>NZ_RDBN01000098.1 GCF_008042075.1 Streptomyces sp. UW30 | reverse complement strand
CCGTCAGCGCAGCGCGCTTCAGCCCTGATGGGCGGAAGCTGGCTCTGGGCAGCAGTGACCTGCAGCTCCTGGAAGTCAGCAACCCGCAAGCACCGCGCCGGCTCGGGCCCGCCTTGTCCAACCCGGACGGCTTTTCCGGCACGGTCGCCTTCGCCCCCAACGGCCGCCTCCTCGCCCAGGGCCACGGCCGATCCGGAACCGTACAACTCTGGAAGCTTGGCAGCTCCACCCACATGACTCGGCTGGGCCCCCCGCTCAAGGCGCATCCTCTACAGGTGGAGAGCCYGGCCTTCAGCCCGGACAGCACCACGCTGGCCACCGGGGCACGTGACGGAGCCGTGCATCTGTGGGATGTGCGAACACCCGAGCGTCCCGCCTTGTTGGCCACTCCCGGCGAGTTCGCCGGCATGGTGACCGACGTCGGATTCGCATCCAACGGCAAGCTCCTTGTAGCCGCAAGCGCAGACAAGACGGTCAGGCTCTGGGACGTCAGCAACCCCGGCAGGCCGCGCCCCCTGGGCGAGCCCCTCACCCCGGCTCAGCACTACGTCTACTCGGCCGTGTTCAGCCCGGACAGCACCCTGCTGGCCGTCGGTCTCGCTGACAGCACCGTCCGGCTCTACGACCTCACCCACCCCAGCCATCCGAAAGCCATCGGGAAACCACTGACCGGTCCCGATGGCTATGTCTTCGCCCTCGCCTTCACCAGCGACGGCACCGGCCTGGCTGCAACCGCAGGCGACGGCACGGTATGGCTGTGGAACCTGCATGGACGCGACGTGCCCACGGTGTACGCGACGCTCCGGATGGGCAGCGGCGCCATGTACCCGATCAACTACAAAGCCGGTACACGGACTTTGRTCGCTGGCGGTGACGAACAGAAGGCGTGGATCTGGGCCACCGACGTCGATGACGCGATCGCACTGATCTGCCGCACCACGGGTGCCCCCCTCACCCGCGAGGAGTGGGCCAAGTACCTGCCTGTGGATCGCAGCTACAAGCGGCCCTGCCCCTGAATTCACTTGCTCACAAGTGTCCAATCGCTGTCCGACCTTGGCTTTTGGGCCTGTATCCGTGCGTCGGAGATGGCCGCGGCCGCCATGCTGATTGCATCCACGCAACATCAACGGGCCTTCACGGCTCACCTCCTGAAGGGAACTCAAGCGTTCATGAAGCGAGCAAAGCTCCCCCGCCTCGCCGCCCGCAAGTCGGCGGCAGGCCTCCTCGCACTGGCGGCAGCCGCGTTCGGTGTGATGGGGCTCGCACCGTCTGCGGAGGCTGCTCCCGCTGCGTACTGCGGGCCGAGCAAGTATGTCGAAAAGATCGAAGTCGCTTCATGGGGCGACAACCAGTTCCAGATCGTGCTGACACCCACGCAGGAGGCCCGGTTGAATGCCGCCTTCTCGCCCACTCCCCGCGACGCGGTCGTCGAGCAGTGGCACGCAATCCAGGCATGCGTGCCGGGACTGTACGGAGGGCTGGCCGACACTATCTGGGACCAGCTGGAATGCCACCAGCTGAACTCGTGGATCGCAGTGCCTCAAGAGGGCAGCAAGTGGATCACCGGGGACACGTACGACCTGGAAAGCTGGCGGCCCGTGCTCCCCCGTCTGGTGCCAGGGGAAGCTCTCATCGTCACGCGGTGTCTGAACAGTTTGGGTGTTGACCCGGCCGGGCCGTTCAGCAGCCCCATCCGGCCCGATGCGGGCCAGGTCGACCTGCAGCAGGCGATGAGGAACTTCGCCTGACAAGCCTTGAGGCAGGGCCGGGGAGATTCCCCGGCCCTGCCTCAAAGCGCGGTATAGGGCCGGATCACAACCGCTGCTTCTGCTTCCTGCTCAGCGATGCCGGTGGCCACGGACACCTGCCGTAGCTCGACTGGCGAACCCGGCCGCGGCGCTTTGGTAGGTGACGAGGCCTGGTTCGAGGTCGGCAACGCCGTGCAGGACGGTGAGCTGCTGCCCGGCGAAGGGGCCCGGCTCGCCGCCCGCTTCCGCCAGGAACGCGACTTCGGCATCGTCAGTGCTCGTTGAGGCAACCGCAGTTGAGATACACCGATCTCACCCCATCGAACTCGGTGCCCGGCCGACGGGTGGCGACCTCAGAGGGGCAGCCAACTGCTGACGCCTCAGTTCTCAGGGTGGGCAGAGTCACTGGATGGGCCTTCTGCGTGGAGACTTGAGGCGTCATAGGTGTCCAGCCCAAGATCCTTGCGTCGCTGTCTCAAGGCACTCAGACGATCACAGTCTCCTTCGGTGTCGGGGCGTTCGACACCATGCCTACTGGGCCGACGGCCAGCTGTGTGAGTCCTTCGAACCGGGTCAGAGAATCTCACTACGGGCCAGTGGCTGCCATGTTCTCTGGGACGCGACCGAGCGTCACCGTGCAGCAAAACCCAATCGGCGCGCGGCCTTTGCAGCTCTTGAAGCCGTCAGCAGCATCGTAGGGTGAAGCCTCCCTGCTGGCGTGGCCGAAGGCCCCCTACTCAGCGTTGTCCTGCCGTGGTCTTCACTTGGGTCATCATCAACGACACCCCCGGTCGTTTGCGCGTCAAAGGGAACTCGGCCGCCACCTCGGAAGTTTGCAGCTCCCTCTTCCTCCCTTGCCCGGTTCACCAAACTGCTGCGCATGGGCCCCGCCGGCGCCACCCCCCGTTGGTTCATCCGGTCCAACCCCGAGCTGGCCGAGCCCTTCGAACCCAGCCCCGAGATGCCCGAGTTCATGGTCTGTGTGCGCCGCGACACCGGGCGCTACGCCGGGTACCTCGAACTCGACTACGACAGGGGTGAGATCGGCGGCATTCTCGCCCCCGACCATCGAGGCCAGGKCCTCGGCGCTGAACTGTTCCTGGCGGGCGTGGAGTTCGCCTGGCGCAGCAGGCGCATCGCCGAACCGGCCTCCTCTCCCGCGCCGACGACCGCCGGCTCGGGAAAGTGCGGCCGGCCAAGTCCCAGGTCGCGCACCGGATCGACGGTGCAGCTCTCGCCCGTCGCCTCGGTCTCGGACAGCAGGGCCGCGGCGCGCCCGCGGCCGGCACCGGCCGCGTCGGCGATCCGCTGGGTGGCCGTCGCCATGGCGGCCGGAGCCTTGAGCCAGCGCTCGCCGCCGTCCAGGTGGCGGCGGTCGATGGGCCGCAGCAGCCTCGCCGCGTCCAGCACGTCGGCCAGCCGGTGCTGTTCGGGGTCGACGTAGCGGACCGCATTGGTCAGCACCGCGCGCACACCGAGCTGGTCGGCCAGACCGACGGTCCGCGTACTCAACCGACGTCATGTGTCAGAAAACACGAGGCGGGCCCACCTCACCGGGACCGGG
>NZ_RDBN01000097.1 GCF_008042075.1 Streptomyces sp. UW30 | reverse complement strand
GATCCGCCGGCACGAGGAGCAAGTCAAGGCTCTCTACGGCCGCGAGCGGGTCCATCTCTTCCCTCCGCACGGCGTCGATGCCTCCGACTCTTTCTTCGCGGTCTACGACCGTGATCCGGACAGCGGCACACTCAAGCCCGGGCGGCGCTATATCGGCGTCCGACGCGCCCGGTGACCTGAATGTACTGGGAGGTGCTCTTTGGCTGGCCAACGACGGCCATAAGTGAGAGGCGGGGGATGTCGATGCCGACCTCAATCAGGCTGGAGGCCAGGCAAGCGTCTACGGCCCGCTGTTCATTTGTGTGCTGCCGCTCAAGCTTCTGGATGGCTTCGGGAACCTGGTCCTGCCGGAGCCGGCTTGTCATCTCTTCAACCCAGTTGAGATAGCGCATCCCGGTGCGGTCGGTTGATGAGCGGTTGTTGACGGTCCGAAGGTAGTCGGGGATATCGGACTGCATCAGCGACAGTGAGTTGCCGAGCTCGCGGAGGCTGTTGAAGAAGGCGAGCAGCGTCCACCAGGGGTCGCTGAGGTCCTCGGGGAGGTCCTTGGCTGCCTGCAGCAGGGCGGCGAACGTGCGGACCTGTGTTGTCTGCATGGAGCCGAGGGCGGGGGCGTGGACGCCGATATAGCGCCGCCCGGGCTTGAGTGTGCCGCTGTCCGGATCACGGTCGTAGACCGCGAAGAAAGAGTCGGAGGCATCGACGCCGTGCGGAGGGAAGAGATGGACCCGCTCGCGGCCGTAGAGAGCCTTGACTTGCTCCTCGTGCCGGCGGATCGTCGCGGTAGAGGCAACGATCTTGGGTAGGACGGGCGCCCTGCCACGCCGGTCGGTGCACAGCTCCTCAATGACGCCCTCGTAGAGGCCCGTGAGGGATCCGAGCGGGCCGGCGATGAGGTGCAGCTCGTCCTGGATGATGAGAGAAGGGGGCGAATAGGCCCGGGTGCCGTGTTGGCCGAAGCCGAACAGTGCCTGGGCTTTGGGCCGCCAGGCGATCAAGGCGAACTTGTCCACGGTCCCGATTACGAGGGTGGGCCGCTGATCGTAGAGGTCGTCGTCGACCACGTAGATGGGGAGCGGCGAGTCCTCCGTGGAGAAGCGGCACTCGTGGTCCGGGCAGATGAAGCGCACAGTTCCGCGGTACTCCGAGTACCCGGCTACGGGCGTGCGGACCGCCGCCCCGCTGCGTCGTCCAGTCTTCCGGCGGCTTTGCCTGGGCGCGGAGTCTTCCTCCTGGCTGGGGACGGGGCCCATCTGAGCCGCGCACCAGGGGCAGCGCAGCAGCAGGAACGGGTTGTCCTGCTCTCCGCGGTGGAGCTTGCCGAGTGCAGTCTTCGCATCCGCACGTGAGTTGGGGGTGGTCTCGCCGCCGACCCAAATTCCGATGGAGAAGGGATCACCGAGGTCCGGCTCTTCTTCGCGCACCTCCTCAAGGGCACAGATCAGCGCGGCCGCGCGCAGGAACTGCTGGGCGGTCAGCAGACGCAAGGTATAGCGCATGAGAACAGTGACGCTCGCGTCGCCGGGGTCGCGCAGGCGCCGAAGCAGTATGGAGAAGGCGGACAGTCCGAGGTACGCCTCAGTTTTGCCACCGCCGGTTGGAAAGTAGATGAGGTCAACGGCCTCACGGTCACCGTGACGCGGATCGGCGCTTGAGGGGATTGCGGCGAGAAGAAAGGCGATCTGGAAGGCGCGCCAGTTTCCCTTGCCGTTGCGGCGCGCCGCCTCCTCGTCCGGCTGAGCCCCTTCGACCTCGAATCGCCCGTCGGCGGACCGTGTCGGACGCACGGCGCCCCCGGAGCGCAGCTGCTGGCGCAGCATGGCACGGTTGGCCATCCGGAAGGCACGCCCCACATCGCTCCGGGCGTCACGTACCAGTTCCAGCCCTTCCCTCATCCGGGCCAGCGCCTTGCGGCAGCCTTCGATGTGCTGCGCGGCGGTCGGCCGGAACCGCTCGTCGAGGCCGGCGGCCTTCTCGGCGAGCCCCTCGATCCACTCCGCGTATGCGCCGACAACCTGCTCCAGACGCTCGGGCCCCCCTGGGCCGTCCCCAGCCAGCTGCTCCATTGAGACAGTGAGCGGGCTGCCGTTCTGCCGGATGTCGGGTGTGATGCTGGGTGCCTCGTACCAGGGCAGCGGGTCGGCCTTGGCCCAGGTGGCCCGGCCGTCTACGGGATCGGCCCAGTCCGCGGCGCAGCCATGGCCCACGGCGAAGGTCCGCGCTTCCCGGTAGAGCAGATTGAACGAGGCGTCGTCCGGGTGGGTCTCGGCTTCGGCCGCCTCAGGGTAGGGGGCGAGCCAGCCGCCCTGCGGTTCGACGGTCATCTCGGCCTGGAACAGGCTCACGGCGTCGAGTGGCTGAGTTCCAGGGGCCGTCCGGTTGACGAGGGCAACTGTGATCAGCCTCCCGTCCTGGTGGCTGCGCACGTTGACGATCAGCTCCAGATCGAGCCCGTCAATGCCGCGCGAGGCGTCCAAGTCGGGCTGCGGCTTCCGCAAGACCCGGCCGGCCGTGGCGATGTCGTCCGCGGGCAACTCCCAGACCGCGATAACGGGGCTGCGTACCCACCACCGCCGCGCATCGCCCGCCACACGCACGTTCTGGCGCTGGTAGCGGCCTCCTGTGAAAACGACACGCAGAGCTGTACCGCTCCCGCCCGCGAGCATGAACGACAAACCAATGGTGCTGGGACGTCGGTCGTTCGCGCCGGCGAGGTCAAAGTCGTCGTCCTCGGGCGACCCGCCGACCGTGCGCTGTGCAGCTTCCTGCAGGCCATCGAAGACCTCTTCGTCAAGCTCACCATCACCATCGATGAGCCCGGCAATGACCGTGTGATCCTCGTCTGCGGGCTGAGTCGTGTGCTCAGCGGGGTACAGAACGCCGACGCCGTACCGCACCAGCGGGGCCCGGTCGAGGACCTCCTCACCGGACTCGGGGTCAACCCATGGGCCGCGGGCTTCCTCCCAGTTGTCGAACGAGCCCCGGTCGAGGGGCTTGCCAGCGGGCGCGGGACCGAGCAGCTCGGCCCTCAGGGCGTCGACAACGTCCTCACGCGGGCCGAGGTGGTCGCTGATGGTCATGCCGCCTTCTCCTTGAAAACCTGCTTACGGAACTCGGGGCGTGCGGTCTGGGACATCAGCACCGTGAGTTCGTCCCTGGCGCGGGAGGCGCCCACGTAGAACAGGGTCTGATCACGCGCCGACCCGAAGGAGGCGACATCAGTAAGGATCACCGCGGGAGAGTCCAGGCCCTTGAATGCGTGCACTGTCCCGTATCGCACCGCTCCCGCCCGCTGGGAGCCGAAGGGCACGAGCCGGTTCCGCCAGCGGGGATCTTGGCAGTTACCGGCTGCGCTCTGCTCATTGCGCRGCGGCGACAGGACGACGATGTCCTCGGGCTGGAACCCTTCGCGGGTGAGCTGGGTGAGCCTGTCTGCCAGTTGTCGTTGCTGTCCCTCACTGTCCGACCACCACAGGTGCTCGGCCGTCCGGTCGTTGGAGGGCCGCAGTGTCCCCGCGTACCCCGGGTCAAGGTCGGACGTCGCTTCCACGTAGAAGGTGATGTCGGGGACGCTTCTGCAGTTGTGACGGAGTATGAAGACCGCTGGATCGCCCGCCATCCGCCCGCGGAGGGCTTCCATTCCCTCGCCGTCGGAGTCGTAAAGGGCCTGGCGCGTGAAGTCGCCGAAGGCCAGCCACTGGCCGCTTGACAAGCCGCCGCGCAAGGACGAGTCGAGGACGTTGAGGTAGGACTCGCGCATCAGGTCCTGTGCCTCGTCAATCACCAGCACATCGAAGGGCGGGACGTCGCGCTCGAACAGGGCTTCCAGGGCGAGGTCGGGCAGCTCCTCGGTGAAGAAATCGCTGCCACCGCTTGCTGCGGGGCGTGCAGAGGACACCAGTCCCGCCATGTAAGAGTGGAAGTGAGCAGCCGTGATCCCCTCCACCTCGGCCGTCTCTTCCTTGAGCCAGCTGCCCAACTGCCGGTTGAAGCAGCACAGCAGGACTCTCAGGCCGCTTCCGGCGAACCGCCGTGCCGCCTCCACCGCCACGAACGTCTTGCCCGTCCCCGCAGCTCCACGCACGAGGCACCGCCGGTTGGCGGCGATCATGTCGAGCACCTCGTACTGCTGCGCAGTGAAGGCTTGCGTCTCCCGGTCCATCCGCTGCCGCCGCAGCTTAGGCGGTTCGGCAAACTCGAATGAGGGCCGCAACGCCTCCAGGATTCTGGCGGCCTGGCCGGAATCCGGAGCGACGGATGCCGGGTTGAACCAGCCTGCTGTGGGAGTCGAGGCGAGGTGCGCGCGGTGAGCGTCCAGGACCCCGGCGACTAGCGTGGAGATGGGGCGGCTGTGCAGAGCCACTGTGTCGATCGCCTGCCATGTGTGCCACTCCATGGGTCCTGACACCGCGAACCGGCTGTGCGTGAACAGCACCGCTGACGTCATGGGTACAGCTCCGAGCCCACCGCCGCGGCCGACGAGCTTCTCCTTGACCGCATGCATGGCCTCGTCGGCCTGCTGGAACGGGCTCCTCAGGGTTGGCGGGTTGCCGCCCAGCCGCCACTCACCACTCGGAAGGCGCCTGACCTGCTGGTGGGCTTTCACCTCCAGGACTAGGAGTCCCTTCCCGGGTACGATGATGACGAAGTCGGCCTCACCCTGGATCTGCCGTGGATGGTTGGCGATCCCCAGAGAATGCAGCACCACCCAGCCCTCCGTGCCAGGGTCATCGCGTAGCCGCTGGAATAGTTCCCTTTCCCCGGGACTTGGGGTGGCTTCCGGGTCGAAGGCCGACGGGATCATGCGTGCCATTAGGGCACCTCCGAATCGCGGAGCCGGCAAAGATAGTGCGGGGGAACGCACAGTTGCCCAGGCAGAACGGCATCTACCAAAGCCGCCCGCGCGCCCGAGTTCGTATCGTCCAGGGGGATCTCGCACCAGCGCTCCTCCCAGAGCTGCTGCCACAAAACCCCGGAGACAGCACGCTGCACAGCCTCGGCGTAGCTCCGCCCGGCACTGCGGTGTGCGCGGTCGATCTGGCCGAGGGCCACCCAGACGTCCTGCGCCTCCCGTCGGCGGCCTAGGTAGTGCATGACCACGGCGAAGTCATCTTTACGCCGGGTTCTGATGCACCACGGGCTCGTCCAGTAGTCCAGGTTGGTTGTCACCGCGCCGCGCGCCACCAAGTCCTTCGCGACCCCTCGACGACCGTCTGGGTGATGGGCAATACGATCGCTCAGCTGCGCTTTCCACCCCCGCTGTAGCGCCCGCAGCATTGGCGCCTCGTCGCCCAGCGCGACATCGGCCCGCTCGACCAGGCTCTGATAGTAGGAGCTGCCGCGAAGTACGACATAGTCGCCGACCGAAATCGAGGCCCCGTCGACCGCCTCGACAGACGGCTCATCGTCCGGGTCCGGCTCCACCAACAGGATTTTGTGAACGCTGGATTCCACGGGCAGCAGCACATGAGAGCCGTCGGCGAGTAGGGCCACACGGGCTTCCACCCCCTCGTGGCCGCCTGAAGCGCCGTCTCGCAGAGCTTCGGCGGGAAGTCCTGCGACAGCGTCCCGAGCTAGGGAAGCAACGTCGAGATCCGTCAGCAGGGTCTCCGCCGTCTCCGGCGTCGAATCATCCGCGAGCTCGGACGGTGGCCCAACTACCCTCGTCTCGCGGCGGCGTATACGCGTTGGCATGGTGCCGCGCAGCACCGGACCTTCGTCGAGTAGCGGCTGTATGTCCAGCGGCTCACGGTAGAAGTCATGGTGGACCAGTCCGAGCCGCGCTGCCCGGGGGGCGTTCAACACACCCGGCGGAAGCCAGGCGACCGGTCCCACGACCACGGCCGAGTCATATACCTCGGCGCCCAACAGGTCACTGACCACGCCAATCTCTACTGGGTAGTGCATCACGCCAAACTCGTGGACAACAGCATCCTGGTAGACGCGGTTAGTCACCGCTACAAGCGACGGGCCCCTGCGGCCCGACGACAGGAAGGTCATGACCCCGGCCGCGAGCGGATTGGATGAGTCGTCTCCCAGGCGGGTCAGAGCCTGTGCGACGGCAGACAGCTGGCGCACCAAGTCGGCATCCGCAGCCTGCTGTAAATGGGCGCCGGTGCCCGCCAAACTGCGTGCCGTCTCCTGGAACCGCAGTTGCGCGCTGTTGAGGGGCAGCGGCACGGTACCGAGAAGCCACCGGACACGCCGGATCTCGGCGCAGGCCTGCCGCCACAGGTCAGAGCTCTCCAACTCCCCCACCGTACGCAGAAATTGCGTGGCGGTCCGCATGAACGAGTGCACCCCTGAGTGGTGCACAGGCTGGTCCTCGATGACGGAGTCCGCACGCTGGTAGACCGTGTCCGCTTCCCACAGGCTCATCGCGCCGTCCCCCTGCCCTTCCAGGCGAGCAGTTCAACTCCCGGAGGGATACGGCTGCTGAGGTCTCTGGGCACATTGAGGTCGGCCATACTGCGCCCTCGGTTTCCGTAGAGCTCGTCCACGGCCGCAAGGGCTGCCGGGCTCGTGCGCTCGACCACGGCCACTGTCACGCCCGCGAGGCCGGCTCCAAGCCACCGCCGAACCGTCGTAGCCCCATCAAGGACGGCCACAGCCGGCTGGCTGGACCGCACCACGTCACGGTACTTTTCCGGGTCACCCCGGCTGGACAGCACCACACTGCGGTAGTGGGATCCCGGCGAGCGAACTGCGCGCATGCGCAGCAGCTCCTGCAGAGCCATGCCCGGTCCATCGGGTGCCCCGACGACCACCTGGGCTTCCGCCAGGACTGTGTTCATTACCCCTATCACGACGCTGTGAAGAGAGCAGCGTCCGTAGAAGTCAGACAACTGACCGGCCAACAGCTTCTCAGCGCCAAGGGGGACTTCAAACGCCTCGCTGAAGCGGTGCCGGTCCGCGTAATCCTCAGGCAGGTCCGGCCAGCGGAGCAGTTGAAGCCGATAGTCGTCCGCCGGAAACCACGAAACCGGGCCAGGACGCCTGCCGGGGCCCTTGCTCCCTGCGAGCTCGTAAACCCGCCCATGATGGTTCTTAAAGGCCCCGCCGAACACTCCCGTGTACACACGCCGCCCCGGTCCGGGCCCCTTGACCGGAATGACTCGGACACAGGTGCCGACAGACAGGCACTCGGCCTGCTCGAAGTCCTGCTCCGACTCGGCAGGGACCACCTCGGCCTGGGACGCTTGGTTCACCACCCCATAAGCCAGCAGCACCGCGAGGTAGTCACGCGTCGGAACGGACAGCGCCACTACCGAACTTGAGCTCCCATCGCGCAGCCCCGCTGCCCAGTACCCGACATCCGAGAACCATGCCGCCGCTCCTCAGTCGCCTCGCCTCAGACCCTCTGCTGGCGAGGCTTCAACCTCAACCGCAGCGCTCCGAATG
>NZ_RDBN01000096.1 GCF_008042075.1 Streptomyces sp. UW30 | reverse complement strand
GAACTGCCCGGCGGTGAACGGGAAGAGCGGATCCTCGGGTGGGTCGTCCAGCGACCAGGTGCGTGTGTCGTACCCCTTGCCGAATCCGTTGTGCCGCTCCAGTACGGCCTGAGCTTCGGTCTGGAGTTCGGCGGGTGCGATCAGCCCTGTCACACAGCCGATCGCCTGGTTTCCGGAGAAGGCCTCGGCCAGCGCCGACAGCCATCTGCTGTCGACGAGCGTGTCATCGTCGGTGAAGGCGACGATCCCGCCCCGAGCAGCGGTCAGTCCCCGGTTGCGCGCGCGGGCGAGGCCGGCGACGGGTTCCCTCACGTAACGGACCCGAGGGCTGTACGCCTCGCGGACCAGTTGCTCGGCCGCATCGTCCGCCGGAGCATTGTCCACCACGATGACCTCGAACGCAGACCCTGGGTACTCCATCCTCAGGAGCGAGTCCAGGCACCGGCGCAGCAGTTCGCAGCGGTTGTGGGTGGCGATGACCACGCTGATGTCGGGCGCGTTCCCGGCCCCTCCCCCCGACACAGGCCCGGCCGAAGGGGTTCGCGGAGAAGAGCGGGCCAACGGGACTTCGAGTTCGCGCCGGGCCGCGTCGGCCAGGGTCTGCCACAGTTCCGCGGGGGCCGCGCCTTTGCCGCCCACCATGCCGAGCGGACGGCCTCGCAGCCGCACGAGGGCGAACACCCGGCTTTGCGGTCGGATCCGCTCGTGGCTGCCCGGTGGACTGAACCTGCCCGGTTCGGCCAGATCGATGTCGACCACCTCGACCGGGGTGTCGCTCGGGACGGGCAGGCGTTGGCCGGTGGAACTCATCAGCTGCTCCGTGCGGCCGCTGACTGCGCTCCCGGGCGCTCGGCGAGGAGTGTGCGCAGCACCCTGCGGCCGTCGGATATGGCGTGAAGGTTGGAGCATCCGCTGCGGCGCGGCAGCTCAAGGCTCGGAACCTCCGCGATCCGCAGACCCGAGCGCAAGGCATGCGCGATCATCTCGGTCTCGATCTCGAACCCGGTCGAGTGCAGGTCCAGATCGTCCAGGAAGCTGCGGCGGAAGGCGCAGAACCCGTAGCAGAGATCGGTCAGCGAGGCGTGGTACAGGTGGTTCACCGTCGCCAGCAGCGCATGGTTGCCCCAGCGCCGGATGCGCGTGATGTCGAGTGATCCGCCGCCCGCGATGAAGCGCGACCCCTTCACGAAGTCGTAGCCGTTGTCCAGGAAGTGCAGGTAGTGCGGGATCTCCTCGGGCAGCATGCTGCCGTCCGCGTCGATCATCACGATGTAGTCGCCGGCCGCGGCGAGGAAACCGGTGCGCAGCGCGTTCCCCTTGCCCGGGCCGCTCTGTTCGACGTGGCGGACGGTCGGCAGGCAGTGCCTGGCCATGTGCACCGTGGCGTCGCTGGAGTCGCCGTCGACCAGGATGACTTCGTCGACGCAGTCCGGGATCTGTTCGAAGACCCAGGGGATGTTGCGCGCCTCGTTACGAGCGGGCACGACCAGGCTGACAGTGGCCCGGGCAAGGGGAACGCGCTGCGCACCGGTTTCCTCGCCGCGGCCGGCGACTACATCGTGATGATC
>NZ_RDBN01000095.1 GCF_008042075.1 Streptomyces sp. UW30 | reverse complement strand
CCCCCTCATCTCCACCCTCACCGGCCAACCCGCCACCACCGAACAACTCACCTCACCCCACTACTGGACCGACCARATCCGCGGCACCGTCCGCTTCACCGACGCCMTCCRACRRCTCGCGGARCAGGGCGCCGGCGTRCTCATCGAGGTCGGCCCCGACGCCRYACTCACCGCCCTCGCCCGACGCACCCTGGAGGACGAACCGTCGGTCAGCGCCGTGCCGTTGCTGCGGGCCGGGCACCCCGAGGCGCAGACCTTCGCCGCCGGAGCGGCCGCAGCGTACGCGCAGGGCGCTCCTCTCGACGTCGCGTCCTTCTTCCCTGGCGCCCGCCGCACCGACCTGCCGGTCTACGCCTTCCAGCACACCCATCTGTGGCTCAACGCCGCCCCGCGCACCGACGCCCGCAGCCTCGGCCTCGACCCCGCCGGGCATCCGCTGCTGAGCACGGCGGTGGAGTTCGCCGAGCGGGCGGACGCGCTGTTCACCAGCCGTATCTCGCGCGCCGGGCAGCCGTGGCTGGCCGACCACACCATCGCCGGTACGGTCATCGCGCCGGGCACGCTGTTCCTCGAACTCGCCGTCGCGGCGGGCGAGTACGTCGGTGCCCCGCAGGTGGCGGAGCTGATGATGGAGGCGCCGCTGCCGCTGCCGGAGCGGGACGCCGTCCGCGTGCAGGTGGCGGTGGGCGCCCCGGACGCGGACGGGCACCGGCAGTTCACCCTGCACGCCCGCCCGGACGGTGACGACCACGCCCCGGCGTGGACCCGGCACGCCACGGGCGTCCTGGCCCCCGCGACCGCCGTGCCGCCCGTGGACGACGATCTCGCCGTGTGGCCCCCGGCCGGTGCCGAGGAGGACGTCCTGGACGGCGTCCACGACCGGCTGGCCGCTCTGGGATACACGTACGGTCCCGCGTTCCAGGGCCTTCGCGGCGTCTGGCGGCGCGGTGACGAGGTCTTCGCGGAGGTGCGCCTGCCCGAGGCGCAGGCCGAGTCCGCGGACACCTTCCGGCTGCATCCCGCGCTGCTCGACGCCGTGTTGCACCCGCTGGTCCTGGACGCGGGCGCCGACAGCGACCCGGCGGACATCCGGCTGCCGTTCAGCTGGAATGCCGTCGCCCTGCACGCCGTGGGCGCCTCGGAGGTCCGCGCGCGCATCTCACCCAGCGGTTCCGGTCGGGCCGCCATCACCATCGCCGACCCGACCGGCTCTCCCGTGGCCGCCCTGGAACTGGCCTTGCGCCCGGTGCCCAAGGACCGCCTCACGGTGGCGACGGGCGAGCCCGAGGGCTCCCTGTTCACCGTGGAGTGGAAGGAGCTGCCGCCGGCCGCGGCGGGCGCCGTCCCGACCTGGTCCGAGGCCCAGGACTCGTTCGACTCCGTACCGGCGGACGACGTCGTGGTCGTGCGGGTACCGGCCGACACGGACGGCGAGGGTGCCCCGGCGCCGGCCGCCCGGCGGGTGCTGCGCCTGGTGCGGGAGTGGCTGGCCGAGGAGCGGTTCGCCGGTTCCCGGCTGGCCGTGGTGACGCGGCGGGCCGTCGCGGCACGCGCCGGCGACGACGTGGACCTCACCGGCTCGTCGGTCTGGGGGCTGGTCCGCTCGGCCCAGTCCGAGCACCCGGACCGGATGCTGCTGATCGACGTCGAGGACGATGCCGACTTCGGCGGCGCGGAGGACGCCGCGGCCGGGGCCCTGCTGTCCGCCGCGACAGCCGCCGACGAACCGCAGATCGCCGTGCGCGACGGCCGGCTGCTCGCGCCCCGGCTCGCCCGCGCCGCGCACGTCGGCGGGGCGCCCGAGCGTCGCCTCGACACCGACGGCACGGTCCTCATCACCGGTGGTACGGGCGGTCTCGGCGCGTTGTTCGCCCGCCATCTGGTGGCCGAGCACGGGGTACGCCACCTGCTGCTGGCCGGCCGCCGGGGCCTCGGCGCACCCGGCGCCGCCGAGCTGAGCACGGAACTCGAAGGGCTCGGCGCGCAGGTGACGGTGGCCGCGGCCGACGTCGGCGACCGGGATGCCGTAGCGGATCTCATCGCCTCGGTCCCCGCAGCACACCCGCTCACCGCGGTGGTGCACGCCGCCGGCGTTCTGGACGACGCAACCGTGCAGTCGCTGACGGAGGCGCAGCTGGAGGCCGTACTGCGGCCGAAGGCGGAGGCCGCCCGGCACCTGCACGAGCTGACCCGCGATCTGGACCTGACGGCCTTCGTGCTGTTCTCCTCGGTGTCCGGTCTCACCGGCACCGCTGGCCAGGCCAACTACGCGGCGGCCAACACCTTCCTGGACGCGCTGGCCCAGCACCGCTCCGCCCACGGCCTGCCCGCCACCTCGCTGGCGTGGGGACTGTGGGACGGCTGGGCGGGCATGAGCGCGACCCTCACCGAGGCGGACATCGCCCGCTGGGCGCGGCTCGGCATGACGCCCCTCACTCCGCGGCAGGGCCTGGCCCTGTTCGACCGGGCGCTCGCGGCCGACGAGCCGCTGCTGGCGCCGGTGGCACTGGACACGGGTCGTGCGGCGGCCGGTGCCGGGCCGGTCCCGGCGCTCTACCGCGGCCTGGTGCGCACGCGCCCGCGCCGCGCCGCGCAGACCGGCCCGGCCGGCGGCGGGTCCGGCTGGGCGGGGCAGACCGCCCGGCTGCCCGAGGCCCGGCGCCGTGACGCGGTCCTGGCCCTGGTGCGTGCGACGGTCGCCTCGGTGCTCGGTCACTCCGGTGCCGGCGCCGTGGACCCGGACCGCGCCTTCAAGGACATCGGCTTCGACTCCATGGCCGGCGTGGACCTGCGCAACCGGCTCTCGGCGGCCACCGGCCTGCGGCTGCCCAGCACGGCGGTCTTCGACCACCCGACTCCGTCGGCGCTCGCCGCCTACCTGCTGACCAAGGTGGCACCGGCCGAGGCACCGAAGACCGGCCCCGGCCGCGCCGCCGCGCGCGTCGACGAGCCGATCGCGATCGTCGGCATGGCATGCCGCTATCCCGGCGGGGTCTCCTCCCCCGAGGACCTGTGGAACCTCGTCGCCAACGGCACCGACGCCATCAGCCAGTTCCCCTCCAACCGAGGCTGGGACCTGGAGAACCTCTACGACCCGGACCCCGACCACACCGGCACCTCCTACACCCGCCAAGGCGGCTTCCTCCACGAAGCCGACCTGTTCGACCCCGAGTTCTTCGGAATGTCCCCACGCGAAGCCACCGCCACCGACCCACAGCAGCGCCTGCTGCTGGAGACCGCATGGGAGGCGATGGAGAGCGCGGGCATCGACCCGGCCACCCTGCGCGGCAGCAATACGGGCGTGTTCACCGGCGCCATGTACGACGACTACGCGTCGCGTCTGGAAGCCACGCCGGAGGAGTTCGAGGGCTTCCTGCTCGCGGGCAACCTCTCCAGCGTGCTGTCCGGCCGCCTGTCGTACACGTACGGTCTGGAGGGCCTGGCGATCACGGTCGACACGGCCTGCTCGTCGTCGCTGGTCGCGATGCACATGGCCGCGGGCGCCCTGCGCAGCGGTGAGTGCGATCTCGCGCTCGCCGGCGGCGTCACCGTCATGAACAGCCCGCACACGTTCGTGGAGTTCTCGCGGCAGCGCGGTCTGTCGGTGGACGGCCGTTGCAGGTCGTTCTCCGACGACGCGGACGGCACCGGCTGGTCCGAAGGCGTCGGACTGCTCCTCGTCGAACGACTCTCAGACGCCCGCAAGAACGGCCACCGCGTCCTCGCCGTCGTCCGCGGCACCGCCGTCAACCAGGACGGCGCCAGCAACGGACTCACCGCCCCCAACGGGCCGTCGCAGGAGCGGGTGATCCGTGCCGCCCTGGCGAACGCCGGGCTCACCGCCAACGACATCGACGCAGTCGAAGCCCACGGCACCGGCACCCGCCTCGGCGACCCCATCGAGGCACAGGCACTCCTCGCCACCTACGGCCAGGACCGCCCCGACGGTGCCCCCCTCCACCTCGGCTCCCTCAAGTCCAACATCGGCCACACACAAGCCGCGGCCGGCGTCGGCGGCATCATCAAGATGATCGAGGCCATGCGCCACGGCGTCCTGCCCAAGACCCTCCACGCCGACAACCCCTCCAGCCACATCGACTGGGAGACAGGGGCGTTGTCCCTGCTGACCGAGGCCCGGGAGTGGCCCGAGACCGAGGGACGGCCACGCCGGGCAGGCGTCTCCTCCTTCGGCATCAGCGGCACCAACGCCCACGTCCTGATCGAGGAACCCCCGGCCTCGCCCGAGCCCGCCGCCCGGCCGGACGCTTCCTCCGGCGCGCTGCCGTGGATCGTCACCGGCAAGGACGAGAAGGCGGTGCGCGACCAGGCCGAACGGCTCTACCGGTTCGTCGAGTCGAGGCCGGACCTTGCGGCGGCCGACGTCGCCTACTCACTGGCCACCGGTCGCGCGCTGCTCGACCAGGGCGCCGTCGTCCTGGGCGAGAGCCGTGCGGACCTGCTCAAGAGTCTGGCCGCGCTGGCCGGTTCGGCCGACGGCGAGAAGATCGCGTCGGTCGTCGGCACCCCCACCGCACGGACCGGCAGGATCGCCTTCCTGCTCACCGGCCAGGGCGCGCAGCGGCTCGGCATGGGGCGCGAACTGTACGAGAACAGCGCCGTGTTCCGTGCGGCGCTGGACGAGGTGTGTGCGCACCTGGACCCGCTGCTGGTGCGTCCCGTCAAGTGGGTGCTGTTCGCACCGGAAAGCTCCGCCGACGCCGCGCTGATCGACCAGACGGCGTTCACCCAGGCCGCGCTGTTCGCGGTCGAGGTCGCCCTGTTCCGGCTCTTCGCCCACTACGGAGTACGTCCGGACTATCTGCTCGGCCACTCCCTCGGCGAGGTCACCGCGGCGCACGTGGCCGGGGTCCTCGACCTCGCCGAGGCATGCGTCCTGGTCGCCGAGCGCGGACGCCTCATGCAGGCGGCCCGCGAGGGCGGCGCCATGGCCTCGATCCAGGCCACGGAGGACGACGTACGCGAGGCCCTGCTCCCTTACGGCGAGCGGCGCGTGGCCGTCGCGGGCGTCAACGGGCCGCGCGCCACGGTGATCTCCGGTGACGAGGACGCCGTCGAGGAGATCATGGCGTTCTGGCGGGCGCAGGGCACACCGGTGAAGCGGCTGGCCGTCTCGCACGCCTTCCACTCCCCGCACATGGAGGAGATCCTCGACGAGTTCCGGGACATCGTGTCGGAGCTGCACCTCAAGGCCCCCGCGATCCCCATCGTCTCGAACGTCACCGGTGTCCTCGCCACCGACGAGGAACTCACCTCCGCCGACTACTGGGTCCGGCACATCCGCGGCACGGTCCGGTTCCACGACGGGGTGCGGTACCTGGAGTCCGAGGGCGTCTCCGACTTCCTGGAGCTGGGGCCGGACGGGGTGCTGACGGCGCTCGCCGGGGCCTGCCTGTCGGAGTCGGCCGGCGTTCTCGTGCCGGCGCTGCGGCGCGGCCGGTCCGAGGGGGAGACGGTCGCGGCGTCGCTGGCCCTGCTGCGGCTGCGCGGTGCCAACCCTGACTGGACCAGGGTCTTTCCCGGTGCCCGCAACGTCGAGCTGCCGACGTACGCCTTCCAGCACGAGCGGTACTGGCTGGACGGCCCCGACACCCCGCTCGACGCGAGGGGCCTCGGACTGAGTCCGGCCCTGCACCCGCTGCTGGGCGCGGCGGTGGGCCTGGCCGACCGGGACTCCCATGTGTTCACCGGGTCGGTGTCGCTGCGCACGCACGGCTGGCTGGCCGAGCACGCCGTCAACGGCACCGTCCTGATGCCGGGTACCGCCCTCGTCGAGCTGGCCGTGCGCGCCGGTGAGCAGGTCGGCGCCGGCCTGCTCGCCGAACTCCTGCTGTCCGCTCCGCTGGTGCTGCCGGAGCGTGGTGGTGTGCAGCTTCAGGTGGTCGTCGCAGAGCCCGAGGACGGCGGCCGTCGCACGGTCGAGATCTACTCCCGGCCCGAGCAGGCACCGCAGTCCCTGCAGGCCCCGCAGGCCCCGCAGGCCCCGCAGGCCGGTGAGGCTCCGTGGACGCTGAACGCGCGGGGCACGCTCGCCCCGGCCGACGCGGTCGATGGTGAATCGCTGACCGTGTGGCCTCCGGCCGGCGCGCGGGAAGTGTCCCTGGACGGCGCCTACGAGCGCCTGGACAAGCTCGGCTACACCTACGGACCGGCATTCCGCGGCCTGAAGCGCGCCTGGCACGGCGAAGACGGTGACATGTTCGCCGAGGTCGTCCTGCCCGACGGCCCCAACTCCGACGCCGGACGCTATCTGCTCCACCCCGCCCTGCTCGACGCCGCCCTGCACACCCTGCTGCCCGGAGTGGTGACCGAGGCGGGTCAGCCCCGGCTTCCGTTCGCCTGGTCGGGGGTCACGGTCCACGCGGTGGGCGCCGGCGCGCTGCGCGTCCGGCTCACGGTCGCCGATCAGGGGGCTGAGACGCTGGAGGCCTCGCTGACGGTGGCGGATGCGGCGGGTGCGCCGGTCGCGACCATCGAGTCCCTCTCACTGCGCCCGCTGTCGAAGGACGCCCTGCGCACCGCCACCGCCACCACCGACGGCCTCTACACCGTGCACTGGAAACCCATACCCACACCCGCACCGGACGCCGACACCGGCGGCGCGAGCGAGGTCCTGGACATCGTCTCCGGCGACCGCACCCCACGCGAAGTCACCCGCGACACCCTCCACGCCGTCCAGGAATTCCTCACCGACGACACAAAGCAGAACACCACCCTCCTCGTCATCACCCACGGCGCCATAGCCGTCGGCAACGAAGACATCACCGACCTCCCCGCCGCCGCCGTCACCGGACTCATCCGCACCGCCCAAACCGAAAACCCCGGCCGCATCATCCTCGCCGACACCCCCACCAACACCACCCTCAACCCCAC
>NZ_RDBN01000094.1 GCF_008042075.1 Streptomyces sp. UW30 | reverse complement strand
CCCGCCCCCGCGCGTCGGCCGCGGCCGTACCGGACGGGCGTCATCGCTGCCGACGGTCAGCCGCTGGTCCGGTCGTACGTCGTCGTATGGGAACGCGAGCGGGACGATCTTGAGCGGCGGCGGCTTCAGCGTCAGCGGCGCCGGGCGGAGGCCCTCGCCGTTCAGGGGCGGGACTACTTCCCTTGGGAGGCCGCCGTATGAGCGGCACGTGGCGTCCCCGCAGCATCGGCGTCGACTCCGCTACCGGCAAGGAGGCGTTCGTCGTCGCGCGGCCCGGCAGCTTTCTTGAGGGGCTGGCCGACGTGCAGGCCCTGGAGACCGCGGGTGTCCTGGTGGCGGTCGTCGGGGCCGTGCTGGAGGCCGGGGAGGCGTCGGAAGTCGAACTTGCCGCCCTCGTATCGCCGTTGCATGCGGCGCTTGAGGAAGTCGTCGGGATGATGACGGTGGACGCCACGGCCGACGATGGGGTGGAAGACGGGGATTGATGGCGCAGCGGCCTCCGTCGCCGGTGCCCTGGCGAGGGGGCAGCCGCTGGGTGTCGCGGCCCCGTTCGTGCCTCATGCGCCCGCGCTTGGGCCTCACGGCCCGTCAGGGCGGGGCTGATGACGGGAGGGGGGGAGCGGGCGAAGGCGCCCAGGCCCTTCGAGTTGCCCCGGTCGGTCAGGCCGTTCATAGTCCCGACGTCTCTGCAGAACCCCGCGGTTGACGCACGCCCAGACGCCGGTCACCGGAGTATCTCCGCCGGACTACGGCAGGTCACCTACGAGCCCTTCACTCATCCGCTCGATCTCCTCGCTGGACCTAGTCAGTCCCTCCTCGCGGCCGCGATCTCGCCGGGGCTTGGCGAAGCGCCCCGCCCTGCCCGACAGGGCGGGGCGGGGCGTGGAGAAGGGTCGGCTCCGCGCGCACGGGGGAATTGCGGAGCCGCCGGGTGCCGATGACCAGTCAGCGCCTCATCTCCGCACCGGGAAGGGCAAGCCTCTCGCTGGCGGGAGTATCGGCTCCCTCCCGGAGCTCAGGTGTTCCGCGGCGAGATGTCACGGCTCCCGACGGTCCTGCACCTTGATGGCAGCCGCCAGGAGCGCCGCCGTGAGGGATGCCGCATAGACACAGGCCAGGTAGGGCCCGCCGGGGAAGGAGACGCCGCCGGACTGGCCCTGAAAGTCGCTCAGCGCCAGGAACGGCAGCCACGGGCCGATATCGATCCCCGCCAGCCAGTCACCCGTGGCCGACAGAGCCGGTTCGACGACCAGAGCCCAGACCAGTACGACGGTGATGGTCGCGCCACCGCTCTTCAGGAGGAGACCGATGGCAAGGCTCAGCACGGCCACGATGGCGAGTGAGACAGGAAGGGCGAGGAGCTGACGCCATTCGAGCCCGCTGGAGGGCACGACATTGGCGTCGGGCGCCACGACGGCCGCGACGGCGACTCCCCCCGCCCCCAACAGGATTCCCATCAGCGCCGCGAGCGTCGCGATCACCCCGGCCTTGCCCAGCAACAGCCGTGGCCACGACGGCACGGCGAGACGGGACTGCCAGATCGTGCCCGTACGGAACTCCATCGTCGCGCTGCGGGCCGCGAACACCATGACCAGGAACTGCGCGAAGGCGGGACCGACCATCACTTCGGATATGCCGGGCTCCTCACCTTCCATGGGGGAACGCACAGCGAGGCCACTGAGGGCGAGCGACACGACTGTGGTGATGCCCAGAAGCCATGGTGTGGAGGTGAGCGAGCGAAGCTTGTAAGCCTCGGCTTTCAGCACGGCGGTGCTGGTCATACGGCCCTCTCTTCCGCCGGTCGCACCGAGCCCCGGTACTCCACCGAGGTGCCCGTGAGCTGGAGGTAGGCATCCTCGACGGTGCCGCGGCGCGGAGTCAGTTCGTACAGCACGAGGCCGGCCCCGGCCACGGCTCTGCCGATGTCCTCGCAGCTCAGACCACTGACCAGCAGGGGCGGGGCGGACGGATCCGCGCCCGGCCCGCCGTCGTCCACGGTGGCGCCCGCCTGCGTGAGCAGTTCGCGCAGGCGACCGGGCTCCGGACCGCGTACGACCACTTCCCCCTGCGTGGCGGCGCCGACCGCGGTGAGTTCTGCGATGGAGCACTGCTTGATGAGTTGCCCGCGGCCGATCACCACCACCTCGTCGGCCAGCTGTGCCATCTCCGCGAGCAGGTGGCTGGATACGAGGACGCTGCGTCCTTCGGCCGCCAGTTGTCTGAGAAGCCCGCGCATCCATGCGATGCCCTCAGGGTCAAGGCCGTTCGCGGGCTCGTCCAGAATCAGGATTCCGGGGTCCCCCAGCAACGCGCCGGCCAGTCCAAGACGTTGGGCCATGCCGAGAGAGAAGCCTCCGACCCGCTGGTCCGCCACCTCAAGGAGCCCGACCCGGGACAGAACCTCGTCCACACGGCCGACGGGAATCCGGTTGCTGTGGGCGAGCCACGTCAGGTGAGCCCGTGCACCGCGCTTGGGGTGCGCCCATCGCGCGTCCAGCAACGCGCCCACGACGCGCAACGGCTCGGCGTGCTCGTGATAACTGCGCCCCTGGATACGGGCCGTACCGCTGTCCGGTCTGGTCAGGCCGAGCGTCATGCGCAGTGTTGTGCTCTTGCCGGCACCGTTCGGTCCCAGGAATCCGGTGACGGATCCCGGGCGCACGGTGAACGACAGGCCGTCGACCACGCGCTTCTTCCCGTACGCCTTGGTCAGATCAGCGATCTCGATCGTAGACATCGGTGACACCCCGCCTCATCAGGCCGTGACGAGCTGGTGAACCACCGCGAATCCGGCGATCAGCAGCAGAAGGACCACCCAGGCGGCCTTGCCGAGGGCGAGGCCGCGTCGCACCGCGCGCACGCACTCGACCAGCCCGATCAGCGCCGCCAGCAGGCCTATGCCGCCGATCGCCGCGCCCACGACGTACGCCCAGGTGTGGTCGCCCAGAGTGCGCAGCAGCAGGGCGGCAACGCCGAGCGGAATCAACGGCCAGGCATCGCCACTCACTGAGGCCGGAGCCTCGTTCGGCGTTACGGAGGGCCTTCCTTTACTCATGTCTTCCTTGAGTCGTCGAAGTGAAATGCGGCGGGAGGCGAGAGGAGAGGGGGGTGCGGTGTGCGGGCCTCGGAACGAAAAGGTTCCGAGGCCCGCACACCGCTTCGCCACTGCCCGAGCCGCTCTGCGGCGCCCCGGGCAGACGGCCCGGACCTCAGAGGCCGATGAAGTCCCGCACGGCCGAGTAGACCTCGTAGACCGTGGCACCAAGCTCGATCGTCTTGCGGACGAGCCACGGCACGTAGCGCTCGTAAGCCCTCTTGAACGCGTTGTAGCCCGCCTTGGCCGCGTCCTTGAGCTTCTTCCAGGTGCCGGAGCCGAGGTCCTTGAGCTTGTTGATGATCCAGGTCCACCGGCCCCTCTCCCCGGCCCGGTCGGCCCCGGCCTCGGTCGAAGCCGTACCCGTCGCGCCGGCGGTCGAGGCCGACGACGTCAGCTTCACCTCGGCGGCCGAGGACACCGCACGGTGAGTGTCCAGCGTCTGGACCTGGACGACGCCGGTGGGGCGAGCCTGAGGCATCGCGGAGGCGGCCGGGGCGCCAACGCCTATGAGCGCGCCGACGAGCACCGTGCTCGCGATGATGCGGTTCTTGTTCAAGGAATCCTCCGTGAGTCAACTGCCAAGTCGCCGACACCGGTTGGTCGGCGGCCAGCACAGGTTCACGAGGCCCTCTCTTCGCGATCGCTTCGTCGCGACTCCTGGTTTTCTCAGGCATGTGGGGATCATGCCCCTCAGGTGTCTCCGAAGCGTCTCCAAACCACCTCCTCCGCTGGTCAGCTGGCTCGATGGTGTCCGTTCACCACACTCGTTGAATCGCTTTTCGCGGCTTGCCTGAACTCGTCGTGCCGAGTGGATAGACCTTGATGTTCGTGATCAGCTCTTGTTATTGCTAAGGCATGTGATGCGCGTTTGCTGACCACTTCGTCGCATCCGACGGGCAGGTCTCTCCCGGAGAGCGAGCGGCTGATCCGTCGTTCCAGACAAATGGAGACAGGGGGACTTATGTCGAGATCGATGACCGGTGCCACGAGAGATCGTGGTTCCGTTCAGCTCCGGTTACTGGGCCATGACGGCGTTCACCTCGCTGATGACGAGTCCTACCGCCTGCCGCCGCAGACTGCGGAGCTCCTGGCCTACCTCGAACTGCGCGAAGGGCGGACCGCTCGGCGCCCCGCGATCATCAGGTCCCTGTGGCCTGACAAGGCGGAGCGCCTCGGGCGGCGCAGGCTGAGCCGACTGCTGTGGCGGGTGAACCAGGCAGCACCCCGGGAGCTGGTGATCGCGGAGGGCGAGACCGTACGCCTCTCGGATGTGCTCACCAGTGACTGGCAGTTGGCACATGACGCTCTCACCCACCCGGACTGGCCGCACACTCCATCCCTCGCGACCGAGCTCGAGCTGCTGCAGCTCCCTTTGTTGGTCGACGTGCATTCGCCTTGGGTTGAGGAACACCAAAGGACGTGGGATCAGCGGAGGTTTTATGCCCTGCGTGAAGCGAGCGAGATTCTGCTGTCCGGCGAGCGACTGCGGGAGGCTGTCGAGATCGCGGAAATCCTGGTCACGTGGGAACCGCTGGACGAGCCCAGCCACCTCCTTCTCATACGCGGCCACATGAAGCTGGGAGCCCCGGGAAAGTCCACCGAGTTGTACCAGGAATTCCGGCGCCGCCTGCGGAAGGAGCTCGGAGTCGAGCCCGCGTTCGAGCTCGCCCATGCGGCAGCCCTGGCCGGATGATCACGGCTGAGCCAATATGGCTCGGGACGTCTACGTAATATGCGGACCAGCCGAAGCCGTCATCGACCCGGCCAAGGGCAACTCTGCGCCACTCACCGTTTTCTATCAGCCATTCGGAACGGTGGCCCGCCCTCATCTGAGTACAAGTGCTCATGCGCCTGATCAGGCTTCGGTGTTGGGTGATCCGGGTGACTGTGGACTGGCACTGCCGGTAGTTGGAGTTTCTGGTGCGGCTTCGAATGCGAGCGTGCCGCGAAGCGGCTGGCCGAGGCGTCCGGGGCGATGGCTCAGGCGCAGGCGCCGATTCCGCGTGACGTCGGCAGCGCGCAGGCGAATCTGGACGCGGCACGGGCGTCGCGTAACGACCCGGACGCGGGGGCGGTAGCGGCCAAGTCGGAGAGCCAGCTTGCGGCGCCGGCGGGGTACAAGGAGCGGGTGCGCCAGCAAGTGGCGGCGCAGATGGGGAAGCTGGGGCAAACGTATGCGTGGTCGGCCACGCAGGTGGATGCGCTGGAACACGCGGATGGGCAGCGATTCGGTGGCCACGCTGCCTGAGAGCCCGCCGTCTCCGACGGTTGTGACAGGCGGCCTGCCCGGCCCGGAGCAGGTGAATGGCGGCGCCTTCGCAGACCGGCCTGACTCGTCCGGTGTTCGACAACAGAGTCGGCGTTCCGGTCAACAGGCCAGCCGGGCAGGGGCGGGTTCCTGGGGCGGGCGGGATGTCGTTCCAGTCTGGGCAAGGCCCGACGTCGTCGGGATGATGGCGGCGGACGCCGTGGTGGACGGGGAGTGACGGCGCAACGGGCCGCGGCGGGTGCCGTGGCCCGTTGCGGGCAGTGCTGGGGACGGAGAGTGGAGAGGGCGACGCCGCCCGAGGGTCAGTGCTCGGTGACGTTTGTCGTGATCAGGCGTAGGAGCTGCTTGGCCAGGGTGTCCTGCTGTGGGGTCAGGCCCATCGCGTCACCGATGGCGAGCGGGACGGTGGTCGCGCGGTCGCGGAGCTCGGCGCCGGCCTCGGTGAGGCGGATCGCGACCGAGCGCTCGTCGTCCCGGCGGCGCTCGCGGCGCAGCAGACCGCCCGCTTCGAGGCGCTTGAGCAGCGGGGAGAGGGTGCTGGACTCCAGTTGGAGGGCCGCGCCCAGGTCGCGTACGGAGATCGAGTCCCGCTCCCAGAGGACGAGCATGACCAGGTACTGCGGGTAGGTCAGGCCCAGTTCGTCGAGCAGGGGGCGGTAGCGCGCGGTCACGGCGCGGGAGGCGGCGTAGAGCGCGAAGCAGAGCTGGTCGTCCAGGAGGAGGGAGCTGGAGTCCTCCGGGGGCGGCTCGGTGGCTGTGTTCATGGAGGGCTCCTGCCGGCGGCGCTTCGGGTCCCCTCGATTCTATCGGGAGATACATCATCGTGCCCTAATTGGTTGTGCACGACTTAATAGTGCGCTACTTTCGTCGACGACCTTGCGCCCCTCGGCCGGCCCCAGATCGAACAGGTACGGCGGGTTCGCGGTGGCCTCGGCGAAGGCCTGGGCGGCGGGCTCCAGGACGGGGCGGGCGGGATGTCGTTCCAGTCTGGGCAAGGCCCGACGTCGTCGGGATGATGGCGGCGGACGCCGTGGTGGACGGGGAGTGACGGCGCAACGGGCCGCGGCGGGTGCCGTGGCCCGTTGCGGGCAGTGCTGGGGACGGAGAGTGGAGAGGGCGACGCCGCCCG
>NZ_RDBN01000093.1 GCF_008042075.1 Streptomyces sp. UW30 | reverse complement strand
GCGCGGCCTGGACTCACCGTCGGCGCAGTTCGCCGAGCGGCACGGTGGGGTCGGCCAGGATCTGCTCCACCCGGACGGCCAGGTCCGCCGCGTACGGAGCCAGGGCGCTCTCCTGGGAGACCGCCGAGATGATCTCGATCCCGTCACTGTGTTTCTCGACGGTGATCAACGCGGGATGCGGTATGCGCTCGTGCGGCAAAGACAGCGGAGTGGCCGGGGCGCCGAACAAGGTCCCCGGGATCTCCTCGGAGTACTCGAACGCGAGGAAGATGGCCGGACGCTGGCGGTAGCGACGCTCCGGCAGCACCTGATACAGGCCGGAGACGGTGTCGGCGCCGGCCACGAGCTGCTGCTGCACGTCTCTGGTCACGTCCATCAGCGTGCTGTCGTCGGGGAGTTCGACGATCACCGGTAGCAGGTCCACGCAGAAGCCGATGAGCGACTTCCCGGGACAGAAGGCCGGTTGTCCCGTCCGGGAGGCCATGACGATCGCGCGCGGAGCGGCCATGAGCAGCGACGAGGCCACAGCCACCGCCGACAACGCCGCCGTGTTCATCGTGGACCTGCTGGAGCGTGACAACTCGCGCAGGCCCGCGAGGGGGCCCTGCGGGAGGTGGTCGACACGGGTGACCGGTGCGAAGGGTTGGGCGCCGTCGATCATTCGGCCCGACGACTGCCAGACTCTGTCGAGCCTCGGCCGCCACAGCGCTTCGTTCGCCTCGAACCGCGCGTCCTCCTCCTTGCGCTTCGACCGTGCGAACTCCAGGAAGCTGGCCGGCTCGCGCACCGCGCCGTCCTCCTCACTCCCCAGGTAGAAGGACGACAGCTCCGCCCACAGGACCTCGAACGACCAGCCGTCGACGACCGCGTGCGGTGCGGTGGCCTGGAGGTAGGCGGCCTCACCCGTCTGAATGAGCTGGAACCGGAACAGCGAGGGGGAGACCATGTCCACCGGGCGCTGTGCGAACCGGGACAGAAGCGCCTCGACCTCGCCCGGCGCGGCATCGCACAGGGTGGTGGTGGACAGCATCGGAGTGGCGCGTTCGACGCAGTTCTGGGCGGTGCCGTCCTCTTCGAACCCGATCCGCATCGCCTCGTGCCGCGCGGCCACCCGATCGATGGCGCGCGCCAGCCTTTCCGCGTCGATGGCGCCCTCGACACGACGCACATCGGACATCGCGTAGGAAGCGCCGCGGTCRCCGGCTCCCGTCGGGCAGGCACCGGTCCTCGGTCGGTCACCGGACCCCGTCGGCGGGTCGCCGATCGCCGGTGAGGCGCCGCTCACCGACGGCCAGAAGCTGCTCTGGATGAGCAGCGAGTTGGGCGGCGACCGCGGCGCTTCCTACGCGATGTCCGATGTGCGTCGTGTCGAGGGCGCCATCGACGCGGAAAGGCTGGCGCGCGCCATCGATCGGGTGGCCGCGCGGCACGAGGCGATGCGGATCGGGTTCGAAGAGGACGGCACCGCCCAGAACTGCGTCGAACGCGCCACTCCGATGCTGTCCACCACCACCCTGT
>NZ_RDBN01000092.1 GCF_008042075.1 Streptomyces sp. UW30 | reverse complement strand
GACCGCCGCCAGGCCGATGACTCCCGGACAACCGTTGAACAGCAGCATCTCGTCGGCACAGGACAGTCTCATGCGACAGGTCGCCCTTTCACTCGGCGTGCACGGCGCGGCCCGACCCTCGCCAGATCTCTGCCGTGTCTACGGCTCGCAAGTCCAACGCCCGCCCCGTGACGGAGCGGGCGTTGAACCGGACGCTTCGTACGGTTACTTGAGCGCCGAGCTGTTGCAGCCCATGTCCGAGCCGAGGTGGCTGGGCTGCGCGGCCGGGGAGCCCTCGCCGTTGAGCGCGTTGGCCAGCACGCCGTTGAGGGCGCCGACGCTGCCCAGGATGTCGATGTTCATGTCGTGCGAGCGGCACTCGATGCCCTGCGTGATGTCGACGTCGTGGGCCGCCGCCTCACCGTGGGCGAAGGCGGTGCCCATGCCGAGGGAGCCGACACTGCCGAGGACGGCGCCCACCAGGGCGGCCTTGTGGAGCTTGCGCATTTCTTCTCCGTTGGATCGAGCGGAAGGGGTGTGCAGCGAATGAGGTTGGAACGGCGGCCGGTTGTGGAACGGCTGTCAGCCGAGCCGGGGCAGACCCAGCTGGCCCACGGGGGGCGCCGCGACCTGTCCGAGGCCGAGCCCGGGCACCTGCGGAGTGCTGGTGGTCAGCGGGTTGATGAGCGGGTTCACCTCGGGGTTCACCTGCGGGTTCACCTGCGGCGCGACCCGCGGCGGGGGCTCCGGGTTGAAGACCTGCGGAGCGGAGACCTGCGGAGCGACCTGCGGCATGACCTGCGGGGCCGCCTGCGGCATGACCTGCGGAGCCGCCTGCTGGGGGGCGGAGTGCTGCGGGACACCGGCCTCCGCGAAGCCGCCCGACGAGGCCGAGGCGGTGGCGTAGCCGGTCTGCTCACGCGGGGCGGGCGCCGGAGCCGCGTACTGGGGAGCCGGCTGCGGCTGGTACTGGGGCCGCGAGGCCTGAGCGTAACCGCCCGACCGGGACGCCGCCGTGACCTGCGGCGCACTGTGCTGCGGCGGCGCGTACTGGGGAGCGGGCGGAGCGTACTGCGGCGCCGGGGCGTACTGCGGCGCCGGAGCATACTGCGGAGCCGGGGCGTACTGCGGCGCCGGGGCGTACTGCGGAGCGGGAGCGTACTGAGGTGCCGGGTAATACTCGGGAGCGGGCGCCGGAGCGGCACCGGCGTACCCGACGGGATAATCGGCCGCCTCGCTGACGCCGGCGCCGATGGCGGTCAGACCGCCGGCCGCTGCKACGACGAGCGCGGCCTTGTGAAGCTTGCGCATGGAACCCTCGGCCCTTCATT
>NZ_RDBN01000091.1 GCF_008042075.1 Streptomyces sp. UW30 | reverse complement strand
GGTCCGTTTCGACGGCAGGGTCGTCGGCATTTCCAATGTCCGCTGCGTCATTCAGGACTGCACCCAGGCCATGGGCGCAGTCCACCCGGACGGTGCCATGGTCGGCACCAAGGGTTTCGCAGGAGTCTGCAGCTTCACCACTCCAAGTTGCCGCCCGGACCAGGGACCACTGGCCCCAACGTTCAGCATCCCGGTCGTGCCCCCGTGCTCGTCCGAAGAACAGATCCACTTCAGCGGCCTCGTCCGCTGCGTCCTCTCCGGAGAGAAGTCATGCGTCCCTGTCTCCTGCTCGTCGATGGCCGACCGGGCACCTTCACCGATCATGTCCTGAGCCGAGACGATCTCGACCTCGTGCTCTTGAGGTTCGAAGAACACCTCTCCTCACTGCCCACTGACCACCTGCTGCGCACGGCGGACATCCCCACGTTCACAATCGCCGTCGACGCCGACATCCGGCGGGAGGCTGAGCGCTACCTCACTTGGGTGGCGGGGCTCCGGGTACGACCGGCCCACTTCTGCAACCCACAGGAGCCCCTACAGGAGATCTCCCAGCGGTTCGCCGGCCTCGTTGGCCTGCCGCACCTCGACGCCGAGCAGGTCGCCTGGGTCCGGGACAAGACCGCAATGAAGCGGCGGTTCCTGGAAATCGGCATCCCCTGTGCGGAGTTCTCCGAGGTCGCGGATGGCGACGAAGTCCTGGGCTTCGCTGCCGCGCACGGATGGCCACTCATCCTCAAGCCGGTTGATGGCTGGTCATCTATCGATACCTACAAGCTCAACGACGAGCACGATCTCGCGAGGCTCCTTCCACTGCCTCCCTCACGGCGGTGGATGGTGGAGGAGTTCCTCACTGGACGCGAGTACCAGTTGTGCGCTCTCGTCGCTCACGGACGGGTCCTCGACACCTACGTCTCGTGGACGCCGTGCGCGCTGCTGGAGACCATCTACGGCGGCATCAACGGCTCCATCAGCCTCGGCGTCGACAATGAACTGGGCATCGACGAGCAGGAGACAGGGACGCATGACTTCTCTCCGGAGAGGACGCAGCGGACGAGGCCGCTGAAGTGGATCTGTTCTTCGGACGAGCACGGGGGCACGACCGGGATGCTGAACGTTGGGGCCAGTGGTCCCTGGTCCGGGCGGCAACTTGGAGTGGTGAAGCTGCAGACTCCTGCGAAACCCTTGGTGCCGACCATGGCACCGTCCGGGTGGACCTGCGCCCATGGCCTGGGTGCAGTCCTGAATGACGCAGCGGACATTGGAAATGCCGACGACCCTGCCGTCGAAACGGACCA
>NZ_RDBN01000090.1 GCF_008042075.1 Streptomyces sp. UW30 | reverse complement strand
GCAGGTCGGCGTCGTGGTCATCGGTCACAACGACGCCGCGCATGTGACGACCGCCGTGCGCTCGGCGCTGGCCCAGGGTCCCGCCGTCCGCGAGGTCGTCGCCGTCGACGACTGCTCCACGGACGACAGCGCGGAACTGCTCGCGCGCCTGGCCGTGGCCGAACCGCGGGTGCGGCTGGTCCGGCGCCGGGTCACCAGCGGCGGCTGCGGCAGCCCGCGCAACACCGGTCTGGACCGGGTGACCTCGCCGTATGTGATGTTCCTGGACGCCGCCGACGTACTTCCGCCGGGCGCGGTGGACGCGCTGCTCACGGCAGCGACCGGGGCGGGTGCGCAGGTGGCGGGCGGACTGTGCGTGCGACGGGAACTGCCGGAAGGGCGCGAGGTGCCGTGGGAGGCGTCCCTCTACGCCGCGCACGCCGTGTACGAGCGCCCGGCACAGCGCCCCCGCCTCGTCCACGACACGCTCTGCGTGAACAAGCTGTACCGCACCGAGTTCCTGCGCGAGCACGGCATCCGCTTCCCCGAGGGCCGCTTCCCCCACGAGGACCTCGTCTTCAGCGCCCGCGTGCTGGCCGCCGGGCCGCGCGTCGCCCTCGTCCCGGACCCGGTGTACGTCCGGCGCGTACGCCGCTGCGCCGACCGGCCGTCGGCCTCCCTCGACCGGGCCGGCATCGCCGACTGGCGGGCGCGCACGGAGGCGAGCCGGGCGGCGTACGAGATCCTGCTGGGAGCCGGGCGCAAGGAGCTCGCGCGGGAGGCGCGGGCAAGGTTCCTGGACCACGAGCTGCGGATGTACGCGCGCGAGCTGGGGCTGCACGAGGCCCCCTACCAGCGCGCATGGTGGGCGCTCACGCGGGCGTATCTCGCCGAGTACGACACGCCCGACTGGGAGCACCACCCCACCGCGCCCGGCGGAAGTACGTCGGCGGCGTCCAGGAACATCACATACGGCGAGGTCACCCGGTCCAGACCGGTGTTGCGCGGGCTGCCGCAGCCGCCGCTGGTGACCCGGCGCCGGACCAGCCGCACCCGCGGTTCGGCCACGGCCAGGCGCGCGAGCAGTTCCGCGCTGTCGTCCGTGGAGCAGTCGTCGACGGCGACGACCTCGCGGACGGCGGGACCCTGGGCCAGCGCCGAGCGCACGGCGGTCGTCACATGCGCGGCGTCGTTGTGACCGATGACCACGACGCCGACCTGC
>NZ_RDBN01000009.1 GCF_008042075.1 Streptomyces sp. UW30 | reverse complement strand
CTGCGTGCAAGTGCTGAGTGGCTCGCCCCCGTTGCCGGGGCCGGACTTCTTGCGGCTGACGGCAGCTGCGTCGAGGTGGTGGAGGGTGGTCCGCGGGATCCGTTGGAGCCGTCGGTCCCGGTCCGTAGCCGTGAGTGCGTTCCCGGCCCGCCGGACCGGGAGCGGAGCGCAGAGGCGGGCCCGGACGCCGGACGCCGCCTCGACGTCCGCCGGGGCGAGGCGCCAGTCCCCGGAGGCCAGGAGCTGCCGGGCTCGGCCTGACTCTCGGTGCAGGGAGCGTGTCGGCGTCGATCGTGGCTGGAGGCTGTGAAGCGGGTGCTGTCCCCGTTCATCATGCCCGTATCCCCCATCCTGTCGCGCATCCACCGTCCTGTCCCGCATCCGTCCGGCTGTGCCCGCTCGCCTGCCCTGCGCCCCAGGCAGCGGCAGGTCTTCGCCATCAACCCGCTGGCCGCGGCCCGCTGCCGCACCCGGAGCACGTCAGCCGCAAGAAGTCCGGCCCCGGCAACGGGGGCGAGCCACTCAGCACTTGCACGCAGGGCATGGAGGGCGTCCTATGGACCGCACCGCATCTCATGTATGTGAAATGAGGTGCGGTCCAAGGGACGTCAGGTCGCGCGGCACAAGGGGAATGCGGCGCAGGGGAATGACGAGCGAATGACGACGTTCTCCCCCATTCGCTCGGGGTCGGGCCGTAGGCGCCCACGGCCTGGTCACGTGCGCGCGCCGGACCGGAACCGAGTTGCATCGGGTTCAGCCCGGTCCGCAGCGGTCGAGTGCGGCACGAACCTGGTTGAGCCCCTCTACTCTGCGCTGGTCCCGGTCGGGCATTTGGTCGTCTCGGCGCCAGCGCCAGGCCGAGAACATCGCCCAGCCCAGAGCGCGGCACCGGTGAATCAGGTCGTGGTCGGCTCCCGCATAGTGCTTTGCCACCTCTTCGGGCGCATGGGCGAGGTCGAACTCGACCGGTCCACGGCAGCACGTGGCGAGGTCTACGAAAAGCGGCCCTCTCCTGGTGTTGAGGAGGTTGCCCGGATGCGGCTCGCCGTGCAGCAGCTGGTCGCCGGCCTTTCCGATGCTGATCGCGGTGCTCAGCCTGCTGAGTGTGTTGCTGAGGAGTTCCCGGTCGGAATCGGGCAGCTCGGGGGACTGCTGCAGGTCGTTCACCTCTCTGAGCGCCCCGGCGACTCGATCGGTGAAATGCGGTGCGTCCAGATCAATCTGGCGCAGGGCGGCATGGTGGCGCAGCAGCGCGTCTGCGTAGTCGGCCGGCGCGATCTGTGATCCCACGGGTTCGTAGTAGGTCCAGAGGGAGATGGCGAAGCCATCACGCACATGGACTCGGGGGTCGAGGCGGGGCTCGAGCTCAGCCACAGGAGCGTCGACCTCGGTGAGACGGTGAGCAACCTCTACTTCGAACTCAGAACCAGCCAGATGTCCCGAAGGTGCGACCCGGGCCAGAACATCGCACGGGACCAGGCGCAGCACGACACGGTCCGAGTTGTTGATGACGACCACATCGTCGACGTGGAGGCCGAGTTCCGAAGCGGTCGCCCGTCCTGCCTCAACTGCGCGACCAAGTTCCAGCGGCTCCATCCGTCCTGCCTCCTTTCCGGGCCCGTGAAGAGCTCAGGCCGAGGGTAGTTGAGCACGTCATCTGTGTTAACCGGGTTTCGTAAGGGCCAGGGCTGACGCCAGGAGCGAGCTCAGCCCCGGCCGGACTCTGGTGTTGTGGGGACTGCCGCGATCGTGGGCGCACTGATCACCGTGCTGCTCGCCCTGTCGTCGGTGTACCTGGCCTGGGTGGCTTTGCGGCCCAATCCCGCCGAGGTCTGCTGCGTCGTCGGCTTGGAGACGGCAACCGGCGGCCTGACCTGCGGAGAAACCCACCGCGTAGTCGACATGCTCCCGACACGCGAGGCCGGACCGCTGGCCACGTGGCTGACCACCCACCCAAGCGTCGAGATCATCTGCCGGGACCGGGCAGGTGCCTACGCCGAGGGGGCCCGGCTCGGCGCCCCGGCACTCACCAGATCGCCGACCGCTTCCACCTGTGGCAGGGCCTCGGCCGGGCCGTGGAGACTTGCGTCGCCGCCCACCGTGAGTGCCTGCGCGCTCCGGCGCTGCCCAGGCCGCCGGACGCTGACACGCCGCCGGAGGAGGCGGGGCTTACCGGCCCGGACCCTGCGGGCCGGCGGGCCGGCGGGCCCAGCGCAAGAAGGCCGCACACCCCCTGGTCCACGAACTGCTCGCGCAGGGCCACTCGCGCCGGGCGATCGCCCGGCACCTGGGCTGGGGCCTCAACACCGTGCGGCGCTACACGCGCGCCGTCCACTGGCGGGACACCCCGCGCGAAAACCGGCCACGTCCCAGCAGGCTGGACCCCTTAAAGCCCTACCTGGAGAGGCGGTTCGCGGCGGGCTGCATGAGTGTCATCCGCCTGCACCGCGAACTGATCGCCGACAACATCCCCGTCACCTACCAAATGGTCCGCGCCTACACCGCCACCTGCGCACCGCTCCGCCACAGGAGCCGCCTCCACGGCCGACGGTGCGAAAGGCCACTGGCTGGCTCACCCGTCACCCCGCGGCTTTGAGCGAGGAGGAACGCGCCGGCCTGAAGGACGTCCTGGCCCGTGCGGTGCTCCGCATCGGGCCCCTTCATCGGGCGGACCAACTGGCCGGTCACACCGGCCACGTCCTGCGGCGGGGGGAGATGTATGCGGAACGCGCGCGATGCCGGCGACTGCCCTACGGCGGGCAAGTGCCGCCGCGCGATCAGCCGTGACGAAGCCCGGCGGCTCCTGGCCGCAGGACTCCCGGATGCAGCCGCTGCAAGCCCGGCGCGCCACTGCGCAGCGACGACGTGGACGTCACCTCATGTGGCCCTCGTGTGGCCGACTCGGTGGACTGTCGGTCGTGGCGGGAATCGTTGAGCGCGCTGCGCCATCGCCGGCAGCAGGAGCGGCCCGGCCCGCTTGGCGCGGCGCTGGACAAGGGCGGTCTCCGCTCGGGCGATGCCCGCCAGCGCGGCCAACTCGCCGGCCAGGTAGTCGTACAGGGCGCCGATGTCACGGCACTGGACCATGGCAAAGACCGACGCCCGGCCCGTCATGACAGCGGCGAAAGCGACTGCGGCGTGCCGCGAGAGTGCCTCCGTCACCTCGCCCAGCGCGGCCGGCGCCACCTCCAGCCACAGCAGCGCCTCCACCGGGAAGCCGAAGTGGGACGGGCTCACGTCCACCTCGAAGTGCAGCACCCCGGCCGCCCGCAGTGCGGCGACGCGGCGGCGCACGGTCGAGGCCGACCACCCGGTGGCGGCGGCGAGCTGGGCGATGTCCGCCCGGCCGTCCAGGGCCAGTTCGCCCGCAAGGCGCGCCTCCGCCTCGCCCCAGCCCGATGCCCCGGCAAGAACGTCCGGGCTGCGCGGTGACGGGGGTGCGAGGCCGAGCAGGGCGGCCTGCTCGGCCGCGTCCAGCGCGCTCGTGCGGCCCGCCCAGCCGCCGACCCCGGCGACCGCGCGCAGCACGCAGCCCGCCTCGACGTCGCGTATCCCCGGGGTCCGCAGCAGGTGATCGAAGAGCGGTCGCCCGCCGTCCGCCCCCGTGCCCGGCGTACGGACCATGCACGTCAGCCGCGTCCTACCGGCGAGCGGAGCGATCCACGAGGTGTCGTCGCGCTGCGCGAGGGCGGCAGTCAGCGCATCGGTGGCCTCCGGCGCGCAGTCGATGCGGACGAACCAGTCGAGCATGCCGACACGCCCGCTGTCGACCAGCCCGACCACCCGGACCACCAGCGCCGACCGCAGCCGGTGATAGCGGCGCGCCAGGGTGCGCTCCGGGACTTCGAGGACGGTGGCAATGCTGCTGAACGAGGCGCGCCCGTCGATCTGGAGGGCATGGATCAGACGACGGTCCAGCGCGTCGAGCGTGACGGACTGCGTCACCTGACCCCCTCCGAACGTCCGATCACGTCCATCCCGGCGACTCTACAGCGCGTAAGGGAGCACCGGGCAGGACGCTGGCGGCGATCGTCACAGAAAGGGGCAGACCATGCTGACCGTCCTTCCCATCAGATACGTGGCCGACGTCGAGGCGTCCCGGGACTTCTACGCCGGGCTGGGGCTCACCGTCCGGCAGGAGCCCGGCGCGGCCGTCTGGGTCCGGCTGACCGCCGCCGCAGGCGCCGTCGGCGTCCACGCTGCCGCCGTCTCGCAGGGCCGACCGCCCGGCGCCACCGAACTGGGCTTCACGACGGACGAACCGCTGGAGCAGGTCGCGCAGCGCCTCGAACGCGACGGCTACCCCTACGAGCTTGTCGAGGAGAACTTCGGCCACAGCATCCGGGTCYSRGACCCGGACGGGGTCGTCGTGCAGATCCAGCACATCGAACCGAACACCGTCCGCAGGTCAGCCACGGCCTTGACCGGCGACACCGCCTGACCGGCAGGCCGGGGGACCCGGCCTGCCGGCCCTCGCATACCCAAGAGATCCGTCACCGCATCGCCAGAGATCCGTCACCGCATCGCTCAAGGGCAGGAAGGCCCGCACATGGAACCGCTCCTCACACTCGTTGCCGTCACAGGCCTGCTGCTGCTCGCCGGGACGCTCGGGATCATGCGGCTGCGCCGGCCGGCCGCCGCCCTGCGGGGCGGCCTGGCAGCCATGTTCACCCTCACGGCGGGCGCGCACTTCGTCGGGATGCGCGAGGAGATCGTCGCCATGGTGCCGCCGGCCCTGCCGGCCCCCGGCCTGCTCGTCACACTCACCGGCATCGCCGAACTCGCCTGCGCGCTCGGCCTGCTGTGGCAGCGCACCGCCCGGGCCTCGGCCGCCGTACTCAGTACGATGCTGGTCGTGATGTTCCCCGCCAACGTGTACGCCGCCAGCGGCGACGTGTCCTGGTGGGACGAGCTCGGCCCCCGAACAGTCATACAGGCCGTCTTCCTCACAGCCACCGTCACCGTGCTGATCCGCCACCGCCCGGCGGCCGCCAGGACCCCTGCAAAACCCCCGCTCAACCCTCCGGCGCCACGACCGTCACCCGGCCAAGGCCGACGACCGCGACGCCCGGTGATCCGCACCCGCGCGAGAGAAGACTCCTCATAGAACCCCGGCACCACCGGACCGGTGACACCGGACCCGCCACACCGGACCCGCCACGCAGCACACTTCGAACATTCGCATCATCGGAGGGCTGTCCCGCGATCACAGGGACTGGCGTTCGGGTGTCCGGATATCCATCACCCGGAACAGCACCCGCGATGCCCGCTCCCCCACCCCCGGCCCGCGAGCCAGACCCATCCGCACCGCCCCGCACCCGGGACCAGGCCGCCCCGCACCAGGCCGCCACCGCCACACGCACACGTACGCCCACAGCAGCCGCCCCACGCGACAACGGTGCCCGGCACCGGCAAGGCCCCAACACGTCAACGCGGAAGCCCGCTACCACGACACCCACAGGCCACCGCGGCCCACACCTCCCAGCGACAGCCACCAACCCAGCGAAGCACCCACCACACAGAGCAGAGCAGCCACAGCCGACGTCCGCCAATCACCGCACCGCCCGCCGGCACCATGACCCCAGCGGGAGGCGAGAGCACGCCCAGCCACCACACGAACGCGAACACGGCCGCGGCCGCCCACCGGCCACGGTGACGCCGACAACCGTCAGGCTCATGCTGAACAAAGACAGCACGAGAGCCGCCCCCACACGACCTCGGTACAACAAGCTCACAGAGTCGGCCCGGAAGCAGGCCCCGCGTCGCACGGGCCGATCGTCCGCCGAGCAGCCGGGCAAAGCCCGTGATCTCGTTGGTCTTGTCCGGCACCCGCAGCTGACTGATCGTCTGCCCGTCGCCGGTCATCGCGGCCGGCAGATGTGAGGGCGGGACGTGGCCGTTGCGGAAGCCGCGTGCACTCTTGCCGTCCACTGCGACCGTGGTAGCCCCGGCCGAGTTCCTCGCTGCCACCCCAGAGGACTCGGCCGTGCCGGCGGGGCGCCGGTGCAGACCATCGAGCACGGGCGTCGGGGATGAGCTCGGCCGCACCCGGCCCCGGCCGTGTTGTCGGCGGCGACGAGGACACGCTAGGACACGCTCACCTGGGCGTGTCGCCGGAGCAGTCCGGTTGCGTTGGTGCACCGTCGTTGTCATGACGACGGCCGCCCACTGCCCGTCCGCGGCGACGACCCGCGGGATGGTGTGGATTCCCGGTGGTTCCTTCCTGGTGAGATCCGAGAAATTCCGCCCGGATGAACGTCCGGTGCACCCGGTGGTGGTCGACGGCTTCTGGATGGACGAGCGTGAAACCGGCCGGCCGGGCCGCCGCCCGCAGAGGCGGGATACGGCACCGCGGCAGCACGCCCTCACGTGGCCGGCTGGTCCTCCCGTCCGCAGGTGGCACAGGGCCCTGACACCCGGGAGCGGCTGATCGATGGTCCTCGACCTGATCGTGATCGGTACTGCCATTACCCTGGGGCCTTTGCACAACAGCGCCTTCATCCTGTTGCTCTCCTCGCGGCGCGGCGTTCGCCTGGGCCTGGCATTCCTGTTGTCGTGGCTGGCCAACCTGATTGCGGTGATCGCCTGCGTGGTGCTGCTGACCGGCGGTCAGCCCCCCGCCCGTCACAGCGTGCCCTCGACCGCCGTGATCGATGTGAAACTCGCCATCGGCCTGGCACTGGTGCTGTACAGCGCATACCGGCACCACCGACCACCCCGCCCGCACAGCCCGCCACGCTGGACCACCCGGATCGACGACACCTCCCCGGTCACGGCCGCCGGCCTGGCATGGGTGCTGCAGCCCTGGGCACTCGTCGGCGCCGGCGCAGCAACCGCCGTCGATGCCCACCTCTCCACCCTCGCCGACTGGCTCGCACTGACCGGCTACTGCCTCCTGGCCACACTCAGCCTGGTCGTCATGGAGATGTACGTGGTCCGGGCGCCCGCAGTCGCGAACACCCGGCTGAACGCCCTGCGGAAATGGCTGGAGCAGCACCAGGAACAACTGATCGTCACGCTCTCCCTCCTCCTCGGCCTGTGGCTGACCGCCCGGAGCATCACCGAACTGGTCACCTGACACCAACGGCATCACACCACTCATCGCCCGACGAGGTGTCGCCCATGGCTCCGGCCTGGGGAAGACCCGGTGGGTCGTCGAGCGCACCTTTGCCTGGCTCCACCAGTTCAAACGGCTACGCATCCGCTATGAACACCGCGCCGACCTCCACCACGGATTTTCGCAACTGGCGTGCTGCATCATCTGTCTCCGCCAACTGCAGGCATCGTCGTGGATGGATCAGTAGGGTCGTCGGCGTGCGTGATGTGCGGGTGGTATTGATCGGCGGGACGTCGAACGTCGGAAAGTCGACCGTTGCCCAAGTGGTGGCGGGGAAACTCGGGTTCGAGTGCCTGACCACTGACAGGCTGGCCCGGCACCCGGGGCGACCCTGGAAAACCCCGGAGTGGGAGGTGCCGGCCCACGTCGCCGAGCACTACGGATCACTCACGGTTGACGAACTGATCACATCCGTTCTCGGCCACTACGATCGGCTTTGGCCCCGCATCGAAGAGCTGATCACGGCCCATGCGGTCGAGGGCAGTGGCAGGACGGGCCTGGTCCTGGAGGGGTCGGCACTCTGGCCCGTCCGCGTCGCGAGGCTGCAGGTGCCGCGCACGGCCGCCGTGTGGCTCACCACGGACGACGCCGCGGTACGCGCCCGCATTCATGGCGCGGGCCGCTATGAAGCAGCTACGGACGAGGAACAGCGCCTGATGGACAAATTCCTGGCCCGCACTGAGCGCTACCAGACACTCATGATCGATGCCATCGACAGGCTGGGCATGGATCGCATCGACGCGGGTGGCGGACGGTCCGCTGCAGAACTGGCTGACATGGTGCTCGCGGCAGTCGACGCGCAGAACGCGGTGGGGCGGTCATCGGTCGGTCGGTGACTACTCGTGCGAGCTCACCTACGGCAGATCCCGACGCCAAACCCCTCACCAGTTCATATTGAAACGATCAGTTAGCCAAGAGCACGGTGGTAGCGCAATTCTTTGAGAGATGCTCCGCCAGTGGTGTCTTCCACAACTGCGCCGTCCCGCGCCAGCCGTCAACTTCGTAGAAGCGTCGGGCGCGGTCATTGTCTTCCATGACCCACAAGATGACTCGCGTGTAGTCGGCCCTTTCGAAAGTCCCACTTCTCGAAATGCCCGACGTCCGTCGGGGACTCCGCACTCGGCCCGCAAATGCGCCAGGTCCCAAGGGGTGGAGGTGGCGAAGTGGGCAAGTGCCTGTCTGTTGCCGTCCTCACCGAGCCGGGCCGCCATCGGCTCCACCGACTTCCGCTGCCAGTCCAGGAGGAGGCCCCGGCAGACTCCACCCCACCGACGCTGGTCCGCCCGCTCGAACGGCTCGCACGGCTCGAACACATCCTCCGCGAAGTCCTCCAGGTCACACCGGACCGCAGCAAGCTCCTCAGGCGTCACAACCGATCAACGCACCAACCATCAGGACACGCCACTATCAACTGAACCTGACCAGGTTCTACGAGTGCTGTGAGCGCATTGGCTTGCCGGATCGGTGGTCGCTTCGTTCAGTCGTGCATGCTCTTTCTGCGCGACGGTGTCGCCTGGAGGAAAATGGATTGCCCAGAGGCCACTCACGTTGGCTGCGCAGCATGGCTGAACTGCGCACCGACCGCCTCACCCTCCGCCGATGGCGGGACTCCGACCTTGAGCCGTGCGCGGCGATGAATGCCGATCCCGAGGTCCGGGAGCACTTGGGCGACCTGCTTACCCGCGAACAGAGCGATGCCTCCGTGGCACAGTTCCAGGCCGAGTTCGACCAGCGAGGCTATGGGTGGTGGGCGGTTGAGGTACAGGCCACGGGCGAGTTCATCGGCTTCGCGGGCTTGGACCAGGTCGATGACGACATGCCGTTCACGGGAGTGGAGATCGGCTGGAGGCTTGCCCGCTCGGCCTGGGGCCAGGGCTACGCTACCGAGGCCGCGCTGAAGGTCCTGGCCTACGGCTTCGACACCCTTGGACTTCCCGAGATCCTTGCTGTGACAACAACCGCCAACCTCCGTTCGCAGGCGGTGATGCGCCGGATCGGCATGACCCGGAATCCGGCCGACGACTTCGACGACCCGAGCGCGCCCGAAGGGCCACTGCGTCCGAACGTGCTGTACCGCATCCCTGGTAGTACGAGGATCTGATGTTCTCCGCTGGGCCGCTTGATCAGGCTGCGGTGGCGAGGGGGCGTCCGTCCCAGCGGATGCCCTTCTCGCTGTGAGGGGCACCTGGCCGCCCGCCCCGCGCAGTTCGCGGCGTAGCCCGCTGGACGTTTGTGGTGACCGGTGAGGAGACCTGAAAGTCGAAGCTGGTGGCCTGCGCTGGAAGGCTGGGGACCGGCAGCGAGATCACTGGCGCCCCGTCGTGAAGGAGGCGTTTGGCCCGTACGAGGCCAGACGGGCCGTCACTCGACGGTCGCCGGGGCGGGCGCGACGGCCGTGGTTAAGGTAGCGGCATGTACATGCGGGGGCGGGGACTCAGATTCACAACGGTGCCGGCGATGGTCGTGCTGGCCCTGACCGGGTTCTCGTCGGGTTGTGGTCAGGGTAGCCGCAGCGATTCCAGCGGTAGCGGGGGCGGTTGCAGCAGCTCCAGCCAGGACCATGACAGTTCATCGACGTCGGGCAGCTGTGGCCCGCACGGCAGTTCGTCCAGCGGCTCGTCCGGCCGTGACGCGCATGACTCCGGTACGACTTCCGGTGGCAGCGGCGCCGGTACCCACCGCTCGCAGCCCACCCACAGTCCCACTCCCACCGCGTCACCCTCCAGCGAGACTGCCCGGCCCCTGAAGGACGGCACCGCGGTCCTCATCAGCTGCGCGAGCCCGGACGACCCGTACGCGACCGTCGAAATCAGAAATCCGAACGGACGCGACGCCGTCTTCACCGTGAAGATCAACTTCAAGGACAAGCACGGCTTCACCATGATCGACACTGGCAATCAGGTGTCGGTACCCGCGAAGGACACAACGACCTACCGCGTGGCCATGGCCAGCACGGGGCGCCTGGACGAGATCGATCAATGCGAGGTCAATCCACGGGCCACTGCCGACCGGTGACGGCCCGCGGAGCTCACCGCCTCCGGAAACCGCCTGAACGCCGGCAAGACCAGCTCCGCCTGCCGGTCCCCCGACAGATTGCCCAGGAAATGGGCGCTGCCGACACCACTGGACGTCGAGCACAGACCCAGGGGAGATCTCAGCGCTCGCCGCGCCAACCGAGTACGGGCACGCTACGCCTTCGGAGCGGGCACCTGTCCGGGTCTGACGGGCACGATCTCCATGGCATGCGCCACGCCTCTGACCAGTAGTCCTTCGCCCGTCTCACGCTGTGGCCTGTCAGCGTTGTCTCAGGAGCGTGGCGCTTCCTCAGGAGCTTGACGACTGCGACTGGGCTCCGGTGATTCTCGGAGAGGAGTGTTCCGTACGCCGCGGTGCAGTCATGTCGAGGAGGAGCAGGGCGTCGTGGTCGGGGGTGCCGGGTTCGGCGGTGTAGACGCCGATGCGCTGGCCGGGGGTGCCTTCCACGTGCAAGGACTGGGATGTGAGGGTGAGCGTGCCGACCTGCGGGTGCTGGAACGTCTTGTGGGTTGGTTTGCGTCCGGTGACCTCGTAGCGTTCCCACAGTCCGGCGAAGTCGGGGCTCTTGAGGAGGAGTTCGCCGACGAGGTTGGTGAGGTCGGGGGCGTCGGGGGCGGTGCCGGCGACGGCGCGCAGGCGGGCGACGCAGGCGGTGATCTGCCGGTCCCAGTCGGGGAACAGGTCGCGGGCCGCGGGGTGCAGGAAGAGGTAGCGGGCGAGGTTGCGGTGCTTGACGGGCCAGTCCTCCAGGCCCGGGTACAGGGCGAGGCCGCCGGGGTTCCAGGCGAGCATGTCCATGCTGCGGCTGATGACGTAGGCCGGGTTCGGACGCAGAGACTCAAGCAGCAGCTTCAGATGCGGGCGCACGGTGCGACTGGGCGCGGGCGGGGGTTCGGACACGTAGCGGGCGGCGCGGGCGGCGAGCTCGCGCAGGTGCTGGTGCTCCTGGTCGTCCATGCGCAGCGCGCGGGCCAGGGAATCGAGCACGGCGGGGCTGGGGCGGGTCTCCTTGCCGCGTTCGAGGCGTACGTAGTAGTCGATGCTGATGCCGGCCAGGGTGGCGAGCTCCTCGCGGCGCAGGCCGGGAGTGCGGCGTACGCCGGCGCCGACGGTCAGGCCGACGTGCTCGGGGCTGGTCTGGGTCCGGCGGGCGCGCAGGTAGCGGCCCAGCTCGGCGCCTTCGCTTTGCGCGCTCTGGGATGCCATGACTCCAGTCTCACGCGCCGCGCATCCGCCGCGCAGCCGGGAGGGGGGCCCTGTCATTACCCCCGAAAGGCCCGCCCTGCCACATCTCCGCCATCCGGGCGAAGGTGAATGAGCAAGACGCCGGTACCCCGGCCCCTGCCCAGTCACCACAGGCGCGACCCGCCGGGCGGGGCGAGAGTGAGGGTGCCCGGGTACGCCATGGATCGGAAGAGGGCGAGATGCGGTACGTCAAGCTGCGTGACCTGGAGGTTTCCCGGATCGGGCTGGGCGCTATGGGTATGTCCCACGGCTACACCGGCTCCGGCACGGATGATGCGGAATCGATCAGGACCGTGCACCGGGCGCTGGAGCTGGGCGTCACGCTGATCGACACCGCCGAGATCTACGGCCCCTACACCAACGAGGACCTTCTTGGCCGGGCACTGAAGGGCCGCCGGGACAAGGTGGTGCTGGCCACGAAGTTCGGACTGGTCTCGCACGGCGGAGAGGGCGCCTGGAACCTGGACTCCAGCCCGGCGAACATCCGCACCGCGGTCGAGGGCTCCCTGAAGCGGCTGGGCACCGACCATATCGACCTGTACTACCAGCACCGGGTCGACCCGAACACGCCGATCGAGGAGACCGCCGACGCAGTCGGTGAGCTGATCGCCGAGGGCAAGGTGCGTGCCTTCGGGCTCTCGGAGGCCGGCCCGGACACGATCCGCCGCGCTCACACGGTCCAGCCGGTCACTGCGGTCCAGTCCGAGTACTCCCTGTTCACCCGCGGTATCGAGGAGCGGATCCTGCCGGTGCTGCGGGAGCTGAACATCGGGCTGGTGCCGTTCTCCCCGCTCGGCCGCGGCTTTCTGACCGGTACCGTCCGCTCCACCGACCAGTTCGACGAGAACGACTTCCGCCGCGGCAACCCCCGCTTCACCGGCGAGAACTTCCAGCGCAATCTGGCGCTCGCCGACGAGGTCAAGGCCTTGGCCGACGAGGCCGGTGCCACGCCCGGGCAGGTGGCGCTGGCCTGGCTGCTGGCCCAGGGCGACGACATCGCCCCGATCCCCGGCACCAAGCGCGTCAGCCGGGTCGAGGAGAACACCGCCGCCGACGCCGTCACCCTGACCGCCGAGCAGCTCGACCGGCTCTCCAGCCTGCCGCCCGCCGCCGGCGCCACCCACACCGAGGCCCAGGCCCGGATGCTCGAACGCTGACCCCCGGTCCCCGGCACGACCCCCGTTTGGAGCAGTACCCCTGATGCGTGCAGCAGTGATGTACGGAGCCGGTGACGTCCGCGTCGAGGACCGGCCCGACCCGAGGACCGTCCAGCCCACCGAATGTACGGAGCCGGCGACGTCCGCGTCGAGGTCCGGCCCGACCCGAAGGTCGTCCAGCCGACCGATGCCGTGGTCCGCGTGATCGCCTCTTGCGTGTGCGGCAGCGACCTGTGGCCCTACGCATCCATGCCCGCCAACGACACCGGCCGCCCCATGGGACACGAGTTCCTCGGCGTCGTCGAGGAGACCGGCCCGGACGTGACCGCCCTGAAGACGGGCGACCTGGTCGTCGCGCCGTTCACCTACAGCGACAACACCTGCGACTACTGCACCAAGGGCCTGTACATCTCGTGCCGCAACGGCGGGCGGTACGGATTCGACGGCGTCGRCGGCGGCCAAGGCGAAGCCGTTCGTGTCCCGTACGCGGACGGCACCCTCGTGAAGTTGCCGGTGGCCGCCGACTCCGCGCTGCTGCCCTCTCTGCTGGCGCTGTCCGATGTGATGACCACCGGCCACCACGGCGCCGTCACCGCCGGCGTCACCCACGGGGACGCCGTGCTGGTCGTGGGCGACGGCGCGGTCGGCCTGTGCGCGGTCATCGCCGCCAAGCGGCTCGGCGCCGAACGGATCGTGCTCGCCGGCCRCCACGAATCCCGCACCGACCTGGGCCGCTACTTCGGCGCCACCGATGTGGTCGCCGAGCGCGGCGAGGAGGGCATCGCCCGTATCCGCGAGCTGACCGGCGGGGTGGACAAGGTCATCGAGGCCGTCGGCACCCGCCCGGCCCTCGACACCGCGCTCGGCGCGGTCCTCGACGGCGGCACCATCAGCCGCCTGGGCGTCCCGCAGTACGAGCAGGGACCGATCGGCCCTGCCGAGTTCATGCGCAACATCACCCTGACCGGCGGTGCCAGCTCCGCCCGCGCCTACACCGAGCAGCTGCTGCCTGACGTTCTCGACGGCACCATCGCCCCCGGCCGCGTCTTCGACCGGACCTTCACCCTCGACCAGACGCCGGACGCCTACCTGGCCATGGCCGACCGCCAGGTCCTCAAGGCCCTCATCCGCCCCTGACCCCGAACCCCCCTGCACAGCAAAGGACTTCCGCTCATGCAGTATGTGACCTTGAACAACGGTGTCGAGATGCCTCTCCTCGGCTTCGGCGTCTACCAGATCCCCGCCGAGGACACCGAGCGCGCCGCGTCCGACGCGCTGGCGGCCGGCTACCGGCTGCTGGACACCGCCGCCGCCTATGGCAACGAGGAAGCTGTCGGCCGCGCCATCAAGTCCAGCGGCATCCCGCGCGAGGACCTGTTCGTCACCACCAAGCTGTGGGTCCAGGACGCCCCAGCCGAGGACAACACCCGCCGCGCGTTCGAGACGTCCTTGGACAAGCTGGGCCTGGACTACCTCGACCTGTACCTGATGCACCAGCCCTTCGGCGACGTCTACGGCCAGTGGCGCGCCATGGAAGCCGTCCACCGCGAAGGCCTCGCGAAGGCGATCGGCGTCGCCAACTTCTACCCCGACCGCCTGATCGACCTGATCGTCAACAACGAGATCACCCCGGCGGTCAACCAGATCGAGACCCACCCCTTCTTCCAGCGCGCGGACTACCAGAACCTCATGCGCGAGCACGGCGTGCAGATCCAGTCCTGGGGCGGCTTCGCCGAGGGCAAGAACGACCTGTTCACCAACCCCCTGCTCGCCGAGATCGGCAAGGAATACGGCAAGTCGGTCGCACAGGTGGTGCTGCGGTGGCTGACCCAGCGCGGCGTCGTAGCCATCCCCAAGTCCGTACGCGCCGAGCGCATGGCGGAGAACTTCGACGTCTTCGACTTCGAGCTCACCGACGAGCAGATGGCCCAGATCGCCACCCTCGACACCGGCAGCTCCCTGTTCTTCGACCACCACGATCCCGAGATCGTCACCTGGCTCGCGGGCCGCCGCCTGGACGCCTGACCCGGCTCGTCCGTTCCAGGGGCGGGCGACAGGCCGGGCAGCTGGCCGTCGCCCGCCCCTTTCCCGATTCCGGAACCCTCGCGAAGGGCCCACGCGTGAACCAGCCACACGTCACATCAGTCCGGCGCCGCACGATGATGCGCGCCGCAGTGCTGACCGGAGTCACCGCCATGACCGCACCCCACCTCACCAGTTGCTCACCCGCGAACGATCAGAACCCCGACCGGCAGACCTCGCCGAGTGCAGCGCGAAGCGGCAGAGCGCGGGGCATGGTGTTGCTCGCCTACTTCTCCCGCCCCGGCGAGAACTACTACTACGGGGATCGCACCAACCTGAAGGTCGGCAACACCGAGGTCATGGCCCGCACGATCCGCGACCTCATCAACTGCGACATGTACCGGATCGAGGCTGCCGATCCCTACCCGGAAAGCTATGACGCGACCGTCAGGCGCAATGTCCGCGAACAGGAAGGTGACACGCGCCCCAGCATCAAGGGCTCGCTACCCGACCTCGGCGG
>NZ_RDBN01000089.1 GCF_008042075.1 Streptomyces sp. UW30 | reverse complement strand
GGGTCCCAACCCCGATCCGTCGGCAACCCGGACAACCCATCCCGGCCCTCCGCCACCAGCTCCCACAACCCCTGAGCCGAATCCGCACCACCCGGGAAACGACACCCCATCCCCACGATCGCAACCGGCTCGTCGGAGGCCGTCGCCATCTGGACACGCGGTCGCGAGGGCGCTTGCGCAGAGATCTCTCCGAGGACCTGTTCGAGGAGGAAGTCGGTGAGTGAGTTCGGGTTCGGGTGGTCGAAGACAAGGGTGGCCGGGAGTGCGATGCCGGTGGCGGAGCCGAGGCGGTTGCGCAGGTCGACGGCGGTCAGCGAGTCGAACCCGAGGTCCTTGAAGCTGCGGGTCTCGTCCACGGACGCCGCCGACGCATGGCCGAGGGCGACGGCGACCTGCGCCTGAACCAACTCCAGCAGGGCCCTGCGCTGTTCGACCGGTGCCAGCCCCGCGAGGCGGCGGGCCAGCTCGCCGCCGGCTGCCGTGGCAGCACCGGCAGTGCGCCGACGGGCCCGAAGCGGTACGAGGTCGTGCAGGACAGCGGGCAGGGCGCCTTGGCCCGCCTCGCCGAGTGCCGAGGTGCGGAGGGCGACGGGGACGGTGACCGGCTCGTTCACCAGCAGAGCAGCATCGAGCAGAGCCAGCCCCTCGCCCGTCTCCAACGCCGGGAAACCCTGCCGAGCCATCCGCTCCAGCTCCGCCTCACCCAGCGTCCCGCCCATACCATCGGCGTTCGCCCACATACCCCACGCCAACGACACAGCAGGCAGACCCTGAGCCCGCCGCACCAGCGCCAGCGCATCCAACACATTGTTCGCCGCCGAATACGCCGCCTGACCGGCATTACCCACGACGCCCGCGAACGACGAGAACAACACAAACGCCGACAGCTCACGATCCGCCGTCAACTCATGCAGAAGCAGGGCTGATTCGGCCTTGGCCGCCACCACCCTGCCCACCCGCTCAACCGACAGATCGGCAATCAGACCGTCATCAAGAACACCGGCCGCATGCACCACAGCACCGAGCCGAACCCCGTCCAGCACGCCGGCCAGCGACGCACGGTCGGTCACATCACACGCCCGCACATCGACGCGCGCACCCAACTGCTCCAGCTCAGCGACGAGTTGACCCGCACCGGGAGCAGCCGAACCGCGCCGGGACACCAGCAACAGATCCCGCACCCCGTGCACACCCACGAGGTGCCGGGCGA
>NZ_RDBN01000088.1 GCF_008042075.1 Streptomyces sp. UW30 | reverse complement strand
GAAGTGTGGGAGCGGGCGCTCTCGTTTCGGCAGCAGCCGCATCGCCGTGGCCGCGAGGCGTGTTTATGGATCAGCCCTGGGCGATAGGAGCCAGGCGGATGGTCTCCGGCAGCGTYTGACAGTCGAGCACTTCACCAGCGGTCAGGTGCCGACCCTGCGCAAACTGAGGGCGCAGCTGGCCGGCGAGGATCTGTCGTGGGATCTGGTGGAGGCCGTCGCAGACGTCTGCTTCCCCGACGACGCATCCGACACCGCCCGCCACCGACTCACGGGCCCCAAGGAGTTATGGCACCGCGCGCACAGTGCACCCACTGCCACGGACGGCAGCGGCCCTCAGGTAACGGCACGCGAGGTCCTGGAAACGCAACGGCAGGCGCTTGCCGCATACGAGGAACTCAATCGGGCTCGCCGCGCCTTTGAAGCGAGTGAACAGGCCCGCCACCAGGCGTTGCTGATTGCCACCTACCTGTTCGGCATGCTCGGTCAAGCCCAGGCGAAGGTCTTGGAACTGAGCCGGCGTATCGACGCCGTCAGCCGATTCCCTGCCTCTGGCAGAGCAGATGACTCTGTCTTGGAAGAGACCCTCCATCGCGCAGAGCAGCAGGAGCTGGMACTGCGTACGCACCTGGCCCGCGCCGAAAGCGACAGGGACAGAGCGCAAACGGTGGCCGACCATGCAGCACGACGGATCGACCAACTGGAAGCCGAGCTCGCGGCACTAAGGGCCCAGGCCCACCCCGCTCCTGAGAGCGAAGGAGAAACGTCCGGCCCCCTGCTGCCCGCCCTTCTTCCGCAGCCGCACTCCGACGAGGCCGACCTCGACGCCGTCGACAACGCACTTGAACGAGTGCGCTTCGCTCTGGACCGCGAGTACGACGCCGTCCAGGAAGCTGCCGAAGACCTCGGCTTGCGCGTAGCGGAGCTCGCCCCAACCGACCGGGCAGTGCCAGCTCCCGGGACGGCGTCGTCACCGGCTGCGGAAGACGCAACAGGCACGGAGCAAAGCCTGGTGCAAGGTCCGGCCCCATTGTCCGCAACAACTCTGCACAACCCTGTGATCTCGGCCGATGCCCTGCCGGGCGGCGCCACTGATCCCCGTGCTGCAGCTGCGAGCAG
>NZ_RDBN01000087.1 GCF_008042075.1 Streptomyces sp. UW30 | reverse complement strand
GCACGGCCTCCGCCCGCAGCTGCAGACTCCGTACGACTCCCCCGCTGCCCAGCCGTTCCTTCCCCACCTCGAACTGCGGCTTGACCATCATCACCAGATCGGCGTCCTGCTTCACGCACCGCACCAGGGCGGGCAGCACCAGTCCGAGCGGGATGAAGGACAGATCCCCCACGACAAGATCCACTGGTTCCCCATCGATCGCTTCGAGCGTCAACTCGCGTACGTTCGTACGGTCCTTGACGGTGACGCGTTCATCGCTTTGGAGAGTCCAGGCGAGTTGTCCGTATCCGACGTCGACGKCGACGMCCAGCTGGAGCGGCTCGGTGACGCCGACCACCTCGCCACGGACGGGCACCTCGAGGTGTACGAGGATGTACACCGGGGGCTGCGCGACGCGCTCACCGCGCTCGACGCCCGCCCGGGACCTCCGGCGCCCCCACCGTCGTACGGACACAGGAGCTGAACCGAACGTGGCAGGAGTCGCACGTCGCCGTCTCGACGCGGAGCTGGTCCGCCGCAAGCTCGCGCGGTCGCGTGAGCATGCCAGCCAGCTGATCGCCGCGGGGCGGGTGACCGTCGGCAAGACCGTCGCGACCAAGCCGGCCACGCAGGTGGAGACCGCTGCGGCGATCGTCGTCCAGACCGACGACGGCGATCCCGAGTACGTCTCGCGGGGCGGCCACAAGCTCGCGGGCGCGCTGGAGGTCTTCGTGCCGCAGGGGCTCGCGGTGGAGGGGCGGCGGGCGCTGGACGCCGGCGCGTCCACCGGAGGCTTCACGGATGTGCTGCTGCGGGCGGGCGCCACGCAGGTCGTCGCCGTCGACGTCGGATACGGACAACTCGCCTGGACTCTCCAAAGCGATGAACGCGTCACCGTCAAGGACCGTACGAACGTACGCGAGTTGACGCTCGAAGCGATCGATGGGGAACCAGTGGATCTTGTCGTGGGGGATCTGTCCTTCATCCCGCTCGGACTGGTGCTGCCCGCCCTGGTGCGGTGCGTGAAGCAGGACGCCGATCTGGTGATGATGGTCAAGCCGCAGTTCGAGGTGGGGAAGGAACGGCTGGGCAGCGGGGGAGTCGTACGGAGTCTGCAGCTGCGGGCGGAGGCCGTGC
>NZ_RDBN01000086.1 GCF_008042075.1 Streptomyces sp. UW30 | reverse complement strand
CGCGGGGAGCGTGGGGGATGCGGGGAACGCCGTCGAGGATGCCGGTGCGAGGAGCGTGACGGCCGTCGCGGCTGCCGCCGTACACACCAGACGGAGAAGCCTTCCTGACATGTCATCACCTCCGATGCGGACAGGCTCTCTGCTCCGCATCGCGAGCATCGGACGTGTGCGCCGGATCCGCGCGGTGGATGTGCGCGGTTCGGCGCAGTGCGGTCACTCGTCCGGGTCGTGTGGCTTGCCGTGCGGCGTGGTGTCCGGCTTGGACCACGGCCAGTTCAGGCGGCGGCTCTGCTGTCCCTCGGGGGCGTACTCGTACTTCCAGCGCTGGGACAGACCGACGCGGGTGCCTTGTTTGCGCGGTACGCGGCGGTAGACCAGGACCGTGGGCGGGCCGCCGTGCGGGTCGGGGACCGGGATGCGGTACGTCTTGGGCGGGTGGCCGGTGATGCCCAGCAGGACGGGGAGTACGCGGCCGTCCATGGGGCCGCCCTCGAACGGGGTGTCTTCGCTCTTCACTGCAACAGTGTCGGCTATAGGTCGGCCGCCAGCTTCCGGGTCAGCGCGGCCGTCTGGGCGTCCCGGGCCGCCGTGACGGCGAGCGAGGCCTCGAACTGGTCGACGAGCCAGTCCCGCAGGTCCGCCATGGGGGGCTGCTTGCCCTCGTCGAGCCAGATCAGGGAGGCCGCCTCGACCGCGGTGATCCACACCCGCACGGTCATCCGGAGCCGGAGGCCGGGGTCGGTGACGTCCAGGTGGCTGAGGATGTGCTCGGCGGCGGCGCGGCGGACGCCGTCGACGATGGCGGTGGTGCGGGAGGTCTCCACGACGCTGCCGCCCTGGAGCAGGGCGCTGAATCCGGTGTCGTGCTGGTCGACGAAGGTGAGATAGCGGTCGAGGGCGCGGGCGAGGTGAACGGCGCCGTGGGCCGTGCCAGTCGTTCGGCAACTGCCGTTGGCGACAGGGGAGTTGAAGGAAATGAGGGCCACGTCGGAGGTCTCTTCCGGTGTCACGAACC
>NZ_RDBN01000085.1 GCF_008042075.1 Streptomyces sp. UW30 | reverse complement strand
CTTCTGCAGGCAACCTGAAGCGGGTTTCCTTGGAGCTCGGCGGCAAGGCGCCCAGCATCGTGCTACCCGATGCCGACCTTGAGGCGGCMGTCACCGGGTGTGTTCAGGGCGCACTACTCAACAGCGGACAGGTGTGCGCCGCATACACCCGCTTCCTCGTCCACCGGTCGCTGGCCGACGAATTCGCCGAGCGATGTGCCAAAGCGACCGCCCAGATGAGGATCGGGCCGGGCAGTGCCGACGATACCGACCTCGGCCCCTTGGTCACCGAGGAGCATCAGGCGCACGTCGACGCGCTCGTCCGAAGTGGCATAGAGGAGGGGGCCAGCCTTGTCATAGGCGGCTCTCGCGCCGATCGGCCTGGCTACTTCTATCAGCCCACCGTCTTCGCCGGCGTGCGTGACGATATGCGCATAGCTCGTGAGGAGATCTTCGGCCCCGTGCTTTCCMTCCTCTCCTACGACGAAGAGGACGAGGCGATCGCCCGCGCCAACGACTCCGAGTACGGACTCGCCGCCGCGGTGTGGACCCGCGACGTAGGCGCCGCCCACCGCGTCGCTGGCAACGTCCGCGCCGGAACCGTCTACATCAACATGCCGAACCCGGTGGACGCATCGGCGCCGTGGGGTGGCTACGGGTCCAGTGGTTGGGGCCGCGAAATGGGCAGCGGCGCCATTGAGCTGTACACCGAAGTGAAGAGTGTCTGGACGTCGTTGACATAGCGTC
>NZ_RDBN01000084.1 GCF_008042075.1 Streptomyces sp. UW30 | reverse complement strand
GCTTGCGCTCGGCCCGCGCCGTGAGGTCCTCGGGAGCGTCCTCATCCTTCGGCTTCACTCGGATCGACGCCTCCAGGAATTCAAGACCGGCGACCTGACCGTCAAGTTGCGTCCGTGCAAGCGGAAGCAGTTGGTCGGCCGGTTCGCGGCTCCCTTCGAGGCGAAGCCGTTCACGTACAAGATCGAGGCGGACTGGTCGGGGACAAACCGGGTGCTGGCCGCCTCCCTGGTGCACGATCACCAGTCGGGGACGCTGTCGGGCGCGGTGGAGCCGGGGGGCGATCCCGCCGCGGCGATCGACGAGGTGCAGGGCCAGTTCCTGCACGCCTGCGCTCCCGCTGTCCGACTCGACGGGCTGGTCGCACTGGGGCCGGTCCTGTCGACTAAGTTCGACGACGTCCAACTCGACGATCTGGACGTGGACTTGGAGGCGTGGTCGGTCGCCGGTCTTGAATTCCTGGAGGCGTCGATCCGAGTGAAGCCGAAGGATGAGGACGCTCCCGAGGACCTCACGGCGCGGGCCGAGCGCAAGCAGCAAAAGCTGAAGGACGCGATGCTGGCGAGCGGAGTGAAGCTCTCCGAACATTCCGAGAACAAGACTCGACGCGTCCTCACCGCCTTGGCCCAGGCACATCAGAGCTGAGCATGTGTCCCCCGCGGTGGTCACCCGCTTGGGCGCGCTGAGCGAGCGAGTGGAACAGGCCGTGCAATGCCTGGCCGGTCTCGCTGATCGCGAAGCTCTGGTCC
>NZ_RDBN01000083.1 GCF_008042075.1 Streptomyces sp. UW30 | reverse complement strand
CGCTGGGACCTGCTGGTCGTGCCTCCGGATACGACTGAGGAGGCCGCGGAACCGCTCATGGCAGCCGCCGCCGGCGATCCCGTGTGACGGCACCCGCCCTTGCGCTGCCCGGCCGCGGCGGGCGACGCGCCTCGCGTGCAGTCATATCCCGACCGTGCGTTGCTGATTCCGGCCGTGTGACGGGAAGGCACCGCCGCTCCGGTCCTTCCCGGCCCGCGCCCTGCTTCCGTGGCGCGCCCGTTCCGCCGTCATGAGCGCGGTCGCGGTCTTCGGCGGACCGGTGTCCGCGCTCGCGGCGGTCATCAGCCGGCCGGCCGCGGAGGCTCCGGTCTCCGGGGGGATCACCAGAAGGTCCCATCGGCCCGCGGTGTAGGACAGCAGAGTGATCCCGTGCGGATCCAGCTCGGAGGTGAACCARCCCACCTTCACCACATGGCCGTTGACGAAGATCCGGGGCGGGAGGATCGGCCAGTGGCGGGGGTCGACCGCGATACGGGTGATCCGCCCCCACAGCGGATCCAGCACGTCCGCCAAGGCGGAGAGCTCGCTCGGCAGGTCACGTGAACGGGGCCACCAGGCGCCGTCCAACTCGGCGGGCCCTGCGGAAGAGCTCTCGGATCTCAACGCGAGGCGCGCGGTCGGGGCCCTGAAGGGAACGGCCCGTAGCGGGGGATGAGAGGTGGTCGCGGCCATCGCGCGAACCCGTCTCCGGACTCCTGCGCGAGAGCAGCTGCCCGGTGTCGTCGCTCACCGGGAACGGCACCGGCATCGGAGCCGATGTGCGAAGTGCTC
>NZ_RDBN01000082.1 GCF_008042075.1 Streptomyces sp. UW30 | reverse complement strand
GTACCGGGAGGGGGAGACGACGACAGCGGTGCGGTCACGCACGGCCCGGCTCCCCTCGACTGGTCACGACTACGCGCCGACGTCTACGGGGCGGCGCGTGATTGCGTGGTGAGTCTAGGGAACCGGGCGAGGTCGGGGCACGTGATTTTCCGATCCGTGGGACCGAGTGCCGCTATGCGTCGTCGTCGATGGTGATGGCGGCCGCGGGGCAGACGGCGGCGGCCTCGCGGGCGGCGGCATGCAGGGCCCTCGCGGGCGGCGGCATGCAGGGCCGGCGCCGGCGGTGTGGCGGCAGGCCGACCGGCACGGCGTACCGAGGATCGCCTTCGTCAACAAGATGGACCGGGCGGGCGCGGACCTCGACACGGCCGTCGCGTCCATCCGGGAACGGCTGCATCCGGCGCCGCTGGTCGTGCAGTTGCCCATCGGCGCGGAGGACGGGTTCCGTGSCGTCGTGGACCTCGCCACGCTTGTGCGTGGTCCCGGTGGTGTACAGGATCCGCTCGGTGACGGTGGTCTTGCCCGCGTCGACGTGGGCGAGGATGCCGAGGTTGCGGACGACGGCGAGGGTGTTGAGGTTGGTGCGCACGGCCCGTGGCCTTTCGGATGATCCGGACGATCCGGATACGAAAAGGGGTCAGCGCGATTTCCGGACGAGCGCAGGCGCCCACGCGAGCACGACCTGCCGTCCCGTCAGAACAGGGGAACGGCAGGGGCGTTGAAGTGAGTACACGGCAGGGGCGTTGAAGTGAGTACTGCTCGGGCGCTCT
>NZ_RDBN01000081.1 GCF_008042075.1 Streptomyces sp. UW30 | reverse complement strand
GTCCACTTGACCGCCGTAGATCGTCTGGGTGACCTCGCTGGACAAGACGTCCGGGGACGGGCGGGGTGGTACGCCTCAGGCGGCCGGATCCGACTCCGTGGACCCCTGGGCAGCGGGGCCTGGGCACACCGTCGCCTCGAACGAGCCGCCGGCCTGGGCCGCGCCGTCCGTGCACGATCAGCGGACGGTCACGTCGATGCCCTCCGCGGGGCAGTTCGCCGAGCCGCCGGGTCCGCCCAACCCGTTCGCGCCGCCGGGCCCCTCGTCCGCCGACCCCTTCGCGCCGCCGGGTCCCACGTACGCCGACCCCTTCGCGGCGCCGTACGTCGCGCACGGCGAGCCCGTGCCTCCGCCGCCGATGTCGCCCGACGGTCCTGGGCAGGTCCCGTACGGCTATCCGGCGCCCGGCCCCGGCTATTACGGCTGGCCCGGGATGCAGCCCATGCCGAGCAACGGCATGGGGACGGCCGGTCTGGTCCTCGGGATCATCTCCGCGGCGATCTTCTGCCTGTGGCCGCTCGCCATCATCCTGGGCGTGCTGGCGTTGATCTTCGGCGCGATCGGTCGCGCCAAGGCGCGGCGGGGCGAGGCGACGAACCCCGGCCAGGCTCTGGCCGGGATGATCTGCGGCGCGGCGGGCACGGTCCTCGGTTTCGGGATGCTGGCACTGGTGATCGCGACGGGCGTATAGCGGCAAGCCCCGGTTTTCCTCGCCCCCGCCGCCCCTACCCGTCCCATCCTTCTGGGGCTCCGCCCCAGACCCCGCTCCTCAAACGCCGGAGGGGC
>NZ_RDBN01000080.1 GCF_008042075.1 Streptomyces sp. UW30 | reverse complement strand
GCTGAGGGCGGCCCGGAGGACGGCGAGGCATGGCGCTGTTGAGTCGGCGCAGAGTGGCCATCCGGCGTTCAGCAACCGCCAGAGACAGCCGCCAATGAGAATACAGGACAAAAGTCACCAGCGACAGCATCAACGTGACCGCCAAAGTCCACTTGACTACCGATAGCGGACCGCTATTGGAAACATGGCGGGATACATACAATAATGGCGCAAAAGACACGGTCAACCCAACCGCTGACCAAGCTGCGACTATTCTGTACCACCGCGCAAGATTCTCCAAGCCGGGAGTGTTCGCGGGGGCGRCCCACCACAGCGACAAACAGCCCGAAGCCGTAATGATGCGCGAAAGATGGGCCGCCCGCAATATCCAATACAGGCTATTAGCCCCGACAGCTCCCGTCATGGCAACGGCTGCATACGCGGAGATCCGAATGGGGGTTTGATCGGCTAATCGATACGACTCTTCTGCCAGCGACAACGCGATCACAGATATAGTGGCTCCGGCCGCCATAGACCTTAGCTGCCGAGTCGACGAAACGCCGCGGTCGATCCATTCGTGAAACCGGATTCGCCCTCGCGTTGTCAACATTTCGTCCACGCTATGGATGGCATACTGAAGAACACGACAGCCGCACCACTGGCACAGGACAACCACAAGATTTACTGCCGAGTAGTACAACGTCCAAGTAAAGGCGCTACCATAAAATAGACTGGATGAGTTTAGCGTCTTGGACACGGCGACGGTCAAAGGGGGGGAAAAATTAACGACCAAGAAGGAAGCCCCCGCTTTCCAACTCCAGAAATTACGTGACGCTGATGCCCGAACACCGAATAATCGCAGGACCATGATGCGAGAGGTGTCCACCGCAAGTCGTTCGCGCAAGTGCACGGGCGCTGTCGTCGACATGATCAATACCTCTCATGCTGGCCGGTTGCGTCCGATATCTGGCTGCGGAACTGCCCGAACCTACAAAGCCCGTTACGCGAGCTTGGCCTCCCCCTCGGTCTGTCCGGTAGAGCGAGGTCGACGTCAGAACGGTGCCCAGTTTTGACGCGAACTGGCAAGACGGCGACGTCGGCTTCTGTGTCTTTTCGTGCCGCGTGGCGCTTCGCACTCACCGTCAGGCGGTCTACAGGAGGTACTGCCACTTGGTCATGCGGGCCTTCAGGTCGACGGTCGGCCCGTCGACCGTGAAGGTTCCGTCTCCACGGTGGTGAAACAACTGCGGTTGGGGCTGCGAGGGGTCGGTCCATGCCCTGACCGGCTCCAGCAGGAAGAGGCTGTAGGGGGCCACGAGGCTGCTGTCGGCGATCCTGCACTCGATGTTGGCGAAGCATTCGGCCACGAGCGGCGCCTGGACCTCCGCACCGGATACGGCGGTCAGGTCGAACTCCCTGAACTTGTCCACGTCGGCGCCCGAGCAGTTGCCGATGTCGACCACGGTGGCAGCCAGGTCCGCCGTCGGGACCGAGATGACGCACTCGCCCGTTTCGATCAGGGCCGAGTATGTGTGGTCCCAGGGGCCGATGGTGCACGCGATCAGAGGCGGGGCATGGCGCACCATCATGTTGAATCCGTTGGTCATCACGTTCGGGATGCCGCGGTGCCGAGTGGTGACCAGGATGACGGGGCCCGGTTCGATCAGACGGTGGACCTGGTCCAGGGGGTGGGGCTGAAGGTCCTTCACGGTGATCATGTCTGCTCCTGGAGCCGTGCGACCGCGCGTCGGCGTCACAGCCCGGCGCGCTCTCTGTCGCATCGAGTGTCGGCAGACGGGCACAGCCCCATGAAGGCTGCGTTGTTCCTGGGTACGGCAGGACCAGTCTCCGCCCAGGCTCACCTGCTCCCGTTCGCGCTACTGGTCCTTGGCGGCGAGGTCGGCTGCGCGCGCAACTGTCTGAGCCTGGTTCGGCTCGGCGGCCGTGGCCCTCAGCGTCTCGAAGGCGGCCGCTGTCGGGCTGGCCGGTTCGGCCTGGTAGACCACGAGCTGCTGGTGCGGGGCCCCATTGACCGTGAAGGCCGCGAACTTGATGTGCAGGTCTCCGACCTGTGGGTGCTTGAGATGCTTGCCTTCCTGGGACTTGCCCTTGACCTCGTGCAACTTCCAGAGTGCGGCGAATTCCTCGCTCTGGGCGGACAGTTCCGCGACGACCTCGGCGATGCGGGCCGATTCGGGGTCGTGGCCGTAGGCGGCCCTGATTTCGGCGACACAGGAGTGCGCGGCCCGCTCCCATTCCTGGTAGAACTCGCGGCCTGCCGGGTCGACGAACACCATGCGGGCGAGGTTGTCGGTCTGGTCAAACCCGCTGTGGAGGGCCATGGCAAGGGAGTTGGCGGCCATGATGTCGAGGGCCGGGCCGACGACGAAGGCCGGGGAGTGTTCCCACCCGTTCATCAGCTCCAACAATTGTTGGCTGACGTCCGTCTCGCCCCAGTCGCGCGGGCGCTGTGCGGCAGTGAGGCAGAGCCGGTTGAGATGGTCGGCGGCTTCCGCATCCAGCTTGAGGGCTTGAGCCACTGCCTCCAGAACCTGCGGGGAGGGGCTGTTCTCGCGCCCCTGCTCCAGCCKGMTGTAGTAGTCGGAGCTGACGCCGGCGAGCATCGCGACTTCTTCTCTGCGTAGTCCCGGCACCCGGCGTCGCCCGTATTCGGGCAGACCGACGTCCTGAGGCTTGAGGGCCTCGCGGCGGGCTCTGAGGAAATCACCCAAAGGTGTCCCATTGCTCATGCGGCAAGACTAGATGGTTTCCAGCCCACGGGACGTGTCGGTCGCGCACTGTGACACTGGGTTGCGGATCTTGAACGTGGAGTGGATTCGTGTCCTGATTGGTGGGATTTTCCGGGCCTCGCGTAGCTGGTGCGGAGGCCGGGCGCCGGGTGGCTTTTCGCTGTCCTTCACATCCGTGCGCCTCTCGTGGACCCAATTCCTGGGTGTAACGCACCCACCATCGGCAGACCATTTGCGGGCGTTTTCCGCCTAGCCTCGGGAGCATGGACAACGTCACGCGCCCTGACTCGGATGAAGGGCTGGGTCAGTTCCTCCGCTCCCGCCGGGAACGCCTCAGCCCTGCGGACGCGGGACTGCCCAGTGCCGGCCGCCGAAGGGTGCCCGGGTTGCGGCGGGACGAGGTCGCGGCGCTGACGGGGGTCAGCCTGAGCTACTACAKCMGGCTKGAGCAGGGTCGTGAACTCAGCCCCTCAGTCCGGGTGCTGGAGGCCATGGCGCGTGTGCTGCGACTCGGGGATGAGGAAACGCGGGTACTCTTCCGGCTGGCCCGGCCGACAGCCCGCCGTACGAAATCCCCGTTCCGGGTCGAGCGTGTCCGCCCGCACCTGCGGCAACTGATCGAAAGCTGGACCAGGACGCCGGCCTTCATCATCGGCCACGCCCAGGATCTGCTGGCCACCAACGCACTGGCCGACGCCCTCTACCGCGACTTCGCCCAGCACGACAACGTGCTGCGCATGCTCTTCCTGGACCCCGCGGCGAAGACCTTCTACCGGAACGCGGAACGGGCCAAGCATCGCGCGGTCGCCGACCTTCAGCAGACCGCCGCGAGCACCCCCGAGGATCCCCGCATCCTGGAGCTCGTCGGCGAACTGTCGGTACGCAGCGGCGAGTTCCGCTCGCTGTGGGCACGCGAGTACACCCGGGTCCCGCCCTACGAGGTCAAGCAGATGCACCACTCCGTCGTGGGCGACCTGGAGTTGCGGCACGAGGCCCTCACCATCCGCAGCGCGCCGGGACAGCAACTCGTCATCCTGCAGGCAGAGCCGGGCTCCCCTTCCGCGGACGGCCTCGCTCTGCTGGGTTCCCTCAGCGCACCTGAAATCCCTCGTCAGCAGAACCCTGCGGACGGCGCCTGAACCAGAAGCCACATAGCCTGGGCCGCTACCGCGCATTGCACTCGGCGGTGCCCGGAATTCTGTCGAATGGGTCACAGAAATCGCTTCGCCGGATTCCTGCGGACCGAAACTTGGGTGTCATGCGTTGTCACGGCCGCGTTCCCGGCGGCCGGATACCCGCTTCCGGGATCCCAGCCCGGAGCACGCGTTGAGCGGGGTCCGGCGACGACGCCAGGGGTGTGCAGTCCCCCGCCGTACGGCCTGCATCCTGTGGCGTCTGCCGACCTCGGCCCACCAGAACTCGCCGCTCGCCCGCGGTACTTCGCCGGACGTACGTTTCGTCTTCCTAGGTGTGGGACTCCCAGGAAAATCGCAGCCTTCATAGCGCAGTAGCCGACAGGCAGACTCAAACACGTCAACAGGAAATCCCCGAAATGGGGAGTCGACGAAAGAGGTTTTCCCATGGCTACGTGGTTTGTCACCGGCGCTTCCCGCGGTATCGGTGCAGAAATCGCCCGCGCCGCCCTGGCAGGCGGTAACAATGTCGTGGTCGCCGTACGAAACCCGGAGCGGGTGCCGGACGATCTGAAGAACTCCGACAACGTCTTCGCGGTCGCCCTGGACGTCACGGACAACGACAGCATCCCGCAGGCCGTCGAGGCCGCCGTGGACCGGTTCGGCGGCATTGACGTGCTGGTCAACAACGCCGGCCGCGGCCTGCTCGGCGCGCTGGAGGAGATCACCGACGCGGAGGCCCGGTCGCTGTTCGACCTCAATGTCTTCGGTCTGATCAACGTCACCCGTGCCGTGCTGCCCGTCATGCGCAAGCAGGGGTCCGGCAAGCTCGTGCACATCGGCTCCCGGTCGGGCTTCGAGGGCGAGCCGGGCGTCAGCCTGTACTGCGCGTCGAAGTTCGCCGTCGCCGGCATCAGTGAGGCGCTCTCCGCCGAGATGACCCCGTTCGGGATCCAGTCGATGGTCGTTGAACCGGGCGTCTTCCGCACCGACTTCCTCGACTCCAGCTCGCTCTCGGTGGCCGCGAACCGTATCGCCGACTACGACGAGACCCCCGCGCACGTGACGCTGGACTGGATCGACCGGGCCAACCACGCGCAGCTCGGCGACCCCGTCAAGGGCGCGGCCCTGATCGTCGAGGTCGCCTCCACCGAGAAGCTGCCCACGCACCTCTACCTCGGGCGCGACACCCTCGAGCGGCTGGACGTCAAGTACCAGCAGGTGCAGGACGACCTCGCCCCGTGGCGCGAGAAGTCCGCCGCCACCGCACACGACGACGCCGCCTGACGCACCGCCGGGCGCCGCACCGATGCGGCGCCCCTCAACTTCCGAACCCTCCGCCCCTCCGCACCTCCGCACCTCCGCACCTCCGATCAAAGAGATTGAGGTTTTGTGATGTCTGCTGCCCTGCTCACCGGTACTCCCCTGGCCGGCCGTGTCGCTGTCGTCTCCGGCGCCTCCAGCGGTATGGGTGCCGTCACCGCCGAACGGCTCGCCGAACTCGGCGCCACCGTCGTCGTCCTCGCCCGCCGCAAGGACAAGCTGGACGACGTCGTCAAGAACATCGATGCCGCCGGCGGCACCGCGCTCGCCCTGACCGTCGACGTCACCGACCGCGACGCCGTCCAGGTCGCCGCCGATCAGGTCGCCGACCGCTTCGGCAAGGCCGACCTCGTCTTCAACAACGCCGGCGTCCAGCTCATCTCCGGCATCGAGGAACTCAAGGTCGACGACTGGCAACGCCAGATCGACCTCAACATCACCGGCCTGATGAACGTCATCGCCGCGTTCCTCCCCCACCTGACGGACTCCGCCGCCCAGGGCAGGCCCGCCGACCTGATCAACACCTCGTCCATCGCGGCCACCCGGATCCTGGCGAAGTTCTCCGTCTACTCCGGCACCAAGGCCTACATCAGCCACCTCACCCGGCTGCTCCGCGTCGAACTCGGCGCCAAGATGGTACGGGTCGCCACCATCGAACCCGGCATGGTCGACACCGAGCTCCCCGACCATGTCACCGACCCCGACGCGTCCAAGCTGATGGCCGACCTCATCCGCGACATCGACGTCCTCCAGAGCGCCGACATCGCCGAGACCGTCGCCTTCATGGCCGCCGTCCCGCGCCACGTCAACCTCACCGAGATCACCATCCTGCCCACCGCGCAGGCCATCTGAAATCCGTCCCGTCAYGGCGGAGGGCCGGTGGGAACAGCCGAGCGCTGTTGCCCTGGCCCTCCGCCRTGACGGCATTGGGCGCTCCTCACGAAGTGAGGTAGCAGCCCTTCCGTACGCCCGGCAGCGGATCGGTGCCGAATGCCGCCGTCGTGCAGCCGGTGCCGCCGGTGAACGACTTATAGACAAAGCTGCCCCGTGCGCCGTAGGCGACGGTCTGCTGTCCGCCGAAGGCGCACGTCCCGTCCTCGTCCGAGCAGGCCGTTGCGTAGCCGGCCGGGCCGCCGGTGGCGGTGTAGCAGCTCTTCGACTCGCCGGGGATGGGGTCGCCGAACGTGGCGTCGGTGCACGGGGTGTCGCCGGTGGCCGTGCGCGTGGTGAACGCGCCGAAGGCGCCGTACATCACCGGCTGTCCCGCCGCGGCCGGGCAAGTGCCGTTCTGCGAAGCGCACTTGGTCCAGCCACCGGCCGGGGCTCCGTCGGGCGGCAGGTAGCAGGACTTGGCGACTCCGTCGATGGGATCGCCGAAGTGGGCGTTGGTGCAGGCGACGGAGCCGCTTGTGACCTGGTGGGCGAAGTTGCCGTTGGCGCCGTAGGCCACGTCACGGTTGTAGCCGGGCACGGCGCAGTTCTCGCCCTCGGCCGCGCAGACGGTGTATCCGGGCGGGCCGCCCGCGTCGGCGACGTAGCAGGACTTGACGAGATTCGACGCGGGGTCGCCACGGAAGGAAGCGTTCGTGCAGGCGGTGCTGCCGGTCACCGTCTTGTAGGTGTACGTCCCGGCCCCGTAGGCCACCGAGCGGGTACCGCTGAAGGAGCAGGTACCGCCCTCGCCGGCACACCGGGTGTAGCCCGCGCGCAGGGTGCCCGTACCCGGCTCGGGCGGCGCCGGAGGATTCCCCAGGCCGGTGGCGGTCACGTTGTAGCTGCCCGGAGCGACGCCGGTGAGGTAGACGTAGGTGTCGTCCTGGCTCGCGCCGGTGATTCCCGGGGTGGGCGTGAAGGATCCGTTGCTCCAGACGACGTTGCCGTTCACGGACACCGAGATGTTGGCGCCGCCGAACTTCGGGACTCCGATACGGCCGTTGGTGCCGGACGGGCTGGTGAGCCGCGCCGCGTACGTGCCGGCGGCGGGGTCGCGGGACCAGGACGCGTTGACGGCGCCCTGGGGCATGGTGATGCGGCCCTCGGCGCTGGTGAGGTCGCCGGGGTGCGGGACGAAGCGGTATGCGCCGGTCGCCGACTCCGGAGCGGTGCCGAGCACGTCGAAGGTGAGCGTGGAGGTGGGCGCGCTGGACCAGCCGTGCGCCAGGCTCATGAACGAACCGCCGTAGGCATGGCCGCCGTCGGCCCTGATCCCCTCCCAGAAAGTGCTCTTCGTGCCGATGTCGCTGTTCAGCATGTGGCCCCAGGTACGGCGGATCTGTGCCAGGGCGGTGTGGTCGTCGTTGGCGGCGAAGTGGGCGTTCAGCTCCATCCCGCCGGCGAAGGGCGAGACGTTGCCGCCCCACTCGGGGGTGAGGGGGCCGTAGATGCCCCATCGGGTCGCGAGTTGGCCGGCGATGCTGCGCGACTTCGCGGTGGAGTCGGTGAGCCCGTACCAGACCGCGAGTGAGTTGCCGTCCTGCGGATACAGACCGCTGGTCGGGTTGTCCTTGTACATGCCCTTCGAGGCGTCCCACAGACGGGAGTTGGCCGCCGCCTTCACCGCGGCCGCTCTGTCGTTCCAGCTCGCGGCGAGCGCGCTGTCGCCCTTGGCCGACGCCAGGGTGGCGCCGCTCTTGAGCGTGGCGTACAGCAGCGCGTTGGCGGAGATGTTCTCGCCGCCCTGTCCGGCGCGGGCCCAGTCCTGGACGGCGGTCACGTTGAGGAGGCCGTTGCCGCCGATCTTGCCGATGATGAAGGCCATGCCCCGCGTGTAGTCGGCCCATGCGGAGTCCAGCCACGCCCGGTCGGCCGAGTACGTGTAGTACGTCGCCGTGCCCAGGAGCGTCCAGAGGTGGTAAGTGTCCGAGCCCTTGAGGTTGAACGGCGGCCCCGACCAGGGGATTTCACCCTCGGCGGACTGCACGTCGTACATCGTGCTGAGCGCGTTGCGCGTCGAGGTGAGGTCGCCCGAGTAGGCGTACTGGGTGGGTACGGCGATACCCAGGTCGCCGGGCCACACCGTACGGTCCCGCTTGGCCCCGTCGACCAGGACCGAGTCGCCCACGCCGACGGTGGCGCTGTTGTCCCACTCCGTGGCCGGTGGGGGCCAGGCGCGGCCCTGGTCGGAGGCGATGGTGTTGAGCTGCACGGTGTACGCCCCGGCGTACCAGATGCGGTTGAGCAGGTCGTCGCTGGAGTGGAAGTAGTTGGCGTAGTCGGCCGGGTTGGCCTTCCCCGGCGCCGCGGTGAACTCGAGGCTGACGCCCTTGAGGTCCACCCAGCCCGAGGTGTCGAGGAAGACGGTGAGGTAGCGGAAGCCGCCCCGCAGTTGAGCCGTGGGCGTCGTGTAGGTGCCGTGGGCGGAGGCCGTGGCGTGGATCGCTCCGTCCTCGCCGTCGCGGCCGCTGCTCCGGTCGCTGTTCGTGCCCACGTACAGGGACGACTCGCTGTAGGCCAGGCCGACCCGCTGGCCGCTGTCGCTGGCGGCGCCGAACGACAACGTTGTCGCGCCGCCGACTTCCTTGCCGAAGTCGAGCGTGATGGCCGACTGCGCGCCGGAGATCCGCGTCGGCTGTCCGCCGAGGACGTTCTGCGGGTTCGCGACGCTGCCGGACGTGGAGTACACGGCGGCCGGCTTGAGGGTGCGGGAGGTCGGCGAGTAGTTCAGGGGGTCAACGGCCGCCTTGTTGACGCCTGTTGGGGCAGCCGGGGCCGCCGCGGGGGCGAGCGGCGTGGGGCCCGCGGCCAGCGCGGCGACCGCGATCATGGCGAGGCCGAGGACGCGGTGCCGGCCTGGCGGTCTGCTGAGCGGGGAACGACGACGCATGGAAGCCTCCCGGAGCGGATGCGGAATCAGTGGGCATGTGAGAACGCGAGCACTGAAACGATTCAAATCTGTGGGGCGTGAGGCCCAGTGTCCGATCGGACAGATGGATGCACGAGGAGCCTCGCTCAAGCGCCACCGATGATGGGCGCCCGGAAACGGGGTGTCAACCCGTTGCGGCCACTTCGAAATTGCCTTGAAACGACTCACGTTGGGGTCATTGACAGGACCCGCCAAGCCTTCTTCACTGCCTCAATACGGCGTCCCCGTGCTGGGGTTCGCCGGTCCAGGACCCCGTGAGAGTCAGCATGCCCAGGGTGACCAGTTGGCGGTCTCTCGGGGCCAGTTGTGGGCGGCTGGACATCTCGCCGAATGCCCAGGCAACGACCTGGTGTCCCCACTCGGGGGAGGTGTCGGCCGGCAAGTCGATGACCTTCTGACCGTTCTGTTCCTGCCGTCGGGCGGCGTGTGCATGGATGTGCGGGTCGTGTGCCGCCGGTGGTGACGAGCGGTTCGCCGGGGATGCGGGTGGAGCTAGTCGGTGTGCCGGCGGCGGAGCGCGGGCAGGGCCAGGAGGACGCCCAGCGAGAGCGTGGCGGCGACGACGCGCAGGATGCCGGCGAAGCCCAGGCCGGTCAGCGCACCGGTGAGCTGTGGGCCCAGGCTGGCGCCGATGAACATGCTGCATCCGTAGAGGGCGACAGCCGCGCCGCGTGCGTGCGCCGCGCCCGCGTTGATGGTCTCGACGACGGCGGGCGCCGCTGCCGCGACGGCTGCCACGAACAGCAGCAGGGCGATGGCCAGCGCCACGGTGTGGCCGCCGAGGAAGGAGCCGGCCGCGACGGCGAGGGCGGCCGGCGCGAAGGCGAGGACCGTGCGCAGGGGTGCGGCCAGGCGCTGGAGCACGGGGGCGAGTACGGGGATGGCCACCAGGGCGGGCAGCGCACTGGCCCGCAGGGCGAGGACCGCGGACGAGTTCCCGGCGATACCGGGCGGTCCGGCGATGGCGATCGCCGTGTAGACGGCAACGAACGAGGCCATCAGGGCCACGGTCGAGAGGTAGAGGGCGACCAGGCGTGGGCAGCCGAGCAGCCGTGGCATCGCCGCGAACGCCTGCCGCAGCCCGCCGCCGGAACCGTGGCGGAGGGTGGGCTGCAACACACGGCGTACCGGTATCAGGCTCAGCGCCATGAGCGCGGCGCCGATCCAGAAGACCGCACGCCACCCGAGCCCGGCCGCGACGGCCTGGGCGCCGATCTGCATGATGACGGCGGCTGCGAACATGCCGCTGGTGATACAGGTCAGGGCGATGCCGCGGCGCTGGGGCGCGATGTGGTGGACGACGTAGGAGAGCGCGGAGGGCGCGAAGGTCGCGGCGGTCAGTCCCTGCACTATCCGCAGGGCGACGGCCCACGTGAGGTCGGGAGCGGCGCCGACCGCCAGGGTGGCTGCCGTGGCGGCCACCAGTCCGGTGGTGATCACGGCGCGCGAACCGTAGCGGTCCGACAACGGACCGGCGAGGAGGAATCCGGCGGCGTAGGCGAAGCCGAACGCCGTCGCCGTCCAGGTGGCCTGTCCCGATGTGGTGCCGAGCGCGGCGGCCATCGGGCGCAGCAGGGCCAGGACGGTGTACATCTGCCCGACCATCAGAACACCCAGCGCGGTCAGCAGGGCGGTGGTCGGTGCGGCCGGCGCCCAGGTTGGCGGCTGGTCCGGGGTGGTGGGCGACGCTGCTGCCGGCTGCCGGGGAGAAGGGGTGGGAGTGGGATGGGACAAGGGGTGGGAGTGGGATGGGAC
>NZ_RDBN01000008.1:143401-151674 GCF_008042075.1 Streptomyces sp. UW30 | reverse complement strand
GGGAGCAGGGGCCCTCCCAGCTGTACGGCCGGGTGTGCACGGTGAGTGGAGGCTTGGAGTCCGGCTCGGCGGCCGTGCCTGCCCCGCCGTTGCCCGTGCCGTTCGTCGAGGTCGCGGAGGACGACGGGGACTTCGGCCGGTCGGGCTCGGTGCCGCCGCGCTGGCTGTGAGTCTGCCGTCGGGCGGGGAGCAGGGCGACGCGGGACGGGGCAGCGCCGTCGGTGCCGCCGCCTCGAAGGACGCCTCCGGCCGGACACCCGGCCGTCCGACGAAGACCGAGGAGAGCGCGTCGGCGTCCCCGTCGAAGGGCACCGAGCCCGACCGGCCGAAGTCCCCGTCGTCCTCCGCGACCTCGACGAACGGCACGGGCAACGGCGGGGCAGGCACGGCCGCCGAGCCGGACTCCAAGCCTCCACTCACCGTGCACACCCGGCCGTACAGCTGGGAGGGCCCCTGCTCCCAGCACTATCTGATCGACCGGCCCGCGACGGAGGTCGGTCCGCCGCCGGTGGAGCAGGACGCGCCGGCCTGGGTCGGGGCCTACAAGGCGGTGTCGGCAGGGGAGCAGTTGCTGAGGCTCACCGTCCAGGGCACGGGGGAGGAGACGGTGGTCGTCGAGGGCCTGAAGGTCCGGGTGGTCGGCAAGGACACACCACCGGCCTGGAACGACTATGTGATGGGTGTCGGGTGCGGAGGCGATGTGCCGACCCGGCCCTTCAGCGTGGCGCTCGACGGCGCTCGGCCGACCGTCGTCGCCGGTGCCGGGCAGCGGGACTTCCCGTTGAAGGTGAGCGAGTCGGACCCGGAGGTCTTCGAGGTCACGGCCGACGCGTCGGCGTACGACGTGCGGTGGTACCTGGAGCTGGTGTGGTCCAGCGGTGACCGGAAGGGCACGGTGGTCGTCGACGACGGCGGGAGGCCGTTCCGGACGAGCGGCAACAACGGGCGTCCGGCGTACGAGTTCCCGCTCGGCGGCCAGAAGTGGCTGAACTCCCCAGAGGGGTGAGCGAGGCGCCGGCCCGGGGCTCCCGGGCCACGGTGCCCGGCGATCTCGCCGGTGCCCCGGCCCTCAGACGGCCCGTTCCTCACCCGCCGCAGACATGTCCTGGCGTCCGACCACGGAGAGCAGTTCCAGCCGCGCCGCGCCCTGCGAGCCCGGCGGCGCGGTGAACCACAGCAGCCGCTGGTGGCCGTCCTCGCTGAACAGGCTGTGGCAGTCCACCTCGATGACGCCGAGCGTGGGATGGACGATCCGCTTGTGATCGGCCCGGCGCACGCCCACGTCACCGGTGTCCCACAGCGCGCTGAACTCCTCGCTGGACCGCCGCAGTCGGGCCACCAGCCCGGCGATCCCGGCGTCCCGGCCGTGCCGGGCGGCCACCGCCCGCAGGTCGGAGACGAACACGGCGGAGTGGTGGGGGTGGTCCTCGGGCGGATAGAGGTCGCGCGAGGACGGCTCCGTGAACCAGCGGTAGAGGAAACCGGTGGTGGGGCCGGCCGCCGCCGGCGCGCCGACCGGCGGATGCGCTCCGACCAGAGCGGCGGCCAGTGCGTTCTGCGCCAAGGTCTCGTGGAGAGCGGTGATGACCATGGCGGGCGTCGTGGTGAGCCGGTCGAGCAGGCTGAGCAGGCCGGGCTCGACATGTGCGGCCGGGCCGTGCGTGGCCGGCGGGATACGGCGGTCCGCCAGGTGGAAGAGGTGGTCGCGCTCGTCCCTGCTCAGCCGCAGCGCGCGCGACAGGGCGGCCAGCGTCTGGTCGGAGGGCTGTGCGCCACGGCCCCGCTCCAGCTCCGTGTAGTAGTCCGCGGACAGGCCGGCCAACTGCGCCACCTCCTCGCGGCGCAGACCCGGGACGCGACGCCGGGGCCCGGCCGTGAGCCCGACATCGCGGGGCCGCACGCGGGCGCGCCGGGACTTGAGGAACGCGGCGAGTTCGGAGAGGTTCACGCCGCCCATCCTGCCCCCGACCGGCCCGCTCACCCAGGGGATGGCGACCCCAGGGTGAGCACAGCCCTGGTCACGGGCCTGGCGTCGGCCGAGGGTGGAGCCCGCAAGTGCCTTACCGAACCCGAGTCCAGGGGGAGCCCCCACCATGCCGTTCGCGAACTTCAAGGTCCCCGCCGGGACCCTCACCACCGAGCAGATGGAGCACCTCGTCACCGCCGCCACGGAGCTGTACGTCGACGTCTACGGCGAACGTGCCCGGGCCACCACCCTGGTGCTCGTCGAGGAGGTCCCCGACGGCGGTTGGGGCATCGGCGGCGAGGTCCTGACCCTCGCCAAGCTCCAGGAGGCACCGGGCAGTTGACCGACGGGACGGGTGCGGCCGGTTCAGGACTCGCCCCGTTGGGACGCCGTACCGGGCTCAGACGGTCGCGAGCGACACCTCGGTCGACTTGAACAGGACGGTGACGGCGGAGCCCGCCGCGAGGCCGAGATCGGTGATCGCGTCCTTCGTGATGGCAGCGGTCATCTCGCCGCCGTCGACCGAGACGCGCACCGAGGCCATGGCGGCGCCCGTCGCGACCTCACGCACCGTGCCGGACAGCCGGTTGCGGATGGACAGTCCCTCCACCGGGCCGGTCGCCAGTGCGACCTCCGTGGCCTTGACCAGGGCGTGTACGGCGGAGCCCTGCGCGAGGCCCAGGTCCTTGACGGCGTCGGCGGTGATGGCGGCGGTGACGTCCTGGCCGCCGGCGAGGCGGACCTTGACCGTCGCCATGGCCTCCCCCGGGGTGACGGAGGTGACGGTGCCGGGGATCTGGTTGCGGATGCTCAGGCTCATGGTCGTACGCCTCGCAGGGTATGGGGGTTTTGCCCCCGTTCGGGGTGCTGTCCGGTCCACCGTAGTCCGGCATGTGCGCTGCCCGCGGGAACCCCGTCGCAGCCGCGAGGCAAACGCCCCGTGATCCCTCGCAGACCAGGGCAGCCCTGCCACGCGCCGACCCCTCACGCCGGGTACGCGTGCGTCTGGGTGGCCTTCACCGTCGCCCACACCGTGACGCCGGGGCGCAGGTCGAGCTCGGCGGCGGCGATGGTGGTGAGGTCGGCGGCCAGCGGCAGTTCGCCGGTGAGGTCGGCGCGGATCTGGTCGCCGTGGGTCTCCAGGCCGGCCACCTCGCAGCGCCAGAGGTTGCGGGCGCTGGAGCCGGTGGGGCGCTCGCGGTGCAGGGTGACCGCGCTGGGTCGGAAGGCGACGAAGACCGGCCCGGTGAGGTCCTCGGTGGTCGTGATCGCGGGTCCCGCGTCGACGCGGACCGTGTGCCCCTCGGCCTCTCCCCGGTAGAGGTTGAGGCCGACCAGGTGCGCGATGTAGTCGGTGCGCGGATGCCGGGCGATGTCGGACGGCGTGCCCTCCTGCACGACATGACCGCCCTCGATGACGACCAGGTGGTCGGCCAGGACCATGGCGTCCAGCGGATCGTGCGTGACCAGCACGGCGACCGCCTCGAAGTCGGCCAGGTGGTGGCGGAGCTGGGCGCGGATGTCGAGGCGGGTGCGGGCGTCGAGGGCGGCGAGCGGCTCGTCGAGCAGCAGCAGCCGCGGATGGGTGGCCAGCGCGCGGGCGAGGGCGACACGCTGCGCCTGACCGCCGGAGAGCCTGCGCGGCTTGCTGCCGGCGTGCTCGGCGAGACCCATGCGCTCCAGCCACCCGGCAGCCCGCGCACGGGCCTCCGCCTTGGTGGCCCCATGGCAGCGCGGCCCGAACGCCACGTTGTCCAACGCGGACAGATGCGGGAACAGCAGGTAGTCCTGGAAGACGACCCCGACCGGCCGGGACTCCGGACGCGTACGGTCCAACTCCGCCCCGTCCAGCCGGAGATGACCGTCGGACAGGGGGACGAGACCGGCGAGGGCCCGCAGGGCGGTCGTCTTGCCCGCGCCGTTGGGACCGAGCAGCGCGACCACGTCGCCGGGTGCGGCGTTCAGGGCCACGTCCAGTCGGAAGGCGCCACGCTCCACCACCAGCCGGGCGTCGAGGCCCCCACCGGTCCCGGTGCGAGCGTCGACGGTCGTCTTCTCGGTGTCGGTCATGAGGCGGTCATCCATCGGTCACGCAACCCCGCCAGCACCGCGATCGACACGGCCAGCAGCACCAGGCTGAGGGCGATCGCCGCCTCGGGGTCGTTCTGGAGGGCGAGGTAGACGGCGAGGGGCATGGTTTGGGTGCGGCCCGGGAAGTTGCCGGCGAAGGTGATGGTCGCGCCGAACTCGCCGAGCGCCCGGGCCCAGGCGAGGACGGCTCCGGCGGCGATGCCGGGCGCGATGAGGGGCAGGGTGACCCGGCGGAACGCGGTGAAGCGGGAGGCGCCCAGGGTGGTGGCGGCCTCCTCGTAGCGCGGATCGGCGGCGCGCAGGGTGCCCTCCACGCTGATGACGAGGAACGGCATCGCGACGAACGCCTCCGCCACCACCACGCCCGCGGTCGTGAACGGCAGCGTGACCCCGAACCAGTCGTCCAGCCACCGGCCCACGACGCCGTTGCGGCCGAGCGCCATCAGCAGCGCCACACCCCCGACCACCGGCGGCAGCACCAGTGGCAGGGTGACCAGGGCCCGTACTATCCCCCGCCCGGGGAACTCGACCCGGGCCAGCAGCCAGGCCAGCGGCACCCCGATCACCAGGCTCACCGCGGTCGCCGCCGTCGCGCAGACCAGGGACAGCTGCAGGGCCTGCCACACCTCGGAGCTGGTCAGCAGGTCGGGCATGCTCCGCCAGGGCGCCCGGATCAGCAGGGCGACGAGCGGGAGGACCAGGAAGGCCAGGCCGATCAGCGCGGGCAGGAGCAGCGGCAGCGGCACGCCCCCGCGCACGCGCCGTCCGGCATGGTCCCCGCGGACGCGGCGGCGCCGCGGGCCACCGGTCAGGGTGTCCGCGGCGTCGGCCTTGTCCATGGACGGGGAGGTCACGGCTGGAGGAACCCGGCCTCGGAAAGGACCTTCTGGCCCTCGGGGGACTGCACCAGCGCGATGAACGCCTTGGCGGCCTCGGTGTTCCGCGATTCCTTCAGCACGGTGATCGGGTAGTCGTTGATGGCGTCGGCGGACTCGGGGAACTCCACGCCCTCCACCTTGTCACCCGCGGCCTTCACATCGGTCTTGTAGACGACTGCCGCGTCGGCCTCCTTCAGCACCACCTTGTTGAGGGCGGACTTGACGTCCTCCTCGTAGGAGACCGGCGTCAGCTTCAGCTTGCTCGCGTCGACGGCCTTCTGGGCGGCGGCACCGCACGGCACCGTCTTGTCGCACAGCACGACCTTCAGGTCCGACTTGGTCAGGTCCTTGAGGGAGGCGATCTTGTCGGGGTTGCCCGGCAGGGTCGCGATCTCCAACTGGTTGCGGACGAAGGTGGCCGGCGTGCCGGAGGCGTCGCCCGCATCCGTGACGATCTTCATCGTCTTGGGGCTGGCGGAGGCGAACACGTCCGCCGGGGCTCCGCCGGTGATGCTCGCGGCGAGGGCGTCGCTGCCGCCGAAGCTGAAGGTCACCTTCGTACCCGGGTGCTCCTTCTCGAACTCCTTGCCCAGCGCCGTGAAGCTCTCCTTCAGCGAGGCCGCCGCGAAGACGGTCACCTCGCCGGACAGCTTGTCCGACGCGGAGGCCGACGCCGAGGAGTCCGACCCGGCGGAATCCGAGTCGGAGGACGAGCAGGCACTCAGGGCCAGCAGGGCGGCGGCGCCTGCGCCGGTCACCTGCAACATGCGGCGGTTCCGGCGCGCGGTACGGGTCATCACGGGTCCACTCCCTTTTGGTCCTGACGGACTCAGCTACGGTCTTTCGACGACCACGTTGGTCGACTTGATCACGGCGACGGCCGGAACGCCGGGTTCCATCCCCAGTTCCTCAGCCGACTCGCGGCTGACCATCGCCACCACCCGGAACGGTCCGGCCTGGATCTCCACCTGCGCCGACACGTCCCCGAGGATCACGTCGGTGACGATGCCGGAGAACCGGTTGCGGGCCGAGGAGCCGGTGGACTCCCGTTCGGCCCGGTGCAGCTGCCGGGCGTAGGCCGCGAGGGCCGGGCCGGGGATGATGCGGTGGCCCAACCCGTCGCGTTCGGCGGTGAGTTTCCCGCCGTCCACCAGACGCCTCACGGTGTCGGCGCTGACCCCGAGTAACGCGGCCGCGTCACCGATCCGGTAGGTGTGCATACGCCGATGATAATGCCGCAACTGCGAGGGTAAAGTCTCCTGTCGCTTTGCATGAGCCGCATCCATCATCTGTTGGCATGGCATGTGCGTTTCTACGGGGGCGGTGTTCGGGTACGGTCACCCAGGAGGTGGTAGCCCGTGAGTCAGTCCCTCGCAGCTGCCCGTACGACCGCCGGACCGGCGGCTGAACTCGTCCTCGCCGGAGACCTGGACCACCCGGCCCGCCTGACGGTGCCCGACCTGCTCGGCTGGCCCCAGCACCGGGCCGAGGTCGCCTTCGAGTGCGCCACCAGCGGCGTGCAGAGCCATCGCTTCACCGGGCCGCTCCTGCACGACGTCCTCACGGACGCCGGTCCCGTCTTCGACCCCGCCCGCCGCAAGGACCGCCTGCGCTTCCTGATCGCCGTACGCGGCGCCGACGGTCACCGTGCCCTGCTGTCCTGGGCGGAGATCGACCCGGACTTCGGCCGTGCCCCCGTCCTGCTGGCGGTCACCCTCGACGACACGCCGCTCGACCGTGCGGGACCGCAGCTCGTCCTGCCCCAGGACCGCTGCGGCGCCCGGTACATCAGCGGCATCGAGGCGATTCACGTGGACGGCGGATACAGCGCCTGGGAATGACGGGGAGGACGGGAGCGGGCTGGGCCGCCGGCAGGCCCTGATCGGGCCACGCCCGCCTCCCGCCGAACCCTGATCAGGCCACGCCCGCGTCCCGCAGGGCGTAGGCGAAGGCGGGGGAGACCGGGTGGAAGGGGCCCTCCTCGGCTGTCCGCTCCCGTACGAACCGKGACAGCCCCACGCCGTCGATCACCCGGTTCCCCGAGCCGTACCGCCCCATCGGCAGCCGCCCCGCGTCCGCCCATCGGCGCGCGGTCTGCGGACTCACTCGCAACAGGCGCGCGGCCTGGCCAATGCTGTACGTCGGCACACCGGAACCCCAGGGGGTCGCGCATGCTGCTGCGCCAGTTGGAGTACCTCGTCGCGCTCGCCCGCGAGCGGCACTTCGCGCGGGCGGCCGCCGCCTGCTACGTCTCCCAGCCGTCTCTGTCCGCCGCGATCCGGCGGCTCGAACGCGAACTGGACGTGCCGATCGTGCGCCGGGGCCGCCGCTACGAGGGACTGACGCCGGAGGGCGAGGTGGTCCTGGCGTGGGCGCACCGCATCCTCGCCGAGCAGGACGCACTGCGCCAGGAGCTGTCGGCACTGCGCGGCGGCCTGACCGGCACCCTGCGGCTGGGTGTCGTCCCGACGGCCCTGCCCGTCGCCTCCCTGCTCACCACTCCCTTCTGCGAGCGGCATCCGCGCGCCGCGGTGGCCCTGGAGTCGCTGTCGTCGGCGCAGATCACCCACGGACTGGCGGAGTTCGAGCTGGACGCGGCGATGACCTATCTGGACGACGACACGCTGCGCCAGGTCCGCCGCTATCCGCTCTACGAGGAGCGGTACATGCTCCTCACCCCTGTCGACGGCCCCCTTGGAGGCTCCGACACCGCGCGCTGGTCGCAGGCCGCCGCCCTGCCGCTGTGCCTGCTGTCCCCGCGGATGCGCAACCGGCGGATCATCGACGACTGCTTCGCCGCCGACGGAGCCACGGCGGCCCCCGCCATCGAGACGGACAGCGTCGCCGGGCTCTACGCCCATCTGCCCGGCGGCCGCTGGTCGAGCGTGATCTCCCACGCGTGGCTGCACATGTTCGGGGTGCCGGAGGGGATGCGGGTGGTCCCGCTGGAGGGCCCCGCGCACGGACCACGCGTCGGGCTGGTCGTCGCCCGCAGCGAACCCCAGTCGGTCCTGGCGCAGGCGCTGCTGAAGGTGGCACGCGAGGCGGGCGTGCGCGACGCACTGGAGGCACGTCTGCGGACGTATCTGCGCAGCTGATAGCCGCGGCCTATCCGGGCATAGAGAGGTTCGCTTTGACCAGGGCGTTCGGCGACGAGGATCGTGAACTGCACCTTCCCGCAACGCCAGTTGAGGAGCCGCGACATGGCCAAGGTGCTCTGCGTCCTGTATGACGACCCCACCGACGGATACCCGAAGGCGTACGTCCGCAGACGTGCCTCCAGTGCGTCGCGCACGCCCGCCTCGCGTGCCACCTTCAGCAGCGCCTTTTTTTTTTTA
>NZ_RDBN01000008.1:115539-143351 GCF_008042075.1 Streptomyces sp. UW30 | reverse complement strand
TCCGGGGAACTCGGCCTGCGCGACTACCTGGAGAAGGCCGGCCACACCCTCGTCGTCACCTCCGACAAGGAGGGCGACGGATCCGTCTTCGACCGTGAGCTGCCCGACGCGGACGTCGTCATCTCGCAGCCGTTCTGGCCGGCGTACCTCACCGCGGAGCGCATCGCGGCCGCCCGGAACCTGAAACTGGCCGTCACCGCGGGCATCGGCTCCGACCACGTCGACCTCGACGCGGCCATCGCGCACGGGGTGACGGTCGCCGAGGTGACGTACTGCAACAGCATCAGCGTCGCCGAGCACGTGGTGATGACGACGCTGTCCCTGGTGCGCAACTACCTGCCGTCCCACCAGGTCGTGCGGGACGGCGGCTGGAACATCGCCGACTGCGTGGCCCGCTCGTACGACCTGGAGGGCATGCACGTCGGGACAGTCGCCGCCGGCCGCATCGGCCTTGCGGTGCTGCGGCGCCTCGCGCCCTTCGACGTGAAGCTGCACTACACCGACCGGCACCGGCTGCCGCGCGAGCTGGAGGAGGAGCTCGGGCTCACCTTCCACGCGACGGCCGCCGACATGGTGCCCACTTGCGACGTCGTCACGATCAACGCACCGCTGCACCCGGAGACCGAGGGCCTCTTCGGCGACGAACTGCTCGCGACGATGAAGCGTGGCGCCTACCTCATCAACACCGCCCGGGCGAGGATCGTGGACCGGGACGCCGTGGACCGCGCCCTGCGCAGCGGGCGGTTGGCGGGCTACGGAGGGGACGTCTGGTACCCGCAGCCCGCCCCCGCCGACCACCCCTGGCGCACCATGCCGCACCACGGCATGACCCCGCACATCTCGGGCTCCTCCCTCTCCGCGCAGGCCCGCTACGCCGCGGGCACCCGCGAGATCCTGGAGTCCTGGTTCGCGGGCCGCCCGATCCGCGACGAGTACCTGATCGTGGACGGCGGCGCCCTCGCCGGGACCGGAGCGCACTCCTACTCGGTCACCAAGTGAGGGCGGAGGTCACCGCCCGGCACGCTCAGACGCGGTCGATGTGCACATTCGTCGACTTCACCCGGGCGGTGRCCTCCATGCCCACCTCCAGCCCCAACTCCTCCACGGCCTCCCGTGTCAGCAGCGACACCAGCCGGTGCGGTCCGGCCTGGATCTCCACCTGGGCGGCCACGTCACCCAGCTTGATCGCGGTGACGATGCCGGGGAAGGCGTTGCGGACCGAGGTGTAGGAGGCGTCCTCCTCGCCGCTGCCGCCCTTGGCGAGCTCCACCGAGAAGGCGGCCAGGTCCTTCCCGTCGATGAGCCGTCTGCCGCCCTCGTCGCGATGGGTCGCCACGCGCCCCGCGTCAGCCCACCGCCGCGCGGTGTCCGGGCTCACGCCGAGCAGCCGTGCGGCCTGGCCGATCGTGTATGACTGCATGCAGGCCAAGATAGGTCAGGGGCGGGCTGGGACAGCGCAGCGGGGACCTGTAACAGCCGGGGCCGTCGGCCGTGGTTTGCGGGCGGAATCGGGCCGCGCGTGGCAGGCGCCGTTGCTTCCCGCTGGGATTCCTGGCCGGGCCGCCTGCGCCTGGCTGCCGCAGCGGTTCTCGAGCAGGAGCGCACCGGCGCAGACGGCGACAGCCTAGGCCGGCCGACGAAGTCGGGCCGCTAGCCGTGCAGTTCGCGGTACGCGACGACCGCACCGGGATGCAGGGGCACGGCCCCGGTCGAGATCAGGCTGCGGGCGTCCAGGAACTGGGTGCCCAGGGCCGTGGTGGGGACGAGGTGCGTGGCGCGGCGCACCAGGACGTCGGTGAGGGCGGCGGCGACGGGGGAGGGCAGGTCGGGGCGGCACAGCAGCAGGTTGGCCACACCGATGGTGGTCACCTCGGGCGTGCCCGGGTACGCCCCCGCCGGCACCGTCACCGCCTCAAGACCCGGCCCGGAGGGCTCCCTACCCGCACGCAGGTGGGGGAGCAGTGCGGCGAGCGGTAGGAGGCGGATGCCGCGCCGGGCGCCGAGCCCGGAGAGCGCCGGCAGCGGCAGGCCGCCCGACACCAGCAGGGCGTCGATCTCACCGTCCCGCATCGCGCGTACCGCCTGAGGCAGCAACATACGGCGGACCTGGACGTCGGCACCCGGGGTCAACCCCGCGGCACGCAGCAGGCGGTCGCCGAGCACGGCACCGCCGGACGCGGGCGCGCCCAGTGACACGGTGTGCCCCGCCAGGTCGGCGACGGTCCGGATCTGTGCGTCGGCGCGCACGGCCAGCTGAAGGTAGTTCTCGTACACCCGGCCGATCGCCCGCAGGGGCACCCGCCGGGCGAACGGCTGCGAACCGCCGTACGCGGCCCACGCGATGTCGGCCAGGGACAGCGCCACATCGGCCCGGCGGGACTGCAGCATGCGTATGTTGTCCACGCTGGCCTCGCTGTTGATCACCTCGCAGGACAGCCGGGGGTAGGCCGCCCGCACCTGGTCGGCGAGCAGCAGGCCGAAGGCCGCGTAGAGGTTGCCGGACTCGCCGGTCGCGATCCGCAGCCTGCCCTGCGGGCCACGGTCCGTGTGCCGGGAGTCGGCCGTCCCGGCGGCTGCGAGCAGGCCCGTACCCGCCACGCCGAGGGCGGCGCGCAGCACGGTGCGACGAGCCGTGCCGGTCATGGCGTACGCCCCTTCGTCGTGGGCGTCTCCTGCCCGGCGCGCGGGAGTACGACCCTGACCCGCAGTCCGTGCGGTTCGGCCGACGCGAACTCGACGTGTCCGCCCCGGCCGGCCACCAGTTGCTCCGCGATCGCCAGCCCCAGGCCGCTGCCGCGTACGTCCCGATGGCGCTCGGAGCGCCAGAAGCGCGTTCCCGCCTGGGGGAGTTCGGCCCGGCCGAGCCCCGGGCCGTCGTCCCGCACCTCGAACACCGCGTCCGGGCCCGCGGTGAAGCAGCGCGTTTCGACGCGGGCGCCGCTCCCGGCGTACTTGATCGCGTTGTCCAGGAGGATGTCGGCGACCTGGGCCAGCTCGCCCTCCGTGCAGGCCATCAGGACGACGGGACCGGGGACGCGGTCGAGGTGGACGCCGCCCTGTTCGGCCACCGGGCGCCACAGCTGCGTCTGGGCGTCGGCGATCCCCGTCGCGTCGCAGGACGCCTCCGGCGCGTCCGTCACGGCGAGTTCCCCGGCGCGGTGCTCGGCGTTCGCGAGGGCGAGCAGGTCGTCCAGGAGATGCTCCATGCGTTCGAGCTCTGCGGTCACGCCGGTGTACGTGCGGGTGGCGGAGTCGGGCAGACGGAGCTGCAGGGAGTCGATGCGCAGGCGCAGCGCGGCGAGCGGATTGCGCAGCTGGTGCGAGGTGTCGGCCACCAGGCGGCGCTGCTGTTCCAGTGCGGTGGTCACCGCGTCGGCCATGCGGTTGAAGCCGGTGGCCAGCTGCCGCAGCTCGGGCGGGCCGCCGCCCCGGGCGTGCTCGGCCGGCAGCCCCGCCGCGAGCGCGCCGACCGCGCGGTCCAGGTGATGCAGGGGCCGTACGACCCACCGCGTGGCGGCGCGGGCGAGCAGCACGCAGGCCACGGCGAACAGGCCCGCCCCGGCCAGGACCAGTGCCCAGCGCAGGGCGATGTCGTCGGCGGCGGCCCGCACCGAGGCCCGCAGCACCACGGCGCCCGACACCCGGGTGCCGGTGCCCACCGGGCGGGCGAGCAGCTTGTCGCCCCGGGACCAGGGGCGCAGTGTGCCTCCGGGCGAGACGCGCTGGTTGCGCAGCGCCGCGTCGACCAGACGGGCCACGGCCGGGTCCGCGGCGCGCAGACCTCCCGCCTCCACCACGGGGGCTCGGCGGGCGTCGACGACCACGACCGCCTCGCCGTACAGCTCGGCGTACCGCGTGACCTCGGCGGTCAGCGCGCCGGTGTCACCGCTCTCGGCGGCCTGCCCGGCCAGACCGGCGAAGCGGTCGAGGTCGCCGGTGCGGGCCGCGACGAGCTGCTCCGTACGCTGTGTGCCGGTAACCCCGAGCAGGGGCACGGCGAAACCGGCCACCGCGAGCACCGCGAAGGCTAGGACGACGGTCAGCACCCGGGTACGCATGGGACGGGTTCAGCCGCCGAACCGGTAGCCGAAGCCGCGGATCGTGGTCAGCACGTCCGGGCGGCCGAGTTTCGCCCGCAGCTGGGTCAGATGGACATCCAGCGAGCGGGACACCGCCAGATAGGCGTCGCCCCACACCTCGTCCATCAGCTGCTGCCGGCTGACCGCCGTACCCGCCCGGCCCGCCAGCGCGGCCAGCACCGCGAACTCCTTCGTGGTCAGCCGCACCTCCGCGCCGCCCACCGTCACCCGGCGCGCGTCGAGATCGACCTCGACGTCACCGGCGCGCACCGTACGCGGCGCCGGCGGGCTCGGCGGTGCGGCGCGGCGTGTGACGGCCTCGATCCGGGCCAGCAGCTCGGCCAGCCGCACCGGCTTGACCAGGTAGTCGTCGGCGCCCAGCCGCAGCCCGCGCACCACCGACCGTTCGTCACCGCGCGCGGTGAGGACCACGACCGGAAGACTGCTCACCGCGCGCACCTTGCGCAGCACCTCCAGCCCGTCGAGGTCGGGCAGACCGAGGTCGAGCAGCAGCAGGTCGGCCTGCCGGTGGCGGGCGAGGACGTCCTCGCCGCGCCGCACCCGGGTGGGCATATGACCGTGCTCGTACAGAACCTCGGTCAGCGCACCGGCCACCCCGTCGTCGTCCTCGGCCAGCAGTACGTGCACGCCCGCCACCCTCCCGGTCAGTCCTTGGCCTCGCTCTCCAGCGGCGATCCGTCCGACGTCTCGCGCATCCGAATGTAGACGAGCAGCGAGACCAGGACGCAGGCGGTGACGTAGTAGAAGTACCAGCTCTCGTGGCCGGCGTCCTTGAACCACAGGGCGACGTACTCGGCCGTCCCGCCGAACAGGGCCACGGTCAGCGCGTAGGGCAGGCCGACGCCCAGCGCCCGGATCGAGGTCGGGAACAGCTCGGCCTTCACCACCGCGCTGATCGAGGTGTACAGCGAACTGACGGCCAGCGGACCGACCATGAGCAGGAACGCGTACACGGGATCGCTGGTGTGCGACAGCAGCGTCAGCGAGGGCACCACCACGATCGCCCCCAGCACGCCGAACCCGATCAGCATCGGACGCCGCCCGATCCGGTCGGACAGCAGCCCCATGACCGGCTGGAGCACGACGAACACCAGCAGCGCGAAGAAGTTGATCCAGGCCGCCGTCGGCTTGGCGATGCCGCTGGTGTTGACCATGAACTTCTGCAGGTACGTCGTGTACGTGTAGAAGAACAGCGTGCCGCCCATGGTCAGGCCGACCACGATCAGGCACTGCCGGGGGTAGGACAGCAGCATGCGCAGGCTGCCGCGCGCCGCCCCGCCGTCCTTCTCGTCCCCGCCCTCGGCGGCCGCGGCCACGCGCTCGAAGCTCTCCGACTCGTCCATGCCGCGCCGCAGCCACAGCACGACGATCGCCCCTGCGGCACCGACGACGAACGCGATCCGCCAGCCCCACGACTCCATCTGCGTGCCGCTGAGCAGCTGCTGGAGGACGATCTGGAGGCCGAGCGCGGTCAGCTGGCCGGCGATGAGCGTGACGTACTGGAAGCTGGAGTAGTAGCCGCGCCGGCCGGGCGAGGCGACCTCCGACATATAGGTGGCCGAGGTCGAGTACTCCCCGCCGACCGACAGACCCTGCAACAGCCGCGCCGCCACCAGCAGCACCGGCGCGGCGACCCCGATCGCGCCGTACGACGGCGTCAGCGCCACGATCAGCGAACCGGCCGCCATCAGCGTCACCGACAGCGTCAGCGCCGCGCGCCGGCCACGGCGGTCGGCGTACCGCCCCAGCACCCAGCCGCCGATCGGACGCATCAGGAAGCCGACGGCGAACACGGCCGCGGTGTTGAGCAGTTGGGCGGTCTGGTCGCCGGACGGGAAGAACGCCGCGGCGAAGTACACGCTGAACGCGGTGTACGCGTACCAGTCGTACCATTCGATCAGGTTGCCGATCGATCCGCGCAGGATGTTGCTGACAACCCTGCGCTCGCCGTGGCGTGACTCGCGCGCACCCGCGGTCGTGGTCTGTGTGGCCATCGAGAACTCCCTTGTCTGCGGCCCGGGAGCACACAGAGTCGATGGCACGACGGGGCCGTTCAACAGCGCGAACCAAGACCTAACAGTCCCTTAGGACTCGGGCCCCGTGAGGGTGAACCTGCGGCCGCCGCGCAGCTCGAGCCGCTCGCCCGGGAACCGCTCACGGAAGGCACGGTCGTGCGAGACCACCACCACCGCCCCCGGGTAGGCCGCGAGCGCCGCCTCCAGATCCTCGACGAGGTCGAGCGCGAGATGGTTCGTGGGCTCGTCGAGCACGAGGAGGTCGGCGGGCCGGGTCACCAGAGCGGCGAGCTGGAGCCGCCGCTGCTGCCCCGCGGACAGCGCGGCGACCGGGACGTCCAGGTCCTCCTCACGGAACAGGCCCAGCGCCAGGAGCTGTTCGGCGTACTCGTACGGCAGCCCGGGCCGCCCGGCCGCGAAGGCGGCGAGCAACGGCCGCCGTGTGGAGCGGGCGGGCAGCTCCTGCGCCAGGTATCCGATCCGGGCAGGGCGGCGTACCGAGCCTGCGTCCGGCTCCAGATCGCCCGCCAGGACACGCAGCAGCGTCGTCTTGCCGGCGCCGTTCTCGCCCGTGACCAGCAGCCGCTGACCTGGCGCGATGGTCAGCGGCCCGTCAAGGCGCAGCCGCGTGCCGACCGTCACGGCGTCGAGTTCGGCGAGCGGGTGGTCGGGGTGGGGGACGTGGCCGCCGGGAGGTTCGTCGGCTGCCGCCGACACTGTCGTCGTGAACCGCAGTGGCTGCGGCGGTGCCGCCACCGGGTTGCGCCTCAGGTGGGCCAGCCGCTCCCGGGCCGCGCGCACCTGGCCGCCGAGCTTGGCGTCGTGTGAGCGGCGGTGCTTGCCGAAGCCCTGTCGCGGGTCCTTGCCGGTGGTGGCCAGCCGCTTCCCGGCGGCGCCGAGCAGTTCCTCGGTACGGGCCACCTCCTGGAGCCACTCGATGTGATCCTGCTCCGCGCGGCGCCGGGCGGCGGCCTTCGCGGCGCGGTAACCGGCCCAGCCGTCGCCGTGGCGGTGCACGGCGCGCGTGTCCCGGTCGACCTCCAGGATCGCGGTGGCGATCCGTTCCAGGAAGCCGCGGTCATGGGTGACCGCGACCACGGTGCCGCGGTGGGCGCGCAGATGCTCCTCCAGCCAGTGCACGGCCGCCGCGTCGAGGTGGTTCGTCGGCTCGTCGAGAAGCAGCAGCTCGGGGGCGGCGGCCAGTACGCAGGCCAGTGCGAGCCGGGACTGCTCGCCGCCAGAGAGGGAGCCGAGCAAGCGGTCACGGGTGATCCCGGCGAGCCCGAGTCCGTGCATCGCGGCGTCCACACGTACGTCGGCGTCGTACCCGCCGCGTTCCTCGTACGCGATCAGCAGCTCACCGTACGCGGCCAGTTCGTCCTCGGAGGCCTCACCGAGCTGCTCCTCCGCTGCGCGCAACCGCCGCTCCGTGTCGCGCAGTTCGGCGAGGGCGAGGTCGACGGTGTCCCGCACGGTGCAGCCCGGGGCGAGGTCGAGGGTCTGGGCGAGGTGGCCGATGCCGCCGGGGAAATGGACGGTGAGCTCCCCGGCGTCCGGCACCTCGGCCGTGGCGATCAGCCGGAGCAGGGTGGACTTGCCGGAGCCGTTCTCGCCGATGACGGCCGCCTTCTCGCCCGGGCGGACGGTGAAGGTGACCTGGTCGAGGACGGTCCGGGTGCCGTAGGACTTGGAGACGTCCTTGACGGACAGCTGCGCCACGGCAGCGGGCATGGGCGTAGGGGCGCGTTCGCGCATGTGACTTTCCCTGGGTGTGCGAAGGGTCTACGGGCAGCGGAAACGGCGGCCTGCGCCGTGCCCGGACTCAGGGGAAGTAGTAGAAAGCCACGCGCCCACCTTAACAAAACGGACCGTCTCGTCTCTAGTCATTTGTCGACGCGATGCCGAGTGCGCGCTCCGGCTGCGGGATCTCGGGTCGACGAGCGGCGTGAAATGCGCCGGGCTGGGGACTTGGAGTGCCAGGCCGGGCTCGGCGACGTTCCCCTGGGGGCTGGGTTCGGCCAGGCTCCTCTGGTTCAGACCACGAGCCCGGGGAGCCGCCCCAACCGTCCCGTCAGGACAGGCTGCCGTGATCGCAGATCAGGCGGGCGACCTCACGCAGTTTGATGTTGTTCTCCTGCGAATAGCGGCGCAGCACATCGAAGGCCTGCTCCTCGGTGAGGTCGTGGCTGCCCATGATGATGCCCATGGCCTCGCCGATCATGTGGCGGGTGGCGACGGCGTGTTCCATCTGGGCGTGGGCGCGGGCGCTGGAGAAGGCGACCGCGGCGTGCGAGGCCAGCAGCCAGCCTGCCAGCTCGCTGGCTTCGGTGAACGCGCCGGGCTTGCGCGAGTAGACGTTCAGCGCGCCGAGGTCCTCGTCCTCGGTGTAGAGCAGGAAGCCCATCATGCTGCCGACGCCGAGCTCACGGGCGGCGGGCGCGAACGAGGGCCATTGCGGCTGATCCTGGGTGAAGTCCCGGACCCGGAACACGCGCTCGCCCTGCTTCGTGCGGGCGGCGTCGAAGCAGGGCCCCTCGCGCATCTGCTCCTGCAACCGGTCGCTCTTGACGACCAGCTCCTGCGTGGGCGCCAGCGACTGGACCTGCTGGCCGTGCAGCACCAGGATCCCGGCCGCGTCACAGGCTTCCACGAGCTCGATCGCCGAGCTTGTGATCCGTTCCAGGGTGGCGTCGACCGACTCCTGCGAGAGCAGATCGCGCGCCATCGACGCCAGCTGCTGCGCGAACCGAGCCCAGTCCATGGCGTACTCCACCTGTCGGCTTGCCTCGATCAGGCCTTGGATCCAGCATGGCACGCACGGCTCGCATCGGGTCTGGGGACGTAAGGCGAGGACCGGAGGGAACGCGGCTGTGCGTGAGCGGCGCGGGAACGCTTTGGAGGCGGCCGAGGTCCCGCAATCCCTGGCCACGTCCTATGCCAGAGCCTTCGGCGACGAGGGGAGGGCCTGGATCGCCGGACTGCCGGCTCTCGCCACGGAAATCCTGGACCGCTGGGAGCTGAGACGCGACGGCGACCCCGGCTCCGGGGAGGCCTCACTCGTGCTGCCGGTGCTGCGCAAGGACGGCACGCGCGCGGTCCTCAAGCTCCAGATGCCGCGAGAGGAGGTCATGGCCGCGCTCATCGGGCTGCGTACTTGGAACGGCCAAGGCATGGTGCGGCTGCTCGACCACGATCCCGCGAGCGCCGGCATGCTTCTGGAGCGCCTGGACGCCGCCCGCGCGCTCACCTCCGTCGAGGACGACGACGTCGCGATGGGTATCCTCGCCGAGCTCCAGTCCCAGCTGGTTCGTGTGCCCGCGCCGCCGGGACTGCGCGGTCTCGGCAGTATCGCGAGGGAGATGCTGGAACAGGTACCGCAGACGGCCCTGGCCCTGGCCGACCCGGCGGATCGACGCCTCCTGCTCGACTGGGCGTCGGCGGTGGCCGAACTGGTCGATGAACCCGGAGACCGGATGCTGCACTGGGACCTGCACTACGACAACGTCCTCGCCGCACAACGCGAGCCGTGGCTGGCCATCGATCCGGAGCCGCTCGCCGGCGATCCCGGCTTCGACCTCTGGCCCGCCCTGAACAGCAGGTGGGACGACCTGGTCGCGAAGGGCGACACCCTGCGCGTGGTGCGCCGCCGCTTCGACCTCCTCACCTCGGTCCTCGACCTGGACCGCGCACGCGCGACCGGCTGGACGCTCGGACGACTGCTGCAGAACGCGATCTGGGATGTGGAGGACGGCCAGAGCGCGCTCGACCCGTCCGCCGTGGCGATCTCGCAGGCGCTGCTCACCCGCGTCACGAGCGCCGAGCGGGATGCGTCGGGCACACGCGGGACAGGTCCGACGGGGACAAGGGGTGCATGAGGCAACCGCAACCGTCACCCGACTGGCCGTCCGGGCACGCGAGCGGCACCGTCATCACTCAGCCTGGCAGGAGTCACATCCAGACGACCGGCTGGAGGACGAGATGACCGCGCTGGACCCGGCACTCAAGGCCGTCACCGACCAGATGAGAATCATCGGCGACGCGGACGGCGACGGTCGGATAGACATCGAGGAATTCCTCGCGGCCCTCAGAGGCATCGGGATCGACTTGGCTCACGCCCGACGCGCGTTCGAGGAAGCCGACAAGGACCGTGACGGGGCGCTCGGGTACGAGGAGGCCGTGTCCGCGGCGCGCAGGGCGTTCGAGTAGAACCGGGCGCGAGCGTCGGGGTGTTCGGCGGCTCGACCGGCCGGGGGAGCGGGCTTCAGGAATTGCGCGGCATATGTCCCTTACCGTGACCCTCGACGTGGTACTTCCGTGGGCGGGAGGGAGCTGGGGCCGTGGCGACGGCGGAGTCGGCGGACGGCGCCGAGCCCGGGCAACGCTCATGGGCACCGCTGCTGGCGGTCTGCGCCGGGTACTTCATGGTGATCCTGGACGTGACGATCATCAACGTCGCGGTACCGGTGGTCGGCCGCGAACTGTCGGCCTCGCTCACGGGCATCCAGTGGATCACCGACGGGTACACCCTGGTCTTCGCCGGATTCCTGCTCACCGGCGGCGCCCTTGGCGACCGGCTCGGCAACCGTCGGGTCTTCTGCTGGGGCGTGGCGGTGTTCACGGCGTCCTCGGCCGCGTGCGCGCTCGCGCCGAACGCCCCCGTCCTGGTCGCGGCCCGTCTCGTCGAAGGCCTCGGCGCGGCACTGATCGTGCCCGGGTCCCTGGCGCTGCTCCAGCAGGCCTACCCGGCACCGGCCGCACGCGCACGGGCCTTCGGCCTGTGGGGTTCCATGGCGGGCATCGCGGCCTCCGCCGGCCCGCTGCTGGGCGGCCTGCTCGTCTCCACGGCGGGCTGGCGCTGGGTGTTCCTCATCAACCTGCCGGTCGGCGCGGCCTGCCTCGCACTGACGCTACGGCACGTATCACGCTCGCCCCGGCGCGCCACCCGGGCCCTCGACTGGCCGGCCCAGTGCGCGGTCGTGGCGGCGGTGGCACTGCTCACGACGGCGCTCAACGAGGCAGGACGGCGAGGCTGGTCCGATCCTGCCGTACTCGCCGGCCTCGCCCTTGCCGTCCTGTCCGCAGCGGCGTTCGCCGTACGCGAGCGGCTCGCCCGCGCACCCGCCCTTCCCCTGAACCTGCTGCACTCACGCGCGATGAGCGGCGGCGCCGTCATCGGCCTGCTGTTCAACTTCGGCTTCTACGGCATGGTGTTCACCGCCAGCCTGGAATTCCAGCACCAGCGCGGCTACAGCGCTCTCGAGACCGGACTGGCGCTGTTCCCGGCGGTCGCGATGACGATGTTCGCCTCCGTCCTGTCCGGACGGCTGAGCCGCCGCACCGGTGACCGTCCGCTGGTTGTCTCCGGCATGCTCCTGGCCGCCCTGGGCCTGGCCGGCTGGGCCGCGGCGGGAACCGACCCCGCGTACGCGCTGCTGGTGGCCCCGATGATGGCCGCGGGGTTCGGCACCTCCTTCGCCCTGACCGGCTCGACCGCCACCGTGATGAGCGCCGCGCCTGCCTCCTACTCGGGCACCGCCTCCGCCCTGTTCAACACCACTCGCCAGATCGGCAGCGCCACCGGCGTGGCCCTCGGCGGCAGCCTCCTCGCCACGGCCGGCGCCCACAGCACCGGCCTGCGCACCAGCATGGCGATCGGCGCGCTCGCCTACCTCACCGCCGCGGTCCTCGCGTGGGTGTGCGTGCCGGTCAAGCCCAGAACAACGTAGGCGCCTCGTGGGACCACCCCAAGGACCGGGACCGCGAGGACTGCCGCCCCCGCCGCCGGAAAACCACGTGCACGGCTGCGCCGACCAGCACTAAGTTGTGGGGTGTTCAGGTGCGCAGGCTGCGGCTACTTCGCCTCTCCAGCGGGATACGCGGGTTCGAATCCCGCCATCGGCATCACCGGCCGGTGTCGTCCAGCGGCCCAGGACACCTACAGTGTGCCGCCGCCGACCTCGATCTCTGAACGCTCGACGACCCGAGCCGCCCGCCACGGAAATGACCGCCGGGCGGCTCAGTCGCGTCTCACGACGCGACGGTGACGACGACGTTGCCGATCTTCTGCCCTGTCTCGACGTACCGATAGGCGTCGACGATCTGCTCCAGCGGATACCGTCGGTCGATGACCGGCTTGAAGCTTCCGGCCTCGATCAGGCCCCCGATGTCCCGCACGGCCTCCTGATTCTGCTGGGGAAAGGGGAACTTGACCCTTCTGCCGCGAAACAGGGGGGTGACGAGGGGCAGGAGGACGTTCTGTCCGAAGGGTCCCAGCTCCGATGACAGATAGACCCCGCCGGGCTTCAGCAGCCGCCGGCAGCGGCCGAACGTGCTCTTGCCGACGGTGTCGAACACCGCGTCGTACCGCTGCTCGTCCTGGGTGAAGTCCTGCGCGGTGTAGTCGATGACCCGGTCCGCGCCGAGGCCCTTCACCAAGTCCAGGCGGGCCGTGTCACACACCGCGGTCACGATGGCCCCGTAGTGCTTGAGCAACTGCACGGCAGCCGAGCCGATGGCGCCGGTCGCGCCGTTGACCAGGACGATCTGCCCGGGGCCCACTCGGGCGGTCCTGACGAACGACAGGGCGTAGTGCGCTCCCTCGGTGCCGGGCGCGGCCTCCTCGAACGTCACGCCGTCGGGCATGGCCGCGATCGCCTCGTCCTGTGGAACCGCCAGGTACTCGGCATGGGTACCGAACGCGCCCTCGTTGTAGCCGAACACGCGGTCGCCGACGGCGAACGAGGTGACGTCGCTGCCGACCGCTTCCACCACTCCCGCGTACTCGGTCCCGAGTACGGCCCGCCGCGGACGGGCGATGCCGGTGAGCGCGCGCATGAAGAACGGCTTGGCCGCGCGGTAGGCACAGTCCGTCCGGTTGACCGTGGTCGCATGCACCCTGACGAGTACGTCCCGCTCACCGGCCGACGGCTTGTCCACGTCGGCGATCCGGACCACGTCCGGCGGCCCGTACCGGCTGTGCACCGCTGCCTTCATGGCCGAACGGTAGCGGCAATTCGGATGCAACCCCTAGGAGTCACCCGGAGGAAGTCCCCGACCGCGTCCCTGCCTCTGCCCTGATTCCCCCTCCGTTCGATTGTGACAGCGGTGAGCTCCCGCCACGGTTGATCGAGGAACGCCCATGATCAACGGGCACCGCCTCGGAAGGGAACTACATGCAACCGCTCTTCAGGGCACTCACCGGAGTGCTCGCCGTCGGGTTACTCGCCACCGGAGTGCTCGCCGGAGGAACGTCGGCGTCGGGGGAGGAGGCGCAGGGTGCCTCAACTCCCGTCCCCGGCGCGATGACGCACGGCCGTGCGCCGGCGTTGTCCGACGCCATCGACTTCAAGCCCTGCGCCCAGGACGCCAAGGCGGAATGCGGGACGCTTCGCCTGCCGGTCGACTGGGCGCGCCCGGGCGGGGAGACATTCGATCTCGCAGTGGCCCGGCGCAGAGCGGCCGATCCGGATCGCCGGGTGGGCGTCCTGCTGGTCAACCCGGGTGGGCCGGGCGATTCGGGCGTCGACTTCGCCGTAAGGCGCGCCCCGTCCCACTTCAGCGCGGACACCCTGGCCCGGTTCGACATCATCGGCTTCGACCCGCGAGGCGTCGGGGGCAGCCGGCCAGTGATGTGCTCGTCCGAGCTGCTGGCCGAACGGCCGTCGGCCTATCCGCGCAACCAGGCGGAGTTCGATCAACTCGCCCGGTACAACCGCACGTTACGCGAGGACTGCCGTCGGCACACCGGCCCCGTCTTCGACCACGCCGACACCCTCAGCGTCGTCCGGGACATGGACGCACTGCGCAGGGCCCTGGGCGAGCGGAAGATCAACTACTTCGGCCACTCCTACGGCACACTCATCGGCCAGCAGTACGCGGAGGAGTACGGCGACCGGATCCGGGCCATGGCCCTCACCGCGAACGTCGACCACAGCCTCGGCACCCGGCAGTTCATCACCTCGTCCGCGGCCGCCGCCGAGGACTCCTTCCAACAGTTCGTGAAGTGGTGCGAGTCCACCAGCTCCTGTGCCCTGTACGGCCGGGACGTCACCGCCGTATGGGACGCGGTGCTCGCCCGGGCCGACCGAGGGGAGATACGGGACCCCGAGCACCCGGATCAGCCCCTCACCGCCCACGACATCGCCCTGTCCGCCTTCAAGGCGTTCTACGGCCCGGACCGGGAGGAACTGGCCGCCCTCATCGCGCAGTTGGACAGCCAGCAGCCGGGAGAGGAACAGGAGGAACCCCGGCAGACCGACCAGGTACAGCCTCAGCAGACACAAGCGGCGCCCTTCCACGCGGTGTTCTGCCAGGACTGGCGCATGCGCCCGAAGAACTACCGGGAGTACGCCGCCCTCACCCGGGCCGAGCTCCAGGCCGCACCCCACATGCGTGGCACCCCTCGCGTCCACGAAGGAGTCGCCGGCTGCATCGGCTGGCCGAGCCAGGTGAACAACCCCGAGCACCGTCTGCGCATCACCGAGGCGCCCAAGATCCTGATGCTCCATTCGCGGCACGACCCGGCGAACCACTTCTCCTGGGCGACCAATGTGCACCGGCAGACCCGCGAGACGACCGTCCTACTGCCGTACGAGGGGGCAGGACACAGTGTCTACGGCCGCAACGACTGCACCCGCGACGCCGTGGACGACTACCTCGCGGAACTCATCCTCCCCGCTTCCGGCAGCCGCTGCGAGTCATCCTGAAGGAGGCGCCGGCTCCTGCACCCACACAGCGTCAGCCGCCCTCACGACTACGCGGCCACCGACACAGGTGTGCCACATCCGGTGTACGGCACACTCAGCTGGATCTGCGTCGTCAACCCCGGCTACCGGACGACGGCGAGGGTCATCGAGCTGCTACGGCACGCCCACGAGGCAGCCCGTGCACGGTTCGCACGGCCAAACGATCTGCGATCGCCGCATGGCGGTGCCGATTCCTCTGCCTGATCAGTGCCCGACCACGAGCCAACGCCGCCCGGCCAGTTGGCTTATCTGCCCTCACCCGACCCAGGACAAGCCGTCCGCAGTGACTGTGAGTCCGTCCTGTGTGGCCGGGGCCGAGTCGTCGAGGGGGCCGCCGTAGAGGGCCTGTTCCTGGAGGGTGTTGCCGGTGTGGAAGGTGTCGGTGACGATCTGGGTGGAGAGCAGGGGGTTTACTCGGTCCGCGCCGGTTGTCAGGCGGTGCACCGCGGTGTCCAGTTGGGCCGCGGCGGCGGTCCAGTAGGTGCCGAGCCGGCCGGTCGCGCCCACCGCCTCGTCGCCGGAGGCCACTCCGCCGGCGAGTTCGGCGAAGGCGGCGACTTCGTCGATGTCCACCTCGGTGACCTTCTTCGCCGCCCAGAAGTACGAGTCCTCGTTGCGCTCCATGTCGTAGAAGGCGATGAGGAAGTCGTAGAACACGCCGTACTCACGGCGGTAGCGCGCCTCGAACTCCGCGAAGCCGCGCTCCTCGGGGACGCTGCCGTCCAGGGCGGAGTTCACCGCGCGGGCGGCCAGCAGCGCGCCGTACGTCGCCAGGTGGACGCCCGAGGACAGCACCGGGTCCACGAAGCACGCGGCGTCGCCGACCAGGGCCATACCCGGTGTCCAGAGCGACTTCTTCCAGTAGGAGTAGTCCTTGCGCACGCGTACCTGGTCGTACGGCGGCTCGGTCGCGACCGGCACATCCGTCAGGAGCCGGGCGACCTGCGGGCACGCTTTGATCATGTCCTGCCAGGCGGCGCGCGGGTCGTGCTGCACGGCCGCGTAGTGCTCGGGTGAGATCACGGCGCCGACGCTGGTCAGGTCGTCGCGCAGCGGGATGTACCAGAGCCAGCCGGCGTCGAACGCGGCGCAGAAGATGTTGCCGCTGTTCGGTGCGGGGAGGCGGGTGCCCCCGGCGTAGTAGCCGAACACCGCGAGGTTGCGGAAGAAGTCGGAGTACACGCGTGCTCCGCCGACCTTGCCGTGGATACGGCTCGTGTTGCCGGACGCGTCGATCACGAACCGGGCGTGCGCCGTGCGCGCCGTACCGTCCCGGTCGGTGTACTCGACGCCGTGCACCCGCTCGCCCTCGGTGATCACGCGGCGTACGGGACTGCCCTCGCGCACCTCGACGCCGACGCGTTCGGCGTTGCGCAGCAGGATCTCGTCGAACCGGGAACGCTCCACCTGGAAGGCCGTGGCCGTCGGCTCGGGCAGGCGCGGTGTCATGGAGAACGAGAACTGCCAGGGCTCGGCGGCGCGTCCCCAGCGCATCGTCCCGCCCCGCTTGACGGTGAAGCCGGCCCGGGCCACCTCATCGGCGACTCCGAGGATGCGGCACAGGCCGTGCACGGTGGCGGGCAACAGCGACTCGCCGATCTGGTAGCGCGGGAAGGTCTCCCTCTCCAGCAGCAGCACCCGATGACCCCGCAGGGCCACAGCCGTGGCGGCGGTCGAGCCGGCCGGCCCACCGCCCACGACGACGAGGTCGTAGTCCGAGGTCATCAAGGGCTCCTGTTCTCCTGTGCTGTGGGCATGCGGTCACATGGCCTTGTGCGAGTGGCACCGAAGTGGCGCCGGGGCACGGCATCACGGGTCACCTGGTCAGCCAGGTGCGGATCGCCGCGGCCGTGCTGTCGGCGTCCCGGTTGAGTACGGAGTAGTGGTCGCCGGGGAGGTCCGCGCTGTCGTGCGGCAGCGGCCACAGTGGCTGCCAGTCCCTGTCGGAGTCCGCTTCGCGCATGTGCGAGGTGGGCCGGCCGCGGAGCAACAGGGTCGGAACCGGCGACGGTTCGGGCTGCCAGTTCTCCAGCACGCGGGCGTAGCCGCCCCCGGCGATCAGCAGCGAGTCGTCCAACTGGTCGATGACATCGTCCGGCAGGGCGGCACCGGCCATCATCAGGGCCAGCCCGCGCGGGTCGTCGCGGCGCAGCACTCCCGCATGGGTGTCGATCAGGATCACCCCGGCTGGAGGCTGTCCCGCTCGCGCCAGGTGTCCGGCCACGGCGTGCGCGACCGCGCCCCCGGCGCAGTAGCCGACGAGAACCGGTGCCTGGTCCGTGGGCAGCGCGCGCAGGGTCTCGGCGTGCGTCCGCACCAGCTCGGCCATGCCGTCGGGGACGGCCCGGCTCGCTCCGAACCCGGGATGCTCCAGCAGGAACAGGTCCCGTTCGCCCTCGAACTGTCCGGCCAGACCTGTGGGGACGCGGTGAAGCGGCGAGAGGTAGTCGGGGATGTACGCCACCGGAGTGCCGCCACCATGGGCAAGCCGGACCGGCGGGACCGCATACCGGGCGTGGTCGCCGTCGCGGAAGGTCGGCAGGGCGTAGGACGCGAGGTAGCGCAGTGCCATCGCCTCCAATGGCCGCCGCTCGCACAGCACTTGGTGGTAGACGGTGCTGAATCGGTGGAGCGACTGCGGGGCGTGGGGTTCGAGGGCGTCGGGCCCGGCTTGCGCTTCCCGCGGGCCGTCCGAGGTCGGTGCGGCGGATGCCTCCGGCGCGGCAATGGCCTGTTGCGGCAGGCCGCCCGCCTCGATCAGGGCGGCGTGGAGGTGCGCGGCCAGCTCGGACGGGGTGGGGTACTCCCACACGACCGTAGGAGCCAGCCGTACGCGCGTGAACGCGCTGAGCCGGTTGCGGACCTGTACGGCGGTCAGAGAGTCGAAGCCGAGGTCGGTGAAGGGCCGTTCGGCGGGGAGCGCGGCCGGGTCCGCGAACCCCAGGACCGCGGCGACCTCGGCGCGGATCAGCTCTGCGAGGACGGTTTCGCGTTCGTGCGCGGCGACCTCGGCGAGCCGCTCGCGCCACGCGCCGGGCGCCTGCCCCACAGCCGCGACCGCCACCACATGTCCCGCGGACCCAGGCCCATCAGGTCCATCAGGTCCATCAGGTCCATCAGGTCCATCAGGTCCATCAGGCCCATCAGGTCCATCAAGCCCAGACAGTCGCTCGGCCCGGTCCGCACGCCGCGGCAGCAGGTCCGCCAGGACAGCCGGCGCGGCCGGGCCCGCCGCCACTGCCACCCGGTCCAGCGGGATCGGCACCAGCACCGGTTCCGAAATACGCAGCGCCGTGTCGAGGAGCCGGATGCCCTCCCGCTCGCTGACCGACAGGACACCGCCCTCCCCGAGGCGTTCGGGCGCGACGCGGCCGCGGCCGGCCATCCCGTCGTCGCCCGTCGTGGACCACGGGCCCCAGGCCAGTGCCTGGGCAGGCAGTCCGCGCGCCACCCGGTGCCGCGCGAGCGCGTCGAGAAAGCCGTTCGCGGCCGCGTAGTTCGACTGGCCCGGCCGGCCGAGTACGCCGGCGGCCGACGAGTACAGCACGAAGGCGGACAGTCCGAGGTCCTTCGTCGCCTCGTGCAGGTGCCAGGCACCGTCCGCCTTCGGCGCGAGCACGTGTCCCAGCCGGCCGGAGGTCATGCTGTCCACCACGCCGTCGTCCACCACCCCGGCAAGGTGGAACACCGCGGTCGGCACCGGTCGGCAGGACGCCACCAACGCGTCGACGGCCCTGCGGTCGCTCACCTCGCACGCCACCACACGCACCTTGGCGGGCAGATCGGCCACCCAGTCCGGAACCCGGCCGCTACGACCGGTCAGCAGCAGGTGCCGGACCCCGCGCTCGGCGACCAGATACCGGGCGAGGCTCGCTCCGAGCGCGCCGGTGCCGCCGGTGACGATCACGGTGCCCTCGGCGTCCATGACAGGCGGCTCGGCGGTGGGCGCATCGGCAGGAGCCAGCCGGGGCACCAGGGCCACACCGTCACGCAGCAAGACCTGCGGTTCGCCGGTCCGCAGTGCCGTCTGCAGTTCCTCCGGCGAAGCCGGGACTCCCTGTCGGTCGACCAGTACGAGCCGTCCGGGGTGCTCGGACTGGGCACTGCGCACGAGTCCCGCGACCGCCGCCTCGGCGAGGTCCGGGTCGTCGCCCGTGGCGTTGTGGGTGAGCACCATCAGCCGGCCCGGCCGCGCATCGGAGGTCAAGTCGCGTACGACCTCCAGCACGGCTGTCAGAAGCGCGTGGACGCGCTCGGGCTGAGTGGCGTTGTCGGGCAGGGCGGCGGCCAGTCGGGCGACATCGAGCAGCTCGTGCTCCTGGCTCGCGTCGTGGACCGGCGCCGCGGGCCGCCAGATGAGGCGGTACGTCTCGGCACGTGTGAGGGCCGCCGCCGGGATCGCGCGGGTCACCACGGACTCCACCGCGGCGACAGGACGGCCGGCCGGGTCGGTGAGGGTGACCCGGAACTCGTCCGGGCCGAGCCGCCGTACGACGGCCCGCGCGGCACTGGCACCGGTGGCGTACACGGTCACGCCGGTACAGGCGAGCGGGGCCCGGGGCTCACGCGCACGCTCGCCGGGTGCCTCGGCCAGCAGCGCGGCGTGCAGAGCCGCGTCGAACAGGGCGGGATGCAGGGTGTACGAGCCCGCGGTCGCCGCTTCCCCGTGCGGCAGCGCCAGTTCGGCGAAGACCTCACCCTCCCGTCGCCACAGGGCGGTCACCGCGCGGAAGGCAGGCCCGTAGCGATGGCCGTCCGCCGCGAGGCGTGCGTAGTCGACCGGGATCCGCTCGGCGCCCGGGGGAGGCCACGCCCCGGGCGCATCGGTGGGCGGCGCCTCGGCCGGTGCGGTCGTCGCGGTGGCATGCCGCTTCCACGGCTCCTCGGAGTCGGCCGTGCGAGCCCATACGGTGACCGGCCGCCCGCCCGCTTCGTCCGGGGCTCCCGCCACCACCTGAACCTGCACACGCTCCGCCGGTGACAGTACGAGCGGCTCGTGGAAGGCAAGTTCGGCCAGCCGGACGGTGCCCAGGGCGCCGGTGGCTCGGCACGCCAGCTCGGCGAAGAGCGTCGCGGGCACCACCACCCGGTCGCCGATCGTGTGGTCGGCGAGCCAGGGGTGCTGGGCGGTGGACAGTACGGCGGTGTGCCGGATCACCGGCCCGTCGGCATCGGGCTGTGCCTGCCCCATGAGGGGGTGTCCGGCCGGTGTCCGGTGCCGGACCGCGTCCAGCCAGTAGCGCTGTCGCTGGAAGGGGTATGTGGGCAGCGGGCGCCGACGTGCGCCGCTGCCGGCGTACACCGACCGCCAGTCCACCGGCACGCCGTGCACATGCAGCGAGGCCAGCGCCTCGACCGCCGTACGCGGGTCGGGGCACGACATGAACGCGGCCTGCGCGTTCGGCGCGACACAGTCCTCGGCCGCCACCGCCAGCGAAGCGGACGGACCGGCCTCGACGAACGCCGTGACGCCCTCATCGGCCAGCCATTCCACCGCGTCGGCGAATCGGACGGTCTCCCGCGCCTGCCGCACCCAGTGGTCGGCGCCGGCGAGCGCGTCCGGTTCGGGACGACCGCTCAGCGTGGACACCACCGCAGCGGACGGCCGGTGATAGGTCACCGCCTCGGCGACGGCACGGTACTCGGCCAGCATCGGATCCAGCAGCGGCGAGTGGAAGGCGTGACTCACCCGCAGCCGCCGGGACGGCCGTCCGATACGGGCGACGAGCGCGGTCACCGCGTCCTCGTCACCGGAGAGCACCACCGATGTCGGTCCGTTGACCGCCGCGAGCGCCACCCGGCCGGGGACCTCCCCGAGCGCGCGCGCCACTTCGGTCGACGACGCACGCACCGCGATCATTGCGCCGCCGGTCGGCAGTGCCGCCATCAACCGGCCACGGGCGGCCACCAGCCGCACCGCGTCGGAGCGGGAGAACACACCCGCGACATGGGCGGCGGCCAGCTCGCCGATCGAGTGGCCGACCAGGTAGTCCGGTCGCACTCCCCAGTCGGCGAGCAGCGTGTGCAGGGCGACCGAGAAGGCGAACAGGGCGGGCTGCGCGTAGTCGGTGCGGTTCAGCAGGCCGTCGTCGGGAGCGTCGATCACCTCCAGCAAGGGCCGGTCGAGGTACGGCGTGAACTCCTCGCACAGCCCGGTGAACTCCGCGTCGAAGACGGGGAACGACGCGCGCAGTTCGCGGCCCATCCCCGGGCGCTGGGAGCCCTGGCCGGCGCAGAGCAGCGCCACCTTCGGACGCGCGAGCGCGGTGCCCCGGAGCAGCGCCGGGCCGTCGACACCGTCCGCCAGGTCGCGCAGGCCGGCGAGCAGACCCTCGGCATCACAGGCCAGGACGGCCGCCCGGTGGGACAGCGGTGCCCTGGTCGTCGCCAGTGAGTACGCGGCGTCCAGTGCCGCCGATTCGTCGGTCACCTCGGCCAGCGCGGCCGCCAGCGCCGCGGCATGCGCGCGTAGACCGGCTTCGTCGCCGCCGCTGATCAGCCAAGGAGTGAGAGGCAGTCGGGTCGCGGGCGGGGAGGGCACCGACGGCGCGCCTGGATCCGGGCTGTCGTCGGCCGCCGACGGCTCCTCGATGATCACGTGGGCGTTCGTTCCGCCGATGCCGAAGGAAGAGATCGCCGCGCGGCGTGGGCGGTCGCCTCGTGGCCACGGCCGTGCCCGGTCGAGCAACCGCACCGCGCCCGCGGTCCAGTCGACGGCCGGCGACGGCTTCTCGGCGTAGAGCGAGGCGGGCAGTTCGCCGTGGCGCATCGCCTCGATCATCTTGATCACGCCCGCCACGCCCGCCGCGGCCTGGGTGTGCCCGACGTTCGACTTGACCGAGCCCAGCCACACCGGGTCGTCCGGATCGCGGTGCTGCCCGAAGGTGGCCAGCAGGGCGCCGGCCTCGATCGGGTCGCCGAGCGCGGTCCCCGTACCGTGCCCCTCGACCACGTCGACGTCGGCCGCCCGCAATCCCGCGTCGCCCAGCGCCAGTTGGATCAGTTCGCGCTGCGCCTCGCCGTTGGGGGCGGTCAGGCCGTTCGACGCGCCGTCCGAGTTCACGGCGGACCCGCGCAGCACGGCCAGCACCGGATGGCCGTTGCGGCGGGCGTCCGACAGCTTCTCCAGCAGCACCAGTCCGACGCCCTCGGCCCACGCCGTGCCGTCCGCGCCTGCGGCGAACGACCGGCAACGGCCGTCCGGCGACAGGCCGCGCTGACGGCTGAACGCGATGAACGGCTGCGGACTCGACAGCACCGTCACCCCGCCGGCCAGCGCCAGCGAGCACTCCCCGGCGCGCAGCGACTTGGCGGCCAGGTCCATCGCGACCAGCGAGGACGAGCAGGCCGTGTCCAAGGTCATGGCCGGGCCGCGCAGACCGAGAACGTACGAGATACGGCCGGACGCCACACTGCCCGACGAACCGATGCCGATGTGCGACTCCAGCTCGTGCGCCGGGACTCCGCTGCCGTAGCCGACGTGCATCAGTCCGACGAACACGCCGGTGCTGGTGCCGCGCAGCGCCGGTGCGGGGATGCCCGCGCGCTCCAGCGTCTCCCAGGCGACCTCCAGCAGCAGGCGCTGCTGGGGGTCGGTGGCCAGCGCTTCACGGGGCGACATGCCGAAGAACAGCGGGTCGAAGTCCGCCACGTTGTCCAGGAACCCGCCGCGGCGGGTGTACGTGGTGCCGATCCGGTCGGGATCGGGATGGTGCAGGGAGGCGAGGTCCCAGCCCCGGTCGGCGGGGAAGTCGCTCGTGGCGTCCACACCGTCGGCCGCCAGGCGCCAGAGGTCCTCGGGCGCACTCACCCCGCCCGGGTAGCGGCAGCCGACGGCCACGATCGCAATGGGCTCGGCCTTCGGACCGCGCTGCGGTACCGCCGTTGCGGGTACGGCCGAACCGTGCAGCTCGCTGTCCAGGTGGGCGGCGACCGCGGCCGGGTTCGGGTGGTCCCAGACCAGCGTCGCCGGCAGACGCAGCCCGGTGCGCAGGCTGAGCCGGTGCCACAGGGTCATCGCGTCCATGGAAGTGAGGCCGAGGTCGGCGAACGCGGTGCCCGGATCGGCGGCCGACCCGCGGATGGCCGACGCCTCCGCACACACCAGGTCGGTCAGCGCGGCCAGCCGCTCGCCGGGCGTGTGGCCGGCCAGCAGTTCGAGCCTCGGCTCGGCCGCCCGCCCGGCGAGAGCCTCGCGCAGCAGGGCCCGGCGCGGCTTGCCCGCCGCGGTGCGTGGCACGGCCGGCGTGAAGAGCACCTCGTCGGGCACCTTGTGCGCGGAGAGCACCGCGGCGCACGCCCGCAGCAGGCCCGCCGCGTCGAGTGTCTGCCGCTCGGGAACGACGAACGCCACCGGAACCTCACCGAGCAGCGGATGGGCCCGCGCCACGACGGCCGCGTCACGCACGCCGGGCAGGCCGCGCAGCACCTGCTCGACCTCGGCCGGGTCGACGTTCTCGCCGCCGCGCACGATCCGGTCGTTCACCCGGCCGGTGACGGTCAGACAGTCGCCCTCGCCGAGCCGGCCAAGGTCACCCGTGCGGTACCAGCCGTCGCGCAGGGCATCGGCGGTCTCCTCGGGCCGGTTGTGATAGCCCAGCATGACGCCGGGGCCGCGTACCCAGATCTCGCCCTCCGCGCCGGCGCTGTCCCGCCCCGTCTGCGGATCGACCAGCCGGACGTCGGTGCCGGGCAGCGGTGGCCCGCTGCTGCCGGGGGTCCTCGGCCCGTCGGGCGCCTCCATGGCGATCTTGCCGCAGGTCTCGGTGCTGCCGTAGCCGTCGAGAAGCGGGGCACCGAACCGCGTCCCGACCTGCTCCCGCAGCTCCGGCTCACTGGGCGCCCCGGCGGTGACGCACAGCCGCAGCGACGGCACCGTACCCAGCCCGGCGTCGAGCAACTGCCGGTAGGTAAGCGGCACTCCGGCCAGCACGGTCGGCGCGTACTCGTCGACCAGCCGGGCCAGTGCGGCCGGCTCCGGTGCCGCGGTGATCCGTGCGCTCGCGCCGGCCACGGTGGTGCCCAGTACGCACAGCGAGTGGGCGTAGGTGTGCGTGAGCGGCAGCGGCCACAGCACCCGGTCCGTCGCCGACRGGCCGAGACGGGGCAGATAGCAGGCGACCGGGGACCACAGCGCGGAGCGCTGGCTGGACACCGCGGCCCTGGGCGAGCCGGAGGTACCGGACGTGTAGAGCAGCCAGGCCGGTTCGTCCAGGCCGAGGTCGTCGGGAGGCGAGGACGTCGGTCCGCCGACGAGCTCTTCGAAGCACGCGACGTCGTACGGCAGCGGACCCGCATCCTCGCCGGTCACCACCAGCCGCATCGAGGGGCGGCCTTCCGCCAGCCGGGCGATCCGCGGCAGGTTTCGCCGGTCGGTGACCAGTACGGCCGGATCGCAGTCGGTCAACAGCTCCGCGAGTTCGGAGTCGGTACCGCGCGAACTCAGCGGCACACCCACCGCGGCGGCCCGCACGGTGGCGAGGAGACCCTCGACCAACTCCACGCCGTTGTCGAGACAGAAGGCCACCCGGGCACCGCGGCCGACCGCCAGCCCCACCGCCAACCGAGCGGTCCTGCGCTCCAGTTCGGCCCAGCTCACCTCGCGCCGGTCATCGGTGAACGCGGGCTTGTCGCCGTGCCGTAAGGAGTTCTCGACGAGCAACTCCGCGACAGTCCGCACCTCGAACTCTCCTGCCACTCCCACCAGTTGTCCCCCCGTCGCTCACCCGCCCGCACCACGGCGGCCCCTTGATCAGCGTACGTCCCGGGCGGCGAGGCGCCGTGGGGAACGAGCGTGATTGCGCCGGAGGGGCGGCGCTCAAGGTCGCGTTGCCTGGGCAGATCCGGGGACGGTGCGAGGGATGACCGGGTCACGCAGGACCATGCCGCCGCCGCGCCGCGCCCCGGCACTGCCCGCCTCTTCCTCGACCGCTGAGCTGACCCGCACGGGTGGCGGCGTGACCTGGGTCGGGGGCGTCGGCCCCGGATGGCTGCGGTCCGGTGGCGGGCGCACCTCGGCCGGGCTGTGCTGGGGATGGCTGTGCCGGGACGCCGGGGGATCGGAACTTGGGAGATCGATCATGGGTGACTTCATCGTGAACACGTCGGCCGTCGGAGGCCAGTCGCAGCCCTGTGCCGACGCGCTCATCAGCCACTCGCTGTTCACGGCGCTCTGGGCGGACGATGCCGACGCCGGGATCAAGGGACAGCGGGTCGATGCCGCCGGCGCGAAGGTCGGTACGGAGTTCGTCGTCAGTGAGACGACGCCCAACGGCAATACGAACCGGCGATGGCCCTTCCTGGACTCCGTCGCCCTGAACACCTTCGCCACCTGGATCGAACAGCCCTTCAACCAGCCCCCGCCGACCCCGGTCGTGGTCCTACGGCGGTTCTTCGACGGGCAACTCGCCGGCTCGCCGGTCCAGGTCAACACCGACTCCATCGATCCCGAGTTCCCACCCACGGTCACCCGCATGATCGACGGCGGCTGCCTGGTCACCTGGACGGGCGGCGGCGACCAGAAGCGCATCCGCGCCCAGCGGTTCTCGCCCGAAGGGCAGAAGGCCGGTTCCGAGATCGCCGTCAACACCACCGAGGCCTTCCACCGCAACGCGGCTGTGACGCTGCTGAGCGACGGGGACTACGCCATCGCCTGGACCAACGGCGAGGCGGTGGGCGGCGGCGGGCTCGTCTACCGGGTCTTCGGCTTCGACGGCACGCCCCGGACGGACGAGGTCCGCCCCAATATCTCGGGGTTCTCGGGCCGAAGCGCGGTGACGGCGCTCGACAACGGACGGTTTGTCGTCGCACACATCAAGAGCACGGTGGAGAGCCCACTCGGGGTACCCCAGACCACCGCGGTGGCCACTGTCATCGACCCGAGCGGAGGCGGTGGAGTCGTCACCAGCGCTTCCGCCGGCTCACCCAAGCACTTCCACCGGACGTCGCCGGCGTTGACGGCGCTCCCAGGAGGGCGCTTCGTCCTCGCGTGGGTGGAAGAGAGCGCGGACACCTTCGAGACGGTGCCGACCGTGATGGCACAGCTCTGCTCGGACTCCCAGCTCGAGATCGGGCCCAAGGTCCAGGTCAGCTCCGGCACCAGCGGCAAGCGATTCCACCTGAGCGCCGCTGCCGTGTTCGCCGGCGACACCCCCGAAAGCGTCTTCCTGTCGTGGACGGACATGGCGGCCGGGGGAGACACCACCATCCGCGGACGGGTCCTCGGCCTCGGCCCCGGCGGGTTGTCCGCCTAGGGAAGGACCGTGCGAGGAGCTGACACCGGATTGAGGAACTCATGTGACGTCTCCTGCGCAACTTCTTCCCGCCCTCGGCATGCGAGCCCCACGGAAGAATGCCGCTGCACGACCCTAGGGACCGACCGGACGGTATGCCATCCTTCGGGGCAGGACGACGAGTCGGGTGGCTACCGCCCCACGGGCAGCGCGCCCTGCCGGGCCGGCCCGACGAAGCCGGAGCACTGCCGGGAATCCGAGGTTGGGGGAGGCCGCGATGCATCCTGCCGTACGCACACGCGCGACGATCCGCACCGGACCGACGCCCGTTCCGCAGCCGCGGACACGACGCATCCGGTCGCTGATCGACGCCGACGCGCTGCGTGCCCTGCATCGGGCGGCCCGCGTCCTCATCGACGATCTGCCAGAGCTGACCGACCGGCTGCTGGCGGTCCTGCGTGAGCAGGAACCGGCGTACCGGACCGCGATGGAGAACGACCACGCCGGCACCTGGGAGGAAGTGCACCGGTCGCTGCGGCACAGCGTGACCTCGTTGCTCGACCCGCGCGGTACCCGCGAGGCCGCCCACCGCTGCACGTGGCGGATCGGCGTCGCCCGGGCCGAACAGGGGCTGCCCCTGGACGCCCTGCTGCACGCCTTCCGGCTGGGAGGGTCCCTGGTGTGGCAGCGCCTCGTGGAGGAGACCTCTCGCTCGGCACCCGAGGACATCCGGCTCCTCGTGCACGTGGCCACCGACGTGTGGAACTTCGTCGACGAGCACTGCAGCCTCGTGGCGGACGCCTACCGACAGGCCGAACGGCAACTGGCCTGGCGGCGTGAGAACCGGGTGCGGCTGCTCGCCGCGGCCCTCCTGGACGGCACGAGCCGGATCGCCGACCTGCCCGAGACCGCCGACGGACTGCGCCTGCCGGAGCACGGCCGTTACGTCGTCGTCGCGGTCGTCGGCGGCCGGCCGCAGTGGCCCGCGGGCGTCCACACCACCGCCGTACCGCCCGGCGTGAGCGTCTACTGGCACTCCGGGGTGGAGGTGGACTACGGCATCGTCCTGGTCGGTGAGGAAAGGGACGGGCAGGACGACCCGGAGCCCGCGAACCCCGGGGCCTCCGGGTACCCCGTGAACCCCCTGGAGTCGCTGGGCCTGCCGGCCGACGGCGTTCCCGGGGGCCGGATCGGCGTCGGCAGCGCCGTGACGGGACTGGCCGCGGTGGGTGACGCCCGGCGCCTGGCCGACCTGGCGCTGAGCATCTGCCCGCCCGAGGGCGGCACGGTCCGGCTCACCGAGCACCTGCCCGAGGCCCTGGTGATCTCCTGTGCGGAACTGGGCGCCACCCTCACCGAGCAGGTACTCGGCCCCCTTCTGCGCCTGGAACCGGCCGACCGGGACGTACTCCTGGACACCCTGGCCGCATGGTTCGCCTGCGACGGTTCCGCCCAGCGTGCCGGTGAGCGGCTGTACTGCCACCGCAACACCGTCCTGAACCGGCTGCGCCGCTGTGAGCAACTCACCGGCCGCTCCCTGGCCCGTCCGGCGGACGTGGTGGAGATCAGCCTCGCCCTGACGGCGCGCCGACTGCTGCGGGGCTGACGGCACCACCGAGGTCCTGCGACGGGGCACGACCTTCGAGCGACCGAGCGCCGTCGACTGCGTCGCCCTGCCCGGCCCGTTGACCGGGCGCGCTCCCCGACCCCCTCCCGTACGCC
>NZ_RDBN01000008.1:84440-115439 GCF_008042075.1 Streptomyces sp. UW30 | reverse complement strand
CGCCCGTGCTGTCGTGGGCTGCCTCCCCCCTCCCCCCCGAAGCACCGTGCCTGACCGCACGGACCCGAGGAGCCGCGATGCCCGAAGCACCACCGGACGAAGAGGCCGCCCTGTACGTCGAGGGCCTGGACGTGACCTATGGCCGCGCACTGTCCGCCCTTCGTTCCGTGTCCCTGACCGTCCCGCACGGCGCGGTCGTCGCCCTGCTCGGCCCCAACGGCGCCGGCAAGACGACCCTGCTGCGGGCGGTGTCGGGCACCCTGCGCCTGCACCGCGGCGCGGTCACGGCCGGCCGCATCCGCTACGGCGCCACGGAACTCGACGGCCGCGACCCGGTGGCGGCGGTGCGCGCCGGCGTCGTCCAGGTCCCGGAGGGGCGCAGGGTGTTCGCCGGGCTCACCGTCGACGAGAACCTGCGCACCGGCGGCCTCGGCCTCGGGCGGCGACGGCCTGCCCAGGTCGCCGAAGCCCGGGACCGGGTCTTCGCGCTCTTCCCGCGCCTGGCCGAGCGCACCCGGCAGGCCGCCGGGCTGCTCTCCGGTGGCGAGCAGCAGATGCTCGCCATCGGCCGCGCCCTGATGGCCGCGCCGCGCCTGCTCCTGCTCGACGAGCCCTCCCTCGGCCTCGCCCCGCAGATGGTCCACCGGATCGCCGAGGTCGTCCGCGAGATCAACGCCCAGGGGACCGCCGTCCTGCTGGTCGAGCAGAACGCGGGCATGGCGCTGTCCCTCGCCGACACCGCCCACGTCCTGGAGGTCGGCGAGGTCCGGCTCTCCGGGCCCGCCGACGAACTCGCCCGCACGGACGCCGTACGACGCCTGTACCTGGGCGAGACCACCGAGGCGACCGACACCACCGAGCCCGCCGACACCTCCAAGTCCACGAAGTCGACCGGGACTGACAACACCGCCGATACCACCAGCACCACCCCGACCACCGAGGGGCAGGGAGCCGCGTGACCGCCCGTACCACCGCGCCGCCCGAACTCGCCGTCACGGACGTGACCGTCCGCTTCGCCGGGCTCACCGCCCTGGACGCGGTGTCCTTCACCGTCGCCCCGGGCTCGGTCCACGCGCTCATCGGACCCAACGGAGCGGGCAAGTCCACCTGCTTCAACGTGCTGTCGGGACTGTGCCGCCCGGCCGCCGGCGCCGTACGCCTCGGCGACGCCGAACTGACCCGGCTCGCACCCCACCGCATCGCCGCCCTAGGAGTCGCCCGCACCTTCCAGAACATCGTCACCACCCAGGGCACCGTCGCCGACAACCTCATGCTCGGCCGGCACGCCCTGTCCCGGGCCGGGTTCGCCGCCAGCGCGCTGCGCCTGCCGCACGTGCGCCGCGAACAGCGCGAACACCTCGCCCGGGCCCGCGAGATCGCCGAACTCACCGGTCTGGGGCAGCACTTCGACAGTCCCGTCACCCTGCTCTCCTACGGCGACCGCAAGCGCGTGGAGTTCGCCCGCGCCCTGTGTCTGGAGCCCAGCGTCCTGTTGCTGGACGAACCGGTCGCCGGGATGAACGCGGCGGAACGCGCCCGCACCGTCGAGGTCGTGCACGCCGTACGCGCCGAACTCGGCCTGTCCGTCGTGCTGGTGGAGCACGACATGGGTCTGGTGATGCGGCTCGCCGACGAGGTCACCGTCCTCGACTTCGGTCGCGCCATCGCGCACGGCACCCCGGACGAGGTCCGCCGCGACCCGGAAGTGCTGCGCGCCTACCTCGGCACCGGGGCCGAAGAGGAGGACGCGGCATGACCACCTTCCTGGACAACGTCTTCAACGGCCTCGCCCTCGGCGCGGTCTACGCCCTCGTCGCCCTCGGCTTCGTGATCATCTTCAAGGCGTCCGGCGTCATGAACTTCGCCCAAGGCTCGCTGCTCCTGCTCGGCGGCTACCTCACCGCCGTACTCCACGACGACCTCGGCTTCGCCGGGGCCCTCGCGGTGGCCGTCCTGGTGACCGCGGCCGTGGCAGGCGCGATGGACCGCTTCCTGCTCCAGGCCGGCGGGACGGACCCGCACTCCGCCCATGTGCAGACCATCGTCACCATCGGCGTCGACATCGTCATCCTCACCGACCTGTCGCGGCGCATCGGCGGCGACCTGCTCTCGCTGGGCGACCCCTGGGGCGACTCGGTGAGCGGGCTGGGGCCGGTGACCGTCGCCGACAGCCGGATCGCCGCGATCGTGGTCTCCACCGTGGTCATCGGCGCTGTCTTCGCCCTGTTCCGGTACACGTCCTGGGGTCTGGCGCTGCGCGCCTCGGCCGAGGACGTCGAGGCGGCCGCCCTGATGGGGGTGCGGCTGGTGCGGGTGCGCACCCTCGCCTGGTGCCTGGCCGGAGCGCTGGCGGCCCTGGCGGCCGTCTTCCTCGCGGCCTTCCCCGCGCCCGGACTGGAGCGTACGACCGGGCAGATCGCCCTGAAGGCGTTTCCGGCGGCGATTCTCGGCGGGATGGCCTCGCCGCCCGGTGCCCTCGCGGGCAGTCTGCTGATCGGCCTGACCGAGGCGCTCGTCGCCGGCTACCAGTCGGATCTGCACGTCCTGGGTGAGGGGTTCGGCGACGTCGCCCCCTACGCGGTGATGGTGCTGGTGCTGCTGGTGCGGCCCACCGGGCTGTTCGGCGGAAAGGCGGCGGTCCGTGTCTGAGCGACTCTCCCGCACCCGAGCCGTCCGCCTGGGCTGGGCCGCCGCATGCGTCGCGGTCCTGTGCGCACTGCCCTTCTACCTCGACGCGTTCTGGTTGCGCATCGGCCTGTTCTCGATGGCCGCGGCCGTCGGCGCGGTGGGCCTGGGCCTGCTGTCCGGCACTGCCGGGCAACTCTCCCTCGGCCACGCCTTCTTCCTGGCCGTGGGCGCCTACGGCTACGTATGGCTGGCCGGTGAGCCGGGACCCGGGCTGCCGACCGCGCCGGCCGCCGTCCTCGCAGTGCTGCTGGCCGGCGCGGCGGGCGGGCTGTTCAGCCCCGTCGCCGGCCGCCTGCGGGGCGTCTACCTCGGCGTCGCCACCCTGGCCCTGGTCTTCCTCGGGCACCACGTCCTGCTCACCGCGGACTCCGTCACCGGCGGTTTCAACGGCCGCTCGGTGCCGCCGCTGGAAGTGGGCGGCTTCTCCTTCTCCGCCGACTCCGAACTGACCCTGCTGGGCGTGCCGTTCGGCGCCGAGGAACGGCTGTGGTACCTGGGACTCGCGCTGTTCGCGGTCACCTGGTTCACCGCCCGCGGACTGCTCCGCGGCCGTCCCGGACGCGCCCTGGTCGCGCTGCGCGACAGCGAGACCGCCGCCGCGGTGATGGGCGTCGACGTCTCCCGGTACCGCTCGGCGGCCTTCGTGGTGTCGTCGATGTACGCGGGCATGGCCGGAGTGCTCCTCGCCCTCTCCTTCCGCCGCGTGGTGCCCGACTACTTCGGCCTGGTGCTGTCGGTCGACTACCTCGCCATGATCGTCATCGGCGGACTCGGGTCGGTGGCCGGAGCCACGGCCGGTGCCGTCTTCGTCACCGCGCTGCCCCTGCTGATGACCCGTTACGCCGACCAACTGCCGCTGGTGGCCGCTCCCGGCACCACCGACGGCACGGTGGGCCCCACCGAGGCGGCCCGCTACCTCTACGGCGCGGCGATCGTCCTGATCCTGCTGTTCGCCCCCGACGGACTGCACGGCCTGGTCCGGCGCCTGCGCGCTCGCCTGCCTCGCCGCCGAACCGAACCACCACCCGCGCACCCCGACTCCCCGTCTCCCCGACCCGCGCCCGCCGTACGAGCCAAGGAGCCCACCCCGTGAAGCCCACGCACGACCACACGCACCGCGCCGCACCGCGCACCAAGACCCTTCTGGCCGCGGCCCTGGCGGCCCTGCTGCTCGCGGGCACCGGATGCAGCTCCAAGGCGAACTCGTCCGGCACCGCCGACGACGGCGCCGACGGCGTCAAGTCCGGGCCCGGCGTGACCGACAAGGCCATCAAGCTCGGCGCCCTGACGGACCTCACCGGCCCGTACGCCACCCTCGGCAAGAGCATCGTGCAGGCCCAGCAGATGTGGGCCGACGAGGTCAACGCCCGCGGCGGCATCTGCGACCGGCGTGTGGAGATCGTCGTCAAGGACCACGGCTACGACGTCCAGAAGGCCGTCACCGCCTACGCCGACATCTCCGCGGACGTCGTGGCGCTGCCCCAGGTCATAGGATCGCCGGTGATGGCCGCGCTGCTCGACGACCTCGAGCGCGACAAGGTGCTGACCTTCCCGCAGGCCTGGGCCGCCTCCCTGCTCGGCCGGGACTCCGTACAGGTCCTGGGCACCACCTACGACATCGACATGATCGCCGCGGTCGACTTCCTCACCCGCACCAAGGGCTTGGCGAAGGGCGACACGATCGGCCACGTCTACTTCGAGGGCGACTACGGCGCGAACGCGCTCGAAGGCTCGCAGTGGGCCGCGAAGAAGGCGGGCCTCAAGGTCGTCGGACAGAAGATCAAGGCAACCGACACCGACCTGTCCGCGCAGGTCTCCGCGCTGCGCAAGGAGGGCGTGAAGGCGATCCTGATCAGCGCCGGACCGGCTCAGACCGCCTCATTGGTCGGGGTCGCGGCCTCCCGGGGACTGAAGGTGCCCGTCGTCAGCAGCGCACCCGGCTACGCCCCGCAGCTGATGAAGACCCCGGCCGCGCCCGCCCTCGCCGCCATGCTGAACGTCGTCAGCTCCGCACCGGCCGTCAGCTCCGACCTGGCCGGCGTACGCAAGATGGTCGCCTCCTACCAGAAGAAGTACCCGGACTCCCTGGTCGACGCCGGCGTGCTCTCCGGCTACAACGCCGCCCAGTTGATGGGCGCCGACCTGGAGCGGGCCTGCGAGAGCGGCAGCCTCGCCCGGGAGGACGTGGTCAAGGCGCACCGCGCGCAGTCCAAGGTCGACGTCGGTCTCGGCACCGCGCAGAACTTCTCCGACAAGGCGCAGCCCGCGGCGACTTCGACCTACGTGCACAAGCCGGACGCCAAGGCGGTCGGCGCGGTGGTCAACGTGGAGGACGCTCACACCTCGCCCGGCGTCGAGGAGTACCTCGCCTCCCGGAAATCGTGACCCCAGGGGGCGAGGCCGAGTTGGGCCTCGCCCCCGCTCGCAGGGCCCCGGGTGCGGCCTACGCCTGGTCGCCGTCGGCGGGGCCGAGGGAGCGGGCGGCGGCGAAGATCCGTGCGCAGCGTCGCGTCATGGCCGCGGGGGACTGGTCGGGGTGGTTGATCCACCAGCGGACCAGGGCGGTGCACAGGCCGCGCCAGGCGTACTTGAGGGCGTCGGCGTCGAGCGGGTCACTGGAGCCGGCCCCCTGCAGGAGGTCGGCGGTGCCGGTCGCGGCGAGGTCGTCGATGGCGCCGCGGTAGTACGCCGCCCGGTGCAGGGCCTCGCTGTCGGGCGGCAACGTGGCGTCGTAGAGGACGAACCAGGCGTCGCGCTGCCCGTCCAGTGCGGTGAACAGGGCGTCCAGCACACGCAGGGAGGTGGGCGGTGCCTCGGCGGCCGGTTCGGCCATCGCGGTGCGGACGGCGCCCAGCAGCCGGTCGCCGATCGGGTCGAGGCAAGCGAGGTAGAGGTCCTGCTTGCTGCCGAAGTACTGGTGCAGCAGCGGCTTGGTGACACCTACCCGCGCGGCGATGGCGGCCATGGTGGTGGCCTCGTAGCCATGACGGCCGAACTCCTCGGTGGCCGCGGTCAGAACCTGCCGTTCGCGCGTGGCTCTCGGCACGCCCTTGGTGCCGGCCTTGGAGGAGTGCGTTGTCATGGGCGCGATCTTACCCTACGGTAATTTACCGTTGGGTAAATTCCTTGGACCCCTGCTGGGAGCACACTCATGCCTGCCACCGCGACCGACCCCGGCACCTCCCGCACCCGCTCCTGGTGGGGCTGGGGCTATACCGACGCTCATCCCGACGACGCCGAGTGCGTCGCGATGGGCACTCTGCTGCCGGGCACCCTGGTCCGCCCGTCGCCGATACCGCGGGTCGCCGACCTCCCCATCGGCCGCCCCGGCGTTTCGCCCCCGTCCGCTCTGGCACACCTGGTCACCACCGATCCAGAAGCGCGCGCCGCCCACGCCATGGGCAAGGCCTACCGCGACGTCATCCGCGCGCTGCGCGGCCGACCGGGCCGTATCCCCGACCTCGTCGCCCGCCCGACCGACGACCAGGGGGTGGCCGACCTGCTGGACTGGGCAGGCGAGCACGGCGTCGCCGTCATCCCCTTCGGCGGCGGCTCCTCGGTGGTCGGCGGCGTGGAGTACCGCGGCGACACCCACCGGGCCGTGCTGTCGCTCGACCTGACCTCGATGGACAGGGTCCTGGAGATCGACACCGTCGGCCGCTGCGCCCTCATCCAGGCCGGGGCGCTCGGTCCCGTGCTGGAAGGACAGCTGCGGCCGCACGGCCTGACGCTGCGCCACTTCCCGCAGAGCTTCGAGTTCTCCACCCTCGGCGGCTGGCTGGCCACCCGGGCCGGCGGCCACTACGCCACCGTCCACACGCACATCGACGACTTCGTGCAGTCCCTGCGCGTCGTCACGCCCGCCGGAGCCGGCACGTCCTGGCGGCTGCCCGCATCCGGCGCCGGACCGTCGCCCGACCGGCTGTTCCTCGGCAGTGAGGGAACGCTAGGCGTCATCACCGAGGCGTGGATGCGGCTTCAGGAACGCCCCCTGCACAAGGCCTCCGCGTCCGTGGCCTTCACCGACTTCCACCGTGCGCTGGACGCCGTGCGGGCCATCGCCCAGTCCGACCTCGCCCCGGCCAACTGCCGCCTGCTCGACCCCGGCGAGGCACTGCTCTCCGGCGCCTCGCACGACGGCTCCTGCGTCCTGGTCCTGGGCTTCGAGTCCGCCACCAACCCCGTCGACGACCGCCTCGCCACCGCCCTGGACCTGGCCCGCGCCCACGGAGGCCGCGGCAAGGCTCCGACCGCGGACCGCGACACCCGGGCGGACGCGGCCGTGAGCGCCTGGCGCTCCGCCTTCCTGCGCATGCCGTACCTGCGCGACGGCCTGGCCCGCATGGGCGCCGTCGTGGATACCTTCGAGACCGCCGCCACCTGGGACAGGATCCCCGCCCTGATCGAAGCCGTCCGCACCGAGGTCGGCGCCGCCGCCCTGAAGGCCACCGGCCATGAGGCCACCATCAACTGCCGCTTGACCCACGTCTATCCCGACGGCGCCGCCCCCTACTTCACCGTGGCCGTCGCGGGCCGCCCGGGTGACGAAGTCGCCGTCTGGGACGACATCAAGGCCGCCGCGAGCGATGTCCTGCACCGACACCGCGCGTCCATCACCCACCACCACGCCGTCGGCCGCGACCACCGCCGCGGCTACGACCTCCAGCGCCCGGCCCCCTTCGCCCTGGCCCTGCGGGCCACCAAGAACGCCCTGGACCCGCACGGCATCCTCAACCCGGGCGTGCTGCTGGACTGACGGCAAGCGGGTGGGGCGGGCCGGCTACGGGCCGGCGTCCGCGGTCCGCCTCCCGCCCCCTTCCGGGCCTTCGGTACGGCCGCGCAGTGCCTGGTGGACCGACCAGAAGACGGCTACGAACGGGACGGCCACGATGGCGCCGATGAACCCGGCGGCGATGGCACCGCCGACGACGGCGAAGGCCACGACCACCGGATGGAGGCGCACCGCCCAGCTCATCACGATCGGGTGGAGCAGATGGCCCTCGATCTGTCCGATGATCACGATCAGGGCCACGACGATCAGAGCGGTCACCGGTCCCTTCGTCGCCAGTGCGACGACGGCCGCGACACCCAGGGCGATGGGTGAGCCGATCAGCGGGATGAACGCGGCCGCGAACTCCAGCAGTGCCAGCGGTACGGCGAGGGGGACGCCGAGGATGAGCAGCGCGATGCAGACGAGGAAGGCGTTGGTCGCCGCGACCAGCAGGATGCCGCGCGTGTAGCCGGTGAAGGTCCGCCAGGCGGCCCGGCCGGCGACGGTGAGGTGCCGGCGGGCCGTCGCGGGGAGCTGGTCGCAGATCCACTGCCACTGGCGGTCGCCGGAGTGGGTGAAGAAGACCGCGCAGAACAGGGCCAGGGCGAGCACGGTCAGGACCTCCAGCAGTCGGCTCGCGCCGCTGACCGCCTCGCTGATGAGGGTGGAGCGGTGGCTGGAGACAAGCTTGCCGATCCGGGACTGGAGGTCGTCGAAGGTGTTCGCGGGGAGCCGGAAAGGAGGCTCCTCCAGCTGGCGTTCGATCCGGTCGATACCCGCCACGAACTCCCTCTGCAGCCCTCTGCGCTGCCCCGCGACGATCTCACCGACCAGGGCCAGCCCTCCGAGGACGACGACGATGCCGCCGATGACCGCGGTGGCGACCGCGAGCGGACGGGGCACGTGGCGGGCGAGGAGGTCGGCCACGGGGCGCAGCAGGGAGGTCAGGACCAGGCCCAGGAAGACGGCGACGGCGATCCGGTGAAACTGACCGAGCACCGAGAAGGCGGCACGCACGACGATGGCGACGACGATGATCCGCCATGCGTACGCGGCGGCGGTCCCCAGCCAGCCCGGCACGCGCGATTCCGCGCCGCTCGGGCGGCCGAGGGGTGGGGCAGGACCACCACGGCCCTGCGCCCGCTGCGTCACCGTCTCGACCCGGCGAGGGTCGAGGAGATCCCGTTCCGTGCGGGCGACGGCACCCGCCTCGGCCTCACCCGCGTCGACCCCGGCGACCAGGGCCGCCCCGCCGTGCTGCTCCTGCACGGGCACACCGCCTCGGCCGACATGTTCCTGCTGCCCGAGACGCGCAACCTGGTCGACGTCCTCCTGGACGAGGGCTACGAGCCCTGGCTGCTCGACTGGCGCGGCAGCTGCCGGCTGCCCTACAACGAGACGGGCCGCCGCTACACCTACGACGACGTCGCCCTCTACGACATCCCCGAGGCCGTCGCCCACATCCGCACCCGCATCGGCGACCGCCCGCTGTTTGCCGTCGCCCACTGCATCGGCTCCCTCACGCTCTCCCTGAGCATGACGGCCGGCCTGGTGCCGGGCCTCGCGGGCGTGGTGTCCCAGGGCGTCTTCCTCACCCCGAAGCTCGCGGGCCGCACCTCGCTGCGCATGAGCCTGGCCGGGGAGCTGCTGAAGTCCCGTATCGACCACATACCCGTTGACTTCCGCAAGGTCGGCCTGTGGTCGAAGTACACCCCGCTGTTCGCCCTGGCGTCCCGCAAGGCCGACTGCCCGGACCCCACCTGCCAGATCCTGCACAACTCGGCCTGGGGAACCGGTGCCTCCCTCTTCGTCCACGAGCACCTGGCCGACACCACCCACAGCCGGCTCGCCGAACTCCTCGGCCCCGCCCCGCTGTGGATCCTGCCGCACCTGCGCCGCATCGAACTGGCCCGCACCGTCGTCCGCTGGCACGACACCGACCACCGCTACCGGGCCCTGCCGCAGAACGCCCTGGACGCGGCGGCCCGCATCGACACGCCCGTCCTGCTCCTGGCCGGCAGCGAGAACGGCCTGTGGCTCGACTCCCAGCGGCTGTGCCACGACGTCCTCGCCCACCGCCAGCCGCAGCTGGACGTGAGCTACACCGAGATCCCCGGCTACGGCCACCTGGACACGTTCCTCGGCAGAGGAGCGGCCCTCGACGTGTTCGGGCACATCCTCGACTTCCTGGGCGAACGCCGGTGACGGCAGCCCGTCGCGCCGGATACCGTACCGCCCAGTAACCGCACCGCACGCCAGGAGGCGACCCATGCCGCAGCTCGAAGTCGACGCAGCGACACTGACGTACGACGACGAGGGCCCCCGCGACGGTGAGGGTGTGCCCCTGGTGTTCGTCCACGGCTGGACGGCCAACCGGCACCGCTGGGACCACCAGATGGCCCACTTCGCCGAGCAGCGGCGCGTCGTGCGGCTGGACCTGCGCGGGCACGGCGAGAGCTCGGGGGCCGGAGCGCGCAGGATCGACGACCTGGCCAAGGATGTGCTAGCCCTCCTCGATCACCTGAAGATCGAGCGGTTCGCGATCATCGGCCACTCGATGGGCGGCATGATCGCCCAGACCATCGCCCTCGCCCACCCCGAGCGGGTCGAGCGCATGGTGCTGGTGAACTCCATCGGAAAGATGGCCTACAGCCGCGGCCGCGCCCTGCTCATGGCCGCCTCGACGCTCGCCCCCTTCAAGTTGTTCGTCGCCACCAACATCCAGCGCGCCTTCGCCCCCGGCTACCCGCGCGAGGAGATCCGTGAGTACATCCGCGCCTCCGCCGACACTCCCCGGGAAGTCGTCATGACGCTCTACGGCGCCATGCGCGCCTTCGACGTGCTGGACAAGGTCGGGGAGATACAGGTGCCGACCCTGATGGTGCACGGCTACCACGACATCCAGCTGCCCCTGGCCCAGATGCTGCGCATGGCCAAGGGCTACCCGGACGCGGTGGTCCGTGTCCTGGACGCGGGCCATGAACTGCCGGTGGAGAAGCCCGCCGAACTGACGACGGCACTGGACCGGTTCCTCACCCGGCACGAATAGGCCATCGGGCGCTGCGAGCGGGCCCAGGCCCGCGTATGCGCTTTATTTAAGTCTTGCCTTATATAAGTGGAGGCTGGCATAGTGAATGCCGTGCACGCTTTCGATGTGCTGGGTGATCCGGTACGGCGCCGGATATTGGAGCTGCTCGCCTCGGGTGAGCAGGCATCGGGCGACATCAGTGCCGTGATCCAGGACGAGTTCGGGATCTCCCAGCCCGCCGTGTCGCAACACCTGCGGGTGCTGCGCGAGAGCGGTTTCGCGTCCGTCCGGGCGGAGGGCACCCGGCGGCTGTATGCCGTCGACGCCGCTCCGCTGCGGGAGGTGGACGCGTGGCTGGAGAGATTCCGCGGTTTCTGGGAGCAGCGGCTCGACGCCCTCGGAACGGAACTCGCGCGCGGCAAGCGCGAACGACGACTGAGAAAGGATGCGAAGGGCGATGAGTGAGATCGTCGACGAGTTGAACCGCCTGCACCGGCAGGTCGGTGTGCGCCCGGTCGAGGCGGGCGAGGCCCGCACGGTGCTGCTGCGGCGCACCTATGACGCCGAGGTCGCCGACGTGTGGGACGCGGTCACGTCACCGGAGCGGATCGGCCGCTGGTTCCTGCCCGTCACCGGGGAGTTGAAGGTCGGCGGGCGCTATCAACTGGAGGGCAACGCCGGCGGCGAGATCCTCGACTGCCAGGAGCCGACCCGGCTCCGGGTGAGCTGGCTGTACGGGCCCGACCCGGGGTTCAGCGAGGTCGAGGTGCGGCTCACGCCTCAGGGCGATGAGTGCACCGTGCTGGAGCTGGAGCACGTGGCCGTGGTGCCGGAAGGCTTCTGGGGCCAGTTCGGGCCGGGTGCGGTCGGCGTCGGCTGGGACCTCGCGTTCCTCGGACTCGGCATGCACCTCGCCGGCGGCGGGATGAGCAAGGAGGAGGGCGAGGCCTGGCAGGTCTCACCCGAAGGAAAGGCCTACGCGACGCGCTCGGGCGAGCTGTGGGGAGAGGCCTACGCCGCCTCGGGGGTCGACGAGGAGACCGTGGCGTCGACCACGGCGGCGACGATCGCGTTCTACACAGGTGCGTCGGCCGGCGACGGGCAGTCGTAGAGCACTGCGAAACTTTCGAACCGCTGCGTGGTCCAAGAGTGCTTCTTGAGCCAATTGCACAGCGGGCTTGTGGCATCTGTTGACGCCGAGGAGTGGTGCTCCTATGGTCTGCCGCGAAATTCGGAAATCGGTCCGAAACTTTCGTAGTCGACGAAGGGGACGAGATGGTGACCCGCACATCCATCGACCCGCCTCCCGAGCGCCGCCCCCGGCGCTCGCGCACCCGCACCGCACTGGCCCTCGGCCTGGCCGGCCTGCTCACCGCGGCCGGTGCCGGTGCCCTCACCGGCACTGCCCGGGCCGCGAGCACCCTCGGCGCGGCGGCCGCCGAGAAGGGCCGCTACTTCGGCGCCGCGGTCGCCGCCAACCACCTGGGCGAGGCAGCGTACGCCTCGACACTCAACACCGAGTTCAACTCCGTGACCCCGGAGAACGAGATGAAGTGGGACGCCACCGAGGGCACCCGCGGCACCTTCACCTTCGGCTCCGCCGACCAGATCGTGAACCACGCCCAGAGTCGGGGCATGAAGGTCCGCGGCCACACCCTGGTCTGGCACTCCCAGTTACCGAGCTGGGTCGCGGCACTCGGCACCGCCGACCTCAGATCGGCGATGAACAACCACATCACCCAGGTCATGCAGCACTACAAGGGCAAGATCCACTCCTGGGACGTCGTCAACGAGGCCTTCCAGGACGGCAGCAGCGGTGCCCGGCGCAGCTCGCCCTTCCAGGACAAGCTCGGCGACGGCTTCATCGAGGAGGCCTTCCGCACCGCACGCGCCGCGGACCCGGCCGCGAGGCTCTGCTACAACGACTACAACACCGACGGCGTCAACGCGAAGAGCAATGCCGTCTACAACCTGGTCAGGGACTTCAAGTCGCGTGGCGTGCCGATCGACTGCGTCGGCTTCCAGTCCCACTTCAACAGCGCCTCGCCGGTCCCGTCCGACTACCAGGCCAACCTCCAGCGCTTCGCCGACCTCGGTGTGGACGTGCAGATCACCGAGCTGGACATCGAGGGCTCGGGCACCGCACAGGCCAACAGCTACGGCAACGTGGTGCGGGCCTGCCTCGCCGTCACGCGCTGCACGGGCATCACCGTCTGGGGCGTCACCGACAAGTACTCCTGGCGCGCGAGCGGAACGCCCCTGCTGTTCGACGGCAACTACGCCAAGAAGCCCGCGTACAGCGCGGTGCTGACCGCGCTCGGCGGCTCCTCCTCCGGCGCCGCCTGCACGGCGACCTACAGCAAGGCCGAGGAGTGGAGTGACCGCTTCAACGGCAAGGTCACCATCACGGCGGGGAGTTCGGCGATCGGTAACTGGACCGCGACCGTCACCGTGACAGCGCCGCAGAAGGTCTCCGCGACCTGGAACGGCACGCCCAGCTGGGACGGCAGCGGCAACGTCATGACGATGAGGCCGAACGGCAACGGCAGGCTGGCCGCCGGAGCGTCCACCAGCTTCGGCTTCACCGTCATGACGAACGGCAACAGCGCGGCCCCGGCGATCGGTTCCTGCACCGCATCCTGACCGGCCCCGGGCCCTTCGTGTCCGGCGCGGCGTGCTCGTCGCCCGCGCCGGACACACCCCTCGCTCAGCCGGTGCGCAGGGTCCGCTTGGCGAGCTCGTACGCCGGCAGCATCTCCCGGTGCTCGTCGGTGTCCATCCCGCCGAGGTGGATGACGACCGGCCCCCGCTTCGTGGTGACGGCCAGCGCGGACTCCTCCTTGGTCTCCTCCAGGAGCTTGCTGGTGACGAGGTACTTCACCTCCGCGCCGGAGACGCCGCCGGCCTCGAAGGCGCTGTACTTCGCCTTGCTCACGCCGTTCTCCGCCGCCACGAAGGCCTCCAGCACGGCGCGTGCGTCCTCGTCGCCGGGTTTGCCCGTCCAGACGCGGAGGAAGCCGATGTTCCCCGCCGGCTTGGCGTCGACCTCGCAGGCAGCCGTGACCGGGCCCTGGTGCAGCAGCGCGTCGACGATCTCCTGGGCGAGTTCGTTGTCGGGATCCGCCGAGCTGTCACCGCCGTCGCCCGTGCCGGCGTCGATGGCCTTGGCCTTCCAGTCCTCGGCGATGTCGAACGTGACGGGAAGCGGACACGCCGACCCGGCCGCACCGATCGTGCCCCCGCTCTTGACCGCCGTATCGCTCGCGCTCGCCGCGTCCGCCGACGCCGAAGCGCTCGACGACGGCCCTGCGTCGCCCTCGGCCGCCCCCGAACAGCCCGTCAGCACCCCGGCCAGCAAAGCCACCTGGGCCAGCTGACGTCTTACGGGTCCCACCCCCACCAGCATCGTGATCTCTCCCCTCCCGATCTTGCTCAGGCGGCATACGGTATCCGAGACCACCGACAAGGCCGGTCCTGCCCCTGCGGCATCATGAAGTGATGACCTCGCTGACCTTCGGGCGCTTCTGCGACGAGATCGTCACCCAGACCGAACGGCTCACGGCCCATGTACGCGGCGCGGACCTGACCGCCCCCGTGCTCACCTGCCCCGGCTGGAACCTGGGCCAGTTGCTGCGGCACGTGGGCGGCGACCATCGCTGGGCGGAGGAGATCGTGCGGACCCGGGCCGCCGGTCCGATCCCCGACGACCTGGTCAACGACCTCACCGCATACACCGACGAGGACGAGTCCGTCCTGCTCCCGTGGCTCACCGAAGGCGCGGCCCGGCTCAGCGCCACGCTCCGCGCCGCAGGGCCCGACGCCCCGGCGTGGAACCCTTCGCAGGAGCGGCCCGCGCCGGTGGCGTTCTGGGCCCGGCGCATGACGTACGAGACTGTCGTGCATCGCGCCGACGCGGCCCTCGCCGCCGGAGCCGGGTTCGGGCTCGACGGCGACCTGGCCGTCGGTGCGGTGGAGGAATGGCTGGAGTACTCCACCTTCCCCGAGGCGTTCGAGCCCCGGCCGGACCTGCCCGACCTGCTCGGTCCCGGCCGTACGCTCCACTTCGACGCGACCGACGCCGGCGCATGGCTCGTCGACCTCACCGGCGAGCGGCCCGTCTGGCGCCCCGGGGCCGACAACGCGGCCGTGACTGCACGCGGCCCGGTGGCCGACCTGCTCCTGTACTTCTACAAGCGGCCCGCGTCCGCCGTCGACGCGTCGGGCAACACGGCGCTGCTCGACCTCTGGCGGACCCGCGCGGGCTTCTGGCTGGAGGCGCCGGACGCGTGAGTCAGGCGGCGGCCCGCGTGACCACCTTGACGTTGAAGGCGTGGGCGCCCAGACCGCCCGCGATGCCCATGAAGAGCAGCGCGAAGTGCTCCTGCCCGCGCGCGGTGGTGATGCCCCCGATGTCCAGCTGGGACGACGGGGGCCAGCCGAGGTCGGTGAGCAGTCGGCCGGTGGTCCGCTTGGCTTCGGCGTCGTCGCCGGAGAGGAAGACGGTGCTCGGGCCGTCCAGGCTGCCCGGGGCGATCATCACGGTGGAGTCCATCGTGCACAGCGTCTTGACGACCGGGGTTCGGGGGAAGGCGTCCTGGATCAGTTCCGCGAGGCTGCTGTTGGGGTGCGAGAGTTCGGCGTAGTCGTCGGTGAGGCCGACCCCGATGTCGATCAGGGGCTTGCCGGCCAGGGCCGACGCGCCGATGGAGTGCAGAAGTTCCACGGAGACCGTCCCCGGGGTGGCGTTGACGAGTACTTCCGCGTGGTCAGCCGTCGCACTCAAGTCCGCTACCGGCAGCCCGAGTTCGGTCCGTTCCTCCGGTTTGCGTGAGCCGAGCAGCACGTCGTGCCCTGTCGCTCGCCAACCGTGGGCCAGTGCTCGTGCGACGTTGCCGGTGCCAAGGAGTCCTATACGCATGGCTCGACGCTAGGCGGCGCGAGGAGCCTGCGAATCGGGCTGCGGGCCCAGGTGATTCGGCACCAAGGTCGTAGTCCTGAGGTCCCGGCTCCCGACGGTTTTGCCGAACCGGCAAGACTCCTTGTCGGTTTCCGTAGCGTCCCGCAGGCTTCTACGCAGTGGACCGGACGGACCCCGCGCCCGTCCCGGTCCCGCCACCACACCTGCGCATCCGGGAGAAGACATGACCGAGACCCACCCCTCGAAGGCCGCCGAGTTCTGGGAGGCCCGCTACCGCGACGGCGGCCCGCTGTGGAGCGGCCGACCCAACGCGCTGCTCGTCCGCGAAGCCTCCGACCTCGCCCCGGGCCGCGCGCTCGACCTCGGCTGCGGCGAAGGGGCCGACGCGGTGTGGCTCGCCTCGCGCGGCTGGCGGGTCACCGGCGTCGACATCTCGCAGACGGCCTTGGAGCGGGCCGCCCGGCACGCCGCCGAGGCCGGTGTGGGCGACCGCGCGCTCTGGGAACGCCATGTGCTGGGCGAGACGTTCCCCGAGGGCTCCTTCGACCTGGTGAACGCGCAGTTCCTCCAGTCGCCGGTCGAGCTGGACCAGGGGCGGGCTCTGCGGCACGCGGCGCGGGCGGTCGCGCCGGGCGGCACCCTGCTGATCGTCATGCACGCCGGCTGGCCGTCCTGGCAGAGCGAGCCGCCCTTCGATGCGGACTTCCCGACGCTGCAGGGCGTCCTCGACGAACTCGCCCTGCCCGAGGCCGACTGGACCGTCCAGACGCTGGAGACGGTGCGCAGCGCGCACGTGTCGCCCGACGGCGTGGAGGGCTTCCGGGAAGACAACGTGTGGCGAGTGCGGCGCGCGAACAGCTGACGCACCCCGGATACGTGTCCCGGCTACACCTCACCCACCTGCGCAGACACCTCGTCCAATACCTTGCGCACTACGTCCAGCGCCGCCGTCCGGTCGGCCGGCACCAGCCCGATGCGGGTGCGCCGGTCGAGCAGATCGGACTCGTCGAGGGCGCCTTCGTGGCGTACGGCCCACAGGAGTTCGGCGGCGGTGACGGGGTGGCCCGCCAGCACGGGTTCGGCGAGGCGGGGATCGGCTGCGCCGAGCGCCTGCACGGCCGGTGCCTCGGTGCCGTAGCGCTGGACCAGACGGCGCGGGGCGCGCAGCGCACCGAGCGCGGCGGGTGACGCGGCGCCGACGAGGGGCAGGGTGGCGGTGGAGGAGGGGCCGGCGGCGAGCCGGTGGGTGGCGACGGCGGCGTCCACGGCGTCCTCGGCCATGCGCCGGTAGGTGGTGAGCTTGCCGCCGACGACCGTGGTCACGCCCTCCGACGAGGTGAGGACGGCGTGCCGACGGGAGATGTCGGAGGTGCGCGGCGCCCCGGAACGTGCCGTCGGCGCGGTGTCGAGCAGGGGGCGCAGACCGGCGAACGCCCCGACGACGTCGTCGCGTCGGACCGGGACGTCCAGGACGGAGCCGAGGACGTCGAGCAGGAAGCCGATGTCGGTCTCGGGCACTTCCGCAACGTCGGGGATGTCACCCTCGACGGGCTCGTCGGTGAGGCCGACGTACACCCGGCCGTCGCCCTGAGGCAGGACCAGGACGAAGCGGTTGGTCTCGCCGGGGACCGGGACGTGCAGCCCCGCGGGCAGGGGGCCGAGGTGGTCGGAGCGCAGCACGAGATGGGTGCCGCGCGAGGGGCGGATCCGGATGCCGTCCACCAGGCCGTCCGCCCAGACGCCGGACGCGTTGATCACGGCGCGGGCCCTGATCTCGCCCTCCTCGCCGGTGAGTTCGTCACGTATGCGGGCGCCGGACGCGGTGAGCTCCAGAGCCCTGACGCGGGTCAGGATCCGCGCGCCCCGTGCGGCGGCGGTGCGGGCGATCGCCGTCACCAGACGGGCGTCGTCGGTGAGCCGGCCGTCCCAGGACAGCAGGCCGCCGCGCAGGCCCTGGGTGCGCAGGGCGGGGGCGAGGTGCCGGGTCTCCACCGTGGACAGGCGGCGCGGGGCGGGCAGGGTGGCGCGGGCTGTTCGGGCTGCCAGGCGCAGGGCGTCACCGGCCTGGAAGCCGGCCCAGGCCAGGGTGGACTGGGCGCGGGAGACCAGCGGAGTCAGGGGCAGCACGAACGGCTGCGCCCGCACCAGATGCGGGGCCGTGCGCTCCATCAGCACCCCGCGCTCGACGGCGCTCTCGTGGGCCACGTCGAGCTGCGCCGAGGCGAGGTAGCGCAGCCCGCCGTGGATGAGCTTGCTGCTGAAGCGCGAGGTGCCGAAGGCCAGGTCGTGGGCGTCGACGGCAGCCACCGTCAGACCGCGTGCCGCGGCGTCCAGGGCCGCTCCCGCGCCCGTTGCGCCGAGGCCGACGACCAGGACGTCCACGACCGGACCGCCGACGGTCTCGGTCAGTTCGCGCGAGCGCCGGGCGGCGGACAGCGACGATCCGGGAACCGGGGGAGTGACAGGGGTCATGGCGTGAGGGTCCTCTCCAGGATGCTGCGCAGTTCCGCCAGGAAGGCATCGCTGCTCAGGTCGGCGTCGTCCTCGTCGGTCATGGTCCGCAGGGACAGGGTGAAGGACTGGACGATCAGCAGCAGGGACCGCGCCTGCCGCTGGACATGTCCGGCCCGGACCGAGCCGTCGGCGTGGCCCTCCTGCACGGCGTCCGCGAGCAGGGCGAGGAGGGCCTCCTGGCTCGCGCCCCGGCGGTCGAGGACGTACGGAAGGAGTAGTTCCGGGTCGACGTCCACGATCTTCTGGAAGAGCGGGTGGGCCCGGAAGGCCTCCACCCCGGCCACGAGCCCGTCCACGATCAGGCCGCGCGTGGCCGTCCCCGGGCGCCGTTCGGGCATGGCTCCCGTGGCGACCGCGACCCACTCCCGGGTCATCAGGTCCCCCACCAGGGAGCGCACATCGGGCCACCGCCGGTACAGCGTCATCCGGGAGACGCCCGCGCGGCGGGCCACGTCGGTCAGCGTCGTACGGCGGACTCCGACGGCCAGGACACAGTCGCGCACCGCGTCGAGCACCGCGTCGCTGTCCGAGTGGTTGTGACGAATAGGCGTCATGTGTCACAGTGTAACGCCTGCGAGGCCGTCCGGGACACGGCATCGCTCGAATCGACCGGTGAGGACGACAGTCATGGACATGCTGTGGAGCGGCTGGGGCGACCCGGCCAAGGCGGCGCCGCTGCCCGAGACCGTGATCGGCCTGCTGCGCGATCTGCTCGGAGTCAAGCCCCGCACGGCCGGGCCGGTCGCCCTGGAGGACATCGCCGTACCCGAGCCGGGACTCGAACCCGCCGCGCGCCAGGCCCTGTCCGCCGCGGTCGGCGGCGAGGAGCACGTCCGCACCGACGCCGAGGCCCGCATCCGGCACACGCGCGGCAAGTCCACGCCCGACCTGCTGCGCATCCGCGACGGCGAGGTCGACGACGTCCCCGGGGCCGTCGTCCTGCCCGCCACCCACGACGACGTCCTCGCCGTGCTGCGCGCCTGCGCCGAACACGGCCTGGCCGTGGTCCCGTTCGGCGGCGGCACCTCCGTGGTCGGCGGACTCGCCCCGTCCCGGCGCGGCCCCTTCGTCGCGCTGGACCTGCGCCGCATGGACGCCCTGCTCGCCGTCGACCCGGTCTCCCGCACCGCGACGCTGCAACCCGGACTGCGCGGGCCGCAGGCGGAGGCGCTGCTGGCCGAACACGGCTTCACCCTCGGCCACTTCCCCCAGTCCTTCGAGTGGGCGAGCATCGGCGGATTCGCCGCCGCCCGCTCCAGCGGTCAGGCTTCCGCCGGATACGGCCGCTTCGACGAGATGGTCCTGGGCCTGATCGTCGCCACCCCCGAGGGCACCATCGACACCGGTCGCGCACCGCGCTCGGCGGCCGGCCCCGACCTGCGCCAGCTTCTGCTCGGCTCGGAGGGCGCGTTCGGCGTCATCACCTCCGTGACGGTGCGGATCCGGCCCGTCCCGAAGGCCCGCGTGTACGAGGGCTGGCGCTTCGCCTCCTTCCAGGAGGGCGCCGCCGCGCTGCGCCGCCTCGCCCAGGACGGCCCGCGTCCGACGGTGCTGCGGCTGTCCGACGAGACCGAGACCCTGATCGGCCTGGCCCAGCCCGACGCCATCGGGGGCTCCGACGACGCGCAGCAGTCCGCCGGGTGCATGGCGATCGCCGGCTTCGAAGGCACGGACGAGGACGTCGCGTACCGCAGCGAGCACGCCGCGGCCGTCCTGCGCGACTGCGGCGGAACCCCGCTCGGCGAGGAACCGGGTGAGCGGTGGGCGCACGGCCGCTACTCGGCCCCGTACCTCCGTGACTCCCTGCTGGACGCGGGTGCGTTCGTCGAGACGCTGGAGACGGCGACCTTCTGGTCACGTGTCCCCGAGCTGTACGCGTCCGTCCGGGACGCCCTCACCACGACACTCGCCGAGGCCGGCACCCCGCCCCTGGTCATGTGCCACATCTCGCACGTCTACGAGAACGGCGCCTCGCTCTACTTCACCGTCGTCTCGGCCCAGGGCGACGATCCGGTCGCACACTGGGAGAAGGCCAAGCACGCCGCCAACGAGGCGATCCTCGGCGCGGGCGGCACGATCAGCCACCACCACGGCGTGGGCACCGACCACCGGGACTGGTACGTCCGCGAGGCTGGCCCCCTCGGCGTCGAGGCGCTGCGTGCCGTCAAGCGGCGACTGGACCCGGCGGGGCTGCTCAACCCCGGGGTCCTGCTGCCCCTCGACTGAGCCCGGCACACCCGCCGCGTCCGGCGCCCAGCGCGCCCGTACCTCCACCGCTCCCGCTCACCCGCTCCCCGGCCCATCACCCGGCCCGCCTCCGGCAGCTCCCTCCCGTCGGCCCGAAAGGCACCCCGATGCGACAGTTCACCGCCATCGTCAACCCCACGGCGGGCGGATCCGCCTCAGCGGCCGCGCTGCTGGAAGTGGCCCGGCCGCTGCGGGAGGCCGGGGCCGACCTGGAGACCCAGTACAGCCGCAGCCTGGTCCACGCCCAGGAACTGGCCCGGGACGCCGGGGAGCGGGGGCGGGTGGTGCTCGCCGTCGGCGGCGACGGAATGGCCGGCGGCATCGGTGGCGCCCTCAGCGGCACCGACATGGTGCTGGGCCTCGTCCCCGCCGGCCGCGGCAACGACTTCGCCCGGGCACTCGACCTGCCCACCGACCCGGCGGCGCTCGCCGAGGTGCTGCTCCACCACGAGCCCCGCAAGGTCGACACCATCGAGGTCGAGTCGGCCGTCCACGACCGCACCGTGGTCCTCGGCAGCGTCTACGCCGGAGTCGACGCACTGGCCAACCGCCACGCCAACAACGCCACCCTGCTGCGCGGCGCCGCGTCCTACTACGCGGGCGGACTGCGCGCCGTCACCACCTGGCGCGCCGCACGCTACCGGGTCACCGTCGACGGCCAGGAACACCTGCACACCGGCTACACGGTCGTGGCCGCCAACTCCGGCTACTACGGCTCCGGTCGGCTCATCGCGCCCGACGCCCGCGTGGACGACGGCATGTTGGAAGTGGTGATGATCCGCGAGGCCCCGCGCCGGCTGTTCTTCACTCTGATGAACGAGCTCAAGACCGGTGCCCACGTCCGCCGCCCCGAGGTGGAGATCCTGCGGGGCAAGGAGATCCGGATCGCGGCCGATCGCGAGGTGCCCTACGGCGCCGACGGCGAGGTCGAGGCAACCCTCCCGGTCACCGTCAGAGTCCTGCCGGGCGCCCTGCGCGTGCTGTGCTGAGCCCGAGCCGCCGCGCTCACGTCCACGACGGGGACGGGCGGGAGATCATCCGCCGTCCAGCGGCATCCGCTGCCGTGCGCCCCTGAGCTGCTCGGCGGCGTCGCCGCGATCGGCCTCGTCGTGGATCAGCAGGGCGAGCAGGGCAGCCACGGGCAGCCCGGCCTCGGCGGGGTGCCGCAGGAGCTTGCCCGGCTCGATCCGGTAGATGTTGGTGCGGCCCTCCCGGATGTGGGACAGATAGCCGTCCCGCTCCAGTTCGGAAATGATCTTCTGTACGGCCCGTTCGGTGAGCCGGCAGTGCGCGGCGATATGGCGGATGCGGACGTTCGGGTCGTCGGCGATCACCGCCAGTACGCGGGCGTGGTTGGTCAGGAATGTCCATCCGGTGTGCGGCTCAGGGACTCCGTCCATGCTCCAACAGTACGACTGCGTGTTCACGTATACAAAAACACGCACTGCATTTCATGTATCTGTTGACGTGTTCGGCGGTTCGGGTTCACTCTGGTTACGGAGACGGGGAGCAGCTGAGGGAGAGGCTGACATGCCGGAGCTCACGTCCTGCGTGCATGGTCCCGACGGTGACCGGGTCGGTGTGGAGGTGCGCGGAGAACTCGACCTCGACACCAGTGAGCGGCTGCGCAAGGCCCTGCTCGAAGCCCTGGGCCGCTCCGTCCGGGGCGTCGATCTGGACCTGAAGGGCGTGACGTTCTGCGACTGCGCCGCCCTCAACATCCTGCTCGCCCTGCGCCTGCGCGCGCTCAGGCAGGGCAAGACGGTCGTGATCCGGGCCAGTGGGGCGGTCGTCGACCGGCTGCTCGCCCTGACCCACACACGGGAGCTGTTCGCTGCCCCGGGCAGCGAGGGGCAGGACACGCAGGCCCATGACACCCCGGCCCGGGACACGCGAGGTACGGACGCCTCCGAGGGCTTCGTACAGGACCTTCGGATCGAGGTCGCCCAGCTGCGCAGGGCCATGCAGACCCGTCCCACCATCGACCTGGCCCGGGGCATCCTGATGGCCTCCTTCAGCCTGAGCTCCGAGGACGCCTGGACGGTGCTGGTCGAGGCATCCCAGAACACCAACACCAAACTGCACACCCTCGCCGGCGACCTGGTCGGCGCCGTGAAGGGCGACCCGCTGTCCGAAGCGGTGCGGGACCAGCTGTCCTGCGCGGTCGCCAAGGTCGGCTCCGGCGGCCCCACGGCCGGAGCGCCGCGGTTGCGTTGATCGGCGGCGCGGCGGCAGGGTTCGGAGTGTGCCTACCTTGCTGATCGTCCATCACACCCCCTCGCCCAACTGCCAGGCCATGCTGGAGGCCGTGGTCTCCGGGGCGACCGCGCCCGAGATCGAGAACGTCGAGGTCGTACGGCGACCGGCGCTGTCGGCCACGGCGTCCGACGTGCTCGACGCCGACGCATACCTCCTGGGCACCCCCGCGAACCTCGGCTACATCTCGGGCGCCCTCAAGCACTTCCTCGACCAGATCTACTACCCGTGCCTGGACGCGACCCGGGGCAGGCCCTTCGGCTACTACGTGCACGGCGGCAGCGACGTGACCGGCGCCGTGCGGGCGATCGACGCCATCACCACCGGCCTCGCCTGGCGCCGCGCCGCCCAACCCGTGACGGTGACGGGCGAGCCCGGCAAGGCCGACATCGAGGCGTGCTGGGAGCTGGGGGCGACACTCGCCGCCGGCCTGATGGAGTGAGCGCGGCCCGGCCGTGCGGCAGGGGGCCGCACACCGAGGCTCAGACGAGGTTTAGGCGGCTCATAAGATATTGCTGATAATTCTCGAGACGGTTGAACACCGTGGGGTCGGCCTCCGTATAGGGGCAGGGGATTTTGATGCCCTGACCGACCACGAGGCGTAGGAGTACTTCCTTGGGACGCAGCACGCGAAGACGCCCAACGGGCGCACGGCGCGCGACTTTTGCAGCGGTCGCGCTGATGTTGGGCGGCGGCGGCCTGGTGGGGGCCAACGTCTATGCCTCGGCGACCGAAGACGGTGGAGCGGACTCCGCTCAGACGTTGTCCTCCCCGTTCGGCACCATCGACTGCCCGGACGTCGGCACCAAGCTGACGGCCGTGCCGGACGAGGCGAAGGAGGACGTTGCCAAGGAACTCGCCCTCCTGGACCAGCAGATCGCCGATGCCTACCAGCGGTTGACGGAGTCGGCGCAGGCGATCCAGCAGGACGCCGGCTTCGCCGACAACGCGATCATGAAGCCGCTGAAGGAGAAGCGCGGCGCGACGATCGAGCGGATCGCCATCGCCGTGGACCGCGCGGGAGACCGGCCGCAGGGCCTGGACGACCTCGCCGCCTGCACCCTGCGCGCCCCCGACAGCGGCAGCGGCGACCAGGCGGACGGCGCCGACGGCGCTGACGGCCAGGACAACGGCGGCGACAACCAGGACGGCGCCGGCCAGGACGGCCAACAGCAGGGCGACGGCGGCCAGAACGGCGACGGCGGTCAGAACGGCAACGGCGGACAGGCCGGCAACGGTCCCGCTGTCGCGGACTACGCGGACATCAAGGCCGTGCAGCCGAACGTGCCGAGCCCGGCCCTGTCGTCGGACGCATCCCGCGGCACCTTCGCGACCAGCTGCGGAGTCAACGAGAACGGCCTGTTCAACTCGGACAACGTCATCGTGGCCCCCGGCGTCTCCAACGGCGCCCACCACTTCCACGACTACATCGGCAACCAGTCCAACGACGCCTTCGCGAGCGACGAGGACCTGGCGAACGCCGAGACGAGCTGCGTCAACCAGGGCGACAAGTCCACGTACTACTGGCCCGTGATCCGCCTCCAGAACGGCGGCCAGGAACAGGACGCCAACTCGCCCGGCGGCGGCATCGAGGGCAACGCCGGCGAGATCGTCACTCCCAAGGAAGTGACGCTGAACTTCGTGGGCAACCCCCGCAGCAAGGTCACCGAGATGCCGCGCCTGCTGCGCATCATCACCGGTGACGCCAAGGCGTTCGTCAACGGCACCGCCAACGCCAACGCCTCCTGGAGCTGCACCGGGTTCGAGGACCGTCAGCTCAAGGACAAGTACCCGCTGTGCCCGCAGGGCAGCGACGTGGTGCGGACCTTCAAGTTCCAGAGCTGCTGGGACGGGACGAACATCGACAGCGCCAACCACCGCACCCACGTGGCGTTCGCCGCCGCGGACGGCAGCTGCGCGAACGGCTTCAAGGCCATTCCGCAGCTGGTGCAGCGGATCGTGTACGACGTCGACGCGCCCAGCCTCCAGGACGGCGGGAAGACGACCCCGCTGTTCGCGGTGGACTCCTTCCCCGAGCAGCTGCACAAGCCGGTCACCGACCACGGCGACTTCATCAACGTCTTCAACGAGGACCTGATGGGCGAGATGGTCGACTGCATCAACGACGGCCGCAAGTGCGGTGTCGGCGCCGACGAGGGCGACGACCCGGGCCAGGAGGAGCCGACCCAGCAGCCGACCGAGGATCCCACCACTCCGCCTGCCGGGGACGACAAGCCCGAGCCCGGCAACGGAGGGGACGAGCAGACGGACCCGCCGGCGACCGAGGACCCGGCAACCGAGGACCCCGCCACCGAGGACCCCGCGACCGAGGACCCGGCCACCGAGGCCCCCGCGACCGAGGAGCCCGGTGACGAGGAGCCGGCCACCGACCCGGCGAACGACGACAAGCCCACCGTGTCGAGCACGGTGGCGCCCAAGTCGGACGGAACCCCGTCGGCCGCCGCGGACAACGATCAGGCACAGGGCGGCTCCGGCGACGACGACGCGAACGCGTCGGGTGCCGCGGCGCAGACGCCACCCGCCGGCGAAGACACCGAGGACAGTCTGGGCACCAAGCCCCAGGCGGTCGCCGGCAACCTGGCCGAGACGGGCACCACGCTGTGGCCGGCCGCGGCCGGTGCAGTCCTCCTGATGGGCGGCCTCCTGGTGCTGATCCGCGCCAGGCGCAGCGCCCGATGAGGGTGACGACACAGCAGAACGGCGCCTGACGCGGCGACGTTCCGCAGGGGCCCGGACCGGGAAGACCGGTCCGGGCCCCCTTGCGTTCGCCGTGCCGAGCCGCGGCGCCTCAGTCCACAATGGCGCCACAGGAGATGTTCACGTCCGTCGCGGTGAGCGTACGAGCCCGGTCGGAGGCGACGAAGGCGGCCACATCACCGACGTCCGCGAGGGTCGCGGCGCGTCCGAGCTGCGTCGCCCCGACCAGGCTGTCGACGATCGCGTCCCCGCCGGGGAACCCCTCGGGCAGGGTTTCCGGCACACCGCCGGTCTTCAAGGTCACGACTCGGATGCCGTGCGGGCCCAGCTCGATGGCCCACTGGCGGCGCAACCCCTCCAGGGCGTCCAGCGCGATCTTGAAACCGCCGAGGCCGGGCAGTGTCTGCGGCCCGCCGCCGCCGAAGGCGAGGATCACTCCGGTGCCGCGCGCGGTCATGTGCCGGGCCGCCGCCCGCGTCGTCAGGAACTGCGACCGCATCGCGGTCACGATGGGCTGGAGGAAGTCCGCCTCCGAGATCTCCATCAGCGGTTTCTGGACGTCTCCGTAGCCGATGGCGTTGAACGAGACGTCGATCCGCCCGGCCCGCGCGGCGACGCCGTCGACGAAGGAGTCCACCGCCGACTCATCGCGCGCGTCGACCACGGCGGTCTCCGCCTCGCCGCCCGCGGCACGGATGTCCTCGGCGAGCCTGTCCAGCGGCGCCGCGGTTCGCCCGGCGAGGAAGACCCGCGCTCCCTCACGGGCGAAGGCGCGCGCGGCGGCCCCGCCGATGGCGCCACCCGCGCCGTACACCACAGCGACCTTGTCCTTCAGCAACATGATCGATCTCCGTTCCGAACCGGCTGCCGGCCGTGCGGCCGCATGGCGCGGCCCCAGCCCTCATCCGATACGTCGGCGCCGGGCACGGAAATTCGACACGCGCGTGCCGGTCAGGGCGTGGGGATGCCCGCGGGGCGCGCCGGACGGCCGAGACGGACGGGGACGCCGGGGGAGTACAGGACGCTGACCGGGGCGGAGCTCGGGGCCGGCAGTCCGGCCGCCGTGATCAGGTTCTCCTCGCAGGTGAGCAGCTCGGCGCGGTACAGCGGCCAGCGGGGGTGATGGTTGGGCAGGAACGCCAGCGGCTCGGGCCCGCCGAAGAAGGCGTTGTGCATGCCCCAGCGGGCGGTGAGGAAGTGCTCCAGCGCGGTGGGCTCCTCGATGCGCTCGCCGGTGCGCACGGTGATGCGGCTGGACGCGCCGCGCGGGCCGGGCCAGCGACGGGAACTGGTGTAGGTGACCGTGTCGCCGGAAGGTCGGACGGTCATCCGGGACCACAGATACGGCAGCCGGAAGCCGACGCGGCCCATCACGACCGGGATCAGCCGAGAGGCGTCCATCGACCGGAACACGACACCGCGCCGCCCGTGCTCGTCCACCGAGTACAGGCGCACATTGGTCTCCGGAAAGGTCCCGAGATACGGCACTCCGGGCATCCGCAGCCAGCCGACCCGATGCATCCGGAAGGCGACCAGGCCGACGTACGTGACCCCGTCGTGCGTGTCCGGAGCGGTGCCCTTCGGCAGCAGCCCCGCCACCACGTCCGGCTCGACGGCCCAGTGGATGAACGTGAGGTCGAGCCACTCCTGGGTGAGGAGAGGGATGCGTATGCGTCCGGGGGCGTCCGGGGTGACGGGCGTGGGCTTCAGCACCACGCCAGGATGCCAGAGCCGACTGAGCCGTTCGCGGAGCCCCAGGTCAGCGATAGCGCGCGGTGACGCCGGTGAGGTACCCGCGCAGCATGAGCCTCGCCTCGTCGAGCAGGCCTGGATCACCCTCGGGATCCCGGCGGAACGCCTCCTGCGCGAGGGCGTCGGCGGCGAGGACCGCGGCATGGCAGGCGCGGGCGAGCGCCTCGTCGTCCCGGGCGAGGCCCAGGGCCAGCAGGATGCGCCGGATGCCGTCCGCCATCCGGCGTTTGTGCTCGCGGTCCGCCGCCCGCGTCTGCTCGGTGAGGCTGCTGCCGAACCACAGGGCCCTGAAGCCGTGTTCGGTGCGGTAGATCGCGGCGTAGGTGTCGATGAGCACGCCGACCGGGTCGCCCCACCGCTCGGTCGTCGCGGCCCGGACCAGGTCGTCCATGGTCGCCTCCAGCCGGGCGAAGTAGCCCGCCGCGAGGGCGTCGACGATGGCGTCCCGGTCGGGCAGGTACTGGTAGAGCGAACCGACCGAGACCTTGGCCTCCGCCGCGATCCGGGTCGTCGTCAGCGCCTGCGGTCCTTCGCGGACCAGGACGCGTTCCGCGGCCTGCAGGACCCGGGCCAGCCGGGCCCTGCTGCGCGCCTGTTGGGGAGTGCGGCGCAGCGGGACCTGCCAGGTGCCGCCGGGCTCCGGGGGCGGATCGCCCATGTGCGGCCTCCGAATGTGAACGTGACTTTGTTTCAGCTTTAGGCTAGCGTCGCGAACATGACAGGCTCAAGCTCGGTGCTGGGTCAGGAGCGCGCCGCCGTGGCCGAGGCGTGCCGTCGACTGGGGGCCGAGGGCCTGCTCATCGGCACGGCCGGCAACGTCAGCACACGGGTGGACGACCGAGTCGCGATCACGGCGACCGGCGCGGTCCTCGCCGAACTCACGGCGGACCAGGTGACCGTGGTCGACCTCCACGGAGCCGTCGTGGCCGGCACGTTCGAGCCGACCTCCGAACTCGACCTGCACCTGGGCGTCTACCGCCGCTACGGCGCGGGCGCGGTCGTCCACACGCACGCTCCGATGGCGACCGCACTGTCCTGCGTCCTCGACGAACTGCCCTGCATCCACTACCAGTTGCTCGCCCTCGGCGGCTCGGTGCGGGTCGCGCCGTACGCCACCTTCGGCACCCCCGAGCTCGCCGAGTCCGTCCTGAAGGCGCTGGACGGCCGTAGCGCGGCGCTGATGGCCAGCCACGGCGCGCTCACCCACGCCCCGACACTGAGCAAGGCGGTCGAGCACGCGCTGCTGCTGGAGTGGGCGTGCGGCGTCTACCAGCACGCCGCAGCCGTCGGCACGCCCCGTGTCCTCGACGAACAGCAGCAACTCGCCGTGATCGAGGCCGCGCTCGCCCGGAACTACGGCACCACCCACCCCGTATCACCCGTGCAGGAGGGAAACCGATGAAGGTCGTGACACTGGGCGTGCATGTGCTGGACGTACTGGTGCGGCCGGTCGAGGCCATACCCGAGGGCCAGGGCGCGACGCTGGTCGAGGACATCAGGATGACGGCCGCCGGCACGGCCGGCGGAACCGCGCTCACCCTCGCCAAGCTCGGCGCCTCGGTCCACAGCGCCGGGGCGATCGGGTCGGACCCCACCGGGGACATGCTGGTCCAGCTCCTCGACAGGGCCGGCATCGACACCCGGTTCCTCGTCCGCCGCACCGACACCGCCACCTCCGCGAGCGTGCTGCCCATCCGCCCGAACGGCGACCGCCCCTCCCTCCACCTCCTGGGCGCCAACATCACCTACGGCCCCGACGACGTGCCCTGGGACGCCATCGCCGAAGCGGACCACCTGCACCTCGGCGGCCCCGAGCTGATCGGCGTCGACACCGCCACGCGCATCCTGTCGCACGCCAAGGAGCACGGCGTGGCCACCTCCGTGGACCTTCTCGCGCCGGGCGAGCTCGGCAGCTTCGACCAGATCGAGTCCGCGCTGCCTTTCGTCGACCACATGCTGCCCAACGAGGACCAGGTCCTCGGCTTCACCGGCGAGCGGGACCTGATCGCGGGCGCACGCAAGCTCCTCGCCGCCGGGGCCGGCCTGGTCGCGGTCACGCGGGGCGGGGACGGCGCGCTGCTGGTGACCCCGGACACCGCAGAGCAGGTACCCGCCTTCGCGATCGACGTCGTGGACACCACCGGCTGCGGCGATGCGTTCTCCGCCGGGTTCGTACGGGGCGCGGGCCTCGGCCGGACGCCCTACGCGTCCGCCGTCCTGGGCTGCGCGGCGGCGGCACTGGTGGCGCAGGGGCTCGGCAGCGATCACGGGGACTTCGACCTCGCCGACGCGGACGCGTTCGCGGCGACACACAAGCCTCGCGCGTGAGGTGCCGTCAGTCGTCCCGGTGGCTGACGATGTTGAGGACGTTGCCGTCGGGCGCGCGGACGAGAAACCTGCGCAGGCCCCACGGTTCGTCGGTGAGCGGGTGGACGATCTCGTAACCGCGGCGGAGCGCGTCGGCGTAGGCCTGGTCGACGCCCGCGCCGACGCGGACCGAGACGGCGGCTGGCTCGGGCGCGGTCGCGTCACGGGTCACCAGCTGGATCTGCGCCCTCCCGTCGGGTGTCCGGTAGCGAGCGACCCAGCCCATGTCGAAGTCCTGGACGCTCAGGCCGAGGTAGCCGGTGTAGAAGTCGCGTGCGGCGGCGATGTCGGGGACGTGGAGGTTGGGCGTGATGCCGGTGGGCTCCATCGTGATTCCTTTCCGGGCCTGTGTGGCGAGCCCCGACGCTACGCGTCCGTCACCCGTCAGGCGTGCCGTGGCACATGTCCCCGGTCCAAGGGGATATGAGCGCGGGCGCGGCGCGCGTCGGCCGTGGACCGTGCGGCCTCCGGGGCACCGAAGTGCCCCGGAGGCCGCGGGAATCAGCTCGAGTCGTCGTTCCCCCGAGGCGCCGTTCAGTTGAGGGCCGTCTCGACGTCCGTCTGCCAGTAGGTGACGCTCAGGGCGCTGTCGTAGTGGACGCCCTTGGCCGGCAGGGAGGGCGTGGCCGACGGGCCGCCGTCGCTGTTCGGGGTCCTGCCCTGGAAGGCGATCGTGAGCTTGCGACCGGTGTCGCCTCCCGTGCCGCTGCCGTCGGCCGCGCTGAGCAGGACGCCCGCGTAGCCGGAGGCGCCCGGGTCCAGGATCGTCACGGCCTGCGGCTGGGTGTCCTCGATCGCCTGCGGCACCCACTGCATCTCGTCGAAGCGGAGCACCGGGTAGTACATCAGGCCGCACGGCTTCGAGCCGGTGTTGGTGACGGTGAGCAGCATGTGGTTGAGCGGGCGGGGGACCGGCTGGGCCGTGGTCCGGGTGTTGGAGCCGTTGCAGAGGGCGAGGTCGCTCGGGGCGTCGTCGTCCTTGCCGGCGCTGCCGCCGGAGCCGTTCTGCGCCGAGTCGCCCGGCTGGGAGGTCTGCCCGGAGCCCTTTGCGGAGCCGGAGTTCTGGGACGACTGGCCCTGCGAGGACTGGCCCTGCGACGACTTGTCCTCTGCCGGCTTCGACTCCTGCGTCGTCGAGGTCTGCGACCCCGACGCTCCGGCGCCCTCGTCGCGGGTGCCGGAGCCGTTCTCGCAGGCGGTGAGCGAGAGGGCGGTCAGGGCGGCGCCGGTCGCGGCGAGGAGGCGGGCGTGGCGGAAGGTGCGCATGGCTGATTCCTTGTCCGTGCAAAGGGTTTGAGTGCATCCGCTCGACCGGTTGCCGGGAGCGGCGTGCTTGGATGACCAGAGCATGATCCGGTTCCCGTCCCGGCCGCCACTTCCGGCGGGCGATGAGGGACACTGGAACGACTGGAACGCGTCTGACCTGGTGAAACGCCCTTCCCCTGGAACGGGGGAATGGGACATGGGGGAGGGAGGAACGGTGTCGGAAGGCACTGCGGCGGCCGATTTCGCGGCATTCCTGAGGCAGTTGAAGGACCGCTCGGGACTCAGCTACGGAGTCCTCGGCAAACGGCTGCACATGAGCACGTCGACGCTGCATCGGTACTGCAACGGCGACGCCGTGCCCACCGACTACGCCCCCGTGGAGCGGCTGGCCCGGCTGTGCAAGGCATCGCCGGACGAGTTGGTGGAGCTGCACCGGCGGTGGGTGCTGGCGGATGCGCTTCGGGGGAGGAAGGG
>NZ_RDBN01000008.1:68232-84340 GCF_008042075.1 Streptomyces sp. UW30 | reverse complement strand
CCCTGAGACGGCGAACGGCAGCCGATCAGCCCCCGCCCTCTTCCCCGAACACTCGGCCGACGGCCGTTCACGGCACAGGCCGCAGGAGAAGCACGTCATGAACCAGCCCATCCCCACCTCCCTCGCTCCGGCCCAGGTGCCGGCCGAAGCCAAACGCCCGATGTACACACCCGCCGGACTCGTGGGCGACACCCCCGTGCTGTGGATCGGCGAGCCCTTCACCGCCGCGGGACGCGGCTTCTGGGTCAAGCTCGAAGGTCGCAACCCCGGCGGTATCAAGGACCGCGCCGCCCTGTACATGGTCCGCGCGGCCCGCGAGCGCGGCCGACTGCTGCCCGGTGCCCGGATCGTGGAGTCCACCTCGGGCACCCTCGGCCTCGGCCTGGCCCTCGCCGGGGCGACCTTCGGCCATCCCGTCACCGTCGTCACCGACCCGGGCATGGAACCGCTGATGACCGGGCTGCTCACCGCCTACGGCGCCGAGGTCGACCTTGTCGACACGCCCCATGCCACCGGAGGCTGGCAAGAGGCCCGACGGCACCGGGTCCAGGAGCTCGTCGCCGTCCACGCCGACTCCTGGTGCCCCGACCAGTACAACAACCCCGACAACGTCGCCGCCTACGCCCCGCTCGCCCACGAGATCGTCGCCCAACTCGGCCGCGTCGACACCCTCGTCGTCTCCGTGGGCACCGGCGGCCACTCCGCCGGCATCGCCTCCGTCCTGCGCGGCCTCTTCCCCCACCTGCGGGTCGTCGGAGTGGACACCACCGGCTCGACGATCTTCGGGCAGCCCGCCGCACCCCGCCTGATGCGCGGACTCGGCTCCAGCATCCACCCCCGCAACGTCGCCTACGACCTCTTCGACGAGGTCCACTGGGTCGCCGCCCCGGAAGCGGTGTGGGCCGCGCGCCGCCTGGCCCGTGACCACTACGCCACCGGCGGCTGGAGCGTCGGCGCCGTCGCGCTCGTCGCCCGCTGGCTGACCCGCACCCTGCCCCCGGAGGACCGGATCGTCGCCGTCTTCCCGGACGGCCCGCAACGGTACGTAGGCACCGTCTTCGACGACGCCTACTGCCGCGAGCACGGGCTCCTCGGGGACCTTCCGGCCGACGACCCGGACCGGATCGCTCACCCCGGCGAACGGATCGTGACCCGCTGGACCCGCTGCACCCACGTGACCGACCCCCTCGCGACGGCCCACGCCTACGGGCTGACGGGAGCCGCCCGATGAGGGCCCTGTGGCGGCAGACCCGCTCCTTCCCGCCGGCCGTACGGCTGCTGATGGCCAACCAGTTCGCCATCAACCTCGCCTTCTACATGCTCATGCCCTACCTGGCCGCCCACCTGTCCGACGGGGTCGGCCTCGCGGCCTGGGCCGTGGGACTCGTGCTGGGCGTGCGCAACTTCTCCCAGCAGGGCATGTTCCTCATCGGCGGCACCCTCGCCGACCGCCTCGGCCACAAGACCCCGATCATGGCGGGCTGCCTGCTGCGCACCGTGGGCTTCGCGCTGCTCGGCTGGGTCGACAACCTCCCCGCCCTGATCGTGGCCTCCGCCGCCACCGGATTCGCCGGCGCCCTGTTCAATCCGGCAGTCCGCGCCTACCTCGCCGCCGAGGCCGGTGAACGGCGCGTGGACGCGTTCGCCGCCTTCAACGTCCACTACCAGGCCGGCATGCTCCTCGGGCCGCTCGTCGGGCTCGCCCTGCTCGCCGTCGACTTCCGCCTCGTGTGCACGAGTGCCGCCGTCATCTTCGCCGGACTCACCGTGCTCCAGTGGCGCCGCCTTCCGGCCCGTCAGGACCACACCGCGCACGCCACCCGGAAGGAGGGCGTGCTGACGCAGTGGCGCACGGTCGCGGCGAACCGGCCCTTCCTGCTCTTCGCCGCCGCGATGATCGGCTCGTACGTGCTGACCTTCCAGGTCTACCTGGCCCTCCCGCTGGCGGCCGCCGACGCCCTCGGCACGAACGCCACGGCGGCCACCAGCGGGCTGTTCGTCGTCTCGGCCGCGGTCGCCGTGCTCGGCCAGTTGCGCCTGACCGGCTGGGCCCAAAAACGCCGGCCACAGGACCAGGCGCTGGTGAGGGGGCTGGCCGCGATGGGGCTGGCCTTCCTGCCGCTCGCGCTCGTCCCGCCCGGCTCCTCAGCGGCGATGCTGGGCTCCCTGATCGCCGCGGTGGTCCTGCTCGCGGCGGGCTCGGCCGTGGTCTACCCGTTCGAGATGGACACCATCGTCGCCCTCTCCGGCAACCGCCTGGTGGCCACGCACTACGGCCTCTACAACACCATCTCCGGCTTGGGCATCACGCTGGGCAACCTCGTCACCGGCGCGCTGTGGGACTTCGCCCACCGGCATCACGCCCTCTGGCTGACCTGGACGGCCCTGACCGCCATCGGACTCGCCTGCGCCGCGTCGGTCGCCGCGCTCGCACACACTGGCCGGCTCACCTCCGCGCGAGCGCGTGAGCCGGCCCCCGCCTGACGGGCAGGGCGGCCCGGCCGCTGCTCACCGCGCGGGGTGGTCCCCGGTGTCCGACTGCTCCAGGTGGGAGGCCAGTACCGCGGCCTGGACGCGGCGCTGGACGCCGAGCTTGGCCAGCAGCCGGGAGATGTGGTTCTTGACGGTCTTCTCCGAGAGGTAGAGCTTCTTGCCGATCTCGCGGTTGGTGAGACCGTCGCCGATCAGGGCGAGGATGTCCCGCTCACGGGGGGACAGGCTCGCCAGTTCGGGCGCGACGGCCGGTGTCTCGGCAGGGTCGGCGCGCAGTGAGCGCATCAGGCGGGCGGTGGTCGCGGGGTCCAGCATGGACTGGCCCGAGGCGACCGTGCGGACCGCCGAGACCAGGTCGGAGCCCCTGATCTGCTTGAGGACGTAGCCCGAGGCGCCGGCCATGATGGCGTCGAGCAGGGCGTCCTCGTCGTCGAACGAGGTCAGCATCAGGCAGGCCAGCTCGGGCATCTGGCTGCGCAGCTCGCGGCAGACGGTGATGCCGTCGCCGTCGGGGAGGCGTACGTCGAGGACGGCGACGTGCGGGCGCAGCGCCGGACCGCGGACCAGGGCGTGCTCGACGGTGTCCGCGTCGCCGACCACGGAGATGTCCGGTTCGGCGTCGAGCAGGTCGGTCAGGCCTCGACGTACGACCTCGTGGTCGTCCAGCAGGAACACGCGGATCGGGTTCTGCTCCGTGAAGGTGCCTGGCCCTGTCATGACGACCCCTTGTACCCCGGTGACTCACGGCCTGCGGACCGAAGGGCCACCGACGGCGGACGACGGACCGCAGACCACGGACTGCTTCTGATGACGATCATCGCTCGCCGGGGCCGGACGCACTAGGGCCGACCGGCCCTAGTGGACCACGAGACGCGCACCGGTCGGCCCGAGACGTTCCCTCACCGGCCCCAAGCGGCGCTCTCACCTGCCCCTATAGGGGATTCCAGGGCGAAGTCCACGTCCACCACGCCTTCGACGGCACGGATCAGACGGGCGGCGACCGGGATCAGGGACGTGTCCCGGACGCGCCCGGCCAGGTTCACCACGCCGTCCTGGACCTCGACCCGGATCGCCGCGGACGACATGGGGAAGAGATGGGCGACGACCTCCCGCCGCACCTCCTCCGCGATTTCGTCGTCCTCACGCAGGAAGACCTTGAGCAGGTCGGCCCGGCTGACGATGCCCTCCAGCATGCCCAGCTCGTTGACCACCGGCAGCCGCTTGACCTTGGCGCGGGCCATCGTCCGGGCGGCCTGGGCCAGCGTCGCGTCCGGGCGGGTGGTGAGCGCCGGTGCGGTCATCAGCTCCTGCGCGCTGACCGCGCCGGCCTTCGCCAGGTCGGACAGGCGGCGCAGCTGGGTGTACCGGTCGGGGTCGCTGTCGCGGAACTCCTCCTTGGGCAGCAGGTCGGCCTCGGAGACGACGCCGACCACCCGGCCCTCGCCCTCCAGCACGGGCAGGGCGCTGACCTTCCAGTCCTGCATCAGCCGCACGATCTCCACGAAGGTGGCCCGGCGGCCGACAGCGGCGACCGTGTGCGTCATGACATCGCTGACGATGTGCGGGTTGCCGTACATGATGTGGCTCCTCCTCGCTCGGCTCGCGGGCGGTCAGACGGTGCTGCCGGCGCCGTACGGGGCGTACAGGTCCAGCAGCCGGGTCCGGGCCGAGCGCAGACGGTGCGCGAGGACGTCGCCGACCCACTGGGCGACGGCGTGGCCCAGCGCCGGGTCCTCACGGCACATCGTGCGCACGGTCGTCGCGTCGAACTCGTACGCCCGCACGGGGGTCGTCGCCTCGGCGCCCAGGTGCCAGACGTGCGGGGTGAACAGCCAGGACCAGCCGACGAGTTCGTTGTGCCGGAGGCTCTCGATGACGGCCGGCCGGCGACCCGGTACACGCATGTCGAGTTCGACGGTGCCGGTGCGGATGATCCAGAACCGGTCGGCCCTGTCGCCCTCCTCGAACAGGCGCGTCCCTTCCGGGAAGGACACCTCGCGGGCCATGTGCATGAGCCGTTGCCGGTGTTCGGCCGGCAGCCCGCGCAGCATGCTGGGCGTGGGTGTGGTGATCATGACGTGCCTCCCGACGGGTGCAGGGACTTCCACTGCCASCGTCCGCCCGCCGCCCGCAGCGGACCATGGGCCACCCGGCCCTCGCGACGGGCCACCCGGCTCCGCCGTCGCCGCGGCTACCGGTCGCCCGACCACTCCCGGTACGCGTCCACGGCGGTCGGCAGGGTCGGAAAGATCCGGTCCGCCCCCACGGAGTCCGCGAGGCCGTACGCCTGAAGGTCCTCCAGGAGGTCCTGCTTGACACGGGCGAGAGCGAACACGACGCCGCGGTCGGTGAGCTCGCGGCGCAGCTCGTCGACGGCGTCCAGTGCGGTGATGTCGACTTCCACATTCGCCTCGGCGTTCAGGACGAACCAGCGGACGGGGGCGGTCTGCTCGTCCACGGCGGCCAGGGCGCGGCGGCGGAAGTCCTCGGCGTTGGCGAAGAAGAGCGGGGAGTCGTAGCGGTAGACCAGCAGCCCGGGGATCGTCCGGGCGGTCGGGTAGTCGTCGACGTCGTGCATGCCGGCGATGCCGGGCACCACGCCCTGGATCGCGTCGTGCGGACGGGCGACCCGCGTCAGCAGCTCGGCCACCGACAGGCCGACCGCGACGAGGACGCCGTTCAGGATGTCCAGGGCGAGCACGCCGACCAGGCAGCCGAGCGCGAGCAGCAGTTCGCGGCGGCGGAAGGACGCCAGGCGGCGGAAGCCCGCGAGGTCGATCATGCGGACCGCGGCGTAGACGACGAGCGCGCCGAGGACCGCGGACGGCGTGCGGGCCAGCAGGGGGCTCAGGAAGAGCAGGACCGCGAGGACCACGGCACCGGCGATCAGTGAGTACGCCTGACTGCGCGCGCCCGCCGAAGAGGCCAGCGCGGTGCGGCTGGCGCTGCTGCTGACGGGGAAGCCGTGCAGGGCACCGGCGCCGAGGTTGGCCGCGCCCAGCGCCAGGAACTCCTGGTTGGCGTCGAGCTCGGGGCCGTCGTCCGTATCGTCCGCGGGGCCGGAGAATGCCCGCGCGGTCAGGATGAAGTCCGTGTACCCGACCAGGAGTACGCCGAGGGCGGGCAGCACCAGACCCGGCACCTCGGTCCAGTCCGGCCGGGCGAGGCCCGGCAGGCCCGAGGGGACCTCGCCGATCACCTTGACGCCGTACCGGTCGTCGAGGTCGAAGAGCACCACGGCGAGCGTGCCGAGAACCACGGCGAGCAGCGGACCGGGCACGGCACGGACGTACTTCGCCATGAGGAAGAGCAGGACGAGGGCGGCGGCCGAGAGCAGGACGGTGGCCGTGTGGGCCTCCGTCACATCGCCCACGAACGACCACACCTGAGGGAAGAACTTGGATCCCGTCGTCTCGACGCCGGTCAGCTTGGTCAGCTGGTCCGACATCATGATCAGCGCCACGCCCGCCATGTAGCCGATCAGCACCGGGCGCGAGAGCAGATCCGCGAGGAAGCCGAGCCGCACCGCCCGCGCGACCAGGCACAGCAGGCCGACCGTGACTGCGAGGGTGACGGCCAGGGTGGCGTAGCGGTCGGGGTCGCCGGCGGCGAGCGGGGCGACCACCGTGGCTGTCATCAGCGCGGTCGTGGACTCCGGGCCGACCGACAGCAGACGCGAGGACCCGAACAGCGCGTAGAGGGCCAGCGCGGGCAGGATGGCCCACAGCCCGGCGACCGGCGGCAGCCCGGCCACGCCCGCGTACGCCATCACCTGGGGGACGAGATACGCCGCCACGGTGAAGCCGGCCAGGATGTCGCCCCGCAGCCAGGAACGCCGGTAGCCGAGGAGGGTGACGACTCCCGGCACCAGGCGCCGCCACTGCGGAACGTGCCCGCTCTTGTCCTGCTCCATCGGCCGCCCTTCTCCGTCGGGCCTCAGGATCCACCGGCGTGCCCACGGCCGCGAGAGGTGAATCGATTCCGGCCGAGCATGCACCCCAACGGGCCCTTCGGTCACCTCCGTTCAGCTCACCGGGTCCCCGGAACGACCAGGGCCGGTCGGTCCCTTGCAGGGACTTGCGGCCCCTGCCGGGCGCGCCGTCCGAGGGCGACGCTCGGATCGGGACCCCCGACTCGGGACCCCCGATTCAGGAGGTGGAACCATGACCCGCACCGTCACTCTCAGCGTGACCGCCGGTCTCGACGGCTCGCGTGAGAGCCGCGCGGCGGCCGAGTGGGCGGCTCGCGAAGCACAGTTGCTCGGTCTGCCGCTGAAGCTGATCCAAGTGTGGGAGCCCGTACCGGAGCCCATGGCCCAGGCACCGCTCCTCGGCGTCGAGACCCAGCAGCACTGGACCGAACGAAGTGAGATGGGGGCACCCCCGGCCGAAGGCTGGGGGAGGATTCCGAAGGACGCGGCCGAAGGCATCCGGGCGCGTCACCCCGGCCTCGACGTGACGATCGAGCAGCTGTCCGGGCGGCCCGCCGAGGTGCTGGCGGACGAGGCGAAGGACGCCGAGCTTCTCGTCCTCGGCTCGCGCGGGCTCAGCGGCATCGCCGGCTTCCTCGTCGGCTCGGTCGGGCTCGCGGTCGTGGCACACTCCGACCGGCCCGTCGTGCTGGTCCGTGCCGAAGAACAGCCCGCCGACGAGCACGAGGCCGACCCCGTCGGCATACCGTCCGCCGCGACCGCGTTCCGGCCCGTCGTCCTCGGCCTCGACATCGACAGCCCCGACCGTGAGCTGATCGAGTTCGCGTCCGCCGCCGCTGCCCGCCGGGGTACCACCCTGCGGGTCGTACACGGCTGGAACCCGCCCCCGTACTACGCTTACGGCCTGTCCGCGGACCTCGAACTCCACGCGTCCCTCGCACAGCGCGAGACCACGGTCCTGACCGAGGTCATGCGCCCGTGGCGCAAGAAGTTCCCGGAGGTCGAGGTCGCCGAGGAAGCCCACTACGGCACCCCCGGCAGCCATCTCGTCGACGCCTCCCGGGAAGCCTCCCTGGTCGTGGTCGGACGCCGGATCCGCCGCAGCCCGTTCGGCGCCCACATCGGTCCCGTCACGCACGCCGTGCTCCATCACGCCATGGCCCCCGTCGCCGTCGTACCGCACAACTGACGGAAATCCGGAGGAGTTGAACCATGAGCGCGATGGACCTGCCGATCGTCGTCGGCGTCGACGGCTCCGAGCCCAGCCTGCGGGCCGTCGACTGGGCGGCCGACGAGGCCATGCTGCGCGGCCTGCCGCTGCGGCTGGTGTACGCCTGGCTGTGGGAGCGCTACGAGGGTGACGCCCTCGCCCACGACCTGGGCAAGCCGTCCGAACAGGTGCGGGCCCAGGACATCGTGACGACCGCGGCGCGGCGCGCCCACCGCCGCCAGGCCGACGTGAAGGTCCTGACCGACTCGCTGCCCGAGGAACCCGAGTACGTGCTGGTGCGGGAGAGCCGCAACGCCGCACTGCTGGTGACGGGTACCCGTGGCCGGGGCGGCATGGCCGAGGCGCTGCTGGGCTCCGTGAGCCTGACCGTGGCCGGGCACGCGCACTGCCCGATGGTCGTCGTGCGCGGAGGCCAAGACAACGCGGTCCGGCCGGGCGGCCGGATCGTCGTGGGGGTCGGCGAGGGGGCGCCGGTCCGGTTTGCCTTCGAGGAGGCCCGGCTGCGCGGAGCGTCGGTGCAAGCCGTACGGGCGTGGCGGTCTCCCGCGCGTGAGACCACCGATCACCCGCTGCTCGCCGGAGCGCCCGCCCGGCTGCACGAGCAGGAAGCGGCACAGGCCCTGGAAAAGGCCCTGCGAGGGATGCCCGCCGACGTAGAGGTGCACCGGCGGGTCGTGGAGGGCCACGCCCGGACCGTACTGGCGGACGCCTCCCGCGACGCCGACCTGCTCATAGTCGGGGCCCGGCGCCGTCCGCGGCACTTCGGGCTCCAACTGGGCCGCGTGGCCCACGGGGTGCTCCATCACTCCGTCTGCCCGGTCGCCGTCGTGCCCGAGCACGACGGATGACGCGCAGCGGGGTCCCCGGCCGGACGACCCCGATGACCAATTGACCCTCCGACCAATTGACCCCCCATGACCAACTGGCCATCCCTGATGACCAACTGATCCTGAAATCACGGCAGTTCGAACTACCGACGACTCCGGAGTCGCCTCCATGTCCAAGGCCGAGCACCAGGACGCCACCGAACTCTCCGCCGACGAGCTGCGCAAGCTGGACGCCCACTGGCGGGCCGCCAACTACCTGGCCGCGGGCCAGATCTATCTGCTGTCCAACCCCCTGCTGACCGAGCCGCTGAAGCCGGAGCACATCAAGCCGCGGCTGCTCGGCCACTGGGGCACCTCGCCGGGCCTGAACCTCGTGTACACCCACCTCAACCGGGTGATCGGGGCGCGCGGGCTCGACACGCTGTGCGTGTGGGGGCCGGGGCACGGGGGACCCTCCGTGCTCGCCGGGTCCTGGCTGGACGGCAGTTACAGCGAGATCTACCCGGACGTGCCGCGGGACGGTGAGGGGATGGAGCGGCTGTTCCGGCAGTTCTCCTTCCCGGGCGGCGTGCCGAGCCATGTGGCCCCCGAGGTCCCGGGATCCATCCATGAGGGCGGCGAGCTCGGGTACTCCCTCGCCCACGCCTACGGCGCCGCCTTCGACAACCCGGACCTGCTCGTCGCCTGCGTGATCGGCGACGGCGAGGCGGAGACCGGGCCACTGGCCGCCGCCTGGCATTCCAACAAGTTCCTCGACCCGGTGCACGACGGCGCCGTCCTGCCGATCCTGCACCTCAACGGCTACAAGATCGCCAACCCGGCCGTGCTGTCCCGACTGCCCGTGGCCGAACTCGACCAGCTGCTGCGCGGCTACGGCCACGAACCGCTCCACGTCACCGGTGACGACCCCGCCGCCGTCCACCGCGCGATGGCCCGCGCCCTCGACGAGGCGTTGGACCGGATCGCCCTGATGCAGCGGTCGGCCCGTGAGGGCGGCGTCGCCGAACGCATGCACTGGCCGATGATCGTGCTGCGCACACCGAAAGGCTGGACCGGCCCCGCCGAGGTCGACGGCCTGCCCGTGGAGGGCACCTGGCGCGCCCATCAGGTTCCGCTCGCCGGCGTGCGCGAGAACCCGGAGCACCTGCGGCAGTTGGAGGCGTGGCTGCGCTCGTACCGGCCCGAGGACCTCTTCCACACCGACGGCCGGCCCGTCGCAGACGTCCTCGCATGTGTCCCCGACGGCTCCCGCCGCCTGGGCGCCACCGCGCACGCCAACGGCGGGCTCCTCGTCCGCGACCTGCCCATCGGGTCCCTGGACTCCTTCGCCGTACCGGTCGACAAGCCCGGCACGACCCTGCACGAGCCGACCCGGGTCCTCGGGGACCTCCTGCGACAGGTCATGCAGGACACCCGCACGCGCCGCGACTTCCGGGTCGTCGGCCCGGACGAGACCGCGTCCAACCGGCTCCAGGCGCTGTACGACGCCAGCGGCAAGGCATGGCAGGCGGAGACCCTGCCGGTCGACGAACACCTCGACCGGCACGGGCGCGTCATGGAGATCCTCTCCGAACACACCTGCCAGGGCTGGCTGGAGGGCTATCTCCTCACGGGGCGGCACGGACTGTTCTCCTGCTACGAGGCCTTCGTCCACATCGTCGACTCCATGGTCAACCAGCACATCAAGTGGCTGAGGACGGCCCGGCGGCTGCCCTGGCGCGCCCCCATCGCCTCGCTCAACTACCTGCTGACCTCGCACGTCTGGCGGCAGGACCACAACGGCTTCTCCCACCAGGACCCCGGCTTCGTCGACCACGTCCTCAACAAGAGCCCCGAAGTCGTACGGGTCTATCTCCCGCCGGACGCCAACACCCTGCTCTCCGTCGCCGACCATGCTCTGCGCAGCCGCGACTACGTCAATGTGATCGTCGCCGGCAAACAGCCCTGCTTCGACTGGCTGTCCATGGACGCCGCCCGCGCCCACTGCGCGCGCGGCGCCGGCATCTGGGACTGGGCCGGCACGGAGAACGGCGGCGAACCGGACGTGGTGCTCGCCTGCGCCGGTGACGTGCCCACACAGGAGGTGCTGGCCGCCGCGCAACTGCTGCGCCGGCACCTGCCGCAGCTCACCGTCCGCGTGGTCAACGTCGTCGACATGACCCGGCTCATGCCGCGCGAGGAACACCCCCACGGCATGACCGACTTCGAGTACGACGGCCTGTTCACCGCCGACAAGCCGGTGATCTTCGCCTACCACGGCTACCCGTGGCTCATCCACCGCCTCGCCTACAGCCGCACCGGCCACAAGAACCTGCATGTGCGCGGCTACAAGGAGTCCGGCACCACGACCACACCCTTCGACATGGTCGTCCGCAACGACCTCGACCGTTTCCGCCTGGTCATGGACGTCATCGACCGAGTCCCCGGCCTCGCCGTGCGCGCCGCCGCCGTACGCCAGGACATGGCCGACGCCCGCACCCGCCACCACAGCTGGATCCGCGAACACGGCACCGACCTGCCGGAGATCGCCGACTGGACCTGGAGCACCTGACAGACCCGAGGGGGCCGGCGCCGCCGATCGCCGGTCCCCTCCGCCCAGGTCGAAGCCGCCTCGTGTCGCGATGTTCCGGGAGGGGTAGAACCCCGCGGCAGAGCACGTGTCTACCGCGTGGCAGGCGGCATGGCCTTGGCGTGATGGGGTGGGGCTGGTGCGGCGGATGGTCAGTCTGCAATCCGTTGAACAGAAGCTGTTGCTGCTTGCTCTCCTGTTCGTGATGGGTGGCTCGATCGTCGCGAACCTCTTCGCATGGGACGTGAAGTGGCAGATCCCGCTCATTTACGCGGTTCTGTACGTCCTGCTCTCGGTCGTCATCGAGATACGCGACCGTCAGACTCCCACCCCCTCCACTCATTTCAGGACGAGCGACGAGTTCTTCCTCTCCTTCACTCGCCTCGTGCGCACCGCCGAGCGGCACATCTACACGAGCTACGTCCGCAATACCCCACCGCCCAGCTTCCGGTCCCCGGCCGCGCAGCAGTACTTCAGGACCGCCGCGGACTGGACCCGGCGCAACCCCGGTGCGTCGTTCCATCGCATCATCGGAGTCCCGGCACAGGAGCCCGGACGCGCCGAGATGCGCCAGTGGCTGCGCGCGCACTGTGAAGAGATGCAGGGCCTCGCCAACTACCACGCTCGCGTGGTGATCACGAACAGCGGTGTCGACGCGGTCAACTTGGCGATCATCGACGACACTGCGGTGCTGTTGCTGCTGACCTCGGACGGCTCGTTCATGAGCGGGCACAGCCTGGAAAGAGCGGAGGCTGTCAACTCCTTCCGGGACTACTACCGATCCTGGTGGGCGTCGGCCGAGCCGCTGGAGGAATACGCCCAGCGCACCGGCTTGATGAACCCGGATCCCTGAAGGGGCCGATGGTGTCTGTGCCGATCGGCGGTCCCGCGGGGCCGAACGGCCCCCGGGTCGGCCCCGGGCAGCCCATGGGATCGGTCGGTCGGGCGCTGCATGGTGGGAGCGAAGGAGGCGAACCGTCATGACCGACAAGGTGCTGGTGGCCTACGGAACGACCAATGGATCGACCGCGCGGATCGCCGAAGCCATCGCCGACGTCCTGCGCAAGGACGGGCTGGCGGTGGACGCGCTGCCCGCCCGGTCCGTGCCGAGCGTGTCCCCGTACGACGCCGTCGTGGTCGGCGGCGGACTGTACGCCGGACGCTGGCACAAGGACGCCCGCCGCTTCGTCCGCCGACACGGCCGGGCCCTGACCGAACGCCCGCTGTGGCTCTTCAGCAGCGGGCCCCTCGACGCCACGGCCTCTGAGCGGGACATCCCGCCCGTGCCCGGCGTGAAGAAGGCCATGACACGGCTGGACGCCCGAGAGCACGTCACGTTCGGCGGCTGCCTGGAGGAAGGCGCCAAGGGCTGGGTCGCCGGGATGATCCTGCGCTCCGGCAAGGGCGGGGACTTCCGGGACTTCACCGCGATCGAGGCGTGGGCGGATCGCGTGGCCGCCGAGCTGAGGAACGGGGCGTAGCGGGGGACTTGTGCGGCGGGGCCGTACGAAGAACACCCCGTCCGGCCCCGCAAGGGTCCCGTCCGGCCCAAGCGGTGCCCGCGCATCCGCGCCAAGCTGGACGTGCGGGGCAATTCCGGCACCGGGGTGTCGGCGGGCGCGTACCGCCTGCGAGACCTCACCGCCGGGCCCGCGCTCCGCGACACGTCGAGTTTGGGTGAGGAGCGTCATGAAAGGCTACGTGTTCCACGGCGCCGGACAGTCCGCCTGGGAACAGGTCCCGGACCCGGCCATCAAGGAGCCCACCGACGCGATCGTGCGCGTCGGAGCGGTCACCATCTGCGGCACGGACCTGCACATCCTCAAGGGCGACGTGCCCGAGGTACAGCCCGGCACCGTCCTCGGTCACGAGGCGGTCGGCGAGATCGTGGAGGTCGGCAGCGACGTACGGACCGTGCGGCCCGGAGACCGGGTCCTGGTCTCCTGCATCACCTCGTGCGGGCGCTGCTCCTACTGCCGGCAGGGGGCGTACGGCCAGTGCCGGGGCGGTGGCGGCTGGATCCTCGGCCATCTGATCGACGGCACGCAGGCCGAGTACGTCCGGGTGCCGTACGCCGACCTGTCCGTGCACCCGCTGCCGGGCGCCATGGACAGCAAGGACGCCGTCCTGCTGGCCGACATCCTCCCGACCTCCTACGAGGTGGGCGTCCTCAACGGTCACGTCCGGCCCGGCGACACCGTCGTGGTGGTCGGCGCCGGCCCCATCGGACTGGCGGCCGTCGCCACGGCCCAGTTGTTCTCGCCCGAACGGATCGTCGCCGTGGACCTGGCCCCCGCCCGCCTGGAGGCCGCCCGGCGGCTCGGCGCCGACGCGGTGGCCGACGCCCGGGAGGCCCCGGAACAGCTGGTCACCGACCTCACCGACGGACTCGGCGCGGACGTCGTCATCGAGGCGGTCGGCGTGCCCGAGACCTTCGAGCTGTGCACCAGGATGGTCCGGCCCGGCGGACACATCGCCAACGTGGGCGTCCACGGCGCCCCCGCGACCCTGCATCTCGAAGACCTGTGGATCAAGAACATCACCATCACGACCGGCCTGGTCGACACCTACTCCACCCCGACCCTGCTGCGGATGACGGCCGCCGGCCGGCTGCCCACCTCCGAGCTGGTCACCCACACCTTCCCGCTGGACCTCATGGAGGAGGCGTACGACGTCTTCAGCAGCGCCGCGGACACCGGCGCCCTGAAGGTCGTGCTGGGCGAGGAGCGGCACCAGGAGGTCGTTCCCGTGAGCGGCACCTGACAGCCGGAGGACACGAGAACGGGCGTCGCCGGTGGGGTTCAGGCGGCGCCCGAGCGGTCTTCCGCGGTGAGCAGGATGCCCGTGACCTGGTCCGGCCGTATACGGACCGCCTGGTCCATCGCCTGGTCCACCCAGGGCCGTACCAGCGTCCGGCAGCGGGCGAGGTCGTCGGGGTCGGTCACCAGGCGGGCGTACCCGGTCACCACCACGCTCCAGCCGAGATGTGTCTGCGGGTCGATGGCGTCGGCCTCGTAGGCGACGACGACCCCCGGGCCGTCGGCCCGCTGGGCGTGCGAGGTCAGAGCGGCGCCCTCGTGGGTGCGGATGACGATGTCCCCGCCGTCCAGGGCATGGTTGACCGGGCGCACGGTCGGCAGCGCATGCCGGGTGAAGACGATCCTGCCGAGGGACACGCTGCCCAGCAGCCGCAGCGCCTCGCTGCCGTCGAGCTCGATGCGGTGGCGCGGTCCGGCGGGGGCGGGCCTGCTGTCGTCGTGGACCATGACGGGCTTCCGTTGGGGTGCGTTGATCATGGATGCGGTCTGCGGTGCGGAGTGCGGTGGGGTCTGCGGTGCGGAGTGCGGTGCGGTCTGCACAGGCACGGAGCGACACCGCGGGGGATCGGTGCCGCTCCTTCCTCCACCATCCCTCGTGTCACCGCCAGGTGCCAGGGCCGATGGGCCCCCATCACGGTCCGGACGGCCCAGCCGCGTCATATCGGCCAGGTTCGCGCCCTCGCAGCCCGGCGGATCCGCCTGGTCCCCGCGGCGCCGGTGGAGATCGTGCGGGTAACGGTCCATGACGCTGCACTCCTCGGATCGGCCGGGTCCCGCCCGGCACTGTGGACGCGTCGCAGGTCCAGCCTCGGACGGAGACCGGGCGGGCCGACAGGTGCTGTCCGTCCTCGCGGTAGGGCCGAACGGCCCGGAACTCCTGGTCGACGGCGCCGCCGCGAGCGCCGGACCGTGGCTCCAACGGGTCCGATTCCGCACCGCCGCGCGCCGCGGGCCGGTAGCGTGACCGGTGTCCGGAGCGGCCGGTGTCCGACCGCCCACGGGACCGGAGGAGACGCAGGTGGGAAGCCCCGAGGAACCCCGGGAGGCCCGCATACGGCTGCCGCAGCTGAGGCTGGACGAGCTGCTGGAGGAGCTCCAGGCCCGGCTGGACGCGGCCCGCGGCACCCGCGACCGGGTACACAGCCTGCTGGAGGCCGTGCTCTCCGTCGGCCGCGAGCTGGACCTGGAGCAGGCCCTGCACAGCATCGTGGAAGCCGCCGCCGTGCTGGTCGACGCCGAGTACGCCGCCCTCGGAGTGATCGGGCCCGACGGCAGGCGGCTCTCCGGCTTCCACACCGTCGGGATCGCCGACGAACAGATCGCCAAGATCGGCCACTACCCGGAGGGCCACGGCATCCTCGGCGAGCTCATCCGCCACCCCGAGCCGCTGCGCCTGGCCAAGATCTCCGAGCATCCGGCGTCGTACGGCTTTCCGCCGAACCATCCGCCGATGAACACCTTCCTCGGGGTCCCCATCCGGGTGCGCGACCAGATCTTCGGCAACCTGTACCTGACCGAGAAGCGGGGCGGGGCGCAGTTCGACGAGGAGGACATCGCCGTGACGTCGACCCTCGCGGTGGCCGCCGGCGTCGCCATCGACAACGCCCGCCTCTACGAGGAGTCCCGGCTGCGGGAGCGCTGGCTGCGGGCGACCGCGGAGATCACCCACAGCCTGATGTCCGGCGCCGAGCGCGGTGAGGTGCTCGGACTGATCGCCGACCGCGCCCGGGAGATCACGGGCGCGGCGCTGGCCATGGTCGCGATGCCCATGGAGGACACCGACTCGCTCGGGGTAGAACTCGCCATCGGACCGGAGGCGCAGTCGCTGCGCGGACTGGTACTCCCCGGCGACAGCGGCCTCCTCGGCGAGGCCTTCGCCACGGCCGCTCCCGTCACCAGCCCGGACATCTCCCACGACGAACGGATCTCGGCGGGACCCCCGAGCCTCACCGGCCTCGGCCCCGCCGTCGCCGTCCCCGTCGGAACAGGGGAGGACGGCGTACGAGGCGTCGTCCTGCTCGTCCGCGGAGCGGGGCAGACCGTGTTCACCGGCAAGGAGATCGAACCGCTCCAGGGCTTCGCCGCGCAGGCCGCCGTCGCCATGGAACTCGCGGAACGCCGGCAGGACGCGGCCGAGGTCGCCGTGCTCAAGGACCGCGACCGCATCGCCCGCGACCTGCACGACCTTGCGATCCAGCGGCTGTTCGCCACCGGAATGACCCTCCAGAGCGCGGGCCG
>NZ_RDBN01000008.1:0-68132 GCF_008042075.1 Streptomyces sp. UW30 | reverse complement strand
CCCCCGCCCCAGCGGGTGTGACCCCGTGCAGCGGCCCTCCACCTCCGGCCGGTCCGGGAACACCTCCGGCCGGTCCGGGAACACCTCCGGCCGATCCGGGAACACCCCCGGCCCGTCCGGGAACACCTCCGGCCGGTCCGGGAACACCTCCGGCCCGTCCGGGAACACCCCCGGCCCGTCCGGGAACACCTCCGACCGATCCGGGGACGTCCCCGACCCGTCCGCAGCCCCGCTCGCTCCCGCGCTGCGCGATGTACGCGCCGTCGTCTTCGACACCGACGGCGTGATCACCGACTCGGCCAAGGTGCACGCCGCCGCCTGGAAGGTCGCCTTCGACGAGTTCCTGCGCGCCCATCCGCCCGCGGACCCCGACCAGCGCCGCCCCTTCGACGTGCGCGACGACTATCTGCGCCACGTCGACGGCAAGTCCCGCCTCGACGGAGCCGCGGCCTTCCTCGCCGCGCGTGGCGTCGAGCCGTCGGACGAGACGGTGCGGTCCGTCGCCGAGAACAAGGAGCGGCTCTTCACCGCGAGGCTGCGCGAACAGGGCGTCGACGCCTACCCGGGGACCGTACGGCTGGTGAAGGCCCTGCGGGCGGCAGGAGTGCCCCGTGCCGCCGCCTCCGCCTCCCGGCACGCCGGCGAGCTGCTCAGCCGGGCCGGGGTGCTCGATCTGTTCGACGCCCTCGTGGACGGCGGCGAGGCGGCCCGGCTGGGCCTCGCGGGCAAGCCGGAGCCGGACCTGTTCCTGGAGGCCGTGCGGCGCCTGGGCGCGACCGCCGACCGGGCCGCCGTCGTCGAGGACGCCCTGGCGGGTGTGGAGGCCGGCCGGCGCGGCGGATTCGCCCTGGTGGTCGGCGTGGACCGGGCCGCCGGTGCGGACACCGGCGCGCGGCTGCTGCGGCACGGCGCCGACATCGTCGTACGCGACCTCGGAGAGCTCTGCGCGGGAGGAGGGCCGAAGTGACGGACCTGGGCAGGGAGACCGACGCGACCGACCTCGGTTCGGAAGCCGAAGTGGACGGCTGGAGCTGGGAGTACGAGGGCTACACGCCCGCCGACGAACGGCTGCGCGAGTCGCTGTGCACGCTCGGCAACGGCTACTTCGCCACCCGGGGCGCGCTCCCCGAATGCGCCGCCGACGACCTCCACTATCCGGGGACCTATGTGGCCGGCATCTACAACCGGCTCACCTCCAATGTTGGGGGCCTCCAGGTGAAGAACGAGGACATGGTCAACGTCCCCAACTGGCTGCCCCTGCGCTTCCGCCTCCCAGGGGGGCACTGGATCGACCCCGACACCTCGACCGTGCTCGAACACCGGCAGATGCTGCACCTGTCAGTAGGGCTGCTGGAGCGCCGCACACGCTACGACCTGGGCGGCGACCGTGTGCTGACGGTACGCCAGCTGCGCATGGCGCATATGGCCGACCCACATCTGGCCGCCCTGCGCACCGAGTTCACGTCCGAGGGATTCTCCGGCCGGCTGGAGGTGGAGGCGGCCCTGGACGGCGGTGTCACCAACTCCGGCGTGCCGCGCTACCGGGACCTCGACGGCCGTCATCTGACCCAGATCCACACCGGTACCTCCGCCCCGGACACGGTCTGGCTGCGCTGCCGCACCCGCACCTCCGACGTCGGGATCGGCCTCGCGGCCCGGCTCACCGCCGACGAACCGGCCGCGGTCCGCCACGAACTGCCGTATGTCATCCAGCAGGTGACGATCGACCTGGCCCCCGGCCGCACGGTCACCGTCGACAAGACCGTCGCGCTGCACACCTCCCGCGACCCGGCGATCAGCGACCCGCTGCACGCCGCCGTCGACCGGGTGGGCCGCTCGCCCGGCTTCGACGCGCTGGCCGAGTCGCATCGCGCGGCGTGGGACCAGCTCTGGCGCCGGGCCGAACTCGACGTCCCCGGCGAGTCGGGCCGCATCCTGCGGCTGCACCTCTTCCACGTGCTGCAGACCCTGTCCCCGCACACCGCCGACCTCGACGTCGGCGTGCCCGCCCGGGGACTGCACGGTGAGGCCTACCGAGGCCATGTCTTCTGGGACGAACTGTTCGTGCTGCCCTACCTCAACCTGCACTTCCCGGAGGTCTCCCGCGCCTTGCTCCGCTACCGTCACCGCCGCCTCGAACAGGCCCGCACCACCGCGGCGGCGGCAGGCCGCCGGGGTGCGATGTACCCCTGGCAGAGCGGCAGCGACGGGCGCGAGGAGACCCAGCAGCTCCATCTCAACCCGCGCTCGGGACGCTGGCTGCCGGACCACTCCCATCTCCAGCACCATGTGGGCTCGGCGATCGCCTACAACGTGTGGCAGTACTGCGAGGCGAGCGGCGACATGGAGTTCCGGCACACCAAGGGCGCCGAAATGCTGTTGCAGATCGCCCGCTTCTGGGCCGACAAGGCCGTCTACGACGACAGCCTGGCCCGCTACCGCATCAAGGGCGTCGTCGGCCCCGACGAGTACCACGAGGCATACCCCGACGCCGACCTGCCCGGCCTGGACGACAACGCCTACACCAACGTCACCGCGGCCTGGGTGCTCGCCCGCACCCTGGAGCTGCTGGACACCCTGCCCGAGCCCCGCCGCCGCGAACTCGCCGAACGCACCGGCCTGGACAGCGGTGAACTCGAACTCTGGGAGGACGTCTCCCACACGCTGCACGTCCCCTTCCACGACGACGTCATCAGCCAGTTCGCGGGCTACGGCGAGTTGTCCGAACTCGACTGGCACGGCTACCGCGGCCGCTACGGCGACATCCGCCGGCTGGACCGGATCCTGGAGGCGGAGGGCGACACCGTCAACCGCTACAAGGCCTCCAAACAGGCCGACGTCCTGATGCTCGGCTACCTCTTCTCACCGGCCGAACTGCGGGACCTGCTCGCCCGGTTGGGCCACCGGCTGGACGAGGACATGTGGCGGCGCACCGTCGACTACTACATGCACCGCACCAGCCACGGCTCCACCCTCAGCGGCCTGGTCCACGGCTGGGTGCTGGCCAGGTGCCGGCGCAGCGAGGCGTGGACGTTCGTCCAGGAGGCCCTCCAGGGCGACATCGCCGACGTCCAGGGCGGCACCACCGGGGAGGGCATCCACCTGGGCGCCATGGCCGGCACTCTGGACCTCGTCCAGCGCGGGCTGACCGGCCTGGAAACCCGGGACGGCGCGCTGTGGCTCGACCCCGTGCCCCTGCCCGAACTGTCCACGTACGGGTTCGCTCTGCGCTACCAGGAGAACTGGGGCGTCCGGCTGCGTCTGGAGCGGGGACTGCTGGAGATCGAGGTCCCGTCCTCCGACGCCTCACCGATCGACGTACGGCTCCCGGACCGCGAGGTGTCCCTCCAGCCGGGGGAGAAGGGACGGCTGGTCCTGCCGGACTGACCGGCTCGTGCCGGTCCGCTCCCGTCCCGTCCCGTCCGGTGCGCAATGGGGCCGGCGGAGGGAGGCTGGGAGGACAACGGTCGACGGTCCGGCACCGGGCACCGGTCACCGATGGTGAGTGGGTCGCCCAGGCGCGGAGCCGTCGTACGGCGCCCGCCGATCCCGGAGCGACGGGGGGCGTACGGAGTTGAGGATCACGGTGCGGAGCTGACCGTAGGGCGCCCGCCGAGTCCGGCCCGCGCAGACGGTCCCGAGCAGACGGTCCCGCGCCCGCGGATCCTGCCCGGGGACCGGAAAGGGGAACGCGATGATGGGCCCGGTTGTCGTAGGGGTGGACGGTTCGCCGTCGAGCTTGGCGGCCGTGGAGGTCGCGGCCCGCGAGGCCGGGCTGCGCGGCGTCGGGCTGCGGCTGGTGCACGCCTTCGGCCGGCCGGCCGCGCACATCCCGCACGGCGGGCGGCCCTGGGAGCCCAGCGGCGCCGGGATGCGCGAGCTGATCGACGGCACGCTCACCAAGGCGGAGCGGCGGGCGCACGAAACGGGACCCGGCGTCGAGATCATGCGCGAGGTCGTCGTCGGGGAACCGGTGACGGTGCTGGAGATCGAGTCGCGCACCGCGTCCCTGGCCGTGGTCGGCAGCCGGGGCCTGAGCCGGTTCGGCGCGCTGCTGCTCGGCTCCACCGCCGGTCACCTGGCCGCCCATGCCGCCTGCCCGGTGCTGGTGGTGCGTCGCAGGCCTCACCCGGCCGGGCCCGTTCTCCTCGCCGTGGACGGCTCGCCCGCGGCGCGCGGCGCGGTCGAGTACGCCTTCGCGCACGCCTCCCTGCACGGCGTGCGGCTACAGGCGCTGCATGCCTGGAGCATCCGGACCGAGCGCTCCTACGGCGCTCCCGCCGACCCGCCCTTCGTGACGTACGACGAGGACCGGCTGCAGGACGAGGAGGAGCGCGTGCTCGCCGAGGCGCTGGGCGGGCTGCGCGACCGGTATCCCGATGTCGCAGTGGAGCGCCGGCTGGTGCGCGGCCGGGTGCGGCACTCCCTCATCGAGGCCAGTGCCGACGCCGGGCTCGTGGTGGTCGGCGCGCGCGGGCGCGGCGGTTTCGCCGGGCTGCTGCTCGGCTCGGTCAGTCAGGCGGTGCTGCACCACGCCGAGTGCCCGGTCGCCGTGGTCCGGACCGAGGGGACCTGAGGCTCAGAGGTTCGCCGCGTGGTCGGGGACGTAGTTCTGGAGCTCGCGGGGCGGTCGCCGGTAGCCGGTCGACTCCGGGCGATCGGGCAGCTGAAGGACCGGTGGGGGCACGTCCTGGTACGGCACGGAGCCCAGCAGGTGGGCGATCATGTTGAGCCGCGCCCGGCGCTTGTCGTCACTCTCGACCACGTACCAGGGCGCCTCGGTGACGTCGGTGTGCACCAGCATCTCGTCCTTGGCCCGCGAGTAGTCCTCCCAATGGGTGATGGACTCCAAGTCCATGGGGGACAGCTTCCAGCGGCGCAGTGGATCCTCCAGCCGGCGCCGGAAGCGCTCCTGCTGCTCCTCGTCGCTCACCGAGAACCAGTACTTGCGCAGCAGGATCCCGTCCTCCACCAGCATCCGCTCGAAGATGGGGCACTGCCGCAGGAAGAGCTGGTACTCCTCCTTTGTGCAAAAGCCCATGACGCGCTCGACGCCCGCCCGGTTGTACCAGCTCCGGTCGAACAGCACGATCTCCCCGGCGGCCGGCAGATGCTCGACGTACCGCTGGAAGTACCACTGGGTGCGCTCGCGCTCGGTCGGCTTGGGCAGAGCCGCGATCCGGGCGACGCGTGGGTTGAGGTGTTCCGTGGCGCGCTTGATGGTGCCGCCCTTGCCCGCCGCGTCCCGCCCCTCGAAGATCACGACCAACCGGGCGCCCGCCGCGCGGACCCACTCCTGAAGCCTCACCAACTCCGTCTGGAGGCGCAGCAGTTCCTTCTCGTACGTCTTGCGGGGCAGCTTCTCCGCCTTGTCGCCGCTCATGTCGCCTCCCGCAGCCGTGCTCGAACACCGGAACAGCATCGAACAGCACCGTACTGACCCCTGACGAGTGGTGCACCCCGGACGTCCGCTCGCGACCCGGGCGTGGGCCCACGACGGGCGGGCGGGCAGGATGGGCGCATGGACGGTGCCGATCCACACATCCACGTCGACCGGCGAGTGACCCGTGACGACGCCCGGGTGCGCAATCTGCTGGCCGGCACGTTCGGTCTGGTCGGTGATCTGCCCGAGCGGGTCACCACCGGCTGTGGGCTGCGGGTCCCGTACGCGATGACCTCGTCACGGCCGGAGAGCGTCACCTGCCTGGCCTGCCGTGAGCACGGCCGTGACCAGCACATCCGCTCCGCCGAGCAGATCGAGCGGCTGGGCGCGATGCCGGGGGCCGCGATCACCGGGGCGGAGGCGGGCCGGGTGGCGGAGCATCACCGGGACCTCGCGCGGAGGTTCGCCGACGGCGGATGAGGCGTGTGTGGGTGGGGGGACCCTTCCGGGCGGAGAGCGGCCCTCGGCCAGCGGCRCCTCAAGAGTGTGGGCCCACCTGTGGGCCCACTCCATGTGGTCGACCCACACCTCATGCACCCGCCCACCGTGTGATCCGTCCATCGCGGCCGGCCAGAACCCCGGGAAACCCGGGGTTTGGCCCCACCCGCTGCGGCTACCCGGCCTGTGTGACCACGACGACATCCCAGCAACAGCTCGTCCAGTTCCTGGAGGACCGCTTCACGTGTGCCCAGGCCTGCACCGACTGCGCCCGGGCCTGTGCCCGGCGCGCGAGCCTGGTGGATCCGGACGGGACCCGGGAACAGGAACTCGTGCGGCGCAGGGGCATCATGTGCGCCGAGGTCTGCGACGCGACCTGCCATGTGCTGTCCGAGCAGAACCTCCTCGACGAGGCCGCGATCCGCGCCCAGCTGGAGTGGTGCCGGTCGGTCTGCCTCGAGTGCGCGCACGCCTTCGAGGCGCAGCCCGGCGGCGAGGCGACGGCCGAGGCGTGCCGGAAGTGCGCGCGGGCTTGCACCGACTTCATGGGAACTCTTACGTGAGCGACTTCATGGCGACCCCTGCCTGACCGTTCCCAATTTCTGGAACACGTTCTACGGTGTGCGCCGTCAGGACCGCTCTTGGGGAGCCTGGAGGCGCCGTGCATCTCGAATACACGCCCGAGCAGCAGCGGCTGCGCAGCGAACTGCGCGACTACTTCGCCGAACTGGTGCCGGACCTCGCACAGACCCGCTTCACCGACCCGGCAGCCCAAAAGCGCCACTACCGCCGCACGATCCGTCGGCTCGGCGCGGACGGCTGGCTCGGTGTGGGCTGGCCCAAGGAGTACGGCGGACGCGGCCTGACCACCATCGAACAGTTCATCTTCTTCGACGAGGCCGCCCAGGCGGGCGTACCGCTGCCCCTCATGGCGCTCAACACCGTCGGCCCGACGATCATGCAGTACGGCACGGACGAACAGAAGTCGTACTTCCTGCCGAAGATCCTCTCCGGCGAGATCGACTTCGCGATCGGCTACAGCGAGCCCGAGGCGGGCACCGACCTCGCGTCCCTGAAGACGCGCGCGGTACGCGACGGCGACGAATACGTGGTCAACGGCCAGAAGATCTGGACCACCAACGGCGACACGGCCGACTGGGTCTGGCTGGCGACCCGCACCGACCCGGACGCCCCGCCCCACAAGGGCATCACCATGCTCCTCGTCCCCACCACCGACCCCGGCTACTCCTGCACCCTCATCAACACCCTCGCCTCGCACGACACCACCGCCAGCTACTACGAGAACATCCGGGTTCCCGTCTCCCGCCGCGTCGGCGCCGAGAACCAGGGCTGGCGCCTGATCACCAACCAGCTCAACCACGAGCGCGTCACCCTCGCCGCCCACGGCACCATGGCGATCCGCGCGCTGCACGACGTCCAGCGCTGGGCCATGGAGACCAAGCTCGCCGACGGCCGCCGGGTCATCGACCTGCCCTGGGTACGCCGCCGCCTCGCCCAGACCCACACCAGGCTCGACGCGCTCAAGCTCCTCAACTGGCGGATGGTGAGCGCCGTCCAGGACGGCACGCTCACCCCGCAGGACGCCTCCGCCGTGAAGGTCTACGGTTCCGAGGCGCGCCGTGACGCCTACGCCTGGCTGATGGAGATCGTCGCCGCACCGGGGGCGCTGAAGGAGGGCTCGGCGGGCGCCGTTCTGCACGGTGAGCTGGAGCGCGGCTACCGCTCGGCCGTGATCTTCACCTTCGGCGGCGGCAACAACGAGATCCAGCGGGAGATCATCTCGTGGATCGGTCTGGGGATGCCGCGGGTACGGCGTTAGCCTGCTGCGACCGCCGACGGCACCGCGTTCTCGGGGGACCGATCGGCCGATCGCGTGGATCGGTGGGTGCGGCGGGCAACCGGTGGGTCCGAGCACGGACCGCCCGACGCGGTCAGCTGAGGCGTGGCGCAGGCACCCCGCATTGCGAACGAGAGCCGCGGACTGAGGCTTTCCGGGGGCCGTGCATCTGGGGCGTAGGACGGATGTGCGGGCCAACGGTGAACCCCCCGGTGCTACGGGTCGTAGAGACCACAGCCAAAGCGCGTGCCGGACGATCTCGCATTGCCGGACTACTGGAGCCGGCGCGCTGAGTCGAGGTACCCGCTGTGCTCTTGGAGGAGAAGTCTCATGTCGAACGATCCGGTCGCCCCCACGGTCGTGCAGGTGGTGGACAGCATGGAGCGGATGGGCTCAGGGCCGTACCCGGGGTTGCGCCGGTCCAGCGCACGGGGTGTCTGCTTCGTGGGGACGTTCACGCCGACCGGCCAGGCCGCGGGGCTGAGCACGGCCGCCCACTTTCAGCATCGGCCGGTTCCGGTGACGGTGCGGTTCTCGAACTCGGAGGGGAATCCGCACGTTCCTGACGCCGCGCCGGTCACCCGTGGCATGGCGACCCGCTTCCACCTGCCGGACGGCACGCACACCGACCTTCTCGGCATCACCGTGCCGCTGTTCGTGGCGTCCACTCCGGCCGAATTCCACGGGCTGACCGAGGCGTTGAGGCCGGACGCCGTCGATGGCCGTCCTGACCCGGCAGCCGTGCAGGCCCACGTCACGGCGCACCCGCAACTCGCGGCGGCGATCACGCAGGTGCCGCCGGTGCCGGTCAGCTACGGCAGCGCCGCGTACTGGGCCGTGCATGCCTTCATCTGGGTCGACGCCGTGGGCGCGCGGCAGCCGGTGCGGTATCGCTGGGAGCCGGAGGCGGGCCGTGCGGAGCTGACCGCCGAGGAGGCCGCCACCCGCGCAGCGGACTATCTGACCCGGGAGTTCCACGAGCGGCTGCGGCACGGCCCGGCCGCGTTCACGCTCCACGCACAGCTGGGTGAGGACGGCGACCCCACGCACGACCCCACCGTCGCGTGGCCCGAGGAGCGCAAAGAGCTGACGATCGGGCGGTTGGAGCTCACCACGCCGGTCGAGGACCAGGAGCACTGGGACGGGCAGAAGTTCGACCCGACGCGGCTCACGGCCGGGATCGAGCTGTCGGACGACCCCGTGCTCGCCTTCCGGGCACACGCCTACGCCGAGTCCTTCAGCAGGCGCAGCCGGCACAGCTGATCCACCGCGCGCAGGCGTCCTGCGGCGCTCGGCCGTGCCCTGACGGGCGTGGCCGGGCGCTGACGCGTACAACCGTTACCGAGGCAGCGTGCCGACCCTGCCCCGATGATCCGGCCGTGCCGCGTCAGGGGACGTAGCCGCGCTCGGCCAGGGCCGTCCGCAAGGCCTTGAGCGCCAGGTGCGTACGGGACTTGACGGTTCCCGGCGGTATGCCGAGCGTCTTCGCCGTCCGGGCCACCGACTGGTCCAAGTACAGGACGTGGACCAGCACTTCGCGGTGCTGCAGCGAGAGGCCCGCCAGAGCTTCGCGAACCACTTTCGCGGTGTGGAGGGTCTCGGTGTGATCGGACACCGGCAGTTCGACGAGCACCTCGTCGGTCGTCTCCGGAGGGCGCCTTCGCCTGGCGCGCCGACCGTCGATGACGAGATTGCGCAGGACATGCCCGAGCCATGAGCGGATGCCCATGGCTTGCGGGTCGAGCGAGTCCGCGTGCCGCCAGGCGCGCAGCACCGTCTCCTGGACGAGGTCCTGGGCGTGATGGCTGTCGCCGGCGAGCAGTCCGGTGGCCACTCTCAGCAGAAACGCGCCGTGTTGGTCGTACACGGCGCGGATGAACTGCTCCGCCCGGGTGTTGTCGCACCGGCCGCTGCCGTGGCAGCCCGGCCGCCCGTCGCGGTTCAAGGTGTCGTGCGTCATGGGGAACCCCTCCGGCGCACCCGCTCCGCACGGGGAGGCCGTCTCATCGAACTGGATGAGACGACCGTCGCGGCACCCGCTTTCCTCGTGCCTTCCTCGCGCTTACCCGCGCCTGTCGGCCGTGCTCAGTCCGGATCGACGACGCTCCGGACCGCCGCTTCCCGCAGTGGGGTCACCTTGTCTCCCCAGTCGCCGACGATCACCTCGCTCGGAACCGATCGGAGGGTGGAGAGCGTGGCCATCAGTTGTGCGGCCTCGTCCGCACAGGCGGGGCACCTGCGCAGGTGCCCCGCGATCCGTTCGGACGTGCGGGGGTCCAGTGCCGTCATCGCGTGGAGAACGAGTGCGGCTTGTTCTTGCCGGCATGTCACCTTGCCTCCTGTGAAGTAGTGCGTCACCTCCGCTGTTCGCTCTACGAGCACGCTGTCGGGTCGGTTCACGGACACGGTCCGGTGCGCAGACGGGGGACAATGCCGGGCATGCGCATTCGATTGCTCGGCCGCCTCGAACTTGCAGGTGACGGCGGCGCGGTGGCCGTGCCCGGGGCGGTACCCCGCGCGATCCTCGGCTGTCTGCTGCTCGCCGACGGCGATGTCGTGCAGCGCGATGCCCTCATCGACGTCGTCTGGGGAGAGCGGGAGGCCAAGGACCCCGTCAACGCCCTCCAGGTCCAGATCACCAAGATCCGCGCGGCTCTCGCGGCCGTGGGCGAGGACGGCCGACTGCTGTTCCGGCACGGCGGGTACCGGATCGTCCTGGGACCGGGCGACGACATCGACGTACCGCTGTACGAGGCCGACGTACAAGAGGGCCGCAAGCGCCTGGCCGAAGGGGCGTACCGCCAGGCAGAAGAGCGTCTTCGGCGGGGCCTGTCGCGATGGCACGGCCAGGCGCTGGAAGATCTGCCGGGCCGGTTCTTCGACGGTGAACGGGCACGTCTGGAGGACCTGCGCCAAAGCGCTCTGGAGGACGCCGCCTTCGCCGCCGTGGAACTCGGGCGCGCCGACGAGGTCATCGCCGAGCTGAAGGCGCTGGTCGCGACGGTACCGCTGCGCGAGCGCTCCCGGGCCCGGCTCATGCTCGCGCTCCACCGCGGCGGCCGGCCCGCCGAGGCATTGGAGGTCTACGAGACCGGCCGCCGCCTCCTGCGATCCGAACTCGGCGCCGACCCGTCGTCCGAGCTCCGTCAGCTGCATGCCGCGATCCTCCGCGACGAGGATCCGGTTCGCGGGCTGCTTGCCGTGAGCTCGGAAGCGAGGCCGGAGCCGTCCCGCCGTCCTGCCGCTTCTCGGGCGGCGTCCACCGAGGGCAATCTGGTCCGGCCGCTGGGGAAGTTCATCGGGCGCCGCGACGCCGTCGACGCCGTACGTGCCATGGTCGCCCGTGAGCGCTTGGTGACCGTGCTGGGGCCGGGCGGCGTGGGAAAGACCCGACTGGCGCTCGAGGTCTGCGCGCTGTCGGTCCGCTCCTACGACGCCGTCTGGTGGGTCGACCTGGCGCCGGTCGACGTCGCTGCCGTCCCCGCGGCGATCGCGGGCACGCTCGGCTTGTCGGACACCTCGGTGCGTCCCGACCAGCGCCCCCACGACTACGTCCACCGGCTCACGTCGTTCCTGGCCGGGCGACGAACCCTCCTGGTCCTGGACAACTGCGAGCATCTGCTCGACGCCGTCGCGCCGGTGGTCGCAACCCTGCTGAGCGCATGCCCCGCACTGACCGTCATCACCACGAGCAGGGCGCCGCTGGAGATATCCACCGAGGCGCTTTATCCGCTGTCGCCGATGACCGACGACGAAGCCGCCCGGCTCTTCGTCGCCCGCGCCGTCATGGCTGATCCCGCGTTCGCCGTGGCTGCCACGCAGGAGAGCGCGATGCGCGACGTCCGCTCCCTGTGCGGCAGGCTCGACGGCCTGCCGCTGGCAGTGGAACTGGCCGCCGCCCACGTCCGCCTGCTCTCGGTCCGGGAGATCGAGGCCCGCCTCGACAACCGTTTCGCCCTGCTGGCCAAAGGGGACCGCACCGCACCGCCCAGGCACCGCACCCTGCGAGCGGTGCTCGACTGGAGCTACGACCTCCTGGACGAGAGCGCACAGCAGGTGCTCACACAGCTGGCCCTGTACGCAGGCGGCTGCTCCATCGAAACGGCGGAGGAGATCGCCCCGTTCCCACCGACGGACGACTCGGAATCGCTCACCGTCCTGGCCCGTCTGGTCGACAGTTCCCTTCTGGTCCCCACCACCACACCCTTCGGCAGCCGACTGCGGATGCTGGAGACGGTCCGCGAGTACGCGCTCATACGGCTACGGGAATCGGGCTTCGCGCAGGACGCCGAGGAACGCTTCATGGGCTGGGCCGCGGACTTCGCCCGGGAAGCCGCCGAGGGCGTCGCCTCCGGCGACCAGCAGTGGTGGGCCCGACGGCTCACCGAGGAGGGCGCGAACCTCCGCGCGGCCTCCGAACTCATGGCGGCCGGCGCCCGCCCCTCCCGATCGCTGCTGCTGGAAGCGCGCCTGGGCTACTACTGGTTCATCAGCGGACGTGAGGAGGAAGGCATCGAACCTCTGCGGCGCAGCCTGCGGGCGTACGACGCCGCCGCGGAGGACACCGGAACGCGGCCGATCGGGGATGACGAGGAGTGGGCGCTCTTCTACACGATCGCCTGGCTGGTCTGGCTGAACTACATGTCGGGTCGCTACGCCGAGGCCGGCGCACTGGCCGAGCGGCACCGCGAGGTCTGGCGGCGCGCGAGGAACCCCGTCCTCGCCGTGCTGGGGCGCTGCTACGACCCGCTGCACGCGATGCTGAACGGGCGGGAGGATCTTGAGCAGTTGTTCGTCACGGCGGACGCCGCCGTGACGGGCACGGATCTGTACTGGGAGCGGGTCGTCCTGCAGACCAAATGGTCGATGTACTGCCTTCGGCACGGGGACGCCGAAGGCGCCCGCGGGCACGCCCTGACCGCCGTGGAGGTTGCCACCGCGGCCGACGACGCCTTCGCCCGAGCCTGGTCGCTCACCCTCTGCGGCGACGCGGAGGAGAGCGACGGTCGTCGCGAAAGCGCGCGGCGCCGCTGGACCGAGGCCGCGGCCGTCTTCGGCTCCGTCGGCGCCCGCATCCGGTGGGCGTACGCCGTTCTGCGCGTCGGATTCCTTGATCTCGCCGAGGGCGACCACGCCGCGGTCGAGCGGCGGTTGACGGACGTACACCGCCTGGCGGACGAGATCGGCGCCGAGGATCTGCACGCGGCGGTCGGCAATCTGCGCGGTGTGCTGATGCTCCAGGGCGGCCGGCTCTCCGAGGCGGCGGCCGCATTCCGCCGTACCTGGGCGAACTCCACGGCTCCGCTCGACCGCAGAGCCGTCGCGGGCGCGGGCCTGGCAGCGGTCCGGCACGCGGCCGGCGAACCGGGCCACGGGGACGACGCCCGGCCGCACATCGACCTGGTGCGTGAGATGCAGTCGCGACTGCTCGAACCGCAGGCCCGCCGTGCCGTCGGCGTCCTCCTCGACAGCCTGGAAGCCCACCGGCACACACCGCCCACGCACACCGACGCGCTCCGCACGCACGACTGGCCGCTCGGCGGCCCCTCCGTCCTCGCGGCCTTCTGCTGAAACCCGCCCCGTCCACGGACGCCCCCGCGCGGGACGCCCGATGCCGTCGGCAGTGAACCTGCCCGGCGCCGAGGTCGTAGAGACCCCTGGCGCCAGAGCAGGACGACAGCACGGACGACAACGACGGGACAGAGACAATGAACGACTACGACTACGACTTCGTCGTGGTGGGTGCGGGAACCGCGGGCTGCGTGCTCGCAGCCCGACTGTCGGAGAACCGGGCCACGCGCGTCCTCCTGATCGAGGCCGGCGCCGACAAGGCTCCCGACAACCCGCTGGACTACGTCGGCATGTGGGACTCCGGCGTCGACTGGTCGTTCCGCAGCACGCCCCAGGCAGGACTGGACGGCGTGGTCGTTCCGGTGCCGCGCGGCCGGGTGATCGGGGGCAGCAGCGCCATCAACTCGATGGCGCACGTCCGCGCCCACCGATCCAGCTACGACGCGTGGGAACAGGCCGGGGCCACGGGCTGGAACTTCGACACCCTGCTGCCGTATCTCCGGCGCAGCGAGCGGGCCGACGGCATGGCCCCCCGGTGGCGTGGCACGGACGGACCCATGCGGGTGGCCCCGGGTCCGGCGGCGGAGCCCGGATCCTTCTACGACGCCTGCTACCGGGCCGCTGCCGAGTCCGGCGCGCCCACCACGGCGGACGGAAACGGCGAGCAGACCGAGGGGGTCGCGCGCACCGAGATGAACCTCGTGGACTTCGCCCGCCAGAGCGCCGCCGACGCCTATCTCGGCCAGGCCCGCGACCGGCCGAACCTCACCGTCGTCGCGGACGCGTTCGTCCAGCGGCTGCTCTTCGAAGGGCGCCAGTGCACCGGCGTGGAATACATCCTCGGCGGACAGCGGCGCACGGCACGGCCCGCCCGGGACGTCGTGCTCGCGGCGGGAGCGATCGGATCACCGCACCTGTTGCTGGCGTCGGGGGTCGGGCCGGCCGAACAGCTACGGCGCCTCGCCATCGACGTCGTACACCACCTGCCCGGCGTCGGGGAGAACCTGCAGGACCACCCCTTCGCCCAGGTCACGTTCACGACGAGGGAGCCCGTCGACGCCGGCGGCATGCCGGACACCCCGCACGTGGTGCTGCGCAGCGACCCGGCCGCGGACCCGGACCTGCAACTCGTGTTCGTGCACTTTCCCCTGCCGCACCGAGGGCCCGGCGCAGCCGTGGAACCGTGGGGCAGTTCGGCCTGGCAGCCGGAGCGGATGGACGGCTACTCGGTCCTCTGCTCACTGCAGCGGCCGTACAGCCGCGGCAGCCTCGAGCTGGCCGATCCCGATCCCCGCGAGTCCCCCCTCATCGATCTCGGCTACTACACGGATCCACGCGACCTGGACCTGATGGTGACCGCCCTGCGTCGAGCCCGTCGGATGGGTACCGCGAACGCGCTGGATCCGTGGCGGACCGGCGAGTTGGCCCCGGGCGAGGAGGTCATCGGCGACGCGGAGATGCGCGAGTACGTCAAACTGGCCACCAGCTCGTACGGCCACCTCGTGGGCACCTGTGCCATCGGCACCGGCGAACGCGCCGTCGTGGACCCGGACCTCCGGGTACATGGCATCGGCGGCCTCAGGGTCGCGGACGCCTCCGTCATGCCCTCGATCGTCGCCGCCAACACCAACGCGACCGTACTCGCCGTCGCCGAGCGTGCCGCGGCGATCCTCACGGGACAGAGCGCCTAGGACGACGGCCGGGTGCGGACCGACAGGGGCCCGCACCCGGCCGCCGTGTGGTCTTTGCCGGGCAGAAACCCACGGCAGAGCGGTCTAAAGCACAGGTCAGCGGCGACATCACGTGACAACCACTGGCTGCGGTCATACTTGCGGGCATGGGCGATCCCGGGCTGTTCACGCCGAACTCGGTGACCTGGCAGATACACGGCGACCCGATCATGTGGGTCGCCGGAATCCGCGCGCTCTATCTCCAGGCCCTGCACCCGCGCGCCGTACGCGGCGTCATGCAGAACTCCGACTTCCGGCACGACGCCTGGGGCCGGCTGCTGCGCACCGCCAACTTCGTCGGGACGATCACGTACGGCACCACCGAGGCCGCCGAGAAGGCCGGCGCCCGCGTGCGAAGGATCCACAGCCTGCTGGGCGCCACCGATCCGGACACGGGGGAGCGCTACGGCGTGGGCGAACCCGAACTGCTGCTGTGGGTGCACTGCGCCGAGATCGACTCCTACCTCCAGGTCGCGCGGCGCTCCGGCCTCCCCCTCACCGACGCACAGGCCGACCGGTACATATCCGAACAGCAGGTGAGCGCCCGCCTGGTGGGCCTCGACCCCGACGCCGTACCGGCGAACCGGGCGGAGATGGCGGCGTACTTCGAGAAGGTGCGCCCCGAGCTGGCGTGCGGACCCGAGGCTCGCGCGGTGGACGACTTTCTGCTCCGCCCGCCGACGCACCCCCTCCTCGTCCCGGCGCGCGAGGTGCTGTGGCGGCGCGTGGCGCAGCTGGCATACGCCGCCCTGCCGCCGTACGCCCACGAGCTGTACGGCAGACCCGCCCCGAAACCCGCCACCGTCACCCGTCAGTTGCGTGCCACAGGCACCCTGCTGCGCTGCGTTCCCGCACGTCTGCGCTGGCAACTCCCGCCCAAACACATCCTGCGCGCCATGGCACGACTCGGTCCCGGCTCGCGCCCGGCACCGTACAAACTCGGACGATAGCTCGCCATACTGGACGCCCAACTCGCGTCCGTCGTGCGGGCGTTCCTCGGGGCGCTTGGCCAGCAGGTCGAGGATGACCTTCTCGAAGTACTCGGGCAGCTCGGCGCGGTGACTGCGCGGCGGTATGGGCGAGGTGTGGCGTGCGCGCGACGAGTCGCTGGGCCGGCACGTCGCCGTGAAGTGCCTGAAGCCGATGGGACCCCACCACGACCACTCCTTCACCCGTGTCCTGCGGGAGCGGTTTCGCCGCGAGGCCCGGGTGGCCGCGGCCCTCCAGCACCGCGGTGTCACCGTCGTCCACGACTTCGGCGAGTCCGACGGCATCCTGTTTCTGGTCATGGAGCTGCTTCAGGGCCGCAACCTCAGCCAGCTCCTGGAGGACAACAAGCACCATCCGCTGCCTGTCCCGGACGTCGTCGAGATCGCCGAGCAGGTCGCCGCCGCCCTTGCCTACACCCACCAGCAGGGCATCGTGCACCGCGACCTGAAGCCGGCGAACATCATGCGGCTCGCCGACGGCACGGTGAAGATCTGCGATTTCGGCATAGCGCGCCTCGCCCACGACATCGGCTTCACCTCCCGGCTGACCGGCACCGGCATCGCGATGGGCACCCCGCACTACATGTCGCCGGAGCAGATCGGCGGGGAGGAGGTGGACCAGCGCAGCGACCTGTACTCGCTGGGGTGCGTGTTGTACGAGATCGCCACCGGGGTACCGCCCTTCGACCTCGACGACCCCTGGGCGATCCTCGTCGGCCACCGCGACACCCCGCCCCGGCCGCCGCGCAGTCACCGCGCCGAGCTGCCCGAGTACTTCGAGAAGGTCATCCTCGACCTGCTGGCCAAGCGCCCCGAGGAACGCCCGCACGACGGACGCGAGTTGGGCCGCCGGATCGGTCTGGGCCGTACGACACCCGCGTACGTGCCGACCGTGGTGACCCCGCAGCCGGCCCTCAGGCCCCCGGAGCCCCTCGCCCGCGGGCCCCGCCTGCCGTCCTGGACCCGAGGCATGACCACCGGCCACAAGGCCACCGGCGCGGGACTGCGCACCACACCTCCCGACGCCGGGGCCGGACTCACCGGCGAGTGGATCCCGCGGCCCACCACCGGCCGGCCCGAGGAGACCGCCGCGCCCGAGGTGCCGTCCGCCCCGTCCGCGGCGACGCTCACCGCGCTCGCCGGACGGCACAACGCCGGACTGAGCCTCGGCCGGCTGGGCCGCTGGGCCGAGGCGGGCGAAGTGCACCGGGCCGTCGCCGCCGAGCGCGAGCACCTCCTCGGACCCGACCACCCCGACACCCTCGCCAGCCGCTACGAGGTGGCGTTCACCCTCAGCCGTACCGGCCGCGCCGCCGACGCCCTGCGCGAGTACAAGCACGTCGCCCGCGCCCGCAGTCTCTCCCTCGGCCCGGACCACCCCGACACGCTCGCCGCCCGGCAGGAAATGGCCTACGTGCTCGGTCAGTTGGGCCGCCACTTCGACGCGCACCAGGTCTACACGTCCGTGCTTCTCGCCCGCGAGCGCAGCATGGGCGCCGAGCACCCCGACACCCTGCGCTGCCGCCACAACCTCGCCTTCAATCTCAGCAGGCTCGGCCGCCTGGAGGACTCGTACCGCATGGCCGACGAAGTCGCCGCCGCCCGCTCCCGCATCCTCGGCCCGCACCACCCCGACACCCTGGTCACTCGTTACGAAGTCGCCTACGCGCTCGGCCAGTTGGGGCGCTGGGCGGAGGCCCTGCAGACCTACGGCGAGGTCGCCGACGCCCGCGCCCAGGCGCTCGGACCCGACCACCCCGACACCCTCGCCGCCCGCTACGAGGTCGGCATCAGCCTCGGCCGCCTCGGGCGCAGCGCGGAGGCGCTCCGGCTCTACCAGGACCTCGTCGACAACCGCACCCGCGTCCACGGCCCCGCCCACCCCGAGACCCTGCGCGCCCGCCACGGCCTCGGCGTCAACCTCGGCCGGCTCGGGCGCTGGGAGGAGGCCCTCGCCGAGTCCCGCGACGTGTGCGCGATCCGTGAGCGGGTGCTGGGCCCCGACCACCCGGACACCCTGGTCAGCCGTCGCGAGGTCGCCGTTGGTCTCGGCTGGCTGGGCCGCTGGCCGGACGCGCTCACCGAGTACCGCAGGGTGGCCACCGCCCGCGAACGCGTCCTCGGCGCCGACCACCCCGACACCCTCGCCAGCCGCAACGACGAGGCCCACTGCCTTCAACAGCTCGGCCGCGGCGCGGAGGCGGTCGAGCTGTACCGGAGGGTGGCGGTGCTGCGCCAGCAGCGGGCGTCGGGCGGACAGTGATCCCGGCCCTCGCGGCTCACCGGGCCGAGCACCAACTGCCGTAATCCGCCCCCTTGTTGTGATATTGGACGGCGGTCACACTGCCTCTGGCAACGCTCCGACCGAGACGGAGGGCGCCATGTACAACGCCGCCACGCTTGCTGTCTCACTCATCGCCCTCGTGCTGTCGGGGATCGCCACCCTCCGACAGACGCGGCACGCGCGCTCCGCGAGCGACATGACCATGGTCCTCGAAGTGGCCATGCGCAACATCCGCGACAAGGAGTTCCAGAGCGACCAGCGATACGTCCTGACGCAGCTCGTCAGAGACCACCCGGCGGACGGCGGAATGGACGCGCTGCCCGAACCGGCCCGATCCATGACGCGCAACGTCGCCTTCACCTACGAGTACATCTCCATCCTGTACGCGCTCGGAATCGTGGACTCCCGTGTCGCCCTGGGCATCTTCCACTTCCGCGTCAACCAGGTGTGGGAAACCCTCGAACCGTACATCCGAGCGGAACGAGTGGCCCGGCGGGCGCCGTGCTGTCCGTTCTTCGAGAGCCTCTACCTGCAGGCCCGCAGCAAGCCCGCCGAGGAGATCCTGCGGTCCCTCGGGCTGCGCAGCGTGCGCGGATTCAGCCCGGACCCCTGAGCCGGCGTGCCCGCCGAGGGCCGCGTACCTCTGGCCGACCTAGATCAACGCGTGTTACGAAGAACCATGCCTGCACACGAGGGAACCACGGGACACGGTACGCACGACGTCGTCATCGTCGGCGGCGGTCACAACGGGCTGGTCGCCGCCGCCTATCTGGCCCGGGCCGGGCGGTCCGTGCTGGTGCTGGAGCGGCTGGACCACACCGGCGGGGCCGCCGTGTCCACGCGGCCGTTCGCCGGGGTCGACGCACGGCTCTCCCGGTACTCGTACCTGGTCAGCCTGCTGCCCGACAAGATCGTGCGGGACCTCGGCCTGACCTTCCGGGTCAGCACGCGCGACGTCTCCTCGTACACGCCCGTGGAACGGGACGGACGGCCGACCGGACTCCTGGTGGGAGGCGGTGAGAGCCGCACCCGGGAGGCCTTCGCCCGGCTCACCGGCGGCGAGCGTGAGCACGAGGCCTGGCAGCGCTTCTACGGCATGACCGGCGAGGTCGCCCAGCGGGTGTTCCCGACGCTCACCGAGCCCCTGCCCAGCCGCGAGGAACTGCGCCGCCGGGTGGCTGACGAGGACGCCTGGCGCGTCCTGTTCGAGGAGCCCATCGGCGTCGCGGTCGAGGAGCGCTTCACGGACGACCTGGTGCGGGGCGTGGTCCTGACGGACGCCCTGATCGGCACCTTCGCCGACGCCCACGACGCGTCGCTGAAGCAGAACCGCTGCTTCCTCTACCACGTGATCGGCGGCGGCACCGGCGCCTGGGACGTCCCCGTCGGCGGCATGGGCGCACTCACCGACGCGCTGGCCGCCGCGGCACGCGAGGCGGGCGCGGTCATCGTCACCGGGCACGAGGCGGTACGGATCGACACGGACGGCCGCACAGCGGAGGTCACCTACCGCACGGACGACGGCGAGGGCGTCGTCGCCGCCCGGCACGTCCTGGTGAACGCTTCCCCGCAGGCACTGGCCACCCTCACCCAGGACACGCCCCCGACCCCCGCCGAGGGCGCCCAGCTCAAGGTGAACATGCTGCTCAAGCGCCTGCCCCGGCTGCGCGACAGCTCCGTCGACGCGCGCGAGGCGTTCGCCGGCACGTTCCACATCGCCGAGGGCTACGACCAGCTGGCCACCGCCCATGCCCAGGCCGCCGCCGGTCAGCTCCCCGCCGCGCCGCCGTCCGAGATCTACTGCCACTCGCTGACCGACCCGACGATCCTCGGCCCCGCCCTCGTGGAACAGGGCTACCAGACCCTCACCCTGTTTGGCCTGCATACGCCGGCCCGGCTGTTCGAGCGCGACAACGACGCCGTCCGCGAGGACCTGCTGAAGTCCACCCTCGCCCAGCTCGACGCCCACCTCGCCGAACCGCTCGCCGACTGCCTGGCGACCGACGAGGACGGGCGCCCGTGCATCGAGGCGAAGACCCCGTTGGACCTGGAACGCGACCTGCGCCTGCCCGGCGGAAACATCTTCCACCGTGAGCTCTCCTGGCCGTACGCCCAGGAGGGCACCGGCCGCTGGGGCGTGGAGACCCGGCACGCGAACGTGCTGCTGTGCGGGGCGGGCGCGGTGCGTGGGGGAGGGGTGAGCGGAGTGCCGGGGCACAACGCGGCGATGGCGGTGCTGGAGGGTTCTGCCCAGGCCCTGCCCCAAAGTGGGGTCTAGGCGCGGACGCCCCCGTCCACCTGGAGGATCACACCGTTGACATAGGACGCGCGGTCGCTCAGGAGCCATGCGGCTGCCTGGGCAATCTCCTCCGGGGCGGCGGCGCGGCCCAGCGGGTTCTGCGCGGTGAGCCGGTCGATGATGCCGGGAGACTGGCGCTCCCACTCGTCGACCATCTCGGTGAGGGTCAGGCTGGGCGCGACGGCGTTGACGCGGATGCCCTCGCGGCCGTACGTGACGGCGGCCGACGCGGTCAGGCTGTTGACCGCCCGCTTCATCGCGCCGTACACCGGCAGCTCGGGGTTGGCCGCGAGGCTGCCGACGCTGGAGTTGTTGACGATCGCGCCGCGCCCTGCGGTGGCCCGGATAGCGGCGATCTCGGCCTTCATGGCCAGCCACGGCCCCCTGAGATTGACGGCAGCGACCCGGTCGAACTCGGCGTCCGACAGCTGGTCCAGCGGGCCGGGCGGCTGGATGGTCGCGCCGTTGTTGAAGGCGACGTCCAGCCGGCCGTACAGGTCCACGGCCCGGTCGACGGCGGCCCGGACGCTGTCGGCGTCGGCCAGGTCGCACAGCACGTGCTCCGCGGTGCCGCCGGCCGCCCGGATCTCCTCCGTGACCGCCTTGAGCTCCGACTCGGTGCGAGCCGCCAGGACCACCCGGGCGCCCTCACGGGCGAACAGCCGAGCGGCGGCGGCGCCGATGCCACGGCCGGCACCGGTGACGAATCCGACCTTGCCGTCGAGCAGGCCGGTCGGGGAAATCGGTGTGTTCTCGTTCATGCCGTCGAGCCTGCGACCGACCGCAGGGCCTATCCAGGCACCGGCGGTACCTGGCTGGCCACCCGACCGCACGCGCACACTTCAGATGTGGACCGACGACAACTGGCGGACTTCCTGCGCAGCAGGCGCGAGCGCGTCACCCCTGCCGACGTGGGGCTCCCGGCGGGGCCGCGCCGCCGGACACCCGGCCTGCGCCGCGAGGAGGTGGCGCACCTGGCGTACATCTCGACCGAGTACTACACGAGGCTGGAGCAGGCCCGCGCCCCGCACCCGTCCCGCGAGGTCCTGGCGCAGCTCGCCCGCGCCCTGCGCCTGTCGGAAGCCGAGCGAGCCCACCTCCACCACCTCGCCGGGGCGCCGCCCGGACCACCGCCGGGCCCCTCGCGCGAGGTCCGCCAGAGCATCGTCGACCTGCTGCACCGCCTGCCGAACGCTGCGGCGACCGTGATCTCGGCGACCTTCGAGGTCATCGCCTTCAACGACCTCGCCGCCGCCCTCATGGAGGACTTCTCCGCTCTGCCCCGCCGCGAGCGCAACCTCGTCCGGCGCGCCTTCCTCGGCCCGCGACCGGACGGCCGGCGGCTCTACGGCGTGTCCGACGTGGCCGAGTTCGCCCGCAACTCCACGCAGCAGCTGCGCGCCGCCACGGCCCGCTACCCGGACGACCCGGAACTGGCGGAGCTGGTCCGTGAACTCCTCGACGGCAGCGAGGAGTTCGCCGAGCTCTGGGCAACCCACGAGGTGGCCGCCGCACCCACCCTCCGCAAGACCTTCGACCACCCTGTCGTCGGCCCCGTCACCGTCAACTGCGACGTCCTCGACATCACCGACCGCGACCAGCGGGTCGTCATCTACACCGCCACCCCCGGTTCGCCGTCCGAGGAGGCGCTGCGGCTGCTGTCCGTGATCGGCACGCAGCGCCTGGACGTGCCGGGCTGAGCCGTCAGTCCGCGGAGGCGGTCCAGCCGCTCGCCGTGATCCGGGCCGCGTCCGCCGGTCGGGCCTCGTCGAAGAGGACGGTGTCCGCGGCCTCGACACGCAGGCCGTCGACGTACGCGCCACGTCCCACGTACAGCCGGTCGGTGGCGTACCGCCAGCGCAGGAGCAGCTGTCGGTGTGCGGGGAGGCTCGCCGTGAGCCGGTGCCAGACGCGGCCGGACCAGCCGGTGGCGATGCCGGTCGGGTGGGTCTGCGGCTGCTCGCCGTGGCGCGTCGTCGTGAAGGGGACCGGCTGCCAGGTGGCGCCCCCGTCGGTCGTCGACTCCAGCGCGAGGACGTCCGACTGGGGCTCGGTGTCCCACCACAGGGCGCAACACAGCCGGGCGTCGCCGGACGACGTGTCGAGCGCGGGGAGCGCGAGGGTCGCGCTCGTGGAGGTCGCCATTCCCGAGAACCATGCCCTACGACCGTGCCGTGGGCGGACCGCCACCGCGCGGGCCATGTCGTTGGCCGTCGCGACCCGTGGAGCCGAGCCGGAGCGCCAACTGCGCACCGGGTGCACCGAGTTGCCGAGGACGACGAGGAAGGAGTCGGTCGTCGGGTCGAGCACCAGCGAGGTGCCGGTGAAACCGGTGTGCCCTGCGGTGCGCGGGGTGGCCATCGCGCCCATGTACCAGTGCTGGTAGAGCTCGAATCCGAGGCCGTGCTCGTCGCCGGGGAAGGCGGTGTTGAAGTCGGTGAACATCAGCTCCACCGAATCCGGCTCCAGGATGCGGCAGCGGCCGTAGGCGCCGCCGTTGAGCAGGGTCCGGCCGAGGACCGCGAGGTCCCAGGCGTTCGAGAACACGCCCGCGTGGCCCGCGACCCCGCCGAGACTGAAGGCGTTCTCGTCGTGCACCTCGCCCCACACGAGCCCGCGATCCAGGCCGGACCAGGGCAGGCGGGCGTCCTCGGTGGCCGCGATCCCCGGCTTCCAGGCGGCGGGCGGGTTGTAGCGGGTGCGGCGCATGCCGAGCGGGCCGGTGATCTCCTCGTGCAGGAGGGTGTCGAGCGCACGGCCGGTGATCTTCTCCAGGACCAGCTGGAGGGAGATCAGGTTCAGGTCCGAGTAGAGGTACTTGGTGCCCGGCGGGTTGAGCGGCGCCTCGTTCCAGATGAGCTGGAGCTTCTCCTCGTACGTCGGCGCGGCGTACAGAGGGATCCAGGCGCGGAACCCCGAGGTGTGGGTGAGGAGCTGACGGATCGTGATGTCCTGCTTGCCCGCGCGGCCGAAGTCCGGGAGGTAGGAGGCGACCGTCGCCTCCAGGCCGAGCGCACCGCGTTCGATCTGCTGCACGGCGAGGATCGAGGTGAACAGCTTGGAGACCGAGGCCAGATCGAAGACGGTGTCCTGCGCCATGGGGAGCTGCTGCCCGGGCGGGAATTCGACGCCGGTGTCGGTCTTCTCGTCGTACGCCTGATAGCGCAGAGCCATCCCGATGGGCTCGTGCAGTGCCACGGTGCCGCCACGGCCGGCGAGCAGCACGGCGCCCGCGTACCAGGGGTGCTTGGGTGAGGGGCCCAGGAACGCCTCGGCGTCGGTGACGAGTTGGCGCAGGTGGTCGGGGAGGAGGCCGGCGCGCTCGGGGGAGCCGTGCCGCAGGGTGGTGCCGCGGCCCGAGGGGGAGGCGGCCGCCGGTCCGACGGGGAAGGGCGCGATGGCCAGGGCGCCGCCCAGGGCCAGAGCCGTCCTGCCCAGCTGACGTCGAGTCGGTCTGCTCGTGCCGTCGGTCATCGAGGTTCCTCCCGCCGTTCCGCCTGAAAGTATCTTTCGGGACCGCCGTGCGTGGTGAAACTTTCGTGTCAGGCGTGAGCTGTGTCAACGGGGCGTTCGACGGAGAGATCTGACGGAGCATCAGAAAAGGCCTTCCGTCGTCCGGAGGACTGCGGCATCCTGCGCCCATGCAGACGGAGCTGAGCAAGAAACTGGGAGTCGAGCACGCCATTTTCGGCTTCACGCCGTTCCCCGCCGTCGCCGCGGCCATCAGTCGGGCCGGCGGTTTCGGGGTGCTCGGCGCGGTCCGCTACACGGCCCCGGACGACCTCAAACGCGACCTCGACTGGGTCGAGGCGCATATCGACGGCCGGCCCTACGGCCTGGACGTCGTCATGCCCGCGAAGAAGGTGGAAGGCGTCAGCGAGGCCGACGTCGAGGCGATGATCCCGGAGGGGCACCGGCAGTTCATCAGGGACACCCTCGCCAAGTACGCCGTCCCCGAACTGGCCGCGGGGGAGGTCTCCGGCTGGCGTATCACCGGGTGGATGGAGCAGGTCGCCCGTACCCAGCTCGACGTCGCCTTCGACTACCCGATCAAGCTGCTCGCCAACGCCCTGGGCTCACCGCCCGCGGACGTCGTGGAGCGCGCCCACGACCGGGGCGTGCTCGTCGCCGCGCTCGCGGGCAGCGCCCGGCACGCCCGCAAGCACCAGGAGGCGGGCATCGACATCGTCGTAGCGCAGGGCTACGAGGCCGGCGGCCACACCGGTGAGATCGCCTCCATGGTGCTCACCCCGGAGGTCGTCGACGCGGTCGACCCGCTGCCCGTACTCGCGGCCGGGGGTATTGGAAGCGGACAACAGGTGGCCGCCGCATTCAGCCTCGGCGCCCAAGGTGTGTGGCTGGGCTCCATATGGCTCACCACCACAGAAGCGGATCTGCACTCGTCCGCCCTGACCGCCAAGCTGCTCGCCGCCGGCTCCGGGGACACCGTCCGCTCCCGCGCCCTGACCGGGAAGCCCGCACGCCAACTGCGCACCGAGTGGACCGACGCCTGGGACGACCCGGACGGGCCCGGCACCCTCCCCATGCCCCTGCAGGGACTGCTCGTCGCCGAGGCCGTCTCCCGGATCCAGAAGTACGAGGTCGAGCCCCTGCTCGGCACACCCGTCGGACAGATCGTCGGCCGGATGAACAGCGAACGCAGCGTCCAGGCCGTCTTCGACGACCTCACCCGCGGCTTCGAGCGAGCCGTCGACCGCATCAACCGCATCGCCGGAAGGAGCAGCCAGTGACCAGCACGTCCGCGGCACACGCCGTCAGCACCCCGCCCGTCGGCTTCTGGGCCCAGGCCACGGCCGACCCCGGGCGCACGGTCCTCGTCGCCCCCGACGGCGAGCGGTGGACCGCCGGTCGCCTGCACGCCGCCACCAACCGCCTCGTCCACGGCCTGCGCGCGGCCGGCCTCAGGCGCGGCGACGCCTTCGCGGTCGTCCTCCCCAACGGCGTCGAGTTCTTCACCGCGTATCTGGCCGCCTCCCAGGCCGGCTTCTACCTGGTCCCCGTCAACCATCACTTCGTCGGCCCCGAGATCGCCTGGATCGTCGCCGACTCCGGCGCCAAGGTGCTCATCACCCACGAGCGCTTCGCCGGCACGGTCCGCGAGGCCGCCGACCAGGCCGGATTCCCGGCCACCCACCGATACGCGGTCGGCGAGGTCGAGGGCTTCAGGCCCTACGCCGAACTCCTCGACGGACAGCCGGATTCGGCACCCGAGGACCGCACGCTCGGCTGGGTCATGAACTACACCTCCGGCACCACCGGCCGCCCCCGCGGCATCCGCCGTCCGCTGCCCGGCAAGCCGCCGGAGGAGGCCTATCTGGGCGGGTTCCTCGGCATCTTCGGTATCAAGCCGTTCGACGACAACGTGCACCTCGTCTGCTCGCCGCTCTACCACACCGCCGTGCTCCAGTTCGCGGGCGCGTCCCTCCACATAGGGCACCGGCTGGTCCTGATGGACAAGTGGACACCCGAGGAGATGCTGCGTGTCATCGACACCCACAAGTGCACGCACACCCATATGGTCCCGACCCAGTTCCACCGTCTGCTCGCCCTCCCGGAGGGGATACAGACCCGCTACGACGTCTCCTCCATGCGGCACGCCATCCACGGCGCCGCACCGTGCCCGGACCATGTGAAGCGGGCGATGCTCGACTGGTGGGGTCCCTGTGTGGAGGAGTACTACGCCGCCAGTGAGGGCGGTGGCGCCTTCGCGACCGCCGAGGACTGGCTGAAGAAGCCCGGCACGGTCGGCAAGCCCTGGCCGATCAGCGAACTCGCGATCTTCGACGACGACGGCAACCGGCTACCGCCCGGCGAACTCGGCACCGTCTACCTCAAGATGAACACCGGTGGCTTCGCCTACCACAAGGACGAGACCAAGACGAAGAAGAACCGCATCGGCGACTTCTTCACCGTCGGCGACCTCGGCTACCTCGACGAGGACGGCTATCTCTTCCTGCGCGACCGCAAGATCGACATGATCATCTCCGGTGGGGTCAACATCTACCCGGCCGAGATCGAGTCCGTCCTACTGGCCCACCCGGCCGTCGCCGACGCCGCCGCCTTCGGCATCCCGCACGACGACTGGGGCGAGGAGGTCAAGGCCGTCGTCGAACCGGCCCCGGGCCACGAGCCGGGTCCCGCCCTCGCCGCCACGATCCTCGACCACTGCGCCGGGCAACTCGCCGGCTACAAGCGGCCCAAGAGCGTCGACTTCATCACCGACATGCCTCGTGACCCCAACGGCAAGCTGTACAAGCGGCGGCTGCGGGATCCGTACTGGGAGGGGCGCACACGGCCGGTGTGAGCGGAACCGCAGGGCGTTCGTGGGTCACGTCCGAGGGCGCGGGAAGGTCTCCAAGGCCTGGGCGAGGCCCGCCGCGTCGGTGCCGATCTTGCGATAGACGCAGGACAGCAGTTGCCGTACGCCCTGCTCGGTGAGACGCAGTTCCTTCGCGATCACCGCCTCCGGATGGCCCTGGACCGTCAGTTCGGCCGTTTGGCGTTCTTGAGCGGTGAGGGTGTCCGTCTGCGCGTAGCGCAGCGGCAGCGGTCGCAGCCCGGCCGCCGAGAGCTCTTGCCTGGCCCGGGCGACGAGAGCCTCGGCACCACAGTGAACGGCTCCTTCCAGCCCCTGGTAGAGCCGATGGGCGGCCTCCTGCACCTGTCCGTCGCGGGACAGCGCGGCGCCGTGCCCCACGAGCGCACGCGCCAACTCGTACGACGCGGGTGATCGCTCCAGGTGTTCGACGGCCTCGGCGTGCAGATCGAGCGCGGCCGGACCGCCGGTCACCTCGGCCTCGACGTGGAGCGCCTGGCCGATCGCGGAAGCCGCACCGAAGTCCCGCGCCCGCTTGACGGCGTCCTGGGCGTGGCGGACCGCCCGGTCGGGGGCGGTGCGGGCGAGAGCGGAGGCCAGGTCCAGCTGCCAAGGGCACCAGGCCGGGTTGCGCCAGTTCCGTGCCTCGAGCCAGTCCCCGACGGCGGACAACAGCCGTGCCGCCTCGACGTGTCGCTCCTCGGCCAGGAGTAGTTCGGCGTACACCGTGCGGGGATCGGGGAAGATGACGGCGTTCGGGACCACATCGCCGTAGTGGTGGGCGTCGGCGAGCCGACGCGCGTCGGCGGTCCGCCCGCGGGCCAGCAGGATCTGGATGAGGATGCCGATGGCGAACCACTGGGCGGGTACCGCGCCTTCGACGCGCTCGGCGGTGCGCAGCCCGGCCCGAACGAGCTCCTCCGCCTCGGAGAGGCAGCCGCGACGGTAGCGGATGTAGCCGGAGAGGGTCTGCCCCTGCGCCAGGTGGGAGCCGCTCCAGCCCTTGTGCTCGCATTCGGCCATGCCCTTGGTGAACAGCTCTTCGGCCCGCCACGGCTGGTCGCAGTACATGAAGAGCAGGGCGACCGCGACGGGCACCTCGAAGCCGCGGTTCTCATCGGTCCAGCTCATTCCCCCGCGCAGCGCCTCCTCGGCATGCCCGAGGGCGGTTCGCCGCGGTTCACCGCGTACCAGGGCGTCCCACGCCCGCAGGCCCAGGATGTAGCGCTCCTCCAAGCCGCGGCCGGTCAGCTTGTCGGCCAGCCGTGCCAGCCGGCGCGAGCGGGCGGACGAGTCGGGCTCGTCGGCGCGGAACGCGCTCCACACGAAGTGATCGGCCTGCATGCGCAGTTTGATGCGCGGATTGGGGGCCCGCCGTGCCTCGTCGGCGGCCACGGCGGCGGCCTCGGTCAGCCGGTCGGTGTTGGCCAGCGCCTGGGCCAGCTTGTAGACGATGGAGGCGCGGAGTTCGGGGTCCATCGCGGGCTCTGTCAGCGCCTCCTGGAGGTGGCTGACCGTGGCTGTGGGCTCGATCAGGAAGGTCGAGCAGGCGAGTTCGTGCAGGAGCGCGGCGCGGTCCTCCGCAGGGGGCGGCTCTCGCAGCGCTCGGGTCAACACGCGACGCGCGGCCTCCGGGGCCCCGGCGCGGAGATACTCACGCGCGGCGGCGCGCAGGACGGAGACCGCTTCGGGCCGACCGTCGCAGGGCACTTCCAGCAGGTGTCGGGCGGCGGCCGTGGGGCCGAACCCTGCCGCCTGTGCCGCGTCGGCGGCCGCGTTGTGCATGCCCACCCGCAGGCCCGAGGGGATGTCGTGGTAGATCGTCGTGGCGATCGACGGGTGGACGAACTCCAGGCTGCGCCCGGGCCCGTCGCCGTCCGCGAGGATGCGGGAGGCGCGCAGCTTCCGGGCCGCTTCGGCGGCCTCCTCGCTGCCGACCACGGCGATGCCGGTGGCGAGCTCGGCGGAGAAGGACCCACCCAGTACGGCCGCGGCCCACGCGAAGCGGACGGTGCTCGGGCCGAGCCGGTGGAGACGCTCGATCAGTCCGGGGCCTTTGACCGCCGCGGCAAGGTCCCCGATCACGGGCAGTTCGTCCTGACTGCCCTTCATCTGCCGTTCGCGGAGCCTGATGGCCAGTTCGACGGTCTCGAACGGGCTGCCGCCGGTGAGCGTCCAGCACTCGCCGCAGAACTCGTCCTCGGCTTCCTCACCCACTTCGTTCCTGACGATGCGCGCCACACCGTCCTTGCCGAGCGGAGACAGCGCGTGAGGGCGCTCTTCGTGGCGCTCGACGAGCGTGCGGAAAGAGGTCGCGTCGGGCGGGAGGTCGTCGGGCCGATAGGCGACGACCATCAAGAGCGGGAGGTCCGCGACCCGGGGCGCGAAGGAGGCGAGCCAGTCGAGGGATTCGGCATCGGCCCAGTGCAGGTCGTCCAGGAGCAGAACGACAGGCGCGTTCATCACCGTGAGGCGCGTCATGACCCAGTCGAGGCCGTCGCGCACTCCGGTCGGGTCCGGCACCTGAGTGCCGGCCGTCGCCTCGAGGCCGAGCGCGGCGCCGACGATCCCGTACCAGCTGCCCAGGAAGGTCCGACGTTCTGTTTCGCTCATCGTGGCCAGGGTGGGCTGCATGACCTGGCGGACGACGCGGAACGCCAGGCCCTGCTCCTTCTCGCCGCCCTTGCCCGAGAACACCGTGAGTCCGAGTGCGGCGGCGCGGGCGCGCGCTGCCGCGATGAGTGTGGTCTTGCCCAGCCCGGCCGCACCGGTGAAGGCGAGCAACCCGCCGCGCGGCGTCCGGGGTACGCCGTCGACGGCGTCACGGAGGTCCGACAACGCGGAGTCGATTGCCTGGAGTTCCCGGTCGCGTTCCAGTAGAGGCCGGTGTTCGGTGGTCGGTTGCCGCAGCCCATGGGCCATATGGTCCACCGCTTCCTGTCGTTGCTCCCCGCGGGACGGGGGCGAGCGTACGCCCTCACGGACGCCCCTTGGACGGGTTGGAACAGGAGGTCGACAGGGAAGGGTGAACTTTCCCGCAGCAGGCGTTCAAGTCTCGGCCCTTTGGGTAAAATGTCCTGCTCCCCGCTCGGGCCCCTCTGCTGTGGGCGAGCGGTCAGGCAGAGGCTCAGGGCACGGCGGATGCGGCGATCGTGTCCGCGTACCGCGGAACGGTACGCGACCAGAAGTAGCATCCGGGGATCCAGCCGCCCATGCCCTCCACATAGCCGACGCCGCTCGGGCTCAACTCCGGCCTGATCTCGGCGTAGAGCTCCTCGAACTCGCTGATCGTGCTGTTGATGCGTCGGATGGCCAGCGTGACGGCCTCCGGCAGCGAGCACTGGTGTGTGCGCTGGTAGTCAAGGGCCAGATTGATCACGCCGCCTGCCCGCTGCTCCTTCACGGCGGAGAACAGGTCGGCTATCCACACCGCCGCGTCCACCGACAGCCGCCCCAGACGCCGGACGACAGGATGCCGGAGCTCCTCCGGGGCCAGCTCGTGCGGCTGCGCGGCCTCGCACAGCGGGTGGAACGGCTCGATGCCCGCGATGAGGGAACGTATGGACCGGCACAGCCCGCTCCCCGGAGGGGTGGAGTGGGTCTGGGCCACCGCTTCGTACAGCAGACCGTGCACGTACTCACGGCTGTTCCAGGCCCATCGTGCGGCCTGAGCGGGTGTGCACCGCTCCTGGACCTGCCGGTGGAGATCGGCAAGGGCGGCCCCGAGCGGGGTGTCGGGCGGTTGGCCGTCCCGCAGGATCCTGACGCTCTCGGACAGCATGGGCAGCAGCCGGCCGGGCCGCTGCAGGCCGACGTCTTCCGCCTGGTCGTCGAAGATGAACTGGTAGGCAATTTGGTTGGCCATGATCTGGAGGAGGCCGGAATCCACAGTCGGGCTGTTGTGGGCCGCGAGTTCGGCGGGGCGGGTATAGGAGATCATGGCCGCTACTGTCGGCTCATCGGTAAGCCCCCATGTATTCAGCCAATTCTCGACGCCCGCTGCGGCTTCAGAAGCGTGGGGATTGCTCTGGAACGGGAAGGGCATGTAAAGGTTCGCGTCGATCAGCTGCCGCAGATTGGGGGCGGGAATTGCGCGCGATGCGGCGACCGCGATTTCCTCATGCGTCGTGGACACCGCTGCCACCTGCCGTTCGGGGGTCGTGGACGACGGGGGTCCCCGTTGCCCGGGGTGCGGAAGCGGGCGCCCGAGGCGGTGTGCCCATCGGCCGTGGTGTCCGCGGTTCGCAGACCATCACCAGATCCCTCGGCCCCAAGGACGCCGCGGGGCGCAGCCGTTCGACGTGTCCGGGCAGATGGTGCAGCCGCCAATGGCGGGCGATGAACGCGACGGCCACCGTGGCTTCCGCCATGGCGAACGTCTCGCCGATGCAATTCCGGGTGCCCGCGGCGAACGGGATCATCGCTCCGGGCGGGACCGTGACGGCCTGCTCCGGCCGCCAGCGGTCGGGGAGGAAGCGGTCGGGGTCGGGGAACGAGGCGGGGTCGTGGTGCAGGAGATATGGGCTGTACAGGACGGTTGCGCCCCGCGGGAGACGGTGCCCGGCGAGATCCGTCTCCTTCGTGGTGACCCGGGTGAAGAGCCAGCCCGGCGGGCGGTGGCGAAGGGTCTCGGTGATGACGCGCTGCGTGTGGACGAGCCGCGGCAACTCGTCGCGGCCGGGCGGCCGCCCTTCGGCGAGCACGGCGTCGACCTCGCAGTGCAGGCGGTGTTCGTCCTCGGGATGCCGGGCCAGGAGATCGAAGGCGGAGGCGAGGCACAGGGAGGTGGTCTCGGCTCCGGCGAATATCAGCGTGAGCACCTGGCTGCGCACTTCCTGTTCGGTGATCGCCGCCCCTTCGCCGTCGCTCCGCGCGGCCGACAGCAGGACCTCCAGCAGGTCGTCCCGGTCACTTGAGGGAGTGCCTCGCCGGCGCTCGGCGATGGCCGCGTCGACGATCGCGCGCAGGCGGGCGGAAGCGTGCCGGAAACGCCGGTTCGCGGGCGTGGGAACCCGGAACAGGGCCTCGACCGGCACCACCGTCCGCAGGAACAGGCCGCGGACGATGGTGACGAGGCAACTGTGCACCTCGGCGGCCGTCGCGGCGTCCAGCGAGTCGGAGAACAGGACGCGGCCGATCACCCGCGCCGACAGCGTCAGCATGGTCGCGCTGACGTCGACCTCCTGCCCCGCCCGCCACTCGCGGCACACCGACTCCGCTTCCTCGCCCATCAGTTCCGTCTGGTCGGCGACGCGGGCCTTGCGGAAGCCGGGTTGGAGAAGCCTGCGTTGCCGCCGATGGGCCTGATGGGGGCATGTGCCGATGCCGTCACCCAAGAGCGTCCGCAGCCTGTCGTAGAGCGGCCCCCCTTTGTCGAAGGTGCGCGCGTCCATGAGTACCTGGTGGACCAGCTCCGGGTGGCACACCGCCCAGGCGCGCAGGGGGCCCAGGCGGACTTCGACCAGATCCCCGTGAGCGGGTAAGGATTTGAGAAAATCCAGCGGTCGCCGAAACAAAGCGATACCGTGGGCTACGGTGGGGAATATGCCTGGCGCAACCCCCACCCTCCAGGTGTGTCCTGATTCAGGCACGACATGACTCATGGGAAACCCCTGTCTCAATCACCACATGGAACTCGGTAAATGCTCCACCGAGTTGGCGCTTGAGTCATGTCCTGCCCAGTTCAACCAGCTGTCGCTTTCGCGAATCCTTTCTGCACGGGGGCGCACAGGAGCACAGAGATGCAAAGAGCAATTCGCCCGGGTCGTTCTTGTGGGGACGAAAAGTGGTCCCGCCCGTGGGACGGGGCGGGACCACATCCCTGTTACCTGTGTTCGCCCACCGACACCACCCTCAACACGGGTGACGCCAGGACGTCCTTCTCGCAGAACCGCGCGGTCACCCACTTCTCACCGGAGAACAACCGGGTCTGATCGCTGAAGTGGGGCGAGTTCGGGTTCGACGACTGCGCGTACGTCAGCAGCGTGCGGGCCACCGGGCAGCGGCTGCCGTTCCAGCCCACCGCCTGGATGTGACTGGAGCCGGTCGTCACCTCCGTGTAGCCGCCCCGCGCCTGATCCCACACCGGCTCGATCTTGTTCCACACACCCATGCCCTCCGTGCCGCCGTGCACGGGGATGCGCTGACCGTTCCGTACGACGACCTGGTGCTCCCCGAGGCGGGAGTCGAGCACGATGCCCGCCGCCCGCAGCTCGGCGACCGCGTCCGCGAGGGCCGTGGCGAAGCCGGGAGCACCGGTGTTGAGCGTGTTCGGGGTGCGCACCGGGTCCGCCGCCGAGAACGGCACCTTCCACCGCTGGGCGGCCGGCACCTTCGCGGACAGCTTCCGCCAGAACCGGTCGAAGAGCAGGGCGCCCCGGCTGGAGGTGTCCATCGTCCGGTCCCATGCCGCGAGCACCGAACAGGCCTGTGTGACGTCAACGGCCTTGCCGTCACTGCCCGTTGCCGTACCGCCCGGCAGCGCGGCACACGCCTTCGCGGTGTCGGCCACGGCCAGGTCGGCCGCGGGCACCCGGTTCCCGAACTGCTGACGCTCCAGGTCCCGGACCGTCAGACCGCCCCGCTGCGCCATCGCCGCCACGTCCTCGATCGCACCGCGGGTGCGCAGGGAGCGCTGCGTACCGATGTTGCCGAAGACCCGCTCGTACCCGGTCAACGGACGGTCGGCGTTGGCGAGCCACGCGCTGTCGTTGGAGTTCTCCACGTACGGCGCGTCCTTCAGCGTCGGCATCCGCGCGGGCCCGAACGTCCCACGCTGGACGGCGTCCGGGTCGCTGCCGAGCGCGCAGTCACCGCGGGAGCCGTCGAGGACCGCGAGACCCCCCGCCGGGTAGGTGGCCCGGCCGAGGTCCGTGGAACACCGCGCCGCGAGGTCGTCGGTGATCCGCGGCAGTACCTGCGACTGGGAGTACAGGGAGTGCCCCGAAGAGTCCGCGGCGATCGTGTTCACCCACGGCAGGCCCTGATGCCGGGCGAGCGACGCGAGGACATCGGCCGTGCCGCGCGCCTTGCTGAAGCCCAGCGAGGTGTCGGCGAACCGCATGTTGGCCGCGTTGGGGTCGTTGAACGCGAACGCCGTCGTAGCCGTCCAGGGCAACGGGAGCTCGCCCCCGGCGTCGGCCGCGACAGGGCCGTACCGGGTCCACCACTGGGTGCGGGTCACCGGTGCGCCGCCCTTGACCGCGACGGTGACCGTCCGCTTCTTCATCCGCTCCGGCTTGCCGTCCACCAGGTACACGGTCGGATCGGCAGGGTCCAGCTTCAGCTGATGCAGATTGAACGGAACTCCGGTCGACACGGTGTGGCTCCACGCCACATGGGAGTTGTATCCGATGGCGAGCGTCGGCGACCCGAGCAGCGCCGCGCCGGCGACGTCCAGCTCGCCGGGAATCGTCTGCTGCGCCTGCCAGAAGCGGCGTCCGCCGTGCCACGGATAGTGCGGGTTGCCCAGCAGCAGCCCGCGCCCGTTCGCCGTGGTGTCGCCCCGGAAGGCGACCGCGTTGGACCCCATGGCCGTATCCGCGCTCCGCTCGCGCACGGCCCGGACCAGGGCCTCGGCGTTCGGGGCCGCACCGCCGCCGCGGGCGGCGGATCCGGTGGGCGGCCGGGCTGAGGTGATCTCGTCCACGGCGCCGCCCTGCCCGCCGAGCACGGCGATGGCGTAGAAGCGGGCGGCCACGTCCAGCGTGGTGACCGGCCGCACCCAGGTGGCTCCCCGGCACGCCGGGTCGTTGATCCGGTTCTGTTTCAGCCAGGTGTTGTACCCGGCCGCGAAGCCCCGCATCAGGTCCCTGACCTGGCGGCTGGGCCCGCGCGGTGCCGGTTCGGCGAGCAGCTTCTCCACGGTGCCGGTCTGGCGTACGCCGCGGAAGTACAGGTCGCCGGCGAGGTTGCCGGTCGCCGAGGACAGCGCGGAGTCGGTCGCGCCGTCCGTGCCGAAGAAGCGGGAACGCTCGCCGCGCACGGTCACGAACCCGTCCGCCAGCGTGCACACCTGGTCGGCGGCCTGCGCCCAACCGGTGCCGAAGCCGAGCGACTTGTAGTCCTTGCCGACGATGTGCGGGATGCCGTACTCGGTGTAGCGGATCACGGCGGACATGCCGCCGTGCGAGGGATGTTCCTGACGACTGTGCCCTTCGGCCGCGGCAGCCGGCAACGCGGCCGTGGCGGTGAGCAGGGCGGCCGCCGCGGCGGCCAGTCGTCTCGGGCGGGTGGTGCGCATCTGTGCCTCCCAACGTCGTTGAGGGAAGGAGCGGTTGAGCGTACCTACTGGTCTGTCCGCGCTCCCAGGTGCTTGACCTGCCCGGGTGTCGGACCCAGGATCATGAGTCATGACGCAGGGACAGGGCAGCACGGTTGACGGGGTGCTGCGGCGCAGCGCGCGGCGCACTCCGGCACGGACCGCGGTGGAGTACGGCGGTCGCTCATGGACGTACGAGGAACTGGACGAGGCGGTCTCCCGCGCGGCGAGCGTCCTGCTCGACCAGGGCCTCACCCGAGGCGACCGGGTCGGCGCCTACGGCCACAACTCGGACGCCTATCTGATCGCTTTCCTGGCCTGCGCCCGCGCGGGCCTTGTCCATGTCCCGGTCAACCAGAACCTGACCGGCGACGACCTCGCCTACATCGTCGGCCAGTCCGGGAGCTCCCTGGTGCTCGCCGACCCGGGCCTCGCCGGCCGGCTGTCCGAGGACGTTCGTACGCTGCCCCTGCGTGACGCCGACGACTCGCTCCTGGCACGCCTCGCGACGGCGACCGCGTACGACGGCCCCGAGCCGCGCGCCGAGGACCTGGTGCAGCTGCTCTACACATCCGGTACGACGGCCCTCCCCAAGGGCGCGATGATGACGCACCGCGCCCTGGTCCACGAGTACCTCAGCGCGATCACCGCCCTCGACCTCAGTGCGGGCGACCGCCCCGCGCACTCCCTGCCGCTCTACCACTCGGCGCAGATGCATGTGTTCCTGCTGCCGTACCTCGCGGTCGGCGCCACGAACATCGTCCTCGACGCACCCGACGGCGACCGGCTCTTCGACCTGATCGAAGCGGGCCGCGTGGACAGCCTGTTCGCCCCGCCGACCGTGTGGATCGGCCTGGCCAACCGCCCCGACTTCGCCGAGCGCGACCTCGGTGGGCTGCGCAAGGCGTACTACGGCGCGTCGATCATGCCCGTGCCCGTGCTGGAGCGACTGCGTGAACGGCTCCCGGAGCTCGGCTTCTACAACTGCTTCGGGCAGAGCGAGATCGGCCCCCTCGCCACCGTCCTCGCGCCGGACGAGCACAAGGGACGCATGGACTCCTGCGGACGGCCCGTCCTGTTCGTCGACGCGCGCGTGGTCGACGAGGACGGCGAGGGCGTCCCCGACGGCACCCCCGGCGAGATCGTCTATCGCTCCCCGCAGCTGTGCGAGGGCTACTGGGACAAGCCCGAAGAGACCGCCGAGGCCTTCCGCGACGGCTGGTTCCGCTCCGGCGACCTCGCCGTGCGGGACGCGCACGGCTACTTCACCATCGTCGACCGGGTCAAGGACGTCATCAACTCCGGTGGCGTACTGGTCGCCTCACGGCAGGTCGAGGACGCGCTGTACACCCACGAGGGCGTCGCCGAGGTCGCCGTGATCGGCCTGCCCGACGAGCGGTGGATCGAGGCCGTCACGGCGGTCGTCGTGTCACGCGGCGAGGTGAGCGAGGCCGAGCTCATCGACCACGCGCGGGACAAGCTCGCCCACTTCAAGGCGCCGAAGCGGGTGGTGTTCGTGGACGAGCTTCCGCGCAACGCGAGTGGGAAGATCCTCAAACGGGAGCTGCGGGACCGGTTCGCCGGTGACGCCGCCCGCTGAGCGCCGGCGGTTAACGCGGACGCAGATCCTCGATCCGGCGGATCTTGCCCACGGAGCGTGCCAGGGACTCCGGTTCGACGATCTCCACGGCCACCGACACCCCGATGCCGTCCTTCACGGCCGCCGCGATGGCCTGCGCGGCGGCGTCCCGGGTCTCGGGGGACGCGTCGGGGCGGGCCTCCGCCCGCACGGTGAGCGCGTCGAGACGGCCCTCCCGGGTGAGCCGCAGCTGGAAGTGGGGCGCCACGCCCGGTGTGCGGAGCACGATCTCCTCGACCTGTGTGGGGAAGAGATTGACTCCGCGCAGGATGACCATGTCGTCACTGCGCCCGGTGACCTTCTCCATCCGCCGGAACACCCGGGCGCTCCCCGGAAGCAGCCGCGTCAGGTCCCGCGTGCGGTACCGGATGACGGGCATGGCCTCCTTGGTGAGCGAGGTGAAGACCAGCTCGCCCTCCTCGCCGTCGGGCAGTAGCTCGCCGGTGATCGGGTCGACGATCTCGGGGTAGAAGTGGTCCTCCCACACATGGAGCCCGTCCTTGGTTTCCACACACTCCTGCGCGACCCCGGGCCCGATTACCTCGGAGAGCCCGTATATGTCGACGGCGTCGATCGCGAACCGCTCCTCGATCTCGCGGCGCATCTCCTCGGTCCAGGGCTCGGCGCCGAAGATCCCCACGCGCAGGGACGTGCCGCGCGGATCGACACCCTGCCGCTCGAACTCGTCGAGCAGGGTGAGCATGTACGACGGCGTCACCATGATGATGTCGGGCCGCAGATCCTGGATCAGCTGGACCTGACGGGCGGTCATCCCGCCGGATGCGGGGATGACCGTACAGCCCAGCCGTTCGGCCCCGTAGTGTGCGCCGAGACCACCGGTGAACAACCCATAGCCGTACGCCACATGCACCTTGTCGCCGGGGCGTCCGCCCGCCGCCCGGATGGAGCGGGCCACCATGTCGGCCCACAGGGAAAGGTCGGCTTCGGTGTAGCCGACGACCGTGGGGCGTCCGGTGGTGCCGCTGGAGGCATGGATGCGGCGGATACGGTCCTGGGGCACGGCGAACATCCCGTACGGGTAGTTCTCGCGCAGGTCGGCCTTGGTCGTGAACGGGAAGCGAGCCAGGTCGGCGAGCGAGCGGCAGTCCTCGGGCCGTACGCCGGCCTTGTCGAAGGACTCCCGGTAGAAGGGCACGTTGTCGTACGCGTGCCGCAGCGATCTCTGCAACCGCTCCAGCTGCAACGCCCGCAGCGCCTCCGGGGCGAGTCGTTCCCCGGAGTCCAGTTCCGTCGCGTCCGCCATGAGGTGCTCTCCCTCGCCAACCGCATCAATCCGGACGACCGATCATTCGGTCTGGGTGCTCGGGATCAGTAATTCAGGCCACGAATGATCAGGCAAGAGGATGGGTCACACTTTCTCCGCGTGAGGCCGCCCAGGCCGTGCCCGCGACGCCCGTCGGACCGGGGCAGGCCCGTTGCGCCGTGGGCGCCGGGGATTCGCGGCGCCGGAGGACCCGGCCACGTAGCGCTGCGACCACATGGTCGACGACGTGGAAGAACCGGCCCGTTTCACCGCCCCGGTTCTCGTCCTCGCCGGCGAACTCGACGGTGGCCCCCGCCCCGAACTCGCCCGCCGCACCGCCGAGATATTCCCCGACGCCGAGTACGCCCTGCAGCCCGGCGCCGGGCACTGTCCGTGGCTCGACGACGCGGATTGGTTCGTACGGCGGGTCGTCGCGTTCCTGGACGGGAGTGGCTGAAGGGCGGGCTGGGTTCGGCCCGCACGTACCCCAGTAGGTAAAGTTTCGCCAAAGAGTGCTGGAAGAGAACACGTTAATGAGGGGGGACAGCTATGGGCGCTCCTCGCCTGAGCAGTACGCCATTGCCCGGCATCGGAGTCCGCTACGACCTCACGACACGCGAACAACGCCGCCTGTCCGTGGTCGCCCACCGGGACGGATCACGCACGTTGAGCGCGTACCGCAAGGACGATCCGGACGCGTGCGCGCTGTCGGCGCGGCTCAGTTCCGCCGAAGCGGCCACGCTGATCGACGCGTTGATGCCCGCGCACCACAGTCCGAGCCTGCTGTCCACCACGGAGCTGGGCCTCGTCGCCGAGCGCGTCGAGTTGTCCGCCACGTCGCACTGGAACGGACGGCTGCTGGGCGAGACCCGGATGCGGACCGAGACGGGCGTATCCATCGTGGCCGTACTGCGTCGCGCCGAGGCGATCCCCTCGCCGGCGCCGGACTTCCGCCTGGCGGGCGGCGACATCCTGATCGTGATCGGCACCCGCGAGGGTGTGGACGCGGCCGCCGAGATACTCGGGCGGGAGTGAGCCGCGATGCATTCCTCCGCGGTTTTCCTCATCGAGTTCGGCGCGATCATCCTCGGCCYCGGCCTGCTGGGCAGGTTCGCCGGGCGATTCCAGTTCTCGCCGATACCGCTCTACCTGCTGGCCGGGCTCGCCTTCGGGGAGGGTGGGCTGCTTCCGCTGGGCACCAGCGAGGAGTTCGTCGCGMTCGGCGCAGAGATCGGTGTGATCCTGCTGCTGCTCATGCTCGGCCTGGAGTACACGGCCAGCGACCTGGTCTCCAATCTCAAGACGCAGTATCCGGCGGGTCTTGTCGACGCCGCCCTGAACGCCCTGCCCGGTGCCGTCATGGCGCTGCTGCTGGGCTGGGGCCCGGTCGCCGCGGTCGTCCTGGCCGGCGTCACCTGGATCTCGTCGTCCGGCGTCATCGCGAAGGTCCTCGGCGACCTCGGCAGGCTCGGCAATCGCGAGACCCCGGTCATCCTGAGCATCCTGGTCCTGGAAGACCTCTCCATGGCGGTCTACCTGCCGATCGTCACCGCCCTGCTGGCCGGGGCCGGTCTGGCGGCGGGGAGCGTCACCCTGGCCATCGCGCTCGGCGTCGCCGGACTCGTCCTGCTGCTCGCGGTGCGCTACGGCCGGCACATCTCCCGCTTCGTCTCCAGCGACGATCCCGAGAAGCTGTTGCTCGTCGTGCTCGGTCTCACCCTGGTCGTGGCCGGACTCGCCCAGCAGCTCCAGGTGTCGGCAGCCGTCGGGGCGTTCCTGGTCGGCATAGCGCTGTCCGGGGAAGTGGCGGAGGGCGCGCACAACCTGCTCGCCCCGCTGCGGGATCTGTTCGCCGCCGTGTTCTTCGTCTTCTTCGGCCTGCACACGGACCCCGCGAGTATCCCGCCGGTGCTGGTGCCCGCGCTCGCGCTGGCCGTCGTCACCGCGCTCACGAAGATCGCCACCGGGTACTGGGCGGCCAAGCGCGCCGGAGTCTCGGTCAAGGGCCGCTGGCGCGCGGGCGGAACCCTCGTGGCACGCGGCGAGTTCTCCATCGTCATCGCCGGCCTCGCCGTCACCTCCGGCATCGAGCCCTCGCTGGGCCCGCTGGCCACGGCCTACGTGCTGATCCTGGTGATCGTGGGGCCGCTCACCGCGCGCTACACCGAGCCGGTGGCCATGCGGCTGACGCGGTGGCGCGCGGGTCGGGGTGCGCCGACGGGGCCGGTTGTCGCCGAGGGCGGCGCTGGGGTCGAGGGCGAGACGCGAGTCGTGGACGGCGAGGCTTCGGCCGAGTCGGCGGCGGACGCGGCGCAGGAGTCGGCGGACGGCCGGGACGTGCTCGACCGGTCCTGAGAGGGGCCGGCCAGGTCCCCTGCCACGGCCGGGAGTTGCCGTTCTTCCGGCCGTACGTCCGTCTCCCGGTCGTGCGCCTGTCTCCTGGCCGTGCGCCTGTCTCCTGGCCGTACGCCCGAAGCGACCCTGCGTACCGCTCCGATGAGCCTGCCTCGAAGGTCGCAGGACAGCACGTCCCGACGCTCGGCGTGAGAAGAGCAGCGGGCGCTCCTCAGCGGCCCAGCCGACGCCGGTACACGACGAAGCCGGCGGTCAGCGCGAGTGCGCCGACTGCCAGGCCGGCGCCCAGAACCACCTCGAAGTCCGCCGGCCCCGTTCCACCTCCCATGCCGCCCCTGACCCCCTGTGTGGGGAGCACCGTGCTCGTGGGGAGCACCGTACGTACGGGGAGCGGTGTGACGGCAGACTCGCGGTGTGGCAGGACCTCGCAGGCGATGCTGTCGTCCGCACCTTGGTCCTCGTCCAGGCGATTGGGGTCGCTCAGGTCACGGTCGAACTCCGCCTGCGCGTCCTCCTGAAAGGCGAAGTCGCGGCAGTCCAGGTCGCCACGGGCGTGCGCCACCTGGGCCACCGGGCCGGCGGTCACGAGAACGGTGATCGCGGTCGTGCATATCGCGCGGGTACGTCTCTTCACGGGCGCTCCCTCTTGGTCCATCGGTCTCGACGACCGTCATTGCGACCGTAGGTACGCCGCCCGCGCACCGGCGCGTGATGCTAGGCCGTTCGAGCGTCCGTTTCGGGATCCTCGAACGGCCCAGCCGCCCCGCTGCTCACTCCCCCCGGGGCCCGTACGCCGTCATGAAACGGTCCCGGAAGCGGTCCATGCCCCAGGTGGGGGCGTTCTCGGCGGGCTTGAGGCCGTCCGTCCAGTGCCAGTCGGCGATCCTGTCGAGGACCTTCGGGTCGCGGGCGACGATCGTGACGGGGACGTCCTTGCTGGTGCTGCCGGCCGTGACGGTGGGGACGGGCTGATGATCGCCGAGGAAGACCAGGACCGTGTCGTCGGTGCCGTAGCGCTCGACCCATTCGGTGAGGCTGTGGAGCGAGTACTCGATGGCACGGCGGTACTCGGTGCGGACGCGCTCGGGGTCCTTCCAGACCTCCTTGGGGTCGGTTCCCTCCTTCTTGATCTGATGGAAGACCGAGCCGTCGCCGAGGTCGTCCCAGTCGGTCATGCGGGCGATGGGGGACCAGGGGTTGTGGCTGGAGGCCAGGATGATCTCCGCCATGATCGGGTCGCGGCCCTTCTTGCCGTGCTCCAGACGCTGGAACGCCTCCAGGCTGAACTGGTCGGGCACGGGCGTCCAGCTGAAGTACGGGCCGTGGTAACCGAGGTGCTCGGAGTCGTAGATGTGGTCGAGCGCGAAGAACTTGCCCTCCGGCCAGGCCCGCCGCACCCCCGGCACGACACCGACCGTCCGCCACGCGCCGGTCTTCCTGAAGTAGCTGCCGAGCGTCGCCCGGTCGCTGGTGGTCAGACTCCGGTACCGCTGCTGGTTCTTGATCCAGAGGCCGGAGAGGAAGGTGGAGTGGGCCAGCCAACTGCCCGCCCCCGTCACGGGCGACCTCAGCCACGCACTGCGCGACTGGAATCCGGCCGCCTTGAGGTTGCTCGTCCCTTCCTTGAGTGCCGCGTCGATCTGCGGCGCCATCGCCGGGTCGTCGATCGCGACGCGGCCGTAGCTCTCGATGAACGTGAACAGCACGTCCTTGCCGCGCAGCCCCGTCAGCAACTGGTCGGGCGGCGTCTTCGCGAACGCGTCCACGGCGGCCTGCTTCTCGAAGACCCGCCCGTCCTTGAGGCCGGCCTGCACCTGCTCGATACGGTTGTTGAGCAGGTCGGCGTTGCCCTTGGTGGCCAGCGGGACCCCGGCGACCTGGACGCCCAGGGTCATGCAGGTGATCCACGCGGTGCCGAGGATCAGTGTCGTGCGGGTGGCGACGGCACGATGGCCGACCATCAGGTTCGTCACCCGAACCATCGCGAGCGTCATCAGCACGAGCACCGCGACGACCAGGACGATCACCCCGACGACCGCCAGCACCTGTCCGGTACGGCCGAACGACTCCCGTACGAATTCCGCCGCGTCGTCCAGCAGGATCCAGTCCAGGACCAGGTCGAAGGGGCGCGCCAGTACCGAGTAGAAGCCCATGTCGACGAACTTCAGGACGGCGAGCACCCCGAGCAGAGCACCGGAGACCAGTGACATCAGCCGCCTGGAGCGCGGCGGCACCGCCAGCAGCAGGCCTGCCAGCAGGATCCCCTCGGCGGGGAGACGGAAGAACGCCTCGGGGCCGAGCCGTTCGAGACGGTTGGGCACCAGGAGCGCGAAGAGCAGCAGTGCGCCGGCCAGGACGGTTGTCCCCACGGTCACGCCGCGTGCCGTACGGGGGTAGCGGCGCCGCCAGCCGAACCAGCCGGGGGAGGGGGAGGCCGTTGCGGCATCCTCAGCCGCCTCAGCCGCTCCCACTGATTCCGCTACCCGTTCCCTCTCCCCGTCCTCCCCGGTCGCGGCGACATCGTCGTCCGAGGCCGACCCGCCCTCAGCGGTGTTCAGCGGCTGACGAGAGCGAGTGAAGAGCGACACCCGGCGGTCCTTCCGTGCGGTCTTGCGATGGCATGGCAAACAGCGGTCCATGACCGAGCCTGCCACCATCAGTACGTCCGCACGTCACCTTGGGTTCAACCAGAGCTGCCCGGGATTCATCCGTCCGCCGACGCCGCCACCTCCCGGGCCCAGCGGTAGTCCGCCTTGCCGCTGGGCGAGCGCCGGATCGAGTCCGTGATCACCAACTGGCGGGGGATCTTGTAACCCGCGAGGTGGGAGCGGCAGTGCGTCTGGATGTCCGCCAGTGACGGCCGTAGGGCTCCCGTGCGCAACTGCACCACCGCCGCCACGTGATGCCCCCACTTCGCGTCCGGCACCCCGGCCACCAGTGCGTCGTACACGTCGGGGTGGGACTTGAGCGCCTGCTCGACCTCCTCGGGGTACACCTTCTCGCCCCCGGTGTTGATGCACTGCGAGCCGCGTCCCAGCACGGTGACGACGCCGTCCTGGTCGACCGTGGCCATGTCGCCGAGCAGCACCCACCGCCGGCCGTCCTTCTCGAAGAAGGTCTCGGCGGTCTTGCGCGCGTCGTTGTAGTAGCCGAGCGGCACATGGCCGCATTGGGCGACCCGGCCCACCTCGCCCACGGCGACCGGCTCGTAGGTGGCCGGATCGACCACCTGCGTACGGGAGTTGACGCGGATGCGGAACCCGCGCTCGGGCCCGGAGTCCTCGGTCGCCGTACCGTTGAAGCCGGATTCCGAGGAGCCGAAGTTGTTCAGCAGCATCACGTTCGGGACCAGGTCCTGGAACTGCCGGCGCACCGTGTCCGACATGATCGCCCCGGAGGACGACACGCTGAACATCGACGAGCAGTCCGTGCCCTTCATGGGGCCGTTCAGCGCGTCGACCAGGGGCCGCAGCATCGCGTCGCCGACCAGGGACACGCTGGTGACCTTCTCCTTCTCGATCGTGCGCAGGACCTCCTCGGGCGCGAACTTGCGGTGGATCACGATGCGTTGGCCGAAGTTGAAGCCGATGAAGGCGGTCAGCGTGGACGTCCCGTGCATCAGCGGGGCGGTGGGGAAGAAGGTGATGCCGTCGCCGCCCGCCGCGACGCGTTCGGCGAGTTCCTCCGGCTTCTGCACCGGCTCACCGGTCGGCGCGCCGCCGCCGAGACCGGAGAAGAACAGGTCCTCCTGGCGCCACATCACGCCCTTGGGCATTCCGGTGGTGCCGCCGGTGTAGATGATGAACTGGTCGTCACCCGACCGCGCCGGGAACCCCCGATCGGGCGATCCCGCGGCCTCGGCGTCCGCGAACGTCACGGCCGGCACGACCGGCGCGTCGGCCGCACCCGGCGCCACACTGCCGACGCGCACCAGATGCCGCAGCCCGTCCACCCGTGGCAGCGCCGCCGCCACCCGGTCAGTGAACTCCGCCTCGAAGACCAGGGCCACCAGATCGGCGTCCCGGTACAGGTACACCAACTCCTCTTCCACATAGCGGTAGTTGACGTTGACCGGGACGATCCGAGCCTTCAGGCAGGCCAGCACCGTCTGGAGGTACTCGACGCCGTTGTAGAGGTGAAGCCCGAGATGCTCGCCGGGACGTATCCCGCTGTCGAGCAGATGGTGACCGATCCGGTTCGCCGCCGCGTCCAGCTCCGCGTACGTCAGACGGCGCTGCGCACCCGTGCCCGGATGGTCGATGTACACCAGTGCCTCGCGGTCGGGGACCGCGTCGACGACCGACTCGAACAGGTCGGCAAGGTTGTACTCCACCGTTCCTCCCGCCCTCGCACTCCACCGGCTGCCGGTCATCAGAGCAAAGGGCGGCACAACTGTGAAGGGTCCGCGCACAAGAAATCTGACTACCTGTCAGAAAACCCTTGAAGTGCCCCGGCGCCTCCTGCAACCTGTTCTCGTTCTTTCAGAGGGGAGATGGGCGATGAGTGGGACGGAACACCTCACCGTGCGACGCGAGGGCGCCACACTGGTGCTCACGCTCAACCGGCCGGAGGCCAAGAACGCACTCTCGTTGGCCATGCTCGTCGGCCTGTACGACGGCTGGCTCGAGGCCGACGCGGACGACACGATCCGCTCGGTCGTGTTCACGGGTGCGGGCGGCTCGTTCTGCGCGGGCATGGACCTCAAGGCCCTGGCCGGCAACGGCATGGAGGGGGAGCGCCACCGCGACCGGCTCAAGGCCGACCCCGATCTGCACTGGAAGGCGATGCTGCGCCACCACCGCCCCCGCAAACCGGTGATCGCCGCCGTCGAGGGGTACTGCGTCGCCGGCGGCACCGAGATGCTCCAGGGCACCGACATCCGAGTCGCGGGCGAGTCGGCGACCTTCGGGCTCTTCGAAGTGAAGCGCGGCCTGTTCCCGATCGGTGGCTCCACGGTCCGTCTGCAACGGCAGATCCCGCGCACCCACGCCCTGGAGATGCTGCTCACCGGACGCCCCTACAGCGCCCGCGAGGCCGCCGGCATCGGCCTGATCGGGCATGTCGTCCCGGACGGCACGGCCCTGGACAAGGCCCTGGAGATCGCCGAACAGATCAACGCTTGCGGCCCGCTGGCCGTCGAGGCCGTCAAGGCGTCCGTCTACGACACCGCCGAGCTGACCGAGACCGACGGCCTCGCCGCCGAACTCAAGCGAGGCTGGCCGATCTTCGACACCGCCGACGCCAAGGAAGGCGCCCGTGCCTTCGCGGAGAAGCGGTCACCCGTGTACAAGCGCGCGTAACGCTGCGCCGGCTGAGGCCGGTTCAGCAGCCGCGGGCCGTTTGTGGCTGGTCGCGCAGTTCCCCGCGCCCCTTTGGGGCACGCCTTCACCGCCGGCCTCCCAAGGAGGTAGTCCCGATGCCCGAAGTCCTCAAAGCCCCCCTCGTCGTCGAGTTCCCCTTCACCCGCTCCCTCGGCCCCGTCCAGAGCGCCTTCCTCACCGGGCTGCGCGAACGAGTCGTGCTCGGGGTGCGCACCGGCGACGGCCGCACGCTCGTCCCACCCGTCGAGTACGACCCCGTCACCGCCGAGGAGCTCCGCGACCTGGTCGAGGTCGCCCCCACGGGCACGGTCACCACCTGGGCCTGGAACCACGCCCCCCGCCGCGACCAGCCTCTCGACACGCCCTTCGCCTGGGTCCTGGTCCGCCTCGACGGCGCCGACACCGCCCTCCTGCACGCCCTCGACGCCCCCGGCCCCGACGCCGTGCACACCGGCATGCGGGTCCGCGTCCGCTGGGCCGAGGAACGCACCGGCGCCATCACCGACATCGCGTGCTTCGAGACGTACGACGGTGACCCGGCCGAACCGGAGGGCCACACCGGCGAGTTCGAGGACCCGGTCACCGGCATCGTCGCCCGCGCCCGGCTCGACTACACCTACTCACCCGGCCGCGCCCAGTCCGCCTACATCAACGCCCTGGCCGAAAACCGCAACGTCGGCGAGCGCTGCCCGTCCTGCCACAAGGTGTACGTCCCGCCCAGGGGTGCCTGCCCCACATGTGGGCTCGCCACATCGGAACAGGTCGAGGTGGGGCCCCGCGGCACAGTCACCACGTTCTGCATCGTCAACATCAAGGCGAAGAACCTCGACATCGAAGTGCCGTACGTCTACGCCCACATAGCCCTCGACGGCGCCGGCCTCGCCCTGCACGCCCGGATCGGCGGCATCCCCTACGACGAGGTGCGCATGGGACTTCGGGTCGAACCCGTGTGGAGCGAGGGTGCCCGCTTCCCCGACCACTACCGGCCCACAGGGGAGCCCGACGCGGACTACGACACCTACAGGGAGCTGCTGTGAACCGCGAGATCGCCGTCGTCGCCTTCGCGCAGACCGACCACCGGCGCACCAGCGAAGAGCTCTCCGAGGTGGAGATGCTGATGCCGGTCCTGCACGAGGTGCTGGCGCGGACCGGCCTGAAGACCGCCGACATCGGCTTCACCTGCTCCGGCTCCAGCGACTACCTCGCCGGCCGCGCCTTCTCCTTCACCCTCGCCCTCGACGGCGTCGGCGCCTGGCCGCCGATCTCCGAGTCACACGTCGAGATGGACGGGGCCTGGGCGCTGTACGAGGCGTGGACCAAGCTGCTCACCGGTGACGCCGACACCGCGCTCGTGTACTCCTACGGCAAGTCCTCGCCGGGCCCCCTGCGCGATGTCCTCACCCGCCAGCTCGACCCGTACTACGTCGCCCCCCTCTGGCCCGACTCCGTGGCCCTCGCCGCCCTCCAGGCCCAGGCCCTCATCGACGCCGGCGACACCGACGAACCCGCCCTCGCCGCCGTCGCCGCCCGCAGCCGGGCGGACGCCACCGCCAACTCCCATGCCCAGCTGAGGGGTTCGGTGCCCCAGGGCGACTACGTCGTACGGCCGCTCCGTACCGGCGACTGTCCGCCCATCGGCGACGGGGCCGCCGCCGTGATCCTCGCGGCGGGGGAGCGGGCCCGTGAGCTGTGCGAACGGCCCGCCTGGATCCGCGGCCTCGACCACCGCATCGAGGCCCACGGCCTGGGCGTGCGCGACCTGACCGACTCGCCCTCGACCCGCCTAGCCGCGGAGAAGGCCGGCGCTTTTGAACGGCCCGTCGACACCGCCGAGTTGCACGCGCCCTTCACCGCGCAGGAGGTCGTCCTGCGCAAGGCGCTGGGGCTCGACGACGGTGTGCACGTCAACCCGTCCGGCGGGGCGCTCGCCGCCAACCCCGTCATGGCCGCCGGGCTCATCCGCATCGGCGAGGCCGCCGCCCGCATCCACCGGGGCGAGTCCGACCGGGCGCTCGCGCACGCCACGTCCGGCCCCTGTCTGCAACAGAACCTGGTCGCCGTACTCGAAGGGGATCCGCGATGAGCAAGGAGCCCGTGGCCGTCGTAGGCATCGGCCAGACCAAGCACGTCGCCGCGCGCCGGGACGTGTCGATCGCCGGCCTCGTCCGGGAGGCGGCGCACCGGGCACTCCTGGACGCCGAGCTGACCTGGGCGGACATCGACGCCGTGGTCATCGGCAAGGCGCCCGACTTCTTCGAGGGCGTGATGATGCCGGAGCTGTATCTCGCCGACGCGCTCGGCGCGGTGGGCAAGCCCATGCTGCGGGTGCACACGGCCGGCTCGGTCGGCGGGTCCACGGCCCTCGTCGCCGCCAACCTGGTCGCCGCCCGCGTGCACGGCACGGTGCTGACACTGGCCTTCGAGAAGCAGTCCGAGTCCAACGCCATGTGGGGACTGTCCCTGCCGATCCCCTTCCAGCAGCCGCTGCTGGCCGGGGCGGGCGGGTTCTTCGCGCCGCACGTACGCGCCTACATGCGGCGCAGCGGAGCGCCCGACACGGTCGGCTCGCTGGTGGCGTACAAGGACCGGCGCAACGCGCTGAAGAACCCGTACGCGCATCTGCACGAGCACGACATCACCCTGGAGAAGGTCCAGGCCTCGCCCATGCTGTGGGACCCGATCCGCTACTCGGAGACCTGCCCCTCCTCCGACGGCGCCTGCGCCATGATCCTCACCGACCGGGCAGGAGCCGCCCGGGCGCCCCGCCGACCGGCCTGGATGCTGGGCGGTGCGATGCGCAGCGAACCCACACTCTTCGCCGGCAAGGACGCGGTGTCGCCGCAGGCCGGCAAGGACTGCGCCGCCGACGTGTACCGGCAGGCGGGGATCGCCGACCCGCGCCGGGACATCGACGCCGTGGAGATGTACGTGCCGTTCTCCTGGTACGAGCCCATGTGGCTGGAGAACCTCGGCTTCGCCGCCGAGGGTGAGGGCTGGAAGCTCACCGAGGCCGGGGTGACCGAGCTGGACGGCGATCTGCCCGTCAACATGTCGGGCGGCGTCCTGTCCACCAACCCGATCGGGGCCTCCGGCATGATCCGCTTCGCGGAGGCGGCCCTCCAGGTGCGCGGCCAGGCCGGGGAACACCAGGTGGAGGGGGCCCGCAGGGCGCTCGGGCACGCCTACGGCGGCGGCTCGCAGTTCTTCTCGATGTGGCTCGTGGGCTCCGAGCCTCCGGACGCCTGAGCGGACTCCCCGGACGGCGTGGGAGAGGACTGCGCAAAGGTCCCCCTCACGTGGCCTGTTGACACTCGGAACCGATCGCTAGGCTGGCCCGCGGACGACGCGAATCGGGAGGAGCACGGACGTGGCCGAGAGCACCACCATCCAGCAGCCGCCACTCACGGGCTGGGACAAGCCGGAGCTGGACCTCAGCAACGCCGACTGGCACTCGAGCAGCCGCGGACGGGGGGATGTCCAGATCGCCTTTGTCGAGGGGTTCATCGCGATGCGCAACAGCGGCAGCCCGGACAGCCCTTCCCTGATCTTCACGCCTGCCGAGTGGGGCGCGTTCGTGTCGGGTGCGCGCGAGGGCGAGTTCGACCTGACCTGACGGAGCGGACGACGGTGGGCCGGCGGGCGGTGGCGCCGCGCGCCGGACCGCCCTGCTGCGCGCGGTGGCGCCGCGGGACGATCCGTGCTCGATCGGGGGTGAACGAATGCCCTCACGTCACGGAACAGGTCCGGCCACGTACCATGGCGACATGTCGTTCCTCCGCCGCCGCAGCGCCACGCCCGCCGGGCCCGACTTCGACGTACTGGCCATGGACCCGGGCGACTGGCCCGGCAATCTGGGTGCGGGACTGCTGCCCGCCCCCGACGGCAGCTGCCAGGGCGTCTTCCTGCGCTACGACCTCTTCGGCGGCCGCGGCCCGGCGATGATCATCGGCAATCTGCCCGAGGGCTCCCCGGCCCGCGAGGTGGCGGAGGGCGAGATCCCGTTCGAGGTCGCCCAGCTGCTGCTGGCCCTGGAGAACGACGAGGACGTCACCGTCGTCGGCAGCGAGGACGTGCCCGTGATGCAGGGCGACAACCTCCTGATCGTGCGGCGCCTCAAGCTCTCCGAGAGCCGGATCTCCTGCGTGCAGTTCGACCGCAGCGACAATGTCCTGGTCACCATCGCCGCCTGGGACCGCCCCATCACGGACGACCTGTACGCACTGCTGAAGCCGCTGCCCGCAGAGCTCTTCCAGCAGGGCTGAATCGTCACCTCACCCTCACCGGGCGGGCCTGTCGGCCGGACAGACCTCTGCTGGTGTTGTCATGACCCTTGCCGCTGAGTCATCGGATCTCTAGCGTCAGGGGTCATGTCGTATGAGCCGCATGGGGTCACCCGAAGAACCACCTTGAAGGCAGCGGTCGGAGGGGCCGGAGGGCTCACCCTGGGGGCCGGGATCACGGAGGCTGCCGCCGCCGATTCCTCCGATGTGTCGCACACGCCGTCCGTGCTCTGGTACGCGGCACCGGCCGCCGACTGGGAGCGCGAGGCACTGCCCATCGGCAACGGTGCACTCGGTGCCATGGTGTTCGGCACCCTCGCCTCCGAACGCCTCCAGTTCAACGAGAAGACCCTCTGGACCGGCGGCCCCGGCTCCGTCCAGGGCTACGACCACGGCAACTGGCGCGCACCCCGCCCCGGCGCGATCACCGCCGTACAGGACGACCTCGACACCCGGACCACCCTCGACCCCGAGTCGGTGGCCGACCGGCTCGGCCAGCCGAGGCTCGGCTACGGCGCCCACCAGACCTTCGGCGACCTCCACCTCGACCTGCCCGGCGCACCGACGACGCCCCCGCAGGACTACCGCCGTCGGCTCGACCTCGACAACGCCGTCGCCTCCGTCACCTACACCCACCAAGGCGTCCGCCACCAAAGGGACTTCTTCGCCTCCCACCCCGACGGCGTGATCGTGGGACGGCTCACCGCCGACCGGCCCGGCAGCGTCACCTTCACCCTGCGCCACACCTCGCCCCGCGCCGACTTCACCGCCACCGCCGCCGACGGAGCTCTGACCGTGCGCGGCGCCCTCGCCGACAACGGGCTGCGCTTCGAGGCACAGGTCCGGGTGCACGCCGAGGGCGGCGCCGTGACCTCCGGGGCCGACGCAACGATCGCCGTGACCGGGGCCGACAGCGCCTGGTTCGTCCTGGCTGCCGGCACGGACTACGCGGACACCTACCCCGACTACCGCGGCCGGGACCCGCATGCCGCCGTCAGCCGTGCCGTAGGGCGCGCGGGCGAGCGGTACCAGAGCCTGCTCGACCGGCACGTCCGCGATCACCGGGCCCTGTTCGGCCGGGTCGGCCTCGACATCGGCCAGTCGCTCCCCGCGGACGTCCCCACGGACCGGCTGCTGTCCTCGTACACCGGCGGCACGAGCGCGGCGGACCGCGCCCTGGAGGCCCTCTACTTCCAGTACGGCCGCTACCTGCTCATCGCCTCCTCACGACCCGGCTCCCTGCCCGCCAACCTCCAGGGCGTCTGGAACAACAGCACCACGCCCCCGTGGTCCGCCGACTACCACGTCAACATCAACCTCCAGATGAACTACTGGCCCGCCGAGGCCGCCAACCTCGCCGAGACGACGGCGCCCTACGACCGCTTCGTCGAAGCCCTGCGCGCCCCCGGACGCCGCAGCGCACAGGAGATGTTCGGCTCGCGCGGCTGGGTCGTGCACAACGAGACCAACCCGTACGGCTTCACCGGCGTGCACGACTGGGCGACCGCGTTCTGGTTCCCCGAGGCGGCGGCCTGGCTCACCCAGCAGCTGTACGAGCACTACAGATTCGGCGGCTCCACCGACTACCTGCGCACCACCGCGTACCCGGTGATGAAGGAGGCCGCCGAGTTCTGGCTCGACAACCTGCGCACCGACCCGCGCGACGGAACCCTCGTCGTCACCCCCGCCTACTCGCCCGAGCACGGCGACTTCACGGCCGGCGCGGCCATGTCGCAGCAGATCGTCCACGACCTGTTCACCAGCACCCTCGAAGCCGCCCGGACCCTGGGCGACGCGCCCGACTTCCGGCGCCGGATCGAGGACGCACTGAACCGGCTCGACCCCGGCCTGCGCATCGGCTCCTGGGGCCAACTCCAGGAGTGGAAGGAGGACTTGGACGACCCCACCGACACCCATCGGCATGTCTCGCACCTGTTCGCTCTCCACCCCGGACGCCAGATCGAGCCCGGCAGCGCATGGGCGCGGGCCGCCGAGGTCTCCCTGACGGCACGCGGGGACGGCGGCACCGGCTGGTCCAAGGCCTGGAAGATCAACTTCTGGGCCCGGCTGCGCGACGGCGACCACGCCCACACCATGCTCGGCGAACAGCTGAAGTCCTCGACCCTGCCCAACCTCTGGGACACCCACCCGCCGTTCCAGATCGACGGCAACTTCGGCGCCACCTCCGGCATCGTGGAGATGCTCCTGCAGAGCCAGCACGACGCCATCGAGGTGCTCCCCGCCCTGCCCGCCGCCTGGCCCGCAGGCTCGGTGCGCGGCCTGCGCGCCCGCGGCGGTGCCACCCTCGACATCGAGTGGGCGGACGGCAGGGCGACCCGCATCGCCCTGAACGCGTCACGGACCCGCGAACTCACCCTCCGCAGCGACCTGTTCGAGGCCGGACAGCACACATTCAAGGCAGTGGCCGGGCGACGGTACACCTGGGAGAAGGAGGACTGATCCGCTACGACCCCGAGGCCATGACGTTCACGTCCGCCGCCCGCACGAACGCCACCCGGTGACCGAACTGGATCTCGTAGTAGAGGTCCTTGCCGACCACGACCCGGTGTGACCCCTCGTCGAAGTCCACCGCGTAGTAGTACTCACCCGGCACCTGGCCACCCACCGCGTACCGCTGCCCGGCGGGCAAGGTGTAGGGCAGCGCGGACACGGCCTGCGCGGGCACGTCCGCCGGATAGGCGGCGGACTCGGGATAGGCGCGCCCGTACACCGGGACGCTCTCCAGGCCGTCCTTCGGGGTCACCACATCACCGGACGCGTGCACGGCGGTCGGACTCTGCTGCGGGTTCCTGAACCACGCCTTCTGGCCCAGATACCAGATCGCCGTCCAGTCACCGTCCTGTCCGGCGACCGCGTACTGCTGCCCGGTCGACACCCGCGAGGCCAGGTCGTTCACGCCCTTGGTCGGCTCCGAACCCAGCCCGACGTCCTTGATCAGGGGATACGACTCGCCGGGCCCGGAGTACAGCCGCACCGCGCTCGAACCGTGGTCCGCGCAGGCCTGACCGGCGGAGACACAGCCCGTGTACTCGGGCCGGTTGGTGGCGTAGTCGGGGCGGATCGTCACCAGGCCGCCGTTCGGGCCGGCGGAGGGCTCGATGGGGCGGCCGAGCAGCTCGAAGTAGTGCCGCCAGTCCCAGTACGGGCCCGGGTCCGTGTGCATGCCCCGGACCGTCGACGCGGTCGGGCCCGGCACGGTGTCGTGGCCGAGGATGTGCTGCCGGTCCAGCGGGATGTCGTGCTCCTTCGCCAGATACGCCACCAGGCGCGCCGAGGACCGGTACATCGCCTCCGTGTACCAGGCGTCCGGCCGCGCCAGGAAGCCCTCGTGCTCCAGACCGATCGACTTCGAGTTGATGTACCAGTTGCCCGCGTGCCAGGCCACATCCTTGGCCTTCACATGCTGGGCGATGTGGCCGTCCGTGGAGCGCAGTGTGTATTGCCACGACACATAGGTGGGGTCCTGCACCATGGTGAGGACACCCTCCCAGGCGCCCTCCGTGTCGTGGATGACGATGTAGTCGATGTCCTGTGCGGCCGGCCGGTCACCCAGGTCGTGGTTGCCGTAGTCGCCGTCCCCGAACTCCTCGTGCGGCGCCGGGATCCACTCGCAGGACACCGTGGGCGGGCACTCGGTCTCGCCGGCCTCGGGCGTGCGCAGCCCCGCCCGCCGCAGCTGCCCGGTGTCGGGGGACAGGCCCGGCTGCGCGGCCAGGGCCACCAGCTGGCCCGCGTCGGTCCGGCGTTCCTGGCCGGTGCGCAGCACGGCGTAGACGTCGTTCGCGTAGGCCGCGGCCGTCGCAGTGTCATCGGCACCGGAGAAGCGGGCCACCGCGCCGTACCAGTCCGCCGGATCCGAGCTCATCGGCGCGCCGAGCTCCTTCTGCGCGGCGGCGAGCAGTGCGGCGCCGCCGGCCACGTTGGCGGCCGGATCCATACGCAGCCGCGCCCGGCTCAGTCCGGTCAGTTCGGCCGCCTTGGGCAGCGTCCTGAGCCGGGCCGGGATCTCGGAGGTCTTTGGCGGCTTCACCTTCGGGTGCAGAGCCGCACGGGCGCCGTCGCCACGCGCGTCCTCCGAGCCGTCGCCGTGGTGCGACGCGGACTCGGCGAGCGCGGTACGGGCGTCGGTGAGGTGCATCGGGCCGTACCCGCCGGTCACGCTGGGCGCCCCGGCGTGCGTGTCCCAGCGGGACTGGAGGTAGGAGACGCCGAGCAGGACGCTCGGCGGCACGTGGTATCGGGCGGCGGCGGAGGTGAAGGCCGACTGGAGGCCGTGATCCGAGCCGCGGGCGTCGGACGGGGCCGCGCCGAGCAAGGGGAAGAGCAGTGTCGCGGCGGCCATGGCGGTGACGGATCCTCGCAATGCAGCCTCCTGGGACGGTCGGGCGCGATGAGCCGTGCGGGGCCGGGCGTGGGTCTGTGGTACCGGCTGTCCGACGATCCGTCAATCATGCCAAGGGCCGGGTGAATTCCCTTGTCAAGCCCGATTCCCGGGAGTTTCGTGCCGAGCGCCTCCTGGCCTGCGGGGCGTCAGTGGCGTACACCAATGGCCGAGCGCAGGAAGGGCCGGGCACACGAAAGCCCGCGGTACGGCACTGTCTCCAGTGCGTACCGCGGACCACCGTCCCCGTCAGCGAGTGCCGACCGCCGCACGTACGGCCCGGCGGGCCAACTGGCAGTCGTCGTGCAGCCGCCGTAGCAGCAGCCGCTGTTCCTCGCCGGACGGCGCAGCACCCGGGTGGGCCACTCCCGATGCCGCCGGGGTCGAGTCGTGCATCGAACGCTGCACGGCCGTCTCATAGGTACGGATCTCGCGGGTCAGCACGAGCATCAGGTTCACCAGGAACGCGTCCCGGGAAGCAGGGCCCGCCGACTGGGCGATCTGGCTGATCTGCCGCCGGGCCACCGGTGCGTCCCCGAGCACCGACCACAGCGTCGCCAGGTCATAGCCCGGCAGGTACCAGCCCGCGTGCTCCCAGTCCACCAGCACTGGACCGGCCGGTGAGAGCAGGATGTTCGAGAGCAACGCGTCGCCGTGGCAGAACTGGCCCATGCCCTGGCGGCCCGCGGTCGCCGCGATGCCGTGCAGCAGCTTCTGCAGATCGCCCATGTCCCGGTCGGTGAGCAACCCCAGCTCGTGATACCGGGAGATCCGGGCCGCGTAGTCCAGCGGGGCGTCGAACGTGCCAGCCGGTGGCCGCCACGCGTTGAGCCGGCAGATCGCGCCGAGTGCCGCCCTGATGTCCGCACGCGGCGGCACCTCTATCGGGTGCCGCTGAAGTGCCGCCACCCGGCCCGGCATCCGTTCGATGACGAGTGTGCAGTTGTCCGGATCCGCCGCGATCAGTCTCGGCACGCGCACCGGAGGGCGGTGCCGGACGAACGAGCGGTATGCCGCTATCTCGTGCCTGATGCGCTCGGCCCAGGCCGGCGACTGGTCCAGTAAACACTTGGCGACGGCCGTGCTGCGCCCGGTCGTGCCGACCAGGAGTACGGACCGCCCGCTGCGGCGCAGGACCTGGACCGGCGCGAACTCCGGGCAGATCCGGTGCACCGACGCGAGCGCGGTACGCAGCTGGGTGCCCTGGGGGCCGGACAAGTCGATTCTCCCGCTGAGCGGTTGGGTGCCGAGCCCCGCGGCGCGAGGCGGTCGGCCCGCGCCGAGCACGGGGGCGGCCGCCGGCCGCGCCGGGGCGAGGTAGGGGCCGCCGCCCGCCGGGCGGGCATGCAGCGACCGGGGCGGGGCGGACACGGAGGACGATGCTGCGTACATGGGAGATACAGATCCCTTCGTGTGCCTGCGACGTCATTGCGCTACCCGGCCCGGTCGCCCGGGTGCACCCTGGGGAGTGCGGTCCGTTGTTCAAAAGGCGACCGGGTCGGGGTGGCGCGTTCCTACCTGACACCCGATGCCCAGTGGCACACCATCTGGCGCACCCTGGCGAACCCTGGCGAATAGTCCCGAGGCAACTCTCACCGGGCTACTGTCAACTCAGCCGAGAACCTGGGGGCTTGACGTGAGCGGAGAACCCAACACCCGCCTGGCGGACCTGTTCGGCCTGGCCGGCTGGTCCAAGGGCGAGCTCGCGAGGCTGGTCAACCGGCAGGCGGCGGCCATGGGCCACCCCCAGCTGTCGACCGACACCTCGCGGGTGCGGCGGTGGATCGACATGGGAGAGATCCCGCGCGATCCCGTGCCGCGGGTGCTGGCAGCCCTGTTCACCGAGCGTCTCGGCCGTGTCGTGACCATCGAGGACCTCGGTCTGGTCCGGCACGGGCGTGGTGGGAAACGGCAGGACGCCGGGAATGTGGAGCATCCCGACGGTGTGCCGTGGGCGCCCGAACGGACCGCCGCGGTCCTCACCGAATTCACGGGAATGGACCTCATGCTCAACCGACGCGGCTTGGTGGGCGCGGGTGCCGCGCTCGCCGCGGGATCCGCACTCAGCAGCGCCATGCACGACTGGCTGCAATCCGACCCGGCCCTCAAGGCCGACGCCCCCCAGTTCGACGACCCCCTGCACGCCGACCCCGCCGGGTTCGACCGCTATGAGGCCGCCCCCATCGGGTCGCAGGAGATCGAGGAACTGGAGCGCTCGGTGGAGGTGTTCCGGGCCTGGGACGCGGCCCGCGGCGGCGGGCTGCAACGCAAGGCAGTCGTGGGGCAGCTCAACGAGGTGGGCGGCATGCTCGCCTACCGACACCCCGAACATCTCCAGCGGCGCCTGTGGGGCGTCGCCGCCAACCTCGCCGTCCTCGCGGGCTGGATGTCGCACGACGTCGGCCTGGAGCCCACGGCGCAGAAGTACTTCGTCATCGCCGCCCACGCAGCCCGAGAGGGCGGCGACCGGCCCCGCGCCGGAGAGGCGCTCTCGCGAGCGGCTCGCCAGATGGTGCACCTCGGCCGGCCCGACGACGCACTCGACCTCATGAAACTCGCCCAGTCCGGCTCCGGTGACGAGGTGCTGCCGCGCACCAGGGCCATGTTCCACACCATCGAGGCCTGGGCACAGGCGTCGATGGGCAAGGGCCAGGCCATGCGCCGCACCCTCGGTCAGGCGGAGGACCTCTTCGTCTCCGACCGCAGTGACGTGCCACCGCCGAGCTGGATGCAGACCTTCAAGGACGAGGATCTGTACGGCATGCAGGCCCTGGCCTACCGCACGCTGGCCGAGTACGAGCCGACCGCGGCCGCGCACGCCCAGCACTACGCGGAGAAGGCCCTGGCCCTGCGGATCGACGGCCGCGAGCGTTCGAAGATCTTCGACCATCTGTCCATGGCGTCCGCCTGCTTCATCGCGGACGACCCCGAACAGGCCGACCGCTACGCACGGCTGGCCCTGATGTCGATGGGTTCGAACTCGTCCGGCCGCACCTGGGACCGGCTCCGGCAGATGTACCGGCTCACCGCCGAGTACTCCGGCTACCCGAAGATCCACGAACTGCGGGAGGAGATCCGGTTGGCGCTGCCCAGGGCGAAGAGGCCGGGCGGCGCCAGCGCACGAGCATGACAGCGCACAGCCATAGGGGGACTGTGCCGCTGACCGAATCGCCAAGGCTCCGGGGCAGCGCCCTTGGGAGCGTCACCTTCTAGTACATCACCCTGGCCACGAGCACGCAGGCGTCGTCCGCGCGCTCACTGTCACCGAACTCGTCGACGACCAGCCGTAAACACTCCTGCGCCGTGCCTGCCTCGCCGAGGCGGGGGCCCAGGTCGAGGAGGAGGTTCACGGAGTCCGCCGCGCTGTGCCCCGGCACCAGTCCGTCGGTGTGCAGCATCAGCAGGTCGCCCACCTCCAGTGTCTCCTCGGCCTGTGCGTAGACGGCGCCCGAGGTGGCGCCCAGCAGGACACCGCCCGGCGCGTTCAGCCTGCGCCCCGTCCCGTCGCGGAACAGCAACGGGGCGGGGTGTCCGGCTTGCGCCCAGGTCAGGGTGCGCGTGTCAGGGCGGTAGCGGCAGCAGACGGCGCTGCCGAGGGCCGGCTGGACGGTGGCGTCGAGCAGTTGATTGAGCCAGGACATGAGCTGCCCCGGCTGGGTGCCGGCCATCGCCATGCCGCGTACGGCGCCCAGCAGGGCCGCCATGCCGGATGCCACGGCCACGCCGTGGCCGGTGAGGTCGCCGACGCTCAACAGCGTCTCGCCGTCGGCCAGTTCGAGCGCGTCGTACCAGTCGCCGCCGATCAGCGCGGTCGTCGACGACCGAAGACATCGAGCCGCGAGGTCCAGCGTTTCGGGGCCCTGGTGCGGGAGCCGCAGGGAGCCGCGCCACGGCGGCAGCACAGCCTCCTGCAGCTCGACCGCGAGCCGGCGCTCGGTGTGCGCCCGGTGGCGCTGGAGCGAGTCACGGGTCTCGCTCACGGCGCTTTGGCTTCGGCGCAGTTCGCTGACGTCCCGCAGCACGGCCCACATCGAGGCGGTGCTGCCGTCAGAGTCGAGCACGGGCTCGCCCATCATGTGTACCGTCCGGGCCTCGCCGTCCGGCCGCACGATCCGGAACTCCCCGTCGATGGGCTTGGCGTCGACCAGGCAGTCGGTGACCATCGACGTCAGCTTGCGCCGGTCCTCGTCGAGCACGACGGACGGCAGCTCGTCGAGGGTGAGCGGTGCGGCGCCGGGGTCGCGGCCCAGGATCTGATAGAGCTCGCCGGACCAACTGGCCTCGTCCGTCAGCAGGTTCCACTCCGCGCTGCCGACCCGGCTCAGCAGGGAGTCGCGCGAGGGAGGGGGCGGCGCGGCCGAGAGAGTCGACGACACCGCGGACGGGCCGTCGCGCAGCTGCCCCAGGTGCTCGTCGAGGTCCTCGAGCTGGTGCAGCGCGAGGTCGTACAGCGCTCGCTGCCACCGCTCCCGCGGGTCCGACTCGTCGCTCTGCGTGTCCCGCCGCACGGCGTCGACGTCGCCCTTGAGTCGTCGCGCCTGCGATATGAGGGCGTCGACCGAGCCGCGTCCTGGCGGCTGAGCGGCGGGGTGGTCCGCAGAGAGATGGGGCGGCATGACGCACTCCGATGCGGGGACGGTACGACCAAGGCTGACGGAAGGACCGTTACGACTGTTGCACAGCCTGCGACGCCCCGTAAGGGATTTGGCAACACCCGATGCGGTGGTGCGTCCGGCATATGCCAGAGTCTCCTCGGAGGGCTCGTGTGGTGCGAACGGCGTACGTCGCCGGAGGGGTCAAGTCGTAGGTGGCGTACGGGTTTTGATGGGCTGAGGAGGCGATCGTACGGCCCTCATGCGCATGTTCGACGGCCGGATGTTCTAGGGGGTGGGGCGGCGCTCGACGCCGGGCGGTCGGTTCCGCGTGCCAGGAGTGACGCAGCTCACAAAATTGACGCGCGTTCCGGTGTAATGCAAACGGCGACTGCGGAGTCGTAAAAGCACAGCGGCAAAACCGTCCGACCGCCGACCGCAGGGGAGACCGCCCATGGACATCGCCCTCGAGCAGCCCGCCCGCGCCCGCCTCATCACCGGCGAGGAACGCGAGGTCCCCGTGTCCGCCAAGCTGCGGTACGCCTCCACGGACCCGCTGGCGGTGTACATCGACTTCCCGGGCGAGGTCTCCCTCGACGGCCAGGGCGCCACCTGGACCTTCGCACGCACCCTGCTGGAGGCGGGGCTGCGCGGGCCCGCGGGGGACGGGGACGTGCACATCTGGCCGAGCGGCGACGAGCGGACGGTCGTGGAACTGCACTCGCCGTACGGCATGGCACTGCTCCAGTTCGACACCGGCGCCCTGCACCGCTTCCTGCTGCGGACCTACGCGGTGGTCGCGGCCGGCGAGGAGGATCTGGAGGCGGTCGTGGAGCGCGGTCTGAGCGCGCTCTTCGACGGAGTGTGAGGAGGCGGGCGGGCCGCCGCGCCTCCTCGGCACCCCGGCGTCAGTAGCGCAGCACCCCCGCGATCCCGCTCGCGTCACTCAGCGTGCCGTCCGGTACGAAGCGGACCTCGGCGCCGGTCTCCAGGCACTGCTCGACGATCTCGTCCACGATGTCCTCGCGGGCGTCGAGATCGCCGCTCACGGCCGGGATCAGATGGTCGCCGCCCTCGCCACGCACCGTCACCCGGTAGTTCTCCTCGACGGCCAGCAGCCGTACGCGGCCCTCCCGGGCGCTGCGCCAGACCTCGTCGACGCCGGCCGCGAACGCCTTGCGGCCCTGGGCGGTTTCGAGCTCGTGCATGACGGCGCCGGCGCTCTCGCGGGCCTCGGTGGTGATCCGTGGCTGGATCGCCTGCCACACCGCCTCTCGCGTGCCGTGCGCGAGCCCGCCGTGCGGGATGTGTACCGCGATCTTCGTGCTCCCGCCGATCTCGGTCAGCAGGGACAGCGCCGCCTGCTCGCCGGTGACGTAGAGCGGCCGCGGATCGCGCCGCAGGATCGTGCTCATGGCCGAGTCGGCGTCCTTGAGGAAGTGGCGGGTGTCCTCGTCGCGGAACTTGCTCGGTGTGTCGCCGATCTGCTCACGGCGTTCGGCGTCGAAGTTCTCGACGGGCCGGGTCAGCGGGAAGCCGCCGAGGTGGGCCTCGGTGATGCGGTCGAGGCTGCCGTTCCACAGGGTGACGCGGTCGGCGGAGATCGACAGTACCCAGTACGGGCGCTCGGCGGCCTGCGCGGAGACCAGGTTGCGGGTCAGGAAGGTGTCCGAGAGCACCACGCGCTCGGGCACCGTGCGGGCGAGCGACCACACCTGGTGCTCACCAGGTGCGGCGAAGATCACCAGGCCGTCCTCGGCGTAGGTGAGATCGACCTCGGCGAGTGCCTGGTCGAGCTGTCGCTCGACGTCGGCCCTTCGCTCGCGGGTGACCGAGGGATCGGTCTCCAGCTGCTTCTTGGCCTCGGCGACGACATTGCGCAGCCGGACCTGGTCCTGGGCCCGATAGGGCTCTCGGCGATGCGTCGGCGTCAGCACGGACACGGCCGGATACGGGCGCGGGCGCCGCAGCTCGGTGAGGGTTGTGGGACTGAGTGCGTGCTCCATAACAGCACGATAGGGCGGATTCACCGATAGGGCATTAGGGGCAATACGATCACCGCGCCCCGGGTCTACTCGCTGTCGTCCTCCGGCCCGCAGGAGCTGCCGTCGGCCGGCAGCGTGCCGTACAGCAGGAAGGCGTCGACCTTGTTGTGCACGCACTTGGAGGATCCGTAACCGGTGTGCCCGCCGCCCTTGTTGTCGAGGACCACGGCCGACGAGCCGAGGCGCGCCGCCGTCTCCACGGTCCAGCGGTACGGCGTCGCCGGGTCGCCGCGGGTGCCCACGAGGAGCATCTTCGGTGTGTCCACGTCCTTCACGTCGTCGCGTATGAAGTCCGTGCCCCTCGGGCGGCCGTAGCACATCAGCACCCCGCTGAGCCGGTACGGGCCGAAGACGGGCGACGCCCGGTAGTACTCGGCGCGCAGCCGGTCGAGGTTGTCGACGATCTGCCGGCCGGTGGGCCGGTCCGGGTCGTCCGCGCAGTTGATCGCCATCAGCGCCGCGGGCATGTTGTCGAGGGGGACGTCCTCCTCGTCCACCAGGCCGCCGCCGTCGGGATCGTCGGTCTCCTCGCGGCCGGTGGGCGCGGCCCCGCCGGCCGCGAAGGTCTCGATGGCGTGCGTGTCGCCGTCCTCGACCAGTGAGGCCAGGGCACGCTCCAGGGAGGGCCACAACTCCTCGCTGTAGAGGGCCTGTCCCATGGCTCCGACCAGGTCCTGCCCGGTGAACGGCTCGCCGAATGCGGACGGCACCGGATCCTCGTCCATCGACTCGACGAGGCGTACGACCTGCTTGCGGGCCTCGCGCGCGTCCTGGCCGAACGGGCAGGCGATGTCCTTCACACACCAGTTGATGAACTCGTCCAGCGCCTTCTGCTGTCCCTGCGCACCGGCCACGCCCTGTTCGGTCAGCGGCTCGGTCAGCGTGTCCACGCCGTCGAGCACCAGTCGGCCGACCTTGTCGGGGAACTGGGCCGCGTACACCGCGCCCAGCCGCGTTCCGTACGAGAAGCCCAGGTAGTTGAGCTTGTCGTCGCCGAGGGCGTCGCGCATCACGTCCATGTCGCGAGAGGCGTTGACCGTACCTATGTGGGGGAGCACCGGCCCGGAGTGGCGGGCACACGCCCGTGCCGCCTTCTGCAACTGGGTCAGGACGGCCTGGGGATCGCGATCGAGGTCCGTGCCGTCCTCCGGCAACTCGATGTCCTCCTCGCCGTCCCCGCAGCTGACCGGAGAGGACCTGCCGACGCCGCGCGGATCGAACGTCACGATGTCGTAGTTGTCCGTCAGCTCCATGAACTCCTTGCCACCGGCCGCGAATTGGGGAATGCCGGAGCCGCCCGGCCCGCCGAAGTTGAGCAGCACCGAACCCCGCTTCTCGCCCGTGGCCCGGTAGCGGGCGAGCGCCAGATCCAGCGTCCCCGCGTGCGGGTGGGCGTAGTCGAGCGGAACGGTCACCTTCCCGCACTGGAGGTCCTTGGGCAGTCCCTCACCCGGGCACTTCGACCAGGTGACCTTCTGCCCGTAGAAGCGGGTCAGACCGGGCTCGGGGTCGTCCGTGCCCGCCGACAGGCCCGTGGCGAGCAGGGCGAGAGCGACCGTGCCGGTGACCGCGCAGCGTCGCAGCATGGGCCGCGTTGACAGCTTGGCCAGCATGAATGCCTCCAGGACGCCCGTCGCGGACCGGGAAACGGCGTCCTCGATCACGATAAGCGGGCCCCGGAAGGCACGCCTCCCGGCGAGCGGGACGGCCCGGGCGGCCGTACAGTGCACCCCTTGCGTTCCTATCGGGCGTTTTTGCCACTAGTTCGACAAACGTGCCACTCGATGGGGTGAAAGGCCGATAAGCCATAACTCTCATGGTTCGCCTGCGTTTTATCCGATGCGGGCGAGTGCCCGTGACCAATTCTGGAAGGCAGGGAACCTATGAGACGGGTTACCCGAAACGGTGTGATCGCCTTCGCCGCCTCGGGCGCGATGGCTGTGACGGTGCCGGCGTACGCCGATTCCGCGGCGGACGGGGCCGCGGTCGACTCGGCGGGGCTGCTCGCCGGCAACACCATCCAGGTCCCGGTGCACGTCCCGGTGAACGTGTGCGGGAACACCGTGAACGTGGTGGGGCTGCTCAACCCCGCCGTGGGCAACAAGTGCACCAACAAGGACGAGCACAAGGCGGGGGCGACGTCGCACGGCGGAGCCTCGGCCAAGGGAAGCGGAAAGGATTCGCCCGGTGTCGTGTCCGGCAACGTCGTGGAGCTGCCGGTTCACGTCCCCGTGAACGTCAGCGGGAACAGCGTGAACGTCGTCGGCGTCGGCAACGCGGCGGTGGGCAACGAGTCCGAGAACATCTCCGGCGGGCCCAGCACCAGGCCGGCTCCGAAGCCGTCCACACCCAGGGCGCGTCCGCCCCGTTCGGTGCCGCCAGCGCACGTGCCGCACGCGCCCGAGGCGACCCTCGCCCACACCGGAGCGGACCGGACCGCCCCGACCCTGGCGGGCGCCACGGCTCTCGTCCTCGGCGGGGCCGTCCTGTACCGCCGCTTCCGCCCGAAGGCGGTGCGCTGACCCGCGCCTCGATGCGGTACGGCAGGCCCCACCCGGTGAGCGAGCGGTGGGGCCTTTGTCGTACCAGGGGCCTTTGTCGTTCCAGGTGAGAGGGGCCTTGCTCCGGCGAGGCCGAGTGAACATCCGTCCGGCCGGTCCCCCTCGGGGTGCTTCAACGGCTTGATCATGCCGTGACGCCCTCCCGGCCGATCCGCGAGGATGCTGCGTGCGCGGTCGATCACCGCGCGTACGGAAATCCCCCCACGGAACGGAGCGCATCCATGGCCTCTCCGGCCCCCGAAGACCTCGTCATCACCCAGGCCGGCCTCGACGACTGGCCGGTCGTCCGCGGCTGGGCCGTCGACGAGGGCTGGAACCCGGGAGTCTCGGACAGTGCGGCCTTCTTCGCCCAGGACCCGGAGGGCTTCTTCATCGGCCGGATCGACGGCGAGCCCGTCTCCGCGATCTCCGTGGTCAATTACGGCTCCGACTACGCCTTCCTCGGCTGGTACCTGGTCCGCCCCGATGTGCGGGGCCGCGGCTACGGCCTCACCACCTGGAAGACGGCGCTGGCGCACGCGGAGAACCGCACGGTGGGCCTCGACGGCGTCGTCGCCCAGCAGGACAACTATCGCCGCTCCGGCTTCGAGTTCGCCCACCGCACGTTCCGGTACACCGGGACCGCGCCTGCCGTAGGGGCCCCGGCCGACGTGCGGGCGGTACGGCCCGAGGACGTCGAGGACATCGCCGCCTATGACGGCACCTGCACGCCGGCCGATCGCCCCCGCTTCCTCGCGCACTGGCTCACCGGCCCCGGACACCACGCCGTCGTCCGCCGCGCCGGCGACCGCGTCACCGGCTACGGAGTGATCCGCCCCGGCCAGGACTGCCCGCGCATCGGCCCGCTCTTCGCGGACACCGCCGAGGACGCGCGGGCCGTGTTCGCCGCCCTGACCGCCGAGGCGGCAGGCGGCCAGGTCGCCCTTGATGTGCCGGAGACCAACCCGGCGGGCGTCGCCCTCGCCGAGGAGGCCGGTTTCACGCCCTCCTTCGAGACGGCCCGGATGTACACCGGTGCGGTGCGGCCGTACGCCCAGGAGCGCGTCTTCGGCGTCACATCGCTGGAACTCGGCTGACGCTCCCGAGGCAGGACCCCGCAACGCCGGCGCCCGGGCCTACGGCACGCGCAGCGCCTGCCGTCAGCCGGTGCGCCGGTGGAACCGGAAGTGCAGTGCGCGGACGTCCTCCGTCAGTTCCGGCACCGGGCCTTCCACGGTCACGCCCGGTGCGATCTCGTGGATGGACAGCGTCCGTACCGGCGGGGCGGGCACTCCCAACTCGCCCAGCCATCCGCCGAGTTGCTCCGACGAGGCGACGTACACGATGCGCCCCAGGCCCACCCACGCGTGCGCGGCCGCGCACATCGGGCAGTGCTCGCCGGAGGTGTACACCGTCGCGGCCGCGCGCTCCTCGGGCGTCATGTGGGCGGCGGACCAGCGTGCCAGTTCGAATTCGGGGTGCCGGGTGCGGTCACCCGAGGCCACCCGGTTGTGGTCCTCGGCGAGGACCTTTCCGTCCGGCCCCACCAGCACCGAGCCGAACGGCTCGTCCCCGGCCTCCAGCGCCTCGGCCGCGAGCGCGACGCAGCGACGCAGATGCGGCAGTTCGGTGTCCTTCACGACCATGGCTCACGGCCCTCCAAACGGCGCGACTTTTCCCTGCGTACCCCATGGTCGCCGACCCGCGGCCGGAGGTGACGTGGGACGCCCGAGCCGTAAAGGTCTTGCCCCGGCAGCGGCGCGGTGCTGGAGTGAGTCCATGGATCATGCCGCGGTGCTCTCCCTCTTCGACCGGGACATGCGTGAAGGCGCGCGGCCGGACGGTCCCGAATCCCGGATCGAGCGGGTGGGCGGTGTCGTCCGCCAGGTGTCGTCCGCGCACGGCTGGAACGGCGTCGTGTGGTCCGACCTGGACGCGGCGAGCGCCGACAGAGCGATCGCCGAACAGATCGCCCACTTCTCCGGGCTCGGCCGCGAGTTCGAGTGGAAGCTCTACGGCCACGACCTCCCGGTGGACCTCGGACAGCGCCTCAGGGCCGCGGGCTTCACAGCCCAGCCCGAGGAGACCCTGATGATCGGCGAGGTCGCCGGCCTGAACCTGGACGCCGAGCCGCCCGAAGGTATCCGCGTCCTCCCCGTGACCGACCGGGCCGGCGTCGACCTGGTCGCCCAGGTGCACGAGAAGGCCTTCGGCACCGACAGCTCCCGCCTCCGGCACCAGCTGCTCGCCCAGCTCGCGGCCGGCACGGACACGGTGGTCGCGGTCGTCGCCCTGGCCGGCGAGACCCCGGTGAGCGCGGCCCGGATGGAGCTGGTGCCGGGGACGCGGTTCGCCGGGCTGTGGGGCGGCGGGACCGTCGAGGGCTGGCGGGGCCGGGGCATCTACCGGGCGCTGGTCGCCCACCGCGCCCGTGCCGCCGTGGACCGCGGCTACCGGTATCTCCAGGTCGACGCCATGAGCGCCAGCCGACCCATCCTTGAACGGCTGGGCTTCGAGCCGCTGACCACGACGACGCCGTACGTGTACACGCCGTAGGACGCCTGGTCGACGGCGAAGGCGGAACGGGAACTCGGGTGGACACCCGTGCATGCGGCTGCCCGCGATGGCCTGGCCGCGATGCAGGGCGCCGGGGCCCTGGCGTGAAGCGGACGCGTGGCGCTCGTGTGAAGCGGGGCGCCGTGGAGCTCGGATGACCGTGGCGGCGCCCCGCTCATGTCCTTGGGTGCGGCGTCAGCGGCGTGCCTTCGACCGGTCCAGCGCCGCGACGCCCAGCGCGGCGAGGCCGATCTGGATGAGCCACTCGACCCAGTCCACACCGTCGGTGTCGGCCACGTCGAGACCGGCCGCGACCGCCGAGCCGAGCAGCGCGGCCACGATGCCGACGAGGATCGTCCACAGGACCCCGATGCGCTGACGACCCGGAACGACGAGTCGGCCGAGCACACCGATGATGACGCCGATGACGATGGCACTGATGATGCCCGAGATCTCCATTTCGCCCCTCTTCCTCCTGTCCCCGCACCAGGGCGAGTTCCCCGCGGAGAGAGGGACAGTCCGTTCCGCTTCAGTCGGCGGCCGCAGCCGGAGCGGTCGTCGCCGCGGGCACGTCCGCGCCCCACCCGGTAGCGGCCACCACCTCCGTGGCGATGTCGATCACCGTGCGGCCGTCGGTCACCACGCGTACGACGTCCGGCGGGGCGTCTTTGTCCAGGAGCCGCGCCTTGCGTCGGCCGGCCCTCACCTCGTGCTCCAGCTCGGAGCCCAGCTCCCGCCCGGTCAGCCGCCGTTCGGCCGTGTCGTCGGTCGCGGTCAGCAGAACCCGAATGAGCCGTACGCCGTCCCCCATGGCGCGGCGGAACATGGGCGCGGCCATGTCGAGCACGCTCGCGGTGTTCGTGTAGACGAGACGCCGGTAGTCGAGCTCGGCGTAGTTCGCCCACACGGCGGCCAGGTTCCGCGCTGTGATGTCGGCCCGGCGGGGGTCCTCCGGTGGCGCCGGATGGACGGCCCCCATGAAGTCGCCGTCGATCACCGCGTGCGCGACCTGCGCGGCCCGCAGCAGCGCCGACACCTCCCAGCCCACCGTCGTCTTGCCGACCCCGGCCCGTCCCCCGATGAGCAGTGCCTCCGCGTGGTCCATGTGGGCAGCGTGCCCGGGTGGGGGCATGCTTGGCCATCGGTTTTGTTGGCTTGCTGATCGACGGAGGTGCGGATGGCGGAGCGGGTGCTCGGCGGCGGAGCCGTCAACGAGGTCGTGCGGGTCGGGACGACGGTGCGGCGCACACCGTCCGAGCGGTCGGGGTATGTACGGGAGTTGCTCGCGCTCTTCGAGTCCCGGGGGTGGGAAGGGGCCCCGCGCTACATCGGGACGGACGAGCGGGGGCGGGAGGTCTTCGGCTACCTGGAGGGGCGGGCGGCCGTCACTCCCCGGGAGCGGGCTGCGGCGTGCACGGATGCGGCGCTCGTGCGGGTGGCCCAACTCGTCCGCGCCGTCCATGACATGACGCACGGAACCCCGTCGGCCGGCGACCGGGACGTCGTGTGCCACAACGATCTCGCCCCGAAGAACACGGTCTACGCGGTGGAGGGCGCCGACTGGTGGCCGACGGCCTTCGTCGACTGGGACCTCGCCGCACCCGGCGAGCGCGTGCACGACCTCGCGCACGTCGGGGACGCCCGGGCCCAGATCCAGGTACTGCCAGCACACGTGCGCGAGGCGGCCCGGCGGATCGCGCTCGTCCGCGAGGCGTACGGTCCGTGCGCCGGCGGCGAGGAGATCGTCGACGTGATCCTGTGGTGGCAGGACCGCTGCCGGCGGGGCATCGAGGCGGGCGCGGCGCGCGGTGAGCCGGCCATGGTGGGGCTGCGGGAGCGCGGGGCCGCGGCCGAGGTGCGCGACGCCTATGCGTGGACGGCCGAACACCGGCGTGAGCTGGGGGCGTTGCTGCTCTGACGCCGGGCAGG
>NZ_RDBN01000079.1 GCF_008042075.1 Streptomyces sp. UW30 | reverse complement strand
TGCACGCGGGGGAGGACCTCAAGGCCGCAACGGCCGATTTCGTCGCCCTCGCCGCCGAGTCGGCCGGATGGGACGACGACCCGGGAAGCCATGTCATGATCGCTGCGGAGACGGCTGTACTCCTCGGTGAGTCCGGCGAGTTCGGCCGGGCCCGCGAGGCCGCGGGCCAGGCACTCGCTGCCCACGCCCGAGCCCCGAGTTTCGAGCAGCTCAGCAACTGCCTGCGTGAACTCGCCCGCCTCCAGGCCCAGCAGCAAGGCCAGGAAAGCCTGGCCGACGCCCTCTCCTTCCTCGCCGACGCCGGCCGGATCGCCGACGAGGCCCGCGCCGCCGCATACGAGACCCACGGCCGTTCCCTGGACACCGCCCTGGCCTACGAGCACGGACGGGTCAACGCCTACGCCGGCGAGTACGAGGACGCCCTCGCCGCCCTGGAGAAGGCCCTCWCTCTGCTCGGCGAGCCGGCAGGAGACGCCGACCACGCCGGCGAGTGGGCCGAGTGCGTCCGCCTCGCGGGTGCCGTGCAGGGCCTCTACCTCGAACGCCCCGCCCCCGCCCTCACCCGCCTCGACGCGGCGGTCTCCCGCCTGACCGCCCTCGGCCACACCGAGGAGATCGAGCCGCTGGCCTCCTTGGCGGCCCGGCTGCGCGACGAGGAGTGACGCGACGGCGCCTCTGGCCCACCGCGCCGAGCCGTCGACGACGAGCAGGCCTGGGGGTCAGGGGCGCCGAGCCGGGCCCCGCCGGGCGCCTGCCCGCCCTGCGGCAGGAGCGAGAGTTGCCTGCCCCCGGCGGACAGCCGCCGGAGCTCACTTCACGGGTGCGGGTCGGCCGGGGTGATTTTCGAGCGGGTGGATCGCAGGTGCTGGGCGGCCGAGGTGGACAGCATGGTCAGCGCCTCGTCGGTGGGTGATCCGGGGTCGGCGAGGAAGGTGTACAGGGTCTGGTCGGGGTCGCCGGGGAAGGTCAGCGCTTCGGTGTGCAGCGTGAGGTCGCCGACGATCGGGTGGTGCAGGGCCTTTGTGCCGTGGCCGTGGACGACGACTTTCTGCGCGGCCCACCAGCGGCGGAAGTGCTCGCTTCTCATGGACAGCTCGCCGACGAGCTCGGCGGTGGCTGCGTCGTCGGGATGGCGGGCGGCGTCCATGCGCAGGGTGCCCACGAACTCGGAGGCGATGCGCTGCCAGCCGTCTGCGAAGAGTGAGCGCGCGGCCTCGTCGAGTATCAGCCAGCGGGTGACGTTGCGGTCTCGGACGGGCATCGCGTCGAAGTCGGTGAGCAGTGCGCGGGCCATGCGGTTGCTTGCCAGGATCTGGGTGCGGCGTCCCAGTACGAAGGCCGGCGTGTCCCCGAGGCGGGCCAGCAGTGTGTGCACGCCGGGACGCACCTTCTGCGCGGCACGGGGTGTGCGGCGGCGGCCCGCGCCCGGCTGACGGGCCACCGCGTGCAGGTAGCTGCGTTCGGCCGGGTCGAGCTGAAGAGCGTTCGCCAGGGCGTCGAGGACGGACTGCGAGGGAGTGATGGGCCTGCCCTGCTCCAGGCGTGTGTAGTAGTCGACGCTGACCCCGGCCAGCGCGGCCAGTTCCTCCCTGCGCAGTCCCGGGACGCGACGGGGTGCGGGGTCGTGGATGCCGAGGTGTTGCGGGTCCATCGCTGCGCGCCGGGCGCGCAGGAAGTCGCCGAGCTCTTCGTTGCGCTCCATAGGTCCATGGTCGCGCGCACGGGTCCGTGGCGCCGTGCTGAAGGTGGTCCTGCGGATCCCAGGAACGGGCGGGCCGGTTGCGCTGCTGTCGCGGACGCACGCCCGGTGTTCGCTGGAGAGCGCAGACACCGCCCAGGTGTTTCGCTCTCACCGATGTCGCCGTGCGCCGTGGCGTGCGGCCCGTCCTTCCGGGGAGTTCTTGACATGTCTTCCATTTGGCTTGTGACCGGCGCGACCTCCGGCTTCGGCCGTCTCGTGGCCGAGCGTGCGCTGACCGCCGGTGCCCATGTGATCGCCGTGGGGCGGCGTGGCGACCGGCTCGCCGAGCTGGCCGACCGGGCCGGGCGCGGGCAGGTCACCGCCGTACCGCTGGACATCACCGCGCCGGACGCGGAGGAGGTCCTGGCCGCCACGGTGCGGTCCGTCGGACGGCTCGATGTGCTGGTGAACAACGCGGGCTACGGTCTGTTCGGATCGGTCGAGCAGATAGGGGCCGCCGAGGCTCGAGCGATCTTCGACACCAATGTGCTGGCCAACCTCGCCGTCCTGCGCGCCGCGCTGCCCGCGCTGCGGGCCGCCCGCGGCAGGATCGTGCAACTGTCGTCGCTCATCGGCCAGTTCGCCTGGCCCTCCTCGGGTCTGTACTCGGCGTCCAAGGGCGCCGTGGAGCTGTTCAGCGAGGCCCTCGCCCATGAACTGGCCCCCACGGGTGCCAAGGTCACCATCATCGAGCCGGGCACCTTTGCGACCGAATTCGCCGCCAGCCTCCACGTGGTCGCCCCCAGTGACGTCTACGCGCCGACGGTGGGGAAGTTCCTTGCGGACTTCGCGGCGCTGCCGCCCGAGGTGTTCGGCGATCCGGAGACCGTCGCGGACGCGATCATGACGGTGACGGCGATGGAGGAGCCGCCCCTGCGCCTGGCAGTCGGCGCCGATGCGGTCGAGGGCATCCGGGCCTCCCTGCGCTCGCGCCTGGCCGAACTCGACCGCTGGGAGGCCTTCGCACGCGTGCGGGTCGACGAGGGTGCCCGCCCCTGAGCACCGTATGACCCGGGCCGTCTCGCCCGGCGTGAGCCGGCGGCGGCCGCCCTGGCTGCATCGGCCGGTCAGTCACGTCGCCGGCTTGCCGATGTCGTCCGCCCGGCCCACGAAGCGCAAGGTCCGGTCCGTCACCCGGTAGAGGAACGCGCCCGAGTCCTCCAGTGCGTGGAAGAACTCGGAATCGGCGTCGTAGCTGACCCTGCGGGTGATGCCCTGCCAGGGACGCCGCAGGAGTTCGGAGCGCAGGACGGAGCGAGGGGCGTCGCCGGTCGCGGTCAGGCCGTGGGCGGCGAAGCGGACGGTGTCGTAGGCCTCGGCCGACCAAGGAGCGGGGGCGGTGCCGAACCGGGCGCGGTGGGCCGCGGTGAACGCCTTGGTACGAGGGTCGGCGGCGGCGTCCGTGTACCCCGTGCCGATCAGCCAGCCGTCCGCCTCGGCGAGAAAACGGGCGCCGAGCACGTGCTCGTCCGCCACACACGGGCCGCCGTACCCCGCTTCGCGCACGGCGCGGGCGAAGGAGGCGGCCCGGTCGGGGTGGACGCCCGCGAAGAGGACGGCGTCGACGCCGCGGGCGGCGATCCGCCGGGCCGCGGCGCCGAAGTCGCGGCCCGCGGCGACCTCCTCGACCGTGGCGTCGCCGTCGAGCTTCTTGTGCACGGTGATGGTGCGGACCGTCTGGAGGCTTTCGGCCGCGTCGGTGAGATCGTGGACGACCGTGGTGTGCGCGGGCTTCACCACCCGGTTCAGATAGCGCAGGATCGCCGGCGGTCCTGCCGTTGTCGTCGGACGCATCAGCAGCGTGGTGGTGACGGTGACGCCGTCGAGTTCGTTCGTGTCGGCCCGCGTGACCAGTTGAGCCACCCGGGCCCGGGCGCAGGCCTCCACCGCTGCCGGTGCCGTGGAGTTGGTGCCGGTGCCGATCACGAGGAAGACCTCAGGGTCGGCGCCCAGCCGGGCGGCCGCCGCGACGGTCCCTTTCACCGTGCCGCCGTCGTCGGCGGTGCGCAGAACGAGATCGAAGGCGCGTCCCGCGGTGCCGTTGTGCTCGCTCACGGCCAGCCGGGCACCGCGCTCGTGAGCGGTGAACACGGCGTCGGACCGGTCGCCGAGGAGCCCGATCACCCGCCTGGGCAAGGCACCGGGCCCGGTCCCGGTCCCGCCGCTCGAACCCGAGCGGCCCCAACGCCACCAACTGCCCACACCGACCCCGCCCACACCCAGGACCGCTCCGCCGGCGGCCAGGACCCGGCGCCGGGACGTGGGTGCTCCCACCGCCTGCTCGGCGGTCTGCGTCACCGCGTCCGCGGTCCCGCTCACCGCAGGGCCGTCGGTGACCGTGCCCTGCGGCACCGGAAGCTCCAATACCCGCGCCGCGCGGGCCGCCACCAGAGCGGGCAGCCCCTCCGGCAGCCAGCCCTGCTCGTCGAACCGGCCGAAACGGTCGCGGAGTTCGCCGACCGTCGGTCGCTCTTCCGGATCCTTGGCCAGACATCGCCGTACGATCCCGGCGAGCGCGTCGGGTACCGCGTCCAGGTCGGGTTCCTCGTGCACGGTCCGGTACAGCACACCCGCCGCGCCGCCGACCCCGAACACGGGGCGGCCCGTGGCGGTGTAGGCAAGGACGCAGCCCAGCGAGAAGACATCGGTCGGCGGACCCACCGTGCGGCCCCGGGCCTGCTCGGGCGAGAGATAGCCGGGGGATCCGATGACCGACCCGTCGGCGGTGAGCGCGGTCACCCCGAGCGCCCGGGCGATGCCGAAGTCGATCAGGCGCGGCCCGTCGGCGGCGAGCAGGATGTTGGCGGGCTTCACGTCCCGATGGACGAGCCCGCACGCGTGGACTCCGTCCAGCGCCTCGGCCAGCGCGGCCCCCAGGCACAGCGACTGCGCCGTCGGCCAGGGGCCGTGCCCGGCGAGGGCATCGGCGAGGGAGAGGCCCGGCACATAGGCGGTGGCCAGCCACGGGGAGCGGGCCTCGGCGTCGGCCGCGAGGACGGGCACGGTCCAGCGGGCCCTGAGCCGGGTCGCCAGTTCCGTCTCGCGCCGGAAGCGGGCGCGAAACCCGGCATCGTCGGCGTGCTCGGAGCGGATCGACTTCAGGGCGCACCAGGTGCCGTGCGGGGAGCGTGCCAGGTAGACCACGCCCATCCCACCCGCGCCGAGCCGCGCCGCCAAGCGGTAGCCGCCGATCACGGACGGGTCGGACGGCAGCAGCCGATCCATGGCACGGACCCCCCTTCCGTCAACCTCCCGAGCCCGGTACGGGCCCGGGACCCGGCGACGCGCCCCTCAGCTCCGGGCATTCCCCGCGCCCTGAAGATCCGCGAGAGACCCCAGCTGGCGGAAGCGCCCGTCGCGCACCTCGTGCACATACGTACTGCGCATCCACCCCTGCCCGCTGCTGTCGAACTGGTGATACTCGCCGAAGGCGTACGTCCGGTCCATGCCCTGGTACTTCGCCTTCGCCATCCGCTCACCGAGCGCGGCCCGCTCCGGCCGGGCGCCGGTCCGCGCGGACACCGTCCGGGCGAACTCGCCGAGCAGCATCCGCACCGAGTCGTACGCCTCCGCGGCGTACGGTTCCGGAACGGCTCCGTAGCGCTTGCGCCACGCGGCGGTGAAGTCCCGCGCCGCCTTGGTGGTCAGGGCGGACGGATCGGCGGCGGAGTCGACCACGTACCAGCCCTGGCCCGCGGCTCCGGCGCGGCGCGGGAAGTCCGTGCCGTACAGCAGATGCTGCATCCAGCGCGGGCCGTCGAAACCGGCCGAGGCCAGCTGGCCGGCGGCGGCGACCGTGGCGTCCAGCGGGCCGAGGTAGGCGAAGGCGGTCACCCCGGCGGCGAGCAGCGCACGTACCGCCTCCGGGCCGTCGCCGGTCTCCTCGGCCACGACCTGAGGCACCACCTGGGCACCGAGCACGTCCCGCCACTGCTGCACCAGCAGGCTTGCCTGGTCCTGGATGGTCGTGCCGCCGGAGCGGTCCAGGACCACGCCGATGCGTCCCAGCCGGTTGGTGACCATGGCATGGAGGGCGATCCAGCCACCGAGCGCGGTGTGCGCCATCCCGGTCTGGAACGACGTACTGGGCGAGGTCACGAAGTAGTCCTGCTGGCCGGTGGTGCTCGACACATGGGTCAGTCCGGCCTGGCCGTAGACCTTCGCGGCCGACCGCATCGGGGTTTCGGTGACGGGCCCGAGAACGGCGACCACGTCCCGGTCCGCGGTGAACCGGCCGGCCACGTCCTGGGCGCCGGCCGCGTCGCCCCGGTCCCGCAGGACTTTGACCGTCAGGTCGTACGCGCGGTCCGGGGCGGCGTTGTGCTGGGCGACGGCGAGCCGGGCCGCGCGTTCGCTGACGCGGCTGACGAGCTCCGTCGACTCCGTGGCATGGACGCCCAGCACATAGACGGGACGGTTCTTGCCGGGCGGCGCTTTGTCGTCGTCGCGGTTCGCGAGCAGCGCGGCGGCGCTCGCACCTCCCGCGGCGAGCAGCAGCGCCCCACCGGCGAGCAGGAGTCGCCGCCGGGTCGGGCGCCGATCTGCGGTGTCCTGGGGTTCGCCCTCGGCGGGGGCGGGTGCGGGTGCGGCGGCGGACTCGTCCAGCTCGGTCGGCTCGATCTCGGGCAGCGCGAGGCCCTCGGCGGAGCGGGCGGCGATCATGCGTGCGACCGCGTCGGGGAGGTGAGTGGTGCCGTCCGGCTGGGGCAGTCGAGCGGCGCCGTCCTGGTCGGGGCGTTCGGTGGCGCCGTCCGGGGCGTCGTCCTCGGTGAGAAGTCGGCGCAGTTCCTCGGCGGTGGGCCGGTCTCCCGGCGCCTTGGCGAGGCACCGGGCCACGAGGGCCCGGGAGTCGTCCTCGATTCCGTCGAGCGTTGGTTCGTCGTGGACGGTGCGGTACAGCAGGGCTTCTGGTGCGCCGCTGCCGAAGGGCGGGTGGCCGGTCAGCGCGTAGGCCAGGACGCCGCCGAGCGAGAAGACGTCGCTCGCCGGGGTGGCCGGTTCGCCGCGGGCCTGTTCGGGGGAGAGGAATCCGGGGCTGCCGACGACCATGCCGGAGGCAGTCAGCGCCGTGTCGTCGTCGGCCCGTGCCACCCCGAAGTCGATCAGCCGGGGGCCGTCCAGGGCGAGGAGTACGTTGCCGGGCTTGACGTCCCGGTGGACGAGTCCGGCCGCGTGCACGTCCGCGAGGGCGTCGGCCAGCAGCCGGCCGAGAAAGCGTGCGGTGGCGGTGGGGAGCGGCCCGTGCGCGGCGACGGCCTCGACGAGCGAGGGACCGGGAACGAACACGGTCGCCAGCCATGGCTCAGCCGCCTGCGCGTCCGCGCCGAGCACGGGCACCACCCAACGGCTCGTCACCCGCCGGGCCAGCTCGACCTCGCGGGCGAACCGCGCCCGGAACGCGGGGTCGTCGGCGCTCTCGCCCCGGATCACCTTGACCGCCGCGAGGGTGCCGTCGTCCTCGCGACCCAGGTAGACCACGCCCATGCCGCCCGCGCCGAGCCGCCGCAGCAGCCGGAAGCCGGCGATGCGGGAGGGGTCTGCGGGCCTCAGAGGTTCACTCATCGCGAGCCCTCCGCATCGTCGTCGCCATCGGCAGTGCCCTTGCCCTCCGCGTCGGCGTCGTCCCGTGCCGCGTTGCCTCCGAGGCTGTCGATCTCGGCGGCCGTGTAGGCCACGCCTTGCGCCACCTGCGAGGCGATCCGCGTCGCCTCCTTGTCGTCGTGGCCCGCTCCGATACGGTCCGTCGCGGCCACCGTGACCGGACCGAGCCGGTACTTGAACCAGTCGAAGGGCAGCGCGCCCTTCGTGCCGTCCACGACGTACTCCCCGCTCTCGATGAGGTCGTCGTCGGTGATCCCGTTGCGCGCCTCGGAGAACGGATCGGCCCGCGAGTAGAGTCCGCGGACCCGCTCGGTGGCGTTCAACCGCTGGTTCGGACAGCGCAACGCCTCCTCCAGGGACACGGCCATGTCCCGGCGCGCGGCCGTGATGTCCTTGTGGACGGAGACCGTCAAGGACACGTGCACCGCGCCCTTGCCGCCGCTGCGCGGGAGCACGAATCTCCGGGTCAGACTGGCCAGTGTCGTGCCGGGCAGCGGCCTTCGCTGCCACACACAGTCCTCGTCGAGCACGGCCCACTCGCTCGGATCACTCTCGTACGGTTGGGCCTTACGGAAACCGGAACCGAAGTTGTCAGCCCGCGGGGCGAGCCCTCGCACGAACGCGACCGCTTCGGACCGGGTCTGCGGTGCCCGCTCTTCGGACATGGTGTACGGCTCGTCCTCGGCCACGGGGCTCGCCGAGGCCGACGGGCCGGCGGCGTCCGCCCCACTCGCGCTCCGCGCCGCATCAGCCGAGCCTTCGGTTGCGGAACCCCCGTCCGCCCCACCGGTACACCCGGCCAGCAGCAGTGTCCCCGCCACCGCTGCCACGACCGGTCTCCACTCGGACATCCCAGCCCCCCACCCGTATGGATGCGCTCCCGCCTCCGCGGCGGTACGTATGGAAGGCAGTTTGGCGCACGGTGGCTTTCCCGGACACCAACTCCTCTTGTCCGAACCGGACTTGACGCATGAACACGGTTCGGTTGTGGGGATGTCGCCAGACGGTGACGGACCGGTGCCGACCGGGCGCGACACCTGGACAGCCGACAGCCTGGCGGGCCCCTGCTTCCGGGCCTTCTATCCCGCGTCTCCCTCAGTGCGCCGGGCCGTGGTACGGAGTGGTGACATCGTCGTAGGCCAGGTGCATGATCATGCCGCTTTCGGCGTGTTCGAAGTTGTGGCAGTGGTCCATCCACACCCCGGGGTTGTCGGCGGTGAAGTCGATCTCATAGCTCTCACCGGGGGCCACATTGAGGGTGTCGGTCCACCAGGTGCTGCCGGTGACCGCCCCGCCGTTGCGTGAGATCACCCGGATCCGGTGGCCGTGCAGGTGCATGGGGTGGTCGATGATCCCCCGTGCGGTGATGCGCATCCGCACCCGGTCGCCCTCGTGGACCATCAGGGTCGGCACGGCCGGGGAGAGGCGGCCGTTGATCGTGTCCGTGAAGGTGAACGAACCTCCGCTGAAGCCGAAGCCGTTGTCCAGCACGAGGTCGAAGTCGCGGTCGTATGCCTGGCCGCCTTCCGGCTTCGGACCGGTTCGCTCGCCGTACGACAGGCGGTCGAAGAGATCGCCCCGCTTCAGCGCGGCGGGTTCGGCGCGCCCGTCGGGGCTGAAGGCGAGGCCTGCTTCGTTGGGGATCTCGGAGGTGTCCAGCCGTAGCGTCACCACGTCGTCCGGCATGGTGAAGGCCACGTCGTAGCGGCCGCCGGCGGCGAGGAACAGGTCCGTGCCGGGCTTGAGTTCGCCCGGTTCGTCGATCGGGTTGCCGTCGTGGGCGGTGACCCGGAACGGGGCGCCGCCGAGCAGGATCCGGTGCGGCTCCTTGGAGCTGTTGATCAGCCGTAGCACCACCGGTCGGCCGGCCTGGACCGCGCGGCGTTCGGCGCTGTCGGCTGTGCCGAACGCCCCGATCTGGTCGTCCGCGCCCGGCCACAGGTGGGTGAACACGTTCTGCTGCACGCCTTGTTGGCCGTCCTCCACGATCAGCGCACCGAACAGACCACGCTCCACGGACCGTTCGGAGTCCCGGTGCGTGTGATACCAGTACGTGCCGGCGCGGTCGGGTACGAAGCGGTAGACGTGCCTCTCGCCGGGGCGGACCGGGTTCTGGGTGACGCCCGGCACCCCGTCCTCCGCGTTGGGCACGTCCACGCCGTGCCAGTGCAGGGTGACGCCCTCGGTCACGTCCTTGTTGACCAGGGTGACCTCGACCAACTGTCCCTTTTCGACCCGCAGTTCGGGGCCGGGGCTGGTTCCGTTGAAGGTGAGCGCGTCGATCTTCCTGCCCGAGGACAGCCGTACGGTGCCGTGCGCGGCGGTCAGGGTGTAGCGGGCGTCGGGGATGCCGTCGCGCGGGCCGGTCAGCTCGTCCACGGAACGCATGGGCGCGTCCCCGGCGTCGTGACCGTGGCCCATGGCGTGCACGGAGTGCCCGGCGCGCTCCGGGCCGCCGCCCCAGTCCGTCGTCGCGGACTCGCTGACCAGGAACAGGCTTCCCAGCGCCATGGCGGTGACCGCCGCGGCGATCCCGGAGAGCCAGGGCAGCCGGGCCAGGCGGCCGCCGCGGGAGCGCCGGTCGCCGAGCAGGAGGGAGGTCCCGATCGTCGTGGCCAGAACGAGCGCGGACGCTCCGGCCGCGACCGGCAGATCCTGCGGACCGGGCGGGACGTACAGGAGATAGAAGGACAGCCAGGCACCCATCGCCGTGGTGTGCGCGGCGACGGCACTGGGCCGCACCAGCGCCCTCACCAGCGGCAGCACCACGACCGGCAGGCCGAGCAGGAGGCGATGGGCGACCAACGGCCAACCGCTGGTCGCCAGGAGCAGTACCGCGACCGCCAGCCGGGCTGCGACGATCGCGGCGGTGACGTACAGGACGAGCGGACGTCGCCGTATCTCGCCCCGCTGTGCCTGGCGGCGGCCGGCCCGGCGGCCCAGCAGACCGCCGGTGATCGCCAGCAGGAACGCCAGCACCAGATCGGTGAGGAAGAGAGGCTCGGCCACTACTCCGCCGCCTTCTTCAGAGCGTCGAGCCAGGTGACGAGCGAGTCGTCCAGCGCGGCGGCGAGGTTGGCGCGGTCGGCGTCGACCGGCGCGCCCGCCCAGGACTCCCGGGTGCGGACCACGACGCCGTCGCCGTCCTCGGTGAAGGTCCACTCGTGCACGCCGGTGATGCCGTGCGCGGGACCGCCCCACAGGATGCGGTGCGGGGCGTCGACCGCGTAGACGGTGGAGTCGATGGACAGGCCCGCGGTCAGCCAGTGGAAGGTGGTGCCGGGGGCGACGGGGCCGTCGAGCCGTGCCTCGGTGATGGCGCCCTGCCAGCTGGGCCAGGAGTCGATCCGGGTGTGCAACTGCCAGACCCGTTCGAGGGGAGCGGCGATCCGGATGGTGTGGTCGGCGATGACGGGGGCGTTCTCGTCGATGGTCGTGGGGTGGGTCATGGCGGTTCCTCGGTGTCCGGGCCCGGGCCGCCGTGGGGGAGTGGGCGGCGGCCCGGGCGGCTGGGGACGGTCGGGCGGGCAGATCGGAGTCGGGATCCAGTGGCCTTGGACGCCCGACGGGTTGGGGG
>NZ_RDBN01000078.1 GCF_008042075.1 Streptomyces sp. UW30 | reverse complement strand
GCCGACCCCGCTGGGCACTACGCGAAGACGGATGCCACGCGCTTGCTGCTGGACGACCGTCCTAAGTCGGCCGTGATCCGTCCGGGCGAGGTCGAGGGCCCTTACTTCCCCGATCTCGATGAGTCCCCGGCAGACGAGGCTGTTTCCTGAGGCGGTGTTATTCACCTCCGCGGCAATTACGTGGTAGTCACCGGCTGAGCCCCACGAGAAAACTTCATCGTGACGGTATTGCCTGCCTTCTTGGGCGGAGCTCGATGTAATAGGGCTGGAGAGGGCAGGCAAACTGTCACCCTTGGCGAATTGCCCCCTGCGAGGGTGCCGAGTCCTGGATGTGACAGGTTTGGTCCCGCCCGATTTGGTCCCGCTCGACTCGGCAGGATCTAGAAGTGCGGGTGTCGCGGATACGCGGCCTGGGCTGGGTGTCCTAGTGGCCCCTTTGAGGGGATTTCTGCAAAGGGGTCATGGCGTCGTTATCCCTCCGATGACTGTTACTGGGTCAGCCTGTTTAAGAAGTTCCAACGTAAGGTCCATGCCATGCGCACCCATCGTGTTGCGGTGCTGGCACTGCCCGGTGTCCTCCCCCTYGASCTGGGCATTCCSACCCAGATCTTCAATCCACGTGCGGAGACGCACTACGAGTTGACCGTTTGTGGACCCAGCGGTGGTGACGTCATCACCAGCGCTGGTTTCACCCTCGGTGTCACCAAGGGCCTCGCGCCCGTTGCTCGCGCCGACACCGTCGTCGTCCCCGGCTTCGACACCTATCGACGACCCGTCGCGCCCGACGCAGTTGAAGCTCTCCGGACAGCTGCCTTCACATCGTGAGCAAGGACCTGGGTGTCGCGGTCGCCAACGTCATCGCTCGCGATCTAGTTGCTGCGCCACCGCGTGACGGAACTCAATCGCAAATCATTCCCCGAGCTTTGCCCGATGAACCCAGCCAGAGCCTCAACGCCACTCGCACTTGGGCACTTCACCACCTCTGTGAGCCGTTGTCACTTGATGACCTCGCCCGCCATACGCAGGTTTCCACCCGCACGTTGCTCCGAATGTGGCGACAGGAGACCGGTTCCAGTCCCTATCAGTGGCTCGTTACCGCCCGGCTCAATCACGCCCGCGAACTCCTCGAAGCCACCGATCTGAGTATCGAGCGCATCGCCGCACAAAGCGGAGTGGGCAGCAGCACTAGTCTGCGCGCACGCTTCCGCGACGCTCTCGGTGTTACTCCCACCGCATATCGTCGTGGATTTCAGCAGCCGGTGATCTCGTATGGGTAGCCTGTGACCCCTCTGCCGGCGAGTGGCGCGAATGTTGCGACAGGTGTCACACATGCCACTGCCCGGAGCCAGGTCCGGTGCCTAGCCTACGTACATGAACTTCTCGCTTGACCTGCCTACCGGCCCCATGGCAGAGGCCATCGTCTCCACCGTGCGTAGTTCCGAGACCGCTGCAGTGTTCAATCACAGCGTGCGCAGCTTTCTCTTCGCCGAGATTCTGGCAGCCCATGAGGGGTGCCTCGAGGACGATACCTACGACCGCGACCTGCTATTCGCCGCGACTGTCTTGCACGATTTGGGTACCGGCAACCTCGCAAAGGGCGAAGCGCGCTTCGAGGTAGAGGGTGCCGACCTGGCGGCTGACTTGCTGCGGCGGCACCCGGGTCTCCCTCGCTCTGATGCACCTGGCGGTGGCGGCGGTGCTGATCCCGGGGCTGAGCGGCAGGTCCCCCGGGGCGGGAGCCGCTGCCGCTAGGGGGTGACCGCCAGCACCAAGTAC
>NZ_RDBN01000077.1 GCF_008042075.1 Streptomyces sp. UW30 | reverse complement strand
GTACCCCACCGACCCCCGCCCGGCCCACCACGCCGCGGCCCATGTCTCCCTCGACAACCCCTACGCCATCGCTCAGTTGCTGGGCCGTCTGCGGCTGGCCGGGGCAGAGGAGCAGGCCACGGTGCTGGCCGACCGGACCGTTACCCAAGCCCGCCTCGACAACCCCTACGCTGTGGCTAAGCTGCTGGACCATCTGCGGCTGGTCGGGGCGAACGAGCAGGTTGCCGCATTGCTGGCCCGCAACCCCGCCGCTAAGGCCCCCGTCAACAGTCGGTACGCCGTGGGTGGGCTGCTGGACAGTCTGCGGCTGGTCGGGGCGGACGAGCAGGTCAGGGTGCTGACCGAGCGGGTTGCCGCCCACGCCCCGCTCGACAACCTGTACGACGTGGTCCAGATGATGGGTTATCTGCGGCAAGTAGGGGCGGAGGAACACGCCACGGTGCTGTCCGAGCGGGTTGCCGCCTACACCCCCCTCGACAACCCGGCCATTCTGACCGACGTGTTGCATCATCTACGGTGGGCAAGGGCACACGCGCAGGCCAGGGTGTTGGCCGAGCGGGCTGCCAGCCACGTTGCCCTCGACGATCCTGGTGCTGTGGCCCGATTGCTGGATCAGTTGTGGGATGCCGGGGCGCAGGAGCAGGTCCGGGTGCTGGCCGAGCGGGCTGCTATCCATGGCGCCCTCGACAACCCAGAGGCCATGGCCCGGATAATGAGGCATCTGCGGCGGGTCGGGGCTCAGGAACAGGCCATCGTGTTGGCCCAGAGGGCTGCCGCCCATGTTCCCCTTGATGACCCAGGCATCGTGGCCCGGTTGCTGGGCCGTCTGCGGCTGGCCGAGGCGGAGGAACAGACTGCCGCGTTGTTGGCCCGCGACCCCGCCTCCAACGTCCCCCTTGATGCCCCGCGTTTTGTGGCCATGTTGCTGGGCCGTCTGCGGGAGGCCGGGGCGCAAGAGCAGGTCGCCGCCTTGTTGACCCGCGATCCCGCTGCCCATGTCTCCCTCGATGACCCGCACGCCGTGGCTGAGCTGTTGGATCAACTGCGGCTGGCCGGGGCGGAGGAGCAGGTCAGAATGCTGGCCGAGCGGGCCGCCGCCCACGCCCCCCTCGACAATCCGGACGCCGTGGCCCGGTTACTAGATCATCTGCGGCTGGTGCGGGCGAAGGAGCAGGCCACGGTGCTGGCCGAGCGGGCTGTCACCTATGTCTCTTTCGATGCCCCGGGTGCTGTGGCCCGGTTGCTGGGCCGTCTGCAGGAGGCCGGGGCGAAGGAGCAGGTCGCCGCGTTGCTGGCCCGCAATCCGGCACTCCATGTCTCCCTCAACGACCCGTATGCCTTGGCCCAGTTACTGGATCATCTGCGGTGGGCGGAGGCGGAGGAGCAGGTCAGAATGCTGGCCGAGCGGGCCGCCGACCACGCCCCCCTCGACAATCCGGACGCCGTGGCGTGTTTGCTCGGTCGTCTGCGGCTGGCCGGGGCGGAAGAGCAGGTTACGGCGCTGGTGGAGCGGGCCGCCGCCTATGTTGCCCGCGTCGCCCTCGACGATCCGAGAACCGTGGCCCGGTTGCTGGACCGTCTGGAGCTGGCCGGGTCGGAGAAGCAGGTTACGGCGCTGGTGGAGCGGGCCGCCGTCCACGCTCCCCTTGACGACCCGAGCATCGTGGCTCGGATGCTGCGTCGCCTGCGGCAGGCTGGGGCACAGAAGCAGGCCGCTGCCCTGGTCGAGCG
>NZ_RDBN01000076.1 GCF_008042075.1 Streptomyces sp. UW30 | reverse complement strand
GGTCGTACGGGGTGGACATCCCGGTACTCCTTGCGTGGCTCGGGTCCGGCGCGGCGGACCGCAGGGAGGTGGGGGGCGGGCGAGCCACGCACGTTACTTCGGAGTAGGCACATGCGCGAGGGTTTGCGCAGACTGAGTGGTCGGTATGCGCTTGTTGATGCCGAACCGTGTCTGACCAGGGGTGTTACCGCCGTTAACTCAGACTTTTGAATCGTCTGTGCGGAAACTGAGGGCAATCGCGGCGCTACTTCAGGTGCACGAGCGCCACACTGCCGGGCACCTCGCCCCCACCGTCGAGCCGCGCCCCGAACACCAGCCGACGGTCGACCCGCCGACGCACCGACCGCCCCGCCACGACCACGAAGTCCACCCCGACCCGCCCTCCGGCAGGCACCCAGGCGCGCGCGGCGCCCGCTGCCACGGGCCACACCGACCAGCCCGCCCCCATCGGCTCCGCCGCGACGGTCACGTACCGCCCCTGACCGCCGAAGTTGTAGACGTCGAGGCTCATACGCGTACGACGGGGGCGGGGCGGGTGATGGGTGGAGAGGTGCCTGGAACCGGTCGTACGGGTCTTGCCGGTTGTACGGGTCGTACGGGGTGGACATCCCGGTACTCCTTGCGTGGCTCGGGTCCGGCGCGGCGGACCGCAGGGAGGTGGGGGGCGGGCGAGCCACGCACGTTACTTCGGAGTAGGCACATGCGCGAGGGTTTGCGCAGACTGAGTGGTCGGTATGCGCTTGTTGATGCCGAACCGTGTCTGACCAGGGGTGTTACCGCCGTTAACTCAGACTTTTGAATCGTCTGTGCGGAAACTGAGGGCAATCGCGGCGCTACTTCTTC
>NZ_RDBN01000075.1 GCF_008042075.1 Streptomyces sp. UW30 | reverse complement strand
CCCGCCTCACCGTCCCCTCACCCCTCCACCACCACGCCATCACCGCTGTCACAGCCCAAACCCGAGTTTTCGCCAACTCTCCATCCGTTGACCGAATCCCGGCATCGAAGCGGTCCCTTGTCCGAGCATCGGGTCTGACCTCACGGTCGTTCCTTCGGGCGCGGGCGAGGTGGACCCCGCCTGCGGTGGTCGCGGCGTGGCGGCGTGCGGCGGGGGCGCGCGGCGACGGGGCGACCAACCTGGCATTCCGCAACTACCGGCCAGTACCCCCGGTATGGCGCAATCCGCTCGGCGTGAACCTTCGCCCTGCCACCATCAACACCCATCGAAATTCCAGGCGTCCGGACTGCGGCGGGGGACTGGCCATGGGGCTGCTCGGAAATGAGCTGGCGTTCGCACAGACGCTGACTCCCCAGGAGCACGAGGGCGTCATGGCTCTCGGCCATCGGAAGAGCTATCCGGCCGATACCCATCTGCTCACAGAGGGGGACCGGTCCAGTCACGTCTTGATCATCATTCGGGGGTGGGTGACCGTGTCCGTGGCGACGGACCGAGGGGCCACCCGGCTGATACTCGGCCTGCGCGGCCCGGGTGAACTGCTGGGTGAGATGGCCGCGTTGGACCAGCATCCCCGCAGTGCCACCGTGCGCGCGCTGGGTCCCATAGAGGCCCAGGTCATATCCGGGGACGCGTTCCGCCGCTTTCTCATCCTGTATCCCCGGGTGAGCGCTCTGGTGATGCGTCAGCTCACCGGCCGGCTCCGCAGCGCCGACCAGGAACGGTCCGCGCTCGCCTCGCTCACCGTGCTCCAACGCCTCGCCGGCCGGCTCATCGAGCTGTCGGGCGTCGACCCCTCCGGCCCCTACGCCCCTTCCGCGGCGGGCCCGTCGAGTGCCGCCGCCTCCGGCCCCGCCGTCCAGCTGGCCCAGGACGAGCTGGCCGCCACGATAGGGGCCACCCGGGAAGCCGTCGCCAAGGCCCTGCGGCTGCTGCGCACCCAGAACATCGTGCGCACCGGCAACCGGATGGTGCAGATCCTCGACCCCGCGCTGCTCGCCCTCCTCGCGGACGGTCATCAGGAGTAGACCCACGCCCCGCCGTGTGTAAACGGCTACAGACGCCTCTCGTCCCGGGCCCGACCCTGATGAGGCGGGACCCCTCCCACGGACGACCGTCCAGGCTACCTCCGCGGACCACCTCCTCGGCCACGGCGAACCACCTCTTCGGCAGCGAACAGAACATGCCAGCGAACAGAACATGCAGGGGGCACGGGTGAACCACGACGCATCGGAACTCACCGAAGCGCACTACGAGTTGGTGATCAGCGTCGACGCCAGACGTTCCGGCGAGTACGACGACGTCGACAAGCCGCGTATGCGCGCCCGGATCTACCAGGTGGTGGAGACGGCCTTCACCCACGCCAAGGTCGCGCGGGACGCCGTACACCTGGAGGACCGCGGCGACGGCGTGCTGGTGTCCGTCACCGGCCGGATCGCGGCGAGCCGGCTGCTCGGCCTGTGGCTGATCGAGGCGCACGAGAAGCTGCGGGACGTCAACCGAGACCTGGCCGTCCCGCTCGGGCTGCGCGTCGGCATGCACGTCGGCCCGGTCCGCCACGACGACCGGGGCATCAGCGGACGCGCCGTCGACCTCGCCTGCCGGCTGGCCGACTCGTCCCTCGCCCGGCAGCTCCTCGATGCCGAGAAGGCCGACCTCGTGCTGGTGACCTCCCAGTCCCTGTACGAGGACGTGGTCAGCGCCGGCGGCAAGTTCATCGAGCCCGCGCACTACGCCCCGGCCCGGCTGGAGCTCAAGGAGGGCGAGGTCACCGCCTGGTTCCACCTGCCCGGCCGGCCCGCCCCGGAGATCCCCGAGCCCGCGCCTGCCGCGCCGGCGCCGGCGCCCGCCGGGAGCCCCCTGCCTCTCGATGACGACGGGCTCGACGACGAGCCGGACGGCGACGAGGACGACTTCGAGGCCATGGACATGTCCGGCCATCGGCCCGGCCACGTCGGCATTCATCAAAACGTCAGGCGTGACGCCTTCCATAACGAGAGCAACGTCTACCACGGGCCCGTGCAGATGGGCGGGTCCGGCAACCAGGTCACCGAGCAGGGGAGGGGCTGAGCCGAGTGAGCGACGACGAGCAGGCGGGCGGCGCGGCCGACGACGCCTCCGAGCAGCCCGGCGCGGGACGGTCGTCCGACGACGGCAGGAAGGGCGGGGACGACAAGAAGGGCGGGGACGACCGGAAACGCGACCGGGACGACAGGAAGGGCGGGGACGACCGGAAGCAGGACGACCGGGACAGCGGCGACGAGGACGCCTCCGGCGACGAGAAGTCCGCCGAGGACGAGGAAGCGGAGAAGGAGAAGGAGCGGGAGAAGGAACGGGAGCGCGCCGCCGGGCGGTTCAAGGAGCGCACCCGCGACCCCCTCGCCGACGACCAGGGCGAGGACGGGCCCACCGACCTCGCCGCCGCCGCGCGCACCCGCCGCGCCACCCGGCAGCTGTTCGACGTCCACCGCGACCTGATCAGCTTCGCCCACTCGCGGCTGCAGAGCGCCCACATCGGCGACAACATCAACCTCCTGCTGGGCGCCCGCCGCCCCGGCGCCGGCATGCGCAGCGGCCCCGTCCCCGAGGAGGAACTGCGCAGGCTGCGCCGGGCGCACGTGCCGCCGGAGGGGTACGTACGGCTGCGCAACGCGCTGCGCGCCCGGCGGTTGCTGGTGCTCGGCGCCGCGCCCGGCACGGGACGTACCAGCACCGCGCTCTCACTGCTCGACGAGGTCACGACCTCCGCCGCGAACGGCACCGACGCCGAGCCCGAGGCCCGCGTGCGCCGGGTCGATCCGGACGGCGGCATCCGGCAGTTGGCCGAGACGCTCGACGGCGAGGGCGGTCAGGACTGGCACGGCACCGGCCATCTGCTGGAGCTGTCCCTGACCCGGCCCGACGCGCTGCCCCCGGACGAGATGGACCTCGACCAGCTCGCCGCGGCCCTGGCCCGCCGCGAGGCCTTCGCGGTGATCGTCGTCACCGTCGGCTCGGCGGCGAACCCGCTCCTCGCCGGGCGCTACGGCATGCTCTGCCCGCCCGCGCCCACCGACGAACTGCTCACCACCCGGCTGCGCGAGCGCCTGGAGGAACGTACCGCCGAGGCACGCGAGGACGACACGTCCCTGGACGACCTGCTGGCCCGCGCGGAGGAGCTCGCGGGTGGGGACGAGATCACCGACGCGGTCGGGCTGGACGATCTGCGCCCCGCCGAGGCCGAGTTGCTCGCGTCGCTGCTGGCCGGGCATGTGCTGGGGGACGTCTCCTACGACGATCTGCTGTCCGGCTGCCGCAGCATCGCCGCCGAGCAGGCCCAGGAGTGGTTCGCCGGAGTGGACCGGGCCCTGACCGCGCTGCCGGCCGAGCCGGAGCGGCCGGAGCGCGGCACGGCCCGGTCGGGCACGGCGACCCTGTTCCACCCGGTGGCCTTCCGGATCGCGCTAGCGGTGCTGGGCGGCGCCTCGCACAGCGCCGTGGCCGCCGCCGCCCACCTGCTGACCTGGGAACTGTCGGTGCAGTCCGACCCGGACAACACCCCGGCCCGCCCGCTGTTCTGCGACGACCCGGAAGCGGACGTGGCGCTCTCGCGCGCCGAACTGACCGACGGCAAGGTCGAGGTGGACGGCCATGACGTGCCCGCCCGGCTGATCTTCTACCGGGGTTCCGCCCTGCCGTCCGCCGTGCTGACCGAGCTGTGGGACCGGCACTTCCCGGTGCGGGCGCCGGTGGTGCGCTGGCTGCGGCTGCTGGCGGACGACCCGCGCTCCCAGGTGTGGATGCGCGCCGCGGTGTCCGCGGGGGAGCTGTGCGTACGGGACTTCGACCACGGCTACACCGAGTTGGTGCGGCCGCTCGCCGAGGCCACCACCAGCCGCCGGCTGATCTTCGCGGCCACCACGCTGGACCAGGCGGCCGGCCACGCATCGCACCGCAAGGCGGTGCACAAGCTGATCGGCGACTGGAGCCGCAAGGGCACCGCGTCCCAGCGCTGGACCGCGGCCTGGGCCCTGGGCTACGGCAACGCCGCGGCCACGACGGACGACACCCTGGACGCGCTCGCCAAGATCGGGGTCCGCGACGACGGGGAACTGGTCAGCGTCGCCTCCCACAACGTCGTACGGCTGCTGGTGCTGCCGGACGCGGCCGAGGTGCTGGAGCGGATGGCCGACTGGACCCACCACAAGCGCGAGCCTTACCAGGACCTGGGGCTCGCGGCCACGGTGCGGCTCGCCCTGACGACGGTGGACGAGCTGCTGATGGACCCCGACTCGCTGCTCGACGACAGCGACTCCCCGTGGGGGGACCGCGGGGACTGGCCCGTCTCGCTCGCCCTGGCCGCCATCCGGCCCGAACTGGTCGCGCCGATGGCCGACTTGATGTGGACCGCGCTCAACACGGCGCGGTCGAAGGACGTGGCGTTGGACGCGCTGGAGGAGCTGCTGCGTTCGGCCGAGCGCAAGAGCGGCTCCGAGTGGACCCGGCCGGGGCTGGCGGCGCTGCTGCCCGCGCTGGCGACCGAGGAGCACGACCGGCGGCGGCTGGACTGGCTGCTGCGCCGAATGATGAACGACCCGGAGAAGCCGCTCCCCGAGCCGAAGGCGCGCGCCCTGTGGTGGCTCGCCGTGGAGCCGGAGGACAGGCCGCGCCAGGCAGGGCCGCGTCGGGAGAGGACGCGCGAGGAGGAGAGGTATGGCTGAGAACGAGGACGAGGCGCCCGGTCAGGACGAGACGGAGAGCCCCGAGCCGACGGCGCCCACGGGTCCCTTCGTCCGGGACTTCAACCCGCTGACGGACGGCTATCCGCGGGTGAGTCCGCGCTCGGCGCTGGTGCAGTTCTACCGCAACGGCGGCTACACGGTGAAGCGGGCCTCCGGCATCCAGCACGTCGACAAGCCGGTGCTGGCCCGGCCGCACAGCATCTGCGAGATCGCGCTCGGCACCTATGTGACACCGCTCCAGATGGAGCTGCCGGCTGCCGGCGGCACCACCTTCTTCAAGGCCGAGGTGGACATCGAGTGGTCGGTGACCGATCCCCATCTGGCCGCCCTGGAGGTCGTCACCGACGTCGCCAACCGGCTCACCTCGCCGGTCCTGGAACGGCTGCGTGAGGTCACCACCACCTATCGGGTGACGGAGGCCGAGCAGGCGAACCGGGCCATCACGCGCGAGTGCGCGGGCGGTCGCTGGGCCGACCTCGGCTCCGAACTCGGCCTGCGGGTACGGCTGTACGTCCGGCTCCGGGTGGACGACCGCACCATCGAGCACGCCGACGAGGAGCGGGACGCGCACGCCCAGGCCAAGGTGATCCGGCTGCGGCAGGAGTCGTACCGGCGCATGCTGCAGGGCGGGGAGCTGGAGCAGCTCAGCTTCATGCTGGCCGCCGATCCCGAGGGCGCCAAGGACTTCCTGGAGAAGATCCGCCAGGAGGGCCGGCAGGACGAGAAGGACCGGGTCGCCCGGCTCTTCGCCATGGCCTCCCGGGGCGAACTCGCCACCGTGGACGTGGAGACACAGGTCCTGAACCTGCTCAACCAGGGCGACGGGCGGCCCGTGGTGGGCCCCATCGGAACCGTGCCGGCGCGCCGGCACCGGGAGCTGGAGGCCTCCGACGGCCGGCCGTTCAACCCGGACTGGGCATCGGACGAACCGCCCAGGCGGCGGCCGCCGCAGCGGGCGGCGCCCTCCCGGGGCGGCGAGTCCGACCGGCGGGGGAGCGACCGGCACGGGGACGACCGGTACGGAAGCGACCGGTACGGAACCGACCGGCGCGGGCCCGGCCGTGGCGAGCCCTACGACGCGCGTGACGACGCCGAGTTCGACGAGCCCCGCGCCGGGGCCCGCCGGCGGACGTATCGTCCGGAGCCGTACGCCCCCTACGGGGATCACGACGACGAGCCGCGTTCCCGGGACGGGCGCCAGGCGTACCTCCCGGGTCCCTCCTCGGGCCACGACGACGAGCCCCATTACGACGACCGGCCCCGGACCTACCGGCCGGGTCCGTCCGCGGACCACGACGACGAGCCCCGCTACGACGACCGGCCCCGGACCTACCGGCCGGGTCCGTCCGCGGACCACGACGACGAGCCCCGCTACGACGACCGGCCCCGGACCTACCGGCCGGGTCCGTCCGCGGACCACGACGACGAGCCCCGCTTCCGTGACCGTCGTCAGACTTACCGGCCGGAGCGCTACCGCCCCGACGACGACGTCGACCACGACGACCGTCGTGCCGCAGTGCGGCGGTTGCCGCGGCGGCCCGAGCTCGGCCCCGCGGGACCGGTCCCCGGCGATGAGCCGGAGGATGAGCCGCGCTCCGGTGACCGGCCCCGGACCTACCGGCCGGAGCCCTATTACCCGGACGACGAGAGGTCGCGTCGCCGCAGACGTGCCGAGGACGACGGCTGGTCCTGGGTGGAGGAGGACCGATGAGCGCCGACGGCGCGGCACGGACCTCCCCCGACCCGGTCGTGCCGGTGCCGGACGGGGGTCGGCACTGCCACGACCGGTCGGGGGAGCGCATCGCCGAGCGGTTACTGACGACCGTGCGGGAGGACCTCGGGCGCGCCGACTCCAAGGCGGCCGTGCTGCTCTCGGGGACGCTGGCGCTGCCCGCGTTCCTCGCCGGGTGGCGCGGCACCCCCGCCTGGGACGGGCTCGCCGACGTGACGCTGGTGCTGTCCGGGGTGCTCTGGGCCGTCGCGGTGGCCGCGCTGGTCGCGGCGCTGATGCCGCGCACCGGCACGGTCCGCCGCGGGGACGGGGTGACGTACTTCGGTGACCTGGTGGCATCCCACGACCTCGCGGGGCTGACCGCGCGGGTCGGCGAGGCCGGGCGCGACCCGGCCAAATGGCTCCTCGTCCAGGCCGTCGACGTCAGCTCGATCCTGTCCGCCAAGTACCGGGCCATCCGCTGGGGAGTGGGCACGCTCGCCCCGTCCGCGGCGCTGGCCGTGGTCTGGGGACTGACCTCGGGCTGATCCCGGACCGGCGCACGCACGAACCGTGTACCACCGCGCACACGCCAACGCACCGCCGCACCCGCCACCGGCGCGCACCAGCAACGACGCGGAAGCGTCACCACGTACACGCCACAAACGAATCAAGAACCTCGAGCACGAACTTCACGCACGTATGTCGAAGACCAAGGGGACGGCCGTGGGAAGAAGCACGGGAAGACGGCAGACAGGAAGGCCCCGGGTGCGCCGCGCCGCGGCCTCGGTGCTCGGCGGCACCGCGGTGTTCGTGTCCCTGTTGGCACCGGCCGGTCAGGATCCGGTGCCGGCGGCGGACTCCACCTCCGCGTTCCCGGCCGTCAACTACGCGGTGGCCGTGGACGAGTCGGCCAGCCTCGCGCCCGAGGACATGAAGGCCGAGAAGGCTGCCGCCAAGCGGATCGCGCTGGGCGACGTGTCCTCGTCCTCGCAGGTCACCGTGTTCGGCTTCGCCGCCGCGGAGAAGGCCGGCCAGCGCGTGGTGGATCCGGTTTGCCCGCGCACCACGCTGGACGCGGCGGGCCGCGAGGAGGTCGGCAAGTGCGTCGACGAACTGCGCGGCCGCAAGAAGAGCGAGGGCACCGGAACCGACCTCCCGACCGCCATCCGGCAGGGCGTGGACGACCTCACCGACGGCTCCGACGCCTCGGTGCCCCGGGTGCTGTTCCTGCTGACCGACGGGAAGATGGACGTCGAGGACAGCTTCAAGTACGGCGACCCCGCGCACCGAGCGGCCGARGGCGAACGGCAGTTGAAGGAGGCGCTGAARGAAGCCGCCGCGCAGAACGTCCAGATCTGGCCGCTGGGCTTCGGACCCGACCCGGACAAGAAGCAGCTCGACCAGATCGCCGCCGGCGGCTACCGCAAGGGCTGCGTGGAACTGCCGTCCGCSACGCCCAAGGCCCACAAGGTCGACGGGGCCAAGGACGTCGGCACCACCCTGGAGCGGATCTTCGCCGCCGCGCACTGCCTGCGCCACGAGGAGGGYCCCAGCAAGCGGCCGCCGGCCACCCTGGAGATCGGCATCTCCCCGCTGGCGACCGTCGGCAGCATCGTCGTCGACAAGGGCGACCCCGAGGTGAAGATCACCTACATCGACCCGGCCGGCGACAAGATCCCCACCACCTCCGGGCGTTACAAGGGATCCCGCTTCGAGCTGGCGGGCGGCACCGGCACCGTCGAGGCGCTGAAGATCGTCGACCCGCTGCCCGGCACCTGGAAGGTGAAGGCCGAGGCCSCGGAGGGCCACCGCTCGCTGCCCGTCGCCGTCAGCGTGCTGTGGCAGGGCGAACTGCGCGGCGCCATCACCATGGACCCGCCTTCGCCGCAGGCCGGCGAGAAGGTCACGGTGACCATGCGGCTGCAGACGCGTGAGGGCTACGAGATCAAGGACCCGCGCGACTACGAGGGACTGCGCGTACGCAGCGAGCTGACCGGCGACGGCTTCTCCGCACTGGCCCTCGACCTCGCCGACAACGGCAAGGGGTCCGACCCCGACGCCAGCGACGGCTCCTTCACCGGCACGGTGACCATCCCCGAGGACGCCACCGGAGCGCTGACGGTGAGCGCCACGCTGACCGCCTCGGGCCTGAGCGCCGACACCCGCAGCGAGACCGGCCAGGTCGCACCCGGCGAACTGCCCGTCAAGGCACCGCTCGAACTGCCCGACGGGGACACCCACCCCGGCGGCACGGTCACCGGCACCCTGGATGTCAGCAACACCACCGACGCCCCGCACACCCTGCGGCTGTCCGTCGCCGACGTGAAGGACGGGCTGCTCTCCGTCGAGCCGAAGGAGATCACCCTCAAGCCCGGCGAGCAGGGCACCCGGCAGGTCACCGTCCGGGTCTCCCCCGAGAGCGCCTTCGGCGACCGACTCGGCGACGGCCTCGACCTGTCCGGCACCTTCACCGTCGTCGACACCACCGACGACGACCGGACCCTCGAACGCGCCCCGGTCTCGGTGCGGGTCACACCCGAGCCCGGGCTCTGGGACAAGTACTGGTGGGCGTTCGTCGCCGGCGCCGTGGCGCTCGCGCTGGCCGTCGCCGCGGTCGTCGCCTGGCTACGGCTGCGCAGGCGCCGGCGGGACCCGTTCGGACTGGTGCTGCAACTGGTCGCCGAGGACGGCACCGTCGTCAACGAGCACAAGGCCGGGCACGGCAACAACAAGCAGTGGTACGAGTTCGCCCTCGCCGAGGCCCATCGCAGCCCGCGCATCGAGAAGCGCGCGCACGGCCCGTACGCGGTGCGGCGCAGCCGCGAGGGCGGCGCCGTGGTGCGCAAGAGCGGAAGCCGCATCCCGCTGCCGATCCGCGGCCGGGTCCAGCTGACCGACACGCTGAGCCTCTCCATCGGCGGGGGCCCGGCCCCGGGCCCGCACTCGCCGGAGAGCGCCTACGCCGGTGGCAGCGGCCCGAGGAATCCCAGCACGGGCGGCGCCTACGACGACTTCCTGTGACGCGCGGGGCGGGCCGGGCCGGCACCGGCCTGCCCGCCCCCGCACCGGCACACCGCACCGCATCCCATCGCCGCGCGGCCGGCCCGCCCGCGGCACCACGGACGTACCCAGCACAATCCTGCGGCCGCCCGCCGGCCGTACAGCGGGGAGGAAACCATGAAGATCTTCCAGCCGATGATGTTCGTCGGCCTGGGCGGCACCGGCGGACTGGTCGGTGCCGAGCTGGAACGCAGACTGCGCGCCGAGCTGTGCGGACCCGACGGCATGGCGCTGAGCCGGAACAGCGGCCACGCCCCGTTCCAGCTGCCCGACTGCCTCCAGTTCGTGTACGCCGACTACAGCGAGAGCGACCTCCAGCGGTTGCCGCAGTTCAACGTGGACCCGTCCCTGCGGGCCGCGTACGCCCGTACCTCGCGGGCCACCCACAACCTGCTGCCGAACTTCGACGCCTCCCCGGAAGTGACCAAGATGCTCCGGGCGGTGCTGCGCGACGAGGTCGCCGACTGGCTGCCGCCGCGCGTCGACGAGCCGAAGGTCACCCCGCTGCACGCCGGCGCCGGGCAGCTGCCGACCGTCGGCCGGGCGGCCCTGTTCGCCACGCTCCGGCACGGCCTCGGCCCGGTCCTGGAACCGCTGCTCCAGGCGATCGACGCGATCGCCAAGTCGGCCGGCGAGCTGAGCGAACTCGGCGGCGGCAAGGTCAACGGCTGTGACGTGTTCGTCGCCTTCTCGGTGGCCGGCGGCACCGGAGCGGGCATCTTCCTCGACTATCTGCACCTCATCAACCACGCCTTCCAGCTGCGCCGCTTCGACGGCGTGAAGATCTACCCGCTGGTCGTCATGCCGTCGTCGTTCTCCGCCGCGACCGGCGGCGGGCGCGAGGCCGAACTGAACGCGGCCCGGTCCCTGGTCGACCTGTTCCGGCTGGTGGACACGCAGAACGCGCCGTCGGAGGGCCACGAGATCGGCGATCTCGACCAGGAGCCCGGGGGCGGTATCCGCTACCCGGGCACGATCCCGATCCGGCTGCGCACCGGCATCCTGCCCACCGCGTTCCTGTTCAGCCCCACAGCCGGTATCCGCGCCGACGACCTGCGCCGCTCCATCGTCTCCCTGGTGATGTCGCTGATCGGCACCGAGCTGGGCGACGGCCGGGCCCGGGGCCGGAAGTTGGCCGCCGACGACGACTTCACGACCTTCGCGGCGAGCTTCATCAACCGGGGCGTGCAACGCAGCGCCGTCTCCCCGACCGGCATCGGCCGGCAGGGCGTGTCCACCAGCCTCGTCGCCTCCATGACCGCCCCCATGGAGCAGATGGCCGACCTGGTGGCCGGGCGGCTGCTGCGGCTCGCGGTCACGGACCTCGTGGAGCAGCCGAGGGCGGCGCAGCGGGACGAGGCCGTGCCGATGATCCGGCAGCTGTTCGCCGACTCCCACCTGGAAGAGCTGTGGGAACGACGGCAGTTGCCGGTGCCCGAGCCCGATCCGCTGCCGCGCGGCGGCCGCAGCATCGAGGGGGCGCTCGGCGAACGCATCGCGGACATGCAGCGGCTGCTGACCGACCTGCGGGCCGAGGCCAACCGGTCGGCCATCGCGATGGCCGACCGGTTCGCCCCCCGCCCCGCCATCGACAAGCTGCTCCAGACCGTGGACCCCTTCCTCGCCGAACGCGTCGTCAGGGGCGTCCCGGACAGCGAGGAACCCATCGCCCGGCTCGGCTTCCTCGGCATGCTGGACCACCGCGCCCGCACCCCGCAGCGCCCGCCCGGGGTGACCGAGCAGCCGCCCAAGATCCCCCGGATCAAGGGCCAGTTGGGGGGCCTGGCACCGGCCCGCTGGGGCGACGACGACGTGCAGGCCGCCATCGAGGAGCAGAACCTCTGGTACCAGTGGCGCTGCCGGCAGGTGTGGCACGAGGCCTGGCGCGAGCAGCAGATGCACTGGCAGCCCCAGGCCGACGCGGCCGGCACCGACCTCGGCCGGCTGGTGAGCGCCTTCCGCCGGCACAGCGACCAGGAGCGCAAGAGCGCCCAGCAGAAGGGCCTCGAACTGTACGAGGACCGCACCGGCATCTCGTATCTGCTGCCGCCGCAGCGCACCCTCAACCACTTCTACGAGGACGTCGTCACCCGGCTGATCCGCCGCGAGGGCCTGCGCGAGAACGACGACGAGGCGGCGCTGCTGCTCAAGCTGGTCGACGGCGACACCTGGCGGCAGGTCCACGGGCTCAGCCGGCGCGACCCCGAGGGCTCGGTGGCCCGGGTCAAGGGGCAGCTGGAGGCACGGATCACCCGGCTGTTCGCCGAGAGCGGGGCCCATCTGGAGGAGCGGCCGCTGCTGCCGCCCATGGGCACGCTGCTGGCCGCGGCGGCCGGCGACGCGGATGCCAAGGACCAGGTCAGCAAGGAGGCACTCGACCTGTTCGGGCGCAAGCTGGCCGGGCTGCTGCCGGTCGGGTTCACCCCCGAGGGCACCGGGCTGCTGCGGGTCCTCGTGACCTATCCGCGGGTGCAGGCCGTGGAGGAGGTGCAGGAGTTCCTCGGCAAGACGCTGCGGCTGCCCTCCGACGCGAAGAACTCCGTGGAGTACCGGGGCGTGGAGAGCGACTCGATCACCGTCGTCCTCTTCCGCAGCGAGATGAGCCTCACCCAGGTGCCCGAGGCCCGCAAGGTGCTGCGCCAGTGGGCCCGGGCCAAGGACTCCGAGCAGGCCCAGGACGTGCTGCGGTGGCGGCAGCGGCTCGGCTACCGCGACAGCTGGATGGTCAGCAGCGAGGAGGACCGCCGCGTCATCCTGCACCGCCTGCTGTGCTGCATGTGGAACGGCCAGGTGGACGTCGTCGACGGCGACCCGTCCTCGCCGGACCGGATCCGGCTGCGGCTGCACCCCGAGAAGGGCACCCAGGTCCCGGGCGTCCGGCTGCGCCTCGGGGACTTCCCCGGCGGGGTGTCCAGCTGGGCCGAACTGATGCGGTCGTACGAGCGCTGGACGGTCCTGGACGACGAGCGGATCGTCGAGGACTACTGCCGTGAGCTGATGGGGGCTCAGCCGGTGGGCCTGGCCCGGGCCGGCAGCGAACCGCATCCCCTCTTCGTCGACCTGGTCGAGAAGGTCGCCCCGCGCCAGCTGGAGCTGCTGGCGGAACGCCGGGAGCGGGGCGGCGAGCGGGTCGAGGGCTGGGTGCGCCCGCTGTGGGAGTTCTGGGCGGAGACCCTGCCCGCGGCGCTGGACACCGAGTTCGGCGACCAGCGTGCCGTGCAGCCGACGCTGCGCACCCTGCTGGAACACGTCCGCGGCGGCACACCGGCCGACCCCCGCACCCGCGAGGACTATGCGGCACCCCGGCGCCCGGCACCGGACGACGACGACTGGGGCACCACCCCGGTCGCGCCGCGCGGCCGGGGCCGCGACGACGACTACGAGAAGCCGTACGGCGAAGGCAGGTCGTACGACGCCGACCGGCCCTACGGCGACGAACGTGGCGACGCGGAACGGGAGAGCCGTGACGGCTGGGGCACCCGCCGCGACGCCGGGACCGGCCCTCGCCCGGGCGGCCGGCACGACGACCCCGACGACTACGGCAGGCCGGGCGGCGACCGCCGGCACGACGACTACGCCGACCCCGACCTCGGCGACCGCCGGGGCGCGGACGGCCAGGACGGCCAGGACGGCCGGCGGCGGGCTCCCTGGGACGACGACGAGCCCGGCGACCCCCGCCGCGGCAGCCCCTGGGGCGACGAGGACCCGCCCGGAGACTCCGGCCGCAGCAACCCCTGGGACGGTGACGCGCAGTGAGCGTGCCTCAGGCCTTCCGCACCGTCATCCGCCTGGACCTGCGCGCCGGGGCGGCGGCGCTGCACAGTCCGTCGGCCCTGCGGGACAGAGTCGCCCAGGAGCTGGGCCGGGCCGGGCTGCCGGAACCGGACGACCCGCTGTTCCTGGTGGTCGACACCCCCGCCGGGCTCAACGACCACCAGACGCAGTACGAACTGCTCACCGGCTACCGGGCCGTGGGCGAGGTCAGGCTGCTCATCCTGCTCGTCGGCAGCGCACCGGGCTCGTTCGCCGGCGAGGAGGGCGGCTTCCAGCCCGACCGCCGGCTGCTGCGCCCCTCGGTGCTGCGGGCCTCGGGCAGCGGGCTGCTGTGGGCCGGCGATCTGCGCTCGGCGCGCACCGCGCTGGAGCAGCCCGCGGCCGACGACCCGGACGCGCTGTCGATCCTGGTGGATGTGCTGTCGGTGCCGGACGTCTATCTCAGCGTGCTGGAGAGCGTGCAGGCGCTGCCCGAGGCCGTCGCCGCGCCCGGCGTACGGCTGCTGGAGCAGGACCTGCCGCCGGAGGTGCGCGACCGGGCGTGGCGCGACGCGCTCACCCGGTTCGCCGGAGCGGACGACGACCTGGCGCCGGACGTGGTGCTGACGGCCTCCTCCGGAGCCGATCTGCCGGAGCCGCTGCGCGGGCTGGTGGCCGGCCGCGGCGGCCGGGACCTCGGGCACCGGGAACCCGGCGGCATCGCCGACGACGCCCACCGCGCCTGCGCGGACGCCCTCGACTACGCCGACGACGCGCTGGCCGGGCTGCGGACCCTGCCCGGTCTGCTGCGGGCGTCGCGCCGCGAGACGTTCGAGGCGGAGGTCGACCAGGCGCGCAAGGCGCTCGACAACTACCGGGACCTCGTCGCCACGGCCCTGCGCAGCGGCGGCGGCACGGCACCGTCCGCCGCCGAGTCGACCACCCGGCTGGCGGCCCTCGGGCTGCGGGTGCCGTCGGCCGAGGGCATGGGGGAGCGGATCGGCGAGGGGCTGCGGGAGTTCGCCCTGAAACTGCTGGGGCAGGGGCTCGCCCTGCGGTCGGTGGCCCAGCGTTTCACCGGTCTCGCCGGCCGGGTCGAGCCGCTGCCGGGCTCGGCGCTGCTGCCGAAGCTCGCCCCGCACTCCGCCGAGGCCGTGGCCCGGCAGACGACGGGAGCGGCGGGTACCGAGGTGCCCGGGGTGCCGGTGGCCGGACCGCTGGCGGCGGCCGGGGCGGGGCTGCTCGGCGCGCTGTGGTCGGGGCCGTTCCTCGCCCTCGCGGTCCTTGTGCCGCTGCTTTTCGTCGGCATGGCGGCGCTCGGGTCGGCCCGGCTGCGGGGCGCCGGGCGCCCGGGCCGCTGGGCCGTGGCGCCGAGAGTCGCGGCGTTCTGCGGCGGCGCGGTCGGCGCGGGCGTGGGGTACGCGACCGACTCGCCGGTCTGGATGGGCACGATCGGCCTGCTGGCCGGTCTCGGGATCGCGGTGGAGACCGTACGCCGGCTCTGGCGGGCGGCGGCCGCGGCCTGGGCCCCGGCTCACACAACCGCCGTGGTGCGTCAGGCACTTGAGGGTCTGGACGGCCTCCTGGCCGAGGCGGTCCGCGAGCACTGGGCCGTCGAGGAGCGTCTGTACTGCGCCGACGCCGCCCGTTCCGTCGCCGGGATGCTGCGGGCGACGGCGGCCGCGGCGGAGGCGGAGGCGGTGCCCGAGCCGGCGCGGCTCGCGGCCACCGGGGCGTCCGGCGGATCCGGCGCGTCCGGTGCCGGCCCGCACCTCGACGACGACTGGCTCTCCGACGACCCCGACCTGGAACCCGACGAGGAGTACGCCGGCTCCGACGACGGGGACAGCGACTGGGCGAGCGTGTACGCCTGGGAGGACGGGGAGCAGTGGGACGAGGCCGGGGAGGACAAGGACCGGGAGAGGGAGAGGGAGAGGGATCAGGGGAGCAGCTCCGGGAACCCTTGGGGGAGCCGTCCCAAGGACGTGCCGCGCTGGCTGGAGCGGGAGAGCGGTGAGGGCGGTCCGGAGCTGGTCGCCACCCTGTCCGCCGATCTGACGGACGCCGCCCTGGAGGCCATGAAGCACTACTGGGGCGCCGTCGAGCGCGGCCAGGCCGGCGCGCGTGCCGTCCGGCGCACCGAGGAGCGGGTCCGCGAACTGCTGTCCACGGCCCGCCATCACCTCCAGCACAACGGGGTGCTGGCCCCGCCCCCGTTCGCCGCCCCGCGCCGGGTCCGTGCCACCTCGGCGAACCTGCTCGGCACCGACCCGTACGGGTTGGCCGAACTGGTCGGCGCGGACGCCGACCGGCAGGCGGTGGTGCAGCTGTCCACACCCGAGCAGGGCACGCTGCTCAGCCGCGACCCGGCCGCCGCGACCTGGCTCAGGTTCGCCCCGAGGGCCGTACGCGACGAGGTCGAGAAGTCCTGGCGGGCGAGCGGTTCGGTCCACCCGGAGGAGGTCCTGTGGACGTCCTCGGGCCGCTACGCCGGGCTGGTCCGGCTCACCCCGCTGCGGATGGGCGTGGTCCACACCGTCCGAGCCCGGCACGGCTCGGGACCCGACGGGACGACGGATGCGTACGGGCAGACGGAGGGGTACGACCGGGCCGACGGGTACGACCGGGCCGACTCCTATGACCGGGCCGACGTGGGTGAGGCGACGAACCCGTACGACCGCCCGGACCCGTACGACCGCACGGCCTCGTACGACCGAACCGACCCCGACGACTGGCCGGCCTCGGACGGCTGGGCGGGTTCCGGCGGTGGCGAGGGCGGCGAGCGCGGCGAGGGCCGCGGCCGAGGGGACGGGGATCGCTGGTGATCGGCAGCTCGCGTCCCGGACCGCCGGGCACGTACCCGTACGGCCCGCTGCACATGTACCAACGAAAGGACCGCCGGTGACCAGCACCACGCATTCCCGTCCGCCGGGGCCGGGCGGGCCGCCTCCGGACAAGCTCGCGTTCACCGTGCCGTCGGGGCGCAGGCGCGTCACCCCGGTACGGGTCGGCCGCGAGTTCCGGCGCGACCGGCTGCTGCCCCAACTGCTGCGCAAGGCCGTGCTCGACGACGAGGGCCAGCAGTGCGTCCAGGTACGGCTGAGCGCCAAGGACGCGGCGAACCCGGCGGCACGCGCCCTGCTGGACACCGAGGCCGGCGCCGCCGTGCAACTGCACCAGGTGCTCGGCGACACGGAGTACGCGGCGCTCTTCCCGCGGCTGGTCGGGCACGAGCTGGACACGGCCGAGCCGTTCCTGCTGTACGACCCGCCGCGCGGTACGGCCGTCTCGCGGATCCATGTGATGGGCGCGGCCGACCAGGAGATCTTCACCCGGGACCTGATGCTGGCCCTGTGCCTGCTGGAGGGACAGGGCCTGGTGCCGCGCGGCATCTCGCCCGCCACCGTGCTCTGGGACGGCGCGAAGGTCCAGCTGTGGGGGCTGGAGTCGGTGACCCGGATCGGCCGGCCGAGGCGCCCGTGGGGCCGCTCGCCCTTCTGCCCGCCCGAACAGCGCGGCGGCGACGGTCTCGCCGACCCCCGGGACGCGGTGTGGAGCGCCGCCCAGGTGCTCTACCGGCTGGCGACCGGGCGGCCCGGCCCCGCCGACCGGCCGCCCGGCGACCTCGGCGATCACCGCAAGCTGGACCGGACGCTGCGGGACGCCTTCGCCCCGATGGCGGCCGACCGGCCGACGCCCGCCCAGGTGCTCGACCTCGTCGCGCCGGGTGCCGCCCGCCGCGTCCGGCTCGCGGTGCCCCCCGACGAGACACGCCCGCACCACGAGGCCTTCGAGGAGGCGCTGCGCCTCAAACGGCAGGCACCCGCCGCCCGGCCCCGCGGCGGTTCGGACGCCGAGCAGTCCGGCGCCGAGGTGCTGTGCCCGTACTGCCTGGAGTCCATCCGGCTCGACCTCACCAAACTGTTCGTCACCGACAGCCGGATGCAGTACAAGCCGCTGGACCTCAAGGGCATCAACAACCCGGTGCGCCGGGGCGACATCATGCGCGGCGCCGTCCAGAAGTGCACCGCGGACCCGGAGTTCCCCGCGCACTACATCCCGGTGCCCTACCTGACGTACGGCCGCCCGCTGACCGTCGCGATGGTCGGCCAGTCCTCCACCGGCAAGAGCCATCTGCTGACCCAGATGATCGCGGCGATCACCGACGGCGGACTGGAGCCGTTCGGCCTGAAGTGGCAGTCCGTCAACCCCGAGCAGCACGCCCGCTTCGTACGGGACCGGGTGCAGCCGTTGCGCAACGGCAAGGTGCTGGACCACACCGCGGCCCTGGGCATGGACGACTTCGCCCGCTTCGTGGAGTCCCTGCTGATCACCGACGCACGGGGGCAGGTGCGCCCGGTCGCCTTCTTCGACCTCGGTGGCGAGGACCTGGTCCGTACCGACGCCGCGCTCAGGTTCCTGCTCGGTGTCGACGCCCTGGTCTTCGTCGTCGACCCGGCGCTGGCCCTGCCGCTGGCGCAGCTGGACCACGCCAGGGAACGCTGGGGCGTGGAGGTGAACCGGGACGGCGACCTCGCCTTCGGCACGGTCCTGGACCGGCTGCCGAAGAACGGCGGGTACGTGGACGTGCCGGCCGCGATGGTGCTCGGCAAGGCCGACCTCCTCAGGTTCCAGCCGCCCGTCGACCGGTGGCTGACCCGGACGCCGGCGACCTCGCTGGACCCGGCGCTGATGCGCGAGGAGAGCCGCGACCTCTACGGGCTGCTGCGCCGGCACGCGGGCCAGGCGTGGCTGCGCCCCTTCGACGCGATCCGCCGGTGCACCCTGCACATCGCGTCGGCCACCGGCGGCCAGGAGGACCAGGGCCGCTATCCGGCGGGGGCGGGACCCCGGCGGGTACTGGAGCCGCTGCTGGCGCTCTTCGCCATGCACGGGCTGATTCAACTGCCCGGCGGCGGTGAGGCGTTGGCGGTGGGGGAGGCGCCCGCGCTGGAGGCGGTGCCGTGGGGCGAAGCCGCGCAGGCCGAGTCATTCGAGAGGACGGAAGGGCCCGAGGAGCCCGAGGGATCCGAGGGAGGGGAACTTCAGTGAACGACTTCCAGGACCGGGGCTCGGTGGAGCAGGTCGTCTACCGCTGGGACGGCAACCACGGCCGTCAGGGCACCGGCATGAACGCGGTCGCGCACTCCTGCGACGTCGAGCGCGCCGAGGAACTCGGCCGGGAGCTGGGCCCGTTGCTGTGGGTGTCCGGCGCGGCGGCCGCCCGGCCGAGCGTGGTGCGGACGCTGTCCGGCGACGGCGACGTCCTGCTCGTGCAGCGCTGGCCCACCACCGACCGGGGCGGGCGGCCCAGCACCGTCAGCCATGTCCTGGTCGGCGACCGCGGCAGCCTGAAGGTGCGTCAGTGCCTCGGGCTCGCCGACGGTGGCTGGCGCAGACAGGAGAAGGCCGAGCAGGCCTCCGGGCAGCTGCCCGAGTTCGACGGCACCTACCTCGACGAGCTGGCGTTCGGCCGGCTGCCGGGCATGCTGGAGCGGCTGCCGAAGGTCGAGCACGCGCTGATCCTCGCCACCGCGGAGCTGCTGCGCGATCCGACGCAGCGGGTGTCGCTGCTCCTGGAGGACGAGACCCCGCGCGACTGGCCCGACCGGGACGCGGTGCCGGTGGTCTATCTCGGGCTGTTCCTGCTGTTCGGGGACTGGCTGGGGCAGGAGTGGACGTTCGCCACCTGCGACACCGCCGACACCCATCCCCTGCGGCTGATGGCCGTGCCGCGCTGGGAGCCGGACACGGGCGGTTCCGGTCCGCTGGCCAGGGTCATGGGCCGGCGCCAGACCCGGCCCCGCTTCGAGCACCGGGCGGCGGCCCAGCTGGTCAGGCACCTCCTCGCCCATCGGCAGGCGCGTCCCGGAGTGCCGCAGCTGGTCGAGGAGCTCGCCGGCGGAGCGACCCTGGACTGGGAGCGGCGCCGCGCCCGACTCCAGCAGATCCTCGGCACGGACCGCACGCCGCCGGGCGGCACGAGGATCCCGGCCTCCGTGCGGGACCAGGAACGCGAGCCCGAACCGGCCCGGGACCGGGAGTGGGACCTCGCCGGGGAGCCGGCCCGCGCGGCGGTCACCGCGGAGCCGAACCCGGCTGCGTACGCCGAGCCGCGCGCGGACCAGTATCCGCAGCCGCGCGCGGACCAGTATGCGGCGCCGCACGTCGACCCGTACCCGAGGCAGCGTGTCGACCCGTACGCGGACCCGCACCCGGAGCCCCACGCGAACTCGGCACCCACGGCGCCGCCTCCGCCGCCTCCTCCTCCCGCCGCCCGGTGCTCGAAGCGGGGCCGGGTCTGGCGCCGGCCCATGACCCTGG
>NZ_RDBN01000074.1 GCF_008042075.1 Streptomyces sp. UW30 | reverse complement strand
GAGCATTGCCCGCAACCCCTGACATCTGTCAGGACCGTTCCAGCCCTGCGCTCTCCTAGCCTCTTTTCGCGCACGACGTCCCTGTCATCCCAGCYGCGAGGAGCGCCATGCATCTGCGCACCCGAACGGCGCAAGCTGCCCTGCAGGGACAACAGATACCTGGCCGCACTCACCGCCGGGACCACCTCACAGGACTCCTGCCGGACACACGGCCGCCAGACCCTCACCGACAACGGCTACACCCACGACATCTGGATCGGCTTCGCGGACGGACACAGCAGCACCGTGCACGTCAAAGGCAACCCATCCCGCCCACCTGCCCGCCTCAGCCCAGTGCTGACGACGGCAGCACCAAGAGGAGGACCTTCATGCGACTTGATCTGCGAGTGCGGGCAGCCGCGCTGACCGTCGCCGCCGCGCTGGGGAGCTTGGGCTTGATCACGCCCACGGCCTCCGCGAGCGCCCAGCACGAGTGCACGCTCGAGACGAACGCCTACTACTGCTACAACGTCTACGCCGCGAAGGTCTACAACAACTTCGACGGCACCGGCCAGGTCGTCGGATACATGTACACCACCTACAGCTGGTTCAGTTGCCGGCTCGACAGCGGGGGTTATGTAGGCGGCCCGCACCCGAACCGCTGGCTGATGACGAAAGCAGACAACGGGGTCTGGGGATTCATGAAGGACACGTCCATCAGCTCCGAGACCAATCCCGTGATCCCCTGCTCGCCCAATTGACACCGAGATCTCCCGGCATTCCGCGACGGACGGATCCCGAGTAGAGCAGCACCCGCACACTTCGCCCCCAGCCCGGCTCACGCCCGGAAAGTCGACACCTCGAAGGGGGAAGAACGGCCGCCCTGCTGTCCCGGGAACGAACCAATGTCAGCCGGTCAGGTGAGTGGCCGACGTTAAACACCAAGCTAAGACGAACTCGCACACTGAAGCCCCTGCTTCGGCCGCTCGCATGCGGGTTCCCTCCTCTCGACGCCCTCACCCGGCACGTCCGCTCCATTCCATTACCCGCGCGCTCCCCGCTGGTTGAGTGCGCCCGCCCTCCGCCCCAGCTGGTCCAGTTCGCTGCCGATCGACTCCCGCAGCACATCGTGCTGGGGGCCGAGCCTGAACCGGTCGTCGCTCCACCGGTCACGCGGGTACAGCCACACCGGCTTGCCTACCAGCTCGGCCGGCTCCCACTCGAACCGCGGCCAGACGTGGGCGTGCAGGAGCGGATCCGTGTTGCCGAGGATCTCCAGGTTGACCCGTCGGAAGCCGGGGTCCAGCCGCCGGCAGGCCCGCTCAACGGCCTCCCCCAGTTGATCCATGTCAGCAAGGAACGTCAGCCGCTTGGCCCTCGGCAGGTCGGACAGCCGTTCAACACCCGGTTCGTCCGCAAGGAGAACCGAATACCCGGGCAGGAACTGGACGTCACCGATCACCGCGAAGCCCGCCCCAAGCCGGCGCAGCACGGTCGGGTTCTCACCCCGCAGAGCAGCCCCGATCCGATCCGTCTGCCAGTCATCGCCCATGGACCGACCCTACCCGTGGGCGATCAAGACCTTACCGGCGCGAGAATCCCGTCGGATGGCCGCATACASCTCGACCTTGGACTGTGGCGGCATCGGCGCCCCCTCGCGCGCAAGAGCACCCCGATGCTCCCACCGCAAGGCTCTGGGTGGTGCCAAAACTCGGCGACACCACTCCTTCGAGGTGAAGGGGGCCGTCACAACTCGTCCGCAAACGCGGTAACTTGGCACCGACAGAACTAGAGCAGAGCTCTGTGATGCAGCGCTCGGTCGCATCGTGTTCCGTGACGGCAGTTGAAGTCCCGTGATGGTGCTGTCGACGGAATGCCAGCAGCACGTCGGACCACGGGCCACTGCCGTCCGGTGACAGCCCGCGGAGCTCACCGCGCGTCCTCCCCGCAGATCGCTCGGAGTGCTTGCAGGACTGCGGCATCCATCGCGAGTATGTCGTGTGCCCAGTCCAGCGTCTCCAGCGTGATCTGCTGCGCCCTGTGAAGGCTGAGGTTTCCGGCGCGGTGTACGGGGGCGGCCCGAGCCTTGTCGCCCCGCCACCGAACAAGGCACCACGATCAGGGGCCGTGTCCCAGTGTCGGTGCAGTCGATGACGACGACCCGTACGTCCGACATCGGCGCCGCCTTGCAGCAGATCGCGGAACTGACGGCCTCCGGCTGCCAGATCCGTGTCGCTCCGTCGCAGTCCACGCGCCCCCGGCTGGTGATCACCAACGGTGTCGAACCGGTGCACCACTGCGCGACCAGACCGCCGATACCGGCGCGTGGGCCTCGGCGACAGGGATCAGAAGTGCTCGCCGCGGGAGGGGTGCGTGGGCAGGCCGAGGCCAGTGAGCCATAGGTCGCCGTTGTCACCCGCGCTGATGTCGTGCGCCCGCAGCTCGTCCGGACAGGTGGCTTTGCGCGCTCGGCACTCGGCACTCGGCACTCGGCACTCGGCGATCGTGAGCTCAGCGATCATCCGGGGCCCGTCAGGATCCGTTTCCGGCACTGCGGTACGCCACCACTGATGGTCGGTCAGGGTGTGCCAGCCACGCTCCCGCATCTGGGCCTGACGCTCCGCAGTCTGTTCGCTGCCGCGGTCATGGATGCCGACGGCCAGTTCCCTGCCATGGTCGGCCGGCGTGTACGACACGATCATGTCGCGGCGCCAGTCGCGGGCCGTCCACAGATTGAAGCCGATCCAGTCACCAGGAGCTTGCACGGGATACTGCTCCACCCACGCGGCGAGCATGAGCTCAAGACCCGTGACCGCGTGATCCCAACTACCCGCGATGAAAGTCCCGTTGAACGTCCACGCCGTTGCGTTTCCCGGCCCCTTGCGGTCCAGCTGCCACGTGTAAGGCAGCGCATCGAAGGCGTGTGGCTCCCCCTTGCGCCCGGGGTTCGTGCGGTCGAAGGTCTTCCATTCCTCGGCTACGAACATGTCCGCGTCGTGCACCGACAGTTCGGCATGGGTGTGGTCGCCGGACAACAGCAGGATCCGTTCACGAGTGCACCAGCGCACGCTCGGCCCGCTGACGGATCCTCCCAGCAGGGTGGGCGCGCCAATACGAGCCACGATCGCCTCATACACCGGTCGCAACGCCTCACGGCGAGCGAGGCGACCTGCTCCGTCGGGGTAGGCCAGGACATGGACAGGCTCTGGGGCAAGGGCGCCAGGAGTCGTGAACAGTGTCTCTGCTATCTCCCCAGCCCGAACGGCATGGTCACCAGCGTTCATCATGCGCGCCATCGTTGCAGTCCTGATCTGGTCTCATCCGACTGGCCTGCCGTCGATCCGGCGCCGACCGCGACTCCGTGCTGGACAGCCGAGGCCGATCCCGCCGCCCTCGACGCGTTCGGGCACGACATGGCCCTGGGCAACGCCGGCGGCATGTACTTCTTCATCTGTCGCAGCTGCCCCGACACCCCGTACCCCCACCGCTATGGCTGCTGACCGGTCAGGGTGACGTCGACAGCCGTCGGGCTCGTGCTGATCTGATCGCAGACAGCACGAGGGCGGTCGGCGGTCCCCACGTGACCTCGGTGCAACGGGCTCACGGATGCGGGGCGTACGTGGTGTTCGTCGGCTGGTGCTGGTTCTCGCCGCTCGTTGCCTAGGAAGCGTTCGCTGAACTGCGGTTCTTCCGCTGTCCAGGACAGTGGCACAGCCGCTCGGTCTCACGCGCGTGGCATTTCCCTTGGGTCTTGGCCGGCCGGAGTCGGCGTACCGCATTTCCTGCGGTACGCCGACACGGCTGGGGCTTCGTGCGCTCCGCCGGCGCCCCGGAGGGAGCCTGAGAGGCGCTGATGCGGTTGCCGGTCCGGGGTACCAGGACAGCTGGTCCAGGAGTCAGGTGGTGAGGGATGTGTCATTTCCGCGTGAGTCCTCGAGTCGGCAACCAGGTGTCGATGACGGCTGCCAGCTCGTCGCGATCGGTGAAGAGGTGTCCGTTCATACCCATGGCCTGCGCGGCGCGTACGTTCTCCTCGCGGTCGTCGACGAAGAGGAAGTCGGTCGGGACGGCCCGCATGGCGACGACACAATGATGGAAGGCTGACGGGGCCGGCTTCGCCTCCTTGATCTTCCCGGAGAAGGCGACGTGGTCCAGACGGTGCAGCCAGGGCTGCGCGGCGAGGAACGCGTCCGCGTGGTCCGAGGGAATGTTGGACAGCAGGGCGACCTCGGCGACGTCGAGGAGGGACTGGGCGTAGGCGACCATCCGGTCGTCGACGCATGACCAGCTGTCGATGTCGGTGAGGCGCAGTTCCTCGACGGTGTCGGCGTCGACGGCCAGGGACAGCCGTCGCAGTACGGCGGACCAGTACTCGGGCGCGGACTGCCGACCGGCGTCGTAGGGCGGGCGGCAGGCCCAGTAGGCCGCGGTGAAGGCGTCGGTGGGTGTGTGACAGCGGGCGGCCATCTTTCCCAGGGCGCCCGGGCGTTGGTGGCGGGCGATGACCCCGAAGAGGTCGAACAGCACGATGCTGCGGTCGGTGGACATCATCGTGGGTTCCTCCGGATCCCGAGGGGTGTTCAGCTGCTGCTTGCTGCCATCTCGCTCGTGCGGCCGGAACCGGCGCGCAGGATCCCGGCCGCCACGGCCGTGGTCGCACACAGCAGGATCAGCAGTACGAAGGCATGGTTCAGGGCGACGAGGTGGGTCAGCCAGCCGATGGCGGCGGGGCCGGCAAGCATCCCGACGTAGCCGAGCCCGGCAACGCGGGAGACATTGGCCCCCGCGGCAGAGGGGTCGGCATGCCCGGCCGCGCTGAACAACTGCGGGACACAGCCGGACAGCCCCAGACCGAACAGCGCCCACCCCGCGAACGCGGCCCATATCCACGGGGAGACGGCCACGATCGTCATGCCGACGGCCGCCGTCGCCGCGCCGTATCTCAGGATCGCCATGGACCCGAACCGGGCGACGAGGCGGTCGGCGAGCAGTCTGCCGATGGTCATGGTCGCCGCGAAGGTGCCGTACGCAAACGCGGCAGTGCTCGCGGGTGCGCCGAGGACGTCCTTCAGGTGCAGCGCGCTCCAGTCGTTGGCGGCTCCCTCGCACAGCATGACCATCAGAGCCAGGGCGGCGAGGATCCAGACCCGCCTGCTGGTGCCGCGGCGCCCGGCGGCCGGCGCCTGCCGGGTCTCCCCCGCGGAGCCGGTGTCGGCAGCGGTGGGTGCGGTCGGCAGCAGGGCACGTGCCGACACCACAGCGATCGCGATGCCCAGGGCTCCCATGGCGGCCATGCCCGCGGCCGGGCTCAGGCCGGCGCTCGCGGTCGCCGCTCCGACGAGCGCCGCGAGGACGCCGCCGACCGAGAACGTGGCGTGGAAGGCCGACATGACGGGCCGCCCGTACGCCTTCTCCACGTGCACGGCGTGGGCGTTCATGCTCACGTCCAGGCAACCGTTGCAGAAGCCGAAGGCCAGCAGGGCAGCTGCCAGCGTCCACGGCTCCCGGGGAAGGCCGGGCAGCACCAGGGCCGCGCTGCACAGCACGCCGGTGGCGGGAACGACGATGCGCGCCCCGAGCCTGTCAGTCAGAGACCCGGCCACCTGCATACCGATGAAGGCACCCAACCCCAGCAGCACCAGCAGTCCCCCGAGCGTCGCGTGGCTGATGCCCACGCGCTCCTCGATGGCGGGGATGTTCACCACCCAGGTGCCCATCAGAGTTCCGCACAGACTGAAGTAGACAAAGGTCGCTATTCGTGCGGCTCGAAGCGAATCGTTCATGACGGACACCGTAACGAACACGATGGGCGGTTGAACACTGGCACTTCGCACACATTGAATGTTCGTTTCGTGTGGTGTTCAATCGCGGTATGAGCAACGCAGACCGGCACGGGGTGATCGCGCAGGCCGTCCGAGAGACGGGAAGGATCACGGTCCAGGAACTCGCCGAACTGACCGGCGCCTCCGAGATGACCATCCGGCGTGACCTCGACGCGCTGGCCGCGCAAGGCGTCCTCGAACGCGTCCGCGGCGGGGCGCGCACCCTGCTGCTCAGGGGCGAGGAGCCGCCCTTCGCGCTGCGTGCCCACGAGGCCGTCGACGCCAAGCGACGCATCGCGGCCGAGGTGTCCTCGCTCATCGCCGACGGCGAGACCGTCCTCCTCGACAGCGGCACCACCTGCCTGGAGATCGCCCACCTGCTGCGCCGGCGGCCGGTCACTGTGATGCCCCTGTCCCTGCAGGCCATCCAGGTATTCGGCGAGGGCCCGGGCCCGGCCACGCTGATGGTGCCCGGCGGGCAGCCACGGGCCGCCGAGGGAGCCCTCACCGGCCCCCTCACCCTCGCATCCCTGGCGGCACTGCGCTTCGACACCGCCGTCATGGGCTGCTGCGGCCTCAGCGCAACTCAGGGCCTGACCGCCTACGACCTCGACGACGCGGCCGTGAAGAAGGCCGGCATCGCCTCCACACGCCGCATCATCGTCGCCGCCGACGGCAGCAAGCTCGGCCACACCGCCTACGCCTACGTCGGTCCCTCCACACTCCTGCACACCCTCGTCACCGACACCGCAGCACCCGTCGACGAAGTCACCGCCCTCGAAGGCACCGGCACCGTCGTCAAGGCCGTCTGACAAGACCGTCGGCCATCAGTCGTGAGACTCGGCCACGGGATGTGAGATCCCACAGCCGGTGCGGGATCTCACCGCTGGCGGCACACGCCAGCCGCCCGACCAGCAATCCTTCGGTTGCTTCGCGTCGTGGCCTGGCTGCGTTGCCTCAGGAACGGGGCATTTTCCGACGCGGGGCCTGCGAGGGCGACGGACGTCGATCCCGTGCCGTGGCCCTAGGGCGAACCTCGCTCATGCGGGGCCGCGAGGGAACCCCGCCGACCGACGGCTGCCGGGAGGCTGCGTCGCGGGTCGCTCGCAGGGATGCAAGGAGTTGGAGGCGCTCCGCGTCCGCAGTTCCGGGTTCGGGGGTGAAGACCAGGAGGACCGGACCCGGGTTGCCGGGCAGGGGGTAGGTATCCCAATCCAGGGTGATTCCGCCGACCTCGGGGTGCTGGAACACGCTGGAACAGACTCGTCCCGCGGACGTTCTCCCGAACGTCGTGTCGAGCCCACAACCGCCGGAAGTCGGCACTGCGGATGCTCAGTTCGCCCACGAGTGCCGTGGCACGCGGGTGGTACGGGTCGTCCGCGACTGCGGCTCGCAGCATGGCCACATACATACTGGTGGGCCATGCTCTCCCAGCCCTGGCAGAGCATGCGGGCCGCAGACACACCCTGCTGCGGCGCGAAATCCCCTCCGCCTCATGCCCCTCGCGCACTGCGTACGGCAGGGTGCACTGACCACCGGCGCACCCGTCCCTGCCCAGAGCAATTCCGGCGACCGGGCGGCTTCGGCGGGCCGCTCGGCTGACGCTGAATCGCCTATCAGCTGATCGTTAGCAGATTTGTCAAAGGCGTAGATGCGTCGATGCGTAACCCAACGCCCCACGTGCTGTCTCTGCGTGGCAGGCGGACCGGCCGGCCTGCCCGTGTCCGCCCCTCAGGTCGTGGAGGTGGGCACCGCGAACAGCATGCAACTGCTGGTGGCGTGAGCCAGCAGGCGCTCCTGCGCGTCGATCAGCCTGGCCTCGGCGAGTGCGGTCTGGCGGCCTCGGCTGACAACCGTTCCAATGGCCCGGACCCTGCCCGTATCCGCGGTGATCCGCTTGAGGAACTTCACGGTCAGGTCGAGCGAGGTGTACCCCATGCCGGGCGGAAGCGTGGACTGCACGGCACACCCTGCCGCCGAGTCGAGCAGCGTGGCGTAGACGCCGCCGTGCACGCTGCCGATCGGGTTGTAGTGCTCCTCGCCCGGCGTGATCGCGAACACCACCCTGCCCTCGTTCACCTCGTCGAGGGTGAAGTCGAGGGTCGCCGTGATCGGTGGCCCGGGCAGGCGCCCGGCCTGTATTGCGCGCAGGAAGTCCAGGCCGGAGGTGCTCCCCACGGCAGCGGCGGTGATCGAGGGGTCCTCCCACTCGTACGTACGTGCCCGTCCCATGTCCTGACGTCCTCCCAGCTGACTTCGTTGATTGAAGCTAGCTTGCCGCTTCCCTGACTGTCAAAGGAGAAGCCAGCGCTTAGCATGGTGAGATGGAGTGGCTTGAGGTCAGCACGGAAAACTGTCCCGTCCAGCGCACCCTCGATCTGGTCGGAGAAAAGTGGACGCTGCTGATCCTGCGGGACGCCGCCAACGGCGTGCGCCGGTTCGACGACTTCCGACGCCACATCGGCCTGTCGGAGGCCGTCCTGAGCGACCGGCTCCGGAAGCTGACCGCGGCCGGCATCCTGACGACCGTTCCCTACCAGGAGCCGGGCAGCCGCTCCCGCAACGAGTACCGGCTGACCCGCAAAGGGTGGGACCTGTGGCCCGTGCTCGTCGCTCTGCGCCAGTGGGGCGATATGTACGCCCCGGATCCCGAAGGCCCGGTCCTCGACATGCGCCACGCCCAGTGCGCGGCACCGATCCGCGTCGTCGTCGAGTGCGCCGAGGAGCATGTCGCCCTGACCCCCAAGGAGGTCACTGCCCGGCCGGGCCCCGGCGCACGCCGTCCAGCGTGAGACCCCTCGCGCAGTGGCGCGTCTACAACCCGTTTCGTCCGGCTGTTTGTCCGGCTGTTTCATAGGCGCCGACCAGCCAGGAAGCGGCAGCGGCAGACGGGCGGGTCCTGCACTGCGGACTCACGGCTCGCGACAGGCCGCTGCGCGCGCGGGTCGCGGCCCCCGCACATCACGTGGAGTACCGAGGGGCCTCATCCAGGGGCGAGCGGCGGAGAGCTCGCCGGCGACTACACACAGAGCGCAGCGACTCCGGCCCGTCCGGCCGCTGCGCTGCACCAAGCGGCAAAGAGGCAAGAGCCAGGTCCACCCCAACACCGTCCTCGCCCAGTTCGCAGGGACCAAAGCACGCCGCAACGGAAACCGCCCCCGACACCACCACCCACGCCAACGCCAACGCCAACGCCATCAGCCTCACCCCCGACGTCCGACTACGCCTCATCCGTACCGGCCGGGACGGCTTTCCGGGCCGGGACAGCACGGTCTCGCAGCGCTCGGCCTGCCCGCGTTCTGCGTAGTCCCACACGACGCCGCCGGTGCGGACCGGCTGCGGGAACGGGAGTTGGGGCGTGCGCAGCCTGGCGTTCTCGGCGAGGTGCAGAATGTGGGGGCGTTCGCCCTGATGGGCCAGTAGTTGTTGGCTGTGGGTGAGGATGGCGAAGGTCTGCCGCAGCGCGCAGGAACGGGCGAGCCCATACCGGGACCGGGTGGGTGGCGCAGCCGTCGGTGTAGCGGGCCGGGACGTGGAAGGCGAGGGCGGCCACCTCTGGGCCGATGCCTTCGGTGCGGACGGTGAGGAGCTGCTGGAAAGACGCGCGGGTGAACAGCGTGATGACCAGGGCGACGGCCGGTGCGGGGATGCGCGGTTGCAACACCCCCGCATACACCACTCCACGTCAGTGACCTCGCCCTTCCTCAACGCCCGGCCAGCGAGAACTTCCCGACCTGACATGCCGTCACTGACACCCACCCACCCACTGACACCGAACCGGTACATCGCACAAAGGCGCTTCGACCGGAACACTCCCCGGACTCCCGTCCGGCTACGGCCGGCACCCGCCTCGACCGTGTGGCCGCCGCGTACCTGTCTGCGGGGATGACGCCCGCCTGTGACTTTTGAGCCCTCCATGGCGTGTTACCGCTGGTGCCCGGCAAAGGCCCCGTACGAGGCTGCCGCGCACAAGGCGGACCAACTGGGGCGGCAAGACCGCGGTGGAACTGACGCACACAAGCCAGGATCACGGCACGAACGGCCACGGCACCTGCGTGACGCCCGCCGCGGACCACCACCTGCTGAACGGCAAGATCCCCATGGAAGGGGCGGGCTGCTCCTGACGGACGACGGGGAATACACTCCTGCGCCGGAGGGGATCACGGGGTGAGTGAGACAGACGAGGCGCCCGCGGCGCCCGCTCGGCTGCGCCGAGCGCTGCCGCACAGCAGGCGCGGCCGGTTGTTGCTGATATCCGCGCTGGCGCTCGCGCTTGCGGGCACCGGGCTCGGCACGTGGGCGGCGGACACCTGGCCGTGGCCGAAGGACCGCTACTGCTGGGGCGCATGGGAGAAGGACAGCGGCCCTGACTTCCTCGGCGACGAGGCCTTCGGCGACGATGACGACGGCTCACGCACCAGCAAAGAGACGGCACCCACCCGCGAACGCCCGACCGGCAGGTGCGAAGTCGCCATCGCCAGCGACTACAAGAGCAGTTACGACGGCGACAAGGTCACCACCGACCAGCAGGTGACCGTCGAGTACGGCCCGGTCCCAAAGGCCGCGGAGGCAAGGCTCGCGATGGTCCAGGACGGTTTCCTGGGCGGCGACATGGCCCCGCTCCCGGACGGCCTGCCGGGCACGGTGAACGGGCGCCGTGGCCTGTTGGTGCTCCCGAAGTCCTGCGATACGCAGGACGGCCGGCCGACCGTCGTCACCATGGAAGCGTCTGGCACGTACACCAGCGGCCCCTCGTACACCCAGAACGATCCGGCCGATCTGGGCGGCGCCTGGGAGGCTGCGGTGCTGCTCGTCGCGGCGGCCAACCGTGGGATGGCGGCGGCCGGTTGCGCGCCGGACGAGCCGCTGAAGGTCAGCTCGCCGCTCTACGACCTGCCGGGCAGGCAGGAGCGCCTCTTCAGCACCTCTGCCGACGTCTGCGGCATCCGCGGCCTGCACCTCGACACAAAGGACATCGAGGACCAGACCGGCGCGGTCACCCGCGACCTGCAGACGTGCAGCGTCCGTGGCGATCGCGACGGCGTGCCGTACCTGGAGCTGGCGATGGTCGCACACCCCCGGCTGGCCGCGGTGTTCGACGGCATCGCGGGGAGACGCCCCGCGGCCCGCGGCTGGCGCGGCACGGGCACCATCGGCGACAAGCACGCGATCGTACGAGCCGACTGCGCCGGCCGGCCCGCCACCTTCCTGATGGGCGCCTCCACCGACCCCGGCCACCTCGCCGCCTTCGCCAACGCGGCCGCGGCCCGCCTGGGCTGCGCCCCCATCGCCCCCGAGGGAGCCACCCGGTGAGCAGCACCGCGGACGAGCCGAACCGCTACGACCAGCCCCTGCCCGCCGATCGGGAGCTGCTCAGCGAGCGGCGCCAGCGGCGCCTGCGCCGGTGGCACTGGCGCAGACTGATGCGCGGCCGGGTCCGGCCGCTGCTGGCCGCAGGTCTCGCCGGGGTGCTGCTCGGCGTCGGCGGCACGGCCTGGCAGACGCAGGCCGGGCCGTTCGCACCGGACGAGGTGTGCTGGGGCGCACTGTCCCGCAATGACCTCGCCGCGACGTTCCGCGAGCCGGAGGACGTCAAGGCAGTCGAGGCGCCCGTGCTGCACGGTGAGCGCTCCATGGACGGCCCCAAGGGCAGTTGCCAGTTGACGAACAGCGACGGCGACGAATGGGCGCTCACCGCCCGGGTGCACCGCCTCGACGACCGGGCCGGCGACGACGGCAAGTGGGCTGATGAGTTCCTCTCCGCCCGTCTCACCCCGCTCGGCGGCGGCCTGCTGGGCATGGCCTCGGACAACCGCGCCTGGCTCGCCATCCCGGACGGCTGCCTGGGCCGCCCCGGCGACTTCGACGGGCCGACCGTCGTGGACATCGCCCTGGGCAGCTGGATCACCGACATGGAGCCGCGCACCAAGGAGCGGGACGCGATGGCCCGCATGGTCGTGAAGCTCGTCAACAAGGTCAGCGCGGACCTGGGCTGCGCCGGCACGATCGCCGACCCGGTCGAACGCCTGCCCGAGGCCGCCCGCTACACCCGCACCGAGAAACCGGACGCGCTCTGCGGCATCAAGGGACTCACCCTGGGCAAGAAACGCAAACCGGACCAGTACCCCATGATCACCGACGGACACGGCCCGGTGCGCACCTGCGACCGGGACATCACCGGCTCCCAGTGGGAGCAGCGCCTGATGACCGTCGAGGACCCGCGGCTGGCCGCGATCTTCACGGGGATGACGCTGGACGAGGGCGACCGGGTGCGCTCCGCCACCGGATACGGCGGCCTCGGCCCCAACCTCGGCGTCTTCCGCGCCCGTTGCCAGGCGGGCCCGACGGTGTTCCTCGTACAGGCCAACGAGGGCGGGATGAGCGCAGACATGCGCACCCTCTTCCCCCGCTACGTCGAGGCCGAGGCCGCCCGCCTCGGCTGCGGCCCGCTGAAACTGACACTGCCACGGCCGGGCCACAGCCGCTGACTCCCCGCCCGGCCGCCATGCCGCAACTCGCACCGCAGACCCCGTCGGCAATAGCAAGGGCCAGGCGGGGGCGGGGGCGCTTCACCGTGCAAGCCGTTCCGCAGCCGCACTGAGTACGCCATGGCAACTCCGATGGTCGCAGCCCGCAGCCGGCTGGCACGGGCCCTGGCACCCCACCGCGGAACCCGCCCGAGCTGATGATTCCTCAACACACTGCCGGGGCCGCGGGTGCGGCGCTACCGTCCAAGTACACCTACCAGGCGGTCTTGCGTAAGTATCCGCCGCGATGAGGGCATATCGGCTGGTGGGAGGGGCTGCCGTGCACGGCCATCCGCCGCGACCGGTACGCAGTCTTCTCCCGCCCTCAATGGGACACCCTGATGACCGGCGTCGCCGCGCCCGTCCTCGACCGGCACCAGACCGTCATCGCCGCCCTCTCGGTCATCACCCCGTCCGAGCAAAGCCAACCCGCCGCACACATCCCCGCCGTGATCGCCGTGGCACGCGCCATCACCCGCGCCATAGCCACCGAAACCGTGGGCGACACCGGCACCCTCACCGGACCCCTGTGACGTCCAGAGAACTTGCGTAGAGAGTGCTGCATATCGCTCAAGACGGCTGTTGGTGCAGCAGCATCGAAACCTCTTCGCACTGTGCCGGCCTGAGGGCGCCGCTGCTGTACTCCAGCTGTAGATCGCGAACTTCATGCTTGAGTGGCTTGTCGCTGGTAGTGGCTGGCCTGGGAGTCCGCGACGTGCCCGGCAGGCCGTCCGGTGCGGTGCGGCTTGATAGCGCCTCTGTGTGTCGAGCGGCCTGAGCGAGGTGGGTCCATTGATCGCGTTTCATGATCCGGCAGACCAAGTTGGGCAGGCGGCGTTTGAGGGGCCTGCGGCCTCCGCTGGCGTTTGCCTTCCGCGATCTTTCGCAGGCAGTCGTCCTGTCCGCGTCCACCATCGCGGATCTGACAGGTGGCGATGACGTGCAGCACGGAGTTCAGTGCCCGGTTGCTGCCAGTGCTTCGGTCACCCTGTCGCCGAGGGGCGCTGTCCATACGTGCCACGGTAGGCGCGGCGGAAGTGGCTGGAGTCGGCGAACTGCCAGCGTGCCGCGACATCGGCCACGGTGTACGGGCTGCCTGGACGGTCGAGTTCGCGGCGGGCGCCTTCGAGGCGGCGGCGTCGCACATAGGCCATGACGGTCTCGCCGTCGGCGAAGGCACGATGGAGGGTGCGGACGGAGACGTTCAGCGCCCGGGCGATGGTGGCCGGAGCCAGGTCCGGGTCCCTCAGCCGGCTGTCGGCGTATGCGGTGGCCGCGGCCCGCAGTGACTGTGGTGGGAGCGCAACGGGTGCGTGTGTCCGGATGAGTCCGGTCAGCAGCATGGCCATCGCCTCGCCGGCCGCCTGCGTCGCCTCCGGGCCGAGCTGCTCCGCGAGGGACCAGGCGGCATCGAGATGGGCGAGAAGCAGCCGGGACTCCGGGGCCGCGGCTGGGGCGACGGTCAGGGCCGGCAGCCGGGTTCGGTACAGATGCTGGAGCAGGCCGGCCCTGGGCAGGATGAGCACGCTGCAGTCGGTCGGTGCCGTGTACGCGAACTGCCAAGAGGTGTGCAGGTCGCGAATGCAGAGAGCGCCCGGGCCCAGGTCGGCTCGCCGACCGGTGTCCTCGATGCGCAGACTTCCGCTCCTGATGACGTGGACAGCGACGAGGTCGGCCCGGCCGTCGGTTTCCCCGCTGCCCGAGGTGCCCTCTATGGGGTCGCTGAACTGCCGGCTGACGGCAACCTCGCCGACCAACCGGCGTTCCACACGCGTGCGGTGGACGCCGCGTGTCCGGTCTGGGGGAAGGCGCAGCAGGCGCACATGAGAGAGGTGGCCGAGCCGGCGTTGCCACTGCTCGTGCAGGAGGTCCTGCCGGTTGGGATGACGCAGTGGAACGTCGATGGACGTCCGCTGCCGCCACCCCGGCACATCGATCGCCTGCGACTGTGTCACGCGTGTCCCCCCCCTCGTGGCACCGATGTCCTTTCGGCGCCTGCCTCGCACTTCCTATTCTGACGCCGACACCACGAGCCTCTTTCGGCCATCACCGGCCGACCACGGCGTCGTGTCCGTCACCGATCCCCGTACCGGAGTGGAGCCCTGCCGTGAACCTGTCCCCGTCCGCCCCCTCGTCGTCCGACGAGGCCGGTGTCCGCGCCGAGTTGACGGAAGCAGCCGCAAAACTCGTACCCATCCTCGCCGGGCAGGCCGAGGAGAGCGAGCGGCTGCGCCGCGTGTCGGACGACGCGGCCCGTGCCCTGCGCGAGGCTGGGATGCTCCGCCTCGGCACCCCGCGCGCCTTCGGCGGCTTCGGAGCCGGGGTACGTACCAGCATGGAAGTGACCGCCGAACTGGCCCGTGGCGACGCCTCCGCCGGCTGGATCGCGAACATCTACACCGGGGGCGGTCTCATCGCCTCGATGATGGACGACCGGGCCCGTGACGAGGTCTGGGGCCAGGACCGCGACGCCGCGGTCGCCGCGGCGCTCACCCCGTCGGGCTCCGCGGTCGTCGCCGAGGGCGGCGATCTCGTCATATCGGGCCGGTGGGGCTGGGCCTCGGGTATCCATCATGCGCGATGGATTGCTCTGGCGATCGCCCCGAGCGCCGCCGACCAGCCGCCGTCGATCGCCCTGGTGCCAGCCGAGGACGTCACGGTCGAGGACACCTGGCACGTGGCGGGCATGGCCGGCACCGGCAGCAACACCGTCGTCGCTGACCGAGTGTCCGTGCCGGCCCACCGGACGCTCAACATGGGCGGCGTCCTGGCCGGCGCGTACGCCACCCGTCACGAAGGCGAGCCCCGGAACGCCGTGGCGGTCGCCTCGATGCTCGCCCTCGCCGTCGTCGCCCCCATGCTCGGCATGGCCCGGGCCGCCCTGGACCTGACCCTCGCGACCGCGGCCCGCAAGCCCATGTCCCTGACGGTCTACGAGCGCCTCGCCGACTCACCGAGCGTCCAGCTCGCCGTCGCCGACGCCGCTTCCCTCGTCGACACCGCCCAGTTGCACGCCTACCGGGCTGCCGACGACCTCGACCACGCCGCCGCCGAGACCCGGCAGCTGACGGTCGCGGAGCGCGCCCGGATCCGTATGGACACCGCGGTCGCCGCGACTCGCAGCCGCGAAGCCGTGGACCGCCTGGTCTCCGTGTCCGGCGCGAGCACCTTCGCCCTGTCCAACCCACTCCAGCGGATCTGGCGCGACCTGGGCACCGCCTCACGCCATGGCGTCGTCAACCCCGATCTCGGCCGGGAGATCTACGGCCGCAGCCTGCTCGGCATCGCCGAACAGCCCACTTTCATCATCTGACCTCTTGCCATGGGGTGAGCGGCCGACGGCAGGGGCTGACAGGCCGCTCACCCCAGGGAGTTGTGCCTCCCTGGCGCGTCCGAGGGAGGTGCTTCCCGGTTGCATCGAGGGGCGCGAGCGCGACATGTCCGAGGGGCACTTCGGCGCAGGTCCAGCAGCTCGGCCCCGCAAAGACGCATCTGCTCCTCGTTGTCGGCGAATGCCGGCAACCACGGCCAAGGCTGGCCATCACTTCATGGGGTGCGGGATCGTCCCCTTCGCCTKGCTGCTGGCGGGCCGTTGGCTACGGGGGCTTCCGGCTCCGTCGTACGGCTCGTCGTTCCGTCTGCGCCCCCTGGTCCGGCCGTCTCGTCGGCCGCGTCGGACCCCGGCTGCCACCGGATCCGCAGGCGCCAGAAGCCATGCAGCMAGGCGAAGGTTTGCTCGACCACCCATCGGTAGGTTCCCCGCCCGGTGCCGTGCCGGGTGCCGCGGCGAGCGATTGCGGGCACGATGCCGCGGGCGCGGACCTGGTCGCGGGAACAGCCGACACGAGCGCACCGGCACCTACTCCCCCAAAAAAAGCCCTCCGACGCCGGCCTCGCCCGGCCTGGAGACATTTCCTCTGCCGCCGGCCCACACCGACGTCAGCAGCGACATGCGCATCGCACGTGAGGACGTCTTCGGCCCGGTCCTGACGGTCACCCGCTTCAACGACGAGGACCACGCCGTTCAACTCGCCAACGACTCCGACTACGGCCTGACGGCCTGAGTATGGACCACCGACCTGGGCCGCGCCCACCGCCTCGCCGCCCAGCTGGAGGTCGGCACCATCTTCGTCAATGGCTGGCAGGGAAGCGTGGTCGAAGGCACCTTCGGCGGCTACAAGGACAGCGGTTACGGCCGAGAGAAGGGCCTGGAAGCCCTTCACCACTACACACAGACCAAGTTCGTCGTCATCACCCGCTGAACGCCGCACCGGCAACGAACGGCAGGAATGGAATGCGCGCCCGGCGTTCGCCAGGCTCCTTGGTTCCCGCAGTCGACGAGCCCGCTCTCGTCCTTCACCTGATGGAGGCGGAGGCAACGCTCGGGCAGCGATGCCTGCGTTGAGGCTGGCGACGATCTCGACGAGCGGCGTCTTGGGGCGGGGTCAGGCCGCAGCATGGAGCATCGGACGCAGGCGTGTTCGTGGATGCAAGGCGCGGTATGAACACGCCCGTGCCGACACCCCACAGGCCCGCCACCGCAGTGATCCAGAACATCTCCACTGGACGGAGCTGAGTTTCAGCCCGTCCGACGGACGGCCCAGCTTCGATTAGGTCCCGGTCGTCTTGCGGCACTCGCCGGTGATGCTCGGCTCGTCCAGTCTGTTGATCAGCTTGGTACGTCGCCCGTCGAGTTGGCTGTCCCTGTCGGCGTCCGCGGGATTGCCGTAGTCCCCGTCAAGCTGGGTGCCGCGCAGGTCACCCAGTTCAAGGGTGACCGAGGCGAGTTCGGCGGCTCGGTTGAACGCCGTGGCGAGAGGTTGCCAGGTGTCATCGAGGCGGGCGGCCTGGGCTGCCTTGTCGGCTGCCTTCTCCATGAGCGGAAGGACCCTGTCTCGGGACTCCTGCCGAGCCGCGGCATCGATCAGCGGATCACCAGGGACCTCGGGGAACTCCATCGCGCAGGCTTCCCGGGCCAGTTGGAATGCCGAGCCCTTGTCGTCACCAGCSCAGGCTGCGAGCGCTGACACCGCGATCACAATGACCGAGCCCAGCCCAATGAGGCGTTTGAGTCTGCTCATGTTCCCCTCCCGATTGTGCGGGGTCATTCTGCACCGAGGTCGACGGCGACCTCCGGGCGGGGGACTAGGTCCGCGAAACACAAGCCGGGCACAGCCCAAGGACGGGAACTCGCCCAAGGGCTGCGCCCGATGTCACCAGGCATGGACTGCTTCGACGGGCTCAGCCCGGAGGAGCAGACCGAGACGCTGTTGTTCCTCCGCCATCGATGAACGCCGCAAGGCGTTCCGGCTGCTGATCGCGGTATTGGCGATCGCTGACGAACGGCGCCGCGAGCGCTTCTGCTCCGGCGGATGCGGTCACTGGTGGCACAGGCTGTCCGCCGTAGATCCCACCTGATCGATCAGACCAGGCAGGTCACAAGGCGATGGGGTCATTCTTCTTGTCAGGGTGTGCTGCTGAACGTAGCGGTCGGCCGGGTCGGTGCGCTGGTCGTGATCGAACTCGAAGGTGGCTTCAGCAGCGCTGAGGGTGTCCAGGCAGCGTGGCTGGGTCGGTGCGRTGACAGGGGCGAAGCGATCGGCTGGACATGGAAGCTTCAACGGCCTGCTGCGCCAGTCCTTCCCCGAGGCACCAGCCTCTCCCCTGCACACGCGCGAAGACCTGTATGCCATCGCCACCAAAGTCGCAGGCCGCCCACGCAAAACGCTCGGCTGGGRKMYCCCAGCCGAGCGTCTGTCCAAGCTGCTCGCGGCCTGATCAACTCACCGCGGTGTTGCAACGACCCTGGAGTTCGCGTTCACCGTAACGGAACCCCTCGTTGGTCGCGGTCCAGCGGCTGCTAGCAGGACCGGGTCTCCGGGAGCACGTCGTCCGGGTAGTCGACGTAGTAACTGGCCATCCAGCCCTCGAAGTTGGGCAGGATGATATAGACCCAGTAAGGGTTGCCGCCCACTGTCTGGCTGCCAATCTTCTGGCACCAGACCTCGAAGGAGACGCCCGGGTTCACCTGCCCCCGGATGTTCGGGCAGTTGGCCGTGGACGGCGACATGCCACAGGTGGTGAGGTTGCTGTTGTTGTGGCGTACGTTCACATTCGTGGCCCAGGTGCTGAAGGCGCGCTTGACGGAGACATCGCCTTCGCCCTTGCCTGCGACCGCGGGCCGGGAGCCGGACGTCACGGTGTCGGCGGCTCCCGCAGGGACGGCAGCGGCCGCGGTCTCCATTTGACCGGCGTCGGCAAGCGGTGCCACCGCGAACACCGCCGCCAACGCCATCAACACGCCGAGAAAAGCCTTACGCATCTCAACTCCTTATCGAAGGGACTACCTGATCCAGCCCCGCCGCTCCTGACGAGCGCCCTGTACGGCCAGCCAGGCGGCTGCGGGCAGCAGCAGACGGCGACATGTCAGCAGTCCGGGACGTTGCCGACCCCGCTGGGGGCGTCCTACCGCTGGCAACACACCCACATGAGTTAGACCGTTACCGATGGCGGGCCAGCCATGTGTCTAGCAAAACGCCCGGCAAGCCCCCTGCAGTGAACAGGGCCAGCAATCCGCTCTCCTGGAAAGCGGCTCGCACCATTCGGGTGCCCGGATCCATCGCACTCCTCGCGACCGGAACGACAGAGGCCTCGTCCGCGCAAGACTAGAAAAGCGCGCGCTGGCTTCCGCCCGATCACCGCTCCACACGAAAGGGAGGGCCCAGCTTTACGGGAAACCCGGTGTACCACCGCAGCAGGCAACCGTCACACTCTGGTCGGCGCCGGCGAGCGGCGCCACCGCGAACACAACCGCCACTGCCACAAACAAACCCAGTACGGCTTTGCGCATTGTCTCCTCCTGTGTCGAGCCGGATCCGACGCCGCTGGAAGCGGTCACCACGAGCTGCTCTACGACACTAGGTTCCGCAGAACCGCGGCGCTCCTGACACCTGTCAGGAGCGCTGGCCGACAGCGTGTTCCCTCACTGCCGACGGCCGGCGAGTCCAGTCGCGACCCAGGCAGCCACGCATGCGCGCACAGCCACTGCCGATCCGCTCGCCGGCGCCGACCAGAGTGTGACGGTTGCCTGCTGCGGTGGTACACCGGGTTTCCCGTAAAGCTGGGCCCTCCCTTTCGTGTGGAGCGGTGATCGGGCGGAAGCCAGCGCCTCGCCGGCGCCGACCAGAGTGTGACGGTTGCCTGCTGCGGTGGTACACCGGGTTTCCCGTAAAGCTGGGCCCTCCCTTTCGTGTGGAGCGGTGATCGGGCGGAAGCCAGCGC
>NZ_RDBN01000073.1 GCF_008042075.1 Streptomyces sp. UW30 | reverse complement strand
GGGCCTCGCGGGTCCGGCGGGCGGCGGCACGCTCGCCCTGCGGCGCATAGAACCACTCGCGGTCCACTCCCCGGCAGGCCGCGGACATCTGCCACTCCCAGTCCGCGGCGATCGGCCGCAATCGGACCACGGTCTTGCTCGCAGTCATGTGGGAACTCCTTTCGCTGAATTGCCGGCCGCTGTGTTTCTCGTCGGTGCAGCGGCTGAGCGTGAAAGTCGCTTCGGGCTGTCGCCCACGATTGCTTGCCGGCCCTAGCGATACTGGTCCGCCGGCCCCCGGATTCGGCATCACATGAACGAGTGACGGGGTCCGCTCCGGGTTCGGAGGGTCACCTCCATGGGCGTGGTGTTTCGCTGATCGCGTGAGGGCGAGGAAGTCGGTGCCGATGTAGAGGCGTTACTCGGGCCGTTCGATCCCCACGAAGGCAGTACGGCCTGGGACTGTCATCGCTCGCGACATCAACGTCGGTTGAGCGCAGCCTCACCCATTCGTACGAGGGACGGGCAGCCGACCATTGAACGACCCTGCTGGTGGATCGCATCCCGCGGAGGGGAGCCACGCAGACGGAACTCCCTGTCCGGTCGCCGTAGCACCACCCCCAGCAGGAGGAAACGCATGTCCACCGAAACAGTCCTCGGTTACGACGTGTTCGTGGCCGACCCCATGCCCATGAACGGTTCCGGGCCTCTACCCAACGGCGTGCCTCGCATGTACCAGCCCATCGCCGTCACCCTGATCCAGGGCCGCTCCGACGCCGTGCTGGTCGACCCACCGCTGACGACCGCTCAGGCGAACGCGGTCGGCGACTGGGTCGAGGCGACCGGAAAGCGGCTGACCCACATCGTCGCCACCCACGGACACGGTGACCACTGGTTCACGGCCGAGATGCTCGCCGAGCGCTTCGGCGCCCAGGTGGTGGCCTCCGTCGGAACCATCCAGCAGATGCATGGCAACCTGGGCGCCCGCGAAGTGCTGTGGGACAAGATGTGGCCAGGTCAGATCCCCCCGTCCCCCGTCACCGCGGTCACCGTTCCAGGCGACAGCCTCGATCTCGAGGGCCACGAACTGAACCTCGTGGAGGTCGGACACGCGGACTCCGAGGACTGTACGGTCCTGCACGTGCCGGACCTCGGCCTGGTGGTGGCCGGCGATGTGATCTACAACGGTGTCCACCAGTACCTGGCCGAGTCGCCGGACGGTGACTTTACGGCCTGGCGCGAAGCCGTCGACGCCGTCGCCGCACTGGCGCCCCGCAGCATCGTCGCAAGCCATCAGGACCGGACCCTTGACGACGACGCACCCCGACTCATCACGGAGCATCGCCGCTACCTCGACGACGCCGAAGCCGCGCTGGAGCGGTACGACAAGCCGGTCGACTTTTTCAACGCAATGCGCGAGCGCTACCCCGACTTCATCGGTACGACCGTCCTCTGGGTCAGCGCGCAAGCCCTCTACCTCGCCCGCGAGGGAGGCGACCCGGTCAAGAACCTCGTCAACGCCTGGCTGTGAGTACCGAGTATCGGCAGGTCGCCGCCGATGCGTCCCCTGGCCGCCGGGCCTGCTCGTACATGCTGCCCGCAGGCCCTACCGCACCCTTCTTGGGCCGACGGTCACCCAGGCGCCCGCCTCGGTGACCGTCCGCCCTGGCCCGTCCTTCGTCAGCCGACGAGTTGAAGGCAGGGGCGAGAGTGTCGTAGCCACGGCGGAGCGCGTACGAAAGGTTCGCGGCGGGCGAGGTCGAAGGGGGCGGCGAACTGTGCCCGCGCGGGATCGGTCTGTTGGCCAGGTGCCCAAGGGCTTCGGCCTGACGGAGACCGCGTCGCATGTGCAGGTGAAGCAAACGCCCGGCATCAGGCCTCGTCCGGGGCCGGGGGCGGGGTTCTCGCCTCACCCATATGGGTGAAGGTTCGTGCTGCCCGGGTCTTGGCAGTATGCCCCCACCTTCACCAGCCCTTCGTAGGGAGAGTGCGTTTTGGACGCAGTCAGCGCTGGCACCGGCCCCTCGGCGTCGGACATCGCCACGATGCGTGGCCCTGTAGGTGTCGACGCGCTGGGCTTGACGCTGATGCATGAGCACGTGTTTGTCACCACGCCAGAGGTGCAGTCCAATTGGACCCTCCCCGACGGACTGGCATGGAACGAGGCCGATCGCACAGCGCACGCCGTGGGTAAGCTCAACGAGCTCTACGAGGCCGGCGTCAGCACGATCGTCGATCTCACGGTCGTCGGAATGGGCCGGAACATCCCGCGCCTGGCACACGTGGCACGGCAGACACCCCTGAACATCGTCGTGGCGACCGGCCTCTACGTCCTGTCGGACATCGAACACGCCTTCATCTACAGCGGCCCCGGCACCGTGCTCGGCGGCCCCGAGCCTCTGACGGACCTGTTCGTGGGCGACATCGAGGAAGGCATAGCCGGGACCGGCGTGAAGGCGGYGATCCTCAAATGCACCACCGACAGGGCGGGACTGACCCCCGGCGTTGAACGAGTGCTGCGCGCCGTGGCACGCGCCCACCGGATCACCGGCGCACCGATCACGACCCACACCGACTCGGCGACGCGTCGCGGGCTGGATCAGCAGCGGGTCCTCGAGGAAGAGGGCGTCGACCTCAGCCGGGTGATCATCGGGCACTGCGGAGACACCACGGATCTCGCCTATCTGGAGCAGCTGCTGAGCCGGGGCTCGTGGATCGGCATGGACCGGTTCGGGGTCGACGTGTTCCTGCCGTTCGAGGAACGGGTGGACGTAGTAGCGGAGTTGTGCGCTCGCGGCTACCACGAGCAGCTCCTCCTGTCGCACGACAGTTCCTGCTTCGACGACGCCCTCCCGCAGGACGCGATCGACCGCGACCTACCCAAGTGGGGATACCTTCACATCGTGCGCGACGTCGTGCCGGCCCTGCTCGCGCGCGGGGTGTCTCAGGACCAGATCGACACGATGCTCGTCGGCAATCCACGCCGCGTCTTCGAGAACCGGCAAGGCTACTGATCATGCTGCTCGGCCGGCATGAGGAAGAGCGAGCCATCGCGGACCTGATCGAAGACGTGGACGAGTGCGGGGGCGCACTCCTCTTGATCGGCGAGCCGGGTATCGGCAAATCCGCACTGCTGGAAGAGGCATTGAAGCGCGCTTCGCGTCGATCCCTGCGGGTGCTTACGACTACCGGGATCCAAGCTGAATCGCGGCTTCCGTACGCGGGCCTGCACCAGTTACTGCTTCCGCTGCGCCGCCATATCGCCCAGCTTCCGGAGCGGCAGCGCGATGCGATTCTGACCGCGTTCGGCCACAGCAACGCGAACGTTCCCGATCGGTTCCTGGTAGCCCTCGCGGTCACCGAGTTGCTCGGCGATACCGCGGCCACGGAACCCCTGCTGGTGCTCGCCGACGACGCGCACTGGCTGGACTCGGCGACCTGCGACGTCCTGGCCTTCGTGGCCCGGCGTATCGATATGGAGCCCATCGCCATGGTGATGGCGCTGCGCAATGGATACGAGACACCCCTCGTGGACATCGGGCTGCCCGAGCTGCGGCTGGACGGGCTCACCGAGGCGTCAGCTCGGGACCTGATCGAGGCCCGTACGCCCGGACTCTCCGATGCCCGTGTGCGGGAGCTCCTTGCGGTCTCACTGGGAAATCCGCTGGCGCTCACCGAGCTGACCCGATACGCGGGCCCCACGTCGGCGGCCTCACCCAACGGGCCGGCGCTGACCGAGCGGATCGAGGAGGCGTTCGCGGCGCGCTGGCGYGAGCTCCCAGAACCCGACAAGACCGTCTTGCTGATCGCAGCGCTCAACGAGGGCGGCGCGCCCGCCGAAACACTTCAAGCGGCCTCACTGCTTCTCGGGACCCGAACGGATGCCCGCGCGTTCACGGCGGCCGCGTCAGCCCAGCTCATCGATGTGGAGGCGGCCCGTCTTCGGTTCCGCCATCCGCTGGTCCGCTCCGCCATCGAGCAGTGCGCCGACCTCGACCAGGTCGTCCAGGCGCATGCCTGCCTCGCCGACGTGATGTCCGGCCATCCGGATCGCCAGGCGTGGCACCGGGCCGCGGCGACCCTGGGGCCCGATGAGAGCGTCGCGACGGAACTGGACGCGGCGGCGACTCGGGCGGAGCGCCGGGCAGCGATCACCCTCGCGATCACCGCGGCGGAACGGGCCGCCGAAGTCAGCGAGACCGCGCGCACCCGCGACGCACGACTTCTGCGAGCCGCTCAACTGTGCTTCGACCTCGGCCGGCCGGCGTCGGTGGAGAGGTATGTCAACCGCCTGTCGCGCATTGACATGGCCGTCGTGGAGCGCGGAAAGCTGGCGCTCCTCGAGGAGAGCCTGGAAGACAGCCCGGCCGACGGCACCCAGCGGGTGCACCATCTGGTACGCCTGGCCGGCCAGGTCGCCGAGGCCGGCGCGGTCGAGCTGGCAATGGAGGTGATGCTCGGTGCAGCCCGCCGATGCTGGTGGGTCGACCCAGGCACCGAGGTACGCCGACTGGTTGCCGAGAGCGCCTACCGTCTCGTAGACCGGTCTGACCACCCTACGCTTCAGTCCRTCCTCGCGTTCGCGGCTCCCGACGAGTACGGCGGTACGGTCCGCGAGACGGTCGCGGCTCTGTCCCCAGGCCACGACCTCGGGCCACTGGAGCGGACCCATCTGGGCATTGCCGGGACCCTGGTCGGCGAGTTCGAGCGCTCCCGCGCCCTCTTCGCCGGCGCGATTCCCCAACTGCGCTCAGAACGCAGGCTGGGCCCACTGGTCAGAGCACTCAACCATGACGCCTACTGCGCCATCTACACCTGTGACTGGTCCGCGGCGAGCGCCGCCGCGGAGGAATCGGAGCGGGTGGCCGTCGAGGCGGGACAATACCGCTGGGTCGCGCTCGCCAAGGTGCCGCAGGCGGTCGTGGCCGCCCTGTGCGGTGACACCGACACCCTCGCGCAGCTGACCCAGGAGGCCGAACGGGTACTGCTGCCGGCGGCCACCAGTTCCGCGATGGCCTACCTACAGTTCGCCCGGGGCACAGCGGCGCTCGGGGTCGGCAACTACCAGCAGGCGTACGAGCACCTCCAACGGATCTACGAACCGAGGGACCAGGCGTACAACCACCTGCTGCGCCACTACGCGCTGGCCGACCTGGCCGATGCCGCCGCTCACAGCGGACATCAGGAGGAGGCATTGAGGGTCAGCGCCCAGCTTGCCCGGGACCGCGCACGGATCGCACCGTTCGGGCAGGTGAACCTGGCCTTCGCCGCGGCGGTACTGACACCGGACGACCAGGCGGGTGAGCTGTTCGAGAAGACACTCACCGACGATCTGCGCCGCTGGCCGTTCCATTACGCACGGCTGAAGCTCGCCTACGGCGGATGGATGCGGCGTCGGCGCAGGTCTGCCGAGTCCCGGTCCCATCTGCGTACCGCCCGCGAGTTGTTCGAGGCGCTCGGAGCGGCCGCCTGGCGGGACCGGGCCGAGCAGGAGCTGCGGGCGTCGGGCGAGAGGCCTCGCGGACCGCGCACCAGCCAGCATGACCAAATCAGCCCGCAGGAACTGCAGATCGCCACCATGGTGGTGGCCGGACTGTCCAACAGGGAGATCGGCGAGCGACTGTGCATCTCCCATCGCACCGTCGCCTACCACCTCTATCGGATGTTCCCCAAACTCGGCATCACCTCACGGGCGGAACTCAGGACAGCTCTGGGCGACACCTGACCACCCGGCCGCTCGCCGCGGACGCTTCGGCCGCGGCGAGCACGTTGGTGATCTGCCTGCCATACGCCACATCGCAGGGATGGCTGGGCTCGGTCGCGGTGGCCACCTGGACGAGTTCGCTGATCGCCGCAGCCATCGCCGGCACGGCAGACCCCAGCTCCACAGGGAGGTTGACGACCCCCTTAGATCCGACGAGGGCGATCTCGAGTCCGTTGGCCGCCGGCGGGGCGTCCAAACCCAGCGCCATCGTCGAAACCATGCCTCCCGCATGCCGAAGGCTGACGTACATGCTTCGCTGCGGCCCCTCCATGGCGGACACCTCGTCTACGGGGCCGAGGACCGGTGTGAACAGCGACAGTACATGCGGTCCGAGATCCCAGAGGCCGCCCTTGGCGCGGCGCCAGGCCGACCGCGCATACGGGCTGCCCGGACCGAAGATCGAGAACATTACGGTGGCCCGCCCGCCGTCCCATCCGCCCACGCCCGCTGCTTCCTCCACGGCCTGTCTGCCGCCCGGGGCGAAACGGTTGGTGAAGAAGACCACGGAAGCCACATTTGCTGCCGACACCGCGGACGCCACCGCCGCGGCGTCGGCATCCGACAGCGCCAGCGGCTTCTCCAGCAACAGGTGCCGCCCCGCCTGCGCCGCCCGGACGGCAAGGGCCGCCTGAGCATCGGGAGCCAGCGCGAACGACACCGCGTCGACCTCAGCGATCAGCCGGTCCGCGTCGGCGAATGCGCGGACGCCGTGCACGGTGGCCAGGGCCTCGGCTTTCTCGCGGTCGCGGCTCCAGATACCCACCAGCTCCGCGTCGGGGGCGACCGATAGCGCGGGCGCGTGGGTTGCAGCGGCCCAGTAGCCGGCACCGAAAAGCCCGAATCTCAGAGTCATGGACAGGAGCGTAGGCGTGTGTGCCTGACGGCACCCTCACATGAATGGGGTAGCCGACCGAGGCCTGTCAGCCGCGAGGGCCTCTCGCGCAACGCGCCTACAGCATCACGACAACGTGGCTGCCTGCTCGAATCGTCCGGCGCGACGGGCGGTGACTAGTCAACGTACTGACGCACCACGACCGAGGCTCCGCCTACGTTCACCGTGCTCCGGAAACCCATCGCGGGAGGAACATGATGAACGGCCGAAGCCTCTACGGACGTTCCAGGCCTATGGGGGATGGACTCGCTCAGCTGCGGCGGACGAGGCAATCCGGCCGAGGCTCGGTCATCCACATCACCGGGGAAGTCGGGATCGGCAAGAGCGCGCTGCTCGGGGCGTTGTGCGCCGAGGCCCGGACCATGGGCTTCACCGTGGCGATGGGCAAGGCCGACGACGTCCACCTCCAGCCGGCCGCACCGCTCCTGTTGGCGCTCCGCTCGGGTGACCGGCCGCTGGTGGATCCCCGAGAACTCGCGGACCTCGCCCGGCTCTGCGACCAGCCATTGGTCCTACTGGACCGGATCGGCGAACACCTCGAAGGTGTCACCGGCCCTGTGGTGATCGCCATTGACGACGTGCACGCGGTGGACGAGCTCTGCCGTGCCGCGCTGACAGCGCTCCCGCCCCGTCTCGTGCGCGCACCCATCGTCTGGCTGTTCACCAGCAGAGACGACTCTCTCGGCCTCGGACGGCAGCCTGACCTGGACATCCGGCTCGACGGCCTCGACGGCACCGACACCGTGCAACTGGCGCAGGAGCGCCTGGGCCGACGACCGAACGAGGCACAGCGGACCATGCTGCTGAGGATCGACGGCAACCCCGGGCTGGCTGTGCGGCTGACCGAGGGCTTCGCACGGGGAGTGCTGGACCGCATCCCGGAGGAGTTCGTCGCGCAAGTTCGCCGCCGTATGAACGCCCTCAGCCCGGCCACCGCCGACGTGGTGCGGATAGCCGCCGTCCTGAACAGGCCCTTCGCCATCGACGAACTCTCCGGACTTCTCCCCGACAGTCGGGGGACCGAAGTGGAGGCTGCACTCGCCTCCGGGCTGTTGGCGGACCTGGGCCACCAGATCAGCTTCCGACACGAACTGGTCCGGGAAACCGTCTACACCGGACTCTCCGCAGCCGCCCTGAGCCGGCTCCACGGGGCGTGCGTCGACTTTCTGCTCGCGACGGGACACAGCGCCCTGACCACAGCTCCACATGTACGGCACGCCAACGGCCTGGACACCACCGCACGCGTGGAGATCCTTCGACGTGCGGCTGACGAAGCCGCGATCAACCAGCCACGCCTGGCGGTCGATCTCGCCCGCGACGGTCTCGAACTTCTGCCCCCGGACTCGGACCTGTGGCACAAGGCCGGTGAGCACTTGCTGGAGGTACTGTGCACGSCCGGGTATGCCGCCGAAGCTGTGTCAACGGGCGACTCTCTGCTGGCCACTAGCCGCGACGCCGAAGACGCGGCCCGCCTTCACGCACTCCTCGGACCGGCCCGCCTGGCCGCCGGGCTGGCCGTGGAACACGCCAGCGCGGTGGAGGAGATTCTCACCGCTCCGACACTGAATCCGGCAGCACGGACCAAGCTCCTCGCTTCGCGCGCGTGGGCCCTCGCCGGGATCGACACTCAGGCAGCCCACGACGTCCTGCCACGGGAGGACACGCCACTGGCGCGCCGGGCAGCCGCCGAGATCGCGCGCCACTCGGGCCACCACACCGAGGCGCTGGCGCTCTACCGGGAATTGGAGACGACCGACGGCCCGCTTCCCGAGAAGATCCTCGAACTGCTGATGCTGGACCACTTGGACGAGGCCACCACTCTGCTCACCGACTCGCCGCGCGACCGCACACCCCCGTCACTCATGCACGCATCGCTCTGGTGCGACTTCGCCCTGGGCCGCCTCGACGAGGCGGAGACGCAGGCGCGGAATCTGATCTCAGCTTCGCGCGAGCACGGCACCGCCGCCTACGGAGACGATGCCACCGCCCTGTACGCCGCTATCGCCCTGCTCCGCGGCGACGCACACACCGCCAAGAGCCGACTCGGCGGCGCTCCATCGGTCGTTCGCGGATGGATCAGCGCCCAGGAGGGCCGCGCGGCGGAAGCGATCGAACTCCTCTCACCGATGCAGCACACGGGCTATTGGGCATGGATGCCCGAGACATTGCGCGACCACGTCGCGATCGGCATCGCGGCCGGGAACACCGACTTCCTGGAGAGCGCACTCGAACTCGCCCAGAAAGCGGCAGCGCGAAACCCGGGCGTCGCCAGCTACGAAGGGGTGGCTCTCCAGACCATCGGACTGGCCGAGGGCCAAGGCAGTCGGTTGAGGCACGCCGCAGAGGTCCTCGAATCGAGTCCACGGCTCGACCTGCGAGCAGGAGCCTGGGCCGACTGCGGAACCCAGCTGCTGCGAGACGGAGACCGCGGCGAAGGCACGGCCTGCCTGGAGCGGGCCTGGAAGCTCTACTCGCAGATGGGAGCAGGCAGGGGACTGCAACGGCTGCGCCAAACGGCTCGAGAGGCCGGCATCCGCGACCGCAACAGGCCATGGACGCTGAACCGGTCACGCCCCACCCACGGGTTGGCGGCCCTCACCGAAGCGGAGACGAGGGTCGCCGAGTGGATCAGCGCCGGATACACCAATAAATCCGTCGCCCGACAACTTGGTGTCTCGCCGAACACCGTGGCAACACACTTGCGCTCCGTCTTCGCCAAGCTGCAGGTGCAGTCGCGTGTTCAACTGGCCAACGCAATCCGTGCGCGCGAGGACGAGAGCGCCGTTGAGCGTCACCATCCAATGGAAACAGCTGCCAGATAACCGCTGGTCAAACGGGTCCGGCACAACGCCTGGACGCTGCCTGTGAACCCGGCCTTGGACCGGCCGCGCTCACAGGGCGCCGAGGAAGTCGAGGAGTGCCCGGTTGACGTCGTTCGGATGCGTCCAGGTGATGGCGTGCCCGCCCTGCGGGATCACGGTATGGCGGGCGTCGGCCAGCAGCGCAGCCAGACGGTCGCCGGCGGCCGCGGGCGGCGTGATCCGGTCGTGGTCGCCTTGCACGATCAGCACCGGAACGGTGATGCGCGCGACATCGGCGCAGAAGTCCTCGCGCCACGCGACCGCACATCCCCGCGCCGCCGCCGGGGACACCCGCAGTGCCGTGTGGAAGCTGCTCTGCCACGCCTGGTCACTGACCACGCTTCCGCCCAGCAGATCAAGGTTGTAGTACTGGTCCAGATACGTCTTGATGGCGGCCGGGCGGTCAGTGGCGAGTTGGCTGAGGAAGTCGTCGAGGCCGAGCAGGCTGATCCCGTCCGGGGTGGCCGGTGAATGGGGCAGCAGCGGCGCCAGCAGCACCGCACCGCGGACCACGTCCTGCCCGTAGACCCCCAGATAGCGCGTCACTTCGCCGGTTCCGGCGCCCACGCCCACGAGCACCGCATCGTGCAGATCCAGCACCTGCAGAAGCTTGTTCAGGTCCGCCGCGAGGGTGTCGTAGTCGTAGCCGGTGGAGGGCCGGCTGGAGGCACCGCCGCCGCGCCGGTCGTAGCTGATGACGCGGTATCCGGCGGCCAGCAGGGCCGCCTCCTGCTTCTCCCACGAGTACGCGTCGGCCAGGTAGCCGTGGACCAGGACGACAGGCGCGCCCACCCCATGGTCCTCGTAGTGAATCTGAATGTCCCCGGTGTTCTCCCGGCCGACTGTGACGTAAGGCATCACGACCCCACATCCCACAGCTCACCGTAAACGTCATCCATGTATCCACGATGGGGCTGGGCGACGGCCGTACGGTATCCGCAACTTCACTGCACACCGGAAGGGGCGACGCGCAGACCGCGCAGCACCCGACCGTGGGCGTATTCTCGAGCGGGTGAGAGGGACGTACCCGGGATGACCGGCGAGGACTCCAAGCTGGTCGGGCGGCGGGAGGAAACGGACCGGCTCCGCGGTCTTGTCAGCCCGCCCTATCCGGAGGGCCGCCGACTGCTGCTCCTCGGCGATGCCGGGATGGGCAAAACTGTGTTGATGGCCGCGGCGGCCGCGCATGCCCGGTCGGCAGGGGTGCGCACCCTCGCCGCCACCGGCCGCGAGTCGGAGCAGTGCCTGGTGTTCGCCGGGCTGTACCAGCTACTGCGCCCCGTGCAGGACCGAATGGACGCGCTGCCGGCCCGCCAGGCCGACGCGCTGCGCGGTGCTTTCGGGATCTCAGAGGACCCGGCGCCCCCGGACGCCCTGCTGACCGGGATCGCCGTGCTCACCCTGTTGTCCCAGCTGGCGGACGACAAGCCGCTCCTGGTTTGGGTGGACGACGCCCAGTGGCTCGACCGCGCGTCGCTCGACGCCCTCGCCTTCGCCGCCCGGCGTGTGGAGTCGGAGCCGCTGGTGCTGCTGCTCAGCGCACGCGGGACGGTCCCCCCGGCCGGTTTCGAACGCGGGTTTCCGCAGCTGGCGCTGCCGCCGCTGGACCTGCCCGACGCCGGCCGGCTGCTGGACGCACAGCCGGAGCCGCCGCGCGGGAGGCCCCGCGAACAGGTGCTTACCCAAGCGGCCGGCAATCCGCTGGCGCTGATCGAGCTCACGAAGGTGATCGCGGAGGATCCCGACGCGGGCCGTCGCTGGGTAGCCGAGCCGCTCCCGCTGACCACACAGCTCACCGCCGCGATGGCCGCGCAGTTCACGGCCCTGCCGGCGGCAGCACGTTCCGCCCTGCTGATCGCCGCGGTGGCCGACAGGCCGGACGTGGCGACCGCCGTCCCAGGACTCTCGGCCACCGCGCTGGCCCCAGCGGAAGCGGCCGGCCTGATCCGACTGGACGCACACGGCCCTCAGTTCACCCATCCCCTCGCCCGGTCTGCCGTCTACCATGCCGCGCCGTTCACTGAACGCTCCGCGGTGCACCGGCAGGTCGCGGACGCCCTGAGCGACCAGCCCGACCGCTCTGCCTGGCATCTGGCCGCCGCAGCGCTGGAACCGGATGAGCAGATCGCAGCGCTCCTCGAGACAAGCGCTGCCCAGGCACAGCGCCGCGGCGGCGCCGCCGCGGCGGCGGCCGCGCTGGAACGCGCCGCCGAGCTCAGCGTCGGCGACCGGGACAAGGCCCGGCGGCTGCTCTCCGCCGCCGATCTCGCCCAGTCCGCCGGGCAGGCCGACTGGGTGCTGGCACTGGCCGAGAACGTACTCACCCTGACCTCCGATCCGGACCTCCGCATCGCCGCCCGCTTCGGCATCGGCTGGGCGCTGCAGTGGTCGAACCGCCACGCGGAGGCGTTCGAAACACTCCTCGCCCTCGCCGCCGAGGCAGGGGAACGGCTGCCGGACGTGGCGTGGGGCGCCGCCTCCATGGCCGCCACCGTCGCCCACCAGACCGGAAAGGCCGCCACCGTCACCCGGGCCCGTGCCGCACTCGACACCCTGGACGGATCCGCCCCCGCGCCCGAGGGAATCGCGCGGGAGTACCGGATCTGGCTGAAAGCCTGCACGAACCCGTACGTCGGCCGGGACGAGACCATCGCCGAACTGCACCGCCTGGTCGACGCGCCCCTCGTCGACCCCGGCATGGTGGGCGCCGCCGCCTGGGTCCTCAACGAGACCGACATCGCGGTCGGCCTGATGTGCGAATACCTCACCGAGCTGCGTGCCCCAGGAGTGCGTGGCGCCAGCGGCGGGGTGCTCTCAGCGCTGGAATGGGCGTACATCGACAGCGGCCGGTGGGACGAGGCTCTCGCCGCCGCGCGGGAGGCCAACGACATCGCCGCCGCCTACAAGATGGAATCCGTCGCCGGTTCCGCCGACCTGACCATCGCCACCGTCGCGGCCATGCGCGGCGACCTCGACGACGTAGGGCCGCTGGTGACCCGCGTACACACGGCCGTGGACGTCGCCGAATACGGCGGCTACGCGGCCAGAATCCGCCACACCGCGGGGCTCGCAGAACTCGCCAAGGGCAACTACATCGCCGCCTACGCGCAGCTTCGCCGGCAATTCTCCGAGGACGGCACAGCGCTGCACCACACCTTCTCCTACCTCGCCATCGCCGACCTCGCCGCCGCGGCGGCCCGCGCCGAACGCCTCCTGGAAGCGCGGACACTGCTGGAACGCGCCCTGACCCGGATCAGCCCCGCACCAGGTCCCCGGCTGGATCAGCTCGCGGCCCGCGCGCGAGGTCTGCTCGCCGACCCCGAGACCGCCGAGAAGCACTTCGCCGCGGCACTGGCCGACCCCGCCGGTGAGTCCTGGCCCTTCGAACGCGCCCAGCTCCAACTTGACTACGGGGAGTGGCTGCGCCGACAGCGACGCATCAACGACGCCAAACCCATCCTCGGTGAGGCTCTGGAGACCTTTCGCCGCCTCGGTGCGACTCCCTGGACCCGGCGCGCGGAGTCCGAACTGCGCGCTTGCGGCGTGAGCGCGCACTCCCCCCATGCCACGAGCGTGCTGGACGAACTTACCGCCCAGCAACGCGAGATTGTCGTTCTGGCGGGCAGCGGACTGACCAACAGCGAGATCGCCGACCGGCTGTTCCTGTCGCCTCGCACCGTCGCATCGCATCTGTACCGTTCCTACCCCAAACTCGACGTCGCGGGGCGGCACCAGCTTCGCGACCTCATCGACCGGCACAGCACCGACGGCGGGTAGCCGCTCGTGTCCGGCCCGGTGCCTGCGTGGGCCAGTGCAGTCAAGTTGCTGATGCCTTCCGCGCAGGTCCCGCTGTTAGCTTTCGATCAAGAGCCAGCAGCGGGGATTCGTCGGTGTTCCGGGACTTTCCCTCTCGCCTTCGCCGCAGTGCGGCAGGGCCGGCTGCGGGCTGAACGTCCGGCCGAGGACGGGGTGAGAGATGTTCGGGCCGCTGCGTGGGAGAAGCGAGGAGATGGCGCGGGCGCTCGCGGTCGTCCATGCCGCCGCCCGGCACGGCAGGGGTGGGGTGCTGCTGGTCTCCGGACCGCCCGGCATCGGCAAGACGGCGCTGGTGACCGAGGTGCGGCGACAGTCGTCGGCTCTGAAGCTGCGTGTCGTCGGCGGCAAGTGCGACGAGATCGAGCAGGTGAGTCCGGGGGCACCGGTCATCGCGCTGTTGCGGTCTGGGCGCCACCCGCTGCTGGAGGCATCTGAGTACGAGGAGATCTCGGTCTCCGCGAGCGAACCGCTGCTGCTCGTCGAACGTATCGCGACCCACTTGGAGGAGGCGGCGAAGGCGCAGCCGCTGGTCATCACGCTCGACGACGTCCACTGGGTGGACCGCACGAGCCGCTTCCTGTTGCGCACTCTGGTCTCGCGGCTCGCCGGGCTGCCCGTCGTGTGGGTTTTCGCGGGCCGCGACAGCTCACTGAAAGGTGACCTGGTCTGCGGTGATCCCATCCTGGTCGAGGAGATTCCGCTCGGGCCGGTGGCCACCGCCGACCTGGTCGCGATGGCGCACGACCGGCTGGGCCGGATGCCCGGCACGCGCGCCCGCCGGTTCCTTGACGCCCTCGACGGCAGCCCGGTGCTGGCGACGCACCTCATCGACCAGCTCGTCCGTGACACGGCCGGTGGTGGCGTCGACAGGATGGAGGCGCAGTTCCACGGGTCCATCGCGCATCGGCTGGCGGCACTGCCCGAGGTCGCCGGGCATCTGGTGCAGCTCGTGGCCGTGGCGGGAGGCGTTCTGCCGACGCGGGAGGCAGCCGGGCTGCTGGGCGCTGCGGCCGGTGACGAGAGGGTGGACAGCGAGGGTGCCTGCGAGCAGGCGATCGACGCCGGCCTGCTGGTCGTGAACGGTGCCGCACTGGGCTTCCGGCACGACCTCGTCCGGGAGGCCGTCTACGCCTCGATCGACGCAAGCCGCCGACACGAGATCCATCGGGCCCTCGCCGCCCAGTGCCTGGCCGCAGGACGTGTGCCGATGGCCGCCGCTCACGCCCGCGAGGCATGCCGCCCCGGTGATACGGCGGCCGCGGCGATCCTGATCTCGGCGGCCGAGACCCTCGTCGATCCGAACCCGGGCGAGGCCGGGGAATGCGCCGCCCTGGCCTTCCGCACGCTCCGGGTCACGCAGCCGGAGTGGCAGGGGCTCAGCCGTCGCTGTCTGGCCGTGCTGTGCCGTACGGAGCGCGCGACCGACGCCGTCGCGGTCGCCGACGCGATCGCGGCGCAAACCGGTGACGCCGATGTCCTCGGCGAGGTGGAAGCCCGCGTGGCGAGCGCCCTGTGGTTCGGCGGGCGAGTCGACGAGCTGCGCGCACGCACCGGCCGGGCCCTGCGGGCGGCGACGCTCTCGCCCTCGGTCACGGCGCGCCTGCAGGCCGCCGGAACGCTGGCCGATGCCGGGCTCGCGCGTGGCGACACGGCGCTAAGGCATACCGAGGCGGTGCTCGAAGAGGCTCGTTCGAACGGCGACCGGGAAGCGGTGACGCTGGCACTGTGGGCGGCCGCGGTCGCCGCCGGCAACGAATCCCGGCATCTGCAAGCCCTGCGGCACTACCAGGACATTCGCTCGCTGGCATGTACGGATCACCTCGCGGACGAGATCGCCGAGTTGCAGTCCCTGGACCGCCACGAACACGCCCAGGCACTCCTGCGGCGACTGCACCCCGACAGCGAGCGCCTCACCGACGTGCTGCCTGCCGTGCATCGGGCTCAGATGTGGTTGGACTTCCACCTCGGCCGCCTCGATGACGCCGACGCCGCCGCCCGGGCACTGGCCGAGCTGGGTTTGCGGCTGGGCACCCAGCTCCTCGCGCTCGAGGCGTTCGTCGTGCAGGCGGCGGTCTCCCTGTTGCGCGGCGACCTGCAGACCGCCTCTGCCCAGCTCAAGCGGGCGGAGGGTTTGACGCACATCGACGATGCCCTTCGCGATCCGGCCCTGGCGGTGATGCGCGGCTGGCTGGGTGCGGCTCAGGACGACCTGAAGTCGGCGGTGGAGGTCCTGCTCCCACTGCTCCGCGACACTGGCGGGGCCCGCCCGTACCGGCAGCTGTTGCCATGGTGGACGGGCTGGTACGAGGAACTCGGCAGCACACCGGCGGGAGAAGACCTTGCCCACCTCATGGCGGAGGCGGCGCACACCACGGCCGCGCGCAATCCCGGGGTGCCGAGCTTTGAAGGTGTCGCCCTGAATCTGCTGGGCCGCCGTATGCGGGACTTGGAGATGATCGAGCGCTCGGCGAAGATGCTCGCCGCCAGCCCGCGCCCGCTGTTCCGGGCCGGCGGAGCCGAGTCCTTGGGCCGTGCGCTGCTGGCGGCGGGGCGCCGGACCGAGGGTCTGGAACAGCTGGATCACGCCTGGGACGAGTACCACACGATAGGTGCGCACCATCCTCGCGCGGCGGTGCAGCGGGCGATGCGCGAGGCAGGAGCCCGACGAGTGAAGTGGTGCGCTGTCGCCACGCCGAACACCGGTTCGATCGCCCTGTCGAAGGCCGAGCAACGAGTCGCCGCGCTCATCAGCGCCGGCCACACCAACAAATCCGCCGCCGCCGAACTCGGCATCTCTGTCAACACCATCGGAACTCATCTGCGCTCCGTGTTCAAGAAGCTCAACATCCAGTCCCGAGTGCAGCTGACCAACGCGCTTCACGGGCACGGGGAAACGCTCTGGCTGACCGAATCCAGCGGCATGGCCAGTTCGTCCTGATCGACCGCCTCCCGGGCTCACCTGTTCATGCGATGCCGTGTACCGCGGCGGGCTGATGAGCTTGACGCGGGCCTGCCCGTCGTGGGCCGGTGCGGCGCAGGTGAGCGGATGCGGCGATCACTTCGATGAAGACCGAGACCTGCCATCCCTCGCGGATCATCGCGCTCGGCGAGGACGCCCCACCGCAGGAACGCCTGGCCGCGGCGCTGGCCGCGCACAGCGTCCCGCGTGCGGTGCGTGTCTTCGCGCACGGCCCGCACAGCGCCTGGACCGCGCCCCGATCGCACAGTCGGCGCACCGGTCTCACCGACTGGCGATGCCACCTCGTCGGGTGTCGTCCCATCCGCCTACTAGAAGCTCACTGAAAGGAGCAAATCCCATGTCCGAACCCCCCACCCCTACGGTTGTATTCGTGCACGGCGCGTTCGCGGACGCGTCCGGCTTCGGCGGAGTGACCCGCGAGCTGTCCTCCGTCGGCTGCGACGTCATCGCGGCGCCGAACCCGTTGCGCGGACTCGCCTTTGACACCACCGCCGTGACCAACGTGGTGCGGGCCATCGACGGGCCTGTACTGCTGGTCGGCCACTCGTACGGCGGGGCAGTCATCTCCCACGTCGCCGCTGCGGCGGAGAACGTCGCGGGGCTGGTGTATCTCGCGGCCTTCGGCCTCGAGATCGGCGAGAGCTGTGTCGGCGTACAGGAGCCCTTCCCGCCCACGATGCTGTCCACCACCTCGTACACCACCGGCTACGACGCGCCTGGTGCGCCCGGCGGTCCCGACGTGTACCTCGGCAAGGAGGGCTTCCGCGAGACCTTTTGCGGCGATGTGCCGGTCGACCTCGCCGACGTCATGTTCGCGACGCAGCGGCCGATCTCCCTCGCCGCGCTGACCGCGGAGGCCACGGCAGCCGGGTGGAAGGACAAGCCCTCGTGGTACCTGCTCTGCGAGCACGACAACGCCATCGTCGCGGAGGCCCAGTCCTTCATGGCCAAGCGCATGGGCGCCACCACGCTGACCATGGCCGGGTCGCACGTCGCCTTCATCGCCCAGCCGGTCGCCGTCGCCCGGTTCATCGTTCAGGCGCTGAGCGCAACCACCTGAACATCCCGCCGGAATGTGAGATTCCCGGTCCAGACGGGACGGGGCACGGCCACCGTGGTTCGCCCCAGGGCTCTCGCAGCCACGCCGCCACCTCTACAAGCCACAGATAGAAAGCAACTACTCCATGAGCACCACCGAAGACAAGAACAAGGCCATCGTCCGTGAAGCCTTCGACACTCTGTTCAACAAGCGGGACTACGCGGCTGCCGAGCGGTTCTGGTCCCCCGACTACCTCCAGCACAGCGCTCATATCGCGCCGGGCCGGGAAGGACTCTTCAACCTGGTCAAGAGCAGCCCGGCCGACCTCCGCCACGAATGCGAACTGATCATGGCTGAAGGGGACATGGTCATGGTGCGCGGACGTTTCACGGGGCATGGGCTGCCTGCCCCGTGGATCGTCGCCGACTTCCTCCGCATGGAGAACGGCCTGCTGGCGGAGCACTGGGATGTGATCGAGGACGAGGCCTCCCGGGCGCAGTCCTTGAGCGGCCTGCCCATGTACGGCGACGACTTCCCCGAGGACCGCTGAGACCCGTGGGGCCGCGGGTGACGCCCTTGAGATGGTACTGAGATGTCCGGAGGAGACGCCTGAGCCAGCAGGCGCAAGGTAGTCTTTTACGCTCCGCTGCCCGTCCCCGGCTTGTGGCAAGGGACTAGGGTCCGTCTTCAAAGATCATCGGGTGGTGGATCATGGTGGGGTAATACGCCGTCATGAACTCACCGATCAGGAGTGGGAGTTACTCGCTCCGCTGATACCGCGGGCCGCTACTTCTGGAACTCGGTCCCAGAACCGGCATGTGCGGCGCCGGTCGCTGAAGAGGATCTTGAGGACGCTCAGCAGCCCTTTCGGAGCCTGGAGTTGGTCCGTCCCTCCTCCCGGCAGTGCGGGGGCCTGACCGAGTCCGACTTCTGCGGGGCGCTCCTCGTCTCCGGCGGGGTGCTGCCGCCGCTGAAAGGTAGTGCGGGTGCACGGCCGGGGCTCCGGCCGGGTGTCGATGGCCGGGATGGTCTGCTACAAGCCGGGCGGGCGGTCGCGGCTGATCTGTGCCGTCCGCGACCACCACGGCCGCGACGAAAAACCGAAGGGCTTCGGCTCGAAGGACTTCCGGGCCCTGCCAGTGTGGACAATGAGTTCCCGCCCCTGACCACCGGGATGCGGGAGTTGGGCATCTGGTCGCTGGCCAAGCGCGAGATCGGCAACCTCGCCGCCGCCTTACCTCGGCCAGTTCACCCGAGGTCAAGCGGCGACTCAAACAAATCCAGTACCGCCCCGACCTCGTTGACGCCTACTCGCCGGCCCTGGGCACGATCATGGACGGCTGACCGACGTCACGCATTCAGACTCAGTAGCACTCGTCCGCATCGGTCAAGCGAGACCTTGAGGACCGCAAGCCAGGTGTGATCACAACCCCGTCATGCGTTGAGCTGTTGGATCGCCGTCGCCCAATTCTCAATGTGGTAGCCCCTCGCCAGCCTTCCGTCACGGACGGTGAACACATCAATCGCCATCGTCCTGAAGGACTTGCCGGTCGGAGCAGCGCCCCAGAATTCTTTGACCGGCGTCCCCGTCGCTTCTCCGCGCACGACCATCATGTCGTCGACCACATGGATGTCGACCACCTCCCACGCCAGATCAGGCACGGTCTCTCCCATGGCCTTGAACACGTCGGCCAACTGGTCACGCGTCAGGAATTCCTGAATTGTGTGATACGAGTGGTAGTCATCGTTGCACGCCTGGGCCAGGAGTTCCGACACATTCTTCTCACCCGGCTTGTTCAACGCCTCGTAGAGCGGGGCAGAGATCCTGCGCGCCTCTTCGACAGTCATGAATGATTCTTCGCTCTTAGTCATCTGGCCTTGCCCCTTATCTCAAAGGTGTCGTACCAAGCCAATCGGCACCGGACAACCCGAAGTTATCTGGGGCGCCGATTCCGGTCTCTCACCTAAATACGTGAGGGGTATGCCGGGGTGAGGACCTCCAACAGAGTCGGGCGGGAGCAACCAGCACTCGGCCCGGCCTTGGCTGCGGCGTCGGTTATGACCAGGACGGTGGCGTAGCGACGCAGCTGTGTCTTCATGTGTGTCCCCCGTACTCGTGAAAGGTGATGGTGGTCAGCAGGTCGCGGAAGCGGGCAGGTCGCCGTACTCGTTGCCCTTGAGGTAGACGGCGCTCACATAGCC
>NZ_RDBN01000072.1 GCF_008042075.1 Streptomyces sp. UW30 | reverse complement strand
GCACACCCTCTACAGCGAACACGCCACCCCGACAAGCACACAGGCCACCCATGCTGCCGCCCTGATCGAGCAGGCAGGGACACGTGCCCGGAGCGAGAGTACGGCCGACCAGTGGGCCCACCACGCTCGCAGCGCCCTGGACCGGGCACGGATGAGGGGCGGGCTGGCGGCGCCGCCCGCGTCCGGGGATTTAAGCACTTCACGGACGGCGTGGATCACTTCTCTCCAGCGGGTTTGCGAGCCGTGGGCTCCTTCTTCCAGCTGGTCGTCCAGCAGGAAAAAGCCAGGTGATCCATTCTGCGGCCCGGTCGGCTTGTGGCGGCGGGGCGCTGGGGCAGGCGTGGGCTGCCATGAGGGCGAAGCGGCTGGCGGCCAGGTGCTGGGCTGTTTCCGTGGTGGGGGTGAGAGCGAACTGGTCGGCCCAGCGGCGCAGGTGCGCTTCCATGTGTGCGTGGCCAGGGTGACACCGCACGGGGGAGGGCAGCCCCGGTATTGCGGGGAGGCGGGCCTGTGGGTCCGGGTTCGCGATGGCAGGGCGGGTCCTTTCTCGTGAGGGGCGTGTGCGGGTGGTCAGTGGCCGCGGCGGATCGCGGCGTTGGCGTGGATGTCCAGGTCGGCCCGGTGGTGTGGTTGTGCCCGGTCCAGGGCGCTGCGAGCGTGGTGGGCCCACTGGTCGGCCGTACTCTCGCTCCGGGCACGTGTCCCTGCCTGCTCGATCAGGGCGGCAGCATGGGTGGCCTGTGTGCTTGTCGGGGTGGCGTGTTCGCTGTAGAGGGTGTGCAGCGACCGGCCTGGGTCGGTGTCCGAGGTGAGGGCGGCGATCACCGGGGCGGTCTTCTTGTGGCTGGTCAGGTCGGAGTGGATCGGCTTGCCGGTGGCTTCGGGCTTCCCTCAGATCCCCAGGATGTCGTCGCTGATCTGGTAGGCGATGCCCAGAGCACGGCCGAACTCCCTGTAGTGGGCCACTGCCTCGGGCGGTGCACCGCCCGCGACGGCACCGAGGGAGCAGGCTGCGGCGAGGAGCACCGCGGTCTTCTTCTGCGCCATCGCCAGGTATTGGCTCCAGGTGGTCTCCGGCTGGGTCTCGAAGGCGAGGTCGTCGATCTGTCCCTCGTAGATGCGGCACGTCACAGCGCCAAGGTCTGCGGCCTGGTGGGGAGGCAGGAGCTGGGGTGCGGTGTGCAGCAGCGTGACACCGGCGCACAAGGTCGCGCCGGTCCCGAAGACGGTCCAGGCGGCGGGACGTCCTCGGCGGGTGCGGTCACCGTCGATGATGTCGTCGTGCAGCAGTGATGCGTCGTAGATCATCTCCACCGCTGCGGCTGCGGCTGCGGCTGCGGGCAGGGCCGCCTGGTCCTGTCCGCCGGCGGCCCGCGCGGCGGCCAGGGCCAGCGCCGCTGTGAACGCCTTCCCGGCCGGCTCCCGTGGCTTGCCCTCTTCGTCCCACCAGCCTGCGTGGTAGCCCAGCAGATGCCGCAGCCCCTGCGGCATCTCATCCAGGGCGTGCCGGTATCCGGGGTCGACGCGGGTACGCGTTTGGGCGAGCAGTTCCCGCGCCGCCGTCATCCGGATACTTCCCTGCGCGCGTCCGGTTCGCAGAGGTGCTGAAGGGCTGGGATGGATGAGGAGGGGTCGACGGTGGGCCAGGCCCACGGGTCGGGGCCGAGGGCGGCCAGGCGGCGAATGGTCAGCGCGCTCCACGGGCTCAGTTCGGCATCGCCGGCCAGTACGCGTGCCGTGACCGCTTCCCAGGCGCTCCATCGGACCGTGTCCGTCTCCGCCGGATCCGGGGTCACGGGCCCGTCCGGCAAGAGCCGTACCACCGGGCCCATTTCGTTCTCCGCGGTCCCGTCCGGCAGCACCGCGCGGTAGCGGACCTTGGCCAGCACCGCCTCTGCTTGCACCTGCCCCCCGCTCCGAGCTCCGCGTGCACCCGTCGCCTGACGGCGTCCGGCAGCGGCTCGTGTGGCCTGGGATGCCCGCAGACGGTGTTCGTCCACACACCGGGCCACGTCTTTTTCGCCGCCGAGCGCCGGGTCAGCAGCAGCTCGCTGCTGGGCGAGAATGCGTAGGCGGTGAACGCCAGATGCAGCGGGGTATCCCTGTGATGGGACGCCGGCTTCGGGGCCGTACCGATCGCATGCCCCCCTTCGTCGAGCAGCACGATGGGATCATCCATGACCATCCCGGCGAGCCTCCCCACACCCCCGGGTGAGCCGTCACGGCCGGGCGCACGCCTGCCGTCGCCCGGTCGGGCGCCCACCCCGGCAGGCGCAGGCCTTCAGGCTTCTTGCCGCCGGGCAATGACCGTGACTCCTGCGCGCGGGGGCGTACTGGAAGCACGCAGGCGCACCACAGGCCCCGGCCGGGCACGCCTGGCCATGTGACGGGCGCCGTGGCGCCGACACGCGGCTTGCCCGGCGCTTTGGGATTGCTTCCGCATCAGAGCGAGCCTGCGGCGTCATCCACAACGCCGGGCCCGTCTCGACCGGGCCGTTCGGACCGGCCGGCCTGACCCTTCGGGCGCGGGCTCCGCCGACGTGGGCGGTTTCGCTGGATAGACGCGAACAGGACAACGGGCGGGGCTCGTGCGCCGGGCCGGCGTCCGGCGAATTACCCGGGGGTGCCCTTACCGGCGATCAAGAACCCTGCTGGAGCGGTCCGTTGGGTGGCGCGCTCGGTTCTTGTTCCGAGCCCGCCCGGTCGGAACCTGTCACCCGTGATCGAGGGAGCCCTGAGGCCCGACGGATAGTGACTGTCCGTATTGGATCTAGTGCACTGAGTTATTCCCTTCGTACGGTCATAGCGTCCCAACACCGCACCTCTCGTACCAATGGAGGATTAGTGGCAAAAGTGCGCACTCGACTGGCCGTCCTGGGTTCCGCCGCGGCACTCGCCGCAGCCGCCCTCGTCCCCGTGCAACTCGCCGGCGCAACCCCGGCAGCCGCGGCCTCCTACGAATGGGTCGCCCTGGGCGACTCCTACACCGCCGGGGTCATCCCGGCGGCGGGCGAGACCTTCGAGGTCCCCCGTGACGGCTGTGAGCGCACCGACCAGTCCTACCCGCAGGTCATCGACCGCGACCTCGGCTCGCTGATCGAGCTGACCAACGTCAGCTGCGGCGCCGCCACCATCGAGGACGTCACCTTCAACGCCCAGCAGCCGATCGGCCGTCACCTGCCGCCCTTCGCGGAAGACCCGGACTACCCGTTCCCCCCGGTACCGCCCCAGTCCGAGGCAGTGCACCCCGGCACCGACGTGATCACCGTCGGCGCCGGCGGCAACACCCTCGGGTTCGCCGAGATCCTCTTGACCTGCCTGAAACTCGGCGATGGCAGCGGCGGCGTCGGCACGCCGTGCCGTGACGACCTCGCCGATGACATCCCCGGCCGGCTGACCAAGGTGAGCAAGGACTACGACGCCATGCTCGCCACCCTGCACGAGCGCGCCCCGCACGCCAAGGTCGTGAACGTCGGCTACCCGACGGTCATCCCCGAGGACACCTCCAAGTGCCGGTACAACGACTGGGAGCAGTTCGCCTCGATCACCGCGGGGGACCTGGACTGGCTGCGTGACGACGTCCTGGGACCGCTCAACGCCGCCATCGAGAAGACGGCCGGTGAGCGCGGTGACGCGTTCGTCGGCCTCGCCGACTCCTCCCGGAACCACAGCGTCTGCGACGCCGGCAAGTGGGTCGAGGGCGTCTTCACCACCTTCCCGACCGAGGTGGCCTTCGTGCACCCCAACGCCAAGGGCCACCAGAACGCCTCCGATCACGTCGCCGCCGCGATCCTGAACGCTCTCGGTGTGAACTGAGCGATCTCAGGCATCCTCAGGGATCGGAGTCGCCATCAGCCTCCCCGCCGACGCCAAGACGATCTTGCCGGTCGAGGCCGCCCTCGGGTACTCCGTCGCCCAGCTCCTCTTCCTCGGCGCGGGTCCCCTGCTCGCCGTCGAAGGCAGCAGCGATTCCGTCTTCTTGATGTGCCTCTCCGACCACCTCATCAGCAATAGACGTACCGGGCTCGCCCCCCGCCTCTCGATCATCCGCCGTCGGCGGCATCGGCAACATGCCAGCCTTCGTCGCCGTCATGGGCCCTCCCCTGGACGCCCGCGCGCTCGTCGATGGGTCCGACACCCCCAAGGCCATCGAGAAAGTCCGCAACGCCGCCGCGGCCGCCGACGTCGACCCCTCGCACACCGTCGTCATCGCAGAGCTCGACAACCCGCCCGAAACCGCCGACATCGAGGACCTGTTTTCCACCAAGGACTACCTCTGCCTCTACAACAGGGCCACGGGCAGCAACCTCACCGAAGCCGACCCGCTCGCCACCAACAGCCCCCGTTCCTGATGCGCCTCAAGATCACTCGAGAGAAGAACAGGCAGCCGGGTGCCTTCGACCATGTCGGCCCGGCACACCAGCTCACCTGCGACCAGGACGAGTTCTTCGCCCAGATCGACGACGAGACCCTCGACCGCTTCGAGGACGTCTTCAAGCTCCCCGAGGACTGACATGTCGGGCCCCGGACGCCAACAGCCTCCGGGCCCGACCGCACTTCACCACAGCTACGCCGTCGCCCAGTCGAGTCCGAGGTTGGCCAGTGCCTGGAGCTTGTCGGCGCTCAGCTTCCCCCGCCTGCTCTTGCTGTTCGACAGAAACACCCCGAGCTTCACCTCGGTACCGTCTCCCAGCCGTTCCACGTGGGCCCTGGGGACCTTCACAGAGCCCTCGCGGGCCATGTACTGCGTCAGGGCCGCAACGCCCCGCTCGAAGGCGCTCAGGGGCGTCGTGGACGGCTTCGCGGGCTCCTCCAGCTCCGGGGCCAGCGGCGTGATGCCGAGCTGCTCCAGTCGCTCGCGCTGTCCGGCCGCCAGGGTTTCCCAGACCTTCGCCGTCCGCTGCTTGGCCAGCCACTTCCCGATGTCCATGCCGTGGACCGTGAAGCCGGGCAGAACCTCCGGCTGGCCCTCTTCGTCGGCCACCAGCTCGCGCAGTGCGGCGTAGTGCCGCTGCCAGTCCGCGGGCCACGACGGGTTCCAGTCCTCGTCCACGGCCTCCAGCGCCGTCTTCCACTCGGGGTGTCCGTCGAGGGCGCCGGGGCGGCGGAGGTTGGACAGCCACTGCCCGACCGGCTTGTCGAGCGCGGTCGCGGAGCGGGGCGCGCACAGTGTCCAGTGCTGGTCGTAGTAGGCCTTCGCGGCCTCCAGGTTCTCCTGGAAGCGCTCATCGGCCAGCGACCAGACCATGCCCAGCTGTTCGAGTCGCCTCGCGCGCTGGCCGGTCATCTGCCCGGCCCCGTACGCCCTTCGTTGTTCCGTGACCCATTGCCCAAGCGGTGTTGCGCCCTCTTTGTGCCCATAAGGCACTCGGGCGTGATGCTCACGCTCCGTGAATTTTTTGAGTGCCGCCCAGCCGCGGGACCAGTCCTGGCGTTCGGTGTCGATGACGTTGAAGGAGACCCAGTCCGCGACCATCACTGGATCCCTGGGGGCAGCAAAACGGAGCAGCAACCGTGATTCTTCCTCGCCCTCTTCTGGCGCTATACCGATATGCACGGACGGCTGCGCCACGTCCTTCTGAGGCTTCTGCGGAATCGCGAGCAGTTCCACGGCCTCTTCATCGTGGGCCCGCAGGCCCTCCAAGACTTTCACCAGGGGCCGGTATGAGCCGGAGGTGAACATGTCTTCCGGCTTTTCTCCGGGCTGGAAAAATACCGGCACGATCAGGGAGGCGAGCTTGCCCTGTCCGGGCTTCTGTCGCAGTGCGCGGCCGATGGCCTGGACGATGTCGTGCGGCGCGCCCTTGGGGTCCAGTAGGGCAACCGAATCTACGCTTCGGATATCGACACCCTCGCCCAAAACGCGACAGTTCGAGAGCACGGCCCGCTGCGCCGTGGACCCGAACGAGCCGAGGACTTCCCGCCGGCGCTCGGGGACGTGTTCGCCGCACAGCCAGTCCGCCCAGATGTGCTTGGGGTACTTCTCCGGCTCGTTGGCGTGCAGTTTGGCGGCGACGCGCTCCAGGCCCTCCGCGTATGCCTGAGCCTCTATCGTCCGGTGGTGGAAAGTAATGCAGGTCTGGAGCCCGTACTGCGTCATCGTGTGCAGCAGCGCCGCCTGCAAGGCTCCGAGCCGCTGCCCCCGCACTTCCTCACTGCGCCGCTCCTCGCCCATCAGCCGCTCGGGCGTGACCACCGGGTCCTGGAGCTCCAGCACGATGATCTGGTACCGCGCCAGCAACCCGCGCGAAACGGCAGACGCCAAGCTGAGCTTGTACAGGACGGGCCCGAAGACCTTCTCGTCGTCCATGGAAGCCGCCATCTCCCTCGGCAACGGATCCCGCACCCCCTCAACAACCTCCCGACTAAGCCGCTCCTCCCAGATCCGCGGCGTCGCCGTCAGGTACAGCCGACGGTGTGCGGGGATGACGGTCTGGTCGTGGATGTCCGCCCAGGCCTTCCCCGTCGAGCCACTGGTCCGGTGCGCCTCATCGACCACCGCGAGGTCCACCGGGGCTAGTTGCTGCCCGTAGGCGCCCTCGAAGGCCTCCGCCAGGACACCGAGGGAGGCGTATGTGGCGTAGATGGTGACTGGCCCCGTACCGTGCCACAGCGCCAGCTGGATGGGGTTGGTGGTGCACCGCACCCGAAGGTTCCACAACTCCGGGTCGTCCTGGAGCGAACACACCGCGACCGCCGGCCCCGTGTGCCCGGCCTGGTGCCACGCCTGCACCGTCTGGGAGAGCAGATCCAGCGTTGGTACCACCACCAGAACACGCCCCCTGGGCACGATTCGCTTCACCGACGCGGCGGCCATGACGGTCTTCCCCGTCCCGCACGCAGCGTGCACCTGCCCGCGCAGACCATCGGCAGGAATGCCACCCGCCGGGACATCGAGACCGCGCACGATGGCGCTCACGGCCTCGATCTGATGGTCACGCAGTTTCACGGCCATTCCTGTGCTCTCCATTTCGCGGAATTCGGCGCGGTCAGAATATGGAATCCCTGAGTGGTGTGGGGATCGGGTGGTGGTGCTGTCAGATCCCAGATTCTACACAGTGCATTACAGTGATGCATCCTCTTAGGAAAGGTTGGTTCATCAGGTGACGCATCGACAGTTCACGCTCCATGATAGGCCGGTTGGAGTGTATGCTGCTGGGGGTGTGTTCGAGGGTTGGGCGTACAGGTTACGGAGTGGGGGAGGGGTTCGGGTGGAGCGCAGCGGAGCCGTCTCTTCGGCAGGGCCAGCGCTCGTTCACCGGATAGTCCGTCAACTTCACTGCGGGAGTGGTGGTTTAGTTTCCAGACGCTACACAGGCCCGCACGTGATGCACCTGCCCCTCCTGGCCAGCTTCAGGAGTCCCGCTTGCGGGACTCCCTCAATTCGCGCTTGCGCGAATTGACACGTATTCAGAATTCCGTTTACGGAATTAAATTCCCGCGCTTGCGCGGGAATTTGGCGGAGCGTCAGCGGAGCCGTTTAACTCTGCAGCGGCTTGCCGCTGCAGTAC
>NZ_RDBN01000071.1 GCF_008042075.1 Streptomyces sp. UW30 | reverse complement strand
CCACCGGATTGCCCTGCTCAAGATGGGCGGATCTCCAACCGAGCACCTGAAACGGCCGGCAACGGGTGCTCACCCGCATGAGTGACTCCATTCCATCACATAGGGGGCAGTTGATGGCTGTACCGGAGGAACGTTTCCCTCTTCTGGGTCACCGCCCCGACAACCCCCGCTACGACCTGGACCTGGCGAGCTACGCCGTCACCAAGCCGATCAGGAACGACCCGGACGACCCGAACTCGGACTGGCACTGGGAACCGAAGGAGGCCTACCGCGCCCTGAAACACCGTTACGCGCACCACCCTTAGGGGCGCCGCACCCGGCTCACCACCTCTCACTCGCAGTACAGGTCCCGCCCGGGCCGCTTCCCCGTCTCCAGGTACCGCGACACGGCAGCGTCACCGCACGCGTTGCCGTTGTCCAGATACGAGTCGTGCCCCGTCGAGTTGACGGTCACCATCACGGCCCGCCTGCCATAGGCATCCCGCAGCTTCAGCGCCCCGCTCAGCGGCGTGGCCACATCCCGCTCGTTCTGCACCATCAGCACGTTCGACGGCCCCCGGTCCGACACCCGCAGCGGAGCCTCCCGCGGCGCCCACGGCCACGAGGTGCACGCAAGCGCGTTCCTCGGCATGCCCGCCGTGAGCGGATACTTGGCCCGG
>NZ_RDBN01000070.1 GCF_008042075.1 Streptomyces sp. UW30 | reverse complement strand
CGGAAGGCCAGGTAGATGGTGGTGATCGCGGTGAGCAGGCCGAGGGCGCCGAGGGAGAAGGCGACCGTCCAGGAGGTGTTGCCCTGGTAGTCGACCGGGCCCTCGAAGCCGAACAGGCCGTACAGGACGTGGGTGATGCGGTCCGCCAGGCTCGGGTCGCCGAGCAGGGTCTTCGGGTGGGCGCTGACGATGACCAGGCCGAGGGCGAGCGAACCGGCGCCCATGAGGACGAAGTTGGCCAGCGCGCGCCAGCGGCTGCGTGGGTCGGGCAGCGCCGCGAACTGGTCGCGGTGGCGCAGTTCACGTACCGCCACTCCATCATCGGCGTCCTCATCTCCCTCGCGCTGCTCGCGCCCCTGCTGCGCCACCGCTCCGGCCGGCAGCAGGATGACGGCCGCGCGCCACGCCCGCCGCTTGCAGCGCTTGAGGCCGTGCGCGAGCAGCAGCAACAGCACGCCGGCGCTGAGCGACAGCGCCGCCGCGAACGGGCCCGTGGAGCCCGGCAGCACCTCGGCGATGGCGTGCATACGGCTGTGCCGGAAGCGCGGGAAGACGCCGGCGGCGACGTCCAGCAGGCCGACCACGGCGCAGGCTCTGCCGAGGAGGACGGGAACGGCTTCGGCGCGCGGGCCGCGCAGCAGCTGCCGTACGCGGCCGG
>NZ_RDBN01000007.1 GCF_008042075.1 Streptomyces sp. UW30 | reverse complement strand
GCTCGGGTTGTCCCACGGGCCGAGAGTAGGTGGCCTGCCGGGCGTTTCGCTTCGCGTGACGGCCCGGCAGGCCACCTACTCTCGGCCCGTGGGACAACCCGAGCAACGCGCCGAGGGCGCAGGACCGTTCACCACCCGGCTCACCTGGCACCTTCCCGGCGGCGGCACCGCCGTGTGGGACTCAAGGCTCGCCCGCCGGCGCGGACTCATCGCCGTCCGCCCGGAGGGCGGGACCACCAGCCGTCACACGAGCGCCGACGAGGTCGGCCTGCGCCGCCTGCGCAGGCTCAATGCCACCGCCGCGACCGCCTTCATCATCGGCGGAGCCCTCTTCGCGGCAGGCGCGGGTGTCGCCCAGCTGGGCTCCGGCGACGCCACCACGTGCGCCTCGATCTACTTCGCCGGCGGCCTGTTCTTCAACACCGGCGGCTACGTCTCACTGCTCCAGGTCGTCAACGCTCCCCGCCATGTACCCGGCGGCGAGGGCCGACTCGTCACCCACGGCTGGCGCTGGTGGAGTTACGAGCCGTCGCGGGTGGACTGGCTGAGCGTGTTCGTCCTCTTCGCCGGCACCCTGGTGTTCGCCGTAGACCTGCTGGACTCCTTCCTCCAGGGCCTGAGCGTCCAGCAGACCAACCGGCTGATCTGGGCCCCGGACATCATCGGCTGCGCGCTCTTCCTGATCTCCGGCCACCTCTCGTTCGCCGAGATCTGCCACGGCCGGCTCTGCGTCCGCCGCCGCAGCCTCGGCTGGTGGATCGTCGCCGTGAACCAGCTCGGCTCCGCCCTCTTCATGGTCTCGGCCCTCGCCGCCTTCACGCGCCCCTCGACGGGGAGCCTGATCAACGAGGACATCGCGAACTGGACGACGCTCATCGGCGCGTCATGCTTCTCGCTCGGCGGGGTTCTCCAGCTCTATGAACGCCCCTGACTGTCAGCGGCAGCGGCAGCGGCAGGGGCAGGGGCACGGCTGACGGCGCGTGCCTCGGCGACCCACGGCGGGGATGTGCGCGGCAGGCCGACCAGCCCGCCGAGGGCGAGCAGGGCAGCCACAGGTTCGCAGGACATGAGTCGCCGTCCGTGTCAGATCCCCAGGACGGTCTCTCGGCCTCGCGCGTCCAGCCGGCCTGCTGGTGGGTGGCCCAGCCGGTTCCAGTGGAAGGCTAGCGTTGGAGGCGGTCGGGAGAGCGGGGCTCGTTGGTCGCGGTGAGGCTGCCGAGGAGGGCCAGTTTTTCGGCGGATTCGCTGCCGGGGGCGGCGTGGTAGACGCAGAGGATCATTCGGTCGGTGTCCGCGATGGGGAGCTTTTCGTAGCTGAGTTCGAGCCGGCCGACCTGGGGGTGGTTGATCGGGGTGCTGCTGCTGCGCCTGGGGGCGGCGTCGTGCCGGGCCCAGAGGTGACGGAAGCGGTCGCTGCGGACGGAGAGTTCGCCGACGAGTTCATTGAGGCGGGGGTCGTCGACGTCGGGGCCGGTCAACGAGCGCAGGGCAGCGACAGCGCTGTGGGTGATGTCGTCCCAGTCTTCGTACATGGCTTCCACACGCGGATCGAGGAAGGTCGCACGGACGAGATTGGTACCCACCGCGTAGTACGGGGCCAGCGCTGTCGCGAGGGAATTCGCGGCCAGTACGTCGGTGTAGCGGCCCTCCACGACGGCGGGCGTCTCGCTCCAGCACCGGATCATCTGCAGTACGCCGGCGGGAACCCGCTCCGCGCGGGGTGCCCGGCGACGCCGGCGAGCCGACGGACTGGCGAGGCCGCGCAGATGTGCCGTGGCGTCGTCGTCCAGCTGCAGGGCGCGGGCCAGCGCCTCGATCACCTGCTCGGAGGGATGCTGATCGCGGCCCTGCTCGAGCCGCACGTAGTAGTCGGTGCTGACGCCGGCCAGGACGGCCACTTCGGAGCGCCGCAGTCCTGCGACCCGGCGGCGGCTGCCGGAACCGGGCAGCCCGACATCCTCGGGCCGGACCAGTTCGCGGCGGGCCCGGAGGTACTCGCCGATCAGGTTCTCTGAGGTCACACAACGACGCTACGCCCACCCTGCGCCGGGCATGGTGGCCCTGCCACTACCAGCCTCATCAGGTCTCTTGTCGGGAGTCGCCCGTCGGCCGACATTCGGTGCATGACTGATACCGACACCAATTCCCCCATCCGCTCGGCGTTCGGATTCGACTCGACTGCCGCCGAGGTGGCCAAGGGCATCGACCTCACGGGCAAGCGGGCGATCGTGACCGGCGCCTCGGCCGGCATCGGGATCGAGACCGCCCGAGCACTGGCCGGTGCGGGCGCCGAGGTGACACTCGCGGTACGGGACCTTGACGCGGGCAGGCGCATCGCGACGGAGATCGCGACGACGACCGGCAACCAAGCCGTACGGGTCGGACGACTGGACCTCTCCGATCAACGCTCGGTTGCCGCCTTCGCGGCCGAGTGGTCCGGTCCGCTGCATCTGCTGATCAACAACGCGGGCGTCATGGGTCTGCCTGATCCGGTGCGGACGCCCCAGGGATGGGAGATCCAGTTCGCGACCAACCACCTCGGCCACTTCGCCCTCGCGCTCGGCCTCCACCCGTCTCTCGCGGCAGCCGGCACCGCACGGATCGTGTCGCTCAGCTCCGAGGCGCATCTGCGCGCACCGGTCGTGTTCGATGACGTGAACTTCACCTGGCGCCCGTACGATCCGTGGCTCGCCTACGGAGAATCGAAGACCGCCAACGTCCTCTTCGCCGTCGAGGCGACGCGTCGCTGGCAGACCGACGGCATCACCGCGAACGCCGTCCACCCGGGCGCGATCGCCGCCTCCAACCTGGCGCGTCACCTGGAACCCGGCGTGGTGGACGCCTTCCTCGCCTCAGGCGGCTATGACGTCAAGACCGCGGAACAGCGATGACGGACGGTGGGCGCAAGCCGGACAGGATCGGGGTGGACCGGTCGGAGGGGTTTGGCGAACGACTGCTGGGTGTGCTCGTCATCACCCACCCCGCCCCCTTCACCTTCGCCAGCAGCGAGATGAAGGCGCGAAGGGCGCGTAGGCCGTAGCCGGACAGCAGCCAGTAGCCGCGCAGCAGGCGGCGTTCGTACTTCGGGGTGCCGGTCAGGTCGTGGCGGCGCATCTCGCATTCGCCGTAGTAGAAGTCGGCGGCGCCGGGTTCGTTCTTGCCGTCCTCGAACGCTTTGCGCAGCTGCCGGTACAGGGTTGCCACGCTTTCCGGGTCGGGGATGCGGGCGGGGTCGGTGTGATGTGGTATCGGGCGCCACCGGTTGGGGTCGGGGTCCTCGCCCGGGGAAAGGGCGGGCTGGCCGGCGGTGCGGGCGCGCCAGTGGTGTTCCTCCGCGAGGACACGGCGGCGGGTGAAGTTCACCGGCCAGATGCCGCGGCGGTGCCGGCCGGTGGGGGCGGGGGCGAAGGTGGTGCGGCCTTCCAGACGGATTTGGTCGAGGTGGAAGGCCCCGGAGAACAGGCAGTCGCTGAGGTCGGTGTCGGTCAGCACCAGATGCGCGGCATCTACGCCTTGCACCGAGACAATGCGCACCCGGTCGCCGCTGCGAGGCCGCAAGCCGGAGCCTGTCAGCAGGTCCTCCCTCACAGCGCTGCCGGCGAAGGTGAAGGGGGCGGGGTGGGTGATGACCGCTGCGGGGGCGGTTAGGACCGCGTGGCTGAGGTCCACCGCCGCGTACCGCACCCGCACGGTGGCTGTCGACTCCCACCGCGTCCGCTCACACACCACCTCCCTTGCGGCTATTTCCAACGTCAGCGGCAGCACAAACACCGCCCCTGACAACACCACTTGCCCCGCGCACACCAATGGCCCCAGTTCCGGCACACTCTCAAACTGCGCCCTGTCGAACTTGGCGTCGCCGGAGAACTGTGCCCTGTGGAATATGGCGTCGCGGGAGAACTGTGCGTCGACGAACACGGCGATCGCGGAGAACTGTGCCTCGTAGAACCTGACATCGCTGGAGAACTGCGCCCCGACGAACATGGCCCTGGCGGAGAACTGCGCCTCGACGAACCGGGCGTCGCCGGAGAACTGCGTATTGCTGAAGCGGGCGTCACCGAAGAACTGCGCCCCGATGAACCAGGCGTCGCCGGAGAACTGCGCCCCGATGAAGCGGGCGTCGCCGAAGAACTGCGCCTCGATAAACAGGGAGCGGCCGAGGTGGGGTTTGCCGGTGGAGGGGTCGTGGAGAGCGTTGAGGAGGGCCTCCAGCAGATCTTGAGTGAAGGGGGTGCCGCTGTGGTCTATGTCGGCGCCGGGGGCGAGACCGGTCAGGTACGCGGTGCGCTCGCTGTCGGTGAGGTGGGCCAGGCATACGGTATGGCCGCGGACGTGAACACCGCGGCAGCCGACCGGGTCGCCGGCCGGGTCCGCGCCGTGCCCGCAGGGCTGCCAGGAAAGCGAGAATGTGCTCATGATGTGGTGGCTCCACGGGTGAGTTTCGGGTGCCGGTATGGACGCTCTGCGGACCTGCACGGTTCAGGCCCGGCGGTGACGGGCAGCGTCGTCGGCAGAGTCCCGTCATCGTTATCTAGGGATGCGGGTCCGCTAGAGCAGGCCATGTAGCGAATAGCCAAGGGCGGGGCAACCGCGGACAGCAGACAGCCTTGAAAACCGATAAGCGGCTGACACACGGCGCAAGGGCAGCGCGGAGGGTGGGTCCGGCTTCTGGTCGATCAGGCACCTGGCATGCTCAAGACTCTGCACGAACGCGACCCCGACCATGTGTTCCCGGACGTAACCCTCAGCGAGTGCAACCGCTTGAGCGTGAGGGCGGGGAGACCACTCGCACAGGCGCCGTCGCTGTGGCGTGAACGTGCAGGGCGCCGGTCCCTAGGCCGATTCTTTCCGATCATCGGCGACCCCTGAGCCGATCCCGGCGAGCGTGTCGGTCAGGGTCTCGATCGCCGTAACGGCCCCGTTGGCCGCCCCCTACCCCAACTCGCTTGCAGTGGGTGCCTGTTAGAGAGCTCGCCACTCGATCGGATGTAACCCGTCATGACGGATCGCTCCTGCCTCAACAGCCGTGGCAAATTCTGTGACGCACGTCGGTGGCCCATCACCGGCGTCCGCCTTATGCCGCCGACGGCGGAGCAGGAGCAAGCCGCGAGACGCCCGGGTGCCACACGAAGCACTGTTCGGGCTGATCCTCTTCGGACGTTGGCAGTCGGACCGTACGGGGCGGGGACCGCCGAGACCCATCACGGGTGTCGGCCTACACCTCGCTGGCACGAGGCTTCGGCGCTCGGGCGCGTGTCACGCTCCCGAGGTACGGGAGCGTCTGCATTCGCCCGGCACGCCCGGGTGGAAGGAAGACACCATGGTCGCGAAACGACCTGAAGGCATCTACCCGTACATCAGCACCGACACCTGGGCTCAGCGTCTGGCGGACGCCATCGAGAACACGTGCGAGGACCAGGAGGTCGTCCCGCCTCCCCGCCAGGCGATCGTCGAGGGTCTCGCCTCCGCTCTCCCGGACACCGAGATCAAGAACCTCGTGGCGTCGCTGCGCGGCAGGAAGGTGCTCAAGCCCACCGCCTACCGGGTAGTGCAGGCCGGCRCCGACAAGGTTCTCCTGCTGATGTGCGACGTGCACGGCGCCGCGGTCGCCCCGTGGGATCTCAATGACCGTACCGTCGGCTGCTGGACGCCGCCGAGCCCGGAGGCCACGCAGCGCGTTAAGGACCTCGTCGCCGCCGAGATCACGCTACGGGAAGCTGAGAAGGCTGCGAAGAGCGCCGAGAAGGAGCGGGAGGCCCGTCGCCGCGCGCCCGGCGATGAGACGTACTCCGCTGAAGCTCTCGCGGCAGCCACGCAGAAGCAGCTGGACGCCGTACGGCGCGTCAAGGAGCTCGAAAAGGAGCGGCAGGCCCTTCTTGCCGCTCTGGGCAACCGGCGCCCGCGGCCGGTGGTCCGTTCGGCGGAAGAGGGCGGCGAGCCGAAGGCGGCGCTCACACTCGCCGAGCAGCCGTACGAGGTGGCCGTTCACGTGCAGCGGTACGCTGCCGACAGTCTGCAGCGCGCCGGGAAGACCCGCGGCTACGACCTGGTCGAGTCCCTCGTGGACGCCGGCCAACTCTCCAAGGGCATGAACGTCCTTCAGCAGTGGCAGGTCATCAACCCTGATGGCACGGTGTCCCGGATCTGGCGCATGGCCGCCGTGACCGCCAACAACAGGGCGCTCGCGCGCCTCGAGATCTTCGGTGTGCGCCCGGAGCACCTGGTCACGGGGATGCCTCAGTCCCTCCTGTCTCTGCCGAAGGAGAAGAGTGACCCCGCGCTGAGGCTGCTCAGTCTGCGGGAGGTCCTGAACCGGATCTCCACCCGGCTCAACGAGGTCGGCGCCAAGCCGGAGACGAGTCCGGAGGACCCCTCGGTCCGGGCAGGGAAGATCGCCACGGTGTCTACGGAGATCGTCATCGGCTGCAACAAGCCAGCGGCGCTGGAACATGTCCTGCGGGCGCTGAACGTCAACGATCACCTGCGCGGCATCCAGCCCTACGACGAGGACGCCCGCCTGGTCGCGCTGTTCGCGACGCTCGTCGACTCCTATGCCAAGCAGTCACTTCTCGAAGCCGCACTCGCTGAAGCGTTCCCCAGTGCGCGGGGGGCGGATCTCCTTGATCTGCTGGGAGTGCGCGATGCTCTGACTGCCAACGGCCCGCTCGACCCGCTGGAGCCGCTCGTCCCCGCGGGCGAGGAGGCTTCTCCGGTCGTCCTGCGCGATATCGCCGTGCGGGCAATCACCGCGCTCGTGTTCCCGGAGATTCCCCCGGATGCTGGGCAGGGGACGGGCAAGCGCACCATTCGCGACACAGGGCGGTACTGGCCGGTCGTGAAGGGAACGCTCCAGGAGTCGGCGTGGAGCCAGGTCACCGCGAAGACCGCTGGAGCCCGCACGCGTCTGTGGTCGGCTGCGGTCGCCCAGCTGTTCCTGCACCGCGGCAACATCCTTTCGGCGCTGGGACTGTTCGGTGTTGCGGAGACCAAGGAGGGATCCGGACAGGACCCCAGGTCGCTCAAGGAACTGCTCCTGGGAGCGGAGGCCGGTGATGCGACAGCGTGGGCTGCTCTGGTCCAGCGGATGGCGCCGGCGCTCATGCACGCCCCGGAGCCTTTCATCACGCCAGGCCAGGGAAGCGAAGCCGGTGAGAGCCGTAAAGGGGTACGCCGGACCCCCAGCAGCTCCCTGGCTTCCCTGACGCTGGCGTACAGCTCGAAAAGCCCGGCCATCAGCCGGGCCCTCCTCCTCACGTTCGCAAAGTCTGTCCTGGAGCACCCGGACGCCACACAGCCCCCCGTCGCAGAAGACGGCGGTCGTTTGGCCTGTTACGGCGAGCGCCACCGGGGCGAGGAGGAGCGGACCGCGATCACCGCCGGGATGGTGATCGTCCCGGACACTGAGGGCCGGSCGACTGTGTATGTCGCCGACAAGGACTGGTTCGACGAGACGTTCCCGGTGGAACTCGGCCGCCCGGTACAGAATCCCGCTGGCAGCAGCGGTGCAGTCACCGGTATCCCGGTCCCCGAGAGCGATCCGGCCAGCAGCACCACATCTCACGGAGAGGCGCCGCCCGACCCCCGGGAGCGGCTGAGCACTTTGCGTCGGGAACTGCCCGCCCGAGTCCAACTGGTCGGGGACAGCTACCAGCGCGCGGTCGACTCCGCCCACACTCTGATGACGGACTTCGAGGAAGCACGCCGACYGCGCGCCCAGCTCGGCGAGGAAACACTGCCGCCCGAGCAGCGGATCGAGTGGATGGAGAAGCTGACGAAAGCCCGGGAGGCCGCACAGGCCAGCGTGACCACGCTCGGGCAGGTGGAGGCGCTGATCCTGCAGATCTGACCAGTCATGAGCACCAGGACGGGCCCTTCAGGGCTGCTGAAGGGCCCGTCCCTCTACCCCGGCGGTTTGCTTCATCTGGTCGAGGCATCCGGCAGTAAGAGAGCTGCGGGCAGGCCTACTTGCCGAGGGCCGCTCTCTGCGACGGACCGTCCGCGATCACGAGCACTTCTCACCTCTGGCCCGGCTCCCGGCCTGCAGAGGAGTCGTGAACGTCGGCAATCCTTATAAAACTTGCCCCTCATTTGAGGTAGAGTATTTATAAGTCTACTGCCGACGTCCGGAGGTTCCCTTGCCCCTGTCCCTTGTGAAGTCCTCCCCTGAACCCGATGAGGTACGGGCCCAGTTGGGTGGCGTGGGGACCAGGCTTGAGTTCCTGCACGACGTACTACGCGCGGGCGAAGCCGCAAGGCGCACCGCTGTTCGCAACGATCCAACGGGAACGGCGGGCCGACGGGCCTATGAGGCACACGTGCGGACCATCCGCGAGTTGCACATCGAGAAGGAGAAGTGGATCCGTCTCGTACACGGTCGGCTCGAACTTGTCTGCAACCCGGAGCGATCGGTCGCGATGGGCGTGATGGTCGGCGACGCCGCCACGGGGCAGGCAAGCCTGTTCCCGAAGAACGCACGCCGACGCGGAGCTGCCACCGAAATGGTCACTCGCGCCAACGCCGGCGACGCCACCTCGTCCGTACAGACAGCTCTGTTCGCAGCCGGCTTCGGCCCTGACGGGGTTGCGTTGAGCGAAGAAGAGGCCTTCGCCCTGAAGACGTGGTTCCTGCTGTCGCACCGTACGACGATCGGTGACACGGTGCGGATCGACTGCGAGCTATCGCAGCCAAAGCGCTTCCAGGACGGCTTCGTGATCGAATGGGGTAAGCGGATTCCGCTTCCTGCCCTGGTGATGGACGGAATCGAACTTACGAACGATGATGGGCCTGAGGAGATCGACATCGCCGTCGATTTCCGCTGAGGCCCGTTGGTGGGGCAGCGAAGCCTGTCGCCCCACCCTGCACCACCAATAACTGAGGCAGCCCCACATGGTGACCCCGTCCCGCATCGCACTGGCCCGCAAGCGCAGGGGCCTCACCCTTGCCGAGCTGTCGGACCGAGCCGAGGTGTCATTGCAGAGCCTGTCAAACTACGAGACGGGTCGCACCGCACCCCGTCCCGACACCCTCGCCAAGATCGCCTCAGCACTCGACTTCCCTGCCGCCTTCTTCGAAGGTCCTGAGCTGGACGAGCTCCCCGCCGAAGGCATCTCATGGAGGGCGCGCAGCAAGACGTCGGCCAGAGTCCTCGAAGCCGCGCGAGCCGCTGGCACACTGGGCGCGATGCTGTACGAGTGGATCGACGAGAGGTTCCGTCTGCCAGCAGTGAATGTGCCTTCACTGGGCAAACCTGACCCGGAAACAGCCGCCGGTATGGTCCGCACTCGCTGGGGTCTGGGGGAAGCACCAGCGCCCAATATGGTGCACCTTCTGGAAGCGCACGGAGTTCGGGTGTTCTCACTCGATCCCGACCACGCCGAGGTCGACGCGTTCGCGGTGTGGCGCGACGGCGTTCCGTTCGTATTCCTCAACACGCTCAAATCGGCCGAGCGCGGGCGCTTCGACGCGGCACACGAACTGGGCCACCTCGTCATGCACGGTAGCGAGCACGCCTGCTCAGGACCCGAGGCCGAACGACAAGCGAACGACTTTGCTTCAGCGTTCCTGATGCCTCGAGCGAGCGTTCTGGGGCACATGCCGTCAGGCGCGCACGTCGATCAGATCCTTCGCGGCAAGCAGATCTGGAACGTCTCCGCGATGGCCCTGACCTACCGCATGCACGACCTGAATCTTCTCTCTGACTGGCAGTATCGGTCCACCTGCGCCGAGCTGAGCAGGTTGGGGTACCGGTCCGGCGAGCCGCAGGGCATGAGCCAGCGCGAAACGTCGCAGGTGTTGACGAAGGTCTTCGCCGCGCTGCGTTCGAAGCATGTTCGCCCCTGGTCCGTCGCGGCCGAGCTCGGGCTCACCAGTGAAGAGATGAACCGACTGATGTTCGGGCTCACCCTCACGACCTTCGAAGGCGAGGGCCGGCACGCTTCGGCTACTGCGACGCGCAGCCTGTCCATCGTCCCCTGAGGGAGCACATCTCTACGCGGCCGCGACGGGGGCATGCCATGGGGTCCGCATCCTCCTGGGGTTGTCGGGGTGCTGGTCGATCCGGGTCAGGCCTTCAGGATGGCTTGTCTGAGGCGCGGGGCTCGTTCCCGCTTGGTGCCGTGGGGTACATGCCAATCCAGGACAGGCCGCCGAGGTCGAGCTGATAACGAGCCCGAGTCACGGCGACGTAGGCAAGGCGGGCGTCCATGTCGTTGACCGGTTCCGGAATCGGGCGGCCTTGGGCGTCATGCTGGTTGGTGTCCTTGGGCGGAGGGAAGTCATCGGCGATCTTGACGGTAGGCCATTCGCGGCCCTTGGCCTTGTGGGCTGTGGAGACGGTGACGTCGGCGTGCTTCTCGTCGGTGAGTTCGTCGACGGCGGCAAGGAWGGCGTCGGGTCCGTGTGTGTCGACGAGGTCGACGAAGGGCTGGAGGTCGCGTCCGGCGGGATCATAGGTGGCGTAGTCCTGCAGTTCACCCCAGGACGTGAACAGGACTAGTTCCGGGTGGCTGGTGCGGCGGCCTTCCTTGAGGTCACGTGCGGCGAGTGCCAACGAGGACAGAGCGTGTCCGCCGCGGGTCAGGGCGACGCTGTGGCCTGCGGCAAGCAGTTTCATGACTTCCCCTATGGCGCCGATGTTGGTGCGGCAGAGCACCGCGTCGGGGCGACCGATGGCGCCGACTTCGGTTGGGATGGTGTCGGTGCCGGTCAGGCGGATGGGTGCGTCGGCCAGTTCCAGCCAGCGGTTGGCCTGCTCAGCCAGGCGGGGCCCGAAGCGGAAGGAGCGGGTCAGGGTGAGGGGGGTGGCGTCGAAGCCGGTCATTACGTCGTGGGCGCCGCGCCAGCCGTAGATAGCCTGAGCGGAGTCGCCGACCATGACGAGCTGAGCGTGGTCGCGCTGGGCGGCAAAGACCTGTTCCAGCACCGGGTTGGTGTCCTGGGCCTCGTCAAGGAAGACAAAGTCCGCCTCGATCTTCGGTTCGGCCAGGGCCCACATCTTCAGGTAGTGGTCGTGTTCGAAGCGGACGATCCCCTGGTCGGGGTCTTGAAGGTCCGCCCAGGCCTTGACGGCGAACGGCAGGATTTCAGAAGCCAGTTGGGCTTGCTCGGCCGGTGTTCTCAGGCCGCGAAGGTGCGGTACGTGGCGGCGGTTCAGGGCGCGGTCGGCGGAATAGCAGTAGCGAGTCACGGTGCGCAGCAAAGTGTGGGACAGAGTCCGATGGCTGATCTCGTGGTCGCCGATACGGATGGCCCGGGTGAGGCCGAGGGCCTGGCCGGTCTTCCAGGCAGGCTGGCGGGGCCTGTTTAGGCGGTGGGTGTAGCGGTGGCCGAGGGCGGCATAGGCCGTGGCGTGGGCGGTCTTGCAGAGCACGGTGCGGGGGAAGCGCGATGAGGCGTCGTGGGCAATGTCCTTGTTGAAGGCGAGGTAGCGGCCGTGGCGCTTGGTACCGGCGGCGAGCTGGTTCAGCGTGCTGGTCTTTCCGGTTCCGGCGCCTGCTTGGAGGACGAGGTGATGGCCTGCGTGGAAGGCGTCGGCGGCTTCAGTCTGTTCGTCGGTCGGGGTGGGCAACACGTACTCCACGGAAGAGGGGGCGGAAGAAGGAATGAGGATCGTGTCGGCGGTCGGCTCCGTGGAGTCCGCGGAGGCCCTACTGGCCCGGAGGTACGTGGTGGCCGAGAAGGGCGCTGGCCGTGCAGGCCAGCACTTCCTCGGCTGTGTGGTGGGCGAGCATCTGTCCCAATTGCGACGTCAGGCCCTGGGCGCGTTCTTGTTCGTGCCGGGCAACGGCTGCGGTCACGCTCTGGCTGAGGAAGTCCTGGGGCCGCTGGCCCCGCGTGGCCGCGGCTCGGCCGATGGCCGTGAGGGCGGCCTGGCTGAAGGCCACATTGAGCCGGACCTGGCCTCGATGGTCCGGGTAGTGGGTGGTCAGGATGTCAACGGGCAGCAGCGCGTCGAGCTGGCGGCGCACCCTGCGCAGCGCGCGGCCGGGACTCTTGGCCCGCTGCATGGCCATTAGCCGGGTGCGCTCCGCGTTGACGGATAGCGGCACGGCGCGGCGGGCGCGGTGGAGTTCGGCGGCGGTGGCGGGCCGGGTCAGGGTGACCTCGATGGCGTGATGCGGCGTCACGGCCGGTCTGCCTTCTGTCCGCCCTGTGATGGTCCGGGGCGCCGGATGCGGTCCGGCAGGCGGGTGTGGATGTGTGCGTGATGGACGAGCGGGTCGAAGGGCTCCCAGTCGGCGACTGTCAGGTCCGGGGCCGAGGGGGTGGCGGCGTGCTGCGGGCAGCGTTGGGTGCGCCAGCGCAGCTGCTCGGCGTAGGGCAGGCGGGTGAGGTCGTAGACGGCCATCACCGCAGCGGGCAGGGCCAGTTGACCGGATGCGGCGGTTGCCGGCACCAGGCGCCAGGTGCCCGCGGGGGCGGCAGGGGTGAGCAGCGCGCTGGTGCAGCGGTGGCGGAGCCGGGTCTGCGCGACGCACTGGATCTCGTCCACGGGGCGGGAGGCGAGGTAGTGGACGTATAGGAGGCGCACGACGGGCCGGGCCGGGCGGCATACGGCCAGCGTCGCCGCTTCAACGTCCAGCGGTGCGGAGGGGGGAGTAAAGGCCCCGGCATCGATCAGGCGTCGAGTATTAACGGCCAGACGGCGGCGCAGTCCGGCCAGCTCGGGTGGGGCCGGCGGGGTGTCGCGCGTGGGGCAGAGCACGGAGTGCGGCAGACGGCACCAGCCGCTGCCGTCGCCCGCGGCGTGGGCGACGCCGGAGCTGACGTGCCAGCGGCAGGAGTCGGGCACATCAGCGGCCGGCAGTTCATGAGGATGCAGGCGCACGGGCCGCTGATTGACGCCGTGGTACCACTCGATCCGGTTGCCGCAGTCACGGCAGCGGTCGCTCTGGCCGCAGCGCACGAGCTTGACACCGTCGGGAGCCACATGGAGGGAGCGCCGCGCGTGGACGGTGACGGGGCTGGCGTCCCAGTGCCGTCGTGAAGGTGGAGGTGTGGAGCGCATGTGCTCGAAGATCGCGGACGACACGCCGGGCAGACCTCATCGGCACCGTAAGGGTCCCCCGTCCGGCCGCATCAAGGGCAACGGGTGTTCGAGCGTACGCTCGCATGTTCACTACTGGATCACCGGTTCGGGTGATGAATGACGGCCCTGGCAGAGGCCGTCAGGCGTCGTCCGTTCCAGGTGAATCGTGCCCCTGGCACAGGAAGCCGAAGAGGTCCTCGACTGGCGTGCTCAACGCATGGGCAAGGGCGTGCCACGTCTTCAGGGTGCCGATAGTGCGGCCCTGCTCGATCTCGATGAGAGTGCGCCTGGCCAGGCCACTGCGGGCGGCGAGCTCGTCGTAGCTCCAACCTCGAGCCGCCCGCAGACGCGCAAGCTCCAAGCGCAGCGCGTCGAGATTCGGATCGGGCGGGAAGATCGTCACCCGACAATCCGACGGTGCAGCCCCCTGCTCTGTCAGTGCAGACCTCTGCCCTACTTCCGGTCGGTCGTCCGGACGGGCGGGCAGAGGTCTGCACTATCGTGCGGCCGTCAGCCGCTTCCGGCCGCCTGCGTCGGGCCGGCATCGGCACGGATGGGCGGGAGGAGCGCGTGCCTGATGAGGCTCTGCACAACACACGCGGCAGTGCGGCGCGTCTGGACGGTCGAGCTGCGGCCCCAGTCGGGCGGACCGGTGCTCGTCTGCCCTCTGTGCGTGCCAGCGGTTCAGCCCCTGGAGGCATCCTCCGCGCGGTCAGCGGTTCTTGCTCATCTGGCCGCGCATGCCCGCCGCGACATCCTCGCCCCCCACTTCCGGACCTGCCAGTGCCGGGAACGGGGCTGCCGGTGGCATCCGCACCACCACGGGTGCGCCGGTTCCGTGCTGCTGGTGCTCATGCGCGAGCACGGCGGCCGAATCTGGCGCCTGGCCGACATGTGCGCCGCCTGCGCGGGAGCAGTTCCCCACGCCGCAGCCGTTCCGGACACGTTGACGTCCTGCAGATCCAGCCCAGCCCGTACCCGACGTCGGGGGAGCCGGCCGCACGAGCACGACCAACGGCGGCGCGTACGGGAGACGCTCACCCAGCTCGCAACGGTCCTGCCCCACTTCTCCTCTCCGATCGCCCGGCTGCTCGCGCTGCAGTGCGCGCTCCGCGCCGACGGCAACGGACAGGTGCACCTGCGGGGCGGGCTCCTGCGCGCAATGCGCCTCGGCGGTCACGCCATGCCCTGGCAGGAACTGGAACACGCCGGCTGGCTGCGCTGCCTGCCGACGGGCATGAACAAGAGGCAGGGCGGCGTGGAAGCGCAACTGCTCGATGCCGACGCCCTCACGCCGGCGCCCGGCCGGACGGGCCGGGCACGAGCCGCGCACTGGGCGCTGCACCCGGCCCCGCTGGCCGTGGCCCGAGCCGCACCGCCGGCGATACAACTGACCGCTCTCGTGCTGGCCGCGCACACGGGAGCCGACACCGGGCGGGCCGATGCCGACCAGCTCACCCGCCTGTGCGGCATGTCGCAGGCCCAACTGGACGACCTCTTCGACAGGCTGCTGCGTGCGAACGTCCTGGAAACGTGGAACTGCGACGGCGACGCCGGTGAAGTCCACTGGAAGCCGCGTCCGGGCCATCAGCGTGAGCCGTAGCAACCGGCCGACGTCGCAGCGGCACGTGATCTTGATGTGTGAGCAGGGCTCACGTGCTGTCAGCAGCCATCGGGTGAAGGTCTCGCTCAGCGAGTAGTGCAGTTCTGTCCGCAGGAACGTGGTCGTATAGGCGAGCACGACAGGTAGCATTTTCACCCTGCCGCAGGGTCTCCACCGAAGGTGCCCCCTTGTTGACGTGGGTATACCCGTCTGAAGGCCTGGCCCGACTGGTACGACCAGAGTGGAGGAGCCGATGGTCGCAGAGCGTCCTCCCGGCCGTCAGTGCAAGCCTGAGGTGGTGGCAGGCAGAGCGATGCTGGCGCAGATACGGTCCGGTGAGCTGTCTGTCGGCGCGCGGCTACCTTCCGAGCGAGACTTGTCCCTCCGTCGGCGACATGCCCCGGCCCCTGCCCGCAGCGTCCCGCCGCCCGAGATCCATAGGAACCTATGGCCAACGCTGCCGGGTGCAGCGGGTTGAAGAGACGGGTTCTGAGGCCCTCGGCATCTGCACCGCAACCGCTGCCAGATACGTCGCCAGCGCCCACCCAGAAAAGGAGATCGATCCCATCCAGGCATGTTTCACGGTAGGTTAGGCGAAATCCGGAGACGGCGCCGCGATCGGCGATCTACCCTTTTGCCGCATGACAGAGAGTGAGTCGCTGCCAGCCGCCAGCGCTTCCGGGGAAGTCGTACGACGCGAGCCGCGCCAAGCCGCCCTGGACGGCCTCCGAGACTTCCAGGACCTGATCCTGAGCCGTCTCGGTGACCTGGGGCTGCCGACCGAGGACGTCCTGGTCGCCCTCAACCAGCGGCATGCATTGCTGCAGAGCACTGAGCATGCCCTGTCCGGCCTAGACGAGGAACAGCGGGCGCGGTCGGCATACATAGCAAAGATGATCATGGCGGGCTCTGTCGGGCTGTTCGACGCGGCGCTCAACTACCTCTGGGACGAGACGGTCATTGAGCTGCGCAAGCGGGTGATCGGTTACGACCTTTCGTACTTCTATGCCGTTGCGGAGAAGAGCGAGAGCCGTCGCAAGGAGCTGAAGACGGCCGAGGACCTGGTCAAGCTCGACGACGCGAAGCTCCTCAGCGGTGCCAGGGAGATCGGGCTCATCAGTGACGTCGGCTATCACCAGGTCGACCACATCCGGTTCATGCGCAACTACGCCAGCGCGGCCCACCCCAACCAGGTGACGCTGACGGGCCTTCAGCTCGCCGACTGGCTGGAGACGTGCATCCGCGAGGTGATCACGCTCCCCCACAACAACGTCGTTGCGGAGATCAAGAAGCTGTTGGTCAACGTCCAGGCGGATCGGCTGGACACCAACTACCTGGCACAGACCGCAGTCTTCTTCAAGGATCTCCCGGGCGAGCAGGCGGACACGCTCGCCACCGGACTCTTCGGGCTCTACACCACCGTAGGTGGTGAGCCGCACACCCTGGACAACATCCGTGACCTGTGGCCGAAGCTCTGGCCCTATGTCTCCGACGACACTCGATTCGTGGCCGGCACCCGCCTCGGGCGCTTCATGGCCAACGCTGACCAGGCGCAGGCCGTTCTGGCCCGACAGCTCATTGACCTTGTCCAGGGCGGCAGTTACCTGCCACAGGAGATCAAGGTCACGGAGCTGTCCGATGCCATCGAAGAGATGCTGAACGTGCATCTCGCCTGGGATAATTTCTACAACGAGCCCCGAGTGGCCCGTCGGCTCGCCGAGCTCGTCGGAGAACAGGGTTCGGTTCCTGAAAGCCTCGTSCGCCAGTACGTCAAAACCTTGGTCACGGTGTTCCTCACCAACGGTCACGGCGAAGCCGTCGCCGCCAACCCCATCTATCTCGATCTAATCAGCCGCTTCTCCCCGGGGCAGGCATCGCTCGCGCTGCGGGCCTTCGCCAACGCTGAGATCTCGAGTCAGCTGCAGCGTCCGCTGTCCCAGAGGAAATGGGATGGACTCCTGAACCTGATCGACATCAAGATCACCGGACGGCCCGAGCGTGAACTTCTGGAGGCTGTCCGTGAGTTCTCCGGCACTCCGGACAAGCTCCGCCTCGACTCCGGCATCAAGCGGTACCTCGCCGCACTGCCGAAGTAAGCCCAGGGCACTACGAAGAACGGCCACGAACCCGCTGAAGTCTGCCGATCGGAACAGACATCCCACGTCGGGTTCGTGGCTGCTCTAGCAGAATCCGGGAACCTGTCAGTTTCGCTTGGTGATCAAGTGGCCGAGGTCGGGCAGCATGTCGCGGGCGGCCCGGGAGCGCGTCCGCGTTGACGACACTGGGCTGGCCTCCGACCTTGCCGCTGACGCGGGCCGCGCCCAGACTCTCGCGGATGCCAGAGACGATCAGCTCCCGGATGATCTCGTCAGAGCAGCGAAGACGCAGAACACCAGCCGCTCGCCGGGCGTGCTGGGATCCAGGCGCTCGTGCAGCGAGGTGCACCCACCTTCCGCTTCCCCAGCTCGCCAACCATCGTGATCAGGTCATACAGGGTGCGGCTGTAGCAGTCGAGGGCGGGGCGCACCTGCCGCGACGAGCCCGTCGTGGTCCAGCGCCTCGAACCGGGGCACGAGGCACCGGCCGTCGAAGTCAGCGGACACCGAGTCGATATGTGACGCACGAAATGGAGGGCCCGCGTTGACGAGGCCCTCCATCATGGTGCCGATCGATCAGATGCATCGGTCGACGGATGTCGAACTTCGGCCGGGCACTTCCTGGGACACTCGGGTGCGACTACGAGGAGATGCCGGTGACGGACGTGGAAAGTTTGCTTGCGCAAGTCCGGAACCCGGACACGCGACCGCTCGCAGAGGAAGCATGGCGCTGCTACAATTCCGGCGCCATCCGCGCAAGCATCGCCGCAACCTGGACGGCGGTCACGGCGGACATCATCGCCAAACTCATCCAACTTGCCGACAACGGCGATGCCGGGGCAATCGCATTCCGCACCGAGATTATG
>NZ_RDBN01000069.1 GCF_008042075.1 Streptomyces sp. UW30 | reverse complement strand
TCCCCGCTCTTGTTCGGCTGACCCGGCTTGCCCGTGGGCTTCTTGGTGTCCCCGGCCTTGTCCGGAGTCTTCGTAGTCGGCTTGTTCGGGTCCGCCTTCGGGGCGGCGGGCTTCGCATGGGGCTTCGTCCCCGGGCCTGTGCCCTTGCCCGACTTCGGGAGAACGGAAGTGGGACGTACCGTCGGCAGCGTGGACTCCGGCTTGTTGTCGGCAGACCTCTCATCTGGCTTCCTGCCGCCCCGGTCGTCGCCGTCCGTGGCCGTCGGTCGCTTGCCGTCCCCCTTGCCCCCCTTGCCTCGACCGAGCCTCTCGGCGATGCCCTTGAAGCGCCGCCCCACCTTCGCAACGTACTTGCCGATTCCGCTCAGCAGCGCCTCATACGCCAGCTCCAGCAATGCCACGATGCCCGCAGCCACCGCCTTCGCGAACAAGATGCCTGCCCCACCGCYGCGAACCGCCTTCAGCCAGTCCAGGACCGCCCCCATCGCCCGCAGGATCTCGCCGAGCGCGCCGATGGCCGTCTTGATGGCGTCGATGACAGCCATCACCCAGCCGGCGCCCGGGATCAGCTTGGCGATGACCTTGGTGATGACGATCTCGCCGATGATGAAGGGGAGTTGGGGGACGATGGCGTCCCAGGTCTCCTTGACGATCTGTTCGAGGGTGATGCCGCCCTTGATGAGCTTGTCGAGAATGGCCTTCGGGACGCCGATGATCTCCTCGATCTTCGACTGGAACCATGCCTTTACGGCCGCCTTGACCTCGCGGAACAGGTGGTTCTTCGCGCCGTCCACCGCGGAGTTCTTGGCACCGCTCAGCCAACCACCCGGGTCGGACAGGAAGTCGACCGCGATGAGCATGAAGTCGCCGAGGGCGTTCAGCAGTCCGGCGGCGAAGTCCAGGACGGCCTTCACCGCGTCCACGACGGCCTTGATGACGTCCAGGAGGGCCTTCTTCAGGATCTCCAAGATGCTGCTCAACAACTTGCCGATGGAGTCCAGCAGATCGCTGATGGCCTGCTTCAACGCGGTGGCGAGCCTGTTGACGAGTGCGATCGCCGCATTGATCAGAGAGGTGATCAGGTTCCGGATGCGCTTGGCCAGATCGATGACCGCCCGCACCATCGAGATCGCGAACTCGATCAGATCCTTGATCAGGTTCTTGATCGCGTCGATGATGCCCTTGCGGGCCGCGTTGATCCATCCCTCGACGTTCTTCTTGAAGTCGCGGATGAAGGTGATGACCGCGTCACGCGCCTCGCGGATGACCTTGACGATCGCGTTCTTGATCTCGATGACCTTTTGTTTGATCCACTCGAAGGCCTTCGAGATCCAATTTCCCGAGTCCTGGGCAGCGTTGTTCTTCTGCCGGTCCGCGTCCTTCTCTGCGTTGTCGGCCTTGTCCTTGACCTTCTTGTCGCTGCCCTCCTTCTCGGTATCGACCTTGTCGTCTGTCTTCTTCTCCTCGTCCTTGACGTCCTGGCGGACCTTCTCCTGCCGGTCGGACTTCTTGTCGCCGAGGCTCTTGAGCTCTTTGTCCTGCTCCGTGCGCCAGTCCTGGCGCTGGGCGGTGACATCGGCCATCGCCTTCTCGCGCTCGCCCGCCTGCGTCTCGGTGTTGGCCGCGATCTCGGCATCGACCTGCCGCTTGTGCTTCGCCTGCGAGTCGCGGAAGTCACGGTCCTTGGCCTGACGGCCCTCCGACACGCCCTTCTGCCCCTCGCTGAACGCGGCCTGGAACTGCGGGCCCCGCTCGTGCTCGGCCACCTCGGAGGCGGCCTCCGGCGGTACGGCACCGGTCGCGCCCCCGCCCTCGACGGCAACACCCTCGCCACCGCCGCCCTGCCCCGGGACCTTCGCGGTCAACTGCTCCTTGGGAGCGTTGGGGTAGACCTGGTTCTCGCCCATTCCGCGGCCGGCGTCGTCCTGGGCCGTCCCGATGGTCTCCTGGCCCTTGGCATCGACGTTGCCGCCCTGTTCACCGGACGCCCGCTCGGCGCCGCCCTGCATCTCGACACCCGGCGCGTTGCCGGCCTGTGCCTGCTTGAGCGCGTCGTCCTTCGTCGGCAAGCCCGCGAACTTCGCGGCCAGCTCCTGCGGATCCACCACGGGTTCGTCGGCGCCGAAGAGGCTCGCGACGCCGTTCACGATCTTGCCGCCGATGAAGCCCAGGGCCATCTTGAAGGTGTCCCAGCCGCCGGGCTCCTCGGCCTTCTCCGCCTCGATCTGGCCCTCGGGCTCCTTCGCGCCGGTGACCTCGGCGTTCTCCTGGTCCGGCGTCTGCGCCTGCGCAGCCGGATCCTGCGAGTACGCGGCCGGAGCGTCCGTCTTCGGCTTGCCCTCCAGCGTCTGCGGTGCGCCTGCCGGACGCTGCATGGAGGGCGGTGCGGCGGCGAGCGTCTTGTGTTCGTCACCGACCGTACGGTCCACCGCGCCACCCACGCCGCCCATGGCCTGAAGTGCCTTGTGCGGCTTGAGTTTCGAGGCTGTGGACAGGCCGGCCTCAGGGGCGACGCCCGAGAGGTTCGGGGCCGGGCCGGAGTCCTTCTTGCCCTTTCCGCGAGCCGGGGCGGCCGCCCCGCCACCACCACCGCCGCCGGCACCCGAGGATCCCCCCGACGGTGCCGCCTTGGGCGCGGGTGCGGTCTCCGGTGCGCCCTTCGCCTCGGGGGCTGCCTTCGCGGCGGCTTGCGGCGCGGGTGCCGGTGCCGACTCCTGAGCGGCGGGCGCCGGCCTGGGTGCCGCGGCCGGGGCCTCCGTACGAGCACTGGACTCCGGCGCGCTTTCCTGGGTCGTACCGCCCGACGGGGCCGGCTCCGACGCACCCGCGGCACCGGTTGTGGCACCGGCGGACGTCCCGCCGGGCACGCTCGGGCCGCCTGAGCCGGACCCGCCTCCCGCGGCCACTGCCGTGTCCTGCGCGGCCTGAGTGGTCTGAGCGCCGGCGGCCTGCGAACCGGAACCGCCCCCCGACTCCTTCGCGCCCTCTTTGCCTCCGGCCTCGGACTGCGCGGACCTGCCGCCGATGGCCTGCTGCGACTCCTTCTCCGGCGCCGCCGCGGCCTTGCCACCGCCGGCCGCAGTGCCCTTCTCCTCCTTGGCCGCCGACTCCGTGGCCTCACTGCCGCCTTCGGACTTCCCGTCCGTCCTGCCCGGCGCCTCCTGCACGGTCGTCTGCGCGGCGACCGCCCCCACCTTCGGGTCGTCCCCCGCCTTGGGGTCCCGGGTCGCCGTGCTCGCCGCCGGCGGCGCCGCGGCCTGCTCCAGAGCGAGGCCACCGAACCCGCCGTCGTTCGCCGGCCCGCCCTCGGTCTGAGGTGCCGACGACTCCGGCTCCTCGGCGAGGGCCTCCTCCTCGGGCTCGGCCTCCGCCGCCTCGTCCTCGGCGTCCTCCGCGTCCCGCTGCGCCTGCACCTCTTCGGCCCTGGTCGGCGGCGGAGCGGGGAAGGACGGGACGGACGGGGTGGCGGTCGGATCCAGCGTGTCCGCCGTCGGTACGCCGGACACGTCGAGGTCCTGCTTCGGCAGGAAGTCCTCGGGCTGGAGCTTGATGTCCCAGGCGCTCGGCTCCGCACCGCCGACCTCGACCTCCGACTCGCTCCCGGAGCCGTCGGTGTCCTCCTCGGTCTCCTCCTCCAGCCCCTCGACGTCCTGGTTGCGCTTCCCTTCCAGCGTGCTGATCCTGCCCGCCGACTGGGTGTCCTTGCCGGAGGTGGCCGGTGAGCCCTTGGGCTTCTCCTGGCCTCGTTTGTCCTGCGGCTTGAGCTGCTGGCCCGCCACCCTCGCCTCGGCCGCGCCCGGCCGGTTCTTCGCCGCGGACTCCTC
>NZ_RDBN01000068.1 GCF_008042075.1 Streptomyces sp. UW30 | reverse complement strand
GGGCGAGTTCCCTCGACGCTTGAGCAGTGGATGATCGACCGGGCCGAGGCTCGCAAGCTCCATGACGAGCTCGCCTATGTGGACGCAGGCGTACCCGGGTCGGAATCATTGGGGGTCGTGATCGATGTGCAGCGAGCAGGCGACCACCTGCTCACTCGACCGGTGTTCGTACCGCTCGAAGCCATGGACGACCTGTCCCACTGGCTTCCGAGAGAGGCGTGGTCACTTTGCTGAGCACTGGCTGAGCACGGCCTGAGCTGCAGCCGGGTCGCGGCGACGGAGCTCGCCGAACCCGCCCTCTCCGTTCTGAAGCAGGCCTTCGCCGCCCCCGCCGGACAGTGGGACAGCGGCTGCCGGGCCCGATCAAGGACAGCGCCCGGCTGGTGGACGACATCGCCCTGCACCCGTGAGCGGCGAGCGGAGCCACGGCCGAGGACGGTCAGCCCCCAACCGAGCGTCAGGTGCGGCTGGTCGAGGAGTCCTCTCCCGTCGTGGATCTGTTTCAAGAACCCGTCCGCACCAGTTTGGCCCGGGTATCCCCGAGTCCAGGCAACAGGCTCCGCCTGGAAACCCAGCCGCGGATGAAGACCAGGGGCTGTGGGAGGACTTGCTGGAGCCGGCACGACAGCGCACCGCGTGCCTGGCGGCTGCGGTCAAAGCCACGCCGCGGCAAAAGTAAGGGTAACGGTCACCGGATGAGCCAGTTCAGCGGCGGTGAAGGGTCCGCACTGCTGCGGGACGCGTTTCAACATTGGCAGTGAGATCGCGGGTCCAGGCTGAAGCACTGTCCCGAGCCACGCAGTCGATGCGGACTGATACCTGGACAGGTGAAACATGTCGATACTCGATGCCGACACAGACTTCCAGCTGGGCATCGGCGGAACTTGCGCCGAGATACAGAGACGGCTGGACACCCAAGTCATTCGGGTCTGGGCGAACGCCTTCGACGTAATTGCCGGACACTGTCACCTTGACGCTCGACAGGGCCGGACCGCCTTTCTGCAACAGTCGTAGCGTCGCTCTGAGTTGTCCCTGACCGTCCTCATTGATCCAGCGGTTGCCAACCAGTGTGAAGATCGGGCCCCTTGTATCGTGTCGTTCCCTCTCTTCGCCGTCGATCTGCCGCTGCATGAGCTGCACCTGGGCTTCAGCCGCATCAGCCTGCCGACGAGCAGACAGCGCCGAGTCCTGCGCAGTCTGCGCTTGCTGCTTCGCGAGCACCGCCTGCCAGACCGCGACTCCTGCTGCGACGGCGCTGACCGCAGCGCCGGCAATAGCCACTACGGCTTGCGTGTTCACCGTTCCCCGCCCTGCTGATCTCCGAGCAGCGCGATACCGCGGCCCCACTCACCATGCGTCATCCCCTCCCTGAGAACAGCGCGACCCTAGATCATCCGAACGACTACCGCACCGGCATAAGGCCCGTTCACCCGCCGGGTACAGTGCCGCGCCCCGGCAGCCGGTGTCCTTCGAGCCCGAGCTGGATTCGCCGCCGGCATGCACCCGCCTCATGGTCTTGTGTTGCGCGGCGGTGCATTACGACACCTAAGGCACGCTCACAACATTCAGGCCATTTCGCACCCAGGCCACCTCGGCCACACCCGCAACCGACGGATAGCGCGAACGACCCCTCACCTCCTCAGCCGTGAAGACCGCCCAGCCGATCAAGCCACTGATTCAATGAGCAATTTGGTCTGAATTGCAGCGATGAGAGTGGTTCATTCTTGTCCGCCTTGAGACGGAGGCAATAGGACGGGTACTTCGAAGCCTTCAGCACCACAAGGAGAAGGGAGACACACCATGCGACCAATGACACGCTGGGCAACGTCGGGAGCTCTGCTCACCGCAGCCGTGGCGGTCACGATCCCCTCGGCCCTGGTCTTCACCACAGGCCACGGCGAGCAGGCCGTCACCACGACGCCGGAGCGCGCGGTGACGCTGAACTGTGCGTACACCACCTCGGGGACTCACCCCGACCCGCGACAAGCCTGTGCCGAACTGGATCGCGTGAACGGGGACCTCGGACGCCTGGCCACCTTGCGCGGAAATGACGCGGGGCGACCCTGCACGAAGGAATACCGGCCCGTGGTCGTCACCATCCAAGGGGTATGGCGAGGGATGCGCGTGAACTACGAGCACACGTTCGCCAATTCATGCATCAAGGAAACCCAAGGAGCATCGGTATTCGCCTTCTGAGCCATCACGGCTCAGCAGGCCTCCGGCTGGTGGGACCTGGTGGTCGGCCGCGATCCGCCGGGCGTGACCTCGGCGTCAGGTAACTGAACCAACCACAAGGTCCCCTCGCTCCGGTACGGCACAGGGTGCCTCGAGTCCAATTCAGCGAGGGCCCCCTGGAAAGTGACGTACAAACAGGCATCCTGAGCATTCCCCAGCCTTCGCAGCCGGCGTACGCGGGCAGCGAAGGCTCGGTCATGGCGAGCCACGGCGATGGTGCTGCGGCCGAGCCGGCGTGACCTCGGAGGGCCGAAGGTCAGGAGTCCCGGGAGGCGAGGTACTCCTTCACACCGAGCGCGGTGTGCGCGTCCACCAGGTTCACCGCGGCGCCGACCTCGACAGGGGGACGCGCCGCTCCGCTACCCCGGGGACAGGACGATGCGAGAGGGCTCCGACGGCGACCTCGGCCGTCGCGGTCTTGGGCCGAAGGGCGCGCTGCGGCTCTTCAAGGTCGCCAGCGAGTGCCCGGGCACCGCGGCCCTCCGCGCTGCCACAACGAGGATGGCCTCCCAGCGCTCGTTGATCGAGCGGAACGCGACATGCGCGCSCTCCAGGTCGAGCACGAAGCTCCTGGCAGAGACGGGTGACCATGATCAAGGGCCCGTTGCCGCCAGGAGCTTCACTTTTCCGTACCGCCTGCCTGTGCCAACACCCCAACCACACCGACTGGTTGGCAGGGAGTCACAGCCTGGCGGTCGGACTGCAGGTCAGAGGGAGGCGCTGACGCTCAGGTGGCTGTACTGGCCGGCGGCGCCCAGAACCTCGTTCTTGACGGCGTCGAGCTGAGCCAGGACATCCGCGCTGCTGACCGCCGCGGGGCCGGCGACGAGGCTGGCGTGCGGGTTCAGGCCTCCGGAGATGTTGTCGAGCGCGGCGTCGGAGATCTCGACGGTCTGAACCTGGGGAGCGGAGTTCATGAGGAAACTTCCCTTTCGTATGGATGATCCACAAGGGGGCGGCCCCGCTGGGGACACAGAGCGGGCCTCGGTTGCAGGGGCGCGCGACACCCGTCTCCGGGCACTTTCACGCGGCTCCCGCGGTGCGGAGGATCAAAGCACGGAGCACACTGGGCGACCAAGCAACCGGAGCACGCATCCGGGACGTTGAACGAACAGGCTGCGTATCCGTGCAGGCATGCGCACGACTTGAGGACAGCTTCTCCATATGCCGCGCGACACCGGAACCGACCAGCACTGCCACCACTTTTCCAACGGGACACTCCGCATCAGCAGAGCACCATCGGTCGGCGCGCTTGCGGATCCCTCACGTAGCGCGCCGAGGTTGCGACTTCGATGTGCAGATTCGCTGAAGCCGGAGTGCGACCCCACCTCAGAAACCGACTGTCATCAAGCGATTGCAGCACGTATCCATGGCGCGCATCCATGGCACGTATCTATGGCACGTATCCATGGCTCAGGGCGGCGTTTGACGAGCATCGTCTGCCCTGCGGCGACGATGTGGACGACAACTGCCTCGATAACTGGCTCGATGTGCGATCAGCCGGCTTGCTGCTCTGGGACCACCGTCACCGGGAAGGGGGCACGCTGGCCGGTGCCTCATCCTTCTGGAGAAGGCACAAGCCCGCGCGAAACCGGACCGCGCTCCCGAGCCTCCCCCGGTGCGCAACGTCGTCCTCGTGCATGGCGCGTGCGCAGAAGGCCGCGCAGCCTCGGAAGCCGCCGCAGCGGCACGCGCGGAAACCGTGCGACGGACCCACCCTCCCTCCCCGTAG
>NZ_RDBN01000067.1 GCF_008042075.1 Streptomyces sp. UW30 | reverse complement strand
ACTCCGCCATCGCGCTGCTGACGCTGACGACCGAGCGCTCACGGTCCCTCCGGCACCACCAGCACCGCCTCCCCGGCGCGGGCCGCCGCGGACTCGACGATCTCGGTGAGCGCGCCCAGGGGATCGCCGTTCGCCTCGGAGGCGGCGACCAGCACCGCGGCGGTCGCCTTGTTGACCGGCACCCGCGTCCCGGAGTCCACGACCCGTGCCGCCGACACCGACGCCGACTCGGCGACGATCACCCGGAACGGCGCGTCCAGGAGCCCTCCGTACAGGCCCCCGGCCACGGCCCGCGCATGGTCCGGCTGCCCGGCGAGCAGCATCCGCAGCACGGCAGCGCCGACCCGCTGTTCGGCCGCCTGGAGGGACCGTGAGCGCTCGGTCGTCAGCGTCAGCAGCGCGATGGCGGAGTGGACGGCGTACCGCTCCGCCGTGCCGAGCGCGGCCGCCGTTCCCACGGCCAGGGCCGCTTTGGGCCGACGGCCCGTGCCGAGGGTGTGCAGTTCGACCCGGTCCTCGTTCTCCGGCCCGCCCACCACGGACGACGCCGGCGCGGGCCGCTCCCGCAGCCGCTCCACGTCCGCCGTGAGCCGTGCCGCCCGCCGCCCGGCCCACTCGGGCGCGGTCGCGACGACGGCACCGGAGGCGTCGTACAGCGCCGCCCAGCCGTCCACCTGCGAGGCCAGCCCGGCCAGCAGGCCTTCCGGCCCGTCGGTCAGCGCCTGCTTGGTCAGCTCCCGCTGTGCCGCGAACCCCGCCGTCACCGCCCGGTACTGATCCGCCGCGATGGCCGCCGACACGGCCTTGCTGATGGCGAGGAAGGGCGTGCGGCGCGGCACCTCCAGCAGCGGCAGGTCCTCCTCGGCCGCCGCGTCGACCAGGGCCTCGGGGATGTCGTCGTAGTTGACGCCGACCGCGAAGCCGAGGCCCACCACACCCGCGCCCGCCAGGCGCCGCACATAGCGCCGCATCGCCTCGGGGTTCTCGGCGTCCAGCTTCAGCGCGGTGATCAGCAGCAGCTCCCCGCCCTCCATGTAGGGCACGGGGTCGGTGAGCTCACTGGCATGCGCCCAGCGCACGGGTACGTCCAGGCGGTCCTCGCCCGCCCGCACGGTCAGCTTCAGCGCGGAGTGGTGGACGAGCGAGGAGAGCGTGGGGGGCATGAGGCCTTCAAGTCGGTGTGATCTCTGTGATCTTTTGGCCGCCATGTATGAACGACCTGTGTCGATTCTGCCTCACCGTACGGTCGCCGCGTGGCCTCATACCCGTATACCGAGGTCACCCCCGCAGATCCACCAGCAAGGGCGGCGCGTGCTCGCCCTCGACGCTGGTGAGCGACAGCACCGCGTGCCCCGGCGGCACCCCGTGCGCGAGGTCGGACGCCGACCACCGCTCCCGCTCGACCTGGCGCACGGTCACCGCCTCCGTCGTCACCGCCTTGCCGGTCACCAGCTTGCGCAGGGCGTGCATGGCCCGGGTCATCGGCTGGTCGGCGAAGACGGTGTGCCGGGCGACATCCTTGGTCTCGACCCACTCCGTTCCCCAGGCGTCGGCGAACCGGCTGCCGTCCCAGGTCGTCACCCCGGCCAGCGCCATCCGGCAGCCGACCGCGCCGTACAACGGCCCATGCAGGGGCTCCGGCACATCGGAGACCGTGCGCAGGGCGAGCACGACACCGGCGTTCTGCGACCGCAGCCGCTGGATCCGCCGCACCGACGTGGGGGTGACGGCGCCGGTGGCATCGTCCAGGACCAGGCTGACGAAGTGCTCGCGTGAGGCTTCGCGCGCAACGCCCGCGAACTGGGCCAGCACCAACCGGGCGATCAGGCGGGAGGCCTGTTCGTGACCGTGCTCGGGCAGGTCGATGCGGACGCGCAGCGGGTGGTGGGCGACGGCACGCAGCGAGAACGGGCGGATCGTGTCGCCGCCCGAGCCGAAGAAGTCGGCGAACGCGGGCCGGTCCAGCAGGGCGAGCCGGTCGGCGAGCGCCGGACCGGGGTCGCCGGAGGTGCCGGTCTGCCGTGCACGGGCCTCCAGTTCGCGGCGCATCGCCGTGTGCCGGTCGTCGGCTAGCCGCCGGCGCAGGTCGGCGAGGGCCGCCGGGTGCCCTTCCAGCAGTTCCCGCAGGACGGGCAGGGCAGGGAAGCGCCCGTAGGCGGCACGGTAGGGGCCCAGGAGTTGGGCGAGAGCGGTGGCCGCACGCTCGGCGCCGACGGTGTCGAGGTCCCCGGCCAGGGCCTCGGCGAGGAATCCGGCCGCCTCGTCGGGGTCGTCGGAGTCGGCGTACGGGTCGAGGTCGTGCACGGAGGCGGGGTCGCCGACGCGCACCACGACGTCGTACGACGAGTCCGACCCGACGGGTGTGCCCGCGCTGGAGACCACGACGACCGCGCAGCTGCCGGTGAGCGCCTGGAGCGCGAGGGACTCGACCACCGGGGCGATCACATGCCGGGTCTTACCGGCGCCCGACGGCCCGACCACCAGCATCGAGGTGCCCAGCGTCTCGCGCCCGAGGGCCGCGCCCACGCCGCCGTATGCCAGCGGCGCGCGCTCGGCGGCCGCCCACTTTCCGATGCGCACCTGTCCGGTGAGCAGGTCGTGCCGGGCGGCGCGGCCGTGCAGGTCCCGGGCGCCGGAAGGATGCGTGAACGCCGCGCCGGCCTGGCGCAGCACCGTGTCCGTGAAGACGGCGAGCCGGCCCTGGCGCCGGGCCCGGACCCAGCCGTGTTCGACACGCGCACAGTCGACGTCGTTCATCCGCCCGGCGAGCACCTCGGCGGTGAGCACCTCGGCCGCCTGGTGCTGTCCGGCCTCCCGCAGCTCGGGCCAGCGGGCGCGGGACTGCTCGGCGACCGACGACGCGTCCTCTTCCCGTGCGGCGCGGCCGCGGGCGGCAAGCCGGCTCCGGGCCAGGGACCACCAGCCGCCGAGCCTGGCGAAGGGCCACAGGACGGCAAGGGTGATGAGGGCGTAGAGCGCGTCCGTCGCCCACGGCGACTCGTAGATCCCGTACCCGTCGCTGATCAGCGCGATCAGCGAGAACAGCGGGTTCACGATCGGCAGGGCGTCCCAGCCGACGCCGGGGAAGGCGTCCGGGAACACGAAGCTGAGGGTGATCAGGCCGCCGAGGGCGGCGAGCAGGGCGCGGGCGGGCTGGGGCCTGTGGCCCACCACGTGGCGGACGACGGCCGGCCAGCCACCCAGCCGGCCCACGGCGTAGACGAGCAGGGCGAAGAAGAGCCCGTTGTAGACCTGCAGTGCCTCCACGCCCGGGTACTGGATCGACTGGTCCTCCAGCCGCTTGGGCGAGGCGAGCGTGCCGCCCCACCACCAGTCGTCCGGGGTGAACAACCGCAGGAACGTGTACTGGTACGGGATCGCGCCGCGCCGCCAGAAGGACCACACGACGAGCGCCACGGCGAGCGGGATCAACATGCCGATGACGGTCACGGGAGCGAGCCGCTCCCCGTTCGGGCCCGCCTTCGGCATGCGGTAACCGAAGCGCCAGATGCCGGTCCCGGCTTCGGGCCGGGATTCGTCGAGCCAGGCGGCGACCGCCTCACCCTGGCCGCTCTCCTGCCGCCTCGGCGCCCCCGGTTCCCACGCCGGCCGCGGCGGCACCGCGGGCGCGTCCGGAGGCACCGCCGGACGCGGCACAGGGTTCGCGTGCGTGCCCCGCGCGTCGTGCGTCCCGTCGCTGTCCATCGCCCTTGCCCCCTGACCAGCCGTTCCATCCGTGCCATCCACCATCAGCGAGTCAATCTAACGCCCTCTCCTGGGGAGTTCACCGCTTACACGGCCGACGGAACGGACCGAGATGCTCCGGTGGTCCTCGGGCACCGGGAGCGCGGGACGGCGACCGCTATGTCCACCACGGACAACGGATGCTCCTGACAACGCCCACATGGAGCATGCCCACCCCCCACTCCACGCCC
>NZ_RDBN01000066.1 GCF_008042075.1 Streptomyces sp. UW30 | reverse complement strand
GTGCCGCCCGATCCGCCCTTGTAGGCCCAGGAGGCCGCCGGGTAGGCCGCCGGGTCGTCCGTACAGTCCCCGAGGACGACTCCGCCGTAGCTGGGCACGACCAGGCACTTGCCGCTGATCCGGTGGATCGTCCGGGGGTACCTCCACCACGGCTCCCGGGACCTCCGCAACGGCTCCCGCGTCCGGTGGCTACCACCGGATCAAGAACACCTACAGCGGCAAGTGCCTGGTCGTGCCCAGCTACGGCGGAGTCGTCCTCGGGGACTGTACGGACGACCCGGCGGCCTCCTGGGCCTACAAGGGCGGATCGGGCGGCACGTACCGGCTGGTCAACGAACACACCGGGCAGTGCCTGGCCGTGAGCACAGCCCCGAGCCCGGTGCTGGCCGACTGCGGTCAGGACACCGCGCAGTCCTGGCGCACGGGCTCCGGCGGCACCCTGCAGAACATGTCGAACAGCAAGTGCCTGGAGTACTCGTCCGGCTGGCCGGTCACCAACAGCTGCACCTCGGGGAGTGCGGTGCAGCGCTGGAAGAAGCTGTAGGAGGAGAACATGGACAAGGCCCGCATCGACCCGTCCCTCACGAAGCTGCTGAAGGAGCGGGGGCTGTATCTCCGCAAGGCGCAACCCGGTCAGCACGTCGCCCACGAGGAGACCCTCCTCGTACGCGTGGCCGACGGGTCCCCGGACGGATTCCAGGTCGGCCACGTCGTGTCGGCGGCGGGAGGGATGACGTGGATCCCCTACGCCCGCACCGGCGGCCACCACACCAGCAAGGTCGGAGCCGGCCTGCTGAGCTTCGCGGCGGCGGTACAGGCAGTCGTCGAACACGCCCGGTACGACGACATCCTGCGGGCCGTCGAAGCGAAGTCGGGTCGCGGGACGACCTACACCGCTGTGGTGGACGAGGGCCACGCCGAGTGGCTCGCCGCGCTGGAAGAACCCAAGGGCATCACCAACCTCGGCAACGGCAGGGTCCGGTTCACCGAGTCCGCGGTCGCGTTCCTGCGGAACCCGCCGATGCCGCTCAGCCTCTATGTGCAAGTCCATGGCGCGGACGAGCTGGCGCTGGATCTCTGCTCGTACAAGCTGACCCGTGACAGGTAGACCGGATGTTTGAAGCGCAGTCGCGAATCGGCCCCTACGTCCTGCTGGGACAGCTGGGCGGCGGGGGAATGGGCGACGTGTACCTGGGCCGTTCACGGGGCGGGCGGCTGGTCGCCGTCAAGGCGGTACGGCCGCATCTCGCCCGTGACCCGGAGTTCCGCCGCCGCTTCTCCGCCGAGGTCGAGGCGGCGCGGAAGGTCGGCGGTTTCTACACCGCGCCCGTGGTCGACGCCGATACGGCGGCGGCGGTCCCGTGGCTCGCCACCGCGTATGTGCCCGGACCGTCCCTGCAGGAGGCCGTGGACGCGTACGGCCCGTTGCCCGACGGCGCGGTGGCAGCGCTCGGCGCCGGCCTCGCCGAAGGCCTCGCCGCGATCCACGCCTGCGGACTGGTCCACCGCGACCTCAAACCCGGCAATGTGATCCTCGCCGAAGACGGCCCCCGCATCATCGACTTCGGCATCGCCCGCGCCCTGGACGCCGAGACCCGCCTCACCGCCCATGGGGTGATCGGCACACCGGCGTTCATGTCACCGGAGCAGGCCCAGGGCGGCGAAGCCGGCCCGGCCTCCGACGTGTTCGCCCTGGCGGGCCTTCTCGCGCACGTCGTGACCGGGCGCAGGCCGTTCGGGAGCGGCACGACGTACGAGGTGCTGCAACGGGTCGTTCACGAGGCGCCCGACCTGACGGGTGTGCCTGCGTCGCTCGCCGAACTGCTCCTTCCGTGCCTGGCCAAGGAACCGGTGCGACGGCCGACGGCGGCGCGGCTGCTGGACCGGTTCGCGGCGCTCGCGGAGTCGTACGACGCCGAGGAACGCCGGAACCCGGACCGGATCACCACGATGATCGTCCAGCGGGGCGCGCTGGCCGCGACATTGGTCCTGCCCGGCGAGAGTGAGAGCGGGAGCGGGAGTGAGAGCGGGAGCGCGGACGGGAACGCCCGCCGGGCGCTGCTGAGTGAGGTCGTTGCCGCGGTGGGCGCACTGTACGCCCGCAGGGCGGGCGAGGACCGGACCGTGCCAGTGGTCCTGCCGCCGTTGCCGGGGGCGTTGGCGGGTGTTCCCGTCCGCGCTCCCGCTCTCACTCCCGCTCCCGCTCTCACTCTCGCCGGGCAGGACCAATGTCGCGGCCAATGTCGCGGCCAGCGCGCCCCGCTGGACGATCATCGTGGTGATCCG
>NZ_RDBN01000065.1 GCF_008042075.1 Streptomyces sp. UW30 | reverse complement strand
GCCCGTCAGAAACACACTGCTGGACGAGGTGCCCAAGTCGGTTGCGAGGACCTGCGGATCGTGGCGCGCGGCGGCCAGGTAGGCGTACGAGCCCTGGACGGCGTCGTGCAGTGGACCCGCACCGCGTTCCTTCTGGATGGCGTTTTGGGCGTGCAGGGCCCGGCTCAGCAGTGCCTCGCCGTTGCGCGCTCCCGAGGTGATCGCCTCGCCGTAGAGGCCGACGGCCAGGAATCCCGGCGCTGCCGGTGCCTTGTCGGTGCTGGCCAATGCCTTGAACGCGCAGGCCGGCCTGATCGCGGAGCAGGGCGACCTCACGGAAGCGCTGGACCTCGCGCACCAGGCAGTCACCGCCTACGAGAGGCTCAACGAAGTTCATGGCCGCGGGCCAACGCAGACGTTGCTGCTCGCCAAAGGCTTGAACAGCCGGGCGGTCATTGCCGCCGCAAGCGGCGACTACGACACGGCAACAGGGGACCTGGAGCGGGCCGTCGGCCTCTACGGCGAGGCGATCACCTCGGGAGCGCGCAACGGCGAGGCACTGCTGAGCCGGGCCCTGCACGCCCAAAACGCCATCCAGAAGGAACGCGGTGCGGGTCCACTGCACGACGCCGTCCAGGGCTCGTACGCCTACCTGGCCGCCGCGCGCCACGATCCGCAGGTCCTCGCAACCGACTTGGGCACCTCGTCCAGCAGTGTGTTTCTGACGGGCTTCGGTCCACGGGAGGAGGCCGACTCACGGCCCGGACCCGCACCGGAGAACTCCACCATGGAAGGAACCGGAGCAGTGGGACTGGAACGCAATACGTATGTGGAGCTGGCCACAGCCATCGAGGCGGTACGCGAGGAACTGCGGCGCACCGCCGCACATGCGGACGATCTCAGGTTCGAAGTCGGCCCGATTGAACTGGAATTCGGCGTCGAGCTGCGGCAGGACCCGAAAACGAGGGCAGGAGTCCGCGTCATGGTCCTCACCGGCGGCCCCGACCAGGCCGCCGGCGCGGCACAACACCGTATCCGGCTCGAGCTGACACCGCAGTCCCGCCACGGAAGGGCCTTGATGATCGGAGACACCGATGACCGCTCCGAGTATGAGGTCTGACGTGCAAAGAGCTGTTCGGCGGCGCTGAACACCCCAGCCCTCGCGGCGACTGATCATTCTGCGGCCGTGCGCTCGTGAGCCGTACCCCCGCACGTGGTGCACGGCCMACGAGCCCGAAGCGGGTGGACGGCGGCAGGCAAAAAACCTTGGAGCGGAGGCTATCGGGCACATGGCATGCCGCCGGTTGGCACGGCCGCACAGGCGTCACTCAGCTCGCCAGTGACGAACGAACAGCCTCGGAGAACTTAGGGGACAGTCGTGGGAAGAGTCATAGGGGGACGGCGGCCTGGAAAGGGCCGAGTAGACCGCGCCATGGTCACTGTGCTCAGCGGCGCCGCGTTGTTCATTTCCTTACTGGCGCCGGCCGGTCAGGATCCGGTGCCGACGGCGGACTCCACCTCCGCGTTCCCGGCCGTCAACTACGCGGTGGCCGTGGACGAGTCGGCCAGCCTCGCGCCCGAGGACATGAAGGCCGAGAAGGCTGCCGCCAAGCGGATCGCGCTGGGCGACGTGTCCTCGTCCTCGCAGGTCACCGTGTTCGGCTTCGCCGCCGCGGAGAAGGCCGGCCAGCGCGTCGTGGACCCGGTGTGCC
>NZ_RDBN01000064.1 GCF_008042075.1 Streptomyces sp. UW30 | reverse complement strand
GGGGTGCAGTGCGGGGCGGTTCGGTGGGATGGAGGGCACCGGGTCCTGGGTGGCGGCGTCGGCGGCGTCCGAGCTCTCGGGCACGCCGCCCCCGTCGTCGTCCCCCTCCCCCTCGTCCTCCGCCTCCGGCCGCCCGGAACCGTGTCCCTCGTCGGCCCGCTCGCCGCCGTCCGGCCTGTCCCGCGCCGCCTCCTCGTCCTCCAGCGGCCCCTTCTCCCGCCCGGGCCGCTCCCGTCCCTCTCCCGCCCGGCTCCCGGCCCGTGAGGGCTTGTCGGAGGGGTCGGGAGAGGACGCGGCGGGCCCATGAGCGGTGGGCGTGGCCGACGTCCTGGGCCGCTTCACCGCCGTCTCGGAACGCTCGTCAGACGGCTCCTGTGACGACTGCTCCCCAGACTCTCCGGAGTCCGCGGACTCGCCGGACTCGCCGGATTCCCCGGATGTCTCCGCAGGCGAGGCCGTGGAGCCGGACGGCTTCTCGTCCTGCCCCGGAGGCCCGGAGGAAGGCTCGCCCTCGGCCTCGCCCCTGCCTTCGCCCATGTCCTCGCCCTCGGCCGCGGCGCTCGGCGGCGACGTCCCGGAGGCAGCCGTCGGCGCACCCCCGGCCTCCCAGGGAAACCCGGACGACCAGCCCACGCCCGCGGAACCGGAGGACGACCCGGACGGGGCCGCACCATGCGGGTCATCGAGCCCGTACGACACCCCGGCGCCCCACAGCCCGACGGCCAGCCCGGTCACCACCACGGTCAGTGTCCCCGCCGGCCACGACGAGGCGCGCGGCCCACTCGCAGCCGCTCGCGTACGCCCCCGCACCACCCCCAGCCAAGAAGTCATGGAACAACCCTCACAGCACCTGGTGCACCCGGCATTTCGGACTCCGCCACCCGACTCAATCCGGCGCACAATCCGGTTATGCCGATACGACACGGGCTGCCGGCGCTCCTGGAACCGGGCCCTCGCCACGGCTCCCGGCTGCACACCGAGTTCCAGGCGCGCACGGGCGGTACCTGGCCGCTGAACATCGGGCAGGTCCACACGACCCTCGGCCGGCTGGAACGGGACGGCATGGTCGTCCAGGACGGCGCGGACGAGGCGGGGCGGGTGCTGTACACGCTGACGGAGGCGGGCCGCGCCGAGCTGCGGGCCTGGTTCGCGCGGCCGGTGGAGCGGGTCGGCCCGCCGCGGGACGAGCCGGCGATCAAGCTGGTCATGGCGGTGGCGGCGCCCGGCGTCGACGTACATGAGGTCGTCCAGGCGCAGCGCCGGCATGTGGCCCAGGCTCTGGACGCCTGTGTACGGCAGCGGGCCGAGGCGCCGGCGCGGGCGCACGAGCACCCCGACGAGATGGCCCGGCTCCTCGTGCTGGAGCAGCGCGTCTTCCACGCCGAGGCGGAGAGCCGCCGGCTCGACATCTGCGAGGCCCGCCTCACGCGCCTCGCCGCACCGCCCGGCTCCTGACGAAAACAGTGGGGACGTAAACGGTGGATCACCCCACACCGGGGGCACCACGATGATGAGCTGTACGGGTGCGAGAGAATGGCGGCATGGAGATGCCGAGGAACGAAAGGTCGCCCGAGAACCCCCAGATCCTGGTCGTGGGCCAGGACGGGATGGCGCTCACCGGCGGCAACGGAGACGAGGACTCCCGCGAGATCCCGGTGACGGAGCAGGTCGAGCAGCCGGCGAAGGTCATGCGG
>NZ_RDBN01000063.1 GCF_008042075.1 Streptomyces sp. UW30 | reverse complement strand
TAATGTTATGACCGCAGCGTTTTGGCACGTATCGCGGTTCGACGCGAAGCCGATCACCAACCGAACTCCGGCCGCGATCGCCACAGTGCGGACGTGCGCCCTGCTGGTGGAGGGCCGTCCGGCGAGACAGACGTGAGCGTCCTAACCGGTGCGGATCCACGGTCGGGACGTGTTGAGGGACCCGCCGCTTAGCCCAGTACGCACGTACCCGAACCGCCAGGCCTCGACCTCTGCTGGCGCGGTCCGAGGCCAGGTTCACACAAGCACAATGCGACGGCGGCCAGTGACCATCCCCCCTCCGGCGACGCAGCTTCTAGAGAGGACATCMACAGCTCGTGCTCAAGGGCAAGGACCGCGATACGTGCCAAAACGCTGCGGTCATAACATTAAGGTCATGGAACCTCATCGCGTCGCTGTCCTGGTACTCCCCGGTGTGCTTCCCCTCGACCTGGGCATTCCCACCCAGATCTTCTCCCAGCGACCCAGCACCCCCTATGAACTGACCGTGTGCGGCGCCGCTTCGGGCAGCATCATCACCAGCACGGGGTTCACGGTCGGCGTGACAGCAGGGCTTCCCGCCTTGGCCGAGGCGGACACGATCATCGTGCCGGGATACGCGGAATGCCAGCGTCCGCTGGCACCGGAGGTCATCAGCGCGCTGAGGCAGGCATTCGACAGGGGCACCAGGATCGCCTCCATCTGCACCGGCGCATTCGCCCTTGCCGCGGCCGGTCTTCTGGACGGCCGTACGGTGACCACCCACTGGGCCAGCGCCGACGACCTGGAGCGCCTTTACCCCGGCCTACGCGTGGACCGCAACGTCCTCTACATCGACCACGGTCCCCTTCTCACTTCCGCAGGAGTGACCGCCGGTATCGACTTGTGCCTCTACTTGGTCCGCAAAGACCTTGGCGCAGTCGTCGCCAATGAAATCGCCCGAGAGCTGGTCGCATCACCCCACCGCGAAGGAGGCCAGGCCCAGTTCATCGACCGCTCTCTGCCGTCCCCCACCGCCCACTCCCTCGCCGACACGCGCGACTGGGCACTGAAGCACCTTGAAGAAGACCTCCGACTGGACGCGCTCGCCCGACATGCGCGTGTGTCTTCCCGAACGCTGGTACGCATGTGGCGTCAGGAGACTGGCGTTACGCCGCACCAGTGGCTGCTCACCGCCCGGATCAACCTCGCACGCGAGCTCCTGGAAGCCACCTCGCTGAGCATCGGGCAGATTGCCGACCGCAGTGGTCTTGGCAGCTCCACCAACCTCCGCGCCCGATTCCACGATGCCCTCGGCATCACCCCCACGGCCTACCGACGTGCGTTCGCGAACCCATCGCCGCCCATCGCAGCGGAACCGGAGGGAGCCGGAACGATGCCCTAGGCGGGCGTCTTGATTTCGATAGCGGCAAACGACGCCCGTCGCCTAGTGGTCCGGGGCCTGGTCTTGGGGCAAGCTCCACCGGGGGATGCTCGTGCAACTCGTGCGACTCGTGCACTCGGCATTGTGCACTGGCCGCGCCGTGCCATCGATTCCATACATACCGGCGACGGGTGCGGGTGAAGTCGCGCTCGACGGCGTCACGGAAGTGTACGAAGGTTTCTCCAGGGTCTGGAGCCGGGCTGCCGACCTGTGCGGTTCGCTGTGAAAGGCGCAGCACCAGAACAGCCAGCAG
>NZ_RDBN01000062.1 GCF_008042075.1 Streptomyces sp. UW30 | reverse complement strand
CCCCCCAGTGCGGTGTCGTAGGCGGTGGCCAGCAGCCGGTCGCAGGTGCGGGGCTGGCCGTAGGTGTAGATGCCGTGGGGGGTGAGGTTCGGTGCCTCGAAGTGCATGCGGGCGCCGGCGAGCATGGCCAGGGCGCCGCCGAGGCTGTGGCCGGTGAACCACACCGATTGGCTGTCGTTCTTGAATTCGGCGACGGTGTCGCGGATCTGCGGGTGGACGGCGTCCAGGGCGCGGTGGAAGCCGTAGTGCACGAAGCCCTTGCCGGCGGGGCCGGGGATGGGCGGGGTGGTGGTGTCGGTGAGCCAGTCGCGGATCTGCTTGGACTCGGTGCCGCGGAACGCCACCAGCACCATGCGGTCGGAGGCGGCGATGTAGGCCTGGGTGTCCTCGATCGGGAACGGCATCGTGTGCGGGGACGAGAGGTGCTTGAACTGGTCGAATCCCCACTCGCGGGCGAGTCGTTCGGCCTGCTCCGGGGTCTTGTAGGCGGCGCGGGCGGCCTGGGCGAGCCAGTAGGCGTGCGCGAGGGAGTAGCCGGAAGCGGAGTGGTCCAGGGCGGGGACGGGCATGGGCATGGCGGGACCGCCTTCTGACGAACGAGTGGGTGACAGTTCGTTGATCTTGGCCTGTCCGGCGATCAAGGTCGGGGACCGGTGCGCGGCATTCGGCGGGCGCACGAAGTACTTGAGAGGGCGTGCGTGCTCCGTCACGCGCTCCCGCCGGTCATGCGCCCGTGCACCGGCTCGCGGGCCGGGCGGTGTCCTGGCCGTCGAGCCCGGCGAGGTCGGTACGTGGGTGGGTCCGCTGCCGGTCGACGCTCTCACGGCATAGCCCCGCGCCCCGTGGTCTCGGACGGGTCGGAGTGGTATGCCCTGGTCCCGGACTCGTCGTCGATCCACGCGGTCGACGCGAAGTTCGACGGGAGATTACTGATCGGTAGAGCACGCGGGCGGGTGAACTCCGCGAAGTTCGCCCGCCTGTTGGCCGAAAGACGCCCCCGTCGACCGGGGGGCGCCGGGCCCGCCGGCCGGACACGGTCGGCGGACACCGCTGATCGTGTGACTGCCGGCCGGTGATCCTCGTTGGTCCACCGACCACCCATGCGAGGTACGGAGGGCACACATGACGCTGGGGCAGGGCACCTTCGTGGCGGTCGTCACAGCTGTGGTGGGCGTGCCCTTCGCGAGCCTGATCGCCGGCTGGGGGGTCGGGGACACGGGACCGGAACTGAGCCCGCCCCGGGGCGGCGGATCCGCCACGGACGTCAAGCGCGTCACCCTGGACAAGGACACGGCGAACACGCGCGACGGCTGGGACGGCGAGGCGACCCTGGGCTGCTGCGTCGCCCTCGTCGTCGCTGTGGCCATCGTGCTGGTGGAACTGGCGGTGGCCGACCCGGGGCCGAACGACGGCCATGTCCGGGCGGTCGCCACCATTCCGGTTCTGATGGCGGCGGCGGTACCGGTCCTGCGGTACCGCAAGGGCGCACGCGGTCTGCTGCTGGCGGTGCACGCGTCGGGCGCGCTGACGCTGGCGGCGGTGTGTCTGAGCGTCGCCGCCTTCGTCACCGGACCGCCGCCCTACGCGACGGGATGGATCCTGCTCGCCATCGTCGCCGCAGGTGTGGCCACCACGTCCGTCCTGGCCCTGGTCCGGGCACAGGTGACGCTCACTGTGGTGCCGGTCGCCGTCGCCGTGCTGGTCGCCGTGTTCGGCGCGATCGCGCACTCCGTGTACGACTCGCCGGGCTACGCCATGCGCTTCGGGTACCGCGTGCGCATGCCGTTGCCCTCCCATTGCGTGGTGGGCGAGGGGATGGGGTGCGCAATCACGTGGGACGAGGCTCAGCACGGGTCGTCCCCCGCCTTCGCCCAGGGGCAGGTGGTCGCCGTCCACTTCAGCCCGGAGGGCAGGGAACGTTACGGGCGTTACTACCGGCTCGGTGGCTTCTACAAGCCCGGAGACGACAACGACCCGACTCTGGTCTTCCTGGATACCCGGGCCGTCGGGGACGACGCGTACGTGACCCTCGGCTACCGGGCCGACTCCTTCACGCCGTTGGGGCGGTTGCGTCTGCCGGGGCTGATGTGGGCGGCCCTGCCTCTCCTCCTGTGCCCGCTGGCGCTGCATCTGTTCCTCGTCAGGGACAGGGCGGCGCAGCCGCTGCGGCGGCGCCGGACACCCGGTGCCGGATGGGCGGCATCGGTGACTCGGCACGGCGAGCGGGTGTGAGCAGTGAGCACGGAACAGGCAGGCATCATGAGGACACGTCGCTGCGGCCCCAGCGCCCGGGCCCTCCGGTCCGGTGCCGCCCTGCTGACGGCGGGCGTCCTGGCCGCCGGCCTGCTGACGCCTTCCGCGCAGGCGTCGGGTGCGGCAGCCGCGAGGCTGCCCGCCGCCGCGTCGCCGGTCGACCCGGGACGCGAACACGCGGAGATCGCCCGGAAGGTCATCGCGGACCGCTCGGTCGGGCGGGCATGGAGGCCCACGAGGCGCTCCACGCGGAGGACGGCGGCCGCAACCTCGCGATCAACTGGTTCGACGTGACCGACTTCCCCCGCCACGTCTACCGGAGGATCACCAAGCAGTTCGACAACCTCGACTTCAGTATCGGATTTCCTGGCAGCAGGAGGAAGACCGACCGGCGCCGCTACGAACGGCTCGGAAGAGTGCAGTGTCACGCGGGAAAGGAAACGCTGTTCGAGCGCCTGGGGATGTCGCCGGACCGAACCGTCCTGGAACTCACCGCGGTCAACGTTCCGGTGAGCCGTGCGGAGGGGGCGTACGACGCGGCCGGAGTGCATTCGGAGGCCCTGATCTACGAGAAGATCCTGCGGCCGTTCCTGCGGGAACTCGGTCTGTCCGCCGAAGAGGTCGACACGCTCCTGGGCAAGGCCGTCGGGGGATTCTCCGACCGGGCGCGCTGTCCCGCGTGCCACAGGATCACGATCAGGATCCCCGCGGACAAGTTCGCGTCGATCGTGCCCTACGACCCCAAGGAGAAGCCGGAGCGGACGAACCGGGTCGGTGCCATCATCGCCAGCGGTACGAAGATCGTCAGGGAGTGCAAGGGCGAGCAGGAGGCCAAGGCCCAATCAGGCCATGCCGGTGAGCGGCGGCCCCGCCACCGACTGCGTCTCGAAGAAGGCGGGCAGCGGCCCCCGGCCGTCATGGTGATGACCATCTCGTGCTTGTGCCGGCTCTGGT
>NZ_RDBN01000061.1 GCF_008042075.1 Streptomyces sp. UW30 | reverse complement strand
CGGCAAAGAGGCAGGCAGGGAACCTGCCGACCCCCGCCAGGAGGCAGCCCGCTCCCCCGGCCCGCAGGCGATAGGCCGCCGACCGCGGCCTCGCATCCGACGACTGAATGGGGCTCGTTGGTAGCGGTCTTGGTAGGCGTCCCCCTTGGAAGACGGGTGACGAAACACCGAACGCAACCGGTGTCGGTCTGGCATCGTCAGTCAGCCGCCGGCGAGCAAGCTGAGGGCCTCGCGTCGCAGCTGGGCAACCCAGTTGTTGGTCTCATCGACGGCCAGGGCCTGGTCGAAGTAGGCCACGGCTTGTGGGTAGTTCCCCAGACGTAGCTGAACCTCTCCCTGTCCCGCGATGGCCCAGTCCAGGGAGGGTGCGAGGTCTACGGCGTGGTCGAAGTCCGCTTGGGCTTCGTGGAGGGAGCTCATGGCTAGGAGGATTCGGCCTCGCTTGCCAAGGTATTCGGCATTGTCCGGGTGCTTGCGTACCAGCCGGTCGAAGTCTGCTAGCGCGTCGGCGTACTGTCGGCATTTCCTGTGTGTTCGAGCGCGCAGGAGAAGGACCCAGTCGAGTGCGGAGTCGAGGCTGAGGGCCCGGTCGAAGTCTGTGATCGCGCCCTGGAAGTCTTCTCGGCTCAGGCGGACTCGCCCGCGGCTGGCGACGGCCCAAGCGTAGTCCGGATCGAGGTCGATGGCATGGTCGAAGTCAGCTGCTGCGGCATCAAGGCGGCCCATGAGCCGGTAGGTCTCGCCTCGCCCGGCGATTGCCCACGCATAGCCGGAGTCGATGCTGAGCGCTCGGTTGAAGTCGRCGAGGGCGTCGTCGTAGCGGACCAGCTCTCGGTAGGCGATGCCACGGCTGCTGATCGCCCAGGCCAGGTCTGGATCGAGTTCTACAGCGTGATTGAGGTCGCGTAGTGCGTGGCTGTGTTGCTTCATGAGGCGGTAGGTCTCGCCGCGCGCGGCGAGCGTCCAGGAGAGTTTCGGATTGAGATCGAGTGCTTCGTTGAAGTCGGCGATGGCGGCTTCGTAGCGGCGCATCAGTTGATATGTGCTGGCGCGGGCCACGAGTGCGGCAGTGCGGGCGGTCCGTTCCAGGCCTCCCTGCCTGATGAGCAGGGTCAGGTATTCGGCGCCGTGGGTACCTGGTGCGGCCAGCGCGGCCTGTAGCTGCTGTCCCCAATCGCGGGCTTTGGCGAAGTCGGCGTCCGTGCCGGCCTGTTCGATCATCTCCGCCCAAAGCCCGGCCATGGTGTCTCCGGCCCGGCAGGCGTGCACGGCCAGGTTGAGGGCCTGCGGCAGGGCTGTGCTCGGCTCTGCGCATAGGTAGTGATATGTCTCTTCGATCAGATGCTGGCTACAGACGGTGTCGCTCCACGCGGCTTGTTCGTTCAGTCCCAGGTCTTCGCGAGTGTCACGGTGCCAGGCGGCCAGAGCTCGATGCCGGGTGCGCCAGTCCTGCGGGGACTCGCGCCGCAGAACTCGCAGCATGGAGGTGCGCACGATGTCGTGGAAGACGAAGCGCCCCGAGTCGTCTGTGACGAAAGGCTGCTGGCCCWGCCAGGTGTAGCTGCCCTCGACATCCGTGTCGCCCGTGATGACCCGTAGGGCATCCATGTTGAGGCTGCGGGGCAGGGCCGCAGCCTTGGCCAGGGCGCGCCGGTCGGGGTCTTGCTCCCATTTCAGGAATCGGTCCACTGCACTACCGGTGGGATCGCCGATGTCTTGCGGGTTGAACGGTCTGTTCTGAGCCAGCATGGCAAGAAGCAGCGGCAGCCTGCCGGTCAGCGCGGTGATCACGGCCAGCAGTGATTCATCGTGCACGCCGCTGTGCAGCAGGAGCTGTCGTGCTTCCGTCTCCGTGAAGGGGGCCAGGGAGAATTCCTCGATCAGGTCCAAGTAGGTCGACCAGCGGGCCAGATCGAGGGGGCGTTGACCGGCGATGGTGACGGTCAGGGCGCTGGTCAGGTCTCCGTATTTGCCGTCGAAGAGGTCGAGCAGCCAGTCCTCCACGAGGTTGCGGCTTTGTTCGTAGGAGTCGAAGAACAGCGCGAGTTGGCGATCCTGGGCGACTTCTGCGAGGCCTTGGACGAAGAGAGGGGAGAGTTCCTCCACCGGCGACATGAGCAGGCGTACGTCGTTGCTGCGCATCCGCTTGCTGAGGTACTTACGGATTCGTTCTGCCTGCTCGGCGAGCGCGGCCGGGTCGACCTGCTGGATGAACTCTCCGGCAACTGGGATGCTTTTGGCGGCTCCCAGGCCGATGCCTACGGCGGTCCGGGTAAGGAAGGTCGGGGCGCCTTCGGGTGCCTGGGGGTCGCTTTCGAGTTCGTTGCGGCGTTCTTCGTAGTGTGCGTGTCGCTTCTCAAAAGCACGCAAGGGGCTGTTCGCGTGAGCCAGTTCGGTGGCGATGCGACTCATCACCGCGAGGACGTCGCGTGAGGTCTCGTCGACGCGGGAAGTAGCTGCTCCTTCTGTGTCGGCGAGCCTGCGCAGATGGCGTACCAGGTACGTTTTCCCCACGCCTGCGTCGCCATGGATGCTGAAGACGAAGCGTCGTTCTGGGTGGTCCAGGGGCAGCGAGAGGTTGCGGCGGAACTGAGCGGTCTGCGCTTGTCGGCCGACGAAACGTGCGTGTTCACGGGTGCGTGCGATGTGCTGCAGGGATGGAACCGACCGTGCCACCTCGAACCCCCTGTGTCTGAAATGTCCAGCGTAGAGGTGGGGGGCCGTGCACGTCACGACTCGGGAAGCCGCCAACTACCGGTATGCGCAAGAGGATTCGTATCCAGCGGCGACAAGGAAGCGGCTCTGCCCCGGCTGGTGACCACGCGCACCCTGGGGGCATGGCATCACCACCGGGAAACCGACGAAGTTTCCTGGCAGCTGCCCCGGCCTCAAGCACGAACCCGCCTTGCGGTACGGCTCCGATGACACCGAAGGTCGCAATCCTGAGGCGTCGATGTAGCGGACGGCGTCGACGTGGTGGAACGCTGGTGCGGGCGGTACCTGGGGGACGATGTCGTTGTTGTTGACGAACCGGAAGGTGCGGCCCCCCCAGTGCGGTGTCGTAGGCGGTGGCCAGCAGCCGGTCGCAGGTGCGGGGCCGACAGAGTGGTGCTTGCCCCGGCTGATCTTCTTGTCGTGGCAGGTCCGGGATGCCGGGTCGCCCAGGGCGGCGAACGCGGAGAGGAGGAAGGGGCGTTTGAGCTGCTTTTCCCCAACCGCGGCCCTCTTGCTAGGAGGCAAGTTCCGCTTGGATACGATCCTGCTCCTTGACGTTGCGCTCAAGGTCGCCGGTCACCTGGGCGACTTCTGCGAGGCCTTGGACGAAGAGAGGGG
>NZ_RDBN01000060.1 GCF_008042075.1 Streptomyces sp. UW30 | reverse complement strand
CTCCGCCACCGTCTGAGTAGCCCGATCAGACACCTGGCACTCAGCCGGCGAAATCTGACGCTCGGCGGCGGAAGGCATGCCCCGGCTTCCTTCCGTGCGACGTGGCGGCGAGCCCAACTTTGGAGACTCCGAACGCTAACCAGGAGAGGTACGTCTAGTCACACGTCGCAGCCGGGCAGGTGGGCCCGGCACGAACGAGTACCTGGCTGCGCTCCGAATGGCGCAGGGACGCATGCCTTGTATAGGTGATTGAGGCATGGCTCGAAAGTTGCGGTTAGTGGCAGTGAAGCCCGTGGCCAGAGCAGCTGAACCAGCCGAACATCGAGAAGAAGCGCGACATGCGCATGGTGCGTGGCCGGCGATCGAGCGGGTCAACGTGCCTCTCTGGTCCCTTCATTGATTCTGCGTGCCTCGCCTGACGAGGTGGCGCTCCAATCATGCATAAGGGAGACCAGGTCTACCGACGAAGGGAACCGCGGCCATGAAAGATCCCATGCTGACCACTTTTGATCAGCTGAATCTTCCAGATTCTGATCTCGCTCAGGAGGCATATGCGTTTGCAGCACGTGCCACACCCGAGTTCGTCCTTAATCACAGCATCAGGAGCTACGTCTTCGCTCGCGCTCATGCCGCTCGTCGCGGGCTTACGCCCGGACGGGACTACGACGATGAGCTTCTGTTTCTCAGTTGCGCTCTGCACGATCTCGGGCTGAGCAAGGAAGGCAACGGTGACCAGAGTTTTGAGGTCGACGGAGCTGACGTCGCTGCAGCGTTTCTTCGCGAGCGTGGGGTGAGCGAGAAGCGCGTAGAAACTGCTTGGGACGCCATCGCCCTGCACACTACGCCGAGTGTCGCTGTCCGGAAGGCCGCTGAGGTAGCGCTGAGCCATCTGGGCATCTCCACCGATATCCTGGGGATTGAACGCGAAAGCCTTCCTGCCGGGCTCGCCGACGAGGTCAACGCTCTACTGCCCCGTGATGATCTGGGGTACGCCCTGACAGACCTCATCATCGCGCAGGCCATGGATAAGCCTCAGAAGGCCCATCCGATGACATTCCCCGGCCATCTGCTGCGTCTCCATCTGCCGAACGGCACCGTTCCCCACTGGTATGACCTACTTGGCGGCGCGGGCTGGGGCGACAAGCACGTCGGCGCAGCCGCTCGCCGGCGCGCCGAGACGCCGGAGGAAGTGGCAACGCTGTTCATGGAGTACCTCGACGCTGGCGACCTTGAGGGTTTGGTGTCGCTCTATGATCCCCAAGCGCACTTCGTTCCTCAGCCAGGTATCCACGTCGTTGGCACGGCGGCGATCCGTGAASCACTGCGCCAGCTGGTCGAGAGTGGTGCTCACCTGAAGCTGGAGTTGCGCGAGATCCGCGTAGTCGGTGACGTTGCTTTGGTCTCCAACACGGCCACTCTTACCGGAGCCTCGCCAGAGCCGGTGATTTCGAACACCAGCGAGATCTTGCGGCGGCAATCGGATGGCGGTTGGGTCCACGTCGTCGACGATCCCTTCTTCGGTTAACGGTAGGACCTTGACGAAGGCTGCCAGCTAACGAAGCTGCGTTACGGCCCTCCTCTTCGGGCGGAGCAGCTGTCGTAGGGCGCTTCTGGGTGGGCCCGGCGTCGGATGTCGCGACGGCCGGGTCCATGCCTGTTTTGTAGCGCCGGAGGACGGCGACGTTGGCTGGTGGTTCCTACTCGGGGCGCAGGAAGAGTTTGGCTAGTTTGGATGAACTCCGTCAGGCCGCGACAGGGTGCTGGAAAGCGCGGCGGTAGGCAGTGGGGGTGGTCCCCAGGGCCGCGCGGAATCTGACTCTGAGGTTGTTGCTGCTGCCGAGGCCGCTTTGTGTTGCGATCTGGTCCATGTCGAGGTTCGTGCCTTCGAGGAGTTCCCGGGCACGGTTTATGCGGGCGGTGAGCAGCCATTGGTGGGGGGTGACGCCGGATTCTCTGCGCCACATGCGGAACAGGGTGCGGCTGGAGMCTCGAGCATGTCGGGCAAGACGATCGAGGGTGAGGGGTTCGTCGAGGTGACGCAGCGCCCAGTCTCGGGTGTCGGCGAGGGTGTGGGCGGCGAAATCGGGGAGGGCCTGGTCGATGTACTGGGCTTGGCCGCCGTCGCGGTGGGGTGCGGCGACCAGTTCGCGAGCGATCTCGTTGGCGATGGTACTGCCAAGGTCCTTGCGGACGATATGGAGACATAGATCAATGCCCGCGGCGACGCCGGCCGAGGTCAGCAGGTTTCCGTCGTCGGTGTACAGGACGTTGCGGTCCACCTGCACATCAGGATAAAGATCCTCGAGGTCGTCAGCGCTGGCCCAGTGCGTGGTCACCGTACGGCCGTTGAAGACCCCTGCTGCTGCGAGCGTGAACGCGCCGGTGCAGATGGACACGATGCGGACTCCACGCCGGAAGGCAAGTCTCAGGGCAGCACTGACGTCGGGTGCCGGCGGACGCCGGTAGTCCGAAGAGCCGGGCACGATGATTGTGTCGGCCTGGGCCAGTGCAGGCAGCCCGGCAGTGACACCGACCGTGAACCCAGCGCTGGTGGTCACGCTGCCGCGGCCCGCGCCGCACATGGTCAGCTCGTAGGGAGTGTTGGGCCGTGGGTTGAAGATCTGCGTCGGGATGCCCAAATCGATTGGCAGTACGCCAGGCAGCACCAGGACCGCGACGCGATGAGGAGTCATGGCGTGAATACTACGACCGCATCTTTCAGGACAGACCCGGGGAGCACGGAGCGCTCGACAGCGGGACACGCTGCGCATTGGCTGGCCACCGTCGGGCGGGAGGAATGTTGGAGATCGTGAGCACACCAGTCGGTCGTCGATGCGACGGCCGAGCCGTGATGCACTGTCCTGTCGGCTGGACCGAGGACGCACCCACCGTGGACGGCCAAGCAGATGGGACCAGGTCGAAGCACGAGGACTTGGCGGCCGTCGCTGCCGAACACGCAGCCTTGCGGCGGTGCGCCACCGGTCCTTCCAGTGCCTCCCGGTATGTCGCGCAGTCGGCGGTGTGCACGCCTTGCGCCAGGCCGCGACACCTGTGGTGCCCGATTGCTGGCGACCGCGCCCCAGCCGTGTGCCAGGTTCGGCGGTCCGGCCGGGAAGGGCATCCGGCGGGCTGACACCGAAGCCCCAGTCCTCGAGGCTCCAGGTCTCCCCGCTGCGGTGCTCGCTGCGGCCTAGGCACCGGCCCCCGCACGGCGGAAGCAGGCAACGGCACCTTGAAACCAGTACCGGGACCGACTTCCCGGCGCCTCAACACGGTCTGCCTGCACGCATCCGTGACGTCGATCAAGCTGAGGTGTTGATGGCCCCTTCCGACTGTGTCCCCCTGCATGCGGCAGATGCGCCCCGGAAGGGGGCACCCTTGGCCGGCTGCCAGGGTTCACGCGGACGCTATGTCAACGACGTCCAGACACTCTTCACTTCGGTGTACAGCTCAATGGCGCCGCTGCCCATTTCGCGGCCCCAACCACTGGACCCGTAGCCACCCCACGGCGCCGATGCGTCCACCGG
>NZ_RDBN01000006.1 GCF_008042075.1 Streptomyces sp. UW30 | reverse complement strand
CAGCTCAAGGTAGTTGAGCAGGCCCTGTCCGTGCCGGGCCACGTGCGTGTACAGGTCGCGCATCCGCACGCCCCGCCCCCGCAGAGCCATCGCCCGGTGCAGGCCCTCCGTCAGCTCGTGCTCGGGCCGGATGCCGCCGGGCTGCACGGTCAGCACCTCCGTCGTGCACGCCTGCGTCGCCTCGTCCAGGGCGCCCTGGATGCGCGAGTCGCCCTCCAGGACGGTGATGGCGTGGGTGGGCGCCGGCGCCCACCCACGCCATCACCGTGCTGGAGGGCTCCAACCGGATCAACGCGGCCCTCAACCTCGCGACCGGCGAGTGCCGCCACGAGGTGCTGACCGTGCAGCCCGGCGGCATCCGGCCCGAGCACGAGCTGACGGAGGGCCTGCACCGGGCGATGGCTCTGCGGGGGCGGGGCGTGCGGATGCGCGACCTGTACACGCACGTGGCCCGGCACGGACAGGGCCTGCTCAACTACCTTGAGCTGATGGGCGATTCGGTGGAGGCCCGCACSCTGGACGAGGTGATCGACCGGCTGATCCTCTTCGACCGCACGGTGGCCTTCATCCCGGCGAACGCCGACCGCACGCTGGCGCTGGAGCTGCGGCACCCGGGGCTCGTGCACTACCTGGTGACGGTCTTCGAGCGGCTCTGGCGCCTCGCGATCCCGCTGACGGCGCCCCTGCCCCTTCGAGCGGCTCTGGCGCCTCGCGATCCCGCTGACGGCGCCCCTGCCCGACACCGGCATCGAAGGCATCTCCCACCGCGAACAGTCCATCGCCGCGCTGCTCGCCGAGGGGCACCAGGACGCGGTGATCGCGGAGCGGCTGGGGATAAGCGTACGGACGTGCCGGGCGCACATCGCGCGGCTGTCGGAGACGCTGGGGGCGGCGAGCCGTACCCAACTCGGGGTGCGCATAGCGCAGGTGGGGCTGGACGGGCCGCGGGCGTCGTCGTCCGATGCCGCCGGGTCCGCCGTGATCAGGGCTGCTGGTGTGCCTGGTCAAGAATCCCCGACTGGCCGATGAGATAGCCGAGTTGGGCGCGGCTCTCGCTGCCCAGCGTCGCGGCCAGTTTGGCGATGTGGACGCGCACGGTGCGGATGTTCATGCCGAGCCGGTCGGCCATGGCCGCGTCCGTGTGGCCCTCGATGAGCAGGCTCGCGATGGCCCGCTGGCGCGGCGTGACGCCGTTCAGGGTGGGCTGCTGGACGGCCTCGGGGTACATGGGCGTCGCCAGCCGCCACAGCCGCTCGAAGGTCGTGACGAAGTAGCCGACGAGGGCCTCGTGACGGATCTCCAGGGCGAGGGTGCGGTCCTTGTTGGCGGGGATGAAGGCGACCTCACGGTCGATGACGATGAGCCGGTCGRTSACCTCGTCCAGCGTGCGGGCCTCCACCGAATCGCCCATCAGCTCAAGGTAGTTGAGCAGGCCCTGTCCGTGCCGGGCCACGTGCGTGTACAGGTCGCGCATCCGCACGCCCCGCCCCCGCAGAGCCATCGCCCGGTGCAGGCCCTCCGTCAGCTCGTGCTCGGGCCGGATGCCGCCGGGCTGCACGGTCAGCACCTCCGTCGTGCACGCCTGCGTCGCCTCGTCCAGGGCGCCCTGGATGCGCGAGTCGCCCTCCAGGACCCGGATCGCCGAACCGGGCGCGGTGCCCTCGACGCCGGACGCCTGTGACGGCTGGGGGCCGAGACCGGCGTACCACTCGAAGGCGGCCACCGCCGAGCCCATCCGCCGCTGGCTCGCGCTGACCTCGTCGTACACCCCGCGCAGCAGCCGCGTCATGACCTCCTGCGGGGAGGTCGGCACCAGCCAGTCCATGTCGTCGGGGTCCGGGTGCAGCAGTGCCAACTCCAGCAGGCAGGGCACCGGATCCGCGTCGCCGCGCGGCACCCGGCCACGCCGTACGGCCCGGGAGTACACGCGGTCCCCGGCCTCGCACAGCCGGTCGGCGCCGTGTGGATGCTCCTGCGCCCCGTGCCCGGCCATCGCCCCATCCACCCCCGGTTCCTGCCTCTGTCGCCGGCTCGCTCACCTCCGGAGCGCGGTGTCGACACCCCTGCCGGGACACACCGGCCGGGCGGGGCCTGGTCGACGGACCCACCGTGCTCGGCCGTGTCGGCCCCGCGGTTCGCTCGCGCTTCCGCAGCGCAACTATGCGCGGACCGGCCTTGCTCCGCAACACGGCTCCTACCGGGACGGCGACAGAGGCAGGAACCGGGGGTGGATGGGGCGATGGCCGGGCACGGGGCGCAGGAGCATCCACACGGCGCCGACCGGCTGTGCGAGGCCGGGGACCGCGTGTACTCCCGGGCCGTACGGCGTGGCCGGGTGCCGCGCGGCGACGCGGATCCGGTGCCC
>NZ_RDBN01000059.1 GCF_008042075.1 Streptomyces sp. UW30 | reverse complement strand
CCCGGCCGGGGTGTTGTCCCGCACCGGCGTCCGCGTCCCTCCCGGTGGAGTCCGCGGCGCGCGAGACGACGTAGACGGGTTCCGGTGAGGCGACGACGGCCGGGCCCGCCTCAGTGATCCGCCGCCCCATGATGTCGTACGCCACCCCCGACACGGCCACGCGCGTGCGCCGCGCGGCCCACAGGACGGTCACCCGCTGCCCGCACCCGTCGTCGAAGACGAACCCGCGGACACCTGCGGGCAGTTGCCGTACGGGCCCGACGAAGTGCGCCGCGCCGAGCACCGAGGTCAGCGCGGCGAAAGCGCTGTACGCGGGGAGGGGCCCGAAGTCCCGGTCGAACAGCCCGAACCAGACGCCGTCGTCATGCAGGGGCGGCCCGGCGAACCAGAACTGCCGCGCGTTCCCCGCGGCCAGCCCCTCCACCATCGAACGCACGAGGTACCGCGCCTGTACCCGCTCCTGCGCCGCGGTGAGATCGGCGGGCGTCGTGAGGAAGGCCCCGCACTCGGTCATCCACAGCGGCATGTCGCCGACCCCCTGCCGCCGGGCGAGCGCGTGCTGCTCGTCCGCGGCGCCGGGGGAACTCGGGGTCTTCCTGCTGCGCCGGATCCGGATACCCGTGGAAGGCCCACACATCGGCGTACCGGACGACGTCGTTCGCGAGCATCAGGTCCTGGAAGGGGCCGGTTTGGGCGATCCCCGGCAGGACGACGAGCGGCGCCTCGGCGCGGGCGTCGTGGCAGGCGTCCTTGACGCCGAGCGCGGCCGCCTTCACGAAGGCCGCGTGGGCGTCGCCGGTGCTGCGGGTGGTGTCGACGTCGGGTTCGTTGGAGAGCTGGAGCGCCTCGGGGGCGGCCAGTGCGAGGCGGCGGGCGTAGCGGTAGGCGTGGCGCAGGTCCGCCGGGAGGGGCAGCGAGGCGTCGGTCATCGCCCACTCGGGCGCGGGGGAGAGCACGTCCAGGACGGCGAGACCGCGGCCACGCAGGGCGCGGGTGACCCGGTCGTGGTGCGCGGTGTCGTACGCACCCGGCGCGGGCTCGGCGGCCGGCCAGGACTGCCCGTCACGGACCCAGCCCGCCCCCATGTCCCGCAGGGCGGCAGCGCACTCGTCCAGGCGGGACGGCGGTACGAGGGAGGAGGCCCAGACGTTGACGCCGAAGCGGTTGCCGACCGCGTCGGTGACCGGGGCCGCGCGGTGGGCGGGAAGGCGGGCGAAGGTGCTGGTCACGCCGTCGTCGGCATGGATGCGGTAGTGGCCGGGCGGGAGGTCGGCCGGGAGGGCGACGGTGGTGGTCCTGCGGCCTGCGGGGATGGCCGTACGGCCGGCGGCAACCCGTTGGCCGTGGTAGTCGATGACGGCGTAGTGAACGGGATAAGGGCGCGTGGTACGGGCATTGAGGGTCAGGCGCAGGTGAGCGGGCTCGCCGACGCGGTGACGGGGGACGGAGGCCGCGTGCAGAGCGGTTCCTCCGGGCAGGAGGCGCAGGACGAGATGATCCAGCGACAGGACATACACGATGTTGTTGTCAAGGATCGTCGGTTCGACGACTCGTAAGCCCAACGCGTTGTCCCCCTCACGAAGTTCCACCTCTCCGAGATTCAGCACGGACAGATCGCCCCACGCGGCCGGCGACCCGTACCAGTCCGGCTGCGAGCGGGCGACCTCGCGGAACGGGCCACCGTTGACGGAGAGCTGGAGGTAGGAGCCGACCGCTTCCGTGTGCGGGGTCTCCACGGGGGCGGTGGCGACGGCGGTCAGCGCGTACACCCGCTTGTGCGGGACGCGGACACGGTAGGTGGCGTACCAGCCGGTCTCCGGCGGGGGCTGCTGCACCGTCAGCAGCGCGAGGTAGCGGCCACCGGAGGCACGTCGGTCGCGGGCGACGGGGATGTTCGTGCGGGTGGGGGACTCGCCGGGGATCGTGATCGTTGCAGGGTCCGCCTGCGCCTGCGCCGGTGCGGTACGGGTACCCACGGTCGCCGCCAGCGTCGCACCGAGTCCCGCCGCCATTGCCGTACGCCTGGTGAAGTCCATGACTCCAGCAGACGCTGAGGACCTGAGGCCGGGCGTCCTACGAGAGGGCGGACTGTCCCGGAGAAGGTGTGCGGGGACTGCCCTAGGGGTGATGTGCCCGCCGATAGCGGACCCCGGCCTGATCGCCGATCGTCGTCTCCCCCACGGCGACGAACGCGTTCCTCTCCAGGACGGTCCGGGACGCCAGGTTGTCGAGTGTGGTGACCGCCACCAGGGAGGTCAGCCCGTACGTCGCTGCGGCCATCCGGCACATCTGAGCCACCGCCGCCGTCGCGACACCCTTGCCCGCCGCGCGCTCGCCTATGCGGTAGCCGAGTTCGGCGGAGCCGTCCTCGACGTCGAGCAGGTTGATACGGCCGACCAGGCGCTCCTCTTCGTCCCGCACCAGGTGGAAATGGCAGACCCCGGCGTCCTGTTCGGCCAGCAACGCCGCGTGCCGGGCCACGAATCCCGCGAGGGTGAAGTACTCGTCCCCGCGGTCCGGCACCGTGCGGGCGAAGTACTCCCGGTTCTCCCGCTCGAAGGCCAGCACGGCGTCCGCGTGGTCGGCGCGCAGGCGCTCCAAGGTCAGCATGAGGACAGGGTATGCCCGTACGCCCGTACGGCTGTCCGACCGTGGTAGGTCACCGGTACCGCCGCTCGGTACCCACGTCCTACGACCCCGGACTGACGCCAGGTCAGGGGCCCGCGGCCTAACGTCCTGGGCATGAACAGACCACGCTTCTTAGCGCTGGCGGCGTCCGTCGCGCTTGTGCTCGGACCGGCCCTGACCCTGCCCGCGGTGGCCGCGGGGCCGGACTCTTTGGCCTCCGTCGTCGCTGCCCCGGCATCGGCCCAACTGCCCCGCCCCACCGGCCCGTACACCGTCGGCCGCAGCACCCTCCACCTCGTCGACGCCGACCGTCCGGATCCCTGGGTTCCGTCCGCCGGGCCCCGGCAGCTGATGGTGTCCATGTACTACCCGGCGCGCCCCGGCACGAGCGGACCGACCGCTCCCTACATGACCACCGAAGAGGCCCGCCACCTTCTTGAGTTGAGGGCGCCGGAGGCCACCGTCCCGCCCGAGACGATCAGCGGCGTCCGTACCTGGGCGCACACCGGCGCCCGCCCCGCGCACGGCAGGTTCCCGCTCGTCGTGCTCTCGCCCGGGTTCACGTTCCCCCGGTCCACCCTCACCGGACTCGCCGAGGACATCGCCAGTCGCGGATACGTTGTCGCGCTGGTCGACCATCCGTACGAGAACGCCGGTACGACCCTCCCCGACGGGCAGACCCTGCCCTGCGCCATCTGCGACAAGTTCTCCTCGATCGGCGGCTCGACGGTCGCCGGGAGCCGGGCCCAAGACGTCTCCTTCGTTCTCGACCGGCTGACCGGGCGCCACCCGGCGTGGCGGTACGCGCGCGTGATCGACACCAAGCGGATCGGCATGGCCGGGCACTCCATCGGCGGCGCCTCCACCGCTGCGACGATGGCCGGTGACGCGCGCGTGCGGGCCGGCGTGAACATGGACGGCA
>NZ_RDBN01000058.1 GCF_008042075.1 Streptomyces sp. UW30 | reverse complement strand
CGCTCCCAGGGCCTCACCTCGGGTCAGCTCGGCGAAGTCACCGACTTCCACCATGGCCGGCGGTTCGTACACCTCGTCCTGCTCCATGAACGTCCTCCTCTACTTCCGCTGATGGCACGGGAGTATGCGGCACTCGGGTCGGGCTTGAGCCCGTACGCCTCGGTGAACGCTGCGCGGAGATGATCGGCCGCAGTCTCTGACTTCAAGGCCCCAGCGTCCACGGACTTGTCGTACGTGACGTGGAGTGCCTCGTCCATCCGGCGTTCGAGTCTGCTGCCGTCTTCGCAGACTGCGAAGGCGGAATCGCCCTTGCACAGGATGCCCTCCAGTTGGCGGGCGTACGAAGCAGCCATCTGGAAAACCTTCCAGCCTGCTCCCTGCAGCGCTTGCTGCACGCAGCCGAGCGTGGCGTCGATGACCTCCAGGTGCAACATCGGGTTCATCCGGTCGTCGAGAGTGGCCAGCTCGGAGCACGGGTCGCGGCTCTTGAGGATTCTGGACGGCAGCTTCAGCCGCACTGCCACGGGCTCCGCCATGTCGAACGTTCGCAGCACTTCGTACAACCAGTTACCGATGGGCACGTCGATGTGGTCCGGCACACCCTCTGACCACAGCGGCTCCGGCTCGGTCTTCCTCGCCAGACGGTCACTCAGTCGTCTCCATACGCTGGTCACGAAGCGACTGTTGAAGGCCCGTGATGAGAATACGGCCGACTTGTTCCTGGGTCCGCATGCCCGAGAACCTTCAGAAACGGGCCGCGGTCTGTGGCAGTGGGGTCGGGGTGTGTTGGGTGTGACATGGCGCAGTGGGTGCTGTGTGCAGTGCCGGCGCTCACCACGCCGGGAGAGCTGCTCGCGCGGTAACTGGGGGTGCCTCACTCCATCGGGTAGGGGATGGTCCAGGTCGGCGTAGTGCGGATGTGTCGTGGGCACGGTCCGCTGGGGTGTGGGCTCCACGCGCCATCAGCGGAAGTAGAGGAGGACGTTCATGGAGCAGGACGAGGTGTACGAACCGCCGGCCATGGTGGAAGTCGGTGACTTCGCCGAGCTGACCCGAGGTGAGGCCCTGGGAGCGCACTACGAGGGCGGATTCCCGCCCTACGAGTGGTACTTGGGCCCCAACTGAGACCGAGACTGACAGCACATGACGGGTGACGTGCCATGAGCGGTGACGTGTGGTTCACGATCCTTCCGGACGGTGAATCCGGCGTGGCCGCGGCGCGACTCCTGCGCCCCTGGGCCGGCGAGACCATCGCTCACCACTCCGGCCGACCGTGGCTGCTGGGCAGTTGGCCGGACGGACTGGTCACGGTGGGCGCCGCAGGGGCGCGGCGAGTCGCGGTGATCGGGCGCTGTCCCGTCACCGCCGCCGAGCTGTCCGCGCGGGCGGGACGGCTTCGGGACATCGGGGACGTGGAGCGGATCGCCCGGGGCCTGACCGGAAGCTTCCACCTCCTCGCCTCCGTCGACGGTACGGTCCGGGCCAGAGGGAGCGCGTCCGGGGTACGGCGGCTCTTCCACGCCCGGGTGGCCGGCGTGACCGTGGCCGCCGACCGGTCGGACCGGCTTGCGGCCGTGACCGGTGCGGCCCTCGACGAACGGCTCCTGGCCGCCCACCTCCTCGCCTCGCCGCTCCCGTACCCGCTGGACGACCACTGTGTCTGGCAGGGTGTGCAGGCCGTGCCGTCCTTCGGCTGTCTGCTGATTGACGCGGAGGGGCGGGCCCGGACGCAGCCGTGGTGGACCCCGCCGGAGCCTCAACTCGCCTGGCAGGAAGGAGTGCCCGCGGTGCGCGCGGCGCTCACCGCCGCGGTGGGCGCCTGCACGGCCGACGGAGGCACGGTGAGCGCGGATCTGTCGGGCGGCATGGACTCCACCAGCCTGTGCTTCCTGGCAGCCCGGGAGCAGGAGCGGACCCGGCCGGCCGGAGCGAGGCTGGTGACCATGCGCTGGCAGAGCATCGACCCGGAGAACGACGACGCGGCCTGGGCCGCGCGTGCCGCCGCCCGCCTTCCCGGCAGTGAACACGTCACGCCCTCCCGCGACGAATGGCCCCTGTGGTACAGCGATCTGACGGCCCTCACCGGCGACGCTGTCCCCACCGATGAGCCGGGACCATGGGTGCGCGACGGCGCCAGGCTGGCGGCGCTCTGCCGTCTGATGACCGGCCGGGGGTCACGCCTGCACCTGATGGGCGGCGGCGGAGATGAACTGTTCAGCACGTTCCCCTCGCACCTGCACGACTACGTCCGATGCCATCCGCTGGCGGCGTACGCCCGGATCCGTACGCAACGCGCCTCCCAGCACTGGCCGCTCGGACAACTGCTGCGGCAGCTCGCGGACCGCAGGACGTTCAACCAGTGGCTGACCGCATGGGCGCAGGACTTCACCAGCGCCACGCCCTTGTCGACGGCCCTGGTCCGCAGGGCCCCCTCGACAGCGTGGGGAGTGGACCTGCGCATGCCGCCGTGGGCGACCCGGGACGCGGCTGCGGCCGTACAGAGCCTGCTCCGGGAAGCCGCCGAGACCGCCGAGCCGCTCGCGCTCCAGCGCGGGCAGCACACGGCACTCGCGTGCGTACGGACCGGTGGACGCGGGCTGCGGCAGCTGGATCAGGTGACCTCCAGACGTGGCCTGGGACATGCCGCGCCCTACCTCGACGACCAGGTGATCGAGGCAGCCCTCGCCATCCGCGTGGCCGAGCGCAGTACCCCCGGCCGGTACAAGCCGGTGCTCGCCGAGGCGATGCGCGACATCGTGCCCGACGACGTGCTGCGGCGGCAGACCAAGGGCGAGTACAGCACGGACTTCCATGCGAGCCTGCGCCACAACCGGGCCGGTTTGGTGGAACTCTTCGACGGCTCATGGCTCGCCCGAACCGGGCTGATCGACGACGCCGCGCTCCGGGCGTCGTTGCTCGGGGTGCACCCCACCCCGGAGGGCCTGCGCTCCCTCAGCTCCAGTCTGGGCACCGAGATCTGGCTCCGTTCCCGCCCTGCGCACACGAGCCCGCCAAGCACCGCAATCACTGAAGGAGCACCGTGAGCCTGACCTTGCGACCCGGCGTCTGCGCGACGGACACGGCGGATGGCATGGTGCTGCTCGATGAGGTCACCGGCCGGTACTGGCAGCTCAACCGCACCGCGGCGATCATCCTGCGCAGCCTCGTCGACGGCGCCGAACCACCGGACACGGTTCGCGCACTGTGCGAGGCCTACCCCCGGCTCACCGCCGAGCGCGCCGACGCCGACACCGCCTCGATCACGCGCGCGCTGACCGAGGCCCGGTTGGTGGTGCCCGTATGAGCCAGCCCATGGTGCCCGCCGTCCGCAGTCGCCTGCCCCTGCGCCGGCGTCCCGCGGCCCTCCTCGCCACAGCCGCCGCCCGGCTGATCGTCGCGCTCAAGCCACATCGCATCCGCCTCGTTCTGTGCCGGGTCCGGCGCGGGGCCACCCCCGCCACCGCCCGGCAGGCGCTCGCCGCCCGCGAAGCCGTCGTCGCGGTCAGCGCGCGCTGTGCCGGGGAGGGCTGCCTCCAGCGGTCCGTGGCCACCGCGCTGCTGTGCCGGCTGCGCGGGGTCTGGCCAACCTGGTGCACAGGCGTGCGTACGGCGCCGTTCCGCGCGCATGCCTGGGTGGAGGTCGACGGCCTCCCTGTGGGCGAACCGCACCGGCCGGGGGAGTACCAGCGCATGATGGTGGTGTCGGCCGTACAGGCACAGAAGCGGCCGCCTGCAGAGCAGCCTTGAGGGCCGGCGGCCCCCTTGCCTTGCGGCAGGGGGCGGTCGGCCACCGGTCTGGGCGAGGCGGTAGAGCTCGGCGAACAGTCCGCCGCGTGCCATCAGCGTCCGGAAGTCGCCCTCTTCACGCACGCGCCCCCGGTCCAGGACGACAATGCGGTCCGCGATCCTGGCGTTGTCCAGGCCCTGAGTGACGAAGACGGCGGTCTTGTCGGCGGCGAGTTCCTTGAAACGGCGGATCACCAGATACTCGGCGCGGGGGTCCATCGCGGAGGTGGGTTCGTCCAGCATGAGCATCGCAGCATCGCGGTAGAAGGCACGCGCGACGGCGATCCGTTGCCACTGCCCGCCGGACAGGTCGGTTCCGCCCCAGTGGGAGCCCGCGACCAGTGTGTCCAGGCCGTGCGGGACGCGCGCGATGACACTGTCCGCGCCGGCCGCCCGAGCGGCGTCCAGAAGGAGGACGTCGTTCGCGGAGCGGGGCTGGCCGAGATGGATGTTGGCGCGCAGGTCCATGGGCCAGCGGGTGAAGTCCTGGGGTACCAGGCCCACCTTCGCCCACACGGTGTGCGGATCTGCCTCGGCCAGGTCGGTGCCGTCCCAGCTCACCGTGCCGACGCAAGCGATGCGAAGCCCGGTGAGCAGCGCGGCCAGGGTGGACTTGCCTGACCCGTTCTCGCCCACCAGCGCGATCAGTTCACCGCGCCGCAGGGTGAGGCTGACACCGTCGACCGCTGGCGTTACGGCGCCGGGATAGGTGTAGCTCACATGCTCGACGCGGATCTCGGCCGGCGCGTCTGCCGGGATCTGCCTGGTCCCGCGGACCGCTCGCAGGTCTTCGGCCCTGTGCAGGAACGCCTGCCAGTCCTCCATGTACAGGCTGGTGCGGAACAGCCGGGCGACGGCCAGGACCAGAGAGCTCAGCGCGCCGGTGCAGGTACGCACGGCCACGACAGCCGTGGCTGCGAGCGCGAGGTCCAACCGGCTGGTGACGGCCAGCCAGCCGAGGGCGGCCCAGGTCGCGACGAGCACGAGGCCACTGGCGCCGGCGCCGAGCAGGGTGACGCGCAGGACGCGCGGGGCGGTGCGTGGCCTTGATCCGGTCGGTGACCTCCTGATACCAGTCGGCAAGGAACACGGCCATGGTGGTGGCACGGACCTCGGCCGCGCTGCGCTGGTGGGTGGCGTGGTGCCGCAGCAGATAGCGCAGATGGCTGTCCGCGATGTTCTGGTGGTCGGCACGGTGCTTGATGCGCGCGGTGGTGACGCAAGAGGCGCCTTTGGGGATCACCGCGAGCATGAGCAGTGGCAGCAGCACTGGGTGCAGCAGGGCCAGGACCGAGGCGGCGGCGACGAGTTGGCCGAGAGCGGAGACGAAAGCCTGGGCGTCGCTGATCAGGTTCTCGGTCGCCTCCGCGCCGCGGCCCGCGGCCTGCAGCCGGTCGGCGAAGCCGGGCCGGTCGTACGCCTCCAGCTCGACCCGCGGGGCAGCCGCGAGGATCTGGAGGTCTGCCGCGGTGGCGACTTCCGGCGCGAGACGCGCGGAGGCATAGACGGCGAACGCATCGGCCCCCGCGCGCGTTGCGGTAGCGACGGCGACGACGATCAGTGCAGGAGTGGCTGCGGTCACCCGCTCGGCCATCTACCCGCCCTGGAACAAGTGGGCCAGGGCTCCCGGAAGCGCGGCGAGCGCCGGTCGAGGAAGCGTTGACGGCCGGCTGACAGCTGGCCAGCCAGAGCATCGCGCAACGGTCGGCGGCCCAGCCGAGGCGGGCCGCGGCGGCGAGCGTACGGGGCAGCCGGGCGGCCATCCGCCACCAGGAGGCATACGCGATGTCCTCGAAGTGCGCGTCGCCGCGGAGGCCGACCTGCTGCGAGGTGCTGACGGACGAGGAACCGGATGAGGATGGCGTCCCCCGTCCCATAGTGGTGCGCGAATCAGAGTGTGTTGGGGTGAAGGGCCCGTTTTAGCTTGCACGGTGGGACCGGACGTGGCCTTTGAAAGCGATGGCCGTTTGGGCTGGCTACTGGGCGGCCCGCCGTGCTGCTCCGGGGTGGGGTGTGAGGGTCAGTCCAGTTCGCAGAACGCGGCCTCGATCTTCGAGTCACCGGCGACGTTCAGGACGGACAACTCGCCGTTGTGGACCAGTTGGCGGGGAGGGGGAAAAAGCCTCTCGGCCGATTCCTTCGCGAGGTTGGGCCGCGAGATGTACGACGTGGCGGGCATGCCTTGTGGTGTCCTCGGGTTGCACGGTGTCCTTCGTCCCTGGCATGCCTTGCGCACGCTGTTGATGACCTTGGTACGCCCGCCCTCGCCCAGTTCGGCCGACGGGTCGAGGAGGCGGCGCTTGCCACCGCAAGCGCCGAGCTGACCCCCACGACGTAGGGACTGGCCATACTCGGCCCGTTGCAGGGAGCTCGACCTCGTCGCCTGTCTGTGATTCGCCTGCGTGTACCGGGCGTTCGACGCGCTCGAGGGCTTCGCGGCTTGGTTCGCGGAGCTGAGACACAGCGGGTCAAGCTCTCCAAACGTGTCCGTGGGCTGGTGGCTGGATTCACAGGTGTTCCCTTCCCCGCCTCTCGGTCGGGCGGTATTCCTTGCCGAGGTGCGGGGGCGGCCTCGGGCAGGGAAGGGACACTGCGATGACTCATGCGGGGCACGACGGCCAAGGAGGCCTGGAGAGTGCCGCACCCGTTGCGTCGGCCGCCTGCGGTCGGACGGAGATGACCTCGTTCGACGAGGTGTACGACCAGCCGGACCCCAGAGACTTCTTCCGCCTCCTGGGCCGCTGGGACTATCAGACGCCTCACCATGCACAGCGGGTCTTCCGGTGCCTGGCCGCCGCCCGCACGCGAACCACCCGCGCAGCCGCCCCGGTCACGGTGCTGGACATCTGCTGCTCGTACGGCATCAACGCGGCCCTTCTCAACCACGACATCACCCTGGAGGACCTGTATGCCCACTACACGTCCCCGCAGGCCGCAGAGCTCACCACGGCGGAGCTGATCGAGTGGGACCGTGCCTATTACGCGGCTCACCGACGTCCCGGCGTGCACCGGGTGATCGGGCTCGACATTGCTGCGAATGCCGTCTCCTACGCTCTCGCTGTCGGTCTGCTGGACGAAGGCTTCACCGAGAACCTCGAAGCGGCTTCCCCCACCCCCGCTCTTCTGCGCGCCGCGCAGCCGACCCTTCTGGTCACCGTCACGGGCGGCGCGAGCTTCCTGTCCCCGCGCACGTTTCAACCGCTCCTCGCCGCCGCTCACGAACCGATGTGGATCGCGGCGTTCGTTCTGCGTACCGGCTCCTACCGCCACATCGCTGACGGGCTGGCACCGTACGGCCTCCTCACCGAGAAGGCGGCTGCTCCGAGCTATCCGCAACGCCGCTTCACCAGCGTGCATGAGCAGCGGTATGCCATCACCGCGGTGACGGCCGCCGGCGAGGATCCCCGGGGCAGGGAGAGCGACGGCTACTTCCACACCGCCCTGCACCTGTCACGACCCGCGAAAGATGCCGCTGCTCTTCCGCTCACCACTTTCACGTCTGAGCACGCGTAAGCACGCGCGAACCCCACGTGGGCGTGGCCCTCGGGTGAGGCGGGTTGTGGGGTGTGTCCGTACGGATGGCGGCTGGGGCGGTGTG
>NZ_RDBN01000057.1 GCF_008042075.1 Streptomyces sp. UW30 | reverse complement strand
GCAGAAGACGACTTCGATGCCTACTTCGACGACGAACCCGACGAGCCCGACGAGCCCGACGACAGCGGGGTGCATGGGGGGCTGCCCCGGGACGGGCGGCGGCCCGGCCTGCATCGGGGGTTGGCCGAGGGCCTGCATCGGCGGCTGCCCCGGAGCCTGCGGGGGGCCGAACCCCGGTGGCTGCTGCGGCGGGGCGGGCTGGTTGTACGGGTTGTTGGGGGCCTGCGGTGGCTGTGAAGGCTGCGGTGGTGGTTGGAACGGCGGCTGACTCATTGAATTCCCCGGAGTGAACTGACTGGAGAAGCAAGCTATCAGTGAGATCAGGAGGGGGCCGTCGGAGTCGGAGCGGGCGGCGTGAAAGGTGCGGTCTGCCAGCGGTTCGACCTGTACGCACCCACCTCGCCAAGATCTCCGGAGCCGAGGTGTGAGCCGAGGCCGGTGCCACAGGCCGGCGCACGAGCACCACGCAGAGGAACGGGACAGCACTGAAGACGGACGCCAGCGGTGAGCGGAACCTGCGGAAGATCGGGCGCGTCGGCGAGGGCGAAGTCTGCGTCGATTTCCCAGACGGCGTCTTCGATGTGCTGCGCTGCCGGAACAGATGTTCTTCGTCCTGGTTCTCCAGAGTCCGGAATTCCGTATACATCGCAGGCGCTTCGTAGCGACCCGGATTCGCCCGGTCGCGCGCGGAATGCGTCGCCGAGTAGCCGGGCCCGTCCGTCAGACCCGGTCGTCGAAGTTGTAGTCCTCGAAGACCCTTTGCCAGCCCTGTGTCCGGAAGGCCTGAGGGTCGATGCGGTTCAGCCAGTGACGTACATCCGTCTCCGTGTCCTCGATCGACCAGTCGGAGGCGAACCACCAGTAGTAGAGGCGGACCATGGCGACGAACTGGCTGAGACTGCTTCCGGCCAGCGCGTCGTCGATCCCGGACGAACCGTCCTGCAGCACGCTCCCGTCACGGCCGTCGAGGAGGAGTCGCGCACCTTGCCAGCTGCCGAGGGAGAAGTACGTGGACTCCGCCTCGGCCGGCTTACCGACCGGCTCGGCAACAGGGCGCAGGCCCGTGTCCGCAAGGCCGGTGGTGTCGAGTTCGAGGAAGCCGGTGACACAGGGGAAGCCAATTGTGGAGAGGAACGGTTGACCGCCGCAGCTCCCCAGACGTCCGTCAGCCAATCGGTCGTGGGGGTCAGGGCCACGGCCGGCAGGTCCGCCGGAGCGAGCTTCGTGCCTGTGCCCACCAGACACTTGAGGAGGCCTGGTGCGGGTTCCTGTGCGGCGCTCTGATTGATCTCGACAACGCACACACCGTCGGTGGAGGCCAGAGCGATGAGATGGCCCGAGCGCACGCCTCGACGGATGTACTCGGGCATGCGGGGCAGATCCACTTCGCCGCCGACGGCTCCGGCAGGGCGCCATCCTCGAGGCCCCTGATCCGCCTGCGTCGTGCCGGACGCGTCCGTGGGTTCGCCGGGCTCGGGTCGGGGCGCGCCCGTGGTCAGGTCCCAGGTGCCGATGTGGTCGCGGCGGGTGCGGGCTGTGACCAGGTCGCCGGTCGGTGTATGCACGATGTGGAGCGTCCGGACGACGGGGCGCTTGACCAGTGCGTCCGTGCTGAACATGCCGGCACCGACGCCTTCGGCCCAGAGCGTCCGCCAGGGCAGGGCCACGGGCCCGGCCGCCGTTGGGAGCCTATCGGCGGCTGCTTCCTCCGTCGGCCCGGCCTGCATCAGGGTCAGGTGCAACAGCGCCAGCCACTCACCCTGGGACGAAGGCCGAACACCACGGCGCGCCAGGTAATGGAGGCGGGTCGCGGCACTTCCCTGCGGGATGGGCAGTCCATGAAACGCGGCCTCGAACGCCTCGAAGAGCGACTCGTGGCCGACCACGGCGACTGCCGCGGTGTCCTCGAGGAACGCGTCGAACCGGCCGGCCGCCGCCGCGTGGCCGGCCAGGGCGCGACCGGCGTACCAGCGCGTCGCCTCGGAGGCGTCTGCGGCCGACAGCGCGGTGACTGCGCGTGCGTGACATGACCTGGCCTCCTCGGCAGGCATCTCCGTACGCAGTTGCCGGGCCATTGCCTCCTGCTTGAAGGAGGCGAGGGGAGCGCCCGCCCCGTCGTCCGTTCGATGGATCCAGTCCCCGGCAGCCGCGTCGCCGAGCAGTGACTCGAGTCGGGACTCCGGGACGTCCCGGCCGAGGGCCGAACAGAGCAGAGACCACACGGACATGGGAACGAAGCGGTGCTCGGCCAACGCCAGCGCACGGAGGGCGGACGACAAGGTCGCATCCTCGTCCGGCTCCGCGAAGGCGGGCATGCCCTCGAAGCCCCCCTGCAGCGTCAGATGCCGTCCGCCCAACTCGGCGGCCCTGCCCTGAGCATCGTCGACTTCAACCAGCAAGCGCATTCGCAGCCCGCGCCGATGGTGCTCGATCAGCGCCCGTGCCACCTGATCGAGCACACGCTCCGGTTCGCGCGAGGTGCGCATCCGGCCCGCCCACTGCGTGTTCGCGAGTACGACCACGGGGTCGTCGCTGACCTGGCCGGCCACGGCGGCGAAGTTGCCCTTGAAGAAGTCCGTGGCGGCGATGCCAAGGGCCGCCGCCACGTCCCGGGCCACCTCCTCCGCGGACCTGCCGGCGCAGTCGACGTGGGCCGCGGCCGGATGGCAGGCAACGACCTCGCGCAGCAGCGCCGTTCTGCCGCTGCCCGTGCGTCCCCCGATCCACAGCCAGGCGCTGGTGTCGCGAGGCCGGTCGATCCACCGCAGCGCACGGTTCAGCGCTAGTTCTGCTGTGACTTCATCCGGGTTCGGGGTGGTACTCATGCGTCAGGTCATTCCTACGTGCCCCTTGGCGGCGCCGGTCCTCGTTGAGGCGGGGGGGGGTAAGTACGAGCGGGTCATCGGTCGGTCAAGGGAGATCGGTCAGTCGGTGGTTCGCAGTGCAGCAGTCCAGAAAGTGGTGGCTGTGTCTGCGTCGTCGAGGTCAGGCAGTCTGTCCTCCAGATCGTCTCTGATCGCGACGCGCTCGGTACGGCTCCCCGCCGCGGCCAGCATGCACCGGGCCACAAGGTAGTGCTGGAGCAGGTCGATGAACGCGGCCAGGGTGCCGGCGATCAACACGGCGCTGGTTTCCTGCACCCCGCTGTCGTCGGGCTCGTCGGGCTCGTCGGGTTCGTCGTCGAAGTAGGCATCGAAGTCGTCTTCTGCGCTGCTCCAGTCGTCCGCACCGAACAGGACGACCTGCCCCGTTCCGCCGTGCAGGACCAGGACACCGGCACCCCACGTACCGATCCTGTAGTACGCGCCTGGGACGGCGTCTGCCGGCAGGTCGCCAGGGTCGAGCGGGGACAGACCCACTTCGTCCAGAGCCTGGAGCCGGATTGCGGCGCCTTCGAAGGCGGGCAGTCCGACGTCCGTGAGAATGCGGCGTGCCTCGGCATCCGTCACCCCCTCGGGCAGCAGGCCGGTGGGCAGGCGACGTACGACGCCCGGTTCGAAGAGGTCGGGGTCGTACGAGCCTTGGCGCCGTGCTGTCCCGCGGTGCAGTGCCGGGAGGAAACCGGAGTCGTCGAAGAGCGGCTCCCCGTGCACCTTGCTGAGGCGCGGACTTACGGCGGGGTCGTGGAGCTCGACCGCGAAAATGCCGCCGAGCCCCGTCACGATCAGGAGGTCCCCGACCCTCACCTGATCCGACACGAAGGGGGGTTCCAGGGTGTCGAACACGGTCAGATCGTCCCAGTCGGGTGTGACGTTGCGTTCCATGTCGGTGGGCCAGAGCGGCTCGCGCCGCCCTGGTGCCGGCATCGCTTCCGGCCAGGGGCCGGCCAGCTCCTCGCCGGTTTCGGCGTCCCAGGTTCGGTATCGCCCGTCCCATTCCCCCGGAGCGGAAACGGCGTGCCGGTCAGGGAGGTAGTCCTCGGGGGCGATGACCGGGTCCCCCAGTGGACCGGGCCGAACGTACGCGGCGTTCAGGGCGCCCGGCGGCCGCCAGTGGGCCCAGCGCACCTGCCAGGGCAGCGGCTGGCCGGACGAGGCGATCTGGGCGGCGGTCTCCGTATCGCCACGCACGGTACTCATCAGGTGCAGCCACGATGCCCATTCGCCCTGGGACAGGGAATCGACGCCGCACATCCACAAGTTGACCGCGTCCCCGGCCGGGGACGCGCCGTCCACGACATACGAGTCGTCGGCGTGGGCCGCGTCGATCAGGGCGACTTGATCGAGACGGGCAACGAGGCGGCCGGAGCGCTGAACGGAGTCGAACTCGCCGGCCTGCACGGCGTGCATCGCCAGTCCTTGTGTCAGGTACTCGCCGGTCGGCGCTGCCGCGGGCTGATCGCGCAGCCATGCGACCAGCTCCACATTCACGGCTCGTACGACCTCGGCATCGGTGGTCAGACGCAGCGTCTCGGCATGGCGCTCGTCACGGAAGCGGACCCAGCCGTCGCCCTCCACCTCGAGCAGGTCGCCAGAAGCCTCCAGCGTTGCGGCGACATCCGGAGACCGGCCCACCTGGGACGCCAGCGCCTGGGCGAGGGCGGTCCACACAGGCATGGGAGCACGACGGACCTCGGCCAGTGCGAGTGCACGCAACGCTTCGGTGTCTGTGCCGTCGGGCAGGTGCCCCACAGCCTCTTCGGAACTGCTCGGCTGCAGCGCCACGACCAAGTGATCGTGTGCCAACCGGACATCCGGCAGGTCCCGTTCGATCACAACCTTGAGACCGCCGCCAACGGCCAGTTCACCGGTGAAGCGGTGCACCATGCGCTCGGGCTCAGTGGAGCGCCGAGTACGGCCCGCACGGTGGGCATTGACGATGATGACCAACCCGCCACCGAGCGGGGAGTCTTCAAGCTCGAATCCCCAGTCCGCCCGCTTCTCCGGCAGAGCCGTGAACCCAGCAGCCGTCATGACCCGATCGATGAGGTCCTCACAGGTCAGCCCGGTGGCATCCACGAGCACCGCCTCGCTGCGAGCTTCACTCAGCCGCAACAGTGTCTCTGTCCGTCCGGACCCAGGAGGGCCGGTCAGCTCGGCCACTTGGTGGGTCCCGCTGCCCGACCAATCCAGGAGCTCGGCCAGGGCTTGTTCGGGTGACACGGGTGACACGGGTGGAGGGGTGGGTGTCTGCTGGCTCATCGCTGAATCTGCTGGCTTTCGGTGAGTTCACACAGGGACGGGCTAAAACTTTGCCCCGTAACGATCATGCGGGGCGGAGTCGCGACTGGCAGTCGACCGGCTGCGGAGTCAGGCGAGGCCGGTTGCCCATGCCGTCAGCGTGGCGAAGTCGTCGATGGCAAGGCCGCGGCGTGGGTCGATCCGGTGCAGTAGGGCGGGGCCGTCGTGGTGTTCCTTCACCCAGGTACGATCCGCCTCTGTGATCTCGTCGTCGACCCAGGCGAACGCACGGCCCTTCGCCCAGGCGACGATCTCAGGCGTCTTCCAGAACACACCAGCCCGCGGCTCGGGCCGCGGCGAGGGCCAGGCAATGAAGGGCAGCTCGGGCAATCCCAGGACTGGTGCGACGAACGCGTTGGCTTCTTCCTCCCACGTTGTCGCCCACACCAGGTCGAAGGGAAGCGCCTCCAGCGCCGGGCCGTGTTCCGGGTTGAGCCACACCCGCAGCGGCTTCACGGGCTTGTTCGGCAGCCCCCACTCGGTTAACCGGCGCCGCTCGGCGGCCTCCCAGCGAGGCGTCAGCAAGCGGTGCGTCTGATAGCCGCCGGGCCGACGGTGCGGCTTCGCGGCATACGGGTTCAGCGGTCCGTCCACATCCACCATCAGCACAGGGCGCAACGGCTCATCCCCCTCGGTTCTGCGTGGCACCGTACCGGCCGGTGACGAGACCGCCCAACAGGATTCTGGCAAGTGCCGACCTGCCTAACGCTGGGCCCCGGCTAGTGGGGTGATCTTGACGTGCCAGCAGTGATCACGGCGTCACAGCCGTCCTGGACAGGCCCGTTCACGGGGCTGAGCCCGCGCTGCTTCGGCAAGCCGGTGACCGCCCTGCGCCGTGAGGGAGCGGACGCGGACCGTCGCGGCCGGCCGTGGAGCCTGTCTGTGGAGTACCGCGTCCTGCTCGGGGTCGATACGAGCGAGCTACGACCTCCGGTCGACTTCCTAGGCTGAGTTCACGCCCACGCGTGGACTGCCGCCGGGCGGTCGAGAGAGGCTGAGCTGGGAACGGCCGGGCCGGTGGTGGGGCAGCCCGCCGTGTCGAGGTCTATGGATGCCTACAGGTAAATGAATTCGTCGGTGTCCGTGACGTGCCCCCAGTTTCTGGTGGCTGCCGCGGCGGGGTCGATGCCCGCCAGCCAGGACCTGAGCTCGTCGATGAGGTCGTCACCGTCGAGGCCGCCGCTCGTGCTGTAGGCCAGCATGTACTTCCACTGCAGGCACACCATCGCGCTGAACTGGGCCAGGGAGGAGCCGGCCAGGGGGTCGCCGGGCCGCTCGTCGTCGACCGCGCCCTCCTTCGACTGTCGCAGTACGCGGCCGGTGGGGCCGTCGAGGAGCAGGATGCCGCCGATCCAGGTGCCCAGTTCGTAGAACGGACCGTCTCCCACGGGCGTTTCGAACTCCTTGGTGCCTTCCCAGTTGTGCTCGGCGAAGCCGGTGCCTGCGAGATTGTGGGTGCTGAGACTGAGGAAGTCGTTGACGGCAGGGAAGCCGACCTCGGTGAGGAAACGACGGGTCGGCTCGTGCGTCAGGCCGGCGGGCAGTTCCTCCTCGGTCAGGAGAGGGGCGATGTCCGCATCGAACACGTCGAGTACGAGGTCGCGGGTGGGGCGGCAGGCGGCCTCGTCGAACGGGCGCGGCGTGACCTTTGCGTACCGGCTGATGGCAGGGAGTGCGGGCAGCGGGTTGGCTTCGATGTACTCCGGGTCGGGCTCGATCGCATAGATCCCTCGGCTTCCGCCGAGCACGACCAGATCGCCGGCGCAGGCCACGTCCTTGACCTTGGGCGCTTGGATCACGCGCAGTGTGGAGGGATCACCGACGGCTGCCGCGCGGACCAAGTTCCAGGAGGCTTCGGCCCCCCAGCGGGCCGGCGCCTGGGGTGTGGGCGGGGCTTCCTCGATGAACGGCCCCTTGGCCCCGATGAATTGCCCCGTGGCTGCGAGGAGCCGGCCGGTGGCAGCGTGCCAGGTCTGCTCGAGACGGTCCTGGGTGCGACTGGTCACGGTGGTGCCGTCTGCCTCGGCCCGCAGCTTTTCGACGACGTCGATCTGGGGCGG
>NZ_RDBN01000056.1:958-5536 GCF_008042075.1 Streptomyces sp. UW30 | reverse complement strand
GCGCTCGTGGAGTCCGGCAAGTCGGTCATCGTGATCGAGCACCACCAGGCCGTCATGGCGCACGCCGACTGGATCATCGACCTCGGCCCGGGCGCCGGTCACGACGGTGGCCGGATCGTCTTCGAGGGCACCCCCGCCGACCGCSTCGCCGACGCCGTCCCCGACCCGGCCCGCGCGGCCCGCCACGACGGGGCAACTGCTGGACGGGATCACCTTCGAGCAGGCGGCCGACGGCCTGGAGAGCTGCCTGGACTACAGCCGGTCCGGACCCACGCACCCGGGCGAAACCGACCTGGGCACGGCCGACGGCTACCGGATCATCCTGGCGATGAACAGCACAGGCGACTCCAACGCCCCCGGCGACGGCATGTACGTCGTCGCGGTGCAGGACGCGCCGCAGTCGACCCGGCTGATCTGCAACGTCAGGGACGGCGAGGCACAAGGCCTGAACACTAGCGTCGGCAATGACGCCGACGTCATCCCGGACGAGGGCCCGGTGTTCGTCGACCCCAACGGCGGCAAGCTCTACCAGCAGTCGATCATCGACCGGGGCAATTGGAAGCTGCCGTTCCGCTGGGGGCTCATCGGCACGGTCGAGCCGTCGGTGGCCAAGGTGACGGTCTCCTACGGGAACTCCAGCAGCCGGGCGGTCCTCGACCACGGCTGGTTCGTGGCGTCCGGCGTGCTGAACGAGCAGGTCACCCTGGCACCCCACATCAAGGGCTACGACGCCGACGGCAAGCTGCTCTACGACTCCGACGACGACAAGTACTACCAGCGGACCCTGCCGTAGCGGCCGGTCCCGCGTGGTACCGACGGGCCGGGGGCGCCGCACAGGGGACGGCGCCCCCGGCCCGTCGTCACGACGGCTGTGCCTTGCCCGCCGGCACCGCTCCGTTGACCGCGGCTGCCAGGCTGAACGGCGCCTCCCGGTTCCTGAGCGGCCGGGTCACCTGCTTCGCCACGCACGACGGGATCCCGGCCGCCGCGTCCGTCTCCTGGCGCCGGTAGGCGCTCGGCGACATGCCGACCAGCTCCGTGAAACGCGTACTGAAGGTGCCGAGCGACGAACAGCCCACCGCGAAGCACACCTCGGTGACGCTGAGGTCGCCCCGGCGCAGCAGCGCCATCGCGCGCTCGATGCGCCGCGTCATCAGATAGCCGTACGGCGACTCCCCGTAGGCGGCCCGGAACTCACGGCTGAGGTGCCCGGCCGACATGTGCACGCCCCGCGCGAGCGCCTCGACGTCCAGCGGCTGCGCGTACTCCCGGTCCATCCGGTCGCGGACGCGCCGCAGCGCGACGAGGGTCCGCAGGCGCTGTTCCTCGGATGTCGAGTGGCTCGGGCTCACACCCGCATCTTCCCGGGCCGTCTCCCACCGCGTCCACTCCCGTGCCTGACGGGAGCGGGACGCGAGCAGGGCCATCACAGGTGCCGAGGTCAGACACATCGCCGGTCAGCCTCCGACGTAGGCCGCGAGGTGCTCACCGGTGAGGGTGGAGCGGTCGGCGACGAGGTCGGCGGGGGTGCCCTCGAAGACGATCCGGCCACCGTCGTGACCGGCGCCCGGGCCGAGGTCGATGATCCAGTCGGCGTGCGCCATGACGGCCTGGTGGTGCTCGATCACGATGACCGACTTGCCGGACTCCACGAGCCGGTCCAGCAGGCCGAGGAGCTGCTCGACGTCGGCCAGGTGCAGACCGGTCGTCGGCTCGTCGAGGACGTACACGCCGCCCTTGTCGGCCATGTGGACGGCCAGCTTCAGCCGCTGCCGCTCACCGCCGGACAGCGTGGTCAGGGGCTGGCCGAGGGTGAGGTAGCCGAGCCCGACGTCCGCCATCCGCTCGACGATCCTGTGCGCGGCCGGGATGCGGGCCTCGCCCTCGCGGAAGAACTCCTCCGCCTCGGTCACCGACATCGCGAGCACCTCGCTGATGTCCCGGCCGCCGAAGTGGTACTCCAGCACCGACGCGTCGAACCGCTTGCCCTCGCAGTCCTCGCAGGTGGTGGCGACGCTCTGCATGATCGCCAGGTCGGTGTAGATGACGCCGGCGCCGTTGCAGGTCGGGCAGGCGCCCTCGGAGTTGGCGCTGAACAGGGCCGGCTTGACGCCGTTGGCCTTGGCGAACGCCTTGCGGATCGGCTCCAGCAGTCCGGTGTACGTCGCCGGGTTGCTGCGCCGGGAGCCGCGGATCGGCGTCTGGTCGACCGACACGACACCCTCCGGCGCCGGGATGGAACCGTGGACGAGCGAGCTCTTGCCGGAGCCGGCGACGCCGGTGACCACGCACAGCACGCCGAGCGGGATGTCGACGTCGACGCCCTGGAGGTTGTTGGCGGTGGCGCCGCGGATCGCCAGCTTGCCGGTGGCCGCGCGGACCGACTCCTTGAGCTTGGCCCGGTCGTCGAGATGCCGCCCGGTGACGGTGTCGCTCTTGCGCAGCTCTTCGAGGGTGCCCTCGAAGCAGACGGTGCCGCCCGCGGTGCCGGCGCCGGGGCCCAGGTCGACGACGTGGTCGGCGATGGCGATGGTCTCCGGCTTGTGCTCCACCACGAGCACCGTGTTGCCCTTGTCCCGCAGGCGCAGCAGCAGGTTGTTCATGCGCTGGATGTCGTGCGGGTGCAGACCGATGGTGGGCTCGTCGAAGACGTACGTCACGTCGGTGAGCGAGGAGCCGAGGTGGCGGATCATCTTGGTGCGCTGCGCCTCGCCGCCGGAGAGCGTGCCGGAGGCGCGGTCGAGGGAGAGATAGCCGAGGCCGATCTCCACGAACGAGTCGAGGCTGTGCTGGAGCTTGGCGAGCAGCGGCGCGACGGAGGGCTCCTTGAGCCCCCGGACCCACTCCGCCAGATCCCGGATCTCCATGGCACACGCGTCGGCGATGTTGACCTTGTCGATCTTCGAGGACCGGGCCATCTCGCTCAGCCGGGTGCCGTCGCAGTCGGGGCACTTGGCGAAGGTGACCGCCCGGTCCWCGAAGGCCCGGATGTGCGGCTGCATCGACTCGCGGTCCTTGGACAGGAAGCTCTTCTGGAGCTTGGGGATCAGGCCCTCGTAGGTGAGGTTGACCCCGTTGATCTTGACCTTGGTGGGCTCGCGGTAGAGGAAGTCGTGCCGCTCCTTCTTGGTGTACTGCCGGATCGGCTTGTCCTTGTCGAAGAAGCCCGACTCGGATATGACCCGCACGACCCACCCGTCCCCGGTGTAGGTGGGGATGGTGAACGGATCCTCGGACAGCGACTTGGTGTCGTCGTAGAGCTGGGTGAGATCGATGTCGGAGACCCGTCCCCGGCCCTCGCAGTGGGTGCACATGCCGCCGGTGCGGCTGAAGCTGACCTTCTCGGTCTTGGTCTTGTCGGCACCGCGGTCGATGGTGAAGCCGCCGCTGGCGGAGACCGAGGCGACGTTGAAGGAGTACGCGGCGGGCGGGCCGATGTGCGGCTTGCCGAGGCGGCTGAAGAGGATGCGGAGCATCGCGTTGGCGTCGGTGGCGGTGCCGACGGTGGAGCGGGGGTCGGAGCCCATGCGCTGCTGGTCGACGGTGATCGCGGTGGTGAGCCCGTCGAGGACGTCGACCTCCGGCCGTGCGAGGTTGGGCATGAAGCCCTGCAGGAAGGCGCTGTAGGTCTCGTTGATCAGCCGCTGCGACTCGGCGGCGATCGTGTCGAACACCAGCGAGCTCTTGCCCGAGCCGGAGACACCGGTGAACACCGTCAGCCGGCGTTTCGGGATCTCGATGCTGATGTCCTTGAGGTTGTTCTCGCGCGCGCCGTGCACGCGGATCAGTTCGTGGCTGTCGGCAACGTGCGGCTCGGAGGACTGCGGGTCCGTACTCGTGGCCGTGCTCATCGTGAGGTCTCCATCTACAGCTCGGTCGGGAACGTTGCCGGTCGGCGTGGGGCTCGCCGGGATGTCGTCGGTCAGGGCCGCGCCTGGATACGGATCAGGTTGCCCGCGGGGTCGCGGAAGGCGCAGTCGCGGATGCCGTACGGCTGGTCAGTGGGCTCCTGGACGACCTCGGCGCCGGTCGCCTGCACCTTCTCGAAGGTGTCATCGACGTTCGAGGTGGCCAGCAGGATCCAGCCGTAGGTGCCCTTGGCCATCATCTCGGCGATGGTGCGGCGTTCGTCCTCGGTGATTCCGGGGTCGGCGGCGGGGGCGAAAACRCGTGTCGGTGCAGGTCGTCAGGAATCGAGAAGCGCCGGCATCCCGCCACGGCTAGCGTGACGGGCATGGACATCAGTATTCACGCCACTTTTCTTCCGCACGACGACCCGGAGGCCTCCCTGGCCTTCTACCGGGACGCCCTCGGCTTCGAGGTACGAACCGACGTCGGTCAGGACAAAATGCGCTGGATCACGGTCGGCCCCGCCGACCAGCCCGGCACGTCCATCCTCCTCGCACCCCCCGCCGCCGACCCCGGAATCACCGAGGACGAACGCCGCACCATCGCCGAGATGATGGCCAAGGGCACCTACGGCTGGATCCTGCTGGCCACCTCGAACGTCGATGACACCTTCGAGAAGGTGCAGGCGACCGGCGCCGAGGTCGTCCAGGAGCCCACTGACCAGCCGTA
>NZ_RDBN01000056.1:0-801 GCF_008042075.1 Streptomyces sp. UW30 | reverse complement strand
ATCCGAGGAGGTTGACGATCTCCTCGACCGCTCGCACCGAGAGCCCTTCGGCCACGATGCGGTGGGCCAGCCGGTCCTGCTCCTCGGAGTCGTCCACCGACAGCAAGGCCCGCGCATGGCCGGCGGAGAGGACACCGGCGGCGACCCTGCGCTGCACCGGCGGGGAGAGCCGCAGCAGACGCAGCGTGTTGGAGACCTGCGGACGGGACCGGCCGATCCGGTCCGCCAGCTGGTCATGCGTGCACTTGAAGTCCTTCAGCAGCTGGTCGTACGCCGCCGCCTCTTCCAGGGGGTTCAGCTGAGCCCGGTGCAGGTTCTCCAGCAGTGCATCCAGGAGCAGCTTCTCGTCATCGGTCGCCCGGACGATGGCCGGGATGCGCTCCAGACCGGCTTCGCCGCACGCCCTCCAACGGCGCTCACCCATGATGAGCTCGTAGCGGTCCTCGTCGACCTTGCGTACGACGACGGGCTGGAGGAGACCGACCTCCTTGATGGAGGTGACCAGCTCGGCCAGAGCGTCCTCGTCGAAGACCTCGCGGGGCTGCCTGGGGTTGGGCGTGATCGAAGGGAGCGGAATCTCAGCGAAGTACGCCCCGGCGGAGTCGGTCTGACCCGTGGCCGGCTCCGACTCACCGACCGGGGAGCTCGGCTCCGGGACCAGACTGCCGGAGGGCAGCGCGGCCAGCTTCGCAGCGGCCACACCGCGCTCGGCGGTCATGACGGGTGACGAGGCTCCGGCGTTCGTACCGGATGCGGGATTCGCGACCTGCTTCTCCTGCGGAGCCGCGGGGATCAGTGCAC
>NZ_RDBN01000055.1:7156-19203 GCF_008042075.1 Streptomyces sp. UW30 | reverse complement strand
GTCTCCGTCGCCGAGCCCCTCCACCACGACTCCCTCACCGAGCACGTCCCCCTCATCGGCCACTTCGGGCCTCTCTCCCACCAACTCCTAATAAAGGGGAGATAAGTAGCGACCTGAGTCACGGCTCTGTGACTGGAAAGCATTCCCGCTGGATACCTGGGCGCCCGCCGCGATACGAATGGAGCCATGAGCAGCAACGGGGGAGCCCCTTATCGGCCCGACGAGCCGACGAGTTTCGAACTGCAACCACCGCAGCCGAACTTGTCGGCGCCGGTGCCGCACCCGAACAATCCGTACGCGGCGCCCGCTCAGACCGCACCGCAGCAGACCGCACCACAGCAGGCCGCACCCGCGACCGCCGGGCCCGCGCACTCCGCTGCGCCCGCTGAGACGCCCGCCCCGGACCCCGGCATCGGGCGGCTGATCGCCGGCCGCTACCGGCTGCTCGCCAAGCTCGGGCACGGCGGGATGGGCACGGTGTGGCGGGCCAAGGACGAGACGGTGGACCGCGAGGTCGCCGTCAAGGAGCCCCGCGTTCCGGATCACCTTCCCGAACGGGAACGTGCCAACGCCTACGAGCGGATGCGCCGCGAGGCGCGCGCCGCGGCCCGGCTCGACCACCCGGCCGTCGTGAACGTCCATGACGTCGCCGTCGTGGACGGCCGGCCGTGGATCGTGATGGAGCTGGTGCAGGGCCGTTCGCTGGGCGACGCCTTGCAGGAGGGCACGCTCGGTGCCCGGGACGCGGCGAGAATCGGCCTCGAAGTGCTCGGCGCGCTGGAGGCCGCGCACGCGGCGGGCATCCTGCACCGCGACGTGAAGCCGGACAACGTCATGCTCGGCCGCCACGACCGCGTCGTCCTCACCGACTTCGGCATCGCCCAGATCGAGGGCGAGACCAATCTGACCGACACCGGCGGCTTCGTCGGCTCGCCGGAGTACATCGCCCCGGAGCGAGTGCTGGGCCAGCGCCCGGGCCCGGCCAGCGACCTGTGGTCCTTGGGCGTCGTCCTGTACGCGGCGACGGAGGGCGTCTCGCCGTTCCGTCGCAGCAACACCCCGGCGACCCTCCAGTCCGTGCTCAACGCCGTGCCCGCGGCGCCGGCCTCCGCGAAGGGCCCGCTCGCCGACGCCATCAACGGCCTCCTCCAGAAGGACCCGGCACGCCGCCCGAACGCGGCGCAGACGCGTGCCCTGCTGGACCAGGCGGCCAACCCGCCGGTGCAGGCCGCCACGCAGGTCGTGCGCATACCCGAGGGCGTCAGACGGGGCGTCGTGCTGGGGCCCAAGGCGCTGCTCGGCATCGGTGCGGCGGTGGTCGCCGGGGCGGTGGCGGCGTATCTGGTGATCGCCGATCCGTTCGCGGGGCCGTTGCCGGACGGCTGGCAGACGCGCCAGGAGAAGGCCCTCGCCGCGACGCTGGCGGTGCCCGACGGCTACAAGCGGAGCGTGCCCGAGGACACGGACGACGGGCACTGGGTCACGTACACCGACGCGAGCGGCGCCATCTGGATCGGCTTGAAGCTGGACAAGAAGGCCGAGGACACGAGCGACAACATCGCCGGCTCCGCGGGCGCCGAGATGTACGACGACGACAAGGGATTCAAGCAGAGCGGCGACTACGACGTCAGCATGGCCGCGGGCGCCGCGAAGACCAAGCCTGAGGACGGGGCCACCTACCAGGGCAAGCCGGCTGCTGAGAACACCATCACCTACGACACCAACGACACCCAGAATCCCCGCCCCCGCGAGCTGCGGATCTTCTACTACAAGACCTCCACCGGCAACATGTACAGACTCACCATCAGCTACCCCGGCGGTGGCGACTTCCTGAAACGTGGCCAGGAGGTGGCGAGGACGGCCATCGCGAACCTGGATGTCGACAAACTCTGAACTGGCCAACGGCCCGCCCCGCAGGGTAGGCATGGAACATGACCAACGACGGTGGCCGCACCGGACCCAACGGCCGTGTGATCGGCGGCCGTTACCGCCTCGCCGAGCGCATCGGCTCCGGCGGAATGGGCACCGTCTGGCGGGCGCTCGACGAACTGGTGGACCGCGAAGTCGCCGTCAAGCAGCCGAGGTTGCCCGGTGACCCGGAGGACGCGGCTCACCAGCGGGCCGCCAACCGGCTCTACCGCGAGGCCCGCGCCGCCGCCCGGGTCGACCATCCGGCCGCCGTCTCCATCCATGACGTCGTCGTGGAGGATGACGGGCTGCCGTGGATCGTCATGGAGCTGGTCCGCGGCGAGTCCCTGCACGAGGCCCTCAAGCGCGGCCCCGTGGAGGCGCCGGAAGCGGCCCGCATCGGCATCGCCGTCCTCGGCGCCCTGCGCGCCGCACACGCCGTCGGCATCGTCCATCGTGACGTCAAGCCCGCCAACGTCCTGCTCGGCGCCCATCGCCGCGTCGTCCTCACCGACTTCGGCATCGCCCACATCCAGGGCGAGGAATCCCTCACCGTGAGCGGCGAGTTCGTCGGCTCCCTGGAGTTCATCGCCCCCGAGCGGATGTCCGGCCGCGGCGCCGGCCCCGCCTCCGACCTGTGGTCGCTGGGCGTCCTGCTGTACGCCGCCGTGGAGGGCTGGTCGCCCTTTCGCCGTACGACACTGGAGTCCACGCTCGCCGCGATCCTCGCCGCCGATCCGCCCGAGCCGAAACAGGCGGGTCCGCTGGGGGCGCTGATCGTGCGCCTGCTGGTGAAGGATCCCGACCGACGGCCCGACGCGGACGGAGTCGGCGCTGTGCTGGAGGCGGTGGCGAAGGGGTGGCCGGTGCCGGAACCCTCCGGGGGTCCGGCGGCCGCGGGGGCACAGGATGCCTCCGGGTTACGGGAGTTCGCGGAGGACTCTGGGACGGTACGGCTGAGGGGCGGGGCGGCGTCCGAGCCCCTACCCGAGCCGGCACCAGGATCCGGCCCCGAGCCGGCCACAGGATCCGGCCCCGAGTCGGCACCAGGATCCGGCCCCGAGCCGGCCACAGGATCCGGCCCCGAGTCGGCACCAGGATCCGGCCCCGAGCCCGCCACAGGATCCGGCCCCGAGCCCGCCACAGGCCCCACCCCCGAACCGGCAACGGCCACCTCGGCCGTGGCCTCGAAGCCCCGGTCCCACCGCTCCTGGCTGCTGCGCCCCGTCCCCGTGGCCGTCCTCGGTGTGCTCCTCGTCGCCGGCACCTGGTTCACCACCTCCTCCTTCCTCGTCGACAAGGGCGACGACGTCCGGGAGATGAACCCCACCTACAGCTCGGCACCTCTGGTCCCGGCGACCTCCTCCGGCACCTGGACCGAGCACCGGGAGAAGGACATGGACGCCGTCCTCTTCCTCCCGGCCGAGTACAAGGAGGCCGCGCGCGAGGGCAGCGCCGCCGACCAGCCCCGCCTCGTCGTCTACGACATCGGCCTCGTCCAGGTCCGCCTCACCCGCTGGGACCAGGCACCCCGCCCGCTGCTCAAGCAGGCGCAGTACGCCCACGACACCTGGGACAGCTACAAGCACGACGCGAGTACCCAGGCCACCCGCACCACGTTCAAGGGCTACGACGCCGTCCTGTCCGACACCACCTACGACAAGGACGAGTCCCCGACCCGCGTCATGCAGCTGATCGTGGTCACCGGCGACGACGTCATGTACGAGCTGCGCGTCGACATGCCCAAGGGCACGCCCACCGAGAAGAAGGGCACCGCGGTCTTCAAGGGCGCCCGTGACCGACTTGAGATCGGACGGGGCTGATCGGCACCCGATCTTCGTCGGCAACGCCCTGATCAGCTCGTTTGTTGCCAGTGGACACTGGCGGCATGTGAGCACTCGGTGAATCCCCGTTACCGACGGGTACACAAAGCCCCCGCTCCGGCATACTCTGCGCCTCATGACGGACGCGCAGGCCCCGGCCAAGACCGGCACCAACCCCTCGCCCCCGCCCCGCAGGGCGCCCGTACCGCCGCCGACGTGGTCACGCCGGAGCTGGTGGCACAGCTCACCAAGGGCGTGGTCGGTTCCGGCCGTACCGCGAACCACACGCCGTTCACCGGCGAGAAGCTGGCCGACCTGCCGGAATCCACGCCCGAGGACGTGGAGAAGGCCTTCGAGGCGGCCCGCAGTGCGCAGGCGGTCTGGGGGCAGGTCCCCGTACGGCAGCGCGCCGCCGTCCTGCTCCGCTTCCACGACCTGGTGCTCGAACGCCAGGCCGAGGTACTCGACCTCATCCAGCTGGAGACCGGCAAGGCCCGGCTGCACGCGCACGAGGAGGTGCAGGCCGTCGCCGTCGCGGCCCGCCATTACGGCCGTAAGGCACCCGCCTACCTCAAGCCGAAGCGGCACGCGGGCGCCATGCCCACGCTCACCCGCGTCACCGAGCTGCGCCACCCGCGCGGCGTCGTCGGCCAGATCGCCCCCTGGAACTACCCCCTGGAGCTGTCCGTCGGCGACGCGCTCCCGGCGTTCGTCGCGGGCAACGCGGTCGTGATGAAGCCCGACACGGAGACCTGCCTGACCGCCCTGTGGGCCCGTGACCTGCTGATCGAGGCCGGGCTGCCCGCCGACGTCTTCCAGGTCGTCCTCGGCGAGGGCCCCGTCGTCGGCCCCGAGGTCGTCAAGCACGCCGACTACGTCTCCTTCACCGGCTCCACCCGCACCGGCCGCCAGGTCGCGCAGGGCGCCGCCGCCCGGCTGGTCGGCGTCTCCCTCGAACTCGGCGGCAAGAACGCCATGCTGGTCCTTGAGGACGCCGACGTGGAGAAGGCCGCCGCGGGCGCCGTCCGCGCCTGCTTCTCCTCCGCCGGTCAACTGTGCATCTCCATCGAGCGGTTGTACGTCCACGAGTCGATCGCCGACGCCTTCGTGGAGCGCTTCGCCGCCCGCACCAAGGCGATGCGGCTCGGCACGTCCCTCGCCTACGGCGCCGACATGGGCTCCCTGGTCGGCGAGCGCCAGCTGGAGACGGTCACCCGGCACGTGGAGGAGGCCGTCGCGAAGGGCGCCAAGCTCGTCGCGGGCGGCGCGGCCCGCCCCGACATCGGCCCGTACTTCTTCGAGCCGACGATCCTCGACGGCGTCGAGCCGGAGATGACCGTCTGCTCCGAGGAGACCTTCGGCCCGGTCGTGTCCATCTACCGCTTCAAGACCGAGGACGAGGCGGTCGAGCACGCCAACTCCACGCCGTACGGCCTCAACTCCTCGGTCTGGACGAAGGACGGCAGCCGCGGCCGCGCCGTCGCCGCCCGCCTGCGCACCGGCACGGTCAATGTCAACGAGGGCTACGCCCCCGCGTACGGCAGCGTCCAGTCGCCGATGGGCGGCATGAAGGACTCCGGCCTCGGCCGCCGCCATGGCTCCGAGGGCATCCTCAAGTACACGGAGGCCCAGACGGTCGCCCAGCAGCGGCTGCTGCCGATGGCGCCGTCGCTGGGCATGGACGACGAGAAGTACGCGCAGTTCATGAGCCGGAGCCTGCGCCTGATGAAGGCGTTCCGTTTCCGCTAGGCCCGGTTCCGAGCCCCACCGCACCACCGCTTTCAACGAGGAGAGCACGTGTCACAGGAGAACTCCGCCCGGAAACAGGACGACGGCTCGGATCACGACGGATACGACTACGACGTCATCGTCGTCGGGTCGGGCTTCGGCGGCTCCGTCACCGCCCTGCGCCTGACCGAGAAGGGCTACCGCGTCGGCGTCCTGGAGGCGGGCCGCCGCTGGACCCGCGAGAGCCTGCCGAGGAACTCCTGGGACCTGAAGAACTACCTCTGGGCCCCCAAGCTCGGCATGTACGGCATCCAGCGCATTCATCTGCTGGGCAACGTCATGGTGCTGGCCGGAGCCGGCGTCGGCGGCGGCTCGCTCAACTACGCCAACACCCTCTACGTACCGCCGAAGGCGTTCTTCGACGACCCGCAGTGGCGTGGGATCACCGACTGGCAGGAGGAGTTGAAGCCGTACTACGACCAGGCCCGGCGCATGCTCGGCGTACGGCTGAACCCGACGATGACCCCGTCCGACGTGCATCTGAAGGCGGCGGCCGAGCGGATGGGCGTCGGCGACAGCTTCCACATGGCGCCGGTCGGCGTGTTCTTCGGGGACGGCGAGGACGCCGCGGGCGAGGCGAAGGTCAAGCCGGGGCAGGAGGTGGCCGACCCGTACTTCGGCGGGGCCGGCCCGGCGCGCAAGGCGTGCACCGAGTGCGGTGAGTGCATGACGGGCTGCCGGCACGGCGCGAAGAACACCCTGAACGAGAACTACCTCTACCTGGCCGAGAAGGCGGGCGCGGTCGTCCACCCCATGACGACGGTCGTCTCGATCACCGACGACTCGCAGGGCGGGTACGCGGTGGCGACGCTGCCGACCGACGGGAAGAAGACGGGCGAGGGCCGGCTGTTCAAGGCCCGGCGGGTGGTGCTGGCGGCCGGTACGTACGGCACCCAGACGCTCCTGCACCGGATGAAGGCCGGCGGCCAACTGCCGTACCTCTCCCCGAAGCTGGGCGAACTGACCCGTACCAACTCCGAGGCCCTCGTCGGCGCGCAGACCGACAACCGGCGCTACCGCAGGGCCACGGGCGAGGCGAAGGTCGACTTCACGCGCGGAGTCGCCATCACGTCCTCGATCCACCCGGACGACAGCACCCACATCGAGCCGGTCCGCTACGGCAAGGGCTCCAACTCGATGGGCGGCCTGTCGATCCTCCAGGTCCCGTACGCGGAGGGCTCCTCGCGGGTCGCGGCCTGGCTGGCGAACGCGGCCCGCCACCCCCTGCTGGTCCTGCGCTCGCTGTCCAACCGGCGCTGGTCGGAGCGGACCATCATCGGCCTGGTGATGCAGTCGCTGGACAACTCGCTGACGACGTATCTGAAGCCGGACGGCGTCGGCAAGGGCCTGCTGACGGCACGCCAGGGCCACGGCGCCCCCAACCCGAAGCAGATCAAGGCGGCTTCGGAGGCGGCCTCCGCGATCGCCGCCGACATCAACGGCTTCGCCGGCTCCAACGTCGGCGAGCTCATGGGCACCCCGCTCACCGCCCACTTCCTCGGCGGCTGCCCGATCGGCGACTCGCCCGAGACCGGCGTGATCGACCCGTACCACCGTCTGTACGGCCACCCGGGCATCTCGGTCGTCGACGGGGCGGCGGTCTCGGCCAACCTGGGTGTGAACCCGTCCCTGACGATCACCGCCCAGGCCGAKCGGGCGATGTCGTACTGGCCCAACACCGGCGAGACCGACCAGCGCCCGGTGCAGGGAGCGGCGTACGAACGCCTGAACCCGGTCGAGCCGAAGTCCCCGGCGGTCCCGGCGGAGGCGTTCGGGGCGTTGAAGCTGCCGTTCCTGGGGATGCCGGCGGTTCCGCCGAAGAAGTAGGCCGCGCCTTCGAACGACCAACAGAGAAGGACCTGCACCCCCCTCCGAGCGCAGGTCCTTCTCTGTTTCTTGCGTGTAGCTCTGCTGAGGCTTACGCCTCCGCGCCCACCTTGCGGCGCTTCATCGCGAACACGATGCCGGCACCGGCGACGATGGCGATGCCACCGATGGTGCCGATCACCGGAAGGTTGGAGCTGGACCCGGTCTCGGCCAGGTTGCCGGTGACCTCAGGCGTGTTGCTGCTCGGCTCCTTGTCCGTGACGGGGGCCTTGCCGCCTTCCTGCGGCTCGGTGCCGTCCGTGTCCGTGCCCGCGGCCACGATCTGGAACTTGTACGCGACCTCGCCGAAGCCGACGCACTCGTCGTCGGCGTCACCGTAGATGGTCGCGCCGAGGGTGAAGCCGGCGCCGGCGGGGGCGCTGGACTTCACGTTGATCCGCATCGGGATGTTGACCTCGTAGTCGGGCTTGAGTTCGTCGGTGTAGCCGACGTAGCCGACCGCGTAGCCCTCCTCGTCGAGGGTCACCCAGACCTTGCTCTCGGGGTCCCAGGCCTGCAGCTCGACCTGCTTGCTCCGGAACAGCTCCATGCCCTCCGCGTCGGGGGAGGCCCCGGCGAAGAAGTCGAGGTCCTCCAGCGTGGAGTCCGAGTCGTTGAGGACGTTCAGCGAGAACTTGTGCCAGCCGCTGCCTGCGGCGATCTTGCCGGGCAGGCCGGTGTAGCTGACGTCGACCTTGGAGTCCTCACACGCCGAGACCTCGGGGTCCGGGGTCTCCGACTCCTCCGGAGCGGTGGTGCTCTCCTCGGGGGCAGGGCTGCTCTCGCTCGTCTCCGGAGCGGGGGTGCTCTCCTCGGCGGCGGGGGTGCTCTCTTCGGCGGCGGGGGTCGACTCCTCGGCGGCCGGGGTGCTTTCCTCGGCGGCGGGGGTCGACTCCTCGGCCGCAGGGGTGCTCTCYTCGGCGGCCGGCGTGCTCTCCGACACCGTCGGCGTCGGGGTCTCGTCCGTGGCGAACGCGACCGGCGCGGACAGCAGCGCGATCGGCGCTATGACAGCCGTCGCGGCCGCGGCGGCCATGGCACGGCGAAGCTTCATGAAGACCTCGGAAAGTCCGGCGTGCCACGGCATCGCAGCACGCGCATATAGGGAGGCCTCCGCGTGTGGGGCGCGGGTGTGGCCCTAGTTGTGCAGCGTTGGATAGGTGACGCCGGTGAATGGTTGTGCGTTCACTAACGAATTCTTTATGTGCCCTGCGTCACATGCGCGGCCCGGGGATCCCGAAGCTCGACGAGCGCGAGACGGTCATGAGGGGGCATGAGGAGGACGTGAGGAGGACATGAGAAGGGCCCCGCAGGGCGGGGCCGCGGGGCCCTTCTTTCGTCAGCACCGACGTCAGGGCAGCGTCGGTGCTTCGGGAGCGGCGCCGGGGGGTGCGCCGCTGGTCCTTGGTCTCGACCTCTGGCAGTGCGGTGACGCACAGCCGGACGAGCGAGATGCGGTTGTCCACGGAGGGGCTGGGAGCTTGCTTCGCATCGTGCTGGACGGGCGGGGTCATCGCAAGCGTTCGACCCGGCCCCGTACTCCTTCTTGCCCTCTCCGTCGATCGGCCCCGGGCGTCCCCGGAGCCGACCGTTCTCTTCAGTGACCGGGCTGCTGTCCCCTGCCGTCCGGTCACTTTCCTGGAGCGAGGTCCCACGGCACACGGTGTGATCCGTGCACCTCATCGCCCCAGCGAGCCACGCGTGGTTCTATCGGGCCCGCCCCTGGCTGGCACGGACACCGGTACCAACGAAGGGGTGCGGGAGGCGTCACGCGCCGTACGAGTGAGAGGGCGGCCGAACTCAGATGCGACCGCGGCACAGTTCGAGCAGCGTCATGGCGAGGGCCGTGCCCGGCTTGCCCAGCGCATCCCTGTAGTGGCCGAGGACCTCCATCTCCCGGGAGAGGTTCACGCGCCGCCCGCCGGAGCCGATCCGCGCCTCCTGGATCACGGCCGAGACGGCCATCCGTTCCTGGATCAGGCCGATGATCCGGTCGTCCAGCGAGTCGATGCGCTCGCGGGCGCCGGTGATCACGTCGGCGGCCTCGGGGGTGCGGGCGCCGGTCACGTCGGTCGCGGTCATGGGGGCTCCTCGTATGTCTCGTGGTGCGGCGGTGGCCGCCCCGGAGCGACAGGGCCCGGAAAACGCGAGGCGCCCCGGGCCTTGTCGGCCCGGGGCGCCTGGGAAGTCGCTTGTCAGTTGCTCAAGCAGCACGACCATGGCAGCCGGCGGGCCGGGTGCCATAGGTAAAGAGGAAGGTCGGGTGCGTGAGCATGAGGTCAGTATGCCGCGCCGCGCGAAGGTGTCCAAGCCGGTTCGCATCCTGAGACAGGGCTTGCCCCGGGGGCGCTCCCGCGGATCCCGGTAGACTCGGCCCCATACACACCTCGCTCACCGCCGGAAGGCAACCCGTGTCATCAGCGAACCCCGCCGCCGCCCCCGACACCGTCCTGGTCGTCGACTTCGGTGCGCAGTACGCCCAGCTCATCGCCCGTCGCGTCCGCGAGGCCCGGGTCTACAGCGAGATCGTGCCGAGCACCACGCCGGTCAAGGAGATGCTCGCCAAGAACCCGGCGGCGATCATCCTCTCCGGCGGCCCCTCGTCCGTGTACGAGGAGGGCGCCCCCGGCCTCGACCGCGAGATCTTCGAGGCCGGCGTCCCCGTGTTCGGCATGTGCTACGGCTTCCAGCTCATGGCGCGGTCCCTCGGCGGCACGGTCGACAACACCGGCGCCCGTGAGTACGGCCGCACCGACCTGCACGTGTCGAAGTCGTCCTCCACCCTCTTCGAGGGCACCCCGGCCGAGCAGCACGTGTGGATGTCGCACGGCGACGCCTGCTCCGCCGCCCCCGAGGGCTTCTCCGTCACCGCGTCCACGGACGTCGTCCCGGTCGCCGCCTTCGAGAACGACGACAAGAAGCTCTACGGCGTCCAGTACCACCCCGAGGTCATGCACTCCACGCACGGGCAGCAGGTGCTGGAGCACTTCCTGTACCGGGGTGCGGGCCTGAAGCCGGACTGGACCACCGGCAACGTCATCGAGGAGCAGGTCGCGGCGATCCGCGAGCAGGTCGGCGACAAGCGCGCCATCTGCGGGCTGTCCGGCGGCGTGGACTCCGCCGTCGCCGCCGCTCTCGTGCAGAAGGCCATCGGCTCCCAGCTGACCTGCGTGTACGTCGACCACGGCCTCATGCGCAAGGGCGAGACCGAGCAGGTCGAGAAGGACTTCGTGGCCGCGACCGGCGTACAGCTGAAGGTCGTGGACGCCGAGGAGCGGTTCCTCAAGGCGCTCGCCGGGGTCTCCGACCCCGAGGAGAAGCGGAAGATCATCGGCCGCGAGTTCATCCGGGTCTTCGAGCAGGCGCAGGCCGAGATCATCGCGGACGAGGGCCCGGCGGTCGAGTTCCTGGTGCAGGGCACCCTGTACCCGGACGTGGTCGAGTCCGGTGGCGGCACCGGCACCGCCAACATCAAGTCCCACCACAACGTCGGCGGGCTCCCCGAGGACCTCGAGTTCCAGCTGATCGAGCCGCTGCGCAAGCTGTTCAAGGACGAGGTGCGGATGGTCGGCCAGGAGCTCGGGCTCCCGGACGAGATCGTCCAGCGCCAGCCCTTCCCGGGTCCCGGCCTCGGCATCCGCATCGTCGGCGAGGTGAACAAGGAGCGGCTCGACCTCCTGCGCGAGGCCGACGCCATCGCCCGTGAGGAGCTCACGGCGGCCGGCCTCGACCGGGACATCTGGCAGTGCCCGGTGGTCCTGCTCGCCGACGTCCGCAGCGTGGGTGTGCAGGGCGACGGCCGGACCTACGGCCACYCGATCGTCCTGCGGCCCGTCTCGTCCGAGGACGCGATGACGGCCGACTGGTCGCGTCTGCCGTACGACGTCCTGGCGCGGATCTCGACGCGGATCACGAACGAGGTGCGGGACGTCAACCGTGTCGTCCTCGACGTGACCTCGAAGCCGCCGGGGACGATCGAGTGGGAGTAGGCCCTAGGTGCGCTTGATCGTGCGCAGGGGCTTGCCGGGCTGCCAGATCTGGACGACGAGGTACTTGTCGTCCTCGATGTAGGTCCTCACGACCTCGGTGAGCTCGGTGCGGAAGAGGTGGAACGGCTCCGGCGGTTCCACCTCTTCGCCGTATGCGGCCTTCTGCTGCGGGTCCTCGACCTCGATCGCCCGCCCGGCGATCCGTACGTCGCCGCCGCCCATCGACTGGCCCTCGCCGGGGTTCGCCTGGAGCGCGAAGCGCGGGTCGCGGCGCAGGTCGAGGACCTTGAGCGAGTTCGGCATCATGCCGAGCCACAGCTCGCCGTTCAGGAAGCGGACCTCCAGGCCGGTGGTGCGGGGGGAGCCGTCCTTGCGGAGGGTGGCGAGGGTGTGGTGGGTGAAGGCGCCGAAGCGTTCTTCGGCGGTGCGGGCGAGGTCCGGTTCCGCCTCGGTGATGGTTGCCCAGTTCGCTGTCATGCCTGCCATGCCTGTCATACGGCGAGTGTCGCGCCGATACCCGACATCCGCTGTCTGGATTCCGGGGGCTTGGGGGCTTGGGGAGGCATGGCAGGCATGACAGCGAACTGGGCAACCATCACCGAGGCGGAACCGGACCTCGCCCGCACCGCCGAAGAACGCTTCGGCGCCTTCACCCACCACACCCTCGCCACCC
>NZ_RDBN01000055.1:2151-7056 GCF_008042075.1 Streptomyces sp. UW30 | reverse complement strand
CGGTTCACTCCGGCTGACGTCCTGCCACAACGGCTGATAGTTGATCCACGCCACCAGATCCCCACCCAGCTGCTCCCGCGTGGCGACAGCCTGCCGGTGTTCGATCAGCACGGGACGCCCCTCGGGCCCACTCCGCCGTCGCCGCTGCCGACCGACCAGCTGCGGTTCGCCATGCCGCCGATGCACGAGTCGCTGGAGGACGAGCGCCGGCATCGAAAGGAGCGGCTCGCGGGAGCGTTGCGGATCTTCGGGCGGCTCGGGTTCGAGGACGGGGTCTCCGGGCACATCACCGCGCGCGATCCCGAGCTCAGCGACTGCTTCTGGGTCAACCCGTTCGGGATGCCGTTCAAGCACGTCACCGTGAGCGACCTGGTCCTCGCCAACTCCGAGGGCCAGGTGATCGAGGGCCGCTACCACGTCAACCAGGCGGCGTTCACGGTGCACTCCCAGGTCCACGCCGCCCGCCCGGACGTCGTCGCGGTCGCCCACTGCCACTCGGTGCACGGGCGTGCGCTCGCGGCGCTGGGGGAGCTGCTTGACCCGATCACCCAGGAGAGCTGCGCCTTCTACGAGGACCATGCCCTCTACGACGCCTACTCCGGCGTCGCCGTCGACACCCTGGAGGGCCGCCGGATCGCCTCCGCGCTCGGCTCCCACAAGGCCCTCGTCCTGCGCAACCACGGGCTGCTCACCGTCGGCGACTCGGTGGACGCGGCGGCCTGGTGGTTCCTTTCCATGGAACGCTCCTCCCAGGTGCAGCTGACCGCCAGGGCGGCGGGCCGACCCGTGCTGATCGAACACCGGCAGGCTGTCGCCACGCGGGAGCAGCTGGGTGGGGATCTGGTGGCGTGGATCAACTATCAGCCGTTGTGGCAGGACGTCAGCCGGAGTGAACCGGATCTGTTGAGCTGACCGAAACCGGTGATCAGAAGCCCCGGAGGACCACGGCCTTCGTCAGCGCGAACTCCTCGTCCGTGAGGACGCCGTCGCGGTGCAGCTCGCCCAACTCCCGCAGTCTGCGCAGGAGTACGTCGTGATGGTCGGCCGGGGGCGGGACGGATGCGGCCGGCTGGGGGCGGTCGGCGTGGTCGACGCCCGTGCGGGTGGACGGGTGCGGCAGACGGGCGGTGACCGCGGTGGCGACCAGCGCCGTGAGCAGGTCGCGCCGGGCGCTGCCCCACAGGTCCAGGGCGTACGGGTCCTTCTCCGGCGGCAGCTTGGAGAACACCGTCTCGGGGGTCACGAAGCGCAGGAAGCCGTCCTCGTACCCGGAGTTGGGCAGCCACTCGACCTGGACCAGGTCGGCCACGTCAATGATCCGCGGGCCGGTCGCCCGTTTGACCCGGTCGGAGGTGTCGGACCAGTCGATCCGCACCTGGGCGCCGTCGAAGGAGACCGTGCCGTCGGAGGAGCGGACGGAGACCGGGACCGGTGGGCCGGGGAGGAGATAGGCCTTGGTGGGCTCCTTGGGGATCTGGTCCAGGAGCAGCGCGTGGCGGATCTCCTCGGCGACGTACTCGGCGACCCCCGCACGGTCGACGTCCACCGTCAGCCGGTACGGATCCGCCGTGTCCGGCAGCCTGCCGCCGGTCGCGTGGAGCAGCGGGTCGGCGCCTTCGCGCAGCCTCATACGCAGTCGGCCGCGCTTGCGTTCCGGCTCGAAGACGATGCTCGCGACGGCTTCGAGGGGGACGGCGATCTCTCCGTACGTCTGCCGGAACAGTGGCACGGAGCGGTGGAGTCCCGGCGTGATCCGGACCGTTGTGCCGTCGAAGGCCCAGGTCCCGTCGCGCTGGATGATCTCGGCCATAGGGAAATTCTCGCAGCCGGGTCAACTCGCCGGGTGCGTGCTTCACCCGCGCCGAGCGGACCTGCCGGACGGGGAGTGGGTGGTGTACGGCACAATTCGCTGTCGTCGTGGGGGAGTTGCGGGCGGGGCGGACGGCGGCCGAAACCGGTGATGGCCGGTATGTGAGATGCGGCTGCCGGTGGTGGGGTTGTGGGTTATAAGGCCATGAGGCCATGAGGTGATGTGGCCACCTGGTCGGCAGGGTTGCTGGGGTCACTGGGATCTGATGTGCGTGGCCCTGAAGGTCATGGGTCGTGCGTCGCGGGTCGTGGGTTCGGAAAAGTCTGGGAAGGCGGGCGTCGGGCGTGGCGGTGCAGGAGGCTGGGCAGGGCGGCGCGGTATTGGGCGCGCATGGAGGCGGCTGCACCTGTGGGGACTGTCCGCACGGGGCACGTGCGGGGCATCGGCGGGCGGTCGCCGAGTTCCTGCTGATGCGGGACGAGTTCGCCGCAGGGCAGGGGCTGCCGGCCGCGGTGGCCCACTCGGCGTCGGCCTCCCGGCAGTGGGTCTCCGAGGAACTGACGCAGTCGGCGGAACTCGTCGCCGAGCGGGGGCGGGCCGAGGGGGACGCGTGGCTCGCTCGGCTGTGGTGGCGTACGGCGAGCGTGGTCTGGGCGCTCGTCGTGGCGCTGCTGCTGGGGCAGGCGCTCACGGCGATCGGCGCGGGGTGGACGGCGGCGCGTACGGCCGGGCTGCTCGCGGCCGTGGTGACGGCCGGGGCGCTGACAGCGGCGTCGTGGTTCCACCGGGCACGGGGCGGGGCGCTGGCGCCGGTCATCGGTGAGGACAACCGGCTGTCCACGTCGCGGGCGGTGGCCGGCGCGTGGGTGCTGTTCGTGGCGTACTCCGTGCTCGTGCTGGTGGGGCGGTTGGCGGCGGCGTCCGGGCACGCCGAGCGGGATGCGCTGATCGCCGGGCTCGAGCTCGGGAGGGCGGCCGGTGTGGTGACCGTGCTCGCCGTTGCGTGTGCGATCGCGGTGCTGGTGCGGCGGGTTGTCGGGGTGCGGGTGCTCGGACAGCGGCTGCAGAAGGTGCCGGCGCATCGGCCCCGGGCGGCGGATCTGCTGACGGATGACGCGGGGCGGGGGTCCTTCGCCGACATTCAGTACGTCGTGATCGTTGGGGTTGCTCTGCTGTTCGCGGCGGTGCGGTTGGGGCGGCGGCCGGATCAGTTGCCGGATCTGCCGTGGGGGCTGGCGGTGGTGGTGCTGATCTCGGCGGCGACGTATCTGGCCGGGAAGTATGCCGAGGGGGGCCGGCCGGTGATTCTGTCCGTGGTGCGGGCGCGGGAGGCCGGTGACCTGGACGCGCCGATCCGCACGGGGGACGACATCGAGATTCGGGGTGCCGGGTTCGTGCCGCCCGGGGCGCAGGGGGCCGATCGGCTGTCGCGGATGGTGGTACGGATCGGGGCGGTGCATGTGCATGTGCCGTTGGTGCCGGTGGCCGGAGGGTTCAGCAATCCGACGGATGCGGTGCTGACGGTGCCGGTGCCGGCGGATGTGGAGCCGGGGCGGGTGGAGGTGCAGGTGGTCACTGCGGTGGGGGTGGAGACGAATCGCTATGTCATTGATGTGACTGAGTGACGGTGCCTCCGGGTGCGTGGGGGTGGCGGGGTGCTATGGCGCGCATATATGCGGGGTTCGGGAGCGCAGTGGTGTGGGGAATCAGGGTGCGGGGCGGTGTCGGGTGGGAATTTCGTGGTGGTTAGGCTCCGGCCCCATGGACCTACTCATCCATGTGTTCGTCGGTCTGCACATCATCGGTATCGCCGCGCTGCTCGGTGGTTTCCTCACCCAGATGAAGGCGATGGGGCAGGGCACCGCCCGGTTCGTGCCCGCGATGCTGCACGGCGCGTTGACCATGCTGGTCACCGGCGTGATCCTCGTCGGCCTCAATCAGGCGGACGACCAGTCCGTCAACAACATCAAGATCGGTGTGAAGCTGGCGCTGCTGATCGTGATCCTCGGGCTCGTCTATGTGAAGCGGGACGAGGAGACGGTGGACAAGCGGCTGTTCGGGGTCGTGGGGCTGCTGACCACGGCGAACGTCTTCATCGCCGTGTTGTGGACGTGACGCCGGCTCCAGGGCCGGGGGGTGCCTGGGTTCCGGGCCGGGAGCCGCGGCCCGTGTAGGTCCATGCCGCGCCCGCGGCCACCGCGAGCCATGCCGCCACCGCGATCCACAGCAGTACCTTGCCCAGGGGCTCCAGCCACGAGACGTCCACGACGGTGCCGACGGAGAGGGCCGCCGCCGCCGTCATGCCCATCGGGAACACCGTGGCCCAGCGGCGTACGTCGTAGCGCGGGCGTGGCCATGCGAACTCGGCGAGGAGCAGGACGACGTACCAGGCCAGGTCGAGTACGAGCAGGGCGACGGTCACCGTGCGCAGGACGCCGTAGTCGTCGTCGTTCCAGAGGTACAGGTCGGGGCTGTCGGCGGCGAGGAGTTTCGAGCCGGCCAGTGCGGAGATGGCGAGGGCGCCGCCTGCCACCCACTGGTCGCCGGCGCCTCGGGCGAGCTGGCTCCGGTCGAAGCGGGGCAGGGCGACGACGTAGAGGACCAGACCCAGCCAGAAGAACACGAGCGAGAAGTGGGCGAGCCATGCCGTCGTCTCGGCGGCGGCGAGGGTCGCGCCCAGGACCGCCAGGCCCTGGGTGGCCACGCAGCCCAGGAACACCGTGCCGGGCATGTGGCGGCGCCAGTGGCGCAGGACGGCGAGCAGGAGGACCGGCCAGAGCACGGCGGCGAGGGCCAGGAGGGCCTCGGCGAGGGTTTCCCAGCCGAGGGCGGTGAAACGGGTGCCGAGGACTGTCGTTGCGGCGACGGCGGTCAGGGCGGCGGGGGTGGCCGCCTGCTTCAGCCAGTTCGGGCGGTCCAGGAGGAGCCGTGCGGTGAAGTCGGCGGCGAGGGCGAGCCAGGCCGCGCAGGCGAGCGCGAGGGCGATGCGGGAAAGGGTCTCGTGGCCCGTCTGGTGGAAGGCCACCGAGAGGATGCCGGTGGCCATGACTGCGGCACCGGCTGCGGGGGGTCGCTGCGACCACCAGGTGTGGAGG
>NZ_RDBN01000055.1:0-2051 GCF_008042075.1 Streptomyces sp. UW30 | reverse complement strand
CTCCTACGACTGCTCCGGCCTCACCCAGGCCGCCTGGAAGGCCGCCGGCGTGGACATCCCGCGCGTCACCTACGACCAGGTCAACGCCGGCACCACGGTCTCCCTCTCCAACGCCCAGCCCGGCGACCTGGTCTTCTTCTACGACGACATCACCCACGTGGGCATCTACATAGGCAACGGCATGATGATCCACGCCCCGAAGCCCGGCGCGTACGTCCGCGAGGAGTCGATCTACTACGACGGAGAGTCGTCGATCCACAGCGTGGTCACCCCGATCCTGACCAGTGTCAGGCCGGGCGGACCACGCTGTGGATCGACGACTCTCCGTCGTAGTAGATCGACTCCTCGCGGACGTACGCGCCGGGCTTCGGGGCGTGGATCATCATGCCGTTGCCTATGTAGATGCCCACGTGGGTGATGTCGTCGTAGAAGAAGACCAGGTCGCCGGGCTGGGCGTTGGAGAGGGAGACCGTGGTGCCGGCGTTGACCTGGTCGTAGGTGACGCGCGGGATGTCCACGCCGGCGGCCTTCCAGGCGGCCTGGGTGAGGCCGGAGCAGTCGTAGGAGTCGGGGCCGGTGGCGCCCCACACGTACGGCTTGCCCACCTGGGAGCGGGCGAAGGCCAGGGCCTTCTCGGCCTTGGTGGCGTACGAGGAGTCCGAGGACGACGAGTCCGAGCTGCTGGAGTCCGAGCCGCTCGAGTCGGCAGGCGGCGCGGTGCTCTCCTGCTGCTGGGCGGCAGCCTCCTGCTCCTGGCGCTGGCGTTCGGCTTCCGCCTGCTGCCGGGCCAGTTCGGCGGCCTTGCGGGCGGCCTCTTCCTGCTTGGCCTTCTCGATCGCGGCGAGGCGGGCCTTCTCCTCCGCCGTCAGCTTCGAGAGAAGTTCGCGTGCGTCGGAGAGCTTCTGCTGGACGGTGGTCTTCGCGGACTGGAGGTCGCTCTGCGACTCGGTGAGCGTCTCGAGGCTCTGGGTGGCCTCCTGGCGCTTCTTCATCGTCGCGGACTGCTGGGTGAAGTAGTCGTCGACCGCTTCCTTCTGACGGCCCGTCATGCGGTCCATCAGCTGGTTCTGGTCGAAGTAGTCCTGCGGAGTGTCCGCCAGCAGGAAGGTCGCCGTGTCGGGCGCCGCGGCACCTGTGCGGTACTGCGCGGCGGCGTTGCGGCCCAGTTCCTCACGCGCTTCGTTGAGCTTCTGGGTGCGCTGGGCGACGTCGTCGAGGAGCGTGTCGACGCGCTTGCGCTGCTTCGTGGTCTGGTCCTTCGCCGCGTTGTACTTCTCGGTCGCCGACTCCGCCTGGCGGTAGAGGTCGTCGACCTTCTTCTCGACCTCTTCGAGGCTGGGCTTGTCGTCCGTCGAGGGGCTGGCGTTGGCCGTCTGGGACAACAGGGCCACGGACGTGAGGGCGGCCGTGGCGAGGGCAGGGGTGCGTATGCCTGCTACGCGCGTACCGGCGGGACGCGACTTGCGGTGCGACGCCAAGGGAGGCGACTCCTTCCATATTCCGCCTACCGAGTTAGCTGTCGGGTTCGGGCGGGTGGATCGGAAGGGTTGCCCTACGGCCTCTTCCCGGAGGGAAGTCGGGCCGATTCACCCCAAGTTCGGTGGGTCCCCGGCTCCGGCTTGCCGTGAGGCGTGCGGACTCGGCGGAGGCCGTGCGGCCCGGCGTCGTTCGCCGGAGGGGGTCGTACGGCCTGTCCGGCACGGTAGCCAACTCGTGTGGCCCCTGTGAAGGTTGATGTTCGATATGCCCGATACATTTTCGTGACCTTGAGGCGAAATCTTGTGGGCGGTGGTTGGTTCGGGGTGGTGTGCGCAGGTGTGAGGTGTCTTCTGCTTGATGTCTGGATTGGAGTGATGTGGGACTGGTGGCGGCGGCCTGGCCTGGTCGGTTGCCGGTCGTGGTGGAGCGGTCGCGGCGTCGATGGCGGGGCGCGGGGCGCCGTCGCGGTAGTAGCCGTCCCGGTCCGGTGGCACGTCGAACTTCCCACCGAACAGATCGTCCGGAACCGGCTCCGGAGTGTGATCGTCCTCGGGCGGCGGCGGGTGTTCTTC
>NZ_RDBN01000054.1:2289-39530 GCF_008042075.1 Streptomyces sp. UW30 | reverse complement strand
GCCCCGTTGCCCACGCCCCCGCATCCGGAGCAGCCCCCCGTCTACCCGGCGTCCCCGGGCGGCCCGGACTCCTTCGCGCTGGACCAGCTGGCGACGGAGGCCGCCGCCCGCGCGCACGTCCTGCTCGGCACCGGCCGCGACCCCGTCGCCGAACTGACCCTGTGGCAGGACGCCATCCGGCTCGCCGCCGCCCGTCCCGGTTCCGGCCTCACCGCATCCACGCGCGCCCTGTACTCGTCCCTCGCCTCCGCCGCCGACCGCACCCCGGCCGAGCTGGCCCGCGCGGTCGCCGCCTGGCGCCAGGGCGGCCTCGAAGGGCTCACCGTCCTCGAAGAACCCTGGGACCCACCCGCCGGCCGCTTCGACCGGGCCCGCCCTCTCCTCCTCGCCGCGGACCTGCCCGCCTTCCGCCCCTGGCGCAACCGGCTCACCCACCCCCGCGGCCATCTCCAGCTCCGCCTCGGCCGGGACGGCCTCTGGTACCCGTACGAGTCGGAACCGGGCCACGACGACTGGTGGCCGCGCGGCACCCCGGACCTCGACCCCGTCGGCGCCCTCACCGGCCTCGACCTCGGCGCGGCGCCGGAAAGCTGACTCGGCTCAACGTCCATGGACCTTCCCCACGCCCGCCACCGCCCGTACCCCAGGAGCAACTACACTGCCGCGAAGTCGACAGACGACACACAGCAACTGGCCGGAAACGAACGGTGGGAGAGGCCATGGCAACGGGGGGATGGGGTCCTGGACCCGGCTCGGGACAACCGGGCGGCAACGGACCGGGCGGCCAGGGCTGGGGCCCCAACAACGCCTACGGGCCCCACACCGGCGGCAACCCCTACGGCCCGCCCGCGCCGAACCCGTACCCGAATCCGAACCCGTACCCCTACGGCCCGCCGCCCGGCGCCCCCGCTCCCGCGGCGCGCCGCCGCGGTAGCTGCCTGTCGTACTTCTCCCCGTTCTACCTCGCCTTCGCCATCATCCGCTCCGCACACCGCGTCGCCACCCGGCTCTTCGTGCAGCAGGGCGACGGCCGGATAGTGGACCGCACCGTGGACCGCGTCCAGGTGGCCCGCACCGTGCTCGGCGTCCTGGCCACCCTCGCGCTGATCCTCGTCTACGGCGTGGAGAAGGACCGCTGGAACAACGCGGCGGAGGCGGGCTTCGCCAACGCGCTCATCACGCCCGTCCTGCTGATCTGCACAGGGCCGCTGGTCATCCTCGGATTCATCCTCTACGCGCCCCCACACCTGCGGCCGCACATGCGTTCCCGGCTCGGCGCCCCGGCAAAGGCGGCCGGCTGGTACGTGCTGACCCTGGTGGTCCTCGCCTCGGTCATCTACGTGGGCGGGACGGGACTCAAGGACAGCCTGCACGGCTGGCAGGTGTATCCGCTCGCGCTCGTCCTGATGGTCGCGATCTTCTGGGGGCTGCCCTTCTTCGTCCTCGCGTCGCTGTACTCCGCCCGCAGTGCCTTCAACACCGCCCATGTCCACCCGATGCTGCCGCCCGTGGTCACCGGCGTACTGGTGTGGGTGCTCGCCATCTTCAATCTGATCGACAGCGGCATGCCGGCGGGGCCGCCGGTGGCCCAGTTCTGCTCCCTGCTGGGCGGACCGCTGTCGGTGACCGCGGTCTCGGCGTGGGAAGTGTGGCGCCTGCGGTCGCGCTTCGGAGTCACCGTCCGAGGCTGAGCCGCAGCCGGGCACGGGTCGGCGCCGGGCGCCGGCGCACCACGACAAGAATCGTGCAAGGCGTCGTCCCACCGACTGCAAGCCGGTGCCGGACGCCGCGTTGCCCAGCACCCCCGGCGTCCGGTGCCGGTGCGTCACATCGCTTGCAAGAGTGCGTCAAGGCCGACAGGACAGGCTGTGCGGCGGGTCGCTGGTGATCGGGATCGGCTCGGTTCTGTTCCCACCCGGCGACTCGCTCCTCAGCCGTCTTCCTCCTCGGAGATCGCCATGGCGCAACGCCCGAAGATAGTTCTCGTCGGCCAGCTCCTGACCACCCCGTGGGTGCTCGACGCCGCCCAGCGGATCGGCGTCGACGTGGTGCTCGTCCCCTGGACGGGAACCAGCGTCGAAGCGGCGCGGCAGGCCACCGCGGTCACCGAGGTGCTGCCCCTGGACGTCGAAGGGGACCCGGACAGCGCGCTCTCGGCACTCGTCGAGCGCCACCGCGCCGACCCCTTCGACGGCATCATGGCGGGCAACGAGCTGGTGGTGCCCTTCACGGCCCGTGCCGCGAAGGCCCTCGGGCTCACCGGCCTGTCCGAGCAGGCCGCGGCGATCGTGCGGGACAAGCGCGCCATGCGACGCCGGTTGAGCGAGGCGGGCCTCGAGGTGCCCGGGTTCGTCCTCCTGGAGCGCGCGGAGGACTGGACGGACGCGTTGACGCTGCGCTTCCCGGTGGTGGTGAAGCCGGTCCGCGGATTCTCCAGCCTGGGCGTCATCCGCGTCGACGACAAGGAGCAGCTCGAACAGGCCGTCGGCCGCACCTGGGAGCTGGTTCAGGCCCGTGCCCACAAGCCCGTCGAAACGGGCGGGGGCGGCGGCGTCCTGGTCGAGGAGTACCTGGACGGGCCCGAGATCTCCGCCGAGTCCCTGGTCCACGACGGCCGGGTACGGATCGGCGCCATCGCCTGGAAGGGGGAGATCACGGGGCCGTATTTCGAGGAGACCACGCTACGGGCGCCGGCCCAGCTGCCCACCGAGATCCTGTCGGCGATCGAGGCGGAAGTCGTCGCCGCGCACCGGGCCTTCGGCGTCGACCAGGGCGCCACGCACACCGAGCTGCGGTTGGTCGGCGGGGTGCGGCCGGTCCTGCTGGAGATGGGCGCGCGCATCGGCGGCGGGGGCTTCATGCACCACTTCGTCCAGGTCAGCAGCGGCATCGACTTCGCGGCGGACACCCTGCGCGTACACCTCGGCCGTGAACCGCTGTGCTGGACCGAGGAGACGGTGCCGACCGGGTTCGTGCCGCGGCGCGAGACGGCGGAGAACGGCTCGTGAAGCGGCGGGCCTCGGCCCTCGAAGGACTGCCGAGGGCGTTCTGGTGGCTGTGGGCCGGAACGCTCATCACGTCCGCCGGCGGCTTCGTCGTACCGTTCCTCGCCATCTATCTGACGACCGTGCGGGGCTACTCGGTGTCCTTCACCGGCGTGGTCATGGCGGTGTTCGGCATCGGCAGCGGCCTTGCCTCGCTGGTCGGCGGAGTGCTCGCGGACCGTCTCGGCCGCAGGGCGGTTCTGCTGGCCAGCGAGGCGCTGACCGTCGTCGGCATGCTGGGGCTCGGCGCCGCGCACAGCAAGGTCCTGCTGCTCGCGGGCACCCTGGTCGTGGGAGTGGGGCTCAACGCGACCCGGCCGGCCCGGGCGGCGGCCGTGACCGACCTGGTGGAGGAGGCCGACCGGCCGCGTGCCTTCTCCCTGCTGTACTGGGCGACCAACCTCGGCTTCTCGGTCGCCGCCGTCACCGCCGGGGTGGCCGCGGAGCACGGTTTCCTCGTGCTGTTCCTGGTGAACGCGGGCGCCAACCTGGTCGCCGGCGTGATCGTCTACCGCTACCTCCCGGAGACCCGGCCGGAGTCGGCCCAGCCGCCTGACCGACCCGTCGGGCGGGGGACGGGAGCCGTCTGCCGGGACCGTTCCCTGCTGGTGCTGCTCGGCTCGGTGCTGTTGCTCGGGGTCATGTTCCAACAGCCGTTGGTGGCACTGCCGCTGACCATGACGGAGCAGGGGCTGACCCCGGCGCAGTACGGCACGGCCATGATGGTGAACGGCCTGGTCATCGCGGTGTTCCAACTGCCGCTCGGCCGATTCGCGCAGCGGCTGCGGCCGGAGTCCGCACTGGCCGCGGCCACCGTGCTCGCCGCCGTCGGCTTCGGCCTCACCGGCCTCGTCCACACCCTGCCGGGCTACGCGGCGACCGTGGTGCTCTGGAGCCTGGGAGAGATCGTCGTCTGGCCCACGTGCATGGTGCTCGTGGCCCTCCTGGCACCACCCCACGCACAGGGCGGCTATCAGGGGAGGCTGCTGATGGTGTGGAGCACGTCCGTGGCCCTGGCACCGCTGCTCGGCAGCCAGTTGATCGAGGCGTCCGGCACGACCGCGGTCTGGACGGCCTGCCTGGCGCTGGGGCTTGTGGCGGCCGGCATCCACCTCGTCCTCGCGCGTCTGCGCCGGGCACCGGCGCCCGAGGACGCCGACCCCGTGCTGCAGTCCTGACCCACCCCGACCGGCGTGCCGCTCGCACCCGCGTGTGAGCGGTGCTCGTCCACCCACCACCCCGGTCCCCGCGGACCGCCAACACCAAGGGATGACCCATGTCGTTGCTGGAACTGAACCCCGACGAACTGCTGACCACCACCCGATCCGTGCGCAAGCGGCTGGACCTGACCCGCCCGGTGCCGCTGGAACTCGTCAAGGAATGCATCAACGTCGCCCTGCAGGCCCCCACCGGGAGCAACCGGCAGACCTGGCACTGGATGGTCATCACGGACCCGAAGCAGCGGGCGGAGATCGGTCGCTTCTACCAGCGCGCGGTGCAGACGTATCTGGGCTCGGAGGGGGCGTGCGGCACGCTGTACCCGGAGGACCCGGCACGTCACGCGGTGCAGCAGCGCGTGGGCAGCAGCGTCGCCTACCTGGGTGAGCGGATGAGCGAGGTGCCCGTTCACGTCATCCCCTGCCTGGACGCGAGCGCGGCGCCCGAGTACAACGAGGCGGGCATGTGGGGGTCGATCGTCCAGGCAGGGTGGAGCTACATGCTGGCCGCCCGGGCGCGCCGGCTGGCGTCCGCCTGGACCACGCTGCATCTGATGTACGAGAAGGAGATAGCCGAGCTGCTGGGCATTCCCGACGGCGTCGTCCAGGCGGCACTGCTTCCGACGGCGTACTCGATCGGCACGGACTTCAAGCCCGCGCCGCGACAGCCGCTCGACGAGGTGATGCACCTCGACACCTGGTAGACGCGGCGCGGCCCCTCACCCCCGCTCGGGGTGAGGGGCGCTCGCGCTCACGTCGAATAGTCGGCGTTGAGCCGGACGTATCCCTCGGTCAGGTCGCAGCCGTACACGGTGAAGGCACCGTCCGCGATGGCGAGATCGATGCCGATGACCACCTCGCTGCCGCGCATCTGCTCGGCCACCGCGGCGCGCACCTCGTCCTCGTCGCGCCCGCCGTGCCGACCGGGCGGGTAGACGGCCACCTCACCGAACCGGATGACGACCTTGTCCTGGTCGATGTCCGTGTCCTCGGAGCACTTGCCGATCGCCATGGCCACCCGCCCCCAGTTGGGGTCGCCGCCGTGCACCGCGGTCTTCACCAGCGGCGAGTTGACCACCGCCTTGCCGACGCGCTTGGCCTGTGCGGTGTCCCGGGCCCCGCCCACCCGCACCTCGATGAGCTTGCTCGCGCCCTCGCCGTCCGACGCGATGCTCTTGACCAGCTCCAACGCCACCTCGTACAGGGCCTGTTCGAACGCCACGGGGTCCACGGGCCCCGCCAGGCCGTTGGCGAAGAGCGCCGCGGTGTCGCTGGTGGAGGTGTCCGTGTCGATGCTGACCGCGTTGAACGTCCGGTCCATGACCCGGCGGAAGACCCGGTCCTGCTCCTCAGGGTCCAGCCGGGCGTCGGTGGCGAAGAAGGTCAGCAGGGTGGCCATGTCGGGCTCCATCATGCCGACGCCCTTGGCGATGCCGGTGATCACCGCGTCGCCGACCCGCCTGCGGGCCACCTTGGGCCGGGTGTCCGTGGTCATGATGGCCCGTGCCGCCCGCTCGAAGCCGCCGTCGGCAGCCGGCGGGGCAAGGGTCTTGATGTGGTCCCGGATACCCTCCATCGGATACTGCCTGCCGATCACGCCCGTGGAGGCGATGAGCAGTTCGTCCTCGGCCAGGCCGACCGCCCGGGCGACCGAGGCACGCACCTCGCGCGCGTTGCGTTCGCCCTGCGCCCCGGTGGCCACGTTCGCGTTGCGGGCGAGCACGACGACACCCCGGGCGCCGCGGTCCGCGGCCGCCTCACGGCTCAGCAGCACGCTGGGCCCGGCGAAGCGGGAACGCGTGAAGACCGCACTCACCACGGCCGGCTCCGTGGACATCAGCACGGTGAAGTCGTCGCGTCCGTCGTCCGCCAGCCCGACGGGCGCGGTGTGCACCGCGAACCCTCGCGGATCGAAGGCTGCGCTGTCTGTCATGGTCGATCGTCTCCCTGGAAGCGGATATCGGTCCACCGGCCGACGGAAGTGCTCACCAGGCGTCCGGCGGACCCTGGCATTCTTCCCTGTACCGGGTGGACATACGGACCTTGGACAACCGACTGGCGGCGTGGGCCGGCCCTCCCCGGGCCGGCCCACGCCGCCAGTGACCGTGCGACGGACTACCGGCGCGGCGCGAAGTCCACGACGTCACCGGCCCGTTCGCCACCGGACAGCTGTCCGCCTCGGTCCGTGCGGATGTAGACCCGGTGCAGCCAGCGGTCCTTGCCGTCCCAGCGCGGGCTGAAGGGTGTGCGGGCGTGCGTGGTGCGGAAGTTATCGATGATGACCATGTCGCCGGGGGTGAGGCGCACCGACTCGCTCACCTCGTCGAGCGCCTTCGACAGCACGGACACGGCTTCGACGTCGGCCGGCTCCCGCGGCGCGAGAAGTTCACGGTCGTATCCGAGCAGCGGGTCCTGCGGATCGCCGTAGAACGGCCTGACGTCGGCGATGGCGCCGGGGTCCTCGACGCCGCCGCGGAACGCGACGTCCACGCAGCAGGGCATGGGGCGCTCGTAGAGGTGGCTGCGGACCTCGTCGGGGATGAGGGGCAGCGCCCGGCGGATCGAGCTCACCAGCGTGGCCGCCTTGCGCTCGTGGTCCGCCCGGGAGCAGGCGAGCATCACATAGTTCGGCTGGAGGACGTGGTACGCCATCTCCGTGTGGAACTCCAGCAGGGTCTCGGAGGTCTCCGAGGACAGGTGGTGCGCGCCCGGCGAGGGATACACGTCGTGGTACACGGAGCCCGAACGCAGCTCCCGGTAGCCGGTGTGCAGGCCCAGGCGGCGGCCGACGATCCCCAGCATCGCCTCCATCCGCTGGAGCGGGCGGTCCACGGGCGCCGGGGTGCTGGTGGGGGTGTCCGGCAGGTCGTCGTCGCGCTCCACCGGCAGGCCGCGCAGCAGCAGGTAACCGGCGTGGTTGCCGCCCGCGTTGAAGTCGTCGAGCGCCGCTCCCAGGTCCTCGGGGAGGTCGGCGGCGGCCTCACCCGCGGCGTCGAGGAAGCCGTACAGGTCCTTGCGGGGGATCTGGGGCAACCGGGTGGTCAGCCCGAGCAGATGGGCGGAGTACTCCGAGCAGTCGATCACGGTCACGAGCTCTTCCTTTCTCGGGTGACGGAGCGCGCGTACTGGTACAGCAGTTCGGCTCCTATCTCAGTGGCCAGCACGGAGGTGATGCCGCCGTGGTCGTAGAGCGGCGAGACCTCCATGACGTCGAAGCCCACCGGGCGCAGGTCGCCGACTCCGCGCAGCAGGGCGAGCACCTCGCGCGAGGTGGGCCCGCCGGGAGCGGGTGTTCCGGTGCCCGGCGCGAAGGCCGGGTCCACGACGTCGACGTCCACCGACACATAGACCGGCAGGTCGCCGACCTGCTCACGGACCAGGGCGGCGGTGGCCTCGGGGCCGAGCGCGCAGAACTCGTCGGCCGTGAGGATCCGCACTCCGTGCCCGCGGGCGTAGTCCAGTGAGTCGGGCTGTGGATTGTGCCCCCGGATCCCGATCTGCACCATGCGCTGCGGGTCGACGAGCTTTTCCTCGATGGCGTGCCGGAACGGGGTGCCGTGGTGGTACTCGCCGCCGTAGAACGCGGGGTTGGTGTCGGAGTGCGCGTCGAGGTGCAGTACGGCGACGGGGCCGTGCTTGCCCGAGACCGCGCGCAGGGCGGCCAGCGTGAGCGAGTGGTCGCCGCCGATCATCAGGAAGGCGGCGTTGTCGGCGAGCAGGCCGGTCAGCCTCTGCTGGGCGGTGTCCATCGCGATGTGCATGTTGAACGGGGTCAGGTCGATGTCCCCGGCGTCCACGCAGCTGATGAGGTCGAAGGTGCCGGGCCCGCGGTCGATGCCCACGCCGTGGATGAGGCCCGACTCGTTGCGCACGGCGCGCGGACCGAAGCGGGCTCCGGGCCGGTAGCTGGTGCCGCCGTCGTAGGGGGCGCCGATGACCACGACGTCCTTGCCGTGGGGTGACGGGTCGTGCGGTAGGCGCATGAAGGTGGGGATCTGCGCGTAGCGGGGGGAGATGTTGGTGTCGATGCGATTCACGGTGTAGTCCCTGTTCGGTGCAGATATCCGGGGTGGGACGGACGGTGCGGGGTCGAGAGGTGGCCGGTGGACGGGTCGCACGTCACTGGGCGGCCGTCCGGGCGTCGGCGTCCAACCGGTCGGCGGCCCACTGCACGACCGCGTCGGTCTTCACCTCGTCCGGGTGCCGGCCCTCGACGACGACCTGGTCGAACAGCTGCTGTACGACGAGGTGCTTGGCCCGGTGCACGCTCCCGGGCGGCACCGACGACTCCGTCAGCAGCCGGGTGAACGAGGAGGTGGTGCCCGAGCCCTCGTGCACGCCGAGCTTGGGACGGATGACGACCTCGTGCGGCAGCAGATCGCCCATGGCGGCGCGCAGCACCCACTTGTCCTGGCCGTAACGGCGCTTCAGCCCCGCTTCCAGACCGACCAGCACGTCCAGGACGTCACGGTCCCAGAAGGGGTGGGTGGACCAGTGGCCGCTGATGCCGGAGAGCACCGGCGTCATCTCGTTCAGCCCGTCGAAGGTGGCCATGTCGTGGCAGACGGCCGTGTCCAACTGGGGCAGCCGGTCCTCGCGGTGCATGCCGCCCAGCGGGATGTCGGCGCCGTACCCGGTGAGGATCCGCCGGCCCGGCCCCTCCAGTCGCAGATACAGGGCCGTCAGCGGCAGCAGGTACTCGATGATGTCCGGGTCCAGGGACTCCGCCGCCCATACCGCGTGCGGCAGTTGCCGCAACAGGTCGGCGGTGGACATGCTGATCTCCCGGTGCGCGGAGGCGAGATGGGTGGCCACGACGCGGGCCTGCGGGAACTCGTCGGCCTCCTCGGTGCCCATGGAGACGGTGTCGATGGGCCCCGCCGACCGGCGGGCGGCCAGCGTCGCGACGCTGGAGGAGTCGATGCCCCCGGAGAGCACCACCAAGGGCGTGTCGCTGCCGGTGCGCGCCGCCACCGCACGCTCCAGAACCCGGCGGACCGAGTCGACCGCCTCGTTCTCCGACACGATCCGGCGGCCCAGCGGCGGCGTCCACGTCTGGTGGGCGACGCACTTCCCGGTGCCCACCGCGATGTCCAGCACGGTGCCGGCCGGTACCTGGTGGACGCCGGCCAGCCGGCGGACCGGCCGGGCGGCGATCGGCCGCCCGGCCGGAGCCGCCCGCAACGCCTTTGCCTCGGTCGCCGCCAGGACCCGGCCGGCCGTGGCGCAGGCGTACAGGGGCACCGACCCCGCATGGTCGGTGGCGAGCACGGTCCGGCCGGCGGACCCGACCAGTGCGGCGAACCGCCCGTTCAGCAGCCGGAACGCGTGCACGTCGTAGACGGCGAAGAGAGCGAGGACCAGGGCTGCGTCGCCGACCGGGGACGCGTCACCGGGCAGCAGCCGGATCAACTCGTCCTGGTTGTACAGCTCCCCGGCGAGGATCACCGTGGTGCCCCGGGCGTGGGCGTGAGCGCTGTCCGGGGCACCGGAGTGCAGGAGGACGGCGCGCAGGCTCTGACCGTCAATACGCTCGCTCAGTTCGGTCCGGGAGCCGAGGGACGCGAAGACCGGGTCGAGGGGCGAGCCCCCGTCCTCGCTGACCTCGACGAGGAAGCCGACGGAGGCGGGGAGGTTCCGCGCCATGATCAGATGCTCAGGGCGCCGAAGCCGCCGGCCTGGAAGTCGTAGTTCACCGGCACCTCGACCACGAACGGCCGCCCCAGCCCCGCACCCTTGCGCAGCGCGGCAAGGAGTTCCTCACGCGTACCGGCCTTGATCGCCTCGACGCCGTTGGCGCGGGCGAGCGCGACGAAGTCGACGCCGGTGAACTTCACCGCCGGGTCGAAGGAGCGGTGGTGGCCGAGGTTCTGGTACAGCTCGATCAGGCCGTTGGTGTCGTTGTTGACGACGACCGTGACGATCGGCAGGTTGAGCCGGGCGATGGTCTCCAGGTCGGCGCTGTTGGAGTGGAAGCCGCCGTCACCCGCGATGAGGAAGGTCGGCTGTCCGGGCCGGGCGAGCTGGGCACCTATCGCCGCCGGCAGACCGTAGCCGAAGCTGGAGCAGCCCGCCGAGGTGAGGAAGCCGAACGGCTGGTCGGCGCGGGCGAACAGCACCCCGTAGTGCCGGAAGAACCCGATGTCGGAGACGATGGTGCCCTCACCGGACTCCGCGGTCTCCTCCATGACGGTGTTCATGCAGTCGATGACCTGGTGCACCCGCATGCCGTCGTCGTACTGGTCGGGGTCGGCCAGGAACTCGCCGATCCGCTCCCGCAGCGGCGTGATGTCGTGCGGGGTCTTCGCGGCGACGTCGGCCGTCCGGCTGTCCAGGTACTCCATGAACATCTGCACGTCGGTGACGATGTCGACGTCCGGGCGGTAGACCCGCGGAATCGGGTTCGCCGTCGGCGACACCCGCACCGTCGTCTTCTCCCCGCCGCGTTTCCACATCGAGGGCCGCAGGTCCTCGGCGTAGTCGTAGCCGATGGTGAGGATGACGTCGGCCGGCCCGAACAGGGTCTCCAGGGCCGGGAAGGACAGGATGCCGTCCATGTAGCCGGTGACCGCGCCGTAGTTGAGCTCGTGCCCGTGCGGCAGTACGCCCTTGGCGATGTAGGTGGTGATCACGGGGATCTGCAGCCGCTCGGCCAGTGCGCGAATGGTGGGCACGGCGCCGGAGCGGATGGCCGCGGCACCGACGACCAGCACGGGGTGCTGCGCCGACCTGAGCAGGTCGACGGCCTGGTCCGCGGCCTGCTCCCAGCCGGCCTCGACCGCGCCGATCGGCTTGGCCGGAGTCCTCGCCGGGGGGTGTTCCACCGAGGTGTCGATCGCGCCGCCGAGCAGGTCGACCGGCAGGGAGATGAAGCTGGGGCCCACCGGCTCGGTCATCGCGGCGGTCATCGCGGAGTCCACCAGGTCGGTGATGTCGTCGGGCCGCTGGAGTTCCACGGAGTACTTGGTCATCGGGTCCATGACCGCCACCGAGTCCAGGCACTGGTGGGTGTCATTGGGGAAGATGTCGTGCGACTCGGACTGGGCGGCGAGTGCGATGACCGGGGACCGGTCGAGTATGGACGTGGCGACCCCGGTGGACAGGTTGGTCATGCCGGGGCCCAGCGTGGCCCAGCAGGCCTGCGGCCGGCCGGTGATGCGGGCCAGCACGTCGGCGGCGACGCCGGCGGTGAACTCGTGACGGGTCAGGACGAAGTCGATGCCCTCCGCCTCGTCGAAGAGGATCGACGCCGCCTCCCGGCCCACCACGCCGAACACGGTGCGCACCCCGTGGTCGTGGAGTCGCCGCAGCAGGGCGTGGGCGGTCGTCGGGGAAGTGCTCGGGCCGGTGGAGACACGTGACATGGCAGCTCCTCTGTGGGGAAGTCCCTGAATCAGGCGTGTGCTCGTCCAGACGGCACGGATTGGCGTGCCGGCCTGGGCACCGCCGAGTGTGCCGAGCGTGTCTTGCAGCGGCATGGACATCCCCTTGCGGCGCTCGTGCCCGGGACGGCCCGTCCGAGCCTGCTCGGTCAGTGGATGCCAAGTGCGTGCCAAGCGGGCGCTGTCAGCATCTGCGCAGTCAGCGATCTCCGCTTCCCAGGTGACCAGAGGTGTTTTCCATGGACGTGTTGGAAGTCCTGCGGCGCCAGCCCAGCCTCAATCTCTTCCCCATCGAGAACAGGCTCTCCCCGCGGGCGCGGGAGGCACTGTCCAGCGACGCGAACAACCGCTACCCGTACGTCGAGGGGCCCGTGTCCCACTACGGGGACGTCATGGGGCTGGACAAGGTGTACGACTACTGCGTCGAACTCGCCAAGGAGTTCTACGGCGCCCGGTACGGGTGCGTGCACTTCCTGTCCGGGCTCCACACCATGTACACCGCCATCACCGCCCTGGTGCCTCCCCGCAGCCGCGTCATGGTCCTGCACCCGGAGGACGGCGGGCACTACGCCACGATCACGGTCTGCGAGGGCCTCGGGCACTCCATCTCACGGCTGCCGTTCGACCGCAAGAACCTGCTGATCGACTACGACAAGCTGGCCGCCGAGCTCGAAGAGAACCCCGTCGACGCCATCTACCTCGACGCGTCCAGCATGTTGCGCCTTCCCGACGCCCGGCTGCTGCGCCAGGCGGCACCGGACGTCCTGATGTGCCTGGACGCCTCGCATCTGCTGGGCATCCTGCCGGCCGCGCCGCAGACCCTGGTGCTGGACGGCGGCTTCGACACCATCTCCGGCAGCACCCACAAGACCCTGCCCGGACCGCAGAAGGGCCTGCTGGTCACGAACGACGAGGCCCTGGCACAGAAGGTCGTGGAACGGATTCCGTTCACGGCGTCCAGTTCGCACGCCGGGAGCGTCGGCGCGCTCGCGGTCACACTGGAGGAACTGCTGCCCTGCCGGGTGGAGCACGCCGAGCAGATCGTGTCCAACGCCCGGGAACTGGCCGCCCAGTTGGCGGGGCGCGGCTTCAGCGTGGCGGGCGAGGAGTTCGGCTGGACGCAGACCCACCAGGTCTGGGCGTACATCCCCGAGGAACAGGGACCGCACGGCTGGGGAAGGCTGCTGACCGAGGCGAACATCCGCAGTACGACGGTCCCCCTGCCCAGCAGTGACGGTCTGCCCGCCCTGCGCCTGGGGACACAGGAGCTGACGCGCAGTGGCATGAAGGAGGCCGACATGGCCGAGGTGGCCGAGATCCTGGAGCGGATCCTGCTGCGCGGTGAGGCCCCCGAGCGGGTGGCCGGCCAGGTCCGCGATCTCGCCCTGCGCTTCCCGGGGGTCGCCTACATAGGGTCCCCGCAGGGCATGTCCGCCGACTGATCCGGTTCGGTCCGAACGCTGGGCGCCGCTTCCCCGGTTGAGGGAAGCGGCGCCTTGGCATGCCGGGTCAGTTGCCCACCAGCTCCATCAGGAAGTCGCCGTAGCGCTCCCCGTGCACGTCCTCCGGGGCCACCGCCTCCTCGATCTCCCACAGGTCCCGCGCGGACAGGGCGAGCCAGGCCGCGGCCAGGTTCTCGTCGAGGTGGTCCCTGCGGGCCGTACCCGGGATGGGGACGATGTCGTCGCCCTGATGATGGATCCAGGCCAGGGCGAGCTGGGCGGGGGTGACGTCCAGCCGGCGGGCGACGGCGCTCAGTCTGCCGATGAGCGCCAGATTGAGGCGGATGTTGCGCTCGGTGAAACGGGGCAGCGTACGCCGGAAGTCCTCGGGTCGCAGACCGGCCTGCGAGGTGACGCCTCCGGTGAGGAAGCCGCGGCCGAGCGGACAGCTCGCGATGACACCGATGCCCAGTTCACGGCACGTCGACAGAACATCGTGCTCGATACCGCGCGTCCACAGGGACCACTCGCTCTGCACCGCGGTGACCGGATGCACCGCGTGGGCCCGGCGGATCGTGTCGGCGGACACCTCCGACAGACACACATGGCGCACCTTGCCCTCGGCGACGAGTTCGGCCATGGCCTGCATGGCCTCCTCGATGCGTTCCCCGGGAGCGGCCCAGTGCTTGGTGTAGAGGTCCAGGTGGTCCACACCCAGCCGGCGCAGCGATCCCTCGCACCGGCTCCGGATGTAGTCCCGGTCCCCGCGCACCCCCAGGAACTCACCGCTCGCCGAGCGTTCCAGGCCCACCTTGGTGGCGATCAGCACACGGTCGCGTCGCCCGGCGATGGCGGCGCCGACCAGCCGCTCGCCCTCGCCGAGCCCCTGCACGTCGGCGGTGTCTAGCAGGGTGACGCCCCGCTCGACCGCCTGGTGGACGGTGGCGATCGCCTCGGCTCGGTCCGACTGCCCGTAGAACGAACTCATGCTGAGACAGCCCAGCCCCTGGGCCGGGACCTTCAGCGTGCCCAGCCTGCTCACGGGCAGTGCGGCAGCCGAAGCGGACGCGTCAGTCCATAAGTTCGGCACAGCACTCCTCGATGACGTCGATCGCGTCGGCAAGCAGGGGCAGCGGGATCACCAGGGAGGGCAGGAAACGCAGGACGTTGCCATGGGTTCCGGCGGTCAGGAGGAGGACTCCCCGTGCCTGGCACGCCTTCACGAGGCGCTGCGCCAGCTCGGGGTCGGGCCGGTTGCTGCCCGGCCGGACGATCTCGACGCCCACCATCGCCCCGCGCCCCCGAACCTCGCCCACGGCTTCATGCCGGCCGGCCAGGGCGTCCAGGCGGGTGAACAGGGTGGTGCCGATCGCCTGAGCCCGTTCCGTCAGCTTGTGGGTGCGCATCACGTCGATCGCGGCCAGGGCCGCCGCGCAGGCCACGGGGTTGCCGCCGTAGGTGCCGCCGAATCCGCCGAGTTGCACGGCGTCCATGAGTTCGGCGCGCCCGGTCACGGCGGACAGCGGCAGCCCGCCGGCGAGCGCCTTGGCCGTGATCACCAGGTCCGGTACGACGTCCTCGTGCTCGCAGGCGAACCAGGCGCCGGTGCGGCAGAACCCGGTCTGGATCTCGTCGGCGATGAAGAGGGCCCCGTGTTCCAGGCACCATTCCTGCAGGGCGGACAGGAAGCCGGGGGCCGGCACGATGAACCCGCCCTCGCCCTGGATCGGCTCGACGACGACAGCGGCCACGTTGTCCCCGCCGACCTGCCGGTCCAGCGCCTCCAAGGCGCGCCGCGCTGCCTGTTCGCCGGTCATCCCCTCCGGGTCGCGATAGGGGTACGAGGTGGGAATCCGGTGGATGTCCGGGGCGAACGGGCCGAAGCCCTGCTTGAAGGGCGCGTTCTTGGCCGTCAGACCCAGGGCCAGGTTCGTGCGGCCGTGGTAGGCGTGGTCGAGGGCCACGATCGCGGTGCGGCCCGTGGCGGCGCGGGCGACCTTGACGGCGTTCTCGACCGCTTCGGCGCCGGTGCTCAGCAGGACACTCCGCTTGGCGTGGGCGCCCGGGACCAGGCTCGCCAGTTCCTCGCAGACCTCGACATAGCCGGAGTAGGGGCTGGTGAGGACGCAGGTGTGGGTGAATCGGCCCGCCTGTTCCCGTATGGCGTCGACGACTTGGGGGGCCGCGTTGCCCACCGCCGTCACGCCGAGGCCGGACGCCAGGTCGATGAGGGCATTGCCGTCGATGTCGTGCAGCAGGCCGGGCCCGGCCGCCGCCGCGTACACCGGCACCGCGCTGCCGACGCCGCGGGCGACGACCGCCCGGCGCCGTTCTTCGAGGGCGCGGGAGCGTGGCCCGGGTATCTCGGTCGAGAGATGGCGCTGTTCTGGCCGTACGGAGGGCATCGAAGTGGTCAAGAGAATTCTCCTGTCCGTTCGGTGGGCTGTCATGAGGACTGGTACGAAATAGGCGCCCAGCCGAGCGGATTTCACATTAGCGGCCTCGACAGTCCCGGAACACCGTTGTTTTCGCTCGGTGGTGGGCGCGCAAGAATGCGTCAAGAAGCGCCGTCCTCAAGCGAAAATCAAGAATTGCGTCAAGCGTGGTGCAGGCATGCTGCAATCCCCGCCGCCAGGTTCCGCTTGTCGCAGCACGCCGAGACAGGGAATTTCTGCAGGATGGCTTTTCCGCGGGGTGTCTTCCCTCTGCCCGGACCGGAGTCGGGCTGCGTCCGGCATCCGTCACAGGCCCCGGCCGTCAGCCGGGCCATGCGTTCCCGCAGCGTGCGTTCGGCCTGGGCGGCCCCGCCCTTCAGCGGACGCGCGCGCAGCACCGCGGATGCCTGGGCCAGCCACATCCACGCTTCGGTCTGACGCCGCTGACCCTCGGCCCGGTCCGCCAGAGCGACCATCGGACGCACCGCCTCCGTCGGATCCAGGACCTTGGCCGCCTGCGCGCAGTGATGACCGATGTCCGGTCCGACGACCCACCGCGAGCCGTGCGCCGTGGCGTCGGCCAGTGCCTGGGCGATGGCCAGGTGGACCTGTGCCCTGAACATCGTGTCCAGCCCGGCGAGCACGTGCTCACGGACCAGGTACTGGCTGAACCGCAGGTCGCCGGGGTCGTCGGGATTCCGCGTGAGCAGTCCGGTCTGCAGCGCGTCATTCACGGAGCCGGTCATCCTGAGCTGGGTGAGCACCGCGTTCACCAGGTAGTGGTCGATGACCGGCCCCATCACCGCGCACACTTCGAGCACGGCGATCACCTCGGCCGGGTACTCGGCGAGCCGGCACTGAAGGACGGTCCGCACGGCGAAGGGCACCGCGCCCAGCAGATCCTTGTGGATGCCGGTCAGATCCTTCAGCTTCGCCAGCCCGGTGAGCAGGTAGGGGTTCCCGCCGGCGGCACGGTGCAGGAAGGACACCTGGTACCAGGGGACGGGCGCGCCATGGAGCTCGTGGATCAGGGCGTGCGCCTCGACCGGGGAGAGCCCGGTGAGATGGAGGTTGCCCACGGCGTCCGTGCGCAGCAGATCGGCCACCGCGCGCCGCAGCTCCGGGCGCAGGGCCAGGCAGTGCTCGCGCACCGTCGCGATCACCACGAGACGGGCGTCGGGGACCTCCACGGTGAGCAGGTGCAGCAGTTGCATGGTGTAGGCGTCCGCGAGATGCAGATCCTCCAGCATCAGCACCACGGGCTTGCCGCCGGCCAGAAGCAGTTGTACGACGGCATGCTGGTAGGCGGTGTCGTCGAGGTGCGTGAGGCGGCCGGTGTCGTGCTCCGAGGGCCGGTCGTGCTCGCGGGCGGGAAACGCGCCGGGTAACTCGCCGACCGGCGCATCGAGTCTGCCTCCCCGCGCCCGCAGCACCTTCCGTACGACCTGGTGCCACATACGGCGGGCGCTCGCCCCGGCCCCGGCGCAGTGGGCCCAGATCACCTCCCGGTCCGTGGCCGCCAGTTCCTTCTCCAGCTCCTTGAGGAAGCGGGTCTTGCCGACTCCCTGCTCGCCGGTGACCAGCACCGTGCGCATGGGGCGTTCCCCCGCCACCAAGGACCGCAGCTGCGCCAACTCCTGCTCCCGCCCGACGAGGCTGCCCATCGGCGGTGCCGCCTTGGCCGCCCGTGGCTGGGGGACGGTGACCTCCCGGCTCCCGGCGCCGGGCCGCTGCGCGGGCCGGCTCTCCCGGGCCGGGCCGGGCCGGCAAGCCGGCAGGTCCTGGCGCAGGATCGCCTGGTGGATCTCCTGCAGTTCCTTGCTGGTGTCGGCGCCGAGTTCCGCGGAGAGATGGGAGCGGATCTGCTCGTACGTCAGCAGCGCCTCGGCCGGGGAACCGCTGTGATACTGCGCCAGCATCAGCCGGCTGCCCAGGCGTTCCAGCATCGGATTGTGCCGGATCTCCCTGCCGAGTTCCCGGACCACCTCGTCGTAGGAACCCAGGCCAAGGCAGGAGTCGGCCCATATCTGCAGGCCCTGCAGGCGCAGTTGCTCAAGGCGGGTCGCCTCCAGCGTCGCGAAGTCGTAGGCCGCCAGTTCGCCGTAGGGAGTGTCGGTCCACAGCGCCAGGGCCTGGTCCATCGCGTGGTGAGCCCCGGTCAGGTCACCGGCGGCGAGCCGCAGGCGTCCGAACTCCACGAGGCTTTCGAAACGGTGGACGTCGGTGTCGTCCGGGGAAATGTCCAGCTGGTATCCGGGACCCGCATGACGCATGCTCACGAGGACCTCGTGCTGTGTCGTCATCGTCTCGGAGATCGCCTTGCGCAGACGCGACACATAGGAATGCAGCGTGCCCATGACGGACGTGGACGGGGAAGGCCCCCATATGGAGCTGATGATGTCGTGCACCGACACCGTTTTGCCGACGTTGATGAGCAGCACGGCGAACAGGGCGCGCTGCCGCGGAGAGCCCAGGGGCACATCCAACTGACCGAACCGGACCTTCATGGGCCCGAAGACCCTGATGGCCGGCGGGGATTGCCCGAAGGATTGCACGACATCGTTGTCTCCCGAAAACATGCATGTCCTTCCTTTCCCCCGTGGAATGGCCGGGATCGTGATCCCATGTGACATACGCTATTTATCGGTGTCCACGGTGACCCGCGTTTATCCGTCGAACCCGGTGGCGGGCCTTGCCGGTGAGGCCACTGTCGGGAGGGGGCTCGAACGTCGCTGCGCGGCCGGTCCTGATCGGGTGGATCCCATGCTGGACGTACCTTTCCGGGGAGCGGAAGCAAGGCCTCGGCCCCAGGGGGAGGGCCGGCCCGGAAAACCGACGTCGGTGCAGCGAGCGAGACTTGCTGTGCGGAGCCGCACGCTTGCTTTGCCGACGCCTCACTGGTGGTGCTGATCAAGATGGTGCCATGTGCAATCAGCTGTTCCGGCTGCGTGGCCCCCTCATCGGCTAAGGGCAGGGAAACCTGGCGCGAGCCGCCGCACGCTCGCTTCCGATGCCGACGGACGTCCGGGACGAGGTCAGAGGGAGCCGGTGAGCACGGCTGCGACGACCTCGGTCCGGGAGCGCATTCCGGTGCGGGTGAACAGCCGGGACAGCCGGTTGGCGACCGCGTCCTCGCTGAGCCGCAGGACGGTGGCGATCTGGCGGTTGGTGAGCCCCTCGGCGATCAGGACGGCCAGCAGGTGTTCGTTCTCGGCGGTGGCCTGCTTACGGCCGGCGACGGTGAGCCCGGCCTGGCGCATCGCCGTCCTGGTGTGGAAGCGCCACAGGGTGGCACCGGTCGTGCCGAACAGTTCGTACGCCTCGTGCAGCAGCGTGGCCGGACCCGCGCCCGCCTCGGCGGCCGCCGCCAAAGTGGTCGCCGTCTCCCACGGCAGGCCGCGTGCACGGGCCAGGTCCACCGCCCTGCGCAGATGTGCGCGGGCGATGTCGGGGGAGTCCGACCGCAGGACCCGGGCCGAGGCCAGCAGATGCAGCAACCGCGTCCGCTCGCTGCCCGACCGGGCGGCGATCCGCCCCAGGCGCTCCAGACAGGTCAAAGCCTCGGCGGTGCGCCCCGCCCCGGCCGTCACCTCGGCGAGCGGGGCCCACAACTCGTCCGTGCCCTGGACCTGGCCGTGCTCGTGAGCCCGGTCCAGCCCGCGGCGCAGCGCCCGTTCGGCGCCGTCCAGGTCGCCGAGAGTGCCGAGCACCTCCGCCTCGGTGGCGGTGAGGGAGCACGACGGCGGCGCCCCTTGTATGCCGGGCACGCTCTCCAGTACGCGCAGGGCACTGCTGGTACGGCCCCGGGCGAGGAGGATGGCCGCGGTCCGCGCGGGCAGCAGGAAGCCGTCCGACGCGGGGAGTTGGACATCGTCGGTCGCCAGCAGCCGGCGGCCCGACTCCAGCGCCTCGTCCCACCGGCCCGTGAGGTGGTACCAGAGGAACCGGCTGAGCGGCGGCAGCATCTCCACCGTCATCCCACGGGACTTCAGCAGGGTCTGTGCCGCCTTCCGGTCGTAGCCGACGATCATCTCGTCGAACATGGCCCCGGCGAGCGCGTACACCTGGCCTACGGGCAGTGCCGGCGCGTCGGGCAGGGCCAGTTCGCGCAGGTAGGCCTCCGGGCGGCCCATCGCGCGTGCGGCCGCGGCGCGGAAGGCCCGGGGTGTCGCACGGCAGCGCGGACTGGTGTTCCACACCGCTTCCGTCCGCGAGAGCAGGTCCCACGCCTCCTGCCACCTCGCCAGATGGCACAGTGCCAGGGCCCGGCCGCTCACCTTGGCCAGGGCAGGCACCGGCAGCTCGTCCCACCACTGTGCCGTCGTCAGCCGGGACAGCGTCCGCCAGTCCAGCTCGTTGACCGTCACTCCGACGAGGAGTTGGGCGATCGCCTGAAGATCCGACGGGGAAAGCGTGTGCCCCGGGTTGCGCAGCAGCCGCTGCGCGACGGCCCGCCCGGTCCGGTAGTCGCCCGCCACATAGGCGGCCCGGGCCCACCGCTGCAGGGCCGGGGCGCGGGCGGCGGGGTGCTCGATCAGCTGGGCGGCCGCCCGGAGCCAGCGCAGCGTCGCCCAGTCCTCGGTGCCGGGCCGCACCCGTTCCGCGGCGGCCGTCAACTCCGTCACCGCGCGTTCACGGTCGACGAGGGTGCCCGCGTCCGCGATCCGGTCCGCCAGGTAGGTCCGCGCCCGTGCCTCGTCGAGCAGGGGTACCGCCGGGCGCACCGGCTGCCCGGCGTCCGCCGCGTCCGCGTCCGCCCAGAGCGCCTCGACCGCGATGGCGGACAGCCGGCCGCGCTCCAACGGCCTGAGCCGCCCCGCGACGGTGTGCGCCATCAGCGGAAGGCGGAACGTCCAGCCCCGAACCGTGGTGCCGTCCGGGCCGGGCAGGCCGTCGACGATTCCCGCCCCGACCAGGTCGCGCACGCCGTCGCCGACGACGCCGGGGGACAGGCCCGTCCAAGCCGCTATCAGCTCCAGGGCCGCAAGGCCGAACGGCCACAGGACGCTCAGTGCCGCGGCCACCGTGCGACACGGCTCGCCCAGCGCGTCCAGCGCCCTGACGAACCGGTCGTCGTCCGGCAGCACCGGCAACGGCGCGTGCGTGCCGACGAAGGCGTGACCGTCGGTGATCCGGATCTCGCCCTTACGCTCCCAGCCGGTGAGCATGGCGTCGACCGCCCCCGGGACCCCACGCGAGCACTCGTGTATCCGCAGGGCCAAGGTGGCGTCCGGCGTCGCCCGCAACCGCTGGGCCACCATCGCGGTGACGTCCTCGGGGCCCAGCCGCGACAGCACCACCGAATGGGCCCCTTCGACCCCCGCCAGCCGTTCCACGGCATCGCGCGGACCGTCGCGGCCCGGCGTCCGCTCCGGGCCCGGGGTGCTCCCGGCACGGTCGGGTGCGCGGTGGCGGCCGTCCTTCGCTCCGCCCGCGTGCAGCGCCGCCGACACCACCAGCCGGACCGCCGGCGCGAGCCGCGTGAAATGGATCCCGCGGAGCACGGCCAGGGACGCCGCATCGGCGTGCTGGGCGTCGTCCACCAGCACGGCGACCGGCCCGGACTGGGCGAGTGCCGCACGCAGCAGCGCGTCCATCGCCGGCCCGTCGCGCCGGTCCACGGCGGACAGCGCCCGCGCGAGGGGCTGTCCGGCCGGCCACCGGCGCTCCGCTGCGGGCCGGTGCTCCTCCAGCGCCATGACCAGCCGCAGCGCCAGCAGCAACGGCCGTTCACCGTCGGCCGGAGCGCACTCCATCGCAAGCACCGCGGTCCCCTGCTCCCGCAGCCGGTCCCCGACGGCCCGTACGAACGTGGTGCGCCCCACTCCCCGTTCGCCCCGCACGAGCAGCAGGCGCGGGCCGTCCGGGTCGGTCAGGCGGCCAAGGACCTCGTGCTCCTCGCGCTCGCGCCCGAGCAGCCGGTCCTCCGTCCGGTCCATGCGGGCGGCCGTGCCCCAGCTGATCCGTTCGGTGTCGCCCGTCCACGCGGTCACTGTGCAGTGCGTCCCTCTTCTGTGCCATGCCCCGGCCGGAGGTGAGCGGCCGTCTCCGGGCTCCCTGGTCCTGGGCTTTCCGATCTTGTTCGTCGACATTACGCCGTCGCCGCCTTTCGGGAGCCTTCCCGTCAGCTGTGGCGCGAAGTCCCTTTTGTGGCAGGGCCATTCATCGCGTCGCAGTGAACTGTGACGGGCGCGGAACCGTCTTACCTCGGTGAGCGAGGACGAACGAGGAGCCGGCGTGCAGCAGGACCATGGGCCGGTCATCGGCAGGGACGGCGAAGTCCGCGACGTGGCGGAGGTGCTGTGCGCCGGCGGTGCGTCGGCGCGTGTCCTGCTCGTCACCGCCGAGGCCGGGGTGGGCAAGACCGCCGTGCTGGACGAGGCACGGCGTAGGGCGGTGCAGGAGGGCACCAGGGTTCTCCGGCTCGCCTGGGAAGCCGCCGTGGACATCCCCGACCCGGGTTGCGACCTGCTCCTGGAGGACCCCGACGCCGGCCTGCTGTGCTTCGCCGCCGCCCGCCGGGCGCTGGTGGGTGCCGCGGCGCAGGACGGCGAGCTGACCGGACTCTCGGCCTTCGGCGCGGCCCTTGCGGACGCATCCCGGCAGGCCCCCTTCGCCCTGGTCGTCGACGGCGTCGAGCGCATGCCGCGGCACGTCGCCGAGACACTGGGACTGCTGCTGCGGCTGTTCCGCCCACGCGGCGTGCCGGTCGTGCTGGCCGTCCGGCCGGGAACCGCGGGGGACGCCGTCGTCGGGCAGCTGACTGCCGCGGCCGACCGGCTGCTGGAACTGGCCCCGCTGTGCCAGGCCGACGTCGCCGCGCTGGTCGCCACGCACGTCGCCGGGCGGTTCGGCCGTCCGGCCGAGCCCGCGCTGGCCGAGGCCGTGTCGCGTGCGCTGGGTACCTTGCGGGGCAACCCCCGGGCCGTGCTCTCGGTGGTCGACTCGCTGGACGAGCGCGCTCTGCTGGAACTCGACGGCAAGCTCTGTCTGGCGGTTCCGGCCGGAGAACTGCGGTTGAGCTCGGATCCGGCCGAACTGCTCGGAATCGCCCGGCCCGACGCGACCGCGGACTCCGGGACCGCCGAGGCGCTGCTCGCTCTGGCCCATATGGCGAGCCGGGCCGAAGTGCGCTTCGACGATGTGCTCAGCCTGCTGCCCTCGGTCGACGTCCAGGCCGTCGAGCGCAGGCTGGACCGGCTCGTCGCGGACCGGGTGCTGATCGTGGACCGGGAGGGCCGGCTGTCGTTCGCCGTGCCGGCACTCGGGGCGTCCTTACGGACCCTGCCCGTCCGGCACGACGTAACCGGGGCCCACGCCCGGCTCGTCACGTCGGTCACGGACCGGCTGGGAGCCGAGGCCACGGGCAGCGGCCACCCCCGGCTGGCCGACCATGTGACAGCCGCCGGTCACCGGCTGGACGACGAACTCGCGGTGCCGGTCCTGCTGGCGGCAGCCCGCGAGTACGCCCGGACCGACCAGCCCCTCTCCGCCCGCGCGTACGCCTCGGCCCTGCGCCGGATGGCGCCGCAGGATCCGCGAACCCCCGGCGTGCTCCACGAGGCGAGCAGCCTGAGCCTGTGGCACGGCGACCACGCCGGGCTCCTGGCGATCGGCGAGCCGCTGCTCGCCCGCCTGGACGCGCCGGACGCCGAGCATGCGGAGAACGCGGCCGGTCTGGAGGCCGTCGCCGGCGCATGGGCGCTGGCGGCACTGCACGAACACCGGTCGCCGTACGCCGACGACGCCGATCCCCGGTATCGCGAGGCGCTGAGCCGGCTGCCGGCCGCCGCCGGGCTGGCCGCCCTCGGTGGCCGCTACGGCATCGGGCCGGCCACACCGGTGCCGGTGCCGGCCGCGCACCCCCCGGTGGCCGCCCACGCGCGGCGCCGCTCCGGGCCGATGCCCTCGCCGTCCGAGTTACGTCTGGTGGGCGCCGCGGTGGGCAGCCTTGCCGACCTGCGGCGGGCCCGGCAGAGCCTGCCGTCCGACGCCATCGACGAGGCCGGCCTGGACCGGCTGCGCAACGCCGCCGCATACGGAGACCTGGCCGGCGCCCTCGCCGCTGTCCTCGGTGACCGGTATGCCGCGGCGGGGGACAGCATCGCCGCCCGGTACCTGACCATGGTGGATGACTATCTGGCGGGGGACTGGGACGCGGCCCTGGCGGCCGCCCGCGGCATCGAGGTGCGCGGCCGGTCCGACGCCACGGCCGGCGCCTCCCAGTCGGCGCGGGCCCTGGCCGCCGAGATCCACTGCATGCGCGGGGACCTCGAACGCGCCCGCGCGTGGCTGCGGCGGATACCCGACACCGCCACCCATCCGTTGGTGACGCGGGCCCGGCTGGGCGTCCGGTACGGGTCGGGCCAGGCCGGGGAGGCGCTGGAGCTCGCGTGGCACGACGTGCGGCAGGCGCGCGAGGCCGGCCTGCTCGCCGGTGTGGAGCGGGTGTTGGTGCGGATCATGTGGTTCGCGCTCCTTCAGAAAAAACCGAGCACGGCGCGGCAGGCAGAGGAGGAGCTCCAGGCGCTGCACGAGGAGGCGGCGTCCCCGATGACCCACGAGGCGGTGCTCATCGCACGCGGCATCGCACACCGCGACGCCGACAGCGCACTCGCCGCCCACCGGCTGGTGCAGCGCCGAGGCGATGTTCACCTGGCGGTGCTGTGCTGCCAGTGCCTGACGCATGTCGCCGACGACCCCCGGCCCTGGCTGACCGAGGCGACCCGCAACGCACACCGGCTCGGTATGGGGCGCTCCTTCCGCACCGAGCTGACACGTGCCGCGCGGCGGCGGAACATCTCCATGCCGAGGCTGCGCCCCACCACGGACGAACTCACCGAGCGGGACGTCAAGTTGGTCCGCATGGTGAGTGACGGCGCGACCAACCGGCAGATCGCCGTCGCACTCGCCTGCAGCGAGAAGACCGTCGAACAGCGGCTGACCCGGCTGTTCCAGCGCACGGGCTGCCGCTCCCGCGCGGAACTGGCCGCCGCCTGGCTGGACGGAAACCTGGCACGACTCGGACTGCTGCCCCGGGCCGCGGGTCCGTCACCGGGCACCGGCAGGTGAAGCGGAGCGCCGGCCGGCGCTCCGGGTTTGCGCGTCTCATCGAAGTCCTGGCCTCCTCCCGGGCCGAGAGGGCGCGTCGGCTGCGAGTCAGCGCCGCGCCCTCAGTCCCTCGATGAGCAGGTCCAGTCCGAACTCGAAGAGCCGGGTGAAGTCGGTGCTGGTGAGCGTGGGCAGGCTGGCCTTGAGATGCGGGTACGTCCCGGCCGCCACCGCGTCGGCGAGGTGGCCCGGGTCCGCCGGGCCTCCGCTTCCCGGCTGGAGGGCGGCCTGCTCCTCCAGGGTGTGGCCCACGGTGAAGTTGGCCATGGCGTAGAGCGCCCGTGCCGCGTCGTCGTCGGGGAAGCCCGCCGTCCGCATCACGCCCACGACCGTGTCGGCGAAGCCCAGGATGTTCGCCCCCGTCGAGTGCGTACCGGCGAACACCCGCGCACCGTCACGACGGGAGAGCAGGGCCGCACGCATCGCGCGGGCGAGGGTGGCCAGCCGCTCGCTCCAGTCGGCCTCGCGCGCCTCGGCGGCATCCGCGACGCCGTCCATCATCCGCTCGGCCATCGCCGTCAGTAGGTCCTGCTTGGTCGCGAAATAGCGGTACAGCGCGCCGGCCTGCACGTCCATCGCATCGGCGAGCCGCCTCATGGTCAATGCGTCGAGCCCTGACTGATCCAGCAGGTCAAGGGCTGTCTGCAGGGTGCGCGCACGGTCGAGTCGCGGGGGCCGGCCTCGGGTCGGGCTTGACGGGGAGCTCATGGGCCTCACTATAGTGAACGGCGTTCACGTGAACGCTGTTCACAAAATAAGCGGAGGGCAACTTCGATGAATGCCGGTGTGATCGTCGTGGGCGCGGGACCGACCGGGCTGATGCTCGCGTGCGAGCTGGCGCTGGCCGGTGTGCGGACCCGGATCGTGGAGCGGCGCACCGAGCCGCAGCCCGATTCGCGGGCGCTCACCCTGCATCCGCGCAGCGTGGAACTGATGGACCAGCGCGGCTTGGCCGACCGGTTCCTGGCGCTCGGCCGGACCGTGCCCGGCTGGCACTTCGCCCAGCTCCCCACCCATCTGGACTTCTCCGCGCTGGACTCCCGGCACGGCTACACGCTTTTCCTCGCCCAGGCGCGCACCGAGGCGCTGCTTGAGGAGCGGGCCCGTGAGCTGGGTGTGGAGATCCTGCGCGGACACGAGGTCGTCGGTCTGAGCCAGGACGGCGACGGCGTCGAGGTGCAGGTGCGGGGTCCCGCGGGCGTCGAGACCGTCCGCGCCCGGTACGCGATCGGGTGCGACGGCGGACGCAGCCGGGTGCGGGAGGCCGCCGGCATCGGCTTCCCGGGTACCGACGAGACGCTCACCGGTGTGCTCGGCGACTTCGCCGTGCTCGACGCCGACCCGGCGGTCCTCGGCGCGGCCCGCGCATCTGGCGTCCTGGTCGCGCCGCTGGAGGGCGGTCTGACCCGACTGGTCTACGTGGATCCGGAGCGGATGCGGGTGCTGGCCCGTGAGCCCGTGACCCTGGAGGAGTTCCGTGCGGCCCTGATCCGGATCTGCGGCTCCGACTGCGGTATCGCCGAGCCCCGTTGGCTCTCGCGTTTCGGCAACGCCACACGGCTTGCGGAGAGTTACCGCTCCGGCCGGGTCCTGCTGGCGGGCGACGCTGCTCACATCCACTTCCCCGCGGCGGGCCAGGGGCTCAACACCGGCCTCCAGGACGCCATGAACCTCGGCTGGAAGCTGGCCGCCGCTGTCAACGGCTGGGCGCCGCCCGGGCTGCTGGACAGCTATGACGAGGAGCGCAGCCCGGTCGGCCGGGCAGTCACCGAGAACACCGAGGTGCAGACGCTGCTCGCGGAGCTGACGCTGGTTCCGCAGTACCAGCGTCCCGCCGCGGCCCTCCGTGAACTCTTCGACGAACTCCTGCGCATGGAAGAGGTCAACCGCAAGCTCGCCGCCCAGGTCTCCGCGCTCGGCACCGCCTACCCGCCCGCGAGCCCCGGGGCCGACCCGCTGGTGGGAGCGCGGATGCCCGACCTGGGGCTCACCGCCGCGGCATCGGAGGCGATACGGGTCTACGAACTGCTCCCCCAGGGCCGGTTCGTCCACCTCGATCTCGCGGGCGACCCGGAGCTCAGGGCGGCCGTCGCCGGCTGGGGATCACGCGTCATCGCCGTCACCGTCACGAAGCGGGACGACCACGCGGACCTGGAGGGAGTGACCGAGGTCCTCGTACGCCCCGACGGCCACATCGCCTGGGCCACGCGCACCGCCGACCTCGCCGCACGCCGTGACGAGCGGCGCGCCGCGCTGACCGCCTGGGCCGGAACGCCCTCCTGAGTGCCGGAAGGACACGGTCATGTCCGTACAACGCGTCAATCCCCCGGCCATCTACGGTCCGGCCGGGATGATCAGCCAGGTCGTCACCACCGGCGGAGAGCGGCTGGTGCACCTGTCGGGCCAGGTCGCCCGGGACGCCGAAGGCCGACCCGTCGGGCCCGGTGACCACGCGGCCCAGGCCGCGCAGGTCGTACGCAACATCGAGGCGGCCCTCGCGGCGGTCGGCGCCACCCGCGACGACATCGTCAAGGAAACCGTCTACGTCGTGGACTACAGCCCCGCACTGCTGCCCGCGATCTTCGGACCGCTGCGGGCGGGTGTCTCCCAGGCCCCCGCGAGCACGCTCGTGGGTGTGCCCGCCCTCTTCGCACCCGAGTACCTGCTCGAGGTCGAGGTGGTCGCGGCGCTGCGAGCAGCGCCCGCGGCACCCGTCCCGGCAGCCGAGGACGTCATGAGCCCCGTGCCGCCGACCGGCCGTGAGTGCTGAGGAGGTCTCGCTGTGCGTCTCTTCGTCGCAGGTGCCAATGGCGGGATCGGCCGCCAGGTCGTCTACCGTGCGCTGCTGAACGGGCACCATGTCACCGCCTTCGTGCGGCGGGCGGACGGTCTGCCGCCGGACCCCCGTCTGACCGTGGTGACCGGTGCGGTCGCGGACGAGCCGGAGACCGTGCGCAAGGCGGTTCCGGGGCATGACGCCGTGATCTGCGCCCTCGGAAATCCGCTGTGGCTCAGAGGCCGCAGAGGACCCGCCATCGTCGCGGCGGCCGCCACGCTGCTGGTGGATGCCATGCGCGAAGGCGGGGTGGAACGGATCGTCATGCCCCTGGCCTGGGGCGCGGGCGAGAGCGTGCACGCGGCGTCCGCGCCGGTCCGTGCGGCCACCAGGGTCTTCATCAGGCGCGACTACCGGGACTTCGACGCCGCCGAGCAGATCCTGGAGACCTCCGGGCTCAACTGGACGGTCGCGTACTTCGGCGCCCTGACCGATGAGCCGCCCGGCGCGCACTGGTCGGCGTCCGGTGAGCTGCGCACCCCGCCGAACCTCGCGATCTCCCGTGCGGACGTGGCGCAGTTCCTGCTGGCCGCGGCCGAACACGGCGCCTTCGCCCGGGGCCGCGCCGTACTCAGCGGACCGCCTCACGGAAAGAAGGAGGTACGGCGATGAGCTCCAACCCGTCCGGCGGTGCCCTCGGCACCGTCGTGGTCACCGGAGCCAGCTCCGGGGTCGGCGCCGAGGCCGCGCGCATGTTCCACCGACTCGGTGCCCGGGTGATCGCCGTGGGCCGGGACCCGGCGGCGACCCGCGCCCTGGCGGACGAACTGGGCATCGACGGCCTCACGGTGGACTTCGCCGATCTGGCGGACGTCCACCGCCTCACCGGCGAACTTCGCTCGCTCGTGCCCCGCATCGACGTACTCGCGGCGAACGCGGGCGGCATCCCCCGGGCACGCGCCGTGACGGCGGACGGCATCGAGCCGATCTTCCAGGTCAACGCCATCGCGCCCTGGCTGCTGACGACCCTGCTCGCCCCCCGGCTGGCCGGTGGCCGGGTGGTGGCGACCTCCTCGCGCTCCCACACCGGTGCCTCGCTCACCAGGGGCGAAACGGCCGCGGTCGCGACCGGCACCTCGGGGCTCGGTACCCACAAGGTCTATGCCCGGGCGAAGCTGTCAGCCGGGATCCTGCTGCGCGAGTTCGGCCGCCGCCACCCGGAGATCACGGTGGCCGACTTCCATCCGGGCATCATCGCTTCCGGCTTCGGCCGCTACCTGGGACCGGCCGGCTCCGTCCTCACGACACTGTCGAGGCCGTTCCTGGGCACCCCCGCGGACGGCGCCCGCCGTCTGGTCGCACTGGCCACGCGGACGGACCGCATCGACGGGACGTACTTCGTCCACGACCGCCCGGCGCCCGGCTCACCCCAGCTCCACGACCCGGCCTTCGGCGCCGAGCTGCGAGCCCTGGCCGAGCGGTTGACCGCGCACCACGGGCCGGGCGCCACCACGTCGCCGTAGGGCCGTCCAGAACGGCGGCAGGCACCGCTTCCCCCACCCGCCTTCCCTCCGGAAATGCGCTCTTCACGAACGCCTGCCCGAGCAGCCGACCCGCCGCGCGAAGGCATTCCCCGGTGCGAAATACTCTCCCGATGAGTTCACGCACTTCCCCGCTCAGCCAGCCGATCACGATACGGAGGGCCGTCGCGCGGGATGCCAAACGGCTCACGCGGCTCGTGCGCGGCTCAGGCGCCTACGCGGGTAAGTACGCAGCCGCAGTCGCGGGCTACCGAGTCGGTCCTGATTACATCGAGGCCCACCGCGCCTTTGTGGCCGTCGGCACCGACGAGCACGGAGGCCGGGTCCTCGGGTTCTACTCGCTCGTCCTCGCTCCACCGGAGCTCGACCTGCTGTTCGTCGCCGACGAAGCGCAAGGTCGGGGTATCGGACGGCTACTCGTCGCGCACATGCAGTCCGAGGCCCGTGCCGCCGGGCTCGACCGTCTCAAGGTCGTGTCGCATCTTCCCGCCGAGGGCTTCTACCACCGCGTCGGTGCGGTGCGGACCGGGACCGCGTTCGCGAATCCGCCCGCCGTGCCGTGGGACCGTCCCGAATTCGAGTTTCGCATTCCTTCGGGATGACGCGGTGTGCCGGTTGGTCGGGCACCGGCTTCACCTGCATGCAAGCCGGCCTGCAGGAGCCGCTGGACGCCTGCTACGAACGCCGCATCAAGGAGGGGAAGACCCGAAGCGAGGACGATCTCGGCGAGTTGGTCTTCAAGAGGGCGTGCGGCCACGTCGGCCCACTCGCTGGCCCGGTGCGGCAGCCCACCGCTGACACAGATTCTCAAGCGGTCAGCGGGGGAGTAGTCGTAGCGAGGGATCCTGACCCAGGAGTGCTCTCGGTGTCGGCGAGTTCCTTCTGTGTGGGGACGTGCTCGACCCGGTCCTGTTCCTGTAGGAGGAGGAATCCGCATGTCTGGCCCTGTGACGTGATGGTGAAGTGAGGTGGGCCGCTTCGCCGGCGATGCGGTAGCGGTGCTGCATTCGCTTTGGAGGGGGGCCGGCTTATGTTCGCCGATGAGTAGGCGGCAATGTGGAGGCCGATCTGGTCGCCGCAGGCATGGGTGATCACACTGACGCCGAAGGGGCGGCCGTCCGCCTCGCCCGCCGGGACCGCGAGCCTGCGCAGAGACGTTTGGGCAGCAAATTGAGCGTCAAAATTTTGCACGCAACGCCCACAGGCCGACAGAAAGCACCACCTGATCGTCGAAGCGCACCGCATCCCGCTCGCGGCAATCACCACTGGCGGCAACCACAACGACGTCGCCCAACTGATCCCGCTGATCCAGGCCGTCCCGCCGCAGGGCTTCGGCGTAGTCGCGGCTTGAGTGGTTTTCCCGGTGTGTGTGCCGGTGGTGGCCCGGATGAGGGACAGGCACGAGCTTCCAAGACATGTGGGTGTCGAGTCCAGTGATCTCTACGGAAGTCCGTGCCTGCCGTCGTATCGTCTCCGATCCCGCCCGTCCTTGACCAACTCCGTGACCAGCCTGACGCCGCGGAACGTGAACTGCTTGGGCTGCTGACCCGGTTGGCCGCTGTCCCCGATCCGCGCAAGCCCCGCGGCGTGCGCCACGGCCTGGTGTATGTACTGGCGCTGGCAGCCTGCGCTGTGCTGAGCGGCGCGACCTCACTGCTGGCTATCAGCGAGTGGGCGGCCGATGCGCCATCGGCGGTCCTGGACCGCCTTGGCAACCGTCGCTGCCCGTTGACCGGCATCCGGCCGGTTCCGTGCGAGACAACGATCCGCCGCACCCTGGCCCGCCTCGATGCCGATGCGCTCGACCGGGCGGTCGGCGCCTGGCCGGCCGATCGCCGCACTGAGCCTGGCCCGAAAACCCGGCGGGCGGTGGCGGTGGATGGCAAGAGCCTGCGGGGCACCGCCAGAGCCGACGGCTGCAAGATCCACTTGCTGTCCGCGCTCGATCACACCAGCCGCCTGGTCCTCGCCCAAATGGATGTCGGAGACAAGACGAACTAGATCACCTGCTTCCAGCCCCTTCTGGGATAGCCTCGCCGACCTGGCCGGCACTGTTGTGACCAGCGACGCCATGCACACCCACGCGAGCACGCCAAGTACCTCGCCGGCCGCGACGCCCACTACATCGTGATCGTCAAAGGGAATCAGAAGAAGCTCCGCAAGCAGCTCAAAACCCTTCCCTGGCAGTGGATTCCGTTCCAGAGCCGCATCAGCGAGAGCAGCCACGGTCGTGGCGAGATCCGCCGTATCAAGGTATGCACCGTGAACAACCTGCTCTTCCTCGGCGCCCGCCAGGCCGTCCAGCTCAAGCGGCGCCGCCTGCACCGCAAGAGCGGCAAGGTCAGCATCAAGACGGTCTACGCGGTCACCAGCCTGACCGCCGAGCAGGCCGCCCCCGCCCAATTCGCCAACATGATCGGCTCGCACTGGCAGATCGAGGCCCTGCACCGCGTACGGGACACCGCCTTCGCCGAGGATGCCTCGCAGCTTCGGACCGGCAATGCACCCCGCGCCATGGCGACCTGGCGCAACCTTGCCGTCGGCGCCCTGCGCATCGCCGGTACCCAGAACGTCGCTGCCGCACTCCGGGCCAACTCCCGCGACCCGAAACGTCCGCTCGCCTACTCGGCCTCACACGTGATCACGAACCGAGGCGGCGCCAGCAGTGCGGCCACGACGGCGGCCCGAACGCGGGCATGGGCGAGTACACGGGTACGCGACAGCAGGACCTTCGGGAAGGACGGGAACGGGGTGGGTGAGTCGACCTGTCGAGCCGCAAAACACCAGGTCAGCCGCCATAGGGCTGTGTGACGGTGACTGGTGAGGAACGGTCATGGTCCGGTCACATTCGCCGGACGGAGCGGTCATGGACCGCTGTGAGTCTCCTGTGTGTCCCCGCGACCGGGCCGGGGAGAAGGAGAGGCTCAGACCGTGTCAGCGCTGCTCGTTCCGCCCAGCCGCGTGTGCCAAGCACGGGGCCGGGGCGTGGTCCTGCGAGAACCATCACCACAGAGAGCTACCGCGCCTTCCTCGCGTCCCCCGACGGCGCCGCGCTCGGCGCGGGTTTCCTGCAGTGCCCGTCCTGGGCCGATGTCAAGGAGGGCTGGCGTGCCCAACTGCTCGGCTGGGGACCGGATCCGGAGGCGGGCGCACTGATGGGCGTGGCCCTGGTGCTGCTGCGGCAGGTCCCCGGCACCCGCAAGTACTTCGCCTACCTCCCCGAAGGCCCCGTCGCCGACTGGACCGACCCCGACATCGACGGCTGGCTCGGCCCGCTGCTCGAACACGTGCGCAGCGCGGGCGCCTTCGCCGAGGCGGCGATGGACAACGCTGTCACCGTGCTGACCGGCGAACCGCCCGCCGCCGCCCTGCGTTTCGCCCCCGCCCTCGCGGACGGCGACCCGGTGGTGGCCGCATGGCTGGGGACCGCACGGGCCTTCACGCAGTTCGAACAGGTCCTTGTGCACAGCCTGGTGGATCTCCAGCCGCAGGACCACTCCGCCGCCCTGCCCGCGCACGCTCATCCGGCGCTATCGAGTGCCGTGCGACGGGCCATGGCGTACTGCGAGGAACACGCGGGTGAACTGGTGTCGGTAGCGGACATGGCTGCGGCGGCGCGGGTCAGCCCTCGTACCCTGCAGGACCGCTTCCGGAACGACCTCGGGACCACCCCTGTGGCCCACATGCGACGCGTACGGCTGGATCGGGTGCACCAGGACCTGCTGCGCATCGCGGACGGTTCCGCATCCGTGACGGTCGCCGAGGTCGCGGCGCGCTGGGGCTTCACTCACCTGGGCCGGTTCGCCGCGTACTACCGCGAGGCGTACGGGCAGGTGCCGTCCCGCACCGCCGAAAGGCGCTAGAGCCCGCTGGTTTGAGGCGTACTCAGGGCCGTTTTAGGAATGGGACCCGGCATTCCCGGGACCTGTTTCCATTCCGAGGGTGTATCCGCCGGAGCGTGACAGGCCCGGGCCGTTCCGGCAATCCGATACGCGCGGAACACTCGGCGGAGAACGGATAGACGGCGGTCGTCCACCCTTCATACGTTGTAACCAAGCCCAGAACACGGCATTTCCCGATGAGCTTTCTCCTGCCCCGGCCTGAAAGGCACAGCATGTCCTTGCAGAAAGACAAGAACCGGAAGACGCCGCGGAACCAGAGGGGTCGGCTGACCCTGCGCGGTCTCGCCCTGGCGGGCGCGGGGGCCGCTCTGGCTACCGTGATGTCCGCCGCGCCTGCATCCGCCGCCTTTGGATCGGGCATCACCCAGATTCAGGGGGGCACGGGCGTCCTGGGCGTCAAATGGGACGCCCAGTCGCCCAGGTATCTCAACACGATCAGTGGGAACTTCATCTCTGCCACGGGCGTGGGCAATCCACGCCTCCACGTCCGGGTCCTGGACGCCCAGAACAGGGAGATGTTCAGCAGGGACCGCTCGTGGGGCGGCAACCGGCGCGACGAGGTCGCCACGTTCGAGGTCACGGTCCTCATGCCCCGCGACGCCTCGCGCGTCTGCGCCACGCTCTACGAGGGGGGCGGCTATATGGACACGGCTTGCTCCCCGGTCTACTTCTGAGCCCGGCACGCATCGGCCCGGATCCTCAGTCCCCCTCTCCGAAAGGAACAACGACACTATGAAGCGCATGGCCGTCGCGATGGCCGCGGGAATCGTCCTGGCGGGAGCCGCCTCCGCCTCCGCGACCGAGGCCACCGACATCCGGACTGTTTGTCAGTCGACCACGCTTTTCGTTTCCCACGAGTTGTGTGTGACCTTCCAGAACGTGGCCGACGCCGACGTCGAGAAAATGGAAGTCCGTGCCACCACCAGCACCGGTATGGGCCACTGGGAGCTGTTCGGCCCGCGCGGCACCATCAAGAACAGCCTGGACGGAGAATGGAAGGACCGCACGCATGACTGGTCCGGATACCAGGACGGTGCGAACGGTGACCTGTGGTGCGCGGTCTTCTGGAGGGATACGGGCGCTGGCTACATCAAGGGCACCCAGCCGCTGTGCGTGAAGGCGACCAACCGGTGGTGAGTAGCCTTGGCACCTGGGCCAGCTGTGTGTCCGAGGACGCCGGGCAGGCCAGAGTACGGTGTGCGAGGGCTGTGGTGAACGGCTGAGACCGGGAACACGGCCCGATGCGATGGTCTGCTCGGCGATGTGTCGGGCCAGGCAGTGGAGGCGGTCCCCCCCCCGGAGGGTGCGAGGGAGACCTGGCCGACGTACGACGGTCCCCGCCCCGCGGCATGACTGGTACGGGGCTGTCCTTCCGCCCCCTGGCGGGAGGACAGCCCCGTACCTTTCCGGTGGCCGCCCGGTCAGTACAGCTTGTTGACGGCCGTGATCGTGGTCTTCTTGAAGGCGGTCACGGGCGCGTTCACGAAGTCGCACATCTCGCCCCACTTGACGACGGTGACGGTCCTGTCGTCCCGTCCTACCGACAGCAGGGCGATGTCGGTGGCGCCCCCCGACGTCTCGGTGTTCAGGCCGCGGACGTGGGCGCCCTCCTCGACCGGCAGTGTGCCGTAGTCCCGGCCCTCGGCGTCGACGTCGGGCGAGGACTCCTCGATGCGGTCGGCGCAGGTGCGGATCAGGTCGTCGTAGTGCTTCGCCAGGGCCTCGGCCTGGGCGGCTGTACCCGTCACGACGGTCAACTGCACGGCGCTGGCGTCCAGGTCGGTGCGGAACTCCCGGTGCCGGTAGTCGTAGTCGAGCACGCCCTCCGTTCTCACGCAGAGGCCGAGTGCCTCCGGGAACTCCTCGGTGACCCGCACGGCGGTCCAGGACGACGTCGGGTGCGGCGGCAGCTGGGACGCCGACAGGAACTTGGGCGCGGCGGCCTTCGGTAAGGCCGTCCTCGTCACTGCTGATCCCGCCTTGCGGGAAGAGCTGGCCGGACTGGGCAATGGCGAACTCTTTCGTACCTGTGCACGGTTCACCGACGTGAGCAGGCACGAGGAGGTCGGCGAGGAGTCGGTGCTATGGACGGTCGAAGAACGCGTCAGCTGACCCGAAGACCGACCGCCAGCGTCAGTTCAAGGACCCGGTGCGGCGATGCGAGATCCGGAAACAGCTCCCGCAGCTGCGCCATCCGGTACCGGACGGTCTGGGGATGGACGAACAACGCCGCCGCCACCTCCTCCCGCCTGCCCTGGTGCAGCAGCCACGCCCGCAACGTCTCCTCCAGCCGCCGCGCGGTTGCGACAGGCAAGGTCCGCAACGGTGCGAGGGCTCGGGCACGCAGGTCTGCGAACGCGTCCACGTCGGCGCTCAGCACCAGCTCGGGCAGGTGGTCCTCGGTGTCGCGGATATCAGAGGAGAGGGGGCGCGCGCGTGCGGCTCGTGCGTACGAGGCGGACGCACGAGTCCATGGCCGGCCGGGCCGACCACGGCGGTGCGGTCGGTCAGCTGTCGCAAGAGATGTGATCGGTCGGCATCGGGGACGAGCAGCACACCGGTGGCGTCCGGCAGGTCGTCGAGGACGAGGGTGCTCGGGTCGAGCGTGCGGTAGGCAGGCCGGGCCTGTGCGGCGGGCAGCAGGACCGCGGTCAGCGAGACCGGAGGCTGCCACCCGGCCCTTTGAGCAGAGACCAGCAGCACGTCCGGGCTCGCACTGGCGAGGAGGTCGCGGGCCAGGTGTTCCAGATGGCGCTCGTGGTCCCTGCCCCGGGCGGCCAGTTCGTCGGCGTGGCCCGCGGCGCTCGCGGCGGAGAGCTCGTCGATGTAGGCGAAGGTCAGCTCGGCGAACTTGGCGACCTCGGCGGCGGGCAGACCTGCGGGTACGGCCCCTGCTGCCAGGCATCGCCAGGCCACGCGGGCACCGACGCGGTAGGCGCTGAGCAGGGCGTCCATCGAACGGCCGTCGCGGACCTCGCCGCGGCCCAGCTCGTAGGCCGCGTCGCCGCCGTCGCCGCTCGTGGCGTTCCCGCTCGCGAGGTCCAGGTAGTGCCCCAGGGCGGTGCGGACGGCTCGGCGGATGGTGGCGCCCATGTGGCCCGAGAGGGCGTTGGCGTAGGGAGGGACCTCGTCGATGATCGCCTGGACGACCTCGTCGGCGGTGGCCTTCAGTGCAGCCCGAAGTGCTGTGACCGTCGTCTCATCCAGGGCCAGTTCGCTGGCCCTCCGGATTGCATGGCTCATGTTTTATTCCCTGCGAACAATTCAGCAGGCCAGATTTACGTCCTGCGGTCAGGACTTTACGCCCTGAGGCGCAGCAAGCTGGAGCCATGACGAGTACAGCCCTCCGCAGCAGGGCGTGGAAACTGCTGGAGATGGTCACGACGCCGCTGCTGCCGTCGGACTACCTCGACCTGGTCAGCCCGCTGCGTGCGGGCGCTGACCTGCGTGGGCGCATCGAGGCCGTGCACCCCGAGACGGGTGACGCCGCGACCATCGTGATCAGGCCGGGACGCGGCTGGCGCGGCCACACAGCCGGTCAGTACGTGCGGATCGGGGTCGACGTCGACGGGGTGCGCCTGTGGCGTGCCTACTCCCTCACCTCGCCGACCAACCGCCAGGACGGCCGCGTCACGATCACCGTGAAGGCGATCCCGGACGGCAAGGTCAGCAACCACCTGGTCCGCCGGGCCAAACCGGGCACCCTGATCCAGCTCGACCAGCCGACCGGTGACTTCGTGCTGCCGCAGGCCAAGCCCGCCAAGGTGCTCTACCTGACGGCCGGCAGCGGCATCACGCCCGTGATGGGCATGCTGCGCGACACCGAGTTCGACGATGTCGTCATGGTCCACTGCGCGCCCCAGCCGCACGACGTGATCTTCCGCAACGAACTGCACGACCTGGTCGCGGACAAGAAGCTACGGCTCACCGAGGTGCACACCGACACAGACGGCATGCTCGACATCGCCCGTCTCGACGAACTCGTGCCCGACTGGGCCGAGCGCGAGAGCTGGGCTTGCGGGCCCGCGGGCCTGCTCGACGCCGCCGAAGAGCACTGGACCGAGCACGGCGTCCAAGAGCGCCTGCACACCGAACGTTTCCGCCCCAGCATCGTCGTCGCCGGCGAGGGCGGCGAGGTCACGTTCAGCGCCACCGGCAAGACCGTCGACGCGGACGGCGCCACGCCGTTGCTGGACATCGGCGAGGAGGCCGGCGTGCTCATGCCCTCCGGGTGCCGCATGGGCATCTGCTTCGGCTGCATCACGCCGCTCAAGGCGGGCGCCGTCCGCGACCTGCGCACCGGCGAGATCACGGAGGCCGAACCGGGCGTCCTCATCCAGACCTGCGTGTCCGCCGCGGCGGGCCCCTGCGACATCGAACGGTAGGAACAC
>NZ_RDBN01000054.1:0-2189 GCF_008042075.1 Streptomyces sp. UW30 | reverse complement strand
GCCGACGCCCGCGCGCTCCTGCCCTGGCACGCCGCCCCCAACCCACCGGCCGCCGCGACGCCTCCGCGCTACGGGGCCGCCAAGGAGACAGGGGACGGGTTGGCGGTGCCGCCGACCCGAGCGGGCGAGGCTCTGCCCCCCGGCCTGACCGCACTGTTCGCGACCCTGGCCGCCCCAGGACCGAACGCTCCGGCGGCGGCTCGCCCTCCCTCGCCGTGCAGGAACTGGGCATACAACTCCTGCTGTAGGCCGCAGTTGCACTGTCACGGTTGCCAACGGCTGGCTGAGGAGGACCGCGCGCAGGGTGGCCGAAGAGCCGATGGAGTGATGTGGGCCGCGGCAACGTCGTCCCGGCGGGTCGGCATCCGTTGTCCAGGACGTGACGACCAAGGATTCGTGCCATGGCGAGGCCTGCGCCTGGGCCGAGCCTCGGCCGACTGTCACTGTGAGCGGCTTCTGCTTCACGGTCGTACCCGTGAAGGCCGACGACGAGCCCGAATGCCTCGCATGCGGTGGGCCGTTCCGCGGCAGTTGGCGTCTCGGTCGGGCGGTGGGGCAGAGCAACCCGTATGTCTGCGGGCTTCCCAGGCAGAAGGGCTGTCCCTGCGGATGGAACACCGTCCAGGAACCCCGTCCGTACCACCCGACGCCGGGCGCACTGGGGCGTGAAGAGGAGCGTAAGCAGGAGGAGCAGGAGCGCCGCGGGCAAGCCGAGGAGCAGCGCCGGTCCGAGAGCGAGCGCCTGCGGCAGAACGTGATACCGGAGGGAATCGTCGTGCGCACCCTTCACCTGGGCCGCCGCAGACTCGCCGGCGTCAAAGATCCCGGTTCGTTCGTTCTCGAGGCGACCAACTTCTCCACCCGTACGTTGCGGAGCCGCCCCTCGACGCCGACCTGTGCTCGCTGCTGAACGACCCGCTTGAAGACCCCACCGAAGAGGCGACGAGCCGCTACTACCGCGAGGAACGGGAGGCCGCGGAGCGCAGGATGGCTGCCGCCCGGCGCGCGGTGTGGCCGGCCGGTGAAGACCGGGAGATCCTCGTGAGGCAGCGGTTCTGCCCGGCCTGCGCTGCTGAGCCGCCGGTAGGGTGCGATCAACGCGGCGCTTGGCCACGCGGCCAGTTCCACTTCGAGTGCATTGACGCGGCAATCAGCCTCGCCACCAGGAAGGCAGATGAGGCCGCCCGCATCCAGTACTGAGTGCGCTCGGCTCACCCAGCGGATGCTGCATCGAAGCGATCATCCGCTGGTGAGGCTCTCTGAATGCGACACTGGCTGCAGTTCCGTGAAAGCGCAGGTCAGCGACGGACGTGCAGCATCCTTTGCCGGGGTGTCCGCTGCCTGGTGGTCAGTCGGGGACGTAGGGACAGCCGTCGGCTGTCTTGTGGTGATCGATGGTGCGGTTGGTTCATGCCTGGAACTCGGTGAGATCGATGGTGTGAACGTGCAGGGGATAGGCGTACTTCGGGTGCGCGGTCTCTCGCTCGGGCACCATGCCGAGTTTTCGGGTGATGTTCTCGGAGGCGTCGTCACTCACCCGGTTGATGCTGATGATGCGCTCCAGGCCGCGGTCCTGGAGCGCGAACTCCAGCGTGGCGTGGGCGGCTTCGGAGGCGTAACCCTGGCCCCAGAACTGTGAGCCGAGCCGCCAGCTGATTGCCACGGCGGGCAGTACCTCCGGCAGGAAGTCGGGCACGGACAGACCCGTGAAGCCTGCCAGTTCACCCGAGGCCAGCAGCTCGACGGCGAAGAGTCCGAAGCCCTCCTCGTCCCACTCCTCCTCCCACTGCTCGATGGCTTCTGCGGTGTGGTCCAGGTCGCGCACCGAACCGTCGTCGATCCAGCGCATGACCTGCGGGTCCGCGTTGATGTCCGCCATCGGCGCGAGGTCGTCGTCATGCCAGCGACGCAGGAGGAGGCGGGGTGTACGGATCTCGGTCATGGCGCCCATCCTGCCGAAGGCAGGGGCCTCATCGGTAATCCGGCGCACGGCCGTGCTGCCGCGGGGGACCGCGAGGCATGACGCTGCCTGTAGCGCACATCGTGACGGGGCTGATCGGCCGTGTGGACTGGCTGAAGGCGGTCGGGTGCGGGTTCAGGCGAGGTTGTTGTGCAGGTGGGTGATGTAGCGGTCGATGGCGTGGTCGCGTACGCCGTCGCTGGTGGGGGCGAAGGGGTCGGCGGTGGCG
>NZ_RDBN01000053.1:1861951-1893465 GCF_008042075.1 Streptomyces sp. UW30 | reverse complement strand
CCCGATGACCACCGCCACCACCCCCGCGCCCACCCGCTCCTACGCCTTCCGCGACTCGATGACGATGCTGCGCCGCAACATCAAGCACATGCTGCGCTATCCCTCCCTGACGATCCAGATCGTCACGTTGCCCGTCCTGATGCTGCTGCTGTTCGTGTACGTCTTCGGCGGCGCGATCGGCGAGGGCATCGGCGTCGGTGACCGCGACGCCTACATCAACTACCTCGTCCCCGGCATCATCGTCATGGCGGTGACCTCCGGCACGATCACCGTCGCGGTGACCGTGTGCACCGACATGACCGAGGGCATCATCAACCGCTTCCGCACGATGGCGATCTGGCGCAGTTCGGTGCTCACGGGGCACGTGCTGGGCAACATGATCCAGATCGTGTTCATCCTCGCCCTGGTGACCGGGGTGGCGTACGCGATCGGTTTCCGTCCCGACGCCTCGGCCGTCGAGTGGGCCGCCGCCCTCGGTCTGCTGATGTTCCTGGCGTTCGGCCTGAGCTGGCTGTCGGCCGCGATGGGCCTGAACTCGAAGACCATCGAGGCCGCGAGCAACGCCCCCATGCCGCTGATCTATCTGCCCTTCCTCAGCAGCGCGTTCGTCACCCCGGACTCGATGCCGACGGGGCTGCGCTGGTTCGCCGAGTACCAGCCCTTCTCGCCCATCAACGAGACCCTGCGCGGCCTGCTGCTCGGCACGGAGATCGGCAACGACGCCTGGATCGCCCTGGCCTGGTGCGCCGGCCTCGGCCTGACGGGCTACCTGTGGGCCCGCTCGACCTTCCGCAAGGGCGCCGAGCGCTGAGGCGACCGCCACGGGAATCGCTTTACGGGACGGATGCCAAGCCAAAAGGTTTTCCGCGCCCCGGGGTCCGTACTTCAGTACGACGACCCCGGGGCAGGAGGCAGTTCGGTGCGCATCACTCGACAGGCAACCGGCACGTTCTTCGTGGGCGGCGCACTGAGTCTCACGCTCGCCGCCCTCGCCTATCCCTCGGTGCTCGGCTTCAGCACGGTCTCCAGTTCCCAGACCCGGGTCATCGCCCGGACCCCGACCGGCCCGCTGACCGAGGCCGACCGCGACTTCGTCGTCAAGGTGCGGGCGGCCGGGCTGTGGGAGTACCCGGTGGGGAAGATGGCCCTTCAGAAGGGGACCACGGGTGCGGTGCGCACGGCCGGTCAGCACCTGGTCTCCGGGCACGCGGCGCTTGACGCCACCTGCCGCCGGATCGCCGCGCGGCTGCACGTCACCCTGCCCAACCGGCCGAGCCCCCAGCAGCAGGGCTTCGTCGCGACGCTCGACGCCGACTCCGGCAAGCAGTTCGACAGCGACATGGCGAACATCCTGCGCACCACACACGGCCAGATCTTCGGCACGGTCGCGAAGATCCGGGCCACCACCAGGAACACCCTGGTCCGGCAGCTGGCCGACCAAGCCAACGACACCGTCCTCGACCACATCTCGGTGATGGAGAAGACGGGGCTGGTCGACTTCGACCAGGTCCTGTTCCAGGAGACGACCCCGCCCAGGCTCCCGGCCGACCAACTGACCCCGCCCCCTCCGACGGCGGGCGAACCTCAGGTGACCCTGACACCGTGACGCGTACCGGCGTACCGGCCTACGTCAGCCAGACCGTCGTGTCCGGGCCCAGCAGCCCGTCCTGCAACGGCGCGCTGGCGAGCAGCACCTCACCCGGCGGCAACTCGACCGCCGCCGCCGCGAGGTTGGCCACGCACCGCCAGCCGTCCGAGCGCGCGAAGTGCAGGACGCCGGGCGGTGCTTCCGGCGCCCACGTCAGCTCCTCCCCCTGGAGCAGCTTGCGGCGCAGGCGCAGGGCCCTGCGGTACAGCTCCAACGTCGAGCCCTCCACACCGTCCTGCGCCTCGACGGCGTACGCCGCGAAGCCCGTCGGCTGCGGCAGCCAGGACCCGCCCGCGCCGAAGCCGTACGACGGCCCCGTGGTCGTCCACGGCAGCGGGACCCGGCAGCCGTCGCGGCCCTTGCGCACCCGCCCGGTCTGTTCCCAGATCGGGTCCTGGAGGACCTCGAAGGGCAGGTCGGCGACCTCGGGCAGGCCGAGTTCCTCGCCCTGGTAGACATACGACGAACCGGGCAGCGCCAGCATGAGGAGGGTCGCGGCGCGGGCGCGGCGCAGGCCCGCGGCGTCGTCGACGGCCGGGGCGTGGCCGCCGGACAGCAGCCAGGCGTTGTCGTCGGTGCCGGGCGGGAGCATCAGCCGGGAGGTGTGGCGTACGACGTCGTGGTTGGACAGCACCCAGGTGGCGGAGGCACCGGCCGCGTGCGCCGTGGCGAGCGAGTCGGTGATGACCTGCCGCAGTTCACCGGCGTCCCAACCGGCTTGCAGATACTCGAAGTTGAAGGCCTGGCCCAGTTCGTCCGGGCGGGCGTACAGCGCGCGGCGGGCGCTCGGGTTCACCCAGGCCTCGGCGACGGCCATGCGGGGCGGGCGGTAGGAGTCGAGGATCTTGCGCCAGTCGCGGTAGATCTCGTGGACCTCGTCGCGGTCGTAGAAGGGGTGGGTGCCGGGCGGGAAGGCGGGGAGCGCGTCCTCGCCGCTCAGTTCCGGGGCGCCGAGATCGCGCAGCGGCTCGCTCAGGTCCTTGGCGAGGGCGTGCGCCACGTCGACGCGGAAGCCGTCGACGCCGCGGTCGGACCAGAAGCGCAGGGTGGTGCGGAAGTCGGCGCGCACCTCCTCGTGCTCCCAGTTGAGGTCGGGCTGCTGCGGGGTGAACAGGTGGAGGTACCACTGGCCGTCGGGGACCCGGCGCCAGGCGCTGCCGCCGAACACGGACTGCCAGTCGGTGGGCGGGAGTTCGCCGTGCGTGCCGCGCCCGTCGCGGAAGACGTAGCGCTCGCGGGCGGCGGAGCCGGGGCCGGCGCGCAGCGCCTCCTGGAACCAGACGTGCTGGTGGGAGGTGTGGTTGGGGACCAGGTCGACGATCACCTTCAGGCCGAGGCGGTGGGCCTCGGCGGCCATGGCGTCGAAGTCGTCGAGGGTGCCCAGGCGCGGGTCGACGTCACGGTAGTCGGCGACGTCGTAACCGCCGTCGGCCAGTTCGGAGGGGTAGAAGGGGCTGAGCCACAGGGCGTCCACGCCGAGCGCGGCGAGGTGGGTGAGGCGCTGGGCGACGCCCTTGAGGTCGCCGAGCCCGTCGCCGTCGGCGTCGGCGAAACTGCGCGGGTAGACCTGGTAGATGACGGCCTGGCGCCACCAGTCGGGGTTGCTGGACGAGAGGTCGGGCGTGGTGGTGCGGTCAGTCACGCGGTCTCCTCGTGGGTGCGTACGGACGACAGTGAGAACTCTGTCCACTTCGCCGGAAAAGCGAACACCGCGAGGAGCGGAGGGGATCGTTCCCCGCGTGACGGAATTGTGATTGCCTCTTGAACTTCCATTGCGTTTACGCAGGTTGACAGCGGTCTCCCCGCCCCCGACGATGTGCTCACTCTGAGGCGCATGTGACCAATGAGCCCAGTGTTTCTCCTTCGACCACTCACCCCACGATGGGATACGCATGTCCATAGCGAGACGTGTCATCGCGCGACGCCTGCTGGGGACGGGCGCTGCGTCGCTCGCCCTGTGCGCGGCCACCGTCGCCTCCGCCTCCGGCGCCTGGGCCCACGGCACGCCCGGCGGGGACGGCTGGAAGTCCGGCGGCGCCTACCAGCCCGGCACCGGCGCCGGCACGGAAACGGCCACCGACCGCTGCCAGTTCTCGCTGGACGGCACGAACTTCTACGACTCGGTCAAGGTCGACGACCAGAACCTGAAGGTCACCGACGACGGCAAGGTCCACGTCTCGGTGCGTGCCGCCGCCGACGCCACGACCTGCACCGCCTCGCTCGCCTCCTACCTCGCCCACGGGTCGACGTTCGCGACCTCCGGCGAGCAGGTCTTCGTCGACTTCGACTCGGTCACGGTCAAGCCGGGTGCGACCGACACCCTCGACATCGCCGTCCCGGACGCGGGCTGCTTCGCGCAGGTCGACCTGTACCGGGGCGCGGTGAAGTTCGACGGCAAGCTCGACGCCAACGACGGCTTCGAGCACGGTGACCTGCCCAAGGGCCCGGACCGCCCGGTCATCAAGGACAAGCTGATCGCGGCCTGGAACGGCGGCACGAAGGACTGCACGACCGAGCCCCCGGCGACCGAGGAGCCCCCGACCACACCGCCCGCCGAGCCGTCCGAGCCGGCGACGGACGAGCCCTCGCCCCCGGCCGAGGAGACGACTCCGCCGGCCTCCGAGACCCCGGCCCCGGAGCCTTCCGAGTCGGCCTCCACCCCGGCCCCCTCGCCGAGCGGCGGTGGCGGCGACCTCGCCCAGACGGGCGGCAGCAGCGCGACCGGCCCGATCGCGATCGGCGCGTTCGTGCTGGTCGCGGGTGGCGCGGCGTTCGTCGTGGCGTCGAAGCGCCGGCGCACGGCGCGCTCCTGACCGACGGCATGTGAAGGGGCCCGGGGTGATTCCCCCGGGCCCCTTCGTGGTGCGACGCCAGCGTGCGTCTGCGATGGGTACGGTGACGGAGAGGACCGTCCCACCGCTCAGGAGCCCCGCATGACCAGCACTCCGACGGACATCGTCAGGGCGGCGTTCCGCCACTATCTGGCGCAGGACCGCGAAGCCGCCCTCCCCCTGTACGCGGACGACTTCACCTTCACCAGCCCCAGGGACGACCACATCGGCAAGGCGGCCTTCTTCGAGCGGTGCTTCCCGACCGTCGACCGCCTGAAGGAACAGCGCATGCTGCACGTCACCCCGGCCGACGCCGAACTCGTCTTCGCCTACTACGAGTACGAGCTCACCGCGGGCGGCCGCTACCGCAACGTCGAGGCCATCACCGTCCGGGACGGGCTGATCAGTGAGGTGCGGGTGTACTTCGGCGGCGCGGTGTGAGGGGACCTGGCGCTACTTCCGGCCGGGTGCGCAGAGTTCGCCGTCGATGAGCTTGTTCTGGGCGTGCTCGGTGGACATGTCGGCCGCGCCGTCGCCCGTGGTCGACAGGACCACGACCCGGCGGCCGTCGCCGCTGACGCCGTCGCGGGTGGTGTAGCCGGGGAGGTCGCCGCCGTGGCCGTAGTACGACCCGCCGCAGGACAGCGGGATCCGCATCAGGCCGAGGCCGTAGCTCGCACCGGGCCAGACGACGTCCAGGTCGGGGGTGCGCACGGTCGTCTTCATGGCCTTCATCTCGGCCGGGCGCAGCAGGTGTCCGCCGAGCAGGGCCTGGTAGAAGCGGGTCAGATCGGCGGTCGTGCTGATCATGGCGCCGGCCGCACCCGCCGCGCTCGGGTTGAACTCCGTGACGTCGATGGTCGCGCCGGAGCCGCCGAAGTTGGAGTAGCCGTTCAGATGGCGGCCGGGGATGCGGGTCCCGGTGGTCGGGGCGAGGGTGTGGCGCAGGTGCAGCGGCTTGATGATGCGGTGGGTGACCTCCTGCTGCCAGCTGTGGCCCGTGGCCTTCTTGATGATCATCCCGGCCAGGATGTAACCCGTGTTGGAGTACGACCACTTGGTGCCGGGCGCGAAGTCCGGCTTGTGCTTCATGGCGATGGCCACCAGCTGCTCGTCGGTCCAGGTGGTGTACCGACCGGCCTCGAAGCCCTCGACGCTCGCCAGCAGCGGGAAGTCGGCCGTGTAGTTGTACAGCCCGCTGGTGTGCTGGAGCAGCTGCCGTACGGTGATCGTGCTGCCGTCGTTGCCGTTGCCGGAGACCACGCCGGGCAGCCAGTCCTCGACGGTGTCGTCCAGCGACAGCCGCCCCTCGCCGGCCAGCTGCAGCACCACGGTGGCGACGAACGTCTTGCTCGCGCTCGCGATCCGGAACCGGTCGCCGGGGCGCGCCGCCTCGCCGGTGGCCTTGTCGATGACGCCCGCGGCGGCGGAGCGCTGTCCGCGCGGGCCGGTCGAGCGGCCGACGGCGCCGACGGTTCCGGTCTCCATCACAGCCCCCACACGGTCCCGCAGCGAGTCCTGGGCGGGCTGCGGGGACTTGGCGGTGGCCGACGCGACGGGGATCGTCAGGACGGACGCGGCGATCGCGGCGACCAGGGCCGTGGCGGTGCGCTTCATGGCAGGTGCTCCTTGCGGATCGGTCGGTGTCAGCAACGCTGTCCGCGCTGCGGTCACCAACCTAGGAACCGGGCTGGGTTCGGACGATCAGGCCAACTGGCGTCTGTGTGGTGGTGTTTGGGCCCGTGGCGAGGTGCAGCCAGCTGTACCTCGCCCCGCTGCCGCGCGTCCTTGCGACACCTCGGCCCCGCCGCCGCACGTCCTCCAGATACCGCAGCACCGCGGCCACCCGCCGGTCCACCTGGTCCTCGGGCGACAGGTCCGGCTTGGCGAAGATGCTGCGGATGTGCTTGTGCACGGCGCCGTCGGTGACGACGAGCCGCTCGGCGACGGCACTGTTGCCGAGGCCCTCGGCCATCAGCGCGAGCACGTCCCGCTCCCGGGGGCTGAGCCGCTCCAGGCGCGATGCCGGCCCGGCATGGCTGCTGCCCGGCCTCGCCGCGCTGGTCGTCTGCACGGCCTTCCTGACCGTCGAACTGCCCACCCGGCAGGCACTGCGGACGGCGCCCGCGGAGGCGCTCTCCGTACGGGAGTGACGAGGGTACGGTCGCGTACGAGGCCCATCAGGAGCGGGGCCGCCGCGCGCCCTGCCTGCGACGCCTCAGTACCCCCGGGCCAGGACGTCGGTGATCTTCGCGGACACCTTCGTGCCCGACGAAGCCGTGCTGATCGAAGTCGGCGTGTAGTTCAAGCTCGTCTGGTCCGACAGCTCAGCCGTCTCAATGACCGGCCCGGAATCGTCGCCACGAATCTCATAGGTGATCTCGTACACGGCATCCGGGTCGATAGCCGTGCTGTCACCCAGGTACGTCAGCTCCGGCTCCACCGTCACATTGCAACCTGCCGACCCGAAGCACTGCCGCTTGGTGGTGCGCAGCTCGATCGTGAAGCTGTCGGCGTCGACCACTTCGTACGTCGGCTCCGGGGTCGGCTCTTCAATGGCGGCCGTGATGGCGTCCTCGGTCGCCGACGTGGTGGCCGCGGACGTGGTGCTGCTGCTGTTGTCGTCGCGGGAGTTGACGACGAACACGCCCGTGCCGATGACCGCAGCAATGACGGCGGCGGCCGAGCTGATGATGACCCAGTTACGGGGCTTCTTCGGCGCCGGCGGTGCGGGCGGCGGAAAGTCGGGCATGGGTGGTTGTGCGTCGTTGCTCACGAGTCCCCCAGGGTGATTGCGCGTAATTCGGCATCATCCTGCGGTGTGTGCACCGTATGGAGCAGATGTGTCTGCGTTGTGACCTAGAGTAGGTGATGGCCCGATTGCCTCGCGGTGACCGCTGTTACGCGCGGGCAGAGACGATGAGCGTGCCGACTGTGCGCGGCCCCGACGGCGCGGCGAGCACCATCGAGTGCACGTCCGTGTAGCCGTGTCGGACCAACACACGCTTCCACACGTCCGGTTCGTGGTCCCAGCGCTTCACCACGAGCGGATCCTGGTCGGGGCCGCGCGGGATGTACGAGGCCTGGCAGCCGTAACAGCCTTCGACGGGAGGTCGCTGCGAGAACACCAGCCGGCCGCCCGGCCGCAGCCGCTCACGGATCGCGGGCAGCAGGAGGGTCGGGTCGGTGAACCACAGTGCCCCGTACACCGAGTACGCGGCGTCGAATGGGGCGGCGGCGCGCAGGTAGGCGGCGGCATCGGTGTGGACCAGGGTGAGCCCAGGCTCGTCGCCCCACCGCTCCCGGGCCGCGTGCAGTTGGGCGCCCGACACGTCGACGCCGACGGCGTCCATGCCCATCCGTGCCAGGTGCGCGACGTTGCCGCCCTTGCCGCAGCCCAGGTCGAGGACCCGGGCACCGCGCTCTACCTCAAGGAGCTCGACGCCGGGCCCGTGGTCCTCGTACTGGGTCCAGTTGAACCAGGTTGTTTCGCCACAGGCGTTGACTGCTCGGCGTTCGGGCCGTTGGGCAGAGTAGGTGTCCCAGGCGATTGTTGTGTCTGTCACTGCAGGCTCCGCTCGTAGGGCCGGCCGCCCGGCAGCGACACCGGGCGGCTGGAGTGTCTTACAGGTGGCGCGGTGCTGTCAGCCGCTCTTCGGGCTGTCGTGGCATCCGGCGTGGCACTGGTTGCAGTCGGCCGCGGAGTTCCACAGCTCGGTGTCGACGGTGTACCCGGCCACCGCGATCGCGGCCACGGTGCGTTCGCGTGCCGTCGCCGCGCTGCTCGGGGTCTGCTCTTCCTCGTCGGTCGGTACGTGGTGGACGAACCGGCCGGCGACGCGCTCGCAGAAGGCGGCGTAGTCGACGGTGTGCAGGATGAACGCGTGCCAGCCGTAGTCGACCAGCTCGCTCGGTACGAGGTTCCGGCCGGGCTCCTTGCCGGAGGCGGCGATGAACGCGGCGGCCTGGCCGATGATGCGCTGTGCCGTTTGGTTGCTGATTTCCGCGTGGTCGGTGGTGACCCGGCGGACGAGTCGGCTCATCACCTCGGGGTCAACCAGGGTGATCGGGTCGGTGGTGCCCACGGGACGTTCCAACGCGATGGTCACGTTCTTCTCCTCCTGTTGTGGACGTTCGCCTCCGGTGAGAGGCGTTTTGGCCCGCCCGCCCCCTTGAGTTCGCGGGGTACGGGGACGAGCGGGGGTCAGTTGCCCTAGAGGGCGCGGGTGATGTGGACGCGGGCCAGGATCCGTACGGCGTCCGCGTCCGGCTCGACGAGGTCGGCGTGTTCGCGGTGGGCCCACACTGTCCAGCCGGGCCCGGACATGCCGAGTTCGTGGGCGACGGCTACGGCGTCGTCGAGGTCGTCGCCGAGTTCGAGGCTGAGTCTGATGCGAGCTTCTCCGACGCAGGCGAGGGGGCACGCGCGTGGGACCGTCGTCCTTCGGGAGCCGTTCGGCGGCGGTCTCGACTTCGGGGATGACGAGCATGACGTGTCCGCGCAACTGGAGTGTGAGTGTGCCCAGTTCACCGGGCATGGGCGGTTCGGCGTCGGCCACGAGGAGTCGGCGTGCGGTGGCGCGGATCGTCTCCAGGTCGACCAGTGCCCGCTCTGCCGTGGCGGGCGGATGGGTGGTATCTGTCGCCATGTCGGCGCTCCCTCGAAGCGTTGGCCACGCCCCGGGAGGCCACCAACCTCGCCGGGGTCCGAGGCTCAACCTTGCGAGCGCAGACGGCTTCTGACTTCCCGCCGAGGGGTACCCATCGTGGGTACCCTCACGTCAGACCACGCCATCACCCGAGCGCCACGGGGCACCTCATGACCGGTCACGAACCGCCAACCGCGCTCCCTCGCAGGCTGCTTGAGCGCCCCGACGTGCGATCCGCGCTTGCTGCCCATGACTTCGGCACCGTGTTTCACGTCGCCCGCGCCGAGGCCGGCATCAGCTACTCGGCCATCGCAGCCGAGTGCGGCATCAAGCCGGAGCGCGTGGGAACGCTGGCCAAGGGCCACGGCAAGGTCACCTCGTTCGAGAAAATCGTGCGTATCGCCGACGCCTTCCGAGTCCCCAGCCACATGGTGGGGCTGGCCCCTCGCCCGTGGGAGACGACCTCCGAGGGTTCGGTGGGCGCGGGGCGCCGGGAGTTCCTGAAGACGTCTGCTGCCGCGAGCCTGGCCGTCAGCCTGCCGGACCTCTCCCGCCCGCCGACGGGCGGCCGTGTCGGCGGCGACCTCCCCGGTCAGCTGCGGCAGCGCACGGCACGCCTACGGCGCCTCGACGACGTTCTCGGCGGCGGCGACACGTACCGCACCTATCTGGGCGAGTACCAGGCAACCAGGACGCTCTTGCGCCGCAGCACCTACACCGAGGAGACGGCCCGGGGGCTGCTGTCCGTGCTCGCCGAGCAGGCGCAGCAGGCCGGGTGGGCGGCGTTCGACGGCGGCCTGCACTCCGAGGCGCGCGGCCTGTACGAAGCCAGCCAGAAAGCCGCGGCCGATGCCGGGGATGCCGAGCTCGCCGGGAACGCGCTCGCTTTCCTGGCGTACCAGGGACTACGGGGGGACCGACAGGCCCGGCAGGACGCCGTGCGGACCGCCGCCCGCTCATGCACCACGGCCGGCCCGGACGCGGCGCCCAGGGTGCGGGCGCTGCTGTACGAGCGGCTCGCCTGGGCGCACGCGGTCGCTGGGCACGCAGAGGAGACGGAGCGCGCGCTGGACGCCGCCCGCGACGCGCTCGCCGAGGTCGACGGCGCACCCCAACCTGACTGGGCGGCATGGGTCGACGACACCGAGCTGCAGATCATGTCCGGCCGCTGCTGGACCGAGCTACGCCGGCCGCTGCGGGCGGTGCCCGTCCTCGAGGCCGCGCTCGCCCGGTACGACGACTCGCACGCGCGGGACAAGGCGCTGTACCTGTCGTGGCTCGCCGACTCCTACCTGACGGCCGGGGAGGTCGAGCAGGCTGCCACTGTCGCGGGCCGCGCCCTCGACCTGTCGTCCGGCGTGGCGTCCGTACGGCCGCGCGAGCGGCTCGCCCCGGTGCTGCGACGGCTCGGCCAGCACCAGGCGCTGCCCGCTGTCGCCGACGTATTGGAGCAGGACCGCGCCTGAGCTACTTGGCAGGCGTGGTGCTGGCGGCGATCCAGTCGAGGCAGCCGTCCGATCCGGCTTCGATCGCTACGGCCGCGATCTCCGGGTTGTCCCACGGGTGGTTCACATACAGGTGGACTTCCAATTCCGGGTAGCGGGCGCGGGTGGTCTTCAGTAGCAGCTGCCATTCCTCGCCAGTGCCGAACTCCCCGTCGTGCCAGAACGCGGACGTGACAGGGCCAATGATCTGCGCGCCGGCGGCGAGCCGTTCGGCCACGGCAGTGCGGGCCAGCTCCACGGCCTGCTCGCGGGTGGGGGTTGCGGTGGATACCTGCAGGAAGTCGGCCATGGGCGGCAGCGTATGCGGCACTGGAGAGCACGCGAAAGGCGTCCGGGACGAGCCGTGATGGCCGCGTCAACCGCGCTGCTTACGATCCGAATGCGCGTCTGCTCGGCGTACTCGCCATCGTCACGCCGCTGGCCGGCCCGAGTCAAAGACGCTCGACCGTCGACAGGTAAAGCTTCGCGAAACGGTCCACGTCCACGTCCAGGGCCACGTCCACCAGGTGCTGATCGCGGGTGCCGGTGTGGATCTCGGACTCGCCGGGGCGGGGACGGCGGTCGACGATCGTCTGACCGCGCGTCGGCCCGGGGGCGAGGGAGACCTCGACCGGGAGCAGGCGCGTGGTGATGCCCGCCGGGTCCACGACCGCGCAGACCGCGCCCGCGTCGCCGATGCCGCCCGCCTCGGCGTCGGTGGTGATGTCCGGCGCGGACGGGCGGTGGGCCAGCAGCTCACCGGCGAGCCGGGCGCCGCTTTCCGCGCTCGACCGCAGTCGGCGTACGTCCGCCCCGGGGACCACGACCTGCTGGAAGACGTCCAGGCCGTACATGGTGATCGGCACCCCGGCCGTGAGCAGGATCGCGGCGGCCTCCGGGTCGTGCCACACGTTGAACTCCGCGACCGGCGTGGCGTTTCCGCAGGCCACCGCGCCGCCCATGAAGACGATCCGCTCGATGTTGCGGGTCACCTCGGGGTGCGTGCGCAGCAGCAGGGCGATGTTGGTCAGCGGCGCGGTGGGGACCAGCGTGACCGGGCGCGGGGACGCCAGGATCTCGCGGCGCAGCAGCGTCACCGCGTCCACGTCGGCCGGGGCGCGGGTCGGGGCCGGCAGCCCGATGTCGCCCATGCCGTCGTCGCCGTGCACATGCCGCGCCGAGCGCGCGGGCTCGATCAGCGGGCGTCCGGCGCCCCTGGCCACGGGGATCTCGGGGGCACCGGCCTGCTCCAGCACGGTCAGGGTGTTGCGTACGACGCCGTCCACGTCCGTGTTCCCGGCCACGCAGGTGACCGCGCGCAGGTCCAGCCCCGGATGGCGTACGGCGAACAACAGCGCCAGGGCGTCGTCGACACCGGTGTCGCAGTCGATGATCACCGGTACGCGCTGACCGTCGGCGTTCGTCACGGCGGAGCTCCCCTCACGGGTGCGGTGGCGGGCGGTACGAGTGCGACCTTACGGTGTCTTACAGGTGGAGTGCGTCGTCGTATGGCGCCGCCGTGCGGTCACGTGCGCGCGGCGCCATACGGCGTCTTGGCGCCTCACACATCCCACAGCTCAAGCCCGCGCGCCGCGACGCGGGCGGTGATCCGGGCGACCAGTTCCTCCGCAGGTACGGCCCCCGGCTTACGCCCGTCCCGCAGCCGTACGGCCACGAGGTCGCCGTCCGCCGCCGCCTCCCGCTCCCCGATGACCGCCTGATACGGCACGAGGCGTGCCGCGCGGACGCGGGCGCCCAGAGTGCCGTGCTCGGGACCGGCGAGTTCCGCGCGCAGACCCATTTGGCGGGCTCGGGCAAGAATTTTTTCTGCCTGTCCGATCTGCGCCTCCGCCACGGGGAGGATCAGCAGCTGCACGGGCGCCAGCCAGGCCGGGAAGGCGCCGCCGTGCTGCTCGATGAGATGAGCGACGACCCGCTCCACGCTGCCGATGATGCTGCGGTGGACCATGACCGGGCGGTGCTTGGCGCCGTCGGGGCCGATGTAGTGCAGGTCGAAGCGTTCGGGCTGGTGGAAGTCGATCTGGACGGTGGACAGGGTCGCCTCGCGGCCCGCCGGGTCGGCGATCTGGACGTCGATCTTGGGGCCGTAGAACGCGGCCTCGCCCTCGACGGCCTCGTACGGCACGCCGGAGCCGTCGAGAACCTCCCGGAGCAGGGCGGTGGCCCGCGCCCACAGCGCCGGGTCGGCGACATACTTCCCGCCCTCGCCCGGGAGGGACAGACGGTGGCGGACGGCCCGGATGCCCATATCGGCGTAAGCACGGGCGATGAGTTTCAGGGCTGCTCGGGCCTCGTCGACGGCCTGGTCGAGGGTGCAGAAGATGTGGGCGTCGTTGAGCTGGATGGCCCTGACACGGGTGAGCCCGCCGAGCACGCCGGACAGCTCGGCGCGGTACATGCCGCCCAGCTCGGCCATGCGGAGCGGTAGTTCGCGGTAGCTGTGGGAGCGGGAGCGGTAGATAAGGGCGTGGTGCGGACAGAGGCTGGGGCGCAGGACGACCTGTTCGGCACCGCCCAGGTCCATCGGCGGGAACATGTCGTCGCTGTAGTGGTCCCAGTGCCCGGAGATCTCGTACAGCTCACGCTTGCCGAGCACGGGCGAGTAGACGTGCCGGTAGCCGGCCTCGCGCTCCACGTCCCGGACGTACTCCTCCAGTGCATGCCGGACTACGGCCCCGTCGGGCAGCCAGTACGGCAGGCCGGCGCCCATCAGGGGGTCGGTGTCGAAGAGGTCGAGCTCGCGGCCGAGGCGGCGGTGGTCGTGCATGGCTGCTCCTTCGGTTGAAGGGACGAGCACCCACGACAAAGCCCCGGGGCACTCGCCCCGGGGCTTCGGATTCGCTCAGGTGTCAGCGCGGCGCCGGGACGGGGTCCGGCGCCGTCGTGAGAGACGGCTTTGGCTTCGCGCGCTGCATGGCCGTGACCGTAACAGCGGGCGGGCGGGGATGTCGCGGTGATTTTCCGGTTTCCGTCACCACTGTGAAGTTGCCCGGTTACGCTCAGCTACAGACCGGACTTGGGGGTGGTACGCCTTGGTTCACATTCGTCAACTCGATCCCACGGCTTCTCCGTTGGACTACTTCGGCTACGAGCTGAGGAGGAAACGGGAGGAGGCGGGACTGACGTTGAAACAGTTCGGCTCGGTCCTGTTCTGCACGGGGTCGCTGATCGGCCAGGTCGAGACGACCCTGAAGGTGCCGACGCGGGATTTCGCCGAACGGGTGGACGCGGCCCTGGTGACGGACGGCTACTTTTCGAGGCTCGTGGGATTGGTGCTGCGGAGCCAGTTGCCTACGTGGTTCCAGCCGTATGCCGAGATGGAGGCGAAGGCGACCTACATCTCCACGTACCAGTGCCAGATGGTGTACGGACTGCTACAGACGGAGGAGTACGCACGGGCCGTGCTGGCGACAGGTCAGCCCGATAACCTTGACGCACTGATCGGCGCCCGCATGGAACGCCAGCGAATCCTCAAGCGGGAGCAGCCTCCCCTGACGTTGGTGGTGATTGACGAGGCAGTGCTGCACCGGCCGATCGGCGGCGCGGAAGTCATGCGCAAGCAACTCCGCCACCTGTTGAGCTTCCAGGACGAGCGCTGGATCCGCCTCCAGGTGCTGCCGTTCCGGGTGGGCGAACACGTCAGCTTGGCGGGCTCGTTCAACCTGCTCCGCTTCGACGACGACCCCGACATCGTCTACACCGAGGACCTGATCTCGGGCCACATGACGGCCAATCCGGAGACTATCCGCGAAGCCGCCCTTCGTTACGCTGGCTTGCAGGGAGCCGCCCTCTCCGTGGAGGATTCGGCGGAACTGATCAAGGGCGTACTGGAGGACCGTTATGGGCAACACACCGGAACTGGTCAACGCCCCGTGGCGTAAGTCCAGTTACAGCGGAAACACCGGCGGCGATTGCGTCGAGGTCGCCGATGCCACCCCCCACATAGCCGTCCGTGACTCCAAGAACCCCGGCGTCGGCACCCTCACGCTCACCCCGGAGGCATACGCCACCTTCGTGGCGTTCGTCGCCGAAGGCTGACGCCCGGGCCGGGCCCGCGTTCGCGGCGAGGATCAGCGTCGCCACGGCGACCAACGCGGCCGCCACGCCTCGGGTGTAGCGCTCGGTGGGGCTGGTGCGTTCCTGCACGGCGACCTCGCAACAGCTCTGGATTAACCACGTTTAATACGCGGTTTAACCTAAGCGCTGTCAGACTCGACCGGCAAGGGGCACAGGGCGAGTTGGGGGCGTTGAGCGATGTCGGACCGAGATGATCCCGGGACGATCGGGCGAAGAGTGCAGATGCTGCGGGCCGACCGGGGGCTGACGCAGCGACAGTTGGCGGAGCCGGCGTACACCCCCGCGTACATCTCCACCCTGGAGGCGGGCCGCGTCCGCGCCTCCGACGACGCGCTCAGGCACATCGCCGAGCGGCTCGGCGTCGCCTTCGAGGAGCTCGCCACGGGGCGCCCCGCGCACCTCGTCACGGACCTCCGGATGAGGCTGACCGAGGCCCAGCGGGTGCTCGCGACCGGCGATGCCGAGGCCGCCGTGGAGCAGTACACCGCGCTGCTCGCGGAAGCGGAGGGCAACGGGTTCGCCGAGGAGCGGGCGGCCGCGCTGCTCGGTCTCGGCGAGTGCGGGATAGACGCCGGTGAACTCGACTCCGCCCGGCGCCACTTCGAGCTTGCCGAGCAGGTGCTCGCCGAGGTCGACGCGCCACTTCCGGCCCGTGTCCCGGCCATGCGCGGGCGGGCCGTGTCGCACTACCTCGCCGGGGAGCTGCGGTACGCCGTCTACCTCCTCGAATCCACCCTGGACGAGCTGAACCGCGGCGGACTGCACGACCCCGACGCCCTTCTGCTGCTCTACGCGAGCGTCATCGGCCCGTACATGGACATGGGCGCCCACGCGCGTGCCGCCCAGGCCGCCGAGTACGCCCTCGCGCTCGCCCCGCAGGCCGGCGACCCGGCCCTGGTCGCCCGGATGCACCGGTCCGTCGCCCGCACCCTGCTCGCCGAGGGCCGCGTCGCCGAGGCCGACGCCTCCCTCGCCAAGGCCGCCGAGCTGTACCGGCAGCTCCAGATCCGTACGGAGCTCGCCAACTGCCACTGGATGCGCGGCTACGTCTACGCCCAGAACGGCGACCTGGAGCGGGCGGAGGCGGAACTGCGCGAGGCGCAGACCATGCTGACCGCCAAGCGCGCCGCGCTCTACACCAGCCAGGTCGCCGTCGAACTCGCCGACGTACTGCACCGGCGCGGCAAGTCGGAGGAGGCCGCCGCCCTTCTGCACGAGGTGCTCAGCGACCTCAGCCCCGAACGCGGCGCCCTGCACTCCGCCGCCGCCCACCGGCTGCTCGGCATCATCGCCGAGGACTCCCGGGACACCGAGACCGCCGAGGAGCACTACGTCCGCGCCCTGAGCCTGCTGGAGCGCGCGGGCGCGGCGGGCGACCTGGCCGACCTGTGCCGTCTGCTCGGCGACCTGCTGCGCCGCACCGGCCGGGTGGAGGCGGCGCTCGACGCGTACCGCACGGGCCTGGGCCACCGCACGGCCCCCGGCACCACGACGCTGGGCCCGGCCCCCGCACAGCCTCCCCTGTGAGGATCCCCAGCCTGCGCACAGGCCTCTCCGGTTAGCCTTCGCGGGGGCATTCGCACGGGTTCGGACAGGTGGGGACAGGCACGGTGGAGGACCAGCGGACCGGCGTGGTCGACGGGCTGCGGCTCGTCGTACGGGCGCTCGTCTACGCCGTGCTCGGCGGCGCCGCGCTCATCGCCATCGCGACGGTCGCCTCGGTCCTCGGGCCCATGGTCGCGCTGGACCTCTACACCCCGGCAGTCGCCGCCTGGTGGACCGTCTTCACGGCCATCGCGGTGCAGGGTGTGCCGTTTCTGCTGCTCGGCACGGTCGTCTCGGCGGCGATCGGGGCCTTCGTACCGGAGAGGGTCTTCAGCCGCCTGCTGCCCCGCAACCAGGCACTCGCCGTGCCCGTCGCCGGAGCGGCCGGTGTCGTCCTTCCGGGCTGCGAGTGCGCGTCCGTGCCGGTGGCCGCGGGCCTGATGCGGCGCGGGGTCGCCCCGGCTGCCGCGCTCGCCTTCCTGCTCTCCGCGCCCGCCATCAACCCGGTCGTCCTGGTGGCCACGTCCGTCGCCTTCCCCGGGCAGCCGGCGATGGTCCTCGCCCGGCCGGCCGCCTCGCTGGCCACGGCCGTGGTGATGGGCTGGCTGTGGGCGCGGTTCGGCCGCGAGGAGTGGCTGCGGCTGCCGAAGCGGCACTCCGGCCCGGCCGCCACCGGCCCGCGCGCCTTCACCGCCGGGCTCCAGCACGACTTCCTGCACGCGGGCGGCTTCCTCGTCCTCGGCGCGGCGGCCGCGGCGACCTTCAACATCGCGGTGCCCCGCTCCGTACTGGACCTCTTCACCGGCTCGCCCTGGCTGTCGGTGCTGCTCCTCGCCCTGCTGGCGGTCGTGCTGTGCGTGTGCAGCGAGGCGGACGCGTTCGTCGCCGCGTCGCTCAGCGGCTTCTCGCCGACCGCGCGGCTGGCGTTCATGGTGGTCGGCCCGATGGTGGACCTGAAGCTGATCGCCCTCCAGGCGGGCACTTTCGGACGGTCCTTCGCCCTGCGGTTCTCGTCCGTGACCTGGGTGGTGGCCGTGCTGAGCAGCGCGCTGGTGGGGTGGTGGCTGCTGTGAGGCGCTACGGACCGGCGGCACTGCTGCTTCTGACGGGCGCGGCGATCCTGCGGATCTCGCTGTTCAGCGAGCTGTATCTGCGGTACGTGCAGGCGGGACTACGGCCATACCTGGTCGTGTCCGGGTTTTTGCTGGTGCTGCTGGCGGTGGCCGCGGCGCTTGTCGGGCGACCGGAACAGGAACCGCACGCCGAGCAGGGCCAGCACACAGAGCACGACGAACACGCCGGCCGCGATCAGCAACGCGAGCACGGCGAGCCCGACGACTACGACGGCGATTCCCAGGCCCACGATCAGCACGGCACTCACCGCTTCTCGTACGGATCGGCCGGCTCCGCGATCCGCCGCACCGACCCGGCATCCAGCACAGGCGGCCACGCCGCGTCCGTGCCGAGTCTGCCCTTGGGGCGCCAGGTGCCGGTGACGGTGACCCGTGCTGACCGCGCCGCTCAGGACGACGGGCTGCGGGTTCGGCTGGGGGCTCGCCACGACCAGCCCCTGCGGCGCCTGGGAACGAGGCCGTTCGGGCCGGTACGGGTGTCTGGGGGCCGAGCCCCCGAAGCCCGTCGGCGGCGCGGTCAGCACGATGTCCGTGCCCACGCCGCCCTCCGGCGAGATCCGCGCGAGCGCCTGCTGGTGCAGCTCGTCCAGGGACGGCCGGTGTCCGCTGCGCAGGAGTGTCGCGACCGCCTTCATGTACGCCGGGCCCGCCACCGTACGGCGGTTCGGCGGCGGCGCGATGCGGCCGTACACCGCGCTGGTGCGCCCCGAGTCGAGGGGGTTGGCCAGCAGCCACTCCCAGGTCTCCGTGTCGGCGTGCAGATCGACGACGAGGGAGGTCGAACCCGGTGCGCGCAGGCGCAGTTCCTCGCGGAACCAGTGCCAGGGGAACCCGGTGTAGCGCACGGTCGCCGGGGTCGAGCGGGCCAGCGCGAGGTGGGGCAGGTGCTGGCGGCGGTCCAGCTGGAGCTGGCCGGCGACGAAGACGGTGAGCGGCCCGGGGGCGGCCGCGGCGGCGCGCAGGCGGGTGAGGACGGCCTGCGGCTCCAGCGGGTCGGCGAGTTCGACGACGTTCGCGGTGTCGGTGCCCGACAGCACCGCGGGCGGCACGGCCGCGAGGATGGGAAGCACGGAGGCGGCGTCCACCAGACAGCCCTTGCCGGCCGGTGAGGCGGCGAGCAGCAGCACGGTTCCGGGCATCGGTCCCTCCCCATCCCCCGTCGATCACTTACGGCAGCACCGTAACCGCTGCGGGTGCAAAGGGGGGATCTCAGGCCCGCAAACGTCCGTTTCCGTCCCCATTCCCCACACCCTTCGCACCTTTGGTCCGCCGGACCGCGAACACCGTCGTGTCGTCGGCGAGACGCCCGCCGCAGTGCCGCAGTGTGCGCTCCCGCACGAAGGCGACCAGCCGCCGGGGCCGCGCGATGCCCGGGTCGGCGGCGACGGCGGCGGTGACGTCGTCGGTGAGCGGGTAGAAGACGCCGTCGCTGTTGCGGGCCTCGGTCACGCCGTCCGTGGTCATCAGCAGGGTCTCGCCGGGACGCAGGGGGACGCGGTGCACGGGCAGCGGGCCGCCCGCGGGGTCGAGTGCGGCCATGCCGAGGGGGAGGCCGTGGCCGGGCGGCAGGGACCGCACCCCGTCGGGGCCGACGACGAGCGGGCAGTCGTGGCCGAGGACGACGGCCTGCACCGTCTCCGGCTCCTCCTCGGGGAAGCCGATCAGCACGGCGGTGGCGAACCGTTCGCCGTCCTCACTGCCGAGGGCCACCCGCATCAGGATGTGCCGCTGGAGGCGCTCCTCCAGGCGTTCGGCGACCGTGGCCAGTTCGGGCTCGTGGTACCCGGTCTCACGGAACGTGCCGAGCAGCGCGGCCGCCGCCTCCACCGCGCCCAGCCCCTTGCCCTGGACGTCGCCGAGGATGACGCGGGTGCCGTACAGGCCGATCTGGATGTCGTAGAAGTCGCCGCCGACCCTGGCCTCGCTGTCGGCGGCGAGATAGACGGCGGCGTGCTCCAGGCCGCCCCAGCCCGGCGGCAGCGGGCGCAGCACGGTGCGGCGGATGGTGGCGGCGACGTCCTGCATGTGCACCATGCGCCGCTCGCTGCGCACCCGGACCACACAGGCCGCCGTGGCGAGGACGCCGCCGATGCCGGCGAGGACCAGGTCGGGCAGGCCGGCCTCGAACTCGTGCGGCAGGGCGACGTCCGCGGCGACGTACGTGGCGGGTGCGAGCACCGCGAACGCGGCCGTCCCCCACACCCCGCAGATCGCGGCGGCGATACCGGGCACCAGCACGATCCAGGACAGGATCCGGAAGTCACTGCTGGTCCGGTAGTCCACCGCCACGATGGCGACGAGCAGCAGCAGCGGCGGCACCCAGGCGACGCTGCGGCCCCGCACGTGCAGCAGGCTCTGCCGGCGCGCGTCGCCCTTCAGGCCGGTTGCACCGTCGCTGACGGCCCTCATGGCCCTCAGCGAAGCACGGCGTTCGCCCTGCCGCATCCGGGTACCCGAGGCGGGTGCCGGCGCGGAAGAAACGCGTCGCCGACTTGCCAGGCGGGCGCCCCAGGTGTGCCCTGGATGGCGGGGGCGAGGAGAGAGGAGTGCTCTCATGGCTCATGCGGCACCCGCGCCCGGCGGACGGGCCTCAGTGACGGGCACCGGCCGACTGCCCGACGTGTTCAGCGCGCGGACGCACCGCATCGCGGGCGTGGTCGTACCGATCGTCCTCGGGCTGGTCTACGGCTACTGGGCCGCGGCGAACCGGCGCTCCGGCGGCGAGATCACCGGCTGGAACCTGCTCTTCGGCTTCGTCACGGCGATCGCGTTCATGATCCTCTACGTCGGCGTCCGCGCCCTCGCCCCGCACATGCGGCGAGAGCAGCACGCGATCCTGTGGGGCGTCTTCGGTGGCGGCTCGTTCGGGTTCCTGTACAGCCAGACCGGCACGTCGGTCCTCAGGTCCTCGATCATGGGGCTCGTGATCGGCGCGGTCTTCTTCGTCGTGCTGTTCTACCGCTACTACACGCACGAGGACGCCCAGGGGCACCGGATCCGCTGAGGGGTGGACGGGTCGGCCCCGGCCGTTCACCGGCACCGACCCGTTTCCCCTTCATCCACCCACAAACCCGGCCCTACTCGTTCCCCTGCTCCATGAGACACCCGTTCGGGTGAACCCTCCACCGGAGAGCGGTGCGGTGCGGCCGTCTGCATGCGCCCCGCTGGCGGGCACCGTCCCGTGACCCTTGCCTGAAGGGGTGCCCACCCGTGTGCGGAACGCCCTGTCGGCAGCGCTGATCGCCCTGTCGTGCCTGCTCGTGCCGTTCGGCGCGCTGGCGGCCTGGGTGATGTACGGGCTGGCCGACACCGGCAGATACGTCGCCACGATGGCGCCGCTCGCGGCGGATCCGGCGGTGCAGGGCGCGGTCGCGGACACCGTGGGCGCCGGGATCACGCACGAGATGGACCGCCGGCTGCGGGCGTCGCCGGCGGCGGACAGCGTGCGTCCCTTCGTGGCCGACGCGGTGCGCTCCTTCACCCGGACCGCTGCCTTCCGCACGGCGTGGGACGCGGGCAACAGGGCGGTCCACGACGCGGTGCTCTCAGCCGTGCAGGACGGCCGCGAGCGCGCGGTGACCGTCGACCTGGCCCCGATCACCGCCCAGGTCAAGCGCCGGCTCACCGACGACCACGTCCCGTTCGCCCGCCACATCCCGGTCGAGCACACCGAGGTCCCGGTGCTCCCGGCCGACGATCTCGACCGGCTCAGGAAGGGGTACGACGTGCTCGAAGTCGCCGGCTTCTGGCTGCCCGTCTCGGCCGCCGTCCTCGCCACGGCCGGTATCGCCGTCGCCGCGTGCCGTCGCCGCGCGGTCACGGCGACCGCCCTGGGCACGGCCCTCGGCGGCGCGTTCCTCGCCCTCGCGGTGGCGATCGGCCGCCGGCTCACCCTGGCCGACATCCCCGACCCGACCCACCGCCCGGCAGCAGGCGCGATCTACGACGCCCTGACGCAAACCCTGCGCACGGTGTCCTGGCTACTGATCGCCCTGGGCCTCACCGCAGCCCTCACCTGCCACCTCACGACACACGTCACCCAACGCCGCCGAACCCGCACAACGCCCCCCGCAGACCCGGCTCACGAGCCGACCCGAGCCCGAGCCTGACGGACGACGGGGACACAACCCACGACACCCCGACGCACCCCGTCCCAGCTGCCGGCGGCCCTCATCTGCCGCCCCTCACAGGGCGCCTCGCGCCACGTCGGCGAGCGTCCGCAGTGCCCGGCGCAGATCCGGCTCGGCAGCCGACGCGAGCCCGAGCCTGACGGGCGTCGCGGACACAACCCACGACACCCCGACGCACCGCGTCCCGGCTGTCGGCGGCCCTCATCTCTGCCGCCCCTCACAGGGCGCCTCGCGCCACGTCGGCGAGTGTCCGCAGCGCCCGGCGCAGACCCCGCTCACGAGCCGACCCGAGCCCGAGCCTGACGGACAACGCGGACACAACCCACGACACCCCGACGCACCGCGTCCCAGCTGCCGGCGGCCCTCACCTGCCGCCCCTCACAGGGCGCCTCGCGCCACGGCGGCGAGTGTCCGCAGCGCCCGGCGCAGGTCCGGCTCGGTAGCCGACGCGAGTCCGAGTCTGACGGCGTCCGGGGTGTGGTGGGGGGCGACGGTGAAGGCGGGGCCCGGGGTGACCGCGATGCCGTGCGCTGCCGCGGCGGCCGTGAAGGTGTCGGCGCGCCATGGGGCGGGCAGCTCCCACCAGGCAAAATAGGCCCGGGGATCGGACCGTACGGCAAACCCTCGCAACTCCTCGCCCACGATGCGCTGTCTGCGCGCCGCGTCCGCCCGCTTCGCCGCGACCAGCCGCTCGACCGTCCCGTCCGCGATCCACCGCACGGCCGCCTCCAGCGCGAAGCGCCCCGCGCTCCACCCACCGGAGCGCACGGCCGCCGCCACCGCCTCGACGCGCCCCTGAGGCACGGCGACGAAGCCGACGGTGAGGCCGGGTGCGACGCGCTTGGAGAGGCCGTCGACGACATGTGTGAGGGCGGGCGCGTGCGCGGCGAAGGGGTCGTCGTCCGCGAGGAAGGACCAGATCCGGTCCTCCACGACGGGGATGTCCAGGTCGAGCACGGTGCGGGCGAGCCGGCGCCGCCGCTCGGGGCCGGTCGTCAGCGAGGTCGGGTTGTGCAGCGTCGGCTGGAGGTACAGCGCGGCCAGGGGAGCGGTGCGGTGGGCGGCGGCGACCGACTCCGGTCGCGGGCCCTCCTCGTCGGTGGCGAGCGGCACCAGGGTGATGCCGAGCCGCGCGGCGATCTCCTTGACCACGGGGTACGTCAGCGCCTCGACGCCGACCCGGCCGCCCGGCCGGACCAGCGAGGCGAGGGTGGCGGCGACGGCCTGGCGGGCGTTGCCGGTGAACAGGAGCCGCTCGGGGGCGGGGTGCCAGGCGGGGGTGGCGAGCAGCGCGGCCGCCGCCTCACATGCGGCGGGTGTGCCGGTGGCGGGGGACGGGCGCAGCGCCTCGGTGAGGACGTCGGGGCGCTGGAGCGGTGCGAGGGCCGGGGCGAGGAGCTCCGCCTGGCCGGGCGCGCTCGGGTAGTTGAGCTCCAGGTTGACCGGCACCGCGGTCGCGGCCTCGACGAGGGCACGCCCGGTCCCCGCCGGAGCGGCCCGTACGAAGGTGCCCCGGCCGACCTCACCGACGACCAGCCCCCGCCGCACGAGTTCGGCGTACACCCGCCCCGCCGTCGACCCGGCGATCCCGCGGCGGCGCGCGAACGCCCGCTGCGGGGGCAGCCGTTCGCCGGGCCGCAGCCGTCCGGCGGTGATGTCGTCCGCGATGCGGTCGGCGATACGCCGGTAGTCGTTCACGCGCCCTCCCCTGACATTGCACCGAGGGCAAGGATCTTATTGCACCGAGGAGTTGAGGGGATCTAGGGTCGTTCACATGACCCCTTTCCTCGGATACGAGGACAAAGGCGCCGATAGTCCTTCGGTTCCCCTTGTCCTCGTCCACGGCCATCCCTTCGACCGCACGATGTGGGCCCCGCAGATCGAGACGTTCGCCGCCACCCGCCGGGTCGTCGCCCCCGACCTGCGCGGCTACGGCGCCTCCCCCGTCGTCCCCGGCATCACCCCGCTCTCCGCCTTCGCCGAGGACATCGAGGCGCTCCTGGACGAGTTGAAGGTGGCGACCTGCGTGCTGGCGGGCCTGTCGATGGGCGGCCAGATCGTCATGGAGTGCTACGCCCGCTTCCCCGAGCGCATCCGCGGCCTGGTCCTGGCGGACACCTTCCCGGCGGCGGAGACCGAGGAGGGCAAGCGGACGCGCGGCGCCATGGCGGACCGGCTGCTGCGCGAGGGCATGCGCGGATACGCCGACGAGGTGCTGGAGAAGATGGTCGCGCCGTATGCGACGGGCGAGGTCAAGGCCCACGTCCACCGCATGATGACGGCGACCCCGCCCGAGGGCGCCGCGGCGGCCCTGCGCGGCCGCGCCGAACGCCCCGACTACCGCGACCTGCTGACCCGGGTCACCGTCCCCGCCCTGGTCGTCGTGGGCGCCGACGACGCCTACACGCCCGTCTCCGACGCGGAGGCGATGCACGCGGCACTCCCGGACTCGACCCTGCGGGTGATCGAGGGGGCGGCACACATGCCCAACCTCGAACGGCCGCCGGAGTTCAACGAAGCGCTGGAGGCGTTCCTGCGGCGGGTCGACGGCTCCTCCCAGAACTGAGCCCCTCCCCCGCCACGCAACCTTCGCCCCACGGCCCCCGTCTTTGAGGGAGGATTCGGGCATCCCACCCGCGAGCGGAAGGCCGGGGACTTGGACACTGCGGCTGCCGAGTGGACGGCACCCCCGGACGGCACACCCGGACGTCGCGCCGGGCGGCGGTTCGGCGCCTGGCCGGCCGGGCTGCTGTTCCTGGCCGTCAGCGTGATCGTCGGCTGCCGCGTCGCGGACACCGACGGCATCACCCCCGTCCCGCAGGCGCTCGCCTTCCTGCCGTGGCTGCTGGTGCCCGCCACCCTCGGCCTGCTGCTCGCCCTGCTGTCGCGCTGGTGGTTCGGCGTCGTGTGGGCCGTCGCGCTGATCGGTCTGCTCGCCTGGTTCATCGAGCCGTACGGCAAGAGCACCCAGCCGGGCGGACCCGGGCTGGTCTCCTTCCGGGTACTGACCTCGAACGTCGAGTTCGGGCACGGGGCCGACGCCCTGGTCGCCGCCGTCCGCCGGGAGAAGCCGGACATCGTCTTCGTCCAGGAGTGCGAGCAAACCTGCGACGACACCCTCAGGAAGGCCCTCGGCACCGACTATCCGCACCGGGCGGCACAGATCGCCGGCGGTTCGAAGGGCTCGGTCGTCCTCAGCCGCTTCCCGCTCGACCCCGCCGGCGGCGTCGACGGCGCCATGGCCATGCCCGGCGCCGTCGCCGACGTCCGCGGACACGCCGTACGGCTCCAACTGGCGCACCCCATGCCGCCGCTGCCCGGCCGGACCGACGAGTGGCGCCGCGAGCTCGGCGAGCTGCGGGACTTCGCCGCCGAGGACCACCGCGCGCCCCTCGTCGTCGCCGGGGACTTCAACGCCTCCCAGGACCACGCCGCCTTCCGCCGCATCCTGGACACCGGCCTGCAGGACGCCGCCCGGCTGGCCGGCCACGACCGGGCGCCCAGCTGGCCGGCCCGGACCGCACCGACGCTCGGCGTGCAGATCGACCATGTGCTGCTCTCCGACGACTTCTCCGTCGGCGCCACCCGCTTCCTCGACCTGAAGCACACCGACCACCGCGCGCTTGTCGCCGACCTCACGCTCCACCAGCGGCGATGAGCTGAACACCGGTGCCCATAATGGGCCGCATGCCCCGCGAGCTCCCGATCGGCCTCACACCCCCCGACTGGCTCGTGCGGAACCTGCGGGCCCAGCAGGCCCCCGTCAACCGGGCCGCCGTGATCCGCGCCGCCGTCGCGATCGCCCTGCCCCTGGCCATCGGCCTCGCCGTCGACCGCCCCTTCTACGGCGCCCTCGCCTCCATGGGCGCCCTCAACGGCGTCATCAGCGACACCGCCGCCGCCTACCGCGTCCGCGTCCCCACCATCGCCATCCCGCAGCTCTTCGGCGCCGTCGGCATCACCCTCGGCGCCCTGGTGTACGGCCGCGGCTGGGTCGCCGTCGTCGCCGTCACCGGTGTCGCGCTGGTCTCCGGGATGATCTCGACGATCGGCGCGGTGGCCTCCGCGTCGGGCCTTGTGCTGCTGCTGACCTGTGTGGTCGGCGCGGGGCTGGCGATGCCGGGCGAGTGGTGGCTGGCGCCGCTGCTGATGTCCGGCGGCGGGCTGCTCGTCCTGGTCCTCGCGCTGCTCGCCTGGCCGCTCAGATCGGGCGTGCCGGAGCGGACCGCGGTCGCGGACACCTACCGGGCGGTCGCCGAGCTGCTCACAGCCGTCGGCGGCGGCACCCAGGCGTACGACGACGCCCGGCACGCCGTCACCCAGTCGCTGAACCAGTCGTACGACATCGTCCTCGCCCATCGCGCCCGCCATCACGGCCGCAGCCCCGAACTCGCCCGCCTGCTCGCCCAGTTGAACGCGATCACGCCGGTCGTCGAGGCCGCCCCCGTCGCCCACCTCGCCGCCGCCCCGCTCCCGCCGGAGATCCCGCAGGCCGTACGGCATCTCGCGTCCGCCGTCGAGACCGGCTACACCGGCCCGACCGGGCTGAAGCCGCCCGCCCCGGACGCCACCGAGACCGTCCGTGCCGTCGACCACGCCCTGCGGTACGCCGCCGAGGTCGTCGCGACCCCCGACGTCGACCCGCGAGGCATCGACGACCGCCTCGGCCGACCGGCCGCGCTGAGCATCCGGGCCGCGCGCGCCGCCCGGGGCGTCGCCCTGTCGGCCGCCTCCTGGCGCTACGGCCTGCGCCTGGCCCTGTGCATCGGCATCGCCCAGGTGCTGGTCTCGATCCTCCCCGTCCCCCGCTCCTACTGGGTCGCCCTCACCATCACCTTCGTCCTCAAGCCCGACTTCGGCTCCGTCTTCTCCCGCGCGCTGCTGCGCGCCCTCGGCACGGTCGCCGGTCTGGTGATCGCGGCGGCGGTGCTGGCGGAGGTGCCGCGCGGCTGGTGGGACGTACTGGTACTGCTGCTCCTCGCCCCGCTGATCCCGGCGTTCACCCCGCGCGGGTACGGCTATCAGACGGCCGCCATCACGCCGGTGATCCTGCTCCTGTCGGACGTCCTGAACCGCCAGGGCACCGCGCTGCTGCTGCCCCGCCTGGTCGACTCCCTCATGGGGTGCGCCATCGCCCTGGTCGCCGGGTACCTGCTGTGGCCGGAGAGCTGGCACACCAGGGTCGGCGACCGGCTGGCCGACGCCGTGGACGACACGGCACGCTATGTCGAGGCCGCCTTCGGCCCGTCCGCGGTCGACCCGCCGGCCCGCGCCCGGATGCGCCGCCGCCTCTACCGCGACCTCTCCGCCATCCGCACCGAGTTCCAGCGCGCCCTGACCGAACCACCGCCCACCGGACGCCGGGCGGCCGCATGGTGGCCCCTGGTCGTGGCGGTGGAACGCATCGTGGACGCCACGACGGCCGCCCGGGTCCGGGTACGCCACGGCGCACCCCCACCGTCCGCGGCGGAGGTGACACAGGTGGCCCTCCAACTGAGCGAGCTGGCAGAGGGCGTACGCAAAGCGGAAACCCTGTACGAGGTCCGCACAGACCTGACAGGCCCGGCCGCGAGCGTCCTGGAGCCCCTGCGCCAGGAGGTGGCGGCGGCCCGCGCCATCACGTCCCCGCGCTGAGCCGGCCTTCCGGCCCCCGGGCCCTTGGGCACAAGTGGGCGCGGCCGCCCTGTGCAGGAGGGCGACCGCGCCATGTGGGGGGTGGGTACGTGACGGTTACTAGCGGGCGGCCTTGTGCAGAGCCTTGTCCATCGCGGCGGCGAACCCGTTGGCCCACAGCTGCTCGACGCGGGACTTCTCGTTGGCGTCGGGCTGCGAGTTCGTGCAGGACGGACCGGGCCCGCCACCGGACATCAGCTCACTGCACGGCCCCTCGTAGTGGTCCGGCAGACCCAGCACGTGCCCGGTCTCGTGCGCGGTGACGCGAGTCGAGTCGTACTCCTGGTTCTGCTGGTAGTCGAGGAAGATGTAGCCGTTGCCGTGACCGTCGGTCGAGGCGTACGAGCCACGGGGGTCGTTGCCCTCGCGGTAGGTGAAGTCGGCGTTCGAGCCCTGCTGGAGCTGGACGTTCGACACCGAGCTGTTCCATATCTCGGTGCTGCGGGCTATCTGCGCGCTGAACGCGGGCGCCCCGGAGGCGTCGTAGGTGACGGTGACGGCCGCGGCGCTCGGGTTCTCGGCACGCTTCTCGGCGACCGACTTCAGGACCGCCTGGAAGAAGGCCTTACTGGCGTCGGAGTCCGAGGACTTGGCGACGTAGCCGGCGGTGTCGGGAGCCGGGGCGGCCGACGCCGGAGCGATGGTGCCGAGGCCGAGGGCCGCGGCGCCGAGACCGACTGCTATCGCCGAACGGGCGGACAGGGAAAAGGACATGCGCATCGATGACTCCTAGGTGGGGGGTGAGTCGTCAAGGCGAGTGTGTGCCGCTGTGTGGCCGCTGTGATGATGGCAATCGGTGATAGCGCTGCCCTATCGGGGTCCCAATTAGCTGTGATCAGAGGGGATTTGTGCGGCTGGTGAAAGCTTTGATTCCGCTTTAATCTCCCAGGGCATGGAGCTCGAGGTGAGACACCTCCGCGCGCTGTGCGCCATAGCCGACACCGGCAGTCTGCACCGGGCCGCCCGCCAGCTGGGCGTCGCCCAGCCGTCGCTCAGCACACAGCTGCGCCGGATCGAGCAGGAGCTGGGCGGCGCGCTGTTCCTGCGCGCGAGGACCGGCTGCCGTCCCACGCCGCTGGGCCGGCTGGTCCTCAGCCGCGCCCGCCCGCTGGTGGCCGATATGCGTGCCCTGGTGGCGGAGGCGAGGGCGGCCGCGGTGGGCGGCCCGGAACTGCGGGTCGGCTCCACCGCGAGCAAGGCACTGGCGGGCTGGCTGCGCCGGCTGCGCGGCCACGGCCAGGACCCCACACTCCACATGAACGTCTCCCCGAACGCCCTGCTGCGCATGGTCGCCGACGGCCAGCTGGACGTCGCCTTCGTGCACGAGGTGGAGGGCTCGCCCCTGCGGATCCCGCCCGAGCTGTGCCTACGCGTGTTGATGGAGCGCGAGCCGCAGTTCGTGTCACTGCCGACCGACCATCCGGCCACGGAGAAGTCCGAGGTCACCCTGCGTGACCTGGCCGACGACCGCTGGATGGTCGACCCGACGGTGGACGGGGAGTGGGACGCCGTGCAGCGGATGTTCCGCGCGGCCGGCGTCAACCCGCATGTCCTGCACGGCGACTACTACACCGCCGACGCCCTGGTCGCCACCGGCGAGGTCGTCGCGGTCTGCCAGCCGACCCACGCCGACAGCCCCACGATGGCGGTACGGCGCCTGCGCGGCGACCCGCTCGGGGTACGCCTCCTCCTGGCGGCCCGTACGGAGACGGACCTCGACGGGGTGTATCCCGCGCTGGAGGAGGCGTACTGGGAGGCGGCGCGCCAGGCGCCGGCGTACCGGGAGTGGCTGGAACACGAGGGTGAGCGACAGCCGCCGGTCCCAGCACTCCCGTAAGGGCACCGGCTCAGACGCCGATGTCGCAGCCGTCCTTGCGCCAGACCGCCACGACGGCCGGGCGGTTGATCTTGCCGGCACCGTCGGGCCAGGCGCTCAGCGGCTTCTCGGCCGTGGCGCCGTCGATCTCGCCCGGGTGCTGCACGGCGACGAGAACGCGACGGTCCTGGACGAGCGGACCGCAGGTCTCGGCACCCTTCGGCACCGTCAGGAACTGCTTGAGCTCACCGCGCTTGTCACCGCGCGTGGCGACGCCGAAGAGGCCGTCGTGCGAGCCGAGCTGGTTGCCGTCGGTGGAGATCCACAGGTTGCCGTGCGAGTCGAAGGCGACGTTGTCCGGGCAGGAGATCGGGGAGACATCGTCCTTGGGGAACCCGGCGAAGTAGGTGGCCGGGTCGTTCGGGTCACCGGCGACCAGGAACAGCGTCCAGGCGAACTTCTTGCTGTCGGCGCAGTTCCAGCGCTCGGTCAGCTCCAGGATCTGGCCGTGCTTGTTGGCGTTGCGCGGGTTGGCCTCGTCCGGCTTGGCGTTGGCGCCGACACCACGGTTGCTGTTGTTGGTGAGGGCGACGTACACCTTGCCGGTGCGCGGGTTGGGCTCGATGTCCTCGGGACGGTCCATCTTCGTGGCGCCGACCTTGTCACCGGCGAGACGCGTGAAGACGAAGACCTCTTCCGCGGTCATCCCCTCGACGTGCGATTCGGCACCCTTCGCCGTCGCCGTGGCCAGCGGGATCCACTCGCCGCTGCCGTCGAACTCGCCGTCGGCCGGAAGCTTGCCGGTGCCGTCGATCTCGATGGCCGGGGAGTCACCGGTGAGCTTGGCGACGTAGAGCGTGCCCTCGTCGAGCAGCGACAGGTTGTGCTCGCGCACGGACCGGCTGCTGCCCTTCTTCATCCGCTTGCTGCTGACGAACTTGTAGAAGTAGTCGAAGCGCTCGTCGTCACCGGAGTAGACGACCGGACGGCCGTCGTCGGTCAGCCGCACGGTCGCGCCCTCGTGCTTGAAGCGGCCGATCGCGGTGTGCTTGCGCGGCTTGGAGGTGGGGTCGTACGGGTCGAGCTCGACGACATACCCGAAGCGGTGCGGCTCGTTCGGCTCCTGGGCGACGTCGAAACGCTTGTCGAAACGCTCCCACTTACGCTCCGTGGCACCGGTCCCGAGCCCGTACCGCTTGTCCGTCGCGCGGGTGGCGTTGGCGAAGTACTGGTTGAAGTTCTCCTCGCCGTGCAGCGTGGTGCCCCACGGCGTGACACCGCCGGAGCAGTTGTTGAGCGTGCCGAAGACCTTGGTGCCGGTCGGGTCGGCGGAGGTCTTCAGCAGGTCGGAGCCGGCGGCGGGCCCGGTGATCTTGAACTCGCTGGTGGCGGTCACACGCCGGTTGAGCGGGTGCCGGGACACGGGCGTGAGCTTGCCGGTCCGGTGGTCGTTCTCCACGACGACGGCCGAGAGGCCGTGCGCGGCCCAGGCGACCTCGACCTGCTGCTTGGTCGGGTTGGCGGCGTCGTAGCCACGGAACATGAGCACTTCGTCGGTGTACTCGTGGTTGGCGACGAGGACCTGCCGGCCGTGCTCGCCCGGGAGCGGGAGCAGGGCGAGGAAGTCGTTGTTGTAGCCGAACTGCTTCGACTGCGACTCGGCGGTCTGGTTGTCCGGGTCGAACGCGGGCGCGCCCCGCAGGATGGGCTCGCCCCAGCGGATGACGATGTTCTGCGCGTAGCCGTCCGGGATGGTCACGGTGTCGGCGGTGTTCGGCGCGACGGGGCTGAAGCGCAGGCCGCGCGCACCGCGGGAGGCGTGCCGGGTGCTCGTGGCGGCGGTGTCGGCGGCGCTCGCCTTCGGGGCGGCGACGGTGGCGGAGGCGCCCACGGCGGAGGCCGCGGTGACGACGGCGGCGGCGCGCATCACGGTACGGCGGCTGAGGGCGTCGGCGATGACGTCACCGACGTACGGGTTGGCGGTGGTGTTGGGCACCTCGTGGAAACAGGCGTCACCACACCGGAACCGGCAGGTCAGGGCCGCTCGGCCACCGTGATGCGAGTCATTGTTGACACTGACGATCGGCAACTGAATGCGCATGGCTCTTTGTACTCCCCTTGCTTCCCCTTGAGTGCAGCGTGGGGGACGGTAGGGGCACGTTTGTGCGGGAGCGGGGCCTTTGAATGAACGAAAGGTGAACTGGAGGTATCTGTACGGCAGTTGATGCGCGTACCCGGCGCAGCGCCCATGCGGCGCGATGTGACCCTTGACGTACGGGGACCCTAGGTACCCGCCCCTCCCCAAGATCACCATCTGAGGCCGCTAACCTTACGTGTCCGTCCTGGCCAGGGATATACGGGCATCAACTCACGCGAAGGGTTGCGCACATGGGCATTCTCACTCTCCTGCGGAACGCGTTCGGCCGGTCACGCAAGGGGCGTGGCGCCGAAGCAGAGGGTGCGACGACGCCTTCGCCGGCACCGCGCCCGACGGTCCCCTCCCCGTC
>NZ_RDBN01000053.1:1856008-1861851 GCF_008042075.1 Streptomyces sp. UW30 | reverse complement strand
GGAGCCGGTTGCGGAGACGCCGGTGGGAGCCGGTTGCGGAGACGCCGGTGATCGAGGAACCGGCGGTCGAGGAGCCGGTTGCGCAGACGCCGGCCGTCGAGGAGGCCGTCGCCGATGAGCCGGCCGTCGAGTTCTGTGGAGAAGAAGGCGACGTGGACCTCGGGGTCCTCGGGGTCGAGGTGGGCGGCGAGGGCGAGGGTCTGCTCGGCGAGGGCCTGGGCCGATCCGTCCTTGTAGTACGGGCGCATGGAGGCGGAGCGGTCCAGGACGAGGTAGACCTTGGCGGTGGTGCCGGTGAGGTTCTGCTCGTGCAGGACGGTTTCGGCGGCCTTGTAGGCGGTGAGGAGGCCGGCGGGGAGGGAGGGGGCCTCGGCCTCGGCTTCGCCTTCGGCGTCGGTGTTCCCACCCGCACCGCCCGTGCCGGTCTCGTCGTCGGCCGCGAGTGGCCTCTGTGGGGCGTCATCGCCGTCGGCGGCTGCGGGGGTGTCGGTGGTAGCCGTGGCCTCGGCTTCGCCTTCGGTGTCGGTGTTCCCACCCGCACCGCCCGTGCTGGTTTCGTCGTCGGCCGCGGGTGGCCCCTGTGGGGCGTCATCGCCGTCGGCGGCCACCGGCTCCTCCACGGCCGGCTCCGGCTCGGTGTCGGGTGCGACCTCGGCGACCGGCTCCTCGGCCACCGGCTCCTCCGCGACCGGGTCGGGCTCAGGTTCCGGCGTCGGCTCCTCGGTCACGGCTGCCGGAGCGGGCTCGTCGGATACGGGCTCTTCGACGGCCGGGGTCTGCGCGGCAGGCTCGACCGCGGCCTGCTCCTCGACGACCGGCTCCTCGACAGCGGGCGCCTCTGCGGCCTGCTCTTCGGCGACGGCCTCTTCGACGGCCGGGGCTTCCGCAGCTGGCTCCTCGATCACCGGCTCTTCGATCACCGGGGTTTCAGCAACCGGCTCCTCGACGTCCGGTTCCTCGATCACCGCTTCCTCAGCCACCGGGGTTTCCGTAACCGGCTCCTCGACGGCCGGCTCATCGGCGACGGCCTCCTCGACGGCCGGCGTCTGCGCAACCGGCTCCTCGACCGCCGGTTCCTCGATCACCGGCGTCTCCGCAACCGGCTCCTCGGCCGCCGTCGGCTCTACCGGCTCTGCTGGCTGAGCCTTTGGCTCCACCGGCTCTGCCGGCTCCGGGACCGTTACGTTGTTGAAGGCTGCTGAGACCAGCTCGTGCTCGTTCTTCTCCGGGGCCGGCGAGACCCCGAAGGAGCTCACGGACGCGGAGATCTACGAGGGCATCCTGGCGACCTGGCGCCCGTAACCACCGAAGAGCACCCCGGGCCGCCCCTTCCCACACCTCGAAACGGGAAGCGGGCGGCCCACCCATGTCGGCTACGATTTCAAGGTTCGCAAAGCAGCGAGAAGCAAGAACAAGAACACCGACCTGGGAGCAGCCCCCGATGGCTCGACACCTCATCACCAGCGCCCTTCCGTACATCAACGGAATCAAGCACCTGGGCAACATGGTGGGGTCCATGCTCCCGGCGGACGTGTACTCCCGGTACCTCCGCCAGCGCGGCCACGAAGTCCTCTACATCTGCGCGACCGACGAGCACGGCACCCCGGCCGAGCTCGCCGCGAAGGAGCAGGGCCTCCCCGTGGCGGACTTCTGCGCGCAGGCCCACGACGCCCAGAAGGCGGTCTACGACGGCTTCGACCTCGCCTTCGACTACTTCGGCCGCAGCTCCAGCGAGCAGAACGTCGAGATCACCCAGCACTTCGCCCGCAAGCTGCACGAGAACGGCTTCATCGAGGAGCGGGCGATCCGCCAGGTGTACAGCCCCACCGACGGCCGCTTCCTCCCGGACCGCTACGTAGAGGGCACCTGCCCCCACTGCGGCTACGACAAGGCCCGCGGCGACCAGTGCGAGAACTGCACCCGCGTCCTGGACCCGACCGACCTGATCAACCCCCGCTCCGCGATCTCCGGCTCCACGGACCTGGAGGTCCGCGAGACCAAGCACCTCTTCCTCCTCCAGTCCAAGCTCCAGCGCGAGGTCATGGAGTGGGTCGCCCGGCACGACGGCGTATGGCCGCACCTGGCCTCCTCCATCGCCCACAAGTGGCTGACCGAGGGCCTGCACGACCGCGCGATCACCCGTGACCTGGACTGGGGCGTCCCGGTCCCGGCGGACACCTGGCCGGAGCTGGCGGCCGAGGGCAAGGTCTTCTACGTCTGGTTCGACGCCCCGATCGAGTACCTCGGCGCGACGAAGGAGTGGTCGGACATCGACCCGTCGACCCGCGACTGGAAGTCGTGGTGGTACGAAGTGGACACCGACGTCCGCTACACGCAGTTCATGGCGAAGGACAACGTCCCGTTCCACACGGTGATGTTCCCGGCCACCGAACTCGGCATCCGCGAGCCCTGGAAGAAGGTCGACTTCGTCAAGGCCTTCAACTGGCTGACGTACTACGGCGGAAAGTTCTCCACGTCCCAGAAGCGCGGCGTCTTCACCGACCAGGCCCTGGAGATCCTCCCCGCCGACTACTGGCGCTACTTCCTGATCGCCAACGCCCCCGAGTCCGACGACTCCTCCTTCACCTGGGAGCACTTCACGGCCACGGTCAACAAGGACCTGGCCGACACCCTCGGCAACTTCGTCAACCGCGTCCTGTCCTTCTCCAAGAAGCGCTTCGGCGAGGAGGTCCCGGCGGGCGGCGAGCCCGGCGAGGCGGAGGCGAAGCTGGGCGAGGAGATCTCCCGCCTCCTCGCCGAGTACGAGGAGCACATGGAGGCCCTCCAGTTCCGCAAGGCGGCCGCCGCCCTGCGCGCCCTGTGGTCGGCCGGCAACTCCTACCTGGAGGAGAAGGCCCCCTGGCTGGAGATCAAGACCGACAAGGACGGCGCGGCTCTCACCCTGCGCACGGCGATGAACCTGATCCACCTCTACGCGGTGGTCTCGGAGCCCTTCATCCCGTCGACGTCGGCCGCCATGCGCCAGGCCTTCGCCCTCAAGGACGACACCGCGACCTGGGTGAGCCCGGACGAGGCGAAGTCCCTGACCGCCGTCCCCGTCGGCACCCCCTTCACCGTCCCCCCGGTCCTCTTCGCCAAGCTCACCGACGAGGACCTGGAGGCGTACAAGGAGCGCTTCGGCGGCGAGGCGGCGTAAATGCAGATGAGGGCCGCCGACGGAGTGTGATGGAGTGAGGTCATGACGTACTACGTCACGACCCCCATCTACTACGTCAACGACGCCCCGCACCTGGGCCACGCCTACACCACGGTGGCGGCAGACGTCCTCGCCCGCTGGCACCGTGGGCGCGGCGAGGACGTCTGGTTCCTCACGGGGACCGACGAGCACGGGCAGAAGATCCTGCGGACGGCCGAGGCGAACGGCGTGCCGCCGCAGGTCTGGGCCGACCGGCTGGCCGAGGGGTCATGGAAGCCGCTCTGGCAGCACCTCGACATCTCCCACGACGACTTCATCCGTACGACGGAGAAGCGGCACACGGACCGGGTGCGGGAGTTCTACCAGGATCTGTACGACAACGGCCATATCCGCAAGGGGAGTTACGAGGGCCCGTACTGCGTCGCCTGCGAGGAGTACAAGCTCCCCGGCGAGCTGATCGAGGCGGAGGACGGCACCCTTCTCTGCGCGATCCACAGACGCCCGGTGGACCTCCTCAAGGAAGAGAACTACTTCTTCAAGCTCAGCGAGTACGGTGACCGCCTCCTCGCCCACTACGAGGCCAACCCCGGCTTCATCCAGCCCGAGTCGGCCCGCAACGAGGTGGTGAACTTCGTCCGCGGCGGCCTGCAGGACCTCTCCATCTCCCGCTCGACGTTCGACTGGGGCGTCAAGGTCCCCTGGGACGACGACCACGTCATCTACGTCTGGGCGGACGCCCTCCTCAACTACGCCACAGCCGTCGGCTACAACGAGAACCCGGAGAAGTTCGAGTCGACCTTCCCGGCCGACGTCCACCTCGTCGGCAAGGACATCCTCCGCTTCCACGCGGTCATCTGGCCCGCCATGCTGATGGCGAACGGCCTGCCGCTGCCCGGCCGGATCGCGGCCAACGGCTGGCTGCTGGTCGGCGGCGAGAAGATGAGCAAGTCCAACCTGACCGGCATCAAGCCGCAGGACCTGACCTCGCACTTCGGCGTGGACGCGTACCGCTGGTACTTCCTGCGCGCGATCGCCTTCGGCCAGGACGGCTCCTTCTCCTGGGAGGACTTCTCCGCCCGCTACACCAGCGAGCTCGCCAACGACTACGGCAACCTCGCCTCCCGCGTCACCGCGATGGTCGGCAAGTACTTCGGCGGCGCGCTGCCCGCGTCCGCGGCCGACGGCGAGGCCGAACAGGCCGTCCACGACGGCCTGACCAGGGCCGCCGCGCAGGCCGACCGCAGGATCGGCGACGAGCTGGACTTCCAGGGCGGCATCCTGGCCGTCTTCGACTTCGTCAAGCAGGTCAACGGCTACCTCACGGAGCAGCAGCCCTGGAAGGTCGCCAAGGACGATTCCGACGAGGGCCGAGCCCGCCTCGCCACCATCCTCTACACCGCCGCGGACTCCCTCCGGGCCATCGCCGTCCTGCTGAACCCGGTCATGCCGGAGACCTCCCGGAAGCTCTGGGACTCCCTGGGCGCGCAGGCGTCCCTCGGCGCCCTCGCGGATCAGCGGATCCAGGACGCCGGCGAGTGGGGCAGACTCCCGGCCGGCTCCACCGTCACGAAGGGCGCGGTCCTCTTCCCCCGTCTGGAAGAGGCCCCGGCCGCCTGAGGACCCGGCATCCGCGTCGGCTTCCGAAGGCTGTCGTGAATTTCTTGACCGATCGGTGCCCAACTCGGGGACATCACGGGGATGTTGTCCATCCGGTTGGCATCGATCGCACCCCGGCGGCACCATGTCCCCCTGCACGACCGTATGGTTTCCGCCATGGCAGTCCCTGAGGTCATCCCGATCGCCTACGAGCCGCACGGCCGTACCGACGCGATCGGCTTTTACGCGGACGGGCAGTTCATGGGATCGGTCACCTATGCCTTTCCCAAGGACTTCGACCTCGACAGCGGCTGGGAAGAGCACAAACGCCTCTACGCGGTGCTGCACACCTTCGACGCCGAGGGCCGGTACCGCGACTCCGACATCTGGTGCGCGGGCACCTGGGCCGAGCAGCAGCGCGCCCCGCAGGGCCCCGACTCGGTCCTGTCCCGCGCCCGCGCCCACCTCGCGACCCTCCTGCGCAGCCTGCCCCGGCGCACGTACACGGACATCGCGATACGGCCCTTCCAGCTCACCATCGACGGTGTGCTGTTCGGCCTGGTCACCGGCGAGGACGAGGACGATCCCTGGGCCGAGCTCCACCCCGACAACCTGGGCTTCGGCGCGCCCTGGGACGGTTCGTACGACACCTGATCGTTTACGCCCCTATGCCTGGACGCCCCCGGCGCGCTATACATTGCGAAGATCATGTAGAGCCATCAAGTGGGGGGATCCATTCATGGCGCTCTTCGGTAACGCGCACACCATCGACTCGGGGCAGGCGCAGCAGGACTTCGCCCGGCTGCTGGGCCACGGTGAGCAGGTGCACGCCGCATACCTGCTGATACGCGACACCATCCTGTTCACCGACCGCCGTCTGATTCTGGTCGACAAGCAGGGCATCACCGGCAAGAAGGTGGAGTACCACTCCATCCCGTACCGCAGCATCACGCACTTCGCGGTGGAGACCGCCGGCACCTTCGACCTGGACGCCGAGCTGAAGATCTGGGTCTCGGGGACGCCGACACCGATCGAGAAGACGTTCACCAAGGGCGTGGACATCTACGAGGTGCAGGCGATCCTTACGCAG
>NZ_RDBN01000053.1:1823415-1855908 GCF_008042075.1 Streptomyces sp. UW30 | reverse complement strand
CCTTACAGCGCTCTTACCTAGCGTCCGGGGCATGACGGGAAACCACACGGCCCAAGAGCCGAAGCACAAAAGGGATCTGACGCGCCGCAAGGTCGTGGTCGCCGGAGCGGGAGCCGCCGCCCGAGAAGCTCTCGTAGCCCGAGTACAGGCCCAGCGCGTCGCAGTGCCAGATGTCCACGGCCGCGTTGCCGACCGGCTTGCACGTCTCGGCGTCGATCACCTTGAGGCGAAGGGTGAGCGGGATGCCCTCCTTGTCCTCGGTGATGTCCTGGCGGAGCTTGTCGGCGTCGATGTAATAGGGGCCCTCGGTGGTCTCCGAGGTGAGCTTGTAGCAGGTCTCCCCGGCCGTGGAGGGGCTGCTCGCCGAGGCCTTCGCGCCCTTCGCCCCGGACTCTCCCGCGAACGCGCCGGCAGCCAGCGTGCCGCCCACGCCCACCGCGGCGGCGGCTCCCGCTCCGGCGACCACGACCTTGCGGCGCGTCAGATCCCTTTTGTGCTTCGGCTCTTGGGCCGTGTGGTTTCCCGTCATGCCCCGGACGCTAGGTAAGAGCGCTGTAAGGGGCATGGGTGTGGGCTGTGGTTACCTGTGGAACCTGAAAGGGCCCGGAACCGATCACGGCTCCGGGCCCTTCGCTCAGCCGACTACTTGGGCTGCGGCTTGCGCACCGACAGGTGCAGCTCCTTCAGCCGCGCCTCGTCCAGCTCCGTCGGCGCGCCCATCATCAGGTCCTGGGCGTTGCCGTTGAGCGGGAAGGCGATGGTCTCGCGGATGTTCGGCTCGTCGGCCAGCAGCATCACGATGCGGTCGACACCGGGGGCGATGCCGCCGTGCGGCGGGGCGCCGAAGCGGAACGCGCGCAGCATGCCGGCGAACTTCTCCTCGACGGTCTCGCGGTCGTAGCCCGCGATCTCGAAGGCCTTCAGCATGATCTCCGGCTCGTGGTTCCGGATCGCGCCGGAGGACAGCTCGACGCCGTTGCAGACGATGTCGTACTGCCAGCCCAGGATGTCCAGCGGGTCCTGGGTCTGAAGGGCCTCAAGACCGCCCTGCGGCATGGAGAAGGGGTTGTGCGAGAAGTCGATCGAGCCGGTCTCCTCGTCCTTCTCGTACATCGGGAAGTCGACGATCCAGCAGAACCGGAAGACGCCCTCCTCGAAGTGCCCGGCCCGCTTGGCGGCCTCGACGCGCACCGCGCCCATGATCTTCGAGACCTCGTCGAACTCGCCCGCACCGAAGAACACGGCGTGCCCGGCGGCCAGCGACAGCCGCTTCGTCAGCTCGGCGACGTTCTCCTCGGTGAGGAACTTGGCGATCGGGCCGGACAGCGAACCGTCCTCGGCGACACGGACCCAGGCCAGGCCCTTGGCGCCCTGCGAGACCGCGAAGTCYCCGAGCTGGTCGAAGAACTTCCGGGGCTGCGCGGAGACGTCCGGCACCGGCAGCGCGCGCACGTGCTTGCCGGCGAACGCCTTGAACTCCGAGCCCTCGAAGATGTCGGTGATGTCGACGAGCTCCAGCTGGGCGCGCAGGTCCGGCTTGTCGGAGCCGTACTTCAGCATCGCCTCGCGGAACGGGATCCGCGGGAAGGGCGACGTGACGTGGCGGCCGCCTCCGAACTCCTCGAACAGCTCCGTCATGAGCTGCTCGATCGGCTGGAAGACGTCCTCCTGCTCGACGAAGCTCATCTCGACGTCGAGCTGGTAGAACTCGCCCGGCGAGCGGTCGGCTCGCGCGTCCTCGTCACGGAAGCAGGGCGCGATCTGGAAGTAGCGGTCGAAGCCGGAGATCATCAGCAGCTGCTTGAACTGCTGCGGAGCCTGCGGCAGGGCGTAGAACTTGCCCGGGTTCAGGCGGGAGGGGACGACGAAGTCGCGGGCGCCCTCGGGGGAGGTGGCCGACAGGATGGGCGTGGCCATCTCGTTGAAGCCGAGCGCCGTCATCTTGTGACGAATGGCGGAGATCACCGACGTACGCAGCAGGATGTTCTTGTGCATGCGCTCGCGGCGCAGGTCCAGGAAGCGGTACTCCAGGCGCCGCTCCTCGTTGACCCCGTCCTCGGTGTTGATCGTGAAGGGGAGCGGGGCGGCGGCGCCGAGCAGCTCGACCTCGCCGACCTCGACCTCGATCTCGCCGGTGGGCAGCTCCGGGTTGATGTTGTCCGCGCCGCGGGAGACGACCTTGCCGTCGACGCGGACCGTCGACTCCTTGGTCACCTTGTCGAGGGCCTCGTAGGCCGGGGTGCCCGGGCGGGCGACGAGCTGCGTGATGCCGTAGTGGTCGCGCAGATCGATGAAGAGGATGCCGCCCAGGTCGCGCCGATTGTGCAGCCAGCCACTCAGCCGGACGTCGGTGCCGACGTCAGAGGAGCGGAGCTCGCCGCAGGTGTGGGACCTGTACCGATGCATCGTCGTTCATCCAGTCTTCGCGGATCGGGGGGCTTGGTTCCCGTGAATCGAGGGACTTGTTTCACGTGAAACTCCACCCAAGACTACCGGGCACCCCAAGATCGCCTCCCCACCATTTCGCCGCGGCTTCGGGCCCCTGCGGACCAGGTGCCCCGTACAGCTTCGGTGGCAGCGTTCGATCACCTCTTCTTAGAGTGGGGCAATGCGCACTGGTGAGCCCCTGCCCGCCGTGGGGGAGGTCCTCGCCGCCCTCGCGACCGGTCTGTGGCACTGGAACACCGCCACGGGACTGGTCACGGTCGACGCGGAGGCGGCACGGCTGCTCGGGCTGCCCACCGAGCAGTCCACCCTCAGCCAGGCCCAGGTCCGGGCCCGGCTGCATCCGGTGGACTGGAACGAGATCAGCGGAGTGATCCAGCTGGCCGTCGCCGAGGGCACCCTCGGCGAGGTACGGGTACGGATCATGGACGAGCGGGGCCGGGTCATCCGGGTCGGCCGCAGCCGCTTCCACGCGTCCTTCGACCGCGAGAAACGGTCGTACGAGGTCACCGGCTCCCTCCAGGAGGTCACCGAGCCGGTGCCGGGCACCTCCGCGGGGCGTACCGCGGTCACCGGCGACTGGCGGCGCTCACGGGAGGCGTTCCTGCTGGACGCGGGCCGGGCGCTGGCCGAGGCCCGGTCGACGGCGGAGGTGCTGCGGGTCGCGGCGGGCCTGTCGATGCCGGGCTTCTCACCGGACGGGCTCGCGGTGTTCGGCGTCACGGGCGATCGCCTGACGATCATCGGCCACCACGGCCATCAGCCCGGCGACGAGGACCCCTTCACACATATGGCCCTGGAGACGGACTACCCGGCCGCCGAGGTGGTCCGCACCGGCCGTGCCGTCTATCTCTCGTCGCCCGAGAAGTACAAGGAGCGCTACCCGCTCACCTGGCCGCTCGCCGCGCACTTCGACCGGCAGTCCTGGGCGTTCCTGCCGCTGACCGTCGCCGGCCGCACGATGGGCGCCTGGATGGCGGCGTTCACCTATCCGGTCGCCTTCACCCCCGACGAGCGGTCCGTGCTGACGACGGTGGCCCGCATGCTCGCCCAGGCCCTCTCGCGCGCCGAGGCCACCGAGTCCGCGCGGGAGCTGACAGACGGCCTCCAGCGCTCGATGCTGCCCCAGTTGGGCCCCGAGATACCGGGCATGGGCGTCGCCGCACGCTACGTCCCGACCGGCGGGGGGCTCCAGGTCGGCGGCGACTGGTACGACATGATCCCGCTGCCGGGCGGCCGCTTCGCCCTGGTCATCGGCGACGTCCAGGGCCATGACGTGCGGGCCGCGGGCCTGATGGGTCAGCTGCGCATCGCGCTGCGCGCCTACGCCTCCGAGGGCCACCGCCCCGACGCCGTCCTGTCCCGCGCCTCCCGCTTCCTGCACGGGATGACGTTCGGCGCCCTCGACGAGGATCCGAACGACCTGCGCTTCGCGACTTGCCTGTACGTCGAGGTCGACCCCACGTCCGGCCTGCTGGACATCGCCCGCGCCGGCCACCCGGACCCGGCGATCCGGATGACGGACGGCACGGTGCTGGCCCGCCCGACGGCCGGCGGTCTGCCGCTGGGCATCGACCCGGACGCCGACTATCCGACGACCAGGATCACCCTGGAACCCGGCGAGACCATGCTGATCTGCACGGACGGCCTGATCGAGACCGGCGGCCACGACCTGGAGACCGGCTGGAAGCGCATCCGCACGATCCTGGAGGACTACGACGGCGACCTGGAGGGGCTCGCCGACGCCCTCGTCCAGGCCGTCCACGGCCCGTCCTCCCACCACACCACCGGCCCGCTCGCCGACCGGCGCGAGGACGACATAGCGGTGCTGCTGCTGCGCCGGCAGGAGGAGGGCTGCGGCTGCGGCGACACCGCGACCCTGCGCCCGACGATCCGGCGCACCGTGCTGTCCGTCGCGCAGGCCGAGCCGGAGCGGGTGGCGATCGCCCGTCACCAGCTGCGGGAGATGCTGCACGACTGGGCGTGTGCGGACCAGGTCGACTCGGCGGTCCTGCTGCTGTCCGAGATGCTGACGAACGTCCTCGTGCACACCGACGCGGACGCCCTGCTGCTGGCCGAGGTGCGGGGCGAGCCGGGCGAGCGCCGGCTGCGCGTCGAGGTCACCGACACCAGCGACGACCTGCCGCACCGGCGCAGCCCCGGGGAACTGGCCTCGTCGGGGCGGGGCCTGATGCTGATCGAGCTGCTGGCCCAGGCGTGGGGCGTCGACCCTCGCGGCGAGGGCAAGAGCATCTGGTTCGAGCTCTACGAGTCCGTGGGCGCCGAGGGTTCCGTCGGCGGCTCCGGCCCGGTGGAGGTCGAGGTCGAGGTCGACGTCGAGTTGCCGTAACGCTCCCGCAGTTCGTGCGCGACGCCGAACGCGGCGGCGGTGAGCGGTACGGCGAGCAGCATGCCGAGGATCCCCGCCACGGAGGCTCCCGCGGTGATCGCCACCATGACGACGGCCGGGTGCATCTGCACGGTCCGGCTCTGGATCACCGGAGTCAGCACATGCCCTTCCAGCACCTGCACGGCCAGCACGATCCCCAGCACCCACAGCGCGATGACGAACCCCCGGTCGGCGAGCGCGACCAGCACGGCCACGGCCCCGGAGATGAACGCGCCCAGATAGGGGATGTAGGCCCCCACGAAGACGAGCGCACCGAGCCCGATCGCGCCCGGCACGTCGAGGACGAACAGCCCGACGGTGATGCAGACGGCATCGATGAGGGCGATGAGGGTGGTTCCCCGCATGAACCCCTCCACCGCCTGGAAGGCCCGCCGGGCCATGGCCTCCACGACGTCCCCGCTGTCGCCCGGCACCATGGACCGCAGGGCGCCGGCCGCCCGGTCGGAGTCCCGCAGGAAGAAGAAGACCAGCAGCAGCGCGAGTACGGCGATGGCGATGGTCTCGCCCACGACGCTGACGCCGCTGATGACCCCGGAGGCGGCCGTACCGCCGAACTTGGTGAGCAGTTCCCTGGAGTTGGAGGCGACGTCGTCCAGCGAGGTCCCGGCGGCCCCGAAGTGCTCGGTGAGGTCCTCGCCCGCCTGCTTGAGCGAGTCGACGATCTGGTCGCCGGTCTCGACGATCGCGGCGGCGACGATGTACACGGCCCCGCCCACGACGGCCACGACGGCGACGCAGGTGAGCATGGCGGCGACCGACCGGTTCACCCTGGCCTTCACCAGCCGCCGGTGAAACGGCCCGAGCAGGGCGGTCCCGAGCAGGGCGAGCAGCACCGGCACCACGGCCGTACTGAACTCCACGGCCAGCCGGATCCCCACGTAGACCACCCCGGCGACGAGCAACACGACCACACACCAGGCGGCGAGCCGCCGGACAGGGTCGGGGAGCAGCGGGGTGGGGGCCTGCACGGTTCCAGCGGATCACGCGCGGGGCAAGGCTGTCGTGCGCGGGCGGACCGGGTGGGTGACGACGGGTGCGGGCCTCTCAGCCCTTGCGGAAGGGATCCTCAGTGGTGGAGATACGGGCGCGAGCGCGCATGGGCTGGGTCCTTCCCCCGAGAAAAGGGTCCGGCCTCTGCCGCTCGTGCGGCAGAGGCCGGACCCACTGGAGGTGACCGGCAGGCTTACAGCCCGCCCTCCGACATTCCGTGCACCGCCGGGACCGTCCCCAGCCGGCCCTTCTGGAAGTCCTCGAAGGCCTGCATGAGCTCGTCCTTGGTGTTCATGACGAACGGGCCGTAGTGGGCCATCGGCTCACGGATCGGCTGCCCGCCGAGGAGGACGACCTCCAGGTCCGGCGTGTGGGAGTCCTGCTTCTCGTCCGCGCGGACGGTCAGGGACCCCCCGTCGCCGAAGACCGCGGTCTGGCCCGAGTGGACCGGCCGGCGCTCCGCACCCACGCTGCCGCGGCCCGCGAGGACGTACGCGAGGCCGTTGAAGTCCTCGCGCCACGGCAGGGTGATCTCCGCGCCCGGGGCGAGGGTCGCGTGGATCATCGTGATCGGGGTGTGGGTGATGCCGGGACCCTGGTGGCCGTCCAGCTCACCGGCGATGACACGCAGGAGCGCGCCGCCGTCGGGGGTGCTGAGCAGCTGGACGTTGCCACCGCGGATGTCCTGGTAGCGCGGCGCCATCATCTTGTCCTTGGCCGGCAGGTTCACCCACAGCTGCAGGCCGTGGAAGAGACCGCCGGACATGACCAGCGACTCCGGCGGGGCCTCTATGTGCAGCAGGCCCGAGCCCGCCGTCATCCACTGGGTGTCTCCGTTGGTGATGGTGCCACCGCCGCCGTTGGAGTCCTGGTGGTCGAAGATCCCGTCGATGATGTAGGTGACGGTCTCGAAGCCGCGGTGCGGGTGCCAGGGGGTCCCCTTGGGCTCACCCGGCGCGTACTCCACCTCGCCCATCTGGTCCATCATGATGAACGGGTCCAGGTGGCGGTAGTTGATCCCGGCGAACGCACGGCGCACCGGGAAGCCCTCACCCTCGAAACCGCTCGGCGCGGTCGTGACGGCGAGCACGGGACGGGCCACGGCCTCCGCGGGCGCGGCGACACGGGGCAGCGTCAGCGGGTTCTCGACGGTCACTGCAGGCATGTCGGTACCTCCTTGTGCGTCCACTTTAGTTGAGCGTTGAACTTCTTGCTACCCCTAACGGGAAAAGCCCGGCGGCCATTCCCGCCGGGCACGGCCGAAGGCCGACACCCTGGACGGGCGCCGGCCTTCGTCACGAGGATCCGGTGCTTCGGCGGCGGCTCAGTGTGTCAGGAAGAGCCGCGGCGGTGGGGTCAGACGACCAGTTCCTGCTGCTCGTCGGCGGTACGGGCGGCCTTCTGCGGCTTCTGCCGGTCTTCCCGCATGACCAGGGTCGCCAGCAGCGCCGCCGCCAGGACACCGATCGCGCTGACCGTGAAGGTGGTGGACATCGAGGCGGTGAAGGCCTCGCGGGCCGCGGCGATCAGAGAGGCGTCGCCACCGGCGACCGCACCGGCGATCGAGTGCTTCGCCTCGTCCGGCGTCCCCTCGGGCATCCGGTCCGCGAAGCCGCTCGACAGCAGCGAGCCGAGGATCGCGATGCCCAGCGCGGTGCCGGCCTGCTGGATGGTGTCGTTCAGGGCCGAGCCGACGCCCGCCTTGTCCTCGGGGATCGTGCCCATCAGCGCGCCGACCGCGGCCGGCATCGCAAGGCCCGCGCCGAGACCGAGGAGGCCGAGCGCCACCGCCGGGACCGTGAAGCCGGAGTCCGCCGAGACCGTGGCCATGAGGGCGAAGCAGGCCACCATCACCAGCATCCCCGCGAGGATCACCCACCGGTTGCCGTACTTCGCGGCGAGCTTGACGCCCACGCCGTTGCCGAGCAGGGCCGTGATCGCCAGCGGCAGGAAGGCGAGGCCCGCCTTGATCGGCGAGTAGCCGAGCACGAACTGCAGGTACTGGGTCAGGACCAGCAGCAGACCGCCGTTGCCGATCTGGACCAGCGCCAGGGAGAGCGAACCGCCGCTGAAGTTGCGGTGCTTGAACAGCACCAGCGGGACCATGGGGGACTTGGTGACGTTCTCCCAGATCACGAAGCCGGTGAGGGAGGCGAGCGCCACGACCAGGGTGAGCGTGGAGCGTCCGCCCAGCGCGCCGTGCTGCGGCAGCTCGATGATCCACCAGACCAGGGCCGTCATACCTGTCGCCGACAGCACCGCGCCCAGCGGGTCGGCCTTCTGCCAGGGCGCCTTGGACTCCGGCATCAGCGTCAGACCGGCGACGATCGCGAGCGCCACGATCGGCACGTTGATGAAGAAGATCGACTGCCAGGAGAAGTGCTCGATCAGGACACCGCCCAGCACCGGGCTGCCGACCAGGCCGAGCATCGACACCGAGCTCCAGGCCGCCATCGCCTTGCCGCGCTCGTCCTCGTCGAAGACGGTGATGAGGATGGAGAGGGTGGACGGCATGATCAGCGCCCCGCCGACACCCATCGCGACGCGGACGGCGATCACCTCGCCGGGGTTGGTGCACCAGGTCGCGGCCAGTGAGGCCGCCCCGAAGAGCAGGAGCCCGATCAGCATCACCTTCCGGCGCCCGAACCGGTCGCCCAGGCTGCCGGAGGTGAGCAGCAGACCCGCGAACACCAGGATGTAGGAGTCCAGGATCCACTGGGTCTCCTGGGCGCTCGCCCCGATCTCCCCGGTCATCACCGGCACCGCGACCGTCAGCGCCATGCTGTCGACGACCAGCACCAGCGTGCTCAGGCACAGCACGATCAGGATCCACCAGCGGCGTGGATCACGCGTTCCCTTGACGTCCATGACGTTCCCCTCCTGGTTCGTGAACACCGTTCCTTCGATGCGAACACTGTACGCATGATGGAACAGCGTTCGCAACCCTCGATTCCTGTACGCTCGATGCGAACGATGTACGCCTGGATGTGAAGGAGTTGCCGATGGCCGCCAGGACGACGAAGCAGAGCCCCATCCCCTCCGTCTGGGCCCGTCCCCAGCGCGAGCCCGACCAGCCCACGCTCAGCCGCGCCGCGATCGTGCGCGAGGCGATCGTGATGCTGGACGCCGAGGGCGTCGAGGCGCTGAGCATGCGCAAGCTCGCCACCAGGCTGAACGCCGGCGCGGCCTCCCTGTACCGGCACGTCGCCACCAAGGACGAGCTGATGGAGCTGGCCGTCGACGAGGTCGCCGCCGAGATCCACGTACCGCCGGCGGACAGCCCCGACTGGCGTGCGGCCGTGGCGCAGGCCGCGCACTCCTTCCGTACGACGGCGCTACGGCACCCGTGGCTGTCCTCGGTCCTCGGCCAGGCGGGCCTCGCCTACCTCGGCCCCAACCTCATGTCGTACTCGGAGCGCTTGGCCGCCCTGTTCACGGCCGCCGGGTTCCCGGACCCCAGCGGGGCGATCGACGCCGTCCTGTCGTACGTCATCGGGATGAGCACCACCGAGGGCGCCTGGCTCATCACGGTCGCCCGTTCCGGCGAGACGGAGGCCGAGTTCATCGCGCGTCTGATGCCCGCGGCCCAGCAGGCGGTGGCGGAGCATGAACACCTGGCGAAGGGCTACGCCGAGACGGAGGAGGTCGCCACCACGGACCCGGCGAGCATGCGGGACACCAAGTTCGCGGCGGCCCTGGACATCGTCCTCGACGGCCTGGCGCTGCGCCTCGAAACACCGGGATCCTGAGCGTCCCCTTTAAGAGCGCGAAGCGCCCCCGCACCTCGCGAAGCGCTACCCGTACATCCGGCGCATCGCGAACTCGACCATCTGCTCCACGGCCTTCGCGTCGAAGACCATGCGGTGCTCGCCCTCCATGTCGACGACGAAGCCGTAGCCGGTCGGCAGCAGGTCGATCACCTCGGAGCCGGTGATGACGAAGTACTTGGACTCCTTGCCCGCGTACCTGCGCAGCTCCTTCAGCGAGGTGAACATCGGGATCACCGGCTGCTGGGTGTTGTGCAGGGCTAGGAAGCCCGGGTTGTCGCCGCGCGGGCAGTACACCTTGGACGTCGCGAAGACCTGCTGGAAGTCCTCGGCGGCCATCTGCCCGGTGGTGAAGGCCCGCACCGCGTCCGCGAGGGAGGGCGGGGACGGCTCGGGATAGAGCGGCGGCTGCTGGCCGTACCCGCCGACGCCACCGGCCATGGGCTGCTGCGGCGGGGCGTACTGCTGCTGTGCGCCGACGTTCTGGTCGTAGCCGTACATGGGCGCAAGCGTACCGACAGCGGCGGGCAGAACGGGCGGGTACCGGCGCTCCGGCAAACCGACAGCGACTTGACAGCGACTCGACAGTCACCGCGCTGGTTTCGCACAGCTACCGCTCATAGCGTCGGCCGTATCGCGAGGAGTGCCGCGCAGGGCACCGCACCGGCAAGGGGACAGCCATGCACCGACACCACGACGACGAGGTCCACGAGCACGACCGAGGGCTCTCCCACGACCTTCCCGTCCTCGCCCGCCGCCGCATGATCGGGCTGATGGCGGGGGTGGGCCTGATCCCGCTGGCGGGCTGCACCTCCGAGGACGGCACCTCGGCCGCCGGCTCCTCCAAGGGCTCCGGCACTTCCGCCTCGCCCGCCGAGTGCGCGACCATCCCGGACGAGACCGCCGGCCCCTTCCCGGGCGACGGATCGAACGGCGTGAACGTCCTGAAGGAGAGCGGTGTCGTGCGCAGCGACATCACCAAGAGCTTCGGCGACTCCGCGGGCGGCACCGCCGAGGGCGTGCCCCTGACCGTCACGCTCACGGTCGTGGACGCGGCCTCCGGCTGCGGGACGCCGAAGGAGGGCGCCGCGGTGTACATCTGGCACTGCGACCGGGCGGGCGACTACTCCCTGTACTCCGAGGGCGTCACCGACGAGAACTACCTGCGCGGCGTCCAGGAGACCGACGGCCTCGGCCAGGTCACCTTCACAAGCATCTTCCCCGGCTGTTACGCGGGCCGCTGGCCGCACATCCACTTCGAGGTCTACGGCAGCCTGGCGGACGCCACGGCGGCCACCTCCATCACGAACACCTCGCAGCTCGCCTTCCCGAAGGACGTCTGCGACACGGTGTACGCCACGGACGGCTACGACGAGAGCGTGCGCAACCTCACCAGCCTCTCCCTGGAAACGGACGGCATCTTCAGCGACGGTTACGACCAGCAGCTGGCCGCGATGAAGGGCAGCGTGGCGGACGGTTACACGGCGACACTGACGGTTCCGGTGTGACCTGTCACAGATTGCGGATCGGGGTTGCGTCTTATTACTGACGGGTAGCATCATCGTAGCTACTTGTTGGTACGTGAACTAGCGCGAGGAACCAAGTGCCTCGCCGACCCTCTACGGAGCCGTGACCATGGGGCACTACAAGTCGAACCTCCGCGACATCGAGTTCAACCTCTTCGAGGTACTCGGACGCGACAAGCTGTACGGCACGGGTCCGTTCGAGGAGATGGATGTCGAGACCGCGAAAAGCATCCTGGAGGAGCTGACCCGCCTCTCCGAGAACGAGCTGGCGGAGTCCTTCGCCGACGCCGACCGCAACCCGCCGGTCTTCGACCCCGAGACGAACACCGCGCCGGTCCCGGCGTCCTTCAAGAAGAGCTACAAGGCCTTCATGGACTCCGAGTACTGGCGCCTCGGCCTGCCCGAGGCCATCGGCGGCACGACGGCTCCGCCGTCCCTGATCTGGTCGTACGCCGAGCTGATCCTCGGTTCGAACCCGGCCGTGTGGATGTACTCCTCCGGCCCGGCGTTCGCCGGGATCCTCTATGACGAGGGCAACGACGTCCAGAAGAAGATCGCGCAGATCGCCGTCGAGCGGACCTGGGGCTCCACCATGGTGCTCACCGAGCCGGACGCCGGCTCGGACGTGGGCGCCGGCCGCACCAAGGCGATCCAGCAGGAGGACGGCTCCTGGCACATCGAGGGCGTCAAGCGCTTCATCACCTCCGGTGAGCACGACATGGAGGAGAACATCCTTCACTACGTGCTGGCCCGCCCCGAAGGTGCCGGTCCGGGCACCAAGGGCCTGTCCCTCTTCATGGTCCCGAAGTACCTCTTCGACTTCGAGACCGGCGAGCTGGGCGAGCGCAACGGCGCCTACGCCACGAACGTCGAGCACAAGATGGGCCTGAAGGCCTCCAACACCTGCGAGATGACCTTCGGCGACCAGCACCCCGCCAAGGGCTGGCTGATCGGCGACAAGCACGACGGCATCCGCCAGATGTTCCGGATCATCGAGTTCGCGCGGATGATGGTCGGCACGAAGGCCATCTCGACGCTGTCGACCGGCTACCTCAACGCTCTTGAGTACGCCAAGGAGCGCGTCCAGGGTTCCGACCTCGCGGCCTTCGGCGACAAGACCGCGCCCAAGGTCACCATCACGCACCACCCGGACGTGCGCCGCTCGCTGATGACGCAGAAGGCGTACGCGGAGGGCATGCGCGCGCTGGTGCTGTACACGGCGTCGGTGCAGGACGCGATCGCGGTCAAGGACGCGGCCGGCGAGGACACCAAGACCGAGCACGCCCTCAACGACCTGCTCCTGCCGATCGTCAAGGGCTACGGCTCCGAGAAGGGCTACGAGCAGCTCGCCCAGTCGCTGCAGACCTTCGGCGGCTCCGGCTTCCTGCAGGAGTACCCGATCGAGCAGTACATCCGGGACGCCAAGATCGACACCCTGTACGAGGGCACGACCGCGATCCAGGGCCAGGACTTCTTCTTCCGGAAGATCGTCCGCAACCAGGGCGCGGCCCTCAACTCCCTCGCCGAGGACATCAAGAAGTTCCTGGCGCTCGGTGAGGGCGGCGAGGAGCTCGGCGCGGCCCGCGAGCAGCTCGCCAAGGCCGCCGTGGAGCTGGAGGCGATCGTCGGCCTGATGCTGACCGACCTCGCGGCCACCGAGCAGGACGTCAAGAACATCTACAAGGTGGGCCTGAACACCACCCGCCTGCTGATGGCCTCCGGTGACGTCGTCGTCGGCTACCTGCTCCTCAAGGGCGCGGCCGTCGCCGCCGAGAAGCTGGAGACCGCCTCCGCCAAGGACAAGGCGTTCTACACCGGCAAGATCGCGGCGGCGAAGTTCTTCGCGGCCAACGTCCTGCCGGGCGTCACCGGTGCGCGCAAGCTCGCCGAGGGCGTCGAGCTGGACCTGATGGAGCTGGACGAAGCGGCCTTCTAGCCGACGAGGGGCGCTCCCACCGCCCCTTTCCAGCCAGTCGTTCCAGTCACTCACGGACATTCCACATCGCCCTTACGAGGGCCCGCTCCCCTTCTCCGGGAGCGGGCCCTCGTACGTCGTTAAGGTGAACCCCATGAGCGAACCCCCCCGCTTCGATCGCGGCCACACCGACGACCTCATGTCCTTCCTGGCGGCGAGCCCCACGCCGTACCACGCCGTGGCGAACGCCGCCGAACGGCTGGAGAAGGCCGGATTCAGGCAGGTCTCGGAGACGGACGCCTGGGACGGGACGAGCGGTGGCAAGTACGTGCTGCGCGGTGGCGCGATCGTGGCCTGGTACGTCCCCGAGGGCGCGGCGCCCCACACGCCGTTCCGCATCGTCGGCGCACACACCGACTCCCCCAACCTGCGGGTCAAGCCGCTGCCCGACACCGGGGCGCACGGCTGGCGGCAGGTGGCCGTCGAGATCTACGGCGGACCGCTGCTCAACTCCTGGCTCGACCGCGACCTGGGCCTCGCGGGCCGGCTGACCCTGCGGGACGGCTCGACGCGGCTGGTGAACGTGGACCGTCCGCTGCTGCGCGTCCCCCAGCTCGCCATCCACCTGGACCGCTCGGTCTCGGCGGAGGGGCTCAAGCTCGACAAGCAGCGCCACCTTCAGCCCGTCTGGGGCCTCGGCGACGTCCGCGACGGCGACCTGATCGCCTTCCTGGAGGAGACGGCCGACCTGGCGGCCGGCGAGGTCACGGGCTGGGACCTGATGGTCCACTCGATCGAGGCGCCGGCGTACCTCGGCCGGGACAAGGAGCTGGTCGCCGGTCCCCGCATGGACAACCTGCTGTCGGTGCACGCGGGCACGACGGCGCTGGCCGCGGTGGCCACCTCCGGCGCCGCGCAGCCCTGCATCCCGGTCCTGGCCGCCTTCGACCACGAGGAGAACGGCTCGCAGAGCGACACCGGTGCCGACGGGCCGCTGCTGGGCAGCGTCCTGGAGCGCTCGGTGTTCGCGCGCGGCGGGTCGTACGAGGACCGGTCACGCGCCTTCGCGGGCACCGTCTGTCTCTCCTCCGACACGGGCCACGCCGTCCACCCCAACTACGCCGAGCGGCACGACCCGACGCACCACCCGCGCGTCAACGGCGGGCCGATCCTGAAGGTCAACGTCAACAACCGCTACGCGACCGACGGTTCGGGCCGGGCGCTCTGGGCGGCGGCCTGCGAGAAGGCGGACGTCCCCTTCCAGTCCTTCGTCTCCAACAACTCCATGCCCTGCGGCACCACCATCGGCCCGATCACCGCGGCCCGGCACGGCATCAAGACCGTCGACATCGGTGTGGCGATCCTGTCGATGCACAGCGTGCGGGAGTTGTGCGGCGTGGACGACCCGTGGCTGCTGGCGAACTCGCTGGTGGCGTTCCTGGAGGGGTAGTTCGGGATCTGTGGGGTACCCGCCCCCGACCGGAACAACCGGACAGGGAGGCGACACACATGGGGCGGTGGGGGTCCCCCCATGCCTAAGGCTATGGGGGAGGGTGCATCATCCTCATCGCCGTGGGAGCCATCCTCACGTTCGCGACCGACTGGGAGATGGACGGCGTCAATCTCGACCTGGTCGGGATCATCCTGATGATCGTGGGGCTGATCGGCACCACGACGTTCAGTAGCATCGCGCGGCGCAAGCGGGTGGTGGTGCCGCCGACGACTCCGGTCGTCGAGGACGAGCACCACCACCATCGGCGGGACGGGTACAGCGACGGCTACGGCGTCTGAGCGTCCGCCTCGCCGTCCATCCCGGCGAGCACCAACGGGAGTCGGTCCGCGCCCCCTTGGGCCAGGCGGACCGGCACGCCCCAGTCCTGCTGGTGCACATGGCAGGCCGGGTACGCGTTGGCGCCCGCGGCGGAGCCGCCGTTGGATGCGGTGTCGTCGCAGGACGCCGCCATCGCCGAGACGTGCAGGACGCCCTCGGCCACCTCCGGGTTGAGTTCGAGCGGACGGGACAGGTCCGTGTCCGCGCCCTCGCCGGCCAGCAGCAGCTCGGGTGGCGTCGCGGAGACCAGCAGGCGCGTCGACGGGCCGTACCGCGTGTCCAGCTTCTGGCCCGCCGGGGCCTGGAAGATCACGTCCAACAGGAGCTTGCCCGGGGCGACTTCGGTGGCGGCCCGCTGTGTGCGGTGGGCGACCGCCTCGACGCGGACCGCCTCCTCGGGCAGCCGCAGCCGGGTGAGCCGGTGGCGGGCCGACTCCACGACCACGATGTCGTCCCCGGCCAGCACCGCGTCCGACGGCTCCCGCAGGTCCGTGGCCAGGGTGCTGACCTCGCCGGTCGCCGGGTCGTAGCGACGCAGGGCGTGGTTGTAGGTGTCGCTGATCGCGACCGAGCCGTCGGGGAGCGCCGTGACACCCAACGGGTGCTGCAACAGGGCCTGTTCGGCGGCGCCGTCGCGGTGACCGAAGTCGAAGAGGCCGGTGCCGACGGCGGTGTGGACGGCGCCGTCCCGGTCCACCCAGCGCAGCGCGCTCGTCTCGGAGTCGGCGAGCCAGAGCCGCTCGGGCGTCGCGGCGAGGCCGGACGGCTGAGCGAACCAGGCCTCGGAGGCGGAGCCGTCGACGAGGCCCTCGTTCGAGGTGCCGGCGGTGCGGGAGACGGTGCGGTCGGCCGGGTCGTACGCCCACAGCTGGTGGATGCCGGCCATGGCGATCCAGACCTTGCCGCCCCACCAGGCCACGTCCCACGGTGAGGACAGATTGACCTCGCGGGCCGGGCCCGACGTGGGGTCGCCCTGCATCCACTGGTGGCCCGTGCCCGCCAGGGTGGTGGTGCGGCCGCTCTCCGGGTCGAAGCGGCGCAGGGCGTGGTTCACCGTGTCGGCGACGACGACCGAGCCGTCCGGCAGCAGCGCCAGGCCCTGCGGTTCGTTGAAGGCCGCCGAGTCCGCCGTGCCGTCGGTGAACGCGCGCGTGCCGGAGCCGATCCGCCGTACGACCGTCTCCCCGTCCCCCTCCAGCTCCACCAGCTGATGCCGGGTGGTGTCACTGACCAGGAAGTTCCCGGACGGCAGCGGCAGGGCCTTGCCCGGGAACCGCAACACCGTCGGCTCGGGCTCGGGCGCCACATACGGCCCGTCGCCGCGCCGCAGGGTGCCCTTGGCCTCGTGCTCGGCCTCCAACTCGGTCACCAGGGCCTCGATGGCGTGCACATGGCCCTCACCGGCATGCTGCGCGACGACGTACCCCTCGGGGTCGATCACGACGAGCGTCGGCCAGGCCCGCACCGCGTACTGCTTCCAGGTGGCGAGCTCGGGGTCGTCCAGGACGGGATGCTCCACGCCGTACCGCTCCACGGCGTCCACGACCGCGCCGTGCTCGGCCTCGTGCACGAACTTCGGCGAGTGCACACCGATGACGACGAGGGTGTCCCGGTGCTTGTCCTCCAGCTCCCTGAGCTCGTCCAGGACGTGCAGGCAGTTGATACAGCAGAACGTCCAGAAGTCCAGGATGACGATGCGTCCTCGCAGGTCGGCGAGGCCGTACGGGCGCCCGCCCGTGTTGAGCCAGCCGCCCTTGCCGACCAGCTCGGGGGCGCGGACGCGGACGCGACGCGGGGTGGAGTCGTTCATGCCCCAAGGGTGCCACCCGGCACTGACAGTCAGGTCAGGGCGTGACCTGTCGTGGCGTCCACATGCGCCGGCACTTCGTCGTGGTGGTCGCCGACGGTCAGGGTGCCGGTCGGCTCGAAGACGAGGATGGCGGCGGGGGCCGGGGCGTACGGCTTGTGTTCGATGCCGCGGGGGACCGTGAAGACCGAGCCCTTGGGGAGGACGACCGTGCGTTCGGTGCCCGCCTCCTCCCGCAGGGAGATGTGCAGTTCGCCGTCGAGGACCAGGAAGAACTCGTCGGTGTGGTCGTGGACGTGCCAGACGTGCTCGCCGTCGACCTTGGCCACGCGGACGTCGTAGTCGTTGACGGTGGTCACGATGCGGGGGCTCCACGTTTGCGTGAAGGACGCGAGGGCCGCTTCCAGGGAGATGGGTTCCATGCGGCCAGCTTGCGGGTGGTCCGCGCGGCGTGCGAGTGCTAGGAATCGCATATGGCGCAAGAATCCTCTCAGCCGTCTCCGCCGCACCGGGTGGCCGTGATCGTCGACGAGGGCACCAACCCGTTCGAGGTCGGCGTCGCCACCGAGCTGTTCGGGCTGCCACGGCCCGAGCTGGGTCTCGCCGGGCCGCTCTACGACGTGACGCTGTGCGCGCCCGCGCGCGAGGTGCGGATGAACCACGGCTTCTTCACGCTGACCGGCGTGCCCGGCCTGGACGCGGTCGACACGGCGGACACCCTCGTCGTGCCCGGCCGCCCGGACAACGTCGTACCGCGCGGGCCCGCCGTGCTCGACGCCATCCGGCGCGCGCACGCGCGTGGGGCGCGCGTGATGAGCCTGTGCACCGGAAGCTTCGCGCTCGCCGAGGCCGGGCTGCTCGACGGGCGCCGGGCCACCACCCACTGGCGCTGGGCCGACGCCTTCCGGGAGCTGCATCCGAGGGTGCTGCTGGAACCGGACGTGCTGTTCGTCGACGAGGGCGACATCCTGACCGCCGCCGGCAGCGCCGCCGCGCTCGACCTGTGCCTGCATGTCGTACGGCGCGACCATGGCGCGGAGGTCGCCAACGCGGTCTCGCGGCGGCTGGTGTTCGCCGCGCACCGGGACGGCGGGCAGAAGCAGTTCGTGGAGCGGCCGTTGCCGGACGTGCCGGACGAGTCGCTGGCCCCGCTGCTGGCGTGGGCGCAGGCGCGGCTGGGGGAGCCGCTGACGGTGACGGACCTTGCGGCGCGTGCGGCGGTGTCGCCGGCCACCCTGCACCGGCGTTTCCAGGCGCAGCTCGGGACCACGCCGCTGGCCTGGCTGACGGGGGAGCGGGTGGCGCTGGCCTGCCGGCTGATCGAGCGCGGCGAGGAGCGGCTGGACGTGGTGGCGGCCCGCAGCGGTCTCGGCACGGCGGCGAACCTCCGCGCGCGCGTGCGGCGCGAGACCGGGCTCAGTCCGTCGGCCTACAGACGGCGTTTCGGCCCGGGCGGCGGGGAACCCCTGGTGTCATGAGATTCCTCGTACGCGACCGGCTCCTCGGCTTCGGTGACGACTACTGGATCGAGGACGACCGGGGCAGCAAAGTGTTCCTCGTCGACGGCAAGGCGATGCGGCTGCGGGACACCTTCGAGCTGAAGGACACCCAGGGGCATGTCGTCATCGACATCCACCAGAAGATGTTCGCCCTGCGCGACACGATGGTGATCGAGCGGGGCGGCGAGCCGCTCGCCACGATCCGCCGCAAACGGCTGTCCCTGCTGCGCAACCACTACCGGGTGGCCCTGGCCGACGGCAGCACGGAACTCGACGTCAGCGGCAAGATCCTGGACCGGGAGTTCGCCATCGAATACGACGGCGAGCTGCTGGCCGTCGTCTCCAGGCGCTGGCTGCACGTCCGGGAGACCTACGGCGTGGACGTCGTACGGGACGACGCGGATCCGGCGCTGCTGATCGCGGTGACGGTGTGTGTGATCCACCTGGCGGAGAAGGAGCGGAGGGACGACTGAGGCCGCCCCCGTGACCGGCCCCGTCTTCAGCGGCGCGGCGCCGCCAGCCCCAGCATGCGGTCCTTGAGCGCCGGGAACTGATCCCGTGTCACGGCGACCCTGCCCGGGTCGAACTCCAGGTTGAGGACCTGCTCCCCCGCACCGGCCTGCGCCAGCACCTCGCCCCACGGATCGACCACGATCGAGTGACCGGCCTGCGGAACTCCGGCGTGCGTCCCGGCCGTTCCACAGGCGAGCACGAACGCCTGGTTCTCCACCGCCCGCGCCTGAGCCAGCAGCGTCCAGTGCGCCCGGCGGCGCTCCGGCCAGCCCGCCGGGACGACCAGGGTCTCGGCGCCGGCGTCGACGAGGCCGCGGAAGAGTTCGGGGAATCGGAGGTCGTAGCAGGTGGCCACGCCCAGCGTGGTCTCGGGCAGCCGGACCGTGACGAGCTCCTCGCCCGCGGCCATCATCACCGCCTCGCCCTTGTCGAAGCCGAACCGGTGGATCTTGCGGTACGCGGCCGCCAGATCGCCGGAAGGGGAGAAGACGAGAGAGGTGTTGTAGAGCGGCCCCTCGGGGTCCCGCTCGGGGATCGAGCCCGCGTGCAGCCATACGCCCGCGTCGCTCGCGGCCTTCGCCATCACCTCGTACGTCGGGCCTTCGAGCGGCTCGGCCTCGTCGGCGAACTGCTCGTAGGCGAAGGCTCCGGTCGTCCACAGTTCGGGCAGAACGACGAGGTCGGCCCTCCCGGCCTGCTCACGTACCAGTGAGGCTACGCGCGTACGGCGCGATTCGACCGATTCGCCCTCGTTGACGTCGATCTGGAGCAGAGAGGCGCGCACACTACCACCGTCCTGGCATTCGAGCCGTTCATACGGGCCTACGATCGTCACACGAAAGCACTGCCGGGGTGCCTCACAGCAGCGTAACTTGGGGGTCCTCCCTGTTCGAGCGCAGCCGAGAACTTGGGGGAGTTTCAGACACCCGCCGACAGCCGCCACCTCCCACTGGCACCGACGCCACAACTTGCCCGCGTACCACGTACCAACCGCCGAGGGGTCCCGTTCCGTGAGTCTGCATCCCACCCTCCAGCCCTACGCCGACGCCTGGACCCACTCCATCGAAGCGATATCCGAGCTGGTGACGCCGCTCGTCGAGGGCGAGTGGAACCGGCGAACGCCCTGCCCCGGCTGGTCGGTACGTGATGTGGTCTCGCATGTCATCGGCCTGGACTGCGAGATGCTCGGCGACCCGCGCCCCATCCACACGCTCCCGCGCGACCTCTACCACGTCACCAACGACCACCAGCGGTACATGGAGATGCAGGTCGACGTCCGCCGTCACCACACGGCGCCGGAGATGACCTCGGAGCTCGAGTACACGATCATCCGCCGCAACCGGCAGCTGCGCAACGAGTCCCGTGACCCCGGCACGAAGGTGCGCGGTCCGCTCGGCGCGGAGCTCACCTTCGAGGAGTCGATGCGGGGCCACGCGTTCAACGTGTGGTTGCACGAGCAGGACCTGCGTGCCGCCCTCGGCCGTCCCGGCAACCTCGACTCCCCCGGCGCGCAGGTGGCCCGGGACGTCCTCCTCGACCAGCTGCCCGACATCGTCGCCGTGAAGGCCGACGCCCCCCGCAGCTCGGCGATCGTCTTCGACGTGCACGGCCCGATCGAGTTCCTGCGCACGATCCGCGTCGACATCCAGGGCCGCGGCACGCTCGAAACGGCCCCCGCGCTGGGCCCCGCCGCCACCCTCACCCTCGACTGGGAGACCTACGTCCGTCTGGCCTGCGGCCGTGTGACGGCGGAGTCGGTGGCGGACCGGCTGAAGGCGGAGGGCGACGCGGACCTGACGGCGGCGATCCTGCGGAACTTCACGGTGACGCAGTAGCGACGACGCCCGAGCCGGGCCAGGGCGGGAAGGCGAGCCTGGGCGGGGAGCCGGGACTGGGCGGGGATCCCTGCCCGCCCCCGGTTACGGTCCCGCCGTGACAGACACAGAGATCAACACCGCACCCGAGGCAACCACCAGCCACCCCCCACGCCTCACCCGCCTGACCTTCCACGGCCCYCTGTCCGAGGCACGGGCGCACGCTCTCGTCGAGCGGCTCACCCGGGCGGAGCCCACCACCGTCCTCGACATAGGCTGCGGCTGGGGCGAGTTGATGCTGCGCACCCTGGCTGCCGCCCCCGGGGCGACCGGAGTCGGCGTGGACGTGCGTGCCGAGGACCTGGCCCGGGGTCGCCGTAACGCCGAGGACAGAGGGCTGGCGGGCAGGGTCGAGTTCGTCGAGGAATCCGCGACGGGGACCTCCCGCGGTCCCGCCGACCTGGTCCTGTGCGTAGGTGCGAGCCAGGCCCTGAGCACGGCCCCGGAGCCGGACCACACCGTCGAAGCCCTGCGCGAACTGCGCCGCCTGGTCAGCGACAACGGCCGCGTCCTGCTGGGCGAGGGCTTCTGGCAGCGCACTCCGACCCCCGCCGAGCTCGCGGGCATGTGGCCGGGCGCCCAGGTCTCCGACCACTACGACCTCGCCACTCTCCTCGATCTCGTGGTCGCCGCGGGCTTTCGCCCCGAGTGGACGGAGACGGCGAACCTCGACGAGTGGGAGGAGTTCGAGGCGGCGTATCAGGCGGACGTCGAGGTGTGGCTGGCCCAGCACCCCGGTCACCCCCTGGCGGACGAGACCCGTGAGCGCCTCGACCGTCATCGCGCCCAGTGGATGAGCTACCGCGGGGTGCTGGGACTCGCCTACCTCACACTCGTCCCGGCTCTCTGATCCGCGCACGGGATCACGCGGGAACGTGCACGGTCTCCACCCTGCTGGCGACCAGCCGTTCCCGCTCCCTGCGGGCCGCCCGCTTCCGCAGCCGCAGGATCTGGCTGACGCCCAGCGCCTGGAGGACGAAGACCACCGAGAAGGCGATGGTGTAGTCGTCCCCGGTCGCGTCCAGCAGCACCCCGATCGCGAGCAGCGTCGTCATCGAGGCCACGAAACCGCCCATGTTGGTGATCCCGGACGCCGTGCCCTGACGCTCCGGCGGGTTCGCCGGCCGGGCGAAGTCGAAGCCGAGCATCGAGGCGGGCCCGCAGGCTCCGAGCACCGCGCACAGCACGATCAGCAGCCACATCGGCGCCGTCTCGGTGGGCCACAGAAGCGTCGTCGCCCACAGCGCCGCCGTCGCCGCGACGGTGCCGAGCGCCAGCGGGAGGCGCGCCTCGTGGTGCCGGGCCACGACCTGGCCGTAGACCAGGCCCACCACCATGTTGGACAGCACGACGAGGGTGAGCAGTCCACCGGCCGTGGCCCGGGACAGCCCCTGCGCCTCGACCAGGAACGGCATCCCCCACAGCAGCAGGAACACCATCGCCGGGAACTGCGTGGTGAAGTGCACCCACAGTCCCAGCCGGGTGCCCGGTTCCCGCCAGGACGCGGCGACCTGGCGTCGTACGTACGCCGCGCCCTGGTGCGGCAGTGGCTCCGGCTCGTGTCCCTCGGGGTGGTCCTTCAGGAACAGCAGCGCCAGGACGAGCACCACAACGCCGGCGCCCGCGCTGCCCGCGAACGCCGCCGTCCAGCCGACCCCGTGCAGCAGCCGTGCCAGCACCAGCGTGGAGACGAGGTTGCCGGCCATGCCCACGAGGCCCGCGAGCTGGGCGATCAGCGGACCGCGCCGGGCGGGGAACCAGCGGGTGCCGAGCCGCAGCACGCTGATGAACGTCATCGCGTCGCCGCAGCCCAGCAGGGCGCGCGAGGCGAGGGCCGTGCCGTACGACGGCGAGAAGGCGAAGCCGAGTTGGCCCGCGGTGAACAGCACCGTGCCGATGGCCAGCACCTTCTTGGTGCCGAGCCGGTCGACCAGCAGGCCGACGGGTATCTGCATGCCCGCGTACACGAGCAGTTGGAGGATCGAGAAGGTCGACAGGGCTGAGGCGTTCACGTCGAAGCGGTCCGCGGCATCGAGGCCGGCGACCCCCAGTGACGTACGGAAGATGACGGCGACGAAGTAGACCGAGACGCCTATGCCCCAGACGGCGACGGCGCGGCGGCCGCCCGGAGGGTCGCCGGGCAGTGCGGCGGACCTCATCGCTCCTCACCTCGCGCGAGGTGCGAGAACCAGTCGATGTGCCGGTGGACGAGCCCGACGGCCGCCTCGGTGTCGCCGGAGCGCAGGGCCTGAAGGATCTCCTCGTGCTCGACGAGGGTCTTGGCGATCCGGTCGGGGTGGGAGTACATGATGGCGACGCCCATGCGCAGTTGACGGTCGCGCAGCTGGTCGTAGAGCCGGGACAGGATCTCGTTGCCGCCGCTGCGGACGATCTCCGCGTGGAAGCAGCGGTCGGTGACGGCGGCTGCGGCGAGGTCGCCTGCGGCGGCCTGTGCCTTCTGTCGGTCGAGCAGCTCCTCCAGGCGCTCGATGAGGCCGGGCGGCGCGGGGACGGCCTTGCGCGCCGCGTGCTCCTCGACGAGGATCCGCGTCTCCACGACGTCCTTGATCTCCTGCGCGGAGACCGGCAGGACCAGGGCACCCTTCTTCGGGTAGAGCTTGATCAGCCCCTCGACCTCCAGCCGCAGCAGCGCCTCCCGCACCGGGGTGCGCGAGACGCCGACGGCCTCGGCCAGCTCGCCCTCGGTGAGCAGGGTCCCGCCTTCGTAACGGCGGTCCAGTACGCCCTGTTTGACGTGGGTGTAGACACGGTCGGCGGCGGGTGGCTGCTTGACGGGTGCGGGTGGAGCGGAAGGCATGGCCACAGCATAGATACAACACGTACGCATCGCGGCGTCGGTCCATCATGCGGACCGTGACGAAATCCTTGAGCAAAGAAGCAACATCGGCGCCAGATGCCGCACAACCTTCTGTGCTACTTACATGTCACACACGTGCGGCCCCACTTTCTTCCCCCTTCAACTCGGCCGCATATTCGGGGCATTCGACGCAATCGGGGTATTTCAGTTGATAACTGCCACCAAGGGCCTCCGTATCCGCAGAGCCGCGGCCGTCGCCGTGACGACCGGAGCCGTGCTCGTCACCGGAGCCCTCACCGCGGCTCCCGCGCAGGCCGTGACGACGCCCACCATCACCGCCCCTGGCGGATACCTGATGAACGGCGCGACCGGCGCGACCCTCTTCACCAAGGCCGCGGACACGAAGAGGCTCACCGCCTCCACCACGAAGATCATGACCGCCAAGGTCGTGCTCTCGCAGACGAACCTGAACCTGGACACCAAGGTCACCATCCGCAAGGAGGTCAGCGACTACATCGTCTCCAAGGGCGCCTCGTCGGCCCGGCTGATCGTCGGCGACAAGGTCACCGTGCGTCAGCTCCTCTACGGGATGATGCTGCCGTCCGGCTGTGACGCCGCGATGTCCCTCGCCGACAAGTTCGGCTCCGGCACGACGGTCAAGGCCCGCACGGCCAACTTCATCGGCAAGATGAACACCATGGCCAAGAGCCTGGGCATGACCAACACGCACTTCGACTCGTTCGACGGCATAAGCAATGGTTCGAACTACTCGACGCCGCGCGACCTGACGAAGCTCGCGCGCAGCGCGATGAAGAGCACCACGTTCAAGGCCGTCGTGAAGACGAAGTCCTACACGGCCAAGACGATCACCAGCAGCGGGTCCACCCGGACCATGGCGGCCTGGAACAACACCAACGCCCTGCTCGGCTGGAACGGCACGCTCGGCATCAAGACCGGCTCCGGCACCGAGGCCAGGTACTGCCTGGTCTTCGCCGCCACGCTCAACGGCGAGCAGGTGATGGGCGCCGTGCTGACCGCCTCCTCGGAGGCCAACCGCACGGCCGACGTGAAGAAGCTGATCAGCTACGGCTACGCCCGCATCAGCTGACCCCCGCGTCACACGCAAAGGGGCGGCCACCCGACGGTGGCCGCCCCTTTCGCTGTCGCCCGTGGCTCACGCCCAGGTGATCAACCGCTTCGGCTGCTCCAGGATCGCCGCCACGTCCGCCAGCACCTTGGAGCCCAACTCTCCGTCGACCAGGCGGTGGTCGAAGCTGAGCGCCAGGGTGGTGACCTGGCGGGGCTTGACCTTGCCCTTGTGGACCCACGGCTGGAGCTTGATCGCGCCGATGGCGAGGATCGCGGACTCGCCGGGGTTCAGGATCGGGGTGCCGGTGTCGACGCCGAAGACGCCGACGTTGGTGATCGTGACCGTGCCGCCCTGCATCGCGGCGGGAGTGGTCTTGCCCTCCCGCGCCGTCGCCACCAACTCACCCAGCGCCTGGGCCAGCTGCGGGAGGGTCCTGGCGTGGGCGTCCTTGATGTTCGGGACGATCAGGCCGCGCGGGGTCGCCGCGGCGATGCCCAGGTTCACGTAGTGCTTCTGCACGATCTCCTGGTTCGCCTCGTCCCAGGACGCGTTGACGTCCGGGTTGCGCTTGATCGCGACCAGCAGGGCCTTGGAGATCAGCAGCAGGGGGTTCACGCGCAGGCCCGCGAACTCCTTGTCCTGCTTGAGCTCCTCGACCAGCTTCATCGTGCGCGTCACGTCCACCGTCACGAACTCCGTGACATGCGGCGCCGTGAACGCCGAGCCGACCATCGCCGCGGCCGTCGCCTTGCGGACGCCCTTGACCGGGATACGGGTCTCGCGCGCCGTGTCGTAGGTGACCAGCGGCGCCGGGGCGGGCGCGGCGACCGGCGCGGTCGGGGCGGCCTGGGGCACCGGCTCGGCGGCCGGGGCCGGCGGGGCCACCGCCGCGTGGACGTCCTCGCGGGTGATGATGCCGTCGGGGCCGGTCGGCGTCACCGTGGCCAGGTCGACGCCCAGGTCCTTCGCCAGCTTGCGCACCGGCGGCTTGGCCAGCGGCCGGGGCGGGGCCACCGCCGCGGCGGGACCGTGACCGTGGCCGTTCAGCTCGGCCTGCAGGGCCTGCGCCGCGGGCTCCTGGCGCGGGACGTCGGCCCCCTTGCGGGGGCGGCGCTTCGTCGAGGTCTGGGCCACGCCGTAGCCGACCAGGACCGGCTGGCGGCCCGAGCCCGCCGGCTTGGCCTCCTCCTGCGGCTCCTCCTGCGGAGCCTCCGGCTGCGCGGCGGGTGCGGGCGCGGCAGGCACCGTCCCGCCCGCGACGTCCACGGCGATGATCGCCATGCCGACGTCCACCGTCGTGCCCTCGGGGAAGTGCAGCTCACGGACCACCCCGTCGTACGGGATGGGCAGTTCGACGGCCGCCTTGGCCGTCTCGACCTCGCACACCACCTGGCCGTCGGTGACCGTGTCGCCCGGCTGGACGTACCACTTGAGGATCTCCGCCTCGGTGAGTCCCTCGCCCACGTCGGGCATCTTGAACTCGCGCACGGACGCTTCAGTCATCGTCGTCACGACCCTCTCCTCAGTACGCCAGGGCACGGTCGACGGCGTCGAGCACCCGGTCCAGGCCAGGCAGGTACTCCTCCTCCAGACGCGCCGGCGGATACGGGGCGTGGTAACCGCCCACCCGCAGCACCGGGGCCTCCAGGTGGTAGAAGCAGCGCTCCGTGATCCGGGCGGCGATCTCCGCGCCCGAGCCGAAGAACACCGGGGCCTCGTGGACCACGACCAGACGGCGGGTCTTCTCGACGGACGCCTGGATGGAGTCGAAGTCGAGCGGGGAGACCGAGCGCAGGTCCAGGACCTCCAGGTTGCGGCCCTCCTCGGCGGCCGCGTCGGCGACCTCCTGGCAGAGCTTCACCATCGGGCCGTACGCGGCCAGGGTCACGTCCGTGCCCTCGCGGACGACGCGCGCCTTGTGCAGCGGGCCCGGGATCGCCTCGGTGTTCACCTCGGCCTTGTCCCAGTAGCGCCGCTTGGGCTCGAAGAAGATCACCGGGTCGTCGCTCTGGATGGCCTGCTGCATCATCCAGTACGCGTCCGACGCATTCGAGGGGCTGACGATCTTCAGGCCCGCCACATGCGCGAAGAGGGCCTCGGGGGACTCGCTGTGGTGCTCGACCGCGCCGATGCCGCCGCCGTAGGGGATGCGGACGACGACCGGCAGCTTGACCTTGCCGAGCGAGCGCGCGTGCATCTTCGCGAGCTGCGTGACGATCTGGTCGTACGCCGGGAAGACGAAGCCGTCGAACTGGATCTCCACCACGGGGCGGTAGCCGCGCAGGGCGAGGCCGATCGCCGTGCCGACGATGCCGGACTCGGCCAGCGGGGTGTCGATGACGCGGCTCTCGCCGAAGTCCTTCTGAAGGCCGTCCGTCACGCGGAAGACGCCGCCGAGCTTGCCGACGTCCTCGCCCATGATGAGGACCTTGGGGTCGGAGTCCAGGGCGCGGCGCAGCGACTCGTTGATCGCCTTGGCCAGAGCCATCTTTTCGGCTGCCATGATCAGACCCCCTCTACGTCCGCGAACGACGCCTGGTAGGCGGCGAACTGGGCGCGTTCCTCGTCGACGAGCGCATGCCCGTCCGCGTACACGTTCTCGAAGATGGCGAAGTGGTCCGGGTCCGGCATGGCACGGACCGCCTCGCGCACTCCCTTGCCCAACGCCTCGCTCTCGGTCTCCAGTTCCGCGAAGAATCCCTCGTCCGCGTGGTTTGAGGCCTCGAGGTACCGGCGAACGCGCAGGATCGGGTCCTTGGCCTCCCAGGCCTCGCGCTCCTCGTCAGCCCGGTACTTCGTCGGGTCGTCGGAGGTGGTGTGGGCACCCATGCGGTACGTGTACGCCTCGACGAGCGTCGGTCCCTCGCCGTTGCGGGCGCGCTCCAGCGCCCACTTCGTCACGGCCAGGCAGGCCAGGACGTCGTTGCCGTCGACGCGGACGCCGGGGAAGCCGTAGCCCTGTGCGCGCTGGTAGAGCGGCACCCGGGTCTGCTTCTCGGTCGGTTCGGAGATCGCCCACTGGTTGTTCTGGCAGAAGAACACCACGGGGGCGTTGTAGACCGCGGAGAAGGTGAAGGACTCGGCCACGTCGCCCTGGCTGGAGGCGCCGTCGCCGAAGTAGGCGATGACCGCGCTGTCGGCGCCGTCCTTGGCGATGCCCATCGCGTAGCCGGTGGCGTGCAGCGTCTGGGAGCCGATGACGATCGTGTAGAGCTGGAAGTTGTTGCTGTTCGGGTCCCAGCCGCCGTTGTTCACGCCGCGGAACATGCCGAGCAGGTTGGTCGGGTCGACACCGCGGCACCAGGCGACGCCGTGCTCGCGGTAGGTCGGGAAGACGTAGTCGTCCTCACGGGTGGCCCGGCCGGAGCCGATCTGGGCGGCTTCCTGGCCGAGCAGCGACGCCCACAGGCCCAGCTCACCCTGGCGCTGCAGGGAGGTGGCCTCGGCGTCGAAGCGTCGGGTGAGCACCATGTCGCGGTAGAGGCCGCGGAGCTCTTCGGGAGTGATGCCGGCGACGTACTTGTCGTACTCGGCGTTCTTGACGCGCTTGCCTTCGGGCGTCAGCAACTGCACGAGCTCGGGGTCGGTGCTCGGCGATTTCTTTGCGGTTGTCTTGCCGGCCGTGCTCTTGGTACCGGCGCTGCGTCGCGGCTTGCGCGCGGCAGTGCTCTCCACGGTCACGTGTGCTCCTCCGTCGGTCCGGCCTACCCGGGTTCGCCGGGTGCCAGTGCGGCTCACCTGCAGCCCTACGGACGCACGGGGTGGGGTGCGGCTCGATGGGGACAGGCGTGACAGGTGCCCCGGCGAGCGCCCTGCAAAAAGCACGTTACCCAGTGCTCCACATTTCTGTGAAACCCCTCCTGACCTGCGATTTTGCTTGGATTTCCAAGTAAATCTCGAAAGTCGGGAACAACTCCTGGTCACAGCCTTGCAGGGGGCCGGAACAACGGCACGTTATATCGGTGAGCCAGGCCACGGGAAGAGCAGTCGAGGGGCAGATCACTCAGTCGGTGTGACATCGCCCTCGTGCACGTAGAAGGAAATGTCCGGGTATTCCAGCTCGGCAAAAACGATCAAGAATTGCGAAAGGGTGTGTTGATCGGTTCTGCGACCGGAAGTGACTGACGGCGACCGGCAGCGACTGGCTGTGACAACGCCCAGCTCACGGAGTCCGCCCGTGCCCTAGCATCGGCGCGTGCCGCGCTCCTGTGTACCACCGCTTGTGCCTCACGCGCCCCCTCTGGGCGCCCTTCTCCGCCAGTACGCCGCCGGTTGTGTCCTCGCCTGCGATCCCGTCGACCAGGGCCTGCTGAACCGCGGCTACCGGCTGCGCACGACCCGCGGCCGCTACTTCCTCAAGCACCACCACGACCCCGAGACCGCCGACCCGGCCGCCATCGCCCGCCAGCACCGGGCGACCCAGCGCCTGGCCGACCTCGGCGTCCCGGTGGCCCCACCGCTGGCGGACCGCGCCGGACAGACGGTCGCCCTCGTCGGCGGCCACGCGTACGCCCTGCACCCCTGGATCGACGGACGGCACCGCCACGGCGGTCAGCTCACGCGCGGGCAGTGCGAGCGGCTGGGGGCGTTGTTGGGCGTGGTGCACGCGAGCCTGGAGCGCGTGATGCCGGTGGAGGGGCGGGCGCCGGCCGAGAGCGCCGACCCCGCCGACACCTTCGGCCTCATCGACAACCTGCTCGCCCGGGTCCGCCGCCACCGCCCCGCCGACTGCTTCGACGCACTCGCCCGGCACCGCCTCCTGGAACGCCGTGAGCTCCTGGAGCGGCATGCCGGCCGGCGTCCCCCGCACGGTGCCTCGGTCGGCTGGGTGCACGGCGACTTCCACCCCTACAACCTGCTCTACCGGGGCGACGCCCCGGCCGCGATCGTCGACTGGGACCGGCTCGGCGTGCAGCCGCGCGCGGAGGAGGCCGTCCGCGCCGCAGCGATCTTCTTCGTACGGCCAACCGGCGCGCTCGACCTCCCGAAGGTGCGGGCCTACACGCGCGCGTACCGGCGTACGGCCGGCGCCACCCCTTGCGAGCTCGCGGCGGCCGTGCACCGCGTGTGGTGGGAGCGGCTCAACGACTTCTGGATGCTGCGCTGGCACTACGAGCGCGGCGACACCCGCGCGGACCCGCAGTTCCCGGCCGTCTCGGCGCTCGCGGTGTGGTGGACCCGGGAGTACGACGCGGTCCGCGACGCCTTCACGGACTGACGCCTGCCCCGGGTCCCGGTAAACGGCACGCGCGCGTGGAGCCCGTTCCCGGGCTTCACGCGCGCGTGAAGGACGTTGTCGGCGGAGCGGTCAGCCTGCGGTGCCGTCCGGCGGGGTCGTCGGGAGTGTCGGGTCCACGGTGGGCTCCTCCGTCGGCTCCTCGGTGGGCTCCTCCGTCGGCTCCTCGGTGGGCTCCTCCGTGGTCGGCTCCTCCGTCGGCTCCTGCGTGGGCTCCTCGGTCGGCTCCTCGGTGGGCTCCTGCGTCTGCGTGTAGTCCGGGTCGGCGCCCGTGCCGGTGCCGTCGTCCGTGTAGTCCTCGGTGGGCTCGTCGGTCGGCTCGTCCGTGGGCTCGTCGGTCGCCTTGTTCTCGTCGGTGGTCTGCGACGTGGTCGGCGTCTGCGTGGTGTCCGAGCCGCCGCCGTCGCCGCCGCCCTTGTTCAGCGCCAGCGCCACGCCCGCCGCGATGGCGATCACCGCGAGGACGGCGAGGATCCACAGCTTGCCGCGGCCGCCGCCCCTGTTGCCGTGCCCCTCGAAGCCGCCGTCGTCCCCGCCGCCGTAGCCGGAGGGCAGGATCTGCTGCGGGATCTGCGTCGTGCCGGAGGCCGGGTCGCCCGGGTGCCCCATGACGGTGGTGTTCGCGAAGCCCGCCGCCGGAGTGTGCCGGCCCTCGTGCATGGTCACCGGGCCCGTGTTCCAGGTGCCGGTGTGGCCGCCCTGGTCGTACAGCATCTGAAGGCCGTACTGGACGAGGCCGCGCATCTCCTCGGCCGTCTGGAACCGGTCGTCCGGCTCCTTGGCGAGCGAACGCATGACCAGGCCGTCGAGCTCCGGCGGCGTGGCGTCGGAGACCTCGGACGGCGGGGTCGGGATGTCCTGGACGTGCTGGTAGACCACCGACAGCGGGGTCTCGCCGGTGAACGGCGGGCGCAGCGCGAGCAGTTCGTAGAGGAGGCAGCCCGTCGCGTACAGGTCGGAGCGGTGGTCGACCGCCTTGCCGAGCGCCTGCTCCGGSGAGAGGTACTGCGGGGTGCCCATGACCATGCCGGTCTGYGTCATCGTCGACTGCGCGCCGTGCAGGGCGCGATGACCAGGCCGTCGAGCTCCGGCGGCGTGGCGTCGGAGACCTCGGACGGCGGGGTCGGGATGTCCTGGACGTGCTGGTAGACCACCGACAGCGGGGTCTCGCCGGTGAACGGCGGGCGCAGCGCGAGCAGTTCGTAGAGGAGGCAGCCCGTCGCGTACAGGTCGGAGCGGTGGTCGACCGCCTTGCCGAGCGCCTGYTCCGGSGAGAGGTACTGCGGGGTGCCCATGACCATGCCGGTCTGCGTCATCGTCGACTGCGCGCCGTGCAGGGCGCGGGCGATGCCGAAGTCCATCACCTTCACGGCGCCGTTGTTGGTGATGATGACGTTGGCGGGCTTGATGTCGCGGTGCACGATGCCGTGCTGGTGCGAGTAGGCGAGGGCCTCCAGGACGCCGGAGACGATGATCAGCGCCTGCTCGGGGCCGGGTGCCTCGGCGTTGAGAAGGAGGTCGCGGATCGTGCGGCCCTCGACGATCTCCATCACGATGTACGGCACGCTGTGCGCGCCCACGACGTCCTCACCGGAGTCGTACACGGCGACGATCGCGTGGTGGTTGAGGCCGGCCACCGACTGGGCCTCGCGCGTGAAGCGGGCCTTGGACACCGGGTCCTCGGCGAGGTCGGAACGCAGCAGCTTGACCGCCACGGTGCGCCCGAGGCGCACGTCCTCGGCCGCGAACACCTCGGCCATGCCGCCCCGGCCGAGTCTGTGGGTCAGCCTGTAACGGCCGTCCCCGACAAGTCCGCCATTACCCCACATTTCCGGCGCGTCTGACATACCGCCGCCAGCCGCCTCGGGGTCGGACGGGCCCTGAGCGCGCTGCTGCTGTGCCATCAGTCCTCGCCGTCGTTTCTGCCCGCGGTGCGCGCGGTGTTGTTACGGTCTCCGTCGGCCACGCTACAGCCTCGGCGCAAGCCGTCGGTCCGAGACGGTCGCCCGGGCCGGACGGAGACGGACCGGTCATCAAACCGGTACCCGGTCCGCTCGTGCAAATTCTGTGCGCCGACCGTACGGCCCCTGTAACGCTTCCGCGACGCTCCCTTCTCGTACGGTCACGGAACGGGCACCACGCTTGACCTGTCAGTGCCGTGGGGCAGACTTGGCCGGGAATAGCACATTGGATCACTCGGGATCGCGCGGTCCACAGGGTGGCAGGCGCCCGAGAGGCACGGGGGACGCAGAACATGAGCCAGGACGGCGCACAGGGCGCATCCGCGGGGCGGTCGCTGGCCGGCGGCCGCTATCAGCTGCGTGACCTGCTCGGGCAGGGCGGCATGGCCGCGGTGCACCTCGCCTACGACTCCGTGCTCGACCGACAGGTCGCGATCAAGACCCTGCACACCGAACTCGGCCGCGAGCAGGCCTTCCGCGAGCGCTTCCGCCGCGAGGCCCAGGCCGTGGCCAAGCTCACGCACACCAATATCGTCTCGGTCTTCGACACGGGCGAGGACACCGTCGAGGGCATGACGACGCCGTACATCGTCATGGAGTACATCGAGGGCCGCCCGCTCAGTTCCGTCTTCGACGAGGACGTACGGCAGTTGGGGGCGGTGCCCGCCGACAAGGCGCTGAAGATCACCGCGGACGTCCTCGCCGCCCTGGAGATCAGCCACGAGATGGGGCTGGTCCACCGCGACATCAAGCCGGGCAACGTGATGCTGAACAAGCGTGGCGTGGTCAAGGTGATGGACTTCGGCATCGC
>NZ_RDBN01000053.1:1821483-1823315 GCF_008042075.1 Streptomyces sp. UW30 | reverse complement strand
CAGACCGGCATGGTGGTCGGCACCCCGCAGTACCTCTCGCCGGAACAGGCGCTGGGCCGGGCCGTGGACGCCCGCTCCGACCTGTACTCGGTCGGCATCATGCTGTTCCAACTCGTCACCGGGCGGCTGCCGTTCGACGCGGACTCCCCGCTGGCGATCGCGTACGCGCATGTGCAGGAGGAGCCGGTCGCTCCGTCCTCGATCAACCGCGCGCTGCCGCCGGCCGTGGACGCGCTGGTCGCCCGCGCCCTGAAGAAGAACCCGAACGAGCGCTTCCCGAGCGCCGAGGCCATGCGCGACGAGTGCCTGCGCGTGGCCGCGTCCTTCCAGGCGGCCCCGCCGAGCATCGTGCCGGGCGCGAACACGCAGAGCGGCCAAGGCGTCGGCGCCTCGGTGTTCCCGCCGGTCGGCCAGACGCCGCCGCCCGGGGGCCCGGTCCAGATGCCGTACCAGCCGACCCCGGCGCCGAACCCGTACGGCACCCCGCCGCCCTCCCCGGCCTACGGCTACCCGCAGCAGCAGCCCGGTTTCCAGACGCCCCCGCCGGCGGCGTACTCCCCGCAGCCGGGCCACGCGACACCGCCGCCGTACACCATGTCGCCCCAGACTCGGCCCACTTCGAGCGGCGGCAAGAACAACCGGTCGGTGATCATCGGCTCGATCGTGGTGTCCGTCGTCGCGGTGGTCGGCCTGATCGTGGCGCTGTCGCTGAACGGCGGCGGCTCCGAGGACGACGGAGGAGGCGGCGGTGAGACCCCGACGACGTCGACGACGAAGGAAGCGGGATACCGGGCGGGGGACACCGAGAACACGGTCGAGACGAGCGATTGCACCGAGCCGGGCGAGTCGTACCTCGACCCCGACAAGGTGACGATGCCGAGCTTTGCGTTCAAGCACTGGTCGTCGGTCGAGGCGTGCCTCAAGGCCGCGGGGTGGGACTACAAGAAGGTCGACGTCGACGAGAACACCTTCGGTGACGGCACCGTCATGCGGCAGTCGCCCACGGCGGGGAAGGACTTCGACCCGGACGACCCCCCGGAGATGGAGTTCCAGGTCTCGACGGGCAATCCGGAGTGATCCCAGCGCATTGAAAGGGCCCGGCAGCATCTGGCTGCCGGGCCCTTCGCTGATCTGGGGCGGTGTTTACAGGTACGGTCCGCCCGCGCGGCCGCCCGGGTGCTGTTCACCGTCCTCGTGGCCGCCGACTCCCGGCGGGAGGGCCCGGCGCATCTGCTCCAGCTGGGCGCGCGCGGCCATCTGCTGGGCGAAGAGCGTGGTCTGGATGCCGTGGAAAAGGCCCTCCAGCCAGCCCACCAACTGGGCCTGCGCAATGCGCAGTTCCGCGTCGGACGGGGTCGCCTCGTGCGTGAACGGCAGGGAGAGCCGCTCCAGCTCCTCGACGAGCTCCGGGGCCAGGCCGTCCTCCAGCTCCTTCACGGAGCTGGCGTGGATCTCCTTGAGCCGGACGCGGCTGGCCTCGTCGAGAGGAGCCGCACGCACCTCCTCCAGCAGCTGCTTGATCATGCTTCCGATCCGCATGACCTTCGCCGGCTGCTCGACCTGCTCCGTCACCGGGATCTCGCGGGAGTCCTCGTCTCCGTTGCCGCCGGTGAGCGCCATCCCGTCCTGGCCCACGACCAGGATCTGGGGGTTCTCGGGCGACCTTTCGTTCCTCGGCATCTCCATGCCGCCATTCTCTCGCACCCGTACAGCTCATCATCGTGGTGCCCCCGGTGTGGGGTGATCCACCGTTTACGTCCCCACTGTTTTCGTCAGGAGCCGGGCGGTGCGGCGAGGCGCGTGAGGCGGGCCTCGCAGATGTCGAGCCGGCG
>NZ_RDBN01000053.1:1772717-1821383 GCF_008042075.1 Streptomyces sp. UW30 | reverse complement strand
GTAGGGCAGCCGCACCACACGGCGTGACGGCCTCCAGGCCCACCGAACCGCCCCGCACTGCACCCCGCCCCGCATGCCGACGGCCCTGCCGAGCCCGTGCTCGAAGTACTGCCCCTCGGTGCCGGGCTCGTGCTGATCGGGCTGGGCCTGGGCCTCGCCTTCGTCGGTCTCCGGCTGCGGCGCGGCTAGCGGGTGTCCTCCGGGGCCGGGCCCGGTCCGGTGGGCCTGGAGGCCGTCACGCCGTGTGGTGCGGCTGCCCTACGGCGCGACGAGCAGCACCTTGCCCACGTGTCCGCTCTCCTCGACCACCCGGTGGGCCTCGGCCGCCTCGCTCATCGGCAGCTCACGGTCGACGACCGGGCGTACGTGACCGGCGTCCAGCATGGGCCAGACGTGTTCGCGTACGGCCGCGACGATCGCCGCCTTCTCGGCGAGCGGGCGGGCCCGCAGCGAGGTCGCGCTGATGGCGCCGCGCTTGCCCAGGAGCGCGCCGATGTTGAGCTCGCCCTTGATGCCGCCCTGCATGCCGATGATGGCGAGCCGGCCGTTGACGGCGAGGGTCTGGACGTTGCGGTCGAGGTACTTGGCGCCCATGTTGTCGAGGATGACGTCGGCTCCCGCCCCGTCGGTGGCCTTCTTGACCTCGGCGACGAAGTCCTGCTCCCGGTAGTTGACCAGGATCTCGGCGCCCAGCTCGGCGCACCGGTCCAGCTTCTCCTTGCTGCCCGCGGTCACGGCGACCTTGGCGCCGACGGCCTTGGCGAGCTGGATGGCCATGGTGCCGATGCCGCTGGAACCGCCGTGCACGAGCAACGTCTCGCCGGGGCGCAGGTGGGCGACCATGAAGACGTTGGACCACACCGTGCAGACCACCTCGGGCAGCGCGGCGGCCTGCGTCAGGCTCAGGCCCTTGGGCACGGGCAGCAGCTGACCGGCCGGCACGGCGACCTTCTCGGCGTAACCGCCGCCCGCCAGCAGCGCGCACACCTCGTCGCCGACGGCCCAGCCGGAGACGCCGGGGCCGACCTCGGTGATCCGGCCGGAGCACTCCAGGCCGGGGTAGGGGGAGGTGCCGGGCGGCGGGTTGTAGAAGCCCTGCCGTTGCAGGATGTCGGCGCGGTTGACGGCGCCGGCCGCCACCTCGACCAGCACCTCGCCCTCACCGGCCACCGGATCGGGGACCTCGTCCCACACGAGCGCCTCGGGCCCACCAGGTTCGGGAATCGTGATCGCATGCATGGGACGGACGCTACCCCTCGGTCCCACGCCCAAGTCCCTAGGACCTCGTCCTCGTTTCCGCCAGGTCCTTTCGCCCGTTCCCTCGGTCCTTGGACGGGTCCTTCGAAAAATCCCTGTGCGCCACCGATGAGTTTGCGCGACCGTAAATGTCTCCCCATGCGTAGCCCAAGAACGTGGAAGGACCCTCCGGAAGGACCCCGACAGCATGAGCACGCAGACGACGTCCGGTCTCGCCATCGAGACCGCCGGCCTGGTGAAGACATTCGGTGAGACACGGGCCGTCGACGGCGTGGACCTCGCGGTTCCGGCCGGCACGGTCTACGGCGTCCTCGGCCCGAACGGCGCCGGCAAGACCACCACGGTGAAGATGCTCGCCACCCTGCTACGGCCCGACGGCGGCGAGGCCCATGTCTTCGGCCACGACGTCGTCCGCGAGGCCGACGCCGTACGCGGCCGGGTGAGCCTCACCGGCCAGTACGCCTCCGTGGACGAGGACCTCACCGGCACCGAGAACCTGGTCCTGCTGGGCCGCCTCCTCGGACACGGCAAGCAAGCCGCGCGCGAGCGCGCCGGGCAGCTGCTGGAGGCCTTCGGGCTGACGGACGCGGCCGCCAAGCAGGTCAAGAACTACTCCGGCGGCATGCGGCGCCGTATCGACATCGCCGCATCCATCCTGAACACCCCCGACCTGCTCTTCCTCGACGAGCCGACGACCGGCCTGGACCCGCGCAGCCGCAACCAGGTGTGGGACATCGTGCGCGCGGTCGTCTCCCAGGGCACCACCGTGCTGCTGACCACGCAGTACCTCGACGAGGCCGACCAGCTGGCGTCCCGGATCGCCGTCATCGACCGCGGCAAGGTGATCGCCGAGGGGACCAAGGGCGAGCTCAAGGCGTCCGTCGGCGCCGGGTCCGTCCATCTGCGGCTGCGTGACGCGGAGCAGCGGCCCGAGGCCGAGCGGGTGCTGCGGCTGGCCCTGGACGCGGACGTGAAGCTGGAGCCCGACCCCGTGGCCCTCACCGCGCGCGTCGGGTCGGGCGTGGCCAATGGTCAGGGCGCGGCGGAACAGGCCGGCCGCGCGCTCGCCGAGCTGGCCCGCAGCGGCGTCATCGTCGACAACTTCTCGCTGGGCCAGCCCAGCCTGGACGAGGTGTTCCTCGCCCTCACCGGACACGACACCCACAAGACGGATGCCACCAAGGACGAGGTGACGGCATGAGCACCGTGACGCAGACCGAGAGCAAGGACCTCGCCCCCGTCAGCGCCGAGTCGCTCGCCGCGCTGCTGGTCGCGAAGGAGCGCCCGCCGCGGCCGAGCGCCTGGTCGGCCTCCATGACGTTCGGCTGGCGGGCGATCCTGAAGATCAAGCATGTGCCGGAGCAGCTCTTCGACGTCACCGCGTTCCCGATCATGATGGTGCTGATGTACACGTACCTGTTCGGGGGCGCCCTGGCCGGGTCCCCGAAGGAGTACATCCAGTTCCTGCTGCCGGGCATCCTGGTGATGTCGGTCGTGATGATCACGATGTACACGGGCGTCTCGGTGAACACCGACATCGAGAAGGGCGTCTTCGACCGGTTCCGCTCGCTGCCGATCTGGCGGCCGTCGACCATGGTCGGCTATCTGCTGGGCGACGCCCTGCGCTACACCATCGCGTCCGTCGTGATGCTCACCGTCGGCATCATCCTGGGCTTCCGCCCGGACGGCGGCGTGGCCGGAGTGCTCGCCGGGATCGCGCTGCTGGTGGCCTTCTCGTTCGCGTTCTCGTGGATCTGGACGATGTTCGGGCTGATGCTGCGCTCCGAGAAGTCGGTGATGGGCGTCAGCATGATGGTGATCTTCCCGCTCACCTTCCTGTCCAACGTCTTCGTGGACCCGAAGACCATGCCGGGCTGGCTCCAGGCGTTCGTGAACAACAGCCCGATCACTCATCTGGCCTCGGCCGTGCGCGGGTTGATGGCGGGCGACTGGCCGGCGGCCGAGGTCGCCTGGTCGGTGGGCTGGGCGGGCCTGTTCGTGCTGGTCTTCGGGCCGATCACGATGCGGCTGTACAACCGCAAGTAGTGCCTACGGGCACAGCAGGGGCTTCAGTCCTGCTGCAGACGCCGGGCGTCGGGTGCGACCTGCGTGCCCGGCGTCGCCCGCACGATGGTGATGAGCCGGTCCGTCAACTCCAGTGTCCCGACGGCCTGATCGTCGTATCCGAGCACCCGGTGTCCACGGATCACGCTGACCACCAGGTCGTCGGTCTGCCGCGGGGTCTTGCCCACCTCGGCCTTTATGACCGGCCGTTCGACGATGTCGAGCCCGCTGCCCTGGTGGATCAGATCCTCCAGCACCATGCCGGCGGCGGGGCTGAGCACGGACAGGCCCAGCAGCCGTCCGGCCGCGCTGGCGCTGGTGATGACCGCGTCGGCGCCGGACTGCTTCAGCAGCGGTGCGTTCTCCTCCTCGCGCACCGCGGCCACGATCTTCGCGCCTCGATTGAGCTGCCGGGCCGTCAGCGTCACCAGCACGGCCGTGTCGTCCCGCTGGGTGGCGATGATGACCTTCCGGGCCTTGTGCACCTCGGCCCGCTTCAGCACCTCGCTGCGCGTAGCGTCGCCCGTGACCCCGGCGTACCCGTCCGCGACGGCCGCCTCGACCACCTTGGAACTTGAGTCGACGACGATGACCTGGTCTTTCCTCAGGCCCGTCGCGCAGACGGTCTGGATCGCCGAACGCCCCTTCGTGCCGAAGCCGACGACGACGGTGTGGTCACGCAAGGTGGACCTCCAGCGGGTCAGCCGCCATTCCTCCCGGGTCCGTTCGGTGAGGACCTCAAGGGTGGTGCCGACCAGGATGATCAGAAACAGCACACGCATGGGCGTGATGACGAAGATATTGGTGAGCCGGGCGGCGTCACTGACCGGGGTGATGTCGCCGTAACCGGTGGTGGAGAGGCTGACGGTCGCGTAGTAGAAGGCGTCGAGGAGATCGACGGAACCGTCGGAGTTGTCGTTGTAGCCGTCATGGTCGGCGTAGACGATGAGGGCGGCCGCCACAAGCAGCGACAGGGCGATCGTGACCCGCTTGGCCACCTGACGGAACGGATGCTCCACGATCTTCTTCGGGAGCTTCACCCGATAGGTCGCGACCCTCTCGTCCGCCTCACGGGCTATGGCGTCCTGGCCCGGAAGTTTCACGTGAAACACACCTCGATGCCGGCGGACGCCCAGGGCAGATCGAGCAGTTCGGTCTCCTGCCCCGCCCGCGCACCGCCCGGCGGTACGACGGCCACGGCATCGGCGGCCGCCATCCCCCGCAGCATGGCCGGCCCCTGGTAGTGCAGCGGCACGGCATGGTCGCCGCGCAGCACGACGGGGACGAGCCGGGTGTCGTACGGGTGCCCGTGCACCGTCTCCTTCAAGGGCATCGTGTACGACTCCGCGGCGGAGCGCGCCGCGAGGGTGCGCAGCAGGGGTTCGGCGAGCGTGAGCAGGCCGGAGACGGCGGCGAGGGGGTTGCCGGGCAGGCCGACGAGGTGCTGGTCCTCCTTGACGCGGGCCAGCAGCATGGGGTGCCCGGGTCGCACCTTGACGCCGTCCACCAGGAGTTCGGCGTCGATGCGGTGCAGCGTGGGGTGGACATGGTCGCGGGGGCCGGCCGCGGTGCCGCCGGTGGTGACGATGAGGTCGGCGTCGGACTTGGTGAGGGCCTTGTGCAGGGCCTTGGCGTCGTCGCCGAGCCGGCGCACGGCGGTGACATCGGCGCCGAGCGCACGCAGCCAGGGCGGCAGCATCGGGCCGAGGGCATCACGGATGAGCCCGTCGTGCGGGCGCCCTTCGGTGAGCAACTCGTCGCCGAGGACGAGGACTTCGACGCGGGGGCGGGGTACGGCGGTGACGGTGTCGTATCCGGCGGCCGCCGCCAGGCCGAGCACGGCCGGGGTCACGAGGGTGCCGACGGCAAGCAGCTGGTCGCCGTCACGGCACTCCTGGCCGCGCGGGCGGATGTCCTGGCCGGGCTGGATCTCCCGGGTGGCGTGCAGCTGGCCCTTGGTGTCCGTGCGGCCATGCTCGCTGCGCAGAACGGCGGTGGTGTCCAGGGGGATCCGGGCGCCGGTCGCGATACGGACGGCCTCGCCGTCGGTGAGCGGCTCGGGCCGGCCGTGCCCGGCCAGGACGCCCTCCTCCCGTACGGCCCAGGGGCCGGGGCCCGCGACGGCCCAGCCGTCCATCGCCGAGGTGTCGAAGGAGGGCAGGTCGGTGAGAGCGGTGAGAGGGGCGGCCAGGGTGAGGCCGAGCGCGGCGTCGAGGGCTACGGAGACGGGAGCGCGGCGGGCGGCCGTGCCCTTGAGGCTCTGGGGGCGGGCGGCGTGGGCGGCGATCTCGCGGGCTTCGGGCCAGGGGGTGGCCTTGTGGTGGCGGCCGGAGTCGGGGTCCGGCTTGCGGGCGCCCTGGGTGTGCGGGAGAGGTGCGGGCACCTTGTCGCCGGGGGTGCGGTGACCGTTGTCTTCGTTCACGAGGGCGAGCACCTCCTCGACATCGAGGTCCTCGGCGTCCCCGTCGGTCCGGATGCCGCGGGCGGTCATCCGGCGTCCGGGCGGGTGTCGGGCGTGGCGTCGGGGGCCGGGTCGGACTTGGCGGCTGCCTCGTCGGCCCAGCGCAGGGCGAGCGCGGCGGCCTTGCGGGCGGCCTCGGCGACGGCCTCGGGGCCTCCTGAGCCGCTCTTGGCCTGCGCTGCCGCGTATCCGACGAGGAAGGTGGTCAAAGGGGCCGCGGGCCGCGCCACGCCGTGGGCGGCGTCGCGGGCGAGGTCCAGCAGCACCGTGATGTCGACGTCGAGGTCGATGCCCAGTTCGTCCTTGACTGCGGAAATCCATTCATCCAACACGTGCCCATGCTCCCTGATGCGTGCCCTGGCGGTGGCGATGTCGTCCCAGGTGTCGCAGTCGAAGGACGCGACGGGGTCGGGGACGCGGGTGAGGTCGAGCGCACCGGTCAGCCGGCGCAGGGGGAGGCCGGTGAGGCCTTCGTGCTCCTGGGCGAGCGCGGCCAGTTCGCGGCGCAGCGCGGGCGCGCGGTACGCGGCGACGAGGGGCTGGTCACGGCCGTCGGCGTCGGTGAGCAGCGCGCCGTCGGCTCCGGCGGTGTGCAGGGCGGCCAGCAGCCGCCGCACCGTGCCCTCGTCGAGGAACGGCAGATCGGCGGAGAGGACGACGACCGACTCGGCCGTGGTGTGCCGTATCCCGGCGTCGAGGGCGGCCAGCGGGCCGCCGCCGGGCGGGTCCTCGCGCGCCCAGGTCACCGGCCGCGCGGTGGGCCGGGGGTCGGCGACGACGACGGTGGTGCGCGCATCGGCGCAGGCGGCGAGCACCCGGTCGAGCAGCGCACGCCCGCCGACGCGCACGCCGGGTTTGTCCACGCCGCCGAGCCGTCGCGCGGCGCCGCCGGCGAGGACGACGGCGTCGTACGCGACGTCCTGTCCGGCATCGGCGGCGCCCTGCGCGCCCGTCGGTTCCTCGGCGGTCATCCCCCGAGTATGCGGGCCCCGGCGATCACAGGGAACGTGGCGGATGCAACCGGCCGCGACGGCTGTGTCACAGGGTGCGCAGCAGCACCGCCGGCTGTTCCACGCAGTCCGCCACGTACCGCAGGAAGCCGCCTGCCGTGCCGCCGTCGCAGACCCGGTGGTCGAAGGTGAGCGAGAGCTCGACGAGCTGGCGCACCGCCAGCTCGCCCTCGTGCACCCAGGGCTTGGGAATGATGCGGCCGACGCCGAGCATGGCGGCCTCGGGGTGGTTGATGATCGGTGTGGAGCCGTCGACGCCGAACACGCCGTAGTTGTTCAACGTGAAGGTCCCGCCGGTCAGTTCCGCGGGGGTGAGGGTGCCCCCGCGGCTCGCCTCGGTCAGCCGGGCGAACTCCGCGGTCAGCGACTCCGCGTCCCGCGCGTGCGCGTCCCGCACCACCGGGACGACGAGTCCCCGGGGGGTCTGCGCGGCGAATCCGAGGTGCACCTGGTCGAGCTGGACGACCTCCCTGGCCTCCATGTCGACCGTGGAGTTGAGCTCGGGGAACCGGGCCAGGGCCGCGGTGCAGATGCGGGCCAACAGGGCGAGGAGGGAGATCTTCGGTCCCCCTGCGGCGTTCATCGCGGTCCGCGCCCGCATGAGCTCCGTCGCGTCGGCGTCCACCCAGCAGGTCGCGTCCGGGATCTCGCGCCGGCTGCGGGAGAGCTTGTCGGCCACGGCGCCGCGGACGCCCTTGAGGGGGGTGCGGATGCCGCCGACGGGGGCGGAGGAGCGGACCGGGGTCTGCGCGGGCGGGACGGCGGCCGACGGGGCGGCGGCCACCACGCGCGGGTGCGGCTCGGCCACCGCCTGGGCGGTGCGCCCGTGTGCCTGGGCCGCCCGCAGCGCGTATTCGACGTCGGCCCGCAGGATGAGCCCGTCCGGCCCGGAGCCGTGCAGCTCCCGCAGGTCAAGGCCGTTCTCGCGGGCGAGGCGGCGCACGAGCGGGGAGATGACCGGTACGGGTCCCTCCGGCGCCTCCTTCACTGCGGCTGCCCCGTTGGCCGACACCGGTTCCGCCGGGGCCGCGGGCACGGGATCCCCCGGCCGCACCCTTCTGCGCCGGGCCGGTGCCTCCGAGGTGCCGTAGCCCACCAGGACGTTCCCGGAGCCCTCGGTCTCGCCGTCGGCTGCGGGCGCCCCCACCGCCACGGTGATCAGCGGTGCCCCGACGGGCAGTTCGGTGCCCTCCTCGCCGAAGCGGGCCGTGACGACGCCGCCGTAGGGGCAGGGGATGTCGACCATCGCCTTGGCCGTCTCGACCTCGACGACCGGCTGGTCGACGGCGACGACGTCACCGATCTCCACCAGCCAGCGCACGATCTCCGCCCCGGTGAGCCCCTCCCCGAGGTCGGGGAGCTTGAACTCCAGCACCTGTGCCATCAGCTCTCGGCCTCCCACTGCAGACGCCCCACGGCGTCCAGGATCCGGTCCACGCCGGGCAGGTGGTGACGCTCCACCATCGGCGGCGGATAGGGGATGTCGAACCCGGCCACGCGCAGCACCGGCGCCTCCAGGTGGTGGAAGCAGCGCTCCGTGACCCGGGCCGCGATCTCCCCTCCCGGTCCGCCGAACCCGCCCGACTCGTGTACGACTACTGCCCGCCCGGTCCGCCGTACCGAGGCGGTGACCGTCTCGTCGTCGAACGGCACCAGCGAGCGCAGGTCGACGACCTCCAGGTCCCAGCCCTCCTCCCGGGCCGCCTCGGCGGCTTCGAGGCAGACGGGCACGGACGGTCCGTACGTGATGAGCGTGGCGCTCCGGCCGGAGCGCCGCACCACCGCGCGGCCGATCGGTTCAACGGTCTGCGGGTCCTCAGGGTTCCAGGAGTCCTTCGACCAGTACAGCCGCTTGGGCTCCAGGAAGACGACCGGGTCGTCGGAGGCGATGGAGGCGCGCAGCAGCCCGTAGGCGTCGGCGACGGTCGCGGGCGTGACGACATGGAGCCCCGGAGTCGCCATGTAGTACGCCTCGGAGGAGTCGCTGTGGTGCTCGACGCCGCCGATGCCGCCGCCGTAGGGGACGCGGATGGTGATCGGGAGCGGCATCCTGCCGCGGGTGCGGTTGCGCATGCGCGCGACGTGCGAGATCAGCTGCTCGAACGCCGGGTACGCGAAGGCGTCGAACTGCATCTCCACGACCGGGCGCAGTCCGTACATGGCCATGCCGACGGCCGTGCCGAGGATGCCCGCCTCGGCCAGCGGTGTGTCGGTGCAGCGGTCCTCGCCGAACTCCTTGGCGAGCCCGTCGGTGACGCGGAAGACACCGCCGAGGGTGCCGACGTCCTCGCCCATCACATGGACGGCCGGGTCTTGCGCCATGGCGTCGCGCAGCGCGCGCGTGAGGGCCTGCGCCATGGTGGCCGGCTTGACGGCGACGGTGGTCATCGGTGCGACCCTTCCGACTCGGCGTGGAGCTCCGCCTGCAGCTGGGCGCGCTGTTCGCGCAGTTGCTGCGTGGGCTCGGCGTAGACGTGGTCGAACAGGTCCATCGGGTCCAGCACCGGGTCCTGGTTCATGCGTTCACGCAGGTCGGCGGCCATCGTCTCGGCGGCGTCCCGCGCGGCCTGCTTGCCGGCGTCGTCGATCAGGCCCCGCTCGGTCAGCTCGTGCTCCAGGAGGGCGATCGGGTCGTGCCCGCGCCAGGTCTCCACCTCGGAGTCGCCGCGGTAGCGGGTCGCGTCGTCGGCGTTGGTGTGGGCCTCGATGCGGTAGGTGATCGCCTCGATCAGGGTGGGGCCGCCGCCCGCGCGGGCGTGCCGTACGGCGTCGCCGATCACCTCGTGCAGGGCCGCCGCGTCGTTGCCGTCGACCAGGCGGCCGGGCATGCCGTAGCCGACGGCCTTGTGGGCCAGCGACGGGGCGGCGGTCTGCTTGGCGAGCGGGACGGAGATGGCGAAGCCGTTGTTCTGGACCAGGAAGACGACCGGCGCCTGCCAGACGGCGGCGAAGTTCAGCGCCTCGTGGAAGTCGCCCTCGCTGGTGCCGCCGTCGCCGACCATGGCGAGCGCGACCACGTCGTCGCCCTTGAGTCGGGCGGCGTGCGCGAGGCCGACGGCGTGCGGGAGCTGGGTGGCGAGCGGCGTGCACAAGGGGGCCACGCGGTGCTCGTGGGGGTCGTAGCCGGTGTGCCAGTCGCCGCGCAGCAGGGTCAGGGCCTCGACGGGGTCCACCCCCCGTGCGACGGCCGCGAGCGTGTCGCGGTAGCTCGGGAAGAGCCAGTCGCGCTCCTCAAGGGCGAGCGCGGCGGCGACCTCGCAGGCCTCCTGGCCCGTGCTGGACGGGTACACCGCGAGACGACCCTGCTTCGTGAGCGCGGTCGCCTGCGTGTTGTACCGGCGGCCCCGCACCAGCTCGGCGTAGAGCCGTCGCAGCAGGTCCGGGTCGGCCTTCGCCGCGGCCTCGGTGCCGAGGACGCGGTAGGGCTCGGCGTCGGGCAGCAGCGGCGCGGGGTCCATACGGGGCTGCCAGGCGGGCGGCGGCGATGGCCGGTACGCGCCTCGCTGCTCCATGACCGTCATGACGGCACCTCCTCGTGGGAGTGGCTACGGGAGGCGCAGCTCCTGTGAGGCGCCTCACCTACCGATTGTTCGGTCGTCGGCACATTTTGGCTACAGGCCCCCTCAGGCTGTGGACAAACGGTTCTCCACAGCCTCCAATGAACGCAGTACGTCCACGGAAGGAAGGTGGGGGGACATGGCGCCTGAACAAATGGCCGAAAGCCCGGACGACGGCGTCCTCCTGCCGCCGGCCCGTCCGCTCGACGCCATCGATCAGGACATCCTCCAGATGCTCCAGACGGACGGCCGCGCGTCGATACGGTCCGTGGCCGAGCGGGTCCATGTCTCGCGCGCCAACGCCTACGCCCGCATCAACCGCCTCATCGAGGACGGCGTCATCCGAGGATTCGGCGCCCGCGTCAACCACGAACGCGCAGGCCAGGGCACGTCCGCGTACATCACCCTGAAGATCGTCCAGAACTCCTGGCGCACGGTCCGCGAACAGCTCCGCCAGCTCCCGGGCGCCTCCCACATCGCCCTGGTGGGCGGCGACTTCGACGTCCTGCTCCTGGTGCACACCCCCGACAACCGCGCCCTGCGCGAACTGGTCCTCACCCGCCTCCAGGCGATCCCCGAGGTGCTCAGCAGCCGCACGCTGCTGGTGTTCGAGGAGGAGGACCTGGAGCCGCAGGGCTGATCGTCCGCGCCGTTCCTCAGCCCGAGGCCATCACCATGGCCATCAGCATCACCAACAGAAGCGGAAGCACCGCGCACACGAGTCCGGCCACGGCCGCCGTCACGCGCGCCGGCCGCAGGGATCGGCGGTGCGGCAGCGCCCAGGCGAGGGCGAGCAGGCCGAACGCCCAGTAGACGGCTCCGCCCAGCAGACCCAGGGCGTCCTCGGCCCCCAGGAAGACGTACTCCCACACCAGGATCGGCAACCCGGGCACCGTGGCCACCAAGGGCGCCTTCCACCAGGTGGCGTGGTGCCCGTCGCCTCGCGCATCGAAGGCCGTCATGCGCCCCACCCGACCACCGGCGGGCCGGCCGAGGCATCCGCGGCCGTACTCATCCCCGCCACGCGCGTACTCACGCCGCGGCGCGGCCGGCGGGGTCAGCTTGCCTGGCGCAGGCCCCCGAAGACCAGCCGCACCACGGTGTCGGCGACCTCGCGTTCGTTCATGCCCCGGCCGTCCGGGCGGTACCACTCCACGATCGAGTTGACCATGCCGAAGACGAGCCGGGTCGCCAGGCGCACCTCCACGTCGGCGCGGACCTCGCCGTCGGCGGCGGCCGCCTTGAGCAGTGCGGCGACCTGGTGGTCGAAGTCGCGGCGCCGCTCCAGGGCCCAGCGCTCGGTGTCGGTGTTGCCGCGTACGCGCAGCAGCAGCGTCACGTAGGGCAGGTCGGCTATGAGCACCTCGACCATGCGCCGCACGACGTACTCCAGGCGGTCGGCGGCGTGCCCCACGCGTGCGTGCTCCTCGTCGAGGATGCCGAAGAGCCCGTCGAGGGCGCGGCTGACGGCGCGGCGCAGCAGCTCCTCCTTGCCCGTGACGTGGTGGTAGATCGACGACTTGGAGATTCCGGCCGCCCTGGACAGGTGCTCCATGGAGGTGCCGTCGTAGCCGCGTTCGTTGAAGACCCGCACCGCGACCGAGAGCAGCGTCTCCGGGGTGTACGTGTCGCGCTTGGCGGTGGTCATGAGGTGCTGCCCTCCCGCTTGTCGGAGGCGTACGCGTGGCGGTACAGCGCGAGGGACGGCGCGTAGCGACCGGAGGGCTCACGCACGTGCAGTTCCTCCAGGACGTCGTACGCCCAGCCACGGCCGAGCCGGCGGCTCCATTCGAAGGGCCCCATGGGGTAGTTGACGCCGAGCCGCATCGCGGTGTCGATGTCCTCCTCGGTGGCCACGCCCTTGGCGACGGCGTCGTGCGCCAGGTCGACGATCCGGGCGACCGTGCGGGCGACGATCATGCCGGGGACGTCGCCGAGGACGCTGACGTCCTTGCCGAGCGCCTGGAAGAGGCCGATCGCCTCGGTGAGGGTCTGCGGCGAGGTGTCCTGGGAGGCGGACAGGGCGATGCGGGTGGCGCGGCGGTAGTCGAGGGCGAGGTCGAAGTAGACGACGTCCCGGAACTCCACCGACGTCTGTCCGTCGGCGAGCGCCAGCTGGCCCCCGCTGGGCAGCACCAGGCGGGTGCCGTGGTCCTCTTCCTCCTCGCGCACCGGGATGCCCGCCTCGCGGATCAGGGTGAGCAGCTCGGAGGCGGGGCCCAGGTCGCCCTCGGCGACGACGTAGGAGGGCTGCGGCTGCTTGTCCGCGGTGTGCGGCTCGTCCCGCTCGGCGTCCTGCGCGTAGTCGTACCAGCCGTGCCCGCTCTTGCGGCCCAGCCGGCCCGACTCGACCAGGCGGCGCTGGGCGAGCGAGGGCGTGAAGCGCACGTCGTTGAAGAAGGCCTGCCACACGGACCGCGTGACGGACTCGTTGACGTCCTGCCCGATGAGGTCGGTGAGCTCGAAGGCGCCCATCTTGAAGCCGCCGCACTCGCGCAGCACCGCGTCGATGGTGGCCGGGTCGGCTCCTTGCGCCTCATAGACCGCGAAGGCCTCGGCGTAGAAGGGCCGGGCGATGCGGTTGACGATGAAGCCGGGGGTGTCGGCGCAGGCGACCGGCGTCTTGCCCCAGGCGCGCGCCATCTCGTACGCGCGCGTGGCCGACGTGACGTCGGTGGCGAACCCGGAGACGACCTCGACCAGCGGCAGCAGCGGCGCGGGGTTGAAGAAGTGCAGGCCGACGAAGCGGCCGGGGTTGGCCAGGGCGCCGCCGATGGCCGTGACGGACAGGGACGAGGTGTTGGTGGCGAGCAGGCAGTCCTCGCCGACGATGCCCTCCAGCTCGCGCAGCAGCTCCTGTTTGACGTCGAGGCGCTCCAGAACGGCCTCGACGACCAGGGTGCAGTCCGCGAGCTCGGCGAGGGACTCGGCGGGCAGCAGCCGCGCGCGGGCCGCGTCACGGTCGGCGGCGGCGAGCCGGTCCTTCGCCACGAGCCGGTCGAGACGCGCGCCGATCGCGTCGGCCGCGTCCTGGGCCCGGCCGGGCGCGGCGTCGTACAGCCGTACGCAATGGCCGGCGACCAACGCGACCTGGGCGATGCCCTGGCCCATCGTGCCGGTGCCGACGACGGCCACGGGGCTGCTGAGGTCGAGTGCTGTCATGTGCGCGATCCTCCCGCACGGGGTTTTCCACAGATGCGGCGGACCCCCTTGAACCGACCGATCGTTCGGTTACTCTAACTCTGTCTGGCTGTTCCTGCCCATGTTTGTGCCGAGGTCATGAGCTCGACGGAGAGCTCTGGAAACGAGGAGTTGGTCCCGCATGGCCGCCGAACTGACCGCCCACGAGCTGATCGCCAAGCACCGGCCCACCCTCGACCAGGCGCTGGAGGCCATCCGCACCCGCGCGTACTGGTCACCGCACCCCGAGCACCCCAAGGCCTACGGCGAGGCGGGCAGCCTGGACGCGGCGGCGGGCAAGGCCGCTTTCGACGCGCTCCTGGGCGCCCGTCTCGACCTCGGCCAGCCCGGCACCGACGGCTGGGTGGCAGGCGAGACGTCGCCGTACGGCATCGAGCTGGGCGTGGAGTACCCGCACGCGGACATCGACACGCTCCTGCCGGCCATGAGGTCCGGACAGCGCGCGTGGCGCGACGCGGGCGCGGAGATGCGCGCGGTGGTGTGCGTGGAGATCCTCAAGCGGATCAGCGACCGGACGCACGAGTTCGCCCACGCCGTCATGCACACGTCCGGCCAGGCCTTCATGATGGCGTTCCAGGCGGGCGGCCCGCACGCACAGGACCGCGGCCTGGAGGCGGTGGCGTACGCGTATGTCGAGCAGGTCCGCACCCCCGACACCGCGGAGTGGACCAAGCCGCAGGGCAAGCGCGACCCGCTCGCGCTGAACAAGCAGTTCACGCCGGTCCCGCGCGGCATCGCGATGGTCATCGGCTGCAACACCTTCCCGACCTGGAACGGCTACCCGGGCCTGTTCGCCTCCCTCGCCACCGGCAACGCGGTCCTGGTCAAGCCCCACCCGCGCGCGGTGCTGCCGCTCGCGCTCACCGTGCAGGTCGCGCGCCAGGTCCTCACCGAGGCGGGCTTCGACGCGAACCTGGTCGCGCTGGCCGCCGAGCGCCCCGGCGAGGGCATCGCCAAGACCCTGGCCACCCGCCCGGAGATCCGGATCATCGACTACACCGGCTCGACCGCCTTCGGTGACTGGCTGGAGGCCAACGCCCGCCAGGCGCAGGTCTACACGGAGAAGGCCGGCGTCAACACGGTGATCGTCGACTCCACCGACAACTACAAGGGGATGCTGTCCAACCTGGCCTTCTCGCTGTCCCTGTACAGCGGCCAGATGTGCACCACCCCGCAGAACCTGCTCGTCCCCCGCGACGGCATCCGCACCGACGAGGGGCCCAAGACCTTCGACGAGGTCGTCGCCGACCTCGCCCGCGCGGTCGACGGCCTCCTCGGCGACGACGCCCGCGCGAACGCGCTGCTCGGCGCGATCGTCAACCCCGACGTCAAGGCACGGCTGGAGGCCGCGGCCGGACTGGGCGAAGTCGCCCTCGCCTCACGGGAGATCGCGAACCCCGAGTTCCCGGACGCGGTGGTCCGTACGCCGGTGATCGTGAAGCTGGACGGGGCCAAGCCGGACGACGAGGCCGCGTACATGAGCGAGTGCTTCGGACCGGTGTCGTTCGCCGTGGCGATGGACTCGGCCGCCGACGCGGCGGAGCTGCTGCGGCGGACCGTGCGGGAGAAGGGCGCGATGACGGTCGGGGCGTACACCACCGACGACGAGGTCGAGGCTGCGATTCAGGAGGTCTGCCTGGAGGAGGCGGCGCAGTTGTCGCTGAACCTCGCGGGTGGGGTGTACGTGAATCAGACGGCCGCGTTCTCGGACTTCCATGGGTCGGGCGGCAACCCGGCGGCCAACTCGGCGCTGTGCGACGGGGCGTTCGTGGCGAACCGGTTCCGGGTCGTCGAGGTGCGTCGGGAGGCCTAGGCCCGCAATGCGCCCCCGGTGAGACTCCAGTGGTACAGCGTCATCGCCACGCTCGTCGCCAAGTTGTAGCTGGAGACCTGGGGGCGCATCGGCAGGGACAGCAAGTGGTCGGTGCGCGCGCGTAGTTCGGCCGACAGGCCACTGCGCTCCGAACCGAAAGCGAGGACGGCGTCGTCCGGGAGCTTCACGCCCCGGATGTCGTCGCCCTCCGGGTCGAGGGCGAACAGGGGGCCGGGGGGCAGCTCGGCCACCGTCAGCCGCTCCACGACCGTCGCGAAGTGCAGGCCCGCCCCGCCGCGCACGACCGTCGGATGCCAGGGGTCCAGCGTGCCGGTGGTGACCACTCCGGTCGCGCCGAAACCGGCGGCCAGGCGGATCACGGCGCCCGCGTTGCCGAGGTTGCGGGGGTTGTCGAGGACCACGACCGGGGCGGTGCGCGGGGCGTGCGCCAGCGTTTCGAGGTTGGCGGCGCGCGGCGGCCGTACGGCCAGGGCGGCCACCGCGGTGGGGTGCGGGCGCGGCACCAGGGACGTGTACGTGGACTCCGGGACCTCGGTCAGGAGCGTGTCCAGGGCGTCCCGTACATCCGGCGCCAGCTCGTCCGCGAGGGCCAGCGCGGCCTCCCGGTCCACGGCCACCGCGACCGGGACCTCGGCTCCGAAGCGCACGGCGTGCTTGAGGGCGTGGAAGCCGTCGAGCAGGACAGCGGTCCCGGCGAGCCGGTTCCAAGTGGTCACGGTCATGCCGTGAAGCCTACGTGCGCGTGCTCGGGGTTCTCCGGGGTGCGTTGCCCGGGGGGCTTCGAGGGCTCGTCGTCCCGCCGCACCAGACCGGCCAGCCGGGCACGCGTGCGTGCCGCCAGGTCGCCCAGGCGGCGCAGGAACGACGTCGGCAGGAAGACCGCGTCCGCCGCGATCATCGCCAGCGAGAAGAAGGGCAGCCCGAGGACGATCGCGATCACGGCGTGCTCGGTGATCATCGCGGCGAGCAGGACGTTCTTCACCCGCCGGTTGAACAGCGTGAACGGGAAGGCGACCTGCACGATGACCGTGCCGTAGGTGATGAGCATCACCATCGTGCCGCTGGAGGACAGCACGTCGGCGAGCGCGGGCCAGGGCGAGAAGTAGTCGAGGTGCAGCGGGTAGTAGACGGCGGTGCCGTCCTGCCAGCGCGAACCCTGGATCTTGTACCAGCCGGCGGTCGCGTAGATCAGGCACGCCTCGGCCATGATCACCAGCAGGGCGCCGTTGTGCACGACGTTGCCGATGACGTCCAGCAGGATGCGCGGCTGGGCGGTCCGGGCGCGGCGGTCCACGATCCACCACACGGCAAGGGCCAGCCAGACGCCCCACAGGATCACCGGCACGGTGACGTCGCCGTCGAGACGGCCCGCCGCGGTCACCGCGACCAGCGCGAACCCGAGCACGCTCCACAGGGCCGGGCCCACCCGGTCCGGCGCCACGCGCTCGCCACGCGCGCGTGCCGCGCGCTCCCGCCGCGCCCGGCGCTCGTCCAGCGACCAGACCTGACCGCAGCGCGTGAACACGAGGTAGACACACATCAGGTGCAGGACGTTGTCGCCGCCGTCGCCCATGAAGATGGAGCGGTTCTGCAGTGAGAGCACGCCGACCATGAACAGCACGGACATCGTGCGGGTGCGCCAGCCGAGCAGCAGCAGCACGCTGGTCAGGCCGGCGAAGACGTAGACCGTCTCGAACCAGAACCCGCCGCCGGACCAGATCAGCGCGGTGAAGGAGCCGTTCGTCCCGATCAGCTGCTGGGCGAGGTCTATGTCCCAGGGCCCGTCGGGGCCGTACAGCTCCTGGCGGTGCGGGAACTCGCGCAGCAGGAACAGCAGCCAGGTCGCGGTGAAGCCGATGCGGATCACGGCCGTCTGGTACGGGCCGAGGGCGGTCTCCGTGACGCGGGCGATAGCCGTGGAGACGGCGAGCGCGAAGCGGTTCACCGCGCGCCTCCCGTGCCGGTCCCGGCCGCGTCGGCGGCGGCCTGGTCCTCCGGGACCGACCACCAGGGCAGCACGCGCAAGCTCGGCTTGTTCGAGATCTGTTCGTCGCTCCACTTCGGCGGCGGCACATTCGTGGTGCGGGAGCGGACCTGGACGCGTTCGACGACGCCGCCCTCGCCGGCCGCGCCCGCGCGGTCGAGCCGCAGCTCCACTATGCGCCGCAGATAGGTCTCGGACAGGGCGCCCCGCAGTCCCACGGGACGGTTCTCGGCGTCGTGCGTGGCGACGAAGAAGTCCCAGGCCCGGCGCAGCTCGTTCTGCTGGGTGTGGCTGGGCAGCAGATTGCCGTCGATGGCCCGGCCGTCCTGGGCCGACAGGTCGTACCAGCCGGTCGTGCGCGCACCGCCCCCGGCCGTGGCGACCTGGGCCCTGACCTGCACCGCGATGTTCTGCTGCAGCGGGTTGGGGGCGAACAGCTTCCAGTTCTGCTCGAACTCCGGGTATATCCAGTCGTCGATCGCCTGGCCGTGCTTCTTGGTGACCGTGTTCGGCGGGGCGACGTGCAGAAAGACCATCCCGATGTGGACGCATACGGCGATCGCCACGACCGCGACCGCGAGCGCGGCACAGATCTGGTACCGCAGGGAGAGGGCACGGCGTCCGGCGCGACCCCGGCGAACACCCCGCGCGCCGCCTCGGCCGCCGCCTGCTGTTCCTCGGTGAAGGTGAAGTCCACGATCCCTGCCCTTCCACACGCACGGCGATCTGACGGTGCGTCAAGATAGAACAGGTTCTAGAAGAAGGGAATGCTCCCGTCACGACCCCCGTATGGGCTGCGGCACGGGGGGCGGCTCCTCGTCCGGCCCGTGCCGGGCGGCCGAGCCTGCGTCGTACGCGTCCATCCTGCCCCGTTTCCCGATTCCGGTCCGTCCTGCCTCAGCACTCGCACGGGAACGGTACTCAGGCACACCCGCCGGGCACAGCCCCTGTCGGTCCGCCGTTGCCCACACCTTACGGGGGGCCGAGACGGACCATACGGGGGTCGTGACGGGAGCATTCCCTTCTTCTAGAACCTGTTCTATCTTGACGCACCGTCAGATCGCCGTGCGTGTGGAAGGGCAGGGATCGTGGACTTCACCTTCACCGAGGAACAGCAGGCGGCGGCCGAGGCGGCGCGCGGGGTGTTCGCCGGGGTCGCGCCGGACGCCGTGCCCTCTCCCGCGCTCACCCCGGGCGCCGTCGCCGACACCTTCGACCGCCCGCTGTGGAGCCGCCTCGCGGACGCGGACCTGCTGAGCCTGCTGCTCGCGGACGAGTACGGCGGCGCGGGCCTCGACGCCGTCGCACTGTGCCTTGTGCTGCGCGAGTCGGCGAAGGTCCTGGCCCGGGTCCCGCTGCTGGAGAGCAGCGCGGCGACGGCGGCCGTCCAGGCCTACGGCGGCCCGGAGCTGAAGGCGGAGCTGCTGGCGCGCGCGGGACGCGGCGAGGTCGTGCTGACGGTCGCCGCGCACGGCCGCACCGGCCACGACCCGGCCGAGCTCGCCGTGACGGCCCGGCGGGACGGCTCCGGGTGGGTGCTGGACGGGGTGCAGACCGCGGTGCCCTGGGCGTACGACGCCGATCTCGTCGTCGTGCCGGCCCGTACCGACGCCGACCGGACGATCCTCACGCTGGTGCGGCGCGACGCGCACGGGGTCTCGCTCGCCGAGCAGTTCTCGACCAGCGGGGAGCGGCTCGGGGAGCTGCGGCTGGAGTCGGTGCGGCCGGCGGCGCGGGACGTCATCGACACCGAGGGCGCATGGGAGTGGCTGCGGGAGCTGCTGGCCACGGGGACGTGTGCGCTGGCGCTCGGGCTGGGGGAGCGGGTGCTGGGGATGACGTCCGAGTACGCGAGCAAGCGGGAGCAGTTCGGGTATCCGATCGCCACGTTCCAGGCGGTCGCGGTGCAGTGTGCCGACCGCTACATCGACCTGCGCGCGATGGAGGTCGCGCTGTGGCAGGCCGCGTGGCGGATCGCCTCGGGCGCCTCGGGTGCACTGCCCGCCTCCGGGGACGTGGCCGTGGCCAAGATCTGGGCCTCGGAGGGCGTCCGGCGGATCGTGCAGACGGCCCAGCATCTGCACGGCGGCTTCGGAGCCGACGTCGACTATCCGCTGCACCGCTACCACGCCTGGGCCAAGCACCTGGAGCTGGCGCTCGGCCCGGCGGCGGCGCACGAGGAGGCACTGGGGGACCTGCTGGCCGCGCATCCGCTGGGCTGACCCGCGGATTGCCGGGTGCCCTTACAGGACGAAGCCCGGCTGGCCCGGCTGGCCCGCGGATGCCGGGTGCCGTTATCAGGACGAAACCCGGCTGACCCGCGGATTGCCGGGTGCCCTTACAGGACGAAGCCCGGCTGCCCCTCGTCGTTCACCACAGGACGTCCGACCGCCGCCCACACCTGCATGCCGCCGTCGACATTCACGGCGTCGATGCCCTGCTGGACGAGGTACATCGCGACCTGCGCCGAGCGGCCGCCGGAGCGACAGATCACATGGACGCGGGCGTCCTGCGGGGCCGCCTCGGTCAGCTCGCCGTAGCGGGCCACGAAATCGCTGATGGGGATGTGCAGGGCGCCCTCGGCGTGACCGGCCTGCCATTCGTCGGCCTCGCGGACGTCGAGGAGGAAATCGTCGTCCTTGAGGTCGGTGACCTCGACGGTGGGTACGCCTGATCCGAAATGCATGCCACTGACGCTACCTGACAGATGCGGGTGCCTTCAGGCCCCCGCACCCCTTCCAAGGGGCGCACCCCTGCCAAGGGGCGCACCCCTGCCAAGGGGCGCCCCTTCCGGGATGTTCTCGACCCGCTAGCCGAGCAGTGCGGCCAGCTCCGCTTCCCGCTGCGCGACCTGGGCCAGGAGCTGGTCGGCGATCTCGTCGAGGAGGCGGTCGGGGTCGTCGGGGGCGATGCGGAGCATCCCGCCGATCGCGCTCTCCTCCAGGTCCTTCGCGACCAGGGTGAGCATCTCCTTGCGCCGGGCGAGCCATTCGAGGCGGGCGTAGAGCTCCTCGCTGGGAGTCGGGCCCTGCTCCTTGAGCGCCGGTCCCGCGGCCCACTCCTCGGCCAGCTCCCGCAGCAGCGCCTCGTCACCACGGGCGTAGGCGGCGTTGACGCGGGTGATGAACTCCTCGCGCCGGGCCCGCTCGGCCTCTTCCTGGGCGAGGTCGGGGTGGGCCTTGCGGGCCAGCTCGCGATAGAGCTTGCGGGCCTCGTCGCTGGGGCGCACCCGCTGCGGGGGCTGTACCGGCTGGTCCGTGAGCATCGCCGCGGCCTCCGGGAACAGCCCGTCGCCGTCCATCCAGCCGTGGAACAGCTCCTCCACGGCGGGCATCGGCATCACCCGGGCGCGGGCCTCGTCGGCCTTGCGGATGTCCTCGGGGTCGCCGGTGCGGGCGGCGACGGCCTCGGCGATCCGGGCGTCCAGCTCGTCGAGGCGCGTGTACATCGGGCCCAGCTTCTGGTGGTGCAGCCGGGAGAAGTTGTCCACCTCGACGCGGAAGGTCTCCACGGCGATCTCGTACTCGATCAACGCCTGCTCGGCGGCCCGCACGGCCCGCTCCAACCGCGCCTCGGGCCGTTCCTCCCGCGAGCTCTCGGCTTCGCCGGAGGAGGGGCGACCCTCGTCGTCCTCGGCCGTCACCCGTGCCTCACCACCCTGCTCAGCTCCACCGACGGGCTCCTCGGCACCATCCGGCGCCCCCGCACCAGCGGGCTCGGCCTGGGACTGCTCAGCTTCCGGCGTCATCACCCGCCCAGCGTAGGCCACACCGGGCCCGGCCCCTCGATGACCGACGCCACCGCGGGCACCGCGCCGACGACAGGGGCTCGTCCACCGGCCGCTCCCTCGCGGGAGGGGTCCGTCACACCCCCATCTCCGCCTCGATCCGCCCTGCCCGCACCGCCGCCACGAGCTCGGCGTGGTCCGCCTCCGTGCGGTCGGCGTAGGTGACGGCGAACGCGGCGATCGCCTCGTCCAGCTCCTCGTTCTTTCCGCAGTAGCCGGAGATCAGGCGGGGGTCGACGCTGTGGGAGTGGGCGCGGGCCAGGAGGGCGCCGGTCATGCGGGCGTAGTCGTCGATCTGGTCGGCGGCCAGCGCGGCCGGATCGACACTGCCCTTGCGGTTGCGGAACTGGCGCACCTGGAACGGAAGTCCGTCGACCGTCGTCCAGCCCAGCAGGATGTCGCTGACGACCTGCATGCGCTTCTGGCCGAGGACCACGCGCCGGCCCTCGTGGTCCGCCTCCGGCGCCTCGAAACCGGCGGTCACCAGGTGGGGGACCAGGGCCGAGGGGCGGGCCTCCTTCACCTGGAGGACCAGCGACTCGCCACGGTGGTCCAGGAGCAGGACCACGTAGGAGCGGGTGCCCACGCTGCCGGTGCCCACCACGCGGAACGCCACGTCGTGCACCGCGTGCCGGGAGAGGAGCGGGTGGCGGTCCTCGGAGAGGGTCGTGACGTACCCCTCCAGCGACGCCGCCACCGCCGCCGCCTCCTCGTCCGGCACTCGGCGAAGCACCGGCGGCGCGTCGACGAAGCTGCGGCCGCCGTCCTCGGTCGGTGCCGTCGACTTGGCCGCGAAGCGCCCGCTGGTGTTGGCCCGCGCCTTCTCCGCGACCCGCTCCAGCGTGCCGAGCAGGTCATGGGCGTCGGTGTGGGAGACCAGCTCCTCGTCCGCGATCGCGTTCCACGCGTCCAGCACCGGGAGCTTGGCCAACAGCCGCATGGTGCGACGGTAGGAACCGACGGTGTCGTGCGCCGCCTTCCGGCACTTGTCCTCGTCGGCGCCCGCCTCGCGCCCCGCGAGCACGAGCGAGGTGGCGAGCCGCTTGAGGTCCCACTCCCAGGGGCCGTACAGCGTCTCGTCGAAGTCGTTCAGATCGATGACCAGGCCGCCGCGCGCGTCGGCGTACAGGCCGAAGTTCGCCGCGTGCGCGTCGCCGCAGATCTGGGCGCGGATCCGGGTCATGGGGGTGCGGGCGAGGTCGTAGGCCATGAGCCCCGCGGAGCCGCGCAGGAACGCGAAGGGCGTCGCCGCCATCCGGCCGACCCTTATCGGGGTGAGCTCGGGGATCCGGCCGAGGTTGGACTCCTCGACGGCGGCCACCGCGCCGGGGCGGGAGGCGTCCAGATCGAACACCGCGTGCTCAGCGCGCGGCACCCGCCTGCGCAGCGCCTTGCCCTCCTCCTTCGGCGACCCACCGCCGGGCCACTCGGCGAACCCCTGCACGCGGGGGAGCCGACGCGACGCGGAGCGCGCCCCGGACTCCGACGCCACCACAGCGGCCTCCGCCGCCACAGCCTCGGCACCGACCTCGGTCATCCCGACCGCCTCCCCCGCTCACGCACGAACATCAACTCGTGCCGACGTTACAACCGGTGGCCGGAACTCGTCAGACCCTGTGGACAACTCCACGGTTGTGGAAAACCCGGATGGAGCCGGCAGGCAGCCCGACGTGACATGCGGGCCCGCCCGAACAACCCCGACGTGACAGCGGGCGGCCCGCCCGAACAACCCCGATGTGACAGCGGGCGACCCGCCCGAACAACAACGACGCTCAGCAGCCCTCCGGCCGCTCCCCGTCCGGCAGGTACTCCTTCGCCCACCCGCCCAGCTCCTTCAGCGCGGGCTCCAGCGCGGCCCCCGCCTCCGTCAGCCGGTACATCACCCGCAGCGGCGGCCCTTCATAGACCTCGCGCACCACCAGTCCCGCCGTGGCCAGTTCGGTGAGCCGGTCGGAGAGCATGCGCTCGCTGATGCCGGGGACGGCCCGGCGCAGGGCGACGAAATACGCGGGACCCGAGGTCAGTACGGACACGATCGGGCCGGTCCAGCGCTTTCCGAGCAGCTGAAAGACGCGGCTGATCCCCTCGTCGACCTGTTTGCACGCTGCCACGTCGTGACTCTGCTCACCCGCCATGCCCTTCAGAGTACTGCCCTGCGGTACGGGGGTAAAAAAAAGTAAGTGACTGTGCTATCCATAGTTGAGTACGAACTTTCAGTTCCTGCGAACAGGTACGTCCTGGACGCAGATGCCCCCTGCCCGCTCCCGTCCCTTCCGGAGAGACCCCATGGCAACGCTGCTGCACATCGACTCCTCGGTCTTCTCGACCGACGCCTCCTCCTCCCGCGCCGTCACCGACGCCTTCCGCCGCACCTGGCAGGAACAGCACCCCGAGGGCACGGTGATCCACCGCGACCTGGCCTCGCACCCCGTGCCGCACATCAGCGCCCACGCCCACACCGCCGGCTTCTCCGATCCGGCGACGCACACCCCGGAGCAGGCGGCCGCCTTCGCCGAGCGCGTGAAGCTGATCGAGGAGCTGGAGAGCGCGGACGCCGTGCTGATCGGCGCCCCGATGTACAACCTGACGATCCCGTCGACCCTGAAGGCCTGGCTGGACAACGTGGTCCTGATGGGCCGCACCGCGGGCGACGTCCAGTCGGTCAAGGGCACCCCGGTCACCGTCGTCGCCAGCCGCGGCGGCGCGTACGGTCCGGGCACTCCGCGCGAGGGTTACGAGTACGTGCAGAACTACCTGTCGGCGGTCCTGGCCGACTTCCTCGGCACCGACCTCGACTTCATCGTCCCGGAGCTCACGATGGCTCCGGCCAACCCGCAGATGTCCGACCTGGTCCCCCTCTTCGAGGCCTCCCGGGAGCGCGCCCTCGGTGAGGCCGCCACGAAGGCGAAGCAGCTGGCCGAGAAGCTCGCGGCGTAGCGCGGATCAACAGCGGCACCAGCGGCGCGCACGCGAGCAGCACACACGCGTGGAGCCCCCTGCCGACGCTTCGGGGCTCCACGCACGCGTGGCGGACGGTCGGGTGGTCAAGGCGTCGGGCCACCGAGACCTCCCCGCACCCCGGACACCGCAGTCGAGGACCCGGCCGGACTCCCCGGCGCCCGCCCCACCGGATGCTCCCCCGCCGACGGCAGACACAGCGCCACGACCAGCTGCTTCGCCTTCGTGGCGGCCTCACCGAGGGCGCGCTCCCGGGAGGCCTCGAAGAGGGGGACCAGGTCGACGTGCTGTTCTGGCTCGGCTGCGCGGTCTTAGCGCTGGTGCTGGCGCTGGTCACCACCCTCACCCCGCCCCGCAACCCCCCGGCACAATCACTGCATGCATGCGATCTCTGTCGTCCTCGTCGCCCTCGTGGCGCTGCTGCACGCCTACATCCTGGTGCTGGAGATGTTCCTGTGGCAGCGCGGCCCGGGCCGCGGCCTCTCCGGCTTCGACGCCGAGATGGCCCGTGCCACCGCGCCGCTGGCGGCCAACCAGGGCCTGTACAACGGCTTCCTGGCCGCGGGCCTGGTCTGGGGGCTGATCGCCGACGACCCGACCGGTCGCCAGGTCCAGATCTTCTTCCTGTCCTGCGTGATCGTCGCCGGCGTCTACGGCGCGGCCACCGCGAACCGCCGCATCCTCTTCGTCCAGGCCCTCCCCGCCGCCGTGACGCTCGCCACGGTCGTCGCGGCAGGCTGACGGCCTCGGCCCGTGCCGTGACCTGAGAGCTTCATCACAGGTCACGGCACCCAAGACGGTGCGCGTGACGGTGATGGACGGCACAACGTGGCGAACACAACAGAAGAGGCGGCATCGTGTCTACGATGCCGCCTCTTCGAGCGTGCGCGAGGGGGGAGTTGAACCCCCACGCCCTTGCGGGCACTGGAACCTGAATCCAGCGCGTCTGCCTATTCCGCCACCCGCGCATTGGGTGTGTCCTCGGGGCTTTTCCTTGCGGTCCGGCGCCTTCCGACACCCAGAACATTAGCACGGCGGCCAGGGTGGGTTCACATCCCTTATCCCCAGGCAGCCGCTGTGCAGCCGCCCACCAGCGCAGTCCGCGCGAGCCGTCCCGAAGTGACCGATCCGCGCCGCCGCGCGCTCCGTATCAAGGAGTACCTGTTCACGTATCAACCTCGTACCGGTCCTGGGCATCTCCCCAGGAGCAGGTCGGGGTCCACAGTCAGGTGCGGGACACTGGTTTGCGGCCGCCTCTACGATCCATGGCAAGACTGTGTCCGTGAGGAGTTCGAAGGGGAGCTCCGAAGGGAACTTCGAGGGCGTCGACACCCGTCGACCGGGCCGACAGGGGGAACCAGCCGATTTACCGGCGCGTGGATACGATCAGTAAGCAGTACCAGGTAAGGCAGTACCCGCCCGGCGGGATGCAGGACGAAGCAGGCTACGGAGGAGGTGCCCCATGGGAGTCCTGAAGAAGTTCGAGCAGCGCCTCGAAGGTCTGGTCAACGGCACCTTCGCCAAGGTGTTCAAGTCCGAGGTCCAGCCCGTGGAGATCGCCGGCGCGCTTCAGCGCGAGTGCGACAACAACGCGACGATCTGGAACCGCGACCGGACCGTCGTCCCCAATGACTTCATCGTGGAGCTGAGCACACCGGACTTCGAGCGGCTCAGCCCGTACTCCGGCCAGCTGGGCGACGAGCTCGCCGGCATGGTCCGCGACTACGCCAAGCAGCAGCGCTACACCTTCATGGGCCCGATCAAGGTCCATCTGGAGAAGGCCGACGATCTCGACACCGGCCTGTACCGCGTGCGCAGCCGTACGCTCGCCGGCTCCACGGACCAGCAGGGCCAGCAGGCCTCCGCACCCGCCGCCCCGGCCGGGCGGCCCGGCGGCGCCCAGGGCGGCTACGGCTATCCGCAGCCCGCCGCGCCCGCCGGCGCCCCGCCCATGCCGCCGTCGCCGCCGCCCGGCGGACGCCCCGGCGGCTACGGCTACCCGCAGCCCGCGGGCGGCCAGCGTCCTCCCGCCGCACCCGCGGCCGGCGGCCGCACCCGCTACTGGATCGAGATCAACGGCACCCGCCATCAGATCTCCCGCGCGACGCTCGTGCTGGGCCGCAGCACCGAGGCCGACGTGCGGATCGACGACCCCGGCGTCTCGCGCCGGCACTGCGAGATCCGGACCGGAACGCCCTCGACGATCCAGGATCTCGGGTCCACCAACGGCATCGTGGTGGACGGGCAGCACACCACCCGCGCTACGCTCCGCGACGGCTCGCGGATCGTCGTGGGCAGCAGCACCATCATTTACCGGCAAGCCGAAGGGTGAAGCGGGGGCAATGTCAGAGCTGACCCTCACGGTCATGCGGCTGGGTTTCCTGGCCGTACTGTGGCTGTTCGTGATCGTGGCCGTGCAGGTCATCCGCAGCGACCTGTTCGGTACGCGCGTCACCCAGCGCGGGTCCAGGCGGGAAGCCGGACGCCAGCAGCAGGCCGCGCGGCAGGCTGCGCCACCGCAGCAGCGCGGCCAACAGAGCGGCGGGCGCCAGCGCCGTAACGCTCCCTCCAAGCTGGTCGTGTCCGAAGGCACCCTCACCGGCACCACCGTCGCGCTCCAGGGCCAGACCATCACCCTGGGCAGGGCGCACGACAGCACGATCGTGCTGGACGACGACTACGCCTCCAGCCGGCATGCCAGGATCTACCCGGACCGCGACGGCCAGTGGATCGTCGAGGACCTGGGCTCCACCAACGGCACGTACCTCGACCGAACGCGGCTCACGACCCCGACACCGATTCCGCTGGGCGCGCCGATCCGCATCGGCAAGACCGTCATCGAGCTGCGGAAGTAGTACGACAATGAGCGAGCGGAGCGAGCACGCAGCGGCGGCCCACACCACGGGCCCCGGCGCGCTCCCGACCGGAGGGTGGGCACCGTGCGGATGTACCCGGAGCCAACGGGCGAGGTGCGCATGAGTCTGTCACTGCGCTTTGCCGCCGGATCGCACAAAGGCATGATCCGGGAGGGCAACGAGGACTCCGGATACGCCGGACCGCGCCTGCTCGCCATCGCCGACGGCATGGGTGGCGCGGCCGCGGGCGAGGTCGCCTCGTCGGAGGCCATCTCGACGATCGTCGCCCTCGACGACGACATCCCCGGCTCGGACATCCTCACCTCGCTCGGCACCGCCGTACAGCGTGCCAACGACCAGCTGCGCTCGATGGTCGACGAGGACCCGCAGCTGGAGGGCATGGGCACCACGCTCACGGCCCTGCTGTGGACCGGGCAGCGCCTCGGCCTCGTGCACGTCGGCGACTCGCGCGCCTACCTGCTGCGCGACGGCGTCCTCACGCAGATCACGCAGGACCACACCTGGGTGCAGCGCCTCGTCGACGAGGGCCGCATCACCGAGGAGGAGGCGACCACGCATCCGCAGCGGTCCCTCCTGATGCGCGCGCTGGGCAGCGGCGACCATGTCGAGCCCGACCTGTCCATCCGTGAAGTCCGCGCCGGCGACCGGTACTTGATCTGCTCCGACGGCCTCTCCGGCGTCGTGTCCCACCAGACCCTCGAGGACACCCTCGCCAGCTACCAGGGCCCGCAGGAGACCGTCCAGGAGCTCATCCAGCTCGCGCTGCGCGGCGGCGGCCCCGACAACATCACCGTGATCATCGCCGACGTCCTCGACCTGGACACCGGCGACACCCTGGCCGGGCAGCTGTCCGACACCCCGGTCGTGGTCGGCGCGGTCGCGGAGAACCAGCAGCACCACCCGCACGACAACGGCATCATGCAGACCCCGGCCGGCCGCGCCTCCGGGCTGGGCCGCCAGGTGCCCGGMCAGGGCGGCGGGGGCGGCGAGTTCGGCCCGCCCGGCTCCGGCGACACCACCGGTTACGCCCCGGCGGGCGGCTTCGGCGACTACACCGACGACGACTTCGTCAAGCCCCGCAGGGGCCGCAAGTGGCTGAAGAGATCCTTCTACTCGGCCCTGGCGCTCGCCGTCATCGGCGGCGGGCTGTACGGCGGCTGGCGCTGGACGCAGACGCAGTACTACGTCGGCACGAACGAGGGACACGTCGCCCTGTACCGCGGGATCAGCCAGGACCTGGCCTGGGTCTCGCTCTCGAAGGTGGAGAAGGACCACCCCGAGATCGAACTCAAGTACCTGCCGCCGTACCAGCAGAAGCTGGTCGAGGCGACCATCACCGAGGGCGGTCTGAAGGACGCCCAGGCGAAGGTCGACGAGCTGGCCCTGCAGGCCTCCGCGTGCAAGAAGCGGTCCGACCAGCAGGCCGCCCAGAGCGAGCAGAACGCCAAGACGGGCGAGGGCGAGGCCGGAGGCACCACGGGAACCACCCGTACCTCCCTTACGTCCAAGGCGACACCGACACCGAATCCCTCGGCGTCCACCAAGTCCCCGCCCCCGAACTCCTCCACCTCCCCGTCACCGACTGCGACGCCAAGCCCCGGACCCACGCTCTCGGAGGAAGAGCAGAAGGTCGTCACGAACTGCGGCACGCAGTAGGCAAGCCGTGAGAGGCCCCGTCACACCATGAGCAGTACTTCGAACTCGTCGACACACCACACGTCCACGATCGGCGCGATCGGCGCGCCGAGCAGGCGCAACACCGAGCTCGCGCTGCTGGTGTTCGCGGTTGTCATCCCGGTTTTCGCCTACGCGAACGTGGGGTTGGCGATCAATGACCAAGTGCCGCCCGGGCTGCTGAGCTACGGCGTCGGGCTCGGCCTGCTCGCGGGCATCGGCCACCTGGCCGTGCGGAAGTTCGCGCCGTACGCCGACCCCCTGATGCTGCCGCTGGCCACCCTGCTGAACGGCATCGGCCTGGTCGTGATCTGGCGTCTGGACCAGTCGAAGAAACTGCAGCAGAGCGACGCCTTCGTGCAGGCGGCACCGCGCCAGCTGCTGTACTCCGCGATGGGCGTCGCCCTGCTCGTGGCCGTGCTGATCTTCCTCAAGGACCACCGGGTCCTGCAGCGCTACACGTACATCTCGATGGCCGCCGCGCTGTTCCTGCTGATCCTGCCGCTCGTGCCCGGACTCGGCGCCAACATCTACGGCGCCAAGATCTGGATCAAGATCCCCGGCCTCGGCACGCTCCAGCCCGGCGAGTTCGCGAAGATCATCCTCGCCGTCTTCTTCGCCGGCTACCTGATGGTCAAGAGGGACGCCCTGGCCCTGGCCAGCCGTCGCTTCATGGGGCTGTACCTGCCGCGCGGACGCGACCTCGGTCCGATCCTCGTCGTCTGGGTGATCTCGATCCTCATCCTGGTCTTCGAGACCGACCTCGGTACGTCGCTGCTGTTCTTCGGAATGTTCGTCATCATGCTGTACGTCGCCACCGAGCGGACCAGCTGGATCGTCTTCGGTCTGCTGATGTCCGCGGTCGGCGCCGTAGGTGTGGCGAGCTTCGAGTCCCACATCCAGACGCGTGTGCAGGCCTGGCTCGACCCGGCGCGCGAGTTCCAGCTCAGCCGCTCCGGTATCAGCGACGGCGTCGTCCACTCCGAGCAGGCCATGCAGGCCCTGTGGGCCTTCGGCTCCGGCGGCACCCTCGGCACCGGTCTCGGCCAGGGCAACTCCGACCTCATCGGCTTCGCCGCCAACTCCGACTTCATCCTCGCCACGTTCGGCGAGGAGCTGGGCCTGGCGGGCGTCATGGCGATCCTGCTGCTCTACGGGCTGATCGTGGAACGCGGCGTGCGCACGGCACTCGCGGCCCGCGACCCGTTCGGCAAGCTGCTGGCCGTCGGCCTGTCCGGCGCCTTCGCCCTCCAGGTCTTCGTCGTGGCCGGCGGTGTCATGGGCCTCATCCCGCTGACCGGTATGACGCTTCCCTTCGTGGCGTACGGCGGTTCCTCCGTCATCGCCAACTGGGCCCTGATCGGCATCCTGCTCCGCATCAGCGACACGGCCCGCCGCCCCGCGCCCGCCCCCGCGCCCAACCCCGACGCCGAGATGACCCAGGTGGTCCGTCCGTGAACAAGCCCCTACGCCGGATCGCGATCTTCTGCGGACTGCTCGTCCTGGCTCTGCTCATCCGGGACAACTGGATCCAGTACGTCCAGGCCGACGAGCTCAGGACCGACAAGAGCAACCGCCGCGTCACCATCGAGCGCTACGGCACCCCCCGCGGCAACATCATCGTCGACGGCAAGGCGATCACCGGCTCGCAGGAGACCTCCGGCAGCGACTTCAAGTTCAAGCGCACCTATACGAACGGCCCCATGTGGGCGCCCGTCACCGGGTACGCCTCGCAGGCCTTCGGCGCCAACCAGCTGGAGTCCATCGAGGACGGCATCCTCACCGGCAACGACGACCGGCTGTTCTTCCGCAACACCCTCGACATGCTCACAGGCGAGGAGAAGGAGGGCGGCAACGTGGTCACCACCCTCAACGGCGCCGCGCAGAAGGCCGCCTACGACGGTCTGAAGCGCCAGGGCGGCAAGGGTGCCGTCGCGGCCATCGAGCCGTCCACCGGCAAGATCCTCGCGCTGGCGTCCTTCCCGTCGTACGACCCCGCGTCCTTCGCCGGCAACTCCACGACGACCGACACCGACGCGTGGCAGAAGCTCCAGAAGAAGACCAACCCGGACGACCCGATGCTCAACCGGGCGCTGCGCGAGGTCTACCCGCCCGGCTCCACCTTCAAGGTGGTCACCGCGGCCGCGGCGCTGGAGCACGGCCTGTACACGGAAGCGGACGAGAAGACGAAGACGCCGCTGCCGTGGACCATGCCGGAGACCACGACCGTGCTGAAGAACGAGGGCAATATCCCCTGCAAGAACGCGACGCTCCGGGTCGCCCTGCAGTATTCCTGCAACACCGTGTTCGGCAAGGTCGGCTCCGACCTGGGCAACGACAAGATGCTGGAGACGGCCAAGAAGTTCGGCTTCACCGAGGAGCAGTTCACGCCGATCCGCACCAGCGCCTCGGTCTTCTCCGACGACATGAACCCCTCGCAGACCGCGCTGTCCTCCATCGGCCAGTTCAACACCGCCGCCAGCCCGCTGCAGATGGCCATGGTCGCCTCGGCCGTCGCCAACAACGGCACGCTGATGAAGCCGTACATGGTCGACGAGCTCCAGACCAACAACCTCGACGCCATCGAGAAGACGGACCCCGAGGAGATGAGCAAGCCGCTGTCGCCGGACAACGCGCAGATCCTCCAGGACATGATGGAGACGGTCGTCGAGGAGGGCACCGGCAAGAACGCGCAGATCGACGGCGTGAAGGTGGGCGGCAAGACCGGTACCGCCCAGCACGGTGTGGACAACAGCGAGAACCCCTACGCGTGGTTCATCTCCTACGCCAAGGCCGAGGACGGCAGCTCGCCGGTGGCCGTGGCCGTCGTGATCGAGGACGAGAACGCCGTCCGCGACGACATCTCCGGTGGCGGTCTCGCCGCACCCATCGCCAAGAGCGTCATGGAGGCGGTCATCAACAGCAAGAAGTGAACCTGCTCACGTCCCCTTCACATCGGTGCACGTTGCGATACCGGTCCTGTATCGGGTTACGGGCTTGGCCAGGTCACACAAGATGAGCCGGGTACGGTATGCCCGGACGGCAGGCCGCCCCACCCACAAGGGTGAGGTCGGGACCGACGGAGAGGGCTGGTAGGTAGCTTATGGAAGAGCCGCGTCGCCTCGGCGGCCGGTACGAGCTGGGCCAGGTGCTCGGTCGTGGTGGCATGGCGGAGGTCTACCTCGCGCATGACACCCGGCTCGGCCGCACCGTGGCGGTGAAGACGCTGCGCGCGGACCTCGCGCGCGACCCGTCCTTCCAGGCCCGCTTCCGCCGGGAGGCCCAGTCGGCCGCCTCGCTCAACCATCCCGCGATCGTGGCGGTCTACGACACGGGCGAGGACTACATCGACAACGTGTCGATCCCGTACATCGTCATGGAGTACGTCGACGGCTCCACGCTTCGTGAGCTGCTCCACAGTGGCCGCAAGCTGCTGCCGGAGCGCGCCATGGAGATGACCATCGGCATCCTCCAGGCCCTGGAGTACTCCCACCGCAACGGCATCGTCCACCGCGACATCAAGCCCGCGAACGTCATGCTGACGCGCAACGGCCAGGTCAAGGTCATGGACTTCGGCATCGCCCGCGCCATGGGCGACTCCGGCATGACGATGACGCAGACGTCGGCGGTCATCGGCACCGCCCAGTACCTCTCGCCGGAGCAGGCGAAGGGCGAGCAGGTCGACAACCGGTCCGACCTGTACTCGACCGGCTGCCTGCTCTACGAGCTGCTGACGGTGAGGCCCCCCTTCGTGGGCGACTCCCCGGTCGCGGTCGCGTACCAGCACGTACGGGAAGAGCCCCAGGCCCCCTCGGTCTTCGACCCGGAGATCACGCCCGAGATGGACGCGATCGTCCTGAAGGCGCTGACCAAGGACCCCAACTACCGCTACCAGTCGGCCGACGAGATGCGTGCCGACATCGAGGCGTGCCTCGACGGCCAGCCCGTCGCCGCCACGGCGGCCATGGGCTCGGTGGGCTACGGCGGCTACCCGGACGACCAGCCGACCACGGCCCTGCGCTCCGCGGACGCCGGCGCCACGTCGATGCTGCCGCCGATGAACCCGGACGACGGCGGCTACGGCTACGACGACCGCCCGGACCGGCGCCGCCAGAAGAAGTCGAACACCTCGACGATCCTGCTGGCCGTCGCGGCCATCCTGGTCCTCGTCGGCGCGATCCTGATCGGCAAGTGGGTCTTCGACGGCAAGAGCGCGAGCAACTCCCAGGTGCCGGTCCCGTCGCTCGTGGGCGAGACCCAGGCCAGCGCGAAGGACCTGCTGACCAACAGCGATCTCAAGCTGGGGCAGGTCACGCAGAAGGAGTGCGAGGACCAGCCCAAGGGCAACATCTGCGAGCAGAACCCCGAGCCCAAGACCGAGGTCGACAAGGGCTCCGCGGTCGACATCGTGGTGTCGAAGGGCGCTCCGAAGGTCACGGTGCCGAGCGTGATCGGCCTGGACCTGGACGAGGCGAAGGACAAGCTTGAGGGTGACGACTACCAGCTGAAGGTGAAGACGGAGTTCCGGGAGTCCCCGGACGAGGAGAACACCGTCCTCGACCAGGACCCCGTCAAGGGCGAGGAAGTCGAGAAGGGTTCGGAGGTCACCCTCACCGTCGCCAAGGCGGAGGAGAAGTCCACCGTCCCGGACGTCCTCAACCAGACCTGCGACGCCGCCAAGGCCCAGATGACGGCCAACAACCTGGTCGGTAACTGCGTCGAGGTCGACACCCAGGACCCGAACCAGGTCGGCAAGGTCATCGGGACGTCGCCGCAGGCCGGCAGCGAGGCCGACAAGAACTCCACGGTGACCATCCAGATCGGCAAGCAGGCCAAGCAGAAGACCCCGGTGCCGAGCGTCGTGGGTCAGACGGTGGGCCAGGCCAAGCAGACTCTGGCGGCGGCCGGCTTCACCAACATCCAGTTCGCCAACGGCAGTGACCAGAGCGACACGGCCTTCGTCACGGACCAGGACCCGAAGGGCAACCAACAGGTCGATGACCCGGCGAACACCCAGGTCACGCTGACCACCGTCGGCTTCGGCCAAAACGGCGGGAACAACAACGGCGGGAACGACGGCGGCATCTTCGGCTGACGGAAGAGTTTCCGAGATCACAAGAAGGCCCCGGCACCCTSATSAGGGTGCCGGGGCCGACTCGTACGACGCTCCGGTCAGCGCATCGGTCAGCGCAGTTCCTCGGGCAACGTCCGCTCCTCGTCCACCTTCTCCACGCGCTCCAGCTCGCCCCACACCACATACCGGTACCGGCTCGTGTACACCGGCGTGCAGGTCGTCAGCGTGATGTAGTGGCCCGCCTTGGTCTTTCCCGATTCCTTCGGGACCGAGGAAAGGACCTGGACGTTGTACTTCGAGGTCTCGGCCAGGACGGCGTAGACCTTGTAGACGTACCACTTGTCCTTCGTCTCGAAGACGATCGGGTCGCCCTTCTCGAGCTTGTGGATGTTGTGGAACTTCGCGCCGTGGCCGTCCCGGTGCGCGGCGAGGGAGAAGTTGCCCTTCTTGTCCGACATCGGCAAGGTCGCCTTGACGGGGTCGGTGTAGTAGCCGGCGACGCCGTCGTTGAGGATCGACGACGTCGTGCCCTTCTCGACGAGGATGTCGCCCTTCGTCATCGCGGGGACGTGCAGGAAGCCGATGCCGTTCTTGGCGTCGAACTCGGCGGGACGGCCGGAGTCCTCGTCCTGGTGGGCCCAGATGTCACGGACCTTGTCGGCCTGTTTGTCCGCCGCCCGGTCGGCGATGACGTTCGTCCACCACAGTGAGTAGACGACGAACAGGCCCAGCACCAGGCCCGCCGTGATGAGGAGTTCGCCGAAGACGCTGACCGCCATCGCGATCCGGCCCATACCCCGGCGGCGAGCCGGGGGGCGTCGTGAGGCGGGCGCGGACGTGTGGTCTTCCGTGCCCTCGGTGGTCGCTGCCACGTTTCATCTGCCCTTAACTGACGAGCGCATCCGGCTTGCCCTTGCTGCGCGGCCGTTCCTCGACCATCTTGCCCCAGACGATCAACCGGTACTTACTGGTGAACTCCGGCGTGCACGTCGTGAGTGTGATGTAGCGGCCCGGCCCGGTGAAACCGGACCCCGGCGGAACCGGATCCAGCACGCTCACATTGCTCGGCGACGTCACCGGCAGGATCGACGCCATCTTGTACACGAAGTATTTGTCCTGCGTCTCCACGACGATCGCGTCGCCCTGGGCGAGCCGGTTGATGTAGCGGAACGGTTCGCCGTGGGTGTTGCGATGGCCGGCCAGGCCGAAGTTGCCGGTCTTGGCGTCCGGCATCGGCGTCTTCAGCTTGCCCTCGCCGTAGTGGCCGACCATGCCCCGGTCGAGCACCTTCTTGTTGCTGATGCCCTCCGCGATCGGGACGACGACGTCCAGCTTCGGGATGTGCAGGAGGGCGAAGCCCTGCCCCGGCTCGAAGGTCCCCGGGTTGCCCTTGCCGCTCGCCCAGTCCTCCTGGAGGCTGCTGGCTTCCTTGTCCGCCTGTGCGTGCGCCCGGACGTTGGTCCACCACAGCTGGTAGCTCACGAACAGCAGCATCAGCACGCCGGTGGTGATGAACACCTCACCGATCGCCCGGCTGGCGACGGTTGCCGGGCTGGGCCTGCGCGCCTTGGCCTGCCGGCGGGCCTCCATGCGGGACAGGGGGGCGCCGGAGCTCTCCGAGCCCGCCTCGTCGGCCTCCGGCAGCGGGCGGGAGCCGCCATGACGCCCATGACGCCGCTTGGCGGCCTTCCTGCGGGCCGCACGGCCGCCCGTCGGGGTGGAAGAGGCGGAAGTGGCGGAAGAGGCGGGAGAGGGCCGTAGGGCCTCGCCGGGGGGCGGCGGATCCGCGATCCGCAGGGCTACGGTCTCGTCGTCCGGCGGAGGTATGTACGGCTCCGCGTACGGCTCCTGGACGGCGGCCGCGGGCGGCACTTCGCCGCCGTAGCCCTGACTGCCGTACTCCTCGGCTCCGTAGTTCTCCCCGCCGTACCACTCCCCGAGCGCACCGGACCCCTCGTACGGCTGCTGCCCGTACGAGGTTCCCTGGTCGCCGGCGTCGCCGTAGGAGTCCGTGAAGGACTCCCCGTACGCGGCGCCGGACTCGCGCTCAGGGCGCAGGGCGGTCACGCCGAGGCCCTGCCCACCACCGGGGCGAGCCCCGCCGACCTCGCCACCGCACCCTGGTCGCCGCACTCCACCAGCCAGTTGGCCAGCATCCGGTGCCCGTGCTCGGTCAGCACCGACTCGGGGTGGAACTGCACGCCCTCGACCGGGAGTTCGCGGTGGCGCAGGCCCATGATGATGCCGTCATGGGTGCGCGCGGTGACCTCCAGGTCGGCCGGGACCGTCGCCGGCTCCGCCGCCAGGGAGTGGTAGCGGGTCGCCGTGAACGGCGTCGGCAGGCCCGCGAAGACGCCCTTGCCCTCGTGCTCGACCAGCGAGGTCTTGCCGTGCAGCAGCTCCGGCGCACGGTCCACGACACCGCCGTACGCCACCTGCATCGACTGCATGCCGAGACAGACACCGAAGACCGGCACCCCGGTCGAGGCGCAGTGCCGGACCATGTCCACGCACACGCCCGCCTCCTCCGGCGTCCCCGGGCCCGGCGACAGCAGTACGCCGTCGAAGCCGTCCTGGGCGTGCGTCGTCGACACCTCGTCGTTGCGCAGCACCTCGCACTCGGCGCCCAGCTGGTAGAGGTACTGGACCAGGTTGAAGACGAAGCTGTCGTAGTTGTCCACGACCAGAATGCGCGCGCTCACTGGTTGTCCACCGTCACATCGTTGAAGGGCAGGAGCGGTTCGGCCCACGGGAAGACGTAGTTGAACAAGACGTAGACGACGGCCATGGCCAGCGCGAGCGAGAGCAGCGCCTTCACCCACGCATTGCCCGGCAGATGCCGCCAGATCCAGCCGTACATGCCGTCCCTTCCGTCGCACCACGGCACCCAGACTCACGCCGTACAGCCAACAGACTAACGGCGCAACGCCTCCGGTTTCCCGGCCTCCACGGGCTGGGTGGAATCCAGGTGAGCCCACACGATGAGCCGATGACTGTGCCCCCACTCGGGATCGCACGTGGTCAGCGTCAGATACCGGCCTTCACGCGTGTACCCCGAGTTACGGGGCACAGGGTCAATCACCTCAACGTCCGTGGGCAGGGTTTTGTAGGGGCCTTTGTCGATCCGATACGTGAACCAGGTCGTTCCGTCGGTCAGCACCACCGCGTCACCGGGCCGCAGCCTGGGGAAGTCCTTGAAGGGATCGCCGTAGGTGCGCCGATGACCGGCGACCGAGAAGTTGCCCTTCTGACCGAGCTGGGCGGTGCTCGCGTAGTGGCCGAGGCCCTTCTTCAGGGTCTTGGTGGCCGTGCTTTCGAGGACCGGCTTGTTCCACGTGAAACCAAGACGCGGGATGTACATGATCGCGAAGGGCTTGTCCGCCGCGTACGGCGCCGGCTTCGGCGGACTCGCGCTCGCTCCCGGACTCGCCGCACCGCCCGGAGCCGCGTCCGTCGGGCCCACGGCCCCCTGCGCCCACTGCTCCTGCAACTGATCGATCTGGTCGTCCATGACGGTGTCGGCCTTCACACCGGTCCAGAACAGGACGTAGACGACGAAAAGGACGATCACGGCGCCGACGGTGATGCACAGTTCGCTGACGGTCCTCACGACGACGCGCACCGGCAGCTCCAGGGAAGATCACTCCACGGGCTTGGCGTACTGCAGATCCACTGTGCCCGAGTAGCCGGGCAGAGTCACCGTCCCGTCCTCGGTGACTTTCCAGCCGAGGCCGTAGACGTTGACGTAGACCATGTAGTTCTGGATCGCCTTCGAGGCAGCGAGCGCCTGCTGCATCTTCTCCGGATCCCCGACCGCCGTGATCTTGTACGGCGGTGAGTAGACCCGGCCCTGGAGGATCAGGGTGTTGCCCACGCAGCGCACGGCGCTGGTGGAGATCAGCCGCTGGTCCATGACCTTGATGCCCTTGGCGCCGCTCTGCCACAGCGCGTTGACCACGGCCTGGAGGTCCTGCTGGTGGATCACCAGGTAGTCCGGCTGCGGCTCGGGATACCCCGGGAGCTTGGCGGTGGCGTCCGGCGGGGCGTCATTGAGCGTGACCGTGATGGCCTCACCCGTGAGCTTCTGGGTCCCGGCACTGTGCTCCAGCCCGGCCAGCTTCTCGTCCTCCGCCTTGGTGCTGCCGTCGTCCCGCTCGGCGAGTGCCTCCACGTCGTCACGCAGGGACGCGTTCGCCTCGCCCAGCTCACCGTTCCCACGACTACGCTCATGAATGAGGTCCGAAAGCTTCAGCAGCGAGGCATCCGTGCGGATATTGGTGCCCTTGGCCGTGTTGAAACTGGTGAAGAAAATGAGCCCGGCGAGAGCGAAGACCGCCGCGGTGAGCACCCGCACCGGCCGGAAACGGCCGCGGGCAGGGCTGGATCCCGTAGGGGGAGAGTCGGCAGAATTGCTCAACGTACCCTTATCTCCTTCGGCGCCGCGGAAGCACTACGCTAACGGACGCCCGGGGGAGCAATCAGAGTCCCCTTGTACGCTGCCCCGAGCCCGACCAAGTTCCCTGCGCGGCCACGCAGCGCATCGACAGGAGAGACCCTCGTGCCGAAGTCACGTATCCGCAAGAAGGCCGACTACACGCCGCCGCAGTCGAAGCAGGCGACCGCCATCAAGCTGACCAGCCGCGCCTGGGTCGCACCTGTGATGCTGGCCATGTTCATCCTCGGTCTGGCATGGATCGTCGTTTTCTACGTGACCGACGGTTCGCTGCCCATCGAGGCGCTGGGCAACTGGAACATCGTGGTGGGCTTCGGCTTCATCGCCGCCGGATTCGGCGTCTCCACCCAGTGGAAGTAGCACCCGAACCCTCGGCCACGTCGCGGTGAACGCAGCTCTGCCCAGGACTATCCGCTGAGTTATCCACAGCCTTGCAGCAATTTCCACAAGCTGACTGGGGAAAAGACGACGATCTGTGGATAACCCATCGGACGTTGACGCCGGTATGACTGCCACACCGGTCACCCGAAGGCATTCCGAACACATGTACGCCCCCTGTCTGACCTGCGATAACACGGGTCGAAGGCAGGGGGCGTGACCGTTCCCGCACGGTACGCACAAGATCCGCCACACGCTGTGGACAACAGGGCCGCTCACGTGGATAACGTCCTGGCTCAGGTGAGCTGGGCCGTCCTCAGCACGGTCATGATGACGACAACGGCCAGGACCAGCGCACATGTGCCGTACTGGACCAGTGCCCGACGCTCACGCGGGGCATGGACCATCGCGTAGCCGATGACGACGCCGGCGACCAGGCCGCCGATGTGGGCCTGCCAGGAGATGTTGAATCCTGGGCTGAAGGTGAAGATCAGGTTGATCACCAGCAGCGCGATGATCGGCCGCAGGTCGTAGTTGAGGCGCCGCATGAGGACGGCTGTCGCGCCGAAGAGGCCGAAGATGGCGCCGGAGGCGCCGAGCGTGGCCGTGGTCGGGGAGGCCAGCAGATAGGCCAGGGCGCTGCCCGCGAGGCCCGAGCAGAAGTAGACCGCGAGATAGCGGGCGCGGCCGAGGGCGGCTTCGAGAGGGCCGCCGAGCCACCACAGGCTGAGCATGTTGAAGGCGAAGTGCCAGATGGCCTCATGGGTGAACATCGAGGTCACCAGGCGCCACCATTCGCCCTCGGCGACACCCTCGGTGGGGTTGAAGGGGGCGGGCGGCCAGGAGCCGATGAGGACGACGTCGTTCAGGAACGTCGTGCTGGCCTGGACCGCGATGAAGACCGCGAGATTGATCCCGATCAGGATCTTGGTGACCAGTCGCGGGTCGGCGGCGATGGTGCCGCCCGCGATCGTGCGGGGCTGGGCGGCGGTGGGGGCGTGTCCGGTGCCGGAGCCGCTGCGGACGCAGTCGGGGCACTGGAAGCCGACCGAGGCGCTGACCATGCATTCGGGGCAGATGGGCCGCTCGCAGCGGGTGCAGCGGATGCCGGTCTCGCGGTCCGGATGGCGGTAGCAGCCGGGCGGGCTCTGGGCGTCCTGCGGGCTGCCTGCCTGCTGGTCCATGAGGTCCCCTTGGTCGTCGTGCGCGATGCACGTCCTCATGCACCGCCCCGCTCATCCTTACGGACGAGCGGGGCGTTTGGTTCCCCGTGCGAGGTGTCGCTCAGCCCTCGCGGGTCTCCACGACGACCGACTCGATGACGACGTCCTTGAGGGGACGGTCGGTGCGCGGGTTCGTCTGCGCGGTGGCGATGGCGTCGATGACCTTCTGGCTGGCGCCGTCGCTGACCTCGCCGAAGATCGTGTGCTTGCGGTTCAGCCACGTCGTCGGGGAAACGGTGATGAAGAACTGCGAGCCGTTGGTACCGGGGCCGGCGTTGGCCATGGCCAGCAGGTAGGGCTTGTCGAAGCCGAGGTCCGGGTGGAACTCGTCCTGGAACTGGTAACCGGGACCGCCGGTGCCGTTGCCCAGCGGGTCACCGCCCTGAATCATGAAGCCGCTGATGACCCGGTGGAAGACCGTGCCGTCGTAGAGCTTGGCCGTCGACTTCTCGCCGGTGGCGGGGTTCGTCCACTCACGCTCGCCCTGAGCGAGTTCGACGAAGTTCTTGACCGTGATCGGCGCGTGGTTCGGGAGGAGCCGGACCTCGATGTCGCCGTGGTTGGTCTTCAGGGTGGCGTAAAGCTGCTCAGCCACGATCTGCCTTCCGTTGTCTTCCTGTGACTCCCCGATCCTCGCATGGACTGCGGCGTCCGTCGCCCGGCACTCGTTCACCGGCACGCAACCGGGCGCTTCTCTCGCAGATCTCTCGCAGATCTCTCGCAGAAAAGTGGGCGAGTGGGTCCGCGGCGGGGGCGCGAGGCGGCGAACCGTGGCATTGTCGACGACAAGCCACCGTTGCACCGCATTGGTCCGCTAGTGCGTTTGATCAAGCTCATCGGCACCCATATGCCCGCCCTCACATGCCGCGGAGCGTTCCGACAGGCATGATCCGTAAAAGGGTGGAAAGTCGAATTACCGTACGCCACCGAGGAGGAGGATCCCGTGACCCGCATCGACAGCGTGCGCGCCGCAACCGGCTCGGCGAAGGACAGCGTGCTGCACGCCGCGGAAGTGGTGGCGCCCTACGCCGACACCGCCAAGGACAGGGCCGCACTGTATGCGCACGAGGCACGCGTACGGCTGGCGCCGATGATGTCGCAGGCCACCGAGCAGGCCCGCGCACAAGCCCGTCTCCAGTACGACGCGTATCTGGCACCGCGGCTGGAGCAGGCCCTTACCCATGTGCCGCCGAAGGTCGACCAAGCCGCTCACGAAGCAGCCATCCGTACGCGCAAGGCGGCACGGCAGGCCGCCGACTACTCCAAGCCGAGGATCGAGCAGGCGGTCGCCGCGGCCGGGCCCGTGCGGGACGAGGCCACCGCGCGCGGTGCCGCCGCACTGGCCGCGCTGCGCGGTCAGGTCTCGCCGCAGGAGATCCAGCGACTGGTCCGCAAGCACGAACGGCGTGCCAGGGCCGGCCGCGCGGTGAAGATGGTGGCCGTGCTGTGCGTCCTCGCCGGCGGCGCCGTCGCCGTGTGGAAGTGGTGGGACAAGCAGGCCAACCCGGACTGGCTGGTCGAGCCGCCGGCCGCGACGGAAGTACCCGAGTCGAGCCGCCTCACGTCCGTGGACGGCAGCGGTCAGTCGGACCTGGACCCCGAGGTCCAGGCGAAGGAGGCCGAGGAGGAAGCCGCACGGCGGGACGACGGCCGGTGACGGGGGAGAGACGGTGGCAGAGGAGAGCCGGTGACCGACGAGGGCCGGTGATCTGAGGGCCTTCCCCTACGGCTTCTCACGTATGGCATCTCACGGCCTCAAGTGCCGTCGGAGACGACAAAGTGGTGTGCGCCCTCGTGCGGTGGGCGCACACCACTTTGTGGTCTCTACGTCTTTACAGCCTTCGTCGCCTCTGTCGAGTGACGGGGCGCTGGTTCCGGGCCTGGCCGAGGTCGTCGACCACTTCACGCTGAACGGCGAGAATTCATGGAACGTTTCTGCTCGCAAGCCCGTCAGAGCGGGCGGCAGGCCACGTTCCCGCCGAGGTCGGAATCTGGGAATCTGCAGGGATCCATGACCGTGGGGATCCCGGGGCTGCCGCGGCGGCACCCAGTTCCTGGCTGCGGTCGCTCGTGCCTCCGCTTCCGATGCCGTTCGCACCCCCAGAGAACAGGCCATGAGCAGAACCGATCACCGCACCCCGAACGACCGGCTGCGCGAGCTGATCCGCGAGTCGGACTGGACGTACGAGGCGCTGGCCCGCACCGTCAACACCCTCGGCGCTTCGTCCGGGCTCCGGCTGCGCTACGACCGGACGGCCGTCGCCCAGTGGGTCCGGGGCGTCCGTCCCCGGCCGCCCGTCCCCGAATTGGCCGCAGAGGCGCTCTCGCGCAAGCTCGGCCGGACCGTCACCGTCACGGACACCGGACTGGCGCCTCCGGACATGCCCGGAGCCGCATTGCCGGGATCCCCCGATCCCTTGGTGAGGCTCGGAGAACTCAGAGAGGCTTATCTCGATCCCGTGCTCAGGGAGTCGATGCGCCGGAACCTCCTGGCCGGCGACTGGCCGTCGCCGGACTGGGCGGACGACGACAGCGCGGGCGGCACCGGCCTGCGTGGTCCGGTGCAACGGCCGTCCACCGGAGGTCCGCCCTGGCGGATCGGGATGAGTGAGGTCGACGCCCTGGAGGCCATGGGCCGGTTCTACAACGAGGTCTGGGATGCGTTCGGCGGCGGCCACGGCACCAGCGCTCTCGCCGCCTGCCTCGCGGACGACGTGGCCGTCTGGCTGCGCTCCCCCATGGCCGACGGAGTTCGTACGGCCCTCATGTCCAGGGCCGCGGAACTGACGCTGCGGCTGGCGCTGATGTACTTCGAGGACGGCCACTACGGTTTCACCCAGCGCTATCTGGGCATCGCGGCGCAGCTGGCCCGGGGCGCGGACGACCGGACGATGTACGTCACGGTACTGGCCAGGTCGGCCACGGTGGCGCGCGATCTGGGCCAGTACCGCAAGGCGGCCCACCTGGCCGACGCGGCCCAGGTTCTGCTCACCGCCTGCGCTCCGGACACGGTCTCCTTCGCCCAGGGCGAGTTCGCGATAGCGTACGCGGCCGTCGATGACATGCGGGCCGCCCAGCGGTGCCTGGACAACGCCGAGCAGAACCTGTCCCGGTGCACCGGTTCATCCGCCACCACTGAGGTGCGGCTGTACACATACCACTGGCAGCGGGCCGGGGTCCTTGTCTTCCAAAACCGGCCCGGCGACGTGGTGCCGGCGATGCTCACATCGCTGCGGCACGTCCCGCAGGGGAACCGCCGCTCCCGCGTCGCCGTCGTGGCGGGCACGGCCAATGCCCAGCTCCGGCTGGGGCTCCTGGACGAAGCATGTGCCACGCTCCAGCAGCTCCTCCCCGACTTCTCCCGGCTCCGCAGCGCCGACATGGCAGGCTTTCTGGGCGAGTTGTTGCGCAAGGTCGGCGCCTTCGGCCGGGCCAGGCCGGCCGCCGACCTGCTGCAGCAGACGCAGGGCCTGCTGCCACGGGGCCCGGTGCCCGCGCGCCCCTACGGACATTGATGGGGGTTCCCTGCGCTCGTTGAGACGCACCCGGAAGTTCAACGTTCAACACGTTCAACACAGGACTTGCCGGCACCCCTGGCGGTGCTTCCGGAGGCCTGAGGTAATGGCGCGACCCCAAGATCAGCCTCACCAGGGARCCCCCCACTGTTCCCACACCCTGAGCCCACGCCCCGCGTCACCCGCCCGTCGAAGGGCCCCGAGAACGCCTCCCCCCATCCGTCCGAACCGCCCACCGGTGGTCGGCTGTGCGCCGCCCGGCAGCAACTGTTCGCGGCTCTCACCGGTGAACAGAGATTGCACCGTCGCGATCTGGAACAACTGGCGGCGGCCGCGTGCTGGCCGCTGCCCCAGTCCGTGCAGGTGGTCGTTTCCCGAGACGTCCGTACGAGCATCCATGTCCCGGGCGGCTGTCGAGTGCTACCGCAGGTGTCCGCGAACCGGGTGCGTGTGCTCGTCGCCGAAACCGGCTCCGCCCCCGGCCGCAACGCGGCCACCGCGCTCGGCGCCGCCTTCTGCGGCTCCCCGGCCGTCGTCGGCCCGAGCGTTCCCCTCGCGCTCGCCGGACCGTCGTTGCGCTGGGCGGAGTATGTCCTGACGGAGCTGGGGCGCAATGCGCGCGGCGTCCACCGCGCCGTGGACCATCCGGCCGGCTGGATCCTGGCGAACAACCGGCAGGTGGCGGACTCACTCGCCGCGGCCCTGCTGGAGCCGCTGAACCGGTGCACTCCGCTGCGCAGGGAGCAGTTGGAGACCACGCTGTTGGCGTGGCTTCAGTGGCGTGCTGCGCCGGAGGTCGCCCGGGCGCTGAACGTTCACCCGCAGACGGTGCGCTACCGCATGCGCCGACTGCATGCCCTGTTCGGGCAGGCACTGTCCGAACCGGACATCTGCCTCGCACTGGAACTGGCCCTGCGCGGCCGCCGATTCCGGCCGCCGCAGCCGTAACTGCCCGAAGACACTTTCGTCGCGACCGGAATCCCCTTCAGGGCCGACGAGCCGAACCGTTCGTCGGCGCTTTGCTCCCTGCGTCAGGACAGCGAGCCCCGCCCGGCGGGGCACCGTATGCGCAGGAGGAAGCAGTGAGTCGTCGAGCGTATCGACCCGTCAACAGGAAGAAGTGGATTGCGGCCTCGGCGGTGGCCGTGGTCGCGGCAGGAGCACTGGCGCTGCCCGGCGCCTTCGCCGACGAGCCCGGCGCCACAAGCAGCGCCGAGGCCTCGGCGGGCCCGGGCGGTGCGGTGTCCGTCGACTGCTCGGCGTGGCCGCAAACGACCCCGGTCGGCGGGGCGACGGTCACGCCGGAAACCCAGGCACCCACGACCTTGCCGGCCCCGGCCGCCCCGAACCCGGAGCGGACCGCGCCGAGTTCTGAGGGCTCCGGTCCCAGCTACCAGGCCGAGGGACACATGTCCGCGGGAGCCACCGAGAGTTCCCCGGCCGATTCCCCGGGGGGAGTGGCCGAGGACTGCGCGGGCAGCGGCATCGGCGGCGGGGAGGAGGCGTCGGCGGTGGCGAGCCGGCTCGTGCAGGTCCAGCGGGAGCTGGCGGGGGACCCCGAGCGGGTCAAGACGCTGAGCACTGCGGACCTCGAGGTGCTGTGGGCGAACCGCGACGCGTCTCTCAAGTGGGCCATGCAGCAGGAGCATCGCGGCGGGCGGGCGCTGTGGGGCAACGAGGCACCGCGGCTCGACAACGACGGCGCTGTGGCCCCGGATGCCGGTCACCCCGGGTCGGTGTTCTCCCGGGCACTCTTCGACAGGCTCAAGAAGGCGCCCCTGTCCGAGTTTCTGCAGATCCGGAAGGCCGCGCTGAGCGCGTCGTCGGCCGGCACGCAGGACCAGCGTCTCAGGAACAGCTTCTACGCCAACGGCTGCACGGGGATCGGCCAGGTCATGAACCTCCCACAGGAGATCGTCGACGCGTGCATCCGGCACGACTTCGCGTACACGGTGGGCCCCAACATCGCGGCCCGGACCCAGCAGGACCCGTCCGCGCTGCGCCGCGAAGCCGATGACCAGCTGTGGGATGACCTCAAGGCCTCGGGGCACCCTTACGCGGCCACGGTCTTCTGGGCCGGGCTCCGCGCCGGCGGCTGGATGAACTTCGCCGCGACGCCCGAGGAAGGTGACGAGATCGACTCGCTTGCGTCCGGCCGGCCCACCGACTAGCGGATCGGCGGGACCACAACGCCCTTGGGCCAGGAGCGCACGGCAACGGCAGACGCCGCAGCCGTGCGCTCCTGCGCTGCGCGTTTGCGCCCGTCACGCTGTGCGCGGCGGCGGCCCGAGCGGTTGGTCGAGCAGGCCAGCGGTGCAGGCCAGCGTGGCCGCCTGTACCCGGTTGCTCAGCTCCAGCACCCTCAGCAGGTGGCTCACCTCGCCTTTGACACGGGACTCGGTCATGCCCAGGCTCTGTCCGATCCGGGCGTTGGACATGCCATGTGCGATCAGCGCGAGGAGATATCGCTGGCCGGGGGTCAGAAACCGGATCCGCTCCCGGGCCTGACCGCCGCGTGCGCTGGTGGAGTGGGTGTAGCGCTCGATGAGGCCGCGGGTCATCGCGGGCGAGATCAACGCGTCTCCGGCCACGACGGTGCGGATGGCGGCGATGAGTTCCTGTGGGGCGATGTCCTTGAGGATGAAACCGTCGGCGCCGGCGCTCAGTGCGGCGTACAGGTGGTCGTCCAGGGCGTGTGCGGTCAGCATCACGACGCGGGGCCGGCCCGGCATTTGGGCCATCCCGCGGATGGCGGTGAGCCCGTCGACGCGGGGCATGTTGACGTCGATGACGACGACGTCGGGTCGGTGCAGCCGCACGAGATGGCCGATGCCGGAGCCGTCGGCGGCCTCGCCCACCACCGTGATGTCGTCGACGGACTCGAGCACCAGGCGGATCCCCTGGCGGACCAGCGTCTCGTCGTCCACGAGAAGCACTCGGATCAAGGCCCCTTCCCCTCTTCCGTTCTTCCGTGCGGTCATTCGTACCGCCGGTCTGGCTTGTCGTGGGGTCAGGCCGCCTGGCGTTCGGCATGCGCCGGGATGCTCACGTGCATCCGGAAGCCCCCGTCGGGGGTGCGCGCCCAGCTCAGGTGGCCACCGAGTTCGTTGACGCGCTCCAGCGCTCCGGCAAGGCCGCGCCCGCCGCTGGGCAGCCGGGCCGCCGCAGTGGGAGCGGCCGGTGGTCCGTTGCGCACGGTCAGCTCCAGCCTGTTCCGGTCACCGGTCACCTCCAGTCGGATCCAGGAGCCGGAAGCGTGCCGCATCGCGTTGGAAAGGCCCTCCTGGGCGGCTCGGTAAAGCGTCTTGTAGGCGGCAGCCCCCGCGTCCGGCAGTTCTCCGGTCGTCCGCCAGGAGACGTCGACCCCTGCCTGGCGGACGCGTTCCACCAGCTCCGCAACGTCCCTCAACCACCGCCCGCCGGCGCAATTGCGGCTGTCGGCGGCCGGATCACGCAGTACGTCGACCAGGTCCCGAAGCTCTGTCATGGCCCGGCGCCCCAGGCCGCCGATCAGGGCGCCGGTCCGCTCTCCGGCGGCCTGTGCGCCGACTTCCAGCGCCCCTGCCTGGATCACGATGAGGCCGATGTAGTGGGCCACCACGTCGTGCAGGTCCCGGGCCAGCCGGACCCGCTCTTTCAGGGCCGCGTTGTACGCCAGCAGCTCCTGCTCGCGCTTGAGCCGCTGCGCCTGGTCGTGCAGCACGCTGATGTGCAGCCGATGGCCGCGTACCGCCCAGGCGACCAGGAGGGGTACGCCCACCATGATCAGGGAGTGCGTTGTCCTGCTCACGAGCACCGCGACCCACGGCGCATCGGCGGGGAACCTACCGAAGAGGGGCGACAACGGAAGCCAGGGCAGCACCAGCCCGGCGGTCACGGCGACCGCGGCCCAGCGGCGCCGACTGTGCATGACGAGGGTGTAGACGCTGGCGGGGAGGAGGATGCTGGATCCCTGCAGCGCCGTGTCCGCCACCGCCAGCGCGGCGGGCACGAGCGGTCTCGACCTGCGCACCGCTTCGCTCAGAGAACCGAGCACCGCCACCGCAACGATCACGGTCAGCCGGTGTCCGGTAGGCACGTCCAGTGCGGGGTCGGCCGCGTGCGCCGTGGGCAGGACGACGAGCAGCATGAGCAGGTTGAAGCCGGCTGACCCGACGGCGAGTGCGACGTCGTAGCAGCGCCGGCGTCTGGTCGGCCGCGGGCTCGGCCGGCGCCGCCGGTGCCGTTGCCGCGGGTGCGGCCGCGAGAGGCCGTCTCCCTGCCGTTCGCCACGGGGGCGGATCGTCCGGCGTCGGGCGGAACGCGCCGGCTGCCCGTCCTTTTCACAGGTCACGGCGACGCTGCCGCCGCGGGTCGCGCCCCCGACCTGTCCCCCGGAACTCAATCTCATGTGTTCTCCAACGGCCAGTGAGGGTGTGTGGCGTGGAGTACGCCCGGTGTCGGCACGCCACTCAGCGGCTTGACCCTGTTGAGCCGTGTCTTGTCGAAATCTGACAAACCAGCAGGGCTCCCGTCCGGCGTCCCCTCCCTCGCACCAAGCCCGACTTCCGGGCCGGGCCGACCCGCCCTCAGGTGGATGCGTCGGACTTCCGTCGCCGGTGTGATGCGGGTGTGGCCGGAGGTCCTTCCACCGGCCGTTCCTCCGACTCCCCACCCTTGAGGAGACCCCCATGACCTGGGTCGACAGCTACCTGCACGCGCCGCTCACCGGCGCGGACTACATCGACGACAGAGATCTGTACGAGCCCCCGTACGCTGTCGTCGAGGAGTCGGTCCGTCATACGTTCGTGGAGCCGACCCCCGAGTTCGATGCCGCCGTCCGGCAGCGCGTCGCCCGTCTCTACCGGCATGCGACCGCCGGTCGGCGCCCGTGACACCGCGGCAGCCCAAGCGACTCGGGCTATGCCCGCGTCCACCCCCGTGGAGCACACGCAGCCCGACATGCCCGTCACCGAGCACAGTCGCTCGGTGACGGGCATCGTCCTGCTCGGGCCCGTACTCGTCCCGCCGACGCGGAGGTTTTCCGCAAACGCACGAAGAGCTGCTCCGGCGGATGAGACGAACATCCGCCGGAGCAGCTCTTCACCATGCCCGGCTCAGCCGAACGGCCCTACCGGGAACCCCGGATCACCTGGGAACCCCTGGGGACCACCCGGGAACCCCGGACCGTCCGGGAACCCCGGATCACCGGGAAACCCCGGACCATCGGGACCACCCGGCAGTTGAAACAGCTGGACACCAGGGTGCTGCCGGCACAGGACTGCCCCGGGATCAAGGGAGGTGGGGAGTTGTGCTTCGCCGGCACCCCGACGGACACGGCCTGCTACGGGGACTCCGGCGGTCCGGCAGTGGTGCAGGAC
>NZ_RDBN01000053.1:1747618-1772617 GCF_008042075.1 Streptomyces sp. UW30 | reverse complement strand
GACATAGCCCTGCTCGTTCTGTCCGAGCGGGTCTCCGGCGCGCCGATCGAGGTCGCCGACGGCAGCCCGCAGACGCAGCAGGCGGTCCGGCTGATCGGCTGGGGCCAGGACTGCCCCCAGAAGGGCTGCTCCACAGCACCACCCCGGCAGTTGAAACAGCTGGACACCAGGGTGCTGCCGGCACAGGACTGCCCCGGGATCAAGGGAGGTGGGGAGTTGTGCTTCGCCGGCACCCCGACGGACACGGCCTGCTACGGGGACTCCGGCGATCAGGTCCCGGAAGGCAGTCACATCGGTGTAGATCACATTGCTGTCACCGCATGAGGGACGGGAGTCGTCGCCCGCCCGGCTGGTGACCCCGACGAGCCGCCGACCCGCCCCGTCCTGCACCACTGCCGGACCGCCGGAGTCCCCGTAGCAGGCCGTGTCCGTCGGGGTGCCGGCGAAGCACAACTCCCCACCTCCCTTGATCCCGGGGCAGTCCTGTGCCGGCAGCACCCTGGTGTCCAGCTGTTTCAACTGCCGGGGTGGTGCTGTGGAGCAGCCCTTCTGGGGGCAGTCCTGGCCCCAGCCGATCAGCCGGACCGCCTGCTGCGTCTGCGGGCTGCCGTCGGCGACCTCGATCGGCGCGCCGGAGACCCGCTCGGACAGAACGAGCAGGGCTATGTCCGCGTGCTCCGGAGCCTGTACGACGCGGGCCACCCGGCTACGTGTGCCTCCGCTCGTACGGTCCCTCGAGCCGATGCGTACGGTCATCTCGCTCGCCTGCCGGCCCTCTACGCAGTGCGCGGCGGTGGCCATGAGGGCAGGTGCGACGAGCGCCGCGCCGCAGTGATGATCTCCCGAAGGAGACTGCAGCGATCCCATGAACGGGTACTCCTCGGATGCCTGCCGCCCGCCGACGATGAAGCTCGTCTCGGCGCCGTAAGCCGAGTTGAGCACCACGGCCGCCGTGACCATCACGGCAGGACCGGTCAGGAGCAGTTTCCACTTCCCGACGAATGGCCTGCGCCTGCTTCCGCCTCTTGCGCGTCCCATGCTTCCTCCGAACTGCAGAATGCGCGGCGGGCCTCAGACGGCTCGCCTGCCGGACGGGACGCAGTGAAGCGGCGACGAAGGTTGGGCGGATCATCCGCCGGGCTGAGAAGACCTGACCAAGCGTTCAGGTCCCCCTCTTCTTGTCGCACTTGGAGCAACCACCCCAGTGAGACCGCTTCGTTGGACACCATGAGCCAGGTCGGGCCGTGTCCTTTCTCTCGGAGAGCATCCATGCCCACTGCCACCCCCCGCCCTTGTTCCAGCGTCCAACTGCCCGGTGACCACGCCCTGTTGCGAGCGGTCGATATGGACCGGATTCCCTGGTTCGAAGCCGTCCGTCACCGCCATCACACTGCCGTCCACGCGTACGCACTCACGTGCGTTGCCGTGCCTGAGCTGGCAGAGATCCTGTCGGCGTACGCCTTCTCACGGCTGCGCGATCAGGTGTCCAGAGGGTCGCGCGCCGCGACCGGTCTGCACGGCACCTGCCTGCGGGTGAATCTGCTGACCTCGGTGCGCCGCGAAGCGGTCGAGGTCGATCCGCGCCAGATGTCCCCCGGATTCCGCAGGTGGGTGTCGGAGGGAGGACTGTGGTCGATGGACGAGGACTACGGACTCTCGCAGTCCTACCAGCGGCTGCCCGCCGTCGACCGGTGCCTCATCTGGCACACGCTGGTCGAGCACGAGTCTCCGGCCGCTGTGGCCGACGTGACAGGGTTGCCCCGTGCCCAGCTCCTCAACCGGTATCAGTCCGCGCTGACGGTGCTGCGCCGGGCCCAGGCCGCCGCTCATCTGCGCCAGACCGCCCACGTCAACTGCGGGCTACACGGCGAAGTGGACGTCCTGATCTCCGCCTATCTGCCGTTGCACGGCGACGCCCACGCCCATCTGCGCGACTGCGCCGCCTGCCGAACCGTACGCACCCGGCTGAAGCTCCTTCGGTCCCGCCTGGCCGGTGAGTTGCCCCGGCGGCTGCTGGGGTGGTGGCCGGGCGAGGAATACCGCGCACACAAGAGCGCACTGTCCGGTACAGCGCCCCCAAGGCCCTCTTCGACAGCCGCCGGCTGCACTGCGCCGACCGGGGCCGGGGCCGCTGACGTGAAGCCCTCACATGCTGCCCGGCCTTGCTCAGCGGCCTGGATGGGTTCCCGGAGTCGTTCCACCTGGCGCAGACTTGCGGCGCGTGCATCCTGGCAGACGTGGCTGACGGTCTTGCGTCGGCCTTTGAATCTCTGGTTCTTCGGCCCGCTGTGGTCCCCGCTGCACACCCATCTTGCCCGGTGTATCCAAGCAGCCCAGGACCACAACTGGGGCCTGCTCAAGGACAGTGCCAGCCAGCTCGCCGCAGCTGCCGCATGCTTGGACGCAGGCCAGATCAGGCCGACTGACAGACCAGGGTGAGAAGCCGTCTCTCAACCGATCTCGGCACCCGAAGATCGAACGGAGCTCCTGGGCGGGTGATCTTCCGGCCGTACGCGCACGAAGGCAGGACGTCCGGGAGCCGCTCGGGGGGTGCGACCCCATTCCACGACCCACCGGCGAAACCGGTACAAAAAAGACCCCTCTGACCACGTTTTCGCAGGTCAGAGGGGTCTTACTATGTGGAGCCTAGGGGAGTCGAACCCCTGACATCTGCCATGCAAAGACAGCGCTCTACCAACTGAGCTAAGGCCCCTAAAAGGGAACGTCCGGCCGGAGGAAAACCCCACACCGGCGAGCGTCCAGACCAGAGTACCCGGTCGCCCCCCGGATCCCGCAAAAGGATTGGGGGTCCCGGTAAACGACCACTCTCCGTAAGATGCTCGGCGTGGTTCGCGACAGCGAACCACGGTTTTGGGGAAGCGATGGGGAGACGCAATGGACGCCGCACAGCAGGAAGCCACCGCAAGAGCGCGGGATCTGCAGCGGAACTGGTACGGGGAGCCGCTGGGGACGCTCTTCCGTAAGCTCATCGACGATCTTGGTCTCAACCAGGCTCGTCTCGCGGGGGTACTGGGACTGTCCGCACCGATGCTGTCGCAGCTGATGAGCGGACAGCGGGCGAAGATCGGCAATCCCGCCGTGGTCCAGCGGGTGCAGCTGCTGCAGGACTTGGCGGGGCAGGTCGCGGACGGCAGCGTGAGCGCGGCCGAGGCCACGGAGCGCATGGAAGAGATCAAGAAGTCGCAGGGGGGATCGGTGCTCAGCAACACCACGCAGACGACGAACAGTTCGGSCGCGCCCACGGTCAAGCGGGTCGTTCGCGAGATCCAGTCGCTGCTGCGCTCGGTGGCAGCCGCGGGCGACATTATCGAGGCCGCGGACACCCTCGCCCCGACCCACCCGGAACTGGCAGAGTTCCTCCGGGTGTACGGCGCCGGCCGCACCTCCGACGCGGTCGCGCACTACCAGTCCCACCAGAACTGACCCCCGGGCCCGGTCGCCGAAGGGGTTCGGCAGCCGGGCCGGCGGTATGGCGTCCTGAGCGGGCACGAGGGGGTCGTGCGGGGGAGTCCGCGAAGGACGGCCAGCGAGGGGAGTCGTATCGCTCGTCGTGGGGGAAGCAAGGGGGGGTAACCGGAGGGGGAGGAGCGACGCACAGCCATGGGTGAGGTCTTCGCCGGGCGCTACGAACTGGTCGACCCGATCGGACGCGGTGGCGTCGGCGCCGTCTGGCGTGCCTGGGACCATCGCCGTCGGCGCTATGTGGCCGCCAAGGTGCTGCAGCAGAGCGACGCGCACTCGCTGTTGCGGTTCGTCCGCGAGCAGGCGCTGCGGATCGATCACCCCCATGTGCTCGCGCCGGCCAGTTGGGCCGCCGACGACGACAAGGTCCTGTTCACCATGGACCTGGTGTCCGGCGGCTCGCTGGTCCATCTCGTCGGGGACTACGGCCCCTTGCCGCCCTCGTTCGTCTGCACCCTTCTCGACCAGCTCCTCGCGGGGCTGGCCGCGGTGCACTCGGAGGGCGTCGTCCACCGCGACATCAAGCCGGCCAACCTGCTGCTCGAAGCAACCGGCACGGGTCGCCCGCGGCTGCGGCTGTCCGACTTCGGCATCGCCATGCGGCTCGGCGAGCCCCGGCTGACCGAGACCAACCTCGTGGTGGGAACGCCCGGTTACCTCGCCCCCGAGCAACTCATGGGCGCGGAACCGGACTTCCCCGCCGACCTGTTCGCCGTGGGGCTGGTCGCGCTGTATCTGCTGGAAGGGGCCAAGCCGGACGCCAAGGCGCTCGTCCAGTACTTCTCCGCACACGGAACGCCGGGTGCGCCCAAGGGCATCCCCGAACCGCTGTGGCAGGTCGTGGCCTCGCTGCTCCAACCGGATCCGCACGCGCGGTTCCGCACGGCGACCGGGGCGCGCAAGGCCCTCGCCGCGGCCACCGAGCTCCTGCCGGAACCCGGGCCCGACGACGAGCTCATCGAGATCTTCGACCAACTCGGGCCACTGCCACCGGGGTTCGTACCCCGGGGGCCGCTGAAACGGGCTCCGGGGATCGAGGGGGAGCGGAGCGGCTCCGGACAGTTCCAGTTCGGGGACGGCTCGACGGGGACGGGAGGCTCGGCTAACGGCGCCGGATCGGATCCGAGGGGCATCGGCTCGGTGCCGAGCGGCACCGGGCTCGGGCCGGCCGGTACCGGGCTCGGGTCGGCCGACGTCGGGCTCGGGACGGGCGGCACCGGATTCGGGACAGGCGACGCCGGGCACGGCACATCCGGCACGGGCTCGGGCGCCGTATCCGGTGATCCGCGCCACGTCGTTGCGGAGCCAACGCCGGCTTCGAGCTTCACCTCGCCCGAGTCCGCGCCGCCAGAGTCCGCGCCGCCAGAGTCCGCGCGGCCAGAGTCCGCCCAGGCCGAGTCTCTGCCGCGCGTCCCGTACCCACACCAGCCCGGGTCCCTGCCATCCGCCCGCGCTCAGGAGTCCCCCGCCTCCCCACAACCAGGCGAGAGCAGCGGCCCCCTCAGCATGTCGGACACCGGCAGCTACCACCTGCCACTGCCCAACGGGCCGCAGGACCAGGCGCGAGGCCGGCACCAGGCACAGGGTCAAGCACAGGCGGGCAGCCACCCCCACGAGGGCGTGCAGCACCACCCGGCTAACAGCTCCCCCTACGACACCACGCACGTCCTGTCCTCCCCCCAACCACGCCCACCGCAGTACCCGACGCAGCCTCCGACGACGCCGGCACAACCCCAGCGCGTCGATGCTTCTACTGTTTCGTACACCGCTCAGAGCCCGCAGGTTCCACCCTCGGCGCCCCCAATTCCGCAGCCACGCCGCCGCGGCGGTCACCGAGCCGCCCGCCGAGCGGCCCACAGCCCCGCACGCCGTCCAGGCCCACCCGCCAAGGTGGCCGTACCACTCCTCCTGCTGGCGCTGGTCTGCTACGCCGTGGGGTTCTGGGCGCTGACCCAAATCTGAGAACCGACCCGGATCCGACGAGCCCGACTCTGAGGGCTGCCGCACATCTGCCCTCTGACCCAGATCCGAGCCCGCCGAGCCCGCCGAGCCCGCGAACCGCCTGCCGAGCCGCCCGCCAAGCCACTAAAGGCCCCCGCCAAGGGCGCTCCCGGCGTTCCGTGTGCGGAGAAGTACTGGACGAGCGCCTTGGCGTCCGGCTTGGCCCCTTCCAGCAGATACAGCGCGACCAGCCCCACGGCGAACAGGTCGGCGGGGAAGTCCCCCGGCCCCGTCCCCCGCGGCCGCCTCCCGATCGCCCGCCGAGACCTGGAACACGTCGCCCGGCTCGGACTGCCCCGCATAACCCGGCCCGGCCTGCGCCGTACCCCCCTCCCGCACGCGCAGCGTCAGCTCGAACGGCCCCTGGCCGTACCTCTCCGCCACCGCGGCCGAGAGGTGCACCACGAGGTAGTAGGAACCGGCGAACCGCATGGCGCTGAACCGGTCGGGGCCGGCGTACCGATTCTCGTAGGCGACCGGCGGCAGGGGATCGAGTTCGGCGGCCTTCCGGCGGCCGTCGTAGTTGGCGCTCGTGTCGTCGACGAATCCGCGCACGGGGTTGTAGAGGGCAAGGCTCAGGGCGCCGACCGTGTAGCCGTCGCCGCTGCTCGAACTGCCCAGCTCGGCGGTGGCGTGCAGCTGTCGGCCCCAATCGAGCGGCACCTTGTAGAAGAGCGTCCGCCCGGGCTCGATGGCGGAGGTCCACACGCCCTCGCCGACCGGTACCGCCGAGGCGAAGCCGCGGCCGCCCTCACGGAGCTCGCCGTCCCCGGTGAGGGGGTCGGGTGACGCGGAGTCCCAGGCCTCGGGGGCGCTCGTCTCGCCGGTCTGCTTCAGGGGCGGCTCGGAGGCGGCGAAGAGCTCCAGGTCCCAGGCGTCCAGGGCGGAGTCCGCCGTACTGACGCGCTCGACGATCACGTCGTAGGTGCCCGCGCTCTCGCAGCGCGGACGGTTGGCCGAGATCTCGCGCTCCCCCCATGCCGCGATCGGGCGCGGGCTGCGCACGACGCCGAAGGTTTCGGTGTCCTGGGAGCAGGAGCGGCCGGCGGCATCCCGGACGGACACCTTGATGCCGTCGCCCGCGTGGAGCGTGCTGTCGGTGACGGGGACGGCGGTCACGGAGACGTACGCGTCCGAGGTGTCGTCGAGGTCGAGGCGGTAGTGGATCTCTCCCTCGCCTGGCAGGGAGCTCTTGTAGGTCGTGCCCGGAGCGAGGGGTGCGGCGTCCGCGGTGCTCGTCCCACCCGTGACGGGCCTGGCGTCCGGCGCGAAGACATAGGGACCGGGCGTTCCGGCGGCGAGGGCGGGCGGAGCCGGCAGGACGGCCGTGGTGCACAGCAGCAGCGCCGCCACGACGGCCGCACGCACGCGTGCCGGGGAACGCCACATCCTCGCGGGGCGCCACCGCGCCATACGCCGCCGCCTCATCACGCGCCACCCCTTGTCACCACAACCGGACCATGGACCTCGCCCATCCTGCCCAGCGCGGCCGCGCGTCACCCCCGCAATCCGTACGGCTGTCCGAAACGCCCGGCTCTACGACCTCCGGTGCGCTTCCGCAACTCGGGGCGGCGGCGCTGTGCGCTCCGGGTACACGAAACCCCGGCCGCGCGGGCGACCGGGGTCTGTGTGCAATCCGATGTCGTGGCTCACGAACCCGTGGGTACGGAGTCAGTCGCCTCCGTCCACAGATCCTGCTCGGCGCGATCCGCCTGGATCTGGCGGTACACGAGGAGCCCGCCGATGGCGGCCAGTGCGACCAGGAGAAGCTTCTTCACCGCGCGACCTCGTCTTTCCTTGACGTAGGGGACCTCTGGCGCCCGACTATACACACCGGTCGATATCAATCGGTGACCTGCGTCCGCGCTCAACTGCCCGCCGGTACACCCCAGTAGAAGCGGATGCCGCCGCTCCGATCGGAGGGTGATCACACCCCGACGGACGGTGACCTTTGGCCCCTTTCCTCCATCTTCGCGCACTCGTCGAGCGCAATGCCCCCATACGGGTGGTGTTCATCTGAAGATCGACGCGCCACGGGCGTCGGTCCATGACTTCGCAGCCCCCATACACATCATTGGGAAAGTACGCAAATCGCCCAACCCGAAAGTGAGGGGCCATGACCAGGAACAAGGTCATGAACCTGTGGACGGCCGTCGTCACCGCCTTCCTCGCGCTGTGCTCGGCGCTCGGATTCGTCACCAGCACCGCCGCAGCGGCCGTACCGCACACCGAGACGAGCCGCAGGAGCGACGGTGACGACAGCAACCGCAGCGCTGAGCTGACGGCCCCGGCGATGCCTCACTGGGCCTGGTCCTACGCCAGAGCACTGCCCCCCACGATGAAGCAGCGGATCCGCGCAGAGGCACACGGCAAGACCCCCAGCTGCCGCCACCGCCCGCTCACGGAGACGGAAGCGGCCACGACATCGGCCTCGACCACCCACGAGTGCACCCACGGCTCCCACCCGCCACAGCCACTGGTGCCACACCAACGCTGAACCCGGGCTCACCGCAAGTCGTGACCCTCTGCTTCTTCTGCCTCTCCTGCTCCAAAGCCTGTTCCAGCTTCTCCAGCAGTACGACGGCGAGCTTCACCCCGTCCTGGTCCCCGCCTCATCGCGAATCGACGATGTGACGGAGATAAGTCCACGGGTCGTTGAGGTACCGCCGCCAATGATCGACGAGTTCCAGATCCCGCCAGTCGGCGGGACGCATTCCGTGGTCACCCACCTCGATGATCTCGGCGCCCGGCAGCGCCGTCAGCACAGGTGAGTGCGTCGCGCAGATGATCTGTGCGCCGGAACGCCCCAGTTCGTGCAGCAGCCCTACGAGTTGAAGACAAGAAGCGAAGGACAGCGCAGCCTCGGGCTCGTCCAGGACGTACAGCCCAGGCTCCTGAAACCGCTCGCGGAAGGCCATCAGAAATCCCTCGCCGTGGCTCATCTCGTCCGCGGCCCCGGACAGCCTTCCCGTCTTCTGCTCCCGGTCCAGCGCGTCCAGCGCCGTCTCCGCCCGCAGGAAGAAACCTCTGCGGCGCGTCCGAGGCCCGCGCAGCATGCGGCGGCCGGCAGTGGTCGCCTCGAACCGTATCCGCCCGCCCAGGGCCGATGGCTCGCGCCAACTGGCGTACTTGTAGCCCGCTGATCCGCCCCAGGAGTCCAGGCCGAAGCCCTCCGCCAGCGCCTCGACGAGGGTCGACTTCCCCGAGCCGTTCTCCCCCACCAGGAACGTCACCGGCGCGGTGAATCTCAGGCCGTCATCCAGCAGCTGCCGCACGCACGGCACCGACCACGGCCACCCGCCGCCTTCCTCCCGCTCGCCCTCGGCGACATGCGCGTATGCCCGCTCGACGATCATGCCGCCAGGCTCTCATCCGGCACTGACAATCGGGCATGCAAAAGACCCCAGCCCTGATGGACTGGGGTCGTTTGGCTGGTGGGGCTAACAGGATTTGAACCTGTGGCCTCATCCCTATCAGGTCGATCCTGGGGACCTGTGGACTCGGTCAACTCGCTTTGGACGCCGGCTGGCTGGCCGTCAGCGTTCAACGGTGACCGCCGCCATCCGCCGCTGTTGGTGCCAGTCATTGATGTCAGACACCAGTCGCCTAGTCGATCGGCACCTCGACTGCCCACCTGGTGCCGGTGAACGGGGGCTGGACGTTGGGCGCGAGACCCACGGTCCCTTCGTGGGTGTGACCGTCAAGGAACCTGTTGCCCTCGATATCTCCCAGGCACTTGATGGTGGTGATGTTGTCGCTGCTTTTGGTGGCCTTCCACCTGGTCCCCGTGAACGGCTCGCTGGTGTCGGGCGCGAGACCGACGGTTCCATCGTGGGTGTGACCGTCAAGGAACCTGTTGCCCTCGATATCTCCCAGGCATCGGAAGACGAACTCGTCTTGTGTTCCCTGGATCTTCCGCATGTCCCACCGGGTGCCGCTGAAGGGGGCCGCGGTGTTGGGCGCGAGGCCCACGGTTCCATCATGCGTATGTCCGTCGAGGAAACGGTTGCCCGGAAGCTCCCCTCGACATCTGAGAAAGACAGTAGTCATAGCAGGCTTCCTGTTCGTTCAAACTTCAGCAGGCGAGTTGATCCTCGGCATGTCCCCCGCATGCCCTACCTACCGCTCTTCCCCTCATCCAGCCTGCGCCTGTCGGCAACGGGGCGCCACTCGCAATCCAAGTACGAGAACGGACTTGCTTGTCCACGCTCGCGCCGAACCGGATTCAATCTGATGCGACGAGGCAATCGGCCGTCCCACTCCCTCAACCCACCACACTGGCCACGATGTGCCCGCAGTCGGCTACGGCGCCCCCTCCATCCCGGTGCCGGCCGATCCCCCGCCGGAGGCATCGTCTTTGACCGTGGCCTCGTTCACGCAGGAGCACAACACCCATCCCTCCGCCCGCACATTCAGCCACGGACCCAAATACGCCTCAGGAGCCGGGCCATGACCTGATCTTCTCGTCGGAGCACGGCGGCATGATCGACCCGGTGGGCTTCTCCCGGACCTTCGATGGCATGCTCGCCGACCTTCTGGAAGATCCGCTCATCGGCTGATGTCCGTCAGCCCTGTCGGCGCTCTGCAGGCCTCGTCGGGGAGCCTGGGCTCTTCCCTGCCTCGCTATAGTCACACAGTTGTTCGGATCTTGTGGGAGGGGAACCAATGAAGCGTGCAGGCAAGAGCATCGGCCTCGCAGCCGCGGCCGTAGGTGTCGCATTGTTCGCGGCCGGCCCGGCGTCAGCGATGGGCATGTGGGAGACGGTCAGCACAAACTCGACCTGGAAGTGTGGGCCGACCAAGCAGCACACCGCAGTACCGGGGGTTGGCTTCCAGGCGTGCATGGTCTTCGGCACGCTGAATGAGAGCGACGAGGCCAAGAGCGTGCTCGTGGTGACAAACAACAGCTCCAAGGCCATCGCGCTTGAGGGCTCGATCACTCAGACCTGGAACGGGCAGACCATCGACTGCCAACCCTCGGTACTCAACCCGGGTTTCACCCGCGGCTGCTACAACCACCAGATGCCGATTAAGTGCGGCAGGAACACTGCGTACGGCGACCTGCGGGTCAACGGCGTTTGGAACCGGACAGCCTCGAAGCACCACGACTGGAACCCGGCTCCGATCTGGTGTCCATGACAGGCAGGCACTCGTAGCAGCCCGCTTGGCCCTCGCCACCACAACGGCAGGGGGCCAAGAGCACGTGACTGCGAGCTGGGCTCGGCCGAGAGCGGCGCTGCATCCCCGGAGCAACGGGAGGCTGCGGGCCTGCTCGCCGATTCACTGCAAGATCCACTGATCGGCGGATGTCAGCCGTAGATGTCAAAGACCCCCAGGGATGATCATCTGAGGGTCTTTTGACTGGTGGGGCTAACAGAACTTGAACCTGTGGCCCCATCCTCATCAGGTCGATCACGGGGGCTGCCAACATCGGCCAACGGTCCCTGCCCCGCGGTCGATCGTCCACCAAGGCCCGGCGCTGACCGCTGCGGTTCGTGCTTGTTGGTGTCAGCCGCTCGTGTCAGCCGTCGCATGCGGTCCTGACAAGGCTTACTTCGCCGCTCTACAGCACCCGTCCTACTCCTCCGGTTCCCACGCGCGGAGCAGGTCGAACAAACCTGCGTCTCCGTCGATCTGCAGTGAGTCCGCCGGGATACGGTCGTACACGAAGAGGACCAGCTCACTGGCCGTGCCGCGGACGGAGACGCCAGCCACGTCCGGGCCCTCGTCGGCAGCAGCGACAGGCGTCGTGCCGGGCGCGGGGATACGGGTGGAGCGTGCGCCGTCGCCGTCGACCGTCAGGCGCCAGGAGTGGCCCTCGGTGGCGTGGAAGTCGAAGGCAGTGGGCTTGTGCGGCCAGGCACTCGTCGTTGCGACGCAGGTGAACAGGAACTCCTCGACACCGTCGAGTGCCACCTCATCCGGCAGCGGCTCCGGGGCACCCACAGTGACCTGGGCGTCGTAGGTGTGCACCGCGATCTGCTGGAGCTGGTGCCGGGCGACGGCGCCACAGGTCTGCGGCGACTGCGACGCACCCCACCACGTCCAGCAACCGCGATCCGGGCCGGCCTCCCGCAGTGCGTCCAGCAGCTCCTGCGTCGACGCGGCCAACCAGGCCGGCTGCGCCTCACGCTCCCGAGGCGCAGCCGGGGCGCCCTCTGGGACGGACTTGGCCGGAGCGGCAGGCCCTGCGGCTACGGTGGCGGCCCAGGAGCGGCGCCCCTCGCCGATATGCTGCACCAGATCGAACAGCGTCCACTCCGGGCAGGTCGGCACCTGCACGTCGAGGCTGGGCGCGGACGCTACCGCGGCGCGGAAGGCGCTCGACCGTTCGTCGATCAGTCGCAACAGAGCGGGGAACGCAAGTGTCGTTGTCACATGGACTCCCTATCACCGCGTTCCGACAATCGGACAGCGATTTTCACAGCCGACGCGGCGAGCGCGCGGGACGGGCCGGGCGCCCACAGGTGACGCCGTGTCCTCATTCTGAAACGGTCAATGAGAGCTCCAAGAGCTGGAGCGGAAGATCGCCGGTGAGCACTGGTCGCAGGGGTCGGACCAGGACCTGATCTTCTCCTCCGAGCACGGCGGCCTGATCGACCCGGTGAGCTTCTCCCGCACCTTCGATCGGCTCGTGAAGCGGGCCGGCGTGCGCCGGATCACGGTCCGGCTCGCACGGCACACCTGCGGGACGCTGTGTCAGCCGTGGATGTCAAAGACCCCCAGCCGTTATCGACTGGGGGTCTTTTCGCATGTGGGGCTAACAGGATTTGAACCTGTGGCCTCATCCTTATCAGGGATGCGCTCTAACCAACTGAGCTATAGCCCCGCCGCGCTCTGCGGTGTGTGTCCCGCGCGCTGACTCCTGAAGATTAGCGCACGACGCGGGCAGTCCCAAAATCGGTTGTCGGGGGACCGTCAGGAGAGGTTTGAAACCGCCTCCTGACGGCCAGCGTCAACCGGCCTCGGTGAACCTCACTCGTCCTCGGCGAGCGTCAGCTCGACGCCGCCCACGAAGCCGGCGGAGAGGTTGTAGATGAACGCGCCGAGCGTGGCCAGGGCCGTCGCCAGGACGACGTCGATGACCGCGATGATCGACGCGAACATCAGGACGTGCGGCAGCGACAGGAAGGACTGCAGGTCGAAGCCGTTCGACTCGTTCGAGCCCGTGGCCTCGGAGATCGTGCCGCCGACCGTCGAGAAGACGCCCATCGCGTCCATGACCATCCACAGCACCGCGGACGCGACGATCGTGCAGATGCCCAGCGCGATGGAGAGCAGGAAGCTGACCTTCATCACCGACCACGGGTCGGCTTTGGCCACCCGCAGCCGTGCCTTACGGGTGCGCGGCGTCGTACGCGCGCCCGTGCGCGGTCGGCGCACGCTGCCCGACGGAGCGCCCGTCTGGTAGGCCTGCGGCGGGTGGTAGGGCCCGGCGGGCTGCTGCGGCTGCCGTTCCCCGGGCAGCGGCGACGCCGACGGCGCCGGGGCCGCCTGCTGCGCTCCCGCGGGGTGCGGCTGCGGCTGAGCGCCCGGAGCCGCGCCGGCCCCGTACTGCTGGGCCTGCGGGCCTCGGGTGTCCGTCACGGGTCCCCCCTGGGATCCAGGTGCGTCGGGCGAGGAAGAGCCTTTCGCCGGCGACTTGATCGCTTTCAGCTGGGTGGTGTGCGTGTCCTTCGCGGGCGCGGCGGAGCCACGGCCTCCGCCGTCCGTCTCCGTACCGGCCGTAGAACCGGTCGAGGTACCGGACGATCCGGCGCCCGTGGCTCCGCTCACGATGACTCTCTCCTCGTGCTACTCGGCCGAGGGTGTCTCACCCTCGTCCGTGCCGATGGTCGTGGCAGCACCTTCGGCGGTGTCGTCGACGACCACATCGCCGTCGACCTCCTCCGCCTCGCGTCCCGCCTCGGCGTTACGTGCGATACCGACGACGGCATCGCGCTTGCCCAGGTTGATCAGTTGGACGCCCATGGTGTCACGGCCCGTCTCCCTGACCCCGTTGACTCGCGTACGAATCACACCGCCGCCCAGCGTGATGGCGAGGATCTCGTCGCTCTCCTCGACCACCAGCGCACCGACGAGCGAGCCGCGATCCTCGACGATCTTGGCGGCCTTGATGCCGAGGCCGCCGCGACCCTGGACGCGGTACTCGTCGACGGGGGTCCGCTTCGCGTACCCGCCGTCGGTGGCAGTGAACACGAACGTACCGGGTCGAACAACATTCATCGAGAGCAGCTCGTCTCCCTCGCGGAAGCTCATGCCCTTGACACCCGAGGTGGCACGGCCCATGGGACGCAGTGACTCGTCCGTGGCGGTAAACCTGATCGACTGCGCCTTCTTGCTGATCAGGAGCAGATCATCGTCGGACGAGACGAGTTCGGCACCGATCAGTTCGTCGTCGGAACCGTCTGCCGTTTCCCGGAGGTTGATCGCGATCACACCGCCGGAGCGCGGCGAATCGTAATCCTTCAGAGGCGTCTTCTTCACCAGACCCGCCTTCGTGGCGAGCACGAGGTACGGCACCGCGTCGTAGTCGCGGATCGCGAGGATCTCGGCGATCGCCTCGTCCGGCTGGAAGGCCAGCAGGTTGGCGACGTGCTGCCCGCGGGCGTCACGTCCGGCGTCCGGAAGCTCGTACGCCTTGGCCCGGTACACCCGGCCCTTGTTGGTGAAGAACAGCAGCCAGTGGTGGGTCGTCGAGACGAAGAAGTGGTCGACGATGTCGTCTTCCTTCAGCTTCGTGCCGCGTACGCCCTTGCCGCCGCGCTTCTGCGCCCGGTAGTCGACGGTCTTTGTGCGCTTGACGTAGCCGCCGCGCGAGACGGTGACCACGATGTCCTCTTCGGCGATGAGGTCCTCGATGGACATGTCACCGTCGTAGGGCACCAGCATGGTCTTGCGGTCGTCGCCGTACTTGTCGACGATCGCCGCCAGCTCCTCGCTGACGATGCCGCGCTGACGGACCTCGGAGGCGAGGATCGCGTTGTACTCGGTGATCTTCGCCTGGAGCTCGTCGTGCTCCTGGATGATCTTCTGGCGCTCCAGGGCGGCCAGTCGCCGCAGCTGCATCTCAAGGATGGCGTTGGCCTGGATCTCGTCGATCTCCAGGAGCGCCATCAGGCCCGTACGCGCGATATCGACGGTGTCGCTGGCCCGGATCAGGGCGATGACCTCGTCGATGGCGTCCAGGGCCTTCAGGAGGCCACGCAGGATGTGCGCCCGCTCCTCGGCCTTGCGCAGGCGGAACTTCGTACGGCGGACGATGACCTCGATCTGGTGCGTCACCCAGTGCCGGATGAACGCGTCCAGGGACAGCGTGCGCGGGACTCCGTCGACCAGCGCCAGCATGTTGGCGCCGAAGTTCGACTGCAGGTCCGTGTGCTTGTAGAGGTTGTTCAGTACGACCTTGGCGACCGCGTCCCGCTTCAGGACGATGACCAGCCGCTGGCCCGTACGTGAGGACGTCTCGTCGCGTACGTCCGCGATGCCGCCGACCTTGCCGTCCTTCACCAGGTCGGCGATCTTCTGCGCGAGGTTGTCGGGGTTGGTCTGGTACGGCAGTTCCGTGACCACCAGGCACTGGCGGTTCTGGATCTCCTCGACCTCGACGACCGCGCGCATGGTGATCGAGCCACGGCCGGTGCGGTACGCCTCTTCGATGCCCTTGCGGCCGACGACGAGCGCGCCCGTCGGGAAGTCGGGGCCCTTGATGCGCTCGATCAGCGCGTCGAGCAGCTCCTCGTGCGTGGCCTCGGGGTTCTCCAGGTACCACTGGGCGCCGGCCGCGACCTCGCGCAGGTTGTGCGGCGGGATGTTGGTGGCCATGCCGACCGCGATGCCGGCCGAGCCGTTGATCAGCAGGTTCGGGAAGCGGGCCGGCAGGACGGTCGGCTCCTGGGAGCGGCCGTCGTAGTTGTCCGTGAAGTCGACGGTCTCCTCGTCGATGTCACGGACCATCTCCATCGACAGCGGGGCCATCTTGCACTCGGTGTAGCGCATGGCCGCCGCCGGGTCGTTGCCCGGAGAGCCGAAGTTGCCGTTCGAGTCGACGAGCGGCATGCGCATCGACCACGGCTGGGCGAGGCGGACCAGGGCGTCGTAGATCGAGGAGTCGCCGTGGGGGTGGTAGTTACCCATGACGTCACCGACGACACGGGCGCACTTGTAGAAGCCGCGCTCGGGGCGGTAGCCGCCGTCGTACATGGCGTACAGGACGCGGCGGTGGACGGGCTTGAGGCCGTCGCGGACGTCCGGGAGCGCACGCGAGACGATGACGGACATCGCGTAGTCGAGGTACGAGCGCTGCATCTCCGTCTCGAGCCCGACGGGCTCGACACGCAGGATCTGTCCCTCGTCAGGAGTGACGGGAGTGTTCTCGTCGGTCATTGCTGGTGAAGGTCCTTCCTGGTGCGGTCAGCTGAGACCGACTCAGATGTCGAGGAAGCGGACGTCCTTGGCGTTGCGCTGGATGAACTGGCGGCGGGCCTCGACGTCCTCGCCCATGAGGACCGAGAACAGGTCGTCGGCCTGGGCGGCGTCGTCGAGGGTGACCTGGCCGAGGACGCGGTGCTCCTGGTCCATGGTCGTGATGCGCAGTTCCTCGGCGTTCATCTCGCCGAGACCCTTGAAGCGCTGGATCGAGTCCTCCTTGACGCGCTTGCCACGCTGGCGGCCCATCTCCAGCAGTGCGTCGCGCTCGCGGTCGGAGTAGGCGTACTCGACCTCGTCCCGGCCCCACTTGATCTTGTACAGCGGGGGACGGGACAGGAACACGTGCCCGGCCTCGACCAGCGGCCGCATGAAGCGGAACAGGAAGGTCAGCAGCAGGGTGTTGATGTGCTGGCCGTCGACGTCGGCGTCCGCCATCAGGATGATCTTGTGGTAGCGGAGCTTCTCGATGTCGAAGTCCTCGTGCACACCCGTGCCGAAGGCCGAGATCAGCGCCTGGATCTCCTGGTTCTGCAGGATCTTGTCGATCCGCGCCTTCTCGACGTTGAGGATCTTGCCTCGGATCGGGAGGATCGCCTGGTACTGCGGGTTGCGGCCGGACTTGGCCGAGCCGCCGGCGGAGTCACCCTCGACGATGAAGATCTCGCACTTGGTGGGGTCGTTCGACTGGCAGTCGGAGAGCTTGCCCGGGAGCGAGGCGCTCTCCAGCAGGCCCTTGCGACGGGTCAGGTCGCGGGCCTTGCGGGCCGCCACGCGCGCGGTGGCCGCCTGGATGCCCTTGCGGACGATGTCCGCCGCCTCGACCGGGTTGCGGTCCAGCCAGTCGTTGAGGTGCTCGTAGACCGCCTTCTGCACGAAGGTCTTGGCCTCCGTGTTGCCCAGCTTGGTCTTCGTCTGACCCTCGAACTGCGGCTCGCTGAGCTTCACCGAGATGATCGCCGTCAGACCCTCGCGGATGTCGTCACCCGTGAGGTTGTCGTCCTTCTCGCGCAGCAGCTTCTTGTCGCGCGCGTACTTGTTGATCAGGTTGGTGAGCGCCGCGCGGAAGCCCTCTTCGTGGGTACCGCCCTCGTGCGTGTGGATGATGTTGGCGAAGGAGTACACGCCCTCGCTGTAACCGCTGTTCCACTGCATCGCGACTTCGAGGGAGAGGCTCTTGTCCCTGTCCTCGGCCTCGAGGTCGATCACGGTCGGGTGGACCACGTCTCCCTTGCGGGAGTTGAGGTACTTCACGAAGTCGACGATGCCGCCTTCGTAGTGGTACGTGACCGTCTTCACCTCGGCGGTCTCGTCCGCGCCGGCCTCGTCCGCCCCGGAGGTGGCCTTCGCCGACTCGCGCTCGTCAGTGAGTTTGATCGTCAAACCCTTGTTGAGGAACGCCATCTCCTGGAAGCGCCGCGAGAGCGTCTCGAAGGAGTAGTCGGTGGTCTCGAAGATGTCGCTGTCGGCCCAGAAGGTGACCGACGTGCCCGTCTCGTCGATGGCCTCGTGCTGCGCGAGCGGTGCCGTGGGGACACCCATCTTGTAGTCCTGCGTCCAGCGGTGGCCGTCGGTCCTGACCTCGACGGCGACCTTCGCCGACAGCGCGTTGACGACGGACACGCCCACGCCGTGCAGACCGCCGGAGACCGCGTAGCCGCCGCCGCCGAACTTGCCGCCCGCGTGCAGAACGGTCAGCACGACCTCGAGGGCCGGCTTGCCCTCGGACGGGACGATGCCCACCGGGATGCCACGGCCGTTGTCGATCACGCGGACCCCGCCGTCGGCGAGGATCGTCACGTCGATGGTGTCCGCGTGGCCGGCCAGCGCCTCGTCGACGGCGTTGTCGACCACCTCGTACACCAGGTGGTGCAGACCGCGCTCGCCGGTCGAACCGATGTACATACCGGGTCGCTTGCGGACCGCGTCCAGACCCTCGAGGACGGTGATGGCACTCGCGTCGTAGGACGCCGTGACTGAGGCCTCGGCGAATCCGGCCGCGGCCTCGGTGGACGGGATGTTCTCGTTGGGGTTGCCGGAATCGGCCACGAAGCGCCCTTTCTGGCACAGCACGAGCCAGGCTCGTCGGCAGGTTGCCGGAGCGGCTGCGGCATGTTGCGTTGGTAAGCCTTGATCAGCGTTGCTCAGCTTTTCCCGGCGGTCCCCACGATTGGGGCGGGATTGAGCTCCAGTCTACCGGTAGCGCCGACAGTGATGGGGGTTTGCCGGTACCTGAGTCCGCATGTGCCGCCCTGAACCTGCCTCTGCCGACTCCCGATATACGGAAGGGGGCTCAAAGAGGCTCACAGAGCCACTCAGCGCTTCCGGCCGTCAACCCTTGGCTACTTCGGAGTCAGGTCGCGATTCGCCACCGCGTCCGGTGGTACGAGGAGGCGGTCGCCGGCAGCACTTCGTGACCGTCGACTGCTACTGATGTGATGTCGGTCACCTGTGGCCGACGGGGCTGTGGGGACGGCTGTGACGAGCGCTTCGGAGCCGAGGGCACGGCGTTTCGCGGGGCTGTCAGCGGGCCGTTTCGGGAAGGCCGGTCGGGGTGGGCGTCCGGTTCCGGAAGGCCGGCCAGCCTCGGCCGACCGCCCCGCTCACCCGTAGGTGTCGCCGGGGCCGGTGCTGCCGGGGGCGCGCAGCGGGCCGTAGCGTCGGGCCGGGCCGCCGGGGCCGTTCACCTTGATGTGGCGGACCGCGCCGTGGCCCAGGTCCTCGTTGAGGCGGGCGACCAGCGTCGGGGCGAGCAGGCGCAGGTTCGTCGCCCAGGCCGTCGAGTCGCAGCGCACGACCAGGACCCGCTCGTCCTCGTCGTACTTCTCCGGCACGCAGTGCTTGGCCACGTCGTCGCCGACGATCTGCGGCCAGCGGCCCATCACACCGCCCACCGCGGCCGGGGTCTCCCAGCCGCGCTCGGTGATCAAGCGGTTAATGGCGGAGCCGAGCGCCATGGGGTCGCGGCCGTCGGCTCGCGCGCCGGAGCGCAGGCCCCCGCGCCGCGCCTGCTTCTTCTGCTGCGCCACGTCCCCACGCGCGCGTGCCTGCTCCTTGGCCGCCCTGAGCGCCACGCGCGCAAGGTCGACGCCGGAGGGCTCGGGGGCCTTCTTGGGGGCGTCAGGGGTGTTCTCGGACGGGTTCTCGCTCATACGCGCTCCACCGTCCCCTCGGACACCGTGTACCGCGCCCCCGCCAGCACATGCGGTACGTCGTCGTCGACCGCGGCCGTCACCAGGACCTGCTCGCCGGGCGCGACCAGCTCGGCCAGGCGTTCACGGCGCCTGGTGTCCAGCTCGGCGAACACGTCGTCGAGGACCAGCACGGGCTCGTTGCCCTCGGCCCTGAGCAGGTCGTACGAGGCCAGGCGCAGCGCCAGTGCGTAGGACCAGGACTCGCCGTGCGAGGCGTAGCCCTTGGCGGGCAACTGACCGAGTTTGAGCAGCAGATCGTCCCGATGAGGGCCTACGAGCGTGACGCCGCGCTCGATCTCCTGCTTACGCGCCTCGGCGAGCGCCGCCATCAGCTGCTCGAAGAGGTCCTCGCGCGTGTGGGCCTCTCCGGGCGCCGAAGGCTTGTAGTCCAGGGCGACGGGGCCGCCGCCGGGGGCCAGCTGCTCGTAGGCCTTGTCGGTCAGCGGCTGGATCGTCGCGATCAGGTCCAGGCGTTGGGCGAGCAACTCGGCGCCCACGCGTGCGAGGTGCTGGTCCCAGACGTCGAGTGTCGACAGGTCCATCGAGCGGCCGCCGTGCCGACGGGCCAGCGCGGCCGACTTCAGGAGGGTGTTGCGCTGCTTGAGGACACGCTCGTAGTCGGAGCGCACGCCCGCCATGCGCGGGGAGCGTGCGGTGATCAGCTCGTCGAGGAAGCGGCGCCGCTCGCCGGGGTCGCCCTTGACCAGGGCGAGGTCCTCCGGCGCGAACAGGACGGTCCGCACGATGCCGAGTACGTCACGGGGTCTGACCTGCGAGGACCTGTTGATCCTGGCCCGGTTGGCCTTGCCGGGGTTCAGTTCCAACTCGACCAGTTGCTGCCGGTCGCCCTGCTTGACCTGCGCCCGGATGACGGCGCGGTCGGCTCCCATCCGGACCAGGGGGGCGTCGGAGGCGACCCGGTGGCTGCCGAGGGTGGCGAGATAGCCGACGGCCTCGACGAGGTTCGTCTTGCCCTGGCCGTTGGGGCCGACGAAGGCGGTGACGCCTGGGTCGAGCGGAACTTCGACGCCGGCGTACGAGCGGAAGTCGGCCAGCGACAGATGCGTGACGTGCATGGTCGTTCGCCGACCTCCCCCAACATGTGGTTGAACCGTCCCCAGCTGTGGACAACCGGGCCACCCCCGAGGGTGCCAGGCAGGCATCCCCAGGGTGTGGATTACTTGTTCTCGTTCTCGGTCTTCTCGTTCTCGACGGGTTACTTCTTCTCCACCGCGTGGCCGCCGAACTGGTTGCGCAGCGCCGCGATCATCTTCATCTGCGGCGAGTCGTCCTGACGGGACGCGAACCGCGCGAACAGCGACGCGGTGATCGCCGGCAGCGGTACCGCGTGATCGATGGCGGCTTCCACAGTCCAGCGTCCCTCACCGGAGTCCTGTGCAAAACCCCTGAGCCTGTCCAGGTGCTCGTCCTCGTCGAGGGCGTTCACCGCGAGGTCCAGCAGCCAGGAGCGGATGACCGTGCCCTCCTGCCAGGAGCGGAAGACCTCCCGGACGTCGGTCACTGAGTCGACCTTCTCAAGGAGCTCCCAGCCCTCGGCGTAGGCCTGCATCATCGCGTACTCGATGCCGTTGTGGACCATCTTCGCGAAGTGCCCCGCGCCCACCTTGCCGGCGTGCACCGCGCCGAAGTCGCCCTCGGGCTTCAGGGCGTCGAAGAACGGCTGCACCTTGGCGACGTTCTCGGCGTCACCGCCGTACATCAGCGCGTAGCCGTTCTCCAGGCCCCAGACGCCGCCGGAGACGCCGCAGTCCACGAATCCGATGCCCTTGGCCGCCAGCTCCTCGGCGTGCCGCTCGTCGTCCGTCCAGCGGGAGTTCCCGCCGTCCACGACGACGTCACCGGGCTCCAGAAGCTCGGCCAGCTCGTCGATGGTCGACTGGGTCGCCGCACCGGCGGGGACCATCACCCAGACCACGCGCGGGCCGGGGAGCTTACCCACAAGCTCTTCCAGGCTTTGGACGTCCGCGAGGTCCTGGTTGCGGTCGTATCCGACGACGGTGTGGCCCGCGCGGCGTATCCGCTCGCGCATGTTGCCGCCCATCTTGCCGAGGCCGACGAGACCGAGCTCCATCAGTTGTTCCTTAGGTTGCTGTGGCGTGAGAGGCACCTTCGTGCCCACGCCCGAGCCTAAACCCGGACGCACGCGCACATCCGTGGGCATACGCGCTCATACGTACGCCCTCACCTGCGGGTTCTCCCACAGGCCGGGGTCACTTCTCCACCGGCCTGTGGACAACTGTCGGCTGGTCAGCCGCTCAGGCGCACCGGCATGATCAGGTACTTGTAGGCCTCGTCCGCCTCGGCGTCCAGCGCCGGCTTGCCGCTGAGCAGCGCGGGCTTGGTGGACGTCGTGAACGACAGCTGGGCCACCGGGGAGTCGATGGCGCTCAGGCCGTCCAGCAGGAAGGTCGGGTTGAAGGCGATCGACACGTCGTCGCCCTCCAGCTGGGCGTCGACCCTTTCCACAGCCTGTGCGTCGTCGCTGGAACCGGCCTCCAGGATGAGCACGCCCTGCTCGAAGCTGAGCCGCACCGGGGTGTTGCGCTCGGCGACCAGGGCCACGCGCTTGACGGCCTCCACGAAGGGGGCGGTCTCGATCACGGCGACGCTGTTGAACTCCGTCGGGAACAGCGAGCGGTACTTGGGAAGGTCGCCCTCCAGGAGACGGGTCGTCGTCCGGCGGCCGGCCCCCTCGAAACCGATCAGGCCCTCGCCCGCACCCGAGCCGGACAGCGCCAGGGTGACGCTGTCGCCGCTCGTGAGCGCCTTGGCGGTGTCCAGGAGCGTCTTTGCGGGCACCAGGGCGACCGCGGACGCCTCCGGGTTCTCCGGCTTCCACAGGAACTCACGGACCGCGAAGCGGTAGCGGTCGGTGGAGGCCAGCGTGACGGTGTCGCCCTCGATCTCGATACGCACACCGGTGAGGACGGGCAGCGTGTCGTCGCGGCCGGCGGCGATGGCCACCTGCGCGGCGGCGGAGGCGAAGACCTCACCAGGGACGGTGCCGGTCGCCGTCGGCATCTGCGGCAGTGCGGGGTACTCCTCCACAGGCAGGGTGTGGAGTGTGAAGCGCGAGGAGCCGCAGACCACGGTCGCCCGTACACCGTCTGTGGAAATCTCCACCGGGCGGTTGGGCAGAGCGCGGCAGATGTCGGCGAGCAGGCGGCCGGAGACCAGGACGGTGCCCTCTTCGTCGACCTCGGCCTCGACGCTCACCCGAGCGGAGACCTCGTAGTCGAAGCTGGACAGGCTCAGCTGACCGTCATCGGCCTTCAGCAGGAGGCCGGCGAGGACAGGGGCCGGCGGACGGGCCGGGAGGCTGCGCGCCGCCCAGGCCACGGCCTCCGCGAGTACGTCGCGTTCCACCCGGATCTTCACTGTTGCCGCCTCCTGCTGTTGCCGGCGCTTCTCGGCCTGCCTGGCTTCGTCGTCTGTCTCGGTGTCGTCGGCCCCAGTGAGGGGAAGGACACCGGGAACAGTCTGACGCACCCCACTGACAGTAGGTGCCTCTCGGGGTCAAGTCGTGACGAGGGGCAGCCGGGAGCGAGACAGCGAGTTGTGCACAGGACCCACTTCGGAACGGATTCCCAGCTCTCTCTAGTTGGGAGTAGTAGTAGGGCCTGTGGAAACCGTGGATAACCACGTTTGCCCAGCTCAGAGCGGAAATTTTGTCCACCGGCCCTGTGGGCGACGGCGGTGGACAACCAGGTGCTTCTGTGGAGAACGGAAAGTTCTGCACACCCCATGCACAGCTTGAGGCGACTTCTCCCCAGCGCCGTCCCCAGCTTTACCCACCTTTCCCACAGGCCAACCCGGCACCTTTGTGTGACGCCTTTCACTCGACCCGGTGAGAAGGCGCGTCGTGTTGCCGAACAGTGGACAGCGGTGTGGAGAAGCTGGGGATCACTGGGGACAACTCGCCCCAGCCTGTGGGTTGTCGGTGGACAACTTCGTGCACAGCCTGTGGATCTTCTCGCTGTCCACAGCCTGTGGAGATCGTTTGTCCACGAATCCACATGCAGTTGACCTGGTCTGATCGTCTTTCAACAGGGGCCGCTGTGGAAACAGTCTGGACAACTTCCCAGTCCCCAGGGTGTGGACGGCAAAAAGTCACCGAATCTGTGGAGAGTGACCGTAACCCGGCAGGTATTCGAACAGCCGACGTCCGCGGCATGACGAAGGGCGCCCCGGGATCTCGTCCCGGAGCGCCCTCAGCGATGTACGACAGGCCCTCGTGGCCCTCGGTGGGCGGGCTGTGTCAGCCGTTCTTGATGCGGTTCGTGAGCTCGGTGACCTGGTTGTAGATGGAGCGCCGCTCGGCCATCAGATTGCGGATCTTGCGGTCGGCGTGCATCACCGTGGTGTGGTCGCGGCCGCCGAACAGCGCGCCGATCTTCGGCAGCGACAGGTCCGTCAGCTCACGGCACAGGTACATGGCGATCTGGCGGGCGGTGACCAGCTGGCGGCCGCGCGAGCTGCCGCACAGGTCCTCGACCGTGAGACCGAAGTAGTCGGCCGTGGCGCTCATGATGGCCGTCGAGGTGATCTCCGGCGTCGCGTCGTCGCCGCCGGGGATCAGGTCCTTCAGGACGATCTCCGTCAGGCCCAGGTCCACCGGCTGCCGGTTGAGCGACGCGAACGCCGTCACCCGGATCAGCGCCCCCTCCAGCTCGCGGATGTTGCGCGAGATGCGGGAGGCGATGAACTCCAGGACCTCCGGCGGGGCGTTGAGCTGCTCCTGGACCGCCTTCTTGCGCAGGATCGCGATACGCGTCTCCAGCTCCGGCGGCTGGACGTCGGTGATCAGGCCCCACTCGAAACGGTTCCGCAGCCGGTCCTCCAGCGTGACCAGCTGCTTGGGCGGCCGGTCGCTGGAGAGCACGATCTGCTTGTTGGCGTTGTGGAGCGTGTTGAACGTGTGGAAGAACTCCTCCTGCGTCGACTCCTTGTCCGCGAGGAACTGGATGTCGTCGACGAGCAGGATGTCCATCTCCCGGTACCGCTTGCGGAAGCTGTCGCCCTTGCCGTCGCGGATGGAGTTGATGAACTCGTTGGTGAACTCCTCCGAGCTCACGTACCGCACGCGCGTGCCCGGGTAGAGGCTGCGCGCGTAGTGCCCGATCGCGTGCAGCAGGTGGGTCTTGCCGAGCCCCGACTCCCCGTAGATGAAGAGGGGGTTGTAAGCCTTCGCGGGTGCCTCGGCGACGGCGACCGCGGCCGCGTGCGCGAAGCGGTTGGAGGCGCCGATGACGAACGTGTCGAAGAGGTACTTCGGGTTCAGTCGCGCGGTCGGTTCGCCGGGGCCGGGCGCCGGCGCGGGCTTCGCGGCCAGCGGGCCGGGGGCGCCGGTGGCCGGCAGACCGGTACCGACGGGGCCGCCGCGGTGCACATGGCCGGAGCCGACGGGCGGCTCGGGCAACTCGCGGCGGGCGTCACGGTCGTAGTCGCCGCGCGGCTGGTCGTAGTCGGGCCGTTTCTGCTCATAGTCGGACCGGCGCTGGTCGTAGTCGGAGCGGTGTCCGTCGTACGGCGGCCGGTCCATCGGCTGCGGGCGGTAGTCCTGGGACGGCGCGCCGTAGGAGTCCTGCGAGTAGGAGTCCTGGGACGGCGACGCGTACGGGTCCCGCTCGGGAAAGCCGAGCCGCTGCTGCTGCCAGCTGTACTCGTCCTGCGTCGGACGCGGCCAGCTGCCGGGGGCGTGCTCGGGGCGCTGGTACTCGCTCGGGTAGGCCGGTCGCGCGGTGGGCAGCGGGTCGGCGCCGGGCATCTGGTCGTCGGCGACATCCAGTTCCTCGCGGACAAGGAGTCGACGCAGGAGGAGTTCTTCCACACGTTCAACACGCTCCACAACGCCAACAAGCAGATCGTGCTC
>NZ_RDBN01000053.1:1711811-1747518 GCF_008042075.1 Streptomyces sp. UW30 | reverse complement strand
CGTTCCCTTGTCCCCTTGATTCTGGCTCCACCCCTTTGAATCCCGACCCGTCCCACAATCACACGTTCGTGGGACCCGTGAGAGAGCGTGCCCTGTGGCTGACGTACCTGCCGATCTTGCCGCAGTGTGGCCACGAGTACTGGAGCAACTTCTCGGTGAGGGCCGGGGGTTCGCCGGCGGAGTCGWCGACGGTGATCGCGATGCGGATCGGGCGGCCGCACTCGCGGCTCAGCGTGTCGCTGACGATGGGGGCCAGACGGCCCTCCAGTACGCCTTTCGCAAATTCGTTCGGTACGGCGAGCAGAGCAGTGTCGGCCACCAGCGCGAGCGGCTGGCAGCGCCGGATCCAGTGCTCGTCCTTGGATTCGACGCCCTGTCCCCGGCCCTCACCGAGAAGTTGCTCCAGTACTCGTGGCCACACTGCGGCAAGATCGGCAGGTACGTCAGCCACAGGGCACGCTCTCTCACGGGTCCCACGAACGTGTGATTGTGGGACGGGTCGGGATTCAAAGGGGTGGAGCCAGAATCAAGGGGACAAGGGAACGAATCGGAGTCCAGTCACGGTAGTCAGGGCGGCGGGTGCGGTTCAAGTTGTTGTCCCCAGCCTGTGGATAGTGTCTCCCCCTGACCTCTGGTTTGACCGGATGGCGTAGCCGCGCGTACCGTAACCAGGTCGAGTTGTCGATGGCTGCTGCCGCCTGCCTCCGATGGGCCAGATCGCGTCAAGGTGATCGGTAAGCGGTGCACTCGGGCGTAACTGCGAGCTACTCGTGGGCGCACGGTGACAGCCAGGACGGCACCCGCAACCACCGATTTATTTCTGGAGCCCCCGAGTGAGCAAGCGCACCTTCCAGCCGAACAACCGTCGTCGTGCCAAGACCCACGGCTTCCGTCTGCGGATGCGCACCCGTGCCGGTCGCGCGATTCTCGCGAACCGCCGCAGCAAGGGTCGCGCCAGCCTGTCCGCCTGATTCCGATCAGGTCATGACGTCGTGCTGCCTACCGAGCATCGGCTGAGGCGGCGCGAGGACTTCGCGACCGCGGTACGACGAGGACGCCGGGCCGGGCGCCCGACTCTCGTCGTCCACCTTCGTAGCGGTGCCACGGACCCGCACGCGCCTGGGGAGAGCGCTCCCCCGACGCGTGCGGGTTTCGTCGTGAGCAAGGCAGTGGGTGGCGCGGTCGTGCGGAACAAGGTGAAGCGCAGGCTTCGCCATCTGATGCGCGACCGAGTCGACCAGCTGCCCCCCGGTAGCCTGGTAGTCGTACGAGCGCTGCCCGGTGCGGGTGACGCCGATCATGCACAGCTGGCCCGAGACCTGGATGCCGCTCTGCAGCGGCTGCTGGGAGGGGGCGCGCGATGAAGTACCCACTGCTGGCTCTTATCAAGCTGTACCAGTGGACGATCAGTCCGCTGCTCGGGCCGGTGTGCAAGTACTACCCGTCGTGCTCCCACTACGGGTACACGGCCATCGACCGGCACGGTGCGATCAAGGGCACGGCGCTGACCGCCTGGCGCATCCTGCGGTGCAACCCGTGGTCGCTGGGCGGTGTGGACCATGTTCCGCCGCGCAAGCGTCCGCGGTGGCACGAGTTGCTGCGCAACGCTTGGCGCGCACGCAAGGGCGGGCCCTCCGCCGCCGAAACGGCCACCGAGGAGAATGTTCCTTCGAGCCCGGCCGCAGAGACCTCGCCCCATGCCCAAGGAGCATGATTAGTGGACACGATTGCCAGCCTCTTCAGCTTCATCACGACACCCGTTTCATGGGTCATCGTCCAGTTCCACTCGGTGTACGGCGCCATCTTCGGCCCTGACACCGGGTGGGCCTGGGGCCTGTCCATCGTGTCCCTGGTGATTCTGATCCGTATCTGCCTGATCCCGCTCTTCGTGAAGCAGATCAAGGCGACCCGGGCCATGCAGACTCTCCAGCCGGAGATGAAGAAGATCCAGGAGCGCTACAAGAACGACAAGCAGCGCCAGTCCGAAGAGATGATGAAGCTGTACAAGGAGACGGGCACCAACCCGCTCTCCTCGTGCCTTCCCATCCTGGCGCAGTCGCCGTTCTTCTTCGCCCTGTACCACGTGCTCAACAGCATCGCGAACAACGACACCATCGGTGTGATCAACGAAAGCCTGCTGAAGAGTGCACAGCAGGCCCACATCTTCGGTGCCCCGCTGGCCGCGAAGTTCACCGACAGCTCCGCTGACGTCGCCGCGCTCGACGCCTCGCTGACCACCGTCCGCATCGTCACCGCGGTCATGATCGTCCTGATGTCGGCGTCGCAGTTCTACACCCAGCGCCAGCTGATGACGAAGAACGTCGACACCACGGTGAAGACGCCGTTCATGCAGCAACAGAAGATGCTGATGTACATCTTCCCGGTCATGTTCGCCATCTTCGGCATCAACTTCCCGGTCGGTGTCCTCGTCTACTGGCTGACCACCAACGTGTGGACCATGGGCCAGCAGATGTACGTCATCCGCAACAACCCGACCCCGGGTTCCAAGGCCCAGGCCGCGTACCTGGAGCGCCTCACCAAGCACGTCACGAACCACGGCAAGACCCGCAGCCGTGGCGAGCGCGCCATCGTCAAGGCCATCGTCGCCAAGGGCCGCGACCGCAACGATTACGAGCGCAAGTTCATCAACGGCCTGAGCAAGGCCGGCCTCGCGGCGCAGACCGACGGCACCGTGGTGAAGGGCGAGGCCGCCGTCGCCACTGTGGCCGAGGACGGTACGCCGACCACCGCGGCGACKCCCAAGCGTCAGCAGCCGAAGCGCCAGAGCAAGGCTCAGCGTCACTCCGGCGGTCCGAAGCAGGCCGATGAGCCGACATCGCTGCGGAAGTCCGACGAGTCCGACGAGCCTGAGGACGCCAAGCCCGGCGTCGCCAAGAAGGACGCTTCGAAGCCCAGCAGCGGCGGCCGCAGCAAGGCCCAGTCCGGGCAGCGCAAGGGCGGTCCGCAGCGCCCCAAGTCCCCCTCCAAGAAGTAAGAAGGAGCCCATCCCGTGACGGAAGGCACCACCTCCGCCGCTGCCGAGGGTGTAGACACCCTGACCCGCCTGGAGCAGGAGGGCGAGATCGCGGCGGATTACCTCGAGGGTCTGCTCGACATCGCCGATCTCGACGGCGACATCGACATGGACGTCGAGGCCGACCGCGCCGCTGTCTCGATCATCAGCGACGTGAGCGGCCGAGACCTGCAGAAGCTGGTCGGCCGTGACGGTGAGGTGCTGGAGGCGCTTCAGGAGCTCACGCGCCTGGCCGTGCACCGGGAGACCGGGGATCGCAGCCGGCTGATGCTGGACATCGCGGGCTACCGGGCCAAGAAGCGTGCCGAGCTCTCCGAGCTGGGCGCGAAGGCCGCCGCCGAGGTGAAGAACACCGGCGAACCCGTGAAGCTGAAGCCGATGACGCCGTTCGAGCGCAAGGTCGTACACGACGCGGTGAAGTCGGCGGGCCTGCGTAGCGAGTCCGAGGGCGAGGAGCCCCAGCGGTTCGTCGTCGTGCTTCCCGCCTGATCGGTTCGTACCTTTCCTCCGGCCCCGTCTGTCCGCAGGCGGGGCCGAACTTTGTCAGCCTGGTAGTTCTGGTGGTTCTGGTGATCGACGCCTCGGGCGTCGGCGCGGTACGGAAGGACGGTCCCCCGTGACGGAGGCAGCGGAGCTTCCCCCTGTGCCCGAGCAGGCACGTGAGGTGTTCGGCGATCGCTACGCTGATGCGGTCCGCTACGCCGAACTGCTTGCCGAGGCGGGTGTGCAGCGCGGCCTGATCGGCCCGCGAGAGGTGCCCCGCCTGTGGGAGCGCCACCTGCTGAACTGCGCGGTGCTCTCGGAGGTCGTTCCCGAGGGCGTGACGGTGTGCGATGTCGGCTCGGGCGCCGGCCTGCCCGGCATCCCTCTGGCACTGGTCCGGGAGGACCTGAAGATCACCCTGCTGGAGCCTCTGCTGCGGCGTACGAACTTCCTGACGGAGGTCGTCGAGCTGCTGGGGCTCGATCATGTGACGGTCGTCCGTGGTCGCGCCGAAGAGGTCATGGGGACGCTGCAGCCCGTGCATGTCGTGACTGCCCGTGCCGTGGCTCCGCTGGACCGGCTGGCCACCTGGGGCATCCCCCTGCTGCGCCCGTACGGCGAGATGCTGGCACTCAAGGGCGATACCGCGGAGGAGGAGCTGAAGAGCGCGGCGACGGCTCTGAGTAAGCTGGGCGCGGTCGAGACGTCGATCCTTCATGTCGGAGAAGGCGTGGTGGATCCGATGTCCACGGTCGTGCGCGTCGAGGTAGGGGAAAGTCCGGGCGGTGTGCGCTTCGCAGCGAAGCGGGCGAAGGCGGCCAGGACCGGACGTACCCGGCGACGGCGCTGATCCGTCCTGACGACGAGACGTACTCCACACAAGCTGGCAAACCTACCCATGCCGGAGTGTCGCGACAGTTCGGCCTCGGCTGCTGTGCATCGTGTTTCACGTGAAACGTCGCTCACTGCTGCACGGCATTATCAGCCGCGGCCGCGCTGCTGCCGAACCGCGCGACCGAAAGCCCCTCGGATCCCTCGGAGAGGGTGCTTCTGACAACTCTCCGTCCCCCGGGAGGGGCACGGAGGTTTCCACAGAGGTGGATTTCTCCACAGAACAACAGGCCTCACTGGTTCGCGACCCCGAAGACATGGGAGGCTCTGTTCATTGCGAGCCTGAAGTCGAGGAGAGTGAATCCTTGCGGTCCAACGCCAACATCGCGGGACCGATGACCGATCCGGTCCCCGGTCCCCGTACCGAATCGATGGGGGAGGATGTTTCACGTGAAACACCGCCCCCGATGGACGACACTCCCATCGGTCGTGCTGCCCAACTGGCGGTGGAGGCTCTAGGCCGCGCCGGCGAGGGCCTGCCACGGCCCGAGCAGACCCGCGTCATGGTGGTCGCCAACCAGAAGGGGGGCGTGGGCAAGACGACGACGACCGTCAACCTTGCCGCGTCGCTTGCCCTGCATGGCGGCCGGGTGCTGGTCATCGACCTCGACCCACAGGGCAACGCGTCCACTGCCTTGGGGATCGACCATCACGCCGAAGTTCCTTCGATCTACGACGTGTTGGTGGAGAGCAGGCCGCTCGCCGAAGTCGTCCAGCCGGTCCCTGATGTCGAGGGTCTGTTCTGTGCCCCCGCCACGATCGATCTCGCCGGTGCGGAGATCGAGCTGGTGTCCCTGGTGGCACGTGAGAGCCGACTTGAGCGGGCGATCCAGGCCTACGAGCAGCCGTTGGACTACGTCCTCATCGACTGCCCGCCCTCGCTCGGTCTGCTGACGGTCAACGCTCTCGTGGCCGGGCAGGAGGTCCTGATCCCGATCCAGTGCGAGTACTACGCCCTGGAGGGCCTGGGGCAGCTGCTCCGCAACGTCGATCTGGTGCGGGGGCACCTCAACCCCGCCCTGCATGTCTCGACGATCCTGCTCACCATGTACGACGGCAGGACGCGGCTCGCGTCCCAGGTCGCGGACGAGGTGCGTACTCACTTCGGCGACGAGGTGCTGCGGACTAGCATTCCCCGCTCGGTCCGCATCTCCGAGGCGCCGAGCTATGGACAGACGGTGCTGACCTACGATCCGGGATCGAGCGGCGCACTGTCCTATCTTGAGGCGGCACGAGAAATCGCGCTGAAGGGTGTCGGCGTCAGCTATGACCCGACGCAGGCCCACATCGGCGCCCAGAGCAACCCGAGCATGGTGGAGGGGATCCAGTGAGCGAGCGACGGAGGGGTTTGGGTCGTGGTCTCGGCGCACTGATCCCTGCTGCACCGACGGAGAAATCGATGTCCCCGGCCGCGGTGGGGGGAGGTGTCTCCGCGTCCCCGGCCGCAGTCCCGGTGCTGTCCGAGCGTGGGGTGGCCGCGGCCAAGGTGGCCACGCTGCCGCCTGTTTCACATGAAACCGAGGAGCCGTCGCCGAACGACTTCGTGGAGATGCCCGCAGCTCCCATGGGCGCCCACTTCGCGGAGATCCCCCTCGATGCGATCACGCCGAACCCGCGTCAGCCGCGTGAGGTCTTCGACGAGGACGCTCTGCAAGAGCTCGTCACCTCCATCCAGGAGGTCGGTCTCCTCCAGCCGATCGTCGTCCGGCAGATCGGCCCCGCGAGCTACGAGCTCATCATGGGCGAGCGTCGCTGGCGGGCCTGCCGTGAGGCGGGCCTGGACGCGATCCCGGCGATCGTGCGGGCCACGGATGACGAGAAGCTTCTCCTGGACGCGCTGCTGGAGAACCTGCACCGCGCTCAGCTGAACCCGATCGAAGAGGCAGCCGCCTACGATCAGCTGCTGAAGGACTTCAACTGCACGCATGACCAGTTGGCCGACCGCATCGGCCGTTCCCGGCCTCAGGTCTCCAACACCCTGCGTCTGCTGAAGCTCTCGCCCAAGGTCCAGAACCGGGTGGCGGCCGGAGTTCTCTCCGCCGGCCACGCGCGGGCTCTCCTGTCTGTGGAGGACCCGGAGGAGCAGGAGCGGCTGGCCTATCGGGTGGTGGCCGAAGGCCTCTCCGTACGGTCCGTCGAGGAGATCGTGACCCTGATGGGCTCGCGGCCGCAGAAGACTCCGCGTTCCAGGGGTCCCCGGGCCGGCTCCGTGCCCTCTCCCGCGCTGTCTGACCTCGCGACGCGACTCTCGGATCGCTTCGAGACGCGAGTGAAGGTCGAACTGGGGCAGAAGAAGGGCAAGATCACCGTCGAGTTCGCCTCTCCGGATGACCTTGAGCGGATCCTCAGCACGCTCGCTCCGGGCGAAAAGCTCGCTCTCCAGAAGAGCTTGCTGGACGAGGACGCGGAGGAGACCGAGGACTGAAGCTCGGCCGACCGGGTCTGCTGTCCGACTCGTTCACGCGGGCCGTGTCCGGTGTGTACCGGAACACGGCCCGCCCTTTGCTTTCTGACGGTATCGATGGAATCGCTTCGTGGATACGATGCGTTCGGGTATGGCGCATCCACCTGGCAGACCTCTTAGGGGAGGCGGGGCCATGCGAACGGTGAGCCGCACCGGACTGGTGAGCGCGGGTCTTGGGCTGGGCGCGGTCGGCGGATTCGTCGGCAGCCTGCTCAGGGAACGGAGCGCCCTGACAGCCGCTCGCGATGCCGCGGGCGAAGGAAGCGAGGATCAGCCTTCATGGGGCGTCGGCTCGTACCGCTCACGCTGGACAACCTTCCGGACCTTCCCAAGCGCTGCCGCTCGTGCGTCTTCTGGGAGTTGGACCCGGTCAGCGGTGAGGCCGCGGTAAAGGCCGGCACTCCCGCCCTGGAGAAGGAAGCCTGGATCTCCGCCGTCCTTCTGGACTGGGGCTCCTGCGGTCGGGTCGTCTACGTAGACGAGGTGCCGGTTGGCTTCGTGCTGTATGCGCCTCCGGCCTACGTCCCGCGCTCGACCGCGTTCCCCACGAGCCCTGTTTCACCGGACGCGGTGCAGTTGATGACCGCGTTCATCATGCCGGGCTACCAGGGGCAGGGGCTGGGCAGAGTGATGGTCCAGACGGTCGCCAAGGATCTCCTGCGGCGGGGCTTCAAGGCGATCGAGGCCTTCGGAGATTCACGGTGGAAAGAGCCGGCGTGTGTTCTGCCGGCAGACCATCTGCTGGCCGTGGGCTTCAAGACGGTTCGCCCCCACCCCACCTTCCCGCGTCTGCGGCTGGAGCTGCGGACGACGCTGTCTTGGAAGGAAGACGTGGAGATGGCGATCGACCGGCTGCTGGGGGCCGTGCAGAAAGAGCCGGTGCTGCGGCCTCTGTGACCGACGCTGTGCCTCTCATGCGAATGGGCCAACCCSKMSGGGTTGGCCCATTCGTGTTTCACGTGAAACGTCACTCGGCGATGAAGTCCTCAAGGTCGCGGAGGATCGCGGCCTTCGGCTTCGCGCCGACGATGGTCTTGGCGACCTCGCCGTTGCTGTAGACGTTCAGCGTCGGGATGGACATGACGCCGTACTTGGCGGCCGTACCCGGGTTCTCGTCGATGTTGAGCTTGACGATCTCGATCTTGTCGCCGTGCTCGGCGGCGATCGCCTCGAGGGACGGCGCGATCTGACGGCACGGACCGCACCAGGCGGCCCAGAAGTCCACCAGAACGGGCTTGTCGCTCTTGAGGACGTCCTGCTCGAAGGAATCGTCGGTCACATTCTTCAGGGTGCCGGCCACGGCGGGCTCCTTAACTCTGGTGCGTGGGGTGGGTGGGGGGTCAGACAGCGGTCTTCTCGGGCTCGGCCTTCTCCGCGTCCGAGAGGGCGGCGAGGAAGCGCTCGGCGTCGAGAGCGGCGGAACAGCCGGTACCGGCCGCGGTGATCGCCTGGCGGTAGGTGTGGTCGACCACGTCGCCGGCACCGAAGACGCCGCTGAGGTTGGTGCGGGTCGAGGGGGCTTCCACCTTGAGGTAGCCCTCCTCGTCCAGCTCCAGCTGGCCCTTGAACAGCTCGGTGCGCGGGTCGTGGCCGATTGCGATGAACAGGCCGGTGACCGCCAGGTCCGAGAGCTCGCCGGTCTTGAGGTTGCGGAGCTTCAGGCCGGCGAGCTTCTGGTCGCCCTGGACCTCGGCCACCTCGCTGTCCCAGACGAACTTGATCTTCGGGTCGGCGAAGGCACGCTCCTGCATCGCCTTGGAGGCGCGCAGGGTGTCCCGGCGGTGGACGATCGTCACGGACTTGGCGAAGCGGGAGAGGAAGGTGGCCTCCTCCATCGCGGTGTCACCGCCACCGATCACGGCGATGTCCTGGTCCTTGAAGAAGAAGCCGTCACAGGTGGCGCACCACGAGACGCCGCGACCGGAGAGGGCGTCCTCGTTCGGCAGGCCGAGCTTGCGGTGCTGCGAGCCGGTGGCGACGATGATGGCCTTCGCACGGTGAACCGTGCCCGCGGTGTCGGTGACGGTCTTGATCTCACCACTCAGGTCGACGTTGACGATGTCGTCCGGGACGAGCTCGGCTCCGAAGCGCTCGGCCTGGGAGCGCATGTTGTCCATGAGCTCGGGGCCCATGATGCCGTCCTGGAAGCCCGGGAAGTTCTCCACGTCGGTCGTGTTCATGAGCGCACCGCCAGCGGTGACGGCTCCCTCGAACACCAGCGGCTTCAGGGACGCGCGCGCGGTGTAGAGCGCCGCCGTGTAGCCGGCGGGCCCGGAGCCGATAATGATCACGTTTCGGACGTCGCTCACGGCTTGATTCCTCGTCTCTGGAATACGTCGTCGGACCGGTGGGAGACCCTTTCAGGACTCTCACCCCACCCAACGGATCCTAAGGGGCGCGCATTCCCACTGTGTCCGGGCACACGGTGACGTCATCGCCACGTCACATCGTGAGGGTTGCCGCCTCGGACGGAGACGAACCTACGGCCGCTCAGCGGCGTGCGTAGGACTCCGTCAGGAGAACATCGGCCTTGGCGGTCGATGGATGCCTCACACAGCTCGCGTCCATGACGTAGACGGTGACCCGGCTGACATCAGAGGCATCGGGCAAGACGACGAGCAGAGCTTCCTTGCCCTTGTAGCGGCCCTCCTCGGCGGCCAGGGCGGTGTCATTGCGACCAATGCCCTGGCGGATGCATTCGGGCACTGTGATCTCGCGGAAGACCCGGGGGCTCGCGGTGTCGGGCCCGCCCTCCATGCCCAAGCTGCGGTCGGGCTTCTTGGAGCCACCGACGGAGCTCTCGCTCTTTGCCAGAAGATCGGAGACCTGGTTCTCCAGCTTCGCCGCGGAGAAGGTGTCGGCCGTGGTCTGCCCCCCATCGGCCGTTGGACCGGAGCCGCCACCCATGAGTGAGGTCAGGAGCACGGATCCAAGACCCAGGGCAGCCGCTGTGAACGCGGCGCTCAGGACGACGACCTTGCGTCGCCCGGCCTTCTTGCGGTCCTTGCGGCCGGGACCGGTGGTCGAGGAGCGGGCATGCCCCGACGGGCGTCCCGCCGCTGTCGATGTTTCACGTGAAACATGCGCACCGTCATCCACGTCGGAGACCGAGTGCGCAGCACCGGCGAGCTTCGGCTGGTCGATGTTGTCGGGCGCCGTGGCGCTCAGCAGAGCCTCTGCGGCGAGGGCGGCGTCGATGCGTTCGGCGACATCGGTGGGCATGCGCGACGGACCGGGCAGTGTGCCGAGCAGCCCCCGGATCTCCTCCAGCGAGGCTTGGACGTCCGCGCACAGCTCGCACTCGTCCAGATGCCGGCGTAGATCGGCGGTCTTGGACGGGGGGAGAAGGCCCTCGGTGAGGTCGGAGATCTCGGCGACGTCCGGGTGCCCGGCCGTGTCCGTCGTGGATGTCACGCTCGCCCACCTCCGCCCTTCACTGCAGCTGAATCACTCGGCCCGGTATCGCGCGGATCCGGGGCTTGCGGCCCCGCGGCACGTGGACCCGCTGCCGGTGGGACGGATGTCCCCTGCGTCCGGTTCCGCCGCTCGCCGGAATCCTTGCCGCCCCCCGCTCTTTCCGGCCGTAGATGCGTCAGGAGCGGCAGGAGTCTGGCTCTGCCGCGCGCACATCGGCTCTTGACCGTGCCGGTGGGCACATCGAGCACCCGGGCGGCCTCGGCGACCGGGTAGCCCTGCATGTCCACCAGGACGAGGGCCGCACGCTGGTCGGGCGGAAGCGTGCCGAGCGCCTCCAGCAGCTGGCGGTGGAGATCATTGCGCTCTGCCGGGGCGGATGCCTCCTCGTGAGGCTCCAGCAACTGCTCCAGGCGCTCGGTGTCATCGACCGGAGAGGTCTTACGGGACGCAGCCTTGCGGGCACGGTCCAGGCAGGCGTTCACCGTGATCCGATGCAGCCACGTCGTGACGGCCGACTGGCCCCGGAAGGTGTGGGCGGCCCGGTAGGCGGACACGAGGGCGTCCTGGACGGCGTCAGCGGCCTCCTCACGGTCGCCCAGGGTCCTCAGCGCCACCGCCCAGAGCCGGTCGCGGTGCCGGCGGACGATCTCACCGAAGGCGTCGGGGTCGCCCTGCACGTGCAGGGCGAGAAGGTCCTGATCGCTTGTGTCGCGGCGTGCGGTGCCATCTGCCATCGGGACCCCCTCCCTTTGTCTGCGGTGAGCTCTCAGCCGGTGAACTTCAGGTCGGTGAGGGCCTGCTTGAAGCCCGAGTCGCTGTACTCGTCGCCCTCCGCATAGGGCATAGCGGTGAGCCATACGAGAACGTACTGGGTCTTCACCGACTTGGTGACCTTCACCGTCGCACTGGTGCCGTTGGTCGTGACGGTGCCGATCTTCTCCATCGAGTCCAGCGAGGACGGCGTCATGGAGTCGGCGGCGTACAGCGTGATCGTCGTGTGGGGGCCTGGATACAGAAGCCCTATCGACGCGGCCGACACCTTCTGGGCCGAGCCGAGGTCGTAGACGATACCCACGCCGGGTTTGTAGGCGGGATTCATGTCCGGACCGTCTACGAAGCTCTTGGTGCGCCAGTACGACGAGCCGTCACCGTCGTACGTCTTGGCCACGTCCTCCGGCGCCTGGGCCTCGCCCTTCGCCACGAACTCCTGAGCATTCCGAATCTTGATCTGGACCGGCTTGGTGCTGTCGCTGCCCTTGTCGCCGTCGTCCGTCGTCTGCGTCTGGTTGTCGTCGGACTTGCCGCCCTGGTCCATCAGCGCGTCCGCCAGCTGCCAGCTGCCCAGGCCCAGCGCGGCGATGAGGAGGGCCGAGACGGCCCACTTCAGTGCCTTGCCGGTACGGCTCTGCAACGGGGGCGGCGGGGTCGGCACCTGCTGGGTGACGCCGGGACGCGTCTGGCGGCCGTACGTGCCCTGCTGGTACGTCGTGCGCTGATAGTCCGGCGGGGCCGTGAACGACGGCTCCGGCGGGCGGATGCGGGGCATCTCGCCGATCGCCTTCACCAGTTCCTCCGGCGTCGTGCACGCGGACTCGTGGCGGGAGGCCGTCGCGCCGTCGTTGGCCAGCGCGCGCATGGCGAGCTCGGACAGCCCGCGGTGGACACCGGCACGCACCTGATCGGGGGCGATCAGACCGACGTCCTTCGGGAGCCCGGACAGGCCGTAGGCGTCGCTCTCGTACGGCCAGCGCTGGGTGAGCGTGGCGTACAGCAGCGCGCCGATGGCCTCCGTGTCGGTGCGCTGCGGGGTGTCGGAGCTGATGCCCCGCAACGCGGCGTTCACGGCGAGGCCGCGGATGCGCCACTGTCCCGAGGAAGTACGCAGTACGGCGTTCGGGTTGAGCCGCAGATGTGCCAGACCCTCGCGGTGGGCGGCGGCCATGGCTGCCGACACCTGGGTGACCATCTGGTAGGCGTCGTACACCTCCAGCGGGCCGGAAGCCAGAAGGGTCGTCAGTTCCGTGGCGTCGGGGAGCCATTCGTGGACGACGTAGACGAGGTCGTTCTCGTCCACGGCGTCGAGTACCTGGACGAAGCGCGGGTCGCCGAGGAGTGCGGAGGAACGAGCCGCGGCCAGTACGGAACGGGCTCGTGCGTGGTCCGCCGGCAGGATGTGCACGCCAACGGCGCGACGGAGTTTCTCGTCGACCGCACGCCAACTGCTGAAACCGTCCAGACGGGTGACGCACTCCTCGAGGCGGTAGCGTCTGGCGAGTTTGTGGCCGCTGTGCAGTTCGGGCGGTGAGGCCTTCCCGGGACCCTCGGTCCCGCCACTCCCCTGTGCCTCGTCGATGTCCGTGTCCCGCTCCCGATTCTTGGCCACCCCGTCGGCCGTGGACTGGTCCGCCTGAGCGGTCAGCGGCTCGTCGCCGCTGTTGTCTGCCACGTCGACGGCAGCCGTGCTCCGTTCCGCCACCGTCGTTCCTGCCTCCCCATCCGTTGCACGCCCTACGACCCCGAGCGCACCGTCCGACGCCGAAACCAATTGTGCCCACAGTCCGCCGCTATGCACGACACACGATGGCGGACGATGGTTGTGCGCGTACCCCAGCTTCAGCGACCCAGACGCCCGCGAACCATGCCGACCAGTGAGTTCAGCTCCTCGATGCGCATCTTCCGCGCAGCGACGAAGAAGATCCCGAGCAGTACCGCTCCACCGGCGAGCAGAGCGGCGAAGGAGCCGAGGACACCCTGACCGAGGACCTGGGTGGTCGCGTAGCAGGCCGCACCGCTCAGCAGTGCCGCGGGCACTGAGGCGATGCAGAGTCTGGCGTACGTCCGCATGACCCGGGCGCCGTCGAGGTCGCCGCCGAGCCTCTTGCGCAACCGGCTCCAGGCGACGCCTACGCCGATCGCGTACGCCAGGCCGTACGAGGCGGCCATGCCGACCACGGCCCAGCGGGCCGGCAGCAGGAGATAGCAGAGCACCGACGCCCCCGCGTTGCCCGCGGCCACGATGACCGTGTTGTAGAAGGGGGTGCGGGTGTCCTCGTAGGCGTAGAAGGCGCGCAGCACGACGTACTGCACCGAGTAGGGGATCAGGCCGAGGCCGAACGCCATCAGCATGTAGCCCATGTTGGTGGCCTCGCTGGTGCCCGAGGAGCCGAACATCAGCGTGCACATCGGGATGCCCAACGCCAGGAAGCCGAAGGCGAGCGGCACGATGGCCACAGCTGTCGTACGCAGGCCCTGGGAGATGTCGTCGCGTACGGCGCCCGGGTCGTCCTCGGCGGCGGAACGCGAGATACGGGGCAGCAAGGCGGCCATCAGAGAGACTGTGATGATGGCCTGCGGGAGGCCCCAGATGAGCTGAGCGTTGGCGTAGGCGGCGTAGCCGGTGCCGTCGACGTCGGAGTCGAAGCCGGCGGACGTGGACAGCTGGGTGACGACGAGCGCACCCGCCTGGTTGGCCAGGACGAACAGGATCGTCCACTTGGCCAGCATGGCGGCCTTGCCGAGGCCGTGGCCCTTCCAGTCGAAGCGCAGGCGCAGCCGGAACCCGGTCTCGCGCAGATACGGGATCATCGCCAGGGACTGCACGACCAGGCCGAGCAGGACACCGGCACCGAGGAGCCGCTGGCCCTCCGGCGGGATGTTCGTGACCTCCATGCCGGAGTGCTCCGCGGTGCCGTACACCCACAGGAACATTCCGAGCGTCACGATGATGACGATGTTGTTCAGGACCGGCGTCCACATCATCGCGCCGAACCGGCCGCGGGCGTTGAGGATCTGGCCCATCACCACATGGACGCCCATGAAGAAGATCGAGGGCAGGAAGTAGCGGGTGAAGGTGACCGCCACCTCGTTGGCCGCGGGGTCACTGGCGACCTTGGTGGACAGCGCGCTGACCAGGAGCGGCGCACCGGCCATGGCGAGTGCGGTGAGCGCCGCGAGCGCCACCATGACCAGCGTGAGCAAACGGTTGGCGTACGCCTCACCGCCGTCCTCGTCGTCCTTCATGGCGCGCACGAGTTGGGGTACGAAGACCGAGTTGAGGCCGCCGCCGACGGTCAGGATGTAGATCATCGTCGGCAGCGTGTAGGCGACCTGGAACGAGTCACCGAGCAGGCCGAGGCCCAGCGCCGAGACGATCATCATCGACCGGACGAACCCGGTGAGCCGGGAGACCATCGTCCCCGCCGCCATCACGGCGCTCGACTTCAGCAGACCGCCGGCCCGCCCGCCCTTCGTCGAGGCGGGCGCCGGGGCGGGAGCGGGCTCGGGTGCGGCTGTGTCGGCCCCTACGGGGGGCGTGGGGCCCGTGGCGGGTGCGGGCGAGGGTCCGGGGACCGTGGGCGGCGTCTGGTACTGCGGGTGGCCGCCCTGCTGCTGGTCGCGGAAGAGGTGCGCGAAGGCGTCGTGCTCCTGCTGTTCCCCTGCGGAATGCGAGACCAGATCGTCGACGCCCACGTACTGGGTCGTACGGGGGTCGTCACCGTACGGCAGGTACTGGGTGGGGCCCTCCGGCTCGGGCGCCGGGGTCTGGGCCCACACGTGCGGGTCGGGGGCGTACGGCGACTGGGGCGGCTGGGAGTAGAGGGGCTGCTGTGGCTGGTACGTGCCCGGCGGGGGCGGCGGGTGCGCAGCACGGTCGTACAGCGCCTCGGCGACCGGGTCCTGGGCGGAGAGCTCCTGGCCCCGGTAGGGGTCCTGGTCGTAGGCGTCCTGGAGGTACATGTCCGCGGGGTGCTGCGGCGGCACCTGGCCGGGCTCGGGCGGCGGGCCCTCGGGGTGCCCCGAGCTGCCCGCAGCCTGGCCGCGGTCACCGTCGTACGGCGCGTTCATGGCTACCCCACCTCATCGTCCCGGGCCCACCGGCCACGACATCGCTCAACGGTCCACTCTCTCACCCGTGCCGGACGGGTCGGCGCTTTCCGCTGCGGTGTCCGGGGTCGGGTCACTCGGCTGCTCCGGGGCGTCTTCCCCCTCACCGGTGCGGGACTCTTCCTTGTGAAGGTCCTCGGGTGTGAGACGGTCCTCGGGGCCTTCCGGGTTCTCCGGATCGCCGTCGGCCTCACCCGCCTCCTGGGAGCCGTTCTCCTCGGCGTCACGGGCCGCGGCGCGCTTGCGCTGCGTGTACATCCGGAACCCGGCGAGGACCAGCAGCAGGAAGCCGCCGCCGATGACCAGCATCACGGTGGCCGTGAACTCGGTGACCTTGACGTCGAACGTGACGGGCTGGCCGTACGGCTGGCCGTCCTCCGTGTACAGCTGGGCCCTCACCGTGGCCTGTCCGTTGGCCTGAGCCGACGTGGGGAACTTCACTGTCTGGCTGTGTCCGCCGGAGACCGTGACGGACTGTTCGTAGTACGCCTCGCCGCCGATCTCCAGGCGCCTCGGGCTCGATGAGGTGAGTCGCAGCACCAGGTGCTCGACGCCCTGCACCAGGTTGTTCTGCACGGTCACAGGGATCGTTGCGCTGCGGCCCGAAAGCTTGATCTCGGACTTCTCGATCAGCGTGACCTGGCCGGCCAGTGAGTTGATGTAAGCCTCGACGCCGTTGCGGTAGTCGGCAGCCGCCGCCGAGCGGCCACGCCATGACGTGGACATCTCGCGGTTCATGGCCCGCCCGAAGGGGGTCACGACGCGGGACGGGTCGGTCAGGATCACCTTGAAGCTGTCGAGCTTGCTCTTCGTGGCCGCGATCTGCTCGAAGGCCGCGCGCGGCAGCTCCTGCTTGCGCAGCGAGGAGGGGTACCTGGACGCCGACGGCACCTTGGTGGTGGCACCGGAATCCGGCTTGGCCGTGGCGGCGGCCGTCAGTCCCTGGGACTGGGACCATGTGCCGCCCTGGAGCGCCGTCACCGCCTCGGCCATCGCCTGGGCCTGGCTCGCCGTCGGCATCCGCTGCGGAGCGACGACGATGCTGCGCTGCTTGTCCGACTGGAGGTTCAGGGTCAGGCTCTGGGCGAGGAACCTCTGCACGGCGAGTGTCGAGCTCGACGCTCTCGTCAGATTGCCCCGGAACACCGTCGACATCCGTGCGTCCGCTACCACCGCCGTCGTGCCGCCGCCGATGGGGCGGGCCGATGACGGCGTGTAGGGCAGGCCGCCAGTCTCGACCAGGCTGTCGCTGCGGGCGATCACCTTGTCCGCGCCGGCGGAGGTGGCGACCTTCACGATGGACGGGTCGACGGCGCCGTTCACGGGCCAGGCGAAGTCGGTGTTCGGTTGCACGTGGAGCACCGCGTCGACGGTGTCGGCGGCGACGTCCGTGGCCTCCTTGAGGTGACTCAGGGAGCCGGTGACGTTCGTGCCGTTGTGCGCCAGGGACGCCAGGTCGGGGTCGGCGAAGGGAAGGGCGACGACCTCCTTGTCCTGCACCGCGTCCTGGAGCTCGGCCAGCCACCGGTTGGCGACCGCCTGGTGGGTGCCGGCCGTGGTCGTGTCACCCTCGCCCTGAACGCGGTAGCTCTCCGTCATCGCGTCCACGGAGGCCAGCAGGTCGGGGTCGATCACCCAGGTGACGTCGAGGTCCTTGCCGAGCGACACCAGCTGCTGGAGACGCCCGCCCGGGGAGATCTCCTTGGCGAGGTCGTCATCACGGAAGACCGGCGTCTGCGCCTCGTCCGATCCCGTCTGCGCCGTCATGTGGGACGTGGAGATGAGCGGCCACAGAACCGTCGTCTTCGTCTTTGTGTCGGCCCCGTCCGGCTGCCACGGCAGGAAGGTCCGCTGGATGCCCAGAACGTGGTTCCAGGGCTCCGCGGACGTCTCGCCGGACAGGGAGACGGCGAACGGGTAGACCCCGTCTCCGCCGAGGTCGAGCTCGTCGACCGGCACCGAGATGTTGAAGGTCTGCGAGACCCCCGGAGTGAGCTTGGCGAACTCCTTGACGTACTTCCCGCCCACCGGGGAGCCGTCGAGACCCTCCTGGTAGTCGGTGCGTCCGGCGGCCGTGTCGATGGCCGAGCGGGTGTTCAGCACTCCGCCGAGACGCAGGTCCACCTGCGCGCCGGTGACGGTCTGCTTGCCCTTGTTGGTCACCGTGCCGGACACGGTCACCGTGTCGTCCTCACCGGCGACGGCAGGGGTGAGCGAGTCCACCGCGACGGCCACCGTTTTCGAGCCGGAAGCGGCCTTCAGAGAGTCCCCTCCGGCGGCGTGCGAGGACGTCGCCGCAGGCAGCTGGAGCAGGCCGGCCAGCAGCGGCGCCCCGGCGAACAGTGCTCCGGTGCGCCGCAGCCAGCGGCGGGCAGGTGAGGGACTCATCCCCTGGAAGTCTGCCGCCTCGGCCACGCGCTCGCCCGTCCCTCGTCGTCGTCAGTGGTCGTCGGAATGTGCGTCCACGCATGGTAACGATGCGCGCTGAGGGGAAGTGCCGCGGACTGCCCCACAAGATCGGTCCCCATCGTCGGCCTGTCCCGTATGTGCATTTATAAAGGGAGGTCGTCACCAAGTCGTAAAGGATGTGACGCAGCCCTCGGGCTGCACCGGCGGAGGCGTCTGTGCCCGCGCTGTGCACGTTTAATGGAGGCGCTCCGGGTCGCCCGGGCCACGTACCCTCTTCTGTTGTGCCGAACGCCAACGAAGACAAGTCCAGTGTCCTGAGTCAGGTGCAGCACCGCGCGGTGAGTGAGCTGCTGCGGGTCGCGCCTGTCGCCGACGACCTTGCCCGCCGATTCCAGGAGGCCGGGTTCTCACTCGCCCTGGTCGGCGGATCGGTCCGGGACGCTCTGCTCGCTCGGCTCGGCAATGACCTCGACTTCACGACCGACGCCCGTCCCGAGGACGTGCTGAAGATCGTGCGCCCGTGGGCGGACGCGGTGTGGGAGGTCGGGATCGCCTTCGGCACGGTCGGTGCCCAGAAGGACGGCTACCAGATCGAGGTCACGACCTACCGCTCGGAGGCGTACGACCGGACCTCACGCAAGCCCGAGGTGTCCTACGGCGACTCGATCGAGGAGGACCTCGTCCGGCGCGACTTCACGGTCAATGCGATGGCGGTCGCGCTGCCGGAGAAGGAGTTCGTCGACCCGCACGGCGGGCTCGAGGACCTCGCGGCCGGTGTCCTGCGGACTCCGGGTACGCCGGAAGCGTCCTTCTCGGACGACCCGCTGCGCATGATGCGAGCGGCGCGCTTCGCGGCCCAGCTCGACTTCGAGGTGGCGCCCGAGGTGGTGACGGCCATGACGCAGATGGCCGGGCGGATCGAGATCGTTTCGGCGGAGCGGGTTCGGGACGAGCTGAACAAGCTGATCCTCTCCGCTCACCCCCGCAAGGGCCTGACGCTGCTGGTCGACACCGGGCTCGCCGACCATGTGCTGCCCGAGCTGCCGGCGCTGCGTCTGGAGAGCGACGAGCATCACCGTCACAAGGATGTCTACGAGCACACGCTGATCGTCTTGGAGCAGGCGATGGAGCTGGAGGAGAACGGTCCCGACCTGACCCTCCGGCTGTCCGCCCTGCTGCACGACATCGGCAAGCCGCGCACACGCCGCTTCGAGAACGACGGCCGGGTCTCGTTCCATCACCATGAGGTGGTCGGCGCGAAGATGACGAAGAAGCGCATGACGGCGCTCAAGTACTCCAACGAGCTGGTGAAGGACGTCTCACGTCTGGTCGAACTCCACCTGCGCTTCCATGGCTACGGCACCGGGGAGTGGACGGACTCCGCCGTCCGACGCTACGTCCGCGACGCCGGCCCGCTCCTCGACCGACTCCACAAGCTGACCCGCTCGGACTGCACGACGCGGAACAAGCGCAAGGCGGCGGCCCTGTCCAGTGCCTACGACGGCCTTGAGGATCGGATCTCCCAGCTCCAGGAGCAGGAGGAACTCGACTCCATCCGCCCCGACCTCGACGGCAACGAGATCATGGAAATCCTCGGCGTCGGGCCTGGTCCGGTCATCGGCAGCGCGTACAAGCACATGCTGGAGCTGCGGCTGGAGAACGGGCCGATGGAGCATGCCGAGGCGGTGGCCGCACTCAAGGAGTGGTGGGCCGAGCAGAGCTGAGGCTGCGGAACGGGGTCGATGTTTCACGTGAAACATCGACCCCGTTCCGTGGAGAGCGGCACGCACTGAGGGGCTGTGTTTCACGTGAAACACAGCCCCTCAGTTGTGCGGAGACGTCAGATCACACGTCCGAGAGGCACAGGACAAAGTTGTCGCCGTCGCCGGTCTGGGCGTAGAAGCTGGTGGCGCCACTGACCTTGCGGCACTCGGTTTCGGCGGTGAACGAGGTGTAGGTGCCGTCGACCTTCTTGAGCACCTTGGCCTCGGCCTCGGACGAGGAGCAGTCCACGACCTCCATGCTGTCGTCCGAGCTCGACGACGAGGTGGACTTCAGGCAGTCGCCCACCTTGGCCTGGTCCGGGTCGTTCAGGCTGGCTATGTAGCCAACGATGAGCGCAGTCACGACGCCCACGCCGATCAAGACGTTCTTGATCGTCTTGAAGCTGACCTTGCGGCCGGGCTGCTGCGGCGGAACCGGTGCGTACGGTGCCCCGCCCTGCGGGAAGCCCGGCTGGCCCGGCTGCTGCGGGTACGGGGCCTGGCCCTGCGGCGGCTGACCCTGGGCGTACGGGTTCTGGCCCTGAGCGAATGGATTGCCCTGCGGCGGCGGAGTTGTCACTTGGGGGTCCCCCTAGAACACGGGTGCGTGATCGCGAACAATGGCGCGATGTAAGACGGACGTAAGCTACCGGGCCCCACTGACAACTTCGTACTCGGGAGTGGCTCTGTGTCATTGATGTGACACAGACCGATACTCAAAGCGGGCCATAGCCGCAGCAACTGCCGCATAGATAAAGGCGACTGTGACCACCAGGGGGGCCGAACGGCCGTCCGGCGGCAGTATCAGGGCGGCCACTCCGGCGGCTCCGACGAAGGCGACGTTGAACAGAACGTCGTAGACGGAGAAGGTCCGGCCACGGAAGCCGTCCTCGACCGAGGACTGCACGATCGTGTCCGTCGCGATCTTCGCGCCCTGCGTCGTCAGGCCCAGCACGAATGCCGCGACCAGCATGGGAGTTGTGGCGAACGGCAGGCCGAGTACGGTCACCAGAATGGCGGCGGCACCCGCGCACACGGCGATCCAGCGGCCGGGGCCGAGCCGTGTTGCGGCCCAGGGGGTCACCACGGCTGCCGCGAAGAAGCCGGCCGCGGAGATGGCCAGCGCCAGCCCCAGCAGGGCGAGTCCGTCATCGGCGTTGGAGGAGAAGGCGTACCGGCACAGCATCAGCAGCATGACCAGCAGGGCGCCGTAGCAGAAGCGCATCAGGGTCATCGTGAACAGCGCCCAGACGGCCTCGCGGCGTGGTGGAGCGGAGAGATGGCGCACGGCTGCCGCCAGGTCGCGCGCGGTGCCGGAGAGAGCCGCCACGAGACGTGGCTGCACCAACTCGCGATCGGGACCGAGCAGTTCCGGTGCCATGCGCAGGGCGGCGAGTCCGGCGCACAGGTACAGGGCGGCTCCCAGTAGCACCACGGCGGCATCGGAGTCCCAGACCACCAGCCGTACGAGGAAGGCGAAGCCGGCACCTGCGGTCGCGGCGAGCGTTCCGGCGGTCGGGGAAAGGGAGTTGGCGATCACCAGCCGCTCTTCGTCGACCACGCGTGGCAGCGCGGCGGACAGGCCGGACAGGACGAAGCGGTTGACGGCGGTGACGCACAGGGCGGAGACGTAGAACAGCCAGTCCGGGACCTCGGTGATGATCAGGGCGGCGGTCGCCGAGGCCAGCAGGGTCCGCAGCAGGCTGCCGTACAAAAGGACCTGGCGGCGGCGCCAGCGGTCCAGGAGCACTCCGGAGAAGGGGCCCACCAGGGAGTACGGCAGGAGCAGGACCGCCATGGCGGAGGCGATCGCGGTGGCCGAGGTCTGTTTCTCCGGGGAGAAGACGACGTACGTGGCGAGCGCGGTCTGGTAGACGCCGTCTGCGCCCTGGGAGAGCAGGCGTACGACGAGCAGACGCCGGAAGTCCCGGAAGCGCAGCAGGACCCGCAGGTCGCGTACGACGGACATGGGGCACAGCCTCACATACGGGAGGGTCCCCGGGCGGTACAACCCGGGGACCCTCCACAGCCCTGGCAGGAGCGTTCTGCGTGAGCCTTCAGCGCACAGTGCGGTGTCGAGCCACCGCATTGCGCTGTGTCGAGCTAGCGCACCGCGCTGTGTCGAGCTAGCGCACCGCGCTGTGTCGAGCTAGCGCACCGCGCTGTGTCGAGCTAGCGCTCGACCTCGCCCTTGATGAACTTCTCGACGTTCTCGCGGGCCTCGTCGTCGAAGTACTGGACCGGCGGGGACTTCATGAAGTAGCTCGACGCCGACAGGATCGGGCCGCCGATGCCGCGGTCCTTGGCGATCTTCGCGGCGCGCAGGGCGTCGATGATGACGCCGGCGGAGTTCGGGGAGTCCCAGACCTCGAGCTTGTACTCCAGGTTCAGCGGGACGTCACCGAAGGCGCGGCCCTCGAGGCGGACGTAGGCCCACTTGCGGTCGTCGAGCCACGCGACGTAGTCGGACGGACCGATGTGGACGTTCTTCTCGCCGAGGTCCCGGTCGGGGATCTGGGAGGTGACGGCCTGCGTCTTGGAGATCTTCTTGGACTCCAGGCGCTCGCGCTCGAGCATGTTCTTGAAGTCCATGTTGCCGCCGACGTTCAGCTGCATCGTGCGGTCCAGGACGACGCCGCGGTCCTCGAACAGCTTCGCCATGACGCGGTGCGTGATGGTGGCGCCGACCTGGGACTTGATGTCGTCGCCGACGATCGGGACGCCCGCCGCGGTGAACTTGTCAGCCCATTCCTTCGTACCGGCGATGAACACCGGCAGGGCGTTGACGAAGGCGACCTTGGCGTCGATGGCGCACTGGGCGTAGAACTTCGCCGCGTCCTCGGAACCGACGGGCAGGTAGCAGACGAGGACGTCGACCTGCTTGTCCTTGAGGATCTGGACGACGTCGACCGGAGCCTCGGCCGACTCCTCGATGGTCTCGCGGTAGTACTTGCCGAGGCCGTCGAGGGTGTGACCGCGCTGGACGGTCACGCCGGAACGGGGCACGTCACAGATCTTGATCGTGTTGTTCTCGCTGGCGCCGATGGCGTCCACGAGGTCGAGGCCGACCTTCTTCGCGTCGACATCGAACGCGGCGACGAACTCGACGTCACTGACGTGGTAGTCGCCGAACTGCACGTGCATCAGGCCGGGGACCTTCGACGCCGGGTCGGCGTCCTTGTAGTACTCGACTCCCTGAACCAGCGACGCGGCACAGTTGCCCACGCCGACGACGGCTACGCGAACCGAACCCATTCCGGTTGCTCCCTGTGTGTACGAGTGAGGCCCTGACTGGGCTCTCACGTGGCGGTGTCGCCGGGCGAATCCGTCCTGGGGGTGTCCCCGGGACGGGGCAGATCGCCCGGCTCTCCAGTTGTGGTGTCCTGCTGAGCGGACCCCCCGGAAGCGGAACCCTTCAGGTCCCGTCCGGCCCGCTCGCTCTCGATGAGCTCGTTCAGCCAGCGCACTTCGCGCTCCACGGACTCCATCCCGTGGCGCTGGAGCTCAAGCGTGTAGTCGTCGAGGCGCTCCCGGGTGCGCGCCAGGGAGGCGCGCATCTTCTCCAGGCGCTCCTCCAGTCGGCTGCGGCGACCCTCCAGCACGCGCATGCGCACGTCCTGGGGTGTGCGTCCGAAGAAGGCGAATCGGGCAGCGAAATGCTCGTCCTCGTACGCGTCGGGTCCGGTCTGGGAGAGCAGCTCCTCGAAGTGCTCCTTACCTTCCGCCGTCAACCGGTAGACGATCTTGGCGCGACGGCCCGCGAGTGGTGCGGCGAGCGCGTCCTCGGTGGTGTTCCCCGGTTCCTCGATCAACCAGCCGTTGGCGACCAGCGTCTTGAGGCAGGGATAGAGCGTGCCGTAGCTGAACGCACGGAACACGCCCAGCGACGTATTGAGTCGTTTGCGCAGCTCGTATCCGTGCATCGGGGACTCGCGCAGCAGTCCGAGTACGGCGAATTCGAGGATCCCGGACCGTCGGCTCACCCCTCGCCTCCTCGTCTTATCTCGCGCTGATGTATCGACTCGATACATCAAGACGATAGAACGGCCTTCCGGGCGCGACAAGTGGGGGAACGGTGAACGGGATCACATCAACGATTCATGTGGAGCGAGTTGCCTGATTTGGGGTGAAGTTCGGGGCTAGGTGGACTTTGACGGTGCGTAGTCTGTGCGCCATGTACAACACCGGGAACCGAGTGACACCTGAGGGCGTCGTCATCCTTGGTGCAGTACGGGTGAATGAGGAACCGGCCACATCCGTACTCCGGGGGGACCGGAAAACCGCCGCCGTTGACAGGCGCCCAGGGGTGCGCCTGTCCGAGGAGTAGTCGTTCGATGAGCGAGCACCGTCGCAAACCGCCGCAGCCGCAGGGAGGCGGACGTGCCGCGGCCCGACGCGGCCAGGCCGGCTCGTCCCCCGGCCGCCGAGCGGCACCGCGAGGCGCCACCGGATCTCCCTCCGACTCATACGGGTCGGGTTCCACCGGTTCGGTAGGCGAGGAACGTCCCTACGGCGGCCGCGCCGAGGCACGACGCGCGGCCCAGAGAAGTGCCGGCAGCCGGCGCAGAGCGCCTGAACCCACCAGGGGCGGCCGTCGAGCGGCCCCTGGTGGGCCGGGCGGTCCCGGGCGTGGCAGAGGGCGTGGGGCCCCGCCGGACAAGAAGCGTTTCATTGACTATCCGCGCGCGGGCAAGGACGGCTTCGCGCGCTGGGTGCCGTCGTGGCGGCTCGTCACGGGAGCCTTCCTCGCGTTCATGGCCGGTCTGGTGACCGCCGCGGGCATCGGGTACGCGATGGTCGGGATCCCGAAGGCCCAGGACACGGCCCTGGCGCAGAACAACGTCTTCTACTGGTCCAACGGCAAGCAGATGGCGGCGACCGGCGGTCAGACGAACCGCCAGCTCGTGAGCAATGCCGAGATCCCGAAGGACATGAAGGACGCGGTGGTCTCCGCCGAGAACGCGTCCTTCTACAAGGACAACGGCATCGACCCGGCCGGTATCGCGCGCGCTCTCCTCAACATGGCGAGGGGTGGCGAGACACAGGGTGGTTCGACGATCACGCAGCAGTTCGTCAAGAACACCTACCTGAGCCAGGAGCAGACGGTCTCCCGTAAGTTCAAGGAGCTGTTCATCTCCATCAAGGTGGGCCAGCAGCTGTCCAAGGACGACATCCTCGCGGGCTACCTGAACACCGCCTACTACGGCCGAAACGCCTACGGCATCCAGGCGGCGGCCCAGGCGTACTTCGGTGTGGACGCCCAGAAGCTCACCACCACGCAGTGCGCTTTCCTCGCCTCCGTGCTGAAGGGCCCGAACTTCTACAACCCCGACGGTGGTGTGGGAGCGGGTGCCACGCCGGACGAGAACACCAAGCGGGCCAAGGAACGCTGGTCGTGGATCCTGGACCGCATGGTCGAGGTCGGACGCATGGCGCCGGCGGAGCGGGCCAAGGTCGGCGACTTCCCCAAGCTGAAGCAGCAGAACTCGAACCTTTCCGGACAGTCCGGCTATCTGATCGACATCGCCAAGGAGTACGTCGCCAAGAAGGCAGGTCTCTCTCCCGAGGACCTGGAGCAGGGCGGCTACCGGATCTACACGACCTTCGACAAGGACAAGGTCAACGAGCTGGCGGCGGCTGTCGCGAAGACGCAGAAGAGCTTCCTCGATCCGAAGAAGCGGGAGAAGGACAAGTACGTCCAGTTCGGTGGTGCGTCGGTCGATCCCAAGACCGGAGCGATCGTCGCGTTGTACGGCGGCGCGGGCTACGACAAGGGGCACTACTCCAACAACGCCAACACGCTGGGTGTGCCGGTCGGATCGACCTGGAAGCCCATCGTGCTGGCCTCCGCAATGCAGTACGGGACGTACGAGACCGACGGGGAGCCGCTCTCGCCGCTGGCCAAGTACAACGGCAACGACCTTCTGGAGATCAAGGACCAGAACGGCGATCCGATCATGGGCAATGACGGAAAGCCGTTCCGGCAGAAGAACGAGGGCACCACGGCCTGGGGCGAGGTGACGCTCAGGAAGGCCATGGAGCAGTCGATCAACAGCCCGTTCGCACAGCTGGGTATCGACGTCGGCCTGTCCAACACCCAGAAGATGGCGAACAAGATGGGTATCTCGTCTGCCTTCTTCGACAAGGGCAACATCAGGAACGTGTCCTTCTCGCTCGGTACGTCGACCCCCAGCGCCATCCGCATGGCCGACGCGTACGGCACCTTCGCCAATTCGGGTACGCACCTCGAGCCGTACTCGGTCACCAAGGTGATCAAGGACGGCGCCCAGCTCCCCGGGTTCGAGAAGCCGGAGGAGCAGATCGCCATGGACGAGAACGTCGCGAACAACGTGACAGACGTCCTGGAGAACGTGGTCAAGAACGGCACCGGTAAGAAGGTCGCGGACATCGGGTTCCCGGTGGCCGGCAAGACGGGTACGACGGATGAGAACAAGTCGGCCTGGTTCGTCGGCTACACCAGGGAGCTGTCCACGGCCGTCACGCTGTTCCGGACGGATCCCGGCAAGGGCAAGCTGCTCTCCATGAACGGCACCGGTGGCGTGCCCTCCATCCACGGTGGTGACATTCCGGCGCAGGTCTGGAAGGACTACATGGCTGAGGCCATGAAGGGCATCGACTACGAGGACTTCCCGGAGGCGGAGCCCATCGGGGAGATCATCAACGACACCCCGACGCCGACCGTGGTGCCGACGCCGACCGAGACCGTCGAGGAGAGTCCGACGCCGACCCCGACGCCCTCGGAGTCGGAGACGTCACCGACGCCGACGCCGACCGGCACCTGTAGCGAATTCGACTGGCAGTGCGACACCAGCAATGGCGGGCAGAACGGTGGCTCGGACGGAGGCACAACCTCGTCGCCGACGCCAACGGAGACGGAAACAGATAACAGCGGAGGTAATGCCAACGGCAACGGAGGCATCTTCGGCGGACCATCAGGCTGACCGAAGGCTCACCTGACGCGAGAAGGCCGGTGGCCGGCACCCGCCTCAGGGGTGCCGGCCACCGGCCTTTGTCGCGCGTACGAGCGGACCCGGTGATCGGCCTGTTTCACGTGAAACGTCGGTTTCACGTGAAACACTCAACCGCCGCATCCCCTTCGCCCTCGCACCGTTCTCAGACACGTACGGCAGGATGTGCCCCATGCCCAGTGCAGAGACGACGCCCACGAGCGTGCACGAGCCGGACCCGGTGCGGCCGACCAAGGAAGACGAGGTCGCCGCCAGCGGGAGCGAGCTGATCGGCGGCCCCATCGGACGGCGTGCCCTGCTCGGGACGTCCTGGTGGACTCCCGTGCGGATCGTCGCGCTCGTGGCGATCGGCATGTTCGCTCTCGGGTTGGTCCAGAAGGCGCCCTGCTACAACGGCGCCTGGTTCTTCGGTGCCAGCTCCCAGTACACACATGCCTGCTACTCGGACATCCCGCACCTGTTCCAGGGGCGCGGCTTCGCCGACGGGCTCGTGCCGTACTTCGACAAGCTCCCCGGTGACATGGAGTACCTCGAGTACCCGGTGCTGACCGGAGTCTTCATGGAGGTCGCCTCCTGGCTCACGCCGGGCAGCGGCACCATCCAGGACCAGGAGCAGTGGTACTGGATGGTCAACGCCGGGATGCTGATGGTGTGCGCGGCCGTCATCGCTGTCTGCGTGAGCCGCACGCACACCCGGCGCCCCTGGGACGGCCTGCTGGTCGCCCTGGCGCCCGCCTTCGCGCTGACCGCGACCATCAACTGGGACCTGCTGGCCGTCGCCCTGACGGCTGCGGCGATGCTGATGTGGTCGCGTGGCCGGTCCGTCGCCTTCGGGATCCTGCTGGGGCTCGCCACGGCCGCCAAGCTCTATCCCGTCTTCCTGCTCGGCCCGTTGCTCGTCCTGTGCTGGCGCGCGGGCAAGTGGCGGGACTTCGGCAAGGCGCTGGGCGGCACCGTGTTCGCCTGGCTGGTCGTGAATCTTCCGGTGATGCTCCTCGCCTGGGACGGGTGGTCGCAGTTCTACCGGTTCAGCCAGGAGCGAGGCGTCGACTTCGGTTCGTTCTGGCTGATCCTGGCCCAGAACTCCACTGACCCGCTGAGTACCGAGACCGTCAACACGCTTGCCACGCTGCTGATGCTGCTGTCCTGTGTCGGCGTCGCCGCACTCACGCTCACCGCGCCGCGACGTCCGCGCTTCGCCCAGCTGGCCTTCCTGATCGTCGCGGCGTTCATCCTCACCAACAAGGTCTACTCGCCGCAGTACGTCCTCTGGCTGGTGCCCTTGGCCGTCCTGGCCCGGCCGAGGTGGCGGGACTTCCTCATCTGGCAGGCGTGCGAGGTGGCCTACTTCCTCGGGATCTGGATGTACCTCGCGTACACGACCAGCGGGGACGCCCACAAGGGACTGCCGCCCGACGGCTACCACTGGGCCATCGGCCTGCACCTGCTGGGGACGCTGTACCTGTGCGCCGTCGTCGTACGGGACATCCTCATGCCGGAGCGCGACCCGGTGCGCCGAGCCGGCGACGACGACCCCTCGGGCGGTGTCCTCGACAGGGCGGAGGACGTGTTCGTGTTCGGCGCCGCGGCCCATCCACCGCGGCATGCGGCCCACTTCGAGGGGCCTCAGGTGGAGTGGGGCAACCAGGGCCCGACCGGGAGTTCGCTCTGAGCGAACAGGGCGTAGGGATGGCACGCCAAAGGCCGTAGACGGAGTAGGCCGACGAGGGAAAAGGCCGTACACGGAGGATTCCGTGTACGGCCTTTCTTGGTTACGGCGTTGCCGAGCGGCGGTCGTTCAGTCGCCGAGCGGCGGCGATTCAGCGGTCGACGAGCCGGTCGAACTGCGTGGTGGTGTGCCGCAGATGGGCGACCAGCTCGTCCCCGACCTTCGGCTCCGGGGCGTCCGACGAGACGAACAGGATCGAGACCTGCATGTGCGGTGGCTCCGCGAACCAGCGCTGCTTGCCTCCCCACACGAAGGGAGAAAGGTTCCGGTTGACCGTGGCCAGGCCGGCCCGTGCGACGCCCTTGGCGCGCGGCATGACGCCGTGGAGAGCCTTCGGGGCCTCCAGACCCACCCCGTGCGACGTACCGCCCGCCACGACCACCAGGAAGCCGTCAGAGGCCGCCTTCTGCTGCCGGTAGCCGAAGCGGTCGCCCTTGGAGACGCGCGTGACGTCCAGGACCGCGCCGCGGTACTCGGTGGCGTCGTGGTCCCCCAGCCACAGCCGGGTGCCGATGCGGGCGCGGAAGCGGGTCTGCGGGAACTGCTGCTGGAGGCGGGCGAGTTCCTCGGCCTTGAGGTGGCTGACGAACATCGTGTGCAACGGCAGACGGGCCGCGCGCAGACGGTCCATCCAGCCGATGACCTCCTCGACGGCGTCGGAGCCGTCGGTGCGGTCCAGCGGCAGGTGGATGGCGAAGCCCTCCAGCCGGACGTTCTCGATGGCGGAGTGCAGCTGCGGCAGGTCGCGCTCGCTGACACCGTGCCGCTTCATCGAGGACATCACCTCGATGACGACACGGGCGCCCACGAGGCCGTACACGCCGTCCACCGACGAAACGGAGCGGATGACCCGGTCGGGCAGCGGCACCGGCTCCTCGCCGCGCCGGTACGGCGTCAGAACCAGCAGGTCACCGCCGAACCAGTCCTTGATGCGCGCGGCCTCGTACGTCGTGCCGATCGCGAGGATGTCCGAGCCCAGTCGCGTGGCCTCCTCCGCCAGCCGCTCGTGCCCGAACCCGTAGCCGTTGCCCTTGCAGACCGGGACGAGCCCAGGGAACTGCTCCTGCACGTGCTTGTGGTGCGCCCGCCAGCGCGCGGTGTCGACGTAGAGCGTGAGCGCCATGGCCGGACCTGGAACCTTTCTCGTGGCTGCGGTGTATCAGAGGTATGGAAGCTATCGACGGTGCAGCTGTTGACGGTATCGAAGCAGAGAACACAAGGTCAGCGACGCGACATGTAGATGTCGAGAGCCTTGTGGAGCAGCTTGTTGAGCGGGAAGTCCCACTCACCGAGGTACTCGGCGGCCTGGCCGCCCGTGCCTACCTTGAACTGGATCAGGCCGAAGAGGTGGTCGGTCTCGTCCAGCGAGTCGGAGATGCCGCGCAGGTCGTAGACGGTGGCGCCGAGCGCGTAGGCGTCGCGCAGCATGCGCCACTGCATCGCGTTCGAGGGCCGGACCTCACGGCCGATGTTGTCGGAGGCGCCGTAGGAGTACCAGACGTGGCCGCCGACGATCAGCATCGTCGCCGCCGACAGGTTCACTCCGTTGTGGCGGGCGAAGTACAGCCGCATGCGGTTGGGGTCCTCGGTGTTGAGGGCCGTCCACATGCGCTGGAAATACGACAGCGGGCGCGGCCGGAAGTGGTCGCGCACGGCCGTGATCTCGTACAGGCGCTGCCATTCCTCGAGGTCCTGGTAACCGCCCTGGACGACCTCGACGCCGGCCTTCTCGGCCTTCTTGATGTTGCGCCGCCACAGCTGGTTGAAGTTCTTGTGGACCTCTTCCAAGGACCGGTTGGCCAGCGGCACCTGGTAGACGTAGCGGGGCTGTACGTCGCCGAAGCCGGCGCCGCCGTCCTCGCCCTGCTGCCAGCCCATGCGACGGAGCTTGTCGGCGACTTCGAAGGCACGCGGCTCGATGAAGTCGGCCTCGATGTCGCGCAGCCGCTTCACGTCCGGGTTCTGGATGCCCGCCTTGATGGAGGTGGCCTCCCAGCGCCGGATGATCACCGGAGGGCCCATCTTCACGGAGAAGGCGCCCTGGTTCTTCAGATGCGCGAGCATCGGTTCCAGCCAGTCGGTCAGGTTCGGCGCGAACCAGTTGATGACCGGGCCCTCGGGCAGATAGGCGAGATAGCGCTTGATCTTGGGCAGCTGCCGGTAGAGGACGAGACCCGCGCCGACCAGCTCACCGTTCCTGTCGAACCAGCCGAGGCTCTCCGAGCGCCATTCCGCCTTGACGTCAGCCCAGGCCGGGACCTGCATGTGGCTCGCCGCCGGCAGGCTCTGGATGTATGCCAGATGCTGCTCGCGACTGATCGTCCTCAGGGTCAGGCTCATTCGGGGCGCTCCTCGGGCTGGTGTGTCCCCATGGGTACAGGGGCTCCGGCTCTAGCGCCGAAGCCTACTGCGCCTCGGGAGCGCCCCGACTGGGCGTACGGGAGCTTCGCCCCGGCTTCTGGTGCGCCGAGGCGTTCGAGAGTGTTCTATGCGCTGTTCTACCGGTGTTCGGAGGACTGCCTCCGTGGCCGGTGCGAGGAAGGCATTGCCCCTGGCGTCAGAAACCGCCGAAGAGCCCGCCGTGCGCCATGCCGAGGAAGAAGCCGAATCCAGAAGCGCCGAGACCCAGGATCAGGCCGAAGCGTTCACGGGTCGTCTCCGAGACCCACTGGCCGTACGCACCGGTGAGGATGCCCACGAGCCCGGTCCAGGAGCTGAGCAGGTGCAGGTCGTCGAACTGGGCTGTGACGAAGGACGTGATTCCCAGCACCAGGGTCACCACAAGCAGGGTGGCCTGGAGGGGATGGGGCTTTCCGTCCGTGGCGAAGAGGCCTCCGACGGTGTTGGGTCGCAATGCCTGTGCCATAGGGCACCTCCTGCGGAAGACGGCGCATCGTAGCGCCATACACACCCGATGTGTACAGATTGTGGGCGACGGCGGCCGGATTTCAACCGGAAGCGGGTGTGCGGGTACTGTGTACCGTCTGCACCGATGTCTGCCCGGGCCAGCTCGGGGAAACCGCGAGGTCACCCCCGATTGTCAGTGCCGGCGGATACCGTTGCGTACGCATCACAACCCTCCTGCCACGGAACGACCGTGGCCGCTGAGTCCAAAGGAGGTGGGTTCCACATGCGTCACTACGAGGTGATGGTCATCCTCGACCCCGATCTGGAGGAGCGCGCTGTCGCCCCCCTGATCGAGAACTTCCTCTCCGTCGTCCGTGAGGGCAACGGCAAGGTCGAGAAGGTCGACACCTGGGGCCGTCGTCGTCTCTCGTACGAGATCAAGAAGAAGCCCGAGGGCATCTACTCGGTCATCGATCTGCAGGCTGAGCCCGCGATCGTCAAGGAGCTCGACCGCCAGATGAACCTGAACGAGTCGGTCCTCCGGACCAAGGTCCTCCGCCCCGAGACCCACTGAGCTCTCCAGCTCAGCTGATCTCGGGATTCGAGTAGCAGCAACCAAGCAGCCAGAGCAAACCCGCCGAGAGGTTCCCCCATGGCAGGCGAGACCGTCATCACGGTCGTCGGCAATCTTGTCGATGACCCCGAGCTGCGCTTCACCCCCTCCGGTGCGGCGGTCGCGAAGTTCCGTGTCGCGTCCACTCCCCGCACCTTCGACCGCCAGACGAACGAGTGGAAGGATGGCGAGAGCCTGTTCCTGACCTGCTCGGTCTGGCGTCAGGCGGCGGAGAACGTCGCGGAGTCGCTCCAGCGAGGCATGCGCGTCATCGTGCAGGGCCGGCTGAAGCAGCGGTCCTACGAGGACCGCGAGGGCGTCAAGCGCACGGTCTACGAACTGGACGTCGAGGAAGTCGGCGCCAGCCTGCGTAACGCCACGGCCAAGGTCACCAAGACCTCCGGTGGCGCTCGCGGTGGCCAGGGTGGATACAGCGGCGGTGGCGGCGGCCAGGGTGGCGGCGGCTGGGGTGGAAACTCCGGCGGCGGCCAGCAGGGCGGCGGTGCTCCCGCCGACGACCCGTGGGCGACCGGTGCTCCCGCCGGTGGCCAGCAGGGCGGCGGCGGTGGCGGCGGCTGGGGTGGAAACTCCGGCGGCAGCCAGCAGGGCGGCGGCTACTCGGACGAGCCCCCCTTCTAGGCCTAGGGCCGAAGGGTGGGTCGTACCCAAACTTCTTGATCACACAGGAGAAACACCATGGCAAAGCCGCCTGTGCGCAAGCCGAAGAAGAAGGTCTGCGCATTCTGCAAGGACAAGGTCACGTACGTGGACTACAAGGACACGAACATGCTGCGGAAGTTCATTTCCGACCGCGGCAAGATCCGTGCCCGCCGCGTGACCGGCAACTGCACGCAGCACCAGCGTGACGTCGCCACGGCCGTCAAGAACAGCCGTGAGATGGCGCTGCTGCCCTACACCTCCACCGCGCGATAAGGGAAGGGTGACCGAAACATGAAGATCATCCTCACCCACGAGGTCTCCGGCCTCGGCGCCGCGGGCGACGTCGTCGACGTCAAGGACGGTTACGCTCGCAACTACCTGATCCCGCGGAAGTTCGCTATCCGCTGGACCAAGGGTGGCGAGAAGGACGTCGAGCAGATCCGTCGCGCTCGCAAGATCCACGAGATCCAGACCATCGAGCAGGCCAATTCTGTCAAGGCCCAGCTCGAGGGTGTGAAGGTCCGTCTGGCCGTCCGCTCCGGCGACGCCGGTCGTCTCTTCGGTTCCGTCACCCCGGCCGACATCGCTTCCGCGATCAAGGCTGCCGGTGGCCCCGAGGTCGACAAGCGCCGCATCGAGCTGGGCTCCCCGATCAAGACCCTGGGCGCCCACGAGACGTCCGTGCGTCTGCACCCCGAGGTTGCCGCCAAGGTCAACATCGAGGTCATCGCGGCCTGATCGCTGCGCTCGGCTGGAACAGCTGAATGGAGGGGCCGTACCTCWGAGGTACGGCCCCTTCGCTGTGTCGAAGACGGCCGCGCCTCGCCAAGGGCGGGTCCTGCGCCGGAGAGCGCGCAGCATCGGTTTCACGTGAAACACSGTGTTTCACGTGAAACAGTCAGCGCGTCGCGCCCGTGACGATCCAGCGCCCCGAGCGAGCGCGCAACCAGAGTGTCAGCATGCGCACGGTCATCATCAGCGTCATGGCCACCCAGATCGCCGTGAGGCCGCCGCCGACCACAGGGACGAGCAGCGCGACCGGCGCGAACACTGCCAGGGTGAGCACCATGGCCCAGGCGAGGTAGGGACCGTCGCCCGCTCCCATCAGGACGCCGTCCAGGACGAAGACGACGCCGCAGATCGGCTGGGAGAGCGCCACCACGAGAAGGGCGGGCAGGGCAGCGTCCTTGACGACCGAGTCGCTGGTGAACAAGGGCAGGAAGAGCGGCCGGGAAATCACCACGAGCAGGCCCAGCACGACGCCGGCTGCGATGCCCCACTCCACCATGCGGCGGCAGGCGGCCCGGGCGCCCTTGGCGTCGTTGGCACCGAGGTACCGACCGATGATGGCCTGCCCGGCGATGGCGATGGCGTCCAGTGCGAAGGCGAGCAGGCTCCACAGGGACAGGATGATCTGGTGTGCCGCGATGTCGGCGTCCCCGAGGCGGGCCGCGACGGCGGTCGCAATCATGAGGATGGCCCGCAGGGAGAGTGTGCGGACCAGCAGGGGCACCCCGGCCTGTGCCGAGGCTCTTATCCCGGATGCGTCCGGCCGCAGGGAGGCACCGTGCTTGTGAGCTCCGCGAACCACGACCACGAGATAGATCACGGCCATGCCGCACTGGGCGATGACGGTGCCCCAGGCGGAACCTGCGATGCCGAGGTCGGCGCCGTAGACGAGACCCAGATTGAGGGCGGCGTTGGCGACGAAGCCTGCCACGGCAACATAGAGCGGTGTTCTGGTGTCCTGTAGGCCACGCAGGACGCCAGTGGCGGCGAGTACGACCAGCATGGCCGGTATCCCGAGTGCGGAGATCCGTAGATAGGTCGTCGCGTAGGGGGCCGCGGTGTCCGAGGCGCCGAAGAGTTCCACGAGAAACGGTGCTGTGGGCAGGACGACTGCGATGACCGCGACACCCAGGAGGATGGCGAGCCAGATGCCGTCCATGCCCTGGCGTATCGCAGCCTGGAGGTCGCCCGCGCCGACGCGTCGGGCGACGGCCGCCGTGGTGGCGTAGGCGAGGAAGACGAACACGCTGACGGCGGTCATGAGGAGGGCCGAGGCGACCCCGAGTCCGGCGAGCTGGGCCGTGCCGAGGTGGCCGACGATCGCACTGTCGGCCATGACGAAAAGGGGCTCGGCGACGAGTGCACCGAAGGCAGGGACGGCCAGTGCGACGATCTCTCGATCGTGCTGTCGTCGGGCGGCCTTGGGCGCCGCGGGGGCCTGTGTCATGGCCACCAATCTAATCGTCCACAGGTAAGAGATGCAATCGAGTAGAGACCCTTACTGATCGTCTCGTGTCGTGTGCTTTCGCGCACCGTTCGAAGCGATCTTGGTCCGACTGGGGAAGTTTTTCTTCTACACAGCCGGTGGACGGGAAAGTGGCAGGTCAGAGGGGGTCCTCGGGAATCGCTGGGAGCTTGTTCACAGGGCTGTCCACCGGGTCGTGCACAGGTTTTGCGGAGTTCTCCACAGCATCCGGGCCGTCGTCCACATGGCCTGTGGATAACCAGATTGGCTGACGGTGCCCGCGGGCCTACCGTGGTCCGGCGCCCACTCCGTCTGTCGGCCGCAAAAGCGTCACAAAGCCGACGTGCCAGAACCGGAGTTGGGCCTCTTATTTGTCAGTGGCGTGCCGTAGAACTGTGGGGCACGGCGAGGTCCGCTCGGCGGACGGGAGGAGGTGGCTCGGTGAGCATTTCCGAGCCCTTGGACGACCCGTGGGCCGACAGCGGTCCCAGTGATCGTCTGCCCGCTTCCCGCCGGCGCGGCGAGGGTGGCCGAGGACGCGACGAACAGCATGATCGCGGCCGTGAGAGCGGCGAGTGGGACGGTGGTGGTTCGGCCTTCGAGCGGGTCCCGCCGCAGGACCTCGACGCCGAGCAGTCCGTGCTCGGCGGCATGCTCCTGTCCAAGGACGCCATCGCCGACGTGGTCGAGGTCCTCAAGGGCCACGACTTCTACAAGCCCGCGCACGAGACGATCTTCCAGGCGATCCTCGACATCTATGCCAAGGGTGAGCCCGCCGACCCGATCACCATCGCCGCCGAGCTCACCAAGCGCGGTGAGATCAACAAGGTCGGTGGCGCCTCGTATCTGCACACCCTCGTCCAGACGGTGCCGACTGCGGCGAACGCGGAGTACTACGCCGAGATCGTCCATGAGCGCGCTGTACTGCGCCGCCTGGTCGAGGCCGGCACCCGCATCACGCAGATGGGATACGCGGCCGACGACGACGTCGACGAGATCGTCAACCGCGCCCAGGCCGAGATCTACGCGGTCACCGAGCAGCGCACCAGCGAGGACTACCTTCCGCTCGGCGACATCATGGAGGGTGCGCTCGACGAGATCGAGGCGATCGGATCCCGCACCGGCGAGATGACCGGTGTGCCGACCGGGTTCACGGACCTCGACTCGCTCACCAACGGTCTGCACCCGGGCCAGATGATCACTGGGACCGCTGTCGGCCCACGGGTCGTCCAAGGGCTCGGAAATGCTCACCGAGCCACCTCCTCCCGTC
>NZ_RDBN01000053.1:1648041-1711711 GCF_008042075.1 Streptomyces sp. UW30 | reverse complement strand
GATCTCCATCATCGACAGGTTCGGGGAGTCGTCGATGTAGAGCGGCGCCGCCGAGACCTCGGGCATCCTCCGGGCCAGCCGGGTCCAGTCCTCGTCCGTCATGGTTCCGGAGCGCATGTGATGCAGGGCCACGCGCGCCTCGGCCGACAGCAGACGCATCGCGATCTCGTTGCGCCCCATTTCGAGGGAGAAGATGACACTGGCCAGGTTGTGCTTGATCGACGCTGCCCGCGCGAAGTGCCGGCGGCTGAAGCAGCGCAATGACATCAAGCTCGTGATCATCGACTATCTGCAGCTGATGCAGTCCGGTGGTTCGAAGCGTTCCGAGAGCCGTCAGCAGGAAGTGTCGGACATGTCCCGTAACCTCAAGCTCCTGGCGAAGGAGCTGGAGGTCCCGGTGATCGCGCTGTCGCAGCTCAACCGTGGCCCCGAGCAGCGCACCAGCGAGGACTACCTTCCGCTCGGCGACATCATGGAGGGTGCGCTCGACGAGATCGAGGCGATCGGATCCCGCACCGGCGAGATGACCGGTGTGCCGACCGGGTTCACGGACCTCGACTCGCTCACCAACGGTCTGCACCCGGGCCAGATGATCGTCATCGCGGCCCGTCCCGCGATGGGTAAGTCCACGCTCGCACTGGACTTCGCGCGGGCAGCGTCGATCAAGCACAACCTGGCCAGTGTCATCTTCTCCCTCGAAATGGGGCGCAACGAGATCGCGATGCGTCTGCTGTCGGCCGAGGCGCGCGTGGCCCTGCATCACATGCGCTCCGGAACCATGACGGACGAGGACTGGACCCGGCTGGCCCGGAGGATGCCCGAGGTCTCGGCGGCGCCGCTCTACATCGACGACTCCCCGAACCTGTCGATGATGGAGATCCGCGCGAAGTGCCGGCGGCTGAAGCAGCGCAATGACATCAAGCTCGTGATCATCGACTATCTGCAGCTGATGCAGTCCGGTGGTTCGAAGCGTTCCGAGAGCCGTCAGCAGGAAGTGTCGGACATGTCCCGTAACCTCAAGCTCCTGGCGAAGGAGCTGGAGGTCCCGGTGATCGCGCTGTCGCAGCTCAACCGTGGCCCCGAGCAGCGCACGGACAAGAAGCCGATGGTGTCCGACCTGCGTGAGTCCGGATCCATCGAGCAGGACGCCGACATGGTGATCCTGCTGCACCGTGAGGACGCCTACGAGAAGGAGTCACCCCGCGCGGGCGAGGCGGACATCATCGTGGGCAAGCACCGTAATGGTCCGACGGCCACGATCACGGTCGCTTTCCAGGGCCACTACTCACGATTCGTGGACATGGCCCAGACCTGATCCACCCATGCACGGACCTGATCCGCCGCCCGGCGATTATGCGCTCGACTCCCGAGCGACCGTCGGGGTGGACTGTGGGCATGACGACATCTCAGGACGAGCTGCTTCCCGCCACGCGCCGCGCGCTGCTGCACCGCATCGCCGTGGCCCAGGCCGAGGGACGTGCGCCCTCAATGGTGGCCGCGGTAGTGCGGGACGGACAGACGGTGTGGCACGGTTCGCGCACCTCGGTGGACGGGCACGGGCCGGACGAGCATGTGCAGTACCGCATCGGCTCGATCACCAAGACCTTCACCGCCGTTCTTGTCCTGCGACTGCGCGACGAGGGACTGCTTGACCTCGGTGACCCGCTGGAGAAGCACCTTCCTGGCACCGGAGCGGGGGAGGCCACCATCGCCGAGCTGCTCGCGCACACCAGTGGGCTGGCCGCCGAGTCGCCTGGGCCGTGGTGGGAGCGGACCTCTGGATCCCTGCGGCCCGAGCTGTCCGACGTCCTGGGTGAACAGCCCTTCATCCATCCGTCGGGCCGCCGGTTCCACTACTCGAACCCCGGCTACACCTTGCTGGGCGCGCTGGTCGAGAAGCTTCGCGGGGCTTCGTGGGAGGACGTACTCCGGCGTGAAGTGCTCGAACCCCTGGAGCTGAACCGCACGAGCACGCGACCGCAGGCACCGCATGCCGGAGGCTGGGCGGTGCATCCCTGGGCCGACGCGATGCTTCCCGAGCCGGTCGAGGACCTCGGCCGTATGGCCCCGGCCGGTCAACTCTGGTCGACCACCGGTGACTTGGCCCGCTTCGCGGCCTTCCTGATCAAGGGGGACGACCGTGTGCTCAGTGCCGAGTCGCTGCGGGAGATGAGGACGCCGACGGCTCCGCAGGAGGCCGCGGACGTGGCGGGCGGCTATGCCTACTGCCTGGGTCTGGAGCTCCGGCATCAGGACGGCAGGGCCCTGCTCGGACACACGGGTTCCTTGCCGGGCTTCCTCGCGTGCCTCAGCGCGAGCGTGGAGGACGATCTCGCCGCAGTCGTCCTGGCCAACTGCACCTCAGGACCGATGCTGTTCACGGTCGCCGCCGACCTTGTCCGGATCGTCGCAGAGGCAGAGCCACGGATTCCCGCGCCGTGGCGGCCGATGCAGGACGTCGATCCAGCGGTCCTGGAGCTGGCCGGGCAGTGGTACTGGGGCACGCATGCCTTCGCGCTGCGGTTCACGGCCGACGGACTGGCCTCCTTGGAGCCGCTGTCCGGCAAGGGCCGCCGCTCGCGATTCCGAGCCAACGGTGACGGCACATGGACGGGACTGGAGGGCTATTACGCCGGCGAGCTCCTGGAGGCCGTACGACGCCCTGACGGGGCCGTGGACCACCTGGACCTCGGATCGTTCGTGTTCACGCGTCAGCCGTACGAGGAGGGGGCCGCTGTGCCGGGTGGAGTGGATCCCGAGGGGTGGCGGGGGATCGGCCGGCTCTGACCGCCCCAGGACTGGCGAGGAGCCTGTTTCACGTGAAACAGGCTCCTCGCCGTTTCACAGCTCGAGCTTGAAACCCACATGCGAGGTCGTGAAGCCGAGCCGCTCATAGAAGCGGTGGGCGTCCGTACGGCTCTTGTCGGAGGTCAGCTGCACCAACTGGCAGTTCTGGCGCCGGGATTCGTCGATCGCCCACTCGATGAGCTGCGTACCCAGGCCGCTGCCGCGKTCGTCGGAGTGGATGCGCACGGCTTCGATGATCGACCTGGTCGCGCCGCGCCGGGACAGTCCGGGAATGACGGAGAGCTGGAGTGTGCCGATGACCCGGCCCTCGCGGACGGCGACGACGAGGTGTTGGTTCGGGTCACTGCTGAGCCGCTCGAAGGCGGGCAGATAAGGCGTCAGGTCGTCGAGCGACTCGCGCCGGGCGCCGAGCGGATCGTCCGCGAGCATGCCGACGATCGCGGGGATGTCGTCGGCGACGGCGGGGCGTATCTCAAGATCTCCCATGGCCGCACCCTATGCGGGCGCCGGGAGCGACTCCACGACCCGGACCAGCGGAACGAGATCGGGGTTCTGCGCGGCCTCGTCCAGGGCTTCGCGCAGCGCCTTGTCGTTGGTGGGGCGGGCTTCGGTGAGGAGTTTGAGGCCGGGTTCGGTGACGTCGGTGTAGATGCCGCGGCGGTCGGTGGGGCAGAGGTAGCGGGAGAGCAGGCCGCGGTCCTCCAGTCGCGTCACGAGGCGGGTGGTGGCGCTCTGGCTGAGGACGACGGCGTCGGCGACCTGCTTCATCTGGAGGTGGCCGCCTTCGCCGTTGTGCTGGTGGCTGAGCACGTCGAGCAGGGAGTACTCGCGCACGCTGAGGTCGTGCTTGGTCTGCAGGGCGCGCTCGATGTGCGTCTCGATCCTGCCGTGGAGCAGGGAGAGGGCGCACCAGCCCTGGGCGAGGGCGGTGAGCGCGGGGTCCGTCGCTGTCATGGCGTTTCTCCGTCCCGGAGCGGCTGAAGTCAGGGTAGAGCAGGGTCGCAATAGCCTGCGCTTGCAAGTATGCCGCGTCTGCAAGTATTGTCTTCGAACGTAAAGCGCTCCTGCAATCTTCCGGAAGGTGCTACTCCTCCATGCCTCTCGCGCTTCTGGCCCTCGCGATCGGGGCCTTCGGAATCGGAACGACCGAGTTCGTGATCATGGGCTTGCTGCCCGAGGTCGCGGGCGACTTCGGCGTCTCCATCCCCACCGCCGGGCTGCTGGTGACCGGTTACGCGCTCGGCGTGGTCCTCGGCGCTCCGCTGATGACCGTGCTCGGCACCAAGGTCTCCCGCAAGCGGATGCTGATGGTGCTGATGGGACTGTTCATCGTCGGCAACCTGCTGTCCGCCGTCGCGCCCGCCTTCGCCATCATGCTGATCGGCCGTGTGATCGCCTCGCTCGCCCACGGTGCCTTCTTCGGCATCGGCTCGGTCGTCGCGGCCGACCTGGTCGCCCCGGACAAGAAGGCCGGAGCCATCGCGATGATGTTCACCGGTCTGACCGTCGCCAACGTGGTCGGCGTCCCGCTGGGCACATTCGTCGGACAGTCCGCCGGCTGGCGCGTCACCTTTGGCATCGTCGCCGCCCTCGGCGTCGTCGGTCTGATAGGCGTCGCCAAGCTCGTCCCCGACATGCCCAAGGCCCAGGGCGTACATCTGCGCCACGAGCTGGCCGCGTTCAAGAACGCCCAGGTCCTGCTCGCCATGGCGATGACGGTCCTCGGCTTCGGCGGCGTCTTCGCAGCCATCACCTACATCGCGCCGATGATGACCAACGTCGCAGGCTTCGCCGACGGCTCCGTCACCTGGCTGCTGGTCCTGTTCGGGCTCGGCATGGTCGGCGGCAACCTGATCGGCGGCAAGTACGCCGACCGCGCGCTGATGCCCATGCTGTACGTGTCCCTGGGCGCCCTCGCCGTCGTACTCGCGCTCTTCACGTTCACGGCGCACAACAAGGTCCTCGCGGCCGTCACCATCGCGTTGATCGGCGCCCTGGGCTTCGCCACCGTTCCCCCGTTGCAAAAGCGCGTCCTCGACCAGGCGCACGGCGCCCCGACGCTGGCCTCGGCCGTGAACATCGGCGCCTTCAACCTCGGCAACGCCCTCTCCGCCTGGCTCGGCGGCATCGTCATCGCGGCCGACTACGGCTACACGTCCCCCAACTGGGTCGGCGCCGCACTCGCCGCGTCCGCGCTGCTGCTCGCGTTCCTCTCGGCCGCACTGGAGCGCCGCGACGGAGCCGCCTCCAGCGGCGTTGTCGCGAGCAGCGTGCCCGCCGAGCAGCGAGCCGCCGTACACCACTGAGTCGTCCCCTGTGCGGGGTCAGGGCCGCTCTCGCGCAGTCGGCTCAGCGACCGACCGGAACAGCACTACACCGCTTCACCTCAGCACACACCGCAAGGAGAACCCCCCATGAGCACCGTCACCGCAGTCGCCCCTCTGACCACTCAGGACGCCGACCTCCTCGTCGCCGCCGCACACCGTGCGGCCGAGGAGGCCGGGGTGACCGTCAGCGTCACGGTCCTGGACGCCGGAGGCCATCTGCTCGCCTTCCGGCGTGACGACCGAGCCGTGCTGATCTCCGGGGAGACCAGCACCCGCAAGGCCTACACGGCACTCCAGCTCAACGCCCCCACCGCCGACCTCGTGGACGCCGTGCAGCCCGGAGGGCTCTTCCACACCCTGCCCACGGCGCTCGATCGTCCGCTGCTGTTCATCGCAGGCGGTGTCCCGGTCCACCGGGACGGTCGGTTGATCGGCGCGATCGGTGTCGGTGGCGGTGCGCCCGAGCAGGACCACGGGTTCGCGACGGCCGCGATCGAGGCGCTCGCCTGACGGCTGCACGCCACGGACGAAGAACGCCGGTCCCCGATGGGGGCCGGCGTTTCCCATGGGCACCGCAGCTGGCGGTCGAGTCCTCAGCCCGCCGCCACGGTCAGCGGAGCGAAGCGCCGGGTCCAGTCGCCGGGCAGTTCCGAGATGCCGGGGCGGTGTCGGAGAGCTGCTCGAACCGGATCAGGAGGACGTCGGCCAGCCCGCTGGGCACCCCGCCGGCCTCCGTGTCCGTGGCCGCGACGAGTTCCTCGGCGTAGAAGGCATTGCCCTCGGCCCGCTCGACGATCCGCCGGACGATGGCCGAGGTCGGCCCCGTGGCCGACAAGGTCACCTCGTATTTCTACGCGCTCCTCTTCGTGCGCCACCCCGACCTGCGCTCCCTGTTCCCGGCCGCGATGGACACCCAGCGCGACCGGCTGCTCAAGGCCCTGCTCACCGCGGCCGAGCACATCGACAACAAGCCCGTGCTCGTGGACTACCTGCAGAACCTGGGCCGTGGTCACCGCAAGTACGGCACCCGGCCCGAGCACTACCCTGCCGTCGGCGAGTGCCTCATCGGCTCGCTCAGCAAGTACGCGGCCGGCATCTGGCACCCGGAGATGGAGGCCGCCTGGATCCGGGCGTACACGACGATCTCGCAGGTCATGATCGACGCCGCCGCGGCCGACGAACTGCGCGCCCCCGCCTGGTGGTACGCGGAAGTCGTGTCGCACGAACCCAGGACGTCGGACGTCGCGGTCCTCACCGTCCGCCCCGACCAGCCCTACCCCTTCCTGGCCGGGCAGTACACGAGCGTGGAGACGCCCTGGTGGCCCAGGATCTGGCGGCACTACTCCTTCGCCTCCGCGCCCCGCTCCGACGGCCTGCTGTCGTTCCATGTGAAGGCCGTGCCCGCGGGCTGGGTCTCCAACGCGCTGGTGCACCGCGCCCGCCCGGGCGACATCATCCGGCTCGGTCCGCCGGGCGGCTCGATGACCGTCGACCACACGACCGACAGCGGGCTGCTCTGCCTGGGCGGAGGCACCGGCATAGCGCCCATCAAGGCGTTGGTCGAGGATGTCGCCGAGCACGGCGAGCGGCGACCGGTCGAGGTCTTCTACGGGGCCCGCACCGACCAGGACCTGTACGACATCGACACGATGCTGCGGCTCAAGCAGTCCCACCCCTGGCTGGAGGTCCGCCCGGTCGTGGACCGGCAGGGACTGCTCCAGCTGCCCGACGCCATACGCCAGTACGGGCCCTGGACCGAGTACGACGCCTTCGTCTCCGGACCGCCCGGCATGATCCGCAGCGGTGTGGACGTACTGAGGGACATCGGCATCCCCGTCGAGCGCATACGCCATGACTCGGTGGAGGAGCTCGTCGCCGCGAACTGACCCACCGTCGACTGTCAGCCCAGGTCGGGCGCGTGCATCGCCCGCACGCCCTCGATGTTGCCGTCGAGATAGTGCCGCAGCGACAGCGGCACGAGATGGACGGACGCGATCCCGACCCGCGTGAACGGCACCCGCACGATCTCGTACTCGCCAATGGGCTCGTCCACCTCGGGGCCATGCCGCAAGGACGTGTCCATGGACCCCAGGCGGCAGACGAAGAAGTGCTGCACCTTCACACCGGTCGCTCCGCCGTCCTCGCCGATGTGCTCCACGGTGTCGACGAAACAAGGCACCACATCGGTGATCTTGGCGCCGAGCTCCTCGTAGACCTCGCGGTGCAGGGCGTCGACGACGGTCGAGTCCGTCGGCTCGACGCCGCCACCGGGCGTGAGCCAGTACGGATCCATGCCGGGCTTCGTGCGCTTGATCAGGATCAGATCGTCGCCGTCCAGCAGAACGGCACGTGCGGTGCGCTTGACCACGGGTCGGACGGTCATGGGAGAAATGTGGCCCGGCTGGTTCCACGTGAAACATCGCGAAACGTCACCGGTTGAGCTCACCGCGTGATGTCCCGGAAAGCCCTGCTCAGCTCGGTGGGGAGTCGCTGCTCAGGTCTGCCGGAAGCCGCTGGTCAGGCCCAGTTCGAAGCCGCCCGCAGCAGCCACTCGTGGGCCCGCGCTATATGCGGCATCGCCAGCGTGCCGGTCCGGACCACCAGGAAATACGTCCGCAGCGGCGGCACCGGCGGATCGTGCAGGGCGACGACCTCGCCGCACTCCAGGGCGGCCGCGCACAGATAGCGGGGCAGCACCGCCAACCCCGCTCCCGCGACCGCACAGGCGAGGACCGCGCGCAGGTCAGGGACGATCACCATGCCCGGGGCAGCAGGACGGGAGTCGTAGACCGAGGCCCAGTAGCGGGAGACGAACGGGAGGGACTCGTGCACCTCCACCACCGGGACGTCCTCCAGAGCGTGCGCTCCCTTGTGATGCAGCTGCCCCGCGCCGATCCGGTCGACCCAGTGGGGGGCGGCGACGAGGACGTGCTCCTCGTCGCAGAGCGGAGTCGCCGTGAGCAGAGCGCCGCGCGGACGGGCCGTACAGATGGCCAGATCGTGATGCCCGGCGGACAGCCCTTCCAGGCTTTCCTCGGCGTTGCCGAAGGACGCACGCAGTGCGAAGCCCAGGCCGTCCTCGCCGGTCAGTTCGGTGAGCGCGGGCAACGCCCGCTCGGCGATGAACTCAGGAGGGCCGGCCAGGTGCAGGGTCCGTAGGGAGGACTCGTCGTCGAGACCCGTCTCGGCGATCTCCACCAGGGCGTCGAGATGCGGCGCGGCCTTGTGGGCGAGTTCGTCGCCGATGGTCGTCGGGGTCACTCCGCGGGCCTGCCGCAGAAACAGGGGGCGGCCCAACTGCCGTTCCAGGGTGCGGATCTGCGAGGTCACGGCCGGCTGCGACAGTCCGAGCAGCGCGGCGGCGCGGGTGAAGGAGCCGGCCCGGTGCACGGTCACAAAAGTGCGCAACAAGGCCAGATCCATGCCACACCCTCCCCTTCCCCGCCCTTCTCCCCAACCCCAGGGCAGGGCCTAACTATAAATAAGTCGATAGGTCGCTGTCGCTACTGTGATTGGACACTGACAGAGAGTCAACTAGCCTTGGTCGCGCGGTTCTTCGCGCGCGGAACCGAGGGCGGTCCGAGCCACGAGGGGGGAGGCTCGGACCGCCCGACCTACGTATCAGGACACCGACGGATGCAGGGCCGGAGCCGTCACCGAGCCGATTCGTCCAGCGCGCCCAGCACATCGGCCACCAGGTCCTCAGGATCCTCGGCACCGACCGACATGCGAATGAAGCCCTCCGGTACGGCGTCACCGCCCCAGCGCCCGCGCCGCTCGGCCGTGGAGCGCACCCCGCCGAAGCTGGTCGCGTCGTCGACGAGCCGCAGGGCGCCCAGGAAACGCTCGGCACGCGCGCGCGTGGGCAGCGTGAAGGACACGACGCACCCATAGCGCCGCATCTGCTGCGAGGCGATCTTGTACGAGGGGTCGCGGGGCAGTCCCGGGTAGCGCACCCCGAGCTCCTCCGGCCAGTCCTGCAGCGCCTCGGCAACCGCCAGGGCAGTGGCGTTCTGCCGCTCCACACGCAACTGGAGCGTGGCGAGGGAACGATGCGCGAGCCAGGCCTCCATGGGCCCCGGAATCGCCCCGACGATCTTGCGCCAGCGGCGCACCGCGGACATGGCCTCGGCGTCGCTGCCCGTGACGTATCCCAGCAACAGGTCGCCATGCCCCGTCAGCTGCTTGGTGCCGCTGGCCACCGAGAAGTCGGCGCCGAGTTCGAGCGGGCGCTGCCCGAGCGGTGTCGCGAGCGTGTTGTCGACGGCGACGAGAGCGCCACGCGCGTGTGCCGCCGAGACGAGCCGGCGGATGTCGCACACGTCGAGGCCCGGGTTCGACGGAGTTTCGATCCACAGCAGCTTCGCGCCGTCCAGGACGCCGAGCTGGGCGTCCCCGCCGGTCGGCGCCGTGCGCACTTCGATGCCGTACGCCTCCAGCTGCGCGCGCACCAGGGGCAGGGCTTGATAGCCGTCGTCGGGCAGGACGACCGCGTCGCCGGCCCGCAGTTGGGAGAAGAGCACCGACGAGATGGCGGCCATGCCCGAGGCGAAGACAAGCGTCTCCACGCCGTCCTCCCCCGGCGCCTCCAGCTCACCGATGGCACGCTCCAGACGGGTCCAGGTGGGGTTCTCGTCACGGCCGTAGGTGTACGGACCCGTGGGCTCGCCCGGCAGGTGGTAATGGGCGGCGAACACCGGACCCGGCAGGGTCGGCTCGTACTTGACCGGCTCGGGCAGTCCGGCCCGCACCGCGCGCGTGCCGTCACCGTCGCCGGAATGCCGCCCCTGGGGGTCCGGATCGCTCATGCCGGCTGTCCCTCCACTTGTGCACGGACCGCGGCGAGCAGCCCCTTGCTCGCCGCCTCCACCATGTCGAGGCACTCCTCGAACCCGTCCCTGCCGCCGTAGTACGGGTCCGGCACGTCGAGGTCGTCGCCTGCGCCTTCAGATGAGGTGTGTGAAGCACTCGTTGAGGGGTCGTGGTCGGGCGACGGACGGGCGTACGAGCGCAGCAGCCGCACCTTCGCCGCGTCCTCCGGCGTGGGAGCGAGGCGGCGCAGGGCCTTGAGATGGCCGGAGTCGAGGGCGATGACGAGATCGAGGCGGGCGAACCAGGACGACTGGAACTGCCGAGCCGCGTGGGCGCTGTCGTACCCGTGCTCCTCGAGGACGGAGACGGTGCGCGGGTCGGCCGGGTCGCCCTCGTGCCAGCCTCCGGTGCCGGCACTGTCGACCTCGACCAGGCCGCCGAGGCCGGCATCCTCCACGCGGGCGCGGAAGACGGACTCGGCCATCGGCGAGCGGCAGATGTTGCCGGTGCAGACGAAGCAGACGCGGTAGGTCATCGGATGCTCAGTCCCCGTCGGGCAGGGCGAGGTTGAGCGCCCAGGAGACGATGGAGATGATCAGGCCGCCGAGTACGGCTGTCCAGAAGCCGTCGACATGGAAGCTCAGATCGAACTTGTCGGCGAGCCACGAGGTCAGCAGCAGCATCAGCGCGTTGACGATCAGCGTGAACAGGCCGAGCGTCAGGATGAGCAGAGGCAGGCTGAAGAGCTTGACTATCGGCTTGACCAGGAAGTTCACCAAGCCGAAGATCAGCGCGACTATGAGCAGGGTGCCGATCTTCTTGCCCGTGCTGTCACCGGTGAGGGTGATCTTGTCGAGCAGCCAGACGGCGACCGCCAGGGCGCCCGCGTTGGCGATCGTCTTGACTACGAAATTCTTCATGTGTCTGATCGTGGCAGACGGGATCGACCATGAGCACTGGGATGAGGGCGAACGACGGCGATGAAGGCATTCCGGCTGGACGAACTGGAGGCGGAGCGCGCCGCCAACGAGGGCGCCTACCTGCAGTTTCTGCGGGAGCGGAACATGTCGGTCGGGCTGTACGCGCTCAACGCGGGCGAGCACGATCCACAGAAGCCGCACAACCAGGACGAGGTCTACTTCGTTGTGAGCGGCCGCGCCCAGATCACCGTCGGCATGGAGACCACACACGTGGCGCGCGGCAGCGTGGTGTACGTGCCGGCCGGCGTCGCCCACAAGTTCCACCACATCAGCGAGGACCTGCGGGTGCTCGTGATGTTCTCTCCGCCCGAGAGCTGACCTTTGGCCTCAGGGTTCCCTAGGGGATCGATCAGGGGAGGACAAGGGCTGCGAGGCCCCCGCCGGGCACCTGTCGGTCCTAGCATCGAGTGCAGGGAATCAGAAGATTCATCAGCAGATTCGAGCAATCGGGACCCGGCACAGGACGGGCAGAGAGGTAAGGACGAGGGCGATGCGTGAGATCTTCGCGGGACTGCCGTGGTGGGTGAAGTGGATCGCGGTGCCGGTCATCGCCTTGGTCGTATTCGGCGGGCTGATAGCCAGCGTCGTCGGATTCGTGATCGGACTGCTCTTCAAGGTGCTGGTCTTCGTGGCGCTGGTCGGTGGACTGGTTTACGTCGTGCGGAAGTTCATGTCGAGCTCTTCGTCGCGCAGCGACTGGTGAGGGCCGTGGGGACCGGTGGGCGGTAACAGGAATCACCGGTTCCCTCGGGCGAGGGAAGTTTCCCGGACAGAGCGTCGGCAGGCAGTGGCTGACCAATAGAGTCCGGAAAATCGACGCGGGGACGACCCCCCGCGAGCGGCGTACACCCCCACCCGTGTTTCCCAGCACGGGCGGCCCCCCTCGCGCTTCGGGAGTGACCCTTGGCCACGGTAGACACCGCAACCTCACAACCCCACGCCCCCCTGGCCCGACCGCGCTCCTCCGTACCCCAGGTGCCGCGGCAGGCCTCTGCGGAACCCGCGGAGCAGCCGAACTCCGCGACGCTGATCGGATCCGTCCAGCGCGCGATGCGCCTGCTGGAATGCGTCGCCGAGCACGCGTACGGCGCCCCCGCCAAGCAACTCGCCCGCGAGACGGGTCTGGCACTGCCCACGGCGTACCACCTCCTGCGCACCCTGGTGCACGAGGGCTATCTGCGTCGCGACAAAGGGCTGTTCTTCCTCGGTGAGGCAGCCGTGCGGCTGAGCAGCAGCGGAGCCGAGCAGAAACGTCGCAGCACGGTCGCCGACACGCTCGCCCAATGCCGTGACGCCATCGGTGTCCCCGTGTACTACGCCCAGTACCGCGACGGCGAGATCGAGGTCGTGTGCGTCTCCGACACCCCGGGCAATCCGGCGGTCGAGGAATGGGCCGACTTCCGTGAGACCGGGCACGCCCACGCCATCGGCCAGTGCCTGCTGTCCCAGCTGGACGAGGACGCCCGGCGCGACCACCTCGAGCGCCACCCCGTGCAGTCCATCACCCCGTACACGGTCCGCGACAGCCGCACCCTGCTCCGGCGTCTCGAACGGATCCGTCGGATGGAGCCGGTGACCGAGCGCCAGGAGTACGCGCTGGGCACGGTATGCGCGGCGATCCCGATCACGCTGGGCACCACAGCCGCGACGATGGCCATCTCGCTGCCCGTCCAGCAGGACGACCGACTGCTGTCCGCGGCGCGGCAGCTCCAGGAGGAGGTCGGGCGGCTCCTGGGGTCACTGGCGATCTCTATCAGTATCTGAAAACTCACTCCTTGTGATCTCTCGTGTACGTTCAGCAAGATTCCACCAGGCCTGGGGTCCGGTCCCGGCCAGTCGAAGGCAACCGACGGGGTAGGCGATGCGAGAGTCCGTACAGGCAGAGGTCATGATGAGCTTTCTCGTGTCCGAGGAGCTCTCCTTCCGCATCCCGGTGGAGCTGCGCTACGAGACCTGTGATCCCTACGCGGTGCGGCTGACCTTCCACCTCCCCGGTGATGCACCGGTGACCTGGGCCTTCGGCCGGGAGCTGCTGGTGGACGGGGTGGGCAGGCCGTGCGGTGAGGGTGATGTACGCGTCTCACCTGCCGGTTCCGAGACGCTGGGCGACGTTCTGATCCGGCTTCAGGTCGGTGCGGACCAAGCGCTGTTCCGGTCCTCGGTGGCGCCGCTCGTGGCCTTCCTCGACCGCACCGACAAGCTGGTGCCGCTCGGCCAGGAGGGCGCGCTCGCCGACTTCGACGCCCATCTCGACGAGGCCCTGGACCGCATCCTCGCGGAAGAGCAGAGCGCCGGCTGAAGCGTTACGCCGGGCATGGGTGGGGGTGGCGTAACGCTTCAGCGGCGCACAAGGGGCGCGTGGGAGCGCTTCCTTGCCGCCGGGTGTACTTTGCGCTCCGCCGGATGGGCGAAGTCGGCCGCGTCGGCTCGGCGCCCTTCAGCCGTCGGCGGGGCGGCTGTACGGCGATCGTCGGCGGGGCTTCTGCCTCTCCGTTGGCGCGGCTTTCACGTCTCTGTCGGCGCGGCTGCCACGGCGTCTACGCCGCTGTCGCCAGAGTCACCCGCTGTTGCCATGGCGTCATGGCTCCGCCGCCGACAAGGCTTGCCCAGTCGGCCGGCACGCCGCCGACATCGGTCGGCTGGCCGCCGCCGTGGCCACCGTGCTGTAGTCGCCGGCCCGGGCTTCCGAGTCGCCCCGCGTCAGCGTTTCCGCCGCCGTCCACGCGTCACCGCTTGCGCGGTCGCCCCTACGTCACCGCTTCCGACGTCGTCCCCGCCCGCCGCGCCCCTGCCCCGGTTGAGCGCCCGTGGGACCCGGCTGAGCGCCTGCCGGGACCGGCTGGGCACCGGTCGGCACCGAGCTCGCCGCCGACCGGTCCGCCGAGACCACCAGGGCCGCGAGGGCGGTGGTGACCGGTACCGACGCCACGAGGCCGATGGAGCCCACCAGCGTGCGCACGATCTCCTCCGCGACCAGCTCGCTGTTGGCGACCGTGCCGACGCCGCTCTGCGCGATCGAGAAGAGCAGCAACAGCGGCAATGCGGCACCCGCGTAGGCGAGGACGAGTGTGTTGACGACGGAGGCGATGTGGTCGCGCCCGATGCGGATGCCCGCCCGGTACAGCCCGCGCCAGCCCATCGTGGGATTGGCCTCGTGCAGCTCCCAGACGGCGGAGGTCTGGGTGACCGTCACGTCGTCGAGGACACCGAGCGAACCGATGATGATGCCGGCCAGCAGCAGACCGCTCATGTCGATCGACGGATACAGCCCGTGGATGAGGCCGGTGTTGTCGTCGGTGTTGCCGGTGAGCACGGCCCAGTCGATGAACACCGAGCCGAGGATGCCGATCAGCAGCAGCGAGATCAGCGTGCCGAGCACCGCGACCGAGGTACGGGCAGAGAGGCCGTGGCACAGATAGAGGGCGATCAGCATGATCGCGCTCGACCCCACCACTGCCACGACCAGCGGGTTCGAGCCCTGGAGGATCGCGGGCAGGATGAAGAAGTTGAGCACCATGAAGCTGATGGCCAGCGAGATCAGCGCCATGACGCCCCGCATCCGCCCGACGACCACGACGGCGACTGCGAAGATGCCGGCGAGCACGGCCAACGGCACGCGCCGGTTCACATCGGTGACCGAGTACTGGAGGTCCTTGGGGGCGGAGGGCTCGTAGGCGACCACGACTTCCTGGCCCTCGTGCAACTGCCGCGACTGGTCGGGCTGCACGATCTCCGTGAACGTACGGCCCTTGTCCTTGCCGGTGTCGACGCGGATCGTCGCTTTCTTGCAGGTGCCGCTCTCCTGTTGCGCTGCGGAGGACCCCTCGGGGGTGGAGGTGTCGCCGGTCGGCGGAACGCCCGAAGCGTTGACGTCCTTGCAGCTCAGCTCGACCACCTTGGTGACCGTGGCCTGCTGGGTCTGCCGGTCGAAGCCGACACCGGTGCGCTCGTGGCCCGGGGCACCGCCCGGCCACAGCACCGCGAGCCCCACCACGACAGCCGCGGCGAACGGGATCAGAATCGCCGCGATGATCTTGCGCAGGTGCTGGGAGACGGGAGCCGCGGGACCGTGAGCGTGACTGTGCGAATGCCCGTGTCCGTGTCCGTGCCCGTCACCGTCGCGACCGCCCCGCCCGCCGCCGGCTCCGGGGCCGTGACCATGACCGCCACCGGCGTCGGGACCGGGCCGATCGCTCGGGCCGGGCCCCTGCCCGGTCGGGCCGCCGGAACCGGGCCCGTGCTCGTGCGGACCACCGAAGTCAGGTCCGCGCTCGTGCCCGCCGCCGGCTTCGCCCCCGTGCTCGTGCATACCGCCGGGCCGGGAGCCGGGTTCATGCCATGCGCCGCCTCCGCCCCGGGGCTCCGGCATCCCACCCGGGCGCGTGCCGTGCTCGTGCCACCCGCCGGTTTCAGCCGTGCGACCGTCGTGGCCGCCCGTGGAGCCAGGGCCGTATCCACCGTCGTATCTGCCTCCGGGGACGCCTGGACCCCGGCCGCCCGTACGGCCGTTGCCCCTAGCGGGGTCGTTTCCGGAGCCCGAGCCGCGGGGCGGCTCGGGCGGTGGGTACGGAGGCTCATGCGGCGAGGTCACCGACCGATCATCGCAAGAACGGCAGGGGCCCCCTGTTCAGCGCGCCCGAATTGACGCTAGCGTGGAGACACCTTTGTACACGCGGGAGCTCGGAGCACCGGGCTGAGAGGGCGCTGACCTCCGTCCCAGCGATGTTTCACATGAAACATCACTCATCGCGAGTGATGTTTCACACGAAACGTCGGCGGACGGATATCGCTGCGTCGACCGCCGAACCTGTTACCGGGTAATGCCGGCGTAGGGAGTAGGTCTCATGACCATCAAGGACGCGCGCACGCCTGCCTCCAGCCAGGACGAACAGTCCATTCAGGGCGAAAACCCCACGGAGGCCGGGAAGTCCATCGGCTGGCACAAGGCGTATGTCGAGGGCTCACGCCCCGATCTGCGGGTGCCGGTCCGCCAGGTGCACCTCACCAACGGGCAGTCGGTCACGCTGTACGACACCTCAGGCCCGTACACCGATCCGCTCGCCGACACCGACGTGCGCAGGGGGCTTGCCCCGCTGCGGGAGAACTGGATCATCGCCCGCGGCGACACCGAGGAGTACGCGGGCCGTCCCGTCCGCCCCGAGGACGACGGGATCAAGCACACCTCTCCGCGCGGCGGCCTGCGCAACCTCGACGCGGTCTTCCCCGGACGTCCGCGCCAGCCGCGTCGCAGCCGTGACGGACAGGCGGTGACGCAACTCGCCTACGCGCGCCGGGGTGAGATCACACCCGAGATGGAGTACGTGGCCATCCGGGAAAACGTCTCGCCCGAGGTGGTCCGCGAGGAGATCGCCGCGGGCCGGGCGGTGCTGCCCGCCAATGTCAACCACCCGGAGATCGAGCCGATGATCATCGGCAAGCGGTTCCTGGTGAAGGTCAACGCCAACATCGGCAACTCCGCGGTCACCTCCTCCATCGAGGAGGAAGTCGAGAAGATGACCTGGGCGACCCGCTGGGGCGCCGACACGGTCATGGACCTGTCGACCGGCCGCAACATCCACACCACTCGCGAGTGGGTGCTGCGCAACTCCCCCGTGCCCATCGGCACGGTGCCGCTCTATCAGGCGCTGGAGAAGGTCGATGGCCGCGCCGAGGAGCTGACCTGGGAGATCTACAAGGACACGGTCATCGAGCAGGCCGAGCAGGGCGTGGACTACATGACCGTCCACGCGGGCGTGCGCCTGCCGTACGTACCGCTGACGGCCAACCGCAAGACCGGCATCGTCTCGCGCGGCGGCTCGATCATGGCGGCGTGGTGCCTGGCGCACCACAAGGAGAGCTTCCTGTACGAGAACTTCGAGGAGCTCTGCGAGATCCTCGCGGCGTATGACGTCACGTACTCGCTGGGGGACGGCCTCAGGCCCGGCTCGATCGCGGACGCCAACGACGAGGCGCAGTTCGCGGAGTTGAGGACGCTCGGGGAACTCAACCGGATCGCGAAGCGTTTCAACGTACAGACCATGATCGAGGGCCCGGGACACGTCCCGATGCACAAGATCAAGGAGAACATCGACCTTCAGCAGGAGATCTGCGATGAAGCTCCGTTCTATACGCTCGGCCCGCTGACCACGGACGTCGCGCCGGCGTACGACCACATCACTTCCGGCATCGGTGCCGCGATGATCGCCTGGTGGGGCACGGCCATGCTCTGCTACGTCACGCCCAAGGAGCACCTGGGCCTGCCCAACCGTGACGACGTCAAGACCGGCGTCATCACCTACAAGATCGCCGCCCACGCCGCCGATCTCGCCAAGGGACACCCCGGTGCGCAGGAGTGGGACGACGCACTGTCCGACGCCCGCTTCGAGTTCCGGTGGGAGGACCAGTTCAACCTCGCCCTGGACCCGGACACGGCACGGGAGTTCCACGACGAGACCCTTCCGGCCGAGCCGGCCAAGACGGCCCACTTCTGCTCCATGTGCGGGCCGAAGTTCTGCTCGATGAAGATCTCCCAGGACATCCGCCGCACCCATGGCGGATCCCGGGCGGAGATCGAGGAGGGAATGGCTCAGAAGTCTCAGGAGTTCGCCGCGGCGGGTAACCGGGTGTACCTGCCGATCGCGGACTGACGTCGGCGGCCTGACGCAAGGCGCGCCATGCCCGGTGTCCGGAGTGCTGCCCTGCGGTCGGGCTTATGGCCCGGCTGTTGGGAGTGCTGCCCGTCTGTTGGGCGTGCTGCCCCGCTGTTCGGCTTGCGCCTCCCCGAGGAGACATCCCCGGGGTTCCGTCGAGGAGGAGGGTCCCCTGATGGGGGCCTTCTCACGGCGGGGGCGCAAGCCGAGGGGCTACTCCGGCTGGTGTTCCGGCCCTCCGAAGTCCGGGCTCGTGTAGTCCGGGCTGCTGAAGCTCGGCCGCGAGCCCCGGGAGGCGCCGTCGTCCGGGCTGCTGAAACCCGGGCGGTCGTAGCCGAGGTTCGGGATGCGGCCGGCCGGAGTCGTCGGTGCCGTGCGGTGCAGGGCCGCCGCCGTGCCGGGGTCGGCGAGTGCCTCCCGTAGGAAAGGCAGGACACCGCGCTCCAGCAGGGCTTCGCGCCAGACTTCCCTGGCCCGGGCCACCTCTTCGCTCAGTTCGCCGTACGGCCCGGAATCGAAGGCCGGACGGTTGCGCAGAGCGGTGAGGAGGAGTCCGACGGCGGCGACCAGGATCGCGGCCGCCGCGATGGCGCCGAACACCCAACCGGTGGTCAGCATCGTCTGGGCGAACGCCGGCTCGGGGTTGAACATCTTCAGGATGTAGCCGACGAGCAGGAAGATCGCCGCGGCGGTGCCGGCGAGGACGGGTGCCAGGACGGCGACCACGGCGACGACGCCCGGGCCGGCCGTCTCGGCGACCTCGCCCATGGTGGTGGCGAGCCCCATTGCCCCTGTGCCCGACTCGGCGGAGTCGGCCTGGCGGGCGGACGACGGGGTGGACGGCGCCGGTTGGCGCAGTTCCTCGCGGACCTTCACGTAGTGCTGGTACTCGGTCGCCGCGGCCGCCGTGATGAGTGCGGTGGCGTTCAGCGCCATGGTGCGCAGCTGTTCGGGGTTGAGCCGCTGTCCCACAGCGGCCAGTTCCGGGCGGTGTGGTGCGGAGCGCAGCGCCTCGTCGAGGATCCGCTCGTACTCCTGGCGGTCCTCGCTGTGCAGGTGCTGCGGAACGCTGTTCATGTGCATCCCCCGATGCTCCGTAGGGCTTGGGGCTCGCATGCCAACGAGCCGTCGGGCAGAAACGGAGGGGAGCCTGCTACGGATAAGCCGATGGTAGAGCGGTGACGGCACACGGTGACAGGGGGTTTGCCAAAATTGGGCCCTGGCCTGCGCCGTCCTCCATCCCTGCGTGATGGGGGGACGTCTGCCCGGTGAACGTTCAGATATCCAGGGGAAGTTGCTGGACCAGCAGCTTTCCGGCCATGGTCACGCCGCCGTCCATCGCGATGGCGAGCCCTTCGGCGTAGACGTGCGGTCCCTCCACCAGGGGCCCGGTGCTGTCCTCGCCGTCCTCGGAGCCGACGTCGCCCAGCAGATACGGAATGGGGCTGTGGCCGTGAACGATGCGGGTGCCGCCGTACGTATCGAGCAGGGAGCGCACGTGGTCCGGGCCGCCCTCGTCGCGGAAGGAGAACCGCTTGGTGAACTTGCGGAAGAGGTCCCAGACCTCGTCGGCGTCATTGCGCGTGAGCGTTTCGCGGACGGTGTCGTTGACCGCTTCGATCGAATCGCCGTAGTCGAGATAGGCGGTGGTGTCCGAGTGCACGAGCAGATGCCCGTCGACCTCTTCCATGGCGTCCAGCCGGGACATCCACTGCAGATGGTGGTCCTGGAGGCGGTCCATGTCGGTCTTCTGGCCGCCGTTGAGCAGCCAGGCCGCCTGGAAGGTGGCGGTGCCCGCGCCGGAGTTGACCGGGGTGTCGCCGAAGCGTTTGGCGCCGATCAGCAGCAGCTCGTGGTTGCCCATGAGGGCCTTGCAGTAGCCGCCGGCCGCCGCGGACTCGGCGGACAGCCTCATCACGAGGTCGACGACGCCGATGCCGTCCGGGCCGCGGTCGGTGAAGTCGCCGAGGAACCACAGCCGTGCGGTGCCCGCGCACCAGTTCCCCGCCGAGTCGATCAGGCCCTTCTCCTGGAGGGCGGCCACCAGCTCGTCGAGATAGCCGTGCACGTCGCCGACGACGAAGAGCGGGCCGGGGCCGCTCGTCGACTGCTGCACCGGCAGGGAGGCGGGGTCGACGTGCACCTGAACAGTGTCGCCGCGGTTGATCACCGGCAGGTCCCGCTGCGTCGGCGTGTACCCCTCGGGATAGGCCTCGTCGGCGGGCGGGGCGACCTCGCCCGGGTGTGTGCTCTGGCCGTACGGACCGGTCTCGTGGACATAAGCGGGCACCCGGAAGTCGCGCAACGTCGCCGTCCGCTCCACCTCGGGTCCCTGACCGGCCCCCTGAGTCATCAGACCCCTCCACCATCGCGCCGCATCTGCACCGCATCGGACTGCCTGGTCGCAGCGGCCCGCGGGTGTCGTGGGCCCATCATAGGAATGCCGATCGCGCCATGTGATGACCCAGGGGTGGTGAATCGGAGCAGGACTCCTGTTCACCGCGGCTTTCGCCCCGATTGGGCAGGTCTTCGACCACTCGACGACCAGGCTCGGCCCGGCCCCCCGACCTGCCCGTACCGTGTTTCGGAGGGCGTTTACCGATCCTCGGGCGACCGGGGCGGGCTGACCGTCGTGCGCGGCGGGCGTCGCTGGGACGAGGTACGCACGATCAGCTCCGTCGGTATCACCTGCTCGACCGGCTGGTCCGAGTCGACCCCCTCGATGGCATCGATGAGGAGCTGGACCACCGCCGTGCCGATGCGGCGCGGCTTGAGAGAGAGCGTGGTGACGGGCGGCTCGGTGTTGGCGTACACCGTGGACTCGCTGCAACACACCAGAAGCAGGTCGTCCGGTACCCGCATGCCGTAGCGGCGGGCGGCGGCGAGCAGGTCGGTGCCGTTCGGGTCGAACAGGCCGTAGACCGCGTCGGGGCGGTCGGGTCGGGCGAGCAGCCGGTCGGCGGCGACGGCGCCCGCGCACGGGTCGTGCGCCGGGTACGCCTCGTACACCGGGTCCTGGCCGACACGTTCGCACCAGCGCAGGTACGCGGTGGTCGACAGATGGGTGTACGTGTCCGTCGTGGTTCCGGTCAGCAGACCGATCCGGCGGGCGCCGGCGTCGGCCAGGTGGTCGAGGATGCCCATTACGGCGGCCTCGTGATCGTTGTCGACCCAGGCCGTGACCGGGAGTGAACCGGCGGGCCGCCCGTCGGAGACGACCGGGAGGCCTTGTCTGACCAGTTCGCTGACGACCGGGTCCTGGTCGGACGGGTCGATGACGACCGTGCCGTCGAGGGCGACGTTCGACCACACGTCGTGGCGCGAGGTCGCGGGGAGGATCACGAGGGCGTAGCCGCGGGCGAGCGCGGCCGAGGTGGCCGCACGGGCCATCTCGGCGAAGTACGCGAACTCGGTGAAGGTGAAAGGTTCATCCCCGTATGTCGTCACGGTCAGGCCGATGAGTCCTGACTTGCCGGTGCGTAGTGTTCGGGCCGCGGCCGAGGGGCGGTAGCCCAGTCGGTCGGCGACTTCGCGGACATGGCGTCGGGTGGCGTCGGGGAGCCGGCCCTTGCCGTTGAGGGCATCGGAGACGGTCGTGATGGAGACCCCGGCGGCGGCCGCCACGTCTCTGATGCCCGCCCGGCCGGGCCGGCTTCCTCGACGTGAGGTTTCCGCGCGGCTCACCTGGTGCTTCCCTGCTGCTGTCATGGCGAGCCGATAGTAGGGCTCATGCGGTGGGGTAGTGCGGACGCATATGCAATCGTTGACAGGCACGTTTCTGCAAGGTCATAGACCGTCAAATTCCTTTGAAAGCAAGGGAGTTGAACGATCCAATGGCAAGACGTGACTTGTCGGCGCGCATGGGCCTGCCAAGTGTCCGATGTTTCGAAGAGGTCTCAACTCACCTTCACGGGTGATGCGCGCCAGGGCGCGAGCCACCGGCGCGTAGATATATGTGTGACGCGCCCCCCAATTCGTACGCCTTCGTATGACGATGCCCCTGATGCTGGTGTGACAGGTGTGATCAACGGACGGGTCTGCACCGTCGGTGGGCATCGGCTCCTCCTCACCTGTACGCATCGGCGCGGAATCCTCATAAGGTGAGAAGTATTGGAGCCGGCGGTGGTGATGGGCCGCCGGTGGTCGCGAGGAGGACTGCGGTGAGCGAGACGAGCCCCAAGCTGCGCGCCGAGCTGGAGGGTATCCCCACCTACAAGCCGGGCAAGCCCGCGGCGGCCGGTGGCCCGGTGGCCTACAAGCTGTCCTCCAACGAGAACCCCTATCCGCCGCTGCCGGGCGTGATGGAGACGGTGACGGCGGCGGTTTCTTCGTTCAACCGTTACCCGGACATGATGTGCACGGGGCTGATGAACGAGCTGTCCGAGCGCTTTGGCGTTCCGGTCACCCATCTGGCCACGGGCACCGGCTCGGTCGGTGTGGCCCAGCAGCTGATCCAGGCCACCGCGGGGCCCGGCGACGAGGTCATCTACGCCTGGCGGTCCTTCGAGGCGTACCCGATCATCGTGCAGATCAGCGGTGCCACCTCCGTCAAGGTGCCCCTGACCTCGGGTGAGGTGCACGACCTGGACGCGATGGCCGCCGCCATCACCGACCGCACCAGGCTGATCTTCGTCTGCAACCCCAACAACCCGACCGGCACGGTCGTGAAGCGGGCCGAGCTGGAGCGATTCCTCGACCGGGTGCCGAGCGATGTCCTGGTGGTGCTGGATGAGGCGTACCGCGAGTTCATCCGCGACCCCGAGGTGCCGGACGGCGTGGAGATCTACCGCGAGCGGCCGAACGTCTGTGTCCTGCGGACCTTCTCCAAGGCATACGGTCTCGCCGGCCTGCGCGTCGGCTTCGCGATCGCCCAGGAACCGGTCGCGGCGGCCCTGCGCAAGACGGCCGTGCCCTTCGGGGTGAGCCAGCTCGCGCAGGACGCGGCCGTCGCCTCGCTGCGCGCCGAGGACGAACTGCTCGGCAGGGTCGGGTCGCTGGTGTGTGAGCGCAACCGCGTGGGCGAGGGGCTGCGTGCCCAGGGCTGGACGATGCCCGAGACCCAGGCCAACTTCGTGTGGCTGCGGCTGGGGGAGCGCACGGCCGCCTTCGCTCAGGCGTGTGAGCAGGCGGGCGTGGTGATCCGGCCGTTCCCGGGCGAGGGTGTGCGGGTGACGGTCGGGGAGGCCGAGGCGAACGACATCTTCCTGAAGGTGGCGGAAGGGTTCCGCAAGGAGCTCTAGGGCTCCGCGGGCACGGTCAGGCGTCCACGAGTTCCACGCGTACGGGGTCGCCGTCGCGGACCGTCGCCAGCAGGCGGGGGTCGCTGTCGAGGCGGCCCAGGATGTTGCACGGGCTCGCGAGGCGGCACTCGTCGCCTCGCGAGATCGGTGTGGGTCCGTAGGGGAGGGCGAGCGCGTCGCCGTCGGTCCAGAAGGCGACCGTGCCCGGCTCGACCACCTGCTGGGCGTCCGTTTCACGTGAAACGGACACTCCTGTGTCGAAGTACACCTCCTCGCCCCAAGTGTGGGCGGTCGAGCTGAGCGGCAGGGCCTTGCTGAGGGCTTGTGCGGTCGGAGTGTCGTCGAGGGTCGCGGTGAGGTGTCCCGCGGGCCAGGAGATCCGTATCTGACGCGGTGTCTGTGTCTGCATGCTGGCGATTCAACAATATGTTGAAGTTTCCGCCAAGGGGTGCGTCGTAACGAGGGACCCCCCTGTGGGGGGTCATAGTGACCGTGCTGCATAATTGCTTGTGAATGTGAACGCTTTCACAAGCGTATGTAAGGAGCGGCGACGTGGACCTGGCTTTGGCGCCGGAGACCTTGGCGCGATGGCAGTTCGGCATCACCACCGTCTACCACTTCCTGTTCGTCCCCCTGACGATCTCGCTGGCCGCTCTCACGGCCGGGTTGCAGACCGCCTGGGTACGCACGGAGAAGGAGAAGTACCTCAGGGCGACGAAGTTCTGGGGCAAGCTCTTCCTGATCAACATCGCGATGGGGGTCGTCACCGGCATCGTGCAGGAGTTCCAGTTCGGCATGAACTGGTCCGACTACTCCCGCTTCGTCGGTGACGTCTTCGGTGCTCCACTCGCCTTCGAGGCGCTGATCGCCTTCTTCTTCGAGTCCACCTTCATCGGACTGTGGATCTTCGGCTGGGACAAGCTGCCGAAGAAGATCCACCTGGCCTGCATGTGGATGGTCTCCATCGGCACGATCCTGTCGGCGTACTTCATCCTGGCGGCCAACTCCTGGATGCAGCACCCCGTCGGCTACCGGATCAACGAGGCGAAGGGGCGGGCCGAGCTCACCGACTTCTGGTTGGTGCTGACCCAGAACACCGCCCTCGCGCAGGCGTTCCACACCCTGTCCGCGGCCTTCCTCACCGGTGGCGCGTTCATGGTCGGCATCTCCGCCTTCCATCTGCTGCGCAAGAAGCACATCCGCGATATGAAGACCTCGCTCAGGCTCGGCCTGGTCACCGTCGCCATCGGCGGCCTGCTCACCGCACTCAGCGGGGACACGCTCGGCAAGATCATGTACGAGCAGCAGCCGATGAAGATGGCCGCCGCCGAGGCCCTGTGGGACGGCGAGGAGCCGGCGCCCTTCTCGGTCTTCGCCGTCGGTGACGTCGACAAGGGCCACAACAAGGTCGCCATAGAGATCCCCGGCCTGCTGTCCTTCCTGGCCAAGGACGACTTCACCTCGTACGTCCCCGGCATCAACGACGTCAACAAGGCCGAGCAGGAGAAGTACGGCCCCGGCGACTACCGGCCCAACATCCCCGTCGCCTACTGGGGCTTCCGCTGGATGATCGGCTTCGGCATGACGTCGTTCGCCGTCGGCCTGGTCGGACTCTGGCTGACCCGCAAGAAGTTCATGCTGCCGCAGCACCTGAGGGTCGGTGACGACGAGGTACCGCATCTGGTGCTGCTCCCGAAGAAGGCCCTCGGCCCGAAGCTGACCAAGTGGTACTGGCGCATCGCGATCTGGACCCTGGCCTTCCCGCTGATCGCCAACTCCTGGGGCTGGATCTTCACCGAGATGGGCCGTCAGCCCTGGGTCGTCTACGGCGTCCTGCAGACCCGCGACGCGGTCTCCCCCGGCGTCTCCCAGGGCGAGGTCCTCACCTCGATGATCGTCTTCACGGCGCTGTACGCCATCCTCGCCGTGGTCGAGGTCAAGCTGCTGGTGAAGTACGTCAAGGCCGGCCCGCCCGAGCTCACCGAGGCCGACCTCAACCCGCCCACGAAGATCGGCGGCGACTCCCGTGACGCCGACAAGCCGATGGCCTTCTCGTACTAGGCCGAGGGAGCTGCACAGTCATGGAACTTCACGACGTCTGGTTCGTCCTGATCGCCGTCCTGTGGACCGGCTACTTCTTCCTGGAGGGCTTCGACTTCGGGGTCGGTGTCCTCACCAAGCTGCTGGCCCGCAACCGGCCCGAGCGGCGGGTGCTGATCAACACCATCGGCCCCGTCTGGGACGGCAACGAGGTGTGGCTGCTCTCCGCGGGCGGCGCGACCTTCGCCGCCTTCCCCGAGTGGTACGCCACGCTCTTCTCCGGCTTCTATCTGCCCCTGCTGCTCATCCTGGTCTGTCTGATCGTCCGGGGTGTCGCGTTCGAGTACCGGGCCAAGCGGCCCGAGGAGAACTGGCAGCGCAACTGGGAGCAGGCCATCTTCTGGTGCTCGCTGCTCCCGGCGTTCCTGTGGGGTGTGGCCTTCGCCAACATCGTGCGGGGCGTGAAGATCGACCAGAGCCATGAGTACGTCGGCAACGTCCTGGACCTGCTCAACCCGTACGCACTGCTGGGCGGTCTGGTCACGCTGACGCTGTTCACCTTCCACGGTGCGGTGTTCACCGCGCTCAAGACCGTGGGGGAGATCCGGGAGCGGGCGCGCAAGACGGCCCTGTGGGTCGGCCTTGCGACCGCCGTGCTGGCGTTGATCTTCCTGCTCTGGACGCAGATCGAGAACGGCGACGGTCAGAGCCTGGTCGCCCTCGTCGTGGCCGTGGCTGCCCTGGTGGCCGCGCTGGTGGCGAACCAGGCCGGGCGCGAGGGATGGTCGTTCGCCTTCTCCGGCGTCACCGTCGTGGCCGCCGTGGCCATGCTCTTCCTGACGCTCTTCCCGGACGTCATGCCGTCCTCGCTCAATGACGAGTGGAGCCTCACGGTCACCAACGCGTCGTCGAGCCCCTACACCCTGAAGATCATGACCTGGTGCGCGGTGATCGCCACGCCGATCGTGATGCTCTACCAGGGCTGGACCTACTGGGTCTTCCGCAAGCGGATCGGCACGCAGCACATCGCCGAATCCGTGCACTGAGGTGTGTTTCACGTGAAACCAATCGATCCGCGTCTCCTCCGATACGCCCGCGCCACTCGCCTCTTCCTGATGGCGGTCGTCGGCCTGGGAGCCGTCGGTGCGGGACTGGTCATCGCCCAGGCGATGCTCATCGCCGAAGCGGTGGTGGGGGCGTTCCAGCAGGGGATGTCCTCCGCCGAACTACGCACTCCCCTACTCCTGTTGGCGGCTGTAGCGGTGGGTCGTGCGGTGATCGCCTGGCTCACCGAACTCGCCGCCCATCGCGCCAGCGCGGCGGTGAAGTCGGAGCTGCGGGGTCGGCTGCTGGAGCGGGCGGCCGAGCTGGGACCCGGCCGGCTGAGCGGGCAGCGGACCGGTTCGCTGGTCGCTCTCGCCACGCGAGGCGTCGACGCCCTCGACGACTACTTCTCGCGCTATCTGCCGCAGTTGGGACTCGCGGTGGTCGTGCCTGTCGCGGTGCTGGCGCGGATCGTGACCGAGGACTGGGTCTCGGCGGCCATCATCGTCGGCACCCTGCCGCTCATCCCGATCTTCATGATGCTGATCGGCTGGGCCACCCAGTCGCGGATGGACCGTCAGTGGCGGCTGCTGTCCCGGCTGTCCGGGCACTTCCTCGACGTAGTCGCCGGGCTTCCCACCCTGAAGGTGTTCGGACGGGCCAAGGCGCAGGCCGAGTCGATCCGGCGCATCACCGGTGAGTACCGCAGGGCGACGATGCGGACCCTGCGGATCGCCTTCATCTCCTCCTTCGCGCTGGAGCTGCTCTCGACGCTCTCGGTGGCCCTGGTCGCCGTCACGATCGGCATGCGGCTGGTCCATGGCGAGATGCATCTGTACGACGGCCTGGTCATCCTCGTGCTGGCGCCCGAGGCCTATCTGCCGCTGCGGCAGGTGGGCGCGCAGTACCACGCGGCAGCCGAGGGGCTCTCCGCGGCCGAGGAGATCTTCGAGGTGCTGGAGACACCGGTACCGGCGTCCGGAACCGGGGCGGTGCCGACCGGTGCGGTGTCGTTCGAGGGTGTCTCGGTCCGCTACCCCGGACGTTCGGCCGACGCCGTCTCGGGTGTGTCCTTCGCCGTCGAGCCCGGGGAGACGGTGGCGCTCGTCGGGTCGAGCGGTGCGGGCAAGTCGACGCTGCTGAACGTGCTGTTGGGGTTTGTGCGGCCGACCGAGGGGCGGGTGCTGGTCGGGGGAGCCGACCTCACCGAGCTCGATCTCGCGCAGTGGCGCTCGCGTATCGCCTGGGTTCCGCAGCGGCCTCATCTGTACGCAGGGACGATCGCCGAGAACGTACGGCTGGCGCGTCCCGACGCGGACGACGCGGCCGTGCGGCGGGCGCTGGCCGATGCCGGAGCGCTGGAATTCGTGGACGCGCTGCCCGAGGGCGTCGACACCGTGCTGGGTGAGGACGGGGCCGGACTGTCCGCGGGGCAGCGGCAGCGGCTCGCGCTGGCCCGGGCTTTCCTCGCGGACCGGCCCGTCCTGCTGCTCGACGAGCCGACGGCCGCGCTCGACGGGGCCACCGAGTCCGAGGTCGTGGAGGCCGTGCGGCGGCTCGCCGTGGGACGCACGGTGCTGCTGGTCGTGCACAGGCCGGCATTGCTGGGCGTGGCGGACCGCGTCGTGCGGCTCGCTGAGATCGCGGCGCCGGTGCGGTCGGAGGCCCTGCCCAAGGCGTCCGACGACCGTCCGAACGAGGTCGGCGAAACGCACGGTGATTCCGCTCCCGCCGAGGCCGAGGCGGTGCCGCTCACGACGAACGCGCGTGGTGTCCTCGCCCGCGTCCGCGCCATGTCCGGCCCCCGACGCGGCCGGCTCGCTCTCGCGTTGCTGCTCGGGAGCCTCGCGCTCGGCAGTGCCGTCGGGCTCATGGCCACCTCCGGATGGCTCATCTCGCGGGCCTCGCAGCAGCCGCCCGTGCTGTATCTGATGGTGGCCGTGACGGCGACGAGGGCCTTCGGCATCGGGCGGGCCGTGTTCCGGTACGCCGAGCGGCTGGTGTCGCACGACGCGGTGCTGCGGATGCTGGCCGACACCCGGGTCGCCGTGTACCGGCGGCTGGAGCGGCTGGCACCCGCCGGGCTGCGCAGTACGCGGCGCGGCGACCTGCTGTCGAGGCTCGTCGCCGACGTGGACGCGCTTCAGGACTACTGGCTGCGCTGGCTGCTGCCTGCGGCCGCCGCGACGGTCGTGTCCGCCGGGACCGTCGGCTTCACCGCGTGGCTGCTGCCCGAGGCCGGAGCGGTGCTCGCGGTCGGGCTGCTGGCGGCAGGGCTCGGAGTCCCGCTCGTCACGGGTGCCGTCGCCCGCCGTGCCGAGCGCAGGCTGGCCCCCGCCCGCGGAGTCCTCGCGACACGCGTGACGGATCTGCTCACCGGCACCGCGGAACTGACCGTCGCCGGCGCGCTGCCCAGCCGTACGGCCGAGGCACGGCAGGCCGACGGGGTGCTCACCCGGATCGCCTCACGGGCCGCCACCGCGACGGCGCTCGGTGACGGACTCACCGCGCTGATCTCCGGCCTCACCGTCGCCGCCACCGCCCTCGTGGGCGCTCAGGCGGTCGCCGACGGGCGGCTGAGCGGTGTGACGATGGCCGTCGTCGTCCTCACCCCGCTGGCCGCCTTCGAGGCCGTCCTGGGGCTGCCGCTCGCCGTGCAGTACCGCCAGCGGGTGCGCAAGAGCGCCGAGCGCGTCCACGAAGTCCTCGACGCGCCCGAGCCCGTACGGGAACCGGAGCGTCCCCGGAAGGCGCCCGCATCGCCCTTCCCGGTCGCTGTCAGGGGCCTGACCGCCCGTCACGCAGGCCAGGACCGGGACGCGCTCGCCGGCCTCGACCTGACCCTGGAGGAGGGCCGCCGGATCGCCGTCGTCGGATCGTCCGGGTCCGGCAAGACGACGCTGGCGCAGGTGCTGTTGCGGTTCCTGGACGCGGACGCGGGCTCGTACACGCTGGGCGGCGTGGACGCCTACGCGGTGGACGGCGACGACGTGCGGCGACTCGTCGGGCTGTGCGCTCAGGACGCGCACCTCTTCGACAGCTCCGTACGCGAGAACCTGCTCCTCGCCAAGAAGGACGCCTCCGAGGCCGAACTGCGCGACGCCCTGGGGCGCGCGCGGCTGCTCGACTGGGCCGACGGCCTGCCCGACGGGCTGGACACGCTCGTGGGCGAGCACGGGGCGTGGCTGTCGGGCGGGCAGCGGCAGCGGCTCGCGCTGGCGCGCGCACTACTGGCCGACTTCCCCGTCCTCGTGCTCGACGAGCCCGCCGAGCACCTGGATCTGCCGACCGCCGACGCCCTCACCGCCGACCTGCTGGCCGCCACCGAGGGCCGTACGACCCTGCTCATCACGCACCGACTGGCCGGGTTGCAGGCCGTGGACGAGGTGGTCGTGCTGGACGAGGGGCGTGTCGTGCAGCGGGGGACGTTTGCGGAACTGGCCGCTGTGGACGGGCCGCTGCGGGGGATGGTGGAGCGGGAAGAGGCGGCGGATCTGTTGGTGGGGATGCAGTGACGCGCAGGCCCCTGTAGTCAGTCGGCTTCACCCCTCGTACTGACCCGTCCGCAGCAACCTGTCCCCCAGGCGTACGTCCTGAACGGGCCACGGACGGATCCTCGGGTCAGGATCGCTGACATGCGTTCACATCGCCGTCGTGTTCTGGCCGTTCCGGCGCTGCTGTGTGCGCTCGTGCTCCTCGTGGCGCGGCCCGCCGAAGCCGCCGGCGACGACGAGGACACCACCGGGGGCCACGGCGCCGGCGGTGGCCTCGGCCTGAGCGCGCAGGTGGTGCAGTTGTACGAGGACGCCTCCCGGGCGACGAAGCGGTACGAGGTGGGGCGCCAGGAGGCCGAGGGACAGCGGGCGCAGGCCCAGCGGATCGAGGGGCTGCTCGACCGCGAGCGGCGGGAGATCGGCGTGCTGCGCGAGGACCTGGGCCGGATCGCGCGCGCCCAGTACCGCACGAGTGGCGGGATGCCGCTCACCGCGCAGATCATCCTCGCGTCGAGTCCGGAGGAGCTGATGCGCGGTCAGCATGTGTTCTCGCAGACGAACCTGGCCGTCAACAACGCCATCGAGAAGAGCCGCCGCGCAGAGACCCAGCTCGCCAAGGACGAGGCCAGAGCCGCGGCCGCCTGGCACGGCCTGGAGAAGCGCAACGCCGAGCTCGCCGAGCTGAAGCGGGGCATCGAGCAGAAGCTCGAGGAGGCGCGGTGGCAGTTGCAGGGCGAGGCCGACGCCTCCGTGGCCGCCGGCTCCTGCCCCGGTGCCGTCCGGCTCGACCAGAAGCAGAAGGAGTACACCGGCGCGTGGGCCACGCCGGTGGAGTCCTACGAGCTGTCCGCCGCGTTCGGCAGCGGTGGGTCGCGGTGGGCGAACCGGCACACCGGGCAGGACTTCGCGGTGCCGATCGGCACGCCGGTGCGTGCGGCCGGGGACGGACGCGTGGCCAAGGTGGCGTGCGCAGGCGCCTTCGGCATGGAGGTCGTCGTCCAGCACACGGACGGCTATTACACGCAGTACGCCCATCTCGCCTCGGTCACTGTCGACCAGGGCGAGCGCGTCGACGCCGGGCAGTGGATCGGCCAGTCCGGCACAACCGGCAACTCCACCGGCCCGCATCTGCATTTCGAGGTCCGGATCACCCCGGAGCTGGGCTCGGCGGTCGATCCTGTGCCGTGGCTGGCGGATCGGGGAGTGCCGCTCGGGTAGGCCCTAGCCGCGCTCGGCCAGCATCTGCTCGATGATGACCGCCACCCCGTCCTCGTTGTTGGCGACCGTCCGCCCCGACGCGGCGGCGACGACGTCCGGGTGGGCGTTGCCCATCGCGTACGACTGCCCCGCCCACGTCAGCATCTCGACGTCGTTCGGCATGTCCCCGAAGGCCACGACCTCCTCGTGCGAGATACCGCGCTCGGCGCAGCACAGGGCCAGCGTGCTCGCCTTGGAGACGCCGGGCCCGCTGATCTCCAGCAGGGCGCTGGGGCTGGAGCGGGTGACATTGGCGCGGTCGCCGATGGCGAGGCGGGCCACGGTGAGGAAGCCGTCGGGGTCGAGGGTGGGGTGGTAGGCGAGGATCTTGAGCACCGGTTCGCCGGCGCCGGGAGCGTCCGGCGACAGGTGGTCCTCGGCCGGCGCGAGCTCGTCCGGTATCTCCATGTGCAGCTTGGGGTAGTCCGGCTCCTGGTAGAAGCCGTATGTCTGCTCCACCGCGTACACCGTGCCCGGCGCCGCCTCGCGCAGCAGGCGTACGGCGTCCAGCGCGTTCTCCCGCGCCAGCTCGCGCACCTTCACGAACCGGTGGGCGCCGGGCCCGCCGTGCAGGTCGACGACCGCGGCGCCGTTGCCGCAGATCGCCAGGCCGTGACCGTGGACGTGGTCGCTGACGACGTTCATCCAGCGGGCGGGGCGGCCGGTGACGAAGAAGACCTCGATGCCCGCCTCCTCGGCGGCGGCCAGCGCGGCGATCGTGCGTGGGGAGACGGACTTGTCGTCCCGCAGCAGTGTGCCGTCCAGGTCGGTGGCGATGAGCCGCGGCCGCACGGCGGCGTCCGGGTTCTGGGGCTGTCGAGTCGCTGAGGTCACCGCGTCATTCTCCCGCATATGCCTGCACGGTCGTGCGGCAGTCCGCACATCTGAGGCGGTCCCTGAGGAGATCCCGCCCCTGAGAACACCGTCGGCAGCGCCCTCACCAGCACTGTCGTGCCCGACTCGGGCACCGCGGCTGCCGTACTCACCGCAGCTGTGCCTCGGCTTCCATCGCGATCTGCTCGAAGACCTTCTCGTCGGCCGCGAAGTCCGAGTCGGGGATCGGCCAGTGGACCACGATCTCGGTGAATCCGAGCTCCTGATGGCGCCCCGCGAAGTCCACGAACGCATCGAGCGACTCCAGCACACGGCCGCGTTCCGGGGTGAATCCGGTGAGCAGCACCTTGTCGAGGTCGGCCACGTCCCGGCCGATCGCCGCGCACGCGTCGGACAGCTTCTCAGCCTGCCCGCGAATGGCTTGAAACGACTGCTCGGGGGTGCCGCTCTCACTCACCTTGGGGTCGCCCGTGGTCACCCAGGCCTGCCCGTACTGCGCCGCCAGCCGCAGCCCGCGCGGCCCGGTCGCGGCCACCGCGAAGGGCAGCCGGGGCCGCTGCACACAACCAGGGATGTTGCGGGCCTCGTGCGCCGAGTAGAAGTCGCCCTCGTACGACACCGAGTCCTCGGTCAGCAGCCGGTCCAGCAGCGCGATGAACTCGGCGAACCGGTCGGCACGCTCGCGCGGCGTCCAGGGCTCCTGGCCGAGCGCGGTGGCGTCGAAGCCGGTGCCGCCCGCCCCTATGCCGAGGGTGATCCGCCCGCCCGAGACGTCGTCGAGGGAGATCAGCTCCTTGGCGAGGGTCACGGGATGCCGGAAGTTCGGCGAGGTCACGAGGGTGCCCAGCCGCAGTTGGTCGGTGACGGCCGCGGCTGCGGCGAGCGTCGGCACGGCACCGAACCAGGGGCCGTCCCGGAAGGTGCGCCAGGACAGGTGGTCGTACGTGTACGCGGCGTGGAAACCGAGCTGCTCCGCGCGCTGCCACGTCTTGCGCCCTCCGTCGGACCAGCGGCGGTACGGGAGGATCACAGTGCTCAGGCGCAGACTCATGGGTCGAGCGTATGCGGCCGAAGGGGTTTCACGTGAAACGGCTACCGCACGCGGCTGCTCAGCCACGGAGTGAGGCTGATCATCGGCATGAACTCGCGATGTGTACGGTCGCCCGGCAGCGGAACGATCAGGAAGTAGCCCGGCGGGAAGCGGCGTGCCTTGACGTGGGCGAGGCCGTCGAAGACCGAGCGGAGGAACGCGGGCACGTCGTCGCGCGGGACGTCGGGACAGTCCACGCCCTCGACGGTGATCAGCGCGTCGTCCTCGGCGTAGAGCCGCACGCTCACCCGGGGTGAGCCGCCCAGGTCGATGCACGCCTCGTGGGGCAGGGAGCCGTCCGGGTCGGTGGTGACGCCGACGCCGGCAGCGCTGCGGCGGGAGGTCTGGTCGGCGCCGATGTCATGGCTCACCTCGATCTCGCGGCCGTACTCGGCGGCTATGGCGCGGAGCGCGGTGACGGCGGCCTCGGTGGTGGGGAATTGGTCCATACCACTGATCATGCCGGAAGGCGGGTCAGTGTGCCTCCGGGAAGTGCAGGTACTCCGGTGGCACGGCCTTCGTCAGCCACACCCCGTTCGCGCTGACGTGGAAGACATGGCCGTCGCGGTGCAGGGCGCCGGCGTCCACGGAGAGCACCACCGGGCGGCCGCGCCGGGCGCCGACCCGGGTCGCGGTCTCGCGGTCGGCCGAGAGGTGCACGTCGTGCCTGTTCATGGGCCTGAGCCCCTCGCTGCGGATCGCGTCCAGGTTGCGGGCCACGGTGCCGTGGTAGAGGTACGGCGGCGGGGTCGCCGGGGGCAGTCCGAGGTCGACGTCGATGCTGTGGCCCTGGCTGGCCCGGATCCGGGTGCCCTCGATCGCGAAGCGCTTCTTGTCGTTGGCGGCGACCACGTGGTCCAGCTCTTCCCGAGTGAACCGGAAGCCGTGTGCGCTCGCGGCGGCGATCAGCACGTCGATCTCGACCCAGCCGCCCTCGTCGAGGATCAGTCCGATGCGCTCGGGCTGATGGCGCAGGTGCTTCGAGAGATACTTCGACACCTTCACGGTGCGTCTTTCGTCCATGCCACCAGACTGCCGGGAGCGACGGGAATCACGCGAATGATTTCGCAGTCGATGTTTGATCCACAACCAAGTGCGGTTATCCACAGGGGAATTGGCGATTCTGTGGACAACGAGCGGTCACTTCAAGAGGTTTCGTCAAGATCAGCTGACGGGTGGTGATTTGCGGCGAGCCGGTCCAAGGCCCGGGCCTGCACCTCGCGTTCGGCGGCCAGCGCGATGAACTCGGAGGCCTGCTCCGGACCAACCAAGGCTTCCACGGCCTGCATTGTCTTTGCCGGAACCGCCACGTTTCGCGCAATTTCTCGATCACCCGGCGCGGCACCCGTGCCCAGGTGCTGGCGCAGGTGCCGCACCGCCAACAGACGCATCGCCCTGGCCAGTTCCGCGTCCACCGTGTGCTGGGCGAGGGGGCGCAGCCGTCGTACGAGAGAGGCCGCTTCCGCCGCGTCCGCGTCCGTCGGGCGGCGCGGTCCATCGAGGTAGCGGGCGAAGACGTGCTCGGTGGTGAACTCCAGGAAACGGGCGGCGATGTGCTCGACCTGTCCCCTCAACTCCCTCAGGTGGCCGGAGATCGCGGACAGCGGCACCCCCGCGGCGTACAACTCGACTGCCACGGCCAGCTCTTGGGGGCTCGGCACGACGAATGAGTCCTCGTCGCCGGGGACCGGCTCCAGGACGCCGAGCTCCACGGCGTCGGCCACCGCCGCGTCGTCCGGAGCGCCGCCGAAGCGGTCGTTCAACTCGGCGCGTGAGATCCGTACCGCCTCTTCGTCGGTCCACGGCCCGTCCACCTCGGCGGCCAGGCCGAGCACCCCGCCGAGGCCGCGGCCGGCGTCCCAGGCCTCCAGGAGTTCCTTGATGGAGGCCAGGGTGTAGCCGCGGTCGAGCAGGTCGGCGATCTGGCGCAGGCGGTCGAGGTGGGCGTCGGAGTAGAGGTTGGCGCGGCCACGTCGCTCGGGGCGGGGGAGCAGGCCCCGGTCCTGATAGGCGCGGATGGTGCGGACGGTGGCACCGCTGAGGTGCGCGAGGTCCTCGATCCGGTAGGTCTTCTCCACGCCAGGCCGCCTCCGCCCGCTGTCGTACCGTTCCTCACCACCCACGGCGGTTGCTGTGCGACTACCGGCGCCGCCGACCACCGCTCCCGCCACCGCTGACTTCCGGCCTTGAAGCGACCACCCGGCCAACGCCCGCATGCCGCACGGCCCCCTCCCCCATGAACCCGGCGATTCTCGCGATGCCGCACACGCAGTTCCTGCCACCAACGAGCCCTCTCACAGAGGCGGCTCCAACCGCGCAACCCGGCGCAGCGCCCTCGGCGTGAACCTCGACATCAGATACGCCCCACGCGCCTCCGGCGTCACCGGCACGACGGCCTCCCCCCGCACCACCGCCCGCAGGATCGCCTCGGCGACCTTCTCCGGCGGATAGTTCCGCAGTCCGTACAACCGCGCGGACTTCTTCTGGCGCCGCTTCTCCTCCTCGGCGTCGACGCCGGCGAAGTGTGCGGTCGAGGTGATGTTGGTGTTGACGAGGCCCGGGCAGATCGCCGTGACGCCGATGCCCTGCCCGGCCAGCTCGGCGTGCAGGCACTCGCTCAGCATCAGTACGGCCGCCTTGGAGGTGCTGTAGGCGGGCAGAGCCTTGGACGGCTGGTACGCCGCCGCCGACGCGGTGTTGACGATGTGGCCGCCCTGGCCGCGCTCGGCCATCTGCTTGCCGAAGAGCCGGCAGCCGTGGATGACGCCCCACAGATTGACGTCGAGGACCTTCTTCCAGTCCTCAGGGGTGGTGTCGAAGAAGGAGCCCGACAGACCGATACCGGCGTTGTTCACCAGGACGTCCACCACGCCGTACTCGGCCGCGACCTTCGCGGCGAGCTTCTCCATGGCCTGCTCGTCCGAGACGTCGACCGTCTCCGCCCAGGCCTCGGGTGCGCCGATCAGCCGGGACATCTCGGCAGTGCGGGCCGCGGCCTCCCCGTCCCGGTCGACGGCGACCACGCGCGCGCCGGCCTCGGCGAACGCGTACGCCGTAGCCCGCCCGATGCCGCTGCCCGCGCCCGTGACCAGGACGAGCTGCCCGCCGAAGCGGTCGGCGTACTTCCCGGTCGCCGTCACTCCTTCCGGGCGCCCGCCCTCCACGGACGTCACGAATTCCGTGATCCAGGCCACCAGTTGGTCGGGCCGGGTGCGCGGAATCCAGTGCTTCGCCGGGAGCGTGCGTCGGGTCAGCTGCGGAACCCACTGCTCCAGTCCGTCGTAGAGCCGCTCCGAGAGGAAGGCGTCCCCCAGGGGCGTGATGAGCTGCACGGGTGCGTGTGCGTACGCGTCGGCGCGCGGCCGGGTCAGCCGGGCCCGTACGTTGTCGCGGTACAGCCACGCCCCGCGCGCCGCGTCCGTCGGCAGGGATGAGGTCGGGTAGTCGCCGCCGGGGACCTGCTCGACGCGCTCCAGGATGCGCGGCCAGCGCTTGCCGAGGGGGCCTCGCCAGGCCAGCTCGGGCAGCACGGGCGTGTGCAGCGCGTACACGTACCAGGACTTGGCTCCCTGGCCGAGGAGCTGGCCGACCCTGCGCGGAGTGGGGCGCTTCAGGCGCTGGTTGATCCAGTGGCCGAAGTGGTCGAGGGACGGCCCGGACATCGAGGTGAAGGAGGCGATCCGGCCCTCGGTGCGCTGGACGGTCGTGAACTCCCAGGACTGCACCGAGCCCCAGTCGTGCCCCACCAGATGCACGGGCCGGTCCGGGCTGACCGCGTCCGCGACGGCCAGGAAGTCGTCCGTCAGCTTCTCCAATGTGAACCCGCCCCGCAACGGCTGGGGCGGCGTGGACCGGCCATGGCCGCGGACGTCGTAGAGCACGACATGGAAGCGGTCGGCCAGTCGCGGGGCGACCTCGGACCACACTTCCTTGCTGTCCGGATAGCCGTGCACCAGGATCACCGTCGGCTGCCCGGGGTCGCCCAGCTCGGCGACGCACAGCTCGACCCCGCCGGTCCGTACGAGGCGCTCGCGCGCGCCCTGAAGAGTCAACGGCACCGTCACTTCTCCTCCGCCCAGCGCCGCACGTGCGGCAGATCGTCGTCCAGCCAGAAGGCGCTCTGCTCGGGGTCCGCGGAGTCGGTGACGACCAGGATCTCCTCGAACTTCGCGCCGGTGCCCCGGAAACCGAGGTGCGGTTCGACCGCCCACAGGCCCGGCTGCGGCGGGTGGTCGGAGAAGCGGTACGGCGACCACAGCGGGGACCAGCCATCGCGGTGGCCGTGCAGCGCGTCGCTCGCAAGCCCCTTCAGGGACTGGGTGCCGAACCCGAACACATGCGGTGACCAGCGGCGCTCCTCGACCCGGTCGACCTTGTGCGCGATCACACCGAAGGGATAGGCGCGGTGCCGGTTGGCGTAGCCCCGGCGGACCATGAGGCGGTCCACGTCCTCGTAGATCTCCCGCAGCGGCCGCCGCTCGCGCACCTCGCGCAGGATCAGCTCCCGGTGCGCCTCCAGGTCGGCCATCAGCTTGTCCTGGACCGGGTTGATGCCGAGCGAGCCCGAGTAACCGATGTCGGCCGTGTAGCCCTCGTACACCGGAGCCATGTCCAGGATGAACGGCATCCCGGGCTCCAGACGGCGGTTGGTGGGGAAGAACTGCAGGGGGATCCGGAAGTTCACGAACGCCGTGCGGTCCCCGAACCAGGCGAAGGGCAGATGGAACCAGTCACGGACACCGCGCGCACGCAGCCACTCGCGCTGCATGCGCGCCGCCTCGCGCKCGGTGATACCGGGCTCCAGCTGCGCCGCGACGGCCTCCGCGCACTCGTACGCCAGCTGCTGGACCCGTCTGAACCCTCGCAATTCCGCCGAATCCGCACGGAGTTCGCCTGTCGCCGCCGTAGTCATGCCACCGCCCCACTATGTCCACACTGACTGCGGTACGTGCCCGTAACTTGACACTGGTGAATGTGACAGTTGTTAGAGGCTGCGTCAATAGGGCTGTTGAGGGCTGTGGAAAACCCCCATGATGTGGAAAATCAGGGCGTCGTTGTTCGACCTCAGGGTGACCCCTAGGGCCCCGTAGTCCTGGAGGTTGACTTCAAGACAGCTCTGCGGGGTGACGCCCGGCGTGGCCCGCGTCACTACCTTCGTGGTGTGACTGTGATCGCGACCGAAAGCCTGAGCAAGCGGTTCCCGAGGGTGACCGCGCTTGACCGGCTGACCATGGACATCGGGCCCGGGGTGACCGGACTCGTCGGAGCCAATGGAGCCGGCAAGTCCACCATGATCAAGATTCTGCTGGGTCTGTCCCCCGCCACCGAGGGCCGTGCCGAAGTGCTCGGACTCGACGTCGCCACCAAGGGCGCCGCCATCCGCGAGCGGGTCGGGTACATGCCGGAGCACGACTGTCTGCCGCCCGACGTCTCGGCCACCGAGTTCGTCGTGCACATGGCCCGGATGTCCGGCCTGCCGCCCACCGCCGCGCGCGAGCGCACCGCGGACACGCTGCGCCATGTCGGCCTGTACGAGGAGCGCTATCGCCCCATCGGCGGCTACTCGACCGGCATGAAGCAGCGCGTGAAGCTGGCGCAGGCCCTGGTGCACGACCCGCAGCTGGTCTTCCTGGACGAGCCGACGAACGGCCTCGACCCGGTGGGCCGCGACGAGATGCTCGGCCTCATCCGCCGCATCCACACCGACTTCGGCATCTCGGTCCTGGTCACCTCGCACCTGCTGGGCGAGCTGGAGCGCACCTGCGACCACGTCGTCGTCATCGACGGCGGCAAGCTCCTGCGCTCCAGCTCCACCACCGACTTCACCCAGACCACGACGACCCTCGCCATCGAGGTCACCGACACCGACGACCACCCGGACGGCACCCGCGCGGTGCGCGACGCGCTCCACGCGCGCGGGGTGGACGTCATCGACGGCAGCGGCGGCCTCCCCGGCGCCGGCCACATCCTGCTGCTCACCGCGCAGGGCGAGGAGACCTACGACGTGGTGCGCGACGTGGTCGCCGATCTCGGACTGGGCCTGGTGCGCATGGAACAGCGCCGGCACCACATCTCGGAGGTCTTCACGGACAGCGAGCAGGGCGGCGACCAGAGCGCCGACGCACAGCGGAAGGAGGCGGTCGGCCATGGCGGTTGAGCAGCCCGTAGCAACACAGTCGGGTGACCAGACCCGGATCCACAACATCGGCTACCGCAACTACGACGGCCCGCGCCTCGGCCGCTCCTACGCGACCCGCTCGCTCTACTCGCAGTCCCTGCGCGGCTCCTACGGCCTCGGCCGCTCGGTGAAGTCCAAGGTGCTGCCGATGCTGCTGTTCGTGGTGATGTGCGTGCCCGCGGCCATCATGGTCGCCGTCGCGGTCGCCACGAAGGCCAAGGACCTGCCCGTCGACTACACGCGCTACGCGATCATCATGCAGGCCGTGATCAGCCTGTACGTCGCCTCGCAGGCACCCCAGTCCGTCTCCCGCGACCTGCGCTTCAAGACCGTGCCGCTGTACTTCTCGCGGCCGATCGAGACCGCCGACTACGTCCGGGCGAAGTTCGCGGCCCTGGCCTCCGCGCTGTTCATCCTCACCGGGGCCCCGCTGATCGTGCTCTACGTCGGCGCGCTGCTGGCCAAGCTCGACTTCGCCGACCAGACCAAGGGATTCGCGCAGGGACTCGTGTCCGTCGCACTGCTCTCGCTGCTGTTCGCCGGCATCGGCCTGGTCATCGCGTCCGTCACCCCGCGCCGCGGCTTCGGTATCGCCGCCGTGATCGCCGTGATGACCATCTCCTACGGAGCCGTCTCCACGCTCCAGGCCATCGCCGACGCGCAGTCCATCAACGGCGGGGGCAGCGCCGACGCCATCGCCTGGATCGGCCTCTTCTCGCCGGTCACGCTCATCGACGGTGTGCAGTCCGCCTTCCTCGGCGCGACCTCCGCCTTCCCCGGCGGGGTGGGCCCGAGCAATGGTCAAGGCGGCGTCTACGTCCTCGTCAGCCTGGGCCTGATCGCCGCCAGCTACGGCCTCCTGATGCGCCGCTACAAGAAGGTGGGACTGTGACCACGCTCCAGATCGACCACGTCTCCCGCTGGTTCGGCAACGTGGTCGCCGTCAACGACATCACCATGACGATCGGCCCCGGCGTCACCGGCCTCCTCGGCCCCAACGGCGCCGGAAAGTCCACCCTCATCAACATGATGGGCGGCTTCCTCGCCCCCTCCACCGGCACCGTCACCCTCGACGGCCAGCAGGTGTGGCGCAACGAGGCCATCTACAAGCACATCGGCATCGTCCCCGAGCGCGAGGCGATGTACGACTTCCTCACCGGCCGTGAATTCGTCGTCGCCAACGCCGAGTTGCACGGACTGGGTGCCAAGGCCGCCCAGAAGGCCCTTGCCACGGTCGAGATGGAGTACGCCCAGGACCGGAAGATCTCCACGTACTCCAAGGGCATGCGCCAGCGCGTGAAGATGGCGAGCGCCCTCGTGCACAACCCCTCGTTGCTGCTGCTCGACGAGCCGTTCAACGGTATGGACCCGCGTCAGCGCATGCAGCTCATGGACCTGCTGCGGAAGATGGGCGACGAGGGCCGCACGGTGCTGTTCTCCTCCCACATCCTCGAGGAGGTCGAGCAACTCGCCTGGCACATCGAGGTGGTGGTCGCCGGACGGCACGCGGCCAGCGGTGACTTCCGCAAGATCCGCCGCCTGATGACCGACCGGCCGCACCGCTACCTGGTGCGCTCCAGCGACGACCGCACCCTCGCGGCCGCGCTGATCGCCGACCCGTCGACGTCCGGCATCGAGGTCGACCTGACCGAGGGCGCGCTGCACATCCAGGCCGTCGACTTCGGCCGCTTCACCACGCTGCTGCCGAAGGTGGCGCGCGAACACGGCATCCGCCTGCTCACGGTCTCGCCGTCCGACGAGTCCCTCGAGTCCGTCTTCTCGTATCTCGTCGCGGCGTAGGAGGCCGAAAAGATGTACGACCCCACAGTCGCCCGGCTCACCTACCGGGCCCTGCTCGGCCGCCGCCGGGCCCTCATCCTGGGGGCCCTGCCCCTGCTGCTCATCGCGATCTCCGTGGCGGTGCGCGCGCTCGCCGGAGCCGACGATCAGACCGCGTCCGACCTGCTCGGCGGGCTGGCGCTGGCCACCATGGTGCCGATCATCGGCGTCATCGCCGGCACCGGCGCGATCGGGCCGGAGATCGACGACGGCTCCGTGGTCTATCTGCTGTCCAAGCCGCTGAAGCGGCCGACGATCATCTTCACCAAGCTGATCGTGGCGATCGCCGTGACGATGGTGTTCTCGGCGCTGCCCACCTTCATCGCCGGGTTCATCCTCAACGGCAACGGGCAGCAGATCGCCGTCGCCTACACGGTCGCCGCGCTGGTCGCCTCCATCGCGTACGCGGCGATCTTCCTCCTGCTCGGCACCGTGTCCCGGCACGCGGTGGTCTTCGGACTCGTCTACGCGCTCGTCTGGGAGGCCCTGTTCGGCTCCCTGGTCGAGGGTGCGCGCACGCTGAGCGTTCAGCAGTGGTCGCTGGCGGTGGCGCAGAAGGTCGCCGGCGGGGACATGGTCACATCGGACGTCGGCCTGACGACGGCCACGGTGTTGCTGGCCGTGGTCACCGTGCTCGCGACCTGGTACGCGGGACAGAAGCTGCGGTCGCTGACCCTCGCCGGCGAGGAGTGAGCAGGCAGCAGCCCGCAGGCGGGGAGTAAGGAAGCGGGCCCCTCAGCGGGCCCGCTCTTGACGGGGACCTCACCCCTGTCCGGTCACACTGGGCAAACCGGGGTGCACTGCACGAACTGGAGGACGGGGATGGCAGGCGGCAAGTCACAGCACGAGGATCGCGAACAGTCCGGGGACGACTCCTGGGACGACCTGGTCCTGGACGACGACTTCATACGTGCTGCCGATACCTCGGAGCCCTCCGCCCGGGCCCGGATGCTGGCCGCGCGCTGGCGCCGGGAGGAGCCCGAGCCGCAGCCGTGGCGCTCCGACGAACCGCCCGCCGGGTGGTTCTTCAGCAAGGGGCGCCGGCGCAAGTGGCGCCGCCGGTAAGGGGCGTACGACGCCGCTCCGGAGGTTCACCCGGGGCTTCTCCCAGGGCCCTTTAATCGGTGGCGCCCAACTCGCCGTACAGGCACAGTGGTTATGTCCACATCGCCGGACGGTGAGTCCGGCGCCACGTTCTGGGAGAGGAGCCGGACGATGTCCATGCACGGCAGTACGTCCCGCTCCCGTCAGGGCAGCCTGCGGCGGACTTCGGAGTATTCGCTACCCCTCCGTTGAGTCCGTACCGCACGGGGAGCTGCCCGGGGCGGCCGCTTCGAGCACGCGATGTCGCTCTCGCGTGGGCCGCCCACCCGGAGGATTGGCCGAGTGGTAAGGCACCGGTTTGCTAAACCGTGGTCGGGCTTGAAAAGCCCGCGCACGTTCGATTCGTGCATCCTCCGCAAGACGTTGTCAGTCGGCCTGGCCGCTGTGCGGGGGTTGGGGTGCGTGGGGACCTCAGCCCAGCAACCGCTCCAGCACCACCGCGATCCCGTCCTCCTCGTTGGAGGCCGTCACCTCGTCCGCCACCGCCTTGAGCTCCTCATGGGCGTTGGCCATGGCCACGCTCCTCGCGGCCCAGGCGAACATCGGGATGTCGTTGGGCATGTCGCCGAAGGCGATCGTGTCCGCCGCCTTGAGGCCGAGGCGGCGGGCCGCCAGGGACAGGCCGGTCGCCTTGGACAGGCCGAGGGGGAGGAGCTCCACGATGCCCTCGCCCGCCATCGCCACCGTGACGAAGCCGCCCGCGGCTCGGCGTGCGGCCTGGGCCAGCTCGTCGTCCGTCAGGTTCGGATGCTGTATGTAGATCTTGTTCAGCGGGGCGGTCCACAGATCCGACGCGTCCGTGAACGGGGTCGACGGGAGCGTCCCGGTGACCGCGTACCCGGGGCCCACCAGGACCTCGCCGTCCAGTCCGTCCCGGCTCGCCGCAAGGAACAGCGGGCCGACCTCGGCCTCGATCTTGGCCAGCGCCACGCCCGCCAGCTGGCGGTCCAGGGTCACCGACGTCAGCAGACGGTGCTCGCCGGCGTCGTAGACCTGCGCGCCCTGGCCGCACACGGCGAGCCCCTCGTAGCCGAGGTCGTCGAGGATGTGCCGGGTCCAAGGGACCGCCCGGCCGGTGACGACGATGTGCGCGGCGCCCGCCTCGGTGGCCGCGGCGAGGGCGTCACGGGTGCGCCGGGAGACCGACTCGTCGGAGCGCAGGAGCGTTCCGTCGAGGTCGGTCGCGATCAGTCGGTACGGGAAGCCTCCAGAGCCCGACGGGAAGCCGTCCGAGCTTGACGGGAAGCCTCCGGACGCGTCCCCGGAATCCCCGGCGGGGGCAGACGCGCTCACTTGGCCACCGGCTCCAGAACCTCACGACCGCCCAGATACGGGCGCAGCACCTCGGGGACCCGGACGGAGCCGTCGGCCTGCTGGTGGTTCTCCAGGATCGCCACGATGGTGCGCGGTACGGCGCACAGCGTGCCGTTGAGCGTGGCCAGCGGCTGCACCTTCTTGCCGTCGCGCATGCGGACGGACAGCCGGCGTGCCTGGAAGCCGTCGCAGTTGGAGGCCGAGGTCAGCTCGCGGTACTTGCCCTGGGTCGGGATCCACGCCTCGCAGTCGTACTTGCGGGACGCCGACGAGCCCAGGTCGCCCGAGGCCACGTCGATGACCTGGAACGGCAGCTCCAGGCCGGTCAGCCACTGCTTCTCCCAGTCCAGGAGCCGCTTGTGCTCGTTCTCCGCGTCCTCGGGGGCGACGTACGAGAACATCTCGACCTTGTCGAACTGGTGCACGCGGAAGATGCCGCGCGTGTCCTTGCCGTAGGTGCCGGCCTCGCGGCGGAAGCACGGCGAGAAGCCCGCGTAGCGAAGCGGCAGCTTCTCGGCGTCGAGGATCTCGTCCATGTGGTACGCGGCGAGCGGGACCTCGGAGGTGCCGACCAGGTAGTAGTCGTCCTTCTCCAGGTGGTACACGTTCTCCGCGGCCTGGCCGAGGAAGCCGGTGCCCTCCATGGCGCGCGGGCGGACCAGCGCGGGGGTGAGCATCGGAATGAAACCGGCCTCGGTGGCCTGGGCGATCGCCGCGTTGACCAGGGCCAGCTCCAGCAGGGCGCCGACGCCGGTGAGGTAGTAGAAGCGGGAGCCGGAGACCTTGGCGCCGCGCTCGACGTCGATGGCGCCCAGCGCCTCGCCGAGCTCCAGGTGGTCCTTGGGCTCGAAGCCCTCGGCGCCGAAGTCACGGATGGTGCCGTGCGTCTCCAGGACGACGAAGTCCTCCTCGCCGCCGACCGGGACGTCGGGGTGCACGAGGTTGCCGAGCTGGAGCGCGAGGCGCTTGGTCTCCTCGTCCGCCTCGTTCTGCTCGGCGTCGGCCGCCTTGACGTCGGCGGCCAGCTGGCTCGCCTTCTTCAGCAGCTCGGCCTTCTCGTCGCCGGAGGCCTTGGGGATGAGCTTGCCGAGGCTCTTCTGCTCGGAACGCAGCTCGTCGAAGCGGACGCCGGACGACCTGCGCCGCTCGTCGGCAGACAGGAGGGCGTCGACGAGCGCGACATCCTCTCCACGGGCGCGCTGCGAGGCGCGCACTCGGTCGGGGTCCTCACGAAGCAGGCGAAGGTCAATCACGCGCTCAAGGCTACCGGGGAGGGGTGACAGCCCACGACCCGCTATTCCGAACTGCGGCTTACGTTCCGTTATGGGGGAATTGCGAGACGTGTCAATGAAAAGCGTCTCACTCCCTGGGACGGGTCAGGCGCGAGGCGTCCGGTTGACTGGAATCCCTTGCGGGGAACGGGACTTGGGTCTCGGTTGTCCACAGGGATCCCCAGCCTCCGAAGAGTTATCCACAGGCTGTGTGGATGGACTGTGGACGCCGGAATTGATCACTCCGAAACGCGGTGATCAAGTAGAGGATTCCCAGGACAAACCGGTTCCACCCGCACTTTCGAGTGGAAATCGGTCGCCCCAAAGGATTGCCCAAAGGAAAAGAGTGGACGAAGGGTGACTTGCGCGCCGGTGGACGCGGAGACGGCCTGGGGAGCGATTTGTCGACAGACTCACCTCCCCCTGTCGACTTGTCCCCAGGTCGAGATGAGTACCTGTGGATAACTCCTGTGGATAACGACGATCGGCTGGTAGGACCGGCCTCAGAACCGCCCGTCCTGGCAGCGCGCGACCCAGCCCGCCGCCGACACGAACGCCTCGTCCGACGTCCCCAGACGCGGCGGATCCACATCTGCCGGCTTGATGTCGGCACGCGGATACGAGCCCAGGAAGCGCACCTCCAGGCAGATCCGCTTGAGCCCCATCAGCGCCTCGGCCACCCGGCGGTCGGAGATGTGGCCCTCGGCGTCGATGCAGAAGCAGTAGTTGCCGATGCCCGCACCGGTCGGCCGGGACTGGAGCAGCATCAGGTTGATGCCACGGGTGGCGAACTCGCCCAGCAGGTCCCGCAGTCCACCGGGGTGGTCGTCGCGCTGCCACAGCACGACGGACGTCTTGTCCGCGCCGGACGGTGCGGCGGGCCGTGCGGGCCGGCCCACCAGCACGAACCGGGTCTGGGCGTTCTCCGCGTCGTGGATCCCGGTCTCCAGGGCCTCCAGGCCGTACAGCGCGGCGGCGAACTCGCCGGCGAAGGCCGCGTCGTACTGGCCCTCCTGCACCAGACGGGCGGCGTCCGCGTTCGATGCGGCCGACTCCCACTGGGCGTCGGGGAGGTTGTTCCTGAGCCAGTTGCGCACCTGGGGCTGGGCGGCCGGGTGGGCGGAGACCGTCTTGATGTCCGACAGCTTCGTGCCCGGCCTGACCAGCAGCGCGAAGGTGATCGACAGCAGCACCTCGCGGTAGATCATGAGCGGCGCGCCCGCGACCAGCTCGTCGAGCGTGGTCGTGATACCGCCCTCGACGGAGTTCTCGATCGGCACGAACGCCGCCTCGGCGTCGCCGACGCGCACCGCGTCCAGCGCGGACTGGACGGACACGTAGGGGATCAGCTCCCGGGTCGCGGCCTCGGGAAGTGTGCGCAGGGCGGCCTCGGTGAAGGTGCCCTCGGGGCCGAGATAGGCATAGCTCGCTGGCATGACCTCACCCTAATGGGCCTTGCGAAACCCGGCGCACGCCTCCTGGTCGTGTCATCCCTCCAGCAACCGCTGCCCCACGTACTCCCCCTGCGCCGCCCCGCCCGGCACGGCGAACAGGCCGCTCGCCTCGTGGCGGATGTACTTCGACAGGGCGTCGCCCCGGTCGAGCTTGCGCTGGACGGTGACGAAGCCGCGCAGTGGGTCGGCCTGCCAGCAGACGAAGAGCAGGCCCGCGTCGGGCACGCCGTCCGTGTCGATGCCGTCGTGGTACGAGAAGGGGCGCCGCAGCATGGCCGCCCCGCCGTTCTGGTCGGGCCGTGTGATGCGGGCATGGGCGTTGATCGGAACGACGAGATTCCCCGCCTTGTCCGTCTTCTCCAGGTCCATCTCGGTCGTCTCGGTGCCCCCGGACAGCGGCGCCCCGTCGGACTTGCGGCGCCCGATGACGTCCTCCTGCGCCTTGACCGAGAGCTGCTCCCAGTCGTCGAGGAGCATGCGGATACGGCGTACGACGGCATAGGAGCCGTTCGCCATCCAGGCCGGGTCCTTCGAGGTCGCGTCCTTCGAGCCGGACTCGGGCACGAAGATGCGCTGGTCGAAGTCGGTGTCCGTCGGCTTCGGATTGCGCGTGCCGTCCATCTGGCCCATCAGGTTGCGGGCCGTCATCGGATGCGCGGTGGCACCGGGCGAGCGGTTGAAGCCGTTCATCTGCCAGCGCACCTTGGCGGCCTGGCCCGCGTCCTTCTGGATCGCGCGCAGGGCGTGGAAGGCGACCAGGGCGTCATCGGCGCCGATCTGCACCCACAGATCGCCGTTACTGCGCGCCTTGTCGAGCTGGTCGGAGGAGAAGTCGGGCAGCGGGTCCAGGGAGACGGGGCGCTGCTTCTCCAGGCCCGTCCGCGCGAAGAAGCCGTACCCGAAGCCGAAGGTGATCGTCAGCGACGAAGGCCCTGCGTCCCGGGCGACATCCGTGTCGTTCTGCTGGGCAGCCTCGCCCGCCATCAGCCGCCGTGCCGTCTCCGACCAGCGGCGCAGCAACGCTGCTGCCTCCTTGCGGCCCGCGCCCGCCGCCAGGTCGAAGGCGACGAGGTGACCGCGCGCCTGGAGTCCCTGGAGGATGCCGGGCTGATGTTTCCCGTGAAACATCACCTGATCGGCCCCCAGCGAGGCGAGCGGCGTCGCCTCGGCCGGCCGGGCGGCGTACCCCACGGCCCCGCCGGCCGCACCGAGCACCAGCCCGGTGGCACCGGCGGTCCCGAGCAGCCGTCGCCGCGAAAGGCCGTCCGCGCGGGCGGCGTTTTCGGAGTCACTGCCCTTGAGCGCGGTCTTGCCCTTGACCGTCGTCTTGGGCGTCCGCGGTGTACGGGCCTCCGGAATGGACTGGTCAGCCATGGTGAGGTTCAGCCGATCTGCGCGTTCTTGGAGACGGTGGCCTGGTCGATGTCGGAGGTCCGCACGGTCACGGCGATCTTCCATTCGCCGGCCATGGGGAGCTGCACCCCGCCCGCCGACCAGTGTCCGGTGGTGATGTGGTCGGGGACGACGGGCAGCGGCCCGATGTCCTGGGACTCCAGGGTGAAGGCGACCTTCACCTCGGGGATGTCGAAGGCGCGGCCGTTGGGACGCTGCACGTACACATGCATCTCGTTGCCGCCCACGCGCGCGGGATCGAGGTCGACCCGTACGACGCCCTTGCCGTCCTCGCCACCGGTGTCGAAGGACATGTCCAGGGTCAGCGCCCCGGCCGCCGCCGCGTCCGCCGCCGAGGACGAGGCGGCGGCCCTGGCCTGCTCCTCCGTACGCCCCGGCTCGGTCGACGTCAGCATGGTGGTGACGGCGAGCAGGACGACGGCGACACCCGCCTCGGCGAGCACCGAGCGGCGCAGCCCGAACCGGTTCGGGTCGGCGTCGCGTCGCTGCTTCTGCCGTGCCGTGTCGATCGCGGCCTGCTGCCGGGCGAGCTGGGTGGCACGCTCGGAGTCGCCGCCCGCCTCGTCGGACACGGCGACGGTGGCGCCCTTCTTGCCGGAAGCCGCGGCGCCCTTCTCCGCAGAAGCGGAACCGGAGGCGCCGGCCCGCGTGGCGGCGGCCCGCGCGGCGGCGGGCTCCTTCTCGCCGGTGCCGGCGCTCACGCCCTCGCCGCTCTCGTTCTCGTCCTCATCCCCGTCCGTGACCGCGTCCGCGGACTCCCGCGGCTTCACCACGACGGCCTCGGCCAGTCGCCCCGTCCACCGCCGTGAGATCCACGCGATCCCCACCAGCAGCACCACGAGCCCGATCTTGATCAGCAGCAGCTGCCCGTATCGCGTGTCGGTGAACGCCGACCACGAGCCGAGCTGCCGCCACGACTGGTAGATCCCGGTCGCGACCAGCGCGAGCACACTGCCGAAGGCGAGGCGCGAGAACCGTCGTACGGCGGACGCATCGACCGGGGTGTCCGCGGGCGCGCGATAGAGGGCGACGAGCAGTGCCGCCAGCCCGCCGAGCCAGCCCGCGACGGCCAGCAGATGGACGACGTCGACCGGCATCGCGACCCCGGCCTGGAGCCCGGTCGAGGCGTGCTCGGACATCGCCCAGCTCGCCGCGAGCCCCGCCGCCACCACGAGTCCGCCGATGGAGAGCCCGAAGGTCAGGTCCTGCTTCTCCTCGTCGTCGCGCTTGTCGTACGCCCCGAACAGCACCGCGATGAACAGCGCCGCCGCGGCGAGCAGCAGCAGCCGGGACACCAGCGCCGCACCGGTCTTGGTCTGGAGCACCTGCCCGAGCAGGTCCAGGTCGAAGATGTCACCGACCTTGCCGGTGCTGGTGTACGAGCCGCGCACGAGCAGCAGGCCGAGCGTGGCGGCGGTCAGCGCCAGCCAGCCGGAGACGGTGAGCCGCTGCAGCGCCCGCACACCCGCCCCGCGCTGCCAGCACGCGAGCACGAAGGCGGCGCCGCCGACCATGACGATGAAGCCGGCGTACGACACGTACCGCCCGAAGCCGTAGAGCCGGCCGACGACACCTCCCCCCGCCTCCTGGTCGGAGACCGAGACGGTCGTCCGGGAGGGCGCGCCGATGGAGAAGGTGTAGGCGCCGGCGACGGGATGGCTGTCCTCGGACACCACCTGGTAGGTGACGGTGTACGTGCCGTCGGGCAGGCCGCCGTGGAGTTTCACGGCGTACGTCGTGCCGCCGGAGCCGGCCGGGTCGCCCTGGTCGACGCGCTTGCCCTTGGGGTCGAGCACGCGCAGGGAGTCGTCGGACAGGGCGACCTTCTCGGAGAAGGTCAGCGAGACCTGCGTCGGGGCCTTGGCGACCACCGCCCCCTGCCGGGGGTCGCTGCCGGTCAGCGCGGCGTGCGCGGAGACCGGCCCGGCGCCGGCGAAGAGCAGGCCGGTGGCGGCCAGGAGCAGCAGCACCAGGGTCCGGACGCGGGGCGCGATGGTCTGGGTCAAGGCGATCTCTCCCTCAGTGTCCGGTCTTCGGGTTGTACGTCGCCGACTTCACGGGCATCCGGACCGTGACGGTGCCGGACTCGGCGAAGTGGAGCTTCACGGTCAGCGTCTCGCCCTGCACCGGCTTGCGCTTCAGCTTCTCGAACATCAGATGGTTGCCGCCGCTTTTGAACACGAGTTGACCGTGCGCGGGGACGGGGACGTCCTTGACTTCCTGCATCGACGAGTCGACGGTCTCGTGGGCGGTCACCTCGCCGACGTCGCTGGTGACGGACGTCAACTCGTCCTTCGTACCGCCCTTGTTGGTGATCGTCAGGTAGCCGGCCGCCATGGAGTCGGACACGGGCTGCGGCATGTAGGCGCCGCTGACCGACACCTCGGCCTTGGAGTCCTGGCCGTCCCCGGAGCCGCAGCCCGCGAGGACCAGGGCCCCGGTCAGTACCGCGACGGGCGCGACGACACGCCTCACGGCTTCTCCCCCTTGATCAGCTTGGGGAGGTCCTTGGTGTAGTCGTCGACACTGGCTTCCTCGGTGTAGAGGACGTACCCGCCGTCGGTCTTCGGCGAGAACGCGACGACCTGAGTGCCGTGGGTGGAGACCGTCTTGCCGTTCTTGTCCTTGTGCGGCGGCTCGATGGTGATGCCGAGGGTGCGGGCGCCGGCCTGGATGGTGTCGAAGCCGCCGGTCAGGCCGACGACCTGCGGGTCGATGCCCTTGAGCCACTTGCCGAGCGCGGACGCGGTGTCGCGCTGCGGGTCGGTGGTGACGAACACGACGCGCAGCTCGTCCTGCTCCGCCTTGGGCAGCTGCTTCTTCGCGACGGCGATGTTGTTCATCGTCAGCGGGCAGACGTCGGGGCAGTTGGTGTAGCCGAAGTAGACCAGGGTCGGCTTGCCCGCGGTCTCCTTGCGGAGGTCGTACTTCTTGCCGTTCGTGTCGGTGAGGACCAGGTCCGGCTTGTCGAACGGCTTGTCGAGGACGATGGCGGCCTTGTCCGCGCCGGCCTCCTCGGACACCACGGTCACGGGCTGCGCGTTGTCGTCACTGCTGCCGCAGGCGGAGAGGGTGAGGGTGGCGGCGGCGAGCAGTGCGGCCGCGGCGAAGCTCTTCTTACGCATGCCAAGTCTTCTTACACATAGAGAAATGTCCCAGTGATCTCAGTGATCTCAGTGATCTCAGTTATCTCGGCTATCTCGGTTATCTCGGATGTCCGAGTTGTCGCGATGGTGAGGTCTCCGGCGCGCACCGGGTGCGTGCCCCGGTGCGCGCCGTGAACCGAAGGGGCTGTCAGGCGTCCGTGCGCCGACGGCCGGCGAGCACGCCGTACGCCACACCCAGCGCGCCGACGACGATGCCGACGATGCCCAGGACGCGGGCGGTGGTGTCGCTGCTGTCGGCGGGCTCCGCGGCGTCGGTCTTCGCGGCGGCGGCCTCGCTCTCGTCGGAGTCGGAGGCCTGGTCGGAGGAAGAGGAGCCGTGGTGGCCCTCCTCGGCGGCGGACAGTGCGAGCACCGGCGCCGGGTTCTCGGGCTCGTCCTGCCCCTCCTGCGGGACCTCGATCCAGCGCACGACCTCCTTGTTGGAGTACGTCTGGATCGCCTTGAAGACGAGTTCGTCGGTGTCCTCGGGGAGGGTGCCGACGGAGAGGGGGAACTTCTGGAAGAAGCCGGGCTGGATGCCCTTGCCCTCGGCGGTCCAAGTGACCTTGGTGACGGCCTCGGTGATCTTCTTGCCGTGCATTTCCAGCGGCTTGTCCAGCGTGGCCTTGGTGACCTCGGCCTTCCAGCCGGGAACGGCCTCGGGCATCACGGAGGCCAGCGGGTGGTCGGTCGGGAAGCTGACCTCGAGCTTGGTGGTCGAGGCGTCGTCGCGCTCGTTGGGCACCTTGAAGTCGACGACCGCGTAACCGCCCTTGGCGGCGGTGCCCTCCGGCTGCACGCTGACGTGGGCGAAGGCGGGGACGGACAGGGCGAGCACGGCCGAGCCGGCGAGGACGCCTGCGGCGGCGATACGAGAGGCCTTCATGCGGAGCACTCCACTGTGAGTGAGATTCGGATTCCGGTGGTGAAGAGGGGTACGTGCGCGCAGTGGTGCCCGATCAGGCAGAGCGGGATGTGCCTCGATCGGAAGAACTCGCGCGCGCATGCGTGCCGCACGACGGCGGCCCCTCATCCCACGCAAGTGGAGTGACGGTCGCGTCGTGTCAGGCCGCGAGGGCGAGCACGTCGGCCGGCGGGCCGCGTCTGATCACCGTGTGCTGGAGGGCCACGGTGCGCGGCGCGCGGCGCGCGAGTGACTCGGTGCGCAGGAAGCGCGGGCCGGTCTCGGGCGCCCCGGGCAGTCCGGCACGCAGGGCGCGCACCAGCGCGAGCGCCCCGCGCAGGGAACGTACGAAAGCTCCCTCGGCGACCGAGTGCGCCGACAGCGTGGACATCTCGACGATCCGCAGCAGGGCCAGGTCCCCGCGCCGCAGCAGCCACCCCGCGACGAGCGCCGCGAGCAGGTGGGCCAACACCATGGGCAGGGACGGCAACAGGGCGGCGGAGGAGTCGGTGGCGGCGGACATGCCGTCCGCGGAGGGGTGCGAGGCGTGCGCGCCCGCGGCCGGGCCGATCCGCGCGTCCGTGAGAATCCGCTGGGCCTGGACGGGGCTGATGGCCGCCGCCGCGGTCCCGCACACGAGCCGCGCGGCCCGTTCGACGAGCGCGGCGTCGGAAAGGGATGCCGAGGTCGAGGCCGACGAACCGGCGGCCGCCGTCACATGCTGCCCCAGCCCGAACAGCGAGTGCAGGACGGTCTGTCCGACCGCGAGCAGCGCCGCGATCCCGGGCAGCGAGCGCTCGCGCCCCGCGAACGGCACGGTGACGAGCAGGATTCCCAGGAACCCCGCACCCAGCGCCCACAGCGGAATCGTGGCGCAGGAACCCAGCACATGCCCGACCCCGGCCAGCGCGACGCAGACCGCGGCGAACACCGCGGCCCGCAGTATCCGGAGATCGCTTCCGGCGCGCAATGTGCGCGGGTGGGGGGCAGACATGGCGGGCTCATCATCGCACTGGCCTTATGACCGCCATACGGCAGGTCCGCAAGATGACATACGAGCGGTTGGGGGGTGTACGAGTCGTACGAGACGTACGGGGTATAGGGCCCGTACAGCCGGAAGATCACATTCTGGTGTGGGCCGCCACCACATACACCGATTCCGGCGTGGGCGCATCGACCATATGGGCGGCATCACGTCAAGGATGTGCTTACAGCCGGGCACTCGCGGCAATACGTAACGGTATGTCGAGCCGCGGCCAGGAGGCTGGAGCATGAGCATCTGGTGGTCACTCCATCTGCGCCGTGAAGCCGCGAGCGTTCCCCTCGCCCGGCGCCTGCTGCTCGGCACCATGGAGACGGCGGGCGTCGACCCGGACGTCTCGTACGACCTCTCCGTCGCCCTCAGCGAGGCCTGCGCCAACGCCGTCGAGCACGGCGGTGGCCTCACCCCCGACGGCTCCCCTCAGGCGTACCGCGTCACGGCCTATCTGGACGGCGAGAAGTGCCACATCGAGGTCACCGACTCCGGTCCCGGCTTCACGGCACCCCATCGCGCCCCGCGCCTCGCGTCCTTCGACGCCGAGGACGGCAGGGGCCTGTGTCTCATCAGCGAGCTCGCCGACCACGTCCAGATCGGCAACAAGCCGGACCGGGGCGGGGCCGTGGTGAGCTTCGACAAGATCCTCAAGTGGCGCAAGGACGCCCCGCTGATGGCGGTCTAGCGCCGACCGGGAGCCCCGCCCGGCGGTGAGAGCAGCCCGCTTCGGCTTCCTCGGCATTCACAGCCGACGGACAGCGCGACCCCAACCCTCTGATGGGTGGCGTCCCTAATTTCCTGGCCATGACGGGAAACCACAAGGACAAGTCGATCACCCGGCGCCGGGCCCTCGCGGTGACCGGGGGCACCGTGGCGGCCGGCGGGCTTGCCGTCGCGGGTTACCAGGCCGCCTTCGCGGACACCGCCGCCACGGCGACCGACGCCGCCACGGCCTCCGCGAGCGCCTCGGAGAGCTCCGGCTGCATGACGCTGATGTCGAGCGTCACCGAAGGCCCGTACTACCTCGACGGTGCCCTGGTGCGAAAGGACATCACCGAGGGCAAGAGCGGCGTCCCGCTGACGCTGCGCCTCACGGTCGTGGACGCCACCGACGGCTGCACCCCGGTCAAGGGCGCCGCCGTCGAGATCTGGCATTGCGACGCCTGGGGCTACTACTCGGGCTACACCACGGCCAACCCCGGCGGCTCCGCGCCCGCCGAGAGCGAGGACGGTTCGACCGCGAACGACAAGACCTATCTGCGCGGTTACCAGGTCGCGGGCGCCAACGGGGTCGTCAAGTTCGAGACGATCTTCCCCGGTTGGTACACCCCGCGCACCTGCCACATCCACCTCAAGGTGCACACCGGCGGCCAGAAGGAGGACGGCACCTACGAGGGCGGCAAGGTCAATTACACCGGCCAGCTGTTCTTCGACGACGAGATCGCCGAGGAGATCTTCACGCTGGAGCCCTACTCGAAGCACTCCGGCAGCTACACCACCCTCGACAACGACATGGTCTACGACGGCGGCGGCGCCTCCAGCGGCCTGCTGACCCTGAAGGCCGTGCACAAGAAGGCCCCCTCCAAGGGCTACAAGGGCTTCCTCACCGTCGGGATCGACCCCGACGCCGAGAACACCGGCGCGGGCAGCGGCGGTGGTGGTGGCACGCCTCCGAGCGACGCCCCGACGGGCACCCCGCCCAGCGACGCCCCGTCGTCCTCGTCGGCCTCGTCGTCCTCCTAGGGGTACGGCCATGAGCAGCCGCCAGGACGAGGCGCTGGCGCAGGCCGCCGTGACCGCGCTGACCGGGCAGCTGGCCCTGGCTCCCAAGCCGGGCCTGCCCGACCCGCGCGACCTCGACGCCGGCGTCACCCGCCGGGACCACCGCATGCTGCGCTGGTCGGCGAAGGCGCTCGCCCCCGGCCTCGCCGCAATGGCCGCGGCGGCCCGTCGCACGGGCGAGCCGACCTTGACGCTGCGCACCGAACTCGGCGCGATCGGCAGGTGCACCGAGCACTCGGTGCACCTCGCGGGCGGCGGTCACCGGGGCGCCCTGTGGACGCTCGGCCTGCTGGTCGCCGCGGCCGCGCTGGACCCCCGGGCCGGCGCGCGGGACGTCGCCGCGACCGCCAAGCGCATCGCCGCGCACACCGACAAGCGTGCCCCGCGCAGGCCCTCCCGGGGCTCCTCGGTGTCCGCGAAGTACGGCGCCGCCGGGGCGCGCGGTGAGGCACGGGCCGGATTCCCGCACGTACGGCGGGCGTTGGACGCGCTCACCAGGGCCCGCGCGGCCGGCGCCAGCGAGGAACAGGCCCGCCTGGACGCCCTGCTCACGGTGATGTCCACGCTCCAGGACACCGAACTCCTCTACACCGCGGGCCCCCTCGGCCTACGGCACGTCCAGGCGGGCGCCCGCGGCGTCCTGGAAGCGGGCGGCGCGGCCACCGATGCGGGCGCGCAGGCCTTGTCGTCCCTCGACGCGGACCTCCACACGCGCGCGTGGAGCCCGCGGGGGAGTGCGGGCCTGCTCGCGGGGGCGCTGTTCCTGGACTCATTGCCGATCACGGCACTGGCGCGGGCTGCCTGACCGTCTCCCGCGCCCGGCGACCGGCGGCCCACCGCGCCGCTCCCATGGCGTACGACGCGGCCGGCATCGCCCCGCCCAGCAGCAGCCGGCCAGGCGTCCCCCACTCCACCAGCAGGGCCGTCAGGAGGAGCGGGCCGAGGGTGCGGGCGTATCGATATGCGGCTCCGCCGCGTGGGCGCGACCAGCCCGCACAACCCGCAGACGGCGACGACGGCCGGGTACCCCCTTGGCACCCGGCCGTCATCACGACGTCAGCCCTTCAGAGAGGCCATCCAGCTCTCGACCTCGTCCGAGCGCCGAGGCAGCCCGGCGCTGAGGTTCCGGTTGCCGTCGGCCGTCACCAGGATGTCGTCCTCGATCCGCACCCCGATCCCCCTGTACTCCTCCGGCACGGTCAGGTCGTCGGCCTGGAAGTACAGCCCCGGCTCGACGGTCAGCACCATGCCGGCCTCCAGCGTGCCGTCGACGTACGACTCCACGCGCGCGGCAGCGCAGTCGTGCACGTCCATACCGAGCATGTGCCCGGTCCCGTGCAGCGTCCAGCGCCGCTGCAGCCCGAGCTCCAGCACCCGCTCCACTGGCCCCTCGACGAGGCCCCACTCCACGAGCTTCTCGGTCAGCACTCGCTGCGAGGCGTCATGGAAGTCCCGGTACTTCGCACCCGGCTGCACGGCCGCGATACCGGCCTCCTGGGCCTCGTACACGGCGTCGTAGATCTTCTTCTGGATCTCGCTGTAGCGGCCGTTGATCGGCAGCGTGCGCGTGACGTCGGCGGTGTAGTACGTGTGCGTCTCGACGCCCGCGTCGAGCAGCAGCAGGTCACCCGAGCGCACCGGCCCGTCGTTGCGCACCCAGTGCAGCGTGCAGGCGTGCGGTCCGGCCGCGCAGATGGAGCCGTAGCCGACGTCGTTGCCCTCGACCCGCGCGCGGAGGAAGAACGTGCCCTCGATGTAGCGCTCGGAGGTCGCCTCGGCCTTGTCGAGGACCTTCACGACGTCCTCGAAGCCGCGCACCGTCGAGTCGACGGCCTTCTGCAGCTCGCCGATCTCGAACGCGTCCTTGACCAGCCGCGCCTCGGACAGGAAGACCCGCAGCTCCTCGTCCCGCTCGGCGGTGACCTTGTCGGTCAGCGCGGCCTCGATGCCGGCGTCGAAGCCACGGACGACCCGGACCGGGCCGGTGGCCTCGCGCAGCGTGTCGGCGAGCTCGCGCACGTCGGAGGCCGGGATGCCGTACAGCTTGCCCGCCTCGGTCAGCGAGTGCCGGCGGCCGACCCACAGCTCGCCCTGGCCGGAGAGCCAGAACTCGCCGTTCTCGCGGTCGGAGCGGGGCAGCAGATAGATCGTCGCCTCGTGGCCGTCCGCGACGGGCTCCAGGACGAGCACGCCGTCCTCGGTCTGGTTGCCGGAGAGGTACGCGTACTCGACGGACGCCCGGAAGGGGTAGTCGGTGTCGTTCGAGCGCGTCTTCAGGTTGCCCGCGGGGATCACGAGCCGCTCGCCCGGGAACCGCGCCGACAGCGCGGCGCGCCGCGCGGCGGTCTCGGCGGCCTGGGCGATCGGCGCCAGGTCGCGCAGCTCAGTGTCGGCCCAGCCGGACTGCATGTTCTCGGCGAGCTCGTCGGACACGCCCGGGTACAGGCCGTTCTTACGCTGCTTGATCGGCTCTTCTGGGCTCTCTTCCGGGCCCGCTGCGGTAGCAGCAATAGACTCGGCCGGGGTGAGCTCGTCGGCCACGGTCATCCTCCTCGATACGGCACTGGACCCCGTCCATCGTACGGTCGTACGGGACGGAACCCGGGGCCGATGGGCAGGATGCCCGCCGGTGCTATGACGCAGGCCACGTGCCTGTTATGGGTGAGTGACCGAAGGGCCACGGGCCGCTACTCGAAGCGAGCGGCCAGCAGGACGACGTCCTCGTCGCTGTCCGCCAGGTCCGCCCCGTCCGGCAGCACGGTCCGCAGTACATGGTCGACGACGGCGTCCGGATCGTGCCGGATCGCCCTCGGCACCCCGGCCGCCGCCGCGTGCAGCCGGGCGAAGGCACGGTCGGTGGCGTCGCCGGTGCGGTGCAGCAGCCCGTCGGTGTACAGCAGAACCGTCTCTCCGGCTTCCGCCGTGACCTCCACGCTCGGCGCTTCCCAGCAGGCCAGCATGCCCAGCGGGGCGGAGACGGACGTCTCCACGAACTCCGTGCGCCGGTCGCCGATCAGCAGCGGCGGGGAGTGCCCGGCGCCGGCGAGCGTGATCTTGCGCAGGGCGGGCTCGCAGTAGGCGAACAGGGCGGTGGCGGAGCGGGCCGGCTCGGTGAGCCGGAGCAGCAGCTCCAGGTCGGACAGGACCGCGACCGGGTCCTCGCCCTCCATCACGGCGTACGCCCGCAGGCTGGCCCTGAGCCGGCCCATCGCGGCGACCGCGCTCGGCCCGGACCCGGTCACCGAGCCGACCGCGAGGCCGAGCGCGGCGTCCGGCAGCGGCAGCGCGTCGTACCAGTCGCCGCCCCCGCGCGGGCCGGTGCGGTGCCGGACGGCGAGCTGGACGCCGGCCATGCGCGGCAGGCGGGAGGGCAGCAGTTCATCGGACATCGTCCGCATGCACGCGCGCGTGCGCTCGACTTCGAGGAGCCGGGCCAGATGCTCGGTGGCGTAGCGGGTGTACAGGCCGATGAGGTGGCGCTGGCGCTCGGCGGGTTCGGCGGGCTCGTCGTACAGCCAGACGGCGGCGCCGAGACGCCCGGCGGCCTCGGTGGACAGCGGCAGGGCGTAGCTGGCGGCGTAGCCGAGGCGGGCGGCCACCTCGCGATGGCGCGGGTCGAGTCCGTCCTCGGAGAGCAGGTCGGGCTGGGCGATCTCGCCGTCGCCGCCGGGCAGCCCGTCGAGGATCCTGCCGTACGACATCGCGCTGCGCGGCACCGTCTCGATGTGCCCGAGGTCGGCCCGCGCGAGGCCGAGCCCGATGGTCGTGTCGGGGCCGAGCCCGTCCGCCGGTTCCAGTACGACCAGACCGCGCCGGGCGCCGACGAGGGCCGATCCGGCGCGCAGGAGTTCCTCGAGGGCTTCGGCGAGCGAGGCCGTGCGGGCCAGGCGTTCGGTGAGTTCGTGGAGCGTCGTGAGGTCCGAGACCCAGCCCGCGAGCCGGTCCTGAAGCAGTGCGCCGGGTGGGGTCGGCGGGGCGACGGACGAGGCGCCCGAGGTCGCGGGCGCGGGCGTGACAGTGTGTGCGGGCGACGGAACCGTCGAGTCGATTCCGGCCACTTTCGGAGGGTGAGGGGCGTTCATGGCGTCCGGCTTTCCGACCGGTGCGTATTGCTCAAAAGCATCGCAAACCCCCATGTCATTCTGCGCCGCTAGCAGTGTCTCCACATGTACACGCACTCGTAAGGGGATGTCCAGCATTGTCCTGCTGGGATTCCTGGTGTCCGTGGGTAACCGGAGCACTCCTCGTGGACCTCTTGCATTAAGGCAAAGTTGGCTTAAAACTGCCTCAGGGAACGGGGTATTGCGGTCGACTGGTTTCGTTCCACGGAGCGTCACAGCGGTCGTGATGGGTACGTACTCGGTGAAGGCCAGGGGTGGTTCGCAACCTCCCGGAACCTGGTGACGGACCCGGGCGTCTTAGCCACCGACGATCGTGCCCCATCCTCCCGTGGCGGAGGCGAAGAGAAATACGCGCGACGGTAAAACGCCAGACTTCGCCACCCCACGCCACGCCCATGCTTTTGGTAGACGCAGTATGGACGAGGCTGCCGCGGAAGCAGCCAACGCTCGGCCCATAGGGGTTCCCCTTGCTCGTGGCAGGGGTGTGATGCGCCAACAGGTACGCACAGTGAAGTGATCGACACATGGTGTGATGTGGACCACGGTGTTGCCAGCGGTGCAACGGAAAGGAACGAGCGCTCATGCGCGAGATCCTCGGAAGGCGACGCAGGCTCCTGCGCGGTGACGAGAGGCCTGAGCTGATCAGTGCGGCCCTGACCTTCGCGACGGAATGGCAGTGGCCGGTACTCCCGGGCGTGACGACGCACCCGCAGGGGCACTCCCGCTGCGGCTGCCCCGACCCGGACTGCACGGTTCCCGGTGCCCATCCCTTCGACCCCGGACTCCTCGCCGCCACCACCGACGCGCGCATGCTGCGCTGGTGGTGGACCAACCGGCCCGCGGCGCCGATCATCCTCGCCACCGGCGGCAAGGCCCCCTGCGCGGTCAGCCTGCCCGCCCTGCCGGCCGCGCACGCCCTGGCCGCACTCGACCGCAGAGGCATGCGCCTCGGCCCGGTCGTCGCTTCGCCCGCCCGCTGGGCGATCCTCGTGAAGCCGTACTCCATGGAACAGCTGGGCGAACTGCTGTACGCCCAGGACTTCGTCCCCGGCTCCCTCCGCTTCCACGGCGAGGGCGGCTACATCGCCCTGCCCCCCTCCGAGACCGGTCAGGGTCCGATCAGCTGGCAGCGCGCCCCGCTGCCCGGCTCGGCCTCCCCGTGGGTGCCCGATGTGGAGGCAGTCGTCGACGCGGTGGTCGAGGCCCTCACTCGTACGGGTGTGAGCGCGCCCGAGTTGTAGGGCTGTCCGGCGCGCGCGGAACGGTGCACGCACGCATGGTCGTTATCTTCCGGATATGCCGCGTCATTCCAGGGGAAAAAGGACACCGTTGTCGCATCGCCGCGGGTCGAACCAGCGAAGAGTCCGTCTGATCGCCCTCGCGTCCGTCGCGGCGGCCGCCGTCGCGTTGCCGCTCGCCTGGGCCGCCGCCGGCCAGGTCGTCGAGGCGGGCCGGGCCGCGGTGGGCGCGGCCCCGGCCCGCGACGCCGTACGGTCCTCCCCGCCCGCCCCGAAGGGCGGTGCCGTACGTCCGTCCCCGCACGGCGACGCCAAGGCGCCCACGGCCACGCCCACCGACTCCCCGGTCCTGCTCGACCTGGGCCTGTCCACCGCCGTGCGCTGCGGTCCCGAACTCACCTCGCCGGAGGGCGTCGAGGCGCAGACCTGTGTCCTCACGCAGGGCGACGACACCTGGGCGCGCACCTACTTCCGCAATGCGACCGGCGGTGCGCTGAACTCCGTACTGAGCCTCATGGGGCCCGACGGGCGCACGGTGCAGATGCGCTGTGAGGTGGGCGCCGACGACGAGCCGGGGACGTGCGAGACGCCTCGGGAGCGCACGCGTGCGGGACTGGATGCCTACACGGCCGTCACGGAGTTCGCGGAGCGGGCCGGTGGCGGGGCACTGCTGCTGCGTTCCGCGAGCAACTCGGCGCCGGGCAAATCCGGGTCGGACACGGGCAGTTGACGTTCGACGTCATTCCGTAAAGAACAGTGCACATGGAAAGACCCGGTTGCTGGCGACGGGGGATGCACCAGCAACCGGGCTAAAAGAACGGTAACAAGAGATCGGCGGTTCGCAAATTCGATCCGGGCTTTCAAGTCACGGATTCCCTTGCTCCGCATGGGAGTTGTGATCGGATTCACCTCTCCCGGGCGGGCCTGTTCGGCTGAACGGCCGTTCAGCCGAACCCGATCTTCGCCCCGCGCGTCAGCTGAGCGTGACCTGCCGGTTGGTCAGGCCGCCACGCGCGCGACGCTCGTCCGGCGTGAGCGGAGCGTCCGTGGCCAGGGCCGCGGCGAGGCGCTCGGCGAACTCGGCCGCCGGCTTCTCCACGTCCTCGGCGCCGACGCCGCTCGGCAGGTCCCAGACCGGCACGGTCAGGCCGTGGGCACGGAAGGAGCCCACGAGGCGGGTGCCCTCGCCGAGGTTGGACCTGCCCGCCGCGTGCAGCCGCGCCAAGGCGTCCAGAAGCTGCTCCTCCTCGTGCGGCATGACCCAGCGCAGGTGGTTCTTGTCCGGCGTCTCGCACCAGTAGGCGGAGTCCACGCCGGTCAGCTTCACGGTCGGGATGGCCGCGGCGTTGGCCCGCTCCAGGGAGGCGGCCACTTCCGGAGTGGCGTTCTCCGCGTCCGGGACCCAGAACTCGAAGCCCGGGTGCACAACTGGCTCGAACGCGCCTTCGGGGTCGAGCAGATCCTGCAGCCGCGGACCGTCGGCGGGAGCGCGGCGGCCCTGGACCGGGGTGCCCGGCTGGGCGGTGAGGGCCTGCTGGAGGGTGTCGGCGAGGTCGCGGCTGATGTCGCCCGACGCCGTGTCGTTCTGCAGGCCGAGCAGCACCGAGCCGTCGTCGCGGCGCAGGGCCGGCCAGGCCATCGGCAGCACCGTGGCCAGCGTGACCGACGGGACGCCCTCCGGGAGGCCGCCCTTCAGGGGCAGTTCGACGGTGGCGGCCGGCACCAGCTCACGCAGGGCCACCCAGTCGCACTCGCCGGGCAGGCCCTCGAAGGGGCGCTGCACCAGCTCGGTCACCGCATGCGCGGCGGCCCGGCCGTGACAGGCCTTGTAGCGCCGGCCGCTGCCGCAGGGGCAGGGCTCGCGAGCGCCGACTACCGGAACCTGCCCGTCAGCGCCTACGGCGGAGGCCCCGCCGCTGAGCTGCGGGCGCTTGGCCTTGGTCTGGGGTCGCTTCTTGGCCATCTGGGTGTCTCCCGGTTACGGCTCGTCTGGTACGGCGCGAGCCTAGCCGTTCACGCCGAAGCCGACGGGAGGCTGTGGACAACCGACCGCGTCGTGCCGGGAGAAGAGCCGGTTCGCGGCACGAGCAGGGCTTGTGCCGAAACCGGTGCCTGGGCGGCAGTCCGTCTCAGTCCCGGTCGTCGAAGGCGTCCGCGAAGTCGAGACGGGCCATGGCGCCCACCGACGGTGCCGTGACGCGCGTAGCGAAGTCGTCCCGGCGGTGCCCGACGTCGGGATCGTGCACGTCGTCGTGGACCACGACCCAGACCGTGACCTCGCCCCGGGCGTCGTCCCGTACGCCCCAGTCGTCGGCGAGAGCAGTGATGATGTTCAGCCCGCGGCCGCCGTGTGCGGTGACCGAGGGCGTGGCCGGAGCAGGGCGGGTGGGCCCGCCGCCGTCCGTCACCTCCACCGTGAGCCTGCCGCCCGCGTCCACGCGCCATGCGGCCCGGACGTCGCCGTCCCCGGACAGCGCGTCACCCAGCGGCCGGCCGTGTTTGCACGCGTTGCTCAAGAGTTCGGAAAGAATCAATACGGCATCGTCGATCACCGATTCCGCCACGCCGCCCGTGCGCAACTGCGCGCGCATACGGTGTCTCGCTTTCCCCACGCCCGCAGGACCATGGGGTACGGCCATGCTCGACGACGTGGGCACCTCCTGTGCCACCACCAACGCCACCCCCGAGACCTCCTTTGCCCCACGCCACGGAGTGGATGCCCCATTGGCCTGTACCGGAAACCGGCCAATCAATGTCCGGAGACGCATTCGCAACGATCGAATACGGACCGAACGCGCCGGAGCACTCCCTGTAATCGAGATGGCTGGAATTCTTCGGTGTGGCCGAGAGTGGAGGATGAGGCTGGAGGGGTGGTGGGGTCAAGAGGTTGCGCAGGGATTCAAGGGGACCAGGGGGTTTCCCCTGTGCGGTGTGTCAGCGGCCGAGCTGGTGCAGCACCGCGCGCGGGCGGTTGGTGATGATGGCGTCGACGCCCAGCTCGACACAGAGGTCGACGTCCTCGGGTTCGTTCACGGTCCATACGTGCACCTGGTGGCCGGCCCGCTTCAGGCGCTCCACATAGGCCGGGTGGCTGCGCACGATGCGGATGGAGGGACCTGCGATGTGGACGCCCGCCGGCAGCCGACCGTCGCGCAGCCTCGGTGAGACGAACTGCATGAGAGAGACCGTCGGCAGCGTCGGGGACGCGGCACGCACGCGATGCAGCGAGCGCGCCGAGAAGCTCATGACACGCACCGGGGACTCGGCCGCCGAGGCGGGCGTATCGAGCCCGAACCGCTTCAGCAGGAGCAGCAGCCGCTCCTCGACCTGCCCCGCCCACCGGGTCGGATGCTTGGTCTCGATCGCCAGCTCCACGCGCCGCCCCGCGTCCGCGACGAGCTCCAGCAGTCGCTCCAGGGTCAGTACGGAGGTGTCCTCGGGGTCCTCGGGCCGGAACTCCCAGTCGGGCTCCTCGGCCCGGTTCTTCCACGAGTCACGGTTCTTGCGGGAGCCGAAGTCCAGGGCGGCGAGCTCGGCGAGCTCCAGGGCCGAGACCGCGCCACGGCCGTTGGACGTACGGTTGACGCGACGGTCGTGAACACAGACGAGGTGGCCGTCCGCGGTGAGGCGTACGTCGCACTCGAGGGCGTCCGCACCGTCCTCGATCGCCTTCTTGTACGCGGCCAGGGTGTGCTCGGGAGCGTCTTCGGAGGCTCCGCGGTGGGCGACGACTTGGATCTGGTGCTGCCGTGCGTGGGTCACCGCGTCATGGTGCCACCGCACAAGGGTGCGCGTGCGACCGGAGCGGTAGTGAGAGCGCTGGGATTGCGCCCGTTTAGTCGCTCATGACCTATATAAGGAATGGCCGTGGACCCACAGCAACCGCTTATGGTGCTCTGACGGCCCGTGGGAAAAGCTGACGACATACAAAAGGCATGCACAGCTGAAGCGCACCGGCCATGAACGTACGTGAACGGGCGTGACCGAGTGCGACCGACAACACCAGCCGTGGATCTATAGGAGAGAAGCTGTGAGCACCGAGAACGAGGGCGCCGCGGTCCCCCCGGCCCCGTCCGCACCCCCCGTGCCGGCGGATGCTCCTGCTGCTCCGGCATCCCAGGAGCGCCCGGCTCCGCAGGCCGACGCCGCGCCCACCACTGAGCTCCCGCCGGTGCCGGACACCGCCCCGGCGAGCTCGAACGGCGCGCAGCCGCCTGCAGATGGATCGCAGCCGCCCGCCTCCCAGGGCTCGGCCCGATCATGAGCCGCTTCAGATTCCGGTCCAGGATCACCC
>NZ_RDBN01000053.1:1594226-1647941 GCF_008042075.1 Streptomyces sp. UW30 | reverse complement strand
GACTAAACGGGCGCAATCCCAGCGCTCTCACTACCGCTCCGGTCGCACGCGCACCCTTGTGCGGTGGCACCATGACGCGGTGACCCACGCACGGCAGCACCAGATCCAAGTCGTCGCCCACCGCGGAGCCTCCGAAGACGCCCCCGCCGCCGCCCGCCACACCGTCGTACCCGGGCAGTGGTGCCGCCGCAGGTGACGCCGGTGCCGGTGCAGGCGGCGGTTTCGGTGCCGGTGGTGGTGCCGGTTTCGGTGCGGGCTCCGGCTGGGGTGCCGCCTACCAGCAGCCGCCGGCGCCGAAGTCCGGCCGTGGGCGCGGCGGTCTGCTCGCCGCGGTCCTCATCGCCGCGCTGGTCGCGGGCGGTCTGGGCGGCGGCCTCGGCTACACCCTGGCCAAGAACGACGACACCACCTCCTCGACGACCGTCTCGGCGCCCGACAGCGGCGGCTCGGTCAAGCGCGACCCGGGCACCGTCGCGGGCGTGGCCGGCACCGCGCTGCCGAGCACCGTCACGATCCAGGCGGAGAGCAGCAGCGGCGAGGGTGGCACCGGCACCGGTTTCGTCTTCGACACCGAGGGCCACATCGTCACGAACAACCACGTGGTGGCCGACGCGGTCGACGGCGGCAAGCTCACGGCGACGTTCCCGAGCGGCAAGAAGTACGACGCCGAGGTCGTCGGCAACGCGCAGGGCTACGACGTGGCGGTCATCAAGCTCAAGAACGCCCCGTCCGACCTCAAGCCGCTCACGCTGGGCGACTCCGACAAGGTGGCCGTCGGCGACTCGACGATCGCGATCGGCGCCCCCTTCGGCCTGTCCAACACGGTCACCACGGGCATCATCAGCGCCAAGAACCGCCCCGTGGCCTCCAGCGACGGCACCGGCAGCAACGCCTCCTACATGAGCGCCCTCCAGACGGACGCCTCGATCAACCCCGGCAACTCCGGCGGCCCGCTGCTGGACGCGCAGGGCAATGTCATCGGCATCAACTCCGCGATCCAGTCCGCCGCCAACGGCATGGGCGGCACCAGCCAGTCCGGCTCGATCGGCCTCGGCTTCGCCATCCCGATCAACCAGGCCAAGTACGTCGCCCAGCAGCTGATCAAGAACGGGAAGCCGGTCTACGCCAAGATCGGCGCCTCCGTCTCCCTGGAGGACACCGGCGACGGCGCCAAGATCACCGAGCAGGGCGCGAGCGGTTCGGACGCGGTCGAGGCGGGCGGCCCCGCGGCCAAGGCCGGCCTCAAGCCGGGCGACGTCATCACCAAGCTCGACGACACGGTGATCGACTCCGGTCCGACCCTGATCGGCGAGATCTGGACCCACCAGCCCGGCGACAAGGTCACGATCACCTACGAACGCGGCGGTCAGACCCACACCGTCGACCTCACCCTGGGCGCCCGCACCGGCGACAGCTGACACGACGGCCACGCGCGCGTACTGCTGACATCGGCGGTGGCCAGGGGCCCGGGGCCCGTGCGCGTATCGATCCGCCGCCGTCATGTCGACCCTTGACCGTGTCCATGCACTCTTATGGACTATCGTGCGTTCTCGACCTGGACCGTTCGCGAATGGGAAGCAGCGCGCGAATGGGAGACAGCGAAGGGGGCGGACTCGCGGTGTCCGATCTTGGGCGGCTCGTCGCCGACCGGTACCTGCTGGTGGAGCGGGTGGGCAGCGGCGGTATGGGCACCGTGTGGCGGGCCGAGGACAGGCTGCTCGGCCGTCATGTCGCCCTGAAGAAGCTGCACTTTCCGCCGCACCTCCAGGACGACGAGGTCCAGACCCTCCACGAGCGCACCCGCCGCGAGGCCCGCAGCGCCGCCCGGATCGCCCACCCGAACGTGATCGTGGTGCACGACGTGCTCGACGACGAGGGCCTGCCGTGCATCGTCATGGAGTACATACCCTCGCTGACCCTGAGCGACGTCCTGAAGCAGCGGGGTGCGCTGCCGCCCGCCGAAGCCGCCCGGATCGGCAGCGCCATGGCGTCCGCGCTGCGCGCCGCCCATGACGCCGGGGTCCTGCACCGGGACGTCAAACCCGCGAACGTCCTCCTCGGCGACGGCGGGCGGATCGTCCTCACCGACTTCGGGATCGCCATGGAGTCGGGCACGTCCTCGCTGACCAAGCCCGGCGAACTGATCGGCTCCATCCGCTACCTGGCGCCCGAACGCCTCAGGGGCGCGCACCCCGAGACCGGCCCCGCCAGCGACCTGTGGGCCCTCGGGGCGACGCTGTACCAGGCGGTCGAGGGACGGGATCCGTTCCGCCGCGCCACCGCGATCGAGACCGCGTACGCCATCGCCGCCGACCCCTACGACCCCCCGCGCGGCGCCGGTGAACTGACCCCGGTGATCGAAGGGCTGCTCGCCAAGGATCCCGCTCAACGCATGGACGTGCACGAGGTCGAACGCCGCCTGGCGGACCTGACCGAGACACGCACCACTCGGGTCGAGCCGGCCACCCGAGGCGAGGCCACACTTCCCGAACGCACCGACAGCCCCGCACGATCCGGCCGAACAGGGCGGGCGCAGGGCGCCAACCGCCGCCGTACGGTGCTGTGGTCGGTCCTGGCCGTGACTCTCGTCGCCGGTATGGCGGGCGGAACGGTGTGGTGGCTCAAGGACGGTACGGACAAGCCGTCCGCCCACGCGTCCGGGGCCGATACGCCTACTTCCTCGGCGAGCGCACCGAGTTCGGGTGCCACGGCTACGCCGCCGCCGGTGCCCACCGGATACCACCTCGAGGACGCGGGCAGCGGCCTCTCCGTGCCCGTGCGGGACGGCTGGGTCCGCAAGACGCTGCCCGGCGGTGAGCTCGCCTACATAGACCCGACCGGCCTGGTGGGCCTGCGGGTCAACGTCGTCGAGTTCGCGGGCACCGATCCCGTCCAGCACTGGCGTGAGACGGAAGAGGACCAGACCCGACGCGACAACCCCGGCTACGAACGGGTCAGGATGGCCTCGACGACCTTCCGCGGACGGCCCGCCGGGTACTGGGAGTTCACCTTCGACGGCACGGCTCGCAAGTACCGGGCGGCGGAACTGGCCTTCGCGAGCAACGACGGCACCCAGTACGTGATCTACCTGTCCGCGCCGGACGCACAGTGGCACGAGTACCGGCCGGTGTTCGAGACCGCCACGAACGGCGTCCGCCTCACGGGCGACAAGCCCTGACACCGGGACCCGCCCCGACCCGGCCATCGGACCCCATACGGACCACGCACCCCGCACACCGAGCGAGGCCGGTACGCTGTACCCGCTCCGCCCCCGGTGGGCCGGGGCGAGGTGGGTTGCCCGAGCGGCCTAAGGGAACGGTCTTGAAAACCGTCGTGGCAGCGATGTCACCGTGGGTTCAAATCCCACACCCACCGCACGTGAACGGCCTCTGACCTGTGTGTTTGGTCGGGGGCCTTTCTCATGTCCGGCCCCCGTGACTGCCCGGTGTTCCCCGTTGCTTCCCGCTTGATCGGGCACGGCTGGGGCACACGGTTGCCCGATCACTGGACGGTTCCGATGTGCGGCGCACCTGAGTAGCCGTGCTCATGTGCAGTGCCTGCCACGACAGCATGCTGAGTGACATGCGATTAACGGGATGTCACCAGCAGACGGAATGGTGGTGGGTATGAGGCCCGGGGGTGAGCCGTCGACCGGCGAGCAGGCTGGGGTCAGCGTGGCGCTACTCGTCATCGACCTGGCCGTCATCGCTTGGTTGTGGTTCCGCTACGGGATGACGGGCTGGGCCGACAGCTACGACCAAGGCAATCCGCCCAGTGCGCCCAAGGAAGCGTTACGGGGAATGTGGCTCCTAGCCGGCGGCGCAGTCATCACAGGTGGTGGTCTCCTTGTCCTGGGCTGGCGTGTTCCGGGCGTCGTGCAACTCGTTGTCCTGGGAGTCGGAGCAGGACTGCTCGCCTGCTTCGCTGCCCGTGGATAGCGTGCGTCTCACGCAGCCAGGCGACCGTCGCCGCCCCGTCGCCGGGCCAGGTGACGTCGGTCCGCTCCCGGGACGTGCGGCCCCGCAGATGGTCGGTGGTCACGCTCCACCATCAGCCGATGTGCCAGCTCAGCCAGGCGATGGTCGGCACCGGGACGGGCTCCGGCTCGGTCTCCGCCCAGTCCGGCACCCCCTGGCATCCGGACTCCCCTGCCGGGCAAGCCGGTTTCCCTGTCGTCAGAGCTCGTAGTCCCGAGCCAACCCCTCCCAGTCGACCTCCCGCAGCGCGTCCTCGGCGTCGAAGCCGGAGGGTACCTGTGTGGTGGGCTGGAACCAGATGATCGTGAGGGCGGAGCGGTGCAGGACCGGGTCGTGGTCGCGCTCGAGCGCCGTGGAGTGGAAGGCGCCCACGCAGGCCACGGGCGGCAGCACCTCGACCGGGCCGAACGCGCCGGCGTACTGGTCGGGATACTCGCGCGGCGGAGGCACGAGGTGCACCGGCGTGGCGGGGTGGGCGCTTTCCGCGGAGATGACGAGGCTCTTGATCTTCATCTCGTTGAGCGGCCTGCACGGGTAGCCCTCCAGCACGCCGCCGTACGTCGAGGAGAGCCGCAGCTCGGAGAGGTCGAGCGAGCGGCCGGACGTGAGGACGACCCGCGCCAGCGACATGGTCGGCACTCTAGGGCGGTGGTGCATCGAGCTCCCGTGAATTTCAGGGCCGGTCAGTCGCCCGACGGAGTCAGGGCGGGGCGTCGCGTGTGTGTCGGGCATGGCGGGCGTTGCGTGTGCGTCCAGCAGGGCGGTCGTGCGTTTGTGCCGGTCAGGGTGGGGCGTTCGGCTGCTCGGCTGCGTCCGTCAGGTGCGGGTGTTCGTGTGTATGTCCGTGACGGTGGGGCGTAGGTGTACGTCCGTCACGGCGGGGCGTACGTGTCCGTCAGGGCCGATGCCCCGTCATCCGCGCGGCCGACGCGATCGTCGCGCGGGCCTCCCGTTCGGTCAGGCCGGTGTTGAGGGCCGCCTCGACCAGCGGGTCGACGAGGGCGGGGCCGATGCCGTCCTCGTAGGCGCGGCAGGCCGCCCAGAACAGGCGGGTGTTGCGCTGGCCCTCGTGCGCGGCGAGCACGAACTGGACGAGTCCCTGGCCGTGGCCGCCGGCAGACGGGGGCGTGGGGTGGTGGCCACGGCCAGGGACTCGTCCAGTTCGTGCTCGCCGCGCACGAGGGCCAGCGCAACACCCGCCTGTTCTGGGCGGCCTGCCGCGCCTACGAGGACGGCATCGGCCCCGCCCTCGTCGACCCGCTGGTCGAGGCGGCCCGCGGAGTTGGGGACGACGACCTCGGGCGGCCCGGTCAGCCAGAGGTGGCGGCCGCCGCTCGGGGTCAGGACGACCACCGTGGGCGGGATCGTGAACAGGTGGCGCAGCGCCAGTTCGCGCAGGGCGGCGGAGGAGTCCGTACCGGATTTGGTGTCGAGGTCGATGCCGATCAGATGGTGCGGGGGCAGGCCGCAGGCGATGCCGTAGCCGGTCGCCCAGGGGGCGGCCGCGAAGAGCTCGCGGATGCGGACGGGGTTGGTGGAGGCGTCGTAGACCCCGTGCCCGAAGCGGCCGCACTCGCCGTGGCAGGGCGCGGGGTCGGGGTCGTCGCGGTGTGGTGAGCGCAGGGCCGGGAGTTTCGTCCGGGACAGGGGGATGACGGCCAGTCCGCGTTCGGCGGCTGACAGGGCGTGTGCGAGGGCCAGCGTCGTGGCCTGCCGGTCGGTGGTGGCCATGCTTCTATGTTCGTACGAGTGTTCGAAAAAAGAAAGAGGGATTGGTGGCGACCCGCCGACGACTCGCTGGTGGGCGGAGGTTGGCCGGAAGCATGCCGGAACCTTTCACCCCTTGTGCCGTTTGGGGCTGACCTGTCCGTACTGCCCTGTCATGGGAGTTGGAAGTGGCGAAAGGGGTTTATCGACTTGTCATCACGCTTGAGGGCGAATCGAGGCTTCCGGGGTGGTTCGCCGGGGATTCGGTGGGCAACTCTGATCTCGCGACGTCGTGAACGACTACGACTCCGGGGCGGACGGCCAACTTCCCTGGAACAAGCCGTACTTCATGCACCACCTATGCGTCCGGCGGGGAGCCTGGGCGCACCTGTTCTGGAGGAACACATGGCAAGCATCCGTACTGCCCGCGTCATCGCAGCCGTCTCCGCCCTTCCGCTCGCTGTCGCCCTCTTCTCCGGCGTGGCGACGGCGGACAACGGCGCCATCGCGGACAACGGATCCAGCGCGGCTGTCACGGAAGCCGCTCAGGGCCTCATCGGCAGCGGGGTCGGCGGCGACAACTACGGCACCTCGTCCACCACCCAGCAGCAGGCCACCGGCGCCGGCGCTTCGAACCAGAGCAACACCGCCCAGGTCAACGGCTCCGCCTTCACGTCCGTCAACCAGGGCAACGACAACACGTCGGTCAACTTCACCCCGCTCTGGTGGTGAGCTGAGAGGGTCGGCGCCCCGGTGCTCAGGCGCCGGCCCTCTCGGAACTGTGGGTGTGCTGTGGGGTGTAACGCGTCTGCGCGGCGGTACTTCGGTACCGCCGCGCAGGCGTTTTTGCGTGTCATGGCGCGCGTGTCCGCAGCCGTCACTGTGGAGGCGCTTCTCGTCGGCCTTGACAGTGCATCGCATCTGACGGACAGTCAGAAATCTTGGTAGGGCCTCGCGATGGACCGCGAGGGCTCGTGAGCTCGTGAGCTGTGGAGCCTCGTGGAAGTTCCCGAACTCGTGGGAACCGGATCGGCGGTCGCGGTGTACCAGAAGTGTCAGTGCGATGCGCCGTGGGGCGATGAGGACGAGGGGGCGACGGTGGGTTACGGGCCGGGGGTGAGCCACGAGGTGGCGGCGGACGCTGAGCTCGACACACGGCTGAAGGCCTACGAGGGGCGGCACGCCGCGGTGGCGCGTGCGGGCAGGGACCCCGTGAACGCGCCCATGATCAGGCACTGGTGCGAGGCGATGGGCGACACCAACCCGGCGTATGCGGGCCCGGACGCCATCGCGCCGCCCACCATGCTCCAGGCGTGGACCATGGGCGGCCTCTCCGGCCAGCCGGGACGCGCGCACGCATACGACGAACTGCTGGGCCTGCTCGACGAGGCGGGCTATACCTCGGTGGTCGCCACGGACTGCGAGCAGGAGTACCTACGGCCGCTGCGCCCCGGCGACGAGATCACCTTCGACTCGGTCATCGAGTCGGTGTCGGAGAGAAAGACGACAAAGCTCGGCACCGGCTACTTCGTCACGACCCGCATGGACATCCACGTCGGCCCCGACCTCGCGGGCACCCACCGCTTCCGCATCCTCAAGTACGCGCCCCTACGCCGGGCGGGGCAGCAGCCGGACCGTCAGCAGAAGCCTGCACAGCAGAAGCGGCACCAGAAGTACGCACGCCCCCGCCCCGTCGTCAACCGCGACAACGCCGGCTTCTGGGACGGCGTCCAGCAGCACAGGCTGCTCCTCCAGCGCTGCACCGGCTGCGGCACCCTGCGCCACCCCTGGCTGCCCGGCTGCAACGCCTGCGGGGACCCGGACTGGGACACGGTCGAGGCGAGCGGCGAGGGCACGGTCTATTCGTACGTCGTGATGCACCACCCACCGTTCCCGGCCTTCGACCCTCCCTACGCGGTCGGTCTGATCGAGCTGTCCGAGGGCGTGCGAATGATCGGCAACGTGCTGGGGGTGCCGTTCGACAAGGTGCGGATCGGGTTGCCGGTGCGGCTCGAATTCCAGGAGTACGACGAGGAGTTGGTGCTGCCGGTCTGGCGCGCACGGGACGACGAGGGGGCGGTCGCATGAAGGGCGACGAGCAGTCGACGGCGATCCGGATCACGGCCGGTGATGCACTGCCGCCGCTGGAGATCCCGATCACCCGCACTCTGATCGTCGCCGGGGCCATCGCCTCACGCGACTACCAGGACGTGCACCATGACGCGGAGCTGGCCCACCAGAAGGGCTCTCCGGACATCTTCATGAACATCCTGACCACGAACGGCCTGGTCGGCCGCTACATCACCGACCACTTCGGACCGACGGCCGTGTTGCGCAAGGTGGCCATACGACTCGGGGCGCCCAACTACCCGGGAGACACCATGGTGTTGACGGGCCGGGTCGAGGAGGTCGACGGCGACACGGCGACGGTACGGGTGGTCGGAGCCAACGGCATCGGCAAGCACGTGACCGGCACGGTGACGGTCACCGTCCCGGGAGCGGGAGCGGGAGCGGGAGCGGCGGCCGGCGTCCCCGCGGGGGCTGCTGCCGACGCGTCGTCGGCAGGGGCCGTCAGAGTGGCCTCGGCCGCGGCGGGCAACGTGTCGTCTCAGGGCCCGGCATGAGTGTGCGCGAGCGGGACGCCCTGGGCGGTCGGGCGGCGATCGTCGGTATCGGGGCCACCGAGTTCTCCAAGGACTCCGGGCGCAGCGAGCTCCGGCTGGCCGTGGAGGCGGTGCGGGCAGCGCTGGACGACGCGGGGCTGACACCGGGAGACGTGGACGGGATGGTGACGTTCACGATGGACACCAGCCCGGAGATCACCGTGGCGCAGGCGTGCGGGATGGGGGAGCTGTCCTTCTTCTCCCGCGTCCACTACGGCGGCGGCGCGGCCTGCGCGACCGTCCAGCAGGCGGCGCTCGCGGTGGCCACGGGGGTCGCGGAGGTGGTGGTCTGCTACCGGGCTTTCAACGAGCGGTCGGGCCGGAGATTCGGCTCGGGCGTGCAGCACCGGGAGCCTTCGGCGGAGGGTGCCGCGCTCGGCTGGTCCCTGCCCTTCGGGCTGCTCACCCCGGCCTCCTGGGTGGCGATGGCGGCGCAGCGCTATCTGCACACCTACGGGCTGACGCCGGAGGCGTTCGGGCATGTGGCGGTGGTGGACCGCAAGTACGCGGCGACCAACCCGGCCGCGTACTTCCACGGCAGACCCATCACCCTCGCCGACCACGCGGCCTCGCGCTGGATCGTCGAGCCGCTGCGGCTGCTGGACTGCTGCCAGGAGACCGACGGCGGCCAGGCGATAGTCGTCACGTCCGTCGAGCGGGCCCGCGACCTGCCGCACCCGTCGGCCGTCATAGCGGCGGCGGCCCAGGGCGCCGGCCGAGGGCAGGAGCAGATGACGAGCTTCTACCGGGACGACCTCACCGGCCTGCCGGAGATGGCCGTGGTGGCGCGCCAGCTGTGGCGGACGGCGGGGCTGGGGCCGGGGGAGATCGACGTGGGGATCCTCTACGACCACTTCACTCCGTTCGTGCTGATGCAGCTGGAGGAGTTCGGGTTCTGCGGGAAGGGGGAGGCCTCGGGATTCGTGGCCGAGGAGCGGCTGCCGCTCAACACACACGGGGGGCAGCTCGGGGAGGCGTATCTGCACGGGATGAACGGAATAGCGGAGGGAGTGAGGCAGGTGCGCGGGACGTCCGTGAACCAGATAGCCGGGGCGCGGCGGGTGCTGGTGACGGCCGGGACAGGGGTGCCGACATCGGGACTGGTCCTGACTGCCGACGGGTGACCCCCAGGGGTAATCCCGCAGTACGGGTCCATCCCTCGTCCACCTTCAGGAGGTGGAGTCAGCCCCACCCCTACAACCTGAGGCGGACGTTGCTTCGGCACTTGCGGCCGATCCGCTGAAGTAGGGCTCGCTCATAGCGTGGAGCCATGACCACACCCGTCTGCACCAGCGCTTCCGACGCCGCGACGCGGTCCCGTCCGAGCGCGACGTATCCCTCCTTCACGTCGTACGTACGAGCCCGCCAGCCGGTGCTGCTGCGTACCGCCCGCTCGCTCACCGCGAACCCGAGCGACGCGGAGGACCTGCTGCAGACCGCGCTGACCAAGACCTACGTCGCCTGGGAGCGCATCGAGGACCATCGCGCGCTCGACGGCTATGTGCGCAGGGCGCTGCTCAACACCCGCACATCGCAGTGGCGCAAGCGCAAGGTCGACGAGTTCGCCTGCGACGAGCTGCCCGAGCCGGAGCCCCTGCCCGGTCACGACGACGACCCCGCGGAGCAGCAGGCACTGCACGACGCGATGTGGCGCGCGATCATGCGGCTGCCGGCGCGGCAGCGGGCGATGGTCGTCCTGAGGTACTACGAGGACCTCAGCGAGGTCCAGACGGCCGAGGTGCTCGGGGTCTCCGTGGGCACGGTGAAGTCGGCGGTGTCGAGAGCGCTCGGCAAGCTGCGCGAGGACCCGGAGCTGGGGCTGGTTCGATAGGGGGCGGGCGGTGCTCGCCGATGGCGAGGGGTCCCGGCCCCAACCCGTAGCGGCAGAGCTCTGTGAACGCAACGTGACATGATCGATCGGCCGACCCTAGTGACATACCGCTCGGTATGCGCGCAGAATCTCCGCAACCCTTACTACCGCGTAGGCAATGTCGCCCCCGGGAGGACGCCGTGCTGAGCACCATGCAGGACGTACCGCTGCTGATCTCAAGGATCCTGACCCATGGGTCGACGATCCACGGCACATCGCAGGTCACCAGCTGGACCGGCGAGGCCGAGCCGCACCGCCGTTCCTTCGCCGAGGTCGGCGCCCGCGCGGGCCAGCTGGCGCATGCCCTGAGTGAGGACCTGGGCGTGGCCGGCGACGAACGGGTCGCGACCCTGATGTGGAACAACGCCGAGCACGTCGAGGCGTACTTCGCGATCCCCTCCATGGGCGCGATCCTGCACACCCTGAACCTCCGCCTCCCCGCCGAGCAGCTGGCGTGGATCGTCAACCACGCCGCCGACCGCGTCGTCATCGCCAACGGTTCGCTCCTCCCCCTGCTCGCCCCGCTGCTCCCGCACCTCAAGACCGTGAAGCACGTGGTCGTGTCGGGGCCGGGTGACCGTTCCGCGCTCGCCGACGCCGCGGTTCAGGTGCACGAGTACGAGGACCTGCTCGCCGGCAAGCCGACCACGTACGACTGGCCGGAGCTGGACGAGCGGCAGGCCGCCGCCATGTGCTACACCTCCGGCACCACGGGCGACCCGAAGGGTGTGGTCTACTCCCACCGTTCGATCTACCTGCACTCCATGCAGGTCAACATGACCCAGTCGATGGGTCTGACCGACCAGGACACCTCGCTCGTCGTGGTCCCTCAGTTCCACGTCAACGCCTGGGGCCTGCCGCACGCCACCTTCATGACCGGCGTCAACATGCTGATGCCGGACCGCTTCCTCCAGCCGGCCCCCCTCGCCGAGATGATCGAGCGCGAGAAGCCGACGCACGCGGCCGCCGTGCCCACCATCTGGCAGGGCCTGCTCGCCGAGCTCACCGCGAACCCCCGGGACGTCTCCACCCTCGGCCAGGTCACCATCGGCGGCTCGGCCTGCCCGCCCTCGCTCATGGCGGCGTTCGACAAGCTGGGCATGCGGGTCTGCCACGCCTGGGGCATGACGGAGACCTCCCCGCTCGGCACGGTCGCCCGCCCGCCGGCCCACGCGGTCGGCACCGAGGAGGAGTTCGCCTACCGGCTCACCCAGGGCCGCTTCCCGGCGAGCGTCGAGGCCCGGCTCACCGGCCCCGGCGGCGAGCGCATCCCGTGGGACGGCGAGTCGGCGGGCGAGCTGGAGGTGCGCGGCCCCTGGATCGCCGGCGCCTACTACAACGGCCCCGACAGCGAACCCCTGCGCCCCGCCGACAAGTTCAGCGAGGACGGCTGGCTGAAGACCGGCGACGTCGGCACCATCTCCGCCGACGGCTTCCTCACCCTCACCGACCGCGCCAAGGACGTCATCAAGTCCGGCGGCGAGTGGATCTCCTCGGTCGACCTGGAGAACGCCCTGATGTCCCACCCGGACGTCGCCGAGGCCGCCGTGGTCGCCGTCCCCGACGACAAGTGGGGCGAGCGCCCGCTGGCCACGGTCGTTCTCAAGGAGGGCGCCAGCACCGACTTCGAGGCCCTGCGCGCCTTCCTCGCCGAGGAGGGCAAGATCGCCAAGTGGCAGCTGCCGGAGCGGTGGACGGTCATCGCGGCGGTGCCGAAGACGAGCGTCGGCAAGTTCGACAAGAAGGTGCTGCGCAGGCAGTACGCCGAGGGCGGCCTGGACGTCACCCGGCTCTGACGCGGCGCCGACGGTAGCCGCACATCGAAAAGCCCGGCGTCCCTGAAAAGGGGCGCCGGGCTGTTTCACGTGCGCTGCCGGACCGTCGGTCAGCCGGTCAGCCGGTCAGCCGGTCAGCCGGTCAGTCGGTCAGTCGGTCAGTTGGGTAATTGGTTAATTGGTCCCGATTCGCGACAGCAGGTCCACGATCCGGTGCTGCACCTCGCCGCTCGTCGAGCGCTCCGCAAGGAACAGCACCGTCTCGCCGGACGCCAGCCGCGGCAGGTCGGCCTGGTCGACGGCGGCCGTGTAGACGACGAGCGGGGTGCGGTTGAGCTGGCCGTTCGCGCGCAGCCAGTCCACGATCCCGGCCCGGCGCCGGTGCACCTGCATCAGGTCCATCACGACCAGGTTCGGCCGGAAGTCACCCGCCAGCATCACCGCGTCGCCGTCACTCGCGGCACGCGCCACCTGCATCCCACGCCGCTCCAGGGTCGCGGTCAGCGCCAGCGCGATCTCCGCGTGCTCCTCGATCAGCAGCACCCGCGGCGGGTGCTGCTCGCTGTCCCGAGGGGCCAGCGCCTTCAGCAGTACGGCGGGATCTGCGCCGTACGCGGCCTCGCGCGAGGCCTGTCCGAGGCCCGCGGTCACCATCACCGGCACCTCGGCCGCGACGGCGGCCTGCCGCAGCGACTGCAGCGCGGTCCGCGTGATCGGCCCGGTCAGCGGGTCGACGAACAGCGCGGCGGGGAACGCCGCGATCTGCGCGTCGACCTCCTCGCGCGAGTGCACGATCACCGGCCGGTAGCCGCGGTCGCTCAGCGCCTGCTGGGTCGTCACATCGGGCGCCGGCCACACCAGCAGCCGCCGCGGGTTGTCGAGCGGCTCCGGGGGCAGCTCGTCGTCCATCGGCTGCGGACGCGGAGTGTCGGCGACCTCGATGGCACCGCCCGGCCCGTCCAGCGGTTCGGGCCCCTCGGCGGCGTTCTCGTCCGGGGCGCCTATGGCGTACGACCGTCCGGCCGCCTCGACAGCAGGCGCGAGCCGCGACTGTCCGGCCTGCGACGGCTGTCCCTGAGAGGACGGCTGTCCCTGAGCGGGGGAGGACACCGGCTGCTCGGCCGACGGGTGCGGCCGCGCCGCCTGCTCCACCGAGGCACCGGCCCGTGCGGCCGGGTCGGGCGGCGTACCGAGCTTGCGGCGCCGTCCACCGTTGGTCTGATGCGGCGGAGGCGTGGCCGACGGCGGCGCGGGCTGCTGCACCTGGGCGGCCTGCCGGGTGAACGGCACGCCCTGCCCCAGCGTCCGCACACTGATCGCGCGACCCTGCGTCGAGTTCGGATCCACGGGAGCACCCGGGCCGGCGGGAGCAGCGGCTTCGGCCGGAAGCGGCTGCGCTGCCCGCTGCTGCCCGACCCCGCTCGCCACGGCTTCGGGAGGCAGCGCAGTCCCCGCAGCCGGAGTGCCCTGGCCCTGCCGCGGCCCACCCGACGGTGCGGGCTGCGCCGGCTGGGGGGCGTTCGGATTCGGCGGTACGGGGGTGCCGGCGCCGTTCGACGGTACGGCCGTCCCTGCGCCAGGGGTGTCGTCGGCAGCGGGCCACGGCTGCGGGGCCGGAACGCCCCTCGCCGGGGTGCCCTGCGCGGGGACGCCCTGACCGGGGGTCGCCTCGACGGGGAGGGGCCGACCGGGCACCGGCTGGGCCTGCGCCTGCTGCCCCGGAGTCACCTGCCCCGGAACGCCCTGTGCGGCCGCACTCTGCACCGCCGTACCCTGCGCCGGAACCTCCTGCGCAGCCGACCCGACCGCTTCCGCCGGCGGGGTCACGGCCCGTCGGCGACGTCCGGTCGGCGCGCTGGTGGGATGCGGCTGCGGCGGGGTGTGGTCCTCGGCCTGATCATGCGGGACGGCATCGTGCCGACCCTCGTCGCCGCGTACGCCTCCCGGAGCCGGAGCCGGAGCCGGAGCCGGAACCGGAGCCGGAGCCGGAACCGGAGCCGGAGCCGCGGGCGAAGCCGGCGCCATCGCGGCACCGGCCGGTGCGGCGGCAGCCGGACCCGGAGCAGGCACCGAAGCCGGCTCGGCCCCGCCCGGCTTCTTCGCCGCCACCGCGGGAGCCCGGTCCGCCTCGGCCGGCGGCAGCGCGAACACCGTACGAGGCGCTGCCTCCTGCGCCTGGGCCTGCGCGCCGGCCCGCTCGGCAGCCGCGGCCAGGGCGCGCCGACGCCGCCCGCCCGGCTGGGAGGCATCGCCCGAGGCTGCCGTATCGGACCCGGAGGCCGCCGGAGCGGAGTCGCCGGCCGGGGCGGGCAGGGCGGGCGGCAGCGCGTGCTGCTCGCCTCCGTCCCGCCGGGCGCGTCGTCCACCGGGCGCGGGCACGCCCTGCGGCGGCACGGTCCCGCCCAGGCCGTTCCCGATGGCGGCGGTTCCCGCCGCATGCTCGGCGGCCGTGACGACGGCACCCTCGGAGACATCGTCGCCGCCGTCCTCGGCAGGCCGTCCGCGACGCCGTCCGGTACCGCCGGAGACCTCGGAGCCGGCGTCGCCCGTGCCCGAGGGAAGCTCCTGCGCGGCCGCGCGCCTGCGCCGCCGGCCGGTGGGCACGGTGGCCTCGGCATCGGCGGAACCGCCCTCGGCCTCGGCATCGGGCGTGTCGCTCTCCAGGAACGCGTCGACGGACGAGCGCCGGGCCCGCCGCCGCCCGCCACCGCCACCCTGCCCGGCGCCCGCGGTCCCATTGGCCCCGTTCGTCCCGTCACCGGCCTCGGCCGAGCCGCCGTCGGCGGCATCGACGGGGGCGGCGGACACAGCCCCCGCCCCACCTCCGATGGGCACTTCGAGGACGAACGCACTGCCGCTCATCCCGGGCACCTCGTGCGTCTGCAGCACCCCACCGTGAGCCCGCACGATCCCGCGCACGATCGGCTCGTGCACCGGGTCTCCCCCGGGATACGGCCCGCGCACCTCGATCCGTACGACCTCACCGCGCTGCGCCGCCGCCACGACGACGGTGTTGTCCAGGTAACCGCCCGCCGACACGGGCGAGTTGCCGGTCGCGTCGACCCCGGCGACATCCGCGACGAGATGCGCGAGCGCGGTGGCGAGGCGCTGCGGGTCGACCTCGGCCTCGATGGGCGGCGCGTGCACGGCGAACTGCACCCGCCCCGGGCCGATCAGTTCGACGGCCCCGTCGACACCCGCGGCGACGACGGCGTCGAGCATCACCTTCGTACGGGAGACCTGTTCGCTGCCGGAGTCCAGCTGCTGGTAGCCGAGGACGTTGTCGATCAGCGTCGTGATCCGCGAGTAACCGGCGGACAGGTGGTGCAGGACCTGGTTGGCCTCGGGCCACAACTGCCCCGCGTCGTCGGCGGCGAGCGCGGCCAGCTCACGGCGCAGCTCGTCCAGCGGACCGCGCAGCGAACCCGCGAGCAGCGTCAGCAGCTGATCGTGCCGCCCGGACAGCGCCTCGTACCGGTCCTTCTCGCGCTCGCCGAGCGCGGCGTAGCGCTCCTCGCCCGCGCCGAGTTCCTCGTCGTGCTGTTCCTGGAGCTCCTCGACCTCGGTGACGTGCTTCTGCCGCAGGGCGGTCAGCTCGGAGGCGTGCTCCTCGGCGAGCCGCTCCAGCTCCTCGGCGTGCCGCTTCTCATCCGCCGTCTTCTCGTCGGCGAGCGCGTCGTAGGCCCGGCGGTCGGTGAAGGTCATCACGGCGCCGACGAGCTGGTCGCCGTCGCGCACGGGCGCGGTCGTCAGGTCGACGGACACCTCGTCCCCGCCCTTGGACCACAGGACCTGCCCACGCACCCGGTGCTTGCGCCCCGAGCGCAGGGTGTCGGCGAGCGCGGACTCCTCGTACGGGAAGGGCGACCCGTCGGAACGGGAGTGCAGGACGAGCGTGTGCAGCTCGCGTCCACCGAGGTCGCTGGCCCGGTAACCCAGTATCTGGGCGGCGGCCGGGTTGACGAGGACGATCCGCCCGTCGGTGTCGGTGCCGACGACACCTTCCGACGCGGCCCGCAGGATCATCTCGGTCTGCCGCTGCGAACGCGCCAGCTCGGCCTCGGTGTCGACGGTGCCGGTCAGATCACGTACGACGAGCATGAGCAGCTCGTCACTGCCGTAGCCGTACCCGTCGTAGGCCTGCTGGCCGTTCTCCAGATTCGCGGACGTGACCTCGACCGGGAACTCGCTGCCGTCGGTGCGCCGGGCCATCATCCGGGTCGGCTTGGTCCGGCCCTGCGGGTCCATGTGATCGGGCCGCCGCATGGACCCCGGGATCAGCTTGGAGTCGAACTGGGGCAGCAGATCGAGCAGCCCGCGCCCCACCAGAGCGGTCCCCGGCGCCTCGAAGGCCTCCAGGGCGATGGTGTTGGCGTTGACGACGGTCCCATTGGCGTTGACCAGCACCAACGCGTCGGGCAGCGCGTCGAGTATGGCTGCGAGGCGAGCAGCGCCTCGGGATGGCCTGCTGCTCACGAGACGCTTCCTCCCTGTTACCGCACCTTCCGGACCGCTCGGGCCATCTTGCCAACCGGCCCGCAGCGTGTCACGCGAGGGAGTCTAAGGGTTGGGGTTGCGCTCGCGACGCCGGATGAGAGGGAGGTCGCACGACGAAGTGACCCAGAACGTATGACCGCCTGTGCCGTCGCCCTTCCCGTGTCCGCCCGATGTCCATGCCGACTTCGCGAGACCTTCGCGGGACTTTTGCGGATCCGGTGCGTCCGGTATGGAAAGCCTGTACGACGGGCGACGGGAGGTGCCGACGGCGGACCGCACATCAGCCCGGGACGTACACACGGGACGTACACGCGGACCGTTCTACGCCCGCTGTCCTTCCGCCCGCAGGTCGGGAAGGAGCGGCACGAGCCGGTCCCAGCGGGCGATCTCGCACCCGTCACCGCGGTCGTAGCGGGCGTCGACGGGGCGCCCGGCCCAGGTCCCGGTGACATGCGCGGTGGCCGACCCGCCGTACTGCATGGTGCAGAGGGTGCCCTCCGCCACCGGGGCGAAGGTGTCCTTGCCCCACCGGGTACCGCGGTCGAGTACGGCACAGGCGTCGGCGGCGTGGGGATGGTTGCCGCCGGCCGGATGGCAGGTCAGCTCATAGGTCCCGTCGGCGTCGCCGCCGGCCTGGCCGACGGTGACGGTGAGGCGGTCGCCGGAGCGGTCCTGGCCCTGGAGGGACGGGACGGCGAGGGCGGGTGCGGTCTGGGGGGAGGCGGTGGCGGGAGCGACGGAGGTGAGGCCGACGGCGGCGAGGGTGCCGGTGGCGGTGAGGAGCACCCGGCGAAGACGTCCGGCCCGGGCGGAACGGTTGACCTGCAACATGACCTGACTAACGCCGTACGACGCCGGACGTTGCGCACAGCGGGAAGGGCTTTGCCCTGCGACCTCTCCGCCTAGTACCGTGGGAGTCGATTGGTGACACCACGCTCGACTGTGTCATCATCTGCACGCACCACTCGCGCTCGCGCGAGCGGCTGTGCGGGAGGCGTCGCCTAGTCCGGTCTATGGCGCCGCACTGCTAATGCGGTTTGGGCCTTAAAGCCCATCGAGGGTTCAAATCCCTCCGCCTCCGCGCTCGATCACGAAGCCCCGGTCCKMGGACCGGGGCTTCGCTGTTCATGCCGACCGGACGGCCGGTCCACCGCCTGTCCGCCGAGCGCCTCAGAGGGTGTTTTCGCAGGTCACAAGGGGTAGACCTAATGGATTTCACATGGCGGCGGCAGTCATGTAATGTTCTTCCTGTCGCCGCGAGCGGGCCAGAAGGGCCGGGACCGGCGGGAAAACAGAACAAGCACTCGTAGCTTAACGGATAGAGCATCTGACTACGGATCAGAAGGTTGCAGGTTCGAATCCTGCCGAGTGCACACTGGTTGGAGGCCCCGGAGAGATCCGGGGTCTCTTGCGTTTTCGGGTGAAGTTCGGGTTTGTTGCGGGTCGTTCGGTCGTGGGGTGTAACCGATCGTCGGGCCGGGCCAGTTGGTGGGGGCTACTTCCGGTGTTTGTGGTCCTCCATCCGTAGGGCCGGGTGGTGGTCGGGGGCCAGTTGGGACAAGGCCTCCGTGAGGCGTTCGCAGGCTTCTCTCAGGGCTCGGACCGTTTGGTTGCGTTCGGCGATGGTGGCGGACAGCAGGAGGGACGTCAGGGCCACGGTGCCGTTGAAGGCCTGGAGGATGACCATCTTGGCGAGGAGGTCCTGGCCGGAGAACGGGCCCGCGCCCGCCGCGCCGGCGGAGATCGCGACGACCGAGGTGATCAGTGCGCAGGGCGCGGCGCCGGGGAGTTGGAAGCGGAAGGCCGCCCAGATCAGGAAGGGGACGACGAGGAAGAGCAGGTAGAGCGGGCTGCGGGTGGCCACGATGGAGGCCACGGTCGTGCCGGCCAGCAGGGCCGCCGCCTCGACCCAGCGCAGAAGGGGGACGCCGTGTGGTCGGCGCACGGTGCGCGCGGCAAGGAGGAGGGGTGCGATGACGAGGATGCCCATCGCGTCGCCCGTCCACCACACCGACCAGGTCGGCCAGAAGTCGTCGGCCGTCAGCGCGTCGGAGGCCACCAGTACCCCCGTGCCGAGCGTCGCGCTGATCAGCATGCCTCCCAGGGCGCCGAGGAAGATCAGGGCCAGGGCGTCCTGGAGCCGGTCCAGGGTGGGGCGGAATCCCACGCGCAGCAGGAGGAGGCAGGCGCAGACCGGGGCGATCGTGTTGCTCGCCGCGATGGCCAGCACCGGCAGGATCGACGGTCCGAGCGTCACGTTCACCAGGAACGCCCCGAGCGCGATTCCCGGCCACATGCGCAGGCCCCAGAGCAGCAGGGCGACCAGGGCGATGCCGGTGGGCGGCCAGAAGGGCGTGACCTGGCCTCGTACCAGCTGCTGCTCCAGACCCAGTTTGGCGCTGCCGTAGTAGGCGGCCGCGACGACGACAAGGCGCAGTGCGTGGGTGGCGTAGTCGCGCAGCCGCAGCCCTTGGCTCCGGGTTCCGCGTGACGCCTCGGGGGCGACCAGGCCGTACATCCCGCTCACCCTTCGCCGATGTCGCCGGTGTCGCCGGTGTCGCCGTAGCGCAGGACGAGGACCGCGGCGTCGTCGCTGTGGCCCGTGAGGTCCGCGACCTTGATCACCTGAGCGGCCAGATCGTCGGGGTCGGTGCCGCAGCCATGGCCGACCAGGTCGGCCACCCGCTTCAGGCCGTCGTCGATCGGATAGCCGGGGCCCTCCACCACGCCGMCGGTGAGCAGCACGAACGCGCCCGTGTCGGACAGTCGCCGGCGGGACGACGGGTAGTGCTCGCCGGCGTGGATGCCCAGCGGCAGGCCGCCGTCGTTCAGGACGATCTCGCAGCGGCCGTCGGTCGTGGCCCAGACCGCCGGGACGTGCCCGGCGCGGGCGTCGCACAGCTCCCTGGTGACCGGGTCGAAACGCAGGAACGTGCAGGTCACGAAGAGCTCGGAGGCCATCGCGACGAGCAGGTCGTTGGTGCGCCGCAGCACCTGGGCAGGTTCGGTGGTGAACGAGGCGACGGCGCGCAGGCAGGTGCGCACCTGTCCCATGTGCGCCGCGGCCTCGACGTCGTGGCCCTGGACGTCCCCGATCGCGAAACCCACCGAGCCGTCCGGCATGTGGAAGCCGTCGTACCAGTCGCCGCCGATGTCCAGACCGAGCCGGGCGGGGGTGTACCGTCCCGCCGCCCGCAGGTACGGCACGTCGGGCAGCTCGGCGCACAGGACCTGCCGCTGCAGCGCGGCGGCGAGCTCGACGCGTGCCTGGTGGAGCTTGATCTGGTCCAGTATCCGGCCGGTGAGATCCCCGAGCTCCTGGAGCAGCTCTCTGGTGGCACCGGCCGAATCGGTGCGGCGGCGGGCCATGGCATCACACCCCGGGGTCTCGCGGAGCGCCATACGCGGCGATACGTCGCACCTGCGCGGCGATACGTCGCATATGTGGCGCTTTCACGGTACCCCCGTGACGGGAGGGTCCTCTCGCGTACGGCCCGATTCAGCCGTACGGCACGTTTCAGTCCTGGTCGCCGAACGCCAACGCGTCCAGGTCCCCGTCGAAGTCCTCCCCCAGCCCCGGCAGGTCCAGGAACATGCGCTCCAGTGGGTCGGGCACCGGGGCCTGCGGGGAGTCCCGTACCGGGTCCGGTGCCGTCTGGAGGGGCTGTTCCGTCCAGATGCACTTGCCCGTCGGTGTGTACCGGGTCCCCCAGCGCTGCGACAGCGCGGTGATCAGCTGGAGCCCCCGGCCCCCCTCGTCCGTGTCCGTCGCCCGGCGTATCCGCGGCATCGTCAGGCTGCCGTCGAAGACCTCGCAGATCAGGGCGGCGTCGTGCAGGAGCCGTAGGCGCAGCGGGCCCTTGGCGTGGCGGATGACGTTGCCGACGAGTTCGCTGGCCAGCAGCTCGGTGGTCGGGGTGAGGGGCTCCAGGTCCCAGGCCGCCAGCTGCTTGCGGATCAGGGCGCGGGCCTGGCCCGCCGCCCTCGGGTCCTTCGGCAGCGGCCAGGAGGCCATGCGGGAGTCGGGCAGGGCGTGCAGGCGGGCCAGGAGGAAGGCCGCGTCGTCGGCCGCCTGGTGGCCGGCCGGGAGCAGGGCCGAGGTGACCCGCTCGCACAGCTGCTCAAGGTCCGTCGCCGTGCCGTCGGCGTGGGCGGTGCGCAGCACCTCGGCGAGCGCCGCCATGCCCTCGTCCATCTCGCGCTTCGACGACTCCACGAGGCCGTCGGTGTAGAGCGCCAGCACGCTGCCCTCGGGGACCTCGACCTCGGTCGTCTCGAAGGGGGGCTCGGCCGCGCCCAGGGGCGGGTCGGCCGCCAGGGGCGGGAAGACGACCGTGCCGTCGGGGTGCAGCAGGGCCGGCGGCGGGTGGCCCGCCCTCGCTATGGAGCAGACGCGGGTCGTGGAGTCGTACAACGCGTACAGACACGTCACGTACGACTCCTCGCCCATGGCGCCGACGATGTCGTTGAGGTGGCTCATGATCTCGTCGGGCGGCAGTTCGAGGTCGGCCAGGGTGTGGACGGCCGTGCGCAGGCGACCCATCGTCACCGCCTCGGGCAGACCGTGGCCCATGACGTCGCCCACGACCAGGGCGACCTGGCCGCCGGACAGCGGGATGATGTCGTACCAGTCGCCGCCCACGTCCATGCCCTGGCCGGCCGGCAGATAGCGGGCGGCGGCCGTGCAGGCGGGGACGGCGGGCAGGTCGCGGGGGAGCAGGCTGCGCTGGAGCTCGCGGGAGCGGGTGTGCTCGGCGTCGAAGAGGCGGGCGCGCTCCAGTGCCTGGGCGACCAGGGCGCTGGTCGCGGTCAGCAGGGTGCGTTCCTCGTCGGTGAGCAGGCGCGGGTGGTCGAAGGTGATCGCGCAGATGCCGAAGGTGTGGTCGGAGGCCGTCAGCGGGAGCAGGGCCCAGGACTGTTTGCCGGCGCGGGCGGGCAGGTCGGCCAGCTCGGGGTAGTGGGCGGCGAACTCGCGGGGGGTGGACAGGAACAGGGGTGCGCCGGCCAGGATCGCGTCCCACAGCGGGCTGGGCTGTGTGCGCTCGCGGCCGTCGAGCACGGCGAGGACGTCGTCCGGGTAGCCGATGGAGCCGACGGTGTGCAGCCGGTCGTCCTCCACGGTCTGCACCACCAGACCGGCCGCGTCGAACGGCGGCAGCACCCCGCGCCCGACCGCGTCCACCACGTCGGCCGAGGTCGTCGCCTTGGCGAGCGCCGCGGTCAGTTCCCCTATCCGGGCCGCGCGTTCGGCGGCCGCCCGGTCGGCGGACCGGCGCTCCTCCTCAAGGCGTCGCTTCTCGGTGACGTCGGTGAAGTAGATCGTGCGGCCGTCGGGGCCCGGCACCAGCCGCAGATGGCACAGGCGCCCGTTGGGCAGCCGTACGTCGAAGCTCACCGACTTCTCCGCGGCGGCGGCCTGCCGGCAGCGGATCTCCAGGCCGGGCACCTGCTCGGCGGCGGGCAGGTCCCACAGCAGACAGCCGAACAGCTCCTCCTCGGAGAAGCCCAGGGTGCGTTCGGCCTCCAGGTTGGCGAAGGTGATCCGCCAGTCGTCGTCCATCGCGAGGAAGCCGTCGCTCATGTGGTGCAGGGCGCGGCTGAGCGCGTCACGCGCGGAACGGGGCTCGTTGCTGTCCCAGCCCACGCCTATCATCCGCTGGGGCTCGCCCTGGTCGTCGTACGTCGCCCTGGCGCGGGCCTGGGTCCAGCCCCAGGTGCCGTCCAGCTTGCGCACCCGGTACTCGGCCTCGAAGACGCTGCCGTCGCGGATCGCCCGGTCCGCCGCGGCCAGCGTCGGCGGCAGGTCGTCGGGGTGGACGCAGCGCATCCAGTCCTCGACCTTGCCGGTGTACTCCTGCGGCCGGGTGCCGTACAGCTCCAGGGCGGCCATGTCCCAGATCAGGTCGCCGGTGCGGATGTTCCAGTCCCAGGAGCCGACGCTGACCTCCTTCAGGGCCTGGCGCAGACGCTCGCCGCTCTGCTCGGGCTGCGCGGGCCGTGCCGGGCCGGTCGGCGGCGGTGCCTGGCCCATACGGTCCTCGGTCCAGGCGACGACGGCCCGCAGGAACTCCCAGTGCTCGTGGTCCGGTTCGCCCCGGTCGTCCATCAGGACGCTGAGGGCGCCGGTGCCACGGTTGCCGCTGTACAGCGGCAGCGCGGCGAGGCCGGTGCCGGGCCAGGCGGCGTCCGGGGAGTCGGCCGCGCCGGCCGGGCTCAGCGGGACCCAGACGCCGTTGCCCTCGCGCAGTGCGCGGGCCGGGGCCGGCGGGCCCTCCTGGTCGAGGATCTCCCAGGAACGGGTGAGATCGGGCGGGAGCCCGGCCGTCGACACCAGGCGCAGCGCGGACATCGGGCCACGCAGATGGATCATGCCGCCCAGCGCGCCCAGCTCGCCCACCGCGTGCTGCAGGGCCAGCCGGAAGACCTCGCTTTCCGCGACACCGGGGGCCACCGTGCTGAGCAGTGCCAGCCGAGCGTTCATGTCGCGGACTTTACCGCTGCGACCCCGGGCAAACCCACGCTTCGCAAGATCCTCACGGCCGCCGCAGAGGCTGTTGATGGAGAGTCAACAGGCAGGAACACAGGGTGAGTTGAGGGTGGCGGACGGAGCCCGTTCACCACGTCGGGTGAGGGGGAGCAGTCCGTCCACCGGTGGGGCCGCGGCCATACGACGGACGGGACCCTTGCGCTCCGTCCGCTCGGCGAACACGAACACCCGCAGGACCAGGAACCGGGCGATGCCGGCCAGCCCGGAGGCGGTGAGGTAGACGGTCTGCTCCCAGACCATGCCGGGCGCCGGCTGCACGGCGTGCAGGACGAGCATCGCGGCGGTCGTGGCCAGATAGGCGGCGACGGCCGACCCCGACGACTGCGCATGCCGCCGCCAGCCGGGGCGCCGTCCGGTGCCGAAGGTGAACAGGGCGTGCAACTCGGTGCACAGGAGCGTGCCGGCGATGGTGACCAGGGCGTTCGCGACCGCCCAGGGCATCGCGCCGGCCAGCATCGGTACGGCCGCGCCGGAGAGCAGCCCGACACCGCCGCCGCACACCACGAACCGGGCGAACGAGGAGAGGGGACCCGGCCTCGACGGGCTCGACGGCGTCGGGTTCGGCCTCGACGGGCACTGCGACTCCATGGCGGCTTCCTTCCGGGCGGGCGGGTCCTCGACGGGCCACAGCTCATCCCGGCACGGCTTCAGCGGGGCCTCAGGCGGGCTTCAGCCGGTTTCAACGGGGCCTCGCCGGTTGCAACGGGGCTTCAGCTGGGATCAACCGGGGCCAACGATGCCGCCGTTCAGGCGTCGGCACGAGGGAGTGACCTCCCGGACCGGAGGTAGGGCAGGCTCCACCATGCGGGGGTGGATGTCCGCCGGGCCCGGGCGGGAGGCTCAGGATCCAGTGCCCGCAACAGACCGGCGCCGCCGCCTACTTGAAGGCACCGGCATTGCGTCCCGCCCAGTCCGCGAACGAGCGGGCCGGCCGCCCGAGGACGCGCTCCACGTCCGGGCTCACCCGCCGCAGCGCCTCCGGCGGAGCCCCCAGCATGTCGAGCGTGCTCTCGACGACGGGCTCGGGCATGGTGCGCAGCATGTGCTCGCGGGCCTGTGCGCGGGTCAGTTCGACGAACCGCACCGCCTCACCCAGAGCGGCCTCGATCGCGGCGGTCTGCTGGCGGGGCGTGACGGGCGCGGGGCCGGTCAGCTCGTACATCTCGCCGGCATGCCCCGGTTCGCGCAGGGCGGCCGCCGCCACCTCCGCGATGTCGGCCGGGTCGACGGTCGGCAGGGCCGTGTCGCCGAAGGGGGCGGCGACCTCCCGGCGTGCGCGGACCAGGTCGGCCCACTGGAGGGCGTTGGAGTGGAAGCCACCCGGCCGCAGCATCGTCCACTCCAGGCCCGATGCCTTGACGGCGTCCTCCAGGAGTGAGGGGTGGTCGCCCGTGCCGACGCCCTGGGAGGACAGCAGGACCACGCGCCGGACGCCGGATCCCCGTACGACGTCCAGGACGGCGCCGAGGTCGCCGCCGGCGCCCATGAAGTCGCCGGACGTCAGCAGGAACAACGCCTTGGCCCCGTCGAGCGCGGGCTCCAGGCGGGCGGGTTCGGTCAGGTCGGCCTGGTGGTGGCGGGTGGTCCCCGCCGGAATGTCCTGCGCGGAGATACGGCGGGAGACCGCCGTCACCTGCTCCCCCGCCTCGACGAGGGCCCGCACAAGTGGCCTTCCCACATTGCCGGTTGCTCCGGTCACCACGATCATCATCGGTCTCCGTTTCCGAGTTCGGATCTCGTACGGCGACGCTACTGTTGTGGGGGTAGTAGGTACCTAGAGGAAAGTATTGGCAGACAGGGGAAGTTGTGACCGAGGCCACAGGGAGCCGGGCTCAGCGCGGCGTCGATCCGGAGAACGCCTGCCCGATCGCCCCCGTCGTCGACATCGTCTTCAGCCGCTGGACCACCCCGATCCTGTGGGCGCTTCACGAGTACGGCCGTCAGCGCTTCGTCGAACTGGAGCGCCGTATCGGCACCATCACGCCGAAGGTGCTGACGCAGCGGCTGCGGCAACTGGAGCGCGACGGGCTGGTCGTGCGCACGTATCACGCGGAGGTCCCGCCGCGGGTCGAGTACGAGATCAGCGAACTGGGGCGCAGCCTGGCGCCGTTGTTCGCCGCGCTGTCGGAGTGGTCCGTCCATCTGGGCGAGGTGGAGCGGGCGCGGGTGGAGTACGACGGGCGGGAGGGCGGCCGCGGCCGTTGAGAGCCTGTGCCCGGGGCGTCAGTCGGTGCGGCAGTGCTCCTCCAGGTAGCCCGCCGCCAGCGAGTTCGCGCGGGTGAACCAGTCGGTCAGGACGGCGATCTCCTCGGGGGAGTAGTCGGCGAAGAGGTCCATCAGACGGGCGTAGTAGGGCTCGTAGATCTCACGGATACGGGCCTCCGCGTCCGGGCGCGCGGCCACCCGCACACGGCGGCGGTCCGTCGGGTCGGGACGACGGGTGACGAAGCCCGCGCGTTCCAGGCGGTTGAGGATGCCGGTCACCGCGCCCGTGGTGACGTTCACCCGCGCCGCCAGGTCGCCGGCCGTGAGCAGGTTCTCGCCGGCCTCCAGGACGTAGCCGAAGCAGGTCAGGTCCGTGACGTTCAGGCCGACCTGCGCGGCGATCTCCTGCTGTCCGACCATCGAGGTCGCGATGAGGTGGTCCATCGCCGACAGGGCCTGGGCCGGAGAGGCGGAGGGGCGCGGCTTGGCTTGCATCTTCCTTGTTACCTTAGCTTGTGAGAGATTTACTGCCTAAAATTCTTACGGAGTGAGTGATTCTGAGGAGGTGGGCACGTGAGCCAGTATGACGAGGGGCACACGGTCGCGGGGTGGACCGGAACGGGGATCGCGACCGTCGGTTCCGGCGTGCTGGGTGCGGGGATATGCATGGTTTCGGCCGCGCTGATCGTGGTCGGGTCCGGGATTCTGGCGGCGAGTGTCCTGGTCACCTGGGCGCTGCATCTGACCGGGTGGGGCAAGCCGCCGGGCGTGCGGCCTCGCGGGGAGTGGCGGATGGGGGCGCGGGACCTGYCGGCGCGGGACGGGCATGCGGACTGCTGGGGGTGCCGGCTGGCGGGGCGTGGTCGGCGTACGTCGGCGGTGGCGTCCGAGGTGGACGCCGTGGCTGGGCAGCCCGAGCCCGTGGCTGCTGAGGCCGGTCGCTGAAGGGGCGTTGTCAGTGGCAACCCCTAGTCTCGAAGAGCGATGGCACAGGCATGGAGATGCAAGGGGCTGCGCTGGTCGGCGGACGGCCCTGAGCTGGCGTGGGACGGCGGTCGGCGCTCGGCGCTGACCTGGGGGAAACGGGTGGCCTTCGGGGTCGCGGAAGGGGGCGTGCGGACATGCGTGGGAGCGCGGGGGCATGCGTGTGCGGTGCGGGCGGTCGTGCCGGGGCGGAGCACAGGGGCGCGGTGCGAGGAGTGCGCGCGGCTGGACCGGGCGCACTCGGTGGCCGCCGACACGATCGCGGACGACCCTCGGCCGTACCACGTATATCTGGCCTGGTTCGGCCCCGGGATGACCAAGGTCGGCATCACCGCCCTTGAGCGCGGCTCGGCCCGGCTGCTGGAGCAGGGCGCGGTCTGCTTCAGCTGGCTGGGCGCGGGCCCACTGATGGCGGCCCGGCGCACGGAGGAACTGCTGCGGGCGGCCCTGCGGGTGCCGGACCGGATTCCTTACGCCGACAAGCGGGCGGTGCGCTCGGGGTTGCCGGCGTCGGCGGCGGAGCGGGCTGCGGAGGTCGAGGACCTGCATGCCCGGGCGGTGGCGCTGGACGCCTGGCCGGAGTCCCTCACCCGCGAGCCGTGCCAACCGGTCGATCACGCCGGGGTGTTCGGGCTGGCGGATCTGCCGGCGGCTGTGGGTGACGTGACCGAGCTGGTCGCGGGCGGGGCGGTGAGCGGGCGGTTGGTGGCGGCCGCCGGGCCGGATCTGCATGTCGAGACGGTCGGCGGCAGGGTGGTCGTGCTGGACAGCCGGTTGATGACGGGGTGGGAGCTGGTTCCTGTGGGTGGGGGAGATGAACTGACGGTGCCTGTGCGGGAGTTCAAGGAGGCGAGTGTGCAGGACGGCTTGTTCTGAGTGGGTTGCCGTCCCCCTTCGGCGCCGAGGAGAACCCAGGTACTCCCTGAGAGCCTCCTGTGCGTTTCTTAGGAAAATCACAGGTTGCGGAAAGCGTGTTCTAAGAGGACCCCGACAAGGTGTCCGCTATGACCACGACCTCGCCCCAGGGGCGCACCGAACTGCTGAGGCCGGACGGGAGCCCCGTCCGAGTGCTTGTGGTGGACGACGAGATGTCGATCACCGAACTGCTGTCCATGGCCCTTCGCTATGAGGGCTGGCAGATCCGCAGCGCGGGAGATGGCACGGGTGCCATCCAGACCGCGCGCGAGTTCCGGCCCGACGCCGTCGTCCTGGACATGATGCTGCCGGACATGGACGGGCTGACCGTCCTCGGGCGGCTGCGCCGGGAGCTGCCTGAGGTGCCGGTGCTGTTCCTGACGGCCAAGGATGCCGTCGAGGACCGTATCGCCGGGCTCACCGCCGGTGGCGACGACTACGTCACCAAACCCTTCAGCCTGGAGGAGGTCGTCGCCCGGCTGCGCGGGCTCATCCGGCGCTCCGGTGCCGCCGACCGCCGCTCCGACTCCGTGCTGGTCGTCGGGGACCTCACCCTCGACGAGGACAGCCACGAGGTGTCGCGGGCCGGGGAGGGCATCCACCTCACCGCCACCGAGTTCGAGCTGCTGCGGTTCCTCATGCGCAACCCGCGGCGCGTGCTCAGCAAGGCCCAGATACTCGACCGCGTGTGGTCGTACGACTTCGGCGGGCAGGCCAATGTCGTCGAGCTGTACATCTCCTACCTGCGCCGGAAGATCGACGCCGGGCGCGAGCCGATGATCCACACCCGGCGTGGTGCCGGCTATCTGATCAAGCCCGCGGCGTCATGAGCGGGCGACGACGGCCGCGTGCGCAGAAGAAACGGGCAGGTCAGCCGCGTACCCTGCGSACGCGGCTCGTCGTCGCGTCCGTGGTGTTGATCGCTGTGGTGTGTGCGGTGATCGGTACGGTGACGACGCTGGCGCTGCGGTCCCACCTGTACGACCAGTTGGACGACAAGCTGAAGGAATCCGTCGGGCGGGCGGTCGGCTTCGGCGGGCCTCCCGGCAGCCGCCCCCAGAACAGCGGTGACTCGGTCGTCAAGGGCGTCAAGAACTTCACCCTCGACGACTTCGTGACGCGAGGCCCGCAGCCGACCGGCACGATCATCGCCAAGGTTCAGAACGGCACCATCACCGATGCCAAGGTCGGCGAGAAGGACGAGAACAGCACCGACGGCTTCGGAATGGTGGCCAACGACCTCACCGAGTCCGAGACCGAGGCGCTCAACAGCGTCTCCCAGGACGGCGAGAAGCACACCGCCGACCTCAGCTCCCTCGGCGAGTACCGCGTCCTGTACGAGACCGGCGACAACGGCAGCTACTACGTGGCCATCCCCACCGAGGAACTCACCAGCACCGTCAACACCCTCATCCTCGTAGAGGTCAGCGTCACCGGCGCCGGCCTCATCGCCGCCGGAATCGCCAGCTCGGTCCTCGTCGGCGTAGCCACCCGCCCCCTCCGCCGCGTCGCCGCCACGGCGACCCGTGTCTCCGAACTCCCCCTCCACACCGGCGAGGTCAACCTCAGCGAACGCGTCCCCGAGTCCGAGACCGACCCGCACACCGAGGTCGGCCAGGTCGGCGCGGCGCTCAACCGCATGCTGAACCACGTCCACGGCGCCCTCCACTCCCGCCAGCAGAGCGAGATGCGGGTACGGCAGTTCGTGGCCGACGCCAGTCATGAGCTGAGGACGCCCCTCGCCTCCATCCGCGGGTACGCCGAGCTGACCAGACGCGGGAGGGAAGACGTCGGCCCGGACACCAAGCACGCTCTCGGCCGTATCGAGTCCGAGGCCGGGCGTATGACCCTGCTCGTCGAGGATCTCCTCCTGCTCGCGCGTCTCGACGCGGGGCGGCCCCTTCAGTTCGAGCAGACCGACCTGATCCCCCTCGTCGTGGACACCATCAGCGACGCCCGAGCCGCCGGCATGGACCACAACTGGCGCCTCGACCTGCCCGACGAACCCGCGCTCGTCTCGGCGGACGCGGCACGTCTGCAACAGGTGCTCGTCAATCTCCTCGGCAACGCCCGCAACCACACCCCACCCGGTACGACGGTCACAGCCCGTGTTCAAAGGCGGGGCCCGTGGCTGTGCGTGGACGTCGAGGACAACGGCCAGGGAATCCCGCCGGATCTGCTCCCGCACGTCTTCGAACGGTTCGCGCGCGGCGACTCCGCGCGCTCCCGCGCCACCGGCTCGACCGGCCTGGGCCTCGCGATCGTGCAGGCCGTGGCCACCGCGCACGGCGGTGCCGTGACCGTCGACAGCGTGCCCGGGCGGACCGTTTTCACGGTGCATCTGCCCGCGCTGCCGACGCCGCCGAGCCCTGAAATGAGCTGGCAACAGCACTCACAGGCACAGCACAGCGTCACCACATGGGTGGAACAGGGCGCCTGACAAAAGTCGGTGTCATGCGAACCGACTCTTCTCCCGGCACCCTGCCGGCGCGGGAGCACCTCCCGGCCGGAGACGCCGGTACGCCTGTCCTGGACGTAGTGATCCCCGTCTACAACGAGGAGAAGGACCTCCAGCCGTGTGTGCTGAGACTGCATGATCACCTCAAGCGCACCTTCCCGTACGCGTTCCGCATCACGATCGCGGACAACGCGTCGACGGACACCACCCCCCAGGTGTCGCGGCGGCTGGAGGCGGAGCTCCCGGAGGTCAGGGCCTTCCGGCTGGAGCAGAAGGGCCGCGGCCGGGCGCTGCGGACCGTCTGGTCCGCCTCGGACGCGCCGATCCTCGCCTACATGGACGTGGACCTGTCCACCGACCTCAACGCCCTGCTGCCGCTGGTGGCACCCCTGATCTCCGGTCACTCGGACCTGGCGATCGGCTCCCGGCTCAGCCGCAGCTCGCGCGTGGTGCGCGGTGCCAAGCGGGAGTTCATCAGCCGCTCGTACAACCTCATCCTGCGCGGCTCGCTCCAGGCCCGCTTCTCCGACGCCCAGTGCGGCTTCAAGGCGATACGCCGCGATGTCGCCCAGGTGCTGCTGCCGCTGATCGAGGACACCGGCTGGTTCTTCGACACCGAGATGCTGGTGCTCGCGGAGCGGGCCGGTCTGCGGATCCACGAAGTGCCGGTCGACTGGGTCGACGACCCCAACTCCACGGTCCACATCGTGAAGACGGCGACCGACGACCTCAAGGGCGTGTGGCGGGTCGGCAAGGCCCTGGCGTCCGGCTCGCTGCCGCTGGACCGGATCGCCCGCCCCTTCGGCGACGACCCCCGCGACCGCGAGATCAAGGACGTACCCAAGGGCCTGGCCCGCCAGCTCGTCGGATTCTGCGTCGTCGGCGGCCTGTCCACCCTGTTCTATCTGCTCCTGTACAGCGGCTTCCGGGTCTTCACCGGCTCGCAGATCGCCAACGCGCTCGCCCTGCTGGTCTCCGCGATCGCCAACACGGCGGCCAACCGGCGCCTCACCTTCGGCGTGCGCGGCCGTAGCGGCGCCGTACGGCACCAGGCGCAGGGCCTGGTCGTCTTCGGCATCGGCCTCGCCCTGACCAGCGGTTCGCTCGCCGCCCTGAACGCCGCCAGCAGCGACCCCGCGCACTCCACCGAGCTGGCGGTCCTCATCGCCGCCAACCTCGCGGCGACCGTGCTGCGCTTCCTGCTCTTCCGGGCGTGGGTCTTCCCGGACCGGCGTGACACCGATGCGACCGTGGTCGCCTCCCACCTGCCGGTCGCCAACCCCTCCTCCCCGGCCTGCTCCATGGCCCAGCCCGGTCACTACGGCCCGCTCCCGCAGCGCCCCGTGACCCAGCGAGCGCCCCATGACCCGTACGACACCACCCAGTTCCGCGCCGGTGAAGCCGCGGACGGCAGCTGGCGGGACGCCACCATGCAGTTGCAGCCGGTGCGCCCGCACGACACCGACTCGAGGGACTCCCGATGACCGTCCACTACGACCGGCAGACCAGCCACGAGACCCACGAGACCCACGGCAGAGGCACAAGCCCCGCCACCTGGGGCCCTCCCCCGACACCCCCGCCCGCCGCCCCGGCCCTCGACGCCGGCGAACCCGAGCAGCCCTTCCTGCGGCGGATGTGGCGCGGCCGCCCCGAGGACCCGCGCTGGGCGCGCCCGGCCTTCCTCGGCCTCCTCCTCGCCACCTTCCTCCTCTACGTCTACAACCTCAGCGCCTCCGGCTACGCCAACTCCTTCTACTCGGCGGCCGTGCAGGCTGGCAGCGACTCCTGGAAGGCCTTCTTCTTCGGCTCGCTGGACGCGGCCAACGCCATCACGGTCGACAAGCCCCCGGCCTCCCTGTGGCCGATGGCCCTGTCCGTCCGCCTCTTCGGCCTCAGCTCCTGGGCGATCCTGCTCCCCGAGGTCCTCATGGGCGTCGGCACGGTCGCCGTGGTCTACGCGGCCGTACGCCGCCGCTTCAGCCCCGCGGCGGGCCTGATCTCGGGCGCGGCGCTGGCGCTCACCCCCGTCGCGGCGCTGATGTTCCGGTTCAACAACCCGGACGCGATGCTGGCCCTGCTGATGGCCGTGGCCTGCTACTTCGTCATCCGGGCCATGGAGGACGGCCGTACCAAGTGGCTGGTGTGGGCCGGTGTCGCCATCGGTTTCGCGTTCCTCGCCAAGACCCTCCAGGCGTTCCTGATCCTTCCGCCGCTCGCGATCGTGTACGCGGTCTGCGCGCCGGTGTCGGTGAAGAAGCGGGTCGGTCAGCTTGCCGCCGGCCTGGTCGCGATCGTCGTTTCCGGCGGCTGGTGGGTCGCGATCGTCGAACTGTGGCCCGCTTCCTCCCGCCCCTACATCGGCGGCTCGCAGAACAACTCCTTCCTTGAACTGACCTTCGGCTACAACGGCCTCGGCCGGCTCAACGGCGACGAGACCGGCAGCGTCGGCGGCGGCGGTGGTGGCGGCAACGGCGGTGGCAACTGGGGCGAGACCGGCTGGGACCGCCTCTTCAGCTCCAGCATCGGCGGCCAGATCTCCTGGCTGATCCCGGCCGCGCTGATCCTGCTGGTCGCGGGCCTGGTGGCCACACGCAAGGCGCGTCGTACGTCGGTGACGCGCGGTTCGTTCCTCGTCTGGGGCGGCGCGCTGGTCACGACCATGCTGGTCTTCAGCTACATGCAGGGCATCTTCCACGAGTACTACACGGTCGCCCTCGCCCCCTACATCGCCCCGCTGATCGGCATGGGCGCGGTGCTGTTGTGGGAGAAGCGCGACAAGGCGTGGGCGTCGCTGACGCTGGCCGGCGCGATGACGGCCACCGCGGCCTGGGGCTACGTACTGCTCAACCGCTCCTCCGACTACCTGCCCTGGCTGAAGTGGGTCGTGCTGGTCGGCGGTCTGGCCGCGGCGCTGGGCCTGATCTTCGCGTCCAGGCTGGGACGTCAACTGACCATGGGCGTCGTCGGGTTGGGCCTCGTCGCGGCGCTGGCCGGTCCGGCCGCGTACACCCTCACCACGGTGAACGAGGGCCACTCCGGCTCGATCGTCACCGCGGGTCCCGCGGTCGCGGGCGGCCGTGGCGGCCCCGGCGGTGGCGGAGGCATGGGTGGCGGCCCCGGCGGGGGCGGTATGCCCGGCCAGAACCAGCAGGGTCAGGGCCAGCAGGGCCAGGGCCGGCAGGGCGGTCAGAATCAGCAGAACGGCAACGGCTTCCCCGGTGGCGGCATGCCGGGTCAGCAGGGCCAGCAGAACGGCAACGGCAACACCCAGAACCAGCAGGGCGGCGGTCAGATGGGCGAAGGCGGTCGCATGGGCGGTGGCGGCGCGGGCGGTCTGCTCAACGGCGCCAGCGTCYGSGACGAGGCCAAGGCACTGCTGGAGAAGAACGCGAGCGACTACACCTGGGCCGCCGCGGCCATCGGTGCCCAGAACGCCGCGAGCTACCAGCTCTCCACCGGCGACCCGGTGATGGCGATCGGCGGCTTCAACGGCACCGACCCGTCCCCGACGCTGGCCGAGTTCAAGGAGTACGTGGCGGACGGAAAGATCCACTACTTCATCTCCAGTGGCAGCGGCGGCGGCATGGGCGGCAGCAGCAGCGGCACGTCGTCGCAGATCAGCGAGTGGGTCGAGGCCAACTTCAAGCAGGTGACGGTCGGTTCGGCGACGTTCTACGACCTGACGCAGCAGACCGGCAGCTGACGGTCCGCGAAGACGAAGGGCGTACGGCTTCGGCCGTACGCCCTTCGTGCTTTCCGGCTTTCCGGCTTCCGGCTTTCCGGGGCGGAGGAAATTCGCGTTGTACGCTGTATGGGAACTGTTCTACGGTGTACAGCATGACGACGTCCCCCCAGGAGCAGGCCCCTGCCCAGCCACCGGCCCAGCCACAGCCCGCGGCACCGGGCGGCCACCCGCAGCGCTGGCTGATCCTCGGTGTCCTCTGCCTCGCGGTGCTCACCGTGGTGCTCGACAACACCGTTCTGAACGTGGCCATCCCCTCGCTCACCCGCGAACTGGGCGCGGCCACCTCCGACATCCAGTGGATGATCAACGCCTACTCGCTCGTGCAGTCGGGTCTGCTGCTCACGGCGGGCAGCGCAGCCGACCGCTACGGCCGCAAGAAGTTGCTGGCCGTGGGCCTGGCGCTGTTCGGCGCGGGCTCGCTCGTGGCCGGCCTCGCCGACTCCACGGGCCAGTTGATCGCGGCGCGGGCCGGTATGGGCGTCGGCGGCGCGCTGCTGATGACCACCGTCCTGGCCGTGGCGATCCAGATCTTCACCCCGGAGGAGCAGCCGAAGGCGATCGGTATCTGGGCCGCGGTGAACTCGCTGGGCTTCGCGGCCGGACCGCTGCTCGGCGGCTTCATGCTGAACCACTTCTGGTGGGGCGCGATCTTCCTGATCAACATTCCGGTCGCGGTGCTGGCCCTGGTGGCCGTCGTGGTCCTCGTCCCCGAATCGAAGAACCCCCAGGGCGACCGCCCCGACCTGCTGGGCGCCGTGCTCTCCACGATCGGCATGGCCTCCCTGGTGTACGCGATCATCTCCGGGCCCGAGCACGGCTGGACGTCGGGCCGGGTCCTGCTGACGGCGGCCGTGGCGATCGTCGTGCTGGCCGCCTTCGCGTACTGGGAGAGCCGGATCCCTTACCCCATGATCGACATGCACTTCTTCCGGAACCGTCAGTTCACCGGCGCGGTCTCGGGCGGTGTCCTCATCACCTTCGGCATGGGCGGCTCGCTCTTCCTGCTGACCCAGCACATGCAGTTCGTGCTCGGTTACGAGCCCCTGGAGGCCGGGCTGCGGACGGCCCCGCTCGCCCTGATGATCGTGGCGCTGAACTTCACCGGCGTGGCGGCGAAGTGGGCGGCCCGCCTCGGGACCCCGCTCGCCATCGGGCTCGGCATGGCGGTGATGGCGGCGGGGCTGGCGTCCATCGCCACGATGGCCTCCGGCGGTTACGCCGGGACGCTGCTGGGGCTGGTGCTCATCGGGGCCGGTGCCGCGGTCGCCAGTCCGGCGATGTCCCACGCGATCATGAGTGCGATTCCGCCGGAGAAGGCGGGGGTCGGCGGGGGGATCAACGGGACCGTGGCGGAGTTCGGCACCGGGTTGGGGGTCGCCGTGCTGGGGGCGTTGCTCAACTCGCGGTTCGCGGCGTTGATTCCGGTCGCGGCGACGTCCCTGCCGGGGGCGTTGGCGGCTGCGGGGTCGGATGAGGAGAAGGCGGAGATCACGGACGCGTTCTCCTCCGGGCTGGAGAGCAGCCTGCTGGTCGGGTCCTTGGCCGTATTGCTGGGTGGGTTGGTCGCGGGGACGTTGTTGCGGCGCGCGGAGAGGGCAAATAGCGCCTGAGAGCTGGGGTCATACGGTTGTTGGGCGGCTGCGGGTCGTGTGTGGTTGTTCGCGCAGTTCCCCGCGCCCCTGAGGGGACGATGCCGCCTAGCATCTTGATCAGTCGAGGGAGTCGAGGAAGGTGCGCCATGGCCAGGGCAGCCCGGCAGTCCGCGCGGACCAGTGTCTGGTTGGAGGGGAAGGACCGGCGAGGTGGGCGCGGCGGAAGTCAGCCCTCCGGGCTCGACCGGGACCGGATCACCGAAGTGACCGTGCGGCTGCTGGACGCGGACGGGCTGGCCAAGTTCTCCATGCGGCGGCTGGCGGGCGAGCTGAACGTGACCGCGATGTCCGTCTACTGGTACGTCGACACCAAGGACGACCTCCTCGAACTCGCCCTCGACGCCGCCTTCGGTGAACTGACCCTGCCCGACCCGGACACCGACGAGGACTGGCGCGACCAACTGCGCACGCTGGCCCGCGAGTACCGCGGCCTGCTGGTCCGCCATCCCTGGCTGTCGCCGCTGATCGGCACGTACGTCAACATCGGCCCGAACAGCCTGGCCTTCTCCCGGCTCGTCCAGCGGATCATCCGCAAGACCGGCCTGCCGGCGCACGGCCTGGTGGCGGCCATCTCCGCCGTCTTCCAGTTCGTGTACGGCTTCGGCACGATCGAGGGCCATTTCATCGCCCGCAGCGCGGCCTTCGGCATGACTCCCGACGATTACTTCCAGCACGCCATGAGCACGGTGACGCAGGCTCCGGAAGCCGCCGACCTCGTCCAGGAGTCAGCGGAGCTGATGGAGGCCCGGGGCGGCGACACCGTGGAGGAGATGTGGGAGCGGGACTTCGAGTTCGCCCTGGACCTGCTGGTGGCGGGCATCGAGGCAATGGTGGCGCGAAGCGCCCCTTAGGGGCTAAGCGCCACCCTCAACGAGCCGCGCGGGAAACCCGCCCGTCGCCACCGGCCCCCACCCCTGCGGCGTCACCCGGATGATCGACTTCCCCTGCTTCACCATCGCCGCCCGGTACTCGTCCCAGTCCGGATGCTCCCCGGCGATGTTCCGGTAGTACTCGACGAGCGGCTCGACGGACTCCGGCGAGTCGACGACCTCGGCGGAACCGTCGATCTGCACCCAGGGCCCGTTCCAGTCGTCGCTGAGGACGAGGACGCTCACCCGCTCGTCCCGCTTCGCGTTGCGCGTCTTGGCCCGCTCGGGATACGTCGACATCACGATCCGCCCCGAATCATCGACCCCGCAGGTCAACGGCGAGGCCTGCGGACTCCCGTCCGCCCGCCGGGTCAGCAGGATCGCGCGATGACGGGGCCGTACGAAGTCGAGCAACTCTTCGAGCGAGACGCGCGTGTTGGTCGCGATGTTCGGTGCCATGGGGTCAGCCTAGGGGCCGACCGGCCCTCTCAGGCTGACCCTGGCGTGCCTACCCTTGCGGCAGCGACTCCCCCTGCACCGCCTGAATGTCCAGCTCGACCTTCAGCGTCGTACCGATGGCCGCGATCCCCGCCTGGACGACCTGGTTGTAGTTCATGGCGAAGTCGTCCCGGTGCAGCTCGGCCGTCGCGCGGAACGCGGCCCGCGTCCCGCCCCACGGGTCGGCGCCCGTGCCGAGGTAGGCGAGGTCGAGGTCCACCGGCCGTACGACACCGTGCATGGTCAGCTCGCCGTGCACGGTCCAGCGGTCGGTGCCCGTGGCGGCCGTAAGACCCGTCGAGCGATAGGTGATCTCGGGGTACTGCTCCACATCCAGGAAGTCCGCCGACTTCAGGTGCCCGTCCCGCATGCCGTTCCCCGTGTCGATCGAGTCGGCCCGGATCGCCGCCTCGACCCGCGACTTGGTCACATCGTCCGGCGCGATCTCGATCGAGCCCGAGAACTGCGTGAACCGGCCGTGCACGCTGGAGATGCCCAGGTGCTGGGCGACGGCGGCCACGCTGGAGTGCGCCGGGTCGACGGTCCACGGTCCCGGCGGCGGCAGCTCCGTGCCGCCCTGCCGGGCCAGCGTCACCGTGCCGACCTCGGCGCGGCCGCTCGCGGTGACGATCGCGCTCGCGGCGGCGGGCGCGTAGCCGACTGCGGTGACGATGACGGTGTACGCCCCCGGGGGCAGGGGATTGGCGTCCCGTACGGCCCCCTCCGCGTCCGCCTCCACCCGCAGCACCTGTGTTCCGGTCATGTCCGTCACCGTGACGACCGCGTGCGACACGGCCCAACCGTCCCGGGTACGGATCCTCGCGGTCAGTCCCATCTCACGTACTCCTCAGAAAAGTCCCAAAGAAACCGGCCCGCGGCGGCGGCGCACCTCCGCTCAGAGCGCGCCGCCCGCCACGGGCCGGGGTTCCAACTACTCGCCGGGGTGGGCGAGTTCGATGTCGTGGTCGTCGGCGCCGCGGCCGGTCACCGTCAGCGCGGTGGCGACCGGCGGGTAGCCCGTCGCGATGACCGTGTACTCGCCGCCGTCCAGGTCGGTGAAGGCGTACGCCCCGTCCGGACCGGTCGTCGACGTGCCGACGACGTTGCCTGCCGCGTCGACCAGGGTCACGCGGGCGTCGGCCAGCGGACCGTGCGGCGCCCGGACGACGCCCTGGATCTGGGCGCCGGCCTCCAGGTCGACCTCGACCCGGGTGACCCCGGTGCCGCCGATCTCGACGGGCAGGGCGCGCGGCCGGTATCCGGCGGCGTTCACCGCGACGGTCACGGCGCCCGGCACCAGCTCGGCGAAGCTGAACTCGCCCTGCTCACCGGTGGCGGCGGTGGCCAGCAGGTCGCCGCGCACATCGGTCACGATGACCATCGCGTCCTTCACCGGCKGCGCGCTCTGTGCCGTCCGCACGACACCGCTCAGGCCGCTCGTGCCGCTGAGCAGGATGTCGTAGGCCACCGCCTCGTCGCCGTTCACGACGATCGTGGAGGCCTGCGGCTGGAAGCCGTCGGCGGAGGCGATCAGGACGTACGACCCGGCGCCCGGCGCGTCCACCGCGTAGGAACCGTCGGCCTGCGCGACCGAGCGGCCCAGCTGACGGCCGGCCAGCGAGATCAGCGTCACCGCGGCCTGCGGCACCGGCGCGCTCTCGGCGCCCCGGACGAAACCGCGGACGGGGACGCCGCCGGACGACGCACCACCGGTCTCCTCGGCGCGGGCCACCGTGGCGACGGCGGCGAGCTGCTGGGTGCCCTCGGGAGCGGCCTCGGTCTCGGAAGACGCGACGGCCCAGCTGGGGGTCCGCTCCTGCGCGGCGGTCGGCTCGGCCGCCGGGGTCTGCGCCGGCTCCGGGTTCTCCGCCTCCGCGGCCTGCGCCAGCGCGCCCTTCGTCTTCAACGGGACCTCCTTGATGAACAGGGCGAACAGGAGGGCGAGGAAGGCGATCGGCGCTGCGTACAGGAAGACGTCGGCGACGCCGTGGCCGTAGGCGCTCTCGATGACCGTGCGCACCGGGCCGGGCAGCGCGTCGAGGTCGGGGATCTCACCGTGGCCCGAGCTGCCCTGCACGCCCAGCTTGGTGAGGCCCTCCTCGGCGTAGTGGGTGATGCGGTGGCTGAGGACCGCGCCCAGGGCCGAGACGCCCATGGCGCCGCCGAGGGAGCGGAAGAAGGTCACGACCGAGCTCGCGACGCCCAGGTCGCTCGGGGCGACCTGGTTCTGGGTGGCGAGGACCAGGTTCTGCATCATCATGCCGACGCCAAGACCCAGCAGGGCCATGAAGATCGCGACGCGCCAGTACTCGGTGTCGTAGCGGATCGTGCCCAGCAGCCCGAGGCCCGCCGTCACCAGCACACCGCCCGCGAGCAGCCATGCCTTCCAGCGGCCGGTGCGGGTGATGACCTGGCCGGAGACGGTCGACGAGACGAACAGGCCGACGATCATCGGGATGGTCAGGACGCCGGACATGGTCGGCGACTCGTTGCGGGCCAGCTGGAAGTACTGGCTGAAGAAGATCGTGCCGGCGAACATCGCGATGCCGACGAAGAGGGACGCCAGCGAGGCGAGCGTGATGGTGCGGTTGCGGAACAGGCGCAGCGGGATGATCGGCTCGCTCGCCCTGGACTCGACGAAGATGAAGATCAGCAGCAGCGCGAGCGCGCCACCGGTCATCGCACCGGTCTGCCAGGACAGCCAGTCGTACTTGTCACCGGCGAAGGTCACCCAGACCAGCAGCAGGCAGACCGCGGCGGTGATGAAGAGGGCGCCCGCCCAGTCGACCTTGACCTTCCGCTTGACGACCGGCAGGTGCAGGGTGCGCTGGAGCACGATCAGGGCGATGACCGCGAACGGCACGCCGACGTAGAAGCACCAGCGCCAGCCGAGCCAGTCGGTGTCGGTGATGACGCCACCGATCAGCGGGCCGCCGACCATCGCGGTCGCGAAGGTGGCGCCGAGGTAGCCGTTGTAGCGGCCGCGCTCACGCGGGGAGATCATCGCCGCGAGGATGATCTGGGCCAGCGCGGACAGACCGCCCATGCCGATGCCCTGCACCGCGCGGAACGCGATGAGCATCCCGGCGTTCTGCGACAGACCGGCCAGCGCGGAGCCGGCCACGAAGATCACCAGGGACAGCTGTATGAGGAGCTTCTTGGAGAAGAGGTCCGCCAGCTTGCCCCACAGGGGTGTGGACGCGGTCATCGCCAGCAGGGAGGCGGTGACCACCCAGGTGTAGGCGCTCTGGCCGCCGCCGAGGTCCTTGATGATGTCGGGCAGCGCGTTGGAGACGATCGTCGACGACAGGATCGCGACGAACATGCCGAGCAGCAGCCCGGTCAGCGCTTCCATGATCTGCCGATGCGACATCGGGGCGCCGGAAGCGCCCGATGAATGCTTGGCGTGCGCCCGCACACCGGCTGGTGTGGTCGTTGCCATGGGGTTCCTTTTCCTACTGGGTGATCGCGGGTGTACGGGTGGAGTGTTCGGGCTGGTCGGGCGGCGGCGCTCTGTGCGCGGACCGGCAGTCGTCGAAGCTCGCCCGCAGCCGGGTCATCAGCCGGGTGAGCTGGGCGACGTCCTCGTCGTTCCAGTCGCTCAGCCGCTCGGCGAGCAGCTGTGTGGTGCGCCGGGACATCTCCCGGACGCGGTCCTCGCCCGCCGGGGTGAGGCGCAGAATGCGGCTGCGTTTGTCCGCCGGGTCGGGGGAGCGCTCGATCCAGCCGCGCTCGGCGACGTGGGCGACATGGCGGCTGGTGACCGACATGTCCACGGCCAGCAGCTCGGCGAGCTTGCTGATGCGCATGTCCCCGTGGCGGCTCAGCAACGTCAGCACGGCGGCGGAGCCGGAGGGACAGTCGGACGGCAGGATCCGCGCCATCTCCCTCTTCACGGCGCCGAAGGCGCTGAACTGACGAACCAGCTCCTCGTACTGCGCCTGCTCGGCCATCACACCTCCGTCGTTTGTTGCTTAGGGCAACCATAGAATACGTTTGGTTGCTACAGGCAAATAAACGGGGCGCGGGCGGGATAAAAACTTGGCAAAGGCAAGTATTGCGACCGTAAATGTGCAGGTGGGGCGGGTTCTGTGCCCCCCTGTGCAGGGGTCGGGCCCCCACTTGGGCCCAACGGGCGGATTCGCTAGGGTCCAGGCCATGGCTAACACCCAGGGCCCCCAGGGCAACCACGACCCCGCAGGCAGCACCCAGATGTTCCGCGCGTTCGTCGACGAGGGCCCGCAGGGCGGTCGGCAGCAGCAGGCCTCCTCCGGTCCCCGCATCGGCCTCATCGTCGGCGTGATCGTCGCCGTGGCGATCGTGGCGGCGGTGGCCTGGCTGGCGCTCAAGTAGTCGCTGCCGGATTCACTCCCACCGGACGGAGACGTCCCGCGTCTCGATGTGCATGCCGAGCGGCACGCGCCAAGCGTCGACGCACACCGTCCAGGTCTTCTCCTTGCGTACCCCGGCCCCGATCGGCGCCGGGAGTTCCTCCGACGACTCGATCGTCGCCCAGTCGATGCCGAGCGCGCCGATGATGTGGGTGCCGAAGGTCACGGTGCCCGAACGCACGGCCGTACCGCCCGAGTTGCGGAGGCCGAGCGTCACCTTCTCGCACCAGCGCTTGTCCGTGGGCTCCCGTACGGGGTCGCTCACGGCCAGCTTCGCGGGCGAGCCGGTGGTCGCGGGCGCGGCCGTCGAGGGTGCGGGTGAACTGCCGGGCGGGGCACCCGAGTCGGACGGCGTGACCGCGAGTCGGACGGCGTGACCGCGGGGCCGGGGGTGTCGCTCGGGAGGCGGGCCGGGCCCTGTGTCCCTTCCCGCCCTGTTTCCTGGGGAGACGCGGGCCCCTGACTCCCGTCCCGGCCGGGGGAGTTGCCGGAGGTCTCGCCGTTGCCGATTCCTCCGTCGCCGCCCCCGCCGCTGTCCGGTTCGTCGAGCGGCACCAGCGTCACCTCGCCCGTCGGCGCGACAGCCGTACCGGAGACGCGGGGCGGACCGCCGGCCGCTCCCGTGGCGACGTACCCGTCACCGCCCCCGCCTCCCCCGCACGCGGCCAGCGTCCCGCCCAGGCAGACGACGGCCGCCGACGCGCCCACCAGGGCGCACCGACGGCCATGTGTCGAGGTCGTCCAGATCCGGCGAAGCATCGGGCCATGGTGGCTGACGCTCCGTCAAATATGAAGGGTCAGTCGGAGATGAGTCCCTCGCGCAGCTGCGCCAGGGTCCGGGTGAGCAGCCGGGAGACGTGCATCTGGGAGATGCCGACCTCCTCGCCGATCTGCGACTGGGTCATGTTGGCGAAGAAGCGCAGCATGATGATCCGCCGCTCGCGGGGCGGCAGTTTGGCCAGCAGCGGCTTGAGGGACTCGCGGTACTCGACGCCCTCCAGCGCGGTGTCCTCGTAGCCGAGCCGGTCCGCCAGGGAGCCCTCGCCGCCGTCGTCCTCCGGGGCCGGGGAGTCCAGCGAGGAGGCCGTATAGGCGTTGCCGACCGCGAGGCCGTCGACGACGTCCTCCTCGGACACGCCGAGCACGGTGGCGAGTTCGGTGACCGTCGGGGAACGGTCCAGCTTCTGAGAGAGCTCGTCGCTGGCCTTGGTGAGGGCCAGGCGCAGCTCCTGGAGGCGGCGCGGGACGCGCACCGACCAGGACGTGTCGCGGAAGAACCGCTTGATCTCGCCGACCACCGTCGGCATCGCGAACGTCGGGAACTCGACGCCCCGTTCGCAGTCGAAGCGGTCGATCGCCTTGATCAGGCCGATGGTGCCGACCTGGACGATGTCCTCCATCGGCTCGTTGCGCGAGCGGAAGCGGGCCGCCGCGTAGCGCACGAGCGGGAGGTTGAGCTCGATCAGCGTGTCCCGGACGTAAGCCCGCTCGGGGCTGTTCTCGTCCAGTGCGGCGAGCCGCAGGAACAGGGAGCGGGACAGGGTGCGGGTGTCGATGGTCTCCGAAGCCGGAAGTGCCGGGGCCGGAACGGCCTCGATGGCCGTTACGTCTTCGAGCGCGGCGTCGGGCGCGGACTCGCTCTTCGTGAGCGTGAGCACCTTCGAGCTGCCCTGGTCTGCGGACATGCCACCCCCTTTGGGTCGCGGGACGGTCGTGGCGAACGCTCCGATCGAGGAACGCCAGCCTTCACCTGAATACCGGAGCCGAAGCCGCGGCAAACGCGCTTCCCGAAGAATGTCACATGTCGGCAACACGCTGTAGTGACATGTCGACACGTGAGACTTGAATCCGCCCTGGATAAAGGGGGTCTGACGGTATTTCGGGCCAGAACTGTCGGGATCCGCCCTGGTGAGCGATTCGCTCGGGACGGTGACCGCTCGCTCCTGTATGCGGTTACGCGTCGATCCGGTTTGCCGAACGCAGCCGTTGGAAGCTACGCGCGAGTAGCCTCGAAACGTGCATCTGGGAGACCCCGAGTTCCGCACTGATTTGCGACTGGGTGAGGTTGCTGTAGTACCGCAGAAGAAGGATTCTCTGCTCGCGTTCGGGAAGTTGCACCAGGAGATGCCGGACGAGATCCCGGTGCTCCACGCCGTCCAGGGCCGGGTCCTCGTAGCCGAGCCGGTCAAGGAGTCCGGGCAGCCCGTCGCCCTCCTGGGCGGCCTCCAGTGAGGTGGCGTGGTACGACCGCCCGGCCTCGATGCAGGACAGCACCTCGTCCTCGGTGATGCGCAGCCGCTCGGCGATCTCGGCGGTCGTGGGGGTGCGCCCGAAGGAGGTGGTGAGGTCCTCGGTCGCGCTGTTGACCTGGACCCACAGCTCGTGCAGCCGGCGCGGCACGTGCACCGTGCGGACGTTGTCGCGGAAGTACCGCTTGATCTCGCCGACCACCGTCGGCATCGCGAACGTCGGGAACTGCACGCCCCGGTCCGGGTCGAAGCGGTCGATGGCGTTGATGAGGCCGATGGTGCCGACCTGGATCACGTCCTCCATCGGCTCGTTGCGGGAGCGGAAACGGGCGGCCGCGTAGCGCACGAGCGGGAGGTTCGCCTCGATGAGCGCCCCGCGCACGCGGTTGTGCTCCGGCGTGCCCGGCGTCAGCTCCTTGAGCTCGCCGAAGAGGACCTGGGTGAGTGCCCGGGTGTCGGCGCCGCGGCTGCGGGGCGGCGGGGACGCGGGAGTGTCCTCCTGGGTCGGGGCTTGAGGCGCAGTACTGGCCGGCACGGTCAACTCCACCTCGTGATCCATCAACTCATCCGTCAAAAGCGGTCATAGCATCACAAGACAGTTCATTGTGTTCAAGTACCGCATAATCCCGTGTTGGGGATGGAAGGGTGCGCAAGACACGCGAAAGCCCCCCGCCGTTCCGGCGGAGGGCTTCAGGTTGCTCGGGGAGCGGCGGGGCTCAGAATTCGTAGTCGGCGATCACCCAGGTGGCGAACTCCCGCCACAGAGCGACGCCCGCCTGGTGCTCGGGGTGCTCCGCGTAGGTGCGCAGGGCGGCCGTGTCCTCGAAGGCGGAGTTGATCGCGAAGTCGTAGGCGATGGGGCGGTCGCTGAAGTTCCAGCCGAGCTCCCAGTGCCGGATCTCGGGGATGCTGCCCTCCAGCGAGCGGAAGGCCTTCTCACCCTCCACGACACGCGGGTCGTCGCGCTCGACGCCCTCGTTGAGCTTGAAGAGGACCAGGTGGCGGATCATGAGTACTCCCTAGCTGTCGCCGCCGTTGGCGATCCACGTCATGAAGTCGCCGATGGCCTTGGCGGCGTCCGAAATGCCCTCGAACCCTACCTGGACGTAGTCCGCCGCCTTGGCCGGGTCCGTGATGATCACGTAGAGCACGAAGACCGCGAGCACATAGATGGCGATCTTCTTGGAATTCACCGCCATCGCGGCCTCCCCTGTGGCTGCTGTGCTGTGACTGCCATGTCTGCCGTGCCGAATGAGTCGAAAGAGCCGAAAGGGGCCCGTGTTATCGGCGGTGAGTGTAACCTTCGCGCCCGACAAGAGATCAACAGCACGAAGGGCCCCGTCCTAGGACGGGGCCCCTCATCAGCGGTAGCGGAGGGATTTGAACCCTCGGTGACTTGCGCCACACTCGCTTTCGAGGCGAGCTCCTTCGGCCGCTCGGACACGCTACCGAGGGAGACCTTACAGCAAGCCGGGCCGTGCTCCGAAATCGGTATTCGCGATGCTCAGCTCCCGTGCCGGCCTCACCGGGACCGGAAGAACTCCGTCAGGAGCCGGGCGCACTCGTCGGCCAGGACGCCCTCGATCACCTCGGGCCGGTGGTTGAGCCTGCGGTCGCGTACGACGTCCCAGAGGGAGCCGGCCGCGCCCGCCTTCTCGTCCCGGGCGCCGTAGACGACCCGGTCCACCCGCGACTGCACGAGCGCGCCCGCGCACATCGTGCAGGGCTCCAGCGTGACGACGAGAGTGCACCCGGACAGCCGCCACTGTCCGACCTCGGCCGCGGCCCGGCGGATCGCCAGCACCTCGGCGTGCGCGGTCGGGTCGCCGGTCGCCTCGCGCTCGTTGTGGCCGGCGCCCAGCACGGTCGTACCGTCCGCGGACAGCACGACCGCGCCGACGGGGACGTCCCCGCCCCGGACGGCCAGTGCGGCCTCGTCCAGGGCGAGCCGCATCGCGGCCCGCCAGCGGTCGCGTACGGGGTCGGGTCCCGAGGGCACCTCGGGCGCCGCCCCCTGGTCGGACGAGGTCAGCGGACGGTCTCCAGGACCTCCGAAGCGCCCAGCGCCTCGGCGATCGCGCTGAGCGCCTCCTCGGCGTCCAGGGACTTCAGCTCCTTCTCGCCGACGCCGAGGTCGTCGAGGATCTCGCTGTCGCCGACGGGGCTGTGCGGGACCGCCTCGGCGCCACCGCCGTCCTCGTCGTCGTCATCCGAGTCGCCGTCCGGCTCCTCGGTGCCGTCGAGGTCCAGGGAGTCCAGGTCGGCGCCGTCGTCGCCGGGCTCCCTTCCGAGCAGTTCGTCGGTGAGCAGGATCTCGCCGTAACTGCTGCGGGCAGCGGCGGCGGCGTCCGAGACGTAGATACGAGGGTCGTCCTCGCCGTCGATCCGGACGACACCGAACCAGGCGTCCTCCTGCTCGATGAGCACCAGCACCGTGTCGTCCTCCGGCGAGGCTTCACGGGCCAGTTCGGCCAGATCCGACAGGGTCTCCACATCGTCGAGCTCTGTGTCGCTCGCTTCCCACCCGTCTTCGGTGCGCGCGAGCAGTGCGGCGAAGTACACCGTGACTCTCCCACTGGTCATAGGCGTGCCGGTTGGGGGTCCCCCCGGCGGAGGTTGGGGGCGGGGAGAGCTGTGCTCCGAGCCCACCCACTCGGAATCGTGGCAGAAACGAGGCGTTCAGGGGACGTCTTCGGCTCCCTGTGTCCGGCAGTTTTGATCGCGTTGGCCCGAGGCGTTCCGCGAGCACGCCCGTAAAGGACTCACCAGCGCACTCCTTGCCGCCACGTGCGGATCGTACGCGGCTTTTGCAGGTGTCCACGCACCCCCGTCGCTCAACGCCCCGGGGGCAACCGATCTTCCCCCAAGCTCGCCCTACCAGCGGAACGTTCGCATACGCATCGCGTGTCGCAGTCGCGCCGCCTTGGCGCGCCGCGGCTGGACGCGGTCCCGCAGTTCGCGGGCCTCGGCGAGCTCCCGCAGGAACTGGGCCCGGCGCCGCCGGCGCGCGGCGACGCTCTCCTCCGGCGTGTCCTGCGTGGGACGCTCCGGGGACTCAGGATCAGGCATCTGCTCACCACCCCCGCTACGTCCCTCCCACTTTCCCTCCGATGGGCGGTTTGATGCCAGCGCACGGGTGATGTGACGGCGCGGCGCTTGCCGCGCGTGGGGACGCCGGGCATACCCGGCCCGGCTAATGTTGTGGACATGCGTCTCCACGTCGTCGACCACCCCTTGGTCGCCCACAAGCTCACCACGCTGCGCGACCAGCGCACCGACTCCCCGACCTTCCGTCGGCTCGCCGACGAACTGGTCACCCTGCTCGCCTACGAGGCCACGCGGGACGTGCGGACCGAAGCGGTCGACATCACGACCCCGGTCACCGCCACCACCGGTGTCAAGCTCTCCTACCCGCGCCCGCTGGTGGTGCCGATCCTGCGCGCCGGGCTCGGCATGCTGGACGGCATGGTCCGGCTGCTGCCGACCGCCGAGGTGGGCTTCATGGGCATGGTGCGCGACGAGGAGACCCTCCAGGCCTCCACGTACGCCACGCGCATGCCGGAGGACCTCTCAGGGCGGCAGGTGTACGTCCTGGACCCCATGCTGGCCACCGGCGGCACGCTGGTCGCGGCGATCCAGGAGCTCATCAAGCGCGGGGCCGACGACGTGACCGCCGTCGTGCTTCTCGCCGCGCCCGAGGGCGTGGAGCTCATGGAGCGGGAGCTGGCGGGGACGCCGGTGACGGTGGTGACGGCCGCGGTCGACGACCACCTCAATGAGCACGGGTACATCGTGCCGGGGCTTGGGGATGCCGGGGATCGTCTTTACGGCGCGGCCGAGTAGGGGCGCCTTTTCGCCGTAGGGGTGCGGTTGTGTGGCGGCTGCGGGCCTGTTGTGGCTTGTCGCGCAGTTCCCCGCGCCCCTGAGGGCGCCCCGGAGGGGGCTTCAGCAGCTCTTCTTGGAAGCGCTGGTCGTCGGCTTCGGGTGGACAAGTGCGGTCAAGGCCTTGTCGGCGTCCGGCTTCTTCGTGAGCTGCTTGAAGCGGTCGCCGATGATCAGGTCCACGGTCGCGGCCTTGCGGGTGGCGTCGGTGCGGCGTTCGGCCCCGGCCAGCTGGGTGGCCAGGACCGGCAGCGAGGTGTTCAGGGACGCGGCGGGGCCGAGCAGTATCCCGGTGCCCTTGACCTTCTTGTCGTAGGCCTTGGGCGCGTTGCCCACGTCGCCGATCTTGAAGCCGCGCTTCTTCAGCTCGTCCGCGGTCTGCTTGGCGAGCCCGCTGCGGGTGGTGGCGTTGAGCACGTTGACGGTGATGCCGCCCGGCTTGGGCAGCGGCGCGGTCGCGGAGGGCGACGGGGTCGCCCGGGTCCCGCAGTCGGACTTCGGGCCGGCCGCCGAGGCCTCTCCGCCGCCGCCCGTGAAGACGTCGATGAGCTGGAGCGTTCCCCAGCCGACCATGCCGAGCGCGGCTACCGAGGCGACGGCGAGAACGACGAGTCTGCCGCGCCGCCGACGAGGCCGCATCCGTGGGTACTTGTCCCCCCGGATGCGGTACTGGCCGCCCATGCCGGAGGGAGTCAGCATGCTCATGGGCGCAGCGTAGTGCGCCCGGGCGGCAATGCCTACTAGATGATCAATCGAGGCCGCCGTTCGGACCAACCCGACATGGGCAGCGGGTGACGCCCGGGCGTGTCAGCCCGGGGTCGGTCCGGAGTCGGCCGGGGGTCAGCCCGGACTTCAGTCCAGTTCCAGGACTCTCGCGTGCAGCACCTGGCGCTGCTGGAGCGCCGCGCGCACCGCGCGGTGCAGGCCGTCCTCCAGATACAGGTCGCCCTGCCACTTCACGACGTGCGCGAAGAGGTCGCCGTAGAACGTCGAGTCCTCGGCGAGCAGGGTTTCCAGATCGAGCTGGCCCTTGGTCGTCACGAGCTGATCGAGGCGGACCGGGCGCGGCGCGACGTCCGCCCACTGCCGGGTGCTTTCCCGGCCGTGGTCGGGGTACGGCCGGCCGTTTCCGATGCGCTTGAAGATCACACGGAAAGCCTACCGGTCAAGACGTTCCGGGCGCAGCCATGGCGGCGGAGTGCGACGCTGGAAAAGATGGGTCAAACCGGGACGAACAGGCAAACGCCGAGGGAATGACGGCCGGATCGGAAGCCGGAATGGACCCGTACGGAAGCCGAGGTGGCGGCCGGGGGCGGGTCGAACGCCGGCTCGAACATCGGACCGGATCGGGGGAGGAAGCCCGTCCGGTTGTCGGCAGGCGATGGATCGGACCCGTCGGAGCACGAGCGCGCGGAGGGCTGACATGAGCGATCGCAGGACCACGCCGAAGGCCGGGGCCACGGCCGCGCCCCAGGCCGCCGCTCCCGAGGCGCCCGGCGGTGCCCCGGCCCTCCCGCAGGAGGCCCTGGAGATCGCCGCCGGCTACACCTTCACCGGGCCCGCCCTGGACCTCGGCGCCCTGCTCTGGGACGGCCGGTGCCTGCCGGACGCGCAGATCCGCGTGCCGTTGCCCATGCTCAACCGGCACGGTCTGGTCGCGGGCGCCACCGGCACCGGCAAGACCAAGACGCTCCAGCTGATCGCCGAGCAGCTGTCGGCGCAGGGCGTGCCGGTGTTCCTGGCGGACGTAAAGGGCGACCTCTCCGGGGTCGCCGCGCCGGGGCAGTCGAACGACAAGGTCCGCTCCCGCGCCGCCGAGGTGCACCAGCAGTGGACGGCGACCGGCTTCCCCGCCGAGTTCCACGCGCTGGGCGGCATCGGCCGCGGCATCCCCGTGCGCGCCACGATCACCAGCTTCGGCCCGGTGCTGCTGTCCAAGGTCCTCCGGCTCAACCGGACCCAGGAGCAGTCCCTCGGGCTGATCTTCCACTACGCCGACACCAAGGGCCTGGAGCTGGTCGACCTCAAGGACCTCAGGGCCGTCGTCGCCTTCCTGACCTCGGACGAGGGCAAGGGCGAGCTGAAGAACATCGGCGGGCTCTCGACCGCCACGGCCGGGGTGATCCTGCGCTCCCTCACCGCCTTCGAGGCGCAGGGCATGGCCGACTTCTTCGGGGAGCCGGAGTTCGACACGAGTGAGTTCCTGCGGACGGCGCCGGACGGGCGGGGCGTGGTCTCGGTCCTCGAACTGTCCGCCGTACAGGACCGGCCGCAGCTGTTCTCGACGTTCCTGATGTGGCTGCTCGCCGACCTCTTCCACGATCTGCCCGAGGTCGGGGACGCGGACCGGCCGAAGCTCGTGTTCTTCTTCGACGAGGCGCATCTGCTGTTCGACGACGCGTCCGAGGCGTTCCTGGACGCGATCACGCAGACCGTGCGGCTGATTCGCTCGAAAGGGGTCGGCGTCTTCTTCGTGACGCAGACGCCGAAGGACGTGCCCGCCGAGGTGCTCGGCCAGCTCGGCAATCGCGTCCAGCACGCGCTGCGCGCCTTCACCCCCGACGATCAGAAGGCGCTCAGGGCCACGGTGAAGACGTTCCCCAATTCGGCGTACGACCTGGAGGAACTCCTCACCGGCCTCGGCACCGGCGAGGCCGTGGTGACGGTGCTCAGCGAGAAGGGTGCGCCGACACCGGTCGCCGCGACCCGGCTGCGGGCGCCCGAGTCGCTGATGGGTCCGATCGAGGCGGGCGCGCTGGAGCGGGCGGTGACGGCGTCCGCGCTGTACGGGCGATATGCACAGGCTGTGGACAGGGAGTCGGCGTACGAGAAGCTCCAGGCGTCGCGCGGGGGGAAGGGCCCGGACGAGGTGCGCGGCGGGAAAGGCCCGGACGAGATCCGCGAGGCGGCCGGGGCCGGGGAGAGCAGGGCCCGGCACAAGGAGCAGCCCTCCGTCGTCGAGCAGGTCGTCGGGAGCGGCATGTTCAAGTCCCTGGCTCGGTCGATCGGTACGCAGATCGGGCGGGAGATCACCCGGTCGGTCTTCGGTACGGCGCGGCGGAGGCGGTGACCCGGAGAAGCCCGCCTCCGCCGCGGCCGCGTCAGCCGCGCTCCCGGACCTTCGGGGGATGCTGCGGCTCGTCCTTCTTCGCCTGCGGTTTCGGCGTGTTGCGTACGGCCTCGGCGCGCAGCAGGGCGCGCAGGACCGCGTACGGATCGGTGGGCATGACGGTGCTCCTTGTGTCGTCCTGACTGACCTCGTCGCGGGGTCTGTCAGCAACGCAGGACCACGGTGCGCAGGATGTGCGGGACATACGGCGGCCCGGTCGGCGCGGTGGGCCGGGAGCCCGGTGCGGCGTCGGGCGCCGGCTGGAGCGGCGGCGCCGGACGCGTCCGTACGGCATGGCGGCGGTCGGTGCGGGCCGGTGGCCGCAGGGCCGTGTCGAGGATGTCGTGCTCGACGACCTCGGCGGCGGCCTCGGCCGGCATGGGCAGGGCGTGCGCCTGGGCGTGTGCGCCGGGCACGAGCAGGGCGAGCAGCAGTACGAGGACCCGCAGCCAGGCGCGGCTGCGCGAGCGGCATCGTGCGGTACTCGCGGTACTCACGGAAGGTCATCTCCCCGGATGCCGTACGGCGTTCATCCCGTCCGGGGGCAGAACCGCCCGCACGGCGTAGGGGGCAGGGGTGGGTATCACGGTGCGTGTCACAGTGCGCGCGGAACCTGACGGGCCGCCCCGCGCAGCCGCAGCGCGGTGACGATCTCGACGAGGCCGACCGCCACCAGCCAACACCCGCCCAGCACCATCAGCACGGTGATCGACTCGACCGGGGAGACGATCAGCACGATCCCGGCGAGGAAGGTGACGACCCCGAGCAGGACCTGCCAGCCGCGGGCCGGCACGGACTGGTCGGAGGCGGCGGCCAGGGTCTGGGTGACGCCGCGGATGAGCCAGCCGATGCCGATCCACAGGGCGAGCAGCAGGATCGACTGCATCGCGCCGCGGAAGCAGATCAGGCCGAGCAGGATCGACAGGGCGCCGCTGATGAAGGCCAGCACCCGCAGCGAGGTCGTCCGGTGGGTGCCGAAGGCGGCGACCAGCTGGAAGACGCCGCTGGTCAGGAGGTAGAGGCCGAAGAGGACGCCGGCGACCCGGAGCGAGGCGTCCGGCCAGACCAGGACGACGACGCCCAGGACCAGGGAGGCGACGCCGGTGACGAGGACGACCTGCCAGGCGGCGCGGGACAGGGCGTGCAGGGGGCCTTCGAAGGGCGGCTCGGGCTCATGGGACGTCACCGGCCCTGTGCGGCCGGAGTGGATCCGGCGGTCGTCGTAGTCCCGGCCCAAGGGGGAGCCGCTCGGCGCGTCGGTCATGCTCCATGCTGGGAACGAGGCCGCCCGGCCCGCCATTCGGGGCGGGCCACTCGGCTGACGCCGGCGGCGCTACTTGCCCGCCTTCGCCGCCTTGGCCGCCGCCTTCATCTCCTGCTTGTGCGCGCGCACCTTGGTCAGCGACTCGGGGCCGGTGATGTCGGCGACGGACCGGAAGGACTCCGACTCGCCGTACGCGCCCGCGGCCTCCTGCCAGCCCTTGGGGTGCACACCCAGCTGCTTGCCCAGCAGCGCCAGGAAGATCTGCGCCTTCTGCTTGCCGAACCCGGGCAGGTCCTCCAGCCGGCGCAGCAGCTCGCGCCCGTCCTCGACGCCCTTCCAGACGAGCTCGGCGTCACCGTCGTAGCGCTCGACGAGGTACTGGCACAGCTGCTGGATCCGCTTGGCCATCGAGCCCGGATAGCGGTGCACGGCCGGCTTCTGAGACAGCAGGGCCACGAACCCGTCCGGGTCCTGGGCGGCGATGTCGTGCGCGTCCAGGTCGTCCGCGCCGAGCCGGTCCGCGATCGTACGGGGCCCCTTGAACGCCCACTCCATCGGAACCTGCTGGTCCAGCAGCATGCCGACGAGCGCGGCGAGCGGGCTGCGGCCGAGGAGTTCGTCGGCCTCGGGGTCCTGGGCGAGATGCAGGGTGACGTCCATGACCCCGATGATGCCGCGCGCGCCGTTCGGACGCGCGCGGGGGGCAGGGGCGCGCAAGGGGTTCGCACCCCTGCCCCGGTCAGGGGCGCCAGTACCCGAGCGCGTTCACCCGCTGCTTCGGCAGGCCCAGCTCCCTGCGGACGTACGCGGTGAGGGTGCGGGTCGTCGCCGTGTCGCAGGCGATCCAGACGTACGGGTCCGGGGCGGCCTTGAGCAGGTCGGGCAGGGTCTCCTTCACCTGGGCGACCAGGTGGGCCCCGGCGTCCTGCCTCGGCAGCGTCCGCACGTCGTGGCGGGACTCGGCCGTGCGGAAGGGCAGGCCGTCGCGCTCCCCCTCGAACCACACCGTCGCCGGGGCCGAGTCCAGGGCGCCGAGCAGGGAGTTGAGGGCGGGCAGGGAGGCGGTGTCGGCGATGGCGAAGACGTGCGAGGGGGCCGGGTCGGGGTCGGTGAACCCCGTGCCGTGGACGGTCGCCTCGATCGTGTCGCCGGGCTTCGCCGAGCGTGCCCAGTCGCTGGCGCAGCCCTCGTGCAGCGCGAACTCCAGGCTGAAGGTGCCGGCCGCCGGGTCCGGGTCGACCAGGGTGTAGGCGCGCTGGTGGGGCTTGCCCCCGTTGTCGAACCACAGCCGGACCCACATGGTGGGGTGGACGCCGGTCGCCGCCAGCATCCCGCCGTCCGTGAGATGGACGCGGCGGTACTGCTCGGTGACATCCTCGGCCCCCGTCACCGTGAACGCGAAGTCCTTCGCGCGCAGCAGCTTCAGGACCGTTCCCTCCCAGCCGTGCCCCTGCCCCATCAGCTCTTCACCCTTCGCGTACGATTCCCGCACCAATAACTTAGGGAAGCCTAACCTAAAGCAAAGGAGGGGCACAGGTGACCGGCGAGATCTTCCGCGATGCCTGGGGCATACCGCATCTCCGCGCGGACGGGGTGAGAGAACTCGCCCGCGCACAGGGCCGGGTCACCGCCCTCGACCGGGCCTGGCAACTGGAGGTCGAACGACACCGGGCGCAGGGCACCTCCGCGTCCTTCCTCGGCGCCGATTCCCTGCCCTGGGACCGGTTCGTCAGACGGACCCGCCTCGACGACACCGCGAGACGCTGCTTCGCCGAATTGGAGAGACGGGACCCGGAGACGGCGCAGTGGGTGCGGGCGTACGTCGACGGGGTCAACGAGGGGCTGGACGAAGGCGCCCGCCGTACGCCGGAGTTCGCGCGGACCGGGCTCGCCCCCGGCCGTTGGGAGCCCTGGACCCCGCTCGGCGTCTGGCTCGGCATCCACATCCTGTTCGCGGGCTTCCCGGCCAAGCTCTGGCGCGAGCAGGTCGTACGGCATCTCGGCGCCGACGCGGTCGCTCTGTTCGCCGCCGACGGGCCGGGCACCTCCGGCAGCAACGGCTGGCTGGTGAGCGGCGAGCGGACCGTCACCGGGCACGCGATCATCGCAGGCGACCCGCACCGCTTCATCGAGGACCCCGGCGTCTACCAGCAGATCCACCTCTCCTGCCCCGAGTTCGACGTCGTCGGCCTCGCCGTCCCCGGCGTCCCCGGCATCGCCCACTTCGGCCACACCGGCACGGTCGCCTGGGCCATCACCAACGCCATGGCCGACTACCAGGACCTGTACCGGGAGCGGTTGCGGCGCACCGGGGCGGGCGTGGAGGCGCTGGACCCGGACGGGGTGTGGCGACGGGCCGCCCGGCACACCGAGTTCGTGGAGGTCGCGGGGGAGGAGCCGGTCGAGGTCGAGGTGATCGAGACGGCGCGAGGGCCGGTGGTGATCGGGGGACCGGAGG
>NZ_RDBN01000053.1:1552584-1594126 GCF_008042075.1 Streptomyces sp. UW30 | reverse complement strand
CGACCGGCTCCTCCCCCGCGACCTCCACGAACTCGGTGTGCCGGGCGGCCCGTCGCCACACCCCGTCCGGGTCCAGCGCCTCCACGCCCGCCGCGTCGCCGACGTCGACCGTGCCGTGGACCTGTGGGCCGAGCCCGTCAATGTCGTCCAGGCCGCCGACACCGAGGGGGGTCTGCTGCACCGTGTCGCCGGGAAGGTGCCGGTGCGGTCCGAGGCCAACGGCATTCGGCTGGTGCCCGCCTGGGAACCCGGCCACGACTGGAACGGCTGGCACGAGACGCCGCGCGGCGGGCTCACCGACGGCGTCGCCGCCATGGCCAACCAGCGCGGTGTCGCCGCCCCGCTCGGCATCGAGTTCGCCCCGCCGCACCGCGCCGACCGCATCACGGCCCTGCTGGGCGAGAAGGCCCGCTGGTCGGCCGCCGACATGCCGGCGATCCACATGGACACCCAACTGGCTTCCGCAGAACCCCTGTTGGAGCTGCTGGGCACCATCGACGTACGTACTCCCGAGGCCGCCCGCATCCGGCGGACCCTCCTGGACTGGGACCGCCGGATGGACGCCGACAGCGAGGCCGCGGCCGTGTACGCCGCGGTGCGCAGTGCCGTCGTACGCCGACTCGCCGCGCACCCGGCCTTCGCCGCGCTGACCGCGCCGCCCGCCTACCCGGAAGTCCTCCTCCCCTGGCTGGCCCTGCTCCCGCGCGTCGGCTTCGCCCTCGAACACCTCTTGCGTGCGGAGGAGTTGTACGGCATCGACCGCGCGGAGGCGGTGCGCGCGGCGGTGGAGGACGTGGCCGCGGAGCCGCCCTCCGGCAGTTGGGGCGACACCCACCGCCTCGCCCCCTGGCGGGCTCTGACCGACACGTCGTACGACGAACCCCGTCTCTCCGGCGACCACGACTGCGTGCTGTGCACCTCCGCCGTCCCCGGCTTCACCGACCTGAGCGCGCGCGGCCCCGCCGCCCGTTACGTCTGGGACCTGGCCGACCGCGAGGCCAGCCGCTGGGTGGTCCCGCTCGGGGCCTGGGGCATCCCCGGCTCGCCCCACCACCGCGACCAACTCCCCCTGTGGGTCAGGGGAGATCTGGTCCCGGTCGTCACCGATTTCACCAAGTTCGAGAGGGAATCCGCATCCGATGTCTGAGCTGTCCGCAACGGTCCACGAGCAGGCCGTCGACGCATTCGGCACCGTCCGCATCCGCCCCCTCGACCCGGAGGCCGACGCCGGGGTCGTCCATGGCTGGGTCAGCTCGGAGCGGGCCTCCTTCTGGGGCATGAACGGCCTGACCAGGGAGCAGGTGTCCGAGATCTACGCCCACATGGCCACCCTCGACACCCACCACGCCTTCCTGGTCGTACGGGACGCCGACCCGGTAGCCGTCCTCCAGACCTACGAGCCGGAGGCGGACCGCGTCGGCGAGGTCTACGACGTCCTTCCCGGCGACATCGGCGTCCACCTGCTGCTCGCTCCCGCCGGCGCCGAGGGCGCGCGGCCCGGCTGGACCTCGGCGTTGCTGACGGTCGTCGCGACGTACGTCTTCGGCACCCTGGACCGCCGGCGGGTGGTCGTCGACCCGGACGTAAGGAACGAGAAGGCCGTCTCCCGCTTCCTCAAGCAGGGATTCACGGCGGGGCCCGTGGTCGTGCTGCCGGAGGTGGACCTGCCGGACGTGTACATCCCGGAGAAGAAGGCCCAACTCGCGTTCCTGAGCCGGGGGTAGCCTTCCGGGCGTGACCCCGGAAGAGCTCGTCGCGCACTACTCCCTGGAACCGATCCCGCTGGAGGGCGGGCTGTTCCGGCAGACCTGGGCGGGGCCCGAGCGGTCCGACGGGCGGCCGCAGGGCACCGCGATAGTCGTCCTGCTCACCGCGGACGACTACTCGGCCCTGCACCGCCTGCCGTCCGACGAGGTCTGGCACTTCTACCTGGGCGACCCCCTGGAGATGCTGCTCCTCGCTCCCGACGGCACGTCCAGCACCGTCGTGCTCGGCCCCGACATACGGCGCGGCCAGCACATCCAGTTCACCGTCCCGGCCGGGACCTGGATGGGCGCGGCTGTGGCGGCGGGCGGGTCCTGGGCCTTCTTCGGCTGCACGATGGCGCCCGGTTTCACCTACGAGAGCTATGAGCACGGCGACCTGGCGCACCTGACGGCGCGCTATCCCGCCCAGGCGGCGCGGATCGCGGCACTGTGCCGCCCATGAGCGGACTCAGCGGACTCCTCGAAGGACAGGTCGCCCTGGTCACGGGCGCGGGCGGCGGCATCGGACGCGGGATCGCGACGCGCTTCGGGCAGGAGGGGGCCGCGGTCGCGCTGCATTGCCGTACGGCGGTGGAGGCGGCGGGGGAAGTGGCATCCCGCATCCGGGAGTCGGGCGGCCGGGCCGTCGTCCTGCGGGCCGACCTGACGGACGAGGACGCGTGCCGGCGGGTGGTCGGGGAGGCCGCCGAGTGGGCCGGCGGGCGGCTGACGGCGCTGGTCAACAACGCGGGCGTGCAGCCGACGCGGGAGCTGGCCGGGATGTCGGCGGGGGAATGGCGGACGGTCGTGGACGCCAACCTGACGAGCGTCTTCGCGTGTACGCAGGCGGCGGCGGAGGTCATGCGGGGTCAGGGCGGGGGCGGTTCGGTGACCCACATCGCGTCCATCGAGGCGACCCGCCCGGCGCCGGAGCACGCCCACTACGCCGCGTCGAAGGCGGCGGTCCGAATGCACGCCCGCTCGGCGGCGCTGGAGTACGGCCCCTTCGGCATCCGCGTCAACTCCGTCTCGCCCGGTCTGATCCACCGAGAGGGGCTGGAGGAGGCGTGGCCCGAGGGAGTGCGGAGGTGGGAGCGGGCGGTGCCGACGGGGAGGCTGGGGCGCGCGGAGGACGTGGGTGACGCGTGCGTGTTCCTGGCGTCGGGGCTCGCGTCATGGGTCACGGGCCACGATCTGGTGGTGGATGGCGGGGTGTCGGCGCGGCCGGGGTGGTGACCGGGGCCCGAATTTCAGGAGACCGCCGAGAGTAGATCTTCCCCGTGATCACTGGAGGGGACAGGACTGGTCGGGCATCGAGCGGTTCCGGGAGCATGTCACCACGGCCAGCGACAGGTACGCGGGGCGTTCGAGATAGAAGCCGTACGACACGTCGGCTCCCGTGGCGAGTCGTTCGGCGGCGGAATCGGCCAGTCGGCGCAGGCTGCTGGTGTCACGGTCATGCTCGTACGCGAATCGATGCGCGTGCTCGGCGAGCCGTTCCCCGAGCCAGGCCGCCGCTTCCTTCGCGTGGTCCCACGTGCCGCGAACGAGCGAGCGCGGCTTGAGGAGCCAGTACGCCGTCTCCAGCGGCGGCAGATCGGATGCCGGGAACTCTGCTGCCACTTCCCGGTAGCGCTGGAGCAGACGTTCTCCTGCGGAGTCGTTGGGGGCCGGTGGCCGTGGGGGCTCAGGGTGCGGAGGTCGCCGTAGGGCCTCGTTGTCGAAGCGCTCTTTGGGGCCGGTCCATAGGTAGCCGTGGTGGTGCACCAGTCGTTCCCGTTCGAGAGACGCCAGCCGGGCCGGACCCGAGGACGGGGGATGGATCCGGCCCGGCTGGTGGAGGGGGGTCAGACGTTCAGACCGAAGCGCGCCGGGTCGATGCCGGCCGCGTCCAGTTCCTCCGTGGTGAAGCGGAGCGGCTGTGCGTCGGGCTGCTTGCTGTCACCGAGGGCCCAGGCGTCGTAGCCGATTCGGGCCAGGGTCACGCATCCTTCGGTGCAGGGGCCTCCGCATGCCTTCACGAATGAGGCCCCGTCGATGTCGAGCGCGTACAGGTCGGTTCCGTTCAGCATTACTGCACCTTCCTGTTCAACTGATCTGATCGCGGCCATGGCTGACCGCCGCCGCCCCAAGGCGGGCGGGAGTTCATGGGAATGAGGCACGCCTGAGTGGTTGGAGCGCGTGCCGGCAAAGGGCTTGAGCCCGAATCCCCGGTTACGTTGTGTGGGCCGCAGCGTGGTGCCTGCGCAGCTCCACGTTCACGTCGGACACGGCGCTGTAGTCACCGCTGGAGCGGGCGTTCTGTCTGGCAACCACCAGTGGCAGACACGCGGCACAGCCAGGTGCGGCGGAGGGCTCGGCGGGTAGCTCGGTCAGGCCGTGATCCTGTGGCTCCAGTGTCTCCATGCGCTGCCTCCACGGCCGATCGGCTTCGGATACAGCGAAGGTAGGGAGACAGCGAGTTGTCTCTCCACGAACTTGCACTGGCTTGCGCAGCGATCACCCGAGGGCGTCGATGGCGGTGGTGATGAGTGACCTGGCCTGCGTGCCGTATACGGCGATCGCGGACAGCTCGGTGAACGCCCTGGCATACTCCGCGATCTCGCCGGGCTGGGTGACGGTCAGGTGCGCGGAGACAAGTTCCACGTTCACCTGTGCGTCGTCGTACATGGTGAACGACTCGACGGGCCATCCAGCACCGCGTGGTGTCCCGAGTGGGATGACGCCCAGGCTGACGGAGGGGAGTGAGGCGGCGGAGATCAGGTGACCGAGAGCTCCGGCCATGGTGTTGCGGTCGCCTATGACGGTGCGCAGTACCCATTCCTCGACGAGCATGGCGAACCGGTGGTCGCCGGTGTGCAGGATGCGCTGCCGCTCCATGCGGACGGCCACGGCGGCGTCGATGTCGTCGGGGACGTCCCGGAGGTGGGCCACGGTGCCCAGTACGGCGCGGGTGTAGGCGGGGGTCTGAAGCAGACCTGGGAGCACCCAGGACTGGTAGACGCGGAATCGGCGCGTGCGCTCGAAGAGCGGCGCCACGGATTGTTGGACGCGCCGAAGGCCCGCCCGCTCCATGCGCCGCCACTGGATGTAGGCGCCCTCTATTCCACGCGCCGTGGCGATCAGATCGGCGGTCTGGTCCTGGGCCCCGCAGAGCGTCGTATACGTCCGGAGGTCCGCGTCGGAGGGTGACGTATGTCCGTTCTCAAGTCGCGAACACTTCGACTCGTGCCAGTCGGCGCGCCTGGCCAGCTCTCGCGCCGTAAGGCCGGCGTCCACGCGGATCTCGCGTAGACGCCGGCCGAGGCCCTGCCGCGCCTGCTGAACACTGGATGAAGTCACACTGGGGATTGTGGATCAGGCGATCCCGTAGTCCTCGTGTGGCACTGCCAGGGCCCAGACGGCCTCGAAGGCATCGGCACACAGCTTCAGGACGCCCGGATCGTCAGTGAACTCCTCGTCGTCCGGAGCAAGTTCGCCATCACCGGCGAAGTGGTTGAAGACGACCGAGCTGTCGTCGAAGAGCCAGAAGTCGTTGCCGGGCAAGGCCAGTGCGGATGCGTGACGGCGCGGCAGCCAACGCACTTGCTCGCCTGCCTCCACGTTGGGGCCGGTCAGGTGGTGCTCGAACCGGATGTAGTCCGATACGGGTTCCGACACGATCCGGGCCCTGCGTACCTCGACCCCCTGGGCCACGAGGTCGGCGACGAGCCGCAGCCACGGCCGACGCGCTGGGTCGCTCTCTGCTGGATCATTACGGACGCCGCTCTGCCAGGCGGCGAATCGAGGGTCCGAGCGCATGTACCCGTCGCGCATCTCCAGATGGACGGCGGAGTGGGTACAGCGCCGCAGCCGGTCCTCAAGAGTCGGCACGGCCACCGTCTTTCACCTCCGGGAAGAACTGCACCATGCGCTTCGGGATCTCGATCACGTCCTCGTGGCCTGGAAGATCCAGCTGCGAACGCCGGGCCTCGTCGTCCACCTTCCAGCCCTGCACCAGGTAGGTGCCCCTCTCGTCGTCGAGGTAGATGGTGGGCGACTTGCCTTCCGGGCTGTCAGGATCCTGGCCGAGTTTGATCAGAGCCATCGCTGCCTCCGTCGTATTTGGGGGTCCGTGCCCGATCTTGTGCCCAACTACAAACAGGCGACAGGAACTTGCGAGAACTTGCGGCGGATTACCGCCTCGCGGCAATCGCGTGTGCGTGGAAGCTTGCCCACGTGGTGGACCGGAGGGTGAGGTAGGGGCCGTTCGGGTTCTTGGAGTCGCGGATGTGGATGGTGGTGGGGGTGGTGGCTATCTCGACGCAGTTGGAGGCGTCGGGGCTGTAACTGGACTTCGTCCAGCGAAGTTCGGACATGGTTCCTTCAGAGGGTCTGGGCGATGCGGTGGATCAGGTCACGGGACTCTGCGGGTTTCAGGGCGTTCGTCTCCATGCGGTCGAGTACGAGGCGGTACTTGTCCAACTGGGCCTCGGCATCCAGGAACTCGCACCCGTGATGGGTGTCCAGCTGAACAGTGTCCAGCTGGGGAACCGGCCCAACCAGATAGTCGACGGACTGTCCTGTGCCGGGAAACGAGCCCTTGCCGAACGGGATGACCCTCACTGTGACGTGGTCCAGCTCGCTCATGTCCAGAAGGTGCTGCAGCTGAGCGCGCACGGTCGCCGGGCCGCCGTACCCCATGTGCAGAGCGCACTCGTGGATCACTGCCGTGTATGGGGGAGGGTCCTCGCGGTGGAGGATTCCCTGCCGCTTGATCCGGTGACTCACACGGTGCTCGATCTCGTACTGCCTCAGTGCAGGCACCGCCTCCTTGAAGAGAGCGCGGGCATGGTCGGTCGTCTGGAGCAGGGCGGGGATGTGGATGACCAGGGCGACGCGCAGGGCTGCCGCGTGCTGTTCCAACTCGGCGAGGTCGATGAGGCCGACCGGCAGGTGTTCGCGGTAGCTGTCCCACCAGCCGCGCGTCTGGCGTTGCGCCATAGCGGCCAGGGCATCGACGAGGTGGGGGTCGCCGCAGTCGTAGGCGCGTGCGAGTGAGCGGACGCGGTCGGTGCTGAGGGGGCTGCGCCCTGTCTCGATCATGCTGACCCGGCCTTGGTTGACGCCGAGCCTCGTGGCCGCGCCGGTGGCCGTTAGTCCCGCTCGCTCGCGAAGCTTGCGCAGTTCAGCCCCCAGACGCCGTTGTCGCAGGGTGAGTGTGCTGGCGGGTGGCAAGGGGCCTCCTTTCCGGCCGCGGCGCGGCGCTCAGGTACCTCACACGAGGTAATTGCTGATTCACTTCTCAGGATCCACTGAGAAGTATCTCAACGCTGCGCTAGCGTAGCGCCACACCACTCAACTCCCCCCGCCCGTAAGCCGGAAGCGCACCATCCCAGGCACTGCCACCGGCCGGCGTAGTTGAGCGAGCTCAACCCCCACTTCTCTGCGGGACCTCTGGAGGTTTCCATGCGCACCGTATCCCCGCCCGACATCTGGGTGTACGCCCTCCGCCTGCCCCACGACCCCCGCGCAGCACGGGTCGCACATATGACCGTGCGGTCGGTGCTGGCCAGCCACGGCAGGTCCGAAGTCCTCGATACGGTGGAGCTGTTGACCTCGGAGATGGTGACGAACAGCTACCTGCACACCAACGGGCCGGCATCGCTCCGCCTGACCGCGCTCGCCGACGGACGTCTGCGCGTCGGGGTCTGGGACAACAACCCCCGCATCCCCGCACCCTTCGGCCGGCCACCCCGTGACCACGTCCCGCCCGCCCCGGCGCACGTCGACGGGGGACGCGGGCTCAGGCTCGTAGAGGAATACGCCGACTGCTGGGGCGGCGTGTCCCTCGGTTACGGCACCTTCGACCGTCGTGCCGGGAAGCTGCTCTGGTTCGAGACGCGCGGATGAGCAGCAGAATCCCCGATAGCCACTGAACGTCCTGCGCCGGGCCTGCCATCGATCCACCTCGGGCTGGGCCGCCCGTCCCGCGAACGCGAAGAGGAACACGCACCGTGCCCGTACCGCACGACATCCCCGCCGAGACCGACCTCTGGGACACCTTCGCCGAGTCCGCCTTCAAGGCCGACGCCCAGCCGGCGTTCTGCTGGACGCAGTACGCCGGCCACGGCCCTGGCCCCGAATTGCTCGGCGCTCCCCGCAGCGTGCTGGAGATCGGCTGTGGCACGGGCCGTGCACTCGCCTTCCTCGCCCGGCACGGCGTCACCGCGCACGGCGTCGACCTCTCCCCGGTCATGGTGAGGAAGAGCACCGAGCGGTGGGGCGACACCGGCGCCGTCATCGCTTGCGGCGAGGTGCTGGAGTGGCTGGCGGCCCCCGGCGAGACATACGACGCCGTCTACTCGATCTTCGGAGCCGCCTGGTTCGCCGACCCCGGCCGCCTCTTCCCGCTCGTGCGGGCACGGCTCACCCCGGGCGGCATGTTCGTGTTCTCCCAGCCGCCCGCCATCCCCGGCGCGTATGGCCCGCAGGGTATGTACAAGGGCGGGTTCGCGGGCAAGGCCGTGTTCACCTACCGCTACAGCTACCGCCCGGCCGTCTGGGAGCGCCTGCTCACCCGGGCCGGTTTCGCCTCGGTCGAAGCGCGTGTGCTGGACGCCCCGGAGCCTGGCCACATCGGCACATTGATCGTCCGCGCGGTCGCCCCCGGCCGCCCAGCCGGCATGCCGTCCCTGTCGAGCCACGCGTTGAGTCCGAAGGGCTCCGCGTCCGTACCTATCCCCGAGGCCTCAAGTCCGACGACGGAGATGTGACACACGTGGGGTGCGATGAGCGACGACGACCGCGCCGCCGATTTACCGAGCGACGGCGACTTCAACGGTTGGTGCTGCTGGGCACCCTGCTGGTCCTGTTCCTCCTCGGCGGTACGGGACCGGCGTCCGCGCACGCCGCCCTCCGTGCCACCGACCCCGAGGACGGAACCGTCCTCAAGTCGGCCCCCCGTGACATCACCCTGACCTTCACGGAGTCCGTCGGACTGCTGGAGGACTCCTTCCGCATCCTGGACCCCGACGGCCGCCGCCTGCGCACCGGCGAGCCGCAGCACGCCTCGGACGGCGCCGACACCGCCCGGGTCACGTTGCCCGCGAAGCTGGCCCAGGGGACGTACACCGTCGCCTGGCGGGTGGTGTCGGCCGACAGCCACCCGGTCTCCGGCGCGTTCACCTTCTCCGTCGGCAAACAGTCCCTCACCACGGCCAGTATCGACACCGGCCCCACCGAGGACCCGGCGACCAAGAGCCTCTACAACATCGCCCGCTACCTCGCGTACCTCGCCGTCGCCCTGCTCATCGGCACGGCGACGTTCATGGCGGTCTGCCGCCCACCGGACGCCCCCGTCCTGCGCAGGCTGCTCCGGGCCGGCTGGTGGACCCTCCTGACCGCCACCCTCGCCCTGCTGGTGCTGCGCGCCCCGTACGAGACCGGCGAGGGCCCCCTGGGCTCCCTGAGCGCCGACTCCTTCACCCGCACCCTGACCAGCCGCCCTGGTGAGGTCCTGCYGGCCCGGCTGGCCCTGCTGCTGGTGGCCGCCCTCTACCTCGTACGGCTGTCGCGGCGCGGTAAGCCCTACGGCTGGACCGGCGCCGCCCTCGCCGTGGGACTCGCCATGACCTGGGCCGCCGGCGAGCACGCCTCCGCGGGCATCCAGGTCCCGGTGGCGATGACCTCCTCGGCGCTGCATCTGCTCGCCACGGCGGTCTGGCTGGGCGGCCTCGCGGCCCTCCTCCTCACCCTGTACCGAGCCCACCTCACCCCCGCGGCCGTCACCCGCTTCTCGCGCCTCGCGTTCGCATCCGTGACGGTCCTCGTCGCCACCGGCGTCTACCAGTCCTGGCGCGGCCTCGGCTCCTGGGACGCCCTCACCGGCACGACGTACGGCAGGCTCCTGACCCTGAAGCTGGTCGCCGTGGTGCTGCTCCTCGGCGCGGCGGCCGCCTCCCGCCGCTGGACGGCACGCCTGGCCACGGTCGACGCGGCCGCGGAGACGGTCGTACGGGAGAAGGTGCCCGAGCCCGTCGGCGGCCCGCCGCTGCCCGAGCCGCCGCAGGCCGACGTGCCGCCGCCCACGGATCCGCACCGCCGCGCCCTGCGCCGCTCCGTCCTCGCCGAAGTCGCCGTCGGTGCGGTGGTCCTCGCGGTCACCACGCTCCTCACCAGCACCCTGCCCGGCCGGGCGGAGGCCGAGGCGGCGGCCGGTACGCCCGCGGTCGTCGGCGCCTCCGTCACCAACGTCCCCTTCGACGTCGGCACCCCCGGCGGCCACGGCAAGGTGCAGATCACGCTCGACCCGGGCCGGGTCGGCGACAACTCGATCGAGGCCCTCGTCTTCGGGCCCGACGGCGGCGTGTCCGTCGTCCCCGAACTGCGCGTCTCCTTCACGCTCCCGGCCAAGGACATCGGCCCCATCGACGCCGAACTCGCCGACAAGGGCGGTTACTGGGCCAACAGCTTCCTCAATCTCCCCATCGCCGGGAAGTGGGAGATGAAGGTGACCGTCCGGACGTCGGACGTCGACCAGGTGAGCGAGACCAGGACCGTGCTGGTCCGATAGCGGACCAGGCGACCGGCCAGGCGACCGGCCAGGCGACTGTGCGCGTCGTGCATCCGGGGCGGCAGCGCCGTGAACGTTCCCGGATTCGATCACCGCGACGGTGAGCGCTCGGTTCGAGATATCAGTCACGTTTCCGAAACGACGATCGTCATCTCTTGACGCATGACCAGACATACGGCTGTTATTGCGCCACCGTGTTCGGTCAAGTTGATTTCTGATCGATTACGACGGACTTCAACGCGTCCACCCTCATGATCGAACCCTGCCATCAGGAGCCGTAGATGCAGCACTTCTCCCCCTCCGGTCTCTCACTGCCCTCCCCGAGCCGCCGCACCCTGCTGCGCGGCATAGGCGGCGCCGCCGTACTCGGCGCGGGCATCCCCCTGCTCAGCGCCTGCGGCGGCAGCGGCACGGCCAGTGACCCGAAGACCGTCACGCTCGGCTCCAAGGCGTCCGACGCCGTGCCGAAGAAGGCGTTCGCCGACATCTACGCGGCCTACAAGAAGAAGTCCGGCATCACGGTCGACGTGAACACCAAGGACTCCAACACCTTCCAGGAGCAGATCAACTCCTACCTCCAGGGCACGCCGGACGACGTGTTCACCTGGTTCGCCGGCTACCGGATGCAGTTCTTCGCGGCCAAGGGGCTCGCGACGCCGATCGACGACGTGTGGAAGACCATCGGGGACAACTTCCCCGAGGCGATGCACAAGCTCAGCAAGGGCGAGGACGGCAAGTACTACTTCGTGCCGCTGTACACGTACCCGTGGGCGATCTTCTACCGGAAGAGCGTCTTCAAGGAGAACGGCTACGAAGTCCCCACCACCTGGGACGACTTCGTCGCGCTGTGCAAGCAGATGCAGAAGGACAAGCTGGTCCCGATCGCCTTCGGCGACAAGGACGCCTGGCCCGCGCTCGGCACCTTCGACCAGATCAACTTCCGCCAGAACGGCTACGACTTCCACGTCGACCTGATGGGCGGCAAGGCCTCCTGGACCGACGCCAAGGTGCGCAAGGTCTTCGACCTGTGGACCGAGATCCTCCCCTACCACCAGGAGGGCGCGGTAGGCCGCACCTGGCAGGACGCGGCCCAGACGCTCGCCTCGAAGAAGGCCGGCATGTACCTCCTCGGCACCTTCGTGGCCCAGCAGTTCACCGACAAGGCCGCCCTGGACGACCTCGACTTCTTCGCCTTCCCGGAGATCGACCCGCAGTTCGGGCAGGACACCGTCGAGGCGCCGACCGACGGCTTCATGATGAGCAAGAGCCCGAAGAACAAGGCCGAGGCCGTCAAGCTGCTGGAGTACCTGGGCACTCCGGAGGCCGAGACCGTCTATCTCAAGTCCGACCCGAGCTCGGTCCACGCCTCCACCAAGGCCGACACCTCCTCGTACACCGCTCTGCAGAAGAAGGCGTACGACATGATCGCCGGCGCCAAGTCCCTGACCCAGTTCATGGACCGTGACTCCCGCCCCGACTTCACCTCCACGGTGATGCAGCCGGCGCTCCAGAAGTTCGTCCGTGACCCCAAGGGCGTCGACAGTCTGCTGTCCTCGATCGAGCGCCAGAAGAAGACGATCTTCGCGTCCGGCTGATCGACATGACAACAGAAACCACCAAGGAGATCCCGGAGGCGGCCGCCGTGCCGCCTCCGGGCGCTGCCCCCGCGAAGAAGGTGTCCCAGGGACACCGCCGCCTGCTGACCCGCCGTGACCGGATCACCCTCGGTCTGATGGCGGGTCTGCCGACCATCCTGCACATCGCCCTCGTGTGGGTGACGGCCCTCGCCTCCGTGGCGCTGGCCTTCACCACCTGGGACGGCATCGGCTTCGACTCGATCAAGTGGGTGGGCCTGGAGAACTTCAAGGAACTGTTCTCCAACAACCCGCAGTTCTGGCCGGCCGTCCAGCACAACGTCATCTGGTTCGTCGTCCTGATCGTGATCCCGACCCCGCTCGGCCTGTTCCTGGCCGTGCAGCTGGACAAGAAGATCCGGTTCAGCAGGGTGTACCAGACCGCGTTCTTCCTGCCCGTCGTGATGTCGATGGCCGTCATCGGCTTCGTCTGGCAGCTGATCTACAACCCCGACACCGGCCTGATCAACAGCGTCATCGGCGCCAACGAGCCCGGCAAGTACATCGACTGGATCGGCGACCCGGACCTCAACCTGTGGGCGATCCTCGTCGCCGCGTCCTGGCGCCACACCGGCTACATGATGATCCTGTACCTGGCCGGCCTGAAGGGCGTCGACCCCTCGCTGCGGGAGGCCTCCTCGCTCGACGGGGCCAATGAGTGGCAGACGTTCAAGAACGTCATCTTCCCGACGCTGCGGCCCACCAACACCGTCGTCCTGGTCGTCACCATCATCGAGGCCCTGCGCGCCTTCGACCTGGTCTTCGTCTTCAACAAGGGCGCCGAGGGCACCGAGCTGCTCTCGATCCTGGTCACCAACAACATCATCGGCGAGTCCAGCCGCATCGGTTACGGCTCCGCGATCGCGGTCGTCCTGCTGCTGATCTCCCTCGTCGTGATCATTCCCTACCTGGTGGCCACCTTCCGGAAGGAGCGGCGCGCATGACCATCACCGCGATGACCAAGACCCGTACGCCGATCCGCCCCGCCCGGATCCTGCTGCACGTCTTCCTCGCCGGCGCGGCGCTGGCCTGGCTCGCGCCGCTGCTCTGGGCGATCTACGCGGCGCTGCGGCCGTACTCGGAGACGAGCGAGAAGGGATACGTGTCCTGGCCGGACACGCTGAACTTCGACAACTTCACCAATGCGTATCAGCAGTCGGACATGAGTCACTACTTCGTCAACACGATGATCATCGCTGTGCCGGCGGTGCTGGTGACGTTGTTCCTGTCGTCGATGGTCGCGTTCTACGTCAGCCGCTTCGACTTCCGCATCAACCTGGCGCTGCTGCTGGTCTTCACGGCGGGCAACCTGCTCCCGCAGCAGGTCATCATCACCCCGCTGTACCGGCTGTACCTGCTGATCGACCTGCCCGGCATCACGATGTCCGGCAAGCTCTACGACTCGGCGCTCGGCCTGGTGTTGATTCATGTTGCCTTCCAGTCGGGCTTCTGCGCCTTCGTGCTCAGCAACTACATGCGCACGCTGCCGCACGAGCTGACCGAGGCCGCGCTGGTGGACGGCGCCTCGGTGTGGCGGCAGTACTGGCAGATCGTGCTGCCGCTGTGCCGCCCGGCGATGGCGGCCCTGGCGACGCTGCTGTCCATCTGGATCTACAACGACTTCTTCTGGGCCCTGGTCCTGATCTCGACCGGCGAGAACATGCCGATCACCTCGGCGCTGAACAACCTCTCCGGCGCGTACTTCACCGACCCCAACCTGGTCGCGGCCGGTGCCCTGCTCACCGCGATCCCCACGCTGATCGTGTACTTCGTGCTCCAGCGGCAGTTCGTCAGTGGCCTGACGCTGGGCGCCAACAAGGGCTGACCGCCCCTTTCTTGAGAGAGACGCCCGTGCACCACCCATTCACCCCCGTCGCCGCCGTGCCCGTGGACCTGCGCACCGCCCTCGTCCACGAGGAGGGCTGGCAGTCCTGGAGCCCGAGCGGTGCCTATGCCCTCGGCGACAGCCCCTACCGTCCGACCAACGACAACTGGGCGACGGTCTGTTACCGCCCGGGTGCCACCGTGCCCGACGCCGCCTTCCAGGGCGAGGGCCTGCTGGCGCTCGACGCCGGTGACGGCTCACCGGTCCGCCTGTGGGCGGCGGTCGACCCGACGCGTGAGGTGCCGTCGATCCGGCTGGTCGTGACGGACGGCGCCGTCGCGGAGGTCGCCGCCGACGGCCCGGTGAAGGAATGGACGGGGACCGACATCCAGTCGGCGCTGGGCGAGTGGGCCGACAGCCTCCAGCTCTCGGCCCCCCGCCCGGCCCCCACCGTCTGGTGCTCCTGGTACGAGTACTTCACCGCCGTCACCGAGGACGACATCCACGAGAACCTCCGCGCGATGGACGCCCTCGACCTGCCCATCGACGTCGTCCAGATCGACGACGGCTACCAGCAGGCCCTCGGCGACTGGCTCACCCTCTCCGGCCGCTTCCGCTCCCGCGCGGGCATCGCCGACGCGATCAGGGCGAGGGGCCGCCGCGCCGGCATCTGGACGGCGCCCTTCCTGGTCGACCCGGCGAGCGACCTGGCCGCCGAACACCCCGACTGGCTGGTGCGCACCGCCGACGGCGACTTCGCGCACGCCGGCCGCAACTGGGGCCACGACCTGCGCGTCCTGGACACCACCCACCCCGAGGCGGCGGCGTACCTGACGGACGTCTTCCGGACCCTGCGCGCCGAGGGCTACGACTACTTCAAGGTCGACTTCCTCTACGCGGGCGCCCTGGACGGCGTACGGCACGACCCGGACATCGACGCGCTGACGGCGTACCGCTCCGGGATCGAGCTGATCCGTGCGGCGATCGGCGAGGACGCCTACCTGCTGGGCTGCGGAGCCCCCCTGCTGGCGTCCATCGGCCTGTTCGACGCGATGCGGGTCAGCCCCGACACGGCCCCGCACCGCCGCCCCGAGGCCGACGACTACAGCCAGCCCGGCCAGGACCCGGCCGAGTTCACCGGCGTCGGCCGCCAGTGGCAGCACGGCCGGCTGTGGATCAACGACCCCGACTGCCTGATGGCCCGCCCGGCCGTGGAGACGCGGGAGCAGTGGGCCGCGCACGTCGAGGCGACCGGCGGCCTCATGGCCTCCAGCGACCGTCTGCTGTCGCTGGACGAGTGGGGCGTGGCGACGACGCGCCGGCTGCTGTCGGGGGGCGCCCGATGAAGCGCGAACTGTCCGTCCCCGGGATCGCCTACGGCGGTGACTACAACCCCGAGCAGTGGCCCGAGGAGGTCTGGGCCGAGGACATGCGCCTGATGCGCGAGGCCGGGGTGACCATGGTCAGCGTCGGCATCTTCTCCTGGGCGCTGCTGGAGCCGAAGGAGGGCGAGTACGACTTCACCCTCCTCGACCGCGTCCTCGACCTGCTGCACGCCCACGGCATCGCGGCCGACCTCGCGACCCCGACGGCGGCGCCCCCGGCGTGGTTCTTCCGCGCCCACCCCGAGGCGCTGCCCGTCGACAAGGACGGCCGCGGACTGTCGTACGGCAGCCGCCAGACGTTCTGCCCTTCGAGCCCCGCCTACCGGGAGGCCGCGCTGCGGATGGCGCGGGCGCTCGCCGGGCGGTACGCGCAGCACCCGGCGCTGGCGATGTGGCACGTCCACAACGAGTACGGCTGCCACAACGCCGAGTGCTACTGCGACGAGAGCGCGGCCGGCTTCCGGCGCTGGCTGCGGGCGCGGTACGCGGACGACCTGACCGCCCTGAACGACGCGTGGGGCACCCGCTTCTGGAGCCAGTGGTACTACGACTGGGACGAGATCCTGCCGCCCCGCCCCACCGGCGCCGTCCCGAACCCCACCCACCAGCTGGACTGGCGCCGCTTCTGCAGCGACGAACTGCTGTCGCTGTACGAGGCGGAGCGCGCGGTGCTGCTGGAGGCGGCCCCGGAGATCCCGGCCACCACCAACTTCATGGTGATGTACAACTTCGACGCGCTGGACTACTGGCGCTGGGCCCCGAAGCTGGACGTCGTCTCCAACGACCACTACCTCCGGTCCACCGACCCCGAGTCCGAGATCGACATCGCGCTCAGCGGCGACCTGGTCCGCTCCCTCGCGGGCGGCCCGTGGCTGCTGATGGAGCACTCGACGGGCGCGGTGAACTGGCAGCCGGTGAACCGGGCCAAGGGCCCGGGCGAGCTGCGGCGCAACGCCCTCGCCCACGTGGCCCGGGGCGCCGACGGCATCGCCTACTTCCAGTGGCGCGCGGCCAAGGCGGGCGCCGAGCAGTGGCACTCGGCGATGCTGCCGCACGCCGGCACGGACAGCCAGATCTGGCGTGACGTCGTCCGGCTCGGCGCGGATCTGCGGGCGCTGGCGGAGGTGCGCGGCAGCGTCGGCACGGCCGAGGTGGCGATCGTCTGGGACTTCAACGCGCGCTGGGCGCTGGAACTCCCCTCCCAGCCGAGCGCCGAACTGCGCTTCCTGGACCTGGTCCGTGCCTGGTACGAGCCGCTGTGGCGGTCGGGCGTGGCGGTGGACTTCGTACGCCCGGACGCCGACCTGTCGGCCTACCGGGTGGTGCTGGCCCCCTCGCTGTACCTGGTGGACGACGAGGGCGCGAGGAACCTGACGGCCTTCGCGTCGGACGGCGGCACGCTGGCCGTCGGCTTCCACAGCGGTGCGGTGGACGAGAACTGCCATGTCCGGCTGGGCGGTTACCCGGGCGCGTTCCGGGAGGCGCTCGGCGTGCGGACGGACGAGCTGTTCCCGCTGCTGGAGGGTGAGTCGGTCGGCCTGAGCGGCGGCGGCACGGGGATGCTGTGGTCGGAGCGGGTGCGGCTGTCCGGCGCCGAGCCGGTCGAGTCGTATACGTCCGGCCCGCTGGCCGGGGGACCGGCGGTGACGCGTAACAGCCTCGGTGCCGGGGTGAGTTGGTATGTGGCAACGCTGCCCGACCCGGAGACTCTGGCGGGGCTGCTGGACCGCATCCGCAAGGAGGCGGGGGTGGAGCCGGTGCGTGGCACTCCGCAGGGCGTCGAGGCGGTGCTGCGGCGCGGGCCGGATGCCGACTACCTGTTCCTGATCAACCACACCGACCGGCCGGCCCATGTCGCCGTCGCGCCGGACGCCACGGAACTGCTGTCGGGCAAGCCGGTGCCGGGGTCGGTCAGCGTCGCGGCGGGGGAGACGGCGGTGGTGCGAGAGCCGCGCTGAGCCCCGCCCGCCGATGTGACAGGGTGACGAGGAAGCGTCGGGGGATTCTCAAGGGGTGGGCGGCATGCCGGAGCTGACCAAGGGCGGGAACATCGCGGTGGGCTCCGGGCCCCTCGTCGTGGAACTGGACACCGTGGGCGGCACCGTCGACCTCAGCGCCCTGCTGGTGGCGGCGGACGGCAAGGTCAGGTCCGACGACGACCTGGTCTTCTACAACCAGCCGTCCGCCGAGTCCGGCGCGGTACGGCACGTCGCCGCCGATGCCGAGGGCCCGGAGCGCGTCGAGATGAACCCGGCCGCGCTTCCGGCGGAMGTGGACCGGGTGGTCCTGGTCGGCTCCTGCGATCCCGACGACGCGAGCCGCACCTTCCACGAGGTCAAGGACGTACTGGTCCGCGCCTCCCAACAGGGCGCCGACCCGGTCCACTTCCGCCCGCCGGCCCTCACCGACGGCGAACGCGCCGTCCTGCTGACGGAGCTCTACCGCAGGGGCGAGGGCTGGAAGCTACGCGCGATCGGCCAGGGATACGCGAACGGCCTGGCCGGCCTGGCGACGGACTTCGGCATAGACGTGGCGGAGTCCCAGGAGGCCGTCGAGGAACCCGAGCAGCCCGAAGAGGCGCAACCGGTCGCTCCCCCGCCCCCGATGAGCCTGCGCAAGCCCCCGCTGGGCACGATCAGTCTCGACAAGGGCAGCCAGGTCTCGATGAGCCTGGACAAGGCGGACCGCGAGCTGGTGGTCACGGCGACCCTGGAGTGGGACGGCGGCAGCGATCAGCGCCGCAGGCGGGGCGCCGACCTCGACCTCTACGCCCTGTTCGTGCCGGCCTCGAAGGCGGTACGCGGCGAGCAGGCACCCGGCACCCTGATCACCGGGAAGAAGCGCTCGGCCCCCGCGCCGGACACGGGCACGGCGAAGAAGGGCAAGGGCGCCGACGTCGTGTACTACAAGCGCCTCGGCTCCCGGAAGAACCGCCCCTTCATCCACCTCGACGGCGACGCCCGGGTCCCCGGCCGCGAGACACTCCGCATGGTCCGCCCCGACCAGCAGGGCTATGTCCTGCTCTGCGCGTACTCCGCGGTCAGCAACGGCTTCGGCTCCTTCCGCAGCTTCGGCGCGAAGGTGGTGGTCACCGACGACCGCGGCTCGACGGTGACGGTCCCCCTCTTCGAGAACACCAAGACGCGTTACTGGGTGGCCATCGCCCTCGTCGACTTCACGGCCCCCGACGGCGCGGCGATCCACCACATCGAGTCCTACAGCGCCCGCATGACCGAACGCCGTCCGGTCCTCCACCCCGACGGCACCATCGAGATGAACGCGGGGCCGGTGGAGTTCAAGCGACGCTGAGGGAATTTCCATTCCCGTAACCGGCAGAACTCGCTTATGACACTCAGATAGCATGATCGAACCTATTGGCGAATCAATATCCTCATCTATCTGACAAATCGGCCAAAACAATTGATATCTATAGCGTCGCGGGTGTTCTCGCGAATAAGACGCAGAACTGCGTTCGCCACGTGGCTCACGCCACGGGTGGTGCTGTGGCTCACGGCGGGTGTGGTGGGTCTCGGGTTCCTCATCGCGCTGGAGATCGCCGCGCGGCGCTACGGCGTAGCGGGGCCGATCACCAATCAGGCAAGAGAGGTGATATTCCCGCCTAAATCAGGCTTTCTGCTCTATGCCGGCATGGGTTTGATGATGGTGGTCCTCACCTGGCGCCAACGCCTCATCGCAGCCGGCACCGCCATAGGCATCGACATCGTCATCCTCCTGGTGCGCTGGGCGGCCGGTATCAAGGTGACCGAGGGCCACCCCTTCGGAAACGGCGCGCTGCTGGTGGTCCTGGGCTGCGCCGTCCTCGCCGTCACCCGCCGAACCGGCAACGAACGCACCCTGCTGCTGAAGGGCGTCGGCCTTTCCCTGCTGCTGGTGGCCGGCCGCAAGACCGGCGACGCCTGGCTGCTCATCACGTCGAAAACCCGCCCCACCGTGCTCGACCAGTACGTGGCGACCGCCGATCACGCACTCGGCAACCCGTCCTGGCTGGTCGGCAGAATCGTCAGGGCCACCGGCCCCGTCGGCCCCCACGTCCTGGACTGGGTCTACGTACAACTCGCGGTCGCCGCGGTCGCCGTAGCCCTGTACCAGCTGCGCAACGTGGCCGCCGACCGCCGCTTCCCGGGCCACCATCTGGTGCGCACCTTCCTGGTGATCGGCCTCCTCGGCCCGGCGATCTACATGATCTTCCCGGTCGTCGGACCGATCTTCGCCTACGGCGCCGACGGCGGCTCCTGGGCGGCCGCCAACCTGTGGCCGGAGACGGCGCCCCCGCTCAGCGCCCCGCACTCGATGCCGTTCGACGGGATCACCCCCCGCAACTGCATGCCCAGCCTGCACACGGCCTGGGCTACCGCGATCTTCATCCACTCCCGCAAGGGCCCGAGGGTCCTGCGCTTCGCGGGCACGTTCTGGCTGATCGCCACCCTCGGCGCGACGCTCGGCTTCGGCTACCACTACGGCGTCGACCTCGTCGCCGGTGTGGTGTTCACCCTCACGATCGAGACCGCTCTGCGCGCACAGCAACGCGGTTGGGACCGCGCGGGAGTCCAACTGGTCGCCTACGGCACGACGATCTTCGCCGCACTGCTGACGTCGTACCGCTATCTCCCGATGCAGATGGCCGAGTACCCGTGGCTGTCCGGCCCGCTCGTCGTCCTGGCGATGACCTCGGTGATCGTCGCCTACATCCGCACGACCAACCTCTGGGAACCGAAGGCCTCACCCGCCACCCATCACCCGGAACCACAACCCGAACTGGTGTGAGAGCGCCCCACCCGCACCCCACACACTCCGCGCACGAGGGCCGCATCCAGCCGGATGCGGCCCTCGCCATGCCGCACAACCCCGCGGGGGCCGGCGCGGCATGCCCGTTCGGGCTCGGCCCGATCATGAGCCGCTTCAGATTCCGGTCCAGGATCACCCGGAGCCGGCCGACGTCCGAAGTCGAGGGTTGTAGGGCGCGCGTCTAGGATGGGCGTATTGCCCTATTTTGAGGGCTCGGCCGGGGCTCGGCCCGGAGCCCGGGTCCGCGGCGGCGTCGACGCCCCAGGCCGTCACCATGCGCCCACCGCTCTTTACTTTGGGCTTCTCCGCACTGCCAGGAGCATTGTCATGACTGCTCAATCTGACCCGATCGTCCTGGAGCGCCCGGCGCAGGAGTTGGCCGACGCGACCTCGCACCATCCGTTCCTGTACGAGCTGAAGCCGGTCGAAGCACGCAAGGTCCTCGACGACCTGCAGGCCGCGCCGGTCGACAAGCTGCCGGTCGACGAGGAGTGGATCACCGTACAGGCCGCCGTGGGCGATGTGCGGGTGCGCATCGTCAAACCGCAGGGCGCCACCGGAACACTGCCCGTCGTGCTGTACATGCACGGCGGCGGCTGGGTCCTGGGCAACGCCGCCACCCATGACCGCCTGGTCCGGGAGTTGGCGGTCGGTGCCGGCACGGCGGTGGTCTTCGTGGAGTACACGGCCTCACCGGAGGCCCGCTACCCCGTGGCCATCGAGCAGGGCTACGCCACCGCACAGTGGATCAAGCGCGAGGGAGCGTCCAAGGGCCTGGACGCCGGGCGCATGGCCGTGGCCGGCGACTCGGTCGGCGGGAACATGACGGCCGCGCTCGCCCTGATGGCCAAGGAACGCGGTGACATCACGTTCGTGCAGCAGTCGATGTACTACCCGGTCACCGACGCGGCCATGGACACCAAGTCCTACGAGGAGTTCGACACCGGCTACTACCTGAGCCGCAAGGCCATGGAGTGGTTCTGGGACTCCTACACCACCGACCCGGCGCAGCGCGCGCAGATCACCGCCTCCCCCAACCGCGCCACCACCGAGCAGCTCGACGGCCTGCCGCCGGCCCTGCTGATCGTGGACGAGGCCGACGTACTGCGCGACGAGGGCGAGGCCTACGCCGCCAAGCTGCGCGCAGCGGGCGTCCCGGTCACGACGGTGCGCTACGACGGGGCCGTGCACGACTTCATGATGATCAACTCCCTCAGCCAGACCAGGGCCACCCGAGCAGCCGTGGACCAGGCGGTCGCGCTCCTGCGCGATGCCCTGGGCACCGCCTAGCGAACCGGGATCCCCACTTCAGGAGAGCGGCAGGGCCGGCCGCTCTCCTGACCTGCTGCTTCGAAACCTCTGCTCACGCTCTGTGCCGGGCGCTGAGCAGTTCCTCGGAGGTCGACCCCTTGACCTCGGTGGCGTCGGCCACTAATTTGCGGTAAACGTCGACCCATGACTCCCGAAAGGAGGCGACCAGCGGATGAACACCAGCTCTGATCTTGGTCGCCTCGCCCAGCGCACGGTCTGGGTTCCGGGTCGGATCGCGCACGGCTGCTGATCACGCCGTTCTGATGTGCCCGTCGTGGCACATTCCGGGTTTCCCGTCACCACCTTTGCGGCACGTCGCCGTTGCGTGCCGTTTTGCGCCCGCTCCTCTCATGTGGCGCGCCTGAACACAGAAAGCTGCCTGAAATTGGCGAACATGATGAAGCGACCGATCACGCACGGAAACGAAGGCCTGTCATGACAGAGGCGCGGATCACGGTCAACGGGAAAGAAACACCGATCTCACCGGCTGCGCCCCACACCACAGCGCTGGATCTTCTGCGCGAGCGTGGCCTCACCGGCACCAAGGAGGGCTGCGCCGAGGGTGAGTGCGGCGCCTGTTCGGTCCTGGTGGCCCGTCCCGGGGTGAACAAGCCCACCGACTGGGTGGCGGTCAACGCCTGCCTGGTCCCGGCCGCGGCGCTCGACGGTCAGGAGATCATCACCTCCGAAGGCCTCGCCACCCCCGGTGAGCCCGGCACGCCGGCCACCCTGCACCCGGTGCAGTCGGAGATGGCGACCCGTGGCGGCTCCCAGTGCGGCTACTGCACGCCGGGATTCATCTGCAGCATGGCCTCCGAGTACTACCGCCCCGACCGATGCGCGCACGGGGACTCGGCGGACGGCGCGGACGCGGCCGAAGGCCACGACGCGGAGCACGGCCCCAACGGCTTCGACCTGCACGCCCTGAGCGGAAACCTGTGCCGCTGCACCGGCTACCGCCCGATTCGCGATGCCGCGTTCGCCGTCGGTGAGCCCACCGACGAGGACCCCCTCGCGCAGCGCCGCGAACAGGACCCGCCCGCGCCGGTCGCCACCGAGTACACCCAGGACGACAGCACCTTCCTGCGGAAGAACACCCTGGCCGAAACGCTGCAGCTGCTGAGCGAGCGGCCCGACGCGGTGGTGGTCGCCGGCTCGACCGACTACGGCGTAGAGGTCAACATCCGTTCCCGCAGGGCGGATTGCGTCGTCGCCATCGACCGACTGGCCGAACTGCGCGAGCTGCGCGTCGAGTCCGACCACATCGAGCTCGGGGCGGCGCTGACGCTCACCGAGATCGAGCGCCGCCTCGACGGCGACGTCCCGCTTCTCGCGGCGCTGTTCCCGCAGTTCGCGTCCCGGCTCATCCGTAACGGTGCGACCCTCGGCGGCAACCTGGGTACCGGCTCGCCGATCGGCGACAGCCCGCCGGTGCTCCTCGCCCTGGAGGCCTCGCTGGTGCTCGCCGGCGTCGACGGTGAGCGTGTCGTCCCGCTGGCGGACTACTTCACCGGCTACCGGCAGAGCGTGCGCCGCCCCGGCGAGCTGATCCGCGCGGTGCGCATCCCGACGCCGCTGTCGCCGGTCACGGCCTTCCACAAGATCGCGAAGCGGCGCTTCGACGACATCTCCAGCGTGGCCGTCGGTTTCGCGTTCGACATCCAGGACGGGATCGTCCGCAAGGCCCGGATCGGCCTGGGCGGCGTGGCCGCCACCCCGATCCGCGCGCTCGCCACCGAGGCGGCCCTGGAGGGCAGGCCCTGGTCCACGCAGACCGTCGAGGCCGCGGCCCGGGTGCTGCGAGGCGAGGGCACGCCGATGAGTGATCATCGCGCCAGCTCCCTCTACCGTTCCGCGATGCTCGGCCAGAGCCTGCTGAAGCTGCACGCACAGACCCCTGAGGCGGTGTCGTCATGAGCCATTTGTCCGAGCGTCCCGAAAAGCCCGTAGTCGGCGTCTCGATGCCGCATGAGAGTGCCTACCAGCACGTCACCGGCACCGCGCTCTACACCGACGACCTGGTCCAGCGCACCAAGGACGTGCTGCACGCGTACCCGGTCCAGGTCATGAAGGCCCGTGGCAGGATCACCGCGCTGCGCACCGAGCCCGCGCTCGCCGTGCCCGGCGTGGTCCGCGTGCTGACCGGGGCCGACGTGCCCGGCGTCAACGACGCCGGCATGAAGCACGACGAGCCGCTCTTCCCCGACGAGGTCATGTTCCACGGCCACGCGGTGGCCTGGGTGCTCGGCGAGACCCTGGAGGCGGCCCGGATCGGTGCGGCGGCCGTCGAGGTGGACCTCGAGGAACTGCCCTCCCTGGTCACGGTGCGGGAGGCCATGGAGGCGGGCAGCTATCACGGCGCCCGGCCGCTGATGGTGCACGGCGACGCCGAGGCCGGCTTCGCCGAGTCCGCGCACGTGTTCTCCGGCGAGTTCGAGTTCGCAGGTCAGGAGCACTTCTACCTGGAGACACACGCGGCGCTGGCCCTGGTCGACGAGAACGAGCAGGTGTTCATCCAGAGCAGCACCCAGCACCCCTCCGAGACGCAGGAAATCGTCTCGCACGTGCTGGGCGTGCCCAGCCACGAGATCACGGTGCAGTGCCTGCGGATGGGCGGCGGCTTCGGCGGCAAGGAGATGCAGCCGCACGGGTTCGCGGCCGTCGCCGCGCTCGGCGCCAAGCTGACCGGCCGCCCGGTCCGGTTCCGGCTCAACCGGACGCAGGACCTGACGATGTCCGGCAAGCGGCACGGATTCCACGCCTCGTGGAAGATCGGCTTCGACGCCGACGGCCGTATCCAGGCCCTCGACGCCACGCTGACCGCGGACGGCGGCTGGAGCCTGGACCTGTCCGAGCCGGTCCTCGCCCGGGCGCTGTGCCACATCGACAACACGTACTGGATCCCCAACGCGCGTGTCGCCGGTCGCATCGCCAAGACCAACACGGTCTCCAACACCGCCTTCCGCGGCTTCGGCGGACCCCAGGGCATGCTGGTGATCGAGGACATCCTGGGCCGCGTCGCTCCGCAGCTCGGCCTCGACCCCATGGAGCTGCGCGAGCGCAACTTCTACCAGCCGGGCCAGGGCCAGACGACGCCGTACGGACAGCCCGTCACCCAGGCCGACCGGATCTCCGCCGTCTGGCGGCAGGTCCAGGAGAACGGCGCCATCGCCGACCGCAAGCGTGAGATCGCCGCCTTCAACGCGGCGCACCCGCACACCAAGCGGGCCGTCGCGATCACCGGCATCAAGTTCGGCATCTCGTTCAACCTCACCGCCTTCAACCAGGGCGGCGCGCTCGTGCTGATCTACAAGGACGGCTCCGTCCTGATCAACCACGGCGGCACCGAGATGGGCCAGGGCCTGCACACCAAGATGATGCAGGTGGCCGCGACCACCCTGGGCATCCCGCTGCACAAGGTGCGCCTCGCCCCGACGCGTACCGACAAGGTGCCCAACACCTCGGCGACCGCAGCCAGTTCCGGCGCGGACCTCAACGGTGGGGCCATCAAGAACGCCTGCGAGCAGCTGCGCGAGCGACTGCTCCAGGTGGCCGGCTCCCAGCTGGGCTCCAACGCCTCGGACGTACGCATCGTCGAGGGCGTCGCGCGCGCCCTTGGCAGCGACAAGGAGCTGGCCTGGGACGACCTGGTCCGCACCGCGTACTTCCAGCGGGTCCAGCTCTCGGCGTCCGGCTACTACCGGACCGAGGGGCTGCACTGGGACGCGAAGTCGTTCCGGGGCTCGCCGTTCAAGTACTTCGCCAACGGCGCCGCGGCGACCGAGGTGGAGGTGGACGGCTTCACCGGTGCGTACCGCATCCGGCGCGTGGACATCGTGCACGACGTCGGCGACAGCCTCTCCCCGATGATCGACATCGGTCAGGTCGAGGGCGGCTTCGTGCAGGGCGCGGGCTGGCTGACGCTGGAGGACCTGCGCTGGGACACCGGTGACGGCCCGAACCGCGGCCGGCTCCTCACCCAGGCGGCCAGCACCTACAAGCTGCCGAGCTTCTCGGAGATGCCCGAGGAGTTCAACGTCACGCTCATGGAGAACGCCACCGAAGAAGGGGCGGTCTACGGCTCCAAGGCGGTGGGTGAGCCTCCGCTGATGCTGGCGTTCTCGGTGCGTGAGGCGCTGCGGCAGGCCGCCGCCGAGTTCGGGCCGAGCGGGGTCAGCGTCGATCTGGCCTCGCCCGCGACGCCGGAAGCCGTGTTCTGGGCGATCGAGGCGGCTCGTCAGGCCGACGGGGCCGAGGTCTCCCCGAACGGTCACGCCCTCAACGGGTCCGCCGCGAACGGCCACGCCGTCAACGGCAAGGTCGGTACCGGCGCACAAGCGCTGAGCGGTGCCTGACATGACATGGATCGCCGCGGTCGCACGGTTGCGGGCACGCCGGGAGTCCGGCGTCCTCGTGACCGTCGCGACCGTGCGCGGTCATGCCCCGCGCGACGCCGGCGCGAAGCTCGTCGTGGGGCAGAGCGAGACATGGGGCTCGATCGGTGGCGGCAATGTCGAAGCCGTCTCCATCGACCGGGCCCGGGAGATGATCGCCGCCGGCAAGGCGGAGCCGGAACTGATGGATTTCGCCCTGAACGACAAGGTGACCAACCAGCACGGCGTGCAGTGCTGCGGCGGCACGGTCGCGGTGCTGCTCGAACCGCTGCCGGTGGTACGGGCGGTGGCGGTCTTCGGCGTCGGGCACGTCGGCCTGGAACTGGCGCGCATCCTGGCCCGTCAGGACCTCGACCTCCATCTGATCGACAGCCGCGCCGACATGCTCGCCGAGGAGCGGCTCGAGGTCCTGGCCGACTCCGTGGCACAGGTGCACACGCATCACACGCCGCTGCTGCCCGAGGAGGTCCTCCAGGACCTGCCCCGCGGCACCCACGTCCTGATCATGACCCATGACCACGCGGAGGACGCCGCCCTGTGCGACGCCGCCCTGCGCACGACCCATCTCGGCTCCATCGGGCTGATCGGCTCGGCGGCCAAATGGGTGCGGTTCCGTAAGCGCCTGTCCACCGAGGGCGGTCACGACGACGCCACCATTGATCGGATCAAGACCCCGATCGGGCTGGCCGACATCACCGGCAAGGAACCCGCGACGATTGCCGTGAGCGTCGCCGCCGACTTGCTGCGCACCTTCGAAACCGAGGAGAACTGACCCTCCGATCGGATGGAACAGTTCATACGAATCTACAAGAGGGGCCAGTCGGCCGGCCAACTCCTTCATGGTTTCGGTGACTGACCCCTGGACGGGCCCGGCGGATGTAATTGCGCTGTTCCGTATTGAACAGTCCGCACACCGTTTCCGACCCACACCTCGGTCTCACCGGAGCACATTGTCGGCGTACAGACGCGCTGATGTCCCCACCGTCTGCCAAAAAGGAGTGACCGTGACCGCGCACACCCAAGAATCGAGCATCCAGGAGATCGAGCGCGTCTGGATGGACGAGGCCATCGGCCTTGCCACCGACAGCGTGAGGAACGGCGGCGGTCCGTTCGGCGCACTGATCGCCAAGGATGGCGAGATTGTCGCGATCGGGAACAACCAGGTCACCTCGAATCTGGACCCGACGGCGCACGGTGAGGTGACCGCGATCCGTGCCGCCTGCGAGCAGCTGGGCACCTTCTCGCTCGAGGGCTGCGTCCTGGTCACCTCGTGTGAGCCGTGTCCGATGTGTCTTTCCTCCGCGCTGTGGGCGCGTGTCGACCGGATCATCTTCGCCGCTGATCGAGATGACGCTGCGGTGGCCGGTTTCGACGACCTCAAGTTCTACGGCCTGTTCGAAAAGAAGCCCGCGGAGCAGTGGCCGCTGGCGATCGAGCAAGTGGACATGCCGAACCGCACGGCGCCGTTCGACGCGTGGCTGGCCAAGTCCGACCGCATCGACTACTGAAACCCGGTTCACCGCGGGTTCGCCAGGGAGGCCCCYGGGCTGCTGATCGAGACGTCTGACGTCTCAACAGGGCAGCCCRGGGGCCTCGTTGGCTTACTCCCGCTTCGCCCGAACTCCCCCGAGCAGCATGCCCAGTTCCTCGGCGAGCACGTCCAGTCGCCGCGCACCAACCCACCTGAGCTGCGGTTTCGTAGAAACGCACAAACCGAGGATCTCAGGTCGATCAAGGTTTCATGTCTTCAACGCCTGGCTGGAACAAGGCTGTTGGCGATGAACTCCTTGGACAAGCCGAAGCGACGAACTGGAAAAGCCTTGTCTGAGAAGCTGCCTGGCCGTCAGATCGAAATCTCCTGGCCCGACCTCGGCATCACGGTCACCGCCGACCTTGACGACCGCAACCCGGCGCTCGCCGACGCCCTGTGGGAGTCCCTGCCCTACCAGAGCCTCCAGGGACACGCCCTCATCGCGGGAGAGCACCTCTACCACGTGGCGCCGATACCCACTCTGCTGCACACCCCCCACACCACCCGTATCCCCGACCGGCGCGAGGCCCCCGACGGCACCGTGTTCTGCTCCGGCCTGCAGCACCTGGGCATCAAGTACGGCACCCTGACCGAGCCGATGCCCGCCACCCCCGTCGGCCAGATCCGTGAGGCGGACATGCCCGCCCTGCTGGAGGCCGGGGCCGCGATCTGGGACGCCGTCTACTCCACGAAAAAGCAGATCCTGGCCGAGGTCCGCCGCGCAGGCGAGCCGGGCGGCCACCGCATCCCGATGCTCGACGCCACCAACACGGCCGCCAGCCACCTGATCGCCGACATCTACGCCGAGACCGAGAAGATCTGGCTCGCGCCCCCGGCCGAGCTGGACGGCCTCCASCAGGGCGTCATCCCCTCCCGGGCAGGCAATTTCGGCACCGTCCTTCCCACCCTGCTGTTCGTCAACGGCGAGACCCGGCCGCTGGGTTACGCCGCCTACGGCGGACTTGTCCGCGCCGCGGTCCAGGACCTGCCCATGGCCTCCCTCGTCCACATGACCCGACTCCTGGTCGCAGTCCCCGCCGAGTTCCTGGGCTACTGCGGTCTGGAGAAGCTCTGGGCGTTCACCCAGCGGTTCCTCGACGTCCTCGACCGCCTCGACCGTGCCGACTTCTACGCCGTCACCAGCCAGATGGCCCTCTACATCAACTGCCTCGGCGGCTGGAACCTCCAGCTGTACCCGTGGGAGACCGGAGACCACCTGCGCCAGCAGGGCGCCCAGGAAGCCGCGTAGCCGTGCCCGGAGCGACCTTGAGCGCCCTGCCCGCCCGCGCTGACGCCGTCGTCATCGGCGGGGGAGTGATCGGAACCTCTGCCGCCTACCACCTCGCCGAAGCCGGCGTGAACACCGTGCTGCTGGAACGCGGAAGCCTCGGCGGCGGGGCGTCCGCGCACACGGCGGGCATGGTCCGCACCTACTTCCCCGGCAACCCGGGCACCGGGCAGATGGCCGTGCGCAGCCTGAACGCCTATCACGCATTCGCCCGCCACACCCGGGCCCCCCTCGGTCTGAAGCGTCTCGGGTTCATGGCGCTGTTCACCGACGAACAGCAGATCGCCGAATTCGAGGCCGGCCATCAGGCCCAGCAGGCCGCCGGCGTCCAGGTCGACCTGATCAGTGCCCGCGAGGCGTCCGCACTCAACCCACTGATCAACGAGCGTGCCGTCCTGGCCGCCGCCTGGTCTCCCGAGGCGTACCACGTGGACGGCCTCGACATCGTCCGCGGCTACGCCGCCGCCGCACGCAATCACGGCGCCCGCCTGTTCACCCACACACCCGTCACACGCATCGACGACGACAACACCGTCCACACCCCGCAGGGCAGCATCAAGGCGGACAGCGTTGTGTGCACGGCCGGGCCCTGGTCCGGTGAGGTGGCTGCCATGGCATCGGTCGAACTGCCGCTGGCGCCGCGCGCGATGGAGATGCTGCTCACCGACGTCCCGCCCTCGCCGCATCCCGAGTTGCCCATGACGATGCATGCCGCATCCGGCCTGCGGATCCGCTCGTGGAAGGACCGCATCCTCCTCGCCATGGGCGCACCCATGGACGGGGAGACACGCGAGGCCTGGCTCGGCCGCATCGCCGGCCATCTCGGCACCCTGTTCCCCGCCTTGGACGGCATCGGCCTGCATCGCGCGTGGAGCGGCGACTTCGACGCCGGCCCCGACAACACCGCCTTGATCGGCGAACACCCCACCCGCCGCTTCCTGTACGCGGCCGGTTTCACGGGCGCGGGCCTGTGCCAGGCACCCGCGGCCGGGGAGAAGCTCCGCGACCTGCTGATCGCCAAGTAGCCCTAGTAACAGAACTAGTAACAGGACTAGCAACAGGAAAGAATGCCCGTGATTGTTCTCGGATGTAATGGTTTCAGCCGGGTGTCGGAGTTCTTCTCCGAACGCCTCGGTGCGACCGGCATCAACAAGCACTACCTCTTGGGCCACGACGCCGCCGCCGCACTCCTGATCGACGGCCGCCTGGTCGCCGCGGTGGAGGAAGAACGCCTCAACCGGGAGAAGAAGACCACCGATTTCCCCACGAACGCGATCGACTGGTGCCTCGAGGAAGCCGGCATCACCTTCGATGACGTCGACCTGTTCGCCTTCCCCTGGAACTGGTCCACCCAGGTTCTGAACGAGATTCTGGACGGCATCCGCACCTCGCCGATGCCGCCGGCCGCGAAGACCCGCCTCATGGGCGACATGGCCGACCTGTTCGACCAGGTCGTCAGCCACGAAGCGATCCTCGCGGACTTCGAAGCCCGCACCGGACACCGCCCCGACCCGGCCAAGGTCCGCTTCGTTCCGCACCACCTGGCCCACGCCACGACCGGCTACTACCTCGCAGGCATGGAGGACGCGGCCTTCCTGGTGAGCGACGGCCGAGCCGAACGCTTCTCGACTCTGACGGGCGAGATCCGCGAGGGCCGGATCACCGTCTTCGACGACACGGTCACCGGCGCCCAGTACTCCATCGGCACCCTGTTCTCCGTCATCACCCGCTTCCTCGGCTTCGTCCCCAACAACGACGAGTACAAGGTGATGGGCCTGGCCGGATACACCACCCCGCCGACGCCGAACCCGTTCATCGACAAGCTCCTGACGCTGCACGACGACGGCCGCTACAGCTTCACCAAGCCCCTTCAGACCGACAACCTCCACAGCCACGACGCCCTGTTCGAGGAGTACTTCGGCCCTTTCGAGGACACCCTCGAATACAAGGCCCGCGTCGCCGCCGCCGCGCAGCAGATGCTGAACGTCGCCACCGCCCACCAGGTCCGCCACCTGGCGGGGAGAACGGATCTCGACCGGCTGCTGTTCGAAGGCGGCGTCGCCCTGAACTGCCTGAACAACACCCCGATGTTCGAGGGCTCCCCCTTCGAGGACATGCAGGTCAGCTTCGGCGCCTCCGACACCGGCATCACCATCGGAGCAGCAGCCCACGCCTGGCTGGACCACCCCGACACGACCCCCGCGGACATCCGTGCCGCCGCCTCCGCACCCATCACCCCCTACCTGGGCCCGGCCTACGACGAGGCCGCGATCGAGGAGGCTCTCGAGGGCTTCACCGGCCGCGTCGTCGTCTCACGCCTGGACGATGACGAGGTGATCGATCATGTGGCGAAGCTGCTGACGAAGAAGGTCGTCATCGGCTGGTTCGAAGGCCGCATGGAGCACGGGCCACGCGCGCTGGGGCATCGCAGCATCCTCGCCAACCCCGGCTTCAGCGACATCAAGGACATCATCAACACCCGGGTCAAGCACCGCGAGCCCTTCCGCCCGTTCGCTCCCCTTGTCCTCGAAGAGCAGGCGCCGAAGATCTTCGACATGGGGCGCAAGACGAGTTCCCCCTACATGACGTTCGTCTTCCCCGTCCGCGACGAGTACAAGGACCGCATCCCCGGCGCCGTACACGTGGACGGCACCTCCCGTATCCAGACCGTGACGGACGAGGAAACCCCACGCCTCACGGCGCTGCTCCGCAAGTTCACCGAACTCACCGGCACCCCCTGCCTGATCAACACCTCGTTCAACGTCGCCGGCGAACCCATCGTCTGCACGCCCACCGACGCCCTGAACTGCTTCCTGGGCACCGAGATCGACTATCTGCTCCTCGGCAACCACCTAATCGCCAAGCCCACCCACGTCAACGACCAGAAGAACCACTAGAAGAAGGAGCACTACGTGCCGACGATCCAGCGCAAGCACACCATGTACCACTCCACGATCCTCGAGGCCGACCCGGACACCGTGTGGGCGACCGTCCGCGACGCCATGCAGATCCTGGACATGGTCTCCCCGGGCGACCTGGACATCCACCGGGACGTCAGCTGGGTGGAGGGCGGCTCGGTCGAGACGGTGCCGGCCCGCTACGACTTCAAGCTCACGCTCAGCGGCCGCGTCGTCCAGCAGGAGATCGCCGCCCGGGACGAGATCAACAGGACCCAGTCCTACCGGGCCGTAGCCCCCACCAGCGGAGTCGCCAGCTACGAGGCCACCATCCGCGTGTTCCCCATCACCAACGACCCGGCCCGCAGCTTCTTCGACTGGTCCCGGGTCCTGGAGATCGCCGAGGACGCCGACCTGAAGATCGTCGAGGGCATCATCGACGTCATGGAGAAGCAGACCGACGCTGTACGGGACCACTTCGCGCAGACCTCGAAGTGAGCTGAGCGACGTGACGACGCTCGTACTGCTGCGGCACGGCGAGACCCTGCTCACCCCAGGGGGGCGGCTCTCCGGCAGCGGAGGTTCCAACCCGGGACTCTCACCGGTCGGACGCCGCCAAGCCCGGGCGGCAGCGGACGCCCTCGCCCACCGCGGCGGCATCGAGGCGGTCGTCACGTCACCGATGAGGCGCTGCCAGGAGACGGCCCGTCCCGTGGCCGAGCGCCTCGGCCTGAACCTCCAGGTCGACCGGGACCTGCGGGAAGCGGACTTCGGCGCCTGGGAGGGCCTGACCTTCAGCGAAGTCCGCGAACGCTACCCGGACGACCTGAGCGCATGGTTCGCCTCGCCCGAGAGTCCCCCCTCGGGCGCAGAAGAGACCATGCAACAGGTAACCCGCCGGGTCGCCGCCGTACGAGACGGCCTCCTGGCCCAGTACGCGGGCGCCACGGTCGTGGTCGTCTCCCACGTCGTACCCCTCAGAACCCTGATCCGCCTCGCCCTCCAGGCCCCACCACACAGCCTGTTCCGCATGGAAGTCGCAGCAGCCTCCCTGTCGACGGTGACATACGAAGAGGACGGCACCGCCACGGTGCAGGCCCTCAACGACACCCACCACTTGAACTGAACTGCGGGCCAAATTCGGAAACGGAGACGGACGAACGCCAGAGGGCCGAACCGCTTCCGCGGTCCGGCCCTCTGAGCTGGCGGAGGGGTTGCCCCCAGCACGCTTTCCAACTGTGCGCGTGGTCGTACGGGGGCGTTCATAAGGGTTCGCGCGGCAGGTCAGACAGGGGCGGCAGGATGCTGGCCGGAGGATGGCCACACGGGGGCAAGCGCAGGCATCTGCTTTGTAGTCGCGGTGGGTTGCTGTAACTCGCTGCACAAGTGCCGTATCTGCGGCTGCTGTTGTCGGCTTCGCCGCGGACGGGCTGGCCCGGTGTGCCAGAATTCACAGGTTGTGGCGGGGAGGGGGATGCCATGTCCGGTAAGCCTGCGGCGTTCATGAGCTATGTCCGTTTCAATGACGAGCACGATGACGGTTTGCTCACCCAGCTCCGGGAACGGCTGGGCACCGAGGTCCGGGCGCAGACCGGCGAGGAATTCTCTATCTTCCAGGATCGCAACGACGTTGCCTGGGGGCAGAACTGGCAGCAGCGCATCGACGAGGCGCTGGACGAGGTCACACTGTTACTTGTCATCATCACGCCGAGCTTGTTCCGCAGCCCGGCCTGCCGGGCGGAGGTGGCACGGTTCCTGGAGCGGGAGAAGGAGCTGGTCCGCTCGGACCTGATCCTTCCTGTGTATTACATCAGTGCCCGAGAGCTGGACGATCCTGTGCTGCGAGAGGCGGACGAGCTGGCCCGGGTGCTGGCCTCCCGGCAGCATGCGGACTGGCGGGAACTGCGGTTCGAGCCGTTCACCTCACCGCTGGTGCGCAAGGCTCTTGCGCGTTTGGCGTCGCGTATGCGGGATACGTTCTGGCATCCGCCCGCCACCACCCGGGTTCGCCTCGCCAGGACTGAACAAGCCACCGGAGCAGCGGCCGGCTCCACGGAACAGACGGACGACACGGCCAAGGCCGCGGTCATGGCCAAGGCCGAGCCGCCGACCCATGTGGTGGACCCCTATCACCGGGGAGACTTCACCACGGTCGGCGCGGCGATCAACGCCGCGAAACCCGGTGACCGGATCCTGGTCCGACCGGGCCTGTACGAAGAAGGCCTGGTGGTCGACAAGCCCCTGGAAATCCTCGGCGACGGCCCCGTCGCGGACATCCAGATCCGCGCCCACGACGCCGACGCGCTGATGTTCCGGACCAGCATCGGCCGGGTCACAAACCTGACCCTGCGCCAGACCGGCGGTGAGTGGTACGGCGTGGACATCACCCAGGGGCGGCTGGAGCTCGAAGGCTGCGACATCAGCAGCCAGGGCCTCGCCGGCGTCGCCATCCGCAACGGCGCCGACCCCCGCCTGCGCCGCAACCGGATCCACGACGGCAAGCAGGGCGGCGTCTTCGTCTATGACAACGGTATGGGCACGCTGGAGGACAACGACATCGCCGGCTACACCTTGGCGGGTGTGGCGATCCGGACGGGCGGCAACCCCACCCTGCGCCGCAACCAGATCCACGACAACGAGCTGGTCGGCGTCTATGTCCATGACAACGGTATGGGCACGCTGGAGGACAACGACATCGCCGGCAACGCCTTGTCGGGTGTGGAGATCAAGACGGGCGGCAGCCCCACCCTGCGCCGCAACCAGATCCACGACAACAAGCAGGGCGGCGTCAACGTCCATGACAACGGTATGGGCACGCTGGAGGACAACGACATCACCGGCAACACCTTGTCGGGTGTGGAGATCAAGACGGGCGGCAGCCCCACCCTGCGCCGCAACCAGATCCACGACAACAAGCAGGTCGGCGTCAACGTCCATGACAACGGTGTGGGCACGCTGGAGGACAACGACATCGCCGGCAACGCCTTGTCGGGTGTGGAGATCAAGACGGGCGGCAGCCCCACCCTGCGCCGCAACCAGATCCACGACAACAAGCAGGGCGGCGTCAACGTCCAGGACAGCGGCGCGGGCACGCTGGAGGACAACGACATCGCCGGCAACACCTTTGCGGGTGTGATGATCAGGACGGGCGGCAACCCCACCCTGCGCCGCAACCAGATCCACGACAACAAGCAGGGCGGCGTCTACGTCCTAGACGACGGTGTGGGCACGCTGGAGGACAACGACATCGCCGGCAACACCTTTKCGGGTGTGGAGATCAAGACGGGCGGCAACCCCACCCTGCGCCGCAACCAGATCCACGACAACAAGCAGGGCGGCGTCTTCGTCCGTGAAGACGGTGTGGGCACGCTGGAGGACAACGACATCGCCGGCAACGCCTTGTCGGGTGTGGAGATCAGGACGGGCGGCAACCCCACCCTGCGCGCCAACCGGATCAACCGCAACGCACATGAGGCGGTATTGATCTACAAGGGCGGCGGCGGCGTGATCGAGGACAACGACCTGACGGCCAACACCAGAGGCGCGTGGAACATAGCGAAGGAGTGCGGGGGGAACGTTACCCGGGCCCGCAACACGGAATGAATGGCCTGCAAACGCCGACAGGACGCGTGCGCTCGAGGACGATCGTGATCAATATCCCTAAGGCCTGAGGCCGATCGCGTCAGCTTGGGCGCTGCTCACACAGTCAGGAGGCGACTGGTGAAGCCTTCGGCCCGCAGCTGGGCACCTCCGCAAGCATGCGGGCGAGGTATCTGCTTGTGCCGGACGCCATGCTCAAGGACGTGGCCCGGAAGATCGCCGATGCCATCTGGGGAACCCCGGGAACACCCGCTGTGGACAAAAGCCAGGACAACGAGGTCGGAGGACAACGTCGAAGGGCCCCACCTTGCGGTGGGGCCCTTCGACATCGTGCCCGGTGAGGCACTGGCGGAGGATACGAGATTCGAACTCGTGAGGGGGTGCCCCCAACACGCTTTCCAACTGTGGTGGTGGTCCCGGGGGCTTCGGACGGGGCCGTTCACCTGCGTTCACGGGCGGCCGGTCAGCTGAGCGGCTACCGCTTCTGGTCTCGTCTGAACGGCCGTGAACGGCGCTGAATGAGACGGAAACTGAGACGGACGGCGGGGCCGGGCTCGCCAGCATCTTCGCTGTTGAAGGGGCGTCATGACATTGGTCCGCAAGGGATCACGACGGATCGTTGTCGACGGCACGGCCTACCGCTGGCGGATGCGAGGCAGGCCGGCGTACGTCCAGGGCCTGGCCTGGTCGCCGTGCACATTCGCGGTCGAGCATGCGGATACCCCGGGGACGCCCGGGTTCGGCATGGTCAACTCCCCCGGGGGCGCTCCGGTCTGTTGAACAGGGAGTTCTGTGGCGCGCCACGCTGGTCCAAAACGGCCCGGCCAGCAGGGTTTGTGCGACAGCCTCGTTGAGAATCAGGTGCCAGAGTTGTCGACGAACCCCACGATATCGAGGTATTCGATTTTGGGCGGGACGCCATAGATCCCCGTCACCTTGTCGACGATCTCTTCCGTGAAGAAGGAACGGGCCTTCTCATCGTCATCCCACACGTAGAAGTTCCTTGCCTGAACGCCGTTTTCATCGAGCGTGAAGCTCTTGAAGCGAAGGCCGGCCATGCCTTCGAACGGTCCTCGGAGCTCGTCGGCAATCCTTGCGATAGTTGAACGATCGAACTTTTCGGTCTGCGTGAAAGTCACGAGCACGCCAATCATCGGGCCTCCTATCGATTGGGTGAGCGACGGTCGATCGAGTGATGCTAGCGGCGGATCCTAGTACACATAGCCGGAGATTCCGGTCGTTAGGTGCCGAATGTCGGCGAACTCGGATGGATCGCCCAGGGTGGCTGCAGATAGCTCGGCGATGCCGCGGCCGGCGAGCCGCTGGGCGACATCGACCCGTGGTGGACGGTCTTGTAGATCCGCCCGGAACTGAGCCTCGACCGCATGGGGGCACCGCGCCGAGCGGAGTGTCTCGCTGGGACCATGACCACCCCGGACGCAAAGCTGTGGTCACGCGGTCGGTGGAGGCTCAATGGCCGGGTCAAGGCAACGGGCCCCAGTCGCGGGTGTGGCCAGCGCCTGTATAGACCAAGGCTTTGAGGTCTGGCCTCAGAAGCCGTATCTCAACCGAACGGGATCCCATGATGCTCGGCCAGGAACGCGAACACATTCCCGGCCGGGATCAGATCCCGGCAGGTCTCCCACACGTCCGGCCCGACCATCTCGCCGACCCAGTCGCACATCGCCACATGACGAGTCTGGCCCTGCCGCTCACGCGGCAGGGCCAGAACCCAAGATCTTCATCGACCTTCTAGGGGCTTTTCTGGTGGATCTGGGCGTCCCGGGACGCTCAGCCGCCGTACTCGATCGCCACGCCGCCGACGCCGGTGCTCAACGAGCCGCAGCGGACACCGATGGCGGCGCTCGTGCCCGGCTTCACATATACCCAATTCGAGTAAGCGTCGGGGGCCCAGCCGCAGATGGCGCGTACGGAGAACGCGTGCAGCTGCGTCCCGGGGTTGTAGCAGTCGCCGATGGCGACATCGTCCGAGATCCAGGCGTTGCACTGCAGCACGTTACGCTCTGCGGCCGCCGCGGGTGAGGCGGTCGCGAGACCGACTCCGCCGGCGAGAGCGATCCCCGCTGTTCCGGTGACGAGTGCGCGCTTCCAGAGGCTCTTCATGTCCTGCCCTTCTGTTCCGGCCTGTGCCGGGCGTCCTGCGCGAAACGGTAGGAGGCAGGCAGGCAGGAGGGATCCTGACAGATGTCAGGGCTCCCGAGCATGGGCAACGGCGAGGCCCGGTGCGCTGCGCACGATGGTCACGGCAGTCGACAGTGCCCTGGGAGCCTTGGTCGACCATCCGCTGCAATCCGCCCTCGGCCGCCGCCGTTCATGCCTGTTGGTGTCAGTCGCTGGTGTCAGCGTGCTCTGCCCACTGGACGACTCACTCGCTTGGTGCCTCTGGCCTGCTGCGCCGTCGCCTCAGCACCTTGTGCAATTGGTCTATCGGGTCAAGCGCGTGCCCCCGGCGCCGGCGGATGCAGCGGCGGCGCGTCTCGCGCACCTCATCGACGTCTATGGATGAGTCCGGCCTCAGCTCGGCGCCCTTCGCGGGCACGTCCCCACCAACGCGGCCGAGATCGCCAAGGCTCCCCGCCTCGAAGAGGAGGACATCGAGCCGTACACGATCGACGAGGTGCAGAGCCTCCTCGCCGAGGCGGCCAAGCTCCGCAACAGCGCGCGCTGGGTCGTCGCCCTGGCGCTGGGCCTCCGCCAGGGGGAGGCGCTGGGCCTGCACTGGGAAGACGTCGACCTCGACGCCGGATACGCCCGCATTCGCAAGAACCGGCTCCGGCCCAAGTACGCCCACGGCTGCGACGGCGGACCCTGCGGGCGTAAGGCGGGCTACTGCCCGAAGCGACAGCAGACCTGCCGCGAGCACAAGTCCACCAAGTCCCGCGCGGGCCGCCGAACCATCGGCCTGCCCGATCCGCTGATCAAGATTCTCCGCCAGCACCAGGAGACGCAGGAACGGGAACGGATCGCAGCCGGTGCCGACTGGGAGGGCAAGGGGGTTGGGAGCCTGGGGGAGCGGCCCGGATGCGCTCCCGGTACATGCATGTGACCGGGACCATGCTTCGGAAGGTCGCCCAGCAAGTCGGAGACGCCCTCTGGGTGCCGCCCGGAACCGGCGGAGCTCCCGAAGCCGACGGAAAATCCAACTGAGACGGAAACTGAGACGGACAACGACGAAGGGCCCCACCGCGAACGGTGGGGCCCTTCGACATCGTGCCCGGTGAGGCACTGGCGGAGGATACGAGATTCGAACTCGTGAGGGGTTGCCCCCAACACGCTTTCCAAGCGTGCGCCCTAGGCCACTAGGCGAATCCTCCGCGGCAAACAATACAAGACGTTGGAGGGTGCTAGCGAACTCGTTCGGCCGTCCCGCGATCAGGTAGGCTGGGGCTCAGCCCCTCACGCGGCGCTATCTGACTGAACTCCCCCAGGGCCGGAAGGCAGCAAGGGTAGGTTGGCTCTGGCGGGTGCGTGGGGGGTCTTGTCGTACCCGGCGCCTCCGGTGCGTGTGCGCGCCGCCCGGGACGGATCCCGCCGATGCGCGGGGGAACAGAAGACGAGCCCCATCGGGGCGGTCCGCGTTGTCAGTGGGCGCCTATAACCTCGTAGGCGTGTCGTCTCTCGCGCTGTACCGCCGCTATCGCCCGGAGTCGTTCGCCGAGGTCATCGGGCAGGAGCATGTCACCGACCCGTTGCAGCAGGCGCTGCGGAACAACCGGGTCAATCACGCGTACCTGTTCAGCGGCCCGCGCGGATGCGGCAAGACGACCAGCGCGCGGATCCTGGCGCGCTGTCTGAACTGTGAGCAAGGTCCCACGCCGACCCCGTGCGGGGAGTGCCAGTCCTGCCAGGACCTCGCTCGGAACGGTCCGGGGTCCATCGACGTCATCGAGATCGACGCCGCGTCGCACGGTGGTGTGGACGACGCCCGTGAGCTGCGCGAAAAGGCCTTCTTCGGACCCGCGAGCAGTCGCTACAAGATCTACATCATCGACGAGGCCCACATGGTCACGTCGGCGGGCTTCAACGCGCTGCTGAAGGTCGTCGAGGAGCCGCCGGAGCATCTCAAGTTCATCTTCGCCACCACCGAGCCCGAGAAGGTCATCGGGACCATCCGGTCGCGAACCCATCACTACCCTTTCCGGCTCGTCCCGCCGGGCACCCTGCGCGACTACCTCGGCGAGGTGTGCGGCCGCGAGAACATGGCCGTCGCGGAAGGCGTGCTGCCGCTTGTCGTGCGCGCAGGCGCGGGCTCCGTGCGTGACTCCATGTCCGTCATGGACCAGCTGCTTGCCGGAGCGGGAGAGGAGGGTGTGACGTATGCCATGGCCACCTCGCTGCTCGGCTACACCGATGGCTCCCTCCTCGACTCCGTCGTGGAGGCCTTCGCGACCGGTGACGGGGCCGCGGCCTTCGAGGTCGTGGACCGGATCATCGAGGGCGGCAACGACCCTCGGCGCTTCGTCGCCGACCTGCTGGAGCGGCTGCGCGACCTGGTGATCCTGGCCGCCGTGCCGGACGCCACCGAGAAGGGGCTCTTCGACGCCCCCGCCGACGTCCTGGAGCGCATGCGGGCCCAGGCCGGCACCTTCGGTGCCGCCGAGCTCAGCCGCGCCGCCGACCTGGTCAACGAGGGGCTGACCGAGATGCGGGGTGCCACTTCGCCCCGTCTCCAGCTGGAGCTGATCTGCGCGCGCGTGCTCCTGCCGGCCGCGTACGGGGACGCGCGCTCGGTCATGGCCCGGCTCGATCGACTGGAGCGGGGCGTCAACTTCTCCGGGGGCGGTGGGACGCCCGCGATGGGGTACGTGCCGGGTCCTGACGCGCATGGGGGAGCGGCCACCGCGCCCGCCCCACTGGCTCCCTCTGCTCCCTCGGCCCCCCCGGCTCAGCCGGTTCCACCGGGTGGCGGTCCCGCCGCGGCCCGGGCGGCCGTACGGGCGCCGGGCGCGCCTCCGGCCGGGCAGCAGGGTGCCCCCACGGAGCAGGCCCCGACCACCCACCCGCTGGGGCTTGCCCGGCACGAGSGCCCTCTCCSCACGCCGGTCGGYATCRCTCAGCCCGTCCGGCGCTTGAGGACAAGGCCCGTTCAGGGCCGAAGCGGGGGTCTGGGGGCGGCAGCCCCCAGGGCGACAGTCACGACCACGGCCACGACGACGGCCACGACCACGCCGCCCACGCCCCCCACGCTTTGGAGGAACGTCCATGCCGCCCAGAACGGCCCCTTCAGATGCCCGCACAACAACCCCGTTAGGCTGACCCCCGTGAAGGTCCTCGTCATCGGTACCGGCGCCCGCGAACACGCCCTGTGCCGCTCCCTGTCCCTCGACCCCGACGTCACCGCGCTGCACTGCGCCCCCGGCAACGCCGGCATCGCCGAGGTCGCCGAGCTGCACCAGGTCGACGCCCTGGACGGCGCGGCCGTAACCGCGCTGGCCGAACAGCTCGGCGCCGACCTCGTGGTCGTAGGCCCGGAGGCACCCCTCGTCGCCGGGGTCGCCGACGCCGTGCGCGAGGCGGGCATCCCGGTCTTCGGCCCCTCCGGGGAGGCCGCGCAGATCGAGGGCTCCAAGGCGTTCGCGAAGGACGTGATGGCGGGAGCCGGCGTCCCGACGGCCCGCTCCTACGTCTGCACGACGCCCGACGAGGTCGAGGAGGCCCTCGACGCCTTCGGCGCCCCGTACGTGGTCAAGGACGACGGCCTCGCCGCCGGCAAGGGCGTCGTCGTGACCGGCGACCTCGACGCGGCCAGGACGCACGCGAACTCCTGCGAGCGCGTCGTCATCGAGGAGTACCTCGACGGCCCCGAGGTCTCCCTCTTCGCCATCACCGACGGCGAGACGGTGCTCCCGCTCCAGCCCGCCCAGGACTTCAAGCGGGCGCTCGACGGCGACGAGGGGCCGAACACCGGCGGCATGGGCGCGTACTCCCCGCTCCCGTGGGCCGACCCGAAGCTCGTCGGGGAGGTCATGGAGTCGGTGCTGCAGCCGACCGTCGACGAGATGCGCCGCCGCGGCACCCCGTTCTCCGGCCTGCTCTACGCCGGTCTCGCGATCACCTCGCGGGGCGTACGGGTCATCGAGTTCAACGCCCGCTTCGGCGACCCCGAGACGCAGGTCGTCCTGGCCCGCCTGAAGACCCCGCTGGCGGGTGTCCTGCTGGCCGCCGCCAAGGGCGACCTCGCCGACCTGGAGCCCCTGCGCTGGAGCGACGACGCCGCGGTCACCGTGGTCGTCGCCTCGCACAACTACCCCGGCACCCCGCGCACCGGCGACCCGATCACGGGCCTCGACGAGGTGACCGCCGAGGACGCCCCGCACGCCTACGTCCTGCACGCCGGCACCAAGCGCGCCGGCGACGCGATCGTCAGCGCCGGCGGCCGCGTCCTGTCGGTGACGGCGACGGGCAAGGACCTCACCAAGGCCCGCGACCGCGCATACCGGGCGGTGGCCCGCATCGGGCTCGACGGCTCCCAGCACCGCACGGACATCGCGGCGAAGGCGGCGGACGAGTAACCACCCCCCGGCTCCACCGCCCCGCCCCACGGCAGGCAC
>NZ_RDBN01000053.1:1550670-1552484 GCF_008042075.1 Streptomyces sp. UW30 | reverse complement strand
CCCGCCCCACCCACGCACGAGCGCCCCTCACGCCCCCTCCAAAGCCCCGGGCGCTCCCAGAAACCCCCACTCTCGATAAACCGGACAGGCCCCGATTCCGTCTCAGGATTCGGGGCCTGACTCTTGCCGGAGCCCATGGGCCGACCCCCGGTCAGTTCCCGGGTCGGCGACTGGACTTTGGTCAGGATCAGGGGCCTGATCCTCGCTTTCCGTCATCCACCTTTCCCCAAAGCCATTCCATCGAGTGACCGATGCCCTATCCGGCTGACGTGGGCTGACGCCCCAACTAGGGTGCGGCGCAAGCGTTCCGGCACTTGGCCCACCGGCATTGCGATGTCAGTGGTGGGTGCCACAGTGGGGGAGTGAGCAAAGCCAGGACAGTACGGACAGCCAGGGCAGCGCGGAGGGGGTGAGGTCCGGCCGTGACCGGTATGGGTGTCGAGGTGGGTGCGCAGGCCGCGCGTGCCCGGGCCCTCGCGGTGCTGCGCATCCGCAGCCGCGCGCTGGCCGTCGCCCTGTTGCCCGCGGCGGTCGCCGTGGTGCTGCTCGCCGGCGCCTCCACCGGCCATTTCGTCGGCCAGGGTTGGGATGCCGCCCGCTGGGTGGTGACCCCCGTCGCCGTCCTCGTCCTGCTCGCCGCCGGCCTCATCGCCCTGGTCGTCGCCCGCGCCCGCCCCGCCGTCAGCCCGACGGTCCAGGTCGCCGAGGAACAGGCCCCGGACCTGTACCGGCTGGTGCGCGACCTCGCCGACCGCCTCGACGTTCCCGCGCCGTCCGCGATAGCGCTCACCCCGGACTGCGACAGCTGGCTGGAGGACCGCACCCACCGGGCGCACGGCCCGCCCCCGGCCGAGGACCGCGACGAGGAAGGGCTCAACGGCCTGCGCGGCGGAAGCTCGCGCGGCGCCCACCGCCGTGCGCCCGCTGCCCCGGTTCTCGTCATCGGCTCCCCGTTCCTGTGGTGGATGCGCGTCGGCGAGCTGCGCGCGGTCCTCGCCCCGGTCGTCGCCGGTACGGGACCCTCCGCGCACCCGGACATAGCCCAGGCCCGGCGCTTCGTCCGGGGCCTGGACGCCGCCGTGGCCGTCGCCTCGACGCACGGCCGCTGCCCGGGGTCGCGGGCGGTGTGCGCGGGGATCGGTGCGGTAGCGCGGCTGCTGTTGCGCAGTTGCCGCGAGCACGCCGCCGAGATGGAGCGGGGCGTGGCCGCCGCGGCCGCCGAGCGTGCACAGGCTGTGGATTACGGACTGCGGATCGTCGCCCAGGAACAGGTCGGGCTGGCGTATGCCGGCTGGGACCGCCTGCTCACACGCGTCGCGCTGCCCGCCTGGCGGATGGGCCGCTGGCCCTCCCGGCTGGACGCCGGCGTAGTCGCCGCGCTCACCGAGCTGTCCCGCCGGGACCGTCTGGCCGAGGGCTTCGCCTCCCGACTGGGCGAGCGCCCCGCCTGTGACCTGCTCGAAGAGCCCGGCGTGGTCGACGAGGCCACCTCGCTGCTCGCCGCCCGCCTCTTCCACGGCGGCCCGGCCGAGCCCGGCCCCGACTGGTCCCCGGTGGACTGGCAGGCGTACCCGGAGGAGGTCGTCGACCGTAAATGGCGCGCCGACGCGGCCCGTCTCCACCGCGTGCTCGACGCCCTGGGAGTGCGCCGCACCACCGGCGACGCCACCCCGGAGTCCGGCGGCCCGACCCTGGCCCGCGTCCTGGACCACTTGTCGACCCCACCGGACGTCCCGGCCAGCGGCCCATCCGCCAGGCGGGCAGCGCGACGCGTGTGAGCAGGCGGTCCCAGCCGGCATACGCCAGCCCGACCT
>NZ_RDBN01000053.1:1490212-1550570 GCF_008042075.1 Streptomyces sp. UW30 | reverse complement strand
CGGCGCGGGCTGGACGATGCCGGAGAGGCGGGGGCTGGTGGTGATCTTGGCCGCGCCGGCGGGGGCTGGTGGTGATCTTGGCCGCGCCGTCGCCGCCGTAGTGGCCGATGCGCGTCGGACACCCCCAGGGTCCCCGCGCCCCGAAGCGCCGGACCGCGCTCCGCAGACGACGTCCGCCGTCAGATCAAGGGCTTCATCTCCACCGGCGCGGTCGCCCCCGGCGAGGCAGTCGACTTCCACATCACGGTCGACCCGCCCCAGGAGTTCGCCGTCGACATCTACCGCATCGGCCACTACGGCGGCGACGGCGCGGCCAAGATCACCACCAGCCCCCGCCTCTCCGGCATCGTCCAGCCCGCGCCGCTCACCGCCGACCGCACGGTCTCCTGCCACCACTGGTGGCTGTCCTGGCGTCTGCAGATCCCCTCGTACTGGAGCATCGGCGCGTATGTCGCCGTCCTGACCACCGTCGACGGCTACCGCTCCCACATCCCCTTCACCGTCCGCGACAACCACCCCGCGGACCTGCTCCTGCTCCTCCCCGACGTCACCTGGCAGGCCTACAACCTCTACCCCGAGGACGGCCACACCGGCGCGAGCCTCTATCACGCCTGGGACGAGGACGGCCGGCTGCTCGGCGAGGCCGACGCCGCCACGACCGTCTCCTTCGACCGCCCGTACGCGGGCGCGGGCCTGCCCCTGCACGTGGGCCACGCCTACGACTTCATCCGCTGGGCCGAGCGCTACGGCTACGACATCGCCTACGCCGACGCCCGCGACCTGCACGCGGGCCACGTCGACCCCACCCGCTACCGCGGCCTGGTCTTCCCCGGCCACGACGAGTACTGGTCGACGAACATGCGCCGCACGGTGGAGCTCGCCCGCGAGAACGGCACCTCCCTCGTCTTCCTCTCCGCCAACTCCATGTACTGGCAGGTCGAGTTGGCCCCCTCCCCGTCCGGCGTCCCGGACCGCCTGCTCACCTGTCGCAAGCGCAAGGGCCCCGGCCGCCCGGTGCTGTGGCGCGAGATCGACCGCCCCGAACAGGAGGTGATCGGCATCCAGTACGCGGGCCAGGTCCCCGAGCCGCACCCACTGATCGTCCGCAACGCCGACCACTGGCTCTGGGAGGCGACCGGCGCCCACGAGGGGGACGGGATCGGGGGCATGGTCGCGGGCGAGGCCGACCGCTACTTCCCGCGCGCCCCGCTGCCCGAGCACGAGGAGCGCATCCTGCTCGCGCACTCCCCGTACGCGGACCGCGAGGGCGCCGTACGTCACCAGGAGACGTCCCTGTACCGCGCCCCCTCCGGCGCCCTGGTCTTCGCGTCCGGCACCTTCGCCTGGTCCCCGGCGCTGGACCGCCCGGGCCATGTCGACGCCCGAGTCCAGCGCGCCACGGCGAACCTCCTGGACCGCATCTGCAAGCGTGACTGAGCTCACCCAGAACACCCCAGTCGCTCACCCAACGCACCCCCAGTCCAAGGTCAGAGCCTCGTACGGGACAATCGACCCGTTGGACAGAACCACGGGGAGGAACCGTGTCCGGATTCGTAGAAAAGCCCGAGCCGATCGAGGTTCCGGGCCTGGTGCACCTGCACACCGGCAAGGTGCGGGATCTGTACCAGAACGAGGCCGGCGACCTCGTGATGGTCGCCAGTGACCGTATGTCCGCCTATGACTGGGTGCTGCCGACCGAGATCCCCGACAAGGGCCGCGTCCTCACCCAGCTCTCGCTGTGGTGGTTCGACCAGCTCGCCGACCTGGTGCCCAACCATGTGCTGAGCACCGACGTACCGGCCGGCGCCCCCGCCGACTGGGCGGGCCGCACCCTGGTGTGCAAGTCGCTGCAGATGGTCCCGGTGGAGGCCGTGGCCCGCGGTTACCTCACCGGCTCGGGCCTCGTCGAGTACAACGCCTCCCGCACCGTCTGCGGCCTCGCGCTGCCCGAGGGTCTGGTCGACGGCAGCGAACTGCCCGCCCCGATCTTCACCCCGGCCACCAAGGCCGCGGTCGGCGAGCACGACGAGAACGTCTCCTACGAGGAGGTCGCCCGCCAGGTCGGCGCCGACACCGCCGCCCGGCTGCGCCAGGCGACCCTCTCCGTCTACTCCCGGGGCCGGGACATCGCCCGCGAGCGCGGCATCATCCTCGCCGACACCAAGTTCGAGTTCGGCTTCGAGGGGGAGACGCTGGTCCTCGCCGACGAGGTGCTCACGCCGGACTCCTCCCGCTTCTGGCCGGCCGACCAGTGGCAGCCGGGCCGCGCGCAGCCGTCGTACGACAAGCAGTTCGTCCGTGACTGGCTGACCTCGCCGGCGTCCGGCTGGGACCGCAAGAGCGAGCAGCCCCCGCCGCCGCTGCCGCAGGAGGTCGTGGACGCGACCCGTGCGAAGTACGTGGAGGCGTACGAGCGCCTGACGGGCACGAGCTGGAGCTGACCCCATGACAAAGGCCCCGGTCGATGACCGGGGCCTTTGAACTGGAGCGAACGACGAGGTTCGAACTCGCGACCTCAACCTTGGCAAGGTTGCGCTCTACCAACTGAGCTACGTTCGCATGCGCCGTGGCGCGAGACCCACTATACCCAACCTCTCTCCCGCGCGAGACGCACCGCCGCGTGACGGTTCTCCGCGCCGAGCTTCGACGCGGCGGACGACAGATAGTTCCGCACGGTCCCCTGGGACAGCGCGGCCCGCTCCGCGATCTCCGCGACGGGCGCCCCGTCGGCGGCGAGTTCCAGCACCTCCGCCTCCCGCGCGGTCAGCGGCGAGTCCCCGGCGGCGATGGCGTCGGCGGCCAACTCCGGGTCGACGTAACGGTTACCGGCGTGCACGGTACGGATGATCTCCGCGAGCCGCTGCGCGCTGACGGTCTTCGGGACGAACCCGCGCACACCCGCCGCAAGGGCCCGCTTCAGATGCCCGGGCCGACCGTGACTGGTCACGATCAGCACCTGGCAGCCGGGAAGTTCGGCGCGCAGGGATGTGGCGACCCTCACACCGTCGGCCCCCGGCATCTGAAGATCGAGGACGGCCACGTCCGGTTCGTGCGCCCGGGCCATCGCCAGCGCCTCGGGCCCGCTGGCCGCCTCGGCGACGATCACGAGGTCGTCCTCCAGGGAGAGCAGCGTGGCCAGCGCCCCCCGGATCAGATGCTCGTCGTCGGCCAGCAGCAGCCGCACCGACCCGCTCATACGGTGACCTCCCGCACACCCGCCCCCGTCAACGGCACCTCCGCCACCAGCCGGAACACCTCCTCGTCCACACGACCGGCCTCCAAGGTGCCGTCCACCGCGGCCAGCCGCTCGCGCAGCCCGGCGAGGCCGGAGCCCCCACCCCCGTCGGAGGCTCCGGCAGCCCCGTCGTTCTCCACCGTCAGCACCACACGTCCCTCGCTCACCCGCACTCCCACCGCACACCGCTCGGCGTTCCCGTGCCGCAGCACATTCGTGGTCGCCTCGCGCACCACCCAGGCCAGCGCCGACTGCACCTCGACGGGCAGTCCGGCCGCCTCCCCGGTGACCTCGCACGCGATCCCCGCCGCAGTCAACACCCCTTGCGCACCCACGAGTTCGACCTCCAGGTCGGCCTCCCGGTACCCGCGTACGACGTCCCGCACCTCGCGCTGAGACTCCTGCGCGATCCGCTGCACCTCGATCATCTGCTCCACCGCCTCGGGCCGCCCGCGCCGCGCCAACTGCACGGCCAGTTCGCTCTTCAGGGCGATGACCGCGAGGTTGCGCCCCATGACGTCGTGCAGATCCCGCCCGAACCGCAGCCGCTCCTCGGCGACGGCGAGCCGGGCGCGGGTCTCGCGGGCCTCGTCGAGCTCGAAGACGGACCGGAGCAGCCAGACGGAGAAGACGGCGGTGAAGGCGAGGAAGCCGCCGCCGAGCAGCACGACCAACGCGGTGACCAGCGCGCCGAGCGGTGACCGGGTCATCACGAGCACGATGACCCCGGCACCCGCCGCGAAGCCCGAGACGACGGCGTACACATGCCTGCGCGCCTTCACGCCGAGCGCGATGATGCCCGCCCCGAAGATCATGGTGACTCCGAAGACGCTGCCCGCCGCCGAGTCGACGTCGCCGCCCTTCGGGCCGTACTCGGCGATGGCGAGAGCCGTGACGGCGACCGCGGCGGTGGCCGTGGCGAGCGTCCACATCAGGCGTACGGGCTGCTCCCGCCGACCGCGCACCCAGTCCACCGCCCGTGACACGGTCAGCAAGCAGGTCGCCGCGTGCGCGCACACCAGGAGGATCAGCCAGGCACCAGGCCCACCCCCGATCTGACCGGCGACCGGCAGCCCCGCCCCGGCGACCTCGATCACCGCGAAGAAGTGGAAGGACCCCCTCGTGTACGTCTCCACCTTCGCCGGGGTGCTCTTCCCCCGCCACCACGTTCCCGGCCCGCGCATCCGCCGCTCTCCCCCTGGATCAACGCCGTGGTTCCCAGCGGAACCACCGCCGTACAGCAAACACGCCCAGGACCGTCCAGACCAGCGCGACGAGTACGGCGCCCAGCGCCTCGGACGCCGACAGGTCGCCGGTCCAGCCACCCCGCAGCAGGGTGATCGCCGGGGTCAGCGGCAGGAGCTCGCACACCGACGCCACCCGGTCCGGCAGCATCTCCAGGGGGATGAACATCCCGGAGAAGATCATGGAGAGGAACACCACGGGCAGTGTCGTGACCTGCGCACTCTCGACGCTGCGGGTGAACGACGCGGTCACGGCGCCCAGCGACGCGCACAGGACGAGGCCCAACAGCAGGCCCAGCACGGCGAGATGGGGAGCGCTCGGCGCGCCCACGTCGAGCAGGACGGCGCAGCCGACCGTCAGCACCAGGCTCTGTGCGATCCCCGTGGCCACGGCCGGCAGCGCCGCCCCGGCCAGGATCTCCGCGTCCTTCAGCTCGCCCGTGCGCAGCCGTTTGAGGACGAGTTCCTCACGCCGGGCGGTGTAGACGGAGACGAGCGTCGCGTACACCGCGTAGAGCAGTGAGAAGCCGATCGAGGCGGGCAGGACGACGGTGCCGAGGGAAAGGCCGGCCTCCGCCAGGTCCATCCCCTTCGCCGCCTCCCGCACGCTGAAGGGCAGCAGCAGCGGCACGAACAGCGCCGCGAACAGCGTGCCTCTGCTGCGTCCGAGCAGCGTCACCTCCGCGCGGGCCAACGCCGTCATGCGTCCCACCGGGGTGGTCATCGCCGTACTCATGCCGCGTACTCCTTCTTCTCGGCGGCGCCGGCCGCCTCCCGCGCGATCCCCAGGAACGCCTCCTCCAGCGACGCCGCCCGCACGTCCAGCCGCCGCAGCTCCACCCCGGCCCCCTCGGCCCACACCAGCAGCCGGGTCGCCGCCCGCTGGAGCTGATGGGTGCGCAGCCGTACGACCCGCCCGTCGACCTCGTGCCCGCTCACGCCCAGCTCACCGAGCGGCGGCAGGTCCCCCAGGAAGTAACCCTCGGGCAGCTCGAAGACGATCCGCGACGGCTGGGCCGCGGTCACCTCGGCCGGCGTCCCGGCGGCCGCGATCCGCCCCTGGTGCAGGATCGCGAGCCGGTCGGCGAGACCCTCGGCCTCCTCCAGATAGTGCGTGGTCAGCAGCACGGTCGTACCGGCGTCACGCAGTTCCCGCACCAACTCCCAGGTGTCCCGGCGCCCTTCGGCGTCGAGCCCGGTCGTGGGCTCGTCCAGGAACAGCACCTCGGGATCCCCGAGCAGCGCGAGCGCCAGGTCCAGCCGCCGCCGCTCACCCCCGGACAGCTGCTTCACCCGTACGCCGGTCTTCCCGCCCAGCCCGACCCGGTCCAGCACCTCGCCCTCGGGCCGCGCCCCGCTCACGCACCCGGCCCACATCCGGGCGGTCTCGCCGACGGTCAGCTCGGACGGGAAGCCGCCCTCCTGCAGCATGACCCCGGTCCGCGGCCGTACGACGCCCCGCTCGGCGTGGGGATCGTGCCCGAGCACCCGTACCCGTCCTCCGGCGGGCTCGGCGAGCCCCTCCAGCAGTTCGACGGTCGATGTCTTGCCCGCGCCGTTGGTGCCGAGCAGTGCGAAGACCTCGCCGCGGTCCACGGAGAAGGTGATGCCGCGCACCGCCTCGAACCCGCCCCCGTACACACGCCGCAGGTCAGTGACCTCAATCACGTGTTCGTGTTCGTTGAAGTTCATGCACTCAGCGTCCCCGCGGCCGGAGCCCGGGAGCAGTGCGCGCTGTCATCACTCGGCATGACAAATGTCAGGCGGACAGGCATGGCACAAGAAAGACCCCGGTCCATTGGACCGGGGTCTCTATCAAGAGCGGACGACGAGGCTCGAACTCGCGACCTCAACCTTGGCAAGGTTGCGCTCTACCAACTGAGCTACGTCCGCATTGCCCCCGACCGGCTCTCACCGATCGGTGCGAGCACCAGCCTACCTGATCCACATCTGTGGTCGGACCGGCGGTGCAGAGCGGGTGACAGGAATTGCACACTGCGCCTTCCCCCTGGAAGGGGGATGTTCTGCTACTGAACTACACCCGCATGCTCGGCGAGCTGGGCTTTTCTGCCCCGCCCGGCGGCGTGCTCCAGACATTAGCTGATCAGCAGGGGGGTAGCGCAAGTCGGTTGTCGCACCGGCCCAAGTCCGCGGTCCTCAAGGCCCGCTGACGGACCCTGAGGACGCGCTCCTCGCGGGGCACCTCACTGCGCCGAGGCGAATGCCTCGTAGACCTTCTTGGGGATGCGGCCGCGGGCCGGCACCTCCATCTTGTTGGCCTGGGCCCAGGCCCGGACGGCCGCCGGGTCCGGGGCGACCTCGGTCTGCTTGTACGCCTTGCCTGACTTCGACCGCTTGCGGCCGGCGTCCACGTAGGGCGCGAGCGCCTTACGCAGTTTCTTGGCATTGGCTTCATTCAGGTCGATCTCGTACGACTTGCCGTCGAGTCCGAAGGCGATCGTTTCCGCCGCTTCCGAGCCGTCGATGTCGTCAAAGAGAGTGACCACGACCTTCTGCGCCACGAATATCGGTCCCTTCGTCCGGCATGTCATACACCTCAGCTGGGATGACGTACCGAGTCTCGGCTATTTGCCAATTCATTTGTACAGTGCCCGGCAATGCAATGTGAAGCCCGACTAAATCTGTCCGCGTGTCCGAGCGCAATACCTATCTGCGGCTGATCGGGGATCTTTCCCGTAACTTTTCGTGAACGCACCCCTCCAGTACCTCATCGTGATGGCTGTCACGTAGCTTCCTACAACTCTACCCGCGTAGAAATTTTGTGCGGGTAGTCTGAAGGAACCTGCTCAGCACCACACACCGGGAGTGCCAGTGGCACGCGTCGTAGTCGACGTCATGCTCAAGCCGGAGATCCTCGACCCCCAGGGCCAGGCGGTGCAGCGCGCACTGCCGCGGCTGGGATTCGAAGGTATCTCCGACGTACGTCAGGGAAAGCGTTTCGAACTGGAAGTTGACGGGCCGGTCGACGAGGCCGCGCTCGCCCGCATCCACGATCTTGCGGAATCCTTCCTCGCCAACACCGTGATCGAGGACTTCACCGTCAAGGTGGAGGAAGTCGCGGAGGCCGCGAAGTGACCGCTCGTATTGGCGTCGTCACTTTCCCGGGGAGTCTCGACGACAGGGACACCCAGCGTGCGATCCGCCTCGCGGGTGCCGAACCGGTCGCCCTCTGGCACAAGGACAAGGACCTCAAGCAGGTCGATGCCGTGGTGCTGCCCGGCGGTTTCTCCTACGGCGACTATCTGCGGGCCGGCGCCATCTCCCGCTTCTCGCCGGTGATGGACACGGTCATCGAGCAGGCGAAGGCCGGCCTTCCGGTCCTCGGTATCTGCAATGGCTTCCAGGTCCTCACCGAGGCGCACCTGCTGCCCGGCGGGATGCTCGGCAACGACCACCTGCACTTCATCTGCCGCGACCAGAAGCTGCGGGTGGAGAACGCGCAGACCGCCTGGACCAGCGACTACGAGAGCGGGCAGGAGATCCACATCCCGCTCAAGAACATGGACGGCCGCTACGTCGCCGACCAGTACACGCTGGACAAGCTGGAGGCCGAGGGCCGCGTCGCCTTCCGCTACCTCGACTTCAACCCGAACGGCTCGCTCAACGACATCGCCGGCATCACCAACGAGGCCGGGAACGTCGTGGGCCTGATGCCGCACCCGGAGCACGCCGTCGAGCCGCTCATCGGCACCGGCCGCACCGACGGTCTCCCCTTCTTCACCTCGATCCTCAAGAAGCTGGTCAACGCATGAGCCGGACGCCTCTGGACACGGTCGAGCACGCGGCCGCGACCCCCGACGTCGAGCTGCCCTGGGCCGAACTCGGTCTGAAGAAGGACGAGTACGAGAAGGTCGTGGAGATCCTCGGCCGCCGGCCCACCGGCGCCGAGCTCGCCATGTACTCCGTGATGTGGTCCGAGCACTGCTCGTACAAGTCGTCGAAGGTGCACCTGCGCCAGTTCGGCGAGAAGGCCCCCCAGTCCGATGCGCTGCTCGTGGGCATCGGCGAGAACGCCGGTGTCGTGGACGTCGGCCAGGGCTACGCCGTGACCTTCAAGGTCGAGTCGCACAACCACCCGTCGTACGTGGAGCCCTATCAGGGTGCGGCCACGGGTGTCGGCGGCATCGTCCGCGACATCATCGCCATGGGGGCGCGGCCCGTCGCGGTCGTCGACCCGCTGCGTTTCGGTGCCGCGGACCACCCGGACACCAAGCGCGTCCTCCCCGGCGTCGTCGCCGGCATCGGCGGGTACGGCAACTGCCTCGGCCTGCCGAACATCGGCGGCGAGGTCGTCTTCGACTCCTGCTACCAGGGCAACCCGCTGGTGAACGCCGGTGCCATCGGCGTCATGCGGCACGAGGACATCCACCTCGCGAAGGCGTCCGGCGCGGGCAACAAGGTCATCCTGTACGGGGCCCGGACCGGCGGCGACGGCATCGGCGGCGCCTCGATCCTCGCGTCCGAGACCTTCGACGACGCCAAGCCGTCGAAGCGCCCGGCCGTCCAGGTCGGCGACCCCTTCCAGGAGAAGCTCCTCATCGAGTGCACCCTGGAGGCCTTCCGGGAGAAGCTCGTCGTCGGCATCCAGGACCTGGGCGCGGCCGGTCTGTCCTGCGCCACGTCCGAGCTCGCCTCGAACGGCTCCGGCGGCATGCGCGTGACCCTGGACGACGTACCCCTGCGTGACTCGACGCTCTCGCCCGAGGAAATCCTCATGAGCGAGTCGCAGGAACGCATGTGCGCGGTCGTCGAGCCGGCGAAGGTCGACCGGTTCCTGGAGATCTGCGAGAAGTGGGACGTCATCGCCACCGTCATCGGTGAGGTGACCGACGGCGACCGCCTGGAGATCTACTGGCACGGCGGCAAGATCGTCGACGTCGACCCGCGGACCGTGGCGCACGAGGGCCCGGTCTACGAGCGCCCGTACGCCCGCCCCTCCTGGCAGGACGAGCTCCAGGCCGACGACGCGAACAAGCTGCCGCGGCCCACGACTTCGGCTGAGCTGAAGGACCAGGTCGTGAAGCTGGTCGGCTCCCCGAACCAGGCGAGCAAGAAGTGGATCACCTCGCAGTACGACCACTTCGTGCAGGGCAACACCGTCCTCGCCCAGCCCGAGGACTCGGGCATGATCCGCATCGACGAGGAGACCGGCCTCGGCGTCGCCATCGCGACGGACGGCAACGGCCGGTACGCCAAGCTGGACCCGTACACGGGCGCCCAGCTGGCCCTCGCCGAGGCCTACCGCAATGTGGCGACGACGGGTGCCAAGCCGCTCGCCGTCTCCGACTGCCTGAACTTCGGCTCGCCCGAGGACCCGGCCGTCATGTGGCAGTTCGCGGAGGCGGTGCGTGGACTCGCCGATGCCTGCCTGCAGTTGGGCACCCCGGTGACCGGCGGCAATGTCTCCCTCTACAACCAGACGGGCGAGGCGGCCATCCACCCGACCCCGGTGGTCGCGGTCCTCGGCGTCATCGACGACGTGGCCCGCCGCACGCCGGTCGCCTTCCAGGAGGAGGGCCAGCTGCTGTACCTCCTCGGTGACACGCGTGAGGAGTTCAGCGGCTCGGCCTGGTCGCAGGTGGTGCACGACCACCTCGGCGGCCTTCCCCCGAAGGTCGACCTGGAGCGTGAGCGCCTGCTCGCCGAGATCCTGATCTCCGCCTCCCGCGACGGCATGATCGACTCCGCGCACGACCTGTCCGACGGCGGTCTGATCCAGGCGGTCGTCGAGTCGGCGCTGCTGGGTGAGAAGGGCGCGCGACTCGTCGTACCCGACGGCCTGGACGCGTTCACCTTCCTCTTCTCCGAGTCGGCGGGCCGCGCGGTCGTCGCCGTGCCGCGCTCCGAGGAGCTCCGCTTCAACGACATGTGCGGGGCGCGGGGGCTGCCCGTCACCCGCATCGGTGTCGTCGACGGTGACGCCGTGGAGCTTCAGGGCGAGTTCGCGCTCTCCCTGGAGGAGCTGCGCGAGACCCACGAGGCGACGATTCCGGCGCTGCTGGCGTAGCCGGCGGTACGACTCGTACGACCCTCAAGCCCCCGCCCGGTCCGCCGGGCGGGGGCTTTGGCGTCTGCGCCCGTGTCGCTTGCACGTAATTACGTAGTTCCGTAATATCGAAGGGTGGATCTCGAACAACGCGTCGCCGACCTGGAGCGACGGCTCGCCGCGCTGGAGAGCGCGCAGCACACCGCCCCCCGCCTCGGCGACGGCGACTTCTGGGCCCTGCAGGGGTTCAAGGACCAGCTGACCGAGCTGGGGGCGGCCGACGGAGGCGTCCTGTTCACCGGGGCCGTACGGCTGCCGACCGGGGAGCAGTACGAGTGGCAGCACGGCGCGCTGACCGAGGGCCTGCTGGACGGGGACTGGGCCGAGCCCGCCGAGTCGTTCGCGGCGCTCGGGCACCCGGTCCGGCTGCGGCTGCTGCGCGAGGTCATCGGCGGCCGGCGCACCGCGGCCGAGCTCGCCGAGCTGGAGGAGATCGGCACGACCGGCCAGATCTACCACCACCTGCGCCAACTCACCGCCGTGGGGTGGCTGCACACCACCGGCCGAGGCCGCTACGAGGTGCCGCCGGGGCGGGTCGTCCCGCTGCTGGTGGCGCTGTCGGCGGCCCGGCCGTAAGTCATCGAAACAGGGGGAACAGTGTCCGCACGCAAGCTCGCCATGATCGCCTTCCGGCTCCTGCTGGTGGCCTTCTTCGCCGTGATCATCGCCGACGCCTGGCTCGACCTCGGGTATCCGCACTGGTGGAACTTCCTGCCGCTGGTCCTGGCGTACACCCTGGTCGCCGTCGTCAACCGGTCGGGCCGCACACCCGACGGCCCGCTGAAGGAGCGCGAGCCGATCGAGGTCGCCCCGCCCGTCACCGGCCGCTGGTCGGCGCTCAACAGCCCGGCCGACCGCACCCCGAGCCATGGCACGCACGCCTACGGCCAGACCTACGCCATCGACATCGTCGCCGAGCCCGAGCCGGGCGCCCGCCCCGGGTTCCGCGCGGTGTGGCCGCTCGCCCGCAGGAACGCCGACTTCCCGGCCTTCGGCGCCCCGCTGCTCGCGGTGGCCGACGGCACGGTCGTACGGGCCGACGACCGGCAGCGCGACCATCTGAGCCGTACCTCGCTGCCCGGGCTGCTGTATCTGATGCTCTTCGAGGGGGCGGTGCGCGAGATCGGCGGCGTCCGGCGAATCGTCGGCAACCACGTGATCCTCGACCTCGGCGACGGCACCCACGCCCTCTACGCCCACGTGCGCCGGGGCTCGCTCACCGTCCGCGAGGGTGACCGGGTGCGCGCCGGCCAGGAGCTCGGCCGATGTGGCAACTCCGGCAACTCGTCGGAGCCGCATGTGCACTTCCAGCTGATGGACGGCCCCGACCCGGACACCGCCCGCGGCATCCCCTTCACCTGGCGGGGAATCGGGGTGCCCCGCAACCAGGAGGTCTTCGAGTCGCCCACGACCGCCTCCCAGCCCGCATAGGCTGCCGCTCATGTCCCCGGCCAAGAAGCGCGCCCGCACCTACGACCCCGCCAGAATCCGTACCGCGGTGCTCGCCCAGTTCGGGCATGTGCGGCAGGCCGTGGGCACCCTCACCGACGAGCAGCTCGCCCTTCCCACCCGCCTGGCGGGCTGGACCGTCCGGGACCTGGCCGCGCACGTGACCATGGCCGTGGCGACCGTCGGCCGCAACCTCGACCGCGACGAGCCGGCGAAGGCGGAGCTCACCCTCCTTCAGTGGCCCTTCGCCACCGCCGCCCGCGCCCGCGACATCGCCGACGGCACCCGGGACCTCGCCGCGGCCAACCCCGACGTCGACGCCCTGTACGCCGGCACCGAGGAACGGCTCGCGCGGAACCTGGCGGACGCACCCGGCGACCGCCTCCTCGCCACGCGGACCGGCGCCATGACCCTCGCCGACCACCTGGTCACCCGCACCGTCGAACTCGTCGTCCACACCGACGACCTCAACGACGCCGTCCCCGCCCTCGACATCCCCTACGACCGCCAGGCCCTCGCCGCCTGCACCCGGCTCCTCGCCGACGCGCTCGCCGCGAAGGCGCCCGGCGGTTCGACCGAGGTGCGGATCCCGCCGTACGCGGTCGTGCAGTGCGTCGAGGGGCCGAGGCACACCCGGGGCACCCCGCCCAACGTCGTCGAGACCGACCCGCTGACCTGGATCCGGCTCGCGACCGGGCGGCTGGCCTGGGCGGACGCCCTCGCGGAGGCCAAGGTGAGCGCGAGCGGGGAGCGGGCGGACCTGGGCGGGCTGCTGCCGCTCATGGGGTGACAGGCGACGACCGCGGACCGTGGCCGAGAACCGGAATCGAGCGGAACCGGTCCCGCGTCCCTCCCGTCCCACCGGCATGGACACACTCGGCATGGACACCAAGCGACTGACCGCACTCGCCGCGCTGACCCTCCTCCCGCTCGCCGTCGCCTGCGGCAGCGAGGACGCGGGCAGTGACACGGTCGGTGCCGGGGCGGCGGCCTCCGTCACCGGCGTCCACTGGGCCGTCGACGACGTCACCGTCGACGGGAAGAAGAGCGCCGCCCCGGTCGGCGCCTACCTGCGCATTGCCGACGGCGGCAAGGTCAAGGGCAACCTCGGCTGCAACCACTTCGGCGCCGACGCGGCCTTCGCCGACAGCCACGTCACCTTCGACGGGATGCAGTCGACCGAGATGGCCTGCGAGGGCGTCCCGGCGGACTTCGAGCAGACCCTCGCCCGCACCCTCGCCGACGGCGACCTCACCACCGAGGTCGACGGCGACAAGCTGATCCTCACCACGGGGAACGGCGACCGGGTGGCCCTCAGCAAGCAGGAAGCCGCCCCGCTCAAGGGCACGAAGTGGACCGTCACCAGCCCCGACGCCGACGGCAAGGCCCACCTCACCTTCGACGAGAAGACCGGAGAGGTCAGCGGAAGCCTCGGCTGCAACAAGGTGAAGGCCACGGCAACGATCCGCGACGGCAGCATCACCCTTGGCACCGCGTCCACCACGCGAATGATGTGCGACACCTCACTCATGAAGACGGAGAAGGCCCTCCTCGGCCTCTTCGACGGCACGGTGAAGTACGGCATCGATCACCGCAACCTCACTCTGACCAGCGAAAACGGCGAGCAGGTGAACGCAGCCGCCGCAGAGTGATCGTTTACAGGCGCGTATCCCCAATTCGGACCAGTGGTCGATCTCGCCTACACTCGGTGCCGTGCCACGTGGTGACGGTCGACTCAATCACGATCTGCTCCCCGGCGAGAAAGGCCCCCAGGACGCTTGTGGCGTCTTCGGTGTCTGGGCTCCGGGCGAAGAGGTCGCAAAGCTCACGTACTTCGGGCTCTACGCCCTCCAGCATCGGGGCCAGGAATCCGCGGGAATCGCGGTCAGCAACGGCTCCCAGATCCTCGTCTTCAAGGACATGGGCCTCGTCTCCCAGGTCTTCGACGAGACCTCGCTCGGATCGCTCCAGGGTCACATCGCAGTGGGCCACGCCCGCTACTCGACCACCGGCGCCTCCGTGTGGGAGAACGCGCAGCCGACGTTCCGCGCCACCGCGCACGGGTCCATCGCGCTCGGCCACAACGGCAACCTGGTCAACACGGCCCAGCTGGCCGAGATGGTCGCCGACCTGCCCAAGCAGGAGAACGGCCGCACCCCGCGCGTCGCGGCCACCAACGACACCGACCTGCTCACCGCGCTGCTCGCGGCCCAGGTCGACGAGGACGGCAAGCCGCTGACCATCGAGGAGGCCGCTCACACGGTCCTTCCGCAGGTCAAGGGCGCCTTCAGCCTCGTCTTCATGGACGAGAACACCCTCTACGCCGCCCGTGACCCGCAGGGCATCCGCCCGCTGGTCCTTGGCCGCCTGGAGCGTGGCTGGGTCGTCGCCTCCGAGTCCGCGGCCCTCGACATCTGCGGCGCCAGCTACGTCCGTGAGGTCGAGCCGGGCGAGTTCATCGCCATCGACGAGAACGGCCTGCGCACCTCCCGATTCGCGGAAGCGAAGCCCAAGGGCTGCGTCTTCGAGTACGTGTACCTGGCCCGCCCGGACACCGACATCGCCGGCCGGAACGTCTATCTCTCCCGTGTGGAGATGGGCCGCAAGCTCGCGAAGGAAGCCCCGGTCGAGGCCGACCTCGTCATAGCGACCCCGGAATCCGGCACCCCGGCCGCCATCGGCTACGCGGAGGCCAGCGGCATCCCGTTCGGTGCGGGTCTGGTGAAGAACGCCTACGTGGGCCGGACCTTCATCCAGCCCTCGCAGACGATCCGCCAGCTCGGCATCCGGCTGAAGCTGAACCCGCTGAAGGAAGTCATCAAGGGCAAGCGCCTGGTCGTCGTCGACGACTCGATCGTGCGCGGCAACACCCAGCGCGCCCTGGTCCGCATGCTCCGCGAGGCCGGCGCGGCCGAGGTCCACATCCGGATCTCCTCGCCGCCCGTGAAGTGGCCCTGCTTCTTCGGCATCGACTTCGCCACGCGCGCCGAGCTCATCGCCAACGGCATGACCATCGACGAGATCGGCACCTCGCTCGGCGCCGACTCCCTGTCGTACATCTCCATCGACGGCATGATCGAGGCGACCACCATCGCCAAGCCGAACCTGTGCCGCGCCTGCTTCGACGGCGAGTACCCGATGGAGCTCCCGGACCCCGAGCTGCTCGGTAAGCAGCTCCTGGAGACCGAGCTGGCCGCGGGTCCCGCAGCCACGGCCGCGGCCGACGCGATCCGTCGCCCGTAAGCCTCGTAGAAACCAACCCGAAAGATCCCAGGCAATGTCTGAGACTCATGCTGCTTCCGGTGCTTCCTACGCGGCTGCCGGCGTCGACATCGAAGCGGGCGACCGCGCCGTGGAGCTCATGAAGGAGTGGGTGAAGAAGACCCAGCGCCCCGAGGTCCTCGGCGGCCTCGGCGGTTTCGCCGGCCTCTTCGACGCCTCCGCCCTCAAGCGCTACGAGCGCCCGCTGCTGGCCTCCGCCACCGACGGTGTCGGCACCAAGGTCGACATCGCACGCCAGATGGGCGTCTACGACACCATCGGCCACGACCTGGTCGCGATGGTCATGGACGACATCGTGGTGTGCGGCGCCGAGCCGCTGTTCATGACCGACTACATCTGCGTCGGGAAGGTCCACCCCGAGCGGGTCGCCGCCATCGTCAAGGGCATCGCCGAGGGCTGTGTGCTCGCAGGCTGCGCCCTGGTCGGCGGCGAGACGGCCGAGCACCCGGGTCTGCTCGGCGAGGACGACTTCGACGTCGCCGGCGCCGGTACGGGCGTCGTGGAGGCCGACCGACTGCTCGGCCCCGATCGCATCCGTACGGGTGACGCGGTGATCGCCATGGCGGCGTCCGGGCTTCACTCGAACGGGTACTCGCTGGTCCGGCACGTCCTGCTCAACCAGGCCGGTCTCGCGCTGGACGCGCAGATCGAGGAGTTCGGCCGCACCCTCGGCGAGGAGCTGCTGGAGCCCACGAAGATCTACTCGCTGGACTGCCTGGCCCTCACCCGCACCGCCGATGTGCACGCCTTCAGCCACATCACCGGCGGCGGCCTCGCGGCCAACCTGGCCCGGGTGATCCCCGACGACCTGCACGCGATCGTCGACCGCTCCACCTGGACCCCGGCCCCGGTCTTCGACCTCGTCGGCAGGACCGGTCAGGTCGAGCGCCTGGAGCTGGAGAAGACGCTGAACATGGGCGTCGGCATGATGGCGATCGTCCCGGAGGAGTCCGCGGACGTGGCCCTGGCGACGCTGGCCGACCGAGGCGTGGACGCCTGGATCGCAGGCGAGATCACGGACAGGGGCGAGCACACCACTGGCGCCGCCCTGGTCGGCACGTACTCAAACTGAGCGCGCCGCGGGCTCAGACCGCGAAAGGCAGTGCAAAACCCGGTCCGGCGGTAGACCGCTCAGGACCGGGTCAGGCACTGCTGGATAGTCAAGCGCCGCGGCGTTGTTGCGACGTGGGACCGGACTCGTCGTCCTCTTCGTCCTCATCGTCGTCGTTGTACAGATCCGCGTACTGGGCGTACGGGTCGTCTTCTTCTTCGTCGTCCTCGAACGGCTCGCCGTTCGGCGGCTGGTTCGAAGTCGAAGCGCCCAGCTCGTTGGCCAGACGCGACAGGTCAGTCCCGCCGCTGTTGTACTTCAGCTGGCGGGCGACCTTCGTCTGCTTGGCCTTGGCCCGGCCGCGCCCCATGGCTCGACCCCCTCGGTGACGGGGCTCGACGGCCCCAGAGTCTTGACACGCGTTCATGATCTGGAACGGGCTCTCCGCGGAGAGACCGGTCCGTAGGGCTTCCACGGTACCTGAGCCCGCGCCCATACGGTACGTCGCCCGCAGCACGTGCCTCGGGCCGGAACCCTCGGGGCGCCCTGTCCCCGCTGGTCAACCCCGATTTTAACCACTTCTTGGCGACCGACCCGCCGACGGACGTGAGAGTTCTCTCTAAGTGTGCGCCGACGGGTACCGGTCAAACCCGTCAGCGCGTCCTGCGCGCCTCCGCGGCCTCGTGCATCCGCTGCTCGGCGATCCGGTCGGCAGCGGCGGCCGGCGGAATTCCATCTGCCTTCGCACGTGCGAATATGGCCAGCGTGGTGTCGTAGATCTTCGCGGCCTTCGCCTTGCAGCGCTCGAAGTCGAAGCCGTGCAGTTCGTCGGCCACCTGGATGACACCGCCGGCGTTCACCACGTAGTCGGGCGCGTAGAGGATCCCGCGGTCGGCGATGTCCTTCTCCACTCCCGGGTGGGCGAGCTGGTTGTTGGCCGCGCCGCACACCACCTTGGCGGTCAGCACCGGCACGGTGTCGTCGTTCAGGGCCCCGCCGAGTGCGCAGGGGGCGTAGATGTCGAGCCCGTCGACACGGATCAGCTCGTCGGTGTCCTTGACGGCCAGGGCATTGCGGTGCCGTTCGGTGATCCGGCGCACCGCCTCCTCGCGCACATCGGTGACGAAGACCTCGGCGCCCTCGGCCATCAGGTGCTCCACGAGGTGGTGGCCGACCTTGCCGACGCCGGCGATGCCGATCCGCTTGGCGCGCAGCGAGGGGTCGCCCCACAGGTGCTGGGCGGAGGCGCGCATGCCCTGGTAGACGCCGAAGGCGGTCAGGACCGAGGAGTCACCGGCGCCGCCGTTCTCGGGGGAGCGTCCGGTCGTCCAGCGGCACTCGCGGGCCACGACGTCCATGTCGGCGACGTACGTACCGACGTCGCACGCGGTGACGTAGCGGCCGCCCAGCGAGGCCACGAACCGGCCGTAGGCCAGCAGCAGCTCCTCGGACTTGATCAGATCGGGGTCTCCGATGATCACGGCCTTGCCGCCGCCGTGGTCGAGCCCGGCCATGGCGTTCTTGTACGACATGCCGCGCGCGAGGTTCAGCGCGTCGGCGACGGCCTCTTCCTCGGTCGCGTACGGGTAGAAGCGCGTACCGCCGAGGGCGGGGCCCAGGGCGGTGGAGTGGATGGCGATGACGGCCTTGAGGCCGCTGGCGCGGTCCTGGCAGAGCACGACTTGCTCATGACCGCCCTGGTCCGACTGGAACAGGGTGTGCAGGACGCCGTGTGTTACGTCGGTCACTGTGGTGACTCCTGAGTACTGGCGGCGGTTGGAGCGAGCTCCCGTACAGGTGGCGGGGGCTGTTGAGCATGAGATTAGACCCGCGAGCGCCCGTCCAACCCGCAGTGCTCAGGATCACCTACTCGCGGAGTACGGCCGTGCGACGATTTGCATAGTTTTCCCGCACGTTTGTAAGCGGGTTTCGCAGGTTTCCCTGGCAGACGGCGGGGGAGGGAGCAGGCGTGCCCAAGGTGTCCTCGGTGATCGTCCCGTACGCGACGTATTTGCGGGTCTATGAACCGCTGGCGGCCTTCCCGGAGCCGGAGCGCGGCCACTGGTCCCGTTACTCCCGCCGCCCGGACCGCCCCTCGTACCAGGACGAACTGCGCCGTTCCCTGGCGGACTTGCTGCCGACCCCGCCCGTCCCGGTGCCGGTGCACGAGAGCGGCGACGCCTTCGTGCTGGAGATCGACGGGGTGCTGTGCGTGTGCCCGTGGCGCACCCGGCTGCGCGGCTGGCAGGCGCTCGGGGAGCTGGCCGACGAACTGCCGGGGCCGGTCCTGGAGGCGGTGCTGCCCGAGTTCGTACGGCGCCAGGCGGCCCAGGACTACGAGCGCTGGCTGGCCCGCAATCCGGACGCCCGGCCGTGGATCCGCACCTCGACCTGGCAGGTGCCGCTCCACTGGTTCGTGCTGGTGTCGGACGAGGAGCGGCGGTTCGACAAGGGCTCGGGCGAGGTTCCCCCGATGCTGCGCTACCGCACACCGATGGTGCAGGCGCGGCGGCGGGTGGCGCGGGCCCTGAGGACGCTGAAGGACACCATCGACGAAGGGCCGCTCATCGACGGCCTGGTGGACGTCGGGCGCTGGCTGGAGGAGTTCCATCCGCGCTCGCTGGTCGAGTTGGACTACGGCGGTCTGGTGCACACCCTCCCGGCCGGCGAGCTGGAGGACGACCACTCGGCGGCCGACGTGGCCGACGGCATCGAGGCGCTGCGGCAGGGCGACGGGGCGGGGGCCGGGGAGGCCTACGCCCGGCTCGTGGAGCGGTGGCGGTCGGTGCGGGACCGGCGCTCGGCCAACTGAACCCCCGCGAAGTGACCTGGAGCACTCCGGTCGGAGTGATCTGACGCCCTGTGTGACGTAACGAACTGGCGTTTGACGGGACGCCCGTTTTGGGGTTTCGTGCTCGTTCTGAGGTCCTTGATGTCTCGTCAACAAGGGACGTAGGTCCCGATCCGGGCGTATGCATCAAGGATGTGTCAACACCCGCAAGCGTGACGGAATGCACGTACGCGGCTCTTGCGCCCCGAACCCCCCCTCGTGCCAAAATAGGACAAGGAGTCCGGGGAGGACTCCATCTCGACATTGCACTATTTGGGGGGTCTTGAGACTCCTGCACGTCACTGTGACTGATCGTCACAGCGGCGTGACTGTCCGCTATGGCATGGTCCATCGGCTTCCGTCGCTGATGAACACCTGGAGGGGCAATTCCATCGGTTTGGCCGACGCGGCTGGACAGATGGTGTAGTTGTAGTGCCGAGGACAAGCCGTTCGTCCTATAACCGACTCGACTCGCGTCCGCCATTTCGGGCAACGCGGGTCAAGGTGCAGAATTTAGAGGAAAGAACCGAGAAGGTTCGGTTCTCCCGAGGAGGCCGCTCATGACCGCTCGCACCCCTGATGCCGAGCCGCTGCTGACCCCGGCTGAGGTCGCCACCATGTTCCGTGTCGACCCCAAGACGGTCACGCGGTGGGCGAAGGCCGGGAAGCTTACTTCCATCCGCACGCTCGGCGGTCACCGCCGTTACCGCGAGGCTGAGGTCCGTGCTCTGCTCGCGGGTATCCCGCAGCAGCGCAGCGAAGCCTGAACAACTCCATAACCGGGCAAAACGGCTGTTCCCCCAACTTGCCGTGGCGCCCGAACCTTAGCTACAAGCGACGCGGGTTCTGCCCCAACAGAGCTCACGCCCAAGCCGACAGAGCACTTCAGGCACGCAGCAAGGGTGCGTCGTAGATCGCGCTGGACTCCGCCGGGTCCAGCGCGATCTTTTTTGTGTGCGGAGTGTGCGCCGGCGGGGCTCCTGTGAGCGGGCTTGTCGGAGTCTGGGGAGGGCTGTCGGATCTCCTGTGGACTCACTCTGAGTGTTCGCCGGGTGTGAGCTGTGTGCGCGCCGGGAACGGGGTGGGTGGGTGCCGGACGAGTCCCGGAACCTACCCCGATGCTGGTGCAATTGCACATATTAAATTGACCAGTTGTAGGAGAGGTGTAAGACCTACTCCCCAGGAAACTTATGCGGTGACACCCGTCACATGCACCGGTGCTTGTTGCCTCCGGCACATGTGCGCTAAAGGGAGTCCTGCCCTCCAGCGGCCCATGATCGGGCGGCAGTTGGCGGGGTGGCAGTCACGCCGAGTACGGGGCCTCGTCCTGCGCGACCTCGTCCGCAACCACCGGCTGGTAGCCACGTGTGCCGGAGTCCATCGCCAGGCGCAGCAGGCGCAGGCATATCGGGCAGTGGCGGGTGCGATGCCGATAGGAGGAGGCGGCCGCCAGGTGCGCGCGGAGCAGCGCCCGCGTTTCGTGCCTAGCCGATGCCGCCATACGCCACCTCCAGGGGGCCACAGGGGAAGGGCCCTGATTTCTGGGTACCGAGCGAATGTGACTCCGTCAAGGCGGCAGGGCCGGCGCCCGGCGGCGGAGAGCCTGGCCGGGAGCACGAGAAAGGGCCCGCATCCTCATCGGATACGAGCCCTTCACTCACTGCGGTCCTGACGGGATTTGAACCCGCGGCCTCCACCTTGACAGGGTGGCGAGCACTCCAAACTGCTCCACAGGACCTGGTTTCGCTGCGCCATTCGTGCGTTGCGCTGCGAGAAGAGACTGTACAGGAGCGCGAGCCCCCTGGTCGAACTCACTCAGCGTGCACGGACCGTTACGGCGCCAGCGCGTCGATCGCCTTCACGATCCGCTTGTCGGAGACGGCGTACGCCGTGCCGAGCGCGTGGGCGAAATAGCTCACGCGGAGCTCCTCCAGCATCCAGCGCACGTCCAGGACCGGCTGCGGGACCGGACGCCCCTGCGGCATCTGCTCCAGCAGCCAGGCGTACTCGTCCCGCATCTCGTGGACCTTCTCCATGCGCGTCGTGTCCCGCTGGACGTTCGTCGGCATCTGCTGGAGCCGGCGGTCCACCGCGATCAGATAGCGCATCAGATCGGGCAGCCGGCGCAGGCCCGCCGCCGTCACGAAACCGGGCTTCACAAGGCCGTCCAGCTGCGCCCGCACGTCCGCGAGGTTCGCCAGCAGCGCCGGGCTGCGTGTGGCCTTCAGACGGCGCTCGGCGGCCTGCCAGGCGGCGAGGACCTGCTGCACCTGGCCCACCGCACGGACCGTCGTGTCGACGATCTCGGCGCGCACCTTGTCGTACAGCTTCCGGTACGACTCCTCGTCCCACGCGGGCCCGCCGAAGTCCCCGATCAGCTTGTCCGCCGCCGCCATCGCGCAGTCGTCGAAGAGGGCCTGGATCGAGCCGTGCGGGTTCGCCGACAGCGCCAGCTTCTGGGCGTTCGTCAGCTTCTCGGAGGCGAACTTCGACGGGTTGACCGGGATGTTGCGCAGGATCAGCCGGCGGGTGCCCTTCCACATCGCCTGCTGCTGCTCCGCCTCCGTGTCGAAGAGGCGCACCGACACCGTGTCGCCGTCGTCCACCAGCGCCGGGTACGCCTTGACGGGCTGGCCGGCGCGGCGGGTCTCGAAGACGCGGGTGAGGGTGCCGATGGTCCAGTCGGTCAGGCCCTTGCGCTCCAGGGACTCGCCGCCCTCGCGGGAGGCGGTGGCCGCCGCGGCCTGGGAGAGGGCCTTGCGCGCCTTCGGCTTCAGCTGGAGCTTCAGGGCCTCCAGGTCCTTGTCCTCGGCCAGCTTGCGGCGCCGCTCGTCGACGATGCGGAAGGTGATGCGCAGATGTTCCGGGACCTTCGCCCAGTCGAAGTCGTCCGCCTCGAAAGGCACGCCCACCATGCGCTTCAGCTCGCGGGCCATGGTCACCGTCAGCGGTTCCTGGAGCGGGGACGCCGAGTCCAGGAAGCGCCCGGCGAAGTTCGGCGCCGGTACGTAGTTCCGGCGGATCGGCTTCGGCAGGGAACGGATCAGCTCCGTCACCAGCTCCTCCCTGAGGCCCGGGATCTGCCAGTCGAAGCCCTCGTCCGTGACCTGGTTGAGCACCTGGAGCGGGACATGGACCGTCACACCGTCCGCGTCCGCGCCCGGCTCGAACTGGTAGGTCACCCGGAACTTCAGCTGCCCCTGGCGCCACGAGTCGGGATAGTCGGCCTTGGTGACCGCCTCCGCCGACTCCCGGATGAGCATCTCGCGCTCGAAGTCCAGGAACTCCGGCTCCTCGTGCCGCTTGTGCTTCCACCACGAGTCGAAGTGGGCGCCGGAGACGACGTGTTCGGGCACTCGCCGGTCGTAGAAGTCGAACAGCGTGTCGTCGTCCACGACGATGTCCCGGCGCCGCGCCCGGTGCTCCAACTCCTCGACCTCGCTGAGGAGTTTGCGGTTGTCGGCGAAGAACTTGTGGTGGGTGCGCCAGTCGCCCTCCACGAGGGCGTTGCGGATGAACAGCTCGCGGCTGACCTCGGCGTCGATACGGCCGTAGTTGACCTTGCGCTGGGCGACGATCGGGACGCCGTACAGCGTGACCTTCTCGTACGCCATCACCGCCGCCTGGTCCTTCTCCCAGTGCGGCTCGGAGTACGTGCGTTTGAGGAGGWGCTCGGCGAGCGGCTCGACCCACTCGGGCTCGATCCTGGCGTTGACACGGGCCCAGAGGCGGGAGGTCTCGACGAGTTCGGCCGACATCACGAAGCGCGGGGGCTTCTTGAACAGGGCCGAGCCCGGGAAGATCGCGAACTTCGCGTTGCGGGCACCGACGTACTCGCCACGCCCGCCGTCCTTGCGCGCGCCCGGGCCGGAGTCCTTGGACTCCTTCACGTCCTTCATCCCGATGTGGGAGAGCAGACCGGCGAGGAGGGAGACGTGCACCCGGTCGGCGGGGGCGTCGTCCTCGTTGAGGTGGATGCCCATCTGCTTGGCGACCGTGCGCAACTGCGTGTAGATGTCCTGCCATTCGCGAATGCGCAGGAAGTTCAGGTACTCCTGCTTGCACATCCGGCGGAACGACGACGAGCCCCGCTCGCGCTGCTCCTCGCGGACGTAGCGCCACAGGTTGAGGAAGGCGAGGAAGTCGCTGGTCTCGTCCTTGAAGCGGGCGTGCTGCTGGTCGGCCTGGGCCTGCTTGTCGGCCGGCCGCTCGCGCGGGTCCTGGATGGACAGCGCCGCCGCTATGACCATGACCTCACGGACGCAGCCGTTCTTGTCGGCCTCCAGGACCATGCGGGCCAGGCGCGGGTCGACGGGCAGCTGGGCGAGCTTGCGGCCGGTGTCCGTGAGCCGCTTGCGTACGTCCTTCTCGGCCGGGTCGATCGCGCCGAGCTCCTGCAGGAGCTGGACGCCGTCGCGGATGTTGCGGTGGTCCGGCGGGTCGATGAACGGGAACTTCTCGATGTCCCCGAGCCCGGCCGCGGTCATCTGGAGGATGACGGAGGCGAGGTTCGTCCGGAGGATCTCCGCGTCCGTGAACTCCGGGCGGGCCAGGAAGTCGTCCTCGGCGTACAGCCGGATGCAGATGCCGTCGCTGGTACGTCCGCAGCGGCCCTTGCGCTGGTTGGCGCTGGCCTGGGAGATCGCCTCGATCGGGAGCCGCTGCACCTTCGTGCGATGGCTGTACCGGCTGATCCGGGCGAATCCGGGGTCGATGACGTACTTGATGCCCGGGACGGTCAGCGACGTCTCGGCGACGTTCGTCGCCAGAACGATCCTGCGGCCGGTGTGCTGCTGGAAGACGCGGTGCTGCTCGGCGTGCGAGAGGCGGGCGTAGAGGGGCAGGACCTCGGTGAAGCGGTAGTTCTTCTTCACGAGTGCGTCGGCGGTGTCCCTGATCTCCCGCTCTCCCGAGAGGAAGACGAGGATGTCGCCCTTGCCCTCGGCCTGGAGCTCCTCGACGGCATCGCAGATCGCGGTGATCTGGTCGCGGTCGGAATCCTCCGAGTCCTCCTCCAGCAGCGGCCGATAGCGCACCTCCACCGGATACGTCCGCCCGCTGACCTCGACGATCGGGGCCTCGCCGAAGTGCCGGGAGAAGCGCTCGGGGTCGATGGTCGCCGAGGTGATGACGACCTTCAGGTCGGGCCGCTTCGGCAGCAGCTGCGCCAGATACCCGAGCAGGAAGTCGATGTTGAGGGACCGCTCGTGGGCCTCGTCGATGATGATCGTGTCGTAGGCGCGCAGCTCGCGGTCGGTCTGGATCTCGGCGAGGAGGATGCCGTCCGTCATCAGCTTGATGAAGGTGCCGTCGGGATTCACCTGGTCGGTGAAGCGGACCTTCCAGCCCACGGACTCACCCAGCGGGGTGTCCAGCTCCTCCGCCACCCGCTCGGCGACCGTACGGGCCGCGATACGGCGGGGCTGGGTGTGCCCGATCATGCCGCGCACACCGCGTCCGAGCTCCAGGCAGATCTTGGGGATCTGCGTCGTCTTTCCGGAACCGGTCTCACCGGCGACGATCACGACCTGGTGATCGCGGATGGCGGCCGCGATCTCGTCCTTCTTCTGGCTGACCGGCAGCTGCTCGGGATATGCGACGGCCGGCACCCGGGTGCGCCGGGTGGCCATACGCTCCTCGCCCTTGGCGATCTCCGCCTCGATCTCGGCGAGCACGGCGTCCCGCGCCTCCGGCTTACGGATCTTGCGCGCACCTTCGAGCCGCCGCCCGAGCCGGTGCGCATCGCGCAGCGACAGCTCGGTCAGGCGGGGGGCGAGGAGCGTATGGCCACCCGGCGCACCCGGGTGCCGGCCGTCGCATATCCCGAGCAGCTGCCGGTCAGCCAGAAGAAGGACGAGATAGCTGCCGGTCAGCCAGAAGAAGGACGAGATGGGCGGGGGCGGSGTGCGTAGACATACGGGATCCAGGATCTCATCCCGGGGAAACAAGGGGCGAATGCTTTTGGGCGGCCATCCGTGCCGCCCACGCCTCCCACTGCGCGTCACCACGAAGATGTCCAACTGGGCACGCCGCCCCAGAATGGCGTTATCAGCTGTTTTGTGCGCTGGATCGGAGACGCCATGAAGGACCTCAAGATCGAGCAGAAGCGCTCGCTGTCCCGCCTTGAGGCGGCTGATCAGCTCGCGGCACTCGCGGCCGCGTTGAGGCAGGGTGAGGACGCCGAGCTGGAACTCGAGCCCTGGAAGCTGAGCCTGCGGATCCCGGCCGACCTTCGTGGCGAAATAGAGCTTGAGGTCGGTGACGGGGAGATCGAGCTGGAGATCGAGTTCAAGTGGTCGACCGCACCCGCTGCACCGACCACCAAGCGGACTGCCACGAGGCGGAGCGCCACGAAGCGGACCGCCGCGAAGAAGTCCTGAGCCGCCACACGAAAGAGCCCCTCTCCAGTAATGGTGGAGAGGGGCTCAACCCCTGGTCGGGGTGGTGGTGGCTGGGGCCGGGGTCGAACCGGCGACCTATCGCTTTTCAGGCGATCGCTCGTACCAACTGAGCTACCCAGCCGCGAGGCCTATGACAAGCCTCAGCGGTCCTGACGGGATTTGAACCCGCGGCCTCCACCTTGACAGGGTGGCGAGCACTCCAAACTGCTCCACAGGACCTTGCGTTGCGTACGACAGTGTCGCACACCGTACTGCGTGCCCCCAACGGGATTCGAACCCGTGCTACCGCCTTGAAAGGGCGGCGTCCTAGGCCGCTAGACGATGAGGGCTATCGGCCCGCCTGGGCGCTTCTCAGCGCGTCGGGGACGTGAGAAGCATATGGGATGGCGGGAGGTATCGCCAAAACGGTTTACGGGGACGGGCTGGGTGCGGGAGTCGGGGAGTCGGTGGCGCCCGGCTGGTTCTCCTCGACCAGGTGGCGCCTCACCTCCGCCGTGGTCAGGCCGAGGCCGCCCAGTTCGATCTCGTCCCAGGCCTGCAGGCGGCGGGTCTCGCGGTCGAAGTAGAGGACCGACGTCTGGATGGGGTCGGGGTGCTTGCCCTCGATCGCGCGCAGGCCGCTGCCGCCGGTGGAGCCCTCCAGGCGCAGCCGGGTGCCGAACTGCATGACCTCCATCTCCTGGTGGTGGAGGTGCCCGGCCAGGGCCAGCGGGACCTCGCCGTCGGTCTGGCGGGCCGCGACCGGCTCGTGGGCGATGGCCACGTCGACGGGGGTGCCGGCGGCCGCCTGGTCGCGCAGGGACGTGGCCAGGCGGGCGCCCGCGAGTTCGTTGGCGGCGTCGCCGCCCGGGACCTGGGAGCGGTCGGGGGTGAACTGGGGGTCGCCGATGCCGGCGAAGCGCAGGCCCGCGATGGTCTGTGCCTTGCCGTCGTCCAGGACGTGGACGTTCTTGAGGTCCTCCAGGTAGCGCTGGGTCAGGCCGGAGTCGTGGTTGCCGCGGACCCAGACGTAGGGGGCGCCGAGGTCCTCGATGGGGTCGAGGAAGCCGTTCTCGGCGGCGGTGCCGTGGTCCATGGTGTCGCCGGAGTCGACGATCACGTTGACCTTGTACTGGCTGACCAGCGAGGCGATGATCTTCCAGCTCGCCGGGTTGAGGTGGATGTCGGAGACGTGCAGGACGCGGACGGTGCTCGGGTCCGGCGTGTAGGCGGGGAGCGTGGAGGTGGCGTCGTAGAGCTTGGTCACGTTGGTGACCAGGCGGGCCAACTCCTTTTGGTAGACGTCGAATTCGGTGACGATGCTGCGCGCGTTGCCGACCAGGGACGGGGCGGAGGACAGCAGGCCCGAGAACTTCGGTTCCAGGACCGACTCGGGGTTCCACGTCGCGTAAGCCGTGCCGCCCGACGCGGCCAGGAGGGTCAGGGCCATGCCGCCGGCGGCCAGGGCGCGGCGGGGGCGGCGGTAGACCGCGAGGCCGAGGGCCGCGGCGCCGGTGACTACGGCCACGCAGCTGCGAACGGCGAGGTCGCGGGTGCCGCGGGCGACGTCCTGGGCGACCTCGTCCTGGAGGCCGGAGAGGCGCTCGGGGTGGTCGACCAGGGCCTGGGCGCGTTCGGGGTCGAGCTGGTCGACGTTGACGTCCAGGCGGACGGGCGCGATGTGGCTGTCCAGCTGGAGGGCGCCGAGCGGGGAGACGTTGATCTTCGTGCCGCCGGTGATGGACGGGCGCAGGGTCATCGTCGTGTTCATCGGGCCGACCGGCACGCGCACGTTGCCGACGATCAGCAGGCCCAGCCAGGCGCCCAGCAGGACGACGGTGACCAGGCCGAGGGCGCGCGTCCAGGGGTGGGGCTGGGTGACGAGCTCCAGGCTGGGCAGCGGGCGGCGCGTGGAGTAGCGGCGGGCGAGGGCGCGCGGTGCCCGGGGGATGTGGGCGAGGACTTTCATGACTGCGGCGGGGACGCGGGCCATTGGTCCCGTATGCCCAAGTGCGGGGTCGGATATGCGGGGCCGTTGGTGGCTCCTTTCCCGACCGTGTCGTACCCGACAATGGGCATGTGCTGGAGATGACGCGCGAGGAGTTCGAGGAACTGGTCGCCGAGGCGCTGGACCGGATTCCGCCGGAGCTGACGCGGCTGATGGACAACGTCGCGGTGTTCGTCGAGGACGAACCGCCCGCGGACGATCCCGAGCTGCTCGGCTTGTACGAGGGGACGCCGCTCACCGATCGCGGGGAGTGGTACGCCGGAGTGCTGCCGGATCGGATCACGATCTACCGGGGGCCGACCCTGCGGATGTGCGAGACGCGGGAGGAGGTCGTCGCGGAGACCGAGGTGACCGTGGTGCATGAGATCGCGCACCACTTCGGGATCGACGACGAGCGGCTGCACGCACTCGGCTACGGGTGAGCGAGGGCCGCACTCGGACGGGTGGCCGGGTGGTGCCGCGGGACGCGTGTCCTCTTGTGGGCGGCGGGAGTTGGGCAGGTTGACTTCTTCGCCCGCCACTGGAGGTGGCCCCCGTGCGCCCCTTGTACGTACCTGTCCGTCTGGCCGCCACGGTGGTGGCCGTCGCCGCTGCAGCCGGCTGTATGAGTGTGGGCGACGACGGTGGAGGCGGGAGCGCGAAGCCGTCGCACTCCGCGGGGCAGCGCGGTGGTGAGGCCCCGGACGGGGGGTCGGCCGTGTCGGGCGGTGGGTCCGGGTACGGGGCGCACGCGGACGACGGCAAGCGGGGGAAGGCGAAGGACAAGGCCAAGGGCGAGAAGGGGGCCGTGGCGTCGGCCTCTCCCGCCGCCTCGCCGTCGGCGGAGGTGAGCGCGTCCGCCCCGGCGGGGGGCGGCAGCCCGGACAAGCCGGGGCAGAGCGAGAAGCCCGGTCCCACCCGTACGGCCGAACCGACGCCGACCCGGACGGTGGAACCGGAGCCGACGCCCACCGAGGTGCCGACCACCGTCACGCCGYCGCCCACGGAGGCCGAGCCCTCGTCGTCGGCGCACGAGGAGACGGGGCCGCAGCTGGGGCAGCGGGAGCCGGCGCCGGCCGCGGGGGCGCCGGCGTGACGTTCGGGGCCGGGCGACGTGGTGGTGAGTGACGTTGCCTACACCGGCTTCGGTCGGTTTGCCTTGGGGGGCTGGGGGTGCGTATGGTGGTAGATCGTTTGATCCCATTTGCCCGGCGCCAACGCAGAGCGCGCCGTGTGGCGCGTACTCTCCCTTGCCGTGGCGGACCGCATTGAGGCGGTCGTATTGCGAATCACGGAGTTGACGGGCGCGTGCCGACGAGACTCCGGAAGGTTTCGCATACGCATGTCCATTTCCAGTACTGATCACGTTGTCGTGCCCGAGAACGGCGAGAACGACTCCGTCGAAGAGACCCCCGAGATCACCTTCTCGGACCTCGGCCTCCCCGAGGGCGTCGTGCGCAAGCTCGCGCAGAACGGCGTGACCACCCCCTTCCCGATCCAGGCCGCGACCATCCCGGACGCCCTGGCCGGCAAGGACATCCTCGGCCGCGGCCGCACCGGCTCCGGCAAGACGCTGTCGTTCGGTCTGCCGACGCTGGCGCGTCTGTCCGGCGGCCGTACCGAGAAGCACAAGCCGCGCGCCGTCATCCTCACCCCGACCCGTGAGCTCGCGATGCAGGTCGCGGACGCGCTCCAGCCCTACGGCGACCAGCTCGGCCTGAAGATGAAGGTCGTGTGCGGCGGTACGTCCATGGGCAACCAGATCTACGCCCTGGAGCGGGGCGTCGACGTGCTGGTCGCCACCCCGGGCCGACTGCGCGACATCATCAACCGCGGCGCCTGCTCCCTCGAGCACGTCGAGGTCGCCGTGCTCGACGAGGCCGACCAGATGTCCGACCTGGGCTTCCTGCCCGAGGTCACCGAGCTCCTCGACCAGGTTCCGGCGGGCGGTCAGCGGATGCTGTTCTCCGCGACCATGGAGAACGAGATCAAGACCCTCGTCGACCGGTACCTGACGGACCCGGTCCTGCACGAGGTCGACGCCGCGCAGGGTGCCGTGACGACCATGTCGCACCACATCCTGATCGTGAAGCCCAAGGACAAGGCGCCGGTCACCGCCGCGATCGCCTCCCGCAAGGGCCGCACCATCATCTTCGTGCGCACCCAGCTGGGCGCCGACCGCGTCGCCGAGCAGCTGCGCGACGCCGGCGCGAAGGCCGACGCGCTGCACGGCGGTATGACGCAGGGTGCGCGCACCCGGACGCTGGCCGACTTCAAGGACGGCTACGTCAACGTCCTCGTCGCGACCGATGTCGCCGCGCGCGGTATCCACGTCGACGGCATCGACCTCGTCCTGAACGTCGACCCGGCCGGCGACCACAAGGACTACCTGCACCGCGCCGGCCGTACGGCCCGCGCCGGCCGCACCGGCACGGTCGTCTCCCTGTCGCTCCCGCACCAGCGCCGCCAGATCTTCCGGCTGATGGAGGACGCGGGCGTCGACGCCGGGCGGCACATCATCCAGGGCGGTGCCGCCTTCGACCCGGAGGTCGCCGAGATCACCGGCGCCCGTTCGATGACCGAGGTGCAGGCGGAGTCCGCGGGCAACGCCGCGCAGCAGGCCGAGCGCGAGGTGGCTCAGCTCACCAAGCAGCTGGAGCGGGCGCAGCGGCGTGCCGCCGAGCTGCGTGAGGAGTCCGACCGGCTCGTCGCCCGTGCGGCGCGTGAGCGGGGCGAGGACCCGGAGGCCGCGGTGGCCGAGGCGCAGGCGGCGGCCGAGGCCGAGGCCGTCGAGAGCGTCGAGGCGTCCGTGCCCGAGCAGCCGGCGGCGCAGGACGTCGAGCGGGGCGACCGTGAGCGCGGTGGCTTCAACCGCGACCGCGACCGTTCCTACGACCGCGACCGTGGCGGGCGTTCCTTCGAGCGTCGGGACAACGACCGCGGCGGGTTCAACCGCGACCGCGACCGTGACCGTGGCTTCGAGCGTCGGGACCGTGACGGCGACCGTGGTGGCTTCCGTCGGGACGACCGGGGTGACCGTGGCGGTCGTTCCTTCGACGGTGACCGTGGTGGGTTCCGTCGGGACGACCGGGGTGACCGTGGTGGCCGTTCCTTCGAGCGCCGTGACGGCGACCGTGGTGGCTTCCGTCGCGATGACCGTGGTGACCGTGGTGGCCGTTCCTTCGACGGTGACCGTGGTGGGTTCCGTCGGGACGACCGGGGTGACCGTGGTGGCCGTTCCTTCGAGCGCCGTGACGGCGACCGTGGTGGCTTCCGTCGCGACGACCGGCCGGCCGCCGGGCGTTCCTTCGAGCGGCGTGACGAGCGTGGCGGTCACCGTGGCAGCGACCGTCCCTTCAACCGCGACCGCCGCGACGACCGTCCCGGTTTCCGCGCCGGCGGCCACGAGCGTCCCCAGGGCCGTCGTGACGACCACCGTGGCACCGGCGGCTCGTCCTTCGGCCGCCGCGAGGACAAGCCGCGTTGGAAGCGCAACGGCTGACACGGCCGTGACGGCTGACGCCTGACGCCTCTTGATTGCTGAAGGGCCCGTACGACTCCGGTCGTACGGGCCCTTCGTGCGTCGTGGGACGGCAGAGGGGCAGGGACAGCGCCGGCAACCTCTACCGCAACCCGGGCAAGGGGAACGGGACGTTCGGGCCCCGCGTGAAGATCGCGAGTGGCCGGCAGGGCTGCAAGGGCCTTTTCTAGCCAAGATGTGACGTGTGTCATGCCCCCGTCGGGGGAATTGCTGGGGGCATGACAGATGACGCCATAGCGAGTGGGCGGTCCTCCGGGAAAGTCTCGGACGAAGAGCGGCTGGCCCAGCTCGGCTACACGCAGGTTCTCGCCCGCCGCATGTCGGCGTTCTCCAACTACGCGGTCTCCTTCACGATCATCTCGGTCCTGTCGGGCTGCCTGACGCTCTACCTGTTCGGGATGAACACGGGCGGCCCGGCGGTGATCACCTGGGGCTGGGTGGCCGTAGGCCTGATGACCCTGTTCGTGGGGCTGTCGATGGCCGAGATCTGCTCGGCGTACCCGACCTCCGCCGGGCTGTACTTCTGGGCGCACCGGCTCGCGCCGCCGCGTACGGCTGCCGCCTGGGCGTGGTTCACGGGCTGGTTCAACGTGCTGGGCCAGGTGGCGGTGACGGCGGGCATCGACTTCGGGGCCGCGTCCTTCCTGGGCGCGTATCTGAACCTGCAGTTCGGCTTCGAGGTGACGCCGGGCCGCACGATTGTGCTGTTCGCGGGCATCCTGCTGCTCCACGGCCTGCTGAACACCTTCGGGGTGCGGATCGTGGCACTCCTCAACAGCATCAGCGTGTGGTGGCACGTGCTGGGTGTCGCGGTGATCGTCGGAGCGCTGACCTTCGTACCGGACGAGCACCAGTCGGCGTCCTTCGTGTTCGGCGAGTTCGTGAACAACACCGGCTGGGGCAGCGGGGTGTACGTCGTCCTGGTGGGTCTGCTGATGGCGCAGTACACCTTCACCGGGTACGACGCCTCGGCGCACATGACGGAGGAGACGCACGACGCGTCGACGGCCGGTCCGAAGGGGATCGTGCAGTCGATCTGGACGTCGTGGATAGCGGGTTTCGTTCTCCTGCTCGGCTTCACCTTCGCGATCCAGTCGTACAACGGTGCCCTCACGTCCCCGACGGGCGCGCCGCCGGCCCAGATCCTGCTCGACGCGCTGGGGGCGACGGCGGGCAAGCTGCTCCTCCTCGTCGTCATCGGGGCGCAGTTGTTCTGCGGGATGGCGTCCGTGACGGCCAACAGCCGCATGATCTACGCCTTTTCGAGGGACGGGGCGCTTCCCTTCTCTCACATCTGGCACACGGTCAGCCCGCGCACCCGCACGCCCGTGGCGGCAGTGTGGCTGGCGGCTGGTGGCGCGCTGGTGCTCGGCCTGCCGTATCTGATCAACGTCACGGCGTACGCGGCGGTGACCTCGATCGCGGTCATCGGGCTGTACATCGCGTACGTCATCCCGACGCTGCTGCGGCTGCGCAAGGGGGACGCGTTCGAGCGGGGGCCGTGGCATCTGGGCCGCTGGTCCGGGGKCGTGYGGGTGGTGGCGGTGGCGTGGGTCGGCCTGATCACGGTGCTGTTCATGCTGCCGCAGGTCTCGCCGGTGACCTGGGAGACCTTCAACTACGCCCCGGTCGCCGTCCTGGTCGTCCTCGGCTTCGCCGCCACCTGGTGGCTGGCCTCGGCCCGGCACTGGTTCCTCAACCCCGAGCACGAGCGGACCATCGCCCGTGAGGCGGGTCGAGTGACGGCGCCCGAACCGGTGGATCCGTAGCACTTCGGTGCGGCAGGGCTCATTCCGATGCCCTGTACCACCGCCGACGCGGCCGTGACCCCGATACCCGATCGGAAGCGCGGCCGCGTCCGGCTATGCTCGGGGTGGCAACATCGCCTGGGCCCTTAGCTCAATTGGCAGAGCAGTGGACTTTTAATCCATTGGTTGTGGGTTCGAGTCCCACAGGGCCTACGGCTGGTAGGCGGGGGATATGCCCTCTGACCTGCTACGCAGCGTCTGGGTCGGCTTCGGCTGGCTCGGGCGCTGCTTCGTTTTCGGGGCCGTGCGTGAGCGATGCGTGTGCGGGTGTCCGAGCCGGGTGGACGGACGTGCATCCGCGCGGCTACTGACACCACGGGTGACAGGCAGCTTTTGCCAGTCTGGCGTGGCCCTGTTCCGTCTACGGTATGAGCGCGAGACGTGCGCGATGGCAGTGACAAAGGGGGCGGTCGTGGATTCATTTGCGAAGAAGGTCGTCGTACTGACTGCCCTGCCTCTGGAGTACCGGGCGATGCGCCGCTTGTTGGAGGAGCCGAGGAGGGTCGACCACGCTGGCACCATCTTCGAGTGCGGGCGACTGGCTGGTACGTCCACGACGGTCTGCCTGGCCGTCACAGGAGCTGGAAACGACTCCGCAGCTGTTATCACCGAGCGAGCCATCAACTTCTTCCAGCCTGAGGCGGTCTTCTTCACCGGGATTGCGGGATCGCTCAAGGCGGATGTCTCCCCCGGCGACGTGGTGGTCGCCATTGAGGTGTACTCGTATCACGGAGGGAAGCAGGATCCGGACGGATTCAAGGCGCGCCCACGGGGTTGGGAAGCCTCCTACTCGCTTCAGCAAGTGGCGATGTACGTGGACAACGTGGGTGCCTGGGCCGCGAACCTGACACAGGACTCTGGGGAGTCTGCAGAAGTGCACTTCAAGCCCATCGTGACAGGTGACGTCGTGGTGAACGCCCCTGCTGGGTCGCCGCTGCGAGTCTTCTTGGACGAGCACTACAACGGCGCCGTCGCTGTCGAAATGGAGGCTGCAGGATTCGCCAATGCGGCTCACAAGGCCGAAGGGGTGCCTCACCTGATGATCCGGGGCATCAGCGATCTGGCGGACGGGACTAAACAGAGCACCGACCGCGTCGGTCTGCAAGGAATCGCGGCTCAGAATGCTGCGTCGTTCACGGCCGAAGTGATCGCTCACCTCACGCCTGCGGATGCCCCTTCAGGCCCAGAATCGGTTGTCACTGAGGGCGGGCCGAACGGTGAGCTGATCTGGCAGCCCCTCGATCAGCCAGCCGATGTGTCCTGGTACAGGGACCTCGTTCCTTCGAGTGCCTATACAAGCGGGCCTTCTCTGCTGGAGATTCACTTGGTGCCCGTACCTGTGACGAACCGAGTGCCGGCGGTGCGTATGCAGCAGCTGGCCGCCGAGCTGGTTGACCTGGGGCGTTCGGGAGGGTTGTTCACGAACCTCGAACACGTCGAGGTCCAGGACTCGGCCGAGATGATTGCGGTGACTGTGGCTGATCGGCGCGGTCGCTCGGCCGGGCTTGCAATCACGCGATCCGGTCAGCGCAGCGCTTGGGAAGCACTGCCGAATCCGGGCCTCACTTATGTGCTCGACGAGGACCATGCACGGGAGCGGATCACGGTTCTACTGGCCTTGTTGGAGGCTATTGACGGGCCAGCCTCTCCTTCCTACGCTCCCGCGGCTGGCATCGAGAAGACCATGCTGGTTACTGTCGAGCGCCTCAGCGAGGTCAACCCCAACTCCGCCGGGCTACGCGTGAGCGACACGCCCATCCGGGCAGAGCCCGAGGAGGCAGTCACCGCTGCGGTTGTTGCTGGCCGCGGCAGTGAATTGGCTAGGGAGCTGACCGCCCGATTGATCTACTCCTTCCGCTCTCCTCGCCGTTAAGGGCGGCTATGCCTGATGAGCGTCCTGCCACCCAGCTGATCAACGGGCCCGAGGGGCTACGTGGTGTCGGCTCGGCGACTACGTGGGATCAACGCCGCCGCCTTCTCCGCGATCTCGCGGTCCAGCTCCGGCAGTAGACTTGTGTAGGTGTCCGAGGTCAGCGTGATGGTGGAGTGCCGCAGCGTCTCCTTCACCGTGTGGATGTCACCGCCGCCTCCGTGCGTGAGCGTTGCGGAGACGTGGCGCAGGTCGCGGAGGGTGATGGGCGGCAGGTCGGTGGTGGCGAGGATGTGGCGGAAGGTCTCGGAGACCGTCTCGGGGTGGAGCCAGGAGCCGTCTTCCTTCGTGAAGACCTTGCCCGTGTCCTTCCAGGCGCTGCTCCACTGCGCCCGTTCCTTCTCCTGACGGACCTTGTGGTCTCGCAGGACGGCGATGTTCATGCTGTCGAGCGCGATCGTGTTCGCGCTGCCGTCCGTCTTCGGCTCGGACTCGTACGTGTCCCAGCCGCCACCACGATCTCCTTGGCTGGGGTGATGAGGCCGGCGTCTAGGTCGATCTCGTGCCAGTCCTGGCCGACCGCCTCGCCGCGACGGAGGCCGCGTGTACCCATGAGGTGGAAGGTCGCGTACAGCCGGTCGCCTTCGGCTGCGTCGAGGAAGGCGCCGAACTGCTGGGGCGTCCACACCATGACCGGGCCGGGGATCTCGCCCGTCTCACGCCACCGCCGGACCCGCTCGTTGGTCCACAGGAGGGGCTTCGGGCGCTTGCCGGACTCCAACTCGACGTGGGACGCCGGATTGAAGGTGATCAGCTGCTGGGCGATCGCGGAGTTCAGGGCCGCGCGCAAGGTACGGCGGATCGCCTGACGGGATGCCGGACCGGTGATCTTCCGGAACGGCTTCATCTCCGCCAGCTTGGCCCGTTCGACCGCGAGCAGCTTCCGCTCGGCTCCTACGGGGCGTCCGGGCTTACTCGGTTTGCAGCGGGCGATCTGCTCGCGGCGGGCTTCGTTCTCGGCCGCGATCACCTCGTTGTCGTCGGCGATCCCGTCGAACATCTCCACCAAGTGGCCGACGTTGAGCCGGTCGAGGCGTACGTGCCCGATGCGCGGCTTCAAGTGGACGCGGATGTGGGAGGCGTAGCCGTTGAGCGTGGTCTTGCGGCGCTTCTTCGCGGCGAACCACTCGCCGACGGTGAGGCTGCCGCGGAGGGCCAGGCCCGCCCTCAGGCGGCGCCGGGTCTCTTCTGCGTCGTCCGCGTACGGCAGCGCGACAGGTCCACGCCACCCTGACCGGCAGGGGCATCGGAGTCGGCGTGCACTACCCGCCCAACCACCTCCAGCCCGCCTTCGCCCCATGGCGGCGAGACCTGCCGGTCACCGAGCAACTCGGCCAGGAGATCCTGAGCCTGCCCTTCCACCCGGCCATGACCCCCACCGGACGCAGGTGCTGTGGTGTCACTGCTGGACCAGGCCCTGGAGCGGGTGCGATGAACCGCCGACGCATCCTGACCGTGTGCTACGGCAACATCTGCCGATCACCTCTTGCCGCCGCCGTACTCACTCAACTCGGCGGCGACACAGTCGAGGTACGGTCCGCAGGCATCCGGGACAAGTGGACCGGCAAACCCGCCCACCTCACCATGGCCGAGGCCGCCGCACCGCACGGCTACGACCTCAGCAGGCACCGCGCCCGCCAGGTCGACCGCGACCTGATGCACTGGGCCGACACCATCCTGGCCATGGGCGCCTCGAACCTGGCAGCCCTGCACGAGCTGGCCGACGAGGACACAGCCAGACGACTCGCGCTCTACCTGGGCGACCGCGACGTACCCGACCCGTTCGGCCAACCGGGCAGCGCGTTCAACGACTGCATCGAGATGATCGTCGCAGGCGCCGCCCGCCACCTTCAGTGTTCGGGCGGCTGACCCGCGACCGACAGGACTGCTTCGACGAGCCGCATCGCGCCACACGCGCTCGCTGAAGGTGTCGCCGCTGCGGCGGTAACAGTGCCGGGACCTCCAGTTCGAAGAACACACCAAGCCATACGGGCCTTGCGGCGGACCACCCATCCCACGAGAACCTCGCAAGGAAAACCAGGAGTTGGCTGCGAAGTACCGCGGCGGTCGCTACGCTCACAGCGTTGACTTGTCTAACCTGAGCGCAGAGGCTCAGGAGCTCCGACGTATGGACACCGGCCACAACCGTCGTCTCACGGGTGTATGTGCACTCACTCTGCGACAGCAGCGCAGCAGGCAGAAATTTTTGGCGTCCAACTCAAACGCCGACCGGTGCGGTGAGTGAGGTATTGGCGTGCCAAATTCTGTAAAGAAGCGAGCTGCGCACACACGCAAGGCATATTCGGGTGAGATTTACGAAGCTGCGCTTGCAGGGGTCTCGAACGATCGCACCCATGGGCTGGATTCGTGCGCGCCGGGACAGCGGAAGATGAACGCTTTGCTTGCTCTCGGTCTATTCAACCGTGGAGAAGACGGTGCACCTCCTGCAAAGTGGTTGTTGAGTACCCTTACCTGGTACACGATTACCGTGTCGCCCCGGTGGAATCAGCTGGTCTTCATCAGCGATGCCCCGGATAACGTCACCCGGTATCTGGTGCCGCATGGTGACAGCACCCCAAGGCTTCCGGGAATGCGATTGCGGGCTATCCACGACTACCGGACGTATGCATTGGAGCATGTCCCTACAGGGGCACGATTGGTAGTCACGAGCCGACTAGATGGAAAGCTGCAGGGGGTGCGAGAAGGTTCGCACTTCGATTTTCGCACGCTTGATGACCCACTGGACTCGGTAGAAGAGCGCCAGCTTGCCGACGTTCCGCCGATCGGTGACGCAGCCCAGACCCTGTTGGCTGGCATGGCTGCCCGTATGTCGATGACTGATCCTAAGGGGCGGTGGGCTACGGGGAACTGGTACTGGGACCCGTTGCGACGTGATGACGGCAGGGGTCGCGATGACGATTCGGATCCCCGGCGCAGGCTTTGGGGAGCAGGCGATGAATGGGAGGCCCAGTGGACAGGGCTTCCCTATCCGGAAGATGTCGCAGCGGCGCTAACGGATCCTATGGTCGGCATTTCTGGAGCGAGGCTCGCGAAAAGCGAGAGGGCGTACGACGTGACTTTCGGCGATTCGGTTCTCAAGATTCACATTTAGTGGAGATTTTAAGGACGGGTCCGCAAGTCGCCTTCGTGTAGAGAGTCATCGTCGTGCTTGAAATCCCCCAGAGTGCTCTTGCTGAAATGCCGTGGTGGGCTGCATTCTTCCTGGTTCTTCCGTTCTTTGTGCTGCGTTTTGCCCGCACTATCCTTCCAAAGGACTCGCGTGACCTCTACATGTGGTGGGTTGCCTTTTGGGAGCACCGCCGCAAGCGTGCGGCCTTAAAAAGGAGGAGGCGGGAGCGCCGTCGAGCCGTCGCGGAGGAAAGAAGGCAGGACCAGGAGCAAGGACCCCTTTCTCCTTGAGGGTGCGGGCGACCTCGCGGCGGATCTGCTCGTCGAGCCAATCCGGGTGCAGCGTGCGGATCTTGGTGTCGGTGCTCGCCGCTTCAGCTTGCATCAGGAGTGCGAGCTTCTGCGCGACGGCTTGCGGGTCTTTGCTCACCGTGTCGTCCCCGAAGCGCACCGGGGGCTGTACTCAGCGCTCACGGTGGACTGAACCCAAGGGAACGGTCGAGGTGCAGCAGGTGGTGCAGAACGTCGACGAGTGGCGCCACCCAATAGCGGGGATTCTTGTCTCAGGTGATCATGCTGCACCGTTCGTGGTCGGTGACTTCTTTCGCAGTAACGGGTGCGGTGTCGGCAGGCGCGAACGCGCTGGTCAGCAGGCTCTTCTGCGTGAGCGATGCGTGAGCGGATGGTGGAGCACAAGTCGTCATGAGGTGGATCGCGCCTCACGGCAGGTGTGTTCTGACCAGGTGGTTTCGGACCCTGAAGTGCTGCCCGGAACCACCCGGCATGCCATGGCCAGGACTTTTAAGCCATTGGTTGTGGGTTCGAGTCCCACAGGGCCTACGGTTCGCGGGCGGGGGATACCCCCTTTGACCTGCTGTGCAGCGCTCGGGTCGGCTTCGGTCGGGTCGGGCGCTGCTTCGTTTCTACGCCGACCTCGGCTGCCCTGACCTTGAGGGAGGGCATGCCGTCCGACCGCACTCGCAAGGCGATCCCGTCGCCGCGCTTCGCCCTCGCCATGTACCAGCGCCGCAAGGTGCGTTGCTGGATTGATGTGACCCTGTTCGCGATGGGCGGCGAAGCGCCACGCCGCGCCCGGACGAGACGGCCTACCCACATCGCCGTGCAACCTTCGTGATCGACGTCGGCACCCACTGGAAGCCCGGCGCCCAGCCCTCCGGCGTCGTAGCCGGTCTTGCCGTCCCCTACTTCTCACGTTTTTGGTTGCGTCTATCCGTGAGGAGTGACTAACCTCCCCTCACGGATGCATTCTCTCTCAACCGTGAGGTCTGACGATGGTCGACACCCGCACCACCACCGAGCAGGTCCCCGCCCCCGTCCCCGTCCGCGTCTTCGGTGGTCCCACCGCCCTCATCGAGTACGGCGGTCTGCGACTCCTCACCGACCCCACCTTCGACGCCCCCGGCGACTACCCCCTCGGCGGCGGTCGTGCGCTGATCAAGACCGCCGCCGCCTCCGCCGCACCCGCCGAACTCGGCCGTATCGACGTGGTGTTGCTCTCGCACGACGAGCACCCCGACAACCTCGACGTCTCCGGCCGTGCCCTGCTGGCCGACGTTCCGCTCACGCTGACCACGCCGAGCGGGGCGGGGCGGCTGGGTGGAGCCGCTCGGGGGTTGGCGGACTGGGAGGTCGTGGAGGTGGAGCGGCCCGGCGGGGGTGTGATCACCGTGACCGGGGTGCCCGCGCTGCACGGCCCGGGAGAGCGCGAGGAGCTCGAAGCGGTCGTCGGGCAGGTCGTCGGGTTCGTGCTGACCGGGGACGGGCTGCCCACCGTCTACGTCAGCGGGGACAACGCCCAGCTCGGGCCGGTCAAGGAGGTCGCCGAGCGGTTCGGGCCGGTGGACCTCGCCGTGCTGTTCGCCGGGGCCGCCCGTACCCCTGTCCTCGACCGGCAGTTGCTCACCCTCGACAGTGCGCAGGCCGTGGAGGCCGCCCAGATCCTCGGGGCGCGGCGGATCGTCCCCGTCCACTTCGACAGCTGGGCCCACTTCACCGAGGGGCGGGAGGAGTTGGTGGCCGCCTTCACCGGGGCGGGGTTGATCGACCGGGTGCAGTTGGGCTGAGTGGCAGCCCTCCGTCAGCCCGTCACGCCCAGGTCGGCCAGCAGGCCTCGGACCCGGCGCGAGATCTCGTCGCGGATCGGCCGTACGGCGTCCACGCCCTGCCCCGCCGGGTCGTCCAGCGTCCAGTCCAGGTAGGTCTTGCCAGGGAATACGGGGCAGGTGTCGCCGCAGCCCATGGTGATCACGACGTCGGAGGCCCGGACGGCCTCGGTGGTCAGGATCTTCGGGGTCTCGGCGGAGATGTCGATGCCGGCTTCCCGCATCGCCTCCACGACAGCGGGGTTCACCGTGTCGGCGGGCGCAGAACCGGCCGACCGGACCTCGACCGCGTCACCGGCGAGGTGCGTGAGGAAGGCCGCGGCCATCTGGGAGCGGCCGGCGTTGTGGACGCAGACGAAGAGAACGGAGGGGCGTTCGGCGGGGGTGCTGCTCATGGCGGCGGCTCTCTCTTTCGGGAGTCCGGTGACGGTGACGGTGGCGGTGGCGGTGGTCGTGGCGGCCGGTCAGGGGAGGGCGGGCGTGGTGAGGCCGCCACCGTCACCGTCACCGGACTCCCGAAAGAGAGAGCCGCCGCCATGAGCAGCACCCCCGCCGAACGCCCCTCCGTTCTCTTCGTCTGCGTCCACAACGCCGGCCGTCGTCGGCACGGGTGTCGTAGGCACGGGTGTCGTCTCCCGCCGCCCGAACACCCCCGCCACCAGCATCAGTCCGAGCACGCCCCCAACCAACTGCGCCGCCACGAACCCGGCGACCGACGCGGGTGCAATTCCGGCGAAGGTGTCGGTGAAAGCGCGGCCGACCGTCACCGCCGGGTTCGCGAAGGACGTCGATGACGTGAACCAGTACGCCGCGCCGATGTACGACGCCACCGCGACGGGCGCGAGCCGATCGCGGCCGATCCGGGACAGGCCGAGGATCAGCAGCACGAGGCCACCGGTGGCGACGACTTCGCCCAGCCACAGATGCCCGGCCGAGCGGTCGTGCGTGGACCACTGGACCAGCGGTCTGCCGAACATGGCGTCGGCCAGCAGCGCGCCGGTGACCGCACCCGCCACCTGGGCCGGAACGTAGGCGGCCACGTCCCGCCCCGTCGGCCCGTCGCCGCCCCGGCGCCCGGTGAACCAGGCCACGAGTGTGACGACCGGATTGAAATGGGCGCCGGAGACCGGGCCCAGCAGCGCGATGAGTACGCCCAGGCCGAAGACGGTCGCCAGCGAGTTGGCCAGCAGCTGCACGCCGACGTCCCGGGACAGCTCGGTGGCCTGGATGCCGGAGCCGACGACCACCGCGACCAGGGCGGCCGAACCGACGGCCTCGGCCGCGGCACGCCGGGCCAGCGGTGCGTTCACGCGAGGGCTCCGGCCGCCTGCGGAGACGGAGGCAGAGACGGAGACGGAGGCAGAGACGGAGGCGGAGGCGGAGGCGGAGTCTTCAGTACCAGTGCCAGCCGGTCCAGCACGCCCGGCAGCACCCAGTAGTAGACCCACGTCCCTCGGCGCTCGCAGTCGATCAGGCCCGCCTGCCTCAGCAGCTTCAGATGGTGGGAGATCGTCGGCTGGGACAGCTCGAACGCCGGGGTCAGCTCGCACACGCAGACCTCGCCACCGTCCTGTGAGGCCGAGGCGATCATCGACAGCAGGCGGAGCCGCACCGGGTCGCCGAGTGCCTTGAACTGCTTCGCCAGCTCGGTGGCGCGGTCCGGCTCCAGGGGTGCGCCGGCCAGTCCCGTGCAGCAGGCGGCGGGGGCGTCCTGGTCGAGCACCGCCGGCTCTTGTTTCGACATACTTCTATGTTGACATCCTTCGATGCAGGGCACAAGGTTGCATCAAAGAACGTCAATACAGCCACGTCAGTAAGGGCTTGATCGGGAGAAGAGTCATGAGTGACCAGTCCACCGACCTGCGTGAATCCGTCCGCCTGCGCTACGCCGCGGCAGCCCTGCAAGTCACCCAGGGCGCCAGCGCCTGCTGCGGCTCCGGCACCGCCTGCTGTGGCCCCGAGCCCGTAGACGTCGACGACATCTTCGGCTCCACCCTCTACCCCGCCGACGCCCGCGACACCCTGCCCGCCGAAGCCCTCGCCGCCTCCCTCGGCTGCGGCAACCCCACCGCCGTCGCCGAACTGCGTGCGGGCGAGCGCGTCCTCGACCTCGGCTCCGGCGGCGGCATCGACGTCCTGCTCTCCGCCCGCCGGGTCGGCCCCTCCGGCAAGGCGTACGGGCTGGACATGACGGAGGAGATGCTCGCTCTGGCCGTCGCCAACGCCGAGAAGGCCGGAGTGGCGAACGCCGAGTTCCTCAAGGGCGCCATCGAGGCCGTCCCGCTGCCCGCGAACACGATCGACGTCGTGATCTCGAACTGCGTCATCAATCTCTCCGTCGACAAGGCGGCCGTCTTCGCCGAGACGTTCCGGGTGCTCAGGCCCGGCGGCCGTATCGGCGTCTCCGACGTCGTCGCCGACGACACGCTCACCCCCGCCCAGCGCGCCGAACGCGGTGACTACGTCGGCTGCATCGCCGGCGCGCTGTCCTTCGCCGAGTACCGGGAAGGGCTGGAGGCCGCGGGGTTCGTCGACGTCGAGGTCACGCCCACCCATGCCGTCGCCATCGGCATGCACTCCGCCATCGTCCGGGCCGTGAAGCCGACCGCCACCGCGTGACCCCACCGGCGTCACCCTGCCGACTCGCGGGAATGTCACAGACGACCCGATAAGTCCCCCCTGGCGCATGGCGAATTCCCGCCAGCCCGCGATCTCCTCTCCGCGAACTATCCACAGAAATCGGTCCCTTGAGGAAAGCTGGGCGATCATCCGGAATCGCATTCCGGACCGCGGCGGTCGAAGGTGCTCGATCCGGCCGCCGACGTCTACATTCCTTCAGCACCAGGGATCACCATGCCCCCCACCCCCCACCCGGCCGCGATACCGGGGGCGCGACGCGTCGCCCGTACAGCCGTGGCCGCAGGCATCGTCGCCGCGCTCTGCGCGGCCGGCCCCATACCCGTCGCCCTCGCCGCAGACAGCCCGACCGCGGCCGACCCCGGCGTCAAGTCCGCCCACGACAAGCTCGGTTCGGACGACGCCGACCTCCTCGCCGAGGCCAAGGCGCAGCGCGCCAAGAACGTCACGATGATGATCGTCACGGCCCCGGGGCAGACCGAGAAGGTCGCCCAGGAGCTGGACGCGGTCAAGGGCGGCTCCGTGGGCCGTACGTACGACAAGCTCGGCTACGTACGGGCCACCGTGCCGACCGGCAAGGCGGACTCGGCCATCACCGCCGCCGCGCGGCTCTCCTCCGTGCAGGCCATCGACCTGCGCGAGGAGATACCCCTTGAGCAGCCGAGCCTCGGCAGCGGCGGCAAGTCGACTGCCTCCGCGGCCGCTTACCCGGGCCCGGACAAGAACACCCCCGCGAAGAACCCGTACAACCCGTCCTTCGAGACGGGCGCCGTCGACTTCGTGAAGAAGAACCCGAAGGCGGACGGCCGGGGCGTGACCATCGGCGTCCTCGACACCGGCGTCGACCTCGCGAGCCCCGCGCTCCAGAAGACCACCACCGGTGAGCGCAAGATCGTCGACTGGGTGACCGCCACCGACCCGATCGTCGACGGCGACGGCACCTGGCGCGCGATGACCACCTCCGTCTCCGGGCCGTCCTTCACCTACGGCGGCAAGAGCTGGAAGGCGCCCGAGGGGGCGTATCTGATCAGCACCTTCCGGGAGGCCGTCACCGCGCAGGGCAAGGTCACGGACGGCGACGCCGACGGTGACGTCAACCGCGACGGCGACACCACCGACGACTGGGGCGTCCTGTACGACGCCGCGGCCGGCAAGGTCACCGTCGACGTGAACGACAACGGCGACTTCACCGACGACACCCCGATGAAGCCGTACAAGGACGGCCACCAGGTCGGCCGCTTCGGCACGGACGACCCGGCCACCGCCATCCCGGAGACCCAGGACTTCGTCGTGGAGGTCCGCAAGGACGTCCCGATGGACCCGCTGGGCGGCGACTGGGCAGGCAAGAAGGCGGACTTCGTCAACATCGGCCTCACCGCCGGCGCGCACGGCAGCCACGTGGCCGGCATCACCGCCGCCAACGGCCTGCTCGGCGGCAGGATGAACGGGCAGGCCCCCGGCGCGAAGATCGTCTCCTCGCGGGCCTGCATCTTCGGCCCCGGCTGCTCCAACGTCGCGCTCACCGAGGGCATGATCGACCTCGTCGTCAACCGCGGCGTCGACGTCGTCAACATGTCCATCGGCGGCCTGCCCCCGCTGAACGACGGCAACAACGCCCGCGCCGAGCTGTACACACGGCTCATCGACACCTACGGCGTCCAGCTCGTGCTCTCCGGCGGCAACTCCGGGCCCGGCGCCAACACCATCGGCGACCCCGGCCTCGCCGACAAGGTCATCTCGGTCGGCGCGGGCGTCTCGAAGGAGACCTTCGCCGCCAACTACGGCACCGGCGTGGCGAACAAGTACCAGCTGTTCAACTTCTCCTCGCGCGGCCCGCGTGAGGACGGCGGCTTCACCCCGACCGTGGTCGCCCCCGGCTCCGCGGTCAGCACCATCCCGGCCTGGATGCCCGGCGCGCCCATCGCCGAGGCGGGCTGGAAGCTGCCGGCCGGCTACGCCATGTACAACGGCACGTCGATGGCGTCCCCGCAGGCCGCGGGCGCGTCCGCGCTGCTGCTGAGCGCCGCCGAGCAGAAGGGCATCGACCTGACGCCCGAGAAGCTGCGCACCGCGCTCACCTCCACCGCCCACCACATCGAGGGACTCCAGGCGTACGAGGAAGGCGCCGGCCGCATCGACGTCGTCGACGCCTGGAAGGCCGTCAAGGCGGGCGCCACCGCTCACGACTACGCCGTCAAGGCCCCGGTCGACACCGCGCTCGACCAGGCACTGAAGACGCCGGGCTTCGGCACGGGCCTGTACGACCGCGAGGGCGGCCTGAAGGCCGGCCAGAAGAAGACGTACGACGTCACGATCACCCGTACGTCCGGCCCCGCCGGCTCGCTCCCGCACATCCTGCGGCTGGCGAACAACAAGGCCCGCACCTTCTCGATCGCCGGCCCGAAGGTGGTCGACCTGCCGCTGGGGAAGCCGGTGACGGTCAAGGTGCAGGCCGCGCCGCGGCACGCGGGCATCAAGAGCGCCATCCTTGAGGCCGACGACCCGAGGACGGTCGGCGTCGACCAGCAGATCCTCGCCACCGTCGTGGTCTCCACCCCGGCCAAGTACACCTTCACCGCCTCGGGTTCCGTGCAGCGCAACAACGTCAGGTCGTACTTCGTCACCGTCCCCGAGGGCACGAAGTCGCTCCAGGTCACGCTCGGCGGGCTGAAGGAGGGCAGCCTGACGAAGTTCAGCGCCATCAGCCCGTACGGCGTCACGGCCGCCGACGACGACCCGGACACGACGGACATCGCCGCCTACGCCGACCCGCTGCCCGGCGTCTGGGAGATCGAGGTCGACTCGCGCCGTACGTCGGCGCTGCTGGACAACCCGTTCAAGCTGAACGCCACGGTGTACGGCGCGTCCTTCGACCCGGAGGCCGTGAAGGTGCCGGKGGCCGAGGTCGGCTCCCCGGTCGCCGCGTCCTGGACGGTGACCAACAAGCTGGAGTCCGTCGAGGGCAGCCTCAAGGGCGGCGCGCTCGGCTCGTCGAAGACCGCGCGGCCGACCATCGCCGGCGGCGAGACGCACACCAGCACCATCGAGGTGCCCGAGGGCACCACCTCGCTGGACGTCGCCATCGGCAACGTCTCCGACCTGGGCGCCGACCTCGACCTGTCGGTGTACGACGCCCAGGGCAAGCTGGTCGGCCAGTCCGCGGACGGTGACGCCGACGAGTCCGTCTCCATCGCCGACCCGGCCGCCGGCAAGTACACCGTCGAGGTGGCCGGCTTCGAGGTGCCGTCCGGCTCGACCGCGTACGACTACCGGGACGCGTACTTCTCCTCCGCGCTCGGCTCGGTCAAGGTCGACGAGTCGACGCCGGTGAAGCTCGCGACGGGCGACTCGGCGAAGGTGGCGGCCGAGGTCACCGTCGCACGGGCCGTGCCCGAGGGCCGGCAGCTCTTCGGTGAGGTGCGGCTGGTGAACACGCGCGGGACGACCGCGGGTGTGGGCGGGGTGACGATCGAGAAGGTCACGCCGTAGCGGTCGTAGGTACGACAGTGGGGCGGGCGCCCGGTGCCGGGTGCCCGCCCTTCGTCATGCCGTGCGCGCTCAGCCCGCGCTGAGCTTCGCCAGGTCGCCCAGCGGCAGGGTGTGCTGGGTCTGGAGGACCTTCGCGCGCAGGTAGCGGACGTTGTCCGGGGTGGCGAAGACGCCGGTGGGGACGCGGCCCTGCACGTCGATGCCGAGGGTGCGCAGCTGGTCGGCCTTGTCGGGGTTGTTGGAGAGCAGGTCCAGCTCGCCGATGCCGAGGGCGGTGAGCATCTGGGCGGCGGCCGTGTAGTCGCGGGCGTCCTCGGGCAGGCCCAGGGCGGCGTTCGCGGCGTAGGTGTCGAGGCCCTCGTCCTGGAGGGCGTACGCGTCGAGCTTGTTGTAGAGCCCGATGCCGCGGCCCTCCTGGCGCAGGTACAGCAGTACGCCGCCGCGCTCGGCGATGCGCTCGACGGCCTCGCGCAGCTGGGGACCGCAGTCGCAGCGGGCCGAGCCGAAGACGTCGCCGGTCAGGCACTCGGAGTGCAGACGGACCAGCGGGGTGGTGCCGGGGGCCGGGTCGCCGAGGACGACGGCCACGTGTTCCAGGCCGTCGGTCAGGCCGTGGAAGGTGACCAGTTCGGCGTCGACGCCGTATCCGTCCTGGAAGCGCAGCGGGACCCGGACGCGGGCGCGCTGGGTGGCGGCGGCGGTGAAGTCGGGCATGCGGGTTCTCCGGGTTCCGTACGTGGGTGTCTGCTTCAGATTTGAAGCAGGTCCTCGGTCCAGGACCCTACCCCATGCTTTAAATTTGAATCAACAAAATTGTGGTCCAGGTCATGAACAGGGCTTGCCGGAGCGTCGCCGCCAGGGCACGTCCTCCGCGGTGGCGTGCGCCGTGTCTCCCTGGAAGCCCTCGCTGACCTGCGTGAAGATCTCCTCCAGCTGCCCGACCTGCTCCGGGCTCAGCCGGTCGAAGAGCATCGACCGCACGGTCTCGACATGGCCCGGCGCCGCGCTCTCCAGGACCGTCATGCCCTCGTCGGTGAGCGCCGCGATGCTGCTCCGCTTGTCCCAGCGGCAGTCCTCGCGCAGGACCAGGCCGTCCTTCTCCAGCCGCGTCACGGCGTACGTCAGCCGGCTGCGGGTGATCTTCAGCCGTTCCGCGAGATCGGTCATCCGAAGTCGGCGTTCCGGGGACTCGGACAGGGTGGAGAGGATGGAGTAGTACATGTGCGGCATGCCGGTCTCCTGCTGGAGCTGCCGGTCCATGGCGTCCTCCATGAGGTGGACGGCGCCGATGTATGCGCGCCAGGCGCGCTGCTCCTCGGGGGTGAGCCAGCGAGTCGTCATACGACCAGTGTAGGTTTGTTTCAAACTTGAACCAAGACCGAGTCTGCCGAGCCGGAGAGCGCGCCGATGCCGTCGTACCCCTACGTCCTGCTGTCCGCCGCCGTCTCCCTGGACGGCTACCTCGACGACACCACCCCCGAGCGCCTGCTCCTGTCCAGCCCGGCCGACTTCGACCGGGTCGACGAGGTCCGTGCGTCCGTGGACGCGATCCTGATCGGCGCCGGCACGATCCGGGCGGACAATCCGCGGCTGCTGGTGAACTCGGCCGATCGGCGGGCCGCGCGGGTGGATGCGGGCAGGCCGGAGTATCCGCTCAAGGTCACGGTCAGCGCGTCCGGCGAGCTGGACCCCGCGGCGAACTTCTGGCACACCGGCGGCGAGAAGATCGTCTACACGACGGAGAAGGGCGCGGAGCGCCTGCGCCGGGCGCCGGTCGCGGCGGACGTCGTCGCGCTGGGCCCGGAGCTGGACTGGCGGGGGCTGCTGGCGCACCTGCGCGAGGCGCGCGGCGTGGAGCGGCTGATGGTCGAGGGCGGCGGCACGATCCACACGCAGCTGATGCGGCAGGGCCTCGCTGACGAGTTGCAGCTCGTGCTGGCGCCGCTGTTCGTGGGCGACCCCGAGGCACCGCGGCTGTTCGGGCCGGGCGGCTACCAGGGCGGGCGGCTGCGCCTGCTGGAGTCGCGCCGTATCGAGGACGTCGTGCTGATGCGCTACGCGCCGACGGCGCCCGGCACCGGCACCCTCCCCGCTGCCGCGGACCGGCACTGGATGGCGCTGGCGTGCGAGCTGGCCGCGCAGTGCCCGCCGTCGGAGACGGCCTTCAGCGTCGGCGCGGTGGTCGTGGCGGCCGACGGGACCGAGCTGGCGCGCGGGTACTCCCGGGAGGGCGGCGACCTCGTGGTGCACGCCGAGGAGGCAGCACTGGCGAAGATCGCGACCGGGGATCCGAGGCTTGCCTCCGCGACGGTGTACACCAGCCTGGAGCCGTGCACGCACCGCTCGTCCCGGCCCCTGCCCTGCGCGCGGCTGATCCTTGCGGCGGGGGTCCGCCGGGTGGTGACGGCCTGGCGGGAGCCGGACACGTTCGTGGCGGGGGCCGACGGGAGCGGGATGCTCGCGGCGCAGGGCGTGGATGTCCTGGTCCTGCCGGAGTACGAGGAGCGGGCCAAGGCGCCCAATGCCCACCTGCTGCCCTGAGGCGCCCAGGTGCCGCCCGGGTGCCGTGACGTGACTTGGGTCGCACGAGTGCCCGAAAAGTCCCTGTTCAGGGCAGTGCCCGGGAAACGTGTGTGCTTCGGGCCTCGCGGATGGCGTACTATTGAGTCAACGACGCGGGGTGGAGCAGCTCGGTAGCTCGCTGGGCTCATAACCCAGAGGTCGCAGGTTCAAATCCTGTCCCCGCTACTGAAGACTCAGGGCCGGAACTCATCAGTTCCGGCCCTGAGTGTTTTCCCGGTCGGCTCTCAGCGCTCGCTCCCCGCCCCGGCTTCGGCAACCCTGGTCAGGTGGAGGAACGGCGGATCTCCTACGCACGCCGGTTCGTCCGGCTGCTCCCCGCCCTGCTGATCGCGGCCGGAGCGGTGTACGACCACGCCACGCCCACGGACTTCACCGGCGCCCCCTTCTTCACCGCCGCGCCCCTGGTCGCCGCCCCCCTCTACTCGAAGCGCGGCACGGTGATCACGGGCGTCGTGGCCGTCGCCGTACTGCTCGTGATGCGCGGCCTGCGTGGCGGCCTCCCGCGCGCGGAGGTGATCACCGAGGTGGTCACCGTCGTGGTCGTCTCCGTGCTCGCCGTCCTCATCAACCTCCTCGTGCGCCGCAGCGACGAGCGCCTCGCGTCCGTCCGCGAGATAGCCGAGGCCGCCCAGCGCGCCGTGCTGCCCGAACCCGCCGAACGGATCGGCGGGTTCCGGATCGCCGCGCGCTACGAGGCGGCGCAGACGGGCGCCTCCATCGGCGGGGACCTCTACGCGGTGCAGGACAGCCCGCACGGCGTCCGGCTGGTCGTGGGGGACGTGCGCGGCAAGGGCATGGGGGCGGTCGGGGCGGTCGCCGTCGTGATCGGGGCCTTCCGGGAGGCCGCGGAGCAGGAGGCCACGCTGGAGGCGGTCGCACAGCGACTGGAGCGGGCGCTGGCGCGCGAGCGCACCCGGCGGGACGGGGACGAGTCCCGCGAGGGCTTCACCACCGTCGTGCTCGCCGAGCTGCCCCACGGCGACGGGATCGTCCGGCTCGTCAACCGCGGGCATCCGACGCCCCTGCTGCTGTACGCCGACGGCACCGTACGCCCGCTGCCCGCCACCGAGCCCGCCCTGCCGCTCGGCATGGACGAGCTCGGCACCTGGCCCGACCGGGCCGACGAGGCCGGCTTCCCGGGCGGGGCCACGCTGCTGCTGTACACCGACGGGCTCTCCGAGGCGCGGGACGGCAGCGGGCGGTTCTACGACCCCGAGACGGGCCTCGCGGGGCGCGCCAACGCGCTGCGCGATCCGGGCGAGCTGCTCGGTGTGCTTTCGGTGGAGGTCCGCCGGCACTCCGGAGGAGGAATGGCGGACGACATGGCCCTCATGGCCGTACGGCGACCTTGATCGTCATCACCCGGGGTGATCGAGTGACCGCCCTCCGCATAACAACTGACATACCGTCAATACCTGTGTGGCTGCTGAACCTTGGCCAACTCGCCCGTTTTGGGCCGGTCATGACCCGTAAGTCCAGGCGAAAATCGTTAATGATCAAGAGGAACAGCTTGGAATCCACACCCCGCGTCTATTAACGTTCGATAACGCAGCGCGGTCGTCCCAGCCGTCACAAGAGTCGGCTCCGTGCGCACGCGCCGAATCCCGCAAGGGAACCGGGGAACCACCACCTTGGGGTGAATCGCACGGATTCCACCGTGGAAGCACGGTTGGTATACGCGCGTAGGAGACCTTCCTGCTCCGAACCCGTCAGCTAACCCGGTAGGCGAGAAGGAAGGAAAGGAGTACGCCCACGTGGCGTCCAACCGGCCTGCCCCGCAAGCCCCGTTCGTGCCGAGTCAGCGCAACACCGACACCTTCGGCTACGACAGCTACCGCACCGACGAGGGCCCGTACGAGGAGTGGAACCCGACCTCGGAGTCCCTTCGTCCCGTACGTGGCAGGCACCGCGTCTCCAAGCAGCGTGGCGGGGGACTCGCCCGCAGCTCCACAGTCCTCGGCGTAGGCGTCATAGCCGCCGTCGGCGCGGGCGGCATGGCCAGCGCGAACAGCGGCAAGCCGCCGGTCGCCATCACCATGCCCGACCTGCCCCTGATCTCCGACGACTCCTCCGACGAGCCTGCCGAGGACACGGCCACCGCGCTCAGCACCATGGGCGAGACCGTCGAGGAGACCTCGCAGGGCACCTCCGACGCCGGTGAGGCGCTGCGCAGCCGGATCATGGCGCAGGCCGAGCTCCAGCAGGACCAGATCGACAGCAAGGCCGCGGCCGCCGCCGTCGCCGCTGCCGAGAAGGAGGCCACCGCAGCGGCCGCCAAGGCGGAGCAGGAGGCCAAGGAAAAGGCCGCCGCCGCGAAGGCCGCCGCCGAGGAGGAGGCCCGCAAGAAGGCGGAGGCCGAGCGCCTTGCCGAGCTGGCCAAGCAGTACACGCTGCCGACCTCCTCGTACACCATCACCTCGACCTTCGGTGAGGCCGGCGCCTACTGGTCCTCCGGGTACCACACCGGCCTCGACTTCGCCGCCCCCACCGGCACGCTGATCAAGGCGATCCACTCCGGCACGGTCACCTTCGCCGGCTGGGACGGCTCGTACGGCTACAAGACGGAGATCACCCTCGACGACGGCACCGAGCTCTGGTTCGCGCACCAGTCCTCGCTCAGCGTCAGCGTGGGCCAGAAGGTCAACACGGGCGACGTCATCGGCCGCGTGGGCGCGACGGGCAACGTGACCGGCGCCCACCTGCACCTCGAGGTGCACCCCGGTGGCAGCACGAACGGCATCGACCCGATGGCGTGGCTCCAGGGCAAGGGGCTCACCCCCTGAGGCACCCCTCGACGGGTATCCACTTCTGATCCCCGGCGGTCCTGGCGACGACCCCCCGACGCCAGGGCCGCCGGTTCGGTGTGCGCGGCTCCCTCGCTCTTCCCGGCGGCGCCGAAGCTTCCGCGACCCGACCCGACCCGACCCGGTCAGGTCCGATACGGGTTGTACGCGGGGTACGGCACCGTCTGTCCGTACGTGGGCCCGTACGAGGGCGCGTTGACCTGGCCGTACGACTGCCAGTGGACCGGCATCGGGAGCGGCGCCGGGTGGCCGTACCCATGGCCGTACCCGTGCTCGTGCCGCGGCCAGGCCTGTGCGGCGGCCGCGTGTTCCAGGGCCGGGCGGGCGAACTCCCGGCGGTGCCACAGCTCGTGCAGCAACTCCTGTTCCCGTACGACGAAGTCCGCGCCGGCCCGTCCGCGGCGCCCCCGGTGCCGTAGGAACGCCAGCGACGTGGCGTAGGCCTCGTACTGCGCCACCGCCCGCGCCGCCGGCCGCCCCCCACGGTGCCGCGCGTACTGCCGGGCCACCCGCCGGTCCCGCATCGAGCCCAGCACGAACGGTTCGCTCGGTGAGAGCCACCCGGCGACGACGTAGGCGGGCAGCTCCTCGCGCACCGTCCGCAGCTCGCGCTGCCGGGTCCAGATCACCAGCCAGGTCAGCAGGCCGAACGCGGGCACCATGAAGGCGGCGTACACGGCGAAGAAGCCGTACTCGCCGAAGGCCGAGGAGCCGTTCCACATGGCGTGCATGCCCATGGCGAGCAGGAGCCCGAGGAACGGGAGCAGGACGCGCCGCACGTGCTGGCGTTCGCCCGACAGCGCGGCGATGCCGAAGCCGATGCCGGTCAGGACGGTGAAGAGCGGGTGCGCGAAGGGCGACATGATGACGCGGACGAAGAAGGTCGCCGCCGTGACGGAGGCGATGCCGCGGTCGCCGGTGAGCTGGTCGGTGCCGAAGGCGGTACCGAGGTAGAGGATGTTCTCGGTGAAGGCGAAACCGGTGGCGGTGACCCCGGCTATCACCACGCCGTCGACGATCCCGGTGAAGTCCCGTCGCCGGAAGAGAAAGACCAGCAGTATGGCCGCGGCCTTGGCCAGCTCCTCCACGATGGGCGCTATGACGGTCGCGCCGAGGGTGTCCGCGTGCGACGGATCGGCGGTGGCCGTCGCTATCCATCGGGTCGCGAAGCTGTTGGCGACGATCGCTATCAGCGCCGCCGCGCAGGCGCCCCAGGCGAAGGAGAACAGCAGATTGCGCCAGGGGCCCGGCTCGACCCGGTCCAGCCAGCGGAAGGCGGCGACCAGCAGCGGCACGGGCAGGACGGCGAGCCCGAGCCCGACCAGGAACCCCTCGGTGCCGGTCTGCTCGCGCACCAGGGCGAGGATGACCAGCCCGGAGAGCGCGAGGAGGGTGACGAGCGCGCTGTAACGCACCCATCGCTTCTGCCACCAGTGCGCGTGCCGCAGTGCGCCGCCGGTGGGACCGGTGGGGTGCGTCGGGTACGGGGGACAGGTGGCCACGGCATTGACCCTAACGAGGCAGGGGCGCCGCCCGCAGCAGCGCGAGGGGGCTCGGGCGCCGGTGGGGGTGGCTGTCGGTGCTGCTGTCGGTGGTGTCGTCGGTGCTGTTCTTCCCGCTGCTCCTACCGCTGTACGCGGCGGAAGAGCAGGTCGTTCACCACATGACCCTTGTCCAGTCCCTGGCCCTCGAAACGGGTCAGCGGCCGGAACTCGGGACGGGGCGCGAAACCGCCGTCGGAGCAGGTGTTCTCGAAGTCGGGATGCGCGGTCAGCACTTCGAGCATCTGTTCGGCGTACGGCTCCCAGTCGGTGGCGCAGTGCACCAGGGCGCCGGGCTTCAGCCGGGTCGCGGCGAGGCCGAGGAACTCGGGCTGGATGAGCCGCCGCTTGTGGTGCCGCTTCTTGGGCCAGGGGTCCGGGAAGTAGACGCGCAGCCCGTCGAGGGAGTCGGGGGTGAGCATCTCGCGCAGCAGGATGATGGCGTCGCCGTTGCCCACGCGGACGTTGTCCAGGCCGTGGTGGTCGGCGAGGTTGAGCAGATTCCCCTGCCCGGGGGTGTGGACGTCGACGGCGAGGATGTTGGTGCCGGGGTCGCCGGCGGCCATCTGGGCCGTGGCCTCGCCCATGCCGAAGCCGATCTCCAGCACGACCGGATTGCCGTTCCCGAACAGCTCGCCCAGGTCGACGACACTCTGCCCGTCGATGTCCAGCCCCCACTTGGGCCACAGCCGCTGCAACGCGTCCGCCTGCCCCGCGGTCACCCTGCTGCGCCGCGGCTGAAAACTCCGGATCCGCCGCTCGAAGTGCGACCCGGCCGGATCGGCCTTGGGCCCATCCGGGAACCGTGGCTCACCCTTGGCCCGGGTATGCCGAACGGACACACCGGGAAGGTGATGATCATGCTCCCCCGGCACCTCGGACTCACGGAGGCTGCCGGGCTGGGGGGCTTCGGGGGCGTTGAGGAAATCAGACACAGTGGGGTCGATTTTACGGGGGGCGGGACTTCGTGGTGCCGGTGCGCACATGTCAGCCCGTCCGGCCTTGGAGGACGAGGCCCGTCAGGCCCCCTCCAACACCGCCAACGCCCGCCGCGCAACCTCCCGCCCGATCGGCAACGAAGCCGTCGCCGCGGGACTCGGCGCATTCAGCACATGCACAGCCCGAGCGCCCTCCCGAATCAGAAAGTCATCCACCAGCCCCCCGTCCCGCAACACCGCCTGCGCCCGCACCCCCGCGGCCGCAGGCACCAGGTCATCGGCAGTCACCGCCGGCAACAACCTCCGCACCGCCACAGTGAACGCCCCCTTGGACACCGACCGCCGCAGCTCCCCCACCCCGTACCGCCAGTGCCGCCGAGCCATCCGCCACACCCCGGGCCACGCCACCGTCGCCCCGACCTCCCGCGGCCGCACGACACCCCACCCGTACCCCTCCCGGGCCAGCGCCGGCACAGCATTCGGCCCGATGTGCACGCCCCCGTCGATCCCGCGCGTGAGATGCACCCCGAGGAACGGAAACGCCGGATCCGGCACCGGATACACCAGCCCCCGAACCAGCTCGGGCCGCGCCAGCGAGTAGTACTCCCCCCGGAACGGCACGATCCGCACCTCCGGCTCGTCCCCCGTCATCCGGGCCACCTCGTCGCAGTACAGCCCGGCACAGTTCACCAGGACCCGCCCGCGCACGACGTCCCCGCCCGCCGTCCGCACGGCGACCCCGAGGTCCGCACGCCGGTCGACGCGCTCGACCCGCGCGCCGTACCGGATCTCCGCCCCCGATCCCTCGGCCAGCTGCCGGGCGACCCCGACGAAGTCACAGACGCCCGTCGTCCCGACGTGTATCGCGGCGAGGCCCCGCACCTGCGGCTCGTACTCCTCGATCTGCCCGGCACGCAGCTCCCGCACCGGAATGCCGTTCTCCCGGCCGCGCTGGATCAGGGCGTGCAGCCGCGGCAGCTCCTCCCGCTCGGTCGCGACGATCAGCTTGCCGGTGACGGCGTGCGCGATGCCGTACTCCGCGCAGAACTTGACCATCTCGGCGGCGCCGCTCACCGCGTACTGCGCCTTGAGGGACCCCGGCCGGTAGTAGATCCCGCTGTGGATGACCCCGCTGTTGCGCCCCGTCTGATGCCGGGCGGGCCCCTGCTCCTTCTCCAGCACGGTCACCCGGGTGCCCGGCGCGGCACGCGTGATCGCGTACGCCGTGGCCAGCCCGACGATTCCACCGCCGACCACGAGCACGTCACAGTCGTAACCGATCGCCCGCACCTGCCCCACCTCCCGGTTTCGATAATGCACTGCGCCACTGACACCGCGGTCAAACCCAGGGAACCCCGCGCTCCGCTCACCTCGCCGGATTCCTGCGCCCGCGGCGGGGTGATTTCGAGGGAGAACCTTTGGCAAGCGCGGGACATCCGGCCACGCGCCTGGCGTGATTCAGCCACGGCGAGTTCACGCGCCGCTCGGACGATGCGGCGGATGACCCCGGTCTGCCGCATGGGCGCGACGCAGCGGCACTGAACGAAACGGCACATCAATGAGACGCCTCACCCCGGCCGTGGCGCTCGGCCTCGCCGCCCTGCTGATCGCCGCCCCCGCCTCCGCGGGCACGAACACCGGCACCCGCGACAGCTACGACGAGAAGGAGACCGCCTTCAGGGCGGACTGCCGTCCGATCGCCGGGAACAGCTCCTTCTACGACCTCGACGAGCTGGAGCGCTGCTTCGGGCGCACGGACAGCGCGTCGTAACCGCCGGGTCCGGGCAGGACGGAGGCGACGGCGGCTCGGGTCTGCCGAGCCGCCGCGTACTCCACGCGCGCGTGCGGGCGCGCTCAGGCCGGCGCCATGAGCAGCGGCCTTGCTCGCTCCCGCAATTCGACGACCTGCGGTTCGTCGCCGTAGGGCTCAAGGCGGTGCAGCAGGTCCTTCACGTACTCCGTGGTGCGCGCGGACGATATCCGCCCCGCGACCTCCACCGCCCTTACGCCCTGCTCGCACGCCGCGTCGAGATTGCCCGACTCCAGCTCGGCGACCGCCGAGACGACGAGCCGCAGCCCGTGCGAGCGCACGAACTCCTCCGTCGGCTTCGACAGCGCCTGCTCGGTGAACCGCCGTACCTGGCGCGGTGCCTTCAGGTCCCGGTAGCACTCGGCGGCGTCCGCGGCGAAGCGGTCGTAGGAGTAGAAGCCGAGCCAGGACGGGTCGTTGTCGCCCTCCCGGGACCGCTCCAGCCAGCCCTCCGACGCCTTCAGGGCCGCACCGGCGGCCTGCGCGTCATTCGCGCGCGCGTGTGCGCGTGCTTCGACGAGCCGGAAGAAGCTCATGGTGCGGGCCGTGGCGAGACCACGGTTGCGCTCCAGCGCGGCCTGGGCGAGGTCGACGCCCTCGTCGCCGAAGCCCCGGTAGGTCGCCTGCAGCGACATGGACGCCAGGACGTACCCGCCCAGGGGTACGTCGGCCGCCGCGCGGGCGAGCCGCAGCGCCTGGATGTAGTACCGCTGCGCGGCCTCCTGCTGCCCGGTGTCGAAGGCCATCCACCCGGCGAGGCGCGTGAGTTCGGCACTGGCGCCGAACAGGGCTCTGCCGACCTCGTCGGAGTAGGAGCCGAGCAGCAGCGGTGCCGCTTCCACTCGTAAGCACTCGGGCACCATGGACGAACGCCAGTCGCCGCCTCCGTACTTGGAGTCCCAGCGCCTGGCGTCCTCGGCGGCCTCACGCAGCTTCTGCACATCGCTGTGGCCGACTTTGAGCGGTGCGCCGGAGCTCTCGGACGGGCTCACCTCGCGCGCGACCGAACTGTCGGCCGGGGTTATCAGCCACCGTGAGGCGGGCGTTGCGTATGCGCTGACCGCGAATGATCCGGCCAGCGACTGCCAGATGCCGCCGGAACCGGCACGGCGGCCGGCGAGGTCGAGACGGTAGAGCTCCGTCGCCGACTTCACCGCCTGTCCGACGTCCCGGGGGAAGGCGAGGCCCACTTCGGGTGCGGGGTCCGCGTCCGCCAGGCCGATCTCGTGGAGCGGCACAGGGCGGCCGAGCTTCTGGCCGATCGCGGCGGCGATGAGGTGCGGCGCGGCGCCCTGCGGCACCATGCCTTTCGACACCCAGCGCGCCACCGAGGTCTTGTCGTAGCGAAGAGTCAGGCCCCGCTGAGCGCCAAGGTCGTTGACGCGTCGAGCGAGTCCTGCGTTGCTGATTCCCGCGAGGGCGAGAACGGCGCCGAGTTTTTCGTTCGGCCCGCGTTGCTCCCTGGACATGCGCCACCCCTCGACACAGACGGCTGCCGCGCTGGCATAACCACGCGGCATTCGTAAACCCAGCGTAGTTCGCCGCATCCCAAGCGTTAAGGGGCATTCTTCCGGATGGCGGGATTGTGGTCCGTACTCAAGTGCGCACCCCCTACGCACAGTTGTGACGTGCTCCCAGTGTGTGGCTGTGCGCCCGTCCGTGCGCTCTTCTCCAGCCACCGGGGGAGCGGTTCCATGGCTTCTGCGTGGGTCGGCCCGCTGTACTGGATCCAGCGGGCTGGGGGATTCCGCCGCCTACATCCCCGCGGGTGGCGGAACGGTCCGGGGGGCGCACTCCGTTCCCCGGACTGCGCGCGCGGCGAGCACGGCGAGTAGTGCGGAGGGCTTGCACGGAGTGTGCGTGAGCCTGTCCCTGCGACGCTGATTTGGCCGAAAATCGACCCCGCCCTTCGCGGGTGATTGCCCTTCCCACCATGGCAGTTGAGGGCGCGAAGGGAGTTTTTGGGGAGTGTATCGGGGGCGCATTCGCGCCGCGCATACAGCTCGATCCGTTCGTTCCGCGCAGGTGGATCTCATGGTCACGCTCGTGTGGATCGCCTTGCCCCGTCCGGGCGTTCAGGGTGGGTGCCGTCCGCCACGCGGGCGCCCTCGCGTGCGTGATTGCCCGAGCCCGAGAGGCTCCGCCGCCCCTCCGGCACGCTTCCTTCATGGCAGCATGGTGAACCGGTTCATACGGTGCACTGGTTGTCCACAGCCTGTGGAGGCGTCCATGCGGTGGTTGGTGGGATGGAGCAGCACCACCGCGGTGGCCGCCGGAACGGGCTCCGCGGGTGCCGCCGGAAGCGACGGCGAGACCGTGCATCCGGTGGGGTCCCAACTCCTGTGGGGCGACCCCGATCCGCTGTGGGCGGTCGGCGACTGGCGCCCCGACGAGGTGCGCGTGGTGAAGGCCGACGCGCAGAACCGGATCGCGGTACTGGGCACCTGCGGGGCGAGCGACGAACAGCTGCGCCTCGGCCTGTTCGCCGCGCGCGGAGGGGCACTTCGGCATCTGACGGCCTGGTCCGGCAGCTACACGGCCGTCGTCCAGGTCGGCCGCAGGCTCATGGTCTGCGGCGATCTGGCGGGCGCACGGCCGGTGTTCTACACCCCCTGGGCGGGCGGTACGGCGTACGCGACCGCCGCGCTTCCCCTCGCCGACCTCATCGAGGCCAACCTCGACTTCGGGCACCTGGCCGCCCTGCTCGCCGCCCCCGACGTACCGGCGGCACTGCACGACTCCACCCCGTACGACGGCGTACGGCGCATCCCGCCGGGGCATGCGCTGATCCTGCGCGCCGGAGCACGCGAGATTGCCGGGTACGAACCGGTCGCCTCGCTCGCGGTGGCGGCGCCGTCGGCCGACCCGGACAGCGCGGTGGACGCCGTACGCGACGCCTTGGTGGAGGCGGTACGCGCGCGTCTGTCCGCGCCCCGCCACGTCCCCGACATCGACCCCGGCCCGGTGCCCGGGATGGGCCCGGCCGAGCGGCGGGCCGCGCGCGGGATGCCGGTTCCGGGCATCGGCGCGGACCTGTCCGGAGGCCCCGCGTCGGGCACCCTGGCGCTGCTGGCCGCCGGCCTCCCGGGCATGCCGGGCACGGTGCTGGGCCACGGCACGGGCGCGGGCGAACGCCTCCTGGCGGTCACCTTCAACGACCTCGCGGTCGCCGGCCGCGAGGCCGAGCTGGAGCGGGCGGGTGCCCTGGCGGCCAACCCGCGCCTGCACCACGTGGTGGTGACCGGCGGCGAGGAGACCCTGCCGTACGCCGACCTGGACGGCCCGTTGACCGACGAGCCCGGTCCGAGCCTGGTGACGGCGGCGAGGCACCGAGCCCGCCTCGCATCCGGCAGCGCGGACCACTTCACGGGCTACGGCGCCCGCCAGGTCCTGGACGCGCACCCGGCCCGCCTCGCGGACCTCCTGGTGGACCGCAAACGCCGCCACCTGGTCCGCCCGGTCGCGGCCCTGGCGAAGGCGGACGGCTCGGTGCTCGTCCCCGCGCGCGTGTACGGCGCGGCCCGCAAACTGGCCCGCACCCCGTACCGAACGGGCCTGGAGACCCTGGCCGACCGGTTGCTGCACCGCCGCTTCGACGAACCCGGAGGTGCGGTCGGGGCGTCGCTCGCCGCCCTCACCTGGGCCAGACCGGGCCCGGCGGCCCGCTGGCTGACCGGCGAGGCCCTGGCTGAAGTATCGGTTCGCCTCCAGACGGCGACGACCCGCAACGGAGTGGGCCCTGGCCAACGCCCCGGCGACTACCGCGCGCGTGCGGCACTGGCCCGCCACGCCGCAGACATCCGCATCCTGGAGCAAGCCGTCGAGATCCGCTCCCAGCGCCTGCACACTCCCTTCCTGGACAACCAGGTCGTCCGCGCCTGCCGAGCCCTCCCCGAGGCCCTGCGCGTCCAGCCCGGCGCCCGCGCCGCGATCCTCCGTACGGTCCTGGAGGGCGCCGGCGTGGCCGACCTCCCGCCCGGTTGGGGCGCCCCCTCCCACGCGTCGGCGGCGGTGGCGGCCCGCACGGGCCTGAGGGTGGCCACCGACTCCCTGATGGCCCTCTTCGGCACCCCCCTCCTCGCCCAGGCGGGCCTGGTGGAGGCCCGAGTCGTCCGCAAGGCCCTCCGCGCAGCGGCCGAGGGCGAGCCACTCCCCCTCGACGGCCTCGCAGACCTGGTCTCCCTGGAACTCTGGCTACACCGCCTACTGGCCCGCCGAGGCACCTGCTGGACAGGAACCCCCGCCCGCCAACGAGCGGTACCGGCGGGGATCACACCGCAGAGGGGGGCGTTGGGGGCGGGAAGACGCTGACGCGGAACGCTGCCGCTCACCCAACAGCACGCCAGTTCCGAGCCCGCCGGGCACTGAAGGAGAAGACCTGACCGTCCCCAGGGGCGTCACCTCTGGGCGCGGGCTCGCATACTCCGGCCCGCGCGGCGTTCGAGGACGGGTCTCGCCGGTCAGCCAGCGGGCCGCCGGGCCCGGTCTGGCCCAGGTGAG
>NZ_RDBN01000053.1:1481221-1490112 GCF_008042075.1 Streptomyces sp. UW30 | reverse complement strand
CCTTCACGATCGCCCGAGCGGTAGGCGATCTCGGCGAGGCGGGCGATGAGGAAGGGCGTCTCGGTGTACGCGCCCACCTCGTGGGCGAGGTCCAGCGCCTCCTCGTACTCCCCCTTGGCCTCCTCGACGATGGGGGAGGGGACGGGAGGCTGCTTGGCGTCCGCGGGCTTGGCCGGATTGTCGTTGCCGGCCAGCGTGAGCACGATCGCCGCCGCAACGCCCACGGCGACCACACCGGCGGCGATACCGGCCTTCAACGGCGCGCCCACTCCCTCGGAGGCCGCCGCACCGCTCCCGGCGCCGGCCCCGCCGGACGAACTTCCGCCCGCGGCACCGGCCCCACCCGCACCACCGGCACCGCTCGACGAACCGCCGCTCGTCGCCGCGGCCGCCCCCGCGGCACCGGCCGCGCCCGCCCCGGCACCGCCGGCGATGAGCCCGGCCGCCTTGGCATACCCGGCGGCGCCGAACCAGCCGATGACCGCCACCGGCACGACGGCGGGGATACCGCTCGCGACTTCCTTGATCTGGCCGGCGGCCAGCCGGCACTTGGCGCACTCCTCCAGGTGCTTGCGCAGACCCCGTTCGGCGCGGGTGCGCAGGCTGCCGCGGGCGTAGGCGCCGAGCCGGTCGGCGTAGCGGGAGCACTCCTCGTCGCCGGCGAGGCTGGCGCTGACATGGGCCTGGAGGTAGGCCTGCTTGAGCCCCTCGCGGGCGCGGCTGGCGAGCACGCGCGTGCCGTTGGCGTCGAGCCCGAAGAGCGTGGCGACCTCGCTGGGCGACTCGTCCTCGACCTCGGTGTGCCACAGCACGGCCTGCCAGCGCTCGGGCAGCGACCGGAAGGCCTGCATGGCCATGGACTGCTCGGCCTCGTGCATCGCGCGTACGTCCGCGCCGAGATCCAACGTGTCGTCGTCGGACACCTCGGCCACCCGCGAGGACTGCGCGGCAAACACCGCGAAGTCGTCGACCAGTTGCTCGCGCCGCGCCGACTTGGTCCAGTCCGCTGCGGCCCGCCGGATCGAGGTGAGCAGATAGGCGCGTACGGCGTGCTCGGGCCCGGAACCGCCGCGTACCGCCTGGAGCATGCGGGCGAAGACCTCGGCCGTGAGGTCGTCCGCGGTGTGGGCGTCGCGGCAGCAGGTGCGCGCGTAGCGGCGCACCGCTTCGGCGTGGCGCCGGTACAGCTCCTCGTAGGCGCTGTCGTCGCCGGAGCGCATCCGGCCGATCAGGTCGGTGTCCGAGGGCGGCAGCTCCAGCGGCGGTGGCAGCGCGCTGTCCTCGCGCCGGTCGCGCTGGGCCGGGACGCCGCCGTCGGCGCCGCGCTGCGCACGGCCTCGCGGTCGGTGCTCCGCCGGGGAGCCGCCCGGCGGCAGGTCCGCGCGTCCGCCCTGGCTCGGCACCTGGGGAGTCGCCGACTCCCCGTCACCGCGTGACTCGTCCCACCCGTCAACGCTCATCGCGGAAAGCCCCCGCCGCCAGCTGCACCAGTCCCGGACACCGGGTCAGGGTGCCACATTGGCTTTTGGTCAGGACCCACCCGTGCGGACATCCACCCGTCCGAGGGGACTTCCCGCAACCCAGTACCAGCCCTCGCCCCTGCGGGGAAGGTTCAAGCAGCCGTCGCCGGGCGGGAGTTGAGGTCGGCATCCGAAATGCCCGGCATGTTCCGCGAGGGTGTGCGAGGCGAGGGCGGTGCGGCACCCCGCCTCCCGGTCACCCGTTGCCCATAGGGCACCCCGTTGACGTCACGGTCGTCGCATCGGCCGGGCTCACGCCTGAGGCCGCGACCGCAACCCCTCCAGCAGGATGTCCAGCAACCGCGCCGAGGCCGCCGCCTGCTGCGCCGGGTCCGGCAGCGAGGGCGCCGCCGTCGCGATCACCAGCAGGACGTCCGACACCGAGACGTCGGTCCGCAGCGCACCCGCCGCGCGCGCCCGCTCCACGAGCTGGCCCACCACGTCGAGCAGCGCCGCCGCGCCCGCGTCGTCCACCGGGTCGGCCGCCGCCGGCTGTTCGGGCACCAACCGCAGCTCACCGGTGCCCGGCTGCATCCGCTGCTGCGGCACCCGCGCCTCGTCGGGCCCGGCGCCGTCCTCGGCGACCCCGACCCGCAGCACCTGCGGCGGGAGCAGCCGGCCCGCGCCCGAGGCCACCGACGTGCGCAGGAAGCGCGACAGCGCCGACCACGGCTCGTCCTCCTGGCCGAGCGCGGCACGTGCCTGGTCGGTCAGCCGGGACGTCTCCTCCTCGGCTATCCGTCGCACCAGGACGTCCTTGCTCGGGAAGCGCCGGTACACCGTCCCGACGCCGACCCGCGCGCGCCGCGCCACGTCCTCCATCGGCGCGCCGTATCCCAGCTCGCCGAAGACTTCGCGCGCCGCACGCAGCACGTGCTCCAGATTGCGCTGTGCGTCCACGCGCAGCGGCGGTGTCCGCGACGCGTCACCGCGTCCGTTTCCCGCAGCCGCGCTCATCGTGCCGCCCACCATCCCGCCGCCCGGTGCGATGGCGGATGCGGTGGACCATCGAGAATCCTGAACATGCATAAGCGATCCCCCGGTAATGACGTCTCCCCCCGGAGACTCTCCCCGTCACTGCAAAGCCGGAGCGTCGCGGAACAAGCCCGGACCCCGAGACCGTTTCGTGCGACTCGCGGACCCGAAGAGCGCATCCCCCTACACCCCGTCGACACACGAACATAGTTGAGCGAGGGTCAATTCAGAAGGGGCAGGTTCCGCACGGAGCGCCCCTCGATCGGAGTACGGGTCGTTTACGTCCCGATTGCGCCACCTACGATCCCTCGGCGCACACCCGCTGACCTGCGAAGTTTCCGCGCACTCCGGCAATTCGGCCAAATCGCGGGGACGTCGGCCGCCGGTCACACAAATTGTCGAGCCTGTGGACAAACGCAAGCGCCGGGTGCGTCATGGGATGGTGAAGGAACGTGCGCGCATTCTCGTTGTCGGCGGCGGCTACGTCGGGATGTACACGGCCCTGCGACTCCAGCGGAGGCTGAAACCGGAACTCGGGCGGGGGGAAGCCGAGATCACCGTCGTCTCTCCCGACCCGTACATGACGTATCAGCCATTCCTCCCCGAAGCGGCCGCCGGCTCGATCTCTCCCCGCCACGTGGTCGTACCGCTGCGCCGCGTCCTGCCCGGGTGCCGGATCATCATCGGCGAGGCCACCGCGATCGACCACGCGAAGCGCACCGCCACCCTCACCACCCTCGCCTCGGAGGAGGAGGGCACGGGCACCGAACAGCTGTCGTACGACGAACTCGTCCTCGCCCCCGGCTCCGTCGCGCGCACCCTGCCCATTCCCGGCCTCGCCGAGCACGCCATCGGCTTCAAGACCGTCGAAGAGGCCATCGGCCTGCGCAACCACGTCATCGAGCAGATGGACATCGCCTCCTCCACCCGCGACCCCGCGATCCGCGACGCGGCCCTCACCTTCGTCTTCGTCGGCGGCGGCTACGCCGGTGTCGAGGCGCTCGGTGAGCTGGAGGACATGGCCCGCTATGCCGCGCGCTACTACCACAACGTCCGGCCCGAGGACATGAAGTGGATCCTGGTCGAGGCCTCCGACCGCATCCTGCCCGAGGTCGGCGAGGACATGGGCCGCTACACCGTCACCGAACTGCGCCGCCGCAACATCGACGTACGCCTGCACACCCGCCTGGAGTCCTGCGCCGACCGCGTCGCCGTCCTCAGCGACGGCGCCCGCTTCCCGACCCGTACGGTCGTCTGGACCGCCGGCGTCAAACCGCACCCGGTGCTCGCCGCGACCGACCTGCCCCTCAATGAGCGCGGCAGGCTGAAATGCACCCCCGAGCTGACGATCGACGGCGCCACGCACGCGTGGTCCGCGGGAGACGCCGCCGCCGTCCCCGACGTCACCGCGGGCGAACCCGGCACGGACTGCGCGCCCAACGCCCAGCACGCCGTGCGCCAGGCGAAGGTCCTCGGCGACAACATCGTCCACACCCTGCGCGGCGAACCCCTGGAGACGTACGCACACAAGTACGCGGGCTCCGTCGCCTCCCTCGGCTTCCACAAGGGCGTCGCACAGGTCTACGGGCGCAGGCTGAAGGGCTACCCTGCCTGGTTCATGCACCGCATCTACCACCTGAGCAGGGTGCCGACCTTCAACCGCAAGGCCCGCGTCCTGGCCGAATGGACACTGTCGGGCCTGTTCAAGAGGGAGATCGTCTCCCTCGGTTCACTCGAACATCCCCGAGCGGAGTTCGAACTCGCGGCCGGTGGAAAGCATCACCTCAACCCGGGAGACGACACGAAGGGGTCGTCCTGACCGGACCCAGGAACTCCACCGACAGGGCAGGCGTCTGACGGGTGTCGGCCAGGTCGGCCGCACTGCCAGACTGATCCCGAACCGATCCCGACCGCGAGGCTCTGCCCACAGTGCTGCAACCCCGGGGTGCCGCCGCCCCTCAGACCCCCGGCCGGGTCCGGAGCTGGCCGAAGACGACGACACGAGGCAAGGATTCGTGAACTTCACGCGCTGGAGCGCCCGGCTCCCCGGAACGCAGCGCCGCGCCGCAGCGCGGACCGAAACCGCGGCGGCGGCCACCCCGGACCGCCGGGGAGAGAGCGCGAGCGCCGTCCCCGCGGCCCGCGTCGAACAACTCACCGACGAGGCCGAGCCGATCCCGGGAGTGGACGAGCTGCCGGTCCGTGAGGTCCTCGACCGCGTCCCGGCCCTGGTCGCCCTGGTCCACGGCACCGACCACCGCGTCGCCTACGTCAACGGCGCCTACGCGACGGCCTTCGGCGAACGCCCCCCGGGCGAACCCGCCCGCGAGGCCCTCCCCGAGCTGGCCGAACTGGGCCTGCTCCCCCTCCTGGACCAGGTTCTGCGCAGCGGCAAGCCCCGCACCCTCAAGTCCCGCAAGGCCCCCGACGGCCGCTCCTACACCTTCACCTGCACCCCGGTGGCGGAGGGCGACGGCGGCGGCAGCGGTGTCCTCGTCTTCGCCACCGACGTCACCGACCACGCGGAAGCCGCCGAGCGCCTGCGCGCCAGCGAACGCCGCCAGCGCGAAACGGCCGTCACCCTCCAGCGCTCCCTCCTCCCCCAGGAGCTCGAAGAACCGGACGACCTGCGCATCGCCGCCACCTACCACCCCGGCGGCACCGAGGCGGCGGTCGGCGGCGACTGGTACGACGTGATCACCCTGGGCGGCGGCCGCACCGCCCTGGTGATCGGCGACGTCATGGGCAGAGGGGTACGAGCGGCCGCGGTCATGGGCCAGCTCCGCACGGCCGTGCGGGCCTACGCCCGCCTAGACCTCCCCCCGCACGAGGTGCTCCAGCTCCTGGACGGCCTGGCCACGGAAATCGACGCCAACCAGATCGCGACCTGCGTCTACGCCATCCACGACCCGAACGAGGGCCGCCTGGTGTACGCCTCCGCGGGCCACCTCCCGATCCTGGTCCGCGACGAGCACGGCGAGGTCCAGCGAGCCGACGAACCCACCGGCCCGCCCCTCGGCACGGGCGGCTGGATGCACGCGTCCGGCTCGATCGCCCTGAGCCCCGGCTCCACAGCCGTCCTCTACACGGACGGCCTGGTGGAACGCCGGGACGAGGACCTGGACGAGGGCATCGCGTCCCTGGAACGCGCCCTCGCCGGCGCGACCGGCACCCCCCAGGTCGTCTGCGACCGCCTGGTCCGCTCGGCGGGCGTCACCGCCGACCACGACGACGACGTCGCCGTCCTCGTCCTCCAGCACCCGGCCCGCACCGGCCCCGACGGCGACCTCTTCCGCAACGCCGCGCTCGAACTCCTCGGCGGTGTGGAGGCCGCCCCACGCGCGCGTGCCTTCGCCTCCGGCGTCCTGACGAGCTGGCGCTTCCCGACCGAGCTGCACGACCTGGGCGTCCTCGCGACCAGCGAACTGGTCGCCAACTCGCTCCAGCACGGCACCCCACCCATGCGCCTACGCCTGCGCCGCACCGACCGCCGCCTGATCATCGAGGTCACCGACGGCGACGACCACCTCCCACGCCGCCGCCGAGCCGAACCGGCCGACGAATCGGGCCGAGGCATCGCCATCGTCGCTACCATCGCCTCGGCCTGGGGCTCCAGACGAACGCCGGGGGGCGGGAAGGCGGTGTGGTGCGAGTTCGTATTGCCGAAGGGGTCGGGCCGCTGACGAGCCGTACTCGTCAACGCCGGCCGGCGTCTTTCAGCCCGTCTGGGGGTCCCTCCTGCTCGAAGAGCTTGGGGGAGTCTGAGGACGAGGCCCTTTCAGGGCCGATGCGGGGGTCTGGGGGCGGCAGCCCCCAGAAGGCACCGGGGCCGAAGGGGCAGAGTCCCTGGATGGGGGTCCCCCCTGCTCGAGCGAAGCCGAGAGCTTGGGGGAGGGACGGGTAAGGGCGGAGGGGGCGACAAACTCAGGCGTGAGCCTGCGGCTGCCCCACCGGCGAGCCCGCCCCCTGCGCCACAACCCGGCTCTTGCCCAGCCACGGCTGATCCTGCACCGCACTGAGCTGACGCCCCAGCCGCAGCGCGAGATAGGTGATCCCCAGCGAGAACAGCAGGAACGTCACGACATACGGCCCGTGCAGCGCCGCCCCCATGGGCCCGCCCACAGCCGGCCCCACCGCCAGCGCCAACTGCTTCACCAGGGCGAACGCGGAGTTGTACTGCCCGGCCATCCCACTCGGCGCCAGATCCGCGACCAGCGGAGCGACCGTCGGCGACAACATCGCCTCACCCAGCCCGAACAGCGCGTACGTGGAGATGAAGGCCGCCGTGGCCATCTCCTTGCTCCCGTTCCCGAGCCCGGCATACCCCGCCGCGACCCAGGCCACGGCCCAGATCAGCCCCACGGCCGCGATCACCCGCGACCGCCGGCGCCGCTCGACGAACTTCAGCACGGCGAACTGCGCCACGACGATCATCGCGGTGTTGGCCGCCAACGCGGTCCCCAGCCCCGACGTGGAAACCCCGGCCGCCTCGACCCCGTACGCACTCAGCCCCGACTCGAACTGCCCGTAGCAGGCGAAGAACAGCACGAAGCCCAGCACGCACAGCTGCACCATCGCCCGGTTCTGGAGCATCTGCTTCCAGCTGCCCTTCGCCGACGAACCCGTCGGCGCCCCGTCGACCCGCGGTGCGTGCGGCGTCCGTACGGTCGCCATCACCACGACGAGCAGCAGGAACATCGCCGCCTCGATCGCGAACAGCAGAGTGAAGGACGAGACGCTCGTCGTGTCGACGAGATGGCCACCGATGAGCCCGCCCACGCCGAGCCCCAGGTTCTGCAGAAAGAACTGCGTCGCGAACGCCCGCGACCGGGTCTCCGCCGAGGAGCAGTCCACGATCATCGTCGCGAGCGCCGGCTGCATCACGGCCTGCCCCGCCCCGAGCGCCGCCGCCGACAGCAGTACGGCCGTCGCGGTGCCCGCGAGTCCGAGGCTCAGCGCTCCGAGCGCGGCGGTGACCAGGGCGGCGAGCAGCACCGGCAGCGGGCCACGCCGGACGATCGCCCGCCCGGCGAACGGCAGCACGACCAGTGCGGCCACGGCGAAGACGGCGAGGACCAGCCCCGCCGTCATGGCACCCAGCCCCCGCACCTGCGCCACATAGACGTACAGGTAGGGGACGGTGAAGCCGAGCCCGAATGCGCTGAGTGCGTTGCCCACGTGGATCCGGCGCATCGCTGCGCCCATCGCCCTGGTCACGTTCACCTCTCTCGATGTAGGTCTGAAGACTTCAAAGCTAAAGTTCGAAGCTAAACAGTACACATCGAAGGACTTCAACGCCAAGCAGGCCCGTGCCATACTCGGCCCATGGGCGACACCCCCGACATCGGCGAACCGACACTCGAAGAACAGATCGCCGCCTACCAGCGCGAGTTCCAGGACCTCGACCCCCAGGTCGAGCAGATCGTCTCGGCACTGTCCCGTCTGAACCGCCGTATGAACGTCGCCTACGGCCGCCAGACCTCCGCTCTCGGCATCAGCAACGCCGAGTGGGAGGTCCTCAAGGCGCTCGTCCTCTCCGGCGCCCCGTACCGCATGGGCCCGAGCGACCTCGCCAAGCGCCTCGGCCTCACGCCGGCCGCGATGACCCATCGGATCGACCGCATGCTCGCCGAGGGCCTGGTCACCCGCGAGCGCGACGAGTCCAACCGCGTCCGCGTCATCGTGGAGCTGACCGCGGAGGGGCGCGAGAAGTGGCTGGAGGCGATGCGCCTCGCGTCGGTCTTCGAGGAGGAGCTCCTCCAGGACCTCTCGCCGGACGAGCGCACCGCCCTCGGTGACGCCCTGACCCGCCTGCTCCGTAGGGTGGAGCACGCCCAGCCGGATGCCGGCGGACGCCTCAGCGACCTGGACTGACGCGGGGTGCGGCACCTCGGGAAAAGATCTTGACAGGGGATGCTTGACAGCCCCTTGCCCGATCCGTAAAGTTCTCCGGGTTGCCGCTGAGCCGTAACGGTTCTGCGACAGCACCTCCCGCCGCGAGAGCGGCAACCAAACCACCAGCACGATCTCCCAACCGGGTCGATTTCGGCATGCCCGAATTCAATTCGAATTGGGACTCGGTAGCCCGATTGGGAATCACCGAGAGAGTCCGCTAAGGTTTGAGACGTCGGAACGGCCCAACGGCCGGGAAGGCAAAACCCGCTGACTGGGAGTCAGGCCCGAAAGGATCTGATAGAGTCGGAACCGCCGGAAAGGGAAACGCGAAAGCGGGAACCTGGAAAGCACCGAGGAAATCGGATCGGGAAACGGTCTGATAGAGTCGGAAACGCAAGACCGAAGGGAAGCGCCCGGAGGAAAGCCCGAGAGGGTGAGTACAAAGGAAGCGTCCGTTCCTTGAGAACTCAACAGCGTGCCAAAAATCAACGCCAGATATGT
>NZ_RDBN01000053.1:1458491-1481121 GCF_008042075.1 Streptomyces sp. UW30 | reverse complement strand
GCATCCCGACGTGATCCTGATGGACGTCCGCATGCCCGGCCTGGACGGCATCGAGGCCACCCGCCGCATCACCGCTTCCGGCGACCGCACCAGGGTGCTGATCCTCACCACCTTCGACCTCGATGAGCTGGGTGAGGTCGGTGAGGGTGGGTTGGGGGGCGAGTTCCGGGTGAGGTCCTCGGGGGTGTTCCTCGTCGCGTAGGACGTCCAGGAGGCGGCGTAGTTCGGCCAGGGCCTGGCGGCTGGTGGTGGCTATGGCGTGCAGGGCCTGGGTGGCGCGTTCCGGGGACTTGGCGGCCGCGTACTGGCCACCGTCGGCCAGGCCGGTGATGACGGAGAGGTTGTGGCCGATGATGTCGTGCATCTCGCGGGCGATGCGGGCTCGTTCGGCGGCGGCGGCGAGCTGGGCCTGCTGGTCGCGTTCGATCTCCAGACGGCGGGCGCGGTCCTCCAGGGCCTCGGTGTGGTCGCGGCGGGTGCGGACCGTGATGCCGACGGCGACCGCGACGGCGATGGACATGAGGACCGGGACGATGTCCTTGTCCGGGGTTCCCTGCGGGTGGCGGGCCGCCATCACGGCCACGGGCGCGGTGATCAGTGCCGTCGCCCACCAGAGGTTGCGAGGAGGGCGGCGCAGGGCGATGTGGAAGACGACGAGCAGTTGGAGCAGGACCGCTTGGAGGGCGGTGCCGGTCCAGGCGTTGACCAGGGCGAACGGTGCTATGGCCAGGAGCACCGCGCGGGGGTGGGTGCGTCGCAGGAGGAGCGGGAGGGAGAGGCCGAGGCTCAGGGTGAGGACCAGCCAGCCGGGGTTGTCGCGGTCGCGGGCCACGTTGAGCCAGCCGCCGCCGGAGTAGTCGATCAGGGCGGCCAGCACCCAGAAGCCGGTGAGGTGCAGGTCCCAGGCGAGCGGGCGGCGTCGGTCGAAGGCGCGCACGCGTCCACTGATGCGCTGGATGTGCTGGGTGAGAGGTTCCGTAGTCGCTCGCTCTTGCGTCACGTGGTCCATCGTGCGGGGTGCGGTGGTGGCCGGCACAGGACCCTGGGCAGGAATCCGGGTGAGCGATGTCGTACCCGGGTACTACGGTGGCGACCATGAGCACCACGAACCCCGGGGCCTACGTCATCCGTTCCATACGGGCCGACGAGTGGCCCGCCGCGAAGGAGTTGCGGCTCGCCGCGCTGCAGGATCCCATCGCGCCGCTCGCGTTTCTGGAGACCTACGACCAGGCCGCGGCCCGGCCCGACTCCTTCTGGCAGGAGCGGGCGGCCCAGGCCTGTGAGGGGGCCGACGGGGTGCAGCAGATCATCGCCGAAGGGCCGGACGGAGTCTGGGTCGGGACGTTGACCGTGCTGGTCGAGGAACCGGGCACGACCGACTGGGCCGGGTTCGCGGTGGAGCGGAAGCAGGGGCACCTCGTCGGCGTGTTCGTACGGCCCGAGGAGCGGGGGAGCGGGCTGACCGACGTGCTGTTCGACGCCGGCCTGGAGTGGGCGTGGTCGCGGGGCGCGGAGCGAGTGCGGCTCATCGTGCACGAGGAGAACGGGCGGGCGCAGCGGTTCTACCGGAAGGTGGGATTCGAGCCGAGTGGGGTGATCGTGCCGCTGGGTGAGGAGGGGGAGGACGCCGAGTTGGAGTTCGTCATCGAGCGGCCTTAGCGGCCTTAGCGGCCTAAGCGGCTGGGTCGGTGCTCGGCTCGCCTGCAGCGGGACTTCGCCTGCAGCGGGAGTTCGCCTACACCGGGAGTTCGTCGTGCGGCCAGCGGGAGCGGGCCTGTTCGCGGGACCGGAGCAGGGCCAGGGCCGGCATGCCCCGGTCCGCTCCGGTGGCCAGCAGCTCCGGCAGCTGGGGAAGCGGAGCCACGGCGGCGACGTCGTCCAGGACGAGCGTCAGTGGTGGGTCGAGGCGACCGGAGGATGACCGTTCGGCCATGCGCCGGCCGCGCTCGACCACGCTTGCGGCGAGGGCCGTCAACAGTGGCATGGCGCCCGGGTTGGCTCGGGGGTCCTCGATGGATTCACCCACCACATAAAGCGTGCCCCCTTCATCGACGAAGGAATCCAAGGTGAGGGCATCCGTTCGGTTGGGAGTGCAGGACTCCCGGATGTTGACCATGGACAGCGCGGCGAGCGCTCTCGTGGTCAACTCCTGGGCCATGTCGCGGCGTTCGGGGTGGGCCGTGAGGGCCGCTTCGAGTTCGCCGGCCGAGCCCGGTGCCGCCTTGGGGTTCGTGCGGAGGATGCGTACGGCGTCCTGGATCTGGGTGCCCTGGGACCAGCGGTGGACGTGGCGGATGGTGCGGCCGTCGATGGCGGCGGCGTGGAGGTAGCTGCGCAGGAGCGTTTCGGCCGTGTCGCTCACCGCCTGGTCGAGCCGGGAGGTGGGGCGGACCGGCGCCAGGAGTGCGGTTGCTCGCGAGACCGCTGTCTGCTTGTCCTCGCAGCCCGTGGTGGGGGTCCAGTGGAGGCGGGCCGGGGTGTCGCACAGGTGGGTGGGGTCGTAGAGGAGGACCGGGCCGAGTTTGCCGCGGGCGTCCTTCGTGTCCTGCCAGAGGGCCGGGTTCGAGGTGACGACGAGGGCGGGGCCCTCCGCGTCGTGGACCGCCTGGGTCGCGGTGGTCTGGCGGGTCTCTCTCGGGGCTACGAGGATCTTCTCCCGCCCGCCGGGCCGTGCGGTGACGGGCGGCGGGGTGTGGGCCACCGGCGGCGCCGTGGGCGCCGCCTCCTCGATGCGTTCCGTTGCCTCCGCGACCGTCGTCGGTGACCCGGCGTCAGGACGTGCCTCCAGCGGCCGGCTCAGACCGTCCCGGGCTCCCGTGGGCTCCGCTTCCCTCCGCGGTGCCGGCACCTCGTGCTGTACCGGCGCGGGCGGCGGCCCGGGGTCGGCGAGACGCGGATCTTCCTTGGCCCCCGCCTTCCCCACTCGCCGCCCCGCCCTGACCGCCCGCCACCGGGCCACCGTCCCCAGGACGAACACCGTCAGGACGACGAGGACCATCAACTGGCCGATGAACAGGCCCCAGAACAGGCCGTAGCCGGACAGTTGGCCGGGTGGTGTGTCCGGCCAGGCGGCCGGGATGTCGTGGGGCTCGGCGATCAGGGAGCGCATCGCGAGCGGTGTGCGCGTGAAGGTGACTCCGGACGGCCAGGCGCCGTGGGAGAACAGCGCCGCCAGTCCCGTCGCCGTCCAGACCAGCAGTGTCATGCCGAGGAGGAAGGCGAGCAAGCCGATCAGCAGGCCGTCGGGGATGCCCCCTTGGCTGTCCCGGTGGTCCTGGTGTCCGCGGCGGTCGTCCGGTCTCACGCTGCCCCCTACCTCTACGCCACCGTCGATTCGGAGTCGCCCAGGTGCTGCTCCACGAACGCCGCCGCCCGTTCCTCGGCCTCCAGCTCGGCGGCGCGCAGCGCGTCGTCGGCCAGGTCGCGGTCGGCGGACGACTCGGTCATCGCGCGGTCGGTGAAGACGAGGGGGCGTTCCGTCTCGGTGACCAGGTGTTTGACGACCTGGACGTTGCCGTTGACGTCCCACACCGCGATGCCGGGGGTGAGGCTGGGGATGATCTCCACCGCCCAGCGCGGGAGGCCCAGCACCAGGCCCGTCGACCTCGCCTCGTCGGCCTTCTGCGCGTAGATCGTCCTGGTCGACGCCATCTTCAGGATCGCGGCCGCTTCCTTCGCCGCCGCGCCGTCGACGACGTCCGACAGGTGGTGGACGACCGCCACGAAGGACAGGCCGAGCCGGCGGCCGAACTTCAGCAGCCGCTGGAACAGCTGGGCCACGAACGGGCTGTTGATGATGTGCCAGGCCTCCTCGACCAGGAAGATGCGCTTCTTCCGGTCGGGGCGGATCCAGGTGTGTTCCAGCCATACGCCGACGATCGCCATCAGGATCGGCATGGCGATGGAGTTGCGGTCGATGTGGGACAAATCGAACACAATGAGGGGCGCGTCCAGGTCGATGCCGACCGTCGTGGGGCCGTCGAACATGCCCCTGAGGTCACCGTCGACCAGACGGTCCAGGACCAGCGCCACGTCCAGGCCCCACGCCCGTACGTCGTCTATGGCGACGTTCATCGCCTCCGCCGACTCCGGCTCGGGGTGCCGTAGCTGCTCGACGATGTCGGTGAGGACGGGCTGGCGCTCGACGATGGTCTCGTTGACGTAGGCGTGCGCGACCTTCAGCGCGAAGCCGGAGCGCTCGTCGAGGCCGTGGCCCATCGCGACCTCGATGATCGTGCGCAGCAGGGCCAACTGGCCCGTCGTCGTGATCGCCGGGTCGAGGGGGTTGAGGCGGATGCCCATGTCCAGGGCCGCCATCGGGTCCAGACGGATGGGGGTTATCCCCAGCTCCTGCGCGATGAGGTTCCATTCGCCGACACCGTCCTCGCCCTGGGCGTCCAGGACGACGACCTGGCGGTCGCGGAAGCGCAGCTGGCGCAGGACGTACGTCTTCTCCAGGGCCGACTTGCCGTTGCCGGACTCGCCGAGGACCAGCCAGTGCGGGGCGGGGAGCTGCTGGCCGTAGAGCTGGAAGGGGTCGTAGATGTAGCCCTTCCCGGAGTACACCTCGCGGCCGATGATCACGCCCGAGTCGCCGAGCCCGGGGGCGGCGGTGGGGAGGTAGACCGCCTGGGCCTGGCCCGTGGACGTGCGCACCGGCAGCCGGGTCGTCTCGACCTTCCCGAAGAGGAAGGACGTGAAGGCGTCGGTGAGGACGGACAGCGGGTCCCGCATAGGTCCTACCTCCGAATGCCGGTGGCGAAGGGGAGCGTGTTGACGAATGCCCGGTGGTGCTCGCGATCGCACCACTCCAGCTTCAGATACGACTTTCCGGCCGACGCCCGGATGGTCCGCTTGTCGCGCGCCAGAGACTCGGGGGAGCGGGAGGAGACGGTGATGTAGCCGACCAGGTTGACGCCGGCCGCGCCGCTCGCGAGGTCCTCGCCGCGCTGGTCGAGACGAGTGTGGGCGGCGACGTCACGCGGGTCGACGGTGCGGTTCATCTTGGCGGCGCGGCTCGCTTCGGCCTCGTCGTTGGTCTTCTCGGTCAGCATGCGCTCGATGGCGACCTCGGTGGGTTCGAGGTCCATCGTGACGGCGACCGTGCGGATGACGTCCGGGGTGTGGACGAGCAGGGGCGCCAGGAAGTTGACGCCGACCGGGGTCATCGGCCACTCCTTGACCCAGGCCGTGGCGTGGCACCAGGGGGCGCGCGTGGAGGACTCCCGCGTCTTCGCCTGCAGGAACGTCGGCTCCATCGCGTCCAGCTCGGCCGGCCAGGCATTACGTTTCGTCATCGCCTGGATGTGGTCGATCGGGTGGTCCGGGTCGTACATGGAGTGGATGAGGGAGGCGAGCCGGCCCTGGCCGAGCGGCTGCCGCACACGGATGTCCGCCTCTTGCAGGCGCGAGCAGATGTCGGTCAGCTCGCGGGCCATGACGACCGCGAGTCCGGAGTCCCGGTCGACCTTGCCGCCGTGGGGACGGGCCGCGCGGGCCATCGCCAGGGCTTCCGCGGCCAGTTCACGGGTGAAGTGCATGCAGGCGACGAGGTAGGCGCGGTGCTGCTCGCTGCTCGTCGACACCATGGACTGGAGTTGGTCGTACGACTGCTGCAGCCAGGCCGGGGTCCGATCGTCGCCGCGCACGGCGACGTCCTTGGCGTGGGCGTCCGGGTCGGCCGGGAGGGTGCGGGCGAGCATCTGGAGGCGGGTGACGAAGCCGTCCCCGTTGGCGACGTGCTTCAGCAGGGTGCCGAAGCGGTCGACGAGGGCCTCCTGGTCCTCGGAGTCGCGCAGGCCGACGCCCGGGCCCTCGATCTCGATGGCGGCGGTGACCGTGCGGCGGTCGGCGTGCAGCAGTACGGCGATCTCGTCGGGTCCGAACGGGGCGGCGAGCCACGTGATGCGGCCGATGCCCGGCGGCGGACCGATCTCGACCTCACGTCCGTCGATGCGGGTGCCGGCTTCGACGACGCCGGAGCGGTAGGTCGTGCCCTGGCGCAGGCTGCGCTTGTAGCTGCGGTTGATCTCGAACCACTTGTAGAAGGTCCGGTGCTTGTACGGCACGTAGACCGCGGCCAGCGCGAGCATCGGGAAGCCGGTCAGCGCCGCGATGCGCAGGGACAGGACGGGGACGAGGAGTCCGCACATCATGCCGAGGAACGCGCCCACGATGATCAGCGCGATCTCGCCGGTCTCGCGGTTGCGTCCGACGATCGCGTTCGGCCGGGCGCGGCCGATCAGATATGTACGGCGGGGCGTGACCGGATGGGACACGTGGGACTGCGTCGTCAACGCCCGTCACCTCCTGAACGATTGCTGTTGCGGGTGTTGCTGGCGTGCGGGGTGTTCACCGGGCTGCTCGAACGGGGTGCGGGTGCGGCGGAGGGGACAGATCCGCCGCCTCCGTTCGAGGAGCGCGAGCTGTGCGCGGCGACGCCGCCGGAGGCGGGGTTCGAGGGGCGGGCGCCGGACTGGCCCGCACCGCCGTTGTTGTCCGCGCGGGAGCTGTGCGTCTTGATGCCCTGGGCGACGAGGGTCGCCGGGGAGCTGATCACGGCGGCGGCCTTGCCCTCGGCGCCGCGCATGATGCGGTTGTTGCGGGAGCCGGCGATCTCGTCGCCGAAGCCCGGGACGAAGCGGTAGATCATCGCGCTCGCGAAGATGGCGAGCAGGATGATGGCGAGGCCGGAGACCACGGCGGAGAAGGCGTCCGGGCCGTCGTCGGCGGACAGCGCGCCGGCCAGGCCGAGCACTATCACGATGACCGGCTTCACGAGGATGACGGCGATCATGATGCCGGCCCAGCGGCGGACGTGGCCCCAGAGGTTCTTGTCGACCAGGCCGGCGTAGACGACGGTGCCGAGGAGGGCGCCGACGTAGAGCAGGGCGGCGCGGATGACGAGCTCCAGCCAGAGGATGCCGGCGGCGAGGATGCTCACCAGGGAGACGACGATCAGCATGATTGGGCCGCCGCCGATGTCCTCGCCCTTTTCCAGGGCGGCGGCGAAGGTGCCGAAGAAGGTGTTCGTCTGGTTGCCGGTCGTCTTCGCGATGACGTCGGTGACGCCGTCGGTCGCCGATACGACCGTGTAGAGGATCAGGGGCGTGAACGCGGACGCGAGGACGGTGAGCCAGAGGAAGCCGATCGCTTCGCTGATGGCGGTGGTGAGGGGGACGCCCCTGACGGCTCGCTTGGCCACGGCCAGCAGCCACAGCAGGAGCGTGAGGATCGTGGACGCCGCGAAGACGACCGCGTACTGCTGGAGGAACTTGGCGTTCGTGAAGTCGACGTTCGCGGTCTCCTGCACGGCCTTGCTGAGCTGTTTGACGGTCCAGGAGGCGGCGTCGGCGCAGCCCTTGGCGAGGGAGGAGAGGGGGTCGAGGGTGGAGGTGGGGTCGGTGACGCTTGAGCGTCCGCCGGAGCCGCCGTTGTCTTTTTCGCAGTAGTCCTTGGCGGGGCCGCGAATCAGGTCGCAGGGGTCGTTGCTCGTCGAGGGCGTGGGTGAGGGGGTGGGTGCGGCGACCGCACGGGTGGCCAGGAGCACGGCGGTCGCCTGTACGGCGGCGAGGGCCCCGGCTACCTTGAGGAAGCGGTGGTTAGCGCGCATACGTGAACCCTCCGTACTCCTCAACGGCCTTCGTCATGTCGTCGGCCGTGGAGGCCTGCTGGTCCCGCCCGACCGGCACTGGTCCGTCCTTCTGCTGGAAGTCGGTGACCTTCCAGTCGTTACCCACCCACTTCAGCTCGTAGGTGGTGGTGTACCAGCTCTCGGCCACCGGGTTGGTCGAGCCTTCGCCGGACAGACCGAAGAGCGAGGTGTACCAGACCTCCACGGTGGCGGTACCGGTGCCGAACGACGTGGTCTTGGTGCCCACCGGGATGACTCGGGAGATGAACGTCTGGCCTGATGGCGCGGCACCGTCGTTGCCGAGGCCGATGTTCGCCAGGAACTTCTCACTGGCGTACGCGCTGTCCAGGTCCGCCTGCCGCTTTGCGGCTACATCGGGGGCGTAGACAGTGTTGACGATCTCGTGCCGTCTGTCCGTGTTGAACATGTCAGCCGACCCCAGCGCCACCGAGTAGTTGGCCGCCGCGCTCTGCGCCCCCTGCTCATCCCGCTTGAACCCTCCGGGGATCCCCGCGGCCTTCCCGTCCACCGGTCGTGTCCCCGTGGCCGCCGTCGTTGAGGATTTCGGCTGGTTTTCGTCCCTGTTCGGGGAAGCGGAGTCGTCTTCTCCACGGTTCGCGAAGGCGATCGCGGCGATGAGGAGGACCACCACGCCGACCACCGTGACCAGGCTCCGGGACGACGAACGGCCGCCCCGCCGCGCACCCCCGTACACGTCACCGCTGCTCTCCGGCAGCCGCGTACGGGTCTGACCGGTGCCTCCGTAACCGCCGGAGGGTTCCCGTTCGTCTCCGAGACTCATGCCGCGTACGCCCCCTCGACGTCGGACAGATACACGTTGGAGTACGACGGTAGCCGTGCTGGTTCCCGCGTGGGCGCGGTGTGGTGACTCGACATCAGGGAAACGCAACCTCAGCCGGTGAGCACGACGGGTGGGTGGGGGACTGTCGAGGGGGCGTACGCGGCATGAGTCTCGGAGACGAACGGGAACCCTCCGGCGGTTACGGAGGAGAGGGCGGGGGCTAGACCGCCATGCCGTACACGATGGTGAACAGCGTGCCCAGCGAGCCGATGATGAAGACACCCGTCAGACCGGCGATGATCAGACCCTTGCCCTGCTCGGCACTGAAGGTGTCACGCAACGCCGTGGCGCCGATGCGCTGTTTGGCCGCCCCCCAGATGGCGATGCCGAGGCAGAGCAGGATGGCCACCGCCATCACGACCTCGATCATCACCTTCGCCTCGTTGCCCAGGCTGCCGAAGGGGCCCCAGTCCGGAGCGATTCCGCCGATGATGGTGTTGATGTCGCCCTTGTCGGCCGCGAACAGCATGTAAGTCACCGCCCCTGTTGGGTAGTTCCGCGGTCCCCTGCGGTGCGCAGAGGTCAGGCCTCATTCTCGCCGACAATGGTGCCGTCGTATGTCGACTTGGCGTCATTGATGGGCGGGATTCGTACGAATAGCTCGTATGGTCACTCTGTGTATCACGGCAGGTCACGCCGGGCAACGAGGCCTGAGCGGAACCTGTCGTGTGGTTGCGTCGTTGGCCCTCTTCACGCCGGGTGCCGTTTCTGACGGCTGGCCGGGTGACGGTTCGTGCCGTTGTTCTCCGGGTGAAGGCTATCGCCGATACGCCAATGGGCCGCAGCTGGGTGCCCGCGGCCCGTTGCGGTTCAGGTCTGGTTACGGGCAGTCAGGTGAAGCCGGCCGGTCCTCCAGGGTGCCTCAGGAGACCGTTGCCGGGCTGCAGGGGCATTCCTCCGAATCAGACGGGACGGCCGCTTCGGCCATGGTGGACGAGGCGGGCCACGGCAGGGCGTTCGGACCGATTGAGACGCGAGGCGATGCGGGGAGGCCTGACGCTCCCGGCCGCCCCGATTCTGCTGCGCCGCGCGGAAGTGGCGTTGGCCGCCGTATCGTTCGCGCGTTCATCCGTAGGGTTCCCGGGACCTTTGAGTCGTCCTCCCGGCGAACTGCCCCGAGTGGAGGGGCGTTCGTAGACTGCCCGTGATCAATACATGCACCATCGATTCGCATCGATTCGCATCGATTCGCATTCCAGAGCAACGGGGGACGAAATGCTTCTCGAGGACGGCCCGATACGGCGCAAGTCCGAGGACATACGCAAGGCCAACAGCTCGGGCCGCGTCAAACGGGAGCTGACCGACGCGGCCGCCGCCGGCAAGGCGTACGGCGGGTGGGAGTCGGGACCGGCCAGCGACGACTGTGTACGCGCGTGGCAGATGCGCCTGCGTGAGCTCGGAGATCTCGTAGAGGACGCGGCCGAGGGACTGAACAAGGCCATGGACCGCGAGATCAGCACGGACCGGTCCATCGCCGACGAGATGCGCAGGGCTGCCCACCGGATGGAGGGTGGCGCCTGATGGCCATCACGGTCGAGGAGCTCAAGGCTGCCCGCCCTCAGCAGTGGCGGGACGCTGCCGACGACGCGCTCCGGTCGTCGAAGGAGTGCCAGGACATGGCCTCATACGCACGTGATGAGGTCGCCTCGACGCTGCAGAAGTGCTGGGTCAGCGACAGCGGCGAAGCCGCGCGCAGACGTTTCGTCAAGCACGCCGAGGATTTCGAGGCAGCTGCGACGGCACTCAAGGGGCTGATGCGGACATACGACACCCTCGCTGATGTGATCGAGGGTGCCAAGCAGGACCTCGAGAGTGCGCTCGACTACGCCAGCCGGTACGGCATCCATATCGACCCGAGCGGCCGGGCCACATGGAAGGAAGGCCGTGACGAGAGCGAGGGCGGTTCACTCCAGCACGCAGCGGACCTGGTCGGCGACGCCCTGCGCAAAGCCGAAGAGGCAGACACCGAGGCCGCGACGGAACTGCGCACCATTCGAGCCCTGACCGAGATCGAGGACCCCAAGCTGGTCTCGCAGGCTCTCGACGAGAACAGCCCGCTGGCCATCGCGCTGCGCCTCCAATATCTCGACGGGGTGCACCGCATCAACGTCTCGTCGGTTCAGATCGATGCGGTGAACCGGGCAGCAGCGGAGACGGGCATGAGCAAGAAGCTGCTGCTCGCCATCCTGTGGCAGGAACAGCAGTGGTGGCAGAACCACGACCGGGATCTGGAAGGCCCATTGCCGTGGTTCGGGGGATTCTTCGACTGGTCGCTCCGGGAGACGCTGAAGCCGGACAAGTCGCTGGGTATCACGCATATGAAGCTGGAGACGGTGCGGGAAACCCTTGACAGCCACAATGCGCGCTTCAAGACGGCCGACGGCAGATTTGTCTCCGAGCTGAGCGACAGTCAGCTCACGAAGTACATCGAGCAGAACCCGAACGAAGCCATCCGTTTGAGCGCGTTCCACCTCAAGGACCTGCGCGACAAGGACGAGTACGGAGCCGGTACGGACAAGCAGCTGTTCACGCTGTACGCGGCCGATACGCAGGACGTAAGGGAGAAGAACGAGACCTACGGGGACGACTCCGCGCATCGTGGCGGCGACATCAAGACCCGGGGCGAGAACTGGGATCGTGTCGAACTGCACATCGACGACACGCTGGCGTGGGACGCGCTGAGCGACAAGGAACGAGCCCAGGCCATCGATCAGATCGAGAGCCAGACCCCTGCGGGGCACAACGTGAGTCTTGACCCGATCTACGATACGGCCGGCATGGGCGGCGGCACGGGGACGGGCCGACCGGAACCCGGCACGCCGTCACCGAGCCCCAACCCGTCGCCGACTCCGCCCAAGGAGTAGTCCGTTGAAGCGCAGAATGCGATCTGTCGCCCTGATGTGTCTTTGCGCTCTCTTCCTGGCCGGATGCATTGATCTGGACGAGAGGACAGGTGAAGCGCCGCACAAGCCGATCCCGGACAGTGTCCCGAGGAAGCCGGTGTACGAGACCACTGACGACTTGGTCTTCGCCCTGGGGGACGCTGGAATCAGATGCCCCGTTCTGGGAAGGGGCCCCGACGGGACGGCGACGAGGTGCGGCGCCCAGGCGGCGACCGGGGAGCCGGTCGAACTCGAGCTCAATCTGGACACCCGCAGCCATCTGGGTACCGCACTCGCCCTGCGCCGCAACCCGCCTTACCAACACACCCTGGTAACCGCCGGCAACTGGTTCATCCGCGTCATGGACCCCGACTTCGCCCCCCGCGTGGCCAAGGCCCTGCATGCCGTCGTCCTCAAGCCGCTCGGCGAGACCGGCGCTCCTGACCGGCCCCCCTACGAGGATCAGCTCCCCGAGATCCCGGACCAGCCCGCCTACAAGAACCTCGACGCGTTGGCCGACAAGGTGGACGCGGCCGTGGGATGTACGGACCGGGACGATGACGACAACGACCCGGCGCTGAGCTGGCAGTTTCTGAACTGCACCACGGGCAGGGGAGGACAGCAGCGCCAAGACCACTGCGCCGACCTCGCCCTCTACGACGATGCGCGGTCGCGCGATGAGGGGCTCTGGTCGAAGATCACCGGTGGACAGACTCCCAAGGGCCTGGTTGCCGGCTCCAACTGGTCGGTAGCCCTGTGCGACGAGGCTCTGGTGGACGACGTGGTGAAGCGGGTGGGCGGGGTCGAAGTTCGGTGACTCACTGCCGGCCGCAGCCCGGGCCGGTCAGGGACGGCGAAGCCGCGGGCCGCCGTGCGGCAGCGTGACCAGGAGCCGGTCGACGAAAACCAGGCGTTGCTCGGGCCCGGCACCAACAGCCCGCCTTCGCGGGCCCAGGATCCCGTCACAACTCGCCCAACCCGTGCGGCCCTTCGCCCCTAACGGCCAAGGCGCCTGACATGATCGTCACCATGCGGATACACATCGCACCGGCCGGGGTGACCGACTTCCACCAGGTCCTGACTGATCATCCCCGTTACTGGGGCGAACGCGACCTTCGGTCGCTGCACCTTCTGGCACTGGTGCAGGAGTTCGGTTCCACCTGCTTGGTTGCCCGGGCCGAGGACGGAATCCGTGGGTACATCTTCGGGTTCGTCACCCCGGACGGCATCGGGTACGTGCATCTGATCGCCACGCGGGACGACGCTCGTGGCACCGGCCTCGGGCGTCGTCTGTATACGGCGTTCGCTGAAGCAGCGGAACGTCACGGTGCACGGCAGTTGAAGGCGATCACGTCAATCGAGAACACCGGCTCGATCGCCTTCCATCGCAGCCTCGGCTTCGACACGAAGACCGTCGACGACTACAACGGCCCCGGCCGGGCCATGGCCGTCTTCCACCGGGAACTGCCGCTCAACGTCTCATAGCCCTGACCAACCCGGCCGTCGAAGGTTCCCAGCCCGACTTCACCACGTGTCCAGCCTTGTTCCCGTGCAGCGTTCAAGAAGTCGACTCGGCCTCGTCGGCGGGCGGCAGGGGGTCGGCTACGAAGGTTCCCAGTCCGACCTCGCCCCGCGTCCAGCCCTGTTCCCGTACGTGTCGCATCGCCTTCGCTGCTGTCGCGTTCACCACGCCGAACTCCTGGGCGATTTCCAGCGTGGACGGCACGCGGCTTCCCGGCGGGTATGTGCCGTTCTTGATACGCCGGATGATCTCCGCTGCAATCTGCCGCCATAGCGGGCGCGTGCGATCAAGGTCCATGAGGTTAAGCGTGGGTGACCATGGCATTCCGTGCATCCGTGGTTATCTACGGTTATCCACGGGTACTATGAATCCGCAGACAGAGCGGCCCCGACGGGAAGCGGCTACTTCCTCGCCGGGGCCTGAGCCGACTGAAATGGAGTCGACCTATGCGCACCCTACTGGCCGCAATCCTGAGCTTCTTCCTCCCTGCCCGCGGAGTGCACCGTGCTGACGCGGCACCGCCCAGCACCCCCTGTCCACCCCTTCCCGCCTGCACGTCGGCCAGCCCCTCAAGAAAGCTGCCGGGCCGCGCGACGACGAACGCCTCCTTGCCGGTAGCGGAGTCGACGCCGATGCTGCGGGGACGCCACGTGCCGCTCATACGGCGGCCTCCCAAGGGAAGTAGTCCCGCCCCTGAACCCGCCCCCGGAGGACTCCAGCTCCCTCCTCCTGGACGACCAGCTCTGCTTCGCGCTCTACGCCGCCTCCCGCGCCGTGACCGCGCGCTACCGCCCCCTGCTCGACGAACTGGGCCTGACCTACCCGCMGTACCTGTTCGATCTGGGGCCGGCCGAGGGGCGCAAGGTCGTCGACGAGGTGCAGTCCGGGGAGATCGCCAAGCCGGACGTCGATGAGGAGTGGGTCAGCGTGCCTGGTGGGCCGACCGGTGAGGTCAGGGTCCGGGTCGTTCGGCCGGCCGGGTCTACCGGGACGCTCCCCGTGATCATCTACATCCACGGCGCGGGCTGGGTCTTCGGCAACGCTCACACCCACGACCGGCTCGTGCGGGAGCTCGCCGTCGGCACCGGCGCCGCGGTCGTCTTCCCCGAGTACGACCTCTCGCCCGAGGCCCGCTACCCGGTCGCGATCGAGCAGAACTACGCCGTGGCCCAGTGGGTCGTCCGCGAGGGCGCGGACAATGACCTGGACGCCGGGCGGATCGCCGTGGCCGGTGACTCGGTGGGCGGGAACATGACGGCCGCGCTGACGCTGATGGCCAAGGAACGCGGCGATGTGCCGCTGGTGCAGCAGGTGCTCTTCTACCCGGTGACCGACGCCTCGTTCGACACCGGCTCATACCGGCAGTTCGCCGAGGGGTACTTCCTGCGGCGGGACGCCATGACGTGGTTCTGGGACCAGTACGCGAGCGACGAGGCGGAGCGGGCGCAGATCACCGCGAGTCCGCTGCGCGCTACGGCCGAGCAGCTGACGGGGCTTCCGGCGGCGCTTGTCATCACCGCCGAGGCCGATGTGCTGCGGGACGAGGGGGAGGCGTATGCGAACAAGCTGCGGGAGGCCGGGGTGCCGGTGACCGCGGTGCGGTATCAGGGCATCATCCACGACTTCGTGATGCTGAACGCGTTGCGGGGGACGCGGGCCGCGGAGGGCGCCATCGGGCAGGCGGTGAGTGCGTTGCGGGGTGCGTTCGGGGTGTGAGCGTCAGCGCCGTAGGGGGTGCTGGTCGTCGGGCTGCTGTCGGTCCGTTGTGGCTGGTCGCGCAGTTCCCCGCGCCCCTGATGGCGTTGCCGCCGGCGGGGTTGCTACGGGCTCGATGGTGACCGTCAGCGGGGCTTCAGGCCGTGCAGCAGGTGGTGGACCAGGCCGTCGACGCCGGCCAGGGCCGCTTCGGAGGTCAGCATGCCGCTGCTGATGAAGCCGGCCATGCCCTGCAGGGCGGCGCCCGTGACGAGGTTGAGCTGCTCGGGGTCGCCCTCGATGATCTCGCCGCGCTTCTGGGCGTCCGCGACGATCCCTTCGAGGCTGCCGACCGTCCGCTCGACGGCGGTGACCATCTGCTCCGAGGCGTCCGGGTCGTGCTTGCGGGCGTACATGAGCTCCAGGAGCTCGGCGTTGTCGATGGCGAAGCCGAGGTAGGTGCGGGCGAGTGCGGTGAGCCGGGGTTCCAGTGGGAGGGCCGGGTCGTCGGCGGCGTCCAGGGCGCGGCTGAGCCGCTCGAACCCGGCCACGGCCAGGGCGTTGAGCAGGGCCTGCTTGTCCTTGAAGTGCCGGCCCGGGGCGGCGTGGCTGACGCCCACCTCGCGGGCCAGTTCTCGCAGGGAGAGGGAGGCGACGCCCTTCTCGCGCAGGGTGCGTTCCGCTGCGGCGAGCAGGGCGGCGCGCAGGTCTCCGTGGTGATAGGGGCGGCTCTCGGGCATGCGGACCATCGTAGCTCCATGTAGTCGGCGCCATCATTGTTGGCGTCGTCACCATTGTTGTCATTGACAGCATTGTTGGCGGCGCCTACATTCGTTTGCATGGCTGACAACACGAAGAGCAAGAGCACGAGCAAGAGCACGAGCAAGACATGGGATGCGAGCCGGATTCCCGATCTGAGCGGGCGCACGGCCGTCGTCACCGGGGCCAACAGCGGCATCGGACTCACTGCCGCCGCGGCGCTGGCCCGCGCGGGTGCGCACGTCGTCCTCGCCGTACGGGACCTTGAGCGGGGCCGGGTAGCGGCGGCGACGGTGACCGGCAGCACCGAGGTGCGGCGCCTTGACCTGGCGGATCTGTCGTCCGTGCGGGAGTTCGCGGACGCCTGGCAGGGGCGGCCCGTGGATCTGCTGATCAACAACGCAGGCGTGATGATGCTGCCGGAGCAGCGGACGGCGGACGGCTTCGAGATGCAGTTCGGCACGAACCACCTCGGTCACTTCGCGCTGACGAACCTGCTGCTGCCGTATGTCACGGACCGGGTGGTGACGTTGGCGTCCGGCGCGCACCGTCTGTTCGACGCGCGGATCCGCTTCGAGGACCTGGACTTCACGTCCGGCTACAACCCGAACCGTGCGTACGCCCAGTCGAAGCTGGCGAATCTGCTGTTCACGCTGGAGCTTCAGCGGCGGCTTGCGCAGGCCGGTTCCCCGGTGCGCGCCCTGGCGGCCCACCCGGGCTATGCGGCCACCAACCTCCAGAGCCACGCGGGGAACCCGGTGGCGCGTGGGTTCATGAAGATCGGCAACCGGTTCCTCGCCCAGGACGACAAGGCGGGCGCGCTGCCGACGCTGTACGCCGCCACGCAGGACCTTCCCGGCGCGAGCTATGTCGGGCCCGACGGGCGCGGCGAGATGCGGGGCGGTCCGACGCTGGTCGGGCGGAGCGCTGCTGCCAGTGACCCGGACGTGGCGCGGCGGTTGTGGACGGTTTCGGAGGAACTGACGGGAGTGAGCTGGCCGTTGGGGGCCGGTGAGCGGGTGGCGGCGCAGCGCTGACGCGCGCCCTGCCGCCGCCCCCCGCCCCGCACCTCAGCGTCCCGGCCGATCGGTCCGCGATACGGCTACGACGGCCATCCGGTCCGAGGCGCGTCTCCGAGGCGCGTCTCCGGCGCACGTCTCCGAGGCACGTCTCCGGGTTACGACTCCGGCTGAGTGACCGTCAGAGCCCAGCGGACGACGTCCGACGACGCGTCGACGCCGATCACGAAGGAGCCGGGGCGGACCACGCCGGCGTCCATCGTCACCGAGCCCACGCCGGCCTCCCCGGCCGGGCAGTCGACGGAGAACGCGGCGACCTCCGTCTCCTGCGACATCGTCACCCGTACGTCGCCGCCCCCTTCGCACGCCACCGTCAGCACGGTCGGCAGCCCCTCCCACGCCCCGCCGGACGCCACACCGCCGTCCCCCGTGCGCTCCTCCACCCACACCAGGCCGTCCGGGCCGGGATGCGGCAGCAGGACATCGGTCGACGCGGCGGCGGGACCCGCCGCCACGCCGGTCAGCGCACCGGTCACGAGTGCCGTCACGGCCAGAGCGCGGCTGGTTCGTCTCACGATCGTTCCCCCTGAAGTCGGCTTGCTCATCGGCCAGTTGGCCGGTCGCCGCACAGTCTGCCGGGTCGGACGACCTTGTGCCTGAGTTCTCGTACTCAGGGGTAGGCAGTACCGCGGAGGTGATCGCTCGATGTCGATGCCGATGTCGGTGCCCAGCCTGCTCGGCGTGTTCGCGCACCCCGACGACGAGGCGCTGTTCTCGGGCGGCGTCCTCGCCCGGCACGCGGCCGCCGGCGCGCGCACCGCGGTCGTGACGGCGACCTGGACCCCGGACACCCGGCGCGGCGCCGAACTCGCCGAGGCGCTGCGGATCCTGGGCGCCGGCGAACCGAGGATGCTCGGCTATGCCGACGACCGGGTGCCGCATTCCGCCCCGGGCAGCCCGCGGCTGTGCGCCGCTCCACTGGACGAGGCGGTCGGCCGGCTGGTCGCCCACATACGGCGGTTCCGTCCGCGGATCGTCATCACCCACGACGCCTACGGCGGCCTGACCGGTCACCCCGACCATGTGCACACCCACCGCCTGACCACGCTCGCAGTCCAGGCGGCCGGGCTCGAACGGCTCTACCCGGACGCCGGCGCCCCCTGGCAGCCGAGCGCCCTCTACCTGGCCACGCACCCGCACTCGGCCCTGGACGCGCTCGGCGAACTGGCCCGCGCGGGCAAGGGCATGAACACGGTCCCGGACGAGCGGGTCACCGCCACCGTCGATGTGAGCCCCTGGCTGGAGCGGAAGTGGGCCGCCGTCCTGGCCCATCGCACCGAGGTGGAGCGGGGAGCCGTACCGGGACTGCTCGCCGGTTTCCCGCGGGCCGTGCGGGAACGGATCCTGTCCACCGAGTGGTACATCCGGCAGGACACGGTCTCCCGTGGGTCGGGTCAGACCGAACTGACCGTGTGAACCGAACTGACCGTGTGAGTGGGAGGCGCTACCCGGCCGGGAGCGTGTCCCGCAGGGCCTTCGCGGTGCCGGCCGGGTCGTAGCCGTCGGGGACGCCCTCGACGAGGATGATGTCGCCCTCGATGTGCCGTGCGCGCAGGGGCGCGATCTCCCGGTAGGCGGGCGAGTCCCACCAGGCCCGGGCCTCCACCGTCCCTGGGAAGCCGATCACCACGACGTGCCCGGGCCAGCTGCCCTCCTTCGTCTCGTGCGGCGTGGCGTGCACCAGGAAGCGCCCGCCGTACGGCTCGAAGGTGGCGGTGATGCGCTCGATGTACTCGGCGATCTCCGGGTGCGGGGCGGCGTCCCGGAGGTGGCCGATGACGTAGGCGGGCATGGTGTCCTCCCCTGTCGGTGGGGCTCGTCCTGTCGGTGGGGCTCGCCCTGTAGGTAGGGCTCGATCCCTCTGCCGACGATCGTGGCAGGGGGGCCGGACGGAGGCGATGACCCGAGAGGTAATGCCCCGGTGGCGAGGCCCGGGAGAAGGGTGGCCGGCCGGCGTCTGACGCTTCTCTCACCTTCGTCCGCCACAGTGACCCCCGATGCCCCGGACACAGCACACCTCGCGCCTGCCCCTGTACGCCGTCGCCGCCCTGCTCGCCGTGCCGTCCGCCGCCGCCGCGCCCGGCGCCGGTACGGGACCCATCGGCGTGACCGTCACCGCCGCGGCGACGGCGCGGAGCGCGCGGGTCGGTGCCCTGTTCGTGGCCGGCCGGCGCGACCGTCTGCGCGGTGGCCACTTCTGCACCGCGTCCGTGGTGCACAGCCCCCGGCACGACCTCATCGTCACGGCCGCCCACTGCCTGGACGGAAAGCGCGAGGAGCTCGTGTTCGCGCCCGGGTACCGGGACGGCGTGGCGCCGTACGGGGTGTGGACGGTCGAGAAGTGGTTCCTGTCGGACGGGTGGGTCGAAGGGCGGGACGAGGACAGTGACGTGGCGTTCGCGGTGGTCGAGCGCCGGGGCGGGAAGGGGGTCGAGGACGCCGTCGGCGGGAATCGGTTCGCCGCGGGTACGGTCCCCGGGGCGACCGCCGTGACCATGACGGCCTACCTCAACTCACGGGAGACGCCGGTCAGTTGCGCCGACAAGCCCCGCCTTCACCACCGTACGCAACAACGCGTCGCCTGCCCCGGCTTCGGCGGCGGGTCGAGCGGGAGTCCGTGGGTGGACGGGGAGGGGCAGGTCGTGGGTGTGCTCGGCGGGCACGACAACGGCGGGCACTCGGCCAATGTGTCGTACAGCGTGGTGTTCGGGGGCGAGGCGAAGGCCCTGTACGGCGAGAGTGCCGGTTGCGACGAGTCCCATGTGGGAAGCTCCTAGACTGGCGCGGGCGGACTCCCGGTGGGCGAGGGGCGGTTGACGGTGCGTAAGGCATGGATCGTGGCGGGTGCCGCTGTCGCGGTGGGGCTCAGCTTCGTGATGCTGCTCGTCGTCGGGGTCTACATCGTCGCCGGGAACCTCGCCGGAGGGGTGGGCGGGGCGTCCAAGGCGCTGGCCAAGGGGGCCGTGCCGGCCGCCTACGCGGACATCGTGCGCAAGTGGGGAAACCTGTGCCCGGCCATCAACCCCGCGCTGCTCGCCGCCCAGCTGTACCAGGAGAGCGGGTTCAACCCGAAGGCCCAGAGCGCGGCGGCCGCGCAGGGCATCGCGCAGTTCATCCCGGGGACGTGGGCCACGCACGGGATCGACGGGGACGGTGACGGCGACCGTGACGTATGGGATCCGAAGGACGCGATTCCGTCGGCCGCGTCGTACGACTGCAAGCTCGCCTCGTATGTGAAGGACGTACCCGGCGACGCGACGAAGAACATGCTCGCGTCCTACAACGCCGGGGCGTACGCGGTCATCAAGTACGGGGGCGTGCCGCCGTACAAGGAGACCCAGAACTACGTGAAGATCATTACGACGCTGGAGGAGAGCTTCGCCGCGCCGGTCAGCCGGGTGGATCCCAGCAAGCAGGCCGCCGGCGCCATCTACTACGCGCAGAAGAAGCTGGGCACGCCCTACCTGTGGGGCGGCGAGGGTTCGGCGGCGGACGGCGGTCGGTTCGACTGCTCGGGGCTGACGCAGGCCGCCTACGACACGGTCGGGATCACGCTGCCGCGCGTCGCCAACGACCAGTGGAACGCGGGGCCGCATCCGGACAGGGACGAGCTGCTGCCCGGGGATCTGGTGTTCTTCTCCGACGACCTCGGCAACTCCCGGGCCATCCGGCATGTCGGGATTTATGTGGGCGGCGGGTACATGATCGATGCGCCGAGAACGGGTGCTGTGATCCGGTTCGACCCGATCGACACCCCGGACTACTTCGGTGCCACCCGGGTGACCGAAGATGGCGCGAAGGCGCTGCCCACGACGGTGTAGACGCAGCGTGAACCCACCCCCTGAGCTGCGGCGATGGGTCTCTCTTCGATAACGTCTGAGTGATCATTCAGTGGAGTGTGGAACGTATTAACGGGGGCCGTGCGTTCCTGGTTCGTAGCCGGATCTACAACCACGGGGGTGGTGGGCGGAACGGCGTACGCAAGATGCGCCAAGAGACGATGAAGGGGCCGCGGCATCATGGCTGGACTCGCAGAATCCGGGTCGAACCCCGACGTCGATCTGCTCTTCGACATCAATGGCCTGGCCAAGGACGCGCCGCGGTGGTTCGACCGGGTCATGGGGTACGTCGGTGAGTACGGGCTGCTGCTCGCTCTGATCCTGCTCGTGGTGTGGTGCTGGTGGTCCGTGCGGCGGCGCGGCGACGACGATGCCGCCTCGTCGGTGGCCGCGCTCGTGTGGGCGCCGCTGGCCGCCGCGATCGCCGTGCTCGTGAACGTGCCGATACGGGGGTTCGTCGAGCGGCCCCGCCCCTTCAACGATCACCAAGGGCTCGAAGTCCTGGTGACCGGCAAGACGGACTACTCCTTCGTGAGTGATCACGCGACGATCGCCATGGCCCTGGGCGTCGGGCTGTTCGTCGCGAACCGGAAGTTCGGGCTCCTCGGCATCGGGCTGGCGCTGCTCGAAGGGTTCTGCCGGGTCTACATGGGCGTGCACTACCCGACGGACGTCATCGGCGGGTTCGCGCTCGGCACGGCCGTCGCGCTGCTGCTGTCGCCGCCGGCCATGGCCCTGCTGACGCCGGTCATGTCCGCTGTCGAGCGGTCGCCGCGGGGCGGGTGGCTGATCAAGTCCCGAGGGCGGTCCCGGGAGGACGAGCAGGAAGCGCTGATTCCGGGGGCTCGGAAGGAGAGCACGGGCGCCGAGGAGCGGGATCTGGCGGCCTAGGAGTGACCGGCGTTCACCGAGTCACAGCGCCTGCGGATACGTGAAGAAGCCCTCCGGGTCGTACTGCTTCTTCAGCCTCGTCAGACGGCTCGCCGCGTCCCCGTAGTACGCCTTGCGCCAGTCGCGCAGCGCCGGGTCGGGGTAGTTCTGGTACGCGGCGCCCGAGGCGTGGGGGCGCATCGCGTTGTGGGCCGACGTCAGCCACGCCTGGGCCGTTGAGCCCGATGCGCCGGCGCCCCACGAGGCTATGTACTGGGCCAGCATGCGGGAGCGGCGGTGCACGAAGGCCGTCGCCGTGGGGGAGACGCGGTTGACTGCGCCGCCGAGGGCCGTGAGGGCGATGCTGCCGGCGCCGCCGCGGACCGACTGCATCTGCTTGAGCAGTGTCTGGATACCCGCCGCCGAGATCGAACGGTCGAAGAAGTCCGACTTCGCCGTGTATGTCTCGCGGCCCAGGGCGCCCTGCGGGGAGCGGCCGGGGGTCGAGCCGGGGAGGTGGCACTGCGCGTCGGTGCTGAAGGACGAGCAGCCGGCGTAGATCTCCATCGCCTCCTCGTACGAGTGGCGCTTGAGGGAGACGCTGCTCGCGGGGCCCGGGCCGCCGGGGCGGTCGGCCAGGCTGTCCACCGCGTTCTGGAGTTCGCGGTACGTGCCCAGGGAGAACGCGGCGACGGAGATGGTCGGGGCGCCGCCCGCGCGGCAGGCCAGGTGCAGGGACGACCAGATCTCGTCGGGCTGGCTCGGGCCCCACTCCTGGAACGACTTGATCAGCGCGGCCGCCTTCGACCAGGGCCAGGTCATGTACGCCGTGACGCCCTGGGGGGCGGGGTGGGTCTTGAAGTGCAGTTCCGTCACGACGCCGAAGTTGCCGTTGCCGGCGCCGCGCAGGGCCCAGAACAGGTCCTTGTTCGTGGTGGCGTTGGCGACGAGCTGCTTGCCGTCTGCGGTGACGATCGTGGCCTGGGTCAGGCTGTCGCAGGTCAGGCCGTATGCGCGGGAGGTCACGCCCTGGCCGCCGCCGAGGGTGAGGCCGGAGACGCCGACGGTGGGGCAGGAGCCGGCGGGGATGGTGGTGCCCTTTGCCGCCAGGGCCCGGTAGACGTCTATGAGCTTGGAACCGGCGCCTACGACTGCGGAGTTGCCGGTGGCTCGGATGCGGTTGAGCTTGGAGACGTCGATGATCAGGCGGCTGTTGCCGGAGGACCAGCCTGCGTAGGAGTGGCCGCCGTTGCGTATCGCGACCTTGAGGTGGTGGGCGCGGGCGTAGGCGAGGGTGGTGCGGATGTCGTCGGGGTGGGCGACGTAGGCGACCGCGGCGGGCTTCAGGGTGTCGAAGCGGGTGTTGTAGAGCTGGTGGGCCGACTTCCAGTCGGCGTCGCCCGGGCGGATGAGGCGGCCGTCGAGGTCTCGGGCGACGCCGACTGGAAGTCGGCCCACCAGCTCTACAACACCCGCTTCGACACCCTGA
>NZ_RDBN01000053.1:1419574-1458391 GCF_008042075.1 Streptomyces sp. UW30 | reverse complement strand
GCGATGCCGAACCTGCGCACGATGGACAACCTGACCGAGTACTGGATCGAGGTCAACCGCCTCGAGAACCAGGCCGACCAGATACATCGCAAGCTTCTCGCCCACCTCTTCAACGGCAAGTACGACGCGATAGAGGTCCTCAAGCTCAAGCAGATCGTGGACGTGCTGGACGGCTGAACAAGGGCGCCAGGCGTGCCTGGTCGGTTCGGCGTAGGCAGGGGCAGGGCATGCCGGTCGCTGTTGTGCGTGGCGTGGGTGGTCTCGCTACAGGAACGCCAGGTTGACGACGCCGTACGCCGCCGCTGCCACCAGTGCCGCCGCCGGCATCGTGATGAACCAGCCGAGGACGATGTTCTTGGCCACGCCCCAGCGCACGGCGTTCACTCGCTTCGTTGCGCCGACGCCCATGATCGCCGAGGTGATGACGTGGGTCGTGGAGATGGGGGCCTTGAAGAGGAACGCCGTGGTGAACATGATCGATGCGCCGGTTGTTTCGGCGGCGAAGCCCTGTGGGGGGTCCAGTTCGATGATCTTGCGGCCCAGCGTGCGCATGATGCGCCAGCCGCCGGCGTACGTGCCGAGGGAGAGCATGACGGCGCAGACGATCTTCACCCACACCGGGATCGGGTCGCCGTAGTCCTCGACGCCGGCGATGACCAGGGCCATCACCACGATGCCCATGGTCTTCTGCGCGTCCTGGAGGCCGTGGCCGAGAGCCATGCCGGCCGCCGAGACCGTCTGCGCTATGCGGAAGCCGCGCTTGGTCTTGTGCGGGTTCGAGCGGCGGAACATCCACATGATCGCCGTCATCACCAGGTAGCCCACGCACAGGCCTACGATCGGTGACACGAACATCGGGATGACGACCTTCTCCAGGACGCCGTCCCAGTACACCGTCGTTCCGCCGGCCAGCGCCGCTCCCACCATGCCGCCGAACAGGGCGTGGGAAGAGGAGGAGGGGAGGCCGTAGTACCAGGTGATCAGGTTCCAGGTGATCGCGCCCACCAGCGCCGCGAAGATGATGCCCATCCCCTTCGAGCCCTCCGGTGTCTGAATCAGACCCTCACTGACCGTCTTGGCGACGCCGGACCCCAGGAAGGCGCCGCCGAGATTCATCACCGCGGCCATCAGCAGCGCGGCCCGCGGTGTCAGTGCCCGCGTCGACACGGACGTCGCGATCGCGTTCGCCGAGTCGTGGAAGCCGTTGGTGTACGTGAAGAAGAGCGCGACCGCGATGGTCACGACCAGAGCGAAGGTGTCCATGGGAGGGTCTCAGGACTCCTTGACGGCGATGGTCTCCACCGTGTTCGCCACGTGCTCGAACGCGTCCGCTGCTTCCTCCAGCACGTCCACGATCTGCTTGAGCTTGAGGACCTCTATCGCGTCGTACTTGCCGTTGAAGAGGTGGGCGAGAAGCTTGCGATGTATCTGGTCGGCCTGGTTCTCGAGGCGGTTGACCTCGATCCAGTACTCGGTCAGGTTGTCCATCGTGCGCAGGTTCGGCATCGCCTCGGCCGTCAGGTCGGCCGCGCGCGCCAGCACCTCGATCTGCTGCTCGACGCCCTTGGGAAGTTCCTCGACGTTGTAGAGGACGACCAGGTCGACGGCTTCCTCCATGAAGTCCATGATGTCGTCGAGGCATGACGCGAGGTTGTAGATGTCCTCGCGGTCGAACGGCGTGATGAACGAGGAGTTCAACTGGTGGAAGATCGCGTGCGTGGCATCGTCACCTGCGTGTTCCGCGGCCCTCATACGCTCTGCGATCTCGGCCCGGCCGGCGGAGTCCGCCCCGAGCAGTTCCATCAGGAGTTTCGAGCCCGTGACGATGTTGTCCGCGGATGCGGCAAACATGTCATAGAAGCTCGTCTCCCGGGGGGTCAGACGAAATCGCACGTGGGGTCCTCAGGAAGGATCGGTTTCGGTCAGGCTGATGCTAAGTGCATCATCCGGCCACGGCTAATGGGCCGTCCTCCAGTGTCGCCCATCAGTCACAGTGGTCGGCACGGGGGCTGCCCAGTGGTCCAGTCCAGCGTGTTCGGCCGGCCGCGGCGTCGGCCACAGGGCCTATACCCAGCAAAGTTCGGTACGATATACCCAGTAGGGGTATACGAAGCGGTCTACGTCTGGAGGACGCGATGACGACCACCGATGCCGGCGCTGGTGCGGTCTCCGCCGCTGACCAGAACACGGAACCGGCCGCCGCGGAAGTCGTGACGGACCACGACCGGGGCATCCACGGCTACCACAAGCAGAAGGACGAGCACCTCAAACGACTGCGCCGCATCGAGGGCCAGATCCGGGGCCTGCAGCGCATGGTCGACGAGGACGTCTACTGCATCGACATACTCACGCAGGTCTCCGCCTCGACCAAGGCCCTGCAGTCCTTCGCCCTCCAGCTGCTGGAGGAACACCTTCGCCACTGCGTCGCCGACGCGGCCCTCAAGGGCGGTACGGAGATCGACGCGAAGGTCGAAGAGGCGACGAAGGCGATCGGCCGGCTCCTGCGGACGTGAGGTTCGCCTCACGCACCGGCCGCCGCGTCCCGTTCCTCGGCGACGCGCAGCACCTCGTCGATGTCCTCCAGGCTGAGCCGGTCCTCCCGGGCGGCCGAGGCAGCGATGATCAGTTCTCCGCACAGCTCGATCTCGGCGAGGGCCACGTTGTCCTGAACTGCCGTACCGCCGACCGGAGCCACGTGCATCACCTCTTCTCTGCCGTTACCGACTTCCTAGAGTAGGGAGCGGCCTACGCACCGCGCATGGCACGGACGGGCTAGTTCTTGACGCCCGTCACGCGCGCACGTACCGGCCTTCACTACTCGGCGATCTTGCCGGCGTAGATGTCGTCGGCGTCCGGCAACCGTACGTCGGCGGGTGCGCCGAAGTCGTACAGCAAGGTGGTCGAGGCGACGGCGACGGCGTCCTGCTGCTGTCCGTTGACGAAGCTGAAGCGGTGCCTGACCTTGCGGATCCGGCCGTCGTCGTCGAGGAAGACGTCGAACGGCACCTGATCCGTGGCGAACCCTTTCGCCGCCGCGGCCAGGGCCTGGGCGCTGCCGTCGGAGGCCTTCCGTGCGGCAACCCGCAGGTCAGCGGTGCCCCGGTAGTGCCGCACCGGCGTGCCGGCGACCTCTTCGTCGCCCACGTACGTCGCCTTGCGCGTCCCGCGCAGCACCTCGGCGGCGACGAACGGATCGGTGGCCCCGCCGGTGACGAGGTTCCCGTCGGACAGGGACCGGGTCTCCACGCGCACCCATTTGTCGGCGGGCACTCCGGCGCCGCGGTTCTTCATGAACAGCGCTCCGGGAGCGAGCAGCTCCGTGATCGGCCGGTGCGCGGTCGCGCCCGCGGGATCCTGGGGCAGCAGGACCTTCAGGCGTCCCACCTGCCTGCGGAAGTCGTACACGCCCTCGCCGCGGATGGTGACGCGGGTGCCGCCGGTGGCCATCTCCATGGACGTACGGGTCTTGGAACTCCGGGTCCCGGCCAGCGCGTCGGCGGCGCGGCGTACGACCTCGACCGCACTCTCGCCGTGTGCGTCCTCGCTGGCGGCCCCGCTCTGCGCGCATCCGCTGCCGGCCAGACAGACACACAAGACCCCAGCCGCAACGCCCGCCCCACGCCCTCTGTGCTGCTGCCGCTCCGTCATCGCCTGCCTACCCCCAGCCGGTACGTCCGTCACGGGCCCCCCGTCGTTCCGGTTAACGACCGGTAGGTGCCCCCGTCACGCACGCGGGAGGCGTTGCGCCTACTTGCTTTGGGTAACGTTGTCACTGTGGCGCAGCAGGATGGACCGACCTCTCCCATGAAACAGGGCAACCTCTCCGAGCACCGCACGTCGATGGTGGAGAAGGGGCCCTTCTGTTCGGCCCACTGCACCTGCGGCTGGCGGGGACCGGCGAGACGGGCGCGCAGCCTGGCGAGGACGGACGCGCAGGGCCACCTGCGGGGGTGAGACCGCCCGGAACAGACGCGGGCCCGCCCCCCGGAAGCCGGGGGGCGGGCCCTTTATCTGCCTCGCGGTGGCACCGCCATGCAGCACCGCGAGGGGTTTGTGTCGCCCGAAGGCGGCGGATCAGCCGAAGCGGCCGGAGATGTAGTCCTCCGTGGCCTGGACCGACGGGTTGGAGAAGATGCGCTCCGTGTCGTCGATCTCGATCAGCTTGCCGGGCTGGCCGACAGCGGCGAGGTTGAAGAAGGCCGTGCGGTCCGAGACACGCGCCGCCTGCTGCATGTTGTGCGTCACGATGACGATCGTGAAGCGTTCCTTCAGCTCACCGATCAGGTCCTCGATGGCGAGGGTGGAGATCGGGTCCAGGGCCGAGCAGGGCTCGTCCATGAGCAGGACCTTCGGCTCGACCGCGATCGCGCGGGCGATGCAGAGGCGCTGCTGCTGACCGCCGGAGAGGCCGGAACCGGGCTTGTTCAGGCGGTCCTTCACCTCGTTCCAGAGGTTGGCGCCCTTGAGGGACTTCTCCACGACGTCGTCCAGCTGCGACTTCTTGTAGGAGCCGTTCAGCTTCAGACCGGCCGCGACGTTGTCGTAGACCGACATGGTGGGGAAGGGGTTCGGGCGCTGGAACACCATGCCGACCTCACGCCGCACGGCGACCGGGTCTATGCCGGCGCCGTAGAGGTTCTCGTCGTCGAGGAGGACCTTGCCCTCGACGCGGCCGCCCGGCGTGACCTCGTGCATGCGGTTGAGGGTGCGCAGGAAGGTGGACTTGCCGCAGCCGGACGGGCCGATGAAGGCCGTCACGGAGCGGGGCTCGACGGTCATCGAGATGTCCTCGACGGCCAGGAAGGAACTGTAGTAGGCGTTGAGGCCGCTGACATCAATGCGCTTGGCCATTTAGATCACTGCTTCTTTCGAATCCGAGTCGCTGACTGTTCAACTCTTTGGCCGCGTCAGCGACCGGTCTTGGGGGCCTTCCAGCGGGCGAGAGCCCGGGCCGCCAGGTTCAGGATCATCACGAAGACGATCAGGGTGAGGGCTGCGGCCCAGGCGCGGTCGATGCCCGCGTCCGATCCGGCGCTCAACGAGTACTGCTGATAGATGTACAGCGGCAGCGACGCCTGCGCACCCTCGAAGGGGTTGTTGTTGATGAACGGGTTGCCGAACACCACCAGCAGCACGGGCGCGGTCTCGCCGGCGATACGGGCCACCGCCAGCATGATGCCGGTGGTGATACCGCCGATCGCGGTCGGCAGGACCACCTTCAGGATCGTGCGCCACTTCGGCACGCCGAGGGCCAGGGACGCCTCACGCAGCTCGTTCGGGACGAGCTTGAGCATCTCCTCGGTGGAGCGGACCACGATCGGCAGCATCAGGATCGTCAGCGCGAGAGCGCCTGCGAAGCCGGAGAAGTCCAGGCTGAAGGCGAGCAGGATGCTGAGGATGAACAGACCGGCGACGATCGACGGGATACCGGTCATCACGTCGACGAAGAAGGTGACGGCTCGGGCGAGGGCGCCGCGCCCGTACTCCACCAGGTAGATCGCGGTGAGCACACCGATCGGCGCGGCGATCAGGGTGGCGATGCCGACCTGCTCCAGGGTGCCGATGATGGCGGCGTAGACACCGCCGCCCGGCTCGGAGTTGCCGACGACGCCCATCGAGTGGCTGAGGAAGTATGCGTCGAGGACCTTGACGCCGCGCTCGACGGTCGRCCAGATCAGCGACGCGAGCGGCACCACGGCGATCAGGAAGGCGACCCAGACCAGCGAGGTGGCGATGCGGTCCTTGGCCTGGCGGCGGTTCTCGACGACCGTCGAGATGACATACGTACCGAGCACGTAGAGGATCGCGGCGATCAGGCCCCACTGGACCTTGCTGTCGATCCCGAAGGCCAGGCTGAGGCCGATGGAGACCGCGATGGAACCCGCGGCGATCCCCCACGGGGCCCACTTCGGCAGCTGGCCGCCCTTGAGGGAGTTGGGGCGCTTGGCGGGAACGGCTGTGTGGCTCATGCGTTGGCCCCCGAGTACTCCTTGCGACGGGCGATGATCATGCGGGCCGCGCCGTTGACCAGCAGTGTGATGACGAACAGGACCAGACCGGAGGCGATCAGCGCGTCACGGCCGAACTCGTCCGCCTCGGGGAACTTGGCGGCGATGTTCTGGGCGAAGGTGCCGCCGCCCGGGTTGAGCAGGCTGGCGTGGATCAGGAAGTCCGGGGAGAGCACGGTGGCGACGGCCATCGTCTCGCCGAGCGCGCGCCCGAGGCCGAGCATCGAGGCGGAGATCACGCCGGAGCGGCCGAAGGGCAGCACGGACATGCGGATGACCTCCCAGCGCGTGGCGCCGAGGGCCAGGGCAGCCTCTTCGTGCATCTGCGGAACCTGGTTGAAGACTTCACGGCTGACGTTCGTGATGATCGGCAGGATCATGATCGCGAGCAGGATGCCGACGGTGAGCATCGTGCGCGCGGGGCCTTCGTCCCAGGAGAAGATGCCGGTCCAGCTGAAGTAGTCGTTCAGCCAGCCGAACAGGCCGTCCATCTGCGGTACGAGGATCAGGGCGCCCCAGAGGCCGTACACGATGGACGGTACGGCGGCGAGCAGGTCGATCACGTACGCGATCGGGCCGCCCAGCCTTCGCGGGGCGTAGTGGGTGATGAAGAGCGCGATGGCGACGCCGATCGGGACGGCTATGACCATGGCGATGATCGAGGAGATGACCGTGCCGTAGGCCAGGACCGCGATGCCGAAGACCGGCGGCTTCGTGCCGGTGTTCCACTCGAAGGTCGTGAGGAAGTTGCCCTCGTCCTCGCTGATGGCGAGGACGGCCCGCCAGGTGAGGAAGGCCGCGATCGCGGCCATGACGACCAGCAGGAAGATGCCCGACCCTCGGGCGAGACCGAGGAAGATCCGGTCTCCGGGGCGGGTTGCGCCGCGGACGGCACGCTTGTGCGCGCCATCAGCCGGCTGAGGCGCGGGGGGAGGTGTGTCTTGTGTGGTTATGTCCATCGGGTTCTCCGGTCTGCGGAACCGTGCTCGACGTACGGATCCATGGCGGCGGTGCACCGGACGGTGCGGCCCGGTCCTCAGCGGGACCGGGCCGCACGCTCAGATCAGCTCAGGCCCGCGACGGTGGTGCGGACCTTGGAGATGATGTCGGCGGGGATCGGGGCGTAGGAGTTCTCGGCGAGAATGCCCTGCCCGTCCTCGCTGGAGATGTAGGTCAGGAACGCCTTGACGGTCGGCAGCGTCTCGGGCTTGTTGCCCTTGTCGCAGACGATCTCGTACGTGACCAGGGTGATCGGGTAGGCGCCGTCGGCCGTGGTCTTGTAGTTGATCTCGAGCGCGAGGTCATTGCCGGTGCCGACGACCTTGGCGTCCGCGATGGCGGCGGTGGCGGTCTCGGAGGAGGGCTTGACCGGCTCGGCGGCGCCCGTGTCGATGGCGACGGACGTCAGGTCCTTGGCGTACGACTCCTCCATGTAGCTGATGGCGCCGGAGGTCTGCTTGACCGCCTGGGCGACACCGGAGGAGCCCGACGCGGCCTGGCCGCCCGGAGCCGTCCACGCCTTACCGCCCTCGAACTTCCAGTTGTCCGGGGTGGCGGCCGTCAGGTACTTGGTGAAGTTGTCCGTGGTGCCGGACTCGTCCGAGCGGTGGAACGCCTGGATCTTGGTGCTGGGCAGCTTCGCGTCGGGGTTCAGCTTCTTGATCGCGGCGTCGTCCCAGGTCTTGATCGAGCCGTTGAAGATCTTGGCGATCGTCGGCGCGTCGAGGACGAGGTTGTCGACACCGTCGACGTTGTAGGCGAGGGCGATGGCGCCGCCGACCATCGGGAGGTCGATGCCCTGGCCGCCGTCGGTGCACGCGGTCTTCTTGGACTCGGCGACCTCCTCCGGCTTCAGCGCGGAGTCCGAGCCGGCGAAGGCGACCGTGCCCTGGTTGAACGCGGTGACACCGGCGCCGGAGCCGCCGCCCTTGTAGTTGATCTGGACGCCGGAGCAGGCGGCCGAGAACTGCTTGACCCAGGCGTCGATGGCGTTCTTCTGCGCGGACGAGCCGTCGGCCAGCAGCTGGCCCTTGGCGTCGTCGCACTTGATGGAGCCGGCGGCGGCGGACGAGGAGGAGCCCCCGCCGGTCGCCTCGCCCGTGTCGTCGGAACCGCACGCCGTGAGGGCCAGGGCGCCGGAGACGGCGAGAGCGCCGAGAGCGAGGACGCGCCGGTTCTTGCGCTGAAGCTTCACTTGAGGGAATTCCTTCCAGGAGCCGCCGTCCTGAATTCCGGCGGCGTGCGAAGAATGGGCGATGCGGACGCGTCCACGGAGGTGCGGCCCGTCATCTTGCACGGCCGAAATTAGGCAGATCAGGTGAAGGCGCCGAAGGCCGTAAATGAACGGGGGGTGAACCCCTAGGTACGGCTGGGTGAGGTAACGGAACGCTTACGTTGAGGACACGGGTGTATTCCGAGACTTTGTCGGGGTTGATTCGGACTATGCCAGCCGCAGTGACTGCAACAGCGAGTCCACGAGGGAGCGGTCCCTCGGTTGGGTCAGACGCACCCGGGCGGCCGTCGGGGAGAGCCACAGCAGGCGGTCCACCTCCTCGTTGGGGGCGAAGGCGCCGGGGCCCGCCTCGGCCGCCCAGTAGCGGACCTCCTTGGGTCTGCCGTTCGCGAGATAGCGCATCGTCGGCAGCTGGGCGCCCGGCTCGGCCGAGTGTCCCGTCTCCTCCGCCACCTCGCGCAGAGCGCCCGCGAGGGGGTCCTCGCCGCGCTTCAACTTGCCCTTCGGGTGCGACCAGTCGTCGTACTTCGGTCGGTGGACCAGACATATCTCCAGCTCACCGTCTACCGGCGAACGGCGCCACAGGACGCAGCCGGCCGCACGGACAATCAGGTCGTTCACGGGAGTCACCGGGGGTCTGCCTCCTTCGGGATGACCTGTGGTCTCAGGGGTTCCCAGGGCGTGCCTCAGGGTCGCTAAGGCGTGCCGACCGTCTGCATCTGCCAGGACTGCTGGAACGCGAACCGCGCGGCCTCCACCTCGTGCCGCTGGTCGGCGTGCAGGACGCCGAGGGCGTACGCCGTCGCCGGGGCGATGCGCGGGGTGCGCGCCGCCTGGGCCGCCGCGGCCGCCGCCTCGGAGGCGTCGCGGTGCCGGTTGAGGGACTGGCCGGCCGCCAGCAGCCGTACGTCGACGGGTCCTCCCCCGAGCTCTCGGCTTCGTTCGAGCAGGGCGGGACCCCCATCGCCGTGGAGGACCTCGCGGGCATAGCGGTGCAGGCGCAACAGCAGGCGGACCTGGTGCCAGGGCGCGTCCTGCGGATGCGGGGCCGGATCCGGGGAGAGGCCGTGGATCAGGGCCTCCGCGTTGTAGGGGTGGCCGGCGGTCACCAGGGGCAGCGCCGCCACCGCGTCGGTGAGCCGCTCCTCGGCCGCGGCCGCGAGGGGGCGCAGGTCGGCGGTCGACGCGGCCGGGGTGAGGGGGACCTCGCTGGCCAGTACGGCGATGCTGTCGGCGACCGCGTGGAAGCGGCTGCTGCCGAGGGCCTGGAGGGCGCTGGAGTGCGCGCGGGTCCGGGCCAGGGTCAGCTGGCGCTCCAGCAGGGCGCCCGCTTTGGCCGCGCCCACCGTGAGGTTGCCGCGCTCCGGGGCCGCCGCCGGGTGGGGCGGGGGACCGGTGTCGCCGGATGCCGCCTTCTGCGCGGCGCCGCGGCCGCCCGCGGTCCCTTCTGCCTCGCCGGGCATGCCGATCACGCCCGCCTGCGCGGGCAGTACGGCCGCCCCCGACAGCCGGTGCAGCGCCAGCAGCAGGCGCTCCAGGCGGGCCGCGTAGGCGTGTTCCATCGCGAGCGTGCCGGAGAGCCAGGCCAGTTCGGGGCGGATGGCCTCCGACCAGTCGGCGTCCAGCAGTGGCCGGAACGTGTGCAGGCTGGCGCTGATACGGCGGGCCGAGCGGCGCAGGGCCCGTGCCGCGTCGACGGCCTCCTGCGAGCCGTTGTCCCCGACGCGCGCCTTGGTTCGCGCCGGGCCACCCGCGTCGCCGCCGGTCTCCCGGTGCAGACGCAGGGCTCGGAGGAACTCCGTGGCCTGGGCGCGCAGGTAGCCCGCCAGGGCGTCCCCGGACACGGTTCCGGCCGTGGGGTCCGTCGGATCAAGGTGTTGCTGTGCCACGCCGGCGCCTCCGGGCGTCTATGAGCATCTCCTGGACGTTGCGCAGGGGCTGGCCGTCCGCGTCCATCGCGTGCCGGGTCCACTCGCCGTCCGGGCCCAGGTGCCAGGACGCGGTGGTGTCGGACATACCGGTCTCCAGGAGCCGGTTCAGCGCGGCGCGGTGGGCCGGGTCGGTGACCCTGACCAGGGCCTCGATACGGCGGTCGAGGTTGCGGTGCATCATGTCGGCGCTGCCGATCCACACCTCGGGTTCGCCGCCGTTGCCGAAGCCGAAGACCCGGGAGTGTTCGAGGAAGCGGCCGAGGACCGAGCGGACGCGGATGTTCTCCGACAGTCCGGTCACGCCCGGGCGGATCGCGCAGATGCCGCGGACCCAGATGTCGACCGGCACGCCCGCCTGGGACGCGCCGTAGCAGGCGTCGATGATCGCCTCGTCGACGATGGAGTTGACCTTGATGCGGATGTAGGCGGGACGCCCGGCACGGTGGTGCTGGACCTCCTTGTTGATCCGCGAGACCAGACCGTCGCGCAGGGACTTGGGGGCGACCAGCAGCCGTCGGTAGGTCTCCCGGCGCGAGTAGCCGGACAGGCGGTTGAACAGGTCGGACAGGTCCGCGCCGACCTGCGGGTCGGCCGTCAGCAGGCCCAGGTCCTCGTACAGCCGGGCCGTCTTCGGGTGGTAGTTGCCCGTGCCGACGTGGCTGTAGCGCCGCAGCGTCTCGCCCTCCTGGCGGACCACGAGCGACAGCTTGCAGTGCGTCTTCAGGCCGACGAGGCCGTAGACCACGTGGCAGCCGGCCTCCTCCAGCTTGCGCGCCCACTTGATGTTGGCGTGCTCGTCGAAGCGGGCCTTGATCTCGACCAGCACGAGGACCTGCTTGCCGGCCTCGGCGGCGTCGATGAGCGCGTTGACGATCGGGGAGTCGCCGGAGGTCCGGTACAGGGTCTGCTTGATCGCGAGGACGTCCGGGTCGTCGGCCGCCTGCTCCAGGAACGCCTGCACGGAGGTGGAGAAGGAGTCGTACGGGTGGTGCAGCAGCACGTCCCGGTTGCGCAGCGCGGCGAAGATGTCCGGCGCGGACGCCGACTCGACCTCGGCGAGGTCACGGTGGGTGCCCGCGATGAACTTCGGGTACTTCAGCTCGGGCCGGTCGATGGAGGCGATGCGGAAGAGGCCGGTGAGGTCCAGGGGGCCCGTCAGCGGGTAGACCTCGGCCTCGCTGATCTTCAGCTCGCGCACCAGCAGGTCCAGGACCTCCTGGTTGATGTTCTCCTCGACCTCCAGGCGCACCGGCGGGCCGAAGCGGCGCCGCATGAGCTCCTTCTCCAGGGCCTGGAGGAGGTTCTCGGCGTCGTCCTCCTCGACCTCCAGGTCCTCGTTGCGGGTGACCCGGAAGGCGTGGTGCTCCAGCACCTCCATGCCCGGGAACAGCTCCTCCAGGTGCGCGGCGATCACGTCCTCCAGCGGGACGAACCGGCCGGGGGAGGCCTCCAGGAAGCGGGAGAGCAGCGGCGGCACCTTCACGCGGGCGAAGTGCGGCGTGCCGGTGACGGGGTTGCGGACCCGTACGGCCAGGTTCAGGGACAGGCCGGAGATGTACGGGAAGGGGTGTGCCGGGTCGACCGCCAGCGGGGTCAGGACCGGGAAGATCTGGTGCCGGAAGAGCGTGAAGAGGCGGGCCTGCTCCTTCTCGGTCAGCTCGTTCCAGCGGACCAGGTGGATGCCCTCCTCCGCGAGTGCGGGGGCGACGTCCTCGTGGTAGCAGGCGGCGTGCCGGGCCATCAGCTCGCGTGAGCGGGCCCAGATCATCTCCAGGACCTCGCGGGGCTGGAGGCCGGACGCGGACCGGGTGGCGACACCGGTGGCGATACGGCGCTTCAGTCCGGCCACGCGAACCATGAAGAACTCGTCGAGGTTGCTGGCGAAGATCGCCAGGAAGTTGGCGCGCTCCAGCAGCGGGGTGTTCGGGTCCTCGGCGAGTTCGAGGACGCGTTCGTTGAACGCGAGCCAGCTGCGCTCCCGGTCCAGGAACCGGCCCTGGGGCAGCTGGACACCTTCGACCTCGGTGACCTCGTACGCGTCGAGGTCGGCGTCGATGTCCGGTTCCAGGTCGGAGACGACCGCCGAGGTGACCGTGTGCGGGCGATGTGCCGCGATGGAGCCGACGGAGGGCTGCGGGTGCTGGACCTGGGCATGGGCGTTCGAGGACTGGCTCATATGCCCATTGTTCCGCGTGTCGGCGCTTATGGGCGCGTCGGAACGCGCGGGCGGGAGTGTTGCGGGGAGGCGTCGTGCGTCCCCGTTCCTCGCGCTCCCCTGCGCGGGAACCGAAGGCTCTGGCACGGCGGCGGTCATTGGCCGAGCCTCGCAAGTCCGTCTGAACCAATGGTTACGGAGACATGGCGTGTGGGATAGCGGGGGGCGGCTCGCGGACGTCTACGTGGTCGCACGTATGTCCAGACCGCACGCCCCTCCCCCCGCGAAGGGCGTGCGGCGCGATCTACGGCAGCCGGCGGTGCAGCAGCCGGAAGGCGGCGAGGGTCGCTGCGGCGGCCACGGCGAGGAGGATGCCGGTCTCGACGTACTGGATCGGCCAGAAGTGGGACTCGGGGTGGTACGTCGCCGTGATGTGCCGGACACCGTCCGTGACCTTGGTGTCCCAGTCCGCCACGAAGGTCGAGCGGGGCACTTCGAGGTCACCGGTCGCGGTGCGGGTGACCTTGGGCCACAGGTCCTCGCGGAGGCGTTCCATCACGACGCAGAGGACGAGCGAGGCCGCGAAACCCACCCCGGCGGCGGGCAGGGCGCGCCGCCACACCAGCCCGGCGAGCGCGCCGAGGGCGAGGCCGGCCAGGGCGTAGGCGACGGCCGCCGGGCCCGTCCCGACGAAGACGTCCGTGTAGTACCACTCCCCGACCAGCCCGGCGTCGCTGTCCCCGCGCGCCCAGTTGTTCAGCAGCACGATCGTGCCGGTGCCGGTGGCGAGCAGGACGGCCGGGACGGCGAGCTTGGTGGCCAGCCAGCGGGCCGGGGTGACGGACTGGGTCCAGGCGAGCCGCGCGGTGCCGTTCTCCAGCTCGCGTCCGATGAGCGCGGCGCCGGCCCAGGCGGCTATGGGGAGGATCGCGTAGGTCAGGGCACTGGCGACCAGCTCGATCCAGCCGGCGTAGACGTCGTCCACGGTGACCGACTCCAGGGACGCACAGGCGGGGAAGCCGTCGTGGGCCGGTGTGGTGCACGCGACGTTGCCCTTGCGGGCCTCGTCGCCGATGGCGTACAGCCAGATCAGCAGGCCGGTGGCGGAGGCCAGGGCCAGTCCCCAGAAGATCAGGGCGGTGCGGTGCACCCGCAGGACGGTCCAGACCAGGCCCCGCGGCCTGCGCGGGGTGCGCGTGGCCGGGGCGGTCGTGGTGGTGACGGCGGCGGTCATACGACGGCTCCGGTACGGCGCTTCAGCAGCCGGAAGGCGATCAGGGCCGCCAGGGCGGCGACGGCGAGGACGACGCCCGTCTCCATCAGCTGGAGGGGCCAGAAGTGGGAGGAGGGGTGGTAGTCGCGGTAGAAGCCGGCGATGTCGTGGGCGGCCAGGCACTTGGCGTCGTCGACGCACATGGGGTCCGGGACGCGGGCGCCGGAGGAGGTGAGCGCCCCCTCGCCGAGGACCATGCCGATGTACTCGGGGTACTCGTGCTTGTTCGTCATCGTCGCGACGGGCCACAGATGCGGGCGCAGGCTGACGGTCGCGGACGACACGAGCGCCAGGGCGACGACCGCCGTGCCGAGCGCGGGCAGGGAGCGGCGGTGGAGCAGGCCCGCGAGGACGCCGACGGCCAGGCCGAGCAGGGCGTAGGCGGAGGCGATGGTGCCGTTGGCCGCAAAGGTGGTGCTCTCGTACCAGTCCCGTGAGTTCAGCGCCACGCGCAGCGAGCCGTCCGCCGACCACACCATGCGGTGCAGCAGCGTGAGCAGGAGCGTGCCGGCGACCAGCAGGGCCGCCGGGACGGCGAGCTTGGCGGCCAGCCAGCGGGCCGGGGAGACGGACTGGGTCCACGCCAACTGGGCGGTACCGCTCTCCAGTTCACGTCCGATGAGCGCCCCGCCGGCCCAGGCGGCGGCAAGGTAGGGCACGAGGCCGAGGAGCCCGGCGCCGACGCTGAGGGCCGTGTCGTACCGGACGTAGGCGTCGCCCGTGGAGTCGCAGCCCAGGCCCGGCTGCCCCGAGTCGCACCCCATCCTGCGGAACTCGGCCCAGGCGGCGTCCGCGCCCGGACCGTACGCCCACAGCAGGGTGCCCGCTCCGACGACCACCAGCATCACCCAGAACCACAGCGCCGAGCGGTGCACCCGCAGCATGGCCCAGAGCAGTCCGCGCGGCCCCCGGGAGGGGGTGACGGAGGCGGCGGGCTTGTCGATGGTCACGGCGGTCATACGGCGGCCTCCAGCGCGTCGTCGAGGCGGAGGGCCGGGGCCTGCGGGGCGCGCAGATGCGCCAGGACCAGCTCCTCCAGGGTCGGGGCGGTGGACTGCCAGCCGTCGCCGAGGGGGCCTGAAGGCCGTATCAGCGCGGTGAGTTGGCGACCGGTGGTGCGGGATTCGATCACGGTGTGCGCGTCCAGGGAGGCGTCGGCGCGGCCGGTGACGAGGCGGTGCGCGGCGAGCAGGTCGTCCAGCGGGCCCGCGAGGCGGACGCGGCCGGAGCCGAGCAGCAGGAGGTGGTCGCAGGCGCCGTCGAGTTCGGCCACGACATGCGAGGACATGACAACCGTGGTGCCGTGCTCGGCGGCGTCCGCCATCAGCGCCGCCATCAGCTGATGCCGGGCGAGCGGGTCGAGGTCGGCCATCGCCTCGTCCAGGAGCAGCAGTTCGGGGCGCTTGCCGAGGGCGAGGGCGAGCGCGACGCGGGTGCGCTGGCCGCCGGAGAGCGTGCGGATCTTGGCGTCCGGTTCCAGGTCGCCCTCGGTGACGATCCGCTGCGCGACCCGGTCGTCCCAGTGGCGGGGGTTCAGCTCGCGGCCGAAGCGCAGGGTGTCGGCGACGGTGAGCTGGGGGTGCAGGGGCTTGTCCTGGGCGAGGTAGGCGACCCGCTCACGGACGGCCGCCGGGGCCTGACCGAAGACGGTGAGCGTGCCGTCGGTGGGGCGCAGCAGCCCAGCGGCGAGCGAGAGCAGGGTCGACTTGCCCGCGCCGTTCGACCCGACGACGGCGCACACGCTGCCTACCGGGAGCCGGAAGGAGCAGTCGTCCAGCGCCTGCTTGCGGCGCCGGCCGAACCCCTTGCTCAGCGCGGCCGCCTCGATGGCGGTCTCGGTCATGACTCGTCCCCCTTGAAGTGCGTGTCCAGTACGGAAGTGAAGAGCGCGTCCACGTCGTCGCGGTCCAGCCCGGCCTCGCGGGCCCGTGCTGCCCAGGCGTCCAGTTCGGCGCGCAGCGGCGAGTCCGCCGGCGCGGTGTTCAGTCCGCGTCGCACGAACGTGCCGAGTCCCCGCCGTGCCTCGACCAGGCCTTCGCGTTCCAGTTCGCGGTAGGCCTTGAGCACGGTGTTGGGGTTGATGGCGGTCGCCTCGACGACCTCACGGGCCGTGGGCAGCTTGTCGCCCGGCTCCAACAGGCCCAGTCTCAGGGCCTGTTTGGTCTGCTGGACGATCTGCACGTAGGTGGCGACGCCGGAGCGCCGGTCGATGCGGTACTCGACCATCCGTTCCACCACCCTTTCACTAATTGAGTAGTGAAAGGGTGGTCCAAAGAAAGGGGCGGCGTCAAGGTCGCCGCCCCTTATGCGTCAGAAGTCAGTGTGTGTCAGGTCCTGTCAGTCCGTGTCAGGTCCTGTCAGGTCCTGTCAGGTCTCGGTCCGGTACATGAGGTCCGTCTCGTACGTCGTGAATCCGAGCCGCTCGTACACCGACACCGCCGCCTTGTTGTCCGCGTCGACATAGAGCATCGCCGTGGGCAGGCCCTGGGCCGCCAGGTGCCGCAGGCCGATCGTCGTCAGGGCCTTGCCCAGGCCGCCGCCCTGGGCGCCCGGGCGGACGCCGAGGACGTACACCTCGCCGAGCCCCTCCTCCGCGTGGACCTTCGTCCAGTGGAAGCCGATGAGTTCGCCGTCCCGCTCCGCCAGGAAGAACCCCTCAGGGTCGAACCACGCCTCGGCCCTGCGGTCGTCGAGGTCGCGCTGGGCGAGGGAGCCCTGCTCGGGGTGGTGGGCGAAGGCGGCGGCGTTCACGGCGAGCCAGGCCGCGTCGTCCTGGCCGGGCACGAAGGTGCGGACCGTGACGCCCTCGGGGAGCACCGGGTCGGGCAGGTTCAGGTCCGCGAGCGGGCGGCGCATCTGGCGCAGTTCGCGGAACAGGGTCAGGCCCAGGACCTGGGAGAGATGGCGGGCCGCGGAGTGGCCGCCGTGGGCCCACACCCGCAGCCGCTTGCCGGACGCGCCGAGCAGGGCCGAGCCCAGCGCGCGGCCGTGGCCGTTACCGCGGTGCGAGGGGTGGACGACCAGCTCGGCGGCCGGGGCCTCGATCGGGTCGGTGTCCTCCAACTGGGCGTAGCCGACGAGTTCCTCGCCGACGGTCAGCAGCAGATGCGAGACGCCTTCGCGCTCCCCTCCGCGCAACTGGAGCCGCCCCTGCTCGGACACCGCCTGCTGCCCGTCGTTCCGGGCGGCCTCCGCCAGCAGCTCCAGTACGGCCTCGGTCTGCTCGGGGGAGAGCGCGGAGTAGGTCTCGATGGCGCGGATGGGGAGGGGGTGTGCGGTGTCGTCGCTGGTCATGCGTACGAGGGTAAGGCGCGGTCCGGGCAAAGTCCCGGCACAGAAGCAATCAAGGTGTAACCCGGAACCCCCTGTCGCGCTACGCGCGTTGACTCTAGGCTGCCGCCCGACGGGGCCATGTCACTCACGACCCACAGGGGGGCGGATGTCAGCCACATCCCACCAGCACCGCAGACGCCGTACGTACGCATTCGTCGCGACCGCCGCCGCACTCGCCACGGCCGGCGCGCTCGCCGCCGCGCTTCCCGCGACGGCGTCGGCGTCGGCGGGGGAGAGCTCGCAGAAGCACGGCGGCGGGAGCCACTTCAGCCGCTACCAGGACGTCCAGCTGCTGTCCTTCAACGACCTGCACGGCAACCTGGAGCCGCCGGCCGGCTCCTCCGGCCGGGTCACCGAGCTGCAGGCGGACGGCACGACCAAGACCATCGACGCGGGCGGCGTGGAGTACCTCGCCACGCACCTGCGCCAGGCCCGCGAGGGCAACAAGTACTCCATCACCGCGGCCGGCGGCGACATGGTCGGCGCCTCCCCGCTGATCTCGGGCCTCTTCCACGACGAGCCCACCATCGACGCGCTGAACAAGCTCGACCTGGACGTCACCTCGGTCGGCAACCACGAGTTCGACGAGGGCCGCAAGGAACTGGCCCGCCTGCAGAACGGCGGCTGCCACCCGACGGCCGGCTGCTACACGGACAAGGAGTTCGAGGGCGCCGACTTCCCCTACCTCGCCGCGAACGTCCTCGACGAGAAGACCGGCAAGCCGATCCTCAAGCCCTACTGGGTGTGGAAGAAGAAGGACGTCAAGGTCGGCTTCATCGGCGTGACCCTGGAGGACACCCCGGGCGTCGTCTCCGCCGAGGGCGTCAAGGGCCTGAAGTTCAAGGACGAGGTCGAGACGATCAACAAGTACGCCAAGGTGCTCCAGCGCCAGGGCGTGAAGTCGATCGTCGCGCTCATCCACGAGGGCGGCCTCCCGGCCTCGGGCGCGTACAACTACAACTGCGACTCCCCGGGCGCGGGCGACGGCATCTCCGGCCCGATCGCCGACATCGCCAAGAACATCACGCCGTCCGTGGACGCGCTGGTGACGGGCCACACGCACGCGGCCTACGTCTGCACGATCCCCGACCCGTCGGGCAAGCCCCGCATGGTCACCTCGGCGGCGTCCTTCGGCCGGCTCTACACCGACACCACGCTGACGTACGACCGCTTCACCGGCGACATCGCACGTACGGCCGTGAAGTCCGCGAACCACGTGGTCACCCGGGACGTCGCCAAGGCGCCCGACATGACCGCGCTGATCTCGCAGTGGAACACCCTCGCGGCGCCCATCGGCAACCGCGCGATCGGCTACATCTCCGCCGACATCCCGAACTCCGGCACCGAGTCCCCGCTCGGCGACCTGATCGCGGACGCGCAGCTGGCGTACGGCAAGGAGCTGGACGCGGAGGCCGACCTGGCGCTGATGAACCCCGGCGGCATCCGGGCGCCGCTGACCTTCGCGGCCAAGGGCGCCGAGGGCGACGGCGTGGTGACCTACGCCGAGGGCTTCACCGTGCAGCCGTTCTCCAACACGGTCAACCTCCAGGACCTCACCGGCGCACAGCTGGTCCAGGTGCTCAAGGAGCAGGTCAGCGGTACGAACGCGGCCTCCCCGAAGATCCTCCAGATCTCCTCGGGCCTGACGTACACGCTGGACCTGACGAAGTCGGGTGCGGACCGTGTGGTGGCGGACTCCGTCAAGCTGAACGGTGCGGCCATCGACCCGGCGGCCACCTACCGTGTCGCGACGAACAACTTCCTCGCGGGCGGCGGCGACGGCTTCCCGACGCTGGGCCAGGGCACCAACGACCTGGTCGGCACGGACGATCTGACGGTGCTGGAGAAGTACCTGACGGCCAACTCCACGGCCACGAACCCGATTCAGCCGCCGGCGGCGAAGCGGATCACCGTCGTCCAGTAGTGCGTGAAGTGGCGTGAACTAGATCGCAAACCTCCGGTAGAGGTTGCGGGTGGGGGGCGTGTACATGGTCGGATGGGCCGATGCGTTCCCCCCACCACATAACGGCGCATCCTTATACAAACCCCTACGAAGAATTGGGCAGGCTGGACAACGGTCCCCTTGATCAGTTCCTTGTCGAGGACATAGAGGAACCGCCGCAGGAGGCGGGTGCCCAGGACGATCCCTGGGCCCCGCCCAACCATCGCCGCACCGGCCGCCGTCGGCGGCGCGGCCGTTTCGCGGGCCTTCCGCTCGCACTGAAAGCGGTCGTCGGCCTCGTCGTCCTCGCCTCGTTCCTCACCCTGGCCGACCGCTGGGCACTGCTCTACGCCGAACGCAGAGCCGCGGACACCCTCAAGGACCGCCTGCATCTGGCGGCGGCACCCGAGGTCGAGATCGACGGCTTCCCCTTCCTCACCCAACTCGCCGACGAACGGCTGGACTCGGTCAAGGTGACCGTCCCCGACGTGGCCGCCGACCGGGTCTCGCTGGCCCAGGTGACGGCGACGGCGACAGACGTACGACTGGACACCGACGGTCCGACCTCGGTGCGCGGCGCCGACGTCCCCCATCTGGAGGGCGACGTCCTGCTCTCCTTCGCCGACCTGAACCGCGAACTCGGCGCGTCCCAGGTGACGTTCACCGGTGAGGGCCACGACCGGGTCCGGGCGCGCGGCACCCTGCCGGTCGCCGGGCATGACCTACGGCTGCGCGCCGAGGCCCGGATCGTGCGCAACGGCGAGCGCGGCATCGCGACGCACATCGGCGGAATGCGCCTGGACATCGGCGACCTGGCCACGTATCGCCCCGGCGCCCGCACCGCGCAGGGCCTGCACCTGAGCCGCACGTCGGTGGCGCGTCTCGCCCACGAGACCCGCAAGGCGAAGGCGCTGCTGTCCATCCCGTCGGTGGTACGGCGGCTGGGCGTGCCCGACTCCCTGGTCCAAGAGGCCCTGCGCAACGAGTCCAAGCTCACCGACCTGATCGGCACCCCGCGCTTCCTGCGCCAGGCCATGCGCCTGAACCTGATCGACCTGGCCCTGGAGCACCCGAAGCTCCTGGCCCTCCTCGGCTTCGACCCCGCCCTCCTGGACGCCCTGCCCCGCCTCACCCGCCCGGTCCTCACCGACCAGCTGTCCCTGGGCTTCCGCCTTCCGGAACCGCCGAGCGGGCAGGTGCGGCTGCGGGACGTGCGGGTGGAGAAGGACGGGATCAGGGTGCGACTGGAGGGGGCTGGGCTGGCGGTGGGCCGCTGAGGCCGGTTCCCGGGCTCCCGGGATCCCCGGGAGCCCGGCTCTCCAGCGCCGCCAGTGCCTCGGCCGCGTCGTCGCGGTCGCGCGCTGCCCTTCGCAGGGCGCGCAGGGTCGGTGCCCTGAACTCCTCTCCGAGGCGGCTCAGGGTCGTCACCGCCCTGTCCAGGTCGTCGGAGTCGGACGTGCGTCCGTCGACGATGCCGAGGAGCACCTTTGCCGCCTCGGGCCAGTGGGCCCGGCCCAGGGAGATGAGGAAGTCGGCCAGCTCCTGCTGGTTGTCCGCGCGGTCCAGGCGACCGAGCGGGGCCCGGGCGAGGGCCTTCGCCGCCATGTCCACGTACGGCTCACCGAGCTCCGCCAGCTCCTTCGCCGCCATCGCACGTTCGAAGTACTCGGCCCCTGGCCGGCTGATGATGCCGCGCAGGATCCGGGCGGCGTCCGGCTTGTACTGCTCGCCGAACTCGACGAGTGCCTCGGCCATCTCCTCGCGGTCGTACGAGGAGACCCACCGGCGGCGGGCCGCCTTGCGGATCGCCTTCGCCGCGAGGCCGGTGCACGGCTCGCCGAGACCGGCCATGACCTCGGCCGCGAGGTCTCCGTGGTGCCAACGCCGCAGGGCGGTGCACAGTGCGCGCACCGCCTGCGGCCGGTGGCGCTCGCCGAGCCGGAGCAGCAGCTCCACGGCGCGCTCGAAGTCGTCCTCCTCGACTCGCCGCTGGGTGGCCACGGCGTGCAGCACGCGCGCTGCCTCCTCGGCGTAGTCACGGTCGAGGCCGACCAGGATGTCGACGGCCCGCAGCCGTTCACCGGGGCTCGTGCCCCGGTCGGCGACGACCGCCCGCAGCACGTCGGTGTCGACGGGCACGTGCGGTCCGCCGAGCAGCAGCAGACCGCGCGCGGCGTCGCGCCGGGTCCGCGCAGAGGCGTCCGGCCGGGTCATGCCGGCGGACAGCACGGACGCCGCTTTCGCGAGGTGGGCCGAGCCGAAGTGCGCCAGGGAGTCCGCGGCGGCGTGGCGGTCCGCCGCGCCGCCACCGGGGTCGCACAGGACGCGGGCCAGGTCGGGCGCGAACTGGTCGAGGTACCCCTCGCCGGCGGCTCGCAGCGCCTCCACCGCCTGCTCACGCAGGCCTGCGTGGACGGACGGGGAGGTGAGCAGCGTCCGGAACAGCGAGGTGTCCGTCGGAAGACGGAGGCGGTCGAGAAGGAGCAGACCACACGTGGCGGTGAGCCGGTGTGCCGTCGAAGTGCCGGCCGCCGCGACCAGTTCCCGCAGCGATCGTTCGGCGGTGCCGAGCTGCGGTTCACCCCACTCGAGCAACCGGGTTGCCGCGGCCCGCTGCTCGATGACGCCCCGGGATTCAGCGAGCAGCGTGCCCATGGCCCGGTCCACCATCTCGATGGAGGGTTCACCCTGCTCGGCCGGCCTCCTGCCGGCGTCCAGGGGCATACCCGCGCGCTCCGCGCCGGGTGACGAGGCGAGTTCCGGTACCCGGTGCGTCGCCACCGCGTCGGACAGCTCGCGGAGGCGACGCAGACCCTTCTCCAACGCTGCGACCCTCTGGCCGGCAGGCACATCGGGGTCGTCGCCGAGCGTGCGCCAGGCGGAGCCCGCCTGCTCGACGTACCCCGAGCCGAGTCCGGTCAGCAGGTCGGCGCAGGCCACGCGATCGTGCCAGTCGTTGCGCGGATCATCGACGACGGCCCGGAGCCATGTCGCGGCCTGTTCGAGGTACGGTCCGCCGAGGCCGGCCAGTCTGCCCACCGCATACCTGCGGTCATGTCCGTCGGCGAACGGGTCGTCGAGGATCGCCCGGATCACCTGGGCTGCCGCCGGTGCGTGGGCCTCACCCAGTTCGCACAGCCTGCGCACCCATTCCATTCGCTGGAATGGGGAGGTCGTGGGAGCCGCGGCGAGCCGCACCATCCGGCGTGCCGACTCCCGTTCGTACTCTCCGCCGAGTTTCGCGAGCTGCTCGATCGCCCGCCCGCCGGCGAACTCCCCGGATCCGGCACCGTCGACGAGAGCGATCAGCGCTGCGGCGGCCTGGGCGACGTACTCGTCCCCCAGGGTGGCCAAAAGGGCAGCGGCGTCGGTCCGGTCCCAGGCGTGGGCGCGGGGGTGCCCCAGCACCCCGTGCAGGGCTGCCGCCGCCTCCGCCGTGTGTTCCGGGTGGTACTCGACCAGGTACTTCGCCGCGTCGGCCAACAGCTCCGGACTCACCGCCGGGTCGGTCGCCATCCGCCGCAGAGCCAGGGCGGCACTGGCGGCGTCGTGGGTCATCAGCGCCATCGCGGCCCACACCCGCCGCGGCCCCGTGCCCCGGGCGCTGTCCCGGAGATACGCCGTCACCCCGGCGTTGCGCATGAGGCCCAGCAGATCCCAGGCCGTTGCCTCCGTGTCAGCGCCGCGCGGGATCTCCATGGTCGCGAGGAACCGCTGGTAGTGGACGTCCTGCGCGGGACAGCCCTCCGCGAGCAGCTCGCCGGCCAGCAACTGGTCGTCGTCCGGGCCCTGTTGGAGCCAGTCGAGCAGCGCCTGTCCGCCGCCGCGGTGACGGTGGCCGTAGTGCACGAGGGCGGTGCGGTGGAGCTCCGCCAGGGGGTGGGCGCCACGGCCGGACGCGGCCACGATCGTCGTACGCCACTGGTACGCACCCGGGTCGAAGGCGTCCGGCAGGCGGTCCGCCAGCCGCTGCGCGGCCAGGTGCTCGGTGAACGTCGTGTGCAGGAAGTCCAGGTCGCGCCCTCGGCGCACGAACATGCCGGTGCCCAGCAGCGCGTCGGTGATCGCGTCGGGCCAGCCGTCCAGCGGGGGCACCGCGCCGAAGTGCCGGCCGTCGGCGTCGGTGGCGGTCTCCTCCCACCAGCGCCGGGCGACCTGCGGCAGATCCCGTGCGCCGTCGGCGATCTGGGCGTACGCGAGATGCTCCAGCAACTCCTCGATCCGCTCCCGCAGTTGGGTGACCGCGTGCGGTCCGTGCCGCGTTCCCGAGGCGCGCTCGGCGAGGTCGTGCCACAGCTCCCCGACCTGCTCGCGCTTGGTGGCGCGCAGGTGCGCCCGGTACTCCTCGTACAGCGCCCAGCGGTTGTCGGGCAGGGGGCGGTCGGCGGCGTTCTCGAAGACCACGGCGGTGACGGTGGCCAGCAGGGGGTTGCGGAGCAGGTCGCCGATGCCGGTGTCGTCGATCTGCCGGAGGAACTCCGCGGCGGGGTCGGGCCCTTCGGAGTCCCCGCGCGAGTCCCTGAACCAGGTGTGGGCGAACTCCTCCAGTCGCTGCCGGTCGAACGGGTCGAGGACGTAGGGCTGGAAGCCCGCCCGCGACAGCTCCTCCCTGCCCTCGGGGTCGTGGCGGGTGGTGACCAGCATGCGTAGGCCATCCGGCTGTTCGCCTGCGGCCTGGTCGGCGAGGAGGTGGATGAGACGGCTGCGGCGGTCGTGGTGCACCTCGTCGAGCGCGTCGACCAGCACCAGCCAGCGGGCGCCGTGCGGGAGGCGGGGCAGGGTGCCGTTCCCGGTGTCGAGGCCGGTCGCCGCCGCGACGGCGCTCTCCAGGGAGTGCTCAGGGCCGGTGAGCCGCGTCGCGGTCACCCACAGCGGGACGAGCCGGCCGTGCCCGGTGGCGGAGGCGAGCGCCGCGTCCCCGAAGTCGAGGGCGCAGCTGTGCAGCAGCGTGGACTTGCCGGCACCCGGTCCCGCCTCGACGAGCGCGTGTGCGGCCCCGCTCTCCCGCCCGCTCTCGTCGTGGGCGAGCACCTGCTCCAGGCGACGGGGCGGTCCGACCGCGGTGGCGTGCTTCGCCGTGCCGGAACCCGATGTCGGACCGAGCCCGCGCGCCCTGCCGGGGCCGGCCGGCGAGGGCGGCCCGGACGCGCCCTCCAGGCCGTGCGGCGGCGCGAGTCCACCGACGTGCCGGGCGTCCGCCCCGACACCGTCCGTCGGCTCACCGGCGACCTTCTCCTCCTGCTGCCGGCTGAGGAGCTGGCGGACGTACACCGCGGTGAGCCGGCGCGGGCGGCGGTCCTGCCGGAAGCGGTGCGGGAGTTCGTCGGCCGCCTTGCGCTGCCGGGACAGCACCGCCCGGACGTCGTCCGGCAGCCAGTGCGCGGGCCCGGGCGCCCGGACGGTGGGCGGGCGCACCGGGACGGGCGCCGGTTCCACGCCGTGCTCGGCGAGCAGCGCGAGGAAGGCCGGGTCGGTCAGAGCGGACAGGTCCGTGCCGGTGGTGCTGCGCCGACCGCCGGCCAGCCGGTGACTGGTGGCGATACCGGCCAGCAGGCCCTCGCGCTTGGTGAGGATGCCCGCTCCGGAGAAGCCCGCCCAGGGCGAGGTGCCGGGGGCGCCGGCCGGTGGGTCGCTGGTGTGCTGGGCGAGCTGGAACTGATGCCTGGTGCGGTCCGAGCCGAGCTGGACGGTGGCGTCGATCTGATGGCTCCGGGGCCGCGAGTCCTCCACGGTGAACTGGGGAAAGCCGACCGCGTGCACCGCGATCTGGCCCATCTCGTACGGCAGTTCGGCGAAGCGGAGCGGTGGCAGCGTGCCGCGCTCGGTGTCCAGGACGAGGAGCGCGAGGTCGCGTCCGGCGTGCGGTACGACGCGGCGCACCGGCAGGGGAGTGGCGGGCCGTCCGTGGTGTACGGGGCTGACGGGACGTAACTCGTAGCGCCAGGTCGCGTCCTGTACCGCGTGGGCGGCCGTGATGGCCAGGTCGCCCACCAGGAGCAGGCCGGAGGCGACGAAGAACGGCCGGTCGTCCGGGCCGCGGCCGACGATCTGCACGACGCGGTCGAGAGGGTTCGGCGTGCGGTCGGGAGGGTTCACCATGATCGGCCGGTCACTCGTCCGTCAGGTGCACCCGGTCGGCCGGGTCGGAGCCGGTCAGGACCCGGCCTCCGTCCGCCGTCTCGGCCTTCAGCTGAAGGGAGACGGTGTGCGTGACGGCGGTGCTGCCGGCGGCCTTCGCGTCGGCCGACAGCACCCAGAACTTCACTCCGCCGCCCGCTTCCAGGCTGTCGGTGACAGAGACCTGGAGATCCAGGTTGACCGTCTCGACGTGGAGGCGGACCGGCTGGCCGTCGGCCTCCAGGGCGGCTTGGGACAGTTCGTTGCGCAGTGCCCTGAGCGCGTCCGCGAGTCTGATCTCCACCGCAGTCCCCCTTCTGATGGAGGCATGCTAGTCGCGTATTAAGTCCTGTGTGAAGTCCGGTTTGGTTCCGGGAATTCTCTGAGAAATTCTCTCAGGCTCAATTAATAGAGGTCTCAGCGGAATTGGCGATTTCCTGGTTCGGGCTCCCGTAACGTTTTCCGTGTCGAAAGAAATTCGGCATAGGAAACAGCAGGAACAAAGGAGAGCATGATGAGCTTCCACAAGATCGCCCCCGTCAAGAAGACCCGCAAGCCCGCCGCCCCGGCCCCGGCGCCGAAGAAGAAGCCCACCGCGAAGAAGGCCGCGCCGAAGCGGCGTCCGGTCGCGCACAAGGGCTGAGGCCGACGGAAGAGGCGGGGTCACCGGAGCGCTCGGGCTTCGGGATCCCGCCTCCGGCATGTCCGGGCTTTCCCGGCATCGGAGAGGGACTTGAGCATGAGGGAAGTGCGTACGGCGTTCCGCCGGTTCTGGCCGCTGACGTGCGGGGACCGCAGGTGGCTGGTCGTCATCGTGGCCTGCGTGGTGGTGTCCGCGCTGGCCGAGACCGCGTCGATCCTGCTGTTCGCCGAGCTCACCGACCATGCGCTCAAAGCCGGTTCGCTGTCGGCGTTCTGGGGCCCGGCGGCGGCCTGGCTGGGCGTCGCCGTGCTGGGTGCGCTGGTCGGATATCTGGGCAATTCGCTGGCCACCTGGACCGCCGAGAGATTCGTGCTGCGGCTGCGCGCGAAGGTGTTCCGGCACGTCCAGGACCTGCCGCCGCACTTCTTCCAGCAGCACCGCCGCGGTGACCTGGTCGAGCGGCTCACCGGGGACGTCGAGGCCATCGAGGAGATGGTCGTCTCCGGCGTGGTCGGCACCGTCGCGGCGGTGTTCTCGGCGGTCTTCTATTCGGCGGCGGCCCTCTGTCTGCGCTGGGACCTGGCCCTGGCCACCTTCGTGCTCGCGCCCCTGTTCCTGCTGGCCGCCCGCCGCTTCTCCGGCCGTATCCGCACCGCCGCCCAGGACGAACGGGTCGCCGACGGCTCGATCACCTCGGTCGTCGAGGAGTCCCTGGGCAACGTCGTCCTCACCCAGGCCTACAACCGCCGCCGGGCCGAGGAGAAGCTGCTCGACCGCGAGGCGCGGGCCTGGATGAAGGCGTCCGTGCGCGGCGCGCGGCTCGGCGAGATGTACGAGCAGTTCGTCGAGGTCGTCGAGACGATCTGCGTGCTGACCGTGATCGGCCTGGGCGTCTGGGAGATCTCGGCCGGCCGTATGACGCTGGGCCAACTCCTCGCTTTCGCGGCCTTCATCGGCTACCTCTACCCGCCGGTCCGCAACCTCGGCCGGCTCGGGCTCACCCTCACCGCCGCCACGGCCGGCGCCCAGCGCCTCGGCGAGATCCTGGACGCGGAGCCGGCGGTCACCGACCCGGCCGACCCGGTCGCGCAGTGGCCGGTGCGGGGCCGGGTCGGCTTCCACGGGGTGACCTTCGGCTACCCGGGGTCGGCCAGGGAGTCCGTGAAGGACCTGACCTTCACGGTCGGCCCCGGCGAACTGATCGTCGTCACCGGCCCGTCCGGCGCCGGCAAGTCCACGACCGCGGGGCTCCTCACCCGCTTCTACGACCCCGCCGCGGGCGTGATCACCCTGGACGGCGTGCCGCTCCCGCACCTGGGACTGGAGTTCCTGCGCGAGAACGTGGCCCTGCTGCCCCAGGAGACCCTGATCCTCAACGGCACCATCCGCGAGAACATCGCGTGCGGCCGGCCCGGCGCGAGCGAGGCGGACATCGAGCAGGCGGCACGCGCGGCGGCGGCCCACGACTTCATCACCGCGCTCCCCGAGGCCTACGACACCCCTGTCGCCCCCGGCGCGGCGGCCCTGTCCGGCGGACAGCTGAAGCGGATCACCATCGCCCGCGCGATGCTCCGCGCCGCCCCCGTCCTGGTCCTCGACGAACCCACGGCCGGCCTCGACGCGGTGGCCGCCCGCCAGATCGTCCAGCCACTGCGCCGCCTGATGTCCGGCCGCACCACGATCATGATCACCCACGACCTGAGCCTGGCACCGGACGCGGACCGGGTGCTGGTCATGGACGGCGGGCAGCTGGTGGAGACGGGAACGCACGCGGAGTTGGTGGGGCGGGGCGGGGTGTATGCGGGGCTGGCGGGACCGGGCCCGCAGGACACGCTGGTCCTGTTTCCCACCTCGGGGTGACTCCCCCCCCCGGCATGCTCGGCCCCCACTGACGCCGAGCATGCCGGGGCCCCAGGACGCCCTCGGTCGTCAGGTGACCGGGTGGACGTGCTGGGTGGTCAGTTCGTAGCGGGCGCCGACTATGGCCAGTTCGCCGGAGGACACCTTCGCGGCGAGGTCGGGCTCGGCGGCGAGGGCGGCGCGGACGGCCCGTACGTTGGCGTCGATGGTCGAGTCGACGCGGGCGTCCCCCTCCTTGGTGCGGTCTATGTTCGGGGCTATGCGGTCGGCTATGTACTGGATGTGCGCCGGCAGTTGCTCGCCGGACTCGTCCGCCGCGACGGCGGCCTTCACGGCGCCGCACGACTGGTGTCCGAGCACCAGCACCAGCGGGATGTCCAGTTCGAGCACCCCGTAGGCGACGCTGCCGAGTACGGCCTCGTCCAGGACCTCACCGGCGGAGCGCACGGTCATCAGGTCACCCAGGCCCTGGTCGAAGACCAGCTCCGGCGGGACCCGCGAGTCGATGCAGCCGAGGACGAGGGCGAAAGGATGCTGACCGGACGTCAGACTCTGGCGGACGGTGGGCGATTCGTTCGGGTGCTGCTGGCGGAAGGTGCGCCAGCGCCGGTTGCCCGCGGCCAGCTCACGCAGAGCTTCCTCGGGGGTGCCGGGCCGACGGCGGGAGGCAGGGGTGGCGGAGGCGGGAGCCGCGCCGAGGGCGGCGGTGGCCCCCAGTGCCGCGGCTCCGGTGAGCCCGGCCCGCAGGAGTGCGCGGCGGGCGGGGGAGGCAGGGGCGAACCGCGTGTGGGCGGATGCTGCGGTCGGCTCGGCGCCGACTGATCTCTCAGCGTTCACGGCTGGGAACGTACGCTCGAATGACCGGACAAACGTTCGCGTTACTGAATCATGGCCGGGCGCGGGGAAGCCATGATCCAACGTTGGTCCGCTCTTGGTGTTCTCCCGCGCCCGCCTTGACCTTCGAGGCTGTCGAGGCGCCTCAGCCGGCCGTCGGCGTCCAGTCCCCGAGCCAGTCGGCGACCTCCTGCCCGGCCGCCTGCGCGTCGGTCAGCTGGGGCCGCTCGGAGCTCGCCGAACCGGCGCCCGGGCCGGTGTTCCGGTACTCGGCGAAGCGGTCGTCCTTCCAGGGGAAGCCGCCCATGTCCGACCAGGGCGTCGACTTCACGGCCGCGCTCAGGGTGCTGTCCCGGACCGTGGTCTGCGGGTCGACGGTGGTGTCACCGCCGGGGTGCCAGTTGCGGCCGAGGTAGTAACTGCCGCTCGCGACATCGCCGTTGACGGTGGACCGGTTGAGCAGGATGCCCTTGCGGTTGCCGGGCGTGCTCGGAGCGGTGACGTAGCCGGCCGAGGTGCCGTTCCAGCGCTTCTTCAGGGTGATGACCGAGCGGTCGATGACGGCGGAGGCCCGGCCGAAGATGAAGTCGACGTTGCCGGTGATGTAGGAGCCCGCGATGTAGACACGGCCGAGCTTGTCCTTGGCGGCGGTCTCCAGCTCCAGGGTGTCCTGGTCGCCGTTGACGATCAGCGAGTCGAGGACGACCTTGTCGGCGGTGGTGAGCAGCGCGACCGCCTGATGGCCGGAGAGGGACTGGTTCGCGGCCTCGTCGAAGTCGTTGGTGACGGTCAGGTTGCGGACCTGGGAGTCGTCCGACTGGACGGAGAGCGTGGCGCTGCCGGGGGTGCCGTACGTGCCCGAGCCGTCCGGCTTCTGCATGCCCGCCGCGTTGCCGTAGACGATGACCGTGTCCTTGCGGCTGCCACCCGTGCCCTGGACGGTGACGTGCGGCTTGCCGGCGGGGATCTTCACGACCTCGCGGTACGTCCCCGGCTTCACGGCGATCACGACACGGGAGGCGTTGTTCGCGGGTACGGCGTTCACGGCGGCCTGCACGGTCCGGTACTGCCCGCTGCCGTCCTTGGCGACCGTGAGGGTGGTCGCGGCCTTGGTGCTCGCGGCGGCGCCGCTGGTCGTACCTATGGAACCGCGCGGCCCCGCACCCGACGTGAGGAGCGAGGGCACGTTCGCCGCCGGGTCGAGCGTGTACGGGTAGAAGCTCTTCGGATCGAAGGCCGTACCGCCGCTCTCGTTACGGCCGCTGGTGCCGGAGAAGACGTTGCCGCGCTGGACGAGCGTCGCGGTGGCGTCCTTGATGACGGGGTTGTTGACGCCCTGGAAGGAGGAGTTCTCCAGGACCATCGCCGTCCTTCCGCGCGAGTAGTTGCCGTACGACGACTTGATGTCGGTGCCGGCGACGTCCTCCAGGAAGTTGTTGTAGAGGTGCGCGTGGGCGGCGTTGTCGGCGGAGGGGTTGCGCTGCTCGGTCTCGCGGATCCAGTTGTGGTGGATCGTGATGTCGGTGACGACGTTGTCCGTCCACCCGATCCCGAAGGCCTTGTTGTCGTTGCTCAGCTTGTTCCAGGAGACGGTCACGTTCGTGCTGTCCTTGCGGACGTCGATGAGCCCGTCGGCCATGTGCCGCAGATCGTTGTGGTCGATCCACACGTGATGGGCGCCGTCCATCTGGATCGCGTCGAAGTCGTGGTCCTTGTCGTTCCAGACGCCCTGGTACGCGTCCCGGATGGTCAGGTTCCGGATGATCACGTTGTGCACACCGGAGCCGAGGAAGAAGCCGCCGCCGACGATGTGCCCGGAGGTCCCGGACCCGACGATGGTCTTGTCGGACTGAACCTTGATCTCCTTCCCGACCGGGTTCATGTTGATGGTGGCGGCCACGACGATGACGTACGGCTCGGCGGCCGTGGCGTACTTCTCCAGCTCGGCCTGCGTCCTGACGGTGACGATCTGCCCGTCCCGGCCGCCGTAAGTCCCGTTCTGCCCAAGGGAGTTGACGGAGGCGAATCCGTCGGCGGCGGCTGTGGCCCAGGCGGGCGCCGCGGCGGTGGCGGCGGACGCGCGCTGCTGGGCGCCGGAGCCGAGGAGGCCGAGGTCGGTGCCGTAGGCGAGGGTGCCGGCGGCGGCCAGGGCGAGGGGGACCCCGACCGCCAGGGCTTTGCGGCTTCTGCGGTGCCGGGCCTTGCCGTGCTGCTCACTCATGCGGTGATCCGTTCCGTGCGGGGGGATGATCCGGGGATCTGTCGCCGCCTCGCCGGGAAAGGTTGCCGCCCCGCAGGCCGCGAAGAGCCGTCGGTCACCTGTGACGCAGCTCACGCCACCTGAAGCGAACTCCTGCCTCCCCGCCCCGTCTTGTGTGCGCACGCCGGCTCAGGCGTCGCCAACTCACGTGAAGCAAACGCAGACTTGGAAAGGGCAGGAATGTGTTCGATCGGGTAGCAGGGATTACCGTCCGGTGGCCCAAAGCCGTTCTCCTCGCCGCCGCAGTACTCGTCGCCGTCATGGGCGTTGTGGGTGCGGGAGCCTTCGGAAAGCTGGTGGGTGGCGGCTTCGACGACCCCGATGCGCAGTCGACGGCCGCGCATCAGGTCATCAACGACAAGTTCGGCGGGCAGACGAACCTGATCCTCCTGGTCTCCGGCGGTGACAAGCAGGTCACCGACCCGGAGGTGGAGCAGGGCGGCCGGCAGCTGGTGGCCGAGCTCCGCAAGGAGACCGAACTCAGCAACGTCATCTCCTTCTGGAACACGGACAGCGATGCGCTCAAGGCCCGCGACGGCCGTTCGGCCATGGTGCTGGCTCATGTGAAGGGCGACGAGGCGACGCGGGACACCAACTCCAAGGACGTCATCGACACCTACGTGGGCGAGCGCGACGGGCTGACCGTCCGGGCCGGCGGCGGCACCGCCGTCAGCGCCGAGTTGTCGGACCAGGTGCTGAAGGATCTCCTGCTCGCGGAGATCATCGCCGTACCGCTGACGCTGTTGCTGCTGCTGATCGTCTTCGGCGGAGTGGTCGCCGCGCTCCTGCCGCTTGCCATCGGCACGGTGGCGGTGGCGGGCACGTTCGCCGAGCTGTCCCTTCTGGGCAGTGCCACCGACGTCTCGATCTTCGCGATCAACCTGACCACCGCCCTCGGCCTCGGTCTCGGCATCGACTACGCGCTGCTGATGATCAGCCGCTTCAGGGAGCAGCTCGCCCAGGGTGCGCCCGTCGAGGACGCGGTCCGCACGACCGTGCACACGGCGGGGCGTACGGTCGTGTTCTCCGCCGCCACCGTCGCCGTAGCGCTGACCGCGCTCCTTGTCTTCCCCCAGTACTTCCTGCGCTCCTTCGCCTACGCCGGTGTCGGCGTGGTCGTGATCGCGGCCGTGAGCACGCTCTTTGTGATGCCGGCTCTGCTCATGCTGCTGGGACACCGCATCAACAAGGGCCGGCTGCCCTGGCCCAAGTCCGGCCACCACCGCGAGAAGCGGCCGTTCTGGGGCCGGCTGGCCGGCACCGTCATGCGCCGCCCGGTGCTGACGGGAGTGCCGGTGCTGGCCGTGCTGCTGCTCGCCGCGTCGCCGCTCATGGGCGTCTCGTTCGGTACGCCCGACGAGCGGGTGCTCCCTCAGGACGGGGAGAGCCGGCAGGTCTCCGCGATCCTGCGGAGCGACTTCACCGGGGACGACGACGGGGCGATCCAGGTCGTCGTCACCGGGGCCATGGACTACGAGAACGTGGACAGCTACGCCGGGAAGCTGGCGGGTCTGGGCGGCGTCGCCCGCGTGGAGGCGGTCACCGGCACCTATACCCGGGAAGGTTCGGTCGCTCCGGGCCCGGCGAACGAAGCCCTCGGCCGCCCCGACGCGCAGCGCCTGAGTGTCTTCCCCGCCGCCGAGCCCGGGTCGCAGGAGGCCCAGGATCTCGTCGGGACGCTGCGGTCCGTACCGGCGCCCTCCGGTACCGAGGAGGTGCTGGTGGGCGGCGAGGACGCCGAACTCGTGGACGCCAAGGAGTCGATCGCGAGCCGGCTGCCGCTGGCCGCGGGGATCGTCGCGGTCACCACGTTCATCCTGCTCTTCCTGTTCACGGGGAGCATCGTCCAGCCGATTCGCGCGCTGGCCTTGAACATCATCAGCCTGGCGGCGGCCATCGGTGCCATGACCTGGATCTTCCAGGAGGGCAACTTCAGCGATGTGCTGGGCTTCACGGCACAGCCGATGGACACGTCGATGACGGTCCTGCTGTTCTGCATCGCCTTCGGCCTGTCCATGGACTACGAGGTGTTCGTCACCAGCCGGGTCAAGGAGTTGCACGACGCGGGCGAGAGCACCGAGGACGCCGTGGTGCACGGCCTCGGCCACACCGGCCGCATCGTCAGCGCCGCCGCCGTCCTCCTCGCGGTCGGCTTCTTCGCCTTCGGTACCGCGAAGGTCAGCTTCATGCAGATGTTCGGCCTCGGCAGCGGCCTGGCGATCCTCATCGACGCCATCGCGGTGCGCGGCGTACTCCTGCCGGCCGCGATGCGTCTGCTCGGCCGCGCGGCCTGGTACGCCCCGGGCCCGCTGCGCACCTTCCACGACCGCTTCGGAATCAGCGAGAGCGGTCCCGCCCACCCCACGCACATCCAACGGGAAACCCCCCTCACAGAAAGTGTTTAGGAAATGCGCAAGTCAATGATGTCCGCAGTCGCCACCGCTGCTTTCGGCACCATGGTGTTGACGGGCTGCATGGGTGACGACTCGGACGACGCGTCGTCGTCCGCCTCCTCCCCGTCCCCGTCCGCCTCCTCGCCGGCTGCCGCGTCCCCGTCCGCCGCGGCGTCGGACGAGGCCGCGCCGGACGCGGCCGCGGACAGCCAGGCCCCCGTGAAGCTCGACGGCGGCTGGGTCGGCTCGTCGGACGTCGACGAGGTCGCCATGATCGTCAAGGGCGACAAGGTCCAGCTCGCCTTCCGGAGCACGGACGGCAAGAGCATGCACGCCTGTGAGGGCCTGCTCAAGCAGACGTCGATGCAGCTGAGTTGCGTCGACAAGACCAACAAGGACCGGGTGAAGGGCACGGTGGAGATCTCGACCGACAAGAAGATCGCCATCGCCTGGGCGTCAGGGAAGAAGGACCTCCTGACCAAGAGCGGCAACGGCCAGGTCGACTTCTCCCAGTGGGGCCTGCCCGCGCCCGCGGCCGGCTGAGCCCTCCCCTCCCTCGCCCACGGCGGCACGTCCCTCCCCCCGACGCGGGGGGACGTGCCCGGGTGGGCGCCGACCCTGTCCCGCACAGGATCTGACGCACACCCACATGCCGTCACATGACGGGCAGGACCTCGATGGCCTGTACCGGCCTGGGGTGGAAGAGCCGCAGCTGGAGCGCCCGGCCGGCGGCGTCGAGGGACATGAGCCAGGCCACGGAGGGCGGGCAGTGCTCGGGGTGGTCGGCCGGATTGAGGATGTCCATCTCCCAGATGGTCAGCGACCGCCCGGCGACGGCGTTGACCAGGCGCTGACGCACACCGTCCTCGATGTCGCTGTGCATGCCGCGCACGAGGATGTCCCGGTCGGCGATCCTGTCCCTCCCCCTGAGCAGGGCGACGTCGGGCGACCAGCGCTCGGTGACCAGCTTGCCGAAGTGCCCGCACTCGGCGGCGTCGAGCGTCTCACGGGCCTCGACGCGGCTGGCGCGGACGCGCTGTTCGGTATCGGAGTGCGCGGCGTCGGCGGTGGCGGCGAGGGCGGCGGCGAGCTTGACCCGCCCCTGGCTGAGCCGGCTGCGCACCGTGCCGACCGGCACCCCGCACGCCTTCGCGATCTGCTCGTACGAGGTGACCTGGGCGGTGAAATGCCGTAGCACCAACGGCATCCGGAGCGCCGGAGACAGCTCCTCCAACGCCTCCCATATCCAGTCCCGCAACGCGTTCTGCTCCAGCCACCGCGCCGGATCGGCGTCGTCCGACGGCAGTTGGAGCTCGTCCACCGGCTGCAGGAGAGCGGATCTACGCAGCACGGTCCGGCCGGCGTTGCGCACGATCATCCGCAGCCACGCGCCCACGGCCTGCGGATCACGTACGTCGCCGATCCGCCGCAACGCGGTCAACGCCGCGTCCTGCATCACGTCATCGGCATCCGCACCCGGCCCCAGAATGCTCAACGCGACCGCCCGCATCCCCGCCCGATGCCGCTCCAGCAGCACACCCAACGCGGCGACCTCACCCGCCTGCGCGGCACGGGTCAACCTCGCATCCTCAAGCCGAGCAGCCTCAGCCCAGTCCCTGATCATGGATTCCCTCAGGTGTTGGTGTCGGTCGCCCACAAAGTAGCGCGGTCGGCCGACAGGACCCCGCGACCCAGTGACGCACGTCACACGATCCCGAGCGAACTTTGCGACGCCGTCGGCGTCCTGTCGATGCCCTCGACAGGATTCAAGAGAACGGGAACGGGACCATGAAGGTGAACGGCAACGGGAACGCGAACGTGAACGAGCGATCAGATCTTGAACCGCTGCTCGCCAACTGCCGTGACTACTGGCTCGGCTGGGGAGCCTCCGAAGTCGCTGACGGCGAGCTCACCTACTATCGCAGCGGGCTCGCCGACGGCCAGCTCAACGGAGTTCTGCGGCTGAGCGACACCGACCAGCTGGAGCGGACGGTCAGCCACGCCGTCAGCCGGATGGCCGGACTCCCGTGGATGTGGTGGGTGGGGCCGGACAGCGCCCCGGACATGGCGAACAGGCTCGTCGACCACGGTGCCGTGAAGCTCGGGTCCTCGCCGGTCATGTCCGTCCGCCTCGATCGCCTCGCCCCCGCCGAGGGGCCGGCGGATCTGAAGATCGAAACGGTCGAAGGGTTCGACGCGCTGAGCGAGTGGGTGCGGGCGTTCATCACCTCGTTCGGCGTGACACCGGAGATCATCGACGACGCGGCGCGCATCGAAGCGCAACGCCCGGACTCGGCCCGGATCACTCGCTTCGCCGGGCGCCGCGACGGGCGCATCGTGGGCACTTCGCTGCTGTACGAAGCGCACGGCGTGGCGGGCGTCTACGTCGTGAGCACCGCCCCCGACCACCGACGGCAGGGAATCGGAACCACCCTCAGCACGGCGGCTCTCACGGCGGGACGGGAGCGCGGCCTGAGCGTCGGCACACTGCAGGCCAGCCCGCTCGGCGCCCTCGTATACCCCCGCATGGGGTTCGAGACCGTGGCCGAGTACGAGCTCTTCGCCATCCCCGCCGCCTGAGCTCTCCGAAACGAGGCCGCCGATGAGTTGGCGTGTCACCCGACGGCCCGCCCGCTGATCTTCGTGGCGTCGTCCTGGTCGGCGTTCGGGGAGGACGTCAAGGGCGAGGCGGGCATGAACGCCATCAGATGAACCGGGCGGAGAACGGGACCCCAAGGGTTATGGCACGTCTATGGTGGAGTCATGGCAGAGAACACGACCATTCAGGTGTCCCGGCAGGCCCGCGACCATCTCGCGCAGGTCGCCAAGGAGCGCGGGATGACTCTGGGACAGCTCGTCGAGCAGCTGGCCTCGGAGCAGCCGACGGCAGAGCAGATTGCCCAGCGGGTGGCGGCCGACCGGCAGGTCGTCCGTGACGTGATCGGCGTCGACATCAGCGACGAGGAGTTCGACAAGGCGCCCGACGTGCTCGGCAACATCTACAAGATCGCTGCTGAGAAGATGCGCAAGGCGCAGGTTGCGGCCGCGTGATCATTCTGGACACCGGTGCCACCCGAGCGCTCGCGGAGGGGCACAAGACACTGAACCTTCTCGCCGGGAACATGGCGAGTTCCCCGGGCGACCTGCTCCGGATTCCCGCCCTCTGCCTCATGCAGGCGGAGTCGGAGGACGCGGGGGCTGCGGGCCGAGTTCTCGCGTTCTCTTCGGTCGTCGTCGACGACTTGAACACAAGTGCGTCGGTCACTGTCGGCACCATGATCAGGGATGGCTACGGCGGCCCTGACATCTGCCACGCCCTCTACTGCGCACTGCCGCGTGCCGAGTTCACAGGGATGTCGATTCTGCTCACGGACCGTGAACAGAACTATCCGCCCGGCGTGGTCACCGTCGACATCGACTCCCCGGGCATGCTCGGCTTCTGCTGACCTCCGCGTCGAAGGAGCACATCGATCATGGCTGCCCACGCTGCGGAGCCAGATGTCGTTCTCCCTCCCAGGAAGCCGACCCCGACTGAACGCCCTACACCGCCTCCGGAGGAGCCGTAGGCGCCCCCGGCAACCGCACCGTCACCACGGTCCCCCCGCCCTCCGCGCGGGCCAGCGTCACCTGGCCGCCACCCTGCTCGACCGTCCGCGCCACGATCGACAGGCCCAGTCCCGAGCCCGGCAGGGCCCGCGCACTCGGCGAACGCCAGAAGCGGTCGAAGACGTGGGGGAGTTCGTCGGCAGGGATGCCGGGGCCGTGGTCGCGGATGGTCAGGACACCGTCGTGCAGGGCGACCTCGATCGTGCCGGACGCGGGGCTGAACTTCACCGCGTTGTCGAGGATGTTGACCACCGCGCGTTCGAGGGCCGCCGGTTCCGCCCGCACGTACCAGGGCCGGATGTCCGCGGTGATCGTCAGCTCGGGGCCGCGCAGCCGGGCCCGGCGCAGGGCAGCCTCGACCGTGTCCTCCAGCGAGATCACCTGCACGCGCTCACCCCGCTGCCCCTCCGAGCGGGACAACTCCTGCAAGTCGCCGATCAGGGCGGCCAGTTCGGTCATCTGCGCCTTGACGGAGGCGAGAAGGGCCTTGCGGTCCGCCTCGGGGATCGGGCGGCCCGTCTCCTCGCTGCGGGTGAGGAGTTCGATGTTCGTGCGCAATGACGTCAGGGGCGTACGGAGCTCGTGGCCCGCGTCCGCGATGAGCTGCTGCTGGAGCTCGCGGGAGCTGGCCAACGACGAGGTCATGGAGTTGAAGGATCGGGAGAGCCGGGCGACCTCGTCCTCGGCGTCGTCCTCGACCGGGATACGGATGTTCAGGTCCTCGGTGCGGGCGACGTGTTCGACGGCCTCGGTGAGCTTGTCGACGGGGCGGAGGCCGGCACGGGCGACGGCCAGGCCGGCTGCGCCTGCGCCGAGTACTCCTACGCCGGAGACGAGGAGGAGGATCAGGGCCAGTTCGTTGAGCGTCGATTGCGTGGTGTTGAGAGGCACGGCGATCATGAGCGCGGCGCCGGGGTACAGCTGTGGCTCCGAGCCGATCCCTTGAGTGGTGACATACAGCGGCACCGTCAGCACCCGTACGGAGTTGCCCTCCTCGTCGGTGCCGTTGCGGGTGTTCTTGCTGTTGCCCGAGTCCTTGACCACCTGCTTGTCGGAGTTGGTCGTCCTCACCGTGCCTTCGGAGTTCGACGAGACGCATGCCGTCCCGTCGGTCTTCACGAGCTGGAGATAGATGGTGTCCCGTGCCCGGAAGGTATTGGCGGTCTCCTGCGGCTCCTTGGGGCACTCGGTGAGCGTGGCCGCGACCGCGGCGTACGGCTGAGGCTTCGCCGCCTTCTCGAGGTCCTCGTCGACCTGGGCGTACAGCTTCCCCTGCACAATGAACCAACACGTCACCGAAACCGCCGCCACCGCGAACGCCACCGCCGCCGCCACCAGCAACGCCAGCCGCGAGCGAATCGGCAGCGAGCGGAACCGGCGTAGAACCCTGCTCACTCCGCCCCGCCCTGTCGCAGCACATACCCCACGCCCCGAACCGTGTGCACGAGCCGCGGCTCACCACCCGCCTCGGTCTTGCGGCGCAAATACATGACGTATACGTCCAGGGAGTTCGACGACGGCTCGAAGTCGAAGCCCCAGACCGCCTTGAGGATCTGCTCACGCGTCAGCACCTGGCGCGGATGCGCCATGAACATCTCCAGCAGCGTGAACTCCGTACGGGTCAGCTCCACCGGCCGCCCACCGCGCGTGACCTCCCGCGTCGCGAGATCCATGCGCAGGTCGGCGAAGGTCAGCGCCTCGTCCTCGTCGGCAGGGCTCGCACCGGCCGCCGCCGCGTAGGAGCTGCGCCGCAGGAGGGCGCGGACGCGGGCGAAAAGCTCGTCCAGTTCGAACGGCTTGACCAGGTAGTCGTCGGCCCCCGCGTCCAGCCCGGTGACGCGGTCGCCGACCGTGTCGCGGGCCGTGAGCATCAGGATCGGCGTCGTGTCACCGGCGCCGCGGATGCGGCGGGCGGCGGTCAGGCCGTCCATGCGGGGCATCTGGATGTCGAGGACCACGAGGTCGGGCCGGTAGGCGGTCGCCTTCTCCAGGGCGTCCGCGCCGTCGACCGCGACCTCGGTGTCGTATCCCTCGAAGGCGAGGCTGCGCTGGAGTGCTTCCCGCACCGCCGGCTCGTCGTCGACGATCAGGATGCGCTGGGGGTCACGGTCGCCATCGGCGGGGCTCATGGGCTCGGGCAACAGCAAGAACACCCGCAACGGCACCGACGAGGAGGGCAACTCCGTACGGGTGCTGACGGTGCCGCTGTATGTCACCACTCAAGGGATC
>NZ_RDBN01000053.1:1376556-1419474 GCF_008042075.1 Streptomyces sp. UW30 | reverse complement strand
GGTCGGGGGTCGGGGGGCGGGCTGAGCGGGCTGGAACGCTCTCAGCCTCGCACGTTCTCAGCCTCGTACGGTACGGCGACGGCCCCGGGCCGCGGCGGTACGGCGACCCGCGCGCGGGCGGGCGGTCACCAGCTCCGGCGCCCGGGTCGGAGCCGTCGGGGCGTGCAGGGCGCCGGCGACCTCCAGGGCCAGGGCGATGTCGGCGGGGCCGGTGCCGGCGCCGGTCGCGGTGTGCTCGACCTGCGTGATCATGACGTGCTCCTTCGCGTGGTGTCGGCTCAGTTCTGTGAACCCGACCGCAGCTTCGCCAGGTCGGCCTTGACGGTGTTGATCGGGATGGCGAAGCCGAGGCCCACGCTGCCCGCGTCGGAGGAACCCGAGCCGGCGGCCGAGTACATCGCCGAGTTGATGCCGATGATGTTGCCGTTCATGTCGATCAGCGCGCCGCCGGAGTTGCCGGGGTTCAGGGACGCGTCGGTCTGGAGCGCCTTGTACGTCGTCGTGGACGAGCCCGTGTCGCCGTTGAACTCCTGGCCGCCGAACTCGAACGGCCATCCGCCGCCGCCCTGCTGCTGTTGCTGCTGCCCCTGTCCCTCGTCCGTCGAGACCGTCACGTCACGGTCGAGCGCGGACACGATGCCGCTGGTGACCGTGCCGGTCAGGCCCTCGGGGGAGCCGATCGCCACGACCTCGTCGCCGACCTGGACCCCGTCGGAGTTGCCGAGGGTGGCCACCGTCAGTCCGGAGGCGTTCTGGAGCTTGATCAGCGCCAGGTCCTTGCTGCTGTCCGTGCCGACGACCTCGGCGGTGTACTGCTTGCCGTCGCTGGTGGTCACCTTGACCTGCGAGGCGCCGGAGACGACGTGGTTGTTGGTGATGATCTCGCCGTCACTGGTGATGATCACGCCGGAGCCGGTGGAGGAACCGGCGTTGGACTGGGCGCTGATCTCGACGATGCTCGGGCTGACCGCCTTGGCGACCCCGGAGACGGTGCCCTTCTGGCTGGAGGGCACGACGTTGGTGCTGGTGGAGCTGGAGGAGGCGACGGTGTCGTTGCCGGTCAGCTCCTGGATGCCGTAGGCCGTGCCGCCACCGATCGCGGCGGCGACGATCGCCACGGCGGCGAGCAGCGCGACGGGGCCGCGGTTGCGCTTGGCCCTGCGCGGCCGGCCGACGGGCTCGGCGAGGAGAGCGGTGGGCGCCGACGGCTGGTGCGCCGGCGGGGGCGGCCACTCCGGGTTCACGGGGGAGGAGGCCTGCTGCTGGTACGGGTTCTCGTACTCGCCGCTGCGGCGGAAGCTCTCGGTCATGGATACGAGCTTGTCGCCCGACCATGAGAGCTTCCTGAGCGCCGGCTGAGAAGCCCGGCAGAAGGCCGTATGCCCGATGTAAGGACGGTTCTGGCGACTGTCGGAGCGTTCTCAGAGAAGCTTCATGCAGGCGCCCCGACAGGCCCCAAGAGGGGCGCGGGGAACTGCGCGACCCGCCACGGACGACCGTGCGGCGCATGACGGCCCTCGCAGCGGAGCTACCCGCACCCGCACGACCGTCGGGCGACAAGCCGCGACGGAAACACCTTCAGCCGCTCCCGCCGCGACCCCGCGACCCGCAGCCCGTCATCGAGGACCAGATCCACGGCAGCCCGCGCCATGGCGGACCGGTCCGACGCGACCGTCGTCAGCGGCGGATCCGCGAGCGCCGCCTCCTTGATGTCGTCGAACCCGGCGACCGCCAACTCCCCCGGCACATCGATCCGCAGCTCCCGGGCCGCCCGCAGCACACCGAGTGCCTGGTCGTCGGTGGAGCAGAAGATCGCGGGCGGCCGCCGCGGCCCGGCCAGGATGTCGAGCGCTATGCGATACGCGTCGTAGCGGTTGTACGGCGCCTCGAAGATGCGACCCTCCGTGGGGAGCCGCGCCTCCGCCATCGCGCGCCGCCAGCCCTCGACGTGGTCGGAGACCGGGTCGCCGACCGCGGGGGTCTCCGCGGTGCCGCCCATACAGGCGACGTACTCGTAGCCGTGCTCGATGAGGTGGCGTACGGCGAGCTGGGCGCCGCCCAGGTCGTCGGTGACGACGGCGACGTCGTCGATGGCCTCGGGCCGCTCGTGCAGGAGGACGACCCGGGCGTCCCAGGCCTCGATCTCGGCGGCGGCCAGGTCGTTCAGCGCGTGGGAGACGAGGATCAGCCCCGAGACCCGCATCCCGAGGAACGCCCGCAGATAGTGGACCTCGCGCTCGCCGACGTAGTCGGAGTTGCCGACGAGAACCATCTTTCCCCGCTCGGCGGCGGCCCACTCGACCGCGTGCGCCATCTCCCCGAAGAAGGGCTGGCGCGCGTCCGGGACGATCAGGCCTATGAGATCCGTGCGCCGCGAGGCCATGGCCTGGGCGACCCGGTCGGGCCGGTACCCCAGTTCCTTGATCGCGGCGAGGACACGCTCGCGCGTGGCCGGGGCGACCGGCCGGGGTCCGTTGTTGATGACATAACTGACGACGGCAGTAGAGGTCCCTGCCAGCCGCGCAACGTCATCCCGAGTCACCTTGGCCACGCGCGGAGTCTACGCGGATGGACCCACTCTGGGCAGGGCGTGAAGGAGCTCCCTTGCCGCCCGGCCGTCACTCTCCTGTGCGAAAGCGACGCCGGTGACGCCCTGCCCGAGCGTCCGTCACGTCTTTCTACGCCTCGGCCCGGGCCTCGACGCCGTCCAGTGCGGTCATCTCGTCCGCATCCTCCGCCTTTGCCTGCCCGGCCTTGGCCTTGGCCTCGTCGCCGGAGCGGTCGCCCTTCTCCGGCGTAACGAATCGATAACCGACGTTCCGGACGGTCCCGATCAGCGACTCGTGCTCGGGGCCGAGCTTCGCGCGCAGTCGTCGTACGTGGACGTCGACCGTCCGGGTGCCGCCGAAGTAGTCGTAGCCCCATACCTCCTGGAGCAGCTGGGCGCGTGTGAAGACGCGGCCCGGGTGCTGGGCGAGGTATTTGATGAGCTCGAACTCCTTGAAGGTGAGGTCGAGGACCCGCCCCTTGAGCTTGGCGGAGTAGGTCGCCTCGTCGACCGACAGGTCGCCGTTGCGGATCTCCATGGGGGAGTCGTCGTTGACGATCTGCTGGCGGCCCATGGCGAGCCGCAGCCGCGCCTCCACCTCGGCCGGACCCGCGGTGTCCAGCAGGACGTCGTCGATGCCCCAGTCGGCGGTGACGGCGGCGAGGCCGCCCTCCGTCACGACGAGGATGAGCGGACAGCCCGGACCGGTCGAGCGCAGCAGCTGGCAAAGGCTGCGCACCTGGGGCAGGTCGCGTCGGCCGTCGATGAGGATGAGATCGGCGCCCGGGGTGTCGACGAGGGCCGGCCCCTCCGCCGGAGCCACGCGCACATTGTGGAGCAGCAGGCCGAGAGCCGGGAGCACCTCCGTCGACGGCTGGAGGGCATTGGTCAGGAGCAGCAGTGAACTCATACGTCTGGTTCCTCCTCGGTCCCTGCGAGGACGTGTGCGGTGCGTCACCTGCTCTGCGATCCCGGGGGCCCCGTACATCCGCGGTCACCTGGAGTTTCCCGCTTCGTATACAGCGCTTCCGAAAGCACAAAAGGACCCGGGGGCTACGCTGCCCGAGTCCTCTGTCCAGCAGAATAGCCGACATGGGCGCTGGCACGGCAGATCATGTGGCACGATCGACGGTTCGTCCGAACTCTGAGACGGCCAGACGTACACCTTTGCGGACGTTTCTGTACACGGACGACGGAGTGACGATCGATTCCGTATACGACCCGGGTGCGGTCGTATACGACGCCTCACGTCCATCTTCCGGCGACCTGGCGTTCGTCGTCGCCCACGGCTTCACGGGCGACGTGGACCGGCCGCATGTGCGACGGGTGGTGGAGGCACTCACCCGGCACGCCGCCGTCGTCACCTTCTCCTTCCGCGGCCACGGGGCGTCCGGCGGGCGATCGACGGTCGGGGACCGCGAGGTGCTCGACCTGGCCGCCGCGGTGCGCTGGGCCCGCGAACTCGGGCACACACGCGTGGCGACCATCGGCTTCTCCATGGGCGGCTCCGTGGTGCTGCGGCACGCGGCGCTCTACGGCGAGACGGGCGTGGGCAGCGCGGAGGTCGGGCCGTCCGGGCGCACCGGAGCGGGTACGGACGCGGTCGTGTCGGTGAGCGCCCCGGCGCGCTGGTACTACCGGGGCACGCCCCGGATGCGCCGGCTGCACTGGATGGTGACCCGGCCCGAGGGGCGTCTGGTCAGCCGCTACGGGTTCCGTACCCGGATCCATCACCGGGGCTGGGACCCGGTGCCGATGTCCCCGGTCGAGGCGGTCACGCACATCGCCCCGACCCCGTTGCTGATCGTGCACGGCGATCTGGACGGCTACTTCCCCCTCGATCACCCCCGCATGCTGGCCCAGGCGGCCGGTGACCACGGCGAACTCTGGCTGGAGCCGGGCATGGGGCACGCCGAGCACGCGGCCGCCGAGGAACTGCTGGCCCGGATCGGTCACTGGGCTGCCGCGCGGGCGGGCTAGCCTGGTCGATGCTCACCGCCCCTTGCTTCCTCTTGCTTCCCGGCGGTGATCACGTCGATCGATTGAGGAACCAGATGGCAAAGGTCACGGTGCGCTACTGGGCCGCCGCGAAGGCCGCAGCCGGGGTCGCCGAGGAGCCGTACGACGCGGCCACGCTCGCCGACGCGCTGGACGCGGTGCGTGCGCGACACCCCGGGGAACTGACGCGCGTACTGCAGCGATGCTCGTTCCTCGTCGACGGTGACCCCGCGGGCACCCGCGGACATGAGACGGTACGGCTGGCCGACGGCGGCACGGTCGAGGTGCTCCCGCCGTTCGCAGGAGGGTGAGATGACCAACCAGCCGTATGAGGGCGGGGCCCCTTATCAGGGCCAGGGCTCCCAGCAGGGGCACGAGGGCTACGACCCGTACCAGCGGCAGGCGCCGCAGGGGTGGCCCGCTCAGCAGCAGGCGTACGACGATCCGCACGCCGCCCAGCAGTACACCCAGCAGTGGCAGGGGCAGACCTGGGAGACCCAGGTGCAGCAGCCGGTGACGCCGCCTGCGTCGGCCCAGGCGCAGGACGCGGCCTATCTGCCGCCGCAGGACGGGGCGGCGGGGCCGTACGTCGGCTACCAGGGCGCCTCGGAGTACCAGGGCGGGGAGTACCGGGGCGCGCATGGCTCCGGCTATCAGGCGGGGGGCTGGGACGGTGTGCCGCAGGGGCACGCGCACGTCCAGCCTCAGCAGCAGGCGCAGCCGCAGGCACCGCAGGCGCAGGCCGACACTGACGCCGAGCAGGGTGACGGGCGCGGCTACGGTCCCGCCACCGTCGCCGGGAACTCCCGTGTCACCGACGCCCAGCGGGCCCGGCTGGAGGGACGTTCCCCGATCATCGAGCCGGGGATGCAGCCGGCCGCGCTCACGGCGCTGCTGGGGCTGCTGCTCTCGGTGGCGGCGGCGGTCGGGTCGTACGCACTGCTCGTACCGCTGGTCGCCCTTCAGGCGGTGACGGCCGCGGGCTGGTTCCGGCTGAACGGCATGTGGCCTGCCCGGCAGGGCATCGCGCTCGCCTTCGCGGGGGCGCTGACGGCGGACGTGGCGTTGCTCGTCGCCGACCGTGCGCCGGCCGCGATTCTCGGCACGCTGGGTGTGTGGGTGCTGCTGACGCTGGTTCTTCAGCTGCGTTCGCACGCCGATCCGGACGAGCGGATGTCCGGCCTGATGGCGACGGTGGCCTCGGCGGCGCTGGCCATCGTCGCGTCGGGGTATCTCGCGGCGGAGGCGGATGCGGTGACCGTGGGGGCGGTGGCGGTCGGGGTTGCGGTCGTGGTCCGTGCGCTGCCGTTGCCCGCGGCGGCTTCCGTGGTCGTGGCGTTGCTTGCGGGGCTCGGTTCCGGGGCTGTGGTCGGTGCGATCACCGGGGTGGGGTCCGGTGGGGCCTTGCTGGGCGGTGGTGCGGCGGTGTGCGCGCTGATCGGGCATCGGGTGGCCGGCTACGACTATCCGTCGCGGTTCGTTCACTTCACGGCGGGCGTTGCGCTGCCGCTCGCCGCCGCGGCGCCGGTGGTCTATGTACTGGGGCGGGCGTTGGCCTGAGGCCCCGGACGGGCGACAAGGCTCCGACCGGCGTCGAGCGTGACCCCCACCTGTCACAGGTGATCGACAATTCGCCGGTCGACCCCCGGCCCAGGGTTACCCTCGCGCTGGACGGCCACCCGGTCGTCCATGACCGCTCAGGTGGGGGAACACCACAACATGCGCGCCCTGCGGATACTGCTGATAGTCGTCGTGATCCTGGGCGGCCTGTTCGTGCTGGCCGACCGGCTCGCCGTCGGGTTCGCCGAGGACGAGGCCGCCGGGAAGCTCCAGGCCAGTGAGAACCTCGATGCCGCCCCGGACGTGTCCATCAAGGGGTTCCCGTTCCTCACCCAGGTCGCGAGCGGCTCGCTGGACGACGTCGAGGTCGGCATCAAGGACTACGAGGCCACCGCCGGCACCGAAGGCAAGACGATCCGGATCGACGACCTCACGGCGAACATGAAGGGCGTCGAGTTCTCCGGCGACTACAGCTCCGCCACCGCGGCCACCGCCACCGGCACCGCGTCCATCACCTACGCCGAGCTGCTGAAGACGGCCAAGTCCGAGCCCACCCAGGTCGCCCCGGGCGTCACCGCCAGCGTGGTCGGCCTCTCCGACGGTGGCAACGGCAAGATCAAGGTCGCCGTCGAGGCCACCGTCCTCGGCACCAAGCTGCCCAACCCGGTCTACGTCCTCAGCTCGGTCACCGCCCAGGGCGCCACCGTCCGGGTGAAGGCCGACACCCTGCCCAGCTTCGGCGGCGCCGACATCGCCGAGAGCCGCGCCCGCGCCATCACCGACTTCGAGCAGAAGATCGACGGCCTGCCCGGCGGCATCCGGCTCGACAAGGTCCAGGCGGCGCAGAGCGGCGTCGAGATCACGGTGCAGGGTTCGAACGTCCGCCTCGCCGGGTAGTACGGCGAGCGGCGGGCGCGCCGCGTCCAACTGGCGAGACGGCGTCGTCCGCACCGTAGATGTGACGGGCGGCGCATGCGGGCGGAAGCCGTGCGGCGGCGGTCCCGAGGACCTCTCCATCCCATATTCCGGACGATCGCGTCTCAGGATGCGACACGCCGGTGACACGCCCGCCTGTCCGTCCCTACGATCGAGCACATGAAGCGACAGGCGGATCTCACGAAGCGGCGGGCAGTAGACCTCTGCCGCGTTGCCGCCATGCTCTGTCGCCCCTTCTGAGCGGAAGCTCCGACTTCCGCGTTTCCCCGCGCCCTGACCAGGGCACAGGTGCGCCGTCTCGGCACGAGCGCGCGCACCCCTCTCGCACTCGCACGCCCCGCCGCAACTGCCCCGGAGGAGAGAAGAGCATGAGCCGCAGCGACGTCCTCGTCGACGCCGACTGGGTCCAGGAAAACCTGGATAACCCCGGTATCGCGATCGTGGAGGTGGACGAAGACACGTCCGCCTACGAGAAGAACCACATCAAGAACGCGATCCGCATCGACTGGACCAAGGACCTGCAGGACCCGGTCCGCCGCGACTTCATCGACCAGGAGGGCTTCGAGAAGCTCCTGTCGGCGAAGGGCATCGCCAACGACACGCTGGTGATCCTCTACGGCGGCAACAACAACTGGTTCGCGTCCTACGCCTACTGGTACTTCAAGCTCTACGGCCACGACAACGTCAAGCTCCTCGACGGCGGCCGCAAGAAGTGGGAGCTGGACGCCCGCGAGCTGGTCGAGGAGGTCCCGGAGCGCGCCGAGACCGTCTACAAGGCCAAGCCGCAGAACACCGCCATCCGCGCCTTCCGCGACGACGTCGTGGCGGCCATCGGTTCGCAGAACCTGGTCGACGTCCGTTCGCCCGACGAGTTCTCCGGCAAGCTGCTCGCGCCGGCCCACCTGCCGCAGGAGCAGTCGCAGCGTCCGGGCCACGTCCCGTCCGCCCGCAACATCCCGTGGTCCAAGAACGCCAACGACGACGGCACCTTCAAGTCGGACGACGAGCTCAAGGAGCTCTACGCCGACGAGCAGGTGGACCTGGCGAAGGACACCATCGCCTACTGCCGCATCGGTGAGCGCTCCGCGCTGACCTGGTTCGTGCTGCACGAGCTGCTCGGCGTGGAGAACGTCAAGAACTACGACGGCTCCTGGACCGAGTACGGCTCCCTCGTCGGCGTTCCGATCGAGCTCGGCGCCAACAAGTAACCGACCCAGCAAGCAAACCCGACCGGCCTTCCTTCCGGTCAGACCCCAATCTGGAGAAAGACATGTGTGGAGCGAAGGCCGGCGGCCCCGACGCCTCGACGATCAAGCCCGGTGAGACCACCATCCAGGGTCAGGTGACCAAGGACGGCGAGCCCGTCGTCGGCTACGTCCGACTGCTGGACTCGACCGGCGAGTTCACCGCGGAGGTCCCCACCTCCGCCACGGGCCAGTTCCGTTTCTACGCGGCTGAGGGCACCTGGACCGTCCGCGCCCTGGTCCCCGGCGCCACGGCCGACCGTACGGTCGTCGCGCAGCACGGTGGCCTGGCGGAGGTCGCGATCGCGGTCTGACGCGACTCGGTTCCTGAAGGGCCGTATCCCACGGGTTGGACGCCTGGGGTGCGGCCCTTCGGCATGCGCGGGCGGCAACCGGACCTACCCTGGACATATGTACGCACGGCGACGTCACCTCTACTTCGCCATGATGGGGACGTGCATCACGCTCTTCGTCCTGGCCTGGGGCGTCGTGCGCCTCTGGTCGATTCCGGCGGCCGTCGCCATGTGCGTGGTCGCCATGGTCATCCCGCCGCTCGCCGCGATGGTCGCGAACCGGCGGGGGCCGGAGGACCGCTGGTGGGACGACCCCTCCGGCGACCCGAAGTCCGACGAGTGGTGGGACGAGCTGGACGGCAAGAAGCGCCCCCACCCGTAAAGCGTGTTGCACAAGGCTGTGTTCGGGCAGGCCAGAGCGGGTGAGCGGGGTTGTCTGGTCATGATGCGAGGGCGAGGTTGTGCATGTGGGCGACGGCCTGGACCGCGTGGTGGAGGCCGTCGCCTCGTTGGCGGCAGTCGCGGAGGATCTTGTAGTTCTTCATCCGGCCGATCACATGCTCCACCCGCGCACGCACCTTCCGGTGGGCTGCGTTGTCGTCCTCCTCGCCCGCCAGCAGGGGCCGGTGGGGGCGTTTGCGGTGGGGCACGACCATCCCGCAGTTGAGGTACCCTTGACCTTCGGACCCTTGCGGAAGATGTCCAGGGTGCCCAGCAACTCGGTCTGGAAGCGCGACGCGTCCCGCACTGCCGTCCGGTTCTCCAGCCGGGTGAGCGTGAGGCTCACGCTGTAGATGTCCTCGACGAGATCCTGCTGGAGCCCGCTGCCGTGGCCGTCTTCGCCGTCGTCGGGGCCGGCACGGCGTACGGGATCGCCGGCATGGAGCGGACCGATGTGCCGGGGCTCAAGACCGAGTCGGACGGGCGGTGGACGTACCCGACGCTGAGCAAGCCGCCCCTGCCGTCGGGCAGCCCGCAGCCCTACGCGCCGGAGAACAAGGCCGAGGCGCACTACGCCGACCTGCGGGCGCTGCTGCTGCCCGCGCCCGAGGGAGCCGTGGACGACAAGGCACTGCGCGGCACGGACGGCTGGCTGGCCACGAAGGACTTCCTGGCGGAGTACTCCGACAAGGACGAGCGCGACGAGCTCCGGCAGAAGCTCGTGGACGCCGGCCTGCGCCATGTCGCCGCCCGCGGCTGGACCACGCAGGACGGCACCCACACCCGTATCTACCTGCTCCACTTCGACACCGCGGCCGTCGTGGACGATCTGACCGGCAAGGTCGCCCCGTACAGCGGTCCGGGCTACAAGGTGCGCGGTACCGAGGCCATGGTCCTGGACAACGGCTTCGCGGAGGTGCCCTGGCCCGGCAAGTTCTCGCGCGTCGCCTACGCCGAGTCCGAGCCGTACGGCGCCGAGCAGGTCCGGCAGGCGTACCTGGCCGCCGGGGACGTCCTCGGTGTGGTCGTCCAGTCACGGAAGGGCACCGCGAAGGCCGTACCGTTCCAGCAGACGGTGACGTTGCAGAGCCAGCTGCTCGGCTGACCCCGCGAGGGCGTACCTCGCAAGGAGGGCCGGACCCCGGCCGCGTAAGCTGGGGCCCGGCCCTTTACGTACCGCACTACCTCCGCTCAATCGAGGAGCACCCCGTGGAGATCTTCTTCGAAGCCCTGCTGGCCCTGGTCTGCGTCGGCGTCCTCGCCTTCGCCGGACTGGCCGTGAAGAAGCTGTACCAGGGCCAGCGCTGACCCACGTCTAGGAAAACGCCGCTCATGATCGAGATTCCGTCCGACCTCCACAAGGACCTCCTCCCGCTCGCCTTCCTGCTCGGCAACTGGGCCGGCGCGGGCGTGCACGACTTCCCCGGTTCCGAGAAGTGCAACTTCGGGCAGGAGGTCACCTTCGCCCACGACGGCCGCGACTTCCTGGAGTACCAGTCCCACACCTGGGTCCTGGACAACGACGGGAACAAGGTCCGTCCCCTGGAGTCCGAGCACGGCTTCTGGCGCATCGACGCCGACCGCAAGGTCGAGGTGACGATGGTCCGCGACGACGGTGTCGTCGAGATCTGGTACGGCGAGCTGGCCGCGAAGAAGCCCCAGATCGACCTGGTCACGGACGCGGTGGCCCGCACGGCCGCCTCCGGCCCCTACACCGGTGGCAAGCGGCTGTACGGCTACGTCAAGAGCGACCTGATGTGGGTCGGCGAGAAGCAGACCCCCGAGGTCGAGCTGCGCCCCTACATGTCGGCCCACCTGAAGAAGGTCGTCACCCCGGAGGACGTCGAGCGCTGGGCCAAGGCCCTCCCGGACGACATGCCGGACGACGGCATCGCCTTCTTCAAGTAGCCCTAGACTCGTCGGTGTGGTGAGCACCGACTGGAAGAGCGACCTCAGGCAGCGCGGCTACCGGCTGACGCCGCAGCGGCAACTCGTGCTCGAAGCCGTGGACACCCTTGAGCACGCGACCCCCGACGACATCCTCATCGAGGTGAGGAAGACGGCGTCGGGGGTCAACATTTCCACCGTCTACCGCACGCTGGAGCTGCTGGAGGAGCTGGGCCTGGTCAGCCACGCCCACCTCGGCCACGGCGCTCCCACCTACCACCTCGCCGACCGCCACCACCATCTGCACCTGGTGTGCCGCGACTGCGAGAACGTCATCGAGGCGGATGTCGCGGTGGCCGCGGACTTCACGGCCAAGCTGCGCGAGCAGTTCGGCTTCGACACCGACATGAAGCACTTCGCGATCTTCGGGCGTTGCAGGGACTGTTCCCTGAAGGGTTCAAGTACCACGTCGTAGGCTTGGCCCCATGAAGAGCCCCCTGCTGACCCTGCCCGGCGCCGTGCCCGCCGAGGGCGTGGACGAAGGTGTCGCCGCCCACTACGGCGATCTGTTCCGCGAGCAGCGCGCCCTCGCCGACGGCACCGGATTCGTCGACCTGTCGCACCGCGGAGTCATCGCCGTCTCCGGCGACGACCGGCTGAGCTGGCTGCATCTGCTGCTCACCCAGCATGTCAGCGACCTGCCCACGGGCGAGGCCGCCGAGGCGCTGATCCTCTCCGCGCACGGTCACATCGAGCACGCGCTGTATCTGGTCGACGACGGCACGACGGTCTGGATCCATGTCGAGCCCGGCACCCAGGAAGCGCTGATCGCATACCTGGAGTCGATGAAGTTCTTCTACCGGGTCGAAGTCGCCGACCGGACGGCCGACTTCGCGGTCGTGCACCTGCCCGCCGGGTCCATCGCCGAGGTGCCCGAGGGCGTCGTCGTACGCGAGACGGCGTACGGCCGTGACCTGTTCCTCCCGCGCGCGGACCTGGAGTCGTACGCGGAGAAGGCCGGCCCGCCGGCCGGGATCCTGGCGTACGAGGCACTGCGCGTCGAGCACCACCGCCCGCGCCTCGGCTTCGAGACCGACCACCGCACGATCCCGCACGAGCTGGGCTGGATCGGCACGGCGGTGCACTTGCAGAAGGGCTGCTACCGCGGCCAGGAGACGGTCGCCCGCGTCCAGAACCTTGGCAAGCCCCCGCGCCGCCTGGTCTTCCTGCACCTGGACGGCAGCGAGGTCCATCTGCCGACTCCCGGTACGGAGATCCGGCTGGCCGACGAGGACCCCGACGGCCGCAAGATCGGTTTCATCACGACGTCCGTACGACACCACGAGCTGGGCCCGGTCGCGCTCGCGCTGGTCAAGCGGAACGTGCCGCTGGACGCGCGGCTGGTGGCGGGGGAGACGGCGGCGGCGCAGGAGGTCGTCGTCAGTCCCTAGAGCTCCGGGGCCGCCTAGAGCTCCAGGAGCACGGTGAACGGGCCGTCGTTCGTCAGGGACACCCGCATCTTGGCGCCGAACCGGCCCGTCGCCACCGTGGCGCCCAGGGCGCGCAGCTGGGCCACGACCTCATCGACGAGCGGCTCGGCGACATCGCCCGGGGCGGCGGCGTTCCAGGTGGGCCGGCGGCCCTTGCGCGCGTCGCCGTACAGGGTGAACTGGCTGATGACGAGGAGCGGGGCGTCGATGTCGCTGCACGACTTCTCGTCGTCCAGCATGCGGATCGACCAGAGTTTGCGGGCGAGTCCGGCCGCCTTCTCCTTGGTGTCCTCGTGGGTGACCCCGACGAGCACGCACAGCCCCTCGCCGTCGATCTCCCCGACCGTCTCCCCGTCCACGACGACGCTCGCGCCGTCCACCCTCTGCACCACAGCTCGCATGGCGTCATCATGCCGTCTGCACGACGGTGCCTCATAAGGGGCTTCTTTTTTGATCCCTAACCCCCCATCTGGGGCTGTTCATGGGCACTCGGTCACATAGTGGCCACTTGGGATGGCACGATGCTCCTCACACGCCGGTCGAGGGGACGGTAGAGGCACATGAGCACACCGAGTACCGAGCAGCCTCCAGGGGCTGTCGTGTTGACCCACACCGCCCAGCTGGACGGCCTGCGGCCGCCCACACAGCGCACGGCCGACGATCCGGGCCCCGGCCCGCACACGCGGCTCCCCGTGGAACGGCCCGGGCAGGACCTGACCCCGCTCAGTCTGCCCGAACTGCGCACCCTGCGGCGGGACGCCCAGCGGGACGAGGCGGACCTGAGTTATGTGAGAAGACTGCTGCAGGGCCGGATCGACATTCTGCGGGCGGAGTTGGCGCGGCGCTCCCCGGCGGGCGCGGCGTCCGTCGTGGACCGTCTCCCGGAGATCCTCACCGACGCCCCGGCCCGCCAGCGCTCCTCGGCCCGCCATGTGACGCTGGGCACCCCGCAGAGCGAGGAGTACCGGCGGCTGGCGGCCGAGATGCTGGCGGAGGTGGAGCTGTCGGATCTCCAGGCCCGCACGGACGACGAGCTGAACACCGCGATGGGACGGCTCGTGCGCTACGAGCAGCAGGTGTCGGGCCGCCGCCAGCGCCTTCAGCGGACGGCGGACGACTGCGGCGCGGAGATCACCCGGCGCTACCGGGACGGCGAGGCGCAGGTGGACGACCTGCTGACGTAGTCAAGGGCGGGAGAGGCGAGTCATCCACAGGCTGTGGAAAGTTCGTCGGGAGTGGCGGGCGGCGGGGCGAGGAAAATTCGGCGACACCTCGCGCCCGCCCGCCTACCGTGGCCCCATGAGCAGTCCGCAACCCGACATCGACGTCCGCTCGATCACCGAGTCGGACTTCCCCGACTGGATCCGGGCCCTGAACACCGGCTTTCTGCGCAGCCCCGAGGTCGCCGAGACGGAGATCGCGGACCGGGCGTCCTACATCGTCCCGGACCGCACCCTCGGTGCCTTCGACGCCGGCCGCTGTGTCGCCACGTTCCGTTCCTTCGCGCAGGAGATCACCGCGGTCGGCGGCGCCACCGTCCCCGCCGACGCCATCTCGAACGTCACCGTCAGCCCCACCCACCGCCGCCGCGGCCTGCTCAGCCGGATGATGGCCCACGACCTGGCGGCCGCGAAGGACCGCGGGGACGTCGTGGCCACCCTGATCTCCGCCGAGTACCCGATCTACGGCCGCTACGGCTTCGGCCCCGCCACCTGGACCGCCCAGTGGACCATCGACGTCCCCCGCACCGGCCTCGACCCCAGATGGGCCGGGCCCGAGGGCGGCGGCCGTATCGACATCGTGGACGCGGCGGACGTACGCAAGATCGGCCCGGAGCTGTTCGAGCGGGTGCGGCGGGCCCAGCCGGGTGCCGTCGACCGGGGCGAGCGGTGGTGGCAGGTCAGCACCGGGGCGGTGCGCCTGGACCGGTCCCCGTGGACGGAGCCGTTCTTCGCCGTGTACCGCTCGGCGAGCGGCGAGGTCGAGGGGCTGGTGAAGTACACGGCGGACGACCACTGGGGCGACGGCAAGCAGCCGCTCAACACGGCGTCCGTGACCTGGCTGATCGCGTCGACCCCGACGGCCGAGCGCGACCTGTGGCACTACCTCTGCTCGATCGACTGGATCACGACGGTCAAGAGCGGCCGGCGGGCCCCCGACGACCTGCTGCCCTTCTTCCTCCCCGACCCGCGGGCGGCCAGGGTCACGACACTGGTGGACTGGCTGTGGGTGCGGATCCTGGATGTCGTACGGGCCATGGAGGCGCGCACGTACGACGGGCGGGGCACGCTGGTGATCGAGGTCGTGGACGCATCCGGGCTGACCGGCGGGCGCTACCGGCTGGAGACGTCGGCGGACGGGGCGTCCTGCACGCCGACGACGGCCGCCGCGGAACTCACCCTCGACGTCGCCGATCTGGGCACCCTGTGGCTGGGCGACGAGTCGGCCGTGCGGCTGGCCGCGCTGGGGCGGGTGCGGGAAGAACGAGCGGGCGCCGCCCTGGTGGCCGACGCCCTGCTGCGTACGTCCAGGCGACCTTGGTGCCCGGACATCTTCTGAGGCTCCTCTCTGTCGGACGACAGGTCTGCTCATCCGTAGCGAGCTGTTCAGTTGTGGTTGTTGTCCATTGGTGCCTGTTCAGTTGTGGCTGTGCGTTCGGTGTTCAGTTGTCGATGTGAAGTTGTGGCTGTGCTGACCGACCGGGCTCCCGGCTCCCCTCCGGAAGGGAGCCCGGCCAGCCGAACCTGGTCCCCGGGCCTTCGTGAGAAGGACCTAGTGGGCGAGCAGCATGACGAGGATCACCGCGCCGATGCCGCCGATCATGGTGTTCTTGGCCTTGATACCGATGGTCAGCGCGAGGAAGGCGATGATGCCCATCGGCCCGTACTTCCACTGGATGAGTTGCTCGAAGCCAATGACGAGCGCGGCGACGGCGAGGTAGACGAGCGGCATGCAGGTCTCCCTTCGGGGACGGTGGTCGACAGAACCGACGCTTGTGGCCAACACACTTGAAGTTTGACCATGTTGCTTAAGTTGGCGACCAACTTCACTGTACTTATCACCGCTTGGAAGCGACTCATAACCACCTTCCCCGGAACTGCCTAAAGATGGCGGGAAGTTGTAGTGTTTGGTCGTGGAGCCGAAACACGCCTCCGTCAATGGGCGGAAGAGGTCACAGCGGCCACAGAAGTCACATCGGCAGGTGGCCGACGAGCTGCGCGCCCGGATCACCTCGGGCGAGTTGCGGCCCGGTCAGCGCATGCCCACCCAGGCCAAGCTGGCCGACGAGTTCGGCGTCGAGCGCGGAGCCGTACGGCAGGCGCTGCGCATCCTGCAGTCGGAGCACCTGCTCACGAACGTGTCCAAAGGCGCCCCGGCCACCGTCGCGCCCGACCTCGCCAAGGCGCTGACCGGCCCCGGAGCCCCGCCGACGTCCACCATGGTGGCCCTCGCCCCGCGCATCGCCTCCGCCTTCGCCGCCCCGCACGTGGAGATCGACGCCCTGTGCCTCACCGCGGTCTCCCTCACGCTCGCCATGGGCGAACCGCTGCGCCAGATCCACGCCGGACAGCTGAAACCGGCCAAGGTCGACGTCCGTGTCCTGCTGCCGAGCCGGGACATCCCGCTCGCCTTTCCGATCTCGGTGGAGGACTCTGCCGAGGACGTGGACGCAACGCTGCGCCGCCGCTGGCTCGCCCAGCGCAACGCCCAGGGCCAGGTGCTCCGGCACAACCTGCTGGCGCTGCGCTCCACGCACGGCATCGATGTGCAGGTCACCTTCCGGGCGCTGCCGTTCACCCCGCCGGTGAAGCTGTACCTGCTCAACGGCACGGAGGCGCTCTTCGCCTACTACACGCTGAGCCGGCGCGACGTGGAGATCGGCCAGCAGCATCTTCAGATGTACGACGCCCCGGGCATCCAGTCGACGCTGTTCGCCTTCGAGCAGGGGGCCGGGCTGCGGGACATGACGTTCGTGGAGCAGTCGCACGTGTGGTTCAACGCGCTGTGGGAGACGATCAGTTCGGAGCTGGTGCTCACGAGCTGATCATCCCCCACATCGTGTGACCTGGGTGTTCGCCTTGACTCATAGAGCGGGTCCCGAGACCAGGACCGCAAGGACGACGGCCCCGATGGAACTGACGGCCGGGCTCTTGGCCTTGATGCCTATGGTGAGCAGCAGCAGGCCGATAATGCCGGTGGCACCGTACTTCCACTGGAGGGTCTGCTCGACGCCTACGACGAAGACGGCGGAGAGGAGTGCGAGGACGGGCATCGGTGTTTCCCCCTTCGGGTTCCTGGGGATGGAAGGATTACTTCCGCCAACTCAACCAACTAGTTGCCAACTCTGACTAAGTTGTCCCCACTTGGCCCATACTTTGAAACAAGCTACAAACAACTCCCACTAGATGGGTGCGAGTTGTAGCGTTTTGGTCGTGACCCAGGAGAACGTGGCAGTGAACGGCAGCAGGAGACTCTCGCCCCAGGAGATCGCCGACGTCCTGCGGGAGCGGATCCGCGTCGGAGACCTCAAGGCGGGCGACCGCCTGCCCACGCAGGCCGAGCTGGCCGAGGAGTTCGGCGTGGAGCGAGGCACCGTACGCCAGGCCCTGCGCGCACTCCAGGAGGACGGCCTCCTCACCAACGTCAGCAAGGGCAGCCCGCCGCGCATCGCGCTGCCGACCCCCACGCGGGGAGCCCCCCAGCCGACGATGGTCAGCCTGGCGCCCCGGCTGACGGAGGCCTTCGCCGCACCGCACGTCCGCGTGGACGTCGTCTGCCACACCTCCGAGACCCTGATGCTGGCCCTCGGCGAACCACTGCGCCTCATCCACGAGGGCTCGACCCACCCCGAGTCGATCGACGTCCGCATCCTGCTGCCGTCGCGGGACATCAACCTCGCCTTCCCGGTACTGGTGGAGGGCCGGGGGGAGGGCGACCCGGTCCACGACCGGTGGCTGGCGATGCGCAACGCCCAGGCGCAGGTGCTGCGGCACAACCTGCTCGCCATCCGGTCCACCCTCGGCATCGACGTCCATGTCACCTTCCGCGCGCTGCCGTTCACCCCGCCGGTGAAGCTCTATCTGCTCAACAGCGACGAAGCGCTGATCGGCTACTACGTCCTGACCGAACGGCAGGAGGAGTACGAGAGCCAGACCCTGGACATGTACGACGCCCTGGGCTCCAAGTCCCTGCTCTTCTCCTTCGTACGACAGGCCGGACAGCGCGACGCCGCGTTCGTGGAGGAATCCCAGAAGTGGTTCGACGCCCTCTGGGAAACCATCACCACGGACCTGACACTCTCCTAGTGACTTCAGATACGACGCAGACTGAACCCGTGACCGCAGAGACCGAGAAAGACACGGAACAGCTCCGGGAACTGATCGCGCGCACCCGCATCGTGCTCTGGGACTTCGACGGACCGATCTGCCGGCTGTTCGCCGGGCACAAGGCCGAGCGGGTGGCGATCGACCTGGTGGACTGGCTGGAGGGGCGGGGGCTGCACGGGCTGCTGACGCAGGACGAGCGGCAGTCGCTGGACCCGCACGTCGTCCTGCGCGCCGTCGACCGCCGGCATCCCGGCAGCGACCTGGTCGCGGAACTGGAGGAACGTCTCACCCAGGAGGAGCTGCGGGCGACCTCCTCCGCGATGCCCACCGCGTACGCCGACCCCCTGATACGCACCTGGACGGCGGTCGGATCCCGGTTGGCCATAGCCACCAACAACTCCCCCCGAGTGGTCCGTGCCTACCTGAACAGCCGGGGGCTGCTTTCCTGCTTCAGCCCCCACATCTACGGGCGCACCCAGAACCTCCACCAGCTGAAGCCGGACCCGCACTGCCTCAACCGGGGCCTGAGCGCCATGGGCGCGGCGCCCTCGTCCGCCCTGATGATCGGTGACACCCCCACGGACCTCGCCGCCGCCAACAGTGCCGAGGTCCCCTTCCTGGGCTACGCGCGTAACGCCCGCAAGGAGAAGCTGCTGCGGGAGGCGGGGGCCACGTGTGTCGTCGAGTCGCTGAGGTCGGTTCTGGCGCTGGTGCGCGCTCAGGCCTGACTCATCAGGAAGACGAACACCACCACCGCCCCCACCGCGAGCCGGCTGTGCCGGGCTCGGACGCCGACGATGACGGCCGACAGGACGAGCAGTCCAATCACCCCCAACCTCGCCTGCGCCATCAGGCCCAGGGTCAACTCCGCTAATGCGCACAGCGCCTGAAACAGCACCATGTCCCCCACCCGCACCCTTCGAATCCATGTGAGGCGCCCAACTGTCCGGTAAATTGGGCTGGTTGGCCTGAGATTGGTTTTCCCTGGCGGCGAGATCCCTTAACTGGACCGGCAGTTGGACTGACTGGTTGACTGAAATTTGTGTGCAGGTGGGTGAGAAGCGGTACGGTCGGCATGTGGGTGGACAGCGCGCCGCCGAGGGTGGCGGCAAGGAGTTCGAGCGGGTGCTGGAGGCACTCGTCCTCCGTATGTCCGACGGGACCTACCCCCTGGGATCCCTGCTGCCCCCGCAGCGCGAACTGGCCCAGGACCTGGCGGTCTCCCGGGACACCGTCCAACGGGTGCTGAAGGAGCTCTCCGAGCGGGGGCTCGTCGAGTCCCGGCAGGGCAGCGGATCCCGGGTGACCGGATCGCCGGCGGCCCAGGAGCGCCGCAGGCCCGCCGTCCACGCGGCGCGTTCCGGCCGTATGACGCTCGGCCCGCATCTGGACAGGGCGTTCGAGCGGTCCGAAGTCGTCCTGGACGTCTTCACCTTCACCTCCGAGTCCCTGGCCGCGCACATCTGGATCCAGGCCGAGCGGATCCGCTCCGGGGCGGTGGCCCCGCAGCGCATCGCCCTGCGCATGCTGCTGCCTTCGGAGGACATGCAGCTGCCCTTTCCACGCGCCATCGCCGACCCGGACGACCCCCGGCCGCTGGAGCGGGTGCGGGGGATAACCCGACGCAACACCCAGTCGCTGCGGCTCGCCCTGGAGGAGCTGAAGGCCGAGAGGTTCGTGGCGGACGTCGACGTCGCGGTCCGGTGGGCGCCGCTCACCCCGGCGTTCAAGCTCTACCTCTTCCACGGCACCGAAGCCCTGCACGGCATGTACAAGGTGGTCGAACGCCCCATCGTGCTGGACGAGGGGACGGTAGCCGCCATCGACGTCATCGGGCTCGGTGCCGTCCTGGAGCACTACGTGGCGGACGACGACCCTGACTCGCCCGGCTCGGTCTTCGTCACCGAGCGCCAGACGTGGTTCGACTCCGTGTGGGAGTACCTGGCGACCGAGTGAGGGGCGCGCGGGTCAGTGCGTCAGGGGTGCCGACAGCGCGTGCATGACCGGCTCGAACGAGCCGACCACGTCCCGCGCGCCCTCACGCCGCATCCGCGCCGCCGTCCCCGCGTCCCGCGTGAAGCCGAGGAACGGCACCTTCGCGGCCCGGGCGGCCGCCAGGTCGGTGAGCTGGTCGCCGATCAGCAGGGTCCGGGACGGGGACGGGTCGCCGAGCTCGGCCAGCGCGCGGGTGATCACGTCGGGGTGCGGCTTCATCAGATGCGGGTCCTGGGGATCGCGGCCCAGTACGGCCGTGAAGTGCTCCAGGAGGTCCTGCCGTTCGAGGTACTCGCGCACCGGCTCGGCCGAGTTGTTGCTCACGATCAGCAGGGCCTTGCCGAGCAGCGCCAGCGCGCCCACCAGCTCCCGCGCGCCGGGGGTGGGGGCCGCCCGGCGCACCGCCGTGTACTCGTGCCGGGTGACGATGCCGTCAGCCCAGTCCAGCCGCGTCCCGCGGCGGCCGCCCGTGCGCCGTACGGCCATGTCGGCCAGGTGGCGCAGCACGCCGTGGGAGTCGGCGCAGTCCTCCACACGACGGTCGAGCCGCCCCCACTCCAGCCGCGCCCGGTCCTTGACCTCGTCGGCGATGTACGCGGTGCAGGCGCCGCCGAACAGGTCGCACACGGGGCCGTCGAAGTCGAGCAGTACGGCGTCGGCCCGGTCGAGGACGTCGCGCAGCGTGTCCAGGTCACCGTGGCCGTCGTACGTGGTGCATGTCGTCGTCACCGGCACAGTGTGCGGCGGTCCGGACCGGCGCCGGACGCCGTGACCTGTGGTGTCGGCTCCGGCAGCGCCCGTACGGGTCAACGCGAGGCTCACCCGACTCACGGGTTCGGCGCGAACGGACGAATCACTTCTGGCACGATGCGCACTCACAGGGGGGTGCAGTGCACCACTTCCCCGCCACTTGCGCGGGGACCGGTCGAGAGAGCGGGCGATGTCAGCCGAACGGGTGTCCCCGACACGGGAACGAGCCGTCCAGATGAGCGGCGGTGACGCGAGTGCGGTCGAAGGGCCGCTAGAGGGCTATCACCACGAGACGTATGTGATTCCCCTGCCCGACCCCGCGGGCGAGGACGACGAGGACGCGGACCCAGTCCGGGCCAAGTGCCGTTCACCGCGCGGCGAGCTGCTCTGGTTCGACCGGCGCTGCTTCGTCTCGGAGGAGCAGCTGCTGGCGGCGCTCCAGGGCCGGATCAGCGGGATCCCGGAGCTCATCGAGGTGGGCGAGATCCGGCTGCAGCGGTTCATCGAGGGCCGCACGCTCGGCTCGCGATACGCCGCCGGACGGATGGTCCCCGAGCAGGTGCTCGACCAGATCCTCGGCCTGTTCCGGCAGTTGATCCATGTCTCCCCGGGGTCCCTGCAGGCCGAACGGCGCTGTCTGATCGAGGACCGCGCCGAGGACGGGGACTGCGAGGGGTTCCTGGAGGGGCTCGTCCGGTTCGCCGAGGAACGCGTCTACCAGGACAACCTCCCCTCCTTCGAGGGGCTGTTCCGCGCGCTGGGCGTGGACGAGGACTCCTTCCGCGCGCTGCGCAAAAACGTTGTGGTCCCGGGGCTGGCGGAACGACCCTTCTGCCTCCTGCACGCCGACCTGCATCGCGAGAACTTCGTCCTCGACCGGACAGCCCGACTGTGGACCATCGACTGGGAGCTGGCCATGCTCGGTGACCCGCTCTACGACCTCGCCACGCACCTGTATCTCATGCGCTATCCGACCGAGCAGGAGAACCGTTTGATCGACCTGTGGTGTGCGGTGGCCGACGACATCAGACCCGGCAGTACCGAGGGCTGGCGCGACGACCTGCCGAGACTGCTGGACTTCAAGCGGGCCCAGAGCGTGTTCACCGACGTCATCCGGGCGACCCAGATCCTGGACAACGGCGGGGCGTTCAGCTGGCGGCGATGGCCGGTCGAGGCCAGAAGGGTGCAGCGGGTACTGGCCCGGGCGGCCGTACCGCTGGGGCTCGACGACGTGCCGAGCCTGCGTACCGTGGCCACCTCACTGCTCGACTGGCACCGGCTGCACGGCCCGCGCACCTCATAAGGTCGGCAGGGAGACTTTCGCCCGCGAGGCGCTCCCACGTGCTCTACAGTCTCGAACTACCTGTTCTCCCTCCCTCAGGAACGCGCAGCACAGGAACGCCATTTGAACGCACGACTCGCACCTCAGCCCACCGTGTACGCGGAGTTCGTCCGGTTCGCCGAGGAACACGGACAGTCGCTCCAAGGGCATCACCACATCAACTACCGCGTGCCGCTGACCCCGCAGATGGCGTCGGTGCTGTGGCAACCGGTGAACATGCCCGTGCTGGTGCGGATACCCCGCCCCGACATCCTGCGTGTCGTGTTCAAGACCTGGGCGAACGAGGCCCGCGTCCTCGACGCCATCAGAGACACGGTCGACCACGCCCCGGTGTGCCTGGCGCACGACTGGATGAGCTCGGCCGTTCACTCGTACGTCCAGGGCGTCCCGCTGTCCAAGACCTGCCGTGACATCGCGAAGATCGACCGCTCGCTGATCGAGGTGATGGCGGAGGGGCTCGCGCGGCTGACCGGGGTCGACCGCGACGCGGTCCCGCCGCTGCCGCCCGGGTGGCCGAGGCCGCCCGAGAGCCAGGAGTTCCTGCGCACGGTCGTGGAACTGACGGAACGGGACGTCAGGGAGCCCAACTGGCAACGCTTCCACCGCATATTCGAGCGGCTCGGGGTGCGGCCCGGCGCCCTGATGCGGCTGGCCGGCCGGGTGCCCCGGATGACCAGGCGGCCCTTCAGTCTTCTCCATGGCGACCTGCACCGCGACAACGTCATCGTGACCCGCGACGGCGACCCGCCCCTGGTCTTCGTGGACTGGGAGCTCGCCTCGTTCGGTGACCCGCTGCATGACCTCGCCGTCCACCTCGTGCGCACCGGCCACACCCCGGCCCAGCGGGACGCGGCGATCAACGCCTGGACCAAGGAGGTCCAGCGGCACAGCCCCGAGGCCGCGAACGGGCTGGACGACGACCTCGGGCACTACATCGCCTTCGAGCGGACGCTGTCCGTCTTCCCGGACGTGATGCGGACCCTGGACGCGCTGGAACGACGCCCCCCGCACGAGCAGCGGCTGAGGGCGGCCACGGTCCGGGTCCACAACGCGCTGACGGCCGCCGCGGAACTGCTCGACATCGACCCCGTCCCGCCCCTGCCCGAGATCTGGTGGCTGCTGAAGCGGTGGACGGAGTTCATCCACGGCGCGCCGATCGACAGTGTCCGCCGGGTGCCCGTGCAGTGGACCCCGGACCGCGCGCATCCGTGCCGCCCGGAGTTCCGCGACCCGTGCGTGAAGAACGCCCTGGCCGACGAGTGCCGGGCCCCCGAGAGCCGGCTGCTGCGGGGCACGGCCCACGTCAACGCGGTGGTCGTGGCACGGGTCGCCGGGGCGGACGTACCGGTCGTCGTGCGGCGCCGCAGGACGGGAGCGGAGCGCCAAAACGATTCGAGGAGGCTCGACGAGTCCACCGTTCTGCGGGCCCTGGAGGAGGAGGACGTGCCGGTGTCGGCGCCGCGTGTGCTGGCGTCGGGCGAGGGCGGCCGGCGGCCCGGCGCGTTCGCCGTCCAGACCTATCTGGGCCCGAGCGACGGATCGGCCCCCGAGCACCCGGTGGACGGCCTGCGGCCGCACGAGGCGAAGAGCGTGGTCGACCAGCTGTGCGCCCTGACCAGGGTGGACTACCTGGCGCTGCGCCCGAGGGCGCCGCGCGACGACTACTACCGGCAGCTGACGGACGAACTCGTCGACGACGTCCGGTATCTGCCCGACGACGTGCGCGCCCTCGCCGAGGGCATAGGCCTGCCCGGCCATCGGCAGCTGCGCGCCATCCTGTCGCGGTACACGGTCGAGCCGCGCACGCCGACCCTGCTGCACGGTGACCTGCACCCGTGGAACCTGGTGCGCACCCTGGACGACCGGTTCAACATCGCCCTCATCGGCTGGGACCGGGCCCGGGTCGGTGACCCCCTCTACGACCTGGTGCGGCACACCTGCCTGGCGCGGACCGACGACCGCCGCAAGCACTTCATGAAGCGCCACTGGGAGCGCAGCCTGCCGCGCCACTACACCCGGGGCTGGCTGTCCGACTGGAGCAAGTACGAGCGTCTGGAGATCGTCCGCGCCGCCTACGAGGACCTCGGCCACCTGGTCTCGGGCAGACACCTGGACGTCCCCCGGGTCCGGACGGCCGTGGACTCGTACGCCTGGACGCTCCAGGCGGCCCTGGCCGAGCTGAACCTCGAACCCCGTCGCGACAACCCCTACCTCCTGCGCGCCCTGCCGCACTAGCCGCCGGGCGCGGGGCGGGCCGCGCGTAGGCTCACCGGCATGAGCGAGACCGGCATGAGCGAGGCGGGCGCGGGCGCGATGGGGCTGCGGGAGCGGAAGAAGCAGCGGATGTACGAGACCGTGTCCGAGACCGCCATCCGCCTCTTCGTCGAGAAGGGATTCGACGCCGTCTCCGTGGCCGAAGTGGCCGCCGCCGCCGAGATCTCCAAGCCGACGTTGTTCCGGTACTTCCCGGCGAAGGAGGACCTCGTCCTGTACCGGATCGCCGATCACGAGGACGAGGCCGCGCGGATCGTGCGGGAGGGGCCCTCGCCCGTCGAGGCGCTGCGGCGGCACTTCCTCGACGGGATCGAGCGGTGTGATCCCATCACCGGGCTCAATGATCATCCCGCGGTGCTCGCCTTCCACACGCTGGTGTACGGCACTCCGGCCCTCGTCGCCCGTATGTACGCCTACCTGGAGCGCTCGGAGGCCGCGCTCGCCGAGGCGCTCGGCGGAGGGCTCGACGCACGGCTGGCGGCCGGGCAGATCGTCGCCGTGCAGCGGATCCTCGCGCAGGAGAACTGGCGGCGGATCTCGGCGGGGGAGCCGGTGGCCGAGGTCAAGCGCGACGCGGTGGCGGCGGCGGAGCGGGCGTTCGGGCTGCTGGAGGCGGGGTTGCCGCCCTCGGTGGGCCGGGCATCCGAACATGAGGTCGAGTAAAGAATTTAACTCGGTTACGTTATTTGGGTACGCTTCCTGGAATGACGACCACCGACCCTGCCCTGCGGCACACCCTCATCCGCGAGCGCGTCCACCACGACCGCTGTCGCACCGCCCTCGCCGGCATGGTCGACGGCGCCGACGAACAGGTCGTCATCGGTGAGAACGCCTCCGCGTCCGGCGCCGACGCCGAGGTCCTCGGCTACCAGCTGCGCAGCAAGGCCAAGGCGCTGCACGAGCTGCCCGAAGGTCCGTTGTTCTTCGGGCGGCTCGACTTCAGCGGCGGGGAGCATCAGGCGCTGCACATCGGGCGGCTGCGGATCAGCGAGCACCCCGCCGAGCCGCCGCTCGTCGTCGACTGGCGCGCCCCCGTCTCCCGCGCCTTCTACCAGGCCTCCGCCCGCGACCCGCAGGGCGTCGCCGTACGGCGGCGGTTCGGCTGGGCGCCGGGCAGCCGAGGGGAGTCCGGCGACCTGACCGGCCTGGAGGACGAGCACCTCGACCAGGGCGAGTCCCGGGCGAGCGAGATCGTCGCCCGGGAGATCGAACGCCCCCGGGTCGGTCCCATGCGCGACATCGCCGCCACCATCCAGCCCGAGCAGGACGATCTCGTACGGGGCGACCTCGCCGTCTCCGTGTGTGTGCAGGGGGCCCCGGGCACCGGCAAGACCGCCGTCGGCCTGCACCGCGCCGCGTATCTGCTCTACACCCACCCGCAGCGCATCCGGCGCGGCGGACTGCTGATCCTCGGGCCCAACCCGACCTTCCTGTCGTACATCTCCGAGGTGCTGCCCGCGCTCGGCGAGACCGGGGTACGCCAGTCCACGCTGCGCGACGAGATCGGGCGGCAGCCGGTCAGAGGGGTCGACGGCGAACGCGCGGCCGTCGTGAAGCACGACGCGCGGATGGCGCAGGTCCTGCGGCGGGCCCTGTACGCGCGGGTGCGCGGGGGCGAAGGCGTCGGCCCGCTCGCCGTTCCCGACGGCTCGTACCGGTGGCGGGTGTCGGAGGGCGAGCTGCGGCGGATCGTGGCCGGGGTGCGCGCCGAGGAGCCGCCGTACGCCGTGGGCCGGGAGCGGGTGCGGACACGGGTCGTGCGGCTCATCCAGGAGCAGGCCGAGCGGCGCAGCGGGCCGCCGGGCGCCGCGTGGCTGCAGAAGATCTCGCGGGCGCGGGCGGTCGGGGCGTACGTCGACGCCGTATGGCCGCGGGTCCGGCCCGAGGAGGTCGTGGCCCAACTGTTCATGGAACAGGGGGTGTTGGAGGCAGCCGCGGACGGACTGCTCGACGGCGGCGAACAGCGGGCGCTGCTGTGGGCCAAGCCGCCGCGGTCCTGGAAGTCGGCCCGCTGGTCCGCCGCCGACCTCGTGCTCCTCGACGAGGTGGCCGGGCTCATCGAGCATCCGAAGGGGTACGGCCATGTCGTCGTCGACGAGGCGCAGGATCTGTCGCCCATGGAGTGCCGGGCCATCGCACGCAGGGCCGCCTTCGGTTCGGTGACCGTGCTGGGGGATCTGGCGCAGGGGACGACACCGTGGGCCGCGCGGTCGTGGCGGACGGTACTGGGACATCTGGGCAAGCCGGACGCGGTGGTCGTACCGCTCACCATCGGGTTCCGGGTGCCGGGGGTGGTGCTGGAGCTGGCGAACCGGCTGTTGGAGCGGGTGGACGTGGAGGTGCCGGCGGCCCGTTCGCTGCGCGGGGACGGTGAGCTGCGGTTCCGGGAGGCCGACGGCGATCTGCCGGGCGCGGTCGTCGGCGCCGTACGGGACGCGCTGGGCCGGGAGGGGTCCGTGGGCGTCGTCGCGGCCGACGCGGACGTGGCCCGCGTGCGGGAGGCGCTGGGGGCCGCCGGGATCGAGACGGGGGGTGCGGACGAGATGGGGGCCCGGGTGGCCGTCGTCCCGGCGAGCGTGGTGAAGGGGCTGGAGTACGACCATGTCGTCGCCGTGGAGCCGGCGGCGATCGTGGAGGCGGAGCGGCGGGGGCTGCACCGGCTGTACGTGGTCGTGACGCGGGCGGTGGCGGGGTTGGAGGTGGTGCATGGGAGGCCGTTGCCGTTCTGAGCGCGTTGCCGTTCTGAGGGCGTCGCGTTCCCGAGGGCGGTGCGGCGACGGCCTCCCATGCACCGTCGTTCTTATGCGGCGGCGTCCAGAATCGGGATCAACTGATCCTCCTCGTAGGCCAGATGCGCCTCCAGCTCCGTCGTGAGGCGCTCCACCTCGCGGCGGGCCGTGTCCGGATCGGCGTTCTCGTCGCCCACGACCCGGCGCAGGTCCTCGACCAGCTCGGCGATCCGTTCGTGCTCGTCCCGCAGCCGGGCCAGCGTGGGCGCGAGCTCGGGGTGGCGGTCCTCCAGGATCGGGAACATGGCGAGGCCCTCGCCGGTGTGGTGGTTGTGGAGCCCGGCGCAGAAGGTGAGGCAGTTGACCCGGAGTTGGGCGCCGAGGGAGGGCCCTGCACCCCCCTCGCCGCCCGCGTTGCTCATCTCCTTTCGGATCAGGGCGAGTTCGCGACGAAAGGCATCGTGGACGACCTTGAGGCCCTCGCCCATGGAAGAGGCGTTGATGGTCCCGGGGCCACCCTGGGCCAGGCTGTGCAGGGCGATCACCGGGATCACCCGGTCCGTCTTCTCCTGGTACTCCGCCCAGCCCGGGTCCGCCTCCACGGCCCGAGCGAAGGCCCGGTCCCGTTCCTCGCCTTCGAGGACGACCGCCTGCGCCTCGTAGGTGAACGCACCGCTCTCCACGGTGACCTGCGGGTTGGCGACGAGGTTGTGGAACCACGCCGGGTGCCGGGGCGCGCCCGCGGCCGAGGCGATGACCAGGACACGGTCGTCGACGTCGGGGAGGTAGCCGACGGGGGTGGTGTGGGGGCGGCCCGTGCGGGCGCCTGTGGTGGTGAGCAGAAGGAGCCGGGCGCCTTCGAAGTAGCCGCCGACGCGGCCCTTGTTGGCGCGGAACTCCTCGATGACCTGCTGATTGAAGTCGATGGGCATGCTCAGGTTTCTCTGTCTCTTTCTCTTCGGTGGTTCCGCACGGTCACTGGTTTCCGTACGGAGGGAAGGCGAAGAGAAAAAGAGGCGGACCCCTGGTCCGCCGCCACGACCTCAATCAGAGGCCGGGCAACACCCAACTCGCTCACGGCACAAGGCCGACCCGGCAGTCATACCGGCGACAGTAGCGCAGTCCCCCGCCAGGGGTGATCCTGTTTTTGCGATGCTCCTCTTCCTCGACGTCGACGGAACGCTCATCCCCTTCGGGTCGCAGCGGCCGTACCCGCTGTACGAGCCGCCCCGCACCCTGCCCGTACGAGCCGCCCCGCACCCTGCCCGGTCCGCCCGCCCACCCCCTGCTCACCCGGGTCGACCCCGCCCTCGGCACCCGCCTGGAGCGGCTCGCCGAGCTCGGCTGCGAGCTCGTGTGGGCCACGACCTGGCTCGACGACGCGAACGCCGCCCTGGCACCTTGGCTCGGCCTGTCCCCGCTGCGGGTGGTGGACTGGCCGGACGAGGACGCGGAACCCTGGCTCGGATCCCGCGCCCCGCACTGGAAGACCCGGCCGCTGGTGGACTGGGCGGCGGGCAGACCCTTCGTGTGGGTCGACGACGAGATCACCGACGTCGACCGGGCCTATGTGGCCGCCCACCACCCCTCGCCCGCCCTGCTCCACCGGGTCGACCACCGCCACGGACTCACCGAAGGCGACTTCGCCGTACTGGAGGAGTGGATCACCGCCGGGAACGGCCCAGCAGCTCCGTGATCCGCATGAAGCCGTCCGTCCCGTGACCGAGCCCGATGACCCGGCGGGCCTGGCCCTCGGCGGCGCGGATCACGGCCGCCTCGATGCCGTGGGATTCGGATGCCTGGACGATGTGGGCCATGGAGGAGGCGGCGGAAGTGATCGGGTTGAGCTCGCCGGAGTATGTGGCGTCGTCGACGTCCGTCGCGAGCTCCTCGAAGAGCGGCGGCAGGATCGCGCCGATGCCCTGCGCGAACGGGGCCAGCTCCCGCGCGGTGATCCCCTCGGCTCGGGCCACGGCCAGGGCGTGCGCATAGCCGGCCATCGCCGTCCAGAAGATGTCGAGCAGGGCGATGTCGTACGCCGCCGCCCGGCTGACGTCCGCACCGAGGTGGGTGTGCGTGCCGCCGAGCGTGTCCAGTACGGGGCGGTGCTCGCGGTACAGCTCCTCGGGGCCGCTGAGCAGGAACACCGCGTCCGGCGTGCCGATGGTCGTGGCCGGTGTCATGATCGCGCCGTCCAGGTAGCGGATGCCGTGCCCGGCGGCCCACTCGGCCGTGTCGCGGGCCCGCGCCGGGGTGTCGGCGGTCAGATTGACGACCGTGCGGCCCTTGAGCGCGGCGGTGACGGCGTCCTGGCGCAGGACGGCGTCGGAGGCGTCGTAGTTCACCACGCACACCACGGTCAGCACACCGGCGGCGACCGCCTCCGCCGGGGACGCCGCGGCCGTCGCTCCACGGTCGAGGAGCTCCCGGTCCCGCCCCGGCGTGCGGTTCCAGACGGTGACCCGCAGCCCCGCGTCCAGGAACGCACCGGCCAGCGCCCGGCCCATCGGCCCGAGGCCGAGGACGGTGACGGATCCGGAGCCGGGGGCGGAGTCTGCGGAATCGTGGTCGTGAGTGGGCATGACTGAACTCCCTGTAGGGTGAAGATAATTGAGGACAAAAGGGGTGTGCCATGACGCGTCGGCGCCTTGACCCGAACGTCTGCGGGGTGACCGCCGCGATCGCGGTGGTCGACGGCAAGTGGAAGACGGTGCTGCTGTGGCTGCTGGAGTCCGGCCCGCACCGCCCGGCGGAACTGCGCCGCCGGCTGCCGGGCCTCAGCGAGAAGGTGCTGACGCAGGTGCTGCGTGAGATGGAGACGGACGGTCTGGTGCACCGTGAGGTGTACGACGAGCTGCCGCTGAAGACCGTCTACTCCCTGACCGACTTCGGCCGTGACCTGGCCGAGGCGCTCGGCCCGCTCGCCGCCTGGGGCCACCGCCGCCTGGAGCGACTGACCGAGGCCCAGCCGACCTCCTGACCTGCACGCCACCTCCGTCCGCCGCCTCGTGGATCACCCACATCAAGGGTCGGACGGCGGGGGAGTGCTGCCAAGTACGCACAAATAAGTGGGTACGACGGCGGCTGCCGCCCCCCGCCGCCCCCCGCCCCTTCCCGCGACAGGGCTACGACCGCGCCAGTTCCTCCCGGAACCCCTGGCGCCACGACGGATAGCGCGGCTCCCAGCCGAGCTCACGCCTGGCCTTGGCGTTGGAGAACCCACGCCCCTCGGTCATCATCGTCACCACCACGTCCCCGGCGAGCAGCCGGGCCAGCCACTTGGGCACCCGCAGCGGAGGCTTCGCCCCCGCGCAGTCGGCCAGATACGGCAGCCACTCACTGGCCGGCGCCGGCTCGTCGTCGACGATGTTGAACACGCCCCGCGCCCGCTGCTCCACGGCCAGCACGGTGGCGCTCGCCGCGTCGTCCAGATGCACCCAGGAGCAGTAGCCGGTACCGCCCCCGACCAGCGGGAACTGCCGTTTGCGTACGAGTTCGACCTGGTCGTCGGTGGCGCCGGGGCCGTAGAAACCGCCGTAGCGAAGAACCGTCCCGTCGGCCTTGAGGACGGAGTCCTGGATGTGCCGGATCGCCTCGCCGAGCGCGCGCAGCTTCCCGGTCTCCACGGGCAGCGGGTCCTCCTCGGTCTTCACCCAGCCGCCCTCGCGGACGCCGTTCCAGATGGCCGCGCTCTGTACGACGACATGCGGGACGCCGGTCGCCTCCGCGGCGGCCAGCAGATGGTCGGTTCCCTCGGTGCGCAGCCGGTTGGTGGAGGCGAACCACCGGTCGAAGTGCCTGATGTCGGGCTTGCCGGAGTGCGGTGCGGAGATCGCCGTCATCTGGTGCACGATCACGTCCGGCCGCGCCGCGGCCACCGCCTCGCCGACCGACGCCGCGTCGAGCCCGTCCATCACCACGCCCTGCGCGCCCATCCCCTTCACCAGGTCGAGCTTGGCCGCGCTCGTCGTCGTGGCCGTCACCTGATGCCCCCGCTCCACGAGCCGCGGCACCAGCCGCCGCCCGATGACGCCGGTCCCACCTGCCACGAACACCCGCATGACACTCACCGTCCCGATCGCGGAATACGACTACGAAACCTTGGACGAGCGTGCCCGCCCGTTCTGTGACATGGCGATGAGTTCCGCGTGCCGCACGGGTCTCCCGCATGAGGCTCTGCGAGAACCTCGGAGAGAACCTCTCGGCGAATCTCGGAACGAACATCGGAACGCATTCCGGAAGGTTGTGATGGCCATGCCGACCAGCTCCGCGTACGCCAAGGTCAACGGCGTGGAGATGTACTACGAGGTGCACGGCGCCGCCCGGGACCCCGGTACGGACGCCGCAGGGGGCGCCGACGCCCGGCTTCCGCTGGTGCTGCTGCACGGGGGCGTCACCACCGTCGGTCTGTCCTTCGCCGCCGTGCTGCCCGCCCTGGCGGCCGGCCGGCACATCGTGGCGCCCGAACTCCAGGGGCACGGGCACACCGCCGACACCGACCGCGACCTGACCGTGCCGAATCTGGCCTCCGACGTGGTGGCACTGCTCGACGAGCTCGGCATCCAGCGGGCCGACTTCCTCGGGTACAGCCTCGGCGGGCTGACCGCGCTGGAGATCGGCATCAGGCACCCCGGCCGCGTGGGACGGCTGGTGCTCGCCGCGACCCAGTACCACCAGGACGGCATCCACGACGAGGTCCACGCCGGCGACTTCGCCTCGCCACGGCTGCCCGACCAGGCCGACTTCCAGGAGATGGCCGAGGCGTACGCGGCGTGCGCGCCGCATCCCGAGCACTTCCAGGACTTCCTCGGCAAGATCTCGGTCGCGGCGAACGCCCCGCTGCCCTGGACCGCCGACGACCTGCGCACGGTGCAGGCACCCACGCTGCTGGTCATCGGCGACTCCGACTTCGTACGCGTCGAGCACGCGGCCGAGATGCAGCGCCTGATCCCCCGGTCCCGGCTGGCGGTCCTGCCCGCGACGACGCACATGACCCTGATGCGACGGACATCGCTGCTGCTGCCGATGGTGGGCGAGTTCCTCGACTGAGGGGCTACAGCACGCGGAGGTTGGTGAGCGGGATGTTCCACTCGTTCCGCTCGATGTTTCCATGGCCGTCCCAATCCGCGGCCGCGGCCGCGGCCGGTACCGCGACCAGCATCAGCCCGGCGACGACAGTGGCCAGGACGGCGACGACACGACGCATCACGATGCCTCCTCGACGACGGCGATCCCGACCACCCTGCGTCGAGCCGACGGCTCCGCCCGCCCGGACACGCCGCTCGGCCGACGGGTTCAGCCGCTCGGTCGCGGCGACTCCACCACGACGCACCCCGACCCGAGCCGCGACGACCGCCCGCCGGGTCGCATCACGAAGCACCGAGCTCGCAAGCCAGCCGCCCCAGCGCCTCTCGGATGCCTTGCCCGTAGCCGTCGTCGTTCAGCGCGCCCACGTGATGCTGCGCCTCGGCCAGATGGGCGCGTGCGCGGGGCCGAGCGCGGTGGTTGGTTCAACGCCAGTCGTCGATCACATACGCGTCGGGGTGGCTGTACCCGGGTTCGTTGGGCCTGTGCATGGTCACGCCCTGCAACCAGGTGCGGAAACCGCGGTTGATCATGCGCCGGTAGGCATCCGGGCGACCCAGGTTCATGCCGGCGTCCAGTTGCCCCAGCCCGCGCTCGGCGGCCAGCCGCTCGCACGCGTCGAGCAGTCGCTCGAACCGGTCGGCGGCCTCCGGACCAGGACGTACGGCGCCGAATTTGACGAAGCACACGTCGGCGCCGGCCTCCGACCCGGCTCCGCAGTGGCAGACGGCCAGGCCGTCGAGCTCGGAGCCGGCGCCATGGAGCAGGATGGTGTCACCGAGTCCCTGCGCGTGCGCGCCCACGATCTCGCGTTCCAGGCTCAGGCCCTTGTACACGGCTGAGGTCAGTGCGCGACAGAGGCTCAGTGCGTCGGGCCGCTCGGCGGCGGGCAGTTCGCCGTAGAGCACCCGGCCGGGGACTGCGGCACCGTTTGTGACCTGCTTCTTCATGATGGCTGTGAGGAATCGAGGCCAGAAACCGTACCGGCGGTAGAGCTCAAGATGCTTGGGACTGTGCGCGAAGGTGAAGAGGCCGAGGTGGCGATTCCCCCAGGCGTCGAAGCAGTCGATGACCGGCTCCATCAGACGTCTGCCGATGCCCTGGTCCCACAGATCCGGACGTACGGTCAGCGGTCCGAAAAACCCGACGCTGCCCCAGTTGGTGGCGAAGTTCGATCCAACCAGTTCGCCCTCGACCGTCGCCGCGAACGCCGCCCGCGGATCGGCCGCCCAGCGGGTGCGGACGTAGTCGACGGTCCCGAACGGATCAGGTGCCCCCAGAAAGGTCCCGAAGGCGGCCCTGCAGATCTCATCGGCCCGGTCCAGGTCCGCCTCACCCAGCGGGCGGACTGATGGGGCCGCGCCACTTTTGCGCTTCGCTGCTGGTGGGACCATCACTCGTTCCTTCCTGCCCCCGTTCCATCGCACCACGGAGGTGCGCCGCAGGCGAGGTGAACGGTCCGGCGACGTAGCCGGCGCCAGCACGACGGCAGCAGTGCCGTCTCGGCGGCGTACGAAGTAGTCCGGCGTCTGCCGGATCCGCCGGCCCCGGCCGCCATAGCGCCAGGACAGGCGGAACGGCTCCTTTCTGCATCAGCTTGCGCTGATCGGCGCCCCGCCTGGGACGTGTTGGCCTGGGCTGTCCCGCTGGGGCGAGGTTCGGCATGTGGCGGCGGGGAGCCGGGGTCAGCAGAGAGGCCCTCGACGAGCCAGGATCTGGATTCCCTTCGACTCGTGTCCGTTCATGGTGGCGACGGTGATTCGGCGGGTGTCGGCGATCTCGAAGTCTGCAAGCAGGGAGGTGAACCAGTCGCTCGGGTGGTGGCGGCAGACTGCGCCGTCGCCGGTTTCGAACACTCCGTAGGTGCCGTAGCGTTCCGCGAACCTGGCATAGCGGGCACGATTGCGCTCGTCGTCCTGTAGCAGCAGATCGCTGAGGTAGAGCGTTCCGCCCGGTTTGAGAACGCGGCTCAGTTCGCCCACCAGCCGTCGCTGTGCGTCGTTGCCGGGGATGCAGGTCAGCACCGCGAAGAGTATGACCACGTCGATGCTTGCGTCCGGGTGGGCCAGCGTCGGCGGTGCGTCCAGCACGGCGAAGCGCATCGTGGGATGCAGGGCGTGTGCTCGGGAGATCATTCCTGGTGCGGTGTCGACGCCGGCGAGGTCGGTGAAGCCCTGCTGTTCGAGGGCTTGCATGGTCCGGCCGTAGCCGCAGCCGTAGTCCAGGATCGCGGCATGCTCGTCGACGTCGTCCAGCCACGGCATGTGCAGTGGATGCGTGAACGTCTTGGTCGTCGCGGCGGCGTCCCAGTAGGCCGTCTGGCTGTTGAGGTCGGACATGGCGGGTACCCCCATCGCGCTCTGAAACAGCGGTCGCGCTGCCATGATCTCGGATCCTGTGATCATCTCGATGAGAAACCACTGCCTGGCAGTGGTGCGAAGACCTCTTTCCTGGGGCAGGCGCCGGTGGAATTCGGCTCTGACCAGCCTCATCTGCTCCTGCCCGGCCATCGCGAGGCTGCGCCAGTACTCAGACGCAGAGAGCGACATTGCTTCGACGATCTCTGGATCGGCCGCGCCGACGACAGTCCGGCGCGGCAGCACGACGTGGCGTGGCGCACTTTTGCAAGCGGGTGCTTGCAATAGTTAGCGAGGGTGCGGCAAGGTGGAGGCATGGCATCGCTCAACGTCGGCAATCTCGGTGAGTATCTGCGCGAACAGCGGCGCACCGCGCAGCTGTCGTTGCGGCAGCTCGCCGACGCCGCCGGGGTGTCCAATCCGTATCTGAGCCAGATCGAGCGCGGGCTGCGCAAGCCGAGCGCGGAGGTGTTGCAGCAGGTCGCCAAGGCGCTGCGGATCTCCGCCGAAACGCTGTACGTCCGGGCCGGCATCCTCGACGCCGAGCGGGACCGGGACGAGGTGGAGACGCGCGCCGTCATCCTCGCCGATCCCACGCTCAACGAGCGGCAGAAGCAGGTGCTGCTCCAGATCTACGAATCCTTCCGCAAGGAGAACGGGTTCGGGATATCCCCCGAGGAGGCCGAGGCCGAGGCCGAGGCCGAAGCCGAGGCCGAAGCCGTGGTGGAGGCGGTCCGGTCCGCCGGCTCGGATCCGGACTCCCCGCAGAGCGACGGCCAGTCCGACGACGCCGACGTACGCCGAAGCCGTAAGACCCGCAAGAACAGCACGGCCGACGGCGACCGAGAGCCCGCCGCGCGCCGTAGCCGGACGACCCGCACGACCCGCAACACCCGCACGACCCGTACGTCCGACGGCAGCGACGCCGACCCGGAGAACCCGACCGACCCGCAGCAGTCGGCCGGCTGACCAAGAGCCGCCGTACGCGCGACGCGCATCGGCGAGCACACATCAGCCGTCAGCCGTCCGGCCGCGGGGACCGAAAACCCTCACCTCGAAGCAACCCGGGAGGACCCTCACCATGGCCATCACCGACGACCTGCGTAAGACCCTCAGCGACCCGACCCCGCTCTACTTCGCCGCCGGCACCGCCGACCTGGCCCTCCAGCAGGCCAGGAAGGTGCCCGCCCTGGTGGAGCAGCTGCGCGCCGAGGCCCCGGCCCGGTTCGAGGCCGTACGCAGCACCGACCCGAAGGCCGTCCAGGAGAAGGCCACCAGCCGTGCCAAGGAGGCGGGCGCCAAGGCCAAGGAGGCCCAGGAGACCCTCCAGACCAAGGTCAACGAGTTCGTCACCAGCCTGGACGCCGACATCAAGAAGTTCGGCAGCAACCTCGACACGGACTTCAAGAAGTTCGGCAGCAGCATCGACGCCGACCTGAAGAAGTTCGGCGAGAGCGCCCAGGACCTCGCGCTGCGCACCCTCGGCGTCGCCGCCGAGTACGCCGTCAAGGCCCGTGAGACCTACGAGAAGGTCGCCGAGCACGGCGAGCAGACCGTGAAGACCTGGCGTGGCGAGGCGGCCGAGGAGATCGAGGAGCTCGCCGTCGTCGTCGAGCCCAAGGCCGAGCCGGTCGAGGTCAAGGACGACAAGGCCGAGGCCAAGCCGGCCGAGACCAAGCCCGCCGCCGAGGCCGCCCCGGCGAAGAAGGCGACGCCGGCCAAGAAGGCTCCGGCGCGCAAGGTCACCGCCAAGAAGACGACCCCGCCCGCCAAGTAACACGGACGGGTGAAAAGGGACCGGCCGGCACGGGCCGGGCACTTAGCGAGTGCTCGGCCCGTTGTTCGGGTAGCGGTCCTGCGGTTGCGGGTACGGTGACCGCGTAGGTACGAGCCGAATCGGGTGGTGGACGTTGTGCTGATGCAGGGCTTCGCGGGGTTCATGTGGCTGCTGAGCATGGCCCTGATCCTTTTCAGCGGCTTCGCGCTGATCGACGCGGCCGTCCGCCGTGAGGACGCCTACCGCGCCGCGGACAAGCAGACCAAGGCCTTCTGGCTGATCGTCCTCGGCCTCGCCTTCGTGGTGAACCTGATCTTCAACATCCTGTCGTTCCTGCCGATCATCGGCCTCATCGCGACCATCGTGTACATGGTCGATGTCCGCCCCACCATCAAGAACCTCCCGGGCGGCGGCCGCAGCAGGCGCGGCGGCTCCAGCAGCGACGGCCCCTACGGTCCCTGGAACGGCGGCCGCTGATCAACGCGGCTGATCGACGACGCCCCTGGCTGATGGACCGCGCCCCTGGCTGATCGACAGCGCCCCTAGCTGATGGACAACGGCCCTGGCTGATCCACAGCGCCCCTAGCTGATCGGCAACGCCCCAGGGGCGCGGGGAACTGCGCGACCAGCCACAAAGCACCCGCAGACGGCACATCACAGAAATCAAACGGCGAGTCTCCGCAGCGGAGCGCAACCGCCCGCTCAGACCCCGCGATCCAGCAAAAGCACAGCCACGTCATCCGTCAGCTCCCCGCCATTGAGGTCCCGAACCTCATTGACGGCCGCCCGCAGCAACGCCTCCCCGCGCAACCCCTCGGACAGCTGCCGCCGGACCATCTCCACCATGCCGTCCTGCCCGAGCCGCTCCCGGCCCTGGCCGATACGGCCCTCGATCAAGCCGTCGGTGTAGAGCATCAGACTCCACTCGGCGCCCAGCTTGACCTCCATCCGAGGCCACCGTGCCCCCGGCAGCAGACCGAGCGCGGGCCCGTTGTTGTCGTACGGCAGCAGCTGCGCAGGCCGCCCCGGCCGGGCCAGCAGCGGCGACGGATGCCCTGCCAGGCACAATCCGGCCCGTCGGCCGTCAGGCGCGATGTCCACGGTGCAGAGGGTCGCGAAGATCTCGTCGTCGGCCCGCTCGTGCTCAAGAACCTTCTGCAGCGTTCCCAGCAGCGCGTCCCCGCACAGCCCGGCCAGCGTCAGCGCCCGCCAGGCGATCCGCAGCTCCACACCGAGGGCGGCCTCGTCCGGCCCGTGCCCGCAGACGTCGCCGATCATGGCGTGCACGGTGCCGTCGGCGGTGCGGACGACGTCGTAGAAGTCACCGCCCAGCAGGGCACGCGAACGCCCGGGCCGGTAGCGCGCGGCGAACCGCAGCGACGAGCCCTCCAGCAGCGGCGTCGGCAGCAGACCGCGCTCCAGACGCCGGTTCTCCTGCGCCCGCAGCCGGCCCTCGGCCAGCCGCCGCTCGGCCGTGTCGGAACGTTTCCTCTCCACGGCGTAGCGGATCGCACGGCTCAGCAGCCGCCCGTCCAGTTCGTCCCGGAAGAGGTAGTCCTGCGCGCCGACGCGCACGGCTTCGGCGCCGCGCTCGGCGTCACCGGATGCGGTGAGCGCGAGGACGGCGTGCCGGGGCGCGATCTCCAGGACGTGCCTGAGTACGGCCAGCTCGTCGTCGTCCGCGATCCGGCCGGGCGCCGCCAGCGCGAGGTCCAGCAGGATGCAGTGGACGTCGTCGGTGAGCAGCCGCTCGGCCTCGGTGAGGTTGCGGGCGGTGCGCACACGGATCGGCCTGCCGGCCGAGTCGTGCAGCTCGGGCACCATCGCGGAGCCGCCGGGATCGTCCTCGATCAGCAGCAGCGTCAGGCTGTTATGGGTGGTGTTCTCGACCGTTTCACGCTTACGCAGGGCCACCTCCCGAGAGGTGCCGCCTGGGGACGCAGCCGGCGCCTGACCAGTCTCCACGGCCGGGATCGCTCTCTGCCGCGGTACGGGTACGGGCATCGTGTTGAGTTCCTTCCCTCCCCCCGAGGGCATGGTGGGAGCGAGGGGTCTCGATCCACCGACGGGGACCATAGCGGGTGTCGGCGCCGCAGCGGAATGGTGTGGAGCACGCCGTGTGGAGGCTGGCCGCTGTCATATGCCGCGTTCCGTACCGCAGTTGGACAGGGCGGCGCACCGGCAAGGATGACGAACGTCACGTCAAAGCGGCGTTTGGTGGCGATGTGACGTGGGGTGGGTCACGTGGCCCGAGTCACGACCCGCAGGTCACAAGACGCCCTGAATCCTTACGCATCGGGCCGAACCACCCCGAGGATCGGCATCGACCCGGCCCCCGCGACCGTCACCGTCCGCCCCGGACGCGGGGCGTGGATGATGGCGCCGCCGCCGATGTACATGGCGACATGGCTCGCGTCGTCGTTGTAGATGATGAGGTCGCCGGGCCGCATGTCCTTGATGTCGATGCGCTTGAGCTGCTTCCACTGCTCCTGCGAGGTCCGCGGAATCCCGCTCCCGGCACTCGCCCAGGCCTGAGACGTCAACCCTGAACAGTCATACGTCTTGGGCCCCTCCGCACCCCATTCATACGGTTTGCCCAACTGTGCGCCGGCATACTTGACGGCCTTTCGCCCCTGCTCGGACGCCTTGCCCTTGACGTCCTTCAGTGCGCCGGAGTCCAGCCAGGCGGTCTGCGCCTTGTAGGCGGCCTCCTCCTCCAGCTTCTTGAGCCGCTCCAGCTGCTCCTTCTCCAGCTGGGACTCCAGCTGTTCGGCCGCCTTGATCTGCTTCTCGATCTTCTTCTGGGCGGCGGCCTTGGCCTTGCGCCCGGCCTCCAGCTTCTGCCACTGGGCGGAGGCGTCCCTGGAGTACTGCTCCAAGTCCTGCTGGGTGCGCGTCATTTCCGCCAGGAGACCCTTGGTGGCGCGCTGCCCCTGAATCACTCGCCCGGCCCCGTCGAGGAAGGTCCGCGGATCATCGCTCAGCATCAACTTCGCCTCGTCGGGCAACCCGCCCAGCCGATACTGAGCGGCGGCAGCGGAGCCGGCCCGCTCCTTCAGCTCGGCGAGCTTCTCCTGCCCTCTGACGATCTTCTTGGCCAGCGAGACGATCTCGGCGGACTGCTTCTCGGCCGCCTCCTCGGCGGCGTTGTACTGGTCGGTGGCGACGGCCGCGGAGTGGTAGAGCTTCTCCAGCTTCTTGCGGACTTCCTCAAGCTCCTTGTTCGACACGGGGGTCGGCGAGGAAGAGGGTGAGGCGCTCGGGGTCGGTGAGGGGGAGGGTGCCGCGAAGGCGGTGCCCGGTGCCGCCAGTACGGTGACCGCGCAGACGACGGTCACGGCCATCATGAGCAGGCCGCGCTTGCCCGTACCCATACTCGTGCCCCCAAACTGATGTCTCGTCAGTAACTTACGAGCGTCCGGGGGATCGTGCCATGACGGCGCGCAAAGCGACAGAGGTCTGCTTCCCCCCATTCACTCCCCGTCATGACGATCTCCCCGCCTTTGTGACGAACGACTCGCGGAGATCGTTCCGTGATCCGCGGTCGACCGGGGAAACGGGAGGGAAAGCGCCGGGAACGAGACAAGGGTGACCTAGGTCCGGGGCTCCAGCGCCTCCCACCGCACGGTCACTTCCCCCTGCCGCCACCGCCCCGGTCCGTCGGACACCGGCCAGTCGCCCGCGAGATCCCGCACGGCCCGGATCCAGCGCTGCCGGGCACCGTACGAGGCGTAGGGCGCCGCGGCCGCCCAGGCGCGGTCGAAGTCCCGCAGAAACGCATGGACCGGTTCACCGGGCACATTGCGATGGATGAGCGCCTTGGGCAGCCGCTCGGCGAGATCCGACGGCCGCTCCAGCGACCCCAGCCGCGCGGCGAACGTCACCGTCCGCGGCCCCTCCGGCCCGAGCGCGACCCACACATGCCGGCGCCCGATCTCGTCACAGGTCCCCTCCACGAGCAGCCCGCCCGGCGCCAGCCGCGCGCACAGCCGCTCCCAGACCCCGGCGACCTCCCCCTCGTCGTACTGCCGCAACACATTCGCGGCCCGCACGAGCACCGGCCGCTGCGGAATCGGGACCTCGAAGCCACCGTGCCGAAAAACGAGCCCCTCCCGCTCATACGGCTTGGCGGCGGCAACCCGAGCCGGCTCGATCTCCAGCCCGACCACCGTCACCCGAGGCGCGACGACCCGCAGCCGCCCCAACAACTCGACGGCCGTCCAAGGAGAAGCGCCATACCCGAGATCAACAGCTACGGCATCCGCAACCCGGCGAAGCTCACGCCCCTGCGTATGGGCGATCCACCGGTCCATACGGCGCAACCGATTGGGATTGGTGGTCCCGCGGGTCACCGTTCCCACGGGGCGGGAAGCGCGGGCATTCATACGGACGAGCGTATGCGCCGGCAGGCACACCAGGCGCCACGCCCCGGCACAACCCCGACCCCCGACCCCCGACGCACGGGCGGTGCGCAACGCGAACCCCCACCGAACCGGGCCCGGCCGCCGCGGGCATCAGGCACCAGGCATCCGGCATCCGGCAGGCACCCCACGCACCCAGGCCCCGAACAGTTGAGCGACCGCCGGTAATTCCTAGGCAAAAACCACTCCACCAGGAATGGGAACCCAACCCTCCGGCGTTGCACCGCCTTGGAGGGCGCTCAACCCTCCGTCCGGCATGCCCGCAGCCAAGGAGGACCGCCACGTGAGCCAGTACGTCAGCAGGCTCAGGCACCGCTCCCAGGCGGCGGCCCCCTCACGACTCAGGCTCCACCGCCGCCCCCGCCGCGTAGCCATGCTCAGCGTGCACACCTCCCCGCTCCACCAGCCCGGCACCGGCGACGCCGGCGGCATGAACGTCTACATCGTGGAGCTGGCGCAGCGCCTCGCCGCGATCAACATCGAGGTCGAGATCTTCACCCGCACCACCGCCACCGACCTCCCCCCCACCGTGGAACTGGCCCCCGGCGTCCTCGTCCGCCACATCGACGCCGGCCCCTACGAGGGCCTCAACAAGGAAGACCTCCCCGCCCAGCTCTGCGCCTTCACCCACGGCGTGATGCAGGCCTGGGCCGGCCACCGCCCCGGCTACTACGACCTGGTCCACTCCCACTACTGGCTCTCCGGCCACGTCGGCTGGCTGGCGGCCCAGCGCTGGGGCGCCCCCCTGGTGCACGCCATGCACACCATGGCCAAGGTCAAGAACGCCAACCTCGCCGACGGCGACACCCCCGAACCCGCCGCCCGGGTCATCGGCGAAACCCAGATCGTCGCCGCAGCGGACCGCCTCATCGCCAACACCGCCGAGGAGGCCGACGAACTCGTCCGGCACTACGCCGCCGACCCCGGCAAGGTCGCCGTGGTCCACCCCGGCGTCAACCTCACCCGCTTCGCGCCCGCCGACGGCCGAGCCGCAGCCCGCGCCCGCCTCGGCCTCCCGCAGGACGCCCTGATCCCGCTCTTCGCCGGCCGCATCCAGCCCCTGAAGGCCCCGGACGTCCTGCTGCGCGCGGTGGCGGTCCTCCTCGACGAGCACCCCGAGCTGCGCTCCCGGATCGTCGTCCCGATCGTCGGCGGCCCCAGCGGCAGCGGCCTCGCCAAGCCGGAGGGCCTGCAAAAGCTCGCCGCCCGGCTGGGCGTCGCGGATGTCGTACGGTTCCGCCCGCCCGTCGGCCAGGAGCAGCTCGCCGACTGGTTCCGGGCGGCATCGGTGCTGGTCATGCCGTCGTACAGCGAGTCCTTCGGCCTGGTGGCCATCGAGGCGCAGGCGGCCGGCACACCCGTACTGGCCGCAGCGGTCGGCGGCCTGCCGGTCGCGGTCCGGGACGGCCGTACCGGATTCCTGGTCCAGGGCCACAACCCCGCCGAGTACGCGCGCGTGCTGCACGCCTTCGCCGACGACCCGCACCTGGCCACCCGCATGGGCGACGCGGCCTCCCGGCACGCCCAGTCCTTCGGCTGGGACACCTCGGCGGCCGCCACGGCGGACGTCTACACGGCCGCGGCCCAGGCCCACCGCCGTCGCGTACGCTCCCACCATGGCTGACGCACAGAAGACGGCGCAGGTCGTCGAGGGGGCCCTGAAGGACGCCGACCTGGAGTGGGAGAGCCCCGCCCCCGGCAACTACGTCGTCAAGCTCCCCGGCACGCGCAAGCTCTCGACGACCGTGTCCCTGCTCGTCGGCCGCCACTCCCTGTCGCTGAACGCCTTCGTCATCCGCCACCCCGACGAGAACGAACCCGGCGTCCACCGCTGGCTCCTGGAGCGCAACCTCAAGCTCTACGGCGTGAGCTACGCCGTGGACCGGCTCGGCGACATCTACGTCACCGCGAAGCTCCCGCTCGCCGGCGTCACGGCCGACGAGATCGACCGCCTCCTCGGCCAGGTCCTGGAGGCGGCGGACGGCGCCTTCAACACCCTCCTGGAGCTCGGTTTCGCGTCCGCGATCCGCAAGGAGTACGAGTGGCGCGTGGCGCGCGGCGAGTCGACGCGGAACCTGGACGCGTTCACCCATCTGATCCAGCGGCCCTCGGAGTGACGTAGGGACCTGAAAAGGTCCGCACCAACTCACCCCGCACGACCCCTTCCGTACTCCTGAGGGGCCGTGGCATGCTCGCGCCCATCGCACTTCTGAACGTGGTTCACATCCATGAAGAGCCGCATGGGAAGGACGCACGGACCATGGGCAATGCGCACCTCACCAGACGAACCCTGCTGGGCGGAGCCACGGCCGTGGCACTCGCGACGGCGACCGGCACGGCACAGGCGGCCCCCGGCGCCCCCGATGCCCCCATAGCCTCCGGAGTCCCCAAAGCCTCCGGAGTCCCCAAGGCGGCTTRCGAAGTCCCCTCCCTCTGGCAAGAGTTCACCCGCACCCCCTTCACC
>NZ_RDBN01000053.1:1355158-1376456 GCF_008042075.1 Streptomyces sp. UW30 | reverse complement strand
GTACCGCGCCTCCTTGTATACCCCGTGGAATGCGGGCTCAGCAGGCAGTCGGTGCGAGACCGGGGATCAGGCCGTGCGGACGTCGGGCTCCGTGCCGACGACTGGGCCGACGACGGGGCTGACGTCGGCCTCGGTGGCCGTCGGAGTCTCGGCCGGGGCCTCTGACGGAAGGCGGCGTGTCAGGGCGCCGTATCCGATGGCGGCCGCGGTCCCGGTGATCGCGCACAGAGCCCAGAGCCACTCGGCGCCGAAGCGGTCGATGACGAAGCCGGACATCAGGGGTGCGACCAGGGCCGCGACCGACCAGGACAGGGTGTACATGCCCTGGTAGCGGCCACGCCCCTGGGCGGGGGAGAGGCGGACGACGAGGCCGGTCTGGGTGGGGGCGTTCAGCATCTCGCCGAGCGTCCAGACGCACACCGTCAGCGCGATGACGCCGACCGAGCCGGCGAAGGCGGTGAGGCCGAAGCCGTAGCCGGCGAGCAGGGACGACACGATGAGGATCTTCTTCGTGTCCCGGCGGTCGATGAACCGCGTGACCGGGATCTGGAGCGCGACGATCAGGACGCCGTTGACGGCGATGGCGAGGCCGTAGTCGGCGGGCGAGAACCCGGCGTCGCCCATCGCGATCGGCAGACCCACCGAGCCCTGCTGGAAGACGAGGGCGACGAGGAAGGACAGTCCGACGACGGCCATGAAACGCCTGTCGCGCAGCACGGCCCTGAGCCCGACCTCTTCGTCGGCCTTCTCCGTCTCCGCCCGCACGGGCCGGGACTCCGGCAGCTTCACGAACACCACGATCGCGCAGACGGCCGTCATGCCCGCCTCGATCAGGAACCCGGCGAGGTAGCTGACCTCGGCGATGAAGCCGGCGGCCATGGAGGAGATGGCGAAGCCGAGGTTGATGGCCCAGTAGTTGAGCGAGAAGGCGCGTACCCGGTCCTCGGGCCGCACGATGTCGGCCATCATCGCCTGCACGGCGGGCCGGGAGGCGTTGGAGGCCGCGCCGACTACGAAGGCGACGCCGGCGATGGCGACGGGGTGGTGCATGAACCCGAGCACGGCCACGGATACGGCGGTGGAGGCCTGCGCCACGAGCAGGGTCGGCCGCCGCCCGAGCCGGTCGGTCATGACCCCGGCCCCGATCGAGGAGACGACCCCGCCGAGTCCGTGGAGCGCGGCGACCAGGCCGGCGTAGGAGGCGGAGTAGCCGCGGTCGAGGGTGAGGTACAGGGCCATGAAGGTGGCGACGAAGGCGCCGAGCCGGTTGACCAGCGTGCTCGTCCACAGCCACCAGAACTCGCGGGGGAGCCCGGATACGGTCTCTCGGGTGGCGCGCCTCATGGCGGCGAGTGGCATACGGGTCCCCACGGATGTAGCCGGCACCAGCACCGGATGTAAGAAGCTCAGGCGGTATCGGCAACTTACAAGCGCGCCCTTCGCGGCAGCCACTCAATTAACAGATCCCGTCAACCGTCCGCCCTTCGGGAGGGGCGCGCACCGGGCCAAAGCCTTGGATTACGCTCGGACGCATGGCCGACGCACCGTACAAGCTGATCCTCCTCCGCCACGGCGAGAGCGAGTGGAACGCGAAGAACCTGTTCACCGGTTGGGTGGACGTGAACCTCAACGAGAAGGGCGAGAAGGAGGCAGTCCGCGGTGGCGAGCTCCTGAAGGACGCCGACCTTCTCCCCGACGTGGTCCACACGTCACTCCAGAAGCGCGCGATCCGCACGGCGCAGCTGGCGCTGGAGGCGGCCGACCGCCACTGGATCCCGGTCCACCGCAGCTGGCGCCTGAACGAGCGCCACTACGGCGCCCTCCAGGGCAAGGACAAGGCCCAGACCCTCGCCGAGTTCGGCGAGGACCAGTTCATGCTGTGGCGCCGCTCGTACGACACCCCGCCGCCCCCGCTCGAGGACGGCACGGAGTTCTCCCAGTCGGACGACCCCCGTTACGCGACGATTCCCCCGGAGCTCCGCCCCCGCACGGAGTGCCTGAAGGACGTCGTCATCCGCATGCTCCCGTACTGGTACGACGGCATCGTCCCGGACCTCCTGTCCGGCCGCACGGTCCTGGTCGCCGCCCACGGCAACAGCCTGCGCGCCCTGGTCAAGCACCTGGACGGCATCTCGGACGCCGACATCGCGGGCCTGAACATCCCGACGGGCATCCCCCTGTCCTACGAACTGGACGCCAACTTCAAGCCGCTGACCCCCGGCGGCAAGTACCTGGACCCGGAGGCGGCCGCGGCGGCCATCGAGGCGGTCAAGAACCAGGGCAAGAAGAAGTAACCCGAGCTGATCAAGCCCCCTGCCTGTGCGTTCTCCACAGGCAGGGGGCTTGTCGCTGCACCGGGGCCAACTCCGGGCCGTCGACTGCCCGGTTGCCGTGAGGTCTACCAGTGGGGGCGGGATGAGCAGGCGTATGAAGGCATGGCTGGCCGGGGGCTGGCTCGTGCTGGCTGTCGCCGGGTGGTCGTTCACCGAGGCGATCAACGACGGGATCGAGCCGACGTCCGGCCCACGCCCACGCGTCGAGCCGTCGGCATCGAGCCCCCGGGCGTGCCCCGTGCCACCCGCGCCGGCGCCCAGTCCGGCAACCACGAGCTCGGGGCACGAAATCTTCGACCACTACGCCGAAGCCGAATCGGAACCCCGCGTCGTCGTCTCCGCCGTCGCCTGCATCGACGCGGACTAGCCCCACCTGAAGGACCCGCACGGCAAAGGGCCCCGGCGCGTCATCCGCGCCGAGGCCCTCACCGTCGTACGTGATCTACGGCATCCACGGCGCCGTACGCCGCGGACCCGCCGCGTCCTGCACCCTCACCCGCACTGGCAAGGGTTCCCCGACTGGCACCCGCACCCGCAGCCCGAGCCGCAGCCGCAGGCGCCGAAGAGCGGGAGGCTCCTGATGTCGGCGGGCTGCTCGGTCGGGCGTTCCTGGGTGGGGTCGGGCGTGGTGCCGGGAGTGCTGGGGGATTCGGCCATGGTCCCTCCTCGAGGCTGGTGCCTGTGCCCATTGCATGCCCGCCCAGCTGGGCGCATCAACGGCGCACAGAGGCTTGCACGCGCCCCGAACAGCTCTCCGCGAGCCCGCTCACGGGCCCGCGCCGGCCGCACCCCGGAGGGGAGCTACGCCCCCTCCACTCCCGAAACCGGCTGGATGTCCGGCTGGATGTCGGGCTGAAGCTCGTCCGCGTGCTCACCCGTCACCAGGTAGACCACCCGCTTCGCCACGGCCACCGCGTGGTCGGCGTACCGCTCGTAGTAGCGGCCGAGCAGCGTCACGTCGACCGCCGTCTCGATGCCGTGCTTCCAGCGCTCGTCCATCAGGTGCTGGAAGAGCGTGCGGTGGAGGAGGTCCATCGCGTCGTCGTCCTGCTCCAGCTGCATCGCGAGGTCGACGTCCTTCGTGACGATCACCTCGGCCGCCTTCGCCATCAGGCGCTGCGCCAGCTGGCCCATCTCCAGGATGGTCGCGTGCAGGTCCTGCGGGATGGCGCGCGCGGGGTAGCGCAGCCGCGTGAGCTTCGCCACGTGCTGGGCCAGGTCGCCCGAGCGCTCCAGGTCCGCCGACATCCGCAGCGAGGTGACGACTATGCGGAGGTCCGTGGCCACCGGCTGCTGTCGCGCCAGCAGGGCTATGGCCCGGGCCTCCAGGTCGTGCTGAAGGTCGTCGACCTTCTCGTCACCCTCGATCACGCTCTCGGCCAGCTTCAGGTCGGCGTCGAGGATCGCCGCCGTGGCGCGCCCGATCGCCGACCCGACCAGCCGGGCCATCTCGACCAGACTGTCGCCGATCGAGTCCAGTTCCTCGTGGTACGCGTCCCGCATCAGGGTCCCTCTCTTACGTATGCCTCGGGGGTTCCGGGCGCCAGGAGACCGTCCTGTCGTGGAACAGGCAGTCCTACCGTCATGCCCTCAGACAGTAAGACCGTCGCGAAAACGACAGTCGGACTGTCGTGAAACCGCCAGTGCGATCTCTACGCTAAACCGACTGTGTGATCTCCGCGCCAAACCGGCCGTGCGAACCCCACGACCTCACGATCCGGTGCCTACGCGTCCGTTTCAGCCACCCCAAATGAACCAACACTGGCTCCAAGGTGAACTCTGGGCGACGAGTGTTCGAGCTCGCACTCCGACGGCTGTGGGCACGGCCCGCGACATGCCTAACCTGGATGCATGGACGTGAACGCGGCGGTCGCCGCAGCGGCAGCGATCGCCGGGGTTCTTACCGGTGTCATCGCCATGCTGGCGTTCCGCTGGAGCGAACGCGACCTGAAGCGACCCACTCGAACCTCCCTGCACACCGACCCGGTCCTGCCGCCCGGCGTGGACACGGTCCTGTCGGTGCTGCGCTCGTCCGCGGTCGTCCTCGACGAAGGGGACGCGGTCGTCAAGGCCAGCTCGGCGGCGTACGCCCTCGGTCTGGTGCGCGGCGGCAAGCTCTCCGTGGAGCCCATGCTCCAGATGGCCCGGGACACGCGACGTGACGGGGAGATACGGCAGGTCGAGCTGGACCTCCCGAGGCGTGGCACCGGACGCGGCGAGGCCCTCGCCGTGTCCGCCCGTGTCGCGCCGCTCGGCTCCCGTCTCGTCCTCCTCCTCGTCGAGGACCTCACCGAGGCCCGGCGGATAGAGGCGGTACGACGCGACTTCGTCGCGAACGTCAGTCACGAGCTCAAGACCCCGGTCGGCGCGCTCTCCCTGCTGTCCGAGGCGGTCATGGACGCCTCCGACGACCCGGAGGCCGTGGAGCGCTTCGCCGGGCGCATGCAGATCGAGGCGACCCGGCTCACCAACCTGGTGCAGGAGCTCATCGACCTCTCCCGGGTGCAGAACGACGACCCGCTGGAGGACGCCGAGCCCGTCCGCGTCGACGAACTCGTCGCCGAGGCGATCGACCGCTGCCGGCACGCCGCCGGCACGAAGCAGATCACCATGGCCGCCGGCGGCACCGAGGACCTCAGCATCTGGGGCAACCGCGGTCAGCTGGCCGCCGCCCTCGGCAACCTCGTCGAGAACGCCGTCAACTACTCGCCCGCCCGCACCCGCGTCGGCATCGCCGCGCGCCGGCTCAGCATCGCGGGCGGGGACAATATCGAGATCGCCGTCACCGACCAGGGCATCGGCATCTCGGACAAGGACAAGGAGCGCATCTTCGAGCGCTTCTACCGCGTCGACCCGGCCCGTTCCCGTGCCACTGGTGGCACCGGCCTCGGTCTCGCGATCGTCAAGCACGTGGCCGCCTCGCACGGCGGGGAGGTCACGGTGTGGAGTTCCGAGGGACAGGGCTCCACGTTCACCCTGCGGCTGCCGGAGGCGGGTGCGGCCCGCGACCGCGCTCAGCAGCACCCCGATCTCGACGACGAGGCCGGGCAGCCCGCACTATCGAAATCCCCCACTGCCCCCGACTCACCCGCGTACGAAACGCTTTCCGCCCCGGAGGTCCTTCCGTGACCCGTGTGCTCGTCGTCGAGGACGAGGAGTCCTTCTCCGACGCCCTGTCGTACATGCTCCGTAAAGAGGGCTTCGAGGTCGCCGTCGCGACCACCGGGCCCGACGGACTCGACGAGTTCGAGCGCAACGGCGCCGACCTCGTCCTCCTCGACCTGATGCTGCCCGGCCTGCCGGGCACCGAGGTCTGCCGCCAGCTGCGCGGCCGCTCCAACGTCCCGGTGATCATGGTCACCGCCAAGGACAGCGAGATCGACAAGGTCGTCGGCCTGGAAATAGGAGCAGATGACTACGTCACCAAGCCGTTCTCCTCGCGCGAGCTGGTCGCCCGTATCCGGGCCGTCCTGCGCCGCCGCGGCGAGCCGGAGGAGGTGACACCGGCCGCGCTGGAGGCGGGCCCGGTCCGGATGGACGTCGACCGCCACGTGGTCACGGTCTCCGGCTCCAAGGTCGACCTCCCCCTCAAGGAGTTCGACCTCCTGGAGATGCTGCTGCGCAACGCCGGCCGCGTCCTGACCCGCATGCAGCTCATCGACCGGGTCTGGGGCGCCGACTACGTCGGCGACACCAAGACCCTCGACGTCCACGTCAAGCGCCTGCGCGCCAAGATCGAGCCGGACCCGGGCGCGCCGCGGTACCTGGTGACGGTGCGAGGCCTCGGCTACAAGTTCGAGCCGTAAACCGCAGCCGCGACGACAAAGGGCGGGGCCCCGGATTTCCGGGGCCCCGCCCTTTTCTACGGCTGTGCCAGGTGCCGTACGACCGCTCAGTGGCCGGCGGCCGACTGCGAGGCGCTGTCCGTCGCGGTCGGCGTACCGCCCTCGGTCCCGGCACCGCTGCCGGCACCGGCGCCTTCCGTCGAGCCGGCGGAGGCAGTGCCGGTCGGCGTGGACTCGGCGTCCCCGGCCGGGGACCCCGTCGGCGAGGACGACGTGCCCGGAACCTCCGGCACCGCGCTCGGGCCCCAGCCCTCGAAGTAGCGCTCGGCGGGCACGACGAACGCGCGCAGGCTCACGTCACCGGTCTTGCTGAAGGTGAAGGTGATCTTCTGCGCGTCGCCGTCGCGGAGGGCCTCACTGCTGCTGGCCAGCACCGCGGAGGCGTTGTCCTTGCCGCCGAGGATCAGCGAGCCGCCGGCCGGGACGCTCAGGCTGCCGCCCTTGGCGGCCTTGAGCTCGGCGGTCTTGTCGATGTCGTCCACCTTGATCGCGTCCAGCGTCTGGGCGGTCGTGCCGGAGTTGAACAGGGTCGCGGAGATCGCGGCCGGGCCGGTCGACTCCTGGTCCGGCTGGGTGATGACGATGGCGTTCTGGATCTTGATGTCGCCGACGGAGGTGGCCGCGTTGTCCGGCTTGATCTCCAGCGTCTGGCTGTTGTTGCCGGCGGCGCACGCGGCGAGCGAGGTGATCGAGAACGCGAGGGAGGCGGCAGCGAGTGCGCCGCGTCGAAGGCTGCTGCTCACGGCGGCGGCAACTCCTTGACTCGAACGGAGCGGGCGCGTAGAGCCGCCCTAAGTGTCTGTCAGCGGCCTTAGGTTACCGAGCCGTTCCCGCGTGACCGCACCCGACCCTCCCCTCGGCGACCGAAGTGCCGTCGAAGTACCTCTTCCGCGCCCCGTCTCTTCACCCGCGAGTGGCCCGGGAGTCACATTGCCCGGCTGCTCGTCCGCCATTCACATAAGCCCCTTGCAAGCCCACCCGCAAAATTTCCGTGAAGGAATGCGCGACCCTCCCGGAATTGATCACCGACCGTGCCGTCCGACCTGGCCGTGATCAATTCCAGGAATCGTCCGGTACCCGACTCGGGACGCCGAACGGAGTAGCGGAAGTCGCACACTTGGAACCGGACATTTGTGTACGTTCGACCACACGGAGGTGCCGCCGGATGCGCGTAACGTGCGCGTTTCACCCCGCCCGCAGAGCCGCTCCCACCTGCGAATACCTTCTTCCGTTCGGCCCGCGCAGCACGTTCCTGTTGGAGTTGTCAAGCCCCGAGATATGCCCTGACCTGCGAAAACGCCATTCAGAACCCGCAGTTTCCGTGTTACTCTGGATAGCCACGGAAGGGGTACCTGTCACATGACGTTCAAGGTTGGCGACACCGTGGTCTATCCCCATCACGGGGCCGCGCTGATCGAGGCCATCGAAACTCGCCAGATCAAAGGCGTGGACAAGACCTACTTGGTGCTGAAGGTCGCCCAGGGTGACCTGACGGTACGTGTGCCAGCGGACAATGCGGAGTTCGTCGGCGTGCGTGATGTGGTCGGTCAGGACGGGCTGGACCGGGTCTTCGAGGTGCTGCGCGCGCCGTACGCCGAGGAGCCCACGAACTGGTCGCGTCGTTACAAGGCAAATCTGGAGAAGCTCGCCTCCGGCGATGTCATCAAGGTCGCGGAAGTCGTGCGTGACCTGTGGCGTCGTGAGCGCGAGCGCGGACTCTCCGCCGGTGAGAAGCGCATGCTCGCCAAGGCCCGCCAGATCCTGGTGAGCGAGCTCGCTCTCGCGGAGAACACCAACGAGGACAAGGCCGAAGCCCTGCTCGACGAGGTTCTCGCGTCCTGACGCGGTCCCACCCGCCTCAGTTCAGCACCCTCAGTTCAGCACTGTGCTGAATTCAAAGAAGTGCCGCGGTGCCCGATGACGTAATTGCTGTCGCCGGGCGCTGCGGCATGTTCGCTCGCGGGCGCCGTGCGTGTCCTGCCACGTGCGCCTTACTTCGGGGACGCCCCCGATACTTGACGTGCCGGGCCCGGGCAGCAGGCTCGACCGACTGTCACGGAAGGGTCCGGTCAAGGCTCGCGCCCGGCACTCCCCCAAGCTCTCGACTTCGCTCGAGCAGGGGGCACCCCCAGGCCATACCCAACTAGGTCGAGCACACAAACCTGACAGGAACCGATGTCTGACGATTCGCGTCCTTCGCCCTCGGAAGCCCGCAGTGGAACCCGTACCGCGGTGGTGATTCCGGCCGCAGGTCGGGGCGTGCGCCTCGGTCCGGGCGCCCCCAAAGCACTTCGCGCGCTGAACGGCACGCCCATGCTCATCCACGCGGTCCGCGCGATGGCCGCGTCCCGCGCCGTCTCCCTCGTCGTCGTCGTGGCCCCGCCCGACGGCGCCCCCGAGGTCAAGAGCATGCTCGACGCCCACGCGCTGCCCGAGCGCACCGACTTCCTTGTGGTCCCCGGCGGCGAGACCCGCCAGGAGTCCGTCAAGCTCGGCCTGGACGCGCTGCCGCCGGATCACGACATCGTCCTGGTGCACGACGCGGCCCGCCCGCTGGTGCCGGTGGACACGGTGGACGCGGTGATCGAGGCCGTACGGGACGGAGCGGCGGCCGTGGTGCCCGCGCTGCCGCTCGCGGACACCGTCAAGGAGGTCGAGCCCGCGCAGACGCCCGGGGCCCCCGAGCCGGTGGTCGCCACCCCGCAGCGCGCCCGCCTGCGCGCGGTACAGACCCCGCAGGGCTTCGACCGCGCCACGCTGATCCGTGCGCACGAGACGGTGACGGACGACGTCACCGACGACGCCAGCATGGTCGAACGGCTCGGCCTGACGGTCGTGATCGTCCCCGGCCACGAGGAGGCCTTCAAGGTCACGCGCCCGCTGGACCTGGTCCTGGCGGAGGCGGTCCTGGCCCGCCGGAGGCTGAACGATGGCTTCTGAACCGGTTCTCCCGCAGGTCGGTATCGGCACCGACATCCACGCCTTCGAGGAGGGCCGCGAGCTGTGGTGCGCGGGCCTGAAGTGGGAGGGCGAGGGCCCGGGTCTGGCCGGCCACTCCGACGCGGACGTCGTCGCACACGCCGCCTGCAACGCGCTCTTCTCCGCGGCCGGCCTCGGCGACCTGGGCCGGCACTTCGGCACGGGGCGCCCCGAGTGGTCGGGCGCCTCCGGCGTCGTACTCCTCACCGAGGCGGCCCGCATCGTGCGCGAGGCGGGCTTCCGTATCGGCAACATCGCGGTCCAGGTGGTCGGCCCCCGCCCGAAGATCGGCAAGCGGCGCGACGAGGCGCAGAAGATCCTGTCGGCGGCGGCGGGCGCACCGGTGTCGGTGTCGGGCGCGACCACCGACGGGTTGGGCTTCCCGGGCCGCGGCGAGGGCCTGATGGCGGTGGCGACGGCACTGGTGGTGCGGGTCGGCTAGCGGGGTGGACCTGCGCCCCGCAGACGACAACGACCAAACCTCACTTACGCACCAGGCACCCTCATCCGCCCACTACCCTGGTGTCGTGACTATTCGCCTGTACGACACCAACGCCCGGCAGATCCGTGACTTCACCCCGCTCAAGCCGGGCTGTGTCTCGATCTACCTCTGTGGTGCCACCGTGCAGGCCGCGCCCCACATCGGTCACATCCGCTCCGGCCTCAACTTCGACATCATGCGCCGCTGGTTCGAGTACCGCGGCTATGGCGTGACGTTCATCAGGAACGTCACGGACATCGACGACAAGATCATCGCCAAGGCCGCCGAGCAGGGCCGCCCGTGGTGGTCCATCGGGTACGAGAACGAGCGGGCGTTCAACGACGGCTACACCGCCCTCGGCTGCCTGCCGCCGACGTACGAGCCCCGTGCCACCGGCCATGTGACCGAGATGGTCGAGATGATGCAGGGCCTCATCGAGCGCGGTCACGCCTACGAGTCCGACGGCAACGTCTACTTCGACGTGCGCTCCTTCCCGGGATACCTGGAACTGTCGCGGCAGGAGCTGGACAACCTCCTGCAGCCGTCCGGCGATGGCGAGACCGGCAAGCGCGACCCGCGCGACTTCGCCATGTGGAAGTCCGCCAAGCCCGGCGAGCCGACCTGGGCGACGCCGTGGGGCCCGGGGCGTCCCGGCTGGCACCTGGAGTGCTCGGCCATGGCGCACAAGTACCTCGGCAGCGCCTTCGACATCCACGGCGGCGGCCTCGACCTGATCTTCCCGCACCACGAGAACGAGATCGCCCAGGCCAAGGCCTACGGCGACGACTTCGCCCAGTACTGGGTGCACAACGCCTGGGTCACCATGGCCGGCGACAAGATGTCCAAGTCGCTCGGCAACAGCGTCCTGGTCAGCGAGATGGTCAAGGCCTGGCGCCCGATCGTCCTGCGCTACTACCTCGGCACCCCGCACTACCGCTCGATGATCGAGTACAGCGAGGAGGCCCTGCGCGAGGCCGAGTCGGCGTTCGCGCGCATCGAGGGCTTCGTGCAGCGCGTGGTGGAGAAGGCGGGCGTCGTCGAGCCGTCGCCCGAGGTGCCGCTGGCCTTCGCCGAGGCGATGGACGACGACCTGGGCGTCCCGCAGGCGCTCGCCGTCGTGCACACCACCGTCCGCCAGGGCAACAGCGCACTGGCCGCCGACGACAAGGAAGCCGCGGTGGCCCGCCTCGCCGAGGTGCGCGCCATGCTCGGCGTCCTCGGCCTGGACCCGCTCGACGAGCACTGGGCCGGCGAGACCGACCGCGGCGAGGACCTGCACGGCGTGGTCGACAGCCTGGTCCGCATGGTCCTCGACCAGCGCGAAGCAGCCCGCTCCCGCAAGGACTGGGCCACCGCGGACGCCATCCGCGACCAGCTCGGCCAGTCGGGCCTCGTCATCGAGGACAGCCCGCAAGGCCCGCGCTGGAGCCTCGGCCCGCGCTGACCGGGGCCAGGCACAGGAAGATCGATTGTGCCGCCCGGCCCATCGGGCGGCACACTTCATAGACGTACGTACGAACGCTTCACGACAGACGGGTAGGTCATGGCCGCGAACAACCGCCGCATGTCCGGCAAGAAGGGCGCGCAGGTCGGCAGTGGCGGCCAGCGACGCAAGGGTCTCGAGGGCAAGGGCCCGACCCCGCCCGCCGAGATGCGCAAGAAGCACAAGGCGAACCGCATCGCGAACGCCAAGGCGAAGCAGGCCGCGCGCCGTCCCGCACCGCGCGGCCGCGGCGGCAAGGGCACGTCCGAGATGGTCGTAGGACGCAACCCGGTCGTCGAAGCACTGCGCGAGGGCGTCCCGGCCTCCACCCTCTACGTCCAGCAGTTCATCGACAACGACGAGCGCGTCCGCGAGGCCCTCCAGCTCGCCGCCGAGCGCGGTGGCATCAACCTCATGGAGGCCCCGCGCCCCGAGCTGGACCGCATGACGAACGGCCTCAACCACCAGGGCCTCGTCCTCCAGGTCCCGCCCTACGAGTACGCCCACCCCGAGGACCTCGCCGACGCCGCAGCCGACGCGGGCGAGGACCCGCTCATCGTCGCCCTCGACGGGGTGACGGACCCGCGCAACCTCGGTGCGGTGGTCCGCTCGGTCTCGGCCTTCGGCGGCCACGGAGTCGTCGTACCCGAGCGTCGCGCGGCGGGCATGACGGCCGGTGCCTGGAAGACGTCCGCCGGCACGGCGGCCCGTACGCCGGTAGCCCGGGCCACGAACCTGACCCGTGCCCTGGAGGCGTACAAGAAGGCGGGAATCGCGGTCGTCGGTCTCGCCGCCGACGGCGAGGCCGAGATCGGCGACCTTCAGGCCCTGGAGGGTCCGGTGGTCATCGTGGTCGGCAGCGAGGGCAAGGGCCTGTCGCGGCTGGTCGGCGAGACGTGCGACCACCGCGTACGCATCCCGATGCCGGGCGGCGCGGAGTCCCTCAACGCCGGTGTGGCCGCAGGAATCGTCTTGTACGAGGCGGCTCGCCGACGCGTCTGAACAGACATCCGTGGCGTCACTCGTGCGGGTTAATTCTGGTGACAGTGGTGCGACCTGCGCATCCTTGACGGGGTCCGGACAGATCGGACCGGTCAAAGCAGTGTCCTAACCACACGTCACTCGGTTAGTTGAGTGTGGACACCAGAACACCCCGCACACCCACGGGGGACCGCTCGTCGGGATACGACGACGCTCCCGCGCTGAGCATGGTGAAGGTGCCGAGCGATCCGGCGCAGATCATCGTCAGTCACGCGAGTTTCCGCGTGCTGCTGGGCGCGTCGACCGGGCGCACCAAATCCCCCCGGATCGCWCGGCACTTGAGCGCCACCGAGGACACCGCCCTCATGCCCCTCGTCAACTCGGGCGGCAGAGCGGGCGCGGCATCGGGCGCCCGCCGCCGGGTCGCCGTCTGGAACGGCACGTCCGCGCCTGACGACACGGGCGCCCACCGGCTCCTCCAGGCCGTGCGGGACGGCAGCGTCCGCCACGGCGACGAGCCGGCCCCCGCCGCCGGTGGCACCCAGGTCATCCCGCGCGTCGACGTCGGCTACGAGGACGAGATGGCGCGGACGGTCGAAACGCCGCTCGTGGGCGCCCAGCGCACGCACGAATCCCTCGAAACCCGGCTGCTGCCCCACATGCGCACGGTCGAGAGCGCCTACGACGAGGAATTCGCGTACGCGGCCGAGGACTTCATCGGCGATGATCCCCACGGCCCGGACGACGCCGACGCACCGCCCAAGCGACTCGGCGGCGACGACCCCGCGCGGCACGCCTACTATCCCGGCCGCCGCATGAACCTCGGCGTCGTCCTGCTCCCCCTCCGGGTCTTCCTCGGCTTCATCTCCATCTACGCCGGCATGGGCAAGCTCTGCGACCCCGTCTACTTCGACGGCGGCAAGCGCGGCTCCATGGTCAAGTGGCTCAACACCCTGCACCCCTGGGAAGTCGCCGAACCGCTGCGCCAGTTCGCCCTCGAACACCCGGTCGGATCCGGCCTCGTCATCGCCTTCTTCCAGGTGATCGTCGGCGTCCTGACGGTCCTGGGCTGCTGGCAGCGCGTCGCAGCGGTCGTGGGCGCCATGCTCTCCGCGGCGCTCCTGGTCACGGTCAGCTGGAAGAGCGTCCCGGTCTACGACGCCCCCGACATCATCTATCTCGCCGCCTGGTCCCCGCTGATCATCGCCGGCGCCCCCGTCTACTCCATCGACGGCCGCCTCGCGGGCATGGCCTGGCGCCGCCTCGGCCCCCGCTCCGACATCTGGGAACTGCGCCAGTACGTCCTGCGCCGCGGCGCCCTGGTCACGGCGATCGTCACCGGCCTGACCCTGCTGATCGGTTCCTTGCTGGGCGGTGCGGTCCGCGACGCCGACCGTGTCGTGGTCCCGGGCCCCGGCGAGGCCCCGCGCAACGAACTCCCCGGCTCGCCTCTGCCCCAGGAGCCCGACAACCGGCACGACAAATCGCCGTCGGCCTCCAACTCGCCCACGCAGGGCGCGACCTCGGGCGCGGCCACCCCGTCCGGCGCCGCGACCACGCCGGGCGCCACCAGCGACACGGGCACGACGGGCGCGGGCACGCCCAGCCAGACGCAGGGCACGGACGGCCAGGCCCCGCCCGAGCAGTCCACCCCCGCCGACGAGGCCCCCAGCACGACGACCGGCCCCACGTCGGGCGGCCCCACGTCCGGAGGCGGCTCCACGGGCGGCTCCGCCGAGGACGAACCGGGCTTGGTAGGCGGCCTATTGGGCTAGCCCGAGCCCTACGACACCGATGGGCCCCAGACGCACCAGCGTCCGGGGCCCATCATCACCCGTTCTCCTGAGAACCAGCGCCCCCCAGACCCCCGCATCGGCCCTGAACGGGCCTCGTCCTCAATCGCCGGACGGGCTGAAAGACGCCGACCGGCACCGAGAGGTGAAGCCCCACGAGCCCGCAGTCGCCCACGGCGGCAAGGGGACGCGTCGGGGGGTGTCCGCCCGCAGCGGCCGGCGTCAAGAAACAGCACCCCTCTGAGGCACAGCAACCGCCGGACCGAGGACGGACACCCCCCGACGCGTCCCCGACCCACAAGACAACCGTGAGGCGCTACCCGCACCCCCACCGGGCAGCAACGGGCCGCCGCAGGCATCCGACGACCACACCGCGGCGTCAGCGCCCCAGAGCCGCCAGTTCCTTCGCCGCCTCCGTCAGGTCCTTCGCCGTGTCGATGGCGCGCCAGTACGCCCCCTGCGGAAGCGGAAACCCGGCCAGCCGGCGTTCCCGGGCCAGGTGGGGGAAGGTCGTACGCTCGTGGTCGCCGCGCTCGGGCAGCAGAGAGGCGAAGGCGGGCGAGAAGACGTACACACCCGCGTTGATCTCGAACGTCGACGGCGGAGCCTCGATGAAGTCCGTGATGTGCCCGAAGCCGTCCGTCTTCACCGCACCCCAGGGAATGCGAGGCCGAGCGAGCGCCAAGGTAGCCACGGCGTCCCGCTCGGCATGGAAGTCCGCCATGTCCCGCAGCGAGAACCGCGTCCAGATGTCCCCGTTGGTCGCGTACCAGGGCCTGTCCGGATGCGGCAGATGCCCCGCCGCGTACTTCAGTCCGCCACCGCGCCCCAGCGGCTCCGTCTCGACGACCGTCGTGACCCGCACCGGAAGGTCGGCCGACTTCAGCCAGTCCTGGAGCACCTCGGCGAGATGCCCACAGCTGATCACTACATCCGTCACACCCTCCTCGGCCAGCCAGGAAAGCTGATGGCCGATGATCGGCGTCCCCGTACCGGGGATCTCGACCATCGGCTTGGGCCGGTCGTCGGTGTACGGGCGCAGCCGGGACCCCTGGCCCCCGGCCAGGATGACGGCTTGAACGGGGCGGGACGCGGCGTTCGGATCAGTCATGCCCGAACTGTACGCGGCGCCCCGCTCACGGCGTCCGCCGGCAACCGTTCCTCGATCGAGGCCCAGCGCCGGCGCCTCGCGCTAACCGTGCGCCCCGGCGACCCCCGAGGCGAACGCCGTGTCGCACACGGGCCGTGAATAGGACTGCGCCCGAGTGGGCCCGTACATACGAACCGCCGCGCGACCGAGCGCGCGGGCGATCGACGCACAGTGCCGGGCGAGTGTCGGCCGCTCGTCGACGGCCTGCTGGAGGTGGGTGAGGGCGACGCCCGGGTCCTTCTCCTGCAGCTCGGTCAGCAACTGGTCGCGCAGCACGTCCTGCGGGGCGCGCGGCGCGGTGTTCTTCGCGGCACCCGCGCTCGAGACGTCGGTCGCGGTGAGCACCGAGTCCGAGGGGTCCCCCGACCAGTTGACCCGGGTGACCGCGAGGGTCCCGGAGAGCACCAGGACGACGGGCAGGACGAAGGCGATGGTGCGGCCGAGCTGGCGGGCGGGGCCCCGGTGGCCGCGTCGTGTCTGTGGGTTGGTGGAGTGCTTCACGCGAGTGAGGGTAGCGTTCAGTGCTGATATGGCGACATTTGGTCACCGGTTCGGGGGACGAAGTGGTGCCCATCTCTGAACAGCGCGTTGACGCACAGCGCTCGAAATGACCCGGTCTGCCGGGGTATTTGTCGACAACGAGAAGGGCCCCGCAGCGCTCTGCGGGGCCCTCTTCGTCAACCTGGGTGAATTACCCGGGGTTGTACTGCCTGTGCGCGCTCAGTCGGAGAGCCGCTCACCCGTGGAGGTGGAGAACACGTGGGTCTCACCGGAACGCGGGACGATGTGCAGCGTGCTGCCCTTCTCCGGCACGTCACGGCCGCTGACACGGACGACGAGATCCTTGGAGTCGTCGCCGACCTTGGCGGTGCCGTAGACGTACGCGTCGGCGCCGAGCTCCTCGACCACGTTGACGGTGACCGCGAGACCCTGGGCCGACTCGGAGCCGTCCACGTCGAAGTGCTCGGGGCGGACACCCACGGTGACGGTCTTGTCCGTGGCGGCGGAGAGCGCCTCACGGTCCACCGGCACCACCGAGTTGCCGAACTTCACGCCGCCGTCGGTGATCGGGACCTCGACCAGGTTCATGGCCGGGGAGCCGATGAAGCCGGCGACGAAGAGGTTGGCCGGGCGGTCGTACATGTTGCGCGGGGTGTCGACCTGCTGCAGCAGACCGTCCTTGAGGACCGCCACACGGTCGCCCATCGTCATGGCCTCGACCTGGTCGTGGGTGACGTAGACGGTGGTGATGCCGAGACGGCGCTGGAGCGACGCGATCTGGGTACGGGTCGACACGCGGAGCTTGGCGTCCAGGTTGGACAGCGGCTCGTCCATGAGGAAGACCTGCGGCTCACGCACGATGGCGCGGCCCATGGCGACACGCTGGCGCTGACCACCGGACAGGGCCTTCGGCTTGCGGTCCAGGTACTCGGTGAGGTCGAGGATCTTCGCGGCCTCTTCGACCTTCTTGCGGATCTCCGCCTTGTTGACGCCGGCGATCTTGAGCGCGAAGCCCATGTTGTCGGCGACCGACATGTGCGGGTACAGCGCGTAGTTCTGGAACACCATGGCGATGTCCCGGTCCTTGGGCGGCAGGTGCGTGACGTCGCGGTCACCGATGCGGATGGCGCCGGCGTTGACGTCCTCGAGCCCCGCCAGCATGCGGAGCGAGGTCGACTTGCCGCAGCCGGACGGACCGACGAGGACGAGGAACTCGCCGTCCCCGACCTCGATCTCCAGACCATCGACGGCGGGCTTCTCGGTGCCCGGGTAGATCCGGGTCGCCTTGTCGAACGAAACAGTGGCCATGGTGAATGGGCCCCCTTCTACCGGCAGGAACGTGCCGGACGATCCGTTGTAGGAAGGTGGTTGGTTTAGTCCACATGAGCGGACTGGATCTGGACGGTACCTGGCGTTCGCCTGGTCTGTCAGTACCTGGGGGCATGTGAACTTCGCGGAAATTTTCGACAGGGCCCACTCTGAACCTGGGTACACTGCACGGGCGCGTGCGTGACAGCGCGCGCAGGCCTCCTTAGCTCAGCTGGTCCAGAGCGGCTGTCTTGTAAACAGCAGGTCGTCGGTTCGAATCCGACAGGGGGCTCAATCCAGCGGGGCGGTTGTCGATGACAACCGCCCCGCTCTTCTTTTCCCCACACCCTTGTCGGTGAATTCCATCGCCTCATGTCCCCATAGGGACACGGGACATGCCCCTGTGTGGAATAGGATCCCGGATCGCTACTGCTAGTGTTCGTGTCGTCACAGTAGGCAATCAGCCTCAATGTACATGTAATGAAATCCGAGGGTTCCATGCGCAAGCTTCACCAGGTCATGATCGCCGCAGCTGCTGCCGGCGGCCTGTCCGCCATCGGTGCCGGCACGAGTGTCGCCTACGACGCCACGCCGTCCGTGTCGGACCTCTWCCGCCCGTACCAGGAGTGCAGCCCGCAGACGGTTGCCGCGACCGACGTCCCGGTCGCCGTGCTCGGTCTCTCCGAGACCTTCGACACCACCTGCGGCCAGTTCAACAACGCTTTCACCGGCTGAGGTCGGCGGCGTAGTCGTGCGCGACGCCTTCCGCGGGCCCCTTCGGGGTCGTACCCGAAGGGGCCCGCTCATGTGCGGATGCCCGGAGCGCGAGCACGCTCCAGCGGCCCGTACGCGGTCGCGGCGACCCTGATGAACTCCGGTGCGGCGATGTGCGGTTGGTCGGACGCGGATCGGTCGCCCTCAGGTCAGTCCTTCGTTTCCTAAGCGAAACGGCCCCGAGTGTCCCGGAGGTGTCGGGGCTCCGGGGTCCGTCTCTGCGACACCCCCAGGGCCCGGCGCGGCCGTTCGCGGTGTACGACGTTCGGGCACACCCCCACAAAGGAGACGCAACACATGTTCAACGGCAAGAAGTTCGTGGCTGTGTCGGGGCTTCTCGGCGGCCTCGCCATGACCTGTTTCGGCGCCGCTCCGGCCCACGCGGCGGGCCCGGGTGCCTGCACCCTCGACCCCGGGGGCAACATCATCTGCACCCAGCAGGTCACGGGCCAGACGCCCGAGGGTGACGGCTTCATCCTGCGCAGGACCGTGAGCTGCCAGCCGACGGAGCCCTTGACCCTGCCCACCCCCGGCCTGCTGTCCAACGGGCAGACGAGGATCGGCCCGCACATCACCTGCGACGAGAACGCGGCCCCCGCCGCGCAGGCCCCCGCTGCACCTGCTCCCACAACCAACGACACCAGCGACCGGGACGACGCCAGTCCGTTGCTGGCGCGCCTGTTGGGCTGAGCTTCTTCGAACGGCGGATGGCCGGACCSGGTCGACCGGGTCCGGCCATCCGCCGTTTTCGCGCGCCCAACTCCCGCTTCTCGGCAAATGGGTGACCGGCTCTCAACGCCCGTGACCCGACAGCGGGGATGACTCGTTTTCCAGTCAGGGAAATCGGTGTGCGCACCGGTGCCTTGCCATGGGCCGACACGACACGGAAAGGGCGAGAGGTCCCAAATTGCTACGGTTTCAATGTATATGCTCACATTAAGTAGTCACGCCAGGGCTTAGCGCCCGGGAAGAAAGGGTCAAACTATGCGCAGGTTTCAGCGCGTTGCGGTCGTAGCAGCAGCGGTCGCGGGACTGTCCGCCTTCGGTGTCGGTGCCGGTAGCGCCTTCGCCCACGAGGACGACTGGGACGGTCAGGCTGTCACCGCGGTCGCCACCTCGACCGCCAACGCGGTGGCCACGTGGGGTGGTCCGCACGACAAGGCTGCCGCTGCGCCGGAGGCCGCCCCGGCGGTCGCCCCGCAGGCGGCTCCGCAGGCCGCTCCCGAGGCCGCCGCTCCGCAGATCGCGCCGGAGGCCGCTCCCAAGGCTGCCGCTCCGGAGTACGGCTACGGCGAGTACTCCGCTCCGTACGCCGCCCAGTAACAAGACACCGAGGGTCGATGCGCGATTTTCAGGGCTCAGACGCATCGACATCCATCGGAACACCGTATGCGCGGCGCACGATCTGAACGTCCCTGCTCCTGGATCAGGTCGGGCTGTTCATCGGTGTGCTGGACAACACCCTTAGCAACGCAGCCCGGACGCGCGGCAGACCCATCAGGGAGCGCGGCCGGGCTGTGTCATGTCCGGGCTTCTCCAAGGCAATCCGAGCTTCTCCAAGGCAAAAGGAACGCAGCATGATCGGTCGACAGAAGATCGCAACCGTCTCGGGGCTCCTCGGGGCTCTCGCCGTGATCTACGCGGGCGCGGCGCCGGCGCACGCCGATGACCCCAAGGGTGACTGCACGATCACCGCCCAGGGAGACATCGTCTGCGTGAAGAAGAGCGAGGTCGTCCACAAGGACAAGCGGGGGTACACCGTCCAGCAGAAGCAGGACTGCACCACGGTCGAGCGGCCGCGCTTCGGGCCCGAGGAGCGCATGGTGAACGGCGGGTCCGTGCAGCGCGGGCCGGTCGTGGAGTGCAACAACACGGCGAAGCTGCCCAAGGGCTTCAAGCTCCCCAAATTCAATTTCTGACGCACTGACAGCGAAATGCCGGATCGGGAGAAAACCCGATCCGGCATTTTTTCTGATTAATACTCTGGCTAATGCTCTGATTAATACGCGGCGATGAGCGGTGGTGAAAAGACCGGTGCCCCGGCCTTGCGGCCGGGGCACCGGAAGAGGATCTGGCCTACGTCACTTGCCGAAGGCGCTGTTGTTGCAGCCCATGCTCGAGCCCAGCGAGGTCTCCTGCGCGCCGGGGTTGCCCTCGCCGTTGAGCAGGTTGCCGCCCAGGCCGTTGGCGATGCCGACCTGGCCGAGGACGTCGACGTTGGCGTCGTGCGAGCGGCAGGTGCTGCTCTGCATGATGTTCAGGCTGGTGCCCTTGCTGCCCTTGCTGTCCTTGCTGCCCCAGTCGCCTCCGTCGGCGTGGGCGGCGCCGGACCCCAGAAGTCCGACGCAGCCGAGGGCGGCGACCAGGACGGCGGCCTTGCGGAGCTTGTGCATGTTCATCTCCGGTGGAGTGGAGTTGGGTCGATCTGTTGCAGACCGACTTCGTACAATTACGGAGGCTAATAGGAAGTATTCCAACGCAATCGGCGGCACGCCGAATTCGGGAAAGTCTCACCATCTTGGCCGATGGCTATGGAATGTCCTGTCGTGCGAGCGAATCCAGAGCGAATCCGGCGCAAAAAGTAGTCCCGGTACCGGGCGCGAGGCTCGGTACCGGGACTTTGTTTCCCGCTTCGGCCGGCTGTCCGGCCGTAAGTGCCTTAGAAGGCGCTGTTGTTGCAGCCCATCGACGAGCCGAGGTGGGTGTCCTGCGCGCCCGGGTTGCCCTCGCCGTTGAGCGCGCTGCCCAGCAGGCCGTTGAGGACGCCGACCTGGCCGAGGACGTCGACGTTCAGGTCGTGCGACTTGCAGTTGGAGCTCTGCAGCACGCTGAACTTGTCGCCGCCCTTGCCGCCCTGGCCGCCGTGGCCGTCGGCCGTGGCCGAACCGGCGCCCAGGAGGCCGACGGTGCCGATGGCGACGACCAGGACGGCGGCCTTGCGAAGCTTGTGCATGTCATCTCCGGTGGAGTGAGGTGGGTGCGATCTGTGCGAGATCGACTTCGTACAGTTACGGGAGATTAATACGAAGTATCCGGACATATATGTACGACGCGCCGAGGTTTGTGATCTCCCGCCCGGAAGCACCCAGAAGTCGCATCAGATGCGAACGGGCCCCGGGCGCCGGCCGTCGCACCGACGCCGGGGGCTCGTGGTCGAAGAAGTGCGCCTCAGCGCGTGTAGCGGGCGTGGGCCAGGGAGTTGGCCTGGCTGTTGGCCTGGTCGCAGTCGACGCCCTCGGTCTCGGCCGCGGCGAGTACGGCAACCGGGACGGCCGCGTTGAGCAGGGACTGCGGGCTGCACTCCTGGTACGGGCGGAAGAGGTTGGCCTGCTCGATCGGGCCGGACGGCGCGACGGTCGGCTGCGGGTTGACCTGCGGGCTGATCTTGGGGCTCAGTTGCGGGTTGACCTGCGGGGTGACATCGGCGCCGTGGTGGGGCGCCGGCGCCGGCCGGTGCGCGTTCGGCAGGTTGGAGCGCTGCGCGCTGGCCTGCGAGTTGGTCCACGAGGTGGCCTGGAGGTCCTGCTGGCCGGCGGGTGGCGGAACGGAGCCGTACCCGACGGGCACGTCGGCGACGCTGGGGCCGACTCCGATGGCCGACAGACCACTGGCTGCTGCTACGACGAGCGCGACCTGGTGAAGCTTGCGCATGGAACCTCGGCCCTTCATT
>NZ_RDBN01000053.1:1299928-1355058 GCF_008042075.1 Streptomyces sp. UW30 | reverse complement strand
TGCTGGCCAACGCGCTCAACGGCGAGGGCTCCCCGGCCGCGCAGCCCAGCCACCTCGGCTCGGACATGGGCTGCAACAGCTCGGCGCTCAAGTAACCGTACGAAGCGTCCGGTTCAACGCCCGCTCCGTCACGGGGCGGGCGTTGGACTTGCGAGCCGTAGACACGGCAGAGATCTGGCGAGGGTCGGGCCGCGCCGTGCACGCCGAGTGAAAGGGCGACCTGTCGCATGAGACTGTCCTGTGCCGACGAGATGCTGCTGTTCAACGGTTGTCCGGGAGTCATCGGCCTGGCGGCGGTCCTCTCCGGCGAGCGGCCCGATGTGGAGCGGGTGCGGGCCCGGGTCGTCGAGCGGTGGGCGGGCCTGGAGCGGATGAGCTGTGTGCTCGACAGGTCGTGCGGGCGGGGCGGGTGTGCGCGGTGGGTCGTGCCGGGGCCGTTCGATCCCGTCGCGCAGGTCGCCGTGGCTCGGGCCACGCTGGACGAGCTGTGGGCGCGGAGTGTGGACCGGCCGCTCGCCGACGGGGCGCCGCCCTGGCGGCTGTTCGTGATCCCGGACGCGACGCACGGCGGTGACTTCGCCCTGGCGCTGGTGGCCCAGCACGCGCTGCTGGACGGGCGGTCGCTGGCGACGCTGATGCGGGCCCTGATGGACGACCCGGGGCCGGCGAGGGGGCCGGAACGGGCGGTGCCGTTGCCGCGCAGCGGGCTGCGCGCGGCCGGCCGGGAGCTCAGGGCGATGTCGGCCGCGGGGCAGGCCCTTCCGACGCGGGCGCCGGGGCAGACGTACACCTCCGTCGCGGTGAGCGAACTGCCCGCGCACACGGTGCGATCCGCGCGCCGGCAGCCCGCCGACGGGCGCGGCGCGACGCTGAACGAGCTGCTGGTGGCCGCGGTGGCCGGGGCAGTGCGGGCCCGGTACGGACCGGTGCCGCGGTGGCGGGAGCGGGACGAGCCCGTGTACACGGCCGTGCCGTGCGATCTGCGCGGCCGGGGGAACACGGGCGAACTCGGCAACAGCCTCACCGTGGTCCGCGTTGCGTTGCCCGTCGACGTGGACGGGCCCGTGGCGCGGCTGCGGGCGTGTCAGAACGCGCTGGCCGGCGTCCCCGACCGGGCCGCCGTGCACGCCACCGTGCTGTTCCCGGCGGCGGAGGCGGCGCGGCGCGCCGGCCCCTGGGTGACCAGGCTGCTCAACCGCCGGGGCCGCCACTCCTGTTTCGCGGCGACCGCGACCACGGCCATGAAGTGGCCCGGCGGGCCGAGCACCTTCCAGGGCCGCCGGCTCGTGCGCACGGTCGGGCTGCCGCCCTTGCAGCACCCGGGCACCGTCAGCTTCGCCCTGGCACAGGCAGGGGACGCGTTCACGCTCACGGCGGTGGGCAACGCGGGCCCGGACGATGCGAGTCGGCTCGCCGACGCGGTCGTCACGGAGTTCGAGACATGGGCTCGGACGGCGACGCCGTCAGTGCTCTGACGGCACCAGGAGATGGAGGCAGTTGCATGGAAGCCGAATGCCGGGACACAGGTGACGTATGGGAAGCGCTGCGCCCGCTGTGCGCGCGGGTGATGTCGGTGCCGCAGGAGGCAGTCGTGCCGCAGGCCCGGCTGGTCGCCGACCTGGGAGCCGACAGCCTGGACATCACCGAACTGGAGGCGGCGTCCGAGGAGTTGTTCGGGGTGTCCCTGCGGGGGACCGACAAGTCCGCCGTGGCCACCGTGGGTGACGTCGCCGAGCTCATCGTGCAGCTGCGCACCGGCACCCCTGACGCCCACAGCACCCTGGCCCGATGACTGGCCGGCACGCCGTCGCCGTCACGGGTCTGGGCGTCCGCTGTGGCGCCGGGGCGACGCCGGAGGCGCTGTGGGAGAGCCTCGTCCGCTGCCGTTCGGCGATCTCGCTGCACGCCTTCGACGACGAGGGCACCGTCGTACATCCCGCCGCTCCGATGACCGGCTTCGACCCAGCCGGGTATCTGACGGTCAAGGAGACGCGGCGGGCGGACCGGTCGGTGCAGCTGGCCGTGTGCGCGGCCGCGGACGCCGTCGAGGACGCCGGGGGGCTGCATGTCCCTTCCGCGCGGCGGGCGGTGGTCACCGGTACCGGCTACGGCGGGGTGATCAGCCAGGAGGCCGGCATCGGGCATCCCGACGTGCTCTACGCGCCCCGGCTGATGAACAACGCGGGGGCGTACTGGATCAGCGCCCGGCTCGGTGTGACCGGGCCCAGTCTGACGATCTCCACCGCCTGTGCCTCCGGAACGCACGCCGTGGGTGAGGCCATGCAGATGATCCGGGCCGGGTGCGCGGACGTCGTGGTGGCGGGCGGGCACGACAGCCCCCTGACCCCCACCACCGCACTGGCCTTCGGGCGGGCCGGTGCGATGGTCACCGAGTGCGCGGATCCCGTTGCCGCGTCACGGCCGTTCGACGCCGGGCGGCAGGGCTTCGTCCTCGCCGAAGGGGCGGCCTTCCTGGTGCTGGAGCGGCTGGACCTCGCCCGTGCGCGGGGCGCCCGTGTGCACGCCACGCTCACCGGGTACGGGCGCACCTCCGACGCCCACCACCTCACCGCACCGCATCCCGACGGGGCGGGGGCCGCCGCGTGCATGCGGCAGGCGCTCGCCGACGCCCGGGCGACCGCCGACGCCGTCAGCCACATCAACGCGCACGGCACCGGCACCGAGCTGAACGACCTCGCCGAGGCGCGGGCCATCACGGCCGTGTTCGGGTCCCGTGCGGTACCCGTGACCGCCCCGAAGGCGGTGACCGGGCACGGGCTCGGGCTGGCGGGGGCGCTGGAGGCGGTGATCACGGTGATGTCGGTGCGGGAGGGTTTCGCGCCGCCGACCGCCCATCTCACGCAGCTGGACCCCCGGTGCGAGCTGGACGTCGTCACCGGCGAACCGCGCAAGATCCCGGACGGGCCTGTGCTCAGCAACAGCTTCGCCTTCGGCGGCCACAACGCCTGTGTCGTCTTCGACTCACCCCACGTCTGAGCGGCGAGGGCGGGGACCTTGGGGGGACTTGGGAACGGGAGGCTGTGGAAGATGAGGCTGACGGCCATCGAGGAAGGGCATCTGCGCAACGGGATGCCGGGGACCATCGGTATCGCCGCGGTGTTTCCCGGAGAACCGTTCGATCCGGCGTGGGTACGGACCCGGGTGCGTGACCGATGGGGCGGGCTGGAGCGGATGAGTCTGGTCCCGGTGCCCCCCGCCGGGCCGTCGGCCGTCTCCGGCCACCGGTGGTCGGCCACCCGGCCGTTCGATCCCGCCGCGCACATCGCCGTCACCGACCAGGACGTGGACCTGCTGCTGGCCGACGGTGTCACGCACCCGCTGCCGGGCGAACGGCCCCCGTGGAAGCTGCTGGTGACGCGGCGGCCCACTCCTGCCGGCGAGCACGCCGTGGTGCTGCTCGCCCATCACGCGCTGCTGGACGGCAGGTCCCTGGAGACCCTCTTCCGGATGCTGATGGACGACGCCGCGCCGCCGCGACTGCCCGTGCCTGCCGAGGGGACGCGACAGCGGCCGTCCGTCCGGCTCGCCAGCGTGGGCGCGGAGTTGCGGCGCATCGGGGTTCCCGGTCAGCCCGTCCCGGCGTCGTCCGGCGGCGGACCGGGGCCGTCGGTGGCCGTGGTCCGGATCGACCCGGAGGTGATGCGGGCGGCCCGGCGCCAGCCGGCGGGCGGGCGCGGGGCGACGCTCAACGAGCTGCTGCTGAGTACGTACGCCGGTGCCCTGCGCGCCTGCCACGGGCCCTTGCGTTCCTGGCCGAAGGGGCCGACCCCGCTCTATGCCACGGTGCCGGTCGACCTGCGGACCCGGCACAACGCAACGCAGCTCGGCAACGGCGTCACCGCGCTGCGCGTCGCCCTGCCCGTCGACCTCGACACCCCGGTGGCCCGGCTGCGGGCCTGCCAGGACCAGGTCGCGGCGTTCGAGCACCGCTGCGAGGCGCACCGTGCGATCCTTCCCGCGCTCCAGGCGGCCGCGCGCACCCTGCCGTGGCTGGCCGGGGTGATGGCCAGGCGCCTGGCACGTCCCGAGCTGACCACCAGCCTGTGCACCGCCTTCAAGTGGCGTGACATCCCCAGCCACTTGCACGGACGCCCCCTCGCACGCGTCGTCCCGCTTCCGCAGCTCTCCCCGCCGGGCACGGCGAACCTGTGTCTCGTGCACACCGCCGACGCCTACACCCTCACCGTCGTCAGCCATCTGCGGGCGGGGGACGCCGAGCTGATCGGTGCCGCCGTGGTCCGGGAACTGGAGGCGGTCGCGGGGGCCGGGGCGCCTGCCGCGCGGGCCGTTCAGGGCTTTCGTGCGGTCTAGGGCTTTCGTGCGTCGTGGCTCAGGGCGCGGGCCAGTGCCGGGCGGGTCAGTGCGTCCGTGTTGTCGACGAACTGGTCCACCGACCCGACCGGCGGCAGGTCCTTCAGGGTCGGGTCGCTGACGCGGGCGAGCAGGGCTGTGGTGAAGCGGTCGGCGCGCAGGACCTTGAAGGGGCGGGAGTGGTACGGGCGGGTGGTGGGGGCGACGCGGTCGGTCAGCCGCAGGTCGTTGTGCTGGTGCGCGACGATCTCGTAGGCGTGCTCGAGATGGCGTTCGCGGGTGTGCCAGTCCGTCGCGGCGAGCGTGGCCGTCAGGACGGGGGTGAGGCGGGGGCCGGCGGCGGTGCGGGCGAAGGCGCTGCCGAGCCACTTGCCGTACGGCGGGTAGCGGCGGTCCATCAGCAGGCACAGCCGCATCAGGTCGCGGACCAGGCGGGCGGCGGTGACGGCGGAGCCCAGTTCGTCGCCGACCTCGCCCGCGCGGCCCACGAAGGCCTCCTCCTGCGCGATGCGCTGCCACTGGCAGGCCAGCACGTACAGCCAGACGTCGTGGGGGTACCAGCGCAGCGTGCGGCGTAACGGGGTGAGGGTGTGCAGTCCGTCGTGGAAGACGGCGCCCGCGGTGACCTCGGCCAACAGCTGGGTGGGCGTGGCCAGCCAGTCGGCCGGGGTGAGGCCCTGGGCCGGGTCGAAGCCGAGGGCGTCGGTGAACCAGGTGGACGTGCCGGTCACCTCGACGCGGTGGTGGACGGGGCCGTCGGTCGTGCGCATCACGCGGATGTCGCCGCTCTCGCCGGTCCGGGCGAAGTGCGTGGGGTGGCCCAGGAAGGTCTTCGGGAGGTGCTCGGACAGCATGTGTCTGATGCGGGCCGCGTGCCGGGGGACGTCGTGGCGGTGGAGGAAGACCTGCAGGCGCGGGCCCCATTCATGGTCGGCGGAGCGCGGGGTGTCGTGGCCGAGGACCTCGGAGCCGCTGCCGATGCGGGCCGCCGAGTGGGGGACGCCCGGGGCGGCCTCCTCCAGCAACGGGCGTACGGCGTCGGTGTAGAAGCGGCGGGAGAGTTCGAGGCCGGGGACGAACTCGGCCTCGGATGTGGGGGTGTTGGAGGGTGGGCGCATATTCGTGGGGCTCATGCCAGGAAGCCGTGCCCATTAGATGGCGGGTCATGCGCAGGACGTTCACACCGTCGTGCGCCCGGGGTCGGAGCCCAGCTTCGCCAGCGGCTCGTCGGTCAGGCGGTACACCGTCCACTCGTCCTGGGGGAGCGCGCCGAGGGACTCGTAGAAGGCGATGGAGGGGGTGTTCCAGTTCAGTACGGACCACTCCAGGCGCTGGTAGCCGCGCTCCACGCACAGCCGGGCCAGCTCGGCGAGCAGGGCCTTGCCGTGGCCGGCGCCGCGGGCGGTGGGGCGGACGTAGAGGTCCTCCAGGTAGATGCCGTGGACTCCGCGCCAGGTGGAGAAGTTCAGGAACCAGAGCGCGCAGCCGACGGTCTCGCCGGTCGCGTCGTCGGCCGCGATGTGGGCGTAGGCGGCGGGGCGGTCGCCGAACAGGGCCTCATGGAGCTGTTCCGGCGTGGCCTTCGCCTCCTCCAGCGCCTTCTCGTACTCGGCGAGCTCTCGGATCAGGGCGTGCAGAGCGGGGATGTCGGCGGGCGTGGCGGGTCGGATCATGGTGCGAGGCTAGCCGGAGTGGCTCCTCAGACGCCGCGCGATTTCCAGGTGGGCGGCGAGCGGGGCGTGGCCCTCCTCGATCTGCCACAGGGAGTTCTGCAGGACCCGGCCCAGCGTCCAGGCGCGCGCCCGGGCCCGGTCGAGGCCGAGGACCTCCGTCATGGCGTCGAAGCGCCACACCACCTCGTCCGCGTCGAAGCGGTTCCACAGCGCCGGGAAGAGGTCGAACCCGGGGTCGCCCGCGAGCGGTTTGGGGTCGATGGCGAGCCAGGGGGCCCGGTCGGCGGCGAGGACGTTCTCGAAGTGCAGGTCCCAGTGCAGCAGCCGGTCGCCGGGCGCGTCGGCGACTTCGCGCACCGCCGCCGCGCAGTCGGTGATCAGGCGGCGGGTGTCCGGGTCCGGGAGGAGCTCCAGGGCCGCGGGTGTCCGCTCCAGCATGGCCGCGGCGATGTCGCCGAGGCGGCGCAGGCCTGCCGGGGCCGGGGTGGTGGTGAGGTGGGCCAGCAGCCGGGCGACGATCAGCGTGGCCTCGCGGGAGTCCGGCAGGTCGTCCAGGAGACGGTCCGGGTCGAGCCGCTCCAGAAGGAGCGTGCCGGTCTCGTCGTCGGTCTGAAGGAGCCGGACCGCGCCGTCGCCGCCCCACGCCCGCAGCGCGACCGGCTCGCCCACGGTCTCCTCGTCGACGTCCTGGAGCTTGAGCACGGCCCGTGTCCCGTCGGCCCGCAGCACGGGCAGGACCAGCGCGCAGCGGCCGTACATCGTCGGGCCGTCGAGGCTCAGCCGCCAGTGCTCCAGGAAGCGCTCGGCCCGCTGCACCAGCGTGGCGACGTAGGCGCGGCCCGCCTCCCCGTCGTACTCCACATGCTGGGCGATGAGCTCGTCCGGAATGTCGATCACTTTGCGACCCTACCGGGGTGCCGGAATCGGCTCGCGCGAATTAACGTCCTCGCCATGAGCAGCTCGGTCAGTGACGCCGTGAACGGCGGGATCTCCTTCTGGTACGCGGACGACGGCCTCCCTGCGGCGCGGGAGCCGCTCGACGGGGACGCCGCCGCGGACGTGGTGATCGTGGGTGGTGGGTACACGGGACTGTGGACGGCCTATTACTTGAAGAAGGCGGTTCCCTTCCTGCGGATCACCGTCCTGGAACAGAAGTTCTGCGGATACGGCGCCTCCGGACGCAACGGCGGCTGGCTGTACAACGGCATCGCGGGCCGCGACCGGTACGCGAAGCTGCACGGCCACGAGGCGGCCGTACGGTTGCAGCGGGCCATGAACGACACCGTGGACGAGGTCATCCAGGTCGCCCGGGACGAGGGCATCGACGCCGGCATCCACAAGGGCGGGGTGCTCGAAGTCGCCCGTACACCGGCCCAGTTGGCGCGGTTGAAGGAGTTCCACGCGCAGGAGCTGGCGTACGGCGAGAAGGACCGGGAGCTGTACGACGCCCGCCGGACCGCCGAGCGGATCCGGGTGGCCGACGCGGTCGGCTCCACGTGGACGCCGCACGGCGCGCGCGTGCACCCGGTGAAGCTGGTCAAGGGGCTCGCGGCGGCCGTCGAGGCGCTCGGCGTGACCATCCACGAGCTGACGCCGGTCACGGAGATCCGGCCCAAGCACGCGGTCACTCCGTACGGCACCGTCCGCGCCCCCTATGTCCTGCGCTGCACCGAGGGCTTCACGGCGAACCTCAAGGGCCAGCACCGGACCTGGCTGCCGATGAACTCCTCGATGATCGCCACCGAGCCGCTGACCGACGAGCAGTGGGAGTCGGTCGGCTGGGACGGGCGCGAGACGCTGGGCGACATGGCGCACGCCTACATGTACGCGCAGCGCACGGCCGACGGGCGGATCGCGCTGGGCGGGCGCGGGGTGCCGTACCGCTTCGGGTCGCGGACGGACAACGACGGGCGCACGCAGCCGGAGACCATCGAGGCGCTGCGGGAGATCCTGGTCGGCTTCTTCCCGTCGCTGGCCGGGGTGCGCGTCGAGCACGCGTGGTCGGGGGTGCTGGGTGTGCCGCGCGACTGGTGCGCGACCGTCACGCTGGACCGGACGAGCGGGCTGGGCTGGGCGGGCGGTTACGTCGGTTCCGGCGTCGCCACCGCGAATCTCGCGGCGCGGACCCTGCGGGACCTGGTGCAGATCGACTCGGGGCAGGGCGTGCGCACCGAGCTGACCGAACTGCCGTGGGTCGGGCACAAGGTGCGCAAGTGGGAGCCGGAGCCGCTGCGCTGGATCGGCGTGCACGGGCTGTACGCCGCGTACCGGGCGGCGGACCGGCGGGAGCTCGCCACGCCCAGCGCCGAGTCGTCGCGGGCGGCGCGGCTGGCCGACCGGATCTCCGGGCGTCACTGACGGCACAGAGGGTGGGGGAGGGGCTCCGCGGTCCGAGGGGCCCCTCCCCCCGTCCGTGGGGTCGCCGGTGGGCCGTGCTCAGGTCACCGGCTCCGGTGTCGGCGCCTCCTGGGGTGCCCCGTGCCGCGGGGCCTTCGCCGTCACCATCAGGGTCGCGACCAGGCCGGCCAGGAGCATGATGGCGGCGGCCCACCAGATGGCGACCGTGTAGCCGTGCACGATGCCCTCCCTGGTGACCAGGGCCCGCCGGGCCGGGTCGGTGAGATGGGCGGTGATGTAGGCGGCGCTGCTGGTGGTGGCGATCGTGTTGAGCAGGGCCGTACCGATCGAGCCGCCCACCTGCTGCGAGGTGTTGACGGTCGCCGACGTCACGCCGGAGTCCTGCGGGGCCACGCCCGCCGTCGCCGTGGCGAACACCGGCATGAAGATCAGGCCCATGCCGAGGCCCATGAGGATCAGGGCCGGCAGGATGTCGGTCGCGTACGAGGAGTGCACCGTCAGCCGGGTCAGCAGCACCATGCCGATGGCCGCGAGCAGGGCGCCCGGGCCCATGAGCATGCGGGGCGCCACATGGTCCAGGAGACGGGCGGCGATCTGGGTCGAGCCGATGATGATCGCCGCGGTGAGTGGCAGGAAGGCCAGCCCGGTCATCACCGGCGAGTAGTCGAGGATGACCTGGAGGTAGTAGGTCATGAACAGGAACAGGCCGAACATGCCGATCACGGCGAACGCCATCGTGAGGAAGCAGCCGGCGCGGTTGCGTTCCTTGATGATGTGCAGCGGCAGCAGCGGCACCGGAGCCCTGGTCTGCCACCAGACGAAGGTCGCGAGGAGCACGACCCCGAGCACGAACAGGGCGAGCACCATCGGGTCGGTCCAGCCGCGTGGCTCCGCCTCGGCGAACCCGTAGACGATGGCGACCAGTCCGCCGCAGCCGAGCAGCACGCCGGGCACGTCGAGGCGGGCGCCCGGGTGGCCGGGGCTGTCGTGGATCAGGGCGAGCGCTCCGAAGACGGCGATCACGGCGATGGGCACGTTGACGTAGAGGCACCAGCGCCAGTTCAGGTACTCGGTGAGCAGACCGCCGACGATGAACCCGATCGCGCTGCCGCTGCCGGCCAGGGCGCCGTAGATGCCGAAGGCCTTGCCGCGCTCCTTGGGGTCGGTGAACGTCGTCGTCAGCAGCGACAGGGCGGACGGGGCCAGTACGGCGGCGAAGGCGCCCTGGAGCGCGCGGGCGCCGAAGAGCATGCCGGCCGTGGTGGCGGCGCCGCCCAGCGCGGAGGCGGCGGCGAAGCCGACGAGGCCGATGACGAAGGTGCGTTTGCGGCCCACCAGGTCGGCTATGCGGCCGCCGAGCAGCAGCAGTCCGCCGAAGGCCAGGGTGTAGGCGGTGATCACCCATTGGCGGTTGCCGTCGGAGATGCCGAGGTCCTCCTGCGCGGAGGGGAGGGCGATGTTCACGATGGTCGCGTCGAGGACGACCATGAGCTGCGCGAGCGCGATGATCACCAGACCCCACCAGCGGCGGGGGTCGGCATCCCGGGCGGATTCACCCGTTCGGGTGACGGTCACCTGGCCAGAAGACCATGGTTCGGTACGGGTCGCATCTGGGGAGCGGTGGCCGCTCGGACGGGGCGGGCGCTTGTGGCCGGTCATGGCTCCAGTACCACCTTTCCGGTGGTCGCGCGGGTTTCGAGGGCGCGATGGGCGGCCGCCGCCTCGGCCAGCGGGAAGCGCTGCACGGCCGGGGTGAGACGGCCCGCGGCGGCCTCGGCGAGGGCGCGCAGTTCGAGGGTCTGTACGGGGTTGGGGCCGCCGGCCTTCCGCATCATCGCGGGGCCGAGGACGTTCTCGGAGACGCCGTCGACGAGGTAGGGCTCGCCGTCGCGCAGCCCTGCGCCGGACCAGCCGAAGACGAGGTGCCTGCCGCCGGGCCCGAGCAGGGCGACGGACTCGCGGGCCACGTCGCCGCCGACCCCGTCGAGGACGACGGTGGCGCCCCGGCCGCCCAGGAAGGCGCGCACCTTCCCGGGCCACCCCGGGTCGGTGTAGTCGACGGCGAGGTCGGCGCCGTTCGCCTGCACGCGGGCGACCTTCTCCGGCCCGCCCGCGAGACCCACGACGACCGCGCCGGCGTTCCTGGCGTACTGCACGAGGAGGGTGCCGATGCCGCCGGCCGCCGCCGGGATCACGGCCACCGCGTCCGGGCCGAGCTCGGCGAACTGGAGGATCCCCATCGCCGTACGGCCCGTGCCGATCATGGCGACGGCCTCGGCGAAGTCGAGGCCCGCCGGGATCTCGTGGACGCGGTCGACGTCGGTGACGGCGAGCTCGGCGTAGCCTCCCGGCGCGAAGCCGAGGTGGGCGACGACGCGCTTGCCGAGCCAGAGCCGCGCGACGCCCTCGCCGAGGGACTCGACGACGCCGGCGACCTCACGGCCGGGGATCGTGGGCAGCGTGGGCGGCTCGGGCGCCGGGCCCTGGACGCCTTCGCGCAAGGCCGTGTCGAGGAGGTGGACGCCGGCCGCCGCCACGGTGATGCGGACCTGGCCGGGTCCTGGTTCGGGGGCGTCGGCCTCCTCGTAGGTGAGGTTCTCGGCCGGGCCGAAGGTGTGCAGGCGGATGGCGTGCATCGGGGTCCCCCATCTTGTGGAACTCGGTTCTGTCGGGCCGCCCGTAGCGTCACCGGAGGCGGCTCAACGATGCTCCAACCTCAAGCTTGCTTGAGGTCAAGGGCGTGCCGGCCGAGGGCCAGGGACACGGCCGTGAGCGCGCTGTTGAAGGAGACCTCGGACAGGACACCGGGGGCGGCGACCTGATCGCCCGCCAGATAGACGCCGTCGCCGCGGTCGACGGCCGGACGGTCGCGCCAGCTGGTGCCGGGCAGGTCGACGGCCCCGGTACGGCCGCCCGCCACGGCCCCCCTGCGCCAGGTGACACGCTCGCGCCAGCCGGGGAAGCCGAGGTCGAGGAGCCGCTCGGCGCGGGCGATGCCGGCGGCCCTCGACTCGTGCGGGGCGAGCGGGATCTGCCCCTGGATCAGCTGTTCGCCCGCCGGGGCCAGGGAGCGGTCCTGCGCGGTGAACCGCTCCAGCCACCCGGTCTCGTCGAGGTCGGAGACGACGAAGGCGTCCCCGCGCCGGGTGCGCACGGCGAGGTCGATGAGCGCCGTACGACCGCTGGTCCAGGTCAGGGAGTCGTCCCCGAGGAGGCGGCGGGCGGCGTCGAGGGAGGTGGCGACGACGACGGGCGTGTCGGCCGGCAGGGTGTCGACGCGGGAGAGCGTCTCCATCCGCACCCCGAGGTTCCACGCCCGGGCCGCCATCCGGTCGATGAGGTTCGCCCATCCGCCCTTCGGATAGTGGGCCTCGGGCGGCAGCTTGGTGGCCCGGCGCAGCCGCTCCTGCACGAACGCGGCGGACAGGGCGCCGGGGTCGTGGTGGAACAGGGCGACGGCGGAGTAGTGCGCGGCCGCACGGGCGCCCTCCTCGCCGGCGATGCCGGTGGCCCACGTCAGGAAGTCCATGTCGACGGGTGCCTGCGGCAGGGCGGGCCGCAGCAGCTTGAGCATGGCGAACGGCGGGGTGCGGCGCAGGACGCCACGGTGCCGCAGCCGCAGCCGGGCGGCCTCCAGCGGTGGGATCGGCGCGAGCGGGCCGATGAGGTCCCGCTGCTTGAGCCAGGCCCAGTGCGGGCCGCCGCTGTACAGGGCGTGCGGGCCCTCGTTGGTCCGGTACGGCCCCTCGGCGGTCCGGGCCCGTCCGCCGAGGGTGTGGTGGGCTTCGTACATGGTGACCTTGGCGCCCGCCTCGGCGGCGGTGATGGCTGCGGTGAGTCCGGCGAAGCCGCCGCCGATGACGGTGATGCGATGCATGGCTGGGGGTCTCCCTCTTGCTCGGGGTCGCCTGTCTTGCCTTGTTCTGTGAGTACGACGGCCGGGCGCCCCCGGAATGTGACATCGCCGGTGTTCGCGCTGGTCACGGGCGCGTCGGGGGCGGGCCCGGGTGATTGTCAGTGGCGGGGTGCAGCATGGGGGCATGGCGAGGAGAGCGATGGGTGCGGGCGGCGGCGCGGGCGGGCCCGGCAGGGGTGGAGCGAAGGGGGCGCGGCGCCCCGAGCTGCGGTTGCCGGCGCTGGAGCCGTTCCGGGACGGGGAGTTGGAGCCGGACGGGGACTACGACGGCCTGGAGTTCCGGGAGGAGGACCTCACCGGGCACGACGGCGCGGGCGCCCGCTTCATGGACTGCGCGCTGAAGGGCTGCGTCCTGGACGAGACGCGGCTTCATCACGCCCGGATCCTCGACTCGGTCCTCACCGCGCCACGGGGTGTCGGCACCGACCTCGCCGAGGCGAGCCTGCGCGATGTCGAGCTGGTCGACGCCCGGCTGGGCGGGGTGCAGCTGCACGGCGCCGTGCTGGAGCGGGTCGTGATCCGCGGCGGCAAGATCGACTATCTGAACCTGCGCAAGGCCAGGCTCAGAGACGTCGTCTTCGAGGGCTGCGTCCTGGTCGAGCCGGACTTCGGGGGCGCCCGGCTGGAGCGGGTGGAGTTCGTGGACTGCGCGGTGAAGGGGGTGGACCTCACCGGGGCGACCCTGACGGACGTGGATCTGCGCGGGGCGGCGGAGCTGGAGATCGCACGGGGCGTGGACCGGCTGGCCGGAGCGGTGATCAGTCCGGGTCAACTGCTGGATCTGGCACCGGTGTTGGCGGCGCAGCTGGGGATTCGAGTGGAGGGCTGACGACCGTTCGGTGGGGTGTTGGTGGGGTGTCGTTAGGGGCAGGGCGCGGTCGGTCAATGCGGTGAACGGACCGTAGAGGGGCGGGCGTTCGAGTCAACGGGTCCGGCGCCGGCGTGCGCGAACAGGGGCCGGTGCCGACGGCCGCCGCGCCCGGGCCGAGCTCGGCGTACTGGAGGATCCCCCGCCGTACGGCCCGTACCGGGGCCGTCGCCCCGCCCCGGCACCTGCCGGCGCGACCGTCCGGCAGCCGACGCGGCGAAGGCGTCCCCGCTGGGCCCGATCAGCGGCGACGGCGTCCCGGCTGGGCCCGATGAGCACCGGCTGAGACATCGTGTCCGGTCACCGGCCGGGCCGCTCCGAGCCCTGGCGTCGCCCCGGGTGGGTTCACGTCACCCGGGGATAGCGGGCCTGGAGTGTCCAGATTGCTGGGTTCTCGCCCAGGTCGTCGTGCAGGTCGATCAGGTCGGCGAGCAGGTCGTGCAGGAAGTCGCGGGCCTCGCGGCGCAGTTCGCTGTGGGAGAAGGTCAGCGGGGGTTCCTCGGCCGGCATCCAGTCCGCCTCGATGTCCACCCAGCCGAAGCGGCGCTCGAAGAGCATGCGGTCGGTCGACTCGGTGAAGTCGAGTTCCGCGTGCTGGGGCCGGGAGGCGCGGGACCCGGCCGGATCCCGGTCCAGCCGCTCGGCGATGTCGCACAGGGCCCAGGCGAAGTCGAGCACCGGCACCCATCCCCAGGCTGTGGACACCTCCCGGTCCTCCTTGGTGTCGGCCAGGTAGACGTCCCCGCAGAACAGGTCGTGGCGCAGGGCGTGGACGTCCGCGCGGCGGTAGTCCGTCTGCGGGGGGTCGGGGAAGCGGGTGGAGAGGGCGTAGCCGATGTCGAGCACGGAGGTGATGGTGTCACGGCCGCGCTCATAGGATCACTGACGTGTCCCGTTCCGTACTTGTTGTCCAGGCCCGTCCGACCGCACGGGTCCCCTCGGCCGCACGGATCCTGCGGGCCGGCGCCTGTGGCGCCCTCGCCCTCGCCCTCACGGCGTGCGGCGGAGTGCACGGCACCCCCGGCAGTTCCGGCGTGCGCGACCCGTACTTCCCCAAGGCCGGCAACGGCGGCTACGACGTCACCCACTACGCCCTCGACCTCGACTACGACCCCGACGACCGCCACCTCACCGGCACCGCCGAGATCACCGCACGCGCCGGCAAGGACCTCTCCGCCTTCGACCTCGACCTGAAGGGGCTGGACGTCGAGCGGGTGTCGGTGGAGGGCAAGCGGGCCCGCTGGAGCCGTAACGGTCAGGAACTGGTCGTCCGGCCGCACGACGACCTCGACGAGGGCGAGACCTTCCGGATCACCGTCCGCTACTCCGGGACCCCGCAGACCATCACCGACCCCGACGGCTCCGAGGAGGGCTGGCTGCCCACCGACGCGGGCGCGCTCGCCCTGGGGGAGCCCACGGGGTCCATGGCGTGGTTCCCCGGCAACCACCACCCGTCGGACAAGGCGTCGTACGACATCTCGGTGACCGTGCCGGAGGGGCTGGAGGCCGTCTCCAACGGGGAGTTGGCCGAGCGGAGCACGCGAGAGGGCCGTACGACGTTCCACTGGCGTACGGCGGAACCCATGGCCAGCCATGTCACGGCCCTCGCCATCGGCGACTACGACATCGCCCGCTCCACGGTCACCACGACCGAGGACGAGCTGCCCGTCTACACCGCCCTGACCCCCTCGCAGGCCGGCCCCGGCCGCAAGGTGCTCGCCCGGCTTCCCGAGATCATGGAGTGGGCGGAGTACAACTTCGGTCCGTACCCCTTCTCCTCCACCGGCGCGATCGTCTCCGGCAAGGAGGACGCCGCCTACGCCCTGGAGACCCAGAACCGTCCCGTCTTCCCGGGCGCCCCCAGCACCGAACTCCTCGTCCACGAGCTCGCCCACCAGTGGTTCGGCAACTCCGTGACGCCGAAGAGCTGGCGGGACATGTGGCTGAACGAGGGCTTCGCGACCTACGCCGAGTGGCTGTGGGAGGAGGACAACGGCGGCGACAGCGCCCAGGAGACCTTCGACGCCCTGTACGACCACGGCGAGGACGACCACGAGGAACTCTGGGACTTCCCGCCCGCCAAGCCCACGAGCGCCGCGCACATCTCCGACTCGCCCGTCTACGAACGCGGCGCGATGGTCCTCCACAAGATCCGCCGGACGGTGGGCGACGACACCTTCTACGACATCGTCCAGGGCTGGGCCGACGAGCACCGCCACGGCAACGCGGACACCGCCGACTTCACGACGTACGTGGAGAAGATGGCGCCGGACGAGGACTTCACCGCCCTCTGGAAGGACTGGCTGTACGGGGACGGACGCCCCGAACGCCCGTAGCGGCGGGCCCTGCCGTCAGCCCGCCCGCTCCAGGTCCCGCCGCATCTCCGCCCGCGCCGCCCAGACTGCCTCGGCGTGCCTGAGCCGCCGCTCCTGCAACTCCGGTGAGCCGAGCGGTGGATCACCGGCGGCGAACACCTCCAGCAGGTCCCGCAGGGTCGAGTAGACGTCCTCCAGGACGTCTGACATTTCCTGCGGAGCGCAGATCAGCGCGGTCTCCCGGGCCTCGTCGCAGCCCGACGCCCGGAACGCCTCCTGTACGGCCGTCTCCCTTGTCCCGTCCGCCCCGCGGCCGGCGGCGACGGCCGCCGCGTGCATGGCCTCGTAGGCCAGCCGGTACTTGGTCAGGACGGTCACATAGATCTGCCGGCGTTCCTGCCGGGTCCGGTCGGCCAGGTCGCGGCGCCAGCGGGCCCGGTCGGCGAGCAGGGTCGAGCCGACGCCGACGAGCGCGCCCAGGGCGGTGCCCGCCAGGGTCGTCCAGTCCACGTCGTTCAGGCCCCGTCGGCGCCCGGGGAGGGGGCTGTCAGCTGCTTCTGGAGGACCGTGCAGGGGCGGTCGCGTTCGCGGTCTCGGCCGTAGGCGATGGTTTCGTAGCCGAGGGTCGTCCAGAAGGCGAGGGCCTTGGGGTTGTTGTCGAGGACGGCCAGGCGCACGGCGGTGCGGTCCTGCGCGCGGAAGCGGTCCTCGATGAGGGTGGCCAGTCGCTTGCCGTATCCCTGGCCCTGGGCCACCGCGTCCACCATCAGCAGCCCGATCCACGGATCCGGGTCGACCGGGTCCGGATGGTCGGCCAGCGTGATCGCGATCCCGACCAGGCGGCCCTCGCTGCGGGCGAGCAGCACCTGCGCCCCGGGCATCAGCAACTCGTCGGCCAGGGCGGCGGCCACCTGCTCCGGGCGGATGTCCTCGGGGTCCGGGAACTCGCCGGTGAGTGCGAGGAAGTCGCGGTTGGAGGCGTACAGGGCGGTGAGCTCGGTGAGGACCGGGGACGGGATGTCGTGGTCCGGGGTGAGAGGGAGCGGGTCGAGGATCATTCGGGCAACCTATCGAAGGGGGTGGGGGAGGCCTGTGGCCGCCTGACGCACCCCCGAACGCCGGAACCCCCGGCCGAAGCCAGGGGTTCCGGTACAGCGCGGCGTCCGTCAGACGTTCACGCCGAAGTCCTGCGCGATGCCCACCAGGCCCGAGGCGTAGCCCTGGCCCACGGCGCGGAACTTCCACTCGGCGCCGTTGCGGTAGAGCTCGCCGAAGACCATGGCGGTCTCGGTGGCCGCGTCCTCGGAGAGGTCGTAGCGGGCGATCTCGGCGCCGCCGGCCTGGTTGATGATGCGGATGTAGGCGTTGCGGACCTGGCCGAAGTTCTGCGAGCGGTTCTCCGCGTCGTAGATCGAGACCGGGAAGACGATCTTCTCGACGTCGGCCGGGAGGCCGGCGAGGTTGACGTTGATCGCCTCGTCGTCGCCCGCGCCCTCGCCGGTGCGGTTGTCACCGGTGTGGACGATGGTGCTGTCCGGGGTCTGCTTGTTGTTGAAGAAGACGAAGTGTCCGTCCGAGTAGACCTTGCCCGTGGGGTTGACCGCGATCGCCGAGGCGTCGAGGTCGAAGTCCGTGCCGGTGGTGGTGCGGACGTCCCAGCCGAGGCCCACGGTGACGGCGGTCAGGCCCGGAGCCTCCTTGGTGAGCGAGACGTTGCCACCCTTGGACAGGCTTACAGCCATTGTTGGGAGTCCCTTCCCTCGTTGCGGTACGGCTAGAAGCTACAGCTACCCCTATGAACGCAGAGAGGGGTACCTCAAGTTCCAAGTGTCTTTACTTTCTTTGCCAAAGAGCACCCGTAGGGGAGACATGAGAACTCCGTCGGCGATATTGGGGTGACGTGGACCGGACAGACGCGGGACCATGTACGGCATGTCTGGTCCTCACGTCATCCGTGGCTCCGTCTCGCTCCCCGAGGCCGAGCTCATCTGGCGTTTCTCCAGGTCGGGCGGTCCGGGCGGCCAGCATGTCAACACCAGTGACTCAAGGGTGGAGCTGAGCTTCGACCTCGCGAGCACCGAGGCGCTGCCCGAGGTGTGGAAGCGGCGGGCGCTGGAGCGGCTGGCCGGAAAGCTCGTCGACGGCGTCGTCACCGTGCGCTCCTCCGAACACCGCTCCCAGTGGCGCAACCGCGAGACCGCCGCCGTACGCCTCGCCGCGCTCCTCGCCGAGGCGACGGCCCCGCCGCCCAAGCCGCGCAGGCCGACCCGCATTCCCCGCGGCATCAACGAGCGGCGGCTGAGGGAGAAGAAGCAGCGCTCCGACACCAAGCGGGGGCGCTCCGGGCGGGACTGGGGGTAGGTCCCTGGGCCGGCGGTCACATTCTCGCCGCGCGATCCGTCAGGCAGGTGACGACGGACGGACCGCGACGAGAGGCTGCGACAGATGAGCGCCGATGGCAACCACGGCACCGACGACACTGACGACACCGACTTCCTCGCCCGGCGCTTCGAGGCGCACCGCGGCCATCTGCGTGCCGTCGCCCACCGCATGCTCGGGTCGACCGCCGAGGCCGAGGACGCGGTGCAGGAGGCGTGGTTCCGGGTGAGCCGTTCCGACACCAGCCGGGTCGACAACCTCGGCGGCTGGCTGACCACCGTCGTCGGCCGGGTCTGCCTGGACATGCTTCGCTCCCGCAAGTCCCGCGCGGAGGAGCCCCTGGACTTCACGGCACCCCCTGCCGCCGCCTCGGCCACCGGCTCCGCCGCCTTCGCCCCGCTCCCCGTCGACCCCGAGCAGGACGCGCTCCTCGCGGACTCGGTGGGCGTCGCCCTGCTCGTCGTACTGGACACCCTGACGCCGGCCGAGCGCCTCGCGTTCGTGCTGCACGACCTGTTCGGGGTGCCGTTCGAGGAGGTCGGCGCCGTCGTGGACCGTACGCCGGCCGCCGCGCGGCAGCTCGCCAGCCGGGCCCGGCGCCGGGTGCAGGGCGCCGAGGTGCCCGAGAACGACCGGGCCCTTCAGCGTCGGCAGCGGGAGGTCGTCGGCGCCTTCCTCGCCGCCGCGCGCGACGGTGACTTCGAGGGGCTGCTCGACGTCCTCGACCCGGATGTCATCGTGCGCACCGAGGCCGGGGTGACGACCGGCGCCGCGGCGGTGGCGCGGGGCGCGTCGACGTTCGGGTCCGCCGCCCTGGCCGCCCGGCCCGCCGTGGTGTCCAGGCACGCGCTGGTCGACGGCGCGGCCGGGTCCGTGGTGCTGGTCGGCGGGCGGGTGGAACGGGCGTTGAGGTTTGCGTTCGTACGGGATCGGATCGCCGTGATCGACATCGTGGCCGACCCGGACCGGGTCGCCCGGCTGGACATCGAGCCGGTCTAGAGCCGGCCGGCCGGGAACGGGACGGCCGAGGGGCGGGGCGGGTGCCGCCGCCCGCTCCGCCTACAGTTCCAGCACGCCCACCGTCTGGTCCCCGGACGTCTCCGCGGTCACGCGAAAACCCAGGCCGGTGTAGAAGCCCTCCGGGCCGTCGGGGCCGGGGTGCCAGGTGACGTAGAGCTCGCTCACGCCCCGGCGGCGCAGCTCGCTGGCCACGGACTCGACCGCGAAGCGGCCGTATCCCCGGCCCTGCTCCCCGGCGGCGATGTTCAGCCGCCACAGGCCGGAGCGGCGGACGCTGCCGTCGCCGCGCCAGTCGATGTCGAGGAAGGCCATCAGGAAGCCGACCGGGCGCTCGCCGTCGACGATCAGGCGGGGCCAGGCGACGCCCGGTGGATGCACGTATGCCTCGGCGAGGGACTGCATCACGGGGGAGACCGCGTGTTCCTGATCGGGGCGTACTCGTATGCCGGTCGCCGCCTCGAAATTTCCAGGTGTGATGTTTTCGAGGCGCGGCGCGGAAGTCGTCGACGTCATCCCGGCACGGTATGCCGAGTGATCAAACGTCGGCCACGGGAATTGCGTTCCGTATCCGCCGCGGAGATCATCCCAACTGCCGGTAACGGCCCCGGAAATAGGTCAGTGGACGACCGTCCGCACTCGGCAGAGAGGCCGACAGGACGCGGCCGATCACCAGGGTGTGGTCGCCGGCCGGCACCCGCTGCTCGGTGCGGCACTCCAGCGTGGCCAGGGCGCCGCCCACCAGAGGCGCGCCGCTCTCCTTGCCGCGGACGTAGGGGATGTCGGCGAACAGCAGGCGGTCGCTGACGCGGCCCTTCATGGCGAAGCGCCCGGCGATGTGGCGCTGGCTCTCGGTGAGGACGGAGACCGCCCACAGCGGCTGCTCGGCGAGCAGGTCGTCCATGCGGGCCCCCTCACGCAGGCTGACCAGCACCAACGGCGGGTCCAGGGACACCGACATGAACGCCGTGGCCGTCATGCCGACGTCCTCGCCGGCCGGGGCGTGCGGGTCGTCGGGGTCCAGGGGCGGCTCCAGCGCGGTCACCAGGACCACGCCCGCGGCGAGCCGCGACATCGCGGCTCGGAACTCGTCGTTGCTCACTGACTCAGCATGCCGGGCGGCGCCGCGCGAGGCGGGGAGGTCGGCGGTCACGGGCGGAGCGGGAGGTGAAGTGTTCGGCACGGCGAAAACGCTAATGTCGGTCCTGCGCACCGCACATCGGGCCTGCGCCCGAGAACGGACCTAGGTCTCCCGACGGAGTCGTGCGGAACTGTTCGCGGTCGTTTCGTGCCATCTCCACGCGCGCACTCAGTTTGCGTTCAGTAAACACACAGGAAAAACGCAGAAACACCGCTCAATTGTTCACGTTCAGCTGTGACTTGAGTCACAAGAGCCATTAATTGTTGACCCTGTGTACCGAGTGGGCAGCGCGCTGTGATTCAGTGGCGGGGAACTAGCAAGGGAAGTTACGCCGAAGTAGAACCCTTGATTCGCTGCGAGGTCTCGGGGGGAGGGCGAGCATGGAGACCGAGTCGGAGCCGTATGTCCGCCTTGCGACCCTGCGACAGTTGCACCAGGTCATGGCTGACATGAACACGGCCCGTAGTCTGGCGGACACACTACAGACTGTCGCCGACGGTGTCGTCACCGGCCTCGGGTTCGAGCTCGCGTGCGTCAACCTCGTACGCCCCGACGGCGATCTCGTCGTCGCCGCCTTCGCCGGGAACCCCGCCGCCGAGGCCCTCATCACCGGCCGTGTCGGCTCGCGCGATTCGTGGGACCGTCGGTTGAACATGGGGCAGCACTGGGGCGACCTGGTCTTCATACCGCACACCGAAGGCTGGATCCTCGACGACGACGACGTCCCGCAGTGGTACACCGACGGGCCCGCGCCCCGCTTCGAGGACGAGTGGCACCCCTCGGACCGCCTGTTCGCGCCGATGTACACGCCCGGCGTGCAGGGCGGCGCCTGCGGTGAGCTGATCGGCGTCCTGTCCGTGGACCGGCCGCGCAACGGCCGGCTGCCGGGCGCGTGGGGGCGCGAGGCGCTCCAGATGTACGCGTTCCAGGCCGCCATCGCGATCAGCAACGCACGTCTACGCGCGAATATGCAGCGGGCGCTCGTCAGGCTCGAACGCGACCAGCAGGCCCTGCGCGCCAGCGAGGAGAGCTTCCGGCAGGCCTTCGAGTACGCCCCCTCCGGCATGGCCATCGCCGAGATGGGCGGCGACCAGCACGGCCGGATCCTGCGCACGAACGACGCCCTGTGCCGTCTGCTGGGCCGCCCCGCCTCCGCGATGCGCCGCTACTCCTTCTCCGACCTCGTCCACCCCGAGGACATCGGCACGCTGCTGCGGACCTCGGCGGAAGGGGGACGGGCGGAGCTCCGCCTCGGCCGCCGCGACGGCACGTACGTCTGGGTGTCCCTGCGCAACAGCGTCGTCGCGGACGCCGCCGACGGGCCCCGCTTCCTGCTCACCCACGTCGAGGACATCGAGGAGCGCAAGCGCCGCGAGCTCCAGCTCGCCCACCGCGCCTCGCACGACTCGCTCACCGGCCTGCCGAACTCCGCCGAGCTGCGCGCCCGCCTCGCCTCGCGGCTGTGCAGGCGCCCCGCCCACGCGGGCGCCCTGGAGTCCATGGACGCGGCCTACGGCCACCCGGCCGTCTTCGACGCCAACGGCCACGGCTTCGATTTCCCGGGCGCCGCGGCGCTGGAGGCCTACGACCACCACGTCCACAGCGTGTCCCCGGACGAGGCCGAGCGCGACGACGGCACCAAGGGGCTCGCGGTGCTCTTCTGCGACCTCGACGGCTTCAAGTCGATCAACGACCGGTTCGGGCACAACGCGGGTGACGCGGTGCTCATCGAGGTGGCGAGGCGCCTGTCCCGCCAGGTCCGCGACGGCGACACCGTCGCCCGGCTCGGCGGCGACGAGTTCGTGATCCTCGCCGACGGCCTCGGCCGCGCCGACGCCCAGGACCTCGCGGTACGCCTGCGCAACGAGATCATCCAGCCGATCCGGGCCGAGGGGCGTGCCGTGCGTGTCGGGGCCAGTTTCGGCATCGGGTGGGCACATTGTGGGATGACCGCGGACGAAGTGTTGAAGTCCGCTGACGAGCGGATGTACGTAGAGAAACGATCTCGTCCCAAACAACACAGACGGGCGGGATGAATCCCAGGTCAGCGAGCTGATGCGGTCTGAGTCACCCGTTTGGGCCAGCAGGAGCGGGTAGGCTCGCCATTCTGACCGACCTACCGCAACGCCCGCACCTGGTGAGGAGTACCAAGGGATGACGTCCGGCAACAACGGCGCCAGCACGCCTGAGGACGACGACCCGTTCGGCTACCTCTACGCCGACGGCCAGGCCAACGGGGCACAGCCGCCGTCCGGTGGCGGGGGCTACGGCTACCCGGGCTCGGTGAACCGTGTGCGAGCGGTCGGAGAGCGCCAGTACGGCCAGCAGGCACCGACGGCCGCGTACGGCCAGGTACCGCAACAGCAGGGCACGTACGGCCAGCCGAACGCGCACTACGCGGCACCGGAGACGCACCCCGGCGGCGCGACCACGGCCCAGACGTCCTACAGCGGCGGCAGCGGATCCGGTGCCGGCCGCGGCGGGGGCCCCAACACCAAGGGCCTGCTGATCGGCGCGATCGCGGTCGTCGCGGCGGTCGTCATCGGCATCAGCGTGGCCATCCTGGGCGGGAACGACGACAAGGACAAGAAGGACGACGCGGGATCTACGCCGACGCAGTCCGAGAGCGCGGAGTCGAGTCCTTCGGCGAGCAGCAGTGACGGAGCGAGCGGCGCGGATCTGCCGGCGATCGACGCCAAGGCGCTCCGCCTGGAGGGCGGAGCTGCCACGGCCTCCGACTTCAAGGGCGCCGAGGCGGACGGCGGCGTCTACGTCACGAACTTCAACCAGGTCGGCGCCAAGGTCATCTGGACTGCCAACGGCATCGAGAAGGCCGGAACCTACCGGCTGTACGTGCGCTACGGCGTCCCGGGCAAGGACGCCAACGCGACGCTGGTGGTCAACGGCACGGCCAACGCGCAGCCGCTGAACATGGAGAACTTCGGCAACACGCCCGAGGGTGACTGGGAAAAGGGCTGGAAGAGCACCTGGGCCAACGTGAACCTGAACAAGGGCACGAACACGATCGAGCTTGCCTGCAATGACGGCAACCAGTGTGACGCGGTTCTCGACCAGATGTACCTCAGCGAGGGCGAGAGCTGATCGATGCGAGGGCGGCCGTTCCCGGCTCGGTGCTGGGAACGGCCGCCGTCGTCAGCAGAGGATCAGCGATCAGATCAAGCGACGCGGCCCCACGTGAGGCAGCTCGTCGCGGCGTAAGCCTTCTTGCCGTTCCATCGCACCTCATGCCAGCGCTTCTCGGTGGGCGAGGTGCTGGTGCACTTGTAGCTGCCGCCGTCCACCGCGCTGCAGCCGGCTACCCAGCACTTGACGATCTTCCCCTTCTTCAGGGTGCCGACCTTGCGTGAGGTGGTGCTGGGCTTCTCCCGGATGCTGACGTCCCGGTCGTCGTTCGAGCCGCCGCCCCAATCCCAGCCTGCCGCACTGAAGGTCAGGGCGTCCGCAGTGGCGGCGGTCCCGACGTCCGCTGTCGCCGAGCTGTTCATGGTGACGACGAGGCCCACCGAGGCCACGCCGACGGCAGCGAGTCGCGCGAACTTCCTTGCTTTGTGCATTACTTCCCCCAATAAGGTGTGGATCCCTGGTCAGGTGGATCCGTGGTCGCCCTTGATCATATATGGGCGACAGGGGCATGCCAGGAGGGATTTCTCAGGCCGCGCTGACCTCCCCCGTCACCGCCACCCGCCCCAGCAACTCCTCGTAGGTCCCCCGGTCGAACTCCCCCGCCACGGGTGCCACGACGCTCGCCGCGCTCAAAGCCGTTGCGCGGGCCAGTCGTTCCGGCCATGGGAGCTTCTCCACCAGGCCTGACAGCAGGCCCGCGACCGCCGCGTCGCCGGCGCCGGTTGGGTTGCCGTGGAGGCGGGTCGGTGGGGTGGCTTGCCAGCGGCCCTCGGGGGTGACGGCCAGGAGGCCCGACTTGCCGAGGGAGGCGACGACCGCGCGGGCGCCGCGTCTGCGGGCGTCCTGCGTCGCGCGCAACGGCTCGTGGGAGCCGGTCAGTTCGGCCAGTTCGTCGGCGTTGGGCTTGATGATGTCCGGGCGGGCGGCGACGCCCCGGCGCAGTGCCTCGCCGCTGGTGTCCAGGAGGACGGGGACGTCGGCCGCCTTCGCGGACCGTACGAGAGCGGCGTACGCCCCCACCGGCACCCCCGGAGGCAGGCTGCCGCACAGGGCCACCGCCGATGCCGAGGTGAGGAGGTCCTCGTACGCCTCCTGGAAGGCGGACCACTCGGCGGGGGTGACTGTCGGGCCGGGCTCGTTCAGCTGGGTCGTGTCGCCGGTCAGCTCGTCTACGACGGCGATGGTGCGCCGGGTCGCTCCGGTGACCGGGAGCAGGGCGTCCACCACGCCGCGGGTGGTGGTGAGCTGTTCCTGGACCACGCGGCCCGTCGCGCCGCCCGTGAAGCCCGTGACCGTCACCTCGTGGCCGAGGGCCGCCAGCACCCGGGCCACGTTCAGCCCCTTGCCGCCGGGGCGTTCGGTCACCTCGGTGACGCGGTGGGAGGCGTGGGGGCGCAGGGATCGTACGCGATAGGTGATGTCGAGAGCGGTGTTCAGCGTGACCGTGAGGATCACCTGTACTCGACCTCCCCCGAAGAGTTCAGCATGCGTGTGCCGTCCGTCTGCCGGTTGTTCCCTCCGGCGGATGCCGATCATGCCAAACGGGCGGCAGTCGTCCCAGTCTCGCAGGACAACTGTCGCCCCCAACAGGCGGACACATCACCCCAGTTGGGGATCGATCACCCATTCTCCCCGGCGCATGACGCCCTTCACGTCGAAGTCGGAGTCCAGTACCACCAGGTCGGCGTCCTTGCCGGGCTCCAGTGAGCCGATGCGGTCGTAGCGGCCGAGCAGCTTGGCGGGGTTGGCGGACAGGGCCGCCACCGCGTCCTCGACCGGCAGCCGGTCGATCGTCACCGCGCGCTTGAAGGCGCGGTCCAGGGTGAGGGTGGAGCCCGCGATCGAGCCGCCCTCGACCAGGCGGGCCACCCCGTCGGCGACCTCGACCTCCAGCGGGCCGAGCATGTAGCGGCCGTCGCCGAAACCGGCCGCGTCCATCGCGTCCGTGATGAAGGCGACCCGGTCCGCGCCCGCGTGATGGAACGCCAGTTGCAGGGACGCCGGGTGCAGGTGCGTGCCGTCGTTGATCAGCTCGACCGTCACCCGCTCGTCCTCCAGCAGGGCCGCGATCGGGCCCGGCTCGCGGTGGCCGAGCGGCGGCATCGCGTTGAAGAGGTGCGTGGCGACCGTCGCGCCCGCGTCGATCGCCTCCATCGTCTGCTCGTACGTGGCGTCCGTGTGCCCGATCGCCGCGATGACGCCGTGCTCGGCGAGGAGGCGTACGGACTCGATGCCGCCCGGCAGCTCGGTCGCGAGGGTGACCATCGTCGCGTGGCCGCGCGCGGCGTCGATCAGCTTGCGCACGTCCGCCGGGTCCGGGTCGCGCAGCAGCTCCTCGGAGTGCGCGCCCTTGCGGCATGGGGAGATGAACGGTCCCTCGAAGTGGATGCCCGCGATGTCGCCCTGCTCGGCCAGCTCGGACAGCAGGCCCGCGCGCCGGGTGAGGAAGTCCATGTCGCCGGTGACGGTCGAGGCGACCAGGGTGGTGGTGCCGTGCAGGCGGTGGGTGTGGATGCCGGTGACCACGTCGTCTGCGGTGCCTGAGGTGAACGAGGCTCCGCCTCCGCCGTGGTTGTGGATGTCCACGAACCCCGGCAGGAGCCAGTGGCCGTGGAGGTCGATGCGGTGAGCGTTCTCCGGGGCTGTGCCGGCGATGCGCGTGCCGTCGACGATTACCTGGCCCTGTTCGAGGGTTCCCGTCGGCATGACCACGTTGGCGCCGGAGAGGATCAGGGGCGCATCGCCGGTTGCGGGGTGCGGGTTGTGGGGGGCTGGTCGCGCAGTTCCCCGCGCCCCTGGGTGGGCTGCCATCAGGGAGTTACCTCCGTACGGTCGGTGTGGTCGAGGAGATCCCATGCCAGGAGGCCGGCGCCGAGGCAGCCGGCCGTGTCTCCGAGTGCCGCGGGGACGATGGACGGCAGCTTCTGGAAAGTGACCCGCTGCCGGACGGCCTCCCGCAGCGGTGTGAACAAGGTTTCCCCCGCCTCCGCCAGGCCGCCACCGATGATCAGGGTGCGGGGGTCCAGCAGGGTGAGGGCGGTGACCAGGCCGTCGGCGAGGGCGTCCACGGCCTCCTGCCAGATCCGTACGGCGTTCGGGTCGCCGGACGCGACGGCCTTGGCGCAGTCCGCCGCGTCCGCCTCCGGGTCCCCGCAGGCGGCGGCCCACGCCTCGCTCACCGCCGCGGCGGACGCGAACCGCTCCAGGCAGCCGCGCTGTCCGCAGGGGCAGGGTGTGCCGCCCGGCCGTACGACGATGTGGCCGATCTCGCCCGCGAAGCCGTGCGCACCCGCCTCCACCCGGCCGTCGATGCCGATGGCGCCGGCTATCCCGGTGCCGAGGGGCACGAAGAAGAAGCGGTCGGCGCCCTTGCCCGCGCCGATCCGGCCCTCGGCGAGACCGCCGGTGCGCACGTCGTGGCCGAGGGCGACGGGGACGCCGCCGAGGCGCTCTGCGAGCAGCCGCCGCAGGGGTACGTCCCGCCAGCCCAGGTTGGCCGCGTAGGCGGCGATGCCCTGCTCCTCGTCGACGATGCCGGGGACGGCGACGCCGGCGGCGGCCGCGGGCTCGCCGAAGAGCCGTTCGCCGTGCGCGCGCAGCTCGGCGGCGAAGTCGAGGATGCCCTCGACGACCGCGTCCGGTCCGCGCTCGCGCCCGGTCGGGCGGCGTGCCTGGTGGAGCAGCTCGCCGCTCGGCCCCGCCAGGGCGGCCTTCATCCCGGTGCCGCCCACATCGAGGGCGATGACATGTCTCACGGGGGACAGTGTGTCTTGCGCACCCGCGAGAGGTCTAGTCCACTTACGTGGTGTAGACCTTAGGGGGCAATATGTATGACGTTTCGAAAATTCAGAACGAGAATTCGAACATGGGTGTGGTGGGGGTTCGCGTGCAGCGGCGTAGTCGGAGTCGTAGGCGTACGGGAGCGATCGCGGCGGTGTCCGCACTGGGCCTGACGGCGGCCCTCGGCGGCTGCGGGCTGACCGGTGACTCGGGCGACGTGACCCTGCGGCTGGTTGCCGCGGACTACGGCGACAACGACTCCAACGGCTCCCAGAAGTACTGGGACAAGCTCGTCACGGCCTACGAGGCCGAGCACCCCGGCGTGACGGTCGACGTCACCGTGTACTCCTGGAACGACGTCGACGCCAAGGTCAAGGAGATGGTCGACGCCGGGAACGCGCCGGACATGGCACAGATCGGCGCGTACGCCGACTACGCCGCCAAGGACCTGCTCTACCGGGCCGACGACCTGCTCTCCATCCCCGTCCAGGCCGACTTCGTCGCCCAGTTCGCGGACGCGGGCCGGGTGAGGGATGTGCAGTACGGCATCCCGTTCGCGTCCTCCACGCGGCTGCTCTTCTACAACAAGACCCTCTTCGAGAAGGCCGGCATCTCCGCGCCGACCACCTGGAAGGAGCTGGCCGCCGACGCCGAGGCGCTCAAGGCGGAGGGCGTGAAGACGCCGTACGCGCTGCCGCTCGGTGCCGAGGAGGCGCAGGCCGAGACGATGCAGTGGCTGCTCAGCGGCGGGGGCGGCTACACCGACAGCGACCTCGGCACCTACAGCATCGACTCCGCGGAGAACATCGCCACCTTCGACTGGCTCAAGGACAACCTGGTCGCCAAGGACCTCACCGGTCCGGTCGTCCCCGGCGAGCTCAACCGGGCCGACGCGTTCTCCGCCTTCGCGGCCGGTGACGTCGGCATGCTCAACGGCCACCCGTCGCTGATGCAGATGGCCGAGAAGAAGGGCGTGAAGTTCGGCATGGTGCCGATGCCCGGCCGGGAGGGGCCGAGCAAGGTCTCCATGGGTGTGGCGGACTGGATGATGGCGTTCAAGGAGAACGGCCACGCGGACCAGGTGGGCGAGTTCCTCAACTTCGTCTACGACGAGCAGAACGTCCTGGACTTCTCCCGCGAGTACGACCTCCTGCCCGTCACGAACTCCGCGTCCAAGGTGATGACGGCAGCCGACCAGGACGCCGACCTCAAGCCCTTCCTGGAGCAGCTCCCGCTCTCCGAGCTCTACCCGGTCGGGCGGACGTCCTGGGCCGCGGTCAGCGCGGACGTCAAGAAGCGCATCGGCGCGACCGTCTCCTCCAGCGGCAGCCCGGCGGCGATCCTGGGGCAGCTCCAGTCGACGGCGACGCGGGCGGAGAGCGCCGAGTAGCCGTCGGCCGTCCGGTTGTCGGTGGCGGGGGCTACGGTGCGAGACATGACCCAGGACCAGCCCGCCCCCGCTCTCGCCGACCGTGAGAGGGCCATCCTCGCTCTGGAGCGCCGGGGCTTCGCGGGCCCCGGCGCCAAGGAGCGCGCGATACGCGAGGAACTGGGTCTGGCCCCGGTCCGCTACTACCAGCTGCTGAACGCCCTGCTGGACGACCCGAGAGCCCTGGCCCACGACCCGGTGACGGTGAACCGGCTGCGGCGGATACGGCAGACGCGGCGGGCGCAGAGGTGAGGTGAGCGAGGGGTGCGTGGCGCCCTCGCTGGATAGGGTCGCCGTATGGCCAGTGACAAGGACAAGGATCTGACCGACCCCGACTCGACCGCCCCCACGACGGCCCCGCTGCCGACCCCCGTGACCCGGCCCGGCCGGGACGGGCTCGCCGCCCTCCTCGCGCGGCCCGCGCGTGCGCTGATCGCGCTGGACTTCGACGGGACGCTCGCGCCGATCGTGCCGGACCCGGAGAAGGCGCGGGCCCACCCCGACGCCCTGCCGGCGCTCGCGGCGCTCGCCCCGAAGGTCGCCGCCGTCGCGGTGATCACCGGCCGCCCGGCCGCCGTCGCCGTGCGGTACGGCGGCTTTGCCGGGGTCCCCGGACTGGAGCACCTCGTCGTGCTCGGCCACTACGGCGCCGAGCGCTGGGACGCCGTCAGCGGGGAGGTCACCGCGCCCGACCCCCACCCCGGCGTCGCCGCCGTCCGTGCCGAACTCCCCGGCGTCCTCGACGCGAAGGGCGCCGTGACCGGCACCTGGACCGAGGACAAGGGACACGCCATCGCCGTGCACACGCGCCGCGCGGCCGACCCGCAGGGCACCTTCGAGGCCCTGCGCATCCCCCTCGCCGACCTCGCCACCCGCAACGGCCTGATCGTCGAACCCGGCCGCCTGGTCCTGGAACTGCGCCCACCCGGCATGGACAAGGGCGTGGCGCTGACCGAGTACGTCCGGGAACTGGGCGCCGAATCCGTCCTCTACGCCGGCGACGACCTCGGCGACCTCCCCGCCTACGCCGCCGTGGACAAACTCCGCTCCGACGGCACCCCTGGCCTCCTGGTGTGCAGCGGCAGCGAGGAGGTCACCGAACTGTCGGAACGGGCGGACGTCGTGGTGAACGGCCCGCAGGGAGTCGTACGACTGCTACGAACACTCGCCGAGCAGACGAACTGATCGGGACGCCCCCCGGCCACCGAGAGCGGGCCACCACCGGCGCCGGCCGCTCGGGCTGGTCCGGCCGGCCGGTCGGGCTGCCTCCGGCGTCCGCCGCGCGGGCGTGCGCCACCGGGGCGTTGGCCGGGCGGTTTGGTCGGGGTGGACTGCCGGTCGGTCGGGTTGATTCGGGCGGCCGCAGGTCCGGCGGGCTGGTTCCGGTGTCTGCTCGCTCCGGCTGGTCCGGCTGGTCCGGCTGGTCCGGCTGGTCAGGCGGGCTGCTCCCGGTGTCTGCCTGCTCGGGCTGGACGGGCTGGACGGGCTGGACGGGCTGGACGGGCTGGACGGGCTGGACGGGCTGGACGGGCTGGACGGGCTGGCTCCGGCGTCCGCCGTTCGGGCGTGCGCCACCGGGGCGCTGGCCGCGCGGTTTGGTCGGGGCGGACCGCCGGTCGGGCGGGTTGGTCCGGGCGACCGCCGGTCAGGCAGGCCGCTCCCGGCGCCTGCCCGCTCGGGCTGGACGGCCTGGTCAGGCGGGCTGCTAACGGCGTGCGCCACCGGGGCGTTGGCCGGGGCGGACTGCCGGTCGGGCGGGTTGAGCCGGGCGGCCGACGGTCGGGCGGGCTGGTTCCGGTGTCTGCCCGCTCGGGCTGGGCGGGCTAGTCAAGCGGGCTGTTAACGGCGTGCGCCYCTCGGGCTGGTCGGGCCGGGCGGGCGGGCTGGTTCCGGTGTCCGCCGCGTGGGCGTGCGCCATCGGGGCGTTGGCCGGGCGGTTTGGTCGGGGTGGACTGCCGGTCGGTCGGGTTGATTCGGGCGGCCGCAGGTCCGGCGGGCTGCTCCCGGCGCCTGCCCGCTCGGGCTGACGGCCTGGTCAGGCGGGCTGCTAACGGCGTGCGCCACCAGGGCGCCGGCCGGTCGGCTTGGTCCGGGCGGCCGACGGTCAGGCGGGCCGCTCCCGGGGTCTGTCGCTAGGGCGTGCGCCGCTCGGGTGTTGGTCGGGTCTGGGCGATCCGGGTGTTCGCCGGTCAGGCCGGCCGCCCCGGCTTCTCGGCCAGCGCGTGGAGCTGGTCCAGGAACCACTGGGCGGGTGGTAGCGCGGTCGCTGCCGCCGCCAGTCGCTTCGAGCGTTCCGCCCGCTCCTCCGGCCGCACGGACAGCGCCTCGTGCAGTGCCCGTGCCGTGCCCATCACGTCGTACGGGTTGACGGGGATCGCGTCCTCGCCGAGTTCCTCGAAGGCCCCCGCCTCGCGCGACAGCACCAGGGCGCAGCCCTCGTCGGATACCAGCGGCATCTCCTTCGCGACGAGGTTCATGCCGTCGCGGATGGGGTTGACCAGCGCCACGTCGGCCAGCCGGTACGCGGCCAGCGAGCGGGCGAAGTCGTCCTTGACGTGCAGCACGACCGGGGTCCAAGTCGCGCTTCCGTAACCGGAGTTGATCTCGTCCGCCAGCCGCTGCACCTCGGCCGTGTAGTCCCGGTACACGGCCAGGTCCTGCCGCGAGGGGTAGGCGAAGGCCACGTGCACCACGCGCTCGCGCCACTCGGGGTGGTCGTCGAGCAGCTGCCGGTACGCCAGCAGGCCGCGCACGATGTTCTTGGACAGCTCGGTCCGGTCGACCCGCACGATCGCCCTGCGGGCCGTGCCGTCCGGGGCGGTGCCGATCTCGCCCTTCAGCGTCGCCATCCGCTCGTCCACGTCGGCCTGATGCGCCCGCGCCCGCAGGAAGTCCGCGTCCGCACCCAGACCGTGCACGCCGATGCGCGTGTCCCCGAGCCCTCCCACGAACTGCGCGCAGCACGCCTCGAACGCGTCCGCCCACCGCCGGGTCAGGAACCCCAGCCGGTCCGCGCCGAGCATCCCGCGCAGCACCTGACCGGCGATGTCGTCCGGCAGCATCCGGAAGTACTCCGGCGGCGCCCAGGGGGTGTGGGAGAAGTGGCCGATCCGCAGATCCGGGCGCAGCTCGCGCAGCAGTCCCGGCACCAGCGTCAGGTGATAGTCCTGCACCAGCACCGCCGCCCCCGGCGCCGCCTGCGCGGCCAGCGCCTGCGCGAACGCCCGGTTGTACGTCTCGTACGACGCCCACTGCCGCCGGAACTCCGCGTCGAAGACCGGCTCTAGCGGCGTCTGGTAGAGCATGTGGTGGACGAACCAGAGGACCGAGTTCGCGACGCCGTTGTACGCGTCCGCGTGCACGTCCGCCGGGATGTCCAGCATCAGCACGCCGTCCTCGCCGACCCCGCGCCGCACCGCCTCACGGTCGCCGTCGGACAGCGCCGAGCAGACCCACAGCGCGTCCGCGTCCGGCCCGATCGCCGACAGTCCGGAGACGACTCCGCCGCCGCCCCGCTTGGAGTGCAGCGAGCCGTCGCCCCGCACCTCGTACGAGACCGGACCGCGGTTCGACGCGACCAGCACTTTGGCAGCACCCTGCACACCCTGCACACCCGGCGCATCCTGCGCATCCTGCGTGGAAGCCATACGCCTCAACCTAGCCCGGCCCGGAAACGCTCAAACGTACGGTTCCGCTCTGTGGGGGGCTTCCGTACGCCCTGTATACGGCCGGTTTCCGGCGTTTACGCGACCGTTCTACGCGACCTTCCGCGTCGCGTACTCGGCGATCTCCACCATCGGCGGCCGCTCCTCCGTGTCCACGGAGTACGTACGCGGCTCGAAACCGTCCTCGCCCCGCTCGAACTGGGTCAGGGAGGGTCGGACCATATGCCCTCGCGCCAGCCGCAGCTGCGCCGTGCGGTAGATCGCGGCGGACATCCGGCCGAGCGCCTGCCCGTCCTGGTGCCGGTGCTTGCGCACCCCCACGTCCACCTGGGCGAGCGCGTCCAGGCCCACCAGATGCAGGGCGTCGACCAGCATGCCCAGCTCGACGCCGTATCCGACGGGGAACGGGAGCTGCTCCAGCAGGGAGCGGCGGGCCGCGTACTCGCCGCCGAGCGGCTGGACGAATCCCGCCAGCTGCGGCCAGTGCATGTTCAGCAGCGGGCGTGCCATCAGCTCGGTGACCCGGCCGCCCTGCCCGGCGGCGCCGCCGAGTGGACGGTCGTACATCGCCTTGACCAGGTCCACGCCCGGGTCGGTGAGCAGCGGGCCGACGATGCCGGAGACGAAGTCGGAGGAGAACTCCTTCAGGTCGGCGTCGATGAAGCACACGATGTCCCCGCTCGTCACGAGCAGTGAGCGCCACAGGACCTCGCCCTTGCCGGGCACGGCCGGGATGCGGGGCAGGACGTCGTCGCGGTGGACGACCCGGGCGCCCGCCGCGGCGGCCACCTCGGCGGTGCGGTCGGTGGATCCCGAGTCGACGACGACGATCTCGTCGACCAGCGGCACCTGATGCACGAGGTCATGGGCGATGATCGCGACGATGTCGCCGACCGTCTCCTCCTCGTTGAGCGCGGGCAGCACGACGGACACCGACTGGCCCGTACGCTGCTTGGCGGCCAGGATGTGGTGCATCGGGCGATCGGCGACGGACCAGGAGCGATTGCGCAGCCAGCGCTCGACTTCTTCCAGCACGATCGGCGGCTCCTCACTGTCGGGACGCGATTTGTGATCCATCTCGCGGTTCGGACGGCTATCTCAACTGTCCTGGCGTTCGGTTACAGTCTTGAACAACGCGGATGACCATCGCATGTCCGAGGTCGGCCGTCGTCAACAACCGAATACCGCTCATCCAGAGGGGCAGAGGGATACGGCCCGATGAAGCCCCGGCAACCCTCCAGTCGGTTCTCGTAGATCAGCGTCGATCGTCACCGTTGATCGTCTCCGCGAGGCTCCCGGCTTGGGAAGGTGCCAAATCCGTCTCACGGCGAGATGCGTCGTGAGGAAGATGAGGAGAAAGGGCCTCGCCTCACATGGCTGTGCAGACTGTTGCAAGCACCACCGAATCCACCGTAGACCTTGGTCCCGCCGCGGCGCTGTCCTGCCGCGAGTGCGGTCACCGGGTACCCCTCGGACCGGTCTTCGCGTGCGAGGAGTGTTTCGGCCCGCTGGAGATCGCCTACGACTTCTCGGGCTACGACGCCGAGGAGCTCCGGGGGCAGATCGAAGCGGGCCCCGCGAACATCTGGCGCTACGCGCCCCTGCTGCCCGTCCCCGCGGACGTGGCGACCAAGCCGAACATCAACCCCGGCTGGACCAAGCTCGTCAAGGCCGACAACCTCGCCCGTGAGCTGGGCGTCGAGGCCGGCAAGCTGTTCGTCAAGGACGACTCGGGCAACCCGACGCACTCCTTCAAGGACCGTGTCGTCGCCCAGGCCATCGAGGCCGCCCGCGCCTTCAACTTCACCACCCTGTCCTGCTCCTCCACCGGCAACCTCGCCGGTGCGGTGGGCGCCGCCGCGGCCCGCGCCGGCTTCCGCTCCTGCGTGTTCATCCCGCACGACCTGGAGCAGGGCAAGGTCGTCATGGCCGCGATCTACGGCGGCGAGCTCGTCGGCATCGAGGGCAACTACGACGACGTGAACCGTTTCTGCTCCGAGCTGKTCGGCGACCCCGCCGGTGAGGGCTGGGGCTTTGTGAACGTCAACCTGCGGCCCTACTACGCGGAGGGCTCCAAGACCCTGGCGTACGAGATCTGCGAGCAGCTCGGCTGGCAGCTCCCGGACCAGCTGGTCGTCCCGATCGCGTCCGGCTCGCAGCTGACGAAGATCGACAAGGGTCTGCAGGAGCTGATCAAGCTCGGGCTCGTCGAGGACAAGCCGTACAAGATCTTCGGTGCGCAGGCCGAGGGCTGCTCGCCGGTGTCGACGGCGTTCAAGGCGGGCCACGACGTGGTCCGTCCGCAGAAGCCGAACACCATCGCCAAGTCGCTGGCGATCGGCAACCCGGCCGACGGGCCGTACGTCCTCGACATCGCGCGCCGCACGGGCGGGTTCGTGGAGGACGTGACGGACGAGCAGGTCGTCGACGCGATCAAGCTCCTCGCCCGGACCGAGGGCATCTTCGCGGAGACCGCCGGCGGGGTGACCGTGGGTGTGGCGAAGAAGCTGATCGAGAGCGGTGTGCTGGACCCGAGCCTCACGACCGTCGTGCTCAACACCGGCGATGGACTGAAGACGTTGGATGCGGTGGCCGGTACGGGGCTGACTGCGACGATTCGTCCCAACCTGGACTCGTTCCGCGCGGCGGGTCTCGTCTGATGCAGCCCCGCGCCCCCTTGGGACGCCGCCTCACCCGAACCTGCACACTGACCGGAGGTCACACCGTATGAGCGTCAACGTCCGCATCCCCACCATCCTGCGCACCTACACGGGTGGCCAGGCCGAGGTCGCCGCCGAGGGTGCCAACCTCGGCGAGGTCATCGCCGACCTGGAGAAGAACCACACCGGGATCGCCGCCCGGGTTCTCGACGACCAGGGCAAGCTGCGCCGCTTCGTCAATGTCTACGTCAATGACGACGACGTGCGTTTCGAGCAGGGGCTGGAGACGGCCACTCCCGACGGTGCCGGCGTCTCCATCATTCCGGCCGTCGCCGGCGGCTGACCTGCTGACCGAATGACCGATCATTACCATCGGTAACCCAGGTCACTAAGAGTTCACCGAATTGCCCCCTCCGTGAGAGAAGCGGAGGGGGCAATTCTGTGTGGTTGAGCGAGGTACAGTTGGGGAACGTGCCGCCGATCTCCGAGTCGGTTGCCCTTGATTTTTGCCGTACGCCCGACAAGAAGTAGCCAAAGTGTGCGGGTTTTTTGCGGCTTTTGTTCCGTATGCCGGGTCCGACTTGACCTGAAGTCAGCGGAATTGTCCCCACATTCCCGACCGGTCGTGCCCGGAATTCTCGTCCGATTGACCTGTTGCAGACGGCAGTTGGGCAGATACATTCAGCCGCGGTCGACGCGTTCCGGCGCACGCCCCCGACCGATGGGGGGTGAGGTCTGACCCGGATCCGCGAAGTGTGGATCTGTGCAAGGGCCAGTAATAGGGGAGTTAGGCATGGCTCAGGGCACCGTCAAGTGGTTCAACGCGGAGAAGGGGTACGGCTTCATCGCGGTCGACGGTGGTGCGGATGTTTTCGTCCACTACAGCGCGATCCAGATGGACGGGTACCGCACCCTGGAGGAAGGCCAGCGGGTCGATTTCGAGATCTCGCAGGGCCAGAAGGGGCCGCAGGCGGACATGGTCCGTCTGGCCACCGGCTGAAGCACGCGTCGACTAACAGCAGCGACGTTCTTCTTCGAAGGGCTCGCACCTCCCGGGGTGCGAGCCCTTCGCCATGCCCGGGAGGCCGCCCGGGTCTCGTTCGCGCGCCGCGGAGTACGCCCCCCGATCCCGAGAGCCGCTTGCACTCGCATGGGTCGAGTGCTAATCATTGCGTTAGCACTCTGAAGGTGAGAGTGACAAAGAAGGACCGGGTCGGTGAGGCCCGCAGGCCGGGTGGGGCAAGGAACCACGAGGCCGGCGAGCCGTCCGTCGCGGGCGCGGGCGCGGTCCGAAGGAATCACCCCCAGTCCTGGAGGGACCACTTCACATGGCCAAGATCATCGCGTTCGACGAGGAGGCGCGGCGCGGCCTCGAGCGCGGCATGAACCAGCTCGCGGACGCCGTGAAGGTGACGCTCGGCCCCAAGGGCCGCAACGTCGTCCTCGAGAAGAAGTGGGGCGCCCCCACGATCACCAACGATGGTGTCTCCATCGCCAAGGAGATCGAGCTCGAGGACCCGTACGAGAAGATCGGCGCCGAGCTGGTCAAGGAAGTCGCCAAGAAGACGGACGACGTCGCCGGTGACGGTACGACCACCGCGACCGTTCTCGCCCAGGCCCTGGTCAAGGAGGGCCTGCGCAACGTAGCCGCCGGCGCCAACCCGATGGCCCTCAAGCGCGGTATCGAGAAGGCCGTCGAGGCCGTCTCCGCCGCTCTCCTTGAGCAGGCCAAGGATGTCGAGACCAAGGAGCAGATCGCCTCCACGGCCTCCATCTCCGCCGCCGACACCCAGATCGGCGAGCTCATCGCCGAGGCCATGGACAAGGTCGGCAAGGAAGGCGTCATCACCGTCGAGGAGTCCCAGACCTTCGGTCTGGAGCTGGAGCTCACCGAGGGTATGCGCTTCGACAAGGGCTACATCTCGGCGTACTTCGCCACCGACATGGAGCGGATGGAGGCGTCGCTCGACGACCCGTACATCCTCATCGCCAACTCCAAGATCGGCTCGGTCAAGGACCTGCTCCCGCTCCTGGAGAAGGTCATGCAGTCGGGCAAGCCGCTGCTGATCATCGCCGAGGACGTCGAGGGCGAGGCCCTGTCGACCCTGGTCGTCAACAAGATCCGCGGCACCTTCAAGTCCGTCGCCGTCAAGGCCCCGGGCTTCGGTGACCGCCGCAAGGCGATGCTGAACGACATCGCCATCCTCACCGGTGGCGAGGTCATCTCCGAGGAGGTCGGTCTCAAGCTCGAGAACACCTCCCTGGACCTGCTGGGCAAGGCCCGCAAGGTCGTCATCACCAAGGACGAGACCACCATCGTCGACGGTGCCGGCTCCTCCGAGCAGGTTCAGGGCCGGGTCAACCAGATCCGCGCCGAGATCGAGAACAGCGACTCGGACTACGACCGCGAGAAGCTCCAGGAGCGCCTGGCGAAGCTCGCGGGCGGCGTGGCCGTCATCAAGGCCGGTGCCGCGACCGAGGTCGAGCTCAAGGAGCGCAAGCACCGCATCGAGGACGCCGTGCGCAACGCCAAGGCGGCCGTCGAGGAGGGCATCGTCGCCGGTGGTGGCGTGGCCCTGCTGCAGGCCTCCGGTGTCTTCGAGAAGCTGGACCTGGAGGGTGACGAGGCGACCGGCGCCAACGCCGTGAAGCTCGCCCTGGAGGCCCCGCTCAAGCAGATCGCCGTCAACGCTGGTCTCGAGGGTGGCGTCGTCGTCGAGAAGGTGCGCAACCTTCAGGTCGGCCACGGTCTGAACGCCGCGACCGGCGAGTACGTCGACATGATCGCCGAGGGCATCATCGACCCGGCGAAGGTGACGCGTTCCGCGCTGCAGAACGCCGCGTCGATCGCCGCGCTGTTCCTGACCACCGAGGCCGTCATCGCCGACAAGCCGGAGAAGGCCGCCGCGCCTGCCGGTGGCGGTATGCCGGGCGGTGACATGGACTTCTGATCGACCTCGGGGTTTCGACTCCGGTTGATCAACGTCCTTTCCAAGGGCGGCACCTCCTGTTCCGACAGGYGGTGCCGCCCTCGGTGTTTCGGCGGCTGGAAAACCGAACCTCCTCCTCGGGAATGCGGGGGCTGTCATCCGTAGTTGCTTCAGGTGGTGCAACAATGCGTCTGCACATACCCGTCGGTTTGACCGAAGCGACTTACAAGGAGCCCCCCACGTGACCGTCACCCAGCCCGCCGCCGCCCGCGCGGCGCAGATTCTGTCCCGGCCCACCGTGATCAACGGCCTGACCGTTCCCAACCGCATAGTGATGGCGCCGATGACGCGCATGTTCTCCCCGGGCGGCGTTCCCGGCGAGGACGTCGTGTCGTACTACTCGCGCCGCGCCGCCGCGGGTGTCGGCCTGGTCGTCACCGAGGGCACGTACGTCGGTCATGAGTCGGCCGGGCAGAGCGACCGGGTGCCGCGGTTCCACGGGGAGGAGCAGCTGGCCGGGTGGGCGAAGGTCGCAGACGCGGTGCACGCCGCGGGCGGGACGATCGTGCCCCAGCTGTGGCACATCGGCATGGTGCGTCAGCAGGGCCAGCCGCCGTTCGCCGAGGCCCCTGCCGTCGGCCCCTCGGGTCTGCGCATCGGCGCCGACGAGGCCACCGGCAAGGCGATGACCCAGAGTGACCTGGACGACGTGATCGGCGCCTTCGCCGAGGCCGCCGCGGACGCCGAGCGCATCGGCTTCGACGGTGTGGAGATCCACGGCGCCCACGGCTACCTCGTCGACCAGTTCCTGTGGTCGGGCACCAACCGCCGCTCCGACGCCTACGGCGGTGACCCGGTCGCCCGTACCAAGTTCGGCGCCGAGATCGTGGCCGCCGTACGCGAGCGGGTCTCCCCGGACTTCCCCGTCATCTTCCGCTACTCGCAGTGGAAGCAGGAGGCCTACGACGCGCGCCTCGCCGAGACCCCTGAGGAGCTGGAGGCCATCCTCGCCCCGCTCGCCGCGGCCGGCGTCGACGCCTTCCACGCCTCCACCCGCCGCTACTGGATCCCGGAGTTCGACGGCTCCGACCTCAACCTCGCGGGCTGGACGAAGAAGCTGACCGGCAGGCCCACCATCAGCGTCGGCTCGGTCGGCTTGGACGGCGAGTTCCTCGGCGCGTTCGCGGGCCAGGGCTCCGCGCTCAAGGGCATCGACGACCTCCTGGACCGACTGGAGGCCGAGGAGTTCGACTTCGTCGCCGTCGGCCGCGCGCTGCTCCAGGACCCCGAGTGGGCGGCCAAGGTGCTGGACGGCCGCTTCGGTGAGCTGGCGCCGTATGACGCGGCGGCGCTGAAGACCCTCAGCTGAGCCGCGACTTCGGGCGGAGTACCCCGGGGGTGGGACGCTCCGCCCGACTGCTACATCTGCCCCGCCACCATGGCCGCGCCTTCGGCCAGTTCGAGGCGGGTGCCCGCGAACGTGGCCCGCAGACGCCGGTCGTGCGTGACCACGACCAGTGCGCCCTGGTAGGAGGCCAGCGCTTCCTGCAGTTGCTCCGCGAGCATCGGTGACAGGTGGTTGGTCGGTTCGTCGAGCAGGAGCAGGTCCACGGGCTCGCTCACCAGCCGGGCCAGTTCGATCCGGCGCCGCTGCCCGTAGGACAGTTCCCCGAGGCGCAGCCCCAGGTCGGACGGCCGGAACAGGCCCAGGGCGAGCAGGGCGTCCGCATGCTCGTCCGGACTTCCCGGACGCCCGTGCGCGTAGGCCTGCAACACGGTCCGCCGCGCCCAGCGCATGCCGTCGGTGTCGGGTTCGTCCTGCCGGAAGAACCCGACCCGGCCGGCCAGTCGTACCGTGCCCGCGTCCGGCCGTAGTTCTCCGGCGAGCACCCGCATCAGTGTGGTCTTGCCCGCTCCGTTCGGGCCGGTGACGAGCAGCCGCTCACCGGCCCGGACGGTCAGGGACGCAAGGCGGAGCCGTCCCGCCACCGCCACCTCTTCGAGCGCGGCCACCTCGTCCCCGGCGGCGGCGCCCGCGATGGCGGGGACCGTGGCGAAGCGCAGTGGCTCGGGCGGAGGCGGCGCCGGGTGGTCGGTGAGCCACCGCAGCCGTTGCCGGGACTGCCGGATGCGGCCGGCGGCCCCGTGGGTGCGCGAGCGTGCCCGCCAGGCGCCGGTGCCCATGCCCGCCTGGACCGTCTTGCGCGGGATGGCGGCCAGCCGGCCCGCGTTGGCCGCCACCAGCGTGGCATGCCGGTCCAGCTCCGTCCTCCATTCCTCGTGGGCCTGTGCCTGTGCGGCGCGTTCGGCGGCCTTGGCGGTGAGATATCCGGCGTACCCGTCGCCGTAGCGGCGCACCTGCCCGTCGGCCACCTCCAGGACGGCAGTGGTCACCCGCTCCAGGAACGTCCGGTCGTGGGTGATCGCCACGACCGTGCCCCGGTGGGTGCGCAGGCGCTGTTCGAGCCAGGCAATGGCCTGGTCGTCCAGGTCGTTGGTCGGTTCGTCGAGCAGCAGCAGTTCAGGTGCGGACGCCAGTGTGGCGGCCAGGGCGAGTCTGGAGCGTTCGCCGCCGGAGAGCGTGCCCAGCGGGCGGCTCCGGTCGAGCGCGGGCAGCCCGAGCCCGTGCAGCGCGACCTCTACACGGATGTCGGCTTCGTAGCCGCCCCGCGCCTCGAACTCCGCCACCAGCTCCGCGTAGGCCTCCAGGCCCGCGCCTGCCTCCGTGCCCGCCGAGCCGAGCGAGCGTTCGGCCGCCCGCATCCGTGTTTCGAGTCCGCGCAGGTCGGCCAGCGCCAGGTCGACGGCGTCGGCGACGGTGGCGTGCGGCGGCAGCGCGAGCGACTGCGGCAGGTATCCGACGCCGCCGGGCGCGACGACCGCGAGCTCGCCGTTGTCCGGACGCTCGACCTCCGCCATGAGCTTGAGCAGGGTGGACTTGCCCGACCCGTTGTCGCCGATCACTCCGACCCGCTCGCCGGGCTTGACGGTGAGCGACGCGCGGTCCAGGACGAGGCGGGTGCCGTAGCGCTTGGTGATGTGGGTGAGTGCGAGTTGAGCGGGGGTGCGCAGAGCGCCCCACCTCCTGTTGTCAGTGCGGGCGGAGCATCCGGTCATCCGAGCCGAGCCGAGACGGTTCGTCTCGGCTCGGCTCCACTCGGATGAGTATGCGACGGTGCTGTCGATGTGTCAAGACGGACCGTCTCGTCTCGTTAAGCCTCGCCTCGCGGCCCTCAAGTGGCGCTTGAGTAAGTCAATCAACTGACTTAAGGTTGCCTCGGTCAATTACGCACGCGTCATGCTTGCTCGTACGCCGACGGAGGCCCCGCCATGTCCCACCCCCCTGCCCCTTCGGCGGGGAGCCGCCCCCTGCCCCTCCCGCCGAGGCCGGGGGCGGCTCCCCGCCGAAGACGAATGCCGTGGTGGCGGTGCTGGCCTTCGCCGGGATCGTCGTCTCGCTGATGCAGACCCTGGTCATCCCGATCGTCCCGGAGCTGCCGAAGCTGCTGGACGCCCCGGCCTCGGACACCGCATGGGCGGTCACGGCCACGCTGCTCGCCGCGGCGGTCGCGACGCCCGTGATGGGGCGGCTCGGCGACATGTACGGCAAGCGGCGGATGCTGCTGGTCAGCGTCGTCCTGTTGGTCGGCGGCTCCGTGGTCTGTGCCCTGAGCGACGTGCTGGTCCCGATGATCGTCGGGCGGGTGCTCCAGGGCCTGGCCTCCGGTGTGATCCCGCTCGGCATCAGCATCATGCGGGACGAACTGCCCGCCGAGCGCCTGGGCTCCGCCACCGCCCTGATGAGCGCCTCCCTCGGCATCGGCGGGGCGCTCGGGCTGCCCGCCGCCGCGCTCATCGCGGACAACTTCGACTGGCACGTCCTGTTCTGGACGTCGGCCGGCATGGGTGTCGTGGCGCTGGTGTGCGTCCTGCTGTTCGTGCCCGAGTCGCGGGTGCGGACCGGCGGGCGCTTCGACCTGGTCGGCGGCATAGGCATGGCGGCCGGGCTCGTGTGTCTGCTGCTGGGGATCTCCAAGGGCGCCGACTGGGGCTGGGCCAGTGGTACGACGCTCGGTCTGTCCGTCGCGGCCGTGGTGATCCTGTCGGCCTGGGGCTGGTGGGAGCTGCGTACCGAGCAGCCGCTGGTCGATCTGCGGACGACCGCCCGCCGTCAGGTGCTGGTCACCAACCTGGCCTCGATCGCGGTGGGCTTCGCGATGTTCGCGATGAGCCTGGTCATCCCGCAGCTCCTCCAGCTCCCCGCCCAGACCGGCTACGGCCTCGGCAAGTCCATGCTGGTCGCGGGCCTGTGCATGGCCCCGTCGGGCCTGGTCATGATGGCGACGGCCCCGGTGTCGGCGGCCATCTCGCGGGCCAAGGGGCCGAAGGTCACGCTGATGATCGGCGTCCTGATCGTGGCCGCGGGCTACGGCCTCAACATCGCCCTGATGTCCGAGGTCTGGCACTTCGTCCTGGTCGCCTGCGTCATCGGCGCCGGTGTCGGCTTCGGCTACGGCTCGATGCCCGCCCTCATCATGAGCGCGGTGCCCGCGTCGGAGACGGCCGCCGCGAACAGCCTCAACACGCTGATGCGCTCTCTCGGTACGTCCACGGCGAGCGCCGTCGCGGGCGTCATCCTCGCCCAGATGACGACGAACCTCGGCGGCTACGCCCTCCCGTCCGAGAACGCCTTCAAGGTGGTCCTGGCGGTCGGCGCCGGGGCGGCGCTGCTGGCGTTCGTGGTGGCGTCGTTCATTCCGCGGCAGGGGTCGGCCACCGCCGGAAAGCCGGTGGCGGAAGCGGCGGCGGAGCCGGCGGGAGCGACGGCCAAGTAGTCGCTACAGGTTGCCCAGCGGCTCGATGTCGACCTTCACCGGGGTGCCCCACACCCGCAGCACCTCGTAGTCGGTGAACTCGTGCACGAGCCGGTAGGCCATCGCCGGGCGCGGGCCGCGGCGCTGGGCGGCGAGATACAGCTCGGCCTCCCGGCGGTCGCGGCGCGGCGTGCCGCACAGCTGCCACTCCTGTCCGTTCCACAGCTCCGGCAGCCAGCGCTGCTGGGGCTGCGGGCGGTCGCCTCGGACGCCGTAGCGGGAGGGGGCGGTCTCGGTGGCGTTCGGGGGTACGGGACCGCCGTTGTACTCGGCACGGCGGGCGGCCCGGCGCCTGGTCTCGCAGAGCAGGCACAGGTCGTGTGCGTTCTCGTCGACCGGGCCGTTCGGGTGCTCCGGGCAGCGGGTGGTGGGGGCGGCACCGGTGACGCTCTCGTCGAGGAGGTCCAGGGCGCGGCGCAGATCGGCCTTGACCTCGTGCAGCTTGGCGTCCGGGGTGGCGGGCGTGAGGGCCTCGCCGTGTTCGCCGAGGAGGCGGAGGGCTCGGCCGAGGGCGGTCAGCTGGGCGTGGTTCATGGGCCCAGTCTGCGTCGTTCCTGAGCTCTTCGGTATCGAGGGTGGCCGACTGTGCTCGTGGGCCGGCCCCCGCAGGTGRCGRGGCYCGGCACCTGCGGGGGCGCGGTGACTTCCGGGCCGGTCAGCCCATGCTCTTCTGGCCGTCCAGGGACTCCCGGATGATGTCCGCGTGGCCGGCGTGCTGGGCCGTCTCCGCGATGATGTGCAGCAGCACCCTGCGGGCCGACCAGCGCGCCCCGGGCTCGAACCACGGGGCCTTGGGGAGCGGGTGGGAGGCATTGAAGTCGGGCAGGGCAGCCACCAACTCGTCGGTTCGGCGGGCCACTTCGGCGTACTCGGCCAGGACGGCCTCCAGGGTGTCGCCGGGCAGCATGCGGAAGTCGTCCGCGCGGCGGGCGAAGTCCTCCTCGGTCATGGAGGCGAAGTCGGGCATCACCGACGTGCCCTTCTCGATGAAGTTCGCCCAGTTCCGCTCCGTCGACGTGACGTGCTTGATCAGGCCGCCGAGGCACAGCTCGCTGGCCGTGGTCCGCTGCCCCGCCTGCTCGTCGGTGAGGTCCTGGGTCGTGAACCGCAGGAACTGCCGGTGCTTGGCCAGCGTCTCCAGCAGGTCGGCGCGCTCGTCCGTGACGGTGTTGTGCGTGGTCTCAGTCATGACAGCCACGGTAGGAGGCAATGAGGTCAGATTCTGTCCTCTATGCCGCGAGCGGTCAGATCGAGTCGCGCTTGAGGTTTTCTACGAAGGCCGACCAGGCCGGGGCCCGGAATATGAGCTTCGGGCCGTGGGGGTTCTTGGAGTCGCGGACGGGGAGGAGGGTGGGGAGGTCGGGGGTGACTTCCAGGCAGTCGCCCCCGCTGCCGCCGCTGTAGCTGGACTTGTGCCAGGTGACGCCGTCCAGGTCGGACTCAGGGATGTTCCTCATGGGCGTAATCCTGCGCCATCGCCTCGAACAGGACCAGGGACTTCTGCGGCGAGAGTGCGCAGGCCGTGAGGAGTTCGTAGGTGAACCGCTGGTGCCTGACGGTCGCTGGGTCGTCCTCCAGCCGTCCGGTGCCGACCCCTTCGAAGTAGACCATCGGAGGGGCGTCCTCGAAGTCCATCAGCTTGATCGAGCCCTCCATCGCCGCGTGTGCTCCCGCCTCGAACGGCAGCACCTGCACGATCGCCCGGCCCCTACGGCTCAAGCGGGCGATGTGACGCAGGACCTCGGCCATTACCTCGGGCCCGCCCGTCACCCGTCGCAGGGCTGCCTCGTCAATCACCGCCCACAACAACGGATCTGTTGGATCGTCGAGGAGTCGGGTGCGCTCCATCCGGGCCGCCACCAATTCCTCGATCCTCTCCTCCGGGGCCGTCGGCTGGTACGCACGGATCACAGCCCTCGCGTACGAGGGCGTCTGTAGAAGCCCGGGGATCAGGAGCGGCGCGTACTGCCTGATCGCTGTGGCTTGAGCCTCGGCCTCGGCCGCTTCCGCGAAGTGCTCCGGATACTTCGACCTGGCCGCAGCGCTGCAGTTCCGTTGGAAGAATTCCCCCGTCCCCAGCACCTCGTCCAACACCCGGGCATGTTCGGCCTGAATCCGCCGCGTGCCCGCCTCCAGTTGCCCCACGAACGAGCCGCTGGCGAACAGCAGTTGCCCCAGCTTCTCCTGACTGAGTCCGGCCTTCTCGCGGGCGTGCCGTAGCTCGGCGCCCAAGAGCGCGCGCGGCGATGACGAAGGATCCAGATCCTTGGGTCCCGGCATGGCAACTCCCGGTTGGACAGCAGAGGTTGTTGGGGCACCCCCTCTGGCCAGGTTAAAGCCGCACCGGACACGCTGTGTTGTGAATTGCAAACTCTGCGTAGAGAGGTGGAACCAGCGTGCGGTCGACCGAAGAAGTGGTGGTGTCCCTGCGGGAGGCTCTCGCGGGCGTAGGGCTCGTGCTGCCGTCCCTGCGGGTGGATCCAGTCACCGGTGCCAGTAAGGAGCCGTTCGCTCTCGTCGAGCTCGGGCGCTGCAATGTGCGGACCGCCGAGCGGCTGGCGGCGGCGTTGCGGGGCCGGCCCATGGACCCCTCGCCGACGAACGAGGAGCTGTTCGCGCGGGTCCGGCAGGCCAACAGGGAGAGCAGACTGCCGCGTTAGGCGTCCGCCGCCAGCGCGGTCAGGCGGTCGTACTGGTCCCGGGTGAGCTGGACGGCGTCGGCTCCGAGGTTCTCCTCCAGGTGCGCGACGCTCGCCGTCCCCGGGATCGGGAGGATCACGGGGGAGTGGGCGAGGAGCCAGGCGAGGACAACCTGGGTCGGTGTGGCGCCGACTTCCTTCGCGACCGCGGCGATCTCCGACGACCGTGCGCCGGACTGCCCCGCCGCCACCGGGCGCCACGGCAGGAACGCGATGCCCGCCTCCTCGCACGCCGCAAGGACGGGCTCGTGCTCACGGTCGAGCAGGTTGTACCGGTTCTGGACGCTCGCGATGTCCACGACGGCACGCGCTTCGGCGAGTTCGGCGAGGGTCACCTCGGACAGGCCGACATGGCCGATCTTGCCCTCGTCGCGCAGGTCGCGCAGCGCGCCGAGCTGGTCAGGAATGGGCACGCCCGGGTCGAGCCGGTGGAGCTGGAGCAGCTCGATGCGGTCGAGGCGGAGGCGGAGCAGGGCCTCGTCGACCTGGTCGCGCAGGTCGGCCGGCTCGCCCGCGTGCCGCCAGCCCTCGCCCGAGGTGGTCTGCCGGATCCCGACCTTCGTGGCGATCAGAAGCCCTTCCGGGTACGGGTGTAGCGCCTCGGCGAGGAGATCCTCGTTCGCTCCCCAGCCGTACAGATGCGCCGTGTCGATCAGTGTGACGCCGAGCTCGACGGCTCGCCGGGCGACCGCGACGCACGCGGCGCGCTCCTCGGCGCTCTCCGGCCGCAGATGCATGGCCCCGAACCCGAGCCGCCGTACTTCCAGATCGCCACCGATACGGAACGTCGTCGCTGCCGTCATGTGGCCACGCTAACAGGGGAGTTGGTCACGGCAGGGTGAGGTAGGGCGGTGTTCCCGCAGGAGCAGGGCCGTGAGTCCCGCCGCGACGGCCAGGGCCGAGGCCCATGCCCATCGGGACGCATCCCAGGACGTGCCGTACGGCACGGGGAACAGCCGCTCGCGGGCCGGGCTCAGGGCGAGGACGAGGGGCAGCAGCACGCTGCCGGGCGCGGCCAGGGTGCTGCCGCGCCCGCCGTCGGACAGGCGCAGGCCGACCACCGACAGCAGGACCGTCGTCGCCGCCAGCCCTGCCGCCTCCAGGGAGAGTCCGGCCAGGGGCAGGGCGACCCGGTCGTCCGGGTTCATCGCGGCTGTGAGCAGGAAGCCGCACGTCGTCCAGATCACGGCGAGCGGCACGCAGAGCAACGCCAGCCGCAGGAGCCGTCGTACCGCCAACGGGTATGGCAGTGCCGCGGTGGTGGTGGCCGCCGGATCGTCCAGGGCGAACGCGACGGGGACGACGCACAGCACCGCCGCTACGCGCAGCAGCAGGGCCGCGTTACCCGGTTCGGGGTGCGTCGAGAGAGCCGAGGGCAGTGCGCAGACCGCGAGGGCCGGTCCGGCGCCCAGTGCCATCGTCACCCGTGGCAGGACGCGGACCAGGTGTGGCACGAGGGCCGTGTGCAGGGTCAACGGGCCGCGCATGACGTGCCCTCCGACCCCTGCTCGGCGTCCGCGGGTGCGGACACCCCCAGCAGCCGTGCCGCCTGCGCGGTGCTCGTGCGGTCGTCGGACAGGGCGGGCCAGGACGCCTCCAGACGGTCGCCGACCTCGGTCGCGGGCCGGTCGAGCAGGTCGAGGACGACCTGGACCTCGGGGTCGTTCACGGAGAGCGCCTGGGCCGAGTCGAGCGTGGTGAGGGCGATGCCGCCCACGCTGCGCCGGTTCAGGGAGCGCAGCGCGTCGGCCGTCTGCGGGGTCGCCTGCGCCGCGAGCCACAGCACCGTCACCGCGCGGGCACGGCACAGCATGTCCGCGACCGGTTCGTCCTCCCGGCGGGGTCCGGCGACCGCGCGGTCGGCGAACCGCACCGCGAAGGCGAGCATTTCGCCGCCGCCGACATCGTCCGTACCCCACTCGGTGCCGACGGTGACGGCGCCGGCTGTGTCGTGCCGGGTGTCGTCCCGCGCCCATGCCTCCAGCGGCGGCGCGCCTACGACCCCCTCGCGGTCGCCGCCGAAGAAGAGCCGCTGGCGTACCGCGTACGGACCGGTCCGCTCGTCGGCCGGGACCTTGCCGAGGATGCCGTCGGTCACCTGCTGCCAGTCCTTGGTACGGCCCAGGAACTCGGGGAACGCGCAGAACGTGACCTGGTCGGCGGCCCGGCAACGCTGCCGGTCTCCCGGGTGCTTCTCGGCGTCCGCCCGGCGGGCCACCAGATCGTCGGGGAGCGGCCGGTACTGCACGGCGCCGACCACGACGGCCGTGACGGCCAGGAGGACCAGGGCCGCCCGGGTCGGCAGGGTGCGCGCTCCGGCCCGGACCAGGGCGAGCAGGACCAGTACGCCGGTCACGGCCGCCAAGTAGGCGAGATGCGTCAGGGCGGGACGGTGCATCAGGTCGGTGGGCCGCGGGGCCGCGAACTCGCTCTCCACGCCGACCGGGCCCACCCACTTCATGCCGCGTACGCCCAGCGCACCGGCCAGGACCAGAGCTCCGAGGAGCAGGGCGGCGAAGGGGCCCGCCGTGGCCGACGGGGTGAAGCGGGCGAGGGTCACCCCGGCACACCCGGCGGCAAGGACCACGAGCGGTCCGGTGGCCAGTTCGACCGGGGACGGGCTGCCCACGGCGGTGGGAGCCGACGCCTCGTAGGCGATCCGGGCCGCCGTGAGCACCGCCCCCACCGCGGCCGGCGGCAGGGCGGCGACGAGGTGGGCCGACGTTCGCCGCCACAGGGGCAGGGCGAGCACCCCGCAGAGCGGTTCGGCTCCGTGCCGGTGCATGCGGGTGGCCGCGAAGTTCGTCGCGATGAGCGCCCCTGCCGCCGGCAGGAGCAGCGGGATCTGGGTGTACCGGTCCTCGTCCTGGAGCACCGGGTACCGACCGCCCGGACCTTCGCTCCATGCCTCGTACGCCCAGAGGGCGGCGTAGAGAAACACGGCGGCCAGGAAGGCCGGGTGCCGCAGCACGTGCGTGCACTCGAAGCGTGCCAGGGACCACTGGGCCCGTAACGCGCCCCGGGCCGGGGGAGGGAAAGGGTGAACGGGGCCGGGCTCCGGGGCCAGGACCCGGTGCCCGGTCATGGCGAGCCCGCCGGTGTGCGGTCGCCGTCGAGGAGCAGGAGGTATCCGTCCTCGATCGTCGGTGCGACCAACGGGGCGTCGGGCGGCGGGACTCCGATGTTGCGGAAGGTGCCGACGCCGGTGCGCCAGGCCGCGAGGGCGCCGGGTGCGCGTTCGCCGCTGCTCCAGACCCGGCCGTGCGCCAGCAGGGCCAGCTCGGCCGGGGTGCCCTGGAACCGCACGGTGCCGTGGTCGAGCACGACCACCTTGTGGCACAGGGCCGCCACGTCCTCCGTCTGGTGCGTCGAGAGCAGCACGGTCCTGCCCTCGCCGAGTCCGGCGACGAGTTCCCGGAAGCGCAGCCGCTGCTCGGGGTCGAGTCCCACGGTCGGCTCGTCGAGGACGAGCAGCTCCGGGTCGCCGACGATCGCGGCAGCGAGGCCGACGCGCTGTCGCATGCCGCCCGACAGCTTCCGGATGCGTCGGCCGCGGTCGGCGGTGAGACCGACCTCCTCCAGCACTCTGAGAGCCTCCGCGCGCCGGGCGTCCCGGTCGCTGATCTCCTTGAGGATGCCCACATAGTCGATGAAGTCGAACGCCGTGAAGTGGGAGGGCAGTCCCGGGTTCTGCGGGAGGTAGCCGAGCCGCCGCCGCAGGGCCTGCCGGCCCGAGGGCGTCAGGGGGTCGAGGCCCAGGAGCGACAGGGTGCCCGTGTCCGGGGTGCTCGCGGTGGCCAGGGTGCGCAGCAGGGTGGTCTTGCCCGCGCCGTTGGGCCCGAGCAGGCCCGTCACGCCCCGTCCCAGGGACAGGGAGACCTCTTTGAGCGCCGTGTGGCGCCCGAAGCGCACGCTGACGTCGTTCAACGTGACCTGTTGTGCAGCGGATCCCATTACGCCAGTCCCCTCGTCCCCGTCGTCGGCCCCTCGTGGGCGGCTGCCCGGCGGCCCTGCCTGTCGAATCCGTCGCGCAGCACGACGAGCGCGCCGAGGGCCAGCAGGGCCACGGCCGCCATGGCCAGTTGGGTCCCCGGCAGGAGGATGCGTGTCGCCGCGGGCAGGGCAGAGTTGTAGGCGGCCACGAGCCAGACGGCCCAGGCCGTGAGCGTCAACGTGATGGCCGGCAGGGCGTCCATGCGACTCGACAGGGCGAGACAGACCGCCGTGAGCATGAGCGACGGGACGAGCCAGCCGAGCGTGTACGGAAAGGCCAGCGGGAGCCCGGCGGCGCCCGCGGCGCTCAGCACCAGGCTCAGCACCTGCACAGCGGTCGCGCGCAGCAGTACGACGCGGAACCCGCCCAGCGGGGAGACCGCCAGCCAGACGTACGCCGGGTCGAAGCGCTGCCCGGTGACCGCGACGACGCCGACGGCCGACAGGGCCGGTACCAGCGCGAAGAACAGCAGGGGCGCCGACGTCGATTCGCTCAGGCGCGCGGCGGCCACACTCAGCATGAGCAACAGGGCCGCCCCGCCCCACCAGGACCAGCGCAGCGCGGGCATCGCCGCGCACAGCCGGGCCGCGTCCTCGGGGACACCGAGGCGCAGCGCACACCGTTCCAGCAGGCTCCTCGTCGGCTCGTCGGTGGCGCGGTCGACCCGCTCCCACAGGGAGGTCAACTCCGCCTCGTCCGCCAGCAGCGGGGACAGCCGGGCACGGCAGCCCGCGCACCGGTCCAGATGGGCCTCGGCGGGTCCCCTGACCTCGCCGGGGAGCGGCCGGGTCGCGTACGCCCGGAGCACATCGGTGCCGAGGTGCGCCGAACCGCTTCCCGGATCATGGGTGCGGCCGGCCGGTTGCGCCCCGCTCATCGGCTTCTCCTCCCACCCGTGTCGTCGGTCGCCGCCCTCACCGCGCTCGTCCCCCTTCGGCGCCGGGCCGGGGCAGCAGTCGTTCCCTGAGCAGCCTTCTGGCCCGGGAGGCCCGGGACTTGACCGTTCCGGCCGGGATGCTCAGGCGCTCGGCGGTCTCCTGGACCGTCAGTCCTTCGAGTGCCGTGGCGTGGACCACCGCCTTGAGGTCGGCGGGCAGGAACTCCACCGCGGCCAGAGCGCCGTCGCCCAGCTCCGCCATGAGCTCCTCCTCCGCGGACACCGCGTGACGTCCCGGCAGACCCGCCAGGCGGCGCAGGAGACGGCCCCGCCGCTCCTGCGCCCGCTGCGCGTCGATCAGCCGACGCCGGCCGACTCGCCATAACCACCCGCTCACGTTGTCGACTTGACCGGCGCGTGGGCCTCCCCGGCGTTCCCGGCGCCGCCAGACCTCCACGAAGACGTCCTGGACGACCTCGTCCACGAGGACGGGGTCGGCGCACCGCTGCCGCAACCGACCCCTGAGCCAGGGGGCGAACCTGCGGAAGAGCTCCTCGAACGCGGCCCGATCCGACTCGGCCACCGCGTCCAGGAGTTCGGCATCGGTCTGCGCACCCCTTCGTTCGGACATCACACCCCCTCGTCGAATCGAGGGCCCCACCCGGTTCACACCGGGACTGTGATCCGCCCCACAGTCAATTCGGAGGTGCGCGACCCGCCGTCAGGACTCGTCGGTGCTCATCGCCGCCCGGAGATGGCCGTTCGCCGCGGCGAGGCGCCTGGTGGCCGTGGGCCCGTCCACGTTCGCCAGCAGGACGAGGATCGCCGTCTTCACCTCGCCGCCCGCCTCGGTCAGGGCGCGTTCGATGTCGGTGTCGTCGGCGCCGGTGGCGAGGGCGACGATGCGGCGGGAGCGGGCCCGTAGCTTGTCGTTGGAGGCGCGGACGTCGACCATCAGGTTCCCGTAGGTCTTGCCGAGCCGGATCATCGTGATCGTCGACAGCATGTTGAGCACCAGCTTCTGGGCGGTGCCGGCCTTGAGGCGCGTCGAGCCGGTCAGCAGCTCCGGGCCCACGACGACTTCGATGCCGTGCTCGGCGGCCGCGGCGAGGGCGCTGTGGGCGTTGCAGGACAGCCCGATCGTCAACGCGCCCTGCTTCCGGGCGTGTTCGACCGCGCCGATCGCGTACGGGGTGCGGCCGGAGGCGGAGATGCCGACGACCGTGTCGGCGGGGGTGAGCGCGAGGGCGTCGAGGTCGGTGCGGGCCAGGTCCTTGGAGTCCTCGGCGCCCTCGATCGAGACGACCATCGCTTCCGGCCCGCCCGCGATGAGCCCGACGACCTGGTCCGGGTCGGTGTTGAAGGTGGGCGGGCACTCGGAGGCGTCGAGGACACCGAGGCGCCCGGCGGTCCCGGCGCCGGCGTAGATGAGGCGCCCGCCGCGTGCCATGCGCTCGGCGATGGCGTCGATGGCGGCGGCGATCAGAGGCAGACGCGACGCGACGGCGGCCGGCACGGAGGCGTCCTCGCCGTTCATGAGCCGGGCGATGTCGAGGGTGGGGAGCTGATCGATCTCGGCGAGCTCGGGCCGGAATGCCTCGGTGGTCAGGGAGTCCAACTCGGTGCGGAGATCACGGGGGGTGGATGCAGAGGTCATGAGGGGGGCGGCTCTTTCCGGTTTCCGGTGTGCTGTCCGACCCAAGGGGCGCGGGGAACTGCGCGACCAGCCACGATGATCCCGCAGACAACCCGCAGCCGTCAGGCCTACGGTCTAACGACGATGCCGATGCGCCAGCGCCTCATAAGAAGCCGCCAGCGCAGGCCCCGCAGTCTCATAAGTCCGCTGCGCCACCCCCACGAACAGGCAGTCCACCACCAGCAACTGACTGGTCCGCGACGACATCGCCGCCGGCCGCAACTCGCTCTCCCGGGCCGTCGACGTCGTGAGGATGTGATCGGCGTACTGGGTCACGGGCCCGTCCGGCCGCCCGGTGATGGCGACGGTCGTAGCCCCGTGCTCGAAGGCGACCCGCAACGGCTCGATGACGTCGCCGGTCGACCCGGAGTGGGTGATGGCGATGGCCACGTCCCCGGCACGCAGTTGCACCGCGTTCGTGACGGCGAGATGCGGATCGCTGTGCGCGTGGGCTATCACCCCTATCCGCAGCAGCTTCTGAGCCAGATCCTGCGCGACCAACCCCGACGCCCCGACGCCGTACACATCGATGCGCCGGGCGGTGGCGGCAGCCGATACGGCCGCTCCGAGCTGGACCGTGTCGAGGCCGGCCGCCGTGTCGGCGAGGGTCTGCTGCTCGTCGTAGGCGAGCTTGGCGACCACGTCCGCGATCGGGTCGTCCACCGCGATGTCGGTCGTGATGGCCGGGGCGCGGCCCGACTGCTGCTGGGCGGCGAGGCCGGCGAGGGCGAGGCGCAGGTCGCGGTAGCCGGGGTAGCCGAGCAGGCGGGCGGTGCGCACGACGGTGGCCTCGCTGGTGCCGGTGAGTTCGGCGAGGCCGGTGACCGTGAGGGCCGCGCAGCCCGCCGGGTCGTTCGCGACCGCTTCGGCGACGCGTTGCATGGAGCGGGTCATCGACGGCGCGAGCGTGCGCACCTTGGCCGCGAGGGCGGCGGGCGCGGGCGCGCGGTCGAAAGTTTCCTTCACTTCATGGGGCACTCTTGAAAGGTATTTTCAGAACCGTGCCGTGGTCAAGAGTGCGCACAATAGGAGCATGGAACCCGTCACTCCGCTGGAACAGGCGCTGCACACCGCCCGCGCCCTCGTGCTCGCCGACCTGGTCGCGGGCGAGGTCGCGGAGGCGGACGTCGTGTCGCTGGTCGAGGAGGCGGTCGTACAGCGGCGCTGGTGGGTGGAGCAGTGGCCGGACGGCGTGGAGTACGTGGCGGGGCTGGTCGCCCAGGACGTACAGGACGCGCTGCTGGACCGGTACGGCCGCTGGCCGTTGTGCCCGGTGTGCCGCACCGGGGACCCGCACGCGCTGGAGGTGGAGCCGGAGCTGGGGCCCGATCCGCACTGGGTGTGCCACCAGGCGGGAGTGAAGGTCGCGGCGGTGGGCGCGCTGGCGCCGGCCACCGGGGGCGGGGCGTCCCCGTCGTGACGATCTACATCGACCCGCCGACCTGGCCGGGACACGGCCGGATGTGGTCCCACCTCGTGAGCGACCTGTCGTACGACGAACTGCACACGTTCGCCGAGGGGTTGGGCGTGCCACGGCGGGCCTTCGAGCGGGATCACTACGACGTCCCGTCGCACCGCTACGCCGACGCGGTACGCGCCGGCGCAGTGGAGGTCAGCAGTCGTGACGTGGTGCGGTTGCTGCAGGGGGCAGGGCTGCGGAGGCCGAAGGGGCGGCCCTAGGCCCTAGGCCCTAGGCGAACTGGCCGGGCTGGTAGGAGCCGGCCGGCTGCCGGACGATGACGTTCAGCCGGTTGTAGGCGTTGATCAGGGCGATCAGCGACACCAGCGCGCCGAGCTGCTCCTCGTCGTAGTGCTTGGCGGCGTTCTCCCAGACGTCGTCCGGTACGCCGCCGGCCGCGTCGGCGATACGGGTGCCCGCCTCCGTCAGGTCCAGCGCGGCGCGCTCGGCCTCGGTGAAGACGGTGGCCTCGCGCCACGCGGCGACCATGTTGAGGCGGACGGTGTCCTCGCCGGCGGCGACGGCGTCCTTGAAGTGCATGTCGGTGCAGAAGCCGCAGCCGTTGATCTGGCTGGCGCGCAGCGTGACCATGTTCTGCGTCGCGACGGGCAGCGACGAGTCGTGGAGCACCTTGCCCGCCGAGCCGATGTACCTCACGAACTTGCCGACGGTCGGGATCTCGAAGGCGTTCAAACGGGCGCTCATGGCGAACTCCTCAGTCATTGGCTGTTGTCGGTGGTTACACAGCAATGACGGAGCGGGGCGACCCGATGTGACGTCAGCGGATGTGACGTGGGTCACTCGGCGTTCGTGTCGCGGGAGTGCTCGGCCCGTCGCATGGGGTACCAGGTATCACCGGCCGGGCGGGGCGGGTCCGACAGGTTCCAGCTCCACGAGAGCGTGGGGGTGATGCGCAGGTAGTGACCGGGGCCCACCATGCCGACCCGCTCGACGGGGCCGTCCGCGACGCCGTACACCCGGATGCCGCGGGCGACGAACGGCTCGACGGAGACCAGGTCGTCCACGACGAAGGCCACCTTGTCGCGGCCATGGCCGACATTGCGGAACTTGCGGGTGCCGAGGACCTCCGCACGGGGGCCGCCCACCCAGAAGCGGCTGCCGTCGAACTCCAGGGCCACCGGGACCACGTCGGGCTGCTCACCCGCGCAGAGGCTGGCGAAACGGGCGAGCGGGTGCGAGGTCAGGTAGGCGATCTCCTCGGCCGTGAACGACATGACGGCTCCCTGTGGCGGCGCGGGTCGGCTCCGCCGCAGCCTAGGCCGCCGTGGGCCGCCCTCTGCGGACGTACAGCCTGAGGTCCCGCTCCATATCGTGTTCCTCGTACGCCGTGCGCTCCTCCTCGACGCTCGCCCGTACGAAGCCCGCGCGCGTGGCGACGCCCTGCGAGGGGACGTTGTCCACGTGGATGGCGGCGATCAGCGCCCCTACCTCGTCCGCGGCCAGCGCGTGGTCCGTCAGGGCGCGCAGGGCCTCGGTCGCGTAGCCGTGGCCGCGGGCGGTTCCGGCGAGGTCGTAGCCGACCTCGGCGAGGCCCTCCTCGTCCGGTACGCCGTGGAAGCCGATGCCGCCGACCGCGCGGCCGTCCTCGCGCCGTACGAGAACGAACAGCCCCCACTCGGGCCGGTGCACCCCCTCCTCGTACGCCTTCACCACCGTGCCCGCGGCCTCCCGTGTGCCATGGAACGGCCCGCCGTCGATCCACTCGAAGCCGCCGTCGCCGCCGGTTTGCAGATCGGTGGCGGCCGCGGGGGTCACGCCCTGGAGCGTGAGGCGGTCAGTGGGCAGGACGAGGTTGTTGTGCCAGCGCCACTCGGRGACGGCGGCTTCGAGTGGATCGACGGCGGGCCGTTCCATGGCACACGGGAGGCCGCGGGCACGGTGGTGAAGGCGTACGAGGAGGGGG
>NZ_RDBN01000053.1:1295069-1299828 GCF_008042075.1 Streptomyces sp. UW30 | reverse complement strand
GGAGCTCGGCGCGGCCGGTGGCCCACAGGAGGGTGCCCCAGTGGTCGGGGCCCGGGCGGATGTGCGGGAAGATCGTCGTGAGGACGAACCGGGGCAGTTCGGCGGGCGGTTCGTAGCTCAGCCCCAGGCCCTCGGCGATGTCGTGCGTGTGCAGCAGCACCTCGGCGATCCCCATCGCGGCGAAGCCCTCGCGGTTCGCGCTGCGGAAGGGGTACGGGTGGAAGGCGCGGACCTCGCGGGGCGTGGTGCGGAGCGTGGCGGCGAACAGGGCGCCGGTCGTCTCGATGACCTGGAGCAGGCCCGCGTTGTCGGTGCCGTCGTCGAGGGTGATCTCGAAGGGGACGTAGGCGTCCTGGGCGCGGCCCGCGAGCTGGCCGGCGTAGGCGATGAGGTCCTCGGCGATGTGGAACGCCGTCCGGTGGCAACTCCACTCCAGCCGCCCGGCCTTCACGGCCTCCCAGTCCCGGTCCGCCGCCGCGCGCAGTAGTGCCACGCAGCTCGCCACGGCCTCGGTCACGCGTTCCCCGCCCATGTGTCGCATGTGCGGCAGGCTACGGGCCCGGGTCGGTCAGAGCGACAGCATTTCCAGCTCGGCGGCGAGGTTGTAACGGGCGGTGGCCTCCCACTCCTTCCTGCCGTGCGGAGTGCGGAACAGGCCCGGCAGATCCAGGAGTTGGCGCAGGATCGCGGCGCGTCCCGCGCGGAAGGCGTCGCTGGGGACGAAGTGGTACTCCTCGCGGACGGCGGCCGTGTAGGCGGCGTACGCGGAGGGCGGGGCGGCGAGGATCGCGAGGTCGGCGTCGCACAGGACCTGGCCGTCGCGGTCGTCCGGCGCCGGGTCGTGGGTGACGGTGAGGCGGACCAGCCGGGCGACCTCGGCGGTGCGCTCCGCGGGAACGCCGGCCTCGGGGAGCGCGCGCTCGGCGAGCCGTGCGGAGCGCTCCTCGTTCTCCGAGCGGTCGGGGAGGTAGACGGCGTCGTGGAACCAGGCGGCGAGGCGTACGACGTCCGGGTCGTCGGCGTGGCCGGCCAGTTCGTCGACGCGGTCCAGGACCACGGTGAGGTGGGTGAGCGTGTGGTAGTGGCGCTGCGGTTCCTGCCAGCGGGTGAGGAGGTTGTCGGCGTACGGCGCAGGGTCGGGCGAGGTCGCCGGGGAGCGGGCCGCGTTCAGGGCTCGGGCGAAGCGGGCGCGGAGGGCTTCGAGGGCATGGGGATCGGCCATGGCGTCATTGTGACGTGCGCGGCACGCGTTCTCCCGGGCATGTCGTCCGTCGCCTGGGCGATCCGGTCGCCCGCGTCCCCCGGGGCGCGACATCGGGGACGCCGCCACCCTCGTACGGCTGTGGGGGAGCTGAACATCTTCGGCGGGCAGGCGTAGGCTTGGATTGGACTAGACCTGTAGGCGTCCAGTCGCCGTCGAATGCCGAGGAATGGGGTCCCATGAGCAAGCGTGCAGTCCTGGAGGTGATCGCCCTCGGGGTCGAGGACGCGGTCGCCGCCCAGGCCGGAGGTGCGGACCGGCTCGAACTGGTCACCGACATAGCGGCCGACGGGCTGACCCCGCCGGTCGAGACCTTCGCCGGGATCCGGGCCGCCGTCGACATCGACCTGCGCGTGATGCTGCGGCTGGCGGACGGGTTCGCGGTGGGGGACGTCGAGCGGGTGGTGCGGACGGCACGCTCGATGCGGGACGCCGGCGCGGAGGAGTTCGTGCTCGGGTTCCTCGATGCCGAGGGCGGGGTGGACGTCGAGACGGTCGAGCGGGTGGTGAGTGCGCTGGACGGGTGCCGGTGGACCTTCCACCGTGCCATCGACCGGGCCGCGGACCGTAACGCGCTGCGCAAGCAGCTGGACGGGATGCCGGGCCTGGACACGTACCTCACGGCCGGTTCGGCGGCCGGCGTCGACGACGGTCTCCCCGTCCTGCTCGCCGAGGCGGCGCGGGGTGGGGAGCCCGGGTACGAGCAGCGGATCCTGGTGGGCGGCGGCTTGCGCCTCGATCACGTCCCGGGGCTGCGAGCGGCCGGGATCGACGCGTTCCACATCGGCGGGGCGGCACGACCGCAGGGCTGGGACGGACCGGTGTCCGCGGCAGCGGTGACGGAGTGGCGCTCCGCGCTGGACGCGTAGCCCGACCGGGAGTGCCCCCGCGCCCACCCGTGGCCCCGGCACTGGCGGGCGGGAGTACCCTCGCGCCTACCCGTGGCACCAGCACGGGTGGGCGCGGGCGCCTGCACCCCCTCAGGGGCGCGGGGAACTGCGCGACCAGCCCCCGACGACCGGCACCCGCTCGCGGCCCTGAATGCCGACGGCCCGTCGCAACGCACGCGAGCTGCACCCCCCTCAGGGGCGCGGGGAACTGCGCGACCAGCCACCGACGACCGGCACCCGCTCGCGGCCCCGAATGCCGACGGCCCGTCGCAACGCACGCGAGCTGCACCCCCCCTCAGGGGCGCGGGGAACTGCGCGACCAGCCCCCGACTACCCGCAGCCCGGCACGAGACCCCGCAGCCCGGCACGGGACCCGGCACGGACGTCGTCACCGTCACCCCAACTGCCCCGGCAACGGCCCCCCATGCACCACGATCAACCCCGACACCGCCCTCGTCAGGGCGACATACAACCGCCGCAACCCCGTCCGTTCGTCCGGCTCGCCGTCCACCACCGCCTGGGGCTCGTCCAGGACCACGTAGTCGTACTCCAGACCCTTCGCGAGCGACGCCGGCACCAGGGTCAGGCGGGTCTGCCGGGTCGTCTCCTCGCCGGGGGCCAGATACGTGAGGCCCGCCGCCGAGAGCGCCTCCGCAAGCACCGGAACCCGCGCATCCGCGGCGATCAGCCCGATCGACCCCTCCCACCGCAGCAACTCCCCGCACGCATCGACGACTCCGCCCGCCCCCGACACCGTACGGACCTCGAAGAGCCCGGGATTCTCACGGATCGACGCCACCGGAGTCAGCCCGGGTGCGATGTGCGGGAGGAGACGCGAGGCGTAGGCGATGACGTCCGTCGGGACACGGAACCCGGCCGTCAGCTCCTCGATGACGCCCTCCGACTTGCCGAGATGGGCCAGCGCCTCGTCCCAACTCCGCGTCGCCCACGGCGTCGTCCCCTGCGCCAGGTCACCGAGAACCGTCGCCGAACCGGTCGTACAGCGCCGCCCCACCGCCCGGTACTGCATCGGCGACAGATCCTGCGCCTCGTCGAGGACGACATGGCCGAGGGAGGGCGTCCGGGAGACGAGGTCGCACACCTCGTCGATCAGCACCGCGTCCGCCGCCGACCACTTCGCCGCCTTCACCGACCGCGCCGGCTTCGCCCACAGGATCGTCTTGCGCTCGTCCTCGTCGAGCACCCCGGCCGCGTGTTCGGCCAGGAAGCCGGCGTCAGCGAGCAGACGCAGCACCAGCTTCGCCGGGTCGACCGGCGGCCAGATCTCCTTGACGGCCGTCTTCACCGCACTGTTGCGGGCCACCGCGTCCTGCACCCGGTCGTCCGGCGCCTCCCCCGACCGCTCCATCTGCACCAGCACGGCATGCGCGATGCGCTGCGGAAGCGCCTCGCGGGCGGCGCCGTACCGGATGTCGCGGGCCAGCAACTCACGGACGATCTCTTCGAGTTCGTACGCCGGGACGCGCCACCGCCGTGATCCGCGCACGACGACCACCGGCTCCGTCGGCATCGTCACGTGCGAGTAGACCGCGCGCCGCAGCACCTCCGCCATCCTCGCGTCGCCCTTGATGACCGCTGCCGCCGCGTCGTCCGTCCCGCGCACCTCCACGTGCGCCACCAGGTCGTCCACCGTCGCCTGGCGGACCGTCAACTCACCGAGCGCCGGGAGCACTTGCTCGATGTAGTGCAGGAAGGACTTGTTCGGCCCGATGACGAGGGTCCCGGTGCGGGCGAGCCGCTCGCGGTGGGCGTAGAGGAGATAGGCCACCCGGTGCAGCCCGACGGCCGTCTTCCCCGTGCCCGGCCCGCCCTGCACGCACACCGTGCCGCCGAGCCCCGACCGTACGATCTCGTCCTGCTCGGGCTGGATCGTCGCCACGATGTCGCGCATCGGGCCCACGCGCGGACGCTCGATCTCCTGCTGGAGCAGCTTGCTGGTCCGGGCCGCCTCCGCGGGATCGGAGAGGTGCTCGTCCTCGTACGCCGTGAGGTCGCCGCCGGTGTAGCCGAAGCGTCGGCGCAGCGCGATGTCCATCGGGGCGTTCTTGGACGCCCGGTAGAACGGCTGGGACACCGGCGCCCGCCAGTCGATGACCATCGGGTCGCCCTCGGCGTCGTGCACATGCCGGCGCCCGATATAGAAGCGCTCGCCCTGCGCGCCCTCCGCCCCTTCGGCGCCGGGAGCGTGCAGATAGTCGAGCCGGCCGAAGAACAGCGGGGTGTCGCTGAGGTCGGCCAGTGCCTTGATGCGCTCGTCGATCTGGCGGGCGAGGACTTCGGCGTTGACCCAGTTCGCGGTGACGTCGCTGATGTCGAGGGACTCGACGTCCTCCCGCATGGCGCGCAGGGCGGCGCGGGAGCCGGCGAGGTGGGAGCGCTCTCGGGAGAGCGGGTCCAGGGGGTCGTCGACGGGCGTGGACAAGGGGGTGCCTCCGGAGGACCTACCTGTGGGTGGGTGAGAGAGCCGACCGGTTTCCGTCCGGGCGGCAGCACTCCGTGAACGGAGGCGGGCAAGAGCGGAGATTTTAGGTGAGCGCCCCGGCCGGGCGCCAACGAATATTCCGGCCCCGCCGACCCCCCGCCCGAC
>NZ_RDBN01000053.1:1239674-1294969 GCF_008042075.1 Streptomyces sp. UW30 | reverse complement strand
CCACCTGTCCGTCCCCCGCCCGACCACCTGTCCGTCCCTTAGGGGACGCGCCCTCCTCCCTGGGGGGACGGGGTCCGTCCGGAGGTGTACGGAGGCGGTGCCCGGCCCGGCACTCCAGGCCGATGCGGTCTTTATGTCCGTGAATCCATCATGGAGATATGAGCGCAGCAACCATTCACTCAGCTCCAGTGGGCCCCCGTGGAGCGACCGCACTCCAGGGGAGCCACCGTCATCGACTCGGCGAAGCCCTGCGTGCGGTCAGGGTGTTCGCTGGTGCGGCCTTCGATGTGATCGTCCTAGGTGAGTACGGAGAGGAAGCGGGCGTTCGCCGCAAGTGACCGCTCGCCCCTCCGGAGTCACCGTGTGACCCGCCCCCGTCGCTATCCCTCGGCGAGGATGTCGTCGGCGTCCACGATCCGGTACGCGTAGCCCTGTTCCGCCAGGAAGCGCTGGCGGTGGGCGGCGAAGTCCTGGTCGATCGTGTCGCGGGCGACGACCGAGTAGAAGTGGGCCTTGTGGCCGTCGGCCTTGGGCCGCAGCACCCGCCCCAGCCGCTGTGCCTCCTCCTGGCGTGAGCCGAAGGTGCCCGAGACCTGGACGGCGACCGTGGCCTCCGGCAGGTCGATGGAGAAGTTCGCGACCTTGGACACGACGAGGACGCTGATCTCGCCCTCCCGGAAGGCGTCGAAGAGCTTCTCGCGCTGGGCGTTGGAGGTCTCGCCCTTGATCACGGGGGCGTTCAGATGCTCGCCCAGTTCGTCGAGCTGGTCGATGTACTGGCCGATGACCAGGATCTGCTGCCCGGCGAACTTGCGGACGATGGCCTCCGTGACCTTCCGCTTGGTGTCGGTCGTCGCGCAGAAGCGGTACTTCTCCTCCTGCTCGGCGGTGGCGTACGCGAGCCGCTCGGCGTCGGTGAGATTGACGCGGACCTCGACGCAGTCGGCGGGCGCGATGTACCCCTGCGCCTCGATCTCCTTCCAGGGAGCGTCGAACCGCTTCGGGCCGATGAGGGAGAAGACGTCCGACTCACGCCCGTCCTCCCGCACGAGCGTCGCCGTCAGCCCCAGCCGCCGCCGGGCCTGGAGATCGGCCGTGAACTTGAAGACCGGCGCCGGCAGCAGGTGCACCTCGTCGTAGACGATCAGGCCCCAGTCGCGGGAGTCGAAGAGCTCCAGGTGCGGGTATACGCCCTTCCGCCTGGTCGTCAGCACCTGGTACGTGGCGATGGTGACGGGGCGGATCTCCTTGCGCGTCCCGCTGTACTCGCCGATCTCGTCCTCGGTGAGCGACGTCCGCTTCACCAGCTCGTGCTTCCACTGGCGGGCCGAGACGGTGTTCGTGACGAGGATCAGGGTGGTCGACTTCGCCTGGGCCATGGCCCCGGCGCCGACCAGCGTCTTGCCGGCACCGCAGGGCAGCACGACGACTCCGCTGCCGCCGTGCCAGAAGTTCTCCACGGCCTGCTTCTGGTACGGCCGAAGCGCCCAGCCGTCCTCGGCCAGCTCGATCGGGTGCGCCTCGCCGTCGACGTACCCGGCGAGGTCCTCGGCCGGCCAGCCCAGCTTCAGCAGCGTCTGCTTGATCTGCCCGCGCTCGGAGGGGTGCACGGCGACGGTGTCCGGGTCGATGCGGTTGCCGACGAGCGGTGCGATCCGCTTCGAGCGCAGCACCTCCTCCAGCACCGGCCGGTCGGTGGTGGTGAGGACGAGCCCGTGCGCGGGGTCCTTGGAGAGCGTGAGGCGGCCGTACCGGTCCATCGTGTCGGCGATGTCGACCAGCAGGGCGTGCGGCACGGGGTAGCGGCTGTACGTCACCAGGGCGTCCACGACCTGCTCGGCGTCGTGCCCGGCCGCGCGCGCGTTCCACAGCCCGAGCGGCGTCACCCGGTAGGTGTGGATGTGCTCGGGCGCCCGCTCCAGCTCGGCGAACGCCGCGATCGCCCGACGGCACTCGTCGGCCCGCTCATGATCCACTTCCAGGAGCAGGGTCTTGTCCGACTGGACGATCAGTGGTCCGTTCACGTGCGTACGTCCTTCCGCTCGACCACCCGGCCAAACGTCCAGTGTGCCTGATCCTCCCCGGAGTCCTACAGGATGTCTTTTCATTCGTGTGAGTGGCGTGGTTTCACCTGTACGGCGGCGGCTGCGAAGAATGCCCAGCGTGCAGGCCATCGATCGTGATCCGTCCCCGCCGACCACCACCCTCGGGTACGCGTTGTTCGCCACCCGCTGGTTGCAGGCGCCGCTCTACTTCGGCCTCGTGGCCGCCCAGGGGGTGTACGTCTACAAGTTCTTCAACGAGCTCTGGGCCTTAATTCTCCGCTGTGTGACCGGGCAGGCCACCGAGACCTACGTCATGCTCGCCGTGCTCAAACTCGTCGACGTCGTCATGATCGCGAACCTGCTGATCATGGTGATCGTCGGCGGCTACGAGACCTTCGTCTCCCGCATCGGTCTCCAGGGCCACCGTGACCAGCCCGAATGGCTCTCGCACGTGAACTCCAACGTGCTGAAGGTCAAGCTCGCCACCGCCATCGTGGGCATCTCGTCCGTGCATCTGCTGCAGATGTTCGTGGACGTCCACCGCACCTCGCACCACTCGCTGCTGTGGGGCACGGTGATCCACATGGCGTTCATCGCCTCGGCGGCGATCCTGGCGTACATGTCGGGCCCGATGGCCGCGCAGGCCGAGCGGGCCCATCAGCAGGCGCACCCCGAGCACGCCCCCGCCGAGCCCGCCGCGAAGGTCTTCGTCCCGGCGCAGGCCGCCTCGCGCGAGGACGAGCCCAGCGCCGAGGAGCGGCTGCGTGCCGCCGGTTTCCCCGCCCGCAAGCTGCTGGAGGACTTCGACTCCGAGCACCCCCGCTCCTTCGACCGGGAAACCGTGGCCCGGCTCGGCAAGCTGGACTTCGTCACCGCCGGACGGAACGTGGTCTTCGTCGGGCCGCCCGGCACCGGCAAGACGCATCTCGCCGTCGGGCTGGGGGTGCGGGCCTGCCAGGCCGGGCACTCGGTGCTGTTCGCGAGCGCCGCCCAGTGGGCCGCCCGGCTGGCGGGAGCCCGGGACGCCGGGCGGCTCGCGCAGGAGCTGGCCGCGCTCGACGCACACCCCCTGCTGATCATCGACGAGGTCGGCTACACGCCCTTCGAACCGGAGGCCGCCGCGCTCTTCTACCAACTGGTCGCGCACCGCTACGAGCGGGCCTCGCTGATCGTGACCAGCGACCGTCCGCTCGGCCGCTGGGACGAGATCTTCGGCGGCCCCTCGGCCCTGGCGATGGCGGACCGGCTGGCCCACCACGCCGAGCTCGTGCGGATCGAGGGCGAGAGCTACCGGATGCGGCGGGCTACCTCAGCGTGGGCAGACTGACGTTGTTGATCAGCGGTCCCTCGATGGTGAGCCCCTCGGTGACCAGGGACTCCGAACCGGCCGCCGGGAGGGGCAGCGGCAGCGCGGAGGGGGCCGCCGCGGCGGCCGGCGCCAGGGCGGTGCCCAGGGCGACGGCGGAGGCGAGTGCGGCGACGCGGACGGCGATACGGGTGCGGGCGGAAGTCTTGGCAGGCATCGGGACTCAGGGCCTTTCACGGACGGGAGCGGGGGCCGGGAGGGCGGGCCGGCCTTGGTCGCCGGGCCGGCCCGATCGGTTGCGCTGCGGTCGCGTCAGATCTGCGGCGTCTCGATGACCAGCCCGGCCACGTCGACGCCGATCGCCGCGGCCTGGGTGGTGAGGGCACCACCGAGCATCAGGGCCGCGGCGGCCAGGACGGTGGCAAGGCGACGAGCAGTACGCATGGGACAACTACCTCTCTGTTGCGCTCACTTGAGCCGGTGAGCGTGATCAGGACAGAGGGTGGCTGCCCGGGGCCTCGCGGCGGAATGCGGAAAGATCCGGAAGGTCCCTCAAGAGTTGGAAAAGCCCGGCGTGGCGTGCATGGACCGCCGCGTACGCCCGAACGAGTGAGCCGCCGGGTCCGGTCTCAGAGCTGGTCGTCCGCGAGCTCGGCCACGCCGGTGATCCGGTGCAGCGGATACGTCCGCACCTCGTCCGCGGTGTGGTCGTACGCCGTCACGAACCCGCCCTCGACCCGCACCGGCGCGATCACCCGCTGACTCGCGGCGCCCTCGGCGTTGACGTACCCGATCCACAGCGCCCCGCCGGTCAGGACGGCGGCCTGCATGGTGGCGAGGGTCTCGGCGGAGGTCGTGCGGGGCAGGTCGCCGCCGGTCACGGGGGCCGTGTCCGCGCTCGGCTTGCGCGGGGTCGTGGAGGCGAGGTCGCCCGCCCGGATGGCGCGGATCGCGGCGGCCAGCAGTGTGGCGTCCGGCGTCGGCGGGCCGTCCGGGACCGGCTCGGGGGCCGTGCGCGGCGGGGTGCGGTGGGCGTCGGCGCGGGTGATCAGGACGTCGCCCTGCGCCGACTCGGCGGCCGGCGCGAAGCCCATCGCGCGCAGGCCCTCCAGCAGCGCGGCCGGGTCCGCCTGCGCGGCCAGCACGGTCGGCGCCAGGCGGCGCAGCCGCAGACCGGCGGCCCGCTTGTCGGCGAGGATCTCGTTCAGCACCGCGTCGTCGTCACAGCGGACGTACGCCGACGCCGCGCCCACCCGCAGATGGCCGTGCCTGCGGGCCACGTCGTCGATCAGATACGCCAGCGGCTGCGGCACCGGCGTACGCGAGTGCTCGGCGAGGAAGGCGTGCAGGTCGGAGGCGCTGCGCCCGGCGTCCAGCGCGCGGCGCACCGAGCCGGGCGTGAACCGGTACACCGTCGCCCCGCCCTTCGACTCGACGTCCGCGAGCACATCCAGCGTGTCGGCGAGCGGTCGCTGCAACGGCCCCGGCGCCACGGCCGTGAGGTCGGCCTGGAGCAGCACGTGGTCGAGCGGCTCGGGCAGCAGCGGGGCGAGGAGCCGGGCGGCGGCCGCGGAGGCGACGGCCTGCTCGGCGGCGGAGAGGGGCTCGGGGTGCGGGGTGTGACGGTGATGCACGGGGAGCTTGTCGCCGGGGCCGACCGGCTCCTCGGGGACGGGCTTGGGCCGTGGGGCGCCCAGCAGGGCCCGCCCGTGCGCCGACAGCGCACCCCGCCCCGTCACCCCCAGCAGCTCCGCCTCGTTCAGCGTCCACTGGGCGAGGCGGCTGCGCAGGTCGTCGTCGCGCTGGGGACCCCGCAGCGGGCGCTCCCAGCGCAGCCGTGCCAGGACCGACTCGGCCGACGGGGACGCGCCCTCCGGCAGCCCGGCGAGCAGGGTCAGCACCCGGTGCCGTACCTCCGGCGCGGCGGAGCGGTCCAGGCCCGGGCCCAGCGCCGACAGCGTTCGGTCCTTCGTGTCCCGTCCGCCGACCACGCCCGCCGTCCGCGTCGCCGTCAGCCACGCCTGGGCCAGCCGGGCCCAGCGCTGGGCGACGGGCTGCTCCAGCCACTCGTCGTGGGCGGGCGTCGCCGCGAACCGCTCGTCGGCCTCGCCGTCGGAGGCAAGCAGGCCCGCGGCGTAGGCGAGTTCGACCCAGAAGACGGCCACCGGCTCGGGCACGTCGAGGGCGACGGCGGTGCGCTTGAGGTCGCGCACGCTCAGACCGCCCGCGCGCAGCACCGACGGACCGCCCTCGTCCCAGTCCTTCAGCAGCTCCTCGACGGTCGCCAGCGCCGTGTACGCCTGCCCGGCCGCCGTCGTGTCCACAATCTGTGGACGGTGCGTCGCGGCCGGCTCGACGGGCGGCGCCAGCGGCTCGGTGGCGCGGTGCGCGCGGCCGGCCCGCAGGTGCAGGGCCACCTCGCGGGGCAGTACGACCGTGCCGGGCGCCGTAGGCAGCAGCAGGCCGCGGTCCAGGAGCCAGCGCAGGCGGGCCGCGGGGTCGGCGGTGACCTGGCCGTACGGCGGCCCCCACACCAGGCGCGCCAGGACCTCCAGGGACTCCTCCGGCGCGTCGGCGAGCAGGGCCGTCATCCGCGCACGGTCGGTGAACAGCGCGGTGAGCGCCGACACGGCGGACACCGCGTCGTGGGTCGAGGGCAGCCCGGCCGCCGTGACGATCTCCTGGATACGGCCCGGAGACATCCCGGCCGTCGCCTCCTGCACCGTCGGCCCCAGCCCCGTCGGCGACGGGTGCTGCTGCGAGGGAGCGAGGAGCTCGCGCGCCGTGCGCACGAGGCGCAGCCGGTCGTCGGCGCCCCACACCAGGGCCTGCTCGCGCAGGGTGCCGAGAGCGTGCGGCAGCGCGCCGGTCACCGCCGGGTCGCCCTCGTCGCCGGCCATCAGGGCGAGCAGCTCGCCGTACGTCGCCGGATCCGCCGCCACGGCCAGCGCCTCCGCCGTCTGTAGCGCGAACCGGTCCAGCCGCTCCAGGGCGCGCACGACGGAGGCCCGCGTACCGGCGCGGGTCGCCAGCTGCGTGAGGTCGGTCGGGACGGGGGTGATGAGATCGGGCCGGCTGCGCAGGAGCACGGTCAGCGCGGCGTCGTCCCGCACGCGAAGGTCCTCCGCGAGGGAACGGGGTGTGGCCGGGTCGCTCATCCTGCTCACGTTAGCGGGTTGCCTGCGGCCGTTGGGCCGACGAGGCCAGGCCCCCGACCCGCCCGGTCCGGTCCTCACGGGCAAACGGAACGTGTCACAGATGGCCCCCGGATGAACATCATCCGGAGGATTCCGGTGCCCCTGGCAACACCTCGTACCCACTGGTCACTCTGGGCTCTCGGTCAACTACTTCACAGCTCAAGGGAATTGGGGGTCCCAGCGGTGAGTGATCAGGTCGAGCAGTGGATCGCGATCCTGAGTCTCGCGTTTCCCGTCGCGGCGTTCCTCTGGGAGTTCGCCATCATCGGCCGCAAGCGGCTCGGCCACCGGGTGCAGATGGACACCCTGGCCGCGGACGCGGCCGGCAAGCCGTACGCAGGCGTACTGAGCGACATGCAGCACGACGGCCACCAGCTCAAGGACCCCTCGTTCGTCCTGCTGCGCATCGAGAACGCCGGATCGGCCAAGATCGTGTCCGAGGACTATCTGGCCGATCCCACCGATCCCTACGGCATCAAGGTCACCTTCCGGGCCCGCCAGGTCGCGGCGGTGGTGCTCACCGATCCGAGCCAGGGCGTGCTGCGCGACTTCTTCTTCAGGAGCGAGCGCTATCTGGCGGACGACGGCACCGAACGCACCCGCACCGTCGCCAAGGACGGCTTCAGCCGCGACAACATCCCGGAAGAGCGCACGGGCATCATCCGGCTGCCGAAGGTGACGCTGCTGCGCGGAGCCGAGTACAAGGTGCTCGTCGTGCTGGAGCGCTGGCCCGAGGACACCACCAAGGACCCCTTCCCCGATCCGGTCGTCGAGGGCGCCGAGGGGCCGAGCCGCTGGTACGACCCGCTGGTGCGGCTCCTGCGGCTGAAGGCGACCAGGACCGAGAGCCATGTCTTCGCCTCCCGGCCCGCCTGGTGGGTCATCTGGACCTTGATCGTCGCCGTCGCCGTCCAGGCCGGCTTCACGCTGCTCGTCAGCGACGAGCGCCGGCCCCCGATGGACTGCGTCGGCGGGACCCTGCACCTCAGCGGCTCCACGGCCTTCGGACCGGCGGTGCGAGCCGCCGCCGAGGACTACCTCAAGCGGTGCGAGGGCGCGGACGATCTGTCCATTCCGCTCGATGACAACCCCTTCAAGGGCAGCACCGACGGTGTCACCGATCTGGACCAGGCCGGCAAGGACGCCGCAACCCCGGTCGGCGACGGCCTGGGTGACCACATCACCTTCACCGACGGCGTCGCTTCCGACGGCCACCCCCGGCTGGTCCCCAAGCCCGTCGCCTTCTCCGTGTTCACCCTCGTCGTCAACAAGGACGCGGGCGTGGAGAACCTGAGCATGGCCCAGATCCGCGACGTCTTCGCCGGCCGGGTGAAGAACTGGACCGAGCTCGGCGGCAACAACGTCCCCGTCCACCTGATCAACCGCGACCCCGGCTCGGGCACCCGCAAAACCCTCGTCGCCAAGGTCCTGGCCGACCGGGAACCGCCCCAGTTCACCGTGACCGACTGCGCGGCCCTCAAGGCGAAGCAGTACGGCCGCTGCCAGGTCACCAGCACGGACACCATGCTGAACACGACCGCCACGACCCCCGGCGCCATCGGCTACAGCGAGGCCGCCGGAGTCGACGACCACAAGGCCGCCGACCAGCTCGTCAAGCTGAGGATCGACGGCCGGCAACCCACCGCCGAGGGCGTCGAGGACACCAACTACCCCTACTGGCAGACCGAGTACGCCTACACCTACGGCGAGGCCCCGGCCGACTCCGTCGCCGCGGCCTTCCTGAACTTCCTCACCCAGCAGATCGTCCGCGCCCTCGCACCGCTTGAGGTAGTCCTCGGCGGGGCTGCTGATCGGCGCGGGGATCGTCGCCATCGGCTGGCTGACCACCGTCAAGGGCCTGATCAGCTCGGCCCGGCACGGCGGCCACACGCACCCACGGGTGGCCTGACGGCCCCGGCCGCCCGGGTGACCTACGGCACGCCGCCCCCCACGTAGTCGGACCGTCACACGCGCCCGATAGCCTTCGCCCATGAACGAGCTGCGCGGCGAGATCGACCGGCGGCGCGCCAAGGCCCCGGTCGACAGCCCCGCCACGGTCCGCCGCATCATCGCCCGCCTCGGCACCCCGGACGAAGTCGTCGCGGCCGCCGGCGGCAGCGCCCCGGCCGCCCCGCAGGCGCCGGTCACCTCCGTGCCCGCACAGCCGGCGGGCCGGGACGCCGAGGCCGGCGAGAAGCGCCCCAAGGGCCTGCGCCGGATCGTGCCGCGCCCGCGCCCCGCCGAGCCCGCTCCGCGCGACGACGCACCCCCGCCGCCCCACCTCGCCAGTACCGCGGACCTCGGCGACAGCGCGACCCAGCCCGACTGGTGGCGGGTGGACAGCAGCTCCTTCGGCCCAGGCGAGGACGTCCCCGGCTTCGTCGGCGGCATCGAGATCCCGGAGATGCTCAGGCGCCCGCCGAAGAAGGAGGAGACCCCGCTCCGCAAGAAGGAGCCCGCGCCGGAACCGGACGACGAGGCCACCGAGGAAGAGGAGCCGGAAGCCCCCCGACGCCGTCGCCTGACCCTCCCCTCCGGCCGCTGGAGCAACCCCTTCCTCCTGCTCGCCGCCGCCCTCCTGGTCGTCGGCGCGATCCTCGGCAACCTCCTGCCCCTCCTCCTCGGCTGGCTCATCGCCTGGGGCTCGCGCCGCCTGACCGACGCCGAAACCAAGTGGGCGGTCGTGATCCTCCCCGCCCTCTCCCTCACGGCCGGAGTCACCTGGCTCTGGGGCCGAACCAACGGCCGCTGGGGAGCCCCCATCGCGCAGGGCCAGACGAACGCCGCAATCTCCGAGACCTGGCCGTGGGTGCTGCGCGGCGCGGCACTGGCATCGGCCCTCTTCATCGTCTGGCGCTCACAAAGACGCCCCTGAAGGGGCGCGGGGCCGGGCGGGCACAATGACCTATATGGCACTCACCGTCGGCTTCGACCTCGACATGACCCTCATCGACTCCCGCCCCGGCATCCACGCCTGCTACACGGCACTGGCCGAGCGGACCGGGACATACATCGACGCCGACCTGGCGATCACCCGCCTCGGGCCACCCCTGGAGGAGGAGCTGATCAACTGGTTCCCGGCGGAGCAACTCGCCGAGATCGCCGACCTGTACCGCGAGATGTACCCCACGATCGCCATCGCCGCGACCCCCGCCCTGCCCGGCGCCCGAGAGGCGATAACCGCCGTACGTCAGGCGGGCGGACGCGCGATCGTCGTGACCGCCAAGTACGAGCCGAACGCCAAGCTGCACCTGAAGCACCTCGGCATCGCCCCGGACGCCGTCATCGGCAACCTCTGGGCCGAACAGAAGGCCGAGGCCCTGCGCGAGTACGCGGCCGGCGTCTACGTCGGCGACCACCAGGGCGACATCCGCGCCGCCCGTGCCGCCGACGCCCTGTCGGTCACCGTGGCGACCGGGCCGTTCGGCGCCGACGAACTCGCCGCGCTCGGCGCGGACGTGGTCCTCGCGGACCTGACGCGGTTCCCGGACTGGCTCGCCGGCTACCTCGAAGCGCCGCGCGCCTGACGCCTTCCGGCCGCGATCGATCGGAGCACCCCCGCGCCGGCGACGAGGAATCCGACGCCCATCAACATGCTCAATCCGAACATGTACGTCGGAAATGGCGTCGTACCGAGCAGGAACGGGGCCACCGTGACCAAAGTGGCCACGGCACCGATGAAGAACAGGACCGCACCGGCACGGATCAGTCGGTCACCGGGAGCGCCGGAATTCGTTTGGGTTTTGTCACGCACCGGACCAGGGTAGTTCCCTGCGCGAGGGAACAACCGGGGGACGTCTTGTCACCCGCCCGAAGAGCATTAGCCTTGGTACCGGCGGGTCGAGGACGACCCGCCCAAGTGCTATCAAGAGCCGTTTTCCGAAGCAGTTTTCCGACGAGTACGAGGACGAGGACAGACGTGCCTACCGGCAAGGTCAAGTGGTTCAACAGCGAGAAGGGCTTCGGCTTTCTCTCCCGCGACGACGGCGGTGACGTCTTCGTCCATTCCTCGGTCCTCCCCGCCGGAGTAGACACACTCAAGCCGGGACAGCGGGTGGAGTTCGGCGTCGTCGCCGGTCAGCGCGGTGACCAGGCACTGTCGGTCGTCATTCTCGACCCGACCCCGTCCGTCGCGGCCGCCCAGCGCAAGAAGCCGGACGAGCTGGCCTCCATCGTCCAGGACCTGACGACCCTCCTGGAGAACATCACCCCGATGCTGGAGCGGGGCCGCTATCCCGAGAAGGCAGCCGGCGCGAAGATCGCCGGCCTGCTCCGCGCGGTCGCCGACCAGCTCGACGTATAGACCCTGAAGAACCTGGCGGATCCTCGGTATTCCTAGAGGAAATCCAGTGCACCCGGGCCGAGGGGCGGCACCAGCCCCTCGGCCGCCGCGCGGGTGAGCAGCCCGCGTACGGCCGCGTAGCCGTCCTCGCCCAGGTCGGCCGTGAACTCGTTGACGTACAGGCCGATGTGCTGGTCGGCGACGGCCGGGTCCATCTCCTGGGCGTGCTCCATGACGTAGGGGCGGGAGGCCTCGGGGTCGTCCCAGGCGGCGCGGACGGACCTGCGGATGGAGTCCGCGAGCCCGGTCAGCGTCCGCGCTCCCAGCGACCGCTTGGCGATGATCGCGCCCAGCGGGATCGGCAGCCCGGTGGTGTTCTCCCAGTGCTCGCCCATGTCGGCGAGCTTGTGCAGGCCGTAGTTCCGGTACGTGAAACGCGCCTCGTGGATGACGAGTCCCGCGTCGACCTTCCCGTCCCGTACGGCGGGCATGATCTCGTGGAACGGCATCACGACGATCTCGCCGACCCCGCCGGGCACTGTGTCGGCGGCCCACAGGCGGAACAGCAGATACGCCGTCGACCTCTCGCTCGGCACCGCGACCGTGCGGCCGGTGAGGTCCACGCCCTCCTCCCGCGTCAGCACCAGCGGCCCGCAGCCCCGGCCGAGCGCACCCCCGCACGGCAGCAGCGCGTACTCGTCGAGGACGTACGGCAGCACGGCGTACGACACCTTCAGCACGTCGAACTCGCCGCGCTCGGCCATGCCGTTGGTGATGTCGATGTCCGCGAACGTGACGTCGAGCGCGGGGGCGCCGGGGACCCGGCCGTGCGCGAGGGCGTCGAAGACGAAGGTGTCGTTCGGGCAGGGGGAGTACGCGATCTTCAGCGGCTCACCGGTCATGGGAGTCATGCGGGTCATGTGGGTTCCAACTCTCCAGTACGGGCGCGAGCTTCCCGAACCCCTCCGTCAGGGCGGCCAGCGCGTCGCCGATGCGCCAGGCGGCGCGGTCGCGGGGGCCCACCGGGTTGGAGATCGCGCGTAGCTCCAGCACCGGCGTGCGGTGCGCGGCCGCGGCCTCGGCGACGCCGAAGCCCTCCATGGCCTCGGCGAGGGCGGTGGGGTGGGACTCGCGCAGCCGCTCGGCTCGCACGGCGGTGCCGGTCACGGTGGAGACGGTGAGGACGGCGCCGGGCCGTGCGCCGGTGGCGGCCGCGACCTCTCGTACGAGTGCTTCCGGCGGACGGTGGGTGACGGTGCCGAAGCCCAGCTCGGTGACCGGCAGGAAGCCGTCGGGGGTCTCGGCGCCGAGGTCGGCGGCCGTGATCTCGTCGGCGACGACGAGGGAGGCGACGGGGGCGTGCGGGGCGAAGCCGCCCGCGATGCCGGCCGAGACGACCAGGTCGTAGGGGGCGCCTTCGAGGCGGGCCGTGGTGAGGGCCGTGGCCGTGGAGGCGGCGGCGAGCGCGGGTCCGACGCCGGCGGCGATCACGTCGACGCCGGGCAGCCCGTCCAGCGCCCGGACCACCGCGTCCCGCTCGGCGGGGACGGCGGTGGCCACGAGAACGCGTACCACGGACGTGGTCAGCTGTCCTTTTCCAGCTTGAAGGACCACAGGCCCGTCACGTTCTGCTCGCCCTCCTTGATGGACACCAGCGTGGAGTCACCGCTGGCGCCGTACTGGGCGTTGAAGAACACGCTGCCCGGGATGGTGCGGTAGGTCTTGGTGCTGGAGTCGGTGAGCGGCTGGCCGTTCATGAGGACGGTCCAGCCCTCGTCGGCGATGTCCGGGTCGACGCCGAAGCGCACGGTGTCGTCCGGGTCCACCTTGATGGACTTGATGTCCTTGTCCTTGATGCACGTCGCCAGGTCCTCGGTGTTCAGGGCATCGCCCTCGCCACCGCAGGTGGCCTCCGAGTGGACCGAGGCGGTGCCGACGGTGACCGTGGCCAGCGGCGTCGGCTTGTCGCAGGCCGACAGGACGAGCAGTCCGGCGGAAACGGCGCCGGCGGCGGCGAGCGCGCGGCGGCGTCGCACAACGGATTGCAGCGTGGTCATGGGCGAAGGCTATCGGGCGCGTGTGACGGTCCGACTACGTGGGGGGCGGCGTGCCGTAGGTCACCCGGGCGGCCGGGGCCGTCAGGCCACCCGTGGGTGCGTGTGGCCGCCGTGCCGGGCCGAGCTGATCAGGCCCTTGACGGTGGTCAGCCAGCCGATGGCGACGATCCCCGCGCCGATCAGCAGCCCCAGCGAGCCCTTCAGCGGCAGCACGATGCCGATCGCGCCGCCGAGCACCCACGACACCTGGAGCAGCGTCTCGGAGCGCGCGAACGCCGACGTACGGACCGTCTCCGGCACGTCCCGCTGGATCAGAGCGTCCAGCGACAGCTTGGCCAGCGCCTGCGCGAACCCGGCGACCGCCGCCAGGAAGGCCACCATGACGGCGCCGAAGAAGGCGGCGGCGGTCAGCGACACGGCCAGCACGAAGCCCACGACGGTCACGATGATGATCTCCGGCGCCCGGGATCTGAGCCACGCCCCGACGGCCGTCCCGAGCGCGTTGCCCGTGCCGGCCGCGACCGCGACTATGCCCAGGGACACGGCGGCGCTCTGGCCGGACATCGGGTGCTCGCGCAGCAGGAACGCGAGGAAGAAGATCAGGAAGCCGGACAGACAGCGCAGGGCGGCGTTGGCGCCGAGGGCGTGGGTGACGGCGATGCCGACCGTGCGCAGGCCGGGCCGCTTGACCGGCTGGCGGTGCGGCCCGTGCAGATGCTGTTCGTCGGCCGCCAGCAGCGCGCGGTCCTCGCCCTTGGCCGAGTCGACCTTGTGCGGGAGGGAGAAGGACAGGAACATGCCGGCGATGAAGATCACGAAGGCGCCGTAGAGCGGCCAGCGCGGTCCGATCGCCTGGAGCCCGGCGCCGATGGGCGCCGCGATGCCGGTGGCGAGGAGACCGCCGAGGGTGACCCGGGAGTTCGCCTTCACCAGGGAGAAGCGGGGTGGCAGCAGGCGGGGCACGACGGCGCTTCTGACGACGCCGTACGCCTTGGAGGCGACCAGCACCCCGAGAGCGGCCGGGTAGAGCTGCAGATCGCCGCTGACGACCGCGCTGGACAGGACCAGGGCGAGCAGCGCCCGGGCGAGCATCGCGCCCGCCATGGCCGCGCGGCGGCCGTGCGGGAGGCGGTCGAGGAGCGGGCCGATCACCGGGGCGAGGAGGGTGAAGGGCGCCATGGTGATGCCGAGGTAGAGCGCGACGCGCCCGCGGGCCTCGTCGGTCGGCACGGAGAAGAAGACGGTGGAGGCGAGGGCGACGGTGATCATCATGTCTCCGGCGCCGTTGACCCCGTGCAGTTCGATCAGCTTGCCGAGGCCGGACTCGCCGGCGCCCTGCGCGTGCGTGGCCTTGCGGATGCCGCGCGCGGGGCCGGTGAGCGGGAAGTGCAGGGCACGGCCGAGCGCACGGAAGGAGCCGCCGATCCGGCTCGTTCCGCCACCTCGACCCCGGCCGCCCTTGGACCCACCGACGCCGGTGGCACCTTGGGGCGGCCTCGCGGTTGCCACGACGCAATAGTGCCCCGAGATGGGGGTGGGTAGTGCGGTTACGGCGCGTATGGGGGGCAAGCTCTCGGACTCGGCGGGCGCCGCGGAGCGCCGAGAAGCAACGTCGGTGTAGGCCCAGCGCCCGCGAACAGGTAGCGTGCGTATCTCAGCCATCCCGCACAATGGATGACGTAGGTGCGCCCGAGCGCGATTCGGATGCGGACGTCGACGCGGCCCACAGGTCCGCTCCGTTCGCTCCGCCGCCTTTAGGCAACCGCACCCGAGAGACGGCGTAGGAGAGAAGCGATACCTGTGAGCGCAGCGACAACGCGAAGCCGCACCCCCGACCGTCTGTGCGCCGAGGCCCTCGACCTCGCCCGCAGCGCCGCCGAGGAGGCCGCCGCGCCCGGCGTCGTGGGCGAGCACGCGGGGCTGTCCTCAGAGGGCGACCGTGTCGTCACGCACTTCTTCGAGTGCAAGGAACTCGGTTACCGCGGCTGGCGCTGGGCGGTGACGGTGGCGCGGGCCTCACGCGCGAAGGTCGTCACGCTCGACGAAGTGGTCCTCCTGCCCGGCCCGGACGCGCTGTTGGCTCCCGAGTGGGTGCCCTGGAGCGAGCGCCTGCGCCCCGGCGACATGGGCCCGGGCGACCTGCTGCCCACCGACGCCGAGGACCTGCGCCTGGAGCCCGGCTACTCCGGCGAGGACGAGCCGGGGCCGAACTCACCCGTCTCGCACGAGATGGCGGAGCTGGTGGAGGCGGAGGACGCGGAGGTCACCTCCGGCGCCCCGGCGAGCCTGCCCGTCGCCCCCTCCCGGGGCTCGATCGCCTCGGTCGCCGAGGAACTGGGCATGCGCCGCGCCCGCGTCCTGTCCCGCTACGGCCTGCATGTCGCCGCGGACCGCTGGGAGGATTCGTTCGGCGCGAAGACCCCCATGGCCCAGGCGGCCCCCGCGACCTGCGTCTCCTGCGGCTTCCTGACCCCGATCGGCGGCTCCCTGGGCCAGGCCTTCGGTGTCTGCGCCAACGAGTTCTCCCCGGCGGACGGCCGGGTCGTCTCCCTGACCTACGGCTGCGGCGGCCACTCCGAGGCCGCGGTCATGCCCAAGCCCCCGCGCCCGGCTCCCCCGGTGATCGACGAGACCCGCGTGGACCCGTTCCCGCTGCGCCCGGCGCCGGACTCGGGCTCGGTGCCGGTGGGGGCGGACGAGGACTCGGCGGAGCTGGGTCACTCGTAGCGAGCTCTCTTCGGACACGGCGACCGGCGGCGCCCCACTTCGGGGCGCCGCCGGTCGCCTGCGTTTTTATCTCCTCACCTGAGCGTTGCCGGGGCCTCGTCCGGAGTGACGTGTTCGGGCCGGCTGATCTCGGCCCACACCGCGTCGAGGGAGAGGCCGAGGACGTCGGCGATCGCCGCGATGGTCGGGAAGGCGGGGGTGGCCACGCGGCCCGACTCGATCTTGCGGAGGGTCTCCGGCGAGACGCGGGCGAGGAGCGCGGTTTCGAGCATCGAGCGCTCTCCTCTGGCGCGACGCAGGAGGGCGCCGAGGCGCTGTCCACGTTCGATCTCCGCGGGAGTGAGCGGGAATCTGACCATGGCTCCGATTCTAATACCGGTATAGTTTGGCCGGTATAGTTATTGGTTCCGTGAGAGGGGCGCCGCATGATCGAGATCCTGAACCCCACCCTGCTGGCCCGAGCGAAGGACACGGGCGCCCTGGTCGCCGACATTCTGCAGACGCTGAAGAGTCGTAGCGCGATCGGCACGAACCTTCTCGACATCGACCGGTGGACCAAGGCCATGATCGCCGACGCGGGAGCGCAGTCCTGTTACGTCGACTACGCCCCCTCCTTCGGGCGCGGCCCCTTCGGCCACTACGTCTGCACGGCCGTCAATGACGCCGTGCTCCACGGGCGGCCGTACGACTACACGCTGGCCGACGGCGATCTGCTGACACTCGACCTCGCCGTCTCCAGGGGCGGAGTCGCCGCGGACGCCGCCATCAGCTTCATCGTGGGCGACGCGAAGCCCCCGGAGAGCGTCGCGATGATCGGTGCGACCGAGCGTGCGCTGGCCGCGGGGATCGCCGCCGCCGGGCCCGGGGCCCGCATCGGCGACATCTCCCATGCCATCGGCACCGTCCTCGGTGAGGCGGGATACCGGATCAACACCGAGTTCGGAGGTCATGGCATCGGGTCGACGATGCACCAGGACCCGCACGTCGCGAACACCGGACGGCCCGGCCGTGGATACAAACTGCGCCCCGGGCTGCTGCTTGCACTGGAGCCGTGGGTCATGGCGGACACGGCCCAACTCGTCACCGATGCCGACGGCTGGACGCTCCGCAGCGCGACGGGCTGCCGGACGGCGCACAGTGAGCACACGATCGCCATCACCGAGGACGGAGCCGAAATCCTCACCCTGCCGAAGTAGTTGGTGATGTTCACCCGGGTGAGTGAGATTGCGTCGCGACTTCGGCCCACACGGTCTTGCGCGGGGCGGGGCCGTCCGAGACTCCCCAGCGGTCGGCGAGCGCGTCCACGATGAGCAGGCCCCGGCCCGATTCGGCATCGGGAGTGGGGTGTTGGGGGTCGGGCAGCCGGTCACCGCATGTTCGTGACCTCGATACGGAGGGTTGCGCCGACCACGTAGAGGAGCAGCAGGAAGTCCCGGCCGGGGATCCGTCCGTGCGTGACGGCGTTGGCCCCCAGCTCGGCAACGAGGTGCGCCGCCGGGTCCAACGGCAGGCCCCAACTGCGGAGTTGTTCGGTAGCCAGGAGGCGGGCGAGGCGGGCGAGGCGGGCGAGGCGGGCGCCGCGGGGTGTCGGGGACAGCTGCACGCTGAAGTTGCGGACGGGGCCGTCGAGTTGGGCGAGTGGGGTCGCGGGGGAGGCGGTTTCCTGATTCACGTCACTCAGCGTGGTCGGGCATGCCTACCGTGACCAGTGACTCAGCGGGTGCGTACGGTGACTGTCCGGTCGTGTCCGGGCTGTCGGAGCGTTGAGTTCGGGTAGGGCGCTGCTGGTACCGCAACCACGTGTCGTCCGCGACGTGTTCGGTGAGCGGCACTGCGGGTGTGGTCGCGATCAGCGAGGAGCGACGCATGAGGGGGTGACGGGGGCGCGCCGTAAACCGGCCAAGTGGAGGCTCAAGCGCGCCGGGCGCGGCGGATCAGCCAGGACGCCGTGAGATACAGCGTGGTGACTGCCGCCCAGGCCGCCAAGAACTGGATCGCGAGCCGCTTGTCGCCCCCGCTCCAGACGATGGCGGTCACCCCGGGACCGCCGATCCACCAGACGAACACGACGATCGCCAGGAGGCCCCAGACCAGTTCGCCGAGTGTCTCCTTGGCCAGGTTCAGCATTGTTCGGCCCTCCCGGGTAGGCAAGATCGCCGCGTGATCAACTGATCAAGCGCAGCTCAGGCTCTCACGCCCGACAGCCCCCGATCACGGCCGTGATCGTGATCGTGATCGGGGGCCGGTTCGCGGGGTTCTAGCGGCTGAGTTCCTCCAGGCCCGGGATCGGGCTGCCGGACGGTGACTTCGTGGGGTGCCGCAGCAGTTCCACGATGCGGCGTTCCACGGCCTCGCTCATCACGTGCTCCCAGCGGCACGCCTCGGCGGGGACGTGTTCCCGGGCCAGGCCGATCAGGTCGACCAGGAGGCACTGGGCGAGCCGGTGCTTGCGTAGCACGCGGGTCGCCAACCGGCGGCCGTCCTCCGTCAGTTCCAGGTGACGGTCGTCGGCGACATGCAGCAGATCGCGGCGCTCCATGCGGGCGACGGTCTGGCTGACCGTGGGCCCGCTCTGGTTCAGGCGCTCGGCGATGCGGGCGCGCAGCGGGACCACGCCTTCCTCTTCGAGCTCCAGGATCGTGCGGAGATACATCTGCGTGGTGTCGATGAGGTGGGACATGCCGTCGGTCAGGCGGAGGCTTCGGCGGGGGTTTCGGCCGTGGCGGTCAGGACCGCGCGGCCCAGGATGTGGCCGGCCATCGTGAAGCCGAGGACGGCCGGGGTGGCGTCGGCCGCGACGCCGATGGACTCGACGTCGAGGGCGTGGACCACGACGAAGTAGCGGTGCGGGCCGTGCCCGGCCGGCGGCGCGGCGCCGATGAAACGGGCGGCACGTGCGTCGTTGGGTATCTGGAAGGCACCCTCCGGCAGGCCCGAGCCGGTGTCGTCGCCGGCGCCCTCGGGCAACTCGGTGACCGTGGCGGGGATGTCGGCGACCGCCCAGTGCCAGAACCCGGACCCGGTGGGGGCGTCGGGGTCGTAGACGGTGACGGCGTAGCTCCTGGTGCCCTCCGGGGCGCCGCTCCAGGACAGCTGCGGGGAGAGGTCCTTCCCGCCGGGGACGCCGAAGATGCCGGAGTACTGCTCGGGCGCCCAGGCGGCGCCGTCGCTGACGGCGGTGCTGGTGACGGTGAAGGAAGCCGCCTCGGGAAGGCGGGCGAAGGGGTCGTTGGCGGTCGTCATGACGTTCCTTTCGGGCCGTACTGCTGAACCGATGAATCGACCATAGCAGAGATAATCGATTATTCGAGGGATCGTCGACTGGGTCCTCTAGGGTGGAGGCATGACACAGACGGTTCGTCCCGAGCCCTCGTCGGGGAAGCAGATGCTCTCCGAGCAGGTCTACGGCCAGCTGCGCGACGCGATCATGCGGGGGGAGTTCGCCCCGGGTGACGCCCTCAAGCCGCAGGACCTCGCCAAGGCGCAGGGCGTGAGCCTTGCCGTCGTACGCGAGGCGCTCGTGCGGCTGGTCGGCGAGGGGCTCGCCGACCGGCTGCCCAACCGCGGCTTCGCCGTGCCGGTCTTCACCGACCGCCGCTGGCAGGAGATCGCGGAGGCCCGCCAGGCCGTCGAACCGGTCATGCTGCGCATGTCCATCGAGCGCGGCGACGTCGACTGGGAGGCCCGCGTACGGGCCGCCCACCACCGGCTGGCCCGGACCCCGGCGTATCTGCCGCAGGAGGGCGAGTACTACAGCGGCGCGTGGGCCGAAGCTCACCGGGCCTTCCACCGCACCCTGCTGGAGGGATGCGGCAACTCCGTCCTGCTGGCCGCCTTCGACCGGCTGTGGACCGCGAGCGAGCTGGCCCGCCGCTGGTCGGCGCACCGCAACCCCGACCGGGACGGCCTCGACGAGCACCGCCGGCTGGAGGAGGCGGTCCTCGCCCGCGACGCCGACACCGCGGCCGGGGTACTGGTGGAGCACCTCACCCTGACCGCGGCCGGACTGACCGATGGATGACCCGGCTCAGCTCTCGTTGCCCGCGCGCAGCCACGCGATGTAGTCGGCGGCGGCCCGCTCGGTGTCGTACTCGGGCCGGTAGCCGGTGTCCTCCTTCAGGCGGCCGATGTCGAGGACCAGGTGCGGTCCGTCGCCTCCGGCGGGCAGGTCGACCGCCGCGTCGGGGACCGCCATCCTGATCGCTTCGATCACCTGGGCGTTGGTCGTGAGGCGGCCGGAACCGACGTTGTACGTACGGTGGTTCAGCTTGTCCGCGAGCTGGAGCAGGGCGATCGCCCGTCCGGTGTCCTTCACGTAGTTGAGGTCGAGCCCGTCCTCGGTGCGGGCCGGACTCATGAGGCCAGAGAGGTCCGGGGCGGTGCCGCGGGCGGCGGCGTGGATGAGGGCGGGTGCGGCGAAGAACGGGTCGGCATGGCCGTGCGGGCCCCAGGTGCCGGAGATGCGGTAGTTGACGATGTCCAGGCCCGTCGTGTCGGCGAGGAACCCGCCGAGCATCTCGCCGACCTTCTTGAAGGTGGGGATCGAGACGGATGCGTTCAGCGCCAGCGGGGCATCCTCGCGCAGCGGTCCGTCGTTCGCGGCGCCGAAGTAGACACCGATCGTGCTGGCGACGCCGAGGCGCCGTACGCCCCACTCCTGTGCCGCCTGCGCGATGTTGAGCAGTCCGCCGAGCGCCTGCCGGGTCGCCTCGACCGGCGCCTCGGGGACGGGCGGCCAGGGGTAGGACCCCGCCAGGTGCGCGATGCCCGTGATGTCGTGGCGGCGGCCGATCGCGAGCAGGGCGTCGCGATCGGCGATGTCCGCCCGCTCCACCGTCACGCGCGCCCCGGCCAGTACGGCCGGGAGTTCACGGGCGGCGCTGCGCTGGACCGCGACGACGTCCTCGCCCTGGTCGAGCAGCGCCCGCACGGTGTGGGTTCCGATGAAGCCGAGACCTCCGGTGACGAGGATCATCGTCCGTCCTTTCCGTGGCAGTCCTGGTCGTTACTTGCTCTGCAGCGTTCCGAGCGGGTCGGGGGCGTCCTCCAGAGCGGTGACCGCCGCCTTCCATCCGGCGTCCTCGCCGCCCAGGGCGCTGTGCAGGAACGCCGTGCTGAGCTGCTGGATCAGGGCGACGCGCGCGGGGTTCTCGTCGGTCGTCTCGGCGACCTCGTGGCCGGACACGCCGCCGAGCGAGTGCTCCGCCCCGAAGAGCGTGAGCAGGCTCTTGGCGCCCGGGCTGTGGGTGTAGGGGTCGGTGAACCAGTCCGGGCCGCGCGTGGAGAGGTGGGATTGGTCGTTGTCGCCCGCGACGATGAGGGCCGGCGGGGTCATGGTGTCGAACGACGGCTTCATGAAGGGGAAGTGCTCGGCGGCGAACGGGGTCAGGCTGTCGCCGAGGCCGGTCAGGGCGAGCAGCACGCCCGCCTTGACGCGGGGGTCGGACATGTCCTCGCCGGGGGTGCCGTCGCCGTCGAGGACACGCGCGCCCAGCAGCGTGCTCACCGTCTGCGCTCCCCAGGAGTGGCCGGCCACGGCGACACGGTCGCGGTCGACCCGCCCGGCGAGACCCGGTACGGCCGCTTCCAGGACGCCGAGTCCGTCCAGCACGCGCGTGATGTCCTCGATACGGAAGCGCCAGATCCGCGGCGTGCGGGGGTCCTCGGCGGGGACGGCGAGCGTCCGGGAGTCGAGGTGGGTCGGCTGGACGACCACGAAGCCGCCCGCGGCCCAGTGGTCCGCCAGCGGGGCGTAGCCGTTCATCGACGAGCCGTAGCCGTGCGAGAGGACGATGACGGGCAGATCGCGGCCGGTCGCGGGCGCGCTGACGCGGACCTGGAGGTCCTCGCCGCGGCCCGGGGCGGGCAGGACGACCGGCTTCGCGGAGATCACCGCGGTGGGCGCGGTCGTGGTGTTCGAGTCGGACATGGGAGTGCCTTCCGCTCAGCTGCTGGGCTCTGCCATCATGGGTGAACCGGAACGTCGCTCCGGTTAATGGGAACGATACGGAACGCTGTTCCGCTTTGCAAGGGAAGGAGTGCCCGGTGAACGACAGTGGGCAGGGGGCGGGAAGCGCGGCCGGGTCCAGACGCAAGGACGCCCGGCGCAATCAGCAGGCCCTCCTGGACGCGGCGGCCCGGGTCTTCGTCACCTCGGGCGTGGACGCGCCGGTCCGCACGATCGCCGCCGAGGCGGGCGTCGGGATGGGCACGATCTACCGCCACTTCCCGACCCGGGCGGACCTGGTCGTCGCGGTCTACCGCCATCAGGTCGAGGCCTGCGCCGAGGCCGGCCCGGCCCTGCTGGCCGCCGAGCCCTCACCGCACACCGCGCTCGCCCGGTGGATCGACCGGTTCGTCGACTTCCTGGTCACCAAGCACGGCCTCGCCGCCGCGATGCAGAGCGACAGCGCCGGCTTCGAGACACTGCACTCCTACTTCCTCGACCGCCTCGTGCCGGTGTGCACCGAGCTCCTCGACGCCGCCGTCGCCGCCGGCGAGATCCGCTCCGGTCTCACCGCCTACCAGCTCATGCGCGGCGTCGGAAACCTCTGCGTCGGCGCCGAGAGCGACCCTCGCTACGACGCACGCGAACTGGTCGCACTCCTCGTCGCCGGACTGCGTCAACCGCGCTGAACGGGCACCCGGGCGCCGCGGTCCGGGTCCGGCGCGGGCGCGCGGCGCAGCCATGCCCCATCGGCGGTACCTTCATCATCACGCCGATGAGGAGAGTCAACGTGAGCAGCAAGTTCGTGCGGCCGGCACCCGAAGGCGCCGACCCCTTCGGTACGGCCCGTCTGCGTCGCGGAGTGCTGGATGCCTGGGCCACCAGCCCCGCCCGGTTCCGGGAGGACGCCAACGCCGAGGAGGACCTCGTCCTCGGCGGGTACCGGGACCGGCTCGTCGTCGAGATCGCTCAGAACGCCGCCGACGCCGCCGCGAGGGCCGGCGTGCCCGGCAAGCTGCGACTCACCCTTCGTGAAGGCGTCCTCGTCGCCGCCAACACCGGTGCCCCGCTGGACGCGGCCGGTGTCGAGTCGCTGTCCACCCTGCGCGCCTCCGCCAAGCGGGACAGCGCCGCCGTCGGCCGATTCGGCGTCGGCTTCGCCGCCGTCCTCGCCGTCACCGACGAGCCCGCCGTCGTCGGGCGGCACGGCGGCGTGCGGTGGGCCCTCGCCGAGGCCCGGGAGCTGGCCCAGGAGACCGCGCGGCACAGCCCCGGCCTCGGGGACGAGATCCGGCGCCGGGACGGGCATGTGCCGCTGCTGCGGCTGCCCTTCGCCGCCGAGGGCACCGCCCCGGACCTGTACGACACGGTCGTCATCCTCCCGCTGCGCGACACCGCGGCCGCCGACCTCGCCGAGCGGCTGCTGAACGCCGTGGACGACGCGCTGCTGCTCGCCCTCCCCGGTCTGGAGGAGGTCGTCATCGAGGCCGGCGACGCCGAGCCGCGCACGCTGCGCCGCCGCGTCGACGGCCCCTTCACCGTCGTCGAGGACTCGGGGGCCGGCGTCACCCACTGGCGTACGGCCGCCGCCCACGGCGCGCTCACGCCCGAGCTCCTCGTCGGCCGCCCCGTGGAGGAGCGGCTGCGCCCCCACTGGTCGCTCACCTGGGCCGTGCCCGTCAACGCCGCCGACAGCACGCCCGACCGGCCCCGCACCGCCCCCGTCGTGCATGCGCCCACCCCCAGCGACGAACCCCTCGGCGTCCCGGCCCTCCTCATCGCCTCCTTCCCCCTCGACACCACCCGCCGGCACGCCGCCCCCGGCCCGCTGACCGACTTCCTCGTGCAGCGCGCGGCGGACGCCTACGCCGAACTGCTGGCCGACTGGCGCCCGGTGAGCGAGGGCCTCATCGGCCTCGTACCCGGCCCGCTCGGCAAGGGCGAACTGGACGGCGCCCTGCGCCAGGCGATCCTGGAGCGGCTGCCGCGCACCTCCTTCCTGCCGCCCGCCGTCGAGCCGCGCGAGCAGGACGCGGAATTTCCCGAGTCGCTGCGGCCGCGCGACGCCGAGGTCGTCGAGGGCGCCGGCGCCGACACCGTGCAGGTCCTCGCCGAGGTGCTGCCCACCCTGCTCCCCGCCGGGCTCGAACGGCGCGTGGAGCTGCGGACGTTGGGTGTCGCCCGCGTCCCGCTCACCGACGCGATCGACCGGCTCGCCGGGCTGGAGAAGGAGCCCGGCTGGTGGCGGCGGCTCTACGACAGCCTCGCCGGGGTCGACCCGGACCGCCTGTCCGGCCTGCCCGTGCCGCTGGCCGACGGCCGCACCACCATCGGCCCCCGGCAGATCCTGCTGCCCACCCCCGACGCCGTCCGTATCGACCCGGAGATCCTGGCCCGCCTTGGCCTCAAGGTCGCCCACCCGGAAGCCGCGCACCCGTTGCTGGAGAAGCTCGGCGCCCTCCCGGCCACGCCCCGCGCGGTCCTCACCACGCCCCAGGTGCGTGCCGCCGTCGCCGCCTCCCTCGACGAGGACGGCGGGCTGAGCTGGGAGGAGGAGGCCCCCGACGCCGAGGAACTGGCCGACACTGTCCTCGCCCTCGTGCGGGACGCGGGACTGGACCCCGGTGACGAGCCATGGCTCGGCGCGCTGGCCCTGCCCGACGAGGAGGGGGAGCTGGCGCCGGCCGGTGAACTGGTCCTCCCCGGCAGCCCCTTCGCCCAGGTCATGCGCGAGGACGAACTCGCCACCGTGGACGCGGAGTTGGCGCAGAAGTGGGGCGAGCAGCCGCTCGCGGCGTGTGGTGTCCTCGCCAACTTCGCGCTCGTCCGCGCCACGGACGTCGTCCTCGACCCGGACGAACTGGAGCCCCGCGAGGGCGACTTCGCCGAGCCCGACGACGCCGGCCTGCTGGACGCCGTCGACGTCTGGTGCGAGGACATCCTCGACCGGTTCCCGGACACGCCCGTACCGCCGGTCGCCACCGAGCTGATCGCCGTACGGGATCTGGACCTCGTCGACGACGACAAGTGGCCCCAGGCCCTCGCCCTGCTCGCCCAGCCGCCCCTGCGGGACGCGCTGACCCAGCAGGTGCGGATCCTGCTGCCCGACGGCACGCACGAGGTCGTACGGCCGTACACGGCCTGGTGGCTGCGCGGCAACCCGGTCCTCGACGGCCGCCGCCCCGCCGGTCTGCTCGCCTCCGGCGGCGACCCGCTGCTGCGCGGCCTGTACGACGAGGCCGACGCGACCGGCTTCGACGACGAGCAGGTGCTGCGGGCGCTGGGCGTACGGACGTCGGTGGCCGCGCTGCTCGACGAGCCGGGCGGCGCCGCCGAGCTGCTGGACCGCCTCGCCGACCCGGAGCGTCCGGTCACCTCCGCCCAGTTGCACGCCCTCTACGGCGCCCTGGCCGACCTGGACCCCGAGCAGGTGACCCTGCCGGACGACCTGCGGGCCGTGGTCGACGGGCGGGTCGAGGTCGTGGACGCGGCGGACGCCGTGGTCGTGGACTCGCCCGACCTGCTGCCGTTCACGCAGGGCGTGGCGCTGCTTCCCGTACGGCCCTCGCGCGCCGCCGAGCTGGCCGAACTGTTCCAGGTGCGGCGCCTGAGCGAGTCCGTGACGGCTTCGGTGGAATCCGAGGGGGCCGAGCACGACGTACCGGAGTCGGTGCGGGTGCTGCTCGGGGCGCGCACTCCGCAGTCGTACGTCGAGCACGAGGAGCTCGTCGTGGACGGCGTCGAGATCGACTGGCGCCTCACCGACGACGGCGTCCTGCACGCCGCGACCCTGGAGGGCGTCGCCGCGGGCCTGGCCTGGGCGGCCCGGCAGTGGCCCCGGCGGTTCGAGGTGGCGGCGCTGCTGGAGGATCCGTCGCGGACGGCGGAGCTGGCGCGGGACCGGTGGTTCGACTGATCTTGAAATTTCCCGCACACATCTCTCACCGGACGTACAACCATTCGGATGTGTCGTGAATCTGATCACCTGAGCCAAGAGGCTCCTTGATCACTTCACGTGGGGAAAACACATGCGCATGCGTGCCACCCTCGGCATCGTCACCGGTGCCCTGGCCCTTTCCGCTCTCGCCGTGCCGGCCGCGCAGGCCGACGAGGTCGTGGGCGACACGGCGATCTCGAACGTCGTGGTGAACGGTGGCAAGGCGGTGGTCGTCGGCTCGACCGCGAAGAAGACCATCACGGTCTCCTTCACCGTCAAGGACGGCTCGGGCGTCGACTGGGCCCAGGCGATCCTGTACCACGGTGCGAGCATCGAGAGCTCCGACTCCGGCGCCGTGGCCAACAGCAGCGACGGCCGCGCCACCTGCACCGTCGCCAGCGCCACGACGTCGAACTGCAAGTCCACCTTCGACCTCGAGCCGGGCGTCAACCTGTTCAACAGCGTGGCCGGCTCCTGGAAGGTCTGGGCGATCGCCGCGGGCAACGACGCCGACTACGTCCAGAAGGACAACGCCAAGAGCTTCAACGTCCAGCGCGCCTCGAAGCTGACGGTCAACGCCTCGCCGGAGCCGGTGGCGAAGGGCAAGACCATCACGGTCACCGGCAAGCTGACCCGCGCCAACTGGGACCGCGGCACGTACAACGGCTACGTCACGCAGCCGGTGAAGCTCCAGTTCCGCAAGAACGGCAGCAACACGTACACCACGGTGAAGACCGTCAAGACGAACTCGACGGGCGACCTCAAGACGACCGTCACCGCCTCCACCGACGGCTACTTCCGCTACAGCTTCGCGGGCACCACGACCACCCCGGCGGTCAACGCCACGGGTGACTTCGTCGACGTGCGATAGCAGCACCTTCGCAAGTGCGGCATTCGTCACGAACTTCCCGTCAGGCACGGGGAGTTCGTGACGAAGCTCACGCAAATTCCACGACGACCGCACAACCGGTCACGCCCGTCCCGTATCTGATCTCTTGAGTCATCAGACTCCACGATCACCCGGGCCCCGACGTGACCAGCGGGGCCCCTTTCCGTATCAGGGGAATGCATGCGCATCAGAGCCACCGTGGCCGCCGTCTCCGCTCTCTCCGGCGCTCTGGCCCTCTCCGCCCTCGCCGCTCCGGCCGCGCAGGCCGACGACTCCGGCGCCTCCTACCGCGCGGACGTCGCGAAGGTCCGCAAGGCCGCGCAGGCCGCGTCCGTCAGGGCCCCGGGACAGCCCTACGCCCTGAACGTCAGCTTCTCCAACGTCAAGATCGCCAAGGCGATCAAGGTCGGTACGACCAACCACGTCGCCACGACGGTGACGTACACGCTGACCCACGGCGCGGACGTCGACATCAAGGCCGACGACTTCGTCACCGACGCCCTGATCTACCGGGGTTCCGCCACCACGCCGGACAACATGCTCTACGGCAACAAGCCGGCCAAGTGCACCGCGACCTCCGCGACCACCGCCAACTGCAAGGGCACCATCGACGTCTACCCGGGCGACCACGAGCTCCGCAACACGGACGCCGGCACCTGGCGGGCCGCGGCGGAGGCCACCGCCTTCAACGGGCAGGACCCGGCCGGCGAGACCTTCGACATCACCAAGGTCGGCTACAAGGGCCAGAGCGGTCTCGGCACCACGCTGATGCAGCGCCAGTCGAAGCTGACGGTGGACGCTTCGCCGGAGCCGGTGGCGAAGGGCAAGACCATCACGGTCACCGGCAAGCTGTCCCGCGCCAACTGGGACCGCGGCACGTACAACGGCTACGTCGAGCAGCCCGTGAACCTTCAGTTCCGCAAGAACGGCAGCAACACCTACACCACGGTCAAGACCGTGAAGACCAACGCGACCGGCAACCTCAAGACCACGCTCACCGCCACCCAGGACGGCTACTTCCGCTTCACCTTCGCCGGCACCACGACGACTCCGGCGGCCACCGCGACGGGCGACTTCGTCGACGTCCGGTAGAGCAACCCCCTAAGGGGCGCGGGGAACTGCGCGGCCGGCCACAACGGACCCGCAGCGACCCACGGCGCTTCACCGGCCTTGGCCCAGCGCAGCGGGCCGGCGGTCGACCCACCTCCAAGCAACCTCCAGGGCGACCGCCGCCCCCGCCGAGATCCCCACCGCGATCCACGGCATCGTCACCCCGACCAGCTTCAGCGCGAAGAACTCCTGGAGCCACGGCACCACCAGCACCAGCAGGAACCCGAGCCCCATCGCGGCCACCAGGGCGACCCGCCACCAGGTGTAGGGCCGGGCGACGATGACCAGCACCCACATCGAGATCAGGAAGAGCGTCAGCGTGGCGACGCTCGTCTCGGCGTCCAGTGAGCCCTCGCCCGTGTAGTAGTGACGGGCGATCAGATACGTCCCGAAGGTCGCCACCCCGGCCACCACCCCGCCCGGGATCGAGTACCGCATCACCCGCCGCACGAAATGGGGCCGCGCGCGTTCCTTGTTGGGCGCGAGGGCCAGGAAGAAGGCCGGGACGCCGATGGTGAGGGTGGAGAGCAGGGTGAGGTGGCGGGGCAGGAACGGGTACTCCACCTGCCAGAACACCACCATCAGGGCCAGCAGCACCGAGTAGACCGTCTTGACCAGGAACAGCGTCGCCACGCGCGTGATGTTGCCGATGACCCGACGCCCCTCGGCCACCACCGACGGCAGCGTCGCGAAGCTGTTGTTCAGCAGCACGATCTGCGCCACGGCCCGGGTCGCCTCCGACCCCGAGCCCATCGCCACGCCGATGTCGGCGTCCTTCAGGGCGAGGACGTCGTTCACGCCGTCGCCGGTCATGGCGACGGTGTGCCCGTGGGACTGCAGCGCGCCCACCATGTCCCGCTTCTGCTGCGGGGTGACCCGGCCGAAGACGGTGGCCTCATCGAGGGCCGTCGCCATCGCGTCCTTGTCGCCGGGGAGCGTGCGGGCGTCGACCGTCGTGCCGGACAGGCCGAGCTTGGTCGCCACCGCGCCCACCGACACCGCGTTGTCCCCGGAGATCACCTTGGCCCCCACGTTCTGGTCCGCGAAGTAGCGCAGGGTGTCGGCGGCGTCGGGCCGCAGCCGCTGTTCCAGTACGACGAGGGCGGCGGGCCCCGCGCCCTCGGCCACGTCGGGATCGCCGAGCTCGCGGCCGGCGCGGGCGAGCAGCAGCACCCGCAGCCCCTGCTCGTTGAGGCGATCGGTTTCGGCCAGGGCCGGATCGTCGGCGGGGAGCAGGACATCGGGGGCGCCCAGCAGCCACGTGCTGGCCTCGCCGTCGCCCTCGCTGAAGGAGGCGCCGCTGTACTTGCGGGCGGAGGAGAACGGCAGGGACTCGGTGCAGCGCCAGTCCTCGGCGTCGGGGTAGGCGTCGATGATGGCCTGTAGGGAGGCGTTCGGGCGGGGGTCGGACTCGCCGAGGGCGCCGAGCACCTTGCCTACGTAGCCCTCGTCATTGCCGCCCAGGGTCCGCAGCTCGGTGACGTCCATGCCGCCCTCGGTGAGGGTGCCGGTCTTGTCGAGGCAGACGGTGTCGACGCGGGCGAGGCCCTCGATCGCGGGCAGCTCCTGGACGAGGCACTGCTGTCGGCCGAGGCGGATGACGCCGATCGCGAAGGCGACCGAGGTGAGCAGGACCAGGCCCTCGGGGACCATCGGCACGATGCCGCCGACGGTGCGTGCGATCGAGTCGTCGAGGTCCTTGTTCTTCACGAAGAGCTGGGTGACGATCAGGCCGATCGCGGCCGGGACCATCATCCAGGTCACGTACTTGAGGATGGTGGAGATACCGGAGCGCAGCTCGGACTGGACGAGGGTGAAGCGGGAAGCCTCCTCGGCGAGCTGGGCGGCGTAGGCCTCGCGGCCGACCTTGGTGGCCTGGAAGGCGCCGCCGCCGGCGACGACGAAGCTGCCGGACAGGACCCGATCCCCGGGCCGTTTGACGACGGGGTCGGCCTCGCCGGTGAGCAGCGACTCGTCGATCTCAAGACCGTCGGCCTCGACGCACACCCCGTCCACGACGGCCTTGTCGCCCGGCCCGATCTCGATCAGGTCGTCCAGCACGATCTCCGAGGTGCCGACCTCGGCGGCGACGCCGTCGCGACGCACCGTGGGCCGTGCCTCACCGATCACCGCGAGCGAGTCGAGGGTCTTCTTCGCCCGCCACTCCTGGATGATCCCGATGCCGGTGTTGGCGAGGATCACGAAGCCGAACAGGCTGTCCTGGATCGGCGCGACGAACAGCATGATCAGCCAGAGCACGCCGATGATCGCGTTGAACCGGGTGAAGACGTTGGCCCGGACGATCTCGGCCATGGACCGGCTGCTGCGCACCGGTATGTCGTTGACCTGCCCGCGCGCCACGCGCTCGGCCACCTCGGCGGCGCTCAGCCCACCCGTCGCGACCGGGACGGCGGCGGGGTGCACAGGGTTGTCCACTTCGGTGCCCGCGTCGGCATGCGTCATGCATTCGACGGTACGTGCGGATTTACGCCTTCACCCGCCGAGTGGGCGGAAGTTCCGACCTGGGGAGGACGGGGTGTCGTGCCCTGGTTGTAGGGCGCGGTGCCTCAGGACGACTGGGGTTCGCCGGTGGTTTCCCGGGGCGTGGCGAGGGCGGCCGCGCGCTTGATCGCCGCGTCGCGCTTGCGGACGTACCAGATGCCGATCAGGCCGAGGCCCCCGCCGGCCAGGCAGGTCCACACCCACCAGGTGTGGCCGTGGTCCTCGAACCAGCCGTAGAAGGGGAGCTGGACGACGAACAGGACGAACCAGATGATCGTGCCGCCCACGATGGTGGGGACCACGGGCCCCTCCAGGGGCTCCGGCGCCTCGTGCTTGATGGGTCCCGTGAAAAATCCGGCCATGGGGGACAGCTTACGAGGTGATCAGGTCTACGCGCGGAGATGGCCGTTCGGGGCTTTATATGTTCATACTGAAACGGTTTGTGTCTGACCACTTCTCTTCGTAGGAAACGCCAAAAGAATGTCCACTTCGGCTCCTGCCAAGGCCCCCACCCCTGAACAGCCGGGAGCCGGGCCCTCCTACGGCGCACTCGACCGCTTCTTCAAGATCTCCGAACGCGGCAGCTCGCTGCCCCGCGAAATCCGTGGCGGTCTCGCCACCTTCTTCGCGATGGCGTACATCATCGTGCTGAACCCGATCATCCTCGGCAGCGCGAAGGACATGTACGGCCATCAGCTGGACAACGGACAGCTGGTCACCGCGACGGCCCTGACGGCGGCGTTCACGACGCTGCTGATGGGCGTCATCGGCAACGTGCCGATCGCGCTCGCCGCCGGTCTCGGCGTGAACTCCGTCGTCGCGCTCCAGCTCGCACCCCGTATGTCCTGGCCGGACGCCATGGGCATGGTGGTCCTGGCCGGTTTCGTGGTCATGGTGCTCGTCGCCACCGGGCTGCGCGAGCGCGTCATGAACGCCGTGCCCTACAGCCTGCGCAAGGCCATCTCCATCGGTATCGGCCTGTTCATCATGCTGATCGGCCTCGTGGACTCCGGCTTCGTCTCGCGCAMCCCGGACGCCGCCCAGACCACGGTCCCGCTCCAGCTCGGCGGTGACGGTCACCTCAACGGCTGGCCGGTCCTCGTCTTCATCCTCGGCGTGCTGCTCACGCTCGCGCTGATCGTGCGCAAGGTCCCCGGCGCGATCCTGATCTCGATCGTCACGATGACCGTGCTCGCCGTGATCATCGAGGCCGTCGCGAACGTGCCGTCCTGGGGGCTGACGACCCCGAAGTGGCCGGGCAACCCCTTCGAGAGCCCCGACTTCGGCCTGATCGGCGAGGTCAGCCTGTTCGGCGGCTTCGACAAGGTCGGCGCGCTGACCGGCGTCCTCTTCGTCTTCACCGTCCTGCTGTCCTGCTTCTTCGACGCCATGGGCACGATCATGGGCGTCAGTGACGAGGCGAAGCTGACCGACGCCCAGGGGCAGATGCCGGGCATCAACAAGGTCCTGTTCGTCGACGGCCTCTCGGTCGCCGCGGGCGGCGCCAGCTCCTCCTCGGCCACCACGGCCTTCGTGGAGTCCACGGCCGGCGTCGGTGAGGGCGCCCGTACCGGCTTCGCGAACGTCGTCACCGGCGCCCTCTTCGCGGTGGCGCTGTTCCTGACGCCGGTCGCCACCATGGTCCCGTCCCAGGCGGCCACCCCGGCCCTGCTCGCGGTCGGGTTCCTGATCCTGGCGAACTCCGTCAAGGAGATCGACTGGGCCGACTACACGGTCTCGATCCCGGCCTTCGTGACGATGGTGATGATGCCGTTCACCTACTCGATCACCAACGGCATCGGCATGGGCTTCATCACCTTCTCGGTGCTGCGCCTGGCCGCCGGGCGGGGCCGGGAGGTGCCGGTGGCGATGTACGTCGTGTCCGCCGTCTTCGCCTTCTACTACCTGATGCCGGCGCTGGGTCTGACGTAGGCGGGCTCATGTGAGGCCGTAGAACTTCTCGGTCTCCTCGACGGCGGCCTGGAACCGTTCGTCGAAGTCATCGCGGATGAGCGTCCGGACGACATAGTCCTGGACGCTCATTCCTCTTCTCGCGGCGTGGTGTCGGAGCCGTTCGAGCAGCTCATGGTCTATTCGCAGGCTGAGCACGCTGGTCCCCATGAACACGAGGGTCGCGGCACTGTTCGGTGCGGTGTGTCACGTTCCGCCGCCACATCACCCAGATGAGTGATGTGGCGGTTCCGTGGCGGGTGTCACGGGCATCCCTGCGTGTCCGCGGTGGTCTTTAGCGAGAGTAATGAGTTACTCTAAAGAGATGTCGGACCTTACCCACGGCGACGACGCTGCCGCCGTGAACTCTCTGCGCTCCGCCCTGATGCGGCTGTCGCGTCGGCTCAAGCACCAGCGGGTCGACGAGTCGCTGAGCCCCACCGAGATGTCGGTGCTGGGCACCCTCTCCCTCTGCGGCAAGGCCACCCCCGGTGAGCTGGCCCGCAAGGAGCACGTCCAGCCGCCGTCGATGACCCGCATCGTCGCCCTGCTGGAGTCCAAGGGACTGGTCCGCCTGGAGCCGCACCCGGAGGACCGGCGCCAGAAGGTCGTCACGAAGACCGAGCAGGCCGAGGCAATGCTCGAGGAGAGCCGCCGCAAGCGCAACGCCTTCCTGGCCACCCTGGTCGAGGCCCTGGACGAGGACGAGTGGGCGAAACTGCGCGCCGCCGCCCCCGTGCTGGAGAAGCTCGCACACCTGTAAGCAGTCACCTCAAGGAGGCGAACACGTTTGAGTTCGGGACCCGGAGCAGCTTCCGCACCCGCACCGACCACCCCTTCTACCTCTGGCCCCCGCAAGTCCTCGATGTTCAGCTCGCTGAGCGTCAGGAACTACCGCCTGTTCTTCCTGGGCCAGGTCGTCTCCAACACCGGTACCTGGATGCAGCGCATCGCGCAGGACTGGCTGGTGCTCGGCCTCACCGGTTCCGCCACCGCCGTCGGCATCACGACGGCCCTGCAGTTCCTGCCGATGCTGCTCTTCGGCCTCTACGGCGGTGTCCTCGTCGACCGGCTGCCCAAGCGCCGCACGCTGCTCGTCACACAGACGTCGATGGCTCTCACCGGCATCGCGCTCGCCGTCCTCACCCTCACCGGACACGTCCAGGTCTGGCACGTCTACCTGGCCGCCTTCGTCGTCGGCCTCGCGACCGTCGTCGACAACCCGGCCCGGCAGTCCTTCGTCTCCGAGATGGTCGGCCCGGACCAGCTCCAGAACGCGGTGAGCCTGAACTCGGCGAACTTCCAGTCGGCCCGCCTGGTCGGCCCGGCGGTGGCCGGCCTGCTGATCACGGGTGTCGGCACGGGCTGGGCGTTCCTCGCCAACGGTCTGTCCTTCGTCGCCCCCATCACCGGCCTGCTGCTGATGCGGGCGCGTGAGCTGTACCCGGTGCAGCGGGCGCCGCGCGGCAAGGGGCAGCTGCGGGAGGGCCTGCGGTATGTCGCCGGGCGCCCGGATCTGATCTGGCCGATCGTGCTCGCCGGGTTCGTCAGCACCTTCGGTTTCAACTTCCCCGTCTATCTGTCGGCCTTCGCCAACGACGTCTTCCACGCGGGCGCGGGCTCCTACAGCCTCTTCAACACGCTGATGGCGGTCGGCTCCCTGGCGGGCGCGCTGCTCGCGGCCCGGCGCGGTACGGCCCGGATGCGGGTGCTGATCGCGGGGGCGGTGGCCTTCGGCACGATGGAGATCGTGGCCGCGTTCGCCCCGTCCCTGTGGCTGTTCGCCCTGCTCATGGCTCCCATAGGCATGTTCGGCATGACGGTGAACGTCACCGCCAACAGCAGCATCCAGATGGCCACTGACCCGAGCATGCGGGGCCGTGTGATGGCCCTGTACATGATGGTGTTCATGGGCGGAGCGCCACTGGGCGCGCCGATCGCCGGCTGGATCACGGACGCGTACGGCGTCCGGGCGGGCCTTGCGGTGGGCGGCGCGATCACGGCCGCCGCCGCCGTCACGATCGCCCTGGCCCTGGCCCGCGTGGGCGGCCTGCGGCTGTCGGTGGGCTGGAACCGCGGGCACCCGCAGGTGCGGTTCGTGCCACGGGAGCAGCGGGACGAGGAGCTGGCGACGGTGGCGTAGGGGTGTCAGTCGCGGGGGAACTCGTCGGTTTTGAGGACGAGGCCGAGGAGGGTGGTGGTCATGTCGACGTCCCCGCCGAAGGCGACCGTCGTCTCCGTGATGTAGTCGCCTTCCTTGGGCTGGGTGAACAGGTGGCACTTGCCCTGGTAGGGGTCGGCGATGAGGTAGACGGGGACTTCGGCGAGGGCGTAGGCGCCCTTCTTCGGGCCGTAGTCGTTCTGGGCTGTGCCCTTTGAGATGACCTCGGCCACGAACTCGACGTCCTGACAGCGCCAGACGCCCTTCTCGTTCTTCTCGGCTCCCTCGGCCACGAGGCACACGTCGGAGGCGAAGCCGTTGAGTTGCCCCGGGTAGTCGACTCGAACGTCCGACTTCAGGCGCTTGCGTGGGTACTTCGTGCGCAGTTGCTCGAAGATATCGGCGATGATCTCCCAGTGCGTGTCCCGCTGCGGCGACATGAAGATGGCCCCCTCGACGATCTCGACCTTGTATCCCTCGGGGGTGATCCGCTCAAGCGACTCGAACAGCCCGTCCAGAGTCAGCTCGTCGTCTTCCTTGGCCATCTCGATCCTGTCGTCAAGGACGGTCATCGTGGCGCTCCTCCCCGGCTGCCCACGGACGAGTGCAGCCGCGCGGTACAACGATACGCACGGTGACCATGTCACGTGTGGCGATGGTCACCCTCGCGGCCCCGCGGAGGCTAGACCCTCCGCGCCAGCACCTGTCCCGGCCAGCCGTCCTTGCCCACGTAGGTCTCGGTGCGGACGAAGCCCTGGCTCTCGTAGTAGCCGACCAGCTTGCCGTCGTCGCCCGCGTAGCAGTCCACCCGCAGCAGCGAGACGCCCGCCTGCCGGGTCACGTCGGCGGCATGCGCGAGCAGAGCGCTGCCCGCGCCGTGGCCCTTGAAGCGGCGGTCGGAGGCGAGCCAGTGGATGTAGCGCTCGGGCTCGCCGGGCGGCGGGAGGTGGGAGAGGGAGGCGCCGGGGGAGTCGGTCAGGGTGAGGCCGGCGGCCGGTACGCCGTCGATCTCGGCGATGAAGACGCTGCCCTCGTTCATGTGCCGGGTCACCGACTCCACCGTCCCCGGGCGCTCCGACAGGGGTTTCGTCCCCCACTGTCCCGTGCGCCCCTGCGCGACCAGCCACTCCACGCCGCTGTCGAGCATGCCGAGTATCACGGGGATGTCGGCGGGCCCGCCGTCCCTGATGGTGATCGTCATCCCCTCATGGTGCCAGGCTGGAGCCATGAGACTCTTCGCCGCCGTGCTGCCACCGGAGGACGTCACGCGTGAACTGGCCGCAGAAGTGGCCGAGTTGAGGAAGCTGCCCGGCGCGGACGCGCTGCGCTGGACCGGCCGCCCCGGCTGGCACTTCACCCTCGCCTTCTACGGCGAGGTCGACGACGACCTCGTATCCGATCTGTCGGCCCGCCTGGAGCGCGCCGCGCACCGTACGTCGCCGTTCCCGCTGGCGCTGCGCGGCGGCGGCCAGTTCGGGCACGGGCGGGCCCGCCGACATCCCCGTGATACTCGGCATGCTCGACAGCGGCGTGGAGTGGCTGGTCGCGCAGGGGAGCCGGGGCGGCCGGTCCAGCGCAGCGCGTCCGCGCCGGGCAGCTTCCTCAACTCGGCCACTTCTGCGGCCAGTTCACGCGTGACGTCCTCCGGTGGCAGCACGGCGGCGAAGAGTCTCATGGCTCCAGCCTGGCACCATGAGGGGATGACGATCACCATCAGGGACGGCGGGCCCTGTGGGCGGGGGCGGAGGGGGACCTGGAGACCCTGCGGCTGCTGGCGGACCGCAGTGAGGCGGCCGCGCGCAAGGCCGGGGTGCCGATGGGGGAGCACCGGCGCTACAAGCCGCACCTCACGGTGGCGAGGAGCCGGTCCGGGGTGGACGCACGGCCGTATGTCGCGGCCCTCGACGGGTTCACCAGCCGGACGTGGACCGTGGAGGAGGTGGCGCTGGTGCGGAGCAGTTTGCCGACGTCCGGGGTCGCGGGCGAGCAGCCCCGTTACGAGGCGGTCGCCCGATGGGCGCTCGGAGTGGCCGGTTAGGCTCGATGGCGTGGACCCGAAAACCCGGAACCGGATCATGGCCGGTGCGCTCGTGTTGATGTTCGTGCTGGTGGCGCTGGCGGCGGCGCTCGGCAGGTAGCGCCGGGCAGCGCCCCTGACGGGGCGCTGCCCTCACCCGGTCACCAGGCGAACGCCTCCGGCGAGGGTCCCGGACCCGGGAACACCTCGTCCAGTCCCGCCAGCAGGTCCTCGCTCAGCTCCAGCTCGGCCGCCCGCAGCGCGGACTCCAGCTGCCCGGCGGTGCGCGGGCCGACGATCGGGCCGGTCACGCCCGGGCGGGTGAGCAGCCAGGCCAGAGCGACCTCGCCGGGCTCCAGGCCGTGCTTGTCGAGCAGGTCCTCGTAGGCCTGGATCTTCGCGCGTACGGCCGGGTCGGCGAGGGTGTCGGCGGCCCGCCCGGAGCTGCGCCGGCCGCCCTCGATCTCCTTCTTGAGCACACCGCCGAGCAGTCCGCCGTGCAGCGGCGACCACGGGATGACGCCGAGGCCGTAGTCCTGCGCTGCCGGGATGACCTCCATCTCGGCGCGGCGCTCGAAGAGGTTGTACAGGCACTGCTCGCTCACCAGGCCGATGGTGCCGCCGCGGCGCGCGGCGAGCTCGTTGGCCTGGGCGATCTTGTAGCCGGGGAAGTTGGACGAGCCGACGTACAGGATCTTGCCCTGCTGGACCAGGGCGTCGACGGCCTGCCAGATCTCCTCGAAAGGCGTGGCGCGGTCGATGTGGTGGAACTGGTAGACGTCGATGTAGTCGGTCTGCAGCCGCTTGAGCGACGCGTCCACCGCCCGCCGGATGTTCAGCGCCGACAGCTTGTCGTGGTTGGGCCACGCGGGGCCGTCGCCCGCCATGTTCCCGTGGACCTTGGTGGCGAGCACGACCTTGTCGCGCCGCTCGCCGCCCTTGGCGAACCAGTTGCCGATGATCGATTCGGTACGGCCCTTGTTCTCGCCCCAGCCGTACACGTTGGCGGTGTCGAAGAAGTTGATGCCCGCGTCCAGCGCCGCGTCCATGATCGCGTGACTGTCGGCTTCGTCGGTCTGCGGGCCGAAGTTCATGGTGCCGAGCACCAGTCGGCTGACCTTGAGTCCCGTGCGTCCGAGCTGCGTGTACTCCATGAAGTGCACGCTAGCCATGTGGAGTGCGCTCTAGGCAAGTGATCCCGAGGTGTTGCGTGACGTGCCGGAACGCCTCACCCCCGGCCACGGAACCGGGCCCGGTACTCGCTCGGCGTCACGGCGAGGCGGCGGTGGAATGCCCGTATGAGGGTGTCGACGGTGCCGAACCCGCAGACGGAGGTGATCCGTTCCAGCGTGTGGTCGGTGGTCTCCAGCAGGTTGCCGGCCATTTCGACGCGCGCGGACTCGATGTAGGCGTGCGGCGTCGTGCCCAGCTCGGTCTTGAAGATCCGGGTCAGCTGCCGGTCGCTGACATGCGCGTACGCGGCCAGGTCGGCGACGGTGAGGCGCTCGGCGATGTGGTTCAGGATGTGCAGCCGCAGGTCCTCGATGCGCCGCGTCGTGGACACCGGCTCCAGCGGGACGCTGAACTGCGACTGGCCGCCGGGCCGCTTCAGGTACATCACGAGCTGACGGGCGACCCGCAGCGCGATCTGCTCGCCGAAGTCCTCGGCGACCAGGGCCAGGGACAGGTCGAGGCAGGCGCTGATCCCCGCGCCGGTCCACACCTCGCCGTCCTCGCGGATGAAGATCGGATCCGGGTCGACCCGCACCGCCGGATGGTCGGCGGCGAGCCGCGGCGCGGTCGACCAGTGCGTGGTCGCGCGCTTGCCGTCGAGGAGGCCCGCGGCGGCGAGGATGTGCGCGCCGACGCACACCGAGGCCACCCGTCTGGAGCGGGTGGCCAGCGCCTTCACCCAGGCCACCGTGCCGGGCTCGGTGATGGGGTGGATCCGGCGCTCGTCGTCCACCTCGACGGAGCCCGGCACCAGCAGCGTGTCGATCGCGCGCTCGCCGACCTCCTGGAGCGTGGCGTCGGGCAGGATCCGCACGCCGGCCGCCGTCCGCACCGGGTCCCTCGTCTCGGCCGCCAGGACGACCTCGTATCCGACGCGCCCGGTGGTCTCGCGCGGGACGAGGGAGAACACCTCCGGCGGTCCGGTGACGTCGAGGAGGTCGACGCCTTCGAACAGCACGATCACGATCAACCGGTTCATGGTCCCCACCCGATAACCCCCTGTTCCGCTCGCAGACATGAGCGTCGGTTTCTGCACATAGCGCGTCATTGCCGACGCACCGGTTCCGGCCATAGCGTCGCATGTGTCTTCAACGAAATGTTGAACGACTGCTCAAGTCCCTGAAGTACCCCGAACCTTGGAGGAGTCCTGTGGCAAGCAAGACGCTGCGCGAACTCGGCGGGGCCGACACCACTCCCGCGGCCCTCGCGTCCTCGACGCTCGTCCTCGTCGACTACCAGAACACCTACACCCGCGGTGTGATGGAGCTCGACGGCTGGCAGCCCGCCCTCGAAGCGGCGTCCGACCTGCTGGCCCGGGCCCGTGTGGCCGGAGCCAAGGTCATCCACGTCCAGCACGACGGCGGTGAGGGCTCCCCCTACGACATCGGCGCGGAGATCGGCCGGATCCACCCCTCCGTGGCGCCGGTCGACGGCGAGCCCGTGGTCGTCAAGCAGGCTCCGGACGCCTTCCACGGCACCGACCTCGGCCAACTCGTGGACGAGGCGGGCCATGAGACCGTGATCGTCGCCGGGTTCATGACCCACATGTGCATCGCCTACACGTCGGCGTCCGCGGCCCTGCGCGGCAACAAGCCCACCGTTCCGGCAGACGCCTGCGCCACCCGCTCGATCGTGGACGTGTCCGCCGACGAACTGCACCGCAGTGGGCTGGCGGCCATCGCAGACGCGTACGGCGTCGTCGTCGCCTCCGCCAAGGAGCTGGACTGACGTGGCCGAGCAGCGCAGCAGTCTGTCCCGGCGCGGGGTGCTGAAGGCGGGCGGTGCGGCCGTCGTCGGCGGCGGCGTGGTGTTCGGCGCCACCCGGCTGGGGGACACCCCCGCACAGGCGCAGGCGCAGGCGGCGGACGCCGACACGTCGGGCACGACGACGCTGCGCAAACTCAACGGCCTTGCCGAACAGCCGGCTTCACTCGCCTCCGCCACCCTGATCCTGGTCGACTACCAGAACACCTACACCGAAGGTGTGATGGAGCTGACCGGCTGGCGCCACGCCCTGGACGCGGCGGCCGAGCTGCTGGGCGCGGCCCGTGAGGCGGGCGGGAAGGTCATCCACATCGTCAACGACGGCGGGAAGGACACGCCTTACGACATCCGGCGGCCCATCGGCCGGATCCACGACGCGGTCAAGCCCGTTCAGGGCGAGTCGACCGTGGTGAAGAAGGCCCCCAACGCCTTCGTGAACACCGAGCTGGGCAAGCTCGTCGACAAGGCCGGGAACGAGAACCTCGTCATCGCCGGGTTCATGACGCACATGTGCGTGACGTTCACCGCCGAGGGCGCGTTCCTGCGCGGCAACAAGCCCACTGTGGTGGCCGACGCGTGCGCCACCCGGCCGCTCCCGTCGGTCGGCGGCGGGCTGTCCGCCGACCAGATCCACCAGGCCGCGCTGGCGACGATCGCCGACCTGTACGGCGTCGTCGTCCCCTCCCACACCGCGCTGCGCTAGCGCCCGCAGCCTCCCTCTCCGGCCTCCCTCCAGCCCCACGCCGGAGAGGGAACACCCCCTCGCATTGCTCCCCGCGTCCCGGCCCTTCGTGGCTCCCGGCGGGTCAAGTTCCCCCCACGCCACCGCTTCCCCCACGGCGGGAACACCTGACGACCGATTCGTTACGGAGAGCAAGTCATGGCAACACGCCGGACATTCATCGGCGGCGCGAGTGGGATCGGCGCCGCCACGTTCCTGGGTCAGACGATCACCGGGCCGACCACGGCCTCCGCCGTCGACGCGGCGCCCGCCGCGGAGGTGGCGAGCGCCCAGACCGTCGCCCGGGACTCCATCCGCGCGGTGAACGCGGCGATGCGCGCCAACTACGCCGCGCTCAAAGCCGACCTGATCAAGAACCTGGGGCCGGTCGTCGTCGTGCAGAACGACGCGAAGGGCGGCACCTTCACCCTCATCCACGAGGGCAAGCGGTACGTCGAGCACCCGGTGGCCGAGGAGTTCGAGCTGGCGAAGTCCATCGCCCATGTGCCGCTGGGGATCTACTCCACGATCGCGGAGTTCCTCTCGGACAAGGTCCCCAACGTCCCCAACGCCGACCGGATCGACGCCCACGACCTCGACATGGTGGCGATGCAGGGCCCCGGCACCGACGCCTGGACCACGCCGCTGCAGGCGTTCGCGGACAAGCTGGCCACCGCGAAGACGAACCTTCCCGCGGCGAAGCTGCCGCAGAACCTTCAGAACTCCTGCGCGAAGATCCTCGACGAGGGTCTGACCTTCATCGCCGACTCCATCCGCGCCCGCGCCTTCGACATCGCCTCGTTCCAGAGCTTCGCGGCCCGCGTCTACCCGGCGATCCGGGTCAACATGACGTACGCCGCCGACGCGCAGATCTCCGGTGTGCAGGGGCTGTGCAAGAAGTGGCGGGCGCAGATCGGCGAGGCCGCCTGGGCCGACCTGTACACGGTGGTGCTGTCGATCTGGACGACGTCGGTGCTGAACCAGGCGGAGATCATCATCAAGCCGATGATGAACCAGAAGAAGGTCGACACCCACCTGATCGACATCCCCACGGCACAGCTGCCGTCGGACCCGATCGGGGTGGCCCTGGACAACCTGGCGCGGATCGTTCAGGACAACATCGCCGCGGAGCTGGTGTTCGTCTCCGACGCCAAGGTCGCCGACGCCCTGAAGGGCAAGGAGGACCTGCTGTCCGACGAGATCCTCAAGCAGCTCGGCACGCCCGCCACCGCCGGGGCCACCGGCGTCGCGTTCCGCACCGCGGGCCGGGCGAAGTGCCCGGTCAACCACAGCGTGAGCATCTGACCGCAACGCAAGGCAACCCACCGCACCACACCGCACCGCACCCCGAAGGCCCGGCGGCCCGCTCCTGGACGGAGGAGGGGGCCGCCGTCACGGCCACGGGGGAACAACGGGGGAACACACGTGACCACCAGGCTGTGGTTTGTCGTCGGCCTGACTCTGCTCGCCATCAATCTCCGCGCGGCCATCACCGGGATGCCGCCACTCATGGGCGACGTCCAGCGGGCGCTCGCCCTGTCCGCCACCCAGGTCGGCGTGCTGGCGACGTTACCCGTGCTGTGCCTGGGCGCCTTCGCCTGGCTCGCACCCCGCCTGTCCCGCCGGCTCGGCAGGCCGGCCGCCGTACACGTCGCCGTCGTGCTCCTCGCGCTCGGCGCCGCCCTGCGCGCCGTGCCCTGGCCGGTGGCGCTCTTCGCCGGAACGGTGCTGTCCGGGGCCGGTATCGCCGTCGGGAACGTACTGATGCCCGCGGTCATCAAGGACCACTTCGGCCGTCGGATCGGCGTGTACACGGGCCTCACCATGACGCTCATGGCCGTCTCCGGCGCGCTCGCCGCCGGAGTGGCGGTGCCGCTGAGCGCCGCGGCGGGATGGCAGTTCGCGCTCGCGGTGTGGGCGGTCCCCGCCGTACTGGCCGCGGCGGTGTGGGGACTGCTGGCCGCGCCGGGAGCGCGTGGCCGCCATCGCGGGACGCCGCCCGAGCCGCCGAGGGCGAAGGGCGGATCACTGCTGCGCAGCCCGCTCGCCTGGTGGGTGTCGGCGTTCCTCGGCCTGGTGTCGCTGATGTTCTACGTACTGGTGGCATGGCTGCCGCAGATCATGCAGGCGAACGGCTACCCGCCCGCCCAAGCCGGGCTGATGATGTCGGTGATGCTGACCATCGGCATCCCGCCGGCCTTCGCCGTCCCCCTTCTCGCCGCCCGCATGCACGACCAGCGCCTCCTGGTCCTGGCCGTCGTCGTGGCGAAGGCCATCTCCCTCGCGGGCCTGCTGCTGGCCCCCGCTCTCGGCTGGGTGTGGGTGTGTCTGCTCGGCGCGGCGACCGGCAGCGCCTTCCCGCTGGCCATCACGCTGCTCGGCCTGCGCACGGACGGCCCGGGGACCGCCGCCGACCTCTCGGGGATGGCACAGACGACGGGCTACCTGCTGGCCGGCCTGGGCCCGCTGGCCATGGGAGTGCTCCACGACGCCACCGGCGGCTGGTCCGTGCCCCTCGTCGTCCTGATCGCCCTGCTGGTGCCGGAAGCGACGGCCGGCCTCCTCGCCGCCCGCCCCGGCCACGTAACCCCGCGCGCCCGCCCCGGCCACGTAACCTCGCGCGCCCTCAGCGGCCCTCGTACGGCTTGCCCAGGTCCCACGCCTGATACATCGCCTCCGCATACGCCTCAGCGATCTTGTGCTCACCGCTCGCGTTCGGATGAGTGCCGTCGTACGTGTCCCGATGGATGTCGTACGACGCAGGCGGGGACGCCAGCAGCAGGGGCGAGCGGGGCTCGTCCAGGTCCGCGACCGCCTTCGCCAGCAGTTCGTTGAAGCGGGCGACCTCGGCGGCGAAGGGTGCGTCCGACTCGGCGCGCACGTTCGGGATCACCGGCAGGACCACCATCCGCACCCGCGGGTTCGCCGAGCGGGCGGCGGCCACGAAGCCACGCGCGTTGTCCGCCGTCTGTTCCGCGTTCGTGTAGAAGCCCAGGTCGATCAGGCCCAGCGAGACCAGCAGCACATTCGCCCGGCACGCCCGCACCGCCTCGCCGATCAGCGGCTCCATGTGCAGCCAGCCCTCGCCCCAGCCGGCCAGATGCGCCCGGGGGAAGGCCGGGTCGGGGTCGGCGTACTCGTACGACGTGGGGGAGTCCGACGCCTTGTCGTACAGCGCCTCGCGCGGGCCGACGAGGGCGAAGGGGCCGCCGTAGGTGTCACGCAGGTGCTGCCACATGCGGTAGCGCCACGTGTGTTCGCCGGCGCTGCCGATGGTCATGGAGTCGCCGACGGGCATGAACCGGAGCATCCGCTCATGATGAACGATCGCTACCGATCGGTAGGGTCGGGCGGGGTGTGAAGCCTGCCACGCCGCCCGAACGGTCGGAGCGGATGGCAGGCTTGGGGCATGCGCCGACCGCTCGCCATACTCGCCGGGGTCCTGCTCACCGGTGCCTTCACGCTGCCCGCCTCCGCCGCCGACGGGAACGAGGACTTCACGATCAAGGACCCGCGCATCACGGAGTCCAGCGGCCTCGCCGCCTCGCGCCAGCACCCGGGCATCTACTGGACGCACAACGACCAGGACACGGGCGCCTACCTCTACGCCGTCGACAGCAGCACCGGCGAGACGGTCGCGACGATCACCATGACGGGCGTGGGCACGCCGCGCGACGTGGAGGCGATCTCCATCGGCCCGGACAACGAACTCTGGGTCGGCGACATCGGCGACAACGACGGCGTGCAGTGGCCGTACGTCTGGCTCTACCGCCTCCCCGAGCCGGGGACCCTCAAGGACCAGACGATCCGCGCCACGCAGTACGTCGTGAAGTACTCCGACGGAACCCGTGACGCCGAGTCGCTCGCCGTCCACCCCAAGACCGGCCGCGTCTACATCATCGACAAGCAGGAGGACGGCGGGCACCTGTACGAGGGACCGGCCGAACTCTCCCCGTCCGGCACGAACGTCTTCAAGCCCACGACCCCCGTCGACCTGTGGGCCACGGACGCCGCTTTCTCCCCTGACGGCAAGACGCTGGCCGTCCGCGGATACCTCGGCGGCATCGCGTACGACTGGAACGGCGGCAAGCTCAAGCGCCTGGAGCGCATCAGCGTGCCGCTGGGCCAGGGCGAGTCCGCCAGCTACTCGCCCGACGGCACCAAGCTCATGCTCGGCATGGAGGGCGCGGGCAGCGCGGTGGTGGCCGAGGACGCCCCCGGCTCCTCCGACTCCCCCTCCGGCAGCGGGAGTTCGGCGGCTTCGGGCGAGGAGGGGGGCGGCGGCCCGAGCAGCGACCTCAAGGTCGGTGCGGTGGCCGTGATCGCGGCGTGCGTCGTGCTGTTCGGGTTGCGGCGGTTGCTGCGGCGGCGGTGAGGCGCGGGCAGGCGGCCCTGATAGCGTCACCGGACCCAGCCCGCCGATCTTGCCCGAAGGACCCCCCGCTCCCGATGGACAGCCCGCCTACGGCCCCCGACATAACGCGAGTGCTCCAGCACAACCGCACGCAGCTCTACCGGCACATGGCTACACGACTGGCGTCCGGCGCCGGTGCCCCGGCCTTCGGCGGCGGCATGATCGGGCTGGGCGTATGAAGCGTGTGCTCGGGTGGGTGTGCGGTGTCGTCCTCGCATTGGTCGCCGGCTTCTGGTGCGTCACCGCGACGGCCGACCTCGCGCTGTCCGCCGGTGTGTACGGCACCCCGGGCACCTACAAGGTGGGCACCTGCTACGACACCGACTCCAGCCGCAAGAACTCCGACTACGACTGCTACGGGGACTTCACGCCGGACGGCGGTACCCCCGCCGACGCCGTCTACGTGCACCTCACGGACACCGGGAACGACTACCCGGACGGCAGTGAGTTCGACGCGCGCCAGGGAATCGAGCCGCGGACGATTCAACGGGCCGGGTTCTGGGGCGTCGTGGGCGAGCTCTGGCAGGTCGCGATCTGCGTGGTGATCCTCGCGGCCCTCGCGTACCAGGCGATCAAGCCGCGGCACGAGTCCCCCCACAACCGGGAGCCCTCGCGCCGCCAGAAGGCGGCCGACCGGGTGGGCTACGCCGTTCTGGTCGCCGTTCCCGTGGGCCTGTTGAGCCTGATCGCCCAGGCCGCGCAGCCCACTCCCTAGTCCGCCGCCCGCTCGGCGACGAGGACTTCGAGGCCGTCCAGGATGCGCTGCAGGCCGAACTCGAAGTGGTCGAAGTCGGGGCCCCAGGTGTGCTCGTCGAGGGCGGCGAGGAGGGGATAGCGGCCGGACGTCATCACCTTCTCCAGCATGGGTGCCTGGGCCTGCCAGAACTCCGTGTCCGTCAGGCCCGTCCGGCGCTCCGCCTCGCGGGCGTACAGCTGGGTGCGCGCGGCGCCGACGACGTAGCCGTCGATCATGACGATCGCGGAGACCAGTTCCGGGTCCGTCAGGCCCATCGGCTTGATGCGGTCGAGGACCTTCTCCATGCCGTCGAGGGCGCTCGGGCCGAGGATCGGGCGGGACTGGTTGACCTGGAGCAGCCAGGGGTGGCGGCGGTAGAGGTCGAGGGTGGCGCGGCCGAGGGCCTCCAGGGCCGCGCGCCAGCCGCCGTCGCCGAGTTCGGCCGGGTTCTCGGAGGGGCGCTGGACGCGGTCCAGCATCAGGTCGAGCAGCTCGGCCTTGCCGGGGAGATAGCGGTACAGCGACATCGTGCCGGTGCCCAGCTCGGTGGCGACCCGGCGCATGGACACCGACTCCAGCCCCTCGGCATCCGCGACCCGGACGGCCGCTTCCACGATCTGGTCCAGGGTCAGCGTCGGCTTGGGCCCGCGGCTCGGGCGCCGGCCGGTGTCCCACAGCAGCTCCATCGTGCGGGCGATGTCGCCGCTGCCGCTGGTCTCCGTACCGCTGGTGCCGCCCTTGCCGCTCGTCATGGACTTCAGCTTAGGTGCTCCCGAAATAATTGGGTACGGTGTACGCGCTATCGGGTACGGTGTACTCAGTTTAGTGATGCTCGGCTATCGAGAGGGGGACCCATGGGGGACGGAAGCGACGGATACGCCGTACGGGCCGAGGGGCTGGAGAAGCGCTACGGCGACAAACGCGCCCTCGACGGCTTCGACCTGGCCGTCCGCGAAGGCACGGTGCACGGCCTGCTCGGCCCGAACGGCGCCGGCAAGACCACCGCCGTACGCATCCTGTCCACGCTGATCAGGCTGGACGGCGGCCGGGCGAGCGTGGCGGGGCTGGACGTGGCCCGGCAGCCGCGCGAGGTACGGGCGCGCATCGGACTCACCGGGCAGTACGCGGCCCTGGATCAGGTGCTCACCGGCCGGCAGAACCTGGAGATGTTCGGCCGTCTCTTCCATCTCGGCGGCAAGCGGGCCAAGGCGCGTGCCACCGAGCTGCTGGAGCAGTTCGACCTGACCGACGCCGCCGACAAGGGCGTCGACGACTACAGCGGCGGCATGCGGCGCCGCCTCGACCTCGCCGCGTCGATGATCCTCGCGCCCGCCGTCCTCTTCCTGGACGAGCCGACGACCGGGCTCGACCCCCGCAGCCGGGGCGAGGTCTGGGAGTCCGTACGGGCGTTGGTGGCGAGCGGCACCACCGTCCTGCTGACCACCCAGTATCTGGAGGAGGCCGACAAGCTGGCCTCGCACATCACCGTCATCGACCAGGGACGGGCCATCGCCGACGACACCCCGGACGGGCTGAAGGACCTCGTCGGCGGCGACCGTGTCGAGGTCGTGGTCGCGGAGCGGTCCGACATCCCGAGGGTGGCGAAGGTCGTGGCCCGGGTCTCGGACGGCGAACCCGAGACGGAGGAGGGCGAGTTGCGGGTGCACGCGCCCGTGCTCGACCGGGTGTCCGCGCTGACGGAGGTCGCGCGCACGCTTCAGGACGAGGGCGTCCAGGTCGAGGACATCGGCCTGCGCAGGCCGAGCCTCGACGACGTGTTCCTGCGCCTGACCGGACACCGTGCCGAGAAGGCCGCGAAGGGCGAGAAGGCCGAGAAGGCCGCGAAGAAGGAGGAGGTCGTCGCATGACCGCCGTCGAACTGACCGCCCCGGCCGACCGCGGCCGCCTGTACTGGGCTCTCGCCGACGTCTGGAACATCGTCCGCCGAGGCCTGACCCACTACCAGCGCCAACCGGTCAACATCGCCTGGCAGTTGGGCTTCCCGATCCTGTCCGTCCTCCTCTACGGCTATGTCTTCGGCAGCGCGATGAAGGTGCCGGGCGGCGGGGACTACAAGGACTTCCTGATGCCGGGCATGTTCGTGATGACGATGGCGTTCGGCTTCATCAACACCGCCACGGTCGTCGTCTACGACTCGACGAGGGGCGTCATCGACCGCTTCCGCTCCATGCCGATGGCCTCGTCCGCGGTGGTCGCCGGACGCGGGGTGACCGATCTGATCATCGCCTGCGCGGAGTTGGCGATCATGATGCTGACCGCCTTCGCGATGGGCTGGCGCCCGGACGGCGGGTTCGGCTTCCTCGGCGCGTTCGGGCTGCTGCTGTGGCTGCGGTTCGCGCTGATCTGGATCGGCGTGTGGCTGGGCCTCCTGGTCCCCAACCCGGAGGCCGCGGGCGGCCTGTTCGCCGTCGCCTTCCCCCTGACGATGATCTCCAGCATCTTCGTCGCACCGCAGCTGATGCCCGACTGGCTGGGCTGGGTGGCGGCCTGGAACCCCATCTCGTCCACCGCGGCGGCCACCCGCGAACTGTTCGGCACACCGGTCGGGGGCGGGGACTCCTGGGTCGAACAGCACGCGCTGCTGATGGCCGGGGTGTGGCCGGTGATCCTTACGGCGATCTTCCTGCCGTTGGCGGTGCGCAGGTTCCAGAAGCTGGGGCGGTGACGGTTGCCGTAGCTGGCTGAGCAGGACGTGCGAAGGGCGCCCCGCGGTGGTCCGCCGGGCGCCCTTCGGGTGTTGCGGGAGAAGCGGTTACAGCTTCTCGATCACGTAGTCCACGCACTTCGTCAGCGCCTCGACGTCCGCCGGGTCGATCGCCGGGAACATCGCGACGCGCAGCTGGTTGCGGCCGAGCTTGCGGTAGGGCTCGGTGTCGACGATGCCGTTGGCGCGCAGGACCTTGGCGACCGCCGCGGCGTCGATCTCGTCCGTGAAGTCGATCGTGCCGATGACCGCCGAGCGCTTGGCCGGGTCGGTGACGAACGGGTTGGCGTACTTGATGTCCTCGGCCCAGCCGTACAGCGTGCGGGCGGAGGTGGCCGTGCGGCGGACCGCCCAGTCGAGGCCGCCCTGGCCGTTGATCCACTCCAGCTGCTGGTTCAGCAGGAAGAGGGTGGCCAGCGCCGGGGTGTTGTACGTCTGGTTCTTGCGGGAGTTGTCGATCGCCGTGGGGAGGCTGAAGAACTCCGGGACGTGGCGGCCGGACGCGTGGATGCGCTCGGCGCGCTCGATCGCGGCCGGGGAGAAGACGCCGATCCACAGGCCGCCGTCGGAGGCGAAGGACTTCTGCGGGGCGAAGTAGTAGACGTCCGTCTCCGACACGTCGACCGGGAGGCCGCCGGCGCCCGAGGTGGCGTCGACCAGGACCAGCGCGCCCTCGTCGGCGCCCGCCACCCGCTTGATCGGCATGGCGACACCGGTGGAGGTCTCGTTGTGCGTGAAGGCGTAGACGTCGACGCCCGCCTCGGCGACCGCCTCCGGGTGCGTGCCCGGGTCGGCGGAGATGACGTCGGGCTCGGCGAGCCACGGGGCGAGCTTGGCGGCCTTGGCGAACTTGGAGCTGAACTCGCCGAAGGTGAGGTGCTGCGACCTGTTCTCGATCAGGCCGTGCGTCGCGACGTCCCAGAACGCGGTGGAGCCGCCGTTGCCGAGGACGACCTCGTAGCCGTCGGGCAGCTGGAACAACTCGCGGATGCCCTCGCGCACCTGACCGACCAGGTTCTTGACCGGGGCCTGGCGGTGGGAGGTGCCCATGAGGGAGGTACCGGTCGCGGCCAGCGCGTCCAGCGCTTCCGTCCGCACCTTGGAGGGGCCCGCGCCGAAACGTCCGTCGGCGGGCTTGATGTCAGCGGGAATCTGGATCTCAGCCACGGGGGGAGCGTAGCCGTTTCGGGAAACCTGGGCGAAACCTCGTCCGTCGGATGAGACGGCGGCTCGGCGGGCGTCGGACCTGGGGGCTGCCGCCCCCAGACCCCGGCTTGGGCCCTGAAGGGCCTTGTCCTCAAACTCCCCCAAGCTCTTCGAGCAGGGGGGACCCCCAGACGAGCTGATTGAGTGGACGTATGTCGGAACTTGAGGCGGAGCTGCGCAGGGTCGTCCGGGGCGAGGTCGGGTTCGATGTCACCTCTCGGGCGTTGACCACCATGGACGCGTCCAACTACCGGCGCGTCCCCCTGGGTGTGGTCGCACCACATGACGCCGACGACGTCGCCGCCGTACTGGAGGTGTGTCGGGACCACATGGTGCCGGTGGTGGCGCGTGGGGGCGGTACCTCCATCGCCGGGCAGGCCACCGGCACCGGCGTCGTCCTGGACTTCACCCGCCACATGAACCGGCTCGTGTCCCTGGACCCGGACACCCGCACCGCCGTCGTCCAGCCCGGCCTCGTCCTGGACCGGCTCCAGGACGCCGCCGCCCCGCACGGGCTCCGCTTCGGGCCCGACCCCTCCACCCACAGCCGCTGCACACTCGGCGGAATGATCGGCAACAACTCCTGCGGCTCGCACTCGGTGGCCTGGGGGACGACCGCCGACAGTGTGTGCGAACTGGACGTGGTCACGGCACGCGGGGAGCGGCTGCGGCTCGGGCAGGGGTGGGCCGGCGCGCCGCAGGGGCTGCGGGAGCTGGTGGAGGGGGAGTTGGCCCGGCTGCGGACCGGCTATCCCGAACTGCCCCGCCGCATCTCCGGGTACGCGCTCGACGCGCTGCTGCCGGAGAAGGGCGCCGACGTCGCCCGGTCCTTCTGCGGCAGCGAGGGCACCCTCGGCATCCTCACCGAGGCGGTCGTACGCCTCGTCGAGGCGCCACGCGCGCGTGCGCTCGCCGTGCTGGCGTACGCCGACGAGAGCGCGGCCGCGGAGGCGGCGGCCGGGCTGCTCCCGCATGGGCCGCTGACCGTGGAGGGCATGGCGGCGGACCTGGTGCCGCAGTCGGCGTCGGCCGTGCTGCCGAGCGGCGGGGCCTGGCTGTTCGTGGAGACGGGCGGGGAGTCGCAGGGCGAGGCACGCGCGCGTGCGGAGGCGATCGTGCGGGCCGCCGATGTCGTCGGCTCGCTGGTCGTCACCGATCCGGGCGGGCAGCGGGCCCTGTGGCGCATCCGGGAGGACGCCAGCGGTACGGCGACCCGGATGCCGGACGGCTCCGAGGCCTGGCCCGGCTGGGAGGACTGCGCGGTGCCGCCGCGGCGGCTCGGGGCATACCTGCGCGACTTCCGGGCGCTGCTGGTCGCGCACGGGTTGCGCGGGACGCCGTACGGGCACTTCGGGGACGGCTGCATCCACGTCCGGATCGACTTCGACCTGCTGACGGAGGCGGGCGTCGGCCGCTTCCGGCGCTTCTCGGAGGAGCTCGCCGAGGTCGTCGTGGCGCACGGGGGCTCGCTGTCCGGGGAGCACGGGGACGGGCAGGCACGGGCCGAACTGCTGCCGAAGATGTACGGCGCCCCCATGGTGGCCCTGTTCGAGCGGGCCAAGGGAGTGTGGGACCCCGACGACCTGCTCAACCCGGGGATGCTGGTGCGCCCGGCCCCGCTCGACTCCAACCTCCGCTTCTCCGTGCTGCCCAGGAAGCCGGTCGACGTGGCCTTCGGCTACCCGGCCGACGGCGGCGACTTCTCGGCGGCCGTACGGCGCTGCGTCGGGGTCGCCAAGTGCCGTACGACATCGGTGGCGGGCTCGGCCGTCATGTGCCCGTCCTTCCGGGCGACCGGTGCGGAGGAGCACTCCACGCGCGGGCGTGCCCGGCTGCTGCACGAGATGCTCGCCGGGGAACTGGTCACCGAAGGGTGGCGGTCGGCCGAGGTGCGCGACGCACTGGACCTGTGCCTGGCCTGCAAGGGGTGCCGCTCCGACTGTCCGGTCGAGGTCGACATGGCCACGTACAAGGCGGAGTTCCTGCACCACCACTACGCGGGCCGCAGGCGCCCGGCCGCGCACCACAGTATGGGCCGGCTGCCGCAGTGGCTGCGCCTGGTGGCACGCACGCGTACCGCGTCGGTCGTCAACGCCCTTGCCGCCGTACGGCCCTTGGCTTGGATGGCGAAACGGCTCGGCGGGATCGCGCCGGAGCGGGAGATCCCGCGGCTGGCGGCGCGGACGTTCAGCCGGTGGTGGGAGCGGCGGGACAAGACCCCCGTCGCTCCGGACGCCGACCTGGTCATCCTGTGGCCGGACACCTTCACCGAGCACCTCTCGCCGTCCGTGGGGCAGGCCGCCGTACGCGTGCTGGAGGCGGCCGGGCTGCGGGTGGCGCTGCCGCCGACGCTGCGTCTGCGGACGCCTTCGGGGAGCGAGGGGGTGACCGTCGCGCTGGATCCGGTGTCCCTGCTCCGGGGCCGGGAGCGCGTCTGCTGCGGGCTGACGTACGTCTCGACGGGGCAGCTCGACCGTGCCCGCGCGGTGCTGCTGCGCACGCTCGACCTGATGGAGCCGGTGCTGGAGACGGCCGCCCCGGTCGTCGTCCTGGAGCCGAGCTGTGCCGCCGCCCTGCGCTCGGACCTGCCGGAGCTGATGCACGACGATCCGCGGGCCCGCCGGCTGGCCGACCGGGTCCTGACCTTCGCCGAGGCGCTGGAGCGGCACGCCCCCGACTGGACGCCGCCGCGCGTCGGGCGTCCGGCGGTCGGGCAGACGCACTGCCATCAGCACGCGGTACTCGGCGACGCGTCCGACCGGCGGCTGCGCGAGGCCGGGGGGCTGTCCGGGGAGCTGAGCGGCGGCTGCTGCGGTCTCGCGGGCAACTTCGGGTTCGAGAAGGGGCACTTCGAGGTGTCGGTGGCGTGCGCGCAGGAGCAACTGCTGCCGGCGGTGCGGGGAGCGCAGGAGGGGGCCGTGGTGCTGGCGGACGGGTTCTCCTGCCGGACGCAGCTGGAACAGCTGGCGGGGGTGCGGGGGCGGCATCTGGCGGAGGTGCTGGCGGAACGGTTGGAGGAGCAGCGGTGACGTGCGGTGGCGGGTGCTCCGACGGGGGCGGCTGCTCTCGGTGGGCTGCCGTCCTGGGCTGAAAGCGGGAGCGCGGCCGCAGACGGGCGCCCCCGCCCGCGCTTCGTACGCCCGGGGCACAGGACGCTGCATACGCTGGCCGGACACAGCCGTCCACAAGGAGCCCCGCACATGGCCCTCCGCGTCCAGTCCATCTCCCGCGACGAACATCTCGCGTTCGTCGCGGCCCGCCCGTCCGCCAGCCATATGCAGGTCCCGTCCTGGGGAGATGCGAAGCCGGACTGGCGGGCGGAGAGCCTGGGGTGGTTCGACGAGGAGGGGCGGCCGGTGGGGGCCGGGCTCGTGCTCTACCGCCCGCTTCCGAAGCTGAAGAAGTACCTCGCCTACCTCCCCGAGGGCCCGCTCGTCGACTGGCACGCCCCCGACCTGTGCGAACGCTGGCTCGAACCGCTGCTCGCCCACCTCAAGCGGCAGGGCGCCTTCTCGGTCAAGATGGGCCCGCCCGTCGCCGTACGCCGCTGGAGTCCCGACGCGGTGAAGGCGGCCATCGCCGACCCGGCCGCCCGGCGGCTGCGGGACACGGAGCCGACGTCGTACGAAGCGGGCGCCCAGGACATCGCCGAGCGGCTGCGCCGGTCCGGCTGGCGGCAGACCGAGCCGGGCGGCGAGGACGGCTTCGCCGCCGGTCAGCCGCGCTACGTCTGTCAGGTGCCGTTCGCCGGGCGGACGCTGGAGGACATCAACAGCGGCCTCAACCAGCAGTGGCGGCGCAACATCAAGAAGGCCGAGAAGGCCGGCGTGAAGGTCGTGCAGGGCGGCTACGACGACCTGCCCGTCTTCTACGACCTCTACGCCGAGACCGCCGAGCGCGACCGTTTCATCCCGCGCCCGCTGCCCTACTTCCAGCGCATGTGGACCGCCCTCACCGCCGAGCACCCCGACCGCATGCGTCTCTACCTCGCCCACCACGACGGTGACACCCTCGCCGCCGCCACGATGCTGACCGTCGGCGACCACGTCTGGTACTCCTACGGCGCCTCCACCAGCCGCAAGCGCGAGGTCCAGCCCAACAACGCCATGCAGTGGCGGATGATGGCCGACGCCCATGAACTCGGCGCCGCCGTCTACGACTTCCGCGGCATCACCGACACCCTGGAGGAGTCCAACCACCTGCTGGGCCTGCTCCGCTTCAAGGTGGGCGCCGGCGGCGAGGCGGTCGAGTACCTGGGGGAGTGGGACTTCCCGCTCAACCGGATGCTGCACAAGGCACTGGATCTGTACATGGCACGGCGTTAGGCACCCGGGCCGCCACTCACCGCGCCCGTCCGTCCACACTCTGGGACAGTGGCATAACAGGTTCACACACCTGACGAGGTCCACTACCCTGGACTCGGAAGTGCAGTGCGATGAACAAACCCGAGCCGAGCCCCTGGAACGCCCGTGAGCACCCCTGACGCCGCCACCACGCCCTCACCGACCCGCGCCCGGGCCGTCCCCGCGCCGACGACCGGTGCCCCGGGCCGCTGGGGCTCGCTCGGTCCCGTGGGTCTGGTGCTGGCCGGCGGGATCTCGGTGCAGTTCGGCGGTGCCCTCGCGGTGAGCCTGATGCCGCGGGCCGGTGCGCTCGGAGTGGTGGCGCTGCGGCTGCTGGTGGCGGCGATCGTCCTGCTCGTCGTCTGCCGCCCCCGGCTGCGCGGACACTCCCGCACCGACTGGGGCACGGTCGTCGCCTTCGGCATCACCATGGCCGCGATGAACGGCCTGTTCTACCAGTCGGTCGCCCGCATCCCCCTGGGCCCCGCGGTCACCCTGGAAGTCCTCGGCCCCCTCGCCCTCTCCGTCCTGACGTCGCGCCGTGCCGTCAACTTCGTCTGGGCCGGACTCGCTCTCGTCGGCGTCTTCCTCCTCGGCGGCGGAGGCTTCGACAGTCTCGACCCCGTAGGTGTCGCCTTTGCCCTGGCGGCCGGCGCCATGTGGGCGGCCTACATAGTCTTCAGCGCCCGTACGGGCCGCCGCTTCCCCCAGGCCGACGGGCTCGCCCTCGCGATGGCGGTGGGGGCCGTGCTGTTCCTGCCCCTGGGCATCGCCGAATCAGGCGCGAAGCTCACCGACCCGGTGACCATCGGGCTGGGCGCGGCCGTGGCGATCCTCTCCTCGGTCCTGCCCTACACCCTCGAACTCCTCGCCCTGCGCCGCCTGCCCGCGCCGACCTTCGCCATCCTGATGAGCCTGGAACCGGCCGTCGCGGCCACGGCCGGCTTCCTCGTCCTCGACCAGGCCCTGTCCGCCCCACAGGCCCTGGCCATCGCCCTGGTCATCGGAGCGAGCATGGGCGCGGTGCGGACACAGGTGGGGCGGGGGCGGACGAAGGCCGCCCAGCCCGGGAACGGCTAGGGCCTGTCGTTTGGATCAGGCCGGCTGAGAGAGGCTGCGCCTTTCAGCCGACCCGAGCGGTGCCAGGCCCCGCGACGCCGGCATGATCCGCCGGACAGGCCCTGGGCGTCTTCCCGGGCCGTCATGCCGGAGTTGGCGGCGACTTCCGGATCACGCCGACGGTGCGGGCCCCGGCGTCCCCTCGCGCATAAGCAGATCCCGGACGGCCAGGCCGTGCCGCGAGCGCAGCCGGCTCAGTTCCCACAGTCCCACCGCGGTCACCGAGACAGGGGCGCCGAGCATCAACAGGATCCGGACCGGGGCCGGCACGCCCGCGTAGGCGCCCGTGAACAGGTCGACCAGGGCCATCTCCCACACCAGCGTCATGGCCAGCAGCGGCGGCATCGTCTCGTGGATGTCGGCGGTGCGGAAGACGTGGACGAGCGCCAGGCCGACGCCCCAGACGATGAAGGGCACCACCCATACGAAGATGACCACGCAGACGATGACCGTCACGGCGGTCATCGCCGGGTTGGTCGCGAAGCGGCCCTCGACGAAGCCGGTGAGCACGACCACCGGGAACACGAACACCGCGCCGATCAGCGCCACGATCGCGCCGAAAGGCTTGGCGGCTCGGCGCAGCAACTCCCGGCGGGCCGTGGCCGGCACCAGGGTGAGCAGGACGCCCACGGCGACCGGGAACGTGACGGACAGCATCAGGACACTGATCCAGGACTGGTCGGTGCGGTTTTGGGCGACGTCCCCGATGGAGTCCGAGATCTTGTAAGTGAGTGACATCCAGACCACCGCGGCCAGACCCACCCAGGTGCGGGTCCTCTGCATGCGGGCCACCACGGGGTCCTCGACGATGCCCGGCCTGGACGGCTTGAACACCCTGCGCGCGACGGGGATGGGGCCGAACCTCTGCCACAGCCGCGCGAACAACCCGGGCGCCGGCGGCGGGCCC
>NZ_RDBN01000053.1:1192398-1239574 GCF_008042075.1 Streptomyces sp. UW30 | reverse complement strand
TCCTCGCCCTCCTCGCGCAGATCGTCGAACACGGGCGTCGGATCGGACACGGTGCGCTCCCCTCGGGGCACGGCGGTGTGCGGGGTGGTGCGGCCAGGTGGTGCGGCGGATACGGCTGCCGGACGTGCGGGTCGTGAGGCGGCTGCCCACCCGGATTCCAGTTGCTCATCCGATGTCTCCCCCGATGTGTGATCGATCCATGCGCGTGATCGATCCATGTGTGTGATCGATGCGTTGCTGAAGCAACAGACGCGACGGACGAGTGTATTGAGCGCACGCCACAGGGACACCCTTCCCACCGTGAACACTTCCCAAGTGGTGTGCGCAGATATGGCGTGCTGGTCCCCCTCCTCGCCCAATTAATGCAAGCACGCTTGCTTGTTTTCGTTCCCGCTGCCATGCTCCTCACCACGCCGCACCACCTGGCCGCACCACCCCGCACACCGCCGTGCCCCGAGGGGAGCGCACCGTGTCCGATCCGACGCCCGTGTTCGACGATCTGCGCGAGGAGGGCGAGGAACTCGACCGGCTCGTGGCCGAGTCGAGTCCCGAGCAGTGGGCGCTCGCCACTCCGGCGCCCGGCTGGAGCGTCGCCCACCAGATCGCGCACCTCGCCTGGACGGACCACTCGGCACTGCTGGCGGTGACCGACGTGAAGGCGTTCCACGAGCTGGTGGAGGAGGCGCTGAAGTCGCCGGGTTCCTTCGTCGACGAGGGTGCCGAGGAGGGGGCCGCGCTGCCGCCCGCCGAACTGCTGGCGCGGTGGCGGGAGGGGAGGGCCGCCCTCGACACGGCGTTGCGCGAGTCCCCGCCCGGCGCCAGGTTCCCGTGGTACGGCCCGCCCATGTCCGCCGCTTCCATGGGGACGGCCCGGCTCATGGAGACCTGGGCCCACGGTCTGGACATCGCCGACGCGCTCGGTGTGGTGCGCACACCCACCGACCGGCTCAGGAATGTGGTGTGGATCGGGGTGCGCACCCGTGACTTCGCCTTCGGCGTGCACGGGCTCCCGGCACCGCTCGACGACTTCCGCATCGAACTCGTCGCACCCTCCGGCGAGTTGTGGACCTACGGCCCCGAGGACGCCCCGCAGCGCGTCACCGGCCCGGCGCTCGACTTCTGCCTCCTGGTCACCCAGCGCGCCCACCGCGCCGACCTCGCGCTGCGCGCCGAAGGCCCCGACGCCGACCGCTGGTTCGACATCGCCCAGGTCTTCGCGGGCCCACCCGGTGAGGGCCGCGGGCCGAAGGGGGCGGCGTGATGACGCCCGCTCCCCGCGCGCTGCGGATCGGCAACGCCTCCGGCTTCTACGGCGACCGCTTCGACGCCATGCGCGAGATGCTCACCGGCGGCGAACTGGACGTCCTCACCGGCGACTACCTCGCCGAGCTGACCATGCTGATCCTTGCCCGGGACCGGCTGAAGGACCCGGGTGCGGGATACGCCCGCACCTTTCTGCGGCAACTGGAGGAGTGCCTCGGGCTGGCCCACGAGCGAGGCGTCAGGATCGTCGCCAACGCGGGCGGGCTCAATCCGGCCGGACTCGCCGAAGCCGTACGGAAGTTGGCGGACCGGCTCGGCATCCCCGTACGCGTCGCCCATGTCGAGGGCGACGATCTCAAGGACCGGTATCCGGGCAGCCTCGCCACGCACGCCTACCTCGGCGGCTTCGGGATCGCCGCCTGTCTGTGGGAGGGCGCCGACGTCGTCGTCACCGGGCGGGTGACCGACGCGGCGCTGGTCACCGGCCCCGCCGCCGCCCACTTCGGCTGGGCGCCCGGCGACCACGACCGGCTCGCGGGCGCCGTGGTCGCCGGACATGTGCTGGAGTGCGGGGCGCAGGCGACCGGCGGCAACTACGCCTTCTTCCACGAGGCTTCCAAGGGCGGCCGCGACCTGCGCCGTCCCGGCTTCCCGCTCGCCGAGCTGCACGAGGACGGCAGCTGCGTCCTCACCAAGCACCCCGGCACCGGCGGCTTCGTCGACGTCGGCACGGTCACGGCACAGCTGCTGTACGAGACGGCGGGCGCGCGCTACGCCGGGCCGGACGTCACCGCCCGCCTGGACACCGTGCGGCTCACCCAGGACGGACCGGATCGCGTCCGTATCGAGGGCGTCCGGGGCGAGGCACCGCCCCCCACCCTCAAGGTCGGCGTCAACCGTCTCGGCGGCTTCCGGAACGAGGTCGCCTTCGTGCTCACCGGCCTCGACATCGAGGCCAAGGCCGCCCTGGTGCGCGAGCAGATGACCGACGCGCTCGCCAAGTCGCCGCCCGCCGAGGTCCGCTGGGACCTGGTGCGCACCGACCGGCCCGACGCCCCGAGCGAGGAGACGGCGAGCGCCCTGCTGCGGCTCGTCGTGCGCGACCCGTCCCAGGAGGCCGTCGGCCGGGCCCTGAGCGGGGCCGCGGTGGAGCTGGCGCTCGCCAGCTACCCCGGCTTCCATGTGCTCGCGCCACCCGGAAAGGGCTCGCCCTATGGGGTCTTCGAGGATGTGTACGTCCCCCATGGTGCCGTCGACCATGTGGCCGTCCTCCACGACGGACGCCGGGTTGCTGTGCCGCCGGCCCAGGACACCGTCGTACTCGACGACGTACCGGAGCCGCCGCTGCCGCAGCCGCTGTCGTCCGGGCCCACGAAGCGGGCCCCTCTCGGCCTCGTCGCGGGTGCCCGCAGCGGGGACAAGGGCGGCAATGCCAACGTCGGCGTCTGGGCGCGGTCGGACGACGCCTGGCGCTGGCTCGCGCACGAGCTCACGGCCGACCGGTTCCGGCAGCTGATCCCCGAGAGCCGCGAGCTGAAGGTCACCCGGCACGCCCTGCCCAGCCTCCGCGCCCTCAACTTCGTCGTCGAAGGCATCCTCGGCGAGGGCGTCGCCGCCCAGCACCGCTTCGACCCGCAGGCCAAGGCCCTCGGCGAATGGCTGCGCTCCCGCCACCTGGACATCCCGGAGATCCTGCTGTGACCGTCCTGCCGTCCGCCCTGGACACCACCGGCACCGACTACCGGGCCTGCCGCGACACCATGCTCGCCAAGCTCGCCGACCTCGACACCGAGCACGCCAAGGCCCTCGCGGGCGGCGGGGAGAAGTACGTCGCACGGCACCGGGGGCGCGGCAAGCTGCTCGCCCGCGAGCGCATCGAGCTGCTCCTCGACCCCGACACACCGTTCCTGGAACTGTCCCCGCTGGCCGCATGGGGCAGCGACTACACGGTCGGCGCGTCCCTCGTCACCGGCATCGGGGTCGTCGAGGGCGTGGAGTGCCTGATCACCGCCAACGACCCGACCGTGCGCGGCGGAGCGAGCAACCCCTGGTCGCTGAAGAAGGCCCTGCGCGCCAACGACATCGCGCTCGCCAACCGGCTGCCGGTCATCAACCTCGTCGAGTCGGGCGGCGCCGACCTGCCGTCCCAGAAGGAGATCTTCATCCCCGGCGGCGCGATCTTCCGGGACCTGACGCGGCTGTCGGCGGCCGGAATCCCCACCGTCGCGGTCGTCTTCGGCAACTCGACGGCCGGAGGCGCCTACGTCCCCGGCATGTCCGACCACGTGATCATGGTCAAGGAGCGCGCCAAGGTGTTCCTCGGCGGTCCGCCCCTGGTGAAGATGGCGACCGGCGAGGAGAGCGACGACGAGTCGCTGGGCGGCGCCGAGATGCACGCGCGCGTGTCGGGCCTCGCCGACTACTTCGCCGTCGACGAACCGGACGCGCTGCGGCAGGCGCGCCGTGTGGTGGCCCGCCTCAACCACCGCAAGGCGTACGGCGATCCGGGCCCGGCAGCGCCGCCCAAGTACGACGCGGACGAGCTGCTGGGGATCGTGCCGGGCGACCTGCGCACCCCCTTCGACCCGCGCGAGGTCATCGCCCGCATTGTCGACGCCTCCGACTTCGACGAGTTCAAGCCGATGTACGGCACCAGCCTGACCACCGGCTGGGCGGCCCTGCACGGCTATCCGATCGGCGTGCTGGCGAACGCCCAGGGGGTCCTGTTCAGCGAGGAGTCCCAGAAGGCGGCCCAGTTCATCCAGCTGGCCAACCAGCGCGACATCCCCCTGCTCTTCCTGCACAACACCACCGGCTACATGGTGGGCAGCCAGTACGAGCAGGGCGGCATCATCAAGCACGGCGCGATGATGATCAACGCGGTCAGCAACAGTCGCGTGCCCCATCTCTCCGTCCTCCTGGGCGCCTCCTACGGCGCCGGCCACTACGGCATGTGCGGCCGCGCCTACGACCCCCGCTTCCTGTTCGCCTGGCCCAGCGCCAAGTCGGCCGTCATGGGCCCCCAGCAACTCGCCGGCGTGCTCTCGATCGTGGCCCGGCAGTCGGCGGCGGCAAAGGGACAGCCCTACGACGAGGAGGGGGACGCCGCGCTGCGCGCCATGGTGGAGCAGCAGATCGAGTCGGAGTCGCTGCCCATGTTCCTGTCCGGGCGGCTGTACGACGACGGCGTCATAGATCCACGCGACACCCGAACCGTCCTCGGTATGTGTCTGTCCGCCATCCACACGGCGCCCTACGAGGGTGTGCGCGGTGGCTTCGGCGTCTTCCGGATGTGAGGCGAATGATTACTTCTGTTCTGGTGGCGAACCGGGGCGAGATCGCCTGCCGGATCTTCCGCACCTGTGGCGAGTTGGGAATCCGGACGGTCGCCGTGTACTCGGACGCCGACGCGAACGCCCTGCACACGCGCGTGGCCGACGCGGCGGTACGACTGCCCGGAGCGGCGCCCTCCGCCACGTATCTCGACGGCGACCTGATCGTGAAGGCCGCCATCGCCTCCGGCGCGGACGCCGTGCACCCCGGCTACGGCTTCCTCTCCGAGAACGCCGACTTCGCGCGCGCCGTCCTCGACGCGGGCCTGGTCTGGATCGGCCCGCCGCCGGAGGCCATCGAGGCGATGGCGTCCAAGACGCGCGCGAAGGAACTGATGGGGCTTGCGCCCCTGGGCGAGGTCACCGAGGCCGACCTTCCCGTCCTGGTGAAGGCGGCCGCGGGCGGCGGAGGGCGCGGCATGCGGATCGTGCGCCGTCTTCAGGACCTGAGCGCCGCCCTGGAGAGCGCCCGCTCCGAGGCCGCGAGCGCCTTCGGCGACGGCGAGGTCTTCGTCGAGCCGTACGTCGAGAACGGCCGCCATGTCGAGGTCCAGATCCTCGCCGACACCCACGGCACCGTCTGGCCCCTCGGCACCCGCGACTGCTCCCTGCAGCGCCGCCACCAGAAGGTGATCGAGGAGTCCCCCGCTCCCGGACTCTCCGAGCAGCTCACCGACGAACTGCTCACGCTGGCCGTACGGGCCGCCCGCGCCGTCGACTACGTCGGCGCCGGCACCGTCGAGTTCCTGGTGGCCGGCGACAAGGCGCACTTCCTGGAGATGAACACCCGCCTCCAGGTGGAACACCCGGTCACGGAGAAGGTCTTCGGTATCGACCTCGTCGCCGAACAACTCCGCGTCGCCGAGGGCCACGCCCTCCCCGACGACCCGCCACACGCGCGTGGCCACGCCGTCGAGGCCCGCCTCTACGCCGAGGACCCGGCGCACGACTGGGCCCCGCAGACCGGCACCCTGCACCGCTTCGCCGTACCCGACAGCGTCCGCCTGGACACCGGCTTCACCGACGGCGACGAGATCGGCGTCCACTACGACCCGATGCTCGCCAAGCTCGTCGCCCACGCGCCCACCCGCGCGGCGGCGATCCGCACACTCGCCGGCGCCCTGGAGCGCTCGACGATCCACGGCCCCCTCACCAACCGGGACCTCCTCGTCCGCTCCCTGCGCCACGAGGAGTTCACGACCGCCCGCATGGACACGGGCTTCTACGACCGTCACCTCACCGACCTCACCGAGCCCGCTCCGGACCCGTACGCCCCCCTGGCCGCGGCCCTCGCCGACGCACACGGCCGCTCCCGTTTCGGCGGCTTCCGCAACGTGCCGTCTCAGCCGCAGGTCAAGCGGTACGAGGTGGGGGACGAGGAGATCGAGGTCCGATACCGCCACACGCGCGCGGGCCTGGAGGCCGACGGCGTGCGGCTCGTGCACGCCGACGCGGGCGCCGTCGTACTCGAAGTGGACGGCGTACGCAGGAACTTCGCCGTCGCGAGGTACGACGACGAGATCCACGTGAACACCACCCGCATCACCGCGCTCCCGCGCTTCCCGGACCCGACGGCTCAGCATGTGCCGGGTTCCCTGCTCGCGCCCATGCCGGGGACGGTCGTCCGGGTGGCCGAAGGCCTGGCCGTAGGAGCCGCCGTGGAGGCCGGACAGCCCCTGCTGTGGCTGGAGGCGATGAAGATGGAACACAAGATCGCGGCGCCGGTCTCGGGGACGCTGAGCGCTTTGCATGCCGTACCTGGTCAGCAGGTGACGGTCGGCGCCTTGCTGGCGGTAGTGCAAGAGGCCTAGGGGCGCGAGGAACTGCGCGACCAGCCACGACGAAGGAGTCACATGGCCACGATCGAAACCGAGGAACACAAGGCCCTACGATCCGCGGTAGCCGCCCTCGGCAAACGCCACGGCCGCACCTACGACCGTGAGGCCCTCTGGTCCGAGGCCGCGAAACTCGGTTACCTGGGCGTCAATCTCCCCGAGGAGTACGGAGGCGGAGGCGGCGGTATCGCCGAACTCTCCATCGTCCTCGAAGAACTCGGCGCCGCAGGCTGCCCGTTGCTGATGATGGTCGTCTCCCCGGCGATCTGCGGCACGGTCATCGCCCGCTTCGGCACCGACGAACAGAAACGTGAGTGGCTCCCGGGCCTCGCCGACGGCTCCCGCACGATGGCCTTCGGCATCACCGAGCCGGACGCCGGCTCCAACAGCCACCGCATCACCACCACGGCCCGCCGCGACCCGGACACCGGAGACTGGCTCCTCACCGGCCGCAAGGTCTTCATCTCCGGCGTCGACATCGCGGACGCGACCCTCATCGTCGGCCGCGCCGAAGACGCCCGCACCGGCAACCTCAAACCCTGCCTGTTCATGGTCCCGCGCGATGCCGAAGGCTTCACGCGCCGCCAGATCGACATGGAACTGAGCGCCGCGGAGAAGCAGTTCGAGCTGACCCTCGACGACGTACGCCTCCCCGCCGACGCGCTCGTCGGCCACGAGGACGCAGGCCTGCTCCAGCTCTTCGCCGGCCTCAACCCCGAACGCATCATGACGGCCGCCTTCGCGATCGGCATGGGCCGCTACGCCCTCGCCCGGGCCGTCGAGTACGCCCGCGACCGCACCGTCTGGAAGGCCCCCATCGGCGCCCACCAGGCCATCGCGCACCCCCTCGCCCAGGCGCACATCGACCTCGAACTGGCCCGTCTGATGATGCAGAAGGCGGCCTGCCTGTACGACGCAGGGGACGACGTGGGCGCGGGCGAGGCCGCCAACATGGCCAAGTACGCGGCCGGGGAGGCCTGCGTGAAGGCGGTCGACCAGGCCGTGCACACCCTCGGCGGCAACGGCCTCACGCGCGAATTCGGGCTCGCCTCGTTGATAACCGCGGCACGCGTGTCTCGTATTGCTCCGGTGAGCCGGGAGATGATTCTCAACTACGTCTCCCACCAGACCCTGGGCCTGCCCAAGTCGTACTGACCGGCGGCCTGTCGGCACCGTGTCGCGAGGAGGAACCGTGTTCCGCAGCGAGTACGCAGACGTCCCGGCCGTAGAACTCCCCATCCACGAGGCAGTGCTGGGCCGGGCCGCCGAGTTCGGGGACGCACCCGCGCTCGTCGACGGCACGGACGGCACCACCCTCACCTACGAACAGCTCGACCGCTTCCACCGGCGCATAGCCGCCGGCCTCGCCGAGGCGGGCGTGCGCAAGGGCGACATCCTCGCCCTGCACAGCCCCAACACGGTCGCCTTCCCCACGGCGTTCTACGCCGCCACGCGCGCGGGTGCCTCCGTCACCACCGTGCACCCGCTCGCCACGCCCGAGGAGTTCGCCAAGCAGCTGAAGGACTCGGGGGCGCGCTGGATCGTCACCGTCTCGCCGCTGCTGCAGAGCGCACGCCGGGCCGCGGAACTCGCGGGCGGCGTGCGGGAGATCTTCGTGTGCGACAGCGCGCCGGGGCACCGCTCGCTCATCGACATGCTGGCCTCCGCGGCCCCCGAGCCACAGGTCGCCATCGACCCCGTGACGGACGTCGCGGCGCTGCCGTACTCCTCCGGCACCACCGGCATTCCCAAAGGCGTGATGCTCACCCACCGCCAGATCGCCACCAACCTCGCCCAGCTCGAACCCGCGGTGTCGGCGGGCCCCGGCGACCGCATCCTCGCCGTGCTGCCGTTCTTCCACATCTACGGCCTGACCGCCCTGATGAACGCGCCCCTGAGGGTGGGCGCCACGGTCGTCGTCCTGCCCCGCTTCGACCTGGAGACCTTCCTCGCCGCCATCCAGAACCACCGCATCACCGGCCTGTACGTGGCCCCGCCGATCGTGCTGGCCCTCGCCAAGCACCCGCTGGTCGCGCAGTACGACCTGTCGTCGCTGAAGTACATCATCAGCGCCGCGGCGCCCCTGGACGCACAGCTCGCGGCCGCCTGCTCGCAGCGCCTGGGCCTGCCGCCGGTCGGCCAGGCGTACGGCATGACGGAACTGTCCCCCGGCACCCATGTCGTCCCGCTCGCCGCGATGGACGACGCGCCCGCCGGAACCGTCGGCAGGCTCATAGCCGGCACCGAGATGCGCATCGTCTCCCTCGACGACCCCGACAAGGACCTCGGCGTCGGCGAGTCCGGCGAGATCCTCATCCGCGGCCCCCAGGTCATGAAGGGCTACCTCGGCCGCCCCGACGCCACCGCCGCGATGATCGACACCGAAGGCTGGCTGCACACCGGTGACGTGGGACATGTGGACGCCGCCGGCTGGCTGTTCGTCGTGGACCGCGTCAAGGAGCTCATCAAGTACAAGGGCTTCCAGGTGGCCCCCGCCGAACTGGAGGCACTCCTGCTCACCCACCCCGGAATCGCGGACGCGGCTGTGGTCGGCGCCTACAACGACGACGGAAACGAGGTGCCGCACGCCTATGTGGTCCGCCAACAGTCCGCGACCGACCTCTCCGAAGGAGAGGTCATGATGTACGTCGCCGAACGCGTCGCCCCCTACAAGCGGGTCCGCCAGGTCACTTTCATCGACGGCGTCCCCCGGGCCGCCTCCGGCAAGATCCTGCGCCGCGAACTGCGCGCGCCCAAGGAGAGCACATGACGCTGATCGGCCGCACGCGCACGCGTGCCGTCCAAACCCTCAGCCTCGACTCCCCGGACACCCGCAACGCGCTCTCCGCGTCGCTGGTGGGCGAGCTGGCCGACGCGCTGACGGACTGCGCCAAGGACGCCGACGTACGCGCCGTCGTCCTCACCCACACCGGCAACACCTTCTGCGCGGGCGCCGACCTGCGCGACCCGCCGCACCCGGACGGCCTGGTGGCGCTGCTCCGGCAGATCGTGGAGCTCCCCAAACCCGTCGTCGCCCGTGTCACCGGCCACGTACGCGCGGGCGGCCTCGGCCTGCTCACGGCCTGCGACATCGCGGCGGCCTCCCATGAGGCGACCTTCGCCTTCACGGAGGTCCGCATCGGGGTGGCCCCCGCGGTGATCTCCCTGCCGATCATCCCCCGCACCGACCCCCGCGCCCTCGCCCGCTACTACCTCACCGGCGAACGCTTCACCGCGCCCGAGGCGGCCCGCATCGGCCTGCTGACGGCGCAGGGCGAGGACGTGGACGCCGTACTGGAACCCGTCCTGGACGGCCTGCGCAGGGCGGCCCCCGCCGCCCTGGCCGAGACGAAGGCGCTGCTCACGGCTAAGGTGCTGGAAACCTTCGACCAGGACGCGGCCGACCTGACCGCGCTCTCGGCCCGGCTGTTCTCCTGCGCCGACGCTCGCGAGGGGATGACAGCCTTCCTCGAACGACGGGATGCGGAATGGGTGGTGTGAGCACAGTCGGCGACCGTGCGGACCGAGTGGACCGCGTGCCCAAGCAGGACCGCAGCCGCGCCACCCGCCAGCGCCTCCTGGAAGCCGCCGTGGCCTGCCTCGCCGAACACGGCTGGGCGGGCTCCACGGTCTCCGTCGTCGCCGAACGCGCCGGCGTCTCCCGAGGCGCGGCCCAGCACCACTTCCCGACCCGCGAGGATCTCTTCACCGCGGCGGTCGAGTACGTCGCCGAGGAACGCTCGACGGCCCTGCGCGCCCTGTTCCCCGAGGGCGCGGCGGGCGACCGCCGGGCCGTCGTGTCCGCCCTGGTCGACCTGTACACCGGCCCGCTGTTCCGCGCGGCCCTGCACCTGTGGGTGGCCGCCTCGAACGAGGACCAGCTCGGCCCCCGGGTCACGGAACTGGAGGCCCGGGTCGGCCGGGAGACGCACCGGATAGCCGTCGACCTGCTGGGCGTCGACGAGTCCCGCCCCGGCGCCCGCGAAACCGTCCAGGGTGTGCTGGACATGGCCCGTGGCCTGGGCCTCGCCAACCTCCTCACCGACGACGCGGGCCGCCGGGAACGCGTCGTGGCGCAGTGGGGGCGGCTGCTGGACGAGGCGCTGGGCTGACGGCTCCGTCAGTCGCTCTCGTCTCAGTCGTCATCGTCACTCCCGTCGTCGTCGCCGTCGTCCTGCCGCGTCTCGCGCTGCTGCTTCTGCCGCTCCCGCTGCGCCTGCTCGCGCCTCTCGCGTTCCCGCTCCCCGTCGTCCCGCGCCGTGCGATCGGCGGTCGTCTCCGTCGCCGGGCCCGGCGAGGTGATCGGCGACGGAGACGAGTCCAGGGAGGACACGGAGGCGGAGGCGGTCGGGCTGGGCGCGGTGTCGGACTTCGTCCTCTCCGCGGACGCGTTGTCGGGGGAGAACCACAGCATGCCGAGCAGCATCGCGGCCACGAAGAGCGCCGCCGCGGCGACCGTGACCAGCACCTGCCGTGTGCCGGCCCGGGGACGAGAGCGGGGCCGGGACCTGGAGCGGGACCCGGAGCTCGGCGAGCGGGTGTGGGACCGCGAGCCCGGCGAGTGAGTGCGGGACCGTGAGCCCGATGAGTGGGTGCGGGCCCGGGAGTGGGCGCGGCCCGGTCCGCCCAGGGGCGACGGGGAGCCCTGGGCCGACGGCAGCGCGTAGGTGGTCGGGTTGCTGGTCCCGCCCGTCCGGTCGGGGCCGGCGGCGGCCGTCGACGGGCGGGACGGCGTCGTCGCGTCGGGGAGCGGTTCTGCCCGGCCCTGCCAGGCGCCCTCGGCGAACCAGTCGGCGGCCTGCTGGGCGGCGGGCCGGTGCTCGGGCTCCTTAGCGAGCAGGCCGAGGAGGTAGTTCTCGAAGGCCGGCGGCAGGCCGGCCACGCCCAGGTCGCGGGGCGGTACGGGGGCGGCGTCCAGGTGCTGGTGGAGGATCGCGACGGCGGTGTCGGCGTGGAACGGCGGGCGCCCGGTGAGGAGCTGGTAGAGCACGCAGCCCAGTGCGTAGACGTCGGAGGGCGGGCCGGCCGGCTGACCCAGGGCCCGCTCGGGCGCGAGGTAGAGGCTCGTGCCGACGATCTGCCCGGTGGCCGTGAGCGCCGCGCCGGGGTCGTCCATGAAGCGGGCGATCCCGAAGTCACCGATCTTGAGGGTGCCGTCGGCGTCCAGCAGCAGGTTGCCGGGCTTGATGTCGCGGTGGACGATGCCCTGCCGGTGTGCGGCGGCGAGTCCCGCGGCTGCCTGGGCGGCCATCCGGGCCACGCGCTCGGCGGGCTGCGCGCCGGAGTGGGTCAGGAGCCGGGCGAGGCTGTCGCCCTCGACGAGCTCCATGACCAGGAAGAGCCGGTTCTCGTACGCGCCGAAGTCCCGTACCCCCACCACGTTCGGATGGTCGATCCGCGCGGCGGTCTGCGCCTCCAGACGGAACCGGGACGTGGCGGTGGGGTCGGAGTCCTGGGGCAGCAGGAGCTTGACGGCCACGTGCCGGGCGAGGCTCTCGTCGTAGGCCCGCCAGACCTCCCCCATCCCACCGCGCCCGATCGACTCGCCCAGCCGGTAGCGGCCCGCTATCAGCACCTGTTCCCCATCCCCATGCCGTAAGAGGTCTTGATCGCCGCAGGCCGTAACTCACCACGTAGGGACGGGTGATGGTGGGATGCCGCAGCCGCCCCAGCATACTGGCGGAGCGGATCAGTGACGGTCCGTATGCGATCTTGAGAGGCATGGTTCGCGCGGGCCCGTGGGCCGCCGGCGCGTGGCGCCGGGCGGCATCACGCGGGGCGGAATCGGCCCCGCGTGACGTCCGGCCCGCCGGAGGGGTGCGGGCGCCTGCGGGGGCTCAGCGCGCGATGTCGGCGTAGCCCTCGATCTCGCGCGGGTCGCGCGTGCCCGGGCCCACATAGCGTGCGGAGGGGCGCACGAGGCGGCCGGTGCGCTTCTGCTCCAGGATGTGCGCCGACCAGCCCGCCGTACGGGCACACGTGAACATCGACGTGAACATGTGCGCCGGGACCTCCGCGAAGTCCAGGACGATGGCGGCCCAGAACTCCACGTTCGTGGCCAGGACCCGGTCGGGACGGCGGGCGTGCAGCTCCGCCAGGGCCGCCTTCTCCAGAGCCTCGGCGACCTCGAAGCGGGGCGCGCCGAGCTCCCGGGCGGTGCGGCGCAGGACGCGGGCGCGCGGGTCCTCGGCGCGGTAGACGCGGTGGCCGAAGCCCATGAGGCGTTCGCCGTTGTCGAGGGTCTGCTTCACATACGCCTCGGCGTCGCCGGTGCGCTCGATCTCCTCGATCATGTGCAGCACGCGGGAGGGCGCGCCGCCGTGCAGCGGACCGGACATGGCCCCTACGGCGCCGGAGAGCGCCGCGGCCACATCGGCGCCGGTGGAGGCGATGACGCGGGCCGTGAAGGTGGACGCGTTCATGCCGTGCTCGGCGGCGGACGTCCAGTAGGCGTCCACGGCGGCCACGTGCTTGGGGTCGGGCTCGCCGCGCCAGCGGATCATGAAGCGCTCGACGACGGACTGGGCCTTGTCGATCTCGCCCTGCGGGACCATCGGCAGGCCCTGCCCGCGCGCGGACTGAGCGACGTAGGACAGGGCCATGACGGCGGCCCGGGCCAGGTCCTCGCGGGCCTGCTCCTCGTCGARGTCCAGGAGGGGTTTCAGGCCCCACACGGGGGCGAGCATGGCGAGCGCGGACTGGACGTCGACGCGGATGTCGCCGGAGTGCACGGGAATCGGGAAGGGCTCGGCGGCCGGCAGTCCGGGCCGGAAGGCACCGTCGACGAGCAGCCCCCAGACGTTGCCGAACGAGACGTGGCCGACCAGGTCCTCGATGTCGACGCCTCGGTATCGGAGGGCGCCGCCCTCCTTGTCCGGTTCGGCGATCTCCGTCTCGAACGCGACGACTCCTTCGAGCCCGGGTACGAAGTCGGACATCAGGCGGCTCCTCGTGATGTGTGCGACGGATGGGGTTGTGGGTGGAACGACCACATGACAGTCGGCGGAGACGGCGCACACCCGGGTGGATCCACGGTCACGGGCTCGGATTCCGGGCGTGCGGGACTCCGGGCCTCTGCGGACTCGCGGTCCGGGGCGTACCCCTGTGATGCCCCGTGCGGCTGGCGGTCATCCAACCGGAACGGCATCGAAACGATAACCCTGAGTGCCACCATTGGGGAGCCCTTGCGGCACTGAGTGCCATGTAGTGACGAAGGACACCGTGCCCGACAGTGCTCGTTCGGATACGGCAAGATGACCGCGTGACCGACCCAGACGCCGTCGCCTTCGATCCCGCCGAGCCCGTCCCCGATCCCGCCGCGATGCGCAAGCACTACCGGGCCGAGGGGCTCGCCGAGGCCGGTCTGGCCGCCACTCCGGTGGCCCAGTTCGCGCGCTGGTTCAAGCAGGCCGCGGCCGAGGCCCACCTCTTCGAGCCGAACGCGATGATCGTCTCCACCGCGGACGCCGAGGGGCGGCCCAGCTCACGCACGGTGCTGCTGAAGCAGTTCGACGAGCAGGGCTTCGTCTTCTTCACCAACTACGGCTCCCACAAGGGCCGCGACCTCGCCGGGAACCCGTACGTCTGCCTGCTCTTCCCCTGGCACCCGATGGCCCGCCAGGTCATCGTCACGGGGGTGGCGCGGCGCACCGGGCGCGACGAGACGGCCGCCTACTTCCGGACCCGCCCGCACGGCTCCCAGCTCGGCGCCTGGGCCAGCGCCCAGTCGTCGGTCATCGCCTCGCGCGCGGAGCTGGACGCCTCGTACGCCGAGCTGGCCGCGCGCTATCCCGAGGGGGAGCAGGTGCCGGTGCCGCCGGACTGGGGCGGCTTCCGGGTGGCCCCGCAGACGGTGGAGTTCTGGCAGGGGCGCGAGAACCGGCTGCACGACCGGCTGCGGTATGTGGTGGAGCAGGACGGGGGCTGGCGCGTGGAGCGGCTCAGTCCGTGAGCCGGGCCGCTGCGCGGGTCCGTATACGCAGACGACCCGCGAGTTCGGGTCCCTGCGCCAGTGGCGGGGGAGCCGGCCGGACGTGCCGGCGAACTCGCGGGTCGGGTGACTGCTGGGATTGGGCCGGCTGCATGCGTCTTTCACATGCTGGTCCGGCACCGCACTGGGTGGGGTGACGGGCCGCTAGCCCGCAGCCACCTCACGCGTCCGGTATTCATACATCTGCCGAACCACCTCCCTTCTCGTGTGCACCACACATTAGGAACCGGCTCGCCTCCGATCAACCGCTTTTTCCGTGGACCTGTCGGCGCCGCTCCTCTAGCGTTCCGTGCATGACAAACCAGCAGGTGGGGCGGCGGGCGATCCTCAGTGGCTCGACCTTCGAGGAACAGATCGGGTACGCGCGTGCCGTGGTCGACGGGGACTGGGTGCACGTGTCGGGCACGACCGGGTTCGACTACGCGACCATGACCATCTCCGAGGACGTGGTGGAGCAGGCCGAGCAGTGTCTGCGGAACGTGGGGGCCGCGCTCCAGGAGGCGGGGTGTTCGTTCGCCGACGTGGTCCGCGTGCGGTACCTGCTGCCCGAACGGGAGGACTTCGAGCCGTGCTGGCCCGTCCTGCGGCAGCACTTCGGGGACGTGCGACCGGCGGCGACGATGATGGTGTGCGGGCTGGCCGACCCTCGTATGAAGTTCGAGATCGAGGTCTACGCGCGCAAGGGAAGCGGATCTCATGCCTGATCTTTCGCATCGCGCCGGTGACCGCACAGCGGCTCGTACAACGATTCCTTCAATCTTGGGGAACTCGGTGTGTGCTGGGTCACGTTCCAGTTAGATGATTGCGAGTGAGCGAACCGACGCGTCGTACGTGCGGACGCAGCTTGGCAGGGGGTCCAGGTGAGTGCTTCCCGGCGTAGTGGGACCACCGACGAGCTGGGGCCGGACGAACCCGAGCGGGACGGTCCGGACGGTTTGTCGGGTGGTTCGGAGGGTTCGGCAGGCGGGTCCGATCTGCTGGCCGCGCTGCTGGACGGGATGGACGCTGCCCTGTGCGCCTTCGACGGGGACGGCGTCGTCACCCATTGGAACCGCGAGGCGGAGCGGATCCTCGGATGGACCGCGGCCGAGGCCGTGGGCCGGCACGGGTTCGCCGGGTGGGCGGTGCGCGAGGCCGACGCCGAGGAGGTCGAGGGGCGGCTGATGTCCGCCATGCACGCTCCCGGACGTCAGGTGAACGAGTTCGCCCTGCTGACGAAGGACGGCGGGCGGGTTCTCGTACGGACCCAGTCGGCGGCGGTGCGCGGACCGGACGGGAAGCCCGCCGGGGTGTACTGCGCGTTCAGCGAGGTGCACGCGCAGATCGATCTGGAGCGGTCGATAGCGCTCAGCGAGGCGCTGTTCGAGGACGCTTCGTGGGGTGTCGTGCTGGTCGACGCGGATCTGCGACCGGCCGTTGTGAACGCTCACGCGGCCCGGGCGCTGGGTATCGGGCGTACGTCGGTGCTGGGGCGGCCACTGGGCGAGCTGCTCGCACAGGGGGTCGAGGAGCTGGAGAGCGCGCTCACCCATGTGCTGGCCGAGGGCGCGCCGCCCGCGCCCGCCGAGATCTGGGTGAGTGTGCGCACGCCGGACGGCGAGCGGCGCCGCTGCTGGCGGTGCGGCTTCGTACGGCTGGCCTCGCCGCTCGCGGAGGAGCCCGTGCCGTTGGGCGTGGGCTGGCTCTTCCAGGATGTGACCGAGGCCAAGCAGGCCGAGCAGGAGGCGGCGCTGCTGCGGTTCCGGGCCAATCAGCTGCACCGCGCCGCGCGGGCCGCCGCCGAGTGCGAGGACCCCGCGGAGGCGGCGACGGTGCATCTGGACTTCGCGCTGGCCGGGTTCGCAGATCACGCGCTGATCGACCGGGTCGCGGGCGGGCCGGTGGCCGATCAGACGGCGGCGGGCGGGGAGGCCGCGGATCCTGTACGGCTCGTCCGGGCCGCCGTGACGCCCTCCGGGGCGCCGGGTCCGAGCCGGCTCGGTGGGGAGGCCGGCCTGCCCGTGCGGTACGCGGAGGGGCACCCGGCGTTGAGTTGCGTGGCGCGGGCCGGGTCGGTGCGCGCCGACGCGGGGAACCTGTCGGCGGAGCGGGCGCGCGAGTGGGCCGTGGCACGGCAGTGGCCGGCGGACGCGGTGCACGTGCTGTGCGCGGTGCTGCGCAGCCGGGGGCGGACACTGGGCGTCGTGACGTTCCTGCGCGGGTCCGGGCGGACCGCGTTCGGGCGCGGCGACGCGGTGTACGCGGAGGACGTGGCGGTACGGATCGCTTCCGCGCTGGATCTGGCGGGGGCCGTGGAGCGGGACTGAGGACGCGGGCCTAGTGCCGGTAGAAGATCCGGTCGCTGTACTGCTCGAACACCCTGCCGTTCCAGTCGAGGCCGCCGTCGACGTTGCCCGAGCGCAGGAGCGGGGGCTCGATGCCGCGGGCGGCCAGGGAGGCGGCCGCTGTGGCCATGACGGCCTGCAGGAGGGCCGTGGTCACGACCGTGGACGCCGGCGCGAAGGGGGCCGGGATCGTGTCGAGGGTGAGTTCCGCGTCGCCGATCGCGATCTTCGAGTCGAGGACGATGTCGCAGTGGTCCTTGAGGTAGCTGCCGGAGACATGGCGGGACTGCGTCTGCGAGGCGTACGCCACCGATGTCACGCCGATGACCCTGACGCCGAGGGAGCGGGCTTTCATGGCCATCTCGACGGGGAGGGCGTTGCGGCCGGAGAGGGAGATGATCACCAGGGCGTCGCCGGCGCGCAGGGGTGAGCTGTCCAGGACCGCGCTCGCGAGACCGTCGACGCGTTCGAGGGCGGAGCCGAGGGTGGCGGGCATGACGTCGACGCCCACGACACCGGGGACCACGAGCAGGTTCATCAGGGCGAGGCCGCCCGCGCGGTAGACGATGTCCTGGGCGGCCAGCGAGGAGTGACCGGCGCCGAAGGCGAAGAGCCGGCCGTCGGCGGCGACCGTGTCGGCGAGCAGGGTGCCGGCTGCCTCGATGTTCCCGGTCTCTTCGGCACGGACCCGCTGGAGCAGGCCGATCGCGGCGTCGAAGAACGTGTCGGCCGGCGTGCTGTCGCTCATGCGGGGCCCTCCGGGGTGGCGGGTGCGGGTGTGTTGCGGATCACCGTGCGGTCTGGACCAGTGCGGTGTCAATACGGTGTGTATGCCTTTGACGCCTGTGCGGGGTCGCCGTGCCGGACAACCCCTTGGTTTCAACGGCTCGGCACGGTTGTCAGTGGTATCCGGCAGAATTGACTGCAGGGCCAGCGCACGCGCCGTGGAGCTGTCTCGCTTCCGGCTGAGCTAATCGCAGAGCTAATCGAGGGGCACGTATGTCCGGACTGATCGACACCACGGAGATGTATCTCCGCACCATCCTCGAGCTGGAGGAGGAAGGTGTGGTCCCCATGCGCGCCCGGATCGCCGAGCGGCTGGACCAGAGCGGACCGACCGTGAGCCAGACGGTGGCGCGGATGGAGCGTGACGGGCTGGTGTCCGTGGCGTCCGACCGTCATCTGGAGCTCACGGACGAGGGGCGGCGGCTGGCCACCCGCGTCATGCGCAAGCACCGCCTCGCCGAATGCCTGCTCGTCGACGTGATCGGGCTGGAGTGGGAGCAGGTGCACGCCGAGGCGTGTCGCTGGGAGCACGTGATGAGCGAGGCCGTGGAGCGGCGGGTCCTGGAGCTGCTGCGCCACCCGACCGAGTCGCCGTACGGCAACCCGATCCCCGGCCTGGAGGAGCTCGGCGAGAAGGACGGCGCCGATCCCTTCCTGGACGAGGGCATGGTCTCGCTGGCGGACCTCGACCCGGGTGTCGAGGGCAAGACGGTCGTCGTGCGCCGGATCGGTGAGCCGATCCAGACCGACGCCCAGCTGATGTACACGCTGCGCCGTGCGGGCGTGCAGCCCGGCTCGGTGGTGAGCGTGACCGAGTCCGCGGGTGGTGTGCTGGTGGGCAGCGGTGGTGAGGCGGCCGAGCTGGAGGCGGATGTCGCCTCGCATGTGTTCGTCGCCAAGCGCTGAGCCGAGCCGGCTGTCCATCCCGAGTTTCTCTCCCGTGTAATTCCCGGTAAGGGAGCGGGAGTTGTGGCGACCCGTCGATCTTTTGCATTCCAAGATTCAGTGCGCGGAATCACAGCGCCCGGCGGATTCGCGTGCGAGGCTGTCGCGTGAGGCATATGACCTGAGGGCTCTTGGTCGTGACCGACAGTGATGCGTCCGGCCGGGGAGGGGGGCGCGAGGATGTGCCGGAAACGTGGAGAGGGCCCCGGCGCCGTGCGGCGCCGGGGCCTGTCCTCCCCTGTGCTGACCCGGAGCCCCGAGCTCCCAGGGTCATCCCCTTCGGACCGGGTTCCCCGATCGGTCCGCCTCCCGGTGAAGGTCTCCCCTCGACGGTGGCGATCAATCCTGGAAGGGGGTCACTCGAATGAGGGGTGTTGCCCGCACGGCCCGATTTTTCGAATAGGGGTTCGATAGTCTTGGGGTGACGGGTCACGCGGAACGTGCGCTTCAGGAGTGTGCGCATAAGATCACGTCAGACACACAGGACATGCACATCGCGGGCGAGGGCATCGACGACGCGTGCGGCGCAGATGGCGCGCGGTGCTCGCGTGGGCGACGGCGGATACGGCAGGCGCGGCAAGCAGGACGCTGATGACAGGACCGGCCGACTCGAGCGGTCCGAGCGGAGCTAGGGGGGTGCCAGACCAATGGCGCGACGCATCGACGTGACCGGGACCGGGGGCGTACGTCTCGCGGCCTGGGAGTTCGGCGACCCTCCCAAGACCGACGCTGCCACTGAACACGACGGCACGCTCGGCGTCCTGTTACTGCACGGCCTGATGGGCCGCGCCTCGCACTGGGCCTCCACCGCCCGCTGGCTCTCCGAGCGGCACCGCGCTGTCGCCCTGGACCAGCGTGGCCACGGCCGCAGCGAGAAGCCCGAGCAGGCCGCCTTCACCCGCGAGGCCTACGTCGACGACGCGGAGGCCGCCCTCGAACAGCTCGGCCTCGCCCCGGCCGTCCTCGTCGGTCACGCCATGGGCGCGCTGACCGCCTGGCAGCTGGCCGCCAAGCGACCCGATCTGGTGCACGGCGTGATCATTTGCGACATGCGGGCGTCGGCGCTGGGCGCGGCCTCGCAGCGGGAGTGGTCGGACTGGTTCAAGGCGTGGCCGGTGCCCTTCGCCACGCTCGCCGACGTACGCAAGTGGTTCGGGGAGGACGACCCATGGGTCGAGCGCCCCAATCGCGCGCGCGGCGAGTTCTACGCCGAGGTGATGCACGAGTGCGAGGACGGGTGGCGGCCGGTCTTCGAGCCCGACCAGATGCTGCGGTCCCGGGAGACGTGGGTGTTCGACGCGCACTGGGAGGAACTCGCGCAGGTTCAGTGTCCCGCGCTGGTCGTGCGCGGGCTGGACGGGGAGCTGGGGCGTGCCGAGGCTCAGGAGATGGTGCGGGTGCTTCCGCGCGGGGAGTACGCGGAGGTGGCCGACGCCGGGCATCTGGTGCACTACGACCAGCCGGAGGGCTGGCGCGCCGCTATCGAGCCGTTCCTGGACGGGGTGCGGACGGGATGACGCCGGGCGCCCGCTCGTCTGCCGGGTGGATCTGAGTCGGCGGCCGCGGGTTGTGCGGGGCCGCGCCCCGCAGGGAGATACACGGCCGCCCGCCGCACGAGGGGCCCGTCATCCCTTGCTCACCGCCATGAGGATCTCCGGAAGGCGGGCCGCCGTGCTCGGCGCCGCCAGCCGGAGGCCCAGCAGGGTGACCGCGGCCCCGTACGCCGCTCCGCCCGGCAGTAGCAGCCACGTCCAGGCGTCCCCGCCCTCGCTGACGTTCAGCCAGATCGTCAGCGCGATGACGGGGGCGCACAGCAGGGCGGCGGCGATCATGCCGCCGAAGATCGAGATCCAGGCCAGGCCCGACTGACCGGGGGCGACGTTCTTGTAGCCCTCCTGCGGGATGGAGTACGGGAAGCGGGCCGACGACCAGGCGCCGGTCGCCAGCATCGCGCCGAGGAGGGCGAGCGACAGACCCAGCACCTCGGGCAGCTTGTGCCAGGCACCGAGCAGCGCCGTCGTCAGGACGGTGACCAGGGCGGCGTACGGCAGGGTGATCAGCAGCAGCGCCAGAGCCCGGCCGCGCAGCTCGACGTAGGCGTCCCGGGGGGACGAGATCGTCATGGCGACCATCCAGAACGCGGACGTGTCCTGCCCGAACTGGTTGTACATCTGGATGCCGAGCATCCCGGCGGCGAAGCACGCGAAGTAGATCGAGCCGGTGCCCTGCAACGCGTTGAACAGCGGCACGATCAGGCCGATGGCGAGCGAGGTCACCCAGGCCGCCTTGGTCTTCGGGTCACGCCAGACGTAGCGCAGAGTGCGCTCCATGACGGTGCCGGTGCGGCCGGCCGGCAGGAGGCGGGCGAGGCCGGTCGGGGTGCGTTCCCGTACGGCCGACTCGGTGGCCGCCTGAAGCGTGGAGCCGTCCGGGGAGGTCATCAGCCGGGTCAGATGACGGGACCAGACGACGATCACGCCCAGCAACGCGCCCGCGCTCAGCGCGAGTTGGAGCAGCGCGATCCCGTACGCCCCGTCGCTGACCGACTTCACCGCCCCGATCGCGGACGCCGGTGGCACCCAGCGCAGCACGTCCCCTGCCGGATCGAGCTGGGCGAGGCCCGAGGAACCGAGCCTCTGCGCACCGAAGTTCACGACCTGCGCGCCGATCGCGATGACCAACCCGCTCAGCACCGCGAGGTCGCGGCCCTTGCGGCTGGTCAGCAGCCGGATGTTGGCGACGGCGACCGCCCGCGCGAGCGCCACGCACACCAACAGGGCCAGCACGACCGCGATGACGCCGACGACGTAGGCCGCACCGCCGTGCGCGAGCGCGATCACCGAACCGGTGAACAGGCACAGCGTGAACAGGGGGCCGATGCCGACCAGGGAGGCCGCGAGCAGTGCCCGGACCAGGGGGCGGGGGCGCAGCGGCAGCATCACCAGGCGCGTCGGGTCGAGGGTCTCGTCCCCGCCGGGGAAGAACAGCGGCATCACGGCCCAGCCGAGCGTGAGGACCGCGACCAGGATGACGACCACGGAGTCGGCGTGCGCGTTGCCGCGCAGCGTGATCAGGCCCAGGAGTTGCAGCGCGGCGAAGAGGAGGACCAGCACGGCCGAGGCGACGTAGGCGGCCCGGCGGCCGGCGGACTGCCGCAGTCCGTTCCTGAGCAGCGACAGCTTCAGCTGTACGAAGACCCCTGTCACGTCGGTGCTCATCGCGCCCCGCCGCCCAGCCAGTCGAGGTCGGAGGCGGTGTCGCGGCCGTTCGCGCCGACGAGTTCGAGGAACGCCTGCTGCAACGAGGGGGCCTCGCCGCGCACTTCGGTGAGGGGGCCGTGGGCCCGGATGCGCCCGGCGGCCATGACGGCGACCCAGTCGCACAGCGACTCGACGAGCTCCATGACGTGGGAGGAGAAGACGACGGTCGCGCCGGAGGCGGTGTAGCGCTCCAGGACGCCGCGGATGGTCTGCGCGGAGACGGGATCTACGCCCTCGAACGGCTCGTCCAGGAACAGCACTTCGGGATTGTGCAGGAGCGCGGCCGCGAGCCCGATCTTCTTGCGCATGCCGGTCGAGTAGTCGACGACCAGCTTGTGCTGGGCCCCCGCCAGATCGAGTATGTCGAGCAGCTGGGTGGCCCGCTTGTCGACCTCGGCCCCGGGGAGTCCGCGCAATCGCCCCGTGTACGCGAGCAGTTCCCGCCCGGAGAGCCGCTCGAAGAGCCGCAGCCCCTCGGGCAGCACCCCGATCCTGGCCTTGACCTCGACGGGGTCGCGCCAGACGTCGTGCCCGACGACCTCGACGGACCCGGCATCGGGCCGCAGCAGCCCGGTCACCATGGAGAGGGTGGTGGTCTTCCCGGCTCCGTTGGGCCCCACGAGTCCGATGAACTTCCCTGCGGGCAACTCCAGATCGATCCCAGCGACAGCAACCTGCTGCCCGAACCGCTTCCAGAGCCCACGTACACATACGGCCGACGTCATGGAGCCAACCTAAGAGGGACGCGGGGAACTGCGCGAGCAACCACACACAACCCGCAGACGCCGTCGATCAGCAACCAGGCAGTCGAGAAGGCGCTACCGGTCCCGCCCACACGCGTAGGCGAGCGGCGAGATCAACTCCTCCGCATCCGGCAGCCACCGATTCGCCGGCGTCGGCCGGCAGGCCCACTGCACGGCCCCACGGGACCCGAACCGGGTGGGCGGCCCGGCCACCCACGCGCCCTCACCCAGCGCCACCAGGTCCAGCGACCCGACCGACCACCCCAGCTTGCGCACCAGCTCGGGAACCTTCACCGACGCACCCGGCAGCACAAGGAAGTTCATCCGGCGATCCGGCGTCAACGTCACCGGCCCCAGCGACAGCTCCATCCGCTCCATACGGGCCAGCGCGAGGAACCCGGCCGTCTCCGGGACGGAGATCGCGTCGAAGGTGCGCCCCGTCGGCAGCAGGATCGACGCCGTGGGGTGCTTCTGCCACATCCGGCGGGCGACGGTCGCGCTTCCGGTCGCCTGCGTCGCCCAGTCGGGGCGCGCGGGGTGCGCGCCGGGCGCGGGGCAGGCGGCGTCGCCACAGGAGCAGTACTGCACGCCCTCGACGGCTTCCAACCAGGTCCCGGGGAACACGTCCCAGTGACGCTCCTCGGCATAGCGAACGGCGGTCTCCAGCAGCGTTTCGCCGCGCTGCTTCGGAATCTGTGCGGCTTCGGTGGCCGGGATCGTCTCTTCCACGCTGAACACAACTCCCGCACCCACCTCCGGTTACGGCCGTAGCGCGCGCGGGGGAGGAGCATTGATTCCTCATCTGGGGCGCATGGGTGCATGTGTGGGGGCGCGCGGGAGGATCCGTCGCCGGAGCTGGGTAGCCCACTGTGGGGTCGGCTTCCGCCTTTACCCCGGCAATCCTCGCAAGCCTCGCATTTTCGGTATGCCGACGGGGCATTGATCTTCACGGCCGGAACCTTGCGGTGCACAGCCAGTGCCCCCGAGCCGGATTCGGCGCTCGAAGAACGTCAACTCGGTGCGTGGGCAGGCACCGCAGCCACAGGGGGTACGCCATGGCCGCAAGGCCTCTCGTCGCGCGACAGCCGAACGAACGGCTGCAGGCGCTCATCCAGGAAGCGGGCTGCTCGAACGCCGGGCTGGCCCGCCGCGTCAACATGTGCGGTGCCGAGCACGGCCTCGATCTGCGCTACGACAAGACGTCCGTGGCCCGTTGGCTGCGCGGACAGCAGCCGCGGGGCCGGGCGCCCGCGATCATCGCCGAGGCGCTCGGCCGCAAACTGGGCCGTACCGTCACGATCGACGAGATCGGGATGGCCAACGGCAAGAATCTCGCGTCCGGTGTCGGTCTCCAGTTCTCGCCGACGGTACTGGGGGCCATCGAGCAGGTCTGCGAGCTGTGGCGCAGCGACGTCGGGCGGCGGGACTTCCTGTCCGGCTCGTCCGTCGCCGCGTCCGCGCTGGTCGAGCCCAGCCGCGACTGGCTGATCTCGTCCCCGGACTCGCAGGTGGCGCGCTCGGCGGGGCCGCGCGTGGGGCAGTCCGACGTGGCGGCCGTGCGCGCGATGACGCAGGCGCTCGTCGACCTTGACCACCAGTACGGCAGCGGGCATGTGCGCCCGGTCGTCGTGCACTACCTCAACAGCGTCGTCTCCGGGCTGCTGGCCGGCTCGTACCGGGAGGCGATCGGGCGGGAACTCTTCGCCGCCGTCGCGCGGTTGACCGAGCTCGCCGGGTACATGGCCGTCGACACCGGTCAGCCGGGGCTCGCCCAGCGTTACTACATCCAGGCGCTGCGGCTCGCGCAGGCCGCAGGGGACCGCGGGTACGGCGGGTATGTGCTGGCCGCCTCCATGAGCCACCTCGCCGCGCAGCTCGGCAACCCGCGGGAGATCGCGCAGCTGGCGCGGGCGGCGCAGGAAGGGGCGCGGGGGCGCGTGACTCCGCGCGCGGAGGCCATGTTCTACGCGGCCGAGGCGCGAGGGCATGCGCTGATGGGCGACGCGCGGGCCACCCAGCTGGCGTCCGGGCGGGCGGTGGGCGCGCTGGAGTCGGCGGACGCCGAGTCCGGGGACGACCCGGCGTGGATCAAGCACTTCGACGAGGCCTACCTCGCCGACGAGTTGGCGCACTGCCACCGTGATCTGGGTCAGGCCGAGGCGGCGGCGCGGTGCGCTGAGGAGTCGCTGGCCGGGCTTCCGGAGACGAAGGCGCGGCGCCGGGCCATCGGATATGTGTTGCTCGCCACAGCGCAGGTGCAGCAGCGCGAGGTCGAACAGGCCTGCCACACCGGACTGAAGGCCGTCGAGCTCCTGGAGACCCTGCGGTCCAACCGTGGCGCCGAGTATCTGGAGGACTTCCAGCAGCGACTGGAGCCGTTCCGGGACGAGCCCGTGGTCAGGGAGTTCGGGGCGCGATTGGACCTTCAGACGGCGGCGTGAAACCACGGGGTACCTGGGCGTGAACAGCAGGGAAATGAAGGCGTCGGCGGGGAAGGGGGGACGGATATAGGAGGAGGGGGACCGCAGTGTTAGCGCGGTCACAGGGGACCCGGTCAGGTCCCGGGCTGCGTGGCACCGCGCTCGGCGGAGCCGGTAGCGTGAGCCGACGATTCACAAGGTCCCCCATTAGTAGGAGTCCCGGTGACGCAGAGTGGACGGAGCGAGGAGCCCTCGGCGCGGCCCGCGCGCGAAGGCATCGTGCTGCCCTCCGACGGTGGTGAGCCGCTGCTGCCGGGCATGACGGGCGGGCAGGGCGGTCAGCCGACATCGGTCCCGGCCACGCCGCCGACCGCACCCCCGCCCTCGGCACCGCCGGGCGGCCAGGCCTGGGGCACCCCTTGGGGACCCGAGCAGAACGCGCCCGCGCAGCCCGCCGCACCGGGCCAGGCCTGGGGCGCGCAGCCCGGGCAGGCGTGGGGTGCGCAGGAGCAGCAGTACCAGCCGCCTCAGCAGGAGCAGCAGCACTACCAGCAGCCCCAGCAGGAGCAGTACCAGTCGCCGTCGCCGGCCCCGTGGGGCGCGGCGCCGGAGGGCGCCGGGGGCATCCCGTCCCAGCCGATGCCGCAGGACGGCGCGTTGTACGGCGGGGGCGCGCAGGGCTCGGCGGCCGGTGCGCCGTCGTACGGCCATGGCGCTCCGGCCGGCTCACCGATGCCGGCGCCGCAGCCGACGTACGGGCAGGGTGGTGCGCAGGCCGCGCCGCTGCCGCCCCAGGGGCAGCACGCGCAGGGCGGTGCCCTCCCGCCCGCCGGGGCCGACGCGTACGGCGCTCCCGGCCACGGTGTGGCCCTGCCACCCGCCGGTGGCTTCGGGGCCCCGTTGCCGCCCGCCGACGAAGGCGCCACTCAGTACATACCGCCGGTTCCCGCTGCCCCCATGGGCGCGGACGAACAGGCCACCCGTTACATACCGCCCGTCGCCGCGCCCGCGGCCGACGAGGGGGCGACGCAGTACATACCGCCGGTGGGACCGGGGGCGCTGCCGCCCGAGGTGTCCAGCGAGAGCACCCAGGTGCTGGGGCGGGCCCGACAGGCAGGCGGCGCCGGTCCGATGCCGCCCACCGCCGGGAGCGACGCCGACGCCACGCAGTACATCCCGCCCGTGACGGACCAGCCGGGCGGCGGACAGCGGCAGCCGCTCTCCGACTTCGACAACCTCTTCCGCAGCGAGCCCGCGGGCGCGGCTCCGGCCGGGGCGACCCAGCACCTGCCGCGCTTCCAGCAGCCCCAGCCGCAGCAGCAGAACCCGCACGAGCCTGCGTTCTTCCCGCCCGGCGGGCACGGCCGCAGCGATGACGACGACGGCCGGGGCGGCCGCGGCGGTCGTACGGGATCGCGGCTGCCGCTCATCGCCGCCGTCGGTGTCGGTATCGCCGTCCTCGGCATCGGCGCGGGCGCGCTGCTCGCCGGCGGGGGCGGGGACGACAAGAGCGACGACAACCGGCCCGTCGCCGCCACCGCCCCGGCGAACGAGGAGTCCTCCTCGCCCTCCGCCGACCCGGCCGAGCAGCAGGCGACCGCCCTGGACAAGCTGCTGGCCGACAGCGGTGACAGCCGTACCGCGGTGATCAACGCGGTCGGCGACGTGAAGTCCTGCGACAACCTCGGCAAGGCCGCCCAGGACCTGCGCGACGCCGCCCGGCAGCGCAACCAGCTGGTCACCGACCTGTCCAAGCTCACCGTCGACCAGCTCCCGAACCACGCCGAGCTGACCACCGCGCTGACCAAGGCATGGCAGGCGTCGGCGTACTGGAGGGTCGGCGTCAGGCCGCCCGTGGAGACCTTCAGGCCGCCGTTCAGGGCGCCCCGCACGGAGTCGGCGGTCACGTCGCCGTCGCCGAGCGACTCGACGACCCGCTTGAACACGGTGTACGCGATCCACGTGGTCTGCACTCCGGCGTCCGCGGGATCGATGCGGTTGTCGCCGAAGGCCTGCTCGCTGATGACCTTCTTCAACCCGTCCCAGCGCGGGTCGCTCGCGACGGGGTACCAGCCGGTGATGTACGACCCGTCGTACACCGTCCCCCCGCCGGTCGCGTTGATCACCGTCTGGTCGACGCTGCCGAGGACGGTGGCGGTGCGCACGCCGGGGTACTCGTCGCGGGCCCGCCGGAAGGAGTCCATGAAGGTGCTGGTGCGGTCGCCGAGGGCGGGCACCACGCAGCCCTGGTCGGAGGAGTCGGTGGTGGAGTAGTTCAGCGCCCGCTCCGACTGGCTGTCGTACGCGGTGGCGTCCTCGTCGGCCAGCTGGTCGTCGGAGGTCGAGTGTCCGCCCGCCCTGAGGCCGGAGTTGAGCAGCGGCGGCAGTTCGTCGCCCGCGATGGTGTCGGGCCGTACCAGCGCGACGGGTCCGCAGTCGCGGGCCAGCTCCTTGCCGAGGCCCGCCAGGAGGGTGGGCTGGCCGCCGTTGACGGGGTAGGAGAGCGGGCTGGTGAACTCGGCGTTGGTGACGCCGTAGCCGCCTATGTAGGGGATGCCCGCGCCCTCCAGGGAGGGCAGGAAGGTGTCGCCGTACTGGCTGTAGGAGCCGACGACCGCGACGACGTTCTCCTCGACCGCGCGGTCGGCGCACTTGGCCGCGGCCACGCTGTCGTTGTGGTCGTTGCAGGTGAGGACCTTCAGCTTGCGTCCGTCGATGCCGCCGTGGGCGTTGATCCAGCGGGCGTACGCCTGCGCGAAGGCCGGCATGCCGGGCTTGTTGGTCGCCTTGGTGCCGTCAGGGGCCCAGGTCATGACGGTGATGGTGTCGTCCCCGGAACCCCCCGTGGTACCGGGGATGACACCACATCCGACGGCGAGTGACGCACACGCCACCAGGGCTGCCGCCGAGCGAGCGGTGGCTCTGGCGGGCCGCTTGGTGATCACGGGGAGGAATGTGCTGCGCATGCGTGGCCTGCCGGTCATAGACCCGCACGATTCCGCCACACAACAAACCTGCGCGTGACCCTCGGTTATCGAGAGGTGACCAGAAGGTGAATTACGGGGGCGGGTGATGCGCGAATGAACAGGAACGTACGATCGGTGACCGTGCAAGGTTCGGATAGCTCTTCCCGTCGCGGCCGTCGCTCATCCACCATGGGCGGCATGCCACTCAACGACATGCCGTGGTGGCGCTGGCGCAGCAATGTGCGCTCCGCGCTGCACATGCTCTCCGACCCGGTGTTCCAGCGCGACGTCTGGCTCGCCGGTGTCGACGGATACGGGGACGTCACCGACGCCGTGTACCGCCTGGTCGAGGACACCTGGCTGGACAACTGGTCCGCCGAGAAGTACGTCGGCACGATATTCCGGGACTCGCAGGAGGCGGCGCTCGTCGACACCGCCGTGCTGCGGGTGCTGCGGATCATGCACCAGGTCGGCCCGGACGCGCCGGTCTCCGCGTACATGGAGAACCAGCAGTGGCCGGAGGCGGTGCGGGCGGCGCGGGACGCGCACGTCCGGATGGCCATGGCCGACGGCGACGAACCGGACGCTCCGCCGCGCACGCTCGAGGTGCTGCGGATCATGACGCGGTCCGCGTAGGGCGCCCTGCCGGGGCCGGGCGGCGGTCCGGGTTACGGGACGGCTGTCCGCCCGGGGCGCCGGATATGGGACCCTGTGCTGCATGAACGAGCAGTCCACCCGAGCCGCGGCCCCCGCCGAGCAGTACGTCCTCATCCTGTCGTGCCCGGACAAGCAGGGCATCGTGCACGCCGTGTCGAGCTACCTCTTCATGACCGGCTGCAACATCGAGGACAGCCAGCAGTTCGGCGACCACGACACGGGTCTGTTCTTCATGCGCGTCCACTTCTCGGCGGAGTCGCCGGTGACCCTGGACAAGCTGCGGGCGAGCTTCGCGGCGATCGGTGACTCCTTCCAGATGGAATGGCAGATCCACCGGGCCGAGGAGAAGATGCGCGTCCTGCTGATGGTCAGCAAGTTCGGGCACTGCCTGAACGACCTGTTGTTCCGCGCCAGGATCGGGGCGCTGCCGGTGGAGATCGCCGCCGTGGTGTCCAACCACACTGAATTCGCCGAGCTCGTGGGGTCGTACGACATCCCCTTCCACCACATCCCGGTGACCAGGGACAACAAGTCCGAGGCCGAGGCGCAGGTGCTGGAGATCGTGCGCGAGGAGGGCGTGGAGCTGGTCGTGCTGGCCCGCTACATGCAGGTCCTCTCGGACGACCTGTGCAAGCAGCTGAGCGGGCGGATCATCAACATCCACCACTCGTTCCTGCCGAGCTTCAAGGGTGCGAAGCCGTATCACCAGGCTCACGCCAGGGGCGTCAAGCTGATCGGGGCGACGGCGCACTACGTGACCGCCGACCTCGACGAAGGGCCGATCATCGAGCAGGAGGTCGAGCGGGTCGGGCACGACGTCACGCCGGACCAGCTGGTCGCGATCGGGCGGGACGTGGAGTGCCAGGCGCTGGCTCGGGCGGTCAAGTGGCATGCCGAGCGGCGGATTCTGCTGAACGGGCGGCGGACGGTTGTGTTCGCCTAGCAGCTCGGGTTCATCTGTTTGACGGCGGCTGCGGGGTGCGGTGGACGTACCTCGTTACATCCGGCTCAGGCTCGCCGCCGCGAACAGCACATCTCTGATCGCCTCCCGATCCCCCATCTGCCCCGCCGCGGCCTCCGCAGGAGACACATGGCCCGCGGCCAGCCGGCAGAACTCCGCACCGTCCAGCGCCACATGCGCCACCTCGTGCTCGGCGGAGCCAACGGCGGCCGGAGAGTCCAGCGGGATCAGCCACTCACCACCGCCCGACCCCTCGATCTCCAGGCGCAGGCTGCGGCCGGGCTCGCCGGCCGGCACCAGATGGCGGTGCGGGCTCGCCGACGGCGTCGCCAGCCCCGCGCGCCGCCGCGCGGCCAGCACCGTGGGGAGCATGCGGGCCGCCAGGTCGACCATGTGGTGCAGATCGCTGCCGGACGGCGCGTCGTACGGGTAGTCCACCGCGTCGGCGATGTCCTCGGCGTGCACCCAGCACTCGAAGGCGCGGTCCAGCATCGCGTCGTGCAGCGGCAGCTCGAAGTCGCCGTAGGGCACGGACAGTTTGCCGGTGGCGCCGCCCGTGAAGGACACGGTGCGGACCAGGTCGTGGGTCTGCTCCCGCCAGGGTGCGCGTACGGCGCGCGTCGGCGGGTAGTGCGAGGCCCGCCAGTAGGCCTCCGTGCGCGCGGACGGGGTCGGCCGGTCCACGGCCACGTCGCCCATCGGGTCCGCGAGGCCGAGCGCGACCGCCACCAGCCCGTCGACCGTCAGCAGATGTGCGATGACCCCGGCGACGGTCGTACGACGGCTCGTCGGCTCGTCTCCCCGGAACCACCGCAGCCGCACGGGCGCGTGCCATTCGGCGTCCCCGAAGTCCTGGAGCAGTGCGTCGAGCCGGGCCGTCTCGGCGTCGTACGGCGCCGCCCAGGCGGGCACCGGTATGCGCGGCGGGCGCCGCTCCAGCGCGCCCTGCAGGACGCGGGCGCGCAGGGACGGGTCGAGGTCGAGGGTCTCGGCGGGGTGCAGCAGGCCGACGGCCTCGCGCAGCCGCCGCGCCTCGTCCGCGCAGGAGCCGCAGTCGCCGAGGTGCTCCTCGACGGCCTCCGTCTCCTGCGGTGAGCAGGCGGCCAGCGCCCACGCCCCGAGGAGCGCTTTCAGGACGCGGTGGTCGAGGATCAGGGGAGCCGGGCGTGGGCTCTCTCCTGAGCGCTCGCCGCGGTCTGCGATCTCTGCCATGTCCGGCAGGTCGGGCAGCGGGCGCCCGGTGTCCTCGACGGAGGCGCGGGGGAGGGGTATGCGGGGCGGCTGGTCCGGGCCGGGCCTTGGGGCGGGATGCCGGTCGTCGCCGTTGCCGTTGCTCATGCCGTCGGCGCCGCGGGGTGTGTCCGCGGAGCCGTTCTCCCCCCGGTCGTGGCCGTGCCCCTCGCCGTGGGAGGAGTCGTCGTTCGGCTTGCCGTCCTGGTGTCCGGCGTGATCCCGGTCTCCCGGCCCCTCATGTTCGTCGTACGCCTCGAAGTGCCCGGCCTCGTTCACGCCGCACCTCCGTATCCCGGCGGTGCTCCCGGGGCGGCTGCGGCGTCATGGGCCGTGGACAGCAGCTGGAGGCCCAGGCGCAGCCGGCGGCGGGCCTCGTCCTCCGTGACGCCGAGGTCGGCGGCGGTCTGGCGGTAGTCGCGGCGCTGGAAGTAGGCCAGCTCCAGGGCGGCGCGCAGCGGTACGGGCATGGACTGGACGATGTAGTCGGCGCGGGCGGCGACCGAGGCGTGCCGCACCTTGCGCTCCAGCTCCTCCGTGGAGCCCTGGCCGGCCTGGGTGAGGGCGGCGGTCTCGGTGGCGCGCAGCCGCTGCACGGCGAGGCGGTGGGTCAGGGTGGCGACCCAGGAGCGCAGCGGGCCCTGCTTGGGGTCGTAGCTGTCCGGGTGCTCCCAGACATGGGCGAAGACGTCGCGGGTGATGCGGTCGGCGGCGCGCTCGTCGCCCAGCACGGTGTGGGCGAGGCCGTGCACGAGCGAGGCGAAGCGGTCGTAGAGCTCGCCGAGCGCGGCCGCCTCGCCGCGCGCCAGTCGCTGCTGCATCTTGCGGTCCCAGCGGGGCGGTGCGTCCTTTTTCGCCATAAGGCCCCCCTCACCGGTCCGTCCCGGTCCAGCGTGCGTGTGCCGTCACCCTGAATGTAGTCGGCACGGTCCGACGCGCACGCCCCTTTGTCGCAATGTGCGCCCCTTGCAGAGCCATGGCTGGTGACGCACCTCGCACTCGTGATAGAGGGCCTCCCGCACGCGTGACGGGAGGCTTCGCATCGCTCGGCTACCCGGTCGCCGCCTGATCAGACACGATCGAACAGGATCGAATGCGATGGAAACAAGCCTTTCCTGATCGGTGACCGTTTTCTGGAGGGTGTTTCAGGGAACAGCCGCTGGGCAGCCGCGCTGCAAGGAAGCGCAGGAGTCGCTTCCGTTTCAGCGAGCGAGGGGCATGGTGGTGACGTTCAAAGTGACCGGCGGCGAGCGCGGCGACTGGGCCGTGCTCCAGGTGTCGGGCGAGCTGGATCTGGTGACCTCGCCGGGGCTGCGCCAGCACATCCATGACGTGGTGGCCGAGGGGCGTCACAGTCTCGTCCTCGATCTGTCCGAGGTGTTCTTCTGCGACTCCAGCGGCGTCGGCGTCCTCATAGCCGCCCGCCGTCTGATCCGCTCCTGCCAGGGCAGCCTGCGGCTGATACTCCCGGCACAGGGCGCGGTGGAGGGCTCCCACGTCAACCGGGTCCTCGGCGCGCTGGGGGTACGCCGGCTCTTCGACGTCCATCCCGACCTGGCGTCGGCGGTCAAGGCCGAGGCCGGCCCGCTGTCGGCCTGAGCACGTGCCCGCGGTGCGGTCGGAGTGTGCCAGTCCGTACGGCTGTGCCACATCGTTGTCCCAAAATTCCCCCGGTCTTGGCACAACGGCCCCTTTCCCGCGCCGGGACGGCCTCCGGCGTCGTACGCTCCGTGGCAGATGCACCCCACGACGTAAGGCGGCCCGATAAGACATGGTCAGCAGCGAGTACGAGCGCAGGATCGCCGCCCGGTTCGCCACCTTCGACCAGGACGGCAACGGCTACATCGACCGGCTGGACTTCAGCTCGGCGGCCAAGGCGGTGCTCGCGGAGTTCGGCACCGCCGCCCGCTCCGACAAGGGACAGGCCCTGTACATCGGCGCCGAGGCGTTCTGGCAGGGCATGGCCGGGATAGCGGACCGGGACGGCGACCAGCGGATCACCCGCGAGGAGTTCGTCAACGGCGCGGTCAAGCGGCTGCGCGACAACCCGGACCGGTTCGGCGAGATCGCCCGTCCCTTCCTGCACGCCGCCCTCGCCGTGGCCGACCCCGACGGCGACGGAGCCGCCACCGTCACCGTCACCGCCCGCGTGCTGGTCTGCCTCGGTGTGCCGCAGGAGATCGCCCAGGCGGCCGCCGCCACCCTCGACGCGGACCGCGACGGCAAGGTGGCGGAGTCCGAGATCGTGACGGCGTTCGCGCGCTACTTCACCGTCCCCGAGTGATCAGCCGTCCCACCCCGGGCCCTACGCTCCCGAGAACCGCTCCCTGAGCTTGTACTTGAGCACCTTGCGCAGGGTCTCGTTGCGCGGAAGGGCGTCCACCACCTCCAGCTGCTCCGGCAGCTTGTGCGTCGACAGCCCTTCCCCGCGCAGATAGGACGTCAGCGCCTCAAGCGTCAGCTTCTGCGCTCCCGCCGGCTGTTCCACGACCGCGCAGACCCGCTCCCCGCGCTCCGGATCCGGCAGCCCGATGACCGCGACGTCCCCGACCGCCGGATGCCGGTGCAGCAGATCCTCGATCTCCTTCGCCGAGACGTTCTCGCCCTTGCGGATGATCACGTCCTTCAGGCGCCCGGTCAGCACCAGATGCCCGCTGCCCGTCAGATGCCCGAGGTCGCCGGTGCGCAGGAAGCCGTCCTCGTCGAAGGCCGCCGCGGTCTGCGCCGGATCCAGATAGCCCCGGCACACCGCCTCTCCGCGCAGCCGCACCTCGCCCTCCACGATCCGGATCTCCATCCCCTCCGGCGGCCTGCCCTCGGTCGTCGCGAGGTTCTCCGTCGTGTCGTCCGGCGCCCCCATCGTGATCATCGGCACCTCGGTCATGCCGTATCCATGGGTCAGCTGCACACCCATCTCCCGGACCACGGCGTGATAGACCTCCGGCGGTTTCGGCGCCCCGCCGCCCGCCAGCAGCCGCAGCGAGGGGACGGCCTTCGCGCCGTCCGGCTGCCTGCGCTGCTCCGCCAGGAACATCGAGTAGAACGCCGTCGACCCGCCCGCGATCGTCACGCCGTGCCTGCGGTAGCCCTCCAGTGCGTCCGGCAGCGCGAACTGCTCGAACAGCACCGCCGGGAAGCCGTACAGCAGGACCATCACCATGTAGTCGGGGCCGCCTATGTGGGCGTAGGGGAAGGCGATCGAGCCGACGTCGGCGGACGTGGGCCGCAGCGCGTGCCCCAGGCAGGAGCCGCCCGCGATCAGTGAGCGGTCGGTGTGCAGCACGCCCTTGGGGTCGGAGGTCGTCCCCGAGGTCCAGTAGATCCAGCGCACCGACGTGCCCTCGGAGGGCGGCGGGGGCAGGACCGCGGGATCGCCGTCGGGCAGGGTGTCGTACGCCTCGAAGATTCCCTTCGCGCCGAGGCGCCGCGCCATCTCGGTGTGGTCGAAGCCCCGCCACACCCCCGGTACCGCGAAGAACTCCGCCTTCGACTCCCGCAGCGCGAAGCCGACTTCACGGTCCCGGTAGAAAGGGATGACCGGCGACTGCACGGCGCCGACGCGGGCCAGCGCGAAGGACAGCAGGGCCGTCTCGACACGGGTGGGCAGCTGCCAGGCGACGACCGTGCCGGGGCGTACACCCAGGTCGTACAGGCCGGCCGCGACCCGCTCGGCACGCGCGCGCAGCTCGCCGAAGGACACGGAGCGTTCGTCCTGGAGGAGGACAGGACGGTCGGGCGTGAGGTCGGCGCGGCGGGCGAGCAGGTCCCAGAGGGTGCGGGAGGAACTCAGGGCGTACGCGGTGTCGTTCATGACGGCCCCCTGCCACCAAGCGGTCGGTCTACCGGTCTTAACTGACGGTCTGTCAGATTGTGGGCAGAGCGTAGGGCGGGATGCCTTGTCGGTCCAGGGGTGCGGGACTTAGCCTTCCCCCAGAGTGATATCTGACGGCTCATCAGATATGGGAGGGGCCGCATGGACCTCGCGTACACGCCGGAGGAGGAGGAGTTCCGGGCCCGGCTGCGGGAGTGGCTGGCCAAGGCGCTCCCCACGCTGCCGCCCAAGCCGTCCCCCGACGACTGGCCGGGGCGGCGCGTCTACGACCTCGGCTGGCAGCGCATGCTCCACGACGCCGGGTACGGCGACGTCCACTGGGGCGCGTCCCCGACCGTGCGGCTGATCTTCCTGGAGGAGACCGAGAAGGCGGGCGCACCCTATGTGGGCGCGAACTTCGTCGGCCTGCTGCACGCCGGGCCCACCATCGCGGCCGAGGGCACCGCCGGACAGCGGGAGCGGTGGCTGCCGCCGATCCTGCGCGGGGAGGAGGCCTGGTGCCAGGGGTTCAGCGAACCGGACGCCGGATCCGACCTCGCGGCGCTGCGCACACGCGCGCGTAGGGACGGCGACCACTACGTGGTGAGCGGGTCCAAGATCTGGACCTCGCACGCCGAAGTGGCCGACTGGTGCGAGCTGTTGGTGCGCACCGACCCGGACGCGCCCAAACACCGCGGCATCAGCTGGCTGGCGATGCCCATGGACGCGCCGGGCATCACCGTACGGCCGCTCAAGACGCTTGCCGGATCGGCCGAGTTCGCCGAGGTGTTCCTCGACGAGGTGCGGGTGCCGGTCGCCAACCGGGTCGGCGCCGAGAACGACGGCTGGCGCGTGACGATGGTGACCCTGTCCTTCGAGCGCGGCACCGCGTTCGTGGGCGAGGTGGTCGCCTGCCGGCGCGTGCTGCGCGAACTCGCCGCCGAGGCTCGCGCGAACGGCCGCTGGGACGACCCCGCACTGCGCCGCGGGCTCGGGCGGCTGAACGCCGAGTTCCGGGCGCTGTGGCGGCTGACGCAGTGGAACGTGAGCGAGGCGGAGGCCACGGGCGGCGTACCCGGCGTCGGGGGTTCGGTTTTCAAACTGAGGTATTCGCACGCCCGCCAGGAGCTCTACGACGCCGCCGCCGAGGTGCTGGGACCGGCCTCGCTGGACCTCGACCGCCCGTGGATGCTCGACCGGCTGTCCTCGCTGTCGTACACCATCGCGGCGGGGACCTCGCAGATCCAACGGAACATCGTGGGCGAGCGGATTCTCGGGCTGCCGAAGGGGCGGTGACGGATGCGTTTCCAACTGACCGAGGACCAGCGGGCGTTGCGCGCCGGTGTACGGGAGCTGCTGGCGCGGCGCTTCGGCCCGCAGGAGCTGAGGGCCGCCGCGCAGGAGCCCGGCCGCCTGGACCGGGTGCTGTGGCGCGAGCTCGGCACGGCCGGGTTCTTCGCGCTACGGCTGCCCGAGGCGCGCGGCGGCGTCGGACTCGGCCTGCCCGAAGCGGTGTTGGCCTTCGAGGAGGCGGGGCGTGCACTGCTGCCGGGGCCGCTCGTGGCCACCCACCTCGCGGCGGGAGAGGTGCCGGGCGCGGCCACCGGGGAGACGGTCGTGACGGACGCCGGCGGGTGCGGGCTGGCGGAGTGGCTGACGGAGGCGGACGTCGTACGGGGCGATGCGGCGGGTGCCGTACCGCTGCGGTCGGTCGATCCGCTGACCCCGCTGCACCGGGTTCCCGTGGCCTCGTACGTCGACCCCGCCGCCGTACTCCTCACCGCCGCCGAACAACTGGGCAGCGCCACACGCGCGTGCGAACTCGCCGCGCAACACGCCCGGACACGCGAGCAGTTCGGGCGGCCGATAGGGGCCTTCCAGGCGGTGAAGCATCTGTGCGCGGAGATGCTGGTGCGCACGGAGACCGCCCGCGCCGCCGTCTACGCGGCGGCCGTCACCGCCGACCCGGCCGACATCGACACCGCGCGCCTGCTCGCCGACGCCGCCGCCGTGCGCGGCGCCCGCGACTGCCTCCAGGTGCACGGCGGCATGGGATTCACCTGGGAGTTCGAGGTCCACCTGCATCTGAAGCGCGCATGGGTGCGAACGCACCGTACGAAGGACGCTACGGAGAGTGAGGAAAGGCTGGCGGCCGAACTTCTCGCCGATTCGGCCTGAAGGCCCCTGGTCTGCGATGTCGCCGACGGCCCCTGAACGGATGTCGCGGATTGTGGCATACCGGAATTACGGAGCGTTGATATCGGGTTGTGTCCTACGTGTGACTCGTCACGGCCTGGAGTCGGCGGTCTGCTCCGGTACCTTGTGTGAGATGCGAGTGGTTCCGAGCACGAGCCATGCCGGAGTTGCCCTTGAGGCGGCTCCGGATCCGGCGGTGCGCGCCGTTGCTCGCAAGGCGGGAGGGCGCTTCGTCCCCGCCTGTTCGACTCCCCGAAACAAGCGTCGCACAGTATGCCGCACGGGTACTCCTTCACGCTGGAATATGCCCGAAGCGCTTGTTGGGGTGACTGTACGTCAACCATGCTGTCAGCTAAGGGATTCACGTTCCGTGACCCTGGCTCCGGCCATTGATCTGGTCATGAAAACAATGGCTAGGATCGTGGCCCTCGTGAGGCGCGGGGCTTTGTGTCCGCCGGTTCGGATGGTGTGAGCGGTGCAGGTGCTTCAAGTGCAGCTGGAGATCCGGCCCGACCCCGCTGAGGTGGGGCGAGCTCGGCGGTGGGCCCGCTCGCGGCTCGCCGGGTCCGGTATAGGCGCCGACGAGCCGCTCGCGGAGACGCTGATCCTGCTCGTGTCCGAACTGGTCACCAACGCCGTGGTGCACACCGGCTGTCCGGCCGTGCTGCGGCTCTCCCTGCCGGGAGCGGCGCAGGACGCCGCCACCGTCCGTCTCGAAGTGGCCGACCGCAGCGGCCGTGCTCCCGTGCCCCGGTGTGCCGACGGCGACGCCACGGGCGGCCGGGGCCTCGCCCTCGTCGATGGCCTCGCCGACCGTTGGGGCTGGTGCTCCGAGGGGGGCGGCAAGCGGATCTGGTGCGAACTGGACCGTGACGCGGAGTCGGAGGGCGCCGCTTCGGCGTACGGGAGCGGGTCGTCGGCGTACGAAGGGCTCGCGTACGAGGCGGTGTGACCGGGCGCACGCTGCGGCAACTGCGCCGGATTCGGTGCACGGTTGCAGAAAGCGCTGTCTCCTTGGCTCGGGTGAGCATCGGTGCGCCCGGGCATGCTTCTGTGCGCGGCTTCGGGAAATAGGGCGTAAGTAACAAATCCCCGAGTGGGTGTTGACTCCTCGTGCACGCCTGATCACGCTGGTGGTCAGCGATTCGCCGTGAGGGGACGACGAGGACTTCGGTGACGGGAGCCCTTGCCGAGCGTGGGTCGTGGATCGGCGTCGGTCTCTCCCAGGGCCAGGAGAGACCGGGGCGGGTACGCCGGAGTCGGATGGCGGCGCGCGGTGTCGTGCCCGGGGCGGATGGGGCACCTGCCCTTCGGGCACCGCCGAGAGCTGGGGGAGCCGCGCCGCCAGCCGACCTCGTCGGAGGTCAGAGCACCGCCACGGGTGCGACGGGAGTCCCGGTGGCGCCGACGAACGGCTCGGGCATCGCCGACAGCAGGAAGGCGTAGCGGCCCTCTTGTCCACAGGCTGTGGACAACTCTTCGAGATTCCAGTTCTGCCCCTGGAGCATCCCCATCTCCACCAGGTCGAGCGCGTGCACGGGCAGCCACAAATCCTCTGTCTCGGGCGGAAATATCTCAAACGTCAGGGTGTCGTTCGCCACGGCCGCCACATCGCGCGCGTGGAACCACTCCGGCGTACGGATCGACAGGCCGGGCGAGGGATATCCGTACGCGTGCTTGTCGCCGGCGAGATACACCTGGATCTGCCCCGTCCGTACGAGCACGATGTCGCCGGCACGCACGTGCGTGCCCGCGAGTTCCTCGGCCGCCTCCAGATCCTCCGGGGTGACCGCATGCCCGCCGTCGAGCCGTGTGACGCCACGCGCGCGTGCCACGTCCAGCAGCACCCCGCGCGAGACGATGTGCCGCGCCTTGTCGATGCCGCTGAACTCGGCGCCGCCGTGCGGGGTGATGGTGTCGGCGGGGCGGCCGTTGTAGAGCCGGCCCGAGTGCGAGACGTGGGTGAGCGCGTCCCAGTGGGTGGCCGCCTGAAGGCCCATCGTCACGGCGTCGTCGCTGCACGCCACGGTGCCGGGGCCGAACAGCTCCTGGTTGATCTGCACCATCGCGTGCAGGGGGTTGACGCGGCCCGGGATCATCCCGGTCTGTACGCCGTCCTGTTGCAGGGGCAGCGCGAGCGGGACGCGACGGCCGGTGCGGACGCAGGCGGCCGCCTCGCGGACGACCTCGTCGGTGATCAGGTTCAGGGTGCCGATCTCGTCGTCGGCGCCCCAACGGCCCCAGTTGTTCACGCGCTTGGCGATCTCGTGGAACGCGGCCGGCAGTGACATCGGTCCTCCCCGGGGGCTTGTCTCCGTGTATCTGACGGGTCGTAGAATCTGAGGCGAATCTAACGGACCGTCAGAAACTGCGGGAAGGGGCCGGGACGTGGGGAACTTCTTGGCAGGCAAGGTCGTCGCCGTGACGGGCGCCGGACGGGGCATCGGACGGGCGGTGGCGCTGGCCGCCGCGGCCGAGGGGGCACGGGTCGTCGTCAATGACTACGGGGTGTCCGTGGACGGGGTCTCGCCCACGAGCGAGGTCGCCGAGGCCGTCGTCAAGGAGATCGAGGCGGCGGGCGGGGAAGCGGTCGCCGTGGCCGACGACGTGTCCACGATGGCGGGCGGACAGCGGATCGTGGACACGGCGGTGTCGGCCTACGGGCGGATCGACGGGGTCGTGTGCGTCGCCGGGATCCTGCGGGAGCGGATGCTGTTCAACATGACCGAGGAGGAGTGGGATCCGGTGGTCGCCACTCATCTGAAGGGGACGTTCACCGTGTTCCGGGCGGCTTCCGCTGTGATGCGGAAGCAGCGCGCCGGGACCTTGATCGGGTTCACCAGCGGCAATCACCAGGGGTCCGTCTCGCAGGCCAACTACAGCGCGGCGAAGGGCGGGATCATCTCGCTCGTACGGAGCGCCGCGCTGGGCTTGAACAAGTACGGGGTGAGCGCCAATGCCGTGGCGCCGGTCGCTCGTACGCGGATGTCGGCCAACGTGCCCATGGAGTTGGCGGAGATCGGGGAGCCGGAGGATGTGGCCGCGCTCGTCGTCTACCTGCTGTCGGACGCGGCTCGGGAGTACGGGGTGACAGGGCAGGTGTACACCGTCGCCGGCCCGAAGATCGCGGTGTGGGCGCAGCCGCGGGAGTTGCGTGCCGCGTATGCCTCCGGCGGGTGGACGCCGGAGTCGATCGCGCAGGCGTTGCCGGGGTCGGTGGGGGTGGATCCGATGCCGATGCTGGCCCGGGTGGAGGGGATGGAGAGGGCGGCTCGGGAGGGTGCTCGGCCGAACGCCCAATAGCTCGGAAGCTCGGAGGGTGTCGGGGGTTGGCGGCTGCGGATTGTTTGTGGCCCGCCGCGCCCACGCGGCGGAGCCGCAGATCGATGCAGGCCCGCGCCCCTGGGTTGGAGATCCGACCGTCGCTTGAGAGGTTGCCGTGGACTTTGGATTCACCGCTGAGGACGAGGCGTTTCGTGCGGAGGCCAGGGCGTGGCTCTCCGAGCATCGCGAGGGGGCGCAGGATCGCCGTACCTGGGAACGCGCGCTGGGCAAAGCCGGCTGGATAGGGCTGGGCTGGTCCGAGGCCGGGTACGGGAACCGGACCGCCACGCTCACTCAGCAGGTCGTGTGGGCCGAGGAGTACGCGCGGTCGGGGGCGCCGGCGCGGTCCGGGCACATCGGGGAGAAGCTGCTGGCCCCGACCCTGCTCGCGCACGGCAGCGAGGAGCAGAAGGCGCGCTTCCTGCCGCCGATCGCCGTCGGCGAAGAGCTGTGGTGCCAGGGGTACAGCGAGCCCGGGGCCGGATCGGACCTCGCGGGGGTGCGTACGAAGGCCGAGCGGGCCTCGGACGGAACGTACCGCGTCACCGGGCAGAAGATCTGGACCTCCCTCGCCCACGAGGCGGACTGGTGCTTCGTGCTGGCCCGCACCGAGCCGGAATCCCGGCGCCATCACGGACTGAGCTTTCTGCTGGTCCCGATGGACCAGCCGGGGCGCGTCGAGGTGCGGCCCATCCGTCAGATGACCGGCACCAGTGACTTCAACGAGGTCTTCTTCGACGGCGCGCACGCGGAGCACGTCGTCGGGGGTGCGGGCGCGGGGTGGCAGGTCGCCATGAGTCTGCTCGGGTTCGAGCGGGGAGTCTCCACACTCGCCCAGCAGATCGGGTTCGCGGCGGAGTTGGGGCGGGTCGTGGAGGCGGCCGTGCGGTCCGGCGCCGTGGCGGATCCCGTCGTACGGGAGCGGCTGGTGCGGCAGTGGGCCGAGTTGCGGGTGATGCGGTGGAACGCCCTGCGGACACTGGGGAGTTCGGGCGACGCGGGAGCGCCGAGCGTGGCCAAGCTGCTGTGGGGCGGCTGGCATCAGCGGCTCGGGGAGCTGGCGGTTCAGGTGCGCGGCGCGGTGGCGAGCGTGGGGCCGCGGGAGTGGGCGCCCTCGACGCCGTACGAACTCGATGCCGCGCAGCAGCTGTTCCTGTTCTCCCGCGCCGACACGATCTACGGGGGTTCGGACCAGGTTCAGCGCACGATCATCGCCGAGCGGGTGCTCGGTCTGCCGAGGGAGCCCAAGGGGGTCGTCTGATGCGCGCAGTGATGTTCGACGGCAAGCGGATCGAGGTCGTGGACGATCTGGAGGTGCGGGATCCGGGGCCGGGTGAGGTGCTGGTGTCCATCGCGGCGGCCGGGTTGTGTCACAGCGATCTGTCCGTGGTGGACGGGACCATACCCTTCCCGGTTCCTGTGGTGTTGGGCCATGAGGGGGCGGGAGTCGTGGAAGCGGTGGGTGTGGGTGTCACCCATGTGGAGCCCGGGGATCATGTGGCGCTGTCCACGCTTGCCAACTGCGGTACGTGCGCCGAGTGCGACCGGGGGCGGCCGACCATGTGCCGGCAGGCCATAGGGCGGCCGGGGCGGCCGTTCCGGCGCGGTGAGCAGGCAGTGTTCCAGTTCGCGTCCAACTCCGCCTTCGCGGAACGGACCGTGGTGAAGGCGGTCCAGGCGGTCCGGATCCCCAAGGACATTCCGCTGCCGTCCGCCGCGCTGATCGGGTGCGGGGTGCTCACGGGCGTGGGGGCCGCACTGAACCGGGCGCGCGTCGACCGGGGGGACCGGGTGGTCGTGATCGGCGCCGGTGGGATCGGGCTCAATGTCATCCAGGGGGCCCGGATCGCGGGCGCGCTGCGGATCGTGGCGGTGGACGCCAATCCGGCGAAGGAGGCGGTGGCGCGGCAGTTCGGGGCGACGGACTTCCTGACGTCGGTGGAGGGGGTGCGGGAACTGCTGCCGACGGGGGCCGACCATGCCTTCGAGTGCGTGGGGCGTGTCGAGCTGATCCGGGCGGCCGTCGACCTGCTGGACCGCCATGGGCAGGCGGTACTCCTCGGCGTGCCCGCGGCCACGGCCGAGGCGTCCTTCCTCGTCTCCTCCATGTACCTGGACAAGTCGATCCTGGGCTGCCGGTACGGGTCGTCCCGCCCGCAGCGGGACATCGCGCTGTACGCCGAGCTGTACCGGGCGGGGCGGCTCATGCTGGACGAGCTGGTGACGGAGACGTACCCGGTGGAGGACTTCGAGAGGGCGGCGGCTGACGCGGAGGCGGGGAAGGTGGCGCGCGGGGTGCTGACCTTCTGAGGTCTTCGGGACGTCTGCGGCGAGGTCTCGCGGCGGGGTTTTCCACAGGCCCGGAAAACGGCTGCCGTGTTGTCGGTGGTGACGCCTACCGTCATCTGCATGACCTATCGAGACGTCGCCTCCAAGCAGGTCCTGGTCTGGGCCTGCACCGCCGTCGCCGCTCGTATGCCGGTCGCCATGACGCCGTTGGCGCTGGTGTTCCTGGTGCGGGAGCGGCCCGGCGGCTACACCCTGGGCGCGACGCTCGCGGCCGTCTATGTGCTCGGCGAGATCATCGGTGCCCCGGTCCTCGGGATGCGGCTGGACCCGGCTCGCGGCAGGCGCCACCTGGTCGTCGGGCTCGCGGGCGGGACCGTGGGGTTCACCGGACTCGGGATCTTCGCCGACTCGCCCGCCGTCGTGCTGGGGGCGTTCGCGTTCCTGGCCGGGGCCGCCCCCGCCGCCGCCGCGGGAGGCCAGCGTGCGCTGCTGACCTCGCTGGTGCCGGAGCGCGCGGTGGCGCAGGCGCTGTCCGCCGAGTCGATGCTGATGTCCGGGGTGTGGGCGGTCTCCCCGGTCGCCGTCGCCGGGCTGGCCCTCGGGGTGGCGCCCCGGGTGCCGTTGCTCCTCGCGGCGGTCTGCATGGCGTCGTCGGTCGCGGGCCACTGGCTGCTGCCCGCGGGCTGGGCCAAGGACGGCGAGGGTGGGGAGGCGGGCCGGGTGAGGACCCGGGTGCTGATCCGCGCCTGGCCGGTCTACGTCACGGGCGCGGCCAGCATCACGCTGCTCGGCCTGGCCGAACTCACCCTGCCCGCACTGCTGGAGCAGCGCGGCATCGGCGTGGGCTGGTCCGGCCCGCTGCTGGCGGGCATGGCCGTGGGGGCGGGTCTCGGGGCGTTCCTGTACGGCCTGAGGTCGTGGCCGGGGCGGCTCCCCACGCGCAGTGCGGTGCTGATCAGTGGCATGGCGGCCTTCGTGGCCCTGGTCGCACTGATACCGGGCGCGGCCGGGATCGCGATCGTCCTGGTCCTCGCCGGCATGCTCCAGTCGGGCGCGCTGATCACCCGCAACCTGTCCCTGCGCGAGGCCCTGCCGCCGAGCGCCCTGGCCGCCGGCTACTCCGTGCTGTACGCGGCCGCGGGCGCGGGCTACGCGGCGACGGGTTCCCTCGCGGGCGGCCTGCTCCAGGTCGTCGCGCCGTCCACGGCCGTTCTGGCCGGTGTGGTGCTGACCCTGCTGCTGACCGCGCTCGGCTGGTGGGGAGAGGCCCGTCGGGACGCTTCACGGACGGCTGGGGACCTGCGGGTCGGGCTTGGCGCCGGTGCGGAAGGTGCGCCGATAGCTGGTGGGCGTGACCCCGAGTGCCGTTTGTAGGTGCTGTCGCATCGGCTGGGGTGGTGTCGAAGCCGGCGGCTCGGGGTGACCTGGTCGACCGGTCGGCTGGTGAGGGGGAGCCTCCTCGGGACGGTTCAGGGACGGCTGGGGACCTGCGGGTCGGGCTTGCTGCCGGTGCGGAAGGTGCGTCGATGGCTGGTGGGTGTGATCCCGAGTGCCGTTTGTAGGTGCTGTCGCATCGGCTGGGGTGGTGTCGAAGTCGGCGGCTCGGGGCGACTTGGTCGACCGGTCGGCTGGTGAGGGGGAGCCTCCTCGGGACGGTTCAGGGACGGCTGGGGACCTGCGGGTCGGGCTTGCTGCCGGTGCGGAAGGTGCGCCGATAGCTGGTGGGTGTGACCCGGAGTGCCGTTTGTAGGTGCTGTCGCATCGGCTGGGGTGGTGTCGAAGCCGGCGGCTCGGGGCGACTTGGTCGACCGGTCGGCTGGTGAGGGGGAGCCTCCTCGGGACGGTTCAGGGACGGCTGGGGACCTGCAGGGCGGGCTTGCCGCCGGTGCGGAAGGTGCGCCGATAGCTGGTGGGTGTGACCCCGAGTGCCGTCTGTAGGTGCTGCCGCATCGACTGGGCCGTGCCGAAGCCCGCGGCGGTGGCCACCTGGTCGACCGAGAGGTCGGTGGACTCCAGGAGATGGCGGGCGCGCTCGACGCGTTGCTGGGCGAGCCACTGGCCTGGGCTGATGCCGACCTCCTCGCGGAAGCGGCGGGTGAAGGTGCGCACCGACATGGACTCCTGGTCGGCCATGTCCCGCAGCTGGATGGGCTCGTGGAGCCGGCCCAGGGCCCAGGCGCGGGCCGTGGTCGTGGACGACTGCTGCGGGTCGGGGACCGGGCGGTGGATGTACTGCGCCTGGCCGCCGTCCCGGTGGGGCGGTACGACGGTGCGGCGGGCCACCTCGGTCGCGATCGCCGTGCCGTGGTCGCGGCGCACCATGTGCAGGCACAGGTCGATCCCGGCCGCGACCCCGGCTGAGGTCAGCAGGTCTCCGTCGTCGATGAAGAGCACGTCCGCGTCGACCTCGACCTGCGGGAACAGCTGCTGGAAGCGGTCGGCGTCGGCCCAGTGCGTGGTGGCCGGGCGCCCGTCGAGCAGGCCGGCCGCGGCGAGGACGTACACGCCGGTGCAGATGGAGGCGAGGCGGGTGCCGGGGCGGATGTGGGCGAGCGCGGCGGCCAGTTCGTCGGTGAGCACGCCCTCCTCGAAGACCGGGCCGAGTTCGTACGACGCCGGGATGATCACCGTGTCGGCGGTGGCCAGCGTCTGCGGGCCGTGCTCGACCTGGATGGCGAAGTCGGCGTCGGTGCGGACGGGGCCCGGCGGCCGGATCGAGCAGGTCACGACCTCGTACAGATGCCGCCCCAGCGCGTCCTTGGGGCGGCCGAAGATCCGGTGCGGGATGCCCAGCTCGAAGGGGAGGATTCCGTCCAGCGCCAGGACGACGACGCGGTGCGGGCGGAAGTCCGGCGGACCGTGGTGCCGGTGCTCCCGCCGGTCCGCCTCACCCTTGCGCTGACCCTCGCGGTGCTCCGGCTCACTGCTCATGGCCCGATCCTAACGAATGCTGTCCCTCGGGCCAATGGATCCGCGAGGGCGCAGGCCCGAAGCTCTTTGTCGTGACGCAGACAACCGAAGCCACCGCCGCCACCGCGGACCAGTCCCCGACGGGGCCGCGTCGTTCCCGCATCCACCGCGCCTGGTTCGTCGCCGCCGTCGCCTTCGTGACGATCCTCGGCGCGGCCGCCTTCCGCTCCCTGCCGGGGCTGCTCATCGACCCGCTGAACGACCAGTTCGGCTGGTCACGCGGCACGATCGGGGCCGCCGTCTCGATCAACCTGGCGCTGTACGGCCTGACCGCCCCCTTCGCCGCCGCCCTGATGGACCGCTTCGGCATACGCAGGGTCGTCGCGGCGGCCCTGACCCTGATCGCGGTCGGCTCCGGTCTGACGTACTGGATGACGGCGGCCTGGCAGCTGTTGCTGTGCTGGGGCCTGTTGGTGGGACTCGGCACCGGTTCGATGGCGCTGGCGTTCGCCGCCACGGTCACCAACCGCTGGTTCACCGAGCGGCGCGGCCTGGTCACCGGCATCCTCACCGCCGCCTCGGCCTCCGGCCAGCTGATCTTCCTGCCCCTGCTGTCCTGGATGGTCGAGAACCACAGCTGGCGCCCGGCCGTCGTCACGGTCGCCCTCGCGGCCCTCGCGGTGGTCCCCTTCGTCTGGCTGCTGCTGCGCGACCACCCGGCCGACGTGGGCCTTGCGCCGTACGGCTCGGAGGAGTTCGTGCCGAAGCCGCCGCCCGCGCAGGGCGCCGCCCGCCGGGCCGTGACGGTCCTCTTCTCGGCGGCCCGCACCGGCCCCTTCTGGCTGCTGGCCGGCACCTTCGCGATCTGCGGCGCCTCCACCAACGGCCTCATCCAGACCCACTTCGTGCCCGCCGCCCACGACCACGGCATGCCCATCACGGCCGCCGCCTCGCTGCTCGCGGTCATCGGCGTCTTCGACGTCGTCGGCACGATCTTCTCCGGCTGGCTCACCGACCGCTTCGAACCGCGCCGCCTGCTCGCGGTCTACTACGCCCTGCGCGGCATCTCGCTGCTCTTCCTGCCGATGCTGCTCGCGTCGAGCGTCCACCCGTCGATGCTCTTCTTCATCGTCTTCTACGGCCTCGACTGGGTCGCGACCGTCCCGCCCACCGTCGCCCTGTGCCGTGAGCACTACGGCGACGACAGCGCGATCGTCTTCGGCTGGGTCCTCGCTTCCCACCAGGTGGGCGCGGCGCTGGTCGCCTTCCTCGGCGGGGTCGCGCGGGACGTCTTCGGCACGTACGACATGGTCTGGTACGCGTCCGGGGCGCTGTGCGCCGCGGCGGCGCTGATGGCGCTGGTGATCCGGCGGCGTCCGGTGCCCGCCCTCGCCGCATCCTGACGGCATCCGCCGACCCGGCCGGCGGGTGCTCAGCCCTCCAGCCGGCCGAACCGCCCCCGATGGAAGAGCAGCGGCCCGTCGGGGGCGTCCTCGCCGCCCAGGGCGTCCACCCGGCCCACGACGATGAGATGGTCGCCGCCCGTGTGCACCGCGTGGATCGTGCAGTCGATCCACGCGAGCGTGCCCGCGAGGCGGGGGGAGCCGGACACCGGGGCCGCGTCGTACGCCACCCCCGCGAACTTGTCCGCCCCGCTCACCGCGAAAGCACGGCACAACTCGCCCTGGCCGGCGCTCAGGACGTTCACGCAGAAGACGTCCCGCGCGACCCCGCCGAGGAAGGCGACCAGCGCCGCGCCCACCTGGTGGGAAGCGAGGACCCAGCCGAAGACGATCGCGCTGTCGTCGCCGRAGTGCTCACGGCACAGGGCGACGGTGGGCGGGACGGTCGCGACCCAGTCGAGGCCGTAGAAGACGATGAAGAAGAGCATCGACGGGTGGACGCTCGACGCGAGCAGCATCGGCAGGAAGAGC
>NZ_RDBN01000053.1:1163208-1192298 GCF_008042075.1 Streptomyces sp. UW30 | reverse complement strand
GGATCAGGGCGAGCAGGGGGAGGACGAGGAGCCAGGCGACGCGGGGTTCGTGGTGGGTGTGGCCCTCGTCCGCATCGCGGCCCTTGTGCCTGCGTGCCCGCCCGCCCTCGGCTCCTACAGCGCGACCCGCACCGGCACGGCCCTCCAGGAACCCCTCGCCTACCCCGCCCTCCCGGCCGCCGACCCGCTGCCCCTGAGCGTGGTCGACTACGCGGGCCGCGCCGTCTACGACCACGGCCGCACCCTGCGGGGCCGCCAGGTCCGGCTCACCGGCTTCCTGGCCCTGGACCGCGACGGCACCCCCTACCTCGTCCGCATGGCCCTCAACTGCTGCGCCGCCGACGCCCAGCCGGTCAAGGTCGCCCTGACCGGCCGGATCCCGCCGGTCCTCCAGCCGGACACCTGGCTGCAGATCACCGGCACCTACACCCCGCGCCGCGCCGAGGACCCGGTCAACGGCCGTCCGATCCCGTTCATCGACGTCACGGAGGCCAAGCCGGTGGCGGAGCCGACGGATCCGTACGACGAAAGCTGGAACAGCTGACGGGTGCCTTCTCTTGCCGCTCCCCGGGACGCCCCCTACGCTGAATCTGATGGACCGTCAGATTCGGGAGGCATGGCGTGGCCAGTACCGAGAGCGGCACGAAGGACCTGCCCAAGGTCATCAGCGTGGACGACCATGTGATCGAGCCCGCGCATCTCTTCGAGACCTGGCTCCCGGCCAAGTACCGGGACCGGGGCCCCAAACCCCTCACCGCCGGAATCGGCGAACTCGAGTACATCGGCGGGAAGTACCGGTTCACCACGGACCCGGACGGCCAGCTCACCGACTGGTGGGAGTACGAGGGTGACCTCTTCCCGTACAAACGCATCATCGCGGCCGTCGGCTTCTCCCGGGACGAGATGACGCTCGACGGCATCACCCGTGAGCAGATGCGGCGCGGCTGCTGGGACCCCAAGGCCCGGCTCGCGGACATGGACATCAACCATGTCGAGGCCTCGCTCTGCTTCCCGACCTTCCCGCGCTTTTGCGGCCAGACCTTCGCGGAGGCCAAGGACAAGGAGGTCGGGCTGGCCTGTGTGCGCGCCTACAACGACTGGATGGTCGAGGAGTGGTGCGGCGACAGCGGCGGCCGGCTGATCCCGCTGTGCCTGATCCCGCTGTGGGACATCGACCTCGCGGTCGCGGAGATCCACCGCAACGCGGCGCGTGGGGTGCGTGCGGTCACCTTCAGCGAGATCCCCACCTATCTCGGGCTGCCGTCCATCCACTCCGGCTACTGGGACCCGTTCTTCGCGGCCTGCGAGGAGACCGGCACGGTCGTCAACATGCACATCGGGTCCTCCTCGCAGATGCCGGCCGCGTCCCCCGACGCCCCGCCCGCCGTGCAGGCCTCGCTGAGCTTCAACAACGCGATGGCGTCGATGATGGACTTCCTCTTCTCCGGGGTCCTGGTGAAGTTCCCGCGGCTCAAACTCGCGTACAGCGAGGGCCAGATGGGCTGGATCCCGTACGCCCTGGAGCGCGCGGACGACGTCTGGGAGGAGCACCGGGCGTGGGGCGGCGTGAAGGACCTCATCCCCGAGCCGCCGTCGACGTACTACTACCGCCAGATCTTCTGCTGCTTCTTCCGCGACAAGCACGGCATCGAGGCGATCGAGACGGTCGGCGTCGACAACGCGACCTTCGAGACGGACTATCCGCACGTCGACTCGACCTGGCCGGAGACCAAGCGGGTGGCCGAGGAGCACGTCGGCGGGCTCTCCGACGAGGTCGCCTACAAGCTGCTGCGCGGCAACGCGATCCGGATGCTCGAACTCCCCTTTGACCAGGAGGATTAGGACGACCCGGTTGCCGGGCAGTCCCGTCGTGCGGGGCCAGGGCCATAGCCGGGGGTCGTACGACGGGAGCGCGGATGAGGGTCTCCATCGACCGGAACCTCTGTTACGGCTCTGCCGAGTGCGCGCACCGGGCACCGGCGGTCTTCGACTTCGTGGACGACTACGGCGTCGTGCGACCGGGACGGGAGGGCAGCGGCGACGACCCGCAGGTGCGGGAAGCCGTCGAGCAGTGCCCGTCCCAGGCCATCTCCTTCACCGACTAGCAGGCGGGTACTGCCAGCCGGACGCCGCCAGTGCCCGCGCCCTGGCGGCCACCACCGCCATCCGGGCCTGCCGTTCCGCCGGGTCGACGTGCGCCGCCTGGCCCGTCGCCTGGCCGTCCCACTTCCGGTAGAGCAGCCCCGCCTCAGCCGTGAACCAGCCCCGGCTCACGGCGCCCAGCGCGAGCAGCAGGCCCGTGTCCTCCGAGGCCGGCAGGGCCATCCAGCCGCCGAGCGCGAGCAGGAGGTCCCGGCGCATGCACAGGGTCGCCGGGTGGACCTGGGCGCGGAAGTCGTTGGCCTGCCAGAAGTCGAGTACGGCGCCCGGTGCGATGGGCCCGTCGTCGGGGTCGCCGGGGAAACCGGCCGTGCTGCCGTCCGGCAGGAGGTCCAGGGCCCGGGAGGTCGTCCAGCCGACGGAGGGGTCGGCCTCCAGGACGGCGAGGTCACGGGCCAGCGTCCCCGGGGTGAGCCGGTCGTCGGCGTCCAGGATCTTCACGTACTCGCCCTCGGCGTGCGCCAGCGCGAACGTGCGGGCCACACCCGGGCCCCCGGGGCGGCCCTGACGGAAGGTCACCCGAGGGTCGTCGGGGACGTGCGGGCGGACCTCGTCCGTGCGCCCGTCCTCCTGGATCACCCAGTGCCACTCCCAGCCGGGCGGCAACTCCTGTGCGCGCAAGCTCGCGTGGGCCTCGGGCAGGAATCCCGCCGAGGGACCGTGGACGGCGGTGACGACGATGACGCGCCGGGGCATGGCGTCGTTCACCACCTTTCCCTCGTGCGACTCAGCACGCACGACTCAGCACGCACGGATCGGCTCGTACGACTCATCACGTCGGACATGATCGGACATGAGAAGACCCGATCGCTGGCGACGGGGGATGCACCAGCGATCGGGCTGTCCACAACAGTAACAAGGCTGCCTGCCTCGTGGGAGCTGCCTGATCGGCTGCGACCAGGGGTGTGATCGGGATCACGGAAACCGCTGTCCGCCGAACCCGCGTCGACGTCACTTGTGTTGCAGCCCCGTCACTGAGCGCACCGGGCTAGCTCGCGCACGGCGGTTCGTACGACAGCCGGGGCAGGTACTCGTGCCACTTCTCCCGGGTCAGCACACCCTGTGTGGTCGAGCAGACGCGGCTGATCGCCTGGTCCACGTCCAGGTTCCACAGCCGCACGGTGTCGGTGCCGCTGGAGACGCCGAGCATGTGACTGGTGGGGCTGAAGGACAGGAAGTTGCCCGTCTTGGCGTTGGGGCTCATCGCCTGGCCGATCGCGGAGGCGTCGGACGGGCTGGAGACGTTCCACAGCCGGACCGTGTTGTCGTTGCCGCCGCTGGCCAGATAGCGCCCGCCCTTGCTGAACGTCAGCGACACGACCGCCTCGGTGTGACCGGTGAGGGGGGAGCCCAGCCCGGTCGCCGCAGCCGGGTCGGTGACGTCCCAGAGCCGCACGGTGTCGTCGTCGCTGCCGCTGGCCAGCGTATGGCCGTCCTGGCTGTAGTCGAGCGCGTTGACCGGCCCGCTGTGGCCGGTGAGCCTGGCCAGCGCCCTCGGCCGGTCCGGCGCGGTCACGTCCCACAGCCGCACGGTGGAATCCGCGCTGCCGCTGGCCAGGGCGCGGCCGTCCGGGCTGAAGGCCAGGGAGTTGATGTAGCCGGTGTGCCCGGTCAGCGGTGCGCCGAGCGGGACGACATGGGAGGGGTCGGCGACGTTCCACAGCCGGATCGTGCGGTCGTCGTAGGCCGTGGCCAGGGTGCGCCCGTCCGGGCTGAACGCCAGGGCGTCGGGGCCCATGAACCGGGTGCGCAGGGTGAGGGGCGGGCCGAGGGAGACGGGCCGGGCCGGGTCGCCGATGTCCCACAGATGGACCGCGCGGCTGCCGGTCAGCACCGCGAGGGTGCGCCCGTCGGGGGAGAACACCAGGGAGCGCTGGCCGCCGTCGCCGGGCATGAAGGGCCTGTTCAGCAGGACGGGCCGGGCGGGCTTTGCCACGTTCCACAGCCGGACGCTGCCGTCGCGTGCGGCCGTGGCGAGCACCTTCCCGTCCGGCCGGAACGCCCCGCCGCGGCCGATCATGTCCGACGTCGGGATCGACCACAGCCGGACCTTGCTGTCGCCGCTGCCGGTGGCCAGCGTGCGGCCGTCGGGACTGAAGCCCAGCGCGTACATCTCCCCGCTGCTGCCCGCGAGGGGTTCGCCGACCTGGGAGGGATACGCCGGGTCGCTGACGTTCCACAGACTCGCGGTGCTGTCCGCGCTGGCGGCGGCGAGCGTGCTGCCGTCGGGGTCGAAGGCCACCGACCAGATCGGGCCGGTGTGGCCGGTCAGCGGCGCGCCGAGCTGGTGGCCGTGGCGCGGGTCGGCCACGTCCCACAGCCGGATCGTGTCGTCCGCGCTGCCGCTGGCGAGCGTGCGGCCGTCCGGGCTGAAGGCGACCGAATGCACCAGGTCGGTGTGGCCGGTGAGCGTGGCGAGCTGCTTCGGGCGGTCCGGCGCGGCCACGTCCCACAGCCGGACGGTGTCGTCGTCGCCCCCGGCCGCGAGCGTGTCGCCGTCCGGGCTGAACGCCACCGACCGTACGGCGGCGTCGGCGCCGGTCAGCGTGGCGAGCGCTTTCGGCCGCCGCGGATCGGCCACGTCCCACAGGCGTACGGTGCGGTCCTCGCTGACGGAGGCGAGGGTGCGGCCGTCCGGGCTGTAGGCGACCAGGTAGATCGTGCCCTCGTGCCCGGTCAGGGGCGCGCCGATCGGACGCGGCCGGCTCGGCCGGGTCACGTCCCACAGCCGGACCGTGCCGTCGTCGGCGGCGCTGGCGAGGGTGCGGCCGTCCGGACTGAAGACCGCGCTGCTCACCCAGCTCTTGTGCCCGGTCAGGGGCTTGCCCAGGGGCCGGGGCCGATCCCGGTCGGACACGTCCCACAGCCGTACGGTCCGGTCGTAGCTGGCGGTGGCCAGGAGCCGTCCGTTCGGGCTGAAGGAGGTGAGATAGACGGCGCCGGTGTGGCCGCGCAGGGGCGTGGCCAGCGGCGCGTTCACGATGGAGATCAGCCTGCTGGAGGTGTCCTCGTCGTCCGGGCGCAGCCGGTGCGCCACCAGGCCGAGCTGGGCCGACAGCGAGGGGTCGGTGTACTGGAAGCGGTCGGCCTCGGCGAGCACCTGCGCGAACACGGCGTCGTCGCGCTGCTGCCAGGCCACCACCGCCGCGCCGACGGCCACCATCACCAGGGCGACCAGCGCCGCGACCGCGCTGCGCATGATCCAGACCGTGCGCCGCCGCAGCCGGACCGAGGCGGCCAGGAACTCCACCGCGCTGCGGGTCAGGAACGTGTCCCCGGCCGACCGCGCCCAGCCGCGCGCCTGCTCCAGCCGCGAGCCCCGGTACAGCAGCGACGAGTCACGGTTCGAGCCCTCCCAGGCCCGGCCGTCCTCCTCCAGCTGCTGGCGCAGCAGGTTGCCCTGCCGGTCCTCGTCGATCCAGTCCCGCAGCCGGGGCCAGGCGTGCAGCAGCGCCTCGTGCGTGATCTCCACGGTCTCGGCGTCCAGCGTCACCAGCCGCGCCCGCACCAGGGCTTCCAGCGACTCCTCCGTCTTGCCGGGATCCGTGGACTCCGCCGCCAGCTGGCGGCGCGTGCCCCGTCGCCGGGTCGTCTGGGTGTCCTCGCCGAGCCTGACCAGCCTGAGCAGCAGCAGCCGGGCCGCCGAGCGGGCCGCCGGGTCGAGGCCGGACCAGGCGCGTTCGGCGGTGGCCGCGACCGCGCCCTGGATGCCGCCCGCCGCGCGGTATCCGGCCACCGTCAGCCGGCCCCCCTTGCGGCGCTGCCAGGTGGCGAGCAGCGCGTGCGACAGCAGCGGCAGCGCGCCCGCGTCATGTGTCCCGCGCGGCCCGTCCGCGCTCACCTCCCGCACGATCAGCTCCGCCAGCCCCGGCTCCAGTTCGAGGCCCACCGCCTTGGCCGGCCCGGTCACCGCCTCCCGCAGCTCCGGCGTGGTCAGCGGCCCGAGCACCATGTGCCGGTGCTGGAGGGCGTCGGCCAGCTCCGGGTGGCCCAGGCACTCCTCGTAGAAGTCGGCGCGGATGCCGAGGACGACGAGGACGGGCGGCGGTTCGCCGGGGCCCGCGGGGGTGCAGGCGGCCTGGAGGAGCTTGACGAAGGTGCGGCGGTCGGATTCGTCGGGGCAGAGGGTGAAGGTCTCCTCGAACTGGTCGACGATCAGGACCGCGGGAGCGCCGGCGGAGCCCTCGCGGCGGGCCCAGGCGGCGACGGCCTCGCGTGTGGCGTCCAGGAAGCCGGCGCACGGCTCCCGGGCGTCGGACTCATCGGGCTGCGCCGGGCCGCCCGGGTCCTGCGCGTCCGCAGGCTCCTGCACGCGGTCCGGGCCCGCCGACGCGACGACGTCCGTGAGTTCCGGGATCCGGCGGGTCAGTTCGGCGAGCGGATCGCCGCCCGGCACGAGCTGTACGACCGCACCGCCCCCGGTGCTCCGACCGCCCAGCGCGCCACCGCGCAGGGCCGGCACCAGGCCGGCGTTCAGCAGGGAGGACTTCCCGGCGCCCGAGGCGCCGACGAGCATGACCAGGCCGCCGCTCTTCTCCACCGCGCGCAGCTGGGCGACCAGGGCCTCGGTGCCGCGCTCCCGGCCGAAGAACCAGCGGGCGTCCTCCTGCCGGTAGGAGGCGAGCCCCCGATACGGGCACACCCCGCCGGACATCGCGGGGACCTCGACCGGAGTCTGCTCCTCCTCTTCCCCGACCGTCGCCCGCTCCCACAGCCGCTGCCACTGCCCCAGGTCGTACAGCCCGGCGGACACCGGTATGGGCCGCTCGCGGCGCGCCTGGGGGATCAGTACATGCAGGACGGCCGACAGGGCGGCGAACTGGGCGGGTACGTTCCTGGCGCGGCGCCAGTCGCTGATCCGCTGGGCGGAGACCCGTACGGGCCGCCCTCGCTCGTCGACCCGCTGGAGCCGGACGACCGCCTCGGCCACGCTCTTCAGGGGCGGGTTGCCGGCCTCCTTGTAGAGCAGCGCGAGCCGTTCGGCGAAGGCAGTGCGCGCCGACGACTCGGAACTCAAGGCCTGCACTCCTTTGGTCAGCCGCACCTGGGCATCCGGACCGGAAAACTCACTTTATACGGCTGACCTGCGGTTAATGCGGCGTCCGGAGACCGGAACCTCCTCGCCGGCACCCTCGGCTGGCAGGATCATGACGCAAACGCGCGGCTCTCGCGCGTCGCCCAAGCGGGCCACCAGCCCGGAGCTGAAAGACACCACTCATGGCGCCGAATGTTCTCGGACACCTTCCGCAGGACGGACTTTCACGGGATCTCCTTCCGCGGGAGCCGAAAGCACGTCGCGCCGCCCGAATCCTGCTCGATCCGAACTGACCCGCCGGCCCACCGGCCGGCAGGTCGAGGATCGACGCCGCCCCGCCGTTCGGCACCGGTCCCCACGAGGGGAGGGACCGGTGCCGGACGATGCGGTCGGGGCCGGGCACCGTGCTCAATCCCGACAAGCTCGGGCACATGAGTCCGGTGGCGGACGCCTGGGCGATCACCGGCCGGCAGCGCCGAGTCCTCGACCACCCTGCCCGCCGACATGAGGTGCTTGAGGGGCCTTGCCGGTGATCGGGTCGGTGAACAAGTCCAGTCGCGTGTCCATGCCGTGCTCCCTTGGCCGTCGTAGTGGCTACACCCCCATGACGAGGCGGCCCGAGCCCCTGTGACAGGGGCGAAGGTGACGCGCGTCTGCCTCCCGGAAAGCGGAGGTGGGGCGCCTTTCGGACCTTGGCGCGCAGGAACGCGGCAAAGCTGTGATGGTGGTGGGGGGAGCTGGATCCCCGATCGCGCAGGGCGGTGAGCGTGGTGGCGACGAGCGACGAGAACCGGGACGCAGCGGCCACCGCCGACGTCGATCCGCTGGGCGACCCGTTCCTGCGGACCCGGTTCGCCCTGCCGGCCCGGCCGGACACCTTCCTGCGGCGCGAACGCCTGGTCGAGCACCTCGACCAGGCGCTGCTGACCCCCCTGACGATGGTCAACGGCGCCGCCGGAGCGGGCAAGACCCTGCTGGTCGCCGACTGGGCGGCGGGCCTGGACCGGCCGGTCGCCTGGCTCACGCTCGACCCGGCACTCCAGGGCCCCGGCATGTTCTGGGCCCATCTGCTCCAGGCCCTGCGCATCAGCGGGGTGCCGGTCGCCGACGACATCGGCTTCCCCGCCGACGCGAGCCGGGTGAGCCGCACCTTGCTGACCCGGCTCGCCGCGCAGCTCGGCGACAACGGGCGGATCGTGACCGTGGTGCTCGACGAGTACGACCGCGTGAGCGCCCCGGAGATCTCCGAACAGCTGGAATTCGTGCTGCACCACGCCGGGCCGGGGCTGCGCCTGGTCATCGTCACCCGGACCGAGCCGTTGCTGCCGTTGCACCGCTATCGCACGGCCGGCGCGATGACCGAGATCCGGGGCGCCGAGCTGGCCTTCACGCCCGAGGAGACCGTCGCCCTCCTGGACCGGCACGGGCTGCGCCTCCCCGTCCACGCGGCGGACGCCCTCGTCGACCGCACCCGGGGCTGGGCGGCCGGGCTGCGGCTGTGCGCCCTGGCCGCGCGGCAGCAGCCGGACCCGGAGATCTATCTGAAGGAGTTCGAGGCCGGGCACAGCGCGGTCGCCGACTTCCTGCTGGCGGAGGTCCTCAAACGGCAGCCGCCCCCCACCCAGGACCTCTTGCTGCGGGTCAGCGTCCTGGAGCGCTTCTGCGTCGGGCTGGCGGGCGAGCTGACCGGGCGGACCGACGCCGAGTCGATCCTCGCCGGGCTGCACCGCGAGAACGCCTTCGTCGAGGACCTCGGGCACACCTGGTACCGCCTCCACCCGCTGTTCCGGGAGATCCTCCGGGCCCACCTGCGCGAGCGCTGCGCGGACCTGGAACCGGAGCTGCACCTGCGCGCCGCGCACTGGCTGGGGCGCTCCGGGCTGCTGCCGGAGATGCTGGCCCACGGCGCGGCCGCGGGGGAGTGGGACTTCACCGCCCGCGCCTTCGTCGACGACCTGGCGATCGGACAGCTCTTCACCGGCCTGCGCTCCGACGACCTGACCGAGCTGTTCGCCGGCATGGGCCCCGAGACGACGAGCGCCGCGGCGGACCTGGTCCGTGCGGCGGGCGACCTGTCCCGGTGCGACCTGGATCAGGCACTGGCCCATCTCCAGCACGCCGAGCAGCAGTTGACCGCCGACGGCCCCGGCCCCGCGGCGGCCCAGCTGAGCTGCGCCCTGCTGCAGGCCCTGGCGGCCCGCCTCGCCGGGTCCCCCCGCCGGGCGGAGCAGGCCGTAATGACCGCGCGGGAGCTGGAGCACGAGGTCCCCGCCCAGCTGCTGGACAAGCACCCCGAGCTGCTCGCGCTGCTGCTGACCCACCTGGGCTCGGCGCGGCTGTGGGCCGGGCGCTTCGACGCGGCGCGCGACGCGCTCAGCACCGTGGCCGACGGCACCGCCGGCGCCGCGACGGCGCTGCCGCGGGAGGAGTCCCTGGAGCATCTGGCGCTCATCGACTACCTCGACGGCTGGCCGACCCGGGCGGAGCGCAAGGCCGTCGCGGCGATGACCGAGACGGAGCGGTTCAGCCTGCCCCGGGCGTCCGTCTCCGCACTCGGGTGCCTGGTCCTGGCCGCCGTCGCCGTGGACCGGGGCGAGCTGAGCGAGGCCGAGGAACTCCTCGACCGGGCGAGCCGGTGCGCGCCGCGCGACCCGGTGACGGCGGCGGGCCGGTCCATCGCGACCGCCCAGCTCCTGCTGGCCCGGGGCAGGGCGCGCGCCGCGCTCGCGGCCACCGAGGCCGCCGTGACCGCAGATGTGGCCTCCCCGTGGGAGCGCGGCCACGCCGCGCTGGTCGCCTCGGCCGCCCACCTGGCCGAAGGCCGGCCCGACGAGGCGGCGGAGGTGCTGGAGCAGGTGGCCGCCGAGCAGCCGGCCTGTGCGGTGGGCGCGGCGCGGGCCCGCCTCGCGGCCGGCGACCCGGACGCGGCCCTGCGGCTGCTCGACGCCGTCGGCGCCGGGGAGCGCACCGGCCCGGCGGTGCTCGTGCGGGCCACGCTGCTCAGGGCGCAGGCCGCGAACGCGGCGGGGGACGTCGTCACCGTGCGCAGGCTGCTCGCCCGGTCACTGACGCAGGCCCGGCGCGAGCGGCTGCGGCTGCCCTTCCTGGAGGCGGGGGCGTGGCTCGGGCCGTATCTGGCCGGCCCACCGCTGCACGGGCTGGCCGCGGGCTGGCTCACGCCGGGGCCCGCGTCCGACGAGCCCGGGCCGCTGCTGGTGGAGCACCTGAGCGGACGGGAGCGCGACGTGCTCCAGCGGCTCGCCCAGATGATGTCGACCGAGGACATCGCCGCCGATCTGTATGTCTCCGTGAACACGGTGAAGACCCACCTCAAGAGCGTCTACCGGAAACTGGCGGTCAACCGTCGGGGCGACGCCGTACGACGAGCCCGCGAACTGCACCTGCTGTGACGTCCCCACGGCCTGACGTCCCGGCGTCCGCGGCCGGATACCCCCGACACCGGGAGGCGGCCATGTCCGGAGCCCGCCCGCCCGCGCGTGAGCGCCGAGCGGAGCTGAGGGCGCGCGCCGACTACACCGGCGGCGTCTACGGCTCCATGCTCGCCGCCTCGGTGGTGATCGGCGCCGGCACCCTGGGCTCCTTTCCGCGCGTGGAACTGGTCGCGCTGCTGCTGGTGACGGGCCTGGTCTTCTGGGTGGCGCATGTGCACGCCCAGCTGTTCGGCGCCCGGCTGACACAGCACGCCCTGGACCGCCGGACCGTGCTGCACGTGTGCCGTGACGAGTGGCCGATCGTCAACGCGGCCGTCCCGCCGGCCGTGGCGGTGGCCGTCAGCCCGCTTCTGGGGCTGGACGTGTCGGGGGCCTCGTGGCTCGCCCTGTCCGTGGCGGTGGCCGGGCAGGTCGGCTGGTCCGTGGCCGCGGCCCGGCGGGCCGGCGCCTCAAGGTCGCTGATGGCCGTCAGCGCCTCGGTCAATCTGGTGCTCGGTCTGCTGATCGTCCTGTTCAAGCTCGTCGTGACGCACTGACTCCCCGGGCAGAAGGGGGGTCACCTGCGCCGGGTGAGGTGGCCCCCTGCTCACGGCGGGACGATGAGCGCGGCAGGTCTGCCAGCGGCTGTCGGCGGGAGGCAGCACATGCGCTACGAGATCCGCGTCGAAGGACATGTGTCCAAGACCCTGGCGAAGGTTTTTCCGGAACTGGATCACGTGGTCATGTCCGGGCAGACGGTGCTGTTCGGGCCCGTCGTCGACGATGCCCACCTCTACGGCCTGCTGGCCCGCTGCCAGTCCCTCGGCCTGCGGGTGCTGGAGATGCGTCAGCTGCCGGAGTGACCCCGCAGACCGGTCCCGCGCTTCAGAGGCTTCCCGCACTTCAGAGGGTTCCCGCACTTCAGAGGTCGTGCGCCTGCACCCGGCCCGAGCGGACGGCGACGCCCAGCTCCTCGAAGTCCCGGTCGTTCTGATCGGCGTATGCCCCCGCGAACTCGGTCAGCGCACGGTCGAAACTGTCGCCGCCGCCCAGATAGGCCGCGATGGCGACGGGGTCGCCGGAGCGGGCGTGGGCGCGCGCGAGGCTGCCTCCGCACACCTGGCCGAACAGCCGCAGCATGGCGGGGTCCCAGGTCTCCGGGCGTGCGATGCCCTTCCAGTCCCGCAGCTGGCGTACGTAGAAGTCCCGGCCGCGGCCGTCGAGGCCGCTCACGACGTGCGTCCAGCCCAGGAAGATGTCACTGGTCGTCTGGATCAGCCGCTGTCCGGTCACCACACGGCGGCCCTGGTTGTCGAAGCGCTCGCCGCCGGTGTGCGCGGCCAGCACCGACTCCGAGGCCTCCTTGGCCTGGAGCAGCAGGGGATCGTCGTCGTCCCGGCCGAGCAGCAGGATGATCCAGCAGCGGGTGCCGACGCTGCCGACGCCCACCACTTTGCGGGCGATGTCCACCAGGTGGTAGTGGCCCAGCAGGTGCCGGCGCTCGGACGACAGGGTCTTCGTGTACTCCTCGAAGACGGTCTGGAGCTCCTTCTCCTCCTCGCCCGCGGACGAGCCGGCCACGAGGTCCCGCAGCGGGGTGATCAGCGGTGGGTCCGCTGCGATCCGCCGGCCCTCGGAGGTGATCCGGGTCAGCTTGGCGAAGGCCTGGAGGTAGGTGCGGGTGCGTGCCTTCGCCGTCGCAGCGGCCGTCTGGCGCTTGGCGTGCTTGCTCATGGAGGACGCCAGCAGCTTGCGCATGCTGTCGGCGTCGTCCTGCGCGTACCAGATGTCCAGGGTGTGCATACCGGCGAACTCCCGCATCCGCGTCCGGTACGCCTGCACGCACTCCCGTACGGCGCCCTCCTGCTCGGCGGTGGAGAACCCGTTGGCGCGGGCGGCGATCACGAAGCTGGCCGCCAGCCGCTTGACGTCCCACTCGAACGGGCCGGGATACGTCTCGTCGAAGTCGTTGATGTCGAAGACCAGATGGCGCTCCGGGGAGGCCAGCAGCCGGAAGTTCAGCAGATGGGCGTCTCCGCAGAGCTGTGCCGTCAGGCCCGAGTCCGTCATCCGGCCCAGGTCCATCGCCATGATGGCCGCGGCGCCCCGGTAGAAACGGAACGGGGACTCCAGCATCCGGCCGTAGCGGATCGGCACCAACTCCTGGACGCGCTGCGCCGACTGACGCTCGATCACCTCGATCGGATCGGGCCGGTCCGCTCCCGCCTCGAACCGGCCGTGGCCGGAACGCGGGGCGCGCCGCCGGGCGCTTCTGCCGTGTGCCGCCCGCTCCTCGGGCGACAGCGAGGCCGTGAACGCACTCGGTATCGACATGGCTCACCCTCCACCTCCGGGCGGCCGTGGCCCTGCTCCCGCGCAGAGCCGGTCGGCCCTTGAAGCCCAGCTCATCGCCTCAGCCCCGTCCGCGGATCACCCGTGAGGGGTGACCCGGCCCGCGGCGGCGCGCGCGACGCTGGCCGGTGAGGGTGCCGTACACCGTCCCGTCGGTGGCCCGGTTGCCGGCCGTAGCACGCGAGGAGGAGCCATGACCGTTTCGCGTGAACCGGCGCCGGACACCGGGCCTGATCCTCTGGCCGACGGGACGGTTCTCACCGACGACCCGGACACCGAGCGGGTGCTGGCGCAACTCGGCGGCTCGTGGACCTGGCTGCTGGGGTCGGCGGTGGCCACGCTGGTGCCGGGCATCGTGGCCCTGGCCTGGCCGGACGCCACCCTTCATGTGCTGGCGGTGATCATCGGGCTGTATCTGCTGGTCACGGGCGCGTTCCGGTTCGTCTCCTCGTTCGCCCGGGAGCAGGGCGACCGGCATCTGGGTCTGCTCGCCGCGGCGCTGTACGTCCTCGCCGGGGTGCTGTGTCTGCGCCACCCGCTCCAGACCATCGCCGCGCTCTCGCTGATCGTCGGGGCCGTGTGGGTCGTGACGGGCATGCTGACCGCCTGGACGGCGCTTGCCGCCAAGGGCCTGCCGCACCGCGGATTCGTCCTCGGCGCCGGGCTGCTCGGCCTCGTCGCGGGCGTCGTCGTGCTGGCCCTGCCCAGCGAGTCCGCCGTCGTACTGACCCGGCTGCTCGGCCTGTGGCTGCTGCTGCTCGGGCTGACCGAGCTGGGGGTCGCCCTCGCCTGGCGCTCCGCCCTGCACCGGGCAGGCTTCACCCGTCCTGGGTGAGGCCGTTCCCGTTGAGCATGCGCACGCTGAAATCGGCGGGACCGGCACACGAGCACCCCGCCCGGGACGGAGGCAGACGATGAGCACGAGCACGTACCTCGCCTACGACTATCCGCTGCTGAGCATGTTCTGGACGCTGCTGTGGTTCTTCCTGTGGATCATGTGGTTCGTCCTGCTCTTCCGGATCATCGGCGACATCTTCCGCGACGACAGCCTCAGCGGCTGGGGCAAGACCGGCTGGCTGGTCTTCTGCATCGTGCTGCCCTTCCTGGGCGTGTTCGTGTACCTCATCGCCCGCGGCAAGGACATGGGCCGCCGCGAGATCGAACACTCCCAGGCACAGCAGCGGGCGTTCGACGACTACGTCCGCGACCGGGCCGGTGAGAGCAAGCCGTCCAGCAGCGCCGAGGAGCTCGCCAAGCTGTCCGAGATGCGCTCCCACGGCGACATCACGGACGACGAGTTCCGCCGCGCCAAGGACCTCGTGCTGAGCGGCGCCGGTCCCTCGGCCCGCACCGGCTCCACCACTGACTCCTGACGCAGCCGAGTACGCACAAAGGAAGCGAGGCACAACCATGGCCGCCATGCACACCAAGCAGGCGCACGAGACGAAGTACGCCTGGGCCGGGGGCCTGACGGTCTTCGCCGCCGTCATGCTGACCATCGCCGGACTGATCGCCGTCTTCCGCGGGATCATGGGCATCGCCGAGGACGACGTCTTCGTCACCACGCAGAACTACGTCTTCGAGTTCGACGTCACCGGCTGGGGCTGGATCCATCTCATCCTCGGCGCGGTCGCGGTGATCATCGGCATCGGGCTGTTCCAGCCGTCGGTGTGGGCCCGGGTCGGTGGCGTGGCCATCGCAGGGCTGATCATCATCGCCAACTTCCTCTCCCTGCCGTACTACCCGGTGTGGTCGGTCGTGATGATCGCGATGTCCGGGTTCATCATCTGGGCGCTGTGCGTCGCGAAGAAGGAAGACTTCAGCTCGTAGTACCGCGAGTGACGTCGATCGACCGCCTGCTCCGCGGCGGCGGGTGAGCCACCACGCACGCGCGTGCGGGGAGCACGGCGCACAAACCGCTGATGCCGACCGTCCGGGCCTTGCGTCCACCTGCCGTAGGAGGGGCTCGTGAACCAGTACCCACCCATCGCGGACCATGGCATGGTCGGCGATCTCCAGACCGCTGCCCTGGTGTCCTCCGCCGGCACCGTCGACTGGTGGTGCACACCCCGCTTCGACTCGCCCAGCCTGTTCGCCTCGCTCCTGGACAGCGAGCGCGGCGGCCACTGCCGGCTGGCCGCGGAGCTGGACGACGGCGGGATGACCGTGCGCCAGCTGTACCTGTCCGACACGGCCATCCTGGTCACGCGCTTCATGGCGCCGGGCGGAGTCGGTGAGGTCGCCGACTTCATGGTGCCCGTCGAGTCGTCGGCCGCGACGGACCGGCACACGCTGCTCCGGGTCGTCCGGGTCGTCCGCGGCAGCCTGCCCTTCGCGTTCGCCTGCCGCCCGCGCTTCGACTACGGCCGCGCCCCGCACTCCCTGAGCCTGGCGGACGACCACAGCGCCGTCCTGCGCGGGCCCGGGACCGATCTGCACGTGCGCACCAGCGGTGACGTCGACCTGCAGGCCGACGGCGACGACGTCACCGCCCGGTTCACGCTCTCCGCCGGGCAGGTCGCCGCCTTCGTGCTGACCAGCACGGCCGGTGGGGGCGCCGTACCGCCCGCGCCGTCCCTGGAGGAGGTGGCCGGGGAGCTGGAGCACTGCCGGGCCTTCTGGCTGTCGTGGCTGCGGTCGTGCACCTACCGGGGACGCTGGCAGGACATGGTGAACCGGTCGGCGATCACGCTCAAGCTCCTCACCTACGCACCCAGCGGGGCGCCCATCGCGGCCGCCACCATGGGCCTGCCCGAACAGGTCGGCGGCGAGCGCAACTGGGACTACCGCTACACCTGGATCCGCGACGCCTCCCTGTCCGTGCGGTCGCTGATCGATCTGGGTTTCCAGGCCGAGGCCCACTCCTTCCGGCGCTGGCTGCGCGACCGCATCGAGGCCGGACGCACGGCCTCGGGGGACCCCTTGCAGATCATGTACCGGGTCGACGGGGAACCCCATCTGACCGAGGAGATCCTCGACCACCTGGAGGGCTACCAGGGCTCACGACCCGTCAGGGCCGGCAACGCCGCCGCCGACCAGCTCCAGCTCGACATCTACGGCGAGGCCGCGCAAGCCCTGATCGTGGGCAGCGACACGGGCGCGCTGCGCGGCTGGAAGTCGCTGAGCGGCGTGCTGGACTGGCTGTGCGACCACTGGGACCGGCCCGACGAAGGGATCTGGGAGACCCGTGGCGGGCGGCAGAACTTCACCTACAGCCGGCTGATGACATGGGTGGCGTTCGACCGGGGCATCCGCGCGGCCATCTACACCTCCCGCCCCGCCGACATCGAGCGCTGGACCGAAGCCCGCAACGCGGTCTTCCAGCAGATCGTCGAGCGTGGCTGGCACGACAAGCGCCAGGCCTTCGTCCAGCACTTCGACACCGACGTCCTGGACGCCTCGCTGCTGCTCATGCCCCGGGTCGGCTTCGTCTCCGCGCACGACCCGGACTGGCTGAGCACCCTCGACGCCATGAACGAGGAACTCGTCAGCGACAGCCTGGTCTACCGCTACGACCCGGCGGCCTCCCCGGACGGCCTGCGCGGCTCCGAGGGCACCTTCAACCTGTGCAGCTTCCTCTACGTCGAGGCCCTCGCCCGCAGCGGCCGGCTCGCCCAGGCCCGGTACGCCTTCGACAAGATGCTCACCTACGCCAACCACGTCGGGCTGTTCGCCGAGGAGATCGGCCCCTCGGGCGAGCAACTCGGCAACTTCCCCCAGGCGTTCACGCACCTCGCGCTGGTCACCGCGGCGATGGCGCTGGACGAGGAGCTGGGCCGACAGGGCGTCGAGCCGGGAGCGGGCGACCACCTGCACATGACCGTCCGCGGCCTCACCATCCGCCCCGGCCCCCGGGGAGGCTGAGGTGACCGAGCCGGCGCATCCCGCGCCGGACGGCGTTCACGGCCGGGGCCGTGGTGTGCCCCGGTCCTTCGGTTCGGCCGAGCCCGGCGTGACCGTCTCGCCCCGGATCACCCGGGGCGCCGCCGGGTCGTCCTCGTCCCTCGCCGCCCTGGCCTCGGCCTTGAGGATGCGCGCCGACTTGCCGGCCGAACGGGCCAGTTCGGGCAGCTTCTTCGCGCAGAGGACGGCTATGACGACGACAAGGATGATCGCGAGTTCGCTCAGTCCGAACATGGGGTCCTGTCCTCCTGGTGAGCGGGGCCGGGGTGCGGTGGTGTGCCCCTTCGTGCCCCTGAAAACTACATCACTGTAGAAATGAGGGAAGGTCGTCTCCGCCGGGCCGCCTCTGCTTTCCTTACGATGTACCGCTCGATGTATCGCACATGACGTGCAGGTCAGCGGAAGGGAGACAGGGCATGGCGGATCACCGCCAGGGTTCCCGGCGCCGGGGACAGGGCGAGCTGGAGGCGCTGGTCCTGTCGGCACTGACAGAGGCGGACGGACCCGCGACGGCCGGCTGGGTGCAGGAACGGCTCGGCGGGGACCTCGCCTATACGACGGTGATCACGATCCTGACCCGGCTGCTGGCCAAGGGCGCGGTGACCCGGGAGCGGGCCGGGCGCTCCTTCGCGTGGACGCCGGCCTCGGACCAGGCGGGCCTCGCGGCGCACCGGATGCGCAAGGTGCTGGACGCCGAGAGCGACCGGGAGGCGGTGCTGGCCAGCTTCGTCACGGGCCTCGACCCGGACGACGAGCGGCTGCTGCGCGACCTGCTGGGGCAGTCCGGGGGCGCGGGCCGGTCCCCGGGCGAAGGGGAAGTCTGACGCCGCATGGGGGTCTTCGTCTTTCTGCCGCTCGTCCTGCCGCTCACGGCATGGCCGATCGCCCGCCTGGCCGAGCAGCATCTGCATCCCCGCACCGCCACGCGACTGCTCACCGCCGTCGCCGCGGTGATGGCGGCGTGCAGCACCGTGTGCCTGGCCCTGGTGATGGTGGTGGGCACCGCCCAACTGCCCGGCAACCCACTGCCCGACGGCTGGTCGGACCCGGAGGTACGGGCGGCGGTGCCCTACGACGAGGTCGTCGGCAAGGCGGCGATCCCGGCGCTGTGTGCGGTGGTCGTGGCCTGCGCCCGGACCTTGTGGCGGCACGGCCGGGTACGCCGCCGCGCCCACCGGGCGCTGGCCGGGCTGCCGGGGACCGGGGTGGCCGTACTGCCCGACGCGTTGCCGTACGCGTACGCGCTGCCCGGCGGACGACGCGACCGCGTGGTGGTGACCACTGGCCTGCTGGACCACCTCGAACCCGCCGAACGCCGGGCGCTGTTCGCCCATGAGCGGGCCCATCTGAGCGAGCGGCACCACCGTTTCCTGCTCGCCGTCCAGCTGGCCGCCCGCGCCAACCCGTTCCTGCGCCCGCTGCGTACGGCGGTGTCGTACACGGCGGAGCGCTGGGCGGACGAGGCCGCGGCCCAGCAGGTCGGCAGCCGGCGGACGGTGGCGTGCGCGATCGGCCGGGCGGCGCTGGTGTCCCGGGGCGCGCCGGTCGCGACACTGGCCGGCTTCGCGGCGCCGGGGCCGGTGCCGCGCCGGGTGGCCGCGCTGCTCGGGCCGGCCCCCGTGGCGCGCCACTGGCCGTCGCTGTTCACGTCGGTGGGGCTTGCGGTGTGGGTCGCGGCCGTGGGGACGGCCGTATCGGCGATGTCGTCGGCGAACTCGGCGGTGACGATGGTCCTCATCCTGCACGCGGCGACGCCGCTGTGACCGGACCGGCCGCTGTGACCGGACTGAGGTGATCGGGCCGTTCAGGCAACGGAATCGACGGAGTTCGCCGTCTGTTCATGGGGGGACGGCTGTGAGCGAGGGGGAGGGGCGCAGTGAGCGGATCGGGGAAACGGCGGCGTACGCAGGACGGGGCCGGTGCGGGCAAGGCCCGGCTGACCCGGCGGGGGCGGATACTGGCGTGGAGCGCGGGGGTGACCTCGGCGGTCGTCCTCGGTGTCGCCGGAGTGGGCGCCTGGGTCTACCAGGACCTCGACGGCAACATCAGGTCGGCCGACGTCGACGACAAGATCGGCGGCGACCGGCCGGTCAATCTCAGCCCCGGCTCGAAGAACATCCTCGTCGTCGGCTCCGACAGCCGCGACGGCGCCAACGCGAAGTACGGCAAGGACCTGACCACCATGCAGTCGGACACGCTGATGGTGCTGCACGTGCCCGCGAACCGGAAATGGGCCACCGTCCTGTCCTTCCCCCGCGACTCCTGGGTGGGGATACCGGCCTGCGACAAGGGCGACGGCAGCACCTCCTCCCCGCACCACTACAAGATCAACGAAGCCTTCGCGATCGGCGGCACCGGCGGCGAGGTCGCCGGAGCGGCCGCCTGCTCCATCAAGACGGTCGAGGCCAACACCGGCCTGCGCATAGACAACTTCATGTCCGTCGACTTCCAGGGCTTCAAGGGCATGGTCGACGCCTTGGACGGCATCGAGGTCTGCCCCGAGCAGGCCATCCACTCCAAGAAGGCCCGGCTCGACCTGGAGCCCGGCTGCCAGACCGTCCGCGGGGAGCAGGCGCTCGGCTATGTGCGGGTCCGCTACGGCGTCGGCGACGGCTCCGACATCGGCCGCATCGGGCGCCAGCAGGAGTTCATGAACGCCCTGACCGAGAAGGCACAGTCCAAGCTGACCAGCCCGAACTCGCTCTACGGCTTCCTGCGGTCCGCCACCAAGTCCCTGACCACGGACCCCGATCTGGCCGGCATCAGGCCGCTGTACTCCCTCGCCTCGGAACTCAAGGGCATCCCGAGCGACCGCCTGACCTTCCTCACGGTCCCCAACTACCCGCGTGAGGCGGACGTCGCCACCGACAAGGCCAATGTCGTCTGGCAGTACCCGCAGGCCACCGAACTGTTCACGGCCCTGGCCAAGGACAAGGAGGTCGACAAGAAGCGGCTGGACGCGGAAGCGAAGAACCCGCTGTACGCCTCCGCCGTGCGCGTGCAGGTCCTCAACGGCACCTCGGTCCAGGGCCTGGCCGGCACCGTCGCGGAGAAACTGCGCACGGCCGGCGTCACCGTCACCGGCACGGGCAACGCGCCCGAGAACACCGGCGCCACGACGGTCAGTTACCCGGCGGGTCTGGAGAAACAGGCGAAGGCGCTCGCCGCACGGCTGCCCGGGGTGCGGGCCACACCGGCGTCGGACGCGACCGCGGGTGTGGTCACGCTGGTCGTCGGCAAGGGCCTCGACATCGGGCGCATCCGCTGACGGGCCGTGCCGGACGGGCCCCGCTCGGGTCCGTCAGGCACGGGTGCGAGGCCGGTCAGAGGTCGAACTCGTGCGGCGGCAGACCGAGCGCGTAGCACGCCTCGCGGACCACGGCCTGCTCGTCCTTGTCGAAGTCGCCGTCGGCGCCGCCGATGACGATGCCGATCTGGATGACTGCACGCGCCTCGGCGGGCTTCTTCTTCGCCTTGGCGACCTCCTGCATCACGCTCACCTTGCCGAAGTCGAAGTCGGTGGTGAGCCGGTCCAGGTTCTCCTCGAAGCGGCGGCGCAGATCGTCGGCGGGGAAGTTCTGCAACACCTCGTTCGTGGCGATCAGTTGGGCGACGCGCTGCCGCTCGGAGGGGTCGACGGTGCCGTCCGCCGCGGCGACGAGCGCGCACATCGCCATGCTCGCGTCGCGGAAGGCACCGCTCTTGAGGTCGTTCTTCCTTGCCACCAGCTGGGTCTGCATCGTCGATGCGGACTCCTTGATGCGGTCCCACAGGGCCATGAGAGCTCCATACGATGAGTAATTTCTACACTGCTGTAGAAGTTACCAGGTGTGCGAGGAGCGGGCTCAGCCCTCCTCCCTCCTCGGCACGGACCGCTCCTCACCCTCGCCCTCGCCCGAGCCGGGACGCCTTCTCCTTCCGGCCCACCGCCCCTTCGGGGGTTGAGCCAAGCCTCAACGGTGTGTTTAGGGTGCTGGCAATGCTCCCCACTCACGCCACACCGGCAACCGACGCCACTGCCGTACCGGAACCGCGGTCCGCAGGAACGACGGCGAGACCGGCGCCGGCGCGGCGGGACCCGTTCCTCGACAACGCCAAGTACCTGGCGATCGTCCTGGTCGCGGTGGGCCACGCCTGGGAGCCCCTGCGCGAGGGAAACAGGTCGATCACCGCCCTGTACACGCTCGTGTACGCCTTCCACATGCCGGTGTTCGCCGTGATCGCGGGCCATTTATCGCGCGGCTTCGAGGCGAGCCCCGGGAAACTCGCGGGCCTGCTGAAGCGCACGGCGCTGCCCTACGTGGTCTTCGAGACGGCGTACACCTTCTTCACCCGCTGGACCAGCGAGGACCCCGACCGCCCGGTCACCCTCCTCGACCCCCTCTACCTCACCTGGTTCCTGGCGGCGCTGTTCATCTGGCGCCTGACGGCACCGGTCTGGAGGCTCGTACGCCGGCCGCTTCCCGTCGCCCTGACGATCGCCGCCCTCGCGACGCTCACCCCCTCCCTCGGCAACGACCTCGACCTGCAACGCGTCCTGCAGTTCCTGCCGTACTTCGTGCTGGGCCTCGTCCTCAAGCCCGAGCACCTCCACCGGCTGCACCACCGCAGGACACGCCTCCTGGCCGTGCCGCTCTTCGCCGGCGCGCTGACCTTCGCCTACTGGGCGGTCCCGCGCATGAACTACGCCTGGTTCTTCCACAACGACAGCGCCACAGCCCTCGGGGCACCGGCCTGGTCCGGCCCGATCATGACCCTGGCGGCCTTCGGCTGCTCGGTGACGCTGACCGCCGGCTTCCTCGCCCTGGTGCCACGGGACAGAAGGTGGTTCACGACCCTGGGCGCGGGCACCCTGTACGCCTACCTCCTCCACGGCTTCATCGCCCAGGCGGCCGAGCACGGGGACTGGTACGCCGGGCCCTGGCTCCACCACCCCGCCGGCGAGGCCACGGTCACCCTGCTGGCAGCCACGATCATGACCACCCTGTGCGCACCGCCCGTACAGCGGCCATTGCGCGGCCTGCTGGAACGCGCGGCGAGGTGGGCATTTCCACCGGGGTCGCCACGGCAAAGCTCCAGGCAACCGCCGACCGCTACTGGCGCTACGAATTCAGAGGAACGATGACAACAAGCGCGGTCAAGGCAACGGGCGACTTCGCGGACGTCCGCCAGCCACCCCCGGGCGCCACTCACGCAAAACAGGTGAGGCTCCTACGAATTCCGTAGGAGCCTCACCTGCTGCTCTGGCTGTCGGGGTGGCGGGATTTGAACCCACGACCTCTTCGTCCCGCATAATGTGCGGAAAGATCGCTGACCAGGATCGTTGAGTATATGTGCAGGTCAGGGCCTTGGTGTGCATTGGTCGGCGTGGGTGCGGCGCGGCATCATTTTCTTGATCCACTCCCCGTTCACTCCCCAGGGCCGTGGGCCCGGACGGGGGGAATGCCAGATGCTGTCTCAGCTGATCTGGTCCGGCTCCGCTGCCTCGAACTGATACCGCGCGTGCACGCCGCGACGGACGACGAGCCATTCCTGGATCCCGTGAGCACCCCACGACGCGTCCCCCCGCCAAGGGCTTCTTATCCGGCGTCACGGGGACGGCCCGGGACGTCCACCGATTGTCTTCGGTGAGCCCGGCGTAGTACGGAGGTTTGCCTTCCTCATCCGTGTGTACGCGGGAAGCGAACTCCCGCAGGCCGCAGCAGCCATCCTCGGCCGTGTCCAGTGGGTATCGTTCCGCACGTGGGCGGCGGGGCGCCCTGATGGGGGGAGCTGTGGTGACGAACAGCGAGCGGTCGCGGCTGGTCGCGACCGAGGGTGGCCATCGGGTGACACCGGCGGAACTCTTCTTCGACCTGGTGTTCGTGTACGCGATCACGCAGGTCACGGCGCTGATGTCGGCCGACCCGAGCGGGCTGCGGCTGCTCGGCGGGATGGTCGCGCTGGCGCTGCTGTGGTGGTGCTGGTGCTGTTTCGCCTGGTTGGGGAACGTGGTGCGGGCCGACTCCGGCGCGATGTTCACCGTATTGGTGTCCGTCATGGCCGTCGTCCTGATCGTGTCGCTGGCCGTGCCTGAGGTCTACGATGACGCCCCTGGCGGACTGTCCGCCCCGCTGGTCTTCGTCCTTTGCTACGGCGCCGTCCGCGTCCTCCACCTGGTCACCTACTGGCTCTCCGACCCCACCGACCAGGCCCTGCACCGCGTCCTGCGCCGCACGGCTCTGCTCTCGGTGGCCCCGCCCTTCGCCCTGCTCCTCGTGGGCGCGGCCTTCACCGGCCTGACTCAGATCCTGATCTGGCTCGCTGCGGTGGCCATCGACTACCTGGGCATCTTCCTCACCGGAAATTCGGGCTGGCGAGTCGCCTCCCCCGGCCACTTCGCCGAACGTCACGGCCTGATCGTCATCATCGCCCTCGGCGAGTCGATCGTCGCAATCGGCGTCGGCATGTCCGGCTTCCCCCTGAGCGCCCCTGTCTTGGCCGCCGCCGCACTGGGACTGCTCGTCGCCGCCGGCCTGTTTCGCCTGTACTTCCGTCAGGTCGCCGAGGCAGCCGAGCACCGGCTGACCACTCTGACCGGCGACGACCGTACCCGGCTGGCCCGTGACGCGTACACCTTCCTCCACCTGCCGCTGGTGGCCGGAGTCGTCATCACGGCCCTCGGCATGAAGAAGGTCCTCCACCAGGTCGCCGACACCAGCCACTACGACCTGGCCGAGCCCCTGCACGGTGTCGTCGCCTGGGCCCTGCCCGGAGGCGTCGGTGTGTTCCTCCTCGCCTCGGCGGCCCTCCTTCTCCGCACCGCGAACCACCGCTCCCCGGTCTTCCTCGTTGGCGCGGCCGTCTGCCTCGCCGTCGGCCCCGCTGTCACCCTCGTCCCGTCCCTTGTAGCCCTGGCCCTCCTGGCCGCGCTGGTGACGGCCCTGTTCCTCGTCCAGGACCGCATAGCCCAGCCGCGCGTGACCGCGACCAGTTGAGGCCTGAGTGGGCCGACCACTGGGGTACGTACCAATCGAACCAGATCACCTGAGACAGGGGCCAGATCGACAGAGACGGGACAGTCAGTCTTCGGTGAGACGAAACAACAGTTGTTGTCCTGTGCCACCGAAGGTTGAGCGTGTGCCATCGAACTTTGATCACACAGGCCAGGAAGCATCCTCAAGGTGGCGTGAAGAGGCGATCTACGCTGTCGTAGGAGGGTGACCGCGCCGGTCGGAGTGTCTGGGGCGGTGTTCCTACTCCCGGTGCAGCTCAGTATCTTCGCCGTGCCCAACCCGGCCGTCACGCCCACCAACCTGCTCTACAACGTGGTAGCGGGACCCGGCGCCCTGCTGCGCTACCGGCGCAACGGCGCCTTGACCGGACCGCTCGTACGTCGCCTTGTGCTGGGCACTCTGCCCGGCGTGGTCCTCGGAGCGGTCATCCGCGTGCTCGCCCTGCCCGGCCCGCGCGTCTTCCGCCTCTTGGTCGCAGCGCTGATGCTGCCGCTCGGCATCTGGCTCATCGCCCGGACCCTGCACCCCGCGCCCTCGGAGATCCGACGTCCCGAGCCTGCACCTCGGACGGTCACAGCCCTAGCGCTCTCGGTCGGGGTCGTAGGTGGCATCTACGGCATCGGCGGCGGCTCGATCCTCGGCCCCATCCTCGTCGGCCGCGGCCTTCCCGTCGCCAAGGTCGCCCCAGCCGCGCTCGCCTCTACCTTCGCCACCTCTCTGGTCGGCGCTTCCACCTACGCCCTGCTGTCCCTGGCCCACAGCGGCAGCATCGCCCCCGACTGGTTCCTCGGCCTGGCCTGTGGCCTCGGCGGCCTCGTCGGCGGCTACCTCGGCGCCCGCCTCCAGCCGCACCTGCCCGAGACCTTCCTCCGCCTCCTCCTCGGCACCCTGGCCTCCGCACTTGGCGCCGTCTACGCGATCAACGCACTGCGCTGATCTGCTCGATCAACCTTCGCTGTCACGGAGCGATCAGTCGTCAAACATCGGTGGCGCACGCTCAACGTTCGGTGGCACAGGACAACAGGGCTTCAGGGGTGTCGGTGACGGCCGGTGCCGTCACAACGACCACGCCCGTCGCGAAGTTCCCCAGCACCCGCCGGAACTCGGCCTGTGGGATCGGCGCCCGCTCGTCCTCCGCGACGCATCGCAGCTGCGGGCGCGGGAGGGCTGTCACGGGCGGCGCGTCGGCCGACCTGAGGTAGCGGACGGCGGCTGCCGCCATTCCTGCATGTCCCATCACGACATCCATTGAAACTGACGCTCCGTCAGAAGTGAAGGCCCGGAACGGAACCGGCCGCCCCCGATCGGATGGGGCCTGCCGGTTCAGCGGCCACGGAAGCGCGGCTCGCGTCGCTCCACGAAGCTCGCCACTCCCTCCCGTGCGTCCTTGGTCGTCATGTTGATCTCCTGCGCCGCCGCCTCCGCCGCGAAGGCGGCGGCTCGGTCGGAGTCGAGGGAGGCGTTCACGAGCTGCTTGGTGAGGGCGAGCGCGCGGGTCGGGCCGGTGGCCAGACGCTCCGCCCACGCGCGGGCCGTCCTGTCCAACTCGCCGTCCGGGAGCACCCGGTTGACCAGGCCCAGCCGCTCCGCCTCCGCGGCGCTGAGCGCGTCGCCGAAGAACATGAGCTCCTTGGCGCGCTGCGGGCCTATGAGGCGGGGGAGGAGATAGGCGCCGCCGCCGTCGGGGACGAGGCCGCGTCGTACGAACACCTCGATGAACCGTGCCGACTCCGCGGCCAGTACGAGATCGCAGGCCAACGCCAGATGTGCGCCGAGGCCGGCCGCCGTGCCGTTGACGGCGGCGATCACCGGCTTCTCGCAGTCCAGCACGGCCGCGATCAGCCGCTGGGCGCCGAGCCGGATCGTCCGGGCGACATCGCCAGGCACCCGCTCACCGGCCGCCGACCCGCCCCGCAGATCCGCCCCGGCGCAGAAACCGCGGCCCGTTCCGGTCAGTACGACGGCCCGTACGGCGGGGTCCGCCGAGGCTTCGGCGAGCAGGTGGATGATGCGTTCGCGCTGGTCAGGGGTGATGGCGTTGAGGGCCTCGGGGCGGTTGAGGGTGATACGGCAGACCCGATTGTCAGTGGCGTGCAGTACCAATGAATCCACGGAGTTTCCGGGCACACGGGGGGAACCGGGCATGTCCATCTCATCGTCGGCAGCCTCATCGGCGGCTGTCATCTCGTCGCGGCCGTCCATGTCAGCGGCACACCGCCAACGCGTCCAGCGCCACCGCGCCCTGCCCCCTGGGCAGCACCATCAGCGGGTTGATGTCGAGCTCCGCGAGATCGTCCCCGAGCTCCAGCACCATGCGCTGCACCCTCAGGACGACCTCCACGAGCGCATCGAGATCCGCCGGGGGCCGCCCCCTGACCCCGTCGAGGAGGGCCCGCCCGCGCAGTTCGGCGCACATGTCCCGGGCCTGCTCCTCCCCGAAGGGCGGCACACGTACGGCGGTGTCGTTCAGCACCTCCACGAGCACCCCGCCGAGCCCGACCGTCACGGTCGGTCCGAACAGCTCGTCGTGCGCGGCGCCCACGACCATCTCGACGCCCCGCTCGACCATCTGGCAGACCAGGACGCCGTCCAGGGAGACGTCCTCGTAGCGGGCGATGTCGGTCAACTCGCGGTAGGCGTCGCGGACCTGGCTGGCCGAGGTCAGCTCGATCTTGACCAGGCCGAGCTCGGTCTTGTGGGCGATCCGCGCGCCGGACGCCTTCATCACCACGGGGTAGCCCACCAGCCCCGCGGCCCGTACGGCCGCCGCCGCGCTGGTCACCAACTGCTCACGCGGGACCCGGATTCCGTACGCCCGCAGCAGCTGCTTCGCCGCGTGCTCGCTCAGCTGCTGGCCCGGGCGCATCAGTGCCTGCGCCTTGCGGTAGGACGGCGAGAGGGCGCGGGGCGCCTCGTCGAAGGGGGAGCGGTAGCCGGCGACGAAGCGGTGGTGGTCGAGGTAGGCGCGCACTGCGGTGATGCAGTTCGCCACCGTGCGGAAGGTGGCCACGCGCGAGGAGCCGAGCAGGACCTCGCGGTAGGCCGGCTCGGTGCCCACCGGCGACCCCCACACCACACAGACCAGCTTGTCCGTCCGCTCGGCGGCGTCGACCAGGTCCTGGACGAGCCGGTCGCTGAGGGGAGGGAAGGGGCCGGTGACGGGGCAGATCAGCACCCCGACCTCGGGGTCGTCGAGGATCGCGTCGATGATCTTCCGGCCGCGCCAGTCGCCGACGGGATGACCGCCGTTGTCGACCGGGTTGGCCACGCTCAGGTACTCGGGTATCCACTGGTGCAGCTCGGCCTGCTTGGCCTCCGACAGCGCCGGCAGCCTCAGCCCCGCCTCGGTCGCCAGGTCCGCGAAGTGCGCGCCCGTGCCGCCCGAGATCGAATAGACGACGACACCTTCGGTGCGCGGCGGCCGGGCGCGGGCCAACAGGGCGGCGGTGTCCTGGAGTTCGTCGAGGCCGTCGACCCGGATCACGCCGTACTGGCGCATCGCCGCGTCCACCACCGCGTCCGCGCCGGTCAGCTTGCCGGTGTGTGAGGCGGCCGTGCGGGCGCCGGTCTCGGTGCGGCCGACCTTGACGGCCACGACGGGCACCTTGCGGCGGGCGGCGCGGTCGGCGGCCAGCAGGAAGGCACGGCCGTCCTTGAGACCCTCCACGTAGCAGGCGATGGCGCCGACCTCGGGCCGCTCGGCGAAGTAGGAGATGAAGTCGGCGCTCTCCAGGTCGGCCTCGTTGCCGGTGGGCGCCCAGTGGGACAGCCGGATGCCGAGCTCCTGGAGGGCGAAGACGGGGCGGCCCTGGTGGCCGGACTGCGTGATCAGGGCGATCGCGGGTCCGTCGAGGTCGTCGCGGAACCGCTCGAAGGCGTTGAGGTTGGTGTTGGGACCGAGCAGCCGCATCCCGGACCGCTCGACGGCGGCGGTGAGCCGGTCCTGTGCGGCGGCCCCCTCCTCACCGGTCTCCGCGAACCCGGAGGCGAAGGCGACGGCGAACTTCACCTTGGTCTCGGCCAGTTCCTCGATCACCGGCAGAGGGTCGGCGACCAGCAGCACAGCGAGATCGACCTGCTCGGGCAGGTCGGCGACGGAAGGGGAGCACGGGATGCCGAAGACCGACGGTCGGCTCGGGTGCACCGGGTGGAGCCGGGCGCCGACCCGCTCGGACCAGGCGATCAACTGGCGGGTGACACCGGTGTTCGGCCGGCCCTCGGCGTCGGAGGCGCCGATCACGGCGACCGACTCCGGCCGGAAGAGACGGTCAAGATCGGGCACGTCCGCATAGAGGGGACGGCCGCTGACGTCGAGATCGTCGGGCTCGGCAGGCCGGCCGTGGACGGCGGGCCCGGGCTGCTCGCCACAGGCGATGACCCGGGCCCGGCGGGAGTCGGTGGTGAGGGTGCCGTGGGTTGATCCAAGCATCGGTCCGCCCGCTCCTGTGTGACAGCGATTAACTGACGCAGTGTCAGATTAAAGGAACTGACGCCAAGTCAGGAACGGTTGTGCACGCAAAGTTGAACGGGAGCCGTGCAGGGATGATGCCGCGGCGCGCGCTCACAGCACCGCCAGCACCTCCTTCGCCACCCGCTCACCCGACCGCACCGCCCCGTCCATGAAGCCCATCCAGTACGTGGAGGTCTCCGTCCCGGCCCAGTGGATGCCGCCGACCGGCTCGCGCAGGGCGGGGCCGTACTGGGTCAGGACTCCGGGTGCGGCGATGGAGACGGGGCCGCCGCGGGTGTAGGCCTCGTTGTTCCAGCGTTGCAGCACGAAGGAGGTGGGGGAGGCCGCTTTCTCGCCGAAGTACGTCACGTAGTCCTTCAGCACGGCCGCCCTGACCTCGGCCTCGCTCGCCGCGTCGAGCCGCCGGGCCTCGTCGGCCTCGATGAAGCCCATCAGCGCGCCGTAGGAGGCGTCGGGAGGGGAGTTGTCGAAGGTGGAGCTGATCACCCCGGTGTCGCTGACGACCTGGCCGTTGAGTCCGTCGGCACGCCAGAAGGGGGTGTCGTAGATCGCGATGGCCTTGCCGACCGAGGCCATCGGCAGACGCTGGGTGAGCTGGTCGCGGGCGGCCGTGCTGAAGGACTACGTGACGTACTTCGGCGAGAAAGCGGCCTCCCCCACCTCCTTCGTGCTGCAACGCTGGAACAACGAGGCCTACACCCGCGGCGGCCCCGTCTCCATCGCCGCACCCGGAGTCCTGACCC
>NZ_RDBN01000053.1:1157332-1163108 GCF_008042075.1 Streptomyces sp. UW30 | reverse complement strand
GCCGTGCTGAAGGACTACGTGACGTACTTCGGCGAGAAAGCGGCCTCCCCCACCTCCTTCGTGCTGCAACGCTGGAACAACGAGGCCTACACCCGCGGCGGCCCCGTCTCCATCGCCGCACCCGGAGTCCTGACCCAGTACGGCCCCGCCCTGCGCGAGCCGGTCGGCGGCATCCACTGGGCCGGGACGGAGACCTCCACGTACTGGATGGGCTTCATGGACGGGGCGGTGCGGTCGGGTGAGCGGGTGGCGAAGGAGGTCTTGGCGGTGACCGTGATGCCGTCGGCCCTCACGACGTACTTGGCGCCGGACCTGGCGATCGTGCGCACCGGGGCGTTCGGCACGACGCGGTCGCCGAGTGTGGCGGCGAGTTTGACCGGGACCAGCTGGGAGCCGCCGACGAAGCGCAGTTCCTGGGCGCCGCCCGCGGTCTCGGTGAGGCGTTCCAGGGTGCCGGGGTGGGACGCGTTGCCGGCGGCGGCGATGTAGAAGAGGACGAACAGGAAGGAGAGTTCGCGGGGTTCGGCCGAGAAGATCGACGTGCAGGCCACGTCGAAGAGGAACTTGGCGGAGGGGATGACGGCGTTGGCCCGCAGCCAGGTCTCGAAGGTCTGCCGGTCCCATTCGTCGGCCTTCGCCGCGGTCCAGGGCGCGTCGACCGGGATCTCCTTGGCCAGGTCGTCGAGCTTGGCCTGCACGATCGCGGCGTTGGCGAGCCCGGCCGCGTCGATGGGCGGGACGGAGCCGAGGATGCCGTCGGTGGCGTAGGGGGTCTTCCTGCCGTCCTTGTGGAGGAGGTTGTTGCCGGTGTTGTAGGTGGTGAAGGTCTGCACGCCGAGGGAGTCGGCGAGGGCCCTGATGCGGTCCTGGGTGGGGCCGATGAACTCGCCGCCGCCCTCGGTGACGCCGCCGCCCGCGAGGTTCAGGCCCACCACCCGGCCGCCCACGCGGTCGCGGGCCTCCAGGACGACGACCGACTTGCCGGCGGCCACCACGTCGCGGGCCGCGGTGAGTCCGGCGAGCCCGGCGCCGACGATCGCGACGTCGGCCTCGACCTCGCGGGTGGCGGCGGCCGAGGCGGTGCCTGCGGCGGCGGTGGTGGTGATGGCTACGGCGCCGGCGGCGCCGCCGAGAAGGGTGCGGCGGGAGAGGTGTCTTTCGCGTGCCACGTGCGTCCTCCGTCGTAGCGAGAGGGAGTGGAGCCGGAAAGTGGAGCCCGGAATGTGGATCCGGAAAGCTGAACAGGGCTCACATTCTGGCTCCGCACGAGGGCGCGGTACAGATCTCCCGCAACTTCTGACTCACAAGTAACAGGAGACCTACGTAAGAGAGTTGAGGGCGTCTACGTCACCGGCAGCCGGGAGACCCGTCGGTTGCCGTCGCGGTCACCGGCTATGGCCTTGGCGATCTTCTGCGCGTCGATCGCCATCTCGCGGAGGTTGCCGCTGATCGGGTTGACGTAGCCCTGGAAGTAGAGGCCTTGCGCCTGCTTCGTGGTGTGGGCGCCGTGGACGACAGGTCTGCCTCCGGCGTCCAGTACGTCGAGATGGCCGACGAGGCCTTCGAGTCCACGGACGTATCCGGTGGCCGCGACGACGACGTCCGGCGAGACGCGGGTGCCGTCGGCGAGGACGACCTTCTCGTCCTCGAAGCCGTCGACGGCGGCCACGATCTCGACCTGCCCCTTGCGCACGGCGTCGATCAGACCGACGTCGAGGACCGGGATCGCCCCTTCCCTGACCCTGCTGTAGAGCCCGGTGTCAGGGCGCGGCAGCCCTTGCGCCGACAGGTCCGGCACGCTCAGCTTCGCCATGGGCCGGGCGAGCCGGTCGACGAGGCGGACCGGCAGCCGCCGTACGAGAACGCTGGTGAACTGGGCGGCCCACCCGGCGGTGGAGCGGCGCACGATGTGCGGCACGGTCCGCACCGCCAGCCGCACCCGGGAGGCGCCGCCCTCGGCCAGGTCCACGGCTATCTCGGCGCCGGTGTTGCCGACGCCGATGACGAGGACGTCGCGGCCGGCGTAGGGCGCCGGGTTGCGGTAGGTGCCTGCGTGCAGGAACTCGCCGGTGTAGGTGTCCCGTCCGGGCCAGTCCGGTATGCGCGGGGTGTGGTTGTGGCCGGTCGCCACGACGACGGCGGCGCCGGTCAGTTCACGTCCGCCGGTGGCGCGCAGCAGCCAGCCGGTGCCGTCGGGCGCGGGCTCGACGCGGGAGACCTCGACGCCGGTGACGATCTCCAGGTCGTGGTGCTCGGCGTACTTCTCCAGGTACCGCACGACGTCGTCGCGGGCCACCCAGCGCCCGAACCGACGCGGCATCGGCAGGCCGGGCAGGCCCGACAGCCGCCGGGTGGTGTGCAGATGGAGGCGGTCGTAGTGCCGCCGCCAGGAGGCCCCGACCCGGTCCGACTTCTCCAGCACGACGGCACGCAGCCCCTGAGCACGCAGGGCGTACGCGACGGAGAGTCCACCGGGGCCGCCGCCTATGACGTAGACGGGGCGGTCGGTGGAGGGGTGGTCGGTGGCGGGGCGCTTTGCGACGGGTTGGTCTGCGACGGACCGCTCCGGGGTCGGCTGGTCCGCGTCGGGCTGCTCAGCAGGGGGCTTGCTCGCGAGGGGTTGGTCTTCGACGGGTTGGTCTGTGGCCGGCTGGTCCGCGATGGGCTGCTCCGCGGCCGACTCGTTCGCGTCGGGCTGCTCAGCAGGGGGCTTGCTCGCGACGGGTTGGTCTGCGACGGGTTGGTCTGTGGCCGACTCGTCTGCGACGGACTGCCCCGTGGCCGACTGGTCCGCGACGGACCGCTCCGCGGTCGGCTGGTCCGCGTCGGGCTGCTCAGCGAGGCGCTCGCTCGTGACGGGCTGGTCTGCGACGGGCTGCTCCGCGGCCGATTCGTCCGCGACGGACTGCTCCGCGGTCGGCTGGTTCGCGGCCGCTTGCTCCGCGGTCGGCTGGGCCGCGGTGTGCTGGTCCGGGTGTTGGGGGGTGTCGGCCATGGTCCGGAGCGTAATCACGTGGTCGGTTGATGGGTCTCGGTCAAGCCCGGAATTGGTTGCGGATCGATCACGGCTGTGGGAGGGGTGGGTGAGATGTGTGACGTAGGTCTCCTGGTTGTGGGAGTGGCGTGGACTTGGCGCGAGTCCGGACATGCCGCCCTGATGCGACGGGTGTCGCGGGAGTTAGGATCCGGCCTCATGGCCCTGACCATGAGCGACGTGGACCGGTTCGAGGCGTCCAGGCCCCGCCTGGAGGCCATCGCCTATCGCCTCCTCGGCTCCGCGAGCGAGGCGGAGGACGCCGTGCAGGATACGTTCCTGCGCTGGCAGGCCGCCGACGTCGACCGGGTCGAGGTCCCCGAGGCGTGGCTGACGAAGGTTCTCACCAACCTGTGCCTCAACCAGCTCACTTCGGCCCGCGTGCGGCGCGAGACCTACGTCGGCCAGTGGCTCCCCGAGCCGCTGCTCGCCGGGGACCCGATGCTCGGCCCGGCCGACACCGTCGAACAGCGCGAGTCGGTCTCGTACGCCGTACTCGCACTGCTGGAGCGGCTGTCCCCCAACGAGCGGGCGGTGTACGTGCTGCGGGAGGCATTCGAGTACCCGCACCGGGAGATCGCCGAGATCCTCGACACCACCGAGGCCGCCAGCCAGCAGATCTTCCATCGCGCCAAGAAGCATGTCGCGGAGGGCAGGGCCCGCACCGAGGTGGACGAGGACACCGCCCGCCGGATCGTGGACGAGTTCCTCGCGGCCGCCACCAGCGGCCGGACCGAGCCGCTTGTCCGGCTGCTCACCCAGGACTCCATCGCGATCGGCGACGGCGGCGGGAAGATCCCGGCCCGCGCGAAGGCGTTCGAGGGTGCTCTCGCGGTCGCCAAGTTCATGCGGGGCCTGTTCAAGCCGAGCGAGGCGAAGCGTGCGCTGACCGGCGGCTCGCCGCAGATCTACGGCTCGTTCGCCAACGGCGACCCCGCCATCCTGGCGGTGCTCGACGGCCGGGTCATCGGCGTCATGTGCCTGGAGGTCACGGCCGAGGGCATCGCCGGGTTCCGCAACCAGGTCAACCCCGACAAGCTCGAACGGGCGACCAGGGTCTGGGCGGCGGAGGACCACGGGGAGCCGTTGCTGCTCAGCGCTTTCTGATCGCGATCTGCATCGCTTGTTTCCCGAGTAGCGATGTGACGTGCTTCACATCCCATACCTGTCAGGGATCGGTGGGCTGCCCGGTTCAAGGGGGCGAATCCGCTGAAGAGCTCGAGACAGGAGCACGGACATGCAGCACCGCATCGTCGTCATCGGGGCCGGTTACACCGGAGCCACCGCCGCCGGACGCCTCGCCAAGCGACTGCACGGTGACGATGTCGCCATCACCCTCGTCAACGCCGAGCCCGACTTCGTCGAGCGCGTCCGGTTGCACCAGCTCGCGGTCGGCCAGTCGCTCAAGCCCCGGCCGTTCAGCGAGATGTTCGCGGGGACCGGCGTCGCACTGAAGCTCGGCAAGGTCACGGGCGTCGACGCCGACCGCCGGACGGTCACCGTGGTCGCCGCGAACGGGGCCGCCGAGGCCGAGGGGCCGGAGTACGAGGAGCTGGAGTACGACACCCTCGTGTACGCCCTCGGCAGCGGCTGGAACGACCACGGCGTGCCCGGCACGGCCGACCATGCCCACGAGATCGCCAGTCGCCCGGGAGCACTGCGCCTGCGCGAACGCCTGGCCGGGCTGGACGCCGGACAGCCCGTGGTCGTGGTCGGCGGTGGTCTCACCGGCGTGGAGGCCGCCACCGAGATCGCCGAGGCCCGCCCGGACCTCGACGTCGCCCTCGCCGTGCGCGGCGGCCTCGGCGACTGGCTCTCGCCCAAGGGGCGCCGGCACCTGCGGAAGGTCGTCGACAACCTCGGCATCACGGTGCACGAGGAGACCGCCGTCGCAGCAGTCGAGGCCGGCCACGTCACCACCGCCGACGGCACGTCGGTCCCGGCCGCGGTGACCGTCTGGACCGCCGGCTTCGCCGTCCACCCGATCGCGCAGGCCACGACCCTGGAGGTCACCGGCACCGGCCAGATCGTCGTCGACCGGAGCATGCGCTCGGTGTCGCACCCCGAGGTGTACGCCATCGGCGACGCGGCCATGGTGACGGGCCCCGGCGACAAGCCGCTGCGGATGTCGTGCGCTTCGGGCGTCCCGACCGCGTGGCAGGCCGCCGACGCCATCGCGGCCCGGCTGACCGGCGCGAAGGTGCCGACCACAGCCCTGCGCTACTTCAACCAGTGCATCTCGCTGGGCCGCAAGGAAGGTCTCATCCAGTACGTCACCGCCGACGACCGCGCCGTCAGCGCCGCGCTGACGGGACGACTCGCCGCCGCCTACAAGGAACTCATCTGCAAGGGCGCGGCATGGGGCGTGGCCAACCCGGCGGTCGGCACCCTGGCCCGGCGGCGCCGTGTCGTGACCGAGCCGGTGCGGAACGGTTCGGAGGTCAGGACGGCGGCGTGACGATCGCGAGGGAGCGGGCGCCCGGGCGGGCAAGGGGGCGGGCCGGGCGCCCGAACGCCGGTCGGGCGTCTCGTGGCTCACCTGTCCGGTGAACTCACGCATCCACATGGCTCATTCGTTCGAGTTGAATCCCTCGAACGAGTTATAGGCGGTCAATCCTACGATGTGTGATCAAGAACATCAGGCGAGCCGCGATCGCGGCCGCACTCCTTCTCGTGCCCTTCGCGGCACCCGCCCCCTTGCCCGCCCGGGCGCCCGCTCCCTCGCGATCGTCACGCCGCCGT
>NZ_RDBN01000053.1:1135980-1157232 GCF_008042075.1 Streptomyces sp. UW30 | reverse complement strand
CTTCGCGGCACCCGCCCCCGTACACGCCCACGCCCCCGCCCACGCGCAGGATCGTTCCCTCGAGACGTACACGTTCCCGATGGCGACCTCGGTCCAGCTCCTCCCGGTCGCCGCGGAGGTGAGGGACGGCTACGCGCGCACGAGCTTCAGGCACTGGAACGCCGGCCGGATCCCCAGCGACGGCTGCAACACCCGAGCGGAGGTGCTGCTCGCCGAGGCCGTGGACCGACCCGAGGTCCTGCCCGGCTGCAAGCTCTCGGGCGGGCGCTGGTGGTCGTACTACGACTCCAAGTGGCTCACCTCGGCATCCGCCCTGGACGTCGACCACATGGTGCCGCTCGCCGAGGCGTGGGACTCCGGAGCGTCCCAATGGACCGCGCAACGACGTGAGTCGTACGCCAACGATCTCGCCGTCAATCCGTCCCTGGTAGCCGTCTCCGCGGCCTCGAACCGCAGCAAGGCCGACCAGGACCCGGCCGAGTGGCTGCCACCCACCGTCGAGGTCTCCTGCCGCTACGCCGCGGAGTGGATCTCGACGAAACTCCGCTGGGGCCTGACCGCCGACGCCGCCGAGCGCGAGGCCCTCACCCAACTCGCAGAGGCCTGTCCCGCCACCACCGTCACCTACGAGCCCGCACCGTAGGTAGGTCTGAGGCCCCGCCCTCTCGCGGGAGGGTGGGGCCACGACGCCGAACCCCGCGGATGTCGCGGGCGCTCGGCGTCGTGTGCGCGGTGGCCGGAACCATGACGGGAAACCGGTACCGCGTTCGTCGGGGGCTCAAGGGCCTTGGGTGGGGTGTGTCAGTTCTTCCTGGGCTTGTAGTTGCTGATGCTTGCGATCCACCTGATGAAGTCGCCCGGGTCCGAGTTCGCGCCGTGGCCCTCGTCCCAGTAGTAGAGGTGGTTGACCTCGTCGCCGAGGGTGTGGGCGGCGGCCGCGAGGTTGGCGGAGACCGTGTGGGACGTGTCGGAGTCCTTCGTGCCGAGGCGGATCCACCAGTGCTTGGTGCGGTGGGGGTTGGGCTTCTGCGTCAGGAAGGGCATCGGGTTCATCAGGTGCAGCGTCTCGGGGAGGTCGCTGTCGAGGCGGGCGCTGCTGCCGCTTTCGTGGCGGAGGCTGTAGAGGGTGAAGTGACGGGCCTTGGTGGTGCCCTTGCCGAAGAGGTTGTTCTCGCCCGCGGACAGGTCGAACGCGTCGAAGGCCGGCGTCGACTTCTTGCGGGCGCCGACGTGCGTGAGGAAGTCCGACCAGGAGAAGGCCGCCCTGCCGCCGGACCAGGTGATGAAGGTGTTCGCGGCCAGGTACGACTCGCGGTCCGAGTCCGACAGGGCTGCCAGGTAGCGCGTGGCCGACGGCTCCATGTACTGCTTGACCAGGTACTCGTCGTAGTTGCGGGCCGTCAGGGCGCCGAAGCCGTCCAGGCCCTTCAGCCGCAGCGATGCCTGGTACTGCGCGAACTGCGACTGCAACTCCTTCGACACCGTCCGGTCCACCTGCGAGCCGGAACTCGTCGGGCTGGCGCCCCAGTTCCACTCGTAGGCGCCGTCCGCGTGCTCCAGGTCGGTGATCGGGCACCAGGCGCCGGTCGCGAAGATGGCGTCGCTCGCGTCGGCCGCGCCGATCTCCTTGAGGAGCGTGTCGTAGAGCGGGCTGCCGCCGGACGCGCCGAGCAGGGAGGACAGGGCGCCGCCCGCGCTGGTGCCGGAGGAGACGATGCGGTCCACGTTGCCGGGTATGCGGCCCTTGTTGGACCTCACGTAGCGGACCGCCGCCTTGAGGTCGACGATCGCGGCCGGGGCCACGCCGTAGTACGTGCCGCCGGAGTCGACCAGCGAACGGCCGCGGGCGCCGGGCTCGACGACCACGTAGCCGGCCGCGAGCGCCAGCTTCGGGAGGCTGACCATGCCGCCCTGGGCGTTCACCATGCCGTTGCCGCCGGAAGCCACCTCGCCCGAGCCGGACTCGGATCCCGAGCCGGTTCCCGAGCCGGATCCCGAGCCGGTTCCCGTACTGCTCGACGGCGACGCGCTCGGCGCTCCTCCACCCGGCGTCCCCGTCGCGCCGCCCCCGCCGACACCCGTCGCGTCCGCAACCGACGACGGCATGTAGCCGCCGACCGAGTTGGCGAACAGGATCGGCGCGTGCGTCGCGTCCACCGCCGTGCCGTCGATCTTCACCGGGACGCTGACGTTCAGGCTCTGGTACGTCGCGTCGACCGGCTTGGCGACATAGGTGACCGCCTTGTAGAAGCGGTACTCCACCTCGTGGTCGGTGCCGTCGGCGTCGGTGATGGTCGTCGTCAGCGTCGAGTACGCGTCCTTGTCGAAGACCAGCGCGTCCGACGAGGACGCCGAAGCAGTCGTATCGCTCGACGCCTGGGCCGTCAACGCGATGCCCCCGACCGCCGCGACCCCGGCGCTCGCCCCGATCCCCATGACCACGCTCCTGCGCGTGACTGCCCTGTGCTTCACGTCCGGCTCCCTCGACGCCTCGGTGTCCTCGGCTTGCGTCTGCGAACCTAACTGGAGTGCGGACAAGATTGCCAACAATTCTGTGGACTCATCGTGGATGCACAGGCGATCGCCAGGCGATTGTCAGGTCCCCTTTATCTGACGTACCGTCAGATCCATGGACGCGATCTGGCTCACAGGTGCGGAATGGCTGGCCGTGCTCCGCATAGGCCTCGGGCTGTGGTGGCTGGAGAGCTGGCGGCACAAGGACAAGAAGAGCTGGTTCGAGGGGGCGGGCATCGCCTGGGCGGCGGACGTCGCGGGCAAGCACCGCTGGAACGCCGTCCGGTCCGGCTTCGAGGTCGTCGTCACGCCCCGGCCGCGGACCATGGCGTACGTCGTCCTGTACGCGGAACTGGCCCTGGGACTCGGTCTCGTGCTCGGGTTCCTGACCCCGATCGCCCTCCTCGGCGGGCTGCTGCTCAACGTCCTCTACCTCGTCCTGATGATCCACGACTGGGCCGAGCAGGGGCAGAACTCGATGATGGCCCTGATCTCGGTCGTCGCACTGTTCGGGATGTCCTGGCAGTCGTGGTCGGTGGACAGCGCGCTGGGGCTCTTCTGATGAGGGCGGTGCAGCTGCGATGACCGAGCAGCGGTTCGACGTTCCGGAGGCCGACGCCTTCACGCGTACGTACTGGGACGCGGCGGCGGACGGGCGGCTGCTCGTCCGGCGGTGCGGAACCTGCGGGCGCGCCCACCACTACCCCCGCGAGTTCTGCCCCCACTGCTGGAGCGAGGACGTGACCTGGGAGCCCGCGAGCGGCCGGGCCACCCTCTACACCTGGTCCGTCGTGCACCGCAACGACCTGCCGCCCTTCGGGCAGCGGACCCCGTACGTGGCCGCCGTCGTCGATCTCGCCGAAGGGCCCCGCATGATGACCGAGATCGTGGAGTGCGCGGACGCCGGGCGGCTGCGGGCCGGGATGGAGCTGGAGGTCGCCTTCCGTGGCGGGGTGCCGGTGTTCCGGGCCGAACCGGTTCCGAGCTGATCGTCAGGTGGTTTCAATGGGCCCATGACCCTCGCCGGCGGCCCGCACCGTTTCCACCCCCACCCCCTGCCCGACCTGTACGGTCACGGCCTGCGTCTGCGTCCCTGGGACGCGGATTCCGAGGCCGACGTCGAGACCTGGTTCCAGGGGCGTACGGATCCGGAATTCCGGCGCTGGAACACCCCGTTGAAGATCACCACCGACCTCGACAGCGCACGCGACTCCCTGTGCATCGCGGCCGAGAACACGGCGAACGGCACCTCGGCGGCGTACTGCGTCACCGACGCGGCGACCGGTGCACCCCTCGGACATGTCGGCGTCAACGTCGTCAACCGGGTCATGAGCTCCGCCCGCGTCGGCTACTGGGTGCTCCCCGAGGCCCGCGGCCGCCGCGTCGCCACCCACGCCCTCGCGCTCGCCACCCGCTGGGCCCTCGCCGAGCCGGACGGCCTCGGCCTGCACCGCCTCGAACTGGACCACGCCGTCGGCCACGACTCCTCCTGCCGCGTCGCCGAGCGCTGCGGATTCCGCTACGAGGGGACCCTGCGGGACGCGATGTGGGAGGCGGGGCGGCACGACGCGTACCGGGACATGCACCTGCACGCACGGCTGGCGACGGATCCGGACGTCAACCCGTAGCCCCCTTGAGCGTGCGCTCTTGTATCGGCTTGGTGTCCGCGGCGGAAAAGCGTGCACAACTCCCGCCCGAGCGCGGGATCATGGGGTATGCGCCCGGACGACTGGCAATGCACCCACGACCTCAGCGGCTTCCTCGCCCACGCCGGTGGCTTCCTGCGCTCACGCCCCGATCTGCACACCGTCGCCCTGACGGTGACCGAGACGCTGCGCACGGGCGGGCTGCGCGCGTACGGCGACGAGGCGCCCCTCTTCGGCGCGCTGGAGCTGGGCGGGCAGGTCCGCGCCGCCTACTTCCGCACCCCGCCCTACCGGCTGAACGTCACCCCCCTCACCCCCGAGGAGGCCGACGCCCTCGCCGCCCACCTGGTCGCCCTGCGCCACCCCGTCCCCGGCGTCATCGCGGCCCGCGAGACCACCGAGGCCTTCGCCGCAGCCTGGCGCCGGCACACGGGTGGCCGTGGCACGGTCAGCCAGCGCCAACGGCTGTACCGCCTGGGCAACCTGACCGTCCCGCAGCCCGTTCCGGCGGGCCGGGCGCGAGTCGCGGGCAAGGAGGACCGGGAGCAACTGGTGCGCTGGTACGGCGAGTTCATCGCGTCCATCGGCGATCACGCGGCACGTGAGGCCGCCGCCTGGGCCGACTCGCGCATCGCCTACGGAGGCGTCACCTTCTGGGAGGGCGAGGACGGCACCCCGCTCGCCATGGCCGGCGTGACCCCGGTCGTCGCGGGCCAGGTCCGGATCGCCCCCGTCTACACCCCGGCCCACCTGCGCGGACGCGGCTACGCGGGCGCGGCCACCGCAGCGGTCACCCGAGCCGTGCTCGCCTCGGGGATCCGCGAGGTGCTCCTCTTCACGGATCTGGCCAACCCGACCAGCAACAGCCTCTACCAGCGCATCGGGTACCGGCCGGTGGCGGAGTTCACGGCGTACGACTTCCGGGGGGCTCGGAGCCTCTAGGACGTTCGGCAGGACCGGCCACCTGGGGTGATACCGAGACCATGCGCGTGAGCCATCCGCTGTGACCGGTCGTCACGGGCCTCCCCAGCAAGACGTCATGGAGGCGGTCTCGGTTGTCCGACTCCGGGACCATCCGTTGCTCCCTCCCGTCCGTCCACAGTGGGAGCAGCTTTGTCTCTCTGATGGATTCGCCCAACTGCACGACACGAAAGGGTTGGTGCGTCTCATACGCGACCACCCGAGGGACCCCCCACGTGCGAAGCAGTCGAATAGCGAGTTTCCTGGCGGCCAGTACGGTCGCCGCTCTGGTTCCCGCGCTCGCGCCGGCGACGGCGTCCGCCGCGCCGGCCGCGGCGAACCCCTTGTCCCAGTACCTCCAGCAGAGCCCGGCCTGGCACCGCTGTGACAGAGAGACGCCGGCCACCTTCCAGTGCGCCACCATCAAGGTGCCGCTCGACTACAGCCGTCCCGACGGCAAGAAGCTCGATCTGGCGATATCGAAGATGAAGACGAGCACCCGGCAGGAGCGCCGGGGTGTGCTCCTGCTCAACCCGGGCGGACCCGGCGGTACCGGCGTCGACATGCCGCAGTTCATGGCGAGTGAGCTGCCCAAGTCCGTGAAGTCCAAGTACGACCTCGTGGGCTTCGACCCGCGCGGCATCGGCCAGAGTTCCCCGGTCACCTGCGGTCTGACGCCCGAGCAGGCGAACTGGGAGCGGCCGTACAAGGCGGAGACGTTCGCCAAGGACGTGAAGTGGGCCCGGACCGTCGCCAAGAAGTGCGACACCAGGCAGGGCGACAAGCTGCGGCACATCACCACCCGCAACACCGCCCGGGACATGGACGTGATCCGTGCCGTGCTCGGCGAGAAGAAGATCTCCTACCTGGGGTACTCGTACGGGACCTACCTCGGCGCGGTCTACACGCAGATGTTCCCGAAGCGCTCCGACCGTTTCGTGCTGGACAGCGCCGTCGACCCGGCCAGGATCTGGCGCGGCATGATCCAGGTCTGGGCGGAGGGCACCGAGCCCGCGTTCACCCGGTGGACCGAGTGGACCGCCCAGCGGCACTCCACGTACAAGCTGGGCAAGACCCCTGAGGCGGTCCGCAAGACCTTCTACGACCTGGTCGCCCAGGCCGACCGGAAGCCGATCGAACTCGACGGCACCAAGCTGACCGGTGACGACATCCGCACCGGCAGCCGTGCCTCCTTCTTCAGCGTGCGCGAGGCCGCCGAGGCGGTCGTCGAGCTGAAGCGGGCCGCCGCGGGCCGGCCCACCACCGGTGGCCGCGAGGGCAGGACACTCGCGCCGCAGTCGCCGTCGTTCGCCCGCGCCGTGCCCGAGGACAACGGCGACGCCGGCTTCTGGACCGTCCTGTGCGCCGACACCCGCAACTGGCCGCGCGATCCCGAGCAGTACCGCGCCGACGCGATCCGGGACAAGGCCAAGTACCCCCTGTACGGCGACTTCGCGTCCAACATCAAGCCGTGCGCCTTCTGGAAGAAGACCGGCTCCGAGCCCGCCACCACGATCGACAACAAGGTCGGCGCGCTGATCCTGCAGAACGAGTGGGACTCCCAGACCCCGCTGACCAGCGGGCAGGGCCTGCACCGTGTCATGAAGGGCTCCAAGATGGTCACCGTCGCCGGCGGCGTCGGACACGGCATCTACGGCTCCAAGTCCTGCGCCGACAAGACCGCCACGTCCTACCTGACCACCGGAAAGCTGCCCGAGAAGGACCTGACCTGCCAGGCCTCACCGGCAGCACGCGAGCGCAGCGCCGCGGGCCCGCTGCCGCTGCCGACGCCCCGGGGCATCACGGGCTAGGGCCGGACAGGCCCTAGGGCCAGAGCAGTTCCCTGACCCACCCCTCGTCCCCGTCCTGCGCCTGCGCCTGCGCCTGCGTACGGCGATAGACCAGCCGTACATGCCGTCGCGCCGCGTCCCCCTGGAAGAACTCGACCTCGTCGGGGCGCAGTCGGTAGAGGGTCCAGGACGGGACCGGGGCGTCCGGTTCGTGTTGGGCGCGTTCCCAGGACGCCTGAGACTCCCGCGCCAGCTCCTCCAGGGAGGACAGCACTTCGCTCTGGCGGCCGGTCAGGGCCGCCGCCAGCGCGCCGGTCGAGCGGGCGTGCAGGTCGGCCTGGGACTCGGCGGACGGGGCCGCCGTGACCGGGCCGCGCAGGCGCACCTGGCGGCCCTGGGCCGGCCAGTAGAAGCCGAGGGCCGCGTACGGGCGGGCGGCGAGCTGGCGGCCCTTGCTGCTGCCCACGTGTGTCGCGAAGGACCAGCCGGAGGTGTCGGCGCCGTGCAGCATCACGGTCCGTACGTCCGGCCGGCCCTCGTCGTCCGCCGTGGCGAGGGACATCGTGTGCGGCTCCACCTGCCCGGCCGCGACCGCCTGGGCGAACCAGGTGGTGAAGAGGGCCAGCGGTTCTGCGGGCGCGGCCGCCGGGTCGAAGGACGGCAGCTCGACGTCCCACACCCGCAGCGACCTCAGCAGCTCATGAAGATCCGTTCCCATGCCCCGATTGTCGCCTGTCGCCTGTCGTCGAGGGCGGGCCGGCTCACAGCTGCCCGAGGTCCGACGACACCCACCGCTCGGGCCGCACATGGACGACCACCTGCTCGCCGTGGTTCTTCCAGGCGAAGTCGACATAGCCGTCGACCTTCTCGGCCGGGAGATAGCGGGCGGAGACCTCCCGGAGCTGTTCGATGGTGGCGGGGGTCGTCTTGACGACCGGTCCCTCGACCGACACGTACCGGATCGTGGGCTCGAACCGGTCGACCATCAGCGAGAGCCGGCCCGCCGCCTGGATCAGCTGGTTCTTACGGGAATCCAGCCCGGTCATGACCCATACGTCGCCGCCGGGCTCGTACTGGTACCAGATCGGCACGGTCAGCGGCGCGCGCCCTTGGCCCGCGTCCACCGACAGCGCGGCGATATGGGGTTCGGCCAGGAACTGTTCACGCTCTTCGCGGGTCAGGGCCATGCCTTGTGCCTCCCGATCGTGTCGTCGTCGATCGACTCAATCCCTCCCCAATACCAACGTCCCCGACTTCACGACCGGCCCGGCGGCGGTGAGCGGACGGCTCGCCTTCGAGCGGGCCGGGGTGCGGCCCGAGGAGATCGACGGAGAGACCGCCCCCGTCCGTGTTCACCGGCAGCTCCCCGYCCCGCACCAGCAGCCGCCCCTTCTCCACGAACGCCCCGCCCTCGCCCTTCCCGCAGAAGCCGAGGTCCTCCAGCGTCACCAGGGTCATGTAGGTGAAGGCGTCGTAGATCTCCGCGAAGTCGATCTCCTCGGGCCGCACCCCGGCCCGCTCGAAGGCGAGCCGTCCGCTCACCGCCGCCGGGCCGGTCGTGAAGTCGGGCCACTCGGACATCGCGGAGTGCGAGACGTGCTCCCCGGCGCCGAGGACCCACACGGGCGCGGTACGGCAGTCCCGTACGAACTCCTCGGCGGCCAGCAGCACCGCGGCGCCGCCGTCGGAGCGGATGCAGCAGTGCAGCTTGGTGAAGGGGTCGGCGATCATCGGGCCCGACAGGACGTCGTCCACGGTGATCGGGTCGCGGAACATGGCCTCGGGGTTCAGTGCGGCGTTCGCCCGCGCCTGGACGGCCACCTGCGCCAACTGCTCGATCGTCGTGCCGTGTTCGAGCATGTGGCGGCGGGCGGCCATGGCGTACTTGGCGATGAGGGTGTGGCCGTAGGGCACCTCGAACTGCAAGGGACCCCGGGAGCCGAAGGACAGGTTCCCCGTCCGCCTCCCCGCCCTGATGTCCGCGCGGGCCGTCGAGCCGTACACCAGCAGCACCGCGTTCGCGTGGCCGGCGGCTATCGCGTCCGCCGCGTGGGCGGCCATGACCTCCCAGGTGGCACCGCCGACGGAGGTGGAGTCGACCCAGGTCGGGCGTAGGCCCAGATACTCGGCCACCTCGACGGGCGCGAGGATGCCGAGACCGGCGGACGCGAAGCCGTCCACCACCTCCCGGCCGAGCCCCGCGTCGGCCAGCGCGCGGCGGGCCGCCTGGGCGTGCAGGGCGTACGGTGTCGCGTCGTCCACCCGGCCGCAGTCGGAGAGGGCCACTCCGACCACGGCGACTTTCCGGTTCCCGGCACTCATGTGAGGCCTCCAACCCCTGTGCGTCCAACCTCTGGGCATCTCGCTACAGCCCTCCTAATATGACGGTCCGTCAGATCTGGAGGGAAGAGCCGGAGGCAAGAGCCCATGGACGCCAGCTTCACCCCCGAGCAGGACGAGATCCGCCGCACCCTCCGCGAGCTGCTGCACAGCCGCTGCGGTCCCCGCGAGCTGCGCGCGGCCGTCGACACCCCCGCCGGACACGACCCGCACCTGTGGACGGCCCTCGCCGAACAGCTCGGCCTGCCCGGACTCGCCCTTCCCGAGGCGTACGGCGGTGTCGGCTGCTCGGCGACCGAACTCGCCCTCGCCTGCGAGGAGACGGGCCGGGCACTGGCCCCTTCCCCGCTGCTCGCCACGGCCGTCCTCGCCGCCCCGCTGATCGGCGCGCTCGGCACCGAGGCCCAGCGCGCCGAGCTGCTGCCCCGCCTCGCCTCCGGCACGCTCACCGCCGCCCTCGCCGTCCCCGGCCCCGCGCTCGGCACCGCCCTCGGCCTCACCGGCGCGGGCGAGGGCGACTGGGCCGGCGGCGGGCGCGCCGGGGGTGTGCAGGCGCGGCGGACGGAGGGCGGCTGGCGGCTGTACGGGCAGGTCGACCAGGTGCTCGACGGGCACAGCGCCGGGCTGCTGGTGGTCGCCGCGCACGCCGGGGGGTTCGCGGCGTCGCGGACGCTGCTGTTCCTGGTGCCCGGGGACGCGGCCGGCGTCGTACGCGTACGGCAGACCGCCCTGGACGCCACCCGGCCGCAGGCCCGCGTGCAACTGCGGGACGTGGAAGCCGAGTTGCTGGGTGAGGAGGACGGCCGGGAGGTCCTCACCGCCCTCGCCTCGGTCGGCGCCGCCGCTGCCGCCGTCCTCGCCTGCGAGGCCGTGGGCGCCGCCGACCGGGCGCTGGAGCGGACCGTGGAGTACGTCAGGCAGCGGGAGCAGTTCGGCCGGGCGATCGGCTCCTTCCAGGCGGTGAAGCACCGGCTGGCGGACGTGTACGTGGGGGTGCGGGCGGCGCGCTCGGCGGCGTACTACGCGGCCTGGGCCGTCCCGCACGGGGAACGGGTCGGCGGGCTCGCCCTCGCGCAGGCCCTGGAGGCGCTGCGGACCGCGTCCGCCGAGGGGATCCAGCTGCACGGCGGCATCGGTTTCACCTGGGAGCACGAGGCGCACCTGTACTTCAAGCGGGCCGCCGGGGACGAGCTCCTCTTCGGCCCGGTCCACCGGCTCCGGGCGCACGCCGCGGACAACGCCCGGCTCTTCGAGATGTCCGACGCCCAGGAGGTGGCGGTGTGATCGGCGTACCCGTGGTCGTGCGAGCAGTGCAGAAGATGTCCTCGACGCGGGGTTTCGCCAAGCTCGCCCCGCATGTCATCCCGGCGCTGGACCGCGCCGTGCACCGCCTCACCCGCGGCAAGGTGCTGCTCAGTGCCCAGATGCTGCCCGGCGTGATCCTCACCTCCACCGGCGCCCGCAGCGGCCTGGCCCGCCGCACGCCGCTGGCCTGCATGCCGGAGGAGGACGGCCGCACCTGGATCCTGATCGGCTCCAACTTCGGCCGCCCCGGCCACCCGTCCTGGACCCACAACCTCCTCACCCACCCCGAAGCCGAGGTCAACTGGAAGGGCCACGACATCCCGGTCACGGCCCGGTTGCTGGAGGGCGAGGAACGGGCGGCGGTGTGGAAGACGGCCCTGGGCTTCTGGCCGCCGTATGCGACGTATCAGGCTCGGGTGGAGCGGGAGATCCGGCTCTTCAGGATTGTGCGCAGGGGTGGGGAGCGGTGACCGTCAAAGCGGCCGCTTCGGAATCTCCGGGGGGCGTGGCCAGCTAGGGGTGGGTGCTCTGCCTGGCTGTTGTTCGGCTTGGGCGGCTCGGCGGAGGTAGGCGAGGTTGTTGCGGGCGGCCATGGTGCGGAGGTCGTCCTCGCCCAGTCGACGTACGCGATCAGCGAGCATTTGCTCGAACAACGGGATCGCTTGAGCGAGGTCTCCTGRCAGCGCATAGCTCTCGGCGAGGTTGTCGCGCGTGGCCAGGATGTAGGGGTGGTTGTTGCCCAGTACCTGCACGCCGTCTGCCAGGACCTGCTCAAGCAGACGGATGGCACGGCTCAGGTCCCCCATCGTGTGGTAGGCGATGGCGAGGTTGTTGCGGGAGCTCAGGGTGTCGGGGTGGTTGTTGCCCAGTACGTGTTCGCGGTCGGCGAGTGTTTGCTTGTACAGGGGGAGGGCGCGGGCCATGTCCCCCACTGCTCGGTAGGCGGTGGCCAGGTTGTTGCGGGAGGTCAGGGTGGTGGGGTGGTTGTTGCCCAGTAGCCGCACGGCGTCAGCCAGGGTCTGCTCATGCAGGGGGATGGCTCGGACCAGATCTCCCACTTCCTGGTAGGCATCGGCGAGGTTGTTGCGGGAGACCAGGGTGTCGGGGTGGTTGTCGCCCAGTGCCTGTTCGCGGTCGGCGAGTGTTTGCTTGTACAGGGGGAGGGCGCGGGCCATGTCTCCCGCTTCGTGGTAGGCGGCGGCGAGGTTGTTGCGGGAGGTCAGGGTGTCGGGGTGGTTGTCGCCCAGTGCCTGTTCGCGGTCGGCGAGTGTTTGCTTGTACAGGGGGAGGGCGCGGGCCATGTCTCCCACTGCTTGGTAGGCGCCCGCGAGGTTGTTGCGGGAGATCAGGATGTCGGGGTGGTTGTCGCCCAGTGCCTGTTCGCGGTCGGCGAGTGTTTGCTCGTATAAGGGGATGGCGCGGGCCATGTCCCCCACTACTTGGTAGGCGCCCGCGAGGTTGTTGCGGGAGCCCAGGGTGTCGGGGTGGTTGTCGCCCAGTACGTGTTCGCGGTCGGCGAGTGTTTGCTCGTACAGGGGGAGGGCGCGGGCCATGTCACCCACCCCTCGGTAGGCGGCTGCGAGGTTGTTGCGGGAAGTCAGGGTGTCCGGGTGGTCTGTGCCCGAGTGGATTGTGTGAGCCTCGATGAGGCGCTCGTAGCCATGTGCCGCGATTGCGTGCTGCCCGCTCTCGTAGTCGTAACGCGCCACGCTGTCTAGCAGGTTCAAGCTCTCGTCGGCGTCGAGCTCCTCGACCAACGCGCGCGCATGCGGCATCACGTCCGCCAGGTCCAGTCTGCCGGGGCTGTAGACGGGCAGCAGGAGGTCTGCGGTGGCCGCAAGGGCCGCCTGGCGGAGGGTGGGCCTGAGGGCCGCCGCTTCCGGTTGCAGGGTCAGGGTCCGGCTCACCAGCGCGTGGACGAACCAGCTCGGCGGCTCGGTGCCGGTCTGGCGGATGAGTGATCGGCGTTGTGCGGCCGACAGGGCGCGCCGGTCGGCACGGAGGACGGCCCGCTCTTCGTCCTGGCTCAGGGTGGCGCTGATGGCGGTGAGGAGGCGTTCCGGCAGCGGGGCCGGGGCGAGGAGCGCGGCGATGCGCAGCAGTGTCAGCGCGTGGTCGTCGAGGTGGTGCAGGCTGCGGGCGAAGGTGGCGGCGATGTCGCTGGTGTGGTCGGTGGGCACCTGCATGAACAGGTCCCTGACCAGGTCCTGGAAGGCGTCGCCGTCCTTGGTGTCGGCGAGCTGGTCGAGGAGTTCGGTGTAGGTCAGTCCGGGCTGGTCGGCGAGACAGCCACGGGCCAGATCGACGGCCAGGGCGTGTGAGCCCAGGCGCTCCACCAGCGTTCGCGCGGCGGTTTCCTCCTCAGGCCCGGCAGGGAGGCGAGCGGTGGTGAGCAGGTGGTACGCCTCGTCGGTGTGGAGTACGTCCACGTCGACCACCGGCAGCTGATAGCCGCGCCAGCGGGTGGTCATGACCGTGCGGCCGAGTGGATGCGGCGCCGCCAGTTCCCGTATCACGTCAGGGCGCAGTTGGCCCGGGACGTCGTCCACGATCCACAGGCACGGCTTGCCCGCCTCTTCCATACGGCGGCGAGCGGTCTCCCGGACCTGCACCGGGTCGAGCTCGGTCGTATCGAGCGCGAGAGCCGCCGCCACCTGCTGGTAGAACTGCGCCCGTACATCGACCTGCACGCTCTCGGTGCCGGAGCCTTCCGGGGCGTGGCTCGCGGCCGCCGTGAACCAGTAGATACCTCCGGGATAGAACGAGGCGAAGCGACGGGCGTACTGCTCGACCAGCAGCGTCTTGCCGACGCCGCCCAGCCCGATGACCACCGCCTGGCCCGCCGAGGCTCCGTCCTGCGTGGCCGGGAACTCGAAGGCGTGCAGCGCGTGGTGCAGCTGCCAGAACTCGCCCACCCGGCCGATGAACCGCTCCGAGCCGAGATGCTCCACCGGCCGCCACACCGGCCGCTGCGCGTCGATCGCATCCCCGAGACGGCCCGGCGACACTGCCGCACGCTCGATGATCCGTTCCACCAGCCGGGCCACGGAACCCGGTTCGCCGGTGGTGCAGTACCGGGCGTCCCGCAACTGCACGGGCTGGATGTGATCGGGCGTGGTGCCGGGGTTGATGACCAGGAGGCGCTCGCTCGGCCGGCCCAGTGCCACGGCGGCTCGAAACGTGGTCAGCAGCTCCCACTGACAGGCCGGACGGGTGGGATAGACGTCCGAGTAGTACGCCACGAACAGTCGCGCCCCCGCCAGCGCCATCCGGATCTTGTCCGTGATGCCCTCGAACTCGTCGATCCCCGACTCGTCCAGGAAGACGCTCACGCCCGCGTCGCGCAGCGCTTCGACCAGGGGCAGAACCGCGGCGCGATCCGCTCGGGCGTAACTGAAGAACACCTCGTCCGCAGCGGCGTGCGCCGAGGCATGGGTGTTGGTTTCCTCTGGATGCATCGCGACCCCCGTGCTCGCCGCACACCCTGTTCATCGCGGCCCGCGGAAGAACCAGGCTAGCCACTGCGGACCGCATCACGCGGGCAACTCGAAACCCGGCAACTGCCAACGATTCTCGTCATCTTGAGGTAGGCGCGAGAGAGCGTCTGCCGTAGACGTCACGCGAGCGCCGTCCTCGGCCGCTCGCCGGGCCACGCCGCGCGTAGGCGGCGTTACAGCGTCGCCAGGCGCTGTACCAGCAGGAATGCGCCGATCCCCAGCATCGCCGCTCCCGATGTGCGGGTGACCGCGCGGGCCGCTGCCGGGCGRGCGGCCAGGAGGGCGCGGGATGTCAGGCCCACCGTGAGGTAGACGGCGGCGCAGCACGCCATGTGGAGCAGGCCGAGGGTGGCGGTCTGGGCGGGGACCGGGAGGTGGTCGCCCTTCGTCACCAGGAACTGGGGGAGCACGGAGAGGTAGAGCAGCAGGCCCTTGGGGTTCAGGCCGCTGATCGTGGCGCCGCGCAGGAAGACGCGGGCCGGGCTGCTCGGGGGCACGGTCTCCTCGGACGCCCCCGGTGTGCCCGGGCGGCGCAGCACGCTCCAGCCCAGCCAGACCAGGTACGCGGCGCCGGCGGCCGTCAGGGCGGTCAGCAGACCCGGCTCGCTCGCCACCAGCACCGCGAGGCCCGCCACGGCGAGGACCGTGTGCAGCGCGTACCCGGTGACCAGGCCCGCCACCGCCGTCACCGGCGAGCGGTCGCGCAGGCCGGCGGAGATCGCGTACGCCCAGTCGGCGCCCGGCACGCAGACGAGCAGCAGGTCGATGGCGAGGAAGGAGATGAGCAGTCCGGAGTCCATGGTGGGGACATTAGGCGGAATTGGCCCGAAAGTGTTGTCGAAGTTTGCTCATGATCGCGAGTTGTGAGCAAATATCTTCTTCATGGATGACGTGGACCGGAAGATTCTTGCCGAGCTGCAGCAGGATGGGCGGCTGACCGTGACCGAGCTGGCCGGGCGGGTGCGGCTGAGCGTCTCGCCGTGCCACCGCAGGCTGCGGGAACTGGAGCGGTCGGGTGCGATCAGCGGCTACCGCGCGGTCGTGGACCCGGCCGCCGTGGGGCTGACCTTCGAGGCGCTGGTCTTCGTCTCCATGCGGCAGGAGGACCGGGACACGGTCGCCGGGTTCGAGCGGGCCATCGCGGACATCCCCCATGTCCTGGACGCACAACGGCTGTTCGGCGAGCCCGACTACCTGCTGCGGGTGGCCACCGCCGACCTCGCCGCCTTCCAGCGGCTGTACGACGAGCGGCTGGCGACGCTGCCGGGGGTGCAGCGGCTCACGTCGACGCTGGTGATGAAACACGTCGTACGGGATCGTCCGCTGCCCGCATAGCACGGCAGGCGGCGGCCCACGTCGGGTGAGCCACCGCCTGCCAGACAGGACTAAAGGAACCGGGGAGCTACTTCGTCGGCTTCTTGCCGGTCACGCCCAGGTGTACCAACAGCGCGAGGTTCGGCTTGAGTTCAGCCTGTTTCACGCCCCACGTCTGGAAACCCTTCTGGTGCGAGGCCACCGCCGCGAGCATCGCGACGATCGAACCCGCGATCGCGGCCGGATTGACGTCCTTGTCGACCTTGCCCTTGGACTGAAGCTGAGTCACCGCTTCCGCCAGGGAGTTGTTGACCGAGTTCAGGATCTTCATACGGATCTTGTAGAAGCGTTTGTCGCCCTCGGACGCACCTAGGTCGACGACCCTGAGGATCGCGTCGTTCCTGCGCCAGAAGTCCAGGAATCCGTCGACGAGTTCCTGTGCCGTCTGCCAGCCGGCCTTGCCCACCCAGCTACGGCCCTCGACGAGCTCGGTCAACCCGGCGCCCTCGGTGGCCATTTGCTCGGCGATCTCCAGGACGGCGCCCTCGACGTCCGGGAAGTACTGGTAGAAGGTCGCGGGTGAAGTACCCGCCTTCCGGGCGACATCGATGACTTTGACGTCCCGGTACGGGGAAGAGCTGAGCATCTCGCTGAGGCAGTCGAGCAGCTTCTGCCGGGTCGCCTGCCCACGCCGACCGGCCACACGGCCGTCGACGGTACGCACTTGTCCTGTCATGTCGTCAGCTTACCGAGGCGTGATCGGGGCGCGATTCGGCCGACTGCAAATGGGGTGCACGAGGAGCGCGAGGCTGGTGTGCCTGGTCTGCGGGGTGAGGGGGAGGCGGCTACTTTTGCCGCATGGCCGAAAACAGGGCATCCGCGAACGGAACGGGATACACGGAAGGCGTCCCGTGCTGGGTCGACGCCCAGCTCGCGGACGTGCCGGCGGGCAAGCGCTTCTACGGTGAGCTCTTCGGGTGGGACTTCGAGGAGGCGTACGACTCCACCGTATGGGCCCGCCTGGACGGCGATCGCGTCGCCTCGCTCTCGCGCAAGACGGACGGGCGGATGCCCACCGTGTGGACGGTGTACTTCGCCACCCCGGACGCGCAGGTGCTGGCCGGGCGGATCCGGGACGCCGGCGGGCAGGTGGTCGCCCTGCCGACGGAGGTCGGGGCGGGGCTCGGCACGGCCGCGCTGGTCACCGACGCCGAGGGCGCCGTCTTCGGGCTGTGGCAGCCGGACGGGCACACCGGCTTCGGGCGTCGGCACGAGGTCGGCACCTTCGCCTGGGCCGAGCTCTACGCCCGGGACACCGAGGCCGCGAACACCTTCTACGGCGGGCTCTTCCACGACGCCCTGTTCGGGCCGGACGCGAAGCCGGACTTCGGGCGGGCGGCCGTCGGGGAGGTGTTCGCGGCGATGATGCCGCCCCATTTCGTGGTCCACTTCCGGGTGGCGGACTGCGCGGAGACCATCGCCGCGGTGAACCGGCTCGGCGGGCGGGTGCAGGTGCCGCCCTTCGAAACGTCGTACGGGACGGTCGCCGTCGTCACCGACGACCAGGGGGCGTCCTTCGCGGTCCTGGAACGCTGAAACGCTGACCGCACTCTTACCTCAGGCGTCCCACTATGCGAACCGGCGCTTTCCGCGGACGCCGGAGTGTGGTTTTGTCCCAAGACACCCCGTTCCGCCCTCGGGTTCGCAACCACGCCCTCGGACAGGAAGAATCGGGGTGCGTGCCGCCAAGGCGGTGCGGTGGTGAGACGCTGCACGGGGTCGCGTACATATGTGGGTGGACGGGGCCCGTACGGGGAGGTGGCAGGCAGAGTGGTGGATCAGCTGACGCAGCACGATCCGCGCAGGATCGGGCCGTTCGAGGTGCTCGGACGGCTGGGCGCCGGCGGTATGGGGCTCGTCTATCTCGCGCGCTCGGCTTCGGGCCGGCGCGTGGCGATCAAGACGGTCCGTACGGAGCTCGCCGAGGACCAGCTGTTCCGCGTCCGCTTCACGCGTGAGGTGGAGGCGGCCCGGGCGGTCTCCGGTTTCTACACGGCCGCGGTCGTCGACGCCGACCCGCGCGCCGCCGTGCCGTGGCTGGCCACCGCGTACGTTCCCGCGCCCTCCCTCGAGGAAATAGTGAACGAGTGCGGGCCGATGCCGGCCCAGGCGGTGCGCTGGCTGGCGGCGGGCGTGGCCGAGGCCCTCCAGTCCATCCACGGCGCCGGGCTCGTGCACCGCGACCTGAAGCCGTCCAACGTGCTCGTGGTCGAGGACGGCCCCCGCGTCATCGACTTCGGTATCGCGTCCGGCGTCTCGAACACGCGTTTGACGATGACCAACGTCGCCGTCGGCACGCCCGCCTACATGTCGCCGGAGCAGGCGAAGGACTCCCGCAGCGTGACCGGCGCGAGCGATGTCTTCTCGCTGGGCTCGATGCTGGTGTTCGCCGCCACCGGACACCCCCCGTTCCACGGCGCCAACCCGGTCGAGACGGTCTTCATGCTGCTGCGCGAGGGCCCCGACCTCGAAGGACTCCCGGACGAGCTGCGTCCGCTGATCGAGTCCTGTATGCAGATGGAGGCCACGGCCCGCCCCAACCCGGCCGACCTCCAGGCCCAGCTGGCGCCCCACCTCTTCGGCTCCGGCACCGACGACAGCGGTACGGCGTCGGCCTGGCTGCCCGAGCGGGCGGTCGGCCTGATCGAGACGCGCAGAGGCGGCCGCCCGGCGGCCAAACCCGCGCCGGCCTCCGGCCGCAGCGGCGGGCGTATCGCCCCCGCACCCCTGCCGCCCCCGCCCTCGCACGACCCGGTGGTCCCGGGCCCGCAGCCCGTCCCGGTCGGCGCCCCCGACACCGGCCCGGTCCGGCTGGCGGGCGCCGCGGTCCCCATCGGCCCGGGACCGCGCGTCGCCGACGCCCGCGCCGCCGCCATGCAGGCGCCCCCTCCGGAGGCCGGCCTGGTCGCCTCCTGGTCCAAACCCCGCCCCGGCGTCAATGGCGCCGACCCTGCCGTGGGCTCTGCCGTATCCGCACCGCCGCTGGTGGCCCCGGAGGCGGCGGCCGGCTGGCGGCCCTGGCGTTTTCGCATGTCGAACGACGTCTGGGGCACCCCGGCCGTCGCCGACGACCTCGTCTACGTCACCTCCTTCGAGGTCCACGCCCTGGACGTGGCCACCGGCCGGCGCCGCTTCAAGACCCGGGACGTGGCCTGGTCGATGGCGGTCGCGGACGGCCGTATCCACGCCTCCGACGGGCCGACCCTGTTCGCCCTGGAGTGCCGCGAGGGCGCGGACCTGTGGCGGCTCCAGACGGACGCCTGGGTGTACTCCCTCAAGGCCGAGCGGGGCACCGTCGTCACCGGCACGCGCGGCGGCGGCGTCCAGGCGTGGGAGGCGTCCAACGGGCAGAAGCTGTGGGAGATCTCCGGGGCGCAGACCGACTTCGAGTCCCCGGAGGCGGGCCCGTCGCTGTACGACGGCACGGTGTACGTCTGGCAGGACGCCCGCCTGAAGGCCCTGGACGCCCGGACCGGCGACGAGCGCTGGTCGTACCCGATCGGCGACGCCGCCTCCTGCGGCGGGGTGCCGGTGCGGGTGGCGCAGGCGCACGACGGCCATGTGTACGTCTCCGCGGGGACGCGCGTGCTCGCGCTCGACGTGATGAGCGGGCGGGTGCGCTGGCACTTCGAGGCCCCGGCGGTCTTCCTGTGCCCGCCGACCTTCGTGCCGGGCCCGGCGGTGACCGGCGGCGGCGTGTACCTCGCCGACTACCTCGGCACGGTCTACGCCCTGGACGCCACCGACGGCCGCGACCGCTGGCGCATCGCCACCGAGTCCCGGTCCTCGATCGAGCCGGTGCTGGTGGCCGGGGGCCATGTGCACGTCGGCAGCGGCAAGGGCCTGTACACGCTGGACGCGGTCACCGGGACGCCGAAGTGGCGCTTCCAGGCGGGCGGCGACCTCGTGGGCGCCCCGTCCGTGGCCGAGGGCCGGATCCACTTCGGCTCCACCGACCATCTGCTGTACACCCTGAAGGCCGACGACGGCCGGCTGCGCTGGAAGCTCGCCACCGGCGGTGAGATCACCGGTTCCCCGGTGGTGAAGGACGGCGTCGTGTACGCCTGCAGCAAGGACCGGTGCGTGTACGCGCTGGACGCGGAGAAGGGCACGGGCACGGCGCGCACGGCGTAGCCGGGGTGGTGTGACGGCCGTCGTGCCGGCGCACGGAAGGGAACCGGACGGCGGCCGTCCCAGGAGAGCGGCCATCTTCACCGCTCTTACACGCGACGCTACGCCGGGTAAGCGTTTCCCGCCATGCGTGCGCTGCTAGCGTGACGTGCTCACGATCACGACAACGGGGGTTGAAACACGTGAAGCTTCGCCATGTCCGCGCTGTGGCAGTGTTCGTCGGAGTCGTCGTCGCCCTGACGGGCGCCCGGCACTCCAGCGGCGGCGGCTGCAGCAGCTCGAACTCCAGCAGCTCGTCGAGCGGTTCGGGCGGCAACTACGGCGGCAGCACCCACTACGACGACGATGACGACTACGACACGGGGTCGTCCTCGGGCGGCGGTGTGGAGAGCACAGGGCCGTCCGCGCAGGAAACCACGGACGTGAAGATCGACAAGTGCGCGTACGACCCGGCCGAGGGGCTCGTCGCGCGCGTCAGCGCCACCAACAGCAGCGCGATCACGACGTACTCGTACACGTTCGACGTCATCTTCAAGGACTCCACCGGCAAGGAGCTGGACACGGGCACCGGCGGGATCCTGTCCCTCGACGCCGGCGCCACCGAGTCCACCGACGTCGTCGCCCGGCAGAGCGCCTCCGGCAGTGGCAGCGGCACCTGCGAACTGAGCAACGCCCTGAGGATGTCCGACTCCTACTAGGTCACCGGGTCCTGAACGCGCGGCGCCGCGCCCGGAACAGCTCCGTCTGCCGTTCGTCCGGCAGGTTCCCGAGCGCGATCAGGTGCGGCGCCTGCGCGAACGCCTGGGCCAGCGCGGCCTCCCTGGCCGCCCACAGCGCCCGTACGGTCCCCTGCACACCCTGCGCCGGATACCCGGCGATGACGCTCGCGCAGTCGATCGCGGCGGCCAACGCGCCACCGGGCTCGGTGACTTCCGAGACCAGCCCGATCTCATGGGCCCGGCGCGCCGACAGCCGTTCCGCGCTCCCCATGAGCGCCATCCGCGCGGCCTCCCCGTACGGCATGCGCAGCGCCATGAGTATCGACTCGTAGGCGCTGACCATGCCGTACGTGGTGTGCGGGTCGAAGAAGGTGGCGGCCGGGTCGGCGACGAGGAAGTCCGCCTCGCCGAGCAGATAGAAGGCGCCGCCGCAGGCCATGCCCCGCACGGCGGCGACGACCGGCTTCCACAGGTCGTTGGACTTCGGCCCGACGCGCAGCAGCGGATCGTCCGTCATGTAGGGCGAGTCGGGCTGCGGGACGACGGCCTCCCGGTCCAGCCCCGTGCAGAAGGCGCGCTCCCCGGCGCCGGTGAGGACCACGGCCCGTACGGTGTCGTCGAACCGCAACTCCCGCCAGGCCGCGACGAGTTCGTCCCGCATCGACAGGTCGATGGCGTTGAGACGGTCGGGCCGGTCGAGGGTGACGACGGCGACGGCGGTGTCCTTGTCGGTCGTGACGTCCAGGCTCATGGCCGCTCCAGGACCCACTGCGGCAGACCGGTGCCGTCGAAGACGGCCTGCACCTTGGCGCCGATGCGGATCCGGTCGGGGGAGAGGGAGTCGAGCGCCGCGCCGGGGCCGGTGACGAGGTTGCCGACGAGGCGGATGCGGGGGGCGTCGGCGAGTTCGACGACGATGACGTTGTACGGCGCCTGCTCGGCGTACTCGGGCAGCAGGGGCGGGTGGGGGACGACG
>NZ_RDBN01000053.1:1092999-1135880 GCF_008042075.1 Streptomyces sp. UW30 | reverse complement strand
GCCCGAGTACGCCGAGCAGCAGGGGCGGGTGGGGGACGACGTACGACCAGATCCGGCCGTGCCCGCTCATCCGCCGCCATTCGCTCGCGAAGGACTGGCAGTGCGGGCAGCAGGGGCGGGGCGGGAAGCGGAGTTCGCCGCAGTCGGCGCAGCCCTGGACGCGCAGCTCGCCCTGGGCGGCGTACTGCCAGAAGGGGGCGCCGTCGGGGTCGGTGACGGGGGAGAGCATCCTTCGATCAACTCCTCAGGAGCAGCGCGGAGGTGGGGACGCCTTCGCCGGCGGTGACGAGGCAGGTCGCGGCGCCGGGGACCTGGGCGGTGCTGGTGCCGCGCAGCTGCTTGACGCCCTCGTTGATGAGGTTGAACCCGTGGACGTAGGCCTCGCTGAGCCCGCCGCCCGCGGTGTTCATCGGCAGCCGCCCGCCGATCTCCAGGGCGCCGCCCTCCGTGAACGCCCCTCCCTCGCCCCGGCCGCAGAAGCCGTACCCCTCCAGCGAGAGCGGTATGAGCGCCGTGAACGCGTCGTAGATCTGGGCGACGTCCACATCCTGTGGAGTGAGGTCGGCGTGCTTCCACAGATGGCGGGCGGCGGTCCAGGCGGGGCCGGTGAGCGGGTCGTCGTTCCAGTAGTTGACCATGCCGTGGTGCTGGGCGGGCAGGCCCTGGGCGGCGGAGTGGACGTAGACGGGGGTGTGCCGGCAGTCGCGGGCGCGTTCCCTGCTGACGATCACGCAGGCCAGGGCGCCGTCGGTCTCCAGGCAGTTGTCGAAGAGGCACAGGGGTTCGCTGATCCAGCGCGAGGTCATGTACATCTCGCGGGTCAGCGGCCGGTCGTACATGATCGCGTCCGGGTTCTGGTTGGCCCGGTTCCGGCAGGCGAGGGCGACGTTGAACAGGTGGTCCCGCGTCGCGCCGTACTCGTGCATGTAGCGGCGGGCGAGCATGGCGATCTCGTCGACGGGGCGCAGCAGGCCGTAGGGCCGGGTCCACTGGGCCGGGGTGGGCAGTTGGGCGGTGGTGTTGCGCCAGGGCCGGGGCCCGCTGCCCCTCTTCCGCGACCGCCAGGCCACCCCGACCGTCGCCTGCCCGGCGGCGATGGCGGCGGCGAGATGCGCGACGGTGGCACACGAACCGCCGCCGCCGTAGCCGACCTTGCTGAAGAAGGTGAGGTCGCCGAAGCCGACGGCCTTCGCCAGCTCGACCTCGTCGGTCTCCTCCATGGTGTAGCTGGCGAGTGCGTCGACCTCGCCCGGGGATATTCCGGCGTCGTCCAGAGCGGCGACGACGGCACGGCAGGCGAGGGTTCTCTCGTCCTCGTCGAGCCGTTTGGCGAAGGGGGTCTGTCCTATGCCGACGATCGCGGTGGCGTCCTTGAGGCCGATGCCTGACGACATGCTGCGCGCACCTCCGCATGCTGAAGCGGCTGCTGACAGGGCGTCAGGCTACAGCTAATCTGACGGGTAGTCAGCTAGTGGGTCTGGAGGCTGTGGTGCGCGGTGACTTGGAGTGGGGCAGCATCCCGGAACTCGTCCGGTCCGCGGCCCGGCGGTACGCGGACGTCGAGGCGGTCGTGGAGGGCCGTACGAGGATCTCGTACGCCGAGCTCGGTGCCCGCGTCGAGCGCTCCGCGGCGGCGTGCGTCGCGAACGGCATCGAGCCCGGCGACCGGGTCGCCATCTGGGCCCCGAACACCCTGGACTGGATCACGGCCGCGCTCGGCGCGGTGTCGGCGGGGGCGGTGCTGGTGCCGCTGAACACCCGCTTCAAGGGCGGGGAGGCGGCCGATGTGCTGCGCAGGAGCGGGGCGCGGCTGCTGTTCGTGACGGGCACGTTCCTGGGGACGTCGTATGTGGCGTCGCTGCGGCGGGCGGTCGCGGAGGGGCCGGGGCTGGAGGAGCTGGAGCAGGTGGTGGTGCTGTCCGACGACGCCCCGGCGGACTTCCGTACCTGGAAGGACTTCCTGGCGAGCGGGGACGCGGTGGGCGAGGCGCGGGTGCGGGCGCGTGCCGAGGCCGTCGAGGGCTCCTGGGCGTCGGACATCGTCTTCACGTCCGGCACGACGGGCCGCCCGAAGGGCGCGGTGATCACGCATGCGCAGACGCTGCGGGCGTACGAGGTGTGGAGCGACCTGGCGGGCCTGCGACAGGGCGACCGCTACCTCATCGTGAACCCCTTCTTCCACACCTTCGGCTACAAGGCCGGGGTGATCGCCTGCCTCATGCGGGGCGCGACGATGATCCCCCAGCCGGTGTTCAACGTCGGCACGGCGCTGGCGAACATCGCGGCGGAACGGGTGTCGGTGCTGCCGGGGCCGCCGACGCTGCATCAGTCGCTCCTTGACCACCCGGCACGGGACACGCACGACCTGTCCGCGCTGCGGCTGGTGGTGACCGGCGCGGCGGTGGTGCCGCTGCGGCTGGTGGAGCGGCTGCGCGGGGAACTGGGCGTGGAGACGGTCCTGACGGCGTACGGCCTGTCGGAGGCCAGCGGCATCGTGACGATGTGCCGGCGCGGCGACGACCCGACGGTGATCGCGTCGACGTCGGGCCGCGCGATACCGGGCACCGAGGTCCGCGTCGAGGCCCCGCCCGGCGAACCCGGCGAGGTCCTGGTCCGCGGCTTCAACGTCATGCACGGCTACTACGAGGACGCGGCGGCCACGGCCGAGGTGGTGACACGGGACGGCTGGCTGCGGACCGGGGACGTGGGCGTGCTGGACGGCGAGGGCAACCTCCGGATCACCGACCGCATCAAGGACATGTTCATCGTCGGCGGCTTCAACGCGTACCCGGCGGAGATCGAACAGATGCTGGGCCTGCACCCCGATGTCGCGGACGTCGCGGTGATCGGCGTACCCGATCCCCGGCTGGGGGAGGCGGGGAAGGCCTTCGTGGTGCGTCGTCCGGGTGCCGTGCTGACCGGGGACGACCTGATCGCCTGGGCGCGGCGGGAGATGGCCAACTTCAAGGTCCCGCGGACGGTGGAGTTCGTGGGCGAGCTGCCGCGGAACGCGAGCGGGAAGGTGGTCAAGGGGGAGTTGCGGGGGAGGAGTTGACGAGCCGGCCGGACCGGGTGGTCGTCAGCTCGCGGCGCCGATGCGCTGCGGGGCCCCGTGCCGTGGGCGCTTGAGCTGGGTGGGCACGGGCGCGGGCAGCGTCTCGGTGGTTCCGCGCCAGGTGGCCGGGGCCTGCGCCATGACCACCGCCAGGGCGCACCAGAGCAGGGCGTCCATCCGGTCCAGGTTGGCCGGGTGGTCCATCATGCTCATCAGGAAGAAGCCGGTGAGAGCCGCCAGGCCGACCGTGCCGATCACCGACTTCGCGCGGGCGGCCCGGGCCGCGGACGACACGGCGATCACGGCCACGGCGGTGATGGCGAGGAGCCCGAGAGGGCCCGCCTCCACCAGCCAGTTGAGCCACAGGTTGTGGGCGTGGACGAAGGCCCGGTCGCCGGGCGCGGCGGCGGATATGACCGCTCCGGAGCGGCCGAGTCCGACGCCGAGGGGGTTGTCGGCGGCCAGCCCGAGCGCCGCCTCCCAGGCCTGGCCGCGCACGCCCAGTGCGTTCCCGGCGCGGGACACGGCCCAGATGGCGCCGGCCGCGGCGAGCAGGGCCAGTGTGCCGAGGGCGGCGAACAGCCGGCGTTGCGCACGGTCGGCGAGGCGGGGCGCCAGCCAGTAGGCGCCGCCGAGCACGAGGAGGCCGGCGGCGCCGGCGACGTACCCGGCGCGCGAGAAGGTGGTCAGCAGGGCCCCGTAGCCGATGACCACGAGCAGGACGACGGCGGTGCGGGCCGTGCGCTCGTCCACAAGGACGGCGGCGAGCAGGGCGAACGGCAGGAGCAGTACCAGGAACGCGGCCAGCAGGTTCGGGTTCGAGAAGGTGCCGGTGGCGCGGATGAGGATGCCGTCGCCGCCCGCGTCGCAGGCGATGTCGGTGAGCAGTCCGGTGCGGCAGAAGCCGGTCGGGGTGTCGTTGGTGAACTGGGAGAAGGCACTCGTGGCGGCCGCCGCCACGCCGGTCAGCGCGAGGAGTCCGATCGCCCGCCACGACTCGGGCTGTGCGCGGCGCACGCCCACGACCAGGTAGTAGCAGGCGATGACGGTCAGCAGGCCGCGCAGGGGCGCCGTGGGCTGTCCGCTGCGATACGTCGCCACGACCGAGGCGGCGATCAGCAGCCCTGTGGGAAGGTCCAGCCGCGTCCGGAAGTCCCGCAGCCGGGCCCGCGTACGGCCCCGTACAGGGACCACGAGGGCCAGCAGGCCGAGCAGCAGGGCGAGCCGCGTCGGGGTCAGGATCCCCGCGAGCGGGTCGTCGGGGAAGAAGTCCGTGGCGGAGTCGAGCAGCACGACGGCCACCGCGCCCAGCGGGACGAACTCAACGAACCTGACGATCGCCGACGGCTGTCCGGGGCCCACCGCCGCGCTCTGCTCGGATGCCATGACACCCGAGCGTGGCGGCCGGGTGCGAAGGTGGGGTGTCGGGAGGGGGAACGGCGCGCAGAGGCTGCGGGGACGCGTTGGTGCGCCCGCCTCACGCCGGGACCCGCGGGCACCCCGGACACACCTCGGCCGCGGTGGCTCCCCCTCCGAGCCGCCGCGGCCGATCCCCGTGTGCTGAGGCCTACTTCTTGCCCAGGTCGAAGGCAGGCCCGGCCGGCATCGCGTTGTTGAGGGTGGTGATCTTCTCGTCCTCGGTGGCGGGCCCGCTGGGCATGGCGTTGTTGAGCGTGGTGATCTTCTCGTCCTCGGCGGCCGGCTCACTCGGCATCGCGTTGTTGTCCGGAGAGACGGGCGCGTCCTTCTTCTTGTCGCTCATGGGCTCGTGTTCCTCTGTTCGGTGATGAGTGAGGAACGCCCGCCCGGGGATTCCCCCGCGGATCGCCGGACGGGCGTTCGGAGCCGCACAGTAATCGGTCGGGCTCCGGGTCGGACCGCCTGCCCCCCGACGCGACGGTCTGACCCGTACGAGACTGCCGGGCGCCGATAAACGAACGCTGAACGCCCCCAATCCCCAGGTCAGGGAGGCCAGTCCTAGGCGGCCGCGGCCGAGCTGAGCAGTGCGCGCACCGCGTTGGCCTCCGCGGCGCCGTTCTGCTCGAAGAGGTTGAGCGCCTCACGCCAGCACGCCGAGGCCCGGTCCGCCTGTCCGAGGGCGGCGAGCGAACGCCCCAGGAGCGTCAGCACGTTGCCCTGCATCCGGTCCCCGCCGATGCAGCCCAGCGCGAGAGCCTGTTCGGCGTGCTGGGCGGCCTGTGACGGGCGGCGGTCGGCTGCGTGCACCTCGGCGATGCGGAAGTGGGTGACGCCCTCCCAGAGCCGCTGCCGATGGTCGTTGAAGATGCCGAGGGCGTCGGAGAACTGGCTGAGCGCCTCGGTGTAACGGCCCGCCCGGGTCAGGGCGACGCCCAGCGCGAAGTGTCCGTTGGCCAGGCGTACCGTCCGGCCGATCTCGGTGTGCACGGCGAGACCGCGCTGCGCGATCTCCACGGCCTTCACGATGTTGCCCATGCCCAGGTGGGCCCGTGACAGGTTGCCCAGGACGGTGGCCTCGAAGGGCCGGTTCCCCGCTGCCCGCAGACCTTCGAGGGCCTGGTCGAAGAAGACCTTGCCCTCGGCGAACCGGCCCTCGTGCAGGCAGATGAGCCCCCGGTTGTTGGCCACCCAGCTCACCGCGGTGGCGTCCTGCGCGCTTCCCGCGAGCTCCATGGCGACGCGGGCCTCCTGCTCGGAAGGCTGAATGCGTCCGGAGACCAGCAGCACATCGCTGAGGACCGTACGTGCCCGGCCCTCCGCCCGCTCGTGGCCCACGGCCCGCGTCGCCTCACACGTGGCCCGCGCCGTCATCTCGTACTGATGCGAGTTGGCCCCCGACTCGGTCAGGTCCTTCGCCGCCCAGAGCAGATCGACGGCCCGGGGCAGCCGGTCCGTGCCCGCCGCCTGCCGTACGCAGGCCAGCAGCTGCCCCGCCTCCGTGTACAGCCAGTCGAGGGCCGCAGTCGCCTCCGAGAAGCTCAGGCCCGGATAGCGGGTGGGCTCCAGGTCGTCGGTCAGCCGGTCCCCGGGGTGCTCGATCTCGTACACCAGCGCGGTCGTGGCCAGATAGAAGTCCAGCAACCGCGACAGCGTCGCGTCCCTCTCGTTCGGTGGCCACTCGTCCCGTTCCGCGCACGCACGCGCGTAGAGTCGCACCAGATCGTGGTACCGGTAGCGGCCGGGTGCCGCCGACTCCAGCAGTGAGGTGTCGACGAGGGCCTCCAGCAGGTCCTCGGTGTCCTCCGGCGGAAGGTCGAGCACCGCGGCGGCCGCGGCGAGCGAGATGTCCGGGCCGTCCGCCAGGCCCAGCAGCCGGAAGGCGCGGGCCTGGGCGGGGTCCAGGGCGCCGTACCCCAGCTCGAAGGTGGCCTTGACCGCGAGGTCGCCGGCCTGGAGTTCGTCCAGGCGGCGGCGCTCGTCGGCGAGCTTCGCAGCCAGCACCGACACCGTCCACGTGCGGCGCGCCGCCAGCCGCGACGCCGCGATACGGATCGCCAGCGGCAGGAACCCGCACGCCGCGACCACGTCCAGCGCGGACTCGCGCTCGGCCGCCACGCGCTCCTCGCCCACGATCTTCGTGAACAGGGACAGTGCCTCGTCCGGGGACATCACGTCCAGGTCGACCAGGTGGGCGCCGGCGAGGTCCACCATCCGCACCCGGGACGTCACCAGCGCCGCGCAGCCCTCCGTGCCCGGCAGCAACGGCCGTACCTGGGCGGCGTCGCGCGCGTTGTCCAGCAGCACCAGGACCCGCCGGCCGTCCAGCAGCGAGCGGTACAGCGCCGCCCGCTCCTGGAGCGAGTCCGGGATCGCCGAGTCCGCAGTGCCCAGCGCCCGCAGGAAAGCGCCCAGCACCGTCTCCGGCTCCGCCGCGCGCGGGCCCGCGCCCTGGAGATCGACGTAGAGCTGCCCGTCGGGGAAGGCCGCGCGCGCCTGGTGGGCCACGTGCACCGCCAGCGTCGTCTTGCCCACCCCGCCGATGCCGGCCAGCGCGGAGACCGCCATCACCCGGCCCTCGGCCGAGGCGAGGACCTCGCTCAGCTCCGAGACGAAGGTGGCACGGCCGGTGAAGTCGGGGACGGTGGCGGGCAGCTGGGCCGGGCGCACCGGGACGGACGGCGCTTCGGCCGCCGGTGCCGACGGCTCCGCCAGGGCCGGGTCCGCCTGGAGGATGCGCTGCTGGAGCTCCTTCAGACCGGGACGCGGGTCCACTCCCAGCTCGTCCGCGAGCAGGCGCCGCGTGTCCGCGTACACGGCCAGCGCCTCCGCCTGCCGGCCGCTGCGGTACAGCGCCAGCATCAGCAGCTCCCGCAGCCGCTCGCGCAGCGGATGCTCCGCCGTCAGCGCCGTCAGCTCCGAGACCGCCTCCGCGTGGCAGCCCTGCTCCAGGTCCATGTCGAGGCGGGATTCGAGGAGTTGCAGGCGCCACTCCTCCAGGCGGACGCGCTGCGCCTCGGCGTACGGCCCCGGAACCCCCGCCAGCACCTCGCCGTCCCACAGCGCCAGCGCCCGGCCCAGCACGTCCCGCGCATGGCACAGATCCCCGGCGCTGCGCGCCTTCTCCGCCTCCGACGCCAGCTCCTGGGCCGCCGCCAGATCCAGCGCGCCCTCGGCCAGCCCGCGCACCGCGTAGCCGCCCGACTCGCTCACCAGGACCCCGGGGTCCAGTACCTTGCGCAGCCGGGAGGCGTACGTCCGGACCGCCGCCAGCGCCTGCGAGGGCGGCTCCTCGCCCCACAGCGCGTCGATCAGCTCCGCCGCGGTCGCCGTACGGCCCTCGCGCAGCAGCAGGGCGGCGAGCAGGGCGCGTTGCTGGGGTGAGCCGGTCGGAAGTTGTTCCTCGCCCCGCCAGGCGCGCACCGGACCGAGCACGCCGAAGCGCAGCGCCGCCGCCGGCTCCGCCGCATCTGTCGAGGAGGCGGGACGCCTCTGCTCCGGCACTCGCGGTACCCCGTCCATCGCAGTCCCCCTAGGACCCGTTTACATCTCCGCCAGTTTGCCTTGTTCATGGCAGATGCGTCAGCCGTGGAGAGAGTGATCACAGCCAGGCGCGCGGGATATCACAAGGCCCTCACGCGCTCTTCGCACGGCAGCGGCCCCTCCGGCATAGCTGACGGACCGTCAGATCGGCGCTACCGTGACGCCATGGACACCGAGACGACGTTTCCCCTGATCATCTCCGTCGACGACCACACGGTGGAGCCGCCCACGGTGTGGCAGGACCGACTTCCGAAGAAGTACCAGGACATCGGACCGCGCATAGTCCGCGCCCCGCTGAAGGAAATGACCTTCCTGGGCGGGCGGTTCAAGCCCGTCATGGGCCGGCCCGGCGACGACGGGCCGATCGGCGACTGGTGGGTGTACGAGGACCTGCACCGGCCCCTGACCCGCCTCGACACCGCCGTCGGCTACAGCAGGGACGACATCAAGCTGGAGGTCATCACCTACGGGCAGATGCGGCCGGGTTCGTACGACGTGCCCGCCCGCCTCGCCGACATGGACGTCAACCACGTCCAGTCCGCGCTCTGCTTCCCGACCTTCCCCCGCTTCTGCGGCCAGACCTTCACCGAGGCGCAGGACCACGAGCTGGGCCTGCTGTGCGTGCGGGCCTACAACGACTGGATGGTGGAGGAGTGGTGCGGCCCGGACGCGCGGGGCCGGCTGATCCCGCTCACCCTCATCCCCCTGTGGGACGCCGAGTTGGCGGCTGCCGAGGTCCGCCGCAACGCGGCCCGCGGGGTGCGCGCCGTCGCCTTCTCCGAGATACCCCCGCACCTCGGGCTGCCCTCCGTCCACACCGAGGACTGGGACCCCTTCCTCGCCGCCTGCGACGAGACCGGCACGGTCGTCGCCATGCACATCGGTTCGTCCAGCCGCATGCCCTCGACCTCCGCCGACGCCCCGCCCGCGGTCGGTTCGACGATCACCTTCGCCAACTGCTGCTTCTCGATGGTCGACTGGCTGATGAGCGGCAAGTTCGAGCGCTTCCCGAACCTCAAGGTCATGTACGCCGAGGGCCAGATCGGCTGGATCCCGTACATCCTGGAGCGCGCCGACGTGGTGTGGGAGGAGAACCGGGGCTGGGGCGGGGTCGCCGACAAGGTGCACCGTCCGCCGTCCGAGCTGTTCGCCGACCACGTCTACGGCTGCTTCTTCGACGACGCCTTCGGGCTCAGGAACCTGGACGCGATAGGGGTCGGCAACGTCCTGTACGAGACCGACTACCCGCACTCCGACTCCACCTGGCCGAAGTCCCGCGAGGTCGGCGAGGCACAGATGGGACACCTGGACGCCGACGTGGTCGACCGGATCGTACGGCGCAACGCGATCGAACTGCTGGGGCTGACCGACGACGGGCTGTGGCCGGGCGGCGCGTGTGTGTGACTGSCTGGTCGGCGGCGGGGTGTGGTCGGGCGGTGCATGGCGGAGCCGCGGCCCCCGGGAGGGGACCGCGGCGCGCGTGTGGTCGTCGGGTGGCGTCAGCCGAGGAACACCGATGAGATCGTGTCGTCGAAGCCGACGGTGGCCAGGTCGGCGATGTTGCCCTGGACCACCTTGGACTCGCCCTTGCAGTCCTTCTCGGACCAGATCTTCAGGGAGCCGGAGGCCTGGAGGGAGGAGGCGGCGTCGTCCCGGCCGACGTTCTGGCACCCGGCGCCGGCCAGGCCCTCGGACGGGTCGCCGAAGTTGATCTCGTCGGAGAGCGTGACGCTGGTCGCGGGGGCGGCGGAGCTCCCGTCGCCCTGCTCCGGCTGCTCGGCGGCGGCGCCCGCCTTCTGCCCGTCCGGAGTCACACCGAACCAGGTGCCGCCCACGCCCTGCCCGTTGGTGTCGCCGGGCTTCAGGTCCTTGCTGAAGCGGTAGACCGGCCAGCCGCCGACGGTCACCTGGAGGTTGCCGTCGTCCCGCTTGACCACGCCGACGTCGGACTTGTTCACACCGTCGATGAAGATCTTGCCGCCGGGGGCGACCAGGACCGGCGGCCAGGTGGTGGCGCACTCGCCGGAGCAGTTCGACTTGGACGGGTCCGCGGTGTCCTTGTCGAAGCGGTAGAGGGTGAATCCGGCGCCGTTGACGACGACCGGGTTCAGGTCGCCCGCCTGCGACGCGCTCAGCTGCACCCACTTCTTGGCGACCGGCTTGCTCGCGGGCTTGCCCGGGCTCGTGGCCCAGTCGCCGGTGCCGGGGGCCGCGTTGTTCTGCTTGGCCGTGCCGCTGTCGAAGTTCAGGCTCTGCAACGCGAGACCGGCGCCCTCCTTGGCCGCGGAGGCGGCGTTGTCGGCGCCGTTGCACGCGGTCAGCAGCAGGGCCGCGGCGGCTGTGGTGGCGGCGATCGCGGCGATGCGGTTGCGGATCATTTCGGACTCCCCGTGTTTCGGACCGTGTTGCGGGGCCCGGACCTCCCGAGCCGCCACCCAGTACGAGCCCCGCTCGGGCCGCCCTCACCCGGTGACACGCCTGAGACACGAACCGGACGGACCCCGGTCAATCGCACGAAGGTCGCAATATTCCGGGCGCCGCCGATACAGAGAGCGCCGCCCCGACCCTTGTCTGTTGCGGCGCCAGACCGGACGATGGCGCCCGAGCACGAAGGTGACGGTCCGTCAGTTCCTGAAACTCCGGAGTCCGAGGAGGATGCGTGTCCATCCAAGTCCCGCCGGACGGGCGGACGCTGTTCGGGATGCAGCTCCCCGTCCAGTCGCAGAGCACGATCTACGCGGAGTCGTGGGAGGCGGGTGCCGGCCCCGACGACCTCGTCGCCATCGCCCGCGCCGCCGACCGCGCCGGCTTCGCCTACGTCGCCGCCTGCGACCACGTGGCCATCCCGCGCCGTCTGGCCTCCGCGATGAGCACGGTCTGGTACGACCCGGTCGCCACGCTGGCCTTCCTGGCGTCCGCCACCGAGCGCATACGCCTGCTCAGTCACGTCGCGATCGTCGGCCTGCGCCACCCCCTGCTGACCGCGAAGCAGTACGCCACCCTCGACCACCTCAGCGAAGGGCGGCTGATCCTCGGCGTCGGGGCCGGGCACGTACAGGAGGAGTTCGAGGTGCTCGGCGTCGACTTCGAGCGGCGCGGGTTCGTGCTGGACGAGACGATCGACGCCCTGCGCGCCGCGCTCGGCCCGGACGAGTTCCCCGAACACCACGGCAAGCTCCACGACTTCGAGGGCCTGGGCCAGCTGCCGCGCCCCGCACAGGAACGCGTCCCGGTCTGGGTCGGCGGATCGTCCCCGGCCGCCTTGCGCAGGGCCGCGCTGAAGGGCGACGGCTGGCTGCCGCAGGGCGACCCGCGCGACCGGCTGCCCGCACAGATCGCGCGGATCCGGCGGCTCAGGGAGGAGGCCGGCATCAAGGGGCCGTACACCGTCGGTGCCATCGCCGAGCCCCTGTACGTCGGCACGCCCGCCTGGGACGTGGGGCGCCGGACGCTGACCGGGCGGCCGGAGGCCCTCGCCGAGTCGCTGCGGGCGTACCGGGCGATGGGCGTGGACCAGATCCAGGTGCGGCTGCGCAGCCGGGGCCGCAGCGAGCTCGTCGACCAGATCACCGCGTTCGGGGCCGAGGTCGCGCCCCGCCTCGACTAGGGAGACCCATGGGCAAGCTGGACGGACGGACGGTCATCGTCACGGGTGCCGCGCGCGGACAGGGGGAGCGGGAGGCGCGGCTGTTCGTGGCGGAGGGCGCGAGCGTCGTCGTGGCCGACGTGCTCGACGATCAGGGCCAGGCGCTGGCGAAGGAGCTGGGGGCGCACTACGTCCACCTCGACGTCGGCCGGGAGGAGGACTGGCGCGCCGCGCTCGCGGCCACGAAGGAGACGTACGGCCGTGTCGACGGGCTCGTGAACAACGCCGGCATCCTGCGGTTCAACTCCCTCGTCGACACGCCCCTGGATGAGTTCATGCAGGTCGTGCGGGTGAATCAGGTCGGCTGCTTCCTCGGCATCAAGACCGTGGCCCCGGAGATGGAGGACGGCGGCACGATCGTCAACACCGCCTCCTACACCGGGGTGACGGGCATGGCGGCCGTGGGCTCGTACGCCGCCACCAAGCACGCCATCCTCGGCCTCACCCGCGTCGCCGCGCTGGAGCTGGCGCCGCGGGGCATCCGGGTCAACGCGATGTGCCCCGGCGCGATCGACACCGCCATGTCCAACCCGGCGCAGCTGGACCCGGAGGCGGACGCGCAGGAGACGAGCCGGGCCCTGGACGCGCTGTACCGCAAGCTCGTGCCGCTCGGCCGGATCGGCAAGCCGGAGGAAGTGGCCCGGCTCGCGCTGTTCCTGTCGAGCGAAGACTCCTCCTACATCACCGGGCAGCCGTTCGTGATCGACGGCGGCTGGCTCGCCGGCGTCAGCGTCATCTGACTGGCCATCAGCTATTGACCCGTCATGCGGGTGATGCGACAGTCGGCCCATCGAAAACTGACGGTGTGTCAGAAACATCTGGACCGGGGACGGTGAACCTCCTTGGAATTCGGGCTGTTCGTACAGGGATACGTGGGCAAGCGCGCCGAGACCGACCCGCTCGCCGAGCACAAGGCGCTGATGGAGGAGACCGAGTACGTCATCCAGGCGGACAGGTCCGGCTTCAAGTACGCGTGGGCGTCCGAGCATCACTTCCTGGAGGAGTACTCGCATCTGTCGGCGAATGACGTGTTCCTGGGGTACCTGGCGCACGCGACGGAGCGCATCCACCTGGGCTCGGGCATCTTCAACCCCCTCGCGCAGGTCAACCACCCCGTGAAGGTCGCCGAGAAGGTCGCCATGCTCGACCATCTCACCGGCAACCGCTTCGAGTTCGGCAGCGGGCGGGGCGCCGGGTCGCACGAGATCCTCGGGTTCATACCGGGCGTGACCGATATGAACTACACCAAGGAGATCTGGGAAGAGACGATCGCCGAGTTCCCGAAGATGTGGCTCCAGGACGAGTACGTGGGCTTCCAGGGCAAGCACTGGCAGCTGCCCCCGCGCAAGGTGCTGCCCAAGCCGTACGGGAAGTCGCACCCGGCGATGTGGTACGCGGCCGGGTCGCCCGCCTCGTACGCCATGGCGGCGAAGAAGGGGCTCGGGGTCCTCGGGTTCAGCGTGCAGAAGGTCGCTGACATGGAGTGGGTGCTGGAGCAGTACAAGACGGCGGTCGTCGACGCGGAGCCGGTCGGGGACTTCGTCAACGACAACGTGATGGTGACGACGACGGCGATCTGCGCGCCGACGCACGCCGAGGCGATCGAGACCGCGGTGAACGGGGGGCTGCACTATCTGCCCTCGCTGGTGTTCCGGTACCACGACACGTTCCCCCGTCCCGAGGGGTTCCCGGTGTGGCCGGAGACGCTGCCCGAGTACACGCCGGAGTTCGTGGAGCTGCTGATCGAGGAGGAGTTGCTGATCTGCGGTGACCCGGACGAGGTGCTCACGCAGTGCAAGCGGTGGGAGCAGGCCGGAGCCGATCAGTTGTCGTTCGGGCTTCCGGTGGGGGTGGCGAAGGAGGAGACGCTGCGGACGATTCGGTTGATCGGGGAGCACGTGATTCCGAAGATCGACACGGATCCCGTACATCGGACGTCCCGGTTCCGGGCGGCCGGGTAATCGCCGTTGCGGGGTGCGGGTCGTTGGTGGCTGCCCCGCACCCCTGGGTAGGTCGGATCACCGCAGCTCCAGGAGGCGAGCCCATGCTCGATCACGTCATCAAAGGCGCCAGCGTCGTCGATGGGACGGGTGCGCCCGGCTACACCGCTGACGTCGGCATACGCGACGGTCGTATCGCCGTCATCGGCACCGTCACCGAAGAGGCCCGCACCAGCGAGGACGCCACCGGGCTCGTCCTCGCCCCCGGCTTCGTCGACCCCCATACCCACTACGACGCCCAGCTGTTCTGGGATCCCTATGCGACGCCCTCGTTGAACCACGGGGTGACGACCGTCGCCGGCGGGAACTGCGGGTTCACGCTTGCGCCGCTGAACCCGTCCCGTCCCGACGACGCCGACTACACCCGTCGCATGATGTCCAAGGTCGAGGGCATGTCGCTGGTGGCGTTGGAGGAGGGGGCGCCCTGGAGCTGGAGTTCGTTCGGGGAATATCTGGACGCGCTCGAAGGGCGGATCGCGGTCAACGCGGGCTTCATGGTGGGGCATTGCGCGCTCAGGCGGTACGTCATGGGGCCCGACGCGATCGGCGGGCAGCCCACCGACGAGCAGCTGGCCGCCATGCTCCGGCTCTTCCACGACGCCATGGACGCCGGTGCCTGGGGGTTCTCCACCACCCAGTCCTCCACCCACTCCGACGGCGACGGGAAGCCGGTGGCCTCCCGGCACGCCGGGCCCGCCGAGCTGCTCGCGCTGTCGAAGGCCGTGGGTGAGCACGAGGGCACACAGATCGAGGCGATCGTCGCGGGCTGTCTGGATCAGTTCAGCGACGCCGAGATCGACCTGTTCGTGGAGATGAGCGCCGCCGCCGGGCGGCCCCTGAACTGGAACGTGCTGACCATCGACTCGGCGGTTCCCGAGCGGGTGCCCCGGCAGTTGCTGGCCAGTGAGCAGGCGCGCAAGGCGGGCGGCCGGGTCGTGGCGCTGACCATGCCGATCCTCACGCCGATGAACATGTCGCTGGGCACGTTCTGCGCACTGAACCTGATCCCCGGGTGGGGGCCCGTCCTCGGGTTGCCCGTGCCCGAGCGGATCGCGAGGCTTCGTGACCCCGATGTGCAAGTCGAGCTGCTCCGGCACGCCGGGTCCAAGGAGGCCGGTGTCTTCCGGCGGCTGACCAACTTCGGGCGGTACGTCATCGGCGACACCTACAGCGAGGCCAACCGCGGGCTGACCGGGCGGGTCGTGGACGACATCGCCCGCGAACGCGGCCAGGAACCCTTCGAGTGCCTGGTGGAGATCTGCGCCGCCGACGATCTGCGGACGGTCCTGTGGCCCATGCCCACCGACAACGACCCCGCGTCCTGGGCCATGCGCGCCGAGGCCTGGCAGCACGAGGACGTCATGCTCGGCGGCTCGGACGCCGGGGCGCATCTGGACCGGATGTGCGGGGCGCCGTACACGACCCGGTTCCTCGGTGACTGTCTGCGCGGGCGCGGCCTCGCGAGCCTGGAGCAGGCCGTGAAGATGCTGACGGACGACCCCGCACGGCTCTTCGGGCTGCGCGAGCGCGGCCGGATCCAGGAGGGCTTCCATGCGGACCTGGTGCTCTTCGACCCGGAGCGGATCGACGCCGGCAAGGCCACCCTGGTGCACGACCTGCCGGGCGACAGCCCACGGCTGGACTCCAAGGCGATCGGAGTACGGGCCGTGTGGGTCAACGGGGTCGAGGCGATCCGGGACGACGTGGTGAGCGGGGCCGTGCCGGGGCGTGTGCTGCGCTCGGGGCGGGACACCAGGACGGTGGCCACGAGGTGAGCGGCCAGGGCGGCGGTCGGCAGCGGTTGTTCGTGGGGGGCTCCTGGGTCGAGCCGGACGGTGGCGACTACGCCGTCATCGATCCGGCCACCGAGGAGACCGTCGGGCGGGCTCCGGAGGCCTCGCCGGATCAGGTGCTCGCGGCCTGTGCCGCGGCCCGCGAGGCCTTCGGGGCGTGGTCGCGCACGGCGCCTGAGGAGCGGGCGGCCGTGCTGGCGCGGGCGGCGGACATCATCCACGCCCACTTCGTGCCGTACGCCGAACTGGCCCAGGCCGAGACCGGCGCGACCACGGGCACGGCCCGCGCCATGCAGGTCGGTGTCGGGGCGGCCCGGTTCCGGCGCTACGCGCGCGTGGAGCCCGCCGAGTGGGCCGTCGCGCCGCAGATCAACGAGGCCGGGCCGATGGGGAAGGCCGGTGTCATGGGTGCGCTGGCTGTGCGGCAGCCCGTCGGGGTGGTCACCTGCATCACCTCGTACAACAACCCCTGGGCCAATCCGGCGGGCAAGATCGCGCCCGCGCTGGCCATGGGCAACACCGTGGTCGTGAAGCCCGCCCCGCAGGATCCGCTGTCCGTCTACCGGATGGCGGAGGCCCTGGAGGCGGCGGGCGTGCCGGCGGGTGTGGTGAACGTGGTCTCCGGGCGCCGCGTGGAGGTCGGTGAGGCCGCAGTGTCGTCCCCGGACGTCGACATGGTGAGCTTCACCGGGTCCACGGCCGTCGGGCAGCGCATCGCCGAGGCGTGCGGGCGGGACATGAAACGGCAGTTGATGGAGCTCGGCGGGAAGGGCGCGGCCCTCGTCTTCGACGACGCAGACCTCGGGTCGGCGGTGGCCGGGATCGGGACGACGTTCTCCTTCTACAGCGGGCAGATCTGCACCGCGCCGACGCGGGTGCTGGCGCAGCGGGGCGTGTACGACCGGCTCGTCGAGCAACTGTCGGCGTATGCGGGGCGGTTGACGGTCGGGGATCCGCGCGAGGCGTCCACGGTCGTCGGGCCGGTGATCTCGGCCGAGCACCGGGACCGGGTGGAGTCGCATGTGGAGACCGGCCGCAAGGAAGGCGCCGTGGTGGTGGCCGGAGGTGAACGGCCGCCGTACGAGCGGGGGTTCTATGTCGCGCCGACCCTCCTCGCGGACTGCACCAACGACATGCGGGTCGCCCGGGAGGAGATCTTCGGGCCGGTCGTCTGCGTGATCCCCTTCGAGGAGGAGGAAGAGGGCATCGCCCTCGCCAACGACACCGACTACGGGCTGATCGACTACGTCTGGTCCGGTGACGTCGCCCGCGCCTTCCGGGTCGCGCGGCGGCTGCGGGCCGGCGGGGTCGGGGTCAACACCGTCGGGCGCAACATGGAGGCGCCGTTCGGCGGGTTCAAGCAGAGCGGGGTGGGGCGCGACGTCGGGTCGTACGCCCTGCACGCCTACAGCGAGGTGCAGGCGATCGTCTGGCCGGGGTGAGCCGCGGGGATTGACCGGACGGTGACTGTCGCCCGGGCGGCGAGGCGGGCAGAGTCTGCCGTATGGGACACATGGTGCAGGTCAAGGGCGGCGAGGTCTGGGCGCAGGACTCGGGGTCGGACGACGGGGCGCGGCCGCCGGTTGTGCTGCTGCACTCGGGGGTCGGTGACTCCCGGCTGTGGGAGCCGGTCCTGCCCGGCCTCCCCGCCGGACATCGGGTGATCCGGTACGACGCCCGCGGCTTCGGGAACTCGCCGGCGCCCACGGTCTCCTACTCCCAGGCCGAGGACCTCAGGAGCGTGCTGGACCACTTCGAGGTGCGCCGAGCGGTCCTGGTCGGCTCCAGCATGGGCGCCCGCACGGCCATCGACCTGGCGCTGGACGATCCAGGGCGGGTGGCGGCCCTGGGCCTGTTCGCGCCCGGCGTCGCCGGATACGAGGGCCTGGAGGTGCCGGAGCTGACCGAGGAGATCGGCCGGCTGGCGACGGCCCGTGACATGGACGGCCTGATCGCGCTCGCGGCCCGGGTGTGGGGCGCGGCGGGCCCCGACCCCGACCCCGAGGCCGAGACCCTGCTGCGGGCGGCGATTCCGGCCTGGTTCACGACGTACGGGCACGAGACCGAGGGCGCCCCGGCCTTCGGGCGGCTCGGCGAGCTCGACCTGCCCTGCACGCTCCTGCTCGGCGAGAAGGACCAGCCCGAGGTGATCCGCTGCAACGAGGCCATGGCCGAGGCCATCCCCGGCTGCCTGCTGGTCCGGCACCCGGACTGCGACCACTTCCCGACGCTGCGGGCACCGCAGGACGTCGCACGGCTGGTGACGGAGCTGTGCGAACGGGCACCGGCCGCCTGACCGGTGCCGTAGGCGTCAGTCGGTGAGGTCCACCCGGATCGTCAGCAGGTCCGCCCCGAAGGTGCGCACCCCGGCGCTGTTGAACCGGGGCAGGCCGCGCAGGCGGGCGATCGGGTCGTCGTCGGGAAGCAGGTGGGCCGTGCCGGTGTGCCAGCGCCCCTTGATCCGCACCCGCACCCGCGGATCGGCCTTGATGTTGCGCACGTACTGGGACCGCTCCCCGAACTCCGACACCAGCCAGAAGGAGTCCCCGACCCGGCGTCCGCCGAGCGGTGTGCGGCGGGGCAGGCCGGAGGCGCGGCCCGTGGTCTCCAGCAGGGTCTGGGTCGGCAGCCGGCGCATCACTGCGTTGAGCCGCCGCTGGAAGGCCCTGACGTTCCGGTACCTGGTCTCTGCACTGCCGCGCGACATGGTTCGCGGGTCTCCTGTCTCGTCATGGTGCTGATGCATTTCAATGTCTCTCACCGGGGGGATCGAACGAGCAGCGGGACCTCGAACGGTTCCACTACGAGAGACGGTGCCCCATGCGCGTGGTGACCTGGAACCTGTGGTGGCGCTTCGGGCCCTGGGAGGACCGGCAGAAGGCCGTCCTCGCCGTGCTGCGCGACCTGCGCCCCGACGTCGTGGGCCTGCAGGAGGTGTGGGCGGCGAACGGCGAGAACCAGGCCGAGTGGCTGGCCCGCGAGCTCGGCATGCACTGGGCCTGGGCCCCCTCACCGGCCCCCGACCGCTGGCGCCGGCGGATCGGCGACCCCACGGTCGACATCGGCAACGCCGTGCTGAGCCGCTGGCCGGTGACCGCTCAGCGCACGCTGCGCCTGCCCGCCCCCGCCGACGTCGACGACGGCCGCCTCGCCCTCTTCACCCGCCTGACCACGCCCTCGTACGACATCCCGTTCTTCACCACCCACCTCACCTCCGCCCTGCACGCCTCGGCGGTGCGCTGCCGGCAGGTCACCGCGCTCGCCGAGTTCGTCGCCGAGAACCGGGGCGACACGCCCTTTCCGATGATCGTCACCGGCGACTTCAACGCCTGGCCGGACTCCGACGAGATCCGCCTCTTCGGCGGCTACCGCACCGCCCCGGTCGTGCCCGGCCAGGTCTTCTTCGACGCCTGGCAGTACGCCGACCCGGACGCCCCCGCCGTCACCTGGGACCGCGCCAACCCCTACGTCGCGGCCGGCCTGGAGCCGAGCGTGCGGATCGACTACATCCACGTGGGCCCGCCCGGCCTCGGCGGCCTGGGGCATGTGCGGGGGGCGCGGCGGGCGGGAGACGGCCCGGTCGACGGCATCTGGCCGTCCGACCACGCGGCCGTCGTCGCCGACCTGGGCGACGCGCCGTCGGACTGACGGCGCGTCGCACTCGTGCCTACGAACGCCCCAGGAAGATCGGGTTCGTGAAGGCCGCCAGGGCTCCCGGCAGGGGGCCCACCGCCGCCTCGTGGCGCAGTTCCGCTCGTACATAGGCCGCGTACGACGGCGTCGTACGCCACTCCACGACGCCCGAACCCGTCACCGGCAGAGGGGCGCTCGTGAACAGGACGCCCTGGTCGGTGACGAAACGGACCACGCAGCGCGGGGCGCCCGAGACCTCCAGGCGGACCGTGACCGGGGTCTTCGGGCCGACCTCCAGCCGCTCGCCGATGCCCGCCTGTTCGGCGCGGCCGCCCGAGGCCGTGAAGGTCAGGGAGACGTTCTTGGACTCGGCGATGTAGGAGCGGCCCGCGCGGATGCCCTCCTGGATCGCCTCGCGGGTCAGGTCGTCGGCGAGGACGACCGTCTGCGGGGAGCCGACCGGGTCCGGGCTGCGGTGGGCGTCGCTGTTGCCCATCGCCGGGATCCAGTCGCGGCCCTTGTCGCGGGTGGACGCCACCAGCATGCCGTCCCAGTCCGCCAGGGCCACCTCGTCGTCCGGCGTCCACGGGCCGTTCCAGACCTCGACCGCGTCCGCCTCGCCGAAGCCGAACTTCCAGTTGCAGCCGACGCAGGTGGCGTGCGGGTGGGCGGGCACGACCAGGCCGCCGGAGCGGCGGATCTGGCGGGCGAACTTGCCGAAGCGGTTGTCGCGGGCCCGGTAGCGCCAGTCGATGAACGTGCCCGGCTCGACCCCGAGGGCCACCACGTGGCCGTTGCGCGTCGTGACCTCCTCGCCCAGCATCACGAGCAGGTCGTCGCCCGCCACGTCGGCCCAGTGCGCGTGCGCCGAGTGCGTGTTGTGCTCCGAGCTGTTGATGAAGTCCAGGCCGGCCTCGCGTGCGAGCGCCGCGATCTCCGCGGGGGTGCGGCGGCCGTCCGAGTACCAGGAGTGCAGATGGCAGTCGCCCCGGTACCAGGCGCGGCCCCGGCCCTTGGCCCGCTCCGGCGGGTACACCGGCCGGGCGGCCTCGGCCTGCTCGCCGTAGGTCAGCGTGATCGTGACCTCGTAGTTCAGTCCCTGCGGCGCCACCGTGTAGGGGCCGAGGGCGATCTGCCAGGTGCCTTCCTCGATCCGCCCGGGGATGTAGCCCGGCGTGGCGTCGTCCGCGCGGATGAAGAACTCCGTGCGCGCACCGCCCGACCAGCCCCGGAAGCCCTTGCCGCCGAGCTCGGTGCCGTGCTGGTCGAAGATGCCGATGTCGAGGCCGTTGCCCGTGGTGCCGGCCGGGACGGAGGGCCGGTCGTAGGTGTAGGAAACCTTGATCTCCCGGACCCCGTCGGGGACTTCGACGGGCAGGTACACGAAGTCGGGCGCTCCGGGCGGCAGTGTCCCGCGGACCGTACGGGTCTCGGCGTCGTGCATGTCGTCCGCCCCTCTCGCAAAGGTCACGTTTCCCAACGTAAGCGCGGCCGCGGCGCCCGTCACGAACAGGGCGCGTCTGCCCAGGCCGGCGTGGTTGTCCTCGCACATGCTGCTGCTCCCCAGGTCGTCGTGCGTGACAGGGCATGGGTGGTGCAGTGGTGGTGCGTGCAACTGTCGTATTGAGCCGTGAACGGCCGGGCAAGGGAAGGGAATCGGCAGCCAATCACCAGCCGATCGTCAGCTGACGAAGCCCGGCCGGTCGCGGGGGATCGATTTAGGCCGACCGGTCGGTATGGACATCGTGGCGTTCACGCGGTACAGATGCGGTCATGCGCATCTCCGTGACGATCTTCCTCACCGACGAGACCATCACCCCGCTCCGGCTCGCCCGTGAGCTGGAGCAGCGGGGGTTCGCCGGGCTGTATCTGCCCGAGCACACCCATATCCCCGTCGAGCGGGTCACTCCGTACCCGGCGGGCGGTGACCTGCCGCCCGAGTACGGCCGCACCCTCGACCCCTTCGTCGCCCTCGGCCAGGCCGCCGCCGTCACCGAACGGCTCGGGCTCGGCACCGGCATCACGCTGGTCGCCCAGCACGACCCGATCGACCTGGCGAAGCAGATCGCGACCCTGGACCATCTGTCCGGCGGCCGGTTCACCCTCGGGCTGGGCTTCGGCTGGAACGTCGAGGAGGCCGCCGACCACGGGGTGGAGTGGCGGACGCGGCGCGAACTCGTCCGGGACCGGATGGCGCTGATGCGGGCCCTGTGGGCGGACGAACCCGTGGCGTACGAGGGGGAGTTCGGGTCGGTACGGGCGAGTTTCGCCTATCCCAAACCCGTACAGAAGCCGCGCGGGTCGAAAGTCAACGGTCCCCGCACGCTCATCGGCGGTGCGGCCGGCCCGAAGCTCTTCGCGCACATCAGCGAGTACGCCGACGGATGGCTGCCGATCGGTGGGCGCGGATTGTCCGAATCCCTACCCCGGCTGCGGGCGGTCTGGGCGGACGCCGGGCGCGACCCGAACGCTCTCCAGGTCGTGCCGTACGCCGTGTTCCCCAGCCCCGGCAAGCTCGCGCACTACGCGGAGCTCGGGATCGAGGAGGTCGTGGTCCAGTTGCCCCCGGCCGGGGAGGCGGAGGTTCTGCGGGCGTTGGACGGCTACGCGGCCTTCCTCGACTGACCTCCCGGCCCTGATCAAGTCGACCGTATGCTCGAAGAATGACGACTTCCGCGACCTCCGGAACCGGCTCGACACCTGGCCCGACCGAGAACTCCCTGCGTCGCGCCCTCAAACGCGCCCGGGACGGTGTCGCGCTCGACGTGTCCGAGGCGGCCGTACTGCTCCAGGCCCGCGGCGAGGCGCTCGACGACCTCGCCGCGTCCGCCGCCCGGGTGCGTGACGCGGGCCTGGAGGCCGCCGGCCGGCCCGGCGTGATCACGTACTCGAAGAGCGTCTTCATCCCCCTCACCCGGCTGTGCCGGGACAAGTGCCACTACTGCACCTTCGTCACGGTGCCCGGCAAGCTGCGCCGCGCCGGGCACGGGATGTTCATGTCCCCGGACGAGGTCCTCGACATCGCCCGCAAGGGCGCGGCCCTCGGCTGCAAGGAAGCCCTCATCACCCTCGGCGACAAGCCGGAGGACCGCTGGCCCGAGGCGCGGGAGTGGCTGGACGCGCACGGCTACGACGACACCATCGCCTACGTCCGCGCCATCTCCATCCGGATCCTGGAGGAGACGGGCCTGCTGCCCCACCTCAACCCGGGCGTGATGACCTGGACCGACTTCCAGCGCCTGAAGCCGGTCGCCCCGTCGATGGGCATGATGCTGGAGACGACCGCGACCCGCCTGTGGTCCGAGCCCGGCGGCCCGCACCACGGCTCCCCCGACAAGGAACCGGCCGTGCGCCTGCGGGTCCTGGAGGACGCGGGCCGCTCGTCGGTCCCCTTCACCTCCGGGATCCTGATCGGCATCGGCGAGACGTACGAGGAGCGGGCCGAGTCCCTCTTCGCGCTCCGCAAGATCTCGCGGTCGTACCACAGCATCCAGGAACTGATCATCCAGAACTTCCGCGCCAAGCCGGACACCGCGATGCGCGGCATGCCGGACGCGGAACTGGACGAACTGGTCGCCGCGGTCGCCGTCGCCCGGCTCATCATGGGCCCGGCCGGCAACATCCAGGCCCCGCCCAACCTCGTCGACAGCGAGTACGCCCGCCTGATCGCGGCCGGCATCGACGACTGGGGCGGCGTCTCCCCGCTCACCATCGACCACGTCAACCCCGAACGCCCCTGGCCGCAGATCGAGGAGCTGACGCGGCAGTCCGCGGACGCCGGCTTCGAGCTGCGCGAACGCCTCTGCGTCTACCCGGAGTTCGTCCAGCGCGGCGAGCCCTGGCTGGACCCGCGGCTGCGTCCGCACGTACGGGCGCTGGCCGACCCGCAGACGGGCCTCGCGCGCCCCGACGCCGTGGTCGAGGGGCACCCCTGGCAGGAACCGGAGGAGGCGTTCGTGCCCTCCGGCCGTACAGACCTGCACGCCACCATCGACACCGAGGGCCGTACGACCGACCGCCGCGACGACTTCGACGAGGTGTACGGCGACTGGGGCGCCCTGCGCGAGGCCGCCGCGCCCGGGATGGTGCCGGAGCGCATCGACACGGACGTACGCCAGGCACTGGCGACCGCGGCCGACGACCCGACCCGGCTCACCGACGCCGAGGCGCTGGCGCTGCTGCACGCGGACGGCCCGGCGCTGGACGCGCTGTGCCGGGTGGCGGACGACGTCCGTAAATCGGCGGTCGGCGACGACGTGACGTACATCGTCACGCGGAACATCAACTTCACCAACGTCTGCTACACGGGCTGCCGCTTCTGCGCCTTCGCGCAGCGCCGCACGGACGCCGACGCCTACACGCTCTCCCTCGACCAGGTCGCCGACCGCGCCCAGCAGGCGTGGGAGGTGGGCGCGGTGGAGGTCTGCATGCAGGGCGGCATCCACCCCGATCTGCCCGGGACGGCGTACTTCGACATCGCGAAGGCGGTGAAGGAGCGGGTGCCCGGCATGCACGTGCACGCCTTCTCGCCCATGGAGGTCGTCAACGGCGCGACCCGCACCGGCATGTCCATCCGCGAGTGGCTGACGGCGGCCAAGGAAGCCGGGCTGGACTCCGTCCCCGGGACCGCCGCCGAGATCCTCGACGACGAGGTCCGCTGGGTCCTGACCAAGGGCAAGCTGCCGGCGGCGACGTGGATCGAAGTGATCACGACGGCCCACGAACTCGGCATCCGGTCCTCGTCGACGATGATGTACGGCCATGTCGACCAGCCCCGCCACTGGCTCGGCCATCTGCGCACCCTGGCCGGCATCCAGGAACGCACGGGCGGCTTCACGGAGTTCGTGACCCTGCCGTTCATCCACACCAACGCGCCGGTGTACCTGGCGGGCATCGCGCGCCCCGGCCCGACGATCCGGGACAACCGGGCGGTCACGGCGATGGCCCGCCTCCTGCTGCACCCGCACATCCCCAACATCCAGACGAGCTGGGTGAAGCTCGGCACGGAGGGCGCGGCCGAGATGCTGCGCTCCGGCGCCAACGACCTCGGCGGCACGCTGATGGAGGAGACGATCTCCCGGATGGCGGGTTCGTCGTACGGCTCCTACAAGTCGGTACGCGACCTGGTGGCCGTCGCCGAGGCCGCGGGGCGTCCGGCGAAGCCGCGCACCACCCTGTACGGCGAGGTGCCGGAGGAACGGCAGCGGGCGGCGGCGGCCTCGGACGGGCATCTGCCCGAGCTGTTGCCGGTGCTGGACTGAGACGGAGACGGAGCAGGACCGTGTCGCGGGGGTCGGTACGATGATCCGACCCCCGCTGGAGGGGGTGGTTCCACAGCTTTCCGTCGCTTCCATAGCTTTTCCGTAGCCGAGGAGATGCGTGCCCGTGCCTGCTTCCAAGGTCTGGGTGACCGGTCTGACGGTGGGCGCGATAGCCGCCGTCGCCGTCCTCGCCGTGCAGGCCGAGAAGGGGCCGCACCCGACGGCCGCGAAGGCCCGCCCGAGCGCGTCGGCGCCGGGCGGCGCGAGCCCCGCCCCGACGAAGTCCACCGGACCGGTGGCCGTACCGGACGGCTCGGGCACCGGACGCCGGGTCGTCTACTCCCTCGGCGGGAAGCGGGTCTGGCTGGTCGACGCGAGTGACGCGGCCCGCCGTACGTTCGCCGTCTGGCCGGGCACGGTGAGCCCGGACCCCGGCTCCTACACCGTGTCGTCGCGCAACATGGCCACCACCGGCTCGGACGGCGTGCAGATCGAGAACATCCTCTACTTCGCCGCGAAGTCCGGCATCTCCATAGCCTTCTCCAACGCCGTGGACGGCTCCTCGCCCCCGCCCGCCGGGGGCAAGCAGACCGGCGGGATCCGGATGCGCGCGGCGGACGGGGAGTCGTTGTGGACGTTCGGGGAGACGGGCACGAAGGTCGTCGTGGTCAAGTAGGAGAGCCGTAAGGGTCCTCTGCATCCTTCGATGTAGGGCGGATTCGGCTCCACTCACGACGATCCGGGCCGATTCCGCCGTGACGATGAATGCATGACGCACACGGACGCGACGATCCCGCTGGCATCGGAGTCTGCGCAGCCCACCGGACGACGGCTTCCCCTCCTCGACGTACTACGCGGAGTGGCCATCCTCGGCACGCTCATGACGAACGTCTGGATCTTCACCGGTCCGGGCGCGGAGTGGGGAGCCCTGCAGTCCGGGATGTCCACGGGGGCTGTCGTAGGCACGTTCAGCGTGCTGGCGAACGGCAAGTTCCTGTCGCTGCTGACGATCCTGTTCGGCGTGGGGCTGGCCATCCAGTACGCCTCGGCGGAGCGGCGCGGGCAGCCGTGGCCGGGGCGCTACCGGTGGCGGGCGCTGTTCCTGTTCGCCGAGGGCACGGTGCACTTCGTGCTGGTCTTCGCGTGGGACGTACTGATGGGATACGCGGTCACCGCACTCCTCGTCGCCCGGCTGCTGACCCGCTCGGAGCGTGCGCAGCGGCGGGTGATGTGGTGGGCGGCGGGCATCCATCTGACGGTGATCGGCCTGCTGACGGCGGCCCTGACTTTGGCGGACGACGACTCGGGCGGCACGGTCTCCCGTGAGGTCGTGGACCTGTACGCCCACGGCAGCTACGCGGACCAGATCGCCTTCCGCCTGGAGAACGCGATAGCGCTGCGCATGGAACCGGTGCTGACCTTCTTCCTCCTGCTCTTCCTCTTCCTGCTCGGCGTACGGCTGTTCCGAGCGGGGGCGTTCGGCGCGGACGAGAAGGGACGCCGGCTTCGGTCCCGCCTGCTGGCGTGGGGGCTGGGCCTCGGGCTGCCCCTCAACGTCGCGGCGACGCTGGGCGGCCCGGACCTGGTCCTGCTGGCCAGGTACGGCGCCGCCCCGCTGCTGGCGCTCGGGTACATCGGCCTGATCGGCGCGGTGGTGGACCGAGTACGCCGGCCGGGCCCGCTGATGACGGGCCTGTCCTCCGTCGGCCGGACGGCCCTGTCCGGTTACGTCCTCCAGAACGTGCTGTGCGTCCTGGTCTCCTACGGCATCGGCCTCGGCCTGGCGGAACGGCTGGGCGACTCGGGGCCGTGGTGGGTCGTGGGCCTGTGGGTGGCGGTCTGCGCGGTGCTCATGGTGGGCTCCACGCTGTGGCTGCGGCGATTTTCGGCAGGGCCCCTGGAGTCGGTCCAGAAATGGGCCCTGCGCCACTGACGAAGTGTCAATTGTCTTTCTGCGGCAGGTGGTTGACGATCAGCACGATCCCGCTGAACAGGAACACCCGGGTCGCCGCGTCCAGCCCGTTCCAGTCCCCGGACTGCCACATCGAGAACCACTCACCGCCGATCGCGATGAACCCGACGCCGAAGAGCAGCATCAGCATCAGCAGGCCGTACGTGGAGAAGCGGCGGGCGCGGGCGTCGTCGCGGCGGAACCAGAGCCAGGTGCCGAATATGAGGACGAGGGCGGCGAGGGTCTCCCAGACGATGATCGCGACGTACGCCGCGTCCTGAAGTCCCTTGCTGGTGACGGCTCTCCACATCAGGTCGTCGTCCTTGAACGTGGTGTCCATCGCCAGGACGTGCCGTACGAACTGCTGGTTCGTCCCGAAGTCGGTGATGTTCCCGAAGGCGACGAGGGCGATGTAGAGGGCGACGGTCGCGGTGAGGAGGGTGGCGGCGACGTGGAGTGCGGGGCGTGGGGGTGTGGTTGACATGGTGGTCATCTTCCCTGTGCGGGCGCTGTGTTCGGAACTCATTGAGCCAGTTCCGTCGGGAGTTGGCGCGGCGGAGTGGGGGTCGGGCTCGATGTCGGCAGATCCCCTTCCGGACGACGCACGCTGGTCAGGTCCGCTCCGTCCAGCTTCACGTCCGTCAGGTCCGCCTCCCGTAGGTCCGTCTTGTGGAGAGAGGCGTTGCGCAGGTCCGCCTTCTCCAGGTCGGCGGATTTCAACTGGGCGGAGTCCAGGCGGGCGCTGGACAGGTTCGCCTCGATCAGGACCGCGTCGTTGAGGGCGGCAGCGCCGAGGTTCGCACCGGAAAGGTCGGCACCTGTCAGGATCGTCCCGCTCAGCGAAGCGCCACGAAGGTCCGCGCCGGAGAGTTCCGCGCTTTCCAGGTTGCCGTGGGAGAGGACTGCGCCGGCGAGGTTCGCCCGGCTCAGGTCGGCTCCGTGAAGATCGACGCCGGCCAGCTGCACGCCTCTGAGGTCGATGGGGCGGTCACCGTCGTGGGCGGGGTCGCGCTGGCCGAGCACGGACAGTGCCGCCTCGATGTCGGGAGCCTTGTCCGCCTTTGAAGGTTTCTTGATGGCGTGGCTGCGGATGTACTCGGCCAACGCGTAGATCACGGCCGGCTGCTGGCGCGGAGAGTCCTCCATGATGCCCTGGAGGGAGAAGATCGCCCCTCTGCGGATGTTGGCGGATCCGTGGTCCAGCCGTTCCATGGCCTTGTCGTACCGGTCCGCGATCTGCCCCTGCTCGGAGATGGTCAGCTCTTCGGACACCTGCGATACAGACACCCAGGTGAAGAGGAGCGTCGCGACCGCGGCGACCCCGGGGAGCATCATCGCGACGAAAACCGCCCGCTGTCCCCAACCCCCTCCCTCTGTGGGCACTTCGGCCGCCGTTCCCGACACGACGCCGGTGCTGCTCCGCTGCGGTGCCCTGCGGCGGTGTCCCGGGCGACGCGCTCCCAGCGGAGCTGCCGGGCTCTGCCCGGTCTGCCGACCCGCTCGCGCCCGACGGTCCGCGATCCTCCGAAGTTGCCGGCTCCGTGCCCCCGCCCGCGGTATGCCTCTCGTCATGGATGCCATTTGAACCGACAGTGGCCTGAGGGACAAAGGAGATCGGTCGGGTTCACACGACCCCCACTCGCCGCGCGCATCAAGGGAGTTGAGCCAGAATGAGGGGAGGCGGTCGGCGAAGGAGAGGGGACCTCGGATGGCGCAGGCGCGGCCGTCGATGCAGGAGCTGATCCGGCAGCGCAGGCGGGCCGGGTTCGTGGGGCGGGGAGCTGAACGGGCGGCGTTCCGGGGGAACTTCGACGTTCCGCCGGAGGACGAGCGGCATCGGTTCCTGTTTCATGTGCACGGGAACGCAGGGGTTGGAAAGACCTTCSTGGTAAGGGAATTGGAGCAATTGGCCCGGGAGAAGGGCGCGCTGACCGCATACGTCGACGAGACCGTCGGCAGCGTGCCGGAAGCGATGGCGGCGATCAGTCGCCAATTCGCCGCTCAGGGCCACAAGTTCAAGGAACTTGAACGGTTGCTCGCCGCTCATCGGGAACGACGGCATGAGGCGGAGGCCGCTGTCGCCGCGCTGGAGCCGGCGCCGCAGGCACCTTCGGCCGGCAGTACGGCGGTGATGCGGGCCGGGCTGGTGGGGCTGGGCATGGTGCCGGGGGTCGGTGCCTTCGCCGGGGCACTGGACGCGGCCCAACTCGCACAAGGCGCCGACCGTGTGCGGGCGGGGCTCAGTTCCCGCTTCCGTAGTCAGGACGACGTGCAACTGGTGCTGTCGCCGGAGCGCGTGCTCACACCGGTGCTGCTCACCGAGCTGTCCGAGGTGGCATCGGCGGCTCCGTGGATTGTCCTGTTCTTCGACACGTACGAGCGGACGGGGGCGTTCCTCGACGGGTGGCTGCACGAGCTGATGACGACTGACCGGCACGGCGCGCTGCCCGCCACGGTCATTGTGGTCACCGCCGGCCAGCACCCTTTCGACACCACCCGCTGGGGCGGCTTCGCGGACTTCGTGGCGGACATACCGCTCGGGCCCTTCACGGAGGCGGAAGCGCGAGGCCTGCTCGCGGACAAAGGCGTGCGCGACGAGCCGGTCGTCGCGGAGGTGCTGCGGCTCACCGGAGGCCTCCCGGTACTCGTCTCCACCCTCGCGCAGACGCGCCCCGCCGAACCTCAGGACGTGGACGATCCGAGCGGAACGGCCGTGGAGCGGTTCCTGAAGTGGGAGCAGGATCCGGTGCGCAGAGCGGCCGCACTGGCCTGTGCTCTGCCGCGCACACTGGACGCGGATGTGTTCCGTGCGGTGATCGACTGCCCGGAAGAGCAGTTCGACGAGCTGTACGCGTGGCTGGAAGGGATGCCGTTCGTCAGCGAGCGGGGGAACCGGATGCGGTACCACGACCTCGTCCGCGCGCCGATGCTGAGGTTGCAGCGCAGGCAGTCGCCCAGGAGGTGGACGGAGCACCACAGACGGATCGCGGAGGCGTTCACGAGGTGGCGGGAGCAGGCCGAAGCCGATTTGGATCCAGGGGAGTTCTGGAAAGAGGAGGACTGGCGGGAGCTTCGGCTCGCAGAGATGTATCACTCCCTGTGCGCTGGGCCCCGTGCCGCGATGCCCATGGCCCTGACCGACGTCGCCACCGCCTGTGACTACGGGGACGACGTCCTGCGGAGGTGGGTGCGACTCATCGTCGAGGCCGGCGAGGACGCCGACGCGGAAGCGGTACGGATGTGGGGAGACGGGCTGGCGGAGGCACACACGGAGGGTGGAGCGGCCGAAGCCCTCCAGCTCCTGCTGCGCCGAGCCCGCGGTGACGAGGAGTGGCTGGCGAGGGCACGGGCGACGCGGGGCGATGTGCTGGCGCGGGGTGGCGACCACCAGATGGCCCTGGAGGAGTACGACCGGGCCCTCGCTCTCGATCCGGACCTGGTGCGGGCCTACCGAGGCAAGGTCCTGACCCGCAGCGCGCTCGCCGACTACCGAGGTGCCCTCGACGACCTCCGCAGGGTTCTCGAACTGGAGCCGGACAACCCGTACAACGTGTTCCTGCGCGGTGAGCACCAGCGGATCCTGGGCCGCTACGACGAGGCGATCCGGGACCTGGGCAGGGGCATCCGGCTCGACCCGAACCAGGAATTCGCGTGGGCCTCCAGGGGCGCTGCCCGCCTCGGTCGCGGTGAACTCGACGAAGCCCTCGCGGATCTGAACCGCGCCCTCGAACTCAAGCCGGACTACGCCTGGGCACTCGCTCGCCGAGCCCGCCTGTGGCGCGCTCGTCGGGACCATGCGCGACAACTGACCGACCTCGACCGTGCCCTTGCCCTGCAACCCGACTGGGCCTGGGGACGCTGTGAGCGCGGCGACGCACTCCGCGTGGCTGGACGTGACGAGGAGGCCCTCGTCGACTACGACCGGGCCCTGGCTCTGGACCCCGAGTACGCGTCGGCGTTCGCGAGCCGCGGTGCCTCCCTGTCCAAGCTCGGCCGCTACGAGGAGGCACTGACCGACCTCGACCGCGCTGTGGAGCTCAACCCCTCATACGTCTGGGCCCTGGAACGCCGGGCGGCCGTTCACCGCCGGCGCGGAGCGGACGACATGGCGGAGGCGGACGAGACCCTCGCGGCCCGCCTGGCCGAACCCATGCCTACCAACACGATCAACGGCGCCGCGCTGTTGACCGGACGAACACCACCCACGAGCCGTCCGTGAACGACCTGTCCCGCGCCCTCGACCTGGTCCCTGACGATCCCCGCAGCCTCGCCCTGCGCGGCGAGTACCTCCGCGTCCTGGAGCCAGGTCCTGCAGGGGAGGCCGACGTACACCTGGGCGCTCATGCAGCGGGCTGCTGTGCACCTGCACCTTGGCGCCCACGACAAGGCTGCGGCCGACGAGGCATACGCGGCCCGCCTGGCCGGCCCCGGCGAAGAGCCCTAGCGGCCGGTCCCGTTCTCGGCTCGGTCCAGGAGTTCGTCGCGCCGTGCGCCCAGGGCGCTCAGCGACTCCCTGGCGATGTCCGCAAGGGCGACCGGGCACAACAGGTGCTCCAGCGGAGCCTTTTGCCCGCGGTTTCGTTCATAGAGAGCCCGCCCTCCAGGACTGCTCAGCCTGATACCGAGCGCGGCGGCGTTCGGGCCGCTGCGAGGCAGGGCCGGGTGCCCGTCGTGTACGCACGTAGCGTCGGCATAGTGGGGCAGCGTCATCTCCAAGGCCGCGATCAGCGCGTCGACTGTGCCGGGGTTCCGTACGAAGTCGGAGACGGCGTACCAGGCGACCGCCATGACGACCAGCAGGCGTCCAGGGCGATCGTCAGGGGCGGCGGACCGCAGTTCCCCCGCCTGACAGGAGATCTCCTCGTTGATGTCGGTACCCGGCTGCGGATAGCCGTGCAACAGGGCGGACAGCGTCTCGATGGTGTCCTGGGCTCCCACCGGCAGACGGGGTGGGACATCCACGGCCGAGCCGGGTTCGATGATGTCCAGGGCGATCCGCGCGAGCCCGGCGACATTGCGCGGGCAGAGCCACTGCTCACGTGGATGGTCCTCATCCCATGCGGCGTGCCGGTCGTGGAGGCCGCACAGCTGCCGGGAGAGGTCCTCGTCGAACTCGGGTTCATGCTCTCGGTAGGGATGTGTCTCGTGCTCGCACGGCCGGTCACGCAATGCGCAGTCGGCCGCCGCCAGTGCCGCCCTGGCCTCCGGCACCACGCTGTCGCCCGGCGCCCAGGCCGCGTAAGGGGCCATCATCAGGAGACCGATCGTCCACACGTAGGCCGACTCTCCGCCGGGGTCGGCGGCGAGCCGCGCGGCGCAGTCGAGGATCCTCCGGTCGTACGCGTCGTTGAGCGCGTCGTAGTACTCCTCGCGGACCTCGTCCCAGGCGCGGGCGAGTTCATCGAGCGGCAGGTCGTCGGTGATCACCGAGTGAGCCTAGATGATCGATTCCAAGGGATGGCTGGCTGCAGCAGGCTTCCTCGCACCAGTGGAGCAAGGACTTCGGGTGCCACTCGGCAGCAAGTGATCTGGCACCAACCGGCCTGCTCCAACTAGGTTCTCCAACCGAGCCCCCCGCACCGGAGGTCACCGTGAGCGCCCGGACCGACGGCCCGTACGGACCGCTGATCCCCATGCCCGAGCTGACCCCGGACACCTTGCGGGCTGCGGTCGCGCGCATCGCGCCGAGCCGGATCCCGGCCCTCACGCAACACCTCTTCGAGGCCACGACGAACGCCCAGCAGACACAGAGCCTCGCCCCGCTGCGAGCCTTCGTGCACTCCTGGGCCGTGTCCGTTGCGATCGAACGGCATCCGGAACGCGCCGCACGGCTGCGTGAGCTGGAGCGCGTCGTGGACGCGGGGGAGCAGGACCCGACGGAGGCCATCGCCGAGATCCGCGCGATCAGGGAGACCGCTGAGGCAGAGGCGGGGCTGTGACGGACTGGGCATGGGACTACAACCGAGTGCCGACTAGGTCACCGCAGGGCTGCCGCCCGGAGTGGTGGCGGAGGTGGAACGGCTCGCCACTGAGCTCGCGGCGCTTGGGCATGACTCGGTGAACGTAGGCAGACCGGTCGACCGGGAGGGTGGGCTGCGCGAGTTCGACATCCTTGGCGGACGCGGCTTCATCAGCTTTCTGGCCGTACCCCGTCATGCGTGTGTCTACGTCTGCAATGTCACTTGGTACGGGTGATAACTGACCACTCTGGTCCACTTCGGTCACATTTCGCATACCGATCCGCCCCCTGAACCGACCGTCCCTGGTCGATTACAGTGGCGAACTGTCGTACGGACGGACGCTGACAGGGGAGGTCTTGGTGAGTGCGACAGCAGGCGCTGTCTGGGGCCGAACCGAGCAGCAGGACTTCCGTAGCCGGGTCCGCGGCACGCTGCTCGGCGTGGCCGTCGGGGATGCCCTCGGGGCGCCCGTCGACGGGCTCGGGCTGGAGGAGATCCAGGAGCAGCACGGCGCCGAGGGGCTCGTCGACCTGGGGTTCGGGTACGGGCGGCGCGGTGCCGTGAGTCATCTCACGCAGCTCACCCTCTTCTCCGTGGACGGGTTGATAAGAGCCCAGGTCAGACGGGACACCGGTGCCTGGCATCCGCCGACCGACGTGCACCGGGCGTATCTGCGCTGGGCCGCCACCCAGCGCGACTGGGGGCCCGACGAGCGCCGTAAGGATGATGGCTGGCTCGCCCGCGAGGAGTGGCTCTACGCCCGCCGCGACCCGACCCGCGCCCTCCTGATCGGCCTCGGCGACGAGAGCATGGGCACGCTGGAGGCCCCCAAGAACACCACCGAGCTCGGTCCCGAGGCCGTCGCACGTTCCGCGCCCTTCGGACTCCTCGTCGGCTGGGAGCCGCAGCTCGTCGTCCAGCTCGCCGTGGAGTGCGCCGCGCAAACCCACGGCCACCCGATCGCCTATCTGTCGGCGGGCGCGTACGCCGTCATCGTGCACGGCCTGGCCTGCGGGGAGAGCCTCGACGGGGCCGTACAGCGGGCGCTGGCGCTGCTCGCCCTGCGGCCCGGGCACGAGCCCGTGTCGGACGCCCTGCAGCATGCGCTCGGTGCCGTACGGCAGGGCATGCCCACCCCCGCGCGGGTGGAGGAACTCGCGGCCGACGGCTCGGCCGACGGGCTGCTCGCGGCGGCCGTGTACTGCGCCCTGGTCGGCGAGGACGTCCGGCACGGACTGCGCCTCGCCGTGAACCACGACGGCCCCTCCGCCGCCGCGGCCGCCCTCACCGGCGGCCTGCTGGGCGCCCTGCACGGCGAGACGGCCCTGCCCCCGGCCTGGCTGGCCGAACTGGAGGGCCGCCCCACGATCCTCGAACTCGCCGACGACTTCGCCATGGAGATGACCCAGGGCCCGGCACTGCACGGACCGGCCGGATCCTCGCCGGGGTGGCTGGCCAGGTATCCGCGGGCCTAGCTTCCGGCCAGGCGCGGACGGCGCAAAACGCGGCGCCGCGCGCGGGACGTCCTGCTGTCCCGCGCGCGGCGTGTTCGCAGACTCGGCCCCTGGGGCTCAGTCCTTCGCTCGCGTCCCCACCGCGTCCTCCACCTCACCCGCCGGCGCCGGCACCGCGGCCGCCGCGGCTCCGTCGTCGTCGGTGTTGATGCGCTCGACGACCGCGAGCCGCTCCGGGGTGTCCTCGGGCTTGATGAAGCCGATGAGGATGTACAGGACCAGCGAGACCGCCAGCGGGATGGAGACCTGGTACTGCAGCGGTACGCCGCCCTCGACCTGCCAGCTGATCGGGTAGTTGACCAGCCAGAAGGCGAGCAGGCCCATCGACCAGCTGGTGAGCGCTGCCGTCGGGCCGGAGCGGCGGAACTGGCGCAGCAGGCCCAGCATCATGGGGATGGCGATCGGGCCCATGAGGCCGGCGACCCACTTGATCACGACGGTGATGATGTCCTTGAAGGTGGGGGAGTTGACCTGGGTCGCCACGGCCATCGACAGGCCGAGGAAGACGACCGTGGTCACCCGTGCCGCGACCAGGCCGGACCGCTCGCTCCATGCCCGTGCCTGCTTCGACAGCACCGGCGCCACGTCCCGGGTGAMCACGGCCGCGATCGCGTTGGCGTCGGAGGAGCACATGGCCATCGTGTGCGAGAAGAAGCCGACGATGACGAGGCCCAACAGGCCGTGCGGCAGCAGCTGTTCGGTCATCAGGCCGTACGAGTCGGAGCCGTCCGGCTTCTGCGACTCGACCAGCAGCGGCGACATCCACATCGGGAAGAACAGCACCACCGGCCAGACCAGCCACAGGATCGCCGAGAGGCGTGCCGAGCGCTCGGCCTCGCGCGGGGTGGCCGTGGCCATGTAGCGCTGGGCCTGGTTGAGCATGCCGCCGTTGTACTCGAAGAGCTTGATGAAGAGGAACGCGAGCAGGAAGACCGTGCCGTACGGCCCGACCAGCGGCTCACCGTGGCCCTGGAGCTCCGGCCGGTCCCAGGCGTCGAGGAAGCCGATGCCCTTGTCGTTCAGTTCCATGATCACCGCGATGAACATCGCGACACCGGCCAGCAACTGGATGATGAACTGGCCGAGTTCGGTGAGCGCGTCGGCCCACAGGCCGCCGATCGTGCAGTAGATGGCGGTGATGCAACCGGTGATGAGGATGCCCTGGTTCAGCGACACACCCGTGAACACCGACAACAGGGTGGCGATCGCGGCCCACTTCGCGCCCACGTCCACGATCTTCAGCAGCATGCCGGACCAGGCCAGCGCCTGCTGGGTCTTCAGGTCGTAGCGGTTCTTCAGGTACTCCAGCGGTGAGGCCACATGGAGCCGCGAGCGCAGCCGGTTGATGCGCGGCGCGAACAGCTTCGAGCCGATGGCGATGCCCAGCGCGATGGGGAAGGACCAGGTGACGAAGGACGTGACGCCGTAGGTGTAGGCGATGCCCGCGTACCCGGTGAACATCACCGCGCTGTATCCGGACATGTGATGCGAGATGCCGGACAGCCACCACGGCATCTTGCCGCCCGCGGTGAAGAAGTCGCTGACGTTGTCCACCCGCTTGTGCGACCAGACTCCGATCGCCACCATCACGCCGAAGTAGCCGATGAGCACGGCCCAGTCGAGACTGTTCATGAGACCCCTTCCCCGGGTTCCGTCCTGTGAACGGCTTGCCCATGGTGGGTAGGGTGCCGCGGGCACGACAAGCTCACGTCAGGTCAACAGAAGGTAAAATTGTTCTGAGTGATGACCTGCGTTCACACACATGAACATCCCAAAGCATGCCTCAGCGCATCAACTCCCCCGCATTCACCAACAGTGACTGCCCCGTGATCGCCCGCGCCAGATCCGACGCGAGGAACACCGCGGCGTTCGCGACATCCCCGTCCGTGGCCAGTTCCGGAAGCGCCATCCGCTCCGTCAGCCGCTTCAGTACGTCCTCCTCCGCTGCGCCCTCCGTATGCGCCGTGAACTGGACGAACGCCTGCACCGGCGGCCCCCACATCCAGCCCGGCAGCACGGTGTTGACCCGGATCCGATGCGGCCCGAGCTCCCGGGCCAGGGAGTACATGGCGCTGGTGAGGGCGCCCTTGGACGCGGCGTAGGCGGCCTGCCGCACCTGGGAGGGGGCCGCCACGGAGGACTGGGTGCCGATGAACACCACCGAGCCCCCGCCTTCCTTCAGCGCCGGCAGACAGGCCCGCGTCATCCGCAGCGACCCCAGCAGGTTGACGTCGATCACCGACAGCCAGGTGGCGAAGTCGGCGTCCTGAAGGCCGCCGAAGTGGGAGTCCCAGGCGGCCACATGGACCACCCCGTCGATCCCCCCGAACCGCTCGCGCGCCAGCGCGGCGAGCTCCTCGCACTGTCCCTCGTCGGTGATGTCGGTCGGCCGGTACGCCGTGTGCGCCCCGTCGGGATCGATCTCGGCCGCGCTCTTCGCCAGGTTCGCCTCCGTGCGCGCCCCGAGCACGGCGTTCCCGCCGTCCCGTACGACCGCCGCGGCGACCTGGTGACCGAGCCCCGCGCCGACTCCCGAGACGACGACGGTCTTGCCGGTGAGCAGTGACATCCGGTCCTCCCTGACTGTGTCCTGACCCTGGCGATTTATCTGACGGGGCGTCAGAGTATGGGCGTCCGAGGGAGGAAGGAAGGGAAGGGGTTCGTATGAGCGAGGACACCCGCAGCGAGACGTACGCCGAACTGGCCGCCGTCGGCCCGTACGGAGTCCACCCGGGCCACGCCCTGATCACCATGGTCGAACCGCACCCGGGCCACGAGTACGCCTACAACCGCTGGTACGAGGACGATCACTACTACGCCGGCGCGATGGCGATGCCCTGGATGTACGCGGGCCGCCGCTGGGTGGCGACCAGGGACCTGCAACTCCTGCGCTACCCGGAGAAGTCGGCCGTCGCCCAGCCGGTCACCGCCGGCTGCTACATCTCCACGTACTGGATCACCGCCGGCCGCTACGCCGACCACATGCGCTGGACGGTGTCCATCAACAAGCGCCTGAACCGCGACGCCCGCGTCTACCAGGACCGCACCCACGTCTTCACGGCCTTCCAGGACCTCGAGACGACCGTGTACCGCGACGGCGCGGCCGGCCCCCGCGACTTCCACGCCCTGGACCACCCCTACGCGGGCCTGGTGGTGCAGGTCATCGACGCCGAGTCACCGGAGCGGCGCACCGAACTGCTGGAGTGGCTGCGAGCCCGTCACCTCCCCAAGCGCCTGACGGGTTCCCCGGCCGCCATGGTGACGATCTTCCGGCCCACGCCGCTTCCCCTCGACCGGATGTCGTACGTCAAGCAGGTCGAGGGGGTGGACACGCGGCTGACCCTGCTGTGGTTCCTGGAGGCGGATCCGAGGGAGTGCTGGGAGGACCGCTTCACGGGCCTGGACGCGATGGTGGAGGAAGCAGGGCTGGGGCGGGTGGAACTCGTCGCGCCCTTCATCCCCACGGTGCCCGGCACGGACCGGTATGTGGCCGACCTGCGCTGATCAACGCAGGCCGGTCAGCGCAGCTCCTCCGGACACGCCGTCCCGCGCGAGAACGTGTACGGCGCCGCGAGCCGGTACTCGCCCGCCCGCGGAGCGATCAGCGTCGTCCACTTGTCGCCCATCGCGTCCTCCTCCGTCTCCATCAGACAGCCGTTGACGTTGTCGTACGACTTCGGCCCGCCGTCGGGACGGTTCTTGGACGCCTCTGTCTCCTGCGGCGGGTCGAGCTTCTTGCCGTCCGCGTCGACGAGGCTCAGCCAGGGCGAATAGGGGATCCGGATGAGAACATGGCCCGGCTTGCTGACCCGCATCGTCATCTCGCCCTGCTCGGCACGCTCGACGACGGCGTTCGGCTCGGCGAGCGGCGCCGGGTCGGTCACCTGGAACAGCTGCCAGTTCGCGTCGCCCCACACCTGCGTCAGATACGGCATGCCGCGCTGCACCAGCTCCCGCTCGCGCTCCGCCGCCGAGGGGTCCGGCTCGTCCTTGGGCAGCACCACGAAGTGCACGGCCCAGCGCTTGAGCCACTCGCGGTAGTTCGCGGAGTTGAGGGTGTCGTCGTAGAAGAGGGGGTTGCGCTCCATGTCGGCCTGGCGGTTCCAGCCGCGGGCCAGGTTCACGTACGGCGCGAGCGCGGAGGCCTCGCGGTGGGAGCGGGCCGGCACGACCTCCACCCGGCCCTTCTCGGCGCCGACCTCCTGGAGCTCGTTGACCAGCGGCGCCAGCTCGCGTGCCCAGGACGCGGCCGGGGCGGCGTGGATGATGTCGTCGACGGTCTTGTATCCGATCCAGCCGGCGAAGGTGATCAGCGCCAGCACGCCCGCGTACCACTTGCGCGAGCGCGGCACCGTGTAGGGCAGCGCGGCCACCAGGGCCGTCCCGGCGAACAGCATCGCCAGCCGCGTGATGTTGGAGCCGATCTGCGAGCTGACCACCCAGACCAGGACGACCGAGAGTCCGTAGACGGCGGACACCAGCCGGACCGTCTTCCACTCCGCGGGCACGATCGCGAAGGTCACGACGGCACACAGCAGCGGCAGGAGCACCGAGCCGATCACCATCGGCTGGGTGCCGGAGAAGGGGAACAGCCAGGCCGAAACGGCCACGACCGCGGTCGGCGCGATCCCCAGCGCCCAGGCGCCCGGCCGCCGCTTCTGCAGGAACAGCGCCACCGCCACGAAGCCCACGAACAGCCCGGCGACCGGCGACGACATGGTGGCGAGCGCGGCCAGCGGGGCCGCGCACAGCGCCTTCGCCCAGCGTTTGTAGCGCCAGCGGTACGGCCAGCAGAAGACGACGGCGAGAGCGCCCAGCGCGAACATCGTGCCCAGGGCGAAGGTCACCCGCCCGGAGATCGCGTTGGCGATCAGCCCGAAGACCCCGGCGAGCGCGGCCCACAGCGGGTTCTTCACCGACCGGCTGCGGATGAGCACCAGCGTCAGCAGGCCCGCGGAGATGGTCCCCGCGATCATCATCGTCGTACGGACACCGAGGACCGACATCAGATACGGCGAGACCACGCTGTACGACACCGGGTGCATACCGCCGTACCAGGCCAGGTTGTAGGCCGAGTCCGGGTGCCGGCCGACGAACTCGGCCCAGGCGTCCTGAGCCGCGAGATCGCCGCCACTGTTCGCGAACGTGAAGAACCAGATGATGTGGAGCAGCCCGGCCAGGGTCGTGATCGACAGCACCGGGTGACGCAGCAGACGCTCACGCAGGGTGCCGACGGCGGCGGTCAGACGAGACGGCGGTCTGTCCTGCGCCGGGCTCCGGCTCTCTCCCGAGCGTGGCGCGGGTACGCGTATTCGCGGACCGGCTCCCCGTCCCGGATCGGCGTCGTCGGCGCGTGTCGGCTCCGCTGTGGCCACGTCTGAGGCACTCCCCGTGCTGTCCCGTCTTCTGTTCTGGCCGCGTCCCGTTTCCCGCGCGTTGTCGGCTCAGACCCTGAAGGTTCTCCGGCCGCGCCTTGTGAGCGACGACCTGCCCGTTTCGTGACGCTAGCACGCAGCCCGCCGACGAGCGCCGTCGGCGGGCTGCGCGGGGGTACCTTCCGATGCCCCGGGGTCAGCCGATACGGGTCAGCTTGTCCGCGAAGCCCGGCTCGGTCAGCTCGGTCTGGAGGGCGACCGGGATCTTGACCGCGCCGTTGCTGCCGTCGCCCACGGTGAGCGTGCCCACCTTGGTGCCGGCCTTCGCGGTGTGCGGCACCTCGTCGGGGGCGAAGGTCAGCTTCACCTTCAGGCCCGACCAGCCGACCGCCGTGACGTCCTTGGTGGCGACGACCGCGGTGCGGTTGCCGAGGCCGTCGTCGACGTATCCGACGACGTCGCCCTTCTTCAGGATCGTCGCCGACTCCAGCGCTCCCTGGGCGGCGCGGATGAGCTGGTCACCGCCGTCCAGCGCGGCGCTGAGGATGGTGTTCTCCGGGCCGCCGGCGGGCTGGCGGACGATGGCGCCGACGATGCGCCGGGTCTCGCCGCCGACCTCTTCCTTCGCCGCGAAGACGAGGTTGCCGAGGGCGGAGGTGGTGGTGCCGGTCTTGATGCCGACGACGTTGTTCTTGCCGACCAGGGCGTTCCAGTTGGAGTGGTTGACGCCCTTGTAGTCGTCGTACGACATCATCGCGGCGACCTCGCGGAAGGCGGGCTCCTCCATCGCGGCCTTGGCCAGCTTCACCTGGTCCACGGCCGTGCTGACGGTGGTGTCGTTCAGGCCGGAGGGGTCGGTGTACGTCGTGTTCGTCATGCCGAGCTTCTCGGCGGCGGCGTTCATCTTCGCCACGAAGGCCTTCTCGGAGCCGGCGTCCCAACGGGCCAGCAGGCGGGCCACGTTGTTCGCGGATGCGATCAGGATGCTCTCCAGGGCCTCGCGCTGGGAGATCTCGTCGCCCTTGGTGACGTTGACGGTGGATTCCTGGCCCGCGTTCGACTGGTCCTCGGCGGCCTGGTCGATCTTGATGTTCGGGCCCTCCTCGCCGCTGCCCAGCTTGCGGTCCTTGAGGATGACGTACGCCGTCATGACCTTGGCGACGCTGGCGATCGGGACGGGCTTCTGGTCGCCGGAGGAGCCGAAGGTGCCGATGCCGTCGACGTCCAGGGCGGCCTGGCCGTCGGCGGGCCACGGGATGTCGATCTTGCCGCCGTCGAAGGTGTAGGAGTCCTTGGCGGTGAGGTCGAGGGTGGGGGCCGGGAGGGGGCGCACGGACTGGACGGGCCCGTTGGGACGCCGGCTCCGAGAAGGCCTTCGTGGCGAAGATGAACGCCGCCGCCGAGAAGCTCGGCATGACGAACACGACGTACACCGACCCCTCCGGCCTGAACGACACCACCGTCAGCACGGCCGTGGACCAGGTGAAGCTGGCCAAGGCCGCGATGGAGGAGCCCGCCTTCAGCATGGTGGTGGGCTGGTCTACGTGCGGCTTCGTGGGGCGTACGGCCTTGAAGATGGCGGTCGGCTGATCGACGGCCTCGGCTTCGCCCTCGGCCTCGGTGTTCCTACCCGCACCACCCGTGCGGCTCTCGTCGCCGGCTGCGGGTGGCCCCTGAGGGCCGTCCTCGCCGTCGGCGGGTGCGGCTGCGTCGGCTTCGCCGGAGGCGCCGGGCTTGGCGTCCGTGACTTCGTTCGTGTCGGCGGGCTTGGCGTCCGTGACTTCGTTCGTGTCGGCGGGCTTGGCGTCCGTGACCTCGGCCGTGTCCGCGGGCCTGGCGTCCGTGACCTCGGCCGTGTCCGCGGGCTTCGCGTCCCTGACTTCGGCCGTGTCCGCGGGCTTGGCGTCCGTGACCTCGGCCGTGTCCGCGGGCTTCGTGTCCGCGACTTCGTCGGTGTCCCTCGTGGATTCACCGTCGGCGGTGTCGGCGGCCTGGGCGGCGTCGGCCGCGGGCTTGGCGACCTCTGCCGCGTCGGCCGGCTCACCGGCTTCCGTCGCGTCGGCTGCCGTGGCCCCGGCGGAGTCCTCCGAGGCGGCGTCAGCGGCCTCGTCGGCGCCGGCGGTGGCCTCGGGTGTCCCAGGGGCCTCAGGGGCCGCAGAGGGCTCATCCGTGGCGCCCTCGGCGGGCTCGGCGTCGTCCTTGGCGTCGTTCTTGGTGTCCTCGCCGTCCGTGGAAGCCACCCAGGCCGCCACGGCCGCCTTCAGTCGATCGTCGTTCGACGCGGACTCGGCGTTACCCGAGGCCTCGCCCTTGTCCGCATCCTGAGTGTCCCCGGCGTCCCCGGACTCCGCCGGTGCGCCCTCCGCGTCCTCGGACTCGGCTGCCGCCAGCTCGGCCCGTACGGACTCCAGCTCGCGGCGGGACAGGACTCGGGTTGCCGTGTCCACCGCGCCTCGGGATGTCGTGGTCTCCCGGGCCACCGCGAGGCGCGGGTCGCGCTTCTCGGCGCCGCCCTCGGGTTCGGGCCTGGATTCGGGAACCGGAATCGCGCTCCCCGACGTCGATTCTGCCGACGACTCGCGCTGCTTGGACCTGTCGGGGGACTCGCCCGCCACCGATGCCTCCTCCATGTGCCGCCGCCCGGACACAGTGTCCGCACGACCCCGTGCCGCTGTCCGAACCATGTACCAGTGTCCTGTGCGCGGCGCTCAACTGACGCGGTAGACGAGAACGACATACCTACCGGTTCCCTCACGAACCGGTCACGCACCCTCGACAGATGAATGTGAGAGGGGTCACCCTGTCTTTCATCCACGCGGGGAGGCATGGATGGGCAGGAGCCGCAGAACACTTCCGGAGGAGCTTCTGCTGCTGGCGTTGGACCCGGCCACGGGTACCACCGCACAGCCGCAGTCGCTCGACCTCGGTCTGGCCGGAGCACAGCTAGTGGAGCTGGCGCTGGCCGGACGGATAGCCCCAGACGGGGATCGTATCGCCGTGGTGGCACCACGGCCGACTGGAGATCCAACACTGGACTGCGCGTTGGAGTTGCTGCGAAGGCGTGGCGCTCCCGTGCGTGCCGTCCACTGGATTGGCGGGCCCCGGCTGGGGCTGCGCCAGACCTATCTCTCGCATCTGGAGAGGTGCGGCATGGTGCATGCCGTGGCCGGCCAGATGTGCGGGGTGTTGCCGACGACTCGCTACCAAGCGACGGACAACGAGATCAGCCGGGAGATCAGGGCCCGTCTGGACTCGGCGATCCGCACCGGCGTACCGCCGGACCCGCGGACCGCGGCGCTCGCCGCACTGGCACACGCGGTAGGCCTCGGCAAGCACCTGTACCCGGGGAACGAGGGGCGATCCTCTCGGTCCCGGCTCAGGGATCTGATCAGGCACGACCCCATGGGCGGTCTCGTCGCGCACGCCGTGATGGACGTCCAGAACGGCGCGGCGGCGCAGCCGCGTCGCAGCCCGGCACCGGCCGGCCGGCAGGCCGCACCCGGAGGCAGGGCCGCGGCGGAACCCGCCCGTGGCGTTCCGGTGCAGCCGCGCCGCGGATCCATGGCACGAGTCGTGGCCCACTGAGCCGCAGTCCCACGACCCGCGTCACCGGATCCGGCGCACGCACCGTCTGATCCACGCACGACAGGCACGACCCGCACTTCACGCACGTCCCGTGCAGCGCCGCACCGCCGTCCCCAAGACCGGTTCGGGAGCCGCTGGTCCGCGCGGGG
>NZ_RDBN01000053.1:1073717-1092899 GCF_008042075.1 Streptomyces sp. UW30 | reverse complement strand
GCGGGGGATGTCGCGAACTGGCGTGTATGCAGCGCATATCCACCGTTTCCCAGCGGTAGTAAGCACCTTGGTGGCAGTCTGCTCAACAGCAGATACGCAAAGTGGCAATCGCAGGCAGGCAGCCGGAGGTGCACGTCCCGTGGCGTCCAATGTCAATCCCACCGTCAGGCGACGCCGGCTGGGCCAGGAGCTGCGCCGGCTCCGCGAGCTCAAGGGCATGACGGCCGAGGAAGTGGCCGAGCGGCTGCTGGTGTCGCAGTCGAAGATCAGCCGGCTGGAGAACGGACGGCGCAGCATCAGCCAGCGCGACGTCCGCGACCTGTGCGGGGTCTACGAGGTGGAGGACCACCGGATCGTGGACTCGCTGATGCAGATGGCCAAGGATTCGCGCCAGCAAGGGTGGTGGCACTCGTTCGGAGACATCCCCTACAGCGTCTACATCGGGCTGGAGACGGACGCGGCGAGTCTGCGGGTGTACGACCCGCAGGTCGTCCCGGGGCTGTTGCAGACCAAGCAGTACGCCGAGGCCCTGATCGCCGGGGCGTTGCCGGAGACGGCGCAGACCGAGATCGAGAAACGGGTCCAGGTGCGCATGCGCCGACAGGAACGAATCTCCACCGAGGAGAACCCGCTGCGGCTGTGGACCGTGCTGGACGAGGCCGCCCTGCGTCGCGTCGTCGGCAACCGCTCGCTCATGCGCGACCAGCTGGAACAGCTCGTCGAGCAGTCCCAACTGCCGCACGTCACCGTGCAGGTCATCCCGTTCGACATGGGCGCGCACCCGGGCCTCAACGGGCAGTACGCGATCCTGGAGTTCCCGGACGCGGCCGACTCCAGCGTCGTCTACATCGAGGGCGTCACCAGCGACCTGTACCTGGAGAAGGCCAACGACGTCCAGAAGTACAGCGTGATGTACGAGCACCTGCGGGCGCAGGCCCTGAACGTGGAGCAGTCACGCCAGTTCATCGCGGACATCGCGAAGGAGTACGCGCGCTGAGAGCCCGCCCCGACCGGAGAAACGCGCACGGTACACCGTCGCCCGGCCGGGATGGAAGACTCCACTGGAATATGCCACCCACCCGAGTGAATAGTCGCTTCGTCAGGCGATGTTGGCGAGTAGCGTCGATCACGCCACCGAGCAACAAGGTTGGCGTGAATCGCCCTGCGGGATCCGGTCCGGACGTGCAGGGCGATGACAGCACTCAACATCTGGCAATTCGGAGCAAACATGGCAATTCGTCAGGGTGCCACGGACACGTGGACCAAGTCCTCGTACTCGACAGGGAACGGCGCTTGCGTCGAGGTCAAGTCGCCGGTCACAGCGGCCATGGCGGTGCGGGACTCCAAGGTGCCCGAGGGTCCCGTCCTGGGGTTCCCCGCGGACGCGTGGAACACCTTCGTGGCGTCGGTAAAGGCGTAAGGGGCGGGGCTGTCTGAACCCGCACCCTCGACCGACCGCACCACCGACAACTGCACAAGCACCACAAGAGCCCTCTCGACCAGCCCGCCGTCCTTGCCGAGAGGGCTCGGCTGTGCCCCCGTGATCAGGCGGTCCGCCGGATCACCTCACCGGGAACGCCACATCGCACACCGGATCCTGCGCTCCCGCCGCCTCCCAGTCCGCGAAGTACACCTCACGGCACGGACCCGCCTGTTCCAGGCCCTCCCGGGCGATCCACTCCTCCACCGCCTCGAAGGCGGCCAGAATCTGCGGATGGGCCACCTGCGCCTTGGTGATCCGGGTGTAGGCGAACCGCTGGGCGGGCCGCACGCCGACCTTGGTCTCCCAGGTGCGGCCGTGCTTCTCGGCCCACGCCCGCGCCGCCGCCTCGTCGGCCACCGGCACACACGACTCGGCCGGGCCGTCGCTCTCCATCGACACCTCGGCGTGGTAGACGACGAACGGCGCCGCGGTGACACCGCCGCACTCCCGTGCCGCCGCCTCCAGCCGGCCCAGCGACGCCCCGATCCACGCCGGCAGCTCGCCCGCCAGCACATGCCTGGCCTCGCTGATCACCACCTGCTCGGGCACGTCCACCGTCTCGACCACGAAGTTCTCGTACATCTCGGAGCTCCTCCCCGACAGTCGTCCACGGAGGTACTCGGCGAGGGTCCGCTGTCCCGCCACCCGGGCCTCGACGTCCGCCCAGTACGCGGCGAGCCGGTCGGCGGCCGTGGCCCCGTCCGGCGCCTCCACGACCTCCGCGATCCGGGCGAGCGGCATGTCCAGCTGACGCAGCAGCGCCACCAGACGGGCCCGCTCGGTCTGCCCGGCGCGGTAGTAGCGGTAGCCGCTGGCCTCGTCGACGTGCGCGGGGGCCAGCAGCCCCAGGCGGTCGTACAGCCGCAGTGCCTTGGCCGAGAGCCTGGCCCGCGCGGCGAAGGCCCCGATGGTGAGCAGTTCGTCGTCCACGGCCTCATCCTCCGTCACCGGGCGGCCTGTCCCGCCCGGTGACAAGGAGGCTCAGCCCTGCCCCAGGGGCAAGGTCAACGGCCGGTCAGGCCAGCTGGCCCTCGATGGCCGCCACGAGCTCGGTGGCCTCCGGCTCGGTCTGCGGCGAGAAGCGGGCGACGACGCTGCCGTCCCGGCCGATCAGGAACTTCTCGAAGTTCCAGCGGATGTCGCCGCTGTGCCCCTCGGCGTCGGCGACGGTGACCAGGCGGTCGTAGAGCGGGTGCCGGCCCTCCCCGTTCACCTCGACCTTCTCGGTCAGCGGGAAGGTCACGCCGTACGTCGCCGAGCAGAACTCGGCGATCTCCTCGGCGCTGCCGGGCTCCTGGCCCATGAACTGGTTGCAGGGCACGCCGAGCACGGTGAAGCCACGCTCCGCGTACTGCTCCTGGAGCTTCTCCAGGCCGGTGTACTGCGGGGTCAGGCCGCACTTGGAGGCGACGTTCACGACGAGCACCGCCTGGCCGGCGTACTGGGAGAGGTTCGCGGAACCGCCCTTGAGGGCGCCGATCTCGATGTCGAGGGGGGATGCGTTGGTGTCAGCAGTCATAAGCGGATGCTAGCTCCGGTAGATGTCGGACCCGTGGTCCGGCCCCGCCGCCCGCACCAGCACCTCCCCGGCCGCCGTACGCGAGTACAGCACCGACCGCCCCGCCCTCCGCCGCTCCACCAGCCCCGCGTCCAGCAGCACCCGCAGATGGCGGCCGACCGAGCCCAGTCCCTGGCCGGTCACGGCGACCAGCTGGGTCGTGCTGAGCGGGGTGTCGAGCAGGACGAGGACCTCCGCGCGCGTGGCCCCGAGCAGGGGGCCGAGGCTCGCCGGGACCGGGCGGGCGCCGGGGTCGGTGAGGGCGCCCGCGCAGGGATAGACCAGGGCGTATCGGGCGGGGGCCTCCCAGGAGACCCAGCCGCCCTTCGGGGTGACCGGGACGAAGAGCAGGTCGGCGCCGGAGATCTCGCGGGGCGGGTACTCGTGCAGGTTCACCTGGAGCCGGTTGCCGCCGAGCCAGCGGGTGCGGCCCGGTCGCAGGGAGTCCAGTACCGCCGCCCAGCCGCCCCGGCTCACCAGCGCCGTGCGGGCGACGACATCGGCCTCCAGGACGCGTCGGCGCCGGTCCCAGTCCGGGCGTACGGCCTCGGTCCAGACGTGGGTGAGGAGCGCGGCGGCGCGTTCGGGCAGGTCGTCGCGGTCCAGTACGGCGGGGAGGGGGCCGGCGAGGGAGACGGTGAGGTGGGCGCGGGCCTCGGCGGGGTCGGCCGCACGGATCCGGGCCAGGCCCTGCTCGAAGGTCTCCTCGTCCCTCGGCGTCGGGGTGAGGAAGTCGGCGATCCAGGCCCGGCCGAGACCGGCCCGCACCAGCCGGGCCGTGACGGGGTCGGCGGCCAGGCGGGCCCGGTAGCCGGGCAGATGGGCGTCGAGCCAGGCGCGTTCGCCGGGGTGGGTGGCGGCGCCGGAGTGCAGGAGCTTCAGCGCGGCGAACGTCTCGGCGAGGGGTGAGAGGACGAAACGGCTAGCGGCGAGGGTGTCGGCGTTGATCTGCCACCAGCCCATCGCCGGCCACCACCTTTCGCTTCCGCGCGAAACAATAACGGCCGCTTTCCCGGGCCCGCAGACTCCGCGCATGCGCAGCTACCAACAGCTCTTCCGCACACCGGAGTTCACGCCCCTCTTCCTCGCCTCCGCCCTCCAGACGGCGGCCTCGACGGTCGCCGGACTGGCCCTCGGCACGCTGGTGTACGCGGCGACCGAGTCACCGCTGCTGGCGGCGGTGAGCATGTTCTGTCCGCAGCTGGCGCAGGTGCTGGGAGCGACGACGCTGCTCTCGGCCGCGGACCGGCTCGCGCCGCGCGCCGCACTGACCGGCATCGCGCTGTCCTACGCCCTCGGTACGGCCGCGATGGCGGCGCCGGGCGCGCCGATCGGGGCGCTGTTCGCGCTGATCCTGCTGCAGGGTCTGATCGCCTCGCCGGCCGGCGGCGTCCGGTGGGGGCTGCTGAACGAGATCCTCACCAAGGACGGCTATCTGCTCGGCCGGTCGGTCTTCAACATGATGAGCGGGATCATGCAGATCACCGGATACGCGGTCGGCGGTGTCCTGGTGGCGGTGCTGTCCCCGCGTCCGGCGCTGCTGCTGGCGGCCGCGCTGTACGGCGCCGCGGCCGTCGGCCTCCGGCTGGGCCTCACCCCGCGCCCGCCCCGCGCCTCAGGGCGTCCCTCCGTCCGCGCGACCTGGCGCGCCAACGCCCTGCTGCTGTCCTCCCGCCCCCGCCGGCACCTCTATCTCGCCCTGTGGCTGCCCAACGGCCTGGTCGTCGGCTGCGAGTCGCTGTACGTGTCGTACGCGCCAAACGCCGCGGGCACGCTGTTCGCGTGTGCAGCGTTCGGCATGCTCGTCGGTGACATCACGGTCGGCCGCCTCCTCGGGAAGGAGCTGCGCGGTCGCCTCGGGGTTCCGCTGCTGTTGCTGCTGGCCGTGCCGTATCTCTTCTTCGCGCTGCGTCCGGGAGTGCCGGTGGCGGCCGTCTGCGTGGCCGTCGCGTCGGTCGGGTTCGGGGCGAGCCTGGTGCAGCAGGAGCGGCTGATGGCCGTGACGCCCGACGAACTCGCCGGGCACGCCCTGGGGCTGCACTCCGCCGGGATGCTCACGATGCAGGGGGTGGGCGCGACGCTGGCCGGAGCGGTGGCCCAACTGACCTCTCCGGCCACGGGGATGACGGTGATGGCGGTGGCGTCGATCGCGGTGACGCTGTCGCTGGCGGCCGCGAGCCTGCGGCACGCCGAGGACGGCGGGCTGGTGGCGGTGGGCCGGGGCTGAGCGGCGCCCCCGGTCAGCGCAGCGTCAGCTGGGCGTCAGCGGGGGCCGCGACTGTTGTGGGTATGACGTCCATCGTCGCGGTCTCCAGCAGCCTGCCCGACACCATTCCGATCGCCCGGTTCCAGCGCGAACTCGGGCTGTCCGACGTGCAGTTGAGGCGCTACCAGCGCTTCTACGGACTGAACGAGGTCTGCCGCGCCCCGGAGGCCTCGGAGACCGAGCTGCTGCTGCGCGCCACCGCCAAGCTCGCCGAGCTGCGCGGCCAGGAGCAGCGCGTGAAGTACGTCCTCCAGGCACGCACCATGCCCTCGCCGCTGCCCTATCCGCTGACGTCCCTCGGACCGCTCCAGGCCGAGCTGGGCCTGGAGCACGCGAGCGGGTTCGTGGTCTCGCACCACGCCTGCGCCTCGGGCCTGCTCGCCCTCGACATGGCCGGCACCCTGCTCGCCGCCGACCCCGACCCGGACGCGCTCGCCCTCGTCCTCACCGGCGAGAAGTCCGGCACCGGCAAGACGCAGTCCATCCCGGACGTCACGGTCATGGGCGAGGGCACCGCCGCCTTCCTGGTCAGCGCCGACCTCACCGGCCGCGACCGGATGCTCGGCTACGCCGCCCGCACCCACACCCGGTTCGGCGCCGACTTCATCATGAGCGACGCGGCGGCCAAGGACTTCCAGGACCTGTACGGGCCCGGCCTGACCGAGGTGATCGGCGCGGCCCTGGACGAGGCGGGCTGCGCCCTCGACGAGCTCGCGCTGGTGCTGCCGCACAACGTCAACCGGCTGTCGTGGATCGGTGTCTGCAAGGCGCTCGGGCTGCCGCTGGAGAAGGTCTTCCTCGACCTGGTGGCGCACACCGGGCACTGCTTCTGCGCCGACCCCTTCATCAACCTCCAGCGGGCCACGGAGCTGGGCCGGCTGCGCCCCGGCGACCGCTACCTGATGACCAGCGTGGGGCTCGGGGCGACCTTCGCGGCGATGGTCCTGGAGCACTGACCACCACTTGAGAATGACGAGGTCGACACAGATGCAACCACCGCCCGCCGGCTTCACCACGCGCCTGAAGCGCGCGGTCACGTCAGCCGCCGACACCCCGCTGGTGTTCCTGGGCAACTTCGAGGTCGAGAACCAGTGGGCGCTCGGCGAACCCGCGCTGCCCCGGGTCGGCGCGCACGCCGGCAGCGCGGTCGTCAACCGCATGGACGAGTTCGCGCTGCTGCTCGGCGGCAAGGACGACCACGTCGTCCTCAAGACGCCCCTCGACGACGGCTACCGCGGCTACCTGGAGGGCCTCGGCCTCGCCCTGCCCACCGTGCACGTGGTCGCCGGGCAGGACCCGCGCCGCACGGTCAGCGAGGACGCCCTCGCCGACCCGGAGCTGCTGCGCACCCTGTCGGCGCTGGCCGCTGATGGCGCCCGGCTGACCGCGCACGGCATCTCCACCGTCGAGGAGGAACTGGCCGCACGCACGGGCCTGGCCCTCGCCGCGCCGGACGCCGCCACCTGCAAGTGGGTCAACAGCAAGGTCTACAGCCGCCGCCTCTCCGACGAGCTCGGCATCCGCCAGGCGCGCGGCTGGGCCTGCGAGACGCTGGACGAGCTGGCGGACGCGGTCGCCGGGGCCGGTGAGCTGCTCGCCGCCGGACGCAAGGTCGTCGTCAAGGACGCCTTCGGGGTGTCCGGCAAGGGCATCGTCGTCCTCGACAGCGACAAGCGGCTCGCGCGGCTGCACCGGATGGCCGTCACACAGGCCGAGCGCGCGGCCGGTGAGGGCGGCACGGTGCGCACCGCGCTGGTCATCGAGGAGTGGGTGGCCAAGCGGGCCGACCTCAACTACCAGTTCACGGTGGGCCGAGGCGGCTCGGTGCACTTCGACTTCGTCAAGGAGCTGCTCACCGAGAACGGCGTCCACAAGGGCCACCGCATGCCCGCCCGGCTCACCGAACGGCAGGTGGCCGAGATCGCCGCCACCGCCGACCTGCTGGGTGAACGCCTCGCCGCCGACGGTTACTTCGGGGTGGTCGGCGTCGACGCCATGATCGAGCCGGACGACGGTCTCTACCCGGTCGTGGAGATCAACGCCCGCAACAACATGTCGACGTACCAGGCCGTCGTCCACGAGGGCCTGGCCGGACCCGAAGAGGTCGCCGTCGCCCGCCACTTCACGCTGCGGCCGAAGCGGGCGCTGCCCTTCGCCGAGCTGCGCGAGGTCCTCGACGGGCTGCTGCTGACCGAGCGCGGCCCGCGCCCGCGCGGCCTGTTCGTGAACAACTACGCCACGGTGAACGCCGCTGCCGCCGACGCCGGCGCCGACGGCTTCGAGGGCCGGCTCTACGGCGTCCTCGTGGCCGCCTCCGACGCCGAGGTGGCCGCCCTCGACACCGACATCACCCGCCGCCTCGCGGCCCACACGGATCGGAGCTGAACGTGAGCCTCGCCTACGAGGTGCAGGGCCTCGGCATCACCGAACTCGCCGAGCAGTACGGCACGCCCCTCTACCTGTACGACGGTGCGGAGATCACCACCCGCTTCCAGGGGCTGCGCGAGCGCCTGCACCCGGCGCTGGAGGTCTTCTACTCCCTCAAGGCCAACCCGAACATCTCCATCTGCGCCCTGCTGAACCGCTGCGGCGCCCGCGCCGAGGTGTCCTCGCTGACCGAGCTGGTCACGGCCCGCCGTGCCGGGGTCGCCCCGCAGGACATCATCTTCCTCGGCCCCGGCAAGTCCCGCGCCGAGCTGGCCGCCTGCCTGGACGAGGACATCCACGCCATCGTGTGCGAGTCCCTCGACGAACTCGCGCTGATCGACGAGGTGGCGCGGGAGAAGTTCGTCACCGCCCGGGTCGCGCTGCGCGTCAACCCGTCCTTCTCCGTGAAGGGTTCGGGCCTGACGATGGGCGGCAAGCCCCGCCAGTTCGGCATCGACGAGGAGCAGCTGCTCGCCGAGGGCCCGGAGCTCGCCTCCCGGTACCCGGCCGTACGTCTCATGGGCGTGCAGGTCTACCTGGGCACCCGCATCCTCGGCGAGGACACCGTCGTGGAGAACACCCGGCGCATCCTGGACCTCGCCGAGCGCATCTCGGCACACCTGGGCTTCCCGCTGGAGACCGTCGACGTCGGCGGCGGCCTCGGCATCGCCTACTTCGACAACGAGAAGGACCTCGACCTCGACGAGCTCACCGCCGCGCTGAACCCGGTCGTCGACGCCTTCGCCGTACGCCACCCCGACACCCGCATGATCATGGAGCTGGGCCGGTTCCTGGTCGCCGCGTCCGGCACCTATGTGACCCGGGTGCGCTACACGAAGCAGTCGATGGGCGAGAACTTCGCGGTCACCGACGGCGGCACCAACCACCACATGGCCGCCGTCGGCATCGGCTCCTACGTCAAGCGGAACTTCCCCATCGCCGCCCTGGAGCGCCTCGACGCCACGGCCACCGAGTCCTGGCACATCACGGGCCCGCTGTGCACGCCGAACGACGTCGTCGGCAAGAAGGTGCCCATGCCGCCGCTGGAGGCCGGCGAGCTCATCGGCGTGCAGCGCTCCGGCGCCTACGGGCCGACCGCCTCGCCCGTGCACTTCCTCAGCCACGGCTACCCGGCGGAGGTGCTCGTCCTCGACGGACGCGCGCACCTCATCCGCGAGCGCGACGACGTCGAGGCGATGCTCGGCCGCCAGCGGCTCTTCGACGGGCCCGGCGCCGACGACCACCGAACCCACAACTGACCGAACCAGCAGGGAGAAACCGGCATGACCGAGAACACCGCAGTCGTGGACGCCGCCGAGCGCGCCCGCTTCGTGGACGCCGTCCGCCAGGGCCTCACCGAGGTCCTCGGCAAGGACGTCTCCGGCGCCGAGGAGGGCGTGCGCCTCTTCGACGAGCTGGGGCTGGACTCCAGCAGCGCGCTGGAGCTGCTCATCACGATCGAGGAGATCCTCGACGTGCAGTTCGACGCCGAGGACCTGGAGATGACGCACTTCGAGACGGTGGGCTCGCTCGCCGACTTCGTCGCGTCGGAAGCGGGCGCCTGAGCATGTTCCGCACGGCAGCGCCCGTACGGCGCCCGGGGGTGGACGGCGGGAGAACGGCCGTGCCCCGGCTGGTGCGGGCGGCCCGGTACGCGCCGACGGCACCGCCGGACGCGTATGTGCCGGCGCCCGAACTGGAGGAGTTCTACGCGGAGCTGGGCGCCCCCTACGGGCTGCCCTTCGCGCGTGAGCGGTACGCCGCCTCGGCCCGCCGCACCTCCGTGGAGCTGGCGTTCGGCGCGCTGGACGCGCTCGGCGAACTGCCCGAAGGACGGACGCCGGAGCTGGTCGTGGTCGCCTACGCCACGCCCGACTTCGTGCACGCCCAGCTGGTCGCGTCGTGCGTGAAGGGGCGGCTGCCGGGCTCGCCCCTCGCCTTCGCGCTGTCCGACCAGGGGCCGCTCACCGCGTTCAGCGCGCTGCGGGTGGCCGTGGAGTACGCCCGGCGCTGCGGGTTCACCCGGCTGCTGGTGCTGGTCGTGGACCAGAGCACCCAGCCGTTCGCGGTGCCGGACGCGGCGGCCGTGCACGCCGACTCGGCGGTGGCGCTGCTGCTGGACTGGGACGGGGGCGCGGCTCCCGTACGGGGCATGGCGCAGGGGCCGCTGTCGGCGCCGGGCCTGTTCGCCGGGTGGGACCCGGCGGCCGCGGTCGTGGCGGGCGCGGGGCTCGCCGAGGCCGACTGCCGACTGCCGTCGTCCGACGGCCCGTCGGCGACCGCCGGGCCCGGGCTGCCGTGCACGGGCGTGTGGGCGGCCCTGCTGGACGCGGTGGCCCGAGGGGTCACCGGACCGGTGGTCGTGGCGGACCACGACCCGGGGCGCGGGCTGCTGGCGCACTGCGTGCTCGACTGCGCCGACGAACTTCTGACACGGGGGAATGGGGAAACCGATGACGGCTGCGGCCGAGGTGCGTGAGCACTGCCGGGAGGCGCGCGGCAACGCGCGCACGGACGGACTGGTGCCCGCGCTGACACTGCTGACGAGGGCCCTGTCGCCGAAGGCACCGCCGCGCGGGCCGCGCGGCCACGCCGTCCTGCCGAAGGAACTGCTCGACGAGTTCGCCGCGATGGAGGCCGCCGACGCCGGACGCGACGAGCGCCGCGACGACGTGCCGGTGCCCGGTCTCGCCGTGCTGCGGCCCGACGGGGACACGGACGCGGCCGAGGCGACGGACGGGCCCGACCCGCATGCCTGGGACACGGGGCTCGCCTGGCTGCGGCTCGGCATGTCCGAACGGCTGCGGGAGGCCTGCATCGCCTATCTCGCGGCCCGGCAGGTCGAGGGCACCTCGCTGCTGATGCAGCAGATGGTCAAGGGCACCCTCGCCGACGTACTGATCGAACACCTGGAGATCGAGGGCGTCCTGGAGGAACTCGCCGACGCCCCCGACGGCGACCGCACCCTCGCCCGCCTCCAGCGACAGATCACCCGCGCCGACCGCACCCTGCTGCGCCTCCTCGGCGCCCACGGCTTCACGGCGGACGGCCCGGGCCCCACGGCCCACGCCTGTGAGCTGCTCGCCGACGTGTACCGCCGGGAGGACCCGTGATCAGCCTGCCCGCCCCGCTCGTCACCACCCAGGAGCATGTGCGGCGCTGGGCCTCGGACCTGCGGGCGCACGCCCTCGAACTCGACCGGGACCCCGACGCCGTCCGGCACCACCTCGACCTGCCCGCCGTGCGGTTCCTGGCCGGGCACGAGGTGCCGCCCGGGTGGGAGCGGGAGAGCGGCGCGGCGGGTGCGGGGCCCGCGCACGGGCTGGCCACCCTGGAACGGGTCCTGGTGAGCGAGGAGTTGGCCCGCGGGGACGCCGGGATGATGCTCGCCTCGCCGGGCGCCTCCATGTGCGGGGTGCTGCTCGGCGTGCTCGGCAGCCAGGAGCAGCGGGACTGGGTGTACGGCCGGCTCGCCGAGCGCCCGCGCTGGACCTGCTTCGCCCTCACCGAACCCGAACGCGGCTCCGCCATCGGCGAGATGACCGCCACCCTCACCCCGACCGGCGACGGCGGCTACGTCCTCGACGGCGAGAAGCGCTACGTCGGCAACGCCGCCCGCGCCGACGTCGGCGCCGTCTTCGCGCGCGTCGCCGGAACCGAGCGGCTCGGGGTGCTGGCCGTCCTGGTGGACACCGCGGACCCCGGCTTCAGGGCCGAGCCACTGCCTACGGTGGGGCTGCGCGGCGCCCAGCTGACGCACATCACGCTGAATCGGGTGCGGGTGCCCGCCGAGCGGGTGCTCGGGTCCCATCTGCCGCCCACCCGGCGCGGCATGTGGAGCATCGTCGCCGTCTTCAACCAGCTGCGCCCCAGCGTCGCCGCCATCGCCCTGGGCATCGCCCGCGCCGCCCACGAGTACGTCGCCGAGCACCGGAAGCTGCTGCGCGGGCAGGAGCGCGAGACGTACGAGGAACTCGGCCACCGCATCGACGCGGCCCGTCTGCTGACCTACCGGGCCGCCCTCGCCGTGGACCGGCGTCCGGCGGCCGGGCACCTGGCGTCGGCCGCGAAGGCCCGCGCCTGCGAGCTCGCCGAGGACGTGACCCTGGCCGCGCTCGACTTCTTCGGCCCCGGCGCCCGGCTCGACCATCCGCTGCTGGAGAAGCTGGCCAGGGACGCCCGGGGGGTGGAGTTCATGGAAGGTACACGCAACATCCAGAAACTCAATCTCTTCCAGGGGCTGCACACCGGAAAGGTGGGGCAGCGGTGAGGGAACAGGCAGGCGCGGAGGTGGAGGTGTGGCGCATTCCGCTTTCCGCCGAACCGGAACCGGAAGGCAGGCCTTCCGCTCTCGAAGACCTCCTGGACGACCACGAGCGATCCCGGGCCCGGATGGGGAAAGTCCCGGGAATGCGACGCCGCTTCGTACGGGCGCACGCGGCGGCCCGCATCATCCTCGGCGCCCGGCTCGGACGCGCCCCGGGGGCCGTCCGCTTCACCCGCGGACGCTGGGGCAAACCGTCCGTCGAGGACGCCGCCGGGACACACTTCAGCCTGTCCCACTCGGGCGACCTGGCGCTGCTCGCGCTGGCGCCGAGACCGGTCGGCGTGGATCTGGAACTGGCTCGCGCCGACCTCGACTTCACCCGGCTGGCCAGGCGTTTCTTCCCGGAAGCGGAACGCGATTCGGTGGTCCGCGGCGGCCGGGACACCTTCGTGCGGCTGTGGACCCGCAAGGAGGCGTGCGTGAAGGCGGCGGGCGGCCGGCTCACCCAGGGCATGGGCGTGCCGGTGGCCCACACGGCGCCCCAGGCCGTCGTACGGGATCCGGCGGGCGCGCTCGCCGGTCCCTGGCGGGTGGCCGACCTGGCGCTGCCCGACGGATATGCGGGGGCCGTCGCCCTGCTCGGCGGCGGTCCCTTTTCCGTGTCATCGCGGATGTGGTATGACATGCCGCCGGAAGAATCCGACGCCATGTCGGCCACCCGGGGTGTCAAGTAGAAGAAACTCCCCCTCGAATCGGAGTACTTGTACCCGTGAACGCGCGCCGGGCCGTCAGTAGGTTTTGTTCAGGCAAGAGCGCGCGGTAATCACCGGCCGGAATTTCGTACCTCAGCGCGTGTCCGTGATCCCGGGCAATTCATTCGAGAAGGGGAAAGCAATCGTGGGAGGCAGGAACCTGATCACCAGGGCCGCTCGCTGGAGCGCCGTCCACCCCTGGTGGGCGATGACGCTCTGGGTGGTGTTCGTGCTGGGCGCCCTGGTGGTCGGCGGAATGACCGGCACACGGTCGGCGACCGTCTCGGACCTGGCCATCGGGCAGTCCGGACGTGCGGCCGAGATAGCCAAGAGCGGCGGCCTGGAGAACCGGGCCGTGGAGAACATCCTGGTGACGCCCTACGAGGGCACGCTCGACCAGGACAGGGCGCGGGCGGCGGCAGACGACGCCGCGGACGCGCTGCGGGGCGCCAAGGGCGTCACCGCGATCGGCAAACCCGTGCCGGCGCCGGACGGTTCGGCCCTGCTGGTGCCGGTGACCCTCGGCGGTGACCCCGAGACCGCGAGCGAACGGGTGCAGCCGCTGCTCGACCGGGTCGAGAAGGTCGGCGAGGCGCACAGCGAGGTCCGGGTCGAACTCGTGGGCGCCGGCTCCATCAAGGCCGGGCTCGACGACATGCTGTCCGAGGACCTGGGCCGGGCGACGGGGCTGAGCCTTCCGGTGACGCTGATCATCATGGTGTTCGTCTTCGGGGCGATCGTCGCCGCGAGCGTCCCCGTCATCCTCGGCATCTCGTCCGTGCTCGCCGGCCTCGGGCTGTGGGGCGTGGCCTCCCAACTCATCGCCGACCCGGGCCCGGTGACCCACATCATCGTGCTGATGGGCATGGCCATCGGCGTCGACTACTCGCTCTTCTACCTCAAGCGGCAGCGCGAGGAGCGCGCCCTGGGCGCCGACAACATCGACGCCATCGAGATCGCCTCCGCCACCTCAGGCCACTCCGTGATGGTCTCCGGCCTGGTGGTCATGGTCTCCATGGGCGCTCTCTACCTCGCCGGGCACATCGCCTTCGAGTCGATGGCGACCGGAGCGGTGCTCGTCGTCGCCATCGCGATGCTCGCCTCGCTGACCGTGCTGCCCGCGATGCTCTCCAAGTTCGGCCGCTACCTGGACCGGCCGCGCGTGCCACTGGTGTGGCGGCTGACCCAGCGCGCGGGCTCCAAGCCGCGCCTGTGGTCGGCGATGCTCAAGCCGTCCCTGCGCCACCCGGTCATCGCCCTGGTGCTGTCGGTGGGTGCGCTCCTCGCGCTCGCCGTGCCGGCCCTGGACCTGAAGCTGAAGGCCACCGGCGTCGACGACCTGCCGCACTCCATCCCCGCGATGCAGGCCAACGAGCGGCTGACCGAGTCGTTTCCGAGCCAGGCCGACACCCACACCGTCGCCGTACGGGTCCCCGCCGGCCAGGCCGACCGGCTGCCCGGCGCGGTCACCCGGCTCGTCGAACGCACCCAGCACTCCGGCCTGTTCGTGCACACCCCGGCGCCCGAGGTGCGCACGTCCAAGGACGGCAGGATCGTCACCGTCGCGGTCGGCACCCGCTTCGACAGCAACTCCGAGAAGGCGCGCGAGTCCCTGACGGCCCTGCGTGAGGACATCGCCCCGCAGACCGTCGGCAAGGTGGAGGGCGCCGAGTTCGCGGTCGGCGGCAGCGACGTGGCCTACGACGTGGACTACCGGGCCAACGTCGTCGACAAGATGCCCTGGGTGCTGGGGGTGGCGCTGCTGCTGACCTTCCTGGTCATGGCCATCGCGTTCCGCTCGATCATGCTCGCGATGATCACGGTGGTGCTCAACGTCCTGTCGGCGGTGGCGTCGTTCGGGCTGCTGGCGCTGATCTTCCAGCGGACCTGGGCCGAGGGGATCCTGGACTTCGAATCCACCGGGCGGGTGGTGGCCTGGCTGCCGCTGATGCTGTTCGTGATCCTGCTCGGACTGTCGATGGACTACCACGTCTTCGTCGTCAGCCGGATCCGGGAGGCGGCCCGCGGCGGACTGCCCATCCGGGAGGCCGTCGAGCAGGGCATCACCCGCACGGCCGGCGTCGTGACGAGCGCCGCGGTGGTGATGGTCAGCGTGTTCGCGCTGCTCGCCTCGCTGAGTTTCATCGAGATGAAGCAGATGGGTGTCGGCATGGCCTGCGCGGTGCTGCTGGACGCCACACTGATCCGGATCGTGGTCCTGCCGTCGATGGTCACGCTGCTCGGCTGGAAGACCTGGTGGCCCTCGCGGCTGGCGCATCAGAACGAGGCGCGGCCGACGCGGATTCCGCCCGTGCTCGCGCGCAGGGCACCGATTCTCTGAGGTTCTGCGACCACGGCGTTGCGTCGAAGGGGCGGCCCATCCGGGCCGCCCCTTCCGTCATATCTGTCACCTTTCGTTCCGGACCCGCGCTAAACGTCCTGTGAATTGTGTGAGCTCCACTTGGGAGTCCTGTGGCGAAAGTTGTGGGAGTTGTACACTCAGACGCGCGTTCGGCGGTGAGCGACCAACTGATCCTTCGCTGACCCATTGGTGAATCATCAACATCCCGGCGGACGCGACGACGGGGGAAACTGGACGATCAGGGGGATATGTCCATGCACGGTGACGACGGCCTGCCGTCGGCGCGTTGGCAGACCGAGCTCGCACGCGTAGGAGCCCTTTCCGATCGCGAGTTGCAGGTCTTCGCGCTCCTGGGTGCCGGACTTTCCAATCGCGGTATCGCGACCCGGCTTCTGGTCACGGAGCGCACGGTGAAGGCGCATGTCGCGAGCATTCTGACGAAACTGGAAGTGGAATCCCGCCTTCAGGTGGGTCTGATCGCCCAGGCGCACCAGCTCATGTACGAAGGTACAGTGTCAAACGACTCGGACGTGATTGATAATTGATCAGTTCGAGTAACTCCCAGGTAATTCCCTTGTCGGGCCCGACGGAATGAGTCGTGTTCGTTCCGCGTGCTGCCCGAAGCCGTGAGGTGGGAGCTCGCGGCCGAATTCTTGGATAGGGATGGGAATTTTTGTGTACATCTCCATACTGGGCCCGCTGCTGATAGGGGACGGTCAGCGGACTGTCGGTCTGCGGGCGAAGAAGATACGGGTCATGCTGACCATGCTCGCGTTGAACCCCGGCCAAGTGGTCGCGTTCGACGAGCTGATCGACGAACTGTGGGGCGAAGTCCCTCTCAAGAACACGCGCAACGCACTGCAGGCCAACGTCAAGCGCATGCGTAAAGCGCTTGCCGAGTTCGGATTCGAGGATCCCGACCAGACCCTCATCCGAACCGTGGACAACGGCTACATGCTCGATGTCCCCGAGGAGGCACTCGACGCCCACCGCTTCCTGCGGATGGCGGAGAAGGGCGCGGGTCTGGCGGGCCAGCGGCCGCACGAGGCGAGGGACCTGCTGCGGCAGTCCCTCGCCATGTGGCGGGGGCCCGCCCTGCTCGACGTGAGCGACGGGCCGCGCTGCCGGGCCGTGGCGCTCCGTCTCGACGAACAGCGCAAGTCAGCCAGGGAAGACCTGATCGAGGCACAGTTGCAGGCCGGCGAGGCGGGGGTCGTCGTTGCCGAGCTGAAGCAGTTGCTCGCTCAGTATCCCGAACGGGAGCGGTTCAGCGAGCAGTTGATGATCGCGCTGTACCGCTGCGGACGGCAGTCCGAGGCGATCGACATCTTCCATCGCACCCGTAAGTGGCTGGACGAGGAACTGGGTCTGAAGCCGTCCCGGCGGCTGCACAGCACGTATCAGGCGATCCTGATGCAGGACCCGTCCCTGTGATCTCGTAGGGCGAACGACAAGGCGCCGGCGGCTCGTTTCGAGCCACCGGCGCCTTTGTCGTTGCCTGCGCTGCCTCAGGTCCGGCGCAGGGCCCGGTCCGTGAGCGTGCCGATCTGCCGCGCCGCCTCGCCCGTCAGCATCTCCTCGTGCCCGCACGGCACTTGGTGGACGACGACCTCGCCGTCCACGTACGGCTGCCAGCGGTTCGGCTCCGCCGTGGCCACGAAGAGCGTGAGGTCACCCTTGAAACGGCCGGGGGTGAAGAGGCGGGCGATGTCGGTGTGGTGGCGCATGACGGTCATCAGCCTGCGCAGGTCCTCCTCGGGGATTTCCGTGCCGCGGGCGTGGTGTTCGAGGAACGCGGTGCGGATCTGGTCGTCGGTGGGGTTGGGGTCGTCGGGCTCGACGGGGGCCACGTCCAGTGCCGCCAGGAACTCCACGCGCTCGCCCGCCTCCTGGAGCCGGACGGCCATCTCGTGCGCGACGAGCCCGCCGAACGACCAGCCCAGCAGGTGGTACGGCCCCTGCGGCTGAACCTGCCGGACACGCTCGACGTAGGTCGCGGCGAGGGCGGCCACGTCCTGCGGGCGCTCCCAGCCACCGGGTGGCGCGGCTATGCCGTCCGACTGGAGGGCGTACACCGGGCGTGCCGGGTCCAGATGGGAGGTCAGTTCGGCGAAGGGGAACCCGAAGCCGACGCCGCCGTGGACGCAGAAGAGCGGGGGGAGGGTGCCGGTCCCGCGGAGCGGGAGCACGGGGACGAGTGCGGGTGACCCCTGGGGGGCGTGTGCGCCGTCGGCGGCCGCGGCGGTGGTGTTCTCAGCCGCTGTCGCCAGTGCCTTCACCGTCCGGTGGGTGAAGACGTCCGACAGGGACAGGGTGAGGCCCGCCTTTTCCGCCCGGCTGACTATCTGGACCGAGCGCAGGCTGTCGCCGCCCAGGGTGAAGAAGTCGGCGTCCGCGTCCACCTCGGCCAGTCCCAGTACCTCGCAGAAGACCTCCGCCAGGGTCTTCTCGGCGGGTGTGCGGGGTGGGCGGCCGGTGGGCTCGGGGCTTGCGGTACCCGGGGTCGGCAGGGCTCGGGTGTCGAGCTTGCCGTTCGGGGTCAGAGGGAGCTCGGGCAGGGTGACCAGGGACGTCGGGACCATGTGGGCCGGCAGGGACTCGGCGACGTGGGCGCGCAGGACGGGGACGTCCACGGCCGCGACGCCGGGCACCGGGACCACGTAGCCCGTCAGTTGGCGGTCGCCCGTCGGGGTCGCGGTCGGCACCACCGCCGCCTGTGCGATCACCGGGTGCCGGGTCAGCGCGGCCTCGATCTCGCCCGGCTCGATACGGAAGCCGCGCAGCTTGATCTGGTGGTCGGCGCGGCCGACGTAGTCCAGGGTGCCGTCGGAGCGCCACCGTACGCGGTCACCCGTGCGGTACATGCGGGTGCCGGGCTCGCCGTACGGGTCCGCGACGAAACGCTCGGCGGTGGTGCCGGGGCGGCCCAGATAGCCGTGCGCGAGGCCGGCGCCGGCGAGGTAGAGCTCGCCGGTGACGCCGACCGGCGTGGGGGAGAGGGCCGCGTCGAGCACGTACACGCGGAAGTTGGCCAGCGGGCGCCCGATCGGGGGCTTGCCGCCCGGGGCGAGCGGGTCGCTCCAGGTGGCGCACACCGAGGTCTCCGTCGGGCCGTAGGCGTTGCGCAGCGTGACGTGCGGGGCGAGGCGGTCCACCACCGCCGGCGGGCACGCCTCGCCGCCGACCAGCAGGCACAGGTCGCCGGGGAGCGCGGCCGGATCGGGGAAGCCGGCCACCACGGTGGGCGGCAGGATCGCGTGGTTGACGCCGTACTCGGCGATCAGCTCGGCCAGCAGCGGCGCGGACACCCTGCTGTCGGGGGTGGCGCACACCAGCGCGCCGCCGCTGTACAGCGAGGCGGACAGCTCCCACACCGTGGCGTCGAAGCTGAACGACGCGAACTGCAGCACCCGGGTCCCGGGCCCCGCCCCCATCTCCGCACGCAGGTTGGCGACCAGATTGGCCGCGCCCGCGTGCGGCACGGCGACGCCCTTGGGGCGGCCGGTCGAGCCCGAGGTGTAGATGACGTACGCCGTGTCCCGCGCGGTCAGCGGGCGAGTGCGGTCGGTGTCGGTGGGGTCGGTGGCGGGCAGGGCGCGCAGTTCGGCGAGGGTGCCGGGGGCGTCCAGGACCAGCGGGGACACCCCCGGGAGCCGGCCGGCGGCCTCCTCGACGGACAGGACCTCGGCCGGGGCGGCGTCCTGGAGCATGTACGCGATGCGCTCGGCCGGGTAGTCCGGGTCGACCGGCAGATAGGCGGCGCCGGTCTTCAGTACGGCGAGCAGCGCGACGACCGTGCGGGCCGAGCGGGGCAGGGCCAGGGCGACCACGTCGCCGGGGCCGATGCCGCGGCCGAGGAGCAGGTGGGCGAGGCGGTTGGCCTCGGTGTTGAGTTCGGCGTAGGTCAGCGGGACGGCACCGGGGACGATCAGCGCCGGGCCGGCCCGGCGGCGGTCCGGGGGCAGCGGTCTGCCGTCGCGTACGTCACGGCAGTAGGAGGTGACGGCCTGCCACCAGCTGCCGGGCTTCGCCCCGTCCTTCCCGTCCTTCGACGCGGAGTCGTGATC
>NZ_RDBN01000053.1:1038480-1073617 GCF_008042075.1 Streptomyces sp. UW30 | reverse complement strand
CGCTGTCGCGGTTCTCGAAGATGAAGACCAGAGCGATCGCGGTGATCAGAGCGAACGGTATGAGGCGGCGGACACCGGGGCGGGAAAGGAACGGCGTGTGAGCCTTGTGGTCTGCGCTGGTCTCGGCCATGGGGTGCCTCTCCGTCACGTACCCCTTCATCCAGCGTCCCCTTTCACCACGTGGCGCGCCACCGAAGGGGCCGCGCGGGGCACGGAGCTGCGGTCAGCAGGAACACGGAGCGCACGCGACAGTGACCCGGTCTGCCGACGCCGTCCTCACCGCCCTCGCCGCTGTGGGGGAAATCTGCGCCCGTCCGACGACCATCACGTCGCGGATCGGGCTCTTACGCTTCGGCGCGAACCTTTTCGTGCAGGGTCGGGTCGTCGGCGGAGAAGATCGCCAGGTGGGGATCCGCGTGTCGGTACAGCTCGGCGAGGCGGGCGTGGTTGTCCCGGACCTTTTCAGATCCCGGGCGACGAGGGCTTTCATGGCACGCAGGGCGGCGGGACGGACGTACGGCCGTCGATCGTGCCGTGGGGGTAGAAGGCGTCGCCGGCGTGCAGCAGTGGGCGAGTACCGGTGTCGACCGCGACGCACGCTCGCCCTGGGCAGTGCTGCGGGCGGCGGGAGCGGTCGGGCATGCCAGCCGTCATCGACGGCACACCGGGCCGGACGCGGCGCGAGCACCGCATCGGACGGCTGCGGCCGGCCGCCCGTGCCCGGATCACCGCCTCCACCGCCCACCGCATCCTCAAGCGCCACGGCCTGCCCGGCCTGCCCGGCCTGTCCGTCCTGGCCGCGCTGGACCGGGTGACCGGCGAGCAAGTCCGCCGCTACGAACGCTCCCGGCCCAGCGAGTTGGTACACATCGACGTCAAGAAACTCGGCCGCATCCCCGACGGCGGGCACGGTGGCTGATACCGCCCCGACTGGTGGGTCGTCGGCCCAAGCGTGGGCGACGACCAACACGCTTTCCAACTGGGGCGGTGGGGCGTTGGGTTGTGTGCAACGGCTGTCACCTGCGTACATGGCCGGCCGGCCGTCGGCACAGGGACGGCAAAAAACAGGTCTCGTCTGAACGGCCCTGAACAGGGCTGAATGAGTCGGAAACCAAGACGGGCCCCTGTTGCCAGAGCTTCTGATCCACTGAGGTGGCCCCGTCTCGGAACAGGCGCAGCACTTCCCCGAGGTCGAGCGGCCCGCAGGATGCCTGGAAGACGTCGTCAGTCACCCTCGCCATCACGGCGCACCCGCATCTTCCCGGCCAAGTCGAACGCCCTCTTTCGCCCAAATGTGAGAGGGCTGAAACGGAGCCGTTGAGCCGCATGGCGCACCCCCGGCCTCGTCGCCGGTGTTATTGGCCCGAATTGCGCACCCTGAATCCATAGGGAAAGTTACATCAGCCCAAATTCTACGAATCACCCTCTATCTGGAATCCTTCGGTCCATTTGCTCGCGAGTAGCCGAAATCCGCACTTGTGTGATTCTTTCGGACCCGCATAGCGTGAGGCCGGCTCATGCAAGAAGAACCGGAACCGAACAGAGGAGAATTCGTGAAGTCTCGTTTCCGCCTGGCGGCCACTGCCGCCGCGGTGTCTCTGGCGGCATTCGGTGCCGYGGGCGTCTCCACTTCGCCCGCGGCAGCGGCTTCGGCAACCTGTTTCGGATACACGGGAAACTTCAACGAGTACGGCGCGGACTTCGTCGACTGGCAGTACGGACCGGACGAGTGCTTCGGCGTGGCGCCCTCGGGAACCATCTGGCACACCTGGTCGGGCGCGGGGAGCTGGAAGGAGATGCCCGGCGGCGGCAGAGCCCTGGCCACGGTCGGCTACTTCGAGAACTCCGCCGGAAAGGCTGTCAAGGTCATCACGGAGGCGGGGAGCTACTACTGCAACTACGACGACTACGCGACCAATACCTGGGGCGGTTGGTACAAAACGAACACCGACCACTGCTGAATTAAGGAAACCCGTTCCCGGGCGGTTGTCTCAGCCGCCCGGGGACGGGAATTTCATGCTTTTGCTGACGGAATTCAAACGATCGCCGATCGTCGACTGCAGGAGAGCGCCGCGCCTTCTTGCCCTCACCTGGGTTCAAGGGCGGTGTGCTGTCGATGCCGAGACGGCTTCGAGTCTCTGCTGAACGGCCATGAACGGCCATGAGCGGCGCTGAATGAGACGGAAACTGAGACGGTGCGGCGGGCGCTGCTGCTTCGCTCCTCCCCAGGCGGGATGAGGCGATCGAGGCTCTCAGCGTCGTCCACGTGTCCGTGGGCGTCGACGGTGATCGGCTTGGCGCCCCTTGCCCGTAACCAGCCACGCAAGCAGCTTGAGCCCCACGGTGGCGTCGCTGCCACGACGGTTTCAAGAGCGCTGTCGGTCCTCGGTGCCCAGTGTGTTCGACAGCCCGTACCGGACCTGCACGTTCCGGTGCTCCACGCCGACGTCGACCGGGTCGGCCAGGTTCGTCCTCGTGCTCACCGTGGCCGAGCGGGTGCCGGGGCTCCCGCTGAAACGGACGTCCGCCCGCGGCGCTTCGCGGAAACGGAGCCGGTCGGCCGCCACGGTGGAGGTGAACTCGATGTCCGCGTGCCGGTATTCAGGCCTTCACGGAGGCCGGCCGTCGTCCTCCGGCTCCTGCTCCCGCACACGCTTCACCTTGCGACGAGGCGCTTCAGTGCCCCGTCGCACCCGCCCCTCGCCACCTTCGGCGGCCCGTTGCCTGCGCGCGGGTTCTTCGCGCGCGAGCTTCCGTTCTGCGCGGCCTGTCGCGCCCCCGGCCTTCCTGGCGCGTGTGGCGCCGCCACTCGCGACCTTCGGGACGTCGGACGCCTTCTCCGCGGTGTCCGACAGCGACTCGCCGACCCGCGCAGCGGCTCCCTCCACCGTGTCCCCGGTCCGCTCCGCGAGCCCCGCGACCGCGCTGCCCGTGTCGTCACCCAGACGCTCGACCGTGGTCGCGGCCCCGCGCCCCACGTCCTCGACCGTGGTCCCGGCCACGCGCCCCACGTCCTCGACCGTGGTCCCGGCTCCGCGCCCCACGTCCTCCACCGCCCTGGCGGTACCACGCCCGACCTCGTCGAGCGTCCGGCCCGCCCCAGTGCCCACCTCACGTACGGCGGTCCCAATGCCCGAGGTCACGTCCCTGAGGACGTCCGGGTTGCGGTCGATGGTCGTCAGGACCCTCCCAATGACCTCCACGACGTTGTCCAGACGCACCTTCAGCAGCGCCTGCGCCTCCACACCCTTGATGTCGAGGTGGACGGCGCCCAGCTCCACGTACGCCCCGACATTCAGTCGGAGCAGGTCGAGCACCTCCGCCTGGAGCGACACCTTCGCGCGCAGATCCTCGACGTCCAGGGCGATCTCGTCCACCTTCAGCAGGGGGACGTCGAGGAGAACGTCCGGCTCCGCGAGCTCCGCACTGACGGGTTCCTCGTCGGCGTAATCATCGATGTCATCGACGTCGGTTTCCGTCACGTCCTCTGCGCCCTCGTCGTCCATGCCGCTCCTCGGGAACGCGTACGTAAAGGGGTATTCCTGATCCTTTCACCGCCCATGGGAGGCCGCCACCGGTCGGCGAGCTGCCCGGTACCGCCTCAGGGGATGTTCCGGGCCATGAGCAGGGCGGGCCGCCATCAGGTGCGCAGGAACTCCAGCGGGTCGGGCCCCTGAGCGTTTCTGGGGCCTCCTGGGAGAAGATCTCGGTACTCGGCATCTACCGACGCGCTTTCGGCCGCGCCGGCAGAAGGACGTTGAGGCCGGCTGCAGGCGATGTGGGACGCGAGGACAGCCGGGCATCGAGCGCCGTTCCCACTTTGCGAGAGCCACCGCCAGCGGCAACTTCAGGGGGTTGCTCTGGCCGGCCTGTGCCTGGGCAAGCTGCGTGCCGGTTGCCGATGAACGACGATGGAGAGATAGGGGTTGGCCGGTTCTGTAGCTTCCGCCTCCCACGGCGCATGCCACCCGTAGCGCGCCAGGACCGCGGCGGAGGGAGTTCGCCGTGGACCCACCTGCCGCCTCCGGCCCGGAGGAGCATGGCCGGCATAGGCCGAGCGGCCCGTTGGACAATGCCGAACGAGCGGAGTACGAGCGACTCCGGCGCGTTCTCGGCACGCGACACCGGCGTCTGCGACTCTGTGGGGCTTCCCTGCTTCTCACTCTGGCCGTTCTGCTCGCACCTATCAGCGTCGTTGCCACCTGGGTAAATTCCGAGGTCACCGATGTTGATCGGTATGAGCAGACCGTCTCACCTCTCGCCAGGGACCCCGCCGTCCAGGATCTGATGATCGATCGTGTCACTGACGGCCTGGTTCAGAACATCGACGCCCGCAAGATCACCGATGGGCTGGCCGACGCGCTGGCGGACCGTGATGCACCCCGCTTCCTCGTCGACGCGGCCCGGTCGCTGGATGAAGAACTCAAGGGCGGACTGACGACCGGCGTGCGCTTCGTGGTCGAGAAGGTGGTGACGAGCGACGCCTTTGCCCAGGCGTGGGACGCCATCCACCGCGACGCGCACACCGCCGCGACGAGTGTCCTCACGGGGGAGGGAGGCGGAGCGCTCGAGGTCAGGGGCGACACCATCACCCTGAACGTCGGCACTGTGATTGAAGAATTGCAGGAGCAACTGATCGGCGTGACGGTTGTTGAGGCAGCAGACGTTCCCGGGGCCGACAAGTCGATCGTGCTGGTTCGGAACGACAATCTGAGTGAGGCCCGTGATGCCGCCCGCTGGCTCGGCGTTGTCGGCCCGTGGTTGCCCTTGGCGGTGGTTGTGCTCGCCGGGCTGGGCATCTGGGCGGCACCTTCCCGCCGGGTTGCGCTGATGGCCGGCGGCATCGGCGTCGCAATCATGATGTGCGGGCTTCTCGTCGGACTCGCCGTCATGCGCCAGATCTATCTGGATGCGGTGACTCCGGTTGCCCAGTCGCAGGATGCCGCAGCAGCCGTCTACGACACCTTGGTGAGGTTCCTGCGGCAGGCCATCCTCACCGCGCTGCTCACGGCCTTGCTCACCGTGATCGCAGGGTATTCGTACGGACGAGGCCGCGGTGCCGCCGCCGTGCGCTCAGCCGCGGCCCGAGGTACGGAATCTGCCGGGCACGCGCTCGCCCGGACGGGGCTGACGACAGGTGCGGTCGGACAGTGGCTGCGCACGAACCAACGCCTGACCACAGGCGCTGTCATCGGCGCCGGGGGCCTCACCCTCTTCCTGTGGAACTACCCCACGCCCGCCTCTGTGGCCCTTCTGCTCCTGCTCGTCGTGGTCGTCCTGGTGATCCTGAGCGTCCTTGCCGCTGCGGACGGATCAGAGCAGCACTTACAGGGGCGACGCTGCTGATCTCGTCATGGGGCAGCACGCAGAACGGCCAGTGGATTGGCACCCAGCAGTAGCTGTCAAAGGCCCCGGACCGTGATCGTTCCGGGGCCTTTTGGCTGGTGCCCCGGCAGGATTCGAACCTGCGACACCCGCTTCAGGAGCGGGACGGAATGCGTGATCGTGGGTGCTCGTGTGTGCTGGATGGTGCTGTCCTCGCAGGTCAGAACCATCCAGCAGCCTGCTTGATCCTGCTTGTGACGGCTGGTGTTCTGTCGTCCGCTCACGCATTGCGCACGCACTCCGGCTGTTTGACCAGTGTGTCTCGCGCCGGCGAAGTCATGCCTTGTCCCGTCGGCCGCGCACACGTACGTGCCTGGGGCGCGGCGGCGCGGTGTCGACGAACTCCTCGGGGATAGCGTCGGCGTCGACCCACCGAACCTGAGCCTGCCTATGCGGTTCGCGGGTTTGGGGTTCGCCGGACCATTCGTTGGCTGCGAAGACAACGGTGAGGGGGTAGCGCTTCGGTCTGGCCGTCGATGCGGCCGGTGCCCAGGGCGAGGGCGGCATGGGCGAGGTCGATGCAGTGGTGTGGAGAGAGAGGCTGGGCACTCTGCCGGTGACATGCGTCTTCCTTGGCCAGGCCACCAGACATGGACTCCCCCCGCCCAGCACCTTTGTTGACCGTGGTTGCCCCTCAAATCCGGCACGACGGTGGACGGCGGTACGCAGCGGCCTCGTCTTATGCGCCGTGTCAGTCCGCGCGGCGGCGGTTCAGTCCAGGAAGTAGGACCAGAACGGAATCGTGGCGTACTGGTGGTCCTCAGGGGCCGGCACGGGGCGGCCGAACTCGTGGTGGAAGTAGTCGATGAGATCAGTGCCGTAGTAAATGATGTCCGCCTGGTACATCGACAGCACGGGCGTACCGGTTCGGTCCGGATCGGCCAGCAGGTACCGGTGCGAGTAAACCGGCACCATCACAGGAACCTTGGCCAGGTAGGTGCGAGCCACCTTCAGGGCGTCTTCAGTGCCCGCCGGCCTTGGGTCCCAGTCCGGGTGCCAGAAACCGTTGTGCTTCACGTCGAAGAGCACTCCGTCCACCGGCCGGGCCAACCTCTCCGCCAGGTCCTCCGGGTCGCCGTCCCGCCAGTCGGGCCAGCTACGGCTCCCAGTCGGCAGCCCTGCGCTGAGCAGCGTCCGGTGCTCGGGGGCGTAACGGAACCCCCAGCGCTCCTCGACCTGATCAAGTTCCCGCTCGCTCATGCCTGGCTTGATCTCGACCCGGGCAGGGAGCATGGCAAGCAACGCCCGGGCGTTTTCAGAGGTCAGCGGGTTCTCGGGGCTGATCGGAGTCATGCGCGGAACGGTAGGACATCTGCGGGACGGGGGTCACGCAACCATGGGGCCGGGACCGCGAGATCCGCTGTTGACTGTGGTTGCCCGCTCCTACGGGCACGACGCTTCGAAGAGGACGCTGTCGTGCTCCCGTGGCAGCGGTTCCAACGGCGGTACGACCAAGTCCGTGTACAGCGACAACTCGATCCGCGTCTCGTACTGGCAGCAGACAGACCATGGACGACGCCCTGAACCGGTGCCGCGTCTGTACGCCTCGCCTGAAAGGATCCGGCCGGTGCCGGACAGGACGGGTTGTGGAATCCATGACGGAAGAGGAGTCGCGCCAGAGGCAGCAGGCGCGCTTCGAAAGACTGGCGCACGTGGTGGTGGAACCGTTGCACCGGTATCTGCTGCGACGGACGAGCGCCGACATGGTCGACGACATCCTGGCGGAGGCGATGCTGGTGCTGTGGCGCCGTATTGACGACGTCCCCGGCCTGGGGCCGGCGCCAGGTTCCCTGCCCGACCCCGATGACGTGCTGCCGTGGTGCTACGGGGTGGCGCGGGGCTGCCTGGCGAATGCCCGCCGTGCCGACGGGCGCCGACTCCGGCTGGTGGAGCGGTTGATCCGGACGCAGGAACAGCAGCCGACCGGGGTCGCCGACCACAGCGTTCTGCACGCCGCGCTCGCCGCCCTCGGGGCGCTGGACCGCGAGGTGGTGCGGCTGTGGGCGTGGGAGGAGCTGGCACCCCGGCAGATCGCGGAGGCGACCGGGCTGACGCCCAACGCAGTGAGTGTCCGGCTACACCGGGCGAAAAAGAAACTCGCTGAACAGTTGGGGCGAAAGCATGACGAACCATCCGGACACAAGAGGGATGAAGGAAGGAGCGGTCAGTGAATGACGACGAGTTGCTGGCCCGGCTGAAGTCCGCGGACCCGGCGCTGACCCCACATGCTCCGCTGCCCGACATCGACCGACTTGTGGAGGACACCTTGACCACCGACACCGCGCACCGGACCGGCAGTACGGCCCCCGCGAAGACCGCCGCGCGACGGAGCCGCCGTCAGCTCCTCGGACTCGCGGCGGCTGCCGGTCTGCTTCTGCTCGGCGGCGGCATCGCCGGAGGAGTCATGGCGAACAACGACAACGGGCACCCGGCCTCGGCAGGCCCACTGACACTCACCACCGACAGCGGCCTCGGCAGCCAGAAGTGCGTGACACCCAGTCCCGACACCCTGCGCGGGTACCCGACCCTCTTCCTGGGAACGGTCACCTCCATCAAGGGCTCCACGGTCACATTCCGCGTCGACTACTGGTTGAAGGGCGGCGACACGGAGACGGTCGTGCTCGACAGCGACGCGAGCCGGCCGGAGGCGCTGACGTTCTCGGACGGTGAGCGCTACATCGTGGCCGCCGAGAACGGCGTCGTCCCGGCGTGCGGCGCGAACGTGGCCTCCGACGAGACCGTCGACGAGTTCCGCCAGGCATTCGGGAAGTAACGGAAAGCAGCTGCACGGACGATCCGAGCCCACCGACGGCCGCGGTGGGCTCGGGCCGTTTCGGGAAGTCGCCGCTTCCGCTGTTCTGACGGTGTTCCACGGCCGGCTGAGAGCAGGGCGGGGCGTCAACCGCCGTGGCCATTCTCGGCGGCACTGACCCCTGGGGACCTGCCCTCGCAAGAGAACCGCTCCCCTGCATCACCGTCCGCCGCGCGCAGGCAGAGCTGCAGGACGTCCGGCTCTTCGACAAGGCTCCGAAGTCTGCGGCGGGAGTGCCTGCATCTCCTTCCCGGCCCCGGCCGAGCTGCTCGGCGAGGTCAAGCGCCGCCTGGAGCTGCACTCTCACGACCTTCGCCGCACAGGCAACACGCTCGCCTCCACGGCGGGCGCCAGCACCCGTGAGCTGATGACGCTGACACGCGTGTGGCGCGGCCTCGAATACGGCGAAGGGCCACCCTGGGAGGAAACCCCTTCTGAACTGGCCCTATGGCGTGTGTGATCGCTCAAGGCCGCCTGCGTCCATCGTCGTTGATGTCAGAGCGCCGTGCCTTCTTGCCCGTAAGCAGGGCTGCATTGTGAGAGCCCCGGCGACCGCGATGCCCGCGCCGAGCCATATCGGTGCAAGCTTGCTCCGGTTGCTGGTCTTGACCAGGTAGGCGACCAGGATGCAGACGACGAGGCCGGCCTCAAGGCCTTCGCGCAGGCCGATGAGGTAGTTGGCGAACGCGCCGTCTCCTTGTTGCGGCGGCTCAGGACTGGCTGTTGATGAAGCCGATCAGGCTGGCGCCCCACCAGCCGAGCTGGCTGACTGTGGCGGCGGCACCCGATTGGACGAGGAGGCTGCGGGGCACCGGCCGGTCGCGGTACTGGTCGAGGTGCTGGCCGAGTCGGTGGGCGTACAGGCCGTTGAGGGTGATGGCCAGGACGAGTCCGAGTTTGATCAGCGTCAGCGTGGAGGTCAGGTTTGGGTTGAGGAACGAGCCGGTGGCCACCAGGCCGGCCAGCCCGAGCCAGATCGGGACCTGGAGCGTGCAAGCGGTGTTCAGGATGTCGGCCAGGCGGCGTCGTCCCAGCAGCCACAGGAGCGCGAACCAGTCCACGGCGAGTACGGCGCCCAGTCCGACGACGAGGGCCGCGACATGCAGAAAGCGGGCTACGGTCTGCAGCGTCGTATCGGCGTGGACGTGACCGGACATCCAGCAGACGGCGGCCAGGGCGGCGCAGCTCAGGAGGCCCGCCGCGGCGAGAACCCAAAGCGGCGTGGGCGAGGCGTCGGCGTGCTCCGGGGCTTGGTCGCCGGCAGCCGCTGACGGCTCCGGCCGACCGGCTTGCGGGGAGATCGCGGCGACCATGGGTCTGTCGGAGGAGACGGTCATGGTCAGCTCGCGGGCTTCAGTTCGACGCCTGCGAACGTGGCGGTGACCGTCTCGCTCAGCGCGGGCTTCTCGCCGCTGGCGCCGTGCCGCAGAAAGGTCGGCGGCTGCGGCGTGGCGCGCAGGGTGTACTTGCCGGCCGTGGGGATGGAGAAGTTGTTGGCGTAGTGGAAGAACTCGGCGTGGTAGAAGTTCAGGTTCTGGGCCTGAACGACCTTGCCCTTGGCGTCGACGACCTCGAACTCGATGGGAATGTTCGGCACGATGCGGCCGGTTTTGGCCTCCATCGGGATGATCTCGATGTGGTGCGTCTCGTTCTTGGTCGGCTCACGGTTGACCAGCTTCCCGTGGGTGCCGTGTTCGGACCGGAACCACGGCTCGGCGGCCTCGACGATGTAGCCGATGCGGTACTCCCCGGCCTTGGTCTCCCCGCCCTGCGCCGCGATCTCTGCTTCGAGCACGGTGTGCTGGTGCGCCACACCGGCCGGGGCGATCTCCTTCGCCTGAGTCTTGGCGGGCGCCTGGTCGGCTTTGTCGGCATCGGTGCCACCGCAGGCCGTCGGGGCGAGAGCGAGCGGGGCGGCCAGAAAGAGCGAGGGCGGCGAGGACGTAGGCATGGCCGAAATCTTTCGGTCGAAAGTAAGGTAAGGCGAACCTAAGAACTCGCTGTGTGCTCGTCAAGTCCCCTCGCAATGCAGACGTTGGCGGCCATATCGGGCATGCTGGAGGGGATTTCCTTACTACGTAGGGAAGTTGAGTGAACGTCACCCCTGACTCGGCCCGAGAGCGCGGCGGCGTGAGGTTCACCATCTGGACAGTGGAGGAGACGCCTCAACTGAACTGCGCGCCGCTCCGTCCCCGCATCGCCCCAGGAGCCTGTCGTGACCTCTGCCCTGACCCGTCCCGTCATCTTGGCCCTGCTCGCCGTCGCCCCCCTCGCCTTTCTGACCGCCTGCACGCAGAAGGGCGGCGGCAGCGTTGACGCCGACAACTCGGGGCCCATTGCGGTCCGGGCGGCCGACGACGCCTGCGAGCCCTCCCAGACCTCCGCACCCGACGGGGCCATCACCTTCGAGGTCACCAACGAGGGCAGCAAGATCACCGAGTTCTACCTCTACAGCCCGGACAAGAAGGTGGTCAGCGAGGTCGAGGTCATCGGCCCCGGCACATCGCGCACCATGACGGTGAAGGTCACTCAGGCCGGTGCATACACCACGGCCTGCAAGCGGGGCATGGTCGGCGATGGCATCGGAGGCGAGTTCACCGTGACGGCCAAGAAGGGATGACCGCAAGGACCGCAAGCGCCAGCCAGGCGAGCTTTCTCGGTCACGCCGCGGCCACGCATGCCGGGCAAGGCTCACCGTACGGCAGGCTTGCTCAGCTTCCCGTAGCGCACTCTCACAGGGCTGGCCGGCAGCGCCGCATCCTCCGCATCAACTTCCTTAGCGAGGCGCCAGGTCGAGGCGGCGTTCGGTGCGGTTCAGCTTTGCCGTAGAGCCGAGCTCGCACGAACCTCCGGGTATCGCTGACTCTGGGCCCTGAGCGGGTACCCGGCGGCCGGGCCGGCGGGGTTGTCCATGGGGTCAGGGGCGACACGCAGGCCGCCGTCGTCCTTCATTACGCCTCAGCGTGAGGTTGGAAAGGGCTCAGTGCCCGTCGTTGCTCGTGGACGGCGGCGAGCGAGCGTGCCAGGGACGGCACGACCAGGTGAACGAACAGACCGTGGCCCGCCACTGGCTCGCCGCCGCACTGCCCAAGGCGGCCCCCGCACTGGCCACCACGACCGTGCTCGCACTCGCCCGGATCTGGAACGCCAACGGCGCCGAACACTCCGTCGGCAACGCCGTGCTCATGACCGCGCTCTCACTGGGCGCCGCCGCCGCGGGCGTCGTCGCGGCCAACGCAACCGGCGACTCCCTGCTCACCGGGACCGCGTTCGCAGCCTCCGGCGCACTCGCCTTCGCCGGGGTCGCCGGATACTCCGACGGACTCCCGCTGCCCCTGCTGCTGTGGTCGCTCGCCACCGCCGGCGCCTACGGACTGGCGCACCGACCGCCGCGAGACGGTCGCGTACGAGCGGCAGACGAGCGAGCGGCGCGAGGAGTACGCCCACGTCGAGCGCGTCGAAACCCTCCGCGCCACTACGGAAATCGAGGTGGCCCGCACCGGCGCCGCCTACGCCGAACAGCTCGCGCAGGCGCTCGTCACCCGCGCCGCCCTGCCCGGCTTCGACCCCACCGCCCTGGAAGCCGCGGGACTGCCCAGACTGCCCGCGGTGTCTCGTCCGGCACCTCCCTGGGGCGTGACTTCTGGCTCCGTAAGGCGGCTGTCCTGGACCGCATCGCCCTCGAAGACGTAGGCGACGACGCAGCCGAGATGGCGAATGAAGCGGCGGAGCGGCTGATGAGCCTGGACGACGCGGGCGCCATCTGCGACCCGCGCCACTACGTCCGCCAGCAGTACGCCCACTGGATCACCAACAAGTAGCTACACCCGAGGCGGGCGCCGTCTCACCACAAGCCTGCGCCCGCCCCGGTCCTCCCGTCCCTCCAAGAGAGCAGGAGACCTCCAGCATGACCCACGTGGTGCATTCGGCGAAGGCCGTCCGCTCTATGCCAGCCAGATGGGGCTGTGCGGCCTCCGTCCGTGTCTCCTGCCCGATCCTGCTGCCCTTCGCAACGCGGGAGTTCCTGAGATCACGCCTACGCCGAACAGCTCGCACAGCCCCTCGTTGCTGTGCTGAACGTTCTGGTTTCGACCCGCTTGCACTCCGGAGTGCAGTCCTGCCGGAGCTCCCCCGTCGTGCCGGAGGACAGATGAAGAGTCCTCGCATCACGTGCTTCGGCCGTCTTCGATAATGCCGAGTTCACGACGACGCAACTCCGCGCTGAGTCCGGTGGGCCAAACTGTGGTCGCATCTGCCTGGGCGCCAGTCAGCCGACGCTCGTCAAGCACCGTGTCGCTGAGATCGGTGCCGCGCAAATCCGCGCCGCGGAAGTCAGCTCCGCGCAGACTAGCCCCTTGTAGATATGCGCCGCTGAGGTTCGAGCCCTTGAGATTCGCACCATCGAGGCAAGTTCGTCGAAGGTCGGCATCTGTGAAGTCACAGCGATCGAGTTGAGCACCAGCCAATACAGCCCGAGCGAGGTTGGAGTGGCGAAACAGGGTCCGGCTCAATCGGGCCTTACGGAGCACGATGCCGCGCAGATCTACTCGCGACAGGTAGAGCTCAGGATCATTGGGCGTCCTGGTGCGGCGCTCCAAGACCCACATGGTGGCCTGCACATCGGGGGCGCGGACGTTCATCACCGGCAGTTGTCCATCGACTGAAGCCGTGGGGTGTTCTGGTCCGCCGGCAAAGCCTACGAGCCACGTGAGTCTGCCGCGAACGAAGGCGCCTAGAAGGAACTGAATCGGATCACGGTCAGCATGGGAGTTCTTGGCAATACGTTCGAGTGCGTAGATCCCGCCGATGCGGACGTTGATGTCTCTACTGCCGATTTGGTCCACGGCCCGAGTGAAGCGCTCGGTGATCTGGCTCTCTCGACTGACGTGGACTTGCCGCCAAGTTGCTGCGGCGCCGATGACCACCAGCAGACCGACGCAGCTTTGAAGCATCGCCGATCGAGCGTCGTTGGCGAGTCGAGATTGGGCTTGCTGCAGCTCGATGCGTGCCTGCGCACTGGAGAGGCCACGTAGATCCGCTGCACTCAGGGGCGGGTAGAGCAGGCGGGGCACCAGGATGACCGCGCTTACGAGGATTGCGAGCAGACCAGACGCCGTCAGCGCTGCGATCCAGATCGTGCGTCGACTCACGCTACTGACTGCTCCCTCAGGAATCGCTGATTCTCTCGCCCTCTCCCGTTCTCAGGATGGCAGGCGAGTGAGCCCCAGGTCGGTCTTTGCCAATCCCGCGGCGAGGCGGCCTCAACACAGTCTCTGACCGACCTGAAACAACGCCCGAGGCGGGCGCCGTCTCACCACAAGCCCGCGCCCGCCCCGGCTCTTCAGTCCCTCCAAGAGAGCAGGAGACCTCCAGCATGCCTCACCTGCACGGTGTCGGCGAGGGCCCAACGGCCCGCACGCACCTTCGCATCGCCCTCGAACTCGCGGCGGCCGGCGTGCCACCGCTACCCCTCCGACACGGCAAAAGTCCCCTTCGGGAACTGCCGCGCATGCGCGGACGGCGCCTGCGGCGGGCGGCCGAACATGAAGACCGCGGGCCCTTGCCACTGCCCCGCCCCCTGCCACGCGTGGGCCGCCGCCACCACCGATCCGAGCGTCCTCACCTCACCCGCATGGGCACCGGCATGGAGGCAGAGCGCGGCCGTCGCCTACCACCCCGGGGGCGCCGCACTGACCGTGGTCGACCTCGACAACGCGGCGGCCGTCGCATGGGCCCGCGAGACCCTGCCCGCCACCCGGATCGTGGCCACCACGCGCGGCGAACACTGGATCTACCAAGGCGCCATGCGCTCGGTGAACGCCGTCCGTGACGGCGTCGACATCAAGTCCACGATGGCCTACGCCCGTTGGCTCGGTCCCGGCGTCGGCACCATGACGGAGCTCCCGGACGCCGTCCGCGCACTGGCTGTGAAGGAGCCTTCGACGCTCCGGCCGGCACAGCATGCCATCACGGTGTCCGCACCGACCGGAGCCGGGGAGTGCCGACACCGCACGCCCGTCTACCTGGAGCGTGGCATCGCCATGGCGGAGCAGCGCATCACCGAGGCCCGCAGCGGCATCCACGCCACCGTGTACCGCACGTTCCTCGTGGTGCTGTCGACGCACGGCCGGTGCGGCTGCCTCACCGACGCACATGTCGCGCGACTGTTCACCGCCGCGCAGGCCAAGGGCGAAACGCCGAGGCACTGCACCGACGCGTGGACGAACGCCCTCACCGCCCTGGGGATGTAGGCATGTCCGAGGACGAAAAGAACCCTGCGCGGCAGGTCATCACTGACTACGCGCAGGCGCATTTCCGCTACTTCCGCACCGTCGACGGGACCGTGTACGCGCAGCGCAACGGCCACCCCGTCGCCCGCCCGATCCGCTCCCAGGGCACCACGGGCAGCCACCGGCAGGAACTCATGGTCGGCCTTTCAGGGACGGACTCGGTGTGTTCAACGGGACGGCTCTGAAGGAGGCGTTGGACCTGATCGAAGCACTCGCACTCACCGAGGACGTACAGCCCACCCACATCCGCGTGGCGCCCGGGTTCGACGGTGCGGCCTGGCTCGACCTGGGCCGTGACGACGGAAAGTCCGTCCGCATCCACCCCACAGGCTGGGACATCCGCACCCCCGACCCGCGCGAGGTGTGCTGGCGGCGCACCCAGCTCACCGGCGAACTCCCCTTGCCCGCCAAGGACACCGACGGCAAAGGCATCGATCTCCTGCTGCGGCTCTGCAACTTCGCCGGCGCTGAGACGGAGTGTCTAGCTATCGCGTGGCTGGTCGGCTGCTTGGAGCCGTCCGTGCCCGTGCCGGCCCCGTTCCTCACCGGTCCCCAAGGGGCGGGCAAGTCCACTGGCGGCCGGATGCTGGTGCGGATCATCGAAGGGATGAGTGGTGATCTGCGGCGGGCGCCGAAGGACGAGGAGAACATGATCACGGCCGTCGCTGCCGGGTGGGTGACCGCCCTGGACAACCTCTCTCACCTGTCCCCGGACCTGTCCGACCTGATGTGCTGCATCGTGACCGGCGCCGAGAGCATCAAGCGGGCGCTGTTCACCGACGGGGATGTCGTCCGTTCCCGCTACCGGCGCCCCATGCTCCTGACCGGTATCGACGTCGGCGTCATCCGCCCCGACCTCGCCGAACGCCTCCTCCCGCTCCGACTCGTCAGGCCCCGGGTGCGGCGCACCGAGGCGGAACTGTGGGCGGAGTACGCGGAGATCCTGCCGGTTGTTCTCGGTTCCCTGCTGGACCTGACCGTGAAGGTGCGCGCGGCTCAGGCGGAGACACCGACCGACCTGCGCATGGCGGACTTCGCGCACCTGTGTGCGCAGCTCGATGCGGCAACTGGCCTCGGGGCACTGGCCGCGTACCGGGCCAGCCTGGACGACCTGAATGACGACGTCATTGAGGGCGACCTTCTGGCACAGACCGTGTTGCAGCACGCAGCCGACATGAATGCGGGAGCCGAGCAGCAGATGACGTCCACGCAGTGGCTGCACTGCCTCAGCGGCGTCTACGCCGGGGACGACTTGCGGCCGCTGCCCAAAGGCTGGCCGACTACCGGCAAAGTGCTCTCTGACCGGCTCAAGCGGCTTCAGCCGACCCTGGCGGCCCGTGGCGTCCTCATCGACTTCGGCCGCACCCGAGAGGGCCGCTACACCGTCATGACCCGCCAGCCGGCCGCATCCGCGCACGAACAGCAGCGCTTCGCTGGCTCCTGACCGCACGAGCAAGAGGAGCACCCCCTGCCACGCGGGTGCTCCTCTTGCTGTTCGGCGGCGGCGCCGCCCTGCGCTGAACGTGCCGCGCAGCGGCTCCCTCTTCACGCCATGAGCCGCACCACACCACCAACAGAACCCCCCTCTTTTTTCCTAAGTAGGGAAGCTCTGCGTCACAGCGTCACACGATCATGAAAACCGCCCCGTGACCTGCGCAGACGGGCGTGACGCAGACGGCGAATTCTGCGTCACGCCTGCGTCACCACGTCACGCGTGACGGACAGCCTGCGTCACCCGTGACGCACCCCGAGCGCCCTGCGTCACGCAAACCCGCAGGTCAGAAGCCTGAGTGACGCACGTGACGCTGTGACGCAGAAATCCCAGCCTCGGACAGACGCGGGCTCCTGAGAGCCCTGAATCGACCATTCGTAGGCCGCCCCTGAGGAGTCACCGCATGAGCTCCCCCCTACCCACGAGTCACCAAGCCCTGACTGTGCCTGAGGTGATGAGCGCGCTCCGTATGAGCCGTTTCAAGGTCTACGACCTCATCCGGTCCAAGCGGCTCCCGAGCTTCACCGAAGGGCGTTTGCGCCGCGTCCCGGCAGACGCGGTCGCCACGTACATGAAGAACCGTCTTGAGGAGGCCGCCTGATGGCGCGTAAGCGAAACCCGAACGGTGCCGGAAGCATCTGGCAGCGAAAGGACGGCCGTTATGAGGGTCGCGTGTACGTTCCCCAGCCGGACGGCACCCGCGCCCGCAAGACGGTGTACGGCAACACATGGGAAGAGTGCGACGAGAAGCGTCAGGAACTGGTGCGCCGTGCCCGGCAGGGCATCCCGACGCCCACACGTTCCGCCAAGCTTTCTGAGTGGCTGCCGTACTGGTTGGCCCACTATGTCGAGCCGCGCCGCAAGCTGAGCACCTACGACAAGTACGAGATGCACGTGCGCCGCTACCTGGTCCCTCTGCTGGGCACCAAGCGGCTGGAGTCGCTCAGCGTCGCCGACGTGCGCCGCTTCACCACCCGCATGCAGAGCACAACGACGGCTGCGACCGCGAAGGAAGCGCACCGCGTGCTCCGTACCGCGCTCACGGCGGCCGTACGCGAGGAACTCATCACGCGCAACGTCGTCTCGCTCGTGGAACCGCCCCGGGTGAAGCAGCGCGAGATCAGCCCGTGGTCCCTGGAGGAGACGCTGACGTTTTTGGAGGCCGCACGACGAGACCCGCTGTACGCCGCGTTCGTCCTGGCCATCGCCATGGGCCTGCGGCGCGGTGAACTGGTGGGGCTGCGCTGGTCGGATGTGGACCTCGATAACCGGGTGCATGTACGCCAGCAGACTCAGCGCCGGCGCGGCACGCTCTACGACGACGACCCCAAGAGTCGCCGGCAGCGTGTCGTCCCCATGCCTGCATCGCGCCGCTGCGCTGGCACCGACTGCGGCAGCGGGAAGCGTTCGCGCGCACAGGCGTCGCATGGTCAGAGAAGGGCTACGTCTTCGCCACGCGCAACGGCCGGCCGGTGGAGCCCCGGAACGTCTACCGCTCGTTCACGCGGATGGCCGCTGACGCTGGGCTGCGAGTAGTTCGACTGCACGATGCCCGCCACGGTTGTGCCACGCTGCTGACAGCAGCCGGAGTTGCGCCGCGAGTCATCATGGAGATCCTCGGCCACAGTCAGATCAGCATCACGATGGACGTGTACACGCATGTCGTACACGACACGCAGCGGGAAGCGATCAGCCACATGGACCGCCTGCTCAAGCGTCGACTTCCTGCCGCATAGGAGCTGTCCGGCTCATGGGCGGAGCCGCGCACTCCCCGGCTGTCCGCTCGGGCGGCCGGGGAGAGCGGGCACATGCGTCAGTGCGTGGTGAACACGCGGATTACCCAGTCAGTCACCGAGCGGAAGGCGCCGGAGGCTGCTCCACGAATCGCTGCCGCCACCAGTTGTGCGGACGTCTTTGAGTCGGGCTCGGCGGGCTGCACTGGTTTCCGTTCACGCGTACGGTTGCTCATGGGTCTCCCTTGATAGGTGCGGATCCGTTGCGGCTCGCCGGCGTGGTTGGACGCCGTCCGGCGGGCCGCTCTTATCGCAACACGAGGGCGCGACTGAGCCTCAGAATCTCGGACCATCAGGTATCACAAGGGACTTGACGCGGGTAACACGGTACTTAGCAGGACTTCCCCGGACAGTACTGGGAGGGGCGGGGATGCCAAACAGACGACGAGCAGTCGACCCAACTCATCCCCTGGGTGTGTTCGCTCGACAGCTCCGTGATCTCCAAGCAGGCGCCATCGCGCGTGCCGGAAGCAGCGACGCAGCCAGCGAGATCAGCATCGACAAGGTGGCTGAGGAGAAGAAGCCTTGGCCGACTACCAGGTCGGCTATCTACGCCGCTCTCAATGGCAGTCGGTTGCCCTCTCCTTACACACTGTGCGCCATTGTTACGGCCTGGGATCCTCGCGGACAGAACGCGATTGCTGAGTGGCTCAAGGTTCGCGATCGAGTTGAGGAACAGCTCATCAACCTGCGTCCGGCTGCCGCCGTGCCGGCACGCCGCAGCGGCGGCACTTCCCTGCCCCGTCGTGAGCCTGATCGTAAGGAGCATGACCAGGAAGCGCTCCGGGAGCTCACGCAGCGCCTGCAAACGGGTGTGGCGATGCGAGATATCTCGCTGTCCGGGCTTGCGATCAGGGCGCGACTAGGACGCACCACGATTTCGGAAGCGCTCAATGGACGTAGCGTGCCGTCTGCACGCACCGTCGCCGCATTGGCGCATGCTCTGAATCTTCCTGCGGATGATCTTCTGCGAATGAGAGCGGCGGCCCTGGGGGAGTGACCCAGCAATCACCTGTTCGCCGTGGTACGACTTCTCCCGGTTGAACCCCGGCGAACAGCCTTCACGCGGCCGACGACGTCTGGTGACTGTCAGGAAGTTGTGGCAGCGGCTTGCAGAGCCACGTGTCGGGAGCCAGAGAGCCAGCGTGAAGATCGCAGGCTTCGGAGGATTGCCGTCAATCGCTGCCGTCAAAGGCCCCGGACCATGATCGGTCCGGGGCCTTTTGGCTGGTGCCCCCGGCAGGATTCGAACCTGCGACACCCGCTTTAGGAGAGCGGTGCTCTATCCCCTGAGCTACGAAGGCGGGGCCTGGGTGAAACCTTGCGTGGATCTCGTTGATGAGTCGCGGCCAGGTCTCTTGGTCAAGCCCTGAGCGACCTGGTGGGCCGCCACGTCGTAGGTGCACGCGGATCCCGCGTGGCACGCCGCAGCACCCGCCGGAGCGCTCGATCCACAGGGTACCGGATCGGGGCTCGGGCGGGCGCTGGTGTTGGGGGAGCTGGGGGAGCAGGTCAGGCCGTGTGGCTCGGCGGAGGGCCTCCCTCGTGCAGTGCGCGGGGGGTTCCGAGAGGCAGGAGTGGCTGGGCTTCGGCTCCGAAGGAGATGAGGCGTCCGTTCCACAGGGAGGCGTCGAGTTGTGAGTGGCCCGGCTCCGCGTCGCTGCTGTGTTCTGGGGAATTCCCGAATCTGCTGAGAGTGGTCGGCGCGGTGGTAGCCGCGTTCCTCGTCACTTTCTCCGGGTGGCCGTTCTCCTTTCGGCTCGTCGTCCGTCCTCGCCGACCAGGCGACGGCCATCGAGGAGGTGTCCCGCAGGCGCGGGCAGGACGGCCCCGACCTGGCTCTGCTCACCGACGGCCTGAGTCCGGAACGGGAACAGGGCATCACCATCGACGTGGCCTACCGCTACTTCGCGATGCCCGTGCGGCGCTTCATCCTCGCGGACACCCCGGGGCACGTGCAGTACACCCGCAACATGGTCACCGGTGCCTCCACAGCCGACCTGGCGATGATCCTGGTCGACGCCCGGGGCGGCGTGGTCGCGCAGACGATGAGACACGGCGCGATCGCGGCGCACTGTTGTCGACCGCCGCACGTCGTGTCGGCGGTCGACAAGATGGACACCGTCGGCTACCAGGAGTCCGGCAGGAGTCCGCTTCACCGCGATCGCGGACGAGTTCGCCCAGCGGGCACGCGAGTTGGGTCTCGCGGACTTCATCGCCATCCCGATGTCGGCGCTGACCTGCGACGACGTGGTCGAACCGCCGAACCGTCGACCGGGATGGACTGGTACGACGGCGACACGCTGCTGTCCCACCTGGAGAGCGTGCCGGTCGGAGCGGGGCGGGCCAACCCGATCAGCAAACCGCTGCGCCTGCCGGGCCAGTACGTGATCCGGCGCCCGCCTCAGCGCCGGCAGGTGGTGGAGCGCCGGCTGGCCGGGCAAATCGCCTCCGGCCTCCTCAAGGTCGGGGACCGGGACCGCGTTGTCGTGCAACCGTCTGAGGAGCCCAGCACGGTCGTCGGCCTCAGCGTGTTCGGCAAGGAGGCCGAAAGCGTGCGGGCGCCGCAGTCGGTGGCCGTCCGGCTCGCCCACGAGATCGACATCTCCCGGGGCGACCTACTGCCCACTGCCCGCGGGCCCCGCTCCACGGATCCTGCGGCACATCACGGCCAACGTGTGCCATCTGCACGAACGCCCGCTGCACGCGCGACAACGCGCGCCATCCGCACGAACGCCCGCTGCGCGCGCGACAACGCGTGCTGCTCAAGCACACCACCAGGACGGTCCCAGGACGGTCCCGGCGATGGTGGAGCGGATCGGGATCGACGACGGCATGGACGTCACGGACGCTCACCGGTTGCCCTGCCCGGACGGTCTCTTCGTCAACGACATCGGCGGGGTACGGATTCGCACGGCCGAGCCGCTCGCCGTCGACGACCACCTGGAGAACAGGCGAACCGGCTCGTTCCAGCTCGTCGACCCGCAGGACGGGGCGACGCTCGACGCGGGGATCGTCGACGTGCGGGCCAGGCGGCGATCTGAGGTCTTCTTCGTGCCGCCCCGGCCGACGCGCACGAAGAAGACCTCAGATCGCCGCCTGGCCCGCACGCACTCCTGCACCGAGCGTCGTGCCGCGTGCATGGCCACGTTCAGTGCGGCGACCACCCGGCCCGTCCGGTCCCTCACCGGTACGGCCACCGATCGCAGGCCCGCCTCCAACTCCTCGTCGACCAGGGCGTATCCGTTGGCCCGGACATCCGACAGGGTCGTCGTCAGCGTCGCGGGGTCCGTGATGGTGTGTTCGGTCAGCGGGCGCAGGTCGGCCAGGGCGGTCGTCAACTGCCCGTCGCCTTCCGGGAGATCGGCCAGCAGCACCCGCCCCATCGACGTCGCGTACGCCGGCAGTCGCGTGCCGATCGTGATGTTGACGCTCATCACGCGGCTGGTGGCGGCGCGGGCGATGTACTGGATCTCGTCGGCCGACGGTGTCAGCACCGCCAGGGACGTCGACTCATGGACCCGGTCGGCCAGTTCGGCCAGGTGCGGGGTCGCGATCTGGGCGAGGGACGTGCGGGACAGGGGCGGGTAGCCGAGGGACAGCACGCGGGGGGTGAGGGCGAAGGCGCGGTTTCCCGACGGGCGTACCAGTCCCAGATGCTCGTACGTGATGAGTGCCCTGCGGGCCGTGGCCCGGGCCAGTCCGGTCGCGCGGGCAACGTCCGTGAGGGTGAGCTCGGCCCGGCCCTCGCCGAACGCGGTCAGTACGGTCAGCCCGCGGGCCAGCGACTCCACGAACTCCCTGCCCAGCTCCTGCTTGGAGGCGCCCGTCCAGGTCGCGAGGCCCGCCGGGGCGGTCGCGGGGCGTGGCTCCGGTGCCTCGCGCAGGTCGCGTTCCATCGCCGCCACCGCCGTCCGCAGGCGGGGCAGGAGCGTGTCGCGCAGGTCCGCGGCGGTGTGCCGGCTCGTGTGGCTCACCACGCTCGCCACACAGGCGATACGGCCGCCGGCCCGCAGGTCCTTCACCGGTACGGCCACGGCGACCAGCCCCGGTTCGATCAACTGGTCGTCCAGCGTCCAGCCGTCCTTGGCCGCCCGCGCCGCCCGGCGTTCGAAGTCCTTGTCGGAGGACGGGTGCGACCGCCACGGTACGGCGGGAAAGCCCCGGTCATCCGGGTCCGCCGCCCGGCGCTCGCGCCACGCCTGCCACTCGCCCTGCGTCCACTCCGTCGCGAACAGCGGGCCCGGCGCGGTGCGTTCGGCGGGGAGCAGGTCGCCGATGCGGAAGCTGAGGGACATCGCGCGGCGGCGGGTCGCCTGGTGGATGAAGCGGATGCCGTCGCGGTCGGCGACCGCCAGCGACACGGACTCGTCGAGCTCGTCGGCGAGCGCGTCCGCGTGGGAGGAGAGGAGGGCCGGCAGGGCGAGGGCCGCCAGGTAGGCGTTGCCCAGTTCCATCACGCGCGGCGCCAGGACGATGTCACGGCCGTCGAGGCGGACGTACCCCATGCGCGCGAGCGTGGAGGTGATCCGGTCCACCGTGGAGCGCGCCAGCCCGGTGCCGCGCTCCAGCCCGCTCGCGCTCAGCGTCCCGCCGGCCTCGGTCAGGCGCCGCAGTACCGTCACACCCCGGATCAGCGGAGTGACCGCCTCCGCGGGCACGGCACGGTCGTCGTCCAGGGTCGTCATCGCGGGCATCGGCTCTCCGTACGGCGTTCGGCAGCCTTAACCGTAATCGGCATCACGCGTGCACAGGGTGTACGGGCCGCCGCAGCCCCACCCCTACCCCCGGCTCACCCGCACCCGATAACTCCCCGTCAGATCCGTCCCCAGCACCGTCACCCGCACCCCCCGCTCCTCGTCCCGGAACTCCTCCCCGGGCCCGAACGTCGCGTCGGACAGCTCGGCATGGACGTTCGGGCTGCGCGTGCACCCCCCGCTGTCCTCGTGGGAGTCCTGGACCTTCACCGGTCCCATCCCGGTGTCGACGTCCGCGTCGACCTTGTAGATCAGGACGCCGGGGCGGCACACGGACTCGTCGTTGCCCTCGCGGGTGCGTAGTTCGAGGGCGTAGCCGTGGCGGCGGTCCAGCGGGACGAACACCAGCTTCGGGCCGCCCTCGCGGGCCAGCGGCGTCAGGGCGTACTCGGTCGCGCCGGGCTTGGCCGCGCAACGTATCTGTGCGGCGTCCAGCCAGCCCAGCTTCCACTTGTGCCAGCCGAGCAGGTCGTTGTTGGCCCCCCAGTCCTCGCTCATGATGTCCCAGTGGCCGACCGCGCCCCCGCCCTCGGCGGTGTAGAGGTCGGGCAGGCCGAAGACATGGCCGTTCTCGTGGGGGAGTACCCGGTAGCCGGTGCGGTGGTAGGTGCCGGAGCCGTCGTCCTGGCGGGAGTAGACGAAGGACGCGTTGGCCACCGAGACGCCGTCGGCGACCGGGGCCTCGGTGTTGCCCGCGAAGGTCACCGACAGGACCGTGTCCAGGGCCGACGGGCCGGCGTTCGGGGCCACCAGCACGTTCAGGAAGTCGTACGACCGGAAGTCCACCCGGGAATCGGCGGCGACCACGATGTCCTGGACGAGCTGCCGGTACCCGGGGTCGAAGGGCGCGCCGCGCTCTATGCCGTACGCACGGAAGGACTTGGGCATCCGCAGCCAGCCGGGGATCGGGGTCTGGGGGCGGTAGTCGAGGCGGCCGTAGGAGCTGGTGCGGAACCAGTCCTGGGTCTGCGGGAAGAACTCGTCGAAGCGGTCGAGCGCGCGGCCCGGTCCGGGCGCGTCGGGGAAGTCGACCATGACCGTGAGGGCGCGGACGGCGCCGGTGGAGCGGGAGTAGCCGCGTATCGTCGGCATCCCTTCCGACATCTGGACCGTCGGCCGGCCGCTGATCATGCAGGGGCGCAGGGCGGAGGGGTGTTCAGGCGAGATGGGGCCCGCTCCGGCCACCGTCGAGGTGCCCGCCGTGAGGTGTCCGGTGCCTGCGGAGGTGCTGACCGCGAAGGTCAGGGCGGTCACGGAGGCGAGGGCGGCCACACGGCGGGGGCGTATCCGACGGCTGGGCTGCATGCATGGGCCCTTCAGTCCATGGCAGCCCGCCCGACTGCGTGCTGCACCCTCTCGATCACCCTGTGTCGAGGGGTGAGCGGGCGCGCGTTGGAGGAGCCCGAACGTGGGTTCTTCCGCCAAATAGTGTGTGACTCAGGTCACATGAAATGTTTCCCGGGTCGGGAAATAACCGGGGAGCCTCTCCCCGTTTAGCCATGTGTCCGCGCGAAACGGGGAGACCTTCCCCGGATCGCGATCCGTGAGACCACGACCGTGAGATCACGACCGTGAGACCACGACCGTGAGACATGGATTCACCGCAACCTTGGAGTACACCGTGCAGACCGTGACCCCCGTAGCGCGCAAGGCGACCCGGCCGCGCGCCGACGCCCTGCGCAACCGGGAGCGGATCGTCACCGCCGCCCGGGAGATGTTCGTGGAGTTCGGCCCCGACGTGCCGCTCGACGAGATCGCCCGCCGGGCAGGCGTCGGCAATGCCACGGTGTACCGCAACTTCCCCGACCGCGACGCGCTGGTGCGCGAGGTCGTCTGCTCCGTCATGGACCGTACGGTGGCGGCGGCCGAACTCGCGCTCACGCAGACCGGGGATGCCTTCGAGGCCCTGGAGCGCTTCGTGCACGCCGCCGCTGACGAGCGGATCAGCGCGCTGTGCCCGATGGTCCAGAGCACCTTCGACCAGAACCACCCGGACCTGGAGGCCTCGCGCGAGCGGGCCGAGAGCCTCATCGGGGCGATCATGGACCGCGCCAAGGCGGCCGGCCAGCTCCGCTCCGATGTGGACGTCGGCGATGTCATGATCGCCGCCGCCCAGCTCAGCCGGCCCTTTGCCGGTACCGGGTGCGACATCGCCGACCGCTACGTCCACCGTCACCTTCAGCTGTTCCTGGACGGACTGCGGGCCCCGGCCCGTTCGGTCCTGCCGGGCACGGCGCTGACCATGGAGGACCTGCGCCAGGCCTGACCCACCGGCTCTGACCGCCCGGCTCCGACCGATCAGTTCGGAGCACGGCACCAGTCACCACACGGCCGCACCAGTCACCACGCAGCCGCACCAGTCACCACACAGCCACTACAGCGAATCTCACCGGCCGTCACAGCCGACGAGCCGTCCCCTTTAGACGTCCTTTGTCCATTACGAAGTCCCGAAGTGGGTACCCCCATGTCCGAAACTGCCGCAAAGGCACCCGGCAGCGCCCTCGGCGCCGTCGATCCCAACCGCTGGAAAGCGCTCGTCTTCATCGCGCTGGCCCAGCTCATGGTCGTGCTCGACGCGACGATCGTGAACATCGCCCTGCCCTCCGCCCAGCAGGACCTGGGCATCTCCGACGGCAACCGGCAGTGGGTCGTCACGGCCTACGCCCTCGCCTTCGGCGGTCTGCTGCTGTTCGGCGGCCGGATAGCCGACCTGTGGGGCCGTAAGCGGGCCTTCGTCGTCGGCCTGATCGGCTTCGCCGGCGCCTCCGCGCTCGGTGGTGCCGCCACCAACGAGGCGATGATGTTCGGCGCCCGCGCCCTCCAGGGTGCCTTCGGTGCCCTGCTCGCGCCCGCCGCGCTGTCCCTGCTCGCCGTGATGTTCACGGACGCCAAGGAGCGCGCGAAGGCGTTCGGCATCTACGGTGCGATCGCCGGTGGCGGTGGCGCCGTCGGCTTCATCCTCGGCGGTGTGCTGACCGAGTACATGGACTGGCGCTGGACGTTCTTCGTCAACATCCCGTTCGCGATCGTCGCCGCGGCCGGTGCGTACTTCGTCATCCGTGAGCCGCAGGGCAGCCGCAACCGCAACCCGCTCGACATCCCCGGCGTCCTGCTGTCCACGCTCGGCCTGGTCGCGCTGGTCTACGGCTTCACCCGCGCCGAGTCCAACGGCTGGGGCGACTCCACGACCGTGGGCATGTTCGTCGCCTCGGCGGTCCTGCTGCTCGCGTTCGTCATCACCGAGGCCAAGGTCAAGGCCCCGCTGCTGCCCCTGCGCGTCATCACCGACCGCAACCGCGGCGGGATCTACCTCTCGCTCGGTATCGCGATCATCGCGATGTTCGGCACGTTCCTGTTCCTGACCTACTACCTGCAGATCGTGAAGGGCTACACGCCGATCAAGACCGGCTTCGCCTTCATGCCGATGATCGTCGGCATGATGGTCGGCTCGACCCAGATCGGCACCCGCCTGATGACCCGCGTCCCGGCGCGGCTGCTGATGGGCCCCGGCTTCCTGGTCGCCGCGATCGGCATGCTCCTGATGACGCAGCTGGAGATCGGCTCGTCGTACGCCTCGATCATCCTGCCGGCGATGCTGCTGCTCGGTCTCGGCATGGGTACGGCGTTCATGCCGGCCATGTCCCTGGCCACCCTGGGCGTCGAGCCCCGGGACGCCGGTGTCGCCTCCGCGATGGTCAACACCTCGCAGCAGGTGGGCGGCGCGATCGGTACGGCCCTGCTGAACACGATCGCCGCGTCGGCCACGACCACCTACATCGCGGACCACATCGGCTCCGCGACCTCCCGCTCCCAGCAGCAGCTGGTCCAGCTGGAGGGCATGGTGCACGGCTACACCAACGCGATCTGGTTCGCCGTCGGCATGCTGGTCCTCGCCGCGGTCATCGTGGTGACCTTCGTCAACGCCGGCCGTCCCGACGGCTCGACGGTGGCGACCTCGCAGGAGAACGCCGAGGACGAGGTGCCGGTACCCGTCGTCGCGCACTGAACCGCGCGACGACCGTCCGGTCGTACCCCTTGGGACCGGGCGTACGTACGGGGATGGGGACGCTCCGTACGTACGGCCTTCAAGGACCTGCCCCGGCTCGCTGAATGAGCGGTTCAGCGGAGCCAGGGCAGGTCCGCACCCGCTTCCGTCGGCTGCAGGCCCTCGGCGACGATCCGCATGATCTCGCCGAGGGCCTTTTGCTGTTCCTCGGTGAGCCGGTCGAACATCGCCTGGCGCACGGCCTCCACATGGCCCGGCGCGGTCTGCTTCAGCACCTCCACGCCCGCGTCGGTCAGCACCGCGAACTGGCCCCGCTTGTCGTCGGGGCAGTCCTCGCGCCTGACCCAGCCGTTCTTCTCCAGCCGGGCGATGGCGTGCGACAGCCGCGAGCGGGTGATCTTGGCGTACATCGCCAGCTCGGTCATCCGCAGCCGGCGGTGCGAGGACTCGGCGAGCTTGACCAGGAGGCCGTAGTAGATGTGCGGCATGCCCGCATCCCGCTGGAGCTGGCGGTCCAGGTGGTCCTCCAGCAGGGTGACCGCGTCCAGGTAGGTGCGCCAGACCCGCTGCTGCTCGTCGGTGAGCCAGCGGGGCTCCTGCGCGGGTGCGGCGGGGATGGACGCGGTCGCGGACGCGGGTGGCGCGGAGGTCGATGCCGTATTCATGTACTCCACTGTACGAGAGCTCTCCTTGAAATTTTAATTACCTGGACGTACGGTTTTCCGAGAGGAATGTTTAGACTTAAAGCAACCGAGGCTTCAGGTCTCCGGAGGGAGCAGCCGTCATGTCCGCCGCCACGCAGGAGCGCATGCCCGCCCTCTATCTCAGTCACGGCGCCCCGCCGCTCGCGGACGACCCGATCTGGCCCGGCGAGCTCGCCGCCTGGTCCGCCGGCCTGCCGCGCCCCAAGGCGATCCTCATGGTCTCCGCCCACTGGGAGGAGGCCCCCCTCGCCATCGGTGCCACGGAGGCCGTTCCTCTCGTCTACGACTTCTGGGGATTCCCCGAGCACTACTACCAGGTGACCTATCCGGCCCCCGGCGCGCCCGAGCTCGCCGAGTCCGTCCGCAAGCTGCTGCGCGCCCCCGGCACACCGGTGCAGGACTTCCCGGACCGCGGCCTCGACCACGGCGGCTACGTCCCGCTCGTCGAGATGTTCCCCACGGCCGACATCCCGGTCCTGCAGATCTCCATGCCGACCCTCGACCCCGTCAGACTCATGGAGATCGGCCGCAGGCTGGCGCCGCTGCGCGACGAGGGCGTGATGATCGTCGGCTCCGGGTTCTTCACCCACAACCTGGCCGCCCTGCGCCATGTCGGCGAGGGAGTGCCCAGCTGGTCCTCCGAGTTCGACGACTGGGGCCGGCGGGCGCTGGAGGCCAGGGACTGGGACTCGCTGCTCGACTTCCTCACCAAGGCCCCGGCCGGCCGCTACGCCCACCCGCGCACCGAGCACTTCGCCCCGCTCTTCGTGACGATGGGCGCGGCGGAGGTGTCCGGTGAGCTGGACGCGCAGAAGTCGGTGATCGACGGGTTCTGGATGGGCATGGCGAAGCGGTCGGTGCAGTTCGGCTGAGCCCTCGCGGGCCTCACAGCTCCTTCTCGTACCAGGCCACGTCCCAGTACCGGCCGAACTTGCGGCCCACCTCGCGGTACGTGCCGACATGCCGGAAGCCGAACCGCTCGTGCAGCCGCGCGGACGCCTCGTTCGGCTGGGCGACGCCCGCGTAGGCGCGGTGCAGGTCCTCCTCGGCCAGTGCCTCGAACAGGGCCTTGTACAGGAGGGTGCCGATGCCACGCCGGCCGGCGTCCGGTGCGAGGTAGACGGTCACCTCGACGGAGGTCACGTAGGCGGGCTTCGGCCGAAGCGGGCTGGATGTGGCGTAGCCAAGAATCCGATGTGAGTTCCCTTCGAGGTCCCTCTCCTCGGCAACCTTCAGCCGGTACGGGCCGTCTTCAGGGTGGGAGAGCAGCCAAGGTCGGCGCTCTTCCGGCGTAAAGACCGCGGTATCGAATGTGATGGGCGTCTCACGTACATAGTGGTTGTAGATGTCGGTGAGGGCATCGAGGTCACTCTCGACTCCCGACCTGACCAGCACCTCTGTACGTTCCGACGGCATCGGGCCTCCTCGCGGTGGCCCGACAGGGTACTGCAAGATCAGAAAAATAGGGGGGCGGGTTGGGAATTCTGTCCTGATTCCAGTCGTTGTTTCCATCGGATGCAGGGCACTCGACAAGAGTCCCAAGCGTTCAAGAACCACCCGCCCGCCCACATCGCAAGGGAGCACGCATGGCAACCCGTGCCGTCGCCCGTCGTCAGTCCGCCACCGGCGAGACCGTCGACAAGGCACGCAGTGTTCGCGCCCATGGCGGCGAGATCGCGGACCGCGACCTGGTCGGCATGTACCTCGACGAGATCGCGCGCACGCCGCTTCTCGACGCCGCCAAAGAGGTCGAGCTGTCACAGATCATCGAGGCGGGTGTGTTCGCAAGGCAGGTCCTCGACGGCTTCGAGGAGGCCAGGGCGGACGCCACCCGCGAGGAGCTTCAGGCCCTGGTCGCCGACGCAGAGCGCGCCAAGGACGTCTTCATCCGCTCCAACCTCCGCCTGGTCGTCGCGGTGGCCCGCCGCTACCCGCGCAGCGGCCTGCCCCTCCTCGACCTGATCCAGGAGGGCAACGCCGGCCTGGTGCGCGCGGTGGAGAAGTTCGACTACCGCAAGGGCTTCAAGTTCTCGACGTACGCGACGTGGTGGATCCGTCAGGCCATCACCCGCTCGATAGCCGACCAGTCCCGCACCATCCGCCTCCCCGTCCACCTCGTGGAGGAACTCGGCCGAATCCGCCGGGTCCAGCGCGAGTTCAACCGTGAACACGGCCGCGACCCGGAGCCCGCGGAGATCGCCGCCGAGCTCGGTTCGAACGCGGACCGGGTGACGGACGTCCTGGACTGGGCCCGCGACCCGGTCTCCCTGAACATGCCGGTGGACGACGAGGGCGAGACCCAGTTCGGCGACCTGCTGGAAGACACGTCAGCGGTCTCCCCGGAGCAGTCGGTCCTCACCCTCCTGCGCAGCGAGGAGTTGGACGACCTGATCGGCCGCCTCGACCAGCGCACGGCGTCCATCATCAAGATGCGGTACGGCATCGACGACGGCCGCGAGCGCACCCTGACGGAGGTCGGCAAGGAGCACGGCCTGACCCGCGAACGCATCCGCCAGATCGAGAAGCACGCCCTGCTGGAGCTGAAGAAGCTGGCGCGCAGCACCGGCTTCGACGCGGCCGCCTGACCCTCCGACAGGAGGGGCGGGGGCGTACGACCTGCCACGGGCGCGTACGCCGGGTGGCCAAAGACCGCGCAAACATGGCGATGTAACGCCGCTTCAATGTACAGGGCACCGGGAACAAGACTTCCGGGCAAGGGAGTTCGGATCCCGAGGCGACCGGCCTCGGGTCCCCCGACGCAGATCGACCGACCACGCCACCAGACCAAGTCCCGACGCACTCCCCCCGGCGCCGGGACTTTCCCCGAGCCGGGCTTCGGCGCCCAACCCCCCTGGGTGCCGGGGCCCGGCTCCTCTTGCCGGCCCCACCCGAACAGGTCGGACGGGCGGGTCACCCCGTACCTGAACCACGGGGTGGCCCACCCGGATGGCAGATTGTGCCACATGGGCATAGCCTGCCGAACGTGAGCAGCCCCACCCCCGCACGGCCCTCAGCCACGTCCCCCTCACTGACGGAGCGACGCAAGGCGGCGACCCGCATGGAGATCGCCCGCGCCGCGGCCGCCCTCTTCGTGCGGCAGGGCATTCGGGCCACCCGAGCCGAGGACATCGCGCAGGCCGCGGGCATCGCGCCGCGCACCTTCTACCGCTACTTCGCCACCAAGGAGGAGTCGGTGTCCCCGCTCTACGCGGCCGGCGCCGACCGCTGGACCCAGGCGGTCCGCAACGCCCCCGCGGACCTATCCATCCCCGAGGCCCTGGAACACGCCCTCCGCCACACCCTGACCCCCGGCGCGGCCGTCTCGGAGTCCTCCTGGCAATGGGTCCGCACCTTGGTCCGCCAGGCCACAACCAACCCCGCCCTGCGCAAGGTCTGGGCCGAGGTATGCCACGAGGCGGAAGGAAAGCTGGCGCAGACATTGGCGGAAAGAACCGGCACCGACAACGTTGCCGCCCACCACTTCGCCGCCGCCGTGGCCGCAGCCTCCATCCGAGTAGCCGTAGAAACCTGGGCAACAGGAGAGGCCCCAGCACAGGGCCCACAGGGCCCAGCAGCACAGGCACTGCGCAACCTAGGGGCACTGAGGAACTTCCCGTGGGAGGACATCGCAGCCCCCTGACAGAGCCGACGCGACACCCGCAAACGGCGGCAAGGGGACGTGCCGGGGGGTGTCCGCCCGCAGCGGCGGGCGTCAAAAAACAGCACCTCTCTGAGAACAGCAACCGCCCGACCGAGGACGGACACCCCCCGGCACGTCCCCGACCCACCACACAACCGTTGGCGCGACGCGCACCCCCACCGAACCCGCACAGGCGCCGCAGGCATCAACGCGAGGCCCCACCCTCACCCCGCAGCCCGACTCAACCGCCACCCCCTCCACCGCATGCCCGGCCCCGGCCCGCAGCCCGACCGCGATGGCCACCGCCTCCTCGTCGTCCAGCACGAGCGGCGGCATCGCCTTGCCCGCGACGAGCCGGTAGCCACCCTCGGCCCCCTTGCTCGCCTGCACGGGATACCCCAGCTCCCGCAGCCGGTCGATGTCCCGCCGTACCGTACGCCGGGACACCCCGAGCCGTTCGGAGAGCTCGCCGCCGGGCCATTCGCGGGGCGTCTGGAGCAGAGAGAGGAGCGTCAGCAGCCGTGCCGGAGTGTCGGTCGTCATGAATCCGAGGATGCCGCAGAACTAGGACACGATCTGACCTATTCAGGGAATAGCTTCAAGCCATGACCTCAGCGGAGACAGAACCAGCACTCGTGAACAACTCCAGCGCGGCGCCCGCCGCGGGCGACCGCCGTCGATGGTTCGCCCTGGCGATCGTGATGACCGCGGCCTTCATGGACCTCGTCGACGTCACGATCGTCAACATCGCCATCCCGTCGATCCAGCGGGAGGCCGGCGCGTCGTTCAGCCAGATCCAGTGGATCACCGCCGGCTACGCGCTCGCCTTCGCCGCCGGCCTGATCACCGGCGGCCGCCTCGGCGACATACACGGCCGAAAGCGGCTGTTCCTCGTCGGTATCGGCGGCTTCACCCTGGCCTCGGCGCTGTGCGGCTTCGCCGCCAACCCCGAGATGCTGGTCGCCTCCCGCATCCTCCAGGGCGCGATGGCGGCGCTGATGGTCCCGCAGGTCCTGTCGATCGTGCACGCGACGTTCCCGGCCCACGAACGCGGCAAGGTCTTCGGCCTGTTCGGTGCGGTCGTCGGACTCGGCGCCGTCACCGGCCCGCTGCTGGGGGCGCTGCTGACGGAGTGGAACCTGTTCGGCCTCGAATGGCGCCCGATCTTCCTGATCAACCTCCCGGTCGGCATCGCGGGCCTGATCCTCGGCAGCCGCTTCATCACCGAGTCCAAGGCGCCGAAGGCGCTGAAGCTGGACCTCGTCGGCGTCGGGCTCGTCACCCTCGGTCTGCTGATGCTGCTCTACCCGCTGACGCGTGGCCGCGAGCTGAACTGGCCGCTGTGGGGGTACGTGTCGATGGCCGGCGCGCTCGTCGTCCTCACGGTGCTGGTGGTGTTCGAGAGGCGGAAGGCGGCCCGCGACGGCTCCCCGCTCGTCGAACTGTCCCTGTTCAAGGTGAAGAGCTTCGCGGCCGGCATCGCCGTACAGACCGTCTTCGGTGTGGCGCTCGGCATCTTCTTCCTGGTCTGGACGCTGTACATGCAGTTCGGCCTGGGCTGGCGCCCGCTCAAGGCAGGCCTGACCGGCATCCCGTTCTCGATCGCCGTCTCGACGGCGGCCGGCCTGTCCGTCCAGCAGCTGGTCCCGCGCTTCGGCCGCAAGGTGCTCCAGGCGGGCGCGCTGGTGATGGGGCTCGGTGTCCTGATCTACATCTGGGAGGCGAACCGCTACGGCCTTTCGATCGCCCCCTGGCAGATGGCCCTGCCCCTGGTCGTGATGGGCGTCGGTATGGGCCTCATCGTGGCCCCGCTGACGGACGCGATCCTCTCCGAGGTGCCGCGCGAGCACTCCGGTTCGGCGTCGGGCCTGATCAACACCGTCCAGCAGATGGGCAACGCGCTGGGGCTCGGTCTGGTCTCGGTGGTCTTCTTCGGCGTCGTCGACGACCGGCTCGCGCAGATCACGGAGCGTTCCGCGGCGGATGCCGCGAGCGCGGCGGGCGCGGCCTTCGTGGACGGCTTCCAGAACGCCCTGGTCTGGGTGGCCGCGGTGATGGCAGCGATCTTCCTGCTGATGTTCGCCCTGCCGAAGCGTCCGGCACAGCATGCCGAGGGAGCGACCGAGGAGCCGTCGGCGGAACCGGAACCGGAGAAGGAGCCCGCGCTGGTGCCATGAGAGCGGGGGAGGGGGAGCGGGTGAGGGGCCCGGCACTTTGTGCCGGGCCCCTCACTCATTTCCGTTCATGCCCGATTGGGCCCGAACCTGTTTACTTTCCGGAAATCCAAGCGTAGCCTCCCGCTGAAACCACAAGTTCGGGCACAGTTCGGAGGCGAACGGACATGTACGCACCGGAGCGGCAGCAGGAGATTCTCCGGCTGGCCCGTGACGGGGGCAGGGTGGACGTCCTGTCGCTGGCCGAGGAGTTCCAGGTGACGGCGGAGACGATCCGCCGGGACCTGAAGGCCCTCGACCGCGCCGGGCTCGTGCGCCGGGTGCACGGCGGTGCCATCCCCGCCGGGCGTCTGGATTTCGAGCCGGACCTCGCCGAGCGGGAGGGCACGGCGGCCGACGAGAAGGACCGCATTGCGAAGGCGGCCCTCGCCGAGCTGCCCACCGAGGGCACGATGATCCTCGACGCCGGTACGACGGTGGCCCGCATGGCCGCCGCGCTGCCGTTGGAGGCGTCCCTCACCGTCGTCACGCACAGCCTGCCCATCGCGGCCCGCCTCGCGGACCACCCCGGCATCCAACTCCACCTCGTCGGAGGGCGCGTACGGCACCGCACGCGCGCCGCCGTGGACGCCTGGGCGCTGCGCGCGTACGCCGAGATCCGGGCCGATGTCCTGTTCGTCGCGGCCAACGGCTTCTCCGCCGAGCACGGTCTGACCACCCCCGACCTCGCCGAGGCCGCGGTGAAGCGCGCGGCCGTGGCCGCGGCCCGCCGGGTGGTGCTGCTCGCCGACTCCTCCAAGCACGGCCAGGAGCACTTCGCCCGCTTCGGTGCCCTGAGCGACGCGGACCTGCTGATCACCGACAGCGGGCTGAGCCCCGAAGACGCCATCGCCATCGAGCGCGGTGGCACGGAAGTAGTGCGCGCATGATCCTCACCGTCACGCCGAACCCGTCCCTGGACCGCACCTACGAGGTCCCCTCCCTCGACCGCGGCGAGGTCATACGCGCCACCGGCGAGCGCATGGACCCGGGCGGCAAGGGCGTGAACGTCTCGCGCGCGGTCGCGGCCGCCGGACAGCGCACGGTCGCCGTCCTGCCCCTGGGCGGTGCGCCCGGCGCGCTCGTCGCCGACCTGCTCGACGCGCAGGGCATCGAGGTCGCGCCGGTTCCCGTCAACGGCGCCACCCGCTCCAACATCGCGCTCGCGGAGTCGGACGGCGTGCTCACGAAGATCAACGCGCCGGGCCCCGAGCTCTCCGCGGCCGAGCAGGAACTCCTCCTGGAGACGGTCCGCGAGCAGTCGCACGACGCGGACTGGATCGCCTGCTGCGGCAGCCTGCCGCGCGGGCTCGCCCCGTCCTGGTACGCCGATGTCGTCGCGCGGGCGCACGACGGGGGCTCCCGGATCGCGCTGGACACCTCCGGACGCGCCCTCCTCGAAGCCCTGCGCGCCCGGCCCGACGTGGTGAAGCCGAACGCCGAGGAGCTCGCGGAGGCCGTCGGGCGCCCCCTGGCCACCGTGGGCGACGCGATGAAGGCCGCCGAGGAGTTGCGCGAGATGGGCGCGCGCGCCGTGCTCGCAAGCCTGGGCGCCGACGGGCAGCTGCTCGTGGACGACGCGGGCGCCTGGTTCGCCAGCGCGCGCGTGGACGCCGTACGCAGCAATGTCGGGGCCGGCGACTCCTCCCTCGCCGGCTTTCTGATCGCCGGGGGGAGCGGGCCCGAGGCGCTCGCCTCCGCGGTCGCGCACGGCGCGGCGGCCGTCCGGCTGCCGGGCAGCGTGATGCCCTCGCCGGCCGACCTGGACCCGGCGGCGGTGACGGTGACGGCCGAGGTGCCGGTGGACCGCGTACTGAAGGAGCCGGTTTCATGACGAATGTCTCGGATATCGCAGTTCTTTCCCATTCGGCTCGTTCCGATTCGGCTCGTTCCGATTCGTCTCGTTCCGATTCGGCACATGAGCGGCGAAACTCGCCGTTACTCACGGCGATCGACGGACGGCAGGGCCTCCTGAGCCGCGCTGCCGTCCGGAGGAGGCGGGATTTCCCCGACCTCGCCTCCTCCACCTCCGCCGCCCCCCACAC
>NZ_RDBN01000053.1:1029519-1038380 GCF_008042075.1 Streptomyces sp. UW30 | reverse complement strand
GGCACGAGACCCGGCCGGTCCGCCATGCCGTAGGCGATGTATCCGGCGAGGACCGGGACGAGGAAGCCGAAGGCCGCCGCACCGATCTGGAACAGCAGCGCGCCCCAGCTGTCGACCTGTCCGCCGAGACCAAGGAAGCGGCGGCGCGCGCTCTCGCCGAGCGCATGGTGGCCCAGGGCCGGGTGACCGACCTGGAGGGCTTCCTCGCCGACGTGGCCGCCCGTGAGGCACAGATGCCCACCGGCCTGGACGGCGGCATCGGCATCCCGCACTGCCGCAGCGAGCACGTCACCGAGCCGACGCTGGCCTTCGGGCGCAGCGCCGCCGGCATCGACTTCGGCGCCGCGGACGGCCCTGCGGACCTGATCTTCCTGATCGCCGCTCCGGCGGGCGCGGACGACGCCCACCTGACGATCCTGTCGTCGCTGGCCCGGCAGCTGATGAACACCGAGTTCACGGACGCGCTGCGGTCGGCGGGGGACGCGGCGTCGGCCGCGGCCCTGATCCGGGGCGAGGAGCCCCCGGCGGCCGGCGCCACCGACGCCGGTTCCGAAGACTCCGTGGCGTCGTCGGTGGCGGCCTCCGCCGACGACGCCACGGGCACCACCACCGAAGCCCCCGGTGAGACGCCCGGCGACCGCCCCTTCCGTATCGTCGCCGTCACCTCCTGCCCCACCGGCATCGCCCACACCTACATGGCGGCCGAGTCGCTGGAGAACGCGGGCCGCGACGCCGGCGTCGAGCTCGTCGTCGAAACGCAGGGCTCGGCCGGTTTCACCCGGCTCGACCCGGCCGTCATCGCGGCGGCGGACGGCGTGATCTTCGCCCACGACGTGTCCGTACGGGAGAAGGACCGGTTCGCCGGCAAGCCGACCGTCGACGTCGGCGTGAAGGCGGGCATCAACCGCCCTGCCGAACTCATCGCCGAGGTCCGCGCCAAGGCCGAGCGCGGCGAGGCCACCGCGGCCGCCCGGCCCGGCACCCCGGTCGAGCGCACGGGCGAGCCCGGCGAGGGCTACGGCAGCAAGCTGCGCAAGTGGCTGATGTCGGGCGTGAGCTACATGGTCCCGTTCGTCGCGGCCGGCGGTCTGCTGATCGCCCTCGGCTTCGCGATCGGCGGCTACCAGATCAACGAGGCCAAGTCGGTCACCGAGCACTTCGACTGGGGCCAGGTCGACAGCTGGGGCGCGCTGCTGTTCCAGATCGGTGCGGCGGCCTTCGGCTTCCTCGTCCCGGTCCTCGCCGGATACATCGCCTACGGCATGGCGGACCGGCCGGGTCTCGTGCCCGGCTTCGTCGGCGGCGCGATCTCCGTGACGATCGGCGCCGGGTTCCTCGGCGGTCTGGTCGCGGGTCTGATCGCCGGTGGTGTGGTCCTCGGCATCCAGCGCATCGACATCCCACCGGTGCTGCGCGGCATCATGCCGGTGGTGGTGATCCCGCTGGTCTCCTCGGCGGTCGTCGGCTTCCTGATGTTCGTGGTGATCGGCAAGCCGATCTCCGAGGCGCAGAAGGGCCTCACCGACTGGCTGAACAGCCTCTCCGGTACCAACGCCATCCTGCTCGGCGTCCTGCTCGGCCTGATGATGTGCTTCGACCTAGGCGGCCCGGTCAACAAGGTGGCCTACACCTTCGCGACGGCCGGCATCTCGGTCGCGGCGCCCAGCGACTCGGCGATGAAGATCATGGCCGCGGTGATGGCCGCCGGCATGGTCCCGCCGCTCGGCATGGCCCTGGCCACCACGATCCGCAAGAGGCTGTTCACCAGCGCCGAGCGGGAGAACGGCAAGGCCGCCTGGGTCCTGGGCGCCTCCTTCATCTCCGAGGGCGCGATCCCGTTCGCGGCGGCCGACCCGCTGCGCGTGATCCCCGCCTCCATGGCGGGCGGCGCGGTCACCGGCGCGCTGGCCATGGCCTTCGGCTCGACCCTGCGCGCCCCGCACGGCGGCATCTGGGTCACCTTCCTGATCGGCAAGCCGTTCCTCTACCTGCTGGCCATCGCGGCCGGTACGGCGGTCACGGCGGGCCTGGTCATCCTGCTGAAGGGCATGCGCAGGACGGCGCCGGAGGGCGTCGCGGACTCCGTTTCCCCGGTGCCGGAGGCCGCTGCGGCGAAGCAGCCGGTCGCCGCGTAAGCCTCCCGCTTGTCCCTTTGGGGCGCTGTGAGTTGTTCACGGCACCTGCGAGATACGTCACGGTCCGGGCCTAAAGGCCCGGACCGTGGTGTGTACTGGAGCGCATGCCTGAGAACGTCTCGATGCTCCAACTGCTGGGCCCTGTCGTACTCGCCCTGGCAGCGGCGCTCTGGGTGGTCGGACTGGCCCGTATCCTGCGCCGCACCCGCCCTCAGGCGACCTCATGGCACTCGGACCCGAGGCTCCCCGGCCTTCCGTACCAGCGGCAGACCGCCCCTGAAATGGAGGCCGTCGAACTCACCCCGGCCGAACGGGACGCCTTCGCGGGCCTGGTCCGACAGCTCGGCGACGGCCGCTGACCGGCGAAGCCGCCGCTACGAGACCTGCGCCGCCCGCCGCTCCATCGCATCGCGCGCCGCGTCCTCGCTGACGTACACCTCGCACATGTGCCGCCCGTCCGGCGTCGCCGTGTGCTCGACCTCCCAGAGGGAGACCTCCTCGCCGTCGCGCAGCAGGAAGGCGTGCTCGTAGAGCGAGAAGCCCAGTCCGACGCGGCCCGCGCGGCACGGGCGCCCGAACGCCTGCGTGATCTGGTGCGCGCACGCCGTCGTCAGTAACGCCGCCGTCTCCGCGCCCGGCCGGTCGGTGTTCTCCGCCCGGCGCAGCAGCCGGCGCGCGTGGTCCGGCGAGTCGTCCGGCACATACGCGTGCCGGGGCGCGGGGATCGGCGACAGCTGTACCGTCACCGGCAGTTCGAAGTCCGGCGCGTCCGGCGGCAGCGGCAGCCGCGCGGTCGCGGCGCGCAGCTCCTCCTCGTCGGCGTACACCTCGTGCTGCGGGTCGCGGCCCCGGGCGGTGTTGTGGACGAGCTCCCAGAGGGTGAGCGCCGAGCCGTCGGCGAGCAGCCAGGTGTGCCGGTACGTCTCGCGGTGCAGCCCCGCGCTGTGGTGCGCGGAGTGCAGCGAGCTGTCGTGCGCCAGCGCGCAGTCGAGTCGCCGTATGACTTCGTCCGGCAACTCGAAGGAGTTCAGGGCACGGCCGAGGAGTCGCGCGAGATGCTCCTCCGGAGACTCCGCCGACTCGGGTGGTTCGTACGCTGCCGTCTCGTACGGAACGCTCAAGGTTTCTCCCGGCGTTGCTGCATGTCACCTTGTGGGTGCATACCGTAGCCCCTCGGTCGGACATCATGTCCGGGAACCGAGAAAACGTACGTCCGGTAAAACGCGCGGACCGCGCGAGAAGTTCCCGCGCGGCCCGACGAACTGTCAAGAATCCCTGCTCGGACGCCACTTCAGAGGATCACACGGAGATCACACGGCGCTGCCCGCCACCCACTCGCTCCACGCCATGTTCCAGCCGTTGAGGCCGTTCTCCGGCGTCACGGTCTTGTCGGGAGAGTTCTTGACGATCACGACGTCGCCGACCGTCGAGTTCTCGAAGAACCACTTGGAAGGCGTGTCCCCCTGCCCGCCCTGCACGTCCTGCAGGCCGACGCAGCCATGGCTGGTGCCCTGGCGGCCGAAGGGCGGATTGCCCTTGTTGTACCAGTAGTTGCCGTGGATGAAGGTCCCCGACTGCGTCAGCCGCATCGCGTGCGGCACATCCGGGATGTCGTACGCGTTGGCGAGGCCGACAGTCCTGCTGTCCATCCGCAGCTTCTCGAACTTCTCGGTGATCACCATCTGCCCGTTGTACGTGGTGAACTCCGAGCTGCCCGCCGAGATCGGCACCGACTTGATCGTCGCGCCGTCCCGCACGACCGTCATCGTCTGCGTGTTGACGTCGACCGTCGAGACCTGCGAGTGGCCGATGGTGAAGGTGACCGTCTTCTTCTGCACCCCGTAGACGCCGTTCGCGCCCTCGACGCCGTCCAGGTCGATCTTCATCGTGACCTTGGAGCCGGCCTTCCAGTACTCCTCGGGCCGGAAGTCGAGCCGCTGCGTCCCGAACCAGTGCCCGACCACCTTCTGCCCGCTGCTGGAGCTGACGGTGATGTGCGACTGGACGGCCTTCTTGTCGCCGATCGCCTTGTCGAAGTTGAACGACACCGGCATCCCGACGCCGACCGTGGCCCCGCCGTCGGGCGTGTACGTCCCGATGAAGCTGTCGGATGAGGAGACCGTGGTGAAGGTCGAGTCGGCGGCGGTGCTGCGCCCGTCCCCGTCCTTCGCGGTGGCCGATATGCGGTACTTCGTCCCCCGCTCCAGCTGCTCCTTCGGCTTCCAGCTGCCTCCGTTGCCGGACAGGGCGCCCGGCACGGCCTGCCCGCTGTCCGCCACCGTCATCTTCACTTCGGTCAGCCGGCCGTCGCTGACCTTCACGCCGGTCGAGTTGATCGACGCCCCGGTCGAGCCGTTCTTCGCCGAGATCTCGATCGTCGCGGCGGACGACTTGGAGTCCTGGCCGCCCTTGTCGTCGTTGTCGGCGTTGGCGCTGCCACCGCAGGCGGTGAGCGTCAGGGCGCCGATCATCAGGGCGGCACAGGCCCCCAGTACGCGCCGCGCTGCTATGTCCGGCGTTGTCACGAGTTGCTCCATCTTCATGCGGTCTGCGAGATCCGTTCCGTTCCACGGGGGAAGAGGCCCCCGTCACCGGACCGGGTTCCCCGCGTTCGCGGTGAATGCCATCACGTGACAGAACCGCGACAATCGTCGGTGCGAAGCAGCGGGGGAGGGGCCGGGTGTCAGCCCATGCCTCAGGCGCTCCCGTACAACTCCCCGTACGACGGCCACACTCCACCCGGCCCGTCCACCGACTCGGCCGCGCGCACGGCCCGCACGATCGCCCGTGTCACCGCGTCGGCGCCCGCCGCGAGAATCTCGTTCAGCGCGAGCGGATGCCCGGCGAGCGGCCGCTCCCCGGTGGCCAGAGCGAACACGGTGTCCCCGTCGTTGAGCAGATGCACCGGCCGCACCGCGCGCGCGATGCCGTCGTGCGCGGTCCCGGCCAGCTTCTGCGCCTGTGCCTTCGACAGGTCCGCGTCGGTGGCGACCACGGCGAGCGTGGTGTTCAGCGGGGGCGGCGCGCTCTTCGCCGCGATTTCGGCGAGCCGCAGCCGCGCGGCCTGGTGCGCCTTCTCCTGCGGGTAGTCCACCCGCCCTTGCCACAACTCCCCGTACAGCGCGCCCGTTTCGGGATCCAAGGCCGACCCCGCCGCGTTGGCCACCACCAGCGCGGCCACGGTGATCCCCGAGTCGAGGACGGTGCTCGCGGTGCCGATCCCGCCCTTGACCGGGCCGACGGCGGCCCCCGTGCCCGCGCCCACGCAGCCCTGAGGCACCGGCGCGCCGGGTTCGCTCGCCGCGGCCGCCTCGACCGCCGCCCGTCCGAAGGCCGCGTCCGGCCGGGCCCGGAAATCGCCGCCGCGCCCGAGATCGAAGACACAGGCCGCGGGCACCACCGGCACGACATGCGCCGGATCCACCCCGACCCGCACCCCGCGACGCTGCTCCTCCAGCCAGGCCATCACGCCGGACGCCGCGTCGAGCCCGTACGCGCTGCCGCCGGTCAGCACGATCGCCTCGACCTTCTGCACGAGGTTGCGCGGATCGAGGGCGTCCGTCTCCTTGGTGCCGGGCCCGCCACCGCGCACGTCCACGGCGGCGACGGCCCCGCCCTCGGGCGCGAGGACGACGGTGGTGCCGGTGAGCCAACCGCCACCGGTGCGCGTCTCGTGCCCCACCCGCAGTCCGGCGACATCTGTCAGAGCGTCAACTGTCATGGGGTCAGTCTCGTCCAGCCGCGCCCACCGAGGCAGGCACCGCCGGGCCGATCACGCCACCGGCGTCCGCGCCTGCGTCCCGCGCCCCCGGGCAGCCATCCGCGCCGTCAGCGTCTCCCCGGTCGCCACCGCCAGCGCCGAGACGAGGCCGGCCGCGAGCACCGCCCACTCGCCCAGGAACGTGCAGCAGATCACCAGCAGGGCCGTGGTCGGCAGCACCAGCTGCTGGGCGATGCCCACCTTGTAGTGGCGCGAGTGCAGCAGCCAGACCGTGAGCAGATACAGCGCCGTCGGCAAGGTCACCGCGGCCGACGCGGCCAGCGTCGAGATGTGCGCCTTGCCCACGGTCTGCTCGACCGCCACCTCCAGACCGGCGCCGATCGCGGCCGCCGAGGCGAAGACCACATAGTGGCCGTAACCCCACAGGAACGCCTGCTGGTTGGAACGCAGATGCCCGTGGATCGGCACCACGAAGTAGATCCACCAGGCCGCGAAGATGATCAGCAGCCCGCCCGCGGCGATCGGCAGCACATCGCTCAGCGCGTCGTTCTCGTCGATGCCGGTCTTCACGGCCACCGTGGCCGCCGCGATGGTCTCGCCGAGCACGATGATCGTGAAGAGCCCGTACCGCTCGGCGATGTGGTGCGGGTGCCAGGACGTGGGGTGCACCCTCTCGGCGAACGGCGGTACGCACAGCTCCAGGGTTGCCATCACCAGGAACACCCAGGGTCTGACGTCCTCGGGCAGGACCACCAGGCCCACCCAGCCGATCTGGCACAGCAGCACGCCTCCGGCGTACCGCAGGGCCATTCTCCGCTCCGGCCCGTCGCTCGATCCGGCCACCCGCAGCCACTGCGTCACCAGGGCGAGCCGCATGATCACATAGCCCAGCACCACCGCCTGGTACTCGTGGTCCTCGAACGCCCGGGACACCCCGGCCGCCAGGACCAGCACACCGGCGATCTGGATCAGGGTGACGACCCGGTAGAGGATGTCGTCGTTGTCGTAGGCCGAGGCGAACCAGGTGAAGTTCATCCAGGCCCACCAGATGGCGAAGAACACCATCGCGTAGTTGAGGATCCCCTCGCCCGCGTGGCCCTCGGCGACCGCGTGCACCAACTGGATGCCCGCCTGGGCGATGGCCACGACGAAACACAGGTCGAAGAAGAGCTCCAGCGGAGTGGCGACCCGATGCGACTCACCCCGGCCACGGGCGGTGAGCCTGCGCAGCGGGCGACGGTGTCCGGGTGGGCGGTCAGAGCCCGGCGCGGGAGTGGAACTGGACGTCATGGGGTCAAGCACAGCAGATGGAGCGGGGATTTTCTCCCGTAGAGGATCACCCGCGTGCGACGGACGGGGATCGTCCTCGCGCGGGCCGTCGAAGCGGGGGCCGTCGCGGCGCCGGCCGTGGTCGAGCGGGCGGTGGCCGCGGGGGCCGTACTCTGGACGCATGAGCACCGCCCCCGCCCCCGAGCCGCGCGAGCCGAAGGCCGCGCTGATCTTCGACGACCCGCTGGACCAGCAGTCCTCCGACGACACGGACCGTGGGTGGGGCGAGCGGCCGGGCGGCAGCGGCGACAGCGCGGCCGACCTGAAGCGGTTCCTCGACGAGAAGCCGCCCCACCACATCTGAGCCGTTACTGCTCGTTGTGCCCCGACCCGCGCTGGGCGACCAGCGCGTCGCGGATCTCCTTGAGCACCTCCAGCTCGGTCACCTCGATGACCTCGTGCGCGCCCTCCTTCGCCTTGCGGCGGGCCTCCACACGGGACAGGTACTTCGCCATGGGCAGGACCATCAGGAAGTAGACGACGGCAGCGGTGATCACGAAGCTGAGCGCGGCGCCGAGCACCGTGCCCCACAGGATCTGGATCCCCTGCTCGCCCTCGCACGTCGAGCTCAGGCACGAGCTGTAGTGATCGAGGTTCTTGGTGCCGATCGCTCCGACGAGCGGGTTGATGATGCCCTTCACCACCGCGTTCACGATGTTGGTGAAGGCGGCACCGATGACCACCGCCACCGCCAGATCGACGACGTTTCCGCGCATCAGGAAGGCCTTGAAGCCGTCCCAGACGCCCGGTTCCTTGTTCTCGCTCACTTCGGAGCCACCCCTCGCACACACAGGTTGTGGAACAGACCGCTCCGCAACCTACGTCAGCGCTCGGCCGTCCTGTCCAATGGGACCCCTCCATCGAGGGACTTGACAGCGGGTCGCGCTTGATCCGGTTCAGCACAGCGTCACCGCCAGACGGGCCGTCGCGCCGGCCCCCGCGAGACGCGCCGCCGTGCCACGCGGCACCGACAGCACGACCAGCGCCCCGCTCTCCAGGGCGGCGTCCAGCGGCTCCGGAACCTTCGTCACCCGCGCCCCGCGCGCGACCACCCGGGCGTCGCCGCCCGTCGCCGTCTCCTGCGCGGCGATCACGTCGACGCGGTCCCCGGGCCGCAGCAACCGCACGGTGGCCCCGTCCGCGATCCGCACCGGCGCGGACACCCGCTCGACGGCCCGGTGTTGCCGCACCGGCTCCGCCACCGGATGTCCACGCGTCCGGTCGGCCTCCCGGGGTCCCGCCGCGACGAGCGCCGCAGCGGTCACGGCGAGCCCGGCCGCCACGGCCCGCCTGCGATGCCGTACCAGCCGGCGCAGCCGATGCCGCCCGCCGCGCACCCGCACCGGGGCGAAGTGCGGCACCTCGCAGGTGGCCGGGGCGTCGGTGCCCGGCGGAAGCGGAACGGCGGGGGAGGACGAGGTCGAGAACGGGAACGACGGAGCGACGGACATGAGGAGCACCACCTGCGACGACGGAACGGCTTGCGAGCCCACGATGAGCCATCGCGCCGTTCCGCTTCCGCCGGGCACCGACGCCCCGGCCACCTGCGAGGTGCCGCACTTCGCCCCGGTGCGGGTGCGCGGCGGGCGGCATCGGCTGCGCCGGCTGGTACGGCATCGCAGGCGGGCCGTGGCGGCCGGGCTCGCCGTGACCGCTGCGGCGCTCGTCGCGGCGGG
>NZ_RDBN01000053.1:1010475-1029419 GCF_008042075.1 Streptomyces sp. UW30 | reverse complement strand
ACCCCCACCTCACCCGCTACGGCAGAGCGAACCCGGGATCCATCCCGCCCAGCGCCTTCGCGCACAGGCAATCCCGCTCCTCGTTCGCCGGCAGCCCCGCCACCGCGTCGAACAGCACCCCACGCAGCCGGTCGACGTTCGCCGCGAACACCTGCAGCACCTCGTCGTGGGAGACGCCCTCACCCGTCTCGGCGCCCGCGTCCAGGTCCGTGACCAGCGTCAACGACGTGTAGCAGAGTTCGAGTTCACGGGCGAGCGCCGCCTCGGGATGGCCCGTCATGCCCACCACCGACCAGCCCTGGGCCTGGTGCCACAACGATTCGGCGCGGGTGGAGAAGCGAGGCCCCTCCACCACGACCAGCGTGCCGCCGTCCACCGGCTCCCAGTCCCGCCCGCGCGCCGCCTTCAGCGCGGCCGCGCGCCCGGTGGGGCAGTAGGGGTCGGCCAGCGAGACATGCACCACGTTCGGCACGGTGCCGTCGGGCAGCGGCAGCCCGTCGAAGTAGGTGCCCACCCGGGACTTCGTGCGGTCGACCAGCTGATCCGGCACCAGCAGCGTGCCCGGTCCGTACTCGGGCCGCAGGCCACCCACCGCGCACGGGCCGAGGACCTGGCGTGCGCCGAGCGAGCGCAGCGCCCAGAGGTTGGCCCGGTAGTTGATCCGGTGCGGCGGCAGATGGTGGCCGCGTCCGTGCCGGGGCAGGAAGGCGACCCGCCGGCCGGCGATCTCGCCGAGGAAGAGGGAGTCGCTCGGCGGCCCGTAGGGGGTGTCCACCTGTATCTCGGTCACGTCGTCGAGGAACGAGTAGAAGCCGGAGCCGCCGATCACGCCGAGTTCTGCGTTCGCCTTGTTCGCCATGCCCGCACCCTAACCGGACCCGGATATGCCGAGGACCCCGTCGCCGGGTGACGACAGGGTCCCGTAAGAAAGGCGTCTCTACGCGCGCGTAGGCCCTACGCGGCGGAGCTGCTGGAGGAGGTGCCGGTGCTCGACGACTTCGAGTCCGAGGAGGACGAAGACGAAGAGGAGGACGAAGACGAAGAGGTCGACGAGGACGAGTCCGACGAGGAGGACGACGACTTCGACGACGCCGGCGAGCTGCTCGACGAGGAGCCGCGGCTGTCGTTGCGGTAGAAGCCGGAGCCCTTGAAGACGATGCCGACCGCGGAGAACACCTTCTTGAGGCGACCCTGGCAGTTGGGGCACTCGGTCAGGGCGTCGTCGGTGAACTTCTGCACCGCCTCGAGGCCCTCGCCGCACGCGGTGCACTGGTACTGATAGGTGGGCACTGTCTTCCTCCTGGCACTCTCACTCGATGAGTGCTAACGACGGTCCATAGTGACGTATTCCCGCCGCTCAGTCCACTGCCACTGGCACGCGGTGACCCACGCCACGTGCGACCGTGCGGCTGCCGGACCGTGTCTCCAGCCGTGAGCGCAGCGCCACGAGGGTCGCGAGGGCCAGCAAAGTGCCGCCCATCGGCACCAGGAACCCGGCGCCGCCCCAGAAGCGATCCTCCAACTGCCCGGCGACCGTGACGGCGGCGGCCTGGCCGAGCGCCACCGCGCCGGTGAGCCAGGTGAAGGCCTCGGTGCGGGCACCGGCCGGGACCAGGCCCTCGACCAGCGTGTACCCGGTGATCAGCGCGGGCGCGATGCACATGCCGACGAGCAGACCGAGGCCCGCCAGGACGAGCACCGAGTGCGCGGCCCACAGTCCGGACGCGGTCAGCGCCAAGGCCGCGTAGCCGACGAGGAGACGACGCTGCGGGGCCACCTTCCAGGCGATGGCTCCGCAGACGATGCCGGAGATCATGTTGCCCGCGGCGAAGGTGCCGTACAGCACGCCATTGAGACCGGGTTCGCCGATCGACTCACTGAAGGCGGCCAGCGAGACCTGCATGCCGCCGAAGACGGCACCGATGCCGAGGAAGGCCACGATCAGCACGCGCACGCCGGGGATGCGCAGCGCGGAAGTGTGCTCCACGCGCGCGTGCCCGGCGAGGGTGACCGAGGGCTGGGTGCTCTTCTGCGCGGCGAACAGCAGGCCGCCCAGCAACGTCAGGGATGCCTCCGTGATCAGGCCGGCGGCCGGGTCGACGGCGGTGCACAGGGCGGTGGCGAGCAGCGGGCCGACGACGAAGGTCAGCTCGTCGGTGACCGACTCGAAGGCGGCCGCCGTCGTCATCAGGGGCGAGCCCTGGAGCTTCACGCCCCAGCGGGCCCGCACCATGGGGCCGACCTGCGGCACCGAGGCGCCGGTGGGCACGGCGGCGACGAACAGGGCCCACAGGGGCGCGTCGGTCAGGGCGAGCGTCGTCAGGGTCAGACCGGACAGGGTGTGCAGCAGGACGCCGGGGATCAGGACGGCGCGCTGGCCGTGGCGGTCGGCGAGGCGGCCGCTGTAGGGCGCGAACAGCGCCATGGAGACGCCGGTGACGGCAGCGACGGCGCCCGCCGCACCGTAGGAACCCGTGGTGTGCTGCACGAGCAGCACGATGGAGAGGGTCAGCATCGCGAACGGCTGGCGTGCCGCGAAGCCGGGGAGCAGGAACGTCCAGGCGCCGCGGGTACGCAGCAGCTGTCCGTATCCCGGGCGGGAGGAGGCCGGCGCGTCCTTCGACGGCTCGGTGGTGACCGTGGATGCCACGGCCCGTGCCTTTCTGCCACCTGGTAGCGCGGCCCCTACGGGTCGGGGGCGGCGCCGAGAGCTGTCCTCTTGCGCGGAACTGCGGTAGATACCGGCGTCCACTTCGAGGAAGGACGTCCCGGCCGCCATACGGTCGCGCCAGCTCTGCGTCAGGCAGAGTTGGTTCGATCTGGGTACGCCTGCATAGTACAGGGGAAAGCGCCCGGTGATCCTGTGAAAACGAGCACTCTGCGGCGCTCCACCTGCGATTAGCCAGGGCCTCCTCAAGCCCCTTCAGGCCCTCTTCAGGCCCCTTCAGACCCCCTCGGGCCCCTCAGTTCGCCCCGTTCGTCCCCAGCCACCCGGCCAGCTTGCCCCCGGCGCCCACGGCACGCAGCCGGCGCTCGGCGGCGTCGCGCACCGGGTCCGTGGCGACGACGAGCAGTTCGTCCCCGCGCCGCAGCACCGTCGTCGGCAGCGGAACGAACGATTTTCCGCCGCGGACGACGAGGGTGACGGCGGCGCCCGCGGGCAGCCGCAGCTCGTTGATCTCGACGCCGTGCATCTTCGAGCCCTCGGGGATCGCGAAGGACAGCAGATGCCCGCGCAGCCGCTCCAGAGGCGCCGACTCGATGCCGAGGTCGGCAGGCGTGGGGCCCTGGCCGAGGTCCAGCTTGCGGGCGAGCCAGGGCAGCGTCGGCCCCTGGATCAGGGTGTAGGCGACGACCAGGACGAAGACGATGTTGAAGATCGTGCGGCTGCTCTCGACGCCGCTCACCATCGGGATCGTGGCCAGGATGATGGGCACGGCGCCGCGCAGCCCGGCCCAGGACATCAGGGCCTGCTCCCGCCAGGGCACACGGAACGGCACCAGGCACGCGATGACGCTCAGCGGTCGCGCCACCATGGTCAGCACCAGCCCGATGACCAGCGCGGGCAGGATGTCGTCGCCCAGCTCGTGCGGGGTGACCAGCAGGCCGAGCAGGACGAACATGCCGATCTGGGCGATCCAGCCGACCCCGTCGGCGAACCCGCGCGTGGCCGGCCAGTGCGGCAGCTTCGCGTTGCCCATCACCATCGAGGCGAGATACACGGCGAGGAAGCCGCTGCCGTGCGCCATCGCGCCGGCCGCGTAGGCGGTGACGGCGATGGCCATGACGGCGATCGGGTAGAGGCCGGAGGCGGGCAGCGCCACGTGCCTGAGCCCCCAGGAGCCCAGGAAGCCCACCGCGATGCCGATGGCGGCGCCGATGGCCAGCTCCATGGCTATTTCGCCGGCCAGCACGTACCAGTGCTCGATCGGCCCGTGCTCGGAGAAGGCGACCACCAGGATGACCACGGGGGCGTCGTTGAAGCCGGACTCCGCCTCCAGGGTGCCCGTCACGCGTGAGGGCAGCGGGATCTTCCGCAGTACGGAGAAGACCGCGGCGGCGTCGGTGGAGGAGACGACCGCCCCGATGATGAGCGCCTGCCGCCACTCGAGCCCGACCAGGTAGTGCGCGGCCGTCGCCGTGACCCCGACGCTCACCGTGACCCCGACCAGCGCCAGCGCGGAGGCGGCCGGCAGAGCCGGCTTGACCTCCCTCCACTTCGTGCCCAGACCGCCCTCGGCCAGGATCACGACCAGCGCCGCGTACCCGATGACCTGGGTCAGCTCGGCGTCGTCGAAGCGGATCCCGCCGATGCCGTCCTGGCCCATGAGCACGCCGATGCCCAGGTACACGAGCAGGCTGGGGAGCCCGCTGCGCGAGGAGATCCGAACCGCTGCGACGGCGAGGAGCAGGACGAGCGAGCAGATGAGCAGGAGCTGGTTGAGGTCGTGGACAGTCAGCGGCCGTTCCCTTTCCCTGGCCCACGCGCACGCGCGCGGGGCTCACGTACATAGGACACGAAGTGGCGGTTCTCCGCACCCAACTACTTCGTTACCTTACCTAACTCTTGACGATTTCTTGACGCTTCGGGGTGCATGATCGAACGTCCTTCCGTGCTGGTTCACCAGTCCGCGTCAAGTCCGACCGGACCCTGCGCCTATGGTTGCTCCAGCACTCCAGGACCGCCTGCCGCTCGCGTTAGGACAGCAAGGACAGCGATGCCCCCCAACACCACCGCCTCCACGGGTCAGCAGCCCGGCAAGTCCGGCAGGAAGAAGGGGCGCAGAGCCCGCCTGCTCGTCCTCGTGCTGGTGCTGGCAGTCGTAGCGGGCGTCGCCGGCGGGGCGTACTGGTCCATCAGCACCGTCCGCGCCTCGTTCCCGCAGACCAAGGGATCGATCACGATCAAGGGCCTGTCCGGGCCCGTCGACGTGAAGCGCGACGGCTACGGCATCCCGCAGGTCTACGCCTCCTCCGACGAGGACCTGTTCATGGCGCAGGGCTTCGTCCAGGCCCAGGACCGGTTCTGGGAGATGGACGTCCGCCGCCACATGACCTCCGGGCGCCTGTCGGAGATGTTCGGCAAGGGCCAGGTCGACAACGACGAGTTCCTGCGCACCCTGGGCTGGGACCGGATCGCGAAGCAGGAGTACGACAAGACGCTGTCCGCGTCCACGAAGAAATACCTCCAGGCCTACGCCGCAGGTGTCAACGCCTACCTGGACGGCAAGGACGGCGAGGACATCTCCCTGGAGTACGCGGCCCTCGGCTTCACCAACGACTACAAGCCGCAGAAGTGGACCCCGGTCGATTCGGTCGCCTGGCTGAAGGCGATGGCCTGGGACCTGCGCGGCAACATGCAGGACGAGATCGACCGCGCCCTGATGACCAGCCGCCTCGGCCCCAAGGAGATCGCGGACCTGTACCCGCAGTACCCGTACGACCGCAACAAGACGATCGTCCAGGCGGGCCAGTACGACGAGGCCACCAAGACCTTCGGGCCGACGGGCTCCGCGTCCTCCGCGGGCTCGACCGCGGGCGGCACGGCGGGTACGGGCACCTCCTCCGGCACCGCGGGCCTGCAGAGTCAGCTGTCTGGCCTCCAGGAGGTCCTGGACGACCTGCCGACCGCCGTCGGCGTGAACGGCAACGGCATCGGCTCCAACTCCTGGGTGGTGGGCGGGAAGTACACCATCACGGGCAAGCCGCTGCTGGCCAACGACCCGCACCTGTCGGCCTCGCTGCCGTCCGTCTGGTACCAGATGGGCCTGCACTGCCGCTCGGTCTCCAGCAAGTGCCAGTACGACGTCAGCGGCTACACCTTCGCGGGCATGCCCGGCGTGGTCATCGGCCACAACCAGAACATCTCCTGGGGCATGACCAACTCCGGCGTCGACGTCACCGACCTCTACCTGGAGAAGCTCTCCGGCGACGGCTACCTGTACGGCGGCAAGACGGTGCCCTTCACCTCGCGCGAGGAGACCATCAAGGTCGCCGGTGACTCGCCCAAGAAGATCGTCGTCCGGGAGACCAAGGACGGGATGCCCCTGCTGTCCGACCGCAGCGACGAGCTCGTGAAGGTCGGCAGGAAGGCCACCGTCGACGCCGCCGCCCCCGACCGCGGCGACGGCTACGGCATCGCGCTGCGCTGGACCGCGCTGGACCCGGGCACCACCATGGACGCCGTCTTCGCCATGGACAGGGCGAAGGACTGGACCGACTTCCGCGCCGCCGCGACCCTGTTCGACGTGCCCTCGCAGAACCTGATCTACGCCGACACCGAGAACAACATCGGCTACACGCTGCCCGGAAAGATCCCCACGCGCACGCAGGGCTACGACGGCTCCGTCCCGGTGCCGGGCTGGGAACCCAGGTCGCGGTGGACGGGCTACATCGACGACGACGAGCTGCCGTACGAGTACAACCCGGCCCGCGGCTACATCGTCACCGCCAACCAGGCCGTGGTCGACAAGGCCAAGTACCCGTACACGCTCACCACGGACTGGGGCTACGGCGCCCGCAGCCAGCGCATCACCGACCTGATCCAGTCGAAGATCGACGACGGCGGCAAGATCTCCACCGACGACATGCGCCAGATGCAGCTCGACAACAGCAGCGAGATCGCCAAGCTGCTGGTGCCCAAGCTGCTCAAGATCGACATCGACGACAAGGACGTCCGCGAGGCGCAGGAGCTCCTGGAGGGCTGGGACTACACCCAGGACGCCGACTCGGCGGCCGCGGCCTACTTCAACTCGGTCTGGCGCAACATCCTCAAGCTCGCCTTCGGCAACAAGCTGCCCAAGGAACTGCGGGTCGAGGGCCAGTGCCTGTGGGTCGAGAAGGCCGACACCACCGGACCGGTGGACGAGGGCGAGAGCAAGGTGCGCGAGTGCGGTGAGCGCGACGCGGACCAGGCGCAGCCGGACGGCGGCGACCGCTGGTTCGAGGTCGTGCGCAGCCTGATGGGCGACGAGAACAACGACTGGTGGCAGACGCCCTCCTCGGGCACCCGCCCCTCGGCCGACAACCGCGACGAGCTGTTCAGGCGCGCCATGATCGACGCCCGCTGGGAACTGACCGCCAAGCTCGGCAAGGACATCGACACCTGGAACTGGGGCCGGCTGCACCGCCTGTTCCTGAAGAACCAGACCCTCGGCACCGAGGGCCCCGGTTTCCTCCAGTACGCCCTCAACCGCGGCCCCTGGAAGCTCAGCGGCGGCGAGGCCACGGTCAACGCCAGCGGCTGGAACGCGGCCGGCGGCTACGGCGTCGTCTGGGTGCCGTCGATGCGGATGGTGGTCAACCTCGGCGACCTCGACAAGTCGAAGTGGATCAACCTCACCGGCGCCTCCGGGCACGCCTACAACGCCCACTACACCGACCAGACGGACAAGTGGGCCGACGGCGAACTGCTCGACTGGTCCTTCACGGACGGCGCGGTCGACGAGAGCACGAGCGACACCCTCGTACTCAAGCCGTGACCCGCTGACGCCCGAACGGCAAGAGGGGCCCTCCACGCGCGCGTGGAGGGCCCCTTCGCATGCGGAGCGCGGCTCAGGACTCCGGGAACCGGCGCACCCGCGACGGCGTCACCACCGCGTGCACCGGGCGGTCGTGCGGCTCCGCCGGGACGCGCTCGACGACCTCGGAGTCGTACAGCAGCACCACCAGCGCGGGCCGGGCCTGCGCGCGCTCCAGACGGGCGAGGACGCGGTCGTACGACCCGCCGCCGCGCCCCAGGCGCATCCCGCGCGCGTCGACCGCCAGACCGGGCAGCAGTACGACGTCCGCGCCGGTCACCGCGTCCGGGCCGAGGTGCTCGCCGCCGGGCTCGAAGAGGGCCATCTTCGAGCCGTGTTGGACGCGGGCGAGGGAGTCCTGCCCGAAGTAGGTGCCCCAGTCGAGGTCGTTGTCGGGCAGAAGGGCGGGCAGGAGCACGCGTACGCCCCGGGCGCGCAGCGCGTCGAGCAGCGCGAGCGTGCCGGGTTCACTCCCCACGGAGACGTACGCCGCCACCACGCGCGCGTGCGCCAGCTCGGGCAGCTCCAGGGCTCGCTCCGCCAACTCGGTCGCTGTTTCCCGCAGGTCATCGGCCGTCAACCTGCTTCTTACCGAGATGAACTCTCGCCGCAACCTTCGCTTGTCAGTCTCGGCCGGACGTCCCGAGTGAGTCACTGGTCGCACCCGTACCCTTCCTAATGCGCTCATATGAGAGTGAATTAACCGGAGCCTCAGATTCCCTGCAAAGGCACCGGATATGGTGTCGGGCATGACTCAGTCGCACCCTCGGATCAGCAAGGCTGTCATCCCCGCAGCGGGTCTGGGCACCCGCTTCCTGCCGGCCACCAAAGCCACTCCCAAGGAGATGCTGCCGGTCGTCGACAAGCCGGCGATCCAGTACGTGGTCGAAGAGGCCGCCTCGGCCGGCCTCGACGACGTCCTCATGATCACGGGCCGCAACAAGCGCCCCCTTGAGGACCACTTCGACCGCAACTACGAGCTGGAATCCGCTCTTCAGAAGAAGGGCGACGCCGGCCGGCTCGCCAAGGTGCAGGAGTCCAGCGACCTCGCGACCATGCACTACGTCCGCCAGGGCGACCCCAAGGGCCTCGGCCACGCCGTCCTGTGCGCCGCCCCGCACGTCGGCAACGAGCCCTTCGCCGTCCTCCTCGGCGACGACCTGATCGACCCGCGTGACCCGCTGCTCAAGCGGATGGTGGAGGTGCAGGAGCAGCGCGGCGGCAGCGTCATCGCGCTCATGGAGGTCGCACCCGAGCAGATCCACCTCTACGGCTGTGCGGCCGTGGACGCCACCGAGGACAGCGACGTCGTCAAGGTGCACGACCTCGTCGAGAAGCCGGCCGCGGCGGACGCCCCGTCGAACTACGCGATCATCGGCCGCTACGTCCTCGACCCGCACATCTTCGACATACTGCGCAAGACCGAGCCGGGCCGCGGCGGCGAGATCCAGCTCACCGACGCCCTCCAGCAGCTCTCGCAGGACGAGAAGGTCGGCGGCCCGGTGCACGGCGTCGTCTTCAAGGGCCGCCGCTATGACACCGGCGACCGAGGCGACTATCTGCGTGCCATTGTCCGACTCGCATGCGAACGTGAAGACCTGGGCCCGGACTTCCGGACCTGGCTTCGCAGTTACGTAGCCGAGGAGATGTAGCGAGTTGAGCACCGCCGCGCCCCGTCCCGTCGCCCAGGACCACCTCTGGTCGGTGGACGAACACCTGGAGGACATCCTCACGACCGTCCGTCCCCTCGAACCCATCGAGCTGCAACTCCTCGACGCCCAGGGCTGCGTCCTGGTCGACGACGTCACGGTGCAGGTCTCCCTGCCGCCGTTCGACAACAGCTCCATGGACGGGTACGCGGTGCGGGTCGCGGATGTCGAGGGCGCGAGCGAGGAGTTCCCGGCGGTCCTTGAGGTCGTCGGTGACGTCGCGGCGGGCCAGGCCGATCCGCCCCAGGTGGGCCCCGGCCAGGCCGCCCGCATCATGACCGGCGCCCCGCTGCCGCCCGGCGCCGAGACCGTCGTTCCGGTGGAGTGGACCGACGGAGGGCTCGGCGAGGGCCCGGTGACCGGGATGCGTGCCCGCAGCCTCGCCCCGGAGGGCGCGCACGGCCAGGTGCACATCCACCGGCCGGCCGAAGCACGCGCGCACGTGCGGGCGAAGGGCAGCGACGTCAAGGCGGGCGACAAGGCGCTCGAAGCGGGCACGGTCCTCGGGCCGTCCCAGATCGCCCTGCTCGCCGCCATCGGCCGGGGCACCGTCCGGGTGCGCCCGCGCCCGCGCGTGGTCGTGATGTCCACCGGCAGCGAACTCGTCCAGCCCGACGAGCAACTGGCCGAGGGCCAGATCTACGACTCCAACAGCTTCTCCCTGACCGCGGCCGCCCGCGACGCCGGCGCCATCGCCTACCGCGTGGGCGCCGTCGCCGACGACGCCGAGACGCTCCGGTCCACCGTCGAGGACCAGCTCGTGCGCGCCGACCTCATGGTCACCACGGGCGGCGTCAGCGTCGGGGCGTACGACGTCGTCAAGGAGGCGCTGTCGCACGTCGGCGACGAGGACGAGGCCGGCGGCGGCATCGACTTCCGCAAGCTCGCCATGCAGCCCGGCAAGCCCCAGGGCTTCGGCTCCATCGGCCCCGACCACACCCCGCTGCTGGCCCTGCCGGGCAACCCGGTGTCGTCGTACGTCTCCTTCGAGATCTTCGTGCGCCCCGCGATCCGCACCCTGATGGGCCTGAAGGACGTCCACCGGCCGCGCATGACCGCGACCCTCACCGCCGACAAGGCGCTGACCTCGCCGAAGGGGCGCAGACAGTTCCTGCGCGGAAAGTACGCGGACGGCGAGGTCCGTCCGGTCGGCGGCGCCGGATCACACCTCATCGCCGCCCTCGCGCACGCGGACGCGCTGATCGTGGTCCCCGAGGACGTGGAGAGCGTCGAGCCCGGCAGCGAGGTCGAGGTGGTCCTGCTCGGCTGAGCCGCCCAGGTTGGCGGTACCGTGTCGCGCACAGCAGGCCCGTGCGCCGCACCGCGACGGGCCCGGACCGGGAGCGCGACACCAGCATGAGCACGCAGGACCCACCCACCCAGGACCGCCTGACGCACATCGACGACGCGGGCGCGGCCCGGATGGTCGACGTCTCCGAGAAGGACGTGACCGCGCGCACCGCCCGCGCCAGCGGACGCGTCCTCGTCTCGCCCCGCGTGATCGAGCTGCTGCGCGGCGAGGGGGTCCCCAAGGGTGACGCCCTGGCCACCGCGCGTATCGCGGGCATCATGGGCGCCAAACGCACCCCCGACCTGATCCCGCTCTGCCACCCGCTCGCGCTCTCCGGTGTGAAACTGGATCTGTCGGTCGCGGACGACGCCGTGGAGATCCTGGCCACCGTCAAGACCACGGACCGCACGGGCGTCGAGATGGAGGCCCTGACCGCGGTCTCCGTCGCCGCGCTCACCGTGATCGACATGGTGAAGGCGGTCGACAAGGGAGCGGTCATCACGGACGTACGGGTCGAGGAGAAGACGGGCGGCAAGTCGGGCGACTGGAGCCGGTCATGACAGGGGACGCACCCATCGGTGGCGCACTGCTCGCGCCGTACAGCGCCCTGGTGATCACCGCCTCCAACCGGGCCGCCGCCGGGGTCTACGAGGACAAGGGCGGCCCGCTGGTCGCCGACGGCCTGGGGGGCTTCGGCTTCGCCGTCGACGGACCGCAGATCGTGCCCGACGGCGACCCCGTGAAGGCCGCCCTGAGCGCCGGCGTCGACGCCGGGTACGACGTCATCGTCACCACCGGCGGCACCGGCATCTCGCCCACCGACCGCACCCCCGAGGCGACCCGCGAGGTGATCGACCACGAGGTGCCGGGCATCGCGGAGGCCATCCGGGCGTTCGGCCGGGACAAGGTGCCGACCGCCGCGCTCTCCCGGGGCCTGGCCGGAGTGGCGCGGGGCACCCTGATCGTGAACCTGCCCGGCTCCAGCGGCGGAGTGAAGGACGGACTGGCCGTCCTGGAGCCCCTCCTGATCCACGCCGTCGACCAGATCCGCGGCGGCGACCACCCCAGACCGAGCAGCGGGGGTGCGAGCTGAACAGCCCATCCTGGCCCGTCGTGCTGGGGGACGGCGACATCGTCCTCCGGCCGATAAAGATGCGCGACCAGCGGGCCTGGCGCGAGGTCAACCGGCGCAACCGGGACTGGCTGCGGCCGTGGGAGGCGACGATTCCGCCGCCCACGCCCAGCGGGCCGATCGCGCACCGGCCGACCTACCGTCAGATGGTCCGGCACCTGCGCTCCGAGGCGGGCGCGGGCCGGATGCTGCCGTTCGTCATCGAGTACCAGGGGCGGCTGGTCGGGCAGTTGACCGTGGCCGGGATCACCTGGGGCTCGATGTGTTCGGGTCATGTCGGCTACTGGGTGGACGAGTCGGTGGCGGGCCGCGGCGTGATGCCGACGGCCGTGGCGCTTGTCGTGGACCACTGCTTCCGGACCGTTGGTCTGCACCGCATCGAGGTCTGCATTCGCCCCGAGAACGGGCCCAGCCGCCGGGTCGTGGAGAAACTCGGATTCCGCGACGAGGGGCTGCGTCCGCGATATCTCCACATCGACGGAGCCTGGCGCGACCATCTCGTGTTCGCGCTCACCGCGGAAGAGGTCCCGGAAGGGCTGCTGAGCCGCTGGCAGCGGACACGCTCGCAGAAGGCGCCGCGCTCGAACCCGCAGAACACCCGGCAGAACTCGCAGGGGAATCCCGCGTAGCACGGAAGTAGCCCTGGAAATTGAATAAGTGTTCGAAATTGATCGCCGGATGACCGGCTCGGGCATTAAATTCGCGCCCCGAGCGGGCTGCTGATCGCATCGGTCACAAAAAAAGTTCGAAATATCAGCCAGATCGTGCGACACACCGGCTCAATTGGCGGATGGCCTCACGCAAACCCCTCTACCGTGTGAGGCGTGAGCAGCAGCGGCCTCATCTACGCAGTCATTGTCGGGGCCTGGGCCGCCTACTTGGTGCCGATGTGGCTCCGTAGGCAGGACGAGCTGAACGAGGCCCGTCCGACGGAACGCTTCAGCACAGCCATCCGGTTGCTGTCCGGACGGGCGGGGATGGAGCGTCGGTACGCCAAGGACCTGCGCGCGCGCTCCACCGAGGAGGGGGAGCCCAGCGCCGACGCCTCGGGCGATGCCACCGAGTCGGTGGACGTCCGGGCCTTCGCCATGCCTCCGACCCGTCCGCAGACCCAGGCGACGGTTCAGGCGCAGGCATCCGGGCGCCCGGAGCCGACGAGAGAACCCGCCCGCGAACCGGTGGCCAAGCCGTCGGCCAAGCCGGCGTCCGAGCGTGCCGGCGGACCCGCGGCCGAACCGGGCTCCGGCCAGGCGGCCAAGGCGCGCAAGCGTGTGCCCGCGGCCCGGCGTTCCCCCTCGGACGAGGCGGCCGCGGCACGGGCCCGGCGCACGAAGGCGCTCGCACGCCGCAGGCGCACCACCGTGGTCCTCTTCCTGGCCTTCACTCTCGGCGCGATCGTCGCCGCGGTCGGCGGGCTCGCGTTCCTGTGGGCGCCCGGCATTCCCGCCGTGCTGCTCAGCGGGTACATCGCGTATCTGCGGTCGCAGGAGCGCCGCCGCTTCGCCTACCAGATGGACCGGCGCCGCGCCGAGGCCGCCGCACAGCGGCTGCGCGAGCACGCACGCCAGTCCCGCCGCCGCGGGAGCGCCGACGCCGGGGCCGGTGCCGACGAGTCCGACGAGGGGCCCGAACCAGGCACCGATCCCGGGCTGTCCGCCCTCGCCGCGGACCGCCGTGCCCTCGTCGAGCAGACCGATCACGCCGAATGGGTCGACCAGCAGCGCGAGCGGCAGCGCCGCCCCGGCCACGGGGACAGCTGGGATCCGGTCCCGGTGCCGCTGCCGACGTATGTGACCGCGCCGGTCGCGCCCCGCGCCTCCTCCGACGTGGACCTCGGCGCGCCGGACGCCTGGAGCTCAGCACGGTCGAGCCCCGTCGGCCGGGACCGGGAGGCGGGCGCCGAGGCCGCTGACGGGTCCGCGCGGGGTGCTGATTCGGGGGACGCCGGGCGCGAGGAGGAGAAGGGCGAGGGGGGCGGTCGTAGCGACGCGCGCCGGGCCGCTTCCGCACGCCGTGCACGTGAGCGGGGCCGTACGCCGCTGTTCGACCAGTACGAGGACGGCGAGCGGCCGCGCGCGGCGAACGAGTAGCCGCACCCCGGGGCGGGCAGGAACGGATTTCCAAGCACGCCGATCGGGGTGCTAAAGTTTCACTCGTTGCAAGGGCCTGTGGCGCAGTCCGGTAGCGCACCTCGTTCGCATCGAGGGGGCCAGGGGTTCGAATCCCCTCAGGTCCACCGCAACGACTCCCCGAGGAAACTTGGGAGTTGGCGAGATCCCGTCCGATCGGTTGATCGGGCGGGATTTTTGTTGTCTTGGGGAGCCGAGTCCTGAGGGGGAGCGTGGACAAGACCGCCGCACCGTTACCGACGACAAGGCGTACGGCGCCGCTGCGGATCGTGGCCTTCCGGCGGTTTGTGACCGCCAGTCTGATCTCCGCGACCGGGTCCGCGATGGCGCCCCTCGCTCTCGCCTACGCCGTGATCGGGGAGGGCGGCGGGGCCGGGGACCTTGGTGTGGTGCTCGCCACAAACACCGTTCCGACCATCTTCTTCCTCCTCATGGGCGGCGTGCTCGCGGACCGTATGTCCCGCAGCCGCATGCTCTTCGTGGGCAATCTGCTGGCGGGTGCCGCCCAAGGGGCGCTCGCTGTGATCGTCGCCACGGGGCACGCCTCGACGACCACCGTCGCCGTCTGCGGCTTCCTCTCGGGGACGGCCGCCGCCTTCACGCTGCCCGCCGCTCAGGGGGCCGTGGCCCAGATCGTGCCCGCCGAGCAGTTGCAGCAGGCCAACGCCCTGCTCCGGCTGCCGAGCAACGCCGTCAAGGTGCTCGGGCCGGCCGTCGGCGGCGCCATCGTCGCCTTCAGCGGCCCGGCCTGGGCGCTGGCCTGGGATGCGCTCACGTTCGCCGTTGCCGCCGTCCTGCTGCACGGGCTGCGCCTGGACGCGCCCACCCCTGTCACCAGTGTGCTGAGTGACCTGCGCGAGGGCTGGACCGGTTTCTGGTCGCGGACCTGGCTGTGGACCTATACGGCCGCCGGGGCCGTCCTCGTCGCCGCGTGGCTGGCGGGGTTCCAGCTGCTCGGGCCGGTCGTCGCGGCGGAGCAGTACGCGGGGGCGCGGGACTGGGGGCTCGTGCAGGGCGCGTTCGCGGCGGGGCTGCTGGCCGGGACGGTGGTGTGCCTGCGCTGGCGGCCGTACCGGCTGCTGTTCGTGGCCGTCGCCGCCGGTGCGCCGCTCGCCGGGCCCCTGCTCGCCATGGGGTGGGGACTGCCGCTGCCCTGGGTGCTGTTGGCCACGCTGCTCGCGGGCATCGGGCTCGACGTGGCCATCGTCGCGTGGGCGACGGCCTGTCAGCAGCATGTGCCACAGGGCGAGTTGGGGCGGCTGAGCGCGTTCAACGGCGTCGGGGAGCGGTTGGCGATTCCGCTCGGCTATCTGATCACCGCGCTCGCGGTCGGCGTGTGGGACAACCGGACGGTGCTGGTGGCGTGCGGCGGTCTCGTGGTCGCCGCAGCCGCCCTCAACCTCTGTGTGCGGGACGTGTATCGCATCAACGCGACCGAGAAGTGACCGCTACAGCGCCTTGGCGAAACACAGGCTCAGCTCGTGGAAGCGGTAGAAGCCGAACTTCCCGCACGGCTCGTATCCGCTGGACTCGTACAGCGCCACCGCCTCCGGCTGCTTGGCGCCGGTCTCCAGCACCATGCGGATGCGGCCCGCCGCCCGTGCGTCGTCCTCCAGCGCGGCCAGGATGCGTCGCGCCAGGCCCCGGCCGCGCATCGAGTCGACCACATACATCCGCTTGAGCTCGGCGTCCCCGTCCTGGTTGCCCTCGCCGTTGTCGTCCTGGGCCCGCCAGCCGCCGGACGCGACGGGGGTGCCCAGCTCGTCGTACGCGATCAGGTACAGGCCGTTCGGCGGATCGAAGTCGGTCGGGGCGAGCGGCGTGGCGTCGCCCTCGTCGCCGTAGCGGACGACGTACTCGCCCTGGACCTGGTTGTTGAGCTTCACGGCGTCGGGGTGGTCGAAGGAGACGTTACGTATATTCATTCTATCTACCGTATATCAATTCAAGATCAAGAGATTCCAGAACCGGACATCGTCCAGTGTGCCGGTAGGGTGCCGTGGTGCTCACTGTGACCTCTGTGAATGTGAACGGGCTGCGGGCCGCCACGAAGAAGGGCTTCGTGGAGTGGCTCGCCGGTACCGACGCCGATGTGCTGTGTCTTCAGGAGGTGCGCGCGGAGCCGGAGCAACTGCCTGAGCACGTCCGCACGCCCGACGGCTGGCATGTCGTGCACGCGCCCGCGGCCGCCAAGGGCCGCGCCGGCGTCTCCCTCTACACCCGCCGGGAGCCGGACCGTATCCAGGTCGGCTTCGGTTCGAGCGAGTTCGACGACAGCGGCCGCTACGTCGAGGCCGACCTGCCGGGTGTGACGATCGCCTCGCTCTATCTGCCCTCCGGCGAGGTCGGCACCGAGCGGCAGGACGAGAAGGTCCGCTTCATGGGGGAGTTCCTGGCCCATCTGAAGGGGCTCAGGGAGCGGGCCGCCGCCGACGGGCGCGAGGTCCTTGTCTGCGGCGACTGGAACATCGCCCACGAGCAGGCCGACCTGAAGAACTGGCGCGGCAACACCAAGAACTCCGGCTTCCTGCCGGAGGAGCGGGAGTGGCTGACGCAGGTCTTCGACGCGGCGGACGGGGGGTACGTCGATGTCGTGCGGGCGCTGCATCCCGATGTCGAGGGGCCGTACTCCTGGTGGTCGTACCGAGGGCGGGCCTTCGACAACGACACCGGTTGGCGCATCGACTATCACGTGGCGACGCCCGGGCTCGCCGCGCGGGCGGTCAAGGGTCATGTCGAGCGCGCGGCGACGCATGCCGAGCGGTGGTCGGATCATGCGCCGGTGACGGTGGTCTACGAGCGCTAGTCCCGCTCGCTCTGCTTCCGCAGTCGCCGGTCCAACGCCAGCGACAGCTCCGCCTCCACCACGCTCCGGGCGAGCGGGCGCAGGCGGTGCAGGTCCTCCTCGTGGGCGTGGCGCAGGACCAGCTCGGCGAACATCTCCGCCAGCGCGTCCACGTGTTCGCGGACCCGTTTGCCGGCGGCCAGGACCTCCGCGAGGGGGATGCCCTCGCGGACCAGGGCCGAGGAGACGTCCAGCAGGCGGCGGCTGATGTGGACGATCTCGTCGCCGTCGGTGCCCAGGTAGCCGAGGTCCAGGGCGGCGGCGAGGTTGTCCGGGGTGACCTGGCCCTCGAAGCGGGCGGCGAGTTCCTCCGGGGTGAGGCGGACCGGCTCCTCCTCGGTCGGGGTGACGCCGAGGACGTCGGCGACGTCGCGGCCGTGGTCGAGGGCCTCCGCCAGTTCCGCGATGCCGGTGAGGGTGTGGCCGCGCTCCAGCAGGGCCGCGATGGTGCGCAGCCGGGCCAGGTGGTGGTCGTCGTACCAGGCGATGCGACCCTCGCGGCGAGGTGGCGGGATCAGCTTGCGTTCTCGGTAGAAGCGCAGGGTGCGCACCGTGATGCCGGCCAGTCGGGCGAGCTCCTCCATGCGGTATTCACGCGTCTCGGTCACCCCGGAACCTTAATTCGTACCGCGGGTAACTTTCCTCGTCCCGACCCCTACCGGTCGGTACGGACCTCATCTACTCTCCCATTGCGCCAGTGTTCACTGGCGTGGTTCCGGTTGAGGTGTTGAAGCAAATGAAGTGTGGAGGCACAGGCATGGCCGAACGCGAACATGTGCGGGTCGCGGTGGTCGGGTCAGGATTCGGCGGACTGGGGGCCGCCGTACGGCTGCGGCGCGAGGGCGTCACCGACTTCGTCGTCCTGGAGCGCGCCGACAGCGTCGGCGGCACCTGGCGGGACAACAGCTATCCGGGGTGTGCGTGCGATGTGCCGTCCCACCTGTACTCCTTCTCCTTCGCGCCCAACCCCGACTGGCCGCGCACCTTCTCCGGGCAGGAGCACATCCGCGCCTACCTGGAGCACGTCACGGACGTCTTCCGGCTGCGGCCGCACATCCGCCTCAACTCGGAGGTGAAGCGGATGACCTGGAACGGTGAGCGGCTGTGCTGGGACATCGAGACCAGCAGCGGGAGTCTGTCGGCCGACCTCGTCGTCTCCGCCACCGGGCCGCTCTCCGACCCGAAGGTTCCCGACATCGCGGGGCTCGACTCCTTCCCGGGCAAGGTCTTCCACTCCGCCCGCTGGGACCACGACTACGACCTGCGCGGCAAGCGCGTCGCCATGGTCGGCACCGGCGCCTCCGCCATCCAGATCGTGCCGTCCATCCAGCCCGAGGTCGAGCGGCTCACGCTCTTCCAGCGCACCCCGCCCTGGGTCATGCCCCGCGTCGACCGCGCCATCAGCGGCGCCGAGCGCTCGCTGCACCGGGCCCTGCCCTTCACCACCCAGCTGCGCCGCGGTCTGCTGTGGGGCATCCGGGAGCTCCAGGTCCAGGCGTTCACCAAGCACCCCAATGAGCTGGGCTTCATCGAGCGGCTGGCCAAGCAGAACATGGCCCGCGCGATCAAGGACCCGGCTCTGCGCGCCAAGCTGACCCCCGACTACCGCATCGGCTGCAAGCGGATCCTGCTGAGCAGCACGTACTACCCGGCGCTCGCCCGGCCCAACGTGGACGTGGTCGCCAGCGGGCTCAGCGAGATCCGCGGCTCCACGGTCGTCGCCGCCGACGGCACCGAGACCGAGGTCGACGCGATCGTCTTCGGGACCGGGTTCCACGTCACCGACATGCCGATCGCCGATCGGGTGGTGGGCGCCGACGGCAAGAGCCTCGCCGAGGCGTGGAAGGACGGGATGCAAGCCCTGCGGGGGGCCTCCGCCGCCGGGTTCCCGAACTGGATGACCATCATCGGGCCCAACACCGGCCTCGGGAACTCGTCCATGATCCTCATGATCGAGTCCCAGCTGAACTACATGGCCGACTTCGTACGGCAGCTCGACGTCCTCGGCGGCCGGGTCGCCCTCGACGCCCGCCCCAGCGCCGTGCACACCTGGAACCGGCAGGTGCAGGAGCGTATGAAGCGGACGGTGTGGAACACGGGCGGCTGCACCAGCTGGTACCTCGACGCCGGCGGCCGCAACACGACCGTCTGGCCCGGTACGACGAGCGAGTTCCGGCGGGCCACGCGAAGCGTGGATCTCGCGGAGTACACAGTCGTGCGGGCGTCCGCCGACACCAAGGAGAGCGCGGAGGTGACGGCGTGAGCCGCCTGATGAACGTCGACTCGGGGCCGTAGAAGCGGATGCCGAGGAAGGAGTC
>NZ_RDBN01000053.1:983632-1010375 GCF_008042075.1 Streptomyces sp. UW30 | reverse complement strand
GAACTCGCTCGTCGTACCGGGCCAGACGGTCGTGTTGCGGCCGCCGGCGTCGAGGTACCAGCTGGTGCAGCCGCCCGTGTTCCACACCGTCCGCTTCATACGCTCCTGCACCTGCCGGTTCCAGGTGTGCACGGCGCTGGGGCGGGCGTCGAGGGCGACCCGGCCGCCGAGGACGTCGAGCTGCACGGTCCCGTCGACGACCCGAGCGCCCCCGCCGTCGTCCTCGCGCACGGCTGGTCCTGCTCGACCGCCTTCTGGGCGGCGCAGATCCGCGAACTGGCCGTCGACCACCGGGTCGTCGCCTACGACCAGCGCGGCCACGGACGCAGCCCGGCGAGCCCGGACTGCGGCACCGAAGCCCTCGCCGACGACCTCGAAGCCGTCCTCGGCGCGACGCTCGCACCTGGCGAGAAGGCCGTGATCGTCGGGCACTCCATGGGCGGCATGACGGTGATGGCCGCCGCCACGCGCCCGGGCTTTCGTGAGCATGCCGCCGCCGTCCTGCTGTGCAGCACCGGAGCCTCGCGGCTGGTCGCCGAGTCGACGGTCATACCGATACGCGCGGGCCGGCTGCGCACCTGGCTGACCGGACGCGTCCTCGGCTCCCGGGCGCCGCTCGGGCCGGTCACGCCGATCGCCCGGGCCATCCTCAAGTACGCGACGATGGGCCCCGGTTCGGCCCCGCAGATGGTCGAGGCATGCGCGCGGATCGTGCACGCGTGCCCGCGCAAGGTGCGCCACGCCTGGTCGCGGGTGCTCGACCTGCTCGATCTCGACCACGGCGTCCGCGAGCTGGCGGTGCCGACCGCGGTGATCGTCGGCACGGCCGACCGGCTGACCCCGCCCGTGCACGCGCGCTCCCTGGCCGCCGCGCTGCCGCACTGCCTCGGCGTCACCGAACTGCCCGGCCTCGGGCACATGACGCCGATCGAGGCACCCGAGCTGGTGACCGCGAAGATACGGGAACTCGTCCCGACAACCCCCAGGGCCACGACGTACACGCAGGTGAAGGAGGGCGCATGAGCAAGGTGAGCCTCGAAGGACAGGTCGCCGTCGTCACGGGTGCGGCGCGGGGCGTGGGGGAGCTGCTCGCCCGCAAGCTCTCCGCGCGCGGCGCCACGGTGGCGCTGGTCGGGCTGGAGCCGGACGCCCTCAAGCAGGTCTCCGAGCGGCTGCACGGCGACAGCGGCCACTGGTACGCCGATGTGACCGACCACGAGGCGATGGCCCGCGTGGCGCAGGAGGTCAAGGAGCGGTTCGGGAAGGTCGACATCGTCGTCGCCAACGCGGGTGTCGCGAGCGGCGGGCCGTTCGTCGACTCCGACCCCGAGGCGTGGCGGCGGGTCATCGAGGTCAACCTCATCGGGTCGGCGGTGACGGCCCGGGCGTTCTTGCCGGTGCTGATGGAGAGCCGGGGCTATCTGCTCCAGATCGCCTCGCTCGCGGCGATCACCCCGGCGCCGATGATGACCGCGTACTGCGCGTCCAAGTCGGGCGTGGAGGCGTACGCGCACAGCCTGCGCGCCGAAGTCGGCCACAAGGGCGTGCGGGTGGGGGTCGGGTATCTGTCCTGGACCGACACGGACATGGTGCGCGGGGCCGACCAGGACGACGTCATGCGGGAGTTGAGGCAGCGGCTGCCGTGGCCGTCCAACAAGACGTACCCGCTGGGGCCGGCGGTCGACCGGATCGTGGCCGGGATCGAGCGGCGCTCCAGCCATGTGTACGGGCAGTGGTGGCTGCGCGGGATGCAGGGCGTGCGCGGGTATCTGCCGGGGCTCATCGGGACGGTGGGGCAACGGGAGATGCGGCGCTTCGGGGACCGGCTGGCGGGGGTGCGGACGGGGCTGGTCGGAGCGGGCGGCGCCGCCGATGAGCAGGAGCGTATTACGCGGCGTAACTGATCGACATGCGCAGGGTTATCGCCCATGTGAATCTGGTCGAGGCCCCAGCGAGGGGCCAACCCCCACCCACTACGGGAGTGAACCCACATGGGCATGAAGGACCAGTTCAAGGAGAAGTCCGAGCAGCTGCAGGAGCGTGCGCGTCAGCACGGTCAGCAGGAGCGTGGGCGTCAGCGGCCGCAGCGGGACGAGGAGCCCGAGCGGATGCGTGAGGACGAGGAGCGGTTCGACGAGGACTACGACCGGTAGTCAGTCGCTGCGCTGAAACGCGGGGTGCCCCCTGGATGGGTGGGTGCCCCGCGTTTGCGTTGGTGTCGGAGGGTTCGCGCCCCTGAGTCGGCTGCTCCTGCGCGTCTGTGCTCCTGCGCGTCTCAAGAACGTGGGGGAAGTTTTGGCCTTGAACGGTCCGGGACATGTGAGTAGTCCGGGGGCGTCGCCGGGGGGTTCGACTCCAGTAGTTCCAGGGCCAGTTCCACCGCGTCCGTCAGCTGGGCGTGGCGGCCCTCCGCCCAGTCCAGCGGGGTGCGCAGGATCTCCAGGTCGGGGGTGACGCCCTTGTTCTCGACGGACCAGCCGTACGCGTCGAACCACGCCGCGTTCATCGGGACCGTGATCACCGTGCCGTCGCCGAGGCGGTGGCGGCCGGTCATGCCGACCACACCGCCCCACGTGCGCTGACCGACCACCGGGCCCAGCTTGAGGAGTTTGAAGGCCGCCGTGATCATGTCGCCGTCCGAGGAGGTCGCCTCGTCGGCGAGGGCGACGACCGGGCCGCGCGGGGCGTTCGAGGCGTACGACACCGGCTGGGCGTTGCGGGTGAGGTCCCAGCCCAGGATCGTGCGGGTCAGCTTCTCCACCACCAGCTCGCTGATGTGGCCGCCCGCGTTGCCGCGTACGTCGACGATCAGCGCGGGGCGGGACATCTCCATCCGCAGGTCCCGGTTGAACTGGGCCCAGCCCGAGCCGCCCATGTCGGGGATGTGCAGATAGCCGCACCGGCCGCCGCTCAACTCCCGTACGACCGCTCGGCGTTTGGCCACCCAGTCGTGGTAGCGCAGGGGGCGCTCGTCGATCAGCGGGACCACTGCCACGCGGCGCGCCCGGCCCGCGACGCCCTCGGCCGGGGTGAACGTCAGCTCCACCGTCGTACCGCCCGCGCCGGCCAGCAGGGCGGAGGGGCCGGTGTCCGGGTCCACGGGGCGGCCGTCGACGTGGGTGAGGACCGCGCCCTCGCGGATTCCCGTGCCCGCGAGCGGGGAGCGGGCCTTGGAGTCGGAGGACTCGCCGGGGAGGATGCGCCGCACCGCCCAGCCGTCGTCGCGGCGTGCGAGGTTGGCGCCGAGCAGGCCCTGCCAGCGCTGGTAGTGCGGCGGACCCTCGTTGCGGCGGGCGGCGGAGACGTAGGCGTGCGAGGTGCCCAGCTCGCCGAGGACCTCGCGGAGCAGGTCCGCGAAGTCGTCGGGGGAGGCGACCCGTTCGACGAGGGGACGGTACTGGTCGAGGACCCCGTCCCAGTCGATGCCGCACATCTGCGGCTCCCAGAAGTACGCCCGGATCAGCCGGCCCGCCTCCTCGTACGACTGCCTCCACTCCGCGGCCGGGTCCACCTCGTGCAGGATGCGGCGGGCGTCGATCCACACCGTCGAGTCGCTGTCGCCGGACTCGGTGGCGGGGACCGCCCTCAGGTCGCCCTCGTCGACCAGGACCAGGCGGGTGCCGTCGCCGCTCACCGTGAACCAGTCGAGATGGTCGACGAGTTCGGACTTCTTCGCCTTGCTGATGTTGAAGTGCTCCAGGGTCGGCCGCCCGGTCGTGTCGTCCGGGTTGGCGAACGTCTCGCCCAGCGCGCCCGAGATCGGCCAGCGCAGCCACACCAGCCCGCCGCCGGAGACCGGGCACAGCGCCGAGTACTTGGAGGCGGTGACCGGGAAGGGGGTGACCCTGCTCTCCAGGCCCTCGACCTCGATCGTCGTCGCGCCGCCGCCGTCGCCCTCCTCGTCCTCCACCGGGTCCAGACCACCGGCCGCAGGGCGGCCCTCCGGGTTCAGGGCGAAGGGGGAGGGGGTCGCGGAGGACAGCGGCACCAGGTAGGGGCGGCAGCCGAGCGGGAAGGACAGGTCGCCGGTGTGGACGTCGTACACCGGGTCGAAGCCCCGCCAGGAGAGGAAGGCGAGGTAGCGGCCGTCCCGGGTGAACACCGGATTCTCGTCCTCGAAGCGGCCGTTGGTCAGGTCGACGATCAGGCGGTCCTTTATGCGGGCCAGCTTGATCTGGCGCAGGGAACGGCCGATGCCGGGGTGCGACCACGTCAGCCAGGTCCCGTCCGGCGAGAAGGACAGGTCCCGCACGGGTCCGTTGACCGACTGGATGAGCTCCGTGACCTCGCTGTTGGAGTCCTCCGTCGCGTCGAGCAGGAGCAGCCGTCCGTCGTGCGAGGCGATGGCGAGGCGCTCGCCCTTCGGGTCGGCGACCATCTCCAGGACCCGGCCCACCTCGCCGGAGGCCAGCCGGCGCGGCGCGCGGTCGCCGGTCGCCCGGGGCAGATAGGCGATCTCGATCGCGTCCTCGCCCTCCGCGTCCGTCACATACGCGACCTGCCCGACCGAGCCGAGCATCTCAGGGAGCCGGACCCGTACGCCGGGGGTGTCGGTGATCGTGCGGGCCGGGCCGTCGCGGTGGGTCAGCCAGTACAGGCTGCCGCGTACGACGACGGCGCTCGCGCGGCCCGTCTCGTCGACGGAGACGCCGTCGACGTGCTGGGCGGCGGGCACCTGGTACGTGCGGCGGCCCGCGCGCGGCCCGCTCAGCCGTACGTCGAGCCGACGCGGCTCGCTGCCCGCGGCGAGGTCGTCCACCATCCACAGGTCGCCCGCGCACTGGTACACCACCCGGGTGCCGTCACTGGAGGCGTGCCGGGCGTAGAAGGCGTCGTGGTCGGTGTGCCGGCGCAGGTCGGAGCCGTCGTGGGCGCAGGAGTAGAGGTTGGCGACGCCCTCGTGGTCGGAGAGGAAGGCGATCCGGCCGCCGACGAACATGGGGGAGGCGAGGTGGCCGCCGATGTCCGGGAGCAGGCGTTCGCCGTGCAGCCACAGGCGGCCCATGGCCCCGCCCCGGTAGCGCTTCCAGGCGGCCGGTTCGTGCGGCGGGGTGCCGGTCAGCAGCAGGGTCCTGCGCTCGCCGTCGAGGTCGGCGACCTGGATGTCGGAGCAGGGGCCCCAGGGGAGCTTGCGGCCGGGGTCGCCGTCGGGGCGGACCTTGTAGGCCCAGGTGTAGTGGGAGAAGGGTTCGCCGTGGGAGGCGACGGCGAGGATCACCCCGTCGGGGGTCCAGCCGCACACCTGGGTGTCCGCCGAGCCCCAGTGGGTGAGCTGCCGGCCCGGGCCGCCGTCCACCGGGACCAGGTGGATCTCGGGGACCAGGCTGCGCCAGCTCGTGTACGCGATGCGGCGGCCGTCGGGGGCGAAGCGCGGGTGGCCGATCTTGGTGCGGTCCACGGTGAGCCGCCAGGCGCGGCCCGGTCCGTCGAGGGGGGCGAGCCACAGGTCGTCCTCGGCCACGAAGCACAGCAGGTCGTCATGGAGGTGCGGCAGGCGCAGATAGCTCACCTCCCCATGCTTTTCCCGCGGACGTACCTGAGCAACTCGTGACATTCCATGTCATCCGGACCGGCGTGAGTCAGAACACGAACGAAACCGTTTCGTTTCGCTCGGAGATTGCGCTATCGTCGGGGTGTACGAAACCGTGTCGTTCGGAGTGGGAAGGTGAAGTCGGTGACCGAGGTCGTAAGCGCACGTCGCACCCGCATCACCCCCGAGCGTGAGGCCGAGTTGTACGAGGCCGTGCTCGACCTGCTCCGGGAGGTCGGCTACGACGCCCTCACCATGGACGCCGTGGCGGCCCGCACCCGGTCCAGCAAGGCGACGCTCTACCGCCAGTGGGGCGGCAAGCCGGAGCTGGTGGCGAAGGCGATCCGGCACAACAAGCCGGGCAACATCTCCGACGTCGACACCGGATCCCTGCGGGGCGACCTGCACGCCCTCACCTCGCGTGAGGACGACTGCAGCATGCAGCAGAACGCCGCGCTGATGCGCGGTCTGTTCATGGCGGTGCACGGAAACCCCGATCTCCTGCGGGCATTCAAGGAACTGCTCATCGAGCCGGAGATGGAGGAGTTCCACCGGGTGGTCCAGCGGGCCGTCGACCGCGGCGAGGTCCGCGCCGACTGCCCCGCGCTGGACTACGTGGTGCACATGCTCGTCGGCGCGTTCGCCACGCGCACGCTGATCGACGACCAGCCGCCGACGCAGTTCTTCCTCACGTCGTACATCGACGCCGTGGTCCTCCCCGCCCTCGGCGTTCACGTCAACTGACGAGTCCCCTCAGCTAGCCCTCCTCCTGACGTATCCGCTCACGTCGTCGGGCTGATCACTCCTGCCCTGGAGCCTGTGTCGGAACCCCGGCCGGGCGCCCCAACCCCACGACCTGACCGGGAGTCGCCCTCGTGGCCACGTTCCTCTACAAAGTCGGCCGGCTCGCCTTCAGGCGACGGCACTTCGTCGCCCTGATATGGATCGCGCTGCTCACCCTCGCCGGTGTGGGCGCGGCCAGTGCGCCCGCAGCGGGCACCACGTCCTTCTCGATCCCCGGCACCGAGGCGCAGAAGGCCTTCGACCTGCTGGACCAGCGCTTCCCCGGCATGAGCGCCGACGGCGCCACCGCCCGGGTCGTCTTCAAGGCACCGGACGGCCAGAAGATGACCGACGCCGGCAACAAGGCGACCGTCGAGGACACCGTCAAGGAGCTGTCCGACGGCTCCGAGGTGGCCTCCGTCGCCGACCCGTACACCGCCAAGGCCGTCAGCAAGGACGGCACGATCGCGTACGCGTCGGTCAAGTACGAGGTCTCCGGAATGGAACTCCAGGACTCCTCGCGGGAGGCGCTGGAGGACGCCGCGCAGGACGCGCGGGACGCGGGGCTGACCGTCGAGGTCGGCGGTGACGCGCTCCAGACGACACCCGAGACCGGCGCCACGGAGATCATCGGCATCGCGGTCGCCGCGGTCGTCCTCGTCATCACCTTCGGCTCGCTGATCGCGGCGGGGCTTCCGCTGCTGACCGCCCTGATCGGCGTCGGCATCGGCATCTCGACGATCACCGCCCTGGCCAGCGCGCTGGAGCTGGGCTCCACGACCTCGACGCTGGCGATGATGATCGGCCTCGCGGTCGGCATCGACTACGCCCTGTTCATCGTCTCCCGCTACCGCGCCGAGCTCGCCGAGGGCCGCGAGCGCGAGGAGGCGGCCGGGCGGGCCGTCGGCACCGCGGGCTCTGCGGTGGTGTTCGCCGGTCTGACCGTCGTCATCGCGCTGGTCGGCCTGTCGGTCGTGAACATCCCGATGCTGACCAAGATGGGCATCGCGGCGGCGGGCACGGTCGTGATCGCGGTGCTGATCGCGCTCACGATGATCCCGGCGCTGCTCGGGTACGCGGGCAGGAAGGTCCGGCCGGCCGGCACCAAGAGCCGCTGGATGGGCGGCAACCGCGCCGAGAAGAAGGCGGCCTCCGGCAAGGCCAAGCCGAACATGGGCACCCGCTGGGCCAGCTTCGTCGTACGCCGCCCGATCGCCGTGCTGCTGCTCGGTGTCATCGGCCTCGGCGCGGCGGCCATCCCGGCGAGCTCCCTCGAACTGGGCCTCGGCGACGACGGCACGCAGCCGACGTCCACGACCCAGCGCCGTGCCTACGACATGCTGTCCGACGGCTTCGGGCCGGGCTTCAACGGCCCGCTGATGGTCGTGGTCGACGCCAAGGGCAACGACGACCCGGACGCGGTCTTCCAGCAGGTCGGCGATGACATCAAGGGCCTGAAGAACGTGGTGACGGTGACGCCGGCGGCGCCCAACAAGGCGGGCGACACGGCGACCATCACGGTCATCCCGAAGTCGAAGCCGTCGTCGGTGACGACCGAGGACCTCGTGCACTCCATCCGCGACAAGGGCGCGCAGGTGAAGGCCGACACGGACGCGAGCGTGCTGGTCACCGGCTCGACGGCGATGAACATCGACGTCTCGCAGAAGCTGAACGACGCGCTGCTGCCGTACCTGGCACTCGTGGTGGGCCTGGCCTTCCTGCTCCTGATCGTGGTCTTCCGCTCGATCCTGGTCCCGCTGAAGGCGGCGCTCGGCTTCCTGCTGAGCGTCATGGCGGCGCTCGGCGCGGTGGTCGCGGTCTTCCAGTGGGGCTGGTTCGCGGGCCTCATGGGCGTGGAGGAGACCGGCCCGGTCATGTCGATGATGCCGATCTTCATGGTCGGCGTGGTCTTCGGCCTGGCGATGGACTACGAGGTGTTCCTCGTGACGCGGATGCGCGAGGCGTACGTCCACGGGGAGAAGCCCAGCCAGGCGGTGGTGACCGGGTTCAAGCACGGCGCGAGGGTCGTCACGGCCGCGGCCGTGATCATGATGGCGGTCTTCGCGGGCTTCATCGGCTCGTCCGAGTCCATGGTCAAGATGATCGGCTTCGGCCTGGCGATCGCGGTCTTCTTCGACGCCTTCGTCGTGCGGATGGCCATCGTGCCGGCGGTCCTGGCGCTGCTCGGGAAGAAGGCCTGGTGGCTCCCGAAGTGGCTGGACCGCGCCCTGCCGAACGTGGACGTGGAGGGCGAGGGCCTGCGCACGGACGCCGAGTCCGGGAAGCACACCGATCCCGACGAGGATCGCGCGCTGGCACGCGTCTGAGCGGCCGGCGTTGAAGTAGACCGGCCGGTGAGGGCTCCGTGGGGACGGGTGGCTCTCACCGGCTTCTTCATTCCTCTCGCAGATGGGCGTCGATCAGGGCGAAGGTGGCCTCCGGCCGTTCGACCTGCGGGAGGTGACCGGCCTTGGGGATCACCTCCAGCCGGCCGTCGCCGAACGCGTCCGCGTACGCCGCGCCGTAGGCCGGGGTGACGACACGATCGCTCTCCCCCCAGAGCAGAAGCGCGGGCTGCCGGACACGTCCCAGCCGGCGCATCAGCTTGGGGTCGTGCATGTACGGGTCACCGGCGATGACGCGCATGGTGGCCATGTTGGCCTGCCGTGCGGCGAGTTGCCCGGCCGGTGTGCCGGCGGGGTCGACGTAGAAACGGTCCGGGTCGTGCCAGGTGTGCTCGGAAATGGCGCGGGGGTCCAGCGCGAAGATGTCGGCGATCGGTTCGGACTCGACGTGCACGCCCACGGCGTTGATCAGCACGAGGCCGGTGATGATTCCCGCCGTGTCGCGTACGGCCATCTCGGCGGCGGTCCAGCCGCCGAGCGAGGAGCCGATGACCATGACGTCGCGCAGTCCTCGGTCGTGCAGGAAGTGCAGGTAGGCGAGGGCCAGGTCGTCGATGCCGGTCAGCCAGGCAGGGCGCGGCGTGCCGTCCCAGCCGGGGTGCACGGGCGTCAGGGTGTGCGCGGATCCGGCGAGGTGCCGGGCGACTGGGGCGACCGTGGCGGGACCGCCACCGCCGTGCAGGATGAGCACGGGGCGTCCGCTACCGGCCTCGGAGAGGGTGAGCGGCAGGTCGTCGTACACGGTTGCGGTGATGTCCGTCGTGCTGTGCGTCGTCATGCCCGCCACTGTAACTAAACATCTTTATATAAGCTAGCTTAGTCATGCCGTAAACTCGACGCATGCCCAGTGACCTGCAAGATCTCGGCAGGGCGATCAAGTACGCCCAGTACCGTCACCACCGCGCCCTCGACAGCGCGCTCTCCACCGTCGGCACGACGCTCGCCCAGTGGGACGCCCTGCGGGCGATCGACCGCACCCCCGGGTCCTCGGCCCGCGCTCTGGCCCCTGCGACCTTCCAGAGCGAGCAGGCCTTCGGAGCGCTGGTCGGCCGCCTGACCGCGCAGGGCCTCGTCGAGCGCCGCCAGGGTCACGGCCGACGCATCGAGCACCACCTCACGCCGGCCGGCGAGCGGGTGCTGGCGGCCGGTCAGCGGGTCGCCGACGAGACCCTCGCGGGGTGCTTCGCCGGGTTGTCCGACGAGGATCGGGCGACGCTGCTCGACCTTCTTCAGCGGCTCAACGGGGACGGTCGGGCATAGCCACTGCGGTGAGTGCCCGGTTTCCGCGGACCGTCAGCTCAAGCTGATCCACACCGCGGCGCCGAGGAAGACCAGCCCGCCGAACAGCGTGCACCACACCGTCCCCGTCATGTGCCGGCGCATCAGCACGCGGGCGTTCTGGGGGTTGTGGGCGAAGTAGATCACGGGGACCTGCCGCCCGGTCGCGAGCCCCATCCCGGTGCCGCGGGCCTTCGGTGAGAACTCCACCCGGTATCCACGCTGATCGGTGAAGGCGATGACCGGTACCCACATGGGCCCGTCGCTGTCGGTGGTGCGGACGTTGTCGACGACCACGCCGTGGGTGCGGATTCCCTCGATCCGCAGCCGCCGCATCTGGAAGCCCTCCCGTACGGCGTACACGAGAAGCAGTACCGCAGCGCCACCGCACAACAAGACGCCCATGAACCAACCCTTGCCCCGTGAGACTGTTCGAGCCTTCGCGCACAAGGACGTTCTGCCCCGCCGCCCGGTTGCGACCGCGCCCCGGTCTCACCCGGCGCGGCGACCCCGCGTGCTGATCAGAGGGTATGAGTTGATGACGAAGGACGGGTCCTTGAGGAGGGCGAAGAAACGGGCCAGCTCGGCGTCGGTGACGCCCTCGTCGTGCAGCCCCTCGGAAGCCTGTTCCATGTTGACGCGGTGCAGGTCGACGCCCGTGCCGCCGCCCTGCCAGGACTCGGCGTACGTCGTCGCCGTGACCTCGGTGAGGCCCGCCCGGATCATCGCCCCCGGCACCCGGCGACCCCACGCCACATCGGCGCCCGCCTTCTCCAGCCGGGTCATGAGTGCGCTCTGGACGTGGGCGAAGAGGGCGGCGGACTCTTCGTCGGGCGTGGCGAGGAGAGGGATCCAGGTGCAGTCGAACTCTTCCAGCAGGAGCCGTCCGCCCGGGCGCAGGGCCGCCACGAGCCGGTCCAGTACGGCGAGCCGTTCCGGCAGGTGCAGCAGGACCAGACGGGCGTGGATCACGTCGTAGCCGTCGCCCGGCAGCGGGTCGTTGACGATGTCGTGGCGCAGCAGGCGCACCTGTGGCGGGCGGGGCCGGGACTCCGCCCAGCGGGGGTCGAGGTCGGTCACCGTGACCTCTCCCTCGGGGCCGACCCGGTCGCCCATCCAGGCCCCCAACGAGCCGCTGCCTCCGCCGACTTCCAGGCACCTCAGGCCCGGGCCCAGGCCGGCCAGTTCCAGCTGACGGCGCGAGACCGGGTCGTAGCACGATTCGAGCGTCGAGAAGCGGGACGGGGTGCGGGCGTCGGTGTTGTCGAAGAGGTAGTGGGACATGCGTTGCTCCCTGCGCGTGGGCGGTCAGTGCGTGATGGCCTCATCCACCATCATGATCGCGGAGCGTGACGGCGTGTGTGCAGGGCGTGCCGGAGCAGCCCCCGGTCGCGAGCGGTGGAATTCGGTCGCGTGGCTCGTACACGCACCGCTAGCGTGTGCCGACATGACGACCATCGGAACCGAAGGCTCCGGAGCCCACCCCCGTTTCGCCGACGCCCTGCGGGAGTTGGGGCTGGATCATCTGCACGGGCAGATCCGCCGATTCCCGGACGCCACCCGCACCGCCGCCGAGGCCGCCGCAGCGATCGGGTGCGACCTCAGTCAGATCTGCAAGTCGCTGATCTTCGCGGCCTGGGGGTCCCCCCTGCTCGAGCGAAGCCGAGAGCTTGGGGGAGGAGTGCCCGTGCTGGTGCTCATGGACGGCGCCTCCCGCGTGGATGTGGAGCGGGTGAGGCAGGAACTCGGCGTCGAGAAGGTCACGCGGGCCAAGGCGGACGTCGTACGGGAGACCACCGGGTACGCCATCGGGGGCGTACCGCCCTTCGGGCACCGTACGAGGACGCGGGTGCTGGCCGATCGGTCGCTGCTGGAGCACGACGTGGTGTGGGCCGCCGCCGGCACGCCGTACACCGTGTTCCCCATGGAGCCCAAGGCGCTCGTCGCCCAGGCCGGTGCCACCCTGGTGGACGTGCGCGAGCAGACTTCGTGACGCCGCTGGTCACCTCCGCCGTCCTGCTCGCGGCCGTCACGCACGCCGGCTGGAACGCCATCGCCCACAAGATCACCGACAAGCTGGTGGGGTTCACGCTCATCGCGGGCGGCGGGGTGCTGATCGGGCTGGCGCTGATGCCGTTCGGGGCGTTCCCTGCGGCGCGGGCATGGCCGTATCTGCTCGCCTCCGCCTTCGTCCACATCGTCTACTTCGCGCTGCTCATGAAGTCCTTCCGGCTGGGGGACTTCGGGCAGGCCTACCCCATCGCGCGCGGCACCGCGCCGCTCGTGGTCGCCGTGCTCGCCGCCGTGTTCGCGCACGAGGTGCCGGACGGCTGGGCGGCCGCCGGAATCGCCCTGTCCTGTGCGGGGCTCACCGGCGTCGCGCTGTGGGGCCTGCGCGGGAACCGGCCCAACTGGGCCGCGATCGGCGCCGCGCTGGCGACCGGGCTGAGCATCGCCGCGTACACCCTGCTCGACGGGCTGGGCGTGCGGGCCTCGGGGTCCTCCCTCGGCTACATCTCCTGGCTCATGGTGGTCGAGGGGCTCGTCATCCCCGCGTACGCCGTCCGGCGCTGGCGTGGGGAGACGGTCGCCGTGCTGCGGCCGTTCGCCGTGCTCGGGCTGCTGGGCGCGGCGCTTTCCGTGACCGCGTATGCGCTGGTCCTGTGGGCCCAGACGAAGGCGGAGCTGGCGCCGATCGCCGCGCTGCGGGAGTCGTCGATCATCGTGGGTGCGGCCATCGGGGCGGTGTTCTTCAAGGAGCGGTTCGGGCTGGGGCGGATCCTGGCGGCGGGGCTGCTGGTCGCCGGGATCGGGTTGATGCTGCACGCGGGTTGAGCCGCCGGGGTGAGCCCTACCCCTTGGCCACCCTGAACGCGAACTGGCCGCAGTACGTCAGCTTGCGCAGGTTCACCAGGGCCGTCGTGCGGCGGTTGTGCTTCGCCCAGTCGTCGATCTCGGTGTTCAGCGGGGACTGCTCGTTCCAGTACCGGCTGTACTCCGGCGGCCGGCCGAGATAGCTGCGCATGATCAGCGCCACCCCGTCCAGCGAGGGCCGGATCTCCTGAAGCGTGAGCCCCGCCTCCTCGACCAGCCTTCGGAAGCCGTACGGCGTGTAGTTCCACAGGCTGAAGGAGTGGTACGGCTCGAACTGGGACGTCGACCCGATGAACCGGCCCCCGGGCTGAAGCACCCGGGCGATCTCGGCGAGCAGCTCGCGCGGGCGGGCGACGTGCTCGAAGACCTGGTGGGAGTAGACCAGCGGCAGCGTGCCGGAGCCGAGAGGGAGGCGTACGCCGTCGTAGTGCACGACCGGGTCGCCGTTCGGCGTGCGCTGTCCCGCCTCCGGCGAGTCCCGGATGTCCACCCCGACCCACCGCACGTCGGGGGCGTGCCGGCGGAAGAGCTTGGCCGAGGTGCCGCGACCGCACCCCAGGTCGAGGACCAGCCCGGGCGCGCCGGGGGCGGCCATCACCTCGTCGACGTAGTACCGCGAGGTGACCTGCCGGGCGTGGTCGTCGGGGATGCAGTCCCGCATGAGTTCCCAGAGGGTCGCCATGACTCGATGCTACGAACGCGCACTGTGACGCGCTATTCACGCACCGCGACACCGGACAGGTCGTGGGCCCGCACGCTGTTGCGGTCGGTGACCGAGCGGCCCAGCGCGTGGTGCGGCCACAGACCCGCGGCCACCCGCCGGCTCCGCTCGCTCCACTGCCGGGCCGCCACGTCGCCGGCCTTGTAGTGGTTGAGGGCGTAGCCGCCGGAGTGGATGCGCACGAGGGTGAAGCCGCCGGGGTACTCCTTGGCGGCGGCCACCTCCTGATGGGTGACGTGCGGGGCCCGCGACAGCAGGGTGCGCTTGTTGCGGTGGGTGTGGCCGGCGTGGTGGAGGAAGACGCCGGGCGCGGAGGCGTAGGCGTCGACGACGGCACGGGCCTGGCGGCGGTCCAGCTGCTGGCCGCGGGTCACCGGGAAGAGGGAGTCGCGCACGGTCAGCGGATGGTGGCCGAACACCAGCGTCGGCTGGTCCGGCTGCTCCCGCAGTCGCGCCCGGAACCACGACAGCTGCTCGGCCCCGAGCCCGCCCGCGTCGGCGCCGTTGCCGCTCTTCGCGTACGTGTCCAGGCCGATGATCCGCAGCCCGCCGAGATCACGGGCGAAATGCCCCGGCCCCTCGCTCCCGCCGGGGAACGTGGTGTGGAAGGCGCCGTCCCGGGAGCGGTCGTGATTGCCGCGTACGACGAAGTAGTCCTGCCCGTGCGCGCCGAAACCGTCCAGGATCCGCCGGGCCTCACCGAGGTCGTGGGCCGCACCGCCGGCCGAGATGTCGCCCCCGGCCAGCAGCAGGTCCGCCCCGCGCCGCCGGGCCTCGGCGACCAGGGCGCGGCTCATCAGCTCCGGGTAGGGCGCGCGCCCCGGCTGCTGGGCGACCCCGCGCAGCAGGGGCAGGCCGCCGACGAGACCGGCGGTGGTCTCGCCGAGGTGCAGGTCGTTGCAGAGCGCGATCGACAGCAGGTGCCGGCCGGGCGGGGGCGGCGGCGTGGTGAAGCAGTACGGCCCGCCGCTCGAACCGAGCCCGAACGCCGAGGTGCCCACGGCGTTGCCGCGCACGAGATGCAGCGAGGTGGGCGTCGCGGCCACGCCCCTGGAACGGGCCTGGTAGTAGTACGTCTGCCCCGGCTCCAGGTCCGTGAGCTCGACCTGGTGGTGGGCGGTCGGCAGGCCCTCGGAGGCAGTGCGATTGAGTCGCGCGGGGTGGGTGCCGTAGACGACCTCGCCCTCGGTGATCGCGGGCAGGGGGTGGCCCAGGCCGTCGTCGGTGCCGGGGATGCCGGTGTACCAGGTGATGACGGCGCGGTCCTCGGTCAGGGTGACCAGTTCAAGATTGACGGCGGTCAGATCGTCGGGGTGCCAGGAGCGGACCCGGCGCACGGCGGCGGAGGCCGACCGCGCCAGGGCAGGGGCGAGGCGCGCACCGGAGCGCAGCACTTCGCAGGGGCCGGGGAAGGCCGACAGTGCTGCGAGTGCGGGGAGATGAGCGGAGAAGCAGCAGCGCATGTCCTCGATATGGCCCGGTGCGGTGAACGGGGGAAGTGGCGGTGGCGGCGGGGCCAGGTCCGGCGCGCGACATCTCCATGGAAGCAGCCCGGGGGCGGCCGCCGAAGCGAGTGTGCCGAGTCTCACCTGATCCCGAGTTGCGGCCTTCGTCCCATCTCTGTGACGGGTGGGACGGCCGTGCTCTCAAGTGGCGCAGGACACGTTCACCCGGGGATTGCGTCCGGGAATGATCTGGGCAGTCATAGGGCGCCCCATGATCGCCGCGAAGGGACAACCCGTGACGCTCACTGCGCCTCCCCCCATACCCCGGGCCGCAGGATCGTTCCCGCTCCTTGGTCACGCACTGAAGATGCGCGACAACCTCGGTTTCATCGCCTCTTTGCGCGAGACACGGGAACCGCTGATCGAGATCGTCCTGCAGCCCGGGACGCGCACGATCGTGGTGCAGGACCCCGCCCTGATCCACCAGATGCTCAAGGCCCTGGCGCCGACCCTCGACAAGGGCCGGTTCTTCGACAAGATGGGCCAGCTGCTGGGCGACAGCGTGGTCACCGCCGCCGGCCGGACCCATGTGCAAAGGCGCCGCCAGCTCCAACCGGCCTTCGCCCACACCGAGATCAGCCGGTACGTCGACATCATGCGCGCGGAGGCGACCGCCGCCGTGGCCGCGTGGCAGCCCGGCCAGAGCCTCGACGTGCGCGAGGCGATGGTCGGGCTCAGCCTCGACATGCTCGTCAAGACGGTGTTCTCCGGCAGCCTCGACGAGGCGACCTTCCGGCAGTTGCGCAGCGACCTGTCGGTGGTGATGAACGGCGTCGGCGCCCGCATCATGCTGCCCGACTGGTTCGAGCGGCTGCCGCTGCCCTTCAACCGCCGCTTCGACCAGGCCCGCGCCGCCGTACGCGCCACCATCGGCACCGCCGTCGACGAACTGCAGGCCTCCGGGCACGACACCGGGGACATGCTGTCGATGCTGCTGCGTGCCGTGGACGAGGAGACCGGCCGGCCGCTGAGCGCGCATCAGATCTGCTCCGAGATCCTCACGTTGGCCGTGGCCGGCACCGAGACCACCGCGTCGGTGCTGTCCTGGATCCTGTACGAACTCGCCCGGCACCCCGACATCGAGGCCCGCGTCCTGTCCGAGCTGGACGAGGTCCTCGGCGAGCGGCCGGTCACCTTCGACGACCTGCCGCGGCTGCCCTGCCTGAACCGGGTCATCACCGAAACCCTGCGGCTGCACCACACCGGCTGGCTCGTCACCCGGCGCACCACCACCGAGACCCGGCTCGGCGAGTGGACCCTGCCCGCGGGCACCGAGCTGGCCTACTGCCAGCACGCCCTGCACCGCGACCCCGAGCTCTTCCCCGATCCCCTCGCCTTCGACCCGGAGCGGTGGCAGGGCGAGGCGCGGGAGCTCCCGCTGGGCGCCTTCCTGCCCTTCGGGGAGGGCAAGCACAAGTGCATCGGGGACCGCTTCGCCCTCACCGAGCTGATCACGGCGATCGCGACGATCGTGCGGACGGTACGGCTGGAACTCGACGGGGGCCAGGTCGTCCAGCCCGTGGCGCGGGCCACCGTACGGCCCCGCACGTTGAGGATGACCGTCCGGCCCCGGGCGGGCGGCCCCAGGGGATTCGCGGAAGCCGACTAGTCTGCGGCCCCCGCGAGGCGCACCCTGGAAGCAGTACTTCCGGAGGTGATCGTCATGATGCACACCACAGTGGGATGGCATGTCGAGATGGAGTTCCTGGAGGACGACCAGCACACGCGGGCGGTTGCGATGGTGCGGCTGCCCGACGGCACCGAGGTACGGGCCCAAGGGCACGCCGCACGGCACCACACCGACTCGAATCAGCCACGCGTCGGGGAGGAGATCGCCGGCGCCCGCGCGCTGAACGAGCTCGCGATGCAGATGCTCACCAAGGCCCACAGCGAGATCGACGCGGCGTCAGGCCGCACCTCGCACCCGATCCACGTGTGAACCGGCGGCCCTATCCGGCGAGGGACGCCCGCACTGCCCGGATCAGCCCCTGCGCCCTCGGATCCGCCGTCACCGTCTTGCGGAAGCCGTTCGTCACATAGCCGAGCGCGATCCCCGTCTCCGGGTCGGCGAAGCCGAGGGCGCCGCCGCGGCCGGGGTGGCCGAAGGAGCCCGGTCCCAGCAGCGGGGACGCGCTGCCGTGCAGCATGTAGCCGAGGCCGAAGCGGGTGTTGACGACCAGGACGCGGTCGGGGCCCGACGACTCCTCGGTCCTCGCCAGCTCCACCGTCGCGGGGTCGAAGAGCCGCACGCCGTCGACCTCTCCGATCAGCGCGGCGTAGACGCGGGCCAGACCGTCGGCGGTCGCGATGCCGTTGGTGGCGGGCAGGGCCGACGCACGGTACGCCGGGTCGTTCTGGTCGGGGAACGGGGTGATCGCGGCGAAGGCCCGGCGGGTGAGGGAGTCGGGGTCCTGGTAGGCCTCGGTGACCGAACGCTTCGGTCGGGCCCGCAGCACCGCCCCCGGCGCCGGCTCCGGCCCCTCGACGCGCCCGACCCGGCGTACCGTGCGTCGGCCCGACGCGCCCGACCCGGCGTACCGTGCGTCGGCCCACCCGGCCCGCCCGCCCGGCGGCCTCCTCCTCGGCCGGCAGGCCCAGCCACAACTCCGCCCCCAGCGGCCCGGCGATCCGGTCCGCGATCCACTCGCCGGCACCCTTCCCGGTCACCCGCCGCACGATCCCGTCGAGCATCCAGCCGTACGTCAGCGCGTGGTAGCCGTGAGCGGTGCCCGGCTCCCACACGGGGGCCTGAGCGGCGACGGCCTCCGGGCCCCGCAGGGGGTCCAGCGACTCCTGCGGAGTGAGCGGGCGCTCCAGCACCGGCAGCCCGGCCCGGTGGTTCAGCACGTGCCTGACCAGCACCCGCTCCTTGCCGCGCGCCTTGAACTGCGGCCAGTACTCGGCCACCGGCGCGTCCAGGTCCAGCTCCCCGTACTGGCGCAGCAGCAGGAGTACGGCGGCGGCGACGCCCTTCGTCGCCGAGCGCACGATCTGCGCGGTGCCCCGCTGCCAGGGCTCGGTCCCGTCCACGTCCTTGGTGCCGGCCCACAGGTCGACCACCTGGCGGCCGTCCCGGTACACGGCGACCGCCGCGCCCCGCTCGCCCAGCGTCTCGAAGTTGCGGACGAACGCCTCCCGGACCGGCTCGAAGCCCTCGGCCACTGCGCCGTTCACGTCCACGTCCGTCTCCTCGTCCTGCCTCGTGCGGGTCCTTCTACCCAAGCAGGATGGTGACGTCGATGTTCCCGCGGGTCGCGTTGGAGTATGGGCAGACCTCGTGCGCGGCGTCCACCAGCTTGGCCGCGATGTCCGCGTCCAGCACCGGCAGGGAGACGCTGAGGGCGACCGCGAGGCCGTAGCCGCGGTGCTTGTTGGGGCCGATGCCGACCTTCGCGGCGACGGTGGATCCGGTCAGGTCGTAGCCCTCGCGGTTGCCGACGAGGATCAGCGCGCTGTGGAAGCAGGTGCTGTAGCCGGCGGCGAAGAGCTGCTCGGGGTTGGTGCCGTTGCCGTCGCCGCCCAGCTGCGGCGGCATCGAGACCTTCAGCTCGATCTCGCCGTCCTGGCTGGTCACATAGCCGTCCCGGCCGCCGTGCGCGGTGGCCTCGGCGACGTACATGATCTTCGTCGGACGGGTGTCGACGGCAGCGCCCTCGTCGGTCATGGGTGGCCTCCCCCCAGAACAGTGCGCACTACAAAAAAGCGCGCACGAGTACATTGCGCACAAGGTACTGGTCGGTATGGAGCCTGCTGTTACCAGGGGGTAGCAACCGCGGGTAACCCGAGATCAGCGGGTGCGCCGGGCCGTCAGCTCCTTGACCGACGTCCCGCCACGCTCACGCGCCCATGGTCACGGAACGCGGGTCGAAGCCGAACGGCAGCTCCAGGCGGTGGGCGCGCATCAGCTCGTCGTCCGCGAGGAGTTCGGCCGTCCTGCCGTCCGCCGCGATCACGCCCTCGCCCAGGATCAGGGAACGCGGGCACAGCTCAAGCGCGTACGGCAGGTCGTGCGTGACCATCAGGACGGTGACGTCCAGCGAGCGCAGGATGTCGGCCAGTTCGCGGCGGGAGGCGGGGTCGAGGTTGGAGGAGGGCTCGTCCAGGACGAGGATCTCCGGCTGCATCGCGAGCACCGTCGCCACCGCGACCCGGCGCCGCTGGCCGAAGGAGAGGTGGTGCGGCGGGCGGTGCTTGAACTCCGCCATGCCGACCTGCTCCAGCGCACGGTCGACGCGCTCCTCCAGCTCCGGCCCCTTCAGTCCGGCCGCCGCCGGCCCGAACGCGACGTCCTCGCGGACCGTCGGCATGAACAGCTGGTCGTCCGGGTCCTGGAACACGATGCCGACCCGGCGCCGGATCTCGGCCATGTGCTGCTTGCCGACGGGCAGCCCGGCGACCTGCACACGGCCGGTGCCGCCGGTCAGGATGCCGTTGAGGTGCAGGACGAGGGTCGTCTTGCCGGCGCCGTTCGGACCGAGCAGCGCGACCCGCTCGCCGCGCGCGATCGAGAAGTCCACGCCGAACAGGGCCTGGTGGCCGTCGGGGTAGGCGAACGCGAGGCCGGAGACCTCCAGGGAAGCAGTACTCACAGGATCCATCCCCACACGCAGACGACGAGGGCGGCGAAGGGGAGTGCGAGGGCGTACGACCACTGCGCCCGGGACGCGGTCACCTCGTCGATCACCGGCATCGAACCGGCGTATCCCCGGCTGACCATGGCCAGATGCACCCGCTCGCCACGCTCGTAGGACCGGATGAACAGCGCGCCCGCCGACTTCGCCAGCACGCCCCAGTGCCGCACGCCCTTCGCCTCGAAGCCGCGTGACTCCCGCGCGATGCGCATCCGCCGCATCTCGTCCGCGATGACATCGCCGTAGCGGATCATGAAGGACGCGATCTGCACGATGAGCGGCGGCAGCTTCAACCGCTGGAGGCCGAGCAGCAGTTCACGCAGCTCGGTGGTGGAGGCGAGCAGGACGGAGGCGGCGACGCCCAGGGTGCCCTTGGCGAGCACGTTCCAGGCGCCCCACAGCCCGCTGACGCTCAGCGACATCCCCAGCACCTCGACGCGCTCGCCCTCCGCCACGAACGGCATCAGCACGGCGAACGCCACGAACGGCACCTCGATCAGCAGCCGCTTGAGCAGGAAGCCGGCCGGCACGCGGGCGACGGACGCGACGACGGCGAGCAGCACGGCGTACAGGCCGAACGCCCACATCGCCTCCCGCGGCGTCGACACGACCACGACGACGAAGGCGAAGACCGCCGCGAGTTTGGTGTGCGGCGGCAGACCGTGCACGGGCGAGTGCCCGTGCCGGTAGAGCCTGTGCGCGTGCCCCGCCCCCATGTCAGGCGCTCGAACCCGCGGGGGTGCTCGTGCTCGACGGCGAGACGTCGTCCGTACGACGCCTGCGCACCGCCCAGAACACCGCGCTGCCCGCGACGAGCGTGACGCCGACGCCGATCGCGCCGGCGAGGCCGCCGGACAGACGGACGTTGTCGATGTCCTTGACGCCGTAGTCGGCGAGCGGTGAGTCGGAGTTGGCATGCTCTTCGGCCGACTCGGCGAAGCCCTTGTCCTCGGCGACCTTCTCCAGACCGTCGGGGCTGGCGGACGCGTAGAAGCTGACGAACCCGGCGAGTACGAGGGAGGTGGCCACGCCGCTGATCCACAGGGTGCGGCGCGAGGTCCTGGCCGCGACCGGCTGCCCGGCCTCGGCCCCGGGAGCGTCGACGAGCTCGCCGCCGACCCGCAGCTTCAGCGGCCGGCGCAGATCACGGGCGCCGTACACGAGGTCCGGCCGCACGGCGACGACGGCGCCGACCGTCAGCGCGGTGATCGCGGCCTCGCCGATGCCGATCAGGAGGTGGACGCCGCCCATGGCCGCGGCGACCTTGCCGATCGAGACGTCGGTGGTGCCGCCGATCCAGAACAGGAACGTGAACGCGAGAGCCGCCGTCGGCACCGACACCAGCGCGGCGACGAAGGTGGCCGCGGTGATCGACCGCCGGGACTTCGGCAGGACCTTCACCAGGGCGCGGAAGACGGCGTAGGCGACGACCACGCCGACGATCGCCATGTTGGTGATGTTCACGCCGAGCGCGGTGAGGCCGCCGTCCGCGAAGAGGACGCCCTGCATGAGCAGGACGACGGAGATGCACAGCATCCCCGTGTACGGGCCGACGAGTACGGCGGCGAGCGCGCCGCCCAGCAGATGGCCGCTGGTGCCCGCGGCGACGGGGAAGTTCAGCATCTGCACGGCGAAGATGAACGCGGCCACCAGGCCGGCCAGCGGCGCGGTCCGCTCGTCGAGCTCACGGCGGGCGCCGCGCAGGCTCACGGCGACCGCGGCCGCGGCGACCACACCGGTCACGGCGGAGGTGGGGGCGTCTATGAATCCGTCAGGTACGTGCACCGTTCGATGATAGTGGCTTGTTGCGAACCTCTTGCAAGAGCGAGGGAGTGGGAACTACAGACGGATTTCCTGTGCCCGAACGGGCAGGTTCCCGGAAATATGCGACATTGGAAGGGGAGCGGAAGCACAGCTTTCGCACAGGTTGCGCAGCGTAAGGGGCCGACCGATGTCTGTAGTCGAACAGTACGCACGGGCCCATATCGTCACGGACGCCGACATCCTGTTGCAGGATCAGGACGCGGTGCCGGTGGTGCTGCGCTACGACCCGGACTCCGATCCGCGCTCGGTGCGGATCGGGTTGCCCGGGCGCGATGCCCATGAGTGGACCTTCTCGCGCTCACTGCTGGAACAGGGTCTGCGAGCCCCCACGGGGAGTGGAGAGGTCCGGGTGTGGCCGTGCGGCCGGGTGCAGGCCGTGGTCGAGTTCCACTCTGCGCAGGGGGTGTCGGTGGTGCAGTTCGAGACGCGGGCGTTGATGAGGTTCCTGCGGCGCACCTATCTGGCCGCCGCCGCACCCGTGGGCCGTGAAGCTCCGGTGGGCCGTGAGGCTCAGCTGGGGCGTGAGGCTCAGCTGGGGCGCTGAGGCTCAGCCGCCCGCCTTCAGCAGCGCCGCCACGATCGGCCCCGCCGTGTCGCCGCCGTGCCCGCCCTGCTGGACCACGCCCGCCGCCGCCAGGTCGCCGCGGTAGGCGGTGAACCAGCCGTTCGGCTTCTTCTGGCCGTCGACCTCCGCCGAGCCGGTCTTCGCACCGACATCACCGGTGACCCCGGACATCGCCTCGGCCGCCGTGCCGTAGGCCGCCGTGTAGGCCATCAGTTCACGCAGCTGGGACAGCGTGGACGCGGACATGGTGCGCGAGGCCGTCGCCAGCTGCCGTCCGTCGACGTCGGGGGAGACCAGGTACGGCTGCTTGAAGGTGCCCGTCCGCACGGTCGCCGACACCGACGCCATGTTCAGCGGGTTCATGCGCACCCCGCCCTGCCCGATGAGCGAGGCCGCCATCTGGGCCTGCGACTGGACCGGGACGGCGCCGTCGAAGGAGGAGACGCCGACGGACCAGTTGTTCATGGACAGGCCGAAGACCTGCTGGGCCTGCTTGGTGAGGCTGTCGTCGTCCAGTTCGGGGGCCTGGCTGATGAAGGCCGTGTTGCAGGAGCGGGCGAAGCTCGCCTTGAACGTGCCGTTCTTGATCTCGAACTTGTCGTCGTTCTGGAACTTCCAGTGGCCGTACGTGAAGTACTTCGGGCAGGGGTGTTCCTTGTCCGCCGACGCCAGGCCCTTTTCGAGCAGCAGCGACGAGGTGACGACCTTCATCGTGGAGCCGGGCGCGAGGGAGCCCTGGAAAGCGGTGTTGAAGCCGTGCGAGGAGTTGGCGACCGCGAGGATCTCGCCGGTCGACGGGCGCAGGAGGACCACCGACGCCTTCGCCTTCGAGGCGACCTGCGCCTCCGCGGCGGCCTGGAGCGTCGGGCTGAGCGTCGTCTTCACGGTGCCCGGCGTGCCCTTGCTCAGCTCCAGCAGGGTCTTGTCGGACAGCTCGGCCTTCTTGGACTCCTTGCCGCGGATCACCTGGAGCTCGACGCCCGCCTTGCCGCCGGCCTTCTCGCCGTACTTCTCGCGCAGCCCGTCCAGGACCGAGCCCAGCGACGGGTACTCCTTCTCCGTCAGCTCGCCGCCGTCCCGGTCGAGCGCCGTGACCGGCGGGGTGCCGGACGCGCCGGTGACCAGGGTGTCGCCGTCCTTGAGCTCGGGGTGGACGATCGCCGAGTGCCACGCGACCAGCGGCTTTCCGTCCTCGGCGCGCCGGACGACGGTGAGCGCGCTGTCGTACGTCAGCGGCTTGGTGGTGCCCTTGTACGACACCGTGGCCTTCACGGCGAAGGGGACCTTCGCGCCGGTGCGGGTGCCGGCGGTCAGGGTGACGTCCTTGATGTGGGCGTCCTTGGCGTAGCCGGTGAGCAGGGCCTGGGCGGCGGTGGTGTCGTCGGTGGCGCCGGCCGCCTCGGTGACCTTGCCCTGCTGCCAGGCGGTGAGGAAGTCCCGGGCCGCGGTGGTGACCTCGGTCGCCGACAGGGGCCCGGTCTTGACGGACCTGGCCTTCTCGTCGGAGCTCGACGCCGACCCGGTGCCGTTCTCGGCGGCCGCGCCGCTGCCGAGCAGCGCGTAGACCCCGAACCCGGCGCCGCCGAGGACCACGGCGATCATCCCGCCGAGCATGGCGGGGTTGGTCTTCCGTCGCTCGGCGACGCGCCTTCTGTTGCCCACTGCTTTCCGTTCCCTCGCGTATTCAGGAGCCCCCGCCGCCCCGCCGACCTCACGCATACCAACGACGACGACCACCCTAGAGTCCCGTGCCGCGAGGGATAAGTTCAGCCGGACGCTCGTAGCACGGCTGCGACAATCGGCCCCGCCGCGTCACCGCCGTGGCCGCCCTGCTGGGACATGGCCGCCGCCGCCACATCATCACGGAATCCGGTGAACCAGCTGTCAGAGGTGGCCTTCCCGTCGACCTCCGCGGAACCGGTCTTGGCGCCGATGTCACCGCCGAGCCCGGACATGACCTGCACGGCGGTGCCCTGGGGCGAGGTCGCGGTCAGCCGCATCATCTGCTTCAGCTGGGCGGCGGTGCTCGACGGCAGCCCCTTGGCGGTGGCCAGTTGGCGGTCGTCGAGTTCGGGCGAGATCAGATACGGCTGGCGGAAGTCGCCGGTGATCGCGGTCGCCGTCACCGACGCCATGTTCAGCGGGTTCATCTCGACCTGGCCCTGCCCGATGGCGTTGGCCGCGCGGTCCGGACCGGGCGAGGCCGGGATGCTGCCGTCGAAGGAGACGATGCCGGTCTTCCAGTCACCGCGGCCGAGCCCGAACCTCTCCTCGGCCTCCGCCGTCAGCGAGGCGTCGGTGAGCGGCTCCTCGTCGACGAGCTTGATGAAGGCGGTGTTGCAGGAGCGCAGGAAGCCGTTGGCGAGCGTGGCGCTCGCGGTCTCATCGGGCTGAAGCCCTTTGAGGTTCTTGAAGGTCTGGCTCTGCCAGGTGGCGCTGGGCGGGCAGGGCGCCGGGCCGTTCATCGTGGTCACGCCGTTGTCGATGAGCGTCGCCGCGGTGAGGATCTTCATCGTGGAACCGGGGGCGACGCGTCCCTCGAAGGCCGCGTTGAAGGCGTCGCCGCGATGGTTCGCCACGGCCAGTACCTCGCCGGTGCCGGTCTTGAGGGCGACGACGGAGGAGTCGTCGTACTTCTTCACGGCCTTCTCGGCTGCCGCCTGCACGCTCGCGCTGAGCGTCGTCTCCAGCTTGCCGGGCTTGCCCTTCGACAGGGTCAGCAGTGAGGTGTCCGGCGAGTCGTCGGCGTGCCGGATCGACAGCTCGACGCCGGGCTCGCCGCCGGCCTTGTCGCCGTACTTGGCGCGCAGCGCGTCCAGGATCGGGCCGAGCGAGGGGTACTTCTCCTTCGTCAGCACGGTGTCGTCGCGGTCGACGGCCTCGATGGGCGGGTTCGCCGCCTCGCCGGTGACGAGGGTGTCGTCCCGCTTCAGCTGCGGGTGGATCACGGTGGGCTGCCAGTCGACGAGGGCCCGCCCGGTGGTCTTGCCGCGGACGACGGTGAGTTCGCTCTTGTAGGTCAGCGGCTTGGACTTCCCGCCGTAGGACACCTTGGCCTTCACAGTGAACGGCACGGTGGCGCCGCGCGCCGCCCCGGGCGTGATCTGCACGCCGGTGATGTGGGCGTCCTCGCCGTAGGAGGACAGCACCGCTAGGGCGGCCGCCTTGTTGTTCGTGTACGTCGAGGCCTGCGCGGCCTCGCCCTTCTCCCAGCCGGCGAAGAACTTGGCCGAGGCCTCCTCGACTTCCTCCGCACTCGGCGGCCCCGTCCTCTCCGGCGCGGGCCCCCCGGCCCCCGTAGCCCCACCGCCGTTCAACGCCGACACGATGTTGTAGGCGCCGTAGCCGGCCCCGCCCACCATCACCGCGAACACGCCGCCTATGACAGCGACCTTGACCCCCTTGGGCATGGTCCCCTCCCCGTTATGTCTTCCGCACTGTAAGTGACATGGCGGAAACCTGGGGGAGTTGTTTTCTTTTGTTGTCCGTGTGAGGAAGGCAACCAGCCGCGCGGGCCGCGAGTCGCATGTGTCGTCGGATACCGCCTCCGGAGGTCCTGCCGTGCGCTCTTTCCTCACCGACCGCCGAACGGTTCGCGCCGCGTCCGTACTGGCCCTGGCGCTTTGCGCGGGCGTTGCCCTTCCGGCGGCGCTGAGTCCGATGCGGGGTGATCCGGCGGCGCCTGCCAGGGCCGCTTTGAAAGACGGGATCGAGTACCGGGCGGCCCCGGGCCAGAACAACAGGGTGAGCGTCACCGAGTTGCCGGCCGGCCACTACGCCATCAGGTATGTGATCGACGACGTCGTCCCCATCGTCCCCGGGAAGGGCTGTGCCTACCCCAGCGACGCCGACCGCACCAAGGTCTCCTGCACGGCCCGGTACGAGGAGATGACCACGGACCCGGTCCGCACGCTGGTGCTGCAGCTCGGCGATGGCGAGGACACCGCCGAAGGCCATGTCGTCGACCAGAACAACCTGGGCTACACCGAGATCAACCTGGGCTCCGGCAACGACACCTGGACCGGCACCGGGCGCGAGGCCCTGCACGTCTTCGGCGGCCCCGGCGACGACACCATCACCGCGAACGGCTACATGTCGATCGACGGTGGCCCCGGCGATGACACCCTCCACGGCAGCGGCGACGTCGGCGTCCTGGGCGGCCCCGGCGACGACGTGATCCAGGGCGGGGAGGGCACCCAGTCCCTCGTCGGCCAGCAGGGCGACGACTCGCTCCACGGCGGGCCCGGCGACGACGTGCTGTTCGGGAACGAGGGCAACGACGTCCTGTACGGCGACGACGGCGATGACCTGATGTGGGGCGAGAGCCAGGTGGGCAACGGCTTTGAACTGTCCCGGGACGAGAAGCTAGGCAAGAACCGCGACGACAGGCTCTACGGCGGCCCCGGCACGGACAAGCTGTACGGAGGCCCGGATGTCCTTCTCGACGGCCGCCGCGACCAGCCGGTACCCGGGGTCGGACACGGACGGCATGCCCGCGTCGGTCACCAGCAGCACCCGCGATCCCGCGAGGAGCGCCTCGACCAGCTCCGGCGTACGGGCCGCCTCGTTGCCCTCGAAGTACGACACGACCCGCCCGGCCGGCTGCACGCCCAGCGCCTGGGTGAGG
>NZ_RDBN01000053.1:970812-983532 GCF_008042075.1 Streptomyces sp. UW30 | reverse complement strand
GGCCACGGCCAGGCAGAGGAAGGGGAGGAAGACGACGGCGTAGAAGAAGAAGATCGTGCGTTCCTGGTAGAGGAACCAGGGGAGGTAGCCCGCCGCCACGCCGCAGGCGATCGCGCCGGCCCGCCAGTCGCGGCGCAGCAGCCAGCGCCACAGGATGTACAGGACCGCGAAGGCCGCCACCCACCACAGCAGCGGTGTGCCCAGGGCCAGTACCTCGCGGGCGCACTTCTCGCCCGCGTCGACGGGGCAGCCGTCCTTGCCGGGTTTGGGCGACTCGTAGAAGTACGACACCGGGCGGCCGGCGACGATCCAGCTCCACGGGTTGGACTGGTAGGTGTGCGGGGACGACAGGCCGACGTGGAATTCGTACACCTGGTGCTCGTAGTGCCACAGGCTCAGCCACCAGTCGGGGAACAGCCACGACCAGCTGCTGCTGCGGCCGTTCGCGCTCGCCCAGTCGCGGTAGTAGCCGCCGCTGCCGTCGGTCGGGGAGAGGATCCAGCCCGTCCACGACACGAGGTACGTGACGACCGCCACCGGGACCGTCGCGAGGAACGCCAGGCCCACGTCGTGCTTGAGCACCGCCGCGTACGGGTGGTGGGCGCCGGCGACCCGGCGGGCGCCGACGTCCCAGAGCACCGTCAGCAGGCCGAACGCGACCAGGAAGTACAGGCCGTTCCACTTGGTGCCGATGGCCAGGCCCAGCATCAGGCCCGCCAGCCAGCGGTAGGGGCGCCAGCCCAGGCGCAGGGTCTCGGCGATGTGCGCGTCGGGGCGCACCCGCCCGTCCGCGTCCACCGGCAGCGCGGCGGCGAGTTTCGCGCGCGCCCGGTCCCGGTCCACGACCAGGCAGCCGAACGCCGCCAGCACGAAGAACATCAGCACCCCGTCGAGCAGCGAGGTGCGCGCCATCACGAAGGCCAGCCCGTCCACCGCCATCAGCGTGCCCGCGAGACAGCCGAGGAACGTCGAGCGGAAGATACGGCGGCCGATGCGGCACAGCATCAGCACCGCGAGCGTGCCGAGCAGCGCCGTCATGAACCGCCAGCCGAACGGGTTGAACCCGAACATCAGCTCGCCGAGCCCGATGACGTACTTGCCCACCGGCGGATGCACGACATACGACGCGTCCGTCGGGATCTGCACCTGGTCGCCGACCTTGAGGATCAGGTCGTTGGCGTTCTTGTCCCAGTTGACCTCGAAGCCGCGGTGGACGAGCGCCCACGCGTCCTTGGCGTAGTACGTCTCGTCGAATATCACCCTCTTCGGGTTGCGCAGGTTCCAGAACCGCATCACCCCGGCCAGCAGCGTCACCAGCAGCGGACCGCCCCAGGCCGACCAGCGCGCGATCCGCTCGGCGAGCGGCCGCGAGAGGCCGAGGAACTGCCACATCCGCGGGCTGGGCTGGACATACGGCGGCACGAGCTGTTCGCGTACGTCGCTTCTGGGCGCCGCCGTATAGCCGAATCGGCGCAGGCGCTGCTGCCACGACGGCCGCTGCTCGTGCGGTGCCTGGCCCTGCCGGGTGTCCGTGGAGGACGCGGTACTGGTCACCGCGCCATCGTAGGGAACACGTCTGTGACAGTCGCGTGGATGCGCCCTGCGAGGATGGAAACGTGACAGGAACCCTTGTTTTGGCAGGCACCCCGATCGGCGACGTCAAGGACGCCCCGCCCCGGCTCGTCGAGGAACTGGCCGGCGCGGACGTGATCGCCGCCGAGGACACCCGGCGGCTCAAGCGCCTCACCCAGGCGCTGGGCGTGCAGCCGGCCGGGCGGGTCGTGTCGTACTTCGAGGGCAACGAGGCGGCCCGTACGCCGGAGCTGGTCGAGGCGCTCCTCGCGGGATCGCGGGTGCTGCTGGTGACCGACGCGGGCATGCCGTCCGTGTCCGACCCCGGGTACCGGCTGGTCGCGGCGGCCGTCGAGAAGGACATCCGGGTCACCGCCGTGCCCGGGCCGTCCGCCGTGCTCACCGCGCTCGCGCTGTCCGGGCTGCCCGTCGACCGGTTCTGCTTCGAGGGCTTCCTGCCGCGCAAGGCCGGGGAGCGGCTGTCGCGGCTGCGGGAGGTGGCCGGGGAGCGCCGCACGCTCGTCTACTTCGAGGCACCGCACCGGCTCGACGACACGCTCGCCGCGATGGCCGAGGTGTTCGGCGCCGAGCGGCGGGCCGCCGTGTGCCGGGAGCTGACGAAGACGTACGAGGAGGTCAGGCGCGGCGCTCTTGCCGAGCTGGCGGCGTGGGCCGCCGAGGGGGTGCGCGGGGAGATCACCGTCGTCGTCGAGGGGGCGCCCGAGAAGGGGGCCGAGGAGCTCGACGCCGGGGAACTCGTGCGCCGCGTTCGCGTCCGCGAAGAGGCGGGGGAGCGGCGCAAGGAGGCCATCGCGGCTGTGGCGGCGGAGGCCGGAGTGCCCAAGCGGGAGGTCTTCGACGCCGTTGTGGCGGCCAAGAACGCGGGGGCGTGAAACGCCGGGTGAGCAGGGCGTATATCGCATGAGCGTGCGCCCCATGCCGGGGTAAAGGGACCCGGGCCTTTCGGCAAGGAACGTCCAAGTCGGCGCCAACACTGGACAGATCCCGTGCGTTCACTCCTGCGGAGGAGTCCACTGAGTTGTGGGACGCGACCCGTCCCACCCAGCGGACCACAGGAGCTGGCATGAGTGAGATCGCACAGCAGACCTCGGGCCTTCGCAGCGCCGCGACCGCCGTCGTCCACGAGTCGTATTCGTTCGCCTGCATGCGCTGCGGGCACGGCTGGGAGCAGTCGTACGAGATAGAGCACCACATAGACGGCGACGGCCGTGAGTTCGTGATGTACGTGGCGAACGGCCAGGTCGTACCGTCCCCGCTCAGCAGTCCCGCGTGCCAGAACTGCGACGGGCACATCGTACGGATCATGCGCGCCGGGCAGGTGTCCTCCGTGCAGAACTCTCTGCACCGCCCCGCCCCCCTCCCCACCCGGTCGAAGTCGGGGCCCGAGGCGCAGGCGGAGCCGGACGCGCAGTCCGCGCCCGCCGAGCCGCACCACCACTGGCATCTGTCCGATCTCCTGCACGTCTTCCACCGCAAGGCGAGCTGAGCCGAGCGGCCGGCCGGCCGGGCATGCCTCTTTCGTAGGATCGGGGCATGCCTTCGAACGCCGCCGACAAGCACGCAGCCCCGCCCCTCCCGGAACCGCTCCGGGTGCCGGTCGCCGACTCGCACACCCACCTCGACATGCAGTCGGGCACCGTGGAGGAGGGGCTGGCCAAGGCGGCCTCGGTGGGCGTGACGACGGTCGTGCAGGTGGGCTGCGACGTACGCGGCTCGCAGTGGGCGGCCGAGACGGCGGCGCAGTACGACGCCGTGCACGCGACCGTCGCCCTGCACCCGAACGAGGCGCCGCGCATCGTGCACGGCGACCCCGACGGCTGGTCCCGGCAGGGAGCGCGTGAGCCGGGTGGTGCGCGGGCGCTCGACGAGGCGCTCGCCGAGATCGACCGCCTGGCCGCACTCCCGCAGGTCAAGGGCGTCGGCGAGACCGGCCTCGACTTCTTCCGCACCGGGCCCGAGGGCATGGAGGCGCAGGAGGCGTCGTTCCGCGCCCACATCGAGATCGCCAAGCGGCACGGCAAGGCCCTCGTCATCCACGACCGCGACGCCCACGCGGATGTGCTGCGCGTGCTGAAGGAGGAGGGCGCGCCCGAGCGGACCGTCTTCCACTGCTACTCCGGCGACGCGGAGATGGCGCAAGTGTGCGCCCGCGCCGGGTACTTCATGTCCTTCGCCGGCAACGTCACCTTCAAGAACGCCCAGAATCTGCGGGACTCGGTGGCCGTGGCCCCGCTGGAGCTGCTCCTGGTGGAGACGGACGCGCCCTTCCTCACGCCGGCGCCGTACCGCGGACGGCCCAACGCTCCGTATCTCATTCCGATCACGGTGCGCGCCATGGCGGCCGTACGGGGCAACGACGAGGACGCGCTGGCGGCGGCCCTCGGGACGAACACGGCACACGCCTTCGGTTACTGACGGATAACGCCGGGCAACGCTCGCACGTCTTTACGCCGAGTGGCTCAGCACTGTGTGTAGTCGCGTCGCTTTGGCGAGCGACGACCCCTCCGCTAGGTTCTGGTGGCCCGAAACGGACCCCTCCGGTGGAGCGTGTCGTCGTGAGCAACGCGCAGTTCGAGACGTACGGCCCGAGCCTGACCCATGAGCCCCCGGGGTATGGCGACTTCGACCCGCACAGCGCGCAGACGCTGGGGTACGGGGTGCCGGGGCCCTACGCGACGCCTACGGACAGTTACGGATCCGGATACGAGAGGCACGCCTCGTACGAGTCGTACGCCTCCTACGAGGACACCTACCGGCCCGCGTACGAGATCTCCGATACGGCGCACGCTCCCGTCGTGCGCCCCAGGAGTGGCCGGCGGGCCGCGCACCGGCGCAGGGCGCGGGCGGCCGAGCGGGGTGACGGGACCATGCGCCGACTGGTCCCGCAGGCGCTGGTCGTCGCGTTCCTCGCGGGCGGGACGAGCGCGTTCGTGGCCAAGGACAAGGCGGTCGAGCTGAGCCTCGACGGCGGCAAGCCGCGCAGCCTGCACACCTTCGCCGACGACGTCAGCGAACTGCTCACCGAGGAGGGCGTCGACGTGGGGGCGCACGATGTCGTCGCGCCCGCTTCCGGCGAGGGGCTCTCCAACGGTGACGAGATCGCGGTGCACTACGGACGCCCCGTGCGGCTCACCCTCGACGGCCAGCGGCGCGAGGTGTGGACGACGGCGCGCACGGTGGAGGCGGCGCTCAGCCAGCTGGGGGTGCGTGCGGAGGGCGCGTATCTGTCGACGTCGCGCTCCCGGCGGATCGGGCGTGAGGGGCTAGCGCTGGATGTGCGCACGGAGCGGGCGGTGACGGTGATGGCGGACGGCCGGGCGCGCACGATCAGGACGAACGCCGCGAGCGTGAGCGAGGTCGTGGAGCAGGCCGGGATCACCCTGCGCGGGCAGGACGCCACCTCGGTCCCCCTGGAGAGCTTCCCGCGCGACGGGCAGACGGTCACCGTGCTGCGGATCACCGGCCGCAAGGAGATCCGCGACGAGGCGATTCCCTACGCGGTGGAGCGGATCGACGATCCCTCGGTCTTCAAGGGCACGGAGGTCGTCGAGCGGGCCGGTCAGGCGGGGCTGCGGCGGATGACGTACACGCTGCGCACGGTCAACGGCGTCCGGCAGAAGCCGCGCCGGATCAGGACCGAGGTGGTGCGCGAGCCGCAGACGCAGGTGGTGAAGGTGGGTACGAAGGCCCTGCCGACGTCCGTCAGCGGTGCCGGCCAGCTGAACTGGGAGGGGCTGGCGGCGTGCGAGTCCGGAGGCCAGGCGAACGCGGTGGACTCGTCGGGGACGTACGGCGGGCTGTACCAGTTCGACACCCAGACCTGGCATGGCCTCGGCGGGAAGGGGCGGCCGCAGGAGGCGTCGGCGGAGGAACAGACGATGCGCGCGAAGAAGCTGTATGTGCGCCAGGGGGCGAGTCCCTGGCCGCACTGCGGGGCGCGCCTGCACGGGTGAGCGCCGCTTCGCGCGTCGGGTCGGGTCTGCGGCGACCCGTACCCTTGTCGGGTGAGCAGCCCCACCCCCGACGCCCTTCTGGGCCCCGCCGACGTCCGTGAGCTGGCGACCGCCCTCGGCGTGCGCCCCACCAAGCAGCGTGGCCAGAACTTCGTGATCGACGCCAACACCGTCCGCCGTATCGTCCGCACCGCGGAGGTACGCCCCGACGACGTGGTCGTCGAGGTCGGCCCGGGACTGGGCTCCCTCACCCTCGGCCTGCTGGAGGCGGCCGACCGCGTCATCGCCGTGGAGATCGACGACGTCCTGGCCGCCGCGCTGCCCGCGACCGTCGCGGCCCGTATGCCGCAGCGCGCCGACCGTTTCGCGCTGGTGCACACCGACGCGATGCACGTCGCCGAACTGCCGGGCCCGCCGCCGACCGCGCTGGTCGCGAACCTCCCCTACAACGTGGCCGTGCCGGTCCTCCTCCACATGCTCGAAACCTTCCCGAGCATCGAACGCACCCTCGTCATGGTCCAGTCGGAGGTGGCCGACCGCCTCGCCGCCCCGCCCGGCTCGAAGGTCTACGGCGTCCCGTCCGTGAAGGCCAACTGGTACGCCGAGGTCAAGCGGGCCGGTGCCATCGGCCGCAACGTCTTCTGGCCCGCGCCGAACGTCGACAGCGGCCTGGTGTCCCTGACCCGCCGCACCGAGCCGCTGGGGACCACCGCCTCCCGGCGCGACGTCTTCGCCGTCATCGACGCCGCCTTCGCCCAGCGCCGCAAGACGCTGCGCGCCGCCCTCGCCGGCTGGGCCGGTTCGGCCGCCGCCGCCGAGGCCGCCCTGGTCGCGGCCGGCGTCTCCCCACAGGCACGCGGAGAGGCCCTGACGGTCGAGGAGTTCGCGGCCATCGCCGAGAACAAGCAGCACAAGGAGTCCGAGTAAGTGAGCGCGAGCGTCACCGTACGTGTCCCGGCCAAGGTCAACGTCCAGCTCGCGGTCGGCGCCGCCCGTCCGGACGGGTTCCATGACCTGGCGAACGTCTTCCTCGCCGTCGGCCTGTACGACGAGGTCACCGTGACCCCCTCGCCCGACGGCCTGCGTGTCACCTGCGACGGCACCGACGCCGACCAGGTCCCCCTGGACCGTACGAACCTCGCCGCCCGCGCGGCCGAGGCGCTGGCCGCGCGGTACGGCCTCGCCCCCGACGTGCACCTGCACATCGCCAAGGACATCCCGGTCGCCGGCGGCATGGCGGGCGGCAGTGCGGACGGCGCGGGCGCGCTGCTGGCCTGCGACGCGCTGTGGGGCACGAACGCCTCCCGCGAGGAACTCCTCGACATCTGCGCCGAGTTGGGCAGCGACGTGCCGTTCAGCCTGGTCGGCGGCGCGGCCCTGGGCACCGGGCGGGGCGAGAAGCTGCGCCCGCTCGACGTGGGCGGCACCTTCCCGTGGGTGTTCGCGATGGCCGAGCGCGGGCTGTCGACGCCCGCCGTCTTCCGCGAGTTCGACCGGCTCGGCGAGGGCGCCGACATCCCCGAGCCCGTCGCCTCCCAGCCGCTGCTGGACGCGCTTGCCAAGGGCGACCCGGACGCGCTCGCCGCCGCCGTCTCCAACGACCTCCAGCCCGCCGCCCTCTCCCTCTTCCCGGAGCTCGCCGACACCCTCGCCGCCGGTCTCGCGGCGGGCGCGCTGACGGCGCTGGTCTCCGGCTCGGGTCCGACCACGGCGTTCCTCGCCCGCGACCCGGAGTCGGCCGTGAAGGTGGCCGACACCCTGCGGACGTCCGGCACTTGCCGCGCGGTGCGCACGGCGTCCGGGCCCGCGCAGGGCGCCACGGTCGTGCAGTCGACCTGAGCCTGACGCTGTACTCACAAGTAGGCGTTCTTCGCCCGATCTCCACACGGATGTACTGCGATCGCAGTACACACGGGACAGTTGACGCGGTTAGGGTCGCTTGACTTTTCAACTGTCGGGCCACGTGTGTGCCCGGCCTACCGTCAAGTGCACTTCTGGAAGGGGACACTCCTGTGTCCGAATCCCCCACACCCGCCCAGCAGTCCCACCGTAGAAAGCGCTCCCTGTCCCGTCGCGGCATGATCGCCGCGGGCGGGGCGGTGGCCGCCGGAGCGGCGCTCACGCCGATGGTGTTCGCCGCGACCGACTCCGACGGGCCGGACAACTCCGCCTCCGCATCCGGCGATTCGGGTACGACGCCCGAGAAGTTCCCGGCCACCCGTACCGAGGCCGCCACCGGCACCGGCGAGGCCACCACAGCCTTCGCCGCCTCCTACGTCGGTGTGCGCTGGTCCGGCGCGAAGGACGGCGCCGCCATCCGGCTCGCGAACGGCGACTGGCAGAGCCTGACGAGCGGCTGTGCGACCGTCGAGGGCGGCGGCACGGCCCTGGTCGCGGCCGGTGACGCCAAGGCGTACGAGGTGAAGGCCCCGAGCGGCATCGACGGCGTGCGCTCGCTGGCGATCGACACCAGCGACGGCCCGGACCGCACCTTCCGGGTGCCGAGCGAGCCCACGCGCGTGCGTGGCGTCCGCTACCTCTCGCGCCCGGCCTGGGGCGCCGACGAGTCCAAGCGGTACAAGGACGGCAAGGTCAACTCGCCGGAGACGTACTACCCGTTGCAGGTCATCACGGTCCACCACACCGCGACGCCGAACGCCGACCCCGACCCGGCCGCGACGGTGCGCGCGATGTACGAGTTCCACGCGATCACCAACGACTGGGGCGACATCGGCTACCACTTCCTCATCGACGAGGCGGGCAACGTCTACGAGGGCCGCTACTCCGGCGACGACGGCATCCCGGCCTTCAACCCGGCCGGCGACCTCGTCACCGCCTTCCACTCCGTCGGCTACAACTCCGGCGCCCTCGGCATCGCCCTGATCGGCAACCTCGACCAGCAGGCCCCCACGGACGCGGCGAAGGCCTCCCTGATCCGGCTGATCAAGGTCATATCCCGGTTCAAGGGCCTCGACCCCGAGGCGCGGGTGACGTACGTCAACCCGGTCAACGGCACGAAGAAGGACACGAACGTGGTCGGCGGGCACCGCGACTACTTCGACACCGAGTGCCCCGGCCAGGTCATGTACGACCTCCTGGCCGAGGTCCGCGCGGCGGCCGCCCGCCGCTGACGCCGCGCCCGCCGATGCGCCCCGGGGACGACGGGGAATCCCCGGGGCGCACGCGTGTCTCAGACCCTCACGTCGCTCAGAAGGTCAGCTTCCAGCTGTTGATGTAGCCCGTGTCCGCGCTGTAGACGTCCTGGACCTTCAGCTGCCAGGTGCCGTTGACGGTCGTCTCGCCGGAGGCGTCCACCGTGTACGTGGCGTCGACGTTGTCCGTGGAGTCGGAGGAACTGCTGCTCTTCAAGCGATAGCTCGTACCGTCCGGCGCGACCAGGTCGATCACCAGGGGGAATCCCTACGTCCGGGTAGGGCCCGGACTGCGGTGCGGGGCTGTCGGTGCGCGCGACTACCCTGGAGGGTCGATCGTCCCCCTGGGCAGGAGAGAAATGGCCGTCAACCTGGTCAATGTCGAGAACGTCAGCAAGGTGTACGGCACCCGTGCCCTGCTCGACGGTGTGTCGCTCGGCGTCTCCGAGGGCGACCGCATCGGCGTCGTCGGGCGCAACGGCGACGGGAAGACGACCCTGATCCGGATGCTGGCCAAGGCGGAGGAGGCCGACACCGGCCGGGTCACGCACTCCGGCGGGCTGCGGCTCGGCGTGCTCACGCAGCACGACTCGCTCGACTCCGAGGCCACCGTCCGGCACGAGGTCATCCGGGACATGGCCGACCACGAGTGGGCCGGCAACGCCAAGATCCGGGACGTGCTCACGGGACTGTTCGGCGGCCTCGACCTGCCCGGCTTCCCGCAGGGCCTCGACACCGTCATCGGCCCGCTCTCCGGCGGTGAGCGGCGCCGGATCGCGCTCGCCAAGCTGCTCATCGAGGAACAGGACCTGATCGTTCTCGACGAGCCCACCAACCACCTCGACGTCGAGGGCATCGCCTGGCTCGCCCAGCACCTGCGGGAGCGGCGCTCGGCGCTCGTGTGCGTCACCCACGACCGCTGGTTCCTCGACCAGGTCTGCACCCGCATGTGGGACGTCCAGCGCGGCGCCGTCCACGAGTACGAGGGCGGCTACTCCGACTACGTCTTCGCCCGTGCCGAGCGCGAGCGCATCGCCGCCACCGAGGAGGTCAAGCGGCAGAACCTGGTCCGCAAGGAGCTGGCCTGGCTGCGGCGCGGCGCCCCCGCGCGGACGTCCAAGCCGCGCTTCCGGGTCGAGGCCGCCAACGAGCTGATCGCGGACGTGCCGCCGCCCCGGGACACCAGTGAGCTGATGAAGTTCGCCTCGTCCCGGCTCGGCAAGACGGTGTTCGACCTGGAGGACGTCACCGTCCAGGCCGGCCCCAAGGTGCTGCTCAAGCATGTGACCTGGCAGCTCGGGCCCGGCGACCGTATCGGTCTCGTCGGTGTCAACGGCGCGGGCAAGACCTCCCTCCTGCGCGCGATGGCGCAGGCCGCGCGGACCGAGGGTGAGGCGCAGCCGGCCGGCGGGCGGATCGCGGTCGGAAAGACCGTCAAACTCGCCTATCTGTCCCAGGAAGTCGCCGAGCTGAACCCCGCCCTGCGTGTCCTGGAAGCCGTGTCGCAGGTGCGCGAGCGCGTCGACCTGGGCAAGGGCCGGGAGATGACCGCCGGGCAGCTGTGCGAGACGTTCGGCTTCAGCAAGGAGAAGCAGTGGACGCCGGTCGGCGACCTGTCCGGTGGTGAGCGCCGCAGGCTCCAACTCCTGCGCCTGCTCATGGACGAGCCCAACGTCCTTTTCCTCGACGAGCCCACCAACGACCTCGACATCGAGACCCTCACCCAGCTGGAGGACCTCCTCGACGGCTGGCCGGGTTCGATGATCGTCATCTCCCACGACCGCTTCTTCGTCGAGCGCACCACGGACCGCGTGTTCGCCCTGCTCGGCGACGCCACCTTGCGGATGCTGCCGCGCGGTATCGACGAGTACCTGGAGCGCCGCCACCGCATGGAGGCCCAGGTCGCCGCCGCGGCCTCCACCCCGGCCGCCGAGAAGGCCGTACCGGAGCGGAGCGCCGCCGATCTGCGCGCCGCCAAGAAGGAGTTGCAGAAGATCGAGCGGCAGCTCGACAAGATCTCCGATCGGGAGACCAAGCTGCACGCGCAGATCGCCGAGCACGCCACCGACTTCGCGAAGGTCGCCGAACTCGACGCGGAGCTGCGCGATCTGGCCGGTCAGCGCGACGAGCTGGAGCTGCACTGGCTGGAACTCGCCGAGGACGCATAGCAGTCGGCCGCCCGGCGCAGGGTGCTCGGAGGCGCTCGCGCGGGCGGAGCTTGCGCTGTGTGGAGGGGGCGTGAAGGCGCATAACGGCGGCATCACAGGCCGGTTCTCCCTTGGGAACAGGGGAGGAGACGGCTCGGTGCGCTGTCGGTGGCGGGTGATAGAAAGGTCCGCCTGAGAACAGTCTGAGAAAAGCTGGTGTGGCAAGAACGCGACGGCACAGAACGTGGCACCGCACCGGTCTCAAGGGGGAACCGCTCATGAGTCAGCCGCCCAACCAGCCGCCGCAGGGCGGCTTCGGCGCACCGCAGGACCCACGGCCGACCCCCACCGACCGCCCGACCCGACGAGCGGCCCTCACCGGCTCCGCCCGCCGGAACCAGACGGCCAGGACCAGCGGATAGACCAGGTACCCGAACCGCGCCGCGGGGATCAGGCACATCGCCAGCCCCAACCCGAGCGCCAGCCGGTCCGCCGCCGCGAGAACGGTCCGGGGCGGCCGTACCGCCAACGACACCCCCACACCACCGGCGGCGGCCACGAGCGCGGCCATGGCGAGGGCGGAACCGCCGGGCACGTACGTCGCCAGCAGATGCCCGGGCAGCGGGCTCGCCGCAGGAGAGCGCACCCCGCCCTCACCGAGCGGGAAGAGCACCACGTGCTCGACGAAGGCGTGCGGATCGGCCAGGGCCGCCGGCACCACTGCCAGCGCGGCCACCAGTACGGCGACGACTCCGGCCCGCACGGCCGCCCGCCGCCCCGCCCTGACCGCGAGCAGGACCAGCCCCACCGGCAGCAGCGGCCAGGCCGTCCACTTCAGCGCGGCCGCGGCGCCCATCGCCAGCCCGGCCGCCGCACCGGTCCCGCCCCGGCCCGCCAGAGCCAGCCCCAGACACATCAGCCCGATCACCGGCAGATCGACCCCACCGACGACCAGCGGCAGCGCCACCGCGGGGAACGCCGCGAGCAGCACCACGGCTCGCCCACCCGAACCCCCGCCCGGCCCGGGCGAGTTACGCCCCGACCGCCGCCCGGCGACCAGCAGGCTCACCAGGAACACCGCACAGAACCACACCCGCGCATCCGCGAACGCCGTACCGTCGAACAGCGCGTGGGGTATCCCGAACAGCGCCATCCCGGGCAGATAGGGGTTGTAGTCGTCGACGCCGACCGGATGCGGCACGTACGGGCTGCCGGAGTCCAGCAGCAGGGCGCCGGAGCGCTCGACGACGTACACCTCCGACTGCGCGGCCCCCGCAGCCACCATCAGCGCCAGCGGCACCACGACCGCCCCGAGCACCGCGGCTAGCGCACTACGCCCGCTCCAGGGGCGCGGCGCCCGACGGGCGAGCTCGGCCGCGACCGCGTACCCGACCGCGGCGCAGGCTCCCCACGTCCGGTGCGGGGTGAGGGTGGTGACCAGCGCCAGCACCAGCGCTAAGACCGCGCAGCCGAGCCAGAACAGCACGTCCCGTCGCACCCGTGGTGCCTGACGGGACGGCGCACGGCCGCCCCGGCGGGGTTCCGGACGTTCAGGGGCTAGGACGGCACCACTGGGCCGGACTCCGGCGACGTGGGAAACGGGCTCGGGGGCGACGCAGGAAAGGGGTTCGGCCGGCATCGGTGGGCTCCTGGGGAAGGGGAGCTCCAATCTCTTGCCGAGGCCCCCACGGCCACCTCGGCCGAACGGCCACGCTTCCCGGCCCCAGAAACCACGGGCTCAGCCGAAAGACCGACCGCCCGCCGCACCACCTCTCCTTCGGCCAGCGGCGCCGGGTCGCGGTGGCGACGGTGCTCGCGATGCAGCCGGAGATCCTCGTCCTGGACGAGCCCTCCTCCAACCTCGACCCCGCCTCC
>NZ_RDBN01000053.1:925055-970712 GCF_008042075.1 Streptomyces sp. UW30 | reverse complement strand
ACCATCTTGGGGCCGCCCGCATACCCGAGGTCGTAGCAGCTGTCGTTGGCCTTCGGGACCCACAGCGGCTTGCCGGACTCTAGGTCGAAGGCGGCGCCGCCGCTGGTGCCGCCGGCCGCGACGGTGCCCCCGCTGACGGTGATGTTGTCGTAGCGGACCAGTGGGCATCCAWAGTGGGGCGTCCGGACCGGCACGACCGGTCCTGGGTATTGATGGGGATCCATTGGGGGGACTGGGGGGTTGCTCGATGGGAGTTCGGCTCATGGTGGTCGACGACCACCGATTGCTCGCCGAGGCGCTGGCCTCGGCACTGAAGCTGAGGGGGCACCGGGTGCTGGCCGCGGCGGCGCCCGCCGCGGGGGCGGCGGAGCTGGTGATCACGCGGGCGCCCGAGGTGTGCCTGCTGGGGACGGCGACGCCCGCGGAGCCGGGGATGTTCGACCCGGTGGTGAAGATCAAGAGGGAGCGCCCGCAGGTGGCGGTACTCGTCCTCGGCCCCGTGCCGAGCCCGCGCGGCATAGCGGCGGCGTTCGCGGCGGGGGCCTCCGGCTATGTCCGGCACGACGAGCGCATAGAGGGCGTGGAGCGGGCGATCATGAAGGCGCGGGCGGGCGAGGCCGCGGTGGCGCCACAACTACTCCAGGGCGCGTTCAGCGAGTTGCTCAACCCCGCGGCCCAACCGGACGACGAGGGCCAGCGCCTGCTCCAGATGCTGACCCCCCGGGAGGTCGAGGTCCTGGTCCGGGTGGCCGACGGCGAGGACACCCGCCTGATCGCCGCCGGCATGGGCATCGCCCCCTCCACGGCCCGCACCCACGTCCAACGAGTCCTGATGAAACTGGGCGTCGGCTCCCGCCTGGAGGCAGCGGCACTGGCGGCACGCACGGGCTTGCTGGACCGCGCGGGACCGGTGCCACAGTCATCGTCGGCGGAGGGTGGGGTGGCGGGGCCCGGGTAGAGGGCCGCGCCGACTCGGCCCGTCCGGTGGGGGCGAGACACCGATCGCCCGCCCCCACCACCGTCACTCCCCGCCCTCGCCCTCCACCCGCGGCGGCGCCGGAGCCGTAGGCCGTAGCTTCAGCCAGACCAGGAAGAAGATGCCGAGCAGCAGCATCCCCAGCCCGGTCCAGAGGTTGATGTTGACGCCCTCGGCCTTGTCGATCGCGGCCTGGTCGTCCGTCAGCCCCGCGATCGTGACGATCACGCCGTAGATCACGAAGAGTCCGCCGATGATGCGCCGGATGTCGAAGAGACGGGCAGCCGTGGCGGACTTCTCCTGCAGCGCACTGACCTCACGCTGGACGTCCTGCTCGGAGTACCCGGAATGCTCGGAGTGTTCGGAGTTGTCGGTCATGGTCTGTCAATCCTCCGAAGTCAGAACGAGAACGGGATGTAGCAGGCGGCAGCCAGCACCACCGCACCCCACCCCAGCAGCGCCGGCTTGCGATACCACGCGTCGTCCCCCTCGGCGGGCGGCTCGGCCATGCCCGGGGACCGGGTGCCGTACACCAGCCCCTGGAGTTCCTCCGCCGGCTTGGGAGCCGTGAAGAGGGAGACGGCGAACATGACGACCGCACCGGCCACGAACCCGGCGATCGCGGAGACGAAGTTGGCGCCCTGGTCGGAGGGGATCGAGATGATGTCCTGCTTGTAGAGGACGAAGTAGTTGATCATCGCCGCCGTCGTGCCGGCCAGCAGCCCCCAGAAGCCCGACTTCCTCGACGCCCGCTTCCAGAACATGCCGACGATGAAGACCACGAACATCGGCACGTTGAAGAAGGAGAACAGGGTCTGGAGGTAGCTCATGATGTTCGAGAACGACGAGGCCAGGAACGCCGTGCCGATCGACGCCAGCACACCGACCGCCGTGATCAGGCGCCCGAAGCGCACGTAGTAGGAGTCCTCGCGGTCCGTCACCACGTACTTCGCCCAGATGTCCGTGGTGAACACCGTGTTGAAGGACGACACGTTCGCCGCCATGCCCGCCATGAAGGCGGCCAGCAGACCGGTTACCGCGATACCCAGCACGCCGTTGGGCAGCAGCCCCTCCATCAGATACGGGATGGCGTCGTTGTACTGGTATCCCGACTCCTCCGTGCCGAAGCCGGGGACCAGGGCGGCGGCCGCGAGCCCCGGGATCATCACCAGGAACACGATGAAGATCTTGGGGAACGCCGCGATCAGCGGGGTGCGCTGGGCCGCCGAGAGGTTCTTCGCGGACAGCGCCCGCTGGACCTCCGCGAAGTTCGTCGTCCAGTAGCCGAAGGACAGCACGAAGCCGAGGCCGAGGACGATCGTCAGCCAGTTCGCGCCCAGCGGGTTCGCCTCGCCGATGCCCGTGCCGCCCCAGGCGGTGACGAAGTCGTCGCCGTGGGTCCGGGTCAGCTTGTCGCTCAGGCCGTCCCAGCCGCCCACCTTCTTCAGCGCCAGCACGGTGATCGGGATCAGCGCGGCCAGGACCACGAAGAACTGCAGGACCTCGTTGTAGATCGCGGAGGACAGGCCGCCGAGGGTGATGTACGCGAGGACGAAGAAGCCGGCGACCACGATGGCCACCCACTGCGGCCAGCCCAGCAGGGCCTCGACCACGATCGCCAGGGCGTACAGGTTCACTCCGGCGATCAGGATCGCGGCGAAGGCGAACAGGATCGAACTGAGCAGATGTGCCCCTCTGTCGAAGCGCAGGAGCAGGAATTCCGGGACCGAGCGGACCTTGCTGCCGTAGTAGAAGGGCATCATCACCAGGCCGAGAAAGACCATGGCCGGGATGGCGCCGATCCAGTACCAGTGGACGGTGTAGGCACCGTACTGGGCACTGTTGGCGGCCATGCCGAGGATCTCGGTGGCGGCGAGGTTGGCGGAGATGAACGCCAGGCCGGTGACCCAGGCGGGCAGGGAGCGGCCGGAGAGGAAGAAGTCGAGGGTGGTCTTCACCGAGCGGCGGGCCGCGAAGCCGATCCCCAGCACGACGACGAAGTAGATACCGAGCAGCGTGTAGTCGAGCCAGTTCGTGGGGAGCCGTAGCTCGGCGGCGAGGTAGGTGGGGGATTCTGTGGGGGTTTGCATGTGTACTCGCTTCGTTGGGCGAACCGATACAGAGCGGAACCTACGCCCACGTGTTCAGCAATTGAACACGTCCGTTGATGCTCTTTGTTTGATTGTGATGTTGACTGGGATGGTGAGTTGTGTTTCTCTGTGTTTAGTTCTGTTTGATGGACTTGAGTGGCTCGAATGGAGTCCGGCGTGAAGAAGACCTCGACCCGACTGGCCGACGGTCGTGAGCTCATCTACTACGACCTGCGTGACGACGCGGTGCGGGACGCGGTCGACCGCCGCCCTCTGGAGCGGACCGTCACGTCGTCCGAGGTCCGTCACGACGTGCTGCTCGGCGACGAGGTCGCCATCGCCTCGCACCGGCAGGGTCGTACGTATCACCCGCCGGCCGACCAGTGCCCGCTGTGCCCCTCGCAGGGCGACCGGCTGAGCGAGATCCCGGACTCGTCCTACGACGTCGTCGTCTTCGAGAACCGCTTCCCCTCGCTCGCCGGCGACTCCGGGCGCTGCGAGGTCGTCTGCTTCACCTCTGACCACAACGCGTCCTTCGCCCGCCTGACCGAGGAGCAGGCCCGGCTGGTCCTGGACGCGTGGACGGACCGCACGTCCGAGCTGTCCTCACTGCCCTGCGTCGAGCAGGTGTTCTGCTTCGAGAACCGCGGCGCCGAGATCGGTGTCACCCTCGGCCACCCGCACGGGCAGATCTACGCCTACCCCTTCACCACCCCGCGCACCGCCCTGATGCTGCGCTCCCTGGCCGCCCACAAGGACGCCACCGGCGGGGAGAACCTCTTCGACACGGTCCTGCGGCGTGAACTCGCCGGCCGACGGGTCGTCCTGGAGAGTGAACACTGGCTGGCCTTCGTGCCGTACGCCGCGCACTGGCCGTACGAGGTCCACCTGTACCCGAAGCGCCGGGTGCCCGATCTGCTCGCCCTCGACGAGGAGGCGCGCTCAGAGTTCCCCAAGGTTTATCTGGAACTCTTGAGGCGCTTCGACCGGATCTTCGGGGAAGGTGAGCCTCCGACGCCGTACATCGCCGCCTGGCATCAGGCGCCGTTCGGGCAGCTGGAGGACTTCGAGGGCGTGGTGCGTGAGGATTTCGCGCTTCACCTCGAGCTTTTCACCATCCGCCGCACTTCCGGCAAGCTGAAGTTCCTCGCGGGTTCCGAGTCCGGCATGAGTGTGTTCATCAACGACGTGCCGCCGGAGCACGCGGCCGAGCGACTGCGAGAGGTAGCGAGTAGATGAGTGGGAAGTTTCTGGTCACCGGTGGCGCGGGTTACGTGGGCAGCGTGGTCGCGCAGCACCTGATCGAGGCGGGTGAGGAGGTCGTCGTACTCGACAACCTCAGCACCGGCTTCCGAGAGGGGGTGCCGTCCGGGGCGTCCTTCATCGAGGGCGACATCCGCGACGCCGCCAAGTGGCTGGACTCCTCCTTCGACGCGGTGCTGCACTTCGCCGCGTTCTCGCAGGTCGGCGAGTCGGTCGTGAAGCCGGAGAAGTACTGGGACAACAACGTCGGCGGCACCATGGCGCTGCTCGGCGCCATGCGCGAGGCCGGCGTGCGCAAGCTCGTCTTCTCCTCCACGGCCGCCACCTACGGTGAGCCGGCCGAGGTCCCGATCGTCGAGTCGGCGCCCACCCGGCCCACGAACCCCTACGGCGCCTCCAAGCTCGCCGTCGACCACATGATCACCGGCGAGGCGGCGGCCCACGGCCTCGGTGCCGTCTCCCTCAGGTACTTCAACGTCGCGGGCGCCTACGGCGACTGCGGCGAGCGCCACGACCCCGAGTCGCACCTGATCCCGCTCGTCCTCCAGGTCGCCCAGGGCCGGCGCGAGGCGATCTCCGTCTTCGGCGACGACTACCCGACGCCGGACGGCACCTGCGTGCGCGACTACATCCACGTCGCCGACCTGGCCGACGCCCACCTGCTGGCGCTGAAGGCGGCCAAGCCGGGCGAGCACCTCATCTGCAACCTCGGCAATGGCAACGGCTTCTCCGTCCGCCAGGTCATCGAGACCGTCCGCCAGGTCACCGGGCACCCGATCCCCGAGGTCACGGCCCCGCGCCGGGGCGGCGACCCGGCGGTCCTGGTCGCCTCCGCCGACACCGCCCGCGAGCGGCTCGGCTGGAACCCGTCCCGCGCGGACCTCGCGGGCATCGTCGCGGACGCGTGGGAGTTCGCGCAGCGGCGGGCAGGCTAAGTTCTACGGCTGTTCGGCCGGTCAACTCACCGGCCGATCCGGCCGGTTCAGCACGGAAGGTCAGGGGCAGGGGATGAGCGTCGACACGGCAGCCACGGTCGCCGAGCGGTTCAGGGAGCTGTACGGGACCGAGCCGGAGGGGGTGTGGGCGGCGCCGGGCCGGGTCAACCTGATCGGCGAGCACACCGACTACAACGACGGCTTCGTCATGCCGTTCGCCCTGCCGCACACCGCGATCGCGGCACTCTCGCGGCGCGACGACGGCGTCCTGCGGCTGCACTCGGCGGACGTCGAGGGCGGCGTCGTGGAACTGCGCGTCGACGCGCTGGAGCCCGAGTCCGACCGTGACTGGACGGCGTACCCGTCGGGTGTGGTCTGGGCGCTGCGCCAGGCCGGCCACGCGGTGACCGGCGCCGACATCCACCTGGCCTCGACGGTCCCGGCGGGCGCCGGCCTGTCGTCGTCGGCGGCCCTGGAGGTCGTCGTGGCGCTCGCCCTGAACGACCTGTACGACCTGGGGCAGAAGGGCTGGCAGCTGGCCCGGCTGTGCCAGCGCGCCGAGAACGTGTACGTCGGCGCCCCCGTCGGGATCATGGACCAGACGGCGTCCGCCTGCTGCGAGGCCGGCCACGCGCTGTTCCTCGACACGCGCGACCTCTCCCAGAAGCAGATCCCCTTCGACCTGGCCGCCGAGGGCATGCGGCTGCTGGTCGTCGACACCCGGGTCAAGCACTCCCACAGCGAGGGCGAGTACGGCAAGCGGCGCGCGGGCTGCGAGAAGGGCGCCGCACTGCTGGGCGTGGACGCGCTGCGGGACATCGCCTACGACGACCTGGACGCGGCCCTCGACCGGCTCGGCGACGACGAGGAGGTGCGCCGCCTGGTGCGGCACGTCGTCACCGAGGACCAGCGCGTCGAGCAGGTCGTCGCCCTGCTGGAGTCGGGCGGGACGCGCGCGATCGGCCCGGTCCTGACGGCGGGGCACGCCTCGCTGCGGGACGACTTCCGCATCTCCTGCCCGGAGCTGGACCTGGTCGTGGACACCGCCCTGGCCAGTGGCGCCCTGGGCGCCCGTATGACGGGCGGCGGCTTCGGCGGCTCGGCGATCGTGCTGGCCGAGGCGGCGGACGTGGAGACCCTCACCAAGGCGGTCGAGGAGGCCTTCGCCGCCGCCGGCTTCGCCGCACCGCGCACGTTCGAGGCGGTGCCGGCGGCCGGGGCGCGACGGGTGAGCTGACCCCGGAAGGCCCGGGGGTACCCCACGCGCACGTGCTAGAGGTACCCCCACGCACGGCACATCGGCAGCAGCGCGTCGGCGATCTCGTCCTGCGCCGGCGCGGGCCGGTCGGGCTGCACCCGGCCGGAGCGGATCTTGTCGTTCCAGTCGCCGAAGCCGCCGCCCAGCACTGCGCCCTCCAGGCTGCTGCCGTAGTCGAGCATGCCGGGCTCGTACTCCAGCTCCAGGAAGCCGCAGATGCCGCGGAGTGCGGCGGCGGGGTCGGCGGTGAGGTCCTCGTAGCGCAGGATGTGCCCGCCGACCTCGGCGTACGCCTCCTCCATGGCCTCCATGTACGCCAGCACACGGCCGGCCGCGTCATCGGCGGTGCGGTCCGGGACGGCCTCATGCCACGACCGGGCCACCGCGGCCGGGTGCCGGCGCAGGAAGACGAAGCGCGCGTCGGGCCAGGCCTCGGCGATGCGCCGCCACGCGAACGCGTTGCCCGGGGTCTTCTCCACGACGAACGACTTGCCGGACTTCACCAGCTCCCGGTGCAGGGTGCGGTCCCACAGCAGCGCTTCGAGCGCCTCGTGGCCGAGCCCGAGGGCGCGCATGGACTTCTCGGTCGGGCTGTGGGTCTTGAAGTACACCTCCAGGCCGGTCAGATGCAGCTCGTGCGAGGCGTGCAGCCGGGAGTGCGCGCCCAGCATCATCCGCAGCAGGGTCGATCCGGAGCGCACCGACGTCAGGATGAACACCGGCCGCTCCAGCAGCCGGTCCACGGCCGGATCCACCGGCTCGGGCGCCGCCTCGGCCGCGGGCCGCTGCGGGCGGGGACCCCGCGGCTTCGGTATGGCGTTGAGATTCCCGGGCGCCGGCCGCGCGGCCGGCACCTTGCGCAGCTGGTATCCGGTCGTCGCGCCGATCTTCGAGTTCAGCTTCCGCAGCATGCTCATGGGGCGGAGGGTAGAGGTGGTGTCTGAGACGACACTGAGACTCAGCTTGATCCCAGATGTTTGGTCAGCGTGTACTCCGTGATCCCCGGCGGATAGTCCGGGATCACGCACACGACCTCATATCCCCGCTTCCGGTAGAACCCCGGCGCCTGGAAGTCCCATGTCTCCACGCGCGCCGCGGTGCAGCCCCGCTCGAAGCGGGCCATGCCCTCCGCGTGTGCGAGCAACTGCGAACCGAGCCCGCTGCCGCGGTGGCGTCCGTCGACCCAGAGGTACGTGACATGGAGCCAGGTGGTCCAGGTGTGCCCGACGAGACCGCCGGCCAGGGCGCCGAAGTCGTCCAACGCCCATACCTGGAGCGGAAGTTCGCGTTCACCTGGGGTTCCGCGCAGGGCGCGCAGGGTCGGGGAGAGCGCGGTGTTGGTGTCCCGCAGCCGGCGGCGAAGCAGATCGTGCCGGGATTTGTCGACTTCTGTCTCCAGACGAAACATGCGGCTCACCATAAACGCGCTGGACAACCAGTTCTGCAAATTACCTTCCGCTCCTGCCCCCCGGCCGTACCCTGATGAACAGCACCGGTGGGGGCCGGAGCTGATCAGGGGGCGAGACAGGTCGGGTACGACGCCCGAAGTGGGGGTAGCAGTTTCTGCACGGCGGCGGCCGTGCGCCATCCGCGCTTCGGGCGTCGTGCCTGCGACGGTGTTCGTCTCCCGGTGTCGTCCTTTGACGATGGGGTATCCCCTGCTCTTCGAGAGCTTGGGGAAGGGGGTTTCGTGGTTCGCATCCGAGTGCTGGTCGTCGACGACCATCGCATCTTCGCCGAGTCGCTCGCCGCCGCCCTGGCAGCCGAGCCCGACGTCGACGTCTCCGCGGCCGGCAGCGGTCCGGCGGCGCTGCGCAGCCTGGAGCGCGCGGCCGCCGAGGGGCGCCGGTTCGACGTCCTGCTCGTCGACGCCGACCTGGGTGGCAACGTGCCTGGTGTCCGGCCCGCCGTGCCCGTGCAGGAGGTGGGCGAGGACGGGCTCGTGGACGGTATCTCGCTGGTCGCCGGGGTCCGCTCCGGGCAGCCCGCGGTACGGATCGTCGTCCTCGCCGAGAAGGACGATCCGCGCCGGGCCGCGCTCGCACTGCAGGCCGGGGCGTCCGGGTGGGTGGCCAAGGACTGCTCGCTGTCCCGGCTGCTCACCGTCATCCGGGGGGTGCTGCGCGACGAGACCCATCTGCCGCCGGCCCTGCTCACCGGGGTGCTGCGGGAGCTGACGGCGGCCCGCAAGCACCGCACCGAGAGCGAACGGCTGGTGGAGTCACTGACGCCGCGCGAGCGAGAGGTGCTTCGGTGCATGGTGGCGGGACTGGGGCGCAAGGCCGTCGCCGAGCGCCTGTATCTCTCCCCGCACACCGTCCGCACCCACATGCAGAACGTTCTCGGCAAACTGGGCGTCCACTCGACGCTGGCCGCGGTCGCGCTCGCGCGGCGGGCCGGGGTGGGGCCGGTGGACCTGGGGCCGACGGCCCGGATCCTGCCGGAGGAGAGCAGCAGCGCCTGAGCAACACCGCTGAGCAGCAACGCCCCTAAGGGGCGCGGGGAACTGCGCGACCAGCCACAACGGCGCCGCAGCCAACCGACGACACAGCGCGGCACTACTCATCCGGCTCTCCCAGCGGAGCGCCTAGCCAGGGATGTTGTCGAACGGGGCCGTCAGCTGCCGCAGCAGACCGGCCAGTTCACCTCGCTGGGCGCGGGACAGCTCCGCGAGGATCGCGCGCTCCTGGTCCAGCAGGCCGGCGAGCGCCTGGTCGGCGCGGTCGCGGCCCTCGTCCGTGAGGCGGACGAGGACTCCGCGCCGGTCGCTGGGGTCGGGCAGGCGCTCCACCAGGCCCTTCTTGGCCAGGCGGTCGATGCGGTTCGTCATCGTGCCGGAGGTGACCAGGGTCTGGGTCAGCAGCTGTCCCGGGGAGAGCTGATACGGCGTTCCCGCGCGCCTGAGCGCGGTCAGCACGTCGAACTCCCAGGGCTCCAGGCTGTGCTCGGAGAAGGCCAGCCGGCGTGCGCGGTCCAGATGCCGGGCGAGTCTGCTGACCCGGCTGAGCACCTCGAGCGGTTCCACGTCGAGGTCCGGGCGCTCCCGGCGCCATGCTGCGACCAGCCGATCGACCTCGTCCTCCATGACGATCAGTGTAGTGGTTGTGTCGACGTGAAGTCTCTTGACGTCAAGATATCTTGCGGGGCAGGCTGGACGGCGACAGAAAGCGACAGACAGGAGACCCCGCCATGTCCGCTGCCGCCGCCCCCACCTGGGACCCCGCCCAGTACGCCTGCCCCGCAAGATATCTTGACGTCAAGAGACTTCACGTCGACACAACCACTACACTGATCGTCATGGAGGACGAGGTCGATCGGCTGGTCGCAGCATGGCGCCGGGAGCGCCCGGACCTCGACGTGGAACCGCCCCCGCATCGCCGACCTCGGCTGCGGCCCCGGCAACGTCACCGCCGTGCTCGCCGAGCGCTGGCCCGCCGCGCACATCACCGGCCACGACAACTCCGCCGAGATGCTCGACAAGGCCCACGTCGAACACGAGGGGCCGACGGCCGGCGGCGGGCACCTCGACTTCGCCCACGCCGACGTACGGACGTGGACGCCCGAGGAGCCGTACGACCTGATCATCAGCAACGCCACGCTCCAGTGGGTGCCGGGGCACGCGGAGCGCTTCGGCGCCTGGGTGGCGGGCCTGCGCCCCGGCGGCACCTTCGCCTTCCAGGTCCCCGGCAACTTCGACGCCCCGAGCCACCGCCTCATGCGCGACCTCGCGACCCGGCACGGCCTCACCGACACCCTGCGCCACGACGACGCCGTGCTCACCCCGCAGGCGTATCTGGGCAGGCTGGCCGACCTGGGCTGCACGGCCGACGTGTGGGAGACGACGTACGTCCACCTCCTGACCGGCGAGGATCCGGTGCTGGACTGGGTGAAGGGCACGGGACTGCGGCCGGTCCTCACCGCCCTCGCCGACGAACCCGAGCGGCGGGACGCCTTCCTGGACGAGTACCGGGCGGCCCTGCGCGAGGCCTATCCCGCCGGGGCACACGGCACGCCCTTCCCGTTCCGCCGGATCTTCGCCGTGGCCCGCAAGGAGGCGTGATGATCACCGCCGTCGACCATGTGCAGCTCTCGGCGCCGCCCGGCACGGAGGAGCGGCTGCGGACGTACTACGTGGGCGTCCTCGGCATGACCGAGATCCCGAAGCCACCCGTGCTCGCCGCACGCGGCGGCTGCTGGTTCCAGGCGGGCGGCGTGCAACTGCATCTCGGCATCGAGAGGGACTTCCGGCCGGCGAACAAGGCGCATCCGGGGCTGCGGGTCGCGGATATCGAGCGGTACGGCGCCCGGCTCCAGGTGCACGGGGCACGGGTGGAGTGGGACGAGAACCTGCCCGGGCACCGGCGCTTCCACTCGCAGGACCCGGTGGGCAACCGGCTGGAGTTCCTGGAGCCCCTGACCGCTGTTTGAGTGGCGCCGCGCAGGGTCACCCGCTGGGGGACAGTGAGTTCGAACCTTGCGGAGGTGAGGAACATGGCGAAGGACGAGAAGGCCAAGGCCATGACGGAAAAGGCCAAGGGCAAGGCAAAGGAAGCGGTGGGCCGCGCCGTCGGCAACGAGCGCATGACCGCCGAGGGCAAGGCCGACCAGGTGAAGGGCGACGCGCGTCAGGCGAAGGAGAAGGGAAAGGACACCTTCAAGCACTGAGCGTTCCGGCCGAGCACGGAGGGCACGGGCATCGGCGGCCCGGGGCGTCAGCTCTTGCGGCGCCCTATCAGGTGAGGCTTCGCCTCCAGGCCGTCCAGCCCGTGCCAGGCCAGATTCACCAGATGAGCCGCCACCTCCGCCTTCTTCGGGCGGCGCACGTCCAGCCACCACTGGCCGGTCAGGGCGACCATGCCGACCAGGGCCTGCGCGTACAGGGGGGCCAGCTTGGGGTCGAAGCCCCGGCTCTTGAACTCGCGGCCCAGGATGTCCTCCACCTGGGTGGCGATGTCCGAGATCAGCGAGGCGAAGGACCCCGTCGACTGGGGGATGGGCGAGTCACGGACCAGGATGCGGAAGCCGTCCGTGTTCTCCTCGATGTAGTCCAGGAGGGCGAAAGCCGCCTGTTCGCACAGCTCACGCGGGTGGCCGGCCGTGAGAGAGCCGGTCACCATGTCCAGCAGCCGGCGCATCTCACGGTCCACGACGACCGCGTACAGCCCCTCCTTGCCGCCGAAATGCTCGTACACCACCGGCTTGGACACCCCGGCTTTCGCCGCGATCTCCTCCACCGACGTGCCCTCGAAGCCCTTCGCGGCGAACAGGGTGCGACCGATCTCCAACAGCTGCTGGCGGCGCTCCGCACCGGTCATCCGGGTACGGCGCGTCCGCCGCTGCTTCTCATTGCCGGGGGTGCTGCTGGAGTCGGTCGCCACGGCGTCAATCATGCCGCCTTTACGGGTTCCTTCCGGCGCCGGGAGCCGCCATCCTCGGTGTTCCGGCGCGAATCGATACGCGAGCGTGACGGCCAGCGCACGTCATACGCCCAGCCGAACTGCTCGCACCAGCGGATGATCCGCGCCGAGGAGTCGATCTGCCCGCGCTCCACACCGTGCCGCGCGGACGTCGGGTCCGCGTGGTGCAGGTTGTGCCAGGACTCGCCGCAGGACAGGACCGCCAGCCACCACACGTTGCCGGACATGTCACGCGACTTGAACGGCCGCTTGCCCACCGCGTGGCAGATCGAGTTGATCGACCACGTCACGTGGTGCAGCAGCGCCACCCGCACCAGCGAGCCCCAGAAGAAGCCCGTGAACGCGCCCCACCAGGACATCGTCACCAGACCGCCGATCAGGGCGGGCAGCGCCAGCGACAGCATCGTCCAGTAGATGAACTGACGGGAGATCGTCCGGATCGCCGTGTCCTTGATCAGATCCGGCGCGTACTTGTCCTGCGGGGTGCGCTCCTCGTCGAACATCCAGCCGATGTGCGCCCACCACAGGCCCTTCATCAGCGCCGGAACGCTCTCGCCGTAACGCCACGGGGAGTGCGGGTCACCCTCCGCGTCGGAGAACTTGTGGTGCTTGCGGTGGTCCGCGACCCAGCGGACCAGCGGGCCCTCCACCGCCATCGAGCCCGCGATGGCGAGCGCGATGCGCAGCGGGCGCTTCGCCTTGAAGGACCCGTGGGTGAAGTAGCGGTGATAGCCGATCGTGACGCCGTGGCAGGCGAGGTAGTAGAAGAAGACCAGCAGACCGAGGTCGAGCCAGCTCACGCCCCAGCCCCAGGCCAGCGGCACCGCGGCGGCCAGCGCCAGGAACGGGACGACGATGAAGAGGAGAAGCGCGAACTGCTCGAGCGACCCCTTCTTCTCGCCGCCGAGCGTGGCTGAGGAGGTCGTGGTGTCGTCGTTCGCCTTCGGGGCGTCTTCGATCACATCGGAGCTCGTGGTCATGGGCGTCCCCTGTGGGGTCGAGGGTTTTGGCAGGTGCCGGGGTCGCAGGAACTGTTCCCAGGTTCCGTTACAACGGTCCCTACGGCTCCGTAACCTACGGCGTCGTAAGTATGGCAGTGCGTCGCCCGGCAGCAAGAGCCCGAGAGACTGCGCGTCCGCATCGACACCTATCCTGGGAGTCGGTCGGACAGCGCGGTCCGCTCTGAATTCTTCCCGGATGTCAGGAGCCGTATGCGGCACCCGCCGCGCGGCACCTGCCCCCGGGTTCCCTCCCGGACGAGCTTCAACACTGCAAGGAGCCGCACCTGTGAGCAGTGCCGACGACCAGACCGTGTCTCAGACGACCACCAGCACCGAGCTGCGCGCCGACATCCGCCGACTGGGTGACCTCCTCGGCGAGACCCTGGTCCGCCAGGAGGGCCCCGAGCTGCTCGAACTCGTCGAGAAGGTCCGCCGTCTCACCCGCGAGGACGGCGAAGCCGCCGCCGAACTCCTGCGAGGCACGGAGTTGGACACCGCGGCCAAGCTGGTCCGCGCCTTCTCCACCTACTTCCACCTGGCCAACGTCACCGAGCAGGTCCACCGAGGCCGCGAGCTGCGCGCCCGGCGCGCCGCCGAGGGCGGCCTTCTCGCCCGGACGGCCGACCGCCTGAAGGACGCCGACCCCGAGCACCTGCGCCAGACGGTCGAGCACCTCAACGTCCGCCCGGTCTTCACCGCGCACCCCACCGAGGCCGCCCGCCGCTCGGTCCTCAACAAGCTCCGGCGCATCGCCGCGCTCCTGGAGACCCCCGTCCTCGAAGGCGACCGCCGCCGGCACGACACCCGACTGGCCGAGAACATCGACCTCGTCTGGCAGACCGACGAGCTGCGCGTCGTACGCCCCGAGCCCGCCGACGAGGCCCGCAACGCCATCTACTACCTCGACGAACTGCACGCCGGCGCCGTCGGCGACGTCCTTGAGGACCTGACCGCGGAGCTGGAGCGCGTCGGACACAAGCTCCCCGACGCCACCCGCCCGCTCACCTTCGGCACCTGGATCGGCGGCGACCGCGACGGCAACCCCAACGTCACCCCCCAGGTGACCTGGGACGTCCTCATCCTCCAGCACGAGCACGGCATCAACGACGCCCTGGAGCTGATCGACGAGCTGCGCGGCTTCCTGTCGAACTCCATCCGCTACACCGGCGCCACCGAGGAACTCCTGGAGTCCCTCAAGGCCGACCTCGACGCCCTCCCCGAGATCAGCCCCCGCTACAAGCGCCTCAATGCCGAGGAGCCCTACCGGCTCAAGGCCACCTGCATCCGGCAGAAGCTGGAGAACACCAAGCTGCGCCTCGCCAAGGGCATCCCCCACGAGGCCGGGCGCGACTACCTCGGCACCGGCGAGCTGCTGCACGACCTGAAGCTGATCCAGACCTCGCTGCGCGAGCACCGCGGCGGCCTCTTCGCCGACGGCCGCATGAACCGCACCATCCGCACGCTGTCCGCGTTCGGCCTGCAGCTCGCGACCATGGACGTACGCGAACACGCCGACGCCCACCACCACGCCCTCGGCCAGCTCTTCGACCGCCTCGGCGAGGAGTCCTGGCGCTACGCCGACATGCCCCGCGAGTACCGCGGCAAGCTGCTCGCCAAGGAACTGCGGTCCCGCAGGCCCCTCGCGCCCACCCCGGCACCCGTGGACGCGGCCGGCGAGAAGACCCTCGGCGTGTTCGAGACCGTCAAGCGGGCGCTCAAGGTCTTCGGACCCGAGGTCATCGAGTCGTACATCATCTCGATGTGCCAGGGCGCCGACGACGTGTTCGCCGCGACCGTCCTCGCCCGCGAGGCCGGCCTGATCGACCTGCACGCCGGCTGGGCCAAGATCGGCATCGTCCCGCTCCTGGAGACGACGGACGAGCTGAAGGCCGCCGACACGATCCTGGAGGACATGCTCTCCGACCCGTCGTACCGCAGGCTCGTGGCTCTGCGCGGGGACGTCCAGGAGGTCATGCTCGGCTACTCCGACTCCTCCAAGTTCGGCGGCATCACCACCAGCCAGTGGGAGATCCACCGCGCCCAGCGCCGCCTGCGCGACGTCGCCCACCGCTACGGCGTCCGCCTGCGCCTCTTCCACGGCCGCGGCGGCACCGTCGGCCGCGGTGGCGGCCCCTCGCACGACGCGATCCTCGCCCAGCCCTGGGGCACCCTCGAAGGCGAGATCAAGGTCACCGAGCAGGGCGAGGTCATCTCCGACAAGTACCTCGTGCCCTCCCTGGCCAGGGAGAACCTGGAGCTGACGGTGGCGGCCACCCTCCAGGCCTCCGCCCTGCACACCGCCCCCCGCCAGTCCGGCGAGGCGCTCGCCCGCTGGGACGCGGCGATGGACGTCGTCAGCGACGCGGCCCACGCCGCGTACCGCAAGCTCGTCGAGGACCCGGACCTGCCGACGTACTTCCTCGCGTCGACGCCGGTGGACCAGCTCGCCGACCTGCACCTGGGCTCGCGGCCCTCCCGCCGCCCCGGCTCGGGTGTCTCGCTCGACGGGCTGCGCGCCATCCCGTGGGTGTTCGGCTGGACCCAGTCGCGGCAGATCGTGCCCGGCTGGTTCGGTGTGGGCTCCGGTCTCAAGGCGCTGCGCGAGGCGGGCCTGGACACGGTTCTCGACGAGATGCACGAGCAGTGGCACTTCTTCCGCAACTTCATCTCCAACGTCGAGATGACGCTCGCCAAGACCGACCTGCGGATCGCCACGCACTACGTCGACACCCTCGTACCGGACGAGCTGAAGCACGTCTTCGACACCATCCGCGCCGAACACGAACTGACCGTCGCGGAAGTCCTGAAGGTGACCGGCGAGGCCGAACTCCTCGACGCCCAGCCCGTCCTGAAGCAGACCTTCGCCATCCGCGACGCCTACCTGGACCCCATCTCCTACCTCCAGGTCACCCTGCTCAAGCGCCAGCGCGACGCCGCGGCGGCGGGGGCCGAAGTCGATCCGCTGCTCGCCCGCGCCCTGCTCCTCACCGTGAACGGCGTGGCCGCCGGCCTGCGCAACACCGGCTGAGCGCCCCGCACATGGCAGTGCCCCCGTGCTTCGTACGAGCACGGGGGCACTGCCTGTTCGAAGGTCTTGCGGGCTCCTGAAGAGCGCGGCCGTCAGGCCCTACGACGCCGGAACACCAGGTACCCGCCCGCGCCCAGCAGCGCGGCCGCCGCCGCGGAGAGCAGACCCACCGGGGCACCGTTGCCGGTCTCGGCGAGATCGCCCTCGGCACCGCCCTGCGCCGACGGAGACGACGAGGGGGCACCCTCGGCGGGCGTCGACGGGCTCGCGGCCGGCTCGGACGCGGAGGCCGACGGCGTGGCCGACGGCGTGGCCGAGCTGCCGCCGCCTGGCTCCTCGTCCTCGCAGTCCGTCCAGAACACCTTGTGCTTGGCAGACCCCTTCTCGCCCTGGAAATTCCAGAACAGCTTGTAGTGGCCGTCGGGCAGCGTCATGTCGTCGGTGCGGCCGTGGCCCTCGCCGTCCAGCGTGATCGCGCCGGACTTCACGGTCTCGCCCTTGACGGCGGCCGTGGGGGCCCAGGCCTCGATGTGCCAGGAAACCTGCTGGACGGCGTCGAAACCGAACGCGTCCAGGTGGAACTCGCACACGTGCGGCTCGTTGCGGCGCAGTTCCTCGCCTGTGGTGGCGTCATGGATCTTTACGGTGCCGTTGTCACCGGGAGCGGTTGCCTGAGCGGCGGACGGGGCGCACAGGAGCGCTGCCGCGGCGACGGCGGACAGGGCACCGACGCGATTGAGGGTACGCATGGGGCAGTAGTCCATCTTCGAGAAGGAACGGGAAGATGTGGAGGGGGCGGCTCAGCTTCCTGCCGGGACTGACTCCGGGTCAATCACGAACAGGGAACGAACAAACAATCCACAGATCCAGCACCCCCGGTCGGCCCCCAGGCCTCTCAGATCACCGCAAAAGCCGCCGTGACCAGGGCCGTTCCCAACCCCGCCATGACCCACGCCGGCCGCGTCCGCCGCAGACCGCCCGCAACCACCACCGAGGCCAGCAACAGCGCCCCACCCAGTGGAACCCAGGCATACAGAACACCGGCCGGCCCGGACCGCACGACCTCACCCGTGCCCGGCTTGACCACGACCGTGTACGTCTGCCCCTTGCGCACCGCCACGTTCTTCTCGATGAGGACCGACCTACGCGGCTGCGAACCCTGCGAAACCGGCGTGTACGGACCGCTGCACGTGTCCGCACCACACCGCGTCACCGCGATCGTGCCGGACTCCCGGCCCTTCGTGAGCATCACGTGATGAGCGGTACCCCAGGAGGCCCACACACCCGCGATCAGGATCAGCACCGCGACCGTACCCATCGCCGCGAGCCGCCCGAACCGCAGCGCGGTGAAAGCTCCCTGACTGGAAACAACGGCAGAAGGCATGGCCGCGATCCTTGGCCATGCCCCTGCGCCCGGTCAACCTCGGCCCGGTCCAGCGGGCGGACAAGTCACGAGTTGTACGTGCTTTGCGCCCGCTCCAGCCCCTCGATCACCAGAGCCTCCACGGCGTCGGCCGCACGGTCCACGAAGTAGTCCAGCTCCTTGCGCTCCGCCGAAGCGAAGTCCTTCAGCACGAAGTCCGCGACCTGCATACGACCCGGAGGCCGCCCGATCCCGAACCGCACCCGGTGATAGTCCGCACCCATCACCTTCGTCATCGACTTCAGCCCGTTGTGCCCGTTGTCCCCGCCACCGAGCTTCAGCCGCAGCGTGCCGTAGTCGATGTCCAACTCGTCATGGACGGCGACGATGTTGCCGAGCGGCACCTTGTAGAAATCCCGCAACGCGTTCAGCGGCCCGCCGGACAGGTTCATGTACGACATCGGCTTCACCAGGATCACCCGCCGGTTCAGCGGCCCCGGCGGACCGATCCGCCCCTCGACGACCTGGGCCTGAGCCTTCCCGGCCCGCTTGAACTTCCCCCCGATGCGCTCGGCCAGCAGGTCCGCCACCATGAACCCGACGTTGTGCCGGTTCATCGCGTACTCGGGTCCCGGATTACCGAGGCCGGCAACCAGCCACGGCGCACTCGGATCGGTCGTCACGTCCATCTCTCCATTGATACGCGCCAGCCGCTGCCCCCAGCGGGAACAGCGGCTGACGAAGCGGTGACAGAGCCGAGGATCACGCCTCTGCCAGAGCCGAAGATCAGGCCTCGGCGACTTCCTCGCCCGCGGTCTCCTCGCCCTCCGGGGCCTCCTCGGCCTGCGCGGCGAGGACCTGGAGAACCACCGTGTCCTCCTCGACGGCCAGCGTGGTGCCCTTGGGCAGCTTGATGTCCTTGGCGAGGACGGAGGCGCCGGCCTCCAGGCCCTCGACGGACACGGTGAAGGACTCCGGGATGTGCGTGGCCTCGGCCTCGACCGGCAGCGCGTTCAGGACGTGCTCCAGCAGGTTGCCACCGGCGGCCAGCTCGCCCTCCGCGTGGACCGGGACCTCGACGGTGACCTTCTCGCCGCGCTTGACCAGCAGCAGGTCGACGTGCTCCAGGTAGCCCCTGATCGGGTCACGCTGCACGGACTTCGGGATCGCCAGCTCGTTGGCCTTGCCGTCGATGTCCAGGGCGATCAGGACGTTCGACGTACGCAGCGCGAGCAGCAGCTCGTGGCCCGGAAGGGTCAGGTGCAGCGGGTCCGAGCCGTGGCCGTACAGGACACCGGGGACCTTGCTGTCACGACGGATACGACGGGCGGCACCCTTGCCGAACTCGGTACGGGTCTCGGCGGAGATCTTGACCTCGGACATGATCACTCCTCGTAGAAATAGGAACGGACGTGGTCACCCGGCCACGAACGGCCTGCTACGAAGAGCGCGTCGATAACGGATCGCCGTACCCCTGTGAAACGGGAACGGCCTCCCTCGCCGAGCAACTGAAGCAGTCTACTCGGAGAGGGAGGCCGTACCCAAAAGGATCTTTACTGCTCGTCGAACAGGCTCGTCACCGAACCGTCCTCGAACACCTCACGCACCGCACTCGCGATCGTCGGCGCGATCGACAGCACCTTCAGCTTGTCCAGGTCCCGGCTCAGCTCACCCGGCGTCGGCAGCGTGTTCGTGAACACGAACTCGCTCACCCGGGAGTTCTTCAACCGGTCGGCCGCGGGGCCGGACAGCACACCGTGCGTCGCGGTCACGATGACGTCCTCGGCGCCGTGCGCGAACAGTGCGTCCGCGGCGGCGCAGATCGTGCCACCGGTGTCGATCATGTCGTCGACCAGCACACACACCCGGCCCTTGACCTCACCCACGACCTCGTGGACGGTCACCTGGTTCGCCACGTCCTTGTCGCGCCGCTTGTGCACGATGGCGAGCGGAGCACCGAGCCGGTCGCACCAACGGTCGGCGACCCGCACACGACCGGCATCCGGAGAGACGACCGTCAGCTTCTGCCGGTCCACCTTCTTGCCCACATAGTCCGCGAGCAGCGGAAGAGCGAAGAGGTGGTCGACGGGGCCGTCGAAGAAGCCCTGGATCTGGTCGGTGTGCAGATCGACGGTCAGGATGCGATCGGCACCCGCGGTCTTCATCAGATCCGCGATCAGGCGCGCCGAGATCGGTTCACGCCCACGGTGCTTCTTGTCCTGACGGGCGTAACCGTAGAACGGCACGATGACCGTGATGGAGCGGGCCGACGCACGCTTCAGCGCGTCGATCATGATCAGCTGCTCCATGATCCACTGGTTGATCGGAGCCGTGTGGCTCTGGATCACGAAGCAGTCCGCGCCACGCGCCGACTCCTGGTAACGGACGTAGATCTCGCCGTTCGCGAAGTCGAAGGCCTTCGTCGGGACGACCCCGACCTCCAGCTGCTGGGCGACCTCCTCGGCAAGCTCGGGGTGGGCGCGGCCGGAGAAGAACATCAACTTCTTCTCGCCGGTCGTCTTGATCCCGGTCACAGCTGTCTCCTCAGAGGTGTCTCAACTGGGTGTGCACTTATCACGGTACGCCGTGTTTGACGCGCCGGTTTCCGGTCAGTCCTCGCTCTCGACCTGCCGCGACGCCGTCTCCGCCGCCTTCGCGGCAGCACTGCCCGGACGCTTACGGGCTACCCAACCCTCGATATTCCGCTGCTGGCCACGGGCCACAGCCAGCGAGCCGGGCGGCACGTCCTTCGTGATCACGGACCCGGCGGCGGTGTACGCACCGTCCCCGATCGTGACAGGAGCCACAAACATGTTGTCCGACCCGGTACGGCAGTGCGAGCCGACTGTCGTGTGGTGTTTGTCCTGTCCGTCATAGTTCACGAACACACTGGCGGCACCGATGTTCGTGTACTCACCGATCGTCGCGTCACCGACATAGGAGAGATGCGGGATCTTGGTCCCCTCCCCGATCGAGGAGTTCTTGGTCTCGACATACGTACCGATCTTGCCCTTAACCCCCAGTCGGGTCCCCGGCCGCAGATAGGCGAACGGCCCCACACTCGCCTGCGCCCCGAGGACGGCCCCGTCCGACACGGTGTTGTCCACCCGTGCCCCCGCGCCGACCTTCGTGTCCTTCAGCCGGCTGTTGGGCCCGACCTCCGCGCCCTCGCCGAGATGCGTGGCGCCCTGAAGCTGCGTGCCGGGCAGCACGGTCACGTCCTGCTCGAAGGTGACGGTCACGTCGACCCACGTCGTGGCCGGGTCGACGACGGTGACGCCGGACAGCATCGCGGCCGTCAGCAGCCGGTCGTTGAGAATCCGACGGGCCTGCGAGAGCTGCACACGGTTGTTGATCCCCGCGATCTCACGATGATCGGCGGCGACCGAGGCACCGACGCGGTGACCGGCCTCGCGCAGAATCCCGAGCACGTCGGTCAGGTACTCCTCGCCCTGCGAGTTGTCCGTACGCACCTTCCCCAGGGCATCGGCGAGCAACTGCCCGTCGAACGCGAAGACACCCGAGTTGATCTCCCGGATCGCCCGCTGCGACTCGCTGGCGTCCTTGTGCTCGACGATCGCCGTGACAGCCCCGGAGGCGCCGTCGCGCACGATCCGCCCGTACCCGGTCGCGTCCGGGACCTCGGCCGTCAGCACCGTCACGGCATTGCCGTCGGCGGAGTGGGTCGCGGCGAGGTGCGTCAGGGTCTCGCCGGTAAGAAGGGGAGTGTCGCCACAGACGACAACGACGGTCCCGTCGACCGCGCCGCCGAGCTCCTCCAGAGCCATGCGCACGGCGTGCCCCGTGCCGTTCTGCTCGGCCTGCACCGCGGTGCGTACGCCCGGGTCGATCTCGCCGAGATGCGCGGTGACCTGCTCACGGGCGTGCCCCACGACCACGACCAGGTTCTCGGGCTGCAACTCACGCGCGGCGGCGAGCACATGGCCCACGAGGCTGCGGCCGCAGATTTCGTGCAGGACCTTGGGTGTGGCCGACTTCATACGGGTGCCCTCACCCGCTGCGAGAACGACGACGGCTGCCGGGCGAATGGCGCTCACGGGATGCCCTTCGGCTGTGGAGGGGGTGGGGTGACATCCGCAGGATACCGGGGTGTTTCGTGGGGGATATGAGAGCGGGCCCCGACTGAGCTGTCAGCAGTCAGGGCCCGAACCGTGCACTTGCTCCCCCGCCAGGACTCGAACCCGGACAGATGGCACCAAAAGCCACAGTGCTGCCAATTACACCACGGGGGATTGAACTCAACCGAACCGGACATTTGGTCAGGCCGCCGAGTGGCGCCTCCTACTATGCCGTACCGCCGGCCTTCGACGCGACGGTGTTGGTCTGCGCCCTGGAGTCGTCCGGGCGGAATGATCGCTTCCGGGGATGAACGGTGAATGGTTCAGCAGTTCGAGGGATATCGGGCTGTTTCGTATGGGTTCGGTTACCGAATGTGGTGTAGGCCAGTCCGCGAAACTCGCCGGAAAGGCGGGTCGGTCGGCCCGTAGGCTGGAGGCATGACCACGACGGGGGAATACCACGCCGGGCACCCGCCACCGGGGGCTGGGCTGTGGTGGTGGGGCAGATGGCGCAGTGCCGTGCTGGACGTGAGTCTGGGCATGGTGTCGGCGCTGGAGTGCGGAGTCGAGGGGGTTCGGTTCGCGGCGGATGCCGGGATCCCGGTGGCCGCGGGGGTCGTCTTCGGCCTGCTGGCGGGAGCCGTGCTGGTGCTGCGGCGCCGCTGGCCCATCGCCGTCGTACTCGTGTCGATCGCCGTGCTGCCGGCCCAGATGGGGCTCCTGCTGGGCATCGTCGGCCTGTACACGCTCGCCGCTTCCGAGCTCCCGCGGCGGATCATCGCCTCCCTGGCCGGGATGTCGTTCGTAGGCACGCTGATCGTGACGTTCGTGTGGGTGCGCCAGGGCGTGGACCGGGGGGACCTGAGCTTCGGGGACTGGGTGGTTCCGTTCGCCTCGGTCACCACGGCTCTCGGGGTGACCGCGCCTCCTCTCCTGCTCGGGCTGTATGTGGGGGCCCGGCGCCGGCTGATGGAGAGCCTGCGGGAGCGGGCCGACAGTCTTGAGCGGGAGCTTCAGCTGCTCGCGGAGCGGGCCGAGGAGCGGGCCGAGTGGGCGCGGAACGAGGAGCGGACCCGGATCGCGCGCGAGATGCATGACGTCGTCGCACATCGGGTGAGTCTGATGGTGGTGCATGCGGCTGCCCTTCAGGCGGTCGCGCGCAAGGATCCCGAGAAGGCCGTGAAGAACGCCTCGCTGGTGGGGGACATGGGGCGGCAGGCGTTGACCGAGTTGCGGGAGATGCTCGGTGTGCTGCGCAGCGGGGCCGTCGAGGTGGAACGGGTGCGCGGGGCGGTCGTACCGCTCGCGGCTGTGGGCGCCGCTGCCGCCGCCGCGGCCGATCGGGAGCGGTTCGGCGGGGACGAGGGGGGCGCCGACGGGCCCTGTCTGTCCGAGTTGGAGGAGTTGATCGGGCAGTCGGCTGCCGCGGGGATGGCCGTGGACCTGTCGGTGGAGGGTGAGACGCGGGTGTATGCGCCGGAGGTCGAGCAGACGGCGTATCGCGTGGTGCAGGAGGCGCTGACCAACGTCCACAAGCACGCGGCCGGCGCGAAGACGCATGTGCGGCTCGCGCATCGGGCCTCGGAGATCGCGATGCAGGTGGAGAACGAGCCGCCGCCGGAGTCGGCGTCGTCGGCGCTGCTGCCGTCGGGGGGCAACGGCCTGGTGGGGATGAAGGAGCGGGTCGTCGCGCTGGGCGGAGTGTTTGTGTCGGGGCCGACGGACGCGGGCGGTTTTCGGGTGTCTGCGGTGATTCCGGCGGCTTAGTCGCGGTTCGCGGGTGTGGTGCCGTGGCCGGCTCAGCCCGCTGTGAGGCGTACCGGCTCTATTCCCGCGACGAGGCCGGCGAGGGCCTGGTCGATGTCGGGGCCGAGGTACCAGTCGCCGGTGTGGTCGAGGGCGTAGACGCGGCCTTCGGAGTCGATGGCGAGGAGCGCCTGGGTGTCGGGCTCGGCGCCGAGGGGGCAGACCTCGGTGTCGAGGGCGCGGCCGAGGTCGCCGAGGGTGCGGGCCATGTGGAGGCCGTGCAGGGGGTCGAAGTGGAGGGTGGCCGGGGCGACCTGGCGGCCGGGGCCGGTGGGTGCGATCTGCAGGCCGCCGAATTCGGCCCAGGCTTCGACCGCGGCAGGGAAGACGGCGTGGCGGTGGCCGGCGGGCGAGGTGTGCTCGCGCAGGGTGTCCGCCCAGACTTCGGCCTGCTGTATGTCCCAGCGTCCGGGCTGCCAGCCGGCGGCGCGCAGGGCGGCGTCGACGGGGACGGGGAATCGGGTGCTGGAGGTGCGGTCGGTGTGCATCTGCCCTTCGTTCGTCGAGTGCGCCGGGGTGACGGCTGCGCCTGGCCGCCCGGCGGTGTGCGGTCGTACTCGTGCGGTGTGCGGTCGTGCTGGTGGAGTGCGGTTGGTGCCGGCGGGTGGGCGGATCAGGCGTCCGCCGCTGTCGGGTCGACGATACGGACGCCGAAGTGGGAGCTGAGGGCGGTGCAGGCGCGGCAGGGGGCGGCGAAGCTGCCGTGCAGGGGGTCGCCGTCCTCGCGGATGCGGCGGGCGGTGAGCTTGGCCTGTTTGAGGGCTTTGCGGGCTTCGCCGTTGGTCATGGGTTTGCGGGCGGCGCGTTTGCTGCGGGTGGCGTCGGCCGTGGTGATGTGGCGCGAGATGAGGATGGTCTCGGCGCAGCGGCCGGTGAAGCGGTCGCGTTCCGAGCTGGTGAGGGTGTCGAGGAAGTCCTGTACCAGGTGGTGCAGGTCCGGGGGCTGGTCGCCGCGGGCGGCGGTGCCGGTGAGGGTGGCGCCGCGGACGGAGAGGGCGGCGGCGACGGTGGGGAGTATGCCGTCGCGGCGGTGGTGGAGGGCGGGTACGTGCGCGGTTTCGGTGGCGCTCCAGCCGATGCGGGGGTCGCCGGACCTCGCGGCGTGTGGACCTGTTTGCGTCGCGTTCATGATCATCATCCCCTCCTGAGCATCCCCCGGGCATGCTCTCGGACGTCACAGAGTGCCAAATGCCGTGGCGGGTGCGGAAGCTGGGGCGACGCGACACGCCCGGGTTTGGGCAGGCTGTCACGGCGGGGTGACGGCTGGTCACGATGGCGCGGGGGGTGGTGACCGGCGCCGGTGACCGGTGTCGTCGTACCGCATAGGCTGTCGGCACCGCTTTCCATGCGGTGACGCGTGGACGCAGACGAGACAGTCGATACGTGCCGTTGTGACCGAGAGTGGTCGTGGTGGGGCGTATCAGAACGCCGCAGGGGGCAACCGCCATGACGACAGGTCGGCTCGGGCTGGGGGCACCTCCCGGCCGCCAGGCCGGGGGACAAGCCGCGCCGCCGAACGCGGCGTACGCCGGGCAGGTCGTGCATTTCCCGGATCCGGTACGGGCGTCGCGTCACCCGAGAGGGGTACGCGTGGACGACCGTGGTTACCCCGACTTCTCACCGTACGCGCGTGCGGCGGTGGAGATCGCGGAGCCGCCGGAGGGTTTCGGCGTCGACGAGTTGCGGCTGACGGACTATGTGTCGGCCAACGCGGCGCTGGCGGCTACGGGGCACGAGCTGTGGGACACGGTGCCCGCGGTGGCGACGCCGCACGGCTGGACCTGGCATCACGTGGTGGGCACGCGCCGGCTGGAGTTGGTACCGGTCGAGGTGAAGGCGCTGCTGCGGCATCACGCGGGGATCGCGACGTCGGCGGTGGACCACCACAAGCGTGGCACGCGCCCGTTGCAGGAGACCCGGCCGGCGCACTTCCGGCTGCCGAAGTCGGGTGTGGCGGTGACGGAGGCGCAGGCGCTGGGTGTTGAGGAGGATCTCGGCTACCGGCTGCCCGGTGCGTACCGGTCGTTCCTGAAGGCTGCGGGCGGGTGTGCGCCGGTCGGGACCGCGCTGGACGCGGAGTTGGGGCTGCTGATCGACCAGCCGTTGTTCACGGTGCGGGACGAGGCCGCGGTCAACGACCTGGTCTACGTCAACAAGTGCCTGCGTGATCACCTGACCAAGGACTACCTGGGGGTCGGGTTCGTGCAGGGCGGGTTGCTGGCCGTGAAGGTGAAGGGCGACCGGATCGGTTCGGTGTGGTTCTGCGCCTACGACGACGCGCGGGACGTGGATCCCTCGTGGTCGCCGCCGGATCGGGTGGAGCGGCTGCTGGTGCCGTGCGGTGAGGACTTCGACACGTTTCTGTCCCGGTTGGCGGGTTCTCCGCCGGAGTTGGAGACGGTGGCGAATCTGATGGTGGACGGTGGGTTCGCGCGTGTGGTGCCCGTCGCGGCCGCGGCTGTGGGGGAGTGAGCTTCGCGATGGTGACGTTCGCGCAGGCGCAGGAGCGCGCCGAGGAGTGGATCAACGGGGATGTGCCGTCGTACCAGCATCGTGAGGTGCGGGTGCGGGAGTTCGAGCGCGGGTTCGTGGTGTGGGCCGAGGACCGCGCCGACGGGCCGCGTTCGGACGGGGGCGCGCAGCGGCTGGTGATCGCCCGGGACAGCGGGGAGGCCACCTTGTGGCCCGCGCTGCCGGTGGGTGAGGTGATCCGCCGGTACGAGGAGGAGTACGGCCGCGGTGGCGAGGCCGCCGCGCCGGCGCCGGCGGCTCCGGCCCGGGTGGACCTGAACCAGACGTCGTTCCTGCTGACTCCGCCGGAGTGGCTGCAGGAGGCGGCGGACCGGTTGGGGACGCCGGAGGCGGACTCCGACGGGGACTCGCGGGCCGGGGGGTCTGCGGCGCCGAGTGACGCGTCCGCCGGTGGAGCGTCCGGTGCAGGGGCGCTTGCGGAGACGATGGGTGGGCCCCCGGCGGGGGTCGGCTCGGGCTCGGTGGGCGTCGGTCCGGCCTCGGTGGGTGTGCCCGACGGGGCGACCCCCTGGGCCGGGACGGACACCAACGCCGATGCGGGTGAGGACCGCTCGGTGCCGTTGCCGGAGACGGTGTTCGCGCCCCCGCTGAGTGGTGACGACAGTGTGCCGCCGGCCGCGCAGCCGGATGCCCAGACGGCGTTGATGTCCGGTGGCAGCCAGCTTCCGCCGACGGCGGTCTCGCCGGCGCTGGATGGTGCGAACGCGGCGGGTGGGGCGGGGAGTACGCCTCCGCCTGCGCCGGGTGGGTCGTCGTATGGCTATCCGCAGGGTGCGGGTGGGGCGGGCGCGATGCCTGGGCCGGGTGCGGTGACTCCGCCGGATGTGACGCCTCCGCCTTCGTACGGTTACCCGGAGGGTGGCAGTGGGCCGGGTCGCACGCCTGCGCCGGGTGCGACTCCTCCGCCTGCGCCGGGTGCGTCGTCGTATGGCTATCCGCAGGGTGCGGGTGGGCCGGGTACGCCGCCTGCGCCGGGTGTGACACCACCGCCTGCGCCGGGTGCGCCGTCGTACGGGTATCCGCAGGGCGGGCCCGCTGGTGGTGCGGGTGTGCCGCATGCTCCGGGCACTCCCGGGGCGCCGGGGCAGACGCCCGTGCCGGACGCCGCGGACATCGCCGATGCCGCGACGAGCAAGGCGGCGCCTCTGCGGGCGCGGGGTGGGGCTACGCCGCCTCCGCCGCCGGGTGCGCCGGGGACGCCGGGGATGCCGGGTGCGTCGGCGGGCAGTACGCCTGCGCCGCCGTCGGCTCCGGGTGCTCCGGGTGCGTCGGGTGGCGGCTATGTGCCTACGCAGCTTGTGTCGTCGCTCGGGCCCGGTGGGCCGGAGGGCGCCGCCGGGCCCGGGGTTCCGCAGGGGCCGGGTGCTCCGAACCCGCCTGGCCTTCCGCAGCCGCCCGGCGCCCCGGGTGCGCCCGGTATGCCCGGCGCGCCGCAGCCTCCGGGCGCCCCCAACCCGCCCGGCACGCCCGGCGGTACGCCCCCGGGCGGGGTGCACCATGCCGCGACGATGCTGGCCGACCCGAGTCGGATGGGGGGTGCGCCGCAGCCGCCGGGTGCTCCTGGCGCGCCCGGTGCGCCTGGCGCCCCTGGCGCCCCTGGCGGTCCTGGTGTGCCGAATCCGCCAGGGCCTCCGAACCCGCCCGGCATTCCCAACGCGCCGGGTACTCCCGGTGCCCCGGGCATGCCTGGCGCGCCGCAGCCTCCGGGCGCTCCCGGGATCCCCGGCGTGCCTGGCACCGCCGGTCCCGGTGCTCCCCAGCCTCCCGGTGCCGTGCACCACGCGGAGACCGTGCTGGCCGGGCCGCCGGTCGGCGGCCCGGGTATGCCTCCACCGCCGCAGGCCCCCGGCGCACCGCAGGCTCCGGGCGCTCCCGGCATGCCGCCGGCGGGACCGGGTATGCCGCCTCCCGGTGTTCCCGGTGTTCCCGGTGTTCCCGGTGCTCCCGGTGCTCCCGGTGCTCCCGGTGCTCCCGGTGCCCCAGGCATGCCCGGCGCAGCCCAGCCGCCCAGGCCGCCGGGTGCCGTCGCGCCGCCGCCCGGGCATGCCATGCCGGGGCAACCCGGGCCCGCGCAACCGGGACCGCCGCACCCTGGACCTCCGCAACCCGGGCCGGCCCAGCCGTCGTACGGGTATCCGCCGCAGCCCACCGGTCAGCCGACGGTCGGACCCGGCTACCAGGCCGTCCTTCGCTACCGTGCGCAGGACGGCTCGGAGCAGCAGCTGATCCGGCGTTCGGCGCCGGGTACGCCGCACCCGGAGTGGCAGATCTTCCACGAGCTGCGGGGCATGAACGTGCCGCCGGACCAGGTCCTGGAGCTGCACACCGAGTTGGAGTCGTGCGAGCTGCCGGGTGCGTACTGCGCGCGGATGATCCGGGAGCAGTGGCCGCAGGCGCGCATCACCTCGATCGCGCCGTACGGCACCGATCACGCGAGCCGGCAGCAGGGCATGCAGCAACTCATCGCCCACCAGGGCGAGTTGCACGAGGTGGCTGACGGGCCCGCCCGGCCGGCGCCGGTGCGCGCGCCGCTGCCGCAGGTGCAGGCGGCGCCGCCGATCCCGCCGGAGGGCGTGGCGCACGAGCTGGCGGGGGCGTTCGGGCCGGGGATCTTCCGGTTCGAGCAGGCCGCAGTGTCCCGGCAGGGCGTGCCGCCGGTCGTGGCGCACAGCCTGGTCGTCGGCGGTCTGCCGATGGACATGGGCCCGTTCTTCTGGGCGCAGGCCCAGCCGGGGCGGCCGGTTCCGACGCTGGCGGAGCTGGCGCACGAGCGTGGTGTGCAGCCGGCGTCGGACGCGGGGTCGTACCTCGTCATGGGCAGCGACTTCGGCAAGGCGATCTGTGTGCAGTACGGGACGGCGAACATCGTCGCCGTGCCGGTGGAGGCGGGCCCGGGCGGTGCGCCCGTACCGCCGCAGTTCGTGAACACGGGCCTGCCCGAGTTCCAGCGCTGCCTGGCGCTGCTCGGCGGGATGTGGCGGCTTCGCTTCGGCCTGAACCAGGAGCAGGCGGGCCGCTGGACCGTCGACTTCCAGGCGCAGCTCGCCTCCCTCGACCCGGCGGCGCTCGGCTCGCCGGAGAGCTGGTGGTCGGTGCTGTTGGAGCAGATGTGGGACGGCCTGCTGTGACGCCACTCGACTGTTTGTCGTGACACCGTCCGGCCGCCGCTGACGGCGGTGGGCGGGGTGTGAAAGGGCCGGCTCCCGGTGGTACGACCGGGGCCGGCCCTTTCGTATGCCCTCCCGCAACCGGCCCGCACCCCGCCCTGCGCCCGGAGTGTCGCGTTATGAACGCCTCCGCCCGATACATCAAGATGTGCGCTAAATCATCATTTTTGCAGTCGCCCGGCGGAGAGGGGTTCTCAGGATGAGCAGCGCACCGGTTTCGCTCCACGACTTCGTGGTCGTCAAGGGGCGTGGCTACCGTCCCGACCAGGTCGACGCCTATGTCGACGCCCTCTTCCGCGACCGGGACGCCGCCTGGGAACGGGCCGCCCGGCTCACCGTGCTGGCCAAGGAGATGGAGGCCGAGGCGGAGCGGCTGCGGGAGGTGGTGGCGCAGCTCGCCCCGCAGACGTACGAGTCGCTCGGGGACCAGGCGCGGCGGCTGTACGAGCTGGTGCAGGAGGAGGCCGAGGCCGTGCGGGAGGGGGCACGGCAGGAGGCGGAGAGCCTGGTGGACAAGGCGAGGACGTGGGCGAGCGGCTTGCGGGACGCGGCGCAGGCGCACGCCGACGCCCTGGGCGCGGAAGCCGACGCGTACGCCGAGGAGCGGATGCTCGCGGCGCGCGCCGAGGCCGACGAGATCCGGGTGGACGCCCGGCGCACGGTGCGCGACGAGCGCGGGCTGGAGCTCCTCGCGCTGCGTGAGCTGCGGCACCGCACCACCCGCATGCTCACCGAGCAGACCAAGGACCACGGCGAGCGGTGGGCCGTCGTCGAACGGGAGGCCGAGGAGAAGCTGGCCGCGCAGGTGGCGGCGGAGGAGGACCGGCAGGTGCGGGCCGAGACGGCGTCGGTCGAGGCGAAGCAGGCCTTCGCGGACGCGGACGCCTTCGCCCGCAGGGTGCAGGAGGAGGCGCAGGCCCGCGCGACGGAACTGGTCACGCAGGCCCGGCAGCAGTCGGAGGAGATCGCCCGGGAGACCGAACGGGTGCTGCGCGAGCACGGCGAGATGTGGGACGACGTACGGACCCACATCGGCCAGATGCGCAACAGTCTGACGGCACTGACGGGCCAGGCCGCGATGGAATGACCCGGGCGGACCCCGGCTGCCCGGGGTGCCCTCGCTGACCTGTCAGTTCCCCCTGCGCACCGCCCCCGCCAGAATCCACCCCTCCACGGCCTCGTACTGCCGTCGCTCCTCCTCGACCTCGCGCCGCCCCGACAGGACCGTCCCGAGCCAGCCGAGCAGGAACCCGGCCGGTACGGACACCAGTCCGGGCGTCGTGAACGGGAACCAGTTGAAGTCGGCCTCGGGGAACGCCGAGACCGGCGACCCGGAGACCAGGTTGGTCCACGGCATCAGCGCCAGGACGACCGCGGTGCCGCCGATCAGGGTCCACAGCAGGCCGGCCCGGGTGTACCGGCGCCAGAACAGGCTGTAGATGAGGGCCGGGGCGATGGCCGAGGCGCCCAGCGTGAAGGACAGGGTCACCAGCGGTTGCAGGCTGCGGTGCTGGACCATCGTCGCCAGCACGATCGCCGGGACGCCGACCGCCAGCGCCCCCAGCCGCGCCAGCGCCATCTCGCGGTGTGCGGACAGCTCCCGCATCCGCGTGGCGAACAGGTCGTGGGCGAGGGAGTTCGCGCAGGCCAGGATCATGCCGGCGACCGAGGCGAGCACGGTGAGGAAGATGGCCGTGGTGACCGCCGTGAAGAGCAGGCTCTCCGCGGTCGAGACCTCGGCGCCGAACGCGGCCCTGGAGCCCAGCAGATACGCCGTGTTGCCCTGCGGGTCCGCCCCGGCGATCACCTGCCGCCCGATCAGCGCCGTCGCGCCGAAGCCGACGATCGTGATCACCAACACGAACAGCGCGACGCTCGACACCGCCCAGGACATGGAGCGCCGTACCTGACGCGCACCGCGGGCCGTGTACATGCGCATGGTGATGTGCGGCAGCACCCCGCCGCCGAGGACGACCGCGAGCTGGGAGCTGATCATGTCCAGGCGGGGGTACGGACTGCCCGCGAACTGAAGCCCCGACTGGAGGAACGCCGAGCCGACCCCGCTCTGTTCGGCCGCGGCGTTGAACAGCGCGCCCGGGTCCCAGTCGAACCGCCGCAGCACCAGTACGGCGATCACGGCGCCCGATCCGAGCAGCATCACCATCTTCAGGATCTGGATGAGCGCGGTGCCCTTCATCCCGCCGATGGCCGCGTAGCTGATCATCAGCACGCCCAGTCCGATGACGCATCCGGTCTTCAGTGAATCGCTGGAGAACCCGAGGATGAACGCCAGCAGCTGCCCGGTCCCGGCCAGCTGCACCAGCATCAGCGGCATCAGCGCGGCCAGCGTCACTGCGCACGCGGCGATCCGCACGCCCCGCCCCGGCATACGGCGGGCCAGCGCGTCGCCCATCGTGAACCGGCCCGCGTTGCGCAGGGGTTCTGCCAGCAGGAACATCAGCAGCATCAGCGACAGGGCGGTGCTCAGCGCCAGCACGATCCCGTCGTAGCCGCACAGCGCGACCACGCCGGTGGTGCCGAGCACGGTCGCCGCGCTGATGTAGTCACCCGCGATGGCCAGGCCGTTGCCCATGGGGGACAGCGAGTTGTAGCCCGTGTAGAACTCGTCGAGGTCGTCCCGGTCCGGGCCGGTCATCACACACAGCAGCAGCGTGACGGTGGCCACGGCGCAGAACGCCACCAGCGACATCGCCTGCGCGTTCGAGCTGAAGTCCGTCATCGCCCCGCCCCCCGCTGTCCGGCCTCACGCTTGGCCTCCACGGCGGCCTCCTTGCGGATGCGGTCCGCGATCGGGTCGAGGTAGCGCCGGGCGGTGTGCTCGTACAGGCCTATCGCCAGCCAGGTGACGGGCAGCTGCAGCAGCGCGAGCAGCAGGCCGGCGGGCAGCCCGTCGGTGACCGTGCCGGTCATGAACCCGGGCGCGAAGGCGGACAGGATCAGGAACAGCGTGAAGTACCCGAGCGCGGTCAGCGTCGCCACGCGCCGCTGCCAGCGGTAGGCGCTGCGCAGGATCCGCAGGTCGCTGTGGTGTCCGAGGGGCGGGTGGTCGGGGCGATGACGGACTTCAGCTCGAACGCGCAGGCGATGTCGCTGGTGGCGTTCTGCGCCGTGGCCACCGTCACGCTGCTGCTGTGTGTGATGACCGGCCCGGACCGGGACGACCTCGACGCGCGCTGGTCGACCATCCGTACGAGAACGCCGGTACGACCCTCCCCGACGGGCAGACCCTGCCCTGCGCCATCTGCGACAAGTTCTCCTCGATCGGCGGCTCGACGGTCGCCGGGAGCCGGGCCCAAGACGTCTCCTTCGTTCTCGACCGGCTGACCGGGCGCCACCCGGCGTGGCGGTACGCGCGCGTGATCGACACCAAGCGGATCGGCATGGCCGGGCACTCCATCGGCGGCGCCTCCACCGCTGCGACGATGGCCGGTGACGCGCGCGTGCGGGCCGGCGTGAACATGGACGGCACGTTCTTCGCCCCGGTCCCCGCCGACGGGCTCGACGGACGTCCCTTCCTGATGTTCGGGGCCAAGGACCGGCACGACGACAAGACCTGGCACCAGAGCTGGGCCGACCTGGACGGCTGGAAGCGCTGGCTGACCGTCACCGGCGCCGACCACGGCTCCTTCACCGACGTACCCCTCCTCGCGGGCCTGGCCGGGATACCGGACACCGCTCCGATGCCGTACGAGCGTTCACTGGCCCTCACGCGCGCGTACGTCGCCGCCTTCTTCGACCTGCACCTCAAGGGCGTCCCGCAGCCGCTGCTGGACGGACCGTCACCGGACAACCCCGAGGTCGTCGTCCGGCTTCCTTGAGTCGTCCTCCTTCAGGACCGGGAACCGCTTCGGCGCCAGCAGCAACAGCACCACAAAGGCCAGCGCCGCCGCGCAGGACGCCCCCAGATACACGGCGTGCACCGCGTCGGCGATGGCCCGCCCGGTGGCCTCCGGGGCCCTGCCGCCGGAATCCAGTGCCCGGGTCACCGAGTCCAGGTCGCTCGCCCCGCCGAGCCGGGACGCCAGCACACCGTTGGCCACCGCGCCGAAGAGCGCCGCGCCCAGCGTCTGGCCCGTCTGCCGGCAGAACAGCACCGACGCCGTCGTCGTCCCCCGCTCCGACCAGCCGACCGTCGACTGCACGCCCACGATCAGCGGCAGTTGGAACAGCCCCAGCGCCGCCCCCAGCAGCAGCATCAGCAGCGTCGGCTGCCAGGCCGCCCCGGGATACGGCAGGAACAGGAACGCCAGCAGGATCAGCGAGGCCGTCGCGATGCCCAGCATCGCCGTGTTGCGGAAGCCGATCCTTCGGTACACGTGCTGGCTCAGTGCCGCCGACACCGGCCAGCTCAACGTCCAGACGGACAGCACGAATCCGGCCGCCACCGGGGCCATGCCGAGGACCGCCTGGGCGTACAGGGGCAGGAACACCGTCGGCGCCACCATCAGCAGACCCAGCGCGCCGAGTGCCAGGTTCACCGCAGCGATCGTCCGGCGCCGCCACACCCACCCGGGGATGATGGGTTCGGCCGCCCGGCGCTCCACCAGCACCACGACCGCCGCGAGCGCCAGTCCCGTGGCGAACAGGGCCAGGGACGGGGCCGACAGCCACGGCCAGGCCACACCGCCCTGGACCAGTGCCGTCAGCAGCACGCCCCCGCACGCGAACACCGCCAGCGCGCCCGCCCAGTCGACACGCGCGCGCGTGCCCGTCGACTCGCGCTGCGGCTCGTGCAGATGGCTGGCGATCAGCCACAACGCCACCGCCCCTATGGGCAGGTTGATGAGGAAGATCCAGCGCCAGTCCGCGTAGGCCGCCAGGACCCCGCCGAGGCCCGGCCCGATCACCGCCGACAGCGCCCACACCGTGGACAGCTTGGACTGGATCTTCGGGCGTTCCTTCAGCGGGTACAGGTCGGCGGCCAGCGTCTGGACCGTGCCCTGAAGAGCGCCGCCGCCCAGCCCCTGCACGATCCGGAACGCGATCAGTGCCGCCATGTTCCAGGCCACCGCGCACAGCAGCGACCCCAGCAGGAACACCGCCGCGCCCGCGATCAACACCGGCTTGCGGCCGAAGGTGTCGGAGAGCTTGCCGTAGACGGGGAGGGTCACCGTCACCGCGAGCAGGTAGCCCGAGAACAGCCAGGAGAAGACGGAGAAGCCACCGAGGTCGCCGACGATCTGCGGTACGGCCGTGGAGACGATGGTGGAGTCGATCGCGACCAGCGCCATCGCGAGCATCAGGGCCGCGACCAAGGCCGTGCGTCTGTCGGTTCCGGTGCGCTGTGCGGTGTCGCGTATCGCGGGTCTCGTACTGCCCACCGGGTCCCTCTCCTGTTGCTTTCCCCTTGCACCTATCCGCCGCCGAACAGCTTCCCACTTGACCCTCACGTCGCGGGAGGGTGGAGGCTCCATGGGCCGGAGGTCGGAGGCAACCCCGAGTCGTCCTCCGCCGAAGGGTGGACAGCCCCTAGGGGGACCTCCGTACTACGTCTCGGGGAGGGTTGGTACCGCCGGACGACGAGACGGCACCGGTGCCGTCCTTAACCTGGCTTTACGCCGCTGGGGGGCGGCTGACCGAACCAGCGGGGGTGGGGTTTTCCCCCGCACAAGAGGGGGCCGGGCACCAGCGCGCCGGACCCTGTCCCGCCACGAGACTGAACGTCGTAGCAGTTCTCGTGATTCACCTGCTGACCGACTTAGGAGACATACCGTGACATCGGCTGTGACCATTCCCAGGCACGGGGGTACTGGAGGGCGTACGGCCGTTGCCGCACGGGCGCGGCAGGTCGTCAAGGCGTACGGGTCGGGGGAGACCCGGGTCGTCGCTCTCGACCACGTCGACGTGGACATCGCGCGGGGCCAGTTCACCGCGATCATGGGTCCCTCGGGATCCGGCAAGTCCACGCTCATGCACTGCCTCGCCGGGCTCGACACCGTCACCGGCGGCCAGATCTACCTCGACGAGACCGAGATCACCGGGCTGAAGGACAAGAAGCTCACGCAGCTGCGCCGGGACCGGATCGGCTTCATCTTCCAGGCGTTCAACCTGCTGCCGACGCTCAACGCCCTGGAGAACATCACGCTGCCGATGGACATAGCGGGCCGCAAGCCCGACCGGGCGTGGCTCGGGCGCGTCGTCGACACCGTGGGGCTCTCCGACCGGCTCAAGCACCGGCCCACCCAGCTCTCCGGCGGCCAGCAGCAGCGCGTCGCCGTCGCCCGCGCCCTGGCCGCCCGCCCGGAGATCATCTTCGGTGACGAGCCGACCGGAAACCTCGACTCCCGCGCCGGCGCCGAGGTCCTCAGCTTCCTGCGCAGGTCCGTCGACGAGCTCGGGCAGACCATCGTGATGGTCACGCACGACCCGGTCGCCGCCTCGTACGCGGACCGGGTGCTGTACCTCGCCGACGGGCGCATCGTCGACGAGATGTACAAGCCGACCGCCGACGCCGTCCTGGACCGCATGAAGGACTTCGACGCCCGGGGGCGTACGTCATGACCGTCCTGAAGACCTCGATGCGCAACTTCTTCGCGCACAAGGGGCGGATGGCCCTGTCGGCCGTGGCGGTGCTGCTGTCGGTGGCCTTCGTCTCGGGGACCCTGGTGTTCACCGACACGATGAACACCACCTTCGACAAGCTCTTCGCCGTCACCTCCTCCGACGTCACCGTCAGCCCCAAGGAGGCGAAGGACGAGGACGACGGTGCCGGCACCGGCAAGCCCGTCTCGCTGCCCGCCTCGACCGTCGAGCAGGTCGCGGCCGTCGACGGCGTCAAGAAGGCGGAGGGCTCGGTCGGCTCGATGAGCGTGACCGTCGTCAACTCCGAGAACAAGAACATGGGTTCCACCACCGGCGCGCCCACCATCGCCGGCAACTGGACCAAGAACGACCTGAAGTCCATGGAGATCACCTCCGGGCACGCCCCGCGCGGGCCCACCGAGGTCATGGTCGACGCGGACACCGCCGACAAGCACGACCTGTTGCTCGGTGACGAACTGCGCACCATCGCCGCCACCGGCGACATCCGCGCGCGGATCGTCGGCATCGCCTCCTGGAAGGTGACCAACCCGGGCGCGGCCGTCGTCTACTTCGACACCGAGACCGCCCAGCGCACCCTGCTCGGCGCCACCGGCCGCTTCACGCAGGTCTCCGTCACCGCGGCGGACGGCGTGAGCGACGCGCAGCTCAAGGCGAAGGTCGCCGGTGCCCTGGACGGCGCGTACAAGATCCAGACGGCCAAGGAGGCCGCCGACGAGAACCGCAAGGACGTCGGCGCGTTCATGGACGTCATCAAGTACGCCATGCTCGGCTTCGCCGGGATCGCGTTCCTGGTCGGCATCTTCCTGATCATCAACACCTTCTCGATGCTGGTCGCCCAGCGCACCCGTGAGATCGGCCTGATGCGGGCGATCGGCTCCTCGCGCCGGCAGGTCAACCGGTCCGTGCTGGTGGAGGCCCTGCTGCTCGGCTTCATCGGCTCCGTCCTGGGTGTGGGTGCCGGTGTCGGCATCGCGGTCGGCCTGATGAAGCTCATGTCGATGGCCGGCATGAACCTCTCCACCGCCGACCTCACGGTGAAGGTGACGACCCCGGTCGTCGGCCTGATCCTCGGCGTCGTGGTGACGGTGCTGGCCGCCTACCTCCCGGCCCGCCGCGCCGGCAAGGTCTCCCCGATGGCCGCCCTGCGCGACGCCGGTACACCGGCCGACGGCAAGGCGGGCTGGGTGCGCGCCCTGGTCGGACTCGTCCTGACGGGCGCGGGCGCCTTCGCGCTGTACGCGGCCGCCACCGCCGACAAGGCGAGCGACGGCGCGCTGATGCTGGGCGGCGGTGTGGTGCTGTCCCTGATCGGCTTCGTGGTCATCGGCCCGCTCCTCGCGGGCGCGGTGGTCCGGGTGCTCAGCGCGGTCCTGCTGCGCGCCTTCGGGCCGGTCGGCCGCATGGCCGAGCGCAACGCCCTGCGCAACCCGCGCCGTACCGGTGCCACGGGCGCCGCCCTGATGATCGGCCTCGCGCTGGTGGCCTGCCTGTCGGTGGTCGGCTCCTCGATGGTCGCCTCGGCGACGAGCGAGCTGGACAAGTCGGTGGGCGCGGACTTCATCGTCATGGCCCAGCAGCAGGAGATCGTGCCGCAGGCCGAGAAGGCCATGCAGCAGACGCCGGGCCTGGCCCACGTCACCCGCTACAAGGACGTCAACGCCACTCTGACCTCGCCGGACGGCAAGACCGACGACAGCGGCATCACGGCCGCCGACCCGACGTACGCCGAGGACCTGCGCCGTACGACCACACAGGGCAGCCTGTCCGCGGCCTACGGCAAGGACGCCATGTCGGTCGGCTCCGACTACGCCAAGAAGCACGGCGTGCGCGTCGGCGACACCATCTCCGTCGCCTTCAAGGGCGGCGAGACGGCGAAGCTGAAGGTCGCGGCCATCACGGACGACGACACCTCCATCGACCAGGGCGCCCGCTACACGAGCATGGAGACCCTGTCGAAGTACCTGCCCGCCGACCGGATCCCGCAGAGCGTGATGATGTTCGGCAAGGCGAAGGAAGGCCAGGAGGAAGCGGCGTACGCCGCCCTGAAGAAGTCGCTCGACTCCTACCCGCAGTACCAGGTCCGCGACCAGACCGACTACAAGGAGGAGTTGAAGGACCAGGTCGGCCAGCTCCTGAACATGGTCTACGGCCTGCTGGCCCTGGCGATCATCGTGGCGGTCCTGGGCGTGGTGAACACCCTGGCGCTGTCGGTGGTCGAGCGGACGAGGGAGATCGGCCTGCTGCGCGCGATCGGTCTCTCCCGCCGCCAGCTGCGCCGCATGATCCGCATGGAGTCGGTGGTCATCGCCCTCTTCGGCGCCCTGCTGGGCCTGGGGCTGGGCATGGGTTGGGGCGCGACGGCCCAGAAGCTGCTGGCTCTGGAGGGCCTGAACGTCCTCGACATCCCGTGGCCGACGATCATCGCGGTCTTCATCGGCTCGGCCTTCGTGGGCCTGTTCGCGGCGCTGGTGCCGGCGTTCAGGGCGGGCCGGATGAACGTACTGAACGCGATCGCGACCGAGTAGCCGGGCGAGGAGCCGCCGAGTAGCCACCGCACACGGGGGTTGCGGGGGACGGGCCCGGTCCGGAGGTTTCACCTCCGGACCGGGCCCGGACGTATGCGGGTCCTGCTGCTATCCCGTCCGGCGCTCCAGCAGTACGACTCCGTAGGCGGTGCCCTTGATGGCGTACTGGGCGCGCGGGTGCAGGGTCCGGGCGTAGGCCTCGACGTCGCGATAGCGCTTGCGGGAGTTGTCGAGGGCGATGAAGTCGGGGTTAATGCCTTGCGTATTGCTCACCCAGAAGACCCGGCAGCGCGAGGTGAGCCGGCTGATCGGGGCGATGTTCGCCTCGACGGAGGCGTTGTCGGGCACCTCGGCGAGGAGCCGCTCGATGGCGCTCACGCGCGCGGGCTTGCGGTAGATCTCGCTCTCGGTCAGCGCGGCCAGCGGCAGCGAGGTGGTCAGCGCGAGGGAGGCGGCCGCGACGGCTGCGGGCAGGTGCTGGACGTACGAGCGCAGCCACGCGCGCGTGCTGTGCCGGGTGCTGACGAGGGCGTCGACGAGCGCGAAGGTGACGATGGGCATCAGGACGGCGTTGTAGTGCCAGTCGGTGCCCCAGTACTGCGGATACGAGGAGACGAAACGCCAGCCGATGGTGGGCAGGGCGACGAGCAGGACGGGGGAGCGCAGGGCGAGCAGTCCGGAGGTGGGGATGAGGAGCCAGGCCACTGTGCGGAGCTTGGTGTCGAGGCCGTCGAAGGGACCGCCGCCGCCCGACTCGCTCACCTTGTTCCAGTAGTCGTAGCCGCCGGCGGAGTTGAAGCTCGGTATGACCAGCAGCAGGGTCGCCGCGAGGGCCACCACACCGAACACGGCGACGCCGAGCGCGTACCGGGTCGCGCGCGTGGATTCCTGGCGCGCACGCCAGGCGACGACCAGGGCGAGAGCCGTCAAGGTGAAGCCCAGGTCCTCCTTCACCAGGACCAGCGGAATCGCCCAGAGCAGGGCGGCCCTCCACCGCCGTGCGAGCAGCGCTTCCAGGCTGAAGGCGATCAGCGGTACGGCGAAGCAGATCTCGTGGAAGTCGAAGTCGACCGCCTGCTGAAGCCCCCACGACAGCCCGTACGCGACACCGATCGCGAGCCCGCGCCCCCGCCCGAGCAGCCGGGCCGCGGCCCTCGTGACCGGGACGGCGGAGAGAGCGAACAGCGCGGCCTGCGCGAGAAGCAGGGTGATGGACGAGGGGAAGAGCCGGTACACCGGCGCCAGCAGCACCGTCACCGGGCTGAAGTGATCCCCCAGGATGTTGAACCCGGGCCCCTTCAGGTCGGCGATCGGCGCCTGCAGGTGCGCGTACGACCGGATGACCTGCTCGAATATCCCGAGATCCCACGACTTCTGTCCCAGATGCCGGTAACGGCCCACGGAGACGATCGCGTACCCGACGAACAGCGCGACGGCCAGCAGCCAGGGGTCACGCCGGCCGGAACCGGGCCAGTCGTCCCCCGAGGCGTGCGGGGCGGAGGCCGGTATGTGGGGGTCCGGGGACGCGTCAGGAGTCGTGGAGCTTTACGTGGGGGCAGCGGGGCGACCGGTCGCGGCCCTGGCCGCTCGCCGTTGCCGGGCCGGTCCGCGCCGTGGGCCGGTCTGCCGACATCGGCACCTCTGCAATGTCGGCCGCTCTGCAATGTCTCCCGCTCTGCGTCGTCGGCCGCTCTGCGTCGTCGGCGGCTCTGCGTCGACGGCAGGCTTCCCGCGGCGGTCCCACGCGGCGGTGCCGTCAACGCCGGACACCGGGAGAACGGACGTTATCCACAGGCCCCGGCGCCCGCCCGCGCAGCGACGTACGCTGGAACACCCGGCCCGTCATGCGTGTCGGGCCCTTCGTGTTGCCCACCTCCTCGGACGGAAGCGCCTTCCATGAGTCTGCACGGTCTGCTCGACGCCGTAGTCAAGGACACCGCCCTCGCGGAAGCGATCACGGCGGCCGCAGACGGCAACCGCATGCACGTCGACCTGGTCGGCCCCCCGGCGGCGCGCCCGTTCGCGATCGCCGCCCTCGCCCGCGAGACCGACCGCCCGCTCCTGGCGGTGACGGCGACCGGCCGTGAGGCGGAGGACCTGGCGGCGGCCCTGCGCTCCCTCCTCCCGTCGGAGGGCGTGGTGGAGTACCCGTCCTGGGAGACCCTCCCGCACGAGCGCCTCAGCCCCCGCAGCGACACCGTGGGCCGTCGCCTCGCCGTCCTGCGCCGCCTCGCCCACCCCAGCTCCGACGACCCCGAGACCGGCCCGGTCTCCGTCGTCGTCGCGCCCGTACGTTCCGTCCTTCAGCCCCAGGTCAAGGGCCTCGGCGACCTGGAGCCGGTGGCCCTGCGCACCGGCCGGACCGCCGACCTCAACGCCGTCGTGGACGCCCTGGCGGCCGCCGCGTACGCGCGCGTGGAGCTCGTCGAGAGGCGCGGCGAGTTCGCCGTGCGAGGCGGCATCCTCGACGTCTTCCCGCCCACCGAGGAACACCCCCTGCGCATCGAGTTCTGGGGCGACGACATCGAGGAGATCCGCTACTTCAAGGTCGCCGACCAGCGCTCCCTCGAAGTCGCCGAGCACGGCCTGTGGGCGCCGCCCTGCCGCGAGCTGCTGCTCACCGATGACGTCCGCGCACGCGCGCGTGCTCTCGCCGAGGAGCACCCCGAGCTCGGCGAACTGCTCGGCAAGATCGCCGAGGGCATCGCGGTCGAGGGCATGGAGTCCCTGGCGCCGGTCCTCGTCGACGACATGGAGCTGCTGCTCGACGTCCTGCCCAAGGGCGCCATGACGGTCGTATGCGATCCGGAACGGGTACGCACGCGTGCCTCCGATCTCGTCGCGACCTCGCAGGAGTTCCTCCAGGCGTCCTGGGCCGCCACGGCCGGCGGCGGCGAGGCACCCATCGACGTCGGCGCGGCGTCCCTGTGGTCCATCGCGGACGTCCGTGACCGGGCACGCGAGCTGGACATGATGTGGTGGTCGGTGTCGCCGTTCGCCGCTGACGAGACGCTCGACGCGGACACCCTCAAGCTCGGCATGCACGCCCCCGAGTCGTACCGCGGCGACACCGCCAAGGCCCTCGCCGACACCAAGGGCTGGCTCGCCGACGGCTGGCGCACGGTCTTCGTGACCGAGGCGCACGGCCCCGCGGCCCGCACGGTCGAGGTGCTCGGCACCGAGGGCGTGGCGGCCCGCCTGGAAGCGGACCTCGGGGAGATCTCCCCGTCCGTCGTCCATGTCGCCTGCGGCTCGATCGACTACGGCTTCGTGGATCCGGCGCTCAGGCTGGCCGTGCTGACCGAGACCGACCTGTCCGGCCAGAAGGCGGCAGGCAAGGACGGCGCCCGGATGCCGGCCCGCCGCCGCAAGACCATCGACCCGCTCACCCTGGAGACGGGCGACTACATCGTCCACGAGCAGCACGGCGTCGGCCGTTACATCGAGATGGTGCAGCGCACCGTCCAGGGCGCCACGCGCGAGTACCTCGTCGTCGAGTACGCCCCCGCCAAGCGAGGCCAGCCGGGCGACCGGCTGTACATCCCCACCGACCAGCTGGAGCAGATCACCAAGTACGTCGGTGGCGAGGCCCCCACGCTGCACCGCCTGGGCGGCGCCGACTGGACGAAGACCAAGGCGCGCGCCAAGAAGGCCGTCAAGGAGATCGCGGCCGACCTGATCAAGCTGTACAGCGCGCGCATGGCGGCGCCGGGGCATGCCTTCGGCTCGGACACCCCCTGGCAGCGCGAGCTGGAGGACGCGTTCCCGTACGTCGAGACCCCCGACCAGCTGACGACCATCGCCGAGGTCAAGGAGGACATGGAGAAGTCGGTCCCGATGGACCGTCTGATCTGCGGCGACGTCGGTTACGGCAAGACGGAGATCGCGGTGCGGGCCGCGTTCAAGGCGGTGCAGGACGGCAAGCAGGTCGCCGTCCTCGTACCTACGACGCTGCTGGTGCAGCAGCACTTCGGGACGTTCTCCGAGCGCTACTCGCAGTTCCCGGTCAACGTGCGCGCCCTGTCCCGGTTCCAGACCGACACCGAGGCGAAGGCCTCCCTGGAGGGCCTGCGCGAAGGCTCGGTGGACATCGTGATCGGCACGCACCGCCTGTTCTCGTCGGAGACCAAGTTCAAGGACCTGGGCCTGGTCATCGTCGACGAGGAGCAGCGCTTCGGCGTCGAGCACAAGGAACAGCTGAAGAAGCTGCGCGCCAACGTCGACGTCCTGACGATGTCCGCCACCCCGATCCCCAGAACCCTGGAGATGGCGGTCACCGGCATCCGTGAGATGTCGACGATCACGACTCCGCCGGAGGAGCGGCATCCGGTCCTGACCTTCGTCGGACCGTACGAGGAGAAGCAGATCGGCGCCGCGATCCGCCGCGAACTGCTGCGCGAGGGCCAGGTCTTCTACATCCACAACCGCGTCGAGTCGATCGACCGCGCGGCCGCGCGCCTGCGCGAGATCGTCCCCGAGGCACGCATCGCGACGGCGCACGGCCAGATGTCGGAGACGGCGCTGGAGCAGGTGGTCGTCGACTTCTGGGAGAAGAAGTTCGACGTGCTCGTCTCGACGACGATCGTCGAGTCCGGCATCGACATCTCCAACGCCAACACCCTGATCGTCGAGCGCGGCGACAACTTCGGCCTGTCCCAGCTGCACCAGCTGCGCGGCCGGGTGGGGCGTGGGCGCGAGCGTGGGTACGCGTACTTCCTGTACCCGCCGGAGAAGCCGCTGACCGAGACCGCCCACGAGCGCCTCGCCACCATCGCCCAGCACACGGAGATGGGCGCGGGCATGTACGTGGCGATGAAGGACCTGGAGATCCGCGGCGCCGGCAATCTGCTGGGCGGTGAGCAGTCCGGCCACATCGCGGGGGTCGGCTTCGACCTGTACGTCCGTATGGTCGGCGAGGCGGTCGCGGACTACCGCGCCTCTCTGGAGGGCGGTGTCGAGGAGGAGCCGCCGCTGGAGGTCAAGATCGAGCTCCCGGTCGACGCGCACGTCCCGCACGACTACGCGCCCGGCGAGCGGCTCCGGTTGCAGGCCTACCGCGCCATCGCCTCCGCCAACACGGAGGAGGACGTCAAGTCCGTCCGCGAGGAACTCGTAGACCGCTACGGCAAGTTGCCCGAGCCGGTCGAGAACCTCCTCCTGGTGGCCGGCCTGCGCATGCTGGCACGCGCGTGCGGAGTCGGCGAGATCGTCCTGCAGGGCAACAACATCCGCTTCGCGCCGGTGGAGTTGCGGGAGTCCCAGGAGCTCAGGCTCAAGCGCCTGTACCCGGGCACCGTCATCAAGCCGGCGGTGCACCAGGTGCTGGTGCCGCGCCCGAAGACCGCGAAGGTGGGCGGGAAGCCGCTGGTCGGGCGGGAGTTGCTCGGGTGGGTGGGGGAGTTCCTGGCGTCGATTCTGGGGTCTTGATTCGGGGCCGGCCGGCCGGGCCAGGCCAGACCGGGCCGGCGGTCGGTCTAGTCGACGTGTACCTCGGTGTTCTGGCAGGCGTGCAGCAGCCATCTGCCGTCGTCCTGCTTGGTCATGACGTACAGCGGAGCGCCCTCCGTGTCGCCCTGTGGTGAGTGGTAGACCTGCCGGACCTTGACGGCTGCCACATCGGGCCGCAGGAACTGCGTGTGCATCGCCTCGTAGGTGACATCGCCGTCCCAGGTCGCGTTGGGCAGCACGGCGCGGGTGAACTCGGCGATGGCGTCGAGGCCGATGAGGACCTTGCCGTGGCCGGTGGTCCACACGGCGTCGGAGTGGAAGAGGGCGAGGAAGCCGTCGGGGTCCTTGGCCCGCTGGGTGCGCTCGACGGTGGCGACGACCTCGGCGATGGCCCGGCGGTCCGACTGCGCGGCGGCCGTGTGCGCGGTTTCGGTGGTCATGCGGATCACTCTGGGACCTCAAGCGGACTTGAGGTCAAGCGTCGGCCGCTGTCCGTTCCAGGTTCGCCCGGGAGGCTCGTTCAGGTGGTGTTCGGGAGGCTCGTTCAGGCTGTGTTGCGGAACAGCTCGTCGCCAGCGTCCGGAACACCTCCTCGGCGTCCTGGTCGCCGACCGGGCCGTCCAGGTTGTGGCTGAGGAGCAGCGTGGCGAAGCCGTGCGCCAGGGACCAGGCGGCGACTCCGGCCATGCGGGTGTCGATGCCGAGTTCCTCGGGGTGTACGAGAGAGACGGCGCCGCGCAGGGCGTCGCCCGCGAGGGCGCGGGCCGTGGTCAGCTCCAGGTCGTCGGTGCGCAGCAGTTCGGGCGTGAACATCACCTGGAAGTGCGCGGGGTGTTCGCGCGCGAAGCGGACGTAGCGAACGCCCGCGTCCCTCAGGTCCGCGGCCTCGATGAGCGCGGTCGCCAGCAGCCCGAACCCCTCGGCGGCGATCGCCGTGAGCAGTCCGGTGCGATCCCGGAAGTGATGGGCCGGCGCCGCGTGCGAGACACCGGCGCGGCGGGCCAAGTCACGCAGGCTGAGTGCGGACGGGCCGTCGGTGGCGATGACGTCCAGTGCGGTGGTGAGGATGGCTCGGCGCAGGTCGCCGTGGTGGTACGGGCGGCGAGGAGAGGTCTGCTGCGTCATGGGAGCAGGGTACGCGCAATCTAGGCGGCGACAAGTTTTCGGGATTTAGGCGTTGACAAGTTCTGGTGGGGTCGGGCAATCTTGTCAGTGTCAAGTTGCGGGGTATGGATTCCCGCTCGGTGGTTGGCAGTGGGCGGTTGCGCGGGTCGGGGGATCGATCCCGAGGTCTCGAACAGGGGGAGTCGCGTCATGGTGGAGCACGACGGCGGTATGGAGTCAGGTCGGGTGCGACAGCTCTGGCATCTGCTGGAGCCGCTGCACGCGGTGCTGTACTACGCGCCGGAGGTCTTCGAGGAGGCCGCCGCACTCGGTTACGGCACCGAGGAGCGCTGGCCGAGCTACTTCCCGTACCGGGCCGCGCCGTTGGGGCCGGTCGGTGCGCGGAGCGTAGCGTCGGCGTTCTACAGCTTCAGTCCGCGCATGGTCGCCGAACACATCGACCCCGCTTGGAAGATCGCAAGCCCCGAGGCCGTACTGAGGGCGCGGGAGCGCGGGGTCGACCGGGCCTACCGCGCGATATTCGGTGACCGGACGGGCAGCCCCGAGTTGGCGGAGGTCGCCGCCCTCGTCCGTCGCGCGGCCGAGGCGGCGAACACGGCCGGCCGCCCGCTCGCCGCGGCCAACGCCGCGCTGGACTGGCCGGGGGCCCCACACCTCCAGCTCTGGCACGCGGCGACGATCCTGCGGGAGCATCGCGGCGACGGTCACATAGCGGCCCTGATGGTGGCCGGACTGGACCCCGTCGAGTCGCTCGTGTCCTTCGCCGCGATAGGCGCAGCGTCCGTCGAGCGCTTCGAAAGCCGCGGCTGGAGCGCCGGGGAATGGGAGTCGGCTCGCGACCGTCTGATCGCCCGAGGGCTGGTCGACGCGGACGGTACGGCCACGGAAGCGGGCCGCGAACTGCGCCGCACCGTCGAGGAGCGCACCGATCAACTCGCCGCCGCGCCCTGGCAGTCGCTCAATGGGGAGGAGGTCGACCGTCTCGTGGAACTGCTCGGCGAGTTCTGGGTGGCGGTGCTGTCCTCCGGACTGCTGCCGTCGGAGACGACGTTGGGGATCGGGAAGGTCTGAGGGCGGGAG
>NZ_RDBN01000053.1:920840-924955 GCF_008042075.1 Streptomyces sp. UW30 | reverse complement strand
CCGGCGTCGCGGCCAGGCTGTCACCGAACCACCTGGAGAACAGAGGCCGTCCGCGGAGACCCACCTCCCGCGGGCGGCTTCGTGCGGGCGGGGTCACGTGGGCGCGGGGGTGTGGGGAGAGATCCCCCTCCTGGTGCGAAGACGGCCCTGCGCACACGGCCGTGCGAAGCCGCCCACGTGACCCCGCCCGCACGAAGCCGCCCGCGGGAGGTGGGTCTCCGCGGACGGCCTCTGTTCTCCAGGTGGTTCGGTGACAGCCTGGCCGCGACGCCGGCGCCGTCCCCGCCGGGTCTCGTGGTCCTCCGCGGGGCCGGGGCCTTACTGCTGATCGGGCCTGTCGCGGTCCATGCCGAGTTCGCGCTCCATCCGTTGCTGCGCGTCGTCGACCTGGCTCTCGTACTTGTTGCCCGTCTTCTCGTTGGCCTTCTGCTCCGCGGCGTCGGACATGTCCCTGGCCTTGTCCTGCGCCTGGCGGTTCTTGAACCTGTCGAAGATGCCCATGCAGAGCTCCTTCCAGAGGAGATTCACCACCGACGATACGCCCGGCTTACGAGGTATGCGCGATTGACCCCGCTATGGTCTGGACCTCCGTCCCGGACCTTCCGCCCAGACCTCCGACCTCCACCTGCCCGGGCCTCCTGAATGCCGCCGTGCGCCGGGTCGCTACCGTGTGCGCGACGGTGTACCAGGGAAAGCCGCCTGTGCGGGGCGGAACGGGCAGCAAGGGGGGACGCACCGTGAAGCGTCTTAGGGGCGGGGCGGCGAGCGCCGCGGCGATGCTCGGCATGGTGCTGGTACTGACCGGCTGTGAGAACGTCGATCTACCCGTGGACGAGGCGCCATCCGGCTCCGTCCCGGACACCGGTTCCGGCCGTGCCGTGAGCCCGCTGGACAACCCCGACGGCACGAAGCCGGGGCTCGCGCCGCTCACTTCGGGCGCCGACCGGGACGAGGCACTGGCCCTCATCGAGAAGGTGGCGACCAAGGGCCGCGGCCCCAAGACGGGTTACGACCGGGACGAGTTCGGCTACGCGTGGATGGACTCGGCCCCGGGCGGCATCCCGTTCTCCCGCAACGGCTGCGACACCCGCAACGACCTCCTCAAGCGCGACGGCGAGGACGTCCGCCACCGCTCCGGCTCCGACTGCGTCGTGGCCTCCATGACGCTGCACGACCCGTACACGGGCCGGACGATCGACTGGGCCAAGTCCCGTGCCACGACGGTGCAGATCGACCATGTGATGCCGCTGTCGTACGACTGGCAGATGGGCGCCTCCCGCTGGCCGAAGGGCAAGCGCCAGGACATCGCCAACGACCCCCTCAACCTCATACCGGTCGACGGCCCGACCAACAGCTCCAAGGGCGACTCCGGCCCCGCGTCCTGGCTGCCCCCGAACAAGGGGATCCGCTGCTCGTACGCGGTGCGCTTCGCCCAGGTGTCACTGAAGTACGAACTTCCGGTGACCACCGCAGACAAGGAGACGATGCTGCGTCAGTGCGGAGGCTGACGCGGGCCGAAAACGGCTTTCCGGCACCGACGCCGCGCACATACCGTTCCGGCATGGAACTGAAGGTGGCGAGCGTCGCGGAACGCCCCGAGATGCTCGACCGTGTCCTGGAAATGCCGGACACCTGGCCGGAGTTCGTCATCAACGACCCCGTGGGCAACGCCCACTACGCCCGGATCCCCCGTGAGTTCCCCGAGTACGCGCTGTTCGCGCAGGACAGGCGGGGCGAGGTGGTCGCGCAAGCCTTCAGCGTTCCGTTCGCCCTGAATGCCGAGGGCCGCGGCCGGCTGCCCGCCCGGGGCTGGGACGAGGTCCTGGTGTGGGCCTTCGCCGACCTGCGCGGCGGCGTCCGCCCCGACACCGTCAGCGCCATCTCCGTCGTCATCGCCCCGCACGCGCTGGCAGGCGGCCTGTCGGCCGTGATGCTTCGCGCGATGCGGGAAAACGCCCGCGCCCGTGGCTTCCGCGAGGTCGTCGCACCGGTCCGGCCCAACGCCAAGCACCTCGAACCGCACACCCCGATCGAGGAGTACGCCCACCGGGTACGCACCGACGGCCTGCCCCACGACCCGTGGCTGCGTGTGCACGCCCGAGCCGGAGCCACGATCGACTCCATCGCCCCGGCCTCCATGACCGTCGCCGGATCGCTGGAGCAGTGGCGCCGCTGGACCGGACTGCCCTTCGACACCCCGGGCGACGTCGAGGTGCCCGGCGCGCTGGTGCCGGTGCGCTGCGAGCCGGAGCGGGGTCACGCGGTGTACGTCGAGCCCAACGTGTGGATGCGGCACCCGCTCTGAGGCGACCGGGGCGGGCGGGGTTCGAGCGGGTGCGCGCGACCGGGCCGGAAGCGGGGCCTCCGTGCGACCTGCGTCGTCGTACGAAGTGATCAGCACGACAACGGTTCGGTACAACCGTGACCCTATGTCGGTGTGGACCTATACGCTCGAAGCGACAATCGCACGACCGAGGTTGCCCCGCGCCGGGCAGGGTCGGTCGACCCCGTACAACCACTTCAGGTACCAGGAGCAGCCATGCAAGGCCACGGCTACACGCAGCCGGTGATCCAGCCGCCGCCGACCGGTTGGCTGGTCTTCCTGCGCGTGGTCTTCGTCGTGATCTCGGTGCTGAGCTTCGGCCTGCTGATGTGGACGATGATGCTGCGCCTGGCCATCGTGACCCGTAAGGCGCTCGACTGGTGGCTGTTCGCGGCGTCGATCGTGGTGGAGTTCCTCGGCCTCTACCTGATGGGTTCCGAGCCCGGCGACGAGATACACACGGCGGGCGGCTGGATGGGCCTGATCCTCGTTCTGGGCGGCCTCGTGGTCTCGATCGCGTACTACCTCGCCGCGGACATACGCCACTTCCACCGGCTCCGCTTCTCCGGCAACACCGGGCAGCGGCCACCGTCCCCCGCCTACGGCTACCCGCAGCCCCAGTCGCCGTACACCGCCACGACGGTGCCGCAGTCGCCGTCGATACCCCGGACGCCGATGCCCCAGCCGCCGATGCCCCAGACGCCGATCTCTCAGACACCGATGCCCCGGACGCCCGCAGCGCCGCCCACGCCGCCGCAGCGCCCCGCGCCCGCGCGCATCGACCAGGTGCGCGCCGAGCTCGACGAGCTCAGTGACTACCTGCGCAAGCACGACACCCGCCAGGACGGCGACCACGAGGGCGGAAGGTGACCGTGACGACAGGACGTGTCGTCGCCGGCCGCTACGCACTGTCCGCGCTCATCGGACAGGGCGGCATGGGCCAGGTCTGGACGGCGTACGACGACCGGCTCGACCGGCGCGTGGCGGTGAAGCTGCTGCGCCCCGACAAGGTGGCCGGGCAGGAGGCGGACGAACTGCGCCGCCGGTTCGTGCGCGAGTGCCGGGTGACCGCGCAGGTCGACCACCCCGGGCTCGTCACGGTGCACGACGCGGGCAGCGAGGGCGAGGAGCTGTTCCTCGTCATGCAGTACGTCGACGGCGTCGACCTCGCCGCTCATCTCGCCGGGCGTGACCAGTACCCCTGGCAGTGGGCGGTGGCCGTCGCCGCGCAGCTGTGCGCCGTGCTGAGCGCCGTGCACGCGGTGCCGATCGTGCACCGCGACCTCAAGCCGCGCAATCTGATGGTCAAGCAGGACGGCACGGTCACCGTCCTCGACCTCGGCGTCGCCTCCGTCATGGACGCCGACACCACTCGCCTCACCCACACCGGCACGCCCATCGGCTCGCCCGCCTACATGGCCCCCGAGCAGGCGATGGGCGGCGCGGTCGGCCCGTACACCGACCTGTACGCACTGGGCGTGCTCATGCACGAACTCCTCAGCGGAGACGTGCCGTTCTCCGGCTCCACCGCCCTCGGCGTGCTGCACCGGCACCTGTACGAGCCGCCGCTGCCCGTGCGCCGCGCCCGCCCCGAGGTCCCCGAGGCGCTCGAAGCGCTGGTCCTGCGGCTGCTCGCGAAGGACCCGCAGCACCGCCCCGCCTCCGCGCAGGAGGTGTACGAGGACCTGGCGCCGCTGCTGCCCGCGCGCGGCACCCCCTCCGGAGCGCCGCTCGTCAGCAGGATCCAGCCCGCGCGCCGACGCTCCAACTCACCTCTGGTCCAGGCGGCGCC
>NZ_RDBN01000053.1:917584-920740 GCF_008042075.1 Streptomyces sp. UW30 | reverse complement strand
CGGTCATGGAGGCCGGGGCGATGGAGTCGATCGTGGCTCCGGCTCGGGCGTGCACGCACCCCCGCACCGCAGCCGGCGCCCGCCACGCCCGTCCCTCCGGCCACCGAGAAGCCGGACGTCGCGCGCGCCGTCGACGAGGTCAAGCGCCTGCTCGGCGAGGGCCGTATCACCCAGGCCGTCGACATCCTGGGCTCGATCCTGCCCACCGCGGCCGAACAGCACGGCGAGCACTCCCCGGTCGTGCGCACCTTGCGCAAGCAGTACGCGGCCACGCTCATGGACGACGGCCAGTACCGGCGCGCACTGCCCGAACTGCGCCGCCTCGCCGACGAGCGCGCCGGCGAGGCCGGTCAGGCCGACCCGCAGGCCCTGCGCTTCCGCTACGACGTCGCCCAGTGCCTGGAACAGCTCGGCCAGCCCGCCGCCGCGCTCACCGAGTACCGCGCGCTGCTGCCGTACTACGAGAACCAGTACGTCTCCGGCGACCCCGAGCTCGCCCACGACGTACGCCGCCGCATCGGCCACCTCCTGCTCGCCGTGGGCGACCGTCCCGCCGCCCATGACACCCTGGCCCGCCTGCTGATGGACGTCGAGCGCCTGCACGGCCCAGGCCACCCCGTCGCGGCGGAGGTGCGGCGCACCCTGCAGTGGCTGGGGCAGGTGCGCGGCTAGTTTTTGCCGCGGGTTGAAGGATCTTTGCGGCCCCCCGCGGGTTCGTTGCAGTAAGGAGACGCGGGGCGGCTACGCGATCACCGTGGACCGTGACGCCTGGGACAGACCGGTGGCCATCACGGGCTGACCCCCGCATGGCGGCGTGCGCGGTGCCCGAAGTCCTGGTGAATCGTTGGTCCAATGGGTTGGCCAGAGCTTGCCCACTGCCTACCATCGATCACCGCAAGACTTTGTGCACCGTCGCACAAGCTCTTCCTCGGGAGGTCTCCTTGCACCGCCGCCGTCGCACCGCGCTCCTCCTCTCCGCCGCGATCGTCGCGGCGCCTTTGCTCACCGCCTGCGGAAGCGACGCGCACCCCGGTGCGGCAGCCGTCGTCGGCGGCCAGCGGATCACCGTCTCGCAGCTGGAGAACAGGGTGAGCGAGGTACGCGAGGCCCAGCGCGCGGCCGTACCGGACGAGGCCGCATACGCGCAGGTCATCGCCAAGTCCGGCAGCCTCCCGCGCGACGTCCTGCACAACATGGTCCTCGACGAGGTGCTGCACGAGGCCGCCCAGGACGCCGGGGTGAGCGTCACCCGCAAGGAGATCCAGCAGATGCGCGCCGACCTGGAGGGCCAGGTCGGCGGATCCAAGGCCCTGGAGACCGCCTGGCTCCAGCAGTACGGCATCCCGCCGCAGCGCCTCGACGACAACCTCCGCCTCCAACTGGAGGCGCAGAAGCTCGCCACCAGCCTCGGCACCGACACCGGCAAGCCGGCCTTCTGGAACGCCCTGGCCGCGGCGTCCAAGAAGCTCTCCATCGACGTCAACCCGCGCTACGGCACCTGGGACGTCCAAAAGAGCAGCCGGGCGGACGCGAAGACGCCGTGGGTACGTGAGGTGACGGCGGCGGAGACACCGCAGGCGATGTGACGACCGGCTGGGTCCGCCCCCGCCCCCGGTGGTGAGGGACGGCGGCACGGTCCGGGTTTCGCCCCGGCTGCGAGGGACGGCGGCACCGCCCGGACTTCGCCTCGGCTGCGAGGCGCGGCGGCACCGCCCGAATCTCGCCCCGGCCCTGAGGGACGGCGGGGCACGGCCGGACCGTGCCCCGGCCGTGAAGGAGAGCGGCCCGGACCTCGGCCCGGTCGTTGGAGACGGCGGCACAGCCCGGACCCCGCCCCCTGTGGACAACCCCGGAGCCGCCGCCCGGCCTGTGGATAACTCAGGGGGTCGTCGGTCGGTTGGGTTACGTTCGGATCGTGAACGCAACCAGTCCCGAAGCCGCCGCCCCCGGCCGCATCGTCCTGCTCACCACCAGCCACCGCGTCGCCCCCGGCCTGCTCTCCTGGCCCGCTTGGCAGGCGCTGCGCTCCGCCGACCGAGTGCTGTGCGCGGACGGCGCCCATCCGCAGCTGCCGTATCTGCGCGAGGCCGGGATACGTCTCGACGAGGCCGCCCCGACCGCCGAGGAACTGATCGACGCCTGCGCCGGCGGCCACACGGTCGTGGTCGTGGCGACCGGCGAGGGCGAGCCCGCGCTCACCGACGGCCTCGCCCGCCTCGCCGGCAGCGGCCGTGTGTCCATGCCGGATCTGGAGCTGCTCCCCGCCTCCTACGACCTGCCGGGCGCCCGCCTCCTCGACCTCGTCCAGGTCATGGACCGCATCCGCGTCGAGTGCCCGTGGTCCTCCCAGCAGACCCACAAGGGCCTGGCGAAGTACGGCATCGAGGAGGCCTACGAACTCGTCGAGGCGATCGAGGACGGCGACCGCGACGAACTCCGCGAGGAACTGGGCGACGTCCTCCTCCAGGTCGTCTTCCATGCCCGCATCGCCGAGGAAGGCCGCGCCGAAGACGGGGAGGCCCCCTTCTCCATCGACGACGTGGCCGCCGGCATCGTCACCAAGCTCATCCACCGCCACCCCCATGTCTTCGGCGACGAGACGGCGACGACCCCCGAGGAGGTCAAGGAGCACTGGCTGCGCACGAAGGCGGCCGAGAAGCAGCGCGAGTCGGTGACGGACGGCATCCCACTCGGCCAGCCCGGCCTGGCCCTCGCGGCCAAGCTGGCGTCCCGGGTCCGCACGGCGGGCCTGGACGTCCCGCTGCCCACCGGCGAGGGCCTCGGCTACGAACTCCTCGCGATGGCGGTCCGCGCCGAGGCGGCAGGCGTGGACCCGGAGGCGGCCCTGCGGGTGGCGGCACGGGCCTACCGGGATGCCGTGCGGGCTGCGGAGGGGGTGTCCCCCTAATACGGCGGGGGTCCCCCTTGATACGGCGGGGGTCCCCCTTGATACGGCAGGGGTCCCCCCTTGATACGGCAGGGGGTGCCCCTTGATACGGAGGGGGTCCCCCTTGATACGGAGGGGGTCCCCCCTTGATACGGCGGGGTCCCCATTAATAGGACGGGCCCCCTAATGGGGCGCGGGGGCCCGACCGGCAACGGATACCGTCAAGGAGTGACCAACCAGCCCACCCCCACCCCCACCGGCAGCAGCAC
>NZ_RDBN01000053.1:876454-917484 GCF_008042075.1 Streptomyces sp. UW30 | reverse complement strand
GTGGTCGGAGGCGCGGATGAGGCCCGAGATGAGGTCCTCGCCGGGGTCGGGGGTGGCGGGAAGTGCCTCGCGCTTGCGGTGGATGAGGTCGGCCAGATACCCGCGCATCTTCTTCACGGACCGCGCGACCCCTACCCCGCCTACGCCTGGCTCCGGGACCACGCCCCCGTGCACCGGACGCGGCTCCCCAGCGGGGTGGAGGCCTGGCTGGTCACCCGGTACGCCGACGCCAAGCAGGCCCTCGCCGACAGCAGGCTCTCCAAGAACCCGGCCCACCACGACGAGCCSGCGCACGCCAAGGGCAAGACCGGTATCCCGGGGGAGCGCAAGGCCGAGCTGATGACGCATCTGCTCAACATCGATCCACCGGACCACACCAGGCTGCGCCGGCTCGTCTCCAAGGCCTTCACGCCCCGCAGGGTCGCCGAGTTCACGCCCCGGGTGCAGGAGCTCACCGATCAGCTCATCGACCGGTTCGCGGCGGAGGGGAGCGCCGACCTCATCCACGACTTCGCCTTCCCCCTCCCCATCTACGCCATCTGCGACCTGCTCGGCGTCCCCCGCGAGGACCAGGACGACTTCCGGGACTGGGCGGGCATGATGATCCGGCACCAGGGCGGCCCCAGGGGCGGGGTCGCGCGGTCCGTGAAGAAGATGCGCGGGTATCTGGCCGACCTCATCCACCGCAAGCGCGAGGCACTTCCCGCCACCCCCGACCCCGGCGAGGACCTCATCTCGGGCCTCATCCGCGCCTCCGACCACGGTGAGCACCTCACCGAGAACGAGGCCGCGGCCATGGCCTTCATCCTGCTGTTCGCCGGCTTCGAGACGACCGTCAACCTCATCGGCAACGGCACCTACGCCCTGCTCACCCACCCCGATCAGCGCGCCCGCCTCCAGACCTCCCTCGCCGCCCGGGAAACCGACCTCCTCGAGACCGGCGTCGAGGAACTCCTGCGCTACGACGGCCCCGTCGAGCTCGCCACCTGGCGCTTCGCGACCGAACCGCTCAGCATCGGCGGGCAGGGCATCGCGGCCGGCGACCCCGTCCTCGTCGTCCTGGCCGCGGCCGACCGTGACCCGGAGCGGTTCGCCGACCCGGACGTGCTCGACCTCGGCCGCCGCGACAACCAGCACCTCGGTTACGGCCACGGCATCCACTACTGCCTCGGCGCCCCGCTCGCCCGGCTGGAGGGCCAGACCGCCCTCGCCACGCTCCTCACCCGCCTCCCGGACCTCCGACTCGCAGTGGACCCGGGGGAGTTGAGATGGCGCGGCGGCCTCATCATGCGCGGACTGCGCACGCTTCCGGTGGAGTTCACCCCAGTTGGGTGAGTGTGTCCACCGCCGAAAACGTGAATCGCGCTCAATTCTGTGATCTTCACGTGATCTACGCGGCATTAACTTGTGACAAGTGATCGTCTGCCTATACGTTCACGGATCAACAAGGCGCCCAGGTTTCAAGCGCCGCGTTCACTGCTGTCTCGTGAAAGGTCCCCGCATGCTCTCCGGGAACGGTCGTCACCGTCGCCCCCGTCAGGCTCCGGCTCTCCTCGTCGCGGCCGGAGTGACCGGGTCCGCAATCGCCATCCCGCTCCTCGGCGCAAGCGGCGCGAGTGCCGCCGACGGCACCGTGTGGGACAAGGTGGCCGAGTGCGAGACCGGCGGCTCGTGGAGCGCCGACAGCGGCAACGGACACTACGGCGGACTGCAGTTGACCCAGGAGGACTGGGAGCAGTACGGCGGTCTCGACTACGCCTCCAGCCCCGACCTGGCCAGCCGCTCCCAGCAGATAGCCGTGGCCCAGGACATCCTCGCGGACCAGGGGACCAGCCCCTGGGGCACGTGCGCCGTGCTCAACGGGCTCACCAAGAAGTCCGGATCGATCGACCTCGACACCGGAGTGGACGACGACTCGCCCTCCGAGGTGTCCGGATCCTCCGGATTGCTCGATTCGTCCGGCTCGTCGAATTCATCTGATGCGTCCGAGGAGTCCGACTCCTCTGACTCTTCCGACTCCAGCGGTTCCCCCGACGCGTCGACGCCGTCCAGTGACCCGTCGAAGTCGGCGAGCGGCACTCCCGACGCTTCGTCCGAATCGCCCGGGAAGTCCTCTTCCTCGCCGTCTTCGCCCTCTAAGTCCGGCAAGTCTTCGAAGCCCGATGCGTCCCCCGAAGCGACGGACTCGCAGTCGCCGGAGAGCTCGCCCGTCGAGACGCCCAAGGCTGACAATCCGGACAACTGGTCGCAGGATGCGGGCTCCTGGGGCCTCGTCGACACCGGTTCGGTCGACGGCGTGACCGAAGGCGCGGTCGAGGGATTGACGGCCGGCGCCGGTCGGCACCGCGGCCCCAGCGCCGACGAGAGCGACACCGCCGAGGTGGCCACCAAGTCCACCGGTCGCCACGCCTCGTACAAGGTCCGCGAGGGCGACACTCTCGCCTCGATCGCCGACTCCCTTGACCTCGACGGCGGGTGGCGCGCGCTGTACAAGGCGAACGAGAAGGCCATAGGGGGCGACGCGAACCGCATCGCCCCCGGTCAGACCCTGGACGTCCCTGTCAAATAGCGGTCGAACAGGGCGAAAAACAGCGGGAGTTCGCGTCACATTTCGCGCTGAATGTCCGTTTTGAAAGTAGTGAGAGATAGATCTCAGAAGCCCTGATCGTCTTTGTCATTCCGCGAATCGCGTGTCTACGGTCGGGACCGCTCGCCACCAGAGTGAGCCCCGACAGCCGTCACGCCGAATCCTGCCGGCGGCCGTACGGGAACAGTCGTCGCGTAAAGCGCCGTAGGCAGGAGCGGGGGACCCAAGGTTTGTGCCGGGTCCGGCAGTTGAGGCCCTTCGGGGCCGCACAGCCGGAGCCGGCTTGGGGTGGAGCCGTGCAACGCGAGCCGAAAGGCGGACGTGCGCGGCCGGGCAACTCAACCGGCCCGAACCCGACAGCTCACCTCGCAGGCGTCGGTGAGGGGATCTCTCCATGCTGTTTTCCAGCAAGGGCAAGCACCGTCGTCCGTCCAAGGCCGCTCGCGCCATCGCCGTCGTCGGCGTCACCGGTGCCGCCGCCGTCGCCGCCCCGCTGATGGCGGCCGGCAGCGCCTCGGCCGCCACCGCCTCCGAGTGGGACGCCGTCGCCCAGTGCGAGGCCGGCGGCAACTGGTCGATCAACACCGGCAACGGCTACTACGGCGGTCTGCAGTTCTCCGCCTCCACCTGGGCCGCGTACGGCGGCACCCAGTACGCCTCCACCGCCGACCAGGCCACCAAGGCGCAGCAGATCGAGATAGGCGAGAAGGTCCTCGCGGGCCAGGGCAAGGGTGCCTGGCCGAACTGCGGCACCGGCCTGTCGAGCGCCGCGTACTCCGGCTCCTCCGCCGGCGGCTCCTCGCAGAGCACCGAGTCGACCACCCGCTCCACCGAGCAGCAGTCGGCCTCCCGCTCCGCCGACCGTCCGGCCGCGAAGAAGAGCACCAAGACCGTCACCACCCCGACCGGCAAGAAGGTCAAGAAGGGCGACGGCGAGTACAAGGTCGTCAAGGGTGACACCCTCAGCTCGATCGCCGCGGACCACGACGTCAAGGGCGGCTGGGAGAAGCTCTTCAAGCTGAACAAGGACATCGTCGAGGACGCCAACCTGATCTACCCCGGTCAGCAGCTGCACCTGAAGTAATACGTGCGCGACAGTTGAACCACAGCGCCTTCACATCCGTGGACCTGATAGTGAAGGCGTCGTGAGGGTCACCCCCGTCCCCGCGAACTCCCCGCCTCGGTGCGTTTTCCCCCGTACGCACCGGGGCGGGGCTTTCTTTTGCGCCGGCTCCCGGACCGCCGTCCGGCACGGTGCCCGCCACGGTGTCCGCCACCGCGGGTTTTTGTTCCGTTCGGAAACAATTCGCTCTCGGTTCTGTCCACGGGGCGGTCGACCACTGGCCGAAGCCCCCGGGCCGGTTAGGCTCGTCTCGCAGCACCCTCCGGGGTCTGCGTACCCGCGTCACATCCGAAGAAGGAGATGCTCGTGCCGTCCATCGACGTCGTCGTAGCCCGGGAAATCCTGGACTCCCGAGGCAACCCCACGGTCGAGGTCGAGGTCGGCCTCGACGACGGCAGCACGGGTCGTGCCGCCGTTCCGTCCGGCGCCTCGACCGGTGCCTTCGAGGCCATCGAGCTCCGCGACGGTGACCCCAACCGTTACCAGGGCAAGGGCGTCGAGAAGGCCGTCCTCGCCGTCATCGAGCAGATCGGCCCCGAGCTGGTCGGCTACGACGCCACCGAGCAGCGCCTGATCGACCAGGCCATGTTCGACCTGGACGCCACCGACAACAAGGGCTCCCTCGGCGCCAACGCCATCCTCGGCGTCTCGCTCGCCGTCGCCCACGCCGCCTCCGAGGCCAGCGACCTGCCGCTGTTCCGCTACCTGGGCGGCCCGAACGCGCACCTGCTGCCGGTGCCGATGATGAACATCCTGAACGGCGGCTCGCACGCCGACTCCAACGTGGACATCCAGGAGTTCATGATCGCCCCGATCGGCGCGGAGTCCTTCTCCGAGGCGCTGCGCTGGGGCACCGAGGTCTACCACACCCTCAAGAAGGTCCTGAAGGGCCGCGGCCTGTCCACCGGCCTCGGCGACGAGGGCGGCTTCGCCCCGAACCTCGGCTCCAACCGCGAGGCCCTCGACCTCATCCTCGAGGCCATCAAGGAAGCCGGCTACGCCCCCGGCGAGCAGATCGCCCTCGCGCTCGACGTCGCCGCCTCCGAGTTCTACAAGGACGGCAAGTACCTCTTCGAGGGCAAGGAGCGCTCCGCCGCCGAGATGACGGAGTACTACGAGGAGCTCGTGGCGGCCTACCCGCTCGTCTCCATCGAGGACCCGCTGTTCGAGGACGACTGGGCCGGCTGGAAGGTCCTCACCGACAAGCTGGGCGACAAGGTCCAGATCGTCGGCGACGACCTCTTCGTCACCAACCCGGAGCGCCTGGCCCGCGGCATCGACGACGGCGCCGCCAACGCGCTGCTCGTCAAGGTCAACCAGATCGGCTCGCTCACCGAGACCCTGGACGCCGTCGAGCTCGCCCAGCGCAGCGGCTTCAAGTGCATGATGTCCCACCGCTCCGGCGAGACCGAGGACGTCACCATCGCCGACCTGGCCGTCGCCACCAACTGCGGCCAGATCAAGACCGGCGCCCCGGCCCGCTCCGAGCGCGTCGCCAAGTACAACCAGCTGCTGCGCATCGAGGAGATCCTCGACGACGCCGCGGTGTACGCCGGCCGCTCGGCCTTCCCGCGCTTCAAGGGCTGACCGAAGGGCTGACACAGGCCCCAGAGCAGCGTCGTACGTACGTCCCCGTACTCGGTCCCGTACCGTGTGCGGGGACGTACGCACGTGAAAGGGGAGGCGGAGAGCCGATGGCCGTCAAGGACCGGGACCGTTTCTCCACCGCGACCAGGATCCGGTTGCTCGGCGAGCAGACGGCGGCCCGCGTCTACCGCTCCCAGACCAAGCGGCAGGCCCGGCGCTCCAGGCTCACCTCGCGCGCCGCGCTGCTCGCGCTGGTGGTCTGCTCCCTCGTCGTGGCGCTGGCCTACCCCATAAGGCAGTACGTCTCCCAGCGCGCCGAGATCGCCGACCTCCAGCGGCAGAAGGAGGAGGCCGCCCAGCGCGTCGAGGACCTGCGTGACATCAAGGCACGCTGGCAGGACGACAAGTACGCCGAGCAGCAGATCCGGCAGCGGCTGCACTATGTGATGCCCGGGGAGACCGGTTACATCGTGATCGACCCGGACGCGGCCAAGAAGGCGCGGACCGACCAGAGCGCGGCGAGCGTGGGCACGGTCGACACGACCGTGATCTCCTGCTCGACCAGCCACGGCCCGAGATCGGCGCCGCTCCTGACCTGCGAGCGCGGCACCGGCACCAGACAGGCGCCGTACCGCCAGGACGAACTCCGTCGACCCGCCGCCGATGTCCACGACGAGGTAGGGCCGGTGCAGGTCCGCACGCCCCGTCAGCTCCTTCGTCGCGCCCGTGAAGGAGAACTCGGCCTCCTGGTCCCCGGTGACGACCTCGGGCTCGACGCCCAGGATGTCCACGACCCCGCGCACCGAACCCACCGACGCGGATGTCGAGGCCTTCAAGCAGCAGCTCGGCCGTCCTCCGCGCGGGCTGCGCGCGATCGCTCACCGGTGCCCGTGCGGGCAGCCCGACGTGGTCGAGACGGCGCCTCGGCTGCCCGACGGCACGCCCTTCCCGACGCTGTACTACCTGACGTGCCCGAAGGCCTCTTCGGCGATCGGCACGCTGGAGGCCGAGGGTGTGATGAAGGAGATGACGGCTCGGCTGGAGACGGATCCGGAACTGGCCGCCGCGTATCGCTCCGCGCATGAGGACTACATCCGGCGGCGGGACGAGATCGAGGAGCTGACCGGGTTTCCGAGTGCGGGGGGCATGCCGGACCGGGTGAAGTGTCTGCATGTGCTCGTTGCGCACTCGTTGGCGGCCGGGCCCGGGGTGAATCCGCTGGGGGACGAGGCGATCGCGATGCTGCCGGAGTGGTGGCGGAAGGGGCCGTGCGTGGTTCCGGCCGAGTGAGCCTCGCCCCGCCACCCCTACCCGTCGTTCCCCCAAGCTCTTCGAGCAGGGGGGACCCCCGGATGGGCTGAGTGATACCGACCGGCGCTGAATTGTCCCGCACATCAGAAGGGCCCACCATGACCCGCGTCGCCGCCATCGACTGCGGTACCAACTCCATCCGGCTTCTCGTCGCCGACGTCGATCCAGACAGTGGTGAACTCGTCGATCTGGACCGGCGTATGACCATCGTGCGTCTCGGGCAGGGCGTGGACCGTACGGGACGGCTCGCGCCGGAGGCGCTGGAGCGTACCTTCGCCGCCTGTCGTGACTACGCGGCGATCATCAAGGAGCACGGCGCCGAGCGGCTGCGCTTCGTCGCCACCTCCGCCTCGCGGGACGCCGAGAACCGGGACGAGTTCGTGCGCGGGGTCGTGGACATCCTGGGCGTCGAGCCCGAGGTCGTCACCGGGGACCAGGAGGCCGAGTTCTCCTTCACGGGCGCGACGAAGGAGCTGACGGGGCGTGCGGACCTGCACCGGCCCTACCTCGTCGTGGACATCGGCGGCGGGTCGACGGAGTTCGTCGTCGGCGAGGAGCACGTGCGCGCCGCGCGCTCCGTGGACGTCGGCTGTGTGCGGATGACCGAGCGTCATCTCGTACGCGACGGCCTCGTCTCCGACCCGCCCTCCGCGGAGCAGATCGCGGCGATGCGGGCCGACATCGAGGCGGCCCTCGACCTCGCCGAGGAGAGCGTGCCGCTGCGTGAGGCGAAGACGCTGGTGGGGCTGGCCGGTTCGGTCACCACGCTGTCGGCGATCGCGCAGGACCTGCCCGAGTACGACTCGACGCGCATCCACCACTCCCGGGTCACCCTCGACCGGGTCCGCGAGATCACTGACTGGCTGCTGCACTCCACCCATGCCGAGCGTGCGGCCGTTCCCTCCATGCACCCGGGGCGGGTCGACGTCATCGCGGCCGGCGCGCTGGTGCTGCTCGCGATCATGGAGCGGACCGGCGCCGAGGAGGTCGTCGTCAGCGAGCACGACATCCTCGACGGCATCGCCTTCAAGGTGGCGCAGGCGCCCCAGTAGGGCGAGCGGGCAAGGCACTTGCGCGGACGCGGAACGGACGCGGAACGGCCCCGGTACCTCGTGAAGAGGGGCCGGGGCCGTTCCGCGTCGAGCCCGTGCGGGCCGTCCGTCAGTTGCAGAGGATGACGAGGAGGCCGCTGCACCCTCCGTCGTCACCGCCTCCGTGGGCCGGACTGGACTGTACGGCCGAGGTGTTCATGGTGGCGGGTGTCGCTGCCGCGGTGGATGCGACCGCCGTCCCCAGCGCAAGGGCGATGCCGAGGGCAGCGCCGACCGAGACTATTCGCTTGACGGCCCGCTTGGGGGCCTTCTGTGAGGTGATCATGGCTGCACGTTATGTGCCCTTCTGATCAATTTCGCGCGGAGTGTGGCCGACCGGGTGACGGTGCCTCAGATCGCCGTCTCGGGGTGGTTCGGGTCTCGTTTTCCTACCGGTGGGTAGCTTTCGGTTGAGCAGGTCGGCTAGCGTATGAGCGCCCCCGAGGGGGCTTTCGGGGCCCTGATCGACCCGCCGCGGGCACCCGCCGAAGAAAGTTCGTGAAGTTCTTCACAAGGAATTCGGCCCTCTCGGACCACGGATAGGTGTCGGTTGACCCTTCCGAGGGGTGAACGGCCCCTTGAACATGTTCAGATGGACGGTGTAAAGAGGCTTCGGGAGTCTCTCCACGGAGGGTGTTCCGGTCCGCTCACGCGAGGCCCAAAGACCCAGAGGGGCAGCTCACGCGGCATTGACAACGGGGCATAGCGCTTCCCGGTTCCCCATCGTGACCATGACCTGTGTCACGCGGGCCGGGGAGTGTAGCACAGGGCCTGCAAGAGCTTGTGAAGGGGCGCACGAGCGACCCCCCTGAGGCAGGTGGATACTCGATGGCATGAGCACCACGGAGCGTCCCAGGATCCTCGTAGTAGGCGGTGGGTACGTAGGCCTGTACGCAGCTCGGCGCATTCTCAAGAAGATGCGCTACGGAGAGGCGACCGTCACGGTCGTCGACCCCCGGTCGTACATGACCTACCAGCCCTTCCTCCCCGAAACCGCCGCCGGCAGCATCTCCCCGCGCCACGTCGTCGTCCCGCTGCGACGCGTGCTGCCCAAGGCGGAGGTCCTCACCGGCCGGGTCACCACCATCGATCAGGACCGCAAGGTCGCGACGATCGCCCCGCTGGTCGGCGAGGCGTACGAGCTGCCCTTCGACTACCTGGTCATCGCGATGGGCGCGGTCTCCCGCACCTTCCCGATCCCCGGCCTCGCCGAGCAGGGCATCGGTATGAAGGGCATCGAGGAGGCCATCGGCCTGCGCAACCACGTCCTCGAGCAGCTCGACAAGGCCGACTCCACCACCGACGAGGAGATCCGCCGCAAGGCGCTCACCTTCGTCTTCATCGGCGGCGGCTTCGCCGGTGCGGAGACCATCGGTGAGGTCGAGGACATGGCCCGCGACGCGGCCAAGTACTACACCAGCGTGTCCCGTGAGGACATGCGGTTCGTGCTCGTCGACGCCGCCGACAAGATCCTCCCCGAGGTCGGCCCGAAGCTCGGCCAGTACGGCAAGGAGCACCTCGAGGCCCGTGGCGTCGAGGTCTACCTCTCCACCTCCATGGACTCCTGCGTCGACGGCCACGTCGTGCTGAAGAACGGCCTCGAGGTCGACTCCAACACGATCGTCTGGACCGCCGGCGTCAAGCCGAACCCCGCCCTCACCCGCTTCGGTCTGCCCCTCGGCCCCCGCGGTCATGTCGACTGCGAGCCGTCCCTCCAGGTCAAGGGCACCGACTACATCTGGGCCGCCGGCGACAACGCCCAGGTCCCGGACCTCGTCGGCCGCAAGGCGGGCAACGAGAACGCCTGGTGCCCGCCGAACGCCCAGCACGCGCTGCGCCAGGCCCGCACCCTCGGCGACAACGTGATCTCCGGTATGCGGGGCTTCCCGCAGAAGGACTACTCGCACGCCAACAAGGGCGCGGTGGCCGGCCTCGGCCTCCACAAGGGCGTCGCGATGATCGTCATGGGCAAGATGAAGATCAAGCTCAAGGGCCGTCTCGCCTGGTACATGCACCGTGGCTACCACGGCATGGCGATGCCGACCTGGAACCGCAAGATCCGCGTCTTCGCCGACTGGACCCTCGGCATGTTCCTCAAGCGCGAGGTCGTGGCGCTCGGCGCGCTGGAGACTCCGCGCGAGGAGTTCTACGAGGCCGCCAAGCCGGCCCCGGTCGCCGCCGCGAGCAGCGCCGACAAGGGCGAGAAGGCCAAGGCCTCCTGACCCTGCCGGCCGGCCCCGCCGGTCGCTGAACCAACCGAAGGACCTCCCGCCATCCGTGGTGCGGGAGGTCCTTCGGCGTTTTCTCGGACGCATGCGTCGGACGGGCCAACTGAGTGGCTCCTGCACCCTTTTTGCCCATCCGTAACGCGCGTGGGGGACTGTCATCGGGCCCCGCAGGTGTTTACGTGGTGTTGGACATTCCGGGATCCTTTTTCACGGAGGTGCTCGCCATGGCAGACGCCGCGGTGCGGCTGAAGGGGCTTCTCGAACAGGTGCTGGGAGTGCCGCTCCCGGTGCGCATCCGCGCCTGGGACGGTTCCCAGGCGGGTCCGCCGGGCGCGCCGACCCTCGTCGTACGCAACCGCCGTGCCGTGCGGCGGCTGCTGTTCAAGCCCGGCGAGCTGGGGCTCGCCCGGGCCTGGGTCGCCGGAGACCTGGAGATCGAGGGGGACCTCTACACGGCTCTCGATCTGCTCTCGGGGCTCGTGTGGGAGCGGGGCGAGGACGCCCGGAGCCTGGCGCAGGCGCTTCGGGACCCCGAGGTGCGCGCCGCCGTCCGCGGCCTCGTCAAGCTCGGCGGACTGCCGTTTCCGCCCGCGCCGCCGCCCGAGGAGGTGCGCCGGCACGGCCATCTGCACACCAAGCGCACCGACAGGCGCGCCATCAGCCACCACTACGACGTAGGCAACGACTTCTACGAGATCGTCCTCGGCCCGTCCATGGTGTACTCCTGCGCCTACTGGCCCGCCCCGGACAGCACCCTGGAGACCGCCCAGCGCGACAAGCTGGACCTCATCTGCCGCAAGCTCGACCTGAGGCCCGGTCAGCGGCTGCTCGACGTCGGCTGCGGCTGGGGCTCCATGGCCCTGCACGCCGCCCGCGAGTACGGCGTGAGCGTCGTCGGCATCACCCTCTCCCAGGAGCAGGCGGCCTACGCCCGTAAGCGCATCGCCGACGAGGGGCTCACCGACAAGGTGGAGATCCGCGTACAGGACTACCGGGACGTCGACGACGGGCCGTACGACGCTATCTCCTCCATCGGTATGGCCGAGCACGTCGGCGCCGAGCGGTATCTGGAGTACGCCGATGTGCTGCACCGGCTCCTGAAGCCCGGCGGGCGGCTGCTCAACCACCAGATCGGCCGACGGCCGCAGCGCGACGAATCCACGTACGAGGTCGACGAGTTCATCGACTCCTACGTCTTCCCCGACGGCGAGCTCCAGCCCATCGGCGTCACCGTCGCCCAGCTCGAACGCGCCGGCTTCGAGGTGCGCGACGTCGAGTCGATCCGGGAGCACTACGCCCTGACCCTGCGCCGCTGGGTCGCCAACCTGGAGACGGAGTGGGCTCGGGCGGTCAAGCTCACCAGCGTCGGGCGCGCCCGGGTCTGGCGGCTGTACATGGCGGCCTGCGCGCTCGCCTTCGAGCGCAACCGCATCGGCGTCAACCAGGTGCTGGCCCTGCGGACACCCGATTCCGGTGCCTCCGGGATGCCGCTGCGGGCCCGCGAGTGGAGTGAGCCCGAGCGCCGTTGATCCGGACGCAGGAGGTCGGCAAACGGAAACGGCCGGGCTCCCCCGTCGTGGGGAAGCCCGGCCCTTCGGTGTACCGGGGCCCGGTTACTCGGCCTTGATCGCGTTCAGCATGTTCAGCCTCGCCGCGTTGCGGGCCGGCCACAGCGCGGCCAGGACGCCGACCAGTCCGGCCAGCACCAGGAAGATCCCGATCCGGTCCCAGGGCAGGACCAGCCGGTAGCCCGGGATCTGATCGGCGATGGTCTCGCCGATCGCCCAGCCGAGGAACGAGCCGAGACCGATGCCGATGACCGCGCCGAACACCGAGATGACCACGGCCTCCAGCCGGACCATCCGCTTCACCCGGCGCCGGTCGAGACCGATCGCGCGCAGCATGCCGATCTCCTGCTGCCGTTCGAAGACCGACATCGCGAGGGTGTTGACGACGCCCAGCACCGCGATGATCAGGGCCATCGCCAGCAGGCCGTACATGATGTTCAGCAGGGTGTTGATGGCGCCGCCGAACTCGCTGCGGATGTCCTGCTGGTCCATGATCTTGATCGCGGGGTTGTCACCCAGCGCGTCGATGAGGACCTTCTCGTTCGCCGAGGACTGGCCGCCGTCCACCTTCACGAAGATCTGCGGGATGTACGGCTTCACCTCGTGCGGGTTCACGACCTTGGTGTCGACGAGGACGGGGGAGAGGAACTCGCTGTCCTTGAAGACGGCGCCGACCGTCAGCGTGGTCTTCTTCTCGTCGCTGAAGGTGACGGGGATGCTGTCGCCGGGCTTCCAGCCCTTGCTCTTGGCCGTCTTGTCGGCGACCGCGATCTGGCCCTTGGCGAGCGAGTCGATGTTGCCGCTGACGACGTCGACGTTCAGGACCTGCTGGATGGCGCCCGGCGTCACCGCGGAGGCGGACACGAAGTCGTCGTCACCGGTCCGGAAGTAGACGTCCTGCTGCGGCGAGACCGCGCTGACGCCCTTGGCCTTCTCCAGCGCCGTCAGTGCGGACTGGTCGAGGTCCCCGCCGTTCGCCATCGAGACCATGTAGTCGGCCTTGATGTTGTCCGTGGTCATCTTGTCGATGGCCGTGCCGACCGTGATACCGAGCACCGACAGGCCGGTCACCAGCGTCAGTCCGATCGCCAGCGCCGAGGCGGTGGCTCCGGTACGGCGCGGGTTGCGGACCGCGTTCTGGCCGGCCAGCTTGCCGGCCACCCCGAAGGGGCCCACGAGCAGCGGACGGACGAGCGCGATCACGGGCCGGGACAGCAGCGGGATCAGGATGATCACACCGATCAGCGCGAGGAACGCGCCCGCCCCGATGTACATCCGGCCGCTGTCGCCGCCGGTCGAGGCACCCGCCACGATTCCGGCCGCGCCGAGGGCGGTGATGGCCGCACCGATGGAGTTGCGCACCACCAGCGACTTGGTGGTCGCCACCGCGTGGACGCTGCTCATGGCCGCCACCGGCGGGATCTTCGCGGCCCGGCGGCCGGGCAGCCAGGCGGCGAGCATCGTGATCAGCACACCGACGCCGATCGCGGCGAGCACCGGCGTGACGGACAGGATCAGCGGGCCGTCCGGGATCTTCATCTCGAACGCGGCCATTCCGGACCGCAGACCCACGGCCAGCCCGATGCCGAGGACGAAGCCGATCACCGACGCGACCAGGCCCACCACCGCGGCCTCGGCGAGCACCGAGCGGGTGATCTGCTTGCGCGACGCACCGACGGCGCGCATCAGGGCGATCTCCTTCGTGCGCTGGGCGACCAGCATCGTGAAGGTGTTGGAGATCAGGAAGATCCCGACGAACAGCGCGATGCCCGCGAAGCCGAGCAGGACCTGCTTGAGATTGCCCAGACCCTGCTCGATCTGCTTGGCCTGCTCGTCCGCGAGCGCCTGGCCGGTCTCGGCATCGGCGCTGGCCGGCAGCAGCGGCTTGACCGCGGCCAGGACCTTCGCGTCGTCCGAGCCGGAGGCGGCGCTGACGGTGGCTTCCTCGAAGTAGCCCGGCTTGAGGTACTGCTTCTGGGCGACCGCGGTGTCGAAGAGGACGAGGCTGCCGCCGGCGTTCACGGCGCCGTCCTCGGTGGTGAACACGCCGCTGAGGGTGAACTCCTTCACCGGCCCGTTCGTGGCGACCCGGACCCGGTCGCCCACCTTGTACTCGCCCTTGGCCGCGGAGTCCTTGTCCAGGGCGATCTGATCGTCCTTCACCGGGCCGGAGCCGTCGGTGAACGTGTAGGCGGGGTCCTTGCCGTCCTTGCCGGGGGCGAAGTTGGAGCCCTTGTTGGACCAGCCGACGCCGATCAGTTTCCCGTCGGGGTCGGCGACCCCGGCGAAGCCGTTGACGCGGCCGTACACGCCGTCGACGCCGTCCGCCGCGGAGAGCTTGTCGAGGGTCTTGCGGGAGAGGCCGGGCTCTTCCTTGGGGTTGTCCGGGTCGGCGTGCGAGGTGATGGCGACGGCGACGTCGTCGTAGCTCTTCGCCGACTGGTTGCGGAAGGCGTTGGAGAGGGTGTCGGCGAAGACCAGGGTGCCGGAGACGAATGCGACGCCGAGCATCACGGCGAGCACGGTCATCAGAAGCCGGGCCTTGTGCGCGAGTACGTTGCGCAGGGCTGTGCGGAACATCAGCTGGTGCGGCCCTTCGCGTCGAACTGCTTCATGAAGTCGAGGACGTTGTCCGCCGTCGGCCGGTACATCTCGTCGATGATCCGGCCGTCGGCGAGGAAGACCACGCGGTCCGCGTACGCGGCGGCGACCGGGTCGTGCGTGACCATCACGACGGTCTGCCCCATCTCCCGTACGGAGTTGCGCAGGAAGCCCAGCACCTCGGCTCCCGAGCGCGAGTCGAGGTTTCCGGTCGGCTCGTCGCCGAAGATGATCTCGGGCTTGGAGGCCAGGGCGCGGGCGACGGCGACGCGCTGCTGCTGGCCGCCGGAGAGCTGGGCCGGGCGGTGGCTCAGCCGGTCGGCGAGGCCCACCATCCGGATGACCGAATCCAGCCACTGCTTGTCGGGTTTGCGGCCCGCGATGTCCATCGGGAGGGTGATGTTCTCCAGGCCCGTCAGCGTCGGCAGCAGGTTGAACGCCTGGAAGATGAAGCCGATCTTGTCCCGGCGCAACTGGGTGAGCTGCTTGTCCTTCAGGGAGCCGAGCTCGGTGTCGCCGATGCGCACGGAACCGGAGGAGAAGGTGTCCAGTCCGGCCACACAGTGCATCAGCGTGGACTTGCCGGAGCCGGAGGGGCCCATGATCGCGGTGAACTCGGCCTGCCGGAAGTCGACGGAGACCCGGTCCAGGGCGACCACCTGGGTCTCACCCTGTCCGTAGATCTTCGACAGATCCGTGGCACGCGCGGCCACGGAGGTGGCCCGGTCTGCGATGGGTGCGGTGGTCACGAGTAGAACGCTCCTGAAGGGACGGCGGTGTGTTCGAAGGACGTATCCATCGTCCCGGCCGGTGGGCGCCGTGTAGTCCGTCCCTGTTCTGGTTCCGAAGGCAGACTGCGGATGGACCGGAGGCGGTCGTGTCATACCTGAGGATGACGGGCACCCCTGACACCTGTTCGGTTCGGGAACAGGTGGAGCGTCCTTGTTTGGACGGTGAAATTCCGTCATTCCGCATGCGCCGCCGACTGCCGCACGGAAGGCTATTGGCAAGTGCGGACGGCGTGTTCCGTAGGCTGATGCACCCTCAGACGTCAATAAAATAAGACAACATCAGTCCGCCCGTCCGCTGTTCGGGGGATGTATCCCGATAGGCTCGGGACCTCGATGCGGAGCCCATGGCCTGCCCAGATGGTGGAATGCAGACACGGCGAGCTTAAACCTCGCTGCCCCTTCGCGGGCGTGCCGGTTCAAGTCCGGCTCTGGGCACTTCCGAGACCCCTCCTTGCTTCAAGAGTTCACCGCACCCGTTGACAGCGGGCGGGTGCGGCCGGACACTCGCATCGAGATGTGGTGAATGAAACTTCACCATACGAACAGCGGGAAGGGAAGCGACCGATGCGTACCACCGTCGGCATCATCGGAGCGGGCCCCGCCGGGCTCCTCCTCGCGCGGCTGCTGCACGGCGCCGGCATCGACTCGGTCGTCCTGGAGAGCCGCGACCGCGCCTACGTCGAGCACCGCCAGCGCGCCGGAATCCTGGAGCAGGGCACGGTGGACGTGCTGCGCGCGGCCGGCGCCGGGGAGCGGATGGACCGCGAGGGGCTGCGGCACGACGGTATAGAACTGCGCCACGACCGCAAGCGTCATCGCGTCGACTTCCCCGCCCTCACCGGTGGCCGGTCCGTGATGGTCTACGCCCAGACCGAGGTCTGCAAGGACCTCATCGCCCTCCAACTCAAGGAGGGCGGCCCGCTGCTGTTCGAGGCCGAGGCGCTCGCGGTGGAGGGCGCCGACACCGACAGCCCGCGCGTGCGGTTCCGTCAGGCGGGCGTCGAGGACGTCCTGGAGTGCGACTACGTCGTCGGCTGCGACGGCTTCTGGGGCGTGTCCCGCAAGGCGATCCCCGCGGAGCTGGTCCGCGTCTTCGAGCGGACGTACCCCTTCGGCTGGCTCGGCATCCTCGCCGACGTCGCCCCCTCGCACGACGAGTTGGTCTACGCCCGCCACGATCGCGGCTTCGCCCTGCTGTCCATGCGCTCCCCGTCCGTCTCCCGCCTCTACCTCCAGGTCCCGGAGGGCACGGACGCCGAGGCGTGGAGCGACGACGGGATCTGGGACGAGCTGGAGCGCCGCTTCGAGACCGCCGACGACTGGCGCCTGGAGCGCGGCCCCATCACCCAGAAGTCGGTCACGCCCATGCGCTCCTACGTCCACGAACCCATGCGGCACGGCCGCCTCTTCCTGGCCGGTGACGCGGCGCACATCGTGCCGCCCACGGGCGCGAAGGGGCTGAATCTGGCCATTGGTGACGTCGTCACTTTCGCGCGGGCGCTGACGCACGAGAGGGAGACTCGTTCGGCGGAGCTCCTCGACGCCTACTCCGAGACCTGTCTGCGCCGCGTCTGGCAGGCCGAGCGGTTCTCCTACGACATGACGACGCTGCTGCACCGTGCCCCCGGTGCAACGCCGTTCGAGGACCGGATCCAGCGGGCGCGGCTGGAGCGGATCGCGTCGTCGAGGGCGGCCGAGACGGACCTGGCGGAGGGGTACACCGGGTTCCCGTTCGGGTGAGGCAAACGGATGATCTCCGGCCGGTTCCGGCCACGTCGCAGCTTGGTCATGAATGAGCCCCGTCGTGGCCGGGAATCACCCGGCCGCGTAGCGTGTTGGCCAGCACGACGAGGGAAAGATCCTCCCCAAGTACTAGGGTCGATCCTTTGCCAACCTATTACTCTTGAGCCAAGGCCCGCGCACGGCGGCCATGGAGGAGTGAAATGAGGAGCAGCAACCCGGTCTTCTCGCGACGGGGGTTCAGCCGCGACAACGGCTACGCGGGCTTCAACACCGCGCCGCAGGCCGGGGGCACCGCTGTCGGCACGCAGGGCAGCCCGTACGCCCAGCCGCAGGCCGGCAACCCGTACGCGCAGAACCCTTACGCCCAGCAGGACCTTCAGTACGGCGCACCGCCGCAGGCCCCGGCCACCACCGGCCGGATGACGATGGACGACGTCATCCTGCGCACCGGCACCACGCTCGGCGTCCTGATCGTCACGGCCGCCCTCGCCTGGGCGACGCTGCCGGTCGACGACGCGAACATCAGCCGGTCCTACGGCATCGCCATCGGCGCCGGTCTGATCGGCATGGTCCTGGCGCTCGTCCAGTCCTTCAAGCGCAAGGCGACGCCCGCGCTGATCCTGGCGTACGCCGCGTTCGAGGGCGTGTTCCTCGGCGTGGTCTCCAGCGTCGTCGACAACCGCATCGCCAGTGGTGCGGCCATGCAGGCGGTGCTCGGCACCATGGCGGTCTTCGCCGCGGTGCTGGTGGCGTACAAGGCGGGCTGGATCCGCGTCAACCGCCGCTTCGTCGGCTTCGTGATGGCGGCCGCGCTCGGCTTCATCATGCTGATGGCGATCAACCTGCTGTTCGCCGTCTTCGGCGGCGGTGACGGCCTCGGCTTCCGCAGCGGCCCGATGGGCATCCTGTTCGGCGTCATCGGCATCCTGCTCGGCGCCTGCTTCCTCGCCCTGGACTTCAAGCAGGTCGAGGACGGACTCGCCTACGGCGCTCCGCGCGAGGAGGCCTGGCTGGCGGCCTTCGGTCTCACCCTGACGCTGGTGTGGATCTACATGGAGTTCCTGAGGCTCATCTCGATCCTCAACAGCAGCGACTAGTCTGCGACGGTTTTGCAGCAAAGGGCCCCGGTACGCACCGGGGCCCTTCGTCGTATGCGCGCTAGAGGAATTTGCGCGCCGCCCTCCTCAGGTCGTACTCGTGGACGATCGCCTTCGCGTGGCCGTACGCGAGGTCGTATTCGTGCCGAAGCCAGCTGACCTTCTCCTCGAAGCGGACGAGGGCCGGGCCTTCTTCTACGGTGCGCAGCCAGTCGGAGACTTCACGACCGGTGCAGTGGGGGATGCGGGCGAGCATGTTGCGGTGGGTCTCCTCGGAGAGGACGTGGGACATCGGCGCCTCCGGACGCAAAGGGGATGTAAGCCGGTCCTTCAGGTCACCGTGCCTGAGCGTTCGCCCGTTGGCAACAGTCGCGTACGCTCGCGGCGTGGTTGATACGACGCGTCTGACCAGAGCCGTGGATCACTTCGCCGACCGGTTGAGGGCGGCGCCGCAGAGCCGGTTGCAGCGGAACGGGGCCGCCGAGGCGCTGGCGCTGGCCAGAGAATTGGCACGTCGGGCCCAGGTCCTGGAGGCGCCGGGGGCCGAGCCCCGGGTCATGCCCGATGCCGGGATGTTCGCGGCGGCCGACCAAATCACCGTCGCCGCCCATGACTTGGCGGTCGTACTGACGAACGAGGGTGAGGTCGAGGACGCGGTGCGGCTGGTGGAGGAGGCGCAGAAGCGGGCGGGGGTGTGATCCCCGGGGAGTGCGCTCCCTGGCCGGCGTGATTCCTAGAGGGACGCTATGACCCGGTCGGCCAGGATGTAGACGTTCTCCTCGCCGCACGCGAAGGTCAGCGTGTACGCGCCCGAGATACCCGAACCGCCCAGCAGCACCGGCGTCTCGCCGGCGCGCAGGGCCGCCGCCAGACGTTCCGCCGTCTCGCGGTGGCCCGGGGTCATGCACAGGGTGGTGCCGTCGGCGAAGACGTAGACGTCGAGGGTGCCCAGAGGGCCGGGGCGGACGTCGGTCAGTTCGGTGGCGGAGGAGGCCAGGTCCTCCAGGGTGGCCACCGTGCGCTCGTGGTCGTTCACCACCGGTGACMAGGTCGGGACGAAGTCCGGGTGGGAGGGGTGACGGCGGCGGGCCGCGGCCAGTTCGGGGGACTCCCCCGAGAACTCGTCGGGCTCCGCGGTCGGCTCGGTCACCGGCTCCAGATGCTCCAGGCCCGCGAAGTCGGCCTGGCGGGGCAGGAACAGCTCGCTGTCCGACAGACCCAGCAGCGTCGGCGCGTCCGAGGCGTCACGGGCCTCCTGGGCGGCCCAGAAGGCGCGCGCCTCGGCCAGCTCACGCTCCCGTTCCTCGGCGAGCGCCTCGGCCACGGCGGCGCGTATCTCATCGGCCTCCGCGGCGATGCGGGCCTGCGGGACGAGGCCGCGGGCAGCGGCGGCGTTCTTCTGTGCCAGCTCGGCGTGCAGGGCCGCGACCTGCCGGCGCAGCACCATGACGGTGCGCAGGACGGCGACGCCCACGGCGCCGGTGGCGGCCGTGGTGAGCAGCAAGGCGATCGGCATGGCGCTCACTGACGTACTCCCGGTTCAAAGTCGACCCCCGACTTCCTACATCAGCTTGAAGGGCGGACTATCCAGCTGTCAGTGCGTAACGTCACGAAACGGGCAGGGTTTTGGGCCTGGGGTTTGGTGCTGAAACAGCTCTGACCTGCGTATATCCCTCCGCGAAGGGAGATAGGTCACATCCTGGGGGAGATTGGATCACAAAACGGCCCAGAACCTTGGAGTTTCCCGGGTTCTGGGCCGAAGGCTCACGCTGGGTCGTGAGTTGACTACCTAGGGGCTCGAATCGGCCCGTTTCAGCTGAGGCGCTCGATGACCATCGCCATGCCCTGACCGCCGCCGACGCACATCGTCTCCAGACCGAACTGCTTGTCGTGGTGCTGGAGGGAGTTGATGAGCGTGGTGGTGATGCGGGCGCCGGTCATGCCGAAGGGGTGGCCGACGGCGATGGCGCCGCCGTTGACGTTCAGCTTGTCGATGTCGATGCCCAGGTCGCGGTAGGAGGGGATCACCTGCGCGGCGAACGCCTCGTTGATCTCGACCAGGTCGATGTCGTCGATGGTGAGGCCGGCACGGCGCAGGGCCTGCTGGCTGGCCTCCACCGGGCCGAGGCCCATGATCTCCGGGGACAGGCCGGAGACGCCGGTGGAGACGATGCGGGCGAGCGGGGTGAGGCCGAGCTCGCGGGCCTTGGTGTCGGACATGATCACGAGCGCGGCGGCGCCGTCGTTGAGGGGGCAGCAGTTGCCGGCCGTGACGAGGCCGTCAGGGCGGAAGACCGGCTTGAGGCCCGCCACGCCCTCCACGGTGACGCCGGCGCGGGGGCCGTCGTCCTTGCTGACGACGGTGCCGTCGGGGAGGGTCACCGGGGTGATCTCGCGCTCCCAGAAGCCGTTCTTGATGGCTTCCTCGGCGAGGTTCTGCGAGCGGACGCCGAACTCGTCCAGTTCCTGGCGGGTGATGCCCTTCATCCGGGCGAGGTTCTCGGCGGTCTGGCCCATGGCGATGTACGCGTCCGGGACGAGTCCGTCCTCGCGCGGGTCGTGCCAGGTCGTGCCCTCCTGCTGGGCGACCTCGGCGGTGCGGGCCTCGGCCTCCGCGAAGAGGGGGTTGTGGGTGTCGGGGATGCTGTCGGAGTTGCCCTTGGCGAACCGGGAGACCGTCTCCACGCCCGCCGAGATGAAGACGTCGCCCTCGCCGGCCTTGATGGCGTGCAGGGCCATGCGGCTCGTCTGGAGGGACGAGGAGCAGTAGCGGGTGACGGTGCAGCCCGGGAGGTGGTCCATGCCCATCTGTACGGCGACGATGCGGCCGAGGTTGTTGCCCTGTTCGCCGCCGGGGAGGCCGCAGCCGAGCATCAGGTCGTCGATGTCTCGCGGGTCCAGCTCGGGGACCTTGGCGAGGGCGGCCTGGATGATCGTGGCGGTGAGGTCGTCGGGGCGCAGGTCCTTGAGGGAGCCCTTGAAGGCGCGGCCGATGGGGGAGCGGGCGGTCGAGACGATCACGGCTTCGGGCATCACGGCTCCAGTGAAAAGGTGCGGCGCGTAGCGCCTCGTCGAGGGGTGGGCATACCGGGGGGTCGGGCAGGGCTGTGATGGAAGTTACCCGTACGTATGGACGAGGTCACTGCCGTGGGAGTGTGACCCTGACCGCAATTTTCTAAGCGCTTGCTTTTCTCCCCCCGCTGAAAATCCAGCCCCTCCGGCGTCAGGGGGCGGCGGGGGCGAGTTCTTGGCTCACGGTGACGGAGTCGCCGGGGTCCTCTCCGGTTCCGGTACGCGGCGGCGTCGGCGGCGTTTCAGGAGGGCCCAGGGGCCCTTGGGGCCCGTCGGCATGGCGGCAGTGACCTCCGTGCCCGCCTCCGAGGCCGCCTCGGCCGCTGCCCGGGCCACCGGGAGGAAGCCCTCGTGGCGGGTGATGTCGGGGCGTTCCTCTTCCGCCGGCCACAGGCCCAGGGTGGCGCAGACCGTCGGGAGGACTGCCATCGCTGCCGTGGCGTAGCCCTCCGCCGAGGGGTGGTAGTTGTCGGGGCCGAAGAGTTCCCTCGGGTTCGCCTCGAATTCCGGGCCCAGGAGGTCGCCCAGAGAGACCGTGCGACCGCCCTGCTCGATCGCGCCGATCGTCTGGGCGGCCGCCAGCTGGCGCGAGGCTCGGCGGGCCAGCCAGCGCAGAGGCTGCTGGACCGGTTCGATCGTGCCCAGGTCGGGGCAGGTGCCGACCACCACCTCCGCGCCCGCCGTACGCAGGCGTCGTACCGCCGAGGACAGGTGGCGCACCGAGCGCGTGGCGGGCATCCGGTTCGTGACGTCGTTCGCGCCGATCATGATCACGCAGACGRCGGGCACGAGGGCGGGGTCGGCCAGCACCAGGGCCACCTGGCGGTCCAGGTCGTCCGAGCGGGCACCGGGCAGGGCCGCGTTGCGCAGGAGCACCGGGCGTTCCGCCACCGCCGCCAGCCCCGACGCCAGCAGCGCGCCCGGCGTCTGGCCCGCCCGGTGTACGCCCTGCCCCGCGGCCGTCGAGTCACCCAGCATCGTCAGCCGCAGCGGCCCTTCGGCGGGGGTCTCATAGAGGTGGCCGTACCGGCCGTCGGCGTTCGGCACGTGGTTGCTGGTGCCGTTGCCGACGTGGCGCCTCGCCATCCGCACCTCGGCCAGCACCAGACCGACGGCCGCGGCGCCGGCCAGACCGATGCCGCCGCCGCCGTACGCGGCGCCCGCCGCGATCCGTCGGGCCACCCTTGCCCTCGACATCCTCGTCATGCGTCGACGCCACCTCCTCGTAGCCGTACATCAACTGCTTGCCCCGCACCGACCGTGGCCCAATCCCAACGGCGAGTGAACTGGCCTTCACCAGCCTCGGTCCGGCCACAGGGCCTAGGCTGGCGTAACCACTACGACCACCCTTTTTGCAGCATCCGGAGACAACGGTGCATTTCCACGACTCGATGATCAGTCTCGTCGGCAACACCCCGCTGCTGAGACTCAACAACGTGACCAAGGGCATCCAGGCCACCGTCCTGGCCAAGGTCGAGTACTTCAACCCGGGCGGTTCCGTGAAGGACCGCATCGCCCTGCGGATGATCGAGGCCGCGGAGGAGAGCGGCGCGCTCAAGCCCGGCGGCACCATCGTCGAGCCGACCAGCGGCAACACCGGCGTCGGGCTCGCGATCGTCGCCCAGCAGAAGGGGTACAAGTGCATCTTCGTGTGCCCCGACAAGGTCAGCACGGACAAGATCAATGTATTGCGGGCCTATGGGGCCGAGGTGGTCGTCTGCCCGACCGCCGTGGATCCCGAGCACCCGGACTCGTACTACAACGTCWCCGACCGGCTCGTGCGGGAGACGCCCGGTGCCTGGAAGCCGGACCAGTACTCCAACCCCAACAACCCGCTCTCCCACTACCACTCCACCGGCCCCGAGCTGTGGGAGCAGACGGAAGGGAAGATCACCCACTTCGTGGCGGGCGTGGGGACCGGCGGGACCATCTCCGGTACCGGGCGCTATCTGAAGGACGTCAGCGACGGCAAGGTGAAGGTCATCGGCGCCGACCCCGAGGGCTCCGTCTACTCGGGCGGCTCCGGGCGGCCGTATCTCGTCGAGGGCGTCGGTGAGGACTTCTGGCCGACCGCTTACGACCGGACCGTCGCCGACGAGATCGTCGCCGTGTCCGACAAGGACTCCTTCCAGATGACCCGGCGCCTGGCCCGTGAGGAAGGGCTGCTCGTGGGCGGGTCGTGCGGGATGGCGGTCGTGGGCGCGCTGCGGGTCGCCGAGCGGCTGGGCCCGGACGATGTCGTGGTCGTGCTGCTGCCCGACAGCGGCCGTGGCTACCTCAGCAAGATCTTCAACGACGAGTGGATGGCCGACTACGGCTTCCTGGAGGACGAGGGCCCGAGCGCGCGCGTCGCCGACGTCCTCAACGACAAGGAGCACGGCGCCATCCCCTCCCTCGTCCACATGCACCCGGACGAGACGGTCGGCGAGGCCATCGAGGTGCTGCGCGAGTACGGCGTCTCGCAGATGCCGATCGTGAAGCCGGGCGCCGGTCACCCGGACGTCATGGCCGCCGAGGTCGTGGGGTCCGTCGTCGAACGGGAGCTGCTCGACGCCCTGTTCACCAAGCGGGCCTCCCTGGAGGACCCGTTGGAGAAGCACATGTCGGCGCCGCTGCCGCAGGTCGGCTCCGGTGAGCCGGTCGGTGACCTGATGTCCGTGCTGGGCGAGGCGGACGCGGCGATCGTGCTGGTCGAGGGCAAGCCGACCGGTGTGGTCAGCCGGCAGGACCTGCTGGCCTTCCTGGCCAAGGGCGGGAAGTAGCGGCGAACCTGCGGTGAACGAGCCGTGTCCGCGGCGAACTTGCGGTGACAGGGGCCGCTCGGAGTGACGCGGAACTGGTACGAGCGCGTCACGTCCGCGCAGCACCGGCTTAACACGGGTCCGGCACATTAGTGGGTGTCGGCAGGGCGGGAGCGGCTCCCCGCCCTAGCCGGCGCCGAACGGCGCCAAGGACCTCCGGAGCGGCTCCCGGACCTCCATGGACGCCAAGGACGCGCAAGCCCGGCCCTGACCCGGCCCGCGTCCCTCGCGGGGACCGCCGTCGTCCCGCCCCCCGGAAACGGGGGTGCGGCGGTCCCCGCCACACTTCTTTGCGCCTAGACCGGCGCCGCTCTCCAACTGCCCAGCAACTGGAGCCGCTCCGCCGTGTCCGAGCCTCGCTCCGGCGTGTACACCACCAGTGTCTGGTCCGGTTCCGGCTGGATGGTCATCGTCTCGTACGGGAGGGTCAGCGGGCCCGCGAGCGGGTGGTCGATGCGTTTCGTCCCGGACACGCAGGCCTTGACCAGGTGGTCCACCCACAGGCGGCGGAAGTCCTCGCTCTTGCCGGACAGTTCGCGCACGAGGGCGCGCAGCCGGTGGTCGTCCGGGCGGTGGCCGGCGTTCAGGCGGAGGTGGGCGACCGCCTGCGCGGCGATGGCGGGCCAGTCCGGGTACAGGGACCGGGACGCCGGGTCGAGGAAGACGTGCCGGGGGATGTTGCGGTCGTCGGGGGCCGCGTCGCTGTAGCCGTTCAGCGCGTCGGCGAGGGAGTTCCACGCCAGGACGTCCATACGGGGGCCGATGACGAAGGCCGGCGTACGGTCCATGCCGTCCAGCAGCACCTGGACGCCGGGGCGGACGGGAGCCGTCTCCAACTGGCGGGAGCCCGGGCGGCGAGGCCGGGCCACCGTACGCAGATAGGCGTGCTCCGTCTCGTCCAGCCGCAGAACCCGCGCGACCGCGTCCAGGACGGCGTCCGAGACGCTCTGCCCCCGGCCCTGTTCGAGGCGGACGTAGTAGTCGACGCTCACCCCCGCCAGCTGCGCCACCTCCTCGCGACGCAGACCCGGAACGCGGCGCCGCCCGTACGAGGGCAGCCCCAGCTCCTCCGGCTGGATCCGGCCGCGGCGTGAGCGCAGGAAGTCTCCCAGGTTCCCGTCCATGGGTTCGAGCGTAGACCGGCGGCGGGCCGTGAGCCTGGTACTGCCAGACACAGGAACAACGCATCCCTGGGTAGGGCGGGCGCGGCGGCCGAGGGTGGTGGAAACCGACACACGCATCACGGATTCACGGAGGACTCCCATGTCGTACGAGAACCTGACCGGCCGTACCGCCGTCGTGACCGGAGCGGCGAGCGGGATCGGCGAGGCCATCGCCCTGCTGCTCGCCGCGCAGGGGGCGCGGGTCGCGCTGGTGGCCCGGCGCGGGCAGCGGCTGGAGGAGCTGGCCGCGAAGATCACCGCGGACGGAGCTGCGGCGCTGGCCGTCGTCGCGGACGTCACCGACGACGCGTCCGTGGCCGCCGCAGTGGAGCGGATCCACACGGCGTACGGGCCCGTCGACCTCGTCGTCAACAACGCCGGCGTCATGCTGGGCAACCCCGTCGAGGCGGGGCGGCTCGACGAGTGGCAGCGGATGATCGACACCAATGTGACCGGGGTGCTGCGCGTCATCCGGGCGTTCACCGGCGATCTGGTGGCGGCGGCCGCGGACGGGCGCACTGCCGACCTGGTGAACATCTCCTCGGTCGGCGCGCACCTCGCCTTCCCCAACTACGCGGTGTACGGGGCGACCAAGGCCGCGGTCACGCATCTGTCCCAGTGCCTGCGCACCGAGTTCGGGCCGCGTGACGTGCGGGTCACCAACATCGAGCCGGGGTTCGTGGAGAGCGAGCTGCGGCTGCACACCGACAATCCCGAGGTGGCGGGGCAGGTCGACGGCATGCTCGACGCCGTGGGCACGCTGGCGGCCGAGGAGCTCGCCGATGTGGTGGCGTACGCGGCGAGCCGGCCCCGGCATGTGAACCTGCGGCAGATCATGGCGATGCCGACCCGGCAGGCGTGAGCTGCGCGGACCGCCGGGGAGGCTCAGTCCTCCCAGCGGTCCTCGTGCTTGGCCGACTTGAGGCGCCAGCCCCGGAACAGGCCGGGGTTGATGCGCGCCGCCTGCACGACGTTGACACCGACGATGCCGACCCAGGCGACCAGCAGCCCGGGCAGGCCGGAGACGCCGCCGCCGATCGCGGACAGCGGGACCGCCAGCACCAGCGAGACGATGCCGAAGCCGAAGCGCTCACCGAAGGAGTCCGTCGGCTTCGGTGACCGCGAGCCGCGGGCCACCACCATCTGCTGCTCGGCCATCTGCCGCCGCATACGGCGCTCGACCGCCCCGTCGATACGCTGGTCGACCTTCTCCATGAACGAGTCGACCAGCGCGGACTCGTAGTCGTCGCCCAGTTCCCTGCGTGCGTGCAGGGTGGCGTTGAGTTCCTTCTTGAGCTCGGTGTCCCGCGCGTCCATTCCGGTCATAAGCCCAAGGTAGGCAGCCCGGGAACGGACCGCACTGGGGTTAGCCCCCCTGTTCGCCAGGGGGTGTACGGCACCGCGCCGTCACTTCACCAGCCCCTGCTCCTTCGCATACGCGTTCGCCACGTCTTCCGGGTCCTTCTTGTCCTTGTCGACCTGCCGGTTCAGCTCGGTCAGCTGGGCGGTGGTCAGGGCGTTGCCGAGTTCGGCGAGGGCCTTGCGGACGGTGGAGTCGGCCTTGCGGTCGGCGATGAGCGGGACGACGTGCTGGCCGGGGATGAGGTTCTTGGGGTCGGTCAGCACCACCCAGTCGTTGGCCTGGATGTCGGTGTCGGTGGTGAAGAGGTTCGCCACGTCCACGTCGCCCTTCTTCAGGGCGCCCTTGACCAGCGGACCGGAGGAGTCGAGGGACTTGAACTCCTTGAACTCCACCCCGTAGACCTCCTTGAGGCCCACCGCGCCGACCTCCCGCTTCTTCACCTCGGGCGCCGCGCCGATCACCAGCTTGCCGTTCTGCTTCTTCAGGTCGGCCAGCGACGTCAGACCGTACTTCTCGGCCGTCTCGCGGGTGACGACGAAGGCGTCCGAGTCCTCGGCCATGCCGTACGGCAGCACCTGGAGGCCGCTCGGGAGGGCGATGGTGAGGGCGTTCTGCATCTCGCCCTCCTCCGTCGCGGTCGCCTTGGGGGCGACGTAGTGCAGCAGGGCGCCCTGGTACTCGGGGAGCAGGTCGATGTCGCCGCCCTTGAGGGCCGGGATCAGGATCTCGCGGGTGCCGAGGTTGGGGCGGACCGTCACCTTCACGCCGGCCTCCTGGAGCACGGCCGCGTACAGGTAGCCGAGCACCTGGTTCTCGGTGAAGTTGGCGGTGCCGATGGTGAGGCCGCCCTTGCTGGAGCCGCCGCCACCGGAGGTCGAGCCCTGGTTGTCCAGGGACGTGATGCCGCCGGAGCAGGCGGCGAGGGCGGGGACGGAGGCCGCTGCGAAGAGGCCGCCGAGGAGAGTGCGTCGGTTCATCGAGCGTGGGTTCATCGGGAGGGTCCCTAGGCAGTGCGGTGGCGGAAGAGGAAGCGCTGGAGGGCGGAGAGGAGTAGATCCAGGGCTACGGCGATCACGGCCACCAGCACCGCGCCGCCGAGCACCTGCACGAGGTCGCGCTGGGCGAGGCCGTCGAAGACGTAGCGGCCCAGGCCGCCGAAGGAGACGTACGCGGCGATGGTCGCCGTGGCCACGACCTGGATCAGTGCCAGGCGCAGGCCCGTCATGATCAGGGGGAGGGCGAGCGGGAGTTCCACCTGGAAGAGGACCTGGTGGGCGCGCATGCCCTGGCCGCGTGCCGCGTCCTTCACGTCCGGGTCGACGGCCGTCATCCCGGCGTAGGTGTTGGTGACGATCGCGGGGACCGCGAGGGCGACCAGCGCGACGTAGACCGGGGTCATGGACAGACCGCTGGCCAGGAAGACCAGCACGACCAGGCCGACGGTCGGCAGGGCGCGGCCGAACGACGCGAGGTTGATCGCGAGGAAGGCGCCCTTGCCGGTGTGGCCGATCAGCAGGCCGAGGGGGAGGCCGATCGCCGCCGCGATGAGCGTGGCGAGCAGGGAGTACTGGAGGTGCTCGGCCAGGCGGTGCGCGATGCCGTCGGGGCCGGACCACTGCTCGCTGCTGGTCAGCCATACGCCGAGGTTCTTGAAGAGTTCGTACATGTCAGGCTCGCCGCCTCCGCCAGGGGGTGAGTACGTACTGCAGGGCGACCAGCAGGGCGTCCGCGACCACGGCCAGGAGCAGTGTGAGGACCACTCCGACGATCACCGGGGTGGGGAAGTTGCGCTGGAAGCCGTCGGTGAAGAGCTGGCCGAGGCCGCCGTCGCCGATGTAGGTCGCGACCGAGACCAGGGAGATGGACATGACGGTCGCGATCCGGACGCCGGCCATGATCACGGGGAGCGCGAGCGGGAACTCGACGGTCAGGAGGGTGCGCAGGGGGCGCGTACCCATCGCCTTCGCGGCCTCCTTCGCCTTCACGGGGACCGAGTCCAGGCCCTCGACCGTGTTCCGCAGCAGGACGACCAGGGTGTAGATCGTCAGGCCGATCACGGTCGTGGTGCGGGTGAGGCCCGAGATCGGGAGCAGGAGCACGAAGATCGCGATCGACGGGATCGTGAACAGGACGTTCGACAGGCCCAGCAGGAAGCCGCGCAGGGGGCGGATCCGGTGGGCGATCACGGCGAGCGGGAGGGAGATCAGGACGCCGAGGAGGACCGCGGTGAGCGCGGCCTGGAGGTGCGAGATCGTCAGGGTGGTGAGGTCGTCGGTGTGGTCGCCGATCCACGACCAGTCGATGGTCATGCCGTCACCCTGGCTTCCGTGTGTGCCTGGCCCGCGTGCTCGTGGATGTCGTCGCGGGACGAGACACCGGTGAGGATGCCGTCCGCGTCGACGCGGGCTATCAGGCCGGTGGGGGAGGCGATGGACTCGTTGAGGGCCGCGAGCAGGGAGTCGCCGTCCCGGAGCGGCCGTACGGGGATCTCGGTGTCCTTCGACGCCCAGTGCAGCGGCTTGTTCGCCTCGTCGAGCACCAGGCTCCAGGCGCCGCCCTCCGGTGCCGGGCCCTGCGGCACGTCCGCCAGGGTCCTCAGGCTCAGCAGCTTCAGGCCGCGCTCGGCGCCGAGGAAGTCGGCCACGAAGTCGTCGGCGGGGCGGGCGAGCAGCTCGGCGGGGGAGGCGCACTGCACGAGATGGCCGCCGGTGCGGAAGATCGCGATCTGGTCGCCGAGCCGTACGGCCTCGTCGACGTCGTGCGTGACGAAGACGATGGTCTTGTTCAGCTCCTTCTGCAGTCTGAGCAGTTCGTCCTGGAGCTGGGTGCGCACGACGGGGTCGACCGCGCCGAACGGCTCGTCCATCAGCAGCACGGGCGGGTCGGCGGCGAGCGCGCGGGCGACGCCGACGCGCTGCTGCTGGCCGCCGGAGAGCTGGTGCGGGTAGCGCTTGCCGGCGTCGGGCGCGAGGCCCACCGTCTCCAGCAGCTCGGCCGCGCGGGCCCGGGCCGTCTTGCGGCCGTGGCCCAGCAGCAGCGGCACCGTGGCGACGTTGTCGAGCACCGTGCGGTGCGGGAACAGGCCCGCCTGCTGGATGACGTACCCGATGGAGCGGCGCAGCTCGGCGGCGTCCTGCCGGGTGACGTCCTTGCCGCCGACCCGGATGGTGCCGGAGGTCGGTTCCACCATCCGGTTGATCATCCGCAATGTGGTCGTCTTGCCACAACCGGAGGATCCGACCAGGACGGTCACGCCGCCCTGCGGCATCTCCAGGGAGAGATCGTGGACAGCTGTCGTGCCGTTGGGGAAGCGCTTGTGGACCGCGTCGAACTGGATCATGAGATGTCCCTTGCCCGGCTGTATAACGTCATGCAGAGTTCTCGGTAGCTGAATAGGTTGTCAACGGGTTGGTGTAAATCCGAAGTAACGGATGACCGAAGAGCAAGATCAGATGTCCGGATTGAGGGGAGTTTGGGCCTTATGTCGTCTCGGATCGTGGACACGCCGGGAGTGGTGTCTTCCGGGCACACCGGCCTGGTCGTCCTCGACGGGATCGGGCTCGGCGTCGAGGACGTCGCACGCCTCGCCGACGGAACCGCGCGGCCGGTCCCCGCGACCGACGCGATGAAGCGGGCCGAGGAGTCCTGGGACGCCGCCCGCCTCATCGCCGCGACCGGCCGTGTCTACGGCCGCTCCACCGGTGTGGGCGCCAACCGGAACGAGGACGTCCCTACCGAGGCCGCCGCCGAACACGGCCTGCGCCTGCTGCGCAGCCACGCCGGCGCCATCGGCGAGGAGCTGCCGGCCCGGCAGGTGCGGGCCATGCTCGCCGTACGCGCCAACCAGTTGCTGGCCGGCGGTGCCGGTCTGCGCCCCACCGTCATCACGGCGATGTGCGAGGCGCTGGAGAGCGGCGCCCACCCGGTCGTGAACGAGTTCGGCTCGGTCGGCACCGGCGACCTCGCGGCGCTGGCCCAGACCGGCCTCGCGCTCGCCGGCGAGCATCCCTGGCGCGGCTCCGGGGAGCCGCAGCCGCAGCCGCTCGACAACAACGACGCCCTCGCGTTCATCAGCAGCAACGCCCTTACTCTCGGCCAGGCCGCTCTCGCCCTGCACGAACTGCGCGGGCTCGTCGCCGCCACTCAGGTCGTCGCCGCCCTTTCCCTGCTCGCCGTCGACGGGTCCCACGAGGCGTACGCCGCCCCCGTGCACACCGCCCGGCCGCACCGGGGCAGCACCGAGGTCGCCCGCCGGATGCGGGAGCTGATCGGCGCCGAGGACCGGCCGACCCCGCCGCTCGGGCGCATCCAGGACCCCTACGGCTTCCGCTGTCTGCCCCAGATCCACGGGCCCGCGCACGACGCCGCCGACGGCCTGGAGGAGGTGCTCGCGGTCGAGATCAACGCGGCCGCCGAGAACCCGTTCATCTCCCCCGAGGACATGGCCGCCTACCACCACGGCGGCTTCTACCAGGCCCAACTCGCCCTCGCCCTGGACCACTTCAGGCTGGCCCTGACCCAGGTGGCCCGGCTGTCGACGTCCCGGCTGTCGACCCTGAACGAGCCCGCCTACACCCGCCTGAAGCCCTTCCTCGCCGACAACGAGCCCGCCTCGTCCGGCGTGATGATCCTGGAGTACGCCGCCGCGGCCGCCCTCGGTGACCTGCGTGCCTTCTCCGCCCCCGCCTCGCTCGGCCACGCTGTACTCTCCCGGGGCGTGGAGGAGCAGGCCAGCTTCGCCTCGCTCGCCGCGCGGCAGACACTGCGTGCGTGCGGCGCGTACCGTCTCGTCGTCGGCTGTGAACTCGTGGCCGCCGTACGGGCGTTGCGGCTGCGCGGCCTCAAGCCCGACCCTGAGCTTCCGGTCGGCCGGGCGATGGCGCTGGCCGAGTCGGTGCTCGACGACGACCTGGCCGACCGGCCGCTCACCGACGACGTGACGGCGGCGGCCGCACTGCTGGACCGGTTCACGGAGATCTGGAGGGGGAGCGCCGCATGAGCGCGGACAGGGACACGAGCGTGACGTCCGACGGGACGTCGAGCGAGGCGTCGAGCGGGGCGTCCCACGGGGCGTCTCACGGAGCTTCTCACGGGGTGGACAGCCCCGCCGCGCGGCTCCAGGCGCTCTTCGAGGGGCACCGGCTCACCCCGACCCAGCGGCGCATCGCGCACAGCATGGTGCGGCGGGCCGCCGACGTGCCGTTCCTGTCCAGCGTGGAGCTGGCCGAGCTGGCCGGCGTCAGCCAGCCGTCCGTGACCCGCTTCGCCGTCGCCCTCGGCTTCGACGGCTACCCGGCGCTGCGCAGGCACCTGCGCGAGGTCGCGCCCGTGGAGCAGCCGGCCGACGCGGGCTCCTACAACGAGTACCAGCAGGCCGTCGAGGCCGAGATCGAGAACCTCCGGCACCTGGCCGAGGTGCTGGCCGACCCGCGCCCGGTGCAGAAGGCGGGGCGGCTGCTCGCCGCCTCGCGCCCCCTGCCGGTGCTCGGCCTGCGCGCCGCCGCCTCCCAGGCGTACGGCTTCTCGTACTTCGCGGCCAAGGTGCACCCGGACGTACGGCTGCTGCACGAGGGCGGCACGATGATCCAGGACCGTATCGACGCCGCCGTACGCGCCGGCGCGAGCGCCCTGCTCTGCTTCGCCCTGCCCCGGCATCCGCGCGAGGTCGTGGACACCCTGGCGTACGCCAAGGAGGCCGGGCTGACCGTCGTGACGGTGGCCGACTCCGCGTTCGCGCCGGTCGCCAAGGTGTCCGACCTGCTGCTGCCCGCCGCCGTCGGCACGGGCCTCGCCTTCGACACGGCCTGCGCGCCGATGCTGCTGGGCCGGGTCCTGCTGGAGGCGATGTGCGACGACCTGCCGGACGCGCAGGCGCGACTGGAGGAGTTCGACGCGCGGGCGGCGGTGCGGGGGCTGTTCGTGGAGTGACCTGCGTTTCGAGGTCCAGGTGACTTCTTAAGGCTCGTCTCACGTTGACTGGCTAGCGTGCGCGCACAGCAGCTGGACAGACGTGGGACGGGAGGCTGGACGTGACACGCGGTGGAGGGCAGGGCCTGGCCCGGGTGGCCGTCGTCGTACGGGCCGGGGCGGCGCCGCTTTGGTGGCTCGGGGGGTTCGCGGCGGGCATCGGCGTACTGGTGCCGGGCATCACCGGCCGCAGGATCGGCGTCCTGGCGGGCGCCGTGCTGTTCATGGTGACGGCGGTCGTGGTGGCGTCCGTGCGCCGCAAGCGCTACGCCGAGCTGATCCGCTCGGCCACCCGCGCCGGCAAGCACGACGTGCTCCAGGACCGCGCGGTGGCCGTCCGCAACTGGCGCCGGGGCCACCGCTGGTGGCTGGTCCTGGCCTTCCTCGCCGCGCTGGGCAGCGCCTTCGCGGCGCCGGCGGCCGGCGGGATGCTGCTCGCGGGGTGCGGAGCGGGGCTCCGGCTCAAGGCGGCGTGGCTCGGGCGGCGGGAGCGGGCCGACGGCGCCCTGCTGTGGGTGCGGGTCGACTGGCTCGACGGCCGGGGCGGCCGCCCCGTGGGCAAGGGTGTGAAGGGCTACCGCAGTACGGGCATCGCCGCGGGCGACGCGGCCCCTGGCGGGGCCCGCCGCCGCACCGCGGCGTTGGTGTAGCGGCCTGCGTCAGACCTCCAGGTCCTCCTCGATCTTCTTCAACTGGTGCCGGGCCATCGCCAGGTTGGCGCGCTTGGCGTCGAGGACCAGGTAGAGGAAGAGGCCGTTGCCGCCGCGTCCGGTGATCAGCCGGATCAGGTGGTAAGCGTCGCTGAGGGTGATCAGGATGTCCTCGATGCCGCCCTTGAGGCCGAGGTGCTCCATCGTGCGCATCTTGGCGCGCACGACGTCGGTGTTGCCGGCGGCGGCGACATTGAGGTCGAAGCTCTTGCTGCCGCCCAGCGTGCCGAGCGCCATCCCGCTGGTGTAGTCGACGAGCGCGACCCCGGTCGCGCCCTCGATCGATGCGAGGCATTCCTTCAGCGTGGTCTCGGTGTTGGCCATGACGTGTCTTCCTCTCAACTCTCGGTAGTGGTGCGCGCGTTGGCGGTGGTGCGTGCCGTACGCGCCGTTTTCGTGCGAGTGGGCATGGGTTTGGCGGCGTCCTTGGCGGAGCTCTTGGCAGGGCTCCTGCGCACGGGCGTCGCCTCCGCGTCGACGAGCTCCCCGATCCGGGCACCGGCCCGCCGGCCCTCCAGATGCAGCCGGCCGACATTGACGCCGTCCGTGGCGAGCAGCGTCAGCACGGCGGTGCGGCCCGCCGCGTACGTCGCGACATAGCCGTCGGTGCCGCGGATGAGCAGCTCCCGGAAGTCGCCCCGGCCGGTCGCGTCCGCCACCCGCACCGCGACGCCGAGCGCGGCGGCGGTCAGCGCGGCGAGGCCGTCCGGTTCGACGCCGGGTGTGTCATGGGCGAGGACGAGGCCGTCCACGCCGGCCGCGAGCGCTCCGGTCAGCTGGGGCACACGGGCTCTGAGCCGGCGGAACTCGTCGAGGATCGGGGCCTCGGCCGCCATCAGGTTTCTCCTCTCGGCGCGGGACCGCTGCGGTGGGCGAGGCACCCCGTCCGGCTCGCGGTCCTCGAAGGGTTTGCGGTCAAAGGGCCTCCAGCGCATCCCTGACCCTCTTCAGCAGCGCGACGTAAGGGTCGGCGGCGGCGTCGTCGGGCGCAGGATCCGGAGCGGGCGGTGGCTGCGGAGACACGAGCCCCGCCGCGGCCAGCCGCCTTATGTGCACCAGCGTGTGGAACGCGGGCCGGCCCAGCTCCCGCGCGATGTCCGCGGCCCGGCGAACGCCGTCCACCCGCTCCAGTACGGCCGCCTGCCGGGACGGCACCATCGGTGCCGCGACCGGGTCGGCCCGGATCAGGGGAGCGCCGTCGGCCGCCGGGTCGGGCCAGATACGGCGCAGCAGCGCGCGCCGGCGCAGCGTCTCGCGCTCCAGCTCGGCGACCGGCACCGGATGCACCGAGGCGAGCCAGTGCGCGGCGCCGTAGCGGAAGCGGCCGGGCGTGCTGCTGGGGCCGAGCGCGAAGTACGCGGCGTCGTACAGGGCGCTCACCTGGGCCAGCTCCAGCGCGCCCGGCGTGACGCCGTACCGCAGGAGCCGCCCCTCGTCGGCGCTGTCCTCGATCTCCTGCCAGGACTCGGCGTCGAGGGCGCCGTGTGCCGTCAGGAGCATGCCGAGGCTGGGCGCGAGCGGGCTCTCGGCGTGCACGACCCGGCCCTCGGCCAGGTGGAGCGTGCCGTGCTCGCGGTCCAGGACGCCGGTGGCCCGCTCCTCGGCGAGCCGGGTCAGCATCGGTGAGACACCGCCCCCGGCCTGCTTCAGAGCCGGCTGCCGGTCCCGGACCGGCAGCCGCGGCGGCGGGGTGGCTTCGACCACGGTCATCCCAGCACCAGCCGTTCGGCCATCTCACCGAGCCGGATGCGGGCCAGCGCGAGATTGCCGTCCGCGCGGGCCAGCCACAGGTACAGGAACACGCTGCTGTCGAACGACGTCGGCACGAACCGCAGCACGTGGTAGCTGTCCCGGTTGCTGAGGATCAGGTCCTCGACCGGCGGATCCACCGTGCCCGTGCCGTCCTCGGGCCCGAAGGCCCCCTGCTCGGCGGCCAGCCGCGCCAGCTCGGCCGCCTCGGCCGCCGCCGTCTCGTGATCGCCGCCCGGGGGATCGCCCACGGTGCCCAGGGCCAGCCCGCTGGTCCAGTCGACCAGCGCGGCGCCTCGCGCACCGGGCAGCCGCATCGTCTCCAACAAGCACTCGTCGATTCCGGGCACCGTCGCTCCCCTCCCGCCTCGGGGTTCGGCTGAGTGACGGCCAAACTACGCAACGTGTGTGCGGCGAGTGAGCGTTCGGGCATTTTCCAGTGGAACATGCCCGCAGTGACTAAGGTGGGTCAACTGGCCCTGTTTTCCGTCCAGTTGATCACGTATGGCCTACCGCTGCGCGGTGGGTGCGTCAACGGCTCCTCGGCGCCCGCAGGGTGGTGAGCGAGGAGGCGTGCGCCCCTCCCGATTCGGCCACGATCTCGTCGAGCGACTGCGGCTCACGCACGGTCGCGAAGGCGATGCCCCCGGCGCCGTCCCCGGCGTCCTTCGGTGCGAAGCCGTAAACGCCCGGCCGGGCAAGGGAGTTGTACGCGTAGTGGTGCGCGAAGTAGTACGCCCCCGTGTCCAGCGCCGCCGCGAAGTCCCCCTGCTCCAGCAACGGCAGCGCGGCCCCCTCGGCAAGCAGATCCCCCGAGAAGCACGCGGGCCCGGCCACGTCCTGCACCACGGCAGGGCCCTCCTTCGGGCGCCCCTTGCCGTCGTGCGCGGCGATCCGCAGCGGCCAGCTCCCCGGCGCGTACACCGTCCGCGTGGCGACCTGCACGCCCGCGTGCGTGACCGCCACCGGCCGCCCGCCCGCGCTCTTGGCGTACTCGACCCGCGCCACGATCGTCCCGTGCTTGGCCAGCAGGGACCGGCCGAATTCGGTGACCAGTCCGTACCGCCCGTCGAACAGTCCGGGTACCGCCTCGCTCAGCAGCCGCGCGTACTGCGCGTAGGTCGGCGTGGTCGCGTCCGAGGCGAAGTTCACCGGCAGTCCGCCGCCGATGTCGAGCGTGTCGATCTGGCGCCGCCCGATCCGCCGGTTGATCTCCTCGGCGAGCGTGTACGCCGCCGCGACCCCCTGGGCCAGCAGCGACAGGGGGATGCCCTGCGAGCCGGTGTGCGCGTGCAGCCGGGTCAGCCACGGGCGGTCCTGGTAGGCCCGTACGACCCACTCCCGCGCCCCCTCGTCGCGCAGCGCCACCCCGAACTTCGAGGTCGCCGTGGCCGTGGACGTCGCCCCGATGGAACCCCCGCCGACCTGGGGATTCACCCGGATCCCGAGCGGCGAGCGGCTGGCCGCCGACCTCATCAGGGCGTCGATGCGGTCCAGCTCCTGCGGGTTGTCGGCGTTGACGGCGATGCCCAGCGCCAGCGCCTCGCGCAGCTCGGCCGGAGTCTTGGCGGGCGAGTCCAGGACCGTCGCCTCCGGGCCCACCCCCGCCGCCCGCGCCAGCGCCAGCTCACCCGGGCTGGCCACCTCCGCGCCGATGCCCTCCTCGCGCAGCAGCCGCAGCACCGGCACCAGCGGGGTCGCCTTCACCGCGAAGGCGTGCAGCACGGGCGTGCCCGGCGCCACCACCGCGTCGAACGCCGCCCGCAGCGCCGCCGCCGACTCCCGGATGCCGGTGACGTCGAGCAGGCCGACGATGGGGGAGCCGGGCCCGAGGAGCCCCTGCTCCACGGCCGCCCGCACCGCCTCGTCGCGCCGGGCCGCCCGGCCCGCGTCGTACGCCGGGATCTCGATTCCGTTGCCCACAACATCCCCCGTCATGTCGTTGTACGAGCCCATGCATCCAGCCAAACACCCGGGGCGCGGCCGTGCGGGCGCACAGATGTATTGACTAGCTCTATTCAGACGGCCAGGATGTGAATATCAACCTCAACAGTTCGCAGTCACAGTCCGCTGGGAGGCAGACCATGTCAGGACCCCGCCCCGTCCGAGCGCCGCGCGGTACGGAACTGAGTGCCCTGGGATGGCAGCAGGAAGCCGCCCTGCGGATGCTCCAGAACAACCTCGACCCCGAGGTCGCCGAGCACCCCGACAAGCTCGTCGTCTACGGCGGCACCGGCAAGGCCGCCCGCGACTGGCGCTCCTTCGACGCCATGGTCCGTACGCTGCGGACGCTGAAGCAGGACGAGACGATGCTCGTCCAGTCCGGCCGCCCCGTCGGCGTCATGCAGACCCACGAGTGGGCCCCGCGCGTCCTCATCGCCAACTCCAACCTGGTCGGCGACTGGGCCAACTGGGAGGAGTTCCGCCGCCTGGAGGCCCTCGGCCTCACCATGTACGGCCAGATGACGGCCGGCTCCTGGATCTACATCGGCACCCAGGGCATCCTCCAGGGCACCTACGAGACCTTCGCCGCCGTCGCCGCGAAGAAGTTCAACGGCACCCTCGCCGGGACGATCACCCTCACCGCCGGCCTCGGCGGCATGGGCGGCGCCCAGCCGCTCGCCGTGACCATGAACGACGGCGTCGCGATCTGCATCGACTGCGACCCGCGCGCCATCGAGCGCCGCATCGAGCACCGCTACCTGGACGTGAAGGCCGACTCGCTCGACCACGCCCTCCAGCTGGCCACCGAGGCCCGCGACGCCCGCCGCCCGCTGTCCATCGGCGTCCTCGGCAACGCCGCCGAGCTGGTCCCGCAGCTCCTCGCGATGGGCGCGCCCATCGACATCGTGACGGACCAGACGTCCGCCCACGACCCGCTGGCGTACCTGCCGCTGGGCGTCGCCTTCGAGGACATGGCCGACGCCGCCGCCAAGGACCCGGCGGGCTTCACCACCAGGGCCCGTGAGGCGATGGCCAAGCACGTCGAGGCCATGGTCGGCTTCATGGACGCCGGCGCCGAGGTCTTCGACTACGGCAACTCCATCCGCGGCGAGGCCCAACTCGCCGGATACGACCGGGCGTTCGCCTTCCCCGGGTTCGTCCCCGCCTACATCCGCCCCCTCTTCTGCGAGGGCAAGGGCCCCTTCCGCTGGGCCGCCCTCTCCGGCGACCCGGCCGACATCGCCAAGACCGACAAGGCGATCCTCGACCTCTTCCCGGAGAACGAGTCCCTCGCCCGCTGGATCAAGCTGGCCGGCGAGCGGGTCCACTTCCAGGGCCTGCCCGCGCGCATCTGCTGGCTCGGCTACGGCGAGCGGGACAAGGCGGGCGAGCGCTTCAACGACATGGTGGCGAGCGGTGAGCTGGCCGCGCCGCTGGCGATCGGGCGCGACCACCTCGACTGCGGTTCGGTGGCGTCTCCCTACCGCGAGACCGAGGCGATGCTCGACGGGTCGGACGCGATCGCCGACTGGCCGCTGCTGAACGCCATGGTGAACGTGGCGTCCGGTGCGTCGTGGGTGTCCCTCCACCACGGTGGCGGCGTCGGGATGGGGCGGTCCATCCACGCCGGGCAGGTGACGGTGGCCGACGGCACGAAGCTGGCCGGGGAGAAGATCCGGCGGGTGCTGACGAACGACCCCGGGATGGGTGTCATCCGGCACGTGGACGCGGGCTACGACATCGCGGAGTCGGTTGCGGACGAGCGGGGCGTGCGGGTTCCGATGCGCGAGGGTGACGACGCGTGACCCAGCACCAAGGTGAGTCCGGCAGCTCGTTCCACGAGATGTGGCGCGACCTGCTCCCCATCGGCCGGCACCCCGACTCCCACGGCTACCGGCGCTTCGCCTGGACCGGCGCCGACCTCGACTGCCGGGCCTGGTTCAAGGACCAGGCGGAGAGCCGGGGACTCGGCTACGAGGTCGACCGCAACGGGAACCAGTGGGCCTGGCTCGGGGACCCCGCGGCCGGGGATGCCGTCGTCACCGGGTCGCATCTCGACTCCGTGCCGGACGGGGGAGCCTTCGACGGGCCCCTGGGTGTCGTCTCCTCCTTCGCCGCGCTCGACGAACTGCGCGGCCGGGGCGCGGACCTCGCGAGGCCCCTCGCCATCGTCAACTTCGGCGACGAGGAGGGTGCCCGGTTCGGGCTCGCCTGCGTCGGGTCGCGGCTCACCGCGGGACAGCTCACCGTCGAGGGCGCCCACAAGCTGACCGACGGCGACGGCGTCAGCCTGCCCCGGGCCATGGAGGCCGCCGGATACGACCCCGACACCATCGGCGCCGACCCCGAGCGGCTCGACCGCATCGGTGCCTTCGTCGAGCTGCACGTCGAGCAGGGCCGGGCGCTGGACCTGTCCGGTGACCGGGTCGGCATCGCCAGCGCCATCTGGCCGCACGGCCGGTGGCGGTTCGACTTCCGGGGCGAGGCCAACCACGCGGGCACCACCCGTCTCGTGGACCGGCGCGACCCCATGCTGACCTACGCCGAGACCGTGCTCGCCGCCCGCCGCGAGGCCGAACTCGCCGGCGCCGTCGCCACCTTCGGCAAGATCGCCGTCGAGCCCAACGGCGTCAACGCCATCCCCTCCCTGGTGCGCGGCTGGCTCGACTCCCGGGCCGAGGACCAGACGAGCCTCGACACCGTCGTCGGCGGCATCGAGAAGGCGGCCCGGCAGTACGCGCAGGCGCACGGCATCGACCTCGACGTCGTGCGCGAGTCCTTCACGCCCGTCGTCGAGTTCGACCACGCCCTGCGCGACGAACTGGGCCGCATCCTGGGCAAGGCCACCGACCTCACCGTGCCCGTCCTGGGAACCGGGGCCGGACACGACGCCGGAATCCTCTCCGGGCGCATCCCGACCGCCATGCTGTTCGTACGCAACCCCACGGGTGTCTCGCACTCCCCGGCCGAGTTCGCCGCCGAGGACGACTGCGTGGCCGGGGTCCTCGCACTCGCCGACGTACTGGAAGGGCTGGCCCGCAGGTGACATCGAAGACCTACTGGCTGGAGCACGCCTGGCTCGACACCTACGTCGAGCCGGGCGTCGCCCTGACCGTGTCCACAAGCGGCTCCGCCGCGGGGCGCGACGGCCGCATCGCCGCCGTCCGCACCGACGTCCCCGCCCCGCCCCCCGGCGCCGAGATCCTGCGCGGTCTCACCCTCCCCGGTCTGGCGAACGCGCACAGCCATGCCTTCCACCGCGCCCTGCGCGGCACCGTCCAGGTCGGCTCCGGCACCTTCTGGACCTGGCGCGAGGTCATGTACGCCACGGCCGGCCGGCTCACCCCCGAGACCTACCACGCCCTCGCCCGCGCCGTGTACGCCGAGATGGCGCTGGCGGGCATCACCTCGGTGGGCGAGTTCCACTACCTCCACCACGCGCCGGGCGGCATCCCCTACGCCGACCCCAACGCGATGGGCGAGGCCCTCATCGCGGCCGCCGCCGAAGCCGGCATCCGCATCACCCTCCTCGACACCGCCTACCTCTCCTCCGGCTTCGGACAGCCGCCCACCAGCCACCAGCTCCGCTTCTCCGACGGCGACGCCGAGGCCTGGGCCGAACGCTCTTCACTTCTCAAGGAACGGGATCACGCACGGATCGGCGCGGCGGTCCACTCCGTACGGGCCGTGCCCGCCGACCAGTTGGAGACCGTGGCGCGGTGGGCGCAGGAGCGGCGCGCCCCGCTCCATGTGCACCTGTCCGAGCAGACCGCCGAGAACGAGGCGTGCCTGGAGGTCCACGGCTGCACCCCGACCCAGCTCCTCGCCCTGCACGGCGTCCTCGGACCGCGCACCACCGGCGTCCACAACACCCACCTCACCGCCGAGGACATCTCCCTCATCGGCGGCAGCGGCACCGGCACCTGTATGTGCCCGACCACCGAGCGGGACCTCGCGGACGGCATCGGGCCGGCCGTCGCCCTGCAGAACGAGGGCTCACCGCTCTCCCTCGGCTCCGACAGCCACGCCGTGATCGACCTGCTCGAAGAGGCGCGCGCGATGGAGCTCAACGAGCGTCTGCGCACCCGCACCCGAGGTCACTGGACGGCCGCGGCCCTGCTGCGGGCGGCCTCGGCCGACGGCCACGCAGCCCTCGGCTGGGACGACGCGGGCACCCTGGAGGCCGGTGCGCTCGCCGACTTCACCACGATCGCGCTCGACTCGGTCAGGACGGCAGGGCCGCTTGCGCGGCTCGGGGCCGAGACGGCCGTATTCGCCGCGTCGGCAGCAGACGTGTCGCATACGGTCGTGGGAGGTCGGCACGTCGTACGGGACGGGGTCCACACCCTCGTACCGGATGTGCCGAAGGCCCTCGCGGACGCCGTCGCAGCCCTGCGCGGATGACAAGGGGCCGGCCACCCGCGCGGCCCGCCTCCGACCACGAACCCGGGTTGCAGTCGGTGGACAGGGCGACGGTGACGCCCGCGTCCAGCAGGCGGCGGGCGTTCGGCCACTCGGCGCGGGTGGAGAACTC
>NZ_RDBN01000053.1:871365-876354 GCF_008042075.1 Streptomyces sp. UW30 | reverse complement strand
CGGCCCGCCTCCGCCCCCGAACCCGACCCCACCGCCGACCAGGCAACCAAGGACGCCATGAGCAACGCGACGACCGTCAGCCCCGCCCACTCCGCGAGCACCGCCAGCACGCTCATCACCAACATCGCCGCCCTGGTCACCAACGACCCCTCCCTCGGTGACAATTCCCCCCTCGGACTGGTCCAGGACGCGGCCGTCGTCATCGAGGGCGACCGCATCGCGTGGACCGGTGATCAAAGCAAAGCACCCGCCACTGACAATCGGGTCGACGCCGGTGGCAGGGCCGTGATCCCGGGCTTCGTGGACTCCCACTCGCACCTCGTCTTCGCGGGCGACCGGACGCAGGAGTTCAATGCCCGGATGTCGGGGCGGGCGTACAGCGCGGGCGGCATCCGTACGACGGTCGCGGCCACCCGGGCGGCGAGCGACGAGGAACTCGAAGCCAACCTCACCCGTTACCTCCGCGAGGCCCTGCGCCAGGGCACCACCACCTTCGAGACCAAGTCCGGCTACGGCCTGACGGTCGAGGACGAGGCCCGCGCCCTGCGCATCGCCGCCGCCCACACCGACGAGGTCACCTACCTCGGCGCCCACATCGTGTCCCCCGACCACGCCGAGGACCCGGCGGCCTACGTCGCCCTCGTCACCGGCGAGATGCTCGACGCCTGTGCCCCGTACGCCCGTTGGATCGACGTCTTCTGCGAGAAGGGCGCCTTCGACGGCGACCAGGCCCGCGCGATCCTCACGGCGGGCAAGGCGAAGGGGCTGCACCCGCGCATCCACGCCAACCAGCTCTCCTACGGCCCCGGCGTCCAGCTCGCGGTCGAACTCGACGCCGCCAGCGCCGACCACTGCACCCACCTCACGGACGCGGACGTCGACGCCCTGGCCAACGGCAACACGGTCGCCACCCTGCTCCCCGGCGCCGAGTTCTCCACCCGCGCCGAGTGGCCGAACGCCCGCCGCCTGCTGGACGCGGGCGTCACCGTCGCCCTGTCCACCGACTGCAACCCGGGTTCGTCGTTCACCTCCTCCGTCCCGTTCTGCGTCGCGCTCGCGGTACGGGACATGGGGATGACACCGGACGAGGCGGTCTGGTCCGCCACGGCGGGCGGCGCGGCGGCCCTGCGCCGCGACGACATCGGCCGCCTCACCCCGGGCGCCCGCGCGGACCTGCTCCTGCTCGACGCACCCAGCCATGTCCACCTGGCCTACCGGCCGGGCGTGCCGCTGGTCAGCGAGGTGTGGCGGAGCGGCGTGCGCGAGGTCTGATCAGGCGGCCCCGGCCCGCCAGCGCTGCCCCGCACTCCCGCTCACCGACTCCAGCGACAGCCCGTCCCCGGCGCCGCCGGCCGGTGTCACGACCGTGTCGATGGCGATGGCGGGTCGGATCATCCCGTCGTCGTCCACCAGGAACATCAGGTTCTGCCCGTTGGACCCATGGACGGAGTCGCACGTCCAGATGCCGACGCCGCGGTCCGTCGAACCCCGGCTGTCCAGGCAGAAGTCGGGATCGGCGGCCGACTGGAGGACGTCGCGGGACGTGTCGACCCGCCAGCGTTGCGTCTCGGACGAACCGCAGGGAGCCGTGATCACATCGGACCCGTTGAAGAAGGCGCCGCCCACATCCAGGCAGAGCCCCGAGCCGACGTTCACCACCTGGGCGAACGTGCCGCCCGGCGGCCGCGTGGGGGAGGACGTCGGCTTCGGACGTGCCGTCTTCGTCGGCGTCGGACTCTTCGTGGGGGACGGGGACTTGGAGCTGCGTGACGGCGACGGCGACGGTGAGGGCGAGGGGGAGGCCGACGGCGTCGCCGACTCGGTGGCCGTCACGGTCACCGCCACCGGTGGCACGCTCGCCGGCGAGCTCGCCGCTCCCACCGGATCCTGCGAAGGCGATCCGCCCTGCGCCACCAGGAACGCCACCAGCGGCAGCAGCGCCACCCCGAGCGCCGCCGACACCAGCACGACCCGGCGGCGATCCGTCGGCCGACGCCGCTGCGGCCAACGCCCTTGCGGCGTACGGCCCGTGGCCTCCCGCTCCGCCGCGCCCTGCGCCACATACCCCGTGCCGCCCCACGGCAGCAGCCCCTCCGCCAGCGCCGTGCGCGGTGTGTCCCGCAGCGCCGACAGCTCCTCGTACGCCGTCGTGCAGTGCGCGCAACGCGCCATGTGGGCGTGCAGGTCGGCGCTGCCGCGCGGGCTGTCCGGCCGTACGGACTCCTCGATGAGGCGGCCGAAGTCGGGGCAGTCGGGGTCGTCGGAGGCGGCGAGGCGGGCACGCAGGCAGGACCGGGACAGCTGCTGGAGCGCCGGGTCCGTGCCGTAGGTGACGTCCTCGCGGGTGAGGCCGAGCAGGGACGCGGTCCGCTCCACCGGCTCCCGCTCCACGATGCCGTACCAGATCAGGCCCTGGGTGCGCGGCGGCAGGGACTGGAACGCCGTGAGCATGGGCGGCACCGGGCCCGTGGGGCCGGCCGTGTTCAGCACGAGCAGCAGTCCCGGGTCCAGGCCCGCCGAGCGCTCGTCCGTCGCCCAGGTTCCGGCCAGCCGGGCGGTCAGCAGCAGGAGTTGGTGCCGCCAGGGCACGCCGGGGTCGATGCCGCGCGCCGTCTGACGGGCCGCCAGGGCGAACGCCTGGGCCGCCAACTGCCGTGCCGTGGAGTCGTTCGGGGTGCACAGCCGGGCGTAGGCGAGGACGTGCGCGTGATGGCGGGCGCGCAGCTCCTGGAGCGCCGGATACGCGGTGGCCGTGTCGGCGCGCAGCAGTTCGGTGAGCCGTGCGTCGGACGCGCCCGCGTGGACCCCGTGACCACCCTCCTCACGGCCACGATCCCTGTCGTCGTCGGCCCGAGCCATTGCGCCGCCTCCTCGCAGCCTTGCGACCCGCTCGGAGTCCTGACCTACCGGCGGGTATGACGGCTCATAGTGGAGGAAGGGAGGCCGTGGGGAAAGGGTTTCTGTGGGTAACCCGTGAGCTGTCGGTGAAAGGTCCGTACGCACTGTGCCCGGTGCCCCGCCGACGAATTCGGCAGGGCACCGGGCACAGTGCACGTCAGCACGGAGGAAGCGGGGCTCCCCGGCCGGTCATTCCTCGACTGTCAGGCCCTTTCTGAGCCGGATCAGCGTTCGCGACAACAGGCGCGACACATGCATCTGGGAGATGCCGAGTTCCTCGCCGATCTCCGACTGCGTCAGGCCCGCGACGAACCTCAGGGAGAGGATCTTCCGGTCCCGGGGCGGGAGTTCGGCGATGAGCGGCTTCAGGGACTCGACGTACTCGATGCCCTCGATGCCGTGGTCCTCGTAGCCGATCCGGTCGGCCAGCGCGCCCTCGGCGTCGTCCTCCTCCGGCTGGGCGTCCAGCGAGGAGGCGGTGTAGGCGTTCGACGCCGCCATGCCCTCGACGACCTCGTCGTTGGTCAGACCGAGGCGCTCGGCCAGTTCGGCCACCGTCGGGGCGCGGTCCAGCTTCTGGGCCAGCTCGTCACCGGCCTTGGCCAGGTCGAGCCGGAGCTCCTGAAGCCGGCGCGGCACCCGCACCGACCACGACGTGTCGCGGAAGAAGCGCTTGATCTCGCCGATGATGGTGGGCATCGCGAAGGTGGGGAACTCCACGCCGCGGCTGAGCTCGAAGCGGTCGATCGCCTTGATCAGGCCGATGGTGCCGACCTGGATGATGTCCTCCATCGGCTCGCTGCGCGAGCGGAAGCGGGAGGCGGCGAACTTGACCAGCGCGAGGTTGAGTTCGACGAGCGTGTTGCGGACGTACGAGTACTCGTGGGTCCCTTCCTCCAGCGACTCCAGCCGCTCGAAGAGGGTCTTGGACAGGGCCCGCGCGTCCACCGGCCCCACCTCGTCGTACGGCGGGATGTCCGGAAGCCCGGCGAGTGCGTCGTCCTGATCGAGGCCCTGTTCGAAGCCTTGTTCGGGAATCAAGTCGCTGCTGCGCTCGATGGGATCCAGATGTTCCGGAAGGGATGCCGACGTCGCCTTCTGGGTATGCGATGCGTCGAGCCGGGGTGACATGATGTCCTCCATCGTTCTCGGCATATGGCTGCCGAAGCCTGTCGTTGCACTGCGGTGTGCGGCGCCTCCAAGCCGGCCGAGTCGGTTACGTGTCTCTACTAGCCCTACCCGCTTTCCGGAGCCCACCGCAAGTGCGCTCTGGTCCGAAATGTCCGATTCTGTGTGGATGTTCGGGTGTTGGGGGGCGTAGGGAAGGCGTAGTGTTCGAGAGCGTCAGTCAGCAGCCACGACGTCGGGAGTGAGAGACGGCATGGACCGCGGGACCGTCGGCAGCGCACAGTCTGGCCGACTTCTGGTCGAGGTGCGGGAAGAGGGCTCCAGTGCCGTCGTGACTCCGGCGGGTGAGTTGGATCACCACACCGCCGATTTGTTGCGTGAGCCACTGGAGGACTGCCTCGACAAAGGCTTCAGCCGACTCGTCGTCGACTGCTCGCGGCTCGAGTTCTGTGACTCCACAGGGCTGAACGTGCTGCTCGGGGCGCGACTCAAGGCGGAAGCCGCCGGTGGCGGGGTGCATCTCGCGGGCATGCTGCCCGTAGTCGCCCGCGTGTTCGAGATCACGGGGGCCGAGGCGGTCTTCACGGTCCACGACTCGCTGGCAGACGCCCTGGCGGACGGGTCCGACGGCTCGGGCTGACCCCTGGCGTCCGGCGCTGCATCAGACGTCACATCATTCGGCCCGAATACAGGGGTGTTCCCTCGGCAGGCTCGGGCAGGAGACACCCTGAACCTGTCGGCTGTGATGTCGGCCACCGGGGGTGGGGATTGTGACCGACGTATCAGGCAAGGGCATGTACTGACGTACTGACTCTGCGTACTGATTTGTGAATCGTGTGAATGTTGAACTGGTGAATCGGTGAGGTGAAGCGCTGATGAGCACCACCCGGCCTTTCTCGCCGGGCGACCGCGGCCGTGAGCCCAGCGGCGCTTCCGGGGCGTCCGAGGGGGGCGTGCCGGGGA
>NZ_RDBN01000053.1:813518-871265 GCF_008042075.1 Streptomyces sp. UW30 | reverse complement strand
CCTTCATCGCCGTACGACGACCGTAGGGCCGTACGACGATCTCGTCGGGCCCGATGACGGGGGCCGCCGAGCGGGGCGCGCCGGCGGCGGGAGCGTCCGACGGGGGCGCTGTGCCGTCCCTGAGGCCCGAGGAGTCCGCAGAGGCGTCCGCGGGGCGTCAGGTCCGCCGGCTGGACTTCGAGGGCCGCAGCGGGGTCGTCCCGCTCGCCCGTGACTTCGCCCGGCAGGCGCTGTACGCCTGGGGCTGGATGCCCGCCGCCACCGCGGACCAGCGGGCCGCCGCCGAGGACGTGCTGCTCGTGGTCTCCGAGCTGGTCACCAACGCGTGTCTGCATGCCGAGGGACCGGACGAGATGTGGATCGCCTGCGACAACAAGGTGATCCGCATCGAGGTCACGGACAAGGGCACCGGCCAGCCCGCACCCCGCACCCCGCACCGCGCGGGGCGTCCCGGCGGCCACGGCATGTTCATCGTGCAGCGGCTGTGCCTGGACTGGGGGGTCATGCGGACGCCCGGCGTCGCGGGCAAGACGGTGTGGGCGGAGCTGGGCGCTCCGGCATGAGGGGGCGCCCGTCGGGCCGCGGTGGAAAATCGGTTCCGCCTCGCCGAGGCGCTGCTCTAGCCTCGCTGCAACGCACTGACGGAGACGAGTAGCCGGGGTCCGCGAGCCGAGAGAGCCGCCGGTCGCTGAGAAGGCGGCCTCGCGTCCCTGGTGAATCCACTCCCGAGTGCGGGGAGGAAATGCCCCGCCGGCCGGCCCCCGTCATCGGGCCCGACGAGATCGTCGTACGGCCCTACGGTCGTCGTACGGCGATGAAGGCGTGGTGGCACCGCGAGCGACCCTCTCGCCCACGCCCCGAGGGACCACCCCGGGGCGGACCCTGCCGCTCCGGTCGACCGGACGGAGCAGAGCGCCATGCTCGACGTCACCCTCATCCGACAGCACCCCGACCAGGTCCGCGCCGGCCTGCGCAAACGTGGCGCGGACGCCGACATCCCGGCCTTCCTCGCCCTCGACACCGAGTTCCGTGAGGCGCGCGCCGCCGTGGAGCGGCTGCGTGGCGAGCGGCGGCGGATTTCGGCCGGGATCGACGTACGACGCCGTACCGACGACCCCGCGGACGAGCTGCGGGCCGAGGCCAAGGCCCTGGCCGACCGGCTCGCCGAGACCGAGGCGGGCCTCGCCGGGCTCGCCGCCCGCCATCAGGAGTTCCTCGACGCCCTGCCCAACCTCCCGGACGACGACGTGGCGGCGGGCGGCAAGGAGCACAACGAGGTCCTGCGGAGCGTGGGCGTCCCGCCCGCCTTCGCCTTCCCGGCCCGCGATCACGTCCGCCTCGCCCAGGAGCTCGGCCTGATCGACTACCAGCGGGGCACGGCCCTCGCCGGGAACGGCCACTGGATCTACCGCGGAGAGGGCGCCGCCCTGGAGTGGGCGCTGCTCAATCACTTCCTGGACGCCCATCGCCGGGCGGGCTACGAGTTTGTGCTGCCGCCGCATCTGCTGACGTACGAGGCCGGGTACACGGCCGGGCAGTTCCCGAAGTTCGCCGATGAGGTCTACCGCGTGGACGACCGCTTCCTGTTGCCCACCGCCGAGACCGCCCTGGTGAACCTCCATCGCGGCGAGACGCTCGACGAGCGGGACCTGCCGCGCCGGTACGTCGCCTACACGCCCTGCTACCGCAGGGAGAGCGGCAGCCACCGGACGGCGGAACGCGGGACGCTGCGCGGGCACCAGTTCAACAAGGTGGAGCTGTTCCAGTTCGCGAGGCCCGGGGATTCGGACGCCGCGCACCTCGAACTGCTCGCCCGCGCCGAGGAGCTGGTCGCCGGGCTCGGGCTCCACCACCGGGTCACCAAGCTCGCCGCCGGGGACACCAGCCCCGCGCAGGCCAAGACCTACGACGTGGAGGTCTGGCTGCCGAGCCTCGGCGCGTATGCCGAGGTCAGCTCGGTGTCGAACGCCCGTGAGTACCAGGCGAGGCGCGGCGCCATCCGGTACCGCCCGGCCGGCGGCGGCAAGGCGGCGTACGTCCACACCCTCAACGCCTCGGGCCTCGCCACCAGCCGGCTCGTGCCCGCGATCCTGGAGCAGCACCAGCGGGCGGACGGGACCGTGGCCGTGCCCGAGGTGCTGCGGCGGTGGGGGCTGCCCGAAGTGCTGGGCCCGGCCCGACCCTGAGTTACCGGCGGTCACCCCCTCCACTCGGTGCACGCCGGATCGCCACAACTCCGGTGTGCACCGTGTCTTCCTTCCTCGGGGCCCCGGGCGTACCTTGACGGCCGATCTGATATGCCGTCAGGAATGAGGGGACCGTGTCGAAGCAGAAGCGAACCGCCGCGCTCGCGACCGTCGCGGCCCTGGCCGGCTCGGCGGTGCTGATGGCCGCCCCCGCGGCCAGGGCCGAGGTCGTCGACGTCAACTACGCCTGCAAGACGCCGATCGGCGACAAGAGCGCCGTCTCGCCCATCGACATCAAGGGCGTCAAGAGCGGCAGCGGCTACAAGGTCACCATGTCGTGGCAGAAGGGCGTCTCGTCCAGCCCGGTCGAGCTGGGCAAGGGTGCGATGAGCCCGAGCGCCACCATCAAGCTGGGCGGCGCCGACAGCGGCACCATGAACGTGACCGGCCCCGCCAACCAGGAGGCCATTCCCGCCAACACCCCCATCAAGATCAACGACTTGACGGGCACGTATACCCCGAAGAAGACCGGCAAGGTCACCTTCACCGCGGGCATCCTCACCATCAAGGCCCTCGGCACGACCACCACCTGCACTCCGGCCAACAGTCCCGGGCCGTCGCTGAGCCTCGACGTGACGGCGGCGGGCGGCGGGGCCGACAGCGGACCCCAGAGCGGCTCCGGCTCGGGCGACGAGCTCCCGCAGACCGGCCCCGAGGACTCGGCGATCGCCCTCGGCACCCTGGGCGGCACGGTCCTGCTCGCGGGTGCGGCGGGCGCGCTGTGGCTGACGCGCAGGGGGCAGACAGCACGCCGCTGAACGCCCCCGTATGACAGCGCTGGAGCCGCCGATGTCGTCAGCCGCCCGTGTCCTGTGTCTGCCCCTGCTGCTTCTGTCCCTGCTGGCGGTGGCCCCGACGGCGACCGCCGCCGATGCCTGGCTCGTCGCGCCCTCCGGGGGCGGGCGCCCGTCCTTCTACACCGAGGGCGGGCCCGGGACGGTCCAGCAGGACACGGTGTCCGTGACGAACCGCGGCGCCGAGCCGGTCACCGTACGGCTGACCGGCACCGGCGTGCCGATCGCCTTCGCCGAGAGCCGGGTGCGGATTCCGGCCCGCACCCGTGCCGAGGTCCCGTTCACGGTGAGCGTCCCGACGGGCACGGCCCCCGGTGACCGCGCGGGCGGGATCGTCGCCCGGGACACCGACGGCCGCGCGCAGACCGTCCCGCTGCGCCTGCGCGTCACCGGCCCGGAGCTGTCCGCGCTGACCGTCGAGCATGTGGCGGTGCATGCCGACGGCATCACATACGAGCTGGTCAACAGGGGTACGACCGCCATCGCTCCGAGCCTCGCGGTGCGCGCCGACGGGGTCTTCGGCCGCCTCCTCGACCGCGCCCCGCGCCCCCTGCCCGTCGACCTGCCCCCGGGCAGCCGCACCCGGCTCACCGAGCCCTGGCCCGACCGGCCCGCGCTCGACGCGGCCGACCTGCGGCTGACGGTGACGGCGGCGGGCGGGGCGGCCGACACCGCGCAGGTGTCGGTGCGGTTCGTGCCGTGGGGCGCGGTGGCGGGGGCCGCGGGGGCGTTCGCGGCGGCGGGCGCCCTCTTCGCCGTACGACGCCGAAGGCGGCGTAAGCCGAACGATGGCGAGGCGAGCCAGGTCGAACGGCCTTTGCAGCAGCCGGAGTTGACGGGAGTGGGGACGTGAGCGGCAGGGTGCGGATTCCGGTGCTGGTGGCGGTACTGGCGCTGCTGTTGCTGCCGATGGCGGCCGTGAGCGCGTCGGCGGCCGACGACCCGCCCGCCGTGAAGCTGTCCAAGTCCCAGGCGGGGACGGGCGGCTCGGTCACCGTGTCCGGCAGCGGCTGGCGGCCGCATGCGCTGCTGATGCTCCTGATCTGCGGTCAGTCCGTGCCGTCGACCGGGGTGACCGGGGGCACCAACTCCTGCGCCAACGCGGACGGCAGGGCCGTGACGACGGACGCCGAGGGCCGCTTCAGCCGCAAGCTGCCCGTGGCCGAGCCGCCCGTGCCGTGCCCGTGCGTCGTGCACGTGGCGACGGTCACCGGGGCGAAGGCCGAGGCCGACGCGATCTTCCAGGTCGCCGGACACGCGGTCGAGCCGTTGCCCGCGGAGCCGGCCGGCGGACGCCTGTCGGTCCTCACGGACACCCGGCTGGACGGCTCCGGCGGCCTGCTCACCTGGTTCGGCGCCCCGCCGGCCCGCACGCTCGTCTTCACGGTCGGCAACGTCGGCACCTCCGCCGTCAAGAACCCGGTCTTCCAGGTCGGCACCTCCCACGGCGTGTTCGCCCCGCAGTGGGAGGAACAGCAGTGGCGCGGCACGATCCAGCCGGGCCGCAAGGCACGCATCGAGCTCCCGGTGGAGCTCGCCGCCGCGGCGCACGGCGACTACACCGTCTCCCTGAAGTACGGCGGCAAGGTGATGGCCGAGCAGCCCTGGGGCGTGGGCCGGCCCTGGGGCGTGACGCTGTTCTGGATCCTGGTCTGTCTGGTCGTACCGGCGGCGCTGTTCCGGGTCGGGATGGCGGTGGTGGACCGGGTACGGCCGCGGCAGTCGGCCCGCCGTAGGGGCCTGCGCCTGCCCGAAGTCGCCCTGCGCCTGCCGGGGCTGCGGCCCCGGGAAGAGGCGAGGCACGCGGCCTCACCCTCATCGACCCTGCCGTGGTTCGCACCGGACAGCGATCCGGGCACGGCCGGTCGGCTCTCCGCACCGCACGACGACAGCCCGACGAGTCCCACGACTCAGACCTGGAAGGGATCCACGTGAGCAAGCGAAGGAGAGTCACACCGGCCCGCCCCCGCAGAGTGAGTGCGGCGGGCGCCGCCCTGATGCTCGGCGGTGCGGGCGTCCTGCTCGGCGTGTCCGCCGGGACCGCCCAGGCGGCGGAGGTGGCGTACGCGACCGAGTGCATCCCGCCCGCCATCTCCGGGCTGCCGCCGGTCCAGGGCACGACGAAGGTGGAGATCACCGCGCCCGCCGAGGCGAAGGTCGGCGACGAGGTGGAGGTCGTCTGGAAGTTCGTCCAGGCGGCGTCCAAGAACCCGAACATCCTCGACCTGGAGCAGAACACGGTCCAGCCGACGGGCACCTTGAAGGCGGCCGGTGCGCAGACCGGGGACATCGCCATGCAGGGACCCCGGGAGAACCCGCCGATCCCCAAGAACAGCGACATGAAGCTGTCCGACATGAAGGGCAAGCTGAAGCTGACGGCGCCGGGCGAGGTGACGCTGACGCCGGACGCGTACAACATCAACGTCAACAAGCCGATCTCCACGGACACCAAGTGCACGCCCAAGGAGGCGGTGAAGCAGGGGGCGACGATCAAGGTGACGGGCGCCGGCGGAAGCTCGGGCGGTACGACGGGAGGCCTGCCGACGGTGATCCCGACGCTCCCGACGGGCGTGCCGACCGGTCTGCCGACCGGATCCTCCAGCCCGACGCCGAGTGAGAGCGAGACGGGCGGGGACGACGGCGGTGCGAGCACCGGTGGCGCAGCCGGGGGCGGTGGCGGCGGCCAGAGCGACTTCACCGGCAAGGAGGTCCAGGTCCCCTACAAGTGCAAGACGCCCATCGGTGACAAGGAGGCGACCTCGCCGGTCCAGATCAACGCCAAGAAGAACGGCGGGAGCTTCGACCTGACGGTCCAGTTCAAGAAGTCGGTGATGGACAGCCCCGCCGACATCCCCAAGGACTCGGTCAAGCCGTCCATGGAGGTCGCCCTCGGCGGCGCCGACAAGGGCACCGTCCATGTCGAGGGCCCGACCAACTCCGAGGACATCAAGTCCGGCGAGCCGATCGAGATCCCCGACCTCACGGGCACGTACAAGCCGGGTGCGAGCGGTGAGTCGACCCTCTCCCCGGGCGTCCTGACGATCAAGGCTCTGGGCACGACGACGACCTGCACCCCCGCCAAGTCGGAGGTCTCCCTGACCCTGGACACGAGCGAGCAGGCGAGCGGGGCGTCGGGCGGCGGTTCGGCGGGAGGCTCCGCGGGCGGCTCGTCGACGAACGGCGGCCTCGCGGCAACGGGCGCGGAGGACCACGGCACCCTGAAGGCCCTGGGCCTGGTGGCGGGGACGGCACTGCTGCTGGGCGGGGCGGTGTTCACGTTCATGCCCGGACGCAGGACGCGCTGATCAGACAGTCCTCTTGGGGGCGCGGGGAACCGCGCACAGTCGGAAAACGGACGGGGCCGCTGCAACCCGGGCAGGTTGCAACGGCCCCTTCGGCTCAGGCAGCCCCGCGCTAGCGGACGTCGCCCATGAGCTCCTTGACCTTCTTGCGGTACATCCACACCGCGACACCGGCGAGGACGGCGAGCGTCGCCTCCAGGGCCACGATGTTCGACTTGTTCAGGTCGACACCGGCGATGGAGAGCAGACCGGTCGTGGCGTCACCGGCGGTGACGGCCAGGAACCAGACGCCCATCATCTGCGAGGCGTACTTCCCGGGCGCCATCTTCGTCGTGACCGACAGACCCACCGGGGAGAGCAGCAGCTCACCGACGGTCTGGACGAAGTAGATCGCCACCAGCCACATCGCGGCCGCCTTGTGACCGCCCTCGGCGATCGACAGCGGGGCCAGGAAGAGGAAGAAGGACGTGCCGACCAGGACCAGACCCGAGCCGAACTTCACGATCGTGCTCGGCTCCTTGCCGCGCCGGTTCAGCGCCAGCCAGAACCAGGCGAAGACCGGGGCCAGCGCCATGATCAGGACCGGGTTGACCGACTGGTACCAGGAGACCGGGAAGTCCCAGCCGAGGACGCTGTTCTCGGCGGAACCGTCGGCGAAGATCGACAGGGTCGAGCCGCCCTGGTCGTAGATCATCCAGAACACGGCCGCGGCCACGAAGAACCAGATGTACGCGGACATCTTCGACTGCTCGGCACGGTCCAGGTCCTTGTCGCGCTTGATGCGGACCAGGACCATCGTCGGGATGATCACGCCGAGCAGGGTCAGCGGGACCAGGACCCAGTTCAGCGTGTAGCTGCCGGAGAAGCCGACGATCGCGTAGAAGACGACCGCGATACCGGCCCAGATCGCCGCCTTGCGCAGGGTCGAGGACTTCTCCTCGGCGGACAGCGGCGTCGGGACGACGCTGGAGCGCTCGGCCAGGTTGCGCGAGCCGATCAGGAACTGGGCGAGGCCCAGCGCCATGCCGAGTGCGGCGAGCGCGAAGCCCAGGTGCCAGTTGACGCTCTCACCGATGGTGCCGATGATCAGCGGCGCGGCGAAGGCACCGAGGTTGATGCCCATGTAGAAGACCGTGAAGCCACCGTCGCGGCGGGGGTCGGACGGCCCGTCGTAGAGGTGGCCGACCATCGTGGAGATGTTGGCCTTCAGCAGACCCGAACCGATCGCGACCAGGCCGAGGCCGGCGTAGAACGTGCCGGAGGACGGCAGGGCCAGCGTGAGGTGGCCGAGCATGATGATGCCGCCGGCCACGGCGACGGTCTTGCGCGGGCCCCAGACCCGGTCGCCGAACCAGCCGCCGGGCATGGCGAGCAGGTACACCATCGACACGTAGACCGAGTAGATCGCGGTAGCCGTCGCAGGGTTGAGGTGCAGGCCGCCCGGAGCGACCAGGTACAGCGGGAGCAGTGCCCTCATGCCGTAGTAGGAGAAACGCTCCCACATCTCGGTCATGAAGAGAGTGGCCAGTCCGCGGGGGTGGCCGAAGAAGGTCTTCTCGGAGCCGGGGGTGCCCGGGCGGGCCGAGTCCTTCGTCAGGCTGGACGCCATGGTCGATCCTTGCTGGTCGGGACGCGCACCGACGTAGAACGTTCACGCGCCCGGTGGGGGGCGGCCGGCACCGGCGGACACGTCCGTCCACCCCACGCCCAGGGGCAGTCCGCTCCGGATCACGGAGGGGATGACGGCGACCGTCGGGATCCACGCCCCCGCCTTCGGGGGCCCGGCCACAGGTCATTCCATTCGGGACCGGTGAGCGCCGGTCCCGCACACAAAAGAGACCCTCAGCGTCAAGTGCGCCGAAGGTCCCCGTAGTGCTACGGGCGTAGATTCACCATACGTCAGGACACTGCCGGATATGGAAGGACTTGAGACAGGGATCACAGGTGTCGATGGAACCGCGGACACCCTTTCCAAGGTCCTTTCCAGGATCGCACTTCATCGGCATAGGTCTGTACCACAGCGGGCGAAGGTAAGAGTCACGCCAGGGGCCGGTGAGAATCCGGGCGGCCGATCACCCTCCAGCTCTTGTCATGGGCGGACTACCATCACCTCATGACCCGAGTACTGCTCGCCGAGGACGACGCGTCCATTTCGGAGCCACTGGCCCGCGCACTGCGCCGGGAAGGGTACGAGGTCGAGGTGCGCGAGGACGGCCCCACCGCGCTCGACGCGGGAATGCAGGGCGGTATCGATCTGGTCGTGCTGGACCTCGGCCTGCCCGGCATGGACGGCCTGGAGGTGGCCCGGCGACTGCGTGCCGAGGGCCACACCGTGCCGGTCCTCATCCTGACCGCGCGCGCCGACGAGGTGGACACCGTCGTGGGCCTGGACGCGGGCGCCGACGACTACGTCACCAAGCCGTTCCGGCTGGCCGAGCTGCTCGCCCGGGTCCGGGCCCTGCTGCGGCGCGGTGCGGCCGAGCCCCAGCAGCCGCCGGCCACCCACGGCGTACGGATCGACGTCGAGTCGCACCGCGCGTGGATGGGCGACGAGGAGCTCCAGCTCACGGCGAAGGAGTTCGACCTGCTGCGGGTGCTGGTGCGGGACGCCGGCCGGGTGGTGACCCGGGACCAGCTGATGCGGGAGGTCTGGGACACGACCTGGTGGTCGTCGACCAAGACGCTCGACATGCACATCTCCTGGCTGCGCAAGAAGCTGGGCGACGACGCGGCCAACCCCCGCTACATCGCGACGGTGCGAGGCGTGGGCTTCCGCTTCGAGAAGAGCTGAGCCGAGCCCACCGGCCCTACGGACAAGTAACAGGACATGCGCCGCCGACTGATCCAGTCCACCCTCGCCGTCGTTCTCGTCGTGATCGCCGTCTTCGGCGTGTCACTCGTGATCGTCGAGACGCGGACGATCACCAGCACCGCACAGGAGCGGGTGGACACCGAGGCCGTACGGCTCGCCAGCATCGTGGACAGCCGGCTGCTCGGGGACGAGACCGTGGACGCCTCGGTGCTGCGCGACCAGATCCAGGGCGACCGCTACGCCGAGATCCGGATCCCGCAGAAGCCGGTGATCGAGGTGGGCACCAAGCCCACCGGTGACGTCATCAGCGCCACGGAGACCGGCGAGGAGGGCGAGACGGTCACCGTGCAGGAGCCGCGCTCGTCGGTGACGCGGGAGGTCGGCCGTACGTTGCTGATCATCGCGGCGGTGGCGTTCCTGGCGGTGATCGCGGCGGTGCTGCTGGCTGTGCGCCAGGCGAACCGCCTCGCCTCCCCCCTCACCGACCTCGCGGAAACGGCCGAACGCCTCGGCTCGGGCGACCCCCGCCCCCGCCACAAGCGCTACGGCGTCCCGGAGCTGGACCGAGTGGCAGATGTCCTCGACTCCTCCGCCGAGCGCATCGCCCGCATGCTGACGGCGGAACGCCGCCTGGCCGCGGACGCCTCGCACCAGCTCCGCACCCCCCTCACGGCCCTCTCCATGCGCCTGGAGGAGATCACCCTCACCGACGATCCCGACACGGTGAAGGACGAGGCAACCATCGCCCTGACGCAGGTCGAGCGCCTCACGGACGTCGTCCAACGGCTCCTGACCAACTCCCGCGATCCGCGCACCGGCTCGGCCGTCACCTTCGACCTCGACGAGGTCATCCAGCAGCAGCTGGCGGAGTGGCGCCCGGCCTACCGCAGCGTGGGCCGGGCCATCGTGAGCTCCGGCAAGCGCCACCTCCAGGCGGTCGGCACACCGGGCGCCGTCGCACAGGTCCTCGCCGCCCTGATCGAGAACTCCCTCATGCACGGCGGCGGCACGGTGGCACTGCGCACCCGCGTCACCGGCAACCAGGCCGTCATCGAGGTGACGGACGAGGGCCCCGGCGTCCCCGCCGACCTCGGCGCCCGCATCTTCGAGCGCGCCATCAGCGGCCGCAACTCCACGGGCATCGGCCTCGCGGTCGCCCGGGACCTGGCAGAGGCCGACGGCGGCCGCCTGGAGATGCTCCAGACGAAGCCGCCGGTGATAGCCCTGTTCCTGTCCCGCACGCAGCCCCCGAAGAAGGCACAGGATTCGGGGTCGACGGTCAGGTAGCCGGTCGGTCGGCCGGAGGATCCCCGGCGCCCGCGGACGGCGACAGCCGTGTCAGCCGACCCGCTGCCCCACCCGCCGCTCCTGAGCCGCGGGCTCCCGCGGCTCCAGGAACGATTCCGCTGCAGCCACCGACTCCTCCACCGGCATCGCACGGAACACCCACGTGCGATACGACCAGAAGCGGAACAGCGTCGCGATACCGATGCCGAGGAACTTGAAGACGTTGCTCTGCAGCGGGCTGTCCCAGCCGAAGCCGTACGTCGCCGCGTACAGCACACCGTTCTCGATCACCAGACCGACCGCGCTGAACAGCAGGAACAGAGTCAGTTCCTTCGTACGGCGGCTCTTGTCGCGGTCCCGGTACGTGAAGTACCGGAAGCCGACGTAGTTGAAGATGATCGCGACGACCGTCGCGATGACGCTCGCCCGCACCACCTGGAGGTCGGTGACATGCCGCACCAGGTTGAACACGAGGAGATTGACCAGCAGCCCCGCGCCACCCACCGCACCGAACTTGGCGACCTCACGCACCAGCCGGTCGAGTCGTTGCCGTACTGAACTGCCGGATACCGGAGGCGACGCATGAAGCCCCGAGGAACCACGTCCCATGGTCGTGAAGGCTCCTGTCGGTCGATGTGTCGTCGGTTTCGTCAACCCAGCCATGCTAACCACCCCCCTTCGCGATTGCCTGTGCGTGTCCCCACAGGCCTGGGAAGAGACGCGGAAAAGTCCGGTAAGAGGGTCGCCCCCGAGCGGCCGATACCCTAGGGGCGTGACGTTCCCGGTAGTCGGCATGGTCGGCGGGGGCCAGCTCGCGCGTATGACGCACGAGTCAGGCATCCCGCTGGGCATCAGGTTCAAGCTCCTCAGTGACACCCCGCAGGATTCCGCGGCGCAAGTCGTCAGCGATGTCGTCATCGGCGACTATCGCGACCTCGACACGCTGCGCGAGTTCGCCCGCGGGTGCGATGTGATCACCTTCGATCACGAACATGTACCCACCGAGCACCTCAGGGCCCTGGAGGCGGACGGCATCCCCGTCCGCCCGGGCCCCGACGCGCTTCAGCACGCCCAGGACAAGGGCGTGATGCGCGCGAGGCTCGATGCGATCGGTGTGCCGTGCCCCCGGCACCGCCTCGTGAGCGACCCGCAGGACGTCGCCGCGTTCGCGGGAGAGGGCGACGGCTTCCCGGTCGTCCTCAAGACGGTCCGCGGTGGCTACGACGGCAAGGGCGTGTGGGTCGTCGACTCCGTCGAGGAGGCCGCCGACCCGTTCCGCGCCGGCGTCCCCGTCCTCGCCGAGGAGAAGGTCGACTACGTCCGCGAGCTCGCCGCCAACGTCGTACGGTCGCCGCACGGCCAGGCCGTCGCCTACCCGGTGGTCGAGTCCCAGCAGGTGAACGGCGTCTGCGACACCGTGATCGCCCCGGCGCCCGACCTCGACGAGACCCTCGCCCTCAAGGCGGAGGAGATGGCCCTGACCATCGCCAAGGAACTCGGCGTCGTCGGCCACCTCGCGGTCGAGCTGTTCCAGACCCGCGACGGCCGCATCCTCGTCAACGAGCTGGCGATGCGCCCGCACAACTCGGGCCACTGGACCCAGGACGGCGCGAGCACGTCCCAGTTCGCCAACCACGTCCGGGCCGTCCTCGACCTCCCCCTCGGCGACCCGCGCCCGCGCGCCAGGTGGACCGTGATGGTCAACGTCCTCGGCGGCGACTACCCGGACATGTACTCCGCGTACCTGCACTGCATGGCCCGCGACCCGCAGCTGAAGATCCACATGTACGGCAAGGACGTAAAACCCGGCCGTAAGGTCGGCCACGTCAACACCTACGGCGACGACCTGGACGACGTGCTGGAGCGCGCCCGTCACGCTGCCGGCTACCTGAGAGGGACCATTACCGAATGAGCCCGGTTGTAGGCATCGTCATGGGGTCGGACTCCGACTGGCCCGTCATGGAGGCGGCCGCCCAGGCCCTCGACGAGTTCGAGATCGACTTCGAGGTCGATGTCGTCTCCGCGCACCGCATGCCGCGCGAGATGGTCACGTACGGCGAGCAGGCGGCCGAGCGCGGGCTGAAGGTGATCATCGCCGGGGCGGGAGGTGCCGCCCACCTGCCCGGCATGCTCGCGTCCGTCACGCCGCTGCCGGTCATCGGCGTCCCCGTCCCGCTGAAGTACCTCGACGGCATGGACAGCCTCCTGTCCATCGTGCAGATGCCGGCCGGCGTGCCCGTGGCCACCGTCTCCGTCGCCGGCGCCCGCAACGCCGGACTGCTCGCCGCCCGCATCCTCGCCGCCCACGACGAGGACCTGCTCCAGCGGATGCGGGAGTTCCAGCAGGACCTGAACGACCAGGCCACCGAGAAGGGCAAGCGCCTGCGCGCCAAGGTAGAGGGCGCGAGCGGCTTCGGCTTCGGCTCGGGGAAGTGACGCCGATGACCTCCCTGGAGGCAGCCCGGGAACTCCTGCGCGACTTCCCGGTCGTCGACGGCCACAACGACCTGCCCTGGGCGCTGCGCGAACAGGTCCGCTACGACCTCGACGCCCGCGACATCGCCGGCCACCAGGGCGCCCATCTGCACACCGACATCCCCCGCCTGCGCGAGGGCGGCGTCGGCGCGCAGTTCTGGTCCGTGTACGTCCGCTCGGACTACGCCGGTGACAAGGCGGTCAGCGCCACCCTCGAACAGATCGACTGCGTACGGCAGTTGCTGGCCCGCTATCCGCAGGACCTGCGCCCGGCGCTGACGGCCACGGACATGGAGGCGGCGCGCGCGGAGGGCCGTATCGCCTCCCTGATGGGCGCGGAGGGCGGACACTCCATCGCGAACTCCCTTGCCACGCTACGCGCGTTGTACGCGCTGGGTGTCCGCTACATGACGCTCACGCACAACGACAACATCGCGTGGGCCGACTCCGCGACGGACGACCCCGGCGTGGGCGGCCTGTCCGCCTTCGGCCGCGAGGTGGTCCGGGAGATGAACCGCGAGGGCATGCTGGTGGACCTCTCGCACGTGGCGGCCACGACGATGCGCGACGCGCTCGATGCCACCGCCGCCCCGGTGATCTTCTCCCACTCCTCCTCCCGCGCGGTGTGCGACCACCCGCGCAACATCCCGGACGACGTGCTGGAGCGCCTGCCCGGCAACGGCGGCGTCGCGATGGTGACGTTCGTGCCGAAGTTCGTGCTCCAGGCGGCGGTCGACTGGACGCTCGCCGCCGACGAGAACATGCGCGCCCACGGCTTCCACCACCTCGACACGACCGCCGAGGCGATGAAGGTGCACCGCGCCTTCGAGGAGACCAACCCGCGCCCGATCGCCACGGTGTCCACCGTCGCCGACCACCTGGACCACATGCGCGAGGTCGTCGGCGTCGACCACCTCGGCATCGGCGGCGACTACGACGGCACCGCCTTCACCCCCGACGGCCTCAGCGATGTCTCCGGATACCCCAACCTGATCGCCGAACTGCTGGACCGCGGCTGGTCGAAGCCCGACCTGGCCAAGCTGACCTGGCAGAACGCGGTACGGGTGCTGGGTGCTGCGCAGGACGTGGCCCGTGACCTTCAGGCGACGCGGGGTCCGTCCAACGCGACCATCGAGGAGCTGGACGGCTGATCGTCGAGGGCGGGGTAGTCGGTGTAGCCGGTCGCCCCGCCCGTGTACATCAGATACCGGTCCCGCACCGGGTTGAGCGGCGCCCCGAGCGCGAGCCGCCGCACCAGGTCGGGGTTGGCCAGGAACGGGCGGCCGAGGGCGATCAGGTCGGCTCCGGCCGCCAGCAGCCGGGCCGACGCCTCGCCGATCGCGTCCGTGGTCAGCTCGGGGAGCACCGGGTTGGCGATCAGGGTGCCCGGCCAGCCGGCCCGGATCCGCCCGAACAGCGGGTCCGCCGGGTCGGCGTGCACGAGGTGCAGATACGCGAGCCCGAGCCCGCCCAGCGCCTCCACGAGCGCCGGGTAGAGCGCGTCGGTGTCGGTCTCCTCGATGCCGTTGACGGTGTTGCGGGGTGAGATCCGTACGCCCACCCTCGCCGGCCCGATCGCGGCCGCGACCGCCTCGACGACCTCCCGCACGAACCGGATCCGTCCGCCCACCGAGCCGCCGTAGCCATCCGTGCGGCGGTTGGTGTTGCCGGCCAGGAACTGGTGCAGGAGATGGCCGTTCGCGGAGTGCACCTCGACACCCTCGAAGCCGGCGGCCACGGCATTGCGGGCGGCGGTCGCGAAGTCGGCGACGGTGGCGTGGATGTCGTCGACCGTCATCTCCCGGGGGACCACGGCGGGGCGGTGCCCGTCGGGCGTGAAGATCGTCTCCGGGAGCGGCAGGGGAGAGGGCGAGACGGGGGTCAGCCCGCTGGTCGCGGGGTGGCCGACCCGGCCGCCGTGCTGGAGCTGCAGGAACATCGGGCCGCCGCCGGCCGCCCGCACGGCATCCGTGACCTGCCGCCAGCCGGCCACGTGCGAGGGCGAGTGGATCGCCGTGATGTTCGGATACGTCTGCCCGGTCGCGTTCGGCGTCGAGGCCTCGGCGATGATCAGGCCGGCGGAAGCGCGCTGGGCGTAGTAGGTGGCCATGAGCGGCGTGGGGGTGCCGTCGGCTTCCGCTCGGTTCCTGGTCAGCGGGGCCATGACGAGGTGGTTCGGCAGGGGGAGGGGGCCCAGGCGGGCCGGGGCGAGGAGGGATCGGACGGCTGCGTTCCTGTCGGTCGTGTGCGTCATGGCCGTACCGTAGAAGTTGACATCAGTGTCAGATTCAAGCCCGGACGGACCAGGGAACCAGGGGGGCGGCGCGGAATGCGGATCGGTGAACTGGCCCGGCGCACCGGCGTGAGTGAGCGGTCGCTGCGCTACTACGAGACCCAGGGGCTGCTGCGCGCCGAGCGCACCCCCGGCGGGCATCGCGACTATGCGGAGGCGGCCGTCGACCGGGTCATCCGGATCCAGGAGCTGTTCGCCGCCGGGCTGCACAGCAGCCGGATCGGCCAGTTGCTGCCCTGCATGCGGGACGCCGACGGCGGCCCCTCCGTCATCGCCACGCCCCGGCTGGTCGAGGACCTCACCGCCGAGCGCGAGCGCATCGACCGCACGATCGCCGACCTGGTCCGCTCCCGCGACACGCTGGACGAGGTCATCGAGGCGGCGCGGGAGCGCTGATCGACGCGGCTACCCCCGAGCGCGCCGTTCCATGCCGGCCGCCGCGCGGTACCCCCGAACGGATCGCCCACCAGGACGCCCTTTCGGGTCCGTGCGACGGTGAACCGTACTGCTTGATCAGGACACCGATCACGTACGGAGACCGTCATGGCAGACCTCACGGACGACCTGGACACCGGCACCGAGGTCGACGAACTCGGTGACCTGCCCGACCCGTTCGCCGGGAGGTCGTACGACAGCAGCGTCACCGACGCCGACTCCGACGCCGATCTGCTCGCCCGCGCCCATGCCCTCCTCGCCGAGCATCCCGTCGCCGACGGCTACAGCGGGCTGCCGTGGGCCTTGCGCCGACTGCCCTGGTTCGACCTGGAGCTCGGCGAGAGCGCCGTCGACACCGACGTGCCGCGGATGCGCGAGGGCCACGTCGGCGCGCTGTTCTGGGCGCTGCACCTGCCCGAGGGACTGGCCGGGGACCGGGCCGTCGGTGCCACGCTGGAGCAGCTGGACCTGGTGAAGACCGTCGTACGGGCCCACCCCGAGGGCCTGCGTCTCGCCGACACCCCGGGGCCGGTCACCGATGCCCGGCACAGCGGCCGCGTCGCCGTCCTGCCGGGCCCGGCAGGAGCCGCCGCGCTCGGTGACTCGCTCGGCATCCTGCGCTCGCTGCACGGGCTGGGGCTGCGTGCCCTCACCCTCTCCGGTGTGTCCTGGGCGAGTGAGGCGGGGCTGACCCGGTTCGGCGAGGAGGTACTGCGCGAGATGAACCGGCTCGGTGTGCTGGCCGACCTCTCCGGCGCCTCCGAGGACACCGTGCGCCGGGCGTGCGCGGTCTCCAAGGCGCCGGTCCTGTGCGCCCGCTCCGCCGCCCGCGCCCTGCGCCCACATCCGGCGAACCTCCCCGACGACCTGCTCGCCGAGCTCGGCGCCGCCAGGGGCCTGTGCATGGTGCCGCTCACCGCCGAGCAGACCGGCCCGTCCGTCCGCGATGTCGCCGACCACCTCGACCATGTGCGTGAGGTGGCCGGCCCGGAGTGCGTCGGCCTGTCCGGCACCTACGACGCCGGGGCCGCCCACCCGCAGGACCTCACCGACGCCTCCTGCTATCCCCACCTCGTCGCCGAGTTGCTGCGCCGTGGCTGGTCGGAGGCCGATATCGCCCTGCTGACCTGGGGCAACGTCCAACGGGTCCTGCGTGAGGCGGACTTCACGGCCCGGGAGGCGCAGCGGCGGCGGGCGCCCTCGACGATGAAGATCGCGGAGTTGGACGGATAGCCGTCACGGGTGCTCGATCCGGCACAGGCAGAAGGGATGGCCGGCCGGATCGGCGTACACCCGGAAGTCCTCCTTGTCCTCCGCGTGCAGCAACCGCGCGCCCAGTCCCAGCACCCTCTCCTGGGCCGCCTCGACCTCCTCCCAGGTGGACCCGGCGTCGAAGTCGAGGTGGAACTGCTGGGAGTTGCGGTCGGCCCGCGGCCACTCCGGCGGGGTGTACCCCGGCGCCGGCTGGAAGGCGAGCCGCGGCCCGCCGGGGACCTGGAGCACGACCCACTCGGGGTCGTCGTCCTGCGGTGTGCCGCCGCCGACAGCGGCGTAGAAACGGGCGAGGGCGCGCGCGTCGGGGCAGTCGATGACTACGTTGCGCAGGCGTGCCACGGGTGCCATGTGGATCCTCCCGGCTGTGGGGACTTGATCAGCAGGCGCAAAGACAGAACGGGTGCCCTGCCGGATCCGCGTACACGCGGAAAGTGCGCGAGCGGTCCTCAGTGTCCAGCGGCTTCGCGCCCAGGGCGACCACCTTTTCCTCGGCCGCGTCCAGGTCCTGGACGGTCAGGTCGAGGTGGAACTGCTGCGAGTGATCGGGCGCGGGCCACTGCGGCGGTACGAACCCGGGGGCGGCCTGGAATGCCAGTGTCCGCCCGCCGGGCGCCTTCAGGTCCACCCAGTCCTCGTCGCCCTCCACGCTGCCGCCGAGCACGCTCGCGTAGAAGTCGGCGAGGGCGCGGGGGTCGGGACAGTCCAGGACGACGGCGCCCAGTTCGGCGATGGCCATGACTTCCTCCTTGAGGTCTTGTTACTCGTACCTTGTTACCCATATATCGCGGCAACAGGTAACTGCGTTACCGCATGCTCCCGCATTGGAGGTAACGTCGCAAGGGGGATCGGAAGGTAGCGTGCAGCCATGAGTGAGAGATCGCCCGCGCCCGGGGGCCTGGAGCTGATCCAGTCCCTGGTCAACACGCTGGACCTGGAGTCGGGCGGCGACTCGCTGGACACGGCCGAGGTCAGGGCGCGCTTCGGGCTCGCCGAGGGGGACGTGGCCGGGGCGCGGGAGCTCAGGGAGTCCCTGCGGGTGACCCTCCTCGCCCACGCGGGCCATCCGCCGCACCGCGAGGTGACCCCGCTCGGCGCCCTGCTGGGGGAGAGCCCGCTGGTGGTCGCGGTCGACGCCGCCGACGGGTCGGCCACCCTCGCCCCCGCCGACGAGGGGCCGCTGCGCTCCCGGGTGGCGGCGGCCATCGCGCGCGCCCTGGTCGAGGGCACCTGGATCCGGCTCAAGGCCTGCGAGGCGGCCGACTGCCACTGGGCGTACTACGACCGCAGCCCGGCGGGGCGCGGCCGCTGGTGCTCGATGCAGGTGTGCGGGGCGCGCGCGAAGATGCGGCGCTACCGAGCGAAGTGAGTCTTTTCGAAAGGTCGTTGAAGATTCATTCGGCGTGCTGCGCCGGTGTGCGGCAGAATGCGAAGGACGCCGTTTCGGCCGACTGAGCCTCGGCCGAAGCGGCGTCACCCGTGTCCGGTGCTGTCCGATCCGGTGTCAGTGGTGTGCCCTACCCCTGACCAGGCGGCCCACTAGGCCGTCGGCCGCCCCATCGCCCGGTAGCTCCAGCCCGCCTTGCGCCACAGCTCCGGGTCGAGGGCGTTGCGGCCGTCCAGGATGACGCGGGCCGCCGCGACCTCGCCGAGGGTCTTCGGGTCCAGCTCGCGGAACTCGCGCCACTCCGTCAGGTGCAGGACGACATCGGCGCCCCGCACCGCGTCCGTCGCGCTGTCGGCGTAGCCGAGGGTCGGGAAGAGGCGGCGGGCGTTGGTCATGCCCTTGGGGTCGTAGACCGTGACCTGGCCGCCCTGGAGGTGGATCTGCCCGGCGACGTTCAGCGCCGGCGAGTCCCGTACGTCGTCCGAGTCGGGCTTGAAGGTGGCGCCGAGCACCGCGACCCGCTTGCCCAGGAAGGACCCGCCGCCCAGCGCCTGCCGGGCGAGCTCCACCATCTGCCCGCGCTGGCGCATGTTGATCGAGTCGATCTCGCGCAGGAACGTCAGCGCCTGGTCGGCGCCCAGCTCGCCGGCGCGGGCCATGAAGGCGCGGATGTCCTTGGGCAGACACCCGCCGCCGAAGCCGATGCCGGCCCGCAGGAACTTCTTTCCGATCCGGTCGTCGTGCCCGATGGCCTCCGCGAGCTTGGCCACGTCGCCGCCGGCCGCCTCGCACACCTCCGCCATCGCGTTGATGAAAGAGATCTTGGTGGCGAGGAAGGAGTTGGCGGAGGTCTTCACCAGCTCGGCGGTGGGGAAGTCGGTGACGACGAAGGGGGAGCCGTCGGCGATCGGCGTCGCGTACACCTCACGCAGCAGCTTCTCGGCCCGCTCGCTGCGCACACCGACCACGATCCGGTCCGGGTGCAGGGTGTCGTCGACGGCGAAGCCCTCGCGCAGGAACTCCGGGTTCCAGGCCAGCTCCACCTCGCCACCGCCGGGCGCGAGCTCAAGGATGCGGGCCGCGAGCCGGTCCGCGCTGCCCACCGGCACGGTCGACTTGCCGACGACCAGGTTGGGGCCGCGCAGGTGCTTGGCGAGGGACTCGACCGCGGAGTCGACGTAGCTCATGTCGCACGCGTACTCGCCGTGCTTCTGCGGGGTGTTCACACAGACGAAGTGCACATCGCCGAACTCGGCGACCTCCGCCCAGTCCATCGTGAAGCGCAGCCGACCGGTCGAGCCCTCGATGCCGGCGACGTGCTTGCGCAGCAGCTCCTCCAGGCCCGGTTCGAACATCGGCACCTGGCCCCGGCCGAGCATCTCGATCTTCTCGGGCACGACATCGAGCCCCAGCACCTCGAACCCGAGCTCGGCCATGGCGGCAGCGTGGGTGGCGCCGAGATAGCCGGTACCGATCACGGTGATCTTGAGGGCCATGGGTACTCCAGAAGGGGGACGGGGGCGTGCGCGCCCGAGCATAGTCGGAGGGTCTGACGGGCAACTTCCCCGCTGTCGCCAAGCTCACGTATCCCTCCCGTGGGCCGCCCCCTAAAATTTGAGTTACTTAACGGTAATTAGCACCAGCATCACACTTGCCACTCAGCGTCCTTGGAGCGTGAGAGACCTTGGCCGGATCGGCTGATTTCGACCTGTACCGCCCGTCCGAGGAGCACGACATGCTCCGTGACGTCATCCGCTCCCTGGCCGAGGCGAAGATCGCGCCGCACGCCGCCGCTGTGGACGAGGAGGCGCGCTTCCCGCAGGAGGCGCTGGACGCGCTGGTGGCCAACGACCTGCATGCCGTCCATGTGCCCGAGGAGTACGGCGGCGCGGGTGCGGACGCTCTTGCCACGGTGATCGTGATCGAGGAGGTCTCCCGCGTCTGCGCGAGCTCCTCCCTCATCCCGGCCGTGAACAAGCTCGGCTCCCTGCCCGTGATCATCTCCGGATCCGAGGACCTGAAGAAGCGGTACATGACCCCGCTCGCCAAGGGCGACGGCATGTTCTCCTACTGCCTGTCCGAGCCCGACGCCGGCTCCGACGCGGCCGGCATGAAGACGAAGGCGGTCCGCGACGGCGACCACTACGTCCTGAACGGCGTGAAGCGCTGGATCACCAACGCCGGCGTCTCCGAGTACTACACGGTGATGGCGGTCACCGACCCCGCCAAGCGCTCCAAGGGCATCTCGGCGTTCGTCGTGGAGAAGTCCGACGAGGGCGTCTCCTTCGGCGCCCCGGAGAAGAAGCTCGGCATCAAGGGCTCCCCGACCCGCGAGGTCTACCTGGACAACGTCCGCATCCCGGCGGACCGCATGATCGGCGAGGAGGGCACCGGCTTCGCCACCGCGATGAAGACGCTGGACCACACCCGCATCACCATCGCCGCCCAGGCCCTCGGCATCGCCCAGGGCGCCCTCGACTATGCCAAGGGCTACGTCCAGGAGCGCAAGCAGTTCGGCAAGCCGATCGCCGACTTCCAGGGCATCCAGTTCATGCTCGCCGACATGGCCATGAAGATCTCGGCCGCCCGCGCCCTGACCTACCAGGCCGCCGCGGCCTCCGAGCGCGGCGACGCCGACCTCACCTACCTGGGCGCCGCCGCCAAGTGCTTCGCCTCGGACGTGGCGATGGAGGTCACCACGGACGCCGTCCAGCTCCTCGGCGGCTACGGCTACACCCGTGACTACCCGGTCGAGCGCATGATGCGCGACGCCAAGATCACGCAGATCTACGAGGGCACCAACCAGGTCCAGCGCATCGTCATGGCGCGCAACCTGCCGTAACCCCCGGGGACTTGACCGTGAAGGGCGCTCGGAACTCCGGGCGCCCTTCACCCGTATGGCCCTTGTGGCCGAGCCTGCGGCAGAACCTGGTGGATCGTGTCCTGTGCGGCATCTGGTGGGAATTGTTCGCGTCCGCCCGATGGCGCGGCGCGGTGGTCGGGCGTAGGACGGAAGGGCACGGGGCCCGCCCTGGGCTCCCGCACCCCCAGGAGGAGCCATGACCCAGTCCCGGACCATGCCTGCGATGAGCAAGGAGATGCAGGACTGCGTCGACGCGTGCATGACCTGCCACAGCATCTGCGAGGAGACCATGAGCTCCTGCATGCAGATGGGCGGTCAGCCTCAGATGCAGATCATGCGCGCGCTCATGGACTGCGCCGAGACGACCCGGATGTGCGCGGACATGATGATGCGCCGCTCGCCGATGTCGGCCGAGATGTGCGCGATGTGCGCCAAGGCCTGTGAGATGTGCGCCGAGGCGTGTATGTCCATGCCGGACGATCCGCAGATGATGCGATGTGCCGAGGCGTGTCGCCGCTGTGCCGCGACCTGCCGCACGATGGCGGGCGCCACGATGTGACGACCGCCTGACAGCACTCGAGGGCACCCGCACCGGGTGCCCTCGACCGCTGTCGCGGGTGCCTCACTTGCTGGTGACGGTCACCGTCTCGTCGTTCTTCAGCTGCTCCACGAGCTGCTTCACCTTCGCGGTGTCCCACTGGAGGTTGCCGTTCGCGGAGTTGCCCGAGATCGGCATGTTCATGGACTTGCCGTCACCGCCGCTGACGCCCTTCATCGCCCAGAACATGGACGCCAGGTCCCACAGGCTCATGTCCTTGTCGACGATCAGGGTGTCCAGGCCGGCGCCCATCGTCGGGTACAGCTTGAACGGGTTGAGGACGGTGCTCGGGGTCGCCACCTGGTTGGCCAGGGCCGAGAGGAACTTCTGCTGGTTCTTCGTACGGTCCAGGTCGGAGCCGGCCAGCGCGTACCGGGTGCGGACGAAGGCGAGCGCCTCCTGACCGTTCAGGGTCTGCTTGCCCTTCTTGAAGTCCGCGCCGGACTTGGAGTCCTTGATGTCCTGCGGGATGTCGATCTCGACGCCGCCGACCGAGTCCACGATGTTCGCGAAGCCCGCGAAGCCGATCTCGACGTAGTGGTCGATGTGCAGACCGGTGTTGGCCTCGACGGTACGGACCAGCAGTTCGGGACCGTCCTCCGCGTACGCCGCGTTCAGCTTCGTCTCGCGGCCCGTGCTCTCGTAGAGCTTGCCGGAGTCGGAGCCCTTGTAGGACGGGATCTTGACGTTCGAGTCGCGGGGCAGGGAGACCAGGGTGTCGCCGTTGCTGCCGACGTGCAGGATCATCATCGAGTCCGTGCGCTTGCCCTCGGCGGACCCGGTGTGCAGTTCCTTCTTCTGCTCGTCCGTCATGCCCGCACGGCTGTCGGAGCCGACGATGAGGTAGTTGGTGCCCTCGCCCGCCTCCGGACGGTCGATGACCTTGGACAGGTCGACGTCGCGGTTGAGCTTGGAGTCGGCCCAGAAGTAGGTGGCGACGGTCGTCACGACCAGCACGGTCACCAGCGTTATCGCGGTCCACTTGAAACGGCGCCGCCAGTTCGGCGCGGGCCGCGGCTCGCGCGCCCCCCGGCCGCCGGGGTCGCCCGGACCGCCGCCGTAGACCTGGCCGGTGTTGTAGCCGCTGTCGTAGCCGTCGTCGTCGTAGCCCCCGTGGCCCTGGCCGTTGACGTAGGACTGCTGCTGAGGCACCCCGCCGTAGCCCTGGCCGGGCGGCGCGGTCTGGCCGCGGCGGACCTGCCGCATGACGCGCGCGCCCTCGGGCTGTGCGCCTGCGCTGCCACGTCCGTAGCGGTTGCCGCGGTTGTCGTCGGACCATGCCTGGGGCCAGTCATTCATGCGCCCCAGTGTGCAGGGCACGCCCAGGTGTCTTACAAGGTTCGGCGGAAAATAGAGGCACTGCTGTTGCGAACCCAACACAAAGTCCGCGAATGTCGACGAGGCATAAGGTGGACGTCATGACAGACCAGGTCACCGCAGTGGAGTCGGACAATTCGGAGATACCGGGCAAGCTGATCTCCGCGTCCCGCACCACCCTCAGCCACATCATGACCCACAGCGACACCAACCTGTTGGGGACGGTGCACGGCGGTGTGATCATGAAGCTCGTCGACGATGCCGCGGGAGCCGTGGCCGGCCGGCACTCCGGCGGCCCCGCCGTCACCGCGTCCATGGACGAGATGGCGTTCCTCGAACCGGTCCGCGTCGGTGACCTCGTCCATGTGAAAGCCCAGGTCAACTGGACCGGCCGGACCTCGATGGAGGTCGGCGTACGGGTTCTGGCCGAGCGCTGGAACGAGTCGACGCCGCCCACCCAGGTCGGCTCGGCGTACCTCGTGTTCGCGGCAGTCGACGCCGACGGCAAGCCGCGCCGGGTGCCCCCGGTGATACCGGAGACCGAGCGCGACAACCGCCGTTACCAGGAGGCCCAGATCCGCCGCACCCACCGCCTGGCCCGGCGCCGCGCGATCAAGGAACTGCGCGAGAAGCGGTTCGCGGAGGGGTACGAGGACTGAGCGGTCCCGGGCCTACGAGCACCCCGTCTCGTCCCCCCGCACCACCCTGGAATGGCCCTGCAACGGGTCCTCGGCGCGGACCTTGCGCACCTGCTTGAAGTCCGCGCCCACGATCACCTTCAGCGTCGGCCCGAGCCCCTTCACCGCGCGCAGCTCGCTGCCGGGCAGCGCGGCGGCCAGGGACTTCGCCGAGCGGTCCCAGCCGGGGTCGTGGGCGACGACCGTCCGCTTCAGCGAGCGGCCCTCCGACGCCACCGGGCGTCCCGTCGTACGGAACCCGATCCCCGCCAGCGCCGAGTCGACGCGCTTGCCGAGACCGGTGTCCTTCGTGCCGTTCTCCACCTGGACGTGGATCTGCTGCGGGGCGACCTCCACCGGGACGGCCCTGCGCCCCGGCCGGCGCGCGGACAGCGGCTCGTCCTCGCGCAGGGCCCGGAACAGGCGCTCGGCCCGCTCGGTGTCCCACTTCACCGTGGAACCGAGGCCCTTGACGTTGTAACCCAGCTCCCCGATCGGCACGGTCGTGAACTCCGACGACGACGGCGAGAAGTTCCGCATCGCCCGCCCGAGGTCGAGCAGCTCGCCCGTGCCGAACTCCTTGTCGGCCCGCACCGACCCCAGCACCGCCCGCGTCACGTCCCGGAACCGCATCGGGTTAAGCAGGATCCCCGACGACGTCGCCCGCTCGACCAGGGCCGCCATGAACCGCTGCTGACGCTGTACCCGCCCCAGGTCGGAGTCGCTGTCGACATGCCGCGCGCGCACGAACTGCAGCGCCTCACCGCCCATCAGCCGGTGCGAGCCGGCCGGCAGGTCCAGGCCGGTGTAGGAGTCCTCCAGCGGCTCGGCCGTACAGATCCGCACGCCGCCGAGCACGTCCACCGTCTTCATGAAGCTGGTGAAGTCGACCTCCAGATAGTGGTCGATCTTGACGTGGGTCATGTGCTCGACCGTGCGCACGGTGAGGTTCGGACCGCCCTCCGCGTACGCGGCGTTGATCTTGATGGGATGCGCCTCGCGCCCCTCGCCGCCCGGCACCTCGGCGTACGAGTCGCGCGGCAGGCTCACCACGCTCGCCCGCTCCCGGTCCGCCGAGATGTGCACGATCATGATCGTGTCGGTGCAGTGGCAGGGGGCGCCGCCCAGCTTGTACTTGCGCCGCTCCTCGTCGCTGATGCGGTCGCGGCCGTCGGTGCCGACGAGCAGGACGTTCATCCCGTGCCCGGTCGGCGGCCGGTTCTTCATGTCCTTGAACGGGTCCACGCGCTCGATCTTCGCGTCCAGGCTGGACACCACCGCGTGCCCGATCCCGGCGGAGGCGAGCACCATGACGGACAGCGTCGTCACCGCCCGCATGGCCCAGCGCGGCCGCTTGCGCCGCACCGGGGCGACCGGCCGCTCGCTGCCGCGGGACGGCTGCGGACGTCGCTGCGCGGGGGCTGGGGAGCGGCGGGGCGGCGTGGGCATGGGGCGATACCTCCGCTGGGGCTTGCCCTGGGGGCCGAACGTGGGATCCGTGAGCACCGTAGGGCCATACGATCTGCTGCCCGGAGCACCGGTCCCGGCGGGGCGCACCGGTGTCCCCCGTTCGCGGTAACGTGAGGCCCCTATGAACGCCAATCCCGACCTGCAGCTCCCCGCCGTGTCCGTCATCATGCCCGTCCTCAACGAGGAGCGGCATCTGCGCGGAGCCGTCCAAGCGATCCTCGCGCAGGAGTACGCCGGCGAGATGGAGGTCGTGATCGCCCTCGGTCCGTCCTCGGACCGCACGGACGAGATCGCCGCCGAGCTCGTGGCGGAAGACCCTCGTGTGCACACCGTCCCGAACCCGACCGGCCGCACACCCGCCGCCCTCAACGCCGCGATCAAGGCCTCCCGCCATCCGATCGTCGTCCGCGTCGACGGCCACGGCATTCTCTCGCCGAACTACATCGCCACCGCCGTACGGCTCCTGGAGGAGACCGGCGCGCAGAACGTCGGCGGCATCATGCACGCCGAGGGCGAGAACGACTGGGAGCACGCCGTCGCCGCCGCGATGACCTCGAAGATCGGCGTCGGCAACGCCGCCTTCCACACGGGGGGCGAAGCGCAGCAGGCCGAGACCGTCTACCTCGGCGTCTTCCGGCGCGAGGCGCTGGAGCAGCAGGGCGGCTACAACGAGGAGTTCATCCGCGCCCAGGACTGGGAGCTCAACTTCCGCATCCGGGAGGCCGGCGGGCTGATCTGGTTCTCGCCGGAGCTGAAGGTGTCGTACCGCCCGAGGCCGAGCGTGAAGGCCCTCGCCAAGCAGTACAAGGACTACGGCCGCTGGCGCCATGTCGTCGCCCGCTACCACGCCGGCTCCATCAACCTGCGCTATCTCGCCCCGCCGACGGCGGTCTGCGCGATCGCGGCGAGCCTCGTGCTGGGCGCGCTGGTCACCCCGTGGGCCCTGGTGATCCCCGGCGGCTATCTCGCGGCGATCGTCGCGGGCTCGATCCCGGCCGGCAGGAACCTCCCGCCGAAGGCGCGCGTGCAGATCCCCGTCGCCCTCGCGACCATGCACATGTCCTGGGGCTACGGCTTTCTGACCAGCCCGCGTTCGCTGGCGCGGAAGGTCATCGCCTCCCGCCGCCCGGCGGTCCTCAGCGCCAACTGAGCCCGCCGGGCGCGGCGCCCGTCACCAGGTGAAGTTCGGGTCCACCTTCATGCACGCGTCGGCGTCGGAGGCGTTCAGGGCCTCGGCCGTGTCCGGCGTCCTGTCGTCCTGCTTCGGCGCCTTGTACGCCGTACCCTCCCGCCAGTCGGCGCCGACGACGAGCGTGACGCCCGAGACGTCCGTGGACTTCTCCACGGCGCCGGTCGGGATGCCGAGGGCCTTGGCGAGCCGCCGGGCGTCGCCTTCGAGTTCGGCGCTCGGGTAGCGCACGACGGTCGTGTCCGCGATCGGCGTCGTCGAGGAGTCCGCCGCGGCCTGCGTGAAGCCCTTGTCGACGAGCAGTCCGGCGACGGCGGTCGCACGGCCGGAGACCGGGGCGAGGACGTCGGTCCGGGTGCCGTTCTGCACCTGCACGGCGATCTCGCCGTCCGCCGCGGCCGGGTCGGTGGACGCCTTCTCCTCGGTGGTCTTCTTCTTGTCCTTGCCGTCCAGCGCGATGTCCTCACGCACCAGCCGGAACAGCTTCGTCGCGTCCTCGGTGGGCTCGACGCGCGAACCGACGTACTGGTTGGGCATCGTGGTCATGGTGATGCGCGAGGTCGGCACCTGCTTGAGCTCGCCCGCCAGGTCGTAGAGCTTGGCGACCGTGCCGAGACCCTCGTCGACGGTCAGTGCGTTGGTCGCGGCCTCGGCGAGCTTGCGCAGCTTGTTGGGGTTGCTCAGCTTGGCGTTCTTGCGCAGCTCACGCACCATCGAGTTCATGTACTGGTGCTGCGCCTTGGCGCGGGCCAGGTCGCTGCCGTCCTCGAAGCCGTAGCGCGTGCGCAGCCACTGGAGGGCCTGCTCGCCCTTGACGTACGTCGTGCCCTTCTCCAGCTTCAGCCCGGAGCCGTGGCCCTCGCTGTCCTTGGAGCGGATGTTCTTGTCGACGCAGACCGGGACGCCGCCGATCGCGTCCGCCATCGACACCACACCCGAGAAGTCGATCATCATGAAGTGGTCGATGTGGATGTCGGTCAGCTTCTCCCACGTGGCCACGGTGCAGCCCGGTCCGCCGCGCCCCAGCGTCTGGTTCGTCATGGCGCGCTGACGGGCGTCGTAGACGTCCCCGCTGTCCGGGTCCGTGCACTTGGGGATGTCGACGAGCGTGTCGCGCGGCATGCTGACGACCGACATGTTGGTGCGGTCGGCGGAGACGTGCAGCAGCATCTGGACGTCGGCGAGTGGTGTGCCGCCGAACGTCTCCTTGGCGCCGCCGAGTTTCTGGTTCTCCTCGGTGTCGCGCGCGTCCGAGCCGATGAGCAGGATGTTCAGCGGCGTCTGACCGGCCGCGTTCGCCTCGCTCTGGGCGGCGCGGTCCTTCGCGTCGCCGATGTTGAGGTCGTCCTTCTTCAGATTGCCGTTGAGGTGCTGGTAGTAGAGATAGCCGGCACCGGCGGTGCCCAGTATCACCACCGCCAGAACCGTCGCCGACCAGCGCAGCACACGCCGTTTTCGGGGTCTGCCGCCGGTTCCCCGGCCGCCTTTGGAACCCCCGCCACCGTGCCGGCCGCTCGCGTCGGCCGGCGTGTCCTGGTCGGCCTGTGGGGTGAGCGACATGGTGTCGTCCACCGCGGGGGCCTCCCCTCGCACACTGCTCTGCGCCAACTCTCCGCCCTTCCCCACCCTGTGCCCGGCATGGCCGCGCTCCGCGTCGGACCTCCCTGTCCGGTGCGGAGCGAACCATGTCAGGCCACCCTGTCCGACACCGGTTCGCTACCTGTCAGACCTCTGTGGGCCCGAGCCGGGTTGGCCACGCGTCGGCAAAATCCAGCCGGATCCGGCCGCTTGGCGCTGCCGGCCAACGCCGGCTGACACACCCGTGTCGTGTATCAGACCAACGAGCGACGAAGACAGTTGCGTTCCGCGCCGCAGTTTCCGTACGACGAACTCCCCGGCCCCCCGACCGAGTGCGGGAACGGGCCCCTCCCACCCCAAGTGGGCGAGGGGACGGGCCCGTTGAGCCGCTACCGGCCGGTTACTTCGCGCACTCGACCTTGTCCGCCGTGGACTTCTCCACGTCGGGCGCCTTCGTCGAAGGAGTGAGCGACACACCCGCGCCCTTGAAGTCCTTGCCCAGCGTCAGCGTCATCGTGGGCAGGCCCTGCGAGTTGGTCACGCTCTTGCCGGGCTTCATCGCGGAGCCGGACAGCCCCATGATGTCGGCGAGCCGGCGTGCCTGGTCCGCCTGGTCGGGCGCGTACTCCAGCGTCGTCTTCGCGAGCGACGCCGGGGCGTTGCCCGCGTTCTCGGACTTGTCCACGCCCTCCTCGGTCTGCAGATAGGTGAGGGTCTCCTGGGCGCTGCCGGCCGGCGCACCGCCGTTCATGACCTGCACCCGCACCTCGGAGGCGTCCGCCTTGGTGCCCTTGAGCCGGGCGGCCACGGCGGCGGCCTCCTTCTGCTTCTGCTGCTTGACCTCGGTGAAGGAGACGTCGTTCTGGATCGCCTCGAAGACCTGGGGCGCCGTCGAATCGTTGAGGACGACGGTCGTCTTCACCTTCTCCGCCGGGTTGTCGATCACCGGAACCGTCGTGAAGGTGAGGTTCTTGGTGTTGAGCTTGCCCAGCTCCAGACCGAGGTCCTTCAGCTTGTCGATGGTGTCGAGCTGGGAGTCGACGGTCAGCGCCTTCGTGCCCGCCTCGGCCAGCTTGATCATCTTGGTCGGGCTGCTGAGGGTGTCGTTCGACTTCAGCTTGCGCATCAGCGCGCTGAGGAACTGCTGCTGGAGACCGATCCGGCTCAGGTCGCCGCCGAAGCCGACGGAGTGCCGGGTGCGGACGAAGGCCAGCGCGTCCTCGCCCTCGATCGTGTGCTTGCCCTTGGTGAGGTTGAGCTTGGAGTCCGGGTCGTTGATGTCCTTGGCGAGGCACACCTCGACACCGCCGACCGCCGACGTCAGCGTCTTCACCGCGTTGAAGTCGGCCACCATGAAGTTGTCCGCCTTGATGCCGGTCAGCTCGGTGACCGTCCGCAAGGTGCAGCTGGGGGTGCGGCCCTCCTGGCCGAGGCTGGTGTTGAAGCGGACGCCGGTCTCGCCCGGGATGACCTTCGCGGAGCCGTCCTCCTGGGTGGTGCGGCAGTCCGGGATGTCGACGATCAGGTCGCGGGGGATGCTGAGCGCGGTCGCGTTCGAGCGGTCCTTGGAGACGTGCAGCAGGATCGTGGTGTCGGCGTGCCCGGCGCTGCCCGAGTCGCCGTACTTCTCGTTGCCCGCCCCCGTGCGCTTGTCCGTGCCGATGAGCAGGATGTTGATGGCCTTGTCCTTCGAGAAGCCACCGGTGGTCGCGCCGTCGTCGGAGACGGAATTGATGTTGTCGTTGAGGTGCTCGATGTAGAGATACGCACCGGCAGCGGCGGCGACGACCACGAACGCCATGATGCCGCCGGTCCAGAGCACGGCCTTCTTCGCCTTGCTCTTCTTCTTCACCGGCCGGCGACTGCGCCGCCCCGGAAGCGGTTCCTCCGGTACCCCCCTGCGCCTGCGCTGCGGCGGGACCTCACGGCCCGGCGCCTGGCGCGTCTCACGTCCAGGCGCTGCGGTCCTGTTGCGTGCGGCGCCATTCGCACCGCCCGCGCCATTCGCACCGCCCCCGCCGCCTGCGCCTCCCGCGCCCTGGGCGGTGGTACCGGCCGAACGTGAGGCGGCGCCTGCGCGGGAAGCGGCTCTGCGGGGTCCCGGGACCGGTGACTGCGGAGCGGAAGGAGCCAGTCGCAGTTCGTATTCACCGGTGTTCGGATTGAGCACCCATTGGTCTGCGGGATCGATATCGTCCGCCCGCCCACGGCCTTGCGCGTCCACGGTTGTCAGAATCCTCCGTCGGGGCCACGCGGCGCCTACCCCTCCAAGGCGCTCGGGTCTCGGTCAAGCAGTGCGCAAGCCTAACTACGGGCGGGCGCACCGGATCGCTCACACTATCCGCCCAGTTCAGCGTGGAGCCACGACGGTGACAAATTCCACGTCCCTACAACTGGGCAATCCGCCCCATTTCTTTGAAGTGGGGTTCGCGGACTTGGTGAGCGCTTTACCCGCAGGGGTTCTCGGCGGCGGTACTGCCGCGGAAAGTGGGCGCCGGGGGAGTGGGTCCCGCGGGCTCGTCAGGGCGCTTGGCATCGGACTTCCCGTCGTCGCCACGGGAACGGTTGTGCGAGGAATCGCGCGGCGGGCCCTGGGACTTTCCGGACGAATTCACCACTTCCACCGGCGCGTCGATCCGCAGCCGCTCGAAGAGCCGCTCGGCCTCGGGTTCCACGAGCTGGTCGCGATTGGAGTTGTAGACGTACGACTCCCTCGGGACCGTGAGGAATTGCACGCGTTCGGTGGGGATGTCGCGCACCCCCCGCGCGAGTTCGTACAAACCACGCAAGCTGGCCAGATCCGGGTCCGTGGTCAGGGAGGATGTGGCGGCGTCCAGGACCGGATAGAGCCGGACCGGATTCAGCAGGACGTCATTGCTCTGCACCTTGTGCACGAGTGCGGCCAGGAAGCGCTGCTGGCGGTCCATGCGGTCGGTGTCGCTGCCGTTGCCGAGGGACTTGCGGGCGCGGACGTAACCGAGGGCCTGCTCGCCGTTGAGGGTCACCTTCCCGGCGGGAAGGCGGAGCTTGGCGGCCTTGTCGTTGATGGGTTTCGCGAGGCAGATCTGGACGCCGTCGAGGGCGTCGACCATCTCCTTGAAGCCGTGGAAGTCGACAACCATGTGATGGTCCATGCGGATGTTCGTGAGCCGTTCCACGGTCCGGACGGTGCAGGCCGAACCGCCCACCTGGAAGGCATAGTTGAACATCGCGAACATCGGCTCGCTACGGCGGCCGTCGGCGCGGCGGCAGCCGGGGACGTCGACCATGAGGTCGCGGGGTATCGAGACGGCGGTGGCGCTGCGGCGGCCGGAGGACAGGTGCAGCAGGATGGTGGTGTCGGAGCGCTCGGTGCCGGAGTCCTTGCCGTAGCGGCGGTTCTTGCTTCCGGCGCGGGAGTCCGACCCGATGACGAGGATGTTCTGGGCGCCGCGCACCAGCGAGGTGGGCAGGGGCGGTGGAATGGCAGGGGCCGTGGAACGGCAGGGGCGGGCGAGGGCTACCTCGCCGTCGCCGTCACCCGCTCCGCCTCGATCCGCTTGTCCAACGCCTCCTCGCTCAGCGAGTCGACGTGCCGGCACAGCACCACCGACCCAGCCGTGGCCAGCGCCGCGTACAGCCCGGCGTTCAGGCCCTCCCAGGTGTCGTACGGCAACGCCGACAGGATCCGCGAGCCCGGACCCGTGAGGCCCAGCGCCGGCGCCTCCGCCCGGGCGCGTTCGACCAACTCGGCGGCGCTGAACTCCCGCCCGGCCACGATCAGGGCCGGGTCCTCGGGGTCGATCGGGGCGAACGGGGCGAACCGGTCGCCCTGACTCGGCACCTCGACCGCGTAGTCCGCGAAGCCGGCCGGCGGCTGCGGGAAGCGCCCCCCGAGCGGCCGTAGCGCCAACGCGACCCGCTCTCCCCGGCACGCCCGCGCCGCCTCCAGGCTCTCCGGCCCGCTCACCACGACGTCGGCCGTCGCCGGGTCCCCGCCCACGTCCGCGACGGTGCCCACCGACGAACACGCCAGCAGCCACACCGCCGTCTGCCAGTGCGTGGGCAGCAGCAGCGTGACCCGGTCGCCCGGCCCGGCCCCGAGGTCGCCCTGCAGCAGATTCGCGGTCTTGGCCACCCAATTGGCGAAGGTGGCCACGGACAATTCCACGCGTTCCCCGGTGGCGTCGTCGTAGAAGGTCACCAGGGGGCGTCCGGGATCCGCGGCGAGCGCGGAACGCAGCAGGTCGGCGGGGGTGCGATCGGTGGCGTTCACCCGCGCAAGGGTACGCGCCGGCGTACCCGCGCACCCCCTTGCGGGTTGTCCGGCCGCCACCGGTTCGGCGCAACCGTGGGCCGACGCGCCGTCAGTTCCCCGATGGACAGCTTTGTATGACTATGTCCAACATCAGGAGCATGCGTGGATTCCTTGCTTCCTCGATCGGTGTCACGTGCGCGGCCGCTCTCGCTCTACCGCTCACCCCACCCGCCGCCGCCGCGCCCGCGCGCCCGGCGCTCGGAGCGGAAACCGCCTGGAGTGCGGAGGCGGTGGCCGTCGGATGGGCGGTGCGGCGTGCGGACGCCGGGGCCTACGTCCCCGGCAGCACCCAGTCACTGCCCCTCGCCCCCCTCACCCGTGACCGTGCCGTCGGCGACCCCGCCGAACAGGGCCTGCCCCGACGGGACGTACGTCACTTCTCCCTGGTCGGCGTCATCTGGGACGACCCGGCCGCCGAACTCCACGGCCGCGTCCAGGTCCGCACCCGCGCGGTCGCGACCGGCACCTGGTCCGGCTGGCAGGACGTGGAGACACACAACGCCGAGCACGCGGCCGACCCGGGCACCGCCGAAAGCGGCTCCGGCGTACGCGGCTCCACCGCGCCCCTGTGGGTCGGGGAGTCGGACGGCGTCCAGGTACGCGTCACTCCCGAGCCCGTCGAGCCCAGGCCGGAGGAGGGTCCCGAGGGCGGTGACGACTCGGCGGTCGACGCCGCGGCCGTCACCGCGCTGCCGGCCGGCCTGCACCTCGAACTCGTCGACCCCGGTGACCCGGCACCGGTGCAGGGCGAGCCGGGCCCCGCGCTGGGTGAGCCCGGCCCGCGCCCCGGCTCACTGAACCCCGAAACGGTCGGCGCCGCCGAGACCCTCGCCGCCTCCGCCGCCAACGCCGAACTCGCGCCCCTGGGCGCCGCCGAGATCCCCGCGCTCGGGCGCGCCGAGACCGAGCGGGAGCTGCTGGCGCTGCGCGGCAACGAGTTGACGCAGGAGCAGCGGGCGAAGCCCTACATCGGGCCGCGGCCGCGCATCGTCACCCGGCGCGGCTGGGGAGCCAACGAGAAGTTGCGGGAGCGGCAGTTCGCCTACACGAAGAAGGTGAAGGTGGCCTGGGTGCACCACACCGCCTCCGGCGGCAAGTACTGGTGCACCCAGACTCCCTCGCTCATTCGCGGTATCTACCGCTACCACGTCCTGAGCATGGGCTGGCGCGACATCGGCTACAACTTCCTCGTCGACAAGTGCGGAAACATCTACGAGGGGCGCGCCGGGGGCGCGGCGAAGGCGGTCCTCGGCGCACACACCCGCGGTTTCAACACCAACAGCATGGGGATCGCCGTCCTCGGCAGCTTCGGCTCCAGCAAGCCGACCGCGGCCTCGGTGAAGGCCATCGCCCGGCTCACCGCCTGGAAGCTGGGGCTCTACGGCGCCAATCCGCGCGGAAAGACATACCTGACGTCCGGCGGTGGCAATCTGTACCGAAAGGGAAAGAACGTACGACTGAATGTGATCTCCGGCCACCGGGACGGCTTCTCCACGGAGTGCCCCGGCCGGCTGCTCTATCTCAAGCTCGGCTCGGCCCGCGCCTCGGCGGCCCGCTTCCAGGGGCGCTGAGGCCGGGCGGTTTCACAGGGGATGTACGGGGCGGGCGCGGGGGCGCACGCACCGCCGTCGGGGGAGGAGAGGCGGGATGCGTCAGCACCGCACGGCCGTCGAGGGCGCTGCACAACTGTCTGCATACACTGGCCGGCCGAAGGACAGATCGGCCGGTCCCGGCAGGAAGCAGAGACGACAGGTGACAGAAGCGATCCTCCTGGTCGGCGGCAAGGGCACTCGGTTGCGTCCGCTCACCGTGCACACACCGAAGCCCATGGTGCGCGCGGCCGGGGTGCCGTTCCTCGCGCACCAGTTGGCGAGAGCGAGAGCGGCGGGCGTCGACCACATCGTCCTGGCCACGTCCTACCTGGCCGAGGTCTTCGAGCCGTACTTCGGCGACGGCTCCGCGCTGGGCCTGCATCTGGAGTACGTGACGGAGGAGGAACCCCTCGGCACGGGCGGCGCGATCCGCAACGTGGCGTCCCGGCTCCACTCCGGCCCTGACGACCCGGTCCTGATCTTCAACGGCGACATCCTGACGGGACTGGACATCCGGGCCCTGGTGCGTACGCACGAGACGACGGGCGCGGATGTCTCCCTCCACCTCACCAAGGTGACGGACCCGAGGGCGTACGGCCTGGTCCCCACGGACGACACGGGCCGGGTGACCGCGTTCCTGGAGAAGCCGCAGACCCCCGAGGAGATCGTCACCGACCAGATCAACGCCGGCGCGTACGTCTTCCGCCGCTCCGTCATCGACACGATCCCGTCGGGCCGCCCGGTCTCGGTCGAACGCGAGACGTTCCCGGACCTCCTCTCGGCAGGCGCCCACCTCCAGGGCATGGTCGACTCGACGTACTGGCTCGACCTCGGCACGCCGGCGGCCTTCGTCCGCGGCTCGGCGGACCTGGTCCTGGGCCGGGCCCCGTCCCCCGCGGTCCCCGGCCGCTGCGGCGACCGCCTCATCCTTCCCACGGCCAGGGTGGCCCCCGACGCCAAGCTGACCGGCGGCACGGTGGTGGGCGAGGGCGCGTTCGTGGCCGAGGGCGCGCGCGTCTTCGGCAGCACGATCCTCCCGGGCGCCGTCATCGAGCCCGGCGCCATCATCACCGACTCCCTCATCGGCACCCGCGCCCGCGTGGGCGAACGCTCCATCCTCACGGACACGGTCATCGGTGACGGCGCGATCATCGGCGCCGACAACGAACTGAGAGACGGCGCACGGGTGTGGTGCGACGCCCGGATACCGGCGGGCGCGGTTCGGTTCTCGCCCGATCTGTAGGTGTGCCTGCGGCGGCCTGTGCTGGTGGGGTGGGGGTGCGCGTAGCGCCTGCGCGTGCGTTGTGGGTCGGGGCCGCGCCGGGGGGTGTCCGTCCTCGGTCCGGCGGTTGCTGTGCCTCAGAGGGGTGCCGTCCCTTGACGCCGGCCGCTGCGGGCGGACACCCCCCGACGCGTCCCCTTGCCGCCGCGGGCGAGCGCGGGCCCATGGGGGTACGCCCGCCTCGGCCCACATCTCTCAGCCCGTCTGGGGAGTTTGAGGACGAGGCCGTTCAGGCCGATGCGAGTGGGGTTGAAGGGGCGGAGCCCCTTCGGGATGGGACGGGTAGGGGCGGCGGGGGCGAGAAAAATGGGGGATGAGCGCAGCGCGGGCAGGCCGCCGCCCGCCGTGTCACAACCGCCCGATATCCCCCCGCGGCATCCGCGGAGCCCGCCGCGCAGGCACCCGCCCGCTCAGCAGGATCAACCGAGCCGCCCGATGCCGCTGCCCCGCATACGGCTCCAGCAACTCCAACATCACGGAGTCATCCGCATCCCGATCCCCGGCCAACGCAAACCCCACGATCCCCGGCAGATGCAGATCCCCCACAGTCACCGCATCCGCCGCCCCATGGCTGCGCTGCACAACCTCCGCAGACGTCCACGGCCCGATCCCCGCCACGACCTCCAACCGACCCTGCGCCTGAGCCGGAGGCATCCGCACCGCCTCCTCCATCCGCGAAGCAACCCGCACGGCCCGCAAAATCGTCGACGCCCGCTTGTTGTCGACCCCGGCCCGATGCCACTCCCAGGACGGAATCAGTGCCCAGGTCCGCGCATCCGGCATCACACACATCCGCCCGGGCGCAGGCCCCGGCGCCGGCTCGCCGTACTTCCGCACCAGCAACCGCCACGCCCGATACGCCTCATCGGTCGTGACCTTCTGCTCCAGAACCGAGGGAATCAACGACTCCATCACCAGCCCGGTCCGCGTCAGCCTGAGCCCCGGCCGCCGATGCCGTGCCATCGCCACCACCCGATGCCGCGGCACGAAGACGGCCGGATCGTCGGCGGCCCCGAGCAACTCGGGCAACTGCTCCAGCAGCCACTCGGCCCCCGGCCCCCACGCCTCACCCCGCACCTCGGCCCCGCGCGCGACGACCCGCAGCGTCCCGGCCCCGGCAGGCGTGCGGCAGGCCCGCCATACGGACCCGTCCGGCATCGCCCGGAACGTCGGATCCCCCGGCCCGCGCCGCAAGGGCCCCAGCACCAGCCCGAGATCGAGCGGCCCCTCCGGCACCCAGGTACGCATGCGCGCCGGAGCCGGGGCCTGACGCGGTATCCCCGCGGGCACCCCGACATGCCCACCGCGCACGGTCGTACGCGTGGGTCGCGGGTCGAAGCGTCCTGCCACGGATGAGGTCCTAGGGGTACGGGAGGTCCTACGAGCGTAAGCGCCGGAAAGCGCCCACGAGTGCCGGTACCGAGAGCGCCCTACGAACGCATGCGTATGCGCCCCATGGCTCGCGTCAGCCCACCGCACACATCAGCGCACCTCAACGAACGCCCCCGCATCCCGCTCGGCCCGCGGCCGAGGCTCCTCCCCCGGATGCCCGACCGCCACCGCCCCCATCGGATCCCAGTCCTGCGGCAGCCCGAGCACCTCGCGCACCACATCCCGGCAGAACATCGTCGACGACACCCACGCCGAGCCCAGCCGCTCCCCGGCCAGCGCGACCAGGAAGTTCTGCACCCCGGCCCCGGTGGCGACGACGAACATCTCCCGCTCGGCCCCGTCCCGCCGCGCGTCGCCGTAGGTGTGCGACCCGTCCATGACCAGGCACGGCACCACCAGATACGGCGCATTGCGCAGCACGTCCCCGCGCCGCACCCGCTTGGCGATGGACTCCTCGCTCTTGCCGTCCCGCCGCAGATCGGCGATCCAGGCGTCCCGCATCGCGTCGAGCAGCCGCGTCCGCGACTCCTGCGACTCCAGCAGCACGAACCGCCACGGAGTGGTGTGGTGCGGCGCCGGCGCGGTGACCGCCGCAGCGACCGCTCTTCGTACGGCCCCGGGGTCGACGGGCTCGTCCGTGAACGCCCGTACCGTACGGCGCTGGGTCACCGCCTCCCGTACCGCCTCCGACGTCCCCAGCCGGAACATGTCGTCCCGCGCGGAGCGCACCAGGGCCCGCGCCCCCTCCCCGTGGTCCTCGGCCACCGTGTGCGCCAGCCCGCGCACGACGGCGACGGGCAGGCCCGCGGCCTTGCCCTTGACCAGGTCACCGGCGGCGGCGAGTTCGTCCGCGGTCGCCACGACGGTCGCGCTGAGCGGATTGCCGTGCGCGTCCGTGCCCCCGCGCAGATCGTCCAGTACGCGGATGCCGGCCGCGCCGATCGCGACGTCGGTGAGCCCGGCGCGCCAGGGACGCCCGAACGTGTCCGTCACCACGACACCCACCCGGACACCGAGGGCGTCCCGCAGCCCGTCCCGGATCGCCCGCGCGGACGCGTCCGGATCCTCGGGCAGCAACAGCACGGTCCCGGCCGGAGTGTTGGAGGCGTCGACCCCGGCGGCGGCCATCACCAGGCCCTGCCGGTTCTCGACGATGCGCAGGGGGCCGCGGCGCGCCACGACCCGTACCGTCTCCGCGTCGATCGCGGACTCCCGGTCGCCCGCCTCCACGATCCGGCCCTCGGCCTTGGACACGATCTTCGAGGTGACGAGCAGCACGTCCCCGTCGACGAGACCGGGCTCGGCGGCCGCGATCAGCTTGGCCAGATCGTCGCCCTGCGCGACCTCGGGGATGCCGGGGAGGGCCCAGACGCGGTATCCGGGGGCGCCGTCGGCCGCGGGCGCCCCGCTCAGCTCCTCGCCGCTCAAACCGCCCGCACCTCCTCCGCCAGCGTCAGCGCCTCACGGGCCATCTGCGCCGCGGCGTCGAGGTCGGTCATCATCAGCGGTACGGCCCGGCAGCGGATCCCGGCCGACTCGACCCGCTCCACGGAGCCCGCGTCCACGGTGTCGACGAGCCAGCCGTCGAGGAGCCCGGAGCCGTAGTGCTCGGCGACCGCCGCGGCCGTCGACTCCACACCCACCGCCGCGAGCACCTTGTCGGCCATCCCGCGCACGGGCGCGTCCCCGACGATCGGGGAGAGGCCGACGACCGGCACGCCCGCGTCGGCGATCGCCTCGCGGATGCCGGGCACGGCGAGGATCGTGCCGACCGAGACGACCGGGTTGGACGGCGGGAAGAGGATGACGTCGGCCTGCGCGAGGGCCTCCAGGACCCCGGGCGCGGGCTTGGCCTGCTCGGCCCCGACCGGCACGATCGCCTCCGCCGGCACCGAGGCCCGCAGCCGCACCCAGTACTCCTGGAAGTGCACGGCCTTGCGCTCGCCGTCCACCTCGACCGCGACATGCGTCTCGACGCGGTCGTCGGTCATGGGGATGAGACGGACTCCTGGCTTCCAGCGGTCGCACAGGGCCTCGGTCACCGCGCTCAGCGGATATCCGGCGCCGATCATCTGCGTCCGCACGATGTGCGTGGCGAAGTCCCGGTCGCCGAGCCCGAACCACTCGGGGCCCACACCGTAGGCCGCGAGCTCCTCCTTGAGGTGAAAGGTCTCGTCGGCCCGGCCCCAGCCCTGTTCCTCGTTGATACCGCCGCCGAGCGTGTACATCACCGTGTCGAGGTCCGGGCAGACCTTCAGCCCGAAGAGGTGGATGTCGTCCCCGGTGTTGCCGATGACCGTGATGTCCGCGTCCGGCACGGCACGCTTCAGACCACGCAGGAACCGGGCACCACCGATGCCGCCTGCCAGAACCACAATGCGCATGGGCCCAAGTCTTGCAGGCGGGTACGACAACGCGTCAGGCAGTCACCGGACGCGCCTCGCACGCCGGGGTGGTCGTGTGCATCGGCATCTCGGTCAGGCCCGGGTAGTACACGTGCAGGCTCACCGCCGGCTCCAGCGCGTCGTTGACGACCTCGTGGGTGTACCCCGGTGCGAACACCCGCTGCGCTCCGGCCGCCAACGCGCGCGTGCCGCGCTCCGTGCGCTCGGTCAGCGTGCCGTCCAGGACGGTCAGGACGCCCGAGGAGCGGCCGTGGTCGTGCGGGCCGCTGCCCTGCCCGGGGACCCAGGACAGCAGCCACACCTCGTAGCCCGGGCCTGTGCGCAGCCGGTGGTACCAGCGCGTGGTGGCGTCGTACCGGACGAGGTGCTCCCACTGCGAGCGGTCGGCGGCGATGGAGCGGGCCAGCCCGACGAACTCGGCGACGGTGGCAGGGTGCTCGCGCGGTGGTTGGAGGAGGTGCGGGACTTCGAGGATGTCTCCCGCGATCTGGAGGTCGCTGTCGCTGTTCATGAGGTGCGTGGGTTCCTTGGCGCAAGAAGGGGGGTGGCTGGGTGTCGATCGCCGTCCGTCCGGATCGCGGGGGACGCAGGAGCCCTGGTCGGGGCGTGGGAACAAGCAGCCGAGTCGCGGTGGACTCAGAGGCAGCCGGAGCGGTCGGGGAGGCTCAACAGCTGGAACAGCAACAACAGCTACAGCGAGCGCGGGCAGCACCGTGGGACCCGGCGGTGCGGGTCGAGGTGAGTGCCGAGTTCGCGAGCATGCCCACAAGGACATCGGTTCGCACCTTCGGTGTCAACTCGGCGCCCGCCCAGTGGGACAGGTTTCACCTCATCCGGTGCATCTCCGTGGCGAAAGGTTTGTTCATGGGGCGGTCGGGAGACATGGCGCACAACCGGGCGCACGAGCGTCGTTGTGATCCTGTGATCCGACTGTGATCCGGTTCGCTTCTGCGGGTGTGTGCAACGAGATCGAACTTCTGGGCGTCCTTTTCCGTACAGGCTCTGCGGAGAGGCGTACGCCCTCCGGGGTCTTGTCTGCCTGTCAAGGTTTATGCCGATTTGAACACTTTCCGCTAGGCCTTGGTTCCGCAGAGTGAATAAGGGGCTCAATAGCAGATCTCGGCTTGACTCGCCCGGAGCAGCACACTTGTAATTTCACTCGTGTCGTTCAGCCGGAATCGGTAACGGCCGCATCACGGGGACGCGAAAGACAGACGAGGGGCGCACATGACCGAGCTGGTGCAGCAACTGCTGGTCGACGACGCGGACGAGGAACTCGGCTGGCAGGAGCGCGCGCTGTGCGCCCAGACCGACCCCGAGTCCTTCTTCCCCGAGAAGGGCGGCTCCACCCGCGAGGCCAAGAAGGTCTGCCTCGCCTGTGAGGTCCGCTCCGAGTGCCTCGAATACGCCCTCGCCAACGACGAGCGCTTCGGCATCTGGGGCGGTCTGTCCGAGCGGGAGCGCCGCCGGCTGAAGAAGGCGGCCGTCTGACCGCTGCGCGGGCCTGCCTCGGCCGCATCCGCACATACATACGTCTCGAACAGGTCTCGAACGGCCCGTCGCAGGTGGGTTATCCACAGGCGGCGGGCCGACGTGATGCCCAGCCGATAGTGTGGTCGCTCGTCCGAGACGCCCCGCTGTCCCCCGGGGACACAGGCGTCCACCGCAGTCCATCGAACCGGGGCCCGTACCTCGATGTCCGTGCACAGCCACACGGCAGCCCATCACGACGCCGCTGCCACACCTGAGTTCCCGCGTCATGTGGTGACGGCGGTGCTCGTCTCCCACGACGGCGCCCGCTGGCTGCCCGACGTGCTCGCCGGGCTGCTCGGCCAGGAGCGCCCCGTCCAGTTCGCCGTCGCGGCCGACACCGGCAGCGCGGACCAGTCCGCGCAGCTGGTCACCGACGCCCTCGGCGACGACCGCGTACTGCACCTCGCCCGGCGCACCGGATTCGGCCAGGCCGTCGAGGAGGCCCACCGCACCGCGCCCCTCCTCACCCCGGACGAGCTGCCGTATCTGAAACGGCCCAGCGGCTGGGACCCCGTCACGCGCACCTGGCGCGACGACGCCTACGACATGCCCGAACTGCCGCACGGGGAACCGGTCCAGTGGCTGTGGCTGCTGCATGACGACTGCGCCCCCGAACCCGACGCCCTGGCCCAGCTGCTGCGCGTCGTGGAGAACGAGCACGAGCTGGGGCGCGACGATGTCGCCGTGGTCGGCCCGAAGCTGCGCGGCTGGTACGACCGCCGCCAGCTCCTCGAGGTCGGCGTCACCATCGCCCACTCCGGCCGCCGCTGGACCGGCCTGGACCGCCGCGAACAGGACCAGGGCCAGCACGACCACGTGCGCCCCGTGCTGTCCGTCTCCACCGCCGGCATGCTCGTCCGGCGCGACGTCTTCGAGGAGCTCGGCGGCTTCGACCGGCGACTGCCCCTCATGCGCGACGACGTCGACCTGTGCTGGCGTGCCACGGCCGCCGGGCACCGCGTCCTCGTCGCCCCCGAGGCGGTCGTACGACACGCCGAGGCGTCCTCCCGCGAGCGCCGCACCGTCGACTGCGTGGGCCGCACCGCCGCCTCACCGCACAAGGTCGACAAGGCGGGCGCCGTCTACACCCTGCTCGTCAACACGCGTACGGCCGTGCTGCCCTGGGTGCTCCTGCGCCTGGTGTTCGGCACGGTCCTGCGCACGCTCGCCTACCTCGTCGGCAAGGTCCCCGGACAGGCCCTCGACGAGATCCGCGGCCTCATGGGCACCTTGCTGCGCCCCGAGCGGATCATCGCCGGACGGCGCAGGCGCGGGAGTCCCGTCATCGACAAGGGCGAGCTGCGGGCCCTGTTCCCGCCGCCCGGCGCGACCGTGCGGGCCACCGTCGAGCAGGTCGCGAGCAACCTCACCGGCAGCTCCGACCCCGAAGTGGCCTCCGGAGCGGGACGGCACGGCAGCGCGGTCGAGTCCGGACCCGGCGGCGACGACGCCGACTTCCTGGAGATAGAACAGTTCGCGCGCCTCAAGCGCATCGCCCGCAAGCCCGGCCCGGTGCTCTTCCTGGTGCTGCTGTTCGTCTCGCTGATCGCCTGCCGCCAGCTCCTCGGCAGCGGTGCCCTCGCGGGCGGCGCCCTGCTGCCCGCCCCGGCCGAATCCGGCGAGCTGTGGTCCCGTTACCTCGACGCCTGGCATCCGGTGGGCGCCGGCGGCACCCCGTCCGCGCCGCCGTATCTCGCGCTCGTGGCGATGCTCGCCTCCGCCCTGCTGGGCTCGACCGGATTCGCGGTCACCTTGCTGCTGGTCTGCTCGGTGCCGCTGGCCGGATTCACCGCCTACTTCGCCTCCCGCCCGCTCGTCGAGTCGCGCCTGCTGCGCGCGTGGGCGGCCGTCGTCTACGCCTTCCTGCCCGCCGCCACCGGCGCCCTCGCCGGCGGCCGCATCGGTACCGCCGTACTCGCCGTCCTGCTGCCGCTCATCGCCCGCGCGGGCATCGCGGCCAGCGGCCTGGCGAACAGCTCCGGCGCGCGCGGCAGTTGGCGCGCGACCTGGGCGTACGCACTGCTGCTGACGATCGCCACGGCCTTCACGCCGATCGTGTGGCCGATCGCGCTGCTCCTCGGCATCGGGCTGCTGGTGGTGCGGCGCACCGAGATCACCGCGTACGGCCTGCGCTTCCTGGCCCAGTTCGGGGTGCCCCTGCTGGTGCTCGCGCCCTGGTCGCTGTCGCTGCTTCCGTTCGGCTTCTTCCGCGAGGCCGGCTTGGAGTACGGCTCCTCGGCCGCCTCCGCCCTGGACCTCCTCGGCGCCAGCCCAGGCGGGCCCGGCACCGTCAGCGGGCTGATGCTCATCGGCGTCGTGCTGGCCGCGCTGGCCGCCCTGCTGCGCTCCGAGCGCCAGCTGGGCATCCGGACGGCCTGGGCGGTCGCCCTGCTCGGCTTCGTCTTCGCGGTCCTGTCCAACAGCTCCACGTGGGCCGGTCCCGCGACCCTCGTCTACGGCATCGCCCTCCTGGCCGCCGCGCTGCTCGGCGCCGACGGGGCCCGCTCGCGCGTGGCCGAGCAGAGTTTCGGCTGGCGTCAGCCGGTCGCCGCGCTGATCGCCTTCACCGCGGCGGCGGGCCCGCTGCTCGTCGCCGCCGGCTGGATGATCGGCGGTGCCGACGGACCGGTGGAGCGGCGTGATCCCGTGCAGGTGCCCGCGTTCGTCGCCGAGGAGAGCGGCACCCGCGACCAGGCCCGCACCCTCGTCCTCGACAGCGACTCCCCGGCCCATGTCGGCTACATGCTGGTGCGCGGCTCCGGCGCCCGCCTCGGCGACGCCGAACTCGCCGTGGCCGACGGGGAGAACGCCAAGCTCGACAAGATCGTCGCCAACCTCGTCGCCGGATCCGGCGCGGACCAGGCGGACCAGTTGGGCGCGTTCGCGGTGCGCTACGTCCTCGTCCACAAGGGGGCGCCGCGCGACGTCACGCGTGTGCTGGACGCCACGCCGGGGCTGTCGCGACTGAGCGAGCAGAACGGCAGCGCGCTGTGGCGGATCGACCGGCAGGTGTCCCGGGCGGCCATCGTCGCGGGTGCCGGATCGGGGGCGGCCGGTGCCGGTGAGCCCGCGCCGGTCGCCGCCGGGCCCGTCGAAATCCACGCCACGATTCCGGCCGGCGCCGACGGGCGGGTCCTGCGTCTCGCCGACAGCACCGACGACGGGTGGACGGCCACCCTGGACGGCAAGGAGCTCACCCCGACCACGGTCGACGGCTGGGCCCAGGGCTTCGAACTGCCCGCCGAGGGCGGCAGGCTGGACGTCACCTACGACGACCCGATCGGCCACACCGTCTGGCTGTGGGCCCAGGGCTTCCTCGCCCTCGTGCTCGTCGTGATGGCGCTGCCCGGACGGCGTCGTGACATCGACGACGACCTGCCCGAGGAGGCGCCCGTCCCGGCCGAGGCCATGGCGGGCGAGGGACGCCGGGCCCGCCGGCTGCGCGCCCAGGCCGAGGCCGAAGAGGGCGGCCAGGGCGAGGAGTTCCCGCCCCCTCCCACTCAGGAGCCGTCCCCGGCGATTCCGCAGCAGACCCCATACGGAGAGTGGGACACACCCCACTACGCGAGCGCCGAGTACGGCAGCTACGGCGGCGAGCAGTACCAGGGCGGCCAGCAGCAGTATCCGGCCGGCGACGCCTATGACCAGACGTATCAGGCGGATCCGTATCAGGGCGGCCAGTACGACCCGTACGCGTACGGCGGTCAGTCGCAGGGCGGGGCGTACGACCCCTCGTACGACCAGACCTACCAGCAGGGCTACGACGCGGCATACGACCCGGCGCAGCAGCAGCACGGCAGCGAGCGTTCCGACGGGAGCCAGCAGTGAACCGCACCACCCTGTCCCTGATCGCCGGCGTCGGCGCCCTGGCCGCCGTCACCGGGTTCGCGGCGCTGACGTCGCCCGCCGCGTCCGGCGCGAACACCGCGAAGGCGGCTGCCGAGCTGCCGGTGGAGCGCACGAGCCTGGTGTGCCCGGCGCCGAGCATCTCGGACCTCGCGGAGACGACGTACACCTCGTTCACGCCGGTCACCAAGGGGACGGCGAGCGACGGGAAGGCTGCACTGCTGTCCGCGGGGGAGGGGTCGGGACCGGCGGCCGACGGCAAGGGCGGCAAGGACGAGAAGACGGACAAGGCCGACAAGGGCGCCAAGGGGGGCAAGACCGCGGAGGCCGACAAGCCCGTCCTGGCGGCCAAGGAGCCCGGGATGCCGGTGAGCGAGGACGCCTCCGGGGCCGACTCACCGGCGCTCGTCGGGACCGCCGACGGGAAGTTCGCGCCCGGGTGGACCGTGCAGCAGACCACGGAGGTCGCGGCGGGCACGGGGCGTGGGCTCCAGGGCGTCAACTGCACCGCGCCGGACACGGAGTTCTGGTTCCCGGGGGCCAGCACGGCTCCCGACCGTACGGACTACGTGCATCTGACGAACCCCGACGACTCCGCCGCCGTCGTCGACATCGAGCTCTACGGCAAGGACGGCGCCCTGGAGACCACGGTGGGGGAGGGGATCACGGTTCAGCCGCACTCCGGCGAGCCGATACTCCTGTCCACGCTCACCAGCGAGAAGCAGGACAACGTGACCGTGCACGTGAGTGTGCGCAGCGGTCGCGTGGGCGCCTCGGTGCAGGCCCTGGACGACAAGCTCGGCGGTGACTGGCTGGCGGCGTCCGCCGATCCCTCGGGGAGCCTGGTGCTGCCCGGCATTCCCAAGGACGCCACGGCGGTGCGACTGGTCGCGTTCGCGCCGGGGGAGGCGGACGCGGATCTGAAGGTGCGGCTCGCTGCGCCGTCCGGGTCGATCACGCCTGCCGGGAATGAGACGTTGCACGTCAAGGGCGGGATGACCAGCGCGGTGGACCTCGGTGACGTGATGCGCGGGGAGGCGGGGTCGCTCGTGCTGACCCCCACCGATCACTCCGTGCCGGTGGTCGCGGCGCTGCGCGTGGTGCGTGGCAAGGGGGCCAAGCAGGAGACGGCGTTCATCCCGGCCAGCCGGGCCGTCGGTTCGCGCGCGACGGTGGTCGACAACCGCGAGAAGGGCACGACGCTGTCCGTGACGGCGCCGTTCGGTACGGCGAAGGTCAAGGTGACCGCGTCGGCGGGCAGCGAGGGCGGTGCGGCCGCGTCGAAGACGTACACGGTCAAGAGCGGTACCACCCAGGAGGTGGAGATCCCGGTGCCGAGCGGCCTGAAGGGCACGTACGCGCTGACGGTCGAGACGGTGTCGGGCGGGCCGGTGTACGCGTCGCGCACGCTGGCGGTGACGGAGGACGGGGTGTCCGCCTTCACCGTGCAGACGCTGCCGGACGACCGGGGCATGGTGGCCGTGCCTCAGGCGGATGAGGATCTGTCGGTGCTGCAGAAGTAGCACCCGGCCCCGGCCGGGCGGCGACTGCGGACGGTCGTCAGTCCTCGCCGTAGCGGGGATCCACCGTCTCCGGCGTGAGGCCCAGCAGCTCCGCGACCTGTTCCACGACCACCTCGTGGACCAGGGCCGCTCGCTCGTCCCGGCCCTTGGTGCGGATCTCCACCGGGCGCCGGTAGATGACGACGCGTGCGGGGCGTCCCTCGTTGGCGGGGATCGTGCCGCCCAGGGGGACCGCCTCGTCGTTCCAGGTGCGGCCGTCCAGGCGGGGGACCTCCAGGACCAGGAAATCGATGTCGGTCAGCTGGGGCCAGCGGCGCTCCAGACGTTCCACCGAGTCCTGGACCAGGTCGGCGAAGACGTCGGCGCGGCTGGCGGCGAGCGGGACCTGGGGTGGTGCGATAGGGCCGCGCATGCCCCGTCCGTGTCGATCACGTCGGCGGGGCCCGGGGCCTGCGGCACGGGGCGGTACAGGGGTGTCCATCACTGATGAAGCGTAGTCCTCACCGCCGGTGCGTGTCCGATCGCGGCGGGGTGGTGGGAGCGGTGTCCCGTCACCCGTACGGCATGTCGGCAGATGACCATTCCAGCCAAGCTTGGGCTCGATTCCGCTTCTCTCCGAGACCGTCGAAGTCGAGGTAATTGTTGGGTTTTGTGGCGAGTGGTGACCGGTTCTGCAAGTCGCCGGCATCTCGCAACGAGGCTTTTGTGCAGGTCAGAAGGGTGTGGCGGGAGGGGTGCGTGAGGTGCTTGACGGCACGACACGGTGGGGTGACCTGGGGGAGAGTCGTCGCGGCCCGCTCAAGAGTGCGGTACCGTCCAACGTCGTGAGCCCTGTACGTCGCTGTTCGCGCACCGCTTGCGGCCGTCCCGCCGTTGCGACGCTGACGTACGTCTACGCCGACTCGACCGCGGTCCTCGGCCCGCTCGCCACCTACGCCGAACCCCACTGCTACGACCTGTGCGCCGAGCACTCCGAGCGCCTCACCGCCCCTCGCGGGTGGGAGGTCGTGCGCCTGCTGGACAGTTCCGCTCCGGCCCGCCCGAGCGGGGACGACCTGGAAGCGCTTGCCAACGCGGTGCGTGAGGCGGCCCGTCCGCAGGAGCGGGCGGCGCAGGCCGGCGGGGGCGGCGGTCGTGGGGCCGACCCGATGGAGGTCGCGCGGCGCGGCCATCTCAGGGTGCTCCGTTCGCCCGACAACTGACGATTGACTCCTCTTCGTCTCCCCGCCCTTCTCGCCTTTGCCCCCTGTCCTCATGCTTGTCCTCATGCCTTCGTTTCGTTGAGTGATGCACAGGCATTGACGGGTCGTTGTCGCGGACACGACCATTCCGTATGCCGGAACGAGAAATCGCTTTCCGTATTGCGGAATCCGGGGAGGCGCCCGTGTACGTCCAGGAACTGGAGCCCGTAGCAGGCTCACTGGGACTGTCCGCCCTGGTGGCGGCCCTGCCGCTGGTGATCGTGCTCGTCCTGCTCGGCGGGGTCCGGATGAAGGCCCATCTCGCAGGGCTCACAGGGCTGCTGGCGGCCGTCCTGGTCGCCTGGCTCGCGTACGGCATGCCGCTCGGGCAGGCGCTCTCCAGCGGCGCCCAGGGAGCCGTCTTCGGGCTCTTTCCCATCCTGTGGATCGTCGTCAACGCCCTGTGGGTGTACCGGATGACCGTCCGGACGCGGCACTTCGACATCCTCCGGCGGTCGTTCGGGCGGCTGTCGGACGACCCGCGCATCCAGGCACTCGTCGTCGCCTTCTGCTTCGGGGCCCTGCTGGAGGCCCTCGCCGGCTTCGGGGCGCCCGTCGCGATCTGCTCGGTCATGCTGGTGGCGCTCGGGTTCGAGCCGGTGCGCGCGGCGGTGGTCGCGCTGGTCGCCAACACGGCGCCCGTCGCCTTCGGTGCGATGGGGACGCCCGTGGTGACGCTGGCCCAGGTCACCGGGCTGCCGCTGGACGACGTGGCTTCCGTGGTCGGGCGTCAGACGCCCCTGCTGGCGCTCGTCGTGCCGCTCGTGCTGGTCGGCCTCGTGGACGGGCGGCGCGGGCTGCGGGAGACCTGGGTGCCCGCCGTGGTGTGCGGCCTCGCCTTCGCCGTCGCCCAGTTCGCCGCCTCGAACTACGTCTCCGCCCAACTCGCCGACATCGGGGCCGCCTTGGCCGGCGCGGGCGCCCTGGTCGCCGTGCCGCACGCGCGCGTGCCCGCCACCGAGGCGGTACGCGCGTCCGTACTGACCGGGTCGCGCAGCGAGGAGTTGGACGAGGACGATCCGCGCGGGGAGGTCGTGCGGGCCTACGCGCCGTACGCCCTGATCGTCGTGATCTTCTCCATCGCCCAGATCCCCGTGGTCAAGGACTGGCTGGCCGGGGCGACCCAGACCTACGACTGGCCCTTCCTGAACGTCGTGAACCCGGACGGCCAAGCGGTCGGCGGCAATGTCTTCAGCTGGCCCATCGTGTCCACCGGCGGCACGCTCGTGCTGCTCGCCGGGCTGTGCACGGCCGTCGTTCTGGGGGTGCACGCGCGCGTGGCCGTCCGGGAGTGGGCCGCCACCGTGCACGAGTTGAGGTTCGCCATCCTGACCGTGACGTCCGTGCTGGCGCTCGCGTATGTCATGAACCTGTCCGGGCAGGCCGCCACCATCGGCTACTTCGTGGCGGCGGCCGGGGCCGGGCTCGCCTTCCTGTCACCGGTACTGGGCTGGTTCGGGGTGGCGGTATCAGGGTCGGACACCTCGGCCAACGCCCTGTTCGGGGCGTTGCAGGTGACGGCGGCGCGGGAGTCGGGACTGTCGCCGGAACTCCTGGCCGCCGCCAACAGTTCAGGAGGTGTGCTCGGCAAGATGATCTCGCCGCAGAACCTCACCATCGCGTGCGCGGCCGTGGGTCTCGCGGGCAAGGAAGGGGACCTGCTGCGGCGGGTGCTGCCGTGGAGCCTCGGACTGCTGCTGGTGATGTGCCTGATCGTGGTCGGACAGAGTTCGCCGGTGCTCGGCTGGATGCTGCCCTGACGTCCGCGCTGACCTGAGGTTACGGCTCGGGGTCCACTCAGCGGGCACCCGGCGCAGTGTCAGTGCGGGCGGGTAGTTTGGGGTGACCGACAGGACTTTCAGAAGGGTTGGCCGTGGCTGCTGATCTGTCACAGCTCGTGAAGGCGTACGACGTGCGCGGGGTCGTCCCGGACCAGTGGGACGAGTCACTGGCCGAGCTCTTCGGCGCAGCCTTCGTCCAGGTGACGGGCGCGAGCGCGATCGTGATCGGTCACGACATGCGCCCCTCGTCGCCCGGCCTGTCCCGCGCGTTCGCACGCGGAGCGGCGGCCCGGGGCGTCGACGTCACCGAGATCGGCCTGTGCTCCACGGACCAGCTCTACTACGCCTCGGGCGCCCTGAACCTGCCGGGCGCGATGTTCACGGCCTCGCACAACCCGGCCCAGTACAACGGCATCAAGCTGTGCCGCGCGGGCGCCGCCCCGGTCGGCCAGGACACCGGCCTCGCCGAGATCCGCGAACTGGTCGAGGGCTGGACCGAGTCGGGCGCCCCGGAGACGACCGCGACGCCGGGCACGATCACCCAGCGGGACACGTTGGAGGATTACGCGGCCTACCTCCGCTCCCTCGTCGACCTGACCGCGATCCGCCCCCTCAAGGTCGTCGTCGACGCGGGTAACGGCATGGGTGGCCACACCGTGCCGACCGTGTTCGAGGGCCTCCCGCTGGACGTGGTCCCGATGTACTTCGAGCTCGACGGCACGTTCCCGAACCACGAGGCGAACCCGCTGGACCCGGCGAACCTCGTCGACCTCCAGAAGCGGGTCCGCGACGAGTCGGCCGACCTGGGCCTCGCCTTCGACGGCGACGCCGACCGCTGCTTCGTCGTCGACGAGCGCGGCGAGCCCGTGTCCCCGTCCGCCGTCACCGCCTTGGTGGCCTCGCGCGAACTCGCCCGGCACGGCGGCAAGGGCACGATCATCCACAACCTGATCACGTCCTGGTCGGTCCCCGAGGTCGTCGAGGAGCACGGCGGCACCCCGGTCCGCACCCGCGTCGGCCACTCCTTCATCAAGGCCGAGATGGCGAAGTCCGGCGCGATCTTCGGCGGCGAGCACTCCGCCCACTACTACTTCAAGGACTTCTGGAACGCCGACACGGGCATGCTGGCCGCCCTCCACGTCCTGGCCGCCCTCGGCGGCCAGGAGGGCCCCCTGTCCGGCCTGGTCGCCCAGTACGACCGCTACGCCGGCTCCGGCGAGATCAACTCCACGGTCGCCGACCAGAAAGACCGCCTCGCCGCGATCAAGGCCGCGTACGAGGGCCGCGAAGGCGTGGAACTGGACGAGCTGGACGGCCTGACGGTTACGACCGCCGACTGGTGGTTCAACGTCCGCCCCTCCAACACGGAGCCCCTCCTACGCCTGAACGCGGAGGCCCGGGACGAGCGGACGATGACGAAGGTACGGGACGAGGCATTGGCGATCATCAGGGGGTGAGCGGCGCAGGCGGTGTTTCTTGAGGGGCGTCACCCTTCAACGCCGGCCGGCATCTTTCAGCCTGTCCGGCGTTTGAGGACAAGGCCCCTTCAGGGCCGATGCGCGGGTCTGGGGGCGGCAGCCCCCAGAAGGCACCGGGGTCGAAGGGGCAGAGCCCCTGGAGGAGGGACGGGTAGGGGCGGCGGGGGCGAAACTCCCCACGCCAACCACACAGCACAGCCCAACCCCGACACCACCCCGCCCGAGAAGGGACCCGCCATGCCGCTGGAAGCCGGCCTCCTGGAGATCCTCGCCTGCCCGGCCTGCCACGCCTCTCTCAAGGAGCAGGACGCAGAGCTGATCTGCACAGGCCAGGACTGCGGCCTGGCATACCCGGTCCGCGACGACATCCCCGTCCTGCTCGTGGACGAGGCCCGCCGCCCCGCGTAACCGGGCCCACGGCCACGGGGCCAAAGAGCACGACGACCTGACTCCGCACAGACGCACCGGCACAACGCCCCGCCACACCAGAGCCCAAACCCGCCCCGGCGATCGGAGGCTGTCGCCCATGCTCGACGAATCGCTGCTCGACACGCCGGAGGCGCTCGCCGAGGCCGACCGCCGTGCCCTGCTCCGCGGCGCGGCCGAAGCCGGCGCCCGCGTCCGCACCGCCGCCCGGCACGCCGCCGAGGCCGGCGTCCACGACCTGAAGCCGGACGGCCGCCCCCGCGCCATCCTCATCGCGGGCCCCGGCGCCGCCGCCACCTGCGTCGCCGACCTCCTCGGCACCCTCGCCGGCGCCACCAGCCCGGTCACCCGACTGGCCCCGGCCGGCGTCGCCCCCGCCGCGGGCGCCCTGCGCTGGGAGCTGCCCGGCTGGGCCGGCTCCGTGGACCTGCTGCTGATCACCACCCCCGACGGCACCGAGCCCGGCCTGGCCCTGCTCGCCGAGCAGGCGTACCGCCGCGGCTGCACGGTCGTCGCCGTGGCCCCCGCCGCTTCCCCGCTCACCGAAGCGATGCACGGCAACCACGGCCTCTTCGTACCGATGGCGACCGCCCCGTACGAGGAGGAGGACGAGGCCCTCGCCGCCTCCGCCCCCGGCGTCCTGTGGGCACTGCTCACCCCGCTCCTGGCGCTCCTCGACCGCACCGGCCTGATCACCGCCCCGCCCGACGCCGTCGACAAGGTCGCCGACCGCCTCGACCACATCGCCGAGCGCTGCGGCCCCGCGATCGCGACGTACAGCAACCCCGCCAAGACCCTCGCCGCCGAACTCGCCGACTCGCTCCCCCTGATCTGGACCGAGGGCGTCTCCGCCGGGCCGGCCGGCCGCCGTTTCGCCGCCGCGCTCGCCGAGCTCTCCGGCCGCCCCGCCCTGGTCGCCGAACTGCCCGAGGCGCTCGCCTCGTACCACGCCCTGCTCGCCGGCCGGCTCGCGGGGAGCGCGGACCCCGACGACTTCTTCCGTGACCGCGTGGAGGAGACACCGGCCCTGCACGCGCGCGTGGTGCTGTTGCGCGACCGTCCGATCGGCGGCATCACCGCCGCGCCCGCCGCCCGCGACCTGGCCCTCAGCCACGACACACCGATCAGCGAGCTGGAGCCGGAGCCCGGCGGCGAGTTGGAGACCCTCGCGGAACTGATCGCCATCACGGATTTCGCCGCCGTTTACCTGGCGCTCGCTTCGGGAGCCTGATCTGTCCCAGGGCGCCCTGACAGCCGTACGCCGCAGGAACCGGCAGGCATACACAAGGCGAACAGGCGTCCTGCACGAAGAGAACCCGCCTACCCGGAGAGAGCAGGCAGACAGCCGCATGGACCGCCTCGACAACACCATCCGCCCTTACGCCTGGGGTTCCACCACCGCGATCGCGAAGCTCCTCGGCGTCGAGCCGACCGGCGAACCGCAGGCGGAGATGTGGATGGGCGCGCACCCGGGCGCACCCTCGCGCACCGAACGCGGCACGCTCGTCGAGGTGATCGAGGCCGACCCGGAGCGCGAGCTGGGCGCCACCGCCGTCGCGAAGTTCGGCCCCCGCCTGCCCTTCCTCCTCAAGATCCTCGCCGCCGGCGCCCCGCTCTCCCTCCAGGTGCACCCCAACCTGGAGCAGGCGAAGGAGGGTTACGAGGACGAGGAGCGCCGCGGCATCCCGGTGGATGCGGGCCACCGCAACTACAAGGACGCCAACCACAAGCCCGAACTGATCTGCGCGCTCACCGAGTTCGACGGCCTGTGCGGCTTCCGCGACCCCATCGAGGCCGCCGACGCGCTGGACGGCCTCGGCGTCGACTCCCTCAAGCCGTACGTCGACCTGCTGCACGCCCACCCCGAGGAAGCGGCCCTGCGCGAGGTGCTCACCGCGATCCTCGGCGCCGACCCGGAAGAGATGGCCCGCACGGTCGCCGAGGCCGCGGCCGCATGCGCCCACCTCGGCGGCGAGTACGCCCCGTACGCCGACATCGCCCACCACTTCCCGGGCGACCCCGGCGTCATCGCCGCCATGCTCCTCAACCACGTCCGCCTGCAGCCCGGCGAGGCCCTTTACCTCGGGGCCGGCATCCCGCACGCCTACATCAGCGGCCTCGGCGTCGAGATCATGGCCAACTCCGACAACGTCCTGCGCTGCGGCCTGACCCCCAAGCACGTCGACGTCCCCGAACTCCTGCGCGTCGTCCGCTTCGAGGCGGGCGACCCGGGCGTGCTGCGCCCCGAGGCGTCCCCGGACGGCGAAGAGGTCTACGAGACGCCGATCGACGAGTTCCGCCTGTCCCGCTACGTCCTCCCGGAGGGCACCGTCGCGCACGACCTCACGCGCGCGACCCCGCAGATCCTGCTCTGCACGGCGGGTGCCGTCCGCGTCGGGGAGCACGAGCTGACGCCCGGTCAGTCCGTCTTCGTGCCGGCGGGCGAAAAGGCCGAAGTGTCCGGAGCCGGCACGGTCTTCCGGGCCACGGTCCTCGCCTGACCGAGGGCATCTCACGACCCGGCGCACCATTGTCGGACCGGGCTGCAACAATGGCCCACCGGGCAAAGGACGGGCAAAGCCGAGCGGGGGGCCGCGCGCTCCCTCGGCGACGCCCTGGACGGCGTACGGACGCACGGGCGTACGAAGACGAAGGCGAAGGGACAACGCGACACATGAGCGCGTCAGGCGGTACCAAGGCGATCGTGGCGGCACTCGCCGCCAACCTCGCGATCGCGGCATCGAAGTTCGTGGCGTTCGCGTTCAGCGGCTCGTCGTCGATGCTCGCCGAGGGCGTGCACTCGCTCGCCGACTCCGGCAACCAGGCCTTGCTGCTGGTCGGAGGCAAGAAGGCCCAGCGCGAGGCGACCCCGCAGCACCCCTTCGGCTACGGCCGCGAGCGCTACATCTATGCCTTCCTCGTCTCGATCATCCTGTTCTCGGTCGGCGGCATGTTCGCCCTCTACGAGGGCTACGAGAAGATCAAGCACCCGCACGAGATCGAGCACTGGTACTGGCCGGTCGGCGTTCTCCTCTTCGCGATCATCGCCGAGACCTTCTCCTTCCGGACGGCCATCAAGGAGTCCAACGTCCTGCGGGGCAAGAAGTCCTGGACGGAGTTCGTCCGCCACGCCAAGGCGCCCGAGCTGCCGGTCGTCCTCCTGGAGGACCTCGGCGCGCTGGTCGGTCTGGTCCTCGCCCTCGGCGGCGTCGGCCTGGCCCTGCTCACCGGCGACGGCGTCTGGGACGGTATCGGCACCGTCTGCATCGGCATCCTGCTCGTCCTGATCGCGGTCGTCCTGGCCATCGAGACCAAGTCGCTCCTGCTCGGCGAGGCCGCGGGCGTCGAGGACGTCCAGAAGATCGAGGCCGCCGTCGTCGACGGCGACGTGGTCACGCGCATCATCCACATGCGCACGCTCCACCTCGGCCCCGAGGAGCTCCTGGTCGCCGCCAAGATCGCCGTCCCGCAGGGCGACACGGGCGCCGAGATCGCCTCCGCCATCAACGCCGCCGAGGCCCGCATCCGCGAGGCCGTCCCGATCGCCCGCGTCATCTACCTGGAGCCCGACATCTACAGCGAGGCCGAGGCTGCGAAGGGCGCCGACCGCGAGGCGACACCCGGGGGACCGGCACAGCACGGCGACGCCGAGCACTGACGTTCCGTACGACTGCTCGCCGTAGGGCATGTGTCCGTACGGCGACGGGGCCCGCCGAGTCGATCGGCGGGCCCCATCGCGTATCTCGTCGCGTCCCTCGTATCCCTCGTATCCCTTGGACCGGGGCCGGGACCGTCACCACCGCTCCGGCCACAACGCAACCTGCGCCGCCGGCCGCCGCCGAATGTTGCGTGCCGCGACCCCGAGGATGAGACCGGCGAGGGCGAGAAGGAGCCCGAGCAAGGTGGCCGCCGCAAGCAGCAGCGGCATCACATGGCTGTCGGTCACCCGGCCGATGACCGCGCCGACGGGCACCGTCCCGCCGTGGTCCTCGGTGAAGAAACGGGAGTCGCGCGAGTTCTGACGGTGGTCGCCGAGCAGGAACAGCCGCCCCTCGGGCACCGTCACTTCGTACGGGCCGTGCATCCCGTCGGCGATGCCGTCCTTCACGTACGGCTCGCTGAGCGGCTTCCCGTTGACGGTGATCCGCTCCCGCGCGGTGTCCATACCTTCGCAGCAGACGACGTGGTCGCCGCCGACGCCGATGACACGCTGCATGACGGCACGATCGCCGTAGCGCTCCGGCGCGGTGTACAGCACCAGGTCGCCCCGCTTCACCTCGTCGCCGACGCGCTCGGCGACGATCCGGTCGCCGATGTCGTACGTGGGCCGCATGCTCTCGCTCGACACGCTGGACAGCACATAGCCCGTCCGCAGCCACAGCACGGACGCGATCACGAGCGCCAGCCCCAACGGGCCCACCACCCACGCCGAGACCGCGAGTCTTCGCGCCTGCCCCATCAGCACTCCCTCCCCAGGCGGAACCTCCGCGGCGGCTGAGGGTAGCGGTCAGCAGTGAACGTCCGTGCGGGCCCACAGCCCATGGCCGGCGGGCCCGCACACGACGCTCCTGGCCCCGGCTACCGGATCTCGCCCAGCACACCGAGCACCGCGGACTCGTCCCCGGCCGCCAGCAGCCGCTCCCGGAACTCCGCGTCCATCAACTTCCGCGACAGCAGCGCCAGAATCCGCAGATGCTCATCGCCCGCTGCCGCCTCCGGTACGGCGATCATGAACACGAGCCTCGCCTTCGTACCGTCCAGCGAGCCCCACTCGACGCCCTGCGCGGACCGCGCGAACCCGACGACAGGCGCGCTCACCGCATCCGTCTTGGCATGCGGAATCGCGATCTCCTCCCCGAGCCCGGTCGTGCCCTGCGCCTCCCGCCGCAGCGCCGTGGCCACCAACTCGTCCACATCCGCGACCTTGCCGCTGCGCGCCAGCAACTCCGCCATCTCACGGATGGCGGACTCCTTGTCACCGGCGTCGATCCGGACCTTCAGGGTCTGCGCGGTGAGATACCCGGAGAGAACCTCCCCCGAGACGTCGTCGCTTTCGGCCGAGTCGACCTCTGCGACCGCTTCGGCCGGACCGCCCTGCTTGGGCACGGCCCCCTGCTTCACGACGGCTACGCCACCACCAGCGCCCGCCACTGCGACGCCCGCCCCGACCAGCGCAACCTCGGGCACACCCGCACCGACGCCCGCGTCCTCGCGCCGCCCACGCTCACCCAGGTCGACAAGGGCGACCGTCGTCAACGCGGTGACGACCGACCCGATCACCACGGCCACGAAGAACATCGGCACACCGCTCACCGCGCCCAGCACCGCCACGATCGGCCCGCCGTGCGGCACCGCGTCCTCGACGCCGGCCACTCCGGCGACCGCACCGGCGACCGCGCCGCCCAGCATGTTGGCGGGGATGACCTGCGCGGGCCGCGCCGCGGCGAACGGGATCGCGCCCTCGGAGATGCCGAAGCAGCCCATGAACAGCGAGGCGAGCCCGGTCTCCCGCTCCTGCTCGGTGTACAGCCGCTTGCGTATCAGCGTGGCCAGGCCCTGACCGAGTGGCATGACCGGGATCGCGGCCGCGCACATGCCCATGACGGTCTGATTGCCGGTCGCGATGAGCCCGGCGCCGAACAGGAACGCCGTCTTGTTGACCGGCCCGCCCATGTCGAACGCGATCATGAGCCCGAGAATCGCACCGAGCAGGATCGCGCTCGTACCGGTCATCCCGCTGAGCCAGTCCGTCAGGTTCTCGAACACCCAGGAGATCGGCTTGCCGATGACGTAGACGAAGAAAAGCCCGAGCGCCGTGGTCGCCACGATCGGGATCACGATGATCGGCATGATCGGCTGCGCGAACTTCGGGACCTTGACCTTCTTGATCCACAAGACCAGATAGCCGGCGAGGAACCCGGTCACGATCGCCCCGATGAACCCGGCACCCGCCTTGGAGTCGTACAGCTCACCGGTGTTGGCGATCCAGCCACCGACCATGCCGGGCACGAGAGCGGGCCGGTCCCCGATGGCATACGCGATGTAACCGGACAGGATCGGCACCATCAGCGTGAAGCCGATGACGCCGATGTTGTTCACGTCCATCCAGAAGGAGTCCTTCGGGATGACCAGACCGCCCGACGGGTCCGTGTGCCCGCCGAGCGAGAGCGATATCGCGATCAGCAGCCCGCCGACCACGACGAACGGGATCATGTAGCTGACCCCGTTCATCAGCGCCTTGTACCCGACGCTCCGCTCCTTGCCACCGCCCGCCGCAGGAGCCGTGCGAGCGCTCCCTGCCGCGTGCACGGGCGCTGACATCACCCGCTCGATCAGCTGCTCGGGGTGGCGAATACCCTCCGCCACTCCCACGGTCAGCACCCGCTTGCCCGCGAAACGGCTCAGGTCCACGTCCTTGTCCGCGGCGACGATGATGCCGTCGGCATGTTTGACATCGTTGTCATCGAGGACGTTTTCAGCCCCGATGGATCCCTGGGTCTCCACTTTCATGTCGATGCCGCGGCTCTCGGCAGCCTGCGCGAGCTTCTCAGCCGCCATGTACGTGTGAGCGATGCCGGTCGGGCACGCGGTCACCGCGAGCAGCTTCAGCCGCTTCTGCTCGCCACTGCCGCTGCCCGTGGGGGGACGGCCGGCCGGACTGGTCACGTCGATCTCCTAACGCCATTGTCGTGCGCAAACGCCCTCCCGGACGCCCCGCAAGATCGATCAGATCTTCCCGATCTCGTTCCGATCTCCAGGCATCCTGCACCACCTCGCCGCAGGCTCAAAGGGGCAAAGATTCCGTAGTGTCCCGGTCTGTCGCCACCTGTGAACCGTTCGTTGTGGTCGGCGGGCTGCTGATCGCGATATCGCTCTCGCTCGGCGGGCACACGGACCCGTCGGGCGGTCTGGTCATCCCGAAGGACTCCTTCTGGATGGACGTGAACAACATCGGC
>NZ_RDBN01000053.1:809072-813418 GCF_008042075.1 Streptomyces sp. UW30 | reverse complement strand
CCCCAACCCCGAGGAGCAGCTCGTAATGACGACTGTCGAGAACCGACAGGACTTCAAGGTCGCCGACCTCTCCCTGGCCGACTTCGGCCGCAAGGAGATCACCCTCGCCGAGCACGAGATGCCCGGCCTGATGGCGATCCGCAAGGAGTACGCCGAGGCCCAGCCGCTGGCCGGCGCCCGCGTCACCGGCTCCCTGCACATGACCGTGCAGACCGCCGTCCTCATCGAGACCCTGGTCGCCCTCGGCGCCGAGGTCCGCTGGGCGTCCTGCAACATCTTCTCCACCCAGGACCACGCCGCCGCCGCGATCGCCGTCGGCCCGAACGGCACGCCCGACAACCCCCAGGGCATCCCGGTCTTCGCCTGGAAGGGCGAAACCCTGGAGGAGTACTGGTGGTGCACGGAGCAGGCCCTGACCTGGCCGAACACCCCCACCGGCGGCCCGAACATGATTCTGGACGACGGCGGTGACGCCACCCTTCTCGTCCACAAGGGCGTCGAGTACGAGAAGGACGGCAAGGTCCCGTCCGTCGACACCGCCGAGTCCGACGAGCACCGCGTCATCCTCGAACTCCTGCACCGCACCATCACGGACGGCTCGCAGAAGTGGACCCAGCTCGCGTCCGAGATTCGCGGCGTGACCGAGGAGACCACGACCGGCGTCCACCGCCTGTACGAGATGCAGCGCGACGGCGACCTCCTGTTCCCGGCGATCAACGTGAACGACGCCGTCACCAAGTCGAAGTTCGACAACAAGTACGGCTGCCGCCACTCCCTGATCGACGGCATCAACCGCGCCACCGACGTCCTCATCGGCGGCAAGACCGCGGTCGTCTGCGGCTACGGCGACGTCGGCAAGGGCTGCGCGGAATCCCTGCGCGGCCAGGGCGCCCGCGTGATCATCACCGAGATCGACCCGATCTGCGCCCTGCAGGCGGCGATGGACGGCTACCAGGTCACGACCCTCGACGAGGTCGTCGACAAGGCCGACATCTTCATCACCACGACCGGCAACAAGGACATCATCATGGCCTCGGACATGGCCAAGATGAAGCACCAGGCGATCGTCGGCAACATCGGTCACTTCGACAACGAGATCGACATGGCCGGCCTGGCGAAGATCCCGGGCATCGTCAAGGACGAGGTCAAGCCGCAGGTCCACACCTGGAAGTTCCCCGACGGCAAGGTCCTCATCGTGCTGTCGGAGGGCCGCCTGCTGAACCTGGGCAACGCGACCGGTCACCCGTCCTTCGTGATGTCCAACTCCTTCGCCGACCAGACGCTGGCGCAGATCGAGCTGTTCACCAAGCCGGACGCCTACCCGACCGGTGTGTACACGCTGCCCAAGCACCTGGACGAGAAGGTCGCCCGCCTCCACTTGGACTCGCTCGGCGTGAAGCTGACGACGCTCCGCCCTGAGCAGGCCGCCTACATCGGCGTCGAGGTCGAGGGCCCGTACAAGTCGGACCACTACCGCTACTGAGCCGAGCCACCGCCGAGCCGGTTCCTCGCGGGCGCGGTGCCGCTGTGCACCACTTCACGGCCGCGCCCGCGCAGGGAACCAGCACCGGCGAGCTTCGCAGCGGCAGTTCCTCCGAGGCAGGCCCCCGCACCCCCGTGCCGGGGGCCTGCCCCGTTGGCCCACATGGCCGGCCCACGCAGCCTCATCGGCTCGATCGAGTGGCCGGGACCAGCCCGTCCGTCAAGCCCCAGGACCCCGATGCCCCGCGGCCGTTATTCGCTCCATGATCCGCACGATCACACCCCCCTCGCAGAAGAACACTTCCACTGCGCCCCCGGCCCTTCCGGCTGGCGCTATGTCTCCCAGCTGACCACCCCCGCAGGCGATCGCAGCGGCTCCGTCGACCTCACCCTGGACGAACTCGGCCGACCCATCCGGCTCGAACTCCACGCCGGCGGCTGGCAGGTACGCGGCGCCGCCCTGGACGGCGTCACCTGGGTCCGCACCGACCCCACCGGAACTCAGGCCACGGAAGGCAATGTCCGCGCCCACGCCTTCACCGGCACGTCCCCGGCGTTCCTCATCGCCACCACCCGTCTCCTCCGCCTCACCCCTTCCGCCTCGGCAACCCGCGTCCGCCTCGTGACCTTCACGGATCCGGTCCTCGCCCCGCGCACCCTGGACCAGTCCTGGGCCTTGGTGAAAAGAGAAACACACGCCACTGACAACGCCCCCCTGGCCGTGGACGAATACCAGGTCACAGCCCTGGACACGGGGGAGCAGCACGCCGTGCACATCGCCGGCGACGTGGTCCTCGCGGCCCCCGGCATCGAACTGGAGGACCTGGACTCACCGCCGTCGACGTTCACTTGAGCGAGGCGGGTCAGAGGCACCCGGCAGAGCGACGGGGCTCGCGGAGCCGTCGGCCCGTCGCAGGACCCAGCCGTCGCGCGGCTGGGGCGATCAGGCAGGGGGAGCGAATCCGGTGGCAGGCCGGTCGTCCGACGGCGCGTCCTGCGGCACCGGAGCAGAGGGCTGCCGTACTGCGTCTCGCGCCGCGGGCGAATGATCCCCACCAGTCGGAGCCATGTACGGACCACCGACCGGCGTAAGGCCCGCGCCGGGCGCGCCAGCTGCAGGTGCCGACGGAGGCGGTGCGGCTGCAGACGCCCCGGCCGACCCCTTGCCGAAGGCGCGCCGCGCTTCCCGCGCCTGCCGCTCCTGAAGAACCGCGGCCAGATAGGCGGCCGGCGGCACGCCCTGCGGAGCCGGAGCACCCGTACGCCCCGCGAGGTCCGTCGCGAGCCGCTCGCCCATACTCCAGGCGACCTGCGGGTCGAGTTGCTGCATACGCGTCAGGTACTGACGAATGGCGAGCCACAGGCCATCAGGAACCGCCGACAGGTCGAGCCCCGAGAACCGCCCGGCCAACCACGGCGGAGGCGGCGGAACGAAGCCCGTCCGCGTGAGGGGCACTCGCTCCCGTACGACGAGGGTGCCGGCGAACACATCACCGAGCCGCCGCCCGCGCGCGGACACCAGCGAAGCGATGACGGCGACGACACCGAGCGTCATCAGAATCTCGATCACGCCGATGAGGCCCCGCACCAGCGAGTGCCGGAACCGGATCGGCCCCCCGTCGTCACGCACCACCCGAAGCCCACACGCCATCTTCCCGAGCGAACGCCCATGGCTGAGCGTCTCGACCGCGATCGGCCCGCCGACCAGCAGCAGCACGAACATCGCGATCGACAGAGCGGTTTGCGCCGCCTCATCCAAAGAAGCGGTGGCGGCCACGACGCCGATGGTCACGACAAGGTAGGCGATAAAGGCCACGGCCAGATCGAGCAGGATGGCCAGCGCCCTGCTGGGCAGCTTCGCAGGGCGCAACTCCAGCGCCACGGCCTCGCCCGTCACCAGCTCACTCACGCCATCCGTCCTTCCCCTGACCTGCCCCCGGAATGGCCAGTCTGCCAAGCTGAGGGCGCATCGCGCCGCAGTACGACAAGCTGACGTCCACGACGAGTCGCTGACGAACAGCCGGGGAGCAGGAAAGCAGATGGACCTCGACGTCTTCGTCACCGCCCACCGCGCCGAGTGGGACCGGCTCGACGCCCTGCTCGGGCGGCAGCGCCGCCTCACCGGTGCCGAGGCTGACGAACTCGTCACGCTCTACCAGCGCACCGCCACCCACCTCTCCCTGATCCAGTCCAGCGCGCCCGACCCCCAGCTGACCGGCCGGCTCAGCCAGCTCGTGGCACGCGCGCGTAGCGCCGTGACAGGCACACGACGCGCCTCCTGGCGCGACGTCACACGCTTCCTCGCATACGGCTTCCCGGCCGCGGTCTACCGCTCGCGCCACTGGTGGGTACCCACAGCCCTCCTGTCCACCCTGGTGGCGGTTCTACTGGGCTGGTGGATAGGCACCCATCCCGAAGTCCAGGCCACCATCGCGGCCCCCAGCGAACTACGCGAGCTCACCCGCCCCGGCGGCCAGTACGAGACGTACTACTCCAGCCATCCCGCGGCCTCCTTCGCCGCCCAGGTCTGGACGAACAACGCCTGGGCGGCCGCGCTCTGCCTGATCCTCGGCGTCTTCCTGGGCCTCCCGGTGCTCTGGATCCTCTTCCAGAACATGCTCAATCTCGGTGTCGGCTTCGGCCTGATGTCCTCAGCCGGACGCCTCGACACCTTCCTCGGCCTCGTCCTGCCGCACGGTCTCCTCGAACTGACCGCGGTCTTCGTAGCCGCCGGCACAGGCCTGCGCCTCGGCTGGACGCTCATCGACCCGGGTCCGCGAACCCGACGCTCAGCTCTCGCCGAGGAGGGCCGAGCCGCGATCGGCATGGCGATAGGCCTCGCCCTGGTCCTCTTCGTCTCCGGC
>NZ_RDBN01000053.1:806085-808972 GCF_008042075.1 Streptomyces sp. UW30 | reverse complement strand
TCCTCGGCGTCTTCCTGGGCCTCCCGGTGCTCTGGATCCTCTTCCAGAACATGCTCAATCTCGGTGTCGGCTTCGGCCTGATGTCCTCAGCCGGACGCCTCGACACCTTCCTCGGCCTCGTCCTGCCGCACGGTCTCCTCGAACTGACCGCGGTCTTCGTAGCCGCCGGCACAGGCCTGCGCCTCGGCTGGACGCTCATCGACCCGGGTCCGCGAACCCGACGCTCAGCTCTCGCCGAGGAGGGCCGAGCCGCGATCGGCATGGCGATAGGCCTCGCCCTGGTCCTCTTCGTCTCCGGCGCCATCGAAGGCTTCGTCACTCCGTCGGGCCTGCCCACCTGGGCACGCATAACCATCGGCGTCGTCGCTGAGCTGGCCTTCCTCGCATACGTCTATGTCCTTGGCGGCCGTGCCGCTCGTGCCGGAGACACAGGTGACCTTGAGGCGGCCGAACGCAGCGCGACCGTTCCGACGGCGGCTTGATGTGCGGGCACGCCTGTTGAGCTGCTAGTCTCCTCTTCGCCCCACAAGAGCCGTTGACACGGAGCTCGTGAGGAGGTAGATTCGAACAGTTGCCTGGAAGTGGATACAGTCCCGCCTGGCAGAGTTAGTATCTATCTGCTTCAGTGGAACTTTGATTCCCGAGAAGCCTCTCCCGATGAATCGGAAAACGAGTGGCTGGTCAATCCGGCCCGGAACTTCTGATAAAGTCGGAACCGCCGGAAAGGGAAACGCGAAAGCGGGAACCTGGAAAGCACCGAGGAAATCGGATCGGGAAACGGTCTGATAGAGTCGGAAACGCAAGACCGAAGGGAAGCGCCCGGAGGAAAGCCCGAGAGGGTGAGTACAAAGGAAGCGTCCGTTCCTTGAGAACTCAACAGCGTGCCAAAAATCAACGCCAGATATATTGATACCCCGTCTCCGGCCGGTCTTCCGGTTGGGRCGAGGTTCCTTTGAAATAAACACAGCGAGGACGCTGTGAACGGTCGGGCCTATTCCGCCTGACTGTTCCGCTCTCGTGATGTGTGCACCCGATTACGGGTAAACATTCACGGAGAGTTTGATCCTGGCTCAGGACGAACGCTGGCGGCGTGCTTAACACATGCAAGTCGAACGATGAACCACTTCGGTGGGGATTAGTGGCGAACGGGTGAGTAACACGTGGGCAATCTGCCCTTCACTCTGGGACAAGCCCTGGAAACGGGGTCTAATACCGGATAACACTTCCACTCTCCTGGGTGGAGGTTAAAAGCTCCGGCGCGCCAATCGAGGAAGGCCTGCTCCGAGATGAGTATTCCCACCCACTTGATGGGGTAAGGCTCCCAGTAGACGACTGGGTTGATAGGCCGGATCTGGAAGCACGGTAACGTGTGGAGGTGACCGGTACTAATAGGCCGAGGGCTTGTCCATAGAGGCTCGCGTCCACTGTGTTGGTTCTGAAGCAACGACCGACGTCCCCCCTTGTTTGGGGGGTTTCCGGTCATAGTTTCATAGTGTTTCGGTGGTTATAGCGTGAGGGAAACGCCCGGTTACATTCCGAACCCGGAAGCTAAGCCTTACAGCGCCGATGGTACTGCAGGGGGGACCCTGTGGGAGAGTAGGACGCCGCCGAACAATTTTTGAGAAAGGCCCACGCCRTAYGGCGTGGGCCTTTCTGCGTTTAAGCACCGTGCAATGAGCCCTTCCCGCGGAGGGGCCATTGCAATGCGGTCCAATTACAGGCGCCCCGTTGTCTTGAGGGCCAGATATGCGTCTGCCAGGGCCGGCGGGAGTTCTTCCGGCGTCGCGTCGACGACCGTGACGCCGTGGCGGCGGAGTTGGTCCGCTGTGCGGTGGCGTTCGTTTTGGGCTTGGGCGGCGGCTGCGGCCTCGTAGACGGCGTCCGTGTTTCCGCGTGCCGTTGCCATGCGGGCGATGTGGGGGTCCGCTACGGATGCGAGCAGGACTGTGTGGCGTTGGGTGAGCTGGGAGAGGACAGGGAGCAGGCCTTCCTCGATTGGCGCCGCGTCGAGGGTTGTGAGCAGCACGATCAGGGAGTGGCGCGGTGCCGTACGGAGAGCTGTGGCCGTAAGGCCTCGGGCGTCCGTTTCGATCAGCTCGGGTTCGAGGGTGGCCATCGCGTTGACCAGGGAAGGTAGAACGTCGCCCGCTGTGCGGCCCTGGACGAGGGCGCGTACTCGGCGGTCGTAGGCGAGGAGGTCCACGCGGTCGCCGGCTCGGGAGGCGAGGGCAGCCAGGAGAAGGGCCGCGTCCATGGAGGCGTCGAGGCGTGGGGCGTCGCCGACTCGTCCTGCTGAGGTGCGGCCGGTGTCCAGGACCAGGAGGATGTGGCGGTCGCGTTCGGGGCGCCAGGTGCGTACTGCGACCGTGGTCTGTCGCGCCGTAGCGCGCCAGTCGATGGAGCGGGTGTCGTCGCCGGGGACGTACTCACGCAGGCTGTCGAATTCTGTGCCCTCGCCGCGGGTGAGAACGCTGGTGCGTCCGTCGAGTTCGCGCAGGCGGGCCAGTTTGGACGGCAGGTGCTTGCGGCTTGTGAACGGGGGGAGGACGCGGACCGTCCAGGGGACCTTGTGGGTGCCCTGGCGGGAGAAGAGGCCCAGGGGGCCGTATGAGCGGATCGTGACGCGGTCGGCCTGGCGGTCGCCTCTGCGGGTGGGGCGTAGGCGGGTGGTGATGCGGCGGCGTTCGCCTGCGGGGATGTTCACCCGTTGGCGGGATGCCGCCATTTCCGTGCCGGGCTGCCAGCTGCTGGACCGCCAGGCCGACCGCGTCACGATCCGCTCATACGGCCCCCTGGGCCTCTTCTCCCGCCAGGGCACCCACAAGGTCCCCTGGACGGTCCGCGTCCTCCCCCCGTTCACAAGCCGCAAGCACCTGCCGTCCAAACT
>NZ_RDBN01000053.1:805185-805985 GCF_008042075.1 Streptomyces sp. UW30 | reverse complement strand
GCCGAGCACTTCATCCGCCAGGTGCAGCCCTGGACCTGTGCGGCGGCGCCGGTGCACGATCCGCGGACCGGGCGGGTGCTCGGCGCGGTGGACATCACCGGCGGTGACGGGTTGGTGATCGTGAGGGTGACGTCGGCCGTTTCGCCCAGGCGTGCGGACGTGTCGCCGGAGCGGGTCAGGCGCAGTTGTCGTACGGGTGCCGTCAGGGCGAAGTCGCAGGCGCATGCCGCGAGCAAGGGGGCGTTGACCGCGAGGATGCCTGTCCAACTGGGGTCCCAGATGCCTACGGGGAGGGAGCCCAGGGCCGCTAGTAGGGCGGCGCGTCCGGTGAGTGCCATCAGCGGGGGACGGGGACGTGGGCGAGGATCGCGTTGATCACGGAGTCCGCGGTGACGCCTTCCATCTCGGCCTCCGGGCGGAGCTGTACGCGGTGGCGGAGGGTGGGCAGGGCAAGGGCTTTCACGTCGTCGGGGATGACGTAGTCACGGCCGGTCAGCCAGGCCCAGGCGCGGGCGGTGGCGAGCAGGGCCGTGGCGCCGCGTGGGGAGACGCCCAGGGTGAGTGAGGGCGACTCGCGGGTGGCTCGGCAGATGTCGACGACGTAGGCCGTGATCTCGGGGGAGACCGTCGTCTTGGCCACGGCCGCGCGGGCCGCCTCGAGGTCCGCCGGCGTACGCCCCGTAGCAGGCCCGGCGGCGCGCAGGTCGCGTGGGTTGAAGCCCTCGGCGTGGCGGGTGAGGACGCTGATCTCGTCCTGGCGGGAGGGGAGGGGGATCGTGAGCTTGAGGAGGAAACGGTCC
>NZ_RDBN01000053.1:794469-805085 GCF_008042075.1 Streptomyces sp. UW30 | reverse complement strand
CCCTCGTAGGTGTCCCCGTCTCCCAGGCGCACGCGCCCGAGGCCCTGCTCCCTGCACTGTCCGCCCACCTCCACAACCACGGAGACGGACAGTCCCTGCACACGCTCCTCTTCGGCCCGCCGCCCGGCGACGACGCGGCACTCATCTCCCTCGCCGACCAACTCGACGCCCTCGTACTCCACCGGGTTCTGGGTCGCGGCGACCAGGAACGGGTCGGGGAGCAGGCGGGGTGTGCCGTCGACCGTGACCTGGCGTTCCTCCATGGCTTCCAGGAGGGACGACTGGGTCTTCGGCGGGGTGCGGTTGATCTCGTCCGCGAGGAGGAGGTTGGTGAAGACCGGGCCGGGCTGGAAGGAGAACTCGGCGGTGCGGGTGTCGTAGACGAGGGAGCCCGTCACGTCGCTCGGCATGAGGTCTGGGGTGAACTGGACGCGCTTGGTGTCGAGTTCGAGTGCGGATGCGAGGGCGCGGACGAGCAACGTTTTGGCGACCCCGGGGACTCCTTCTAGTAGGACGTGTCCGCGGCAGAGGAGGGCGACGACGAGGCCGGTCACGGCGGGGTCCTGGCCGACCACGGCTTTGGCGATCTCGGCGCGCAGGGCCTCCAGGGATGCGCGGGCGGTGCCCGGGTCCCCGGTGTTCCCGGCGTTGTCAGTGGTCGGGTCCATCATGGACGGCGTACCTCTCTTTCGAGGGCGTCGAGTTGGTCGGCGAGGGAGATGAGTGCCGCGTCGTCGCCGGGCGGCGGGCCGAAGAGGAGCGTGTGCAGGGACTGTCCGTCTCCGTGGTTGTGGAGGTGGGCGGACAGTGCAGGGAGCAGGGCCTCGGGCGCGTGCGCCTGGGAGACGGGGACACCTACGAGGGGGGCGAGGCGCGTGCGGGTGGTGGAGCGAAGAGCGGCGGCCGCGCGGTCGCGGGCGTTCGCCTTGCGGTAGAGGCGGGCGCGGCCTTCGACGGTTTCGGAGGCGCGGATCGCGACGGGGAGTCTTTCGGGCACCAGGGGGCCGAGTCGGCGTGCCCGCCAGAGGGCAGCCAGGGCTGCGGCGATGAAGAGCTGGAGTGTGCCCCAGAGCCAGCCCGAGGGGAGCAGGTCGAGGAAGCTGCGTTCGCCGTCTTCGTCGGCGGCCGACGTGTCGGAGAGCGAGGGGAGGTACCAGACCAAATGGGGGCGGGAGCCGAGGAGTTGGAGGGCGAGGGAGGCGTTGCCCTGCTCGTCGAGGCGTTCGTTGTAGAGGATGTCGGGCGCGCCGAGGACGACGGTGTCGCCGTTCCCGGTGGTCTCCGGGACGCGCAGGAGGGTGGCCAGGCGCTCGCTGGGGTAGCACTCGTCGGCGTTGAGGTGGGTCGTGGTGTAGCGGACGCCTCCGAGGTCGGCGGAGCCGGCGCGCTGGGCGGCGGGCAGGGCGCAGTCGGGGGCGAGCTCCGAGTCGAGGCTGGTGGCGGGGTCCGCGGTGACTCCGGGGACGAGCCGTTCGACGGACCAGCTGCCGGGGGCGACGAAGACCGTGCGACCGCCGGAGCCGGCGATGGCCGAGCGCAGCCAGGACTGTTGACGGTGCGTCAGCAGGTCGGGGCCGGCGACCAGGAGAGTCGTGTCCGCAGCGGACGCGTCGCGTGCCTCGTCCAGGGTGGTGACCACGCGCGTGTCCACGCCGCGGTCGGCGAGGAGTTCGGCGACGGCCCGGCTGCCCTTGGGGTCGGCGGAGCGTGGGTCGAGGGCGCCGTGCCGGGCGTCCGAGCGGATCGTGGCGATGACGACGGCCGCCGTCAGCAGGAGCACGACGGCGAGGGCGATGCCGCGCGCGCGGGTCCATACCTGGCGTGCGGTGGGCGAGGTCGAGGTCGAGGGGAGCGTGGCCTCGGTGGTCATTCGGCGGCTCCCTGGCGGGCGTTGTGCGTCGTGCTGGGGGCGCTGCTCGCGAGTTGGGGCTTGGTGCTCTTCAGGTCGCGGTCGAGTTCGGCCATCCGTTGGTACGCGTGCTGGGTTGCCGTCCGGCCGCCGTATGTCACGTCGTCGAAGTCCCGGGCGGAGGAGCGCAGTCGGTCCGAGTGGGCGGGCAGTGAGCGGCCCGCGTCGGCGGCGGCCTCGTCCGCGGTGCGGCCGGGGCGGACGTCGAGGAGTGCGCGTTCCTCCAGGGAGCGGACGATGGCGCGCATCCGTTCCTGGACGGCCTGGTTCCAGTGGCCCTGGGCGGCGTGCGCCTCGGCGGCGGCGCGGTGTTCTGCGGCGCTGCGGGGGCGGTCGTCGAACAGGGCGGCGGAGGAGGTGGGTTGGCGGCGTGGGGTGCCCAGGCGCCACCACAGGGCGCCGAGGACCGCGACGATGACCAGGATGACGACGACCAGGCCGAGCGGTCCTCCGGGCGTCACGGTCGAGGCGCTGCTGAACAGGTCCTCGACCCAGTCCCAGAAGGCGTCCAGGGCGCGTTGGAACCAACTGGGTTCGTTCTCGTGGTACATGCCCTTGGACAGCTCGCGCCGGGCCGCTTCCCGTGCGGGGTCGCGAGGGATCGTCAGCGGTGGCTCGTCGTCCGAGCGCGCCAGCAGCGACAGCACGGACGTGTCGGCCGAGCGCGACAGTGCACGGACCGATGTGTCACTTACGCCGAGCAACGTGCGAACGGCCGTTTCCGGCAACGCTGACGCCGCTGTGAGAACTCCCCCCGCGAAGCTCACCCGTTCAGCTCCCCGGAGTGTCGGTGCCGTAGCCCTGGACGCCGGCTGCGCGGGCCAGTTCGAGGTCGAGGGCCTCGCGGCGGATGCGCTGGTCGATGTAGAGCAGGACGGTCACGCCGGCGGTGATCGGGAAGGTGATCATGGAGCCGATCACCGAGCCGACGCCGCTGACGATGAGGAACGTCCAGCCGAGGTCAGTGGTGCCTTCGAGGATGTTGGCGCCGGCGTCGCCGCTGAGCGCGGCGGCGAGGAAGGTGAAGGGGATGACGACGATCGCGGCGACGATGTTCGCGATGATCGTGGCCAGCAGCTGGATGCCGAAGACCCGCCACCAGGAGCCGCGGACCAGCTTGGCGGAACGGCTCAGCGACTTGACGATGCCCTGCTTCTCCAGCATCAACGCGGGGGAGGCGAGGGAGAAGCGGAACCACAGCCACAGCGCGACGATGAAGCCGCCGATGACGCCCAGGATGGTGAGTGCCACGCCCGCGTCACCGGAGCCGGCGGCGGCCACGAGGATGCCGGGCAGGGCACCCACGAAGACCACGCCGAAGGTCATGAGCAGCAGCAGGAAGAGCAGGCCGAAGAGGCGCGGCACCTGAGGGCGGGCGTCGCGCCAGGCCTCGCCGGTGGTCACGGACTTGCCCAGCACCGCGCGGCTGGTGACCGTCGTCAGCAGGGCGGTCGCCACGATCGCGCCGATCATCGAGATCAGGAAGATCACGCTGGAGTTCAGCATGGCGTCGCCCATGGCGCGGGTCAGCTCGTCGAAGCTGGCGCTCGGGTCGTTGAGGGCCTCGGTGCTCGTGCGGTCGTTCAGGACGAAGCCCTGGACGAGGATGACGAGGACCTCCGTCACGATCGCGACGGTCAGGGAGATGCCGAGGACCGTGCGCCAGTACGTGCGCATGGTGGAGACCGCGCCGTCGAGGATCTCGCCGACGCCGAGCGGGCGCAGCGGGATCACGCCGGGCTTGGCCGCGGGCGGAGGTCCGCCCCAGCCGCCTCCCCAAGCGCCGCGTCCGCCRGGGGGACCGTAGCCCCCGGGGTGGCCGCCGCCGTAGCCGCCGGGCCCGGCGGGAGGCGCGCCCCAGCCAGGGCCGGGCGGTGGGGGCGGTGGGGTCTGGCTGCTGTCCTCGCCGGATTGCGCGTACTGATCAGCCATGTGGCCAGTCTGCCCCTTGTACGGCGGACAATTGAAGGTGCGCAGCCCATACCGCGGCCGGGACCCATCCGACCACCCCATGGCACGATGGCTGCCAACCTGCAGCCGCGCCCGCGGACGGGGCGGATCCGGGCGAGGCCCAGCCCGGAGTGTCTTTCATCGTCGCTCCTTCACGATGCCCGTCCGCGGGCGCGGCTGCAGGTTGGCAGCCATCGTGCCATGGGGTGGTCGGATGGGTCCCGGCCGCGGTATGGGCTGCGCACCTTCAATTGTCCGCCGTACAAGGGGCAGACTGGCCACATGGCTGATCAGTACGCGCAATCCGGCGAGGACAGCAGGCCGATCGAGATTCCGGCGATCCGATGGGACGAACCACCCGAAGGTCCCGTACTGGTCCTTCTCGACCAGACGAGGCTGCCGGCCGAGGAGGTCGAGCTGGTCTGTACGGACGCGTCCGCGCTGGTGGAGGCGATCCGGTCGCTCGCCGTGCGCGGGGCGCCGCTGCTGGGGATCGCTGGGGCGTACGGCGTCGCGCTCGCCGCCGCGCGGGGCTACGACGTGGACGCCGCCGCGGAGTCGCTGGCGGGCGCTCGGCCCACCGCGGTGAACCTTGCCGTCGGTGTGCGTCGGGCCCAGGCCGCGTATCGGGCCGAGCTCGCCGGCAGTGGGGACGTCGAGCAGGCGGCCGCTGCGGCGCTGAGTGCGGCGAGGGCGCTGCACAAGGAGGACGCTGAGGCCAGCGCGCGAATGGCGGAGCGAGGGCTGGCGCTGCTGGACGAGCTGTTGCCCGGCGGTGGGCACCGCATCCTCACCCACTGCAACACCGGAGCGTTGGTGTCGGGTGGGGAGGGCACGGCGTTCGCGGTGGCGCTCGCGGCGCACCGGGTCGGACAGCTCAGGAGGCTGTGGGTGGACGAGACGCGGCCGTTGTTGCAGGGGGCGCGTCTGACGGCGTACGAGGCGGCGCGCAACGGGATGGCGTACACCCTGCTCACGGACAACGCGGCGGGCTCGCTGTTCGCCTCCGGTGAGGTGGACGCGGTGCTGATCGGGGCGGACCGCATCGCGGCGGACGGCTCGGTCGCGAACAAGGTGGGGAGTTATCCGCTCGCGGTGCTCGCGCGCTATCACCATGTGCCGTTCATCGTGGTGGCGCCGCTGACGACGGTGGATCCGGACACGCCGGACGGGGCGTCCATCGAGGTCGAGCAGCGCCCCGGGTTCGAGGTGACCGAGATCGCCGCGCCTCAGGCGCCGGTGGCGGGCGGGGAGCCGGGAGGCGGGATTCCGGTGGCGCCGCTGGGGACGCAGGCGTACAACCCGGCGTTCGACGTGACGCCGCCCGAGCTGGTGACCGCGATCGTCACCGAAGAGGGAGTGGTGTCGCCGGTGACGGCCGAGGCGCTGGCCGAGCTGTGTGCCCGGTCGCGGCAGGTGACGCAGACGTTGTGAAGTAGAGGCGGGAACCGGTTGGGCGGGCAGAGTGGGACAGACCCGCCCAAAGGTCACGCCCTGTGGTCGGGGCAAGGGCAGACAGTGGCGACCACCTACGACTAAGGTCACTGGCCGGTGACCTATCTCACCACTGCCTTCGCCACTGTTATGAGAATGGGATGATGTCGTTTATGAAGGGACGAGTCCTTGTCGTCGACGACGACACCGCACTGGCCGAGATGCTCGGCATTGTGCTGCGTGGTGAAGGTTTTGAGCCGTCTTTCGTAGCTGACGGGGACAAGGCGCTGGCCGCATTCCGGGAGTCCAAGCCTGATCTGGTGCTACTCGATCTGATGCTCCCCGGGCGGGACGGGATCGAGGTGTGCCGTCTGATCAGGGCGGAGTCCGGGGTGCCGATCGTGATGCTCACGGCCAAGAGCGACACCGTCGATGTCGTCGTGGGCCTGGAGTCCGGCGCCGACGACTACATCGTGAAGCCGTTCAAGCCGAAGGAGCTGGTCGCCCGGATCCGGGCGCGGCTCAGGAGGTCGGAGGAGCCTGCTCCGGAGCAGCTCGCCATCGGTGACCTGGTCATCGACGTGGCCGGGCACTCCGTGAAGAGAGACGGGCAGTCGATCGCGCTGACGCCGTTGGAGTTCGACCTGCTGGTCGCGCTGGCCCGTAAGCCGTGGCAGGTGTTCACGCGTGAGGTGCTCCTCGAGCAGGTGTGGGGCTACCGGCACGCGGCGGACACCCGGCTGGTCAACGTGCATGTACAGCGGCTGCGCTCCAAGGTCGAGAAGGACCCGGAGCGGCCGGAGATCGTGGTGACCGTCCGTGGTGTCGGCTACAAGGCAGGGCCGAGCTGACATGTCCCGGGACAGTGCCGCTGCGGCCCCCGGTTCGACCGGGCCCCGTCCGGAGCGGCCTGTCGGCGGGAAGTCGGCGGGCTCCCGCTGGGGACGGTTTCTAGAGGGCGGGCTGCTTCAGGGCGGAGTCCAGGGCAGCCCGGTCCTGCGTCTCGTGCTGCGCTGGATGCGTCGGCCGTTGCTGCCCGTCATGCGGCTGTGGCGGCGCAACATCCAGCTCAAGGTCGTCGTCACGACGCTGCTGATGTCGCTCGGCGTCGTCCTGCTGTTGGGCTTCGTCGTCATCGGGCAGGTGCGCAACGGCCTGCTGGACGCCAAGGTGAAGGCCTCTCAGAGCCAGGCCACGGGTGGGTTCGCGGCGGCCAAGAAGAGCGCCGACGAGGCCGCGGCCGGCACCGTCGACGACGGCGCGGCTGCGGGCGAGCGCTCCGAGCAGAACGTCATCCAGTGGATGAGCGACCTCGTCTCCTCGCTCTCCAGCGGCGGCCAGGGCGCCTTCGACGTCGTGACCCTGCCGGCCTCCGCGGGCGGAGACACCGGCGGGCGCGGGCCGCGAGCTTCCGGTGACGTCAATCCGACGGGCAGCGTGCCCGAGGACCTGCGTGAGCGGATCGACAGCAGTACAGGAGCGTTCCAGAGCTACACCCGCATCATCTACAACCCCACCGCCGACAAGGAGTCCCAGCCGGCTCTGGTCATCGGCAAGCAGGTCAACGACCCCAACGGCGACCCGTACCAGCTCTACTACCTCTTCCCGCTCACCCAGGAGGAGAAGTCGCTGAGCCTGGTCAAGGGGACGCTTGCCACCGCCGGGCTCTTCGTCGTCGTACTGCTTGGGGCCATCGCCTGGCTCGTGGTGCGCCAGGTCGTCACGCCCGTGCGGATGGCGGCCGGGATCGCCGAGCGGCTGTCGGCCGGGCGGCTGCAGGAACGGATGAAGGTCACCGGCGAGGACGACATCGCGCGGCTCGGCGAGGCCTTCAACAAGATGGCGCAGAACCTTCAGCTGAAGATCCAGCAGCTGGAGGACCTGTCACGGATGCAGCGGCGGTTCGTGTCCGACGTGTCGCACGAGCTGCGGACGCCGCTGACGACCGTACGCATGGCCGCCGACGTCATCCATGAGGCGCGGGAGGACTTCGACCCGGTGACCGCGCGGTCGGCTGAGCTGTTGGCCGACCAGTTGGACCGGTTCGAGTCGCTGCTCGCCGATCTGCTGGAGATCAGCCGCTTCGACGCGGGAGCGGCGGCGCTGGAGGCCGAGCCGATCGACCTCAGGGAAGTCGTACGGCGCGTCGTCAGCGGGGCCGAGCCGCTCGCCGAGCGCAAGGGCACGCAGATACGCGTCGTCGGCGACCAGCAGCCCATCGTCGCCGAGGCCGACGCCCGGCGCGTCGAGCGCGTGCTGCGCAATCTCGTCGTGAACGCCGTGGAGCACGGCGAGGGCAAGGACGTCGTCGTCAAGCTCGCGTCGGCGGGCGGGGCGGTCGCGGTCGCCGTGCGCGACTACGGCGTCGGGCTCAAGCCCGGCGAGGCGACACGCGTCTTCAGCCGCTTCTGGCGGGCCGACCCGGCACGCGCGCGTACGACGGGCGGTACGGGTCTGGGGCTGTCCATCGCGCTGGAGGACGCGCGCCTGCACGGCGGCTGGCTCCAGGCGTGGGGTGAGCCGGGTGGCGGTTCGCAGTTCCGGCTGACGCTGCCGCGGACGGCGGACGAGCCGCTGCGGGGCTCGCCGATACCCCTGGAGCCCAAAGACTCGCGGCGCAACCGTGGACTCAATGACGCCGGTCTGCCGCGCGGCGGCTCCGACAAGGCCGCGACGGTGCCCGCTCAGCACAACGGTGACCAGGCGTCCACGATGCCGTCGAGGGACCCGATCGGGCCCCGCCTGGGAGCCTCCCCGGCCCCCAAGGCCGATCCCACGGCGCTGCCCGGCAACGGTGCGCGTGTGGTTCCGCGGCCGACGTCGGGCGCACGGCGCCAGGACGACGAGCCCGAGGCGGAAGGGCCGCCGAGTGAGCAAGCCGGGCACACCGAGGAGTCGAGCAAGCATGGGGAGGCATCTCGTGGGCGCTGACCGCGAGGGGGGCACCCGGCGCACGCCGGGGCGCGCGGTGGCGTACGTCGCCTGTGGCGCCGTACTGCTGGCGGGGTGTGCCTCGATGCCCGACAGCGGCGATCTGCGGGGCGTCGAGTCCACGCCGCGCCAGGACACGCAGGTGCGGGTCTTTGCCATGCCGCCGCACGAGGACGCTTCGTCCTCGGAGATCGTTTCGGGCTTTCTGGAGGCGCTGACCAGCGACGATCCCGACTACGAGATCGCGCGCAAGTACCTGACGAAAGAAGCGTCGGACAATTGGCGGCCCCTGCTGTCCACGATGGTGCTCGCCGACGGACCGGCCGCCGACGTCGACCGTGTGGGCGGCCGGGAGGAGACCGACAACCTCTCGTACCGGCTGACCGGCGCCAAGGTCGCCACGGTCGACGCGCAGCAGTCGTACGCGCCCGCCGGCGGGGACTACAGCGAGGCGATGCACCTCACGCGGGACAAGAAGACCAAGCAGTGGCGTATCGACGTGCCGCCGCGCGGTGTCGTCATGGGCAGGACGGACTTCCAGCGCAACTACATGTCCGTCGACAAGTACTACTTCGCCACGAACACCACGCTCGGGACGTCCCCGCACACGGCGGCCGTCGCCGATCCGGTCTTCGTGCGCCGGAACGTCGATCCCATGACACAGACGGTGCGCTCCCTGCTCAAGGGGCCCACGAGCTGGCTCGATCCGGTGGCCAGGTCGAGTTTTCCGACCGGTACGGCGCTGAAGGACGTCACGACGCTGACGACCGACGACCAGAACCGGCTGACCGTGCCCCTGAACGACAAGGCCGCACGCGTCGGGCTGACCAAGTGCAAGGAGATGGCGGCCCAGCTGCTGTTCACCCTGCAGAACCTCACGCCCACCGTGGACGAGGTCGTGCTGCGGGCGGCGGGCCGGCAGCTGTGCACGCTGACCGAGGAAAGCGCGGAGGCCGTCGCCATGCGCGGGTCGATGGAGCGCGCCGACTATCTGTACTTCCTCGACGCCAAACACCGGCTCGTCAGGCTGGCCGCCGCGACCAACGGTACGAAGCCCGACCCCGTGCCGGGTGCGCTGGGCGAGGGCGACGCGGAGCTGAAGTCGGTGGCGGTGTCGCGCGACGAGGACATGGCGGCCGGCGTCGGCCTTGACGGCAAGAACCTCTACGTCGGGGCACTGGTGCCGGACGGCCCGCTCGGCGAGCCCGAGCTGACCAGCGCGGGCCGGACGCCGGACGAGCGGCTTTCGGCGCCCAGCTGGGACGCACAGGGTGATCTGTGGGTCGCCGACCGGGATCCCGACAACCCGCGGCTGCTCCTGCTGCAGGAGGGCGTGGGCGACCCGCTGGTCGTGAACATGCCGCCTGGGCTGGAGGGACGCATCGAGTCCGTGCGGGTGGCCGCCGACGGCGTACGGATCGCGCTCGTGGTGAAGCAGGGTGAGAAGTCGTCGCTGCTGATCGGGCGGATCGAGCGGAGCGACGACGCGAAGGCGGGCGATCATTCGGCCGTCTCGGTGCGCGAACTGCGGTCCGCGACGCCCGCGTTGGAGGAGGTCTCGGCCATGTCCTGGGCCGGTGACAGCCGGCTCGTCGTGGTCGGGCGGGAGAAGGGCGGCGTGCAGACCATGCGGTACGTGCAGGTCGACGGATCCACCCCGGAGGGACCGGCGCCCGCGGCCCTCAGCGGGGTGAAGGAGATCACCGCGTCCGAGGACGCACGGCTGCCGCTGGTCGGCTACTCGGAGGACGGGATCGTGCGGCTGCCGTCCGGGGCCCAGTGGCAGAAGGTGCTGACGGACGGGACCGCGCCGGTTTATCCCGGGTGAGGTTTTGTCCGAGGACTGCCGTCGAAGTGCGACGGCGGTGAGCGTGGCGGCCGCTTTCGGCCGGAGTGGGACTCCGGCCGAAAGCGGCCGATTCTTTTGCCCGGCGGCATCCCGGGGCATCCCGGAGGCAAGTCGGTGCCATTTCGTGGGCGGGAATCGGGCACGGCTGCGGGGTGGAAGCGCGAGAGGCGCTGGGACGGCAGTGCGCGCGGCTCCGAACGTAAGGAGAGCTCTGCGCAGCGGGGCCGGAGTTTTCCACAGGGAGTTATCCACAGGGGTGGTCCGCCGGCTCGGGCGTTGGCACAGTGGTGGGCATGCGGGGGTGGTGGCAGGACCTCACCGATCTGGTGCTGCCGGCCGAGTGCGGAGGCTGTGGGAGGCCTCGCACGGTGCTCTGTCCAAAGTGCCGTGCCGTCCTGAGCGGGACCGCACCGAGCCGGGTGCGACCGGTGCCGGAGCCGTGCGGGCTGCCGGTCGTGCACGCGGCGGCCCGGTACGCGGACGAGGTACGGGCCATGCTGCTGGCCCACAAGGAACGCGGCGCGCTGGCACTCTCGGCGCCGC
>NZ_RDBN01000053.1:775859-794369 GCF_008042075.1 Streptomyces sp. UW30 | reverse complement strand
GCGTTCCTTGTGGGCCAGCAGCATGGCCCGTACCTCGTCCGCGTGCCGGTTCCGTCCGCGCGGAGTGCGGTGCGGGCCCGGGGCCATGATCCGGCGCGGCGGATCGCGCTCGCGGCGGCGCGTGAGCTGCGGCGGGCCGGGACGCCGGCCCGGGTGCTCGCCGTGCTGCGGCAGGGGCGTGCGGTGGCCGACCAGTCGGGGCTCAACTCCCGGCAGCGGCTGGACAATCTCGCGGGCGCGTTGACGGTCGCTCCCGGCGGGGGCCGGTTGCTGGCCGGTGGTGGTGCGGTCGTGCTCGTCGACGACCTGATGACGACGGGTGCGTCCTTGGCAGAGGCGGCGCGCGCCGTGCGGGCCGCTCTGGCCGAGGAGGAGGGCCCTCGCGATCTGGACGGTGCAGCGGTGGAGGAGGCGGACGCGTATGGATGGGGGACCGAGGCGCCCGGTGGGTGTGGTGACAGGGCAACCGTTGTGTATCGAGCGGGAAGTCGGGAAAGCACAGGGGAACGGAAGGCCGGATCGACGGAGGGCGCTGTGCGGCGGATGCGTGGGGTGCCGGGAATCATGACCGCCGGACGCCCTGATGACCTGATCTGCGCGGCCGTGGTCGCCGCGCCTCCGGATTCCTTCGAAATAAACCGGAACTGACTGAGAACTTGCATCGTTGCAGGTAACGAGAGGGTCAATTCACCTGAACGGAGGTACGCCGCAGTAGAGGGTGACGACATCCGTCCGGGCGAGATATGTTCGGTTGTGAGGGAAAGGCGCAGGCCATCCCCGTCATATCCGAATGCCGTGCCGCGGGTTTTGCGCAATCGACCGCGGCCATGGGGTGGAGATCTTGCCCATGGGGGAGGAGGAGGTGGAAGTCACCGAGTCCGAGGTTCCGGGGTTCCCCGGAGCCTGGTGCAAAAGGGAGATGCTCCGCCGATGGAGCGGGGCGATCCGGGAACGGAGTTCTGCGTGGACATCGTCGTCAAAGGCCGCAAGACCGAGGTGCCCGAGCGGTTCCGCAAGCACGTGGCCGAGAAGCTGAAGCTGGAGAAGATCCAGAGGCTCGATGCCAAGGTGATCAGCCTCGACGTCGAGGTGTCCAAGGAGCCCAACCCGCGACAGGCCGACCGCAGCGATCGAGTGGAGATCACGCTCCGCTCCCGCGGTCCGGTGATCCGGGCGGAGGCAGCGGCCAGCGACCCGTACGCGGCACTCGATCTGGCGGCCGAGAAGCTGGATGCCCGGCTTCGCAAGCAGCACGACAAGCGTTACTCGCGCCGAGGCGCACGCCGACTCACGGCGGCCGAGGTCCCCGACCACGTTCCGGGCGCGGCGACGCTCAATGGCAACGGCCACACCTTCCAGGAAGACGAGCCGGACGGCGTTCCCACCAAGAAGATCGGCTCGCTGGAAGTGAAGGGCGAAGGGCCCCTCGTCGTACGCGAGAAGACGCACGTCGCCTCCCCGATGACCCTCGACCAGGCCCTCTACGAGATGGAACTGGTCGGACACGACTTCTATCTCTTCGTCGACTCCGAGACGAAGGAACCGAGTGTCGTCTACCGGCGGCACGCCTATGACTACGGGGTCATCCACCTCAACACGGATCCGATGGTCGCCCAGGGGCAATCTCCCGCGGCTGGTGGCACGCTGGGCGGCTGACCCACCCGGCTGACAGCTGAGCCGGTGCCCCTGGAGCGCGTGTGCGCCCCCAGGGGCACCGGTGTGCGACCACTTCGCGCCCCGCTCGTCACCGCAGTGCCGGTCGGGCATGAAATCATGGCCGCACCGGTCCAACCGTTGGGCCGCTGCCTTGGGTTGGCGATGGCACACGACCAGCCGCAGCCTTCAGGGGGAGGAACGATGGCGGACAGCTTCGGACCGATGCGGGACGAGGATGCCGACGGCGATGTCGTCGGTATGGGCCAGGACGCGGGCTCGCCACGCAAGGAGCCGATCAGAGTCCTCGTCGTCGACGACCACGCCCTGTTCCGCCGTGGACTGGAGATCGTGCTCGCGGCCGAGGAGGACATCCAGGTCGTCGGGGAGGCGGGAGACGGTGCGGAAGCCGTCGACAAGGCCGCCGACCTGCTGCCGGACATCATCCTGATGGACGTGCGGATGCCCAAGCGGGGCGGGATCGAGGCCTGCACCTCCATCAAGGAGGTGGCCCCCAGCGCGAAGATCATCATGCTGACGATCAGCGACGAGGAGGCCGACCTCTACGACGCGATCAAGGCGGGCGCCACCGGCTATCTCCTCAAGGAGATCTCCACGGACGAGGTGGCCACGGCCATTCGCGCGGTGGCCGACGGGCAGTCGCAGATCAGCCCGTCCATGGCGTCGAAGCTGCTCACCGAGTTCAAGTCGATGATCCAGCGGACGGACGAGCGCCGGCTCGTGCCCGCGCCGCGGCTGACGGACCGCGAGCTGGAGGTCCTCAAGCTCGTCGCGACGGGGATGAACAACCGCGATATCGCCAAGGAGTTGTTCATCTCCGAGAACACCGTGAAGAACCACGTGCGCAACATCCTGGAGAAGCTGCAGCTGCACTCCAGGATGGAGGCCGTGGTGTACGCGATGCGGGAGAAGATCCTCGAGATCCGCTGAGGTCAGCCCACCAGGCGGGCGAGCTCCTTGGCGAGCGGCTCGCGCAGGTCGGGTGCGTCGACCCGCTCCACCCGTACGTCCGTGCAGTCCACCCAGCTCGCCGCCTCGACCAGCGCCTGGGCCACCGCCGGGACCGCCTTCGGGCCGTCCAGAGTGGCCTGCTTGGCGACCAGGGTGCTGCCCGCGCGGGCCGGGTCCACACGGCCGACGAGACGGCCGCCGGCCAGGACCGGCATCGCGAAGTAGCCGTAGACCCGCTTCTGCTTCGGTACGTACGCCTCCAGGCGGTGCGTGAAGCCGAAGATCCGCTCCGTGCGCGCCCGCTCCCAGATCAGGGAGTCGAACGGGGACAGCAGCGTCGTACGGTGGCGGCCTCGCGGAGGCGTCTCCAGGGCCGCCGGGTCGGCCCAGGCCGGCTTGCCCCAGCCCTCGACCGTGACCGGGACCAGACCCGAGTCGGCGATCACCGCGTCCACCTGCTCGCCCTTGAGGCGGTGGTAGTCGGCGATGTCCGCGCGCGTGCCGACGCCGAGGGACTGGCCTGCCAGGCGGACCAGGCGGCGCAGGCACTCGGTGTCGTCCAGCTCGTCGTGCAGCAGCGCCTGCGGGACGGCGCGCTCGGCGAGGTCGTAGACGCGCTTCCAGCCGCGGCGCTCGACGCAGACCACCTCGCCGTACATCAGGGCGCGCTCGACGGCGACCTTCGCGCCCGACCAGTCCCACCACTCGCTCGTCCGCTTCGCGCCGCCCAGCTCCGTCGCGGTGAGGGGACCCTCGGCGCGCAGCTGCTTGATCACCTGGTCGTAGGTGCCGTCGGGGAGGTCGTGGTTCCAGTGCGGCCGGTTGCGGTAGGCGCGGCGACGGAACGCGAAGTGGGGCCACTCCTCGACGGGGAGGATGCAGGCCGCGTGGGACCAGTACTCGAAGGCGTGAGGTCGTGCAGCAGGCGCGCCCGTGGATGCAGCGGTCCAGTACGCCCTCTCGACCGTCTTACGGCCCACCGCGCCCAGGCGGGCGTACGGGATGAGCTCGTGGGAGCGGGCCAGGACCGAGATGGTGTCGAGCTGCACCGCGCCGAGATGACGGAGGATGCCGCGGACGCCCGACCTGCGGTCGAGGGCACCGAGGAAGCCCTGTGCGCGCAGCGCGATGCGGCGGGCCTCGTCGGCCGAGAGGTCGGTGATGGGGTGCAGGGTGGTCATGCTCGGCACCCTAGATGCTGGGACTGACAACGCGGAGTGAGCTGGGGATTTGCTCGCGGCAGCCGGTTGCGGCCCCGGCGGGAGCGGCTAGGCCGGCTGGTTCCGCGGCGGCAGATAAGGGGCCGTCGACGGCAGCGCCAGGTCCGACGGCAGCAGGGAGCCGACCCAGCAGTCCCGGCGTACGCCTTGCTGGACGATGGCGGAGCGGAGCGTGCCCTCCAGGGTGAATCCGGCCCGTTCGGCCACCGCGCGGGAGGGCCTGTTGCCCACCTCCGCGCGCCATTCCACGCGGTCGACATGCTCGGCACCCTAGATGCTGGGACTGACAACGCGGAGTGAGCTGGGGATTTGCTCGCGGCAGCCGGTTGCGGCCCCGGCGGGAGCGGCTAGGCCGGCTGGTTCCGCGGCGGCAGATAAGGGGCCGTCGACGGCAGCGCCAGGTCCGACGGCAGCAGGGAGCCGACCCAGCAGTCCCGGCGTACGCCTTGCTGGACGATGGCGGAGCGGAGCGTGCCCTCCAGGGTGAATCCGGCCCGTTCGGCCACCGCGCGGGAGGGCCTGTTGCCCACCTCCGCGCGCCATTCCACGCGGTCGATCGACAGTTGGACGAAGGCCCAGCGCGCCGCGGCGAGGACGGCCTCGGTGACATAGCCGCGGCCGCGGTGCTCCTTCGCGCCCCAGAAGCCGATCTCGGCCTCGCTCATGGAACGCATCGTGAGGCCGAGCATGCCCACCAGGTCCTCCCCTTCGGGGAGGAAGAGGCCCCAGCTGAACATCGAGCCGTTCTTCCAGCCCTCGGGGACGAGCTCTTCCGTGAAGCTGTGGGCGTGCTCGCGCAAATAGGGCGAGGGGATCGTGGTCCAGCGCTGGATGTCGGGATCCTGCGCGGCCTCGTACACCGCGGCGGTGTCCTTCGGCCCTACCGTGCGCATCAGCAGGCGGTCGGTGGTGAGCGTGACGGGTTCCATCGGCCGATTCTCCTCGCGGGTTCGTCGCAAGCGCCAACGCATATGCGGTGGGTGAGCGCGCGATCGCATTTCGCACAATTCATGGGTGGAACGCGGCACCATCCACGACCCCCGTCCGTTGTCCCCTTTGACGGAGATTTGAAGCAGCGGACGCTCGTCACCCCCGGCAGGCTCCCGGCGCGGCAGGGTCCTCGCATACGATGGCCGTTGCTCAGCCAAGTCAAATGGAAACCGACCGTCCCAGGCCCGACCGGCAAGGAGACCAACCCCCGTGTCCGTCCTCTCGAAGATCATGCGTGCAGGCGAAGGCAAGATCCTGCGCAAGCTGCACCGCATCGCGGACCAGGTCAACTCCATCGAAGAGGACTTCGTCGACCTCTCCGACGCCGAGCTGCGGGCCCTCACCGATGAGTACAAGCAGCGCTACGCCGATGGTGAGAGCCTGGACGACCTGCTGCCCGAGGCCTTCGCCACCGTCCGAGAGGCCGCCAAGCGCGTCCTCGGACAGCGTCACTACGACGTCCAGATCATGGGCGGCGCGGCCCTCCACCTCGGCTACGTGGCGGAGATGAAGACCGGTGAGGGCAAGACGCTCGTCGGCACGCTGCCCGCGTATCTGAACGCGCTGTCGGGCAAGGGCGTCCACCTGATCACGGTCAACGACTATCTGGCCGAGCGCGACTCCGAGATGATGGGCCGCGTTCACAAGTTCCTGGGCCTCAACGTCGGCTGCATCCTCGCCAACATGACACCGGCCCAGCGCCGCGAGCAGTACGCGAGCGACATCACGTACGGCACGAACAACGAGTTCGGCTTCGACTACCTCCGCGACAACATGGCGTGGTCCAAGGACGAACTCGTCCAGCGCGGCCACAACTTCGCCATCGTCGACGAGGTCGACTCCATCCTCGTCGACGAGGCCCGTACGCCGCTGATCATCTCCGGCCCCGCCGACCAGGCCACCAAGTGGTACGGCGACTTCGCCAAGCTGGTCACCCGCCTGAAGAAGGGCGAGGCCGGCAACCCGCTCAAGGGCCTCGAGGAGACCGGCGACTACGACGTCGACGAGAAGAAGCGCACGGTCGCCATCCACGAGGCCGGTGTCGCCAAGGTCGAGGACTGGCTGGGCATCGACAACCTCTACGAGTCGGTGAACACGCCTCTGGTGGGCTACCTGAACAACGCCATCAAGGCGAAGGAGCTCTTCAAGAACGACAAGGACTACGTCGTCATCGACGGCGAGGTCATGATCGTCGACGAGCACACCGGCCGTATCCTCGCCGGCCGCCGCTACAACGAGGGCATGCACCAGGCGATCGAGGCGAAGGAAGGGGTGGACATCAAGGACGAGAACCAGACCCTCGCCACGATCACCCTGCAGAACTTCTTCCGCCTCTACAAGCGCCACGACCACAACGACAAGGAACAGCCCGGTCTGTGCGGCATGACCGGTACGGCGATGACCGAGGCCGCCGAGTTCCACCAGATCTACAAGCTCGGCGTGGTCCCGATCCCGACGAACCGGCCGATGGTCCGCAAGGACCAGTCGGACCTGATCTACCGCACCGAGGTCGCGAAGTTCGAGGCGGTCGTCGACGACATCGTCGAGAAGCACGAGAAGGGCCAGCCGATCCTCGTCGGTACGACGTCGGTCGAGAAGTCCGAGTACCTGTCGCAGCAGCTGTCCAAGCGCGGCGTCCAGCACGAGGTGCTGAACGCCAAGCAGCACGACCGTGAGGCGATCATCGTCGCCCAGGCCGGCCGCAAGGGCGCCGTCACCGTCGCCACGAACATGGCCGGCCGCGGTACGGACATCAAGCTCGGCGGCAACCCCGAGGACCTCGCCGAGGCGGAGCTGCGCCAGCGCGGCCTCGACCCCGAGGAGCACATCGAGGAGTGGGCCCAGTACCTGCCGGCCGCCCTGGAGCGGGCCGAGCAGGCGGTCAAGGCGGAGTTCGAGGAGGTCAAGGACCTCGGCGGCCTCTATGTCCTCGGCACCGAGCGGCACGAGTCGCGTCGTATCGACAACCAGCTGCGCGGTCGTTCCGGCCGTCAGGGTGACCCGGGCGAGTCCCGCTTCTACCTGTCCCTCGGCGACGACCTGATGCGCCTGTTCAAGGCCCAGATGGTCGAGCGCGTGATGTCGATGGCGAACGTCCCGGACGACGTGCCGATCGAGAACAAGATGGTCACGCGCGCGATCGCGTCCGCGCAGTCGCAGGTCGAGCAGCAGAACTTCGAGACCCGTAAGAACGTCCTGAAGTACGACGAGGTCCTCAACCGCCAGCGCGAGGTCATCTACGGCGAGCGGCGCCGCGTCCTGGAGGGCGAGGACCTGCACGAGCAGGTGCAGCACTTCACGAACGACACGATCGACGCCTACATCAGCGCCGAGACCGCCGAGGGCTTCGCCGAGGAGTGGGACCTGGACCGGTTGTGGGGCGCCTTCAAGCAGCTCTACCCGGTGAAGGTCACCATCGAGGAGCTGGAGGAGGCGGCCGGCGACCGGGCCGGTCTGACCGCCGAGTTCATCGCGGAGTCCATCAAGGACGACGTCCGCGAGCAGTACGAGCAGCGCGAGACGCAGCTCGGCTCCGAGATCATGCGTGAGCTGGAGCGCCGCGTCGTGCTGTCGGTCCTGGACCGCAAGTGGCGCGAGCACCTCTACGAGATGGACTACCTCCAGGAAGGCATCGGCCTGCGCGCGATGGCGCAGAAGGACCCGCTGGTCGAGTACCAGCGCGAGGGCTTCGACATGTTCACCGCGATGATGGAGGGCATCAAGGAGGAGTCCGTCGGCTATCTGTTCAACCTGGAGGTCCAGGTCGAGCAGCAGGTCGAGGAGGTCCCGGTCGAGGACACCAAGCCGGTGGCCGACCTGGAGAAGAAGGACGCGGTGCCGGCGCAGGCGGGCGCGCGTCCCGAGATCCGCGCCAAGGGGCTCGAGGCTCCGCGCCGTCCGGACCGGCTGCACTACACCGCGCCCAAGGTGGACGGCGAGGGTGACATCGTCGAGGGCGACTTCGACAACGGCGACGAGCCGGTGCGCTCCGAGGCCGACGGCCTCACGCGCGCGGAGCGGCGCAAGCAGTCGCGGGGCGGGCGTCGCCGCAAGAAGTAACGCGGGCGGGACGCCGCGGCGCCGCCGTTGAGAAGACGGCGACGGTGAGTGCGGCGTCGGCACAGCGGCTGAAAGGGCCGGGTCTCCTCTGGGAGCCCGGCCCTTCGCCTGTGCGCCGCCCTCCGGCGCTGCCCTCCGATGGCCGCCGTCCCGCGCCCTCCCGCGCCCCTGCGGCGGCCTGCATCGGCCGTCAGGCGTCGGTCGCGCCCGGCCTGCGTTGGCCGCCCAGTTCCACCGCTGTGCAGCGCCAGCGGAGGTCTCCGCCCTGCTCCAGTCGGAAGGCCATGGCGCGCAGTTGGTCGCCGGCGCCGATGCGGGCGAAGGCCTCGATGGCGCCCTCGCGGGGCTCGAAGTAGCCGATGTCGCGGACGACGGGGCGGGCGCCGCGGGTACGCAGGGGGCCGCGTTCCGCGAGCCAGGCGAGTTCGTCGTAGGCGCGGCCGGCGGTGTGGCGGAGCATCGAGTGGACGGGGCGCTGGCCGCTCAGGACCAGGAGCAGACGGTCGGCGAAGACGTCGGTGGGGCGGGGTTGGGGGACGGTGTGCCTTACGAGGGCGGTTTCGACTGCGGGACCGCTCTGCAACGTGTCGGGAGCCGGAGCCGGAGCCGGAGCCGGAGCCGGAGCCGGAGCGGGAGCGGGCGCGGGCGCGGGCGCGGTCGGTGGGCGGGTGTCCGTGGGCCTGGTGCCGGCGCGCAGGCCCGTCGTGCCCGGGGAACCGGGTGGGCGGCCTCCGGGGGACGTCGTACGGGGCATGCCGCCGCTAGGGGTGCGTGGCGGGGAGCCGGCAGGGCGGCGGGTGTCGCGGCGGGTCGGTGGGCGGGTGCCGGGGCGGTGCTGCGTCCTGGTCATGACCTTGTGCATGGAGTCCCCGTTCGGCGGGCCCGGGAAATACCGGGCGGTAACTTCGTTGGCTGGTGATCTTGTACGGGGCCGAAGGGGCCGACGGCAAGGAAGCGGGGGCCCGCTCAGGGCGGCAGGAATCTTCACTTATCCGGGTGATGAACGGGCGCGGAAGCCCGTGGCGACAAGGGAGTCCCGGGTGAGTTTCCGGACCGGAGTGGACGCCGTAGAGGGTGGCGGCGGGGACTCGAAAGGGGACACGCGCACGTATCCTGAAGGCCCTCCGGGAGGCGCGGGATCGCCCTCTCCGGGTGCTCGCGGAGCCTACGAACACGAAAGCGGTCAGTCATGCGCGCCTACGTCCCCCTGACGCTCCCCGGTCTCGCCGAGGCGTACAAGACGGGAGAGCTGGGGACCGGACCGCTCGTCGCCTACGCCGTCACGCCCGCGTTGCGCGAGTGGTATCTCTCCGACGACATCGAGGAGTTGGAGTACGCGGCGCTGAACCGGGCCGCGCTCGCCTCGCTGCGGCTGCTCGCGGCCGACGCGGGGGCGCTGCGGCGCCGGGTCGTGGTCGCCGTCGACGTGCCCGACGGGGCGGCCGTCGCGGACCCCGACCGGGGGCTGGACCCCTCGGCGCTGGGCGAGGTGCGGATCGCCGCGGGCGTGGCGCTGGCCAAGGCGGCGGCTGTGCACGTCGACGCAGACGACGCCGAGGCGGACGTGGCGGCGGCCGCCGAGGTGCTGGAGGCGGCGGACGGCGGGGACGACGACGCGCAGTTCGTCGTGGACGGGGCCGAGGACCATGAGCTGCTGTGGTACGCGACCCAGGAGATCCCGAACCTGGTCGGGCTGGGGGACTGAGTCGGCCCCGGCGTCCTGGTGGCCCGTTGACCTGCTGTTCTCTTGATTGTCAGTGGTGGCGGGTACGGTTTTGGACATGGGGAAGCACGTAGACGCGCACATTGTCTGGGACTGGAACGGGACGCTGTTCCACGACAATGACGCGATCATCGGGGCGACGAACGCGGCGTTCGCCGAGCTGGGGCTCGAACCGATCACGATGGAGCAGTACCGGACGCTGTACTGCGTGCCGGTGCCGAAGTTCTACGAGCGGTTGCTCGGGCGGCTGCCGACCGATGCCGAGTGGCTGGTCATGGACGAGACCTTCCACCGGTATTACGACGAGCACCGGGTGAGGTGCGGGCTCACCGAGGGCGTCGCGGACCTGCTCGTGGGGTGGCGCTCGGCGGGGCGCAGCCAGTCGATCCTCAGCATGTACGGGCATGACGAACTCGTCCCGCTCGTGCGGGGGTTCGGGATCGAGGAGCACTTCATACGGGTCGACGGCCGGACCGGGCCGTCCGGGGGCAGCAAGGCCGAGCACATGGTGCGGCACATCAAGGCGCTCGCGAGCGTGGATCCCGCTCGCACGGTGGTGATCGGGGACGCCGCCGACGACGGTGTGGCGGCGCTGCACGTGGGGGCGCGGGCCGTGCTCTACACCGGCGGGTCGCACAGCCGGGCGAGCCTGGAGGGGGTCGGGGTCCCGGTGGTGGACACGCTGAGGGAGGCCGTCGCGGAGGCCGAGCGGCTGGCCGCGTGAGCGTGGGGCCGCTCGCTGTGTGAGCGCGCGAGCGCGCAGTGGCGCGGCACGGCGGGGACTCGGCGTCACGGAGGCGGTCCCAGCGCCGCGCCCTGTGGTTCCTCGTCGCCCCACGCGGTCCCCGGCGTCCCGCGAGGTCCCCGGCGTCCCGCGAGGTCCCCGGCGTCCCGCGCGGTCCCCGGCGCCCCGCGAGGCCCCTGTCCTCAGCTCACCGGTGCCTTCGAGCGCAGGACGGTCAGGAACTCGCGCATCCAGCCGGAGTGGTCCGGCCAGGCGCGTGAGGAGACCAGGGTGCCGTCGACGACCGCCTCGGCGTCCTGGAAGGTGGCGCCGGCGGCCTGCATGTCCAGCTCCAGGGCCGGGTACGCCGTGACGCGGCGGCCGCGGAGGCTGTCGATCGCCGCGGTGAGCAGGGGGCCGTGGCAGATCTGGGCGACCGGCTTGTCGGAGTCGAAGAACGACTTGAGGATCTTGCGGAGCTCGGGGTCGTTGCGGAGGTACTCGGGGGCCCGGCCGCCGGGGATGACGACGGCCACGTAGTCGCCGGGGTCGACTTCGGAGAAGGCGAGGTCGGCGGGCCAGGTGTAGCCGGGTTTCTCGGTGTAGGTGTCGAAGCCCGGCTCGAAGTCGTGCACGACGAACTGGAGCTTCTTGCGGGTGGGGGCCGCGATGTGGACGTCGTAGCCCTCCTCGCGGAGGCGCTGGTAGGGGTAGAGGACCTCCAGGGACTCCGCGGCGTCGCCGGTGACGATGAGGATCTTCGCTGTCATGTCGGGTGCGCTCCTCTGCTCGGCCGTGGTCTGCTTCGCGGCCGTGGTTGGCGGCTCCGTCGGACCGGCCTCTTGGGCAACGTGCCTCCGGGCGGGGGGATTGCCAAGGGGGCGTGCGGTTCGAGGGTGCCGTCGGGAACGCCCCTGCCGTGGGCACAGCGCGGCTCTCCGCCGGGCAGGCTTCGACCCACGGCTGTTTTCGGACACGGGCCGCCCCTGGATGGCGTGATTCCGGACCGCTCCCGGTCCCGGCCGCCGTCTCCGCCGTACATCTCAGGCTCCCCCTTGCTGTCCGACCCCGCCAGTTACGCCCTCCCCGCACCGTTTGACCCTGTGCAGAACGTCAAAGTTCTCCCCCTGGTTTTGTACACATACGGCTCATGACGGGGGCCCTGTAAGGAGCGATAGCCTTAGTGGCGTGATCAGCGCGATAGCTCGCGGGGGCATTGTTGCCCCTGCCCTGCGCCCGGAGAGCACGGACGACATCCGTGACCGGGCGGCGGTCGCTGGTCCTCGCGGGCGGGAGGGAGCCGGAAGGGCTCCCTGGAAGCAGCCATGTACACCCCGGGCGCAGACGTCGCAGAGAGCAGCGTCACACCCCCGGGGCAGCTCAAGATTGGCTCATATGCCCCCGCATATCTCACCTCGCGGCATAGCGTCGAAGCAGACCGGACACCCCGCGTCGCGGCGTTACACCGGAGGGGAAGAGACCGTACTTCCTTCAACGTCACGCAACGGCGCGCGACAGGAGCCAGAGGACAATGCAGACCAAGCTGGACGAAGCCAAGGCCGAGCTGCTCGAGAGGGCCGCCCGGGTAGCTGAGAACAGCCCGGTCGGGGGGCACCTACCGACTGGGACCACGGACGAGAGCAGCCCCGGCACCCCGGACCACGACACCGTGCTCTCGTTCCTCCAGCGCTACTACCTGCACACCGCCCCGGAGGACCTCACCGACCGCGACCCGGTCGACATCTTCGGTGCCGCTTTCTCGCACTATCGCCTGGCCGAGAACCGCCCCCAGGGCACGGCCAACGTGCGGGTGCACACGCCCACCGTGGAAGAGAACGGGTGGACGTGCAGCCACTCCGTCGTGGAGGTCGTCACCGACGACATGCCCTTCCTCGTCGACTCCGTCACCAACGAGCTGACGCGGCAGGGGCGGGGCATCCATGTGGTCATCCACCCGCAGGTCTTCGTCCGCCGCGACCTCACCGGCAAGCTCATCGAGGTGCTCACCACGCCGCCCTCCGGCGAGCTGCCGCACGACACCTATACCGAGTCCTGGATCCACGTCGAGATCGACCGCGAGACCGACCGCGGCGACCTGAAGCAGATCACCGCCGACCTGCTGCGCGTCCTGTCCGATGTCCGCGAGGCCGTCGAGGACTGGAGCAAGATGCGGGATCTGGCCATGCGCATGGCCGACGAGCTGCCCCGGGAGCCCCACTCCGATCTGCGCGACCAGGAGTTCGAGGAGGCCCGCGAGCTGCTGCGCTGGCTGGCCGACGACCACTTCACCTTCCTCGGCTTCCGTGAGTACGAGCTGCGCGAGGACGACTCGCTGGCCGCCGTGCCGGGCACCGGCCTCGGCATCCTGCGCTCCGACCCGCAGCACTCGGAGACCGACAGCCACCCCGTCAGCCCGTCCTTCGAGAGGCTGCCCGCCGACGCGCGCGCCAAGGCCCGCGAGCACAAGCTGCTCATCCTCACCAAGGCCAACAGCCGGGCGACCGTGCACCGGCCGTCGTACCTCGACTACGTCGGGGTGAAGAAGTTCGACGAGAACGGCGAGGTCGTCGGCGAGCGCCGCTTCCTGGGACTGTTCTCCTCCGCTGCGTACACCGAGTCGGTCCGCCGCGTGCCCGTCGTCCGGCGCAAGGTCGACGACGTGCTGCGGGTCGCCGGCTTCTCGCCCAACAGCCACGACGGGCGCGACCTGCTCCAGATCCTGGAGACCTACCCGCGCGACGAGCTCTTCCAGACCCCGGTCCCCGAGCTCCAGCGCATCGCGACCTCCGTCCTCTACCTCCAGGAACGCCGCAGGCTGCGGCTCTACCTGCGCCAGGACGAGTACGGCCGCTACTACTCGGCCCTCGTCTACCTCCCGCGCGACCGCTACACCACCGGCGTGCGCCTGCGGATCATCGACATCCTGAAGGAGGAGCTCGACGGCACCAGCGTCGACTTCACCGCCTGGAACACCGAGTCGATCCTCTCCCGGCTGCACTTCGTCGTCCGGGTCCCGCAGGGCACCGAGCTGCCGGAGCTGTCCGAGGCCGACAAGGAGCGCATCGAGGCCCGCCTGGTCGAGGCCGCGCGTTCCTGGGCCGACGGCTTCGCCGACGCGCTCAACGCCGAACTCGGTGAGGAGCGCGCCGCCGAGCTGCTGCGCCGCTACGGCAACGCCTTCCCCGAGGGTTACAAGGCCGACCACTCCCCGCGCTCCGCGGTCTCCGACCTGGTGCACATCGAGCAGCTCACCGAGGAGAACGACTTCTCGCTGAGCCTGTACGAGCCGGTCGGCGCCGCCCCCGAGGAGCGCCGCTTCAAGATCTACCGCAAGGGCGCTGCCGTCTCCCTGTCCGCCGTCCTGCCCGTCCTCAGCCGGCTCGGCGTCGAGGTCGTCGACGAGCGGCCCTACGAGCTGCGCTGCTCCGACCGCAGTGTCGCCTGGATCTACGACTTCGGCCTGCGCATGGCGCCGACGGCCGGCGGCGAGTACCTCGGCGACGACGCGCGCGAACGGTTCTCCGAGGCGTTCGCCGCCACCTGGACCGGCAAGGCGGAGAACGACGGCTTCAACGCCCTCGTGCTGGGCGCCGGGCTCACCTGGCGGCAGGCGATGGTGCTGCGGGCGTACGCGAAGTACCTGCGCCAGGCCGGCTCCACCTTCAGCCAGGACTACATGGAGGACACCCTCCGCAACAACGTCCACACCACCCGCCTGCTCGTCTCCCTGTTCGAGGCGCGGATGTCGCCGGACCGCCAGCGTGCGGGCCACGAGATCGTCGACGCGCTCCTCGAAGAGGTCGACGCGGCGCTCGACCAGGTGGCGAGCCTCGACGAGGACCGGATCCTGCGGTCCTTCCTCACCGTGATCAAGGCGACGCTGCGGACGAACTTCTTCCAGGAGGCGGCGGGCGGTCACCCGCACGACTACGTCTCGATGAAGTTCGACCCGCAGGCCATTCCCGACCTCCCGGCGCCGCGCCCGGCCTTCGAGATCTGGGTCTACTCGCCGCGCGTCGAGGGCGTGCACCTGCGCTTCGGCAAGGTCGCGCGAGGCGGCCTGCGCTGGTCCGACCGGCGTGAGGACTTCCGTACCGAGATCCTCGGCCTGGTCAAGGCGCAGATGGTGAAGAACACCGTCATCGTGCCGGTCGGCGCCAAGGGCGGCTTCGTCGCCAAGCAGCTGCCGGACCCGTCGGTGGACCGGGACGCGTGGCTGGCCGAGGGCGTGGCCTCCTACAAGACCTTCATCTCGGCGCTGCTCGACATCACCGACAACATGGTGGCCGGCGACGTCGTCCCGCCCGCGGACGTCGTACGGCACGACGAGGACGACACCTACCTCGTCGTCGCCGCGGACAAGGGCACCGCGACCTTCTCCGACATCGCCAACGGGGTCGCCGAGCAGTACAACTTCTGGCTCGGTGACGCCTTCGCCTCCGGCGGCTCGGCCGGCTACGACCACAAGGGCATGGGCATCACCGCCCGCGGCGCCTGGGAGTCCGTCAAGCGGCACTTCCGTGAGCTGGGCGTGGACACGCAGAGCGAGGACTTCACGGTCGTCGGCATCGGCGACATGTCCGGTGACGTGTTCGGCAACGGCATGCTGCTCAGCGAGCACATCCGCCTGGTCGCCGCCTTCGACCACCGGCACATCTTCATCGACCCGACCCCGGACGCGGCCACCTCCTACGCCGAGCGCCGCCGCGTCTTCGAGCTGCCCCGCTCCAGCTGGGAGGACTACGACACCGAGCTGATCTCGGCCGGTGGCGGCGTCTTCCCGCGCAGCGCCAAGGCCATCCCGGTCAACGCGCACATCCGCGAGGCCCTGGGCATCGAGGGCAAGGTCGCCAAGATGACCCCGGCCGAGCTGATGAAGGCCATCCTCAAGGCGCCGGTGGACCTGCTGTGGAACGGCGGCATCGGTACGTATGTGAAGGCCTCGACCGAGACCCACGCGGACGTCGGCGACAAGGCCAACGACGCCATCCGCGTCGACGGCGCCGACCTGCGGGTCAAGGCCGTCGGTGAGGGCGGCAACCTGGGGCTGACCCAGCTCGGCCGGATCGAGTTCGCGCGGCAGGGCGGCAAGATCAACACCGATGCCATCGACAACAGCGCGGGCGTCGACACCTCCGACCACGAGGTGAACATCAAGATCCTGCTCAACGGTCTCGTCTCCGACGGGGACATGACCGTCAAGCAGCGCAACAAGCTGCTCGCCGAGATGACCGACGAGGTCGGCCGTCTGGTCCTGCGCAACAACTACGCCCAGAACACGGCGATCGCCAACGCCCTCGCCCAGTCCAGCGCCATGCTCCACGCCCAGCAGCGCTTCATGAAGCACATGGTCAGGGCGGGGCACCTGGACCGGGCGCTGGAGTTCCTGCCCACCGACCGCCAGATCCGCGAACGCCTCGGCACCGGCCACGGCCTGACCGGCCCGGAGACGGCCGTGCTGATGGCGTACACGAAGATCACGGTCGCCGAGGAGCTGCTGCACACCACGCTGCCGGACGACCCGTACCTGAGCACGTTGCTGCACGCGTACTTCCCGACCGAGCTGCGCGAGCAGTTCCCCGAGTACCTCGTCAGCCACCCGCTGCGCCGTGAGATCACCACGACCGTGCTGGTCAACGACACGGTCAACACGGGCGGTACGACGTATCTGCACCGGCTGCGCGAGGAGACCGGTGCCTCGCTGGAGGAGATCGTCCGGGCGCAGACCGTGGCCCGCGCGATCTTCCGCTCGGCGGAGGTGTGGGACGCGGTCGAGGGGCTCGACAACAAGGTCGAGGCCGACGTCCAGACCCGGATCCGGCTGCACTCGCGCCGGCTCGTCGAGCGCGGCACGCGCTGGCTGCTCAACAACCGCCAGCAGCCGCTCCAGCTCGCCGAGACGGTCGACTTCTTCGCCGACCGCGTCGAGCAGGTGTGGTCGCAGCTGCCGAAGCTGCTGCGCGGCGCGGACCTGGAGTGGTACCAGCAGATCTACGACGAGCTGACCGCCGCCGGTGTCCCCGCCGAACTCGCCACGCGGGTCGCCGGGTTCTCGTCCGCCTTCCCGACGCTCGACATCGTCTCGGTGGCCGACCGCACGGGCAAGGACCCGATGGACGTCGCCGAGGTCTACTACGACCTCGCCGACCGGCTGCACATCGCCCAGCTCATGGACCGCATCATCGAGCTGCCGCGTGCCGACCGCTGGCAGTCCATGGCCCGTGCCTCCATCCGCGAGGACCTCTTCGCCGCCCATGCGGCCCTGACCTCGGACGTCCTGGCGGCCGGCAACGGCACCGCGACGCCCGAGCAGCGCTTCAACGTGTGGGAGAAGAAGAACGGCGCGATCCTCGGCCGGGCGCGCACGACGCTGGAGGAGATCCGCGGGTCGGACGCCTTCGACCTGGCCAACCTGTCGGTGGCGATGCGCACCATGCGGACGCTGCTGCGGACGCACACGTGAGCCGCATGAGTTCCTGAGCCTTACGTGCGTCAGGGCGCCCCGGACCGTSACGGTCCGGGGCGCCCTGACGTTCTGGGGAGTGATCTGGGGCTGTGCCTCAGGAAGGAACAGCGGCGGGCGCGGCCTTGGGCTGCGGTTTCGGCTTGGCGGCCTTGTCGCCGGTGAACGCCTCGTACTCCTTCAGGACGTCGTCCGTCGGACCGTCCATGCGCAGCTCGCCGCGCTCCAGCCACAGCACGCGGTCGCAGGTGTCGCGGATCGACTTGTTGTTGTGGCTGACCAGGAACACCGTGCCCGCGTGCTTGCGCAGCTCGCGGATCCGGGCCTCGGAGCGCTTCTGGAAGGAGCGGTCGCCGGTGGCGAGGGCCTCGTCGATCAGCAGGACGTCGTGGTCCTTGGCGGCGGCGATGGAGAAGCGCAGACGGGCCGCCATGCCGGAGGAGTACGTGCGCATGGGCAGGGTGATGAAGTCGCCCTTGTCGTTGATGCCGGAGAAGTCGACGATCTCCTGGTAGCGCTGCTTGACCTGCTCACGGGACATGCCCATCGCGAGGCCGCCGAGGAAGACGTTGCGCTCGCCGGTGAGGTCGTTCATCATGGCCGCGTTCACGCCGAGGAGGGAGGGCTGGCCGTCGGTGTAGATGTGGCCGTTCTCCACCGGGAGCAGGCCCGCGACGGCCTTGAGCAGCGTCGACTTGCCGGAGCCGTTGGTGCCGATGAGGCCGATGGCCTCGCCTCGGTACGCCACGAAGGAGACGTTCTTGACGGCGTGCACCGTGCGCACGCCCGCCGCCTTCTCGGCCTGCCCCCGGCGCAGGATGCGGTTGAGGGCGGCGGTGGCGGAGCCGCGGCCGGCTCCTGTGCCGTTGACGCGGTAGACGATGTCGACGCCGTCGGCGACGACGGTGGGGATGTTCCCGTTCGTGTTCTCAGCCACGGCCGTACGTCTCCTCAGCCTTCCAGAAGTAGATGAAGCCGCCGACCCCGGCGAGCAGGGCCCAGCCCGTCGCGAGGGCCCACACGTGCGGCGGGAGCTGGCTCCCGTGGAAGCTGTCGATCAGTGCGAAGCGCATCAGGTCGATGTACACGGCGGCAGGGTTGGCCTGAAGGAGCTCGGGCACCCAGGACGGCAGGCGCTTGTGGCCGCCCGTGACGTGGCTGATGCTGAACATCACGCCGGACGCGTACATCCACGTGCGCAGCACGAACGGCATCAGCTGGGCGATGTCCGGCGTCTTCGCGCCCATGCGCGCCATGACCATCGCGACGCCCGCGTTGAAGGTGAACTGCAGGAACAGCGCCGGGATCACCAGCACCCAGGACGCGGAGACCGGAATGCCGAAGCAGAGCAGGATCACGAACAGGGCCGCCATCGAGAACAGCAGCTGCTGGAGCTGCTGGAGCGCGAAGGAGATCGGCAGCGCGGCCCGCGGGAAGTGCAGGGCCCGCACCAGGCCCAGGTTCCCGGAGATGGCGCGGGTGCCCGCCATGATCGAGCTCTGGGTGAAGGTCCACACGAACACGCCCGTCACCAGGAACGGGATGTAGTCCGGCACGCCGTGGCTGGTGCCCAGGAGCATGCCGAAGATGAAGTAGTACACCGCCGCGTTCAGCAACGGCGTCATCACCTGCCAGACCTGGCCGAGCTTCGCCTGGCTGTACTGGGCGGTGAGCTTGGCGGTGGCGAAGGCGCTGATGAAGTGGC
>NZ_RDBN01000053.1:728306-775759 GCF_008042075.1 Streptomyces sp. UW30 | reverse complement strand
CGCTGCCACCCGGCGACGAACGCCACCGCCCCCGACACCGCGGCCGCCGCGGTGATCGGATGGATCAGCAGGACCAGCCCGTACAGCGCGCCCAGCCCGGCGTACCCGGCGACCGCGGGCAGTCCGCTCGGCCCGACGTACCGCACCGGCCCCTGCCCCCGGGCCCGCGCCCCCGTCCAGGCCCAGGCCCAGAAGGTGAGCCCGATGGCGAACGCCGACGGGTAGCCGAGGTTGCCGGTCATCGACATCAGGCTGAGGTAGCCGCTCGACCAGGCCCGCTCGGTCCCCCACAGCAGGGTCATCGTCCCCAGGGCGAGCACCGGCGCCCACGGCCGCGGCGTCAGCACCCGCACGAAACGGCCGATGCCGGTCAGCAGCACCACCAGGTTCAGCACACCGGCCAGCCGCACCACCTCCCAGCCGCCCAGCCCGGTCAGCCGGGCGAACACGCCCTGCGCGAGCGCGTACGGCGAGTAGTACGGGCTGCCCGCGCCCGGCAGGTCCGCCATCGGGTGGCGCGGATGGAGCAGATCCGCCTTCAGGCGTTCCACGACCGCCGCGTGCTGGCCCGCGTCGCAGCACAGCGGCACGGCCCAGTACGCCAGCAGCATCACCAGGAAGAACGCAAAGCCGAAGACCTGGTACGGCGTCGGATGCGGGCCGCGGCAGCCGCGCAGCGCGGTGGCACCGCGCACCGTCCCCTGGGCGAGAGTGCTGACGGCCGCCTTTCCGACGTGGGAGGTTGCATCGGTTCGGGGCATTTGCCGTATGTTCCCGGTCGGGTCAACGGCATTGCCTCACGTCACCTCATCGGGTGAGCCGGTCGGCGGGCGTCAAGAACCCTGCATCAGCGTCCGTACGACCCGCTCGGCGGCCCGTCCGTCGTCGAACTCGCAGAACCGCTCCCGGAACCCCTGCCGCAGCCGCGCCGACTCCCCGTCCTGCCAGGTCCCGGACGCGAACAGCCACGCCAACTCCCGGTACGAGCACGACACATGACCCGGCGCGTCGGCCGTGATGTCGAAGTAGGCGCCCCGGCTCGCCGTGTACGCCCCCCAGTCGTCGGCATGGATCACGATCGGCCGGTCCAGGTTGGCGTAGTCGAACATCAGGGCGGAGTAGTCGGTGACCAGGACGTCGGCGGCGAGCATGACGTCCTCGACGTGCGGCTCGTCCGTCGCGTCGATCAGCACGCCCCGCCGGTGCAGATCGGCCAGGCCGAACCCTCGCGCGATGCCCTTCGCCAGCGACGGATGCAGCCGGACGACGAGCGTGTGCCCCGAGCCGAGGTCCCGGGCGAACCGGGCCAGGTCGATCCGGTCGACATGGCCGCCCCGGCGGTACTCGCGGCGGGTCGGCGCGTACAGCACCACGGTGTGCCCGGCCGGGACGCCGAGCCGCGCACGAGCGGCCTCACCGGCCTCGGCACCCGCGTTCACCAGCACGTCGTTGCGCGGGCTGCCCGTCCGCGCCGACGCGAAGTGACACGGGTACGCCCGCTCCCACACCAGCTCCGAGTGCCGGTTGGCCACCAGGCTGTGGTCCCAGCGGTCGGCCCGCCGCAGCTTCTTCGGCACGTCGACGCCGTGCCGGGCGCCGGGCCTGGTCAGCAGGTCGGCCGCCATGTACTTGAGCGGGGTGCCCTGGTGGGTGTGGATGTGGACGCTGCCGGGGCGCTTGGCGAGGGTGTCGGGCCAGGTGACGTTGTTCACCCAGTACGTGGCCCGTGCCATGACCTCGTGGTAGCGCCGCGAGCCCGGCGTCACGAAGTCGATGCCGGGCTTGAGTGTGTCCACGGCGTCCTCCCGGACCACCCACACACCCCTGATGTGCGGGGCGATCTCGCCGGCCTTGGCATGGATCGCCGCCGGATCGCCGAGCACGCCCCGGTGCGAGAACGCCGAGTACACGGCCAGCCGCGGATCGAGCGGCGGCTTGGACCGGGTGGCGTACCAGGCGCGCAGGGTCCGCTGCGTCGCCGCCCCCGCCACCCGCCGCCCGCCCTTGCCGACCGCCGCACGCACCTCGCGCAGACCGCGCGCCATGGCGTACGACGTGTACGACGCCGTCGCCGGCAGCCGCATCTCCTCGCCGCGCCGGCCGTCGGGCGGGGTGAAGCCGCCGGGCAGGTGGCGGGCGTGGAAGGAGCGGATCGCGCGGTAGAAGTCCGGCCGGTGACCGAGCCGCACCCGGTCCTCGCGCGCGAGCACGAACAGCATGTGGTCCAGGGCCCGTTCGAACAGCAGCGGGCGGGCCCACGCGAGATCCGGGCGCCCTTCGAGGAACGCGAGCAGGCCCTCGTACTGGGGGAAGATGTCGAAGTGCCGCCGCCTCGGCGTCCTGGTGATCGCGCCCTGCCGGTGCTGCCGGTGCTCGACCCCGATCCGCTCCAGACAGGCGACGCGGTCGGCCAGCACCATCGAGCGGTAGGTGACGGGCGCGTCCTCGTACAGACCGGGGGCGTAGGCCAGCTCGTGCTTGAGGAAGAAGTCACGCCGGTAGGCCTTGTTCCAGGCCACCGGGAACAGGTGCAGATACTCCGGGTTCTCGCGGACACTGACCGTGCCCGTGCCGGCCGCCGCCAGCAGGTCCGCCGCCGAACTGCGCCCGCCGCGGCCCCACCAGTGCGTGCGCACATGGTCGAAGACCAGGATGTCGGGGTCGTCGGCCGCCTCCAGACGCGCGGCGACCGCCTCCAGCAGGCCCGGCGTGTAGTGGTCGTCGCCGTCGAGGAACAGGACGTAGTCGCCGCTCGCCTCCACCAGACCGGCGTTGCGGGCCCGGCCGGGACCGACGTTCTCCGCCAGGTGCAGCACGCGCACCCGGGCGTCGCGGGCGGCGTAGCCGTCCAGGACGGCCGGGCAGCCGTCGGGGGAGCGGTCGTCGACGGCGATCACCTCGAAGTCGGTGTACGACTGCCCGAGCACCGAGTCCAGGCACTCCCGCAGGAAGCCCTGCACCTTGAACACGGGGACGATGATGCTGAAGCGGGGCACGTCAGCTCCTCACGAGGGTCGTCGCGGCGGGGGCGGGGCTGCGCTCGGCGAGCGGGACCACCGGCGGCAGCGCCTCGGGCGGCTCGCCCAGCAGCACCCGGCGCACGACCCGCTCGGCGGCGCGCCCGTCGTCGAACTCGCAGAAGCGCTCCCGGAACGCGGCGCGCAGGGCCCCGGCCTCCTCGTCCGCGTACGACCCGTCGCGCAGGAGGGCCGCCAGCTCGCCCGGCGTGCGCGCCACCCGGCCCGGCGGCGCCTCCATCAGGTCGAAGTAGACGCCCCGCAGCTCCCGGTAGACGTCCCAGTCGTCGGCGTACACGACGATCGGCCGGTCCAGGTTGGCGTAGTCGAACATGATCGACGAGTAGTCGGTGATCAGCGCGTCGGCGGCCAGGCACACGTCCTCGGACGAGTGGTGCCCGGTGACGTCGATGACCCGGCCGGCCCCGCGCGCGCCGCCCCGGTCGTAGAAGTGGTGGGCGCGCAGCAGCACGACGTACTCGTCGCCGATCTCCTCGCACAGCGCCTGAAGGTCGAGGCCCGGCTCGAAGCCGGTGGCGTGGTCGCGGTGCGTGGGCGCGTAGAGCAGTGCCCTCTTGCCCTCGGGGACACCGAGTTCGCCGCGCACCCGCGCGACGTCGGCGGCGGTCGCCGTGCAGTAGACGTCGTTGCGCGGACAGCCGTACTCCAGGGTCTCGTACGCGGCGGGGAAGGCCCGCTCCCACATCTCGGTGGAGTGCCGGTTGGCGGACAGGCTGTAGTCCCAGCGGTCGACGCGGGCCGGCAGCCCGGCGAAGCCGCCGGTCGCCGCCGCCACCGGGTACGTCGCCCGGTCGGCGCCCATCTTCTTCAGCGGAGTGCCGTGCTGGGTCGACAGATGGACACTGCCCCTGCGCTTGACCACGGCGTCCGCGAAGTCGGCGTTGTTGATCAGGTACTTGGCGCGGGCGAGGACGTCCCAGTACTCACGGCTGCCGATGACCGCGTACTCCACGTCCTTCGGCACGGTGTGCGCCCGGTCCGCCTCGACCAGGAACACCGAGCGGATGTGGGGCGCAAGCTCGCGCGCCTTGGCGTGGATCGCCGCCGGGTTGCAGACGTAGCCGCGGCCCCAGTAAGCGCAGTACACGGCGAGGTTCCGGTCCAGCCGGCGCCGCAGCTGACGCCGGTACCGCAGCCGGGTGCGCAGCCCGCGCGGGCGCGGCACACCCGAAGCGGCCCTCGCCACCGCCTGGTTGGCCCCGCGCAACGCCCGGAAGGCCAGGTAGGACCCGCTCGCCAGCAGCCGGTGCTGCACCCCGAGGCTGCCGGCCGGCGTCCGGAACCCGGCGGGCCGGTAGCGCCGGTACAGCCCGCTCGCCCGGCGGAAGAAGGCGCGGCGCCGGCCCGGCAGCCGGCGCGGATGGGCGGCCGTCTTCAGCACCGCCGCGAAGAGCTGCTCGAACAGCGGCCCGAGCCGCTCCCCGGACAGCCCCTGCTCGGCAGCCTGAGCGAGCACCAGCTCGGCCTGGTCGAGCAGTTCGAAGTGATGCTCCCCGGGCAGGTCCAGCCGGCTGCCCTGCCGCCGCAGCAGATGCCGTACGACGACCTGGCGCAGCACCGCCACGCGCTCGGCGCTCAGCACGACCAGGCCGCCGAAGCCGACGTCGGTGAAGTGGCCCGCGGGGAAGGTGAGGTGCCGCTCGGCGAGGAAGGCACGCCGGTAGGCCGCACTCCACGCCGGCAGCCGCACCCCCGTCAGCTCCGGGGCCCGCTCGGGCGGGAAGACCCCGTCCGGCGTGCCCGCGAGCACCGGCGCGGCCGGGTTGGTCGGCTCGCCCACCCACCACGGGGTCCGCTCGTGCTCGAAGTACAGGACATCCACGTCACCGGTCTTGCCCAGCCGGGCGTCCAGCGCCGCCAGGGCGCCCGGCACCAGCACGTCGTCGCCGTCCAGGAACAGCAGCCAGTCACCGGTCGCGGCCCGCAGCCCGGCGTCCCGCGCCCCGGCCCTCCCCGCCACCGGCGGCGAGTGCACGGGCGCCACCCGGCAGTCCCGCTCGGCGTACCCGGTGGCGACACCCGCCGTCGGTGCGTCAGGGCCGTCGCAGACCGGGATCAGCTCGAACTCGCCGAAGGACTGGGCCAGGACCGAATCCAGCGCCTGGGACAGCCGCCCCGCGACCCCGTGGGACGGAACAACGATGCTGAAGCGGGGCATACTGCTCTTTCTGTCGATGCTCTGTCGATGTTCTGGCGGCCGTAATAGGGGAGGAGGCCGGGGGGCCTCAGCCGGCGCGACCACGGCCGGGCCGCCCCGCGGGACGCACGGTGGGCGGCCGGCTCGGTGTGGGCCGTGACGGGCTGGAGGGCATACGGACTCCTCTTCGGTGGATACGCCGGTCAGCGTCTCTCGGTGACGGCCACGGGCCCCGCGGGGTGCGGCAGGGGCGCGAGCGGGATGTGCGTGAGCGACGCGGCCGGCGACGGCACGGGGTGGCGCTTGTCGAGCGGTACGACGGACGGCTTGCCGGCCTCGCCCAGCACCACATGACGGCCGTCGTCGTACGGGCAGAAGCGCTCCCGGAACGCCCCCCTCAGCCGGGCGGAGCGCGAGCCGCGCCAGTGACCGGTGGCGAAGATGTCGATCAGCTCGTCCGCACCGCGCGACACCGCGCCCGGCGGGGAGGAGTGCAGGTCGAAGCAGGTGCCGCGGGCCGCCCCGTACGCCTCCCGGTCGTCGGCGTGGATCACGGCGATCCAGGCCGTGCGGATGTGCGGGGCGTGCGCGCGGAACGCCTGCTCCAGGGCGCCCGGGTGGCAGCCGTGCCCACGGACGCCGTGCGCGGCGAAGACGGCGCGGTTCACGCGCACCGGAAGGCAGCGCTGGAGGCGGTAGTGCAGCCGCAGCGCACCGGCGCGCAGCCGCTTCAGCAGCCGGCCGGTGACCTTGGCGGTCCGGCGGACCAGGGCCGCCGTCAGTTGCAGCGCGTGACGGATGCGGTGCAGGCCCAGGCGGACGAGGGTGTAGTGGACGCGGGTGCGCGCCGGCACCGGGACGCCGGGGGAGTGGTAGCGGCGGTAGTACGTCCGGGCCCTGCGCAGGAAGGCGGCGCGGCTGCGGCGCGGGAGGCGGCCGCGCCGGGCGAACACCACCAGCGGATGGTCCACCATCCGCCGCAACAGCAGCGGGCGCCGGCGGACGAGTTCCGGGCTGGCGTCGACGTAGGCGAAGACACGGTCGTACTGCTCGAAGATGTCGAAGTGCCGCGGGCTGACCGTGCCGCAGGCGTCCGGTGAGCAGTCGTCGACGGCGATCAGTTCGAGATCGGGGTACGACTGTGTGAGCACCGATTCCAGGCACCCGGGCAGGTACGCCTGCACCTTGTACACGGGGACAATGACACTGAACCTGGGCAAGGGGCATCCATCGATCGGTGCGGGCGTTCGGCCCGGGAACGGCCGATGGAGTGACTTGGTTACGCGTCCTCAGGCATACGGGGGACCGTGAGTGACCGGCAGGGGGCGGGCCGGTGTCGTCCCGCCCCCTTGGGCGTGTCGCTCTCGCGCAAGCGTCCCGTGTTCTGCGGCTACTTGACCGCGCCCGCCATCACGCCGGACACGAACTGCCGCTGGAACGCGAAGAACACGACCAGCGGGATCACCATGGAGATGAACGCGCCGGGCGCCAGGACGTCGACGTTGTTGCCGAACTGGCGTACCTGGGTCTGCAAGGCGACCGTGATCGGCTGGCTGTCGGCGTCCGTGAAGATCAACGCGACCAGCATGTCGTTCCACACCCACAGGAACTGGAAGATGCCGAGCGCGGCGATCGCCGGACCGCCGAGCGGCATCACGACACGGAAGAACAGGCGCAGTTCACCGGCGCCGTCCAGCCGTGCCGCCTCCAGCAGCTCCCTCGGGATCTCCGCGAAGAAGTTCCGCAGCAGGAACACCGCGAACGGCAGCCCGAAGCCGACGTGGAAGACGATCACGCCGATCAGGGACCCGAAGATGCCGATGTTGCCGAAGAGTTCGGCGATCGGGATCAGCGCCACCTGCACCGGCACCACCAACAGGCCGACCACGCCCAGGAACCACCAGTCGCGGCCCGGGAACTCCATCCACGCGAACGCGTATCCCGCGAGCGAGCCGATGACGACGACGAGGACCGTCGCCGGGACCGTGATCAGCACGGTGTTCAGGATCGAGTCGGTGATGTCGCTGTTGCCGAGCAGCTTGTCGTAGCTCTCGAAGGTGAGTTGGGAGGGTTTGCTGAAGACCTCCCACCAGCCGCTCGCGGTCATCTCCTGCGGCGGCCGCAGTGAGGAGATCAGCAGCCCGATCGTCGGGACCAGCCAGAACAGGCCGACGAGGATCAGGAACACCCGCACCAGCCCGCCGCTGACGAAGGAGGCGATCCGACCGCCGAGGGACTGCTCGCCCTTGACGACGGTGAGCGCCTCGGGCGCCGCCTTGGTGAGCCTTCCGGCATCCGTACTCATCGCCGTCCCTCCCGCCTGAGCCGACGGACGTTGAACCACATCACCGGGATCACGAGCAGCAGCAGGAACACCGAGATCGCGCTCGCGATGCCCGGCTGGTCCTCGGAGAAGCCCTTGCGGTACAGCTCCAGCGCGAGGACGTTCGCGTCGTCCTGGGAGGAGCCCGGGGCGATGATGAAGACCAGGTCGAAGATCTTCAGGACGTTGATCATCAGGGTGACGGTGACGACCGCGAGGACAGGCGCGAGCAGCGGCACCGTGACCTTGCGGAACACCTGCCACTCGTTGGCGCCGTCGACCCGGGCCGCCTCCAGCAGATCGCGCGGGATGGCCGCGAGGCCGGCCGCTATCAGCACCATCGCGAATCCGGCCCACATCCAGATGTACGACCCGATGATGGACGGTGTGACGAGGGACGGGCCGAGCCAGTCCAGGCCGTTGTACGGCTCCTTGAAGTTGTCCGCGGGGAGCTTGAGCCGGGCCCCGTCGGCGGCGGCCGGCAGGGTGAACGTGCCGTCGTCGGCCGCCTTCGTGGACGCCACGACCTTGCCGTCCTTGACCGCCTCGATCGTCATCCCGGCATAGCCCAGCTCGGCCGCGTCGACCCCGCCGAGCGTGCCGACGCCCTTGCCGCGCGTGAAGTCCTGCCAGGTCGTGCCGGTGACCTTGCCGGACTCCGCCTTCGGCTGTACGGCCTTGTGCGCGTCGTCCGGCATCCGGTCGGGGGCGACGCCGACCAGGGGCAGGGCGACCGGGGTGCCGGCGCTGACGGTGGCCTTGGTGATGAAACCGCCGCCCGGCGCGGCTTCGAGCGGCGACTCCCGGCCCGGGTGGGCCTTCGGGAACGCGGACGCCTGCGCGAACGTGTCATGGACGCCCACCCACACCGCGTTCGCCACGCCCTTGTCCGGGTCCTGGTCGTACACGAGCCGGAAGATGATGCCGGCGGCCAGCATCGAGATCGCCATCGGCATGAAGACGACCAGCTTGAACGCCGTGCCCCAGCGCACCCGTTCGGTCAGCACCGCGAAGATCAGACCGAGCGCGGTCGCGACGGTCGGGGCGAACACCACCCAGATGATGTTGTTCTTCAGGGCGGTGCGGATGCCGTCGTCCGTGAACAGGGCCTCGTAGTTGTCGAGTCCGGCGAAGCCGTCGCCGGACTGGTCGTAGAAGCTGCGGATCAGCGAGTACCCGATCGGGTACACCACGAGCGCGCCGAGCAGCACCAGGGCGGGCAGCAGGAACAGCGCCGCCACGGACCTGCGGGTCCCGGTCACACTCTTGCGCGACTTGGGTGCGGCAGGGGGCGCGGTGCCCCCCGCCGCTTCCGCGGACGCCATGGCGTCAGTTTCCGTACGCCGCGGCCGCGTCGGACTCCAGCTGCTGCTGGGTGCCCGCGATGTCGGACGGGTTCTTCAGGAAGTCCTGCAGGGCCTTCCACTCGCCCTTGCCGGGGGTGCCGCCGAAGGCCTGCGGGGCCTGGTCGGACATGTCGAAGCGGAAGTCGTCGCCGGAGTCGATGAGCGCCTTGGCGATCTTGCGCTGCACCTCGTTCGGATACGCCAAGTTGTCCACGTTCTTGTTCGGCGAGAGGTAGCCGCCGAGCTTCGCCTGGATCGTCGCCGCGTCCGGGGAGGCCAGGAAGGTCGCCAGGGCCTGCGCCGCCTTGGAGTCCTGGAGGATGACGGCCGCGTCGCCGCCGGAGACGACCGGCGCGGTGTCACCGACGGTCGGGAACGGGAACACCTTCGCGTCCGTGCCGACCGCCGCCTTCGCCTGGGTGATGTTGACCTGCGCGAAGTCGCCCTCGTAGACCATGGCGGCCTTCGGCTGGTCGCCGCCGGTGAAGACCTGGGTGACCGAGGCCGGGAAGTCCGTCTGCAGCGCGCCGTCCGCGCCGCCCGCCACATAGTCCTTCTTGCCCCACACCTGGGCGAGTGTGGTGAGCGCGTCCTTCACGGAGGGGTCGGTCCACTTGATCTCGTGCTTGGCGAGCTGGTCGTACTTCTGGGGACCGGCCTGGGAGAGGTAGACGTTCTCGAACCAGTCGGTGAGGGTCCAGCCCTCCGCGCCGCCCACGGAGAACGGCGTGACACCGGAGTCGTAGACGGTCTGGGCGGCGGTGAGAAGCTCGTCCCACGTCTTGGGCTCGGTGGCGCCCGCGTTCTCGAAGACCTGGGCGTTGTACCAGATCAGGGACTTGTTGGCGGCCTTGTAGTAGACGCCGTACTGCTTGTTGTCGACCTTGCCGATGTCCTGCCAGCCCGGTGAGTAGTTCTCCTGCAACTCCTTGACCGCGTCGGCGCCCAGCGGCTTGGCCCACTTCTTGTCCACGGCCTGCTTGATGGCGCCGGGCTGCGGGAGCATCGCGATGTCCGGCGGCTGGCCGCCCGCGACCTTCGAGCCGAGGAAGTTGATGATCGGGTCCTGGGCGGGCACGAAGGTGATCTTGGCGCCGGTGCGCTTCTCGAACTCCGCGAGGACCTTCTTGAAGTTCGCCTGCTCGGCACCGGTCCATACGGCGGCCACCTCGAGGGATTCGCCGTCCAGCTTGGGAAGGGTGACGGTTTCGGCGGACTCCTGGCCGGATCCGCCCTGTTCGTTTCCGCTGCCGTTGGCGTCGTCGCCACCGCATGCGGTGAGCGAGAGTGCGAGGGCGCCCGCGAAGACGGCTGCCGCGGTTCTGGCGGCCCTGCGTGTCCGGTTCTTGCTGCTCGTGCTGCGCATCACTGCCCCGTTCTTCGTGCCTCGTCGAACGTTCGAGCGCTGTCCCGTGTGATCTGGTCTACGCCCTGGGTTTGGGGGCGGCAAGACCGCGTCCGCTGTCAAGCAGGAGATCGTGACCGCCTCGTGACCAGGTGCCCAGCGTTGGGGTGAGCGTCGCTGAGGGCCGCGCCCCCACACCCCCGCCATCGGCCTGAACGGCCTCGTCCTCAATCTCTCCCGGGCACTTCGAGCAGGGGAACCCCCGGACGGGCTGAAATGCGCACGGGCGTCACAGCAGTGACGGCACCTCAGCCGCCGCCACCTCCCGCGCCGCCCGCTCCACCGCACTCGCCAGCAGCGCCAGATCCGTAGGACCGTTGCCCAGCTCGCGCACCTGACGCCGGGCCGGCGGATCGCCCATCCGGTGCCACTCCAACGGCACGACCGTCGGCCGCAGCGTCGCCGTGCGGGGGATACGCCCGGTGACCCGGCCGCCCTGGAACGGCACCGCTCTGCCGTCCGCCCAGGTCAACCGTCCGCGCCCCGGCGCCGGTTCGTCCGGGCCCGCGGCCACCGCGTCCAGCGTCACCCGCAGTGTCGCCCGACGCGCCGGCTCCGAGTCCGCCGTACGGCCACCGACCGCCGTGGCGGCCACCAGATGCACCCCGAGCCGCTCGCCCTCGCGCGCCACGGCTTCCAGTGCTCGTATCACCGAGCCGGCCGCCGGCCTGCCCGTCGACCCCAACGCGGGGGAGATCAGGGCGTCCAGGTCGTCCACGACCACGACCAGCCGGGGCAGCGGGGGTACGGCCTCGGCCTGCCGACGCCCCGCCCCCGGCCGTAGCCGCAGTGTGGAACTGGGCGGGGTGTCCAGATCGCCCGTGAGGTCACCGGCCGTGCCGCTGCCGGCCGCCGCCGCGCGCTGCGCGACCATCCGGCCCGACAGCTCACGCCCCGTGTGCCACTCGGCGAAGTCGGACCGCCCGAGCAACTCGGCCCGCCGCTTCAGCTCGGCGCTCAGCGACTGGGCGAACTCCCGCATGCGGACGGGGTCGTTGGCGGTCAGGTGCGTGCTCACATGCGGTATGTCCGTGCACGCCCGCAGTCCCTCGGCGTGCGCGCCGCCCGTGCCGACGCTGTCCCGGCCGTCGATCAGCACGACGCCGAGCCGGTCCGGCCGCTCGGCCGCCGCGAGCGAGGCGACGACGGCCCGCAGCAGCTCCGTACGCCCGCTGCCGGGCGGGCCCTCGATCAGCAGATGCGGCCCGTCCACGCCGAGGTCGGCGCTCACCGGTCCGCGCGGCCCGGCCCCGAGCACGGTGCAGGCGCGCCCGCCGAGGGCCTGGGGGTCGTCGGCCGCGTCGGCCCACCGCGCCATCAGCGACGCGGGCGTGGCCCGGGCCAGCCCCAACTCGTCGAGCAGCCGCGCCGCCTGGGGCAACGGCACGGACACACGCGCGTGCCGCTCGCCGGCGCCGCCCTCCGTGCGCAACGGCGCCAGAGCCCGTGCGAACCGCTCCGACCAGGCGAGCGAAACGGCGTCCACCGCGGCGACCGTGCCGTGCCCGACGGGTCCATGGGCGGGAGCGGCGGGATCGAGCAGCTGAGCGGCGCCGTCCCACGCTGCGCCGTCCGCCGGCCGCTCACGGCCGACGGCGCCCTGGTCGGCGGCCCCGCCGCGCGCCACCCGCAGCAGCCGCAGCGCCGTCGCCACATCACCGCTGAGCAGCGCGACCGCACCGCACTCCCGGAACGTCGGCGACACCGTGCACGCCGCCTCGTACGTGTCCGTCACCGGCGACGCGGGCGACGCCGCGGCCGTCTCCGCGAGGCACACGACGTGTATCCCGGCCCGCGGCCCCTCCAGCGCCAGCCGTGCCACCGCCTCGCGCACGTCGGCGCCGCCGGGGTCGCCGTCCACGACGACCACGGTGTACGGCCCCGCGAACCCGAACGCCGCCGCCGCCGGGTCGTCGTCCCGCGCCCACGAGGGGCGTCGAGCGGCGCGCTGAGCCGGGACCTGGCCGTCCGCCACGACCTCGGCCGTGCCATGGCCCGCCGTGCCCCCGCCGCGCGGCGCCGTCTCCGCCGTCAGGTCCTCCAGCCGCCGCAGCAGCTCCTGCGTACGGGCCGTCGCCTGTTCGCGGTCGTAGGCCACCAGCAGGCGGCAGTCCTGGCCGTGCCCGGGGCGGACATGCGGGAGCCAGCCCAGCCACGCCCACTCGGCGGTGCGCTCCTGAAGGGGACGCGCGCGGTCCACGCTGAGCAGGACCACTTCCAGGGCGTCGGGCGAGTGCAGTGCGGCGAGCTGGGCGAGCACCGCGCGGGCCAGCCCGGTGAGCCGCTCGCGCGGACCGGCCAGGCCCAGTGCCCCGACCTCCCGCAGATCGGCGGTCACCGGCACGGAGGGCAGCAGCCCCGAGCCGTCGGGTGTCGCCCGGTCGGCCGTGCCGAGCCGCACCGTGAGCGCCTCCGCATGACCGGGGGCGCGCTCCCACAGCCGGGGGCCGGGACCCAGGGCCGTCAGCAGCAGCGACGCCGGGTCCGGCCAGGTCTCGGGCATCCGGGGGCCGCCGGCCGCCGTGAGCTGCCCGGACTCCTGCGCCGGCTCGTCCTCGTCGTACGCCCCGTCCGGGGCTTCGTCCTGCTCCGCGCGCCCTCCGGCCAGCCGCCGCGCCCACGCCGTGAGCCCGCCCCGCCTGCGCACACCCTGCGGTACGTCGGTGCCCCGCAGCGGGGTGCCCTTACGGCTGCTGCCGCCCGCGCCGCCTTCGGAGAGATCGGTCCCGGCGGCCGTGGAGGACGGCTCACCGGTGCCTTCGCCGCCGTGTCCCGCGCCGAGCGGGCCCATGCCGAAGCCCGCGCCATGGGTGTCGCCGCCGCGCGGTCCCGGGAGCCGCCTCCCGGCCCCGCCGGATTGCCGTTCGATCCGCGGAGCCCCGCCCTGGACCGGCACGATCGGCGGCTCGACGGGATCGTGCTCCTGAGCGGCGGACCGGTCCGCCGAGTGCGCGGCCGGGTCGCCGCCGTCCGCCACGCGCGCGTGGAGCACGGCCGTGTCCTGCGGCACTCGCGGGCGGACGTCGTCATCATGGTCGCCCCCGCCGGGGACGCGGACATGCCCCTCCCCGTCCGGCTCCGTGCTCACCCGGGCGCCCGGACCGCCGGCCGGAGTCAGCCGCAGGGCCGACTCGCCGATCCGCAGCAGCGCGCCCGGCGCGAAGCGCACCGGGCGGGTGGTCAGACGGGCGCCGTCCAGCGTCGTGCCGTTCGTCGAGCCGAGGTCGGCGACCGAGACCCGGCCGTCGGCGGCGACCGTGACCGCGCAGTGCAGCCGGGAGACGTCCGGGTCGTCGAGCGGGACGTCCGCGTCGGCGGAGCGGCCGATGCGGATCTCGCCGCCGTGCAGCAGATGGACACCGCCCGCGTCCGGGCCCGCCACCACATGGAGCTGGGTCGGGGCGTCGTCCAGCTCGGGGTGGGGCTCGGGGGCCGCCGGGGCGCCCAGGGACAGCACCGCGCCGTCCGTCAGCGGGGGCTCGCCGAGTGTGCTGCGCCGGTCGTCGAGCCGCTCCGCGCCCGCGTACAGCACGACCGGGCCGCCCCCGCGCTCTGCCTCTCCCCCACTCTCGAATCCGCTCGAGCGGGAGGTGCCCCCAGGACGGGAGGTGCCCCCGTCGGCGGACACCGCCGAGGCGAGCGCCGACGCCACCGCGGCCAGGGCCGTGCCCGCGGGCGCCGTGACCAGCACGTCGCAGCTCGCGGCGCGGCTCCGCGCCGGGGAAGGCAGGGCCAGCGGGTCTACGACGGTCAGCCGGATCTGCATCGGCGTCAGCGGTCCCTTCTGCGCGGGCGCGGACCAGCGCCCGTCGGATGGACGGGCCCTCCCCACCCCACACGAGCACATCGGCCAGTACGTCAGGCATCCTCGCACCTGCCACTGACAACGCGCCCCCCGCCCGAAGGCAAGTGATCTTGATTGGTCGGCTCTGCCCGCAAAAGTGCCTGACAGTTGACCCGCGGGCGATCGCTTGAGATCGGTCACGTCCGCTTGCGGCAACCACAAGACAGAGCCGAGCGTCTTTCCTTCGAACATGTACGGGACGCCGTACGTAAGACGCACAGAATGAGGACAGGCCGGTGCCCCGGGGCACGGCACTACAGTGGGTCGGAACGTAGGCAAGCAGCAGGGAGCGCGACGTGCGGCCGGTAGGCAGCAAGTACATCCTCGAGGAGCCGCTGGGCCGTGGCGCCACGGGGACCGTCTGGCGAGCCCGCCAGCGGGAGAGCGCGGGCGCCGAGGCGGCCGTGCAGGGGCAGCCGGGCGAGACCGTCGCGATCAAGGTCCTCAAGGAGGAGCTTGCCAGTGACGCCGACATCGTCATGCGGTTCCTGCGGGAGCGGTCCGTACTGCTGCGGCTGACCCACCCGAACATCGTCCGGGTCCGTGACCTGGTCGTCGAGGGTGAGCTGCTGGCCCTGGTCATGGACCTCATCGACGGCCCCGACCTGCACCGCTACCTGCGTGAGAACGGCCCCCTGACCCCAGTCGCCGCGTCCCTGCTCACCGCCCAGATCGCCGACGCGCTCGCCGCCAGCCACGCCGACGGCGTCGTCCACCGCGACCTGAAGCCCGCCAACGTCCTGCTCCAGCAGAACAACGGCCAGATGCACCCGATGCTGACCGACTTCGGCATCGCCCGCCTCGCCGACTCCCCGGGCCTGACCCGCACCCACGAGTTCGTCGGCACGCCCGCGTACATCGCGCCCGAGTCCGCCGAGGGCCGCCCGCAGACGTCCGCCGTCGACATCTACGGCGCCGGGATCCTCCTCTACGAACTGCTCACCGGACGCCCGCCGTTCGGCGGCGGCTCCGCCCTGGAGGTCCTGCACCAGCACCTCAGCGCCGAGCCGCGCCGCCCCTCCACGGTCCCCGACCCGCTGTGGACGGTCATAGAACGCTGCCTGAGCAAGAACCCCGACCGGCGGCCCAGCGCCGAGAACCTCGCCCGCGGCCTGCGCGTCGTCGCCGAGGGCATCGGCGTGCACGCGAACTCCGCGCAGATCGCGGCGGCCGAGGGTGTCGCCGCGCTGCTCGCCCCCGACCCCACGCCGGCCCCTGTGCCGGGCTCGGCCGACCCGACCCAGGTGCTCCAGCACGGCGCGGGTGCGTACGACCCGAACGGCGCGACCAGCGTCCTGCCGCACACCGGCGCCCCCGGCGCCGCCGACCCCACCGCCGTCCTGCCGAACACGGGCGGTCCGGGTGGCCGAGGCGCCGCCGACCCGACGGCCGTCATGCCCCCGATGCCACCGGGACAGCCGGGACAGCCCGGCCCCGAGGACCCGCACCCCTGGCAGAACCAGCTGCGCGCGGCCCGGGACCGCAACGAGCAGACGCAGGTCCAGTACCTCGACCCCAGCCAGGACCCGCTGCGCCGCCGGCCCCAGCGCCAGGTGTCCCGCCCGCAGCAGCCCCAGCAGCCCCAGCAGCGGCCGCCGCAGCACGGGCAGCAGGGCGGCTACGGCCATCCGCAGCAGCACCAGCCGCAGCCGTACGCCCCGCCGCGCCAGCCGCAGCAGCAGCCCCAGCGGTACGCACCGCCGCCGCCCGCGCCGGAGCCGCAGCGCCCCCAGCGCGAGCCGCGTCAGCGCAGCGCCAACCCGATGCGGATCCCGGGGCTCGGCTGCCTCAAGGGATGCCTGTTCACGATCATCATCCTCTTCGTCGCGGGCTGGCTGGTCTGGGAGCTGAGCCCGTTGCAGGAGTGGATCGGCACCGGCAAGAGCTACTGGGACCAGCTCTCCGACTGGTTCACCACCGTGACCGGCTGGATCGGGGACCTGGGCGGGAGTTCGGGCGGCGGCTCCGGCGCGAACTGACCGGAGGCCGTGCGGCTGCGCTGGTTTGGTTATTTGTCGACACCTGGCGGGTGATTTCCGCCCGGGCGGTGAAGGTTGGCTCCTCGGACGCGTAGTTTTAGCGACACACGCGTCGGTAGGAGCAGTCTTGGCACGGAAGATCGGCAGCCGGTACACCGCCAACCAGATCCTGGGGCGGGGCAGCGCCGGCACGGTGTGGCTGGGTGAGGGGCCCGAGGGGCCCGTCGCCGTCAAGCTGCTGCGCGAGGATCTGGCGTCCGACCAGGAACTCGTCGGACGCTTCGTGCAGGAGCGGACGGCGCTGCTCGGCCTGGAGCACCCGAACGTGGTCTCCGTACGCGACCTGGTGGTCGACGGAAACGACCTCGCCCTCGTCATGGACCTGGTCCGCGGCACGGACCTGCGCACCCGGCTCGACCGGGACCGGCGGCTCGCGCCGGAGGCTGCCGTGGCGATCGTCGCGGACGTCGCGGACGGGCTCGCGGCGGCGCACGCGGCCGGGGTCGTGCACCGGGACGTCAAGCCGGAGAACGTCCTGCTGGACATGCAGGGCCCGCTGGGGCCGGGCGGCTCCCACCCGGCCCTGCTGACGGACTTCGGTGTGGCGAAACTCATCGACTCACCGCGTCGTACCCGCGCCACGAAGATCATCGGCACGCCGGACTACCTGGCGCCGGAGATCGTGGAGGGCCTGCCCCCTCGGGCGGCGGTCGACATCTACGCGCTCGCCACGGTCCTGTACGAGCTGCTGGCGGGCTTCACACCGTTCGGCGGCGGCCACCCGGGCGCGGTGCTCCGGCGCCACGTCACCGAGACGGTCGCCCCCCTGCCCGGCATCCCCGACGAGCTCTGGCAGCTGATCGTGCAGTGCCTGGCGAAGGCGCCCGCCTCGCGGCTGCGGGCGTCCGAGCTGGGCGTGCGGCTGCGCGAGCTGCTGCCGCTGATCGCCGGGATGCCTCCGCTGGACGTGGACGAGCCCGACGCCGAGCCCGAGGAGGACGAGGCCCCGGCCGCCGAGGAAGCGGCGCCGCAGGGGGAGCGGGTGCGGCGCAGGGGCGCGGTGCCGCTCGTGCCGGGCGCCAAGCCTGCCGACTCCAACCGGGACACCCATACGTCGATGAGGGTGCCGGCACCCGACGAGCTGGCCGGCGGTGCGCGCGGTACGGCCCGGGTGCCGAGGGCGGCCGGAGCCCCGCGGCCGGGCTCGGCCCGCCATCGGGCCGCCACCCGCAGACGCCGGGTCGCGCTGGGCGCGGCGGCGGTGGTGCTGGTGGCCGCGGCGGGCGTGGGCGCGTGGCTGGCCACCTCGGACGACGACGCCGGCGCAACGCCCCAGGACACGAACAACACGGCCCCGGCAAACCCGTAGCGTCCTCGCCCCTGCCGCCCGGACCTCGCCGCTTGGCGGAGCCGTTACGCTGGAGGCGTGGCAGTCGTCGATGTATCCGAAGAGCTCAAGTCCCTCTCCTCGACCATGGAGTCGATCGAGGCCGTTCTGGACCTCGACAAGCTGAGGGCAGACATCGCCGTGCTCGAGGAGCAGGCGGCCGCGCCGTCCCTGTGGGACAACCCGGACGAGGCGCAGAAGATCACCAGCAAGCTGTCCCACCTCCAGGCCGAGGTGAGGAAGGCCGAGGCCCTGCGCGGGCGGATCGACGATCTCGCCGTGCTTTTCGAGATGGCCGAGGAGGAGGACGACCCGGACACCCGTGCCGAGGCCGAGTCCGAGCTCACCGCCGTCCGCAAGGCGCTGGACGAGATGGAGGTCCGGACGCTGCTCAGCGGTGAGTACGACGCCCGTGAGGCGCTCGTCAACATCCGCGCCGAGGCCGGCGGTGTCGACGCCGCAGACTTCGCCGAGAAGCTGCAGCGGATGTACCTGCGCTGGGCGGAGCAGAAGGGCTACAAGACCGAGGTCTACGAGACGTCGTACGCGGAAGAGGCCGGCATCAAGTCGACCACCTTCGCCGTGCAGGTGCCGTACGCCTACGGGACCCTCTCCGTCGAGCAGGGCACCCACCGCCTCGTGCGCATCTCGCCCTTCGACAACCAGGGCCGCCGACAGACCTCCTTCGCGGGCGTCGAGATCCTTCCCGTGGTCGAGCAGACCGACCACATCGAGATCGACGAGTCCGAGCTGCGCGTGGACGTGTACCGCTCCTCCGGCCCCGGCGGCCAGGGCGTGAACACCACCGACTCCGCGGTGCGGCTGACCCACCTCCCCACCGGCATCGTCGTCTCCTGCCAGAACGAGCGCTCGCAGATCCAGAACAAGGCGAGCGCGATGAACGTGCTCCAGGCCAAGCTGCTCGAGCGGCGTCGCCAGGAGGAGCAGGCCGCGATGGACGCCCTCAAGGGCGACGGCGGCAACTCCTGGGGCAACCAGATGCGTTCGTACGTGCTGCACCCCTACCAGATGGTCAAGGACCTGAGGACCGAGTTCGAGGTCGGCAACCCCGAGGCCGTTTTCAACGGTGAGATCGACGGTTTCCTCGAGGCCGGAATTCGCTGGCGCAAGCAGCAGGAGAAGTAAGTTTGTCGACAAGGCAACTGTCGCCGTCCCGGCGGCAGTTGCCTTTTGTGTGCCTGCATGTCTGGGTTTTACATCACACTCACAGCTTCCAACCCATAGCAAAGAACCCGTACTTGGACATCGCGCGCGCAACGGCCTTGACGTTGTCTTGAAAAATGGGAAGGGTAAAGCGTGGCATGCGTATCTCTGGGGCGCATGTGAACCGGGGGGCTCTAGTTTCTACTACCTCCGTCGATCACGGCCTGCCCCGGAGCGATGCCTCACTGACGATTCGGCTACTGGGGGTAGCAACCAAATGACGAAGAAGACGCGGATCCGTATCGCGCGCCTCGCGGCCGGTGCCGTGATCGCGGCCGGCGCCTCGCTGACCGCTGCGGGTGCCGCTTCTGCCGCGGAGGCCGAGGACAACTGCCTGCTCGGCATCCTGTGCGCGGACGAGGACCCGACCGAGCCGCCGGTTCCCACCGACCCGCCGACTGACATTCCCACGGACATTCCGACGGATGTCCCGACCGACGTGCCCACGGACCCGACGGACCCGACGGTCGAGCCGACCGAGCCGCAGGAGCCCACCGAGGACCCGACCACCGACCCGACCGACCCGGGCAACGGGAACGGCAACGGTAACGGGAACGGCAATGGCAACGGGAACGGCAACAACGGCGGGGGCAACAACACCGACCCCGACGGTGGCGCCTCCACCCAGGAGGAGGGTTCCTCCTCCCTGACCGACACCAACACCGACAGCACGGGCACCGGCGCCAGCGCCGCCGCCCAGGGCGGCGGCGACGAGCTCGCCGAGACGGGTGCCGCGCAGACCACGTTCCTGCTGGTCGGCGCCGCCACCATGATCGCCGGTGGTATCGGCTTCCGCGTGCTGCCGCGCCTCGCCGGTGGCCGTGGCGGAGCGGCTGCCTGACGGTAGCCGAACGTCTACGCCGTGTGACTGACGTCGTACGGCCGAGGGGCCCGGAGCGTGCTTCGCTCCGGGCCCCTCGTCATGTCCGCGTACGGTGTGTGCGCCGCCCTAGGCGGTCTGGTGCGCCAGCAGGGCAACCGCCGCGATCAGCACTGCCAGCAGGGCGATCAGCGTCATCGGGTTCAGGCCCGCGAACTGGTTCTCCTGCTGAAGCCGCTCTCGGTTCGCCCGGCACACAGGGCAGCGGCCCTCACTCACGGGCGCGGCACAGTTCGCGCACACCAATCGGTCGTACGTCATGCGCCACCCTCCTTGCGAGTTCCCTCCGGGGGTTCAACGGGTTCAGCCCCGAGAACGTTCCCCCCTCCACTCTGCCAGGTTCCTGCGGATGCTGCGTCGGGTCGCTTCCACAGGGGGTGGCCGGGCCTGTGTCGTGGCTCTGCGTCGTGGTTGCTCGCGCAGGTTCCCGCGCCCCTTTCGGGGTGCTGCACCGCCGGCCATCAACTGGCAACCAGCGACAAAAACGCACAACCCTCCCGCAACCCSTCTCGGTGACTGCGCCCCCACCCCGGTTCGCGTATGGTCACGCTCATCTACCCCCGGCGACCCGTGGTGCATCCGTGATCCGATTCGACAACGTCTCCAAGGTCTACCCCAAGCAGAGCCACCCCGCACTCAGGGATGTGTCCCTGGAAGTGGAGAAGGGCGAGTTCGTCTTCCTCGTGGGGTCCTCCGGCTCCGGAAAGTCCACCTTTCTGCGGCTGATCCTCCGCGAGGAGCGGGCCAGCCATGGGCAGGTGCACATTCTGGGCAAGGACCTCGCGCGCCTCTCCAACTGGAAGGTGCCGCAGATGCGCCGCCAGCTGGGGACGGTGTTCCAGGACTTCCGGCTCCTGCCGAACAAGACGGTCGGCGAGAACGTCGCCTTCGCGCAGGAGGTCATCGGCAAGTCGCGCGGCGAGATCCGCAAGTCCGTGCCGCAGGTGCTCGACCTCGTCGGGCTCGGCGGCAAGGAGGACCGGATGCCGGGCGAGCTGTCGGGCGGTGAGCAGCAGCGGGTGGCCATCGCCCGCGCCTTCGTGAACCGGCCCAAGCTGCTCATCTGCGACGAGCCCACCGGCAACCTCGACCCGCAGACCTCCGTCGGCATCATGAAGCTGCTCGACCGGATCAACCGGACGGGTACGACGGTCGTGATGGCCACGCACGATCAGAACATCGTGGACCAGATGCGCAAGCGCGTCATCGAGCTGGAGAAGGGCCGCCTCGTCCGCGACCAGGCACGCGGCGTCTACGGCTACCAGCACTGACCCGACCCGTCCCGGAAAGGCCTGAAAGAGACGCCATGCGCGCCCAGTTCGTACTGTCCGAGATCGGTGTCGGTCTCCGCCGCAATCTGACGATGACCTTCGCCGTCATCGTCTCCGTCGCCCTGTCGCTCGCCCTGTTCGGCGGGTCGCTCCTGATGAGCGACCAGGTCAACACGATGAAGGGCTACTGGTACGACAAGGTCAACGTCTCGGTCTTCCTCTGCAACAAGAGCGACGCCGAGTCCGACCCCAACTGCGCCAAGGGCGCGGTCACCGAGGACCAGAAGAAGGAGATCCTCGCCGACCTGGACAAGATGTCGGTCGTCGAGAAGGTGACGTACGAGTCGCAGGACCAGGCGTACAAGCACTACAAGGAGCAGTTCGGCGACTCGCCGCTGGCCGCCTCGCTCACGCCGGACCAGATGCAGGAGTCGTACCGGATCAAGCTGCAGGACCCGGAGAAGTACCAGGTCATCGCGACCGCCTTCGACGGGCGCGACGGCGTGCAGTCCGTGCAGGACCAGAAGGGCATCCTGGACAACCTCTTCGGGCTGCTGAACGGCATGAACTGGGCCGCGCGGGCGGTGATGGCGCTGATGCTGGTCGTCGCGCTGATGCTGATCGTGAACACGGTGCGCGTCTCCGCCTTCAGCCGGCGCCGCGAGACCGGCATCATGCGGCTGGTCGGCGCCTCCGGCTTCTACATCCAGGCGCCGTTCATCATGGAGGCCGCGGTCGCCGGGCTCATCGGCGGGACGGTCGCCTGCGGGTTCCTGGTGGTCGCGCGGTACTTCATCATCGACCACGGCCTGGCCCTGTCGGAGAAGCTGAATCTGATCAACTTCATCGGCTGGGACGCGGTGTTGACGAAGCTGCCGCTCATCCTCGCGACAAGCCTGCTGATGCCGGCTTTGGCGGCGTTCTTCGCGCTGCGCAAGTACCTGAAGGTGTGACCAACGCCAATGGGGCCGTACGGGCAAGGCGCCGTACGGCCCCATCGCGTTGTCCTAGACTCACCGGCATGTCAGGTCGTGACCTGTTCTGTCAGCCCCGCCGCTTCGGCCGCGGGGCCGCCCTGACATTGGTCTTCGCCAGCGTTCTGGTCGCCGGTGCCGCGACCGGCTCGCTGCCCGGCCCTGACCGGAAATCCCCGGCGGGTACGGCCCGTTCGGCYGCCTCCGCGGGCCGGCAGGAGGACGTCGCCGAGGCGGCCGCCGAGGCCATGGCCGCCGGCCAGTCCCCCGTGGAGGCCGCCGAACGGGCGGTCAGCCGCAGCGGGGACCGCTGGGGCGCCGTCTACTCCCAGGGCGAGTACGAGGAGTTCGAGGAGGCCCTCGACGGCGCGTACACCGGCGTCGGGCTGTGGGCGCGACGCGAGCGCGACGGCCGTATCGAGGTCACGAAGGTGCGGGCGGGGTCGCCCGCGGCCACCGCCGGGATCCGCGCAGGCGACCGGCTGAGCAGCGTCGACGGCGCGAAGGTCGACGGGCGCCCGGTCACCGAGGTCGTCGCCTTACTGAGGGGCGACACGACGGACGCGGCCGCCGGTACGGCCGTGAAACTGGGGCTGCAGCGCGGCACGCACGCGTGGGACCTCACACTGCGACGCGCCCGGCTGTCCGTCGACCCGGTCACGGTGAGAGAACTCGCCGGCGGGATCACCGTCATCAGGATCGCCTCCTTCACCAAGGGCGCCGGCGCCGAGGTCCGCGACGCCGTACGCCGGGCCCCGGCCGCCACCGGCATCGTCCTCGACCTGCGGGGCAATTCCGGCGGCCTGGTCACCGAGGCCGTCACCGCCGCCTCCGCCTTCCTCGACGGCGGCCTCGTCGCCACCTACGACGTCGACGGCGACCAGCGTGCCCTGCACGCCGAGCCCGGCGGAGACACCGGCAGGCCCCTCGTGGCGCTCGTCGACGGCGGCACCATGAGCGCCGCCGAGCTGCTCACCGGAGCCCTCCAGGACCGCGGCCGCGCCGTCGTCGTGGGCACCCGCACCTTCGGCAAGGGCTCGGTCCAGATGCCGAGCCGCCTGCCCGACGGCTCCGTCGCCGAGCTGACCGTCGGCCACTACCGCACCCCCTCCGGGCGGGCCGTCGACGGCCGGGGCATCACACCCGACCTGGAGGCCGACCGGGGCGTCCTCGGGCGGGCCGAGACGGTCCTCAGCGGCCTGGGCGAGTCGTAAATCGGCTTTCCGCGCACCCCCTCCCTAGTGCGAAAATGGACGGCACTATGAGCAAGGGAATGTACGTACCCAAGGAGTCCCAGCCCAAGCAGGGCGGCACGGCCGCGCAGGGCAGGGACGGTGAGAAGGGCGGCAAGCGCAAGATCGTCGCCCAGAACAAGAAGGCCCGGCACGACTACGCGATCATCGACACCTTCGAGGCCGGCCTGGTGCTCATGGGCACCGAGGTCAAGTCGCTGCGCGAGGGCCGGACGTCGCTGACCGACGGCTTCGTCCAGATCGACCGGGGCGAGGCGTGGCTGCACAACGCCCACATCCCGGAGTACCACCAGGGCAGCTGGACCAACCACTCCGCGCGCCGCAAGCGCAAGCTTCTCCTGCACCGCGAGGAGATCGACAAGCTGGAGGCCAAGTCCCAGGAGACGGGTCACACCATCGTGCCCCTCGCCCTGTACTTCAAGGACGGCCGGGCGAAGGCCGAGATCGCTCTGGCCCGAGGCAAGAAGGAGTACGACAAGCGCCAGACCCTGCGCGAGAAGCAGGACCGGCGGGAGTCGGACCGGGCGATCGCTGCGGCGAAGCGCAAGCAGCGGGGCGCGTAGGGCTCGACGGCCTGGGAATACGGTGGCATCGGTGTGCGCTGGTCACGTACGATGGCACTGCACCTCACAGAGGGTGCGCCTCTCTCCGGTCTCCGGAGAGGATTGAAAAAACAACATGGGGATGATCGGTTTCGACAGCGGCTGTTGAAACAGGGGAAGCGTGTCGAGGAAGCGGCAATGATCTCGTAAACCATATGTCGCAAAAAATAATCGCCAACACCAAGCGCGATTCCTTCGCCCTCGCTGCCTAAGTAGCGACTTGCGAAGTGTCAGCCCGGGGCTGTTCCCGACCCGGATCCTGGCATCAGCTAGGGAACTAAACCTTGATCCCGGTCACGGGGTGAAGAGGGAAATCTAACAGTGACTGGGCCCGTCGGCGACTTGTTCGCGTGATCGCCGGGGCCGAGAAAATCACAGCGAACTGCACACGGAGAAGCCCTGATTCTGCACCGTTGGACGCGGGTTCGATTCCCGCCATCTCCACGATCGGGAGGTTTCCGGACCTCCCTAACCCATGTGGGCAAAGGCCCCGCCGCCTCCGGGCAGCGGGGCCTTTGTCATGCCGAGAGCGCGCAGGACGGGGAACTATGACGCGGCCGGACGAGCCGTACTACGTGATGTACGACGGGGACTTCGGGCTCAGCGGGCTCGCCGGGAGGCCGGGGGACGGGCACCTGCCGCCGGCCGAGGGGGACGAGCAGGTCGGCGAGGACGCCAGGAGCCTGCTGGAGTCAGCCCTGCCGGACGAGGTGATCCGGGGCCTGTGGCTGGCCGCCGACCGGGGACGGTTCGATCCGGCCGGTCAGGGCCTGAGCGTGCGTTCCTGGCTGCGGGGATGGTCGCAGGCGTATCCGCCGCGGGCGCCGAAGCGCCCGAAGAGTTTCGCGAAGTACCGGAGCACCATGTCCTTCGAACCCCCTCGGCCCGTGCTGGTGGAGGAGGAGATCCGGGATGCCGTACTCGCCGAGATCGCGGCCGTCGAGGCCGACCTGGTGCGGGCGGTGCCGCTGCCCGGCGTCGTCCCGGCGCTGCGGCGGGCCGTCGTCGAGGCCGGTGCGGATCTCGGGTTCCGGCTGTTGCTGCGGATCCTGAAGGCGTGTTCCGTACGGGTCGACAAGGCGCGCTACGACCGGTTCCTGGAGCTCGGCGAGCCCTTCGAGTACCACTACGGGGTCGTCCATGACGACCTGGAGGTCGACTGGCCGCCCCTCGATCCGGCCCGGCGCGACAGCGACTGGGACTTCGGTCTCTCGGAGCTCGCCGCGCGGTTCGCGCACTGGCACGACGGCACTGCCGACGAGGTCCTGCGCCGGTCGGCCGCCGCCGACGACGTCCGGCAGACGCCGGGCAGTGCGGCCGCCGTTCTCCTGGCGGACGTGACGAGACTGCACGCCTCGCCCCTGTCCACGGACACGCTCACCACCCTGTGGCTGGCCGCCGGCGACTGCGGGTACTGGCCCGACCGTTTCGGCATCGACGTACGGCAATGGCTGGAGCGGATCGCCGAGGTCTGCCGGGAGCGGCTGCGGGAGACCATGCCGGCCTACCGCCCCGAACCGGCACCGGTGCGCGCGGACCTGACGGACGAGGTGCTGCGTGAACTGGGCGACCTCGCGCTGGAGATGGAGTCCAGGACCGTACAGCCCCACGGGCAGGGCGTGCCGGGCGCCGCCGCGGCGCGGGCGCTGGAACAGGTCGTTTCCCGGGTGGATCCCGACCTCGGCTTCCGTCTGTTCCTGCGGGTGCTGGTCGCGCTGTGGATGCCACTCACGCAGGAGCGGTACGCCCGCTACAAGGCGCTTGGGGAGCGGTTCGGCTACGGCGAGTACCTCGTCTCCCAGGTCGATGGGTTCGTCCAGAGTGATCTGTGACACCCCTGTGACCGGAGGTGTGGGTTCCGCCACAGCCTGTGGCGTCCGGCGTTGGTGAGGTGGGCGCATGCCTACCGCCTCCCGCACCGCTCCCGCCGTCCTGGCCGGTGTTCTGCTGCTCGCCGCGTGTGGTTCCCAGAGCGCCTCACCGGGCGACGGCGACGGACGGGTGCGGGCCGAGACGCTGTGTCCGTCGGATTACCAGCGGTACGAAAGCGCGCCTCCCGTCGAGCCGTCCGTCACCGCCTCCGGTACGCCGACCGCGCTGCCCTTGCCCTCTTCCTCCGAGGGCGTCGAGGGCGGCGTGAAGATCACCCGGCTGTTCGCCTGGGGGCCGGAGAGCGGCTGTGGGAGCGTCGACTACAGCGCGGACTTCGAGGTCACCAACCGGGAGACGGAGACGGTCACTTACACGGTGACCATCGGGTTCCTCTCGCCGACCGGGGGCGCGGTCGACAACGTCGAGAAGACCGTCGAGAGGGTCGGGCCGGGGCGGACCGTCAAGGGGACCGCCGTCATGGCGCAGACAGCGATGACGGCACCCGAGGTGACGGGTGCGCAGGTGGTCAAGGTGCGCGGCGTTCCCGCCGACGAGGCCTCGTCCGCCTCCGGGCCGTGCCCCGCGTCCGGGGTGCGCCTCTACGCCGACGAGGGGGACGCGGCCATGGGGCTGCGCGTGGTCGGCCTGCACCTGGTCAACTGCGGCAGCGAGCCCTACCGGGTCGACGGCTACCCGAAGCTCGAACTCCACGACGAGGAACACGACACCGTGGACGGCGTACGGATCCTTGACGGGACCGACCGGATCAGCACCGCCACCGGCGGGGGCGGCAGCCCGCAACCCGTCGTGCTGCGTCCGGGTGAGGCCGCCCGCGCCGGGCTGGCCTGGCGCAACACGACCCAGGCCGGCGATCCGGTGAACGTGCCCTATGTCCGCGTGTGGGCGAAGCCCGGAGCCGACCCCGTGACGGTGGTGCCGGAACTCGACCTCGGGACGACGGGGAAGCTCGGCGTCGGGCCGTGGAAGAAGGACGACACCTACCGGGACCCCACCGCCACCGCCCCCGTCCCGCGTCCGTGAGCGCGATCCTCGTCCTCCTCGCCTGCGCGGTGGCGCTGTACTTGCTGGCGCAGCTCCGTATCGCGCCGGGGATCAAGGTCCTTGTGCTCACCGCGCCGCCGGTGGCCGGGGTGGTGTGGCTCCTGGACGAGGTGTTCGCACGGACGGCGGCCGCCGTGGTCGTCGCCGCGGTGTTCGTGGTCGTACTGGCCGCGCTGGTCGGGCTCCTCGGCCACCCCCGCCTGCCGACCTGGACGAAGATGACCGTCTTCGGCACGGTTCCGGCGGCCGCGCTGGCGTGGCTGCTGGTCGTCACGGCGGACGACGCCCTCAAGGACCCCGGCGAGGACCCGTGCTCCATGTACTACGGCGGCGTCGGCGTCTCCAAGGCGTTTCCCCCGCAGGCGTACTGCCTTTACGAGGACGGCGGCACGCATGACCTCGCGACGGGCGCGCAGTTCGTGTTCTGGATCTGCTTCGTCAGCAGCGTGCTGCTGCTCGCCCTCGGCCTGTGGCAGGTGGCGCGGGATCCGGGGACGCTCGTGCGGCAGTTCCGTGTGAGGAGCTTCCTCGCTCGATGAACCCCCAACCACCATGGCGGAGGCGGCTGTTGTGGTGTCCCAGCCCATATCGGCGGGTGGTTCACGCTTCTACGGTCCCTCGGCATGACACCCACCAGAGCCGCAAGCAGTCGTATCCCCGTCCGTGTCTGCGTCCTCGCGACCCTCCTGGTCGCCCTGATCGCCGCGTTCCTCACCCCTGGCCGAGCCGCTGCCGCCTCGCTCCAGGAGGTGACCGGGTTCGGGACCAACCCCGGTGCCCTGCGGATGTTCCGCTACGTCCCCGACGGGCTGCCCGCCGGCCGGCCCGTGGTCGTCGCGCTGCACGGCTGCAGGCAGAACGCCGCCGGCTACGGCACCGGCAGCGGATGGCTCCAGCTCGCCGACCGCTGGGGCTTCTCGGTCGTGCTGCCGCAGCAGCAGAGCGCCAACAACGCCTCGTCCTGCTTCAACTGGTTCCAGAGCGGCGACATCGCGCGCGGCCAGGGCGAGGCCGCTTCCGTCGCCCAGATGCTCGACCGGCAGATCGCCGACACCGCCGGTGACGCGTCCCGCGTGTACGTCACGGGGCTCTCCGCCGGGGGCGGGATGACCGCCGTGATGATGGCGGCGTACCCGGAGAAGTTCGCGTCCGGCGGGATCGTGGCCGGGCTGCCGTACGGGTGTGCGCAGGCGGCAGGGTCGCCGTATGTGTGCATGTACGTCGGCGCCACGCAGACCCCGAAGCAGTGGGGGGACCGGGTGCGCGCCGCCCGGCCCGGCCACGGCGGCCCCTGGCCCACGCTCGTCGCCTTCCAGGGCACGGCCGACTACACCGTGAAGCCCGTCAACATGACCGACCTGATGCGGCAGTGGACCGATGTGCACGGCGCCGACCAGAGCGCCGACGTCAGCGACACCGTCGCCGGGTATCCGCACCAGGTCTTCCGGGATACGGCCGGGCGAGCGGTCGTCGAGACGTACAGCATCACCGGGATGGGGCACGGGCAGCCCGTCGATCCGGGCACCGGGAGCGAGCAGTGCGGGAGCGCCGGGGCGTACGTCCTCGACGTGAATCTGTGCGCGGCGTATCGGATGGGTCGGGCCTGGGGGCTGGGCTGAGCCGAGGCGCTCTGTCGCCGCGGGCGGTTCTCCGGGATGCTCCTGAGGCATGAGCAGACCCGTGAGAGATTCCGGGAGATGCCCCAACTCCCGTAGCAGACTGTGGATCTGGCCCGCCGCCGTGGCGCTCGTCGCCGCTGTCCTGGGCCCCGGCGCGCAGGCCGGTGCGGACTCCGACCGGACCGGCCTGCCGGAGGCCATCGACACCATCCTGGGCGACCCGCGGATGGAGGGCGGCGTGGCGGGCGTCGTGGTCGCCGACGCCGGCAGCGGTGAGCTCCTCTACCAGCACCTGCCCTCCACCCGGCTCATGCCCGCCTCCAACACCAAGCTCGCTACCTCCGCCGCCGCGATGGAGATCCTCGGCCCCGACCACCGGTTCGGCACGGACGTACTGGCCACCGGGCGGCAGTCCGGCTCCCGGCTCAAGGGCGATCTGTATCTGCGCGGCACCGGGGACCCCACCCTGCTCGCCGGCGACTACGACGCGCTCGCCCAGCGGATCGCGGCCGCCGGCATCACCCGGGTCGACGGGCGGCTCGTCGCCGACGACACCCGGTTCGACGAGCACCGCCTGGGCCGTTCCTGGGCCGCCGACGACGAGTCCTCCTACTACTCCGCCCAGATCAGCGCCCTCAGCGTGGCGCCGGACACCGACTACGACACCGGCACCGTGATCGTGACGGTGCGGCCGGGCGCCTCGGCGGGCGCCGCACCCGTCGTCACCGTCACGCCCGACACCGACTACGTCGACATCGAGGTGGACGCCACCACGGTCGCCGCCGGCGGGGCGAACGACCTCACCGTCGAGCGGGAGCACGGCACGAACACCGTCGTCGTCAGCGGCACGACACCCGTCGGCGGCGCCGGTGCCACGGAATGGGCGACCGTGTGGGACCCCACCGGATACGCCGCCGCCGTCTTCCGGGACGCGCTCGCCGAGCACGGCGTCAAGGTCGCCGGGCCCACCCGGACGGGGCTGCGGACGCCCGCGGCGGCACGGCGGCTGGCCTCGCACGACTCCATGCCGCTGAAGGACCTGCTCATCCCGTTCATGAAGCTCTCCAACAACATGCACGCCGAGATCCTCACCAAGGCCATGGGCGTCAAGGTCTCGGGGGAGGGGAGCTGGGAGGCCGGACTCGCGGCGATCGGCGGCTACCTCAAGGGCGTCGGCGTCGATATCGGCAAGCTGCGGCAGGTCGACGGCTCCGGGCTCTCGCGGATGGACAACTTCGCGGCCGGGCAGCTCGTCGAGCTCCTCCTCGCGGTGCGCTCGGAGCCCTGGTACGCCGACTGGTACCGCTCCCTGCCCGTCGCCTGCGCCCCGGACCGGTTCGTCGGGGGCACGCTGCGCTCGCGGATGTGCGGCACGGCCGCCGCGCTCAACGCCCGTGCGAAGACAGGGTCGTTGACGGGCGCCTCGGCCCTGTCCGGGTACGTCACGGACGCCGACGGACGTGAACTCGTCTACGGCATCGTCCTCAACAACTACCTGGCCTCGTCCGTGAAGCCGCTGGAGGACGCCATCGTGGTTACGCTGGCCAAGTCGACCGCCGAGACCGCCGGTTCGGCGTCGATCCGGGGCGGCGGCGCGAACACCGACGTCGAGTGCGCCTGGCGCAAGCCGGACGTCTGCTGATCACCGACCCTCGGCCACTTCGGCGGGCGAAGGTGGGTGCGACCTCGGGGTGAGTCCGTGGGACGGCGAGGGAATGGGGAACCATGGCGATGACGACGACGGCCGCCCAGGCGCCGATCGTGACGGGGAGTCCCTTGCTGGGCTCGATGAGCGACCTGCTGAACGACCCCCTCGCCGCATATCTGCGGGCCCGCCGCGACCACGGTGACGTCGTGCGGTTCCGGGCCGGCCCGCCCGGGCTGCGCTCCGACATCTACGCGGTGTTCTCACCCGAGGGCGCCCAGCAGGTACTGGCGACCCAGGCGGCCAACTTCCGCAAGGACAACGTCTTCTACGAGGAACTGCGCCTGTCGGTCGGCAACGGCCTGCTCACCAGCCAGGACGACACCTACCTTCGCCAACGGCGGCTGGTGCAGCCGCTGTTCACCCGGCGCCGGGTCAACGGATACGGGCAGCAGGTCGCCGAGGAGGCGGCCGCGCTGGCCGACGCCTGGCGCGCGGCACCCGGCGGGAGAGTCGAACTGGTCGGTGAGATGCACCGCCTCGCGCTCCACATCGTCGGCCGGATCCTGTTCGGCACGGATGTGAAGCAGGCGTTCGAGACCATCGAGCGCACCATGCCCCCGCTCCAGGAGTACTCCCTGAAGCGGGGCTTCTCCCCCTTCAAGGCGCCCCGCACCTGGCCCACCCCCGCCAACCGCCGGGCCGTACGCCTCCAGTCGGAGCTGTTCGCGCTGTGCGACGCGATCATCGCCAGCCGCCGGGACCGGGAGGACGGGGACGACCTGGTGACCCTCCTCGTGCACGCCGAGAACGCCGAGGACGGCAGCCTGGACGCCGACGAACTGCGCGAGCAGGTACTGATCTTCCTTCTCGCCGGCCACGAGACCACCGCCACCGCACTCGCTTTCGCCCTGCACCTCCTCGCCCGGCATCCCGAGGAGCAGGGACGGGTGCGCGAGGAGGTGGACCGGGTGCTCGGCGGCCCCGGCGGTCGGCCGCCCACGGCCGCGGACATGGAGGAGCTGCCGTATCTGACCATGGTGCTGAAGGAGGCCATGCGGCTGTATCCGTCCGCGCCCGTGGTCGGCCGCCGCTCGGTCGCCGACGCGGAGATCGAGGGCATACGCATACCCGCGGGCGCCGACATTCTGGTCAGCCCGTGGGTCACCCAGCGTCACCCCGACCACTGGCCGGACCCCGAGCGCTTCGACCCCGCCCGCTTCACGCCGGAGGCCGAGGCGGGACGCCCGCGCTATGCCTGGTTCCCCTTCGGGGGCGGTCCGCGGGCCTGCATCGGTCAGCATCTGTCGATGCTGGAGTCGGTGCTGGGGCTGGCGGTGCTGCTGCGGGAGTTCGAGCTGGCGGACGCGCAGGAGGGCGAGGTGCCGCTGGGGGCGGGGATCACGCTGATGGCCAAGGGGCCCGCGCGGGTGCGGGTGACAGCGCGTTCCTGAGTGCGGCGCGGGCGGGTCTCAGGCCGTGTTCCGGGTTCCCGGCATCGCCAGGGCGACGAGCAGGGCCACCGCCGCCGCCGTGACCGGTACGCCGTAGCCGGCCGTCGGCGCGAGGTGTTCCACCACCCATCCTCCGGCCGCGCTGCCGCACGCGATGCCGCCGAGCAGGGCTGTCACCGCGAGGGTCATGCCCTCGTTGAGGCGGCCGTCCGGAGTGCGGCGCTGGACCAGCGTCATGTTGGTGATCATGGTCGGCGCCGTGGCCATGCCGGCGATCAGCAGTGCGGCGGACAGCAGGGGGAGCGAGCCGGCGAGGGACGCGGCGAGCAGGGGGAGCGTCAGCAGCGCGGTCATCGCGGCCACGCACCACGGGTAGCGGTCCTCGGCGGGACCGGCGAACCGGAGCCGGCCGTACAGCAGGCCCGCCGCGCAGGACCCGGCCGCCTGGAGGGCGAGCACGACACCCGCCGCCGTGCGCTGGCCCTGTGCGTCCGCGAACGCGATGGTGACGACCTCCGTCGAGCCGAACACGGCGCCCAGGGCGAGGCAGACGGCCAGGAGCGGGGGCATGCCGGGGGAGCGGAAGGGGGACGTCGAGGCCGCCGTGGCCCGGGTGACGGTACGGCCCGAGGGCGGCGGCTCGGTCGAGCGCTGGGCCGCGAAAGCCAGGACGCCCGTCACGAGGAGCACCACCCCGACCAGCGTCCCCGCCTCCGGGAAGAGCGCCCCGCACAGGAGGGCCGCGAGCACCGGGCCCAGCATGAAGCACAGCTCGTCGGCGGCCTGTTCGAAGGAGTTCGCGGTGTGCAGGGAGTCGGGGTCGCCCTTGAGCAGATGGGCCCAGCGGGCGCGGGACATCCCGCCGGTGTTGGGGGTGGTCGCGGTGGCGGCGTAGGCGGCGAAGAGGGTCCAGGCGGGGGCGTCGTACCGCACGCACAGCAGCAGCGCGAGGCTCCCCAGCGCTGCGCACAGCGTGGCCGGTACGGCCACCCGCGCCTGGCCGCGGCGGTCGACGAGCCGCGCGATCCACGGGGCGACCAGCGCGGTCGCCGCGAGGCCGGTCGCGGTGACGGCGCCGGCGAGGGCGTACGACCCCCTCGTCCCGGCGATCATCACGACCGCGCTCACGCTGAACATGCCCATGGGGAGGCGGGCGATGAGGTTCGCGAGGGTGAAGGCCCGGGTGCCGGGGAGGGCGAAGAGGCGGCCGTACGGGCCGGGCGGGCGGCGCCTGGTGCGGGGGCCGAAGTCGACGGCGACGAGGGTGTCGGCGGTGACCGTGAGCAGAGGGGCTCTTGTGTCGGGGTGTCGGGGCGAGCGCTGTTGCGGCATGGATCCACCGTCGCCGGAGATCGATCAAGGGGTCCAACACCTGCTGGGTGGGCATTCACGCACCTGGGTTGTAAGTTCCCGGCATGCCCGCTCATCTCGACCCCCGCCTGCTGCGCGCCTTCCTCGCCGTGGCGGAGGAACTGCACTTCACGCGCGCCGCGGCGCGTCTGTACGTCGCCCAGCAGGCGCTGAGCCGGGACGTACGGCGGCTGGAGCGGGAGTTGGGCACCGAGCTGTTCGTGCGGACGACCCGGCAGGTCACGCTGAGCGCCGACGGTGAGCGGCTGGTGCCGTACGCCCGCCGCGCCCTCCAGGCACAGGACGACCTGCTCGCCGCCTTCGGCCAGGCCCGCCCCCTGCTGGTGGACCTGAACTCACCGGGCCTGGCCACCCCTCGCAGGGTGCTGCACCGGGCCCGCGCGCTCGCCCCCGAACAGGAACTCATGGCCCGCTACGAGAGCGGCCTGACGGGCGCGGCGGCCGAGATGGTGGCGGGTCGGCTGGACGCGTCCTTCGGGCGGTACGCGGGCCTGGACCCGGCGCTGCGGGCGGGCCTCGACCACCAGCCCGTCCGTTTCGAGCCGATGGCGATCCTGCTGCCCGAGGACCACCCGCTGGCCGAAATGCCACAGGTGCCGTTGGCCGCGCTGGCCGGCGAGGTCGTGTACGCGGGCGCCGGAAATCCCCGTACGCCGGAGTGGACCGACCTCGCGCGCCGGCTGTTCGACGGGCGGGGCATCGAGGTCGCCGCGCCCGCGCCGCTCGCCGTCGGGGACGAGGAGTTCCAGCGGATCATGGCCAAAACACGTAACCCGATACTCGCCGTGGTGGACTTTCCGGCCATGCCCTCGACAGTGCGGCGCCCGCTCGTCGATCCCGTCCCGCTGTCACCGGTGTCACTGGTGTGGCGGAAGGGGCTGGTGCACCCCGCGTTCGACGCTCTTCGACGGGCCGCGGCCGAGGTCTCGGCCGAGGAGGGGTGGTTGCGCACACCCGCCGATGGATGGATTCCGGCCATCGATGCGACCACGATGAATGGTCACAATTGACACGTGGGAACCACGAAACCTCCGCGTGCGCTACATTCTTGCCCTGAGCACATTGTGGTAACGGGGGGCGCTCGGCCGGGTGGGGGCTCGGTACGACGACGGGTGCTCAGTGTCGTGCGCGCGCCCGGAACGGTCCCGTGGGGGGATGTGCGTGCGTGTGAAGAAGTGGCGAGAAGACGCCCAACCGGAGTGGCCCGATGTCTCATCGGGGTCGGGGTCCGGCGGCGGTTCTTCCGTGGGGGGTTCGAGAGGTGACACCCAGGCGTTTGCGGCTACCGGGGAGACCCAGGTAGCAGGCGTGCCCGGGCAGCACCGTCGCTCCCGATCCGAAGCAAGGGAGAGGGACATCCTCCACGGTGGCAGGCGTGCCTCTTCGGGCGCCGACGAAACACAGGTCCTGCGCGGCGGCTTGGGGCCGTCCGCGTCCGACGCCGACGAGACCGCGGTCCTTCCGTCGGCCGGGTCGGCGGACGTACGCCGGACCGCCGGCACCGCGACCGACGCGGGCCGGGCCGGCGCCGGAGCGGACGGCTGGTCCGCCTTCGACCGCCCGTCGGCCCGCCGCGGCGACGCCTTCCCTGCGGCCGGCGAGACGCGTCCCGCGCCCGCCGTGCGCGACCCGTGGGGCGACGGGCCGGAGGAGTCCGAACGGCCGGCGCGGTCGCAGCGTTCCGCGCGGACCGACGGCCCCGGCGCCACCCACGACCCGCACGAGGTCACCGTCCAACTCGACGGCGTCGGCCTCCACCTGGACAACATGCTGCGCGCGGCCAAGGACGCCCCGCGCGGCGGCGACGGCTCCGACGGACCGGTGTTCGTCGACGAGTCCGGCCGCCGCAGCCGCCGTTTCCGCCGGATCGGCATGGCGGTGGGCCTCGCCTGCGCGGTCTACGCCGTCGTCATCGTCGCCACTTTGCTGTCCGGCAACTCCGACGCGCCGTGGCTGCCCGTCGAGAACCCCAAGGAGAAGCCGGCCGGCCAGGTCGACACCCCGCCGCTGCCCGCGGAGTCGGCACCGCAGCCCTCCGCCACCGGCAGCGTCTCGCCGGGCACCTCGCCGACGGCCGGCACCGGTACGACCGCGTCCCCGGACGCCGACGCCACCGCGCCCGGCGCCTCGGCCACCGCCGGGAACCCCGGCACCTCCGCGGACCCGAAGCCGAGCGCCTCGAAGTCCGTCAACAACCCGGGCACGAACCCCACGCCGGATCCCGATCCGACCTCCGAGCCCACCACCAGCGACCCCGACCCGAGCCCGACGGACGGCGGCGGCCCCACCGAGGAGCCGACCGACACCCCCACCACCGACGATCCCGGAACCGGCACGGTCGCGGAGGGTCCCAGCGACCCGACGCCCATCGCGCAGGAGCCCGACGCCCACGCCTCCGCGCCCGCCGCCCCGTCCCCGGAGTACACGTTCTGATGGCATCCCGCACCCGCCGTCACCGGCCCGCGACACCGGCCCCCGACGGCTCCCCGCGCCGCCGTGTGCCCATGCGCCTGCTGCTGCCCTCGCTCGTTCTCGTCGCGTTGATGGCGATGCTGATGCTGCGGGGGTATGTGCACAGCGAGATCCTGGCGGACCATCGCGTGCGTCCGCCCGCCTCCTCCGACCAGGTGCCCGAGGAGATCCTCAAGGGCGGCCCCGTCATCGACACCCGCAGCGGCCGCACCGAGAGCCTCGGCCTGCAGGATCACCGGCTCGTCCTCACCTTCGACGACGGCCCGGACCCGGCCTGGACCCCCAAGGTCCTGGACATGCTCAAGAAGCACGACGCGCACGCGGTCTTCTTCGTCACCGGCACCATGGCCTCGCGCCACCCGGACCTGGTCCGGCGCATGGTCGAGGAGGGCCACGAGGTCGGCCTGCACACCTTCAACCACCCCGACCTGTCCTTCCAGTCGAAGAAGCGCATCGACTGGGAGCTGTCCCAGAACCAGCTGGCGATCAGCGGCGCGGCCGGCATCCGCACCTCCCTGTTCCGTCCGCCGTACTCCTCCTTCGCCGACGCCATGGACAACAAGTCCTGGCCGGTGACCGAGTACATCGGCAAGCGCGGCTACATCACGGTCGTCAACAACACCGACAGCGAGGACTGGCGCAAGCCCGGCGTCGACGAGATCATCCGCCGGGCCACGCCCAAGGGCGGCAAGGGCGCGATCGTCCTGATGCACGACTCCGGCGGCGACCGGCACCAGACCGTCCAGGCGCTGGACAGGTTCCTGCCGGACATGAAGGCCGAGGGCTACGAGTTCGACAACCTCACCGAGGCCCTCGGCGCCCCCAGCGCGCACACCGAGGTCACCGGCCTCGACCGGTGGAAGGGCAAGGCCTGGATCTTCCTGGTCCAGGCGTCGGACAACATCACCGGCGTGCTGGTGGTCGGCCTGGCGGTGATCGGCTTCCTGGTCATCAGCCGGTTCGTACTGATGCTGCTGCTGTCGGGTATCCACGCACGCCGGGTGCGCCGCAAGGGCTTCCGCTGGGGCCCGCCGGTCACCGAACCGGTGTCGGTGCTGGTCCCGGCGTACAACGAGGCCAAGTGCATCGAGAACACCGTCCGGTCGCTGATGGCCAGCGAGCACCCGGTCGAGGTGATCGTCATCGACGACGGGTCGAGCGACGGCACGGCACGGATCGTCGAGGCGATGGGCCTGCCCAACGTCCGCGTCGTGCGCCAGATGAACGCGGGCAAGCCCGCCGCCCTCAACCGCGGCTTGGCGAACGCCCGTCACGAGCTGATCGTGATGATGGACGGCGACACCGTCTTCGAACCGGCCACGGTCCGCGAGCTGGTGCAGCCCTTCGGCGACCCGCGCGTGGGCGCGGTGGCCGGCAACGCGAAGGTGGGCAACCGGGACTCGCTGATCGGCGCCTGGCAGCACATCGAGTACGTGATGGGCTTCAACCTCGACCGCCGGATGTACGACATGCTGCGCTGCATGCCGACGATCCCCGGCGCGGTGGGAGCCTTCCGCCGCTCCGCGCTGGAACGGGTCGGCGGCATGAGCGACGACACGCTCGCCGAGGACACCGACATCACCATGGCGATGCACCGGGACGGCTGGCGCGTGGTCTACGCCGAGAACGCCCGGGCCTGGACCGAGGCCCCGGAGTCGGTGCAGCAGCTGTGGTCACAGCGCTACCGGTGGTCGTACGGCACGATGCAGGCGATCTGGAAGCACCGCAAGGCACTCGTGGAGAAGGGCCCGTCCGGCCGCTTCGGCAGGGTCGGCCTGCCGCTGGTGTCCCTGTTCATGGTGCTGGCCCCGCTGCTGGCCCCCCTGATCGACGTCTTCCTCCTCTACGGCCTGATCTTCGGCCCGACGCAGAAGACCATCGGTGCCTGGCTGGGCGTCCTGGCGATCCAGGTGGTCTGCGCCGCGTACGCCTTCCGCCTGGACAAGGAACGCATGACCCACCTCATCTCCCTCCCGCTCCAGCAGATCCTCTATCGCCAGCTCATGTACGTCGTCCTGCTCCAGTCCTGGATCACGGCCCTCACCGGCGGCCGCCTGCGCTGGCAGAAGCTGCGCCGCACCGGCGTCGTGGAGGCGCCCGGCGGACCCGTGCCGCGGCAGCGGACGGCAGGCACGCGTGACGGTGATCGGAGGCCGGTCGGATGACGCACGGATACCAGCCGACGGACACCGGCGCAGGGGCCCGGCCGTCGGAGCCCGCGTGGCCGACCGCGCAGTACGCCGCCGTCCCGCAGCAGCGCCTGACGGAGCCGGAACCGGGCGCCGGCCCGGCTGAACCCCCTGCTCCCGCCGAACCGGCCGCGCCCGCGCCCAAGAAGCCGGGCCGGGACCGCTACCTGGACGTGCTGCGCTCCATAGCCCTGGTCCGCGTGGTCGTCTACCACCTCTTCGGCTGGGCCTGGCTGACGGTGCTGTTCCCGTCCATGGGCGTGATGTTCGCGCTGGCCGGCTCGCTGATGGCCCGCTCCCTGAACCGTCCCGCGTGGGGCGTGATCAGGGGTCGTGTCCGTCGCCTCCTGCCTCCGCTGTGGGCGTTCAGTGCGGTGGCGCTTGCGCTGATGTTCGGCGGCGGCTGGAACCCGACGAAGGACCCGGACCACGGCGGCTCGTGGGTCCTCGTCGAGATGATCAACTACGTCATCCCCATCGGCGCACCGCCGTTCCCCTGGCACATCGGCTCCCAGTCGGGCCTGCTGGAGGACACATGGGCGGTACAGGCGGCGGGTCCGCTCTGGTACCTGCGTGCCTACCTGTGGTTCGTCGTGGCGTCCCCCCTGCTGCTGTGGGCGTTCCGCCGGGCGCCGTGGCCGACGCTGCTCGCCCCGCTGGGCCTGACGGCCGTCGTGGGCACGGGACTTGTCTCGATCCCCGGCGAAACGGGCAACGCAGTCACCGACTTCGCCGTCTACGGCAGCTGCTGGGTCCTGGGCTTCGCCCACCACGAGGGCTTCCTGGCGAAGATCCCGCGCTATGTCGCCGTCTCCTGCGCGGCCCTCGTGATGGCCTTCGGCCTGTGGTGGGCCTCGGGCCACCTGGGCCCGGACGGCTGGGACCTCAACGACATCCCGCTGGCCCAGGCGACCTGGTCCTTCGGCTTCGTCGTGATCCTGCTCCAGTACTCCCCCTCATGGCAGGAACTGCCGGGCAGACTCGCCAAGTGGGACAAGCTGGTGACGCTGTCCAACAACCGCGCCGTCACGATCTACCTCTGGCACAACCTCCTGATCATGGCCACGGTCCCCATCCTGGACCGCCTGTACGAACTCCCCTTCATGCAGGACGAACGAGCGACGGCAGCACTCGACTCGACGTACATGATCTGGATGTTCTTCCTGGTCTGGCCCCTGATCGGACTCACGATCCTGGCGCTCGGCTGGATCGAGGACATCGCGGCGAAGCGAAGCCCACGGCTGTGGCCGAACGGCACGAAGAACACGAAGAGCAGACGAAGGGGCTCGTCCCGAGCGAGCCACCGCGCGAAATAGGAATGACGGGCCGGTCCGGCCTGTTCAGAATGCGGGCATGTCCACGGACGTGAGCGGGATGATCGAGTGCAGGCCCGGCGCGAGGATCTGGGGGGAGGAGGACGAGGACGCGCTATGGCACGAGGCCATCGACCTCTTCGTCCTCAACACCGGCAACGCGTATGACGCACTCGCCTGCCTCTTCGGCGTGCGCAACTCCTTCGGCTTCCGGCCGCTGGCCGAGGAGCGCGGCCTGCCGGACGATGTCTCAGACCGCGTGAGGCAGCGGTTCCACGCCGAGGGCGGGGCCGAGCACTCATGGGGCACGACCTGGATCAGTTGGGCCGAGTTGACCGTCGCCGACTGGGACGAGACCGATCGTTCTGGCACGCTCAGTCGACGTGCGGTCGCCGGGGCGGGGAGCCACTGGGCGCCCGTCTGGGACGTGATGAGGACGCTGGCCGGGCTGCATGGGCCGGAGCATGTGCGGCTCGTCGTCTGGTTCTGCTGATCACGAACTCGGCCGACCGGCGTTCCCGCTGTCGGACCCCCGTGGAACACTGGCCGGGTTGCGGACGTGAACGGGGCGGCCCGAGGGGTTGGGGCCGGTGGGGAGCTGGTGCTGGTGAGCAGGCGGCAGGTGCAGAAGATGCTGCGGTTGATCGCGAGTGGGGAGCCCGTCGAGCTCACCAGTCCCATGGCTTCCGTGAAGAAGCTCGCCAAGCTTGCCTTCATCGCCCAGCAGTTCGGGTACGAGTACGTGGACGTCCGGCAGAGCGGCGGGCGGAACAACGCGCTCGTGATGCTGATCGCGCCCGACCCCACGCCCCAGGCCCGTGCCCGAGCGGCGCAGAACTGGGCGCAGTACCCGAACGCCAGTGACGGGGTCTCCGTACCGCCCCTCGTGCCCGATGCGCACGAACTCCTCAAGGCCCGCATTAACTTCGACCTCACCGGCAAGCACGCCGAGAAGAAGATGTGGTGGGCGGCGGGCGGTATCACCCTCGGGTTCGTGATCGCCGTCGCGAAGGCCGGTGGGGATGGCGACGCAATCGTCTTCTCCGGTCTTGGATGGGTCGCGCTCATCGCCCTGCTCGGGATCGGGCTCGTCGTCACGCGCAAGCGCAACGCCAAGTTCGCGGCCCGGCTCCAGGCCGCCGGCTTCATGCCGGTCACCGACGAGAGCGGGCGGGTGCGGTATCTGCCGCCGGGTGGGCAGCTGCCGGGGCACGGCAATCCGTTCGGCGCCACCGGCCCCTACGGCAACCAGCCCGCCCCGGGCCCTTACGGCCATCAGGCCACCCCGGGCTTCCCTGGCCATCAGCCGGCGCCCGGCCATGTCGGGCACCGTACCCGCAGCAGAACCCCCACTGGCAGCCCCCGCAGCAGCACTGACGCCCCGCTCTCCCCTATACAGGGCCTGTACATAGGGGCACAGCCAGCAAACCTCTCATCCCCCCTCCTCACCCGGTGAGAGCAAAGTTCCTTTCCGGTCACTCGTCGCCACAGGCAGGAAACGCGCCCTCCCTACCTTCGGATCAGCCGCTCAGAGCGCGACCGAACCCCGAAGATCGTGGAGGCGTCATGACAGCCCCTAGTACAGCCCCCGCCGCGAGCAGGGGAGGCCGCTGGATCGACCACTGGGACCCCGAGGACGAGACCTTCTGGAACGAGACCGGGGAGAAGACCGCCCGCCGGAATCTGTTCTTCTCCGTGCTCTCCGAGCACATCGGGTTCTCGATCTGGACCCTGTGGTCGGTGATGGTGCTCTTCATGGGGCCGGAGTACGGGCTCACCCCTGCCGACAAGTTCACCATCGTCTCGATGGCCACGCTGGTCGGCGCCATCGTCCGGGTGCCGTACACCTTCGCCGTCGCCGTCTTCGGTGGCCGGATGTGGACGGTCGTCTCGGCGAGCCTGCTGCTCGTGCCGACGGTCGCCGCGTTCGTCGTGATGGAGCCGGGGACGTCCTTCGGCACGTTCCTGGTGTGCGCGATGCTGGCCGGCGTCGGCGGCGGCAACTTCGCCTCCAGCATGACCAACATCAACGCCTTCTTCCCGCTCCGCAAGAAGGGCTGGGCGCTCGGACTCAACGCCGGCGGCGGCAACATCGGCGTACCGGTCGTCCAGCTCGTCGGTCTCGCGGTCATCGGCGCCAGCGGCGGTCCGCGCCTGCTGCTCGGGATCTATATCCCGTTCATCCTGATCGCCGCCGCCCTCGCCTGGCTGAAGATGGACAGCATCTCGTCCGTGAAGAACGACACCGGCGCCGCCAAGGACGCCGCGAAGGACACCCACACCTGGATCATGTCCTTCCTCTACATCGGCACCTTCGGTTCGTTCATCGGATACTCCTTCGCCTTCGGGCTGGTCCTTCAGACGCAGTTCGGCCGTACGCCGCTGCAGGCCGCCTACGTCACCTTCATCGGCCCGCTGCTCGGCTCCCTGATCCGTCCCGTCGGCGGCTGGCTCGCCGACCGGTACGGCGGCGCGAAGATCACGCTGTGGAACTACGTCGGCATGGCCGCCGCGACCGCCGTCGTCGTCGTGGCCTCGATGCGGGAGTCGCTGCCGCTGTTCACCACCGCGTTCATCGCGCTGTTCGTGCTCAGCGGCCTCGGCAACGGCTCGACGTTCAAGATGATCCCCGGCATCTTCCACGCCAAGGCCCTCGCCAAGGGGCTCACCGGTGAGGAGGCCGCGGTCTACGGCCGCCGGCTGTCCGGCGCCTCCATGGGGCTCATCGGCGCGGTGGGCGCGCTCGGCGGCCTCGGCATCAACCTCGCCTTCCGCCAGTCCTTCCTGACGGTCGGCTCCGGCACCGGCGCGTTCGTCGCCTTCCTCGCCTTCTACGGCCTCTGCTTCGTGGTCACCTGGGCCGTATACCTTCGCCGCCCGGCCGCAGCCGAGACCGACGCCACAACAACCACGAAGGCAAAATCGCAGCTCAGCTACGCCGAGGTGTGACGTAACACCGCCGACATCAAGCCGAACCGAGCCTGTCACGCACCGTTGACAGGCTCGCTCGGCATGCAGGTGTCACCACGATCGGTGCGGTCAGGAACACCGACGGTGTGCTCACCTGAGGCAAGCAAGACAACTCGAGTGCGGGACGAGTCCTATGTACGAACAGCTGCAACCCGACCACGGGCCCCTCGCGGGGTTCACCGTGGGCGTGACCGCCGCACGCCGCGCCGACGAGCTCGGAGCGTTGCTCCAGCGGCGCGGCGCCGCAGTCCTGCACGCCCCTGCCCTGCGGATCGTGCCGCTCGCCGACGACAGCGAGCTGCTCGCCGCGACGAAGGAGATCATCCAGCGGACGCCGGACATCGTGGTCGCCACGACCGCGATCGGCTTCCGGGGCTGGATAGAGGCCGCCGACGGCTGGGGGCTCGGCGAGGACCTGCTGGCCCGGCTGCGCGAGGTGGAGCTGCTCGCGCGCGGGCCCAAGGTCAAGGGCGCGGTACGGGCCGCCGGGCTGACGGAGGACTGGTCGCCGTCGAGTGAGTCCATGGCCGAGGTGCTGGACCGGCTGCTGGAGGAGGGCGTCGAGGGACGTCACATCGCCGTACAGCTGCACGGTGAGCCGCTGCCCGGGTTCGTGGAGTCGCTCAGGGTCGCGGGGGCGGAGGTGCTCGGGGTGCCGGTCTACCGGTGGCTGCCGCCGGAGGAGATCGGCCCGGTCGACCGGCTGCTGGACGCCGCGGTCTGCCGTGGTCTCGACGCCGTCACCTTCACCAGTGCGCCCGCCGCCGCGTCGCTGCTGTCCCGGGCGGAGAAGCGGGGACTGCTGCCCGAACTGCTCGCCGCCTTCGCCCACGACGTCGTTCCCGCCTGTGTCGGGCCGGTCACCGCGCTGCCTCTCCAGGCGCTCGGCGTCGACACGGTCCAGCCCGAGCGCTTCCGGCTCGGGCCGCTCGTCCAGCTGCTCTGCCAGGAACTACCCGGCCGGGCCCGCTCGTTGCCGATCGCCGGTCACCGGGTGGAGATCCGGGGGCACGCGGTCCTGGTGGACGGCGCGCTGCGACCCGTGCCGCCTGCGGGGATGTCCCTGCTGCGGGCCCTGTCGCGCCGGCCGGGCTGGGTGGTGGCCCGCGCGGAGCTGTTGCGCGCGCTGCCGGGTGCCGGGCGCGACGAGCACGCGGTGGAGACGGCGATGGCTCGGCTGCGGACGGCTCTCGGGGCGCCGAAGCTGATCCAGACGGTGGTGAAGCGGGGCTATCGGCTGGCGTTGGACCCGGCGGCCGATACGAAGTACGCGGACGTGTGAGCAGGGAGGCCGGCGTTCTGCGGGGCACCCTGTGTCGGGGGCGCCGTCCCCTCAAACTCCCCCAGACGGGCTGAGTGATGCCGACCTGCGCCCAGCGCGCCCGTACCCCACCAACGCCCTCCCCAAGCACCCCACCGCCACCGTCGACAGCACCGCCCGCACCACGTTCCACGCCACCCACGGATCCTCGAACTCCTCCCGCAGCGCGGCCGGAGCCCCGGTGTCCGCAAGGCCGTTGTTCAGCGGGATGTTGAAGGCGACCGTGACCAGGAAAGCCAGGCCGTACGCCGCCACCGCCGCCCACACCCACCACCGGTACGGCTCCCCGCGCAGCTGCCACGCCGACACCCCCGTCAGCACCAGCGCCCCGAGGAAGCCCAGCAGGAACACCGGGTTCTGGATCACGTCGTTGATGTCCCGCATCACCTCGACGAACACCCGGTCGTCGCTGCGGGCCAGCGCCGGCATCACCGCGCAGGCGAAGATGTAGAAGGCCCCGGCGATCAGGCCCGTGGCGACCATGGCCGCGCCCAGTACGGTTCCGGCGAGTGCGTTGCTTCGTCGTGTCATGTCCCTCAGTCAACGGCCTCGCGGACGCCCAGAACATGGCCGTCACGCGCAGCCGCATAAGCGGTCGTCCAGCGCCAACCGCCGGTACGAGGGGTTCCGGCGCCGCGACGGGGCAGGCACTGTAAGAGGGAACGGTTCCCCTAGCTCTCCCCCCAGTCCTAGGCGGTGGCAGGCACATGGCACTGGGTACGGCCACGGACGCGTACGAGCTGCGGTTCGACGCCGGGCGGATCTGTCTGGATCTCCTCGCGACCACGCACCCCGAGGAACACCTGGACTCACTCGACGTGTTGCGCGCCTGGATCGTCGGCGCCGGTCTCGTCCCGCCGGGCACCCCGCTCGCTCACGCCGACGCCTCCTGGGTCGTCGGCTTCCGCGAAGTGCGCGGACGTATCGGACAGTTGGTGCGGTGGGGGTCCCCCCGCTCGAGCGAGGTCGAGAGTGGGGGAGGCCTCAACCCCGCGCCCTGGCCGTCGTACGACCTCGCTCTCGCCCGCGTGAACGACGTCGCCCGGGCCGCGCCCCCGGCCCCGCGTGCCGTACTGGGGGAAGACGGGACGCTCGTGAGGGAGTTGGATCATCCGCCCGAGTGCGCCGGACTGCTCGGGGCCGTCGCGCGCGACGCCCTGGAGCTGCTCACCGACCCCCTCGCGCGGGCCGCGCTCAGGGAGTGCGAAGGGGACAACTGCCCCATCGTCTATCTCGACACATCACGGGGTCGCAGGAGGCGTTGGTGCTCCAGTGAGGTCTGTGGGAACCGCGAAAGGGTGGCCCGGCATCGTCGTCGCGCGGCCCTCACCCGAGCCTGACTGCCCGTTATGCGGCTTCTGTGGAACGGCTGTCGAAGTGATTTCGATTACATGCCGTTTACCTACGCGACCGTAGGGAAGCGTGGAGATGATCTTGCCGATGTGACGGAAATGTAAAGATCGCGCGGTGGGAATGTGCTGCCATGTCCAGCTCGTCACGTCACTCCGAAGAAAAGTGTCGCCTCACTTTGAACACTCAACGGGACCCTTCCGTACGGGTAGTCGAGCGACCGACTGGGGGAACCCCCGGACATCGGAGGTGGGCGTGCGCAAGGATTCCGTCGTGGCCAATGAACGTGGATCGAGGGCCCGACATCGCATGTCCCAGCCCTCGGAACCTGATGAGGAGCTGATGCGTGCGCTGTACAGAGAGCACGCCGGACCCCTCCTTGCGTATGTCCTTCGACTGGTCGCCGGTGACCGGCAACGAGCAGAGGACGTCGTGCAGGAGACGCTCATCCGTGCCTGGAAGAACGCCGGACAGCTCAATCGAGCGACCGGATCGGTACGCCCCTGGCTGGTGACGGTCGCCCGGCGCATCGTCATCGACGGCCACCGCAGCCGGCAGGCCCGGCCGCAGGAGGTCGATCCGTCGCCGCTGGAGGTCATCCCCGCGGAGGACGAGATCGACAAGGCGCTGTGGCTGATGACGCTGTCGGACGCACTCGACGACCTGACCCCCGCCCACCGGGAGGTTCTTGTCGAGACGTACTTCAAGGGACGTACCGTCAATGAGGCGGCCGAGACGCTGGGCATACCCAGTGGCACCGTTCGCTCAAGGGTTTTCTATGCCCTGCGGTCGATGAAGCTGGCACTGGAGGAGCGGGGGGTGACGGCGTGATGAGTGTTTACGGGGGAAACCAGGGATTCGGGATGGGCGGTTCGGGTATGTCTGGGTCCATGAGCCCCACGCAGGGACAGCCGGGCCCGAACGAGCATGAAACCGTCGGCGCCTACGCCCTCGGGATTCTCGACGACGCCGAGGCAACCGCTTTCGAGATTCACCTCGCGACCTGCGAATGGTGCGCCCAGCAACTGGACGAACTCGCCGGGATGGAACCGATGCTGGCCGCGCTCGCGGACCTGCCGGGTTCCGGCTCGCCCGCGATCGGCGAGTCCCTGTCGGCCAAGCCCAGCCCGCGCATGGTGAACAACCTCGTGGACGAGGTCGCCGAGCGCCGCGCCCAGAAGCGCCGGCGCAGCTTCTACATGGTCGCCGCGGCGGTCGCGCTGATGGTCGGTGGTCCGTTCGCGGCCGTGGCAGCGACCGGCGGCGACGGCGGCGCGGACGGCGAGGGCAACCGGACCGTGCAGGCGGCCAACCCCGCCAAGGACCTGTTCACGGGCATCGAGAACAAGGTCTCGGGGACCGACTCGACGACCGGCGCCAGTGCGACCGTCGCCCTGTCGAAGAAGCTGTGGGGCACCGAGACGGCCCTTGAGCTCAAGGGCGTCAAGGGTCCGCTCAAGTGTTCCATGATCTTCGTCAGCAAGGACGGCGAGCGTGAGACGGCCGCCTCCTGGTCCGTCCCGAAGTGGGGCTACGGCATCCCGGATGCCGAGACCGAGCAGGCCAGGAACCCGCTCTACGTCAGCGGTGGCGTGTCCATGGCCCCCGACGACGTCGATCACGTCGAGGTCATGACCTTCGACGGAAAGAAGCTCGTCCAGGTCGACGTGTAGTCGACGTAGCTTTTCCGGGTCCCCTTCGCGTACGGTTGACGGCTGCCCAGCACGTCAGAAGGGGGCCCGGGTGGCCGCTCAGGCTCAACAGGAATCCGCGCTCGACACCCTGCGGGACCGAGAGATCGGTGTCGAACAGGAACACCTGGATCAGGTGTACCGCCGCCTTGAAGAGAAGATCCACGAGGCGGAGTTCCTCATGAACGACGCGGCCAAGCGCGGCCAGGTCGGCACGCCCGGAGCGCTCGCGGAGCGGGACGCGCAGGTCTTCCGGGCGGGCGTTCACCTCAACCGCCTCAACAACGAGTTCGAGGACTTCCTCTTCGGCAGGATCGACCTGCTGTCCGGCAAGGACGGCAAAAAGGGCCCGGACGGTGCCTACACCGCCGTCGAGCCCGCCGAGGGCGCGGTCCGCGACGACAACACCGCCGACATCGCCGAGACCCTGCACATCGGCCGCATCGGTGTGCTCGACCAGGACTACTCCCCGCTGGTCATCGACTGGCGGGCCCCGGCCGCGGCGCCCTTCTACCGCTCCACCCCGGTCGACCCCGGGCGGGTCGTACGGCGCCGGGTCATCCGCTCCAAGGGCCGCAAGGTGCTCGGCGTCGAGGACGACCTGATGCGCCCCGAGCTCAAGGCCTTCCTCGACGGCCACGAACTGCCCGTCATCGGCGACGGCGCCCTGATGGCCGCCCTCGGCCAGGCCCGCACCCACACCATGCGGGACATCGTGGCGTCCATCCAGGCCGAGCAGGACCTGGTCATCCGCGCCCCCGCCGCCTCGGTGACGTACGTCGAAGGCGGCCCCGGCACGGGCAAGACCGCCGTCGCCCTGCACCGCGCCGCCTACCTGCTCTACCAGGACCGGCGCCGGTACGCGGGCGGCATCCTGATCGTCTCGCCGACCCCGCTGCTGGTGGCGTACACCGAGGGCGTGCTCCCCTCGCTCGGCGAGGAGGGCCAGGTCGCCATCCGGGCGATCGGCTCGCTCGTCGACGGCGTCGAGGCCACCCTCTACGACTCCCCGGCCACGGCCCGCGCCAAGGGCTCGTACCGCATGCTCAAGGTGCTGCGGAAGGCGGCGCGGGGCGCGCTGGAGCTGGGCGCGGGTGGCGGGGGCGTCGGCGCGCATCGCACGGGGCAGCTCGCCTTCGGTGACGACGACGCCGATGCCGAGGCGCCGACGCCCGCCGGACCGCCCAGCCGGCTGCGCGTGGTCGCCTTCGGGCGCCGCCTGGAGCTGGAGGCCGACGCGCTGGAACGTATCCGCCACACCGCGCTGAGCGGCACGGCGCCCGTGAACCTGCTGCGCCCGCGCGCCCGCAAGCTGTTGCTGGACGCCCTGTGGGCGCAGTCCGGCGGCGCCTCCCGGCACACCGACCCCGAGCTCGCCGCCGAGCTGCGCTCCTCCTTCGACGAGGACGTGACCTCGGAGGACAGCTTCATCGCCTTCCTCGACGCCTGGTGGCCGGAGCT
>NZ_RDBN01000053.1:660900-728206 GCF_008042075.1 Streptomyces sp. UW30 | reverse complement strand
GCGCCGACGCCCGCCGGACCGCCCAGCCGGCTGCGCGTGGTCGCCTTCGGGCGCCGCCTGGAGCTGGAGGCCGACGCGCTGGAACGTATCCGCCACACCGCGCTGAGCGGCACGGCGCCCGTGAACCTGCTGCGCCCGCGCGCCCGCAAGCTGTTGCTGGACGCCCTGTGGGCGCAGTCCGGCGGCGCCTCCCGGCACACCGACCCCGAGCTCGCCGCCGAGCTGCGCTCCTCCTTCGACGAGGACGTGACCTCGGAGGACAGCTTCATCGCCTTCCTCGACGCCTGGTGGCCGGAGCTCACCCCGAAGGCGGTCCTCGCGGCGATGGCCGACGAGCGCCGCCTCGGGCGCTGGGCCCGCCGGATCCTCAACCCCGGCGAGGCGCGCAAGGTGGCCCGCTCGCTCAAGCGGGACGGCCTCTCCGTGCACGACATCGCCATGCTGGACGAGCTCCAGGCGGTCCTCGGCGTCCCGGCCCGCCCGAGGAAGAGACGCGATCTCGACCCGCTCGACCAGCTCACCGGCCTGGAGGAGCTGATGCCGGTGCGCGAGGAGTCGCAGCGCGAGCGCGCCGAACGCCTCGCGGCCGAGCGCGTCGAGTACGCCCACGTCATCGTCGACGAGGCCCAGGACCTCACGCCGATGCAGTGGCGGATGGTGGGCCGCCGCGGCCGCCATGCGACATGGACGGTCGTCGGCGACCCGGCCCAGTCGTCGTGGTCCGACGTGGACGAGGCGGCCGAGGCGCGCGACGAGGCCCTCGGCACCCGCCCGCGCCGCCGTTTCCAGCTCACGGTGAACTACCGCAACCCGGCCGAGATCGCCGAGCTCGCCGCGAAGGTACTGGCCCTCGCCATGCCGGGCTCGACGTCCCCGTCGGCGGTGCGCTCCACCGGCGTACGGCCGCGCTTCACGGTCGTACGGGACTCCCTCGCCCAGACCGTCCGCGAGGAGGCCGCCCGGCTGCTCGACCAGGTCGACGGGACCGTCGGCGTCGTGGTCGCCATGCGGCGGCGCGAGGAGGCGGCCAAGTGGCTCACCGGGCTCGGCGACCGCGTCGTCGCGCTCGGCAGCCTGGAGGCGAAGGGCCTGGAGTACGACGCCACGGTCGTCGTCTCCCCGGCGGAGATCGCGGACGAGTCACCGGCCGGACTGCGGGTGCTGTACGTCGCGCTGACCCGGGCGACCCAGCAGCTGACGGTGGTCTCGGCGGAGCGGGACGAGCCGGACGCGTCCGGCGTGCCCGACCTGCTGAGGGACTGAGCGGGGCCGAACGGGCGCTTTGCCGGCGGCCGGGAAATGAACTCGCGGTACGGGAATGGCCTTACGGGATCTGTTTGTTAGCCTGGGTGTGACACCGGCTCGATCCAAGCCCCCGGGCCCAACCTTCGTCGCTACGAGCGACCACTTGCCGCGAGGCGAGCATGGCGGGTCGGTGTCATGAACGTAGAAGAGGCCCGCGTCACGATGTGACGCGGGTCTCTTTTCATGCGTGGGCGTGGCGAACAATACGTTCGCAATCCATGCCCGGCTAACTCCTACTCAGCGGTAGGTGCGACGATCGGACGGCATACAGCGACACACGGTGAAAGCAGAGGAAGTCGGCCATGGCAACGGCGCCCAGCGTCTCCTACTCGATGACGGTCCGGCTGGAGGTGCCCGCGAGCGGAACCGCGGTCTCCCAGCTCACCGGAGCCGTCGAGTCCCACGGAGGCTCGGTGACCGGCCTCGACGTGACCGCATCCGGTCACGAGAAGCTCCGGATCGACGTCACCATCGCCGCCACCTCCACCGCGCACGCCGACGAGATCGTCGAGCAGCTCCGCGGCATCGAGGGCGTCACCCTGGGCAAGGTCTCGGACCGTACGTTCCTCATGCACCTCGGCGGCAAGATCGAGATGCAGTCCAAGCACCCCATCCGCAACCGTGACGACCTGTCCATGATCTACACCCCGGGTGTGGCCCGGGTCTGCATGGCGATCGCCGAGAACCCCGAGGACGCGCGCCGGCTGACCATCAAGCGCAACTCCGTTGCGGTCGTGACGGACGGCTCGGCCGTGCTGGGCCTGGGCAACATCGGCCCGAAGGCCGCGCTGCCCGTGATGGAGGGCAAGGCGGCGCTCTTCAAGCGTTTCGCCGGTATCGACGCCTGGCCGCTGTGCCTCGACACCCAGGACACCGACGCGATCGTCGAGATCGTCAAGGCCATCGCCCCCGGGTTCGCCGGCATCAACCTGGAGGACATCTCCGCGCCCCGCTGCTTCGAGATCGAGGCGCGGCTGCGTGAGGCCCTGGACATCCCCGTCTTCCACGACGACCAGCACGGCACGGCGATCGTCGTCCTCGCCGCCCTGACCAACGCACTTCGTGTCGCGGGCAAGGCGATCGAGAACATCCGCGTCGTCATGTCCGGCGCGGGCGCGGCCGGTACGGCCATCCTGAAGCTGCTGCTCGCGGCGGGCGTGAAGAACGCCGTCGTCGCCGACATCCACGGCGTCGTGCACGCCGGGCGCGATGACCTGCGCGAGGCCCCCGCCGACTCGCCGCTGCGCTGGATCGCCGACAACACCAACCCCGAGGGCCTGACCGGCACCCTGAAGGAGGCCGTGCGCGGCGCGGACGTCTTCATCGGCGTCTCCGCTCCGAACGTGCTCGACGGCGACGACGTGGCCGCCATGGCCGAGAACGCGATCGTGTTCGCGCTCGCGAACCCGGACCCCGAGGTCGACCCGGCAATCGCCCGTCAGACGGCCGCAGTTGTGGCCACGGGCCGTTCCGACTTCCCGAACCAGATCAACAACGTGCTGGTCTTCCCGGGTGTCTTCCGCGGTCTGCTGGACGCGCAGTCCCGCACGGTCAACACCGACATGATGCTCGCGGCCGCGAAGGCCCTGGCGGATGTGGTGACCGAGGACGAGCTGAACCCGAACTACATCATCCCGAGCGTGTTCAACGACAAGGTCGCGGGCGCGGTCGCCGGCGCGGTGCGGGAGGCCGCGAAGGCGGGGTCCGCGGTGGCGTCGGGCGAGTAAACATACGGGTTCGGTGCCTCACAGCCCCGAAAAGTGTGCGTGGGCTGTGAGGATCGCCACGGCAAGCCCTTGTGACGGCGCGTCGTGGAACCTGGGGCCTCTGGCAGCCGTTTATGGTGACGGCCAAGCTCGGGCCCTCTCTTCGTGTGACTCCCAAGGGTGTTCTCACGACTCCTCCGGGCGCCGGATTGGCTTTCCCGCCGCAGGTAGGGGCAGGATGCGTCTCTGGGCGCGAGGGTCTGACACGGACCCGGGTCCGGGGACGCAACGAGGACCCTGGCAGCATCGACATCGCTGTGCCCGACATGCGGCTCCGCCGCGTGGCACGCCTCAAGGCAAATGAACACGGGAGTAACAACATGAACCGCAGTGAGCTGGTGGCCGCGCTGGCCGACCGCGCCGAGGTGACCCGCAAGGACGCCGACGCCGTGCTGGCCGCGTTCGCCGAGACCGTCGGCGAGATCGTCGCCAAGGGCGACGAGAAGGTCACCATCCCCGGCTTCCTGACCTTCGAGCGCACCCACCGTGCCGCTCGCACCGCCCGCAACCCGCAGACCGGCGACCCGATCCAGATCCCGGCCGGCTACAGCGTGAAGGTCTCCGCGGGTAGCAAGCTCAAGGAAGCCGCCAAGGGTAAGTAACCTCGCCTGTCGGACCCGACGGGACGGTGTACGCGGCCCCCTGGGCCCAGCAACGCCAATGGGGCGGCCCTCCTTCACCGGAGGGCCGCCCCATCGTCGTATATACGACTGGCCGGTTGCCCGACTAGCCGAGCGCCTTGCCCGGCAACTCGACCTTCGCGCCGAGCTCCACGAGCTTCTCCATGCTGTGCTCATCCGGGGGGCAACCCCCGGGCCCCCGGCCGGGACCGGCGTCGTGGTGGGCCGGAGCCGGGGATGCCTAGCCGAGCGCCTTGCCCGGCAACTCSACCTTCGCGCCGAGTTCCACGAGCTTCTCCATGCTGTGCTCATCCGGGGGGCAACCCCCGGGCCCCCGGCCGGGACCGGCGTCGTGGTGGGCCGGAGCCGGGGATGCCTAGCCGAGCGCCTTGCCCGGCAACTCCACCTTCGCGCCGAGYTCCACRAGCTTCTCCATGAAGTTCTCGTAGCCGCGGTTGATGAGGTCGATGCCGTGGACGCGGGACGTGCCCTGGGCCGCCAGCGCCGCGATGAGGTACGAGAAGCCGCCGCGGAGGTCGGGGATGACCAGGTCGGCGCCCTGGAGCTTCGTCGGGCCCGACACGACCGCCGAGTGCAGGAAGTTGCGCTGGCCGAAGCGGCAGTCGGAGCCGCCGAGGCACTCGCGGTAGAGCTGGATGTGCGCGCCCATCTGGTTCAGCGCGGAGGTGAAGCCGAGGCGGGACTCGTAGACCGTCTCGTGGATGATGGACAGGCCCGTGGCCTGCGTCAGGGCCACCACCAGCGGCTGCTGCCAGTCCGTCTGGAAGCCCGGGTGCACGTCCGTTTCGAGCGCGATCGACTTCAACTGGCCGCCGGGGTGCCAGAACCGGATGCCCTGGTCGTCGATCTCGAAGGCGCCGCCGACCTTCCGGTAGGTGTTCAGGAACGTCATCATCGAGCGCTGCTGGGCGCCGTGGACGTAGATGTTGCCTTCGGTCGCCAGCGCCGCCGACGCCCAGGAGGCCGCCTCCAGACGGTCCGGCAGGGCGCGGTGGTTGTAGCCGCCGAGACTGTCCACACCGGTGATGCGGATGGTGCGGTCGGTGTCCATCGCGATGATGGCGCCCATCTTCTGCAGCACGCAGATGAGGTCCTCGATCTCCGGCTCCACGGCCGCGTTCGAGAGCTCGGTGACGCCTTCGGCGAGCACGGCCGTCAGCAGGACCTGCTCGGTCGCGCCGACGGACGGGTACGGCAGCCGGATCTTCGTGCCGCGCAGCCGCTGCGGAGCCTCCAGGTACTGCCCGTCCGCCCGCTTCTCGATGGTCGCGCCGAACTGCCGCAGCACCTCGAAGTGGAAGTCGATGGGCCGGCCGCCGATGTCGCAGCCGCCGAGGCCCGGGATGAAGGCGTGACCGAGGCGGTGCAGCAGCGGGCCGCAGAACAGGATCGGGATGCGGCTCGAACCCGCGTGGGCATCGATGTCAGCGACGTTCGCGCTCTCCACGTGCGACGGGTCCATCACCAACTCGCCCGGTTCCTCACCCGGACGGACCGTGACCCCGTGGAGCTGCAACAGGCCGCGTACGACCCGCACGTCACGGATGTCCGGAACGTTGCGCAGTCGACTTGGCGCGCTGCCCAGCAGGGCGGCGACCATTGCCTTCGGTACGAGGTTCTTCGCACCGCGGACACGGATCTCGCCCTCCAGCGGGGTTCCGCCGTGGACAAGCAGGACATCGTCGTTGACGGTCATGTATCTCGCGTTCCGATGAGTTGGGCAGGGGCCGGAAGAGAAAGGGTAATCGCCGCCGCCCCCCCTTCAGTAAGCCCAAGGAGGGCTCAGGAACGTCATAGCTCTGTCACAACACGAACGGTTGGCCGTCGGGCACAAGCGGTCACCGCTCCTGCCGTGCGCCGGGGGACGCTACTTTCCGCCCTGAGCTGCATTCACTGGCGAACCGGTATTGCCTCCCCACGCGAAGGGAAGATGCGGGATCATGTCTGGCATGACCGAGGTGTCCTCGCTCACAGGGCGGCTGCTCGTGGCAACGCCCGCCCTGGCGGACCCGAACTTCGACCGCGCGGTGGTGCTCCTTCTCGACCACGACGAGGAGGGCTCCCTCGGTGTGGTCCTCAATCGTCCGACCCCCGTGGACGTGGGCGACATCCTGGAGGGCTGGGCGGAACTGGCCGGCGAGCCCGGCGTCGTCTTCCAGGGCGGTCCGGTGTCGCTGGACTCGGCGCTCGGCGTCGCGGTCATCCCCGGCGACGCGAACGGCGAGAGCGCCCCGCTGGGCTGGCGCCGGGTGCACGGCGCGATCGGGCTCGTGGACCTGGAGGCCCCGCCGGAGCTGCTCGCCTCGGCCGTCGGCAGTCTGCGCATCTTCGCCGGGTACGCCGGCTGGGGCCCCGGCCAGCTGGAGGACGAGCTGGTGGAGGGCGCCTGGTACGTCGTGGAGTCCGAGCCGGGTGATGTGTCCTCTCCGTCCCCGGAAAGACTCTGGCGCTCGGTGCTGCGGCGCCAGCGCAACGAGCTCGCGATGGTGGCCACGTATGCGGACGACCCTTCGCTCAACTGATGCATGTGAGCTTCAGTACTCTTGGCGGTATGAGCACTCTCGAGCCCGAGCGCGGGACTGGTACGGGGACCCTCGTCGAGCCCACGCCGCAGACTTCCCACGGCGACGGCGACCACGAGCGCTTCGCGCACTACGTCCAGAAGGACAAGATCATGGCGAGCGCTCTCGACGGCACCCCCGTCGTGGCGCTCTGCGGCAAGGTCTGGGTGCCCGGCCGCGACCCGAAGAAGTACCCCGTGTGCCCCATGTGCAAGGAGATCTACGAGTCCATGGGCGCCGGCGGCGGCGACGACAAGGGCAAGGGCAAGGGCGACAAGTAGCCCGGCCCACGGCCTCCGGCCCGGCGGGCCCGGGGCCCCGGTAGCCGTCAGGCCCCCAGGGTGCGTTTTGCGCGCCCTGGGGGCCTTTGTGCTGCCGGTGCGTTGCATGGAGTGCGTCCGCCGGTCACAGAGTGGTTGAGACCTCTTGTGGGGCTGTTCATGAAGTCCCTAGCCTCCGAGTGTTGTGCACAGCGAAACCGTCATTGCGCATGTTGCAACACCTCACCGGAGGAGCATCATGAAGCTGTCCGTCCGCTCGCTCAGGGTCCCCGCACTCGCGGCCGCCGCGCTCGTCGTCGCCGCCTGCGCCCCCCAGACTTCCGACAACTCCTCCTCCGACAAGGACGAGACGACCGGCACCCTGCGGGTGTGGCTCTTCCAGGAGGTCGGCAACAAGCCGAAGGAGAAGGTCGTCGACTCCGTCGTCAACGCCTTCGAGAAGGAGCACGAGGGCGCGAAGGTCGAGGTCGAGTACATACCGATCGAGACCCGCGCCCAGCGCGTCAAGGCCGCCTTCAACGACCCGAAGTCCGCCCCCGACGTCATGGAGTACGGCAACACCGACACCGCCGGCTATGTGAAGGACGGCGGACTCCTCGACGTCACGAAGGAGTTCGGCGACTGGAGCGAGGCGAAGGACACCGACCCCACCGCCAAGCAGTCCGTCACCGTGGACGGCAAGATCTACGGCGCGCCCTTCTACGTCGGTGTCCGCGCCCTGTACTACCGCACGGACGTCTTCGAGCGACTCGGCCTCGAAGTGCCGAAGACGATGACCGAGTTGGCGACGACGGCCCGCAAGATCCGCGCCGCCGAGCCCGAGCTGTACGGGCTGGTGGTGGGCGGGGCGTACACCTACGGCGCGATGCCGTTCGTGTGGGCCAACGGTGGTGAGCTCGCCGCGGGCAAGGGCGGCTCGTACGCCTCGGCGATCGACAGCGCGGACGCCCAGAAGGGCATCAAGGAGTACACGTCCCTCTTCTCCGACGACAACTGTCCCGCCGCCAAGTGCGCGGGAATGGGCGGCAACGACACGGTCACCGCGTTCGCGGCCGGCAAGGCGGGCATGGCGATCGGCGGCGACTTCAGCCACGCGGCCGTGGAGGCCGGGAAGGTGAAGGGCAAGTACGCGGTCGTGCCGCTGCCGGGGGTGAAGGCCGGGTCCGTCGCGCCGGCGTTCGCCGGGGGCAACAACATCGGCGTTCTGAAGAGCACGTCGCACCGGACGCTGGCGGTCGATCTGATGGAGCAGCTCACCTCGAAGAAGACGCAGGCGTCGATGTTCGAGGCGATGGGCTTCCTGCCGACCTTCGGGGACGTGCGGGAGACGGCGGCGAAGCAGGAGCCGTTCGTGAAGCCCTTCGTCGAGACGCTGGGGTCGGGGACGAAGTTCGTGCCCGCGTCGCCGGCCTGGTCGGAGATCGACGCGTCGCTGGTTCTGCCGACGATGTTCCAGGAGGTCATCAGCGGTAAGAAGGATGTCGCCGGGGCTTCGGGCGACGCCGCCAAGAAGATGGATGATGCCTTTGGTTCGGTCGGATGACGGCGCCTACCGGGGTGGGGGCTGCGGATCGGTCGCGGGTGCGGGCTGCTCGTGGCGGGTCGCGCCCACGCGGCGGTAGCCGCAAATTCAGCACAGCCCCGCGCCCCCGGCGGGGTTCCGGCGCGGGGCGTCGCAAGAGCTGGACTCCCTGGCTGTATCTCGCGCCCGCCCTTGTCGTGCTCGGTGGGCTGCTCGTCTACCCCATCTATCAGCTCGGGCTGATCTCGTTCCTCCAGTACACCCAGGCGCAGGTCAGTGGCGGGGAGCCGACGACCTTCGAGGGGTTCGGGAACTACTCGGAGCTGTTCTCGGACTCCCAGTTCTGGCAGGTGCTGCTGGCCACCGTCGTCTTCGCGGCGGCGTGTGTCGTGTCGACGCTTGCCGTCGGGTGTGCGCTCGCCGTGCTGCTCACGCGTGTGCGTGCCGTGCCACGGCTGGCGTTGATGCTGGCCGCGCTCGGGGCGTGGGCGACGCCCGCCATCACCGGGTCGACGGTGTGGCTGCTCCTGTTCGACCCTGACTTCGGGCCGGTGAACCGGGTGCTGGGGCTCGGCGACCACTCGTGGACGTACGGGCGGTTCAGCGCCTTCCTCCTCGTGCTGCTCGAAGTGGTGTGGTGCTCCTTCCCGTTCGTGATGGTGACGGTGTACGCCGGCATTCGCGCCGTCCCGGCCGAGGTGCTGGAGGCCGCCGAGCTGGACGGTGCCTCGCAGTGGCGGGTCTGGCGGTCGGTGCTGGCGCCGATGCTGCGGCCGATCCTGGTGGTCGTCACCATCCAGTCGGTCATCTGGGACTTCAAGGTGTTCACCCAGATCTATGTGATGACGAACGGCGGCGGCATCGCCGGTCAGAACCTCGTGCTGAACGTGTACGCCTACCAGAAGGCGTTCGCGTCCTCGCAGTACAGCCTGGGTTCGGCGATCGGCGTGGTGATGCTGCTGATCCTGCTGGCGGTCACGCTGGTCTATCTGCGGTTGCTGCGCAGGCAAGGGGAGGAGCTGTGAGTTCCGTGCGTTCCGCGGGTTCCCTGGGTTTCATACGGCGGCCCTGGCGGCTGCTCGCTGAGGCGTCCGCGCTGCTGATCGCCGTGGTGGTGGCCTTTCCGCTGTACTGGATGGTGCTCAGCGCCTTCAAACCGGCCGGGGAGATCGAGTCGAGCGAGCCGCGGCCGTGGACGCTGGACCCTTCGCTGGATTCCTTCCGGCGGGTCTTCGAGCAGAACGAATTCGGCCGTTACTTCGTCAACAGCCTCGTCGTCGCGTGCACCGTGGTGATCGCCTCCGCGCTGATCGCGTTTCTCGCGGCGACCGCGGTGACACGATTCCGGTTCCGCTTCCGGACCACCTTGCTGATCATGTTTCTGGTGGCCCAGATGGTGCCGGTGGAGGCCCTCACCATCCCGCTGTTCTTCCTCATGCGGGACTTCGGCCAGCTGAACACGCTCGGCTCGCTGATCCTGCCGCACATCGCCTTCTCGCTGCCGTTCGCGATCTGGATGCTGCGGGGGTTTGTGAAGGCCGTTCCTCAGGCTCTGGAGGAGGCCGCCTACATCGACGGGGCGAGCCGGTCTCGATTCCTGTGGCAGATCCTTTTCCCGCTGGTCTTCCCCGGGCTCGTGGCCACCAGCGTTTTCTCCTTCATCTCCGCCTGGAACGACTTCCTCTTCGCCAAGTCCTTCATCATCAGCGACACTTCGCAGTCCACCCTGCCGATGGCCCTGCTCGTCTTCTACAAGCCGGACGAGCCGGACTGGGGCGGGGTGATGGCGGCCTCGACGGTGATGACGATTCCGGTACTGATCTTCTTCGTGCTCGTGCAGCGACGGCTGGTGTCGGGGCTGGGCGGAGCGGTAAAGGACTGACGTGACTGAACTGATTCCGATGCCCCGCGATGTCGTCGCCGATTCCGGCGAGGTCAGGCTGACGGCGTACTCCCAGATCTATGCCGGCCCGGAGACGGAGAGGGTCGGTCACTGGCTGAGCGCCGTGCTGCGCCAGGCCACCGGGCTGCCCCTGCGCGAGGGGTGGGAACTCGACGACATCGACGGCGACGGCATCGGGCTCCGGCTTGACCCCGGGCTGCGCCCCGAGGAATATCGCCTCGTCAGCGACTCGACCGGCGTCCTGATCGAGGGCGGCAGCGCGGCCGGTGTCTTCTGGGGCGCCCAGACCCTGCGCCAGCTCCTCGGCCCCGACGCCTACCGCAGCGCCCCGATCGGCCGCGACCGCACCTGGGCCGTACCGCACGTCACGATCGAGGACGCCCCCCGATTCCGCTGGCGCGGCCTCATGCTCGACGTGGCCCGGCACTTCATGCCCAAGGACGGTGTCCTGCGCTACCTCGACCTGCTGGCCGCCCACAAACTGAACGTCTTCCACTTCCATCTGACGGACGACCAGGGCTGGCGCGTCGAGATCAGGAAGTACCCCCGGCTCACCGAGGCCGGCTCCTGGCGGGCGCGCACGAAATTCGGCCATCGGGCCTCCCCGCTGTGGGAGGAGAAGCCGCACGGTGGCCACTACACCCAGGACGACATCCGCGAGATCGTCGCGTACGCCGCCGAGCGGCATATCACCGTCGTCCCGGAAATCGACGTACCGGGACACTCGCAGGCCGCCATCGCCGCGTACCCGGAACTCGGCAACACTGACGTCATCGACACCTCCGCGCTCTCCGTCTGGGACACCTGGGGGATCAATCCGAACGTACTCGCCCCCACTGACAACACCCTGCGCTTCTACGAGGGGGTGTTCGAGGAAGTCCTGGAGCTGTTCCCCTCGGAGTTCATTCACGTCGGGGGCGACGAATGCCCCAAGGACCAGTGGCGGCAGTCGCCGACCGCGCAGGCGCGCATCAGGGAACTCGGGCTGAAGGACGAGGACGAGCTCCAGGCCTGGTTCATCGGCCACTTCGACAGCTGGCTCTCCGCGCGCGGGCGCCGGCTCATCGGCTGGGACGAGATTCTGGAGGGCGGTCTGGCGAAAGGCGCGGCGGTGTCGTCCTGGCGCGGGTACGCGGGCGGTATCGCGGCGGCCCGCGCGGGCCACGACGTCGTCATGTGCCCCGAGCAGCAGGTGTACCTGGACCACCGTCAGGACGCGGGCGCCGAAGAGCCGGTGCCGATCGGCTATGTGCGCACCCTGGAGGACGTCTATCGGTTCGAGCCGGTGCCCCCGGAGTTGACGCCGGACGAGGCCCGGCATGTGCTCGGTACGCAGGCCAACGTGTGGACCGAGGTGATGGAGGACCCGGCACGCGTGGACTACCAGACCTTCCCGCGCCTCGCCGCCTTCGCCGAGGTGGCCTGGAGCGGCCTGCCCGCCCCGGAGCGGCGGGACTTCGCCGACTTCGAGCGCCGACTGGCCGCCCACTACGGGCGACTTGACGCCCTCGGGGTCGCCTACCGGCCACCGACGGGACCGCGGCCCTGGCAGCGGCGCCCCGGAGTGCTCGGCCGGCCGATCGACGGGCCGCCCCCGAACAGATAATGGAAAAAAACCGGCAAGGGGTCACCGAAGAGTGTCAATCGGTACGCACGGGTGATGGCGTACGAAAACGGACCATCTCCCTGATCAGGTGGGCGAATGCCTCCTAGCGGACCCCTGTCTTCGTGCCCTGCGAAGATGTGCCAGAGTTGCCACGTCCGCCCTGTCAGCACGTACCGTACGGCAGCAACAGGTGGGACCAGGTGGGGCAGCGGGAAGGGGCAGCCGGTTTGACCACGCACGCACCGCAGGCGGCGCAGGCCGTCACGCTGCCCACGACGCTGGACGAGGCCGTGGCGGCACTCGCGACCATGCCCGCCGCCGTGCCCGTCGCGGGCGGCACCGACCTCATGGCCGCCGTCAACTCCGGGCAGCTCAGGCCCGCCGCACTGGTCGGTCTCGGCCGGATCAGCGAGATCCGCGGCTGGCAGTACCAGGACGGCCACGCGCTGCTCGGCGCGGGTCTCACGCATGCGCGCATGGGCCGCCCCGACTTCGCGGCCCTCATCCCGGCGCTGGCCGCCTCGGCGCGCGCCGCGGGCCCGCCGCAGATCCGTAACGCGGGCACCCTCGGCGGCAACATCGCCTCGGCGTCCCCGACCGGTGACGCGCTGCCGGTCCTCGCCGCCCTCGAAGCGACCCTGATCGTCGCGGGCCCCGGCGGAGCCCGCAGGGAGATCCCGGTCTCGCACCTGCTGGCGGGCATGGAGATGCTGCGCGCCGGTGAACTCATCGGCTTCGTGCGCGTGCCGCTGCTGCACGCCCCGCAGGTCTTCCTCAAGGCCACCGGCCGCACCGGCCCGGGACGCGCGATGGCGTCCGTCGCGGTCGTGCTCGACCCCGCCCGGCGCGGAGTCAGGTGCGCCGTCGGTGCCATAGCGCCGATGCCGCTGCGGCCCCTGGAGGCCGAGCAGTGGGTCGCCCAGCTGATCGACTGGGACAACAGCCGCGCGATCGTCCCCGAGGCCCTCAACGCCTTCGGGGAGTACGTCGCCGCGGCCTGCATCCCCGACCCGGCCCCGGCCGAGGACGGGTCCGTGACTCAGCATCCGCCCGCCGTACTGCACCTGCGGCGCACCGTCGCCGCGCTGGCCCGACGAGCACTGGGGAGGGCGCTGTCGTGACCGACGACCGGCACGGAGAGGGCACGCCCCAGGGCGCGGGCCGCTGGGACCCGCTGCCCCAGGGTGAGTACGACGACGGCGCCACCGCCTTCGTCAAGCTCCCCGAAGGGGGCATCGACGCCCTCCTGGCCTCATCCGACAGCCCGCTCGCCGCGCCCGGCCACGGGTACGTCCCGCCGCAGATAACGGTCACGCCGGGCGCGGGCACCGACCCCACGGCACCCGGCGGCTGGCCGGCCGCGGGCGCGCCCGCCGAGGGCACCCAGTGGCCCGACCCGAACGCCGCCGCGCAGGACGCGGGTGGTGACCGGTTCGCGTACAACCCCGCGGCCACCCAGCAGTGGAACTTCTCGGAGACCGCGGCGGGCCAGGACGCCGCCGCGCCCGGTCACGACGTCACCGGACAGTGGTCGATCCCCGTCGCCGACGGTGACCTTCCGGACGAATCCGGCGAGTTCACCACGTCGTCGCTCGTCGAGCAGTGGGGCGGCGGCACCCCGCCGACCACCCTGCCGGGCGGCGCGCCCGCACCGTGGGCGACCCAGCCGACCGGACAGCCCTGGGGGCAGCAGGCGGAGGCCGCGGCGGCAGCCGGCGAGGCGTTGGGTACCGCGCCCGCGCCCGGGCGGCCCGCGGGTGCCGGGCACGTTCCCGGACGCCCGGGACAGGCCGGACCCCACCCGGACGACCCGCACGCCGCACGCGCCGGCGAACGGCCCGCCGGAGCCCGGCCCGGGTTCGGCCGGGACGGGGACCCGTCCGCGGCGCGCGGCGCGCAAGCCCACGCGCGCGTGCAGCGGCCCGCGTTCGCCCCGGAGCACGCCGAGCCGCCCGCCGAGGACTCCGCCGAAAGCGCTTCAGGGGCCGCACAGGCCGCTCCCGGGACCCGTGAGCCCGCAAGGGACTCCGCGGACGCCCAAGGCGCCACAGAGGCCGCCCAGGGCCCCGCGGCACCCGCCGCCGAGAGCGGGCAGGCCGACTCCGGAGCCGAGGAGCCCGAGCGGGCCGGCGCCGACGACGACGCGCCGCCACCCTCCGGCGAGGAACACCCCCTGGCCTCCTACGTCCTGCGCGTCAACGGCGCCGACCGGCCCGTCTCGGACGCCTGGATCGGCGAGTCGCTGCTCTACGTGCTGCGCGAGCGGCTCGGCCTCGCGGGCGCCAAGGACGGCTGCTCGCAGGGCGAGTGCGGGGCCTGCAACGTCCAGGTCGACGGACGGCTCGTCGCGTCCTGCCTGGTGCCGGCCGTGACCGCCGCCGGCGCCGAGGTCCGTACGGTCGAGGGCCTCGCCGAGGACGGGCAGCCCTCGGATGTGCAGCGCGCGCTCGCGCGATGCGGCGCGGTGCAGTGCGGCTTCTGCGTGCCGGGCATGGCGATGACCGTGCACGACCTGCTGGAGGGCAACCCGGCGCCGACCGAGCTGGAGACCCGCCAGGCCTTGTGCGGCAACCTGTGCCGCTGCTCCGGCTACCGGGGCGTGGTGGAGGCCGTCAAGGAGGTCGTCGCCGAGCGCGAGGCGTACACCGGCGCCGACGACGGCGAACAGGACGGGGACGAGCCGCGTATCCCTCACCAGGCAGGCCCGGGAGCCGGCGGGGTCCACCGCTCGGCGTTCGAGGCCCCCGGTGCCATGGGACCGCATGACCAGGCGTACGGCCAGGACGGAGGCCAGGCGTGAGCAACGAAGCCGCCACCGCGACCACAGCCGCGGAGGCAGCACCCGCCCCCGAGCCGATCCCGCACGGCCTCGGCGCGTCCCTGCCGGCCGCCGACGCTCGCGCAAAGACCGAGGGCACGTTCCCGTACGCGGCCGATCTGTGGGCCGAGGGCCTGCTGTGGGCGGCCGTACTGCGCTCGCCGCACCCGCACGCGCGCATCAAGTCCATCGACACCACCCACGCGCGGGAGATGCCCGGCGTACGGGCCGTCGTCACGCACGAGGACGTGCCGGGCAGCCCGCTGGTCGGCCGCGGCAAGGCCGACCGTCCGGTCTTCGCCTCCGAGGTCGTGCGCCACCACGGCGAACCCATCGCCGCCGTCGCCGCCGACCACCCGGACACCGCACGCCTGGCCGCCGCGGCCGTCATCGTCGAGTACGAGACGCTCGACCCGGTGACCGACCCCGAGCAGGCCTTCGAGGCCGAGCCGCTGCACCCCGACGGCAACCTGATCCGGCACATCCCGCTGCGCCACGGCGACCCGGACGCGGCCGGCGACATCGTCGTCGAGGGCCTGTACCGCATCGGCCGCCAAGACCCGGCCCCCATCGGAGCCGAGGCGGGCCTCGCCGTGCCGCGCCCCGACGGCGGCGTGGAGCTCTACCTGGCCTCGACCGACCCGCACACCGACCGCGACCGGGCGGCCGCCTGCTACGGCCTGGAGCCCGAGCGCGTCAAGGTCGTCGTCACCGGCGTCCCCGGCGCCACCGCCGACCGCGAGGACCAGGGCTTCCAACTCCCGCTCGGCCTGCTCGCGCTGAAGACCGGCTGCCCGGTGAAGCTGACGGCCACGCGCGAGGAGTCCTTCCTGGGCCACACGCACCGGCATCCCACCCTGCTGCGCTACCGCCACCACGCGGACGCCGAGGGCAGGCTGGTCAAGGTCGAGGCGCAGATCCTGCTGGACGCGGGCGCCTACGCCGACACGTCCGCCGAGGCTCTCGCCGCCGCGGTCGGCTTCGCCTGCGGCCCGTACGTCGTCCCGAACGCCTTCATCGAGGGCTGGGCCGTACGCACCAACAACCCGCCCTCCGGCCATGTGCGCGGCGAGGGCGCCATGCAGGTGTGCGCCGCCTACGAGGCGCAGATGGACAAGCTCGCCAAGAAGCTCGGCGTGGACCCGGCGGAGCTGCGCCTGCGCAACGCGCTGGCCACGGGTGACGTCCTCCCGACCGGCCAGACGGTGACCTGCCCGGCCCCGGTGGCGGAGCTGTTGCAGGCCGTCCGCGACTACCCCCTCCCGGCCCTGCCCAAGGACACCCCCGAGGACGAGTGGCTGCTGCCCGGCGGCCCCGAGGGCGCCGGCGAACCGGGCGCCGTGCGGCGTGGCGTGGGCTACGGCCTGGGCATGGTGCACATGCTCGGCGCCGAGGGGGCGGACGAGGTCTCCACGGCGACCGTGAAGGTCCACGACGGTATCGCGACCGTGCTGTGCGCGGCCGTCGAGACCGGCCAGGGCTTCACCACGCTCGCCCGGCAGATCGTCCAGGACACCCTGGGCATCGACGAGGTGCACGTGGCGCCCGTCGACACCGACCAGCCCCCGGCGGGCGCGGGCTGCCGCGGCCGCCACACCTGGGTGTCCGGCGGTGCGGTGGAGCGGGCCGCCAAGATGGTCCGTACGCAGCTGCTCCAGCCCCTGGCGCACAAGTTCGGCATGTCCACCGAGCTGCTCCAGATCACCGACGGCAAGATCACGTCGTACGACGGCGTCCTGTCGACCACCGTCACCGAGGCGTTGGACGGCAAGGAGCTGTGGGCGACGGCCCAGTGCCGCCCGCACCCGACCGAGCCGCTGAACGACGCCGGCCAGGGCGACGCCTTCGTGGGCATGTCCTTCTGCGCGATCCGCGCGGTCGTCGACGTCGACATCGAGCTGGGCTCGGTGCGCGTGGTCGAGCTGGCCCTCGCCCAGGACGTCGGCCGGGTGCTGAACCCGGCGCAGCTGGAGGCACGGATCGAGGCGGGTGTGACGCAGGGCGTGGGCATAGCGCTCACGGAGAACCTGCGCTCGGCACGCGGCCTGATCCGCCACCCGGACCTGACGGGCTACTCCCTGCCGACGGCCCTGGACGCCCCCGACATCCGGATCGTGAAGCTGGTCGAGGAGCGGGACGTCGTCGCGCCCTTCGGCGCGAAGGCGGTGAGCGCGGTGCCGGTGGTGACGTCACCGGCGGCCATCGCGTCGGCCGTGCGCGCGGCGACCGGCCGTCCCGTGAACCGGCTGCCGATCCGGCCGCAGGCCGCGGTGGTGACCGGCCACTGATCGCACTGCCTCGCGTGCCGGTGCGGTGACGCGTGTGTCAGCGCGCGGCGGCAGAGGCGGCCTTTTCGATCAGGCCGGTGACGGCTCGTGGGCGCGAGACGCAGACGGCGTGCGAGGCGTTGATCCCGGCGGTGCGGGAGCGTGCCTTGTCGGCCATGAAGCGCTGTGCGGCCGGCCGGCAACGTCGGCCTTCCGGGACCGACCTGACGCAGGGTCGGTCGAGGTGATTCTCGCCGGGAGGGAACGTTCGAGGGTGGGCTGAGCGTCTAGTGATGTGAAGCGCTATCAGTGGGCGTGCTGGTCCGGGGGCGTTGTCAGTGGTGGCGCGTAGTGTTCTGGGCAGTGGGGACGGCAGCCGCGTCCGGCGGGCCGGCCGGTCGGCCGTGTCGTGCCCGGGGGCGATGTGAAAGCGCATGCGGGGGAGCCATGAGCACGACGACCACGACTCACGCCGGTGATACGGCGATCGTCCTGACCGAGTCCGAGCTGGATCCGTTCGTCACGCACGCGTCGACGCGAAGCTGGCTGACGGGCCCCGGACTGCCCGGCGACAGCGGTGTGCTGACCTTCGCCGAGCTCGGCCGCGACGGCCTGCGGACGGTGGCGGACTCGACCGGTGACCCGCAGGACCGGCTGGCGGTGGAGCTCAGGGACCAGCTGGTGATAGGCGGACTGCTGGGGCCCGGCGGCCTGGAGACGGAGTCGGTCCTGCTGGACGGAGCGACGGGCGAGATCTCGACGACGCATTTCCTGCACGACCGCCCCGACCTGATGGACCGCCGCCCCCTGGCGCCGTCCCTGCGGACGCTGGTGCGCTTCGCGGGGGCGACGGACGAACTGGCGGGCCTGCGCGGCCAGTTCGCCTCCTACGTCGGACGGTACGGCCCGAAGGCGGTCGCGGAGGCGTCGCGGCATCTGCTGGCCGTGTTCGAGGAGGGCACGGAGGGCGAACCGGCGCCGTTCTGGAGAATGGCGGCGCTCATCCGGCCGTTGGCGCTCGTCGCGGGCCGGGCCGGGGAGTCGGGGCTCGCCCTGGACCTGCCGTCGCGCCTGCTGGACCAGGAGTTCGGCCGGCGCCAGGTGGTGCGCTTCGAGGACGTCGACTTCCCCGGCACCCTCACGCACGAGCCGACCCGCCGCTTCCTGCGCGAGGTGGGCCTGCCCGAGGACGGCTTCCTGTTCTCCCTCGACCCGGACGTCTCGCTGCCGACGCTGGCCGAGTACTACGCCGAAGTCGACCCCTCGGCCGAACTCCCCGCCCGGGCCGCCCACTTGATACGCCTGGGTCATCTCGTCGAGGACAACAGCCTGGTCGTCGACGGCGAGACGGGCGCGGTGCTGAACTGGAGCGAGTCCGAGGCGCGGCTGTTCCCGCTGAACACGGACGTCTCGACGCTCACCTTCACCCTCTGGCTGCTGCACCGCGAGCAGACGATCGACCAGGAGTCGGGCCACGCGCTGACCAGCGACGCCTACGACCAGCTGGCCATGACCATGCTCCAGGTGCTGTCGACGGTCGACCCGACCGGCACCAGGGCGGGCAGGGGCGGCCGGCACTACTGGACCGAGGCGTTCCAGGACGAGGCGAGCGGGGTGCTCGAAGCGGTGGGCGCGGGGCGGTGAGCCCGACGGACGGCGCCCCTGCGGAGCACCGCATGGACCCCGTCACCGTCCGCCCCGCCGAGCTGCGGTGGCGGTGGATCCTCGAAGGCGACGACGCCGCACCGGCGGCCATGGACCGCGAGGCCTTCGTACGTCACTTCGTCGCCTGGGCCGGGCAGCACGCCTCCTCGCACCGCTGCATGGTCCTGGTCCGGGGCGCGGAGGTCATCGGCATGGCCTGGCCGGCGGTCGTGCACCGCGTACCGACGCCGCATGCGCCGGACCGGTCGTCCGGTGACCTTCAGTGCGTGTACGTCGTCCCGGAGGCGCGTGACGCGGGGCTGGGCGGCCTGCTGATCACGGAGACTCTGGCCAGGGCGGAGGAGCTCGGGCTGGAGCGGGTCACCGTCCACTCCTCGAACCGGGCGGTGCCGGCGTACGCCCGGCTCGGGTTCGAGAGCTCGCCGCTGCTGCAGGCGCATGTGGCGCGGACGACGCCGTACCCCTGAGACCGGACCGGCCGGGCGCTTCCCGCTGCGTCGGCCCCAGGGGTAGGGGCGTCAGTTCGGACCTGGCGGTCTCAGGAGGACTTGGCGGTTGCGCGGCGGCGGCGTACGGCCAGGATCAGGCCGCCGCCGAGGGCTGCCGCGGCGGCTGCGGCGCCGGCGATGAGCGGGGTGCCGTCGGAGCCGGTGCTCGCCAGGTTGCCGTCGACGGAGCCCGTGGTGGAGCCGCCCGTCGAGGAGCCGGCCGAGGCGGAGCCGGTGCCGCCCGTGGTCGTGGAGCCCGTGCTGCCGGTGCCGCCGGTGGACTGGCCCTCGGGGTCGTTGCCGTCGCCGCCCGTGGTGGAGCCGCCGTCCGTCGAGCCGCCGGAAGTGGCGGGGCCGGGCTCGTTGTCGGTGGGGATGGAGATCCGGATCTGGGCCTTGTCGTTGGCGGGGTTCTTGTCGAACTCCGGGTGGATGTCGTAGACGGAGGTCGCCTTCACCTCGCCCGTGGTGGTCTTCGCGTCCTCGTCGATCTTCAGCATGAAGGTGAAGGAGAGGGACTCGCCGACGTCGATGGTGTGGTCGGCGGGCCAGCAGACGTACGTGGACTTGCCCGGCGTACCGCCGGGGCCGGACGGTCCGTCGATGCCGAACGGCGCGCACTCCTTGGGTACTTCGGCGGCCACCGTGTCCTTCGGGATCTTTACCATGAGCGCCGTCTGGTCGTCGCTCTCCTGGTTCTGGATCCAGCCGGGGCCGTCGTTGCGGAGCTTCACCGTGATGGACTGCTCGCCGCCCGCGAGGGCCTCCGTGTCCTCGCCGACGGCGACGAGGTCGGCGGAGCTGTCCGCCGTGAGGGTCAGCCGCCGGTAGCTGTCGCCGAATCCCTCACCCGGGGTCTCGCCGGTGGCCGAGGTGCCGTACTCGACGGCCTCCATCAGCGCGTTGGGCAGCGCCTTGAACCGCACCGGCGTCTCGACGGAGGCGCCGGGTGCGACGACGGTGTCGAGCTCGCACAGCGCCTGCCTGACCTGGTTCTCGACGGTCGAGTAGGTGCAGCCCTGCACGTCCTCGGGGAAGTCGAGGCCCCGGGTCAGCCGGATCCGGAAGGAGACGCCGTCGGCGGCCGCCGTGCCGTTGTTGGTGATGACGACCTTCTCGTCGTACACCTCGCCGGGCTTCGGAGACGTACTCGGCAGATTCGAGATCACCAGGGAGGGTGCGCCCTCCTCGGCAAACGCCGGAGAGGCGGCGACCGCGGGAACGGCCGCGGCGATCGCGGCGGCGGCCACGAAGGCCGCCGACGTGCGGAGGTGCGAGGGGCGGATGCGCTGGCGCACGGATGGGTCTCCTCGTCGAAACAGGAAGCACAGCGACCGGAGCTTTGCCGTCCAGTCATGTTCTGGACACCTGGAAGGTGTCGAGGGTTGTGCTCCCGTTTGAGGAGAGACAGGGGAGGGCGTGGGGACGAGGAGGAAAGACAGAGGCCGTGGCGGGAATCGAACCCGCGTAATTCGCTTTGCAGGCGAATCCCTGAACCACTCGGGCACACGGCCTTGATCGGTGGTTCGACCGTACGGGCGGGGCCGAGCGTGGCTCAAGGGAATCGCGCGCCCTGCAATGCGACTGCCATACGCCGTTCATGAAGTCCGTGCACGAAGCCCCGGTCGTACGACCAAGGTCCCATCGTGGGGCCGTCTCTCGACAGGGGTCAAAGTTGGTTGTGGCCCTTACGCTGGCGACCATGACTGTCCTCGAGCCGCGTGACGCCGACGTTGCGAAAAGATCCGATGTGCCCTCGGTCCCCGAGTCCGAGGAGACTGTGCTGAGCAGGTCGTATCGGGCGCTCAGTATCGGGATCGTCTCCGTCGTGCTGCTCATCGCCTTCGAGGCGACCGCCGTGGGGACGGCGATGCCGGTTGCCGCGCGGGAGCTGGACGGAGTGTCGCTGTACGCCTTCGCGTTCTCCGGTTACTTCACCACCAGCCTGTTCGGGATGGTGCTCGCCGGGCAGTGGTCGGACCGGCGGGGGCCGCTCGGCGCGCTCACGGCCGGCATCGCCTCCTTCGGGGCCGGGCTGCTGCTGGCCGGGACCGCCGGGGTGATGTGGCTGTTCATTCTCGGGCGGGCCGTGCAGGGGCTCGGCGGCGGCCTGGTGATCGTCGCCCTGTACGTGGTCGTCGGGCGGGCCTACCCCGAGCGGCTGCGGCCGGCGATCATGGCGGCGTTCGCGGCGGGCTGGGTCGTGCCGTCGATCGTGGGGCCGCTGGCCTCCGGGGCGGTGACCGAGCATCTGGGCTGGCGGTGGGTGTTCGTCGGGATTCCGGTGCTCGTCGTGTTCCCGCTCGCGCTCGCGCTGCCGCAGATACGGCGGCGGGCGGGGGGACCGGTCGACGACTCCGGCCGCGTCGCTTCGTTCGACCGGCGTCGCATTCGGCTCGCGCTCGGTATCTCGCTCGGGGCGGCGTTGTTGCAGTACGCCGCGCAGGACCTGCGGTGGCTCTCTCTGGTTCCCGGTGTCGTCGGCGCCGCGCTCCTTGTGCCGGCCGTGCTGGGGCTGCTTCCGCGTGGGACGTATCGGGCGGCGCGTGGGTTGCCGTCCGTGGTGTTGTTGCGTGGGGTTGCCGCGGGGTCGTTCATCGCGGCCGAGTCGTTCGTGCCGTTGATGCTGGTCACCCAGCGGGGGCTGTCGCCGACGCTCGCCGGGTTCTCGCTCGCGGCGGGTGGGGTGACCTGGGCGTTGGGGTCGTGGCTGCAGTCGCGGCCGCGGGTGGAGCCGTATCGGGAACGGCTGATGACGCTGGGGATGGTGCTGGTGGCGGTATCCATCGCCGCCGCGCCGGGTGTGCTGGTCGGCTCCGTGCCGGTCTGGAGCCTTGCCGTGGTGTGGGGGTTCGGGTGCTTCGGGATGGGGTTGGTGATCTCGTCCACCAGCGTGCTGCTGCTCCATCTCTCCGCTCCGGAGGAGGCCGGGACCAACTCCGCCGCCCTTCAGATCTCCGACGCGTTGTCGAACGTGATCCTGTTGGCGGTGGGTGGTGCGGCGTTCGCTGCGCTGGGTGGGGGGTCGGTGAGTCATACGGCGATGGAGGCGTCCGGTTCGCATCCGGTGGCGTTCGCGGCGGTCTTCCTGCCGATGGCGGGGGTGGCGTTGGTGGGGGCCTGGGTGACGAGAGCAGGGGGGACCCCCAGGGGGGCTGCCGCCCCCGGACCCCCGCTTCGGCCCTTAAAGGGCCTCGTCCTCAAGCGCCGGACAGGCTGGCAGATGTCGGCCGGCGTCGAGAGGGGCGGGTGGGCTTGTCCTCAACGGCCGGACGGGCTGAAAGGACGCTGGTCATCGACGTGGCCTGTGTGACGTCAGTCGCACCCGCGTGTGACCCGGCCTGGTCCGCACATCGGCACTGCCGGGGCGCCGGTAGGGTGGCCCGGTTGTCATACGTAGCCGAGTCGCCAACACCTGTTAGCCGAGCCGCCCGACCCCTCTTCCGGAGACCGTGACTACCACCGCCGCCAGCTCCAGTTCTGCCTCCCACTCCCACCACCTGTCACCCGCCTTTCCCGGCCGTGCCCCCTGGGGTACCGCCAGCAAGCTGCGTGCCTGGCAGCAGGGCGCGATGGAGAAGTACATCCAGGAGCAGCCGCGTGACTTCCTCGCGGTCGCCACTCCCGGCGCCGGTAAGACGACCTTCGCTCTGACCCTCGCCTCCTGGCTGCTGCACCACCATGTCGTGCAGCAGGTCACCGTGGTCGCGCCGACCGAGCATCTGAAGAAGCAGTGGGCGGAGGCGGCCGCGCGCATAGGCATCAAGCTCGACCCCGAGTACAGCGCCGGCCCGCTCGGCAAGGACTACCAGGGCGTCGCCGTGACCTACGCCGGTGTCGGCGTACGGCCCATGCTGCACCGGAACCGTGTCGAGCAGCGCAAGACGCTCGTCATCCTCGACGAGATCCACCACGCCGGTGACTCCAAGTCCTGGGGCGAGGCCTGCCTGGAGGCCTTCGAGCCCGCCACGCGCCGGCTCGCGCTCACCGGTACGCCGTTCCGGTCCGACACCAACCCCATCCCCTTCGTGACGTACGAGGAGGGGAACGACGGGATCCGGCGGTCGGCCGCCGACTACACGTACGGCTACGGCAACGCCCTTGCCGACCATGTGGTGAGGCCGGTCATCTTCCTCTCCTACAGCGGCAACATGCGCTGGCGCACCAAGGCGGGCGACGAGATCGCCGCGCGGCTCGGCGAACCCATGACCAAGGACGCCATCAGCCAGGCCTGGCGTACGGCGTTGGATCCGCGCGGCGAGTGGATGCCGAGTGTGCTGCGCGCCGCCGACCAGCGGCTGACCGAGGTCAGGAAGGGCATCCCGGACGCCGGTGCGCTCGTCATCGCCTCCGACCAGGACTCCGCCCGCGCCTACGCCAAGCTCATCCGTGAGATCACGGGCAACAAGGCGACGCTCGTACTGTCCGACGACGCCGGGGCGTCCAACAGGATCGACGACTTCAGCGGCAGCAACGACCGGTGGATGGTCGCCGTGCGGATGGTGTCCGAGGGCGTCGACGTGCCGCGCCTCGCCGTCGGCGTGTACGCCACCACCATCTCGACCCCGCTCTTCTTCGCCCAGGCCGTCGGCCGTTTCGTGCGGTCCCGGCGGCGCGGCGAGACCGCCTCCGTCTTCCTGCCGACCGTCCCGGACCTGCTCACCTTCGCCAACGAGATGGAGGTCGAGCGCGACCACGCCCTCGACAAGCCGAAGAAGGAGGGCGAGGAGGACCCGTACGCCGAATCCGAGAAGGAGATGGAGGAGGCGAACAAGGAGCAGGACGAGGACACCGGCGAGCAGGAGCAGTTCTCCTTCGAGGCGCTGGAGTCCGAGGCCGTCTTCGACCGGGTCCTCTACGACGGCGCCGAGTTCGGCATGCAGGCCCACCCGGGAAGCGAGGAGGAGCAGGACTACCTCGGGATTCCGGGGCTGCTCGAACCCGATCAGGTGCAGATGCTTCTGCAGAAGCGCCAGGCCCGGCAGATAGCGCACAGCCGTAAGAAGCCGGACAGCGAGGCCGACCTGCTGGAGCTGCCGGCCGAGCGGCGGCCCGTCGTCTCGCACAAGGAGATGATGGAGTTGCGCAAGCAGCTCAACACGATGGTGAGTGCCTACGTCCATCAGAGCGGCAAGCCCCACGGCGTCATCCACACCGAGCTGCGGCGGGTGTGCGGCGGGCCGCCGAGCGCCGAGGCCACGGCGGGGCAGCTGCGGCAGCGGATCGCCAAGGTGCAGGAGTGGGCCACCCGTATGCGGTGACGCCGGGCGCGGGGTGCTGGGCGCCGTGCCTTCGCCGGTGGTCCTGTCGGGGTGCCTGTTGTGCTGTGGCCGCAGTCGGTAGTGGCCGGGCGCGCGAATCCGCACGCCCCTGAAGGGGCGCCGCGCGCGCCCTATATCGGGACGAACGGGCGTGGTCCGTACCGGCCACTGCCCGGATTCTGGACGGAGCCTTCCGCTCAGCGAACTGCCTTCGCTAATGTCCCGCTACGCACACGCCCCGTGGCAGCGCCGCCGCGGAGCGCAGCCGTGAAGCGACGCGGTCCGGAATGCCGGACCGCAGGCCGATCGGCGGCCTCTGAAGCGCGTCACTGACGGGACTCGGTGACGCATTCGCCGCGAGGGGGCCCGCCGACCTCACCACTTAAGGAGTGGGCGTCGTGACCGCGGAGACCTCTCAGACGCTCGACCGGGGACTGCGTGTCCTCAAACTGCTGGCCGATACGGACCACGGGCTGACCGTCACCGAGCTATCCAACAAACTGGGCGTGAACCGGACCGTCGTGTACCGGCTGCTCGCCACGCTGGAACAACACGCCCTCGTACGCCGTGACCTGGGCGGCCGCGCCCGGGTCGGGCTCGGGGTGCTGCGCCTGGGCCGCCAGGTGCACCCCCTCGTACGCGAGGCCGCGCTGCCGGCGCTGCGCTCGCTCGCCGAGGACATCGGGGCGACGGCCCATCTGACGCTGGTGGACGGCACGGAGGCGCTCGCCGTCGCCGTGGTCGAGCCGACGTGGACCGACTACCACGTGGCCTACCGGGCCGGTTTCCGGCATCCGCTGGACCGCGGTGCCGCGGGCCGGGCGATACTCTCCGCCCGGCTCCAGCCCATGGAGGAGCCGGGTTACACCCTCACCCACGGCGAGCTGGAGGCGGGAGCGAGCGGGGCGGCCGCGCCGCTGCTCGGGGTGACCGGCGTCGAGGGCAGCGTGGGTGTGGTGATGCTGGCCGACTCGGTGCCGGAGCGGGTGGGACCGCGCGTCGTGGACGCGGCGAAGGAGGTCGCCGAAGCGTTGCGCTGACGGGTGCGGGGCGGCGCGGCGGTGGCCGGTCGGTGCCGACGGTGCGTATGCGCTCTAGGCAGGGCTCGTGCCACCTCCGACACTCGACCCATGACCTCACTCAGCATCCGCACGGTCCATGACGTCGCCGGGTTCGCCGCGGTCGCCGACTACTTCAGCGACGTATGGCAGACGCCCCGTACCGCGCCGCCCTTACTGCCCGAGACGCTGCACAGCATCGCCCACGCGGGCGGGGCCGTGCACGCCGCGTACGACGGGGAACGGCTCGCCGGTGCCTGCGTGGCCGTGTTCGGGCCGCCGGTGTCGAGAGAGGCGTACTCCGTGCTGGCCGCGGCCGAGCGGGGGCTCGGGGTGCGGATCAAGGAGGCGCAGCGGGAGTGGGCGGTGGAGCTCGGCGCGCGCACCATGCGCTGGACGTTCGATCCGCTGGTCGGGCGCAACGCCCGCTTCAACTTCGTCAAGCTCGGCGCGGAGGGCACCGAGTACCTCGTCGACTTCTACGGCCCCATGGCGGACGGCGTGAACGACGGCGACGAGACCGACCGGCTGGCGGTGACCTGGGACCTGATCGAGCCGGGGCGCCAGCAGGGCGCCCCCGGACCCGGTGAGCGCGAGGCCGCGCCCACCACCCACGCGGCCCCCGACGGCGGCCCCCTCGCCCGCCGCGATCTGTCCGACCGGTACGTCTGGTGCCGGGTGCCCGACGACATCGTGGCGCTGCGGGCCGCCGACCCCCAGCTGGCGCTGCGCTGGCGGCGGGCCGTACGGGACGTCTTCACGAAGGCCTTCGCGGACGGTTTCCGCGCAACGGGTATGTCTCGGGACGGCTGGTACACCCTCACCCGCCGGGAGGCCGCTTCGTGAAACTCGAACGCGTCGAGATCGTCCATGTCGCGATTCCGCTGGTCAGCCCCTTCCGTACGTCCTTCGGCACGATGACGACGAAGGACACCTTCCTGCTGCACGTCGTCACCGACACCGGCGAGGGCTGGTCGGAGTTCGCGGCCGACCCGGAGCCGCTGTACTGCTCGGAGTTCGTGGCCGGCGCGGAGATCGTGCTGCGCGACTTCCTGCTGCCGCGCGCCGCCGCGCTCCCCGTGCTCGATACGGCCCACCTCGCGCCCGCGACGGCGAAGATCAAGGGGCACGAGCTGGCGAAGGCGGCGCTGGAGACGGCGGTGCTCGACGCGGAGCTGCGGTCGTACGGGATGCCGCTGGCCACGTATCTCGGGGCGGTGCGGGAGCGGGTGCCGGCCGGGGTGTCGGTCGGGATCAGGGAGAGCGTCGGCGAGCTGCTGGAGGACGTCGAGGGCTATCTCGCCGAGGGTTACGTCCGGATCAAGCTGAAGATCGAGCCGGGGTGGGACCTGGAGCCGGTACGGGCGGTGCGTGACCGTTTCGGGGCTGGGCTGCCGCTCCAGGTCGACGCCAACACGGCGTACACGCTCGCGGACGCCGAGCACCTGCGGCGGCTGGACGAGTACGGGCTGCTGCTGATCGAGGAGCCGCTGGACGAGAACAACCTCCACGCCCACGCCCGCCTCCAGCAGCGCATCGCGACGCCTGTCTGCCTGGACGAGTCCCTGCACAACGCCCGCGACACCGCGTCCGCCATCGCGATGGACGCCTGCCGGGTCGTGAACATCAAGCCCGCGCGGGTCGGGGGATACCTGGAGGCGCGGCGGGTGCACGACGTGGCGCACGCGCACGGGGTGCCGGTGTGGTGCGGCGGCATGCTGGAGACGGGAATCGGCCGCGCGCCGAACCTGGCACTGGCGGCGCTGCCCGGGTTCACGCTGCCCGGGGACACCTCCGCCTCCAGCCGCTACTTCGCCGAGGACATCACGGAGCCGTTCGTGCTGGTGGACGGCCATCTGCCGGTGCCGCGAACGCCGGGCATCGGGGTGCGGCCGCTGCCGGAGGCGCTGCGCCGCTTCACACGGGAGCGGCGAGACCTGTACGTGACCTGAGTGGGGGAACCTGGGCAGCTCCGACCTGCGCCGGGCCGGAAGTCGCCGCCACGTTAGATTGATCCCGTGTTCTCTCGTCTCACGCGCCCCCGGGCCGTCGCCCTCTGCGCCCTGCCGGTCGTGGTCCTGCTCGCCACGGCGGCCTTCGCGCCGCTGCCGTTCTCGCTGACGCAGCCCGGTCTGACGGCGGACGTGCTGGGGGAGAACAGGGGGGAACCGGTGATCACGATCTCCGGTGCGCCGACCCGGGACACGAGCGGCGAGCTGCGCATGACGACGATCGAGGCGACCTCGCCCGACACGGACGTCTCGCTCGGCGACGTGATCGGCGCGTGGTTCCGCACGGACGAGGCGATCATGCCGCGCGACTCGGTCTATCCGAGCGGGCGCAGCACGCAGGAGATCGAGCAGTACAACACCGAGCAGATGAAGGAGTCCCAGGACGCCGCGACCCAGGCCGCGCTGAACTACCTCGACCTGAACGACAAGGACATCAAGGTCACCCTGAAACTCGCGGACGTGGGCGGCCCCAGCGCCGGCCTCCTCTTCTCCCTCGGCATCATCGACAAGCTGGGCGGCGACGGCAGCGACGGCGACCTCACCGGCGGCCGCACCATCGCCGGCACCGGCACGATCGACCCGGCCGGCAAGGTCGGCGCGGTGGGCGGCGTCTCCCTGAAGACCCAGGCGGCCAAACGCGACGGCGCGACGATCTTCCTGGTCCCGAAGGAGGAGTGCGGCGACGCGAAGGCGGAACTGCCGAAGGGCCTGCGCCTGGTACCGGTGACCACGCTCAGGGGCGCGGTGAACGCGTTGGAGGCACTGGAGTCGGGGAAGGGTTCCGTGCCGAGCTGCTAGGCCGTGTATCGAAAGTGGATCTTGGGCTGTGAATGATCACAGTTCATGGGTCGGGGTGATCTCACGGACGAGCAGTGGGCGGTGTTGGAGCCGTTGCTACCGAAGGGGATGAGGGCGGGGCGGCCGCCCGTCTGGTCCCGGCGGCAGTTGATCGACGGCATACGCTTCCGAGTTCGGACCGGGGTTCCGTGGAGGGACGTCCCCGTCGAGTACGGACCGTGGGGCCGGGTCTACGACCTCTTCCGCAGGTGGCAGCGGAACGGTACCTGGCAGCAGATCCTTACCCGGCTCCAGTCCCTGGCCGACGCGCAGGGTGCGATCACCTGGGACCTGAGCGTCGACTCCACGGTCTGCCGCGCCCACCAGCACGCGGCCGGAGCCCGAAGGCAGGGCGGCCTGCAGAAGGAACCACCGGGCGGTGTCTTCGCCGAGCCCGGAGACCACGGACTGGGACGCTCACGCGGCGGGTTCACCACCAAGCTGCACCTCGCCGTCGAACAGGGCCAAAAGCCCATGTCGATCGTGATCACGGCCGGGCAACACGGGGAGTCGCCGCAGTTCGAACCCGTACTGGAGAAAGTCCGCGTGCCTCGCATAGGCCGGGCCGGCCACGTGTCCGTCCCCGTCGGGTCCGCGCCGACAAGGCGTACGCCTCCCGCAGAAACCGCGCTTACCTGCGGCGCCGCGGAATCCGCTGCACCATCCCCGACAAGGCCGACCAGGCACGCAACCGCCAGAAGCTCGGCTCCCGCGGCGGCCGACCACCACGTTTCGGACCCGGCCGACTACCGCAAGCGCCACGCGGTCGAGTGCGGGATCAACCGCCTCAAGAGGCACCGCGCCGTCGCCACGCGCTACGACAAGCCGGCGGTCCGCTACGAGGCGACCGTCCTGATCGCTGCTATCAACGAGTGGCTGTGATCGGCACCCGTCGCTAGAGCTCATAGTCCTGGGCCAGCTCTTCCCAGCGAATGCTGCGCAGCACAAGGTCGGCGTCCATGCCCGACGGGACATCCAAGCCGGTCTGGAACCAGACCACGGTGAGAGCGGAACGGTGCAGGACCGGGTCGAGTTCAGGGGCGACCGCTGTCGAGCGAAAGGCGCCGATGCAGGCCACGGAAGGAAGCACCTCAACGGGGCCGAAGGCGCCGGCAGCCTGGTCCGGGTACTCGCGGGAGGGGGGAACCGCATGGACCGGCGTGGAGGGGAACGCACGTTCAGCCTGCCGCTGGAGACTCCTGACCTTCATGTCATTGACGGGCTTGCACGGGTAGCCCTCCAGCATCCCTCCGTAGGTCGAACGAGTTCGGTGATCAACTCGTCGCGGCCGGCGAAGTAGCGGTAGAGCGCGGGCCCGCTCATACCCGTCTGTTTGGCGACCGCGTTGAGAGAGCGCGGGCACACCGGCCGCGGCGATCTGCTCCCAGGCGCGTTCCTTGATCTCCGCCTGCACCTGGGCGCGATAGCGCTCCCGGGGCGTCTGCGCACCGGTGTCGCCCATGGGAAGCCCCTCACCTGTCGTGGGCAGGGCGTCGATCCCGACGCACGGGTCCGCTACCGGACCCGGACCGTCATCCACGCGCCGCTGCGCACCATCTGGAACTTCACCGAGGCCAAGGGCGGTGTCCTCGTACGCACGGAAGAGACCCACACCGGCGCGCAGGTCGACGCAGGCGTTCCCACCGCGACCAAGATCCTGCGCGACGGCCTCGAAGCAGGGCTGCGTGACCTGAAGGCAGCCGCGGAAGCCGGTACCCAGGACCGCCGGAACCGACAGACCGGCGACACCCCGCCGAACGGGCCTGCTCATCCGAGGGGTTGTAGCGTGACCGGATGAGGAGCGACGTATATCGGGACGTGGGCGAGGCCGCCTGGTCGTGGGTGCTGGACCACGTGCGCGAGGCCGAGGGCCCATGGCTCGTGCAGGCGGTGGTGGAGGGCGGTCCGGAAACCGTGTCGCCGCCACAGGACCGCGATTCGCTGTACGCGGGGATCGCCGGCTTGGCCCCGGTGCTGGCCGAGATCGCGCAGTACCGGGAGCTGAGCGCGCGAGAAGCGGCACTGGCGACCGGCATCGTGACCAGGCTGTCGGCACAGGCCGGGCAGCGAACGGAACCCTCGCTGTACGACGGCCTCGCAGGGGACGCGACGGCGCTCAGACTGCTCGCCCCGGGCGAGGAAGCGGTGGCACTGCGGCGGCTGGCCGCCCTGGCGACCGGCGACGGATGGAAGACCACCCTCGATTTCGAACCGGGCTCCAACGCGCCCCTCACCGACGTCATCATGGGGACCGCGGGCGTCGTGATGACGGCGGTCTGGGCGAAGAGCGAGTTCGCAGAGGCGATCGCGACGACGGGAGGCGAGGCGCTGCTGCGGGCGGCGGACCGTACGGAAGCGGGCCTCGACTGGGGCATGACGCCGGGGAGGCCGTCGAGGGCACCGAACTACTCGCACGGAACCGCCGGCATCGCGGCCGCACTGGCGGTCGCGGGCACCGCCCTGGACCGTCAGGACTTCATCGAGGCCGCGGTGGAAGGCGCCCGGCACGTCCTCTCGGTGGGGTCCTTGGAGGACGCCGGTTTCGTCGTCCCGCACACGATCCCGCCGTCGAAACGGGAGGTGGAACCGGTGACGTACACGTGGTGTCACGGCCCGGCGGGCACCTCGCACCTGTTCACCGCACTGGCGCACGCAGGGGTCGCCGAGGTGGCGGGCCGTGACGTCGACGAACTGCGGCACCGCTGTATGACCTCGATCCTCACCTCGGGCCTGCCGCAACGCCTCCGTCCCGGCTTCTGGGACAACGACGGCCGCTGCTGCGGAACGGCAGGCGTCGGAGACGTCCTGCTGGACGCCGCCCAGGACTGCCGGGCGCCGCAGCGGAGGCAGACCCTGCTGCGGGCCGCGCACCGGATGGGCGATGCGCTGGTCGACCGGGTCATCAGGGATGATGCGGGCGCCCGTTGGCGCTTTCTGGAACACCGCGAGGACCCGCCGCTGCTGCCGCCCCAGACGACGTGGATGCAGGGCGCGGCAGGCATCGCGGCCTACCTTCTGCGCCTCGCCCGGTACGGCGAGAGCGGCCCCGACGCCCCGGTCGTGGACCGCCCGGACCAGTGGTGGGCCGTGCCGGCGCACCTGCGGAGTACTCGCACGGACTCATGAGCGGATTCACTTCCGATACACGGCCTAGTGCGCGAGCGCCGGCGGCCGGGGGGTGGCGAGGCGCAGGCCGAGTTCTACGAGGGTCCAGCCGAGGCGGGTGCGCAGGCCCCGCGGGGGCTTGGCCGAGCAGGCCAGCCGGTGGGCCTTGGCCTGGGCGTGGAGTTCGGCGGCGCGGATGCGGTGTAAGGCGCGATGGGTCTCCGGGTCGATCACTGGGGTCTCTTTCGGTCCGTGGCGATGGGGAAGACGTGCGTGTGGAAGCGGACGTACTCCGCTTCGGGGGAGTCCTCGGGGACGTCGAGGTCGTCGTACGTTCGGATCAACTCGTGGACCTTGGCGATGAGTTCACGGGCGAGCGCGGGGGTCAGGCGCAGTTCCCAGTCGCTGAGGTCCATGGCGTGGTTCTCCTGCCATGCGGGCCCCCATTCGTCGCGGGTGGCCACCCAGGTCGTCAGGTCACGGGTGTGCTGAGAGACCATCTCGTGCAGAAAGACCTCGGCTGCGCCGCGCACCGCCGGATCGGTGGACTGATACAGGTCCTCCTGCATCGCGATGCCCTGCTCGACCACCTTCCACCACCGCTCCCGCCCCTTCCCGCGCTCCGGCGCGTCCTCGACGAATCCGTGCGCGGCGAGTTGCCGTAGGTGATAGCTGGTGGCGCCGCTGGACTCGTGAAGTCGTTCGGCGAGCATCGACGCGGTGGCCGGCCCGTGCCGTCGCAGCGCGCCGAGCAGCTCCATCCTCAGGGGATGCGCGAGCCCGCGCAGTGAACGGGCGTCGAGTTTCCGTACGTTGTGCTCTCCGGCCATGCATGCAAAGGTAGTTGTGCAACGGTTCCTTTGCAAGGACTTCTTTGGAACTCTCAACGCCCAACTCCCAGCCCCAACCCCCTACTTGACGAACCCCTCCTCCTTCATCCAGTCCAACGCCACCTGATGCGGATCCTCCCCGTCCACATCCACCTTCGCGTTCAGGTCCTGGGCGACCGTGTTGTTCAGCTTCTTGGTGATCGGGTCGAGGATCTCCGGGATCGCCGGCCACCTCTTCAGGGTCTTGGTGTTGATCACCGGGGCGGCGTTGTAGTTGGGGAAGAAGTGCTTGTCGTCGTCCATCACCACGAGGTTCATGGACTTGATGCGGCCGTCCGTCGTGAAGACCTCGCCGTAGGTGCAACTCCCCTTCGCCACCTGCGTGTAGATGATCCCGGTGTCCATCTGGGTGATGTCCTTCGTGGGCACGTTCATGCCGTACGCCTTCTGCATGCCCGGCAGCCCGTCCGCCCGGTTCGCGAACTCGACCTCCACGCACAGCGTCACCGCGGCGGGGTCGGACTTCGACAGCGCGGCGACCTCGGAGAGGTCGTTCGTCCGGTACTTCTTGTGGTTCTCCTGGTTCATCGCCAGGGCGTACGTGTTGTCCAGCGCGGACGGCGCCAGCCAGGTCAGCCCGTTGTGCGCGTCTTCCTTCCGCACGGCCTCCCACTGCTCCTGAGGGTCGACGACGGGATCGCTGTGCCCCAGGTAGGTGATCCAGGCCGTGCCCGTGTACTCGTACGCGGCGTCCGCGTCCCCCTTCACGACCGCCTCACGGCTGCCGATGGACCCCTGGATCCCGGTGCGGTCGAGCACCTCCGCGCCGGCCGCCTGGAAGGCGATGCCCATGATCGCGCCGAGGATGAGCTGCTCGGTGAATGACTTCGACGTCACCGTCAGTTCGGCGCCCTTCAGTGGCTCACCCCGTCCGATCGTTGCGGGCCGTACGTCGTCGACCATCGGGGAGCCGCTGGTCAGGCCGCATCCGGAGGCCGCCACCAGCAACCCCGCCGCGAGCAGGACCGTGCGCCGCCTCATACGTCCAACCCCCGCGGCCGCAGCAGCAGTTCGGCCAGTGAGGCCAGCCAGTCCACCAGCAGGGCCAGGGCGACCGTGAGGATCGAGCCCAGGACCAGGACCGGCATGCGCTGGTTGGTGATGCCGGCCGTGATCAGCACGCCCAGGCCGCCGCCCCCGCCGAAGACCGCGAGCGTCGCCGTACCGACGTTCAGGACCAGGGCCGTGCGCACACCCGCCAGGATCAGCGGGACCGCCAGCGGCAGTTCGACCCGGGTCAGCACGCCCGTCTGGGACATGCCGATGCCGCGGGCCGCCTCCAGCAGCGTCGGGTCGTTCGCCTTGAGCCCGGCGATCGTGTTGGACAGCACGGGCAGGGCGGCGTACGCGATCATGCCGATCAGGGCGGCCCTGCGGCCGATGCCCAGCCAGATCACCAGCAGGGCGAGCAGACCGATCGCCGGGGTCGCCTGGCCCATGTTGGCGATCGCCATGACCACCGGGGTGGCCTTCCGGAACGCCCGCCGGGTCAGCAGGATGCCCACCGGGATCGCGATGATCAGCACGAAGAAGGTGGAGATCGCCGTGAGTTCGATCTGCTCCTGAAGGGCGGTGGAGACCTGCCCGTGTGCCAGCGCGTTCTCGGAGATCGCGTCCAGGTCCGCCTGCTGGAACCACAGCCAGGTCGCCAGCAGCATCACCACCAGCAGGGCCGGTACGACGGTCAGCTTCTGCCAGCTCACCTTCCGGGCGGGAGGCTTGTCCGGGTTGCTGGTGGCGGCCTCCGGATGCGGCCTGACCAGCGGCACCGGACGTCTCCTGAACCCCTGCCGGCCGGGGAGCCTCCGGAGTGCTCACGCCTTCCTCTCCACTCCTGGGCCCTCCTGCTCGGCATGCGTCCGCTCCGCCCGCGCCCCCTCCAGCTCGTGCTGTGCCTCCAGCGCCTCCAGCCGGTCGGCCTCCAGCAGCTCGTGCACGGAGTTCATCAGCGTCTCCATGTCGACGACACCCGTGTACTCACCGCGCCGCCCGGTCACCACGGCCCGCCCCGCGTTGTCGGTGAGGACCGCCTCCAGGGCGTCCCGCAGGGTGGCGTCCCGCGTCACCGTGTCGTGCACCAGCGTCCCGGCCCGTGCCAGCGAACCCCTGGCCCGCATCAGATCGCCGCGCCGCAGCCACTTGTAGGGCCGGCCCCGCTTGTCGAGCAGCAGGATCTCGTTCGTACCGCTGGACCGGAGCCGGTTGAAGATCTCCTGGAGCGGGTCGTCGACGGTCACCGTCGGATAGTCGGTGATCTCCACATCCCGTACGCGGGACAGGTTCAGCCGCTTCAGCGCCGCCCCGGCCCCCACGAACCCGGACACGAAGTCGTCCGCCGGGTTGGTGAGGATCGCCTCCGGGGTGTCGAACTGGGCGATGTGCGAGCGCTCGCGCAGGACGGCGATTCGGTCACCGAGCTTGATGGCCTCGTCGAAGTCATGGGTGACGAAGACGATCGTCTTGTGCAGCTCGTGCTGGAGCCTGATCAGCTCGTCCTGGAGATGGTCGCGGGTGATCGGGTCGACCGCGCCGAACGGCTCGTCCATCAGCAGGACGGGGGGATCGGCCGCCAACGCCCTTGCCACGCCGACGCGTTGCTGCTGGCCGCCGGACAGCTGGCGCGGGTAGCGGCTGCGGAACTCCCCGGGGTCCAGCCCGACGAGGTCCAGCAGCTCCTCGACCCGGGACGCGATCCGCGCCTTGGACCAGCCGATCATCTTCGGTACGAGCGCGATGTTCTGCGCGACCGTCATGTGCGGGAACAACCCGGCGGACTGGATCGCGTAGCCGACCTTGCGGCGCAGCTTCACCGGGTCGATGTCGGTGACGTCCTCGCCGCCGATGCGGATGCGGCCGCCGGTCGGTTCGATCAACCGGTTGATCATCTTCAGCGTCGTCGACTTCCCGCAGCCGGAGGGGCCGACGAGGATGACGACCTCGCCCGCCTTGATCTCCATGTTCACGTTGTCCACGGCCGGCTGCGGATTGCCCGGATAGTGCTTCGTCAGGTTCTCCAGCTCGATGGAGGCACCGTGGTGGTCGTCGTGACCGCTGCTCTCAGGCACGGATCCCCCTGGAGATCGTCAGCCGCCCGATCAGGACGTACGCGGCGTCGAACAGCAGCGCCAGGATGATGATCCCGATCGTGCCCGCGAGCACCTGGTTGAGCGCGTTCGCGCTGCCCAGCGAGGCGAGACCACGGAAGATCACATTGCCGAGGCCGGGGCCCGAGGCGTACGCCGCGATGGCCGCGATGCCCATCAGCATCTGTGTGGCGACCCGGATCCCGGTCAGGATCGGCGGCCAGGCCAGCGGCAGCTCCACCTTCAGCAGCCGGATGAGCCGGGACATCCCGATGCCCTTGGCCGCGTCCACGAGGGACGGGTCGACACCGCGCAGCCCGACGATCGAGTTGCGCACGATAGGCAGCAGCCCGTACAGCGTCAGCGCGATCACCGTGGGCGCCACGCCCAGTCCCACGATCGGGATGAGCAGACCGATCATGGCCAGCGACGGAACGGTCAGGATGCCCGAGGTGGTCAGCGTGGCGAAGTTGCCGGCCCACTCGCTGCGATAGGTGGCCACCCCGATCAGCACCCCGATCACGGTCGCCACGACCATGCACTGCAGGACGGCGCTGGCGTGCTGGAAGGCGTCGGTGAGCAGCTGCTGGTGGCGGTTGCCCAGGTACTCCCAGAAGCTCACAGGACTCACCCCACCGGGTCGCGGGCCGGTTGCCGGCCCGGGCTAGCTGCGGTCCCGGTCCTCCGCCGCCTGCTCCACCAGCGGGATGATCCGCAGCGGAACGGGGTTCTCCATCACGATCGCGGTGGAGGCCCGGACGATCCCATCGAAGCCGACAACCCGGTCGATCACACGCTGGAGGTCGGCGTTGGAGCGCGCCACGAGCCGGCACATCATGTCCCCGGTCCCGGTGGTGGTGTGCAGCTCCAGCACCTCCGGCACGGTCGCCAAGTGCGCCCGTACGTCCGGCCCTTGCCCCTGGCGGATCTGGAGCGTCGCGAACGCGGTGACCGGATACCCGAGCGCGGCCGGATCCACCTCGGGACCGAATCCTCGGATGACTCCGTTCGACTGAAGCCGGTCCAGCCGCGCCTGCACGGTCCCGCGGGCCACCCCCAGCCGCCGGGACATCTCCAGCACCCCGATCCGAGGCTCGCGCGCCAGCAGCACGATGATCCGCCCGTCCAGATGATCGATCGCCATGGCAGCCTCCCGGTGCGGTGGTCATCCTGTACAGACAGCCAGCAGAAACGGACCCTGCACTAAGCATGTTGCCCAGTGAAAAACCAAACTATTGCGCACCTTGCCGCATCGGAGTGACCCTGCGCCTATGACGCAGACCACACACCACACTCCCGACACCGCCCGGCAGGCCGACCCCTTCCCGGTCAAGGGAATGGACGCGGTCGTGTTCGCCGTCGGCAACGCCAAGCAGGCGGCGCACTACTACTCGACCGCCTTCGGCATGCGGCTGGTCGCCTACTCCGGGCCGGAGAACGGCAGCCGCGAGACCGCGAGCTACGTGCTGGAGAACGGCTCCGCCCGCTTCGTCCTCACCTCCGTCATCAAGCCCGCCACGGCCTGGGGCCACTTTCTCGCCCAGCACGTGGCCGAGCACGGCGACGGTGTCGTCGACCTCGCCATCGAGGTCCCGGACGCGCGGCGGGCGTACGAGTACGCCCTCGAACACGGCGCCCGCTCGGTGACAGAGCCGTACGAGGTGAAGGACGAGCACGGCACGGTCGTGCTGGCCGCGATCGCGACCTACGGCGAGACCCGCCACACGCTCGTCGAGCGCACCGGCTACGACGGCCCGTACCTTCCCGGCTACGTAGCCGCGAGCCCCATGGTCGAGCCGCCCGCCCAGCGCACCTTCCAGGCCATCGACCACTGCGTCGGCAACGTCGAGCTCGGCCGGATGAACGAATGGGTCGGCTTCTACAACAAGGTCATGGGCTTCACGAACATGAAGGAGTTCGTGGGCGACGACATCGCGACCGAGTACAGCGCGCTGATGTCGAAGGTCGTGGCCGACGGCACGCTCAAGGTCAAGTTCCCGATCAACGAGCCCGCCATCGCCAAGAAGAAGTCCCAGATCGACGAGTACCTGGAGTTCTACGGCGGCGCCGGCGTCCAGCACATCGCGCTCAACACCAACGACATCGTCGCGACGGTACGGACGATGCGCGCGGCCGGCGTCCAGTTCCTGGACACCCCCGACTCGTACTACGACACCCTCGGCGAGTGGGTCGGCGACACCCGGGTCCCCGTGGAGACCCTGCGCGAGCTGAAGATCCTCGCCGACCGTGACGAGGACGGCTACCTGCTGCAGATCTTCACCAAGCCGGTCCAGGACCGCCCGACGGTCTTCTTCGAGATCATCGAGCGCCACGGCTCGATGGGCTTCGGCAAGGGCAACTTCAAGGCCCTCTTCGAGGCGATCGAGCGGGAGCAGGAGAAGCGCGGAAACCTGTGACGGCCGACTGAGTCGCTCCGGTCGTGCGGGTGCCACGGGGGGCCCGCACGACCGGAGGAACCGACCACGCCTTCCCCGGCCCCTTCGGCCCGCTCAGTCCTTCTCGGGCTTCGCCTCCATGTCCGGCACGTCCTGCACCGACGGCTCGCCCAGCTCCTCCAACGCCTGCTCGGCCAGCGGCACCCGCGTCGGCGAGAAGTGGGGATGGATCCGCAGCGCCTCCTGCAGATGCCGTCGCGCGGCCCCCGGCATCTCCAGCTCCCGCTCGATCATCCCCAGGTGGTACACGTACAGCGCGTCGCGCACCCCGCCCCCGCGGTGCCGGTCGGTCGCCACCCGCGCGAGCTTCAGCGCCTCCTTGTCCTTCCCGGCCCGGTGCAGCGCCCACCCCAGCGCGTCGGTCACCGCGATCCCCGGCTGCACCCGCCACTCGGCCCGCAGCCGCCGCACGGCCGACTCCACGTCACCGTGGTCCGCCTCGAAACGGCCGAGCACGAGCTCCTCGTCCACCCCACCGGCCGCGCCCCGCGCCGCCCGCTCCCGCAGCAGGTCGTACTGCACCCGAGCCGCCTGCCCGAGCCCCAGCGACTCGTACAGCTCGCCCAGCTCCAGTGCGTACTCGGGATTCGGCTGCTTGGCGAAGGCCACCCGGTAGGCGTTCAGCGCCTCCGTCGTTCGGCCCAGCGCCGCCAGCGTCCGCCCCTGACCGGCGAGCGCCGCCCGCTGGTCGGGGTCGAGCCGCACCGCCTCCTGGAAGTGCCGCAGCGCCACCTCCAAGTCGCCGCGCTCCCAGGCGAGCTGCCCGCCCCGCTCCAGATACGCCGCCCGCTCGGCCGGGGCCTCGGCGCCCGCCGCCGCGTCCGACAGCGCGGCCGCCGCGTCCTCCCGCCAGCCCCGGTCCCGGTACACGCCCGCCGCCCACGCCAGCGTCGCCGGCCCCGAGCGCAGCTCCAGCAGCCGGTCCAGCGCCCGCTTGGCCGCCTTGTACTGACCCAGCCCGGTGTGCGCGTCGATCAGCTGCGGATACGTCGCCCACCGCTTGCGGTCCGCCTTCAGCGCCGCCTCGCTCCAGGTGCGCGCCGCCCGGAAGTCCCGCCGCGCGTTCGCCAGCGCCGCCATGCCGTCCAGCGCCTCGGCGTTGCGCGCCCGCACCTTCAGGGACGTACGCAGCGCGTCCTCCGCCTTCGGGTAGTTCGCCGGCTCGGCGGTCCGCCGGCCCTGCTCCACATACGCCGCCCCCAGCACGGCCCACGCCTCGGCGTCCCTCGGACGGGTCCGCAGATGCCGCTCCCGCTCGTCGATCAGCACCGCCAGATCGGGCAGCGCGGCCGCCACGCCCGTGGTGACCGCGGTCAGCGCCTGCGCCCCCGGCGCCGGCCCGGGCGCCCGGGTCCCGCCCTGCCCCCACGGCACCAGCGCCAGCACCACGCCGAGCACGGCACACCCCGCCACCGCGGCGAGCAGCACCCGCCGCCGGACGCGCGGGCGGCTTACCGGCGCTGCCTGTTCGTTCTCCACGGCATCGTCGTCCGGGGCGCTCACGGTGCGGTTCTCCATGGCGCTCACTGTGCGTGAAACGCCGCGTCGACACGACGACCACACCCGCCTGCCGCCGACCGCCGTACGCGGGGTTCACACCGATGGCCCCGGGTGTCACGCTGTGATCATGAGCCGTACCGAAGCCGCACCCGACCAGGCCCGGGGTGACCTCACCGAGCGGCTGCTCGCGGGTCTGCCCGCCGAGGCCGTCCTCACCGACCCCGACGTCACGGCCGCCTACGCCAACGACATGGCGAGCTTCTGCCCGGCCGGCACCCCCGCCGTGGTCGTACTGCCGCGCACCGTCGAAGAGGTCCAGCACGTCATGCGCACCGCCACCGAGCTGCGCGTCCCGGTCGTCCCGCAGGGCGCCCGCACGGGCCTGTCGGGCGCGGCCAACGCCTCCGACGGCTGCGTCGTGCTGTCCCTGACCAAGATGGACCGCATCCTGGAGATCAGCCCCGTCGACCGCATCGCCGTCGTCGAGCCCGGCGTCATCAACGCCGCCCTGTCCCGCGCGGTGGGCGAACACGGCCTGTACTACCCGCCGGACCCGTCCAGCTGGGAGATGTGCACGATCGGCGGCAACATCGGCACCGCCTCGGGGGGCCTGTGCTGTGTGAAGTACGGGGTGACGGCCGAGTACGTCCTCGGCCTCGACGTCGTCCTCGCCGACGGACGCCTGATGTCCACGGGCCGCCGTACGGCCAAGGGCGTGGCGGGGTACGACCTGACCCGCCTGTTCGTCGGCTCAGAGGGCTCGCTGGGCATCGTCGTACGGGCCGTCCTGGCCCTGCGGCCGCAGCCGCCGCAGCAGCTGGTCCTCGCCGCCGAGTTCGCGTCGGCGGCCGCCGCCTGTGACGCGGTGTGCCGGATCATGGCGGGCGGGCACGTCCCGTCGCTGCTCGAAATCATGGACCGTACGACGGTCAAGGCGGTCAACGACATCGCGAACATGGGCCTGCCGGAGACCACCGAGGCCCTGCTCCTGGCCGCGTTCGACACCCCGGATCCCGCGCCCGACCTCGCCGCCGTCGGCGCGCTGTGCGAGGCGGCCGGCGCCACCCAGGTCGTCCCGGCGGACGACGCGGCCGAGTCCGAACTCCTCCTGCAGGCACGGCGGTTGTCCCTCACGGCGCTGGAGGCGGTGCGCGGCGTGACGATGATCGACGACGTGTGCGTGCCCCGCTCGCGGCTCGGCGACCTCATCGAGGGCGTCGAGCGGATCGCCGACAAGCACCAGCTGACCATCGGCGTCGTCGCGCACGCGGGCGACGGCAACACCCACCCCACCGTCTGCTTCGACGCGTCGGACCCCGACGAGTCCCGGCGCGCCCGTGAGTCCTTCGACGAGATCATGGCCCTCGGCCTGGAACTCGGCGGCACGATCACGGGCGAGCACGGCGTGGGTGTGCTGAAGAAGGAGTGGCTGGCGCGTGAGATCGGCCCCGTGGGGATCGAGATGCAGCGGGCCGTCAAGCAGGTCTTCGACCCGCTGGGCATCCTGAACCCGGGCAAGCTCTTCTGATCCGACGCCCCCGCGGCTCACTGGGCGAGCAGCTGGTCGAGCGCGTCGTCGATCCCCAGCTGCTCGCCCTCAGTTCCCGGGGGCACCACCCGCAACGTCCGCTCCAGCCAGGCCGACACCTGAGCGGCGGGCGCCTCCAGCAGCGCGTCCCCGTCGGGGGAGCTCAGGCCCATCAGCACCACACTGCGCCCCTCGGACTTCGTCGGCCACACCCGCACGTCCCCGTGCCCGCACGGCCGGAACACCCCCTCGACGAGCAGATCGCGGGAGAAGGTCCAGTACACGGGGTGCTCGGAGTTGATGTGGAAGGTGATGTGCACGGCGTACGGATCCTCGCTGTGGTAGCTCAGCCGGGCCGGGACGGCGACGCTGCGCTCCGGCGACAGGATGAGCTTCAGCTCCAGTTCGCGCTCTACGACGGTGTGATGCATGGCGTGCGGGTCCTCTCTCGTGACGCGTGCGGGCCGTGTGGACGGGCCCGTACGAGTGGAGAGGGAGCGGGGGCGCGGATCATTACGCGGGTTCGCGGAACTTTTTTCCGCCCCGGTCCCCACGCGGGTTCCGCTCGTGTGAAGTCCGTGTACGAGGTTGCCCGGAAAGGGGCGGGTCCCACGGGACCGGCGGTGCTCGCCTCGCCGGTCTGATAGATGTGGAGGCCCTCATTTGACCCACGAGCAGATACCGGACGACGGACATGAGCGCCCCAACCCCGGCCCCCGGTGACGACCGGCCCCGCGACGGGTATTACCCGGACCCGTCTATTCCTGGATATGTCCGGTACTGGAACGGCGCCTCCTGGGTGCCGGGCACCAGCCGTCCGGCGCCCACGGACGGCGAGACGCTCGCCCCACCGCCGGGTGCTCAGCCGGCCCAGGCCGGCCAGGCTCCCCTGGTGGAGGAGACCGGCCCGCACTTCTTCGACGAGGAGCCGGCGCCGGGCGGTGCCCAGCACGGCAGCCGGCCCGAGCCGGCGTCCGCCTGGGGCGCCGACTCCTCCCGCCAGTCCGGCTTCGGCGGCGAGCAGGACCGACGGGTCTCCTGGGGGTCGCCGCAGGACAACGACCCGAGGGACCCGCGTGCGGCCGCGCCCACGGGTCACCCGGACGGCCACGCCGCCCGCACCGACGGCACGGCGTCCATCCCGCCCGCCGAGCCGGACACGGATGCCGGCGGCCTCGCCTCGGGTGACACGTTCATGATCCGCAGGCCGGTGGCGGGGGCCCGCGGTGCGCAGTCCTCCGGCGCCTCGGGGCAGGGCGCTCCCGGCATCCCGAGCCCCGGTGGCCCCGCCCCTGTCGACGGCACCATGGCGATCCGCGCGCTGAACCCGCGCACGGGGCAGCAGGGCGGGGCGGCCGGGGCGCAGGCAGGTGGCACGGGCGCGTCCGCCGTCCCGGGCGCCGCACATGCGGACGCAGAGCGCCCCTCCGCGGCCGGTGCCCCGCAGGGTCCCGGCTTCGGCGCCGGGAAGGCCGCGGCGGATCGCGCCGCAGTGGCCCCGCCGCAGGCTCAGGCGGCCCCTGGAGCCGGTGGCGCCGCTCAGGCCGCCGGCGGTACCCCCGCGGGCCTCTCCGGCCCGCAGCAGGGCGCTCCGAGCGTCCCGCGCCAGTCGGGCGGCCCGCAGCAGGCGGCCGGCGATGCCATGCCCATGTCGCAGGGCGTCGGCGGCGGTCAGTCCTCCTGGGCGCAGCAGGTCCACCGGCTCGCGGGCCCGGACGAGGACCAGCCGGTCGCCCCGTGGAAGCCGCCGGTCATGGACCCCTTCCAGGCGGCCGCCATGCGGCAGGCCGCGGCCCGCCCGGCGAACCTCGGCAAGCGGCTGCTCGCCCGGCTGCTGGACACGATCGCGCTGGCCGCCGTCACCGCGGTGGTCGCCGTGCCGCTCGGCAGCAAGGCCCTCGACCACGTCAACGACAAGATCGACGCCGCCAAGCTCTCCGGCGAGACGGTCACGGTGTGGCTGCTGGACGGCACCACGTCGGTGTATCTGGGCGTCATCCTGGCCGTGCTGCTGCTGTTCGGCGTGGTCTACGAAGCCCTGCCGACCGCCAAGTGGGGCCGCACGCTGGGCAAGAAGCTGCTCGGCCTGGAGGTGCGGGACATCGAGGGGCATCAGCCCCCGGAGTTCGGCGCGGCCCTGCGCCGCTGGCTGGTCTACAGCGTGCCCGGCCTGCTCGTCATCGGCGTCGTCGGCGTGCTGTGGTGCGTCTTCGACCGGCCGTGGCGCCAGTGCTGGCACGACAAGGTGGCGCATACGTTCGTCGCGGACTGAACCCGTACGGCGAACGTCCCGGGCGATTTACGTACCTCGGACGGCCCCGCGCCGGATGCGAAACCGCAAGGTTCGCGGTCGACTCGGGGCCATGAGCAGCGAACCGCCTCCCGGCTCCGGGCAGCAGCCCCCGGAAGACGACCCGTTCAGGAAGCAGCCCCCGCCGCCCGGCGGCCCGGGTTCGCCGTACGGTGATCAGCCTCCGTACGGCGGCCAGCCCCCGCCTCCGCCCGGCGGTGGCCCCTACGGCGGTGATCCGTACGGCAGTGGCGGTTACCCCGCCGACCCGCTCGCCGGAATGCCGCCGCTCGCCGACAGCGGCAAGCGCACGCTGGCCCGCATCCTCGACATGATCCTGGTGGGCATCGTCGTCTGGCTGCTCACCTGGGGATTCGGGGTCACCGAACTCGACGTGGACACCGACAAGGTCGAGTACGGCAAGTCCCTCGCCCAGTCGGCGATCGCCGCCGTGCTCTACATCGCGTACGACACCGCCCTGACCGTCCGCACGGGGCAGACCCTCGGCAAGAAGCTGCTCAACCTGCGGGTGGCCAACCTCGACAACGGCGCCACACCGTCCGTGCAGACCAACCTGATCCGTGCGGCGGTGCTGTGGATCCCGTTCGCGTTCTGCTGCGCCTGTATCTGGACGGCGATCTGTGGCGGTTGGAGCTACTTCGACCGGCCCTACAAGCAGGGGCTGCACGACAAGGCGGCCAAGACGGTGGTGGTCAGCACGGGCAGCTGACGAACCAGAACCGGGACGAACGTCAGAACCGGGACGAACGTCAGAACCGGGACGAACGTCAGGACTGGGAGAGCGCGGGCTCCTCCGCCTTCTCCTGTTCCGCGGCGGCGGGCTTGCGCACCGCCACCACGCGGGTCCTCTTCGGCATGGGTACGGTCATGGCGACCAGCAACCCGAGCATGAGCGCCGATACGGCGATGACCGCGATCCCCACACCCGAACTGGTCTGTGACAGCAGCAGCATGGCGAGAGTGGAGAAGAGCACGGTGCACGAGCCGTAGGCGAGCTGTGCGGCAGTCGGACGAGGCATGATCATCGTGTCCTCGGAATCAGGGGTGCACGGGGGTCTCGGCCTGGCTTTCCGCCGACGTCCGGGCGTTCCGCCATCCGACTCTAACCGCGTGCATGCCCGAGTGGAACAAACCGTAAGCGTGACCTAACCAACAGTGCCGGTGCACAGGGGGCGCACGGAGTCATGGCGTCCAGCAAGTGGACGGCGCCGCGCGCCCGTTAACCGAAAGGTCGTTGTTCGCTAAACGAACATCGACTTCGCATAGTGCAATTGACTTGTGCAAGTCAAGGTCTGTCTTTTCTGCTTAACCTCTAGTCAAATGTCGTCACTTGACTACACGCGTTGATCACGTGCGCGGATCCTCCATGACCAGGACCCTCCTTCCGCGCGCCCGGCGCGGGGGAGGATCTCAAGTGACCAGTAGACCCTGGACGTTCAGAGCGGCGGCTACCGCCGTAGCGCTCGCGACGGCGGCGGCGACTTTCTCGACCTTCGCGGTGGCTCAGGCCGACGAAGGCGCGCCTGCTTCCGTGGAGCGGCACGACCCGGCGGAGAACACTCACGCCGACCACAACCTCGACGGCCCGATGACCAAGACTCAGGAGGCCCAGCGCGAAGAAGCCCTGAATCAGGTCATATCCGGCGATGCCAAGGTGACCAAGCGCGAGGGCTCGCAGGTCGTCCAGCTCAAGAGCAAGAAGGGCGACAGCAAGTACGTCGAGCTCGGCCGCGAGAAGACCGACAAGATCTTCACGATCCTGGTCGAGTTCGGCGACAAGCTCAGCGAGTTCGGCGGCACGGCCGGCCCGGCCCACAACCAGATAGCCGAGCCCGACCGCGCCAAGGACAACTCCACGGCGTGGCAGGCCGACTACAACCAGAAGCACTACCAGGACCTCTACTTCGGCACCGGCAAGAAGACCGAGTCGGTGAAGAAGTACTACGAGAAGCAGTCCTCGGGCCGCTACTCGGTCGAAGGCGAGGTCGCCGACTGGGTCAAGGTCCCCTACAACGAGGCCCGTTACGGCAACAACGCCTGCGGCCAGACCAACTGCTCCAGCGTCTGGAACGTCGTGAGCGACGGCCTGACCGCGTGGGTCGCCCAGCAGAAGGCAGCTGGGAAGACCGACGCCGAGGTCAAGGCGGACGTCGCGAAGTTCGACCAGTGGGACCGCTACGACTTCGACGGCGACGGCGACTTCAACGAGGCCGACGGCTACATCGACCACTTCCAGATCGTGCACGCCGGTGAGGACGAGTCCGCGGGCGGCGGTGCGCAGGGCACCGACGCGATCTGGGCCCACCGCTGGTACGCGTTCGGCACCGACGCGGGTGCCACCGGCCCCAACGGCAACAAGCTGGGCGGCGCGCAGGTCGGCTCCACCGGCATCTGGGTCGGCGACTACACCGTCCAGCCCGAGAACGGCGGCCTGGGTGTCTACGCCCACGAGTACGGCCACGACCTCGGTCTGCCGGACCACTACGACACCACCGGCAACGGCGACAACTCCACCGGCTTCTGGACCCTCATGTCCTCCGGTTCCTGGCTCGGAACCGGCAAGCAGGAGATCGGTAACCTGCCCGGCGACATGACCGCCTGGGACAAGCTGCAGCTGGGCTGGCTGAAGTACGACACGGCCAAGGCCGCCACGAGCTCGTGGCACAAGCTGGGTGTCGCCGAGTACAACACCAAGCACAAGCAGGCTCTCGTGGTCGAGCTGCCCAAGAAGCGGGTCACCACCCAGATCGTGCAGCCGGCGCAGGGTGCGAACCAGTGGTGGAGCGGCAGCGGCGACAACCTCGCCAACACGCTGACCCGTTCCGTGGACCTCACGGGCAAGTCCGCCGCCTCGCTGACGCTGGACGGCTGGTACGACATCGAGGCCGAGTTCGACTACCTCTACACCGAGGTCTCGACCGACGGCGGCGCCAACTGGACCGCGGTCGACGGCACCGTCGACGGTGCGGCCCTCCCGAAGGACGCCAGCGGCAAGCCCGCGCTGACCGGCTCGGTGGACGCGTTCAAGAAGCTGGTCTTCCCGCTGAATGCCTACGCGGGCAAGAAGATCGACCTGCGCTTCCGCTACCAGACGGACGGCGGCGTGGCCCAGAAGGGCTTCGCGGCCGACCAGATCACCGTGACCGCCGACGGCACGGCCCTGTTCTCCGACAACGCGGAGAGTGCGGACGCCGCTTGGAAGACCAAGGGCTTCTCCCGCATCGGCGCGTCCATCACGGACGACTACGCGCAGTACTACATCGCCGAGAACCGTCAGTACGTGTCGTACGACAAGACGCTGAAGACCGGCCCGTACAACTTCGGCTTCGCCGGGGTCCGTCCGGACTGGGTGGAGCACTACGCGTACCAGAACGGCCTGTTGATCTGGAAGTGGGACACCTCCCAGGCGGACAACAACACCAGCGTGCACCCCGGTGTCGGCCTGGTCCTGCCGATCGACTCGCACCCGGCGGCGCTGAAGTGGGCCGACGGCACGGTGATGCGCAACCGCATCCAGTCCTACGACTCGCCCTTCAGCAAGTTCCGGACGGACGCCATCAACCTGCACAACGCCGACGTCCTGACCAAGATCCCGTCGAGTGCGGGGGTGTCGGTCTTCAACGACCGCACCAACACGTACTACGACGCGCTGACCCCGACCGCGGGCGTCAAGATCACTGACACCAACACCAAGATCAAGATCGTCAAGGAGGCCAAGAACGGCTCCGCGATCGAGCTCGAAGTTGGTCCAGCGGTGAAGTAAACCGCGTTTTAGCAGGTCAGAGCATGATCGGCGGCGACCCCTTGGCGGGTTGCCGCCGGTCGTGTTTAGGTGCACCCTGTGCTTCCCTTATTGACACCGACTCGCACGGGGGTGTGACCGCATGGCCGCAGGAGGTTTCTGCAAGCTGCCGACCGGCAGCGTGGTGGTGGCTCTGAACCTGCCCAGACCCACCGCCGACGGCACGGGCTGCGTCCGTGTCCTCGTCCACGCCCAGAACCGCGCCCGAGCCCTGACCAGGCTCCGCAACCTGGGCATGCGCGCCGTCTACCTGCGCGGCAACGCCGCCCCACCGACCCCCGACGAGATCACGGCGGTCCTCCACCACCCCGACGGCCTGATATGGCGAACGGCCCCCGACAACGGTGTCGCGACGGCTGCCCCGGAACTGATGCAGGAGCTGTGGCACCCGATCAGGGCCCTGCTGAGACGCCCGGCGGCAACGTCCTGAGAGCGCGGCACCGCAACGCCGTAAGGGGCGCGGGGAACCGCGCGACAAGCCACGACGGCGCGGCAGCCGCCGGACGACCGATCGCGGCACCTTCGCGGCGCGGCTACGCCACCACCGGCTTCCCGGACAGCTCGACGCCCGCCTCCCGCATCTCCTCCAGTGCCCGCTCGGTCGTCTCCGTGGCCACCCCCGCGGTCAGATCCAGCAGCACCTGCGTCCGGAACCCCTCCCGCYCCGCATCCAGCGCGGTGGCCCGCACGCAGTGGTCCGTGGCGATGCCCACCACGTCCACCTCCGAGACCTCCCTGGCCCGCAGCCAGTCCGCCAGCTTCACGCCGTTCTCGTCGGCCCCCTCGAACCCGCTGTAAGCGGCCGCGTACGCCCCCTTGTCGAACACGGCGTCGATCGCGCCCGAGGCGACCGCGGGGGCGAAGTTCGGGTGGAACCCGACCCCCTCCGTGCCCGCGACGCAGTGCGCCGGCCAGGAGCGCCGGAAGTCGGGGTGGGCGGAGAAGTGGCCGCCGGGCGCGATGTGGTGGTCGCGGGTGGCCACGACGTGCTGGTAGCCGGACCCGGCCGCCTGCCCGATCAGCTCGGTGACGGCGGCGGCCACGTCGGCACCGCCGGCCACGGCGAGGCTGCCTCCCTCGCAGAAGTCGTTCTGCACGTCTACGACGATCAAGGCGCGGCGCATGGGCGGTGTCCTTCGGTTATGGACGCTGAGGTCGGGACGGTGAGAGCGTGCGGGCCCGGCCGTGAACCTCCGAGCCTAGAGACTTCGGGTGCGGTGCGGGAGGGGGCATGGGGTGAGCACGCCGGGCGCGCTCGCTTCACGCCCCCGGCCGGCTCCCCGAGCGCCCGTTTACGTACTCGGTCGGAATGACAGGTTCCCCGCGCGAGAGCTGCGTGGCGGACAGCGGCAGATTCGCGCGGGCGGCCACGTGCCGGTCCCGTACGACGTCCAGCGGCTCCCTCGCCACCACGGCGCCGCCCTTGATCAGCTCGACCAGCAGCTGCCGGTCGGCGAGCCCGGCCGGCACCGCCCCCGTGCCGATGACCTCGGCCTCCGCGGCGCCGTACTCGTCCAGGCGCCGGGCGGCCCACTTGCGGCCGCCGATGGAGGTCTTGCCGCCGGTCGACTTCTTGGCGACCGGCACCAGCGGCGCCCCGGCCTCGGCGGACTCGGCGCGGGCGACCAGCTTGTAGACCATCGAGCAGGTCGGATGCCCGGAGCCGGTCACCAGCTGGGTCCCGACGCCGTACGCGTCCACCGGCGCCGCCGCCAGCGAGGCGATGGCGTACTCGTCGAGGTCCGAGGTCACGATGATCCGGGTGCCCGTCGCGCCCAGCTCGTCCAGCTGCTGGCGGACCCGGTGCGCGACCAGCAGCAGGTCGCCCGAGTCGATGCGGACGGCGCCCAGCTCGGGCCCGGCGACCTCGACGGCCGTACGGACCGCCTCGGCGACGTCGTAGGTGTCCACGAGCAGCGTGGTGCCCCGGCCCATGGAGTTCACCTGGGCCTGGAAGGCGTCCCGCTCGCGGTCGTGCAGGAGGGTGAAGGCGTGTGCGCTGGTGCCGACGGTGGGGATGCCGTAGCGGAAGCCGGCCGCGAGGTCGGAGGTGGAGGCGAAGCCGCCGACGTACGCGGCCCTGGAGGCGGCCACCGCCGCCAGCTCGTGGGTGCGCCGGGCGCCCATCTCGATGAGCGGGCGCTCGCCCGCTGCCGACGACATGCGGGAGGCGGCCGCGGCGATCGCGGAGTCGTGGTTGAGGATGGAGAGGATCACCGTCTCCAGCAGCACGCACTCGGCGAAGCTGCCCTCGACCCGCATGATCGGCGAGCCCGGGAAGTAGACCTCGCCCTCGGGGTAGCCCCAGACGTCGCCCGAGAATCGGTAGTCCGCGAGCCAGGCGAGGGTCTGCTCGTCGACGATCTTCCGTTCGCGCAGGAAGCCGAGGACGTCCGGGTCGAAGCGGAAGTTCTCCACTGCGTCCAGGACCCGGCCGGTGCCGGCCACGACGCCGTAGCGCCGCCCGTTCGGCAGCCGCCGGGTGAAGACCTCGAACACGCTCCGCCGCTCGGCCGTGCCCGCCTTGAGGGCCGCCTGCAGCATCGTGAGCTCGTACTGGTCCGTGAAGAGCGCCGTAGAGGGAACATCCACCGGCAGCCCAAGGTCCGCTGTGTTCATGACTGAGAATCGTACCCCCATCTCGTCAGTCTGACGATTTGGTCCCGTGGGTTCGCCGAGGATTTGTGCGACCACCCCCCTCCGGTGGCAGCATGGGCACTGTGACGTCACCCGCTCCCGTAGAGATCGAACGCACCGAAACGGCGGAAGAGACCTTCGCCGTACCCGAGCCGGACGTCCCCTGGGTCACGATCGTGCACAACGACCCGGTCAACCTCATGAGCTATGTGACCTACGTCTTCCAGTCGTACTTCGGCTATCCCAAGGACAAGGCCACCAAGTTGATGCTCGACGTCCACCACAAGGGCCGGGCGGTCGTCTCCAGCGGTACCCGTGAGGAGATGGAACGCGACGTGCAGGCCATGCACGGCTACGGCCTGTGGGCCACCCTTCAGCACGACCGCAAATGACCCCTCGCCCGCAGGACCGGAAGTAGCGAATCGTCTCCATGCCAGGAACCTTCGAACCGCTCCCCGGCGGCGGCGCGGCCGTCGCCCTCGACGACGTCGAGATCTCCATCATCCGGTCGCTGGCCGTGCAGCTCCTGGAGCTCATCGGCCCCGGCCCCGCCGAAGACACCCCCGACGACCCGCTCGCCGAGCTGTTCGCCGAGGGCCCGAGCGAACCGCCGGCCGACCCGGTCCTCAAGCGCCTGTTCCCGGACGCCTACAGCGACCCCGAGGGCACCCCGCAGGCCAAGGAGGCCGAGGAGCAGCGCGCGTACTCCGCGGAGTTCCGCCGCTACACCGAGAACGACCTGCGGGCCGGCAAGCGTGAGAGCGCGCTCGCGGTGGTCCGCTCGCTCGACGCGCTCAGCACCTCCTCCGCCGGTGAGGGCGGCGCGGTGCTCAAGCTCTCCGTCGAGGAGTCCCAGCAGTGGCTCGGCGCCCTGAACGACCTGCGCCTGGCCATCGGCTCCCGGCTGGACATCACCGACGAGGACGACACCGACCTGCTCTACCGGCTCCCGGACGAGGACCCGCGCAAGCCGATGGTGATGGCGTACCTGTGGCTGGGAGGGCTCCAGGAGACGCTGGTCACGACGCTCATGCCGTAGAAAGCGGCCTTCTTGTGCCTGCTTGTGGCGATTTTGTGTTCGCTCAGCGGACGCTCAAATCCGGATAACGATCGTGTCACCGCCGCCGCCCCCTCTGGGGGGCGGCGATGTATTTGTCCGGTTCTTCCTGTGTGATGCGCCACAAGCGGCCCCGCCGATCATTGTTGCGGCCGTGATAAATCTTCACGACCGCCCGGCGAGCACCATCCGAATGTTCGGCCGGGTGCGCCACGTGGCCGACGGATCGTCGGCCTGGCACGAGCGAACCGGGGAAGCTCAGGCATGCCCCGAGTCCGCTCAGCTCCAGCAATCCGGGGGGATCGAGACCCGATCCGAGGCCGTCGAAGGCCAGGGTCGGCATGGAGAAAGGCGCACTACACATGACCTCTGCGAAGGTCACTGACGAGAAGGTCACGGGAGCCCCGGAAGAGGGGTACGAGCGGGGCCTGGGCAGCCGTCAGGTCCAGATGATCGCGATCGGCGGCGCCATCGGCGTCGGCCTGTTCATGGGCGCCGGAGCGAACATCGAGAAGGCCGGCCCCAGCATCATCCTCATGTACGCCCTCGCGGGCGTCGTCATCTTCTTCATCATGCGGGCCCTGGGCGAACTGCTCCTGTACCGGCCCGTCTCCGGCTCCTTCGCCGAGTACGCCCGCGAATTCCTCGGCCCCTTCTTCGGGTTCGTCACGGGCTGGACGTACTGGCTCATGTGGGTGGTCACCGGCATGGCCGAGCTCACGGCCGCCGCGATCTACATCCACTTCTGGTTCCCCGAGATCCCCCAGTGGGTCAGCGCCCTGGTGTTCCTGGTGGTGCTCTTCGGCGTCAACCTGATCTCCGTCAAGATCTTCGGCGAGGTCGAGTTCTGGTTCTCGATGATCAAGGTCACGGCCATCATCGGCATGATCGTCATCGGGCTCGGCGTGCTCACCCTCGGCTTCTCCGACGCCGGTGACACCGCTGCCGTCTCCAACCTCTGGTCGCACGACGGCTTCTTCCCGAACGGCATCGGCTCCAGCCTGATGACGCTCCAGGGCGTCATGTTCGCCTACCTCGCCGTCGAGCTGGTCGGCGTCACCGCGGGCGAGTCCGAGAACCCCGAGAAGACCCTGCCCAAGGCCATCAACACGCTGCCCTGGCGCATCATCGTCTTCTACGTCGGTGCGCTGCTGGTGATCCTCTCCGTCGTCAAGTGGACCGAGTTCACCGCGGGCGAGAGCCCGTTCGTCCACGCGTTCGGCAAGATCGGCATCCCGCTCGCCGCGGGCATCGTCAACTTCGTGGTGCTCACCGCGGCCCTGTCGTCCTGCAACTCGGGCATGTACTCGACCGGCCGGATGCTGCGCGACCTCGCCGCCAACAGCGAGGCCCCGCAGGCGTTCGGCAAGCTCAACTCCCGCAAGACGCCCGCCGTCGGCATCACGGTCTCCGTGGCGCTCATGGGCATCGGCGTCGTCCTGAACTACGTCGTCCCGGAGAAGGCGTTCACCTACGTCACCTCCGTGGCCACCGCGGCCGGCATCTGGACCTGGATGATGATCCTCGTCAGCCACATCCGCTACCGCGCCGCGGTCGACGCCGGCCGACTGCGTGCCTCGTCCTTCCCCGCTCCCGGCGGGGCGGTCTTCAGCTGGGTCGCACTCCTCTTCCTCGTCGGAGTGACCGGCATGATCGCGTACGACAAGGACGCGCGGGTCTGCCTGTACGTCGCGGCCGGCTGGGCCGTCGCCCTGGGCGTCGGCTGGGCGATCCTCAAGAGCCGCAACCCGCAGATCGCCGCTCGCGGCGGCGACGAGCCCGAGCTCGAAAAGGTCGGCTGACGCCAAGACCGTGGACGTCCGTCGCAGGGAGCACTCGTGGCGCTCCCTGCGGCCGCCGCTCAGGGCGTCCACACCCAGGACGTCCCCACGTCCGGCATGTGGGCCGCCCCGTACCAACCCTCGGTACGGGGCGGCCCTTTGCTTATCCTGGCGAACATGCTGACCATCACCCAGGCCCTCGTCGACCAGATCGTCGCCCACGCGCGCAAGGACCACCCCGACGAGGCGTGCGGCGTCGTCGCGGGCCCGGCCGGCTCGGACCGCCCCGAGCGTTTCATCCCGATGCTGAACGCGGCCATGTCGCCCACGTTCTACGAGTTCGACTCGGGCGACCTCCTCAAGCTCTACCGCGAGATGGACGACCGCGACGAGGAGCCCGTGGTCATCTACCACTCCCACACCGCCACCGAGGCCTACCCCTCGCGCACCGACATCTCCTACGCCAACGAGCCCGGCGCGCACTACGTCCTGGTCTCCACCGCCGACACCGACGGCCTCGGCGACTTCCAGTTCCGCTCCTTCCGGATCGTCGACGGCGAGGTGACGGAGGAGGAGGTCACGGTGGTGGAGGCGTACTGAATCCCACCATTCGGTCAGAATCCATCCAGCATGCGAGATCACACTCCAGGGCCGTGACAGGGAATCGATACGATGACCCCATGGTTCTGAACGACGTGAGCGACAAGGCGCCGAGCGTGCTGCTCGTGGCGCGGCTGCACGTCGACCTGTGCAGGCTGAACAGCGCCATCTGTTGATGTTCCTGCCGCCGTACGGCCGTGAGCCGCGGCGTGCCGTCGTGTGCCCATCGACCCCTTAACTCCCGACAGGAGCCCGCAACCATGGCCATCGAGGTCCGCATCCCCACCATCCTCCGCACCTACACCGACGGTCAGAAGGCGGTGGAGGGCAACGGGGACACCCTCGCCGAGCTGTTCACCGACCTCGAAACCCGGCATGCGGGCATCCAGGCCCGCATCGTGGACGCCGGCGAGCTGCGCCGCTTCGTCAACGTCTACCTGAACGACGAGGACGTCCGCTTCCTCGACGGCATCAACACCAAGCTGACCGACGGCGACAACGTCACGATCCTGCCGGCCGTGGCCGGCGGTATGGCCTGATCCACATGCGTTACGACTCCCCGCTCGCCGCGGTGGGCAACACCCCCCTGGTGTGCCTGCCGCGGTTGTCGCCGTCCGAGGACGTCCGCATCTGGGCCAAGCTGGAGGACCGCAACCCCACCGGCTCGGTCAAGGACCGCCCCGCCCTGCACATGATCGAGCAGGCGGAGAAGGACGGCCGCCTCACCCCGGGCTGCACGATCCTGGAGCCGACCAGCGGCAACACCGGCATCTCGCTGGCGATGGCGGCCAAGCTCAAGGGCTACCGCATGGTCTGCGTGATGCCCGAGAACACCTCGCAGGAGCGCCGGGACCTGCTCGGCATGTGGGGCGCGGAGATCATCCCCAGCCCCGCCGCGGGCGGTTCCAACACCGCCGTGCGGGTCGCCAAGGAGCTGTCGGCCGAGCACCCCGACTGGGTGATGCTCTACCAGTACGGCAACCCGGACAACGCGGGCGCGCACTACGCCACGACCGGCCCGGAGATCCTCGCCGACCTCCCCTCGGTCACCCACTTCGTCGCCGGCCTCGGCACCACCGGCACCCTGATGGGCGTCGGCCGCTTCCTGCGCGAGCACAAGCCGGACGTGAAGATCGTCGCGGCGGAACCGCGCTACGACGACCTCGTCTACGGCCTGCGCAACCTCGACGAGGGCTTCGTACCCGAGCTGTACGACGCCTCGGTCCTGACCACCCGCTTCTCGGTCGGCTCGGCCGACGCGGTCACCCGCACCCGCGAACTCCTCCAGCAGGAGGGCATCTTCGCGGGCATCTCCACCGGCGCCGCCCTGCACGCGGCGATCGGCGTCGGCAACAAGGCGCTGAAGGCGGGGGAGAGCGCGGACATCGTGTTCGTCGTCGCCGACGGCGGCTGGAAGTACCTCTCGACGGGCGTCTACACGGCGGCCACGACCGAGGAAGCGATCGAGACCCTCCGGGGCCAGCTCTGGGCGTGAGCGGCGCCCGGGCCTAAGTCGCGAGGTGGCGGACCTGGTCCCACACGGCCGGGTCCATCACCCCGACCCGCCGCCGGAAGTCGCACACCGGTACGTGCCGCAGCTCACCCGTCTCCAGGAAGCTCGCCCGGCCCCGGGTGTCCCCGACCGAGCCCGGCGGCAGCGGAATGACGCCGTACCGTTCGTCGCGGTACTTGCTGGTGATCTTCGCGACGGTCACCCGCTGCCCGCGCACCGCCAGCACCAGACACGGCCGGTCCTTTTCCCCCGGCCCGTCCTCGTACGGCACCTTCGCCCACCAGATCTCGGCGGGCTCCGGACGGGCCGACGCCCGCCGTCCCGGCCGACCTGGCGGTCGGGTCCGCCGGCCTCGGGGACGCCTGCCGCGCCCCCACCCGTCCACGAGCGTGGCGACCAGCGCGAGCAGTATCACCGCCGCGAGCGCGAGCCACCAGGACGTGTCCATGAGGACGAAGGTACCGGCGCGCACCCCCGCCCGCGCGCCTTCTTTCACTCCTGATCCCACCCCCGCCACCCCTGTGTGCGAGCGCTTCGTACGCACCTGCCGTTACACGCGCCCCATATCCAGCCGAACGCGTGACACCACAGGTGAGTTCGCCCACAAGTGACCTTTGCGGAGGAGCGACCGGAGGTTTTGCGCCTTACGCTCGACAAACCGCACGACCCCCGACGCCCCATTCCCGATCTTCTGGATTTCCCGCCAGCGGAGGTTTCTGTTTCATGAAGCTCACCGTCGTCGGCTGCTCGGGGTCGTTCCCGTCCGCGGAATCGGCCTGCTCGAGCTACCTCGTCGAGGCCGACGGCTTCCGGTTGCTTCTCGACATGGGCAACGGTGCCCTTGGCGAGCTGCAGCGCCACTGCGGTCTCTACGACCTCGACGCGATCTACCTCAGTCATCTGCACGCCGACCACTGCATCGACATGTGCGCGTACTTCGTCGCGCGCTACTACCGGCACGACGGCGGCCGCTGCGACCCGATCCCGGTCTACGGACCCGAGGGCACCGAGCAGCGCCTGACCACCGCCTACGCCGACACCCCCACCGCCTCGTCCATGAGCGAGGTCTTCGACTTCCACACGGTCAAGCCGTCCACCTTCGAGATCGGCCCCTTCACGGTGCACACCGAACGCGTGGCCCACCCGGTGGAGGCGTACGGCATCCGCATCGAGCACGGTGGAAAGACGCTGACCTATTCGGGCGACACGGGCATCAGCACCGCCCTGGACGAACTCGCCCGCGACGCGGACCTGTTCCTGTGCGAGGCCGCCTTCACGCACGGCAAGGAGAACATCCCCGACCTGCACCTCAACGGCCGTGAGGCGGGTCAGGCAGCGGCCCGCGCGGGCGCCCGCCGCCTCGTCCTCACCCACATCCCGCCGTGGACCGACCCCCAGGTCAATCTGGCCGACGCGCGTGAGGTCTACGACGGTCCGGTGGTGCTCGCGGCGCCGAGGCAGACGTACGAGATCTAGCCCGGCCACAGCAGCCGGTACGGGGTTCAGGCCCGTATGCGCGAGAAGGCCCCGGAACCGTCGCGGTTCCGGGGCCTTCGTGGTGCCGGGGGCCTACGCCTTGGTGAGGTCCTCGAGCTCCTCCTCGGGCTCACGGCCCGGGGTGGGGAGGTTCCACTTCGTGATGGCGAAGCGGAAGACGGAGTAGTAGATCGCGGCGAAGACGAGGCCGATCGGGATGATCAGCCATGGCTTGGTCGCCAGGTTCCAGTTGAGCGCGTAGTCGATGAAGCCCGCGGAGAAGGTGAAGCCCGCGTGGACGCCGAGCGCCCAGGTGATCGCCATCGACAGGGCGGTGAGCACCGCGTGGATCACGTACAGCACCGGCGCGATGAACATGAACGCGAACTCGATGGGCTCGGTGACGCCGGTGACGAAGGAGGTCAGGGCGAGCGAGATCATCATGCCCATCACGGCCTTGCGGCGCTCGGGGCGGGCGCAGTGGGCGATGGCGATGGCGGCGGCCGGCAGACCGAACATCATGATCGGGAAGAAGCCCGACATGAACTGACCGGCGGTCGGGTCACCCGCGAAGAAGCGGTTGAGGTCGCCGTGCACGATCTCACCGGCGGCGTCCTTGAAGTCACCGAGCTGGAACCAGGAGACGGTGTTCACGAACTGGTGCATGCCGACCGGGATCAGCGCGCGGTTGATCAGACCGAACAGACCAGCGCCGACGGCGCCGAGGCCGGTCATCCACTCGCCGAAGTCGGAGATGACCTCACCGATCGGCTCCCAGACCAGGCCGAAGAAGACGCCCATGACGGTGCCGACGAAGGCCATGATGATCGGGACCAGCCGGCGGCCGTTGAAGAAGCCGAGCCAGTCGACCAGCTTGGTGCGATGGAAGCGCTGCCACAGCACCGCGGCCAGCAGACCCATGATGATGCCGCCGAGGACACCGGGGTTGTTGTAGGTCGCGGCTATGTCCTCGCCGGCCTGCACCTTCGCCTCGGTGACCGGGAACGCCTTCAGTACGTTGCTGTAGACCAGGAAGCCGACCAGTCCGGCGAGCGCGGTCGAGCCGTCCGACTTCTTGGCGAAGCCGATCGCGACACCGATACAGAACAGCATCGGCAGGTTGTCGAAGATCGCGCCACCGGCGGTGGCGAACACGGCGGCGACCTTGTCCCAGCCGAGCCCGTCCTTGCCGAACACGTCGGCCTGGCCGAAGCGGAGCAGGAGACCCGCCGCCGGGAGCACGGCGATCGGGAGCTGAAGGCTGCGGCCGACCTTCTGAAGGCCCTGGAACAGGCCGGATCCCCACTTCTTTGTGGGGGCCGCCGTTGGCGAGGTGGCGGTGCTCATAGACTTCCTCCATCGGGTGGTGGTCTACACCACTSAGTGGTGTAGACCTGTTGTAGCACGATGAAGGTGAGATAAGGAACCCGCGATTCCCAAGGGTTTTCTGGACTGTTATCAAGCCCTTTTTCAGACCTTTGTGACGTCCTCGACCTGGTCCTCGGGCTCCCTGCCCGGAGTCCTGAGATCGAACTTCGTGATCGCGAAACGGAAGATCACGTAATAGACGACGGCGAAACACAGGCCGATCGGAATCATCGCCCACGGTCTCGTCGCCAGGTTCCAGTTGATGATGTAGTCGATCAGCCCGGCGGAGAAGCTGAACCCGTCGTGCACGCCCAGCCCCCAGGTCACCGCCATCGACACACCCGTCAGAACGGCGTGGACCGCGTACAGCAGGGGCGCCACGAAGAGGAACGAGTACTCGATCGGTTCCGTGATGCCGGTGACGAACGACGTCAGCGCCACCGACAGCATCAGGCCGCCGACCTCCTTGCGGCGGCTCGGTCTGGCGCAGTGGGTCATGGCGAGGGCCGCGGCCGGCAGGGCGAACATCATGATCGGGAAGAAGCCCGAGGTGAACTGACCGGCGGTCGGGTCGCCCGCGAGGAACATGTTGATGTCGCCGTGCACCACCGTGCCGTCCGGCTTGGTGAAGCTGCCGAACTGGAACCAGATGGGCACGTTCAGGAACTGGTGCAGGCCCACGACGAGAAGTGCGCGGTTCGCGATACCGAACACTCCCGCGCCCCAGGAACCCAGGTCGCTCATCCAGTCGCTGAAGCTCTCCAGCGCGTCACCGATCGGCGGCCACACCCACAGGCACAGCGCCGCGAACGCGATCGCCACGAACGCCATGATGATCGGCACCAGCCGGCGGCCGTTGAAGAAGCCGAGCCAGTCCACCAGCTTCGTACGGTGGTAGCGGGCCCAGAAGAACGCGGCCAGCAGGCCGATCACGATGCCGCCGAACACGCCGGGGTTCTGGTACTCGAAGACGGTCACCGTGCCGTCCTGCACCTGGCAGCCGACGTTCGGGACCGCCTTCGAGCCCTCGGGGCAGTCCTCCGGGAACTGGCGCAGCACGTTGTAGTAGACGAGGAACCCCGCGACCGCCGCCAGCGCCGTCGAGCCGTCGGACTTCTTCGCCATGCCGATGGCCACACCCACGCAGAACAGCAGCGGCAGTCCGAGCGAACCGTCGAGCAGCGCGCCGCCCGCGCCCACCATCACCCTGGAGACGTCGGTCCAGCCGAGTCCCTCGTCCCCGAACACGTCCGGCTGGCCAAGGCGGTTGAGGATGCCGGCGGCCGGCAGCACGGCGATGGGGAGCTGGAGGCTGCGGCCCATCTTCTGCAGGCCCTGGAACGCGGTGTTCCAGCGAGCGCGCGCGGGGCTGATGGCGGAGCTGTCGGCACTCATGGACGCCCCTCGGTAAGGTGGTGTAGACCAGTTGTTCGGACGGTTCCGCTGTCGTGAACGCCATCCTTCGGCAGGGACGACATGACCGCTCGCGAAGATGGGCCAACTGTGGGTTACTGCGACAAAGCGGTTCGGATCAGGGAGAAGGAACATGGCCAGCAAGGCTGAGAAGATCGTCGCCGGGCTCGGTGGCATCGACAACATCGAGGAGATCGAGGGCTGCATCACCCGGCTGCGCACCGAGGTCAGCGACCCCTCGCTGGTCGACGAGGCCGCCCTGAAGGCCGCCGGCGCCCATGGCGTCGTGAAGATGGGCACCGCCATCCAGGTCGTCATCGGTACCGACGCCGACCCGATCGCGGCGGAGATCGAAGACCTGATGTGAGCCTGCGCGCTCACCGAACGGGGCCCCTTCCCACAGCGGGAGGGGCCCCTTCCGTATCTGGGGCTAGGCTCACGCCATGGCAGCTACCTCCTCAACTCCTCGAATCGACGGCCGCACCCCCGAACAGCTCCGCACGGTCACCATCGAACGTGCCTGGAGCAAGCACGCGGAGGGCTCCGTCCTCGTCTCCTTCGGCGACACGAAGGTCCTGTGCACCGCCTCCTTCACCGAAGGCGTCCCGCGTTGGCGCAAGGGCAGTGGCGAGGGCTGGGTCACCGCGGAGTACGCCATGCTGCCCCGCGCCACCAACACCCGCGGCGACCGCGAGTCCGTCCGGGGCAAGATCGGGGGCCGTACGCACGAGATCAGCCGCCTCATCGGCCGCTCTCTGCGCGCGGTCATCGACTACAAGGCGCTCGGCGAGAACACGATCGTCCTCGACTGCGACGTCCTCCAGGCCGACGGCGGCACCCGCACGGCCGCCATCACCGGCGCCTACGTCGCCCTCGCGGACGCCGTCTCCTGGGCCCAGGGCAAGAAGCTGATCAAGCCCGGCCGCAAGCCGCTCACCGGCACGGTCAGCGCCGTCTCGGTCGGCATCGTCGGCGGCGTACCCCTCCTCGACCTCTGCTACGTGGAGGACGTGAAGGCCGACACCGACATGAACGTCGTCTGCACCGGCGACGGCCGCTTCGTCGAGGTCCAGGGAACCGCCGAGGCCGAGCCGTTCGCCCGCGAGGAGCTCAACGCCCTTTTGGACCTTGCCGTTTCGGGGTGCGGGGAGCTGGCCGAGGTCCAGCGCAAGGCGCTTGATACCGTCCTCGAAAAGTAAAGGCCACACCAAGAAGAGCCAGGCCCTCGGGCAACCACGCCGCCTTCCCCGGCGTCACTAGGGGTACGGGCGCACGGCTCACCGCTGTGCGCTCGGCCAGTGAAACGGGGGCCTGCGAGGCCTGGGCAGGGAGGGAACGTCAAGCATGGCCACGAGCCGACGACGCCGGAGCCGTATCGCCATAGCCGCCGCAGCCATCGCGGCAGTCGGGCTGACGGCGGGGCTGACCACCGGCTGCGACGCCGTCAACAAGGCGCTGGACTGCGTCCAGACCGCCGACGCCATCGCCGACAGCGTCACGGAACTCCAGCAGGCCGTGGAGAGCGCCGCGAACGACCCGACGCAGCTGGAGGAGTCCCTGACCTCCATCGACAAGAACCTCGACAAGATCGGCGACAAGACCGACAACACCGACGTCAACAAGGCCGTGGACGACCTTCAGCAGGCCGTCACCAACGTGCGGGACGCCGTGAAGAACGGCGACGAGACGCCGGACATCAGCCCGGTCACCGACGCGGCGGGCGAGCTGACCAAGGTCTGTACGCCGTAACACCCGCGACGGGTAAGCGCAGTGGCGAGGCCGGGATACTGGTCCCCATGACCCGCCTCATCCTCGCCACCCGTAACGCCGGAAAGATCACCGAGCTCCGGGCGATCCTCGCCGACGCAGGTCTCCCTCACGACCTCGTCGGCGCGGACGCGTACCCGGAGATTCCCGACGTCAAGGAAACCGGCGTCACCTTCGCCGAGAACGCGCTGCTCAAGGCCCACGCCCTGGCACAGGCGACCGGACTGCCCGCTGTCGCCGACGACTCCGGGCTGTGCGTCGATGTGCTCAACGGCGCCCCCGGCATCTTCTCCGCCCGCTGGGCCGGCCGACACGGCGACGACAAGGCCAACCTGGACCTGCTCCTGGCCCAGCTGGGCGACATCGACGACGCACATCGGGGGGCGCACTTCGCGTGCGCAGCGGCGCTGGCGTTGCCGGACGGGACGGAGCGGGTGGTCGAGGGGCAATTGCGGGGGGTGCTACGGCATACACCGGCAGGGACGGGCGGCTTCGGCTACGACCCGATCCTCCAGCCGGAGGGCGAGACCCGCACCTGCGCCGAGCTGACGCCGGAGGAGAAGAACGCGATCAGCCATCGAGGGAAGGCGTTCAGGGCGTTGGTGCCGGTGATGAGGGAGCTGTTGGGCTGAGGCAAGGCACGCAAGAACGCCGAAGGGCGCGGCGCCCGTGGGGAGCCGCGCCCTGAAGGTGGGGCCGACGAGACTCGAACTCGCACTGTCCACTACCTAAAAGTGGTGCCTCCTGCCAAATTGGGCTACGGCCCCACGTACATCTTACTGGTACTCGGTCACGGCCTGCTGCCTCCCCTGCACCATGTGCTGGTGATCGCGTGACAGTTGGGGCACAGTAATCGCAGGTTCTCGCGCCGGTCGTCGCTCCAGTCCCCGTTGATGTGATCGACCTCCAGCGTCATGGGCGAGCCGAGCCACTCCGGTCCGGTTCCGCACTCGGCGCACTCCTCGGGCATGCCTACTTCCAGGAGCGCCCTGCGGAGCAGATGGGTTCTCGTTCGACGGGTGCCGTCGTGCTGGACCAGGATGTCCCCGGCGCGCCTGAGCGGCGTGGTGCCCGGGCCGCCGCGTTGATGTGCCTGCCCCAGGAAGTGGGTGGTGTCGAGAGCGTCCTCGGTCACCCAGCAGCGGAGCTGAGCCCGCAACCTGGTGTTGTAGGGCTCCATCCCCAGCGCGCGGAGCGTACCCGCGATGGAAGTTGCTCCTTCGACCGCTCCGCGCAACTCGTCGGCGGTCGGTCTTGTGGATGCTGCCCTCGCTCGCCTCTGACGGGACATGTGCGAGACGTCGATCCCGAAATGATCGAAGCGCCGGAACAGATGGAGGCGCAGTTGGCCGTACGGGCGGGTGCCGAAGAAGGCGATGACCTCGTCAATGTCGGAGCACCGCGCGGCGGCTTCGGTCAGTCGTTCCCGCGTGTATCGCCCGCCGCTGCTCATGAAGCCCTGCCTTTGCCGCGACCCCGGTAACTGTCCGTTGTCGAATGGCAGTTGGGGCACAGGAACCGCAGGTTCTCGATGCGGTTGTCCCGCCAGTTGCCGTCGATGTGGTCGATCTCCAGTGGGAGGGGGCGCCCTCGCCAGACCGCGTCGGTTCCGCACCTGGCGCATCGCTCCGGCATGCCAGTCGCCGTCATCGCCCATCTGAGCCGATCACTCGSGATGCGCCGCGCCTGGCCGACCGGCTGCTCGACAAGCAGAGCCTCTGGCGTTCGGGGGCGCCAGACCTTTCCCCGCTGCGTCGGAACCTGGAAGTGAGAAACGTCGATGCCGTAAGCCTTGATCCGTCGGCTGATGTGCGTGTGATGCCCGCCCACCACCTCAAGCTCGAGACGTCGCAGCACCTCGCACATGTTCGTCGACGTCGAAACCGCCTCCTGAAGCATCTCCCGCGTCCACTTCACCCCCTCCCGCTCGAAGTGCGAGATGTCCACCCCCAGCATCTTCATCCGCTCCCGCACGTACCGTCGGGTCGAACTCTTCGGATCCACCCCCAACCTCCCCAACGCCTCCGACAACGTCCGCGCCCCCAGAGCCGCCTCCTCCAGCCGCTCCTTGCTGTACGCGCTGGTCCCCATGCGAACCCCTCCGTTCTCGACCACCCGTTCGTGATCTCGTACGGAGTAACGAACCGCTTATCGGACAGTCACGCCCGAAATGCAAGACGGCCCGGACCGGGTCTCCCCGGTCCGGGCCGCTTTCGGCTGACGAGAGTCGCGTCAGATGCCCAGATCCTTGATGATCTTCGCCACGTGGCCGGTCGCCTTGACGTTGTACAGCGCCCGCTCGACCTTGCCGTCCTCGTCCACGATCACGGTCGAGCGGATGACGCCCACGACCGTCTTGCCGTAGAGCTTCTTCTCGCCGAAGGCGCCGTAGGCCTCCAGGACCTTCTTGTCCGGGTCGCCCACCAGCGTGACCTTCAGGGACTCCTTCTCGCGGAACTTGGCGAGCTTCTCCGGCTTGTCCGGGGAGACGCCGATGACGTCGTATCCGGCGCCGGCCAGCAGCTCCAGGTTGTCCGTGAAGTCGCAGGCCTGCTTGGTGCAGCCGGGTGTCAGGGCGGCCGGGTAGAAGTACACGATGACCTTGCGGCCCTTGTGGTCCGACAGGGACACCTCGTGGCCGTCGGCGTCGGGCAGGGTGAAGGCGGGGGCCACGTCCCCCGGCTGGAGTCGCTCGCTCATCGAACCAGCGTAACCGGGGAGCCTGACAGTGCGGTCCGGCGTTGAGCTGACAGACTGTCCGGAAACAGCATCAGCTTCACTTCGGAGGCCGTACGGTGGCGGACACGTCGGACACCAGAACACCGGCGCAGATCGAGGCGGACATCAAATCCCGCCGCGCAGCGCTGGCCGAGACGCTCGACGAGATCGGGGTGCGGGTGCACCCCAGGACGATCGTCGGCGACGCCAAGGCCAAGGTCGTCTCGAACATCGACCACACGCTCGGGCGGGCCTATGTCGAGGTCAACCGGGCCGTGAGCGGTGTGACGGCCAAGTTCACCGACGAGGAGGGCGCGCCCCGCCTGGAGCGCATCGTGCCCGTCGCGCTCGTCGCCGTCGGCCTCGTGGGGCTGCTGGCCCTGGGCACCCGGCGCCGCAGGGGCTGAGCGGCGGCGGACCCGACGGCGTACGCAGGCGGCGGAGGCAGGTAGGTTCACAGCGTGAGCGCCAAGAAAAACGAGCACAGCACCCACCACGACAAGCTGCCCATCCGGATGCTGCACGACCGAGTACTCGTGCGGCAGGACACCACCGAGGGTGAGCGGCGTTCGGGTGGCGGCATCCTGATCCCCGCCACCGCGGCCGTCGGCCGCCGGCTGGCCTGGGCCGAGGTCGTCGCGGTGGGACAGAACGTCCGGACCGTGGAGCCCGGCGACCGGGTCCTGTACGACCCGGAGGACCGGGCCGAGGTCGAGGTGCGTGGGGTCGCGTACGTGCTCATGCGCGAGCGTGATCTGCACGCCGTGGCCGCCGACCGTTTCGAGGGGTCGGAGGATTCGACCGGGCTCTACCTGTAGCTCGCGCTACCTCCGGTTCGACGGTTCGAGGGGCTGGTGACCATCGTCACCAGCCCCTTTTGCCGCTTCCTTGCTAGCTTTGAAGGAACCCGACGAGACGCGCCGTACCGGGCACAGGCAAAGACGACGCACCCCGTTCCACGTCGTACGTCTCGGAGGTGCCTGTCATGGCCTGGGTTCTGCTCATCGTCGCCGGTCTGCTCGAGGTCGGCTGGTCGATCGGTATGAAGTACACCGACGGATTCACCCGGCTCGTCCCCAGCCTGTTCACCGGCGCGGGCATCGTCGCCAGCATGCTGCTGCTGTCCTACGCCGCGAAGTCCCTGCCCATCGGTACCGCCTACGGCGTGTGGGTGGGCATCGGTGCGGCCGGTGCGGCGGTGGTCGGCATGGTGGCGCTCGGGGAGCCCGCCACCGCCGCGCGGATCTTCTTCGTCTGCCTGCTGCTGGTCGCCGTGGTGGGGCTCAAGGCGACCAGCGGTCACTGAGCCCGGGCGCTCACGGCCGGCGGGTCGTGCTCAGCGTCCCGGCCGTGTTTCCGGACGTCCCTCCGCCTCCACCGGTGTCGGTCCCGCCGGTGGAGCTGTCCCCGCCCGTGGTGCCGCCGGTGTCCGTACCGCCGATGTCCGTACCGCCCGAGTCCGTGCCGCCGTCGGTGGTGCCTCCGTCGGTGGTGCCGCCGGTGTCCGTGCCACCCGAGTCCGTGCCGCCGTCCGTCGTGCCCCCGTCCGTGGTGCCGCCGGTCGTGTCGCCCGTGGTGCCGCCGTCCGTCTGGCCCGGGGTCTCGCCCCCGGTCTGGCCCTCGGTGTCCTGGCCGCCGGTCGTCGTCGCGCCGGTGGTGCCGCCGTCGTCCTCGTCGCCGGTGTCCTCGTCACCCTCGGTCGGGTCGGTCGTCGGGTACTGGGGCACGTCGGCGCCCTGCTGGAGCTCCAGGTCGAATTCGCTGACCGGCTTGCCCTTCAGGGCGTCCTTGGTGAACTGGGCCCAGATGTCGGTGGGCGCCCCGCCGCCGTTGATGCGGTTCAGCCCCATCACGCCGTACAGCGACTTGTGTTTGGCCGTGACCGGGTCCTGGCCCATGACGGAGACGACGGTGGCGAGATCCGGGGTGTAGCCGGCGAACCAGGCGGCGGTGTCCTCCTCGGCCGTACCGGTCTTGCCCGCCGCGGGCCGGCCGGCGGCCAGGGCGGCGGTGGCGGTGCCGCTGTCGACGACGCTCTGCAGGACGGAGGTCGTCGTGTCGGCGGCCTCGCGGCTGATGACCTGGGAGGTCTTGCGCTCGGGCAGCTCGACGACGTCGGCGCCGTCCTTGGTGATCTTCTCGATCATCGTGTACGTGCCGTGCTTGCCGTGGTTGGCGAGCGTCGCGTAGGCCTCCGCCATGTCGAGGACGCTGGCCGTGGCGGTGCCGAGGGCGATCGACGGGTACGGCTGGAGGTCGGGGGTGTTGGAGGGGAGGCCGAGCTCGATCGCGGTGTCCTTCACCTTCTCCGGGTCCACGTCGACGGCCATCTGCGCGTACACCGAGTTGACGGAGTCGTTGGTGGCGGTGCGGACGCTGATGTCGCCGTAGGAGTGCTGGTCCTCGTTCTCGGGGGCGTAGGTGCCGTTCCAGCCCTGCACCGGGCGCTCGTTGGTGCCGTCGTAGATCGTGTTCGGGGTGATCTGGCGGCCGTCCTGCGTGGTCGAGTCGTTCTCCACGGCCGAGGTGAACACGAACGGCTTGAACGTGGAGCCGACCTGGAAGTCCCGGCGGGTGGCGTTCGGGGTGTACTGCTTGACGTAGTCGATGCCGTTGTACATCGCGACGACCTTGCCGGTCTTCGGGTCGACGGAGGCGCCGCCCGCGCGGACGTAGTTGTCGACCTTGTTGTTCTTCTTGTCCAGCTTGGAGATCAGCTGGTCGTTGACCGCGTCGACGAACGCGTTCTGCTTGTCCTTCTGGAGGGTGGTGGTGACGCGGTAGCCGCCGGCCTCCAGGTCCTCCGCGCTGACGATCTTGTTCTTGGTCAGATAGTCCTTGACGATCTGCACGATGTAACCGCGCTGACCGGACAGGTTGGTGGAGGTCGAGGCCTCCTTCGGCATCGGGAACTTCATGCCGGCCCGCTTGCTCTCGCTGAGCCAGCCCTTGGTGACCATGCCGTCCAGGACGTAGTTCCAGCGGGCCACCGCCGCGGCCTTGTTCTCGGGGTGGGCGACGACGTCGTACTCGCTCGGCGCGTTGACCAGCGCGGCCAGATAGGCGGCGCGGGCCGGGTCGAGGCTCTTGGCGTCCGTGCCGTAGTAGGCCTGGGCGGCGGCCTGGATGCCGTACGCGTTGCGGCCGAAGAAGCTGGTGTTGAGGTAGCCCTCGAGGATCTCGGCCTTGGTCTTCTCGCGATCCAGCTTGATCGCGATGATGAACTCCTTCGCCTTGCGGGTGACGGACTGCTCCTGGCGCAGGTAGTAGTTCTTCACGTACTGCTGGGTGATCGTGGAGCCGGACTGCTTGCCCTTGCCGGTGGCCGTGTTCCAGGCGGCCCGCAGCATCGCCTTGGGGTCGACGGCGGACTCGCTGTAGAAGTCCCGGTCCTCGGCGGCCAGGATCGCGTGCTGGGCGTCCTTGGACATGTGCGCGAGCGAGACGTTCTCCCGGTTGACCTGGCCGTCGCGGGCGATCACCGAGCCGTCCGCGTACATGTAGACGTTGGCCTGCTTCGTCGCGAGCGCGTTGGCCGGCGGGATCTTGACCAGGGAGTAGCCGAGGAAGAACAGGCCGACGACCAGCAGCGTGCCGATGACGAAGGTGCCCAGCACCATCCGCCAGGTCGGGATGATCCGCCGCCAGCCCGTCCTCTTCGGCCGCTTGGCCTTCCCGTTCGGCGCTTGCGCCTGTGACTGCGGCTCGTCGCTCATCTCGTGCACGGACTCCTGTTTCGCGTCGTACGTTCCCGTACGCCCTCGTACGCCTACTGCGCCCCCATTGAAGACTCTCGTATCGGGCGCTCCGTTCCCGGAAAACGCGCGTGTCATCGGAAAGTGACCGGACTCTCGCGCCGGGTACCCGGAAATTGGCTGGCAGCCCCGCTTGCGCGCGCACTAGGCTCCTGCGCTTCGGTGCCGGGCGCGGGCGAGGAGGGCTGTGGATGTGGGCTCCGGGCGGTTGTATCTGACCGTCGCGGCAGGCGGCTTCCGAAGGTATGCGACCTATCGGATCGCCACCGCGGCCGGGGTGTTCACCAACACCGTCTTCGGCGTGATCCTCGTCTACACCTACCTCGCGCTGTGGCACGAGAAGCCCCATCTCGGCGGGTACGACCAGGCGCAGGCCGTCACCTACGTGTGGCTGGGCCAGTGCCTGTACGCGACGCTCGCCATCCAGGGCGGCGGCGCCGAGAAGGACCTCATGGAGCGCATCCGCACCGGCGAGATCGCCGTCGACCTGTACAGGCCGGCCGATCTCCAACTCTGGTGGCTGGCGGGGGACATGGGGCGGGCGCTGTTCCAGAT
>NZ_RDBN01000053.1:647745-660800 GCF_008042075.1 Streptomyces sp. UW30 | reverse complement strand
GGCGCTGTTCCAGATGCTGGGGCGGGGCGTGGTCCCGTTCCTGTTCGGCGCGCTGTTCTTCCCGATGGCGCTGCCYACGGACGCCACCCTCTGGGCAGCCTTCGTGGTGACGCTGCTGCTGGCGGCGGTCGTCAGCTTCGCGATCCGCTATCTGGCGGCCCTGAGCGTGTTCTGGCTCCTGGACGGCATGGGCGTCAACCAGGCCCTGATGATCACCGGGATCTTCTTCTCGGGCATGGTGCTGCCGCTGAACGCCTTCCCGGGCGTGTTCGGCGAGATCGTCCGGGCGCTTCCGTGGGCGGCGCAGATCCAGATGCCGGCGGACGTGCTGATGGGGGAGACCGCGCCGCTCGGGGCGTTCGCCTTCCAGGCGGTGTGGGCGGTGGTGCTGCTGGCCGCGGGGCGGCTCCTGCAATCGGCGGCGACGCGGCGGGTGGTGGTGCAGGGTGGCTGAGCGCGGCGCACTGCTCGAAGGGCTGCGGGCCTACCGGCTGATCGCCGGGATGTGGGTGCGCTCCAGCATGACCTACCGCACCTCCTTCGCCGTCACGGTGCTCGGCAACCTGCTGGTGACCGGCCTGGACTTCGTGGCGATCCTGCTGATGTTCTCGCAGGTGGACACCCTGGGCGGCTGGTCGCTGCCCGAGATCGCCCTGCTGTACGGCCTGTCGGCGACCGCGTTCGGGATCGCCGACCTGGTGCTGGGCTCGATGGACGTCCTGGGCGCCCGGATCCGCGACGGCTCCTTCGACACGCTGCTGGTGCGACCCGCCCCGGTGCTCGCGCAGGTCGGCGCCGATCACTTCGCGCTGCGCCGCCTCGGCCGGATCACGCAGGGCGCGCTGGTCCTGGGCTGGGCGCTGATGTCGGCCGACATCGACTGGACGCCCGCGAAGGTGCTGCTGGTGCCGGTGATGCTGATCAGCGGGGCGGCGATCTTCTCGGCGCTGTTCGTGGCGGGCGCGTCCTTCCAGATACTCGCGCAGGACGCCGCCGAGGTGCAGAACGCGTTCACGTACGGCGGGACCACGCTGCTTCAGTACCCGCCCACCGTGTTCGGCAAGGACCTGGTGCGCGGAGTGACCTTCATGCTGCCGCTCGCCTTCGTCAACTGGGTGCCCGCCGCCTACGTGTTGGACCGGCCGTACCCGATCGAGCTGCCCGACTGGACGGCCTTCGCCTCGCCCCTGGTGGCGGCGGTGTGCTGTGCGCTGGCCGGTCTGGCGTGGCGGGCCGGGCTGCGGTCGTATCGGAGTACGGGGAGTTAGGGGCAGGCGATGGCGGACATGGACGAGGCGTTCATCGAGCTCGACGGCGTCGAGAAGGTCTTCGACGTGCGCAGGAAGACCGGTTTCCTCAAGCGGGAGCGGCGGCAGGTGCGGGCCGTCGACTCGATCTCCTTTCGCGTGGCACGCGGCGAGATGGTCGGGTACATCGGGCCGAACGGCGCCGGCAAGTCGACGACGATCAAGATGCTGACCGGCATCCTGACCCCGAGCGGCGGCCGGCTGCGGGTCGCCGGCATCGACCCTTCCCGTGAGCGGACCCGGCTCGCGCACCGCATCGGGGTGGTGTTCGGGCAGCGTACGACGCTGTGGTGGGACCTGCCGCTGATCGACTCGTACAAGCTGATGCACCGTATGTACCGCATCCCGGACGGCCGCTACCGCGAGAACCTCGACCGGCTGGTGGAACTCCTCGACCTGGACGCCCTGTTGGACGTCCCGGTACGCCAGCTCTCCCTCGGCCAGCGGATGCGCGGCGACATCGCGGCGGCGCTCCTGCACGATCCCGAAGTGCTGTACCTGGACGAGCCGACGATCGGGCTCGACGTGATCTCCAAGGCCAGGGTCCGTGATTTCCTGCGGGAGTTGAACACCGAGCGCGGCACGACGGTGCTGCTGACCACACACGACCTCCAGGACATCGAGCAGTTGTGCTCACGGGTGATGGTCATCGACCACGGGCGGCTGATGTACGACGGTCCGCTCGCCGGGCTGCACGAGGTGGGCGACAGCGAGCGGACCCTGGTGGTCGACCTGGAGCGGGAGCTGCCGCCGATCGAGGCCGCGCCCGCGCGCGTGGTGAAGGTCGAGGGGCCGCGGCAGTGGCTGGCGTTTCCGGCGGCCGAGTCGGCGGCGGTGCTGGTGGCGCGGATCGCCGCGGAGTATCCGCTGGTGGATCTGTCGGTGCGGGAGCCCGACATCGAGGCCGTGATCGCGAAAATGTACGCGGAGCAGGCCGACGGGGCGGGGCGGGCCGAGCGGGCGATCTCGTAGCCCCGGGGCGGGGTTGCTCGTAGGCTGCATACATGAGCGACGCCGTGCCTTCTGGGGGGACACCCCCCAGGCCCCCCGGACCGGAGCTGCGTGCCTCCGACGCCGATCGTGAACGAGTCGCCGAGGTCCTGCGGGACGCCCTCGCGGAGGGGCGCCTCGACATGGAGGAGTTCGAGGAACGCCTCGACGCGACGTACAAGGCGCGCACCTACGGGGACCTGGCGCCGATCACCCGGGATCTGCCGGACGGCGTCGTGGCGGTGCCGAAGGTCGACATGGTCAAGAAGTCAGGTGCCCTGCTGGGGAGTTGGGGTGAGCGGATCGTCGGCGGCGAGGGGTCGTCGACGTGGGGTGTCGCCGTGATGTCGGGGTTCCAGCGCAAGGGGCGGTGGACCGCGCCGAAGCGGTTCAACTGCTTCGCCTTCTGGGGTGGCGGGGAGATCGATCTGCGGGAGGCGAACTTCGCGGACCGGGAGATCGAGATCAACTGCGTCGCGATCATGGGCGGGGTCGAGGTCATCGTGCCGCCCGGGGTCGAGGTCGAGGTGCGTGGGATCGGGATCATGGGGGGTTTCGACCAGCGTGAGGACGGGGCGCCCGGGGATCCCGGGGCGCCCCGCGTGATCGTGACCGGGTTCGCCTTCTGGGGCGGGGTCGGGGTGGAGCGGAAGCTGACGCGGGCGCAGAAGCAGGAGCTTCGCGAGGAGCGGCGGCGGGAGAAGCTGGAGCGGCGCGGGGAGCGGGGAGAGCTGCGGGCGGCTGAGCGGGACGAGGCGTACGACACGCATCGGCGGATGCTCGAGGAGCACCGAGACCATCTGCGCCATGGGCACGCTTGGGAACGGGCGCGGGAGCGGGACGAGGACTGAGCGTGGGTCGAGGGGGCCCACAGCTGGGGCGGCGTGAGCGCCCCAGCCGGGTCTGCCCCTACAGCTCCGCCGGAGCCGCGCCCTTCAGGTTCTGCAGGTCGAAGGACTCCGCCATCCGTTCGTAGCCCTTGTCGCTCGGGTGGAGGTGATCGCCCGAGTCGTAGTCGGGGCGGAACTTGCGGGGGTTGTACGGGTCCCGCAGGGCCTCGTCGAAGTCGGCCACCGCGTCGAAGACCTTGCCGGCACGGATCTCGGCGTTGATCTGCTGTCGTACGTTCTCGCGGTCGTCCGTGTAGCCGCGGTGGCCCTGGAAGGGCATCAGGGTCGCGCCGACGACCTTGATGCCGCGGGCGTGGGCCTGGCGGACCAGGGCGCGCAGGCCGTCGAGGATGCGGTCGGGGTCGGCGAGGTTCGGGTTGCGCAGGATGTCGTTGACGCCGAGGGCGATGACGACGACCTTGACGTTCGTACGGGAGAGGACGTCGCGGCGGAAGCGGCCGACGCCCGCCTGGTTGTCCGCGGGGCGCCCGGAGCCGCTGGCGAGGATCTGGTTGCCGCTGATGCCCTGGTTGACGACGCTGTAGCGCGGCACGTTCTCGCCGGCCGCGACCGCGGCGCGCAGCCGGCGCGACAGGACGTCCGTCCAGCGACGGTTGGCGTTCTCGGTGGACGTGATGCCGTCGGTCAGCGAGTCGCCGAAGACCACGACGGTGCCGTCGGAGTCGTGGCTGAGCACGTCCAGCGCGGTCACATAGCGCCAGACCCCGGTCCGCCCGGTGTACGCCGCCCCGGTCGCGTCCTCGGCGACGTCGCCCTGGGCGAGGAAGCTGATCTGGCGGGCGTGCGGGTGGAAGGTGACCGGGCCGGACGGAGTGGGGGAGTAGGTGGTGACCAGGACGTCGGCGTCGCCCGGGATCACGAGCCGCACGACGTCGCTGAGCACCTGCTGGCCGGGCGGGATGACGACCCGGGGGTTGCCCGCGAAGGTCAGCCGCCGCATGGTGTCCGCGACGGCGGCCGCGGTGCCGGCGGAGGCCGACACGGCGATCGACGCGTGCGTGATCGTCAGCGCCGACTGGCCGTACAGGTTGGACAGCGTGATCCGGGCACTCGTACCGCCGACGCTGGTGTGCACGACGTTGCGCACCGAGCTGCCCGCCATGCCCCGTACCTCGGTGCCGGCCTCGGCGCCGACCGGGGAGGCGGACCAGGCGCCGACCCAGATGCCGGTGGAGGCGGGGGCGGCGGGGCCGCGCTGGGTGCCTTGCTTGGTGGGGGTGCTCTTGCCGGTGGCGCTTCCGCTGTCGGAGGCGACCCCGACGTATATGGCGGCGGACACCGCCACGATCAGGGCGATGAGCGCGGATAGCAGGGCATAACCGTTTCGCCTGGTCATGCGGTGCGTTCTCCTCGGGCGGAATGGGAGCCCGAGGCTCCGATGTGATCACCTCATGATGCGTCATGAGGCAGAGGGGAGTTGCACTGACCCCCCATTGGGCCGCCGGAGTTCATCCGGACTTCGCCATCGACCTCCCCCCATCGGACAGACGCCGGGAACTCTTGATTCGTTCCAGGAGTCGGTCAGGAAGGGACAATGTGTGCGGGGGATCCTGGACGGGTGGAGCGGAATGGAACGTACTAATCCGGATGAAACGGGAACACGTGACGTAGAGCAGCATGCCCGGCAGGGCCCCGCCGATAACCGGCGCGTCCCCGCATCGGCCGTACGTGCGATGACGACGTTCACGGCGGCCGACGAGGAGAAGCAGGCGGGCGTCCGGCGGATGAAGCTCACCGCGACCGGGCTGCTGCTCTTCGTGGCGCTGGTGTACGTCCTTGCCAAGGTGGCCTCGAACCAGGGCGCCGGGGAATGGGCGAACTACGTCGCCGCGGCCGCCGAGGCCGGCATGGTCGGCGCGCTCGCCGACTGGTTCGCCGTCACGGCCCTGTTCCGCCACCCCCTCGGCCTGCCCATCCCGCACACCGCGATCATCCCGACCAAGAAGGACCAGCTGGGCGTCTCGCTGGGAGAGTTCGTCGGCGAGAACTTCCTCTCCCAGGACGTCGTACGGCAGCGTCTGCGCGCCGTCGGCATCGGCAGCCGCCTCGGCGCCTGGCTGGCCGAGCCCGAGCACGCCGACCGGGTCACGGCGGAGCTGTCGGCGGCGCTCAGAGGCGCGCTGACGGTCCTGCGCGACAGCGACGTCCAGGCGGTGGTGGGGGAGGCGATCACCCGGCGGGCCGACGCCCAGGAGATCGCGCCCGGCATAGGAAAGATGCTGGAGAAGATCGTCGCCGACGGCGGCCACAAGCGCTTCGTCGACCTGATCGTCGCGAAGGCACAGAGCTGGCTGATCCTGCACGACGACGAGATCATGTACGCCGTCCAGGGCGGCGCCCCCGGCTGGACCCCCAGGTTCGTCGACCGCAGGATCGGCGAGCGGGTCTACAAGGAGCTGCTCCGCTYCGCCACCGGCATCACGGCCCTCGCCGGCGGCCTCCTCCTGCTCCGCCGCCGCGACCGCGCCCGGCCCGAGTCCCGGTAGGGGCCACGCACCCCGGTCCCGGCTCCCACCACGAGGGGGCTACGCCCCCAGCCCCCGCGACACCGTGTAGATCAGCAGTCCGGCGAGCGAGCCCACCACGGTGCCGTTGATGCGGATGAACTGCAGGTCGCGGCCGATGTGCGCCTCGATCTTCTTCGTCGTGTGCTCGGCGTCCCAGCCCGCCACGGTGTCCGTGATCAGGGAGGTGATCTCCTTGCGGTAGGTGGAGACGACGTACACCGCCGCGCCCTCCACCCAGCTGTCGACCTTGGCCRGCGCCGCCCTCGACCGCTTCCTCACCGACTTCGCCTCCGACCTCCAGTCCGACACGGAGACACGCGCGCGCGTCGAGCGGCTCAAGGGCGAGGTGCTGGGCCGCGGCGAGGTGCAGGACCTGATCGCCTCCGCGTGGACCGCCGTACGCTCGATGATCGTCTCGGCGGCCGAGGACGAGCGCAGCGAGCTGCGCTTGCGGGTACGCGCCTCGCTGCTGTCGCTGGGCTCGCGGATGGCGGTCGAGCCGCGGCTGCAGGCCAAGGTCGACAGCTGGGTGGAGGGCGCGGCGGTGTACGTCGTCTCCACCTACCGCAAGGAGATCACCTCCCTGATCACGGACACCGTGGCGGGCTGGGACGCCGAGCACACGACGAAGAAGATCGAGGCGCACATCGGCCGCGACCTGCAGTTCATCCGCATCAACGGCACCGTGGTGGGCTCGCTCGCCGGACTGCTGATCTACACGGTGTCGCGGGGGCTGGGGGCGTAGCCCGGAGGGGTCCCGACCGGTCCCGGCTCCCCTCGTGGTGGGAGCCGGGACCGGGGTGCGTGGCCCCTACCGGGACTCGGGCCGGGCGCGGTCGCGGCGGCGGAGCAGGAGGAGGCCGCCGGCGAGGGCCGTGATGCCGGTGGCGGCGGTCCAGCCGATGATCTGGTTCGAGCCGGTGGCGGCGAGGTCGGTGCCGGCGGCGGCCGAGGCGGACGCGGAGGGCGAGGTGGTGGCCTGCGTCTGCGGTCGCGGATCCGACCCGGTGCCGGCCGATCCGGCTGCCGACGGCGATGCCGATGCCGATGGCGATGCCGACGGGCCGGCGGCGTCGCGCTTGTCCCGCGTGAACGCCAGCGTGCCGAAGCCGAGTTGGTCGTACCCGCCGCTGTTGGGCCCGTAGTCCCCGCCGCCGCCCTCCGGCGCGGACTTCGCGGCCATCCGCGTGAGGTACGACGCCGACAGGCCACGGCGCTTGGTGTAGTGGTTGGCGATCATCGCCCAGATCGGGCGGGTCATCGCCGGGTCCACGGGCGCGGCCTCGCTGACGGTCTCCGACCCGGACCAGCCGTTGATCGCGCCCTTGCGGCGGGTGTTCGCGGTGAACGGCACCTCCCCGCCCATGGCCCACTTGGCGACGTACTGGGCGCCCTTGAGGAAGCGGCTGTCGTCGTAGCCGTACAGGTCGACGCCCTGGTTCCAGGCCATCTCGCAGAAGGTGCCCATCAGGCCGACGCCGAGCAGCGCGTGGCCCTGGTCGCGGCCGGCCTCCAGCCATTCGGCGAGTCCGTCGTCGTGCACGACGGGGATGGCGTTGCGGAGGGAGCCGAGGCCCTCGCCGTGCTTGAAGTAGTCGACGGCGCGGGCGACCTGGGCCCTGTCGTCGCAGAAGATGCCGGTCGCAAGGACGCAGCACATGGCGGTGAGGTCCCAGTTGGTCCAGTAGTTGCTGACCACGGCGTCGTTGTGCTTGACGAGGAAGCTGTCGCTGAGCGGCGCGAAGACGCCGGTGAGCATCTCCTGGAACCGGTCGAGCTCGAAGTCGGGGTGGTCGCGGACGAGTTCGGCGGCATTGGCGATCTGGTAGCCGTACAGTCCGGCGGCCAGGAAGCGGTCGGCGTTGCCACCGAGGCCGGTCAGCTTCGCCGACCAGGCGTTGAGGATCGCCACGGCGGTGTCGAGATGCGCGCTGTCCCCGCTGACGTGGCCGCGCAGGGCGTTCTGGTAGGCGGCGTGGACGTCGTTGTAGAGGATCCCGTAGTTCTGCCCGGCGCCTCCCCGGATGATGGTCGCCTGCGGGTTGGCCGTCCAGCCGCTCTGCGCGTGCCGGTTGGCGGTGAGCTTGGCGAACCCGGCCGTGTAGGGGGCGGCGCCGGCCTTCACCTTGGCGGCCATACGGTCCAGGTCGGCGCGGGTGTGCAGGAGGCCGGGGTGCGCGTAGGAGCCGGACGCCACGGCGGGCGTGGGCGTCACGGCCGTACCGATGCCGACGGCTCCGGCTGCCGCGCCCGCGGCCTTGAGCATGCTCCGGCGGCTGATCTGTCGTGTCACGTCGTCAATTCCTCGCGTGCCTACGGCTGGGGACGGTGAGGAGACGGAGCGAGACTGCGGGGGATAACAAAAACTCCGGACAGCGAACAGCGAACAGCGAACAGCGAACAGCGAACAGCGAACAGGGAGCAGGGAGCCGCATCGATGACCATTCGCCGGATCGTCCCCAACGTGCACGCCGGGTCGCAGGAAGCGATCGCCACGAACCGTGACTTCTACGGCCTGCTCGGCTTCGAGGAAGTCATGACTCTATTTTCTGGGGGAAACCCCCAGACCCCCGAGGCCTGGGTGATGACCATGGCGTCCCCCGCCAACCCCACCGCCCAGATCAGCTTCATCACCGAGGAACGCACCGCCCCCGTCGTCCCCGACCTGAGCGTGGAGGTCGAGGACGTCGACGCCGTGTACGCGCAGGTGCTGGCGTCGGGCGCGGAGATCGTACGGGAGCTGCGGGACGAGGAGTGGGGCGTACGGCGGTTCTTCGTACGGGATCCGGGCGGGCAGGTGGTGAATGTGCTGACGCATCGGCCCGCCTAGCGCAGGCCGGTACGAGACGGCGCTCGGGACCGGCCGGGCGTCAGCCGTTGCGGTCCGCCACCGCCCACGAGGCCAGCGCCACCGCGCCCGCCACGCCGAGGACTGCCGGCCACGCGCCCACCTTCTTGGCCAGCGGGTGCGAGCCGGCGAAGGCGGCGACATACGCGGCGGTCAGTGCCCCCGCCGCCTTGCCGCCCGCCTGCTGCCGCCACTGCTCTGCGGCGGTTGCCCCCGCGACGGCCAGCACGGCGCCGCCGAGCTGCCGGTTCCCGGTCCAGCGGGCCACGCCGTACCCGCCGACGAGCCCGCCCGCCGCGACCACCGCGCTCGGAACCTTCGCCATGTTGCCTCCCACCAGTGCTGCCGGGCCTCGGCCGGGCCCTGGAGAACCGAGGCTAACCGGCCCCGCCCCCGCGCAACTGCGCCCGGGCCCGCAGCTCCGACACATACCCCGCGCCGATGGCGCACCCGGCGGCGGTGAGGGCGAGGGCCAGTACGGCCGGATTGACGTACCCGGGCACGTCACCGGTGTCGTAACTCCCGCCGTCGCTCGTCTCGCAGACGAACCCGAGCGGGACGTACGTGACCGTGTGGCCGGTGATCTCGATGCCCTGCTGGTGCCGCTCCCACCAGCCCGCCGTACGGCAGGACTGCGGCGGCGCCGAGTCGGTGCCGCCGTCCTCGGCCACCATGACCGCGCCGCAGACGCCGAGCAGGCCCCAGGCGTACAGGGCACATGCCCCGGCGCCCGCCAGGGCCGCGAGCCCGCGCAGCGCGCCGGGGGTGCCCGTATGCCGGGCGCGCCGGTCGGCCAGGGTGCGGCTGCCGTAGCCGGCCAGACCCACCGCGGTGATCACGGCGATCAGGACGAACAGCAGGAGAAGCAGAAACACCTGGCCTCCAAGCCGGGGGCGACGACGGGTGCGCCGAGTCCAACAGGGCCCGGCGCACCCGGCTGTGGTGGAGCCCACAGTTCCGGCAACAGGGGCGTCACAGGATCGGCGTCACCGACCGGCCGTCACAGGATGTCGGCCAGGCGGTCCACCTGGTCCGGGTCGAGGCCGTAGCAGTAGAGCATGACCTCGTCGGCGCCGAGGTCGGCGAAGGCGGTGAGCGCGGCGCGGATCTCGGCGGGGGTGGTGAGCAGGCCGGCGGTCATGCGGTCGGGTGTGCCGGTGAAGGCGTAGTACGCGTGCATGCGGGCACGGGCGTCGTCGATGACCTGCTGCGGGCCGAGGGCGACGTTCACCTGGGCCACCAGCCGGGGCGCTCCGTCGCGGCCGTACTCCTTCCAGAACCCGCGGACGGTGTCGAACAGGCCGCCCGCCCAGGAGGGCGGCGCCGCCGCGAGAAAGCCGCTGCCCCAGCGGGCGACGCGTGCGAGGGCGGCGGGCTTGAAGCCGCCGAAGAGGACCTCCGGGCCGCCGATACGGGCGGGCACCGGGCCGACGGGGCCGATGCCGTCGCCGTAGGGCTCGCCGTGCCACAGGCGGCACATCAACGCCATCTGTTCGTCCAGGCGCCGGCCCCGGGTGCGCAGGTCGACGCCGGCGACCCGGTGGTCGTCCTCGCGGCCGCCGATGCCCAGGCCGAGGACGAGCCGCCCGTCGGTCATCCGGTCCAGGGTGGCGGCCTGCTTGGCCAGCAGGGCGGTGTCGCGCAGCGGGGCGAGCAGGACCTCGGTCTGGACGCGGACGCGGGTGGTGGCGCCCGCGAGGACGGCCAGGGCGACCAGCGGCTCGGGGTTGTCGAAGACGAGCCGGTCGAGCAGACCGACTGTGCTGAAGGGACCGGCGTCGGCACGCCGGGCCCAGGTGAGCAGGGCGGCCGGGTCGCCGATGGGCAGACCGATACCGACGCTCGTGGGGACGTTCATGAAAGGGCCTTCCGAGAAGAGGGGTCGACAAGGTCAGCTGCCGCCCCCTCCTGCACCTCAGCGAGGTGGGACGCTCCCGCTCTGCGGCGTGTTTCCGGGGGAACGTCTCGTCGAAGTCGGCTCACCGTACGGCGGGCCGACCGCAGGCGACAAACGATTTTCCCCGCGTCAGGGCCGCCGTACGTCACCGAAGCCGCAGGTGCACAGCGTGACAATGCCCGTCCAGTACGCGGTCGTTCGGCCCTGGGAGACGCTGTGCGTGGTCTTCCGCTCCCGGCGGTTCGGCTTGCCGCAGCGCGGACAGGGCCCGCTGACCGGGTCGCCCCAGGGGGTGGCAGGATCCAGCCGTATCGCCACGGGGACCATCAGCACCGCGCAGAGCCCGGCGAGTCCGAACCCGATCCCGCGCAGGACCGAGTCGCTCGACTCGCTGCGGTCGACCATCTCCTCGTACGAGAACGAGCCACCGCCTCCGCGGTTCGAATAGATGACGCATGTGTCGCCACGTGCCATGGTCTTGTCGTCGCAGGTGGGCGGCTCGTTCGGGTCCCCGCCGACGGTGAGGGCCAGCAGCAGTCCGATCCCGCCCACCACCGCCAGAGCGGTCAGTGCGGTGATCCGGCTGCGGCCGCTTCGGCGCCGCTCGCGATCGGCTCTGGCCTTGCCGATCAGTACGTTCGTCATGTTGCTGCCGGGCGTGCTCACTTGTTCCTCCGTGTCCTGTCGGTCATGTGTCGTGCGTCTTCGGTCGTGCGTCTCGTCAGCGGCGGGAGGCGATGATCAGGAGCAGCACCACGATCCCCAGGGCGATCAGGCAGCCGCTGCCGCCACCGGAGGACCCCTTGCGGAACTCGACCATTCCGCCGGGGACGATGTGCGGATGACGGTGGGCGTAGTGCGTCTCGATCGCCTGCTCGCCCTGGGACTCGCTCCCCCAGGCGGTGCGGTGCCCGCACTCACCGCATCGGTATCGGTAGCTGTCGGCCATGCCGGAATCTCCTTCTGTGCCAGGTGGGTTGGGTGTTTGTGTTCTGAAATCGCCCTGCAACAAGGGGCCGTACGTCAGTCGTCGTCCCGTTCGGCGGCGGTGAGGTGCTGGACGAGGGCGCGCAGGACGCAGAGGTTCGGGATCCCGGACGTGACGGATCCCCACACCTGCCACCGGCCGGCGGTGCGCACGGCGACGGAACCCTTGAGGACCTCGATCCGCTGGACCTGCGCCCAGCGCAGCGTGGTCCCCCGGGAGCCGAGCTCGGCCCTGGTGATCCACACCGGGCCGAAGACGAGGCGCTCACCCCGGGTCAGCGCGACCAGCGCCCGCGGTACCTGGGCGTCGGCGACGGACCGGTGGATCTCCGGTCCCCACTCCTGCGGATCGCCGAAGTCGCCGCAGCGCAGCACGATCCGCTCACCGTCGACGCCGACGAGCACATGGGCGCGGGTGAGGCCCTGCGGGGACAGGACCCGGCGCCTGCGCACCACCGTGGTGTCGTACCGGACGACATGGATCCGCCCGTCGACGGTGACCGTCAGGCCGTGCTCGTACAGGTCCAGCCGTGCGCCGACCCCTTCGCTGCCGCTACCGCAGTCGACTCGCAGCAGGCGACGCAGGCCCGCGAGAGCGGCCCACTGGCGGCCCGGTTCGGCGCGCTGTGGCTGAAGGGCGGACGCGCGGTGCGTGGATGGCGGGTGTGCGGACGCGCTGTGCGCGGAGGCCCTGTGCGTGGGCGCCCGGTGCGCGGACGTCCGGTGCGTGGACGTCCGGTGCGTGGGCGCCCGATAGGTGGCGCGTCGCCTGCCGAGGCGTGCCAGGCCCGCGGCCTCGGAGACCCGCGCCAGCAACAAGGCGTCGGCGCGTTCGTGCACACGGTCCCGGTGGGTGCCGTCGCCCACGCGGTCCTGCCGGGTTCCCTGGTCCGGGCGGTCCTGGTGGGGCGCGTCGTCGAGGTGGTCCTGGTGGGTTCTGTCGCCCAGGCGGTCTCGGTGTGTGCCGTCGTCGGGGTGGTCCTGGTGGGTTCCCTGGTCCGGGCGGTCCTGGTGGGTCCCGGCGTCGGGGTGGTCCCGGTGGGTCCCGTCGCCCACGCGGCCTCGGTGAGTGGCCTCGTCCGGTCGGTCCCCGCGAGTCCCGTCGCTGGCGCGGCCACGCAGCGTTTCCCCGTCCGCCCGGTCCTGGTGAGTTCCCTCGTCCGGTTGCTGACGATGGCTCCGGTCGTCCGCCCGGTCCCGGCGAGTTCCCTCGTCCGGTTGCTCACGATGGCTCCCGTCGTCCGCCCGGTCCTGGTGAGTTCCTTCGTCCGGTTGCTGAGGATGGCTCCGGTCGTCCGCCCGGTCCCGGCGAGTTCCCTCGTCCGGTTGCTGAGGATGGCTCCGGTCGTCCGCCCGCTCCTGGTGAGTTCCTTCGTCCGGTTGCTGAGGATGGCTCCGGTCGTCCGCCCGGTCCCGGCGAGTTCCCTCGTCCGGTTGCTCGCGATGGCTCCGGTCGTCCGCCCGCTCCTGGTGAGTTCCCTCGTCCGGTTGCTGACGACGGCTTCCGTCGTCCGCCCGGTCCGGGTGAGTTCCCTCGTCCGGTTGCTGACGATGGCTCCCGTCGCCCGCCCGCTCCCGGTCGGTCCCCCCGTCCGCCCCGTCCCAGCG
>NZ_RDBN01000053.1:610397-647585 GCF_008042075.1 Streptomyces sp. UW30 | reverse complement strand
GTCGCATACTGCGGCAGCAGGGTCGTGTCGTTCGGGGACGAGCCCTCCGAGGCGGCGAAGGCCTCGTACGACGGGACCGTGCCCGTCACGATGCCCAAGTTGGGGGTGCCGGAGGACGACAGTTCCCTGAGCGAGCCCTCTATCGTCGCCAGGTGCCCCTCGTGGGAGGGGTACTCCGAGGTCAGCGTCGGGTACGCCGTCAGCAGTTCCGTGAGTTCGGGGGCCGTCCAGTGGAGTATCGCCACCGGGAACGGGCGGGACAGGGCCTCCCGGTACGCGCCCAGTTCCGCCCGTAGCCGCGAGATCTCCGCCTCCAGTTCCGCCGGGTTGTCCGAGCCCAGGGACCAGACGCGCTTGGGGTCGTGGAGCTCGTCCAGGGAGATCGGCATGGAGTGGAGGGTGTCGGCCAGGGCGTCCCACTCGTCGTGGGCCACGCCCAGCATCCGCCGGACCCTGTGGCGGCCGAAGAGCAGGGGGTGGGTGGAGTACGGCGGCTCCGGTACGTCCGTCAGCAGGAGCCGTGCCCCCTCCGTGAACGTCTCCTGCGCTGCCTCCAGCTCGTCATGCGACTCCAGGGCCTCCGCGACGATCACCCACGGCGCCGCGTCCCGCGGGGACGCCGCCCGGACGCCGTCGATGATCGCGCGGGCCTCCGCCTCATGGCCGTACTCCCACAGATTCGACGCTTTCAGGGCCCGTACGAGGTGGGGGTCCTCCAGTGGCGTCGGGGACGACAGCAGACGGTCGTAGAGTGCGGTCGCGGCGGGGCGGTCGCCGGCCAGTTCGAGGTGGGCCGCGGCCTGCAACAGCAGGGCCTCGGCGTCCTCCGGGTAGAGGCCGGCGGTCCGCTCCAGGCGTGCCGCTTCGGCGGTGTGGTCGACGTTCTCGGCAGGCGTGTCGGGGCGCATGAGGGACACCGTACTGCCGTGCGGTGACAAAAGGAGAGGTACCCGCAGGCCAGCGCCGCCGGGGGCTATCGGTCCTCGGTGTTCCCACGCGCCGATGCGAGTTCGATGCCCCTCAGGCGCCGCAGCCAGCCGATCAGGAGGCGCAGAGCGATGCCGCATCCCGCGCACCAGCCCCAGCCCTCGGTGAGGAGGGTGTGCAGGCCGTCCTCATGCTGGATGTAGACGACCTGGGTACCTACGGCAGCCGTGATGAGTCCGTTCGCTCGTGACTCCGTCAACAGCAGCCAGTCGACCGGCAGCCACAGGGGGGCGACCAGGTCTCGCAGGCGCATGCGCAGGGCTGCCCAGAGGAAGCCGAGGGCATAGAGCATCCTGCGGTGGGGGGACAGGACGATTCCGTTGCCAGGGTCGCCGGCCAGGATCGCGGCCCACTCCTCGCGGAGGTGGGCCCTGCGCTGTCCGGCCACGAAGGAGGCGAAGTCCATGGTCCGGTGGGCTGCCCTGCCCGGCGGGTGTGCCCGGTCCCTGGCGGAGGCCGTCTGAGGTTCCTCCTCCGACACCCCGGCGCGGTTTCGCAATGCGGTGATCAAGAGACCGGTGGCGGCGAACAAGATCGAGACTGCCGTGACCCCGCCGAAAAGCCAGCCGCCGGCGAGCATGTACTGGGCGAACTCGGACTGGGCGTCGAGCACCTTCATCCCATAGCCGACAAGCAGGAAAATCGCCGCTGCCGTACCAGCCAGCACAGGTGCCAGCACAGCGATAACAGCCGAAAAATCGGCGCGAGGGCTTTCTTCGTGTTGCCGTTCGTCGCTCACGCCGTGCCCCCCTCGGGACCCAACCGCACGCCAAAGAACCGAGGCTTGCGCTCCTTGGCCTCGCGGGCCGCCTGCTGACCGGTAGCCGTGAGTTCGTAGTAGTACCGCTTGGGCCTGCCCGGGTGCTTGCCCGTCTCCTCGTACCGGGTGACCCAGCCCGCGTCGACCAGTCGCTCGAGGATGGGGTACACGGTCCCGGAGCCGAGGTCGGCCTCCTCGCAGATCATCAGGCCCCACGCGGGATCGTCGGGGGTGGACGCCAGCAACACCTTGATCACCTCAAGTGTTGGGCGCGTAAGGCGAATTGATGCCATATCACGAGTGAAGCATCGCATCGAGCATATGTCGAGTACGACATTCGTGGGCGGACATCTAGATCACCACCCCATCAACCTGCAACGTCTGCACCGACTGCCCCGCGAACGGCACCGCCACCGACTTCCCGCTCAGCGTCGTGTTCGAGTACGACCGGTATTGGTCCCCGCCCGTCGTCACCGTGTTCCAGCGCGGGACCACGCCGCCCGAGCCGCCCGTAACCGTCGTGAATCGCGACAGGTCGAAGGTGAAGGTCTGGGCCGAGGTGGAGGTGTTCGCCGCGACGATCACCAGGCGGCGGGCCGACGCGTCGTAGGCCGCCGCCGCGTAGCTCACGCCCGTGTCGAGGATCCTCATCCCCGGGCGGATGTGGCGGCTGAACTGGGCCATTACGTAGTACTTGGTTTGGACTGTCGTGGGCTGCAGTGTGTTCGCGTCGTACGCGATCAGTGCCCAGCCCGCCGTCGGGTCCATGACCTGCCAGTAGCACCAGGCCGTCGGGTGCAGCCAGCGGAAGTCGTAGCAGAGGTTGGAGGCCAGGGTGAGGCCGGTGCCGTCGCCGTCGCCCGTCTCCGAGTTCCACAGCTTCTTGCCGGACGTCGTCACCACGTCCGTGTAGAGGAGGTCGCGGCGGCCGCCCGAGCCCTGGTAGCCGTGCACGTTCACCTGGTTCACCAGGGCCTTGGTGGAGGAGCTGAAGGACGACCAGGTCGAGCGGGCCGTGTCGTAGTTCGTCTCGTCGGAGGCCGAGATGCGGATGCCTGACAAGCCCCGCTTGTCCAACTCGCTGCGCATGTACGGCAGTACGGCCGCCTGGACCGCCGGGTCCATGTGGCAGCCCTCCTGGGTGCCGGTCGCCGTCCACCAGCTCGACGCCGGTTCGTTGAAGGGGTCGACCGTCGCGAAGTTCACGCCCCAGTTGTTCTTCGCGTACAGGGCCGTCGCCGCCAGGTGGGAGGCGTGCTGGCGGTAGTTCCAGGTCTGGAGGTTGTTGCCGCCGGCCGCGGCGCCGGACGGGTTGTGGTTGGAACACATCCACCACATGGGGGAGTTGGCGAAGAGTTCCGTGGTCGCGCCGCGCGCCGTCGCCTTCTGCAGCATCGCCCGCTGGGTCGCGTCCGCCGTCCACTTCCAGGCTGAGGAGGTGGGGTCCTCGTTGTTCCAGTCCTGCCAGAAGCCCTCGATCTGCTTGAAGGCGGGGATGTTCGGCGACTCGGCCATCGATTCGCCGTTCACCGTGTTCCAGCTGCACCCGCCGAGGTTGTAGCGCGCGATGTTGAGGCCGAGGCCGGGGAGCGTCGTGCCGTTGTAGGTCACCGACTTGGTGGTGAAGAAGAGGTCGGCGAAGTCGTCCCGGGCGCCGAAGACGTTGGCCCACCAGGCCAGTGAGGTGCCCCAGCCCTCCCAAGTGCCGTACGAGGTGCCGGGGTTGACGGCGATGGTCGCGTCCGCGTGTGCGGTGCCCGTCGCCAGGGCGCCGCCGAGGAATGCGCCGCCTGTCGCCGCCAGCAGAGTTCTGCGTCGGATCATGACTTCTCCGCTTCGCTCAACGGCCGGTGTCGGCGGTGTCGTCGTCGAACCGGCTCCGTGGCCTGTCCCGTTGATGCCGACACGAAGCATCGGGTGTGACGCGTGGGGTTGTCGAGGGTTCTGACAGCCCTTTCTCAAACCTGTGGAGGAAGGGGGAGGGGACGGGCACGGGGGCCGGATGCGCGGAGGCGCCGGATGCGGGGAGGGCGGATGAGCGGAGGCGCCGGATGCGGGGAGGCGGATGCGACGTCTCCAGACCCATGCACGCCCGGCACGGACCATGCACGCCCGGCACGGACCATGCGCGCACGGGTCTGGAGACCTCGCGCCCCGGCACCTATCGTGCGGGCGGCCCGGCGGGACAAGCGCGAGGAGGCTCACGGATGGAGCGGGTTCGCGTCGTGCGGCACAGCGGGCTGCGGCGGCGTGCCCTGTGGCGGCGCGTGCTGTGGAGTGGCGGCGAGGCGCTCGTCACCGTCGGGGTGGTGCTTCTGCTGCTGGTAGTCCACCAGATGTGGTGGACCAACCGGGAGGCGCGGGAGGGCGCCGCGCGGGAGGTCCGGGCGCTGGAGCGGGCCTGGGACGGCGTGGGCGGCGACTCCGGTACGGCCGTGGCGGCGCCGTCGGCCACGGCCGAACCCGCCCCCGCGGACACCGGGTCGCCCGAGCGCGCGGCCGGCACCCGGCGCCGGTCCGCGGCGCGGCCCGCACCCGACTGGTCCCAGGCCTACGCCATCCTCACCATCCCCCGCCTCCACCTGCGCGTCCCCGTCGCCGAGGGCGTCAGCAAGAGCGGCGTCCTCAACAAGGGCTACGTCGGCCACTACCCCGGTACCGGGCAGCCGGGCCAGGCGGGCAACTTCGCCCTCGCCGGGCACCGCAACACCCACGGCGAGCCCTTCCGGTACATCAACCGGCTGAAGCCGAGGGACACGGTCCGGGTCGAGACGCGGAGCGCGACGTACACGTACGCCGTCGACCGGATCCTGCCGCAGACCGCCGCCCATGACGGGAGCGTCATCCAGCCCGTCCCGCGCTCCACCGTCAGGCCGGGCCACGGCTACACGGAGCCCGGCTACTACCTCACGCTCACCACCTGCACGCCGGAGTACACGTCGAAGTACCGGCTGGTGGTGTGGGGCAAGCTCGTCTCGATGCGGCCGCGTTGAGTACGCGGGCACGAGGCCGCCCGTCAGGCCGCCCGCTCTCGTAGCGCCACCACGCCCGCCGCCGCCAGCAGTGCCAGCCCCGCCGAGACCACCATCACGATGTCCGCGCCGTGGGCCAGTCCGCCACCGGAGGACGTGGCGAGGGCGATGGTCAGGGCCACGCCGGCGCAGGAGCCGATGTAGCGGAAGGTCTGCTGGGCGCCGGAGCCCATCGCGGCGCGCTGGGCCGGTACGGACTCCACCGAGAGCAGGGGCAGCGCGGCGTTGAGCAGGCCGCTGCCGACGCCGGCGATCAGCAGGCCGGGCAGCAGCCGGGGCCAGGAGCCCGCGTCGAGCGCGCCCAGCATCGCCAGGGCGCCGCCCGCGTGCAGGACGAAGCCGAGGGCGAGTTGGAGTCGGGGTGAGATCCGGCCCGACAGTCTGCGGGCCTGGAGGGCCACCGCGAAGGACAGGCCGGACCAGAGCAGGAACAGCCAGGCCGTGTCCATCGCGGACAGGCCGAGCGTCTGCTGGAGCAGGGCCGGCAGGAAGCTGAACAGGCCGATCACCGCGAGTCCGGTGAACAGGCCGCCGGCGGACGACGCGAGGAAGCGGGAGCGGCGGAGCAGGGACAGGTCGATCATCGGTGTCGCCGTACGGCGTTCCACCGCGACGAAGAGGCCCAGCAGCGCCACGGCCGCCAGGAGCAGCAGGCCCACGGGTGCCCGCAGCCAGCCGTCCCGGCCCAGGGTGAGCGCCGCCACCAGGGAGACCAGGGCCAGCCCGAAGGTCACCGCGCCGGCGAGATCGGGGCGGCCGCCGCGGGGCGCGCGCGACTCCGACAGTCTGCGCGCGGACAGGGCCGCCACGATCAGCGCGGCGCCGCCCAGGACGCCGTACGCCAGGCGCCAGTTCGGTATCGCGCCGGTGACGACCGGGCCCAGCGCGATGCCGCCGCTGACGAAGGCGCCCCATACGCCGGTCGCGTGCAGCCGGCCGCGCGGGTCGGGGAAGGCGTGGACGATCAGGCCGAGGCTGCTGGCGAGGAGCGCCGCGCTCGCCGCGCCCTGGGTGATGCGGGCCAGCGTGAAGAGCCAGGTGGTGGTCGTCAGGGCGCCGAGGGCCGTGGTGATGCCCAGGGCGAAGGTGCCGGCGACGAAGATCCGGCGGCGGCCGTAGTCGTCGGCGAGGCTGCCGGCCACCAGAAGGAGGGCGGCGAGGCCGAGCGGGGTGCCGTTGAGCAGCCACGCCTGGGCGGAGAGCGGGGTGTGCAGGGCGGCGGCGGTCTGGGGGAGCGTGACCATCGGCGCCGTGTACGTCATGAGGGCGACGGCGGTGGCGGCGCTGGTCAGGGCGAGGGTGGCGCGCCGGTTCGGAGCGGGCTCGGCGGGGGACGGCACGGCCGCCGCGGTGGCGACCTCGGGGAGAGTTCGTTCATTGAACCTTGGCATGCGCCCCACCGTAACATCCTAGGTTCATTCATTGAACCAAGAAGGTGAAAAGGGGTTACAGTGGTCGGCATGGCATTGGGGAAGGACTACGCGACCCAGCAGTGCTCGATCGCCCGGGCGCTGGAGATCGTCGGTGAGCGCTGGACGCTGCTCGTCATCCGCGACGCCCTGTACGGCGTCCGTCGCTACAACGACTTCCTCGTCCACCTCGGCATCCCGCGCGCCGTCCTGGCCGCCCGCCTCCAGTCGCTCGCCGCCGAGGGGATCCTCGAAAAGCGCCGGTACCAGCAGTCGCCGCCGCGCGACGAGTACGTCATCACCGAGCGCGGCATCGCCCTGTGGCCCACCCTGCGCTCGCTCGGCCTGTGGGGGCGCGAGCAACTCGGCGAGGCCCGGCTGCGCTACTTCCTGCACGCCCAGTGCGGTACGGAGCTCGGGCCGTACGGCGAGTGCCCGGCCTGCGCAACCGTCGTACCGGTCGAGGACGTCCTCATGACGCCGGGACCCGGACTCGACCCGGACCCGGCGGACCCGGTCAGCCGGGCACTGTTGGGCCCCAAGCGGCTGTTGCAGCCCATCGAGACCGAGCCGGCGTGACGGATCCTGTATAACGAACGTCAGGACGAGTGTCGTACGGACCGCACACGCGAGGGGAGGGGCCGCCGATGATCCGCAGCTGGGCCAATCCGCGTCCCGCCGCCGCGCTGGTGCTGCTCTTCCTGGAGATCGTGCTGCTCGACACCGGCAGCCTCTCCGCGACCGTCGCGCTCGCCGCGACCGCCGCCGCCGGTTCCGCGTTCGCCGTGTGCTCCCTGCTCGCCTCGCGTGCCGCGCCCGCCGTGGCGCCGACGCGCGTGCGTACGGCCATCCGCGACCGGGCCCGCCGTACGGCCTTCCTGCCCCAGCGCGACCCCGACGCCTCGGGCCGGCCACGGCCCAGGGCACCCGGGCACGCCCTCCCGGCGACCGTCGCGTAGGGCACGCACCGACACATCCGAGACGTGTGACCCCACGCGGGTCGTCATGCCGCCATGCCGATTCCCGGCATCTCCTCATCCGGCACGACGAGACCCCCGGAGGGCTCACCCATGTCCGTATTCGCCGACCTTGTTCAGCGGCTGGCCGATCTGCTCGACCCGCTGTTCGGCGCCGGCGCGGCCGCCGCCGCGATCATCCTGTTCACCGCGTTCGTACGGCTGCTCGTGCATCCCCTGTCCCGGGCCGCCGCACGCGGGCAGAAGGCGCGGGCCGGGCTGCAGCCGAAGATCGCCGAGCTGCGCAAGAAGCATGCGAAGAACCCGGAGCGGCTCCAGCAGGCCGTGATGGAGCTGCACACCAAGGAGAAGGTGTCGCCGCTGTCCGGGTGCCTGCCCAGCCTGTTCCAGCTGCCCGCCTTCTTCCTCCTCTACCACCTGTTCTCGAACACGACGATCGGCGGCAAGGCGAACGAACTGCTCTCGCACCAGCTGTTCGCCGCGCCCCTCGGGGACCGGTGGGCGGACGCGCTCGGCGGCGGCGGGGCGTTCGGCGGCGCGGGGCTCGTCTACGTCGGGCTGTTCGTGGTCGTCGCCTGTGTCGCCGCGTTCAATTTCCGCCGAACGAAGCTGATGATGGCCGCGAATCCGGCGGTGCCGGTCGCCGACGGTGAGTCGGTGCCGGGGATGGGGGCCATGACCAAGGTCATGCCGTTCATGTCCTTCTTCACGCTGGTCACCGTGGCCGTCGTCCCGCTGGCCGCCGCCCTGTACGTGGTGACCAGCACGACCTGGAGCGCAGTGGAGCGGGCCGCGCTGTACCGGTGAGACCGGTGATGCCGAGGTCCCTACGGTCCAGTACGTGAACCAGGTATTGCGGACTGGCCGTGGACCTTGGAGGATCGACCGGTCCTCCGATGGCTGCACCCGTCGGCGGGCGCCCGCGATCGAGGGAGATTGTGATCATGAAGCTGCTGCGAGTCGGTACGGCGGGAGCGGAGCGGCCCGCGCTGCTCGACGCCGAGGGGACCCTGCGGGACCTCTCGGGTGTCGTGCCGGACATCGACGGGCCGCTGCTCGCCGACGACGCCGCACTCGGCCGGATCCGGGCTGCCGCGGACGCCGGTGAGCTGCCCGTGCTGGATGCGACCGGCCTGCGCGTGGGGCCGCCGCTCGCCCGCATCGGCAAGGTCGTGTGCATCGGGCTGAACTACCACGACCACGCCCGCGAGACCGGCGCCGAGCCGCCCGCCGAGCCGGTCATCTTCTTCAAGGCCGCGGACACGGTCGTCGGCCCGAACGACACGGTGCTCGTCCCCCGCAAGTCGACGAAGACCGACTGGGAGGTCGAACTCGCGGTCGTCATCGGACGCACGGCCCGCTATCTGGACTCGGCCGAGGAGGCACTCGCGCATGTCGCCGGGTACGCGGTCGCGCACGACATGCGACCGGCCTGCGCGTGGGGCCGCCGCTCGCCCGCATCGGCAAGGTCGTGTGCATCGGGCTGAACTACCACGACCACGCCCGCGAGACCGGCGCCGAGCCGCCCGCCGAGCCGGTCATCTTCTTCAAGGCCGCGGACACGGTCGTCGGCCCGAACGACACGGTGCTCGTCCCCCGCAAGTCGACGAAGACCGACTGGGAGGTCGAACTCGCGGTCGTCATCGGACGCACGGCCCGCTATCTGGACTCGGCCGAGGAGGCACTCGCGCATGTCGCCGGGTACGCGGTCGCGCACGACGTCTCCGAGCGGGAGTTCCAGATCGAGCGGGGCGGGACCTGGGACAAGGGCAAGAACTGCGAGACGTTCAACCCGCTGGGCCCCTGGCTGGTGACGGCGGACGAGGTGGCCGATCCGCAGAACCTGTCCCTGAAGCTGTGGGTCAACGGCGAGCTGAAGCAGGACGGCACCACCGCCGATCAGATCTTCCCGGTCGCCGAAGTCGTGCGCTACGTCAGCCAGTTCATGACCCTGTACCCCGGTGACGTCATCAACACCGGTACGCCGGCGGGGGTCGCCCTCGGCCAGCCCGAGCCGAAGCCGTATCTGCGGGCCGGGGACGTGGTGGAGCTGGAGATCGAGGGGCTGGGGCGGCAGCGGCAGGAGCTCAAGGACTCGTAGACGTTCCGGTCTTGAGGTAGGGCCCGAGCAGGGTCGTCCACGACTCGGCGAGCTGCTTGAACTCGTCGGGACACCGCGCGGCGCGGGCCGCGGGCAGCGGAGCTTCAGGGTTGTCCTCGCTCTGCACGACGCCCTGGTAGGCGGTGGGATCGGAGCCGTACAGCCAGCAGATGGCGTTGTAGTACCGCTGAGCGCTCAGTGCGTGTTCGTCGGCGAGCTCATCCAGGGTGACGCCCTGCTCGGCCGCTGCCCAGGCGGCTTCCCATGCCTGGATGGCGCTGGCCGCGTACTCCTGGTGCAGGGTGTCGAGCGACAGCAGCAGGGCGGCGAGTTGGTCGGCCGCGTCCTCCTCCTTGCCGGTGACGGGGAGTTTGTAGAGGTCGATGAGCGCGTGGCCGAGCTCATGGAGGACGACGCTGTTGGAGAAGCCGATGAGGTCGTCGTCGGTGGCCCGGGTCTGCTGAGCCTGGGTGCCGCTGGTGTTCTGCTGCTGGAAGAGGCCGCGGTACACGCCGAGATACCCGTAGCAGAGGGTGATGCTCTGCTGCTCCTTGTCCCACCACGCGTTGGGCTCTTCGCAGCTCTCCGCGTTCACGGCCACGTCCTGGGGCAGGGCGATGAGGGAGTTCGCGTACGCGGCCACGCTTTCCATGACCTCGTTCTGCTGAAGGAGGTTCTGCTCCGTCGAATCCTGCTGTGTGGCCGCCTGGAGATAGCCCGGGACGAGCACTCCCGTGCCCGTCGCCTCGGGACTGGTCTGCCGCGGGGCGGGCTGGTGCGCGGCGGGGACGGCCCGCGCCCGACCGGCCGCCGGATCGGGGCCGGTCGCACAACTGGTCGTGGATACGGTGACTGCGAGCACGGTCAGCGCGGCAGCCACCCAGCTCTTGCGTGGCATCTGTACGGCTTTCCGCCCGGAGGAACCGGCGGGGCCGACATCTCGTCGCGCCACCACCGGACTTGAGAACCCTCCCTCATTGTCCGCGCGGCGGTCATGCCCCGCACCTTTTCCCCGCCGGGCGGCCCGACTACAGCCCCAGGAACCGCTCCAGCGCCTGAGTCACGAACCGGTGGTCCTCCAGCTGCGGCAAGCCGCTCACCGTCACCGACCCGATGACGCCCACGCCCTCGACGTTGATCGGGAACGAGCCGCCGTGCGCCGCGTAGGTGTCGGGGTCCAGGCGGGAGGAGTCCTCGAACGTCGTGCCCTTGGCGCGGAAGCGGGCACCGACCACGTAGGAGGAGGTGCCGTAGCGCTCCACCACCCGGCGCTTGCGGGAAATCCAGGCGTCGTTGTCCGGCGTGGAGCCGGGCAGGGCCGCGTGGAACAGCTGCTGGCCGGCCCGGTGGATGTCGATGGCGACCGGGGCCTGGCGCTCGCGGGCCATCTCGACCAGCAAGGAGCCCAGCGTCCAGGCGTCGTCGTAGGTGAACCCGCGGAAGACCAGCCGCCGTTCCTGCGCCTCCAGCTCCTGAAGCGGCGGAGTGATCTCCGGGTGGAACTTCGGGGTGATCTCCGAACCGTGTGCCTTACCGGGTGTCACAGCGTCACCGCCACCTTGTCGTGCGCCGAACGGCGCGCCGCCTCCAGTACGTCGAGCGTGGCGGCCGCCTCCAGGGCGGTCACCGGGTTGGGGGCGCCGTCCAGCAGTGCGCCCGCCACGGCCGCATAGTAGGCCGGGTAGTCGCCGGGGAGCGTGGGTTCGACGCGGCCGCCGCCCGTCAGCGGGGACTCGCCGGCGCCCACCCGGCCCCACAGCGACTCGGGTTCCGTGCCCCAGTCGGCGGTCGTGTCCGGGCGTCGGCCGTCCCGCAGCGCCGCCTCCTGCGGGTCCAGGCCGTGCTTGACGTAGCCCGCCTTGGAGCCCAGCACCCTGAAGCGCGGGCCGAGTTGGGCGGTCGTGGCGGAGACGTACAGGTGGGAGCGGACGCCGCTTGCGTGCGTGAGCGCGATGAAGGTGTCGTCGTCCGTCTCCGCGCCGGCACGGCGGATGACCGCCTCGGCGTACACCTGCGTGACGGGGCCGAACAGGACCAGCGCCTGGTCGACGACATGGCTGCCGAGGTCGTACAGCAGACCTCCGATCTCTGCCGGGTCGCCGGACTCCCGCCAGCCGCCCTTCAGCTGTGGACGCCAGCGCTCGAAGCGGGACTCGAAGCGCCATACGTCGCCCAGCTCGCCCTCGGCCAGGAGGTGGCGCAGGGTCAGGAAGTCGTTGTCCCAGCGGCGGTTCTGGAAGACGGAGAGCAGCAGGCCGCGCTCCTCGGCGAGCGCCGCCAGCTCGCGTGCCTCGGCGGCCGTGCCGGCGATCGGCTTGTCGACGACGACCGGGAGGCCCGCCTTGAGGGCGGCGGTGGCGAGCGGGACGTGCGTCTTGTTGGGGGACGCGATGACGACGAGGTCGAGATCGGTGGCGCGGGCGAGCAATTCGTCGGGCGTGGCGGCGACGCGTACGTCCGGGTGCTCGGCGCGGGCCTGCTTCTGCCGCTCGGGGTTCGAGGTGACCACCGTGTCCAGGGCGAGGCCCTCGGTGGCGGCGATCAGTGGAGCGTGGAAGACGGAGCCGGCCAGGCCGTAGCCGACCAGGCCGACGCGGAGGGGAGTAGCACTCATGGATCCCACTTTCGCAACGCTGTTGCCAAAGTGCAAGCGGCGGGGACAATGGACGCCGTGAACAGGACGAAGGGCACGGCGTGAACAGGACGAAGGGCCGGGCTGCCGCCGACGGGGCGGGCGGCGACGCGCGGCAGAGCCGCACATCGTTGCAGCTGGGTGCCCTGCGCAGCCACAACGCCGCGCTGGTGCTCGACCTGCTGCGCACGGCGGGAGCCGAGGGGATCAGCCGGCTCGAACTCGCCGAGCGCACCGGTCTCACCCCGCAGGCGGTCAGCAAGATCACCGCCCGGCTGCGGGAGGACGGGCTCGCGGCGGAGGCGGGGCGGCGGGCGTCGACCGGGGGCAAGCCGCGCACGGTGCTGCGGCTGGTGCCGGAGGCCGGGCACGCGGTGGGCGTGCATCTGGACCGGGACGAGCTGACGGCCGTGCTCTGCGACCTGACCGGTGCGGTGGTGGCGCGGCGGAGCGCCGCGCTGGATCTGGGGGCCGGTGCGGAAACGGTTGTCGAGCGGGCCGTGCGTGAGGTGGGGGAGCTGACGGGCGACGGCGGGCGGCCGGGTGCGGGTGGTCGGGGGCCGGTCGCYCYGTTCCCCGCGCCCCTAGGGGGTTCAGGCGACCGTCGCCCTCAAGAGGCGCGGGGAACCGTGCGACCGGCCACGACGGTTCCGGTGCTCGGGGTCGGCGTGGCGCTGCCCGGACCGCTGGACCACCGGCGCGGTGTCCTGCACCGGGTCACCGGGTTCCCGGAGTGGAACGGCTTCCCGCTGCGGGACGTGCTCGCGCGGCGCCTCTCGCTGCCGGTCGTCGTCGACAAGGACACCAACGCCGCCGCGCTCGGCCTCGCGGTCGGGGGCGCGGCGGGGGACCTCGCGTCCTTCGCGTACCTGCACTTCGGGGCCGGCCTCGGAGGTGGGCTGGTGATCGGGGGAGTGGTGCACCGGGGTGCCCGGACGGGGGCCGGGGAGTTCGGGCACCAGGTGGTCCAGCTGGACGGGCCGCCCTGCGGGTGCGGCAACCGCGGCTGCGTGGAGGCGCTGTGCCTGGCCGCCGTGGCGCGCGGCGACGTGGCGGAGGCGGCGCGCGTGCTCGGCACCGCGGCCGGCAACCTGGTCGCCCTGCTCGACGTCGACCTCGTCCTGCTGGGCGGCCGCACGGTCGCCGCCGCGCCCGAGACCTTCGTACGGGGGGTCGGCGCGGTCCTCGCCGAACGCGCCGGCCGCGCGGGCGAGGACGCGGTACCGGTACGGGTCGCCTCCGGCGAGGGACTGGGGGTCGCCGAAGGAGCGGCGCAGTTGCTGCTGGCGCCGTTGTTCGGGCGGGCGGAGGGGTGAGGGCGAGGTGCGTCCGGACGGGGGAGGGCGACCCGAGTGCGCGTCCGTCCGCCCCGGCCGGCGTGCGCTGATCGAGCGGACTTGCCCGGCCGTACGGAATGGCTCCGCAGCGCGCCGCCTGCCACCCGGCATGCTCATGTGATCATGCGACTGCACACACCTGCTTCCCTCTGCCTCGCAGCAGCCGCCCTCCTGGCCGCGGCGCCCCCGGCGTCCGCGCAGCCGCCCGCCGCGCTCCCCAGCTGTGCCACCGGGGACGGGGCCTTCCCGCTCACCACCCGCCTCCACGGCGGCCCGCGCTCGTACGCGGCGGGCGGCGGATTCGGCGTCTGGTACCTGGACCTCACCAACACCACCGGCCGGACCTGCACCGGCATCCACCCCGTCGTCGTCCTGGTCGACGGCAAGCACGCCCTCAAGCCGTCCCAGCCCCGGCTGGAGTTCTACGCCGCCCCGAACGGCACTCCGGACGCCGCCCCGGACGCCACCCCGGACGGCACCGGCCCGCACCCCGTCCGCTTCGAGACCACCGACGAGGACGAACTCGTCGGCGCCTTCGACGGCTTCCCCGGCTTCACCGTCGGCCCCCGCAAGACCGTCACCGTGAAGGTCCGCCTCGCGGTCACCTCGGACGCCGTACCGAACGACGTCACCGTCAACGCGGCCGTCGTACAGCGCCACGAGGGCGACGGCGACTGGGTCGGCCAGTCCAACGACTACCGCTTCCGGATCGAGGCCGACCCCACGGACGCCGCCGGCGAAACCGCCCCGCCCGGCCGGGGCCACCCCACCGACCCCGCCCACCGGGACGCCTCGGCCGGCCCGAGCACCTCTGCCTCCCCCGGCACCGACCCGGCCCGCAACCGGCTCACCCTCGCCGACGAACTCGCCGGAACCGGCCTCACCTCGGCCCCCGGCGTCACCCTCGCCGCCACCCTGGTCCTGCTCCTGACCGGCGTCGGCCTGCTGGTCGCACGCAGACGCCGCTGAGGCCAAGTCCCCGCGGATCACCGGGAGGCGCCGCCCGAGCGGCCCACCCCGTCTGCGACGATCCCTGCGTGGACTACCCGAACGACCAGGCCCCCGGCGCCCCCGTGCGCCAGGGCATCCCGGAGCACGGCCGCATCCCGAAGTACTACGCGGTGAAGGCCCGGCTCGACCAGCTCATCGGCGAACTCGGCGAGGGCGACCCGCTGCCCACCGAGCGTGACCTCTCGGAGGAGTACGAGGTCGCCCGCGAGACCGTCCGGCAGGCGATCCGCGAGCTCGTGCTGGAGGGGAAGCTGCGGCGGCAGGGGCGGGGCACCGTCGTCGCCGGCCCCAAGCTCGAACAGCCCCTCTCCCTCGCCAGCTACACCGAAGGTGTCCGCCGGCAGGGCCGCACCCCCGGCCGTACCCTCGTCACCCTCGACCGCTTCCCCTGCCCCGCCGCCCTCGCCGCCGAGGCCGGACTCGAACGCGGCGAACCCGTCTGGCACCTGGAGCGCGTCCTGCTCGCCGACGACGAGCGGGTCGGCCTGGAGAGCACGTACGTCGCCGTCGCCCGCGTGCCGCGCCTCGACGTGGACTTCGACCCCGACTCCTCCTTCTACGCCTTCCTGCACGAGCAGGGCATCGGCTTCGGCGACGCCGACGAGCGCATCGAGACCGTCCTGGCCACCCCGCGCGAGGCGCTGCTCATCGGCACCCCTCCCGCCCTGCCGATGCTGCTGATCCACCGTGTCTCACGGGACACCGAAGGCCTGCCACTGGAGCGGGTGCGGACGCTGTACCGGGGCGACCGCTTCTCCTTCAGCGCCCATCTTCGGGGCTGAAAAGTCCAGAAAACGACCCTTTCAACCCTCGCCTGAATATCACGAACAGATAACGGGTCTAGCCCAAACGTGATAGCCAGTTCACGCTCTCGTTGTCAGCCGGACCCTTCCGGTTACCCGATCCCGAGGAGCGTTGCCGTCGTGAGAGTGATAGTCGTCGGAGCCGGCGTGGTGGGCACCATGCACGCCTGGCAAGCAGTGGAACGCGGCCATGAGGTCGTACAGATCGAGCGCGAGGCGGAGGCTCGCGGCGCATCTCTGCGCAACTTCGGCCAGATCTGGGTGAGCGGACGCGCGGGCGGTGCGGAGCTGGAGACCGCCCTGCGGGCCCGGGAGCTGTGGGAGGAGATCGGGACCCGGGTACCGGGCCTCGGCTTCCGGCCCAACGGCTCTCTGACCCCCGTCCGCGGCGACCTCGAACTCGCCGTCGCCGAGGCCGCCGTGGCCCGCGAGGACGCCGCCGCCCGCGGCCACAAGCTGCTGACCCCCGACGAGGCTCGGGCCCTGAACCCCGCCCTGCGCGGCGAGTTCACCGCCGCCCTGTACTGCGAGCGGGACGCCGCCGTCGAGCCGCGCACCGCACAGCTCGCCCTGCGCGAGGAACTGCTGAAGTCCCCGAAGTACACGTTCAAGCCCGGCCGTGAGGTCCGCGAGGTCATCGGCGGGAGCGCCGTCCGCGACGACCACGGGGACGTGCACAGCGGCGACGTCGTCGTCCTGTGCACCGGCGCCTGGCTCGGCGGTCTGGTCCGCGAGCTGGCCGGACCCGACCTGCCCGTGCGCCGCGTCCGCCTGCAGATGATGCAGACCGATCCGCTGGGCGAGCCGCTGACCACCTCGGTCGCCGACTCGGACAGCTTCCGCTACTACCCGGCCTACGCCTCCGCCGCGCTCGACGCCCTCAACGCCGGTCAGGCGCAGACGGAGACCGCCGCAGCCCACAAGATGCAGCTGCTGATGGTGCAGCGCGCCGACGGCGGACTGACCATCGGCGACACCCACGAGTACGAGCACCCCTTCGCGTTCGACACGCTGGAGGACCCCTACGACCACCTCACCGAGGTCGTCGAGTCCCTCCTCGGCCGCCCGCTGCCGAAGGTCCGGCGCCGCTGGGCGGGCGTGTACGCGCAGTGCACCGACACGACGCGGGTCGTGCACCGGCAGCAGGTGCGCGACGGGGTGTGGCTGGTCACCGGCCCCGGCGGGCGCGGCATGACCTGCTCGCCCGCGATAGCCGAGACGACCGCGAACGAACTGGGTTGGTGACAGACATGACACTCCATCAGGACATCCGGCTGGTCGTCCTCGACATGGCCGGCACGACCGTCGCCGACGGCGGCCTCGTCGAGCGGGCCTTCGCGGCGGCCGCCGCCGAACTGGGCGTCGAGCCCGGCTCCCCGGACCACGCCGACAAGCTGGCCTACGTCCGCGCCACCATGGGCGAGTCCAAGATCTCCGTCTTCCGGCATCTGTTCGGCGACGAGGAGCGGGCGCAGCGCGCCAACGCCGCCTTCGAGAAGGCGTACGGCGCACTCGTCGACGGCGGGCTCGTCGCGCCGATCCCCGGTGCCCGCGAGACCATCGAGGAACTCCAGGCCGGCGGTCGCAGCGTCGTCCTCACCACCGGTTTCGCCCGGGTCACCCAGGACGCGATCCTCGACGCGCTCGGCTGGCAGGACCTGGTGCCCCTCACCCTGTGCCCGGCCGACGCCGGGGGCCGGGGGCGGCCGTACCCGGACATGGTCCTCACCGCGCTGCTGCGGACGGCGGCCGCCGACGACGTCCGGGAGATCGCCGTCGTCGGCGACACCTCCTACGACATGCTCAGCGGGGTCCGCGCGGGCGCGGGCCTGGTCGCCGGTGTCCTGACCGGCGCGCACGACGCCGACGCGCTGCGGAAGGCCGGCGCCACCCATGTCCTCGGCTCGGTCGCGGAGTTGCCAGGAGTGCTGACATGAGCGGCATCCGCTTCGACTCCGTCAGCGTCGCCTACGACGGCAACGTCGTCCTCGACTCCCTCGACCTCACCGTCGAGCCCGGCGAGGTCATGGCGCTGCTCGGGCCGTCCGGATCCGGCAAGACCACCGCGCTGCGGGCGGTCGCCGGGTTCGTACGGCCCGCCTCCGGGCGGGTGTTCCTCGGCGGTCAGGATGTCACCGGCCTGCCGCCGTACCGGCGGGGCATCGGGATGGTCGTCCAGCAGTACGCCCTGTTCCCGCACATGCGGGTCGAGGAGAACGTCGCCTTCGGACTGAAGGCACAGAGGGCACAGAGGGCTCAGAACGCGGCCAAGGTCGCCAAGACCGAGATCCGCACCCGGGTCGCCGAGGCCCTGGAGATGACCGGCATGGCGGCCTACGCCCGCCGCTACCCGCGCGAGCTGTCCGGCGGCCAGCAGCAGCGCGTCGCCATCGCCCGCGCGCTTGCCATCCGCCCCGGCGTCCTCCTCCTCGACGAGCCGCTGTCCGCCCTCGACGCCCGGCTGCGCTCCGGCATGCTGGCCGAACTGGCCCGGCTGCACCGCGAGTTGCCCGACGTCACGATCCTCTACGTCACCCACGACCAGGTCGAGGCGCTCACCCTCGCCGACCGGATCGCGGTGATGGACAGCGCCCGGCTCCAGGCCTGCGGCACCCCGCGGGAGCTGTACCGGGCGCCCGCGAACGAGTTCACGGCCTCCTTCGTCGGCAACGCCAACCTGCTGCCGGTGACGGTCGGTTCGGGCGGCGTCGTCTTCGGCGGCGGCGAGCTGAAGGTGGACACGGAGGGCGCGGCGCGGGGTGCGAAGGCGACGCTCTGCGTGCGGCCCCATCTCGTCGGCCTCGGCGAGGGGCCCAACCGGCTCGCCGGGACCGTGACGGAGATCCAGTGGCGCGGGTCCACGCACCGGCTGTACGTCGAGGTCGACGGCCACCGGGTCATCGCCGACCTGCGGGAACTCAAGGACCCGCCGGCCCACGGCGACGAGGTGACGCTGCACTTCTCGCCGGAGGACGCGGTGCTGCTGACCGCCGGAGTCACCCATGACTAAACGGCTGCTGTGGGCCGCCCCACCGGTCGCCCTCCTCGCCCTCGTCTTCCTCTACCCGCTCGCCCTCGTCGTTCAGCAGTCCCTCCAGCCCGACTCCGGCGGCACCTCCCTCCAGCCCTACGCCGATGTCTTCGCCTCCGACTCCTTCCGCGAGGCGCTGTGGACCACCGTCTGGCTGGCGGCCGGTTCGACCGTCGGCTGTCTGGTCCTGGGATTCGTGATCGCGCTCGTCATCGCCTTCGTGCCCTTCCCCGGGGCACGGGCGGTGGCCCGCTTCATCGACGTCTTCCTGTCCTTCCCGTCCTTCCTGATCACGCTGGCCCTGCTCTTCATCTACGGCACGGTCGGCATGGCCAACGGCCTGTGGACCGACGTCACCGGCGCCCAGGACGGCCCGTTCCAGTTCCTCACCACCCCCTGGGGCGTGCTGCTGGCCGAGATCACGTACTTCACGCCCTTCGTCGTACGGCCCCTGCTCGCTGCCTTCTCCCAGCTGGACACCGCCCAGCTGGAGGCGGCCAGTTCGCTCGGCGCGCGCCCCCTGCGCATCGTCCGCCGGGTGATCCTCCCGGAGGCGGTGCCCGCGCTCGCGGCGGGCGGCAGCCTGGTCCTGGTGCTGTGTCTGAACGAGTTCGGGATCGTCCTGTTCACCGGCGCGAAAGGCGTCACGACCCTGCCGATGCTCGTCTACAGCAAGGCGATCCTGGAGTCCGACTACCCGGGCGCCTGCGTGGTCGCCGTCGTCAACGTCCTGATATCCGTGGGCCTCTACGGCCTCTACCGGGTGGTGAGCCGCCGTGCTGGTGCATAGCCGCGGGGCCAGGTGGGCCGTATGGCTGCTGTTCCTCGTCCTCTTCCTGCCCCTGTTCGCCCTTCCGCTCCTCGTCGTCCTCGGCGCCTCCTTCGCCACCAACTGGTCGAGCGTGCTGCCCTCCGGCTTCACCACCGGCCACTACTCGTCCGCCACCCGCGGCGAGGCCCTCCAGGCCCTCACCACCAGCCTGGTCACGGCCGCCGCCGCGAGCCTGCTCGCCCTGACCGCAGGGACGTGGGCCGCGCTCGCGGCAGCCGGACTGAAGAGGCGGTACCGCAGGGTCCTGGACGCGCTCTTCGTCCTCCCGGTCGCCGTGCCCTCCGTGGTCGTCGGCCTCGCGATCCTGGTCGCCTTCTCCAAGCCGCCGTTCCTGCTCAACGGCACCCGGGAGATCGTGATCCTCGCCCACACCGTCCTGGTCACCGCGTTCGCCTACCAGTCCGTGTCCGCCGCCCTGGCCCGCCTCGACCCGGCGTACGAACAGGCCGCCGCTTCCCTCGGCGCACGGCCCGCCTACGTCCTGTGGCGGGTCAGGCTCCCCCTCCTGCTGCCGTCGCTCACCGCCGCCGCCGGGCTCTGCTTCGCCCTCTCCATGGGCGAGTTGAGCGCGACGATGATGCTCTACCCGCCCGACTGGACCCCGCTCCCCGTCCTGATCTACGCGGCCACCGACCGCGGCGCCCTCTTCGCCGGGTCCGCCCTCGCGGTGGTCCTGATGACGGCGACCCTGCTCGCGCTGTTCGCCGTCTCCCGCATCCGCACCAAAGCCTCGTACCGCTGACCCCGAAGCCCCTCCCCGTGCAAGGAGTTCACCCCGCCATGCCCAGAAACACCCTCAAACTCGCCATCGCCCTCTCCCTCCTCGCCACCCCGCTGCTGTCCGCCTGCGGCGGCAACACGGCCGCCTCCGACGAGAAGGTCGTCACCGTCTACAGCGCCGACGGCCTCAAGGGCGAGAACGGCGACGGCTGGTACGACCGCATCTTCAAGGACTTCGAGAAGCAGACCGGTATCAAGGTCGAGTACGTCGAGGGCGGCTCCGGCGAGATGGTGCAGCGCGCCGCCCGCGAGAAGAACAACCCGCAGGCCGACGTGATCGTCACGCTCCCTCCGTTCATCCAGCAGGCCGACGGCAAGGGCCTGCTGCAGAAGTACGCCCCGAAGGGCTCCGACCAGGTCAACGGCGCCGACAAGGGCGCCGACGCCACCTGGACCTCGGTCGTCAACAACTACTTCGGCTTCATCTACAACAAGAAGGAGCTGGCGCAGGAGCCCAAGACGTGGGAGGAGCTGCTGGACGGCAAGTACAAGAACAAGCTCCAGTACTCCACCCCGGGCGTCGCCGGTGACGGAACCGCCGTCCTCATCAAGGCCATGCACGACTTCGGCGGTGACAAGGCCGCCCTGGAGTACCTGGGCAAGCTCCAGGCCAACAACGTCGGCCCGTCCGCCTCCACCGGCAAGCTCGCCCCCAAGGTCGACAAGGGCGAACTCCTCGTCGCCAACGGTGACGTCCAGATGAACTTCGCCCAGTCCAAGGACATGCCGAACCTCGGGATCTGGTTCCCGGCGAAGGACGGCGGCAAGCCCACCACCTTCGCCCTGCCCTACGCCGCCGGCCTCGTCACCGACGCCCCGCACACCGAGAACGGCAAGCAGCTCCTCGACTTCATGCTGAGCCAGGGCGCCCAGCAGCAGGTCAGCGAGATCGGCGGCGGCTTCAGCGCCCGCCAGGACGTCAAGGCCACCGACGCCAACGCCATCGCCCTCGCCAAGATCATCGAGGGTGTCGAGGTCTTCGAGCCGGACTGGGGCGACATCGACAAGAACCTGACAACGTATGTCGACGCCTGGAAGTCGGCCACCGGCAGCTGACCCGCCCCCTCAAGGCCACCCACCGGGGCCATACCACCAAGGCCACACCTGCAAAGCAGCTCCACCCGCAACGCCCCTGGCACCACCACCGGGGGCGTTGCCATGCGCGCACCCACCCGTTCCCAGGAGGATCACGTGACGTCACACCTGTCCCGCCGCTCCGTCCTCACCACCACCGCGGCGACCGCCGCCACCCTGGCACTGGGCACCGCCAGTGCTTCCCAGGCCCACGCCGTCCCCACGCTCCCGAACGGCACCAGCAACGACAAGGTGCTCGTCATCGGCATGGACGGGCTCCGCCACGACCGCATCGACGCGGCCAACGCCCCGCACCTGAAGGCCATGATGAGCGAGGGCACGTACGGCACCTCGCTGCTGTACGCGAGCCCGATGGCCGCCACGTCCTCGGGCCCCGGCTGGTCCACCATCTCCACCGGCGTGTGGCCCGACAAGCACGGCGTGAAGGACAACACCTTCGCCGGCAAGAAGTACGGCCAGTACCCCGGCTTCCTGGCCCGCCTCGCCCAGGTGCGGCCCGCGCTGTCCACCTACGCGGCCGTCGACTGGAAGCCCCTGGACGCGCAGGGCACCGTCACCCCCGGCGCCGACGCGAAGCTGGTCCTGGACGGCGACCGCGACGGCTACACCGGGCACGACGCCACCATCGCCGCCGAGTCCGAGGCGATCATCCGCGACCAGAACCCGGACGTCCTGTTCGTCTACTTCGGTCAGTCCGACATCGTCGGCCACAACCAGGGCGCCGGCAGCCAGGCCTACCTCGACCAGATCGCCGTGCAGGACGCCTACGTCGGCCGGCTGCGCGCCGCGATCAAGGCCCGGCCCTCCTACGCCTCCGAGCGCTGGACCGTGATCGTCGCCACCGACCACGGCCACCTCGACGCGGGCGGCCACGGCGGGTCCTCGGTCGAGGAGCGGCGCACCTTCGTGCTGGCCACCGGGCCCGGCATCGCCGCGGGCGCCCGCCCGATCGACACCCGGCTGGTCGACGTCGCCGCCACCGTCTTCAAGCAGCTCGGCATCACCGTCGACCCCGCCTGGGGCCTGGACGGCAAGCCGGTCCAGGAGCGCTCCACCGACCCCTTCGAAGCTCTGCGGCCCTCCCTGACCGGGCGGGTCGACGAGACCGGCATCCCGGCCGGCGTGCTCGGCTTCACGCACACCGCGCCCAGCGGCTGGTCCGTCATCAACAACGCGATGGGCACCGGCGGGATGACCGAGTGGCGCGGCTGGGCCTTCGCCACCGACGAGTTCTGGTCCCGCACCCAGCGCGACCAGTGGCGCGAGCTCAATGTCCGCTCGCGCGGCGTGTTCGCGGTCGCCGACTCCGACGAGTGGTCCGACAAGACTCTCTCCGGCACCTACGACTCGACCCTGGTGACACCCGCGTACGACGTCGCCGGCAAGACCAAGGTGCGGCTGGACTTCACCACCTTCTACCGGCAGGAGGGCTCCCAGACGGCCCAGGTCCTCGCCTCCTTCAACGGCGGCACGCCCACCGTCGTCAAGAGCTACACCTCCGACGTCGTCTCCCAGCCCCAGTCGCTGACCGTCGACGTCCCCTCCGGGGCCTCCAGCGTTAACTTCCGGTTCCGGTACACCGGCTCCAACAACTGGTACTGGGTGATCGACGGGGTCAGGATCAGCCAGTCCTGATTACTCTGGGGGCGTCGGTACGGCGTGGTTCCGGCGCCCCCAGCTCGTCCCGTACGCAGGCCAGGAGCAGAGCAACATGGCAGACCGCAAGCCCATCGAGTCATGGCTCACCGACATGGACGGTGTGCTCATCCACGAGGGCGTACCGATTCCCGGCGCCGACGCCTTCATCAAGAGGCTGCGTGAGTCCGGCAAGCCCTTCCTCGTCCTCACCAACAACTCGATGTACACCCCGCGTGACCTGCACGCCCGGCTGAACCGCATGGGCCTGGAAGTGCCGATCGAGAACATCTGGACCTCGGCCCTGGCCACCGCCAAGTTCCTCGACGACCAGCGCCCGGGCGGCTCTGCGTACGTCATCGGCGAGGCCGGCCTGACCACCGCGCTGCACGACATCGGCTACATCCTCACCGACCACGACCCCGACTACGTCGTCCTCGGCGAGACCCGCACCTACTCCTTCGAAGCCATGACCAAGGCGGTGCGGCTGATCAACGCCGGCGCCCGCTTCATCTGCACCAACCCCGACGAGACGGGTCCGTCGACCGAGGGCCCGCTGCCCGCGACCGGCGCCGTCGCCGCGCTGATCACCAAGGCGACCGGCAAGCAGCCGTACTTCGCCGGCAAGCCGAACCCGCTGATGATGCGGACCGGCCTGAACGCCATCGGCGCCCACTCCGAGACCAGCGCCATGATCGGCGACCGCATGGACACCGACGTGCTCGCGGGCATCGAGGCCGGCATGCAGACGTTCCTGGTGCTCACCGGTCTGACCAGGCCCGAACAGGTGGAGAACTTCCCGTACCGGCCGTCCAAGATCGTGGACTCCATCGCGGACCTCGTCGACCGGATCTGAAACCCCGTTCACCCGCAATACGACCCATACGGAGCAGTGCGGGCCCCGCTGAGGATGCGGGGCCCGTGCTCCGGGGGGAGCCTCCAGATAACTGGAGGTTCACGATGGGAACACTGCGGGTCACTCTCTGTACGATCGCCGCTCTCGGGGCGGTCGCCGTCACCCCGGCGGCACACGCGGCGGACGGAGGCGTCTCGCTCAGTCCCTCGTCCCCCCGCCCAGGCGGCGACATCACCCTGCGGGTGGACGGATGCCCCCAGCGGACCGCCACGGCCGTCTCCGAGGCGTTCGTCGCCGACGCACACCTCACCCTCGCCGCCGACGGCATCCTCGTCGGCGAGAGCCGCGTCCGCTCCACGGCCAAGGCGGGCACGTACGACGTGTCGGTCGCCTGCGGCGAGGAGTCCCGCACGGGCGCCGTCACCCTCGCCGCGAAGGGCGCGGAGCAGTCCGTACGGCACGGACCGCAGCCGTCGGCCCCCGCCTCTCCCACGGCCCCCGTCCGGGCCGGCGGCGGTGGCACGTCCCGGCTCGCGATGGTGGACGCCCGCGAGGCCGGCCCCGGTACGGCGCACACCGTGACCGGGCTGATCCTGGCGGGCGTCGCCGCCACGGCCGTGGCGCTGCGCAGCGCCCGCCGGAGCCGACGGCCGCGCTGACCATGGCCGAGCCCGAACGCTCCACCTACGGTGGCCGTCTCCTCATGGGCGTCGCCTGGACCGCGCTGCTGCTCGGGCTGTGGCTGTGGGGGAGGGAGGTCACCGGCGTACGACCGGCCGTCACCGCACCGGTGTCCGGTGACGTCGCGGCGGTCGGGCGGCCGGCGCCCGAACAACTGCCGCCCGCCGTACGGCCGTTGGGCGACGCAACTCCGCAGCGCCTCGACATCCCCGGGCTCGACCTGCGGGCACCGGTCGTTGCCCGTGGGCTCGACGTGCACGCCGCGATCGATCCGCCGCCCTACGAGCAGGCCGCCGCCGTCGGGTGGTACGCGGCCGGGGTGAAGCCGGGAGCGGCCGGGGCGGCGCTGATGGTGGGGCACGTCGACACCGAGAGCCGGCCCGCCGTCTTCCACCGCCTGGGCGCACTGCGGCCCGGCGCCACGGTTCGGGTGCTGCGCGACGACGGCAGGGTCGCCGAGTTCACCGTGGACGACGTCCGGGTCGTCACCCGCGACCGCTTCGACGCCCACCAGGTCTACGGGGCCCACCGGCCGGGCCGCGCCGAACTGCGCCTGATCACCTGCGCCGGCACCTTCGACCGGGCGACCCGCGACTACACGGCGAACGTCGTGGTCTCGGCGTACCTGACGGGCACAGGACTGTGAGGCGCTGACCGGACAGGGAGTACCTGGCCCGGCCGACGACATGCTCCCCCCGAAGCCGCCGACCGGGCTGGGTCCTCGACCGCGGGCGCACGGGCTGCGGGAGTAACCCGGCGTCCGACGCGGGAGGTCTTGAGTGACCACAGTGGAGACGGTCCGACCGGGGGCTGGGGTCGTCCGGAGTTGACTGTAGAACGGAAAGACGGCCGGGGCCTAGGGGAAGGCGCGGGGGGCCCGCTAGGCGCGTCCCTCGTCGTCCGCCCGCTCCGCCTCCCGGCGCAGCCCGGCGTCGTCCGCGACCCGGTCGATGACCGCCCGCGCGACCCGGTCCAGGGGCAGCTGATGCCGGCGCGCGTACTGCCGCAGCGCCACGAAGGCATGGTCGGCGGGGGTGTTCCAGCGCTCGGCGAGCATGCCCTTGGCCTGCTCGATGCGCACCCGGCTGGACAGCGCCTGCTGCAACTGACCGGCGAGGCTCTGGCACTGGGCGTACAGGGTGTTGTTCTCGAGGCCGAGGGCCGCGCTGTCGGCGATGAGCTGGGCCAGCCGCAGCGTCGAGTCGTCCTCGGACCGGGAGCCGCCGGGCAGGGCGGGGCCGAAGACGTTCAGCGCGCCCAGCAGCCGCTCATGGCGGCGCAGCGGAACCGCGTAGGTGGTGGCGATGCCTTGGGCGAGCGCCCGCTCGGTGAACTCGGGCCAGCGGCCGGCCGCCCGTGCCGCCCCGATCGAGACCGGTGGCACCGGCCGGCCGGAGCCGTAGCTGTCCAGGCAGGGCCCGCCGCCGTGCTGGGCCCGCAGCAGCTCCAGCGCGATCTCCCGCCGGATGCCGCCCGCCGCCACCGCCACCGTGCGGCCCTCCTCGAACAGCATGAAGCCGGCCGCCCGCGCTGCCAGTAACCGCACACAGTGGTCGGCGATCCGCGACAAGTGGTGCGCGCTCTCGAACCCCTCGACGAGCGTGTCCGCCGACTCCACCAACGCTTGTGCCAGCCGGATCTCCCGGGTGGACTGGTGCATGACCGCACACTTCCCTTCCCCTGTTCCCCTGTCGCCGTCGCAGTCGTCATAGTGGCTGTAACAGCTCCCCGACAAGGATCGGCGACCTCGTTCGCCTCACGACACGTATGTCAGGATTGAGCCTTGGAACGGAGCACCCGAGGGGGAGCTGGATGTACCTGAACAGGGGGGCCTGGAGGGGGGCTCGCGCGCGGACGTCCGCGATGGTGCTGGGGGCGGCACTGCTGATCGCGGGCTGTTCTTCCGGTGACGCGGACCAGCCGGACGACAACGCCGGCGCCGGGATCAGCCAACAGCCCAAGGACACCGACCCGTTCTGGGTGAACCCGGACGGGAACGCGGCAGAGCAGGTGGCCGACTACGTGAAGGACGGCAAGAAGGAGGACGCCGAGCAGATCCGCAAGATAGCGCAGCAGCCGACGGGCGAGTGGATCGGCCCGGAGAACCCGGAGCAGGAGGCCCGCGGCTACACCGAGGCCGCCGACAAGGCAGGCCGTACGGCGCTGCTGGTCCTCTACAACATCCCGCACCGCGACTGCGGCCAGTACTCCCAGGGCGGCGCCGCGGACGGCAACGCCTACCGGTCCTGGATCGACGGCGTGGCCAAGGGCATCGAGGACCGGGACACGACGGTGATCCTGGAGCCGGACGCGCTGCTGCACCTGGTGGACGGCTGCACCCCGGACGAGTTCCACGAGGAGCGCTACGACCTCCTCAAGGGTGCCATCGCCAAGCTCAAGTCCCTGAAGAACACCAAGGTCTACGTGGACGCGGGCAATGCCGGCTGGGGTCATCCCGACCAGATCTTCGAGCCCCTGAAGTGGGCGGGCATCGACCAGGCCGACGGCTTCTCCGTCAACGTCTCCAACTTCTACACGACCAAGGACTCGGTCGCGTACGGCAAGCAGCTCTCCACCAAGGTGGGCAACAAGCCGTTCGTCATCGACACCAGCCGCAACGGCAACGGCCCCTACACCCAGGGCGACCCGAACGAACGCTGGTGCAACCCGCCCGGCCGAGCGCTCGGCGAAACCCCGACCACCAAGACGTCGGACCCGCTGGTGGACGCGTACGTCTGGGTCAAACGCCCCGGCGAGTCCGACGGCGAGTGCAAGGGCGGCCCGAAGGCGGGCGAGTGGTGGGCGCAGTACGCCTTGGGCTTGGCGAAGGGTTCCAAGTAACGCCGATCCCCGCGCCCCTSAGGGGCGCGGGGATCGGCGTTACCAGCCACGAAGTCACCCGCAGCCGAAGACGAGACGCGCGGCAGCGCTACGGCACCCTCACCCACTGCGCCTTCGACGGCGTCCCTTGATCGTCCGTCACGAACAGCATGTACCACCCCGACGGAACCAGATTCCGGTTCGTCGGCACATCCACCGTGATCTTGTCGCCGGACTTCTTGAAGTCCAGCTTCACCGACCGCTGGTCCACGTCCGTGACATGCGTCGACGCACTCGGCCGCATCAGCCGCACGTTCTCGATCGACGAGGCGTGCTGCGAGGTGAACGTGCCCGTCCCGCCCCGCTTGATGGTCTGCGGCCCACCCGACAACGACGGCTGGGCGTCCCGGTACAGATACGGCGGCGTATAGATCTCGACCCGCTGCTCGAACTTCCCCGGCTTGGTGTTGGCCTTGTCGGCGTACAGCGAGTCGGAGCCGAAGAACATCACGCGCCCGTCGGGCAGCAGGATCGACCCCGAGTGGTAGTTCCGGCCCACGAGCGGGTCGGCGACCCGGTCGAGAGCCTTCGCGCCGGGCCGATAGAGGTGCGCCTGAAGGATGTTGGAGTCACCGCGGCCCCGGTAGTCCTCGGAACCGCCCGACACCAGCAGACTGTCGTCCGGCAGCACGGAGGCCTGCGGATACCGCGTGCCCTTCTCCAGCGACGGCCCGTCCACGAACTCCGGGCTGTCGTCGTTCAGATCGATGATCCGGGTCTTCTCGCTGGACTCCTTGGACTCACCGACGCCACCGCCGCCGATCACCATGTACTTCTCGTCCTGCGCCGGCGGCAGCAGCACCGTGCCCGAGGTCTCCATCAGCTTGGGATCGCTCATGCCGGCCAGCTTGCTGAACTTGTTGGTGTCGACGTCCCAGATGCCGGGATCGCGGCCCACGTTGTCGGGACCGTAGCCCGCGTTCGAACCCGAGTAGAAGATCTTCCCGTTCTCCAGCGGGAACAGCGCCGGGTACGTCGGGAACTGCCGCAACTTCGACAGGTACGTCCACTTCTTGGTCTTCGGGTCGTACACCTCGTTCTTGCCCGGCACCAACTGGCCGATGTCGTCGAGGCCGGAGACGCTGAGGATCTTGCCGTTGCCGAGCGTGGTGAGCGTCGGGTACCAGCGGGCCTCGTGCATCGGGTCGACCTTGATGTACTTCTCGGCGACCGGGTCGAACTCATAGGCATCCCGGATGCCCTGGAAGTCCTTCTTGTCCAGGGCGAGCTTCTGCGCGATGCCGTACGTGTTGCGCGCGTCGGCGCCGGACAGGCCCTGGATCCGGTAGTTGTCCTGGGTGCCGGTCTCGTACTTGGCGCCCTTCTTCTGCGCCTCGACATAGATCCGGCCGAGACCGGGGTCGTTGCGCAGGAACTCGCCGGTCGCCTTGTCGAAGACCTTCTTCGCACGCGGCACCAGCACCGGGTCCTTGGAGACGAACGTCTTGCCGTTCTCCTTGCCGGTGAACTTGGTGCCCGCGGGCAGCGTGATCGGCTCGTCCGGGTTCTCGTTGTGGACGATCATCAGGCCGCCGGCCTTGGTGACGTCACCCTTGAGCTTCTCGTAGCGCTTCGTACCGCCCGCGATCAGCAGGTTGCCGTTGGACAGCTGGGTGTGGCCCGTGCAGAACAGGTCGTTCGGCGTCGGCACCTTCTTGATCGTGCCCTTGACCGGGTCCCAGATACGGGTGTCGTACTTCTTCGCGTCGAAGTTGTCCTGGTTGTTGCCCGAACCCGCGATCAACAGCACCTTGCCGGTGTGCAGGAGCGCCGCGTGGATCGTGTTGAGGCGGTACTCCTCGGGGAATTCGACGATCTCCCACTTGCCGTTCTCGGCTTTGTACTCGGGTCTGTTGATTTGGTACTGGTGGTATTTCTCGGTGCCGACGCGATAGAGCCACGGCCCGTTCATTCCGGCCAGCGCTAGCACCACCGCCGTGCCTATCGCGAGTCGACGGGCGCGGCGGCGGCCTGCACGGTCGTTCATTCCTTACGTCCCCCAAGTCCACCCAGGGCGATCTGCATCGTCTGGTCGTTGCCGCCACTGCCCGACGCGGCCCAGCTCGGCTTGTGCTGGCCGTGCTGGCCGTGCTGGCCGTGCGGTGGCGTGGCGTGTGCGGGCATCGGCTGCGGCTGGTACGCAGCCGCGCCTCCGCCCGTGGCCACCGCGTCCTGCGGCCCGGTCTGGGACGGCACGGTCGCGGCGGGCTTCTTCCGGTCCTGACGCAGCATGTAGCGCCAGGCGAAGATCGGCGTCGCCGTGATCAGCATGGCAAACGTCGCCCAGATGATCATCGCGGGGTGCGAGTGCCCGTAGACGAAACCGGCGGTGATCGAAGCGCCGAAAATCCCGATGAAGTACCAGTGGTAGCGGAAGGTTCCGAACCACCGGTCGGGGCTCGCGGAATCGCCCTTGGGAGTGACGACGAACTTGCTCTTCTTGCGCAGCACCGCGTCGAACAGCGCCTTGGCGTACAGCGGCGCCGACAGCGCGGACATCACCATGCCCGCCACACCGCCGGAGCCCTCGGGCTCGTGCGGCGAGACGTTGTGGCGGCGGTTCCAGACGTACAGGCCGATCTGGAGCGCGGAGGCGTTGCCGTAGAGCATCAGCCAGATCGTCGGGTCGATGTTCACACCCGAGGCGCCCAGGCCCAGGAACAGCGCACAGCTCAGCGCCGCCAGGATCCAGTTGAGCGCCGACATCGGGTAGAAGATGATCATCATCGTGTAGTTGAAGAGCTTGCTCGGCGGCAGCGAGTACCAGCCCTTCCAGTACTGCTTGAGGATCGTCTCGTACGTCCCTCGCGACCAGCGCATCTGCTGGGTGAAGAAGTCCGTCCAGGCGCTGGGACCCTCACCGACGGCGAGAACGTCCGGGGTGTACACGGACCGCCACTTCTTGCCCGTCGCCGGGTTCTTGTGGCGGTGGATCTCGAAGCCGGTCGCCATGTCCTCGGTGATCGAGTCGTACAGACCGCCGATCTGCTTGAGCGCCTTGATGCGTACGGCGTTCGACGTACCCACGAACATCGGGGCGCCGTACTTGTTGCCCGCCCGCTGGATCAGCGCGTGGAAGAGGAACTGCTGGGACTCGGCGGCCTTGGTGACGAAGTTGTCGTAGTTGCCGTACACCTGCGGGCCGATGACGAAGCCGACGTTCGGGTCGCGGAAGAAGCCGAGCATCCGCTCCAGGTAGTTGGGCAGCGGCACGTGGTCGGTGTCGACCGAGGCGAAGAAGTCGTAGTCGTCGCCGTGCGCGTCCAGCCAGGCGTTGTAGTTGCCGTGCTTGGTCTTGGCGCGGTGCGGGCCCTTGGCCTGGTTCCACTTGGCGACGCCCTTGCGGGAGAAGTGGTGCACGCCGAGCCGGGCGCACACCTCCTTGACCTCCGGGTCGTCGCCCTCGTCGAGCAGCCAGATGTGCAGCAGGCCCCGGTGGCGCAGCTTGACGGCCGCCTCCAGGGTCTTCGTCACCATCTCCAGCGGCTCCTTGCCGGGCACGAAGGAGGTGAGGAAGGCCACTCTCGTGCCGGTCTCCGGCACCACCGGGATCGGGTCGCGGGCGACCAGCGTGGCGTGCGCGTTGGACAGCACGTTCATGCAGCGGAAGAACTCGATCAGACCGATCGAGACGAGCATGACTATGTCGAGCGCCGGCAGGAAGTCGTAGGCGGGATAGTCCCGTTCGGTCCAGTGCTCGGGCTGTAGCAGCCAGAACAGCAGGACCAGCGAGAGCACCGGGGCCGCGGCCAGCATCAGGGCGACCCTGATCCGGTGCGGCTCCTGCGAGATCAGCGAGCGGTACTCGACCCGGTACGGCTTGTTCGGGTCGGGCTGGGTGAGGGGACCGGCCAGTCGGCTGTAGTGCTCGTAGTCGTACTTCGGCAGCGTCTTCTTGATCCGGCGGAACGCGCCGGTCCGGGTTTGCGAAGGCACCCGTAGCTGTGTTGTCTGAGACGGGTCGAAGTTCTGCCGGGCGCCCGTCGGCGTCGACGTCATGAGTCATCCCCCCACACGCAGGTCACCGCGTGTCTGTCGGTTCCTTAACGACTGTGTCGATCCCCCTCGACCTCCACAGGCGTATCAGTGGTGGGCCGCAGTCACCACATCTTCCACACCTTAGACATGGAAACGCGACCTTCCGGTTGCATCATGCCCCCCTCGGCATGAGGTCATGAACGGGGCCCCCTACTCCCCGCAAAAACCGGCAACCGGCTCCTTGCCCCCCAACTGCCGCGTATCCGCAGCATCTTGGTAAACCCAACCCCAGGGTTCTACGGCGTTCCGCATGATCGCAAGATGCGAAACGAGGTGTTTACCGGTCATACGCGCTCATTGTGGCACCTGTGGGGGTGTTGTGTACCCGTTGTGGACACGCGGGCGCGGATGTTGCCGAAGTGCTCCCTTATGGCCTCCTCCGCCCGTATCGCGTCACCCGACCGCACCGCGTCCACGATCTCCCGGTGCTGCCGGCAGGTGACCAGGGGATCCTGCGGAGCACCCCCGAGGTCGGTGTGGACCCGGTGGAAGGCGTCCCAGAACGCCTCCATGACTTCGCCGAGCAGCGCGTTGTCCAGCCCTCGGTAGAGGGTGGCGTGAAACGCCCGATCGGTCTCGGCGATTCCGTCACCGCCGCGCGCCGCCTGCTGTTCCATACGGTCCACGAGCGCGTCCAGTTCAACGAGGTCGGATTCCGGTATTCGCCCCGCGAGCCGCGCCACCAGCCCCGCCTCCACGGCCTCCCGCAGCTGTACGAGCTGGAGCAGGGTGTCCTCGCCCCGGTGATGCCCGGCGACCGTGCGGAAGGCGAGGCCCTCGATCATCGGGGCCAGCGACATCGTGCCGACGTACGTCCCGAAGCCGTGCCGGATCTCCACGATGCCCATCGCCTGCAACCCCTTGAGCGCCTCGCGCACGGAGTTGCGGCTGGCCCCCAGGTGCGCCATCAGCTCGGGCTCCGTCGGCAGCGGGGCCCCGGAGGCCAGCCGGCGGTCGATGATGAGCTTCTTGATCCGCTCTTGCAGGTCACGAGCTGCCATGGCCAGAGGGTATCCGGCCAAACACGCCAGAAGCCCCTCGCTTGCACGAGGGGCTTCCGGACGGCCTGTGCGCCGCCAGGGACTCGAACCCCGGACCCGCTGATGCTGCATTTCCCGGGGGGTAACCCCCGGACCCCCAGCCGCGCCTGCAAGACCCGGGGGCCCGGGAGGCCGCCGGGGGCGCATGCGAAAAGCCCCCCGCAGTTGCGAGGGGCTTTCACTGTCTGTGCGCCGCCAGGGACTCGAACCCCGGACCCGCTGATTAAGAGTCAGCTGCTCTAACCAACTGAGCTAGCGGCGCGTGCTGACGGCGTTAACTCTACATGACCTCTGGGGGTGCCCCGGACCGCGCGGCCGGGCGGTCCGGGGGGAGCGCGGCCCCTTGTAAACCATTCGGACCGTCAACATGCGAGTCCGGAAGACAGTTGTGAAACTGACGGTGTGTACAGCCGCGGACATTTCCAACAGGAGTGTGAGGGGAATCGCATGGAGGCTCGGTCTCCGGTATTCGAGGAATTCGATCCGGCGAGTGACTGCGACTGCCCCGGATGCGCCCACTGGCAGCGCGTCCTGCCGCATTCCACGGCCGGCCGCCACCCGGCCGCCACCCGGGCGCTGATCCTCGCCGCAGCCGCCTCCACCACCGTCGCCGTCGGCCACACGGCCCCGGCCCTCGCCGCCCCCCACACCCTCGACCGACCGGCCGTTCCCGCAGGTGACGAGCCCAGCACCCCCCAGGGCGGCAAGGCCCCGCTGCACGGCCCGGGCGGAGCGCCGGCCAAGCCCGCCGGCACCGTCAAGGCGCCCGCGACCACCCGCGCTGAGATCATCAGGCGGGCCAAGAATTGGGTCGCGGCGAAGGTGCCGTACAGCATGTCCCGGTACTGGTCGGACGGATACCGGCAGGACTGCTCGGGCTTCGTCTCGATGGCATGGAGCCTGCCCGGAAACGAATGGACCGGCAGCCTCGACCAGTACGGCGTACGAATCTCCCGGGAGGAACTGCAACCCGGCGACATTCTGCTCTTCCATAATCCCGCTGACCCCCAGAAAGGCTCGCACGTAGTCATTTTCGGCGGCTGGACGGACTACACGCTCACCTACTACACCGCCTACGAGGAGGCTCCCCCGCACGCCCGGCGGCAGGCCACCCCGTACGCCTACTGGAACCACTCCGACCGCTACGTCGCCTACCGCTACAAGGGACTCACGAGCGCCGGCTCGTCGGGCAAGAAACCGGACACCGGGCAGCCCGAGGGCGAGCGGCCGGGCGGCGGGAAGCCGGACACCGCCAAGCCGGAGGGGCCGACGCGCCCCACGCCGTACCCGGGGCCGGCGCACTTCGGCCCCGGAGCCAACAACAAGCACGTCACCCAGCTGGGCCGGCTGCTCGTCGAGCGCGGCGCCGGCCGGTACTACACCACCGGCCCGGGCCCGCGCTGGTCGGACGCGGACCGCAGGGCCACCCAGGCCTTCCAGCTCGCGCAGGGCTGGCGGGGCCAGGACGCGGACGGGCTGCCGGGGCCGTCGACGTGGGCGCTGCTGGCGGCGGGCAAGGGCAAGGACATCCCTGCCGGGGCGACCGGCGCCCGCCCACCCGAGCAGCCGTCGTCGCACGGGGTGCCCGGCTATCCGGGGAGGGCGCTGTTCCGGCCGGGCGCCGACAACCAGTTCATCACCCAGCTCGGCGAGCAGCTGGTGAAGAGGGGATTCGGCAAGCACTACAAGACCGGCCCGGGTTCGCGCTGGAGCGAGGCGGACCGACGTGCCGTCGAGGCGTTCCAGCGCTCCCAGGGCTGGCGGGGCGGCGCGGCCGACGGCTATCCGGGGCCGGAGACCTGGCGGCGGCTGTTCTCGTAACCCGACATCGCGGCGACCACAGTTGTGACGCATCTGGCGCGGAGGCTGGAGGCACCCATGACCACGACCACTTCTCACACGCCCGAGCCCGAGGGGCTCGGGGGGCCGGCCGAGGTGCCGGTGCGGCCCGGGCGGCTGATCCAGAACGAGGCGACCACCGAGATCCCCGTCCATCTGCTGTTCCGCGACGAGGCGGGCCCGGTGTCGGTGCCGCTCAGACCGACGGTCGTGGCACGCCGGCAAGGCACGGGGGAGCAGCCGCGCCTGCGCCGCCCGGTCCAGCCGAAGCCGCGTCCCGAACCGGAGGTCGACCCCGATCTGGTGGAGCGGCCCGCGCGGGTGCTGCCCGGTGCGGCGGGTGTGCTCGCCGGTGCCTGCGGGGCGGCCGGGTGCCTGGCCGCCTCGTGGTGGGCCGGGGTGCTGCCGCCGCCGGCGGTGGCGGCGCTGGGGTTGCCGGCGTCGGCGGGGGCCGGACTCGGCCCGGCGCAGTGGGCGGCGTACGCGGGAGCCGGGGGCCTCGGGCTGCTCGGCTTCGGCGGGCTGGCCCGCGGGCGGACCGGGCGGGCCTGGGTGCTGGGGCTGTTCGGCCGCTACCGGGGGACGGTCCGGCGCACCGGCCTGATGTGGGTCAACCCGCTGCTGCTGCGCCGCCGGGTCGACGTACGGCTGCGGCACTGGCGCAGCGAGCCGATGCCGGCGGCCGACGGCAACGGGGTGGCGCTGCGGGCGGTCGTCCTGGTGGTGTGGCGGGTGAAGGACACCGCGCGGGCGCTGCTCGGGGTGGAGGACCACGAGTCGTACCTGCGCGAGTGTGTCGAGGCGGCGCTGGCCCGGGTGCCGGTGGAGATGCCGGGCGGCCCGCGGGGTTCCGTCGAGGCGGCCGCGGACGTACTGACCCGGCTGGTGGCGCGGGACGCGGCGGGGGTCGGCCTCGAGGTGTTCTCGGTGCGGCCGGTGCGGATGGAGTACGCGCCCGAGGTCGCTGCCGCGATGCACCGCCGCCGTATCGCCGCGCTGGACGCACGGGACCGGGCCACCATGGTCACCTCGGTCGTCGACTCGGTGGAGGACACGGTGACCCGGCTGACCATGCGGGGCCTGGTCGAGCTGGACGACTACGAACGCAAGGCGCTGGTCAAGGACTTGACGGTGGCGTTCTGCGCGGGGCGGGGCGAGACGGCGATCTGACGGTCCCTCGAACATGTCCCTCGATTGGTATGGACATGTTCAACAGTCAGCAATAATCTGGGACTTGGTCTAGACCTGCAAGCTCGCCGAACTTCCCCCACGTTCCCAGGAGCAGCAGCATGCGCAGAAAGGCCAAGTGGTACGCCGCCGCACTCGGACTCAGCACCGCCGGGGCCCTCGTGCTCTCCGCCGGAGGCGCGAGCAGCCACGGCTACACCGACCTCCCCATCAGCCGGCAGAAGCTCTGCCAGAACGGCACCGTGACGAACTGCGGCTCCATCCAGTGGGAGCCGCAGAGCGTCGAGGGCCCGAAGGGCTTCCCGGGCTCCGGCCCGGCCGACGGACAGATCTGCAACGCGGGGCTGGGCCAGTTCGCCCAGCTCAGCGCACCGAACGCGCCGTCCGGCGGTGCCTGGCCCACGACCAGGGTGTCGGGCGGTCAGAGCTACACCTTCCGGTGGCAGTTCACCGCGATGCACGCCACGACCGACTTCAAGTACTACGTCACCAAGCCGGGCTGGAACCAGAACCACAACCTGGCCCGCTCCGACCTCAACCTCACCCCGTTCCTGACGATCCCGTACAACGGGCAGCGACCGCCCTCCACGCTCTCCCACAGCGGCACCCTGCCGTCCGGGCTGAGCGGACACCACGTGATCCTCGCGGTGTGGACGATCGCTGACACGAGCAACGCGTTCTACGCGTGCTCGGACGTGACGTTCTGAGGTTCTCTTGAGTCAATGCCCAGGCCGGCGTGGGTAGGTTCCTCCCACGCCGGCCGCACGGGGTCGGCGGATCGACCTCGGGGGATGAACGATGGACGTGATCTTCTATGTCGTACCCGGCCTGATCATGGCCGTGGCACTGTTCATGGCGTACCGGGTGGTGCGCCGCTCGCTGCAGATGCGCAGCGCCTGGAACAGCGGGCTGACCGCGCAGGGGCGCTGTCTGCGGATGTACACGACGACCCACGGCGGCAGCGGTGACTCCCGGGTGCACACGACGCTGCACCACGTGTACGAGTTCACCACCCATGACGGCCGGCCCATCCGCTTCGAGGAGGAGGACGGCCCCGGGACGACGGTCGAGGGTGACGTCGTGACCGTGTACTACGCCGACGGCCCCCAGGTGGTGGCCACGGCCCACCGCCCGAGCCATGGCAGGCAGGCGGCGGCCACCGTCGGCATCCTGGTGTTCCTCGGGGTGGTCGTGCTGTTCTGCGCCGGCTTCATGGTCACCTACACGGAGATGTCCTCGGGCATGGACGCGATGAACGGCTTCTGACCCTCCACATCTGACTGTACGTCAATTACCGTGCGCCCTCATGGAGTCCACTACGGGACGCACGGTCGCGGAGCTCGTGGCGGCCCGGTGGGGTGACCACCGGCCGGGCCTGTGGTTCGACGGGGAGGCGCTCACCCATCACGAGGTGGCCGCCGGGTCGGCAGCCCGCGCCGCGCTGCTCGCCGACCTCCTGCCACCCGGCGCCGAGCCGCACATCGGCGTGCTTCTCGACAACATCCCCGAGTACCCGCTGTGGCTCGGCGCGGCCGCCCTCGCCGGAGCTGCCGTCGCCGGGATCAACCCCACCCGCCGGGGCCCGGAACTCGCCCGCGACATCCTGCACACCGAGTGCCGGGTCCTGATCACCGAGCGAGCCCAACTGCCGCTGCTGGACGGCCTGGAACTACCCGGCGTACGGCTGCTGCTGACCGGGACGCCGGAATACGACGCCCTGCTCGCGCCCTACGCCGACGCCCGCCCCGACCCCTACCACGCCACCCCGCACGACCGGCTTCTCCTCTACTTCACCTCCGGCTCGACCGGCGCCCCCAAGGCCGCGATCTGCACCCAGGGCCGGCTGGCCGCGGCGGGGTACTCCCTGGCGGACCAGTTCCGGGTGCGGCCCGACGACGTGCACTACATCTGCATGCCGATGTTCCACGGCAACGCGGTGATCGCCGACTGGGCCCCCGCCCTCGCGGCCGGCGCGGGCGTGGCGCTGCGGCGGCGGTTCTCGGCGTCGGGGTTCCTGGCGGACGTGCGGCGGTACGGGGCGACGTACTTCACGTATGTGGGCCGGGCCGTGCAGTACATCCTCGCGACCGAGGAGCGGGACGACGACCGGGACAACCCGCTCCGGCTCGGCTTCGGCACGGAGGCGGGCGCCGTGGACGCGGCCGCGTTCGAGCGCCGGTTCGGGGTGCGGCTGGTGGAGGGGTACGGGTCTTCGGAGGGCGGGGCCGCCGTGCAGTGGTCGCC
>NZ_RDBN01000053.1:602005-610297 GCF_008042075.1 Streptomyces sp. UW30 | reverse complement strand
GACCCGGAGACCTGCGCGGAATGCCCGCCGGCCGTCTTCGACGCGGGCGGGCGGCTGGTCAACGGAGACACGGCGATCGGGGAGCTGGTCAACCGGGGGCCGAACCCCTTCGAGGGGTACTGGCGCAATCCGGACGCGGAGGCGGATCGGCGGCGGGAGGGCTGGTACTGGACGGGGGACCTGTTCTGCCGGGACACCGACGGCTATCTGTACTTCGCGGGACGCGGCGACGACCGGCTCCGGGTCGACGGGGAGAACCTGTCCGCCGCGATGATCGAGAACATCCTCGCCCGGTACGAGGGCGCGGACGCCGTCGCCGTGTACGCGGTGCCGGATCCGGTGACCGGGGACCAGGTCATGGCGACGATCGCGGGGAAGTTCGACCCGGTGGCCTTCGCCGGGTTCCTGCTCGCCCAGCCGGATCTGGGGACGAAGATGGCGCCCCGGTTCGTGCGGGTGGTGGAGCGGATGCCGGTGACCGCCACGAACAAGATCCATCGGGCGGGTCTCAGGCGGGAGGGGCTGCGGTGTGCCGACCCGGTGTGGTGGCGGCCGGAAGCGGGGGAGCGGACGTATCGAAGGCTGACAGGGGCGGAGATCACGACATACGCCGAAGGGCCTCCCGCTCCCACGAGAGGCCCTTCTGAGGTGCGCCGCCAGGGACTCGAACCCCGGACCCGCTGATTAAGAGTCAGCTGCTCTAACCAACTGAGCTAGCGGCGCATGACTCGCGCCGACCGCGTATTTCGTGCTCTTCGCGGCTGGCGACGAGAAAATACTACCTGGTCCGCGGGGGTGCTTCGGACCACCGCCGAGCTCGGCCGGTCAGGACTGGATCGCGAGCGACAGCAGCACCGGCGTCGCGCCGCGGTTCAGGGTGTCCGCCGCCTGGCGCAGCCGGTGCGCGTGCTCCAGCGGGAGCGACAGGGCCAGGCAGCCCACCGAGGAGCCGGCCGTGATCGGGACGGCCGCGCACACCGTGCCCACCGCGTACTCCTGGAGGTCGAGGTGTGGGACCGTCGGCGGCTGGGACTCCAGGCGGGAGAGCAGCACCTTGTCGCTGGTGATCGTGCGCGAGGTGAGCCGGGCCATCTTGTGCCGGGAGAGGTGGTCGCGCCGGCCGTTGTGGTCGAGCTGGCCCAGCAGGCTCTTGCCTATGGCGGTGGCGTGGGCGGAGAAGCGGAAGTCGACCCACTCGTTGACCACGGGAGTGGCAGGGCCGGCCGCGAACTGGTCGATCTTGACCTCGCCGTCGAGGTACCGGCTGATGTAGACGGCCGCGCCGACCGAGTCCCGCAGCCGGTCCAGGGTGTCCTGGAGGGTGTCGCGCAGGGCCTGCTCACGGCCCTGGGCGGAACCGAGGCGGGCCAGGGCGTCGCCCGTGACATACGCCCCGTCGGCGACCTGCTCGACGTAGCCCTCGCGGCGCAGCATTCGCAGGAGGCCGGTCAGGCGCTCCGGGCTGATGCCCGTGTGCCGGGCGAGCTCGGTGTCGGTGACTCCGGTGCTGTGCCGTGCCACGGTCTCCAGGACGCGCAGGGCGTCCTGGACCGAGTGGTACGGCGTCGTCGACTCGTGCTGCAGCGCCACGGTTCCCCCTGCGGTCGCACGTCGCTTCTCATCGGGCGGGGTTCGAGTCTCTCTGTCAGTCTCCTTCACGATAGCGGGCAAGAGGCTTGTAGTGAGCGGTTGTTGACGAGATTGCGACGCCCTCAACTGCGGTGCTAGCACTCTGGCATATGCCAAAGTCATGGTCCGACCGAGACGTCACAGCACAGCGCTGAGAAACTCCCGGGTGCGGTCGTTCTCGGGGTCGTTGAAGATCTTCTCCGGGGTGCCGGACTCGATGACCCGGCCGGAGTCGAACATCAGGACCTGGTCCGAGATGTCCCGGGCGAAATTCATCTCGTGGGTCACGCAGAGCATCGTGATGTCGGTGGTGCGGGCGATGTCCCGCAGCAGGTCCAGGACGCCCGCGACCAGCTCCGGGTCCAGTGCCGAGGTCACCTCGTCGAGCAGCAGCACCTGCGGCCGCATGGCCAGCGCCCGCGCGATCGCCACCCGCTGCTGCTGGCCGCCGGACAGCTGGGTCGGGCGGGCGTCGCACTTGTCGGCGAGGCCCACCATGTCGAGGAGCTCACGGGCGCGTGCCTCCGCCTCGTCCTTGGCCATGCCGAGGACGGTGACCGGGGCCTCGGTGATGTTGCGCAGCACGGTCATGTTCGGGAACAGGTTGAACTGCTGGAACACCATCCCGATCTTCTTGCGGACCTCGCGGATCTGCTTCTCGGGGGCCGGGAAGAGCTGCTCACCGGCGACCGTGATCGTGCCCTCGTCGGGCTTGGTCAGGGTCATCAGCAGCCGCAGGATCGTCGTCTTGCCGGAGCCGGACGGGCCGATCAGGGTGACGTGCTTGCCGGACTCGACGGAGAAGTCGAGCCCGTCGAGCACCGTGTTGGACCCGAAGCGCTTGGTGACGTGGTCGAAGCGGATCAGTTCGCTGCCGTCCACCGGCGGGTTGGCGCTCGCGTCGGGTTCTTTCATGAGAGGGGTGTCAGCGGACAAGGCGTCGCTCCAGGGCTCGTACGAGAAGGGAGGCCGGATAGGCGATGACGATGAAGGCCACTCCGATGACCGTCAGGGGCTCGGTGAACTGGAAGTTCTCCTGCGCGAACAGCCGCGCCTCGCCGAGCATCTCCATGACGGTGATGGTCATCAGGATCGGGGTGTCCTTGAGCATCGCGATGACGTAGTTGCCGAGGGCCGGCACGACCCGGCGGATCGCCTGCGGCAGGATCACCACCCGCCACGTCCTGGTCATCGGCAGGTTCAGCGCCGTCGCGGCCTCCCACTGGCCGGCGGGCACCGCCTCGATGCCGGCGCGGTAGACCTGCATCGTGTACGTCGAGTAGTGCAGCCCGATCGCGAAGACGCCGGTGGTCAGTGCCGAGGCGGTGACGCCCCACTCGGGCAGCACGTAGAAGAGGAAGAACAGCTGCACCAGCAGCGGGGTGTTGCGGATGAACTCCGTCACCACCCCGACCGGCCAGCGCACCCAGCGGCTCGGCGTGCGCATCAGCAGCGCCCACACCAGGCCCAGCGCGAACGAGATCAGCGAGCCGAAGGCCAGGATCTGCAGGGTGAGCAGCAGTCCGTCCCAGAATCGCGGCATGAAGTCGGCGACAGCGCCCCAGTCCCAGGTCATCCGAGAGCACCTCCCGCGCCCACACCGGTCGTCTCAGGTCGGTGCAGCTCCTGCTCGGGCGTGCGCCCGACCGACTTGCCGACACCGGCCTTGAGTTTGCGTTCCAGTCCGCGCATGCCCCGCGTGAGCAGGAAGGCGATGACGAAGTAGATCAGCAGGACGTACGTGTAGATCTCCGCGCTCTCCTGGAGCGCCAGGCGCACGAGGTTGGCGCTGAAGGCCAGGTCGCCCATGCCCATCACGGACACCAGCGCGGTGCCCTTCAGCAGTTCCACCAGCAGGTTGGTGAACGACGGGATCATCTCCGGCACCGCCTGCGGCAGCAGGATCAGCCGCATCCGCTGCCACGGCGTGAAGCTGAGAGCGATGCCGCCCTCGCGCTGCGCCGGGTCGACGGAGTTGAGGGCGCCGCGGACGATCTCGGCGCCGTACGCCCCGTAGGTCAATCCGAGCGCGAGCGTGCCCGCCCACAGGGGCACCAGCTGCCAGCCGAACGCGACCGGCAGCACGAAGAACACCCAGAAGATCATGATCAGGGCGGAGGTCCCGCGGAACACCTCGGTGTAGGTGCCCGCGAGGAAGCGGACTATCCACAGCCGGTGGGTGCGGGCCATGCCGACGCCGAAGGCGACCACCGTGGCCACCAGTCCGCTCAGGACCAGCAGCTGGACGGTGATCCATATCCCTTTGAGTACGAGTTCCCAGAGTCCCGAGGTCATCCGCCGCACAGCTCCTTCGCGGTGAGGTCGGTCATCTCCGCCTCCGTGAAGCCGAAGGGCTTGAGGATGCGGAACAGCTCCCCGCTCTTCTTGAGCTTGTGCAGCTCGACGTTGAAGGCGTCCCGCAGCTTCGTCTCGGTCGGCCGGAACGCGAACGCGCCGCCGTCGACGTGCGGTTCGCCCTCGACGAGGGGCGCGAAGGCCTTGGTGGACTCCGCCTTGGACGACTTCTTGACGACCTCACGGGTGGTCAGCGCCGTACCGGCGAAGGCGTCCACGCGTCCCGCCTCGACGGCGTTCAGCCCCGCGACCTGGTCCGGCACGATCAGGATGTCGCTCTCCTCGTACCCCGCCTCGACGGCGTACTGGATCTCGGCATAGCCGGTCCCGGTGGCGAACTTGGCGCCCTTCTCGACGATGTCCTTGTAGTCGTGCAGGCCCTTGGGGTTGCCCTTGCGCACGATGAAGGAGTCGAGCATCTGGTAGTCGGGGTCGGAGAAGATGACCTGCTCACAGCGCTCGGGATTGACGTACATCCCGGCGGCGACGACGTCGAACTGCTGGGAGTTCAGGCCCGGGATCAGCGAGCCGAACTCGGTGGGCACGGGCTGTACCTTGTCGACGCCCAGCCGTTTGAAGATGACCTTGGCGAGCTCCGGCGCCTCGCCGGTCAGCTCGCCGTTCTTGTCGATGTAGCCGAAGGGGATCTCCCCCGCGATACCGAGGCGTACGACGCCCGCGGCCTTCAGCCGGTCGAGCAGATCGCCGCCTTCCGTGGTCGATGCCGTGSCCACCCGCGAGCAGCCGGCCGCCCCCAGCGCACCGAGCGCCGCCACCCCCGCGAGCAGCGACCGGCGCGTGGTCCCTTGTGTGAGTCTGTCGTTCCCATTAGGTGGAGCCATGGCGGCGCGGCTACCCGGGAGCATGCGATGTATGCACCCTGGGATGCATGACTGAACGGTTCATCGAGGTGTCACTGGTCAAGCGCGGGGTCCACTGCAAGGCCAAACTCCTGGACGACCGCGCCCCGCTGACCTGCGCGGCCGTCTGGGACGCCCTGCCCCTGACCGGCGACGTCTACCACGCCAAATACGCCCGCAACGAGATCTACGCCCTCTTCCCGCCCTTCGCGGAAACGGAGCCGCCGCTGGAAAACCCGACGGTCACCCCTATTCCGGGCGATCTGTGCTATTTCGCCTTCGCCGGTACGGAACTGGGCACCAAGTCCTACGGCTACGACCGCGAGGTCCGCCCCGGCACCACGGTGGTCGACCTGGCCCTGTTCTACGAGCGCAACAACCTGCTCCTGAACGGCGACGTGGGCTGGGTGCCCGGCATCGTCTGGGGCCAGATCGTGGAGGGGCTGGAGGAGATGGCCGAGGGGTGCAACGACCTGTGGCGGTCGGGGGCGCTCGGGGAGTCGCTGAGATTCCGGCGGCTGGAGGGGTAGAACCAGGCCCGCCTCGTACAGACTTGGGGCCATGTCGAACACGATCGCCGGGCTGCTCGGTGGTGTCATCGGGGCGCTGATCTCGGCCCTCGCCATGTTCCTCGGGCCGCTGGCACATCAGCGGCAGATCGCTCGGCAGGAGCGGGCGCGGGCCGACCGTGAGGCAACTCAGGTGCAGTTGCAGCGGGTGGCCCGGGCTCGTACGGCGATCCGGGTCTGGCACGACTTCCTGCGGCGCGCTCTCACCGACCTGGAGGCCGGTCGCGCCCTGGACGCGGAGCGGTTCCTCGCGCAGGCCGACGCCATGCGGGACGAGGCGAGGGCCGCTTCCGACGACCTTCTGGGTGGTGGACTCTGGATCGGATCGCAGCAGTTCGGTGCCTTCGTGCAGGTGACGGAGGTGCTGCGCAACCACCACGCGGGGCACGCCGACGCCGACGGCCGGGCGCTGCTCGTCGAGGACGATCTGGGCGGTCGGGTGGCGCTGGGCTGGAAGGACGACCTCTACAACTCCAGAGCGGGTCTGAACGAGGAACTCCTGACCTACGTCGAACACCTGCGGGACACCCCCGTCGAGGTGATCGACACCGGTACGCCCGTCAGGCCCCGGAGGTCGTGACCCCGGCCTCGTAGAGCGCGTGCGCCGCCCGCAGCACCAGATCGTCGCGATGCCGGGCGGCCACGATCTGCAGGCCCACCGGCATACCGTCCCCGTCCGTGCCGACGGGGACGGTGGCCGCCGGCTGCTGGGTCAGGTTGAAGGGGTAGGTGAACGGCGTCCAGCCGGTCCACCGGCGGTGCCCCGAGCCCTTCGGAACCTCGGCGCCTGCCTCGAAGGCCGTGATCGGGAGGGTCGGGGTGAGCAGGAGGTCGTAGGCGTCGTGGAAGCGGCCCATCCGCCGGCCCAGTGCCATCCGGACGTCCACCGCGGCCAGATAGTCCAGCGCGGACAGGCGGGCGCCGGCCGCGCAGATCTCCCTCAGGCCCGGGTCGAGCAACTCCCGCTGGTGCGGCCCCAGTTGCTGGGTCACCCGGGCGGCCCCCGTGAACCACAGGGTGTGGAAGGCGTCCACGGGGTCGGTGAAGTCGGGGTCGGTCTCCTCGACGTACGCCCCCAGCCCCGCCATCCGCTCCACCGCCCGCCGCACCGCCGCCGCGACCGCCGGACGCACCGCCACCTGGCCGCCGAGGGACGGGGAATAGGCGACGCGCAGGCCGCGCACCCCACCCGACAGAGCCGCGGCGAAGGAGCCCGGCGCCGGCGGGAGCGCCGACCAGTCGCGGGAGTCGGGCGCGGCGATGACGTCCAGGAGCAGGGCCGCGTCGGCCGCGTCACGGGTCATCGGGCCGACGTGCGAGAGGGTGCCGAAGGCGCTCGCGGGGTACAGGGGGACCCGGCCGTACGTCGGTTTCAGGGCGAAGATGCCGCAGAAGGCCGCCGGGATACGGACGCTGCCGCCGCCGTCCGTGCCCAGCGCGAGCGGCCCCGCGCCGAGGGCCACGGCCGCCGCCGCGCCGCCGCTGGAGCCGCCCGCGGTGCGTGTCGGGTCCAGGGGGTTGCGGGTGACGCCGGACAGCGGCGAGTCGGTGACGCCCTTCCAGCCGAACTCGGGGGTGGTCGTCTTGCCGAGGAAGACGGCGCCGTGCGCCCGCAGCCGGGCCACCGAGGGGGCGTCCTCGTGCCAGTTCCCCCGCTCCGCGACGGTCTTCGAGCCGCGCAGGGTCGGCGTCCCGCGCATCAGCAGGATGTCCTTCACGGTGACCGGGACACCGTCGAGCACACCGGCCGGCTCGCCGCGCCGCCAGCGCTCGGCCGACTCGCCGGCCTGTACGAGGGCCTCCTCTGCGGTGATCCGCACGAACGCGTTGACCTCCGGCTGGATCCGCTCGGCCCGCTCCAGGGTCGCGCGGGTGGCGTCGACGGGGCTGAACTCTCCCTTGCGGTAGCCGTCGAGGAGTTGTACGGCGGTCAGTTCGGTCAGGTCCGTCATGCGCCCTCCAGGCTCGAATCCGCGTGAATCCGCGGCGAGTTCAACGTCCCGGTACGTACCCGCGCTGCTTGTCCACGACGTTCAGCAGCGGCCTGCCCGCCTCCCACCTCTCGTACAACTCCACGAACTGACGACCGAGTTCGTCCCGCCAGCCGACGGTGTCCCCGCTCATGTGCGGGGAGACGATCAGTCCCGGCAGTTCCCACAGCGGGCTGTCCGGGGTGAGGGGTTCGTGCTCGAACACATCGAGCGCGGCGCCCGCGAACCAGCGTTTGGTGAGGGCCTCGGCCAGCGCCTCCTCCACCACCAGTTGCCCACGTCCGATGTTGATGAACCGGGCCGAGGGCTGCATGACGCCGAAGCGGCGCAGATCGAACATGCCGTGCGTCTGCTCGGTGAGCGGCGCGGCCGCGATCACCCAGTCGGCGCGGGACAGCAGCCGGTCGAGATCGTCCGGGCCGTGGATGCCGGTGCGCGGGACCCGGCCGACCAGCGCGGTGGTGATGTCGAGGGCCTTGAGCGTGCGGGCGATCGTCCGGCCGATGGGACCGGAGCCGACCACGCACGCGCGCGTGCCGGCCACGCGCTGCCCCTCGCGGTGCCGCCACTGCCGCGAGCGCTGGAAGTCCAGGGTCCGCGGCAGGTCCTTCGCCATCGCCAGCACCAGCGCGGCGACGTACTCGGCGATCGGCTGGTCGAAGATCCCGCGCGCGTTGGTGACCACCGTGTCGGACATGGTGAGCTCGGGGCACATCAGGTGGTCCACGCCCGCGCTCGCCGTGTGCACCCAGCGCGGCCTCGGGCCCTCGCCGGGCCAGGCGGCCCGCACGGCGTGCGAGGTGAAGTCCCAGACCAGCAGGACGTCGGCGCGCGGCAGCCGCTCGGCGAGGGTCGACTCGTCCGCGTGCTCGACGCGGGCGCGGCCGG
>NZ_RDBN01000053.1:558504-601905 GCF_008042075.1 Streptomyces sp. UW30 | reverse complement strand
GTGCGAGCGCCGTGTCGCGGCGTTCTACTGGAACCGAGGGCCGTCTGACATGCGAGGTTTGACCACGCTCGCACCCGAACCTACCTTCGTCAACACGGGCGTACACACGGTCCGTTGCTCACCTGTTTCTCGTAGTGAGGACGGTGCCTGCCATGAGTGCCATGGACATCTCCTTCCTCGGTGGCCCCCGCCCCCAGCGCGGTGTCGGAGTGGTCGCCCCGTTCGACTTCGCGCTGGACCGGGAGCTGTGGCGCTGGGTCCCCGACGAGGTCTCGCTGCATCTGACCCGGACGCCGTTCGTCCCGGTCGAGGTCAGCCTGGATCTGGCCCGCCTGGTCAGCGAACACGAGACGCTGAGCGACGGCGTCCGCACCCTGACCGCGATCAGTCCCGAGGTCGTCGCCTACGCCTGCACCTCCGGCAGTTTCGTCGGCGGCATCGCGGGCGAGCGGGCGATGTGCGCGGCCATGACCCGGGCGGGCGCGGTGCCGTCGGTCACCACGTCCGGGGCGCTGCTGGAGGCGCTGACCGAGCTGGGGGTGCGCCGGGTGGCGCTGGTGACGCCGTACACGGTGTCGGTGACGCGGGCCCTGGAGGACTACGTGGCCGAGGCGGGCGTCGTGGTCACGGGGTGCGCGTTCATGGGGCTGACGCGGCACATCTGGAAGGTGCCCTACCGCGACGTGGCCGAAATGGCGCGCAGGGCCGTGCGCCGGCGCCCGGTCGACGCGCTGTTCATCAGCTGCACCAACCTGCCCACCTACGACGTGATCCCCCAACTGGAGGCGGAGCTGCGCATGCCGGTTCTCTCGGCCAACCAGGTGACGATGTGGGCCGCGCTGCGCAGGGTGGGTACTCGCGCGGTGGGGCCTTATCAGGCGCTGATCGACCCGGCGGCGCGGCTCGACGAGGCGGCGCCGAGCGGACCCGTGCTTCCGGACGTGCCGGATGTTCCTGAGCAGGAACAGCAGTAGAAAGGCTGACATGACCGCACTCGGATTTCTCTACCCGGGCCACTCCGCCGAGGACGACTATCCGCGCATCGAGCAGCTGATCGGCAGCGACATCCGGATCGACCTGGTGCACACCGACATCGGCGAGGACGCGCACCGGGTGGACGCCCTGCTCCGGATGGGCTCGGCGGAGCGCCTCGCGACGGGCGTCGAGGCACTGCGGCTGACGGGCGCCGAGGCGGTCGTGTGGGCGTGCACGTCCGGCAGCTTCGTCTACGGCTGGGAGGGCGCCCACGACCAGGTGCGCAGCCTCGCCGTCACGGCGGGCATGCCGGCGTCCTCGACGTCCTTCGCCTTCGTGCACGCGGTACGGGAGCTCGGCGTGCGGCGGCTGGCGGTCGGGGCGACGTACCCGGACGACGTGGCCGCGCTCTTCGCCCGGTTCCTGACGGACGCGGGCGCGGAGGTCACGGCGCTTCGCGGCTCCGGGATCATCACGGCGGCGGAGGTCGGGACCTGGGGCGAGGCCGAGGTGTTCGCGCTGGCCAAGGAGGCGGACACGGCGGACGCCGAGGCGGTGCTCCTGCCGGACACGGCCCTGCACACGGCCGCCCACATTCCGGCCCTGGAACGCGAACTCGGCAAGCCGGTCCTCACCGCGAACCAGGTCACCGTGTGGGAGGCCCTGCGCCTGGCGGGCCGCCGCGTGAACGCGCCGGCCCTGGGTGCGCTGTTCACCCGGGAGCCGATCGTGCAGGTGTAGTCAGCCCGTCCGGCGTTTTTTGAGCGGGGGAGGGGAGGGACGGCGGGGGCGAAGGAATAAACCGGAGACTGCCTCCTGTTAACAGCTGACGCACACCGCACAGCGAAACGGCAGGAGGAACCGGTGACGGCAGACGAGATCCGAGGCGAGGTACAGGGCAACGCGCCCGTCCCCCTCTCCGTGCTGGACCTGGTCACGGTCAGCGCAGGCCGTACCGCCACCGAGGCCCTGCGCACCAGCGTGGAGCTGGCCCGGCTCGCGGAGTCCCGGGGCTTCCATCGCTTCTGGGTCGCCGAGCACCACTCGATGCCCGGCGTCGCGTCCTCGTCGCCCGCGGTGATCCTCGCCCACCTGGCCGCCCACACGGACCGCATCCGCCTCGGCTCCGGCGGCGTGATGCTCCCGAACCACGCCCCGCTGGTCATCGCGGAGCAGTTCGGCACCCTGGAGGCCATGGCCCCCGGCCGCATCGACCTGGGCCTGGGCCGCGCCCCCGGCACGGACGGGGCCACCGCGGCCGCCCTGCGCCGCACGGACCACCTGAACGAGGGCGCCGACGACTTCCCCGAGCAGCTCGCCGAGCTCACCCGCTTCCTCGACGACGACTTCCCCGACGGCCACCCCTACCGCCGTATCCACGCCGTCCCCGGCCCGGTCCAGGCGACCTCGCCCGGCGGCGTCCAGTCCCCGCACCGCCCGCCGGTCTGGCTGCTGGGCTCCTCCGGCTTCAGCGCCCGCCTGGCCGCCGTCCTCGGGCTGCCCTTCGCCTTCGCGCACCACTTCTCGGCGCGCAACACCGTCCCGGCCCTGGAGCTGTACCGGGAGTCCTTCCGGCCGTCCGCCGTCCTCGACCGGCCCTACGCCCTCATCGGCGTCTCCGCCCTCGCCACCGACGAGGAGAAGGAGGCCCGCCGCCAGGTGAAGGCCGCCGCCCTCAGCATGATCCGCCTGCGCACCGGACGCCCCGGCCTCATCCCCACCCCCGAGGAGGCCGAGGCCCATGAATTCAGCCCGATGGAGCGCGAGTTCGCCGACTCCTGGAACGCCAACGTCGTGCACGGCACTGTTGACGAGGTCCGGGCCGGCCTCGACGACCTCCAAAAGCGCACCGGCGCCGACGAGTTGATGATCACGAGCAACGCGCCCGGCACGGACGTGCGCCTGCGCTCCTACGAACTCATCGCCGACGCCTACGGATTGCCGGCCGCCTGACCGGACCCCGCACGCCACACCCGGCGCACGTCAGACGCGTGCGCCCATCAGCTCGGAGATACGATCCGGCGACACCGGCCGCGAGTACAGCCACCCCTGGCCGGTGTCGCAGCCGATCCGGCGCAGCCGCGAGGCCTGCGCCAGCGTCTCCACGCACTCCGCGGTGACCGTCAGACCCAGCCGGTGGGCCAGCTGGATCATCGCCTCGACGACGACCTCGTCGGCCGGGTTCGGCGGGACGGCGGCATTGTTGTCGCTCTCGTACTGGAAGCCCCGTACGAAGGAGCCGTCCAGCTTCAGCACCGAGACCGGCAGCCGGCTCAGGTACGCCAGATTCGAGTAGCCGGTGCCGAAGTCGTCGATGGCGATGCGCACACCCATGTCGCTGAGCGCCTGGAGGTCCTGGAGGGGCCTGCCCGACGAACCCATCACCGCGGACTCGGTCAGCTCCAACTGGAGCAGATGCGGCGCGAGTTCGGTCTCCTCCAGGATCCGCGCCACGTCCGCCACCAGGTCGGAGTCCCACACCTGGCGCACGGCGACGTTCACGCTCACGAAGATCGGCGGCTCGTCGGGGTGCGCCACCTGCCAGGCGCGTGCCTGGCGGCAGGCGGTCGCGAGGACCCAGCGGCCCAGCGGCACGATGGACCCGTCCTCCTCGGCCAGTCCGATGAACCGATTCGGCGCCAGTACGCCGAACTGAGGATGATTCCAGCGGACAAGCGCCTCGACACCGCGCAGCCGGCCGTCCTCCATCCCCACCAACGGCTGGTACTCCAGGGCGAACTCACCGCGATCGACGGCCGCACGGAGGGTCGCCGCGAGGGCCTGGCGGGTGATGAGGTGGGCGTTGCGCTCGGGGTCGAAGAGCGTCCAGCGGTCCTTGCCGTCGGCCTTCGCCCAGTACAGCGTCGTGTCCGCGGCCTGCATCAGGGCGGTCGGCGTGGTGCCGGCCGCCTGGCGTTCCACGACGCCGATCGAGGCCGACACCGACAGGCGCCGGCCGGACAGGTCGAAGGGGGCCCGCAGCGCCTCCAGCAACGACTCGGCCAGGTCGGCCAGTTGCTCGGTGCCCGTCGAGTCCTCGACGAGCAGAGCGAACTCGTCACCGCCGAGCCGGGCCACCAGGGGCGGGCTGGAGCGGGCGTAGCCGGCCTGTTCCGCGCAGCGCGTGAGCCGCTCGGCCACGGCCGCCAGCAGCTTGTCGCCGACGCGGTTGCCGAGGGTGTCGTTGATCGCCTTGAAACCGTCAAGGTCCAGGTAGCACAGGCCGATTCGGCCGGTGGTGCCGCTCTCCTCGTACGACTCCACCTCCAGCGCCGCCGTCAGCCGCTCGAAGAACAGCGTGCGGTTGGGCAGCCGGGTCACCGGGTCGTGCATCTGCAAGTGCCGCAGCCGGGCCTGGAGTTCGCGGTGGGCGCTGATGTCGGCGACGGAGAGCAGGACACCGCCCGACTCGTCGCCGGGCAGCGGCGCGACCGTGACCCGGACCCACAGGGAGTGGCCCTCGGGGTGCTTGATGCGGCGCGTGCACCGCAGTTCGGCCTGACGGCCGCGCAGCACCTCGCGGTACGTGTGCCAGGTGCGCGCGTCGGAGGCGAGGTCGACCAGGTCGGCGGCGGCGGTCCCGGTCAGCTCCTCGGCGGGTGTGCCGAGCAGGTCGGCGAAGGTGGAGTTGGCGTCGGCCACCAGGCCCTCGCGGTCGACCACGGCCATCGCCAGGGGCGCGGCGGAGAAGGCCGAGGAGTAGGGCGGCGAACCGGTACCGGGGGATGGCTGTGCGTTACTCTCTGTCACGGCTGGCCCGATGAGGTCTGCCGCGGGTGTCGGCCCTTCGGACGTTCCGCTCACCGCTCGCTCCCGCAGTGCACTCGATCTTCGGATGGGTCTCATCGCAATGGTCGGCCGGGTGGATGGGGGACGGCCGAGGGGCCGTGTCCATGCAGGAAAAGTGTCAGGAAAGTGTGCCGATCATAGAGGCTGGTCCCGGGCCCTTCCACCTACTGTCCAGTGTTCCCGCGCAAGGCGCGCATCCGACAGATCGTTTCTGCCCGCACCTGGACGGCTTCTTCGAGCCCCCGACCGCTTGTGACGTTCCGTGAGCGATTCGGGGGTGTCGATTCATGCGAACCCCCGGCTCGCTCACCCGTCCGGTGCAGCACAACAGGACGTAGTACGACAATCCGACACAGGCTGGGTGCGGTGTCCCGCGAACCGCTCCCGGAGGTCCACGTGCCGCGTCAGAACCCCCTGCTCCGTGGGATGGGTCTGCTGCGGGACCGGCCCCGACTGCGCAGTGCCGCCGCCGTGTTCACCACGATGTCGGCACTCGCCGCGACCTCCCTGGTCGTCGGCCCGTCGGTCGCGGAACCGTTCGACACGGCACCCTGTGCCCTCCAGCGCACCGACGCCCATCACTCCGAGGGCCTGGACACCTGGAACGCCGCCTATCCGCGTCCGGCCCGCAAGCTCGACGCGGTCATGGTGTTCCTGTCCTTCCCGGACTCGGCCCCCCTGACGACCCCCGCCGAACTGACGGCCGACCACTTCCCGGCCACCACCCACTTCTTCGAACGGGCCTCCTACGGCAGGTTCACCCTGCGCCCGCACCCGCTGCGGCACTGGCTGCGCATGCCGCGACCGTCGACGGCGTACGCCATACAGCGTGACTGGCGTGTCTCCGACCGGGCCGCCTACCTGCGGGACGCGCTCGCGGTGGCGGACCTGCAGGTGGACTTCTCCCGCTACGACGTCGTCTACTTCGTCGCCGACCCGGACGCGCCCGGCGTCGACTCGGACGCCACGAAGGTCGTCAACCTGGAGACACCGCTGCGGGCCGACGGCACGGACATCCGGCGTGTCGTCACCGTGTTCGAGAACCATCCGCCGGACCGGCTGGTCCTCGCGCACGAGACCGGCCATGTCTTCGACCTGCCGGACCTGTACCACCGTCCGGTGGACGGCAAGGGCGACTGGGACACCTACGTCGGTGACTGGGACCTGATGGGAAGCCAGTTCGGCATGGCGCCGGATCTCTTCGGCTGGCACAAGTGGAAGCTCGGGTGGCTGGAGCCACGACAGGTGGTGTGCGTGCAGGGCAGCGGCGCCGGGTCCGCCCGGCTGACGCTGGAGCCGCTGTCGGCGGGGCCGGGGCCTGCGGTGCGCACGGGTGCGGCCGGGGCGGGCAACGCCTTCGGCGCGAACGGCGACTACGACTCCTACGCCTCGCACGGCGCCGTGCCGGGGTTCGGGCTGGGCAACGGCATCAAGCTCGCCGTCGTCCGTACGGGTGCGGACAGCGCCCTCGCCTTCGAGGTGCGCGGTCAGGTGGGCAACGACGCGCAGACCTGCCGGCAGGGGTTGCTGGTGTACCGGGTGCGCAGCCGGACCGAGTCCGGGGGCGGGCCGGTCGAGGTGATCGACGCCCATCCACACAGCGAGGCCTGCTGGGAGGAGTCGGTGTACCCGCCGCTCGCGGACGCGCCGGTCGGACTCGGGGAGAGCATCAGCGGGTCCGGGGTTCGAGTCCCTGGCGGCGCACAGACAGTGAAGGCCCCTCGCAACCGCGGGGGCTTTTCGCATTCCGGGTGACTCCCCCCCCCGTCCTGGGTCCTCCCGAGTCCCACAGGAACGGCTTCGACGCCGTCGAGAGGGGCGCCGCGAGAGCGAGGGGCTTTCGCATGGTGCCGCCTGCCCGTCGCCACCCCCGCGCGGGCACTACCCCGCCCCGCCAGTCCTGCTCGCCGTTGCGATCTTCACCGTCCAGGCTCCCGAGGCCGTCCGCCAGGGACTCGAACCCCGGACCCGCTGATGCTGCATTTCCCGGGGGGTAACCCCCGGACCCCCAGCCGCGCCTGCYGGACCCGGGGGGTCTGGGAGGCGCGGGAGGCCGCGGGGGGAGTCACCCGAAATGCGAAAYGCCCCCCGCGGTTGCGAGGGGCRTTCACTGTCTGTGCGCCGCCAGGGACTCGAACCCCGGACCCGCTGATGCTGCATTTCCCGGGGGGTAACCCCCGGACCCCCAGCCGCGCCTGCYGGACCCGGGGGGTCTGGGGGCSCGGGAGGCCGCGGGGGAGTCACCCSAAATGCGAAAAGCCCCCCGCYGTTGCGAGGGGCCTTCACTGTCTGTGCGCCGCCAGGGACTCGAACCCCGGACCCGCTGATTAAGAGTCAGCTGCTCTAACCAACTGAGCTAGCGGCGCCTGCTGACGTCGTAGACCTTAGCATCCTGATCCGCGTGGGGAAAAATCGATATCCGAACGGCAGCGCGAGCCGCCCGCACGGCTGCCCAGAGCATGACCTCGGGGCCCGGCAGCCAGGGATTACGGGTGTCCGGGGCAACCAGCCAGCGGGAACCGCAGGGGGCCGGGGGTGCGGCGTCGCGATCCATCGGGGCCGGGACCGTCACCGCGTCGCCGGTGCCGTGGCACAGCAGCGACGGGATGCCGTCCGTGCGGCCGAACTCCTCCCAGCGCAGCAGCGAGGGCAGCCGCTGGGCGGTGCCCGGCGCGGCGAACATCAGGATCCGCCCCCGCAGGACGGCCACCGGTCCGGAGCCCGGGCCCTCGTCCCACAGCCGGGCGAGCATCCGGCGCCCGAAGAGCGCGGGGGCGCTGACGACGTCGAAGGCGGAGCCGCAGGGCAGGACCACCGGGGCCGCGGGGCGCTCCTCCCAGAGGGCGAGCGTGCTGCGCGGATACGTTCCTGCCGAGGCGAGCCAGGCGGCGCCGTCGGGGGTGGTCCCCGAGGTGACGTCGAAGCGGTCGTCGGAGAAGAGGTCGTCCCGTGTGCTGCTCATGACGTCTACATCTACCTGGCGTGATGGACCGATCCCGGAGGGTTGTCGAAAAGCCGGACAGGAGAGGGTGGGAGCGGGTATCTTGCCCGCCTGGCATATGCCAAAGGGTGGCTGTGGGTGAACGCCGTGGCGCTGCCGGTCACACCGGGTCGACGTGCCCCGGCCCCTCGACGCCCCGCATCAGATCCCTGCCGAACTCCACCATCTTCTTGGCGTAGTCCTCGGTCCACTCGGCCTGCTCGGCGATGTCGGCGGGCGTCAGCCGGTCGAACCGGCGGGGATCCGCCAGCTGGGCCGCCGCGATGGCCTGGAACTCCACCGCGCGGTCCGCGGCCGCCCGGAACGCCTGCGTCAGCTCGGTCGACCGCGCCAGCAGCGCACGCGGGTCGTCGATCGACTCCAGGTCGAAGAAGTGCTCCGGGTCCTCTGCCACCTGCGCGGGCTCGAAAAGCAGGGGCGCGGGGCGTAGCCGCGGTTCGTTCCGACGCGGCGTGGGCTCCGCCATGTCTTGTCCTCCTCGTACGTCACCGATCTCGTCGGTCACCTGCTACCCGACTGTGGTCCGGTCCACCGTCCATTGTCCCGCGCCTGCGCAAGTGGGCGTAGGAACAGGTCGAACAGCGCCGTCCCCCTCAAGGCCGCCACGGCACTCGATGTTCCGAGAGCCTGGCCAACACCGCGTGATTCGCCTCCCAACCGTCAGGGAACTTCACCACCGTCCCCAGCTGGACCGGCTCCGTCGACGGATAGTCGTCCAGGAGCTCGCTCACCCCCGCACGGCACACCACGATGCACGCGTGCCGGTGGCGGGAGGCCAGGACGCACAGGCGGCCCGTCTCCAGGTGGAAGGCGGTGGCGTCGGGGCGGCCGGAGAGCGGGTGCAGGACCACGGTCACGTCGTACTCGCGGCCCTGGAGCCGGTTCGCGGTGTCGACGATGACGTCCGTCACGCCCAGCTCGGCCAGCGCCGAACGGACGGCCGCCGCCTGGTCCCGGTGGGCCGTGCCGACGGCGATCCGGTCGGCGGTCAGGGGCGCGGCGTCGGGTGAGCGCTCCGACGTCGCCGCGCCTCCCCGGTCCAGCAGACGTCGTACGACCGTCGCCAGCGCGCGGACCGCCTCGGGATCGGTGCGCGGGGTGTGCCGGGCCGGCAGCTCCAGCAGCCCCCAGCCCGACTCCGCCGCCTCGTCGATCACCCGGTCGGGGCCCGAGCCGTCCGACGGGACCGCGAAGGAGAGGTGACGGTCGCCGTGGTCGGTACCGCTGCGGAAGGGGGTGTAGGGGTAGAAGGCGTCGGAGACCAGGGGCGCCGCCGACGCCGGGAGGCGCCAGGACACCGGCAGGCGGTGCTGGGGCAGCTCGGGGTTGTGCGCGAGAAGGGTCGTCACGGCGGACCCCGAGGGGTCGTACGACAGGCCCGCCCACTGCTCGCTGCCGACGATGGCGAAGGGGTCCAGCTGGCCCGGGTCGCCGACGAACAGCGCCCGTTCGAAGAGGCCGGCCACCGCGAGCAGGGAGTCCGAGCGCATCTGGTACGCCTCGTCGACGATCGCGTGCCGCCAGGGCTCGTCGACCTTGACATGCGCCCACTTGGCCGCGGTGGACACGACGACCGCCAGGCCCGCGAGATCGGCCGCCTTCGCCGACTTGCGTACGTTCGCCAGGTCGTCCAGCGCCTTGTCGTACGGGTCGGCGTCGCTGCTGTGCAGCCGCCCCACCGGCAGCTCCGGGTCCTTCTCGGCGAGCCGGAGCACCAGGTCGTCGACCTGGGCGTTGGTCTGCGCGACGATCATCAACGGGCGCCCGGCGTCCGCGAGTTCCAGGGCCGCGCGGACGACGAGCGTGGACTTGCCGGCGCCGGGCGGCGAGTCGACGACGACCCCGCGCGCCTCGCTGTGCAGGGTGTTGTGGAGGATCGCGTCGGTGGCCTCGGCCGCCGCGGCACCGGGGTCGAACACGACGGTCACAGCACGTCCTCCTGGGTCGGCGCATCGGCGGCCTCGGGCACCTGTTCCCCGGGCGGCCCGCCGTGCGTCCACGGCGTCTGCTCGGGTTCGGGCAGCTTCGCGCCGCCCCGCTGCTCGTGCTCGAACAGCGTGAAGCAGACCAGGTCGCCCTTCTGCGGCACAGACCCCTCCTCCGGCTCCTTGCCGCGGCCCATCTTGTCCAGCACACGCAGGACGAACAGCGCGCCACCGTCCTCGTCGAGGTCGCCCTCGTGGCCGACGAACTCCGCCGACTGCGGCTTCCCGCCCAGGGAGCGGAACACCTTGGCCCGCTCGCCCAGGTGCGGCCGGTCGTCCGTGCGCACGGTGACCAGGGGCCGCGGGCTCGGCCGCTTGCCCTCGCTGTACGCCATCACCACATCGGTGACCTCGCCCGCGAATGCCTCCCCGGTCAGCCGCCGCCCCGCCATCACCAGAGGATCGTCGAGCGCCTCCTGGGCCTCCAGACGGGCCTGTTCCCGCTCCCGCGCGGCGAGCTTGTTCGCGGCGGTGACCGCGTCGTCGCGGCGCGGCTGCGGGGGCTCACCGGCGAGGACACGGTCGCGGTGGGCGGTGAACGACCAGCGGTCGCGGGTCCACCGCTCCTCCACCCGCCCGGCCTGCGGCAGCTCGCGCAGCAGGTCGAGGCCCCGCCACACCGCGTCCCAGGTGGGCCGGGTCCGGCTCGCCACGAGGGCGCGGATCTCCCGCTCGGCGGCGGTGAGGTCCCCCAGCCGGTCGTCCGCCTCCAGCCCGTCCTCGGCGGCGGCGAGTGCCGTACGGGCGCGGTCGTAGCGCTCGATCGCGGGGGCGAGCAGCTTGTTGTCGAAGGCCGGGTCGGTGGCGGGACCGGCGGGCGGGCACAGCAGCTGGCCGTCCCGGTCGCGCGCCAGCTCCGCCCGCAGCGCCGCCTCGGCGCCCGTCTCGCCCTCGGGAGGGTCGATCCAGGCGAGCAGCGCGCCCAGGTGCTGGTCCTCCAGCGTGGACTGGCCGGTCGCCCAGTGCCGGGAGAGCAGGTCCGTCATGGCCGGCAGCAGCGAGGAGCCGGGCACGCGGGCCCGCTCGCCGAAGTGGGTCAGCCAGCGGCCGAGCAACGGCACGCGCGGGGGCGCGGGATAGGGAGTCTCCGGGTCCTGCTCCGCCGTACGCCTGAAACGCATGGAGCGACCCAGGAGCCGTACGAATGCGATGCCCGCGCGGCTCGGCATGATCAACTGCGGGGCGTCCGCGCACAGTTCGACCTCGACCTTGACCCGCTTGCCGGTCTCCGGATCGGTCTCGCTGCGCTCGGCGGCCTCCACGTCCTCGGCGTAGGCGTCGATGTACGGCAGGACGACGTCCGCCAGCTCGGACAGGAACGCGAACCTGAGGTCCCGGTCGCGCGGCTGCGGTACGACCAGCAGGTGCGGGGCGTCCCGGTCCGTGCCGACCAGCGCGCCGAGCGGGGCGCCGGCCTCACCGGCGGTGGTGAGGGGCACGAAGACGAGCGGGCGCTGCGACAGGTGCCGGTGGCGGACGGTCGCGGTGGGCTGGGCGCGACCTGTGCTGACGGCTTCCAGGCGGGCGAGGGTGGAGATCAGCGACACGCGGCCACCACCTGGTCGCCGAGGGCCTCCGCACGCAACCGGGCCGCCCTGCGCAGTGCCGCCACCGCCGGGTCGTCCGGGTCACCGGACTCGCCGCGGGACGCCGACAGGACGTCCTCGACGGTGGTCAGGCCGCCCAGCTCGGCCCGCACCGAGCGGCCCAGCGAGGTAACGGCGCCGGACGCCAGGGAGCGGGCACGGCAGTGGAAGGCCAGCTCGCAGGCGGACAGGCACTCGGGCGCGTACGTCGCCGGGACCGACTCGACGGCCGCCGTCAGGTCGGCCGCGGGCAGCTCGGGGGAGAAGCAGGTGCCGGCCGGGAGCGCGTCGGCGATGTCCTCGATGCGGGTCAGACGGTCCAGCTGGCGGGCGGTCACCGCGCGCTGCTTGCGCACGTCGACGGCCGAGGCGGTGGGCAGGTTGGAGAAGTCCTTGGGGCAGACCAGCAGGATGCGGTGGCGCACCCGCGGGGCGGGCTCCAGCCGGGCGGCGAGCTCCTCCAGCGCCAGCACGTACACCGCCGCCTGCCGTGCGGCCGCGCCCACCTTCGCCGGGTCCGCCGAACCGTCCAGCATCGGGAAGGACTTGATCTCCACGACCGTCCAGCTGCCGTCCGGGTGCACGACGACCGCGTCCGGCTCCAGGAAGGCGGGGGAGCCAGCGACGTCCAGCGCGAGCATGGGGTGGTCCAGCAGGGTCCACTCGCCGAGCGCCTCCGTGGCCTCGCGCAGCGCCAGTGCCGTACGGGCCGTGCGGCCCTCGGGGCCGGTCGCGGTGAGCTCGGGCACGCGCGCGGGGGCGGGCGGTTCGGCGCTGCGGTCCAGCTTCTCGCGCACCAGGCGCAGCAGCTCCGCGCCGCCGTCCGCCTTGACCTTGGCCTCGAAGGCATTGCCACGGGTGAGGGCGAACTGTGACTGTCCGAAGGCCGACGGCGAGCCCAGCGCGCCCGCCAGCGCCGCCTTGTTCACCCCGGCGCCGTCCAGGATCGCGCGCCGCTTGCAGCCGGGGTTGGCGGCGAGAGCGGCCAGGGCGCGCGCGTCCAGCGCCTTGGCCGGTACGTCGGGACCGCGCAGCTCAGCGAGCCGGTGCCGCAGCGCCGTCCCCCGCGTCCTGGGAAGAGGCACTCGGCTCGGCTCCGGATCCGAACCGGGACTCGCGCTGCCGTGGAATTCGCTCACCCGCGGAAGTCTGGCATCCGCCACTGACAATCGAGGAAGAAGTGGCGCCGGAACCCACCGTGACGGGGGCGACGGCGTCCCTTGCGACCGCGTTCCTCGCGACCGCGCCGGCGGCTGCCGCGACAGGCGTGGCCCCCACCCCGAACCGCTCCCGCGCCCGGTCCGTGATCCGCATCACATACGGCGCCAGCAGCAGCCCGACGCCCATCACGGCAGCGCCCGCGACCGCGTCGAGGAAGTAGTGGTTGGCGGTGCCCATCACCACGATCGTCGTGATCAGCGGGTAGGCGACCGCGGCGACCTTCGTCAGGCGCGTCCCGCCGAACCGCCACAGGATGACCCCGCACCACAGCGCCCAGCCGACGTGCAGGCTCGGCATGGCCGCGTACTGGTTCGTCATGCCGCCGAGGCCCTTCGGCGCACTGGCCTCACCGGCCCACCAGCCGTAGGAGCTGTACTGGGCCATCGTGTCGACGAAGCCGTGGCCGTCGGCGAGCAGCCGGGGCGGGCAGGTCGGCAGGAGGGTGAAGCCGATCAGGCCTATGAAGGTCGACGTCATCAGCCAGGTGCGGGCCGCGCGGTAGTGCACGGTGCGGGACCTGAAGAGCCACACCAGGAGCACGGGCGTGATCAGGTAGTGCAGTGACGCGTACCAGAAGTCGGCCGGGACGCCGAGCCAGGGCTCACTGGTGAAGAGGCGGTTGAGAGGGTGCTCCGCGTTGAGGTACAGGGCCTTCTCGATGTCCAGTATCGCCAGGCCGTGGTCGACGGCGGAGCTGACATCACCCCGGGCGAGCAGTCGGCCCGCCGAGTAGCAGGCGTAGACCAGCAATATCAGCGGCAGCTCGGTCCACCAGCGCAGGCGGGTCCGCGGCGTCGCCTCCACGCCAGCTGTCTCGGCGTGCGGCATCCGATCGCCTCCCCCTTCATCTCACCGCGTCCGGTGGACGGTCGCACCACTTTACGGTGTATGCGTGCGCCCCCTTCGGGCACCCTGGACCACTAGACGCAGAGATCGCCCACCGGGTTGCCCCGGCACAGCGTGCGCGATGATGGACGGGTTCCGCCTCTCATTTCTCCCGGAAGGCCCCCGCAATGGCACCGCGCATCCTGCTGGCCCGGCACGGACAGACGGCGTGGTCGCTGTCCGGGAAGCACACCGGCAGGACCGACGTGCCCCTCCTGGAGGAGGGCCGCCGGGGCGCGAAACTGCTCGGCGAGCGCCTGCACCGGCAGCCGTACGACGGGCTGGACGGGGTCGAGGTCCGCACCAGCCCGCTGTCACGCGCGCGTGAGACGTGCGAACTCGCCGGCTTCGGCGAACGCGCGCGTACCTGGGACACGCTCATGGAGTGGGACTACGGCGCCTATGAGGGCATGACACCGGCGGACATCCAGGCGATCCGCCCGGGCTGGCTCATCTGGCGCGACGGTGTGCCCGAGGGGGAGACCCTGTCCGAGATGACGGCCCGCGCCGACGAGGTGGTGGCCTGGGCCCGCGAGGCGGACCGGGATGTCCTGGTGTTCGCGCACGGGCACATCCTGCGGTCCATAGGCGCGCGCTGGCTGGGGCTGCCGCTCGACTTCGCGGCCCGCATCAGGCTGAACCCGACCTCACTGTCGGTGCTGGGGTGGGCCTACGGCGAGCCGGCGATCGAGAGCTGGAACGACTCGGGTCACCTGGCCGGCTAGCCCACGCACAGACCCGCCCCGCCGGTCACGCCGGACGGGGCGTCGACGCGTGCCGCTCCAGGAACGCCGATACCCCGCTCGCCCGCCGGTGGGGCAGCAGTACCCGGGCCGTGCCCGCGAGCATCGTCTGGACCCGCGACGACTGCACCAGGTCCAGGAGGTCCAGCACCCGCATCCCGGCCGCCGCCGCCTCGTCGGGGCGTCCGCCCCGCGCCAGGTCGTCCGCCAGCTGCGCGGTGTACAGGGCGATGTTGCGCGTGAAGTGGGGATCCTGCAGCTGGGCCGCCCGCCCTGCGTGCCGCGCCGCCCGCTGCCAGTTGCCCAGCGTCGACCAGCACTGCGCCTCCAGGACCTCCAGCTCGGCCTCGCCGTAGAAGCTCATCCACTCGGGGTCGGACTCCGAGCGGCCCCGCTCGAAGAGGGCGTGCGCACGGGCCAGGGACTGCTCGCAGCCGGTGCGGTCGGCGAGCCCAGCCCAGCCGCCGGCCTCGCGCAGTGCGAGCAGCGACATCAGCCGGGAGGAGCCCAGGGAGCGCCCGACGCGTTGCGCGGCCTGGGCTGCCCGCACCGCCTCACGGGGCCGGCCCGCGTCCCGCGCGAGGAAGGACGTGTTGCAGAAGGCGTGGGCCTCCAGAGCCGGGTCGCCCGCCATCCGGGCCGTCGCGAGCGCCTCCGCGTAGTGAGAGCGGGCGTCGTCGAAGCGGCCCGAGTCGTGGGCCAGCCATCCCACCGAGATGGCCAGTTCACCCGCGCCCGCGTGGAGCCGGTCGCTGGTCGCCTGCCGGGTCGTACCGGCGTCGAGCAGTGCGTAGGCGGCCCGCAGTGGCGCGGCGGCGCGCCGGTAGAGGCCGTCGGCGCCGTGCCGGTCGTCGAGCAGCCGGATGCGGCGTACGGCCTCTTCGAGCGCGTCCGCCTCACGCCCCCCGACACGTCGGACGGGACGCTCCGCGGCCGCGGCTTCGTAGGCGAGCCCCAGGGGGCTCAGCGAGGCGGCGGCTACCGTGGCGCCCCCGCCGGTCATGAATGCGCGACGTAGCACGTCGCTCTCCTCGTGGTTCTCGTGGTTCTGCGCTGTGCCGTACGCGTCACACGGGTCGTACGGGTCCTGCGGGTTCAGTGGGTCATACGGCTCGTGGGCCCCTTGCGTCTCACCGGTGGCGCACGCCGGGCTCGTGGTGCGTGCCAGGGGCGCGTCCTCGTCGGCGTGCGCCCGGCGTCCGCGTACGGACGAGCGGGGCGCAAAGCCCAGGTCGGTGAGTGTGCGGCCGGGGAACATGTGCAGGAACACCCGTTCGTACGCATAGTTGGGGCAGCGGATCTCGCCGGCCTCGACCCTGCCCACGTAGCGCGCGTCACAGCTGACCAGCTCCCCGATCTCGCGCGCGGCCCGTCGCACCGCCGCGGCGAACTCGGCCGGCGAGCGCTGTCCGCGCAACTGCCGGAACGCGAAGTTCGGCCTCGGTGGCCTGGTGGGCTGGGACGAGGTCAGCTCTGACGACGCCATGGCCGGGTCCTCTCGTGCGAACCGTCGAACCATGCCGGGACGAGGACGAGTTGAACCGAAAATTCGTGTGACGCCCTTGCGTCCGGCGGGCAAGAACGTACCTGCTGTAGCGGAGCCACCACGCAGGGTTTGGCTACAAACCGGATATCTCATACGTGATCTGCCATGAACTGCCATCCTTTGCGGCTGACTTCCGCCGTAGCCGTTGACGTCGCGCCGCGTTGAACTCTTCGGACTGCAAAAGGGGTTCCGTGGTGGAGGTCGGGATGGAGACCAGCCAGAGAGTCGTTCCTCGTACACCGTCGACAGCGGCGGGGCACGCGCCGACCGCAGAGTGCAGCGAGCCGCCGGGCGCGGGCTGCGACCCGGAGGCGGGCTGCGACGTGGTCAGCGTCCCGACCCGCCAGGGCCTGGAGGCGGTCGACATCCTGCGGCGGGGCGCCTGCGAGGCGGTGGGGCCCGTGCTGCACGACGACGGTGACGACACCCTCGGCTTCGTGGTCCCGCCGGGCACGGCCGCCGCCTGGGACGTGCCGGGCAGCACCTGCACGGAGACCGACGGGCGCGGGCTGAGCCTCGACCTGAACGTCGAGCCGCCGGTCGAGGGCTCGGACTGGCTCCTGCCGCCCGGGGAGGCGGACCTGGCGACCGATCCCGCGGTGCTGCGGGCGGCGCTGGGCGAGGCGGCCCGGCTGATCGAGGCGGCCGACAACTGTCGGTGACCGGCGCCCGGCGCCCGGCGCGATGCCGCGTCGCCGCCGTCCGCCCGCCCCCTCCGCGGCAGGCCGGTGATCAGGCACGTCCCGGCGGCAGGTGGGACCGCCCGGACCCCCTGATAATGGCCGAGTGGGAAAGTTCAAGAAGCCCCGGCGCTCAGCCGCCGAGCTCGCCTCCGTCGTCGAGAGCGTCGACGGCGGGCTCGCCGAGCTCATACCCGACCGCGACCGGGCGCGGGCCTGGACCCTGCTGATCGACGGGGCGCCGCAGTCGCACGTCGACCTGGACGACCCCGCCCACCTCTCCTTCGAGTACCAGCGCCGCCTCGGGCACGTCATCGACCTCGTCGCCCCGCCCGGCAAACCGGTACAGGCCGTGCACCTCGGCGGCGGTGCCCTCACCCTCGCCCGTTACGTCGCCGCCACCCGCCCCCGCTCTACCCAGCAGGTCGTCGAGCGCGACGCGGCCCTCGTCCAACTGGTCCGCCGCGAACTCCCCCTGGACCGCGCCGCCCGCGTCCGGGTGCGGTCCGCCGACGCGCGCGAAGGGCTCGCCAAGGTGCCCGACGGCTGGGCCGACCTCGTCATCGCCGACGTCTTCAGCGGGGCCCGCACCCCGGCCCACCTCACCTCGACGGAGTTCCTCGACGAGGTCCGCCGCGCGCTGCGGCCCGGTGGCTGGTACGCCGCCAACCTCGCCGACGGGCCGCCGCTCGCGCATCTGCGGGGCCAGATCGCCACCGCCGCCGCCCGGTTCGCCGAGTCGGCGCTGGTGGCCGACCCGACGGTGCTGCGCGGCAAGCGCTTCGGCAACGCGGTCCTCCTCGCCGCCGACCAGCCACTGCCGGTCGCCGAGCTGACCCGCCGCGCCGCCTCCGACCCGCACCCGGGCCGGGTCGAACACGGCCGGTCCCTCACGGACTTCACCGGGGGCGCCGTACCGGTCACGGACGCGGCGGCGGTGGCCTCACCGGCGCCACCGGCGTCCGTCTTCAGGTGAACTCGGCCCCGCGGTGAGTCAGTAGTTCCCGATCTCCACCCGCGGCGGCCCGTCGTGCCACGTGCAGAAGACCGACACCCGGTCCGCGCCCGCGCCGAACTCCACCCGGATCCACGTCTCCGTCTTCCACACCTGCATCGACCAGCCCGAGCCCGGGGTGGCGGAGACGAGGGTCGCGGAGGCGTCGCCGATGTCGAAGACCACCCGGCCGCCGTCGGTGTCGTAGCTCTTGACCTGGCCGGACGTGGTGGGGGAGGGGGCCGGGGTGCTCGCCGGCGGCTTCGAGGGAGTCGGCGTGCGGGGCGTTCCGGTCGGCTTCGGCGAGGGGCTCTTCGACGGGGTCGGCCGCTTCGGGGACCGCGTCGACGACGCCAGCGGCTTCGACTCCTGCGTGGTCGCGTCGGCCGCGGTGATGGGCAGGGCGCGCGGGCGGTCGTACACCGTGCCCGCCATCACCGTGTGGACACCCCACCACGACAGCGTGACCGCCGCGCCCGTGGCGAGCGACCAAGCCAGTACGTGTACGAGTCCTCTGCGCATCGCGGGCCATACTGCCTCACGCGTCCCAGCAGTGTCGCCCGGTTGTCCACAGGGAGCGAGTTGTCCACAGGCCCGGACCAGGCTCGGTGGCATGGCGTACGGTGCGGCGCATGGCAAGTGTGCTCGTGGTCGAGGACGACCCGTTCGTCCGCTCGGCGCTCATCCGGCACCTGACCGACGCGGCGCACACCGTACGCAGCGTCGGGACGGCGCTCGAGGCGCTGCGGGAGGTCGCCCATCTCCGTTTCGACGTGGTCATCCTGGACCTCGGTCTGCCCGATCTGGACGGCTCCGAGGCCCTGAAGATGCTGCGCGGAATCACCGACGTCCCTGTGATCATCGCCACCGCACGGGACGACGAGACGGAGATCGTCCGGCTGCTGAACGCCGGGGCCGACGACTACCTCACCAAGCCCTTCTCGGTCGAGCACCTCTCGGCCCGCATGGCGGCCGTCCTACGGCGGTCCCGTGCCGCCGCCGGTGACATGCCGCCGGAGACGGTGCTGCGCGTCGGCGGCCTGACCGTCGACCCGCTGCGCCGCCAGGCCGAGCTGGACGGCGTCCGACTCGACCTCACCCGACGCGAGTTCGACCTGCTCACCTTCCTGGCCACCCGGCCCGGAGTGGTCGTACCCCGCAAGGAACTGCTCGCCGAGGTGTGGCAGCAGGCGTACGGCGACGACCAGACGATCGACGTCCATCTGTCATGGCTCAGGCGCAAGCTCGGGGAGACGGCGGCGCGACCGCGCTATCTGCACACCCTGCGCGGCGTCGGGGTGAAGCTGGAACCACCCGGTGGGGAGCGCTCGCGATGAGATGGGCCCTGGTCAAGGTCTGCCTGGCGGTCACCATCATGGTCGTGGTCGCCTTCGCCGTCCCGCTCGGACTCGTCATCCGGGAGATGGCCCGCGACCGAGCCTTCTCCAACGCCGAGCGGGAGGCCGCCGCCGTCGCCCCGGCGCTGTCCATCACCACCGACCGGGACCAGCTGGAGCGGGTCGTCGCCTCGGCCGGGTCGGACGCGGGCATGGCCGTGCACATCCCGGCGTCCGCCGACAAGGCGTCCGGTGACACGGCCGCCGTCGACCTCGGCCGGCAGCGCGCCGCCGACGGCGACATCGCGACCGTACGGCGGCTCGGCCGCGCCTCGACCTCCGAGGTCCCCGGCGGTTCCACGCTGCTCCAGCCGGTCGCGCTGAGCTCCGGCGAGATAGCCGTCGTGGAGGTGTACGTCCCCGAGGCGGAGGTCACCAACGGGCTCACCACGGCCTGGACGGTGCTCGCCGGGGTCGGTCTCGCGCTGATCGTGGGGTCGGTCGCCGTGGCCGACCGGCTGGGTGTGCGGATGGTGCGGCCGGCGCGGCGCCTGGTCGAGGGCGCGCATGAACTGGGGGAGGGCAAGCTGGGCGCCCGGGTGCCCGAGGACGGGCCGAAGGAACTGCGGCTGGCGGCCGTGGCGTTCAACTCGATGGCCGACCAGGTCGTGCAACTCCTGGCGAACGAGCGGGAGTTGGCGGCCGACCTGTCCCATCGCCTGCGCACCCCGCTGACCGTGCTGCGGCTGAACGCGGCCTCGCTCGGGGACGGTCCGGCCGCCGACCAGACCCGCGCCGCCGTCGCCCAGCTGGAGCGCGAGGTCGACACCATCATCCGTACCGCCCGGGAGGCCAAGCCGCAGACGGTGGCCGCCGGTCCGGGCGCCGGGTGCGACGCGGCGGAGGTCGTGCGCGAGCGCATGACGTTCTGGTCGGCGCTCGCGGAGGACGAGGGCCGCAAGGTGCGGGTGGCCGGGGTGGACCGGCCGGTGCGCATCCCCGTGGCCCGGGCGGATCTGGCGGCCGCGCTGGACGCCCTGCTCGGCAATGTCTTCCGGCACACCGCCGAGGGCACGGCGTTCGCGGTCGACGTGCACAACGGCGAGGACGCGGTGATCGTGCTCGTCTCGGACGCGGGGCCCGGAATATCCGACCCCGAGGCGGCGATGGCGCGCGGGCGGGGCTCGGGCAGCGCCGGGTCGACCGGGCTCGGGCTTGACATCGTGCGGCGGCTCGCGGAGTCGACGGGCGGGGACGTACGGATCGGGTCGTCCGTGCTCGGTGGCACCGAGGTGCGGATCTGGATCCAGCTGGATGGCAGGGAGCCGGTGCGCCGCGGGCACCGCAGCTCGATGCGCCGGCGCCGGCCCGGCAGATTGGTCTCTACCTTTAACCGTCCCCGATCCCTTCCTTAAGGGCGCCATAAGCTCCTCAACCGCCGTCCGGATCAGGCACTTTGCCCGATTCGAGGCCGCTAGCGTGCTGCCGCACCCCACCCCCGAACAGCAAAGGCAGACACGCGATGAGCACGCACCGGCGCAGGGTCAGCGGCAGGAGCAAGGCGATAGGTGGTCTCGTCGCAGCGGCCGCGGTCGGCGGGGGCGCGATCGTGTTCACCGGCACGGCGCAGGCGGCCGGCATCGGAGCGGCGTACACGAAGACCAGCGACTGGTCGACGGGCTACACCGCGCAGTACGTCGTCACGAACAACAGCGGCCGGACGAAGAAGGACTGGACGCTGGAGTTCGACCTGCCGGCGGGCTCGAAGCTGAGCTCCCTGTGGAACGCCGAGTCGGGCGTGAGCGGCCGGCACGTCACCGTGACGCCGCCGAAGTGGGACACGGACGGCCTGGCCGCGGGCGAGTCGGTGACGGTCGGCTTCGTGGTCAACGGCACCGCCGCCCCGACGGGTTGTCTGATCGACGACGCGAAGTGTTCCACGGACGACACCGCGACCCCGGAGCCGACCGGCCGCCCGACGCAGGCACCGACACCGACACCGACACCGACGCCGACAACGACGGCCAAGCCCACCCCCACCCCCACCCAGTCAGCCCACGCAGACCCCCGGCACCGGCACGCCGGCCACCGCCGGCTTCGCCCCGTACATCGACACCTCCCTCTACCCGGCCTTCGACATGGCGGCGAGCGCCGAGGCGACCGGCGTGAAGAACTACAACCTCGCCTTCGTCACCGACGGCGGCGGCTGCACCCCGAAGTGGGGCGGCGTCACGGACCTCGGCGGCGACGCGGTGGCCGCGCAGATCGGTGACCTGCGCGCCAAGGGCGGCGACGTCCGCGTCTCCTTCGGCGGCGCGGCCGGCAGCGAGCTGGCCACGACCTGCTCCTCGGCGGACGCGCTGGCGGCGGCGTACGGCAAGGTCGTGGACGCCTACAAGCTGACCAAGGTCGACTTCGACGTCGAGGGCGGCGCGCTGCCGGACGGCGCGGCCAACACACGCCGCGCCCAGGCGATAGCAAAGCTCCAGCAGCAGCACCCGGACCTGGACGTCTCCTTCACCCTCCCCGTCATGCCGGAGGGCCTGACCCAGCCCGGCGTCGACCTTCTCTCCGACGCCAAGCAGAACGGCGTGCGGATCGACACCGTCAACATCATGGCGATGGACTACGGCCCCGCCTACAGCGGCGACATGGGCACCTACGCCGAACAGGCCGCCACCGCCACCCAGGCCCAGGTCAAGAGCGTCCTCGGCCTCTCCGACAGCGCCGCCTGGAAGACCGTTGCCGTCACCCCGATGATCGGTGTCAACGACGTCACGACCGAGATCTTCAAGGTCGACGACGCCACCCAGCTGGTGAACTTCGCCAAGTCCAAGGGCCTCGGCTGGCTGTCGATGTGGTCGGCCACCCGGGACAAGCAGTGCGCGGGCGGCGAGAAGCCGGCGGCCGACGCGACATGCAGCTCGATCCTCCAGGACAAGTTCGCCTTCTCGAAGGCGTTCGCGGCCTTCGGCAAGTAGCGCCGGGTCACCAACAGCCAACCAGAGCACGGGGGTCACGCGCCCCGGCCGGTCTTCCCCCCATCCGGCCGGGGCGCGGCACGTCCCCTCGGCGTGCCGCGCCCCTCCCCCGGTCGAGGACCCCGTTCCCTAGAACACCTCGTCCACCGCCGGCAGCGCCCCCGCCCGAGCAGCCTTCCCGTACCAGTACGCGCTCGACTTCGGCGTCCTGGCGAGGGTCGCGTAGTCGACGTACACCGCCCCGAACCTCTTCTCGTACCCGTACGCCCACTCGAAGTTGTCCATCAGGGACCACAGGTAGTAGCCCCGGACGTCCGCGCCGTCGGAGATCGCGCGGCGGACCGCGCCGAGGTGGCCGTGGAGGTAGGCGATGCGCTCCGGGTCGTGGACGCGGCCGTCCGGGTCGGGCTTGTCGTCGTAGGCCGCACCGTTCTCGGTGACGTACAGCGGCAGGCCCGGGGCCTCCCGGCTGTAGCGCATGATCAGCTCGTGCAGGCCCGTCGGGTCGATGGTCCAGCCCATCTCCGTGCGCTCACCCGGGGTCTGGTGGAACATCACGTCGTCCGCGCCGGGCCACGGCGAGTGTTCGCTCGCCCCATGGCCGTCGGCGCGCGGGCCGTTCACGTCGGACTCGGCCGCGGAGACCAGCGCGGGGGTGTAGTAGTTCAGGCCCAGGGCGTCCAGCGGCTGGTTCATCGCCGCCAGGTCGCCGTCCTGGACGTACGACCAGTCCGTCAGCAGCTCCGTCGCCGTGTACAGGGTCTCGGGGTAGGCGCCGTGCAGGATCGGGCCGTGGAAGATCCCGTTGGCCAGGTCGTCGATCTTGCGGGCCGCCGCCAGGTCCGCGGGGTCCTGCGAAACCGGCCGCACCACCGAGGAGTTGAGGCTGAGCGCCACCGAGTTGCGGGCCGGCATCACCGAGCGCAGGGCCTGCGTGCCCAGGCCATGGGCCAGGTTCAGATGGTGGGCCGCCCGCAGCGTGCCCGCAGGCTCGGTACGGCCCGGCGCGTGCACACCCGAGCCGTAGCCCAGGAACGCGCTGCACCACGGCTCGTTCAGCGTGATCCACTGCTCCACCCGGTCACCGAGCGCCTCGCCGACGATCTGCGCGTACTCGGCGAACCGGTACGCCGTGTCCCGCTCCGGCCAGCCGCCCGCGTCCTCCAGCTCCTGGGGCAGGTCCCAGTGGTAGAGGGTGACGGCGGGCTTGATGCCGTGCGCGAGCAGTTCGTCCACCAGGCGGCGGTAGAAGTCCAGGCCCACCTGCACCGCAGGGCCCCGGCCCGTCGGCTGCACCCGCGACCAGGAGATCGAGAAGCGGTACGCGTTCAGGCCGAGGTCGGCCATCAGCGCCACGTCGTCGCGGTAGCGGTGGTAGTGGTCGACAGCGATGTCACCGTGCTCGCCGCCGGCGGTCCGGCCCGGCGTATGGCTGAAGGTGTCCCAGATGGAGGGGGTGCGGCCACCCTCCCGCACCGCCCCCTCGATCTGGTACGCGGAGGTCGCGGCGCCCCAGAGGAACGCGGGGGGAAAGGACGCGGAGGACATGGGCTCTGGCATGGAAGCGCTCCCATTGGAGGTCGTGGAGACCGACGGGTACGGGTAGGAGGGGGGAGAGGGGAAAGAGGGAGGAAACCCGGGGCCGGGGCGGCGGTGACCCGGCCCCCGGGGGCATACGGCCGAAGCGGACGCGCGGGCGTCAGCCCTTGATCGCGCCCTGCATGATGCCGCCCACGATCTGCTTGCCGAACAGCAGGAAGGCGATCAGCAGGGGCAGCGTGCCGAGCAGGGCGCCGGCCATGATCACGGCCTGGTCGGGGACGTAACCGGTGCCCAGGGAGTTGAGGGCGACCTGCACGGTCGGGTTCTGCTGGTTGAGGGCGATGATCGGCCACAGGAAGTCGTTCCAGGCGAACACGAAGGTCAGCAGGCCGAGCACGGCCATCGCGGGCCGGGCCGCCGGGAACACCACGTGCCACACCACCCGCAGACTGCTCGCGCCGTCCACCCGCGCCGCCTCGATCAGCTCCGTCGGCAGCGCCTGCACCAGGTACTGCCGCATGAAGAACGTACCGAAGGCCGTGCACAGCGTCGGCAGGATGACCGTCTGGAGCTGGTTCGACCAGCCGAGGTCGGACATCCACAGATACAGCGGTACGACGGCCAGCTGCGGCGGGATCATCATCGTGCCGATCGTCAGCATCAGCAGAACCCCGGAGAACCGGAACCGCAGCTTGGCGAAGGCGAAGCCGGCGAGCGTGGCGAACAGCACCGTGCTGACGGTGATCGTGGCCGCGACGAACGTGGTGTTGAACATCGCGGTGCCGAGCCCGGCCTCGTCCCAGGCCCGCTCCATGTTCTTGAACAGGTTCCCGCCGAACCACAGCGGCGGCGGGGTCTCCGCGAGCCGCCGGTCGGTGCGCGAGGCCGCGATCGCCGTCCACACCAGCGGGGCCAGCGAGACCAGCGCGAAGACGGCCAGGACGACGTAGGTGAGCGGGCCGGCGTGCAGCTGCTTGCCCGCGCCCATCACGCGGGGGCGCCGGGGCTGTCGTACCTTCTGGGGCTCTGCCTGAGGAATCGTCAGTTCACTTGCTGTCATTGGGACTTCCTCAGCCGTCGGGAGACCAGCAGTTGGATCACGGCGACGATCAGCAGGATCAGGAACATCGACCAGGCGATGGCGGACGCCTTGCCGAGGTTGCCGATGATCCAGCCCTGGTCGTACATGTACAGGCCGAGCGTCTGGTACTGGTGCTCGGAGCCGCCCTTCGAACCGCTCACCCCGCCGAACAGCAGGGGCTCACCGAAGAGCTGGGTCGCGCCGATCGTCGAGACGACCACCGTGAACAGGATCGTCGGCCGCAGCTGCGGGATCGTCACATGGATGAACTGCTGCCAGCGGTTGGCGCCGTCGATCGCCGCGGACTCGTAGAGGTCGGTCGGGATCGCCTGCATCGCCGCCAGATAGATCAGCGCGTTGTAGCCGGTCCAGCGCCAGATCACGATCGACGACACCGCTACTTGCGAACCCCAGTCGGACTCACGCCAGTTGACCGGGTCGATGCCGACGAAGTCCAGCAGCCAGTTGATCATGCCGCCGTCCCAGGAGTACAGCAGCACGAACACCAGCGTCGCCGCCGCCACCGAGGTGGCGTACGGGGTGAGCATCACGACCCGCCACACGGTCGAGCCGCGCAGCTTGTAGTTGAGCAGGTGCGCCAGGCCGATGGCCATCAGCAGCTGCGGGACCGTGGAGATCACGCCGATGGTGAAGGTGTTCCCCAGCGCGTTCCAGAAGAAGTCCGAGGTCAGCAGGTTCTGGTAGTTGTCCAGGCCCGCCCAGGACTGGCCGTCCAGGTTCGCCAGCTGCACGTCGTGCAGCGAGTACCAGGCCGTATAGAGGAGCGGGATCAGCGAGAACGCCCCGAAGACGATGAAGAAGGGGGCGACGAACGCGTACGGCGACGCCTTCATGTCCCAGCGGTACAGCCGGCTGCGCCAGGAATCCTTCCCCGGCGGCGGCGTACCGCGACCGCGAGCGCGGCCGGCCGCGCCCGGCTGGTCACCGGGCGCGGCGTCGGCGCTCGACGCGGGATGCGCGAGGGCCTGCTTGGAGCTGCTCACTGGCCGAGCACGTCCTTGATCTCCGCGGAGGCGGCGTCCCAGCCCTCGTCGGGGCTCTTGCCCTTCTGCTCGACCTGGAGGATGCCGATGTCGGTCAGCGCGGTGTTGATCGCCTGGTCCTTGATGCCGAAGTACTGGGTCGGGATGGTCTCGGCGGAGGCCGAGAAGATCTCCGTGATCGGCGCGTCGGAGAAGTACTCCGTCGTGGCGGAGGCCGGCTTCAGGGTCGAGTACGCCGACGGGGTCGACGGGAAGCTGGCCTGCTTGGCGAAGACCTTCGCCTGCTGCTCGGGTGCGGTCAGCCACTTCGCCAGCGCGACGGCCTCCTTCTGGTGCTTGCTCGCCGTCGGCACGCCGAGGAACGAACCGCCCCAGTTGGCCGCGGTCGGCGCCGCCGCCACGTCCCACTTGCCCTTGCCCGCGTCACCGGACTTCTCCAGGATGTAGCCGATCATCCAGGCCGGGCAGGCCACCGTGGCGAAGGTGCCGTTCGCGTAGCCCTGGTCCCACGGCTTGTCGAACTGCTTCAGCTTCGCCGACATGTCGCTGGTCGCCACCTCCATGGAGACGTCCCAGGCCTGCTTGACGCCCTGGGACTTGTCCCAGTCGACGGTGCCGTCGTCCTTGTAGTAGCGCTCGGTCCCGCCTCCCAGGGCCGCGTTGTAGACCGAGGAGGCCGAGTCCACGAACTTGGTGCCCTTCAGCGCCTTCTTCATGTACTCCTTGCCGACGTCGACGTACTTGCCCCAGTCGCCCTTCCACTGCTCGGCGAGCTTGGTGCGGTCGGTCTCCAGGCCGGCCTTTTCGAACAGGTCCTTGCGGTAGCAGATCGCCATGGGCCCGATGTCCGTCCCCAGCCCGATCAGCTTGCCGTCCTTGGTGGTGGCCTGGGCGTTCTTCCAGTCCAGCCACTGGGACTTGTCGACCTCCTTGCCGAGGTCGACGAACTTGTCGGCCTGCGTCTGCACGGCCTCGGTGACGTTCATGACCTCGATCGCCTGGATGTCGTCGGCACCGGCGCCGGCCTGCAGCCGGGTGAGGACCTTGGGCCAGTAGACGTCGGTACGGGTGGTGACGTTCTCCTTGATGGTGATGTCGGGGTTCTGCTTCATGTACTCGTCGTAGAGGCCGGCCTGCTTGTAGCCGAAGGTGCCGAAGGTGCCGATGGTGAGCGTGGTCTTGCCACCCCCGCCGTTGCCACCGCCCTCGTTCGAAGAGCCGTCGTCCGAGTCCTCGGCGCAGCCGGCGAGCAGCCCTGTCGTCAGCGCGGCCGCGGCCACGAGGGCCATCAGCCGGCGGGACCCGCGGGTACTCGTGCGCATTGCGTCCTCCTGTTGCCTGACGTGCCGACCCCCCGGCCAACTGCACTGTTGGGCCCGTTAGTTCGTCATCTTGCGTCGCTGCGGCGCGGGCGGGGAACGTGCGGGATGTGTATGTGTCAGGTACTGTGGGAGCGCTCCCACCTGTGATGTGTTGAAGGTTCGTCGGTCCGGGCGGGGGTGTCAAGGGAGTGGACGCGCAGAGATGCGTTCAGTTATCGGGCCGTTAACTGGACCCACTTCAGCCCGTCCCGGGGTCCCCCTGCTCGAACGGCGTGGGGGAGTTTGAGACGCGGCTGTTAAATTCCAGGCCGGCGTATGGACAACGGCGGGAAGGCGGAGCCCATGGCAACCCACGGAGCGCGGGGCCGGAGCGGCGGCCGACCCACCCTCGAAGAGGTGGCGGCCCGGGCGGGCGTCGGCCGCGGCACCGTCTCCCGGGTGATCAACGGCTCGCCCCGGGTCAGCGACGCGACCCGCGCGGCGGTGGAGGCGGCGGTCGCGGAGCTCGGCTACGTCCCGAACACGGCCGCCCGGGCGCTGGCGGCGAACCGCACGGACGCCATCGCGCTGGTCGTGCCCGAGCCGGAGACCCGGTTCTTCGCGGAGCCGTACTTCTCGGACATGCTCAAGGGCGTGGGCGCCGAGCTCGCGGACACCGAGATGCAGCTCCTGCTGATCTTCGCGGGCAGCGACAAGGAACGGCGCCGCCTGGCCCAGTACCTGGCCGCCCACCGCGTGGACGGCGTCCTGCTGGTCTCGGTCCACGCGGACGACCCGCTGCCCGACCTGCTCTCGCAGCTGGAGATCCCCGCGGTGATCAGCGGCCCAAGATCCGCCGCGGAGAGCCTGACCTCGGTGGACTCGGACAACTACGGCGGTGCCCGCTCGGCGGTGGAGCACCTGATGGACCGCGGCCGCACCCGCATCGCCCACATCACCGGCCGCCTCGACGTCTACGGCGCCCAGCGCCGCGTCGACGGCTACCGCGAGGCCCTGCGCGACGCGGGGCGCGCGGCGGACGAGCGGCTGATCGAGCCGGGCGACTTCACCGAGGAGGGCGGCGCCCGCGCGATGCGGGCCCTCCTCGAACGCTGCCCCGACCTCGACGCCGTCTTCGCGGGATCGGACGTCACGGCGGCCGGCGCCCGCCAGGTCCTGCGCGAGGCGGGCCGCCGTATCCCGGACGACGTGGCCCTCGTCGGCTACGACGACTCCGCCATCGCCCGCCACATGGACCCGCCCCTGACCAGCGTCCGCCAGCCCATCGAGGAGATGGGCCGCCGCATGATCGACCTGCTCCTCACCGAGATCGCGGACCGTCGTCCGGCGGCGTCGAGGGGCCTGGAGCGCACACAGGCGGTCCTGGCCACGGAGTTGGTGACACGGGCTTCGTCGTGAGGGGGCGGGTTCCGCCCGGGCCCGGCGCGCGGTCAAGGCCGGTGCAGCCGACGGAGCCAGCGAATCTCGCCGTCCTGTCGGTGCTCGGTCGGGGCCATGCCGGCCGCCGTCGCGACCGAGGCCGAGGCGCGGTGGGCGGGGTGGATGTGGGCGACGACCGTATGGACGGCGCCCCGGCTCAGCCAGGCGACCAGCGCGCGGGCCGCCTCGGAGGCGAAGCCGCGCCGCTGCCACGGCGCTCCGATCACCCAGGCGATCTCGGCGCCGCCGTCCACGGTGATCGTGGCCTGGACCGTCCCCACCAGGCAGGACTCGGCGCGCAGCCACAGCGCCCAGTTGCACCAGGAGACGGCCGGGTCGGGGGAGCCGGCGACGAGACGTTCGTAGCGGGTGCGCAGGGCGTCGGGGGAGAGCGGGGTCCCGCCGATGAAGCGGTGCAGCGCCGGGTCCGACAGCACGACGGCCYTCTCCTCGGCGTGCTCGACGCGCAGGGGGAGGAGGTCGAGACGGTCGGCGGCGAGGGGCTCGGCGGCTACGCGGGGCTCGGACATCGTCGGCAGCCTAGGGCCTGCCCCCGAGGCGATCGGCGGGTTGACCCGATGTTCACCGTGCTTCCGGGCACCCTCATCGCCAACTCCGTGCCAGTGCTGGGTGAGAAAAAGAATCAGCCGGTGACTTCTTTGACGAAGTCACCGGCTGATCATCAGGGTGAGTGACGGGACTCGAACCCGCGGCATCCTGGACCACAACCAGGTGCTCTACCAGCTGAGCTACACCCACCATGCCCGGTTGTTGACTTCCGTAGAGTCCCCGACCGGCCGAGAAAAAGTGTACAGGGTCCGAAGGGGTGCTCGCGCACGCCTTTTACGGCGCCTTTGCGCGACCCCCCTCGCACGCCTACTGAGCAGGGAGAACGTGCTTCGCGGCGATCGACTTCGCGGTGTCGGAGTCGGGGCCGGGCTGGGGCACGAAGATGGCCTCGCGGTAGTAGCGGAGCTCGGCGATGGACTCGCGGATGTCGGCGAGGGCGCGGTGGTTGCCGTTCTTCTCGGGGCTGTTGAAGTAGGCACGCGGGTACCAGCGCCGGGCCAGCTCCTTGATGGAGCTGACGTCCACGATCCGGTAGTGGAGGTAGTCCTCCAGCGTCGGCATGTCACGCAGCAGGAAGCCGCGGTCGGTGCCGACGGAGTTGCCGCACAGCGGCGCCTTGCCGGGTTCCTTGACGTGTTCGCGGACGTAGCTGAGGACCTGGTCCTCGGCGTCCTTGAGGGTCGTACCGGCGGCGAGTTCGTCGAGGAGTCCGGACGCGGTGTGCATCTGACGCACCACCTCCGGCATCGTCTCCAGCGCCGCGTCCGGCGGGCGGACGACGATGTCGATGCCCTCGCCGAGGATGTTCAGCTCGGAGTCGGTGACGAGGGCGGCAACCTCAATGAGCGCGTCGTCGGACAGCGAGAGGCCGGTCATCTCGCAGTCGATCCACACCATGCGATCGTTCATGCGACCACCCTAAGGCTGACGTCCCCTTGTCGGGTGCCCCGCGTCGGTGTGGACGTCACCGGGGCCGGCGCCCCCGGACCCCTGCTTCGGCCCTGAAGGGGCCTCGGGCTCGGACGCCGGACGGGCACGGTTGGGCAGCCCGTCCGGCGTTGTGCGGCGTTACGCGGTCACGATCCGCTGCGCTGGCCCGGCAGGCTTGCCCGGCTCGTCGCGTAGGCCTCGCGGCCGTTGTCCGATGCCACCGACAGGGGCGCCGAGGTGCCCAGGGGCGCGGGAGTGCGCCGGGTCTGGAGCGGGACCGGGCCGGCGTCCGGGTACGCGGAGGGCGGTGGGCCCTGTGGCGCGGTCGGCCCGACCGGCGGCTCCGCTTCCGTCGGCTTCTCACTCTGCGGGCGCCGGGCACGGTAGGCCGCCCGGTACGCGGCCGGCGACGATCCGAGCTGGCGGCGGAAGTGGCCGCGCAGCGCGACCGGCGAGCGGAAGCCGCAACGGCCCGCGACCTCGTCCACCGAGTAGTCGGACGTCTCCAGCAGACGCTGGGCCTGCAGCACCCGCTGGGTGATCAGCCACTGGAGCGGAGCGCTGCCGGTCAGCGAGCGGAAGCGGCGGTCGAAGGTCCGGCGGCTCATGTACGCGCGTGCCGCCAGCGTCTCCACGTCGAACTGCTCGTGCAGGTGCTCCAGCGCCCAGGCGACGACCTCGGCCAGCGGGTCGGCGCCGATCTCCTCTGGTAAAGATCGATCGAGGTAGCGCTCCTGACCGCCGGATCGGCGCGGCGGGACCACCAGACGGCGGGCCAGAGCTCCGGCCGCCTCGTTGCCGTGGTCCGTCCGCACGATGTGGAGGCACAGGTCGATGCCCGCCGCTGTGCCCGCCGACGTCAGGACGTCGCCGTCGTCGACGAACAGTTCGCGCGGATCCACGTGCACCGACGGATAGCGCTTGGCCAGCGTCGGTGCGTACATCCAGTGTGTCGTCGCGGGGCGGCCGTCCAGCAGGCCGGCCGCCGCGAGGACGAAGGCGCCGGTGCACAGCCCGACTATGCGGGCGCCTTCCTCGTGCGCCCGGCGCAGTGCGTCGAGCGCATCCTCGGGCGGTGGAGAAGTGATCGAGCGCCAGGCCGGTACGACGACCGTGCCCGCCCTCGAGATCGCCTCCAGGCCATGTGGCGCGGTGAGTTCCAGGCCCCCTGTGGTCCGCAGCGGGCCTTCCTCGCCTCCGCACACCAGCAAGCGGTAGCGCGGTACGCCGGCGTCCTGGCGGTCTATCCCGAACACCGACAGCGGTATGGAACTCTCGAAGATGGGGCCGCCGCTGAACAGCAGCACCGCGACGATCTCCTTGCGGCGTCGCCCGGAAAGCTTCCGGGCCGCGGCTTCCGGCGCGGCAGTGGAGTCGTGGCTCATACTGCTAAGCCCCCCTCGGTGGTCGCGGCTCCTCGGTTGTGTCGCTCCTGCACGTTTCCCCTCGGTCCTGCACGAGTCCCCCGCCGTAGACAGTCAAGATCGAATCTACTGTGTCGCGTCGCGCCTCAGTGGCCGGTTCGGCACTCGGCACATTGTCGACTTGGCAACTTGGCGTGAAGCATTCGATCACGAAGCGTTGCACTCGCGGGCCGTGCAGGGAAGTGCGCCTTGTCGCAGTGGCCAATCCACGTAGGGTGCGCAGGCCCCCTGAGGCCCTTTCTCTGCAGGTGGAACGGGGGTTGGGGGGTGTTCCGGGCAGGGGATGCATGCGCGCCAGAAGTTGGCTGAAAAGTAGCGTGCCCGTGCGTGAAAACCGGTCAGCCGACCGGTGTATTTCCCCCAGTGTGACGTCCGCCTCTATGGGCCCCCGTTCCCGTCCTGTGATGGCGTCCGCGACGCCGGGGTGACGGGCCGTGGAGCTCCTCCTGCCGCAGCCGTGTCGCGCCGCGCTCCGACTGGCGCAGCAGCAGGCGGCACACGGCCGTGACGGCCGCGAGACCGACGGCCGTGCCGGCGGCGCCGGCGAGCGAGGTGCCGTACCAGAGGAGGACCACGGGGACCAGGACGCAGCTGAAGGCCGCCCAGCGGACCACGTCGGTGACGCTGTCCTCGGCGGTGGTGCGAGGTCCGGACATGGATATGTGCTCCTGGGCTGCCTGGGCGGTGGCTCGTGGTGATCAACGCGGGCGGGGGCGGTCGGTCACTGGTGGAGGGCCGTCCATGCGGCAAGACGTCAGTGAATCCTGTGCAAACCGCCTGTACACCGCAGCAACCATTGCGTTACGGGCGTCCCCTCGTGCATGCTCCCTGGAACCCGCACCGACCGTGCGTGAGTATGTGGGCTAAGGAGGCGTGCCGCCGTACCCTTGGGGTATGGGGTTGGGAAGACCATTCCCGGACACAGCTCCGCCGCACACTGCTGCATCCACAACGAGCTCCGCTCGCGGGCCCACCCATATAAGGATCAATACGCCGAGACAGCCATGGCCGGTCACGAATTCTTCGAACCTGCGGACCGCAAGCGGCCGGTAGCCGACCCCACGGCGTCCGAGCCCCTGGCGGCAGAAGAGCCACGCCATTCCTGCGACCCCGCTTTCAAGCACGGTGTCGTCGTCGGCTTCGACGGCTCCACCTCCAGCGAGCGCGCCCTCGCCTATGCCATCGGCATGGCCCATCGCTCCGGGTCGGGCCTGATCATCGTCCACGTCGCCAACCGGCTGCCCACCACGGTGTGGGCCGGCTGCGAGCCGCCGGTCTTCGTCGATGTGCCCGATCACCGCACCGAGGTGCTGGGTCTCGAACTGGCCTGCGCGGACTATCTAGCCGAAGTGCCCTGGATCCTCGTCGAGCGCGGCGGAGACATCTGCCACGAGCTCGAAGAGGTCGGGCAGGAGTACGAGGCGGACGCGATCGTCGTCGGCTCCACGCAGGGCATCGTCGGCCGGATCTTCGGGTCCGTCGCGGGGCGGCTCGCCAAGCGGGCCAAGCGTCCCGTCGTTGTCATTCCGTAACTCGCCGTTGTCCCAGGTGAGATGAGCCGTTCGGGACGTCGGACTCCTTTGTGCGGTGCGTGAACCTACTCGCGCGTAGAGGTGTTTGTGCCTTTGTGAAGGGCATATATCGCACACCGCACAACTGCACATGCATGAAGGGAGCCCGCCGTGGACAACGACGTCTCTGCGGGAAGCGGAATCACCACCGTGGTCGGCCGACTCGCCCTCGGTATCACCCTGTTGGCCTTCGGGCTGGGGTACGCCGATGTGATCGACGGCGTGTCGGCCGCTGACGCCGTATCAATCGCCCAGTACGTGGGCGGCATTGCCCTCTTCGTCGCCGGCCTGATGGCCTTGCGCGACCGTGACTCCGCGAACGGGACCGCGTTCGTGGCGCTCGGCGCACTATGGTTCACCTGGGCCGTCGGCGCCGACAATCAGGTGTCCGCCAATGCCGCGGGACTCTTCCTGCTGCTCTTCGCCCTCGTGGCGCTGTCCCTCACACTCGCCGGTGGCGACCAGCTCGGTCAGGGCGCCTACGGGCTGTTCTTCGTCGGCCTGCTGCTCATGGCCATCGCAAGCTTCGCCGACAACGACGGGCTCACCAAGGTGGGCGGCTGGTTCGCCGTCGCCGCGGGTGCGGTGGCGTGGTACGCCGCGACTGCGGCCCTGGCCCACTGGCCGACGGCACTTCCTCGACGCGCTGCGGGCCGGGGGGTGACGGCCGCCGGTTAGCTGCGCAGGCTGGGGGTTGGGCGGCCCCCGGCGATGTAAACGGACCCCCCGTGAATGGTGGCATCACGTGGGGGTCCGTCTTGTGCGTTGGCCTGTGCGGGTCTGTGGGGGCTGGTCGCGCAGTTCCCCGCGCCCCTAAAGGCCAAAAGCCAAAAGCTAAAGCCAAAGGCCAAAGGCCTCTACTCCACCGTTACCGACTTGGCCAGGTTCCTCGGCTTGTCGATGTCCCGTCCGAGCGCCAGCGCCGTGTGGTAGGCGAGGAGTTGGAGCGGGATGCCCATGAGGATCGGGTCGAGTTCGTCCTCGTTCTTCGGGACGACGATCGTCTGGTCCGCCTTCTCCTGGGGCTGGTGGGCCACCGCGAGGATCTTGCCGCTGCGGGCCTTGATCTCCTCCATGGCGGCGCGGTTCTTCTCCAGCAGGTCGTCGTCGGGGACGATCGCGACCGTCGGCAGGGCCGGCTCGATCAGGGCCAGCGGGCCGTGCTTGAGCTCGGAGGCGGGGTAGGCCTCGGCGTGGATGTACGAGACCTCCTTGAGCTTGAGGGAGGCCTCGCGGGCGACCGGGTAGCCCCGGACACGGCCGATGAAGAGCATCGAGCGGGCCTCGGCGTAACCCTGCGCCAGCTTCTCGATCTCGCTCTCCTGCTCCATGATCTCGGCGATCTGGGCGGGCAGCTTGCGCAGGCCCTCGATGATCCGCTTGCCGTCGCGGACCGAGAGGTCGCGGGTGCGGCCGAGGTGCAGGGCGAGCAGCGCGAAGGCCACCGTCGTGTTGGTGAAGCACTTCGTCGAGACCACGCAGACCTCGGGGCCCGCGTGGACGTAGATGCCGCCGTCGGCCTCGCGGGCGATCGCGGAACCGACCACGTTGACCACACCCAGCACCCGCGCGCCCTTGCGCTTCAGCTCCTGGACGGCGGCGAGGACGTCGTACGTCTCACCGGACTGGGAGACCGCGATGTAGAGGGTGTCGGGGTCCACGACCGCGTTGCGGTAGCGGAACTCGGAAGCCGGCTCGGCGTCCGCGGGGATGCGGGCCAGCTCCTCGATCATCTGGGCGCCGATCATGCCCGCGTGGTACGAGGTGCCGCAGCCGAGGATCTTCACGCGGCGGATCTGGCGGGCCTCGCGGGCGTCCAGGTTCAGGCCGCCGAGGTGCACGGTGGAGAAGCGGTCGTCGATGCGGCCGCGCAGGACGCGGTCCACGGCGTCGGCCTGCTCGTGGATCTCCTTGTGCATGTAGGTGTCGTGGCCGCCCATGTCGTAGGAGGCGGCCTCCCACTCGACGGTGGTGGGCTCCGCGGTCGTGCGGGTGCCCTCCGTCGTGTAGGTGCGGAAGTCGTCGGCCTTCAGGGTGGCCATCTCGCCGTCGTCCAGCGTCACGATCTGCCGGGTGTGGGCGACCAGGGCTGCGATGTCCGAGGCGACGAACATCTCCTTCTCGCCGATCCCGAGGACGACCGGGGAGCCGTTGCGGGCGACGACGATGCGGTCCGGGAAGTCGGCGTGCAGGACCGCGATGCCGTACGTGCCCTCGATGAGGCGCAGCGTCTCGCGGACCTTGTCCTCCAGCTTCTCCGCCTGCGAGCGGGAGATGAGGTGGACGAGGACCTCGGTGTCGGTCTCGGAGAGGAACACGACGCCGTCCGCCTCCAGCTTGCGGCGCAGGTCGGAGGCGTTGTCGATGATGCCGTTGTGGACGACGGCGACCTTGCCCTCGGCGTCCAGGTGCGGGTGGGCGTTCACGTCGGAGGGGGCGCCATGGGTGGCCCAGCGGGTGTGGGCGATGCCCGTGGTGCCCTTGAAGCGCGCGGGGACCTTGGCCTCCAGGTCGCGGACCCGGCCCTTGGCCTTGACGGTCTTCAGGCCGGCCGCCTTCGGGGAGGTGACGGCGATGCCGGCCGAGTCGTAGCCGCGGTACTCCAGGCGCTGGAGACCCTCCAGCAGCAGGGGCGCCACGTCACGCTTCCCGATGTATCCGACGATTCCGCACATATATATAGGTATCCCTAGCCGTAGACGATGCGGCGGAGCTGGCGGAGCGTGAGCTCCGCCGGTGCCACCGCCCGGTATTTCAGGTCCGCCTCGATCCGTTCGAAGATCGTCGCGTTCACCAGGCCCTGGGCCTGGAGCTCGCGGTGGCGGCGACGGACGAACTCCTCGGTCGTCTCGTCGAAGTAGGCGAGCACGTCCTGGATCACCCGCAGTGCCTCGCCCCGGTTCAGGGGCGTGCTGCGGGTCAGGTGATCAACAAGGTCGTCGTGCACTCGGTAGATCCTGGAGTATGGGGGATCGGTTCGCAAGAATCCTGCCCGATTTCGGGCAAGAGCGTGTCAGGGGCCCTTGGGAGAGTTATGGAACGCCCATGGGTGTTCGTTGGGCGGTTGTTCCGCGGGGGGATGTGTGCAGCGGCCAGCTTGTGACGCCATGGACATTCCTCGCATGGGTGTACCCCAGCAGCTGGTCGAGCGCATGAGCATGGCCGAGCAGCACGAGTACCTGCGCACCAAGTTCTCGCGGCGCACGATGATCAGAGGCGGCGCCGTCACCCTCGGCGCCGTCGCGGGTGGCACGTTCGTGCCGGGCGCCACCGCCCAGGCCGCCACCAGGACCCGGCCCCTCACACAGACCGAGACCGTCGACGGCGCCGTCGTCGCCCCCTTCGGCCGCCACCTCGCCTTCGGCAACGACGCGCGCACCGAGATGACCGTCTCGTGGCAGGTGCCGGTCGCCGTGAAGAAGCCGTTCGTCCGGATCGGCGCCCACCCCTGGGACCTCTCCCGCAAGATCGAGGCCGAGGTCCGCACCCTCTACACCCCGGCCGGCGTCGGCGCCAGCGCCGACCACACGCAGTACTACGTGCACGCCAAGCTGAGCCACCTGCGTCCCGGCCGGACGTACTACTACGGCGTCGGTCACGCCGGCTTCGACCCGGCCGAGCCGCACCTGCTCGGCACCCTCGGCACCTTCACCACCGCCCCCGCCCACAAGGAGTCGTTCACCTTCACGGCCTTCGGCGACCAGGGCGTCAGCTACCACGGCCTCGCCAACGACAGCCTGCTCCTGGGCCAGAACCCGGCCTTCCATCTGCACGCCGGCGACATCGCCTACGCCGACCCGTCCGGCGCCGGCAAGACCGCCGACACCGGCTTCGACTCGCGCGTGTGGGACCAGTTCCTGTACCAGACCGAGTCGGTCGCCAAGTCGGTGCCGTGGATGGTCAGTTACGGCAACCACGACATGGAGGCCTGGTACTCGCCCAACGGCTACGGCGGCGAGGAAGCCCGCTTCTCCCTCCCCGACAACGGGCCGGACAGGAAGAACCTGCCGGGCGTCTACTCCTTCGTCTACGGCAACACCGCGGTCATCTCGCTCGACCCCAACGACGTGTCGTACGAGATCCCCGCCAACCTCGGCATCTCCGGCGGTACGCAGACCAAGTGGTTCGAGGCGCAGCTCAAGAAGTTCCGGGCCGCCCACGACATCGACTTCGTCATCGTCTTCTTCCACCACTGCGCCTACTGCACCTCCACCGCGCACGCCTCGGAGGGGGGTGTGCGCCAGGAGTGGGTGCCGCTGTTCGAGAAGTACCAGGTCGACCTCGTCATCAACGGCCACAACCACCAGTACGAGCGCACCGATGTGATCAAGGGCGACAAGGTCACCAAGAAGCTGCCCATCGGCGGCACGGCCTACCCCGAGAGCGAGGGCGTCGTGTACGTCACCGCGGGCGCGGCCGGCCGCAGCCTGTACGCCTTCACCGCGCCCGACTCCTACGAGGGGCACGAGAACGAGGTCGACTCCGTGGCCTCCTTCGTCAACCTCAAGGACGGCAAGCAGAGCGAGACCGTCGCCTGGTCGCGGGTGCGGTACCTGAACTACTCGTTCCTGCGCGTGGACGTGAACCCCGCGCCCCGGGGCCGCTATGCCACCCTGAAGGTCCAGGGCATCGCCGAGACCGGTGACCGGATCGACCACTTCACGGTGGCGCGCAGGGCCAAGTAGGCCTGCTACATCCGCTTCAGAACCGCCTGCTTGGCCATCGTGAACTCCTCGTCCGTCAGTACGCCGGTGCGATGGAGCTCGCCGAGTTCGCGCAGGCGGCGCAGGAGGGCGTCGTGGTCCTGCGCCACGGGGTCCTCCTGCGGTACGGCGGCCGCGACGGGCGCGGCCGGATGCGGCAGGCGGGCCTGCACCGCAGCCGCGATCAGGGCCATCAGCGGGTCCTTCTTGAAGCCCCACAGCTCCACGGCGTTGGGGTCGTACTTGGGCGGGGCCTTGGTGGGCGAGTTCCGGACGGTGAAGCGGAGGTGGCCGTTCTCCAGACCCGCCGCCGGATGCCACTCCACGGCCGCGATGTCGGTCAGCGCGAGGGAGCGGGCGCCGGCGGCGGCCTTGGCGTCCTCCGTCTTCCAGTTCCACTCCAGCCGGACGCGCTCGCCGTCGAAGCTGGCGGTGGCGTCCCCGGCGGCGACCGACAGCGGGACCGAGGGGCCCGGCACCAGGTACGCGTCGACCGGGTCGGCCGGGACCTCGTCGAGGAGCAGGGCATTGCGCACCTCGTCCACGAAGTACTCCGCGACGCCGTAGCGGTCGGACTCCACGATCAGCTGGTACGGGTCGTGGGGCTCGGTCAGCCGGCCGCCGGTGGCGTGCAGCAGCGGGTCGGCGCCGTCGCGCAGGCGCAGCCGCAGCCGCCCGGCCTTCTTGCCCTGCTCGAAGGAGACCCCCGCCAACGCCCCCAGGGGGAGGACCAGTTCACCCAGCGTCTTGCGGAACAGGCTGACGTTCTTGTCCCGTCCGGGAGTCAGCCGCAGTGCGTCGCCGTCGAAGACCCACGTGCCGTCCTTCTGGATGATTTCCGCCATGGGGTGGATTGTTCCACCAGTCTCACGAGAGAGTGGTCCAGACCTCTTGGAGCTCAAGGGCTCAACGGCTCATGGAAGGGACGGCTTTGTGAGACAGCGCCACAGATCGTTTCGCCTTCTCGGTTCCCTGCTGCTGGTCGCGATGGGCGTCTCCGTGACGGGAGCCGCGCCCGCGCAGGCGGCATCGCCCTCCCCGCTCGACCGGGTGGTCCCCGCGCCCGCGTCGGCCACCGCGAGCGGATCCCCCTATCGCATCACGCGCGACACACACATACGCGTGGACGACTCCCGCGAGTCCCGCCGCATCGGCGAGTACCTCGCGACCGTCCTGCGCCCCTCCACCGGCTACCGCCTCCCTGTCACCGCCCACGGTGGCGGCGGGATCCAACTGCGCCTGACGAAGGGCCCGTACGGCGCCGAGGGCTACCGCCTCGACAGCGGCAGCAAGGGCGTCACCATCACCGCGGCCCAGCCCGCCGGCCTCTTCCACGGTGTGCAGACCCTGCGCCAGCTGCTCCCGGCGGCCGTCGAGAAGGACTCCGTCCAGCCCGGCCCCTGGCTGGTCGCGGGCGCCACGATCAAGGACACCCCGCGCTACGGCTGGCGCGGCGCGATGCTGGACGTCTCCCGGCACTTCTTCACTGTCGACCAGGTCAAGCGCTACGTCGACCAGCTCGCCGCGTACAAGATCAACAAGTTGCATCTGCACCTCAGCGACGACCAGGGCTGGCGCATCGCCATCGACTCCTGGCCGCGCCTGGCGGCCTACGGTGGCTCGACCCAGGTCGGCGGCGGCCCCGGCGGCCACTACACCAAGGCCGACTACAAGGAGATCGTCCGGTACGCGTCCTCCCGCTATCTGGAGGTCGTCCCCGAGATCGACATGCCCGGCCACACGAACGCCGCGCTGGCATCCTACGCCGAGCTGAACTGCGACGGCGTCGCGCCGCCGCTCTACACCGGCACCGACGTCGGCTTCAGCTCGCTGTGCGTCGGCAAGGACATCACGTACGACTTCGTGGACGACGTGATCCGTGAGCTGGCCGCGCTCACGCCGGGCAAGTACCTCCACATCGGCGGGGACGAGGCGCACTCGACCAGCCACGAGGACTATGTGAAGTTCATGGACCGCGTGCAGCCGCTCGTCGCCAAGTACGGCAAGACGGTGGTCGGTTGGCACCAGCTGACCGGAGCGACTCCGGCGAAGGGCGCGATTGCCCAGTACTGGGGGCTGGACGACACCAGTGCGCAGGAGAAGGCGCAGGTCGCGAAGGCGGCGCAGAACGGGACGGGGATCGTGCTGTCCCCGGCCGACCGGATCTACCTCGACATGAAGTACACGGCCGATACTCCGTTGGGCCTGGACTGGGCCGGATTGGTCGAGGTCAAGCGGTCGTACGACTGGGATCCCGGCAACTACCTTCCCGGGGCGCCCGCTTCGGCAATCTGGGGCGTTGAGGCTCCGCTGTGGACGGAGACGATCACGAAGTCGGCCGACATCGAGTACATGGCCTTCCCGCGGCTGGCCGGTGTCGCCGAGCTGGGCTGGTCGCCGGCTTCCACGCATGACTGGGAGGCGTACAAGGTGCGGCTTGCTGCGCAGGGGCCGCGGTGGGAGGCGTTGGGGATCAGCTACTACCGATCGCCTCAGGTGCCTTGGCCTACGGCGTGAGCGCGGTGATTCGGCTGCGGGCCGGTGGGGGTTGATCGCGCAGTTCCCCGCGCCCCTAAAAGAAAGGGGCGCGCACGCCCCGGACGTATAGACGTGCACCCCCGGAGGACCGTACTCCGGGGGTGCACGCCTGTCTCAGGGGGCCGTGGTTACAGCCCTGCGATGGGGTTCTTCAGGTTGCCGACCAGTTGCAGTGCGCCCGCCGGGTCCGCCAGGTCGACCATCTGCTTGTTGTTGCGCAGCTGGAGGCGGTTGAGGCAGGACAGGGCGAACTCGGGGGCGAACATGTCGTACTGCTTGAACTTGTCGGCGAGTTCGGGCACCGAGTGCTGGTAGTCCCGGGTGACCTCGGCGACCGTGCGCCAGAAGTCCTCCTCCTCCAGGATTCCCTCGGCCGCCAGGTTCGCGGCGAGGAAGCGGAAGAAGCAGTCGAAGACGTCCGTGAAGATGGACAGGAGCTTCTTGTCCTCGGGGACCTCCACGCGCAGCCGCTCGACCGTCGGCGGCAGTACCGCGTCCGGGTCCATGACGGCGATCTCCTCGGCGATGTCCTTGTAGATCGCGCGCTCGACGACGCCGTCCTTCAGGGCCAGGATGACGTTCTCGCCGTGCGGCATGTACACGAGGTCGTAGGCGTAGAAGCTGTGCAGCAGCGGGGTGTAGTACGCCTTCAGGTAGCGGCGCAGCCACTCCACCGGCGTCAGCCCCGACTGCTCGATCAGTGCGCCCGCGAAGGAGGCGCCCTCGTGGTCGACGTGGACGAGGGAGGCCATGGTGGCCAGTGACTCGCCGTCGCGCAGGGAGGACACCGGGCTCTCCCGCCACAGGGCCGCGAGCATCTTGCGGTACGGCGAGTAGCGGTCCGTCGCCGCCTCGTACTCCAGGTGCCGGTAACCGACGGCCGCGCGCTCGCGGATGATCGACAGGCCGGTCTCGCGCAGCACCGGGTCGTTGTCGATGAGCTGGGCGAGCCAGTCGTTGATGGCCGGGGTCGCCTCCATGTACGCCGCCGAGAGGCCGCGCATGAAGCCCATGTTGATGACGGACAGGGCCGTCTTCACGTAGTGCTTCTCGGGGCTGGACCGGTTGAAGAAGGTCCGGATGGACTGCTGGGCCAGGTACTCGTCGTCGCCCTCGCCCAGGACGACCAGGTGCCCCTGGGCGACCTCGGCGGCGAAGGTGACCGTGAGCTTGTTCCACCACTGCCAGGGGTGGACCGGGATGAGGAGGTAGTCGGCGGGGTCGAGGTCCTGCTCGCGCAGGACGCCGTTGAAGCGCTCGACGGTCTGCTCGCCCAGTTCCTGGCGTACGAAGGACTCGTAGTCGATGCCGACGCCGGCCGTGAACGCGGCGCGCGAGCGGTGGGCCGCGAGCCACACCAGGCGGACCGGGCTCGCGGTCTCGGGGGCGTACGACAGGTACTCGTGGATACCGAAGCCGAGCCGCCCGTTGTTGGCGACGAAGCAGGGGTGGCCCTCGGTCATGCCGGTCTCGATGGCCTGGAAGCCGGCCTTCGCGAGCTCGGCGACCGGGACCTGCGGCTTGGTGAGCTTGTAGCAGGTGCCGGAGAGGGTGGAGGAGATCTCCTCCAGGTAGACCGGCAGGACCTCGTCGCTCAGGCCCAGGGACTTCTGCAGCTCGATGAAGAAGTCCAGGGCGGCGAGCGGGAGTTCGGCGCCGTCCCGGTGACGGGTGATCGAGTCGGCGTCGACCTGCCAGTGGTCGAGGGCCCGGATCACCGCTTTGAAGGTGTACCGCGTCAGACCGTCGTCGCTGCGGACGATGTACTCGCCGTCGCCGGTGGCCTCCGGCGTGATGAGGCGCTCGTGCGCGAACTCGGCAAGGCCCTTGCGGATCAGGAGGCGGTTGGCCCGCGCCCAGCGGTGGGGGGACAGATGCGCTACGGCGTCGGACAGGGTCATACGGCTACTCCTCGGGCGGCCAGGCTGTGCCTGTTAACGAAGCGTTCGCGCGTGCAGAAGCTGAGCAGCGCCTTTTTCTCCGGCTTCTGGATCTCGCGCTCGGGCACGAAACCGACGGCTTCGTTCAGGGCGTGGACGGCCTTGTTGGAGACGTCCGGCTCCACGACGACGCGCTGCACCGCCGGGTCCTCGAAGAGGTTCGCCATGACGGCGGTGATGACGGACCGGGTGAAGCCGCGGACGGGCTTGTCGGTGGGCGGCGTGAGGAAGTGCATGCCGATGTCGCCCGGCTGCGGGTCGTACAGGCCGACCAGTTCGCGGTGGGCGGGGTCGTAGTACTCCATCAGGAAGGCCGGTTCGCCGTCCTGCAGGCCGAGCAGCGCGTGATGGTGCTCGTCGGCCGCGATCTCCATGTACGCGCGCTCGACGTCCTCCAGCTTCGCGTCCTGCATCATCCAGAAGGCCGCCTTGGGGTGGGTGACCCAGGCGTACAGGAGCTCGGCGTCGTTCAGGGGGTCGAGGGGGCGGAACGTGAACGTCATACGGCGAACTCCTGGAACGCGATCGTCTTCTCGACCGGGTAGTACTCGGTGCCGAGCAGCTCGCGGATGATGTACGCGTTCCGGTACGGGCCCATGCCGAGGTCGGGGCTGGTGATGCTGTGCGTGTGGACGCCGGCGTTCTGCAGGAAGACCCCGCGGCCGGTGACGTCGACGGCGTAGTTGCGGGCGACGTCGAAGTTGCCGTGGGAGTCGTAGACCAGGCGGTCGCGCACGGGCTTCAGGAACTCCGGCTCGGCGTACTTGTAGCCGGTGGCCAGGACCAGGCCCTGGGAGTCGAGGTCGAAGTCCCTCTGCTGCTCCTCCTGGCGGAAGGACAGCGTGTAGGTGCCGTTCTCGTACCGGGCGCTGTTCAGCGAGGAGTTGGTCAGCAGGCGCGTGGGCACGGGACCGCCGAGGTTCTTCTGGTAGAGCAGGTCGAAGATCTCGTTGATCAGATCGCCGTCGATGCCCTTGAACAGGCCCTTCTGCTCGGCGGTGAGGCGGTAGCGGGTCGCCTCCGGCAGCTCGCGGAAGTAGTCGACGTACTCCGGGGACGTCATCTCCAGCGTGAGCTTGGTGTACTCCAGCGGGAAGAAGCGCGGGGAGCGGGTGACCCAGTTCAGCCGGTAGCCGTGGACGTCGATCTCGCTGAGCAGGTCGTAGTAGATCTCCGCCGCGGACTGCCCGGAGCCGACCAGCGTGATCGACTCCTTCTTCTGGAGCTCCGCCTTGTGCTGCACATAGCGGGAGTTGTGGAGGAAGTCGCCGCCGAGGTCCCGGCAGGCCTCGGGTATGTAGGGCGGGGTGCCCGTGCCGAGGACGAGGTGACGGGCGCGGTAGGTGTCACCGGCGGTCGTCGTCACGAGGTAGAGACCGTCCTCGAACGTCACCTCGGCGGTCCCGTGCCCACGCGCCTGCTGACCAACTCCTCGCTGAACAGCGCCCGGTACGAGAACGGCACCTACACGCTGTCCTTCCGCCAGGAGGAGCAGCAGAGGGACTTCGACCTCGACTCCCAGGGCCTGGTCCTGGCCACCGGCTACAAGTACGCCGAGCCGGAGTTCCTGAAGCCCGTGCGCGACCGCCTGGTCTACGACTCCCACGGCAACTTCGACGTCGCCCGCAACTACG
>NZ_RDBN01000053.1:537600-558404 GCF_008042075.1 Streptomyces sp. UW30 | reverse complement strand
TCTCGCTGAGCAGGTCGTAGTAGATCTCCGCCGCGGACTGCCCGGAGCCGACCAGCGTGATCGACTCCTTCTTCTGGAGCTCCGCCTTGTGCTGCACATAGCGGGAGTTGTGGAGGAAGTCGCCGCCGAGGTCCCGGCAGGCCTCGGGTATGTAGGGCGGGGTGCCCGTGCCGAGGACGAGGTGACGGGCGCGGTAGGTGTCACCGGCGGTCGTCGTCACGAGGTAGAGACCGTCCTCGAACGTCACCTCGGCGACCGTCGTGCTGAAGCGGATGCTGCTCAGCTTGTTCGCGGCCCAGCGGCAGTAGTCGTCGTACTCGACCCGCAGCGGGTAGAAGTTCTCGCGGATGTAGAACGAGTACAGCCGGCCCTTCTCCTTCAGGTAGTTCAGGAAGGAGTACGGCGAGGTCGGGTCGGCCAGGGTGACCAGGTCCGACATGAACGGCGTCTGGAGGTGGGCGCCGTCCAGGAACATGCCCGCGTGCCACTCGAAGTCGGGCTTCGACTCCAGGAAGACACCGTCGAGCTCGTCGATCGGCTCGGTCAGGCAGGCGAGGCCGAGGTTGAACGGGCCGAGCCCGATCCCCACGAAGTCATGGGTTCTGGTCGGGTTTTCAGGACGCGCGGTCAAGGGACTCTCCCAGGTACTGCTCGGCGTGGCCGGCGATCAGGTCGAGGACGGCGGCGATGTCCTCGGCCGTCGTCTCGGGGTTGAGCAGGGTGAACTTCAGGTAGTGGCGGCCTTGGACCTTCGTGCCCGCGACCACCGCGGCGCCGGAGGCGAACAGCGCCTTGCGGGCGTACAGGTTGGCGCGGTCGATCTCGGCCGGGTCGGTGACGGCGGCCGGGATGTAGCGGAAGACGAGGGTGGAGAGCGTGGGCTCCACGACCACGTCGAAGCGCGGGTCGGCGGCCAGCAGCTGCCAGCCCTCGACGGCCAGGTCGCAGACCTCGTCGAAGAGCTGCCCGATGCCGTCGGCGCCCATCGTGCGCAGGGTCATCCACAGCTTGAGGGCGTCGAAGCGGCGGGTGGTCTGTAGGGACTTGTCGACCTGGTTGGGGATGCGCTCGGTGACCATACGGCGCGGGTTCAGGTACTCCGCGTGGTAGGTGGCGTGGCGCAGGGTGGACGCGTCCCGGACCAGCACGGCCGACGAACTCACCGGCTGGAAGAAGGACTTGTGGTAGTCGACGGTGACCGAGTCGGCACGCTCGATGCCGTCGATACGGCCGCGGTACTTCAGGGAGGCGAGCAGACCGCAGCCGTAGGCGGCGTCGACGTGCATCCAGGTGTCGAACTGCTCGCACAGCTCGGCGATCTCGGGCAGCGGGTCGATGGAGCCGAAGTCGGTGGTGCCGGCGGTGGCGACGACGGCCATCGGGACCAGGCCGTCCTTCCTGCAGCGCTCCAGCTCGTGGGCGAGGGCGACGGTCTGCATGCGCTTGTCGTGGTCGACGGGGATGGAGACCACGGAGTCCTGGCCGAGGCCCAGCAGTTTCGCCGACTTCTTCACGCTGAAGTGGCTGACCTCGGAGGCGAAGATGCGCAGTTCGGCCAGGCTGTCGCTCTTGGCCTCCTCACGGGCCAGCAGCAGCGCCTGGAGGTTGGACTGCGTGCCGCCCGAGGTGAAGACGCCGTCGGCGTTCTCGCCGAGACCTATTCGGGCCGTCGTCCAGTCGATGAGCTTGCGCTCGATGAGGGTGCCGCCGGCCGACTGGTCCCAGGTGTCCAGGGAGGAGTTGACGGCGGACAGGACCGCCTCGCCGAGCACGGCCGGGATGACGACCGGGCAGTTGAGGTGGGCGAGGTAGCGGGGGTGGTGGAAGTAGATCGCGTCCCGGAGGTAGACGTCCTCCAGTTCGTCGAGCACCGCGGCGGTGTCGTGCAGCGGCTGGTCGAGGTCGATCGCGTCGATGGTCGGGGCGAGGGCGTCGACGGTGACACCGGTGAACGGACGGTCGGTGGCGGCGAGTTTGGCTGCCACCCGCTCTATACCTTCGGTCACGGAGCTGCGGTACCGCTCCGCGGTCGTGTCATTGAGCAGGTGCGAGCGCATGGGGAGGTCCTCCGGTGGGGACGGGCCGTGAAGTGCGGGGTTGCCGTGACGTACGAGGTGGGGTGCAACTTAGGTGAGCCTAACCTAAGTTCCTTTGAATCATGGCAGCAGTAAGGGTGACTACGATCACTTACGCCGCGGTAGCCACCCGATTGCCTTGCTTTCAGGGGCAGTTACGCCTGCTCACGCAGCTGCTCCTCGCTCAGTCCCTGCCGCCAGTACCCCACGAAGGTGACCCGGCGCCGGTCGACGCCGCGCTCCCCGACGAAGTGCCGGCGCAACGCCTTCACGCTGCCGGATTCACCGGCGATCCAGACGTACGGGTGCTCGGCGGGCGGGAGTTGGGCGGCGCGGATGGCGTCGATGGCCTCTTCCTGGACCAGCCAGGTGATCTCGGCGTCGGCCTCGGTCGCCAGGTCCTGGATGTCCCCGGCGTCGTGCACCTCCAGCCACACGCGGGCGCGGGTGCCGGCGGGCAGGCTTTCGAGGATGGCGGAGACGGCGGGTACGGCGCTGTCGTCGCCCCAGATGACGACGAGATCGGTGTCCAGCGGCGGCCGGAACCGGATCGCCCGGTTGTCGGCGATGGCGGGACCGAGCAGCAGGACCCGGTCACCGGCGCCGGCGCGGGCGGCCCAGTGCGAGGCGGGGCCGGCCGGGGTGTGCAGGACGAAGTCGATGTCGACCTCGTCGGGGCCGCGGCGCAGGGCGCGGAGTGTGTAGGACCGCATCACGGCGCGGACGTCGTCCGGGAGTTCACGCCAGCCCTGCCACCAGCCGTCGCCGAGTTCGAGGGGGACCTGGGGCTCGGTCTGGCCGGGGTGCGGCAGGAAGATCGACAGGCTCTGGTCACACCCGTCGGAGAAGAAGTACTCCAGATCCTCCCCACCGAAGGTGACCCGGACCATGGACGGCCCGAGCCGCCGCGTCCGTACGACCTGGAGAGAAAAGAAACGGAACGGGGCGGCTACGGCGGTGGTCATGGGGTAACTCCTGATTCGACGTCAGGGATGCCAACCTTCTTGGGGGCGCGGGGAACTGCGCGACCAGGCACAACCGGCCCGCAGCCGCCCCACAACCTCAAGTGGCTCTTTCTCAGCCGACCTTCTTGGCCTTCTCGATGGCCTCGGCAAGGCTGGTCAGCAGCGGCGTGCACTTGGCGTAGGAGAGAATCGGCTCGGGCGAACGCGCGATGACCTGACCGGCCTTCACCGCGGGCAGCTTCTTCCAGGTCGCCTCGGTGATGTCGGCCGGCTGAATCGTCGAGGAGCGGTCGTCCATCATGATGATGTCGGCCGGGTACTTGTCGACGTTCTCCCAGCTGAGGCTCTCGAACCAGCCGCCGCCCTCCTTCTTGGCGCTCTCCGGCGGCTCGACGAAGTTCACGCCGAGGGACTTGAAGTACTCCAGGTCGATGGAGAGGTTCGTGCCGGAGACGTAGAAGATGTCCTGGCTGGCGGAACCGGCCATGACCTTGATCTCGGGGCGGGACTTGGCGGCCTTGCGCAGACGCTCGGCGGCGGCCTCGAAGTCCTTCTTGGACTGGGCGATCCTGTCCGCCTTCAGGTCCGCGCCGAGGGACTCGGCCAGCTCCCACAGCTTCTGCAGCGGCTGCGTGATCTGGCGGTCGTAGGCGGAGATCGCGGCGCTCGGGGCGAGCTTGGCGATCTTGTCCTTGGACGCCTCGGGGACGTACCAGAGGGTGCCGGCGCTGTCGAAGGTCGTGGAGATGAGGACGTCGGGGGCGAACGCCGCGTACTCCTCGACGTTGAACTGGTCCCACACGTTGCCGAAGACCGTCAGCTTGCTGATGTCCATGTCGCCGGCCTGGACGTCCGCCTTGCCGTCCTGCGTCTTGGTCGGGCCGAAGACGCCCTTGACCTCGATGCCGTAGTCGTGGAGGGCGGCCGCGACACCGACGAAGGCGACGATCTTCGTCGGGACCTTGTCGAGCTTCACGGTGGTGRCGCGGTCGTCCTTGAACGTCCAGGGGCCGGACTTGGCAGCGGTCGTGGCCTCGCCGGAGCCACTGCTTTTCGCGTCGTCGTCCCCGCACGCTGCGAGCGCGGCCCCGAGGCCGAGGGCGCCGCCCGCGGCGAGTATGCCGCGGCGGGTGAGGTGGGAGGCTCTGGCGTTGGGCATGGGTACGCTGCTTTCGAACAGGGCGGATCACCCGCCGGACAATTCGAAGGTAGGTTAGCCTAACCTCATCACTTGTCCAGAGGTGGGGCCGGTGTGGCAGGTGTCACCGTGCCCAGGGGTGTCCTGCAGCGGGACCTGGGTATGCCTAGCCCTTCGCGACGATGCGCCGTGCCGCCTCCACCTTCTCGCGGTGGGCCGTGCGGAGTTTCTTCAAGGCCGCGCCGTCCTTGTCGATGTCCGCCTGCTGGATGCCGGATTCGGCCTTCAACCAGATATCGAGCAGCCCGGTCTCTTCCTTGCAGCGCACATCCGCGACCGCGGTCTCCTTCTCCTTCGCGGAAATCTCCTCGCCCTGGAATGCCTTGTTGTTGAGGGGGTCAAGCGGAGACGGGTATCGGAATCCAGAACTCCGCATGCAGGCGGACCATTTCCGGAATCCCTCATTCACCGACGGGTCGGCGAGGGAATCCTCGTAGCTCTGCGTGGAGATACGGCGTGCGATCTCCGCCCCTGCCGGATCGTCATACTCCTTCGAGAGCTGTGCGACCGACTGGCCGAAGCAGCCGTTCGAGGGCACCTCTTTCCCCTTGTACGTGATTCTTTCGCTACTGCCCTGCGCCGCGCCCCGGTTTCCGTAGAACACCTGGAGGGCGTCCTTCGGGAGGTCGGGTCCGGGCGGCAGGGGGCCGAGGTTGGCGTGGTACCCGAGGCGGGCCGCCTCGCTCGCGCTGGCCAGCCCGTAGCGGCGGTCGGCGGGCGGTGAGGTTTCGGTGTCCGGCTTCGACGGTTCGTAGGAGATACCGAACGTGCGCAGGCAGCGCTGCGTCAGAACCTGTTGCGCGGACTCGATCGCGGCTGTCTCGGTATCGGTATAGCTGTAGCGGGCGATGGGCAGCCGGTCGACATAGTTGACCTGCGGCTCTGCCGCGGTGCCGCTCGATGCGGCGGGATTCTCGGCGGCCCCGGCCGGGCCGCCGCCCTCGCCCGGACCGCTCCCGGAGGAGCAGCCGAGCAGGGCGGCGGCCAGGGCCAGGCACGCGGGTGCCAGGCGTCGCACGCGGATCAGAACTTGTAGCAGTTGCCGTCGTAACGGCCGTACCCGAAGGAGGCGTTGTTGTTGTACGTGTTCTTGAGCTGGTGCGCGGACCCGAACTCATCCAGGGCGTCGCAGGCGCCCGCGAGGTTGCTGTTGTAGTAGATCACCAGGTTGTAGGGAGCCAGATTGAGCGCGGAGGCGGCGTTGTTCTTGACGGCCTGGCCCTTTCCGGCGCCGGTGCTCAGGAACGTGTAGCCGTTAAGGCTGTAGTGGTCGAACCCGCGGAACACGGTGCGGGAACCGGCCTGACCTGTGTTGTAGTAGAACACCATGCAGTACGTCTGGGTGTCGGGGCAGGTAAGCGCCGCGTCGGCATTCGACTGCGGGGCCGCCCCGATTACCAGACCCGCCGTGGCGGCGGCGGTCACGCCAAGGGAAGCGAGCTTTCGGCTCAAGCGCATGACAGATCCCCAATGTTGGTCAAGCACGGATGAAGCGGCGCCCCGGAACTTCTCGCCGCGTGAGCCGAGTGATCGTAACAACCCTTGATTTACTAGGGAATTGATATTGCTGCTGTGTCACATGCTGAGTGAGGGACATCGGAGACTTTGTCGTCAGATGTCCCCGGCACATGTCGGGTGCTCTAGCCCGCCAGCCCCAACTCCCGTGCGATCAGCATCCGCTGCACCTCGCTCGTGCCCTCGCCGATCTCCAGGATCTTGGAGTCCCGCCACATGCGGGCGACCGGGTACTCGTTCATGAAGCCGTACCCGCCATGGATCTGCGTCGCGTCGCGGGCGTTGTCCACCGCGATCGTCGAGGAGTGCAGCTTCGCCAGGGCCGCCTCCTTCTTGAAGGGCTCCCCGGCGACCAGGCGGCTCGCCGCGTCGCGCCACGCCAGGCGGGCCGTGTACGCCTTCATCTCCATGTCGGCGATCTTGAACTGGATGGCCTGGTTGGCGCCGATGGGGCGGCCGAAGGCGTGGCGCTCCTTGGCGTACTTCACCGACTCGTCCACGCAGCCCTGCGCCAGGCCCGTCGCGAGCGCCGCGATGGCGATCCGGCCCTCGTCCAGGATGCGCAGGAACTGGGCGTAGCCACGCCCCTCCTCGCCCAGGAGGTTGGCCGCCGGGACGCGGACGTCCGCGAAGGACAGCTCACGGGTGTCGGAGGCGTTCCAGCCGACCTTGGAGTAGGGGGCCGCGACCGTGAAGCCGGGGGTGCCGGACGGGACGATGATGGAGGAGATCAGCGGCTTGCCGTCGGGCCCCCGGCCGGTCACCGCGGTGACCGTGACCAGGCCCGTGATGTCCGTACCGGAGTTGGTGATGAAGCACTTGCTGCCGTTGATCACCCATTCGTTCGTCGACTCGTCCAGGCGGGCCGTCGTGCGGGTCGCGCCCGCGTCGCTGCCGCCGTCCGGCTCGGTCAGGCCGAAGGCGCCCAGCATCTCGCCGGAGCACAGGCGGGGGAGCCACTCGCGCTTCTGCTCCTGCGTGCCGAAGAGATGGATCGGCATCGCGCCCAGGGAGACGCCGGCCTCCAGCGTGATGGCGACCGAGGAGTCCACCCGGGCCAGCTCCTCCAGCACCAGGCCGAGCGCCAGATAGTCGCCGCCCATGCCGCCGTACTCCTCCGGGAACGGCAGGCCGAACAGGCCCATGCGGCCCATCTCCCGGACGATCTCGTACGGGAACTCATGACGCTCGTAGAAGTCGCCGATCTTGGGCGCCACCACGTCGTGGGCGAACTCCTCCACCGTGCGGCGGAGTTGCTCGAGTTCGGGGGAGAGACGGTGGTCCATGGCTGTTCAGTGCTCCTTGTGGGAGAGGGCTCGTACGGTGCGGGACGGGCTGGGTCGGCCCAGTTGTTCGGCCATCCAGGCGCTGGTGGCGACGAGACGGTCGAGGTCGACTCCGGTGTCGATGCCGAGGCCCCGCAGCATCCACACGAGGTCTTCCGTGGCGAGGTTTCCGGTGGCGGACTTGGCGTACGGGCAGCCGCCCAGGCCGCCGGCGGAGGCGTCGATCGTGGTGACGCCGTGTTCCAGGGCGGCGTAGGTGTTGGCGAGCGCCTGGCCGTAGGTGTCGTGGAAGTGCACGCCGATGACGTTCGTCGGCACACCCTCCTCGTTGAGGAGGGAGAGCAGTTCGAGCACGTGCCCCGGGGTCGCGACGCCGATGGTGTCGCCGAGGCTCAGCTCGTCGCAGCCCATGTCCCGCAGCGCCCTGCAGACGCGGACGACCTGGTGGAGGGCGACCGCGCCCTCCCAGGGGTCGCCGAAGCACATGGACACATAGCCGCGGACGTGGAGGTTGTTGTCCTTCGCCCGCTTCACGACCGGGTCGAACACCGCCAGCGACTCGTCCAGCGTGCGGTTGAGGTTGGCCTTCGCGAAGGATTCCGTGGCGCTGGCGAAGACGGCGATCCGGCGGGCGCCGAGGGCCAGGGCGCGGTCCAGGCCCCGGTTGTTGGGGACCAGGACGGGCAGGCGCACCCCCGGCAGGTCGGCGACGAGCGGGAACAGCTGCTCGGCGTCCGCGAGTTGGGGCACCCACTTGGGGTGGACGAAGCTCGTGGCCTCGATCGTCGTCAGCCCCGCGTCGGCGAGCCGGCGGACGAACTCCGCCTTGACCTCGGTCGGCACGGTCGACTTCTCGTTCTGCAGTCCGTCGCGCGCGCCGACCTCGTGGATCCGGACCCGGGCGGGCAGGTCGGTCGCCGGTACCACCATGGGCAGGGTCATAGCTTCTCCTCCACGGATGGGTCCACGGATGCCTCCACGGGTGTGATGACCGCCAGGACCTGGTCCATGGCGACCGTCGTGCCGGGTGTGACGTCCAGTTCGGCGACCGTGCCGGCGTGCGGGGCGGAGATGACGTGCTCCATCTTCATCGCCTCCACCACCAGCAGGCTCTGTCCGGCGCTCACCTCGTCGCCCACGGCGACCTTCACGACCGTCACCGTCCCCGGCATGGGTGCGGTGAGCGAGTCGGCGCCCGCGTGCCCCGCGCGCGTGAGGGACGCGGCGACCGGGTCGTGGTCGCGTACGTGCCAGGCGTCGCCGTCCCGGCCCAGCCAGCTGCCGTCCGGCAGTGTGGCGAGGTGGAAGGTGTGGCGGACGCCGTCCAGGGTCACGGACACGCGGTCGTCCGTGACGGTGGCGGAGCCGCGCGGGGCGTACTCCACCGGGTCCTGCACCCGGAGAGGGAAGCCGACGGGCTTCGGGGTCCCGCCGAGCCGCCAGCCGCTCGGCACCGAGAACGGGTCCGTCCAGCCGTCGCCCTTCGGCCGCAGCGCCTGAAGCCGTACGGCCGCCGCAGCCTCGTAGACCTCGTCGGGCACGTCCGTGGCGACGAGGTCGTCCACCACGCGCTCGACCAGACCCGTGTCCAACTCGCCCGCCATGACCGCCGGATGCGCGAGCAGCCGCCGCAGGAACCCGGCGTTCGTCTGCACGCCCAGCGTGACCGTCTCCGCGAGCGCCGCCCGGAGCTTTCTGAGCGCCGTCGCGCGGTCGGGGCCGTACGCGATCACCTTGGACAGCATCGGGTCGTACAGGCTCCCGACCTCCGTGCCCTCGCTGAGCCCGGAGTCGGTGCGGATGCCGTCGCCCTGGGGCTCGCGCAGGCTGAGGACGGTGCCGCCGGAGGGGAGGAAGCCGCGGGCGGGATCCTCGGCGCAGATGCGTGCCTCGATCGCGTGGCCGGTGAGGCGGATGTCGTCCTGTCCGAAGGCGAACGGCTCGCCCGCCGCCACCCGCAGCTGCCACTCCACCAGGTCGAGGCCGGTGATCAGCTCGGTGACCGGGTGCTCCACCTGGAGGCGGGTGTTCATCTCCATGAAGTAGTACGACGACGGGTCGCCGCCCGGCACGATGAACTCGACCGTGCCCGCGCCCCGGTAGCCGCACGAGCGCGCCGCCTGCACGGCCGCCTCGCCCATTCCCGCGCGCGTGGCCTCGTCGAGGAGCACGCTGGGCGCCTCCTCGATGATCTTCTGGTGACGGCGCTGCAACGAGCACTCGCGCTCGCCCAGGTGCACCACGTTGCCGTGGCCGTCGGCCAGGACCTGGATCTCGATGTGCCGGGGCCGGTCCACCCACCGCTCGACCAGGAGCGTGTCGTCGCCGAAGGAGGCGCGGGCCTCGCGGCGGGCGGCGGCGATCTCGTCCGCCAGCTGTGCCTCGTCCCGCACCAGCCGCATGCCCTTGCCGCCACCGCCGGCGGACGGCTTGAGCAGCACCGGCATACCGATCTCCCGGGCGGCGTCGGCGAGTTCGGCGTCGGTGAGGCCGCTGCCGCTCGACCCGGGCACGACCGGAACCCCGGCCGCCTTCACCGTCTCCTTGGCCCGGATCTTGTCGCCCATGAGGGAGATGGCCTCTGCGGGCGGCCCGATGAACACCAGCCCCGCATCGGCGCACGCGCGCGCGAAGGCCGCGTTCTCCGCCAGGAAGCCGTACCCGGGGTGGACCGCCTGGGCTCCGGTGCGGGCGGCGGCCTCCAGCAGCCGCTCCACCGACAGATAGCTGTCGGAGGCCGGCGCCGGACCGATCCGTACCGCTGTGTCGGCCTCCCGGACGTGCCGGGCGTCGGCGTCCGCGTCGGAGAAGACGGCCACCGAGCGCACGCCCAGCGAGCGGAGCGTACGGATCACGCGGACGGCGATCTCGCCCCGGTTGGCCACGAGCACTGTGTCGAACATGGGTCCCCTCCTCACATCCGGAAGACGCCGAACTGGGGCTCACCCAGAGGCGCGTTGCCGCAGGCTGTCAGTGCCAGGCCCAGCACCTGCCGGGTCTCCAGCGGGTCGATGACGCCGTCGTCCCAGAGGCGGGCCGTGGCGTAGTAGGCGTTGCCCTGGTGTTCGTACTGCTCCCGGACCGGCGCCTTGAAGGCCTCCTCGGCCTCCATGGGCCAGTCCTCGCCGCGCGCCTCCAACTGGTCGCGCTTGACGGTCGCGAGGACCGAGGCGGCCTGCTCGCCGCCCATGACGGAGATCTTGGCGTTGGGCCACATCCACAGGAAGCGCGGCGAGTACGCCCGCCCGCACATCGAGTAGTTCCCGGCGCCGTAAGAACCGCCGACCACCACCGTCAGCTTCGGCACGCGCGTGCAGGCCACCGCCGTGACCATCTTGGCGCCGTGCTTGGCGATGCCGCCGGCCTCGTAGTCCTTGCCGACCATGAACCCGGAGATGTTCTGCAGGAAGACCAGCGGGATCCCGCGCTGGTCGCACAGCTCGATGAAGTGGGCGCCCTTCTGGGCGGACTCGGAGAACAGGATGCCGTTGTTGGCGACGATGCCGACCGGGTGGCCGTGGATGCGGGCGAAGCCGGTGATGAGGGTCTGGCCGAACTCCGACTTGAACTCCGAGAAGCGGGAGCCGTCGACCACGCGCGCGATGATCTCGCGTACGTCGTAGGGGGTGCGGGAGTCGACGGGGACGGCGCCGTAGAGGCCGTAGGGGTCGACCTTCGGTTCGGCGGCGGGCGTCACCTCCCAGGGGAGCGCCCCGCGCGCGGGGAGGGTCGCGACGATGTTCCGCACGATCCGCAGCGCGTGCGGGTCGTCCTCGGCGAGGTGATCGGTCACGCCGGACACGCGCGCGTGCACGTCTCCGCCGCCGAGCTCCTCCGCCGTGACGACCTCACCGGTCGCGGCCTTCACCAGCGGCGGGCCGCCGAGGAAGATCGTGCCCTGGTTGCGGACGATGACGGCCTCGTCGCTCATCGCGGGGACATAGGCGCCGCCGGCCGTGCAGGACCCGAGCACAGCCGCGATCTGGGGGATCCCGGCGCCCGACATGCGGGCCTGGTTGTAGAAGATCCGCCCGAAGTGCTCCCGGTCCGGGAAGACCTCGTCCTGCATCGGCAGGAAGGCGCCGCCCGAGTCGACCAGATACAGACACGGCAGCCGGTTCTCCAGGGCCACCTCCTGCGCGCGCAGGTGCTTCTTCACGGTCATCGGGTAGTACGTGCCGCCCTTGACCGTGGCGTCGTTGGCGACGATCACGCACTCGCGCCCGCTGACCCGCCCGATCCCGGCGATGACGCCGGCGGCCGGGGCCTGGCCGTCGTACAGCCCGTCGGCGGCGAGGGGAGCGAGCTCCAGAAAGGGCGATCCGGGGTCGAGGAGGGTGTCCACGCGCTCGCGCGGCAGCAGCTTGCCGCGCGCGGTGTGCCGGGCGCGTGCCTTCTCACCGCCGCCGAGCCTGGCCGCGGCGAGCTTGCCGCGCAGTTCCTCCGCGAGCGCCCGGTGGGCCTCCTCGTTGGCCCGAAAGGCCTCCGACGCGGGATCTGCCGCGCTGTGAAGCTCCGGTGCCTCTTGCATCCTGCGGTCCCCTCACCCAGTGGTCGACTGTTAATGAGCGTTAACCATTTCCTTCAGGTTAACGACCGCTAACCTCCCTGTCTAGAATTGCTTGCATGGCCACCAGAACCGACGCCCCGACCCGCCGCGAACAGATCCTCAAGGAAGCCGCGCGACTCTTCGCCGAGCGTGGCTTCCACGGCGTCGGTGTCGACGAGATAGGCGCCGCCGTGGGCATCAGCGGCCCCGGTCTCTACCGGCACTTCGCCGGCAAGGACGCGATGCTCGCCGAACTGCTCGTCGGCATCAGCGGTCAGCTGCTGACGGGCGCGAAGCGGCGCCTCGCGGAGGCCGACGGGGTGCCGGCCGAGGCGGTCCTCGACTCCCTCATCGAGGGCCACATCGACTTCGCTCTCGACGACCGCCCCCTCATCACCCTGCACGACCGGGAGCTGGACCGCCTGCGCGACAGCGACCGCAAGCTCGTACGCCAGCTCCAGCGGCAGTACGTCGAGCTGTGGGTGGAGGTGGTGCGCGAGGTGTACCCGGAACTGACCGAGCCGACGGCCCGCTCGGCGGTCCACTCGGTCTTCGGCCTGCTCAACTCGACACCGCACCTGGGGCGGCCGGGCTCGCTGCCGGGGCGCGGGGTGACGGCGGAGCTGCTGCACCGGATGGCCCGTGGGGCGTTCGGCGCGGCCGGGGTGGAGTGAGCCGTAGGGACGGCTAGCCGTCCGTGGGTGCGCTCAGGTGCCGCAGCACCGCGAGGACGCGGCGGCTGTAGCCGGTCGTGCCCGTCAGGCCGAGCTTGTCGAAGATCGCGTTGATGTGTTTCTCCACCGCGCTCCGGGAGATGTGCAGCCGCTGTGCGATGGCGTCGTTGGTGCAGCCCTCGGCCATCAGTGCCAGGACGTCCCCCTCCCGAGGGGTGAGCCGGTGCATCGGCTCGGTGCGGGCGCCGCGGGTGAGTAGCCGCCGGACCACCTCGGGGTCGAACGCGGTGCCGCCGGCGCCGACCCGGTCCAGGGCGGCGAGGAACTCCTCCACCTGCATGACCCGGTCCTTGAGGAGGTAGCCGATGCCCTCGCTGCTGCCGCTGAGCAGCTCGGTGGCGTAGCGGCCCTCGACGTACTGGGAGAGGACGAGTACGGCCGTGCCGGGATGCCGCTCGCGGATCCGGAGCGCGGCGCGCAGGCCCTCGTCGGTGTGCGTGGGCGGCATGCGCACGTCCACCACGACGATGTCGGGCGGGTCGGCGGCGACGGCCGCCAGCAGCGCGTCCGCGTTGCCCACCGCGGCCGTCACGTCATGACCCTCGTCGGCGAGCAGCCGGACGAGGCCCTCCCGCAGCAGTGCCGAGTCCTCGGCGATCATCACGCGCACGGCAGCTCCGCGGTGATCACGGTCGGGCCGCCGGGCGGGCTGTCCACGTCGAGCCGGCCGTCGAGCGCGGCGACCCGCCGGGACAGGCCGAGCAGCCCGCCGGCGGCGGGCCGGCGCGGCGCGCCGCCGCTGCCGTCGTCCTCGATGCGCACCACCACGTCGTCGCCCCGCCGGGCCACGCGGATGCCCGCGCGGGTGGCGCCCGAGTGCTTCAGTGTGTTGGTGACGGCCTCGGCCGCGACGAAGTACGCCACCGTCTGCACGGGGACCGGCGGCGGGGTGCCGTCCAGTTCGTACGTCACCTCCACCGGCACCACCGACCGCTCCGCCAGCCCCTCCAGCGCGGCGGCCAGCCCGCGCTCGTCCAGGGCGGCGGGGTAGATCCGCCACGCCGTCTCGCGCAGGTCGGTCAGCGCGTGCGCGGACTCCTCGTGGGCCTGGCGCAGCAGAGCGTCCGCCTTGGCCGGGTCGGTGGCCCGGCGGGCCCGGCCGAGGAGCATCCCCAGGGCGACGAGGCGCTGCTGCACCCCGTCGTGCAGGTCGCGCTCGATGCGCCGCCGTTCGTCGTGCACGGCCTGCACGACCCCGGCGCGGGTCGCGGCCAGCTCGCCGACCCGGCGCCGCAGCAGTTCCGTCTCGCTGGGGCCCAGATGGCGCCGGGCCAGCTGCTCGTCCAGCTGCGCGAGGCCCCGTCCGCCCTGTGCGCACAGGAACAGCAGGAACAGCCCGCCCAGCCCGGAGAGCACGAGGTCGCCGGGATCGTTCGGCTCCAGTACGAACCACGCCCACAGCAGCACCGACGCGTAGACGAGGCCGACCAGCGCGGTCAGCAGCACCAGCAGCCCGAACAGGCCGAGCGGCCAGCGCGCGGCCAGATACCCGAAGGCGGCCGGTCCGCCGCGCGGCGCGTCCACCTCGACGGCGTGGAACACCGCCAGGCGGCGGCGCTCCAGCTCGGCGAGCCGCAGCGCGCTCGCGGGGACGGAGGAAGGGCGCCGGGTCGTCAGCCTGCGCACCCAGCCGCCCAGCACACAGACCAACCCGGCCGGCGCCGTCAGTCCGCCCAGCGTCGCCTGGACTACCGCGGGTTCGGTGGTGGGCGCGCTGGCCCTGTACCTGCTCGGCGCGCTCTTCGGCCGCGACCGGGTGATCGCGGCGGCGGCGCGGCTGCCGCTGGTGAAGGTCGCGGACGTGGAGCGGACGGAGGCGTGGTTCCTCCGGCACGGCACCAAGGCCGTGTTCTTCGGCCGCTTCGTGCCCATCTTCCGCAGCCTGATCTCGATACCGGCCGGCGTCGAACGCATGCGGCTCCCCGCCTTCCTCGCCCTCACCGCGGCGGGCAGTCTCATCTGGAACACCGCCTTCATCGCGGGCGGCTACGCCCTGGGCGCGCGCTGGCACGAGGTCACCGACGTGGTGGGCCTCTACTCCAAGGTGATCCTTGCGGTCGTGGCCGCGGCGGGCCTGGCCTTCGTGGCCGTTCGGCTGCTGCGGGCGGGGCGTGGGGAGCGGCGGCGCCCGGCGGGGTCCGGATCCGGAAGGCGCCCCTAGAGTGGTCCTCGCTCCAGCGGTATGCCTGTGCGGCGAGGGGGACGGATGACCGAGGAAGCCGATGCCGCCCGCAGCGCCGCGGCGCGGGCGATCATCGACGGCAACATGTACATGGTGCTCGCCACGGTGGGCCCCGACGGTGCTCCCTGGGCCACGCCGGTCTTCTACTCCACCGAGGACGGACGGGACTTCTACTGGGTCTCGTCCCCCGAGGTCACGCACTCCCGCAACCTCGCCCATGAGCCCCGGGTCGGCATCGTCATCCACGACTCCCGCGCACCGGTCGGCACGGCGGGCCCGCGTGCGCTGTACCTGAGCGCCACCGCGACGGAGCTGGACGGGGCCGAGGCGCTTCAGGGGCTGCGGGTCATCCCCGGCCCGGCCGGCCGCGGCGGACGGGCGCTGGATCCGGACGAGGTGCGCCCGCCGGCGCCGTGGCGGGTGTACCGGGCGAGGGTGACCGCGTACTCGATGATCTGCCCGCGCGAGGAGGGCCGGCCGTGTGCCGAGCACGGGCTGGACCACGAGCATCGGGGGGACGTACGGCTCTGAGGCGCTTGCGGGAGCGGTGAGCGTGACGAGCGTTACGGCGGGGACCCCCTGGACGGTTCTTCGTACTCGCCGGTACGGTTGAGTGAGCAAGCGCTTAGACATGTACCGGTGGAGGTGGGCGGCGTGCGCCGTACGGTGTTCAACGAGGATCACGAGGCATTCCGGGAGACCATCCGCGCCTTCATCGAGGCCGAGGTCGTGCCGGTCTACGACGAGTGGTTCGCGGCGGGCCAGGCGCCCCGCGACTTCTACTACAAGCTCGCCGAGCTCGGCGTCTTCGGCATCCGCGTCGACGAGGAGTTCGGCGGCGCCGGCATCGAGTCGTACAAGTTCGAGGCGGTGATGTACGAGGAGACCGCCCGCGCGGGTGTGCAGTTCGGCGGCTCCGGCGTGCACGTGCTGCTCGGCCTGCCGTACATCAAGATGCTCGCCTCCGACGAGCAGAAGAAGCGGTTCCTGCCGAAGTTCGTCTCCGGTGAGGAGATGTGGGCGCTGGCGATGACCGAGCCGGGCACCGGCTCCGACCTCGCGGGCATGAAGACCACCGCCAAGCTCTCCGAGGACGGCACGCACTACGTCCTCAACGGCGCCAAGACCTTCATCACCGGCGGCGTGCACGCCGACCGGGTGATCGTCTGCGCCCGCACCGACGCGCCCAGCGCCGAGGACCGCCGCCACGGCATCTCCCTGTTCGCCGTGGACACCAAGTCCGAGGGCTACTCCGTCGGCCGCAAGCTCGACAAGCTGGGCCTGAAGACCTCCGACACCGCCGAGCTGGCGTTCGTCGACGTGAAGGTCCCGGTCGAGGACCTCCTCGGCGAGGAGAACAAGGGCTTCTACTACCTCGGCCACAACCTGGCCTCCGAGCGCTGGGGCATCGCCTTCGGCGCCTACGCGCAGGCCAAGGCCGCCGTCCGGTTCGCCAAGGAGTACGTGCAGGAGCGCACCGTCTTCGGCAAGTCCGTCGCGTCCTTCCAGAACACCAAGTTCGAGCTGGCCGCCTGCCAGGCCGAGGTCGACGCGGCCGAGGCCGTCGCCGACCGCGCGCTGGAGGCCCTGGACGCCGGCGAGCTGACCCCCGCCGAGGCCGCCTCCGCGAAGCTGTTCTGCACCGAGGTCGCGCACCGCGTGATCGACCGCTGCCTCCAGCTGCACGGCGGCTACGGCTTCATGAACGAGTACCCGATCGCCCGCCTGTACGCGGACAACCGCGTCAACCGCATCTACGGCGGCACCAGCGAGATCATGAAGTCGATCATCGCGAAGGACATGGGCCTGTAAGGCTCCTGACATCACCTGCCAGTAGAAAAGGTGCCATGAACGAGGCACTACAGGGTCTCCTCGATCTGCTCGACCTGGAGCAGATCGAGGAGAACATCTTCCGCGGCCAGTCCCGCTCCGCCGTCGTCCCGCGCGTCTTCGGCGGTCAGGTCGCGGCCCAGGCGCTCGTCGCCGCCGGCCGCACGGTCCCCGCGGACCGGCCCGCCCACTCCCTCCACGCGTACTTCCTGCGCATGGGGGACCCGGGCGCACCCATCGTCTACAACGTCGACCGCATGCGCGACGGCCGCTCCTTCACCACCCGCCGGGTGGTCGCCGTCCAGCACGGCAAGCCGATCTTCGCGCTGTCGGCGTCCTTCCAGACGCACGAGGAGGGCCTGGACCACCAGATCCCGATGCCGCCCTCGCCCGACCCGGAGACGCTGCCCACCTCCGAGGAACGCCTGCGCGGCTACGACCACCTCGACGCGGCGGTCGTCGAGCGGTTCCTGGAGGCACGCCAGTCGGTCGACCTGCGCTATGTCGAGGAGCCGCCGTACGGAAAGTTCGGCGAGCCCCGCGAACCGCACTCCCAGGTCTGGTTCCGCACCAACGGCAAGCTGGAGGACGACCCGCTCCTGCACGTCGTACTCGCCACCTACGTCTCCGACATGACCCTGCTCGACTCGGTCCTGCTCGCGCACGGGCGCGGCGGCTGGGCCGTCGGGGACGTGGTCGGCGCCTCGCTGGACCACGCCATGTGGTTCCACCGGCCGTTCCGCGCCGACGAGTGGCTGCTCTACGACCAGGAGTCGCCGTCGGCGTACGGCGGCCGGGGACTCGGGCAGGCCCGCATCTACACCCAGGACGGGCGGCTCGCGGTGTCCGTGATCCAGGAGGGCGTGGTCCGGGTTCCGCGGTGACGCGAGGCCCGGTGCCTCAGCCACGGGGCGCGTTGCGCAGCCGGGCGAAGGACGTGTCCAGGCCCCGCTTCAGCAGCCGGGCCGCCGGACGCTCCACGAACCGGTGCACCAGCCCGCTCAGCACCAGGAACCCGGCGATCACCACGGCGACCAGCAGCCGGGGGTCCATGGTGTCCCGCAGCCGGTTGATCAGCACCGTACCGGCGAGGTAGTGCGTCAGATAGAGCGGATAGGTCAGCGCACCCGCGGTGACCAGCCACTTCCAGCGGACGCGGTCGGTGAGGCCCAGCGCGACGCCGACCATGAACAGCAGGAACGCCGTGTAGATCAACGCGCTGCCGCGCCAGCCCGAGACGTGCTCGACCGACTCGATACGGCGCCCGAGTTCCACCTGCGCCATCAGCCAGGCCAGGGTCAGCATGCCCCACAGCAGCAGGTCCTGGCCGAACCGGTACATCAGGTAGAGCACCAGTCCGGCGATGAAGAACCAGGCCGCGACCGGGTTGACGATCAGGATCATCAGCCGCAGCTCGGAGATCGGCGCGAGCATCGCGGCGGTGCCCCAGACGCAGCAGAACACGACGACTCTGCGGTAGGTGAGCCCCATGGCGACGACCACGAGGAAGAGCAGGTAGAACCGCAGCTCCGTCCACAGGGTCCAGTAGACGCCGTCGACGTGCGGCGAGGCCGAACCGGACTGGAGCATGGTGAGGTTGAGCAGGATGTCCCGCAGCCGCAGCCGCTCCCACACCCCCGGCAGGGCCACGATGACGGCCGTGGTGAAGGCGATGGCGAACCAGTACGCCGGGTAGAGCCGGATGACCCGGGAGACGAAGAACTGCCGTGGGGTGCGGCCCCAGCAGGACATGCAGATCACGAAGCCGCTGATGACGAAGAAGATCTCGACGCCGATCCAGCCGTAGGTGGAGAGGCGGAACACCGTGGGCATGATCTCGGACACCGGACGGTCCCAGACCGGGTTGCCCGGCTGGTCGAGACGGTCGGTGCCGGCGTAGTGGTGCACGGCCACCAGCACGGCGGCGAGCAGGCGGACGCCGTCGATGACGTACAGCCGGCGTCCCTCCCGCACGGGAGGCGCCGAGTGCTGCCGTATCCGGGCCGGGCGCGGCGGGTGTTCGGGCACCGACTCGGCGAGCGGGGGGAGCGGCTGTGCGGGAAGCCCTGCGTATCCGCTGTTCAAAGCGTGCATCTGCACCATCCGTTCCCCTGAAACGCTCTGTCACTGCCGTTTCCGGTTGAACAGACAGAGACGTCTCTCAGGGGGATGTGTGCAGGCCGGAGACCTCCATGAAGAAGTCCCACAGGGTTCGCCGAGACTTCAACGAGGTCGAGTACAACCCCCTACTCGACCAGGCCCGCCTCGCCCAGCAGAAATGCCGTCATCGGGTCGTAGAAGCGCGGGCTGACCACGTGGTCGTCCAGCGGCACCACCACCTGGACCGTCCCCTCCGCCTCCGCGAGGAACAGCGCCGGGTCGTTGCAGTCGGCGTACCCGACGGAGTCGACGCCGTGCTGGCCGGCGTATCCCGCCCAGCCGTGGTCGGCCACGACCAGGTCCGGCAGCGGGCGTCCCTCGCGCTCAAGTCCCGTGAGGATGGCCTTCATCGGCGCCCCGGAGTGGGTGTGCCAGAGGGTGGCGCCATGTTCGAGGACCGCGACGTCCGCGAACTGCATGACGTAACCCTCGTCGGTCTGGAGGCCCTCCGGGATCACGACGATCTCGCAGCCCGCCGCGCGCAGCGCGTCCGCGGTCGCGCGGTGGACGTCCAGCAGGCCGCCCGGGTGACCGGTCGCGAACAGGACCCGCTGCCCGCCGTCCGCCGCCTTGCGCAGCCGGGCCGCCATGCGCTCCAGCGCGGCCACCGTCAGCTCGGGGTCGATGGTGTCCTGGCCGTGGCGGTGCTCGGCGTCGTCGTTCACGCCGACGCGCTCCGCCATCACCGCGAGCACGTCCTGCTCGTCGGTCCAGCGGTCGCCGAGCTCCAGGCCGAGCCAGTAGTGGCGGTCGCCGTTCGCCAGCTTGCGGTAGTGGGAGAGGTTGTTCTCGCGGGGAGTGGCTACGTCGCCCGCGATACGGGTTCTGACGAGGTGGTCGACGAGCTCGGCGCGGCTGGGTGTCCCGGGTATCGGCATGGTCCCCATTGTGAGGCAGACAACTGACGGAACGCCCGGATCCGGGGCGCGTGCGATGCGGGTCACTGTGCCGATCATGGCTCGAAATGGCGCAGCGCGAACCACAGCTCCATCCGTACGTCCGGATCGTCCAGGTCCGTGCCGAGCAGCGTCGCGCAGCGGGCGATCCGCTGGCGGACGGTGTTGCGGTGCACGGAGAGGGCCACCGCGGTGCGGTCCCAACTGCCGTGCAGGGAGAGCCAGGTGCGCAGGGTCTCGGTGAGAGGGGGCGTCAGGGGCGCGAGGAGTGCGCGGGCGTGGGTCTCGGCCTCCTCGGGGGAGAGCAGGTCGGTGAGGGCGGGGCGGTGGGTGCCGTGCCGGTGCAGCGGGGTGCGGGTGGCGCGCGCCCGGGACAGCGCTCGGGCCGCTTGCCCGTCGGCCGAGGGCCAGTCCCGGGCTGGACCCGGGGCGCTGACGCCCAGGGTCCAGCCGGGCTGCGGGGCCGGTTCGCGGTCCGCCGGCACGAGGACGCGTACGACGTCCCGCGCCAGGTCGACCAGCGGGGAGCCGAGGGCCGCGCCGAGCGCGGAGGCCGCCACGGGGTCGCAGGGCTGGGCGTCGGGGCTGCCGTGCACCACGAGCCAGCGGTCGGCGCCCAGGAGCGGGGCCACGGCCTCCGGCTCCGCCCCCAGCAGTAGCCGTACGAGCGCCGACGAGCGCGCCGCACCCGACCCGCTCTGATGCTCGCCGGTGAGGAGGGAGAGCAGCACGGCGGCGACGGAGGCGATGGTGTGGTCGCCGGGGTCGCGCTGCGGGGCGGCGACCCCGAGGACGAAGCCCTGTCCGGCGCCCAGGGCATAGGCGGCCAGGTGGGTGCCGGCGGCGGTGTCGGTGGCGGAGGTCGGGGTCCCCGGCCCCGAGGGGCGCACGACGGCAGCGAGCTCGGCCAGCGAACCGGCCACGGGGTCCTGCGGCCCGTGGCCTGCCGAGGCGCCCTGCGGCGGGTGTCCCGCCGACGAGTCCTGCGTCACGCGGCCCGCCGACGAGTCCTGCGTCACGTGGCCCGCGGTCTCTCGGGGTTCGCGTCCTGCCGCCGCGGCCGCCGTTTCTCGTGGTCCGTGTGCCGCTGACGCACCCCCTGGGTGTTCCGCTCCCCGGCCTGCCGGCGCGGTCGTCGCTTCTCGTGGTCCGTGCGCCGCCGGCGTGCCCCCTGTGGTTCCGGCTCCCTGTCCTCTCGGCGCGGTCGTGGTCTCTCGTGGCCCTTGCGCCGCCGCCGTACCTCCTGTGGTTCCGGCTCCCTGTCCCGTCGGCGCGGTCGTGGTCTCTCGTGGCCCTTGCGCCGCCGCCGTACCTCCTGTGGTTCCGGCTCCCTGTCCCGTCGGCGCGGTCGTGGTCTCTCGTGGCCCTTGCGCCGCCGCCGTACCTCCTGTGGTTCCGGCTCCCTGTCCCGTCG
>NZ_RDBN01000053.1:520976-537500 GCF_008042075.1 Streptomyces sp. UW30 | reverse complement strand
CCTCCGGCCCGTACAGCACCGCCCAGCCGCCCACCCGCTGGGCCAGCTGCCGTAGCACCGCCCGTACCGGGTCCGGGCGGGAGGCTGCCGCGGCCAGGCTCTGCTGGGCCTCCGTCACGCGGCGCAGTTCGGCGAGGCGGGCCTGGGCCATCAGCTGCCAGACCGCGCGGGCCACGCCCGAGAAGGTGGTCCGGGGCGGGACCTCCAGGAGGGGCAGCTCATAGGTGTCGCAGGCCTCCACCAGCGCGCGCGGCACCGTGTCGTGCACGGGCGCGAGGCCGAAGCCGAGGGCCGCGCCGCCCGCCGCGACGATCCGCGACACGTAGTCGTCGAAGTACGTGCCCGAGCCCGCCGCCTCCGGGACGTGGACGCCGGCTGACAGCAGCAGCTCGCCGCCCAGCAGGTAGGGATACGGATCGGCCATCTCCGAGGTGTGCGCCCAGTGGATGACCGTGGCCCGGTCCGTGGGCCCGGCGATCTGGCGCAGGCCCAGGTCCTCGCGGGCCAGGAGCGCCGCGAGCGATACCGGTGGGGTGGGCGGAACGGCGGGATCCGGCATGGGATGTTTCCTACACTCGCGCAGGTCTCGGATGGATGAAACGTACACTTCTCGGTCACTTACCGGCCACCTACTGTCGTTCCCGACCGGTAGCCGCGGGTACGGGCGGATGTCCCCGCGAACCGCTGCCGACCGTCCCCACCCCCCATCTGCACGACACGCCACCGGAATGTGCGCGAAGGAGGCCCCACCATGGCCGTCGATTACACCGTCATCGTCGTCTATCTGGCCGGCATGCTGGCCATGGGCTGGTGGGGCATGCGCCGCGCCAAGTCCAAGAGCGAGTTCCTGGTCGCGGGCCGCCGGCTCGGGCCGACCATGTACTCCGGCACCATGGCGGCGATCGTCCTCGGCGGCGCGTCCACCATCGGCGGCGTGGGCCTCGGCTACCAGTACGGGCTCTCCGGCGCCTGGATGGTGTTCACCATCGGCCTCGGGCTGCTCGCGCTGAGCGTCTTCTTCTCCGCCCGCATCGCCCGGCTCAAGGTCTACACCGTCTCCGAGATGCTCGACCTGCGCTACGGCGGCCGGGCCGGCGTCATCTCCGGTGTCGTCATGTGGGCGTACACCCTCATGCTCGCCGTCACGTCGACCATCGCCTACGCCACGATCTTCGACGTCCTCTTCGACATGAACCGCACCGTCGCCATCATCCTCGGCGGCTCGATCGTCGTCGCCTACTCGACGCTCGGCGGCATGTGGTCGATCACCCTCACCGACATGGTGCAGTTCGTCGTCAAGACCATCGGTGTGCTCCTGCTGCTCCTGCCCATCGCCGTCGTCAAGGCCGGCGGGTTCAGCGAGATGAAGGCGCAGCTGCCGACCGAGTACTTCGACCCGCTGGGCATCGGCGGCGAGACGATCTTCACCTACGTCCTCATCTACACCTTCGGCATGCTGATCGGTCAGGACATCTGGCAGCGCGTCTTCACCGCCCGCAGCGACAAGACGGCCAAGTGGGGCGGCACTGTCGCCGGCACGTACTGCCTCGTCTATGCCCTCGCCGGCGCCGTGATCGGCACCGCGGCCAAGGTGCTCTACCCCAAGCTCGGCAGCCCGGACGACGCCTTCGCGACCATCGTCAAGGACGAACTCCCCGTCGGTGTCAGAGGGTTGGTGCTGGCCGCCGCCCTCGCCGCCGTGATGTCCACCTCCTCCGGGGCGCTCATCGCCTGCGCGACCGTCGCCAACAACGACATCTGGTCGCGGCTGCGGGGGAGGATCACCACCGGTGAGCGTGACGAGGTGCAGGGCAACCGCGCCTTCATCCTCATCATGGGCATCGCCGTGATCGGTACGGCCATCGCGCTCAACAACGTCGTCGAGGCACTGACGGTCGCGTACAACCTGCTCGTCGGCGGACTCCTCGTCCCGATCCTCGGCGGACTGCTGTGGAAGCGGGGCACGGCCCAGGGCGCCCTCGCCTCCGTCGCGGTCGGCGGTCTCGCCGTCATCGGCCTGATGGCGACCTACGGCATCCTCGCCAACGAGCCCGTCTACTACGGCCTGCTGTCCTCCCTTGCCGTGTACATCGCCGTCTCCTTGGCGACGAAGCCGACCGACGCGGCCGTACTCGCCGCCTGGCGTGAGCGTCTCGCAGGGCGGGACCCCGAACTCGTGTCCGAACCGGTCCCGGCTCACCAGTAGAGTCGTAGGCAGATATCCCGCATACGCGATGAAGCGTAGGAAAGAAGGCATTTCCTCATGAGCAGCAACGAGACGCCCCGCGGCCCCGTCGACTCCTCCCGTATCCCGCGGTACGCGGGCCCCGCGACCTTCGCCCGGCTCCCGCGCCTCGACGAGGTCGGCCGCGCCGACGTCGCCGTGGTCGGTGTGCCGTTCGACTCGGGCGTCTCGTACCGGCCGGGCGCCCGCTTCGGCGGCAACGCCATCCGCGAGGCGTCCCGGCTGCTGCGCCCGTACAACCCGGCGCAGGACGCGTCCCCCTTCGCCCTCGCGCAGGTGGCGGACGGCGGCGACATCGCCGTGAACCCGTTCAACATCAACGAGGCCGTAGAAACGGTCGAGGCCGCTGCCGACGACCTGCTCGGCACCGGCGCCCGCCTGATGACCCTGGGCGGCGACCACACCATCGCGCTGCCGCTGCTGCGCTCGGTCGCCAAGAAGCACGGCCCGGTCGCCCTGCTCCACTTCGACGCCCACCTCGACACCTGGGACACCTACTTCGGCGCCGAGTACACCCACGGCACGCCCTTCCGGCGCGCGGTGGAGGAGGGCATCCTCGACACCGAGGCCCTCTCCCACGTCGGCATCCGTGGCCCGCTGTACGGCAAGCAGGACCTCACGGACGACGAGAAGATGGGCTTCGGCATCGTCACGTCGGCGGACGTCTACCGCCGCGGCGCCGACGAGGTCGCCGACCAGCTGCGCCAGCGCATCGGCGACCGCCCGCTGTACATCTCCATCGACATCGACTGCCTCGACCCGGCCCACGCGCCCGGCACCGGCACCCCCGAGGCCGGCGGCATGACCTCGCGCGAACTGCTGGAGATCCTGCGGGGCCTGGCGTCCTGCAACCTGGTCTCGGCCGACGTCGTCGAAGTGGCGCCCGCGTACGATCACGCCGAGATCACGTCGGTGGCCGCGTCCCACACGGCGTACGAACTGACCACGATCATGTCCCGCCAGATTGCAGAGGCCCGCGCGAAGTGACTCACGACCACGACCTGGTACTCCGCCCCACCGCCGCCCAGACGGAGGCCGCGCTGAACCCTCCTCCCGGCCGTAACGGCGGGGACCTGGTCGTGGAGACGCTGGCGGCGCTCGGCACGACGACGGTCTTCGGCCTCCCGGGGCAGCACGCCCTCGGCATGTTCGACGCCCTGCGCCGCAGCGATCTGCGCTACATCGGCCTGCGCGTGGAGAACAACGCCGGGTTCGCGGCGGACGCGTACGGCCGGATGACGGGCGAGGCGGCCCCGCTGCTGCTGTCGACCGGCCCGGGCGCGCTGACTTCGCTGGCCGCGCTCCAGGAGGCGGCCGCGGCTTCGGCCCCCGTGCTGGCGATCAGCAGCCAGATCCCGACGGCGGGCCTGGGTGGCGGACGGCACGGCTATCTGCACGAACTCCCCGACCAGGCGGCCTCGTTCCGGGGCGTGGTCAAGTCGGTCCACACGGTCCGCACCCAGTCCCAGATCCCGTCCGCGATCGAGGCGGCCTGGAAGTCGGCGCTGACCGCCCCGCACGGGCCGGTGTGGGTGGAGATCCCGCAGGACGTGCTGCTGGCCGAGACCTCGATCCCGGTCGTGACGGGCGGCGACGCCTTCCCGGCGGAACTCCCCCCGCGCCCCGAACTGACGGCGGTGGCGGCCGACCTGCTGTCGAAGGCGGCCCGCCCGGCGATCATCGCGGGCGGGGGAGTCGTACGGGCGGACGCGAGCGGCAAGCTGCGGCAGCTCGCGGAGCTGGTCCAGGCCCCGGTCGTCACGACCCCCGGCGGCAAGGGGGCGTTCCCCTGGACCCACCCGCTGTCGCTCCAGTCCTGGATCGAGGACCGGCACACGACGGACTTCCTGGAGGACGCGGACGTCCTGCTCGTGGTCGGCTCGGGCCTCGGTGAACTGTCCTCCAACTACCACACGTTCAAGCCGCGAGGCCGGGTCATCCAGATCGAGGCGGACCTCGGCAAACTGGAGTCCAACCACCCGGCCCTCGGCATCCACGCCGACGCGCGGCTCGCCCTCCAGGCCCTGCTGGAGACGGTGCCCGAGCGCACGGATCCCACCGCGCCCGAGCGGGTCGCGACCGTCCTCGCGAAGGTCGCCGACCGTATCGCCGCGCAGGAACTCACCCTGGAACAGCAGGTGTTGGCGTCCGTACGCCGTGCCCTGCCCGCCGACTCCCCGTCCTTCTGGGACATGACGATCCTGGCCTACTGGGCCTGGTCGGCCTTCGACGCCAAGGGCCCCAACCACCTGCACTCCGCCCAGGGCGCCGGCGGCCTCGGCTACGGCTTCCCGGCGGCGCTCGGCGGCGCGGTCGCCGATCCCACCCGCCCGGTGCTCGCGGTGTCCGGCGACGGCGGAGCGCTGTACTCCATCGCCGAGCTCGCCACGGCCCGCCAGTACGACCTGAACGTCACCTGGCTCATCGTCGACGACGGCGGCTACGGCATCCTGCGCGAGTACATGGAGGACGCCTTCGGCGAGGCCACGGCGACCGAGCTGACCCGGCCGGACTATGTGGCCCTCGCCGAGTCCTTCGGGGTCCCGGGGGTGCGTACGACCCCCGAGACCCTGGAGGCCGATCTGGCGAAGGCGCTCCAGGCCGCCGGCCCGTCGGTGGTCGTCCTCCCGGCGGTGCTGCGGATGTTCGCGCCCACGCACCTCTCGACGTGATGTCTCAGCGGTCTTCGCGCGAGTCGTAGACGTGGTCGCGGTTGGAGCAGGCGTCGTCCACCGCGGGGCCGGTCAGCGGTAGGGCCCACGGGACGATCGAGAGTGCCTTCTTGCAGAGGCCGGTGCCGGAGTAGCCGGCGATGTTGATACGGCCCCGGTCGCCGTCGTCGGCGTGGGCCGGGCCGGCGAGGAGGAGGGCTGCCATGGTGAACGCGGCGAGCGCGCTGATCTTCTTCATAGCCGGGTCATCGGCGTCGGATCGGTGCAGGTCATTCCGCTGTACAGGTGGTGACCGAATGCGCCGGGACCTGGCCCGCGCTCGCCGCGCCCGGTCTCAGCGCGCGGTGGCGGTGGCGGCCTTCTCGATCAGGTTGGCCACGGCTGCCGGGCGGGAGACGGAGACGGCATGTGACGCGCTGATCTCCACCGTGCGGGAGCCGGCCCGGCCGGCCATGAAGCGCTGTGCGGCCGGCGGGATGTTCTTGTCCTCGGTGGCGACCAGGTACCAGGACGGGATGGTCTTCCAGGCCGCGTCGGCCGCCTTCTCCTCCAGGGCCGAAGCGGCCACCGGGCGCTGGGTCGCGGCCATCAGGTCGGTCTGTGCGGCGGGCACGTCGGCCGCGAACTGGTCGTGGAACTTGTCCCGCTCGATGTACAGGTCGGTTCCGGTACCGCCGTCGGCGAGGGGGAAGGGCACGGGGTCGAGGTTCTCGCCGAGGGTGCTGCCGGGGTACTTGTTGGACAGTTCCAGCGCGCTTTCGCCCTTGTCCGGCGCGAACGCGGCTATGTAGACCAGTGCCTTGACGTCGGGGTCACCGGCGGCGGCCTCGCTGATGACGGAACCGCCGTAGGAGTGGCCGGCGAGCACGATCGGGCCGCGCACGCTGCCCAGGACGCTGTGCAGGTAGGCGGCGTCGCTGCTGAGGCCGCGCAGCGGGTTGGCGGGAGCGATGACCGGGTAGCCCGCGTGCTGCAGGCGCTTGATCACGCCGTTCCAGCTGGAAGAGTCCGCGAACGCGCCGTGCACGAGCACCACCGTGGGCTTCTTGCCCGACCCGTGGTGTTCGCCCTTGGCGGCGCCGGCCGGCGCCGAGGCCGCGATGGACAGTGCCGCGAGCGCGGCGATCGAGCCGGCCAGGACGGCCTGGGTGCGGATCGGGCGCAGCATGGACTTGAGGTTCATGGCGGGTCTCTCCTTCTCCTGCTTCTGCGAGCGACGCGAAAGCGGCGCCCTTGTCTGCCGCTCCCTGGCTCTCCGGGGCGACAGCGAGAAACCTAGCGAACGATTACCTCGTGTACAAGTTAATCGGGTGAGAGGTGCTCGTGGGCCAGGGAAGTGCGACAATGTCTTCTCTCAAGGAAAGGAGGGGACCGGTGACTGACACGCCCGCCCCGGTGACCGGCGAACCCGGCGAACCTTCACTGTTGCTGGAGGACCAGTTCTGCTTCACCCTGTACGCCGCCTCGCGCGCGGTGACCGGGGTCTACCGCCCTCTCCTCGACGCGGTCGGGCTGACCTATCCCCAGTACCTGGTGATGCTCGTGCTGTGGCAGCACCGCACGGCCCCCGTCAAGGACCTCGTCACCACCCTGCACCTGGACTACGGGACGCTCACGCCGCTGATCAAGCGGCTGGAGGCGGGCGGCCTGCTCCAGCGGCGGCGCCGCCCGGACGACGAACGGGTGGTCGAAGTGGCACTCACACCCGAGGGCGCCGCACTGCGCGAGCGCATTCGCACCGTCCCGCCGGCGATCGGGGCCGCCGTGGGGCTGAGTGACGAGGAGATCAAGGCCGCCCAGGACCTGCTGCGCCGGCTCACCGCCAACGTGGCGCAGTACACCTCCGGAGGCGGGTCCGGCTGAACGCGAATGGGGGTCGAACTCCCCGATATGCAAGGAGAGTTCGACCCCCATTCGGTTCAAAACCAGTCGTTTCGAACCGTGTCGTGCGGACCTACCAGATCGACTCGACCCACTCCGGGTGGTCGATGAACGGGTTGCGGTTGTGCTGGTAGGAGTCGTAGATGACCTCGTTGCGGCGTTCCTCGAAGGCGCTCGGCGGGTCCTCGTCGTTCCACTGCTTGAGGACGGCGAGCTTGCCCATGTAGGGGTTGCTGCCGTTGTTGACCTTCTCGTTGGGTTCGAGGTCGGGCCAGCTGTCGTCGCCCTCGTAGCGCACGGCCATGTAGAGGATCATGCGGGCCACGTCTCCCTTGTCCGCGTCGCGCGGCTCGAAGGAGTCGGAGTCGGTGAGGCTGCCGCCGCCGTTGGTGACCGCGCTGCCGCCGTTGTCGAAGTCCTTGTTGCCGCGGATGCTGTTGACCTGGACGTCCGCGGGGCGCAGATGATGCAGGTCCGTGCCGGGGCCGATCGCCTCGCCGAAGTCGCCGTGGGACTTGGCCCACGTGTGCTCGCGGTTCCAGTTGCCGGTGCTTCCGCCGTTGAGGGACTTGCTGCGGGAGACGCCGCTGTACAGCAGGATCACGTTGCTGCTGTTGTTCGGGTCCTGGTCCGTGGCCTTCAGCGCGTTCCAGACCGCTGAGTACGAGATCTTCGTCTGGTCGCTGATGATCTCGTGCAGCGAGTCCTTCAGGGCCGTACCGGTCTTGCCGATCGCGTCGGCGTAGTACGTGTCGTCGTACTCCGTCGTCGTCGCGGCGGCCGGGGACGCGGTGAGCGTGGGGGCGGTGAGGCCGACCAGGACGGCGGCCGTCGTCAGCGCCACTGACTTCCAGTGGCGGCGGCGTATGTGTGTCGCCAACATGTGGGGTTCCCATCTACGCAGGGGATCTACGCGGGTTGAACTGAGGCGGCAAACGGGAGCGTGGCATGGACATGCGGTGGTGTCGAGGGCTTGCACGTGTCCATTGGGTGACGCGAAGCGGCAAATCGGGCCTTGTCTACGCGAGTTGATACGACGCAACGGCCCCCGGCGGTGTGCCGGGGGCCGTTGCGGGGTGCGGGTGTCGCTAGGCGACGTCCGACGCGTCGAGGCGGTAGACGGTGGACTGGCTGCTCTGGGAGGAGGAGTCCGAGGCCGAGTCGGATGTGCCGCCGTACTCGCTCTCCTTCACCGCCGTCCCGTTCTTCTGCACCCACTGCGTGACCTCGGTGCTGACGCTGTTGCCGCCGCCGGGGCCGCCGCCCATGCCACCGCCACCGAGCTGGATGTAGTGCAACTCGCCCTTCTTCACCAGCTCCTTGAGCCTGGCCAGGGTCATCGCCTTGTCGGAGCCGGACCAGCCCCACATGGAGATCACCGGCTTACCGCTGCTCAGGATCAGCTGCGCCGCGCTCTGCGAACTCGACACCGCGAGCAGCCACTTGGCGCCGTCCTGGTGCTTCTTGAGGTAGGCGATCAGCTCGCTGCTCGCGCCGCCGCCCATGCCGCCGCCTCCGCCGCCCATACGGCCGGGCCGGCCGCCGGTGCCGGTGCCCGTGCCGCCGGGGGCAGTGCCGCCGGTGCCCGTGTCGCCGTTGCCGCCGTTGCCGCCGGGGGGCGTACCGCCCGGCATCATCTGGCCGCCGCCCTGCTGTTGCCCACCGGGGAAGCCGCCGCTCTGTCCGCCGCCCTGGCCGCCCTGCTGCGTGCCGCCCGGCATCTGCCCGCCGCCGAAACCGCCCCGGCCCGCGCCGCCGCCTCCACCGGGACCGCCGCCGAAGCCGCTCCCCGTCGAAGGCCCGGCCGTCGGGTTCGTGCCACCCATGCCGCCGCCCGAACCGGACGGCACCGACCAGGCGTACGCCGCCGGGCCCGCCACCGCCGCGACGACCGCGGCGGCCACGGAGGCCGCGAGCAGCCGTACCCGCATCCCCGACGCGGACCGGAACACGAGCAGCCCCACGATCGCCAGCGCCATGACGACGGCGATCGCCGGCCACAGCCAGGTGTTCCAGCCGGAGGCCCGACGCAGGAGTACGACCGCCCAGACGGCCGTGATGCCCAGCCCCGCCGGCAGCACCCACACCCACCGCTTGTCGGCGCGGAAGGCGCGCAGCAGCATCACGCCGCCGCCTGCGCACAGGGCCGCGATGCCGGGGGCGAGCGCGGTCGTGTAGTACGGGTGCATCGTGCCCTCGGCCATGGCGAAGGTCAGGTAGTGCAGGGCCGTCCAGCCGCCCCACAGCAGCAGCGCGGCCCGGGTGAGGTCGGTGCGCGGGGCGCGGCCGCGGAGCACCAGGCCGCCGACGCACGCGAGGGCCGCGAAGGGGATCAGCCAGGAGATCTGCCCGCCGAGGATGTCGTTGAACAGGCGACCGAGACCGGCGGTCCCGGAGAAGCCGCCGCCTCCGCCACCGCCGCCTCCGCCGTTGCCCTCGCCGCCGAGGATCCGGCCGAGGCCGTTGTAGCCCATGATCAGGTCCCAGGCCGAGCCGTCCGTCGAACCGCCGATGTAGGGGCGGTCGTCGGCGGGAACGAGGGAGACGGCCGCGGCCCACCAGAAGCTGGAGACGACGAGTGCGACGCCCGCGACGACGAGGTTGACGATCCGCTTCACGAGCTTCGGCTTCGCCGCGTACAGGTAGACCGCGAACACGGCGGGCAGCGCGATGTAGCCCTGGAGCATCTTCGTGTTGAAGGCGAGACCGAAGCAGACCGCGGAGCCGACGAGCGGCAGCAACCTGCCGTTGTGGACGGCGCGCAGGGCGAGCGCCGCGCCGCCGGCCATCAGGAAGACCAGCAGGGTGTCGGGGTTGTTGTCACGGTTGATGGCGACCGTGATCGGCGTGAGGGCGAGGACCAGCGCGGCCACCGTCGCCGCGCCGTGGCCCCACACCCGCTTCACCGAGGCGTGCACGATCCAGATCGTCGCCAGCGCGACCAGGATCATCGGCAGCATCATCTGCCAGGTGCCGTAGCCGAACACGCGGCACGAAAGGCCCATCACCATCAGGGCGAACGGCGGCTTGTCGACGGTGAGGAAGTTGCCCGCGTCCAGCGAGCCGAAGAACCACGCCTTCCAGCTCTGCGTGCCGCTCAGCACGGCCGCGCTGTAGAAGCTGTTGAGGTTGGAGCCGGACAGGTTCCAGGAGTACAGCACCGCCGCCAGGATCAGGATCGCGATCAGCGCGGGGAGCGACCAGCGCGGTGCCCGGTCCGGGGACGCCGCGGGCGGGGCCGGCGGGGGCGCGTCGGGCCTCCGGCTGGAACACCTGGCTGTGGCCGGCGATCGCCGTCGTCATGGCGCTGGCGATCGTGGGGCTGCTCGTGTTCCGGTCCGCGTCGGGGATGCGGGTACGGCTGCTCGTGGCCTCCGTGGCCGGCTGATGTCACCAGCGCATCGTGTGGGGTGGGGGTGGGTGCGGGCTGTGCCGTGACTGGCGGTTTGCTGTGGATTCTCAAAGGGGTCTGCAAAGAGCGGATCGGGCGGGGGATGCCGCGGTGCGGCGAAGTCGACGACCCCCGCCTGTGCCGGGGTGGCCGCCGGATCGGCGGCCACCCCGGTGTCGGTCAGCGCGTGGTGCTCTCAAGCCGGTCGACGACGTTGTCGACCAGCATCCCCTCCGAGGAGTTGCGCGACGAGCAGGCAAGGAGCGACCGCCGACCGACGCCCGCTCAGCTCCGGTTCCTACTGGCCCGGATGGGTGAGGCGCTGAGCGATGTCTGTCGTGTCGCGGAGAGCCGGGGTGGGCGTCTTCGCGTGCTGGCCCGCGAAGAGCCCGGTCAGGGCTGACGGCGCGGGGAGCGGAAGTGGCGGCCCCGCTCCCTTAACATGACGCCGATGCCCAAGTCACCCCCGCCCACCGGCGTTTCCAGGCGTACGCGAGCGGTCGTCGCGACAGGTGTGGGCGCCGGTGTCGTCATGACGTCCCTCGCCGGCGCCGCCCCGGCCTCCGCCGCGCCCGCACCCCCCGTCACCTGCACCTCCGCCAAGCCCGGCCTCGCCGACAAGCTGGAGCGCGGCATCACCTCCGCCCTGACCGACCGCAGGGGCACGATCGCGGTCGGCCTCCACGACCGCGCCACGAACACCACCTGTGCCCTGCGCCCCTCCACCGCCTACGACTCCGCCAGCGTCGTCAAGCTCACCTTGCTCGCCGCGATGCTGTGGGACGCGAAGAAGCGGGACCGCTATCTCAGCGGCCGCGAGACCGCCCTCAGCAGGGACATGATCATCAAGTCGGACAACGTCGCGACCAGGACGCTCTGGAAGCAGTTCGGCGTGACGAAGTTCAAGGGCTTCCTCACCGCCGCCGGCATGACCCGGACCAGGCCCGGCACGAACGGCTACTGGGGCCTGACCCGGATCACCGTCACCGACGAGCAGAGGCTGCTGAAGCTCATCACCGCCAAGAACGCGGTACTCAGCGACAACTCCCGCGCCTACATCCGCAAGCTGATGGGCCAGGTCGTCCCCTCGCAGCGCTGGGGCACCCCGTACGGCGTGCCGTCCGGTGTCTCCGTGGCCGTGAAGAACGGCTGGTTGCGGCGGGCCACCCACGGCTGGCGGGTGCACAGCGTCGGCGCGTTCAAGGGCCGCGGCCACGACTACACGGTCACGGTGCTCACCCACGGCAGTCACACCCTGAACTACGGCATCGCGACCATCCAGGGCGTCGCCGAGGCCATCCACAAGGATCTGGCGGCCGGCTGACCCTTAACGCGGCGTCCTACCCAGCGTCACCGACCCGCCCTACGGTGACGCCCATGCGCCTGAGAACCGTACTTGCGACCGCCACCGCGGGCCTGGCGGCGGCCACCTGCCTGACCGCCGCCGGCCCGGGATACGCCCACCCCAACTCGCCGGACAGCCACGCCTGTTCGCCCACCGTCTCCATCGACCGCTTCTCCGACGCGCTCGACAAGACGACGTACGAGGGCACCTTCGTCGGCAACTTCTCCGCGCTCGCCGTGGACAGCGACGGCTCGCTCGCAGCTGTCTCCGACCGCTCCGCCCTCTTCGGCCTGGACGGCAGGACGCTCGCGCCGAAGGCCGTCGTCCCGCTCGCCGACGAGAGCGGCGCCGCCCTCGACTCCGAAGGTCTCGTCATCGACCGGGACGGCACGCGGCTGATCTCCAGCGAGACCGAGCCGTCGATCCGCCGCTACTCCCGCGACGGCAAGATCCTCGACCGCCTCCCCGTGCCGGACGCCTTGAAGGTCGCCCCGGCCGGCCGCGCCGTCTCCAACGGCACCTTCGAGGGCCTGACCCTGCTCCCCGGCGGCCGCACCCTGCTCGCGTCGATGGAGTACGCGCTCTCCGGCGACAGCGCCGGCATCGTCCGCTTCCAGACCTGGCGGCGGACCCACGGCGGCCCCTTCGAGCTCGGCCGCCAGTACGCCTACCGCGCCGACACCGGTCTCGGCGTCCCCGAGGTCCAGGCCCTCCCCGACGGCCGCCTGCTCGTCCTGGAGCGCGGCTTCACCTCCGGCGTCGGCAACACGGTCCGCCTCTACCTGGCCGACCCGCGCCGCGCGACGGACACGAGCGGTGTCGAGAACCTCACCGGTCAGGACGACGTACGCCTGATCAGGAAGACGCTCCTCACCGACATCGTGAACTGCCCGTCACTGGGAGCGACCGCCAAGCAGCCCCAGCCGAACCCGCTGCTCGACAACATCGAGGGCATGGCGGTCACGGGGTACTCGAAGGGCCGCCTGAAGGTACTGCTGGTCAGCGACGACAACCAGAACGCTGCACAGACCACCCGCTTCTACCACCTGCGCGTACGTATCTGAGCGCACCGCCCCCGGTTTGTTGCGGCGGGATGAAATCGAGGCTCGCGCGCGTTGGTGCCTTCCGGTAGATCAGGACGAACGGAGGGCACCGGCGTGGTGACGCAGCAGGGGTGGGCGAGACGACTGTGGGGATACGCCTGGCGCTACCCCAAGGATGTCGTGCTCGCCCTCGGCTCCTCCCTCGCCGGAATGGCCGTCATGGCGATCGTCCCGCTGGTCACCAAGGTGATCATCGATGACGTCATCGGCGACCACACCCGCGACATGGCCATCTGGGCCGGCCTGCTGGTAGCCGCCGCCCTCGCGGTGTACGTCCTCACCTACGTACGCCGCTACTACGGCGGCCGCCTCGCCCTCGACGTCCAGCACGACCTGCGCACCGAGATGTTCGGGACGATCACCCGGCTCGACGGCCGGCGTCAGGACGAGCTGTCCACCGGGCAGGTCGTCGGCCGGGCCACCAGCGACCTCCAGCTGATCCAGGGCCTGCTCTTCATGCTCCCGATGACCATCGGGAACTTCGCCCTGTTCCTGATCTCCCTGGTCGTCATGGCGTGGCTGTCGCTGCCCCTGACCCTGGTCGCCCTCGCGGTGGCCCCCGCCCTGTGGTGGATCGCCGGGCGCAGCCGCACGAAACTGCACCCCTCCACCTGGTACGCCCAGGCCCAGGCCGCCGCCGTCGCCGGCGTGGTCGACGGGGCCGTCAGCGGCGTCCGCGTGGTGAAGGGGTTCGGGCAGGAGGATCAGGAGACCGGCAAGCTGCGCGAGGTGGGGCGGCGGCTCTTCGCGGGGCGCCTGCGCACCATCCGGTTCAACTCCCGGTACACCCCGGCGCTCCAGGCCGTCCCGGCGCTCGGCCAGGTCGCGATGCTCGCGCTCGGCGGCTGGCTGGCGGTGCGCGGGCACATCACCCTCGGCACGTTCGTCGCGTTCTCCACCTACCTCGCCCAGCTGGTCGGCCCGGTCCGGATGCTCGCCATGGTCCTCACGGTCGCCCAGCAGGCCCGCGCGGGCACCGAGCGCGTGCTGGAGCTGATCGACACCGAGCCGTCGATCAAGGACGGCACCAAGACGCTGCCCGCCGACGCCCCGGCGACCGTCGAGTTCGACGACGTGTCCTTCGGCTATGACGACGGGCGCCCGGTTCTCGACGGGCTCAGCTTCGACATCCGTCCCGGCGAGACCCTCGCGGTCGTCGGCTCCTCCGGCTCCGGAAAGTCGACGGTCTCCCTCCTCCTCCCGCGCTTCTACGACGTCACGCACGGCGCCGTCCTCGTCGGCGGCCACGACGTCCGCGAGCTGACCTCCGACTCGCTGCGGGCCGCGATCGGGCTGGTCCCCGAGGACTCCTTCCTCTTCTCGGACACGGTCCGCAGCAACATCGCCTACGGCCGCCCCGACGCCACCGACGAGCAGATCGAGGCCGCCGCACGCGCCGCCCAGGCGGACCGCTTCATCGCCGAGCTGCCCGCGGGCTACGACACCAAGGTCGGCGAGCACGGCCTCACCCTCTCCGGCGGCCAGCGCCAGCGCGTCGCCCTCGCCCGCGCGATCCTCACCGACCCCCGGCTGCTCGTCCTGGACGACGCGACCTCGGCGGTGGACGCCCGCGTCGAGCACGAGATCCACGAGGCCCTCAAGCACGTCATGGAAGGCCGCACGACCCTCCTCATCGCCCACCGCCGCTCCACCCTGGGCCTCGCCGACCGCATCGCCGTCCTGGACGCCGGCCGCCTCGCCGACATCGGCACCCACGAGGAACTCCAGCAGCGCTCCGCCCTCTACCGCCGTCTACTCACCGACCCCGACGAACTCGGCGGCGTCTCACCCGGCCACGCCCAGCCCGCCTGCCCGCCGGAGGACACCTCCGTACGGGACGAACTGGACGCGGAGTTCGACGCCGAGCGCGGGGTGACGCCGCGCCTGTGGACCGGCGACCGCGAACCGAAGGACCTGGCGCTCGCGGAGTCCCCGGCCACGCCCGAGCTCCTCGCCCAGGTCGAGGCGCTGCCCCCGGCGACCGACACCCCCGAGATCGACGAGGCGCGCGCGGTGCGCCCGGAGGAGTCGTACGGGCTGGGGCGGCTCCTGCGGGGCTTCGGGCGCCCCCTGCTGATCAGCCTCGCCCTGGTCGCCGTGGACGCCGGCATGGGGCTGCTCCTGCCGGTCCTGATCCGGCACGGCATCGACTCGGGCGTCACGCAGGCCGCACTCGGTGCGGTCTGGGCGGCGTCCCTGCTCGGCCTGCTGGCGGTGTTCGCCCAGTGGGCGGCGCAGGTCGGCGAGACCCGGATGACCGGTCGCACGGGCGAGCGCGTCCTGTACTCGCTGCGGCTGAAGATCTTCGCGCAGCTCCAGCGGCTCGGGCTCGACTACTACGAGCGCGAGCTGACCGGCCGGATCATGACCCGGATGACGACGGACGTCGACGCCCTGTCGACCTTCCTCCAGACGGGCCTGGTCACCGCGTTCGTCTCGGTCGTCACCTTCTTCGGCATCATGGGCGCCCTGCTGGTGCTCGACCTCGAGCTCGCCCTCGTCGTCTTCGCCACGCTGCCGCCGCTGATCGTCGCGACGTACTACTTCCGCCGGGCCAGCGTGAAGGCCTACGAGCTCGCCCGTGAGCGGGTGTCGCTGGTCAACGCCGACCTCCAGGAGTCGGTGTCCGGGCTGCGGATCGTGCAGGCCTTCCGGCGCGAGGGGGACGGCGGCGCGCGGTTCGCCGAGCGCAGCGACAGCTACCGCCAGGCCCGTATCCGGGGTCAGTGGCTGATCTCGATCTACTTCCCCTTCGTGCAGTTCTTGTCGTCGGCGGCCGCGGCGGCGGTGCTGATCGTGGGCGGGGGGCGGATCGACGCCGCGACGCTGACGACCGGCGCGCTGGTGGCGTATCTGCTCTACATCGACCTGTTCTTCGCCCCGGTCCAGCAGCTCTCCCAGGTCTTCGACGGCTACCAGCAGGCCACGGTCTCGCTCGGCCGCATCCAGGAACTGCTCCAGGAGCCGACGTCGACGAAGGCGGCGAAGGAGCCGCTGGAGGTGCTGTCGCTGCGGGGCGAGGTCGCCTTCGACAACGTGCACTTCAAGTACGGCGACGAGGAGGAGGCGCTCAGCGGGATCGACATCCGCATCCCCGCCGGGCAGACGGTCGCGTTCGTCGGCGAGACCGGCGCGGGCAAGTCGACGCTGGTGAAGCTGGTGGCGCGGTTCTACGACCCGACCGGCGGCCGGGTCACGGTCGACGGCACGGATCTGCGCTCGCTGGACATCACGTCGTACCGCCACCGTCTCGGCGTCGTGCCGCAGGAGGCGTATCTCTTCCAGGGCACGGTCCGCGACGCGATCGCCTACGGCCGCCCGGACGCGACCGACGCCGAGGTCGAGGCTGCGGCCCGGGCGGTCGGCGCCCACGAGATGATCGCCACCCTCGACGGCGGCTACCTCCACGAGGTCGCCGAACGCGGCCGCAACCTCTCCGCCGGCCAGCGCCAGCTGATCGCGCTGGCCCGCGCCGAACTGGTCGACCCGGACGTCCTGCTCCTCGACGAGGCGACGGCCGCGCTGGACCTGGCCACGGAGGCACAGGTCAACCAGGCGACGGACCGGCTGGCGGGCCGCCGTACGACACTCGTGGTCGCCCACCGCCTGACGACGGCCGCCCGCGCGGACCGGGTCGTGCTGATGGACCACGGTCGGGTCGCCGAGGACGGGACGCACGAGGAACTGCTGGCACGCGACGGACGGTACGCCGAGCTGTGGCGGACCTTCCTCGGGCAGGCCGAGCCGGAGGAACCGGTCGGGGCGGCCAGGTGAGGGTGCCCGCTTGACGGTCGTGCAACCATCCGGCATACGTCGTGCGTCCGTACATCAGTACGCTCATTGCCGGTGTACGGGGAGGACAAGACGGTGGACAAAGGTGCGATACG
>NZ_RDBN01000053.1:501798-520876 GCF_008042075.1 Streptomyces sp. UW30 | reverse complement strand
CCTCGTGGTCGCCCACCGCCTGACGACGGCCGCCCGCGCGGACCGGGTCGTGCTGATGGACCACGGTCGGGTCGCCGAGGACGGGACGCACGAGGAACTGCTGGCACGCGACGGACGGTACGCCGAGCTGTGGCGGACCTTCCTCGGGCAGGCCGAGCCGGAGGAACCGGTCGGGGCGGCCAGGTGAGGGTGCCCGCTTGACGGTCGTGCAACCATCCGGCATACGTCGTGCGTCCGTACATCAGTACGCTCATTGCCGGTGTACGGGGAGGACAAGACGGTGGACAAAGGTGCGATACGTCGACGGCTGGCGGTCGGCCTGGCCTTGCTGACGGCGTCCGCAGTGCTCGCGGTCGCGGCCCCGGCACAGGCGCATGCCGCCGCGCCCACGCGCTGCGAGGGACGCAAGGTCAAGACGTACCCGTTCTCCACCGGCACCCTGTACGTCTACAAGAAGCGCGGCTACGTCTGCGCCATCACCGTCCCCAGGAGCCCGGGGCGTCGGCAGCAGATGATGGTCAGCGTGCAGGCGCTGCGGGCCAACCCGGTCACCGACGAGGGCCTGTACACCCGTCGCGCCGGCCCGGTCACGGTCCACGCCGGGCAGCGCTGTGTGTGGGTGAAGGGGCAGGTGGGGCGGGGGTCGGTGAGCAAGGGCTGGATCCTCTGCTGACCGACGCCTTCCGCCGTCGTTCGGCCATCCCCGCCGGGAATTCCTCATCTCCCCTGGTGCGGCGCGGAGTTGCTCGCTAGCTTGCGCGCAACATCCGCTTCCCAGGGGAGAGTGCATGGTGCGCAAGACCCTCAGATGGCTGCTGGCGCTCGCGCTGCTCACCGGCGCGCTCGGCGCGGCCACGGCGAAGGCGGCCACCGCCGCCGAGCCGGACATCGAGGAACGGCTGCTGTCCATACCGGGCATGAGCCTCATCGAGGAGAAGCCGTACCCCGGCTACCGCTTCTTCGTCCTCGCGTACACCCAGCCGGTCGACCACCGCAATCCGTCCGCGGGCACCTTCCAGCAGCGCCTCACCGTGCTGCACAGGGACGTCTCCCGGCCGACCGTCTTCTACACCAGCGGCTACGGGGTCTCCACGACGCCCAGCCGCCGCGAGCCGACGCAGATCGTCGACGGCAACCAGATATCCATGGAGTACCGCTTCTTCACCCCGTCCCGGCCCGAACCGGCCGACTGGACCAAGCTGGACATCTGGCAGGCGGCCACCGACCAGCACCGCATCTTCGAGGCACTGGAGACGGTCTACGACAAGAAGTGGCTCTCCACCGGCGTCTCGAAGGGCGGCATGACCGCCACGTACTACGAGCGCTTCTACCCCCGTGACATGGACGGCGTCGTCGCCTACGTGGCCCCCAACGACGTGGTGGACGACGAGGACTCGGCGTACGACCGGTTCTTCGCCCGCGTCGGTACCAAGGCGTGCCGGGACCGGGTGAACGCGGTGCAGCGCGAAGCACTGGTGCGCCGGGAGCCGATGAAGGAACGGTTCGCGGCGCACGCGGCCGAGCACGGCTACACCTTCGGCACGATCGGCAGCCTGGACAAGGCGTACGAGGCGGTCGTCCTGGACTACGTCTGGGGCTTTTGGCAGTACAGCCTGCTCAAGGACTGCGACACGGTCCCGGCGGACGCGGCGCACGCCACCGACAAGGCGATCTGGGACGCCATCGACGCGAGCGGAGGCTTCGACTTCTACACGGACCAGGGCCTGGAGCCGTACACGCCGTACTACTACCAGGCGGCCACGCAGCTGGGCGCGCCGATGATCGGGTTCCCCCACATAGAGCCGGGGCTCATCCGCTACGGCTACCTCCCGCCGCGCGACTTCGTCCCGCGTGAGATCCCGACGAGGTTCCAGCCGCGAGCCATGCGCGACGTGGACACCTGGATCCGCCACAACGCCCGGCACATGATCTTCGTCTACGGCCAGAACGACCCATGGGGCGGGGAACGCTTCCGGGTCGACAAGGGCGCGCGCGACGCCTATGTCTTCACGGCACCGGGAGCCAACCACGGCGCCCTGGTGGGCGGCCTCGTGGCGGCGGAGCGCCGGCAGGCCACCGCCCGCATCCTGAGCTGGGCGGGTGTCGCGCCGACCACGGCCGAGCCGAGGCCGCTCGCGGCGTACGACGCGAAGCTCGACGTGCGGGACCCGGAACGGGAGCTCACGCTGCGACCGTGACGGCGCTGGGCCGGTGGCCGTGCGCCTCACATCGGCCGCGCGCACCCCACCGGCCTGTCTCCGCCCAGCTGGACGTAGAGGGCCGTCGGCAGGGGGCACTTGGCCCGCTTGTCGACGGCCTTCGCCACCTTGTACTCCGGCCGCTGCTCGCCCTGGCCGTCGCACGACGTCTCGCGGACCTGGCCGTCACCGGAGTTGTAGACGCAGTCGCCGACGATCGTGCGGGGACCGCCACCGCCGCCGGGGTCACCCGGGTGAGGCGCGGTCAGATTGCGCATGCAGGCGTAGCCCTGGGGGATCGCGCCGTCGCCGTCCTCGTCGGACGTGCGGCTCTGCTCGCTGATGTGCAGGACGAAGTCCGTGGTCGCGGGGCACAGCGGTCCGTCGCCCACCTTGCCCTCGTGCCGCGCCACCACCCGCGCCGCCGCCCGCTCACTGGTGCAGGACACCTCGGTGAAGCTCGTCGTGCCGAAGGAACTGCACTCGTCGACGCCGAGGAACACCGCTCCGTAGGCGGCAGGCAGCGTCGGCGTCACCTGCCGCGCGGTCGCGGTCGCGACGCCGCTCTCGGTGAGCCGCCCGTCCCCCTCCGCCGCCTGCGAACACCCCGTCACCAACATGCCGAGCAGCACCGGCACCGCACAGGCCACGCCGAACGCACTTCTCCCACCCATCGCACTCCCCCCGGGTACCCCCGTCCAGCGTGGCCCGTCGCGGCGGGCGCACGCCAGAGATGTGGGGTCTTTTGGGTCGGTTGGGGGTGAGTGCGCCCGTTGTGCGGCGTACGGGCTCTACGCCCAAAGTGCTACGTCCCGCTACCCGCGCCGGTACGACAGCCCGTGCCCGACCGGGTACAGGACCCGGCTCGGATCGTCCGCCCGCTGCACCGGCACCGGCAGCTTTCCGCGCGGGGCCACCCGCCCGGCGATCACCCGTGCGGCCGCCCGCAGTTCGACGTCGGTCCAGGAGTAGGACGCCAGGAAGGCCCGGACGCCGGGCAGCTGCGCCACGTCGTACGGGTTGCGGATCGCCACCGCCACCACCGGCCGCCCCGTCGCGAGCAGCTGCTCGACCAGCGCCTTCTGCGCGCTGCTCGCCGTGACGTTGTACGTCCCGACCACCACCGCGTCCGCCTCCCGCGCCGCCGCGACGGCCCGGGCGATGGTGGCGGCGGAGGGTGCCGTACCGGTCGACAGCGCGGTCGCCGTGAAGCCCAGCTCGGTGAGCGCGGCGGCGAGCACGCCGGTCGGCGGTCCCGTCGTACCGGACGGGGAGGCCGGGTCGGCGCCGACGACCAGGACCTTCGGGTGGGTGCGGCGGGACAGCGGCAGCAGCGGTCCCTCGTTGACCAGCAGGGTCGTCGTCCGCTCGGCGATACGGTCGGCGGTCGCGAGGTGGGACGGGGTGCCGACGTATCTGTCGACCCCGCCCTGGCTGACGTACGGCTCGTCGAACAGCCGGAGTTTCGCCTTCAGTCGCAGGATCCGCAGGATCGACTCGTCCAGCCGTGCCTCGGTCAGCTCGCCGCCCTGGACGGCCTTGAGGACCGCGTTCCACGCGATGTCGAGGGACGGCGGGTTGAGGAGCTGGTCCACGCCCGCCTTCAGCGCCAGCACCGGGACACGGTCGTCGCCGTACTTCGTCCGTACGCCCTCCATGCCGAGCGAGTCCGTCACGACCAGCCCGTCGTAGCCCAGTTCCTCGCGCAGGATGCCGGTGAGGATCGGGCGGGAGAGGGTTGCCGGGTCGCCGGAGTCGTCGAGGGCCGGGACCATGATGTGCGCGGTCATGATCGAGTCGATGCCGGCCCGGACGGCGGCCCGGAAGGGCGGTGCGTCCAGGGAATCCCACTGCTCACGGGTGTGGGTGATGACCGGGAAGCCGTAGTGGCTGTCGACGGCGGTGTCGCCGTGGCCCGGGAAGTGCTTGGCGGTCGCCGCGAGTTGCCGGGAGTGCTGGTATCCGGCCACCTCCGCGGCGACCATGCCGGCCACCGCCGCCGGGTCGGCGCCGAAGGAGCGCACGCCGATGACCGGGTTGGCCGGGTTGACGTTCACGTCGGCGACGGGGGAGTAGTTCTGCCGGATGCCGAGCGCCCCGAGTTCCCGTCCGGCGATCCGGCCGAGGGTGCGGGCGTCGGTGCGCGAGCCGCCGGCGCCGATGGCCATGGCGCCCGGGAAGAGGGTGGCGGGCTCGCCGACGCGGCAGACGATGCCGTGTTCCTGGTCGGTGGAGATGAGTACGGGCAGGCCGCGGGGCTGGGTGAGGGACGCCTGCTGGATGCCGTTGGACAGGTCGGCGATCTGGTGCGGGTCGCGGGTGTTGTGCGCCCAGGTGAAGTAGATGATGCCGCCCACGCGGTACCTGGCGACCAGATCGGCGGCAGTGCGGACGCCGATCTCCTTCAGGTTGGCGTCGATGTCGGCCTGGTCCGGAGCGGTCGCGGAGTGGCCGTAGACCCGCATGACGAAGAGCTGGCCGACCTTCTCCGGCAGGGTCATCCGGGCGATGAGCGCGCGCAGTTTCTTGTCGTCGGGGGCGGCGTGGGCGGTGCCGCCGAGGGCCAGGGCGGTGGTGAGACCTGCGGTGGCCGCGAGGACCGTACGTCTTGAAGGGGTCGTGGCGTTTCCCGTGCTGGTGTCGGGCACGTGCGCTCCTTCCGGAGGTGGTGCTCTGAAGGAAACTTCCGAGAAGTCACCAATAACCGGGAAGTTTCTGCCAGTCAAGGGAATGGACCGTAACCGAAGAGGGGCCGCCATCGGCGCAGTTGGAGGGGGGCGCGCCGATGACGGCGTGCTGCCGGCCGCGGCACGGCGGAGAGGGTGGTCAGCTATCGCAGCCAGCAGCGAGGGCCGACACCGCACCACGGTGACTCTCCGGCAGCTTGCGGGTTGGACGAGCGGGGATGGGGCTGGGTTCCCCGCGAGGGCCACAACCGGCGAAGTTGGTAAGCCGGGGTTCAGCGTGACGGATGAGCACCGGACGAGGGTCGGGTGCGGGTCCATCCCGTGGACGTCCGGGCGCGCTCCCCGGCGGCGGGGCGATCATGAGCGCATGCCCGAAGTCGCCATTCCCGGATCCAAGTCCATCACCGCCCGCGCCCTGTTCCTGGCGGCCGCGGCCGACGGTGTCACCACCCTGCTGCGGCCGCTGCGCTCGGACGACACCGAGGGCTTCGCCGAGGGACTGACCCGGCTCGGCCACCGGATCGGCCGGACCCCGGACACCTGGCAGGTCGACGGCCGCCCGCAGGGCCCCGCGGCCGCGGAGGCGGACGTCCACTGCCGCGACGGCGCGACCACGGCCCGCTTCCTGCCCACGCTCGCCGCCGCAGGGCACGGCACCTACCGCTTCGACGCCTCGCCCCAGATGCGCCGCCGCCCGCTGCTGCCGCTGACCCGTGCCCTGCGCGAGCTGGGCGTGGACCTGCGGCACGAGGAGCAGGAGGGCCACCATCCGCTGACCGTGCGGGCGGCCGGTGTCCGGGGCGGGGACGTGACGCTGGACGCGGGGCAGTCGTCGCAGTACCTGACGGCGCTGCTGCTGCTCGGCCCGCTGACCCGCGAGGGCCTGCGGATCACCGTCACCGACCTGGTCTCGGCGCCGTACGTCGAGATCACGATCGCGATGATGCGGGCGTTCGGCGCGCAGGTGAGCCGGGAGGGCGACGTCTTCGTGGTCCCGCCGGGCGGCTACCCGTGCCCTGCGCGAGCTGGGCGTGGACCTGCGGCACGAGGAGCAGGAGGGCCACCATCCGCTGACCGTGCGGGCGGCCGGTGTCCGGGGCGGGGACGTGACGCTGGACGCGGGGCAGTCGTCGCAGTACCTGACGGCGCTGCTGCTGCTCGGCCCGCTGACCCGCGAGGGCCTGCGGATCACCGTCACCGACCTGGTCTCGGCGCCGTACGTCGAGATCACGATCGCGATGATGCGGGCGTTCGGCGCGCAGGTGAGCCGGGAGGGCGACGTCTTCGTGGTCCCGCCGGGCGGCTACCGCGCCACGACCTACGCCGTCGAGCCCGACGCCTCGACCGCGAGCTACTTCTTCGCGGCGGCCGCCGTCACGGGCGGCGAGGTGACGGTCCCGGGCCTGGGTGCGGGGGCGCTCCAGGGCGACCTGGGCTTCGTCGACGTACTGCGGCGGATGGGCGCGCAGGTGTCGGTGGGCGCGGTCGCGACGACGGTGCGCGGCACCGGCGAACTGCGCGGCGTCACGGTCAACATGCGCGACATCTCCGACACCATGCCGACGCTGGCCGCCATCGCGCCGTTCGCCTCCGGCCCGGTGCGGATCGAGGACGTGGCGAACACCCGCGTGAAGGAGTGCGACCGGCTGGAGGCGTGCGCGCAGAACCTGCGGCGGCTGGGGGTGGCGGTGACCACGGGGCCGGACTGGATCGAGATCCAGCCGGCGGCCGAGGGCGCTCCCGTCGGCGCGCAGATCAAGTCGTACGGCGACCACCGCATCGTGATGTCCTTCGCGGTCACCGGGCTTTTGGTGCCGGGGGTCTCGTTCGACGACCCCGGGTGCGTACGGAAGACGTTCCCGGGCTTTCACGAGGAGTTCGGGGCGCTGCGGGCCCGCCTGGAAACGGCCTAGCCGGTCGGGAAGTTCGCCGTGGCCAGGATGCTGCCGTCCGCGGCCACCAGGCGGGCACCGGTCAGGGTCGTCGGGTCGGTTCCGGTCGGCGTCGCCCAGTAGCCGTAGCCGTCCCTGAGCGGGAACGAACCCGCCGGGACCGTCGATCCATCGGCGTGGACGAGCAGACAGCGCACCGGGCCCCGGCCGGCCCCGTCGAGGTCGACGGACATGTACACCCAGCCCTCGTCACCGGCGTGAGCGTAGATGCGGCCCACCTCGCGGCCGTCGGACAGCAGGGACGCCTCCCGCAGGCTGTCGTGGGTCCGCTGTGCGGGCGGCGGTGGCGCGGCCTCGGTCACCGTGCCGACCGCCCAGCCGCCGAAGCCGCAGGCCAGGGCCGCTGCCACGGCGGCCGCCGCCAGCCGGAGCCGGTGCCTGCGGGGCTTCGGCGCGGGTGCCGCGCCCAGTGCCCGTACGACCCGGCTCTCGAAACCGACCGGCGGCTCGGCGCCCGGCAGCAGCGCGAGGAGACCGTCGCCGACCGCCGTCAGCCGCTCGATGTGCTCCCGGCAGTCCGGGCAGCGGTCCAGATGGGCGACCGCCTCGGCCCGCTCGCGGGCGGGCAGGACCCCGAGCGCCAGCTCGGCGTCCAACTCCCGCAGCCGCTCGCACTCCATGCCGCTCACCGCTTCTCCGCCGCCTCGAGGAGGGCCCGTACCTTGAGCGTCCCGGTCCGGATCCGGGTCTTCGCCGTGCCCAGCGGCACGCCCTCGGTGTCCGCGACCTCCCGCGCCGTCATCCCGTAGATCCCGGCCATCACCAGGGCGCGCGCCTGCTCCCGGGGCAGCTCCGCGACCGCCCGCCGCACCCGCTCCGCGCTGTCGTCGGCGAGTGCCCGCCGCTCCGGTGTCTCGGTCACGATGCCGAGCAGCCCGTCCAGGTCCTCCGGGGCGAGAGGGCTCGCCCGCCGGGCCCGCACCGCGTCGATCGCCAGATTGTGCGCGATGGCCGTCAGCCAGACCCGTACCGAACCGCGCCGGGGGTCGTACACCTGTGCGTGCCGCCAGGCCCGCTCGAAGGTCTGCTGGGCGACGTCCTCGGCGAGCTGCGGGTCGCCCAGGACGGCCAGGGCCACGCCGAAGACGGTGCGCTGGAAGCGGCGCACGAACGCGACGGCGAGCTCGGGATCGCCCGTCGTCAGGCCGGTGAGCAGTGCCTCGTCGGGGATCCGCCCGAGGGAAAGGCCCTTGCGCCACATACCAGGGATACGTTCCGCCGCACGGAAGGGATTGCCGTACGTCCATTCTCCGCCCGCGCGATCCCGCGGACCGCAATCCCTTGGGCCGGCCGTGTCGTACCCCTTGCGGGGGGACGTTCCGGAGGACCGACTCATGACCATCCCGCACATCCGCCACCGCGTGCTCCTCGGCGTGGCCGCCGGCGGCCTCACCGCCGTGCTCGCCGCCTGTGGAGGCGGCGGCAACGGCAGCAGCAGTAGCGGCAACAGCAGCAACAGCACCGGCACCGGCACCGGTCCCGGTACCCAGGTCACGGCGGAGATGACCGACTTCCACATCAAGCTCTCGACGCAGAAGTTCCAGCCCGGCGAGTACACCTTCACCGCGAAGAACATGGGTGGGCACACACACGCCCTGGAGATCGAGGGCCCCGGCGGCGAGAACCGCAGCAAGAACATGGAGCCGGGGCAGTCCACGACCCTCACCGTGAAGCTGAAGTCCGGCTCGTACGAGGTCTACTGCCCGGTCGACGGACACAAGGACCTCGGCATGAAGACGGAGATCACCGTCGGCGGAGCCCCGGCACCGTCCGGCAACGACAACACCTCTCCGAGCAATGGCTACTGAAGGCACGGTCGTGCGGCTCGTCCTGCGTCTGGCCGGTGCCGGGCTGACGGCGGCGATGGCCGCGATCCATCTGCGCCTGTGGGCCGAGGGCTACCGGGACCTCGCCACCATCGGGCCGCTCTTCCTGCTCAACGGCATAGTCGGCATCCTGCTCGCACTGGCGCTGCTGGTCGCGCCCGTGCGCCTGCTCGGCCCGGTCGCCGCCGGCACCGCGCTGTTCACGGTCGGCACGCTGGGCGCGCTGCTGCTGAGCCTCAACGCGACCCTGTTCGGATTCGGCGAGTCGATCGACGCGGAGCTGGTCCGCCCGACCCTGTATGTCGAGACGGCGGGCGTGGCCGTCCTGACCGCCTTGGCGGTGACCGCCTTCGGGCACGGCCGCCGCCATCGGCGCCAGGGGAAGAAGACGCCCTCCAGGCCGGCTCGCCTCTAGGCCGACTCGTTCAACAGCCGCGACAGGTGCTCCCGCCCCGCGCCGAGCAGTTCGGGCAGCGGGGCGGCGTCCTCGTACCAGCGCTTCTCGTACTCCCAGCACAGCCAGCCGTCCCAGCCGTGCCGGGAGAGGACCTCGACGCACTCGGCGAGCGGCAGCACCCCGGCGCCGAGCGGCAGCGGGGTCGTGTCGTCGGCGGAGGCGATGTCCTTGACCTGGACGTAGCCGAGGTACGGCGAGAGGGCCGCGTAGCTCTCCGTGGGCTGCTCACCGGCCAGCCAGGTGTGCATGACGTCCCACAGCGAGCCGACGTGGCGGTGGCCGACCAGGCCCAGGACGCGGATCGCGTCGGCGGCGGCGCCGTGCGAGTCGTGGGTCTCCAGCAGGATCCGTACGCCCATGTCGGCGGCGTACTCCGCGGCCGTACCGAGGCGCCGCGCGGCGATGGCGTCCGCCGACTGGCGGCTCTGCTCGTGGTCGGCGCCGGGGAAGACGCGGACGAACGGGGCGCCGAGGTCGTGGGCGAGGTCGATGAGCCTGCGGATCTCCTCGATCACCGGCCCGTCGTCCCCGGGCGCGGCGACCCGGACGTACCCGGCGAGCCCCACCGGCTCGACCCCGGCGGCCTTGAACTCGGCCGCCACGTCGGCCCGTTCGTCGGGCCCGAGCCCCAGATTTACCGGCTCCTCGGGATGCGTACGCAGCTCGACGCCGTGATAACCGTGCGTGGTCGCGAGCCGCAGCACGTCGGGGAGGGGGAGACCGGGGACGCCGAGGGTGGAGAACGCCAGTTTCATGCATCCACCTTGCCAGGGAAACGGAGGGACGCCCATCCGGCGGGCGAGCAGGAACCCAAGGTGTCACTCCGGTGTGCCGTGCAGATCAAGCCGCCAGTCCTGCCCGGTCAGGTCCTTGCCGAAGGAGCGGTGGGGTTTCTCGGCGGCCAGGACGAAGCCGTGGCGCCGGTAGATGTGGCGGGCGGCGCTCAGGACGTCGTTGGTCCACAGGACGAGGTCGCGGTAGCCGACGCCGCGGGCGAAGTCGACGACGGCCGTGACGAGGCGGTCGCCGATGCCGAGGCCGCGGGCGGCGGGCTCGACCAGCAGCAGCCGTAGCCGGGCCGTGGCGGGGGCCTCGTCCCGTACGCACATCACACACCCGACCGGCCGGCCGTCCAGCTCGGCGATCCACACCCGCTCCAGATGCGGGTCGTGATCCTCCGCGAAGTCCGCGACGATCCTCGCCACCAGGCCTTCGTAGTCGGCGTTCCAGCCGTACTCGGCGGCGTACAGCGCGGCATTGCGCTGCACGATCCAGCCGAGGTCGCCGGGGCCGGGCTCGCGCAGCAGGACGTCCTCGCGGCGGGGAGGGCGGCCGTGGGACAGGATCGTACGGACGGTCGTCATCGCCTCGGCGAGGCGGGGCCGGTCGGCGGCCGGGACGGTCGACAGCAGCGAGCCGACCGATTCGTTCGCCCGCTCCTCCAGCAGCTTGCCGGTCTCCCGGCCGCGCGCGGTGAGGGTGACGCGCCGGCGCCTCGGGTCCTGCCGGGAGGGGGTGCGCTCGATGAGCCCGTCCTGCTCGAACTTGTTCAGGATCCGGCTCAGATATCCCGCGTCCAGCGAGAGCTCGGTCCGCAGATCGGCCGCGTCGGTACGCGGGGAGTGCGCCAGCTCGTACAGGACGCGGGACTCGGTGAGGGTGTACGGGGCGTAGAGGTGGCGGCTGTAGTCGAGGGCGCCGATGACGTTCGTGTAGAAGCGGTTGAAGGCGCGGATGTCGTGGACGGTCATGATCGTCGACCCCGGTGGACTCTGCGGCGGTTCGGCCTGTCGATCTCTGACTCAGTCAGAGGTTCCGTCGGGTCGAGCCTAGGACGTCCGCGCCTGGGCCGCTACCCCTCCGTGGCCGGCCGGTAGACGCACACCTGCGCGCCGGTCTTGGCGGTGGTGGTGGAGACGAGCTCCAGCGGGCGCTTGCCGCCGTCCTCCGGGAAGATCGACTTGCCGCCGCCGAGCAGCACCGGCATGACGATGAGCTGGAGCTCGTCGACCAGCCCCTCCTGGATGAGGGTGCGCACCAGGGTGGGGCTGCCCATCATCGCCAGATCGCCGCCCTCGGCCGCGCGCAGCTCGCGCACCCGGGCCACGGCCTCGGCGCCGGGGATGAGGGTGGTGTTGTTCCAGGTCAGATCGGCGTCGGTGAGGGTGCCGGAGACGACGTACTTCTTGATCGAGTTCATTCGGTCCGCGAACGGATCCCCGGCCCGCTCCGGCCACGCCGCCGCCATGGTCTGCCAGGTACGACGCCCGAAGAGCAGGGCCTCGGCCTTCCGCATCCCCGCGTCGAAGGCGCCGCCGAGGACCTCCGCGTCGAAGTACGGATGCGTCCAGCCACCGTGCGCGAATCCGCCGTCGGTGTCCTCCTTGGGGCCACCGGGGGCCTGGACGACACCGTCGAGGCTGATGAACTCGGTGATCGCGATGCGCATGGGGCTCACTCCTGTGGATCGGGTCGGGTCGATGCGATGACGGCAGTGAAGACCGGGGCGGGGCCAGGAAATCATCGGTGGCGGAAGCGGTTCCCGACGCCGACAGTATGGTGCGCGTGTCACCGGCCGACCCCGGGAACAGGGCGTGCTCAGAGCACCGCGCGCCACCCTGGTGGACGACCGTGCGCCCGTCGCTGCTCACGCAGCCGCGCGGTACGCCAATGCGGTACGCGCACGCCACTTTTGACGTAATGAGCCCTGTACGGACGACGGATCGTTCGTCTACGGTCGCCGGTGGCTGACGGACGCACAACGGGGGTGCACTCGATCATGCGCGGGATCACGGGGGAACGGTCCTTGGTACGGGCGTCGGGCCGGCGGTGGTGGGCGGCCGTCTTCTGCCTGGCGGCTCTCGCGGTGGCAACTCCCCTGGTCGGACCGGGGGATGGCGTCGTATCTGCCGCGCAGGCGGCGACGGCGGCGAAGTCCGAGGACGGCACGGGTGGCCGCATCCCGTACTACGAGGACCGGTTCAGCCGGGAGGGCTATTACTTCCGTGACCGGCTGGGCAGCGAGTACAAGGGTGCGTATATCGCCGACACCGGCAAATACGCCAACGGCTACAACGAGTTCGCCAACGTGGCGGCGGCTCTGGTCGATCCGCGTGGGCGCAGCGACGAGGAACTCGCGGATCTGATCGCTCTGGGGCGGCCGGAGGAGGCCCCGGCGTACGACTTCAAGTTGGTGCCCCTGGAGGAGTGGAAGGACTACCTGCGGCCCGGGGACTACGAGGAACTGCGCGCGGACGGCGTGCAGAACCTGCTGATGGCGCGGGCCATGAGCTTTCCCGGCGTGAGGGAGGCGGGGAAGAAGACGGGCCTGCACTCCGAGCAGCTGATCAAGAACGAGCTGGAGAAGAACCGGACCGGCACGGCCGCCCTGAAGCCGCTGTCCTGGTACACCGATCGGGGTCCTTGCGAGGTGTGCGACGAAGAGGTCATCGAGGACGGGACCCCGGTCTTCTACACACAGGAGTACGGCCTGACCCAGCAGGAGCGGGCCCAGCGGGCCGCCGAGCTGAAGCCGGTCGACGCCGAACTCCGGAAGATCAGGAACAGCAGGAAGCAGCTTGAGGAGCGGGCGCACAAAGCGGCCAAGCTGCCCGCAGGACCGCGAGCGAACGAGCGGCGGGTGATCGCGAAGGAGCTGAAGAAGCTCGCCGGCCGTGAGGAGTCCGCGAAGGCCGACAGGGGCCGGATCGTGGGCCGCTACAAGGACATCTTCAGCGTCCGGGCCGACACGGCGCGCGGCAATCTGGGCAGGGACATCGGCAAGGCGCGGGATGCCGACCGCGAGCTGAAGTCCGTGTTCCCCGCCCCCTCGACGGACTGCCCCATGCCGCAGGCGCAGAGCCTCGGACGCCCGCAGAGCGTCTCCGCCGTCCGGCTCGCGGCCTTCTCCGCGCGGCAGGCGGCCGACTGCGGTGACGCGGAAGAGCAGCCCAGGGGCGGCCTGGACCGGGGCCTGGCCAGGACACCCCAGGCGCCCGGCGGGATCGACTTCTCCCGGCTGGAGTTGCGCTACCTCGCCGATCCCGGCTCGGCGGGCGGCGGCCTGCGCTACGCGTTCAAGGCGCCCTTGGCCGCGTCGGGCGAGAACGACGGGACGACGGGGATTGCCGGCGCCAAGGAGTCGTCCGACGCCTTCTTCACCTGGCTGGAGCTGGAGCCGTCGACGTTCTGGGTCAACCTCAACCCCAATGAGCCCGACCGGATCGTCGACTCCCGGCTCGGCCGGACGGACGCGGGACGGGTGCTGCTGGAGGCCGATCTGCAGCTGAAGAAGACGACCGGCGAGCTCATCCACCCGGACACGAAACTCGGCGAACGGTACTGGGGACAGCTGTCGGGCGACTGCATGTCGTTCCGCACCTGGATCGTGCCGGCGCCGGCGACGGTCCACGAGGAGGGGGACGAGCTGTACATCCTGAAGTCGCCGTTGGACGTGCAGATGGAGACGCAGTATCTGAAGTCGCGCGGCGGCGAGGGGGCGGTGTCCTGCCCGCAGCAGTCGGAGTCGGTGCAGGAGCACAACGAGGCGGTGTTCCGGCGGCTGATCCTGCCCGGGGTGGTCAAGGCGGTGAACACCGCCCCGGAGTACGCCGAGCTGCGGCGGGTGTATCTCAGCCGGGTCGCCGCCCAGTGGTACCGCGAACTGAGCGCGCGCAAGGCGACGGCGTACGGCGAGATGATCGACAAGGGCGACATCGACGCGTACACCACCCGGGAGAAGTGGACGCCGCGCGACACCTTCGACGCGTACGTACGCTCCTACACCAAGGGCGAGTTCAAGGTGACGCACCGCACCCGTGAGGGCGACACCGAATACACGCGGACGTACATCTACGGCGGCGTCGACTTCACCTCCGTCCGCTTCACCTCGATGTCGGCGGACCGGATGACGGAGCGCTGGCCCACGCTGACCCGGGACGTCGGCCGGTCGCTGGCGCAGCCGGTCACGGACACCGAACAGGCGCAGGTGTGGCTCGGCGGAGGCGCGCCGAGCGCGGCGGAACCGGAACCGGATGGCGCGGCCGGGGCCGAGGCCCGGGACGGTGGCGGGGGAGCGCAGGCGACGGATGCCGGGTCCGGGGCGCTGCGGTGGTGGCTCCCGGCGGCGGCCCTGTTCGCGGGCCTCCTCGGGTTGCTCGCGCTACGGCGCAGGGGGCGCCGACCTCGCGTCCGTCCGGCATCCGTCGCCTGCGCTCCCCCGCCACCGTCCCGGGCCTCGGCCCCGGCCGCGCCATCCGGTTCCGGTTCCGCCGCGCTCGGCGCGCCTCCGCCGAGCCACACCTGCGCCTGTTCGGTGTCCGTGACCGGCTGCGCCAGCGGCAGAAGACCCCCGAACCATCAACTCCCCCCGAATCGTCGCGATCCCCCCGGGCGGCGGCTCCTCGCGCCCCATCGCGATCCGACCCGCCCGCGCCCCCGCATCCGACAACGGCAGCCGCACCGTCGTCAGCGAAGGCACCGCGTCGATGCTGAACGGCAGATCGTCGAAGCCTGCCACCGAGACGTCCTCGGGGATCCGTAGGCCGGAGTCCCGCAGGGCCGCGCACGCTCCCAGTGCGACGGAGTCGTTCGCCGCCACCACCGCGGTCAACGACGGGTCCCGGCGCAGCAGTTCCAGCGTCGCCTCGTAGCCGGACTGGCGGTCGTAGCGGCCGTGGACGGTCCAGCCGGCGTCCTCCTCGATGCCGTGCGCCTCCAGGGCGGCACGGTGGCCCTCCAGCCGGTGCCGGGTCGTCGTGCGCTCCTCCGGGCCCGCGATGTAGCCCAGGCGCCGGTGGCCGAGGCCGATCAGGTGCTCGGTCAGCTCGCGTCCGCCGCCGCGGTTGTCGAAGGTCAGCGCGATCGCGCCGGTGTCCGGCGCCGGCGGCCGCCCGCACAGCACCACCCGCGTCCCGGCGTCCGCCAGCTTCCGCAGCTTCGCCGAGACCGCCGCGGCGTGCGGGGCGTTCTCCATGGCGCCGCCGGTCAGCACCACCGCCGCGGCCCGCTGCCGCTGGAGCAGGGTCAGATAGGTCAGTTCGCGCTCCGGTGAACCCCCGGTGTTGCAGACGACCGCCAGCCGCTCGCCGCCCGCCCGGCCGCCCGGGCCCCCGATCTCGGACTGGATCGCGCTCGCCATGATCCCGAAGAAGGGGTCGGCGATGTCGTTGACCAGGATGCCCACCAGATCGGAGGTGGCCGCGGCCAGCGAGCTCGCGGGACCGTTCAGGACGTAGTCCAGATCGTCCACCGCGCGCAGCACCCGCTCACGCGTGGAGGCGGCCACGGGGTAGTTCCCGTTCAGTACGCGCGACACCGTCGCGGGCGAGACCTGGGCGCGTGCCGCCACGTCCGCAAGGGTCACCGTCATCTCGTCGTCCTCCGGTCGCGCATCTCGTCGTACCACCTGTCGTACGTGCGTGCTCACCACGTGTTTCACGGACAGGCCTGCCCCCTCGTAGACAGGTCATCCGCGGTCACGGTTCCGTGTATGTCGAGCAGACCTTAAGGCCAAGAACCCCGGTTGTTCGTCCCCTCGAACAACTCAACCCCGTCACGGTCTTGTCTCCACCGCTGCTCAGAGGCTAGCTTCTCATCAGATAGAAAGCGCTTGCTGTATCGCTGGCGGGGTAGGGCGTACGCGGCGCGCACATCCGCGTACGAGACACGCACGAACGTTGGGCAGACGCCTACGAAGGGAATGACGTGACACGCAAGTCGGTGCGTATCGCCATGAACGGTGTGACCGGGCGCATGGGTTACCGCCAGCACCTGGTCCGCTCCATCCTGGCCATCCGCGAGCAGGGCGGCCTCGACCTCGGCGACGGCACCGTGCTGTGGCCGGAGCCGGTCCTGGTCGGCCGCCGCGAGTACGCCCTGAAGGCGCTCGCCGAACAGCACGGCCTCGATCCGCAGAACATCTCGACCGACGTCGACGCGGTCCTCGCCGACGCGAGCGTCGAGATCTACTTCGACGCGCAGGTCACCTCCGCCCGCGAGGAGGCGATCAGGAAGGCGATCGCCGCCGGCAAGCACATCTACACCGAGAAGCCGACGGCCACCGGGCTGGAGGGCGCCCTGGAGCTGGCCCGTCTCGCGAGCGCGGCCGGCATCAAGCACGGCGTCGTCCAGGACAAGCTCTTCCTCCCGGGACTGCTGAAGCTGAAGCGGCTCATCGACGGCGGCTTCTTCGGACGGATCCTGTCCATCCGGGGCGAGTTCGGCTACTGGGTCTTCGAGGGCGACTGGCAGAGCGCGCAGCGCCCGTCCTGGAACTACCGCGCCGAGGACGGCGGCGGCATCGTCGTCGACATGTTCCCGCACTGGGAGTACGTGCTGCACGAGCTCTTCGGGCGCGTGAAGTCCGTCCAGGCCATCGCCACCACCCACATCCCGCAGCGCTGGGACGAGAACGACAAGCCCTACGACGCCACCGCCGACGACGCCGCCTACGGCATCTTCGAGCTCGACGGCGGCGCCATCGCGCAGATCAACTCGTCCTGGGCCGTGCGCGTCAACCGCGACGAGCTGGTGGAATTCCAGGTCGACGGCACCGAGGGCTCGGCCGTCGCGGGCCTGCGCAACTGCCGTGTCCAGCACCGCAGCACGACGCCGAAGCCGGTCTGGAACCCCGACATCCCGGCCACCTACTCCTTCCGCGACCAGTGGCAGGAGATCCCGGACAACGCGGACTTCGACAACGGCTTCAAGGCCCAGTGGGAGCTGTTCCTCCGCCACGTCTACGCCGACGCCCCCTACCACTGGGACCTCCTCGCCGGCGCCCGCGGCGTCCAGCTCGCCGAGCTGGGCCTGAAGTCCTCGGCCGAGGGCCGCCGGATCGACGTACCGGAGATCCAGCCGTGACCATCCGACTGCCCGACTTCCAGGGCGGCCTGCGGACGTACGAGCCGCGCGCCGAGCCCCTCGCGCTCACCCCGGGGGCGCCCTTCACCTCCCGTACGGTCTTCTCGGCGGCGCATGTCGTCGCCGACCCGTACGCCGACACCAGCCCCGACGCGCCCGCAGCCGTCGACTGGGACGCCACCCTCGCCTTCCGCCGCCATCTGTGGTCCCACGGGCTGGGCGTCGCCGAGGCCATGGACACCGCCCAGCGCGGGATGGGCCTGGACTGGGCGGGCGCGGCCGAGCTGATCCGGCGCAGCGCCGCCGAGGCGAAGGCGGTCGGCGGCCGGATCGCCTGCGGGGTCGGCACGGACCAGATCGCCGCCGGGGCGCTCGCGGAGGTCCGGGCGGCCTACGAGGAGCAGCTCGCCGTCGTCGAGGAGAGCGGGGCGCAGGCGATCCTGATGGCCTCGCGGGCGCTCACCGCGGCGGCGAAGGGCCCCGAGGACTATCTGGAGGTCTACGGCCATCTGCTGCGCCAGGCCGCCGAGCCGGTGGTCCTGCACTGGCTGGGCCCGATGTTCGACCCTGCGCTGGACGGCTACTGGGGGTCGTCCGACCTCGACACCGCGACGGACACCTTCCTGGAGGTCATCGCCGCGCACCCCGACAAGGTGGACGGCATCAAGGTCTCGCTGCTGGACGCGGGGCGGGAGATCGACATCCGCCGCCGGCTCCCGCAGGGTGTGCGCTGCTACACGGGCGACGACTTCAACTACCCCGAGCTGATCGCCGGCGACGAGCAGGGCTTCAGCCACGCCCTGCTCGGCATCTTCGACCCGCTCGGCCCGCTGGCGGCTCAGGCCGTCCGGGTGCTCGACACGGGGGACGTGGCGGGCTTCCGGGCCCTGCTGGACCCGACCGTCGAACTGTCCCGCCACCTCTTCCAGACCCCCACCCGCTTCTACAAGACGGGCGTGGTCTTCCTGGCCTGGCTGGCCGGCCACCAGACGCACTTCACCATGGTCGGCGGCCTCCAGTCGGCCCGATCGCTCCCGCACTTCGCCCGCGCCTACGAACTGGCCGACGGACTGGGCCTGTTCCCGGACCCGAAGCTCGCCGAGGAGCGGATGAAGAACCTGCTCGCCCTGTACGGAGTGGCTCAATGACCGGTGATCTGTCCCGCTTCTCCATCAACCAGATGACGGTGAAGCAGCTGTCGATGCCGGAACTGGCCGACGCCTGCCTGGAGTTGGGCGTCCGGGGCGTCGGCCTGTGGCGCGAGCCCGTCCAGTCGTACGGCCTGGAGGCGACGGCCAAGCTGGTCCGCGACGCGGGCCTGACGGTGACCACCCTGTGCCGCGGCGGCTTCTTCACCGCGATCGGCCCGGACGAGCGGGCGAAGGCGCTGGACGACAACCGCCGGGCCGTCGACGAGGCGGCCACGCTGGGTACGGACGTGCTGGTGCTGGTCTCCGGCGGCCTGCCCGCCGGCTCCAGGGACCTGCACGGCGCACGCGAGCGGATCGCCGACGCGCTCGGCGAGCTGGGCCCGTACGCCGAGGAGCGGGGCGTGAAGCTTGCCATCGAGCCACTGCACCCGATGTACGCCGCCGACCGCTGCGTGGTGTCGACCCTGGCCCAGGCCCTCGACCTGGCCGAACGCTTCCCGGCCCACCAGGTCGGCGTCACGGTCGACACGTACCACGTCTGGTGGGACGACACCGCGCCGGCGCAGATCGCCCGGGCAGGCGCGGGCGGCCGTATCCACACCTTCCAGCTCGCCGACTGGACGACCCCGCTGCCGGAGGGCGTCCTCACCGGGCGCGGGCAGATCGGGGACGGGGCGATCGACATGCGGGAGTGGAAGGGGTACGTGGAGGCGGCCGGGTACGACGGGCCCATCGAGGTGGAGCTGTTCAACGACGGGCTGTGGGCCCGCGACGGCCGCGAGGTGCTGGCGGAGACGGCCCGGCGCTTCGTGGAGCACGTGATCCGCTGAAAAGAAGCTGAAAAGAATCTGCGGCACCCGTACAACCCTCCCCCCACCTCGCCGGTCGTACTTGGCATCAGGACTCTTGGAGGGGGATCTGGGGGGATCGCGGGGGTTCTGATG
>NZ_RDBN01000053.1:449509-501698 GCF_008042075.1 Streptomyces sp. UW30 | reverse complement strand
GGGGTTCTGATGGGAGGGGAAAACCCGAGGGGCTCGGTCGGCCGACCGAGCCCCTCGAAACGTTCCCGGCCCGCCGGGGACCGGGATGTCACCTGCCGGTGAGCGCGGTGTCAGAAGAACACCCCGCAGCGCAGCAGTACATTCGCGTACGGCCGTGCCTCGCCGGTCCGGACGATCAGCCGCGCCCCGGCCGACAGCTCCTTGAGCCGCTCGTGCGGGACCAGCTCCAGTTCGGGGAACTCCCCCTCCAGCAGCGCGGCCGCCGCGGGATTGGCGTCGCGGACCTCCTTCGCGGCCGTCGCGCCCTCCACCACCAGCTCGGCCAGCAGCCCGTCCAGCACCACGGCGAACGACGGCACGCCCGCCCGGAAGGCCAGGTCCACGACGCGGGGCCCGTCGGGTATCGGCATGCCCGCGTCGCAGACCAGGACGCCGTCGCCGTGGCCCAGCTCGGCGAGGGCGCCGCTGAGGTGGCGGTTCAGGATTCCGGCCCTCTTCACAGCGCGTCGACCTGCGCCGCCGTAGGGAAGGACACCTGCGCGCCCTGCCGGGTCACGGCCACCGCACCGACCCGCGCCGCGTACGCCGCCGCCTCGGCCAGGGGCGCGCCCGTGCCGAGCCGCCACGCCAGCGCGGCCGTGAACGCGTCGCCCGCGCCCGTCGTGTCCACCGCGTCCACCTTCACGGCCGCAATCCGCGTCATGCCCTGTGCGGTGGCCACCAGCGCGCCCTCGGCACCCAGGGTCACGACCACCGAGCGGGGGCCCTTGGCCAGCAGGATCCGCGCCCAGTCCTCGGGGGTCTCGCCCACCGCGGAGTCGCCGAGGATCACCTTCGCCTCGTGCTCGTTCACGATCAGCGGGTCGCAGGCCGTCAGCACCTCGGTGGGCAGCGGTCGGGGCGGGGACGGGTTCAGCACGAACCGGCTGCCCTCCGCCAGGCTGCGGACCACCTCGACGACCGTCTCCAGCGGGATCTCCAGCTGGGCCGAGACCACCCGGGAGGCGTGGAAGAGGCTCGCGGCGGCCCGGACGTCGCCCGGGGCGAGCCGGCCGTTCGCGCCCGGCGAGACGACGATGCTGTTGTCCCCGGACGGGTCCACGGTGATCAGCGCGACGCCGGTCGGCGCGCCGCCGACCAGGACGCCCACCGTGTCGACGCCGGACTCCCGCTGCGAGTCGAGCAGCAGCCTACCGTGCGCGTCGTCGCCGACGCGGGCCAGCAGGGCCGTGCGGGCACCGAGCCGGGCGGCCGCGACCGCCTGGTTCGCACCCTTGCCGCCCGGGTGGACGGCCAGATCGGAGCCGAGCACGGTCTCGCCGGCACCAGGCCGACGCTCGACGCCGATCACCAGGTCGGCGTTGGCCGACCCTACGACCAGAAGGTCGTAGTCGTACATGAGATCGCTCCCCTGATAGGTCCCCGTAGTGACGTGCGGCGGGCGGCCGCCGGCAGGTCCATGCTGCTCCAACGACCGCCCACCTGTTCGCCGTTCCCCGATGCCGGCCGGACAAGGCCGACGTCGGCGGATGTCAGCCGCTGAAGCCCGCCACGTTCTCCTTCGTGACCACCTTCACCGGCACCTTCACGGTCTGCTGGACCTTCTCGCCCTTCAGCGCCTTGAGCGCGTTGTCCACGGCGATCCTGCCCAGCTGGGTCGGCTGCTGGGCGACGGACGCGTACAGCGAGCCGCCCTCGACCGCCTTCAGGCCGTCCGGCGTGCCGTCGAAGCCGACCACCGAGACCGACTTGCCGGCCTTGGAGCCCAGCGCCTTGACCGCGCCGAGCGCCATCTCGTCGTTGGCGGCGATGACGCCCTGGACGTCCGGGTGGGCCTGGAGCAGGTTCGACATCACGTCGAGGCCCTTGGTGCGGTCGAAGTCGGCGGGCTGCTGGGCGACGACCTGGATGCCCGGGAAGGCCTTGAGGCCGTTGGCGAAGCCCTGGGCGCGCTCACGGGCGGCGGACGTGCCCGCCTGGCCCTGGAGGATCACGATCTTGCCCTTGCCGCCGAGCTTCTCGGCGATCGACTTGGCGGCGAGCTCACCACCGGCCACGTTGTCGGAGGCGACCAGGGCGCTCGTCTTCGCGTTGTTGACCACGCGGTCCACGGCGATGACCGGGATGTCCGCCTTGTCGGCGGCCTTCACGGAGTTGCTCGCGGCGTCCGAGTCCACCGGGTTGACGATGATCGCGCCGACGCCCGAACTGGTGAAGTTCTGCAGCTGGTTGGCCTGCTGGGAGGCGTCGTTCTGGGCGTCCGTGACGGTCAGGTCCACACCCAGCTTCTTCGCCTCGGCCTGGGCGCCCGCCCGGATCTGCACGAAGAAGGGGTTGTTGAGCGTCGACAGGGACAGGCCCATCTTCTGGTGGGACGACGCGGAGGAACCGTTGTGCAGGAAGGAGGTCGCCCCCACGATCGCCACGGTGACGACCGCCGCGAGCGCGTACGTCCCCGCCTGCTTGCCCTTGCCGCCCGCAGAAGCGCCGCCCGCCACCGGGGTCGCCCCGGCCTTGCGGCGCAGCGTGTCGAAGAGGACCGCCAGCGCGATCACGACACCGATGACGACCTGCTGCCAGAACGCGGACACGTTGAGCAGGTTCAGGCCGTTGCGCAGCACCGCCAGGATCAGCGCGCCGATCAGCGTGCCGGACGCCTTGCCGGTGCCGCCCGCGAGCGAGGCGCCGCCGATGACGACCGCAGCGATGGCGTCCAGCTCGTAGCCGTCGGCGGCCTGGGGCTGCGCCGAGGACAGGCGCGAGGCCAGCACGACGCCGGCGACGGCGGCGAACACGCCGGACAGGGCGTAGATGGCGAGCTTCTGCTTCTTCACCCGCAGCCCGGACAGCCGCGCGGCCTCCTCGTTGCCGCCGATCGCGTACATCGAGCGGCCGATGTAGGTCCGGCCGAGCACGAACGCGGCGATCAGGCCCATCACGATCATCACGAGGACCGGCACCGGCAGCCAGCCGCCGAGCGTGTCACCCAGGTGGGAGACGGAGTCGGGGAAGGCGATCGGGGAGCCCTCGGAGATCACCAGCGACAGACCGCGGGCCACCGAGAGCATCGCGAGCGTCGCGATGAACGGCGGGAGCTTGCCGTAGGCGATGAGGAAGCCGTTGACGAGACCGGCCGCGATGCCGGTCGCGACGGCCAGCAGCACCGCTATGACGACCGGCACGCCGTGTGACGTCGCCGTCCAGGCCAGGACGGTGGCCGACAGGGCCGCCACCGAGCCGACCGACAGGTCGATGCCCGCCGAGACGATGACGAAGGTGACGCCGAAGGCCAGGACGGCGGTCACGGCCGCCTGGACGCCGACGTTGAGCAGGTTGTCGGGGTCAAGGAAGTCGCCCGACAGCGCCGACATGGCGATGACGAGGACGATCAGCGCGGTGAGCGCGCCGTTGTCCAGGAGCAGACGGCGCAGGCCGTTCGTGGCGCCACCGGCGCCCGTAGTGCTCTTGAGCGTGTCAGTGGCCACGAGCGGCCTCCTTGTCGGACGTGGAGTTGCTGACGTCGGTCGTGGTGGGGTTGCTGACGGCGAGTGCCATCACGGAGTCCTGGGTGGCCTCGTCGGCGGACAGTTCGCCCGCGATCCGGCCCTGGGCCATCACCAGCACCCGGTCGCTCATGCCGAGCACCTCCGGCAGATCGCTGGAGATCATCAGTACGGCGGCTCCGGCGGCCGTGAGGCGGTTGATGAGCTGGTAGATCTCGACCTTGGCGCCGACGTCGATGCCGCGCGTCGGCTCGTCGAGGATGAGCACCTTGGTGTCGGCGAGCAGCCACTTGCCGATGACGACCTTCTGCTGGTTGCCGCCGGAGAGGGTGCGCACATGCTGGCCGAGCCCGGCCATCCGCACGCCCAGCTGCCCGGCGATCCTCGCGGCGGCCTCCCGCTGGCCCTTGAGGTCGACGAGCCCCGCGCGCGTGGCGGCCCGCATGGTCACCAGCCCGAGGTTCTCCTCGACGGACGCGTCCAGCACCAGGCCCTGGCCCTTGCGGTCCTCGGGGATCAGCCCGATGCCGGCCGCCATGGCGGCGTTGACGTCATGCCCCTTCAGGGCCGTCCCGGCGACCTTCACGGCACCCTTGTCGTACGGGTCCGCCCCGAACACGGCCCGCACGACCTCGGTGCGTCCGGCGCCGACGAGCCCGGCGATGCCGACGACCTCCCCGGCGTGCACCTCGAAGCCGACGTCGTGGAAGACACCGTCGCGGGTCAGCCCCTCGACCGAGAGCAAGGCGGCGCCCTTGTCGGCCCGTTCACGCGGGTACTGCTGCTCGATGGAGCGGCCCACCATGAGCCGTACGAGCTCGTCCTGCGGTGTGGAGGCGGGGACCTGTCCGACGCTCTTGCCGTCCCGGATGACCGTGACCCGGTCGCCCAGGGCGGCGATCTCCTCCAGGTGATGCGTGATGAAGACGATCCCGACCCCGTCCTCGCGCAGCTTGCGCACGATGGCGAAGAGCTTGTCGACCTCCTCGGAGGTGAGCACGGCGGTCGGCTCGTCCATGATGAGCACGCGCGCGTTCAGGCTGAGCGCCTTGGCGATCTCGACCATCTGCAGGCGCGCGATGCCGAGTTCACGCACACGCGCGCGTGGCGACACGTTGACGCCGACCCGCTTCAGCAGGACCTCGGCGTCGGCCTCCATCGACTTGCGGTCGATCATCCCGAAGCGGCGCGGCTGGCGCCCCAGAAAGATGTTCTCGGCGACCGTCAGATCCGGAACGAGGTTGAACTCCTGGTAGATGGTGGCGATCCCGAGGCGCCCGGAGTCCTGCGCACCGTGGATGCGCGTCTCCTCGCCGCCGACCAGGATGCGCCCGGCGTCCGGTGTGTAGGCGCCGGAGAGCATCTTGATGAGGGTGCTCTTGCCGGCACCGTTCTCACCGAGAAGGACGTGCACCTCGCCCCGGCGCAGATCGAAGTCGACGCCGTCCAGCGCGACCACGCCCGGGAAGGTCTTCCGTATGCCCTCGATACGCAGCAACTCGTCCTGGTTGCTCACGACGTGCTCCTTTGCACTGGGGTGGGGTTCTCGCCGCAGGAGCGGCGTACGACGAGGCGGGCGGGGAGCGTGACGGACTCGCCGGGCCGTCCCTCGATGCGGTCCACCAGGGCCCGTACGGCGGCCCGGCCCAACTCGCCCGTCGGCTGGGCGATGGCGGTGATCGGCGGATCGGTGTGCACGAACCACCGGATGTCGTCGAACGCGGCGAGCGCGAGGTCGTCCGGTACGCGCAGGCCACGCGCGCGTACGGCGTCCAGCGCGCCGAGCGCCATCAGGTTGTCGGCCGCGAAGACGACCTCGGGCGGCTCGGGCAGGTCGAGGAAGCCCTCGGTGACCTGCCGGCCGCTCTCGGCCTGGAAGTCGCCCTGGCCTATGTAGGCGTCGGGGAGTTCGAGGCCGTACGCGCCGAGTGCCTCCCGGAAGGCCTCCACGCGCTCGCGTCCGGTCGTGGTGGCGGCGGGCCCCGCGATGATCGCGAGCCGCCGGTGCCCGAGCCCGTGCAGATGAGCCACGAGATCCCGTACGGCACCGCGCCCGTCCGACCGGACCACCGGCACGTCCACGCCCGGGATCCATCGGTCCACGAACACCATGGGCGTCCCCGCCCGCGCCGCGTCCAGCATCAGCGGGGAGCCGCCGTCGGTGGGGGAGACGAGGAGTCCGTCGATGCGGCGGTCCAGCAGGGTCCGCACGTGATGGTCCTGGAGGTCCGGCCGCTCGTCGGCGTTGCCGATGATGACGCTGTAGCCGAGCGCGCGGGCCTCCTCCTCGACGGAGCGGGCCAGCTCGGTGAAGTAGGGGTTCATCACGTCGCTGATGACCAGGCCGAGGGTGCGGGTCTGGTCGGTGCGCAAGGAGCGGGCGACGGCGTTCGGGCGGTAGCCCAGGGTCTCGACGGCGGCCAGCACACGCGCGCGTGCCTCGGCGCTGACCGACGGATGGTCGTTCAGGACGCGCGAAACCGTGGCGACGGATACCCCCGCCTCGGCAGCGACGTCCTTGATGCTCGCCATCGCCGCTCCACCTCCTTGTGGATCGTTCGTGGTCGATGGTCGTGGAATCGATTACATCGACGTGTACGGAGGATTGGAATCGATTACACGGGCGTTAATCAACCCCTCAACCACATGCCGAGACCGGATCGTGATGTCGGCCCTGTGCTGTCGCGGCGCGCTCCGCGGCGGTCCAGCCTGGAAGTGCGGGGGCGTTTCCCCAGGGCCCTCGCGGGCCGGAGCGGAGGACTCATGACGGCAGCGACTCGCGATGACGTACCCGTCGTCGTCGGCGGCGACGGCGTGGAGGTGCGCACCAAGCCCCTCGGCGGCGGCCTGTCCGTCGGCTACATCAGCCTGCCCGAGGGCACGGACATGGGTCCCGCCCTCAAGGGCCTCGAAGGCGACGCCTGCCCATGCCCGCACTGGGGCTACCTGCTCAAGGGCCGGCTCCGGATGCTCACACCCCAGGGCGAGGAGTACTACGAGGCGGGCCAGGCGTACTACTGGGGTCCAGGCCATGTCCCCGTGGCCCTGGAGGACTGCGAGCTCGTGGAGTTCTCGCCGACGGAGGACTTCAGGAAGGTCATCGACCACGTGAAGTCGCAGGCGGGGTGACGGCTGCCGGCAGCCTTGTCCACACCCTTCCCGCATTGTCGTACCCGACCGGTAGCGTCGGATCATGTCCAATCAGGCGGGGACTTCCACGGGCGAGCGGCGACTGGCGGTGCTCGAAGGCGTCCTGGAGCGAATCACGTACGCCAACGAGGAGAACGGCTACACGGTCGCCCGCGTCGACACCGGCCGTGGCGGCGGCGACCTGCTCACGGTCGTCGGCGCGCTGCTCGGCGCCCAGGTCGGCGAGTCCCTGCGGATGGAGGGGCGTTGGGGCTCCCACCCGCAGTACGGCAAGCAGTTCACCGTCGAGAACTACACGACCCTCCTGCCGGCCACCGTCCAGGGCATCCGGCGCTACCTCGGCTCCGGCCTGGTCAAGGGCATCGGCCCGGTGTTCGCCGACCGGATCACCCAGCACTTCGGCCTGGACACCCTGAAGATCATCGAGGAGGAGCCCAAGCGCCTCATCGAGGTCCCCGGCCTCGGCCCGAAGCGGACCAAGAAGATCGCCGACGCCTGGGAGGAGCAGAAGGCGATCAAGGAGGTCATGCTCTTCCTGCAGACCGTCGAGGTGTCCACCTCCATCGCCGTACGGATCTACAAGAAGTACGGCGACGCCTCCATCTCCGTCGTGAAGAACCAGCCCTACCGGCTGGCGTCCGACGTCTGGGGCATCGGCTTCCTCACCGCCGACAAGATCGCCCAGTCCGTCGGCATCCCGCACGACAGCCCGGAGCGCGTGAAGGCCGGCCTCCAGTACGCCCTGTCGCAGGCCACCGACCAGGGCAACTGCTACCTCCCCGAGGAGCGGCTGATCGCGGACGCGGTCAAGCTGCTCCAGGTCGACACGGGCCTCGTCATCGAGTGCCTGGCCGAACTCGCCCAGGTCCCGCAGGACGGCGGCGACCCGGGGGTCGTACGGGAGAAGGTGCCCGGTCCCGACGGCCACGCGGAGCCCGTGACGGCCGTCTATCTCGTCCCCTTCCACCGCGCCGAACTCTCCCTCTCCGCCCAGCTCTTGCGGCTGCTGCGCACCGACGAGGACCGGATGCCGGGGTTCCATGACGTGGCCTGGGACAAGGCGTTGGGGTGGCTGAAGGGCCGTACGGGCACGGACCTCGCGCCCGAGCAGGAGGCCGCCGTCAAGCTGGCGCTGACGAAGAAGGTCGCCGTGCTGACCGGTGGCCCCGGCTGCGGCAAGTCCTTCACCGTGCGCTCGATCGTGGAGCTGGCCCGCGCGAAGAAGGCCAGGGTCGTGCTGGCCGCCCCCACCGGCCGCGCCGCCAAGCGCCTCGCCGAGCTGACCGGCGCCGAGGCCTCCACCGTCCACCGCCTGCTGGAGCTCAAGCCCGGCGGAGACGCGGCCTACGACAAGGACCGGCCGCTCCAGGCCGACCTGGTGGTGGTCGACGAGGCGTCCATGCTGGACCTGCTGCTGGCCAACAAGCTGGTCAAGGCCGTACCGCCGGGCGCCCATCTGCTCTTCGTGGGGGACGTGGACCAGCTGCCCAGCGTCGGCGCGGGGGAGGTCCTGCGGGACCTGCTCGCCGACGGCGGCCCGATCCCGGCGGTGCGCCTCACGCGCGTGTTCCGCCAGGCCCAGCAGTCCGGCGTGGTGACCAACGCGCACCGGATCAACGCCGGACAGCAGCCCGTCACCGACGGCATGAAGGACTTCTTTCTCTTCGTCGAGGACGACACGGAGGAGACCGGACGGCTCACCGTGGACGTGGCGGCGCGTCGGATTCCGGCCAAGTTCGGGCTGGACCCGCGCCGGGACGTCCAGGTGCTGGCTCCCATGCACCGCGGCCCGGCCGGCGCGGGCACGCTCAACGGCCTGCTCCAGCAGGCCATCACACCGGGACGCCCCGATCTCGCGGAGAAGCGGTTCGGCGGCCGGGTCTTCCGCGTCGGCGACAAGGTCACCCAGATTCGCAACAATTACGAGAAGGGAGAGAACGGCGTCTTCAACGGCACCGTGGGTGTCGTCACCTCGCTCGACCCGGTCGACCAGCGCCTCACCGTGCTGACGGACGAGGACGAGGAGGTGCCGTACGAATTCGACGAACTGGACGAACTGGCGCATGCGTACGCGGTGACGATCCACCGTTCACAGGGGAGTGAATATCCCGCTGTGGTGATCCCCGTCACCACGGGAGCATGGATGATGCTCCAGCGGAACCTGCTCTACACGGCGGTCACCCGGGCCAAGCAGCTGGTCGTCCTCGTGGGTTCGCGCAAGGCCATCGGCCAGGCGGTGCGCACGGTGTCGGCCGGGCGCCGCTGCACGGCGCTCGACTTCCGGCTCGCGGGCTCCTGAATCCTGCTTTTCGGCCCCCCGCCCGGCCCCCTTCTGACCTGCCGTTTCGTGAGGCAGTGAAAAAAATGATCGATCAAATGAGTCGTGAAGGTCACAGAGCACTTCCAGATGGGGAAAGCAGGGGGCAGGATGGCAGGTTGGCGGCACTCAGTGCCGCCAATAGGCCCAATGGTCGACCCCGAGTGCACTCTTCTGAGCCGAATGGGGGAGGCTAGAGACAGTCAGGGCAACCTCGAAGATGAGGCACAACGTCGGTGAGGGAAGACGTGAGCGACAACTCTGTAGTACTGCGGTACGGCGACGGCGAGTACACCTACCCGGTGATTGACAGCACCGTCGGCGACAAGGGCTTTGACATCGGCAAACTCCGGGCCCAGACCGGCCTGGTGACGCTGGACAGCGGTTATGGCAATACCGCCGCCTACAAATCCGCCATCACCTACCTCGACGGCGAGGCGGGCATCCTGCGGTACCGCGGCTACCCGATCGAGCAGCTGGCCGAGCGCTCCACCTTCCTGGAGGTGGCCTACCTGCTGATCAACGGTGAGCTGCCGTCCGTCGACGAGCTCTCGACCTTCAAGAACGACATTACGCAGCACACCCTGCTGCACGAGGACGTCAAGAACTTCTACAAGGGCTTCCCGCGCGACGCCCACCCGATGGCCATGCTGTCGTCGGTCGTCTCGGCGCTGTCGACCTTCTACCAGGACAGCCACAACCCGTTCGACGAGACGCAGCGCAACCTCTCGACGACCCGCCTGCTCGCGAAGCTCCCGACGATCGCGGCGTACGCGTACAAGAAGTCGATCGGCCACCCGTTCGTCTACCCGCGCAACGACCTCGGTTACGTCGAGAACTTCCTGCGGATGACCTTCTCGGTGCCGGCGCAGGAGTTCGAGCTGGACCCGGTCGTCGTGGCCGCCCTCGACAAGCTGCTGATCCTGCACGCGGACCACGAGCAGAACTGTTCGACGTCGACGGTCCGTCTGGTCGGCTCGTCGCAGGCGAACATGTTCGCGTCGATCTCCGCCGGTATCTCCGCGCTCTGGGGCCCGCTGCACGGCGGCGCCAACCAGTCCGTCCTGGAGATGCTGGAGGGCATCCAGGCGAGCGGCGGCGATGTCGACTCCTTCATCCGCAAGGTGAAGAACAAGGAGGACGGCGTCCGCCTGATGGGCTTCGGCCACCGGGTCTACAAGAACTTCGACCCGCGCGCCAAGATCATCAAGGCCGCCGCGCACGACGTCCTCTCCGCCCTCGGCAAGTCCGACGAGCTGCTGGACATCGCCCTGAAGCTGGAAGAGCACGCGCTCTCCGACGACTATTTCGTCTCGCGCAGCCTCTACCCGAACGTCGACTTCTACACCGGCCTGATCTACCGCGCCATGGGCTTCCCGACCGAGATGTTCACGGTCCTGTTCGCCCTGGGCCGCCTCCCGGGCTGGATCGCCCAGTGGCACGAGATGATCAAGGAGCCGGGTTCCCGCATCGGCCGCCCGCGCCAGATCTACACGGGCGTCGTCGAGCGCGACTTCGTGCCGGTCGAGGAGCGCTAGACGCTCCGCTGCGGGGGCGCCGCTTGTCGGTGTTCGGTCGGTGGCGGTGTGTTTTGGGCTTCGGCCGCGCGACGGCCGGGCTTCTTCGGGGTTGGGCCTCGTGGCCGCAGGGTTGCGAGGTCGGCCGGGGGTCCGGGGGGTTGCCCCCGGGCGGCACGGCCACGGGTGTTGTCGAGTGCGACTTCGTGCCGGTCGAGGAGTGCTGGACGCTCCGCTGAGGGGGCGCCGCTTGTCGGTGTTCGGGTCGCGCTCGCGCGGCCGGTAGCCGCATATCGATCGCTCGCGCGGCCGTAGCCGCGTATCGATGCAGTCCCGCGTCCCTTTGGGGCGCTGGGTGCCGCGTCCCAGGCAGAAAGAAGGAAGGCGCCCTGGCGCCGGTCCCCCCACGGGCCGACGTCCAGGGCGCCTTCCCATGTCCCGGTGCGGATTCCCCCCACGGGATCCGGCCGGGCGTCTGAGAGAGCAGCGCCTGAATCGCTGTCTTTCGGTATTGCGTTGAGCAGAACGAGCAAAACTCGTCGTACTCATGGTTGGTGCGGTCTGCCGGGACAGCGCACGGTCGGGAGGGCCGCTCAAAGCTTCCCGACGTACGTGCCCCGGCAACGCAACTCTGAGGAAGTCCCCCAAGACATCCTCAGATGCCAGTTGGCGCCCCCCAAGACGCTCCCTGACATCGTCAACTTAGACCTTCGAACCCCTTCGATGGTTACGTTCACTTCACTGTGATCTGCGTCTCTTGCATATGTCCGTTAGATACGCAAGAGACCCGATATGGCGATCGGGACTCAAGCGTAAGGATGATGCGCGAGCCTTGTGAAGAGCTTATGTGAGCCGGGCGTCGGACTCCAGAGGTGCCCAGCGGGGTTCTTACTACGAATTCACCGGAACGTCCGGAGTCGAAGGCTGTTCGACACCACGAACACCGAGGAGAACGCCATCGTGGCCCCCGCGATCATCGGGTTCAGCAAGCCCGCCGCGGCCAGTGGCAACGCGGCGACGTTGTACCCGAAGGCCCACACGAGGTTGCCCTTGATCGTGGCCAGCGTCCGCCGGGACAGCCGGATGGCGTCCGCCGCCACCCGTAGATCGCCGCGCACCAGCGTCAGATCGCTCGCCTCGATCGCCGCGTCCGTGCCCGTCCCCATGGCCAGACCCAGATCGGCGGTGGCGAGCGCGGCCGCGTCGTTGACGCCGTCGCCGACCATGGCCACGCAGCGCCCCTCGCTCCGCAGCCGCCGTACCGCCTCGACCTTCTCCTCCGGCAGGACCTCCGCGATCACCTGATCGATACCGACCGCGTCCGCCACCGCCTCGGCGACCAGCCGGTTGTCCCCGGTCAGCAGCACCGGCGTCAGCCCCAGTGCGCGCAGCTCGCGCACCGCCTCGGCGCTGGTTTCCTTGACGGTGTCCGCGACGGCCACGACACCTCGCGCCGCTCCGTCCCACCCGACCACGACAGCCGTACGACCGCCCCTCTCGGCCTCGTCCCGGGCCCGGGCCAGCTCCGTGGGCAGCGCGTCGAAGAGGCGCCCCACGGCCACGTCATGGCCTTCCACGCGCCCGCGAACGCCCCGGCCGGGGACGTTCTCGAACTCCTCGACCTCCGGCAGGGGGCCGAACCGGTGGTCGGCGCCGGCGGCGACCGCCCGGCCCACGGGATGCTCGGAGGCATGCTCCACGGCGCCCGCGAGCCGCAGCACCTGCTCCTCGTCGGCGCCCTCGGCGACGTACACCTTCTGGAGGGTCATACGGCCGGTGGTGACCGTGCCGGTCTTGTCCAGGACGACGGTGTCGACCCGGCGTGTGGACTCCAGCACCTCGGGGCCCTTGATGAGGATGCCGAGCTGCGCCCCGCGTCCGGTGCCGACCATGAGGGCCGTGGGGGTGGCCAGGCCCAGGGCGCACGGGCAGGCGATGATCAGTACCGCGACGGCCGCGGTGAACGCGGCGACCGTGTCGTCGGTGAGGCCGAGCCAGGCGCCGAAGGTGGCGACCGCGAGGACGATGACCGCCGGGACGAAGACCGCGGAGATCCGGTCGGCGAGCCGCTGCACCTCGGCCTTGCCGTTCTGCGCGTCCTCCACCAGCCTCGCCATCCGCGCGAGCTGGGTGTCGGCGCCGATCCGGGTCGCCTCGACGACGAGCCGCCCGCCCGCGTTGACCGTGGCCCCGGTGACCGCGTCCCCGACCGCGACGTCCACCGGCACCGACTCGCCGGTCAGCAGGGCGGCGTCCACCGCGGAGGCACCCTCGACGACGGTGCCGTCGGTGGCGATCTTCTCGCCGGGCCGTACGACGAACCGGTCCCCGACGGCCAGCCGGTCGACCGGAACGCGGACCTCGCGTCCGTCGCGCAGCACGGCGACGTCCTTCGCGCCCAGCTCCATCAGGGCGCGCAGGGCCGCACCCGCGCGGCGCTTGGAGCGGGCCTCCAGATAGCGGCCGAGGAGGATGAAAGTGATGACGCCGGAAGCCACTTCGAGGTAGATCTGCGAGGCGCCGTCCGTGCCCGAGACGGTGAACTCGAAGGTGTCGTGCATGCCGGGCATGCCCGCGTCGCCGAAGAAGAGCGCCCACAGCGACCAGCCGAACGCCGCCAGCGTGCCCATCGAGATCAGCGTGTCCATGGTGGCCGCGCCGTGCCGGGCGTTCGTGAACGCGGCCCGGTGGAAGGGCAGTCCGCCCCAGACGACGACCGGCGAGGCGAGGGTGAGCGCGAGCCACTGCCAGTTGTCGAACTGGAGGGCCGGGATCATCGACAGCGCGATCACGGGGGCGGCGAGCAGGGCGGAGACGGTGAGGCGTTGGCGGTAGTCCGTCAGTTCGGGGTCTTCCGGAGCCTGCTCCGGCCCGTGCGTCGCGGGTTGCGGGGGAGCGGGCTCCTCGGCGGTGTACCCCGTCTTCTCCACGACGGCGATCAGGTCGGCGACCTCGATGCCCGCGGGGTAGCTGACCTTGGCCTTCTCCGTCGCGTAGTTCACCGTGGCGGTCACGCCGTCCATGCGGTTGAGCTTCTTCTCGACGCGTGCCGCGCAGGAGGCGCAGGTCATCCCGCCGATGAGCAGCTCGACGTCCGAGGTGGCGGCGCTGTCGGCCGTGCCGGGCGCAGGTGTCGCTGCGGCCGTACCGGTCGCGCCGGCCGTCCTCGCTATCGGCGGTTCGTCCGTGGTGCTGGTCATGACCAGACTCAGGCCTTGGCGACCAGTTCGAAGCCGGCCTCGTCGACGGCCGCGCGCACGGCCTCCTCGTCGAGCGCGGCCGCGGAGACGACGGTGACCTCGCCGGTCGAGGCGACGGCCTTCACCGAGCTGACACCGGGGAGTTCGGAGATCTCGCCGGAAACGGCCCCTTCGCAGTGCCCGCAGCTCATGCCGCTCACCTTGTAGACGGCGGTGACGGAACCCGAGGTGTCGGTCTGGGCGGTCATGTGGTTCTCCTCGTCGAGGCATGTGGGGCTGAGGGGACCCGGGGGGTCCCTTCGCCTCAACGGTATACCCCTACGGGGTACTGCTCAAAGAGGGGTGGTCCCTGTCGGTACAGCACGCGCGTTCGGCGTGTACCGCGCTCTCGCCCGGGATGCGGGTGTGCCCGGGGCGGGAGACAGTGGGTCGCGGGGTCCCCCCCGAATCCGGGAGCTGATCCATGCACACCTATCGGTACCGGCCCATCACGTCGCGGTACGGGCCGCCTCGCCCTGGCCGAGGTTGTCGCCCACCAACGGGTCGAGGTAGCGGATCAGGGCGTTCTTCAGCTCTTGGACGTAGGCGTCGCGCTCCGCGCCCTCGTGGGCGAGCACCAGCTCCAGGCCCGCCTTGTACAGGCCCAGGCACATGTGGGCGGTCCGGGCGAGGACGGCCGGGTCGGCGTCCGGCAGGAACGACAGGAGCAGGCCCTCTATCCGGGACAGCAGGGTCGCGTGCAGGGCGTCGTGCTCCTCGGCCATGCGGCCGGGGATGTCGGGGCCGTGCATCAGCGCGAAGAACACCGGGTGCGCGCAGTTGAAGGCGATGAACCGGTCGACGGCCGCGCCGACGGCCTCATTCAGCGGGGTCGCGGGATCGACCGGAGCGAGCGCCTCGCCGTACATCTCACGCAACTCGTGCATGAGCCGGTCGCCGAGCTCGATGGCGATCGCTTCCTTGTTCGGGAAGAACTGGTACAGCGTGCCGGGTGAGACGCCGGCTTCGCGGGCGATGGCGTTGGTGCTGGCGGCGGTGTAGCCGGTGGTGCTGAAGACGGTGGCCGCGGCTTCGAGCAGCTGGGCGATACGGCGCTCACCGCGGGCCTGACGGCGGCGCGGCTGCTCCTTCTCCTGGCGGTCCTGGTTGCCCTGGCTGTCCTTCTCCCGGTTGGCGGACACGAGTTATCCCCAGCTTTCCGAACGCGATTGACAAACGCGAGTGGTCGCTCGCATTCTAGAGAAACGCGAGCGATGTCTCGTGTTTGCCAGTCTATGGCAGTGGCGGCTCCATGCCGCCTCGCTTGCACGGCACGGATCAGGGTGAAGGGGACACCGCACAATGACCGAAGTCAACAGGCCACCCCGAGTGGGAGGCTGGACCCGCTTCGTGACGGCACGCCCTCGGCTGTCGCTGCTGGTGGCCCTGGTGATCACCGCGCTCGCCGTGCTGGCCGGCAGCGGCGTCGCCGACCGTCTGGGGAGCGGCGGCTGGGAGGACCCGGACGCCGAGTCGACCTACGCGACCAAGGCGCTGGAGCGCGAGTTCCCCGCCTCCCAGCCCAATCTCCTGCTCCTCGTGGACGCGGGCGACGCGTCGGTGGACGACCCGGCGGTCGCCGCCGAGGCGCGGCGTCTCGTGGCCCGCCTGGCCGGCGAGAAGGGCGTCATAGGCGTCGGCTCCTACTGGCAGGCCGCCCCCTCGGCGGCCCCGGCCCTGCGTGCCGAGGACGGCCATGAGGCGCTGATCGCCGCCCGGATCACCGGCGAAGAGAAGCAGATGGGGGAGACCCTGGACCGCATCGCGCCCGAGTTCCGGGGCGCGCACGGCCCGGTGGAGGTGAGCGTCGGCGGCCCGGTCGCGGTGCGGCACGAGATGCAGACGACCATCCAGGAGGACCTGATTCGGGCCGAGGTGATCGCGCTGCCGGTCACTCTGGTGCTGCTGGTGATGGTCTTCGGCAGCGCGGTCGCGGCCCTGCTGCCGCTCGGCATCGGCATCGTCGCCATCCTCGGCACGAACGCGGTGCTGCGCGGCCTGACCGAGTTCACCGACGTGTCGGTCTTCGCGATGAACCTCACCACGGCCCTCGGCCTCGGCCTCGCCGTCGACTACGCACTGTTCATCGTCCGCCGCTTCCGGGAGGAACTCGCCACCGGCGCCGAACCCCTGCCGGCGGTCGGCACCACCTTGCGCACCGCCGGACGCACGGTCCTGTTCTCGGCCCTGACGGTCGCGGTGTCACTGGCGGCGATGCTGCTCTTCCCGCAGTACTTCCTGCGGTCCTTCGCCTACGCCGGGATCGCGGTGGTGCTGCTCGCCGCGGCGGCCGCACTGATTCTGCTGCCGGCGGCCCTGGTCCTGCTCGGCCACCGGGTCAACGCCCTGGACCTGCGGCGCCTGTTCCGGCGCGGGCGGGCGAAGGGCGCCGCTCAGCAGGACTCCGGTCAGGCGGCCGGTGCGACGGAGGGCAGGGCCTGGGCCCGCACGGCGAGCCTCGTCATGCGCCGCGCCCCCTTCTTCGCCCTCGGCACCACCGCCGTCCTGGTCCTGCTCGGACTGCCCTTCCTGGGCGTGAAGTTCGGCACGGCGGACGACCGCCAGCTGCCGTCGAGCGCCGAGTCCCATGTCGTGCAGCAGCACATCCGCGACGGCTTCCCGGGCAGCCCCGGCGGCGGCCTGGAGGTGCTCGCCGAGGGGCGGGCCACTCAGGCGCAGTACGCCGACTACAAGGAACGCATCGCCGCGCTCCCGGAGGTGCTCCGGGTCGACGGGCCGCTGGTGAAGGGCGAGTCGGCGTACTTCACGGTGCTGCCGAAGGGCGAGGCGGTGGACGACCCGGCCCAGGGCCTGGTCGACGATCTGCGCGCCACCGAGGCGCCGTTCGACACCAAGGTGACCGGCGCGGCGGCGGTCCTGGTCGACTCCAAGGACGCGATAGCCGAGCGTCTGCCGCTCGCGGCCGCGTTCATCGCGATCGTCACCCTGCTGCTGGTGTTCCTGCTGACTGGCAGCTTGCTGATCCCGATCCAGGCGGTGGTGCTCAACGCGCTCAGCCTGACGGCGATGTTCGGCGCGGTGGTCTGGGTCTTCCAGGACGGCCATCTCTCCGGCCTGCTCGGCTTCACCAGTCCCGGCTCCATCGAGACGACCCTGCCGGTGCTGATGTTCTGCGTCGCCTTCGGCCTGTCGATGGACTACGGCGTGTTCCTGCTGTCCCGCATCAAGGAGGAGTACGACGCGACGGGCGACCACGACCAGGCGGTGCGGCACGGCCTGCAGCGCACGGGCGGCCTGATCACCGCGGCCGCCGTGATCCTCGCGGTGGTGATGGTCGCGATAGGCACCTCCCGGGTGACCAACACCAAGATGCTCGGCCTCGGCATCGCCCTGGCGGTGGTCATGGACGCGATGATCGTCCGCAGCCTGCTGGTCCCGGCGGTGATGCGTCTGACGGGGCYGGCGACCTGGTGGGCGCCGGGACCGCTCAGGCGGCTCCATGACAGGTTCGGGCTGAGCGAGTCGGGCGGGGAGCCGGAGCCGGCGGATACGCAGGAGCGGGACAAGGTGGCGGTGCCCGGCTAGCGTTCCCGTCGGACGGGTGATCTCTGTGCCGGGCGGCGCGGGGATCACCCCCGGGCCGTACGGGGATCACCTCCGTGCGGTGCCGGGATTGCCGGGCGGGACGGAAGGTGAGGTGGGGCGGATGCGTGCCGTCGTGTTCGAGCGGTTCGGGGAGCCGGCCGAGGTGCGGGAGGTCACCGATCCGGAGCCGAAGGAGCACGGGGTCGTGGTCCGGGTCGAGGCGACGGGGCTGTGCCGCAGTGACTGGCACGGCTGGCAGGGGCACGACGCGGACATCACGCCGCCGCATGTGCCCGGCCATGAACTCGCCGGTGTCGTCGAGTCGGTGGGCAAGAGGGTGACCGGCTGGCGCCCCGGCGACCGGGTCACCGTGCCCTTCGTGTGCGCCTGTGGGAGCTGCGCGGCGTGTGCGGCGGGCGATCAGCAGGTGTGCGAGCGCCAGACCCAGCCCGGCTTCACCCACTGGGGCTCCTTCGCCCAGTACGTCGCGCTGGACCACGCCGACGTCAACCTCGTCGCCGTGCCGGAGGAGATGTCCTTCGCGACGGCGGCCTCGCTGGGCTGCCGGTTCGCCACCGCGTTCCGGGCGGTCGTGCAGCAGGGCCGGGTCGCGGCGGGGGAGTGGGTCGCGGTGCACGGCTGTGGCGGGGTGGGCCTGTCGGCGGTGATGATCGCGGCGGCCTCGGGCGCGCGGGTCGTCGCGGTGGACGTCTCACCCCGGGCCCTGGACCTGGCGCGGAAGTTCGGGGCCGCGCAGTGCGTGGACGCGTCGAGCGTGCCCGACACGGCGGCGGCGATCCACGACCTCACCGGCGGCGGAGCCCATCTCTCCCTGGACGCCCTCGGCTCGCCCGCCACCTGCGCCGCCTCCGTCAACGGGCTGCGCCGCCGGGGCCGGCACATCCAGGTCGGCCTGCTGCCCTCGGAGTCCGGCACGACCCCGGTCCCGATGGCCCGCGCGATCGCCCTGGAGCTCGAACTCCTGGGCAGCCACGGCATGGCCGCCCACACCTACCCGCCGATGCTGGAGCTGGTCCGGGCGGGGGTGCTGCGGCCGGATCTGCTGGTGACGTCGACGATCCCGTTGGACGCAGTGCCGGCTGCGCTGACCGCGCTCGGGACGGCGCCGGGGGCGGGGGTGACGGTCATCGAGCCGTGGAGCTGAGGGCGGCCCACTCGTGGTCGAGGAGCGCCATCATGACCTCGTCGACCCACTCGCCGTCCCTCAGCTCGATCTCCCGCCGTATCCCTTCCGTCGCGAACCCGACCTTCTCGTAGACGTGCAGGGCGCGGCGGTTGTAGGAGTACGCCTCCAACTGGATCCGATGCAGCCCGAGTTGACCGAAACCGTGGCCAATGATCAGGCGGGTCGCCTCGGTGCCGATTCCCCGCCCGCGACCGCCCGGGCCGATCAGGGTGCGGAAGGTGCAGCTGCGGGCCTGCGGATCCCACTCGTACAGCACGACCTCGCCGACGAGTTCGCCGGTGGCACGGTCGGTGACGGCGAGGTCGAGGCGGTCGGGCTGGGCGCTGCGGGATCCGTACCAGGCTCGCACCCGCTCGGGGGTGAGCTCGGCGGGCGACTCCCCGGTGAAGCGCTCCACCTCGGGGTCACCGATGATCTCCCACATCGTCTCGGCGTCGGCCTCGGTGAAGGGTCGCAGCACGGTCCGGTCGCCGGTGAGTACGGGCTTGACGGAGAAGTCGCTCATGGCACGACTGTGCCCCACACACCGGGTGGGGCACAGGTGGTTTTCCGGGAGGTCAATCCACTCTTCGGCCGCGGTTGCCGGGCCGGGAGGCCACCCAGGCGCGGACGGTGTCGGCGTACCAGAAGGGCTTGCCGCCCTCGACATGGTCCGGCGGCGGCAGCAGCCCGTGCTTGCGGTAGGACCGGACGGTGTCGGGCTGCACCTTGATGTGCGCGGCGATCTCCTTGTACGACCAGAGCATTCGGTCGGTCATCAGCTGCACCTCCCCGCGCGCGCCGCGGCGGCGACCGGGGGCTGGTCGTCGGGGGGACCGTGCGCTGCGCTGGCGATCACAAAGCCTGTGTCCGCTCAACGACGCACGGTGAGAAGGAGACCGGGGCTGTGCGCGGGTGTGACGCAACACCTGCGTACACGGGACATGTGTGACGAGAAACGCGCCTTTGTGACACAGGTGACGCATAGGCGCGCGCGGGCGCGAGGGCGCGGCGCGTTGACAACCAGCGCCTGACCGGAGGCAAGGCAACGGTGAGCCGGGGGGCGACGCAACGGTGGGCCGGACCCTTCCCCGAGCTCTCGACTTCGCTCGAGCAGGGGGTACCCCTATCGCCCCGATCGGCACTTCCAGTCGCTGTCGAGGCCGCGCCAACGCGAGCCTGATCCCGCGATAACTGATCACCCCGGGCCGCAACCGCACGGCACTTGTCATCCCCCCATGCTGCAACGCGCCCCACAGGGGCGCGGGGCTGTTGTGGATTTGCGGCTCCGCCGCGCGGGCGCGACAAGCCACACACAAACCCGCACCCGCCCACAAACGGAACCCGGCACCCCCCCTGGGCGCCCGGCCTCCCCCCGGAGGGCGCCGCGCTGGTTCGAATGTCTGGACAAAACATTGACAGGCCTCCCCGACCGGGGCTACAAAGCCGGAGAGACCCCGACGCACCGCGAGCGCGCGTGCCGGCGTCGGCGCAAGAGCCGTGACAAGGGAGACAAGGGAAGCCGATGGCGTACGACCTGATCACCATGGGGCGGATCGGAGTGGACCTCTACCCGTTGCAGACCGGCGTCCCGCTGCCGCAGGTCACGTCCTTCGGCAAGTTCCTCGGCGGCTCGGCGACGAACGTCGCGGTCGCGGCCGCCCGCCTGGGACGGCAGACCGCGGTGATCACCCGCACCGGCGACGACCCCTTCGGCACCTACCTCCACCAGGCCCTCCAGGGCTTCGGCGTCGACGACCGCTGGGTCACCCCGGTCCCCGGCCTGCCCACCCCGGTCACCTTCTGCGAGGTCTTCCCGCCGGACGACTTCCCGCTGTACTTCTACCGGCAGCCCAAGGCCCCGGACCTGGAGATCGACGCCCATGAGCTCGACCTGGACGCCATCCGCGACACCCGCGTCTTCTGGGTCACCGGCACCGGCCTGAGCGAGGAGCCCAGCCGAACGGCGACGCTCGCGGCCCTCGCCCACCGCGCCAAGTCCGGCATCACGGTCTTCGACCTCGACTGGCGCCCCATGTTCTGGAGTAACCCCGAGGCGGCCCGACCCTTCTACGCGGAAGCGCTCAAGCACACCACCGTCGCCGTCGGCAACCTCGACGAGGTGGAGGTCGCGACCGGCGTCCGCGAGCCCCACGCCGCCGCCCGTGCGCTCCTCGACGCCGGAGTCGAGATCGCCGTCGTCAAACAGGGTCCCAAGGGCGTCCTCGCCGTCAACAGCAAGGGCGACCAGGCCGAGGTGCCGCCGCTGCCCGTGAACGTCCTCAACGGTCTCGGCGCCGGTGACGCCTTCGGCGGCTCCCTCTGCCACGGGCTCCTCGAAGGCTGGGACCTGGAGAAGATCATGCGGCACGCCAACGCCGCCGGAGCCATCGTCGCCTCCCGCCTGGAGTGCTCCTCCGCGATGCCGACGCCCGACGAGATCGAGGCCGCGATCGCTGCGGGGGCCGTCAAGTGAGCGTCGACATCGCCGAACTGGTCCGCCTGCGCACCCAGCGCCCCGAGGCGGTCGCGGAGGCCGCCGCCCGCCGCCCGCGCCGGCCGTTCCTGGGCGACAACGGCCGCCTGATGATCGTCGCCGCCGACCACCCGGCCCGCGGCGCCCTCGGCGTCGGAGGCCGGGGGCTGGCCATGGCCAACCGCGCCGACCTGCTCGAACGCCTCTGCCTGGCGCTCGGCCGCCCCGGGGTCGACGGCGTCCTCGCCACCGCCGACATCCTCGACGACCTGCTGCTGCTCGGCGCCCTCGACGGCAAGGTCGTCATGGGCTCGATGAACCGCGGCGGCCTGCAGGGCGCGAGCTTCGAGCTCGACGACCGCTTCACCGGCCACCGCGCCGAGGACATCGAGCGGCTGCGCTTCGACGCCGGCAAGCTGCTGCTGCGCGTCGACTACGACGACCCGGGCTCCCTCACCACGCTGGAGTCCACCGCCCGCGCCATCGACGACATGGCCGCACGCCGACTCCCGGTCTTCGTCGAGCCCTTCATCAGCAGCCGCACCGCCGAGGGCAAGGTCAGGAACGACCTGTCCGCCGAGGCCGTGACCAGGTCCATCGCCATCGCCTCCGGCCTCGGCGGCACCTCGGCCTACACCTGGCTGAAGCTCCCGGTCACCGACAACCCCGACGACATGGCAGAGGTCATGCAGACCTCGACCCTCCCGGCCGTCCTCCTCGGCGGCGAGGTCGGCGACGACCAGGACGGGGCATACGAGAAGTGGCGGGGCGCTCTGCAACTGCCCACCGTGCGGGGCCTGGTGGTGGGCCGATCGTTGCTCTACCCGGCGGACGGGGATGTGGCCGCCGCCGTCGACACCGCCGTAGGACTGCTGTGAGGGCCTGATGACGAACCGCGAGCCGCGCACCGGGACGAGCAACGCACTGTATGTCCCGAGGGGCACCACCGCCGATGTCAACTACGTGCTCGACATCGACCCCAAGCGGGCCGGGTGGACCCACAGCAGCCTGCGGATCGTGGAACTGGAGCCCGGTGGCACCCATATGTTCACCACCGGCGACAGTGAATGGATCGTGCTTCCGCTGAACGGCGGATGCACCGTGGACATCGAGAACGAGAAATACCAACTCCTGGGCAGGGGCAGCGTATTCAGTGGAGTCACCGACTTCGCCTACGTGCCCCGTGACGCCCGGGCACAGATCGCCTCCGGCGCGGGTGGCCGCTTTGCTTTGGCAGGAGCGAAGTGCGAGCGAAGACTCCCCGCCCGCTACGGCCCCGCGCCGGAGGTACCCGTCGAGGAACGCGGCAGCGGCACCTGCCTGCGACGGGTCCGCAACTTCGCCTCCGCCGACGCGTTCGACTGCGACCGGCTGATCGCCGTCGAGGTGATCACTCCCGGCGGCAACTGGTCCTCTTACCCGCCGCACAAGCACGACGAGACGCGGCCCGGCGAGGAATCCGAGCTGGAGGAGATCTACTACTTCGAGATCGACGGCCCGAACGGTTTCGGCTATCAGCGCGTATTCCCCTCGCGTGAGGGCGGATCCGATGTCCTCGCGGAGGTCCGCTCCGGTGACGCCGTGCTCGTCCCCGACGGTTGGCACGGCCCGTCGATCGCTCAACCCGGCCACGACATGTACTACCTCAATGTCATGGCCGGTCCGGGGGAGACCCGGGAGTGGCGGATCTGCTTCCATCCGGACCACGTAGAGAGCACAGAGGGGTACCGATGACCTCAACGACGAGGCTCACGGTCGCACAGGCGCTCGTCCGCTTCCTGTCCGCCCAGTACACCGAGCGCGACGGCGTACGCCGGCGCCTGATCGACGCGACCTGGGGCATCTTCGGCCACGGCAACGTCGCCGGGATCGGCCAGGCGCTCATCGAGTACGGCGATGTCATGCCGTACCACCAGGGCCGCAACGAACAGGCGATGGTGTACGCGGCCGTCGGTTATGCCCGGCAGTCCAACCGGCTGTCCACCCACGCGGTGACCACGTCCATCGGCCCCGGCGCGACCAACCTCGTCACCGGCGCCGCCCTCGCCACCGTCAACCACCTCCCGGTCCTGCTCCTCCCCGGTGACGTCTTCGCCACCCGCCCCGCCGACCCGGTCCTCCAGCAGCTCGAAGTGCCGTACGCGGGCGACATCAGCGTCAACGACTGCCTGCGCCCCGTGTCGAGATACTTCGACCGGGTCACCCGTCCCGAAGCCTTGATCCCGTCGGCTCTCCAAGCCATGCGGGTGCTCACCGACCCCGTCGAGACCGGCGCCGTGACGCTGGCGCTCCCGCAGGACGTGCAGGCCGAGGCGTACGACTGGCCCGACGAGTTCTTCGCCGAGCGCACCTGGGTGGTCCGCCGGCCGGGCGCCGACCCGACCGAACTCGCCGAGGCCGTACGGGCGATCCGCGGCGCCCGTCGCCCGCTCGTCATCGCGGGCGGCGGTGTCCACCACAGCCGCGCCGAGGAGGCCCTCGCCGAGTTCGCCGAGGTCACCCGCATCCCCGTCGCCTCCACCCAGGCCGGCAAGGGCTCCCTGCGCTTCGACCACCCCCAGGACGTCGGCGGAGTCGGCCACACCGGCACCGCCACCGCCGACGAACTCGCCCGCACCGCCGACCTGGTGATCGGAGTGGGGACGAGGTACACCGACTTCACCACCGCCTCCGGCACCCTCTTCGCCGCCGACGGCGTCCGCTTCCTCAACCTCAACATCGCGCCCTTCGACGGCCACAAGCTCGCCGGTATGCCGCTGATCGCGGACGCCCGCAGCGGCCTGATGGAGCTGACCGCGGCCCTGGACATGCACGCGTACCGGGTCGCCGACAGCTACAGCGCCGAGTACACCGAGGACAAGGAACGCTGGGAGCAGCGCGTCGACGCCTGCTACGAGGCCGACGAGCCCGACGTACGGCCGACGCAGCCGCAGGTCCTGGGCGCGCTGGACGCCATCGTGGACGAGTCGGACGTGATCATCAACGCGGCCGGTTCCCTCCCCGGCGACCTGCACAAGATGTGGCGGGCACGCTCGCGGGACCAGTACCACCTGGAGTACGGCTACTCCTGCATGGGCTACGAGATCCCGGCCGCGATCGGCGTGAAGCTGGCCGCTCCCGAGCGCCACGTCTGGGCGCTGGTCGGCGACGGCACGTATCTGATGATGCCGACGGAGATCGTGACCGCCGTGCAGGAGGGCGTCGCGATCAAGGTGTTGCTCGTGCAGAACCATGGGTACGCGTCCATCGGCGGCCTGTCGGAGGAGACGGGCGCCGAGCGCTTCGGCACGGCGTACCGCCACCGCGCGGACGACGGCACGTTCACGGGCGCCCCGCTCCCCGTCGACCTGGCCGCCAACGCCGCCAGCCTGGGCATGCGGGTGCTGCGTGCGAAGACCGTGAGCGATCTGCGGGAGGCGCTCGCCGAGGCCCGCGCCGCGGACACTCCCACATGTGTCTACGTCGAGACCCAAACGGCAGACACAGTGTCGGGCCCGCCACCCGCGCAGGCCTGGTGGGATGTTCCTGTGGCCGAGACCGCGACGCGACCGTCGGCGGTCAAGGCACGGGAGCTGTACGAACGGCACGTCTCGACCCGACGCCGCCATCTGTGAAGGAGTAACCGGTCATGACGAAGATCGTCAACCACTGGATCGGCGGCAAGTCCGTCGAAGGCGCGTCGGGCACGTTCGGGCCGGTCACCGACCCGGCGACCGGCGCGGTCACCACGAAGGTCGCCTTCGCCTCGGTCGACGAGGTGGACGCGGCGGTCGCCGCCGCGAAGGACGCCTACCTCTCCTGGGGCCAGTCCTCGCTGGCCAGGCGCACCTCGATCCTGTTCAAGTTCCGGGCGCTGCTGGACGCGCACCGGGACGAGATCGCGGAGCTGATCACCGCCGAGCACGGCAAGGTGCACTCGGACGCGCTCGGTGAGGTCGCGCGCGGCCTGGAGATCGTCGACCTGGCGTGCGGGATCACCGTGCAGCTGAAGGGTGAGCTGTCGACCGAGGTCGCCTCGCGGGTGGACGTGTCCTCTCTCCGTCAGCCGCTCGGCGTCGTCGCTGGCATCACGCCGTTCAACTTCCCGGCCATGGTGCCGATGTGGATGTTCCCGCTGGCCATCGCGTGCGGCAACACCTTCGTGCTGAAGCCGTCCGAGAAGGACCCGTCGGCGTCGATGAAGCTCGCCGAGCTGCTCGCGGAGGCCGGTCTGCCGGACGGCGTCTTCAACGTCGTGCACGGCGACAAGGTGGCCGTCGACCGCCTCCTGGAGCACCCCGACGTCAAGGCCGTCTCCTTCGTCGGCTCGACCCCGATCGCCCGCTACATCCACACCACCGCCGCCGCGAACCACAAGCGCGTCCAGGCGCTCGGCGGCGCCAAGAACCACATGCTGGTCCTGCCCGACGCCGACCTGGACGCCGCGGCCGACGCCGCCGTGTCGGCCGCCTACGGCTCCGCGGGCGAGCGCTGCATGGCCATCTCCGCGGTCGTGGCCGTCGGTTCGATCGGCGACGAGCTGGTCGAGAAGATCCGCGAGCGCGCCGAGAAGATCAAGATCGGTCCCGGCAACGACCCGACCTCCGAGATGGGCCCGCTGATCACCAAGGTCCACCGCGACAAGGTGGCCTCCTACGTCACCGGCGCCGCGGCCGAGGGCGCCGAGGTGGTCCTGGACGGCACCGGCTACACCGTCGACGGCTTCGAGGACGGCCACTGGATCGGCCTCTCGCTCCTCGACAAGGTCCCGACCAGCGCGAAGGCGTACCAGGACGAGATCTTCGGCCCGGTGCTGTGCGTGCTGCGCGCCGAGACCTACGAGGAGGGTGTGGCCCTCATCAACGCCTCGCCGTTCGGCAACGGCACCGCGATCTTCACCCGGGACGGCGGCGCCGCCCGCCGCTTCCAGCTGGAGATCGAGGCCGGCATGGTCGGCGTGAACGTCCCGATCCCGGTCCCCGTCGGCTACCACAGCTTCGGTGGCTGGAAGGACTCGCTCTTCGGCGACCACCACATCTACGGCAACGACGGCACGCACTTCTACACCCGCGGCAAGGTCGTCACCACCCGCTGGCCCGACCCGGCCGACGCCCCCACCGGCGTCGACCTCGGGTTCCCGCGCAACCACTGACGCCCAGCCGACCGTCAGGGGCCGTCCGCATCGCGGACGGCCCCATTTTTTTGCGCGCCCGCGCTGCGGTTCCCGCACGCCCGGAAGGCGCCCAGTACGCAGCCTTGACGCGACGTTAACGCGTGCCAGGATGACCTCTCGCCACGAATTCCGTAGGTGAACACCCATTGACGCGATGGTTTCCGTCGATGTTGCATCCCCCTCGTGACCGACACCCTCACCCCCGTCGAGGGCGCCGTCGTCGAGGCGTCTCACGGCCCCCAGAAGCTCAAGCGCTCCATCGGCGTGGTCGGCGGCACCCTGCTCACGCTCTCCTGCGTGACCCCCGCCTCCACCCTCTTCGTGGTCGTCCCCGACCTGTTCGGCTCGCTCGGCACCGCCACCGCCCTCACCATCGCCATCGGTTCCCTGCTCTGTATCGCCGTGGCGTTCTGCTACTCGGAGCTGGGCACCCTCATCCCCAGCGCGGGCGGCGAGTACGCGATGGTCTCCACGCTGGCCGGACGGCTCGCGGGCTGGCTCGTGTTCGTGCTGTCGCTGCTGGTCGTCATGGTCGTCCCGCCGGTGATCGCGATGGGCACGGCCGACTACCTCGCCCCGATCGTCCACCTCGACCCGGCCATGACCGGGGCCGGCGTCATGCTCCTCGCCACCCTCGCCGGCCTGTTGGACCTGCGCGCCAACGCCTGGATCACCGGCGTCTTCCTGGTCCTGGAGGTCATCGCCGCGGCCGTCGTGGCGGTGCTGGGCTTCGCCCACGCCGAGCGTGGTCCCGGCAGCCTGGTCTCGATGGACGTGGCCGGCGCGGACGGCCGTACGGACGCCGTGACGGCTCTGCTGATCGTCTCCGGGCTCGCCATCGCCCTCTTCGTCACCCAGGGCTTCTCGACCGCCGTCTACCTCTCGGAGGAGATGGAGAACCCGCGCCGCAACGTCGCCCGCACGGTGCTGGCCACCCTCGGCATCTCCGCCGTGATCATCCTGGTCCCGGTCGTCGCCATCACCCTCGGCGCGTCGAACCTTCAGGAGCTGACCGGCGGGGACATCTCCGGCATGGTCACCGCCTGGTCCAACTCCGCGGTCGGCACCTTCGTCAGCCTCTGCGTGGCCCTCGCGATCATCAACGCCGGCATCGTGATGGTCATCCAGAACTCCCGCGTGCTGTTCGCCTCGGCCCGCGACAAGGCCTGGCCCGAGCCGGTCAACAACGTCCTGGCCAAGCTCGGTCGCTTCGGCTCCCCGTGGGTCGCCACCCTCGCGGTCGGCGTGCCCGGCGCGGCCCTGTGCTTCGTCAACCTCGACACCCTGTACGGCGTCACGGGGGTCTCGGTGACCGGCATGTACCTGCTCGTCGCGGTCGCCGCGCTGCTCTCCCGGCGCGGCACGCACCGGCACACCCGCGCCTGGCGGATGCCGCTGTGGCCGGCGATGCCCGTCCTGCTGATCGTGGTCCTCGGCTACATCCTCACCCAGCAGGAGACGGCGCATCTGCTGTGGACCGGCGGCATCACGGCCGCGGCCACCGTCTACTGGGCCCTGTACCTGCGCCCGCGCCGCGAGACGCGCTGGCTGGTGACGGTCCCGCAGGACGGGCGGGACTGACCGCCGGCGGATGGCCGCCCGGCCGTCAGCCGAAGTCCCACGTCACCACCGAGCACGACCCGTCGTCCTTGCCGCCCGCACTCCGGTAGGTGGCGAGGGCGGCGTCGTTGTCGGAGTCGACCAGCACCCACATCCCGTAGCACCCCAGCTCCCGCCCCAGCGCGTCTCGCGGCGCGGGCGCAGGTACAGGGCCCAGTAGACGGTGGCCGCGGCCGTGATGCCGCCGGTCCACAGCAGATGCGCCGTCTCCTGCTGGGTGAGGATGTAGCCGAGGACCACGATCAGCAGGACGGGCATCGCCGGCCACAGCGGCATCCGCCAGGCGCGGGTGTGCCGGTGCGTGCCGCGCCGGGAGAGCAGCGCGTGTCGGGCAGAGCGCCGTCGGCCCAGCGGGGCGTGACCGTGCTCGGCCCGATCGCCCAGGCCAGCAGCGCGGGGGCATTTTCGTGTGGAGCTATGTGGCGTGGCTGTTCGTGGCCCTGGTGTCCGCGACGGTGACCGCGGCCGGGGTAGCAGGAGCGAGAAGCGGTCCCCACCGGCTGCTCGGCACGCTGATCGCGGCTGAGACGGCGGCTCTGGTGGGACTCGCGGGGATGCTTCTGCTCGTCTCTTCGGACGGATGCGTGGCACCGCTGAACACCCTTGAATCCGGCTGTACTTGGACACCTGCCTGGCAGCTGCTCGGGCCGGTGTTCCTGACCTTGGTGAACGGCACGCTGGTACTCGCTGCCGTCCTGGCCGTGCCCGTGGCCGCTGTCGGATCAATCTGCCGGCGCGCACTGCCGTCCCCGCCACGGTGGTCGGCACGGACATCCCTTCCCCTCAGGAATGACCCGCGGGCGGTTCGCGCTCTGCGGATCAGCGTGAGCGTGCTCTGCGTGGCGGCGGTGGGGATCGCCGCGGCGGACACCGCCAGGCAGGCGCGGCAGAAGGTCCGGGTCGTCACCCCGGTGGCCGCACAACGATCCACGCAGCAGTGGGGAGGGGTCGCCGATGCGCCGGTGCCCGCCGACACACGAGCGCGACAGGTGTACGCCTGGTACCGCCTCGGTGGGCATTACCTGATCTGGCACGCCAACGCCCACTCCACCTATCTCGTCACCCAGCTGCGGACCATCGCGGCTGCCAAGGACGTGAGCATGACCTCCCTGCGCCGGGTCCGCCCCACCTGCACCAACCTGAGCAACGTCGCGCGGTGGGCGAACGGCTCCTACTTCCGGATCCCCGATCCGCAGGCTCGGCTGCTCTGGCAGCAGTTCGGCGCCCAGGCGTCCAAGGGCAGCCAGGACTGCCAGAAGGCCTTGGACGAGCAGAACCTCGACCTCTTCGTCACCGCCGCAGGGGAACTCGGCCATGCGAGGAGAAGCGCGACAGCGGTCAAGAAGAGGGTCGACAAGGTGCTGCTGGACGCGGACTACTCAGCCCCCAGACATCCCGACCGGTACTTTGCCGTCCCGCCCGGTGCTCGATGACGTCGGCTCCGTACCGCGCCCTCGGTCGGGTCGTCAGGCGGCCGGCAACACGCCCTGACATGGCGTCAGACCTCCCGCACCGAACACCTACGCTCACCCCATGGGCCACGACGACTCCGAGGGCGCCGGGCGCCCGCCCCTCCCGGCCGGCGGGCCCGCGGGCGTAGCCGGCAACGACCCGCGGACCACGGCCGATTGGCTGGGCTGGCTCAAGGAGCGGCTGTACGCGACCATCACCATGATCTCCGTGGTGATCGGCGTCTCGGCGGCCGAGCACCCCAGCCCCGCCGGGGCAGCGGTCAGTGTGGCGACCGCGGCGGTCGGGCTCTGGCTGGCGTCGCTCGTCGCCGACGAGCAGGCCCACCGCACGGTGCACGGCAGGGTCGCCACGGGCTCGGAGCTGCGCCGGATGCTGTGGGTCAGCAGCCCGCTGCTGCTTTCAGCGGTCGGCCCGCTCGTCCTCATCGGCTCCGCGGCCCTGGACGTGATGGACCTGGAGACCGCGCTGTTCGCCGCGGCCGGGGTCAGCGTGGCCGGTCTGTTCGGCTGGGGCTGCTACGGCGGCATCCGGATGGGCAACGGCACCACGGTCGCCCTGCTGGCGGGCGCCGTCGACGCGGCGATCGGAGTGGCTGTCGCTCTGGTCAAAGCCGCCGCCGGCCACTGAGGCTTGGGGGCTACGAGCCGGTTCTGTGGACCTGGGCCCGGCGGCCCGCCCGGTGGCCTCGGCGGCCCCGGCGGCGGTGCGGCGCGATCACCGCTGTTGGGCCTGGGCGAGCTCGCTGAGCAGCGAGAGGGAGTTCCTCCAGGCCATGGCGCTGGTGGCGGCGTCATCCAGCGCGCCGCTCTCGGTGATCCGTACCAACGTTCCGGCGTCTTCAGCCGAGAGGGTGATCTCGACGAGGTCGCCCGGTTCCGGCAGCCACCGGAAGGCGAAGCGGTGGCCGGGGTCCACGGCCTCCACCCTCGCGGGAAACGCTCCGTGCTCGTCCCAGCGCAGGAGCATCGCACCGCCGGGCACCAACTCGATGTCCGCGCCGCCGAATGCGTACCACTGCTGGACGTACTGAGGATCGGTGACGAGCCGCCAGGTGCGGTCGGGGTCGGCCGGGACGAGGGTCTCTTCGGAGATCTCCATGCCCCGACCATAGGACTGACCCGTCGCTCCGTCTCCTCAGTCCTCCCAGGTGAGTGCGGCCTGAGCTCTCGTGAGTGTGGCCTGGTGACCGAACAGCCCCGGCAGGCCGCCCGTGTGCAGGAAGACGGTGCGCTGCCCGGGCCGGATGTCGCCGTCCTCCGCCGCTGCGGCGAGGCCGGCCATCGCACGCCCCGTGTAGACGGGGTCGAGCACGATGCCTTCGGTACGGGCGGTGAGGGTCAGGGCGGACATGACCGGCTCGGTCAGAGCGCCGTATCCGTCGCCCACCTGGTCGAGCCTCAGGCGCAGGGCCTCCGGGGCGGCCTGATGTGCGTCGGACAGTCCGGAGACGAGCTTGGACACCGATCCGGCAGGGTCGGAGACGGCCCCGCAGTGGACGCCGAGGACGCGCCCGGCACCCAGTGCGCCGACCAGGCCGGCCATGGTCCCGCCGGAGCCCAGCGCGACGACGACGGTGGTCAAGTCCGGGGCCTGCGTGAGGAGTTCACGCCCACACTCCGCATAGCCGCGTGCACCGGTCACGCTCGAACCGCCGAAGGGGATCAGTGCCGGGACCTCGCCCTGACCCCGCAGCCGCTCCGCCTCCTGAGCCGCCGTGGCAACGAGCGCATCGCCACCGGCGGAACCCGCCCAGACGACCCTGGCGCCGAAGAGCCCGTCCAGCGCGAGGTTGCCGGGAGCCGACGATGCCGACGATCCGGGTGTGCCGGCGAGCACGAGCACGGCCCGCAGGCTCAGTCGGGCCGCGGCCGCAGCTGTCAGTCGCGCGTGGTTGCTCTGTGGCGCGCCCGTGGTCACAAGGGTCGTCGCGCCGTCGGCCAGGGCCGCGCCGCACAGCCACTCCAGCTTGCGGATCTTGTTCCCGCCGCCGCCCAGTCCGGTGAGATCGTCCCGTTTGATCCACAGGTCGTCCGGGCCGAGACCGAGCGCACGGGCAAGGCGCGGCGCGGGTTCGAGCGGGGTGGGCCAGGTGCCGAGTGAGGCGCGCTCTGGGGTACGGCCGTCGGAGGTCATGGTCACCACCTTGTCAGACCGTCGTCGGCCGGCCGAGGGCGTTGAACACCGCCACCGGGTCGAGGTGGTCGCGCCAGTGCGTGACTTCGCGGTCCCGGTGGACGATCAGTTCGTCAGAGCGCCGCCGCCGCGCTGTGCAGGTTCTTCGCCGCCAGGGCGAGCCCCTCGGTCTGGGAGTACGCGGCGTCCTCGTGCTCGATGTTCACGGCCATGTCCGGGTCGATCTCGGCGAGGGCCCGCAGGAACTGCGTCCAGAAGGGGATGTCGTTGCCGAGGCCGACGGCGACGAACTTCCACGCCGGGTTTTCCGGCCAGGCGTTGCACCAGAAGCCGTAGCCGGTGGGCACCTTGCCGTCGGCGTCGGCCGGGACACGGGTGAACGAAGTATCGAGCACGCCGCGGATGTCGGCGCCGGGGCACAGCGTCGCGTCCTTCGCGGCGGCGTGGAAGACCAGCGGGCCCAGCCACTTGATGGACGCGATGACGTCCATGCCCTGCCACATCAGGTGGGACGGGTCCATCTCCGCGCCGACGTTCGTCAGGCCGCCCTCGTCGACCAGACGCTTCAGCGTGACCGGGGAGAAGACGAGGTTGTGCGGGTGCATCTCGATGGCCACCCGGACGTCGTTCTCCCGGGCGAGAGCGTCCATCTCCCTCCAGAACTCGACGGCCACGCCCCACTGGTAGTCCAGGACGTCCATGTAGACGCCGTCCCAGGGGTTGACGACCCAGGAGGGGTACCTGGCGTCCGGGTCCGAGCCGGGGGTGCCGGACATGGTCACCACGTGCTTGATGCCGAGCAGGCCGGCCAGGCGGATGGTGCGGCGCAGGTCGTCGGCGTGCTTCGGGCCCACCCCGGGGAGCGGGTTGAGCGGGTTGCCGTTGCAGTTGAGGCCGGTCAGTTCCATGCCGCGGTCGGCGAAGGTCGCCAGGTACTCCTCGCGCGCCTTCGCGGAGGACAGCAGCAGGTCCACGGGGCAGTGCGGGGAGGGGATGAAGCCGCCGGTGTTGACCTCGACCGAGGTCAGACCGTTCTCCTTGAGGATGTCGAGGGCGTCGGTGAGGGTGCGGTCGTGCAGACAGGCGGTGTAGGCGCCGAGCTTGAGGGCCATGAGTCTCTTCCTTCTGAAAAGCGGGAGTCAGGCGACGGGCGGTACGGCGACGGCGGCGCCGTCCTTGCGGGAGGACTCGACGACGGCCTGGATGATCTCCATGGTCCGCAGCGCGTCGGCGAAGGTGGCGCACGGCGGCAGCGGCTCGGAGACCCCCGCGACCTGGTCGAGGAACGCCCGTGCCTGGTAGGTGAAGTTGTCGCCATTGCTTGCGCCCACACCCGGCGCCTCCATCGGGACACCACCCGCGAAGTACGGCATCTGCGGACCGGCGATGACCTGACGGGCGCCGCGCGTACGGGCCTGCGGCTGGGCGTCGTCGAAGAGGTACTCGGCGGGCCGGTGCTGGTCGAACGCGGCCCGGCCGCCGACGCCCAGGACGTCGAAGAAGAGGCCGTTGGGCAGACCGAAACCTGTCCGCGTCACCGAGAACGTGCCGATGAGCCCCGACTCGAAGCGGGCGGTGAAGGTCGCGGTGTCCTCGTTCTCCACCTCACCGAACTCGTCCGACACAGGCGCCGCGTTGTGCCCGACGACCGCGCCCAGCGGCAGCGGCCGCTTGGTGATCTGCGTCGAGAGGGAGGCGCCGGAGACCGAGGCGATGGGCCCCGCGACGTACTCGGCGACGTCGATGACGTGTGAACCGACGTCCCCGAGCGCGCCGGAACCCGCACCGCCCTTGAACCGCCAGCTCAGCGGCCCGTTCGGGTCGGTGGCGTAGTCGCACCAGTAGCGCCCGCTGAACAGGGTCGGGTCACCCAGCTCACCGGCGCGCACATGCTCGCGGATCGCGGCGATGCCGGGCGCACGGCGGAAGGTGTAGCCGACCGCGGTCACGACGTCGGCCGTGCGCTCCAACTCGGCCATCGCACGCGCGTCCTCCATCGAGCCGGCCAGCGGCTTCTCGCACAGCACGTGCTTGCCCGCGGCGACCAGCGCCTCGGCGATCGGCCGGTGCAGGGAATTGCCGACGACGATGCTGACGGCGTCGATCGTCGGGTCCTCGACGACGGCCTCCCAGCTGGGCAGCGCCTTCTCGAACCCGTAGCGGCGGGCGGCGTCCTCGCCCAGTTCGGCATGGGCGTCGGCGATCGCGGCCAGGCGGACCGGCGGCAGTCCGGCGCCGAAGACCGTGTTGACGTTGCGATATCCGGCGGCGTGGCTGCGGCCGGCCATACCGGCTCCGACGACCGCGACGGAGATCGGCTTGCTGGACGAGGTCATGGCATGTCCTTCGGGAAAGGATCGGGAGATCTCAGCTGGAGGTGGGGAAGTCGAAGCCGGCGTTCACCTGCTGGGCCTGCTGCGGCCAGCGCGTGGTGACGACCTTCGGCCGGGTGTAGAAACGGATGCCCTCGGGACCGTGGATGGGGGAGTCGCCGATGAGGGAGTCCTTCCAGCCGCCGAAGGAGTAGTACGACATCGGGACCGGGACGGGCACGTTGATGCCGATCATGCCGACCGTGACCCGGCGCTGGAACCGGCGGGCGGCCTCGCCGGAGGCGGTGAACAGGGCGGTGCCGTTGCCGTACGGATTGGCGTTGATCAGGTCGATCGCCGCGTCGAGGGTGTCGACGCGGACGACGGCGAGGACCGGGCCGAACAGCTCCTCCCGGTACGCCTCCATCCCGGTGGTGACGTGGTCCAGGAGGGACGGACCGGTGAAGAAGCCCCCGGCGTACGCGGGGTCGTCGATCTTCAGGCCACGGCCGTCGACGACAACCGTCGCGCCCTGCGCCTGAGCCGTGCCGACCGCGTTCTCGACGCGCTCCTGCGCCGCCTTGGTGACCAGCGGCCCCATCTCGGTGCCGGGGGCGTCACCGGGACCGACCTTGACCTCGCGGGCCTTGCGTTGAAGCACCTCGACCAGCCGGTCGGCCGCGTCACCCACGGCGACGGCGACGGACAGCGCCATGCAGCGCTCACCGGCCGAGCCGTATGCGCCCGCCGTGATGTGGTCGGCGGCGAACTCCAGGTCGGCGTCGGGCAGGACGACGGCGTGGTTCTTGGCGCCGCCGAGGGCCTGGACGCGCTTCCCGGCCGAAGTGGCCTTCTCGTGCACGTACTTGGCGATCGGCGTCGACCCGACGAAGGACACCGCCCGGATACCGGGGTGGGTGAGGATCGCGTCGACGGCGTCCTTGCCGCCGTGCACGACGTTGAACACGCCGTCCGGCAGCCCGGCCCTCTGGTACAGCCCGGCGACGAAGTTGGCCGCGGACGGGTCGCGCTCGCTGGGCTTCAACAGGAACGTGTTGCCGGTCGCGATGGCGATGGGATGCATCCACAGCGGCACCATCGCCGGGAAGTTGAACGGCGTGATGCCCGCCACCACGCCCAGCGGCTGACGGAAGTTGTGCACGTCGATGCCGCGCGAGACCTGGTCGGAGAAGCCGCCCTTGAGCACGTCGCCCAGCCCGCAGGCGAACTCCACGACCTCCCGGCCGCGCACGATCTCGCCGCGCGCGTCGTCGACCGTCTTGCCGTGCTCGGCGGAGATGATCCGGCCCAGTTCCTCCTCGTGCTCCACGAGGAGCTGCCGGAAGGCGAACATCACCTGGGTGCGCTGGGTGAGGGAGGACTCCGACCAGGTCTCGAAGGCGCGCGCGGCGGCCGCCACGGCGGCGTCCACGTCGGCCGCGCCGCCCAGGACCACCTGGGCCCGCTCGGCGCCGGTGGCCGGGTTGAACACCGGCTGCGTGGCGGTGCCGGGGACGGCCGAGCCGTCGATCCAGTGCTGAATGGTCTTCACGGGGAACGCGTCCTTACAGGTAGTGGCGCTGGGCCTGCTTGTGGGCGGCGTACGTCTCGTACGCGGCCCGCGTGGAGTCGAGGGCGGAGGTCTCGCTGACGGGGACGTCCCACCAGCCGTGGCCCGGCGGGTTGGGCCCGTAGAGGTCGGTCTCGACGTGCACGACCGTCGTGTGGGCCGATGCCTTCGCCTTCTCCATCGCGGTACGGAACTCCGCCACGCTCGTGGCGTGCAGGACGTCCGCGCCGAGGGAGGCGGCGTTGGCGGCCAGGTCGACGGGGAGGACACCGCCGTCGAGGAGGCCCGAATCGTCGTCGCGGTAGCGGTACTTCGTGCCGAACCGCTGCGAGCCGAGCGACTGCGACAGCGAGCCGATCGAGGCGAAGCCGTGGTTCTGCACCAGGACGACGATGACCTTCAGACCCTCCGCAACCATGGTCACGATCTCCTGAGCCATCATCAGATACGACCCGTCGCCCACGAGCACGACGACCTCGCGCGAGGGATCGGCCATCTTCGCGCCGACGCCGGCGGCGACCTCGTAGCCCATGCAGGAGTAGGCGTACTCCACGTGGTAGGCCTTCGGATCCCGCGCCCGCCACAGCTGCTGGAGGTCTCCGGGCATCGAGCCGGCCGCGTTGATCACGACGTCACGGTCGCCGAGGACCTCGTTCAGCGCGCCGAGCACCTGTGTCTGGGCGGGCAGTTCGCCGGTGCTGCGGTGGGGCGCGAAGCACTCGTCCTCGATCTCCCGGGTGCGGGCGACGAGTTGACGTGAGCGCGCGCGGTACGCCGGTTCCACCTCCCACTGCGTCAGCGCTCCCGCGAGGGCCTGGATGCCGAGCCGGGCGTCGGCCACCAGCGGCTCGGCCGAGTGCTTCACGGCGTCCAGCCGGGCGACGTTGAGATTGACGAACGTGACGTCCGGGTTGCCGAAGACGGTGTGGCTGGCAGTGGTGAAGTCGCTGTACCGGGTGCCGATACCGAGGACGACATCGGCGTCCCTGGCCAGCTCGTTCGCCGCGTACGACCCGGTCGAGCCGATGCCGCCGACCGCGTACGGGTGGTCCCAGGGCACCGCGCCCTTGCCGGCGTGCGTGTCCGCGACCGGGATGCCCGTGGCCTCGGCGAAGGCGCGCAGCGCGGTCTCGGCGCCGGAGTACACGACACCTCCGCCGGCCACGATCAGGGGCCTGCGCGCGCCCCGCAGCAGCGCGGCGGCGCGCTCCACGGCGGCCGGCTCCGGCACCGGGCGGCCCACGTGCCACACCCGGCGCCGGAAGAAGGCCACCGGCCAGTCGTACGCCTCGGCCTGCACGTCCTGCGGCAGCGCCAGCGTCACGGCACCCGTCTCCACGGGATCGGTCAGCACCCGCATCGCGGCCAGCGCGGCCGGGATCAGCTGCTCGGGGCGCGAGACGCGGTCGAAGTACTTGGATACGGCACGGAAGGCGTCGTTGACCGTGACGTCCCCGCCGCGGTTGTCCTCCAGCTGCTGGAGCACCGGGTCGGCGGCGCGGGTGGCGAACATGTCGGAGGGCAGGAGGAGGACCGGCAGCCGGTTGGTGGTCGCCAGTGCCGCGCCGGTGATCATGTTCGTGGAGCCGGGGCCGGTCGAGGCGGTGCAGGCGAAGGTCGCCAGCCGGTCGCGCATCTTGGCGTAGGCCACGGAGGCGTGCACCATGCCCTGTTCGTTGCGGGCGAGGTAGTAGGGCAGTTCAGCCTCTTGGGTCACCGCGGCCTGGAGCAGCGCCTGGCCGATGCCGGCCACGTTGCCGTGGCCGAAGATGCCCCAGACGCCGGGGATCAGCCGCTGTTCCTGGCCGTCGCGCTCGCTGTACTGGTTGGCCAGGAAGCGCACCAGGGCCTGAGCGGTGGTCAGTCGGACGGTGTTCATCGCTCGTCGGGTCCTTCGAAGGGAAGCCGGTCGTCGACGTCCTGGGAGTCCCAGGTGCCGCGCACCCAGCCGTGGGCGGGGTCGTCGCAGATCAGCCAGGCGCGGTCCTGGCCCGGACCCGCCATGACGTTGAGGTAGTACAGGTCGTAGCCGGGCGCGGCGATCGACGGCCCGTGCCAGCCGTGCGGGATCAGCACGGTGTCGCCGGAGCGGATCTCGGCGAGCACGTCGATCGGCCGCTCGGGAGTGCCGTAGACGCGCTGGTAGCCGAAGCCGTTCTCGCCGCCGGAGACCTCGAAGTAGTAGATCTCCTCCAGCTCCGACTCCTCGCCGGGCCGGGCCTCGTCGTGCTTGTGCGGCGGGTACGAGGACCAGTTGCCGCCGGGCGTGAGCACCTCGCACACCAGCAGCTGCTCGGCGTCGAAGGTCCCGGGCAGGCAGTAGTTGTTGACCTGCCGGGAGCACGCGCCCGCCCCGCGCAGCTCGACGGGGACGTCCTCCTTGCGCCCGTACCGAGCCGGTTGACCTCCCCGCTCGGTACGGGCGGAGGGCAGCGCGAACCGTCCACCGGACGCGCTGCTGATCAGAGCCTGCGACTCGCGCGGGAGGTACGCGAAGTCGGTGGCGGAGGCGAACACGCCTGTCCGGCCGGTGAGTTGGAGGGCCCTGTCGTCCGTGGTGACGGTGCAGGAGCCCGTCAGCGGCAGGACCAGGAACTCGGACTCCTCGGTGGACAGGGCGTGCGCCTCCCCGGGCCGCAGGGTCAGGATCCTGAGCCCGGAGTATCCCCAGCCCGCCGACTCGGGCGTGACCAGGAGGTCGTAGGGGCCGTCGGCCGAACTCCCCCTGGGAAGGTGGTACTTGGAGGTCACAGCAGGCTCACCGCCCGGTCCACCGCGCCGGCGACATCGCCGTGCGAGGGGTACAGAAGGGACCGGCCGACGACCAGGCCGCGTGCGGTGGGCTGCTTGAGGGCCTTGCCCCAGGAGGCGAAGGCCGCGTCGGCGTCCTTGACCTCGCCGCCCAGCAGCAGCGCCGGCAGCGTGGAGGAGGCGAGCACGCGCTCCATGTCGTCGACGACCGGCAGCTTGAGCCACGTGTAGGCGGTCCGCCGCCCCAAACCCGAAGCGATGGTGACCGACTTGATGACGGCGTCGGTCGACAGGTCGTTGCGGATCCTGCCGTCCTGCCACACCGAGATGAACGGCTCGACCATGGCGATGAGCCGACGGTCGTTCAGCTCGTCCACGGCACGGGCGGTGTTCTCCAGGACGGACGGGGTCGCGGGGTCGCCCAGGGCGATACGGGTCAGCGTCTTGCCGCCGTCGAAGCCCATCGCGGCGATGGTCTCGGCGTCGTAGCCGGTGAAGCGGTCGTCGATCTCGAAGACGGAGCCCGCGAGACCGGCGCGGTTCATCGAGCCGAAGACGCTCTTGCCGTCCAGGACACCGAGCAGCAGCAGGTCCTCCAGGATGTCGGCGGTGCCCAGCACGCCCGTCACACCCGGCCGCTCCAGGGCGACGCACAGGCGGTCAAGCAACTCGAAGCGGTCCGCCATGGCGTTGGGGTCTCGGCCGACGCCGTTGGCGCCGCGCGCGGGGTGGTCGGCGGCGATGATCATCGCCTTGCCGTGCTCGCCCAGCAGCGAGCCGGCCTTCACGCGGCGTGCGGCGGCGGCCGCGATGGCGCCGGGGTCGTTGACCCGGGCGTCCACGATCCGGCTCACGTTGTTGGAGGGCACGTCGTCACGCCTTTCGTTCGAGAGGGGCGGTGGTGGGGGAGAGGCTCGCCGCGTGGAGCTTGGTCTCGACCTCGGACTCGGTCGGCATCGCGTCGGAGCAGGACAGCCGGCCCGCGACGATGGCACCGGCGGCGTTGGCGAAGGTGACCGTGCGGCGGGTGTCCCAGCCGGACAGCAGGCCGTGGCAGAGCGCGCCGCCGAAGGCGTCACCGGCACCGAGGCCGTTGACGACGTCCACAGGGACCGGCGGGATCTCCGCGGTCGAGCCGTCCCGGTCCATGGCCAGGACGCCCCGCGGCCCCTGCTTGACCACGGCCWGCTCGACTCCGGCGGCGAGCAGTGCCTTGGCCGCGGCGTAAGGCTCCCGCTCACCGGTGGCGACCTCGCACTCGTCGAGGTTGCCGACCGCGACCGTGGTGTGCCGCAGGGCCTCGGCGTAGTAGATACGGGCCTGTTCGGGATGGGCCCAGAACATGGGCCGCCAGTCGAGGTCGAAGACCGTCGTGCCCGTCTCGGCCCGCTGGGCGAGGGCGGCGAGGGTGGCCGAGCGGCTCGGCTCCTCGCTCAGCCCCGTGCCGGTGATCCACAGGATCCGTGCGCCGCGGACGGCGTCCGCATCCAGTTCCTCCGGGCGGATGTCCAGGTCGGGAGCCTTGGGCAGGCGGTAGAAGTACAGCGGGAAGTCGTCCGGCGGGAAGATCTCGCAGAACGTCACCGGCGTCGGCGCGATGTCCGACGTACCGACGAAGCGGGTGTCGACGCCGTAGCCCTCCAGGGCCGTACGGACGAAGTCCCCGAACGGGTCGCGGCCCGTCTTGGTGATCACGGCGGAGGAGTGCCCGTAACGGGCGGCGGCGACGGCGACGTTGGTGGGGCTGCCACCGAGGTACTTGCCGAACGAGGTGACTTCGGCCAGCCCCACGCCTGTCTGAAGCGGGTACACATCCACTCCTACGCGGCCCATGGTGAGCACTTCGAACGGCATGAGGCTGGTGTCCCTTCGCGATCTAAAGCGCTTTAAATCCTGGCAGTACGATGCCCTGCGCTAAATGTCATGTCAATAGGTTGTCAGGGCTGAATGGCCAGATGGTCGGCGATCTTCTCGCGCATGAACAGGGACGACTCCTTCGCCCGCTCCTCCCAGGCGAAGACACAGGCCGTCAGGGTGCCGTCGAAGCCGTGCGTCCTCAGCTCGCGAAAGAGCTCGTCGAAGTCGACCTCGCCCTGGCCGATGTCGAGGTGCTGGTGGATGCGGGCCGGCGTGCCCGGAGGGTTGAGGATGTACCGGTTGCCGGAGGACGCCGTGTGGTCGAAGGCGTCGGCGAGATGGACGTGCGTGAGCAGGTCGCCCACGTACTCGATGATCCCGGGGGCGTCGTTGCCGATGTGGAACGTGTGCGGCGCGCAGTAGAGGAAGCTGACGTTCGGGTGGTTGATGCCCCGGATCAGGTTGATGGCGTCGTAGCCGTTCTCGATGAAGTCGTCAGGGTGCGGCTCCAGCGTGAGCGTGATGCCCTCGCGTTCGAAGAGCGGGAGCAACTCGTCCATCGAGCGCCAGAACTGGGCCTCGCTGCGGTCCGGGTCCTCGGGGCGGCCGTTGAACTCGGAGATCATGCTGTCCACGCCGAGGTCCGCGCAGATCTGGATGGAGCGCTTCCAGTAGCGCACGGCGGCCTGTCGGGCGTCCTCGTCCGGTCCTGACCAGCGGAACAGCGGCAGCAGGGAGGAGATGCCGACACCCGCCGAGTCCAGTGCCTTGCGGAACTTCCGCACGGTGGCGTCGTCCACGCGCGGGTGCCGGAAGAACGGAATGAAATCCTCGCGGGGAGAGAGCTCGATCCACTCGTAGCCCAACTCCGCTACCACGGCCGGGAGTTCGAGCAACGGCACATCGCGGATCATGTACGGGTCGAGGGCGATCTTCATCAGGGAATGCCTTCGTCAGTAGGTGCGTGTGGAGCGGGTGCGGCGCGCGGTGTGGTCAGCCGGAGGCTTCGGGCGCGCTCGCCACGGGTGCGGTGAGGTCTGCGGCTTCGGGGAGTTCTTCGACGTCGACGCCGCGGACCTGGGACAGCTCGTGTTTGAGTGCGGCGAGTTCGGTGCCGCCGGCCATGTGGTTGGTGAGCTCTTCGAGGCTCACTTCGTCGCGGGAGGCGTTGAGTTCCATGGTGCCCAGGCGCAGGACGCTGAAGTGGTCGCCGACCATGTAGGCGTGGTGGGGGTTGTGGGTGATGAAGATGACGCCGAGGCCGCGGTCGCGGGCGGCGGCGATGTACTTCAGGACGACGCCGGACTGTTTGACGCCGAGGGCGGCGGTCGGCTCGTCSAGGATSAGGACGCGGGCGCCGAAGTAGACGGCGCGGGCGATSGCGACGCACTGGCGCTGGCCGCCGGAGAGGGTGCCGATGGGCTGTTCGAGGTCGTCGAGGATGATGCCCATGTTGCGCAGTTCCTCGTCGGCGGTCTTCTTCATCTTCTCGATGTCGAGGCGGCGCACGGGCCAGGGGCCCTTGGTCATCTCGGAGCCGAGGAAGAAGTTCCGCCAYACCGGCATCAGGGGGACGACGGCGAGGTCCTGGTAGACCGTGGCGATGCCCTTGTCGAGGGCCTCGCGGGGGGTGGAGAACCGCACGGGCGCGCCGTCGACGAGGAACTCGCCCTCGGTGTGCTGGTGCAGACCCGAGATGATCTTGATGAGGGTCGACTTGCCGGCGCCGTTGTCGCCGAGCACGCAGGTGACCTGGCTGGGGAACACCTTCAGATCGACGCCGTGCAGCGCACGGATATTGCCGTACGACTTGCCGGCGTTGCGGAGTTCGACGACGGGGCTGTCGTCCTCGGGCGCGGTGTCCGTGAGGATGGCGCCGTGAGTGCCTTGGGTGGTCGTCATTTCAGGTCACCTCCTGGTCGCCGTACGGCTGACCCACAGATTGATCAGGGTGGCGCCGAGGAGCATCACGCCGAGGAACGCCTTGAACCAGTCCGGGTTCCAGCCGGCGTAGACGATGCCCTGCTGGACCATGCCGAACATGAACGCGCCGAAGACCGGGCCGATCGCGGAACCCGCACCGCCGGTCAGCAGACAGCCGCCGATGACGGCCGCGGCGATGTAGATGAGCTCCTGGCCCACGCCCTCGCCCGACTGCACGGTGTTGAACGAGAACAGCTGGTGCATGCCGACGAACCAGGCGCCGAAGCCGACCAGCATGAACAGCGAGATCTTGGTGAAGGTCACCGGGACACCGACCGCCCGCGCGGACTGCTGGTTGCCGCCGACCGCGAAGATCCAGTTGCCGTACTTCGTACGCAGCAGCACCCACGTCGCGATGGCGGCGAAGACCAGCCACCACACCACGGTGATCTTCACGTTGACCCCGCCGACGTCGAAGGACGACGCGAAGACCGCCTTGGCCTGCTCGAACCCGTCCATGTCGCTGATGTCGTCGGTCGCGACGTTGCCGGTGACCAGCTTGGTCACCGCCAGGTTCACGCCCTGCAGGATCAGAAAGGTGCCCAGGGTGACGAGGAAGCTCGGCAGCCCGGTCTTGACCAGCAGCCACCCGTTGAACAGACCGACCGCGAGGGAGACGATCAGGGCGACGATCACACCGACCCAGACGTTCATGGTCAGTTGGTAGCTGACCATGCTCGCGGTCAGGGCCGAGGTGATCACGGCGACACCGGCGGACAGGTCGAACTCGCCGCCGATCATCAGCAGCGCGACCGGCAGGGCCATGATCCCGATGGTCGACGACTGGTACAGGATGTTCGCCATCGAGCTGCCGTCACGCACGGCCGGAGCCGTGATGAGGAAGAAGACCAGCACCGCGACCGCACCGAGGAATACACCGACCTCGGGACGGGCGAGGAGGCGCAGCGCCAGAGGTCGCTGCCGGGTCCGCCCGTCGGATTCCTTGCCGGGGCCGGAGGCCGGCGGTGTGGTCACCGCCGGCTCAGCCTGTTGGGTCATGCTCATCACCGAGTGCCCTTCGAGGCGAACGCGTCGATCTTCTCGACGTTCGTCTTGTCGACGAAGGCCGGACCGGTCAGCACCGGGGCCTCGCCGCCGCCCATGTAGTTGCCGTTGTTCTTGTAGAGCCACAGGGAGTCGATCGCCAGGTAGCCCTGGAGGTAGGGCTGCTGGTCGACGGCGAACTCGATGTCGCCCTTGCTGATCGCTCCGGTCAGTTCCTTGTTCAGGTCGAAGGTCGCGACCTTCGCCTTGCTGCCCGCCTCGTCCACCGACTGTGCGGCCGTCAGCGCGAACGGGGCGCCGAGGGCGACGACGTAGTCGATGTCGCTGTCCGTCTTGAGCTTGGCGGTGATCGTGGACTTCACGGACGGCATGTCCGTGCCGTTGACGTTCAGGGTCTCGGTCGTGCCCTCGAACGTCTTCTTCACGCCGTCACAGCGCTGGGTGAGGCCGATGTTGCCCTGTTCCTGGATGACACAGACGGCCTTCTTGGCACCGGCCTCGTTCAGGCGCTTGCCGAGCGCCTCGCCGGCCACCGTCTCGTCCTGGCCGAAGAACTCCATCAGGCCGAGCTTCTGCCATTCGCTGACGCCGGAGTTGAGACCGACGACCGGAATGTTCTCCGCCTTCGCCTTGCCGACGACGTCCTTCAGGGCGTCCGGCTTGGCGAGGGTGATCGCGATGCCGTCGACCTTCTGGTCGATCGCGTTCTGCACCAGGTTGGCCTGGTTGCCCGCGTTCGGGTCGGCGGAGTAGATCAGCTTGATGTTGTCCTTGGCGGCGGCCGCCTCGGCGCCCTTGCGGACGATGTCCCAGAAGGTGTCACCGGGCGACTGGTGGGTCACCAGGGCGACGGTCATCCGGGGAGTGTTGGCCTTGCCCGCGGAGGCGCCTTCCGCGCTCTCCTCGGATTCCTTGCCACCAGAGCTGCTGGAGCAGCCTGCGAGGGTCAACGCGGCCGCGGCGGCCATGGCCACCAGGGGGACCAGCTTGCGGGAGCGGGGGTAAGAGCGGTCCATCTTTCCAGCACCTCACTGTGCGACGGGGTGTGCGACGGGGAAAGGGTGGTGATCAGTGACGATCACTTGGATCCCGGCCCGGACCTGTGCGCTGTCCGGGCCATGTGTGCCGTGGAACACGGCGGCTTCGCTGGGACGGGATCCAATCCCTAGATGCGCCCGCTGTCAATACTTTGTTAAGACATCATTTCACACTCAGGTCCGAATGTAAGTACAAAGTATTGACAGCGTCGGCCTTCACGTCCTACACCTGGGAGGCGGCAGGCCCCTGGGGACCTGCAACCCCTGTCCAGCTCTAGGAGCGTCACGCATGGCCGAGTCAGCCAAGTCCTTCGACTTGATCACGATGGGAAGAATAGGAGTCGACCTCTACCCCTTGCAGTCCGGCCTCCCTCTGACGCAGGTGGAGACGTTCGGCAAATTCCTCGGAGGCTCCGCCGCGAACGTCGCCGTCGCCGCCGCCCGGCTCGGTCGCACCACCGCCGTGATCACGCGCACCGGCGACGATCCCTTCGGCGCCTACCTGCACGAGGCCCTGGGGGACTTCGGCGTCGACGACCGCTGGGTGACGCCGGTCGCCGCGTATCCGACGCCGGTGACGTTCTGCGAGATCTTCCCGCCGGACGACTTCCCGCTGTACTTCTACCGGCAGCCTAAGGCGCCTGACCTGGAGATACACTCCGACGAACTGGACTACTGGGCGATCCGCGCGGCCCGTGTCTTCTGGATCACCGGCACCGGCCTGAGCGAGGAACCGAGCCGCTCCGCCACCCTCGCGGCCCTCAAGGCACGCGACAAAGCGGGCACCACGGTCTTCGACCTCGACTGGCGCCCCATGTTCTGGCGCGACCCGGACCAGGCCCGCCCGTACTACGCCGAGGCGCTGCGGCACGCCACGGTCGCCGTCGGCAACCTCGACGAGTGCGAGGTCGCCACCGGGGTCCGTGAGCCGCGTGCCTGCGCCGAGGCGCTCCTGGCGGCCGGCGTGGAGCTGGCGGTCGTCAAGCAGGGCCCCAAGGGCGTGCTGGCGGTGCACCGGGACGGCACGGAGGCCGAGGTGCCGCCGGTTCCGGTCGAGGTCGCCAACGGGCTCGGCGCGGGCGACGCCTTCGGCGGCTCGCTGGTCCACGGGCTGCTGTCCGGCTGGGATCTGGCCGAAACCATGCGGTACGCCAACGCCGCCGGCGCGCTCGTCGCCTCCCGCCTCGCCTGCTCCTCCGCGATGCCCACCGAGTCCGAGGTCGAGGACCTCCTCGCGCGGGCGTCATGACGGCCGGCCGAGCCACCCCTGAAACGGAGCTTCCTTTGAGCATCACCATCCCCGACCTCACCGCGATCAGAGCCCGGCACCCCGAGGCGATCGCCGAGGCCGCGGCCCGCCGGGTGCGCCGCCCGCTGATCGGCGACAGCGGCCGCCTGATGATCGTGGCCGCCGATCACCCGGCCCGCGGCGCCCTCGGTGTCGGCGACCGGCGCCTGGCCATGGCCGACCGGGCCGATCTGCTGGAACGCCTGTGCACCGCACTGTCCCGGCCCGGCGTGGACGGAGTGCTGGCCACCGCCGACATACTGGAGGACCTGCTGCTCCTCGGCGTGCTGGACGACAAGGTTGTCATGGGCTCCATGAACCGCGGGGGCCTGGCCGGCGCGTGCTTCGAGATGGACGACCGCTTCACCGGCCACCGCGCCGAGGACATCGCGAGGCTCGGCTTCGACGCGGGCAAGCTGCTGGTCCGTATCGACTACGACGACCCGGGCTCGCTGACCACCCTGGAGTCCACGGCCCGCGCCATCGACGCCATGGCGGCGCTGCGGCTGCCGCTGTTCGTCGAGCCGTTCCTCTCCCGGCGGATCGACGGCAAGGTGCGCAACGACCTGTCCGCGGAGGCCGTCACCAAGTCGATCGCCATCGCGTCGGGGCTCGGCGGCACCTCGGCCTACACCTGGCTGAAACTGCCCGTCACCGACGACCCCGACGACATGGCCGAGGTCCTGGAGACGTCCACGCTCCCCGTCGTTCTGCTGGGCGGCGATGTCGGGGGTTCCGCTGAAGAACAGGCGGGGGCGTACGAGCGCTGGCGCAAGGCGCTCAGGCTGCCCACCGTCCAGGGCATGGTCGTCGGCCGCTCGCTGCTCTACCCGGCCGAGGGCAGTGTGGAGACGGCGGTGGACACGGCCGTCGGTCTGCTGTGACCCGCCTGTTGTGACCCACCTGTTGTGACCTGCCTGTCGTGACCCGGAGGAACACGATGACGTATCACCTTCCCGCGGGAAAGGCGCTCGGCGGCCCGTACGTCGTGGACGTCACGCCCGAGAAGGCCGGCTGGGGCTACTCCAGCCTGAAGGTCCTGGAGCTGCCGCCCGGCGGCTCGCACAGCTTCGACACCGGTGACAGCGAGTGGATCGTGCTGCCGCTGAACGGCGGCTGCACGGTCGAGGCCACCGACGACTTCGGCCATGACACGTTTCAACTCACCGGCCGCGACAGCGTGTTCAGCGCGGTCAGCGACTTCGCCTACGTGCCGCGGGACGCCCGTACGACCGTCTCGTCGCCCGGCGGCGGACGGTTCGCGCTGACCGGCGCGCGCTGCTCGCGGCGGCTGCCCGCCCGCTACGGACCGGCGTCGTCGGTGCCGGTGGAGCTGCGCGGCACGGGGAACTCCTCCCGCCAGGTGAACAACTTCGGCGCGGCAGGGGTCTTCGAGTGCGACAAGCTCATCGCGGTCGAGGTCATCACGCCGGGCGGCAACTGGTCGTCCTTCCCGCCGCACAAGCACGACGAGCACCGCCCCGGCGAGGAGTCGGTCCTCGAAGAGATCTACTACTTCGAGTTCGCCGCCCACGAAGGCACCCCCGGCCTCGGATACCAGCGTGTCTCCCCGTCCGGCCACGGCCGGAACACCGACGTCCTGGCCGAGGTCCGCGGCGGCGACGTCGTGCTGATCCCCGACGGCTGGCACGGGCCCTCCATGGCGGTGCCCGGCCACCACATGTACTACCTCAACGTCATGGCGGGCCCCGAGGCCGAGCGCGCCTGGCTGATCTGCGACCACCCCGATCACGCCTGGATCCGCGGCACCTGGCCGGACCAGCCCGTCGACCCCCGTCTGCCCCTCTACACCGCTCCGTCCCAGTGAGGTCCCCGATGAGCCCATCCACCGTCCGCCTGACCGTCGCCCAGGCGCTGGTGCGGTTCCTGTCCGCCCAGTACACCGAGCGCGACGGCGTACGGCACCGGCTGGTCGCCGGCACCTGGGGCATCTTCGGCCACGGCAACGTGGCCGGCCTCGGCCAGGCTCTCCTCCAGGCCGGCGAGGACGTCATGCCCTACCACCAGGGCCGTAACGAGCAGTCCATGGTGCACGCGGCCGTCGGCTACGCCCGCCAGCTCAACCGGCTCTCCGCGCAGGCGGTGACGACGTCGATCGGTCCCGGCGCGACGAACCTGGTGACCGGTGCGGCCCTGGCGACGATCAACCGTCTCCCCGTCCTCCTGCTCCCCGGCGACTACTTCGCCTCGCACGCCCCCGACCCGCTGCTCCAGCAGCTGGAGCACCCGACCGAGGCGGACGTGTCGGTCAACGACACCCTGCGGCCGGTGTCGAAGTACTTCGACCGGATCACGCGCCCCGAGGCCCTGATCCCGTCCGCGCTGAACGCCATGCGCGTGCTCGCCGACCCGGCCGAGACCGGCGCGGTGACGCTGGCCCTCCCCCAGGACGTGCAGGCGGAGGCATACGACTGGCCTCAGGAGTTCTTCGCCGAGCGCGTCTGGTACGTACGGCGTCCCGCGCCGGACCCGGTCGAGCTGGCGGCGGCCGTCGAGGCGATCCGGGCCGCCGAGCGCCCCCTGATCGTCGCGGGCGGCGGCGTCCACCACAGCGAGGCCGAGGACGCGTTGAAGGCGTTCGTCGAGGCCACCGGCATCCCGGTCGCCTCCACCCAGGCGGGCAAGGGCTCGCTGCGGTACGACCACCCCGCCGACCTCGGCGGCATCGGCCACACCGGCACGTCGGTCAGTGACGACATCGCGCGCACCGCCGACCTCGTGATCGGCATGGGGACGAGGTACACGGACTTCACGACCGCGTCCGGCACCCTCTTCCAGCAGCCGGGCGTGCGTTTCCTCAACCTCAACATCACCGGCTTCGACGCGCACAAGCTGGCCGCCCGGACGCTGGTCTGCGACGCGCGGGCCGGGCTCACGGCCTTGGCGGAGGCGCTTTCCGGCCACCGCGTGGACGCCGCGTACGAGGCCGAGTACCGCGCCGGCAAGGAGCGTTGGGACGCGGTCGTCGAGGCCGCCTACCGAGCCGACGACGAGACGGCCGTACCGACGCAGACCCAGGTGCTGGGCGCGCTGGACGCGGTCGTCGGCGACGACGACGTGGTGATCAACGCGGCCGGCTCGCTCCCGGGCGACCTGCACAAGCTGTGGCGGTCCCGCTCGCCGCGCCAGTACCACCTGGAGTACGGCTACTCCTGCATGGGCTACGAGATCCCGGCCGGGATCGGCATCCAGCAGGCCGCCCCGGACACTGCGGTGTGGTCGCTGGTCGGCGACGGCACCTATCTGATGATGCCGACGGAGATCGTGACCGCGGTCCAGGAGGGACTGCCGGTCAACATCGTGCTGATCCAGAACCACGGTTACGCCTCCATCGGCGGACTGTCGGCCGAGACCGGCGGCGAGCGCTTCGGCACCGACTACCGCTACCGCGCCGCCGACGGCACCTTCAGCGGCGCCCCGCTCCCCGTCGACCTCGCCGCCAACGCGGCCAGCCTCGGCATGGACGTCCTGCGCGCCAAAACGGTGCTCGAACTGCGCGAGGCGCTGGCCACGGCCCGCGCCTCCGACCGGCCGACCTGCGTGTACGTCGAGACGGACATCATGAACCCGGGCTCGCCGGGCGCCGAGGCCTGGTGGGACGTGCCCGTGGCCGAGGTCGCCTCGCGTGAGGCCGCCGTCGAGGCCCGCGAACGCTATGACCAGCACGTCACCGGACGCCGCCACCACCTGTGATCGCCGTCGCCACCTCTGAACTCCCCCTCCGCACGCCCTCATGAAAGGCCCTTCCGCACCATGAAGACCATCACCCACTGGATAGACGGCAAGCCCGTCGAGGGCGGCTCCGGCCGCTTCGCCCCCGTCTACAACCCGGCCACCGGCGCCCAGGAGAAGCAGGTCGCCTTCGCGACCGTGGACGAGGTGGACGCCGCTGTCGCCTCCGCCAAGGCCGCGTTCGAGAGCTGGGGCCAGTCCTCCCTGGCCAAGCGCACGGCGATCCTCTTCAAGTACCGCGAGCTGCTGGACGCCCACCGCGACGAGATCGCCGAGCTGATCACCGCCGAGCACGGCAAGGTGCACTCCGACGCGCTCGGCGAGGTCGCGCGCGGCATGGAGATCGTGGAGCTGGCCTGCGGGATCAGCGTGCAGTTGAAGGGCGAGCTGTCGACGCAGGTGTCGTCCCGCGTGGACGTGGCCTCGATCCGCCAGCCGCTGGGCGTGGTCGCCGGCATCACGCCGTTCAACTTCCCCGCCATGGTGCCGATGTGGATGTTCCCGCTGGCCATCGCGTGCGGCAACACCTTCGTGCTGAAGCCGAGCGAGAAGGACCCGTCGGCGTCGTACCGGCTGGCCGAGCTGGCCTCCGAGGCCGGCCTGCCGGAGGGTGTGCTGAACGTCGTCCAGGGCGACAAGGTGGCCGTGGACCGGCTTCTTGAGCACCCGGACATCGAGGCGGTGTCCTTCGTCGGCTCGACGCCGATCGCGAAGTACATCCAGCTCAAGGCGGTCGAGCACGGCAAGCGCGTGCAGGCCCTGGGCGGCGCCAAGAACCACATGCTGGTCCTGCCCGACGCCGATCTGGACTTCGCCGCCGACCAGGCGATCAACGCCGCTTACGGCTCGGCGGGCGAGCGCTGCATGGCCGTGTCGGTCGTGGTCGCGGTCGGTGACACGGGCGACGAGCTGGTCGGCAAGATCGCCGAGCGTGCGAAGAACCTGAAGATCGGCCCCGGCAATGACCCGGCCTCCGAGATGGGGCCGCTGATCACGCGCGAGCACCGCGACAAGGTGGCGTCGTACGTGTCGTCGGCCGCCGGGCAGGGCGCCGAGGTCGTCGTCGACGGCACCGGTTACAGCGTTGAGGGCCACGAGGACGGCTTCTTCCTCGGCGTCTCCCTCCTCGACCGGGTGCCGCTGACGGCGGACGCGTACCGGGACGAGATCTTCGGTCCGGTGCTGGCGGTGGTGCGTGCGGAGACGTACGAGGAGGCCATCAAGCTGATCAACGGCTCCCGTTGGGGCAACGGCACCGCGATCTTCACCCGGGACGGCGGCGCCGCCCGCCGCTTCCAGCTGGAGGTCAAGGCGGGCATGGTGGGCGTGAACGTGCCGATCCCGGTGCCCGTCGGCTACCACTCCTTCGGTGGCTGGAAGGACTCGCTCTTCGGCGACCTGCACATCTACGGCAACGACGGCATCGCCTTCTACACCCAGGGGAAGGTGATCACCACACGCTGGCCGGACCCGTCCGACGGCGGCATCAACCTCGGTTTCCCCAGCAACTCCTGAGCAATTCCTGACACCCTGACCGGGAGGTCGTCCCATGGCGAAGACCCGCGGCTCCGCACGTGCCGGCTCCGCCTCCGCGCTGGACTCGCTGGACTTCGCCCTGGACCGGGGCAGTCCCGTACCGCTGTACTACCAGCTCGCCCAGCAGCTGGAGGCGGCGATCGAGCACGGGGCCCTCGCCCCGGGCAACCTCCTGGGCAACGAGGTCGACCTGTCGGTGCGGCTGGGCCTGTCCCGGCCCACCGTCCGCCAAGCCATCCAGTCGCTCGTCGACAAGGGGCTGCTGGTGCGGCGGCGCGGGGTGGGCACCCAGGTGGTGCACAGCCAGGTGAAGCGCCCGCTGGAGCTGAGCAGCCTCTACGACGACCTGGAGGCGGCGGGGCAGGGGCCGACCACGCAGGTCGTGCGCAACGAGCGCGTCCCGGCGGCCGCCGACGTCGCGGCCGCGCTCGGCATCGCGGAGGGCGCGGAGGTCACGGTGCTGGAGCGGCTGCGCTGCACACACGGCCAGCCCGTGGCCATCCTCTGCAACTACCTGCCCGCGAGCCTGCTCGACCTCGACACGGCCCGGCTGGAGTCGACCGGCCTGTACCGGATGATGCGGGCGGTCGGCATCACCCTGCACAGCGCCCGCCAGACCATCGGCGCCCGCTGCGCCACGGCCGAGGAGGCGCAGCGGCTGGACGAGAAGGAGGGCGCCGCGCTGCTGACCATGCAGCGCACGGCGTACGACGACACGGGGCGGCCGGTCGAGTACGGGACGCACACCTACCGCGCGTCCCGGTACGCGTTCGACTTCCGGCTGCTGGTCAGGCCTTGAGGCTCGCGGTGAACGGCGTGACCGGCCGCTGGAGCCGTTCACCGTCCACGCGGATGTCGACGGCCTCGTTGTAGAAGGCCAGGAGCCCCTTGACGGGGCCCACCGCGGGCAGCGGCTCGGCGTAGCTCCACAGGATGTTCGGCGGGACCTCGCCCTCGCCGCTCCAGGTCCAGTACTGGGCGGTGCCCTTGTACGGGCACCCGGTGCTGTGGTCGGTGGGCTCGAACAGGTCGAGCCGGACGTCCTCGCGGGGCATGTAGTACCGCGTCGGCAGACCCGTCTCGAACAGCAGCACGGGGCGGTGCGTGTCCGCCACTACGGTGCCGCCGATCTCCACCTGGACATGACGGCTGCTGGGCATGGCATCCACCCGGCTGTGCGGGTCGCGCGGGTGGATGAAGATCTCTTCGTCCTCCTCGTACCAGTGGTCGAGGCCMCTCCCCCGGTGCCAGAACCACTCGAAGGCGATGTGCCCGGCGAGGTCGGCGCCGGGGAAGGTCCACGCCGCGTTCTCCAGCAGTTCTCCGTCGACTTCGAGGTCGTAGAAGATCTGCGACCCCGTGTGCTTGCCCGGCGACGGGTTCTTGGCCGGCCGGAGAAGGTCCGTGCGGACCTCCTCGCGCGGGAACGCGTAGCACGGCACGGGCCGGTCGGGTTCCCAGACCAGGACGGGGTGCCGGCTGTCGACGACGGTGACGTCACCCTTGAGGCCGCGCACCCAGCGCTCGCTGGGTTCCCACAGGAGGCCTTCGGGGGTCGTACGGACGTTCCGCTCCTTGGGGAACACAGGCATGGCCCACTCTCCTTCGGCTCCTCTTCGGAGCGTACTCCGGGGGTTGCGGGCGGGCCGGGTCGAGCCGGGGCTTGACCTAACGGTCAGATTGGGGCAAACATGTACATATACATCGTAAACATATGACGTCGACATAAGGCGTCACGGAGATACCCGTCGGATCGATTCCCGGAGACTCCAGCACCATGAACGC
>NZ_RDBN01000053.1:421309-449409 GCF_008042075.1 Streptomyces sp. UW30 | reverse complement strand
CACCAGCGCCCGCCCGATGCCCCGCCGCCGAAACGGCTCGGCCACCCCCAGTTCGTACAGGAACATCTCGGCGCCCTTGTCGGGGTGCACGGTCTCGACCCCGCTGACGAAACCCACCGGCTCGCCGTCCACGTAGGCCACGAGCAGATGGTGACCGGCGGCGGCGAGGAACCGCTCGGCCCACTCGGTACGCACCGGATGATCAAACAGATGCTCGGCGGCGGCGACTTCGGCAAGCGTGGCCGCCCGACGGATGTCCATGTGCCTTCGTACCACGGCTGGTGTACGCGGGAGGGGGCTCGTACTTCCGTGGGAGGGGGCGCGGTTCGGCCTGCGGTAGATAACTCTCCGACAGGTTCGCCCCGTACCGTTGAACCATGGATCTTCGATTGCCCGGGCTTCGCGCACTACGGGGGCCGCGGCGGCTGCTGGCCGCCGCGGCCGCTGTCGTCGTCATAGCCGGTGCCGGTACGTGGACTGTCGCGTCGGCCGACGACGACGCGCCCGCGGTGCGCCGCGCCGACCGGGTCATGGACATGGGCGACGGGGTGCGCGTCGACACCTCGTACTTCACGGCCGCCGCGAGCGGCCGCCGCCCGGCCGTGCTGCTCGCGCACGGCTTCGGCGGCAGCAAGGACGACGTACGGCAGCAGGCCGAGGACCTCGCCCGGGACGGGTACGCCGTCCTGACCTGGTCCGCCCGCGGCTTCGGGAAGTCGACCGGCGAGGTCGGCCTGAACGACCCGAAGGGCGAGGTCGCCGACGTCTCCAGGCTGCTCGACTGGCTGGCGAAGCAGCCCCAGGTCGAGCTCGACAAGACCGGCGACCCGCGCGTCGGCATGGCGGGCGGCTCCTACGGCGGCGCGATCTCGCTGCTGGCCGCGGGACACGACGACCGCGTGGACGCCATCGCCCCGGCGATCACGTACTGGAACCTCGCGGACGCCCTTTTCCCGAACGGCGTGTTCAAGAAGCTCTGGGCGGGCATCTTCGTCAACTCGGCGGGCGGCTGCGAGAAGTTCGAGAAGCAGATCTGCGAGATGTACGAGCGGGTCGCCGAGTCCGGCATCCCGGACGCGCAGGCCCGCAGCATGCTTCAGGAGCGCTCGCCGTCGGCCGTGGGCGACCGCATCAAGGTCCCCACCCTGCTGATGCAGGGCCAGTCCGACTCCCTCTTCCCGCTCGGCCAGGCCGACCGGGCGGCGAAGGCGATCAAGGCCAACGGCGCCCCCGTCGACGTCGACTGGATCTCCGGTGGCCATGACGGCGGCGACATGGAGACGGACCGGATCCAGGCCCGCGTCCAGTCCTGGTTCGACCGCTACCTCAAGGACGACAAGAGCGCCGACACCGGCCCGGCCTTCCGGGTCACCCGCACCGGAGGCGTCGACTCCACCGACGGCCAGGCCCTGCTGCGGGGCGCGAGCGCGGACTCCTACCCCGGCCTGGACAGCGGAGTCAGGTCCATCGCCCTCACCGGCCGCGAGCAGAGCTTCGCCAACCCGGCCGGCGCCAGCCCGCCCGCCGTCTCGGCCCTGCCCGGACTCGGCGGCTCCGGCGGCCTCGCCCAGCTGTCCTCGCTCGGCGTCGGGGTGTCCCTGGACTTCCCGGGCCAGTTCGCCGCCTTCGAGTCGGCGCCGGTCACCGACGACCTGCGCATCACCGGCTCCCCGACGGCGACCGTGCACGTGAAGTCCACCAGCGAGGACGCGGTGCTCTTCGCCAAGGTCTACGACGTCGGCGCCGACGGCACCCAGCAGGTGCTGCCGTCCCAGCTGGTCACGCCCCTACGCGTCGAGGACGCCAAGGCCGGCAAGGACGTCACGCTCACGCTCCCCGCGGTCGACCACGACATCGAGAGCGGACACCGGCTGCGCCTGGTCGTCTCCTCCACGGACCTCGGCTACGCCTCGCCGGTCGCGCCGGCGACGTACACGATCTCCCTGAAGGGCGACCTGACGGTCCCGACCGCGCCCGGTGTGAGCACCGCCGCCGCCCCGCTGCCGTCCTGGGTGTGGTGGCTGCCGCTCACGAGTGCGGGCATCGCCCTGGCCCTGCTGCTGACGGCCCGCCGCCGCACCGCGACCCCGGCGCCCGACCCCGAGCTGGCCGAGGTCCCGCTGCAGATCACCGATCTGAGCAAGCGGTACGCGGGCTCGCAGGACCGGTACGCGGTACGGGACCTGTCCTTCCGCGTCGAGAAGGGCCAGGTCCTCGGCCTCCTCGGCCCGAACGGCGCCGGCAAGACGACGACCCTGCGCATGCTGATGGGCCTGATCAAGCCGGACGTCGGCGAGATCCGCGTCTTCGGCCACGCGATCCGGCCCGGCGCGCCCGTCCTGTCCCGGGTCGGCGCCTTCGTCGAGGGCGCGGGCTTCCTGCCGCACCTGTCGGGCCGGGAGAACCTGGAGCTGTACTGGCAGGCCACCGGCCGCCCCGCCGAGGACGCCCACCTCGACGAGGCCCTGGAGATCGCCGGCCTCGGCGACGCGCTGGCCCGCGCGGTGCGCACGTACTCCCAGGGCATGCGCCAGCGCCTGGCCATCGCCCAGGCGATGCTGGGCATGCCGGACCTGCTGATCCTCGACGAACCGACCAACGGCCTCGACCCGCCCCAGATCCGCGAGATGCGCGAGGTGATGATCCGCTACGCGGCCGCCGGCCGCACGGTGATCGTCTCCAGCCATCTGCTGGCGGAGGTCGAGCAGTCCTGCACCCACCTCGTGGTGATGGACCACGGCCGCCTCGTGCAGGCGGGCCCGGTCGCCGAGATCATCGGCTCCGGCGACACGCTGCTGGTCGGCACGGCCACGGCCGTGGAGGAGCCGGTCGCCGAGAAGGTCGCCGCCCTGGCGGGCGTGGCCTCGGCCGTGCGCACCGACGACGGACTCCTGGTCCGCCTCGACGCCGACGGCAGCGCGACGCGCCTGGTCGCCGAACTCGTACGGCTGGAAGTCCCGGTTCAGTCGGTGGGCCCGCACCGCCGCCTGGAAGACGCCTTCCTCACCCTGATCGGAGGCTCCGCATGAGCACGCTCACCGAGCGCACCGAGGTCGCCTCCGGCTACCGGGCGGGCCGCACCCTGCCCCTGCGGGTCGAGCTGGTCCGCCAGCTCAAGCGGCGCCGCACGCTGGTCATGTTCGGCATCCTCGCCGTCCTGCCGTTCGTCCTGGTCGCGGCGTTCGCGATCGGCGGCGAGCCGGACGCCGGCGGCAACCGGATCACCCTGATGGACACGGCCACGGCGTCCGGCGCGAACTTCGCCGCCGTGAACCTGTTCGTCTCCGCGGGCTTCCTGCTGGTCATCCCGGTCGCCCTGTTCTGCGGGGACACGGTGGCGTCGGAGGCCAGCTGGTCCTCCCTGCGCTATCTGCTCGCGGCGCCCGTGCCCCGGATCCGCCTGCTGTGGTCCAAGCTCGTGGTGGGCCTGGGGCTCAGTCTGGCCGCGATGGTCCTGCTGCCGCTGGTCGCGCTGGCCGTGGGCACGGCGGCCTACGGCTGGGGCCCGCTGCAGATCCCCACCGGCGGCTCGCTGGACTCGGGGACGGCGGCGCAGCGCCTGCTGGTGGTCGTGGCGTACGTCTTCGTGTCCCAACTGGTCACCGCGGGCCTGGCGTTCTGGCTGTCGACCAAGACGGACGCCCCGCTCGGCGCGGTCGGCGGCGCGGTCGGTCTGACGATCGTCGGCAACGTTCTCGACGCCGTGACGGCGCTCGGCGACTGGCGGCACTTCCTGCCCGCGCACTGGCAGTTCGCGTGGGCGGACGCGGTCCAGCCCACTCCCGAGTGGTCCGGCATGATCCAGGGCACGGCGATTTCCATAACGTACGCCCTGGTCCTGTTCGCGCTGGCCTTCCGCGGTTTTGCCCGCAAGGACGTCGTGTCCTAGGTCAACGGAAGATCACCTACCGGTCTCGGCGACCGGCCTCCGTGGCCTCTTCGAGACTCATCCGCAACGCTCCGTAGCGCACGTTCCGGCCCCCTGGCCCGTCACAGTCACAGAAAGTCGACGTGAACGGACCAAGGGGGCACGGAAGATGGAGCGGTACCGAATACGACGGCTGCGCGGAGTGCTGCTCGCGCTCACCACGGCGGGCGGCCTGCTGCTCACGGGCTGTGGCGGGGGCGACGGCGACCACTCCTCGGCGGACAACAGCACCTACCCCAGCGGCCGCCCGGCCCCCGGCTACGCCAACGGCGGCGGAAGTACGGGCGGTACAGGCGGCACGGGCGAGCAGAAGAACGGCGACGACGCCGACTCCGACTCCGAGTCCCGGGAGTTCGCGCCGGCGCCCGACTACCTCTCCACCTTCGCCCTCGACGTCGACACCGCGTCCTACGGCTACGCCCGCCGCACCCTCTCCGAGGGCCGCCTGCCCGACCCCTCGACGGTCCGCCCCGAGGAGTTCGTCAACAGCTTCCGCCAGGACTACGACCGCCCCGACGGCAACGGCTTCTCGGTCACCGTGGACGGCGCCCGCACCGACCGCGAGGACTGGTCCCTGGTCCGCGTGGGCCTGGCCACCCGCCCGACCACCGACCTCGGTGAACGCCCGCCCGCCGCCCTCACCTTCGTCATCGACATCTCCGGCTCCATGGCCGAACCGGGCCGGCTCGACCTCGCGAAGAGCTCCCTCGGCGTGATGACCAACCGGCTGCGCGACGACGACTCGGTCGCCCTCGTCACCTTCAGCGACGAGGCGGAGACGGTCCTGCCGATGACGCGCCTGGGCGGCAACCGGGACGAGGTCCACGACGCGATAGCGACCCTGGAACCCACGGACTCCACCAACCTCGGCGCGGGAGTGGAGACGGGCTACGAGACGGCCGTGGAAGGCATGAGGGAGGGCGCCACGAACCGCGTGGTCCTGGTCTCCGACGCCCTGGCCAACACGGGCGACACCGATGCGGACACGATCCTCGAACGCATCGCGTCCGAGCGCCGCGAGCACGGAATCACCCTGTTCGGAGTGGGAGTCGGCAGCGACTACGGCGACGCCCTGATGGAACGCCTCGCCGACAAGGGCGACGGCCACACGGCCTATGTCTCCACCGAGGACGACGCCCGCGAGGTCTTCTGCGAGGACCTCCCGCGCAACATCGACCTGACCGCCCGCGACGCCAAGGCCCAGATCGCCTTCGACCCGGCGACGGTCTCCGACTTCCGCCTCATCGGCTACGACAACCGTCAGGTCGCCGACGAGGACTTCCGTGACGACAGCGTCGACGGCGGCGAGACCGGTCCCGGCCACACGGTGACCGCCCTCTACGCGGTCCACACCAGGCCGGGCACCGAGGGCCACCTCGCCACGGCGAGCGTCCGCTGGCTCGACCCCGATTCCCGCGCCCCGCACGAGGAGTCGGGCCGCGTGGAGACCGGCGCGCTCCAGGACTCCGTATGGAGCGCAAGCCCCCGCTTCCAGGTCACGGCCACGGCCGCCTACTTCGCCGACGCCCTGCGCCTGGGCGACGACCGCTGGAGCGCCCTGCCCGCCGCCCCGTCCCTCCACGACCTGGAGGAACACGCCGAGGACTTGGCGCGGGAGACGGAGGACGGGGAGGTGTCGCAGCTGGCCGAGACGATCGGCCGGGCGCGCGGGTTGATGGCTGAGCGGTATTGAGCGGCGAGTGCTGTGGTCCCGCCCGGGGCGGCCCGCGTGGACGCCGGTCAGGGTGCGATGACGAGGTCCTCGATCAGGCCGTCGCTGAGGGTGAAGCGGTAGTGCAGGTCCACCACCCCGCCCGGGAAGTTGCCCTCCAGGTGGTGTGTGGCGACGTAGTGGTCCGTGTCGACCTTCTCCGCGCCGGTGAGTTCGATCGTGTACGTGTACTCGCCGGCGGCACGGGTCAGCCACGTCTCGATCGCCGGGGCTCCCCGGTGGGTCTTGCCTTCGTCGGTCACGGTGGCATCCGGGTGGAAGGCGCCGAGTGCGGTGGCGGTGTCATGGGCGCGGTGGGCGTCCAGATAGCGGGTGATCACCTGGGGCAGGGCGTCGGGAGCGATGTCCTGGGGCTGGTCGGTGTGCATGCCGGTCTCCTGATGGTGGCGGGGGTTCACACGGTGGGGACGGTGCCGCCGTCGATGACGTGCTCGGCGCCGACGATGGCGCGGGCGCGGTCGGAGGCGAGGAAGGCGATGAGTTCGGCGACTTCCTCGGGGCCGTTGGGACGGCCCAGTGGGATGCCGCCGAGGGAGTCCATGAGCTGTTTCAGCGCCGCCTCGTGGGCGATGCCGGCGTTCTCGGCGATGCGGGCGACGAGCTCGTCAGCCGCGGTGGTCCGGACGAAACCGGGGGCGACGGTGTTGACGCGGACGCCGTGCGGGGCGACCTCGTTGGCCAGGCCCTTGCTGTAGGTGGTCAGGGCGGCCTTGGCGGCGGCGTAGGCGAGAGTGCCGTTCCACAGCGGCATGCGGCGCTGGATCGAGGAGACGTGGATGATGACGCCCCGGCCGGCCTCGATCATGCCGGGCAGCAGGCCGCGGTCCAGGCGGACGGCGGCGAGGAGGTTGACGTTGAGCTCCATGGCCCAGTCGTCCTCTTCGAGGACCGCGTATCCGCCCGAGGGCGCCTGAGAACCGCCCAGATTGTTGACCAGGATGTCGATTCCGCCCACGCGACGGAGGGCTTCCTCGACCACCGTGGCGGCCCCCTCGGGGGTGCCCAGGTCCGCGATGATCATGTCCGGTGCCGCGACGTCGTCGGGGCGGCTGCGGGCGGTCACCAGCACGGTGGCACCGGCGTGGGCCAGGCGTCGGGCGACGGCCGCGCCGACCCCCTTCGTGCCACCGGTGACCAGGGCGCGCCGACCCTTCAGGGATTCGCTGATTGCTCTGACGGGGGTGGTCATGGCGAGTTCCGTTCCCGGCTGCTGGCAGGCGTGAGCGCCGCACCCGTCGTTACTGCTAAAATAGAAGCTATTAACTTCGACTTTAGCAGTAACTCTCCGGAGGTGGTCAACCTTGGCAAGCCGCATCAGGGCAGAAGACCTCGAATGCCCGCTGTCCACGACGGTGCAGCACGTCGGCGAATGGTGGACGCTGCTGATCCTCCACGACGCCTTCGACGGCTACACCCGCTTCGACCAGTTCCAGGAGAACCTGGGCATCTCCACCAGCATGCTCACCGCACGCCTGAAAACCCTGGTCGCCGACGGCCTGCTGGAACGCCGCCCCTACCAGACGAGCCCGGTCCGCCATGAGTACGTCCTGACCGACCTGGGCCGCTCCCTGCGCCCGGTGATCGTCACACTCGCCGCATGGGGCAACTCCCGCCTCACCCCCGAACAGCGCAGCATGATCCTGGTCGACACCGGCAGCGGCGAAGAGGTCGAACCCGTGGTCGTCGACGCCAGGACCGGCCGCCGCCTCGACGACAGCCGGGCCTACGTGTTCACGGCCGGCCCGGCTGCCGGCGAAGCCATGCGCGCCCGCTACACCCGAACCACGTCAACGACACCACCGAGTCACCCGCACACCGACGCCGCCGCCCGCTGAAGCCCCCTCAGGTGCAGGACGTCCAGCTGATGTTCGTACGCCGACCGGGCGCCCGCGACGTACAGCCGCGGCTCGCACGACGGCGACGTCCGTAGCCGCTGCGTGTCCTTCAGGGCGGTCAGCAGCTCGGTGGTGATGCGGTCGAGTATCGGGCGGACCTCCTTGACCAGGTCGGGACGCTCGGTGGGCCGCTCCTCGGGGTGCGCGTCCCAGCGTGCGTACAGGCCGCGCTGCACCAGCTTGTTCGCCTCGATCTGGTCCCGGAACACGGCCCGTACTGCCTCCGGGTCCAGCCCGAGCCCGGTCGCCCGTGCGGCGACATCGTCCAGGATCTGCTGCTCGCGCACCGGGTCGTCGATCGGCTTGTCGGTGCCGTACTTGGCGGCGGCCACCTTGTCGGCGACCAGCAGCCGCTCCGCGAACAGGTCGGTCAGCGGAGTGAGTCCGTGGGCGGCGACGGGGGCGACGGAGCCCGCCGGCAGGGGAGTCGAGGTGTGGGCGGCGGCCGGTGCGATGCCGGTGAGGGACACGGCCGCGGCGGCGCAGACGGCGACCAGGGCGGACCGGAGACGTCGGGAGTGCACGGGGGTTCCTTCCGTGGGGGGGGGGCGGTCGTACAGCAACGTACAGACGCGCACATCCTCACCGCGTCCCGACCCATTGACCTTCCCTTACGCGTGAGTAAGTTGACTCTTCAGTAAGTCCGATGGGCACCGGGAGCCGACATGGGCGTACGCAAGGACCTGAAGCGGGCGAAGCAGCGCACCGACCTGATGGATCGCACCAAGGTCGAGATCACCAAGGACGACGACGGTGTGGTCCGCGAGGCCCGCACCCCACCCCTCGCAGCGCCGCCCACCACCGGAAGCATCGCCGACCTCCCCTTCACCAACGCGGCCGAGGACCCCACCGCGGTCGTCCTGCGCCGCCAACGGCAGGGCGCCTGGCAGCCGGTGACCGCCACCGCCTTCGCCCGCGAAGTCACCGCCGTCGCCAACGGGTTGATCGCCGCCGGTCTCGAACCCGGCGGCCGTGTGGCCGTGATGTCCCGCACCCGCTACGAGTGGACGGTCCTGGACTTCGCCATCTGGGCCGCCGGCGGCCAGAGCGTCCCCGTCTACGCCACGTCCTCCGCCGACCAGGTCGAGTGGATCGTCCGCGACTCGGGCGCCCGCCACGTCGTCACGGAGACGAAGGAGAACACCGAGACGGTCACGACCGGCACGGCCGGACACGAACAGCCGCCGGATGTATGGCAGTTGGAGGGCGACGACGCCCTCGGCGCCCTCACCGCCCTCGGCCGGCACCTCCCCGACGACGAGGTCGCGAAGCGCCGTGCGGCCCTCACCCCCGACACCATCGCGACCCTCTGCTACACCTCCGGCACCACCGGCAAACCGAAGGGCTGCGTCCTCACCCACGCCAACCTGCACGCCGAGGCCGCCAACACGGTCGAGCTGCTGCACCCGATCTTCAAGGAGGTCACCCGCCAGACCGCCTCGACCCTCCTCTTCCTCCCGCTCGCCCACATCCTCGGCCGCAGCCTCCAGATCGCCTGCCTGATGGCCCGTATCGAGATCGGCCACTGCCCGAGCATCAAGCCCGACGAACTCCGCCCGGCGCTCAGGGAGTTCCGCCCCACCTTCCTCGTCGGCGTCCCGTACCTCTTCGAGAAGATCCACGACACCGGCCGCGCGACCGCCGAGAAGATGGGCCGCGCCGCCTCCTTCGACCGCGCCGACCGCATCGCCGTCCGCTTCGGCGAGGCCTACCTGCACAAGTTCCTCGGCACCGGCAAAGGTCCCGGCCTCGGCCTCTACGCCGCCTGGGCCCTGTACGACCTGCTGGTCTACCGCCGCGTCCGCAAGGAACTCGGCGGCCGCATGAGCTACGCCATCAGCGGCGGCTCCCCGCTCGACCGCAACCTCAACCTGTTCTTCTACGCCGCCGGCATCCTCGTCTACGAGGGCTACGGCCTGACCGAGACGACGGCCGCCGCCACCATCGTCCCGCCCCTGAAGCCGCGCCCCGGCACTGTCGGCCGGCCCGTCCCCGGCACCGCCGTCCGCATCGCCGACGACGGCGAGGTCCTCATCAAGGGCGGCATCGTCTTCGGCTCGTACTGGAACAACCCCGCCGCCACCGACGCCGTACTCCAGGGCGACTGGTTCGCCACCGGCGACCTCGGCGCCCTCGACGAGGACGGCTACCTCACCATCACCGGCCGCAAGAAGGACATCCTCGTCACCTCCGGCGGCAAGAACGTCTCCCCGGCCGTCCTGGAGGACCGCCTGCGCAGCCGCTCACCGATCGGACAGTGCCTCGTCGTCGGCGACAACCGCCCCTTCATCGGCGCCCTGATCACCCTCGACCCGGACGCGGTGGCCCACTGGCTCGCCGTGCGCAAGATGCCCGCCGACACCCCGCTGTCCGAGGTGATCCAGGACCCCCGCATGCGTGCGGACGTCCAAAGGGCCGTCGACTACACCAACGAGGCCGTCTCGCGGGCCGAGTCGATCCGATCGTTCGTCCTGGTCGAGGGCGAGTTCAACGAGGACAACGGCATGCTCACCCCGTCCCTGAAGGTCAAACGGCACGCGGTGACGAAGGCGTACGCGGACGAGATCGAGACGCTGTACGGCAACTGAGACATGGCAACTGAGAGCCCGTTCGGCCGCACTCCAATGGTGCGGCCGACGCGGATATGACTACGTATCACTCAGTGAGAGGAGCGCACCGAGCAGCGCACCAAGGAGGACGTATGGCCCCTGACCGTCGCCGGTCCGCCCGCAGAGGGCCGGCGTTCCTCACCGTCGCGGTGGTCGCCGCGGCGGCCCTCGCCCCCGGCCCGGCATTCGGGGYGTCGGCCCCCGCCCCGTCCCCGCCACCCCGGGGCGGCGCGCACTCCCCGCAGGGCGTGCCCGCGCGCAGCCCTGCGTTCGGCGCGTACCTGCACTACGGCCCCACCGGGGTGAGGCGCATGCAGGAGCTCGCCCGCTGGCTCGGCGGCCAGGAGCCGCGCGTGGGGCACACGTATCTGCCGGGGGACCTGTGGCACAACATCGAGGGCGCGCACGGCTTCCTCGACAGCTGGGCCAAGTGGCGGCGCGCCAAGTCCGACCGGATGCTCGTGCTCAACGTGCCGATGATGGAACGCAACGAGGCGAACCTCCCCGACGCCTCCGTCCGCAAGCTGCTGCGGCGCGCCGCGGCCGGCGCGTTCGACGAGCACTTCGAGGTGCTGGCCGAGCGGCTGGTCGACCTGGGTGTGCCGGACACGGTCATCGTGCTCGGCTGGGAGATGAACGGCATCACCTACACCCACCGCTGCGGCCCCGACCCGGACAGCTGGAAGCGGTACTGGCGGCGCATCGTCGACGTGATGCGCTCGGTCGACGGGCAGCGGTTCAAGTTCGACTTCGCCCCGAGCCGGGGCATGGACGCGATCCCCTGGCCCGAGTGCTACCCCGGCGACGACGTCGTCGACATCATCGGCATGGACGCCTACGACCAGCCGCAGGGACTCGGCTTCGACGAGCAGGTCGCCGAGCCCTACGGCCTGCGGCACCACGTGGACTTCGCACGCAAGCACGGCAAGCCGATCTCGTATCCCGAGTGGGGCCTGTTCCGCAACGGCGACAACATCACGTACATGCTGCGCATGCTGGCCTGGATGGACGAGCACAAGCCGCTGTACAACACCATCACCGACTACTGCCCGCACGGCGTGTGGCTGTGCTCCGACAACCCCCGTGCCTCCGCCCTGTACCGCGTGCTGCTGTCCTCCACTCCCGTCCTGCCGGACCCGAAACCCGGGCCCGCGGTCGACGCGCCGACCCCGCCCCAGGCCGCCGCCAGGCCGGACCCGAAACCGGCGTCGACGCCCACGGCCCGGCCCTCCAAGCTGCCGCGGTGCACGCCGGTCGACCTGGACGAGTGGCTGAAGCACCAGGCCGGCGGCAAGCTCACCGTGTGTCTGGAGTGGGGGGAGCGCCAGCGGCGCTAGCGGAGCCGGAGGGGGCACGCAGGAGCTTCTTGGCCCGGCGCCGGGCGGCGTCCTCGGCGACGGCGGCCGCCAGCAGCGGGAGCGTGTGCCGCCGGGCCAGCAGGAAGCGCTGGTTGACGGCCGTCTCGGGACACCAGCGGTACTTGTACGGCTCGTCGCCGCGCAGCAGGCTCAGCGTCCGCATCTGGCCCGGCACCCGGGTCCCGGCGGACGCCAGATGCCCGGTGGCCGCGTGCAGCAGCATCGTCGCCACGTCCACCTTGCGCTCCCGCAGCTGCGGGTGGAAGCCGTACATGTACATCCCCGCCAACGTCCCCGACAGCAGCGTGATGTTGACCGCCACCACCGAGCCTTCGAGCACGAACTCCGTCGTCGCCGCCTCCCCGGTCCGGGCCAGCGGGACCGCCGCCCGGACCAGGTGCTCCAGGAACCGTGGCCGCAGATGCTCCGCCGAGACCCGTCTGCCCTCCCACTGCAGCCGGTGCAGTTCGAGGAGTCGGCGCACCGCGGCCTCGGTCTCGTCGTGGGGTACGACGCGCCACTCCAGGCCGAGCCGGCCGAGCTGGTTCACCTTGCTGCGGATGCGCCGGGCGCGCCCCACCGGCAGCCGCCCGACCAACTGGTCCATGGGCACGGCCGGCAGGTCCAGGCACACCGAGTCGCTGGTGCGGTGCCGCGGGCCGCGCCAGCAGAGGTAGACCCGCTCCATCGCGCCGCCCGGCCGTACCTCGCCGAAGTCGACGAGAGCGGTGCGGGCGAGCCCGGCCAGGCCGTCCGCCAGCGCCGCGGCACCGGGAGCGCCCACCTCCTCGTCGAGGAGCACATCGCAGAAGTCGGTGATGGCGCCGCCGATCGGCACCAGTGCCGGCAGCGGCCGGCGCACCCGCATCAGCGGTGCCGCGGCCACCAGTTCACCGCCCCGGCGCACCAGGACGAGCCGCAGCGCGCCCGCTCTGCCGTACGACAGCCACCACGAGTGCAGCCAGGCGTGGCTCTGGAACGGCGTCGCCGACGGGCACGCCCGGTACAGGCGCTCCCAGTCCTCGGCCAGAGCGGCGAAGGTGTGCCCGTCGGTGCACACCTCCACCGACAGCGCGCCGCCCGACGCGGTCATCCACGCGTCCCGTGGGCGTCGGCGGCGTTGGCCGGGCCGGGTACCGATGCCCGGCCCGTGTCGTCGTCTTCCTCGGTCCGCCGCGGCCGGGCCAGCAGCGCGAGGCCGCCCAGCAGACCTCCGGCGCTCGCGCCCACGAGCCCGGTCAGCGCCGGGGACGCGGACGACGGCTCGGTGGGCCGCGCGGCACGCGACAGGCGCTCCAGCTTGATGCCGGTGTCGTCCTTGGTGTGGTCGGCCTGGGTGAGCAGCGCCCGGGACACGGCGTTGGCGATGTCCACCGCCTCACCCGGGTCCGGCGAGGTCGCCGAGACCGCGACCATCGGCGCGTCCGGCGACGTCGCGACGTCCACACTCTCGCGCAGCGTCGACACCGGCACACCCGCCCACACCTGTGCGTCGCCGAGCACCGCGAGCTGCTTGGCCACCCGGCCGTACGCCTGCGCGAAGCCGAGCGCGTCGGTGCAGTCGGCGTCGGTCCGGCCGTTGGGCACGGCGACGACGGAACTCGTCGCCGTGAACTGCGGCGGCCTCAGCTGGCCGTAGGCGCCACCGGCCACCGCACCGATCAGCGCACCGGCCGGCAGCCACCACCACAAGGGCAGCCGCCGCATGCGCGCACGGTCGAACAGCGGGTCACGCCCAGCGGGGTTGTCTGTCATGAGGAACTCACTTCCAGGTTCGAACCGGACAGAGCGGCCGTGTACAGATCCATCAGCTGCCGTGCGGTGGCCGCGATGTCGTAGCGGCGTACGGCGTCCGGGGCGCTGCGCTCGCCCGGTCCCGCCGCCCGCAGCCGCAGCACCTCGCGCGCGTACGCCCCGGCGCCGCCCGTGACCCGGCGGGCACCGGGCGCCGCGCCCGGCGACAGGTCCTCGACGGCGGGGCAGCTCGCGTACAGCACGGGCAACCCGGCCGCCAGCGCCTCCACCACGGCCAGCCCGAAGGACTCCTCCGGCGACGGCGAGGCGAGCACGTCCATCGCGGACAGCAGGGCGATCAGGTCGGGCGCTTCGTCGGTGGGGTCCGGCAGACACGGCCGCTCGCCCGTCAGCAGCACCCGGTTCGCGACCCCCAGGTCCCGCGCGGTGCGCCGCAGCACCTCTTCTTCGGGCCCGCCGCCGACCAGCAACAGCCATACGTCGCCGGGCAGCAGGGCCAGCGCCCGCAGCAGCAGGTCGAAGCGCTTGCCCGGCGTCAGGCGCCCCACCCCGCCGACGACGTACGCGCCCTCGGGCAGCCCGAGGAACGCCCGGGCCTCCTTGCGGCGCGCCGCGTCGTAGCGGAAGCGGGGTGCGTCGATGCCGTTCGGGATGACGCGGATGCGCTGCCCGGGCACGCCCCAGTGCCGCAGCCGTTCGGCCACCGTCGGCGAGACGGCCACCGTGGCCTGGCCGAGCCGCTCGCCGGCCAGATACAGCCCGCGTACGCCCACGTTGTGCGCCCGGCCCTCCAGCCCGCCGGCGCCGATGGAGTGCTCGGTGGCCACGACGGTGCGAACTCCCGCGAGCCGCGCCGCGATCCGGCCGTAGAGACAGGCCCGGTACAGATGCGTGTGCACCAGGTCGTAGCCGCCGTCGCGGATCAGCCGGGTGAGGCGGGGGAGGGCACCCAGGTCGCGGTTGCCGTTCATGCCGAGGTGGGTGACGTGCACACCGTCGGCGGTCAGGCCCGCGGCGACCGGGCCGGGGTTGGTGAGGGTCACCACGTCGCACTGCGCGGGCAGGTGACGCAGCAGCAGGCGCAGCTGCTGTTCGGCGCCGCCGACGCCGAGGCCGGTGATGACGTGGAGGGCCTTCACACGGCCTCCAGTGCGCGTCCGCAGACCCGGGCCAGGCGCCGCTTCAGCTCCAGCCGCATCGAGGTGTCCGCCTCGCCGATGTGGATGCGAGGCAGCGCGAGGTCGCCGGAGCCGGCCGGGCCGGGCTTGATCGCGCAGGCGTAGCGGTAGCCGGCGCGGCGTACGGCGTCCACGGCCCGCTCGTCGAGATGGCCGTACGGGTAGCAGAAGCCCTCGACGTCGTCGCCGGTGATCCGGGCGAGCTGGTGCCTGCTGTCGGTGACCTCGGCGTCCAGTTCCTCGTCGTGGGCCCCGGTCAGATCGATGTGGTGCAGCCCGTGCGAGGCGATCTCCATGCCCGCGTCCGCGGCGAAGCGGACGCCGTCCGCGTCGAGCAGGGCCTTGCGCGGGCCGATCAGCTCCCAGGAGTTCTCGCCGTCGAGCAGCCCCGCCAGCACGAACACGGTCGCCGTGAAACCCCAGCGGTGCAGCACGGGCAGGGCGGTGGTGACGAAGTCGGTGTACCCGTCGTCGAAGGTGAGGCCCACCAGGCCGCGCTCCTGACCGTGGGCGCGCGCCGCGAGCAGCTCGCGGACGCTCACCCCGCGCAGTCCGCGCGCGGCCAGCCAGGCGAACTGCCGCTCCAGGCGCCCGGGGGTGACGGTGATGTCGTACGGGTCGTCCGGGCAGTTCGAGACGGAGTGGTACATGGCCACCCAGGCGGCGGGCGGCCGCTTCGGGCGTCCCTGCGGGACCGGGGCGGGAAGGGGTTCGGCCGCGGGTGGCGCGGCCGTGATGTCAGCGACCATGGCGAAGCTTTCGTGTGACGGAGCTACGGACGGAATGCGCGACGGGAAGCAGGAGGGAGCGGGCGCCGGCCGCGTCGAGGACCCAGGCCAGCAGGACGAAGACGGCGGTCACGGCCAGACAGCAGGCGGCGACGCAGGCCGCGGGCGAGTCGAACTGCCGCGCGCACCACAGCCCGGCCACGGTGGCGCAGACGGCCGCGCGCACCGGCCGGGACAGTTCGGCGACGACGAGGCGAACGCGCACGGGCACGGTGCGCGGCCCGAGCCCCAGCAGCAGGAGCAGCGCGGTGAGGGTGATACCGGCCGCGTTGGCCGCGGCGATGCCGCGCGCGCCCCAGGGGTCCACGGCCCACAGGCCGATCCCGGCGGTCGCGAGCGCGCCCGCGCCCATCGCGGCCAGCGGGAACCAGGTGGTGCGGCCCGTCGAGAAGTACGACCGCACGAGCGCCCCCACCAGCGTCTGACCCAGCAGGCCGAGCGCGTACACCCGCATGACGGCGGCGGTGGCGGCGGTGTCCTGCGCGGTGAACGCACCGCGCTGGAACAGCAGTTGGACGATCTGCGGGGCGCCGGCGACGACCACCGCGGTGCCGAGCAGGACGAGGCAGGCCATCAGCGCCAGGTCCCGCTCGACCCGCTCACCGGCCCGCCGTGTGTCGCCCTCGGCGATGGCCCGCGCCACCACCGGGAAGGTGACGACGCACACCATCATCGACAGCGACATCGGCAACTGGGCAACCTTCTGGGCGTAGTTGAGGTGCGAGATCGCCCCGGCGGGCAGCCCGGCCGCGAGGAACCGCTCGATGAGGACCTGCGACTGCCGGCACAGGGCGAACAGCAGCACCGCGCAGACCAGCCCGAGCGCGACCGTCCGGCCACCGTCTCCCTCGTACGGGGACGCCGGCGCCGGCGCCGCCCCCTCGGGCCGCCGGGCGATGCGCCGCCACAGCGACGGCGCCTGTACGGCCGCCATGAGGCATCCGCCGAGCGCGACACCGAGAGCGGCGGCCCGTACGCCCCAGCGCGCGCCGAGGGCGAACATCGTGGTGATGATCGCGATGTTGTACGCGATGTAGATGGCGCCGGGGGCGAGATAGCTGCGGTGGGCCCGAAGCGCCGCGCTGGAGTAGCCGGCCAGCCCGAAGCTCAGCACGCAGGTCGCGGTGAGCCGGGTGCAGGACACGGCCAGGGACGGGTCGGACAGGCCCGGCGCGAGGAGGGAGACCAGCTGCGGCGCCCCGGCCGCGAGCAGGGCCGCCGTACCGGCGAGGGCCAGGCACAGCCGCGGCAGCGAGGCGGCTACCAGGGCCCGCACGGGGTCGGGGGCGCCGGGTCCGTGCGCCGCCCGGCGGGCCAGCGCCAGGCTGAACGCCGGCACCAGCACGAACGCCATGCCGTCCTCGATCAGCAGCGTCGACGCCATCTCCGGCACCGTCCAGGCCACCAGGAACGCGTCGCTCTGCGCACCCGCACCGAAGAGATGCGCCAGCACCTGATCCCGCCCGAGCCCGAGCACCGCCCCGGCCATCGACAGCGCGGCGGACAACAGGGTCGCCCGAGCGAGGAAGCGTCGGGTGGCAGCGCTGGGGCGGTGCTCGGGCTCGGGCGGGATCAGGTGCTGGCGCATCTCTTCGGTGCGGGTGACGGGCGAGCGGCCGTGTCTGCCGGACCCCACCGACGAAGCGCCCGACCTGATCGCCCTGCTGTCCGCGATGGACGTGCTCGCCTCGCCGTCGCCGGAGACAGATGGACGACGGGTGTCCGTGGCACGCGGGCGGCCGAAGCCGACCGTGCGACCTGCGCCGAGGCCCGCCGTGCGGGGGGTCTTGAACTCGGAGACGCGAGCGGGGTGTTCGCCGGTCGGGTGGGGGGCTTCCGGGTCGGTCGCGTGGTCGGGGCGGTCCCCGGGRGGGGGCGCGGGGTTCACGGTGGTCGTGAAGTCGGCGAGGGCCCCGACCGGGCGCGGGCRGCCCACCCGGGCTCTCGTGCCTGTCGGGTGCGGGGTGCTCACGTGGGCCGGGGGCGTGGCGTCGGCGCCGTCGGCCCTGAAGCCGACGGTCGCGGCGAGGGCGTCCCCGGGTGGGGGCGCGGGGTTCACGGTGGTCGTGAAGRCGGCGAGGGCCCCGACCGGGCGCGGGCTGCCCACCCGGGCTCTCGTGCCRGTCGGGTGCGGGGTGCTCACGTGGGCCGGGGGCGTGGCGTCGGCGCCGTCGGCCCTGAAGCCGACGGTCGCGGCGAGGGCGTCCCCGGGCGTCGCCGGGCCGGGACTCATCGTGCGCCCGATTCCGTGGCCGGGGCCGTCACCGGGGCGCTCGGTTCGTTGTGCGCCAGCCCCCACCACGCGGCCATGCCGAGGCAGACGGCCGTCAGGACCGTGGAGGGTCCGCCGATGTCGGAGTACAGGAAGTTGACGAGCTGCCACAGCAGCAGCCCGCAGACCGGCACCGCGCACTCCCGGGCGAGCCCGCCGCTGCGCCGCAGCCGGCGCACCGCGCACACCAGCAGCGCCAGCCAGCTGCCCGCGACCGTGACCAGGCCCAACATGCCCTGCTCGCTCAGCAGCAGCAGATACATGTTGTGCGGGGAGAGCAGGGGCTGGCGCCGGTAGGCCTGGCCCGCTCCCTCCGTGTCGCTGCCCGACGACAGCGCGAGCGAGGCATGGCCGTCCCGGTACGCCGGAAACGCCTTCAGGCCCACGCCGGTCACCGGGTGCTCGCGCCACATGCCGGCCGCCGCGGCCCACATGGTGTAGCGGTCGATGACCGACTGGTCCGGCGCGTCGGTGACCTGGGTGATGCTGGTCAGCCGCTCCTGCAACGCGCTCGCGCCCACGCCGAGCCCGCCGACCAGCACCACCGAGGCCGCGACAGCCGCCGCGAACACCTTCGCCGCCCGCCGCACTCCCGCCATCAGCAACTGCGCCCCGCAGGCCAGGGCCGTCGCGATCCAGGCGCCCCGGCTGAAGGACAGCGCGAGCGGCACCAGCAGGACCAGCACGCATCCGGTCGCCAGGATCCGCTGCCGCCGCTGCGGCGCCCCGAGCGCGAGCCCGGTCGCGGCCACCGCCCCGAGGGCGACGACCGTGGCCATGCCCATCACGTCGGACGGCCCGAAGGTGCCCACGGCCCGGATGAAGGCCCCTTGATACGAGGCTCCGGTCCCGGTGAGGTACTGCTTCACGCCGATCGCGCCCTGCCACAGCGCGAGTCCGACCAGGGACCACAGCAGCAGCCGCGCCCCTCGCCGGTCGCGCACCAGCAGCATCACCGCGACCGGGATGAGCACGAACACCTGGAGATAGCGGGCCAGTCCGGTGATCGCGTCGGAGGCGGTCACCGCACCCGCCGCGGCGACCGCGATGCCCACCACGGGCAGCCCGAACACCACCGCCGCGGTCCGCGTCAGAGGCCGCCGCGCCCGCAGCACGGTGTCGACGAGCGCCCACAGCACGACGAGCCCCGAGGCGGCGTCGGCGGGAGTCGCGGAACTGCCCGGCACGACCGGCAGCCCCAGCAGGACGACGACCGCGACGACCGGCAGCACGGACAGGACGGGCCGCACGGAGCGGACCCGGCGCCGCGCCGACGGCGACATCCTGGCCGCCGGCCGGGGAGGGGCTGCCGTATCAGTGCTCACCGGTCCTCAGCTCCCCGTCGGCCGGACGAACTGGGCCGCCGTGCGCAGCAGGATGCAGACGTCCTGCCACAGCGACCAGTTGTCGATGTAGGCGTTGTCGTAGCGGCACCGGTCCTCGATCGAGGTGTCGCCGCGCAGCCCCTGGATCTGGGCCAGCCCGGTGATCCCGGTCCGCATCCGGTGGCGGGCCGGATAGCCGGGGTGGGCCTGGCTGAACTCGGCGACGAAATAGGGCCGTTCGGGCCGGGGCCCGACCAGGCTCATGTCGCCGCGGAAGACGTTCCACAGCTGGAGCAGCTCGTCCAGCGAGGTGCGGCGCAGGAAGTGGCAGAAGCGGCTCATGTCCTGCTCGTTCGCCACGCTCCAGCGGGTCGCCGCCTCGTGCGCGCTGGCCGGCCGGTGGGTGCGCAGCTTCAGCATCGTGAACGGCCGCCCGTCCTTGCCGACCCGCTCCTGCCGGAACACCACGCCCGGCCCGTCCGTGACCCGCAGCACGAGCGCGCACACCAGCAGCACCGGCGCGGCCAGCACCAGCAGCGCCCCGGAGAGCACCACGTCGAGCGCCCGCTTGCCCGCGCTGCCGCGGCGCCGCCCGCCCTCCGGCCGCAGCAACCGGCGCGAGAACCCGGCCAGATGCCCCGACTCCGGGCGGTGCCCGGCCAAGCCGTACGACGGCGGATCCGCGTCCAGCTCCCACAGCGCGCAGCCGTGCGCGGCCAGCGCCCGCAGCACCGCGGCCTTCTCCACCCGGGTGGCGGCCCCCACCACGAGGACCGTGCCCACCCCGTTCTGGATGAGAGCGCGTCGCGCCTCCAGCGCGGTGGTGAGCACCGGCAGCCCGAGCTCGTCGTCGGCTTCACCGAGGACCTCCGGGTCGTCGGCGACGATCCCCACCGGCCGTACCTCGCAGTCCGGTTGGCGCAGCAGCGCCGCCGACACCCGGCGGGCCGCCGCGAGGGGGCCGACCACCAGGGCCGGACAGGGCCGGCGGCGCAGCGCCCGGCGCCGCAGCCCGTGCACCGCCGTGCGGCCGGCGCAGGCCGCCGCGCAGTGCACGGCGACCGCGGCGGCCAGCAGGGCCGGCGGGAGCGACCGCAGCGGAGAGAGCGCCGCGACGACGGCCCAGCCGACGGCGATCCGGCCGCAGACGGCGGGCAGTTCGTCGAGCACGCCGGTCGCCGCGGAGGTGTCGTACAGGGAGGCACGCCGGTTCAGCCACAGCACACCGAGCCCCAGCAGGGCGACGACCAGCGGGTACCTGTGCGGCGCGGGCAGGGCCAGGGCGCCCAGCAGGGCCGCGCCGCCGTCGACGAGGCACAGCGACGTCCGGGAGGCCCGCCTTGCGCGGGAGGTCCGGTGCGGACGGCGCGGTCCCCGCCCGGCGGTCCCCCGGCGTCCGGCGGCCTGGCCGCGCGGGGCGAGGACGGAGACGGCGCCCTGGGGCACCCGCTGCGGCCCCGCCGGCGAGGCAACGGTACTTTCCGCGGTCATGTGGGGATGCACTTCCTGCCCTCGTTGGGTCCGGCGGCCTGCGCGCAGGAGACGCCGAGCAGCTCGCGGTAGACGTCGGTCACTGCGTCCGTGGCCCGCTGCAGATCGTGGGCGTGGAGCACATGCGAGCGGCCCCGCGCGCCCAGCGCCGAGCGCAGCGGCTCGTCGCACAGCAGCGCCGTGAGCGCCCGCGCCAGCGCCCCGGGGTCCTCCGACGGCACCAGGCAGTCCGGCCGATGTGCGGGCGGAAGGCTCTCGGCCGCCCCGTCCACGTCCGTGACGACGACCGGCCGGGCACACGCCATGGCCTCCAGCGGGGCGAGCGCCATGCCCTCCCAGCGCGACGGCAGGACCACGACATCGGCGGCCCGGTACCAGGCGGCGGTGTCCGGCGTCCCGCCGGCGAACTCCACCGACGCAGGCGCGGCCGCGCGCAGCCGCGCCGCGTCCGGGCCGTCACCGACCATCACCAGCCGGGCCCCGGCCACCTGCCGCACCACCTCGGGCCAGGCCCGCAGGAGCACGTCCTGCCCCTTCTGGCGGCACAGCCGGCCCACGCACACCACGAGCGGACCCGCCCCGGACCGTGCGCTGTCCCCCTCCGGCCGGAACCGGTCGGTGTCGACACCGTTGGGGACCACCCGCCACCGGGCGGTGATGCCGGCCCGGTAGCCGGTACGCCGCTCGGCCTCGCTCACGCACAGCACCCGCGCCGCCCAGCGCGCGCCGAACCGCTCCCAGGCCAGCGCCAGCCGCGCGGCGGCTCCGTCGGCGGCCTCGAACGACCAGGCGTGCGGCTGGAAGACGGTGGGCAGGGCGCCGCGCACCGCGAGCCGGGCCGCGAGTCCGGCCTTCGCGCTGTGCGCGTGCACCAGGTCCGGCCGCACGTCGTGCACCAGCCGCGCCAACCGCCGTACCTCGCCCGGGAGCCGGTGCCCCGGTGAGCGGGTCGCGTCCCAGCGCAGGACCCGGCAGCCCAGCGCGCGTACGTCGTACGCCAGCGTGCCGCCTCTCGGACAGGCCACGGTCACCCGCAGCCCCGCCGCGAGTTGCGCCGCGGCCAGGTCCGTCACGACCCGTGCGACACCCCCCTCGACGGGCTGGGCGACATGCAGGATGTGCGGCGCGATGCGCATGACCGAAGCTGCCCTTCCGAAGAAATGAGTCCGAACCAGTAACACGATGTGTGGCTCGCGTTCCCGATATAAGATCCCGCGCCTGTTCGAGAGGGTCTGTGCTTCAACCGGCTTCGTGGGTTCAGCAGATAAGCAGCACCAGCCACTTATCCATATTTATCTTCTATCCGGTCAACAGTGTTGGAGCGGCGGCGTTTTCCGAGTTGTTTCCCGCGTGGGACCACCCATTCGGAGTCGCCATCCGGTGTGTTTTTACGAACGGCCACCCGATCGGCAGGGGCTTGGTCTGTTCGGAGTGCGACCGGTTGCGGGCGCGCCGTGGCGGTTTAACGGTGATCGCACGATCCGAAACTCGCACTAGGGGAACTCAATGCCGTCACCGACCACCCGACACCTCACCACTTCGGCCCTGTGCGCGGCCCTCTTCCTGGGCACGGCCGCCCCCGCGCTCGCGGCCCCGCCCGACTCCGGCCGCGCCGACACCCGCGCCGCGTCCCGGGCCGCCGTCCCGGCGCGCCCCGCGCTCCAGGACCAGGCCCATGTGCTGGCCGGCCTCGGCACCGTACTGACCCCGGTGACCCGCCTGCTGGACAGCGCCCTCGACGACGACGACCCGCTCACCGCGGCGGAGGCGAAGGAGCTCACCGAAGCCGCCAAGGAAGCTGTCGCCCAGGCCAGGAAGGAGGTCGAGCAGGCCCGCAAGGAGGCCGAACAGGCCAGGAAGGACGCCCTCGCCGAGGCCAAGAAGGAGGTCGACGCGGCCATGAAGGAGGCCGAGGAGCTCAGGAAGGAGGCGCTCGCCGAGGCCGAGGCGGCGACCGAGGAGGCAGTCGAGGCGGAGCCCGAGACCGCTGGGACCACGCCCGCCTCCACCCTGCCGGCGAACCTCACCGAGGACGCCCTCGGCGCCCTCGGCAAGACCCTCGACGCCCTGCTGGGCGTACTCACCTCCGGCCTGTCCCAAGACGTGGACACCAGCGCCGACAATGTGCTCCAGGCCCTGGTGAACGTCTCCGTCGCCACGCTCAAGGAGGCCGGTCTGCCCGCCGCGGAACTGTCCGGACTGCCCACCGGCTGATACCAGGACCAGTGCCTGAGGCGAAGCAGTCGCCGATCCTCGCGACCCGTTGTGCCGGCCGTTGTCGGTGCAACGGGTCTTTTCGTATGAGTTCCAGGAACTTGAGGCCGCGGAGTTTCCGAGCGGTGCCCCTCTCGTTAGCCCGGGAGAACGAGGACCGGATTTACCTGGAAAGGAACACGATGAATAACCTGAAGGCTGCTGCCGTTGTCGCCGGCTCCCTTGCCATTGCCGGCGCCGCTGTTCCCGCATCCGCGGTGGACATGTCGGGGCACGGCCTCGTCGACAACGGTAAGACGGTCACCCGTAGTCTCCCCACCGCCGCCAAGGTGCCGACCGGCTACGTGGGCAACAACGTGAAGCGCACGGCGGACAAGGTGAAGACGGGTGTGAAGGAGTCGGGCGTGGTGAAGACCCCCGTCTTCGGTGGCACGCTGCCCAACCCCGTCGACGGCCAGCTGCTCGGCGGACTTCCGCTCAACAGGTGAGTTCGCCGCCCGTCGGCTCGATGCCCGGGGCCGGCTCCGAACCCTCGGAGCCGGCCCTTCGGCATGTCCGACCCCGATGATGTGACGGAGTGTGATTTTCGACGGCCGTATTGGGCCGAACGGACGACTCAGGGTGACCGCGGGCGGGGTGGCGGCGTTGGTCCCTGTGAATGGGCGCTCTTTCCTCCTTGCCGGCGCCTCTCGAAATGACTGTGGGCCCTGTCCGCTCTTTGATGCGGACAGGGCCCACAGCTTTGCCGGGGCACGTGGTGGGCGAAACGCCGATGGCGGTCCACCGGGGTTCCGGCGGACCGCCATCGGGCGAAGCACTGCTCAGAAGATGAGGCCGCCGAAGTGCAGCGAGCCCCGCCCCTGCTCGATCTTGGCGGTGTTGCAGGCGGCGTACTTCGAGTTCGGGGCCACGGTGCCGGCGAGGACGGCGCCGTTGGACCACGGGGCGAGGCAACGCGCGTCGAGGACGGCACCGTTGACGACGGCGATGCCCTGCTGCGGTTCGTTGACGACGACCGGGGACGCCGAGAAGCCGCTACCGCCCTTGACGGTGGTGGTGTCGGTGTCGGCCGCGGCGGAGCCACCGGTCGCGAGAACGATGCCCGCGGCGATGGCGGAGATGGCCGTAACCTTGTTACGCATGAGTTGAGCCTTTCCGGGCTGCGTTTGGGTGATTCGCCTGATCCGAATCGCTCGGAGCAGGGGTCAGAAGAGCAGGCCGCCCTTGTAGACCTCGCCGTGCCCCTGCTCGACCTTGGCGGTGTTGCAGGCGGCGTACTTCGAGTTCGGGGCCACGGTGCCGCCGAGGACGGCGCCGTTCGACCACGGCACGGCGCAGCGCAGGTCGACGACGGTGCCGTTGACGATCGCGATTCCCTGCTGCGGTGCGTTCACGACGACCGGGGACGCCGAGAAGCCGCTACCACCCTTGACGGTGGTGGTGTTGGTGTCGGCCGTTGCGGTGCCCCCGGCCGCGAGGGCGATGCCTGCCGCGAGGGCGGAGATGGCCGTAACCTTCTTAAGCATGAGTTGCGCCTTTCCGGGTGGCGTTTGGTGATTCGCCTGATCCGAATAGCTCGGAGCAGGGGTCAGAAGAGCAGGCCGCCCGCGTGGACGGCGTTCCGCCCCTGCTCGACCTGGGCCGTGTTGCAGGCGGCGTACTTCGAGTTCGGCGCGGCTACGCCGCCGAGGACGGATCCGTTGGACCACGGGGCGAGGCATCGACCGTCGACGAGGGTGCCGTTGACGACGAGAACGCCTTGCTGAGGGGCGTTCACAACGACCGGGGACGCCGAGAAGCCGTCGCCGCCCTTGACGGTCGTGGTGGTGCCGCTGGTGCTGTTGCCGCCGTTGCCGTAGCCACCGGCGGAGGCGATGCCTGCGGTGCTGACGACGGTGCTGAGGGCGAGGGCCGTGATGACCGCGAACTTCTTGGGCAACTCGGTTCCTTCCTGAATTCACGGTTGCGCACGCTTACGAAAAGGAAACCCCTATATGCGTGCATAAGTCACGGTGCGAACATTCAAACCTGGGCAGATTCCATCGGATGGCGCAACGCCAGGTGCCGTACGGCGGATCCGGCTTTACGTCCATTCCCCGGGAAGGCCCTTGGAAATGTCCGGCCGGTCGGGCGAATGGATTCCGGGCGGCCTGGGCGCAGACATGCGTCCGGCCCACAGGCGAGGGGAGGGCCGGTGGGCCGGACAGTTGGTTCACGGGTGCCGGTGGGCTCGTGGGCCCGCCGTGAGCGGAGCTGGAACTGCGGGTCCGGATCCAGCGTCCGGGCCTGCCGACGGTCTTCCGGCAGCCGAGAACCGGATCAGAGTCTCGGAATTCCGGGGCCGGCTTTCACCGGTACGGCCGACTCGTAAGGGTGCCGGGGCGTCACTTGTTGGGGAGCAGGGTGCCGAGTCCGGCCGAGGTCGGCGCCTTCAGCGGGCGGACCTGCACGGAGCCGCTGCCGGCCGGGTTCTTCACCGGAATAGTGGGCTGCCTCACGGCGTCCGGGTCCATGCCGTCCAGGTAGATGCCGGACATCGGCTGCTCCGGGCTCTTCTTGTCGAACGCGCTGCCCTTGGCGATCCCTCCGTCCCTGGCCAGCCCCGCCACGACATCCGCGGCCGGCACGACGGCCGGGCTCACCTTGGTCGGGGACATGAGCCCGAGCGGGCTGGTGGAGAGCCCCGAACCGCCGCCGATGGCCGATGCCGCCGCGGCGGAACCACCCACAAGACCCGCACCGATCGCCAACGCCGCAGTGGTGAAAACTGCCTTCTTCATGATTCACCTCGCTTGAAAGTACCTCTGATCCAACGGTTGGAGAACATAGCAGTCCATCAGCACTGCAAAAGCGACGCGTTACTCCATACGCATGAAAGTCGCAGGAGTGAAGAATGCAATGCGCAGAGGCATTCGGAGGGATTGGCAGCTGGTCCGCGAATCAATTCATCCTATGGTGCTTCCGGTTCGGCCGGGCCGCATGCATGATCGGGAATATGAAATTCAGTGACCTCCTCGACATGATCACCGGCGGGGACAAATTCACGCCGCCGCGGACCCCTGTCGGATCGCTGGTCTGGGCGGAGGAGTTCGACGCACCCATCGCCTGGGGAGCCAGATGGGTCGGCGACCGGACCAGCGCCTTCCGCTACTGCGATCACAACCCGGACGACAACAAACTCGACTGGCTCGACCCCGGCTGTGTGACCGTCTCGGACGGCGTGGCCACCTTCACCGCCACCCCGGACGGCCGCACCCTGGAGAACGGCCGGCAGGCCTGGCGCACCGGGCTGCTCACCACCGAGTACTCCGACGAGGGCTTTCAGGTGCGGACCGGCGACCTCGTCGAGACCCGCGTCCGGCTGCCCTCCGGGACGGGGGCCTGGCCGGCGCTGTGGACCTGGAAGGACGGGCAGAACGAGGTCGACAGCTTCGAGTACCACCCGGACAACCCGCACCTGCTGGAGCTGTCCAACCACGTCAACTGCGCGGTGAACTACTTCACCGACGACCACGCGGTCGCCCCGGGCCGGTGGGTGACCATCGGCACCCGCTACGGCGAGCGATGCGTCGAGTGGTACGTCAACGGCGAGTGCGTCTTCTCCGACGGCACCGGCGTCGGCCGCGACTGGTCGGCGTATCTGATCCTGAACCTGTCGCTGAGCGCCGGCGAGCACCACCCGGCGCCCTGCGGCCCGGACCCGATCACCTTCGACGTCGACTACGTCCGCGTCCATCGCTGACCGCACGGCCGGGATCCCCCGTTCGGGCGGCGGGCCCGCCTGCTGTCGGCCGGTCGGGTGAGAGCGCGCCGAAGGGTCCTTCTGGCCGTCGATAAGGTCGCGCGGTGGTCCCTAACTCACGTGCCGGTGCCAGCCGGGCGTTCGCCCTGCTCCTGGTGGTCTGCGGGGCGGCCGGGCTGCTGGCCTCCTGGGTCATCACCCTCGACAAGTTCAAGCTCCTGGAGGACCCCGACTTCACCCCGGGCTGCAGCCTGAACCCCGTGGTGTCCTGCGGCAGCGTGATGGAGAGCGACCAGGCCGAGGCGTTCGGGTTCCCCAACCCGATGCTCGGCCTGGTGGCCTACGGCATCGTGATCTGCGTCGGCGTGAGCCTGCTGGCCGGGGCCACCTTCCCGCGCTGGTACTGGCTGACCTTCGCGGTGGGCTGCCTGTTCGGGGTCGGGTTCGTCTCCTGGCTCCAGTTCGAGTCCCTGTACCGGATCAACGCCCTGTGCCTGTGGTGCTGTCTGGCCTGGCTCGGGACGATCCCGCTGTTCTGGTACGTGACGTCGCTGATCGTGCGCGTCGGCTTCCTGCCCGCGCCGCGCCCCGTGCGGGCCTTCCTCGACGAGTTCACCTGGGTGCTTCCGGTGCTGCACATCGGCATCGTCGGCATGCTGATCCTGACCCGGTGGTGGGACTTCTGGACAAGCTGAGCATTGCTGCACCCGGGTTGACACGGCCGTGCCAACGCCTGGGTGGTGACGGCTCGGGCGCCCTGAACTGCTACTCGTACGAACACCGAACCGTACGAGGAGTGAGCGATGACCGTCAGCGCAGGTGGGGTTTCGGTGGGTGGGGTCCAGGGCGAGGACGCCCCCGTGGGCAGTGAACCCCGGGGGTGGACGCGGCGGGAGGCGGCGCGGATGCTGCTCGGCTCCTGCGCCCTGGCGCTCGCCCCCGTCATCACCGCCTCCCGGCCCTCGAGGTCCGCCGACCGGCCACCCGGCGCCGGCGCCGACGGTCCCTTCGACGAGACCTATCGGGGCCGCCGTATCCAGGGCGTTCCGGTGTCCCACGGCGGCCTCAGCGCTCTCGACGTCGCCTGGCACGTCACCGTGGACGGCAAGCCGCTGCACCTGATGCGCCGGGCCGACGGCACCTGGCTGAGCATGGTCGACCACTACAGCTGGTACGGGACCCCGCTGGAGGCGACCCGCGCGGCTGTCGACGAACTCGGGCCTCGCGAGCGGCTGCGCGATCTGGCCCCCGGGCCGTTCGGCGGCGGGCATCCGCACAGGGAGGCAGAACATGGTGTACGTGCGTAAGAACGTGAGCAAGCTGTCGCGTGCCGAGCGGCGGCGGTTCGTCGAGGCGTTGCTGGAGATCAAGCGGCGGGGCGAGTACGACGAGTTCGTACGGCTGCACATCGCGCACTTCGTCGGGGACGGCGACCGGGGCCTGCGCGCCGCGCACATGACGCCCTCCTTCCTGCCCTGGCACCGCAGGTTCCTGCTGGACCTGGAGGAGGCGCTGCGCCGTGTCGACTCCTCCGTGACGGTGCCGTACTGGGACTGGACCCGGGACCGCAGGACCACCTCGCTGCCGTGGACCGACGAACTGCTCGGCGGCAACGGGCGGCCCGGTGACCGGCGGGTGATGACCGGGCCGTTCGCCTACTCCACCGGCAACTGGACCATCAGGGCAGCCGTCACCGAGGGCGAGTTCCTCACTCGGGACCTGGGCCGCTCCCGCAGCCCGCGCGTACTGCCTGAACAGGTCGTAGGCGACGCCCAGTTCCCCGTCGTCCGCCGCGCTCACCACGCCCTGCTCC
>NZ_RDBN01000053.1:379644-421209 GCF_008042075.1 Streptomyces sp. UW30 | reverse complement strand
GGACGTCCTCGCCAGGCTGAAGAGCACCCTGGGAGAAGAGCACTCTGAAACCATTGCCGTGCGACACAATCTTGCCATCGTGCTCCACGACCAGGGCCGCTATGCAGAGGCCCGCCGTGAGTACGAGGACACTGTCGTGTGGTGAGGGTYTSGGGGTGTTCGTTGCCGAGGATGCGCTGGCGTAGGGACAGGACTGCTTCGTACTCGCGTTGGGCTGTTTCGAGCTGGCCTTTGTCGGCGAGGACAAGGGCGAGGCTGCTTCGTGTGGTGAGGGTGTCGGGGTGTTCCCTGCCCAGTTGTTGCCGCCGGGCGTTGAAAATGTCCTGGTAAGCGGCGCAGGCCAGGTCATAGTGCCCTTGGTCATGGATGAGTGAGGCGAGGTTCGACCGGGCGGTCAGGGTCTCGGCGTGGTCGTCGCCCAGGATGGCCGTTAGGGCCACGACAGTGTCCTCGTACTCACGGCGGGCCTCTGCATAGCGGCCCTGGTCGTGGAGCACGATGGCAAGATTGTGTCGCACGGCAATGGTTTCAGAGTGCTCTTCTCCCAGGGTGCTCTTCAGCCTGGCGAGGACGTCCTGGTACTGGGTGCGGGCCAGGACTACATGCTGCTGATCCTGCAGTACGCGGGCGAGTGCGTGCTGTGTGTCGAGGGTGTCGCGGTGATCCTCGCCGAGGACGCGTCGGCGGGTGGCAAGGACATCCTCAAGTTCGCTACAGGCCTCCTCGTAGCGGGTTTGGTCCTTCGAGAGCAGTGCCATTTGATGCCGGGTGGTGAGCGTATCGGGGTGCTTCTCGCCCAGCGTGCTCCTACGGATGGCGAGGACATCCTCATAGGCTGTGCGGGCCTGCGTGTAGTGGCCTTGGTCGTGAAGCAGGCTCGCCAGGTGGTTTCGGGTGGTTAGAACCTGCTGGTGATACTCCCCTAAGGTTTCGCGCAGTCGGGGGAGTGCAGCCTCGGCGAGGGCGTGGCCGGCATGAAGCAGGCCTCGGGACTGGAGCGCCAAGACTGTGCCGTTGACCGGTTCTGCGAGAGCCTCTGCGAGGGGGCCGTCCACCGTGCTCAGGTAGTGCGCGGCGTGCTGGACGTGCGGGGTGAGGAGTGTCCKCCGAGGCCAGTTGGCCGGGTCCTCGGGGGGGCCGGCCGATTCTGCGGCTCGCCCAAGAAGGCGGACAGCCAGCACACGCAACGCAGCATTGTGGTGCGCGTCGCGGACCAGCGGGTGAAGCGAGACGGTGCCCGATGCTCCGTCCGTAGGGGCCGTYTTCATCTCTGCCAAGCCCAACTGGGTCATGGCCCGCACTGACTTCCAGATCTGCTGCCCACTGATCCCGTCGAACACCGGGTCCTGGCGGACGATCTCGCCGTCCAGCAGGTCTAGTGGGACCGGGGCGGGAGCGAACACGGCCAATAATTGCAGCAGCGSGGGCGCGTGCGGGTGCTGGTCGGTGATGAGCCCTAGAGACATCCGCCAGATCTCCCGGAGCAAGCCCTGTCCGTCGAGATGGTGGATCCTCCCGGCCTCCATAGCCTGCCGGTAGGCGCGGAACGTAGCAGGATTCTCCACGGCTCGAAAGGGCGCGGGGGTGGAGCGGATGTCAGCGAGATAGCGGCCGGCGGTGTCCAAAGCCAGCGGCAGCCAACCCAGACGGGCGGCCAGGAGGCGTGCCTCCTCTGCGTCTCCGGCCTCCTGCCCGGCATGATCGATGAGGATCTGCGCACTGTCATCAAGGGGCAGCGGCTCGACCTGAATCCGCACGGGTTGCTCGCCCCACCGTTCACGGTTCCCGTCGCGGGTAGTGACGATGACCAGACCGTGGGCCGCAGAGTGAGCCCGTATCCATCCGTTGCCCAGGGACAGCTGGGCAGGCCCGTTCAAGAGCGTCAGCTGGTCAGCGTTGTCGATGATGAGTAGCCATCGGCTAGACAGTGAAGAGAGTCGATCCCACAGCGCGTCTGCCACCCGGCCCGCGGTCATCGTCTCCTGGGAGACACCAACTTCGCTCGCCACCGCGCGCAGCCCACCGTTGACTCCTTCCTCATCGTGGGCGCTAACCCACCACACCCGTGCCCTCGCGTCGCTGTTGGCATGCCGCGACTCCGCCTCGGGCACATTCATGAGTTGGAAGCGATGGGCGATCTCCAGAGCAACGGAGGTCTTTCCGATCCCGCCCAGCCCGTACAAAACCTGGATTCTCCTGCCCGCGCTCCTGCCGACTGTGGCGAGGATCCTTTCGATCAACTCATCGCGGCCGCGCAAAATACGCCCGTCGCGTTGACCCCAGGGGGGAGTAAGGGTTACCTGTGCTGCCTCCGCGCCCCCGCTGCCTTGGAACGTAGCGTTCGCGATATTCGCTGTGCCGGCAGCAAACGCCCCTGGACTCAGCGCGCTGATTGTAGCTCCAGTCATGGGCCGCAAAGAGGAACGTCGAGCCGAGGGCTCCCCGGTCAGGCCGAAGGCGTCTGACCGGGCTGCGGAGGGTTTTCGGGCATGCTCCCAAAATTCATCTGGCCAGCCGCGTAACCACCATTCCTGGCGTCGACGTTCATGTCGCCGCCGATTGCTTGCCCGTGGTCGCGGGCCTCCGCAAGGTTTCCTCTGGTCTTGGCGCGCGGTGCGATCTCGGCGGTCAACTCCTGCAAGCGGCCCGCGAGTTCTTCGCCCTCGTAATCGGGAAGTGTGCGGAGGATACTGGCAATCTGCCCTGCCCATGCGGCCTCAAGCTGACTGCGGGTGGCTCCTGATCCATTGGGTGACGCGGGAGGAAGTTCGGCCGCGGTGCGCTCCAGATGCTGCAAGATCGTCTGCTCTGCTTCCGCGTCGCCTCGACCCAGGAGCTTCGCCAGTCGGTCCCGAAACGAGGTCCAGAGATCTGTTCCGGCAGCAGCGATAACGGCTGTTCCACCGGCGGCTGCTACTGCGGTGATGGTTTCTGCCAGCATGTCCGCCCCCCGGTCCGCCACGCGAACTGCGTGACCCGTTCTGTGGTCGTGCTCCGTTGTACCGCACTGCGTGGCACGACGGCAGCTGTTGACGGAAGGCGWTATCGGTGATGCGTCGGTCTGGTGTCAGTGACGGTATGTCAGGTGCCCAGTGAGGTGATCGATCACAGGTCTCCCCTGCCTCACGCGTGCGCACCTCGCGCCGCAGCCCCATCCGCGCAGCCGCCGTCGTATGCGCTCCAGCAGGTGACGCCGTCGTCGTCGTTCAGGCTGSCCATGTACCAGTCGTCGTGGTTGACGGCTTTCACCAGACAGAGTCCGTGGGATCCCAAGACGATCTGTGGGTGGAGCCGGTCACCTTGTGCCGGCCAGCCCATCACGACGCGATCGGTGACGAGAGGTGTGGTCCCGGTCACCGGAGACCTTGCGGATCTGCTCCAGGGCCCGACCAGCCTGCCTGCCATCCCATGATGATGACAGCCACCGCGCGCCGAGTGCGCCACGGCTTCTCAGAGCACTGCTTTACGCGTTTGGCCAAGTGGCGAGCTGGCGTCACCCCATCCTGTTCCTGCCACTGTTGTCAGGGTGAGACGTTGCAGAACAGCCCGCCGAATGGAGTATCCCGTGTGGCGCTGCAGTGGAAATGCGCACAGAATTCAAAAGAGTGAAAGAAGTTGACTGGGTATAGTCCGCTTCACTTCTTCGGATCATAAGGTTCCGATATGAACCATTTTCGGCGAGAGCGGCGGGCGGTCCGTTCACATTCCAGCAATTCACATAACACTCAGAGGCGCAAAACCATCAGGCTGGCACTGTGGGTGACTGGTGCAATTTCGGCCGCTGTCCTTGCAGCCTTCGGGCAGGATATTTACAACTCAATCTTCCATCGCCCGCCGGGCCCGCTGGGCGGCCTTCCAGTGCTCATAGATCATTCCAGTGAAATCGTCCGAGAGGGATACTTCGTCGCTCTGCCACAGAAGGTGCAACTCCAGAACGGCCAATTGAAATCCTTGAGCAAGGGGAAGCCGGAAGCGTATGACTGGGCGATGGCGCGAGGCGGGGCTGAAGGGCCGAGAACTTCCATAAAGCTGGTAGTCGAGGGGCATCGGGAACATGCCGTCAAGATAATCGGAGTGGAGGCCGTTAAGGAACGCTGCCATGAGTCCTTAAGCGGAAGCCTTTTTGCAGCTTACAGCGCAGGAGGGGAGGAAAACATTTCGATGCTGTTCGACTTGGATGCCCCTAGATCTCTGGCCAAGGAGCCTGGGGGCGAAGACCCGTCCATGCTCAGTGACTATTTTGAGGCTCATTCCATTTCTCTTACTCGGGGCGAGCAGCAGACCCTTGTCCTGAACGCCGCTTCCGAAAAGAGCTATTGCGAGTTCAAGCTAAAGTTCACCATAGTGGACGGAAAATCCACTGTGACGCAATGGGTGGATGATTCTGGCCGGCCCTTCCGGGTGACTTCCCTGCGCAAGTTTAACGAGTATGGCTCCCTGTACTTCGGGGGTGTATCTACCTATCAATGCGGAGGGGGGTGGGTTCGCCGGGACCCCCAATCATTTGGAGATCAGAATCCCTATTCATTCAGTGGCGAAGTTGGCTGCTGAAAGGCCGTGCATCCAGCCGAAGCCATTGGTCGCCCCTACCCACACACAAGTGCGGGCAAAGGCGCCTCTGAGTACCTCAGCCGACGACAGTCAGCCACGGCGGCGGGTGCGGCGACCGACCACGTACGCGTATGCCTCGCTGCYCCCCCACCGACCTCAGCCACGTTGCCAATGCCGTCGACCTGAGCGAGCCACGACGGCCGGCCCGCCACGACCATGTCTGAGCCATCAGCTTGGGAAGCTGCGGTCATTTGAGGGTGGTTCGGGTGCTGACCTGGAGAAACGGTCGGGCCGTGGCCTTGTCGGGTCAGGTGGCTTTCACCGTGGTTCCCCGCTATTTCCCGCTCGGTCTGGTGCGCTTGTGGTGCACCTTGAGAGCCCGCGGACCTCTACTGCCCACTGACCGCTGCGACGTGCTGCCGAAGGCATGGTCATGGTGATGCTTGCAGAGCTGGTTGAGACGGCGTCCACGGCGAATACGACCGTGAAACGTCTGCACTGAGCGTGTAACGATGAGCCTGCCCCGGCCGTGGCCGCTCCCGGTGAGACGTCAGGTCGCTACGCTTTCCAGAGACCGGAACAGGGGGCGGGAGACAGCGTGGCTACACGAACGTTGGGCGGCAGATACAAGCTCACCGAAGTCCTAGGAAAGGGTGCCATGGGCACGGTGTGGAGGGCCCATGACCAGAACCTCGACCGCCCGGTGGCCGTCAAGGTCATCGCCAATCTCGCCGAGTCCCCCGAGGCGTCCGCTCGTCTCCGGCGTGAGGCTCGGTCGGCTGCGCGCCTGTCCAGCCCGCACATTGCCACCGTGTACGACCATGGCCACGACTCGGACGAGGACACCGACTACGTGGTCATGGAACTCGTGCCGGGAAAGACTCTGCGTCAGGTCGTAGCGGAGAACGGCCCGCAGCAGCCGAGTGATGTCGCACGCTGGGGGCCCAGATCTGCCAAGCGTTGACGGAGGCCCATGACAAGGGCGTGTGCCACCGTGATCTAAAGCCGCACAACGTAATGCTCACCCCCCAGGGCACGGTCAAGCTCGTGGACTTTGGCATCGCTGCGTATGCCGAGGCCGCCGACTACACGCGTATCACTGCCTCGGGTGCGGTGATCGGGACTCCGGCCTACCTCGCCCCCGAGCAGGCGCAGGGTCAGCCCGTAAACCATCGGAGTGACTTGTACTCGCTCGGCTGCACGCTCTATGAGCTACTCACCGGCCAGACACCGTTCTCCGGAACTACCTTCAAGGTCCTCCTCGACCACCTGAATACCCCGCCCGTGCCTCCAAGCGAACGTCGGCCTGATCTTGAGCCATGGGACGGTCTTGTGCTCAATCTTCTCGCCAAGGACCCAGAAACGCGGCCCACCAACGCTGCAAGCGTGGGGCAAGGGCTGGAGGCATTGACCCTCGTCCCGTCGCGGGCGCCTCGTTCAACGGCGAGGGAAGTCCCAACCCTGGTCGCTCCATTTAATGAGGTTGAGGAAGTTCGTCCCGAGACCAAAGAGGCAACGAGCATCCCGGCCGGCCATCAGACTGGGGTTGTGAAGTGGTGGAACCCCGAGAAAGGATTCGGCTTCCTAGTTCCGGATAACGGTGGGCCCGACATCTTCGTCCACTACAGCATGATTCAAATGGACGGCTTCCGGACCTTGGAGGAGGGTCAGCGAGTCGCCTTCGCGATCACTCAGCTGCCCAAGGGGCCAGGTGCTGATCGCGTCATCCCTCTCGGCTGATATGCCCGCTCTCCTCAGGATCCTGGAACGACCTGCCACTGAGGCGAGGTGGCTGGCGTCGTAGTGGGCGGCCAAGTCGTCGTCTACCACGACAAGGATTCGGGTCATGAGGTGCCAGCGCCTTCGGCGTTTGGCGATCTGGACTACACGAGTGTCGTGTCAGTGCCACGGCCAGCAGAGGCACAGCCGCGACGCACCTGAACGGAGCGACTTCTTGGTCCCGAAGCAACTTGGGCGGGGGCGCTGCCTTGGACTGGGGTGCTTCTCACCTGGGCTGATGGTCCGCAGACGTTCGCGCTCGTCCGCCGGTGTTCGCCGCCGTTGTCACACAGTTAGACACTCAGCCTTGCTCCATCTGCCGTGTGGGAAACACCGATGCAAGGGCGCTGACGGCCGTCCTACCATGAGTCTGCCTGCGTCGGCCGGCGCGCTGTAGACCCGCAGCACCGGCCCGTTGTGGAGGGGACCAGCCCGTTCGAGCCGGGCCAGGTGGGCTGACATCTGCTGAGCGGTTCGATACGGGTTCGTCTATGCCTCAAGGGGGCCATGGGACGGGAGCAGCTCGAACGGCTGCTGGGTGGCGACGACGACACGTCGGCGGCCGCTCTCGCTGCACTCCGCGCCGACGCTTCATACGTCGTCTGGGACGGAACGACCTCACCCAAGTCACTTGCGACGGTCTACGGGCGCCGACTCCGTCACACCCTTCGGAGGGGCATCGAGACCTCCGGCTTGGCCCGGGCCGTGCAACGCCTCGACCTATACGGCCGACCGGTTCGATTGGGGCAGATCAGGACTGCCGACGGATCGTGGATCTTCATGCTGTTTCTCGACGCGGACGGCAGCACGCTGGTGGCGTGCACTGGCGTACGTCAATCTCAACCAGGCACGGCACGACCAGACACCTGCTGAACCCGCGCACGGCCAACACGCTTCCCAACTGTGGTGGTGGGGTGGTGGGCGTTGTTCGGGGACGTTCACCTGGGCTCATGCACAGTCAGCGGTCTGAGCGGTTGCCGCCTCCGGCCTCGTCTGAACGTCCGCGAACGGCACTGAATGAGACGGACGGTGGAGCTGGGCTCGCTAGCATCATCGCTGTTGGAGGGGGCGTCATGGCGCTGGCCCGCAAGGGATCACGACGGATCGTTGTCGACGGTACGGCCTACCGCTGGCGGCTGCGAGGCAGGCCGACGTACTTCCAGGGGCTGGCATGGTCGCCGTGCACGTTCGCGGTCGAGCATGCGGAGAACCCGAGCCGGACGCTTGTGGTCACCACCAACCAGCCGCATCCGAGCAACTGGATCGGTCGTGAGACTGATCCTGTACTGCCGTCCGGTGTTGCTGCGGCTGTTCGGCTTGCTCTGCGTGATGGTTGGACTCCGACGGCTCCGGGCTCCGCTTTCCACCTCGATCAGTCCGCTGGCTTCACGCCTTCGAACTGACCGGATATGGGACTGGGTGGTGCTCGTAGCTCAGCCGACGACAGTCAGCCACGATGTCGGGTGAGCCGACCGATCACGCACGCGTATGCAGCTGCACCCCCACCGGCCTCAGCCACGCTGCCATGCCGTCGCCGAGAGCAAGCCGCGCCGGCCTGGCCGTGGGACGCCTCGGGGCCCGCCAAGTCAAAGCCCTCAGCGTTGGGAAGCTTGGGCTCCCTGGCCGCAACTTCTGGCTGAGCTGCGGCGGAGCGCTGTTGGAGCCCAGACCGCGACCTAGGGCCAGTCACCGCTGCTCCCCGTGGTTCCCCGCACGATCTGGCACGCGAATGGTCTGAGCCTCAGCCGACGACAGTCAGCCACGATGGCGGGTCAGCCGACCGTCCAGGCACGCGTGTGCCTCGCTGCACCCCGACCGGCCTGAGCCACGCCATCCGGCCGTCGACCGGAGCAAGCCTCGACGGAGGAAGCGCACGGCCTCCGACACGCATACAGCTGCGGCGGGCGGGAGGACGCGCTTCACTGGTTGCGTGGAACGTGTTCAGGGACCTATCGCACGGACCCCAGCGGCGCATGCCCGTGGCGTGGCTGCCTGTATCTCTATGCGAGCTGGCCTAGAACAAGTCCGTGCTGTCAGAAACACCGTAAGGGGACTTGAGTGGAGAACTTTGATCTGACCAGGCTGACAGATTTCGATTTCGAGGCTGTCTGTAAGGACATCTTCGAAGCGGAGTATGGCGTAAGGCTAGAGATATTCTCACCTGGTGCAGACTCTGGAGTGGATCTCCGCTACCTTCATGAAGAAGGTTCCGAGCTTGTGATCCAATGCAAACATTGGGTTCGCTCACCACGCTCGAAATTGATCGATCGACTAAGGGTTTCCGAACTCCCGAAAGTGCAGAGGCTGCAACCGAGCAGATATGTCCTTGCCACCTCAGTGGAGTTGACGAAGGGAGCCAAGGATAAGATTCATGATATCTTTTCGCCATACGTGAAGACACCGAGCGACATCTATGGAATCACTGAAATAAACGCACTTCTTCGCAAGCATGAGAGTATCGTCAGACGCCATGTTCGGTTGTGGTTGACAAGTGCATCCGTGTTGTCTGCGCTACTTTCTAAAAGTGTCTTGACGCGCTCTCAGCAACTCGCAGAAGAGCTGGACTCCACGCTTCGCACATACGCGCCTAATGAGAGCTATGGCAGGGCTGTGGAACTTTTGGAAACGCGACACACCTGTGTGATAGCAGGGATCCCCGGTATCGGTAAGACAACTTTGGCTCAAGTGCTCTGTGCTGGATACGTGAGCGAAGGATACGAGTTGGTCGAGGTATCGGCCGATCTTGAGGAAGCTAATTCTCTGTGGGACGAGTCAGTTGCACAGATGTACTACTATGACGATTTCCTGGGGCAGACAACTCTAGAAGAGAAGCTCGGCAAGAACGAGGATAGCCGCCTTCTTGCCTTTATGAGCAGAGTCGAAAAATCTAGCAATAAGCGGTTCATCCTCACGACACGTGAGTACATCCTTGCTCAAGCACGGCAACGATACGAAAAGCTTCATAGGTACCGCTTCGACCTGCATACGTGTGTAATCAATATGGCGGATTACACGTACCGTGCCAGGGGTGCCATTCTCTACAATCACGTGTATGCGTCCGGTCTCGACGATGGTGTGAAGGCAAGCTTCGCGGATCCTGCCGTGTATGTGCCAATCATTCGGCATCCAAATTTCAACCCTCGTGTGGTTGCAGCCACTATTGCTGAAGCAGACAGCTTCTCTTCGAATGAAGGAGATCTTGGGCGGCGCATCCTAGATAACCTTAGGGACCCCCGAAGTGTTTGGTCTCATATTGTAAGTCATCAGCTCAAAGACCCTGACATTCAACTTCTTGCGCTCACCTACTCGTTTTTGAATGGCGTACACCTGGGCGACATGCAGGATCTCTGGATTTCGCTGAGTCGAAGTTCAAGGGATCTGCGAACTTCCATCGCCACTCTTGACGGCACGATGCTGAGGACCTATCGAAAATCCGATAAAGTCTTCCTATCCTTCCATAACCCCTCCGTTCGCGACTTCATGCGAGAGTACCTCCTTGAGGATCGATCGAATTTGCTACAGCTCATCAAGGATTGCGTTCATTTTGAGCAGATCGAAGCTCTCGCGGTGATGGCAAGCGAGCGAAACGAGGCTCTTCAGTTCTTTATGCAGAATTTCGATGCAATCGAAAAGGTGGCGCTGAAAGCGTATGAGTCTCAAGGCCTACGCAGTGACGGTGTAAACACCAGTATCGACCCCGCCGAGCGAGCCAGGGTGTATCTGAATTTCGGTAATATGATTGCCTCTGGGTCGATCCTGGAGTGCACCCGAAGGGCGATTGTTGAAGATGAAGCCATTCTAAACGCATCCGATCCGGAGGACATTCTTGCAATCATCCGATTTTTGCGCGAGTCGGATCGGGAGTCATTGCGCGACGCTGTGCCTGATGCTGTTGATATGGCAATCGAATGGATCAAGGGTGATTTGTCGGACTGGGATTTGCTAGAGTCGGCCAAAACCTTCCTTGAGAATCTATCCGATATTGTCCCGGGAGTTGCGATCCCTGATGTTGAAGACGATATGCGGTGGTACGCCGAGCGTAGGATCGAGGAATGGGCAGAAGCGGGGCCCGACTCGATGCTTGATCCATCAATGATGGAGAGGGTTCTGGCTTTCGCGAATGAGTACGAGGACCCAGACGGAACTTTCCCCGGCTATAGCGAAGCAGTAGACAAGATGCCGGGCATGGACGATGACGACTACGATTATGGTAGGCGCGAGCTCTCGGGTTCTGATTCAGGAATGAGCCTTAGGCAGGAGATGAGAGAGGTTGCGGACATGATGGGTTCGCTTCGGACTGATGATTTTTGACGCGACCTGCCGCTCCGCCGGCCAACTCAACCGCGACGTTTCCCTTCTCTGAGCCAGGTGGCTGGTTGCTGGGCGCGGCACGGGCGCCGGCCGGGCTGGAGCGGGGCGGAGACAGGAGCGCAGGCCCGGCCGGSGGCCGGGCCGCGCGCGGGGAGCGGAGCGAGCCGCCTTGATGAAGTAGGGAAAGTTCTATCCCGATCGCGCTCTTGTGGACCTGAAGCCCGGTTGCTGCCATGACTGCATCGATGTCGAGGAGGCAGGGACCATGGCTGAGCTCAAGGTTGTGCGGTGGAAGCGACATGGGCACGATCGCCTGTATGCGAATCTCCCCGACGGCACGGCTGCCGGCTGGGCCGACTGCAAGACGGGAAAGATCACGGTCCGTCTAGGTGAGCATCGTGACGCAGTCGTGGCCGTGTTGCGACAGCACTTAACCGGTGCGGCCGATGTGCCGGCACCACCCGAAGCCCCGGCGCCCACACCATTGCTACCGCCCCTCGCCCCTGATGATGACCTCGCCTCCAACTCGCCTGGCACTGCACTGCGTTCCAAGGTCACGGAGACTTCAGCGGGTCTCATGACGCGAGCCCTTGCTCGGGTTCTGGGCCGTCCGGCCGATGGAGATTCCTGGCGCACGGGCATGAGGGGCGAACGCCGCGTAGGCGCTGAACTCGATCGACTGCGGCGTCATGGGTGGCGCGTGCTGCACTCCATACCGCTGCCACGCGAGGTAGACCTCGACCACCTACTGATCGGGCCCGGTGGGGTGTTCAGCGTCAACACGAAGAATCATCCACAGAAGGCGGTATGGGTCGGCAACGATGCAGTGAAGGTCAACCACGGTCGACCCGAGCCGTACGCTCGCAAGAGCCGGGCCGAGGCGAAGCGCGTGCAGCGGGTTCTTGAGCGCTACTGCGGCTTCGCTGTCCCTGTGGAGCCTGTTCTGGTCTTCGTCGGCGTCACGGATCTGAAGGTCGTTGCCACCCAGCTCACGGTGAGGGTGTACCGCGAACGAGAGGTTTCAGCCTTAGCCCCTCTCAACGGCGTGCTGACCGCTGACGAGATCGAGCGGATCTATGCCATCGCCCGCCATCGCCATGCGTGGCTGACGGCCTGATGTCTAGGTCAGTGGGCGCTGAGGAGCTTCCGGCCGTCGTGGCTCCGGACATGCGGGCCGTTGCCGTCCAAGGCGTCCAAGAGCCTGATTGCGAAGACTTCGGCCATACGCTCCGCGACCTCGTCGGGTGTGAGCCATGAGACGGCCGTCGACTCACTCGACGTGCGCTCCGTGCCGCCGGACGGCTTGCAGCGGAAGACCAGGGCCGGGCCTGGCGCAGTGCACGCCAGGCCGTCTTGCCCCCCGCACGTCTTCGCGTCGCCCACGGGGAGGCGGGTGTACGACAACCGGCACACGCGTCTTACCAAATGGCTCAACGACGGGATCCCGCCCGCACAGGTGGCCGAGTGGGCCGGGAACAGTGTGCCGGTACTCCTCGCCACGTACGCCCGCTGTGTCGAAGGGCAGCTTCCTGATTTGAAGAAGCGCCTCGAAGCAGCCGGAGACCTCCCCGAGCTGCCCGGCGCTGGTTGATCTTCGGCCAAGAAACTTCGACACGTATTCGACACGGCCACCCGCGAAAACCCGGTGACAGCCGGACAGCCCCGGAGTCTGCCCTTGATCATCAAGAGGGCGTCCGGGGTGTCGTCGTATCAGTTGGAAAGCGTCCTGACCAGCAAAAACGCCCTCCCGAAGGAGGGCGGAGACTGGGCGCCCCCGGCAGGACTCGAACCTGCGGCCAAGCGCTTAGAAGGCAACGTGACTAGCCAAGACTCTAACCTGCGGAAACGTGGCCTGACCACCCCTCAACACCCCACCAGGCACCTTGCGTAGGACTCCCTAGTGAAGTTGCCTACCGGCTGGGCGCCAGTCCCAGACGGCATGCCTGACCAGGGGAAACCTCTGTACGCCTCTCTCCCGGCCTATCTCCCCTGCCCTGGTCTCCTCGGTCCAGCCGTGTCCCCACAGCCCTGGAGACGGACACGCACGGGGTAGGCCAGGGGTGCACTTGCCGTGTCGGCTGGCTGGCTGTGGTGGGGACTGTGCTGCCCCTTCTCCGACCCCTGCCTAATGCCCTGCCCATATGGATGCGAGAAGGCGTGCCTATATCAATGAGAGAGAGACCCAGCCCCCGCCCCGACTTTCCCTCTCCGGTAATTCTCCAGGGGTACAGCGCAAGGGCGAGAAGGAGAGGTGCTAAAACTTTCAACGTGTCCCAGTTTGCCCAGAAACGTACCCGGGGGTTATTAAATGGCGCCGTGGAGGTGGAGGTGAGTCCCCTAAAAATTCCACCATACATATATGTGCTCTACGTCACGTACCCGGGTAGCTGTGCAGGGTAGAGATCGGAGAAGGTAAGCAGGTGCTTAGTCTCCAGTCGGTTCCAGCATGCCCATAACGGTGCGCAGGTAGTAGTTACACCGCGCTAGGTCTTGTTTCTGCGGGGCTAGGCCCTTGTTTTCTCCGACTGGATAGGAACACCCCTGCCCCACAGTTCCTCGGCGTGGTCTGAGAACCGAGAGAACATCCCTCCAGCACCCATAGACCGGAGATGAAGTAGGGGTGAGTCATGCCCTACCAGCCTGGCCAGATGGGGTGTGACCAGTGCTTCATCATCGAACCGGAACACAGAGAGGGATACGTGATTGGTGGCATCCTCGGGAGATGAGTACCGGGCCTCTACTTCCTCCAGCCTGGCTAGGTTCTCCAGACTCACGCGAATGCGGGTGGAGACGGTAAGGGCTACGTCCTCGATTACTTCCCTCTGCCTGGTTACCTCTCCATTGGGGTCTCCCAGAAGGAATCTGACTCGGCACCCTTCCCGTACCTTCCTGCGCAGGAGATTGGAGAAGTCCGGTACCTGAGTCCAGAGGAAGTAGTTCGTGTAGCCGGAGAAGAACAGTTCCTCGGTGGCCTGCTCGGTGAGTTCTCCCCAGACCGTGGAAGGACAGGCGGAGCGATAAGGGTAGCTGTGAACAATCTCCCTATCCCCTCCGGTCTTGATCCGTTCCTTTACCGCCTTGGGCCAGATCATTTCTTCGTCCACTCCCAGTGCTTTGCAGGCATCCTCACGGTTCCTCGGGTGGGGGATTAGCTCAGGGTCATTCACCCACCGCTCCACCGTCTTCCCCGACACCCCCACCTTTAGGGCCAGCTTCCTCGGCGAGAGACCGGCTGACTCCATAGCTGATCGTAGGGCACTGTTCAAGGTCTCCCCCATGGACATCTAGGACGTTCTCAGAGCGTAGTCCTGGACGTCCCGACTGTCTGCGGTTCCGACCTGATCCGACCTGAAGGGGTAGTCACGATCCAGACATGGCGGATGAGGCAAGAGTGAGAGCCAGGGTTCCTGCTCGGGTTGCCCGGCTGACGGACAAGGTGATGAACGCGTACGGGGCATTCGTGGATCACGCCGTGCAGTGCGGTGAATGCAGAGAGACGGGCGGGAGATGTGGGGAGGCTGAGGTTCTGTGGGGTCACTATCGGGAAGCGCGGAAAGAAACCACAACCTCCTAGGGTTCCTGATCGGAATGAGTGTGGTGGGTTCCTCGTTCCTGCTCCCTTGGTGGGGAACCCTCCTCCTCATAGCCGGGGCGTGGATCATCGGGGTCGTGGGCGGTGATTCTCTTGGGCATGGGATCGGGTCGGGAGGAACATTCCCCTTCGGTGTCCTGCTCGTTCTCTCCGGTGTGACTGGCGACTACAGCCAATACGACCTAGTGGCACTGATCGGAGTAACAGCCATGGGTGGACTCCTCATTTCCAGTAGGGGTCAGCCGGCTCGGGGTTAGTGGGTAATGAGAGTGGGCCAGCCGATGACTATCGGCATGGCCCTTCTCTGTGTCTACCTGATTACGCCGCCTTCTCCAGCTCTGCCCTGATCTCCGAGTAACGCTGAGAGACGTAGCCTCGACTGACGCCAATCTTCTCTGCTGCCTGCGTCGGCGTTAGTCCATTCAGGAACGCCTGACGGATGGCTGCCTTGTTCTTCTCTGCGTTGGTGCTGGTCCTGCTGTTGCTCCTCCGTCCGTTACCGTTACCGGTACCTGCGTTAGTGCTGGCGTTACTGTCACCGTCGGCGTTAGTGGTCCTCGGCGTTAGTGACTGCGTTACCACCGTTACCGTTACTTCCTCCGTTAGCGTTAGCTCCAGGTCTCGGAACTTCCTGCGGTAGATCGGTGCTACCTCACTGGTGCAGATGAGAATGACTGGCGCAATGGAGTGGATAGCTACGCCCACCCAGTCGCCCGCCGAGTAGCTTCCCCAGACATTCAGGAACAGGGAGGCTAGGCCAGTAATCCAGCGGAACCAGGTTGGCCACCTACCTCCCTTCACTCCGTGCCTGGATAGGACAGCATCGGCGGATAGGGATAGGACTAGGGCGGCATCCACCAGGACCGGTAGAAGCCAGCCAGTCCACTCCCACTCTGAATGAGCCGAGACCAGGGGAGCACCGGTCATGAGGCTGAAGATGATGGCTGCTCCGGCAATGATCCAGACAGCAACGCTAACGGTCTTACGGGTACGCCTAACGCTTCGCAGTTCGTTAGTAACGTCGTACATAGAATCTCCTTCGCGAGTAACGCCAGACGAGTAACGCCTAACGCTGGTTGGTTGGGTAACGCCTACGCGAGTAACGCAGACGAGTAACGGCTACGGGGTAACGCTGATTGGTTGAGTAACGGTAAGGATGAGGGGCCGCGTCTGCCGACACGACCCACTCCCTTGCGTTACCAGGTGAATAGGTCGCCTAGTCCCTGCATGTTCCGAGGTAGGTCGGAGTAACGGTTGGACTGCGGTAGGTCTGGTAGTTCTGCATCCGGTGAGTAGGTGGAGTTCCTGCCCTCAATCCAGAACGGAGAGAGAGAACCCACAACGGATAGGTACTGGCTCTTTCCTCCGTCGAGTAGAGCTACCACCTTCGTTAGATCACCCTTCTTGAAAGCCTTCTTCAGCTTGGACAGGAGTAGGTCCCAGGTTCCAGCCCAGCCGGTGTGGTAATTCCCATCGGAGGTGAGAGCAACGTAGGTGAATCCAGGGGTGTGCTCCATTACTCGGACCTCGTTGAGTAGTCGACCCTCAGCGTGTAGCTGGGTCATGTACTGGACGGAGGAATGAAGCTCACACAGCCCCATTCGGTGTCGGTAATCCTTGGGTGGTGCAGAACAGATAGAGCCGTTGTCCAGCTTCCACGGGCAGGTGCGGTTGTACATAGGTGATGCCTCCTTTAGGCATGACGAGTAGAGGGCCCTGCTAATCGCGGGCACCCTCTTGGATTGGATGAAGAGACCCCAGGTTGTTTAACCCAGGATCGGAGGATGAGAGTGTGACCTCTCACGAATGCAACATGGATCCGATAGGTAGAGGGGTTCCTGAGAGACACAGCCAGACCTGACAGACCTGACATGCCGACTACTCTCCGGCCGTGGAGACAAGCTCCAGACCGGAGTCATCCCAAGAACCCCCCTCATTCCTTCTCCGATGGATCCGGCTGGGCGCCAGACCCAGACGGCAGGAACTACCTCAGTGGGTGGGGGGTATATAGGTGGGTGGTGGTGTGGAGTTGTTGTTGTTGTGGCTTAACAACACCTATATAGGGGGGAGGGACAACAACAACAATCCCAACAACTTCCCGGCTCAGACCTCCTCACGGGTCCAGCGGTACGACCCATCCACAGACAGCAGGGCCCCGTAAGCACGGCCACCAGAGAGGTTCGAGGTGTACGTAGTCTTGGACCCCCCGAACTTCTGAGAGAGCTTGTCTGCCACGGTTGCAGGCTTCATTCCCTGGCACTCGGTGATGACGTACTCGGCGATGCTGGAGTTACGGTCAAGGGTTGCAGTAGCTCGGTTCTGCTTGGCCTGCTCCCTGGACTCTGCCTGCTCCTTCTTCTTGGCCTCGCGATCAGCCTTCTTCTTGGCGTTCTCCTCGGCCAGAGCGGTAAGGCTCTTCTCTTCCAGAACGGTGAATCGAGCACCGGCACCAGGAGCAAGGGTCATGCGGTACTCCTCCGCAATGTGGTTGCCCTTGAACTTGAGGAACACCCTGCCGTTCTGCCGGTAGGCATAGACCCTGTGCCTGACAGACTGCGTGATCGTGCTGGAGCCTAGGGGCAGGTCAGACTTACCGTTGGGCCCTGTCTTCTCGGAGGAGTGAGCTACCACCAGGACCGGAATCCCGGAGTTCACGAACAGGCGCACTCCATCGAAGAAGTCTCGGATGGTCTCGTCACTGTTGATGGTTCCGTTAATGGCCTGAGTAAGGGAGTCAATCACCACGAAGTTGTAGCCCTGGTCAAGGATCTTCTTGTGGAGCGACTTCCACTTGGCAGGGGTGCGCATGATGGGTAGCTGGAAGATATCGACCGGAGGAGCCATGCCCTCTGGGAGTGCGGTGCTGATTCGCTTGACGTACTCAGTCTGTGCGTTGTCATCCGTTCCGAGGATTGCCACCTTCCATGGCCGGTCATCCACTTCCCTGTCAAGGAATGTTCCGCCAGTCACCATCGCTGCCACGAGAGCACAGACGAGATAGGACTTCCCTGTCTTGCTCTCTCCGTAGAGAAGGGTGGTAGCGGAGGAGATCACCCCATCAACGATGAAGTCCTCTACTTCCTCCGCTGCTGCTAGTGCCTCCTCCCACGTGAATACCTTGCCGTCCCACTCGGGGATGTACTCGGCCTCTAGGGTTGCTACTGCACTGTTGTCCGTCATGTCTTTCCTTCTCCATTCGGTTGGTTGGTCAATGGGTGCCCGCCATGGCAGGGCCCCGGGTTTGTCTGTTGTCTGTCGTGCCTTACTGCTCCTCGCTCAGCAGCTCCTTAAGAATCCGTTCAACGTTCCAGTGGCGTCGGCATAGCTGCCTTGCGTAGATCTCCTCTCGGCCACACTTGAGGCAGCCGTAGTGGATGTCTTCGTCGCGTTCGTGGTGCATTGCTGTTCTCCTTTGGTCATGCAGAAGGGGCCTCTATCGCATTGGACAGAGACCCCTCTGATGTGTGCTCGCCGTATGAAATTGATAGGTCCGAGCCGGCTGACCCCTGGGAAATTACTTCATCAGGTCAGCCAGATACTCGCGAACCTTGCCGCTCTCATCCTTCTCCAGGATCGTTCCGACTAGATTGGCTAGCTGATACGGATTGGAGGAGAGCAGGACTAGCAGCGCTCCAATCTCCTCGGATGCAAAGCCCTTACCGACTCCCTCGAATGGGATGGAGTACTCACCGTCTCGGCCTACCTGAATCTCAACCTTCCTGACCACTCGGGCCGGATAGTCAGTGGCCTTACGCAGATGGTTCAGCACTGCCACATGCTTTGGTCCTGCGCTCATCCCTGCTCCTCCTTCTTCTTCTTCTGCCTCTCCCTGTACTGCTTGATTGGCCTCAGCTCCTGCCCCCTCTTGTGAGCCCTGCTGTGCTGCTCGCAATAGCCGTAGCTGTGGTGGCCTCGATTGCACTCCTCGAACTTGCAGTAGATCGGGCTGCTAGTGGTGTAAGCCCTCAGCGGGCGAAGCTCCATTCCTCGACGAAGCTGGTTCCCGTGTCCATGGCAGTAGCCGCCCCGCCTCTCCGGCCTGCTGCATCCCTCGAAAGTGCAGTCCTTGTACTCGTTCATTGCTGGCCCTCCTCTGGGCATAAAGAAAGACCCTGCCGGAGTGGCTAGGGCCTTCGTGTGTTTGATGTGTGTTCGGCATCCAGCGTCAGCGATGCCGATAATGCTCAGTCCTTGCTGAACAGGGTTCGCCTGTATCGCTCGTACTGTTCTGCTCCAATGAGCACGGCCTGAGTCTTGCCGTACTTAGTCAGGTGGATTTCCTCTCCAGCCTCGGCCTTCCTCAGTAGCTCGGCCAGTACTGGCTTTGCCTCACTGCCTGCAATCCGAATCATGTTCCGCTCCTCTCTACCGTCTCCCACCATGGGATACTGGTGTAAGGCTCGCTAGTGAAGGACTCCCATACTTCACCTAGTGCCTCATCAAGAGACTGTGCAGCCCTCTTCTCCCCGAGATATTGCACCCTCTTCAGCCGGTGTCGCTCTACTGAATCAGTTAGTCCTGAAGGAATCCCCAGCCCTGCTGCGTACTCCACTACGTCCAGGGTTGGGGCAAACTCTTCCATCCGATCCACCACCCTTACGCCCTTGAACCTTCCGTGCGTCAGGTGCTCTAGCGCTAGGCCACCCCTGGTGATTCCCAGGATCTCCACTGGCACGCCGCCGTTATTGGTTCGGGTTAGTTCGGCCAGCCTCTTCAGCGTCGGGTCTGATGTAGTCCCGAACTTCACGTTTCCGCTCTCCATCTGGATTGCGTACATCCATCCATCCGTATCCCCGGCAATGGCCCCTYCCTCCCCCAGTTCCTCAACCACTCGGATTACCTTGTCGTTCCTCCAGTTGCAGACCCTCATCAGGCAGGGCTCACAAAGGGGGATCCGAATACTCCCGAATCCCCTCAGCTTGGCTGGACTCCCGCAAGCCTCTCCGGTGTCGGTGCTTACTACTCCTACGCAGCTAACCTCAGCTACTCCGTCATGCTTCTCCTCCGCGAATAGGTCGCGCTCCATGGGTGGTACCTACTTACTTGCAAGGGGATGCGCCGAGCCCTCGGCCATCCCCAATGGTGGTGCCCCCCCACCTACACGAAAGGCCCCGAGACTGGTTCTCTCAGGGCCTTTCACGAGTGGGTGTGTGTAGTTGTTCAGCCATTCCCTCTCAGCCTCTCTCCTGGCCGTACAGGGATTCTCTTACGCCGCCTTGCGCTCTGGCAGTAGAACCATCAGGCACGTCCCGTCAGATGCGTAGTGCTTGGCTAGATCCTTGATGCTCGGGAAGTGGCCACGGCAACGGATGCAGCGAACTCCCTTGATGCTCTTGGTGTAGTACTTCTTCATTGGTTGACCTCCTGGTCTGTCGGTGTTGGTCTACCTGTGGATACACGTATGGCATTGCAGGTTCCACAGGTGGGGGGTGTTGGTCCAGGTGTCCTCAAATAGAGAAGCCCGGCAGTCATATGGACCACCGGGCTTCTCTGCTGAGCACCCAACCAACCAAAGGAAAAGGTTCTCCTACCACCTCAAGGGCTGACCCCCAAAGGAGCCAACCCTGTCAGTGACGGAGATGCAGCCTGCCACTCCCTCAAGGGCATGTCTTGGCTACGTATCCATGATCCCATGCACGGGGCTTCTCGTGTCGGCTGATTAAATGTGCACTTCACGAGCACTCATCCTGACCATGTAGAAGGGGCCGCACTCCGAGGAGCACGACCCCTTCTCTAGCTTCCGTGGGGCGAACGTCAGGAGCCCCCAACGGATAGGGCTAGTACCTGTCTCCCAGCTTCTTGGCCACCTTCACGGCCCTGCTCACTGCCATGTCTGCCGCATAGCGACGGAGCATGGTCGAGTCTTTCCAACCTGCCAGGGTCATGACGTCCTCTCCAGCCACACCGGCAGAGAGCATGTCGTCAGTCCAGGTGTGCCGGAACTGGTGGGGGTGGCATCCCTCGTAACCAGCATCCACGGCCCTCCTGTTCAGCATCCGATAGAGACCGGAGTAGGTGAGCCGAGACCTGTTCCTCGTGCCAAGCCACAGCCATTCCGACCCTGAGAGCTTGTGGCTTTCCCTGGCCCTGATGTACCGAGTCAGAGCTACGACTGTCTTGGGCTGAAGGGGGACGATCCTGCCTTCTCCACTGGACCGTGCGTCCTTCAGCGGAACCACCTGAGCTAGGCCCTGCTCCAGGTCGAGTGAATCCAGACGGAGCATGAGGAGTTCTTCGGCCCTGAGCCCTTCAGTGAGAACCCTGATGATTGCGTGGTCCCGAACCTTCTCGAACTCCCTCACTCGGGGATGCCCGTTGCCCGTCACCTTCAGCATGTCCACCACGAACTCAGAGCTGAGGGTCTTGGGCTTCACTCCCGTGGGTGCGGCGTACCTCTGGAGCTTCTTGTCTCGGTACGGGTTGGCGTGGTCGTACTCCTCCTCCAGCCAGGTGAAGAACGTACGCAGGTTCCTTTGAACGGTGTTGGTCCCGCCCTGTTCGTGAGCCTGGTGGTATGCCCTGAAGAACAGGTTCAGCGTGGCTGTTTCGACGGAGAGGTAATCCCCCTCCATGCCCTGCTCCGTCATCCACTTGTCCAGGGCCCTGACAGCCTTGGTGTACGCCGTGACTGTCTTCTCCTGGTAGGGCCGTCCGTGCTTGTTGTTGCTGGCCCTGAGATGCGTGGCGTAGTCGGAGAGGAACGCTGCCCTGATGTCCGACTGCCCTGGGTCCAGGGGGATGGCTCGGAGCGCTGGCGTGTTCTTTGCCCTGCTGGCTGCTCTGAGAGGTGACTTCCTGGCCTGTGCCGACACGGGGTGACTCCCTGGTGTCTGGGCTAGGCAAGGTGCAGTCCGCTAGGCGCCTTACCTAACCGAGTCTGGTAGGTAAGTCACGCGGTCTTCAGTGATCCATCTGCCTCGTAGTCCCAGGTCAGAGAGGATGTGGCGCCCCCGGCAGGACTCGAACCTGCGGCCAAGCGCTTAGAAGGCGCCTGCTCTATCCACTGAGCTACGGGGGCCGGTGTGGTGGCCTCGTTCGTGGTGCCCGGGTGTGGGCCGAACCGTGACGTTGCCGGGGACAAGGATAGGGCTCCCGCATCCGTGTCCCTGCTGCTTCGCCTCCGTGGCTCGATGTGGAGGTTCGGTGAAGCGGTCCTGATAATCGCAGGCAGGTGCGAATCGTGCACCGCTTTTGGCCTCTCGCGCCCCGGGTGTTGTGCACTCGTTATGCCTGGACTGTGCCCGTGCCCCAGTCGTCCCTTCCGTCCCTTGTGTCCTATCGGCGCGCAGACATGCTCATATGCTTCAGAATTCCCCTAAAATTGGGCATTCTTCGCATGTGGTGACCTTGGACGTACGGCCTCAGCTGCTCGACGCACTTTCCGCCCTGCGCGACCGTGTCGCGGCCGCACGCTTCCCGCTGCCCCTCGCGGGGGCGCCACGCGCGCGTGCCAACCGCGACGAACTGCTCGCGCAGCTCGACGACTATTTGGTGCCCCGCCTGAAGGAGCCCGAAGCACCCTTGCTGGCCGTGGTGGGCGGATCCACCGGCGCCGGCAAGTCGACGCTCGTCAACTCCCTGGTGGGCAGGCGCGTGACCGAGGCGGGCGTGCTGCGCCCGACGACGCGAACGCCGGTTCTGGTCTGTCATCCGGAGGACCATCACTGGTTCAGCGGGATGCGCGTACTGCCCGACCTCACACGCGTGTGGGTGCCCGAACACGACCCGGCCGAGGAGCTGATGCTGCCCGGCGAGGACAGCGAGCGCGTGCTGCGGGTCGAGACCGCCGACTCGCTGCCGGCCGGGCTCGCCCTCCTCGACGCGCCCGACATCGACTCCCTCATCGCCGACAACCGCGCCCTCGCCGCCGAACTGATCTGCGCCGCCGACATCTGGGTGATGGTGACCACGGCGGCCCGGTACGCCGACGCCGTGCCCTGGCATCTGCTGCGCACCGCAAAGGAATACGACGCCACCCTCGTGACCGTCCTGGACCGGGTTCCCCACCAGGTCGTCTCCGAGGTCTCGCGGCAGTACGGCGCGCTCCTCACCAAGGCGGGCCTCGGGGAGGTACCCCGCTTCACGGTGCCCGAACTGCCCGAGTCGGCCTGGGGCGGCGGGCTGCTGCCGGCCACGGCCGTGGCGGGGCTGCGCACCTGGCTCGTCCACCAGGCCCAGGACCAGGCCGCTCGCGAACACGTCATGGCCCGCACGGTCTACGGCCTCCTCGACTCCCTGAAGTCCCGCATGCCCGAGCTCGCCAGCGCGGCCGCCGCACAGTACTCGGCGGCGCTGCGGCTCACCGCCGCCGTGGACAGCGCCTACGACAGCGAGTACGCACGCGTGCGTGCCCGCCTCCAGGCCGGCGCCGTGCTCGCCGGCGACGCCCTCAAGCGCTGGCGGGCCTTCCCGCTGGACTGCTCCGCGGGGGAGCTCCTCGAATCGCTCGTGGAGTCCCTGAGCACCCTCCTGCTGTGCGCGGTCACCGCCGCCGACGAGCGCGTCGACGACGCCTGGCAGCGCGAACCGGCCGCCACCGCGTCCGAACTGACGGCCCGTGACCCGAGGCCGACGAGTGTCGAGCACCGCATCGGCATGGCGGTACGGCGCTGGCGGCGCGAGCTGGAGGAGTACGCCGAGGACGAGGTGAGCTACCTCGACCGCAGCGTCGCCCCGGACTCCGAGGTCGTCACCGCCCTCGTCGCCACGGCCCTGCTGGGCAGCCGACGGGCGCGGTCCGCGGGGGAGGGGCTCGCCGAGCGGATCGGGGCGCACGGGGCGCTGCGGCTGCGCGACCGCGCCGGGCGGCTGCTCACCGAGCATCTGGACCGGGTCATGCACAACGAACGCGAGCGACGGCTCGCCCCGCTCGACTCCCTGGAGGTCCACCCGGATCCCCAGGCCGAACTCATTGCCGCGCTGTCCGTACTGCAGAAGGAGAGGTGACCGGTGACCGCCGTCACTGACCAGGACCACACGGAACACGCCGATCAGCAGGAGGACGGCTTCACCAAGGACGACGAGCGCGTGAACGACATCCCATTGGAGGGCGCCTCCGAGAACCTCCTCCCCGTGACGGGGCCCCGCACGGAGGCGGAGCAGCCCGTCGAGAGCGAGGGCCTTGTGGCCGCCGACGAGCCGGACAAGCGCAAGCTCTGGAGGAAGCTGGCGAAGCGGGAGGACCGGCCGAGCGACGTCCACGCACGCGTGGAGGCCGACGACCCGCCCGCGCGTGAGGACACCCCCGACCTGGGCGACGCCCGCAGGGACGAGGGCGACGCTCCGGCCCGCCCGAGCGTGCCCGACCCCGGCGCCCGTAAGGCCGACGCCGGGACGCCCGCGCGCGGGAACCCCGCCGGATCGGGCGGTCGCCAGGGCGACTCGGACACGCCCGCGCGCGGGAACCCCGCCGGATCCGGTGGCCGCAAGGGCGACTCGGACGCAGCCGCGCGCGGAAGCGTCCCCGAACCCAGCGGCCGTAAGGCCGACACCGGCACACCCGCGCGCGGGAACGTCTCCGACGCGGGAGTCCGTAAGGAGGGCGGCATGTCCCGCCGTACGGAACCTGTCTCGCGTACGGAACCCGTCTCGCGTACGGAACCTGTCTCGCGTACGGAGCCCGTCTCGCGTACGGAATCCTCCGGGCGCACGGAGTCCCCGTCCCGTGGGGCATCCGCCTCGCGTGCGGAGTCCTCGTCGCGTGCGGAGTCCACTCCCCGTCCGGAGTCCTCCACCCGCGCAGAGTCCACCCCTCGTCCGGAGTCCGCCCCCCGCGCAGAGTCCACTCCCCGTCCGGAGTCCTCCCCCCGCGCGGAGGCCTCGTCCCGCTCGACCCCGGCCTCCGGGGCCGAGCCCGCGACCCCCTGGGACGACGGCCTGATCGCTCGGCGGGTGAATGAGAACGCCCCCGCCGAGCAGCCCGCCCCCGCCGAGCCGCGGGCCACCTCCGGGCCGCAGCAGTCCGTGACGCCGCTCGCCTACGACGGGGCGCTGCGGTCGCGGCTCGACGCGCTGCGCGAACTGGTGGGCCTCTCGCGCACCCGGCTCGACGGCAAGACGCTCGCCGACGCGGGCCGGGTGCTCGACGAGGCGGCGGCGCGGCGCAGGCTCTCCGGGCAGCACACGGTCGTCGCCATCGCGGGCGCCACGGGCAGCGGCAAGTCGCAACTGTTCAACGCGCTCGCCGGAGTGACCATCTCGGAGACGGGCGTACGCCGGCCGACGACCGCCTCGCCCCTCGCGTGCAGCTGGAGCGACGGCGCAGCCGGACTCATCGACCGGCTCGGCATCCCGCCCCGGCTGCGCCGGCGCCCCGCGCAGAACGCGGCCGCGGACGGGCAGCTGCGCGGGCTCGTCCTGGTCGACCTGCCCGACCACGACTCGGCGGCCGTAGCGCACCGCGAGCAGGTCGACCGGGTGCTCGCGCTCGTCGACGCGGTCATCTGGGTCGTCGATCCCGAGAAGTACGCCGACGCCGTCCTGCACGAGCGCTATCTGCGGCCCATGGCCGGGCACGCCGAGATCATGTTCGTCGTCCTCAACCAGACCGACCGGCTCCCCGGGGAGGCCACCGACCAGGTCCTCGACGACCTGCGGCGGCTGCTCGACGAGGACGGCATCGCGCTGGGCGAGCACGGCGAACCGGGCGCCGTCGTGCTCGCACTGTCCGCGCTGACCGGGGACGGCGTGGGCGACCTGCGGGAGGCGCTCGGCGAGTTCGTCGCCGAACGCGGGGCCGCGGCGCGCCGCATCTCGGCCGATGTGGACGCCGCCGGGCTGGGCCTGCGGCCCGTCTACGCGGCGCGGCGGCGGACCGGGCTCAGCGAGGAGGCGCGGGACGACTTCTCGGCCCGGCTCGCGGACGCGATCGGCGCCACCGCCGCGGGCGAGGCCGCCGAGCGGGCCTGGCTGCGCAACGCCAACCGCGCGTGCGGGACGCCCTGGCTGCGGCTGTGGCGCTGGTACCAGGACCGCAGCGAACCGCCGACGGGCCGGCTGTCCTTGCGGACCCAGACGGACGAGGAGGCCACCGCGCGCCAGCGCGTCGAACAGGCGGTGCGGACGGTCGCCGAGCGGGCCTCGGCCGGACTGCCCACGCCGTGGGCGCAGGCGGTGCGCGAGGCGGCCGTACGCGGGGCCCAGGGGCTGCCCGAGGCGCTGGACGAGCTCGCGGCGCGGGCCGGACTGCCGCCGGGGCGGCCGCCGCGGCCGGGCTGGTGGCCGGTGGCCGTCCTGGTGCAGGCCGCCATGACGATCCTTCAGATCGTCGGCGGGCTCTGGCTGGTGGGACAGATCATCGGGGTCATGGAGCCCAACCTGGGCCTGCCGGTGCTGCTGATGGCGGCCGGCATCGTCGGCGGCCCGCTGGTCGAGTGGAGCTGCCGGATGGCGGCACGAGGACCGGCGCGACGGTACGGCACGGAGGCCGAACGACGGCTCAGGGAGGCGGCGGCCGGGTGCGGGCGGGCCCGGGTGCTGGATCCGGTGGCGGCCGAGCTGCTGCGGTACCGGGAGGTCCGGGAGCAATACGGCAGGGTGATGGGGGCCAGACTGCCTCCGCCGGGCCGCCCGGGTCACCTGTTCGGGTGACGGGGATATCCACAGGCCGGCGGTGATCCACAGGGCTCTGCGGGCTCGGCCCGGCGGAGGCAGTCTGGCTTCGCGGCGATCGCGACGGACGCGGTCGATCGCGGTGACGGCGGCGCACCAGGACGTACGGGGTGCGCGGCCGTCATGTCGGACGCAGCCGTACGGGACGGGCCCGTAGGCGTATCCGCCCGGCGGAGCGGCCGGGTCAGGGAGGGGTTCGAGATGAACGAGACGACCATCTGCGCGGTGGGGAACGTCGCGACGCAGCCGGTGTACCGGGAGCTGGCGACGGGACCGTCCGCGCGCTTCCGGCTGGCGGTGACCTCGCGTTACCTGGACCGCGGGAAGAACGAGTGGACCGACGGCCACACCAACTTCTTCACGGTGTGGGCCAACCGCCAGCTCGCCACGAACGCCGCCGCGTCGCTGAACGTGGGCGATCCGGTCGTGGTGCAGGGCAGGCTGAAGGTGCGTTCGGAGGTACGGGAGGGGCAGAGCTGGACCTCGGCGGACATCGACGCGCTCGCGATCGGCCACGACCTCGCCCGCGGCACATCCGCCTTCCGGCGCGCATCGAGGCCGGAGACGACGGCCACCGCGGCAGCCGCGCAGCCCGAGCCCGAGTGGGAGACGCCGGCACCGGCCGACTCCCAACAGGCTCAGGAGCCGGTCATGGTGACGTGACGTCAGTCACCCGCCCGGACTGACCGAACTGCGGCTTATCGGCGAATGCGCGCCGAACTACCCCGGTGGATTTGTCGATAAGCCCTGCTCACAGAGGATCTTGGCGATAACGATTCCGAGTCGGATCGGCCCTGCGACGGGATCACCGGGAAGCGTGGTGCGCGGCGTCCCTAGGATGCCGGGCATAGCTCTCGGGGCTTAAGAGTCTGCTGGTGGGACCGTCCCCCACGTCAACGGGTCCTGCTCGAAGGGGAATTCTGTGTTTGCTGCGTTCTCAGCGCTGTCGGCGCGCGGGCGAGGGGCGGCACGTCTCGCCGCCGCGACCCTGGCGTCCGGGCTCGTCGCCGCCACGGTGCTGGCTGGCACCGCCGCGGCCGCGCCCGCTGCCGACGCGACAGCGCCGAGCCCGGGCGGGGCGACCGCCACCATAGGCGGCCTGAAGACGTACGGGGCCGCGGTCGTCCACGCCGACTCCGGCGACCAGGAGATCTCGGCCGGCCTGTTCGAGATGTCCGTCGACGGCGGCGGCATGCTCCAGACCTACTGCGTCGACATCCACAACCCCACCCAGCGCGACGCCAAGTACCACGAGACGCCGTGGAGCGGCACCTCGCTGGGCGCCAACGAGAACGCGGGCAAGATCCGCTGGATCCTCCAGAACTCCTACCCGCAGGTGAACGACCTCGCGGCCCTCGCCTCCAGGGCGGGCTTCCAGGGCGGCCTCACCGAGCAGGACGCGGCGGCCGGCACCCAGGTGGCCATCTGGCGCTACTCGGACGGGGTGAAGGTCGACGCCGTCGATCCGCAGGCCGAGAAGCTCGCGGACTACCTGGAGAAGAACGCGCGGGGCGCGGCCGAGCCCGAGGCCTCGCTGAGGCTGGACCCGCCCGCGGTCTCCGGCCACGCCGGTGAGCGGCTCGGCCCGGTGACCGTGCACACCAACGCGGACGGCGTGACGCTGACCCCGCCCGCCGACGCCGCCACCAGCGGAGTGCGGATCGTTGACCAGGCCGGCAAGGCCGTCACCACCGCCGCGGACGGCGCTCAGGTCTTCTTCGACGTGCCCGAGGACGCCACGGACGGTCAGGCGGAGCTGACCGTGCAGGCCTCGACGACCGTGCCGGTGGGGCGTGCCTTCGCCGCCGAGAGCCGCAGCCAGACCCAGATCCTGGCCGGCTCCAGCGAGTCGACCGTCTCGGCGACGGCGAGCGCGAGCTGGGCGGAGACCGGTGCGATACCCGCACTGTCGGCGGTGGAGAACTGCGACAAGGGCGGCGTCGACATCACCGCGGCCAACGAGGGCGACGCGCCGTTCACCTTCCAACTGCTGGGGATCGAGTACAGCATCCCGGCGGGCGAGTCGCGCACGGTGACGGTCCCGCTCCAGGAGGACCAGGCCTACGACTTCACGATCGAGGGGCCGGGCGGCTTCAAGAAGCGGTTCACCGGCGTACTGGACTGCATGACGCAGGCGGGCGAGGCCGACGCGGCGGGCACCATCACCCAGACCCTCGGCGAGCCGAGCCCGGCCACGGTCGGCGCGGGGTCCGACGACACCAACCTCGCCGCGACCGGCGGCTCCACCATGACCCCCCTGATCGCGGGCATCGCCATCGGCCTGGTCGTGATCGGCGGCGCGGCGCTGCTGGTCGTACGCAAGAGGGAAGCGGCGGCGCAGGACTGACTCCCACACACACGACAAGGGGCCTGATCCACCTTCATGGATCAGGCCCCTTGCCGCTTTTCCGGGATATCCGGGTGCCGGAGCGCTTACTTCGGCGGAACAACCCTTGGACCGTCGGTCGCGGCCCGTACTCCACCGGTTAGGTCTCGCCTGGTGCACCGGTCGGCACCCGTCCACGCCGCACGCCGAGTTCGTCACCGCGTGGGACGTGGCCGGAAGCCCCGTACCAAGGACTGACTCAGAACGCGCTGTTGTCGCAGCCCATCGTCGAGCCGATGTGGGTGTCCTGCGCGCCCGTGTTGCCCTCGCCGTTGAGCGCGTTGCCCAGCGCGCCGTTGAGGATGCCGACCTGGCCGAGGACGTCGAGGTTCAGGTCGTGCGACTTGCAGTTGGAGCTCTGCAGAACGCTGACCTTGTCCCCGCCCTTGCCGCCGTGCCCGTCGAGGCCCTGGGCAGTGGCCGTGCCGGTGCTCAGCAGGCCGACGCTGCCAAGGGCGACGACCACGACGGCAGCCTTGTGAAGCTTGTGCATGTCATCTCCGATGGAGTGAGGTGGGTGCGATCCGTAAGAGATCGACTCCGTACAGTTACGAAAGGCTAATGTGAAAAACTTAGACATATTCGGACGACACGCCGTAAAATCACACCGTTCCTGCAAGTGGTGGGAACTGGGTGCCGGGCACGGTCGCGACGCCCTGGCCGACGGCTGGACCTTGGATGAGGTCCACACATCCGAGGAGGGCGACCTGCCCCGCCGCCTGTGGCGCATCACTCGGACAGCACCCTGACGGCCGACGACGCGCCCACGGTCCGGGAGTCCTCCAGCAGGCAAGCCCCAGGTCACAGCCCCCCGGTCAAACGCGTTTCCGCCTAGGGGTGGCGGTACGGCAAGATGGGGTGTTACTTGCCGCGAGAGGGCATGAAACAGCCCCTCACCAGCAGGTTTCCCGCCGATGAGGGGCCGTCTCAGGCAGACTGGGCCGTCTCTGGGCCGTCATGCGTTCATGGCTCCACCTGTGGAGTCGGTGCGGCTTCTTCGACGCCGAGGCAGGTGCGCATTCGTGTACGCATGTCCTTCCAGCGGTCCCAGAGACGTTGAAGATCTTTCTCGATGTCCTCGAACGAGCCGTTCGCCATCGGGTTGCCCTCCTCCAAGCACTTGATCCGTCGATAGGCGCCGGCGAGCTCCTTCGCCACGGCGTCCAACTCCGCAAGTACGGGTGTCGAGGCGGTCAGCTGGGCTTCTGCGAACGCAGCATGATGGGCGTGCCGTGCTGCTTCCAGCTCATCCCGGGCGACGTCCGTGACGTTGCCCAGATGGACGTCCCATAGGTAGTTCATGAGTTGGATGCGGTAGCGCCGATAGGCCGCGTTGGTTGCGACGTAGCAGGCTCGTCGCTCCGAGAGCCGAGCTTCCGCCTGATCTCTCGCCCATTGGGCCTGCATGGCCTCCTGTTGGCGTTCGAACTGGCCCTCCTGCACACGAGTCACGATGCGCTGGGAGAAGATGGGAGCTAGCAACGTGCCCGTGACACCAACGAGTGCAGCGATCAACGCGGTCAGACCATCCCCCATACCTGCCCCCACAGGTCGCCCGGACGCATTTCGGAACTCGCTCTCATGATGCCCAGTGGACAGACGGCCCATGGGGGTTTTGGTGCTTGTCGAACGGGGATTCAAGCGGCTCGTGATCGGGCCCTACTGGCGGCTTCGTACATACTTCTGATTGCCTTGCGGGTTCGAGTCTCGCTGGATGGCATGAGGTGCGTATAGACGCGGAGCGTGAATCCAGGGTCGCTGTGGCTGAGGTAGAGGCTCAGGGCCTTGATGTTCTCTCCGGCGTCCAGGAGGACCGAGGCGTAGAAGTGGCGTAGGGCGTGCATGCCGTGTTCGCGGGCCGCCGCGTACCGCTCGCCCTTCTCAGGGGCAGGGATGATGCCGGCCGATGCCAAAGCGGGCTTCCATGCCTGGTCGTTGAACCCTTGGCTCCAGATGGCTGCACCAATGCTGCTCGTGAAGACCAGCCGGTGTGTCACCTTGGGGCCGGTCGGCGTCAGCCAGGGCAAGGTCACTTCGACGGGCGGGAAGCGGTCCATGTGCTCTTGGAGCGCGGCCGACACCTCGGGGTCGAGGGGGACGTCACGGAGTTTGCCTCGCTTGGGCGGGGCGTAGACGAGAGTGCCGCGCACCTTCTTGCACGAGGTGTCATGGCGACAGCAGTCCGCCACAATGAACTTTGGTAGCGGCTGGAATATCGACCCTGAGCGAAATAGCGTGACAGTGAACGAAACCGTGTCACTTACCAGCTCATTCGATGAACCTCAGTCGATCGATACGCATCTAGCAGAGCACCGAAAGGTCGCCGCGCTGCTATCTTTTATCTTCGGCTGTGCCATCTACTTCCGTCACCACGACATCAGGGATCCCCTATTCACCGGGAAGACGCTTAACGGTCGAGTCGCCGAATAACCATTCTATCAGCTGATCAGTCGAAGCACGGTGAAAGAGAACTCAAAGCCCGCACCCTCCCGAAACAAGCTAATCCGCCCACTCACCGACTTCAAGACTACGTCATCTCGTGGGCTAGAGTGTTGGGCGCAGAAGTACGACGAGTGGTCTCGCTTCATTCACCCTGCGGTCAGCGCATTGAATCGGCCCGGAGCAATTCTCGAGAACTTGGTCGTGAATGCGGCCATGAGTATGGAGGCCGCTGGCGGCTTGATTGGTGACGTGGATGGGGAATCTGCGACGTATAGCCATGGGGGAAGGCCCACGACAGCTACATACATGTATCGCTGCCTCAAGAAGTCCGGGTGGGATTGGTCGGGTATCTGCACTTCGGATACTGGTCTCGCGCGGGCAATTGCGAACAATTACAACACGATCAAGCATTTCGACCGTGGTCAATTCCCGGATCCAACGGAGACTTACCTCGTCAGTTCCGTGGCCGCTCTCGTTGTTCGCATGATCGCTATGCGCATTGCGCGATCAGATCAGGGCACGACGGAACTTTTCAGTGAACGAATCCACGATTTCGACCGCCTCAAGGATGAGTTTGAGGCGTATGGAGTCATCGTGGATGACACCGGCACGTTTGTGGCTCCGTCCGGCCCCTGAGGAGTACGAGTTTCCTGAGGCCGTGGCCGGCACGTTCGGGCGTCTATGTAGTGATGGGTTCACGGGTCGACCGATCCCAGACATAGGCGGACTAAGGCAGGGAAGCGTAGGAATTTGCGGACTCCCACTTCTTTTCGAACTGGACCTTAAAGAACTCGTACCATGTGGCGTCGTTCTGCCGAGTAACGGAAAAGGTTGGGCGCTGCCAGTGCTCGGCGTGGAACGTAGCAATGCGCATGATGATTTTGCCTTTGTCCCCTGCCGGATCAGACGCAATAACCGTGTAGTGAGGAACGTGCGTAAGGGTCCTGATCTCCAGCTTCCCGGCAACCGGTCCGGCGAACGGTGTCACGAGTCTTCTCAGGTTGGATTCCAGGTTGGCGCTGAGCTCGCTGGCGCTTCGGTTATCTGCCTCGCTGGCCGCTATGGCCATGGCTGCGCTTCCAGGCTCGATCACGAGGATCCTTATGTGAAGCCCCTTCGTCACTGCTTTCCGTATTTCGCTCGCATACGAAACTAGGTGCAGCTCCAGCGTCCAGCCGTGAAGCCATACCTCTCGCGACGATGAGATCATTTCCTTGATTTCTTCACCGTCATCCACTGAAGTAAAGAAGTGGTCGGCGCTCGATCGAGCGCTGATCGATGCGAGGGACTCGRTGATCTTTTCGCCCTGTAAGCGAATCCTGAGAAGCGAGAATCCTACCAGTGTCAGTATCGCTAGGACGCCGGAGGCGATTACCTCTTGTGAGGCTTTCCCGGCCAGTCCTAGGAATCCGAATATGATCGCCGCGACCAAGGTCACATAGAGATCGAGGCTGTGAACGATGCTGCGCATTGTCCTCGAGAAGCGAGAGCTGGAATTAGGCATGTCAACCCCCCACGGCGGATCCTGTACCAGAGGTTGTCTCCAGCAGCGCGTGTCGCGAATCATGCTGACATGCATGGGTGTTGAGAGGCTGTATGGATGGACGCATGATGGCAGTGGGTGACGGCAACAGCGGCGCACAGCCGTACATGGGGAGTCCGTCATGCATCCACCTCGGCCGGGTCGAGCAGTCGAGCCCGTGGCCCCTCAACCGCTGGTGGGAACTCCTTAGAGCGACGGCCGCACGACTCTGCAGCCGACGGCAGTGACGGCAGCACTGACGGCAACGACACGGCGGACGGCAGCGACGTTCCACAGTCGGGCACGGTGCCGGCAGGGCGTCATCGACCCACCCCACCAGGGCGTGCCCGCATCTTCTATGCCTCTGTCGCTCACTGCACCATGATCTGTTGATGGATGAGTACGCATGGCCCACGGGCCCGGATCTGCCGGACGCAGACGCAGTTATCGGGAGCTGGGCGGCGACCGTCGCAGCTCTACCGGTGGGGACCCGCATAACTGGAGAGGTCATTGGCCGACAGCCCTTCGGCGTCTTCATACGTATAGCAGGTGTGCCCGACGCCGTGGCGCTGGCCGAGATCTCGGCCATGCCGCTAGGGATGGAGCTGCCCGCTCTCGGGGCCTCCCTGGAGGGCAAAGTCTTCTGGCACAGCCACAACCATCAGGTGAGGGTCAGGCTGGATGAGTGGCGGACGTCTGCCCAGTGATCATTTCCTGGGCCGTCCCTGGGCCGTGCGAGGGCGTCCGAGGCCGACCGGCGGCGACCGACGTTGACAGCCGAGCCAGAGCTGTCAGAAGTGAAACCCCAGGTCAGAGCGCCCCAGCTATACGCGTTTCCCCCCAGGGGTGGCGGTCGGGCAAGATGGGGTGTATCTGCCCACTGCCTGATTTCAAGCTGCCGGACGGTTTCTCTTGGCTGAGTTCATTTACACCATGCGCAAGGCGCGCAAAGCGCACGGCGACAAGGTGATCCTCGACGACGTCACCCTGAACTTCCTCCCCGGAGCGAAGATCGGCGTCGTCGGCCCGAACGGTGCCGGTAAGTCGACCGTTCTGAAGATCATGGCGGGCCTCGAGCAGCCGTCGAACGGTGACGCGTACCTGTCGCCGGGATACAGCGTCGGCATCCTGATGCAGGAGCCGAAGCTGAACGACGACAAGACGGTCCTGGAGAACGTCCAGGAGGGTGTCGCCGAGGTCAAGGGCAAGCTCGACCGGTTCAACGAGATCGCCGAGCTGATGGCCACCGACTACTCCGACGCGCTGCTCGACGAGATGGGCAAGCTTCAGGAGGACCTCGACCACTCCAACGCCTGGGACCTCGACGCCCAGCTGGAGCAGGCCATGGACGCCCTCGGGTGCCCGCCCGGCGACTGGCCCGTGGTCAACCTCTCCGGTGGTGAGAAGCGCCGCGTCGCGCTGTGCAAGCTGCTGCTGGAGGCGCCCGACCTGCTGCTCCTCGACGAGCCCACCAACCACCTCGACGCCGAGTCCGTGAACTGGCTGGAGCAGCACCTCGCCAAGTACGCGGGCACCGTCGTGGCCATCACCCACGACCGGTACTTCCTCGACAACGTCGCCGAGTGGATCCTTGAGCTCGACCGCGGCCGTGCCTACCCGTACGAGGGCAACTACTCCACGTACCTGGAGACCAAGCAGACCCGTCTCAAGGTCGAGGGCCAGAAGGACGCCAAGCGCGCGAAGCGGCTCAAGGAAGAGCTGGAGTGGGTGCGGTCCAACGCCAAGGGGCGTCAGGCCAAGTCCAAGGCCCGTCTCGCGCGGTACGAGGAGATGGCCGCCGAGGCCGACAAGATGCGGAAGCTGGACTTCGAGGAGATCCAGATCCCGCCGGGCCCGCGGCTGGGCTCGATCGTGGTCGAGGTCAACAACCTCTCCAAGGCCTTCGGCGACAAGGTTCTGATCGACGACCTCTCCTTCACGCTGCCGCGCAACGGCATCGTCGGTGTCATCGGCCCGAACGGCGCCGGCAAGACCACCCTCTTCAAGATGATCCAGGGTCTGGAGACGCCCGACTCCGGTTCCATCAAGGTCGGCGAGACCGTCAAGATCTCCTACGTCGACCAGAGCCGCGAGAACATCGACCCGAAGAAGTCCCTGTGGGCCGTGGTCTCCGACGAGCTCGACTACATCAACGTCGGCCAGGTCGAGATGCCCTCGCGGGCGTACGTCTCCGCCTTCGGCTTCAAGGGTCCCGACCAGCAGAAGCCGGCCGGCATCCTCTCCGGCGGTGAGCGCAACCGCCTCAACCTCGCGCTCACCCTCAAGCAGGGCGGCAACCTGCTGCTCCTCGACGAGCCGACGAACGACCTGGACGTCGAGACGCTGTCCAGTCTCGAGAACGCGCTGCTCGAGTTCCCGGGCGCGGCCGTGGTCGTCTCCCACGACCGGTGGTTCCTGGACCGAGTGGCCACGCACATCCTCGCCTACGAGGGCGAGTCCAAGTGGTTCTGGTTCGAGGGCAACTTCGAGTCGTACGAGAAGAACAAGATCGAGCGGCTCGGCCCGGACGCCGCCCGTCCGCACCGCGCCACCTACAAGAAGCTGACCCGGGGCTGATCGATCTTGCGCCACATCTACCGCTGCCCCCTGCGCTGGTCCGACATGGACGCGTACGGACACGTCAACAACGCGGTCTTTGTCCGATACCTGGAGGAAGCCCGTATCGACTTCCTGTTCCGTCCCGAGAAGGACTTCAAGCAGGGGTCGGTGGTGGCGCGCCACGAGATCGACTACAAACGGCAGCTCGTGCACCGGCACCACCCGGTGGACATCGAGCTGTGGATCAGCGAGATCAGGGCCGCGTCCTTCACCATCACCTGCGAGGTGAAGGACGACGACGTGGTCTATGTCCGGGCCTCGACGGTGGTCGTGCCGTTCGACTTCGAGGCGGAACGGCCGCGCCGGCTCACCGCGGAGGAGAAGGAATTCCTGCGCGAATACACGGACGATGAAGCGGGCGAGGAGGAGGCCGTCGCCGCATGACGGTCCTCCACCTCGCCGACGAGGGGGAGGCAGCGGACCTCGCGGCCTTCCTCTCCCGGCTGCTCCACTACGACCGCGGCGCSGCCGTTCGCCTCCAGGCGGCCGGCACCGCGCTCGCCGTCTTCGGGCGCCCGCCGTCCTTCGAGGTGCTGGCGATCCGCGCGGTGCGCCTCGCGAAGCCGTACGAGAACGGGCTCGACGTCACTCTGGATGTGACCGTCTCCGCAGGTGAGCTGCTGGAGTCCGTCGACGAGTCGGCGGCCACCGCCCTCGTGCCGGGGGCCGTGACCGGGCCGCCGTGGGCCGGGGTGCTTCCGCCGCGCGGCGGATGGCGTCCGGTGCCGGGGCTGCCCGCGCCCGATGCCCTGCGGGCGATGATCGGTGCGGGCGTCGCGGAGTTCCGCTCGCGGACCCAGGAACTCGCGGCCGAGCTGCGTACCCGGGCCGAACTCGACCGGATCGGGCGGGAGATCTGGTCCCGGACCGTCGGGGACACCGATCTGCCGGTGCGGGCCGTGCACGCGGCCCAGTCGCTGGGATTCCTGCGCGCCACCGGGGAGTTGGCGCTGTTCTCGTCCGGTGCGTGGCTACGGCTGCGCACGCCGTACGGGTCGATCGCGGTACGGCGTACGGGACTCGGCGCCCTGGACGTCAGCGTCCGCTGACCGTCGGCTCAGCCGGCCGTGTTCACCATCGACGCCGCCGCGTACGTGAGGTAGTTCCACAGAGTCCGCTCGTGCTCCTCGGAGAGGCCGAGCTCGTCGACGGCGACCCGCATGTGCTTCAGCCAGGCGTCGTGCGCCGCGCGGTCGACGGTGAAGGGGGCGTGGCGCATGCGCAGGCGGGGGTGGCCGCGGTTCTCGCTGTACGTCGTCGGGCCGCCCCAGTACTGGATCAGGAACAGGGTCAGGCGCTCCTCGGCCGGGCCCAGGTCCTCCTCGGGGTACATGGGCTTCAGCAGCGGGTCCTCGGCGACACCCTCGTAGAAACGGTGGACGAGGCGGCGGAAGGTCTCCTCCCCGCCGACCTGCTCGTAGAAGGTCTGCTCCTGAAGCGTGCCGCGCCGAATCTCATTCACCCGTCCATGGTCTCAGACGCGGCGACCGAGGACTCAAGGCTTAGGACCAGCCGCCCCCGACCCCCGAGTGACGCGTTCCGGATCGTCCGGCGGGACGCTCGCCTCGCACGGTCTCCCGCAGGACAGTGGACGTATGAGCGCGCACGCTCTCGACAAGGACCTGGAGGACCTCGCCGCCTCGGCGCGGGCCGCCCTGGTGCGTGAGATCGACGCCGGCGGGGCATGGGCAGCCGACCCCGTGTGGCGGGAGGTCTTCGGCGCCGTTCCGCGCCACCTGTTCGTGCCCTACTACTACGTCGGCGTCGCCGCGGGCTACGAGCGGCACTGGGGCGAGAACCCCGATCCGGCCGCCCGCGAGCGCTGGGTGCGCGGCGCCTACGCCGACACCCCGCTGGCCACCCGGCTGCGCGACGGCGAGCTGCTGTCCTCCAGCAGCCAGCCGTCCCTGATGGCGATGATGCTGGTCGCGCTGGAGGTGGCGGACGGCGACCGGGTCCTGGAGATCGGCGCGGGCACCGGCTACAACGCCGCCCTGCTCGCCCACCGGCTCGGCGACGACGACCTCGTCACCACCATCGACCTGGAGCCGGAGATCACCGAGTCGGCGCGACGGCATCTGGCGGCCGCCGGGTACCACCCCGTCGTCGTCACCGGCGACGGCGCACGCGGCGTGCCCGAGCGCGCCCCCTTCGACCGCATCATCGCGACCTGCACCCTGCCGTCGATCCCGCGTGCCTGGCTCGCCCAGTGCCGCCCGGACGCCCGGATCCTGACCCCGCTCGCCACGGGCCTGGTCACGCTCGCCGTACAGGACGCCGAGCACGCCGAAGGGCGCTTCCTGCACACTCCCGCCTACTTCGTGCCGCTGCGCGGCGGCAGCCGGTGCGAGCCGGAGCCCCCGCACGTGGCAGGGCTGCCGCGCAGGGCCAGGGAGCACGAGCTGTTCCGCTTCCTGCTCGCCCTGACCCGCGGCAGCCTCGATCCGCAGGAGGCCTACACGCTGTGGGAGCGCGAGGGCCGGCCGCAGCGGGAGCGGTTCGGGATCACGGTGCACGGCGAGCACGAGTGGGCGTGGCTGGACGACCCCGAGGGGCCGTACGCCTGGACGCTGCCCGGCTGAAACGCCGGGAGGGGCCGGTCGCACGGGCCTTCAACACCGTACGACCGACCCCTCCCGGGGCTCGGGCGGCTAGCCGCGTCGGATGGTGATCGTCGTCCAGGCGCCCACGTGCACCCGGTCGCCGTCCTGGAGCGGCACCGGCACGAACGGCTGGATCGGTTCCTCGGAGCCGTTCACCGTGGTGCCGTTCGTCGAGTTCTGGTCGACGACCGCCCAGGTGCCGTCCGGCTGCTGGACCAGGACCGCGTGCTGGTGCGAGACGCCCGGGTCCTCCGGCGGCACCGACAGGTCGATGTCGGGGCTTTCGCCGGTGGAGTGACGGCGGCGGCCGATGGTGACCTGGTTGCCGGTGAGCGTGCGCTGCTGCTCGGGCGAGTACGCGGGCAGGTTCAGGCCCGCGGCCTCGGGGCCGGAGCGCTGCATCATCGCCATGAAGTACTCACGGTCCGGGCCGATGGTCGCCAGCCAGGTCGCTGGTCCGGCGTGCTGCTGCGGGTAGCCGTGGCCGGGCGGCGGGGCCTGCGTCGCGCCGGGCGGCGGATAGCCGTAGCCGCCCTGCGGGGGAGCGCCGGGGGCACCAACCCCGGCGGTCCGGGTGCTCCCGGCGGCCCCGGAGGCATGGGCGGCCCTGGTCAGGGCCCCGGAGGGGGCGGAGGGACCGGGGCCGGCCGGATGGAACGCCTGCGGAGCACCGCCGGTCGCGCCGGGACCGCCGGGCTGGGTCGGGCCGGGCGGGGGCGGAGCCTGCCGCGAGGGGTCGCCGAAGCCGGAGGGAGCGTTCATTCCCGGACCACCCGGACCACCCGGGCCGGGCATGCCTCCGGGGCCAGGCTGGCCGGGCATGCCACCGGGACCGCCGGGAGGCATGCCTCCGGGGCCCTGACCAGGGCCGCCCATGCCTCCGGGGCCGCCGGGAGCACCCGGACCGCCGGGGTTGGTGCCGCCGGGACCACCCGGACCGGGACCGAAGGCGCCGGGGCCACCGGGACCGCCAGGTCCCTGCCCCTGACCGGGGGCACCCATGCCGCCGGGACCGCCGTGTCCGCCGTGTCCACCGGGACCGCCGTGTCCACCCTGAGCGGGCGGCTCCGCGCCGAACGGCGGGATCGGTTCCGCCGGGCGGTTCATCTGGGACGGGCGCGAGCCCTGGTAGTCGTAGGAGTCACCGCCGCCGAACGACGGAGGGGGCCCCGACTGCTGCTGGAAGTGGGACGGCAGACCCGGGCCGCCCGGCGCCGGCGGGCGCGGGGCCGCGGGCGTGTACGACGTCGCCGTGTTGGTCAGGAAGTTCCACCGGCACTCCTCGCAGAACGGCGCGCCGCCCTCACGGGGCGTACGGCACTGCGGGCAGAGCTCCGGCTCGGCGTTCGGTACGGCGGACAGGTGCGGACGGCCGCCGGGCTGACCGGCGTTCGGGCCACCGGACGGGCCGGGACCGGGGCCGCCGGGCGGCGGGAATCCGTAGCCGCCGCCGGGCGGGGGTGGCGGAGGGGGCGGAGGTACGGCACCGGCCATGCGGTGACCGCAGACCTCGCACCAGTCGTCGGAACCCGACTGGTGTCCGTTCGGGCAGGTCGGCATGTCGGCGCTTCCCCCTCTCTTTTCCGGTCGCTCTCGACCGGATTTCTCCAACCCCAAGGGGTCAGGCTCGATCCTTTTCAGGGTCCTGCTGGGTCCTGCTACGTCACTTCTTTACACGAACAGTCTTTGTAGACCGTGTCTCGAGAGTCATCTCGTCGGCCTCCGCGACCTTCGCCTTCAGTCGCACAGTACCCGCCGCGGCGTCGACCACGTCCACCACCTTCGCAAGGAGTTTCGCCGTATCCGCGTTTCCGGAGGCGCTGGCGAGCTGAACGGCGCGGCCCAGTTTGGCCGTTGCTCCATCGATATCCCCCGCTTTGCGAAGATCAAGCCCTTGTTGAATGGCTTGCGCCAGTTCGGCCTGGCCGGTGTAGTGGGCGACCTGGGGGTTGATCGACGTCGAGGCGACCATGTCCTCGGTCCATACGGCCCGTACGAGCCCCTGGGCGCCCAGGTTCTGCGCGGTGCCGTCGGGCTGCGGGACGACCAGCGAGACCCGGGCGGCGAGCATCTCCTGGCCCAGGCCGGCGGCCGGGACCTCGACGCAGACGTGGTAGTCACGGGACTCGTCGCCCCAGGAGCCGGTGGGGTAGTCCCCGGCGCGCGGGCCGGCCTCGGTGCGGCGGTCGGTCAACTCCTCGACCGTGGGCGCGACTTGCTTGACGAACTTGATGGTCGTACCGACCGGCGTCCACAGCCGCAGGGCGACGTCCGCGACCTCCTTGCCCATCGCCGTCTCCATCATCCGCGTGAAGTCGGCGGCCAGAGCGGCCGGGTCGGCGACGATGTCGGCGCTGCCGAGCAGGGCCGAGGCGATCGCTGTGACTTCTTTCACTTCCCAGTCGGTACCCACGCCGCGGGCGTCACAGGTGAAGCGTCCGGCACACGCGTCGAGCGCCGCCTTGAGGTCCTCCGGCGACTCGTGTTCGTTGCGCCCGTCGGTGAGCAGGATGCCGTGCCGGATGGCGACGTCCTCCGAGGACAGCAGCCGGTCGGCGAGGCGCAGCCAGGTGCCGATGGCGGTGCCGCCGCCCGCGCTGAGCCGGCGCAGTGCCTGCTTGGCCTGGTCGCGGGTGGTGGCGTCGGCCACGGCGAGGCGGCCGCCGCCCGGATACACCTCCTTGGCCACGTGCGTGCCGGCGATCACCGCGAAGTGCACGCCGTCGCGCAGGGTGTCGATCGCGGCGGCCGTGGCGTCGCGGGCGTTGCGCATCTTGGTCGGCGGGTAGTCCATCGAACCCGAGCAGTCGACCATGATCGCCACGGCCGCGGACGGGCCCTGCCCCGGTGCGTAGAGGTGGGGCGCGGCGACCGCGCTGCCGACCGTGCCGCCGCCGGTCGCGGTCACCGTGACGATCGCGTTGACATCGCGACCGCCCTCCGGCAGGTACTCGTTCTGGTACACGTCCACCGAGAACTGCGGCACGTTTGATTTCGAGAAATTGGCCATACGTTCTCAAATCCCCCTAATGAACCCCGCAGTGGGGCCATGGCTGTCGACGGACCGGTCCCCTCCGGTCCGATGAGGCCGTCCCCGCAGCAGGCCTCAGGCCGATCCTGCCCCCATCGGCGGCGCCGGGAACGGCAGGACGGCCACTGTTACGTTGTCGTGGCCCCCGCCGTCGAGCGCGTGACCGACGAGCACCTGGGCGCTGTGCAGGGGGCGCGCGGCGGCGTCGAGGGGTACGACGTCGGCCATGTCCTCGGCCGCCTCCGCGTAGTTCCACAGCCCGTCCGTGCACACCACCACTACACCCGGGCGGTCCGGCTTGAAGGAAGCGGTGTGCGGCTCCAGTTCGTAGGCGTCCGCGCCGAGCCAGCCCGTGATGGCGTGGGCGCGCTCGTCGGCGTACGCCTCGGCCTCGTTCATCAGGCCCGCGGCGACCATCTGCGCCGCCCAGGAGTCGTCCTCGGTGAGCCGGGCCGGGGGAGTGCTGCGGTCCACCGGGACCCAGTAGGCGCGGCTGTCGCCGACCCAGCCGACGATCAGCAGCTCGGGCGTGATCACGGAGCCGACGATCGTGCAGGCGGGCGCGTTCTGGTGGGGGGCGTGCTCGCGGGCCGTGGCCGGCTCGTTGGCCAGGGCGTTCACCGCGTTCGAGGCGGCGACGATCGCGTCGTGCATGGCCTGCTGCGGGTGGGTGCCGCGCGGCAGGGCGGTCAGCAGCGACTCGCTCGCGGCGCGGGACGCGGCCAGCGAGGCGGCGTCCGGGCGGGTCGCCGAGGACACGCCGTCGCAGACGATCGCCACGACCGCGGGCCGGCCGTCGGACAGCGCGGTGCAGCCGACGGAGAACGCGTCCTCGTTGCGGTGATGGCGCAGGCCGCGGTCGCTGACGGCGGCGACGGGGCCCGCGTCCTGCTCCATGTGGTCGCGCTCGCGCGGCTGGGCGTGCCCGCAGTTCTCGCAGTACCCGTCGTGGTCGACCCGGCCCGCACGGCACGCCACGCACACCTTGGTGCCCTCCGGAGGGGTCGGCACGTCGGCCGCGACGCGCGGGTCGGGCGCCTGCAACGGGTAGTCGTCGGGCTCCGGCGGACGGTCGAACCGCACGCCGGAGGCCGGGGAGACGGGGGGGCCGGTCGGGGC
>NZ_RDBN01000053.1:366692-379544 GCF_008042075.1 Streptomyces sp. UW30 | reverse complement strand
GGATGCCGGGGGGAGCGGGCGGGACGTCCGGGAGGCCGGGACCGGCGGCGGCCGGGGAACCCTGCGGCGTCTCGGGACCGCTCGCCATCGGCGCCGCCGGAGCGGGCGGCGGTGCCTGCGGGGGCGGGGTCATGCCCGGGGGCAGGGAGCCGCCGGGGTCCGTGCCCGCCAGGTCCGCCGGCAGATGCGCGGGCGCCGGGACGGCGGAGCCCTGCGGTGCGGGGGCGACGGGCCAGTCCGCGCCGGGCGCGGCCGGGGCGGGGGGCGGCGGCGAGCCGTTCAGGGTGATGGTGGGGTGGTCGTCCGGCCGTACGGGCACGGCGGACAGGTCGTATCCACACGCACCGCAGAAACGGTCACCCGACTCGAGCGGCCATTCGCAGCTCGGGCAGGCGGACAACTGGGGCATCTGCGACATCAACTACACCCACGTCCGGGGGCGGTAACGGTTGGCACGTTCCACCAGGTCGATCCTCTCCTCGCCGCCCCGTGCGAGACGGGCCAGCATGCGGTACGAACGCTCCAGACCGAAACGCAGTCCCCGCTCGTCCAGGCCGCTGCCGAGCAGCGTCCGTCCTCCGGAGGCGGGAGGGGCGCAACCCTGGCCTCCGGAGAGTATCCAGTCCAGCGCGCAGCCGAGGACTTCCGCCGACAACTGCTCCCGGCGTGCCGGGTCCAGACCGTACGCCTCCAGCGCCTCCACCTGCCCCGCGGCTGCCGTCAGATCGTCCAGGAACGGTACGTCAGAGGCGAGAGCCGTCCGTTGACGCAGCCGGGCCCGGACGGACGCCACGCGTGCGGCGGTGTAGTGGATGGAGCTCTCCGGAATCGACTCCAGGGTCCGCACCGCGCTGCCGCGGTCGCCGGTCGCGAGCTGGACGCGGGCGAGACCGAAGGCGGCGCTGACATAGCTGGGGTCGGTGGACCACACCAGGCGGTAGTACTCGGCTGCGTTGTCCAGCTGGCCCAGCACCTCCGCGCACAGGCCGAGGGCCAGCTTGGGGGCGGGCTCGCCGGGGAAGGCGTCGTAGATCGCGTCGAAGGAGAGCGCGGCGCCCTCGTGGTCGCCGGTGACGAGCGCGGCCACGCCGCGGTACCAGACGACCCGCCAGTCGTCGGGCCGCTCGTCCTCCAGCTTCAGCAGCGCCTCGTGCGCGGTGCCGGTGTCGCCGTTCTCCAGCCACGCCCGCACCTGCCTGAGCCGGGTCTCGGTCGACGCCGCGGGTGCGGCGGCCAGGGCGCCCAGCAGCTCGGCCGCCGCGGTGGTCATCAGGCCCGCGAGGAAACCGGCGTTGGGATCGGCGGGGTCGACCCGCGGGACCGGCAGGGCGAGGGCGGCGACGGGGGCGTTGGCGGGCTTGACGAGGCCGGGGATGCCGGTGGCGCCGGTTCCCAGGGCGTTCGCGGCCGCGCCGCCCGCCTCCGGAGCGGGGGCTCCGCCCGCGGTGACCTTCTTCCGGGCGGGCGTCACACGCGCCCCCAGCCGTGAGACCTCCCCGTCCAGCTTCGGGAACAACTCCGCGTCCGTCACCCGCACTTCGGGCCCGAACAGCGTCGACAGCGCCGGCCGCGCGCGCCCCGACTGCAAGGACACGACCTCGCGCAGCACGCCCGTCAGCTGCTCCGTCATCTCCTGCGCGGAGGCGAAGCGGCGGGCCGGGTCCGGGTCGGTGGCACGGACCAGGAGGCGGTAGAAGGACTCGTACTGGCGGAAGACCTCGATGTGGTCGGGGTCGGGCAGCGAGTCGACGTAGACGTTCGTGTAGCCCTGGAAGTCGAAGGACAGCACGGCCAGGGTGCGCGCGACCGTGTAGAGGTCGGAGGCGACCGACGGGCCGACGTCCGCGACCTCCGGCGCCTGGTAGCCCACCGTGCCGTAGATGGCCGACTCGTCGTCGTCCATCCTGCGCACCGCGCCCATGTCGATCAGCTTGAGCTGGTCCTCGGTCTGGATGGCGTTGTCGACCTTGAAGTCGCAGTACAGCAGGTTGCGGTTGTGCAGATGGCCGAGCGCCTCCAGGGCCTCGATGCCGTACGCGCACGCCTGCTCGACGGGCAGCGGATCGCGCCGGCCCGTCTCCGTACGGCGTGAGTTCGCGATCTCCTTCAGGGACTTGCCGCCGACGTACTCCATGACGATGTAGCCGTCGAGGGAGCCGGTGCGCTGGTCGAGGTGCTCGACGAAGTTGTAGATCCGCACGATGTTGGCGTGCTCGATCTCGGCGAGGAAGCGGCGCTCGGAGATCGCCGCCGCCATCGCGTCCTGGTCGCCGGTGTCGAGCAGGCCCTTGAGCACCACCCAGCGGTCGGAGACCGCGCGGTCCACGGCGAGATAGACCCAGCCGAGTCCGCCGTGCGCCAGACAGCCCACGACCTCGTACTGGCCGTGCACGATGTCGCCGGACTTCAGCTTCGGCACGAACGAGTACGGGTGCCCGCACTTCGTGCAGAAGCCCTCGGTACGGCCCGGCCGCTCACCACGGGCCCGGCCGACGGGTGCGCCGCAGTCCGAACGCGAGCAGAACCGCTTGCGCTCGGGCACCTCCGGGTTCTCCAGCACCATCGCGCGCGGGTCGGGCCGCGGCACGTCCGGGACCTGCACCAGGCCGACGCCGAGCCGGCCGCGCCCGCTGGAGCCGGCGCTCGAACCGGAGCTGCGCACCGACACCGAGCGGCCCGTGGAACGGCCCGACAGCGAGCGCGACAGCCGCCCCGACACCGAGCGCCGGGACTTCGACGACTGGGACGACGTACGGGAGCTGCCACGGCTGGTGGAGCGGGAGCTCGCGCTGCCCGCCGAGCCGCGTGCGCCCTTGCCGCCGCCCGTCATCCCGGTGGGCGGCGAGCCGACCATGCCGGACGCCGAGACGACCGGGGCGAGACCGCAGGTGTCGCAGTACAGCTCGCCGCCGCCCACGTCCTCGTACGTCCCGCCGCAGTCCGGTCGCTGACAGGAACGCTGTGCCTGACTCATGACGACGACTCCCCCCTGTCCCTCATGCCCGCGGCCCCCCGCGGTCCTCGGGCCCGCGCGGACCCGGCACGCGCCCGCTGCCCAGCATCTCGGCGGCCGCGTGCTGGTAGCGCAGGACGGCCTGTTCGGCGACGCGCAGGTCGCAGGGCGCGCTCCACAGCATGCGGCGGGCCGCGTCGTAGCGCTCGATGAGGAACGGGTCCTCCGCGAGGCCGTGCCGGGCCACCTTCGCCTTGTACGCGTCGAGACGGCCGCGCAGCTCGGCGCGGACCGCGAGCGGCGCGGTGACCGCGGTCAACGACTCGCGGGCGCGCAGCAGTTCGTCCTCCGCCTTCTGCTCCAGCGACTCCAGGAGCGGGGACAGGCGGTGCCACTGGGCGTGTCTGCGGTACTCGGCGGCCGTCGCCAGCTGCTCCTGGAGCACGGTCGGCGGGCCGCTGACGACGGGCACCTCCGTGGCGGCGATCTTGGCCAGCACCTCGCCGCGCGCGGTGCGGGCCTCGGCGAGCGTACGGTCCGCGCGGGAGAGCACGTCACGCAGCTTGACCAGCCGCTGCTCCGAATCCTGACGGACCGTCAGTACGGCGTCGATCTCACGCCGTACGTCCTCCAGGGCGCGCGCCTCGCGGTCGTAGACCGTGGTGTCCGGCCTGCCGCCGCCCGGCGCCGAACTGCCTTGCGTGGGGACCCAGTACCCGAGCGGGTCGGACACCACCTGGCCGCGCAGGTGGGTGAGCGTGCGCGTGATGCGCTCCAGGTCGTCGCCCGCGGGGTGCTCGCCGGGGCGTACGCCGACGGAGTGGGCGAGCTGACGGGTGCGCTGGAGCTCCGCGGCCAGTAAATCGATACGGGCCGGCAGCGCCGACCAGACCGCGTCCGAGGCGACCACCATGTCCAGGCTCGTCGCGTACAGCTCGTTCATCCGGTCCACCAGAGTGACCAGGGAGAACTGCTCGCTGAGCTTGCTCGCGGCGCCTTGCAGGGTGGGCGCGGCCGCGGTCGCCGTCGCCGAGCCCGCGACGGTCACCGACTCGCCGCGCAGCAGCTCCGTCAGCTCCACCAGGTCGTCCCGGCTGGACCAGCGGCGACGGGCGCGGATGTCGCGGGCGCAGCGCAGCGCGTCCGTGTACGCGTCGAAGTACGCCCACAGCAGCGTGATCGACGCCTCCGCGGCCGTCCAGCGCTCCTTGGTGACGCCGGTGAGCTCGGCGCCCTCCAGGAGTCTGCGGCCCGCGTGGTCCTGCAGGGCGAGGAGCGAGGTCTCGATCGCCTCGTGCTCCGCGCCGAGCCGCGCCAGCGCACGGTCCACCTCGTCCCGGTCCATCACCGGCCCGGCGGGGTCCGTGACGCCCATCGATCACCTCTCGCTGCGTTGAGTTCCGTCAGTCGTCCGTCAGTTGACGGCCGGCTACTTGTAGTCCGCCTCGGGAGGGGTCGCCGACGCCGACTTCTTGTCGCCCTGGTCCATGGTCGGGTGGAGCCACTTCTCGTACGACGCCTCCCAGCCACCGTCCTTGACGTAGTTCTCCAGGGTCCGGTTGACCTGGCGTACCAGATCGTCCGAGCCCAGTTTCATCGCCACGCCGTAGTACTCGTCCGTGAACAGGCCGCCCTTGAGCTCCACGGTGGGGTCCTGCGCGGCCTGACTCGCGGCGAGCGCACCGTCGGTCACGACCGCGTCGACCTCTCCGAGCTGCAACTTCACCAGGCAGTCGAGCTGGTTGGGGACGGTGGTCCTGATGTCCGTGGAGGCGGGGAGGTCGCCGTCCTTCCGCCCCGCTTCGAGGTTGTCGTACGCAGTGGAGCCCTGCGCCGAGCACACCTTCCTGTCGGCCAGGGTCTTGTCGAACCCGGTGATCGTCGAGGTCTTGGCGGCGAGGACCTGCTGGCCGGTGACGAAGTACGGGGCGGAGAAGGCGACTTGTCCGATGCGGTCGCAGTTGATCGTCATGGTGCGCACCACCATGTCGACCTCGCCCTTCTGGATCGCCTCGATCCGGCGGCTGGTCGGGATCGCCTTGAACTGCACGGCGTCACGGTCGCCGAGGACGTCCTGCGCGATCCGGTGGACCAGGTCGATGTCGAAGCCCTCCAGCTCGCCGGAGGGGTTGTTCGGGTCGAGGTAGCCCCAGCGGTAGCTGTTGGTGTCGACGCCGACGATCAGACGCCGGTCCTCCCGGCCCTTGATGGCGTCGAGGGTCGGGGTCTTGCCGTCGCCGCCGGACGGCGACAGGGACTGGTCCTGCGGGTTCTCGCACTCCTCGGCCGCCCGCATCTGGCTGCCGTGGGCGACGCCCTGGCCCGCGTCGGCCGTACCCCCCTGGTGCTGGGACAGGGGCACCAGCAGCGCGAAGGCCAGCGTCAGGGCGCAGCCGAGGGCCATCGCGCCCACCCCGCCCCAGCCGCGCAGGCCGGCCCGCAGACGCCGCCATGCGCCGGCCGCGCTGCGGAGGCGGACCGAGGTGTCGCCTTCGGTCGGCGTCGTGCCGCGTGCGTTCATCTTCGTGCCCCCTCTCACCGGTACTCCGACAGCCTGCGGCCGATGCCCAGGACCGCGCCGGCCGCGCCCAGGACCGCGAGGACCGCGGCGCCCGTCGGGAGGCCGGTCAGCGAATCACGGCCGTCGCTCGCGGCTTGCTTGAACTCGCTCTGCTCGTGGGTGAGCGCCGTCGCCAAAGCCTTGTCGACATTGTCGAAGCACACGCTCGTCGGCTCCTTCGCGGCGCCGATGACGCGGTCGCGGGCGGCCTGGTAGTTGCCCGAGTCGTTGTCGTCGCGGGCCAGGACGTGGCGGTCCTTCCAGACCTTCATGAAGCCGTTCGCGTCCTGCACGGGCTTCTTTCCCGCGGTGTCGTCGGCGAGGCCGGCGGCTCTGGTGAGCGCCTTGCCGAGCTCGTCGATCTCCTTGTCGTAACCCCACTCGTACGCGTCCACGACCTTGCCGTCGGTGAGCGCCTTGGTGTCGGCGCCGCGGCGGACCAGGGTGAGGTTCTCGTCGCTGCGGGCCGTGAGGGAGGCGATGCGGGCCTCGTGCAGCACGTTCAGCGAGCGGACGCCGTGGTCGTAGGAGTCGTTCAGGCCCGCGCGTGCGACGGTGTGCCCCACGGCGAGCCACAGCAGGACGACCGTGGCGGCGGCCGTGGCGGTGACGAGGCCGTGGTTCAGGACCCTGTTCGTACGCCGGTAGTTGCGGCGCTGGGCCCAGGCGAGGCCGGCCAGCGCGAGGACGCCGAGGCCGGCCGCCGCCCAGGGGAAGGACTTCGCGTCCGCGTAGTCGTCGCGCAGGCGCTGGTTCTCCGTCTGGTGGAGCTTCTGGGCCGCCGGCAGCATCCGCTGCTGCATCATCTCGTTCGCGGCGCGCAGGTAGGCGCCGCCGACGGGGTAGCCCTGGCGGTTGTTGGCCCTCGCCGTCTCGACCAGGCCCTTGTACTCCGGGAGGAGTCTGCTGAGTTCGGCGATCGTGTGCGCCGAGGTGGAGCCCGGTTCGGAGTTGGCCGCCGCGGTGACGAGTTTGGCGGCGGCCGTGCGGATGTCCCGCTCGTAGCCCTCGCGCATGGCCGGCTTTTCCTGGAGGCCGGCGAGGTAGCCGCTGGCCGCGGCGGTGTTGGCGTCCGCCAGGGAGCGGTAGATGTCGGCCGCGTCGGAGGTGAGGGGCTGACTGCGGTTGAGGACGTCGTCGGCCGCTGCCGTGCGCTCGGTCATCTGCCAGGCGGCGATGGCGCCGAAGGCGACGACGAGGAGGGCGAGCAGGGCGCCGATGATGCGCAGGCGGCCCGGCTCGGTCGTGGCGGCCGCCCGGAGTTGGTCGAGGCCCTCGGCGAAGGCGGTGCGGCGGGCGTCTGCGCCGGGTGTTGCGGGTGCGGGCGTGTGGGGGGCGGCACAGGCGCCGCGGGCATCGACGCGCACCCCCACCCCCGAACCTGGAACCGAACCGATTCCCACGGCGTATTCATGGGCAGGGGGTGGTGCGGGGCGCGTTTCGGTGTGCCGGGACCCGGCACCCGCGCTGCGATCCGATCAAGATCCAGCGAAGGYSGGTGCGGATGTGGCCGGTCGGGCCGGCTGGGGCGGGACGGACGGCATGGTGGGCGCGCCGTGGGCCGGGTCGTTTCCCGGTGGTGGTGGCGCGCTGCTCTTCGGCGTCTGTGTCACTGTTGACCTCCCCCATGGCCATCCGTCTCGGCAAGTATCGCTGCCGGGACTGACATCCGCACCGGCCTTCGCTGGATCTTGATCGGATCGCAGCGCGGGTGCCGGGTCCCGGCACACCGAAACGCGCCCCGCACCACCCCCTGCCCATGAATACGCCGTGGGAATCGGTTCGGTTCCAGGTTCGGGGGTGGGGGTGCGCGTCGATGCCCGCGGCGCCTGTGCCGGTGCGGTGGGGGTCCGCCTGGCGCCTGCGGGTGCGTACGGGTTCCCTTACGGCTCGAAGTGCCGGCGCAGTCGTGTGTGGACCTCCCCGGGTGCCCCTGTCGCGTCCAGGCCCAGCAGTGCGGCTCCCAGCACCGGGCTTGCCGTGACCACGCTCGGGACCGCCTTGGGGGCTCGGGTCGTGAGCAGGTCGCGGATGGTGTCCGTGAGTTGGGGGTGGCGGGCTGCCAGTACTCCGCCGCCCAGCACGACCGGTGTCTCCTCCTCCAGCAGGTCCAGGCGGGTCAGGGCGACCGTGGCCATGGCGACCACCTCGTCGGCCAGACGGTCGACCACGGAGCGGGCGACGGGGTCGCCGGAAGCCGCCGTGGCGAAGAGGACCGGGGTCAGTTCGTGGCGGCGGATGTCCTCGATGCGCTCCAGGTGCAGGGACTCGATCAGGGCGTACATGGTGGGCAGGCCGAAGTGGGCGGGCAGAGTGTGCGCGAGGTCCGTGGGTGCGCCGCGGCCGTCCTCCGCCCTGGCCGCGTGCCACATGGCCTCCTCCGCCAGACCCCAGCCGCCGCCCCAGTCACCGGAGATACGGCCCAGCGCGGGGAAGCGGGCGGTACGGCCGTCGGGGCGCATGCCGACGCAGTTGATGCCGGCGCCGCACACGACGGCCACACCGCGGGGTTCGGTCACGCCCGCCCGCAGGATCGCGAAGGTGTCGTTGCGGACCTCGACCGTCGTGCCCCACGCGCGTGCCTGCAGCGCGGCGGCCAGGGTCTCTTCTTCGACGGGGAAGTCGGCGTTCGCCAGGCAGGCCGAGACATGGTCGGCCGACGTCACGCCCGCGGCCGTGAAGGCTTCGTCCACCGCCTCGGCGAGCGTGTCCATCGCCCGCTCCACGCCCACGGTCGGCGGCCGGAACCCGCCCGCGCGGGCGGTGGCCAGGACCGTTCCGTCGGCCGCCACCACCGCCACGTCGGTCTTGCTGTTGCCCGCGTCGACGGCGAGGACACGTGCGGTCATGCCCACGCGAGGTGCTCCCGGTTGTGTGCGATCAGTTCGTCGGTGAGTTTTTCCGCGTACTCGTACTGGCCGATGAGGGGATGGGAGAGCAGCGTCTTGAAGACCCGATTGCGGCCGCCGTGCAGGGCCGCGTCGAGGGCCAGGTCCTCGTATGCCGTCACCTGGGCCATCAGGCCCGCGTACAGCGGGTCGGTGTGGGAGACGGGGAGCGGGGTGGCGCCCTGCCGGCTCACCGCCGCCTGTACCTCGATCACCGCGTCGTCGGGGAGGAAGGGAAGCGTTCCGTTGTTGTGGGTGTTCACCACTTGGTACGGGCTGCCCGCGCCGTTCAGCAGTGCCGCGGCCAGGTCGACGGCGGCCTCCGAGTAGTACGCGCCGCCCCGCTTGGAGAGGAGTTCCGGCTTCTCGTCGAGGGCCGGGTCCGCGTAGAGAGCCAGCAACTTTCTTTCCATTTCGGCCACTTCCGCGGCGCGGGACGGTTTGGTTCGTAGTTCCTGCACGACTTGGTCGTGCGCGTAGTAGTAGCGCAGGTAGTAGGAGGGGACCACGCCCAGGCGGTCCAGTACGGCGCGGGGGAGGCGCAGGTCCGCGGCGATGGTGTCGGCGTGGTCGGTGAGCAGCTTCGGCAGGACGTTCTCGCCCTCGGGGCCGCCGAGGCGTACGCCGGTCTCCCAGGTGAGGTGGTTGAGGCCCACGTGGTCGAGGTGGACGTCGGACGCCGAGACGCCGAGCATCGTCGCGAACTTCCGCTGGAAGCCGATCGCCACGTTGCACAGGCCGACCGCCTTGTGGCCCTCCTGCAGCAGGGCCCGGGTCACGATGCCGACCGGGTTGGTGAAGTCGATGATCCAGGCGGTGGGGTTGGCGCGGCGGACGCGGTCCGCGATGTCCAGGACCACCGGGACCGTGCGCAGGGCCTTCGCGAGGCCGCCGGCGCCCGTCGTCTCCTGGCCGACGCAGCCGCATTCCAGGGGCCAGGTCTCGTCCTGTTCACGGGCCGCCTGACCGCCCACACGGAGTTGGAGGAGGACCGCGTCGGCGCCGTCCACCGCCTCGTCCAGGTCCGTGGTGGTCGTGATCGTGCCGTTGTGGTCCTGGCGGGTGAAGATACGGCGGGCCAGGGCGCCGACCAGTTCGAGGCGGTCCGTCGCCGGGTCCATCAGGACCAGTTCCTCTATGGGAAGGGTGTCCCGGAGGCGGGCGAAGCCGTCGATGAGTTCGGGGGTGTAGGTCGAACCTCCGCCGACCACGGTGAGTTTCATGTGTGAGTCAACCCTTTACTCCGGTGAGCGTGACGCCCTCGACGAAGGCCTTCTGGGCGAAGAAGAACACGAGGATCACGGGGGCCATGACCAGCACGGTCGCGGCCATCGTCAGGTTCCAGTCGGTGTGGTGCGCTCCCTTGAACGACTCCAGGCCGTAGGAGAGGGTCCAGGCGCCCGGGTTCTCGGACGCGTAGATCTGGGGGCCGAAGTAGTCGTTCCACGCGTAGAAGAACTGGAAGAGGGCGACTGCGGCTATGCCCGGCTTCGCCATGGGGAGGACGACTCGAAGGAGGGTGCGCAGTTCGCCGCAGCCGTCCACCCTCGCCGCGTCCAGGTACTCGTTCGGGATCGTCGTCAGGAACTGGCGCAGGAGGAAGATCGAGAACGCGTCCCCGAACGCCATCGGGATGATCAGGGGCCACAGCGTGCCCGAGAGGTCCAGCTGCTTCGCCCAGAACAGGTACATCGGGATGATGACCACCTGCGGCGGCAGCATCATCATCGAGATGACCAGCATGAGGGTCAGATTCCGGCCGCGGAAGCGGAACTTGGCGAGCGCGTACGCCACCGGGACGGACGACACGACGGTGAGGACCGTGCCCAGACCGGCGTAGATCAGGGTGTTCTTCCACCAGGTCAGGAAGCCGGGGGTGTCGAAGACCTTGGTGTAGTTGCTCCATTCCCAGGTGTGCGGGACCAGATCGCGGGTGAGTGTCTGCTGGTCGCTCATCAGCGAGGTCAGGACCACGAACAGGAAGGGCAGGGTGAAGAACAGCGCGGCCGCGATGCCGAGGGAGTGGATCGCTATCCATTCCAGCAGTGCCTTGCGGCGGGCCGTGCGCTCGGCGGTGGTCGGGGCCTCCAACTGCACCGGCTTGTCCAGTACTTGGGTCATGGTCAGTCACCTGCCTGGATCAGTCCGCCCCGGCGCCGCATCAGCAGCGCGGTGAACGCCATGGCGAGGGCGAACAGTACGAGCGCGACCACACAGGCCGAGCCGTAGTCGAAGCGCTGGAAGCCGAGGTTGTAGACGAGCTGGGGGAGGGTCAGCGTCGACTTGTCGGGGTAGCCCGGCTCGAACTGCTGGCCGGAGCCGCCGATGACGCCGGAGGCGACCTTTCCGGCCACCAGCGGCTGTGTGTAGTACTGCATGGTCTGGATCACGCCCGTGACCACGGCGAACATCACGATCGGCGAGATGTTCGGCAGGGTGACATAGCGGAACCGCTGCCAGGCCGACGTGCCGTCCAGCTCCGCGGCCTCGTACTGCTCCTTCGGTACGTCGAGCAGCGCGGCCATGAAGATGACCATGAGGTCGCCCACGCCCCACAGTGCGAGCGCGGTGAGGGCCGGCTTGGACCAGGCGGCGTCCGTGAACCAGCCGGGGGTCGGCAGCCCGAGGTCGCCGAGGATGGAGTTGACCGGGCCGGTGCCGGGGTTGAGGAGGAAGACGAAGGCCAGGGTCGCGGCGACCGGCGGGGCGAGGTAGGGCAGGTAGAAGAGGGTGCGGAAGACGCCCGTACCGGTCTTGATCTTCGTGATGAGCAGGCCGATGCCGAGGCCGAACACCACCCGGCAGGTCACCATCACCAGCACCAGCCAGAGCGTGTTGCGCAGCGCCGGCCAGAACAGCGGGTAGTCGTTGAAGACGTAGGCCCAGTTGCCCAGGCCGCGGAAGGCCGGTGTGCCGAAGCCGTCGTACTTCATGAACGAGAAGTACACGGTGGACACCAGCGGGTAGGCGAAGAAGACGCCGAAACCGATGAGCCACGGTGACAGGAAGGCCACCGTTCGAAGCGCCGACCTGCGGCGCTTCGCGCGGAGAGTGTGCGTCGACATCGAGGCGCTACTTCGCCTGCTCGATGTCGGTGTCGATCTGCGCGGCGGTCTTCTCCAGACCGGCCTTGAGGTCCTTTACCTTGCCGGACTCGTACTGGTAGCCGAAGTCCTGGAGCGTCGTCTGGTACGTCGAGCCGTTGATGGAGGCCGGCGGGGTGTTCGAGTGCGCGTTCTGGGCGATGTCCAGGAACGTCTTGAAGCCGGGCTCCACCTTCAGGTCGGGCGACTTCAGGGCGTCGAACGTGGAGGGCACGTTGTGGATGGCGTTGGCGAAGGAGACGACGGCCTGGGTGTCGGTGGTCAGGTACTTCACCAGTTCCCAGGCGGCGTTCTGCTTCTCGCTCTGCGGGGCGATGCCGATGATCGTGCCGGAGAGGAAGCCCTTGCCGTACTCGTCGGCCTCGTCGTCGGCGACGGGCATCGGGGCGGTGCCGATCTCGAAGTCGGCGCCGGCGTCCTTCGCCATCCCGAGGCGCCACTCGCCGTCGAGCTGCATGGCCACCTGACCGGTCTGGAACGGGTGCTTGGCGCCCCACTCGTCACCGAAGGTGTTGCGGTACTTCTCCAGCTTCGCGAAGCCGCCGAGGTCGTCGATGAGCTTCTTCTGGTACGTCAGCATCTCGGCGAAGGCGGGGTCCTTGGCGATGTTGGACTTGCCGTCCTTGTCGAAGTAGGTGTGGTCCCACTGGGACATGTAGTGGTCGACGACCGTCTCGTAGCCGTGGTAGGTCGGCATGAAGCCGAGCTGCGAGTAGCTGTCGCCCTTGGCCTTGGTCAGCTTCTTGGCGTCCTCCGCGAACTCGGACCACGTCTTCGGCGGGGACGTGATGCCCGCCTTCTCGAAGGCGTCCTTGTTGTAGTAGAGGCCGTAGGCGTCGCCCAGCAGCGGCAGGGCGCAGCGGGTGCCCTCGAACTGGGTGTATTCCAGCATCGGCTTCGGGATGAGCTTGTCGAGGTCGAGCTTCGACTTCTCGATGAAGGGCTTCAGGTCGAGGAAGGCACCGGAGGAGCAGAACTTGCCGACGTTGGAGGTCGTGAACGACGACACCACGTCCGGACCGTTCGAACCGCCCGCGCGCAGCGCCTGGTTGAGCTTGTCGTCGTTGATGTTGCCGACGACCTTCACGGTGATGTTCGGGTGGGCCTTCTCGAACCGGTCGACGTTCTCCTGGATCGCCTTGACCTCGGCGGGCGCGCTCCAGCCGTGCCAGAAGGTGATCGTCGTCTTGGCGTTGGGGTCGTCGTCGGCACCGGACTCCGACTGCCCCGTACAGGCCGTGGCGAGAAGGGCCAGGGAGGCGGAGGCGGCGAGCGCGGCGGCTGTCCTACGGGACACCGGGGGTATGACTTTCCAGGACTTTCCGGGCATAGCGAGGTCTCCCAGGG
>NZ_RDBN01000053.1:357853-366592 GCF_008042075.1 Streptomyces sp. UW30 | reverse complement strand
GTCAGCGCGAGGTGTTGAAGACCTCGTCGCGCGTTGTCCCCAGCGCGCTCTCCAACGCGCCCCGCAGGACGGGGTGTTCACGTACGTCGCCGACGACGAGCCGGGGCCGGGACGCGGCCAGTTCCTCCAGCTCGGCCTGCACGAGAGCGCGCAGCACCTCGCCGCCGGAGGTGAGGGAGGCGCCGCTGAGGACGACCAGTTCGGGATCGAGGACGGAGACCAGGGAGGCGAGACCGGTGGCCAGCCGGGTCGCGTAGGTCTGCAGGAGCAGCCGGTTGAGGACGGTGTCCTCGCCGGCGGCCCGTTCGACGAGGGTGGCGGCGGCCTCGGCGTACGGCGTCGACGGGACGCTCGACATGCCGATCTCGCGTGCGAGCCGGGGGATGGCCTGGGAGCCGGCCAGCTCCTGGTAGCCACCACTGTTGGCTTTGGTTACCTGGCGGACCAGGGGTGTGCCGGGAACCGGCAGGAAACCTACCTCGCCGGCGCCGCCGGTCCAGCCGCGGTGCAGTCGGCCGCCGAGGACCAGGGCGGCGCCGAGGCCGCCCTCGTTCCACAGCAGCACGAAGTCCTCGTGGCCGCGGGCCGCGCCGAGCCGCTGCTCGGCCACCGCCACGAGGTTGACGTCGTTCTCGTACTCGACCGGCATCGGCAGGGCCGCGGCGAGTTCGTCCAGGAGCGCGGGGGTGTGCCAGCCGGGGAGGTGGGAGGCGTAGCGCAGTCGGCCCGTGTTGGGGTCGAAGGCGCCGGGGGTGCCGATGACGAGCCGGTGGACGTCGTCGCGGGCGAGGCCCGCCGCCTTCACGGCGCCGTCGAGGGCGTCGGTGACCTGCCGGATGACGGGCTGGGCCGGGCGCCTGCCGGGGGTGGGCAGTTCGTACGATCCGACCGTGCGGCCGGTGATGTCGGCGACGGCGGCCAGGATGCGTTCGGGGGTGACGTCGAGCCCCGCGGCGTACGCGGCCGTCGGATTGACCTCGTACAGCTGGGCGTTGGGGCCGGGTCGGCCCTCCGTCGTGCCGGTCGCCAGGACGAGGCCGGCGGCCTCCAGGCGGGCCAGCAACTGGGAGGCGGTCGGCTTGGACAGGCCGGTGAGCTTGCCGATCCGCGTGCGGGACAGCGGCCCGTGCTCCAGGAGGAGGTCCAGGGCGGCACGGTCGTTCATGGCGCGCAGGACGCGCGGGGTGCCCGGCGTACCGGCGGATCCTGCCATGGGTTCGACACCTGCCTCTCGGCTGACCAGCTTCTCAGTGATCTACGACGGAAGTCCATCCAGGACTCCCTGCTTGATCACTGTTAGGAAAGTTTCCTATCCGCTGCGGAGGAACGTAAGCCCGGCGGGAAGGCGGCGTCAAGAGAGGTGGTCCGGCAGGCAACGGAGTCGTTACTTGAGGGCGTCGGCCCGTGGTGCGTGCTCGTGCCGGGGGAGCAGGAGCGGTGTCGCCAGCAACAGGACGCCGGCCAGGGCGATCGCCGCACGCGGGCCGGTCACTGTCGCCAGCAGTCCCCAGAGCGCGGTCGTCGCCGCGGTCGCCGTCTTGGCGGTGATCGACCATGCCGTCAGAGTGCGGGTGACCCGGTCCGACGGGGTCAGGTCGAGGCGCGTGGCGGCGAGCACGGGGTTGAAGACGCCCGCGCAGGTGATCAGGCCGAACTCGAAGGCCATGACGAGCAGCATGCCCGGGGCGCCAGGGCCGACGAAGGCCAGGCCGACGCACCAGCAGGCGCGCAGGGCGCCCGCGGTGAGCAGGATCCGGTGCCGGCCGTGCCGGGCAGTCAGGCGCCGGGACAGCCGGGAGCCCAGCAGGCCGCCCAGGCACGGCACGGCGAAGGCGAGGCCGTACTGCCAGGGGGTGAAGCCGAGCCGGCCGAGCATGAGGACGGCGAGCAGTGGGGCCTGCGCCATGATCAGCGAGTTGACCAGGACCGTGTTGACGAACAGCGGGCGCAGGGTGGGGTGGGTGAGGATGTGCCGCCAGCCCGCCCGCAGGTCGGTCGCGCGCAGGCCCCTCGCCCGCGGGGCTGACGGGGTGTCAGGGCGGGGTTGTTGCCTTTCCTTACCTCCGATCGCCCGGATGCCGAGCGCCGACAGAAGGAAGCTGACCGCGTTCGCCAGCACCGTCGCCATCGGGCCGAACATCCCGATCGCCGCCCCGCCGAGCGGCGGGCCGAGCGCCGTGGCCGTCCACGTCGTCGCCTCGAAGCGGCCGTTCGCCACGAGCAGGTCCTCCGGCGGCACGAGGGACTTCAGATACGCCCCGCTCGCCGCGTTGAATGTGATGTCGGCCGCGGCCACGACCACCGACACCACCAGCAACTGCCCGAGACCGAGGGCGTCCACCGCGAACGCGACGGGGACGCTCAGCAGCGCCGCGCAGCGGATCAGGTCCGCCGCGACCAGTGCCGGACGCTTCGGCCGGAACTCCACCCACGCCCCGAGCGGCACCGCCAGCGCCGCCCCCACCGCGAGCCCCGAGGCCGACAGCAGCGCCACCTCGGTCGCCCCGGCACGAGCACGCACCACGGGCCGACGCCCTCAAGTAACGACTCCGTTGCCTGCCGGACCACCTCTCTTGACGCCGCCTTCCCGCCGGGCTTACGTTCCTCCGCAGCGGATAGGAAACTTTCCTAACAGTGATCAAGCAGGGGATGTCGGCCGCGGCCACGACCACCGACACCACCAGCAACTGCCCGAGACCGAGGGCGTCCACCGCGAACGCGACGGGGACGCTCAGCAGCGCCGCGCAGCGGATCAGGTCCGCCGCGACCGATATCGAACCGGGCCATCCAAGCCAGAGGGACGCGCGGTGGGCAAACAACCGCCGGTCATGGGCCGCACAACCGTCGGCTGTACGTCGGCGAACCGGGCGGCGGCGGACGGAGAAAAGGCCCTCGGCGGTTGCTGCCGAATGGCAGGGTGATCATCCGTCGAGGCAATTATCGACGGCGTTTTTATCAAGGTGACGGCCGCTCCCGCGAGTGCCGCCACCGGTGACGGCGCTGGGTCGCCACGGGGGGAAAGAAGGGGTCCCGCGTCTTCTATACGCCGCCCATCAAGTTCGCGCACAAGAAGACCTGTTGACCCCTACTTCGTCACGCTCGGCGGCGTCAGTGGTGTCGCCGCCTGGGACTGCGGCGAGGCGGTGTTGGAGTAGGCCGAGGGGGCGGCCACGCCCGCCGTCGGGTCGGCCGCGGCCTCGTCGCCCACCATGAGGGGAGCCCGGCCGACGATCGGGATGTCGGCGGCGTCGAAGGCGAGCTTGATGCGCCAGCGCAGTTCGCGTTCGACGGTCAGGGACTTGCCGGGCATCGTCTTCGCCGCGACCCGTACGACCATCGAGTCCAGCAGCACGCTGTCCAGGCCGAGAACCTCGATCGGGCCCCACAGGAGCTCGTTCCAGGGCTCTTCCTTGCTCATCCTCTCGGCGACCTCGCCGATGGTGTGCCGGACCTTGTCCAGGTCCTCCGAGGAGCGGACGGTGACGTCCACGCCGGCCGTCGACCAGCCCTGCGAGAGGTTGCCGATGCGCTTGACCTCGCCGTTGCGGACGTACCAGATCTCGCCGTTGTCGCCGCGCAGCTTGGTCACGCGCAGGCCGACCTCGATGACCTCGCCGGAGGCCACGCCCGCGTCGATCGAGTCGCCGACGCCGTACTGGTCCTCCAGGATCATGAAGACGCCGGAGAGGAAGTCGGTGACCAGGTTGCGGGCGCCGAAGCCGATCGCCACGCCCGCGACACCGGCGGACGCCAGCAGCGGGGCCAGGTTGATGTCGAAGGCGGACAGGATCATCAGGGCGCCGGTGCCCACGATCAGGAAGCTCGCCACGGAGCGCAGTACCGAGCCGATCGCCTGCGAGCGCTGACGGCGGCGCTCGACATTGACCAGCAGGCCGCCCAGGGCTGTGCCGTCCACCGCCTGCGCGGTCCGGTTCATCCTGTCTATGAGCTTGGTGATCGCCCGCCGTACCGCCACTCTCAGTACCGCCGCGATCACCACGATCAGCAGGACCTGGAGACCGATCGCGAGCCAGGTCGACCAGTTCTGCTCGACCCAGCCGGCGGCCTGCGTCGCGCTCTCGTGGGCGTCCTGGAGCGAGGGCACCGCCGGGGTCGTGGTCTCCGAGGGTGTCGGGGACGGCGACGAACCGGCGGCCAGTAGGACGGCGGGCAGGGACACGGCAGGTACCTCCAGTGCAGCGGCCCGCCCCACCGGCAGGCGGTCAAGGTCTTCAAGGTCACGAAAGGGTCACCGGCGGGGCAGGCTCACCACACTATCGGGGCATCGTGTGTGGATCGTTGCCATGTTCGAGGGAGGAAACGTGCCCACCCGGGGATGAACTGGTGGGATGAACCGTTCATCGCCCAGGGGATGAATCAGATGTGGTCGAAAACACTCTCAGCCCGTTACCGGGACATGGTGGCGCTTTCACCAGGCGAGAGGGGAGACTGACTACAGATCGTCCCGGCGCGAGCCACGCGCCGCCGACGCCCAAGGAGGCATCCGTGCCGCATGTCCTGGTCCTCAACGCGTCGTACGAGCCACTCGGCGTCGTACCGCTCCGCCGCGCGCTCGTCCTCGTCCTCGAGAACAAGGCCGTAAGCCTCGAGGAGTCCGGCGCCTTTATGCACAGCGCAACCGTCACAGTCCCCGCACCCAGCGTGGTCCGGCTCAAGCGATTCGTCCGGGTTCCCTATCGGGGGCCCGTTCCTCTTACCCGGCGGGCGCTCTTCGCGCGCGACGGGGGCCGGTGCATGTACTGCGGTGGCGTCGCAACCAGCGTCGACCATGTCATTCCGCGCAGCCGCGGGGGCAAACACGTCTGGGACAACGTGGTGGCGTCCTGCCGCCGCTGCAACCACGTGAAGGCCGACCGACATCTGTTCGAAATCGGCTGGCGGCTGCGCCACAAACCAGCACCACCCACCGGCCTCGCCTGGCGCATCATCGGCACCGGGCATAGGGACCCGCGCTGGCTGCCGTACTTGCAGCCGTACGGCGCGGAGGACGCCATGGCCCGGATCGACGGCATTTCCGCCTGACGATCCGGGCCTTCGCATACCTGGCGGACGGCGCGTGTGCCACCCGGCCCCGAGGGTCCCCCGTGCCCTCGGGGCCGGACGGCTGCCCGGGAGCGGCGGCCGTGTGACGAGGGGCCGCATCACCGCTCAGGTTCGCCGCGGCCCGTTCGCACGCCCGCTCACGCGTACCGCAGCTCCGCCGGCCGTACCGAGCGCCGCAGCAGCGGCATCGACGTGGCCGCGGCCAGCAGGCAGGCGGCGTACACGGCCAGGGGCACCAACGGCACCAGGTACGGCACGAGCGGTATCGAGTCCGCCGAGGTGATCGAGGCGTACCACACGGTGATCGTCATGCCGCCGAGGCCCGCCACCGCGACCGCGGGGGCCAGCGGCAGCGCCGTCTCCAATAGCAGCGCCCGCCGCAGTACCGCGCTCGGCACCCCGGCGGCGACCTGCGCGGCCAGCCCCCGGCGCCGGGCGGCCAGCGACTCGGCGGTGCCGACGGCCAGCGCCGACAGCACCAGGGCGAGGGCGAGGAGGATCGCGGCGCCCGCCAGATCGAGGCCGTTCGTGTAGTACTCCATGTCCATGGCGAGCTGACCCTCGCGACGCGACTCCAGCAGACCGGCGAGCAGCACCTCACGGACGCCGACGAAGCCGGTGCCCACGACCGTCACCAGCACTACCGCCGCATGCGTACGGGCCGCCGCCCACGGGTCGTCGCGCAGCCGTCCCGCCGCGATCAGCACTGCCGGGCTCTGGGCGCGGGCCGTGAGCGCCTCGCCCAGCCGGCGGGCAGTCGCCCCTGTCAGCCACACGGCCACCGCGCCGACCAGCAGGGACATCGCGAACACGGTGAACGGGGCGACCGCGGCGTCGAAGGGGACCTCGTCGAAGGGGGTGGCCATGAGGTACACCAGCATCAGCGCCAGCACCGCGGTCGCCACCCGGAACATCCGCGTCGGACCCTCGGCCGACCGCACCCGCCGTATCCGGCCCAGCGGCGATGCCACCACCTGGCGCAGCGCCAGCGCGCTCACGGCCGCGCCCAGCACCGGCACCCCGACGGCCACCACGGCGATGCCCGCCCAGGCCAGGGGGTCGGGGCTGTGCCACAGTCGCAGCAGGGTCAGCACGGAGAACACCGTGGCCGGCAACGAGCCCGCCAGACACGCCAGCCCCGACTCCAACGCCGCGATCCGCCGTACCTGGGCCGGGGTGGCACCCGCCAGGCGCAGCGCCGCCAGCCTGCGGTCCCGGTGCACGGCACCGATCCGGGCGCACTGGCCGAGGAACCCGAGCACCGGGATGAACAGCATCACCAGCGTGAAGATCACGCCCATGCGGGTGCCGGGCTGGTCGAGCAGACCGCCGCCCACGGACACGTGGCGGTGGCCGTCCAACGGCAGCAGCGCGGCGATCACCAGCCCCAGCCCGGTCGCCAACGCCGCGCCGACAGCGGTGAGGAGCACGCGCCACCCCTCGCGGCGGTCCGAACCCCGGGTGAGCAGCCAGGCCAGACGGAGTTCGGCCTTCGTGGCTCCGTACGCCCCTTTGTACCGTGCTCTCACGCCGCCACCCCCTGCGGCACCACGGCCCCGTCACTCAGCCGCACCTCCCGGTCCGCGTACGCCGCCACCTGGGCGTCATGGGTGATCAGCAGCACCGCAGTGCCCGACTCGCGGGCCGTGTGCGTCAGGGCCGTCATGACCTGCTCGCTCGCCAGCGAATCCAGCGCGCCCGTCGGCTCGTCCGCGAAGACGACCTTCGGGTCGGTGACCAGGGCGCGGGCCAGGGAGGTCCGCTGGGCCTGGCCGCCGCTCATCTCGCCGGGCCGCAGTGCCTCCTGCCCTCGTACGCCGAACCGCTCCAGCCATTCGCCGGCCCGAGCCTGGGCGTCCTTGCGGGAGGTGCCCGCCAGCATCAGCGGCAGGGCGACGTTGTCCAGGGCCGTCAGCTCCGGGATCAGCTGCCCGAACTGGAAGACCACCCCGAATTCCGTACGCCGCAGTTGGCTCAGCCGCTGCTCGGGCAACTGGTCGAGCCGCTCCCCGTCGTACTTCACGGAACCGGCGTCCGGGCGGACGATGCCGGCCAGGCAGTGCAGCAGCGTGGACTTCCCGCTGCCGCTGGCGCCGGTGACGGCGAGGACCTCGCCGGGCCGCAGTTCGACCGAGGCGCCGCGCAGGGCCTCGGTCCTGCCGTGTGTCTTGACGAGGTCACGGGCCGTCAGGAGCGCTGTCGCGCCTCCCGCTTCGTTGCTCATGCTGCGTCGACCTCCGCGGTCAGAGTGATGAGCCGGGCCGCCGTGGTCGTCATCCAGCGGAGGTCGGCGTCGAGGTGGTTGAGGGCGTAGTCGGCCGAGAGCACCGTCGCGAGATCGGCGCCGGGCGCCGTCTTGAGCGTCGTGAGCTCCCGCATCCGGGCCATGTGGGCGGCGCGTTGGGCGTGCAGGTAGGCCTCGGGGTCGCCTCCGGACAGGATCGACGCGACCACCTTGGCGAAGATCTCGTTCGTCACGAACGGCGCCGGCGGCGCGATCTCCCCGGCCCACTCGGCCAGTTCGCGTGTTCCGTCGTCCGTCGAGCGGTACATGGTCCGCTCCGGCCCGCCGTCCGAGTCGGTGCCGTCGATCTCGGCGAGCCCGTCGCGGACCAGCCGTTGCAGGGTCGTGTAGACCTGCCCGTAGGCCAGCGGACGGGCCTGCGGGAACCGTTCGTCGTGGCGTCGCTTGAGGTCGTAGCCATGGCTCGGCCCCGTGGCGAGCAGGCCCAACAGGATGTGGCGGGTGCTCATGGCGATCATTATGTACTGAGTACATGTACTGAGTGAATAGCGAGGCCCGAACGGGTCTCGGAAGACTTGAGCGGCGGAACAGAATGTGACGAGAGGCACGTTGTTCCCCTCTGTACGTCTGCCACCGCGCCTGCTGGGTAGGGCTGCGGTAACCCTGTACACCGCAACCGAAGAGGAGGCCCCCGTGGCCGCAGCATCGGCACACGTTCTGCTCCCGGCCCCGTCGAAACCTGAGGCGCCCGTCGAGCCCGAGATGCACGACTGCGTCTTCAGCGCCGAGGGCGCCTGCGCCGAAGCCCCCCTGACCAGCGAACCACCCCTCCCCGACGCCGAGCCCCTCACCAGCGAGCCGCCGCTCGCCGACGCCGCGCCGCTGACGAGTGAGGCAGCGACCTGGGACCTGGGTATGGACACCGGTATGGACATGGACTCCACGAGGCCGTAGATGACAGCGCAGCGGTCGGCCGAAGCCCCTGCCGAAGGATCCGAGGGCCCCGACGGTTTCGGGGGTCCTGGGAACCCCCCTTCCGAAGATCTGTCCCGGCTCGCCGAGCTGCACGGCGTCGCCACCTCCTTCCAGCCGTCCGCCGACCGCACGGTCACGGCCTCCGCGACCGCGCTCACCCTCGCCCTGGCCGCCCTCGACGTGGACGCGAGCGCACCCGCCGCCGTCGCTGCCGCGCTCGCCGCGCGCGACCGCGAACTGCGGGAGCGGCTGCTGCCGCCGACGGTGGTGTGCTGGAGCGGGGCCGAGCCCGAGGCGCTGGCCGCGCTGCCGTCCGGCACCCGGCTGCACATCGAGACCGAGCAGGGCGAGACCCGGGACGCCGTCGACCGACTCCCGCCCGGCGTCCACCGGATGACCGTGACCACGACGGACGGCCGTACGACGACCAGCCATCTCGTCGTCGCCCCGCCCCG
>NZ_RDBN01000053.1:301479-357753 GCF_008042075.1 Streptomyces sp. UW30 | reverse complement strand
GGGCGGGGCGACGACGAGATGGCTGGTCGTCGTACGGCCTCCTCGTCCAGCTCTACTCCCTGCTCTCCCGCCGCTCCTGGGGCATGGGCGACCTCGGTGACCTCGCCGAACTGGCCACCTGGGCCGGCCGGGCGCTCGGCGCCGGGTTCGTCCAGGTCAACCCGCTGCACGCGGCCGTACCCGGAACCCCGACCGACCCCTCGCCCTACCGCCCGTCCTCCCGCCGCTTCCCCGACCCCGTGCACCTGCGGGTCGAGGACGTGCCCGAGTTCGCTTACGTCGAGGACCGCGCGCGGGTGCGGGCGCTGCTGGAGCGGGGCGGACAGCTGCGGGCGGCGGTGCTGGAGGAGGGCGCGCTGATCGACCGGGACGCGGTCTGGGAGGCCAAGCGCGCGGCGCTGGAGCTGGTGCGCGAGGTGCCGCTCGGACCCGGGCGGCGGGCCGCGTACGTCGACTTCCTCGCGCAGGAGGGGGACGCGCTGGAGGACCACGCCACCTGGTGCGCGCTGGCCGAGGTGCACGGCTCGGACTGGCAGCGCTGGCCGCGGGGGCTACGGGATCCCCGCTCGCCCGAAACGGCCCGCGCGCGGGGCGAGTTGATGGACCGGGTCGACTTCCACTGCCGGCTCGCCTGGCTCACCGACGGCCAGCTGACCGCCGCCCAGCGGGCCGCGCGGGAAGCGGGGATGCCCGTCGGGATCGTGCACGACCTGGCGGTCGGGGTGCATCCCGGGGGCGCGGACGCCTGGGCGCAGCAGGAGTACTTCGCGGCCGGGATGTCGGTCGGCGCGCCGCCGGACGCCTTCAACGCGCGCGGCCAGGACTGGGGACTGCCGCCCTGGCGGCCGGACCGGCTCGCCGAGTCCGGGTACGAGCCGTATCGCCGCCTGCTGCGGGCGCTCTTCCGATACGCGGGAGCCCTGCGCATCGACCATGTCATGGGGCTGTTCCGGCTGTGGTGGGTGCCGCAGGGGCAGGCGCCGACGCAGGGGACGTACGTCCGCTACGACGCCGAGGCCATGCTCGCGATCCTGGTGCTGGAGGCTGCGCGGGCCGGGGCGGTCGTCATCGGGGAGGACCTCGGCACCGTGGAGCCGGGGGTGCGCGAGGACTTGCGTTCGCGGGGTGTGCTCGGGACCTCCGTGCTGTGGTTCGAGCGGGACTGGGACGGCGACGGGCGCCCCCTGCCGCCGGAGTCCTGGCGCGCCGACTGCCTCGCCACCGCCACCACCCACGACCTGCCGTCCACCGCGGCCCGTCTCACCGGTGAGCATGTCGAACTGCGCGACAGTCTGGGCCTGTTGACCGGGCCGCTGGACCAGGAGCGCGCACTGGCCGCGGCGGACACGGGCGAGTGGCTGGAGCTGCTGTCCCGGCTGGGGCTGCTGCGGGGTGCGCGCGGCGGGCACTGCGTCTCGGAGGAGGAGGCCGAGATCCAGGCCGTCCACCGCTTCCTGCTGCGCACCCCGGCCCGGATGATCGGCGTCTGGCTCCCGGACGGCGTGGGCGACCGCCGCCCGCAGAACCTGCCGGGGACCTGGGACGAGTACCCGAACTGGCGGCTGCCGATCGCCGACGCGGACGGCAGGCCGATGACGCTGGAGGAGCTGGCGGGGTCGGCCCGGCTGTGGGGGTTGGTCGAGGTGCTGCGGGGCGGAGCCGGGCGGCGGAGGTGACGGGGCGGCCGGGGGAGATGGGCCTCATACGGCACCCCGGGCGCGCGGGCCGTTCCGTCGTTCGATACTTTTGGCCCCGTGGACAAGAAGAACGCCCTGCGCGCCGGCGCCCTGGCTGCCGGTACGACGCTGATGATGCTGCTGATGTCGTCCCCTGCGCTCGCGCTCACGCGTGACGACGGCGACGACCCCGGGCAGGGCCTGAGCGTCATGGAGACGCTGGCCCAGTTCGTCATTGCCCCGATCGTGATCTTCGCGGTCATCGTGGGCCTCGTGATGGTCCTGGACCGCTCCACGGACCGCCAGCCGAAGGCCAAGGCCAAGGCGAAGGCCTGATCAGGGCGTTTTTGCCCGATCCCTGCTTCCGTCGAGGGCGCCGGCCCCGTCGTACGTACGCGCATCCGCCGTATGGACGACGAGGCCGGCGCCCTCGACGCGTTCCGCGCCCGCGCCCGGCGATCGGCGTTTCCTGGCCGGGCCGACCCCTTTGTGCCCCCGGCGTATCCCCGTCCCGCGAGGCCGCTCTCACGCGGGGTACGGCGCGGTCAGATACCGCTGCACCGTGGGCGCCAGCCAGGCCACGAGCTCCTCGGGGGCCAGCGCCACGGCCGGCTCGAAGCGCAGGACATAGCGCGTGAGCGCCAGCCCGAGCAGCTGTGACGACGCCAGCGCGGCCCGTGCCGGGGCCTGCTCGGGATCGGGGCACACCCGGCGGGCGAGCGGCAGCAACTGGTCCGCGAAGATGCCCTGCATGCGCTCGGCCCCGGCCTGGTTGGTCGCGCCCACCCGGAGCAGCGCCGTGAGCACCTCGTTCTCCTCCCACATGTCCAGGAAGTGCGTCACGAGCGCCCGGCCGACCTCGTCCCGGTTCAGTGAACCCGGCTCCGGCAGCCGCAGATCGATGGCCATGGCCGCCGCGAAGAGGCCCTCCTTGTTGCCGTAGTAGCGCATCACCATCGACGGATCGATGTTCGCGTGCTTGGCGATGGCGCGGATGGTGGCGCGCTCGTAGCCGTCGGCAGCGAAGCGTTCGCGGGCCGCGTCGAGGATCGCGGTGCGTGTGGCGTCCGAGCGGCGGGGTGGGGCGGTGGGCCCGGAGGTGCGCTGGTTCATGCCAACGATCGTAGGCCAACGTGTGTAGGCCAACAAGTGTTGACACCTCGATGCCCCCGTCCTACGGTTGCCAACAAGCGTTGACCAACAGTCGTTGGCAAACAAACGTTGGCAAGCAAGCGTTGGCACCCAGGAGGCCACCATGAACGACATCGCCACCGGCACCGGCACCGACAACACCGTGATCGTCGTCGGCTCCGGCCCCACCGGCCTCCTCCTGGCAGGTGACCTCGCCGCCGCCGGCGTCCCCGTCACCCTCGTCGAGCGGCGCCCCCGCAAGATCAGCAACCTCTCCCGCGCCTTCGGCGTGCACGCCCGCACCCTGGAGCAGCTCGACGCCCGCGATCTCGCCGACGACCTGATCGCCACCGGCAGCACCATCACCCGGTTGCGCCTGTTCCGCCGGCTCTCCCTCGACCTCGGCACGCTGCCGTCCCGCTTCCCGTTCCTGCTCATCACCCCGCAGTACGAGGTCGAGCGGCTGCTGGAGCGGCGGGCGCACGAGCTCGGCGTGGAGTTCCGCCACGAGAGCGAGGTCGTCGGGCTGCGGCAGGACGCCGACGGGGTCGACCTCGACGTGCGCGGCCCGGACGGGACGGTCGTCACCCGGCGCGCGGCCTACGTCGTCGGCACGGACGGGCACCGCAGCGCCGTACGCCAGGCGCTCGGCCTGCCCTTCCCCGGCGTCGCCGTCATCAAGTCCCTGTTCCTGGCGGACGTCCGGCTCGCCGAGCGGCCGGACGGCGTCCTCACCGTCAACGGCGCGGGCAACGCCTTCGCGATGATCGCCTCCTTCGGCGACGGCTGGTACCGCGTCATGGGCTGGAACCGCGACCACGAGGTCGCCGACGACGCCCCGCTGGACCTCGACGAGGTCAAGGACGTCACCCGGCGCGCCCTCGGCACCGACTACGGCATGCACGACGCCCGCTGGCTGTCCCGCTTCCACAGTGACGAGCGTCAGGTGCCGCGCTACCAGGTCGGCCGGGTCTTCCTGGCCGGCGACGCCGCGCACGTCCACTCACCGGCCGGCGGCCAGGGCATGAACACCGGCCTGCAGGATGCGGCCAACCTCGGCTGGAAGCTCGCCGCGGTCGTCAAGGGCCAGGTGTCCGCGGGCCTCCTGGACACCTACCACGCCGAGCGCCACCCCGTCGGCAAGGCGGTGCTGCGCAGCAGTGGCGGGCTGGTCCGGCTGGCCCGGGCACAGAACCCGGCGCTGCGTGCCGTACGCGCCCTTGTCTCCGCCTTCGCAGGCGCCGCCCGGCCCGCCCGGACGAAGGCCCTGGCCCAGATCTCCGGCATCGGCTACCGGTACCCCGCCCCGCGCGGCGCCCACCGCCTGGTCGGCACCCGTATGCCGGACGTGGCCCTGGAGGGCGGGCGCCTGTACGAGGTGCTGCGCGGCGGACGGTCCGTACTGATCGCTCCGCGGGCCGCGCGGGAGTCGTACGGGAGCCGGAGCGGCGGCGAGCACCTGCCGGTCGTGGAGCGCTGGGCGAGCGAGCGCCGCACGGCCGTGCTCGTGCGGCCCGACGGATACGTGGCGTGGGCGGCGGACGACGCCGACGCGGCGGCGATCGAGACCGGACTGACCCTTCAGTTCTCCTGAAAGGAATGCTCGAAAAGATTCGATGGACGTGACGGATGGTGCGCTGCGACGGTGGACGCGTCACCCTCACCGCCCATCGAAAGGACCTCAGTGCCCGCCGTCCTGAACCGGACCGCCCGTAAGACAGCCCCCACCGACTCCGCCTCCACCACCCCGATCCCGAGGACGGCCGCCCCCGTCCTCGGGATCGCGCTCGCCGCCCTCGCGACCGTCGTCTGGTCCGGCAGTTTCGTCACCTCCCGCGCGCTGCACGACAGCGTGCCGCCGGTGCAGCAGGCGTTCTGGAGATGGCTGGTGGCGTTGGCCGTGGTGGCTCCGTTCGGCGCGCGGCAGGCATGGCGGCAACGGGAGTCGATCCGCCGACACCTCGGCTTCGTGCTGCTCGCCTCGCTCCTCGGCGTCACCGGCTACAACACCCTCGTCAACCAAGCCGGGCTGACGACGCCCGCCGCCAACATGGGCATGATCATGGCCGCGTCGCCGGTGCTGATGGCCGTGTTCGAGCGGGCGTCGGGGGTACGGCTGGGCGCGCGCCGGGTCGCGGGGCTGCTGGTGGCCTGTGCGGGTGTGGTGCTGCTGATCGGGGGCGGTGCGGGCGGGGCCCGGTTCGCGGCGGGGGACCTGTGGATGGTGGCGGCGGCCTGCTGCTTCGGGTCCTACAGCGGCCTGCTGCGGCGCAAGCCGGCCGAACTGGGCGGTACGGCCTTCCTGTTCACCACGTTCCTGGTCGGCACGGTCCTGCTGCTGCCCGCGCAGGGAGTGAGCCTGGCGGTACAGGGCGGCTTCGCGGTGACGCCCGCCACCGTGCTGCCGATCCTCTATGTCGCGGTCGCCTCCTCCGCCGTCGCCTTCTTCGCCTGGAACCGGGCGATCGCGCTGGTCGGACCGAGCCGCGCCGGGCTCGTCTACTACCTCCAGCCGGTGTGCGTGTCCCTGCTGTCCTGGGCGGTGCTCGGCGAGGCGACCGGCATGGCTCAGGCACTGTGCATGGCGCTGATCCTGGGCGGGGTCGTCCTGGGGGCTGCGGGGCGTCGGTGACGTAGGTTGCCGCCATGGTCGAGTGGGACATCCGGAAGCTGCAGATCCTGCGGACGTTGCGGGAGCGGGGGACCGTGACCGCGACGGCCGAGGCGCTGCGGATGACGCCGTCGGCGGTGTCGCAGCAGCTGACGAACCTCGCGAAGCAGGTCGGGGTGCCGTTGCTCGAGGCGCAGGGGAGGCGGGTGCGGCTGACCGACGCGGCGCGGCTGGTGCTGCGGCACGCCGAGGCCGTGTTCGAGCAACTGGAGCGGGCGGACGCGGAGTTGGCGGCCTATCGGCACGGCGAGGTCGGGGAGGTGCGGGTGGGGGCCTTCTCCACGGCGGTGCCCGCGCTGGTCGTACCGGCCGTGCGGGCGCTGCGGCAGACGGCACCCGGGGTGGTCGTACGGGTGCGGGAGGCGGAGGCCGGGGAGGCGTACGAGCTGCTGGCCGCCGGCGAGGTGGACCTCGCGCTGTCCCTCGCCGCGCAGGCCCCGGCGGTCGGGGACGCGCGGTTCACCCGGGTCGAACTGCTCGCGGACCCGCTGGACGTCGCCCTCCCGAAAGGGCATGCACGCGCGGCCGTGCCGGAACTGCGGCTGGCCGACCTCGCCGGGGAGGACTGGATCTTCGGCGGGAGCGGGCCCTGGTCGGACATCACGCGCGGAGCGTGCGAGGCGGCCGGGTTCAGCCCTCGGCAGGGGCATTCGGCGGCCGGCTGGACGGCGATCCTGGCGATGGTGGAGGCGGGGATGGGGGTGGCGCTGGTGCCCCGGATGGCTGCGGTGGCGCGGGACGGTGTCGTGATGCGGGAGCTGGGGGAGGAGCGTCCGGCCCGGCATGTGGTGGCGGCCGTACGCAAGGGCGGGGAGGACGCGCCTGCCGTGGGGCGGGTGTTGGCGGCGTTGCGGGAAGGGGCGTCGGGACTCTCTGCCAGGACATGACGAGGGGCGCCCGGTGCCCATGGCACCGGGCGCCCCTGTCGACGTACCGACGTCTGCGCTGCAGCCGTTACTCGGCCGCCGCGTCCGCCTCCTGAGCCCGCAGCGCGCGCTCGACGCCCGCCCGCGACTCAGAGACCAGCCGGCGCAGGGCCGCGTTCGGCTCGGCCGAGGTCAGCCAGGCGTCCGTCTTGGCCAGGGTCTCCTCGGAGATCTGCAGCGCCGGGTACAGGCCGACCGCGATCTGCTGGGCGATGTCGTGGGAGCGGGAGTCCCAGACGCCCTTGACCACCTCGAAGAACGTGTCGCTGTAGGGGGCGAGCAGTTCACGCTGGTCGGTCTGGACGAAGCCGCCGATCACCGCCTTCTGGACGGCGCTCGCCAGCTTGTCGGAGTCGATGACCGACGACCAGGCCTCGGCCTTGGCCTCCGGGGTCGGCCGGGCGGCGCGGGCCATGGCCGCGTGACGCTCACCGGCGGCCGTCTTGTCCCGCTCGTACTCGCCCGCGATCTCCGTCTCGTCGAAGCGGCCCACCGCCGCGAGGCGCTGCACGAACGACCAGCGCAGCTCCGTGTCGACGGCCAGGCCCTCGATCGTCTGGGTGCCGTCCAGCAGCCCCTCCAGCAGGTCCAACTGCTCCGGCGTACGGGCCGCGTCGGCGAACGCCCGCGCCCACGCCAGCTGATGGTCGCTGCCTGGCTCGGCCGCGCGCAGATGGGCCAGCGTGGCGTCCGTCCAGCGGGTCAGCAGGGCCTCGCGGGCGGCCGGGGCGGCGTACAGCTCCAGCGCCAGCTTCACCTGGCGCTGTAGCGACTGCACGACGCCGATGTCGGACTCCTTGCCGATGCCCGACAGGACCAGGGAGAGGTAGTCGCGGGTGGCGAGCTCGGCGTCCCGCGTCATGTCCCAGGACGACGCCCAGGACAGGGCCCGGGGGAGGGCGGCCTCGAAGTCGCCGAGGTGCTCGGTGACGAAGGCGAGGGACTCCTCGTCCAGGCGGACCTTCGCGTACGACAGGTCGTCGTCGTTGAGCAGGATCACGTCCGGCCGACGGGTGCCCGACAGCTGCGGTACGGCCGTCAGTTCGCCGTCCACGTCCAGCTCGATGCGCTCGTCGCGCAGCAGCTTCCCGGACTCGGCATCCAGGTTGTACAGGCCCACCGCGATGCGGTGCGGACGCAGCGTCGGCTCGCCCTTCGCGCCGGACGGCAGGGCCGGGGCCTCCTGGCGGATCGCGAAGGACGTGATCACACCGTCGGCGTCCGTCGCGATCTCGGGGCGCAGGATGTTGATGCCGGCCGTCTCCAGCCACAGCTTCGACCAGCTCTTCAGATCGCGGCCGGAGGTCTCCTCCAGGGCGCCCAGCAGGTCGGACAGGCGCGTGTTGCCGAACGCGTGCCGCTTGAAGTACGCCTGGACGCCCTTGAAGAACTCGTCCTGGCCGACGTACGACACCAGCTGCTTGAGGACGGAGGCGCCCTTTTCGTAGGTGATGCCGTCGAAGTTGACGAGCACATCGTCCAGGTCGCGGATCTCCGCCATGATCGGGTGCGTGGACGGCAGCTGGTCCTGGCGGTACGCCCACGTCTTCATCTGGTTCGCGAACGTGGTCCACGCCTGCGGCCAGCGTGAGCCGGGGGCGTACGCCTGGCAGGCGATGGAGGTGTAGGTGGCGAACGACTCGTTCAGCCACAGGTCGTTCCACCACTCCATGGTGACCAGGTTGCCGAACCACATGTGGGCCAGCTCGTGCAGGATGGTCTCCGCGCGGCCCTCGTACGCCGCCCCCGTCACCTTGGACCGGAAGACGTACTGGTCACGGATGGTCACCGCGCCCGCGTTCTCCATCGCGCCCGCGTTGAACTCCGGCACGAACAGCTGGTCGTACTTCTTGAACGGGTACGCGTAGGCGAACTTCTCCTGGAACCAGTCGAAGCCCTGCCGGGTCACCTCGAAGATGGCGTCCGAGTCGAGGTATTCGGCGAGCGACGGGCGGCAGTAGATGCCGAGCGGCACGGACTGGCCGTCCTTCTCGTACACGCTGTGCACGGAGTGGTACGGGCCGACGATGAGCGCGGTGATGTACGTCGAGATGCGCGGCGTCGGCTCGAAGGACCAGACGTTGTCCTTGGGCTCCGGGGTGGGCGAGTTGGAAATGACCGTCCAGCCCTCGGGGGCCTTCACGGTGAACTGGAAGGTCGCCTTCAGGTCGGGCTGCTCGAAGGACGCGAAGACGCGGCGGGCGTCGGGCACCTCGAACTGGGTGTACAGGTACGCCTGCTGGTCGACGGGGTCGACGAAGCGGTGCAGGCCCTCGCCCGTGTTGGTGTATGCGCAGTCGGCGACCACACGCAGCACGTTGCGGCCCTGGAGCAGGCCCGCCAGCGCGATCCGGGAGTCCTTGAAGACCTCGTCCGCGTCGAGCGGGTCGCCGTTGAGCGTCACCTCGTGGACGGCGGGGGCCACGAGGTCGATGAAGGAGTCGGCGCCGTTCTCGGCGGCATCGAAGCGCACCGTGGTCACGGACCTGTAGGTGCCGCCCTCCTGCGCGCCGGAGAGGTCGAGATCGATCTCGTACGAGTCAACGGTGAGCAGCTCCGCCCGCTGCTGCGCCTCTTCGCGAGTCAGGTTTGTGCCAGGCACGCGGTCATCTCCTCGATATGTGTCGGTTGCGCCATCCTTCCACGGGACCTGACCGCAACGCGATGTCCGTTGACCGCCGGTCGGCGGGGCGTGCGCGCGCGAGGCTGGGGGCATGACGACACCTCTGGTACACGCCATCGATCCGACGACCCTGAAGGAGCTGCGCTCCGCCGACGACGCCGGGCGCCGCACGGTTCCCGTGACCGACGAGGAGGGCGGGGCGCCGCTGCGCTGCTGCTTGCGCCGCAGCACGCCCGGCGAGCGGATCGCCCTGGTCTCGTACGCCCCGCTGCGGCGCTGGGCGGCGGAGAGCGGAGTCGATCCCGGGGCGTACGACGAGCAGGGGCCCGTGTTCATCCACGCCGACGAGTGCGGGGGTCCGCACGGGGGCGCACTGCCCTTCGCCGACGCCCACCGGACCGTGCGTCGCTACTCGGGGGAGGGGCGGATCCTCGGGGGGCGGCTCGTGGGGCCGGGGGGATTCGAGGAGGCGTTCGCGGAGGCGTTCGGCGATCCGACGGTGGCGTTCGTCCATGTGCGGGCTGTGGAGTATGGGTGCTTCCTCTTCGAGGTGCGCAAGGGGTAGCTCCCGAACGGTAGCACCAAAGGTAGTACGATTCTTCGTCCGTTGCTATGCTGAGGGTATGAAGATCAGTGTGAGTCTTCCGCAGGAGGATGTCGCGTTCGTCGACGAGTACGTCGCGAAGAAGTCGGCGGACTCCCGGTCCGCAGTGATACACGACGCCATCGAGCTGCTGCGTCGAGCTCATCTGGAGCAGGAGTACGCGGAGGCGTTCGCCGAGTGGGACGGCAGCGAGGACGCCGAATTCTGGGACCAGTTCTCGGGGGATGGGCTGACCGATGAAGCGCGGTGACATCTACCTCGTCGACTACGAGCCGGTGCGCGGCAGTGAGGCCGGCAAGGCACGTCCGGCGGTGATCGTCTCGAACGACGGTGCCAATGCGGCCGTGCAGCGAACCGGGCGAGGCGTCGTGACGCTGGTTCCCCTGACGACCAACACGTCCCGCGTCTATCCGTTCCAGGTGCTGCTTCCCGCGGGGGAGGGCGGCCTCCTCAAGGATTCCAAGGTGCAGTGCGAGCAGGTCCGCGCTCTGGCCAAGGAGCGGCTGCTGCGGCCGATCGGGGCGGTGCCCCGTCAGCGCATGGCCCAGATCGATGCGGCACTCCGACTGCATCTGGACCTCTGACACCACGACAGGGGCGGCCACCGTTCACCGGTGGCCGCCCCTGTCGACGTAGGTGCGGGCGGTCAGCCCTTCAGCTCCGCCGCCACCAACTCCGCGATCTGCACCGCGTTCAGCGCGGCGCCCTTGCGCAGGTTGTCGTTGGAGATGAACAGGGCGATGCCGTGCTCGACCGTCTCGTCCTGGCGGATGCGGCCCACGTAGGACGGGTCCTGGCCGGCCGCCTGCAGCGGGGTCGGGACCTCGGTGAGGGCCACGCCCGGGGCGCCGGCCAACAGCTCCTTGGCGCGCTCCACGCTGATCGGGTCGGCGAAGCGGGCGTTGACCTGGAGGGAGTGGCCGGAGAAGACCGGGACGCGCACGCAGGTGCCGGAGACCTTCAGCTCCGGGATCTCCAGGATCTTGCGGGACTCGTGGCGGAGCTTTTGCTCCTCGTCGGTCTCGTGCAGACCGTCGTCGACGAGGGAGCCGGCCAGCGGCAGGACGTTGTACGCGATCGGCGCGACGTACTTGTGCGGCTCGGGGAACTCCGCCGCCGAGCCGTCGTGGGTCAGCTTCGGCGCGTCGTCGCCGACCTTCTTGACCTGCTCGAACAGCTCGTCCACGCCGGCCAGACCGGAGCCGGAGACGGCCTGGTAGGTGGCGACGACGAGGGCTTGAAGGCCGGCCTCGGCGTGCAGCGGCTTCAGCACCGGCATCGCCGCCATCGTCGTGCAGTTCGGGTTGGCGATGATGCCCTTGGGGCGGTCGGTGATCGCGTGCGGGTTCACCTCGGAGACGACCAGCGGGACCTCGGGGTCGCGGCGCCACGCCGAGGAGTTGTCGATCACCACGGGGCCCTGCGCGGCGACCTTCGGCGCCAGCGCCTTCGAGGTCGAGCCGCCCGCCGAGAACAGCACGATGTCCAGGCCGGAGTAGTCGGCCGTCGCCGCGTCCTCCACCGTCACGCCGTCCAGGACCGTCCCCGCCGAACGGGCCGAGGCGAACAGGCGCAGCTCGGTGACCGGGAAGTCCCGCTCCACGAGGATCCTGCGCATGACCGTGCCGACCTGACCGGTGGCTCCGACGATTCCGACCCTCACGGCGACTCCCTCTAGGCGTTCGTGCATGTCTGCGGCCTTTCCATCATGCGGCCGACCCCGGTCCGCCTGTCCAATTCTTTGCGCTTCATACCCGCCGACCGGGACACCCCGCCTGGCCGGACGGCACCGGAACTCCCGTCCGCACCCACGCTGAGCTGCAGAAATTCGGCCTACGGGGCCCTCGTGCCGCAAGCTGTGCTGCGCCCGCGCAGCGGTGTGACGTACACCTCGCGGAAACTCCCGACGACCCGGGCGAACGTTTCCGTGCGCTGCGGCGTCGTAGAGGAAACGCGGTGAGGGGGTGGCTTGTGCTGCGCAGAAAGGCCCGCCGTGCCCAGGAGGACGATCACACCGATCCCCTGGACGCGGCCCAGGAGCGTCGGGTACGGGCGGTGCTCGCGCTCGGCGGTGTGCCGCAGGCGGACCTGCTGGACGGGGTACAGCAGGTCCGGCTGCGGCTGCTGGAGCGGGCCGCGAGCGGACGTGAGGCGCCGCGGGACGTGTCGGCGTGGGCGGCGGTCGTCGCCTCCAACCTCGCCATGGACTGGCACCGGGCCAAGAAGCGCCAGGAACGCCTCGGCGAACGGCTCGCCTCCCTGCGCCAGACCGAGCACCCCTCCGGCGAGGACACCAGCCTGCTCTCCCTCGCCGTCACCCGGGGCCTGGACGAACTGCCCGACGCCCAGCGTCAGGTCCTCGTCCTGCGTTTCTACGGGGACCTGCCCGTGCGGGACATCGCCGAGGAACTCGGCATCCCGGAGGGCACGGTCAAGAGCAGGCTGCACACGGCGGTACGGGCCCTGCGCGCCCGCCTGCACGAGGACGAGGTGGTGTGACATGACCGCCGAGAACCAGGGCCGCGGCGCCGACGCGCTGATGGCCGCCATCACCGGTGAACCGCTGTCCGACGAGGCCCGGGCGGACGCCGCCTTCATGGCCGAGCACGACTCCGCCGCGGCCGACGTGGCGCTGCTGCGCGAGCAGCTCCGCATCATCGGGCACGCGCTCGCCGAACCACCGCCACCGGTGCCCGAGCCCGCTCCCGTTCGGCGGCCTTCCCGGGCCCGGCGCCGGATCCGCACCGTCGCCTTCGGCTCGCTCGCCGTGGCCGCTGCCGCGTCCGTGCTCGCGGGCATGGGCTGGCTGGTGACCCAGGCCGGGAGCGGAGCCGATTCCGACGCGGGGGCGAGCAGCGCGGACAAGGCCGCCCCCTCCGTGCAGGCCAGCGGCACCGACTTCGGCAGCCCGCGCTACCTCGCCTGCTCCCGGCTGGTGGCCGAGGGACGGGCCGCCTCGGTCGAGCAGGTCCCCGGTACGGCGTCCGTGCGCGTCACCCTGGACATGACCCGCTACTACAAGCCGGACCAGGGCGAGCGGGAGCTGACGTTCGTGGTCGACGAGAACCTCGTGCCCGGCCTGCGCGAGGGCGACCAGGTGCTCATCGGTATCCCGCGGGGCGACCGCGAGCCCGACTTCTGGGCCGTCGGCGAGCAGGACATCGCCCCCGAACGGGCCTGGATCACCGCCTCGCTCCGCGAGGGGCGCGAGCTGACCTGCTGACGACAGAACGGCAAAGGGCGGGCGCCCGCACGGACGCCCGCCCCACTGCCGTACCGAAGGACTACGGAGTGACCTTCTCGATCTTCACGCTGCCCACGCCCGCGACCGTGCCGCGCGCGTTCAGCAGCCGGACCTGGCCGAAGAACTCACGGCCCTCCGGAGCGGCCGCCTGCGCGGTGACGCTGCCGGAGACGGTGGCCGACTCGCCCGTGCCGAGCTTCACCGGCGCGTCGCCGACGGACACGGTGCCGAGCGCGGAGGAGAAGAACACGTCCAGGTAGTCGTAGGCCGTCGAGCCGCTCGGCACCGAGTAGCCGATGACCTCGACGCTGTACTTCCCGGCGGCCGGGTTCGCGACCTTGACCGCCTCCTCCGAGTCACCGTCGGCGGAGCTGCCGACCTCGGTGCCGGCCGCGTTGTAGACGACCAGGTCGAGGTCGGCGGCCGCGTCGGAGACGTTGCCGATGGAGACGTCGAGCGAGGTCGCGCCCTCGGGCACGTCGACCGTGGTGGTCTGCGTGACGCCCTCGGTGATGGTCGGACGCGCCGTCTTCGACGAGCCGAGCGGGCCGCCGGCCGGCTTGCCGTCGAGGGCGGCGTAGTTGTTGGTCACCTTCCAGGAGACGGCGGCCGGAGTGCCGACCTTGGCCTCGGGGACGGTCACGGTCTCCGGGTCGAAGGCCGCGCCGAGGACGGTGACGTCCAGCTTGTACGGGTTGTCGAGCAGCGGCGACGTACGGCGCGACTCGACCTCGATCTCCCAGACGCCGGGCTGCGGGTCGGCGTAGGCACGCACGTCCGGCTTGCAGCCGTTGCCGTCGAGGTAGTTGTTGTAGCAGAACGGCGTGCCGGTGTTGTCCGACGGGACGCCGTAGGGGTGGATGGCGATGAACCGGGTCTGGCTCTTGTCCTTCAGGCCGCCGATCGCGACCTCGAGCGACTTCGCGCCCTCGGGGACGGTCACGAAGTACGACTTGGTGCTGTTGCGCTGCGTCGAACCGGACGCGGAGTACGTGTACTTCAGCGGCGCGGAGACCACGACCGTGTTGAGGACCTGCTTGTCGATGCCCTCGGTGCGCGGGTCGTCGACCTCCAGGATCGCGCTCTTGATACCGGCCGAGGACGGCTTCGCGGAGACCTTGACGGTGACCGGCTTGTTCAGGCCGAGGCTGATCTCGTCCGAACCGACGATGCGGAAGGTGTCACCGGCGTTGTTCCCGAGGCTCAGCTCGTGCCGGATCGCCCGGTCCGCGCCGGACGTACGCGTGATGGTGACGTCGTACGTCTTCTTCTGCCCGGCCTTCAGGCCGCCCTCGCGGTCGTAGACGCCCGTGCCGAAGCCCGGGGTCTTCAGGAACTGGTCGATCGCGGTGTCGACCGGTGCCTTGACCGTGTACTCATGGGCGGTGGCGCCGTCGCGGATGGAGTCCCAGGCGTCCTCGATGTTGATGAGGCCGGCACCCTCCTCGTACGCCTGAACGCCCTTGATGTGGTCGGCGGTCGACGTGAGCGCGGTGCGCAGCTTCGCCGGGGTGAGGGCGATGCCCTTCTGCTTGGCGGCGCTCAGCAGCAGCGCGGACGCGCCCGCCGCCTGCGGGGACGCCATCGAGGTGCCCTGGAGCATGCCGTAGCCGGCCGGGAGGGTGTAGCCCGCCTCGGCGACCGGGGCGCCCGGCAGCCAGGTCTGGATGGTGTTGATCGCGGCGCCCGGCGCGGAGAGCGTCGGGGTGAAGCCGCCGTCCTCACGCGGACCGCGCGAGGAGAACGGCATCATCGCGTACGGCTTGGACACGGCCGAGCCGTAGTTGGCGGCCCAGGTCTCCCTGGACACCGTCGCGCCGACCGAGATGACCTTGCTCGCCAGGCCCGGGTCGCCGATGGTGTTCGCGCCGGGGCCGGAGTTGCCGGCGGATATGACGAGCTGGACGCCGTAGGTGTCGATCAGGCGCGTGTACAGCTCGGCGCGGGCGTTGTTGCCGTCGTTCAGCGCCGGGAGACCGCCGATCGACATGTTGACGATGTCGACGCCACGGTTCACGACGAGGTCGATCATGCCCTCGGTGAGCGCGACGTTGGTGCAGCCGCCGGTCCAGGTGCAGGCACGGGAGGCGACGAGCTTCGCGCCGGGGGCCTGCCCGTTCATCCTGCCGCCGAACAGGCCGTTCGCGGCGGTGATGCCGGCGACGTGCGTGCCGTGCTCGGACTCGATGACGCCGATGTTGACGAAGTCGCGCTTCTGGCCGACCCAGTCCCCGCCCAGCGGGTCCATCGGCACGTCCTTGCGGATCTGCACGACGAACGGCTGACGCTCGGCGACGTCGGTGGCCGGGTTGTCGGTGCCGAAGTACCCGATCTGGTAGCCGTCCTTGTACGGCTTCATCGGGGTGTCGTCACCGAAGTCGTAGTTGTTGTTGAGGTCCACACGGACCGTGCCGTTCGCGGCGTCGTACAGCACGCCCCACGAGTCGGTCTTGTCGCCGTCGCGGTTGGCGTCGCCCGCCGCGTCGCCCCCCGTGGTGTACGACTCCAGGAAGGTGCTCACCTGGTACGAGCCGGCCGGCGCCGTCCAGGTCTTGCCGCTGTAGGTGAAGCTGGGCCCGGAGACGGAGGTCACCATCGGGCGCCAGGTGCGGTCGCTGTCGACGAGCGGGTCGGTGGCCGTGACCCAGTCGACGATCTTCCGCTCACCGGTGGTGGTCTTCTGCAGCGCCGGGTGGCCGAGGTCGATGCCGGAGTCGAGGATGCCGATGGTGATGCCGCGGCCGTCCGCCTTCGGGTTCTTCTTCACGAAGTCGACGGCGCCCGTCTCGAAGGACGGGTTGTACGGGTTCGCGGCCGGGGTGTTCTTGCTCGGGCCGGTGTACGAGGTGGCGGCGGCCGTCGACTTCTTCGTGTCGACGGCGGGGTCGTCCAGGGGTATCTCCTCGCGCAGGTCGATGCCGTGCACCGAGGAGAGCTTCGCCGCGGCGGCGATGGCCGAGTCGGCCTTGCCGGTGGGGACGGTGGCCCGGACGTAACCGAGCTTGTCGTAGGTACGGCCCACAGAGCCGACCGCGTCCAGCTGCTCGGCGACCTTCTCGGTCTGGCCGGGTGCGGTCGCGACCATCATCGTGACGTTCTTGGCGCCGTCGGCCTTCGCCTCGGCGAGCAGATCGGCGTCGTCCGAACCGAGCTTGTCGTGCGCGGACTTGACGCTCGGGTCCGTCGCGGCGGGCGCGGGGTCCACGGCTATCGCCATGGGTATCGGCCCTGCTGCGGAGAGCGCGGCGACGAGACCGGCGGCCACGGCTATGCGGGCCGCGCGTCTCGGGCCCGGCTTCGGATCGCGCTGGGGGGTGAGGGTCATCGGCATCCCTTGTTGGTAAAGGAGCAACGGGGCGTCCGGTATGCGACCCCGGACGACCGCACAGCCTTACGCAAGGGAAGGATGTTTGGGAAGAGTTGACGGAATTGAAATGGACGGATGGGGAAATCCCGCTATGCATTTGGGGTGATAGGTGCGAAGCGGGCAAGTCGCCCACAAGCTGAATATTCGCCTGCCGATTCGGCTCCGGCCGCTTAACGTCCCTATGTGCAGAAGAAGTTGAGGGTGGCGGCCTACGCCCTATGCGTTCGCGACGGACAGCTCCTCCTCGCCCGTTCCCCGGCACCCCGCGGCGGCTTCGAGTGGGTGCTGCCCGGAGGCGGCATGGAACACGGCGAGGATCCCTACGACACGGTCGTGCGGGAGGTGGAGGAGGAGACCGGCTATCTCGTCGAGCCGACCGGGCTGCTCGGCATCGACTCCTCCCACCGCGTCTTCCCGGCCCGCTTCGGGCGCAGCGTCGACCACCACGGCGTACGGCTCGTCTACGAGGCACGGATCACCGGCGGTGAACTGCGCTACGAGGCCAACGGGTCGACGGACATGGCGGCCTGGCACCCCTTGGACCGGGTGCCGGAGCTGACCCGCATCTCCATGGTCGACAAGGGGCTGTCGCTGTGGCGCGAACGGCCCGCCACCGGGCGGATCCGAGCAGCCGACGGACAGCCCGGGAAATAGCTTCACTACCCCGAAAGATGAACACGGAGTGACCGCGTCCCGGCCGTTCGAGGAGCGGTCGTGGACGCGGAAGGTAGCCCAAGATCGACGTACGGTGATCGGCGCTGCGCGTTGCCGTCATGTTCATGCGCAGGCCATTCCCGGTGCCAACGATCCACAGTGAGCGGGCCGTTCGCGTAAGCGACCGCCCCGCGCCCACTGCCGACGCGTTCGCACTCGGGGAGACCGCGCCATGTCGCGCATACGCTCTGTCGCCAGCTCCGCGCTGGGGATCCACCGCCGTACCCTGCTCGCCGCCACCGGTGCGGTGACCCTCTCCGCGGGCGTCGGCTACGCCCTGCGGCCCACGGACAGTGAGGCCGCCACCACCCACGGCGCCGCGAGCGCGCCGAACGCCGGCGCGGCCGACGCAGCCGCTGCCGAGGCTCCCGTGGGCGCCTCCCGCAGGGTGCCGGTCGCCCTCGCCCCGTACACCCGCGGCACCACCGTCGCGGGCGTCGCCACCCCGCAGGGCAGCGGCGGCTACCGCCGGCTCGCCGACGGTCCCGGCTGGAAGCGGGTCGTCCGGGAGAACCTCGCGGCGGCCAAGTCGGGCCGCGAGGGCCGGCGTACGGCGCTCGCCGCCTTCGTCCAGCTCACGGACCTGCACCTGATCGACGCCCAGCACCCGCTCCGGCTGGAGTACCTGCGCTCGACGGACGTGCACGCATGGCGCCCGCAGGAGGCACTGACCGTGCCCGGCGCGGTGGCGCTCGTCGAGCGGATCAACGCGCTGCGGGGCGCCCCCGTCACCGGCGCCCCGCTCCACTTCGCCATGACCACCGGCGACAACACGGACAACAACTGCAAGTCCGAGCTGGAGTGGTTCCTCACGGTGATGAGCGGTGGCCGGGTCACCCCGAACACCGGTGACCCGCGGCACTACGAAGGCGTCCAGAACAGCGGACTGAAGCAGTACTGGCAGGCCGACGACACCGTCCGCGACGCCGACAAGCAGCTCGGCTTCCCGCACATCGAGGGCTACCTGGCCGCCGCGATCCGCCAGATGCGCAGCCCCGGCCTGAACATCCCCTGGTACTCGACCGTCGGCAACCACGACGCGATGCCGCTCGGCACCTACGCCTCACACAGCGACTCCTACCTCACCGACCTCGCCGTCGGCGGCAAGAAGCTGATGAACGTGTCCGCCGCGGACGCCAAGAAGCTCCAGGACTCCCTCAAGCAGGACAAGGACCCGAGGGGCACCGTCTTCAAGGACTTCCTCAAGGCCCACGCCCGCTCGATGCGCTCGGTCACGCCGGACGAGAGCCGCGCCCCGTTCACGCCCAAGGACTACCTGCGGGCCCACCTGGACCCGGCCCACCGCGGCCACGGCCCGGTCGGCCACGGCTACTCGACGGCCAACCTGGACGCGGGCACCCAGTACTACAGCTTCCGCATCGCCGACGACGTCATCGGTATCAGCCTGGACACCACCGACCCGGGCGGCCACTACGAAGGGTCCATCGGCGCGGCCCAGTTCAAGTGGCTGGACAAGACGCTGCGCGACAACAAGGACTCGTACGCGATCGTCTTCAGCCATCACACGAGCGAGACGATGGACAACCTGCGCCGCGACCCGGCCCGCCCGAGCGAGCGGCGCGTGGGCGGCGCCGAGCTGCTCCAGCTGCTCGGCAGCCACCGGGGCGTCCTCGCCTGGGTGAACGGCCACATCCACAAGAACGTCATCACCCCGCACACCGCCGCCGGCGGGCGCTCCTTCTGGGAGATCTCCACCGCCTCCCACGTGGACTTCCCCCAACTCGCCCGGATCATCGAGGTGGTGGACAACAACGACGGCACGCTCTCGCTGTTCACCACGCTGATCGAGTCCTCGGCCCCGCACCGCACCAGCTTCACCGACCTCTCCCAGACGGGCCTGGCCGCGCTCTACCGCGAGCTGTCCCTGAACGCCCCCGGCGCGAGCACGAAGCTGGGCGGCGAGCGCAAGGACCGCAACACGGAACTGGTGCTGAAGAAGGGCTGAATCGCGCTCAACTGCCCCATCCCGCTTCAACCTTCGCAGCAGGCGCCCGGTCTCTCCCCGCGACCACGCTCGACGAGAGCGTGCAGAAGGGGGAGAGACATGAGCGTACGTAGGACCCGCACGGCCCTCGTGGCCGCGACGGCGGTGGCGCTGTCGGTGGCCCTCGCGGCGCCCGCGCTGGCGGCGGCGCCCGCCGGCACCGACCACGAGCCGACCCGGAGGGCCGCCGAGGCCGCGGTAGCGGCGGGCGTCCCCGGCGTCACGGTGACGGCGAGGGACGGACAGGGCACATGGTCGGCGACAGCGGGCGTCGGCAACCTCAAGACAGGGAAGCCGCGTTCGGCCGACGACCGCTACCGGGTGGGCAGCATCACCAAGACCTTCGTGGCGACGCTGCTGCTCCAGCTGGAGGCGGAGGGCCGGCTGTCGCTGGACGACACGGTGGAGAAGTGGCTGCCGGGCGTGGTGCGGGGCAACGGCCACGACGGCAGCCGGATCACCCTGCGCCGGCTCCTGAACCACACCAGCGGCATCTTCAACTACACGGCGGACGAGGACTTCGGGCGCACGTACTTCCTGAAGGACGGCTTCTTCGAGCACCGCTACGACACCAAGAAGCCCGGGGAACTGGTCGCCCTCGCCATGACCCACAAGCCGGACTTCGAGCCGGGCACCTCGTGGAACTACTCCAACACCAACTACGTCCTGGCCGGCATGGTGATCGAGAAGGCCACCGGCCGCCCCTATGGCGCCGAGGTCCGCGATCGCATCATCAAGCCCCTGCACCTGACCGGCACGTCCGTCCCGGGCACGCGCGTGACGGTGCCGGGCCCGAGCAGCCGGGGCTACTCCAAGCTGGCCGAGACGGCGACGGGCCCGACGTACGACGTCACGAGGCTCAACCCGTCCCTCGCCTACTCGGCCGGCGAGATGATCTCCGATTCCACCGACCTCGGCCGCTTCTACACGGCCCTGCTGAAGGGCAGGCTGCTCCCCGCGAAGCAGCTCTCCGAGATGAAGACCACGGTCAAGGTCGACGACATCCCGAACGCGGGTTACGGCCTCGGCCTGATCGGACGCAAGCTGAGCTGCGGCGTCACGGTCTGGGGTCATGGCGGTGGCATCCACGGCTCGACGTCGGAGGCGGTGACGACGGCTGACGGCCGCCACTCCCTGGCCTTCAACTTCAACGCGGACTGGACGGGAGACACCGACGCCGTGATCGAGGCGGAGTTCTGCGGAAAGGAGCCGGTGAGGGCCGGTCATCGAGCGGACTCGGACACGCAGCGGGGCGGGGCTTCCGTTATGCGTTGATGAACCTGAATTCCGGCCCGTAGGTCCTACCGCTGCCGTCGGGCAGGTCGCGTTGCATCAGCGCCTGGGCGGGTTCGGCCAGGGAGAACATCTGGCCGATCGCTTTGGTGAGCAGACTGTTGGCCGTGGCCGGCAGATCGGCCTGCCAGGCCTGCTCCAGGAACCGCAACATGTCGCTGTACGCGCGGTTGCCGGCATCGAGCAGTTCCTTCGTCTCGGGATCGGGCGCCAGGCCTCCCGCTTCCCAGCCGCCCGCCGGCACCGTGCCCATGGGCAGGGCGGGCGGCATCGGGATCTCGTCCCCGGCGAACTCCCAGTGGTCCGGGTCCTGAGAGGTCCTGATCAGCTTTCGGCCGTGGAAGAGTTCCCGGAAGACGTAGAAGTGGGCGAGCTCGTCCTCTTCCCCGGGGTGCGGGTTCTCCGGTGACACGGCCGTGCCCTCGCCCTGTTCCTTGATGACGCCGATGGCCTTCTCGACGTCGGCCAACGAGGTGAGGGCCACAACGCTGTTGCCCTCACCGTGGTGCGTCATGGGCCGGCGCAGCTGTCGAGTACCGGTGATCAGTTCCGGATGGCTCCGGAACACCTCGAGGATCGCGGTGTAGAAGGCCCCGATGGAGGTGTGCGTCTCGGTTTTCGCGACGGGGTCGTCGGGTTCTTCGATCCGGGAGAACAGATCCAGGGACTGCTTCGTCAGCCCGCTCAGGAAGACGGTCAGTCCGGGGCGCACGCCCCCGGGGAGCGGGCCGGGATACTTCGGCACCGTCTTCTCTCCGGCGAGGCGGGGCGCTCCCTCGATGGTGGTGAGCAGGTTCCCGGCCAGGCCGAGATGCGACATCTCGTCGAAGACGATCCGGCGGACGGCGGCGGCCGCGTCCGAGCTCTGGTCCTCGATGGACCACAGGGCGCAGAGATAGGGCGGAAGCGTGGCCAGTTCCAGCATGACGGCCTGCTGCAGCGACTCCTTCAGCCAGTCGACACCGCGGTCTTCCGCGGGCTCGTCCATCAATTCGACGATCCTGTTGCTTCGATAGCCGACAACTGTCGCCATAGAAATCCCCTTTGTTCAAGATGTGTTGCGAAGGGCTCGGCTCCTCTGCCGTTGACCGCAACTCTGACGTGTAGCGGCCGTTTCCGGACGGCGGGCGGCGATCAGGGTGCAGTTCGAACGCTGCGGTGGCGCCTACGTTGAAGGCGATGAGGGGATCGCCGCTGTAGGCGGCCGAGTCGACCCTCGACGCGCGCGGGAAGCGTCTTGTCGGAAATGTTCTCACCGACCCAGTGTGAGATTGCGTCACGAAGCTGCCGCTCGCTTTCGGTGCCGTCTCGAACGGCGGCGGTCAGTGCTTGCCGCTCGAATACGGCGTCGGCGTTCTGAGCGACCAGGGACCGCAGAATCTTGCGGTCCTCTTCTGAGACGGGATGACTGGGGTTGATCTGCTCATAGTCCTTGGGCACGACTCCTCCCTGGCGGCCACTTGTGAATCGCCTCTGTGGACCGGTCGGCGTCATTGATTTTCGACGCGAGCCTTCGGTCGTTTCGAGCGTACGACCTGCGCTCACCGGTCGCACTTGGACGACGACTGCCCGAAGCGGGAGTTGAGCGTTCAATGAGGAGGGGCCGCCGGTTGAAGGCTCCGGCGGCCCCTCCTCTCCCCTCCTGATGCTGCCTTCGCGGTCCGTCACTACCTCGGCAGCACCACGACATACGCGGCCGGATCCCGGTCCGCCGCCGCCATCAGGGCCGTACGGACCACCGCGGCCTGCTGTTCCATGCCGTCCCGGAGCTTCTTCGGGGTGATGTGGACGACCGTGATGCCGAGGCGCTCCAGGGTCTCCCGCTTGCGGGCGTACTCGGACCAGAGCGCGTCGTCGTCCTGCCGGTGGCCCTGGCGCGGGGCCCGGGTGTCCAGTTCCACCGCCACCGCCTGCTCGGGCCAGTAGGCGTCCAGGCCGCCGAGGTGGGGGCCGCCCGGCAGGCGCAGGTCGACGTTCCAGACCGGGTCGGGCAGGCCGTACTCGTGGACCATCGCGTACAGCCGGTCCTCGGCGATGGCGCGGCCCTCGGCGAGCAGGGAGTCCACCGCGTCCACCACGTGCGGGCGGGACAGGAGCTTCGCCTGGTTCAACTCCCGTACCACCGACGCCGGTTCGCAGTGCCCGGCGCGCACGGCCTCGGTCAGCAGACGGCGTACGGCGCTGGCGTCCGTGAGCTCGGCGACCGCGTCGGCCAGGGCGCGGKGGACCGGGGCCACGGGGAGGCCGGTGACCTGTCGGGGCGTGGGGAGCGCGGGGGCGCGCAGGATGCGGGCGCAGCCCGTGGAGCGCAGCCGGCGCATCCGGGGGACCAGGACGTCGATCGTGTCCAGGGCGGTGAGCGGCGGTGTGGCCGAGAAGCCGTGGAGGGTGAGTGCCGCAAGGCCGGTGATCATCGCCTCGGCGTAGGCGGGGGCGGCGTGCCCCTCACCGTCGCCCGGCTGGGACGGCACGCCCGACGTGCGCTCCCGCGCCGCGTACATCAGCACCGCGTGCAGGCGCTCCTCGCTGGTCGGCGGGCCGGGGTGGAGCAGGAAGACGCCCGGGAGGATCTGCCGCCAGGGGCCGTCGGCGCGGCACTGCTCGCTCATCTCGGCGGGCGCGACACCGTGCGACTTCAGCTGAGCGGTCGTCATGACGCGGCGGTGGACTTCGGAGAGGTGACGCAGGGGGCGGGGGGACAGCGGGGAGAGCGGGGTGTTGTGGTTCATGACCCGGAGGTTCCCGCGCTCGATCCGCCTATTAACCGCTGTTACAGGGCCGTCGACAAAAGCGGACAACATGGCACTAAAGGACGGGTGTTCGGATGCCTAGTAGCCAGGGAAAACCCCTGGTCCAATCGGGTTGGACCAGGGGTTACGGCTGCTATTGCCTGAATTCCGTAACGGTCACGCAGGCCATGACCGTTGGCCAAAGGTCTTAGGCGGTTGACGCCGCCGACGCGTCACACGCCTGCCCCCGCAGCCCCCGCGCCAGATCGTCCCGCGCCTCCAGCACCAGCCGCCGCAGCGCCGGAGCCGCCTCCTCGTGCGCCGCGAGCCACGCGTCCGTCGCGTCCAGCGTGGCCCCCGACTGCTGGAGCCCCGGGAACAGGCCCCGGACCACGTGCATACCGATCTGGATGGAGCGTTCCGACCACACCCGCTCGATCGCGGCGAAGTATTTGTCGGCGTACGGCGCGAGCAGCTCGCGCTGGGACGGCTGGACGAAGCCCGCGATGGTCGCCTCGACGAGTGCGTTGGACAGCGCGTCCGACTCGACGACCTGGGCCCACGCCTGCGCCTTCACCGCCTGAGACGGCCGCGCGGCCAGGCAGCGCACCTGGTGGCGCCTGCCGGAGGCCGTGTCGTCGCGGGCCAGCTCGGCGGCCAGCTCCTTCTCGCCGACGACGCCGTACGTGGCCAGGGTGTCGAGCAGCACCCAGCGCAGCTCCTGGTCGACCTCCAGGCCCTCGACCGAGGCCGAACCGTCGAGCAGGCCCGTCAGCAGCTCGAAGCCCGGCTCGTCGGTCACCCGGGCGAAGAACCGCGCCCACGCCAGCTGGTGTTCGCTGCCGTGCTCGGCGGCGTACAGCCGGTCCACCGCGCCCTGCGTGAGCAGCCGGGTGCCCTGCTCCCGCCACTGCGGCGCCGCGTAGTGCGTCAGCGCCGACTCGGCCCACGCGTGCAGCATCTGCAGGACGCCGATGTCGGACTCCCGGTGGGCGGACTTCAGCACCAGGTCGATGAACTCCCGCGCCGGCAGCAGCGCGTCCCGCGTCATGTTCCACAGCGCCGACCAGCACAGGGCACGCGCCAGCGGATCCGTCATGTCACCGAGAGCGGCACGCAGCGTCGCCAGCGACGTGTCGTCGAAGCGGGTCTTGCAGTACGTCAGGTCGTCGTCGTTGACCAGCACCAGCTCCGGCGCCTCGGCGCCCACCAGCTCCGTCACGAGCGTGCGCGGCCCGTCGACGTCCACCTCGGCGCGCGCGTACCGCTCCAGCGCCCCCTGCGCACCCCGCCGGTACAGACCCACGGCGACCCGGTGCGGGCGCAGCTCCGGGTGCGACTCGGCGGCCTCCTGCACCACCGCCAGCTCGCTCACCCGGCCCTCGCCGTCCAGCAGCACCTGCGGGGTCAGCGAGTTCACGCCCGCAGTCTGCAGCCAGGAGCGCGCCCACGCGCTCATGTCCCGGCCACTGGTCTCCTCCAGCACCGACAGCAGATCGCCGAGCCGCGTGTTGCCGTACGCGTGCCGCTTGAAGTAACGCCGCGCGCCCTCCAGGAACGCGTCCTGCCCGACGTATGCGACGAGTTGCTTCAGTACCGAAGCGCCCTTGGCGTACGTGATGCCGTCGAAGTTGAGCTTGGCGTCCTGCAGGTCGCGGATGTCCGCGGTGATCGGGTGGGTGGAGGGCAGCTGGTCGGCCCGGTACGCCCATGCCTTGCGGCGGTTGGCGAAGGTGATCCAGGCGTTCTTGAAGCGGGTCGCGCCGACATTGGCGAACGTGCCCATGAAGTCCGCGAAGGACTCCTTCAGCCACAGGTCGTCCCACCACACCATGGTGACCAGGTCGCCGAACCACATGTGCGCCATCTCGTGCAGGATGACGTTCGCCCGGCCCTCGTACGACGCCTGCGTCACCTTGCCGCGGAAGACGAACTCCTCCCGGAAGGTCACCATCCCCGGGTTCTCCATCGCACCCAGGTTGTACTCGGGCACGAACGCCTGGTCGTACTTGCCGAAGGGGTACGGGTAGTCGAAGTGGTCGTGGAAGAAGTCCAGGCCCTGCTTGGTGACCAGGAAGATGTCGTCGGCGTCGAAGTAGGGGGCCAGGCCCTTGCGGCACATGGCGCCGAGCGGGATCCGCAGCGTCGTGCCGTCGGCGAACGTGCGCTCGTAGGAGTCGGTGACGTAGTGGTACGGGCCCGCGACGACACAGGTGATGTACGTCGAGATCGGCTTCGTCTCCGCGAACTTCCAGGCCCCGTCCGCGAGTTCACCGGCCCCGTTGCTCCACACCGTCCACTCCTGCGGCGCCCGCACCTCGAAGCGGAACGGCGCCTTGAGGTCCGGCTGCTCGAAGTTCGCGAAGACGCGGCGGGAGTCGGCCGGCTCGTACTGCGTGTAGAGGTAGACCTCGCCGTCCTCGGGGTCGACGAAGCGGTGCAGGCCCTCGCCGGTGCGGGAGTAGGCGCACTGGGCGTCGACGACGAGCTCGTTGTCGGCGGCCAGGTCCTCCAGGGTGATCCGCGCGCCGTCGAAGACCTCGCTCGGGTCCAGGTCCTTGCCGTTGAGGGAGACGGCCGTCACGCTCGGCGCGATCAGGTCCGCGAAGCTCGACGCGCCGGGCTCGCTGCAGCGGAAGCGGATCGTGGTGACCGAGCGGAACGTGCGCGGCGCCCCGTCCTCCGAGTCCCCGTCGTCGAGGGCGGAACGCACGTCGAGGGACACGTCGTACCCGTCGACGGACAGCAGGGCGGCCCGCTCCCGGGCCTCGTCGCGGGACAGATTCTCACCGGGCACGGGTGACACTCCCTGGGGTGGTGTTCAGTATGCGGACAGTGCCGATCCTGCCATGTGGCCCTGACCCGCGGCAGTGGGGAATGGGTCGGCGAGCAGCAGTGTTCCCCGAGAGGTTCAGCTGAGACCTGCTTGCCTCATGAGGAGAGACATGTCGGACAAGACCCCCGTCGACTTCTGGTTCGACCCGCTGTGCCCCTGGGCCTGGATGACCTCACGCTGGGTGCTGGAGGTGGAGAAGGTCCGCGACATCGAGGTCCGCTGGCACCTGATGAGCCTCGCCGTCCTCAACGAGGACAAGCTCGACGACCTGCCCGAGCAGTACCGCGAGCTGCTGGAGACCAAGGCGTGGGGCCCGGTCCGGGTCGTCATCGCCGCGCAGGAGGAGCACGGCGCCGAGGTGCTCGGTGACCTCTACACCGCGCTCGGCACCCGCATCCACAACCAGGGCGAGGGCCCGACCAAGGAGGCGGTCGCCGCCGCCGTGAAGGAGGTCGGCCTGCCCGACTCCCTCATGGACCACTGGGACGACACCCCCTACGAGCCCCAGCTGCGCGCCTCCCACAAGGAGGGCATCGACAAGGTCGGCCAGGAGGTCGGCACCCCGGTCATCGCCGTCCCCGGCGCCGACGGCGAGCAGATCGCCTTCTTCGGCCCGGTCGTCACCCCGGCCCCCCAGGGCGAGGACGCCGCCAGGCTCTGGGACGGCACCCTCGCCGTGGCCTCGGTCCCCGGCTTCTACGAGATCAAGCGGACCCGCACCAAGGGCCCGGACTTCAGCAACCTGTAGGGGTCACTTCGCCTCTGTGACGGCGGCCTGGATCTTCAGTTCCTCCGGGAGCAGGCCGCCGTCGCTCTGCTTGTGCCAGGGCTGGTACCAACGGCAGCCCTCGGCGGTGCAGCGCCACAGATCTCCACGGTCCGCCTTGATCGCCGCCAGCTCCTCGCGGCTGAGCGGCCTGAACACCTGCGTGCGGCCGCCACCACACGTGCGGCAGTGCTTGTCCCGGAAAAACATCAGCCCCTCCTAGCCATCACCGCCAGATCGGGGAAGTCGGTCACCACCGCGTCGACCCCCATCCCGTAGTACAGCGCGTACTCCGCGAACGCGTCCCCGAAATCGTTCGGTCCGGTTCCCCGGCGCAGATCCGCCGGCAGGAACTGGTTCTCCGCCCGGAAGGTGTACGGCCCCACCCGCAGCCCCGCCGCATGGGCGTCCGCGAGGACGGACGTGCCGACGAGCGAGGACTTGTCGGGCCCGATCCAGTCCGCGTACTGCGCGATCCGCGCCAGCCCCGCCGGCGTCATCATGTCCTTGTACGTCGTCGGATCCCCGGCGGAGACGAGGTCGTACGGTCCGCCCGTGGTCCCCAGCGCCTGCCACAGCGCCACCCCCAGCCGCTCGGCCGCGATCCGCTTGAGGCTCGTCGGCTCGAAGGACTGCACAACGCAACTGCGCCGGCCCAGCCGGTTGCGTCGGATCAGCCGCGCCAGCTGCGGCTCCAGGGGCAGGCCCAGCGAGCGGAAGTACGTCGGGTGCTTGGTCTCCGGGAACACGGCGATCGTCCGGCCGTACGCCTTGGACAGCCCGCGCGCCAGGTCGACGACCTCCTGGAAGGTCAGCACCTCCTCGCGGCCGTCGAACACCGTGTTGCGGTTGCGGACCAGCGGCAGCCGCTCCACCGCCCGCAGCGTCTTCAGCTCCGCCAGCGTGAAGTCCTCGGTGAACCAGCCGGTCACCGCCCGCCCGTCCACCGTCTTCGTCGTACGGCGGCCCGCGAACTCCGGGTGCGTCGCCACGTCCGTGGTCTGCGAGATCTCGTTCTCGTGCCGGACCACCAGGACGTGATCCTTCGTGGGCACCAGATCCGGCTCGATCCAGTCGGCGCCGGTCTGGACGGCGTACGTGTACGAGGCGGCCGTGTGCTCGGGACGCCAGCCGGCCGCGCCGCGATGGCCGATGACGAGCGGCCTTCGCGGGGGATGCGACTCGGGCACGGCGGCGGCGGTGGCGGGTACGGCCGCGGCCGCCGTGGTGCCGGCGGCCGCGAGCAGCAGGGATCTACGTCTGGGGTGCATACGACTCCCTTTCGTCGCAGGGCTCTTCAGGCACGTGCCCGGGCGCGCGCCTCGCTCAGGCGGATCAGGTGTTCCTCGTACCCCTGCGCGTAGTACGCGGCCCGTGCCGCGTCCGGCTCGACCACCGCCGTCGGCCGCGTCCACGCCTCGGCGTCCAGCGCCTCCCCGTACCGCTCGGCCGCCGCGAGCACCGCGCCGCGCGCGCCCACCTCACCCTCGACGACCCTGAGCGGCCGCCCCAGGACGTCGGCGAGCAGCCGCATCCAGGCCGGGCTGCGCGTACCGCCGCCGCAGACGGCCAACGTCCCTGTCAGCCCGGCCGCCGCCAGACAGTGCCGGGCCGCGTAGCCGATGCCCTCGCAGGTCGCCCGGATGAGGTCGGCGGGGGTCGACTCCAGGCAGACGCCGGTCAGTTCGGCCCGCAGACGCGGCTCGACGAAGGGCGCGCGCTCGCCCGACGGCGCGAAGTACGGCAGTACCCGCACCCCGTGCGCCCCCGGCGGGGTCTCGGCCAGCAGCCCGTCGACCTCCTCGTGCCGGACGCCCGTCGTCGACAGCACCCAGTCCAGCGCCGCCGTACCGACCATCGCGGGCATCGCACGCAGCCAGTGCCCGGGCCGGTCGGTACTGATGTACAGCCCGGCCGGCTCACCGGCCAGGTCCAGGTCGGTGGTCGCGACGAGGCTGGCCAGACAGGTGCCGACGATGAGGAGACCGTCGCCGGGGGACGTCACGCCCGCGCCGAGCGCGCAGGCCGGCAGGTCGTACGGCCCGTTCGCGATCCGGGTTCCGGGCGGGAGCCCCTCGCCGCGCGTCCGTGCCGTCGCGACCGGGTCGCCGACCGGGGGGAGGAGTCCGCGCCGGTGCGTCAGCCCGAGCAGTTCGACGACCCCGTTGTCGTACGACCGTGTCCGCGGGTCCAGGAACGGCATCGACGCGTCCGACACATCCGTCGTCGCACCCGCGCCCGTCAGCCGCTGGAACACCATGTCCTTGCAGTACAGGGCGGTGGCCGCGGCATCCAGCGCCTTTGGCTCATGGCTGTCCAGCCACGCGAGGAGAGGTCCCGGACACCCCGGGAACATCGCACTCCCCGTCCGCCGGAACACCGTCTCGAACGTGCCGTCCGCCATCCACCGGTCGACCAGCTCGTGGGCGCGGCCGTCCATCCAGGAGGCGGCGGGCCGGACCGGCCGCCCGTCGGCGTCGACGAGCCAGACGCCGTCGCCCTGTCCGGTGAGGCCGACGAGCCCGACGGGCTCCGGGACCCGTGAGGTCACCTCGTCGAGCACGGCGACGACCGCCCCGTACACCTCCTCCATGTCCTGCTCGACGAACCCGCCGTGCAGCACCAACCCCACCGGGCGGGAAGCGACGGCCAGTTCACGGCCCCCGGAGTCGAACGCGGCCGCCTTCACCGTGGACGTGCCTACATCGATACCGACGTACATGCCGACCTCCTCCGGTCCGTCACGTCAGACAGTGCGCCAACGGCTCGCCACGCACCCAGCGCCCCACCTCCGCCGCCGCGATCGCCGCCGCCTTCTCGGCGACCGCGCGGCTCGCGCCGCCCAGGTGTGGGGTCAGGACGACGCGGTCGGCCAGGGCATGCAGGCGGGAGGACGCAGGAAGCGGCTCCTGCGCGTAGGTGTCCAGGGCCGCCGCCGAGAGATGCCCGTTCTCCAGCGCGTCGCACAGTGCCTCCTCGTCCAGCAGGGGACCCCGTGCCGCGTTCACCACCACCGAGCCCTGCGGCAGCAGGGCGAGTTCGCGGGCGCCGATCAGGCCTCGGGTCTCGGCTGTCAGGCGGGCGTGCAGCGTGATCACCCGGGACTTGCGCAGCAGCTCGTCCAGGGAGGCGACCCGCAGGCCGTGGATCTCGCCGTGGACGTACGGGTCGTACACCATGACCCGCGCCCCGAACGCGCACAGCACCCGCGCGACCCTGCTGCCCACCGCCCCGTAGCCGACCAGCCCGACCGGCAGGTCCTCCAGCTCCAGACCGCTGTGCTCGTAGGTGTAGTACGTCGCCCCCTCCCAACTGCCTTGCAGGGCGAGGAGGTTGTGTGACTGCGGGATCCGGCGCAGGGCCGCCAGCATCAGGCCGACCGTGAACTCGGCGGTGGCGGCGGCGTTGCGGCCCGGGGCGTAGCAGACGCGGACGTCGTGCCGTTTGGCCGCGTCCAGGTTGACGTTCACCGGGCCGCCCCGGCACACGACGACCAGCCGCAGGTCGGGGCAGGCGTCGAGGACGCGCTCGGTCACCGGGCCCATCTGCGTGACCAGCACCCGCGCTCCCGCGAGCGCCTCGATCAGCTCGTCCTCGGCGTCGCTCGCCTCCGTCACCTCGGCCACAGGGCCGAAGGGATCCAGCGGCCAGCCCAGGGTCAATTCACCGATGTCACAGGCGAGTTCACGGCCGAGCGCCTCCCTGATGAGCGACGGCAGGATGAAGTGGTCGCCGGCGGCCACCACGCGCACTTGGTTCCCGTTGGTCATCGCAGGGAGTCTCCTGTCTCGGCGTCAAAGACATGGGTGAGGTCAGGGTCGGCGGCGACGTGGACGCGGTCGTCGTGGGCGAGGCGGACCTCGGGGGCGGTGAGGACGACGAGGGGGTTCTCGACGCCGTCGAGGGCGAGGGTCGCGATGCCCGACTCCAGGAGCGGTTCGTGGGCCACGACCCGGGCGGGCAGGCCCTCGTCCTCGCCGGTCGGCGTCAGGTCCTCCGGGCGGATGCCGACCACCACCTCCCGGCCCGTCGCCACCGGCACCGGCAGCGCGATCCGCACGGTGGAGGAGAGGTGGGCGTGGCCGTCCGCGTCCGCGATGCCGGGCAGGAGATTGATCGCCGGCTCGCCCACGAAGTCCGCGACGAAGAGGTTCGCCGGGCTGTCGTAGATCTCGTACGGCGTGCCGAGCTGCTGGATCACTCCGTCCTTCATCACGGCGATCCGGTCGGCGAGGGACAGGGCTTCCTCCTGGTCGTGGGTGACCAGGATGGTGGTGTGGCCCAAGTCCCGTTGGATGCGCTTGAGTTCGCGGCGGGTCGTGTCGCGCTGGGCCGCGTCGAGGTGGGACAGGGGCTCGTCGAGGAGCAGGACGTCCGGTTCGCGGATCAGCGCGCGGGCCAGGGACACCCGCTGCTTCTGGCCGCTGGACAGGCCCGCCGGGCGGGCGTCGAGGATGCCGGTGAGGTCGACGCGCTCGGCGATCTCCTTGACCTTGCGGTCGACGTCACCCCGGTCGGCCCGTCGCCGCGCCTTCAGCCCGAACGCCAGGTTCTCCGCCACCGTCAGCGGCGGGTAGAGGGCGTAGTTCTCGAACGCGACCCCGATGTTGCGCTGCTGGGCCGGGCGGGCGGTCACCGACGCCCCGCCGACCAGGATGTCCCCGCCGGTCACCGTCTCCAGCCCGGCGATCATGCGCAGCGTCGTGGACTTCCCGCAGCCCGAAGGGCCCAGCAGCCCCAGCAACTCCCCGGAGCGCAGGCTGAGGTCGATACCGCGTACGGCGTCCACGGCCGGGCGGCCCCGCGCACGGTAGGTCTTGCGCAGATCACGTAGCTCCAGCTGGGTCATGGCTGCTGCCCTTCGTCGCGCATACCTCGTAGCGGACCTTGTGCTCGTCCAGGTCCCGCAGCGCCTCCGCCGACGCCCCGTCGTCCACGAGGAGCAGGTCGAAGCGGGACAGCGGGACCACCCGGTGCAGGGCGACGCGGGCGAGCTTGGTGTGGTCGATCAGCAGGATGTTGCGGGCGGCCGCGTCGAGCATGGCCCGCTTCACCGACACGATGTGCTGCTCCTGGTGGTAGGCGTACCCCCCGCGCACGGCCGACGTCGACGCGAAGCAGACGTCCACGCGCAGCTGCTCTATCGCCTCGACGCAGGACACGCCGAGGAAGGACGAGTGCAGCGGGTCGTAGTCGCCGCCGAGGGCCATGAGGTGGATGCCGCGCTGGTCGGAGAGGAGGTTGATCGCCTCCAGGAAGTTGGTGACGACCGTCAGCGGGGTCACCTCCCCGAGCCGCAGCCCGCGGGCTATCTCCAGGGTCGAGGTGGAGTCGTCCAGCATGATCGCCATGCCGGGCTCGATCAGCTTCAGGGCGCGGTCGGCGACGGCGGCCTTCTGCGCGCGCATGGTCTTCAGCCGGTACTGCACGTTCGACTCGAAGACACCGGAGGGCTGCGCCGTCACTCCACCTCTGAACTTCCTTACGATCCCCTGCCGTTCGAGCTCGTCGAGGTCCCGGTGGATGGTCATCAGGCTCACCCCGAACCGCTCGGCCAGCTCGGCGGCCGTCGCCGACCCGTCGGCGAGAACCAGCTCGGCCATGGCGGCCTGACGGGCGGCGGGACCCTGCTGTGCGTTGCTCATCGCGCGGTTCACTGTCCGATCCTTCGTCCTGGACGCTCCGGCCGGTCGGCCTCGAACAGCAGCAGGTTCTCAGGCCGGACCGACAGTCGTACCGGATCGTCGGGCCCAAGACCGCTCGCCTCGCCGCGCGGGGCGACCAGTGACAGGTGCTGCTCGCCGAGCCGGACCGTGACCTCCACGGACCGGCCGAGCACCTCGGTGACGTAGACGGTGCCGGTGAGCTCGTGGCCGGGACCCTCGCCGAGAGCGAGATCGCGGGGGCGGACACCGATCAGCACCTCTGTCCCGACGGGGGCGTCGGCCCGGATCGGCAGGTCGACCTTGCCGTCTGCGGAACGGAAGCCGCCGTCGGCCGTGATCGCCCCCGGCAGCAGGTTGATCCGGGGCCGCCCGAAGGCCCGCGCGACCTCCGTGTCGTACGGCCGGTACCAGATCTCCTCCCGCGTCCCGGTCTGCACGATCCGCCCGTCCCGGATCACCCCGATCCGGTCACCGAGCGCCAGTGCCTCCACGGAGTCGTGGGTGACGTAGAGGGTGGTCGTGCGCCGCACCGCCCCGATCGCCTTCAGCTCCGCCCGCATCTGCTGGCGCAGCTTGGCGTCCAGATGGGACAGGGGCTCGTCGAGGAGGAAGGCGCGGGCGGGCCGGACCAGGACCCGGCCGAGGGCGACGCGCTGTCGCTGGCCGTTGGAGAGCCGGCCCACCGGGCGGTCCAACAGGGCGGAGATCCCGAGGAGTTCGGCGACCTCGCCGATCCGCTCCCGGGCCTGCGCGGCGGGCAGGCGGTGGCGCGGGGAGCGCAGCGGCGAGGCGAGGTTGTCGTAGGCCGACTTGTGCGGGTAGAGGGCGTAGCTCTCGAAGCACATCGCGACGCCACGGTCGTACGGCTCGACGCCGAGCATGTCGGCGCCGCCGAGCTCGACCGTGCCGGCGTCGGGGATCTCCAGCCCTGCGACCGTCTTCAGGGTCGTGGTCTTGCCGGCGCCCGACGGGCCGAGCAGGCAGAAGAACTCGCCCTCCCGCACGTCCAGTTCCAGCCCGTCGAGCGCGGTGACCTTGCCGTACGTCTTGCGCACACCCCGCAGCCGGATCATGACTTCACCGCCCCGAACGACAGCCCCCGCACCAGATACCGCTGGATCGTCAGCGCGAGCAGCAGCGGCGGTACGACGGAGACGAGTGCGGCGGCGGCCGTGAGGTTGTACTTGGGCCGGTCGCCGCCGAGGAAGGACAGCGCGCCCACCGTCACGGTCTGGGCCTCGTTGGAGGTCAGGATCAGCGGGAAGACGAAGTTGTTCCAGGCGAAGATGAAGGCGAGCAGCGACACGGCCGCGACCCCCGGCTTCACCAGCGGCAGGGCCACCCTCAGGAAGGCCTGCTTGCGGGTGTAGCCGTCCAGCAACGCCGCCTGCTCCAGCTCGGGCGTCAGATCGGCGAAGTACGACCGCATGATCCACACGATCAGCGGCAGCGTGACCAGCTGGAGCACCCACACCATGCCGACGTACGTGTCGAAGAGCCCGAGCTTCTGGTAGAGCACGAACAGCGGGATGATCACGGTCAGTTCGGGTGCGAACCGGAACGACAGCAGCGTGAACATGAGGTTCTCGGAGCCCTTGAACCGCCAGCGCGCCGAGGCGTACGCGGCCGGGAGCCCGACCAGGAGCGACAGCACGACCGCTCCCACCGACACCACCAGGCTGTTGACGAAGAACCGCACGAACGGGATGCCCTCGCTGTCGCCGAGGACCGTGCGGTAGCCGTCGAGGGTGGGGGAGAAGGAGAAGTAGGTCGAGAAGAGCTGGTTCGTCGGCTTCAGCGACAGGATCACCATCCAGGCGATCGGGAACAGCGCGAAGACGAAGTACAGGACGAGGGCGGCGTCGGCGAGCCACCCCAACAGGCGTTTGCGCACGGTCATTTCGCCTCCGCCGCCTTCCGCTGGATCTTGCCCAGGTGCTTCACCAGCACCATCGCGGCGAGATACACCACCGCCCACAGCACGATCGTGTAGCTGATGCCGAACGAGTACCGCTGGAAGCGGATCGCCTCCAGGTAGGCGCGGATCTGCAGGACGACGGTCGAGTCGCCGGGGCCGCCCTCCGTCAGGGCGTAGATGATGTCGAACACCTTCAGCGAGTCCATGAACCGGAAGATCACCGCGACCAGGACGTACGGCCACAGCATCGGCAGCGTCAGTCGCCGGAAGGTGTACCACCAGCCCGCACCGTCGACGGCCGCCGCCTCGAAGGGGGACGTCGGCAGCGACCGCAGTCCGGCGAGGGCGAGGATCGCCACGAACGGCGTGTACACCCACACGTCCACGGCGATCGACGACAGCAGCGCCCCGGTCGGGGTGTCCGTCCACTGGACTCCGCCCAGCCCGAAGGGTCTCAGCAGATAGTTGATCACCCCCACCGACGGCTGGAGCATCAGCTTCCAGATGATCGCCGCGATCACCGGCGCGATCATCAGCGGCAGGATGAGGATCTTCTCCAGCACCCGCCCGACGATCGTCGACCGGTGCAGCAGCAGGGCGACGGTGACGCCGAGGACGGTCTCGACGGCGGCGGCCCCGACCGCGTACAGCACCGTCACCCACGCCGAGTTCCAGAACGCCTCCTGGGTGAAGACGGTCTCGTAGTTCTCGAACCGCACCATGTCCGGCTGCGGCTTGCTCGCCGAGAAGTCGAACAGCGTGTAGTAGAGGCCGAGCCCGAAGGGGTAGAGGATCCCGCAGGTCAGCAGCAGGGCGGGGACGATCAGGACGTACGGGCGAAGGGCGAGCCGCCATCCCATCGCGCTAGCCCACCTTGTCGGCGAGGTCGCCCGCCAGCCCGTCGAGCACCGACTCGGCCCCCTTGCCGCCGTAGATCTCCTGGAGGGCGGCGGCCCAGCTGGTGGTCGCGTCGAAGAACTGGGCCTGCGGGGTGAACTGGATCTTCGTCTGGTCGACGACGGTCTCGAAGGTCTCGATGAAGCCGGGCAGGTGCCTCATCTTGTCCTTGTAGGCGGCGTCGTCGGCGATCGACTTGCGCACCGGGTCGATGTGGTTGTGCGTGATCGCGCTCCTGCGCAGGTGCTCCTTGCCGGTCGCCCACTGCAGGAACAGCCAACTGGCGCTCTTCTTCTTGCTCTTGGCGTTCATGCCGAGCGACCAGATCCACATGTTGGTGGCGAGGGAGCCGTCCGGCCCCTTCGGTCCGGGATGGAAGGCGATCTTCCCGGAGGCCGGGCTCGCGCCCTCCACCGCCTGGAAGTAGGCGGCCGTATCGGCGTCGAACAGCATCCCGGCCTTCTTCGCGCCGAGGTCGCTGGAGCACTGGTACCAGGTGTACGACGTCCAGGACGGCGGGCCGCCCTGCTTGACCATGCCGGCCCAGTCCTCGGTGAACGCGACGGCCTCCGGGGTGTTCATCGCGGGTGTGAGCTTCCCGCCGGTGACTGTGAAGTCCTTGAGCCCGTTGCGGGCGTACATGGTCATGAAGCCGGGGTGGATGGTCGCCCAGCTCCTCGATCCCCGTACGGCGATCCCGTACATGCCGTCGAAGCCCGCACCCGGCGCCTTCTGCTTGATGGCGCCGGCGATCTCGCGCAGCTCGTCGAAGCTCTCGGCGGGCTTGAGGCCGAGCTTCTTGAAGACGTCCGTGTTGTAGGCGACGACGTTGGTCTCCCAGCCCCACGGCAGCGCGTACTGCCCGCCCTGTCCGAGCGGCGCGCCCGCCTTCAGGGACCACTGGTCGGCCTGGAGGAGGTTCGGGAAGAAGTCGGCCTGGTCCCATTCGGCGCCGGTGGCCGAGGCGTTGCGCATCCAGGGGCCGAGGTCCTCCAGCCAGCCCGGCGGCCCGTACTGCCACACCATGTACGCGCCGAGCATGAAGACGTCGTACGACGCGCGTCCGCTGGACAGGTCGACGGTGAGCTTGTCGAAGTAGTTGTCCTCCGGGAAGACGTCGTACTCGACCTTGATGCCGGTCTTCTCGGTGAACGACTTCAGGTCGGCGATCAGCGCGTCGGTGTAGGGGTGCTTGTTCAGCAGCGCCTTGACGGTGGTGCCCTTCTCGCGCTTGAAGTCGAAGGAGCCGGTGACGTCGTCCGCCGCCGAGCCGTCGCTCTTGCTGTCGTCGCCGCCGAATCCGGCACCGCAGGCGGAGATCAGGGGCGTGGCGGCCAGGGCGGCGCTCAGCGCCAGGAACCGTCGGCGGTCGTGCGCGTGCATGTTCATCCGTGACCTCCACGTGGGGTTCGGCCATCCGGGTGTGCATCGGTTAACACGGCGAGTCGACTCGTTAACAGAGGGTGGAACGGCGGAAGTTGGGCGTCAATCCCTCGCGCAGGGGAAAATCTCAGTGCAGAGTGTGAAGTTCACGGATCCAGATGTGCGGGAGGTCCGGATGACCGACGATCACGAGGCCTGGCTGGGGATCGACCTGGGCACCCAGAGCGTCCGGGTGCTGCTGGTCACCGGGGACGGCACAGTCCTCGGCAGCGGCTCGGCGCCCCTCGGCGGACGCCGGGACGGGGTGCGGCACGAGCAGGATCCGGACGACTGGTGGAAGGGCGTGTGCGCGGCGTCCCGGGCCGCACTGCGCGGGCGGTCGAAGGCGCGGGTCGGCGGACTCGCGGTGTGCGGGACGTCCGGGACCGTGCTGCTCACGGACGGGGCGGGACGGCCGATGAGCCCCGCCCTGATGTACGACGACGGGCGGGCGACGGCACAGGCGGCGCGGGCGCGGATGGCGGGGCTCGGGGTGCAGGACACCTGGGCCCTGCCGAAGGCGGTGTGGCTGACCGAGACCTACGGCCCCGGCCGGATCACCCATCAGCCGGACCTGGTCGTCTCCCTCCTCACCGGCGAGCTGCCTCCGGCCGACTCCAGCCACGCCCTGAAGACGGGCTACGACCTGGAACGCGACGCCTGGCCCGCCATGCTGCCCCGCCTCGGCCTGCCCGACACTGCGATCCCGGACGTCGTCCGCCCCGGCACCCGCCTCGGCCAGGTCTCCACGTCCGCCGCCGAGGCCACCGGCATCCCCGCCGGCACCCCCGTCATCGCCGGGATGACCGACGGCTGCGCGGCCCAGATCGCCTCCGCCGCCCTGCGCCCCGGCTCCTGGAACTCGGTGCTCGGCACCACCCTGGTCCTCAAGGGCGCCTCCCCGACGCCGGTCCGGGACCCGACCGGCGTGGTCTACAACCACCGTGCCCCGGACGGGAGTTGGCTGCCCGGCGGCGCCTCCAGCGTGGGCGCGGGCGTGCTCACGGCGGCGTTTGCGGGCGCCGACCCGGCGGCCATGGACGCGCTGGCCGCCGCCTACGAGCCGTCCGGCGCGATCACCTACCCGCTGGTGTCACCCGGCGAGCGCTTCCCGTTCCTCGCCCCGGACGCCTCCGCGCTGGTCCTGGGCGAACCGGAGTCGGACGCCGACCTGTGGGCCGCGCTCCTCCAGGGCGTCGCCTTCACCGAGCGCCTGTGCCTGGACTACCTGCACCACCTCGGCGCACCCCTCGACGGCCCCCTCACCTTCACCGGCGGCGCCGCCCGCAGCCCGTACTGGAACCAGCTGCGCGCCGACGTCCTGGGCCGCCCGGCCCGGGTGCCGCAGCAGACCGAACCGGCCCTGGGGATGGCCGCGTTGGCGGCGTACGGCGCCGGTACGGCGCCGCATCTCGCCCAGGTCGCGGAAGGCATGGTCCGGATCGGCACGACCGTCGAACCCCGGCCCGAGCGCACCGCCCGCTTCGCCGAGTCCTACGCCCGCCTGGTCGAGGAGCTGACGACCCGAGGCTGGCTGCCCCCACCGGTCGCGGCGCACGCGAAGGCCCGCCTGGACGGGGATACTGCGGATTCATGAGCACGAGCAGGAGCATGAGCGCGGATACGACACTGCTGCTGGCCCGCCACGGACAGACGGTCTGGCACGCCGAGAACCGCTACGCCGGGGTCAGCGACGTGCCCCTCACCGACACGGGCCGCGCCCAGGCGGAGGCCCTCGGCCGCTGGGCCGCCGCCCACCCGGTGGACGCGATCTGGACCTCGCCGCTCTCCCGTGCCGTCATCACCGCCGACCCCGCGTGCCGGGCGCTCGGGCTCACCCCGCACCGCGAACCCGGCCTACGCGAATGCGACTTCGGTGTGCTGGAGGGCCGTACGCTCGCGCAGTTCGCGGCCGAGGACGCGGCGGCCGCGGAGGCGTTCCGCACCGACCCGGTGGCCCATCCGTTCCCGGGCGCGGAGAACCCTGCCGCTGCCGCGGAACGCGGGGCCGCCGCCCTGCGCCGGGTCGCCGCCGCCCACCCCGGCGGCCGTGTCCTCGTCGTCGCGCACAACACGCTCTTCCGTCTGGTGCTGTGCACACTGCTGTCGATCCCGGCCCGGGAGTACCGCAGAGTGTTCCCCCGGTTGCGCAACGCCGCGATCAGCGAACTCCTCGTGAAAACAGACGGATCCGCCGCACTTCTCTCCCTCAATGTGCCCTGCGAGCCCGAGCGGCCGTAGCACCATGGGCACATGACGGAGATCGACACCTCGGTACCCCATTCGGCCAGGATCTGGAACTACTGGCTGGGCGGCAAGGACAACTACCCCGTGGACGAGGCGGCGGGTGACGCGTACACCGCCGTCTTCCCCGGCATCGTCACCATCGCGCGCAGCAGCCGCGCCTTCCTGGGGCGCAGCATCCGGTACCTGGTCGCGGAGTCGGGCGTACGCCAGTTCCTCGACGTCGGCACCGGGCTGCCCACGGTCGACAACACCCACGAGGTGGCCCAGCGGGTCGCCCCCGAGTCGAAGATCGTCTACGTCGACAACGACCCCCTGGTCCTGGCCCACGCCCGCGCCCTGCTGACCTCGACACCCGAGGGCGTGACGGCGTACGAGGACCTGAGCCTGTACGAGCCGGAGAAGATCCTCGAGGCCGCCTCACGCACCCTCGACCTCTCCCGGCCCACGGCCCTGATCCTGAGCGGCATCCTCGGCCACGTCGCCGACTACGACCAGGCCCGCGACCTGGTCCGCCGTCTGCTGGCCGGCCTGCCCTCCGGCAGCTACCTCTGCGTCAACGACGGTTCCCGGGGCACCGACCCGGACTACGAGAACGCCCAGGACGGCTACAACGAGACCGGTGCGGTCCCGTACTTCCTGCGCCCGGTCGACAGGATCGAGGCGTTCTTCGAGGGCCTGGAGCTGGTGGAGCCGGGCATCGTCTCCGTCCCGCTGTGGCGCCCCGAGCCGAGCGACGAGGCACCCCGGCCGATCGGCCAGCACGGCGGCGTGGGCCGCAAGCCCTGACCGACGAGGACAGGCCGGGGACGAGAGGGCGGCCACCGCTCGGTGGCCGCCCCGTGCCTCACCTCCGTCGCCCCCCTACGGCGGTCCGGCGCAGGGGACTTGCCCGACGGGCGGTGTTCAGGCGACGTCGCCGCAGCCACAGCAGCACGATCAGCGCGAGGACGAGCGCCGGCAGCAGCCGCAGCGCCCAGGTGCTCATGGACACGGGCTTCGCCTCGGCCGCACCGGTGCCGGCACCGGAAGCGGCCGCCTGGCGCGGGGTCGGTGAGCCGAGCCAGACGGTCCCGTCCCCCTCGGCGGGCGAGGGCGCGTCCAGCGAACGGTCGACGCTCTGGGGGAGCCCGGCGAAGTCCGAGGTGAAACGGTCGTCCGTGACCTTCTTCAGAGGGATCCTGGTGAGGTCGACGCCGCCGTAGACGTAGCTGCGTACGTAAGTGGTGTTGCCCTCGGTGGTCTTGTCGGTGACCTTGAACTCGCCCTTGGTGTACGAGTCGACGTACCGGTCGAAGGTGTCGACGGGCTGCCAGTCGTCGGTGGTGCGCCAGGTGTCGATGTCGCCGCTGTCGATGAGGTCGCCGTAGGTCGTGTCCTTGGTCCGGCTCAGCTCGCGGTACCACTCGGCGGCGACCCGCGAGAGGTAGACGCGGCGCAGCGCGGCGTACTCGGGGGCGGTGTTGATGGCCTTCTTGAGCCTGGGGAGGATGAGGTCGCGGTAGAGCGCTTCGTTGTGGTCCTCGGTGGCCTGGTCCTGTTCGGGACAGGACCGCGCGGACGACGCCCCATTTTTTGCCAGGTACTGCGTCTCCATCTGGACGTCGAGGGGCGCGTCGAGAATGTAGAGCTTGTCTCCGTCCTGGTGGACCGACGCGGGCGCCGGCAGGATCCAGTTGCGGAACGACATGCAGTCGCCCCGTACCCCCTCCCAGAACTTCCGGCCGAGCGCGCTGTGGGGATGGATGAGTTTGCCGACGGTCTTCTTCATCCGCAGGTCGGCTTCCAGCAGCACCCGCCCGGCGTCCGTACGCCCCAGCTTGTCGTCGACGATGCGGTCCGGCTCGTTGGGGTTGAGGTTGACCCAGAAGTCCTGGGGGCTGAGGGAGAGCCAGACGAAGAAGGCGTCGGAGGACTGGGTGGCGGTTGTGATTCCGGTGGACTGGCGCAGGTCCCCCTTCAGGGGGTCCAGGTCGGCGCTGAACGAATACTGCAGGCCGCTTCCGTCACCGGGATCCGCGAGGTAGCGCAGCTCCATGGTCGAGAAGTCGATGCCGCCGTTGCCCATGCCGGGGAGGGTGAGAGTGGTGCCCAGACCGCTGGGGTTCGCGGTGTTCGCAGTGTCCTCGCCCTCGCCGCAGGGGTCGGCTGCCTTGGCCGGTACGGCGAGCGCCATGGTGCGCGGCGCCGGGACGGGAAGGCGCTGCGACTGCGCGTCCGGGGGCGGGCACTCGGACTGCAGGCTGGAGAAGAGGGGCTGAAGCACATGAGTGGTCCACGTCTTGGACTCCTCCCGCACGTGGCCGAGGTCGACGCCCATTTGGACAACGGCACTCTTGTTGCGTTCCGTCCGCAGCTTCTTCAGCAGGTCCCTCGTGTATTCCTCGGCCTTTCTCCGCGCCTCGGGCCCCTTGTGCGCGGCCCTGTCCCCGGCCCGTTTGATGGCCTCCTCCTGCCTGGCGACCTCCTGTGAGCTGAGGTCGTAGCTGCGCCCGTAGACGGTCGGTGTGTCCGAGTCGTACAACGGGGTGCATCTGTCCGCACACTGCTGGCGCTCGGACGCCCCCAGGACTCTGACCTCCCGACCGATGCCGTGCTTGGTCAGTTTGTCCTGGATCTGCTCCTCAGAATGCCTTCCGCGCGGTTTGTTCAGCGCCGTGACGGCGATGAGGCGGGTGACGCCCTCTTTCTTCAGTTGTTCGACGACTTCGGGTTTCAGATAGGCCTTCAGCGGCTCCAGCTCGACCATGGCGGGGAACCACAACTCGCCGCTCTTGTTGGTGATGCTGGTGGGGTCGTTCAGGAGCTTGGTGATCTGCTCGTCCGTCATCAGCAGCGGGTTGAGGTAGTCGACCGCGCCGTTGCGGTTCGCGTCGAAGGCCGAGTCGAAGTCGTTCAGGATGTGGCCGACCGCCAGACGCAGTTCCTCGACCGGCCGGAGCGCCGGATTCAGCAGGGGGTTGGCGTCGGACTCCGCCGAGAGGTCGCGGCCGTCCGCCGCACCTGGAGGCCGCTTGTCGTCGGCGACCCCGGCGGGCGTGGCACCGATCGAGATGAGGAGGGCCAGCAGCAGCGCCGTCAGGGCGCGCAGCCAGGTGCGGGCGGACCGGCTCGGCGCGGATGGGTTCACTGTCCGTCCTCCGTGGGGAAGGGAGCGGCGGGGACCGTGTCTGCCCGCCGCTCCTGGCTGAACACCTCGTCGATCGTGGCCAGATCGGCGTCCGTGCCGGCCCGCGACCGGGACAACGCCGAGGCGAGCCACAGCCCCGCGGCCAGCAGCAGGAGTGCCCACACTCCGGCCGACGCGCCGCCGGCGACCGCCTCGGGACACTCGCCGACGTGGAGGGGCAGGCCGCCGTGGTACGTGGGGGCCGCGCACTCCGCCGAGGCGGGCGAGGGGGTACCGAGGACGAGCGTCGCGGTGGCGGTCACCAGGGCGGACAGCCGTGCGATGCGTGGGCCGGTCATGACAGCGCCTCCTGGGCGGGCAGCGAAGGTGTCTGCGAGGTCGTGGGGGCGCCCTTCAACTCCAGCACGCGCTCCCGCAGTCGCCCCTCGGGCGGGATGAAGGAGTCGGCGCCGGGACGTGCGCGGTGCCGGCGCTGGACGGCGAGATCGAGCTGAGCCTGCTGGAACCGCAGGAGATGGCGGAGCCCGGCTGTGCCGTCCCGGCGCCATACCCGCAGTTCCAGCAGGAGGCGGCGGCGCGGCGAGAGCAGCAGGCCGATCTCCGGCTCGGTGACCGCGCCGTGGCCCGTGGCGGCCTCGGCGCGCAGCGCGTCGGCCAGTCCCGCTGCCTGAGCCTTGAGCCCGCTCCGCAGGATCAGCACGTACAGCGCCACGAACACACCCGAGGTGATGAGCGTCATCACCGGGATCCCGACGAGCAGACCGAGGGTCTCGTCGGCGTACCAGTCCGCCCTGCGGTTGTCGAGGCGCATCAGCATCACGTCCGTCTCGAAGTGCCCGCCCACCGCGGCCAGGAGTCCGCCGCCGACGGCGAGCAGCCGGTCCCGGCGCGCCGGCAGCCAGCGGGCCGCGCCGATCCCGGCGCCCGCGAGCGCGGTGAACGCCACGTGGGCAGCCATCAGCCCGACCACCTGCCGGTCCCAGAACTGGGTGAAGTGGTGCTCGGGGTTGACGAAGCTCAGGTAGTGGACCGTCTCGGTGAGGTTGAACCCGAGTCCGACGGCCGCCCCGAGGACCACTCCGGAGACCACGCTGTCGATGTGGCGCCGGAAGAGCAGGAACAGGACGGCGACCCCGGCCGCCTTGCCGAGTTCCGTCACGATGGCCGTGTTGAGGGGGAACAGTGTGTAGAGCTCGCGGACGCTGTCCTGGGGGCGCTCCCAATAGCGGGACATGAAGTAGCCGGGCATGGCCCGCTGGAACCAGGTGATCATGACGATGCCGAACCCGCCGCCGATGAGCGCTCCCCACCCGAAACCGGTCAGCAGCAGCCACCCCGGCATCCGCCGGTAGAACTGCACCCGGTGGACGAGGAACAGCGCCGCCAGCGTGGTGGGCAGGCAGAGCAGCAGCTGGGGCAGGTTTCCGAACGCGCCGGCCAGCGGCATCGCCGTGAACGGCAGGAGCAGGGCACCGAGGATGCCGAACTGGTAGCTGCGCACGGTCCGTTCGGATCCGCTCCGGTCCCCGGAGTCCGCCTCCGGGGCGCCGCCGCGCCGGGTGAGCAGTACGCCGATGGCGAGCAGGGCCGCGACGCCCCAGCCGATCAGGAGCAGGACCCGCGTCACCTGGAAGGGCTTCGGCGCGGGCAGCAGGAAGAACTTGAGCCAGGTCAGGCGCGAGGTGAGTTCGGGCGCGGTCCAGAAGAGGATCTGACCGACCGCGTACACCGCGGAGAGCGACAGCGCCACGACGATCGCGCCCGCCATGCCGCTTCGGGGCACTCGCGCGGGCGGTCTGCCGGGGACGGTCGCCACGGCTCCGGCTGCCGTGCTCATGAGGTACCTCCGGCCTGGGAGAGGTCGGACAGACCGGGGAGGTCCGAGGGCAGCCCGGACAGGTCGGTGGGGAGGGCAGTGGGGAAATCGGTGGGGAAAGAGGTGGGCAGATCGGTGGTGAAGCCGGTGGGGAAGCCGCTCGGCAGCTGCGTCGGCCTCGTGTAGTCGGTCGGCAGGTCGGAGGGGAACTCGGTGGGGAACGCGCTGAGGAGTCCGCTCGGCAGGGAGGTCTGCCCCGGCGTCGGCATGCTCGGCATGGTCTCCGGCAGCCGGAAGACCGGATCGGTGGTGAGGCCGACGATCGCGGCGGCCGCCGAGGCGGCGAGACCGATCCCGCCGATCGCGGCCATCAGCCGCACATAGGGGCGGGGCCCGAGTTCCGGCCCGCCGGGCGGGCCCGGTCGCGTATCTCCCGGCGGCTCGGGGACCGGCCCGGGCTCGTTCGTGTCGAAGGTCATGGCTCTCCCCCGTGAGGCAGCATGAACGGCTGCCGGTCGCAACGGACTTGAGGTGACAGCACCAGTTCGCCGGCGGCACGCCCGGCCGGTCCTGTCCATGCCACGTACGGTTGTCCGGGTGCGTGAAATCCCGGTGAAGCCCGCAGACATGGGAAGCCCCCGCGAGTCAGGTCCTCGCGGGGGCTTCCGTCATTCCGCCTGCCGTTCGTGAAGGGTGAGAAGACGATCACGAGGCAGGACGATCTCCGTGGCTCAGGGAGCCAGCAACAGGACGTCCGTACGGGACTTGGCGGCGGTGTAACGCCGTGCCACGTCCTGCCAGTTGACGACCTGCCACATCGCCTCGATGAAGTCGACCTTCTGGTTGCGGTACTGGAGGTAGAAGGCGTGCTCCCAGGCGTCGAAGACGAGGATCGGTGTCGCACCCTGGCCGACGTTGCCCTGGTGGTCGTAGACCTGCTCCACGATCAGCCGCCCGCTCAGCGGCTCGTACGCCAGCACACCCCAGCCCGAACCCTGCGTGGTCGCCGCCGCCTTGGACAGCTGTGCCTTGAAGTGGGCGAAGGAGCCGAACGACTCGGCCACGGCGTCCGCCAGTTCCCCGACCCCATCGGCCTCCAGCGGCTCGCCGCCGCCGTCTCCGGTCATGTTCTGCCAGTAGATGCTGTGCAGGATGTGCCCGGACAGATGGAAGGCAAGGTTCTTCTCCAGGCCGTTGATCGACCCCCACGACTCCTTGTCCCGGGCCTCGGCCAGCTGCTCCAGGGTGTCGTTGGCGCCCTTCACGTAAGCCGCGTGGTGCTTGTCGTGGTGCAGCTCGATGATCTCGGGGCTGATCACCGGCGCGAGCGCGGAGTAGTCGTAGGGCAGTTCCGGGAGTGTGTAGACGGGCATGAAGGGTTCCCCTCAGAGCTCTTATTGCAAGTAACTTGCAACAACAAGCTAACAGCAAAAAGCCCCCGTGTGGATCACACGGGGGCTTCGGCGGCGCCGGAAGGGTGTCAGCTCCTGGCGCGCTTCTTCTGCCAGGCGTACCCCACGGCCGCGAGGAGCAGCGTCATCGCACCCGTCGAGTACAGCTGCACGCGCGTGTCCGGCTCGCGGGCCATCAGCACGAAGATCGCCGCCATGCCGGCCATCGCGACCCAGGTCAGCACCGGGAAGGCCCACATCCGCACGGCCAGCTTTTCCGGCGCCTCGCGCTCCAGACGGCGGCGCAGGCGCAGCTGGGAGGCGGCGATGAAGATCCAGACGACCAGGATGACCGCGCCGATCATGTTCAGCAGCCAGGGGAAGACGTCGTCCGGCCGCCAGTAGGACAGGACGACGCAGACGAAGCCGAACACGGAGGAGGCGAGGACCGCGATGCGCGGGACGCCGCCCGAGACCCGGCCCAGCGCCGCGGGTCCCTGGCCGCGCTGGACGAGGGAGTACGCGATGCGCGAGGAGCCGTAGATGTTGGCGTTCATGGCGCTGAGCAGGGCGACCAGGACGACCACGTTCATCAGCTGGCCTGCGCCGGGGATGCCCAGGTGGTCGAGGGTGGCGACGTACGGGCCCACCTCGACGATCTCCTTGGAGTCCCAGGGGACCAGGGTGACGACGACGGCCATCGAGCCGATGTAGAAGAGGGCGATGCGCCACATCGCCGTGCGGACCGCGCTCGCGACACCGCTGACCGGGTCCTCGGACTCGGCGGCCGCGATGGTGACCGTCTCCATGCCGCCGTAGGCGAAGACCGAGGCCAACAGGCCGATGATCAGTCCCTCGCTGCCGTTCGGCAGGAATCCGCCCTCACCCGTGAGGTTCGCGGTGCCCGGCGCGTCCGTGCCGGGCAGCACGCCCGCGATGGCCAGCCCGCCCAGCACCAGGAACAGCGCGATCGCGCCGACCTTCAGCGCGGCGAACCAGAACTCGAACTCGCCGAAGTTCTTCACGGCGGCCAGGTTCGCGCCGCAGAAGACGACCATGAAGAGGGCCACCCAGGCCCACTCGGGGGTGTGCGGAAGCCAGGTCGTGACGATCTTCGCGGCACCGATGCCCTCCAGGCCGACGGCCGTGCAGAGCAGCACCCAGAACGACCAGCCGGCCGTGAAGCCCGCCCAGGGGCCGATCGCCCGCTCGGCGTGCGCGGAGAAGGACCCGGAGGAGGGATAGGCGGCCGACATCTCGCCGAGCATCCGCATCACCAGCATCACGAGGAGGCCGGAGATGACATAGGCGATGACGATCGAGGGGCCGGCGGCGGCGATACCCGCGCCGGATCCGACGAACAGGCCGGCGCCGATGACGCCGCCGAGGGCGATCATCGACAGGTGGCGCTGCTTGAGACCGTGGGACAGGGAGACGTCGTCCGTCTTCGGCGGTGTCCCTGTGGAGGTGCTTGGCATGGGCGCGGCTCGTCCAATGCGTAGAGGGCAAAAAACGCCCACAGTCTGGGCAGCCTCTCCGCTCGGAAGGAGAGACTGCCCACTATGCGGACACTTGCCGCACTGTAAGTGTCCGGGCTGTCACGCAGCGACAGGCGTGTAGTGCGACGCGTCCCCCTCGATCGAGTAGCTCGCCTTGCCCTCGATGCCGACCGGCACGTCACCCGCGACGGTCACGCGGTGCAGGCGACGGGGCTGCCCGTCGTAGTTGTCGACGGCGTAGTGCTGGGTGATGCGGTTGTCGAAGACGACCAGCTGGTTCTCGGACCAGCGGTGCCGAAGGATGTTCTCCGGCCGGGTGACGTACGTCTGGAGCAGGTCGAGGATCTTGCGGGACTCGCCCGGCGACAGGCCCACGATCCGCTGCGCGAACCCGCCGATGAACAGGCCGCGCTCACCGGTCAGCGGATGGACGCGGACGACCGGGTGGACCGTGCGGTACTTGATCGACGTGAACTCGGCGCGGTTGGCGGCCTGCTGCTCGTCGACCTCCTCGTCCGGTACGGCGTAGTCGTAGTCGTTGGTGTGTTCCGCCCACAGCGTGTCGGCCAGCTTCCGCAGTGGCTCGGGCAGCCCGCGGTAGGCCGCCGCCGAACTGGCGATCAGGGTCTCGCCGCCGTACGGCGGGATCGTGACGCTGCGCAGGGTGGTGGCCTGCGGCGGGTTGAGGACGAAGGTGACGTCGGTGTGCCAGTGGTTGGCGGCACGGCCGTGCTGGCTGTCGACGGGCAGGACGTTCGGGACACCGTTGACGGAGGAGACCGTCGGGTGGGCGGTGGTGACGTCGCCGAAGTGGCGGACGAAGGCCTGCTGGGTCTCGTCGTCCAGGTTCACGTCGTCGAAGACGAGCGCCTTGTGGACGTTGAGGGCCTCGCGAAGGGCGGCGACCGTGTCGGAGCCGAGCGGCTGGTTGATGTCGACCCCGGACACGCGGGCGCCGATGTGCGCGGTGACCTTGTGGATTTCGATGCCGGACATGGGCGGGTCCTCTCAGGTTCTCAGACGAGGGCGGATTCGCGGACGGTGTACTGGTTGGCGGGGCGCGGGAGGCCGTAGCGCTCGCGCAGGGTCCGGCGCGGGCCGTACTCCTCCCGGAGCAGGCCGCGTGCGCGCAGGATCGGGACGACGTGGTCGACGAAGGCGTCGAGGCCGGAGGGCAGGACCGGCGGCATGATGTTGAAGCCGTCGGCGGCGCCCTCGGTGAACCACGTCTCGATGGCGTCGGCGACCTGCTCGGGCGTACCGGCGAAGGTGAGGTGACCGCGGCCGCCGCCCAGCCGCCCGATCAGCTGCCGCACGGTCAGCCGCTCACGCCGGGCCAGCTCCACCACGAGCGTGTAGCGGCTCTTGGCGCCCTCGACGGCGTCCTCGGAGGGCAGGTCGTCGGGGAGCTGGGCATCCAACTCCAGCGCACCGGGCTCCAGTTGCAGCAGGCTCTCCAGCCGGCCCACCCCGTGCGCGTACACGATGTGGTCCTCCAGAACCTGCTCGGCCGCCAGTGCCTCGGCCTCCGTCGAGCCGATCACCGGGACGATGCCGGGCAGCACCTTGATGTGGTCGGGGTCGCGGCCCGCCTCTGCGGTGCGTGCCTTGAGGTCGGCGTAGAAGGCCCGCGCGTCCTCGATCGTCTGCTGGGCGGTGAACACCGCCTCCGCGTACCGTGCGGCGAAGCCCTTGCCGTCCTCGCTCGACCCCGCCTGCACCAGCAGCGGGTAACCCTGAGGCGTCCGCGGCACATTGAGGGCGCCCTCGACGCTGAAGTACGTCCCCTGATGCCGCGGCGGATGGATCTTGGCATCGTTGCCCCAGACACCGGCCGCCTTGTCGGCGACGATCGCGTCGTCCTCCCAGCTGTCCCAGAGCTTCAGGGCGACGTCCAGGAACTCGGCGGCACGGGCGTACCGCTCGGCGTGCGCGGGCTCGGCGTCAAGGCCGAAGTTCCGGGCGGCCTCGGCACCGGCGGTGGTGACGATGTTCCAGCCCGCCCGGCCGCCGCTGATGATGTCGAGGGAGGCGAACTTGCGGGCCAGGTTGTAGGGGGAGTTGTAGGAGGTGGACGCGGTGGCGATGAGCCCGATGTGCTCGGTGGCCGTCGCCAGCGCGGTGAGCAGGGTGAGCGGCTCCAGGGCACCGGCGGGCCGCTGGGCGAGGTTGTTCCACAGCTGGGGGCCGTCGGCGAGGAAGAGCGAGTCGAAGGTCCCGCGCTCGGCGACGCGGGCCAGGCGGACGTAGTGGGCCAGGTCCACGTGGGCGTACGGGTCGCTCTCGGGGAGCCGCCAGGAGGCTTCGTGGTGGCCGGTGTTCATGAGGAAGGCGTTGAGGTGGAGCTGTCTGGTCATGGGCGTCCTTGGTTGTGGACGGGCGAGAGAACTTTTCGAGCGCCGGTCAGTGCATCCAGCCCCGTCTGGGGGTCCCCCCTGCTCGAAGAGCTTGGGGGAGCTTGAGGACGAGGCCCGTTCAGGGTCGAAGCGGGGGTTCGGGGGCGGCAGCCCCCCGAAAGGCGGTCACGGGCAGCCGAGGGTCACTTCAGTGGTCCTCCGTCACGCCGAGCGCGGCCAGCAGTCGTTCGCGGTACTCGCCGAGCAGCGGATCCCGGTACGTCCGTGGATGCGGGCGGTCGATGGTCAGGTCGAGGCCGATACGGCCCCGGTCGAGCACGAGCACCCGGTCGGCGAGCACGATCGCCTCGTCGACGTCGTGGGTGACGAGCAGTACGGAGGGGCGGTGGCGTTCCCACAGCTCCCGCAGCAGGTTGTGCATCTTGATCCGGGTGAGGGCGTCCAGCGCCCCGAACGGCTCGTCGGCCAGCAGGAGTTCGGGCTCGCGCACGAGCGAGCGGGCCAGTGCCGCGCGCTGCTGCTCGCCGCCGGACAGCTCGTTGGGCCAGGCACGCTCGCGGCCCTCCAGCCCGACCTCGGCGAGGGCCTCGCGGCCCTTCTGCTCCGCCTCCCTGCCGTCGAGCCCGAGCAGGACGTTGGCGAGGATGCGGCGCCAGGGCAGCAGCCGGGAGTCCTGGAAGACGACCGACACCCGGTCCGGCGAGCTGAGCTGTCCGCTGCCGGTGACCTCGTGGTCGAGCCCGGCGACCGCCCGCAGCAGGGTGCTCTTGCCGGAGCCGCTGTGCCCCAGCAGGGCCACGAACTGGCCGGCGGGGATGTCCAGGTCGATGCCGTCGAGGACGACACGCTGGTCGAACGAGCGCGTCAGCGAGCGGAGTTGGACGGCGGGGCGGGTCAGCTGCTCAGTGTGCGGCGCCACGACAGCACCCTCCGTTCGATGAGACGGACCGTGCTGTCCGAGACGAGGCCGAAGATGCCGTAGACGACCAGGCCGACGAGGATGACGTCCGACTGGCCGTAGTTCGTGGCCTGGAACATCATGTAGCCGAGGCCGCTGGTGGCGTTGATCTGCTCCAGGACCACCAGGCCCAGCCAGGAGCCGGTCACGCCGAGTCGGAGTCCCACGAAGAACCCGGGCAGCGCGCCGGGGATGACGATCTCCCGGATGAAGCGCAGCTTCGACAGGCCCTGCACCTCGGCGAGCTCGACGAACCGGTTGTCGATGCCGGACAGGGCGGCATGCGTGTTGAGGTAGATCGGGATGTAGACGACGATCGCGATGATCGCGATCTTGAAGGTCTCGCCGATGCCCAGCCAGAGGATGAACAGCGGGATCAGACCGAGGGTCGGGATGGCCCGGTTGAGGTTGACCGTGCCGTCGATCAGCGCCTCCCCGGTGCGGGTGAGCCCGGAGGCCAGGGCCAGCACCACGCCCGCGGTCAGACCGATCACGAACCCGGACGCGGCCCGCTGCAACGAGGTGAGGATGTCGGTGATCAGGGTCCCGTCGGTCCACAGCTGGGCGCCGGTCTCCACCACCGTCCAGGGTGCGGGTATCGCGGCGGGGTCGAGCGCCTCGGCGGCGGACGCGACGGCCCACAGCGCGAGCACCAGCAGGGGCCCGGCGAGCCGGGCGGCGGGCAGGCGTTTGCCGGGGGCGAGCCTGCGGCGGCGTTTACGGGGCCGCTCGTCGGCGTCGACGGCGACGGCGGCGGCCTTGTCCAGGGTGGTCGTGGTCATGGCGGTCACTTCCGGTACTCGGCCGGTACGGACTTCGCGGCGATGCCCTCGAAGCGGTGGTCGAAGAGCTCGCTGACGTCGAACTTCTTCACGAACCCGCCCTCGGCGAGCAGATCCGCGGTCTCCTGCTCCCACTTGATCGCCTCGTCCCAGCTCGGCGGGAACAGCGGCTTGTTGGCGAGCTCGGTGATCGCCTCGGCCTGGGGGAGGGTCAGGTTCTGCGTCTTGACGTAGAACTCCCGGTTCCAGACGTCGGGGTGCTCGTACGTCCACACCTGGCCCTTGGCCCAGTACGGGATGTACGCGGCGACCGCGGCGGCCTTCGCGGAGTCGTTCAGCACCGAGACCGGCGCCCACAGCAGGTTGAGCAGGTCGACGACGTCGGTGGTGATGACGCGAGCGCCCTTGCCCTCGTACTGCGTCAGATAGGCGGGCGCCTGACTGTTGCCGAGCGGGGCGATGTCGACCTGCCCGGACTGCAGGGCCGTGAGGAACTGGTTGCTGGTCAGCGGGACCAGCTCCACCTCGTCGTACTTCAGCCCGGCCTTCTTCAGCGCGCGGAGCAGGACGACGCCCTGCGCCTGGCCCTGCGAGAAGGCGAGCTTCCTGCCCTTGAAGTCCTGGACCGACCGGATGTCGCTGCCGGGCTTGGTGGCGAAGAGGTAGTTGGGCTTACGGGTGATGTTGATCGCCACGATCTTCGCGTCGAAGCCCTGGTAGTGCGCCTGGATCGGCGGGATGCCCGCGTTGTTGGCGAGGTCCAGGGACTTGGCCCGGAAGGCGTTGATGACATCGGGCCCGGCGCCGATGTTCAGCCAGTTGCTGACCGTGAAGGGCGGATCGCCCAACTTGGCCAGTCTGAACTGGAGTTGCTGGGTGTTCTGGAACGAGGCGATCTTCAGGCTCGTACCGGCGGGCACCTTTGTGGCCAGCGGGGCGGTCGAGGCGCCCTTGCTCGCGGCGGCCGCGCTGCTGTCGGCGCAGCCGCTGAGTCCGGCGACGCCGGCCGCGGCGCCGAGGAGGGAGGTGAGGAAGAGCCGTCGGTCGACACCGGACACGGGGGATGAAGGCATGGGAGAGCTCCGCGAGTTCAGGGAGGAATATGTGCGTTCAGCAGGAAAGAAGGCATGCGGAATTCCGGGCCGGAGAGGCCGGAGAAAGGGAATTCACGCAGGAGAAAATGAGCGCTTCACACGCGGCGACGTGTCAGCAACAGTGGGTGCGACAGCTCACGAACAGGCTCATGAGCAGTAGGTTCCCGGCCATCGGTGTTCCTTGTCAACATTCCGAGTTTCTGAATTAAATAGCCTCAGGTGACGCGCCCAGCGGATCGCGGTAGAGCACGTCCAGTGCCACCGAACCGCCCGCCACGGCAAGGACGGAATCCGCGAAACTGCTCGGCACGACGGCCGCGGCGCGCTCGCTTCCGACCGCGCTGCGCAGCGCGGCGAGACAGTCCTGTCGGCTCAGCACGCCGAGCTCGGTGACGACGACGGTCTCCGGGTTGAGCACGTCGAGCAGCAGCCCCACCGCCCGCCCGGTCATCCGCGCCCGGTCGGTCAGCAGCCGTACCGCCACGGCGTCGCCCCGCGTCGCCGCGCGCAGGACGTGCATCGGGTTCACCCCGTCGACGACCCCGGCCGCGCGCGCCCGGCGGCACAACGTCCGCTCGCTCAGCTCGACCTGGAGGCAGCCGACCCGTCCGCAGTCGCAGGTCTCCGTGCCGCCCGGCACCGGCAGATGCGCGATGGCTCCGGCCTGGGAGCGGGGGCCGTGGTGCACCTCGTCGTTCGTGGCGAACGCCGCGTCGACCACATTGCCGACGAACAGGTGCAGCACGCTCCCGCTGCCGCGCGCACGCCCGAAGAGCCGCTCCGCGTTCACCAACGCCCGCGCGTGGCCGTCCACATGGACCGGCAGGCCGGTGCGGTCACCGAGCACCTCCCGCACCGGCACGTCGCGCCAGCCCAGCAGCGGGTGTTCGACGATCGTCCCCGAGTCCCGGTCCACCCAGCCGCCCGCGGCGAAGCCGACGCCGAGCGGCCGACTGCCCGGCGCCGCGGCCAGCAGCCCGGCCAGGCCGTCGGCCGCGCGGGCGAGGACACCGTACGGATCCGTGGCGCCGCAATGCTTCAACTCCCTTTCCGCGACGACCCGCCCGCGCAGATCGAGCAGCGCCACCGTGCTGTACGGCACCGCCACATGCACCCCGCCCACGACGAACCGTGTGTCGTCCAGGTCGATGGGTACGTGTGGCCGGCCGACGCCCTTGGACTGCCGGGGCGCGGCGGTCTCGCGGATCAGCCCGAGCCGGGTGAGGCGGGCACAGTGGTCGGTCACCGACGCCGGTGACAGTCCGGTCAGCCGGGCGATGTTGCTGCGTGCGACCGGGCCGTGCTCCAGCACGGACCGCAGGATGACGCTGGCGCTGGTCCGGCGCCGGTCACGGTCGGCGATGCGGGGGATCGGGGACGAAAGGGTGGGTGCCTCGGTACGGGGCATGGGGTACTTCCTCGGGAGCCGGTCCGACACTGCGCCGTCTGCTGCGGGCGAGTCGGACCGGAGCCACCTCGGACCGACTCACCCCGGTCGGCGACAGGCGGCCGCGCCCACGCGTCGCAGGTCGACATGGCGACGCGACGTGAAGTTCCGGGACTGGGCGACCATGCGCTCGAAGCTAGCAAAGCGGACCACCGCTGCCCAGACGGCGACCGACGGGCGAGACGCCTCTTCACACTCCGGCAACATGCTTGTGAGCTGGACGTCCTTGCCTCAGTGACGGGCATCACCCCGTACCCCGTGTAACCCCCACCCTTTGTCCGGAGCCAACGAACCCCACGATCCGGCCTTTGTCGACCACTGACGGTGAGGGACCGAAACACCCTGGGATAGCGTCACAGCGTCCCGTACTGCCCTCACCTCGCGGAGTCCCCATGAGCACCGCTGCCGCTGCCGCAGCCCCCGCACGCGCCGGGCAGGTCCTCGCCGACCTGCTCCCCGCCTCCCGCGTCCGCGACATCGCGCTCGTCGTCGGTGGCGCCGCGCTCACCGGCCTCGCGGCCCAGATCTCCGTGCCCGTGCCGGGCTCCCCGGTGCCGGTGACCGGCCAGACCCTCGCGGTGCTGCTGGTCGGCACGGCCCTCGGCGCCGGCCGCGGCTTCCTGTCCCTCGCGCTGTACGCGCTGGCAGGCATCGCGGGGGTGCCGTGGTTCGCCGACGGCACCTCCGGCGCCGCGGCCCCCTCCTTCGGCTACATCCTCGGCATGATCCTCGCCTCCACCGTCGTCGGCGCCCTGGCCCGCCGCGGCGCCGACCGCTCCGCGCTGCGCACGGCGGGCGCGATGCTCCTGGGCGAGGCGATCATCTACGCCGTCGGCGTCCCCTATCTCGCCCTCGCCACCGGCATGTCGGCCTCCGCCGCGATCGCGGCCGGCCTCACCCCGTTCCTGATCGGCGACGCCGTGAAGGCGGCCCTGGCGATGGGCGCGCTGCCCACCGCCTGGAAGCTGATCAACCGCTGACGCGGTAGCTCCTGCGCAAGAGGCTCGCCGGGTCCGTGACTTCGACCCGACGAGCCTCATTCGCGTGTCTGCGCCGGACAGCGAGCCCGTGGGCTCAGTCCGCGTGCCGCCTCGGCCGCCGCAGCTGCGACCACCACAGCCCGGCCGCGCCCGCCGCGATCAGCGCCGCGCCGGCCGCGCCCAGCGGCAGGACGTCACGGCCGAGACCGGTCTTGGGCAGTTCGTCGGGGCCGGGCGCCACCGGTGTGTTGTCGGTGCCGAGCAGCAGCGGGGTGGCCGGGGCGTCGGGCGACGGGTTCGTCGTACCGAAGGGCACCGGGCCCTGCTGCCAGTAGGTCTTCTTGCCGTCACCGGTCTGGACGGGGAGACAGATGTTGCCCTTCTTGGTGAGGTCGTATGTCGCGCTCACCGCGTACGACTTCGACTCACCGGCCGGGAGATTGTCGAGTGGGCAGGCGAAACCGCTGTTCGAGCCCTCCGGAAGATTGCTTTTCTCGATTGCCGAACAACCTTCGACATTCTTGACCGTCAGGCCGTCGAACCCGACGACCAAAAGCTGGATCTCTCCGCTCTCCTTGGTCCCTTCGTTCTTGACCGTGGCGGTGATCTCGGTTTCTTGCGAACTGTTGTTCACCGAGATTTTCTCGGGCAGCTCAGTGGTGAGCTTCACCCCCGCCGGTGCCTCGTCGATGACCTTTCCCCCCTTGCTGCTCCCGGGTCCCTGGTCGTCCGCACTGGCAGTGAAGGAAAGGATCATCACTGCCGAAAAAGATGTCGCGACCAGCGATCCCGCGATGGCCGTCGTGCGACGAGAACTCATGTTCGCCCCCCTTGCCTGCGCCTGAATTCGCAGTACTTGAAGAGCTACCACAAGATTTCTCCGCACTATGCTGGTACGGCGCGAAGTGTGACCATTGTGTTTCAATGGCGGATGTCCGATGCGGCATCGAGGGGGTGCAGTCGATTGCCGGGGAATATGGGAAACACGAGAAGTGGCGGGGTTCCAGGTTTACTGGTGACGGGGCGTTATCGATTGGTCGAGAGTATCGGCCAGGGGGGAATGGGGCGTGTGTGGCGAGCGGTCGACGAGATTCTCGATCGACTGGTCGCCGTCAAGGAAATGCGCATCGACGGCCTCGACCCCGAGGACACCCGCACGCGCCGTGAGCGCACCCTGCGCGAGGCGCGGGCGACCGCGCGGATCGACCACCCCAACGTCGTACGGGTCTACGACGTCGTCGACGAGGGCGAACGCCTATGGATCGTCATGGAGTTGGTGGCCGGCCGCTCCCTGGAACGCATCATGGCGGAGGAGGGCCCGCTGGGCCCCGCCGAGGCTGCCCGGATCGGCATGGGGCTGGTGGCGGCGCTGCGCCAGGTGCACGACCGCGGCGTGCTCCACCGGGACATCAAGCCGGGCAACGTGCTGGTGGAGTCGGAGGTGAGGCGCGGGCGGGGCCGCGTTGTCCTGACGGACTTCGGCATCGCGGCGATCCAGGACGCGAAGGCCCTCACCATGGTCGGCATGCTGGTCGGCTCCCCCGACTACATGGCCCCCGAGCGCATCTCCGGCCGCCCCCAGGGCCCGCCCTCCGACATCTGGTCGCTGGGCGCCACGCTGTGCGCGGCCCTCGCCGGCCGCTCCCCCTTCTCCCGCGACACGACCCTGGCGACCCTGCACGCGGTCCTCTACGAGGCACCCGAACTCCCGCCCACGGCAGGCCCGTTGGGCGACATCCTCGCCGCCCTCCTGGAGAAGGACCCGGCCCTGCGCCCGGGCCTGGACGACCTGGAGACGGCCCTGCAGCCGGTGGCCCACCCGGCGCCGACGCCTACGGTGCCGGTTGTGGGGGGAGGAGTGCGTCGGGCGGCGGTGGGCGAGCGGGCCGGCGGGGGAGACACGGAGACGGAGGCCTCGCCGCCGGATGCTGAGCCGGATTCCGGTCAGGGGCAGCCTGTCGAGGTGCAAGAGCCGGACTGCGAGCGGCAGTTGGGCTTGATACCGGAGGCGGCGGTCGCACCGGTGGGCGTGATACCGGAGACAGCGGCTGCACCGGAGCAGCGCCCGGACCCGTCCCCGTCCCCGAT
>NZ_RDBN01000053.1:207237-301379 GCF_008042075.1 Streptomyces sp. UW30 | reverse complement strand
GTGTACTCCCAGACGACTGCCGGGTATCCGCGGAAGGTCGTGCGCTCCAGGCGGATCTTGCTGTAGTCGCCCTGTTGGGCGTTCTGTTCGGACTTCTGCCAGGAGTCCATCAGGTCGTCGCGAGCCACGGACGACTTGGCGGCGAGTTCCTGTCTGGCGTCCGGTAACGCCGACTCCCCGCGCCCCCAACGCCTCCAATGCCTCCACGGAACTCGCCCCCGATTCCCGTTCGGACGTCCACTCGGCCACCCCGGCCGGCAACTCCACGGGCCCCACACCCCACCGCGCCGGCGTCTCCCTGGAGCGATCCGAAGCGGCGACCGAGCGACGGCCGGCCCCAGGGGCGGGACCCCCGCAGCGCGGTTTCCGGTCCCACGGCCCCATGCCGCCCGGCGAGTTCCCCGGCCCGGCGGTTGCGGCCCGCCCCCGACCCCGGCGCGGGCATCGCCGTACGGGAATCGTCGCCGCCCTCGGCATCGTCGCCGCGGGCGCGGTCGTCGCGGTGGTCCTGGCGAGCGACTTCGGGTCACCGAAGGACGACCAGTCGGGCTCCTCACCGTCGGCCTCCCAGGCCGCGTCCTCCCCGTCGTCCACGGTCGAGGGCACGTCGAGGCCGCAGAGCCTGCCACCCGGCGCGCGCCGGGAGGCGGGCGGGTTCGCGTGGGTGCCGCCCGAGGGCTGGCAGCGGGACGTCCAGACCGGCTCCGAGGTGCACTACACGTCACCGGACGCCAGACAGGAACTCGCCGCCAAGTCGTCCGTGGCTCGCGACGACCTGATGGACTCCTGGCAGAAGTCCGAACAGAACGCCCAACAGGGCGACTACAGCAAGATCCGCCTGGAGCGCACGACCTTCCGCGGATACCCGGCAGTCGTCTGGGAGTACACCTTCACCTTGCGGGGCGACCCCTGGCACGCCCGCCTGCTCGGCTTCACCGTGGGCGGGAAGTCGTACCAGATCAACACGTGGTACCGCCCGGACATCGAGGCACAGGCCCTGAAGACCTACGAGAAGGTGAGGGACGGCTTCACGGTGCTGTGACCGGACGAGGACCGGACGAGGACTGGACGAGGGCCGGACGGGAAAAGGCCGAGGGGCGGCAGGGTACGCACCCCACCGCCCCTCGGCTGCCGGCACACCGGCGGACGTACGACTCAGCCGGTCTTGACCTCGTCACGCGTCTCGTCCGCGGCGGCGGCCTCGACGCTCACCGGGCGCCCGCCGCCGACCCTCTGCTTCACGAAGGCGATGACCAGCACGACCGCGGCCACCAGCAGGGACAGCAGCACGGTCTTGCGGCCGTCGTGCTCGGTGTCGGTCAGCATGTAGCCGAGCACGAACACGATCAGCGCGGCCGTCGCCCAGGTCAGGTACGGGTACAGCCACATCTTCACGACGAGCTTCTCGGGCGCCTCGCGCTGGATGATCTTGCGCATGCGCAGCTGCGAGAAGCAGATCGCCAGCCAGACGAACAGTGCGACCGCACCGGAGGAGTTGACGAGGAAGAGGAAGACGGAGTCCGGGAACTTGTAGTTGAAGAACACGGCCACGAAGCCGAACGCCACGGAGGCGAGGATCGCCGTGCGCGGCACACCGTTGCCGGTCGTGCGGGCGAAGGCCTTCGGCGCGTCCCCGCGCTGGCCGAGGGAGAAGGCCATGCGGGAGGCGGTGTAGAGGCCCGAGTTGAGGCAGGACAGCACCGAGGTCAGCACGATGAAGTTCATGATCTGACCGGCGTGCGGGATGCCGAGGGAGTCGAGCGCGGCCACGTACGAGCCGTCCTCGGCGATGGCCTTGCTGTCCCACGGAAGCAGGGCCACGACGACGAAGATCGAGCCGAGGTAGAAGACGGCGACACGCCAGATGATGCTGTTGGTGGCCTTGGTGACGGCCTGCTGCGGGTTCTCGGACTCACCGGCGGCAAGGGTGGCGATCTCGCTGCCCATGAAGGAGAAGACGACGAGCAGCACACCGGTGAGGATGGCGCCGGGGCCGTTGGGCAGGAATCCGCCGTGCTCGGTGAGGTTGCTCAGTCCCGCCTGATCGCTGTCGACGCCCGGCAGCAGCCCGAAGACGGCCAGCCCGCCGATGATGATGAACGCGGCGATCGCGACGACCTTGATACCGGCGAACCAGAACTCGAACTCGCCGTACGACGCGACGGAGACCAGGTTGGTGGCGGTCAGTACGACCATCACGATCAGGGCCCAGGCCCACTGCGGGACGGACGGGATCCAGCCCTCCAGGATCACCGCACCGGCGGTCGCCTCGACCGCCAGCACGACCACCCAGAAGAACCAGTACAGCCAGCCGATGGAGAAGCCGGCCCAGCGGCCGAGCGCCCGGTCGGCGTGGGCGGAGAACGACCCGGACGTCGGGTTGGCCGCCGACATCTCACCGAGCATCCGCATCACCAGCACCACGAGCGTGCCGACGAGGGCGTACGACAGGAGAATGCCGGGTCCGGCGGTGGCGATACCGGAGCTGGACCCGACGAAGAGCCCTGCGCCGATGACGCCGCCGATGGCGATCATGGACAGATGACGGTTCTTGAGCCCGGCCTGTAGGCCGTGGCCGCCTGCGGCCGGTTCGGCCGTTTTCTGCGTCGGCTGCGAAGTCATGGAACGGATTTCCTTTGCGCCGTGGGGAGCGGTTCTCGCACAAGCGGATTGCGTGTGGCGTACGAGTCGGACCAGTGAATCGGAGGAGAACGGATTCGGGAACCTTTGATTCGTGATTGTTACTTGAGGTTTCCTTGAGCTTCCATAGTCCAGATCACAGTTGACGCGATCGACACCCGACGCTGCTGCCCGGAAACAGCCGTGTCACACTCGTCCCATGCGCGTGTATCTCGGCTCGGACCATGCGGGCTACGAACTCAAGAACCACCTCGTCGACTGGCTGAAGGCGGCCGGCCACGATCCCGTGGACTGCGGCCCCCACATCTACGACGCCCAGGACGACTACCCGCCCTTCTGTCTCCGTGCGGCGGAGCGGACGGCCGCGGACCCCGACGCCCTCGGCATCGTGATCGGCGGCTCGGGCAACGGTGAGCAGATCGCCGCGAACAAGGTGAAGGGCGTCCGCGCGGCGCTCGCCTGGAGCGAGGAGACGGCCTCCCTGGGCCGCCAGCACAACAACGCCAACGTCGTCGCGGTCGGCGCGCGCATGCACACGAGGGAAGAGGCGACCAAGTTCGTCGAAACCTTCCTGGGCACCCCCTTCTCCGGTGACGAGCGCCACATCCGCCGCATCGACATGCTCGCGGCCTACGAGACGACGGGCGACCTGCCCTCGATCCCGGCCCACCACCCGCAGCAGTAGTTTTCAGCGGCGCAGCGCCTTCTCACGCCGGTCGAGGCACCCCAGCCCGTCCGGCGTTTGAGGACGAGGCCCTTCAGGCCGACGGGGGTCAGGGGGCGGAGCCCCCTGGGCGGGTCGTAGGGGCGGCAGCCCCTGGGGATGGGAAGGGCAGGGGCGGCGGGGGCGAAAAGAGAGCCGCGCCGCCCACCCACGCACACCAAAAAGGAGCCACCGTGCCTGAGGGGCACACGATCCACCGGCTGGCCCAGGACTACGCCGCCGCCTTCCTCGGCACGACCCCCCGGGTCACCAGCCCCCAGGGCAAGTTCTCCGACGCCGCAGCCCTCCTCGACGGCGCCGAACTCACCCACACCGAGGCCCACGGAAAGCACCTCTTCCTCGGCTTCCGGGACGCCGACTGGATCCACATCCACCTCGGCCTCTTCGGCAAGGTCAACTTCGGCGACGCCCCCGCACCCCCACCCACGGACACAGTCCGACTCCGCCTGGCGAACACCACGGCGTACGTGGACCTGCGCGGCCCCACCACCTGCGCCCTGATCACGCACACCGAGAAGCAGGCGATACACGACCGCCTGGGCCCCGACCCCCTGCGCGACGACGCCGACCCGCACACGGCGTTCATGCGGATCTCCCGCAGCCGTACGACCATCGCCGCCCTGCTCATGGACCAGAAGGTCATCGCGGGCGTCGGCAACGTCTACCGCGCCGAGGTCCTCTTCCGCCACCGCATCGACCCGTACCGCGCCGGCAAGGACATCACCCCGGCCCAGTGGGACGCGATCTGGACGGACCTCGTAGAGCTCATGCACGAGGGCGTCCGCAACAACCGCATCGACACCGTCCGCCCCGAGCACACCCCGGAGGCGATGGGCCGCCCGCCCCGCGTCGACGACCACGGCGGCGAGGTCTACGTCTACCGCCGGGCCACCCTGCCCTGCCACATCTGCGACAGCGAGATCCGCACCGCCGACCTCGCCGCCCGCAACCTCTTCTGGTGCCCGAACTGCCAGCGCCCGTAAAGGGGTCGAGCGCGCGTCAGAAGCCGTGCGGCAGCCACGGCGCCACAGTGGACGCGAACCCCACCGACGCCTCCGTCAGCGCCCCCTGCCGAAGCTCCCGCACCCGCCCGGCCGCGCCCAGCGCCGCGAGGCTCACCCCGCCGAGGTAGGCCGCCCCCAACTCCCGTACGGACAGGGCGAGATCGGCCGCGTCCGTCGTACGCTCGCACGACGCGCCCTTGGCATCCCCGCTCAGCCGCCAACGCCCCGCGTTCCAGGGACAGAAGGCGTCCTCCACCTCGAACACCACGTCCACCGGAGCCTGGTACGTCCGCGCCTGAAGCGCCGCGGCGACGTCCACCAGCCGGACATGCAGCGCGTCGCGCACCCGCACCGCACAGCGCCGGATGTCGGACACCTGGTACTGCCACGACTCGTCCACCGGCCGCGCGTACGCCTTCACCGTGGACGTCAGGTCGATGTCGAACAGGAACCGCCACAGCGCCGCCTGCGCCGCCGGGTCGAGAGCGTGCAGGTCCCGCAGGCGCACGGCGCCCTTGGCCCCGCTCGCGTCCCACTCCGGCTTGACGTGGAAGCGCGCGTACCCGACGACCTCACCGCCGCGCTCCGCCAGCACGCACTGCAGCGGCGACGCCCCCTCCCGCTCGCTCTCCGGGTCCACCAGGCCGAGCCGCTCCCAGCCGGGAATCCGCGCGATCATCCCCGGCCGGCCGGACAGCCTGCGCGCGTACACCGCCTCGCACACGTCGAGGACGTCGGCCGGTGCGGCGTAACGCAGATGTACGTCATCGGTGCCCGGCGGCACGGACAGGCTCACGCGCGTCGTGTCGATCTCGGCGCTCACCTGGAAGCTGCCGATGCCGTAGCCGAACCGGCCGTAGATCTCCGGCTCCGAGGCGGTCAGGATCGCCAGCGGCCAGCCCCACGCTCGCACGTCGTCCAGCTGCTTGCGCATCATCGACGTCAGCAGGCCGCGCCGCCGGTGCGTGGCGGCGACGCTGACCATGGTGACGCCGGCGGCGGGCAGGGCGGCTCCGCCGGGCACGGTGAGCCGGAAGGCGAACGCGCCGGCCGTGGCCACGCACGTCTCCCCGTCCCAGGCGCCGAGGGAACGGTCGAGGTCGAGGAGCTCGTCCCACAACTCCCGCTCCTCGGCCGCCTCCGGTACGCCGCCGAAGGCACGGATGAGCGTGTCGTACCAGACGTCCCACTCACCCTGCTTCACCACCCGCAGCTCGGGGCGGCCGGTCTCGCTCGCACTGTTTTTCCCCATGAACCATGCCTACCAGGGCATTGCAGGACGAGCGAGGGAATTTCTCCTTGGCGGCGGCGGGACCCCTTTCCGTGAAGTTCACTGTGAAGTTGAACCTCGGACGGGGGACAAGTGGGACCTCCCGTGCCAAGCAGCTGGTCCGATGGATAGGGTCCCGAACTAATGGCAGCAGGACGAGAGCGGCGCACGGCGGCCGAGACGTTCACGGCCCGGTTGAGGATGCACTGGCACCGGGTCCGCGTCGGCCTGCGCAGAAGCGCCGTGGACTACTTCCGCGGTGACGGCTCGGACTGGATCGCACTGGCCGGCCTGCTCCTGACGGTTCCCCTGATCTGCGCCGTGACGATGGCCAACCCGGTGTGGTTCTCACCGGCCGCCCTGGTCCTGCCGATCGTCGCGGGCGGGCTGCTGCTGCGCCCGGCGAGCCTGCTGGGCCTGTACGCGGCGGCGGCCACGGCACTGATCGTGGAGTCGGTGCAGCTCGGGCCGTACACGGAAGGCCCCTCCCGCGTCACCCCGGGCGTGGTCCTGGTGGTGGCGGCGTGCGGCTTCTTCGGGCTGCTCATCGCACAGTTCCGCAGCCGCGTGGGCGTGCCCTGGCGGCGTGGCGGCACGATGCTCTTCGACCTGCGCGAACGCATCCGCGTACAGAGCAAGCTGCCGCAACTGCCGCACGGTTGGCATCGCGAGATGGCCCTGCGCCCGGCGGGCGGCCAGTCCTTCTCGGGCGACTTCGTGGTGGCGGCCCGCACGAACGGCGGCCGCACCCTGGAAGCCGTGCTGACGGACGTATCGGGCAAGGGCATGGACGCCGGCTCCCGCGCCCTCCTGCTCTCCGGAGCCTTCGGCGGCCTACTGGGCAGCCTGCCCCCGCACGCGTTCCTGCCGGCGGCCAACGGCTACCTGCTGCGCCAGGACTGGGACGAGGGCTTCGCGACCTCGATCCACCTGGTCCTGGACCTGGACTCGGGCGACTACGAGCTGTACTCGGCAGGCCACCCACCAGGCCTCCAGCTCAGCGCGGGCAGCGGCCGCTGGGAGGAGAAGGCGGCCGAGGGCCCCCTCCTCGGTGTGTACGACGGCGCCCAGTTCGACCCCGTCAAGGGCTCCCTGCGCCCCGGCGACGTACTGATGCTGTTCACGGACGGCCTGGTCGAAACCTCGGACCGAGACATCGTCGAAGGCATAGACCGCCTGACCGGCGAGGCCGACCGCTACGTGGCCGGCGGTTTCCACGGCGCAGCCTGGCACCTGATCGAGGCAGTGGCAAAGGACGTCAACGACGACCGAGCCCTCCTACTGATCTCCCGAGAGGGCCCGACAACAACGACACCCCGCTGACAGAGGGGACTCCGCCCCTTGGGGACGGGACGGGTAGGGGCGGCGGGGGCGGGACACTGGACCCGTGACAGAGACACCGCAGCAGAACCTGTCCCTGGCCGACGTCGAGGCCATAGCCCGCGCAGCCCACGCGAACCAGACCGACAAGGCCGGACGCCCCTACACCGAGCACCTGAGCGCCGTAGCCGAGGGCGTACGCACCCGCGGCGGCGACGACGACCAGATCGCGGCGGCCTGGCTGCACGACGCAGTCGAGGACGACGCCCTGTCCGACCAGTGGCTGGAGGAGGCCGCGCTGACCCGCCGTACCAAGGACGTGGTACGCGCAGTCACCAAGCACCCCGGAGAACCGCCGGAGGCGTACGCGGCACGCATCCTCGCCACCCCGGGCGCCCTACTGGTGAAGCAGGCGGACCTGGCACACAACGCGAACCCCGACCGCCTGGCCGCCCTGGACGAGATGACAAGAAAAAGACTGACCGAGAAGTACGCACGCATGCACGCACTTCTCGGTCTGGCGGAAGGATGACCCTCCCCGATGTGAAGGAACGGCGCAGGATCAGGCGTTGACCTTCTCGCGCGCCGCCGCCCCCTCCCGCTTCTCCCGCTCCCGGGCCAACTGAGCGGCGTCCCGCTTGAACGCCCACTCCATCCTGGGCTCCATCGCGAACCGGAAGACCCGCTGCACCGGCGCGGTGCACAGCACCGTGACCCCGGCAGCCGCGACGACGGTGACGAAGATCTCGCCGAGCGGCCGGTGCAGCCAGGCCGGCTCGAACCAGCCCTGATAGTCACCGGCCTTCACGATGAAGCCGTGCAGCAGATAGCCGTACAGCGTGCCCGCGCCGAGCGCCGTGAACCACATGTGCCGACGCGGCACCCAGGCGAAGAAGCAGGCCGTCAGCACCAGCGAACAGCCGAACATCGCCAGCACCATGACCGGCCCGGTCCACCACGGCGCGTGCAGCTCCTGCGCGGCGTCGCGGTGGTAGAACCACGCGGTGTTCATACGCGGCACCGCCCACCAGCCGAAGGCCAGCGCGACCGCGAACACCGGCACGGACACGATCCGCACCGTGCGCGTGCGCACCATGTGGAAGTGCTCGGGCTTCATGATCAGACCCAGCACGAAGTACGGCAGGAACTGCAGAACCCGCTGAAGGTCCAGGTCGTCACCGATCTCCGGCGTGACGGTCCCCGCCATGGCGAGGCCGAGCGCGATCGGCAGCGGCCAGCGCACCATCTTCCAGATGGGGGTCGTCATCCGCCAGATGAACAGCGCGCACAGGAACCATGTCAGGTACCACGGGTCCAGGAGGCTGATGTCCTGGCCGGGGTCGTCGTCGATCCAGCGCTTGAAGAGCGGATAGGCCGTCTCGAAGACGATGTACGGCACGGCGACGCCGGTGATCAGCCGCTTCAGCCGGCCCGGGGTCGCGTCGAAACTGCGCGAGAAGAAGCCGGAGATGATGATGAACGCCGGCATGTGGAAGGAGTACACGACGGTGTACACGGCTTCCAGGATCCGGCTGTCGCCCTTGATCGGCTCCCAGGCGTGGCCTATGGCGACGAGCACGATCGCCAGGTACTTGGCGTTGTCGAAGAACGCGTCGCGCTGCTTGGCACCGCTGGACGCGGCTCTGGCGTCGCCTTGAGCCTTCTGGCTCTGCGGTGAGCGCGGACTCGGCACTCCGTCCGCCGACTGCTGTGTCGGGGGGAGTGGCGCTCTGTGGTGGCCGTGCGGTCGAAGCGAGTCCGTCACAGACCCTCCCGTCGGAAGCCCGGGTAGTGGATCCAGGACCTCGCTGCGCATGCGGGGGACGAGGCAGCGTGGAACATCTGAGGCACCCTAGCGTTGCCTGTGGGATTTCGTAAAACCCCCGAGGTCATTAGCGGTTATTGCGCGCGACTTCGCGTGTACAACGAACATGCACCTGGCAGACACCCGTTGGTCATCCGTCTTGTCCGGATTCATCCGGACTAAGTAGTGCATATGGCGAGGAGGTGACGCCGTTGAAATGATCACCGTGCCGCGAATTCGAAATACCGGCGAACATGTTGTGTGGCGATGGAAACGATCCCGTCGAATTCTCCGCGGAAGCGTCTTCGCGAATTGCCGTACGTGCGCGATGTGAGAGGTCGGTGCGTGCCGAGGACCCGCACAGTTCCGGCACAGGTGTGGCGAACGAAACGTCACGTGCCGCATAGCGGGGCCCGGTTGGTGGCACGATGGTTCTGGCGGGGGTGCGCTGGGTCGCGTCCCCGGGCCGGGAGAGCGGACCGACCGAGGGTGTGATCTGTTGTGGCCATTTCGCTGTCAGTGGTGCTGCTGTTGGCGATCGTCTTGGTGGTGCTGATCCGTGGTGGATCCCTGAAGGCCGGCCCCGCCGTCGTCGCCGTGCTGTTCGGCTTCTTCCTTGCCTCGACCGGCATGGCGGACGACATCCAGCGCTTCCTCAACTCGATAGCCGAGACCATCAACTCGATCCAGTTCTAGGGTCCGCGGGGCGGCCTGGAGGGGTACGGATACCCTCGTTCGCGATCGTCGAACGTATGGAACGACGGCGCGAAAGGGGGGACGTACGGGATGGCGCTGCGCGAAACGGACCCTGCGGAGGTCGGCGGCTACCGGATCGAGGACCGCCTCGGGTCCGGTGGCATGGGCGTGGTGTACCTCGCCCGCTCCGCCTCCGGTCGTCGCCTCGCCCTCAAGGTCGTGCACGCGCAATACGCCGACGACGACGAGTTCCGTCTCCGCTTCCGCCGAGAGGTGGCCGCCGCCCGCCAGGTCAGCGGCGCCTTCACGGCCCCCGTCGTGGACGCGGACGCCGACGCGTCGCGCCCCTGGATGGCCACGCTCTACATCCCCGGCGAGGACCTCGGCACCCACGTCCGCCGCCACGGCCCGCTGCCGCTGCCGCGACTGCGTGAACTGGCCGCCGGCCTCGCCGAGGCCATCCGCGACATCCACCGCGCCGGAATGGTCCACCGCGACCTGAAACCGGCCAACGTGATGCTCGCCGAGGACGGCCCCCGCGTCATCGACTTCGGCATCTCCCGCGCCACCGAGTTCGCCGCGTCCGACGTCCTCACCCAGACCGGCCGCGTGATGGGCACACCGCCCTTCATGTCCCCCGAGCAGTTCTCGTCCCCGCAGGACGTGGGCCCCGCCGCCGACGTCTTCTCCCTCGGCTCGGTCGTCGCATACGCCGCCACCGGTCACGGCCCGTTCGACAGCCAGAGTCCCTACGAGACGGCTCTGCGGGTCGTCGACGGCGACGCGGAACTCGACGGCGTCCCGTCCGAGTTGCTCCCGTTCGTCCAGCTGTGCCTGGAAAAGCACCACAAGTCCCGTCCGTCGCCGGACGAATTGCTCCGCCTCCTGCGCGACGGCGAGCTGCCCGACCCGCGCCCGGTGGACGAGACACCGACGGTCGTGGACACCGCCCGCCCCCGCCGGCGCCGCGGAGGCCTCTGGCTGGCCTCGGCGGCGGGCGCCGTCGCCCTCGCGGCCGTCGCCACCACGACGGTCGCCCTCAACGGCGACGACTCCCGCCCCGGGAATCCCGGGGGGAATCTCCCGCTCGGCTGGCAGGCCTGGCACAACAAGTCGAAGGCCCCGACCGTCGACGAGGACCCGGTGGACGCCGACGGTCCGTTCAGCCGCTGCGGTGCCACCGGCAGATCCCTGGTGTGCGCGGGCGACGACGTCATGGCGACCCGCTTCGCACTCGCCGACGGAAGCAACACCTGGGCCCGGCCGATCGACGAGACCCCCGACGACATCGGGGGCGCCGACCAGGGCACGATCCTCGCCGCCCGCAGCGGCCGTGTGTACGTCTACGGCGCCGACGACCGGGCGAGCGTCGACGACACCTTCCCCACCCGCTTCACGGTCCAGGCGCTGGACGCCGAGACCGGCAAGGTGATCTGGAAGACGGTCACGGGTGAGGGCGAGGAGGCCACCGAGCCGAACAGGGACCAGGGGTTCTCGATCTCCGTGCCCGAGGGCATCGTGGCCGTCTACGGCGACAGGGGCAGGCAGTACGCCCTGCTCGACGCCGAAGACGGCAAGGTGCGCTGGAAGCGCCCGCTGCCCGACGCGGACACACAGTCGTGCCTGCTGCGCAGCGCCGCCCGCAACGCGTACCTGGTGTGCCAGAAGTGGACCGGCGACGAGGTCACCGGCACGAGCCTCGCGCAGCTGGACCCGGCCACCGGCCGTCCCCGGTGGACCGTGTCGGTCGAGGGGGGTCAGGACATCGTGGGCCAGGCCGACGGACGCCTGGTGGTGCTGAACACGTCCGGCTCCCGCCGCACGCTGACCCTGATCAACGCCGCCACGCACATCGTGACGACCGTACGGCTGTCCCAGACCCAGCCCGAGAACGCGACCCCTGCCCTCCTGAACGGCAGGCTCTACTTCACCTTCCCCAGCGGCAGCGTCCGCGCGTTCGCCCCGGACAGCGGACGCCGGCTCTGGGAGAGCAACTCCACCGTCGAGTCGTCAGGCCCGCCGACCGCCTCCACGACCCACCTCTACCTGGCGTCCCCCAGCGGCCGCCTGGCCGCCCTGAACCTGCGTACCGGCAAGGTCGAGGCCACCCTCCAGGGCCGCGACGACGGCGGCACAGCCGACTCCACCGGCCTGGGCGCCCCTCTGACCCTCGTCGGCAACGCCCTCTACGTCCCGTACGGCATCCGCTCCGTCTACACGGTGGACGTACGCGACCTGTGACACCGGCGTTCCCGATACAAGTGGGGGCGCGCATGATCGGGCCGATCGCGGGTAGTCGGGCCATCATCTCGGGGGTGGCTTTGTGCATTGAAGGTGCGCTATGAGTGAGATCCCGGCAGAGGTCTTCGAATCGGTGGCGCGGAAGGCTCTGGAAGACCTGTCCACCGCGCCGGACCTACGGGCGCTGGAGGCGCTGGCCGGCTGTGACGTACTGATTCCCGCGATCGGCGGGATCCGTTACACGTCCCACCACAGCGAACTCGTGCGGCTTGTGCTGCCGGTGATCGAAAGCGTCGACGACACCCCCGCGGTCATGGTCTTCACCTCGCAGGAGCGGCTGTTCCGGGCCTTCCCCCAGGTGCCCTGCTTCCGGCCCGTCACCCTGCGGGACCTGGCCTCGCACTGGCCGGCCCACGAGGTGGTGCTGGTGATCGACGCCGGGGACGAGGACGAACTGACCCTGTCCGCGCACAAGGCGCGATGGCTGCTCGGCCACTGCCTCGTGTGAGCGTCGGCGCGATGAACCGGCCCGGGGAACGCGAAAGGCCCAGGGAGCGGAAACAATCTCTCACCTGGGCCTTCGGCCTACAGAGCGGGCGACGGGAATCGAACCCGCGTAGCTAGTTTGGAAGACTAGGGCTCTACCATTGAGCTACGCCCGCACAGGACGCGCCGCAGGTCAGATGACCGCGGCACAGGATGCATCGTAGCGGGTCGGCCCCCCTCACCGCACACCCCGTTAATGCGGCGGCCCCACTGCCTGCGGGCATGTAGCCTACGTGTCGCACCAGCACGGGGTGTGGCGCAGCTTGGTAGCGCGTCCGCTTTGGGAGCGGAAGGCCGTGGGTTCAAATCCCGCCACCCCGACCACGACCGGTGAAGACCGGCCATTTGCGCGACGACCTCGTGTGATCGCGTCCTTGATCGCCTTTGGGGGCGTGTCGCCGCTGCCGTTACTATGCAAGCTGCACGCCCGTGTGTCTCTCCGTACGAAGTCACGAAGTCCTCCGGGCGGCGAATCCGCCGGACCAGTCTGGCTCCGGCAGAACCCAAGAAGTCAGCCACAAGGAGACCGAACCGTGAAGAGCGCCGTGGAGACCCTGAACCCGACCCGGGTTCGGCTCACTGTCGAGGTGCCCTTCGAGGAGCTCAAGGACAGCCTCGACGCGGCGTACAAGAAGATCAACCAGCAGGTCACGGTGAAGGGCTTCCGGAAGGGCAAGATCCCGGCGCGCGTCATCGACCAGCGGTTCGGCCGCGGTGCGGTCCTGGAGGAGGCGGTCAACGACGCGCTTCCGAAGTTCTACACCGAGGCGGTCAACGAGGCCGAGCTCAACGTCCTGGGCCAGCCCGAGGTCGACATCACCGAGCTGAAGGACGGCGAGACGCTGAACTTCACCGCCGAGGTCGACATCCGTCCCACGATCGAGATCCCGGACTACTCCGGCATCGAGGTCGAGGTCGACGCCGTCGAGGTCAGCGAGGAGGACGTCGAGAAGGCCGTCTCCGAGCTGCGTGAGCGCTTCGCGTCGACCTCCCCGGTCGAGCGCGCAGCCGAGGACGGCGACGTCGTCACCATCGACCTGGAGGCCCAGGTCGGCGGCGAGGTCCTCGAGGACGGCGTCGCGAGCGGCGTCTCCTACACCATCGGCTCCGGCGAGCTGCTGGAGGGCATCGACGACGCCGTGAAGGGCCTGGAGGCCGGTGGCGAGGCCACCTTCACCTCCGAGCTCAAGGGCGGCTCCGCGGCCGGCCAGGAGGCCGAGGTCACCGTCAAGGTCACCCAGGTCGCCGCGCGCGAACTGCCTGAGCTGGACGACGAGTTCGCGCAGCTCGCCTCCGAGTTCGACACCCTCGACGAGCTGAAGGCCGACAGCCGCAAGCGCCTCGAGAACATGAAGCAGTACGACCAGGCCACGCAGGCCCAGGAGCGCGTCCTGGAGAAGCTGCTGGAGCTCGTCGAGGTGCCCGTCCCCGAGAAGCTGCTCGAGGACGAGGTCAACACCCGTAAGCACAACCTCGAGCACCACCAGCTCGGCCAGATGGGCCTCGACCTCGAGAAGTACCTCGAGATCCAGGGCAAGACGGTCGAGGAGTTCGACACCGAGACCAAGGAAGCCGCGGTCAAGGGCATCAAGACGCAGTTCGTCCTCGACGAGCTCGTCAAGCAGGAGAAGCTGAACGTCAACCAGGAGGAGCTCACCGAGCACCTCATGCGTCGCGCCGCCTCCTCCGGCATGTCCCCCGACCAGTTCGCCCAGGCGGTCGTCGAGGGCGGTCAGGTTCCGCTCCTGGTCGGCGAGGTCGCCCGCGGCAAGGCCCTGGCCGTCGTGGTCGAGAAGGCCGTGGTCAAGGACACCAACGGCGAGGTCATCGACCTGGACGACGAGGACGAGGTCGAGCAGGCCACGGAGACGGTGGAGGCCGCCGAGGGCACCGCTGACGAGGCCGCCGAGGAGAAGTCCGAGGGCTGAGCCCACGGCGCTACACAGCTCGTAGGAAGGGCCCCGGGGAGGTGAAATCCCCGGGGCCCTTCTTTCGTACGCGCGTGCACCGGGGCGCCCACGGCGCTACGCCCCCGGCGAACACCCGCAGAACCGGGATTGCAGCACAGGACCACCGCGTTAGGGTCCATGAGTATGAGGGCAGGGGAGCCCCCGTTGCCCACGCAGAACACGTGAGACGGCCCGGCGCCGTCGCAAGACGAGCAGGTGGATACGTGACGAATCTGATGCCCTCCGCCGCCGGCGAGCCCTCCATCGGCGGTGGCCTCGGTGACCAGGTCTACAACCGGCTGCTCAACGAGCGGATCATCTTCCTCGGCCAGCCGGTCGACGACGACATCGCGAACAAGATCACCGCACAGTTGCTGCTCCTTGCCGCGGCTGACCCCGACAAGGACATCAACCTCTACATCAACAGCCCGGGCGGCTCGATCACAGCTGGCATGGCGATCTACGACACCATGCAGTTCATCAAGAACGACGTGATGACGATCGCCATGGGCCTCGCGGCCTCGATGGGCCAGTTCCTGCTCAGCGCGGGCACGCCCGGCAAGCGCTTCGCGCTGCCGAACGCCGAGATCCTGATCCACCAGCCCTCCGCCGGCCTCGCCGGCTCGGCCTCGGACATCAAGATCCACGCTGAGCGACTGCTGCACACCAAGAAGCGCATGGCCGAGCTCACGGCCCAGCACACCGGCCAGACCGTCGAGCAGGTCACCCGTGACTCGGACCGCGACCGCTGGTTCGACCCCGAGGAGGCCAAGGCGTACGGCCTCATCGACGACGTCATCACGACGGCTGCCGGTATCCCGGGCGGCGGCGGCACCGGGGCCTGAGGCCCCAGGACAGCCCCCAGCCGACCGCCACAGCCCCTAGGAGACAGACAGTGAACGACTTCCCCGGCAGCGGCCTGTACGACCGCACGCGCGCCGAGTACGCAGGCCCCGTCGCCGAGTCCCGCTACGTGATCCCCCGCTTCGTCGAGCGCACCTCGCAGGGCATCCGCGAGTACGACCCGTACGCGAAGCTCTTCGAGGAGCGCGTGATCTTCCTCGGCGTGCAGATCGACGACGCCTCCGCCAACGACGTCATGGCGCAGCTGCTGTGCCTGGAGTCGATGGACCCCGACCGGGACATCTCGGTCTACATCAACAGCCCCGGCGGCTCCTTCACGGCGCTCACGGCCATCTACGACACGATGCAGTTCGTGAAGCCGGACATCCAGACGGTCTGCATGGGCCAGGCGGCCTCCGCCGCCGCGATCCTGCTGGCCGCCGGCACGCCGGGCAAGCGCATGGCGCTGCCGAACGCGCGCGTGCTGATCCACCAGCCGTACAGCGAGACCGGCCGCGGCCAGGTCTCCGACCTGGAGATCGCCGCCAACGAGATCCTCCGGATGCGCGCGCAGCTGGAGGAGATGCTGGCCAAGCACTCCACCACGCCGATCGAGAAGATCCGCGAGGACATCGAGCGCGACAAGATCCTGACGGCCGAGGACGCGCTGGCGTACGGGCTGATCGACCAGATCATCTCCACCCGGAAGATGAACAACGCCGACGTTCGCTGACGCGGACCGGTATTGTCTGCTGCCCCTTGGCACGGTTTGGGACGGTGCACGTCAAAGTGAACCGCGCCAAGGGGGGCCCGAACGGGGGGCCAGGCAAGGTACCGTCGACATAAGGCAGCACCAGGAGCCGCTGGATTCGAAAACGTCCAGGCGTCTCCCAGGCGAAGGGGAAGCACACCGTGGCACGCATCGGTGACGGCGGCGATCTGCTCAAGTGCTCGTTCTGCGGCAAGAGCCAGAAGCAGGTCAAGAAGCTCATCGCAGGCCCTGGTGTGTACATCTGCGACGAGTGCATCGATCTCTGCAACGAGATCATCGAGGAAGAGCTCGCTGAGACCAGCGAGGTGCGCTGGGAGGAACTCCCCAAGCCCCGCGAGATCTACGAGTTCCTCGAGGGCTATGTGGTCGGCCAGGAAGCGGCCAAGAAGGCGCTCTCCGTCGCCGTCTACAACCACTACAAGCGCGTCCAGGCCGGCGAGAACGGCGGCGCCCAAGGCCGCGACGACGCCATCGAGTTGGCGAAGTCCAACATCCTGCTGCTGGGCCCCACGGGCTCCGGCAAGACGCTGCTCGCGCAGACGCTGGCGCGCATGCTGAACGTCCCGTTCGCCATCGCCGACGCGACGGCGCTGACGGAAGCCGGGTACGTCGGCGAGGACGTCGAGAACATCCTGCTGAAGCTGATCCAGGCGGCCGACTACGACGTCAAGAAGGCCGAGACCGGGATCATCTACATCGACGAGATCGACAAGGTCGCGCGGAAGAGTGAAAATCCGTCGATCACGCGAGACGTCAGCGGCGAGGGCGTCCAGCAGGCCCTGCTGAAGATCCTGGAAGGCACGACGGCCTCGGTCCCTCCGCAGGGCGGCCGCAAGCACCCGCACCAGGAGTTCATCCAGATCGACACGACGAACGTCCTGTTCATCGTGGGCGGCGCGTTCGCGGGCCTGGAGAAGCTCATCGAGTCCCGGGCCGGCGCCAAGGGCATCGGCTTCGGCGCGACGATCCGCTCCAAGCGCGAGCTGGAGGCCAAGGACCAGTTCGAGGACGTCATGCCCGAGGACCTGGTCAAGTTCGGCATGATCCCCGAGTTCATCGGCCGCCTCCCCGTCATCACCTCGGTCCACAACCTGGACCGCGAGGCCCTGCTCCAGATCCTGGTAGAGCCGCGCAACGCGCTGGTGAAGCAGTACCAGCGCCTCTTCGAACTCGACGGCGTGGAGCTGGACTTCGAGCGCGAGGCCCTGGAGGCCATCGCCGACCAGGCCATCCTCCGCCAGACCGGCGCCCGCGGCCTGCGCGCCATCATGGAGGAAGTCCTCCAGGGCGTGATGTACGAGATCCCGTCCCGCAAGGACGTGGCCCGCGTCGTCATCACGGCGGACGTCGTCCACTCGAACGTGAACCCGACCCTGATCCCGCGGGACGCGCGGCGGGGTCCGGGGGAGCAGAAGTCGGCGTAGCCGCGACCACAAACACGCGAAGGGGCCCCGGTCAACCGACCGGGGCCCCTTCGCAGTTGACGCTTCGGGCGTCAGGCCTTGACGCGGATCTCCGCCCGGACCTTCGTGGTGATGTCCACGGCGACATCCTTCGCGATGCCCTTGGTGGTGTCACCCGGCGACACCATCGCGATGGTGCTGTAGTCCGCCCACGCGCAGAACCAGTCCGTCTTCTCCTTCTTGGTGGCCAGGTCGGTGCCCTTGGCGGCCTGGCACTTCATGACCGCGCCGTCGAGGTCGACGGACTCGGCCTCGCCGACCAGCTCGGTCTTGCCCGCCCCGGAGGAGCTGGAGGAGGACTCCTGCTGGGACGACTTCTTGAAGTCGGTGAAAAACTTGTCCAGCGCCGCCTCGGGGTCGGCGACCTCGCCGTAGGCGCCGAAGTACGTGATGCCCTTGGCCGTCGCGAGCTCGGAGAGATCCGGCGTGGTGCTCGGGTCGCTGGGGTCGTAACCGCTCAGGTCCGCCGTCGAGTAGACGCCGACGACGCTCTCGCCGTTCTTGACGCCGCTCTTCTCCAGGTCCTTGGCGGTGTCGTTGGAACCGCCGATGGACTCGCCGACCTTGCTGGCGCGGGTGTACTCGCTGAGCAGCTTCTCCGGCGTGGCCAGCTTGTGCGCCCCGTCGTTCTCCAGGTTGCCCGCGCCGCCGCCGCTGCTGCCGCCCAGCACGAAGTACGCCCCGACGCCGATCGCGACCACGACCGCCACCGCGCCGATGATCAGGCCGGTCTTCTTGCCGCCGCCACCCGGCGCCGGCGGCTGCGGCATCCCGTACGGGGCCTGGCCGTACGGCTGCTGCTGGGGGTAGCCGGGCTGCTGGCCGTACGGCTGCTGGGGCGGGACGCCCTGCGGGGGCTGCTGCGGGTAGCCGTACCCGGGCTGGGCCGGGGGAGCCTGCTGGGGGTAGCCGTAGCCGGGCTGGGGCGCCTGCGGCTGCTGGCCGTAGGGACCGGGCTGCTGAGGCTGCCCGCCGTACGGACCGGGCTGCTGGGGCTGCCCGCCGTACGGGCCCGGCTGGTTGTAGCTCATTTCTGGGTTCCCCTCCAGATGCTTATGTGTTCCTGACATCCTGGCGCAGACACAGGCAACGCATGGCATCGGGGTGCCCACCGTTACAGAACAAAGGCGTTTCGGGACACGCCCGCGACACCTCTAAACTGGGCGCGTGACCGAGAACGCTCAGCAGCAGCCACCAGCGCCCGACACCGAACTGCCGACCCAGTACGCGCCGGCCGATGTAGAGGGGCCGCTGTACGAGCGCTGGGTAGAGCGTGGGTACTTCGAGGCGGACGCGAAGAGCGACAAGCCGCCGTACACCGTCGTCATCCCGCCGCCGAACGTCACGGGCAGCCTGCACCTCGGGCACGCCTTCGAGCACACCCTGATCGACGCGCTGACGCGTCGTAAGCGCATGCAGGGGTTCGAGACGCTGTGGCAGCCCGGCATGGACCACGCCGGCATCGCCACGCAGAACGTCGTCGAGCGCGAGCTGGGCAAGGAAGGCAAGTCCCGGCACGACCTCGGGCGGGAAGCCTTCGTCGAGCGCGTCTGGCAGTGGAAGGGCGAGTCCGGCGGGCAGATCTCCGGGCAGATGCGCCGCCTCGGTGACGCTGTCGCCTGGTCCCGTGAGCGCTTCACCATGGACGAGGGCCTGTCCCAGGCCGTCCAGACCATCTTCAAGCGGCTCTACGACGACGAGCTCATCTACCGCGCCGAGCGCATCATCAACTGGTGCCCCCGCTGTCTGACCGCCATTTCGGACATCGAGGTCGAGTACCAGGACGACGACGGCGAGCTCGTCTCCATGAAGTACGGCGACGGGGACGAAACCATCGTCGTCGCCACGACCCGTGCCGAGACGATGCTCGGTGACACCGCCGTCGCCGTCCACCCGGACGACGAGCGCTACAAGCACCTGGTCGGCAAGCTCATCAAGCTGCCCCTGACCGAGCGCTCGATCCCGGTCGTCGCCGACACCCACGTCGACCCCGAGTTCGGCACCGGCGCCGTCAAGGTCACCCCGGCCCACGACCCGAACGACTTCGAGATCGGCCAGCGGCACAACCTGCCGGCCATCACGATCATGGACGAGCACGCGGTCATCACCGCCCACGGCCCCTTCCAGGGCCTGGACCGCCTGGAGGCCCGCTCCGCCATCGTCGCCGCGCTGCGCGCCGAGGGCCGGATCGTCGCCGAGAAGCGGCCGTACGTCCACTCCGTCGGCCACTGCTCGCGCTGCAAGACCACCATCGAGCCGCGCCTGTCCATGCAGTGGTGGGTCAAGGTCGGCCCGCTCGCCAAGGCCGCCGGTGACGCGGTCCGCGACGGCCGCGTCAAGATCCACCCGCAGGAGATGGAGAAGCGGTACTTCGACTGGGTCGACAACCTCCACGACTGGTGCATCTCGCGGCAGTTGTGGTGGGGTCACCGCATCCCGGTCTTCTACGGCCCGAACGGCGAGGTCGTCTGCGTCGGCCCCGACGAGGAGCCGCCCACGGGCGAAGGCTGGCACCAGGACACCGACGTCCTCGACACCTGGTTCTCCTCCGGCCTGTGGCCCTTCTCGACCCTCGGCTGGCCCGAACAGACCGAGTCGCTCGCGAAGTTCTACCCGAACTCCGTCCTGGTCACCGGCTACGACATCCTCTTCTTCTGGGTCGCCCGGATGATGATGTTCGGCCTGTACGCGATGGACGGCACCCCGCCGTTCCACACCATCGCCCTGCACGGCATGGTCCGCGACCAGTTCGGCAAGAAGATGTCGAAGTCCTTCGGCAACGCGGTCAACCCGCTGGACTGGATGGACAAGTACGGCAGCGACGCGCTCAGGTTCACCCTGGCCCGTGGCGCCAACCCGGGCGTCGACGTCCCGATCGGCGAGGACTGGGTCCAGGGCTCCCGCAACTTCGCCAACAAGATCTGGAACGCGACCCGCTTCGCGCTGATGAACGGCGCGACGGTGGACGGTCCGCTGCCCGACCCGTCGGCGATGTCCTCGACCGACCGCTGGATCCTGTCCCGCCTGAACTCAGTCGTCGCCGAAGTCGACGCGTTCTACGAGGACTTCCAGTTCGCCAAGCTGTCCGACGCCCTCTTCCACTTCGCCTGGGACGAGGTCTTCGACTGGTACGTCGAGCTGTCCAAGACGACGTTCCAGGCGGGCGGCGAGCCGGCCGAGGTCAGCAAGCGCGTCCTCGGCGAGGTCCTCGAGGTCACCCTCAAGCTGCTGCACCCGGTGGTCCCGTTCGTCACGGAGACCCTGTGGACCACCCTCACCGGCGGCGAGTCGATCGTGATCGCCCAGTGGCCGAGCGACAGCGGCTTCCGTGACCAGGGCGCCGAGCGGGAGATCGAGTCGCTCCAGTCGGTCATCACCGAGGTCCGCCGCTTCCGCGCCGACCAGGGCCTGCAGCCGGGCCAGCGTGTCCCGGCCCGCCTGACCCTGGACGGCACGGCGCTGGCGCCCCACGAGGCCGCCATCCGCCAGCTGCTCCGCCTCCAGCCGGAGGGCGAGGGCTTCTCGGCGACGGCGACCCTCCCGGTCGCGGGCGCCACGGTCGCGCTGGACCTGTCCGGCACGATCGACGTCGCGGCGGAGCGCAAGCGCCTCGCGAAGGACCTGGCGGCTGCCGAGAAGGAGAAGGCCCAGGCCAACGCCAAGCTCGGCAACGAGTCCTTCCTGGCGAAGGCACCGGACAACGTCGTGGAGAAGATCCGCGGCCGCCTCGCGAAGGCGGACGAGGACATCGCGCGCATCGCCGCCCAGCTGGAGCGCCTGCCGCAGGCGTAGGTGTTCGTACGTCGACGAGGGTCCCCGGTGCTGTGTGAGCACCGGGGACCTTTTCGTCTCCCAGGGGCGCGGGGCTGTATTGATGTGAGGCTCCGCCGCGTGGGCGCGACCAGCCACGACTGACCCGCAGTCGCCCGACAACCCACGACACCCCACTCCGTGGGCGCTCTGTCAGTCCCCCTCCGTAGACTGACCCCGTGAGTGAGAGCGACGACCCCTTCGAAGAGATCATCGCGGCAGAAACCGACCGTGACCCCGATCTCGCGGCCATCGAGGCAGGCAGCCGAACCCTGCGTACCCAGGGTGGCCGGCCCAGCGCCGACGTGCCCGCGCGCCCCGAGGACCCCGAGGTCGACAAGGCCCTGCGCACCGTCGAGGCGGAGCTCGCCACCCGCTGGGGCGAGACCAAGCTGGAGCCCTCGGTCAGCCGCATCGCCGCGCTCATGGACGTGCTCGGCGAGCCGCAGCGGTCGTACCCCTCGATCCACATCACCGGCACCAACGGCAAGACGTCGACGGCCCGCATGATCGAGGCCCTCCTCGGCGCCTTCGAGCTGCGCACCGGCCGCTACACCTCGCCGCACGTCCAGTCGATCACCGAGCGGATCAGCCTCGACGGCGCATCGATCTCCGCCGAGCGCTTCATCGAGACGTACAACGACATCAAGCCGTACATCGAGATGGTCGACTCCTCGCAGGAGTACCGCCTGTCCTTCTTCGAGGTGCTCACGGGCATGGCGTACGCCGCCTTCGCCGACGCGCCCGTCGACGTCGCCGTCGTGGAGGTCGGGATGGGCGGCTCCTGGGACGCCACCAACGTCATTGACGGTGATGTCGCCGTCGTGACGCCCATAGACCTCGACCACACCGACCGGCTGGGCTCCACTCCGGGTGAGATCGCCGTCGAGAAGGCCGGCATCATCAAGCAGGACGCCACCGTGATCATGGCCCAGCAGCCGGTGGACGCCGCCCAGGTGCTGCTGAAGAAGGCCGTGGAGGTCGACGCCACCGTCGCCCGCGAGGGCCTGGAGTTCGGCGTCGTCTCGCGCCAGGTCGCGGTCGGCGGGCAGCTCGCCACCCTGCGCGGACTGGGCGGTGAGTACCCCGAGGTGTACCTGCCGCTGCACGGCGCACACCAGGCGCACAACGCCGCCGTCGCCCTCGCCGCCGTGGAGGCGTTCTTCGGCGTCGGCGCCGCGCGCCCCGAGTCGCTGGACATCGACACGGTCCGCAAGGCGTTCGCGGCCGTCGCTTCGCCGGGCCGTATGGAGGTCGTACGGCGCTCTCCGACCGTTGTGCTGGACGCCGCCCACAACCCGGCGGGCGCGCGGGCGACCGCCGAGGCGATCCAGGAGGCCTTCGACTTCAGCCGCCTGATCGGGGTCGTGGGCGCGAGCGGCGACAAGAACGTGCGCGAGCTGCTGGAAGCCTTCGAGCCGATCTTCGCCGAGGTCGTCGTCACGCAGAACTCCTCCCACCGCGCCATGGACACCGACGAACTGGCCGCCATCGCCGTCGAGGTGTTCGGCGACGAGCGCGTCCAGGTCGAGCCGCGGCTGCCGGACGCCCTGGAGGCCGCGATCACGCTGGCCGAGGAAGAGGGCGAGTTCGCGGGCGGCGGTGTGCTGGTCACCGGGTCCGTCATCACGGTCGGCGAAGCCCGGCTGCTGCTGGGGAAGGGCTGAGTCCGAAAGATGCGTACGCTCTGTTCCTCGACCCTGATCGGCGAGTTCTTCGTCATCGGCTTCGCCGGTCTGGTCGCGATGAAGGATCCCGACCTGGCCATGTCGACGGTGTGGACGGTCAGCGGGATCGCTATGTTCCTCTGCCTGCTGCTGTGCGGCCTGGTGACCCGCCCCGGCGGCGTCGCCCTCGGCTGGGCCCTGCAGATCGCGCTCATCGCGTCCGGGTTCATCGTTCCCACGATGTTCTTCCTGGGCGCGATCTTCGCGGCACTCTGGTGGGCTTCGGTGCACTACGGCAAGAAGGTCGACGAGGCGAAGGCGAGATTCGCCGCGCAGGCGGACTCCTCCACCCCTGACGCTGCGTAACAGGCGCCTGGACACGCCCTGTAACCTCATCCCACCGCACACCAGCAGTAAGAAGGAGCCCTCCCGTGACTCAGCGCACCCTCGTCCTGCTCAAGCCCGACGCAGTCCGCCGCGGCCTGACCGGCGAGATCATCAGCCGTATCGAGCGCAAGGCCGGCTGGCAGATCACCGCGCTGGAGCTGCGCACGCTGGACCAGGAGACCCTGGAGCAGCACTACGGCGAGCACAAGGGCAAGCCCTTCTACGAGCCGCTGGTGGAGTTCATGGCCTCCGGCCCGGTCGTCGCCCTGATCGTCGAGGGCGAGCGGGTCATCGAGGGGCTGCGTGCCCTCGCCGGTCCGACCGACCCGATCGCCGCCGCGCCGGGCTCCATCCGCGGCGACTTCGGCGTGATCGTCCGCGAGAACCTCATCCACGCCTCCGACTCCGAGGAGTCCGCCGAGCGCGAGGTGAAGATCTTCTTTCCGGGGCGTGCGTAACCCCTTCGTAGTTGAACGGAGAGGGTGCGGAGATTGAATCTCCGCACCTGAGTGCATACCAAATGCATATGCGCGGCGATCGAGGGAACGAGTGCCCCCGATGGCCCGTCTCCACAAGCGAGGCGACTCGCCATCTGCTGACAATGGCGAAGACCCTCCCGCAGTGTTCGTGCAGGCGCGTCTACGATGGAAGCCTTCACGTCACAGCACCAACTTCGCCGTCCTGAAAAGCCGTCAAATGCTCCCAGGAAGGCCAGACGAATCCTGATGGGGAACTCAATGTCGTTCATCGGCCGTGACATGGCTGTCGACCTCGGGACCGCCAACACGCTGGTGTACGTCAGGGGTCGCGGGATCGTACTCAACGAGCCGTCCGTGGTCGCGATCAACACCAACACCGGTGGCATCCTCGCGGTCGGCGCCGAGGCGAAGAAGATGATCGGGCGCACGCCCGGCAACATCGTTGCCGTACGTCCGCTGAAGGACGGCGTGATCGCCGACTTCGAGATCACCGAGCGGATGCTCCGCTACTTCATTCTGAAGATCCACAAGCGCCGGTATCTGGCTCGTCCGCGGGTCGTCGTCTGTGTGCCCTCCGGCATCACCGGCGTCGAGCGCCGCGCCGTCATCGAGGCGTCGTCCCAGGCCGGCGCCCGCCAGGTGCACATCATCGAGGAGCCCATGGCCGCGGCCATCGGCTCCGGCCTGCCGGTCCACGAGGCCACGGGCAACATGGTGGTCGACATCGGCGGCGGCACCACGGAGGTCGCGGTCATCTCCCTCGGCGGCATCGTCACCGCCCAGTCCATCCGCGTCGCGGGCGACGAGCTGGACAACGCGATCATTCAGCACATCAAGAAGGAGTACTCCCTTCTGCTGGGTGAGCGGACGGCCGAGCAGATCAAGATCACGATCGGTTCGGCGTACGACCTCGATGCTGACGAACACACCGAAATCCGCGGCCGGGATCTCGTCTCCGGCCTGCCGAAGACCGTCGTCATCTCCGCCGCCGAGGTGCGCAAGGCCATCGAGGAGCCGGTCAACGCCATCGTGGACGCGGTGAAGACGACCCTCGACAAGTGTCCGCCGGAGCTGTCCGGCGACATCATGGACCGAGGAATCGTTCTGACAGGCGGCGGCGCCCTGCTGCGCGGCCTCGACGAGCGCCTGCGCCGCGAGACCGGTATGCCGATCCACATCGCCGAGGACCCGCTGGACAGCGTGGCGCTCGGTTCCGGCAAGTGCGTCGAGGAGTTCGAGGCGTTGCAGCAGGTGCTGGACGCCCAGCCGCGCAGATGACGTAACTCTTCGGTTCCGCCGTACGGGATGATCTCCTCTCGTACGGCGGATCGTTGATATAGAGGCATAAGATCCCCGAAGAGCCTCGAAACTTCCCATACAACTCCGCGTACCAACTCCGTATACAGAACCCATCGGGTTGACCGGGGGTTTCCCGAATTCCTATGAGGAAGGGCACGGCCGCCGCACGTGAGGGACACACGAGAGAGCCGGCTGCTCCTGGTGCTGCTGATCGCCATCGCGTTCGCGTTGATCACGGTGGACATCCGCGGCGGTGAGGATTCGCCGGTCGACGGTGCCCGCCAAGCCGCTGCCACGGTCTTCGGCCCGATCGAGAACGGCGTGTCGGCCGCGGTGAACCCGGTCGGCAACGCGGTCGCCGCGATCCGTGACTCCGGCGAGCGCCACGACCGGCTCGCCCAGCTGGAGCAGGAGAACGCCGCCCTCAAGGTGAAACTCGGCAGCGACGACCGGGACCGCAGCCGGCTGAACCAGCTGGACAAGATGCTGAAGATCGCGGGCAAGGGCCAGTACGGCATCAAGGGCGCCGAGGTCATCGCGATAGGAGCGGCCCAGGGCTTCTCCTGGACCATCACGATCGACGTCGGCGCGAACGACGGCATCCAGCGGGACATGACCGTCCTGAACGGCGACGGGCTGGTCGGACGCGTCACCACCGTCGGCCCGAACACCGCGACCGTGCTCCTCGCCAACGACCCCGACTTCACCGTCGGCACGCGCATGGAGTCCACCGACGAGCTCGGCTTCGCCTCCGGCCAGGGCGACCGCCCGCTGCGCGTCGAACTCCTCAACGGCAAGGCCGAGGTGAAGAAGGGCGACCGGCTCGTCACCTTCGGCTCGCAGGCCGACAAGCCCTTCGTGCCCGGCGTCCCCGTCGGCATCGTCTCCCGCGTCGATCCCTCCGGCGGCGACCTGACGCGCACCCTCTACGTCACGCCGTACGTCGGCTTCTCCAAGCTCGACGTCGTCGGCGTCGTCGTCCAGGCCCCCGCCAAGGACCCGCGCGACACGGTGCTCCCCGCCAAGCCCCGGCCGACCCCCAGGCCGACCGTGACGGTCACCGTCACACCGGGCGCCGAGGTGCCGGAGGACGGGCAGGACCAGCCGCAGGCGGACGGGCAGGACCAGCCGCTGGCCGACGGTCAGTACGAGCCCCGGTTCGACGGCCAGTATCAGCCTCCGGGCGACGCACAGAACCAGTACGAGCAAGAGCAGTAGGAGCTGAAGCCCGATGCGCGTCAACCGAATCCTGCTCTCCTCCGCTCTGGTCGTCGTCGCCCTGGTGCTCCAGGTGAGCGTCCTGTCCCGGCTGCATCTGCCGGGCGCCGTCCCCGATCTGCTGCTGCTCACCGTCCTGGGCCTCGCCATGGTCTACGGCCATGTCGGCGGCGCCCTCGTCGGCTTCGGCGCCGGACTGCTGGCCGACCTCGCCCCGCCCGCCGACCACGCCGCCGGCCGCTATGCGCTGGTGCTCTGCGTCATCGGCTACCTCGCCGGGCTCATCAAGCCGGACAACGGCCGGCTCAAATCGGCCACCGGGCCGATGGTCGTCGTGGTCGTCGCCGCGATCGGCACGACCCTGCTGTACGCGGGCGTCGGCGCCCTCGTCGGGGACACCGCGGCCCGCCATGTCGGCCTCGGCAGCCTGCTGTTCACGGCCGCGCTGTACGACCTGCTGCTCGCGCCGTTCGTCGTCCCCGGGATCATGGCGCTGGCCCGGCGCGCGGAGAACGACCCGCTCGCCGACACCAACTCCCAGGCCAAGAAGGCCGACATCTCCTCCGGCTGGCTCTCCGGCGGCACCGGCCTGCGCATCGGCGGCCAGCGCGGCGGGTTCGGCGGCCTGAAGGGGAAGGCGGTAAAGGCGCGAACGGCACGCGCCGGGCGCATCAAGGGGGTCAAGCGACTGTGAGAACAGGGGAGTTCACCCGGACGGGTGAGTCCGGGGGGAACCGGGCCTCGCGGGCCGGTCGTTCATCACTCGTACGCACACAGTCGTACACACACAGTCGTAGTCGCACTGGTACTCGCGCCGGCCATCGCACCGAGAGGGGGAGGAAGCCGTGACCAACATCCCCGAGACCGGCCGGACGCCACGCGTCCAGATCCGGCTCGTCGTCATCCAGATCCTCGTCCTCTCCCTCCTCGGCACCCTCGGCGGGCGCCTGTGGTACCTCCAGATCCGCGAGGGCGACGCCTACGCCAAGGAGGCGTCCGGCAACCACGTCCAGCAGGTCGTCCAGCCCGCCGTGCGCGGCTCGATCCTGGACGCGCGCGGAGTGCCGCTCGCCGACAACGAGACACGGCTGGTGGTCTCCGCCTCCCGCACCGACCTGCTGAAGATGCCGGACGACGGCAAGGCCGTCCTGGCCAAGCTGGCCGGCGTGCTGGGCATGAAGCCCAAGGACGTCATGGAGAAGGTCCGGCTGTGCGACGCCGAAACGCCGCAGCCCTGCTGGAACGGCTCGCCGTACCAGCCCATCCCCATCACCGACGAGGCCACCGCCAAGCAGGCCCTCCAGATCCGCGAGCGTGCCGAGGACTTCCCCGGCATCACCGCCGAGCCCCAGGCCGTGCGCCGCTACGCGGGCCCCGGCAAGTCCAACACCGCCCAGGTCCTCGGATACCTCTCGCCGGTCACCGACGAGGAGCTCCAGAAGGCCCAGGACACCGACTCGCCCTACTTGCGTTCCGACCAGGTCGGCCGCTCGGGCCTGGAGCGCCAGTACGACAAGGAGCTGCGCGGCAAGGCCGGCGTCACCCGCTACGAGGTCGACAACCTCGGCCGGGTCATCGGCCAGGCCCAGGCCGACGCCGCGCAGCCCGGCTCCAACCTCGTCACCAGCATCGACGCCCGAGTGCAGCGCGTCGCGGAGTACGAGCTGAACGACGCGATGAAGAAGGCCCGCCAGGAGTGGGACCGCAACACCAACGAGCCGTACAAGGCCGACTCGGGCGCGGTCGTCGTGATGGAGGCCAAGACCGGCCGCATCGTCGCCATGGCGTCCAACCCGACCTACGACCCGAACGCCTGGGTCGGCGGTATCTCCGCCAAGGACTACAAGACGCTGACGGGCAAGGCCTCCAACTACCCGCTGCTCAACCGGGCCATCCAGGGCCAGTCGGCGCCCGGCTCGATCTTCAAGGTCGTCCCGACGGCCGCCGCGATCAACGCCGGCTACTCCTTCGACGGCCCCTACCAATGCTCCAGCTCGTACGCGATCGGCGGCCAGGTCTTCAAGAACTTCGAGGCGAAGGGGTACGGCCCGATCAGCCTCGGCCGCGCCCTGGAGGTCTCCTGCGACACCGTCTTCTACCGGCTCTCCCACGAGGAGTGGAAGCGGGACGGCGGCACGAAGCCGAAGAAGAACGCGAACGACTGGTTCTACAAGACGGCCCACCAGTTCGGCCTCGGCGCGGAGACCGGCATCGACCTGCCCAACGAGGTCACCGGCCGCATCCCCGACCGCCAGTGGAAGCAGGACTACTGGAAGGCCAACAAGGACGCCTGGTGCAAGTACGGCAAGAAGGACGGCTCGTACGCCGAGAAGATCGCCTACGAGAACTGCCTCGAAGGCAACCGGATGCGCGCCGGTGACTCCGTCAACTACTCCATCGGACAGGGCGACACCCTCGTCACCCCCATCCAGATGGCCACCATCTACTCGGCGATCTCCAACGGCGGCACCCTCTACGACCCGACCGTCGGCAAGGCCGTCGTCAGCGCCGACGGCAAGGCCGTCCAGGAGATCGAGCCCAAGTCGCACGGCAAGCTGCCGATAAGCCACAAGACGCTGGCCGAGATGGACGACGCCCTGGCCGGAGTCGCCACGCGCGGCACCGCGGCCTGGCGGTTCGCGGACGTCGGCTGGCCGCAGGACAAGATCCCGATGCACGCCAAGACCGGTACCGCGGAGGTCTACGGCAAGCAGACGACCTCCTGGTTCGCGACGTACACCAAGGACTACTCGGTCATCATGACGATCTCCCAGGGTGGTACGGGTTCCGGTGCCTCGGGTCCGGCCGTGCGCAACATCTACGACGCGCTGTACGGCGTCTCCGACGACGGCACGATCAACAAGAAGAACGCGCTGCTGCCCACGCCGCAGAAGAACCTGCCGAAGGTCCGCACGGACGGCACCCTGACCTCGCCGAAGGTCTCGAAGGACCCGGCGAAGGAGCAGCGGGCCAGCCAGGGGGGCGAGGACTCCGACGACGAGCCGCAGCTCGCCGGGACGGCGGCGACGCCGACGGSCGAGAACCGGGACACCCGGCGCAGGCGACGCGGTGGCCGTAGGCGGGGAAGCCGGAGGATGCTCACATGACCGGCGCCAACAGTTTCCAGGTCTCGGGGTACGGGCCGGAACGGGCGGGCTGGACCCGTCTGTTCGCCCGTGACTCGCTCGCCCGTCGGCTCGACTGGCCGATACTGCTGGCGGCTATCGCCCTGTCGCTGATGGGTGCGCTCCTGGTCTTCTCGGCGACCCGCAACCGCACCGAGCTCAACCAGGGCGACCAGTACTACTTCCTGATCCGGCATGTCCTGAACACCGGAATCGGGCTCGCGCTGATGATAGGGACCGTGTGGCTGGGGCACCGCGCCCTGCGCACGGCGGTGCCGATCCTGTACGGCCTGTCGGTCTTCCTGATCCTGCTGGTGCTCACCCCACTGGGCTCCACCATCAACGGCGCCCACTCCTGGATCAAGCTCCCCGGCGGCTTCTCGCTGCAGCCCTCGGAGTTCGTGAAGGTCACGATCATCCTGGGCATGGCGATGCTGCTGGCGACGAGAGTGGACGCGGGGGACAAGCAGTACCCGGACCACCGCACAGTGGTGCAGGCGCTGGGTCTGGCCGCCGTGCCGATGCTGATCGTCATGCTGATGCCCGACCTCGGCTCGGTCATGGTCATGGTGGTGATCGTGCTGGGCGTGCTGCTCGCCTCCGGTGCCTCCAACCGCTGGGTCTTCGGACTGATCGGGACGGGCACCATGGGCGCGATCGCGGTCTGGCAGCTGGGCATCCTGGACGACTACCAGATCGCCCGCTTCGCCGCCTTCGCCAACCCCGATCTCGACCCGGCGGGCGTCGGCTACAACACCAACCAGGCACGCATCGCGATCGGCTCCGGAGGGCTCACGGGCTCGGGGCTGTTCCACGGCTCGCAGACCACCGGCCAGTTCGTGCCGGAGCAGCAGACCGACTTCGTCTTCACCGTGGCGGGGGAGGAGCTGGGCTTCCTCGGCGGTGGGCTGATCATCGTCCTCCTCGGCGTGATCCTGTGGCGGGCCAGCCGTATCGCTCGGGAGACGACCGAGCTGTACGGGACGATCGTCGCGGCCGGGATCGTGGCGTGGTTCGCATTCCAGGCGTTCGAGAACATCGGGATGACCCTGGGGATCATGCCGGTGACGGGTCTGCCGTTGCCGTTCGTCTCCTATGGAGGATCGTCGATGTTCGCGGTGTGGGTGGCCGTGGGGTTGTTGCAGTCGATCAGAGTCCAACGTCCGATGTCGGCGTGACAGCCGCAGTCGGCTGAGACAGGTGTTACCGGGCGGCACGGGGTCACCGTGCCGCCCGTGGCATTGAACGAATCGGTCGACCTCTCGGTCTTCACCCCCCGTTCGCCTGCGGTTCATGGCTGGTAAGCCCTGTCATCTCGTCGGGACTCCGATTAGATTCGGGTCATGGCGGACACGAAGCGCGAAATCGAGCGGAAGTATGAGTCCGACGACAGCGGCCTGCCCGATCTGACCGGCGTCGCCGGGGTGGCCGCCGTCGTCGACAAAGGTGTCGCGCATCTGGACGCCACCTACTACGACACCCCGGACGAGCGCCTCGCCGCGGCGTCGATCACCCTGCGCCGCAGAACGGGCGGGTCGGACGCGGGCTGGCATCTGAAATTCCCCGTCGCCCCGGGGGTGCGGGACGAGATCCAGGCCCCGCTGGCGGACAGCTTGCCCCGTACGTTCGCGGGGCTCGTGCGCTCCCGGGTGCGGGACGCCGAGCTGGTGCCCGTGGTCCGGCTGCGCTCCGACCGCGATGTGCGTGAGCTCATGGACGCCGACGGGCGGCTCCTGGCCGAGGTCGGCGTGGATGCCGTGCAGGCCGAGCGCCTGGGCGAGGACGGCGGCACCGTTCAGTGGACCGAGATCGAGGTGGAGCTGGCCGACGGCATCGATCCGGCGTTCCTGAACAAGGTCGAGAAGCGGCTGAAGAAGGCGGGAGTGCGGCCGTCGTCGTCCGCGTCGAAGCTCCAAAGGGCGCTGGAGGAGACGGCCCCGAAGAAGAAGCGGGGCAAGAAGGCGCCGGCGGCCGAGGAGCCGGTGACCGCCGGCGATCACGTCCTCGTCTATGTCCGCGCCCAGCGGGACGCCATCGTCGAGCTCGACCCGGCCGTGCGGCGGGACGTGTACGACTCGGTGCACAAGATGCGGGTCGCCACGCGCCGGATGCGCAGCGCCTTCATGACGTACGGCAAGGTCCTCGACCGTGCGGTGACCGACCCGATCGGCGAAGAGCTGAAGTGGCTGGCCGGGGAGCTGGGCGTCGACCGGGACCAGGAGGTGCTGACCGAGCGGCTGACGGCCGCCCTCGGCGAGCTGCCGCGGACCCTGATGTCCGGGCCCGTCCGCACCCGGCTGCGTACCTGGTCGAAGGCCCGCAGCGGGGGATCGCGACGGCGACTGCTGAGTGTGCTCGACGGCCAGAGGTATCTCCAGCTGCTGGAAACCCTCGACGCCCTGGTCGCCGACCCGCCCCTGCTGGAGGCGGCCGGCGGCAAGCCGGAGAAGGTGATCGGGAAGGCCGTACGCAAGGACTTCTCGAAGGTGTCCGTGCTGGTCGAGCAGGGGCTGGACATGGAACCCGGGCACGACCGGGACCTCTCGCTGCACGAGGCGCGCAAGAAGGCCAAGCGGGCGAGGTACGCGGCGGAGTCGGCGGTCCCGGTGCTGGGCGACCCCGCCGGTGGGCTGGTGAAGTCGATGAAGAGCCTGCAGAACCTGCTCGGTGACCACCAGGACAGCGTGATGACCCGGGAGGCGTTGCAGGACCTGGCGCGGCAGGCGCAAGGCGCCGGGGAGCCCTCGTTCACATACGGGTTGCTGTACGGGCGTGAGGAACGGCGCGCGGTCGAGGACGAGGCCGAGCTTCCGGGGCTCTGGAAGGAGATCAAGAGCGGGACGAGCATTTGAGCGTGCGGGGGGCCGTCGCGATCGCGTTAGGCTAGATGGTCACCCCTGTCAGTTCAGTCCAGCTCACGAAGGTTCGCGAGATGCCTGCCGAAGCCGCTGCGGTCACCCAGTCCGTGTTCCCGCAGCTCGAAGCTCTGCTCCCGCATGTGCAGAAGCCGATCCAGTACGTCGGCGGAGAACTCAACTCCACGGTCAAGCCGTGGGAGTCCTGCGACGTCCGCTGGGCGCTCATGTACCCGGACGCGTACGAGGTCGGGCTGCCCAACCAGGGCGTCATGATCCTCTACGAGGTACTGAACGAGCAGGAGGGCGTCCTCGCCGAGCGCACGTACAGCGTGTGGCCGGACCTGGAGGCGTTGATGCGGGAGCACGACGTCCCGCAGTTCACAGTGGACAGCCACCGGCCGGTTCGCGCTTTCGACGTGTTCGGGCTGAGCTTCTCCACCGAACTGGGCTACACCAACATGCTGGCGGCCCTGGACCTTGCGGGCATCCCGCTGGAGTCCAAGGACCGGACCGTCGACGACCCGATCGTCCTGGCCGGCGGCCACGCGGCCTTCAACCCCGAGCCGATCGCCGACTTCATCGACGCCGCCGTCATCGGCGACGGCGAGCAGGCCGTGCTCGACATGACGCGGATCATCCGCGAGTGGAAGGCGGAGGGCCGGCCGGGCGGCCGCGAGGAGGTCCTGTTCCGCCTGGCGAAGACGGGCGCGGTGTACATCCCGGCGTTCTACGACGTGGAGTACCTCCCCGACGGCCGTATCGCCCGTGTCGTACCGAACAAGAGCGGTGTCCCGTGGCGTGTGTCGAAGCACACCGTGATGGATCTCGACGAGTGGCCTTACCCCAAGCAGCCGCTGGTCCCGCTGGCCGAGACCGTCCACGAGCGCATGTCGGTGGAGATCTTCCGCGGCTGCACGCGCGGCTGCCGCTTCTGCCAGGCCGGCATGATCACCCGCCCGGTCCGTGAGCGTTCCATCACGGGCATCGGCGAGATGGTCGAGAAGGGCCTGAAGGCCACGGGCTTCGAGGAGGTCGGCCTCCTGTCCCTCTCCTCGGCGGACCACTCCGAGATCGGCGATATCGCCAAGGGCCTGGCGGACAGGTACGAGGAGGACAAGATCGGCCTGTCCCTCCCCTCCACCCGCGTGGACGCCTTCAACGTCGACCTGGCGAACGAGTTGACCAGGAACGGCCGCCGTTCGGGCCTGACCTTCGCCCCCGAGGGCGGCAGCGAGCGCATGCGCAAGGTCATCAACAAGATGGTCTCGGAAGAGGACCTGATCCGGACCGTCTCCACGGCGTACGGCAACGGCTGGCGCCAGGTGAAGCTGTACTTCATGTGCGGCCTGCCGACGGAGACCGACGACGACGTGCTCCAGATCGCCGACATGGCGATGAACGTGATCGCCGAGGGCCGCAAGGTCTCCGGCCAGAACGACATCCGCTGCACGGTGTCGATCGGCGGCTTCGTGCCGAAGCCCCACACCCCCTTCCAGTGGGCCCCGCAGCTGTCGGCCGAGGAGACGGACGCGCGCCTGGAGAAGCTGCGCGACAAGATCCGCGGCGACAAGAAGTACGGCCGCTCGATCGGCTTCCGCTACCACGACGGCAAGCCCGGCATCGTCGAGGGCCTGCTGTCCCGCGGCGACCGCCGTATCGGCGCCGTCATCCGCGCGGTGTACGACGACGGCGGCCGCTTCGACGGCTGGCGCGAGCACTTCTCGTACGACCGCTGGATGAGCTGCGCCGACAAGACGCTGCCTGCCTTCGGAGTGGACGTCGACTGGTACACGACCCGCGAGAAGACGTACGAGGAGGTCCTCCCCTGGGACCACCTCGACTCCGGCCTCGACAAGGACTGGCTCTGGGAGGACTGGCAGGACGCCCTCGACGAGACCGAGGTCGAGGACTGCCGGTGGACGCCGTGCTTCGACTGTGGGGTGTGTCCTCAGATGGACACGCACATCCAGATCGGCCCGACCGGGAAGAAGCTGCTGCCGCTGACGGTCAAGAACGCTGCGCCGGCGCCTAGCGGTCACTCGCACTGAGGTGGGCGGGGCGCTCGATCGGGTGGTTGAGGCTCTGGCTGGGGTGAGACAGGTGGCTCTTCGTTCCACCGTCTCCGAGCGGCACGCTCGAAGACTGGTGAAGCCTCACAGCTGCGCGGGTGCCTCACCGTCGAGAAGCTTGATCAGCTGGGTCAGGAGGGTGTCAAGTTCGGGGCCGCCCTCGGTCCGAGGAGAGGCCCTTGAACATTCCATGCCTCGCTAACTGATCGAGGCGATCGCAGCCGGCCCGGACGCGCCCAGCCATGAGCCGATCACTAGGCGCAGGTCAGGGTGCGCGGTGCTGAGTGGCGGTGCATTCTGAATGGTGGAGATTCAGTCCAGGCCAGAGAGGCCGCTCAGTGGCCCCGTAGGAGGCCCAGGCGCCGCATCCCAGCATGGTCGCGTCTGCGAACCAGCGTCGGCAAGCCGGTCAGGCAGGCCGCTGGATGCCTGCCGAAGGCTGCCGACAGACAACGTCTTCTCTCACAGGGCGGTTGACATGCCATCCCTGCACTTCCACGTGAACTCCTCGATGAGCCCGGACGAGGTGATGGGCGTGCTGACGAACTTCAGCCCGTCCCGTATCGAGGAGTGGCCATCCATCGATGCCGAACACTTCCAGGTCCACGAGCGAGGTGACACATGGGCGGAGGTGACCGAGGGGAATGACAAGTCGTGGGAGCGTGCACGCTACGAATGGGACCCCTCGACAAAGAGTGTCTCCGTCACCACTCGTGACTCGGTGCCCTTCGGCTCGGGTGGCTGGCAGTTCCAGATGACTCCCACGGATCAGGGCACACGCGTCGACGTCAGACTCGAACGGCATCCCACCTCGTTCAAGTCCAAGATGATGTCGGGGATCATCCCCTTCGCCGGGCCGGTGTTCCGCAAATCCTTCAAGGAACCCCTGCACACCATGTAGTCGCGCCGCTCCCGCAGGAGACCGTCCAGCAAGAGGTACAGGGGGCCGCGTTCGACAGCGGGATGACGCAGCCAGGCGACGCCTGTCCGCTGGACGTCGACCGCCGGCCGTAGTCGTGTGGTCCGGCGCGGTCGAACCCTCAACGCCTTACCTCCGTATGCGGATGACCCGCAGTCGCCCACTGCATCCCGCGCCGCTGCAGTCCCGAACTCGGAGAAACGCATGAACACCTATCGAGCTGCACAGGTCGACACCGCTGACGGGTCCTTCCAAATCGTCGAGCGCGAGGTACCGCGACCCGGCCCCCGCCACGTACGAATTGCCGTCGAGGCCTGCGGAATCTGCCACAGCGACGCCGTCTTCGTCAGCGCCGGCATGCCCGGCGTGCGATTCCCGCTCGTTCCGGGCCACGAGACCGCCGGGCMCATCGAGGAACTGGGCGAAGGAGCCGAGGCGGACACCTGGAACGTGGGGGACAGGGTCACGGTGGGCTGGTTCGGAGGAAGCTGCGGTCACTGCAATCCCTGCCGCCAGGGCGACTTCATCGTCTGCGACAACCTCAAGATTCCTGGCTACGCCTACGACGGAGGCTTCGCCGAGACCATGATCGCGCCGATTGACGCCCTGGCCCGGATCCCCGAAGCCCTGAAGGCGTCCGATGCGGGACCCATGGCGTGCGCGGGTGTCACGACGTACAACGGCCTGCGGCACAGCTCCGCCCGGCCCGGCGATCTCGTGGCCGTACTGGGCATTGGCGGTCTCGGCCACCTGGGCGTCCAGTACGCGGTGGCCATGGGATTCGAGACCGTGGCCATCGCCCGAGGTGAGGGAAAGGCCGACTTCGCCAAGCAACTGGGAGCGCACCACTACATCAACAGCACGGGGGCGACAACGGTCGCCGACGCTCTGCGGTCCCTGGGCGGCGCCAAAGTCGTACTGGCGACGGCCGGAAGCTCCGACGCCATCGCGGCAACGGTCGACGGCATGACGCCCCGCGGCGAACTCGTCGTCATCGGAGTGAGCCCCGACCCCCTGGGAATCAGCCCACTCCAGCTGATCATGCCCGGCAGGACCGTACGTGGCCACCCGTCCGGCACCGCGCAGGACGTGCAGGACACCATGGCGTTCAGCGTCCTGCACGGCATTCGCCCGATGGTGGAGACCCTGCCGCTGACAGAGGCCGACAGGGGCTACCAGAAGATGCTGTCGGGCACCGCACGCTTCCGGATGGTGCTCACTACCGGCTGACCCTGCCCAGCCGATGGCCACCAGGCATGCCAGGTGTCTGTCGGCGCCGCCACGGCCGCCTGGGTCAGGCTCCGTTCCCGGCACGGCGGAGGGTGACGAGACCTAGGGCGACGCTGCGTCGGCGCCGAGCGGTCGGGGCTGGACCCCGAGGCGGTCGAGCGTGACCGCGGCGCCCACGGCTCCGTCGCCGAACAGGGCGCTGCGACGTGGGCCCGGGGCGCCGATGCCGTAGCGCAGGAGCATGGCGACGTCGGCCTGCGCCGACTCTTCGTCGGTCTTGCCGGGGTTCATCGGTACCTCCGTTCCGGTCATCGCACGGTGACCGTGTAGATGAAGTACGCCGGGTCGTTGCCGGGGTTGCCCGTCGCGGTGCGGTCGTGGTCGGGGCAGTCGCCCAGCACGCAGTAGCTCATTTTGATCTTCGTGGTGCCCGCGGCAACGGCCTGGAAGGTGAAGGTCTGCGTACCGTCACCAGCCCCGTCGACACCGCTGTCGCCCTCGAAGTCCTCCTCCCGGCCGCCCTCCTGGCGCACCGTTGCATGGTCGGGCCCGGGGCGCACGATGCTCCAGTCCTGGCCCATCGAGGGGTTGGCCGGAAGCGTCAGCTCGAACGTGTCGCCGGCGTCCACTTCGATGGACCGCTCGTCGGCCTCGAACGTCTCGGGGCCGAAGAGGCCGCACCCGGACAGCATCACGGCCGTCAGCGGCAAGGCCAGGGCGGCGGACAGGCGGTGGCTGGACTTCACGGGGGTCGGCCTTCCGTTCACTGGGCGGGCAGGTGGACGCCGTAGGCGTCGGGCAAGTCCTTGTCGGAGGCCTTGTCCATGTTGCCGTTGACGAAGTCGTCCTCGCTGACCCAAGTGGTCGTTCCCCAGGGGTTGTAGACCTGCAGCATGTCGCCCTCCTGACCGACGATCATCATGGAGTGGCCGACCCGGTCGCCGTTCTCGTCCTCGCCCTCGACGCCGATCGGCACCGGTCTGCCCTCGGCGACGGCCCGCTGGATGTCGGGGAGCGCGTCCCGGCGGTCGTCCGCGCTCCTGACCTCCTGGAACTCGTACTCGCCGCCCGTGTGCGGGCTGATCTCCTTGTTGAGCAGTTCGTTCATCTCCGCCGGGKCGCGCCCGACCGGGCAGAAGTTGCTGCCGCTGACGGTCAAGAAGGACGCTTCGACCAGCGGACACGCTCACTGAAGTGAGTGAGGCGATGCGGCGCATCGTCGACGCATGAGCGTCCGTGGGGTGGTGTGACCTTGTGAGCCCCTCCTATCTGGGAGGGGCTCAGTGGTGTCCGGTGACCTCAGTGCGAACGGCACGCGCGAGGCACCGGACCCGCCGCAACGAACATGTTCGGTAGTCTCCTGTCATGACCTCCCGACCTCACCCCGTAAGCCGCCGTGAGCGTCCGGCCAAGCCGGCGCTGACCCGTGACGGGATCATCGCGACCGCGGTCCGCGTCATGCGTGCCGAGGGACTGCAGCGGGTGACGATGCGACGGCTGGCCCAGGAGCTCGATACGGGGCCGGCCTCGCTGTACGTCTACGTGGCCAACACCGCCGAGCTGCACGCGGCGATCCTCGACGAACTGCTGGGCGAGGTCGATCTGGCGCCCGCCGCCGCGGACGGGGACTGGCGGGAGCGGATCGATGCCGTTCTGTCCTCCTACAGCCGCCTCCTCTACCAGCACCCGAGCCTCGCTCAGTCGGCGGTGGTCGCCCGGCCTTCGGGCCCCAACTACCTGAATCTGCTGGAGGCGCTGCTGGCGCTGCTCAGCCAGGGCGGTGTGCCGGACGACCAGGCGGCATGGGGGGTGGACGTCCTGCTCCAGGTCGCCACCGCCAGCGCTGCCGAGCATGCCGGCCAGAAGGACTCGCCCCACTTCGCGGAGGAGTGGAACGCAGTCGCCGCCGCCGTGGCGAACGCCTCCGCGGCGAAGGTGCCCCATGTTGCCGCGCTCGGGTCCGAGCTGCTGTCGGGGACCCCGCAGGAACGCCAGATGTGGCGGACCCGGATGCTCCTCAACGGCATCCTGCAGACGCCGCGCTCCGCCTCTTGACCGACGCCGGTGCACCGGCACGGGCGGCATGCGGCTGAACGAACTGCGGCTGAACGAACCGCGGCTGGACGGTCTGCTCGACGCCGGCGTCAGGCCCGAGCGCGCGGCCTGGGAGTGGGGATCTGCGAGCGCGCCGACGAAAAGACGTTCCCGCGGCTCGCCCAGCTGCACCACGTGTTCTTCGCCGGACCGGGTTCCCGCCGTTTCGACTGGGCCCCGCACAGCCCCACCAACGGGCATCACGCACACCCCGCTGCCGCCTCGGGCGATACCTGAGCACTGGCCCTAGCGGACAGCGAAGCCCGCTAGGGCCAGTGTGCCCGCTCAGTGCCATCCAGCAGTTGGTCGCCGGCATCGGATCGGCCGTCATGATCACTGTCTTCTTGCACCTTCTTCCACCTTCTTCCACGCTCTCGGCGGCGGCCAGGCCCACGCGACGATGAACGAACTTGTTCGGTACGAACATGTTCGTTATGGTGGATGGAGTCCTCCATCCAGCCAACGCGTTCCCGAAAGGGGTGAGCCGTCATGTCCGCAACCACCGCATCCGCGGCCGACGACACGCCCGTCGTGCCGAAGAACATCCGCTGGGTCCTGCTCGGTGTCCTGATGGCGATGCTGCTGTCGATGCTGGACGGCCTGATCGTCGGCACCGCGATGCCCACCGTCGTCGCCGACATCGGTGGCATCGACCACATGTCCTGGGTGGTCACCGCCTACACGCTGACGACCGCCTGCTCCACTCCGGTGTGGGGCAAGCTCGGCGACTTGTTCCACCGCAAGTACATGTTCCTGGCCGCGATCGCGGACCGCGATGCCCACCGTCGTCGCCGACATCGGTGGCATCGACCACATGTCCTGGGTGGTCACCGCCTACACGCTGACGACCGCCTGCTCCACTCCGGTGTGGGGCAAGCTCGGCGACTTGTTCCACCGCAAGTACATGTTCCTGGCCGCGATCGCGGTATTCATGATCGGCTCGGTCCTCTCCGGCCAGGCCTCGTCGATGGGCGAGCTGATCGCCTTCCGCGCTCTACAGGGCGTCGGGGCCGGCGGCCTGATGGCGGGCGCGTTCGCGCTGATCGGTGTGCTGCTGCCGCCCCGCGAKCGCGGCAAATACCAGGGCATGGTGGCCATCGTCCAGGCCGTCGGCAGCATCGGCGGCCCGCTCGTGGGCGGCTTCATCACCGGCCACCTGGGCTGGCGCTGGGCCTTTTACGTCAACGTGCCCGTCGGCCTGATCTGCCTGGTGTGGTGCGGGCTGCTGCTGCACGTGCCGGCCGCCCGCCGTGGCAAGGTCGTCATCGACTGGCTCGGCATCACCCTCATGACCGCGATGATCAGCACCGTCGTCCTGGCCGCGACCTGGGCGGGCAGCACGTACGACTGGGGCTCCTGGCAGATCCTGAGCCTCGCCGCGGGCGCCGTGGTGCTGCTCGCGGCCTTCATCGCCTCCCAGCAGCGGGCCGCCGAGCCGCTGCTGCCGCCGCGGATCTTCACCGGGCACCGCAACTTTCTGGTCTCCGCCGTGCTGCTGCTGGTCGCCGGAGTAGCCATGTTCGGCGGCACGCTCTACCTGCCGCTGTACCAGCAGATCGTGCAGGGCGCCTCCGCCTCCCACTCCGGACTTCTGCTGCTGCCGATGATGGCCGGAACCGTCGCCGCGTCCACGACCGCCGGCAAGGTGATGGCGAAGACCGGCAAATACAAGATCTTCCCCGTCGTGGGTGCCGCCTCGCTCGCCCTCGGCATGGGACTGCTGTCCACCATGGACACCACAACCACCCGCTTCACCACCAGCGCCTACATGGTCCTGGTCGGAATCGGAACAGGCTTCACCATCCAGATGGCCAACACGATCGCCCAGAACGCCGTCGAACTGCGCGACATGGGCGCGGCCTCCGCGGCCACCAGCCTCTTCCGCACTCTGGGCGGCTCGCTCGGCGTCGCCGTTTTCGGCTCCCTGTTCACCCGCGCCATCCAGGGCCACGGCGGCGGCGCTCCGACCGACAACGGCGTCTCGGCCACACCCGGCATGTCCCAGTCGGCCAAGGACGCCTACCTGCAGGCCGTGTCCCACGGCACCCAGCAGATCTTCCTGGTCGGCGCCCTCTGCGCCGCGGCTGCCTTCGTCGCCGCGCTCTGGATAAAGGAAATTCCCCTACGCGGCAAGCCGGCCGGCTCCCCGCAGCCCGCGACCGAACCGGCCAAGACGGCCTGACCGTCGGGCGCAACGACCACGTCTTCCATCGCACCGACACCCCGAGTACACGCCGCAGGGACCCGACGCCGGCTCACCCCGGCGCGAAAGGAGTCACCATGAACACCCACCACCCCATCGCCATCGTCGGCGCCGGACTCGGCGGCCTGACCCTGGCCCGCGTCCTGCACATCAACGGCATCGAAGCCGCCGTCTTCGACCTGGAAGCCGACCGGCACGCCCGCACCCAGGGCGGCATGCTCGACATCCACACCCACAACGGCCAGATCGCCCTGAGCACCGCCGGTCTCCACGATGGCTTCCTTTCCCTGGTCCACTCCGGCGGCGAGGCCACCCGCGTACTGGACAAGCACGCCACCGTGCACTGGGAAGAGGCAGACGACGGCACCGGCGACCGACCCGAAGTCGACCGCGGCCAGCTGCGCGATCTGCTGCTCGACTCGCTGCCCGAGACCACCGTCCGCTGGGGCCGCAAGGTCACGGCCGCACGGCCGCTGAGCGACGGCCGACACGAGATCACCTTCGCCGACGGCACTGTCCACACCACTGACCTGCTCGTGGGCGCCGACGGAGCATGGTCCCGTATCCGCCCCCTGGTCTCGGACGCCTGGCCCGCCTACACCGGCATCTCCTTCATCGAAACCAATCTCCTCGACGCCGCGACCCGTCACCCCGACAGCCTGGCCGTCGTCGGAGACGGTGCGCTCTTCGCGCTCGCCGAGGGCAAGGGCTTCTTCGCCCATCACCAGACTGACGGCAGCCTGCACATCTACACCGCCCTGCGGGTCGCGGAGGACTGGCTCGACGCCATCGACTTCACCGACCCCGAAACGGCCGCGGCGGCAGTGCTCGCCCGGTTCGACGGCTGGAGCGACAGCATCCGAACGCTGCTCACCGCATCGGACACCGCCCTCGTTCCTCGTAAGGTCAACGCCTTGCCGATCGGCCACCGTTGGGACCGCGTTGCGGGTGTGACCCTGCTGGGAGACGCCGCACATGTCATGTCGCCGTTTGCCGGAGAAGGCGCCAATCTCGCGATGCTGGACGGCGCCGAACTCGGCGAGGCCATCGCCCATCACAAGAACGACACCGAGAAGGCCCTCACCGTCTACGAGGAAGCACTCTTCGAACGCAGCGCAGTGAAGGCCCAGGAGTCCGCCGACGGGCTGGAGCTCTGTTTCGGCCAGAACCCGATCGGCCAACTCGTCAGCCTCTTCAGTGGGGAAGCGGAGGAGACCGACTGAACTTCACCTCCCGCAGGCGAAGGTGATCTCGTACGAGATGCCCAGCCGACGTCGGAGCAACGGCGGCTGAGCAGTCGACAACGGCAACGGACCCTCAGCGCGTCGTCCGTGACCAGTTCAGCTGCTGCCGGGGGCCGAGCCATAGAGCGCAGCGATGTCCTTGGATGTCGCCCAGCCGCTGTAGGTGGGTGACTGGGGCCAGTCCGCGGGCGAGTCCTGCCATTCCTCCTGACGTCCGTACGGCAGGAGATCGATCAGGGCGAAGGTGTGGCCGAGCTGTTCGGTACCCCGGCCGTTGGTGTGCCAGGTGCGATAGACGGTGTCGCCGTCGCGCAGGAACACGTTGACCGCGAAACCTCCGTCGGGGGGTGCGCCGACATCGGTCCCGAAGGAGCTGTTCGCAGTCGAGTACCACGTCATCCGGTTGCCGACCCGTTGCCTGTAGGCGAGTGCCTCTTCGATCGGGCCCTGGGTGACGATGACGAATCGTGCGTCGTAGTTGTCCAGGAACTCCAGGCGGGTGTACTGCGAGGTGAACCCCGTACATCCCGGGCACTGCCATTCCTTGTCGGCGAACCACATGTGGTTGTAGACGATCAGTTGGCTCTTTCCTTCGAAGACGTCCGCCAGCCGGACGGGGCCGTCCTCGCCCTCAAGGGTGTAGTCGGGCATCTCGACCATCGGCAGGCGACGACGCTCGGCGGCGACGGCATCAAGCTCCCGCGTCGCGGCCTTCTCCCGGGCACGCAGTGCCCCGAGCCGGTGCTCCCAGGTTGCGGCGTCAACGACGGGTGGTAGCGCGTGTGCGTGGGTGGTCATGGTCGGTCCCCTCACAGAGCTCGTACGCAGCTTTCGCTTGTGCAGAGGCAGACCCCGCCGGGCTCCGGAACTCATCGGCCGTCGGCCGATGTGACAGCAGGATGCCCAAACCTGGGCGTCACCACTGTCAGGGAGGTTGGAGAGGGCGGCGGAGGGCGCCCATCAATCGCTTCACGGTCGCTCCGCCGCGTCATGGCTCCCGTTTGCCTCGGTGGTGGAGCGGGTGTGTGCTGGACGTGGTCGACGCCGCGGGCGGCAGGCCACGGATCGCGTCTGATGCGCAGCTGTGGCGGGTGGGCGGTGGGTGCGCCGAAGCGGGAGTCTGGCGTAGGGAGGTCACATGCGATGACCGGACCTGACCGCAGCCATGCGATGGATCACGTTGTCGCGGTTCTCTTCGAGAACCGGTCGTTCGACAACCTGCTGGGGAGGCTGTACGAGCCGGGTGAGGTGCCGAGCTTCGAGGGCGTGATCGGGAAGGACCTGGGCAACCCGATCCCGTCGTGGGCCGAGGACGGGGCGGACCGTGAGCGAGTGCCGTACGGTGTGGCGCCCGACATGGACACTCCGAACCCGGATCCGGGAGAGGAGTACCAGCACCTCAACACCCAGTTGTTCGGCGTGATCGATCCGCCGGGCAACCGGGGAGTGCCGGCCGAGAAGATGGCCTCGCCCTACAACGCCCCCTCCGACGCGGGCCGAGTGCCGACCATGGACGGCTTTGTCGCCGACTACATCAGCGCCGTCACCGCGGAGACCGGCCGTCAACCGGTATACGACGAGTACGCGCAGATCATGACCGGCTACGCCCCCGCACAGATGCCCGTGCTCTCGGCACTGGCCCGCGGGTTCGCCACCTTCGACCACTGGTTCTGCGAGGTACCGTCCCAGACCTTCACCAACCGGTCGTTCTTCAACGCGGGCACCGCCTCGGGCTACGTCGTCAACATGTCCCCGGCCGACTCCTTTCCCGTGCACAACACGGCGGAGACCGTCTTCGACCGGCTGGAGGCCCACGGGCTGACCTGGCGGGTGTACTGCAGCCCGCCCGCGCGACTGCCCTTCACCGGAATCATCCACGCCGCCCGGCTGCGCGACCGGTTCGCCAACTTCCACTCCACCGACCGGTTCTTCGAGGACGCGGCGAACGGGACGCTGCCGAACTACTCCTTCATCGAGCCCGCTCTGGTGTACGGCCACAACGACATGCACCCGCCCGAGGGCGCGCTGTTCCCCGGGCTGACCTTCGACACCCCGTCCTCGCTGCTCGGCGGCGAGGCACTGCTCGCCCAGCTCTACGACGCCGTCCGCTCCTCCTCGTCTCCCACCGGATCGAACGCCTACAACACTCTGTTCGTGGTCACCTTCGACGAGGCCGGAGGCACCTACGACCACGTCCCGCCCCCACCGGCACCGCCACCCGACCCCGCCGCGCCCGCGGGCCAGTACGGGTTCCGCTTCGACCGCTCCGGCATCCGCATCCCCACCGTCGCCGTCTCGGCCTGGGCACCCGAGCGCGCCGTCGTGACCGGCGTCCACCGCAGCACCTCGGTCATCCACACGCTGCGCGAACGCTGGTCGCTCGGACCGGCATTCTCCGCACGGGAAGCGATCGCCCCCGACCTGCGTGCCGTCCTGACGCTGGAGACCCCGCGCGATCCCCAGGACTGGCCCGATGTCCGCCCCCGGCCGGTTCCCGAATTCAACGAGGCCATGGTCCCGCCTGACCTGCCACTGCGCGGCCTGGCCAAAGCCATGTTCTTCGCCGCCATCGGCCTGGGCCGGGAACTCGGCCAAACCGTGCCCGACATCGGCCCCGACACCCCGCTCACCGGAGCCGAGGGGATCGCCATGATCCACGACGTATTCGGCCACATGTTCCCCAGCCTCAACAACCAGCGCTGACCGCGAGCCCCTTCCCGTCTGGGAGGGGGCTCTCGGCGTGGTGGAGTCACCTAGTGCATGAGGTCAGAACCGCCGTGGCTGGGGCGGTCGGCCGCACGACGACGGCGCACGTGCGGAACGCGGTGGGTCAGGCCGGAGTGTCGGCGTCCTGCGCGGATGCCGCGAACGCCTCGGGGCCCTGCTCCACCGCCGCCGGGTCCATCCACATGACCTGCCAGCCGTGGCCGTCGAGGTCGAAGAAGCTGCGTGAGTACATGAAGCCGTAGTCCTCCGCGTCATCTGCCTTGGAGCCGCCCGCCGCGAGCGCAGCGGCGCTGACCGTATCGACCTCGTCGCGGGATGACACGCTGAAGCAGTACAGCGCCAGCGTGTGTGTGGTGGGGTCGGCCATCGGCAGTTTCGCGAACTCTGCGAACTTCTCGCGGCTGAGCAGCATGACGAAGGCGTGCTCGCCGACCAGCATGCAGGCGGCGGTCTCGTCGGTGAACTTCGGGTTGAAGCTGAACCCGAGCTTGGTGAAGAACGCTTTGCTGAGCTCGAGGTCCGTAACGGGCATGTTCACGAACAGCATGCGGCCGGGGTGTGCGGGACTGGTCATGGTGGGTCTCCCATGGGTGGCTCGATGGTGTGCGTTCAGGTAGACCGGCCCAGTCGGCGGAACTCATCGGTGGATCTCGGCCAGGTCGCAGTCGCAGGGGAAAGGAGCGGGCCCAGGTCAAGCACGGCACCGGCTACTGAGTTTCTCCGGCCCCCGCGGTCGACCCGCGCTTCAGTGGTCCGTGGCCCTGTACTCCGCCACGGCCCTGCCGAGGTCGCGTTCGACGTCGCCGGGGGTCTGGAGGCCGCGGCTCGCCAGGTCGTCCAGGCGTTCGCGGGTTTCGGGCAGGGCGACCAGGCCGACGAACCTGGCCGCGTCGGAGCGGACGTGTGCCGGGTCCGGCAGTGTGAGGTCGTTGATGGCGCGCTTGGCGGCCTTGACCCCGGCGGGCGGGAAGCCGGCGATGCGTTTGGCCAGACGCTCGACGAAGGCGTCCAGTTCGGCGTCGGGCAGGGCGCGGTTGATCCAGCCGTAGCGTTCGGCGAGGTCGGCGTCGAAGTCGTCGGCGCTGGTGATGGCTTCGATGGCGCGGGTTCTGCCGAGCCGTCGGGCCAGATGCTGTACTCCGCCGGCGCCGGGCAGGGCGCCGGTGCCGGACTCGAACTGCCCGAAAACCGCGTTCTCGCGGGCCGCGAAGATCATGTCGCAGGCCAGGGCGAGCTCGTTGCCGCCGCCGCGGGCCCTGCCGCGCACCTTGGCGATGGTGATCACCGGGACGTGCGCCAGCTTGTACAGGAACATGCCGAGGGAGGCGTCTCCGGGTCCTCCGGCCTTCGCGGCTTCCGCGGTGTACTGCGGGATCGCCGTAAGGTCCACGTGCGCCGAGAAGTATTCGGCCGAGGCACTTTCGATGACGGCGACTCGCACGTCACCTGGGTCGCGGTACAGCGTGTCGACGAGCGAGACCAGGTCCCGGACGAGGTCGACGCCGATGAGATTGAGGGGGCCGGCGGCGAGGGTGGCGAACAGGACGCCGTCTTCCTGCCGGGTGTGGATCGACGCGTAGGCGAAGCTCATGATCACTCCTTGGCGACGAGTACTTTGCCGTTCGGGGCCGATCCGGTTACTCCACCCACTCCACGCACTCCACGCACTCCACTCGCTCCACTCTATGGGGAATGCGTGGTGCGCATCTCGTCAGGAGAATTGCGGTCTGCCGAACGGGGGAGCCCCGCGTGCGCAGGAATGGGGGACGTCAGAGCCTGGTGCCATGAGCATCCGCCCTTGGGTCGTCGTCGAGGCGCCGGACAGGCGTGGTCTTCGCCGGGTGACCATGGGCGGTGGGACGGTGGGCAGTGCCTGGTCGTCGGGTGATCTGCGCCGAATACTTCGACGGCTCGATTTCCCGGACGACATCGATCTGGACGACACGGCATTCATTTGCTGGCGCGGAGGTGGCAGCGGCACCTGGCCGGACCGTCCGTGGCGAAGACGCGCGACCWTCGCGCTGATGACGGCCGGACTGCTGGCTTCCATGGTGCTCAGCGCGATGGTCGGCTGGCCGGACGCAACCGGGGCGCTCACTTTCGCGCAACGAATGACCGGGGTTCTCTTCGTGCTGTCGGGCCTCGTGCAAGGCGTGGCCGCGGTGGCGGCGTTCGACTACTGGGAGAGACGGCAGGTCAGGATCTCCGGCGCGCTTGTTCTGCTGGGGGTGCTCATCGCGCTGGCCACGGACAGCCTCCTTCTCTTCATGTGGCTCGAAGAGAGGGAGTACACGCCCTATCTGCTGATGTTCCTGCCGCTTTGGTGCTGGTCTCTGTGGGCGCTCGTCGTGCTCGTGCGGGAGGACTGCTGGAAAGGGGTCCCGCGGCCCAAGAGGTTCGCCGCCGGAGTGGTCGTCACCGCGCTCCTGACCGGTGTCAGCCTGGCGTACTCGACCATGTACCAGCCCACCGCTGCCCCCATGCACCTTTCCTTGAAGGCGAAGTTCGGGACGGCGCGGGCGGATCGTGGGCTGCCCTTTGTCCATGTCCCGCTGTCGCTCTACATGAAGAACACCGGCGGGATTCCCGTCTATGTCACCAATGACATCTACACGGTCCGCGGTAGAGATGCCAAGTATTCCGAATTACCCGGCGCGGAGGACATGTTGAGGGAATGGCGGGAGACCGCGGGAAGACAGGGGAATCTGGGGGACGTCGAGTTCTACGCCGGTGATCTCAGGCGAACCATCATCAGTAGCAGTCAGGTCTACGGGCCCGGCAAGTGGCTCGAGGTCGGGCAGGAGTTTTCCGTCGAGCGCGTGTTCCAAATCCCCAAAGACGCGCCTTACGGCACCGTTTCCGTCAGTATGCAGGTTTCCTACATGAGGAAGGATCGAGGGAAGCTGGATGTGGACGAGTTCAAGACTCCGCACTATACGTGGCGTGAAAGCGAGGGCAGATACTACTGTCGATGGGAGGTGTGCGGGCAGCAGCTCATTTACAACGGGCGGGTCCGGCACAACAACAACCTCATCAACGTGACACGCAAGCCACGCTTTGTGAGAGCGACCTGGGTGCCGGGGGAACCTCCTACTTCTTCCATCTCGTCGATGCGCTTCTGGGACACGAAAAGTTCTCCGCGGGAAGTGAGGCGGGAGTTGGACAGGTACGGAGCTGCGAGCATTCGGGCCGATGCGGAGGTGCCCGTCGCGGAACTGCTGAGATCCGCCGGTCTGTGACGACGGTCTTCGCCGTCCTCCCGGCCTCCGGTCACCAGTCCTGGGTCGTGAGCCAGTCTCCCGCGGTGATGCCCTGCCGATCCAGGTACACAGCGGTCTGCTTGCAGTGGGCCGCCGGCTTTCCCGCGAGGGTTACGGTCAGATCCTTCTGCGGCACGACTTCGGCGAGGTTGGTGATGAGCCGCGCGACCTCGAAGGGGGCGTGGGTGTGCTCGTCGTTCTGCAACTGGGCGCGGACGTCGAGCAGGTCGTTTCCCTCGTCGCTGGCCTTCCAGAAGTCCTTGACTCCCGCGCTGTCCCAGCTTTGGGGAGTCACATCCTTCAGCCCCTTCGAGAGTTTCCGTTCCTGGACGGCTGCGAATATGGCGTTGGTGCACACCTCGGCGGCCTTCCCGAGCGAGGCGTCCGGCCGATCCCGAGCCGCGGCGGCCTCCTCCTGCGCATCCCTCATACGGGCCGTCCCCTCCCTCATCTCCTGCCGGGCTTCGTCCCGCTCCTGAGGCGAGGACTCGGGGTCACTGGCCTGCCTGATGTGCTTGCTGACCCGCGTCGACTCCTCCCCGACGTCCTCCCGCAGCCCCTTCGGTATGTCCGGGTCGGCAAGGGGCTCCGCCCCCGAGCTCGTCCACAGCGTTGCGAGGCCTTCCTCTCCACTGCCCTGGTTCTGCTCCGCCCCCTTGTTCACGTTGTTGATGAGCGTTTTCGCCTGCCCCCGCAGCTTCGGGGGCGTTTCGGGATCGCCGACCATCTTCAAAGCGGGAGTCGTCCGCTTCACCACCAGGAAGACCCTGGACCGGTCCTCGGGCCGCACATCCGTCTCCTGGCCCGCCTTGAGCGTGGCCGTCACCTGCTTCACCAGCGCGGTCAGCTGCTCCCGCACCTTGCCGGGGGTGCCGTCGTCGCTGATGACCTTCAGCGTCGAGTCCACGTCCTGCGCGCTGTCGGTGACCGCCTGTCTGTCCTGGGGTGACGTGTCCGGCTCTTCAACTGCCCGGAGTACGGCGGTCAGGGTGTCGACGGACGACGTGAGCTCCTCGGGTACGTCCTCCCGCCTCTCGTTCAGAGCCGCCGTCACCTCTTCGACCGCCTGCGTCTGCTCCGGCGGGGGCCCGGTCGTCTCCTCGCCCTCGGTGGCCGTACCTGACGTCCGATCAGTCGTCGACGTGCCGCCCGAATCTGTCGCATCGGTCGGAGCGGACTCGGTCGGTGCGGTGGTCGACGTGGTGGTCGGCTGCGTAGGAGGGGGAGTCGTCGTCGGGCCGGGCGGCGTCGAGGGCGGCGTGGACGCAGCGGATGGTGTCGTCCGAGCGGGTGCGTAGGGCCTGCTCGCGCTGTGCGTCGAGTGCGTCTGCTGCGCTGCCACCGCACTCGTCAGACCCGCCGGCACCGCGAGTGCCGCGGTCAGGAGGGATACGTGGACCCTGTGGAAGGCGTACCGCCGAGTGGTTCTGGCCATGATGGTTCCAGATGCGCTGGGCGTTGTACCGCATCAACTGTGGGCCGACCCGGGCCTGTGAATCCACTGTCAACCCGCTCCGCGCATCCCGCAATGCGAACGTCCGGCCTCGGGCGGGGTGTTGTTCCCGGGGGTTGTTCTCAGGGGTCCGTACATGGTTGGCGGTGGATGGTTGTGGGGTACAGCGGGATCCGGACAGGTGGCTCTGGCGTCTACACGGATATGGACCTTGAGAAGCCACCGCCCAGGCAGCAGCACCCAGCGCCTGAGGGGTGCCTTGCCGTCGCGATCCGGGTGCCCGTACGGATCGTGGTGCTCGTGCTGGTCGTGCCGGTGCGGATGGTGTGGGACGCGCTCGTCGTCGGCGGGCGGTTCCTGAACGACACGGTGTTCCGGCCGGTGGGCCGGGCGCTGCTGTGGCTCGGCCGGGCGGTGTTCGTGTGGCCGTTCGTGGCGCTGTGGCGGTACGTCGTCGTGCCCGTGGCCAAGGGGCTCGCCTGGCTGGGGAACGTGCTCGTCGTCATACCCCTGGTGTGGCTCTACCGGTACGTCCTGACTCCCGTCGGGCACGCGTGCGCGTGGGTGGCGCGGGGCATCGGGGCCGGGCTGACATGGCTGTACGCGCGCGTGCTCACTCCTCTCGGGCACGCCGTGATGTGGGTCCTCAGGGGGCTCGGCGCGGTGCTCGCCGCCGTCGGGCTCGGCGCGTTCGGCGCGGTGGCGTGGCTGGCGCGGTACCTCCTCGTCATCCCTGCCCTGTGGGTGTACGAGTGGATCCTCACGCCGGTCGGCCATGCCGTCGCCTGGTGCGCGAAGGGCGTCGCGTGGCTCGTGAGCACCGTCGCCACCGGCATCGGGATCGCCCTGTACTGGACCGCGCGCGTGCTGTTGGTGCTGCCCGCGCTGGCCCTGTACCGGTGGATCCTCGCCCCCGTCGGCCGGGCGCTCGCCGTCGTCGGCCGGGAGATCCGGGACGCGCTCGGGCACGCCTGGCGGGTCGCAGGCCGGATCTCGCTCGCCGTCGGGCGGTTCCTCGCGAATCTGTTCCGGTGGATCTTCGTCGAGCCGATGCGGTGGGCCTACCGGACCGTGCTCACGCCCATCGGGCACGTCGTCCGGGACACGGTGCTGCGGCCCGTCGCCGAAGCCGCGCGCAGCGTGGGCCGCACCACCCGGCAGGCCATCGCCTCCGCCAAAGAATCCGTACGACAGGCGCGCGCCGACTTCCGGCGGATGCTGTTCGGGGAGCCTCGGGAGCGTGAAGCGGTGCCCGGGCGGGAACCTCGCGGCCGCGAGACACGTACTCTTGGTAGCAGTACGACCGCTCTCACGAAGGACTGAACGACACTGGGCAAGCGACAGCCCGAAGGCCCGCCGCCCGCACCCGCGGTGCAGCGCATCCGACTGCGCTACACCAAGCGCGGCCGCCTCCGGTTCACCAGCCACCGTGACTTCCAGCGCGCCTTCGAGCGTGCGCTGCGCCGTGCCGAGGTGCCGATGGCGTACTCGGCGGGGTTCACGCCGCATCCGAAGGTGTCGTACGCCAATGCCGCACCCACCGGCACGGGCAGTGAGGCGGAGTATCTGGAGATCGCGCTCACCGTGGCGCGGGATCCCGAGAAGCTGCGGGTTCTCCTCGACGAGTCGTTGCCCACCGGCCTCGACATCGTCGACGCGGTCGAGGCCCGGATCTCGGGGCTCGCCGACCGGCTCACCGCTTCCGTGTGGGAGCTGCGGCTGGCCGGCGTGGAGCCGGCCGAGGCCGAGCGGGCCGTGGCGGCGTTCAATGCCGCGGAGGCGGTCGAGGTCCAGCGGATGACCAAGAACGGCGTCCGTACCTTCGACGCCCGCCCCGCTGTCGTACAACTTGAAACACAGAGTGAAACGGCTGATAGGCCGACCGACCAGGCCTGTGCGATACTGCGGCTGGTTGTTCGGCACGTGACGCCTGCCGTACGACCCGACGACGTCCTGTCCGGTCTCCGCGCCGTGGCCGACCTGGCGCCGCCGGTCCCCGCAGCGGTGACCAGGCTGGCGCAGGGGCTGTTCGATGAAGAGACAGGCACGGTGACCGACCCGCTCGCGCCCGACCGCGAGGCAGCGACGGCCCCAACCGAGGCCGAGCCCGCTGCCGCCGCGACGGCGCCGGCGTAAGGAAGGTTCCGCGTAGGGACGTACGTCGAAGCGCCGCCCTCGTACTCGGGAGCCACCTGGGTCGGGCAGCGCACCGACCACAAGACTTTCGCCAGGCCGTACGCATTCGGCGTACGGAACCGGTGAGACAGGACACAGAGAGCTCCCGTGCGGCGCCCGCGCCCCGGACGGCGGCAGTCGCGCACCGCGCGAGCCGCGGACGTCACCGGCATGCCGCCGGACCAGGCGCGGCGCCCGGGAGCCTGACGGGAGAAACGCCCGCATGCTCGAACCGACCGAACCCACCGAGGGTTCCGAACTGAACACTCCCAGCGACACCCTGCCGCCGCGCCGTCGGCGTCGTGCCGCGTCCCGCCCGGCGGGACCGCCCACGGCCGCCAACGAGACGCAGCCCGCAGAGGTCGTCGAGCCGGCCATACCGGTCGCCGATGCCGCCGATGTCGCGGCACTGACCGAAGAGGCCGAGAAGCCCGAGGACGGCATCGAGGCCGTCGTGGCCGTCGTGGCCGAGGCGACTTCTGAGGCCGCAGACACCGAAGAGACCCAGGAGACCGAAGAGACGCAGGAGACGGCAAAGGCCGCCCCTGCCGGTCGTACGCGTCGGCGCGCAGTGCGTCGCGCGTCCGCGCCGACCGCATCGCCGGCGGCTGCCGAGGCCGCCGAGACCGTGGTGCCGGTGACTGCCGCCGCATCCGTGGCCGAGCAGGCGAGCGAGGAAGCCGCCGGCGCGCCTGCGACCGAGAGTGCCGTGGAGGCCGAGGAGACGGCGCCGTCTCGTACGCGTCGCCGTGCCGTGCGCCGGGCGTCGGCGCCCGCCGGTGCTCCCGCGCAGACGGAGGCCGCTGAGACTGCGGTCGCCGAAACGGCCGCTGAAGTGTCTGCTGCCCCGGCCGAGGACGCCGAGGAGACCGCCGAGGCGGCCCCGCGTCGTACGCGTCGGCGTGCCACGCGGCGGGTGACCGCGCCCACCGGTGCCGACGAGGCCGCTGCCTCTGAGGTGGCCGACGAGAGCGCCGAGGCACCCGTGAGTGTCGAGGAGACCGCAGACGCCGAGGAGACCGCCGAGGCGGCCCCGCGTCGTACGCGTCGGCGTGCCACGCGGCGTGTGACCGCGCCGACCGGTGCCGACGAGGCTTCCGAGCCCTCCGAGGCCGCCGCTGACGAGGCTCCCGCCGAGACGCCCGTGACGTCCGGTGCCGAGACCGAGGCCCCCGCTGCCGAGGCTCCCGCCGATGAGAAGGCCGCCCCGCGCCGCCGTCGCCGTGTCGTCCAGCGGGCCGCCACCGGGTTCGCGGCGCCGGCTCAGTCCGCCGCCTCCGAGTCCGACGAGGCTCCGCGCCCCGCGCGTCCCGCCATGGCCGTGTTCCAGGCGCCCGTGTTCACCGAGCCGCAGTTCCAGACGCCCCAGCGCGCCGCCGCCGAGGCCGCCGCGGAGGCGGAGACCGAGGACGTCGAGGAGTTCCCGGAGGAGCAGGCCGGCGCGTCCAGGCGCCGTCGCCGCCGCCGTGGCGGCTTCGCCGAGGAGACCGAGACCCAGAGCGTCGAGACCGCCGCCGAGGACGAGACCGAGGAAGCCGAAGAGGCGGAGGCCGAGGACGTCGCCGAGGGTGACGAGACCGAGGAGACCGGTTCGCGTCGGCGCCGTCGGCGTGGTGGCCGGCGTCGTCGTCGCGGCGAGTCCGCGGACTCCGAGTCCGAGGGCGGTGACGAGGGCGAGGATGTCGCCGCGGCGCAGGCCGACCAGGACGCCGAGGACACCGCCGAGCAGGAGGAAGAGGACGAGGACGACGCCCGGGGCGAGGACGGCGGTTCCAGCTCCAGCAGCCGTCGCCGTCGCCGCCGTCGTCGTCGCGCCGGTGACTCCGGCGTCGACTCCGAGCCCGGCGACGGCGACCCCGAGCGCACCGTCGTCAAGGTCCGCGAGCCCCGTCCCCCGCGGGAAAGGGGTGCCGAGCCGTCCGACGAGGTGCAGTCCATCAAGGGCTCCACGCGTCTGGAGGCCAAGAAGCAGCGCCGCCGGGAAGGCCGTGAGCAGGGCCGCCGCCGCGTGCCGATCATCACCGAGGCCGAGTTCCTGGCCCGCCGTGAGGCCGTCGAGCGCGTGATGGTGGTCCGCCAGCACGGCGACCGTACGCAGATCGGTGTCCTCGAGGACAACGTGCTCGTCGAGCACTACGTCAACAAGGAGCAGTCGACCTCGTACGTCGGCAACGTCTACCTGGGCAAGGTCCAGAACGTGCTGCCGTCGATGGAGGCCGCCTTCATCGACATCGGCAAGGGGCGCAACGCCGTCCTGTACGCCGGTGAGGTCAACTTCGAGGCGCTCGGCATGGCCAACGGGCCGCGGCGCATCGAGGCCGCCCTGAAGTCCGGCCAGTCCGTCCTCGTGCAGGTCACCAAGGACCCGATCGGCCACAAGGGTGCGCGTCTGACCAGCCAGGTCTCCCTGCCGGGCCGCTACCTCGTGTACGTCCCCGAGGGCTCCATGACCGGCATCAGCCGCAAGCTGCCCGACACCGAGCGGGCGCGGCTGAAGACCATCCTCAAGAAGATCGTCCCCGAGGACGCGGGCGTCATCGTGCGCACCGCCGCCGAGGGTGCGAGCGAGGACGAGCTGCGCCGGGATGTCGAGCGGCTGCAGTCGCAGTGGGAGGACATCCAGAAGAAGGCCAAGAACGGCAACGCGCCGACGCTGCTGTACGGCGAGCCGGACATGACCGTCCGGGTCGTCCGGGACATCTTCAACGAGGACTTCTCCAAGGTCGTCGTCAGCGGTGACGAGGCCTGGCAGACCGTCCACGGGTACGTCTCGCACGTCGCGCCCGACCTGGCCGAGCGGCTCCAGAGGTGGACGTCCGAGGTCGACGTCTTCGCCACGTACCGGATCGACGAGCAGCTCGCCAAGGCGCTGGACCGCAAGGTCTGGCTGCCCAGCGGCGGTTCGCTGGTGATCGACCGGACCGAGGCGATGGTCGTCGTCGACGTCAACACCGGCAAGTTCACCGGCCAGGGCGGCAACCTGGAAGAGACCGTCACCAGGAACAACCTGGAGGCGGCGGAGGAGATCGTCCGTCAGCTGCGGCTGCGCGACCTCGGCGGCATCATCGTCATCGACTTCATCGACATGGTGCTGGAGTCCAACCGGGACCTGGTGCTGCGGCGCCTGCTGGAGTGCCTGGGCCGGGACCGTACGAAGCACCAGGTCGCGGAAGTGACCTCGCTGGGGCTCGTGCAGATGACCCGCAAGCGGGTCGGCCAGGGTCTGCTGGAGTCCTTCTCCGAGACCTGCGTCCACTGCAACGGCCGCGGTGTCATCGTGCACATGGAGCAGCCGACGGCCGTCGGTGGCGGCGGCGGTGGCAAGCGCAAGAAGCGTGCGCGTGCCGGTGCCGGTCCTGAGCACGTGCACGAGGCGTCCGTCGCCGTCGAGACGGCCGAGGAGGAGGCGGAGACCGAGGCCGAGGTCGCTGCCGAGGTCGCCGAGCCGGCCGCGCTCGCTGAGCCCGCCTTCGCGGCGGACGAGGAGCTGTACAGCAGCGTCGCCGAGGCGGAGGCCGCCGTACGCGGTGGTCGTTCGCGGCGCCGTGGGGGCCGGCGGGTGTCGGCTCCGGCGGGCGCGCCGCGCAAGGCGGAGGCGGCTGCGACCGCTCAGGACGTGACCGTCGCCGAGGAGGTCGAGCGTCCGGTGCAGCCGGAGCCGGCCGCGCAGGCGAAGGCCGAGCCGGCGGCTGTGGAGGACGCGGTCGTGTCGACTGAGGCCCCGGCGGCCGAGGAGGCTGCGCCCAAGGGTCGTACGCGCCGTCGCGCCACCCGCAAGGTGTCCGCGCCCGCCGGGTCGCCCGCGGGGGCCGAGGCCGCCGTGGTGACGGTCGGGGAGAGCCCGGCCGAGGCTCCGGTCAAGGCCGAGGAGGCTGTCGAGGCTCCCGCCGAGGCGGTTGCCGAGAGCGCCGCTCCGGCCCGTCCGCGGCGCCGTGCCGTGCGCAAGGCCACCGCGCCGACCGCGTCCGACGAGGCGGCCGTCCTGGTCGTCCCGGCGGCCGAGGCGCAGGCCCCGGCCGTGGAGGAGGGCGCCGAGGAGGCGGCTCCGGCCAAGAAGACGGCCCGTAAGACGGCCAAGAAGGCCACGGCGAAGAAGGCCGCCACCAAGAAGACCGCGGCCAAGAAGACGGCCGCCAAGAAGGCGACCGTCAAGAAGGCGGCGAAGACCGCCAAGACGGCCGCGGCCAAGTCGACGGCGAAGAAGACCACGGTCTCCGCCGCCACCGACGAGTGACGCTCACCGACGGGTGATGCTCACCAACCAGTGAGGTGCGGCCGGTCCCTGTGACCGGCCGCACTCCGCTTGGGCCCGGCCCGGTTTGACCCCCTCGGCCACCGCCCCGTAACCTTGACCGTCGGCGTGTCCGTAGATATAGGCACGCCACATCCCCGTAAACCTCATCCTCCGGAGCACACGGTGTCCCGGAGAGGCCGCCCGTCTGTCGGGTGGCTGGACTGCGGGGGTGCCGTTCCCGAGCGAGAGAGTGAGATCCGCGTGTACGCCATCGTGCGCAGCGGTGGTCGCCAGCACAAGGTTGCTGTCGGCGACATCGTTGAGGTTGACAAGATTTCCACTGCCAAGGTTGGCGACACGGTCGAGCTCTCGACCCTGCTCGTTGTCGACGGCGACGCTGTGACCAGCGACCCGTGGGTGCTGGCCGGCATCAAGGTCCAGGCCGAGGTCGTGGACCACCACAAGGGCGTCAAGATCGACATCCTTCGCTACAAGAACAAGACCGGTTACCGTCGTCGTCAGGGCCACCGCCAGCAGTACACGGCGATCAAGGTCACTGAGATCCCCGCGGCTGCGAAGTAAGGGACTGAGGAGAAATGGCACACAAGAAGGGCGCATCGTCCACCCGTAACGGTCGTGACTCCAACGCTCAGCGCCTCGGCGTGAAGCGCTTCGGCGGTCAGGTCGTCAACGCGGGCGAGATCCTGGTCCGTCAGCGCGGCACCCACTTCCACCCTGGCTCCGGCGTCGGCCGCGGCGGCGACGACACGCTGTTCGCGCTTCAGCCGGGTGCGGTGGAGTTCGGCACCAGCCGTGGCCGCAAGGTCGTGAACATCGTTCCGGTCGCCTGAGTCTTCTGACTTCACGGCTTCGACCGAACGATTCGCGAGGCGGACCTCACTTCCCAGGTGGGAAGGCGGGTCCGCCTTTCGCGTGTTACAGCAGAGACATACCCGTACGTTTTTGAAGTGCTGGAGGCACCCGGATGACCACCTTCGTGGACCGCGTCGAACTGCATGTCGCCGCGGGTAACGGAGGCCACGGCTGTGCCTCCGTCCACCGTGAGAAGTTCAAGCCGCTCGGCGGGCCCGACGGCGGCAACGGCGGGCGCGGCGGGGACGTGATCCTCACCGTCGACCAGTCGGTCACCACGCTGCTCGACTACCACCACTCACCGCACCGCTCGGCCACGAACGGCAAGCCCGGCGAGGGCGGCAACCGGTCGGGCAAGGACGGCCAGGACCTGGTGCTGCCGGTGCCCGACGGCACCGTGGTGCTCGACAAGGCGGGCAATGTGCTCGCCGACCTGGTCGGGCACGGCACGTCGTACGTCGCCGCGCAGGGCGGCCGGGGCGGTCTCGGCAACGCCGCGCTGGCGTCGGCGCGACGCAAGGCGCCGGGGTTCGCGCTGCTCGGTGTGCCGGGGGACCTCCAGGACATCGTCCTTGAGCTGAAGACGGTCGCCGACGTGGCGCTGGTCGGATATCCGAGCGCCGGCAAGTCCTCGCTGATCTCCGTGCTGAGCGCCGCCAAGCCGAAGATCGCGGACTATCCCTTCACGACCCTCGTGCCGAACCTCGGCGTGGTGACGGCCGGCTCGACCGTGTACACCGTCGCCGACGTGCCGGGGCTCATCCCGGGCGCGAGCCAGGGCCGGGGCCTCGGCCTGGAGTTCCTGCGCCACGTCGAGCGGTGCAGCGTGCTCGTGCACGTCCTGGACACCGCGACGCTGGAGTCCGACCGCGACCCCGTCTCCGACCTGGACATCATCGAGGCGGAGCTGCGGGAGTACGGCGGGCTGGACAACCGGCCCCGCATCGTCGTCCTGAACAAGATCGACGTACCGGACGGCAAGGACCTCGCCGAGATGGTGCGGCCGGACCTGGAAGCTCGGGGATACCGGGTCTTCGAGGTGTCGGCGGTGGCGCACATGGGGCTGAAGGAGCTGTCGTTCGCGCTGGCCGACATGGTGGCCCAGGCGCGGGCCGCGAAGCCGAAGGAAGAGGCGACGCGGATCGTGATCCGGCCCAAGGCGGTCGACGACGCCGGGTTCACCGTGACGCGCGAGGAGGCCGGCGGGGAGCTGCTGTTCCGGGTGCGGGGCGAGAAGCCCGAGCGCTGGGTGCGCCAGACCGACTTCAACAACGACGAGGCGGTCGGGTACCTCGCCGACCGGCTCAACCGGCTCGGTGTCGAGGAGGAGTTGATGAAGGCGGGCGCCCGCTCCGGGGACGGCGTCGCCATCGGACCCGAGGACAACGCGGTCGTCTTCGACTGGGAGCCGACCCTGATGGCCGGGGCCGAGATGCTGGGCCGCCGTGGCGAGGACCACCGCTTCGAGGCGCCGAGGCCTGCGGCGCAGCGGCGGCGGGACAAGGATGCCGAACGGGATGAGGCGGCGCAGGAGTTCGACGACTTCAAGCCGTTCTGAGACAGCCGGTTCTGAGGACGCCGGGGTGCCGAGAGGCGCCCCGGCGTTGTCGTGCCCGAACTCGGCACTGGCCGAATTGGTGAACGGCGGGAAAATTCCCGGGGTATCCGAGGGCAACCACCCGGCATGCCGGTGAGTCGTACTGGGCGTCGTGGATGAGGATCTTGGACCTCGTCACGCACTCCAACCGCCTTTCCGACCGTCGGAGTTGCCGTGCCCTCGCGTTCCCACCGCCGCACCCTCCTGTCCCGCCGCAGACGCCTGGCGCTCGCCACCGGCGTCGCGCTCCTCTCCGGTGCACTGGTGGTCCCCGCCGTGAACGCCGCCACGGAGGCGACGACCGCAGCGCCGAGCAGCAAGCGGCTGCATGACGACTTCAACGGTGACGGGTATCCCGACGTGGCGATCGGAGCCCCGGGCACCGCGCTCGGCAGGGAGACGAAGGCCGGGGCCGTCAGCGTGCTGTACGGCTCGTCGAGCGGTCTGGCGACCTCGCGCAAGCAGGTGCTGACCTGGTCGAGCCGGACGGGAGTTTCACCGGCGCGGACCGAGTACGGCTCCGCTCTCCAGAGCGCCGACCTCGACCGGGACGGATACGCCGACCTGCTGTCGACCACGAGGTCGAGCCCGTTGAGCGGCTACGAAGGACGGTTCGTCGTCGTCAACTGGGGAGGGCCCAAGGGGCTCTCCGCCGAGCCGACCTTCCTTCGGGACATACCGGCCACGAGCCTGGGCGCCTTCGCCGTGGCGGACGTCGACGGGGACAAGAACCCCGATGTGACGATGATGGGCGACCCGTACGGCGACGAGCTCGGCCAGGGCGACGGCAGTGTGCTGCGCGGTCCGTTCACCCGCGACGGCGGCTCGGCGAGCGCCGAGCGTTTCACCGTCGACCCCGACGGCATGAGCTTCTTCGGACTGATCGCGGCCGGTGACGTGACCGGCGACGGCATCGCCGACCTGGCCGTGGGCAGCACCTCCACCGAGGAGCCCGACTCGCGCGTGGTGTCGCTGCTCGTCGGCGGGCCCGGCGGCTTCACCGACAAGGGCGTACTCAAGGACGGTCAGGGCCGCATCATCGGTGGCGAGGACATCGAGATCGGTGACCTGAACAAGGACGGGTACGCCGACATCGTCGTCGGCCACTCAAACGACAGTTACGACAGCGACGTCGAACTCCCCACCAAGGGCGGCGCGTTGATCGTGGTGTACGGCGGATCCGGCGGCGTCTCCACCACCCGCAAGCCGGTGTGGATCAACCAGGACAGCCCCGGTGTGCCGGGTGCCGGTGAGTACCACGACGGCATGGGCTCGGGTCTGTCCGTCGGTGACACCAACGGCGACGGCTACCTCGACGTCGCGACCGGGCTGCCCGGCGAGGACTTCGACGGCATCACCGACGCCGGCACCGTGCTGGTGCTGCGAGGCAGCGCGAGCGGGCTGACCGCGAGCGGATACAGGTCGTTCAGCCAGAACACCGCCGGGGTGCCGGGCACCGCCGAGAAGGCGGATCGGTTCGGCGCGGAGAGCGCCCTCGTCGACGGCAACGGTGACAAGAAGGACGGCCTGGTCGTCGGCGACCCGGCCGAGAACGCGGGCAACGGCTCCCTGTGGGTCCTCTCGGCCACCTCCGGCGGCATCACGGCGAGCGGCTCCTTCTCGTTCGGCTCGGCCACCATGGGCCTGCCCGCGACCGGGGCCCTGTTCGGAGCCTCGACGGCCGACTGACGGCGACCACATCCCCGTACGAACGCGACACAGGAGAAAGCGACATGAACAAGCACCGTGGCACGCTCCGCAGGGGCCTCGCGGTTGTCATGGCCGTGACCGGCGCCGTCGTCCTCCCGGCGGCGCACGCGGGGGCCGGTCCCGCGCCGGCCGCCGCCGAGCTGCACGACGACTTCAACGGCGACGGCTACTCCGACCTCGCCGTCGCGGCGCCCGAGGCGACCGTCGACGGGAAGTCGAAGGCCGGATACGTCGCCGTGCTGTACGGGTCGGCGAGTGGGCTGAAGACCGCCTCCAAGCAGGTCGTCAGCCAGAACACCCCCGGCGTCACCGACTCCGCCGAGACCGACGACCGGTTCGGCAGCGCTGTGAGCAGCGCCGACCTCGACCGGGACGGGTACTCGGATCTCGTCGTCGGCGTCGCGGGTGAGGACTCGGTCGAAGGGGGCGCCGAGACCGGGCTCGTGCAGGTCGTCTGGGGCGGGCCGAGGGGGCTGTCGGGCGGGGCGCCGCTGGCGTACGGGCACCACACCTACGACCGGCTCAGCGACCAGGGGCAGCTCACCCTCGGCGATGTGAACGGCGACGGGGCGACGGACCTCGTCGTCGTGGAGAGCCTGTACAAACTGCGGGTTGTCAAGGGTCCCTTCGGGCGGGACGGGTCCGCGAGCGGCGGGGAGCAGATCGTCGTCGACGACTCCGACCCCCGCTTTCTGGACCTGGCCACCGGCGACGTCGACGGCGACGGCATCGACGACGTCGTCGGGACCATGCACGACGGCGACGAGTATGACGCCCGCCGCGTCACCTACTGGCGGGGCACGCCGGACGGGCTCGCCGAGGGGATCGTGCTCCGCGACAGCAGGGACTGGCGGGTGCAGGGCGGCGAGTCCCTCGACCTCGGTGACGTGAACGGGGACGGTTACGAGGACATCGTGGTGGGCCGGCCCGTCGACGGCTACGACAGCGACCTCGACACCCCGATCCCCAAGGGCGGCCGGGTCGCCTTCATACCGGGCTCCGCGAACGGGCCGGTCGGCACGAAGGTGACGTACGTCAACCAGGACAGCGCCTCAGTGCCCGGCGCCGCCGAGCGCGGCGACGGGTTCGGCTCCGACATCTCGGTCGCCGACGTCGACGGCGACGGGTACGCCGACATCTCCACGGGCGTGCCCGGCGAGGACTTCGACGGGCTGAGCAACGCGGGCGGCGCCGTCGTACTGCGCGGCGGCGCCAGCGGTCCGACCGGCGCCGGCGCGAAGGGCGTCAACCAGAGCACCGTCGGCGTGCCGGGCGCGGCGGAGACCAACGACGCCTTCGGCCGCACCACCCACCTTGTGGACGCGAACCACGACGGCCGCGCGGAACTCGTCGTCGGCGCGCCGGGGGAGAACGCGAACGCCGGATCCGTCTGGGTGTTCAGGTCCACCTCGGCCGGCATCACCCCGACCGGCTCGTTCACCTTCGGGGCCGGGACCCTCGGCACGGTCGCGGCGAACGCGAAGCTGGGCTCCGGGTTCAATCACTGACCGAGGGGGATTGACCGACTGACCGACCGACAGACCCGTTGCGGCAAAGGCGCGTTGCCGTGCTCGCAGCGGGTCTTCTGTTGTCTCCCTAGTTGTCATGCACGCGAAGCTCGCAGTTCAGCGGACGGGCCGCCCTCGGGCGTGAGCATCCGAAGTGTCCAAGAGGCCAGCGAGGCAAGGGAGTTCGCCGATGACCGGAGAGTACAGATCCGTGTCCCCCGACCGACGCCGTTTCCTGACCGCCGGAGCAGCCGTGCTCGGCGCCGCGGCCTCCGCCCAGCTGTGGCTGCCGACCTCCGCCCGGGCCGCCGAAACCCCGCTGCCCGACGGCGTGTTCAGCCTCGGCGTGGCGTCCGGCGACCCGCTGCCCGACGGCATCGTGCTGTGGACGCGGCTCGCCCCCGACCCCTTCAACGGCGGCGGGATGCCCGACGCCGCCGTCCCGGTCGAGTGGGAGCTCGCCGAGGACGAGCGGTTCCGCAAACCGGTGCGCCGCGGTGTCGCCCAGGCCCGGCCCGAGCTGGGGCACAGCGTTCACGTGGATGTACGGCGGCTGCGCCCGGGCCGTACGTACTGGTACCGCTTCCGCGCCGGCGGCCAGATCTCGCCGACCGGCCGCACCCGCACCGCGCCGCACCCCCACAGCTCCGGCGGCCGGCTGCGCATGGCGCTGGCCTCCTGCCAGAACTGGCAGCACGGCTACTTCACGCCGTACGCCGACATGCTGGAGCAGGACCCCGACTTCGTCCTGTTCGTCGGCGACTACATCTACGAGTCGACGCCGTCGTCGACGGGCGTGCGCCGGCACGAGGGCACGGGCGAGCCGTACAGCCTGGTCCAGTACCGCAACCGGTACGCCCAGTACCGCACCGACCCGGACCTCGCGGCGATGCACGCGAACGCGCCCTTCGTGGTGACCTTCGACGACCACGAGATCGACAACGACTTCGCCGGCGAGATCCCGCAGGACCCGGACAAGCAGTCGCACGACGCCTTCGTGGCCCGGCTGACCGCCGGCTACCAGGCGTACTACGAGCACATGCCGGTCCGGGCGAGCGCCATCCCGAACGGCCCGCACATCCAGATGTACCGCCGACTGGAGTTCGGCCGCCTGGCCCGGCTCAGCGTGCTGGACACCCGCCAGTACCGCAGCGACCAGGTCAAGACCCAGGAGGCGGCCCAGGACCCGTCGCTCACCATGCTGGGCGCTGAGCAGAAGGAGTGGCTGATCGACGGGCTGCGGCACTCGCCGGCCCGCTGGAACATGATCGGCTCGCAGATCATGATGGCCGAGACCGACCTCCAGGTCGGCCCGGGCAAGCTCTGGTTCTACGACGCCTGGGACGGCTACCAGGCCGAGCGCAACGCCCTGATGGAGGAGCTGAAGCACGTCCGCAACCCGGTCGTCCTCACCGGCGACCGCCATCTGACGATGATCAGCGACCTCAAGGAGGACTACGCCGACCCGGACTCCGACGTCGTCGGCGCCGAGTTCGTCGGTACGTCCATCTCCAGCAACGGCGACCAGGATCAGGCCGCGTTCCACAAGGAGTGGGACCCGCGCGTGCCTGACAACCCGCACTGGAAGCTGCTCGACGCCCACCGCGGCTACCACCTCTTCGACGTCCGCCGTGACGGCATCGACGCACAGGTCAGGGTCGTGGACACGGTACGCAGCCAGACGGCGACTCCGAGCACGCTGGCACGGCTGCGGGTCGAGGCGGGGCGGCCGGGCGTCGAGGTCGTCTAGCCGCTGGGACGGGCCTGGGACTCATCCTCGTCCCAGGCCGCTCTCAGGGCACTCTTAGCAAGCTCTCTTACCGTCCTCTGACCATGGAGACGGACTGTACGAGAGACGAACCCAGGGGCAACGGTGGCGTCATCACCCCGCTGCCCACCGGCACCCGCCTGCTGCACATCGGCCCCCACAAGACCGGCACCACCTCGATCCAGGGCGCGCTGTTCGCGGCCAAGGACGACATGGCACGGCACGGGGTCGAGTGGCCGGCCGCCACCCGGCACCCGATGGAGGCGGTTCTGGCCGCCTGCGCCCGCGCCGAAATGCTGGGGGACACCCCGCCCACCGAGCGGCACTGGGAACGGCTGCTGGAGCGGGTGCGCGCCACGGGCCGGCGTACGTCCGTGCTCAGCAGCGAGTTCTTCGCCGACGCGCCCGACGACGACACCATCGGGCGGATCGTCGGGCAGCTCGGCGGCGACCGCGTGCACGTCCTGGTCACGCTGCGCCCCCTCGCGCGGATCATGCCCTCGCAGTGGCAGCAGTACGTGCAGAACGGCCTGCGCATGAGCTATCAGGACTGGCTGGAGCACATGCTCAGAAAGCCGCCGTACGAGAAGCCCAACCCCAGCTTCTGGCGCCGGCACCGGCACGACCGGCTGGTCGAGCGGTGGGCCCGGGTGGTCGGAGCGGAGCGGGTCACCGTCGTCGTGGTGGACGACCGTGACCGGGAGGGGCTGATGCGCACCTTCGAGGCGCTGCTCGGGCTGCCGGAAGGTCTGCTGCGCCTCGTTCCGGACGCGGCGAATCGTTCGCTCACCCTCGCCGAGACCGAAATGCTGCGGAATCTTAATAGGGAATTCCGCGCCAATGAACTGCCCGAGGAGCTGTATTCACAGCTCGTCCGGAACGGCGCCGTGATGCATATGAAGAACACGTGCGCTCCAGGTCCCGGCGATGTGAAGATCGGTACCCCGCAGTGGGCCGTCGAGGCCGCCGCCGAGATCGGTGCGGAGATGGCGGAACGTATCGGGGTGATGAGTGTGCGGGTCCTCGGTGACATGCGCCTTTTGTCCGCCGTACCGAAGCCCGCAACCCGTACCGAGGCACAGCCGCGCATCGCCCCCGAGGCCGCCGCGCAGGCGCTGTACGGAGCCCTCGCCGCGGCCGCCGCCGCGCCCGTACGGCACACCGCGCCCGCCAAGTCGCGCACGGTTCACCAGACGTCGTCGGGAGAGCTCGTGCGGGTACTCGGGCATCGCTGCCTGAAGCGGCTGCGGCTTCGCTGATCCCTCGGCCGCAACCTGTGCGGTTACTCACAGCAATTACCAGGAACCCCCGGAGGGCCCCTCGGCAATGACCATGCGTACAAGGTGAATGACAGGTTGCGCGCACATATGCAGCCGGGGACGCTCACCTTGCACTGCGGTAACCACAAGTGGGACCATTTCCAAGTTCCCAGTCGCCACAAGGTAGGTCACCTGTGTCCCAGCACATAGCCAAGCCCCGTACCACCGCAGTGATCCTGGCCGGTGGCACCGGTCAGCGGGTGGGTCTGTCGATCCCCAAGCAGCTGCTGAAGATCGCCGGCAAGGCAGTCATAGAGCACACCTTGACCACCTTCGAGAAGGCCGACTCGATCGACGACATCATCGTGCTGATGGCGCCCGGTTATGTGCCGGACATCGAGAAGATCGTCGCCAAGGCCGGGTTCACCAAGGTCAAGAAGATCATCGAAGGCGGCTCGACGCGAAACGAGACGACCGAGCGGGCCATCGAGGCCCTCGGTGAGGGCCTGGCCGAGGGCGAGGACCTGAACGTCCTGTTCCACGACGCCGTCCGCCCGCTGCTGTCACAGCGCGTGATCGACGACTGTGTCGTGGCGCTGGAGCGCTTCCAGGCCGTCGACGTCGCCATCCCGTCCGCGGACACCATCATCGTCACGCGCACGCACGGCGAGGACGGCGAGTTCATCACCGAGATCCCGGACCGCTCCCGGCTGCGCCGCGGCCAGACGCCGCAGGCCTTCAAGCTGTCCACGATCAAGCGGGCCTACGAGGTCGCCGCCGGTGACCCCAACTTCCAGGCCACGGACGACTGCTCCGTCGTGCTCAAGTACCTGCCGGACGTGCCGATCCACGTCGTCGCGGGCGACGAGTACAACATGAAGGTCACCCAGCCCGTCGACGTCTTCATCGCCGACAAGCTCTTCCAGCTGGCCTCCACCGCCACGCCCGAGCAGGTGAGCGAGGAGACCTACCGCGAGCTGCTGACCGGCAAGACCGTCGTCGTCTTCGGCGGCAGCTACGGCATCGGCAAGGACATCGCCGAACTGGCCGAGTCCTACGGCTCCAAGGTGTACGCGCTGGGCCGCTCCACCACCGGCACGCACGTCGAGAACCCGGAGGAGGTCGACGACGCGCTGTCCAAGGCGTACGCGGAGACCGGCCGGATCGACTACGTCGTCAACACCGCCGGTGTGCTGCGCATCGGCAAGCTGGCCGAGACCGACAACGCCACCATCGAGGAGGCGCTGAAGGTCAACTACCTGGCCCCGGTGCAGATCGCGCGGTCCTCGTACAAGTACCTGTCCGAGACCAACGGCCAGCTGCTGCTGTACACCTCCAGCAGCTACACCCGCGGTCGCGCCGAGTACAGCCTGTACTCCTCGACCAAGGCGGCCATGGTGAACCTCACCCAGGCCCTGTCCGACGAGTGGGCCGGTGACGGCATTCGGGTGAACTGCATCAACCCGGAGCGCACCGCCACCCCGATGCGCACCAAGGCCTTCGGCCAGGAGCCCTCGGGCAGCCTGCTCTCCTCCGAGGCAGTCGCCCGCACGTCCCTCGACGTGCTGCTTTCCGAGCTGACCGGCCATGTCATCGACGTCCGCCAGCAGGACCCGACGGCGTCCGCAGGTCAGGCCTCCGGCTTCGAGCAGGCGCTGGCCAGTGTGCTGGACCGCCAGGACGGCATGGCATAATCAAGATTTAATAGCCTTATGGAATTCAGGCCTCTGCGTTTCTTCGTTCACGAAGAATTCACAGGGGCCTGAGTCCTTCGCCCCTTCTCTCTGCACTCCTTCAGACCGGCCCCTCTCCCTGAGCAGGTTCTCCGTGATATCCACCGCTATTCGCGTCGCCCGGGTGGGCAGCGCGGCCGAGCTGGCCGCGGCGGCCCTCATGATGCTGGGCTTCCCGGCACTCATGCTGGCCGCGCTCGTCCCGAGCGTTCCCGCCTTCGCGGCCGCGGCCGCCGTGACGTACCTGGCGGACCACTATCTGCACCGCAAGGGCAGCTATCTGGTCAACCGCCTGAGCAAGGTGCGGGCAGGTCTGTCGATCCGTTTCCTGATCAGGCAGCTGCTGCTGATCCTGCTGCTGGCCCGGCTCGGCCTCGCGGACGACCTGATCTACTACGGTGCGATCGCCTGCTTCATCGCCTTCTACGGCCTTCAGGCCCCGCACGGCGCGCTGGTCACCCTGATCCGCAACCGCCGCCGCATGCCGGTCGCCACCCGCAACGTCGACCTCGCCTCGCGCATCCGCATCCCGGACGCCCCGCCGCGGCGGCTGATGCACCGCTCCGCCGAGAAGATGCTGCACCTCGACCTCGCGGCCGTCGCCGGCATCCTCGTCTCGGCCTCCTTGGAGTCGGCCGTCGCCGGCTTCGTCGGCATCGGCATCACCGTGGGCCTGGGCTGCCTGTACGTGCTCGCGCTCGTGCCGTACGTGCGGGGCGCGAAGGTCCCCCCGAACGCGGAGAGGGTCCTGGCCGCCGTGGACGACTGGCTGGCCGAGTACCGGCCCGAGACGGTGCTGTACTTCTCCGGCTCCAAGGACTCCGCGTACCAGCTCAACATGTGGCTGGAGACCATGGAGCAGCTGGACTCCAAGCCGCTGATCATCCTGCGCGAGCGGGTCATCCTCAACAACATGGCGGCCACCACGGTCCCCGTCATCTGTGTGCCCGGCGGTGTGCACCTGATGAACCTGGACCTGACCAACGTGCGCGTCGCCCTGTACGCGGCGAACGTCGGCAAGAACATCCACCTGCTGCGCGTCCCCACCATGAAGCACGTCTTCATCGGCCACGGCGACAGCGACAAGCTGGCCAGCGTCAACCCGTACAGCAAGGTCTACGACGAGGTGTGGACCGCCGGCCGTGCGGGCCGTGACCGCTACGCCATCGCCGACGTCGGCGTCCGCGACGACGACATCGTCGAGGTCGGCCGCCCGCAGCTGGCGCCGATCCAGGGCTGGAGCGGTGTCCCCGAGGGCCGGATCCCGACGGTTCTCTACGCCCCGACCTGGGAGGGCTGGGACGGCAACCCCGGCAACACCTCGATCGTGCTGGCCGGCGAGAACATCGTGAACCAGCTGGTCAAGGCCGACCCGCCGGTCCGCGTCCTGTACAAGCCGCACCCCTTCACCGGCACCGTCAGCAAGGAGGCCGGCGCCGCGCACCACCGGATCACCGCCCTGGTCGAGCAGGCCGCCGCCGAGCGCGTCACCGACCCGCGCTTCCTGGCCGACGCCGCCGCGCAGACCCTCGCCAAGGCCGAGCTGACCCGGATCGAGGCCCGTCTCGCCGAGCTGTCCGGCAAGGGCAACGGCAAGGGCAACGGCAAGGGGGGCGACGAGGCCGAAGCCACTCGTGACGGCCTGGTCGACATCGCCCGGCACGAGGAGATCGCCCGGCTGCGCGCCGAGTGGAACACCGAGTACTGGCGTTCCTTCGGCAGCCACGAGCACCGCGTCATCACGGGCGCCGAGCCGCGTCTGTACGACTGCTTCAACGTCTCCGACGCGATGGTCTCCGACATCTCCAGCGTGGTCTCGGACTTCATCGCCAGCGGCAAGCCGTACGCCGTCACGGACTCCGCCGAGCTGGGCGTGGAGGAGTTCAAGCGGGCGAACACCGCGGTACGCGCGGCGACGATCCTGTCCAACAGCGCGGGCGAGCTGGGCGAGCTGCTGGATGCCGTACGCGACCCGGCGGCCGACCCGCTGGCCGAGGACCGCGGCGACCTCAAGCGGTACCTGCTGGGACCGGACGAGCCGACGTCCATCGAGCAGTTCAACACCGCGGTGTCGAACCTCGCGATCAAGGCCGAGACCCGCAATGTCGGCCAGGAGTCACGGGCGGCGGCCCTGCCCGAGCAGCGGGTGTCGGTGGCCGGGGACGACCTGACGGCCTGACTCGCACACCGCACGAACGGCTCGGCCCCCGAGGAGCGAATCCTCGGGGGCCGAGCCGTTTTCTGACGCGCCGTTCGCACTGCTCTCGCGGGCCTCTTACGTTTCCCGAATACCGTGAGTCCATGTCAGTTCGCGATGTGAACTGGCTCACCAAAACAGGCCGATGAGGCAACCGCTTGCAATGCCCAGCCGTCTATCAGGTAGCGAATGAGGCGATACGGGGGAAATATCCCGTTGACAAGGGGGAAACGTGACCGTCACGCAGCCTGATGTGACTGTGATCATCGGGGCGTACGAAGCGATGCCGTACCTGGTCGAGTGCCTGGCTTCGGTCGAGGCGCAGACCATCGAGCCGGGGCGCATCGAGGTCATCGCGGTGGACGACGGTTCCACGGACGGAACGGGGGAGTGCCTGGAGGAGTTCGCGGCACGCGTGCCCATGCAGGTCACCGTCATCCGGCAGGAGAACTCCGGCGGCCCGAGCGGCCCGCGCAACGTCGGACTGGGCAAGGCGACCGGGCGCTACGTCTTCTTCCTGGACGCCGACGACCGGCTGGGCCCCGAGGCCCTTGAGCGCATGGTCGCGATGGCCGACCGATGCGGCACGGACGTGGTGCTCGGCCGCATCGAGGGCGTCAACCGCACCGCGCCGAAGTCCATGTGGGGCAAGACGCTGGAGCGGACCGACGTCTTCTCCTCCAACATCAAGTTCACGCTGAGCGCGCAGAAGCTGTTCCGCCGCGACCTGCTGACCCGGCACAACATGCGCTTCGACGAGTCCCTGTGGACCGGCGAGGACGCGCTGTTCACGATGGAGGCCTATCTGCGGGCCGACGGGGTCTCCGTGATCGCCGACTACACCTGCTACTACCTGGTGGGCCGCGACGACGGCAAGCACGTGACGAAGAGCGGCGGTTACGCCCTGCGCTTCGACTCCGCGCGCGCCCTGATGAACCTGATAGCCGAGCACGTGCCCGCGGGGGAGCGCCGCGAGCTGCTCCTGCTCCGGCCCTTCCTCATCACCCTGCTGCCGCAGTTCGGGCCCAAGTACGCAAAGGACAGCGAGAAGGTCCGCCGGCACAAGCTCGAACTGGCGAAGCCCCTCATGGACGCCTACTGGACGCCGGGCATCGCCCGCCGCCTCAAGGTCGACGAGCGGCTGCGGCTGCACCTGGTCGCCGAGCAGCGCCCCGAACTCCTGCTGCCCGTCGTGGAGTTCGTCAAGGCCAAGAAGCAGCCGGCGGCCCTCCTGGAGAAGAAGGGCCGCCGGGTCTACCTCGCCTACCCGCACTTCCGGGACACGGCGGCGGGGATCCCCGACGCGGTGTACCTCGCCGAACCGCGCCAGGCCCGCGCCTACCCCGGCTACCGGGAGGGCGGCGCGGACTCGTTCCTGCGGCGTGCGGTGCGCAAGGCGCGCCGGGTGCTGCGGTCCTCCGGCGGTGCTACGCCGGGTGGGCGGGCTGCGGCGGCGTAGCGGACCGGCGCTGGTCCGGGATCTCCGTGGCGACCTCCGCCGCGAGCCGCTCCGCCATCCGGGCCCGGTGCTCGCAGGCCGCCGAACCCAGCGCCTGCACGGCCTCGTTGAACCGCTCCTGTGACGCCGGCTCGTCCGGCCCCAGCAGGTGACGCTTCAACTCGGCCCGCGCCTTTGCCAGTTCGTCCTTCTCGGGGTGCCGCACCGTCTCCAGCAGGTCCGGCACCCCGGCCGCGTCCGGCGTCAGCACGGTCGCCGCGCGCACCGTCGGGAAGGCCTTGCGGAACACGTCCTCCGCAAGGCCGCTGGTGTTCGCCACGGCGTACGGCTTCCCGCTCGCCAGGAAGTCGCTGATCACGCTCGACACATCGCTGATCAGCAGATCCGCCCGGTTGAAGCAGGAGTACAGCGTGGGCCGCGCATCGGTCACGACCTGGTGCTCCGCCTCGGGCAGCGAGGCCCAGTACGCCTCCTCCCAGGCCGCTGTGGCCGCCGCCACCGCGTCCGCCCGCCCCGGCTCCGGCTCCCCCTGGAGCAGCATCCGCTCGAGCTGATCGGCGCCCCCCCGCACCGCGGTCGTGGTCAGCCGGTCCAACTCCCTTGTACGAAGGTCGAGTTCCCCGGTGTCCCGCGACCGCTCGGCCGCCTGCTCCCGGCTCGCCGCCCGGATCAGCTCACGGATCCGCAGATCGGCCGCCCCCGCCCGCGGGTCCACCGACCCCGTCAGCGGATGCGGCTTGTACAGCAGCCGCACGCCCGGGTCCGCGAGCAGCGCCCGGACGAGGTTCTCGCCGGCCTCCATCACCGACGTGTTGCCCGGGTTGCCGTCCCAGCCCTCCCAGGTCGGCGCGTACAGCACGGTCGTCCGCGCGCCGGCCGGGGCGCCCTCGTACGGCCGTACGGCGTCCAGCTGCGGGCGGCCGATCTCCACCACGTCCTTGTCCTCGACGCCGACCTCGGCCAGCGCGTACCGCTCCCGTGCCGCAGGCCCGGCGACCCACACCTCGTCGTAGGCCTTCGCGTACGGGTTGCAGGACGACAGCTTGTCGCTCTCCCCGTGGTTGACGAAGGTGTGCTTGAGCGTGGGGATGCGCAGGACCTGGGAGGTCTTGCCGGAGTTCGAGGGGTGGATGAGGACCTGGAGCGAGGATTCCTCCAGGCGCATCAGCGTGGAGACCTTCGGCAGACACAGGATCGGGACGTCGGTCGGGCCGATCTTCGGCACCATGAACCGCTCGCGCAGCACGATCAGCGGACGGCCCTGAAGCTGTGCGAGCGGTTCCAGCCACATGTTCGCCTGGTACGCCGAGGAGGCGCCGCCGGAGAAGTACAGGCCGACCGTCGGCCGGTACTCCGCCAGCCAGGCGTCCAGCCACTCCAGCGTCTCGCGCTCGCCCGCCGGGCGACGGCCCGGCAGCAGCCGTACGAGAAGGTCGTACAGGCCCAGCAGGGCGAGTGCCAGGGACAGGGCGATGCCGAGGGCGGCGCAGCGCGGGTCGTCGGTGGCGGCTGTGGCCAGCAGGCCCGCCGTGGCCGGGAGGCCGAAGACCAGCAGACGGTCGCCGGGGCGGCGCAGCAGGACCGGTGGGGCGGGGGACAGGCGCAGGGCGGAGGCGTCGATGTTGCGGGTGACCACCGGCAGGGTGCGGGTGCGGCGGACCAGCACCGAGACCGCCTGGATCGCGCAGTGCAGGGCGTAGAAGGCGAGCAGGCCCGCGACCAGCGGCGTGTACAGCGTCTCGCGCTGCTGCTCGCCGAGCCGCAGCAGGGCCACGACCAGCAGCAGGTCCCGCAGCACATGCCGCACGGTGATGTCCGCGTGCGACTTGGCGAACACCGAGAGCATGCCGCGCTGCCAGCGGTACATCACGCCCTCGACGGCCAGGGACATGACCGTCGAGGCCAGCAGCAGCGGGACATTCGGCCGCAGCGCGGCCACGGCTTGAGCGCAGAAGGCTGCGACCAGGAGCGCTGCGACCAGGGCTCTGGCCGGGATGCTGGACAGGGGTGTGGGCAACTGCGGTCACTCCAAGGTCGGCGGGGGAAGTATGCGCTCCGGTTAACGCGCGGCAGCGTACAGACGACACGCACATGTCTTGAAGGCCTTGGGTGGCTGAAAATGGTCACGTTTTGGCTGTCCGGAGACTGGACCGATGCGCGCCGCTCGATCCGCTTCGCGTAGATTTCCGGTGCAGGCAACGGGCATCCGCGCGAGGGGAAACAGCACAGGTGGCAGGGGCAAGGCAGGGTGTGCACGAGGCCCGCAGGGTCGTCGTCAAGGTGGGCTCCTCGTCGCTGACCACCGCGTCCGGCGGCCTGGACGCGGACCGCGTCGACGCCCTGGTCGACGTCCTCGCCAAGGGCCGCAGCGGCGGGGAGCGGGAGATCGTCCTGGTCTCCTCCGGCGCCATCGCGGCCGGGCTGGCCCCGCTGGGGCTGCGCCGCCGCCCCAAGGACCTCGCCCGCCAGCAGGCGGCCGCCAGCGTCGGGCAGGGCCTCCTGGTCGCCCGCTACGCCGCCTCCTTCGCGCGCTACACCGTCCGGGTCGGCCAGGTGCTGCTGACCAGCGACGACATGAGCCGCCGGGCCCACCACCGCAACGCCTCGCGCACCCTCGACAAGCTGCTCGCGATGGGCGCGTTCCCGATCGTCAACGAGAACGACACCGTCGCCACGGACGAGATCCGCTTCGGCGACAACGACCGGCTCGCCGCCCTCGTCGCCCACCTCGTGCGCGCCGACCTGCTGGTGCTGCTGTCCGACATCGACGGCGTGTACGACGGCGACCCCAGCAAGCCCGGCACCTCGCGGATAGCGGAGGTACGGGGACCGCAGGACCTGGCACACGTCGAGATCGGCAGCGCGGGCAAGGCCGGCGTAGGCACCGGCGGCATGGTCACCAAGGTCGAGGCGGCCCGGATCGCGGCCGCCGCCGGCATCCCGGTCGTCCTGACCAGCGCGATCCACGCCGCCGACGCCCTGTCCGGCGGCGACACCGGCACCTACTTCCACGCCACCGGCAAGCGCTCCGCCGACCGCCTGCTGTGGCTCCAGCACGCGTCCACGCCCCAGGGGTCGCTCACCCTCGACGACGGTGCGGTACGGGCGGTCGTCGAGCGCCGCAAGTCGCTGCTCCCGGCCGGGATCGCGGCCGTCGAGGGCGAGTTCAGCGCGGGCGACCCGGTCGAACTGCGCGACAGCACAGGGCGCGCGGTCGCCCGCGGCCTCGTCAACTTCGACGCCAAGGAGATCCCGCAGCTGCTCGGGCGCTCCACGCGGGAGCTGGCGCGCGAGCTGGGCGCGGAGTACGAGCGGGAGGTCGTACACCGGGACGACCTGGTGGTCCTGGAGCCGTAAGGTCCCCGCCCTCCGGCCGAAAACGGGGGGAACGCCCTGTTTCAAGGGCCGCCCTGAGGTGGACGTTCCGCAAAATCGCCCCGCGAGCCCTTGCGGCCTGCTCAACTTTGTCTACGGGACACATTCCGCACGACCACCGAGTCGGTCACTGCGTAAAGGAGGCCGTCGTGAGACGAGTGCGCCCTGGGGCGGCGTCCCGCAGTGCCGGTGGGGCCTCGTCCCGTGCGGCCGGTGAGGAGCGCGCCTTGACGAGCGTCGCGGCCGGCGACCGCTACGAGCAGCCCGAGGACCTGCCCCGCCTGTGGCACGTCACCCTCAGCGTCTCCGGCCGGGAGGCCCCGCTGAAGGAGGTGCGGCGCGCTCTCGAACAGCTCGCCCACGACCACCCCTTTCTGCTGACCAGCCGGTACGCGGGCGACCACGCGGAGATCCGCTACTGGGAAGAGGCCCGCGACCTGCACGACGCGGCCGCCGTGGCCCTGCGCCTGTGGGGCGAGCACCGGCAGAGCGCGGGGCTGCCGCCCTGGGAGATCGTCGGCCTGGAGGTCATCGACCGCGAGACCTACCACCAGCGCATCGCCGAGGGCTACGGACCGCCACCGGCGACACCGGTGGGCGTCCACCCCTATTGAGCAGCCCCCGGGCGGCTTGTCTCGCGGTTCGGAATGCACGAGGGAACCGCCTCGCGACCGCACTACCCTTCTTTCATGACCACGCTTTCGCCGTACGACTCCATGTCCCCGGTCAACCGGGCCGCCTACCGCGCCAAGGCCGCCGCCGCCGACCTCGCCCCCCTGCCGCGGGCCGAGAAGGACGACGCGCTGCTCGCCATCGCGGACGCCCTGGAGGTCCGTACGAGTGAGATCGTCGAGGCCAACGCCAAGGACATCGCCAAGGCCCGCGAGGCCGGCACCAGCGAGGCGATCATCGACCGGCTGACGCTGACGCCGGAGCGCGTGCGGACCATCGCCTCCGACGTCCGGGACGTCGTGGCGCTGCCCGACCCGGTCGGCGAGGTCGTGCGCGGGTCCACGCTCCCCAACGGCATCGACCTGCGCCAGGTCCGGGTCCCGCTGGGCGTCGTCGGGATCATCTACGAGGCCCGCCCGAACGTCACCGTGGACGCCGCCGCCCTGTGCCTGAAGTCCGGCAACGCGGTCCTGCTGCGCGGCTCGGCCTCGGCGTACGAGTCGAACTCCGCCCTCGTCCGGGTGATCCGCGACGCCGTGGGCGGGGCCGGGCTGCCCGCCGACGCCGTGCAGCTGGTGCCCGGCGAGAGCCGCGAGAGCGTCCGCGAGCTGATGCGGGCGCGCGGCCTGGTCGACGTGCTGATCCCGCGCGGCGGCGCCTCGCTGATCCAGACCGTCGTCTCGGAGTCGATCGTCCCGGTCATCGAGACGGGCACCGGCAACTGCCACGTCTACGTCGATGCGAACGCCGACCTCGACATGGCGGTCGAGATCCTGATCAACTCCAAGGCCCAGCGCGTCAGCGTCTGCAACGCCGCCGAGACCCTCCTGGTCCACCAGGACATCGCCCCCGAGTTCCTGCCGCGCGCCCTGGACGCCCTCGCCGAGGCCGGGGTGACCGTGCACGCGGACGAGAGGGTGATGGCGTACGCCAAGGACTCCAAGGCGACCGTCGTGGAGGCCACGGCGGAGGACTGGGAGACCGAGTACCTGTCGTACGACATCGCCGCGGCGGTCGTGGACTCGCTGGACAAGGCCGTCGAGCACATCCGGCTGTGGACCTCCGGCCACACCGAGGCCATCGTCACCACTTCGCAGCAGGCCGCCCGCCGTTTCACCCAACTGGTCGACTCCACGACGGTCGCGGTGAACGCCTCCACCCGCTTCACCGACGGCGGCCAGTTCGGCTTCGGCGCGGAGATCGGCATCTCCACGCAGAAGCTGCACGCCCGTGGCCCGATGGGGCTGCCGGAGCTGACCAGCACGAAGTACATCGTCACCGGCGACGGCCACGTACGGCGCTGAGCCCCTACGGCGTAGGGGCGCGCGGTCAGGGCATATGCGTCCGACACGCGCCCCCGGACTGCCTCCGTGGCGCACGGGAGGTGTCTCACAAGGCGGATGAATTTCCATACCGTCTGCCCAAATTGACCCCCCAGGTCTACTCTGGAGCCGTGCCGGAGGACGTGGGGGGCACGCCGTTCCCTGACGGCTGGGATCCCGACGACGACCACGACCGCGGGGTGTCGGACGAAGAGTTCGCCTCCGTGGTCTTCGACGAGGCCTTCGTACAGGCGGCCGCGGTGCACGAGCCGACCGCGGTCGAGCGGCTCCTGGCCGCCGCCCAGGCGAGAGCAGAGGCCTCCGAGGCGGAAGCACGCCGGGCCCACGGCCGGGGCGAGCGGTACGACGAGGGGTACGGCCCCGACGACCGCACCGGATTCGGCCATGATCCCGATCTGGACGATCTGGACGACACGGACATCCTCGAAGGCCACTACGGCGCCCCCGGGACCTACGGCAAGCAGGTCCGCTGGCACCGTCCCGTCGCCTGGATGCTCGCCCTCGTGATGGGCATCGGCATGGTCGCGCTGGCCTTCACGGCGGTCTATCGCGGCGCCTCCTCGGGCAGCCGGGACCGGGTCCCGGCACCGGCCTCGACCGGTCTGGAGCAAGGCAGCGGACCCGCTCCCTCCGCCTCCGCCGAGTACTCGCCGCCGGCCGTCCCGGCGACCCCGCGCACGCCCTGACGCGGAGTCGACCGATGGCCTGAGCGCTACGGAGAGCTGTCGGGTGAACCTGGTGAGAACCTGTCAGAAGTTGTCGTGCAGCAGGGCGTTTACCGGAGCTCCCGGCGACCTACCCTGAAGATATGGGAGGGCCCGGAGACCCACCTGAGGGGACACCCGAAGGCGGCCCCGCAGGTGGTGGAGAGGACGAGTACCGATCCGTCGTCTTCGACGAGTCGTTCGTCCGTGCTGCCCGCCTTCAGGAGTTCTCCGCACAGGAGCGGATGGCCGACCACGCCCCTGCCGTACGCCGCCGTGCACCCATGCGCCGGGGACTGTCCCGGCAGGCTTTCGTCCTCGTCCTGCTGATCGCCGTCGCCTTCGGTACGGCGATCTACATGGGTGTACGGCACCCCTACCAGAGCCCGGCCGGTTCCGGGCCGCCCGCCGAGCCCCTGCGGATGACCGTCATCCCGCTCGCCCCCGGCGGCGAGGTGCCCGGGGCTAGCGACACCGACCACCTGTACGCGAGCAGTCCCGCGGCCCAGTTCCGGATCGGCGCGGAGGGCATTCCGCTGCCGGCCGCGCGGCGCACCGCGCACTTCTCGGACGGTCAGGTCACGAACGCGCTGAGCATCGCGAAGGACTACATCGTGCGGTCAGCGCTGTATCCCGAGGTGCTGACCGGCGACCAGGTCCGGCCGGTGCGGGTGCTGCTGGACCCCGACCAACTCGACCAGTTCGACCAGAGCTTCGGGCACCCGGCCGCGGACGGCCGGCATGCGCCGACCGGCTGGCTGGTTCGCTTCGACTCCTCGCAGGCCGAGCTGGCCGATCGCAGCATCCGGGTGCAGGGCACGCTCCAGGCCGCCGAGACCGACTCGTCGACGCTGGAGGTCACGGCCGACCACACGTTCGTGTACGCCCTGCGGGCGGTGGCGGACGGTTCCGGTCAGAGGGCGGACGCCGGGGCGAAGACGGCCGAGGCCTCGCTGTTCACCGTGCGCCGGGAGCTGCAGTTCCGCTTCGACCGCGAGGACCTGCGGTTGCACCAGGCCCAGCTGGTCGTCTCCTACGTCCAGGCGGGGCCGCTGTCCTGCGCCGAGGACTCCACCAACCGACTGCATCCCTTGCTGGCCGGGCAGACGGCGAAGGAGGGCGGTCCGGCGGGTACCGACCCGTATGCCACGGGTGGGGCGACGGCGCTGTGCGGATCGCTGGCGGAGGGGTCGCAGCCGAAGGTGTGAGCTGGGGGTTCCTGAAGGGGCCTCGTCCTCACCCCCAAGCTCTTCGAGAAACTCCCCAAGCTCTTCGAGCAGGAGGGACCCGGACGGGCTGAAGAAGGCCCGCCCGGGGTTCGCAGTGGCCGCTGCGTCAGGCCTTCGGCCCGCTGTCGCCCTCGCCGTCGCCCTCGCCCTCGCGCCTCGGCTCGTCGTTCGACGGTGCGCTCGTGAAGCCGCCGAAGCCGCGACGTACCCGGCCGCCCAGGTCGCCCGCGCCGCCGGCGATGTCCGTGACCAGCTTCATCAAGGGGTCCTTGGAGGACTTCACGTGGGTGGCGTAGTGCGACGCCGACTCGCGGAAGGAGTCGGTGACCGAGGTGTCCTTGTCCTCGCTGCGCCGCGGGTAGTGACCGTCCATGATCCGCTGGTAGTCGCGGGTCTCGGCCCACTTCTTCAGCTCGGCCGCCCGGACCGTGGTGAACGGGTGCGAGCGCGGCAGCACGTTCAGGATCTTCAGCACCGAGTCGCGCAGGTCGCCGCCCGCCTCGTACTCCTCGGCCTGCTTCAGGAACGCGTCCACGTTCATCTCGTGCAGATGGTGGCCGCCCGCGAGCTTCATCAGGCCGCGCATCGAGGCCTGGAGGTCCTGGCCGACGAGCAGGCCGGCGCGGTCCGCGGAGAGCTCCGACTTGCGGAACCACTCCCGCAGCGCGGTGACGATCGCCATGATCGCGAGGTTGCCCAGCGGGATCCAGGCGACCCGGACGGCGAGGCTGGTCAGGAACAGCAGTATCGTGCGGTACACCGAGTGACCGGAGAGGGCGTGGCCCACCTCGTGGCCGACCACCGCCCGCATCTCCTCCTCGTCGAGCAGCTCGACCAGGCCCGTGGTGACCACGATGATCGGCTCGTCCAGGCCGATGCACATCGCGTTGGGCACCGGGTCCTGGTTGACGTACATCGGCGGGACCTTCTCCAGGTCCAGGATGTAACAGGCGTCCCGCAGCATGTCGTTGAGGTGCGTGAACTGCTGCTCCGACACCCGCACCGAGTCGGAGAGGAAGAGCAGGCGCAGACTGCGCTCGGGGAGCAGGCCGCTCAGGGCCTTGAAGACCGTGTCGAAGCCGGTGAGCTTGCGCAGGGCCACCAGGGCAGAGCGGTCCGCCGGGTGTTCGTACGCCCGCGAGGAGATCCCCGGGAAACGCCTGCGCTGCCTGCTCGGTACGTTCTCGTGCCCGTTGTGCTCGTGGCCGTCGGACATGTCTTCCCCCATGTGCGTGTGGATGGGTATCTGCCGGCCCTTTGCGGAGCCTTGTTCCGCCCTTTGCGCCCCCGAAGCAGAGCCCAGCCTAGGCGGAGTTACCGTGGACGGGCACTACAGCGAAGGAGTTCCGCGTCATGGAGTACAACCCCTCGGCCGCCTGGCTCACCGAGGCCGCGAGGGCGGCCGAGCAGCAGGGGGCGGGGAATCTGCTCCGGGTCGTACTGATCGTGATGGTCGTGGGCTGTGTGCTGACCGCGTGGTTCCTGTTGCGGGGCTACAGGCAGAAGGACGACTGAACGGCCGGGAAGGTTGCCCGTCGGTCCGTCCGCGGCGCCCCAACGGTGGAGTCGGCGTGATCGCCGTCATGGCGCCCGCTTACGATGGGCCGACAGCCTTATCCCGCCCTCACCGATAGGTCACGCCGAAGATGAGCCTCCACAGCGCAGCTGCCCAGTTGGTCACCCTCGCCGCCGAGGGCGAGGAGCACGGCGGCGGCCACAGCAGCATCAGCCCGTTGGCCACCGGTGGCGGCGCGTTCATCATCCTCATGCTGCTGCTGTGGATCACCACCCGCTTCAACCGCGACCGCTGAGTCCCGGCCAGGCCCCTCGCTCCGCCCGCGCGACAGTCGGCCGGAGCTCTCAGACGGGGCCGGTAGGGTCTGCACGCATGGGAGAGCAGGACATGCCTACCGGCCCCGCACACGGCCCGTCGAACCCCGGCAAGCGCCGCCTCGGCGTCATGGGCGGAACCTTCGACCCGATCCACCACGGGCACCTCGTCGCGGCCAGTGAGGTCGCCGCGCAGTTCCACCTGGACGAGGTCGTGTTCGTGCCGACCGGCCAGCCGTGGCAGAAGAGCCACCGGCACGTCTCCCCGGCCGAGGACCGCTATCTGATGACGGTCATCGCCACCGCCGAGAACCCGCAGTTCTCCGTCAGCCGCATCGACATCGACCGGGGCGGCCCGACGTACACCGTGGACACCCTGCGCGATCTGCGCTCGCTGAACCCCGACACCGACCTCTTCTTCATCACCGGCGCCGACGCCCTCGGCCAGATCCTGACCTGGCGGGACTCGGAGGAGCTGTTCTCCCTCGCGCACTTCGTCGGGGTCACCCGGCCCGGCCACCACCTCGACGACGACGGGCTCCCCGAGGGCGGTGTCTCGTTGGTCGAGGTTCCCGCGCTGGCCATCTCGTCCACCGATTGCCGCGCGAGAGTCGCAAAGGGAGATCCCATCTGGTATCTGGTGCCCGACGGAGTCGTGCGCTACATCGACAAGCGTGAGCTGTACCGCGGCGAGTGAGGCGAGTGAGCCGAGAGGGGCTACCGGTGAACGACCGATACGACGCGGGGGCGGCAGGATACGAGTCCGACCAGTACGAACTCGTCGGCTACGACGAGTACGGCCGGCCGGTGTACCGACAGATCCCGCCGCCGCAGCAGACCCAGCAGCAGTACGACACCTACGCACAGCAGGGCTACGGCTACGACCCGTACGCGACCGGCCAGCAGCAGGCCCAGCCGTACGACCCCTACGGCGGCGGTGACACCGGCCGGCAGCCGGCCCAGCCGCCCTACGACCCGTACGGCACCGGTACGCACCAGCAGCAGGCCGGTGGGCACTCGGCGCAGTACGACCCCTACGGCCGTACCGCCACCAGCGGTCAGCAGCCGAGGGTCGCCGAGCAGACCGCCTACATCCCGCACCAGGCCGGGCCCGTCGAGGAGCCCGTGGCCCAGCAGCGGGGCGACCGGGACTACCGCACCGAGCAGTTCGCCTTCGTCGAGGAGCCCGACCAGGACTCCGAGGACGTCATCGACTGGCTGAAGTTCACCGAGAACCGCACCGAGCGCCGCGAGGAGGCCAAGCGACGGGCACGCGCGCGTGTGATCGCCCTCGTGGTCGTCCTGGCGCTCGCCGCGGCCGGCGGCGTCGGCTACCTCTGGTACGCCGGGAAGCTGCCCGGCCTCGCCTCGTCGGACGACAAGACCGACACCGCCACGGCCGTGGGCGCCCAGAAGCGCGACGTGATCGTCCTGCACCTGCACAACACCAAGAAGGGCGGCACCTCCACGGCGCTGCTCGTCGACAACACCACCACCAAGCAGGGCACCACCGTCCTGCTGCCCAACTCCCTCGCCCTGACCGGCGACGACGGCAGCACGACCACGCTCGCCAAGTCGGTCGACGACGACGGCTCCTCCGGCACGCGCGACGCGATCGACACCGCCCTCGGCACTCAGATCCAGGGCACCTGGCGGCTGGACACCCCGTATCTGCAGAACCTCGTCGACCTGGTCGGCAACATCGACATCGACACCAACGCGAACGTCCCCGACCCCGACGCCAAGGCCAAGGGCAGCGCCCCCCTCGTGCGCAAGGGCGGCGCGCAGACCCTCAGCGGCAAGATGGCCGTCGCCTACGCCACCTACCAGGGCTCGGGCGAGGCACAGAACGCCCAGCTGGAGCGGTTCGGGCAGGTCATGCAGGCGGTGCTGCGCAAGCTGACCTCGGACGCACAGGGCGCGACCACCACCGTGCAGACACTCGGCATGATCATCGAGCCGCCGCTGACCGACAAGGACCTCGGCGCCTTCCTCGCCAGGCTCGCCGACCTCGCCAAGGGCGGCGACTACAAGACCGCCCTGCTGCCGGTCCAGACCGACGGCACGCTGAGCGCCCAGGCGAGTGCGAGCGTCGTCAAGGACGTCCTCGGCGGCACCGCGAAGAGCCCCGACAAGGACGCCGCGATCCGGGTGTCCGTCCGCAACGCCAGCGGCGTCAAGGACAACACCGGCAAGGCACGCGTGGTGCTGCTGAACGGCGGCTTCACGTTCCTGGAGGGCGGTACCTCGTCCGCCGCGGCCACGTCGAAGGTCGTCTACGCCGACGCCGCCGACAAGGACAACGCCACCGAGGTCGCCAAGACCCTGGGCCTGTCCGCCGACGCGGTCACCAAGGGCGACGTGTCCGGGAACGCCGATGTCTCGGTGGTCCTGGGCCAGGACTACGAGCCGTCGTCCTCGTAGCCGCAGCCCGCACATCACCGCAGGCCACCCCACGTGAACCGATAATCACGTGGGGTGCTGTCACTGGTCCGTGAGACCCTTGATGTCGAGTGAAGTCAAGAGTCCGCCGACCGAAAGCCTTGTAGTGACCGCTACCGACCGTTCCCTCGAGCTCGTCAACACCGCTGCCCAGGCAGCCGCCGACAAGCTCGCGCACGACATCATCGCCTACGACGTCAGCGACGTCCTGTCGATCACGGACGCCTTCCTGCTGGCCTCCGCGCCCAACGACCGCCAGGTCAAGTCGATCGTCGACGAGATCGAGGAGCGCCTCGCCAAGGAGCTCGGCGCCAAGCCGGTGCGCCGCGAGGGCGACCGCGAGGCCCGCTGGGTCCTGCTCGACTACGTCGACATCGTCGTCCACGTCCAGCACAGCGAGGAGCGCGTCTTCTACGCCCTGGAGCGGCTGTGGAAGGACTGCCCCGAGATCGCGCTGCCCGAGGACGCCAAGGCCACCCGCGGCAAGGCCGCGGAGCACGCCAAGCTCCAGGCTGCCGAGGAGGCGGCCGAGCTGGGCGGTGAGTGGCGATGAGCGCCACCGGCGAGGTGTCCGCGGGCCAGCCCGGCCGCGGACGCCGCGTCATCCTGTGGCGGCACGGCCAGACGTCCTGGAACGTGGAGCGCCGCTTCCAGGGCTCCACGGACGTCCCCCTGACCGAGGCCGGCATCTCCCAGGCCCGCCGCGCCGCCCGGCTTCTGGTGAACCTCAAGCCCGACGCGATCATCGCCTCCGACCTCCAGCGCGCCGCGAACACGGCCGCCGAGCTGGCCGGGCTCACCGGCCTGGAGGTCACGCACGACGAGGCCCTGCGCGAGACCTACGCGGGCGTCTGGCAGGGGCTCACGCACGACGAGATCATCGCCCGGCACGGCGAGGAGTACGCCGCGTGGAAGCGCGGTGAGCCGGTGCGCCGCGGCGGTGGCGAACTGGAGACCGAGGTCGCCGACCGCGCCGCGCCCGTGGTGCTCCGGCACGCCGAGAAACTCCCCGACGAGGGCACGCTCGTGGTGGTCAGCCACGGCGGCACCATCCGTACGACCATCGGCCGTCTCCTCGGCCTCCAGGCCCAGAACTGGGAGAGCCTCGGAGGTCTGACCAACTGCTGCTGGTCCGTCCTGGGCGAGGGCGCGCGCGGCTGGCGCCTGCTGGAGCACAACGCCGGCACCCTGCCGGAGCCGGTGCTCGGCGACGACGACTGATGCCGGGTCCCGGCCGGGACGGCCCGGGAACCCGGATTTCACTTTCCGGCAGGTCACAGGCTAAGGTTCTTCTTGTTCGCCCCGCTGCACAGCGGATGAACGCAAGGGGCTATAGCTCAGTTGGTAGAGCGCCTGCATGGCATGCAGGAGGTCAGGAGTTCAATTCTCCTTAGCTCCACAGTCAGACAACAAGATCCCGCCGATCGCTCCGATCGGCGGGATCTTCTGGTATCCGAACTGTTCGGGTCCGGCTTGAGTCACTTGGGCCTCGCAGGCGTATACCTCTCAGGAGAGGCGCGTTGGGGTGCGGGTTCGCACGGTTCGCCCGGCCACGGAGGCTGCCGTGTCCGGACTGGTACTGAGGCGTCGCTGACCGTATTGGTCCGGCCGTGGCAGAATCAAACGGCCGGAGGGGGCGCGGCCCGACGGGAGGGAGTAGCGATGCCTGCGAGCATCCTCGAAGAGGTCGGTCACCTCTTCGAGGCAGCATTGACACGGGACACGATCACCCGCCTCAGCTGCCCTTCCTGCGGTTCCGTCCACGTCGCACAGCTCCTCGGTGACAACGGCGGAATTTCCTACGTGTGCACGGCCTGCGGCCACAGCTGGAGCTGATCGATGGGTGCACACAGGCGAAAGTGCGACTGGTGCGGCAGCGGAACGCCGATCGTCCGTGACATGGAACCGGTGAACCCCGACTACCAGTACTGGTGCGAGGAATGCGCGCGGGCGCTGATCATAAAGGGCGACCCGATCGAGACCTACCGTGAACTCGAGGGCGAACCGATCTATGGCCGCCTCCTCGAAGAGCACTGCACGCTCAAGCGTTTCTATTCCTTCGTCACGGCTTGAGGCCCGCGCCGCGGATTCGGACATTTAAGGTCGTATCGGCGTGCGCGGGAAACGATTTGGAGCTGCGCAGGGTCGCCCGGTAAAGTTGGCGTCGCCGCCGGGGAGACCGGGCGGACCAAGCAAGGGGCTATAGCTCAGTTGGTAGAGCGCCTGCATGGCATGCAGGAGGTCAGGAGTTCAATTCTCCTTAGCTCCACAGTAGATCCCGCCGGGTCGGCAAGACCCGGCGGGATCTTTTTCGTCCGACAACACCAGAGGGGCCGTCCGGCTCGGACGGCCCCTCTGTGCGTACGTGCTCGCCTCTCAGCGCCCCAACGCCCGCCTGCCGCGCCCCTGGGAGAGGACCGGCAGGTTGCGGGACGACTCCTGCGCGCGGGTGTCCTCCTCCAGGCGCAGCGCGAGGGCCGGGCAACGGCGCACCGCGCGCAGGGCCTTGGCCTCGGCGTAGCGCGGGACCATCGCCTGGGCGACGGTCGGGAAACCGTCGGCGCCGAGCTGGAAGACCTCCGGGAGGATGTCCGCGCACAGGCCGTGGCCGCGGCACAGCGTCCAGTCGACGTAGATCTTCTGGCGGCTGGGACCGTCCTCCTCCGACTCGGCGCCACCCTGGATGCCCGCGGGTCCCCTGCCGCCCTCGAAGAGCGGCAGAACGCCCTCCACGGGCCGTCCGCAGCCGTTTCCGAGGACGTGTGCCGCGAGGTCGTCGGTGAACGCCTTGATGGTCGACTCCAGGAACATCGCGGAGCCGTCCGGGTGCGAGCACGCACCACGCCGCTTCACGTTCTTGGCGACCTGCTTCAGGGCCTCCAGAGCGGCCGGCCCGCCGCCGTTCAGGATGTCCTCCAAGCCGCGCGCGGCGGCCGGCAGGCCGAGGTAGCAGGGGCCGCACTGGCCCGCGCTCTCCTCGGCCAGCCACTGCGCCACGCGCAGCGACTCGCCCAGTGGGCAGGTCTCCTGAGTGATCGGCAGGATCGCGCCGGCGCCGAGCGCGCCGCCGACCGCGTCCAGGGAGTTGCGCGAGACGATCGCCTCGTTGACCGTCGCCGCGTCGATCCACTTGCCGTGGTAGCCACCGGTCAGCACGCCCTGCGGTACCGGCGGGGCGCCGGCGAGCTGGAGGACGTAGCGCAGCGGGACGCCCGTCGGGACCTCGATGACCATCGGGCGGGCGACCGCGCCGGAGACCGTGAGCATGACGGTGCCCGGCTCGTCGTACAGGCCGGTGTTGCCGTAGCGCTCCGGGCCGATGCGGGCGGCGATGGCGAGCTGGGCGAACGTCTCGGCGTTGGACAGCAGGGTCGGGGCGCCGCCGACGCCGTTCTGCGAGGCGCTGACCTTGCGGCCGGGCGGGATCGCCGGGCCGCCGTCGATGGAGCGGATCACGGAGGCGGCGGCGCCGGTGACCATGCGCACCGGGTTGCGCTGGACGAACGCGCGTAGCGCGGACCGACGGCTGTTGCTGAGGCCGCGTTCGGCGAGCGCGGCCTCCATTGAGCGCTGGGTCGATTCCCGGGTGACCGCCACCACGAGCGTGCGGGCACCCATGGCCTCGGCGCACAGCAGCGCGCCGTCCAGGATGAGATGCGGGGCACGGTTGATCATCACCGTGTCCTTGCGGCAGGCCGGTTCGTCCTCACTGCCGTTGACCACGACGACCGGCCGCACGCCGCGCTTGATCGCGGCCTCGGCGACCGAGCGCAGCTTCTTGTGGAAGGGGAAGCCCGCGCCGCCGCGGCCCTTCAGGTTGATGTTCTCGGCGAGCTTCGCCAGCTGCTCGCCGCCCAACGGTTCGAGCGGCCCGTGCACCTTCAGATGCATGGGCAGGTCAAGTCTCTCGACAAGGTCGAAGCCCGACGTGAGCTGGGGAAGTCCGACCACGCGGACTTCGGGTACGTCGGGCAGGGCCTCGTTCACTTAAAGCCTCCGGAAGGCGTGTTCCAAGGTTCGCCCGAACCCGGTGCGTCGAAGTCGTAGGAGGCACCGGGCGTTGTTTCGGTTGCGGGACCGCTGTTGTTGTACGTGTCGTTCTGGTTGTACGTACCGAAGACGGCGTTCGTCTCAGATGTGTCGTACACATCACTCGAGCCGTAACCCGCGGAGTTGGAGCCGTAGCCCGAGGTGTTCGAGCCGTAGGTCGTGGTGCCGGAATTGTCGTAGACGGGGATGTTGTATCCGGTGTCGTTGAGCGGGTCGTAGGCCGACGGGGGCGCCTCGCCGACCGGAGGCGGGGAGGGGATGGGCCAGTTGCCCGTGCCGCCTCCGGCGCCGTCGACGCGCGGGATCGCCTCCGTCGGCTGCATGTCCATGGGCAGGTCCATGCGTGAGGTCTGGTCGGCGTACGGCTGTTGCTGCCCGCGGGAGCGGGGGGAGACGGCGCGGTAGGCGGCGGCGAAACCGCCCGTGGTCTCCGCGGCCGAGGGGGCCTGGGAGGGCATGCCGGGCAGGGGGCCCGGTCGTTCGTCGCGTGAGCGGCGTGCCGAGCGGGACGGCCGCTGGTCCTCGTAGCCCGGCAGGGAGGAGCCGGACGCGGCCCTGGCACGGCTCTCCTCCAGGTTCTCGCGGGCGTCCGGCTCGTTGCCGATGATCTGGGCGATCCGGTCGGCGAACTTGCGCTTGACCGGGCGCGGGGCGGCGCGCAGGGCGAGGGCCGCGGCGACGGCGACGACGCAGAGTTCGTAGCTGACCATGAAGAACGTCTTCGCCGGGCGGCCCGCGAACAGGCCGTGGATCAGGGCCGAGCACCAGGCCGGGTAGGCCAGCATGTGCATCGCGCGCCAGCGTGCGGCGACCGGCGCCGGGGAGGCGAACTGGTTGCGCAGGGCGCCGGTGATGCCGACGAAGATCATGAGCAGGGCGGCCAGGGAACCCAGGCCGATGAGGAAGGCGCTGCCCGGGATCTCGGTGCCGCCGGCGAACACCAGGCTGAAGGGGATCAGTGCGGCGATCGGGCTGGCGTGGTCCAGCGCCAGCTTGACGCCGATGTGCACCAGGAGGAACGCGATCGAGGCCACCGCGGTCACCCGGTGGATGCCCTGCGCGATGATCCGCTGGCGGGTGTTGAGGATCATCCGGTCCTGGGCGACCAGGCCCCAGATGACCGAACAGGTCAGGCAGACGAGCGACAGGACACCGGCACCGAAGTTGAGGAACTCCTGGAGCCAGGTACCGCCGAGCAGCACGACCAGGGGTATGAGCAGCAGAACAGCAGCGGTCGCAACCCCGTAGGCCGACCGGCCCGGTGAGGGAAGCGAACTGTTACTACGACGAGGGTTCATGGGGGCAACTCCGAGCGGTTCGGGAAGGCGGTCCCGCTGCCGCACTCTAAGTGGCTCCATACCGGGGGGTACGGCGTTTGAGTTATTGCGTTGTTATCTACGGGCTGTAAGGGGCTTGCGGTGTCCCTTAGCGACTGTTACGCCAGGTAACAGTTGAACCTTGTTCAGCTTTTCCATGTCTTCACAACTCTCAGGTACGGAGCCGGGGGCACGATTGTTCATGCGTGAGCCCCTAGTGAGCACCGTCATGCGCCCCGCCGGAAGTCCGTCGCGGCCCGCTCCGGCGCTGCGGTACCCTGACGCCATGCGTGCCGTACGCCTTCTGCTTAGCGAGCCGCGCTGATCACTCCCGACCACCGGGCGAATCGGATGGTCGGAATCGGCGCGGCGTCCCCTCCTGTGCGAGGGGATTTTTCGTTTCCCGGGAAATCGCAGCCGCTGGCAGAGACGATCGATGGAGCTTTGAGGATCATGAGCGAGACGAACCCCGCTGCCGCCGAGGTGGCAGCGCCGCACCGCTACACGGCGGCCATGGCCGCCGAGATCGAGGCACGCTGGCAGGACTTCTGGGACGTCGAGGGCACGTACGCGGCGCCGAACCCCAAGGGTGATCTGGCGGGCGATCCCGAGCTGGTCGCCAAGCCCAAGAAGTTCATCATGGACATGTTCCCGTACCCCTCCGGTGCGGGTCTGCACGTCGGCCACCCTCTGGGCTACATCGCCACCGACGTCTTCGCGCGCTTCCAGCGCATGACCGGCCACAACGTCCTGCACACCCTGGGCTTCGACGCCTTCGGCCTGCCCGCCGAGCAGTACGCCGTGCAGACCGGCACGCACCCGCGTGTCTCCACCGAGGCCAACATCGAGAACATGAAGGTCCAGCTGCGCCGGCTGGGCCTGGGCCACGACAAGCGCCGGTCGTTCGCCACGATCGACCCGGACTACTACAAGTGGACCCAGTGGATCTTCCTGCAGATCTTCAACTCCTGGTACGACGACGAGGCGGACAAGGCCCGGCCGATCGCCGAGCTGGTCGCCGAGTTCGAGTCGGGTGAGCGCGCTGTGCCGGACGTCGACGGCGGCACGCGCGCGTGGAGCGAGCTGAGTGCCGACGAGCGCGCCGACGTCCTGGGCGGGTACCGCCTGGCGTACGCCTCCGACGCGCCGGTCAACTGGTGCCCCGGCCTGGGCACCGTCCTGGCCAACGAGGAGGTCACCGCCGACGGTCGCTCCGAGCGCGGCAACTTCCCGGTCTTCAAGGCCAAGCTGCGGCAGTGGAACATGCGGATCACCGCCTACGCCGACCGGCTGCTGGACGACCTGGACGAGCTGGACTGGCCCGAGGCCATCAAGCTGCAGCAGCGCAACTGGATCGGCCGCTCCGAGGGCGCCCGCGTCGACTTCCCCGTGGACGGCGAGCGCATCACGGTCTTCACCACGCGCCCCGACACCCTGTTCGGCGCGAGCTACATGGTGCTGGCGCCCGAGCACCCGCTGGTCGACAAGTTCACCCCGGACGCCTGGCCCGAGGGCACGCACGACGTGTGGACCGGCGGCCACGCGACCCCGGCCGAGGCCGTCGCCGCCTACCGCGCGCAGGCCGCCTCGAAGTCCGACGTCGAGCGCCAGGCCGAGGCCAAGGACAAGACCGGCGTCTTCATCGGCTCGTACGCGACCAACCCGGTCAACGGCGAGCAGGTCCCCGTCTTCATCGCCGACTACGTCCTGATGGGCTACGGCACCGGCGCGATCATGGCCGTACCGTGCGGCGACCAGCGTGACTTCGAGTTCGCGCGCGCCTTCGAGCTGCCGATCATCTGCATCGTCGAGCCGACCGACGGCCGTGGCACGGACACCTCGACGTGGGAGAACGCCTTCGGGTCGTACGACGCGAAGATCATCAACTCCACCGGTGAGGGTGTCTCCCTGGACGGCCTGGGCGTCGTCGAGGCCAAGGCCCGCATCACGGAGTGGCTGGAGCGGTCCGGTGTCGGCGAGGGCACCGTCAACTTCCGGCTGCGCGACTGGCTGTTCAGCCGCCAGCGCTACTGGGGCGAGCCCTTCCCGATCGTCTACGACGAGGACGGCATCGCGCACGCGCTGCCCGAGTCGATGCTGCCGCTGGAGCTGCCCGAGGTCGAGGACTACTCGCCGCGCACCTTCGACCCGGACGACGCCGACACCCAGCCCGAGACGCCGCTGTCGCGCAACGAGGAGTGGGTCAACGTCACGCTGGACCTGGGCGACGGACGCGGTCCGCGCCCGTACCGGCGTGAGACCAACACCATGCCCAACTGGGCCGGTTCCTGCTGGTACGAGCTGCGCTACCTGGACCCGCACAACAGCGAGAAGCTGGTCGACCCGGAGATCGAGCAGTACTGGATGGGCCCGCGCGAGGGCCAGCCGCACGGCGGAGTCGACCTGTACGTCGGCGGCGCCGAGCACGCCGTGCTGCACCTGCTGTACGCGCGCTTCTGGTCCAAGGTGCTGTTCGACCTGGGGCACGTCTCCTCGGCCGAGCCGTTCCACAAGCTGTTCAACCAGGGCATGATCCAGGCCTACGTCTACCGCGACAGCCGTGGCATCGCGGTGCCGGCCGCCGAGGTGGAGGAGCGCGACGGCGCGTACTACTACCAGGGCGAGAAGGTCTCCCGGCTGCTGGGCAAGATGGGCAAGTCCCTGAAGAACGCGGTCACTCCGGACGAGATCTGCGCCGAGTACGGCGCCGACACGCTGCGTCTGTACGAGATGGCGATGGGCCCGCTGGACGTCTCCCGGCCGTGGGACACGCGTGCGGTGGTCGGCCAGTTCCGGCTGCTGCAGCGGCTGTGGCGCAACGTCATCGACGAGACCACCGGTGCGGTGACGGTCGTCGACGCCGAGCCCGACGAGGAGACGCTGCGTGCCCTGCACAAGGCGATCGACGGGGTGCGTGGGGACCTGGAGGGCATGCGGTTCAACACCGCCATCGCCAAGGTCACCGAGCTGAACAACCACCTGACCAAGGCGGGAGGGGCGGTGCCGCGCTCCATCGCCGAGTCGCTGGTGCTGATGGCCGCGCCGCTGGCCCCGCACATCGCCGAGGAGCTGTGGCGCAAGCTGGGGCGTACCGGCTCGGTGGTGCACGAGGACTTCCCGGTCGCCGACCCGGCGTACGTGGTCGACGAGACCGTGACCTGCGTCGTGCAGATCAAGGGCAAGGTCAAGGCGCGGCTGGAGGTCTCGCCGGCCATCTCCGACGAGGAGCTGGAGAAGGTCGCGCTGTCCGACGAGAAGGTCGTGGCGGCGCTGGACGGGGCCGGGATCCGCAAGGTGATCGTGCGGGCACCGAAGCTGGTGAACATCGTTCCGGCGTGAGTCTGCATCCGGCGTGAGTCTGCATCCGGCGTGAGTCTGAATCCGGCGTGAGTCTGCCTCCGGCGGTTGGGCCGAGCCGGCCGCCGTACTCCGTGTGATCTTGACTCGGGGTGATCCCCTACGGGCAGGTTCGGGGTTCCTTTGGAACTCCGGGCCTGCCCGCTGCGTTTACCGTTGAAGAGTGACGCGACGTGGCATGGGTCGCGGCCGGTCCGAGGAGGAGTTCGTGGAAGCAGTGATCGCAGTCGTCGCCCTGCTCTTCGTGCTCTTCGTCGCGCTCGGCGCGTACGCCACGGTGAAGGTGGTCGGTGCCGCCAAGCGCCGGGTGGACGAGACGATCACTCACGCCCGGCGCACGGTCGAGGACCACACCCTGCGGGCCAAGTCCTTCGCCCAGCCCGGTGCGCCCGGTGAGCTCGCCCAGCTGCGGCTGAAGCTGCGCACCTCGATGCGCGCCACCCAGGACGCCCTCCATGCGGGCGTGAGCGAGGACGAGTCCCTCAAGGAGTCCCTCGGCCTCTTCGAGCGCCTCAGCGCACATGGGCACGAACTCGACGCGGAGCTGCGGCGCCTGGAGTCCGAGCCAGACCGCACGATGCTCGTCGCGCGACTGCCCGACCTGCGCGAACGCACCGAGCGCATCGTCGAGGCGGCGGACTCCCTGCGCTGGGCGGCCCGCGACCGGGCCCGCCGCTTCGCCGACGACGACCTGGACACCCTCAGCACCCAGATCGACGTGGAGACCGGCGCGCTGCGGCACTGGCAGACGACGGAATCCCCCACCACGGGATCCTCGTCGCCGTCGCCGTCGCCGACTCCGTCATCGGAGCGGCCGGCGTCCCCGCCGCCCCCATGGCCGGAGGCGCCCGCCGCCGAGTCCGGTGCGACGAGCGAACAGACCTGGCCGGACACCCCTCGGACACAGCGGGCCGAGGAGCCGACGAGGCCCGCCCTCAACCCGTCGGGACCTCGCCCGACGTACCCGTGGCAGAAGAAACCCCGCCCCGAGAGCACGACTTGAGCACGCGCGAGCGCGAGCCGCTCCGGTCAAGGCTTCACCGGCTGAGCGGGGTCGGGCTGCCGCCCGGGCGCTACGCCAGGTAACCTCCAGCTCATGTCCCGCCATGTCGCTATCGTCACCGATTCAACGGCCTACCTGCCGCCCCGGACGATGGAGCGCCACGGCATCACAGCGGTACCCCTGACCGTGGTCGTCGGCGGCCAGGCGCTCGACGAGGGCACCGAGATCTCGACCCGTTCCCTTGCCCAGGCGTTGCAGAAGCGACGCCCTGTCACCACCTCGCGCCCGAGCCCCGAGGCCTTCGCGCAGCACTACCGCGAGGTGGCCGAGTCCGGCGCCACCGGCATCGTCTCCCTGCATCTGTCCGCCGAGCTCTCCGGCACCTACGACGCGGCGGTGGTCGCGGCTCGCGAGGCGCCCGTGCCGGTGCGGGTGGTGGACACGGGCATGGTCGCCATGGCCCTCGGCTTCTGCGCGCTCGCGGCGGCCGAGGCGGCGGAGACGGGCGGCACGGTGGACGAGGCCGTCACGGCTGCCGAGAAACGGGCCGGGGCCACGGCCGCCTACTTCTACGTCGACACCCTCGACTATCTGCGCCGCGGCGGCCGCATCGGCGCCGCGCAGGCCCTGCTGGGCTCCGCGCTCGCGGTGAAGCCGCTGTTGCAGCTGGAGAACGGCCGGATCGGCCCGCTGGAGAAGGTCCGCACGGCTTCCAAGGCGATCGCCCGCCTGGAGGAGATCGCGGCCGACCGGGCGGGCAGCGCGCAGGTCGACATCGCGGTCCACCATCTCGCCGCACCGGACCGGGCGTCGGCGCTGGCGGATCGTTTGCGGGCGCGGGTGCCGGGGTTGGCGGACCTGCATGTGAGCGAGGTGGGGGCGGTGATCGGGGCGCATACCGGGCCCGGGTTGTTGGGGGTTGTGGTTTCGCCGCGGTGAGGGGGCGGCGGAGGGGTGGCTTGGTCGCGGGCTGAGTGATCCCTGGTGGTGAGGGGGCGTTGCGTGGGTGGTGACGGGCCTCAGCGTGGGTGGTGACGGGCCGCTTCGTGGGTGGTGAGTGACGGGCCACTGCGTGGTTGGTTGAGCCCTCTACGTGGTCGAGCCCCCTACGTGGGTGTCACTCGTGTGGGTGGCCGAGATATCCACAACTCGTCGGTAATCCCCGGGAATTGAGCAAGATCATCGCGGGTGGGGCGAGGTGTCGGATCCTCGTCGCATGGCACTTCGATCACGTACACGTACACGTACAGTCACGGGTCCGGGCGCGCGTCCGGGCACGCTTTCCGGCACACGCACGGGCGCCCGTATCGCGACCGTGACCAGCGGCCCGGGGCGTGGGCCGCACTCCGACGGGCGTGCCCGTCACCGGCGAGGCATGCCTGGCACGGGGAGGGCACGTCAGCGCCATGCGTCGGCGGAGGGGGAGGAGAGCGATGGCCGCAACCCGGCGGGCGACGAAGGCTGCCGGTGCTCGCCGGCGTCGGCCGAGGGCCCCCAGCCCCCGTCGACGATCATCAACACGGGCGCCCGCGTCGTCACCGCCGTGCCGTTCGGTTCCTCGACGCGTCGTACGTCCGCGTCGACCAGCACGGAGGTCGGCGCCATGTGATCGCCCTTGATGCGGGGTCGGGTGAGCCGGGGGTCGGAGGTGATCTCGACCTCGGCGGTCACCGTGGCGTACTCCTCCGCCAGCCGTGGCACCGGCCCTCGCCGCAGATCGGCCCCGTGCAGCCCGGCGGAGGTGGCGGCCGCGGCGACACAGAGCAGTACGGCGGCGGCCGAGGTACGGGGCCAGGTCCGGCGCGTGGGCACCTGGCCCTGCCCGCCGGCCCCACGCCGTCGCATCAGCAGCAGTGTGCCCACCGCGAGCAAGCAGACCACCGCCGCACCGGCCACCCACTCCGGCGGGGCGTCCAGCATCAGCGCCGCTGTTGCCCAAGCGGCGAGTGCCGGTGGGACCAAGCGCAGGTCCGCCGGTCCTTCCTGTCGGGGGTGAGCGGCGCCGAGCCGTCGTCCGGACGCGGCGTGAACAGCGGCTCGAGAGGGGGCGAGGCCCCGTACGAGGGCGTCGTGGCCGTCCTGCCTCATGGCCGTACGAGATTCTGCAGATCGGCGAAACGGCGGTCGCCGATGCCATTGACCTCGCGCAGTTCGTCGACCGAGCGGAAGCCGCCGTGCTGGGTGCGGTAGTCGATGATGTGCTGGGCCAGCACCGGGCCGACGCCCGGGAGGGTGTCCAGCTGGTCCACGGTGGCGGTGTTGAGCGGGATCGGTGCGGTGGGTGCGGCGCCTGGGGCCGCCGCACCGCCCGTCCCCGGAGCGCCACCCGTGCCCGGGCCGGCGGCCCCGGGTAGGGCGGCCGGAGCTCCGACGATCACCTGCTCCCCGTCCACCAGGAACCGGGCCCGGTTGAGACTGTCGGTGTTCGTGCCGGGGCGCGCCCCGCCCGCCGCCCGCAGAGCGTCGGCCACGCGCGAGCCCGCCGGAAGGCGATGGATCCCCGGCTTGCGGACCTTGCCACCGACGTCCACCACGATCTCGGGCGCGGCTGTCCCCACGGCCCCCGACGCCCCGGCCGCCGAAGCCGCCGACCCGGCCTCACCGCCCTGCTCCCCGCCGGGTTCCCCTCCGCCGTACGGAGCCACCGCCCGCACCACCTCGGGGGCCCGCACGGACTGCGCCCGTCCGGCCCAGAAGTGCTGCACCGCGAAGCCGGCGGCAAGGACGAGCACCACGGTGAGCGCGACCACGCTCCGCCGCTCCAGCCCACACCGCACCTGCAACCAGACCGGCATCCGCTCGGTCGACGAACTGCGCGAGGTCAATGGCATCGGCGACCGCCGTTTCGCCGATCTGCAGAATCTCGTACGGCCATGAGGCAGGACGGCCACGACGCCCTCGTACGGGGCCTCGCCCCCTCTCGAGCCGCTGTTCACGCCGCGTCCGGACGACGGCTCGGCGCCGCTCACCCCCGACAGGAAGGACCGGCGGACC
>NZ_RDBN01000053.1:166921-207137 GCF_008042075.1 Streptomyces sp. UW30 | reverse complement strand
GGCACCGGTCGACCAGCGTCGGATCGGGGCCGGCGTCCACGACCACCCCCGTCCCGTCGCCCGCCGCGAGCACCGTGGCGTCCCCCTGTCCCACGTCGCACATCGCGAACCGCCACCCCGGCGGCGCAGCGGCTGGCAGGGCGGTTGCGGGGTGGGCTGCGGGAGGCGACCGACGGGTTGCCGGGGGACGCGCGGGCGCTGCTGCCGGGGCTGGTCGTGGGCGACACCTCGCGGATCACGCCGGAGCTGGACGAGGCGTTCAAGGAGACCGACCTCGCGCACACGCTCGCGGTCTCCGGCAGCAACCTCACGATCATCCTGGCCCTGCTCATCGGCCCACCCGGCCTCGCGCAGCGGGTCGAGCGCCGCGGTCTCGCACCCCGCCTCGGCATCTCGCTGCGGACGACCGCGTTGCTCGGCGGCGCGCTCACGCTCGCGTTCGTCGTCGTGTGCCGGCCGGACCCGAGCGTGCTGCGGGCCGCGGCCTGCGGGGCCGTGGCGCTGCTGGCCCTGGCGACCGGACGCCGTAGGTCGCTGATCCCGGCGCTGGCGACGGCGGTACTGCTACTGGTGCTGTACGACCCGTGGCTGGCCCGCAGCTACGGCTTCCTGCTCTCCGTCCTGGCGACCGGCGCCCTGCTCACCCTCGCGCCCCGCTGGAGCGAGGCGCTGCGCAGGCGCCGGGTGCCGCCGCGGTTGGCCGAGGCGCTGGCGGCCGCGGCTGCCGCGCAGGCACTGTGCGCGCCGGTCGTGGCGGTGCTGTCGGCCCGGGTGAGCCTGGTGGCGGTGCCGTGCAATCTGTTCGCGGAGTTCGCGATCGCGCCGGCCACGGTGCTGGGCTTCGCCGCGCTGGCGACGGCACCGTTCGCGATGCCGGTGGCCAAGGTCCTGGCCTGGTGCGCGAGTTGGCCCGCCGGGTGGCTCGCGGGCGTCGCCCGGACGGGTGCCGCACTGCCCGGCGCGGGCGTGGACTGGCCCGGCAGCTGGACAGGGGCGGCGTTGCTCGCCCTCGTCACGGTGGTCGTGGTGCTCACCGGCCGACGGCTGCTGCGGCACCCCTGGTGGTGCGGGGTGTGCGGGGCGCTGCTCCTGCTGGCGGTGGTGCAGCCGCCGCCGTTGACCAGGGTGGTCACCGGGTGGCCGCCGCCGGGGTGGCGGTTCGCGATGTGCGACGTGGGACAGGGGGACGCCACGGTGCTCGCGGCGGGCGACGGGACGGGGGTGGTCGTGGACGCCGGCCCCGATCCGACGCTGGTCGACCGGTGCCTGCGCACGCTCGGCATCACGAAGATCCCGCTCGTCGTGCTGACCCACTTCCACGCCGACCATGTGGCGGGCCTGCCCGGTGTCCTGCGTGGGCGCGCGGTGGGCGCGATCGAGACGACGGGGCACGAAGAGCCCGTGGACCAGGTGGAGTTCGTGCGCAGGGAGGCGGCCGCCCGGCGGATCCCCGTGACGCGGGCCGCCGCCGGGGAGGAGCGACGCACCGGAGCGCTGAGCTGGCGGGTGCTGTGGCCGCCGCCGCACCCGGCCCCGGCACCGGACGGGCCGAACGACTCCAGCGTCACCCTGCTCGTCCGGTCGGCCGGGCTGCGCCTGCTGCTCCTGGGGGATCTGGAACCCCCGGCCCAGCGGGCGCTGTTGAGATCGCCGGCGGGGCCGCTGGCGGCCGGCGTGGACGTGCTGAAGGTCGCGCACCACGGCTCGGCGTACCAGGACCCCGAGCTCATACGCAGGGCCGCGCCGAGGCTGGCGTTGATCTCCTGCGGGGAGGACAACCCGTACGGTCACCCGGCTCCCGGCACGGTCGCCGCGCTGCGGGCGCAGGGCGCGGTCGTGCTGCGGACGGACGAGGACGGGGCGCTGGCGGTCGCGGGTGCGGGCGCCGAGCTCATGGTGGCGGGAGACTGAGGTCATGGATTCCGTAGAGGTTGATGCCTATCTCCGGCGACTGGGAGTCGAGCACCCGGCGTGGCCCACCGTGGACGTGCTCCGCGAGCTGCAACTGCGCCATCTGCAGACCGTGCCCTTCGAGAACCTGTCGGTCCACCTCGGCGAGGAGATCGTGCTGGAGGAGAAGCGGCTGCTGGACAAGGTGGTGGGCGCGCGGCGGGGCGGGTTCTGTTACGAACTGAACGGGTCGTTCGGGGCGTTGCTCGGCGCGCTGGGCTTCGACGTGACGCTGCTCGCGGCGCGCGTCCACGGGAAGGAGGGGCAGCTCGGGATTCCCTACGACCACATGACGCTGAAGGTGGGGACGGTCGACGGCGGCGCGTGGCTGGCGGACGTCGGCTTCGGGGCGCACAGCCACTATCCGCTGGCGTTCGAGGCGCGGGGCGAGCAGGTGGATCCGGCGGGTGTGTTCCGGATCGTCGAGGCCGGGCCGGACGCGGCCGGGGTGAGGGGCGGGCACGACTCGGCGGAGGCGGCGGACCTGGACGTCGTCATGGACGGCAGACCGCAGTACCGGCTGGAGCGGCGGCCGCGGGCGCTCGGCGACTTCGCGGCCGGGGCGTGGTGGCACAGGACCTCGCCCCTGTCGCACTTCACGCAGTCGCTGGTGTGTTCGCGGGTGACGGAGGAAGGGGGGCGGATCACGCTCAGCGGGCGCACGTTCAAGGTGACGGCGGCGGACGGGACACGTGAGGAGCAGGAGTTGGGCACGGACGAGGAGGTGCTGAAGGTGTACCGGGAGCGGTTCGGGATCGAGCTGGACCGGGTGCCGACGGTACGGGGGCCCGGACTCGGCGGCTGAGGCGGCGGCAGCCGCGCACTGACCGCGCCGGGCAGGGACCGAGGCCGCGCCCGCTGCCGCTATGGGGACCCGGGCCCCGTGTCCGCTGCGGCTACCAGCGCGTAGAACCAGCACATGTGCCGGTTTCCCACGATGTGATCCCGTGTTGCCCCGAAAAACTCACCGGTGGTCGAATGCCCCTTCGGCAACCGGTGATGTCGAGTCGTACAGGGGTGGCGAGGATGATCGGTCGCGGGCGGGGAAGCCGAACGAACCGGGAACAACGGACGAGTCCTCTGGCGGCGCTGGAGACTCCGCCGAACGCGGGGGTGCTGAGCTGCCGGGTGCTCGATCCGGTCAACGAGCCCGTGCGACACGCCGAGTTCGCGGTGAGCGACGCCATGGGGCGGACGGTGGTCAGCGGGGGGATGGACCCCTTCGGGTCGTTCGTGACCACCGTGCCGGCGGGCGAGTACCGGCTCGCGGTGCAGGCTGAGGGGTACACGCCGTACCGGACCACCACGACGGTCGGGGAGAACACCCTCGTCTCGCTCGGTGACGTGACCCTCCAGGTCGCCCAGCTGCCGGAGCTGCCGGCGCCGGGCGACTGGGAGATCGAGCCGGCGCACACCTCGATCGGGTTCACCGCGCGGCACATCGGGCTGGCCCGGATCCACGGGCGGTTCAACTCGTTCGCGGGGGTGGTGCGGATCACCGACCCCGTCGAGCGGTCGGCGATGCATGTGGTGATCGACGCGGCGTCCATCGACACGGGCGTGCGGATGCGGGACGACCATCTGCGGTCGGCGGACTTCCTGGATGTGGCGGTCTTTCCGACGCTGGAGTTCTACAGCGAGAGGTTCGTGCACAAGGGCGGTACCCGGTGGGCCGTGACGGGCGCGCTGTCGCTGCACGGGGTGACGCGGACGGTCGCGCTCGACATGGAGTACCTCGGGCTCGGCAACGGCATGGAGGGCGAGGTGCGGGCGGCCTGTCGGGCCACGACCGAGCTGCATCGGGACGACTTCACCGTGAGCTGGCAGACGATGCTGGCGCGGGGGATCGCGGTGGTGGGGCCGAGCATCCGGATCGATCTGGACGTGCAGCTCGTGCGGAAGGGCTGACCCGGAGTTCGCCTCTCGCCGAGTGCCCGAGAATGGCTCCGTGAGCGATGTGAGACATGTGCTGGTGCTGCCCGACCGTGACGCGGCGCAGGAGGCCGCCGAGGCGCTGGGGGAGCGGTTCGGGATCGACGAGGAGCCGCGCCTGGTGCGGGACGCCCTGGCCGGTGAGGACGATGCCGAGGACGCGCAGTGGCTCGTCGTGCTGCGGGACGAGGCGCGGCGGCTCGATCCGGGGGCGCTGGACGAGTTCGCGGGAGAGTGGGACGGCTGGCGGGAGGAGCCGTAGCCCCCACGGCGTTCGGCGTCGGCGGGGGTTGTCAGTGGCCCGTGCCATGCTTGTCGCGATGGCCAAGAAGACTGCGAACGACGACCCCCTCGCCCCCGTGACCCTCGCCGTGGGTCAGGAGGAGCTGTTGCTCGACCGTGCCGTGCGGGAGGTGGTGGTCGCCGCCCGGGCCGCCGACGCGGACACGGATGTGCGGGAGCTGACCCCGGACCAGTTGCAGCCGGGCACGCTGGCCGAGTTGACCAGTCCCTCGCTCTTCGCGGAGCGCAAGGTCGTGGTCGTGCGGGGCGCGCAGGACCTGTCGGCCGACACCGTCAAGGACGTGACGGCGTATCTCGCGTCGCCCGCCGAGGAGATCACGCTGGTGCTGGTGCACGCCGGCGGGGTCAAGGGCAAGAAGCTGCTCGACGCCGCCCGCAAGGCGGGGGCGCGGGAGGTGGACTGCCCGAAGATGACCAAGCCGGCGGACCGGCTGGCGTTCGTCAGAGGCGAGTTCCGGGCGACCGGGCGCTCCGCGACGCCCGAGGCCTGCCAGGCCCTGGTCGACTCCATCGGGAGTGATCTGCGGGAGCTGGCGTCCGCGGTGAGCCAGCTGGTCGCCGATGTCGAGGGGACCATCGACGAGGCCGTCGTCGGGCGGTACTACACCGGCCGCGCGGAGGCGTCGAGCTTCACCGTCGCCGACCGGGCCGTCGAGGGGCGGGCGGCGGAGGCGCTGGAGGCGCTGAGGTGGTCGCTGGCGACCGGCGTGGCACCTGTGCTGATCACCAGTGCGCTCGCCCAGGGCGTGCGGGCCATCGGCAAGCTGTCCTCCGCGCGCGGCGGCCGCCCCGCCGATCTTGCACGCGAGCTGGGCATGCCGCCCTGGAAGATCGACCGCGWCCGCCAGCAGATGCGGGGATGGACCCCCGACGCGGTCGCGGTCGCGCTGCGGGCGGTCGCCGAGGCCGACGCCGGCGTGAAGGGCGGCGGAGACGACCCCGAGTACGCCTTGGAGAAGGCAGTCGTGACGATCGCGCGAGCTGCTCGGTCCAGAGGACAGGGCTAGCGACTGGGGAGGAGAATCGGGCGTATCAGCCGTATCGCCGGAAATAGGGAAAGGTGGCGACCGTCATGGCTGAACACCCGCACGCTGCTCTCGTCCGCAGGGGCTACGAAGCCTTCCAGCGCGGAGACATGGACACCCTGCGCGGCATGATGACCGGGGACTGCACCCACCACGTGCCGGGCTCCCACCCGCTCTCGGGGCACTTCAAAGGGGTCGACTCGATCTTCGAGGGGTACTACGGCAAGCTCTTCTCGGAGACGGGCGGGACGTTCCGGGTCGAGCTGCGCAACGTATTCGTGGACGGCCGAGGGCACGCCATGACCGTGCACCACTTCACCGCGGACCGGGGCGGCAAGCACATCGACGAAAACGGCGGCATCGTCTTCCGGATCGTCGGTGACAAGATGACCGATCTCGACGAGTGCGTCGCGGACATCGACAGGAACAACGAGTTCTGGTCGTGACGCAGCCATACCGAAGGCCCCGGCGCCCGCCCTGGGGAAGGGCGAGGTGCCGGGGCCTTCGGTTCAAGCTGCTGAGCCCGTACCCGCGTGGCGAACGCAGGCCGCGTACAGGCTCGGGTGCCGGACGGGAGCGGAAGAGAGAGGGCCCGCTCGATTCCCTCCGGCGATCAAATCAAGTGTCAGCCCTTGAGGGAGGCGACCTTCGAAGCAAGCGCCGACTTCTTGTTGGCGGCCTGGTTCTTGTGGATGACGCCCTTGGAGACCGCCTTGTCGAGCGCCCGCGCGGCCTCGCGCTGGTACTCGGTGGCCTTCTCGACGTCACCCGCGGCAGCAGCCTCACGGGCCTTGCGGATCGCGGTCTTCAGGGAGGACTTGACGGCCTTGTTGCGCAGCCGGGCCTTCTCGTTGGTCTTGATCCGCTTGATCTGGGACTTGATGTTCGCCACTGATGAGCCTTTTCAGGTTCTGGCACGGGGCCGCAAGCGACCCGTACCGGTGATTTTCTGGAGAGTGCCTCGCGCTGAGAGGACATGAGACACAGCCACCCAGGCTACCAGTGGGCCGGAGAATGGCCCAAACCGGTCCCAGGCCGCCGCCCATGGGACCATGGAACCTACGTATCGATCCGACCCGAGGCATAAGGCGCCTCAAGAGACAGGACCCTGCGTGCCCGCGACCCCTAACAATGTGCCCGAGCCGAGCCGTACCGACCCGGCTCTGATCCGCAATTTCTGCATCATCGCGCACATCGACCACGGCAAGTCCACGCTCGCCGACCGGATGCTCCAGCTGACCGGTGTGGTCGAGCAGCGGCAGATGCGTGCTCAGTACCTCGACCGGATGGACATCGAGCGCGAGCGCGGCATCACGATCAAGTCCCAGGCGGTGCGGCTGCCGTGGGCTCCCACCCACGAACCCGGCAACACGCACATCCTCAACATGATCGACACCCCGGGGCACGTCGACTTCACCTACGAGGTCTCGCGGTCGCTCGCCGCCTGTGAGGGCACCGTCCTCCTCGTCGACGCAGCCCAGGGCATCGAGGCCCAGACCCTCGCCAACCTCTACCTGGCGATGGAGAACGACCTCACGATCATCCCCGTACTGAACAAGATCGACCTGCCGGCCGCGCAGCCCGAGAAGTTCGCCGAGGAGCTGGCCAACCTGGTCGGCTGCGACCCGAGTGACGTGCTCAGGGTCTCCGCCAAGACGGGCCTGGGCGTAGACGCCCTGCTCGACAAGGTCGTCGCAGAGGTCCCCGCGCCCATCGGCGTCAAGGACGCCCCCGCGCGCGCCATGATCTTCGACTCGGTCTACGACTCCTACCGCGGCGTCGTGACGTACGTCCGTGTCATCGACGGCCAGCTCAACAAGCGCGAGCGGATCCGGATGATGTCCACCGGTGCCACGCACGAGCTGCTGGAGATCGGGACGAACTCGCCCGAGATGCTCGGCGCCGACGGCCTCGGCGTCGGTGAGGTGGGTTACCTCATCACCGGTGTGAAGGACGTCCGCCAGTCCAAGGTCGGTGACACCGTCACCAGCCAGCACAAGGGCGCCGAGGAGGCGCTCGGCGGATACAAGGACCCGAAGCCGATGGTCTTCTCCGGTCTGTATCCGCTGGACGGCTCCGACTACCCGGAGCTGCGTGAGGCCCTCGACAAGCTCCAGCTCAACGACGCCGCGCTCGTCTACGAGCCGGAGACGTCCGCCGCCCTCGGCTTCGGCTTCCGCGTCGGCTTCCTGGGGCTTTTGCACCTCGATGTGATCCGGGAGCGGCTGGAGCGCGAGTTCGGCCTCGACCTCATCGCCACCGCGCCCAACGTGGTCTACCGGGTCCTGATGGAGGACGGCAGCGAGCACACCGTCACCAACCCGAGCGAGTTCCCCGAAGGCAAGATCAGTGAGGTGTACGAGCCGGTCGTACGCGCCACGATCCTGGCGCCGAGCGAGTTCATCGGCTCGATCATGGAGCTGTGCCAGACCCGGCGCGGCACTCTCCTCGGCATGGACTACCTGTCCGAGGACCGGGTCGAGATCCGCTACACCCTGCCCCTCGCGGAGATCGTGTTCGACTTCTTCGACCAGCTGAAGTCGAAGACGCGCGGGTACGCCTCGCTAGACTACGAGCCCACCGGCGAGCAGACCTCCAGCCTGGTCAAGGTCGACATCCTGCTGCACGGCGACAAGGTGGACGCCTTCTCGGCGATCACGCACAAGGACGCGGCGTACGCGTACGGTGTGCGGCTCGTCGCCAAGCTGCGGGAGCTGATCCCGCGGCAGGCCTTCGAGGTGCCGATCCAGGCCGCCATCGGCTCCCGGGTGATCGCCCGCGAGACCATCCGCGCCATCCGCAAGGACGTCCTCGCCAAGTGTTACGGCGGCGACATCTCCCGTAAGCGCAAGCTGCTGGAGAAGCAGAAGGAAGGCAAGAAGCGGATGAAGATGGTGGGTTCCGTGGAGGTTCCACAGGAGGCCTTCATCGCCGTACTGAGCAGTGATGACAGCGCGGGGTCGGGCAAGGCCAAGAAGTAACCGCAGGTAACACCGGGTGGCCCGGCAAATCGCCGCAACAGGGGTCCGTCGTGCGAAACCGCGACGGGCCCCTTTGCGCGCGCGGCGGGACTGTCTGGAGGAAGTGACAGGGCGCAGGCTCTTACGCAGGTGGCCGTCGGCCTTTACCCTGATCCCTGCTCGATAGTTACTCGCGAGTTAAACAACGCGAGTGGAACCAGCCGCACGTCAGCCGCACAGTCGCGGGCCCCCGGAGGATGTCGTGAGCGACACACAGACACTGATCGAGAACCGTCCGCCGAGCGTGGCGACCCTCTTCCTGGAGCGCGTGACCGCCACGCCGGACGCCGAGGCGTACCGCTATCCGGTCCCGGCCGCCTCGGGGCAGGGCCCCGACCAGTGGAAGTCGCTGAGCTGGGCGCAGGCCGCCGAGCGGGTCCACGCCATCGCGGCCGGCCTCATCGAGCTGGGCGCCCAGCCCGAGCAGCGCATCGCCCTCGCGTCCTCGACCCGGCTCGAGTGGATCCTCGCCGACCTGGGCATCATGTGCGCCGGCGCCGCGACGACCACCATCTATCCGCAGACGAACGCCGAGGAGTCGGCGTTCATCCTCTCCGACTCCGAGAGCCGGGTGCTGATCGCCGAGGACGCGGCGCAGCTGGCCAAGGCGCGGGAGAAGCGCGCCGAGCTGCCGAACCTCACGCATGTCGTCGTCATCGACGCGGCCGGCGTCGAGACGGACGACTGGGTGCTCAGCCTCGCCGAGCTGGAGGCCCGCGGCGCGGCCCGGCTGGAGAAGGACCCCGAGCTGATCAAGCAGCGGGTCGGCGCGATCACCAAGAATCAGCTCGCCACCCTGATCTACACCTCCGGCACCACCGGCCGCCCCAAGGGCGTACGGCTGCCGCACGACAACTGGTCGTACATGGCGAAGGCGATCGCCGCGACCGGCCTGGTCGGCGCGGAGGACGTGCAGTACCTGTGGCTGCCGCTCGCGCACGTCTTCGGCAAGGTGCTCACCTCCGGCCAGATCGAGGTCGGTCACGTCACCGCCGTCGACGGCCGCGTCGACAAGATCATCGAGAATCTGCCGGTCGTGCAGCCGACGTACATGGCTGCCGTGCCGCGCATCTTCGAGAAGGTCTACAACGGGGTCGCCGCCAAGGCCCGCGCGGGCGGCGGCGCCAAGTACAAGATCTTCCAGTGGGCCGCCGAGGTCGCCCGCGAATACGCCAAGGTCACCCAGGACAACTTCCGGCGCACCGGCACCCACTCCGCGCCCTTCGGCCTCGCCGCCAAGCACAAGGTCGCCGACACGCTCGTGTACGCCAAGATCCGCGAGGCCTTCGGCGGCAACCTGCGCGCCTGTGTGTCGGGCAGCGCCGCGCTCGCCCCGGAGATCGGCTACTTCTTCGCCGGCGCCGGCATCCACATCCTGGAGGGCTACGGCCTCACCGAGTCCTCCGCCGCGTCCTTCGTGAACCCGGGCGAGGCCTACCGCACCGGCACGGTCGGCAAGCCGCTGCCCGGCACGGAGGTGCGCATCGCGGACGACGGCGAGATCCTGCTGCGCGGGCCCGGCATCATGGAGGGCTACCACGGGCTGCCGGAGAAGACCGCCGAGGTGCTGGAGGCCGACGGCTGGTTCCACACCGGCGACATCGGCGAGCTGTCCCCGGACGGCTACCTGCGCATCACCGACCGCAAGAAGGACCTCATCAAGACGTCGGGCGGCAAGTACATCGCGCCGGCCGAGGTCGAGGGACAGTTCAAGGCGGTGTGCCCGTACGTCTCCAACATCCTGGTGCACGGGGCCGACCGGAACTTCTGCACGGCCCTGATCGCCCTGGACGAGGTCGCGATCGTGGCGTGGGCCGAGGAGAACGGGCTCGGCGGTAAGTCCTACGCCGAGGTCGTCGCCGCCCCGGTCACCATCGAGATGGTCGACGGGTATGTGCAGCAGCTCAACGCCGGGCTGCAGAAGTGGCAGACGATCAAGAAGTTCCGGCTGCTGCCGCGGGATCTCGATGTGGAGCACGGGGAGATCACGCCGAGCCTGAAGCTGAAGCGGCCGGTTGTGGAGCGGGAGTACAAGGGGCTGATCGAGGAGATGTACGCGGGTTCGCGGGAGGCGTAGCGCGGGACCGGAGGGGCGGCGGGGGCCGTTGGCAGCTGCGCGTTCGTCGTGAGCCGCAGATCGATACAGGCCCCGCGCCCCTTTCAGGTCGGGACGCGAACCCCTAGCCGATGAGCCGACGTATCTCGTGGACCCTTGCGCGCAGGTCCGTCATGTTCGGGGGCGTGTCGTCGGAGAGCTGGTCCTCCAGGGCCGCCAGCTGCGCGCTCAGCTCCTTGCCGTGGACGTGCTCGCGGCTCAGGAGGTGCTCCAGCTGCCTGTTCTTGCGGTACAGGTCCAGGAACACCGACACCTTCGCGCGTAGCACCCATGGGTCGAACGGCTTGGTCAAGTAGTCCGCCGCGCCCGTCGCATAGCCGCGGAAGGCGTAGCCGGGCTCGTCCTCCGCGCCGGTCAGGAAGATGATCGGGACGTCCTTGGTCTGGTCGAGCCGCTTGATGTTCGTGGCGGTCTCGAAGCCGTCCATGCCCGGCATCCGGACATCGAGCAGGACCAGGGCGAAGCGCTGCCGCAGCAGCGCCTTCATGGCTTCCTCGCCCGAACGCGCGCGGACGAGCGGCTCGTTGAGGGACCCCAGGACGGCCTCCAGCGCGATCAGGTTGTCCTCCATGTCGTCGACTAGGAGGATGCCGGCACGCTCGTCGGTCGTTGCCTCAGCGCTCATGGTGAAGTGGCCTCACTCGGTGATGGTCGGCGGGACCTCTTCCCCTCGCGAAGGGTCCGGTCCCGGTACTGCGGTGTGGTCCGGTTTCGCGGTACGGCCCTCCGGCTGCGTGGCCTCGGGGTCCAGGAGGTCGCAGACGACGGTGAGGAGCTGATCCACGTCCACCGGCTTCGGTACGTAGTCGTTGGCGCCCCGCGCGATGGACTTCTCCCGGTCTCCGGGCATCGCCTTCGCGGTCAGCGCGACGATGGGCAGGTGCGCCCAGCGCGGGGTGCGGCGGATGGCGGAGATCGTCTCGTATCCGTCCATCTCCGGCATCATGATGTCCATCAGGACGAGTTCGACGTCCGGCGTGCGCTCCAAGGTCTCGATGCCCTCGCGGCCGTTCTCCGCGTACAGGACCGGCATGCCGACCCGGCCGAGGACATGGGTGAGCGCGAAGACGTTGCGGATGTCGTCGTCCACTATCAGCACCCGCCGGCCCGGCAGGACCTGGCCCGCCCGGCCGGTCTGCCACGCCTCCAGCTTGGTCGGCGTGGGCCATGAGTCGTCCGTGTCATGGATCGCGTGGTAGGGCTCGGTCGACAGCTGCTCCGGCACCGGCAGCGGGCGGTTCTCCGGCACCGGGCCGGTCGCCGCGTGACCGGGGCTGACGACCGGGACGTACAGGGTGAACGTGGAGCCCTTGCCCGGTTCGCTCTCGGCGACGATACGGCCGCCCAGCAGGCCGGCGATCTCGCGGCTGATGGACAGGCCGAGTCCCGTGCCGCCGTACTTGCGGTTGGTCGTGCCGTCGGCCTGCTGGAACGCCTCGAAGATCACCGGGAGTTTCTCCGCCGCGATGCCGATGCCCGTGTCGGAGACAGCGAAGGCGATCACCTCGTCGCTCTCGCGGACATAACGGCGCTCGGGATCCTTCAGCCGGGCCACCCGCAGCTCGACCCGGCCCGTCGCGGTGAACTTGATCGCGTTGGACAGCAGGTTGCGCAGGATCTGCTGGAGGCGCTGCTCGTCCGAGTACATCTCGCGCGGCACGTCCTCGCCGACGGACACCTCGAAGGAGAGTCCCCGGTCCAGGGTGAGCGGGCGGAAGGTGGCGTGGACGTAGTCCAGCAACTTGATGAGCGGCAGCTTCTTCGGGCGTACGTCCATCCGGCCGGCCTCGATCTTCGACAGGTCCAGGATGTCGTTGATCAGCTGGAGCAGGTCCGAGCCGGAGCGGTGGATCGTCGTCGCGAACTGGACCTCCTGGTCGGAGAGATGGCCGTCCGGGTTGTCCGAGAGGAGCCTCGCCAGGATCAACAGGGAGTTGAGCGGGGTGCGCAGCTCGTGCGACATGTTCGCCAGGAACTCCGACTTGTACTGGGAGCTGGTCGCGAGCAGGGCCGCCTTCTCCTCCAGTTCGGCGTTGGAGCGCTGCAACTCCGCCTGCTGCTTCTGGAGTTCGTCCGAGCGTTCCTGGAGCTGCATGGCCAGGCGCTGGGACTCGCCGAGCAGGGACTCCGTACGGGAGTTGGCGATGATCGTGTTGATCGCGACGGCGATGGTGTTCACGAACTGGTCGAAGAACGCCAGGTGCACATCGGAGAAGCGGGAGAAGGAGGCCAGCTCGATCACGCCGAGGAGCTTGTCCTCGAAGAGGATCGGGATGATGACGACGCTGGTGGGGGCCGCCTCCCCGAGCCCGCTGTTGATCTTGATGTAGTCCGGCGGGGCCTCCTCGACGAGGATCCGCTTCTTCTCGCGGGCCGCCTGCCGGACCAGGCCGTGCACCGGCATGCCGCCCGTGTCCACGGTCGCGCCCTGCGCCGAGCCGTACCCGGCGATGAACGCCAGACCCTTCGCGGGAACGGTGGTGCGCAGAGCCGCGCTGTCCTCGTCCGGGTCGGCCAGGAAGAACGCGCCGTACTGGGCGTTCACCAGCGGTGTCAGCTCGCGCAGCAGCAGGTCGGCGACCTCCATCAGGTCGCGGTGGCCCTGCATCAGGGCGGCGAGGCGGGCGAGGTTGGACTCCAGCCAGTCCTTGGCGCGGGTCGTCTCGCGGAGGTTGGCCACCATCAGGTTGATGTTGTCCTTCAGCTCGGTGACCTCGCCCTGCGTCTCCACGGTGATCGAGCGGGACATGTCGCCCTGGGCCACCGCGGAGGCGACCTCGGCGATGGCGCGGACCTGGGTGGTGAGGTTCAGCGCGAGCTCGTTCACGTTCGTCGTCAGGCGCTTCCAGGTGCCGTAGACGCCCTCGACCCTTGCCTGGCCGCCGAGTTGGCCTTCACTGCCGACCTCGCGGGCCACGCGCGTGACCTCGGAGGAGAAGGAGGACAGGGTGTCGACCATCGTGTTGATGGTGGTCTTCAGCTCCAGGATCTCGCCGCGCGCGTCCACGTCGATCTTCTTGGACAGGTCGCCCTGGGCGACGGCGGTGGCGACCTGGGCGATGTTGCGGACCTGCGAAGTGAGGTTGTCCGCCATGTAGTTGACGTTGTCGGTCAGGTCCCGCCAGACCCCGGAGACGCCCAGCACCTGCGCGCGCCCGCCGAGCCGCCCGTCGGTGCCGACCTCGCGGGCCACCCGCGTCACCTCGTCGGCGAAGGCGCGCAGCTGCTGGACCATCGTGTTGACGGTGTCCTTGAGTTCGAGGATCTCGCCGCGGGCGTCGACGGTGATCTTCTTCGACAGGTCGCCGTTGGCCACCGCCGTGGTCACCTGGGCGATGTTGCGGACCTGCGAAGTCAGGTTCAGCGCCATGAAGTTGACGTTGTCGGTGAGGTCCTTCCAGACGCCGGAGACGCCGCGGACCTGGGCCTGGCCGCCGAGGTTGCCCTCGGTGCCGACCTCGCGGGCGACCCTCGTGACCTCGTCGGCGAAGGCGGAGAGCTGGTCCACCATCGTGTTGATGGTCGACTTCAGCTCCAGGATCTCGCCCTTCGCCTCGACGGTGATCTTCTTGCCGAGGTCGCCCTGGGCGACGGCGGTGGAGACGAGGGCGATGTTGCGGACCTGTGAAGTGAGGTTGTCCGCCATGAAGTTGACGTTGTCGGTGAGGTCCTTCCAGACGCCGGAGACGCCGCGGACCTGGGCCCGCCCGCCGAGGTTGCCCTCGGTGCCGACCTCGCGGGCGACCCTCGTCACCTCGTCGGCGAAGGCGGAGAGCTGGTCCACCATCGTGTTGATCGTGGACTTCAGCTCCAGGATCTCGCCCTGGGCGTCGACGGTGATCTTCTGGCTCAGGTCGCCGTTGGCCACCGCGGTGGTCACCTGGGCGATGTTGCGGACCTGAGAGGTCAGGTTCGACGCCATGAAGTTGACGTTGTCGGTGAGGTCCTTCCAGACGCCGGAGACGCCGCGGACCTGGGCCCGCCCGCCCAGCTGCCCTTCCGTGCCGACCTCGCGGGCGACCCTCGTCACCTCGTCGGCGAAGGCGGACAGCTGGTCCACCATCGTGTTCACGGTCAGCTTCAGTTCGAGCAGCTCGCCGGTCGCCTCGACGGTGACCGTGCGGGTCAGGTCGCCGCGGGCCACGGCCGTCGTCACCGCCGCGATGTCGCGCACCTGGGCCGTCAGCCGGGACGCCATCGCGTTGACCGCCTCGGTCACATCCCGCCAACTGCCCGACAGGCCCGTCACCTTGGCCCGTCCGCCGAGCCGGCCCTCGGTGCCGACCTCGCGGGCCACGCGGGTGACCTCGCCGGTGAACAGGGAGAGCTGGTCGACCATCTTGTTCACGGCACGGCCCAGGCGGCGCAGGTCGCCGCGTAACTGGCGGCTGCCGTCATGCAGATCCACCCGCTGGGTGAGGTCGCCGCCGGCCACCGCGTCCAGCACCCGCGTCGCGTTCGCCGCGGGGGCCACCAGGGCGTCCAGCAGATGGTTGACGTCGTTGACGCGGGTCGTCCAGTCGCCCTGGCCCGGGCTCGCCGAGAGTCGCTCGTCGAGCCTGCCGTGCCGGACCAACTCCCGTTTGACGCGCTGCACTTCCCCGTTGAAGTGCGTACTGCGGTCCATGATCTGGTTGAAGACCGCCGTCAGTTCGGCGACCACTCCTTCATCGGTCTCCGGGAGCCGGCGGAAGTCCCCGTCCCGGGCCGCGGTCATCGCGGCGAGCAGCGGGCGCAGATCCGATGCTCGAATTTGACCGTCTTTCTGTCCGTCTTCGAGCACACGCGTAGCACGGTTCTCACTCATGGCGGCCCACTTCGGTAACTCGGTGCTTATGGGCGTGGCCAGTCTGTCACTCTGTCGGCGTCGACTGAGGCGTATTCGTCCGAACCGCTCGGGGAGCTGTACATGGGGGCCATTCCGGTGCAACGGGAGACCGTCACCCGTGCCTGTGATGCGCCTGCGCTGGAGAGCGGGTGCGTGCAGACCCGCACCGTCCTGCCCGGCAGTCCCCTCTCCCCGGGCTCCGCCCGCACCCTCGTGCGCGCCGCCCTCACCGAGTGGGCCACGTCCGGACTCCCCGGCACCGAGCACCTCAGCGAGCGGCTCCTCGACGACGCCGTCGTGGCCGTCAGCGAGCTCGTCACCAACGCCGTCGTGCACGCCGGCACCGAGGTCGAGCTCTCCTGCCGGCTGGAGGAGGACGGCGCCCTCGTCGTCGAGGTCCTGGACCACCACCCCTCGCGGGCCCCGCGCGACGGGGAGCTGGAGGCGCCGTACGAGACACCGGAGTACGGGCGCGGGCTGCGGCTGGTGTCCCGGCTCGCGGAGTCCTGGGGCGTCACCTACCGCACCGGCTCCAAGACCGTGTGGGCGCGGCTGCCCGCCGAGGACCCCGTGCCGGCCAAGGACGACAGCGAGGCGTACGCCGAGGAACGCGCGCTGGAGCGCGGGCTGCGGGTCGCCGAGATCCTCGCCCCGGAGCCCCAGCGCGCCGAGCGGGAGCGGGACTGGCTCAACCGGGGCGCCCTGTCCTTCCTCGCCGAGGCCTCCGACCTGCTCGCCGGGCAGCTCGACGAGAACCTCGTCGCCGCGCTCGCCGGCCAGCTGATCGTGCCGCGGCTGGCGGACTGGTGCGCGGTGTGGCTGGAGGACGAGGTCGCCGGGCGCTGGGGGTACGCCCGCTCCGGCGAGGCGGAGAGCGGGGGCGGCTGGGCGGTGGACGGCATCGCCGGGACCGGGCCCCGGCTCGCCCGGGTCTGGCACGGCTCCGAGAACCTCATCGAGGAACTGCGCCGGGCCCTGGAGAAGGAGCCGCCGCTGCCGCCCGACAACCACCGCACCGGGCCCGTCCCCTATCCCTGGCCCGGCGAGGCACTCGGCGCACGCCAGGCGCACGGTACGGCGCTCGCGTACCGGCTGATCGCCGGCGGCCATCCGCTCGGCACGCTGGTCATCGGGCGGGCCGACCTCGTGCGCTTCCCCGACGAGGTCACCGGACTGGTGGAGGATCTCAGCCGCCGGGTCGCCCTCGCGATCGGCGCGGCCCGCCAGTACGCCCGGCAGGCCACCATCAGCCGGGTCCTGCAGCGCGGGCTGCTGCCCGGCGCCGTCGCGGAGATCCCGGGGGTGGCCAGCGCCCTCGTCTACGAACCGTGCGACAAGGGCGGTCCGAGCGGCGACTTCTACGACCTCTTCCCGGCCGGCGACGGCCGCTGGTGCTTCGCCATCGGCGACGTCCAGGGCAAGGGTCCCGAGGCGGCCGTGGTGATCGGCATCGCGCGGCCCTGGCTGCGGCTCCTGGCCCGGGAGGGCTACCGCGTCTCCGACGTCCTGGACCGGCTCAACCAGCTCCTCCTCGACGACGCCACCGAGGCCGCCGACGCCGCCGCCCGCGCCCTCGTCGGCCCCGCCGCTCCCGGCGACGGCCCGCAGACCCGCTTCCTCTCCCTCCTCTATGGCGAACTCACCCCCTTCGAGGGCGGCATCCGCTGCACCCTCGCCTCGGCCGGCCACCCGCTGCCGCTCCTCCTCGGCGAGGACGGCGAGGTCCACACCGTCGCGCAGCCGCAGACCCTCCTCGGGGTCGTGGAGGACGCCACGTACACCAGCGAGACCTTCGAGCTGCGCTCCGGCGACACCCTGCTGTGCGTCACCGACGGGGTGACGGAGCGGCGCAGCGGCTCGCGCCAGTTCGACGACGGCGACGGCCTCGCGACGGCGCTCGCCGGGTGCGCGGGCCTGAACGCCCAGCTGATCGCGGAACGGATCCGCAGGCTGGTGCACGAGTTCGGCGGGCGTCCGCCGGAGGACGACCTGGCGCTGCTGGTGCTTCAGGCCGAGTGACCGGCGGGGAGGGACACCCGCGCGGTACGGGACAATGGAACCCATGCCCTCCGCACTCCCCGACGGCGAGCCCGTTCCCGACGACGGCGCGCTCCCCGCGTCCGCGCTCACCGGGACCGCCGACCGTCCCCTCGGCTTCTATCTGCACGTCCCGTACTGCGCGACCCGCTGCGGCTACTGCGACTTCAACACCTACACCGCGACCGAGCTGCGCGGCACGGGCGGAGTGCTGGCCTCGCGCGACAACTACGCCGAGACCCTCGTCGACGAGATCCGCCTGGCCCGCAAGGTCCTCGGCGACGACCCGCGCGAGGTCCGCACGGTCTTCGTCGGCGGCGGTACGCCCACGCTGCTGGCCGCCGACGATCTCGTACGGATGCTGGGGGCCGTCCGCGACGAGTTCGGGCTGGCGCCGGACGCGGAGATCACGACGGAGGCGAACCCGGAGTCGGTGGACCCGGCGTATCTGGCCACCCTGCGCGAGGGCGGCTTCAACCGGATCTCCTTCGGCATGCAGAGCGCGAAGCAGCACGTGCTGCGGGTGCTGGACCGCACGCACACGCCGGGGCGCCCCGAGCGTTGCGTGGCGGAGGCTCGCGCGGCCGGATTCGAGCACGTCAACCTCGACCTGATCTACGGCACCCCGGGCGAGTCGGACGACGACTGGCGGGCCTCGCTGGAGGCGGCGATCGGTGCCGGGCCTGACCATGTGTCGGCCTACGCCCTGATCGTGGAGGAGGGCACGCAGCTCGCCCGCCGCATCCGCCGGGGCGAGGTCCCGATGACGGACGACGACGTCCACGCGGACCGGTACCTGATCGCCGAGGAGATCTTCACGGCGGCCGGTTTCGACTGGTACGAGGTCTCCAACTGGGCCACCTCCGAGGCCGCCCGCTGCCTGCACAACGAGCTGTACTGGCGCGGCGCCGACTGGTGGGGCGCGGGCCCCGGAGCCCACTCGCACGTCGGCGGGGTGCGCTGGTGGAACGTCAAGCACCCGGGCGCGTACGCGGCGGCGCTGGCGGCGGGCCGCTCGCCCGGGGCCGGCCGCGAACTCCTGTCGGAGGAGGACCGCCGGGTGGAACGGATCCTCCTGGAGCTGCGGCTTCGAGAGGGGGTACCGCTGGGCCTGCTCCGTGAGCAGGGCCTGACCGCCTCGCGCCGGGCCCTCTCGGAGGGGCTCTTGCAGGCAGCTCCCTACGAGGAGGGGCGCGCGGTGCTGACGCTCCGGGGGCGGTTGCTGGCGGATGCGGTGGTCAGGGACCTGGTGGACTGATCACTCCGGGGGGTGAATGGGTACCGGAGGCAGGCTCGGGCGGCATGCACCTTCACCAGGTTCAGGCCCCACCGCTCCCCGTGACGAAGTCGATCAGTTCCTCCACCCGCCCCAGCAGCTCCGGCTCCAGGTCCCGGTAGGAGCCCACCCGCTGCAGAATCGCCTGCCACACCGCCCCGGTGTTCTCCGGCGGCCACCCCAGGGCCCGGCACACCCCCGTCTTCCAGTCCTGCCCGTGCGGTACCCGTGGCCATCCGGTGATGCCCAGGGACGACGGCTTCACGGCCTCCCAGATGTCGATGTACGGGTGGCCCACCACCAGGGCGTGCTCGCTCGTCACCGACTGCGCGATGCGCCACTCCTTCGTGCCGGGTACCAGGTGGTCCACCAGGACTCCCAGCCGGGCATCCGGTCCCGGTGCGAAATCGGCCACGATCGACGGCAGGTCGTCGACGCCCTCCAGGTACTCCACCACCACGCCCTCGATGCGCAGGTCGTCGCCCCACACCTTCTCGACCAGTTCGGCGTCGTGGCGGCCCTCGACGTAGATGCGGCCGGCGCGGGCCACGCGTGCGCGTGCGCCGGGGACGGCGACCGAACCGGATGCCGTACGGGCGGGGCGCGCAGGAGCGGCGGACGACGGCCGGACCAGGGTCACCACCTTGCCCTCCAGCAGGAACCCGCGCGGCTCCAGCGGAAACACCCGGTGCTTGCCGAAGCGGTCCTCCAGGGTGACCGTGCCCGCCTCGCAGCGGATCACCGCGCCGCAGAACCCCGTGCCGGGCTCCTCGACCACCAGGCCGGGCTCCGCGGGGACCTCGGGGACGGGCTTGGGCTTCTTCCAGGGCGGGGTCAGGTCCGGGGAGTACTGGCGCATTCGGATGACGATAGGAGAAGCCGCGCGAGTACGTCTCGCGGATCAGGGCGACACGCCGAATCGGGTCGCCAACGCGTCGCGCTGGCGCCGCACGAACCCCGCGTCCACCACCGCTCCGTGACCGGGCACGTACAGCGCGTCCTCGCCGCCCAGCTCCAGCAGGCGGTCCAGCGCGGCCGGCCAGTGCGACGGTACGGCGTCGGGTCCCGCCTGCGGCTCGCCGGACTGCTCCACCAGGTCGCCGCAGAACACCACCTCCGGCTCGCCCGGCACGAGCACCACCAGGTCGTGGGCCGTGTGGGCGGGCCCCACGTTCGCCAGCAGGACCTGGCGGCCGCCGCCCAGGTCGAGCGTCCACTCGCCGCTGACCTGGTGGTGGGGGTGGATCAGCGCGTCCACCGCCTCCTCCGCCGCGGCCGGGTCCAGGCCGTTGCTCACCGCGTCGGCGCGCAGCTCCTCGCGCGCGCGGCGCCCGTCGAGCACCGTCTCCATGCCGACGGGGCCGTAGACCTCGGCGCCCGCGAACGCCGCCGCCCCGAAGACGTGGTCGAAGTGGGGATGCGTCAGCGCGAGATGAGTCACACGGTGACCCGCGAGCCACTGAGCCTGCGTACGCAACCGCACGCCCTCCGCGAGGCTGGACCCGGCGTCGACGATCAGCGCGGTGCCGTCCCCCACGACCAGCCCCGCCGTGCAGTCCCACACCGGAAGCCGGCACCGGCCCACCCCGGCCGCCAGCCGCTCCCACCCCAGCTCTTCCCAAGTCACCGTCATACAGCGACGCTAGCGGGGACACCCTTGTCGGGCACGGCCGTGCAGGCCCGGCCTTGCCCGGGGTGTACCCCACCGCCGTACACTGGGCCGGGGACGGCTGGCACTCACAAGCACAGAGTGCCAGGCGAGACGCAACGGGGAACGACTTCTGGAGGTGTGCGCGGGATGCTGAGTGAACGCAGGCTCCAGGTGCTGCGCGCCATCGTCCAGGACTATGTCGGGACCGAGGAGCCGGTCGGGTCGAAAGCCCTGACCGAGCGGCACAACCTCGGAGTCTCGCCGGCGACCGTCCGGAACGACATGGCGGCCCTGGAGGACGAGGGCTTCATCGCCCAGCCGCACACCAGCGCCGGGCGCATCCCCACCGACAAGGGCTACCGGCTGTTCGTCGACAAGCTCGCCGGCGTCAAGCCGATGACCCCGCCCGAGCGGCGCGCCATCCAGAACTTCCTCGACGGCGCCGTCGACCTCGACGACGTGGTGGCCCGGACCGTACGGCTGCTCGCGCAGCTCACCCGGCAGGTCGCCGTCGTGCAGTACCCGTCGCTGACCCGCTCCACCGTCCGGCACGTCGAGCTGCTCTCGCTCGCACCCGCGCGCGTGATGCTCGTGCTGATCACGGACACCGGGCGGGTCGAGCAGCGCATGATCGACTGCCCGGCGCCCTTCGGGGAGACCGCGCTCGCGGATCTGCGGGCGCGGCTGAACAGCCGGGTCGCGGGGCGGCGCTTCAGTGATGTGCCGAGACTCGTCGAGGACCTCGCCGAGGCCTTCGACCTCGAGGACCGCGGCACCGTCTCGACCGTGCTCTCCACCCTCCTGGAGACACTCGTCGAGGAGAACGAGGAGCGGCTGATGATCGGCGGCACCGCCAATCTCACCCGCTTCGGGCATGACTTCCCCCTCACCATCCGGCCCGTCCTGGAGGCGCTCGAGGAGCAGGTCGTGCTCCTCAAGTTGCTTGGCGAGGCCGGGGATTCGGGCATGACCGTGCGCATCGGGCACGAGAATGCCTATGAGGGACTCAACTCCACGTCTGTCGTGTCGGTGGGCTACGGTTCGGGCGGCGAGGCAGTCGCCAAGCTCGGCGTGGTCGGACCGACCCGCATGGATTACCCGGGAACGATGGGAGCGGTACGCGCAGTGGCACGTTACGTCGGACAGATCCTGGCGGAGTCGTAAGTGGCCACGGACTACTACGCCGTGCTCGGCGTGCGTCGCGACGCGTCGCAGGAAGAGATCAAGAAGGCCTTCCGGCGGCTCGCTCGCGAGCTGCACCCGGACGTCAACCCGGATCCGAAGACCCAGGAGCGGTTCAAGGAGATCAACGCCGCTTACGAGGTGCTGTCGGACCCGCAGAAGAAGCAGGTCTACGACCTCGGCGGCGACCCGCTGTCCCAGGCGGGCGGCGCGGGCGCCGGCGGCTTCGGCGCGGGCGGCTTCGGGAACTTCTCGGACATCATGGACGCCTTCTTCGGTACGGCGTCCCAGCGCGGCCCGCGCTCGCGCACCCGGCGCGGCCAGGACGCGATGATCCGGCTGGAGATCGAGCTCGACGAGGCGGCCTTCGGCACGACGAAGGACATCCAGGTCGACACGGCCGTCGTCTGCAACACCTGCAACGGTGAGGGGGCTGCCCCCGGCACCTCCGCCCAGACGTGTGACATGTGCCGCGGCCGCGGTGAGGTGTCGCAGGTGACGCGGTCCTTCCTGGGCCAGGTCATGACCTCGCGGCCGTGTCCGCAGTGCCAGGGCTTCGGCACGGTCGTCCCGACGCCGTGCCCCGAGTGCGCGGGCGACGGCCGGGTACGGTCCCGCCGGACCCTGACGGTCAAGATCCCGGCCGGTGTCGACAACGGCACGCGGATCCAGCTCGCCGGTGAGGGCGAGGTCGGGCCCGGCGGCGGTCCCGCCGGTGACCTGTACGTCGAGATCCACGAGCTGCCGCACTCGACCTTCCAGCGGCGCGGCGACGACCTGCACTGCACGGTCACCATCCCGATGACGGCGGCGTCCCTCGGCACGAAGGTGCCGCTGGAGACGCTGGACGGCATGGAGGAGGTCGACATCCGGCCCGGCACCCAGTCCGGCCAGTCGATCCCGCTGCACGGGCGCGGTGTCACGCATCTGCGGGGCGGCGGCCGCGGCGACCTCATCGTGCACGTCGAGGTCCAGACCCCGAGCAAGCTGGACCCCGAACAGGAGCGCCTGCTGCGCGAGCTGGCCAAGCTGCGCGGCGAGGAGCGCCCGCAGGGGCAGTTCCAACCCGGGCAGCAAGGGTTGTTCTCGCGGTTGAAGGACGCCTTCAACGGTCGCTGAGACCGGCCGGGAAGTTCCGGCCCGGGCGCTGTGAAGGGCCGATTCGGACTTGTTCGGAGGACGTGACAACATGCCGTCATGTCCTCCGCACTGACCGATCTCTTCCCCCACCCGATCGTGCAGGCCCCCATGGCAGGCGGCGTCTCGGTGCCGCACCTCGCCGCTGCCGTGTGCGAGGCCGGTGGGCTGGGCTTTCTCGCCGCCGGGTACAAAACCGCCGACGGGATGTACCAGGAGATCAAGCAGCTGCGCGGGCTGACCCAGCGGCCTTTCGGCGTCAACCTGTTCATGCCGCAGCCCGAGTACGCCGACGCCGCGGCCGTGGACGTCTACGCCCACCAGCTGGCCGGTGAGGCCGCCTGGTACGAGGTCGAGCTGGGGGACCCGGACAGCGGACGGGACGACGGCTACGACGCCAAGCTCGCCGTGCTCCTCGACAACCCGGTGCCCGTGGTCTCGTTCCACTTCGGCGTGCCCAGCAGCGACGTGCTGGAGTCCCTGCGCCGCGCCGGCACCGTCACCCTCGTCACCGCCACCACCCCGGACGAGGCCCTCGCCGTGCAGCGGGCCGGCGCCGACGCCGTGATCGTGCAGGGCGTGGAAGCCGGTGGTCATCAGGGCACCCATCGCGACAACCCCGAGACCGACGGCACCGGCATCGGGCTGCTGTCGCTCGTCGCCCAGATCCGCGAGACCGTGAGCCTCCCGCTCGTCGCCGCCGGCGGCATCATGCGCGGCAGCCAGATCGCCGCCGCCCTCGCGGCCGGCGCCGGCGCCGCCCAGCTCGGCACCGCCTTCCTCGCCACCCCGGAGTCCGGCGCCAACGCCCTGCACAAGCAGGCGCTGACGAACCCCCTGTTCGTCCGTACCGAGCTGACGCGCGCGTTCTCCGGACGCCCCGCGCGCGGCCTCGTCAACCGCTTCCTGCGCGAGCACGGCCCGTACGCCCCCGCCGCCTACCCCGAGGTCCACCACCTCACCTCGCCCCTGCGCAAGAAGGCCGCCGCGTCCGGTGACCCGCAGGGCATGGCCCTGTGGGCGGGGCAGGGGCACCGCATGGCCCGTGAACTGCCCGCGGGGCAGCTGGTGGAGGTCCTGGCCGCCGAATTGAACGCCGCGTCGACAGCGTTGTCGGCCTTCCCGAGGGGCGGTGCCGTCGGATGACCGCGCCGGTGTTCGTCGTCGAGTCGCTGGAGCGGGCCGGCGGGGCCGGCGGCGACTACGTGCTCGACGGGCCCGAGGGGCGGCACGCCGTCTCCGTGAAGCGGCTGCGGCCCGGCGAGGACGTCGTCCTCACCGACGGGCAGGGCCGCTGGGCCGAGGGCGTCGTCAAGGCGGCCGAGGGCAAGGACCGGCTGGTGCTGGACCTGGGCGCCGTCGCCGAGGAGGCCCCGCAGCGGCCCCGGATCACCGTCGTCCAGGCCCTCCCCAAGGGCGACCGCGGTGAGCTCGCCGTCGAGACCATGACCGAGACCGGCGTCGACGCGATCGTGCCCTGGGCGGCCTCCCGGTGCATCACGCAGTGGAAGGGCGAGCGCGGCGCGAAGGCCCTCGCCAAGTGGCGGGCCACCGCCCGCGAGGCCGGCAAGCAGTCCCGCCGGGTGCGCTTCCCCGAGGTCGCGGACGCGGCGACGACCAAGCAGGTCGCGGCGCTGCTCGCGGCGGCCGACTTCGCCGCCGTACTGCACGAGGACCGCGACTACGGCAGCGAGCCGCTCGCGACGGCCGAACTGCCCGCCGAGGGCGAGATCATGCTCGTCGTCGGGCCCGAGGGCGGCGTGTCCCCCGAGGAGTTGGCCCTCTTCGAGGAGGCGGGGGCGAAGGCGTACCGTCTGGGCCGTACCGTCCTGCGGACCTCCACCGCCGGAACCGCGGCGACGGCACTGCTCCTCGGCCGCACCGGCCGCTGGTCCTGACCCCGGGAGGGACGTCCGCCGTGGAACTCGCCCAAGTACGGCTGCTGGTCACCGACTTCGCCGCCTGCTACCGCTTCTACGCCGATGTCCTCGGCCTCAAGCCGCAGTCCGGCGCGACGAACGGGCCGTACGAGAAGTTCAGCCCCGCCACCGGCTCGGCGGGCATCGCCCTGCAGGACCGGGCGATGATGGCCGACGTCCTGGGCGAACTCGGCGACGACGCCACCGGCCACCGCTCCCTGGTGGTCCTGCGCGTGGACGACCTGGACGCCTACTGCGCCCAGCTCGCCGAACGCGGCGCGACCCTCCTGCACGGCCCGGCCCCCATGACCGACCGCATGCGTGTCGCCCACCTCAAGGACCCGGAGGGCAACCTCGTGGAGCTTCAGCAGTGGCTGCTGCTGCACGGTTGAGGTCGACCGCCTCGGCGACCGCGCGGAACAGCTCCCAGCCGTCCAACTCGCCCTTCCCCGGCAGTAGTTCGCGTCGGGACGCCTCGTCCACGAGGGCCCGTACGACGCCGGGCTCGCGCAGGTTGAGCAGGTTGCCGCGGCCGTCGCTGACACAGCCCGAGAACCAGTAGCCGTCGGCGACACAGCGGCCCGAGCCGGCCTCGCCCGCCCGGAAGACGACGCGCGTACGGGCGCCGTCGAGATACAGATTCAGGATCTCCCGGCAGACGTCGGCGTCGCGGTGCTTGTGCCGGACGCTCCACAGATACGTCGTCCGCTCGTCCACGACGAGCCTGCGCAGTCGGCGATGGGATCGCATCCGGCCACGCTACGGCGCCGGACACCGCCCGGTCTCCGGGTTTTCGCCGGGACGAGCCGGATCGGCGTCGTCCGGGATGCGTGGCCCGGGCAGGGCGCGAGCGGGGATCCGTGCGGGGGGCAACGGGCCTTCGGGCCGGGTGGGTTGGGCGACACCCGATCGTGACGTGGGCGAGCAGCGAGTGTCCGTATGCGCTCTTCCGCGTCGGTCGGGACAGTGGCAGGCTGCCGTCCCATGGGGGCTTTCAGCAGGGTTCGGGGTCGCGACGGGCGGCGCCTGCGCGGGGCGCGGGTGGCGGGTGCGGCCGGGCTCGCGGTGGTCGCCGTCGGCGGGCTGGCCGCCTGTGACCCGGGTGGGCTGAACACCGCGACCGTCGCGTTCACCACCGACCAGACCGTGACCGCGGAGCTGGAGCGGCAGAAGGCCGATGTGCAGTGGCTCAACTGCACCGGCTCGTACGACGGCGGCAAGGGCAACAGCTCGCCGACGGCCAGTGAGAACACCGTCGTCAAGGTCGACTGCGAGGGCGAGACCCGCGACGGCAAGGACATCACCGTCACCGGCCGGATCACCCGGGCCGTCAGCGGCTCCTGTGTGCGCGGGGACCTCGTCGCCAAGATCGGCGGCAAGGAGTGGTTCCACGTGAACGGGCTGGGCAACTGCGACGCCACGCCCTCGCCGGTCAACCCGCCCGGGGACGGCTCGCAGCCCGGGCCCACCGTCACGGTGACGGTCACCAGGACCGTCTACTGCAAGGAGCACCCCAACTGCTGGCCGGAGGGCAAGTGATCCAAAGGTCTGTTCGCGCACGCCGCCCATGCTTAGGGTGATCGGGTGACACAGTCCGCGACCTCCGTGACCTCGGCCGCACACCCTTCGCCCTCGTACCTGCGGTATCCGCATCTGCGCGGCGACCTGGTCGCCTTCACCGCCGAGGACGACGTGTGGCTCGCCCCTCTCGACGGCGGCCGCGCCTGGCGGGTCAGCGCCGACAACGTGCCGGTCTCCCGGCCACGCATCTCGCCCGACGGTACGACCGTCGCCTGGACCTCCACCCGTGACGGCGCCAGTGAGGTGCACATCGCGCCGGTCGACGGCGGCCCGTCCAGGCGCCTTACGCACTGGGGCAGTTGGCAGACCCGGGTGCGCGGCTGGACCCCCGACGGGCGGGTCCTCGTGATCAGCACCCAGGGCCAGGCCGGCAGCCGCCGCACCTGGGCCCACACGGTCCCGCTCGACGGCGGCCCCGCCACCACCCTGCCCTACGGCCCCGTAGGCGACGTCGTCCACGGGCCGCACGTGGTGCTCGCCTCCGCGCCCATGGGTCTGGAGGCCGCCCGGTGGAAGCGCTACCGGGGCGGTACGGCGGGCAAGCTGTGGATCGACCGGGAAGGCGAGGGGGACTTCGTACGGCTGCACGAGGGGCTGGACGGGAACCTGGAGGACCCGGTGTGGGTGGGGGAGCGGATCGCCTTCCTCTCCGACCACGAGGGCGTCGGGGCGGTGTACTCCTCCCTCGCCGACGGGTCCGATCTGCGGCGGCACACTCCGGTCGACGGCTTTTACGCCCGGCACGCGGCCGGCGACGGCACCCGCCTCGTCCACGCCTGCGCCGGTGAACTCTGGCTCCTGGACGACCTCGACGGCGCCGAGCCGCGCCGGCTCGACATCCGGCTCGGCGGACAGCGCACCGACCGGCAGCCGTACCCGCTGAACGCCGCCGTCTCGTTCGGCGAGGCCGCCCCCGACCACACCGCGCGCGGCAGCGCGGTCGCCGTCCGGGGCGCCGTGCACTGGGTCACCCACCGCTCCGGTCCCGCCCGCGCGCTCGCCGCCGAGCCCGGCGTACGGGCCCGGCTGCCGCGCACCTTCCGGGCGGAGGGCGAGGAGTGGGTGGTGTGGGTCACCGACGCGGAGGGCGACGACGCACTGGAGTTCGCCCCGGCGACCGGCCTCGCGCCCGGGGCCACGCCGCGCAGGCTGGCCGCCGGGCAGCTCGGGCGGGTGCTGGAGCTCGCCATGGCACCCGACGGGAGCCGGGCCGCGGTCGCCGCGCACGACGGACGGGTGCTGCTCGTCGAGCGGGAGAGCGGCGAGGTCCGCGAGGTCGACCGCAGCGTGGACGGGGACGTGTCGGGGCTGGTCTTCTCACCCGACTCGGCCTGGCTCGCCTGGTCGCACCCCGGCCCGCGCCCGCTGTGCCAGCTCAAGCTCGCCAACACCACCGACCTGTCGGTCTCCGAGGCGACCCCGCTGCGGTTCCAGGACTACGCGCCCGCGTTCACGCAGGACGGCAAGCACCTGGTGTTCCTGTCGGCCCGCGCCTTCGACCCGGTCTACGACGAGCACGTCTTCGACCTGGCCTTCGTGGTCGGCTCCCGCCCCCACCTGATCACCCTGGCCGCCACCACCCCGTCCCCCTTCGGCCCGCAGCGGCACGGCCGGCCCTTCGACGCGCCGGACAAGGACGAGACACCCGACAGCGAGGGCACCCCGACCACCCGCATCGACCTCGAAGGGCTCGCCGACCGGATCGTGCCGTTCCCGGTCGAGGCCGCCCGCTACTCCCACCTGCGGGCCGCCAAGGACGGCGTGCTGTGGCTGCGGCACCCCGTGCGGGGCGCGCTCGGCGCCTCCCGGGCCACGCCCGACGACCCCGAGCCCAAGACCGAGCTGGAGCGCTACGACCTCCTCCAGCGGCGCGTCGAGCATCTCGCCGACGACGCCGACGACTTCGAGGTCAGCGGCGACGGCAAGCGGGTGCTGCTGTGGACCGACAGCAGACTGAAGGTCGTCCCGAGCGACCGGCGGGCCTCCGGAGACGAGGACAGCGACTCGAACATCACCGTGGACCTGACGCGCGTACGGCAGCGGGTCGACCCGTCGGCCGAGTGGCGGCAGATGTTCGACGAGGCCGGCCGCATCATGCGGGACCACTTCTGGCGGCCGGACATGAGCGGCGTGGACTGGACCGGCGTCCTCGACCGCTACCGCCCCCTCCTCGACCGCGTCGCCACCCACGACGACCTGATCGACCTGCTGTGGGAGGTGCAGGGCGAGCTGGGCACCTCGCACGCCTACGTCTCACCTCGCGGCGGATACGGTGGCGGGGCCCGCCAGGGACTGCTCGGCGCCGACATCTCCCGGCACGCCGACGGGAGTTGGCGCATCGACCGGATCCTGCCGTCGGAGACCTCCGACCCCGAGGCACGGGCGCCGCTGGCCGCCCCCGGGGTCGCGGTGCGCGCCGGGGACGCGATCGTGGCGGTGGCCGGGATGCCGGTGGACCCGGTGACCGGACCCGGACCCCTGCTCGTCGGCACGGCGGGCAAGGCGGTGGAACTGACGATCTCGCCGGCCGGCGGCGGGGACGTACGGCACGCGGTCGTCGTCCCCATCGCGGACGAGCAGCCGCTGCGGTACCACGCGTGGGTGGCCGACCGGCGGGCGTACGTCCACGAGAAGTCCGGCGGCCGGCTCGGCTACCTCCACGTGCCGGACATGCAGGCGCCCGGCTGGGCCCAGATCCACCGTGACCTGCGGGTCGAGGTGGCGCGGGAGGGGCTCGTCGTGGACGTCCGTGAGAACGGTGGCGGGCACACCTCCCAGCTGGTCGTGGAGAAGCTGGCGCGAAAGATCGTGGGCTGGGAACTGCCGCGCGGAATGCGGCCGTACAGCTATCCGCAGGACGCTCCGCGCGGTCCCGTGGTGGCGGTGGCGGACGAGTTCTCCGGGTCGGACGGGGACATCGTCAACGCGGCGATCAAGGCACTGGGCCTCGGGCCGGTGGTGGGCACGCGGACGTGGGGCGGCGTGATCGGCATCGACAGCCGCTACCGACTGGTCGACGGCACGCTGATCACCCAGCCGAAGTACGCCATCTGGCTGGAGGGCTACGGCTGGGACGTGGAGAACCACGGCGTCGACCCGGACGTGGAGGTGGTGCAACGCCCGCAGGACTACGCGGCGGGGAGGGACGCGCAGCTGGACGAGGCGATCCGATTGGCTTTGGCGAGCCTGGAGGAACGGCCGGCGAAGACGCCGCCCAGTTTGTCCACCTAGGGGCGCGGGGCTGTATCGATATGCGGCTCCGCCGCGGGGCGCGATCAACCCCCACTCACCCGCACCCGACGACGATACGATGCCACCCGTAGATCGCCGCCCAACCCCCGGAGGGAAAATGGCAGGGGAACCGCAGGACGACTGCCTGTTCTGCAAGATCGTCGAGGGCCATGTCCCGGCGACGATCGTCCGGGAGACGGAGTCGACCGTCGCCTTCAGGGACATAAACCCCCAGGCCCCCGTCCACATCCTGGTGATCCCCAAGGTGCACTACGCGAACGCCTCCGCGTTGGCCACCGCCGAACCGACCGTCGCCGCGGACATCCTGCGCGAGGCCCAGGCCGTCGCCGACGAGGAGAAGCTGGAGAGCTACCGGATCGTCTTCAACACGGGCCCCGGCGCCGGCCAGACCGTCTTCCACGCCCACGCCCACATCCTCGGCGGCCGCGGCATGCAGTGGCCCCCCGGGTAAGCAGCCGTGTCCGTACGTGAATTGGTGGTCCTCGGCACCGCGAGCCAGGTCCCGACCCGGCACCGCAACCACAACGGGTATCTGCTGCGCTGGGACGGCGAGGGAATCCTCTTCGATCCCGGCGAGGGCACACAGCGCCAGATGCTGCGGGCCGGGGTGGCCGCGCACGACCTGAACCGGATCTGCGTCACCCACTTCCACGGGGACCACTCCCTCGGCCTCGCCGGGGTCATCCAGCGCATCAACCTCGACAAGGTCCCGCACCCCGTCACCGCCCACTACCCGCGTTCCGGCCAGCGCTTCTTCGACCGGCTGCGGTACGCCACCGCCTACCGCGAGACCGTCGACCTCGCGCAGGACCCGGTCAGCGCCGACGGGGTCATCGCCGACACCGGCGGGTACACCCTGGAAACGGCCCTGCTGTCGCACCCCGTCGAGTCGTACGGCTATCGCCTCGTCGAGCCCGACGGCCGCCGCATGCTGCCCGAACGGCTCGCCGCGCACGGCATCAAGGGGCCCGACGTCGGCCGGCTCCAGCGGGAGGGCGTGCTCGGCGGGGTCTCGCTGGACGACGTGAGCGAGATCCGGCGCGGACAGCGGTTCGCGTTCGTCATGGACACCAGGCTGTGCGACGGGGTGTACACCCTCGCCGACGGCTGCGACATGCTCGTCATCGAGTCCACCTTCCTGGAGGAGGACAGCGAACTCGCCGCCGAGCACGGCCATCTGACCGCCGCTCAGGCCGCCCGGGTCGCGCTCGACTGCGGCGTACGGCATCTCGTGCTCACCCACTTCAGCCAGCGTTACACCGAGCCCGACGAGTTCGAGCGGCAGGCGCGGGACGCCGGCTTCGAGGGGGAGCTGACGGTGGCGCACGACCTGCTGCGGGTGCCCCTGCCGAAACGCCGGTAGTACAGCCGTACGATGCTTTGATGCCCCTCCCCAAAGCTGAACTGCACCTCCACATCGAAGGCACCCTCGAACCCGAGCTCGCCTTCGAGCTGGCCGCACGCAACGGCGTGCGGCTGCCGTACGGCGACACCGACGAGCTCCGCAAGGCCTACCAGTTCGAGGACCTCCAGTCCTTTTTGAACCTGTACTACGAGCTCATGGCCGTCCTGCGCACCGAGCAGGACTTCGCGGACCTCGCGAACGCCTACCTCGCCCGGGCCGCGGCCCAGGGCGTACGGCACGCGGAGATCTTCTTCGACCCGCAGGCGCACACCAAGCGGGGCGTCGAGCTGGGCACGGTCGTCGAGGGGCTGTGGCAGGCGCTCGGGAACAGCGAGGCGAACCACGGGGTCTCCACCCGGCTCATCATGTGCTTCCTGCGTGACGACCCCGCCGAGTCGGCCATGCGGACGCTGCGGGCCGCCGAGCCGTATCTCGACCGGATCACCGGCGTCGGCCTCGACTCGGCCGAGGTCGGCCACCCGCCGGTGAAGTTCCGCGAGGTCTACGAGGCGGCCGCCGAGCTCGGGCTGCGGCGCGTCGCGCACGCCGGCGAGGAGGGTCCGCCCGCCTACATCACCGAGGCCCTCGACGTCCTCGGCATCGAGCGCGTCGACCACGGGCTGCGCTGCATGGAGGACCCGGCGCTGGTGGAGCGGCTGGTGCGGGAGCGGGTGCCGCTGACCCTGTGCCCCCTGTCGAACGTCCGGCTGCGTACCGTCGACACCCTCGCCGACCACCCCCTGCCCGCGATGCTCGACGCCGGTCTGATGTGCACGGTCAACTCCGACGACCCGGCCTACTTCGGCGGGTACGCCGGCGACAACTTCGATGCGGTGCGCTCGGCGCTCGGCCTTGACCGGGAACGGCTTCGGGAGCTGGCCCGCAACTCCTTCCTCGCCTCCTTCCTGGAGGACGACGAGGAGCTGCGGGCGCGGTATCTCGCCGAGGTCGAGGGCTACGAGTTCGGTTAGCCGGGGTCAGGCGGTCGGGGTCAGGCGGTCCGGTGCGGCCGGGGTGGCCTCGACGATGTCCAGCGGGATCTCGACGACCTCGACCAGCTCGACCGTTTCGACCACCTCGACGGCCCTGCCGGTCCGGCGGCCCAGCGCCACCGCCGTCATCGGCACCGCGATGACCAGCAGCCCCACCGCGAGGACCGCGCCCATGACCGGGAACCCGGCCTGCGCCGACAGCACGCTCCCGGTCAGCGGGCCCGCCGCCGTGCCCAGCGAGGACGCCGAGCCGACGAGCACCGCCCAGCGGCCGCGCGCGTCGAGGGAGGCGGCGAGGCCGATGACGTACGACAGGACGATCGGGTAGAGCGTGTTCCAGGCGATCTCGCCGGTCGCGAAGGTCGTCAGGTCGGTGGCGGAGGCGCTGAGCGCGATGCAGCCCGCGATGAGGACCGTGCCGGCGCCGATGGGCAGCGCGAGGCCGAGGCGCGGGCCGAGCGCGCCCGCCCCGGTCACGCCGAGCAGCCCGGCGCCGAGCGCCACGGCGAACACCGCGTCGACCGTGGCCTCCGTCAACTGCGCCTGCGTCAGGCCGATCCGGCCGCTGACGCCCCACAGGGAGTTCTGGGCCAGCGACCAGCACAGCATGCAGGCGGCCAGGACCAGGCCGGGCCGGCGATGGGGGAGCCGCGCGGCGGGCCGGCGTGACTCGACCGTCGGTGCGTCGACGGGGATCCGGCCCGTCAACGGCCATACGGCGAGCGCGGTGAGGGCGATGGCGGCCAGCGGCTGGCCGTGGCCCGGCCCGAGGTGCGGGACCGTCAGATAGACGGTGCCCGCGAGGGCGGAGACGCCGAGCAGACCGGCCGTGGTGGCCCGGTGCGGGTCGGGCTGGGCGGCGATGCGGGTCGCGGCGACCGCGGTGGCCGTACCGGATCCGAAGCCGCCGACCAGGACGCCCAGGACGACGGCCGGTACGGCGTGCGCGAGCGCCGCGCCGCCGTAGCCGAGCAGGGCCAGGGTGAGGCCGATCCGGGCCAGTCTGCGGGCGCCGACGCGGTCGACGCGGGCTGCCAGCAGGAAGCCCGCCGACGCCGAACTCAGCAGCAGCGCGCTGCCGACGGCGCCCGCCTGGGTGGGGGAGAGCGGAAGTCCGGAGTCGAGCCTGCCGACGYRCGTCGGCAGCAGATACGGAGCGAGGTACCCGGCCGTGAAAAGGGCGACGAGGGGCCAGGCGGTGGTGCGGGGGGCGAGCACGGGCGTTCCCAGGGCATGCGAAAGGAGCGGCACAAGAAGGGGGAGGGGCGCAGGCCGTCGACGGACAGGAACGCGCGGGCAATTTGTATCAAGCACACGGTTCGGAGAAGAAGCGCGGGAGGTGTGATCTGGCGCACGTTGCGTTTGGGGCGGGGAAGGCCGGGTAAACGTGGCCTTTCCTGGGGGCGGCAGCCCCCAGCGGGACGGTGCCGCCCATGCCGGGCGCCACGCAAGCCGGCGCTAACGCCAGTGCACCGCTCCGCCCGCCGCAGGCGCCGTCGCCTCGATCTTCGCCCGGGTCTCCCGCATCACCGTCACGATCCGTTCCGCATGCTCGGGTGACAGCCGGGCCACCGGCACCGAGCAGCTGATCGCGTCCTGCGCCGGGGAGTCGTAGCGCAGGGCGAAGCCGAAGCCGACGATGCCGAGGACGCCCTCCTCGCGGTCGACCGACCAGCCGCGCGCCCGCACCTCGGCGAGGTCGGCGGCCAGTGCCTCGCGGGTGGTGCGGGTGTTGGGGGTGAGGGCGCGGTAGGGGCCCTCGGGGAGGTCGGCGTCGGGGCGTTCGGCGAGCAGCGCCTTGCCCAGGGCTCCGACGTGCGCCGGGAGGCGGCGGCCGACCCGGCTGATCGTCCTGAGGTACTCGTGCGACTCGCGCGTCGCCAGATACGCCACGTCCCGGCCGTCCAGCCGCGCCATGTGGATCGTCTCGCCCAGCGCCTGCGACGTCTCGTCGAGATACGGGCGCACCAGGCGGACGCGCGGGTCGGAGTCCAGGTAGCTGGTGCCGGTGAGCAGGGCGTGGATGCCGATGCCGTAGAGCGATCCGGTGACGTCGGTGCGGACCCAGCCGCGGGAGATCAGGGTCTGCAGCAGCGCGTACATGGAGCTGCGCGGCACGTCCAGCTCGTCGGCCAGCTCCTGGAGGCGTGCGGGTCGGTCGCCGCGCGCGGCGAGGAGTTCGAGCAGCTCGACCGTGCGCGCCGCGGACTTCACCTCGCGGACGCCGCCTGTCTCTGACATGGGCCGATCGTAATCGGACGGACCGTGCGATTGACGGTCACGGTTCGCGTATCTAATCTCAGTTCTTATACGTGGAAGACGTCTACATGGGGAGATGGCAAGGGTGAGCCTCGATACGGACACGGACACGATCCGCCGGCTGCGGGACGGCATGGCACGCGGCGTGCTGTCGTTCCCGCTCACGAGCTTCCACGACGACGGCTCGCTGGACCCGGACGGCTGCCGCGCCCATGTCGCCGCCCAGCTCGCCACCGAACCCGGCGCGGTCTTCCCCGCCTGCGGCACCGGCGAGTTCTTCTCGCTGGACGAGGACGAGTACCGCGTCGTCGTCACGGCGGCCGTCGAGGAGGCGGGCGGCCGGGTGCCCGTGGTCGCCGGGGTCGGGTACGGCTGGGCGCAGGCCGCCCGGTTCGCGCGGATCGCCGAGGAGGCCGGCGCCGACGCCCTCCTCGTGCTGCCGCACTACCTCGTCGAAGCCCCGCAGGACGGCCTGGTCGCCCAGCTGGAGCAGCTCGCGGCCCGCACCCGGCTCCCGCTCATCGCCTACCAGCGGGGCCAAGTCACCTTCACCGCCGCGTCGTTGAGGCGCATCGCGCGCATCCCGAACGTCATCGGGCTCAAGGACGGCCACAGCGACCTCGACCGCCTCCAGCGCCTCACCCTCGCCGCCCCCGAGGGCTTCCTCTTCTTCAACGGCGCCGCCACCGCCGAGATCCAGGCCCGCGCCTACGCCACCGTCGGTGTCCCCGCCTACTCCTCCGCCGTGCACGCCTTCGCCCCCGAGATCGCGAACGCCTTCTTCGCCGCCCTGCGCGACGGCGACCACGGCTTCACCGACAAGCTGCTGCGCGACTTCTACGTCCCGCTCGTCGAACTGCGCGACCGGGTGCCCGGGTACGCCGTCTCCCTGGTGAAGGCGGCGGCCCGGCTGCGGGGCCACCCCGTCGGCCCCGTGCGCGCCCCGCTCACCGATCCGTCGGCCGGCGACCTGGCCGAGCTCGGGGCCCTTCTCGCCACCGGACTCGATCTCGTGGGAGCCGCGCTGTGAACCTGACCGTCACCGAGGTGCGGCTGACCCCGGTCCTGGTCGCCGACCCGCCCCTGCTGAACACCCAGGGAGTCCACCAGCCGTACACCCCCCGCCTGATCGTGGAGGTCGTGACGGCCGACGGGGTCACGGGCGTCGGCGAGACGTACGGCGACACCAAGTACCTGGAGCTCGCACGGCCGTTCGCGCGGAAACTGATCGGTCGTCAAGTCAGTGACCTGAACGGCCTGTTCGTGGTCGCCGACGAGGTGGCCGTCGACCGGTCCCGGGTCTCGGGACAGGTCGACGTCGGCGGGCTGCGCGGCGTCCAGACCGCGGACAAGCTGCGGCTGTCCGTCGTCTCCGGCTTCGAGGTCGCCTGCCTCGACGCCCTGGGCCAGGCGCTCGGCCTGCCCGTGCACGCGCTGCTCGGCGGCAAGGTGCGGGACGCGGTCGAGTACAGCGCCTACCTGTTCTACAAGTGGGCCGGTCATCCGGAAGGGCTCTGCGCGCAGAAGGACGACTGGGGCGCCGCCGTCGACCCGGCCGGGGTCGTCGAGCAGGCGCGGAGGTTCAAGGAGCGGTACGGCTTCACCTCCTTCAAGCTCAAGGGCGGTGTCTTCCCGCCGGACGAGGAGATCGCGGCCGTACGGGCCCTCGCGCAGGCCTTCCCCGGGCACCCGCTGCGGCTCGACCCCAACGGGGCCTGGTCCGTGGAGACCTCGCTGAAGGTGGCGCGGGAACTCGGAGACGTCCTGGAGTACCTGGAAGACCCGACCCTCGGCACGGCCGGTATGGCCGAGGTCGCCGCGCGGACCGGGGTGCCGCTGGCGACCAACATGTGCGTGACGACGTTCGCCGAGATCAAGGAGGCGTTCACGACGGACGCCGTGCAGGTCGTCCTCTCCGATCACCACTACTGGGGCGGGCTGCGGGGCACCCAGCAGCTGGCGGCGATCTGCCGCACCTTCGGCGTCGGGGTGTCCATGCACTCCAACACCCACCTGGGCATCTCCCTGGCCGCGATGACGCACGTCGCGTCGACCGTGCCGAACCTCCACCACGCCTGCGACTCCCACTACCCCTGGCAGTCCGAGGACGTCCTCACCGAGCGCCTCACCTTCGACGGCGGCAAGGTCGCCGTGCCGGACGCGCCGGGCCTCGGCGTCGAGCTGGACCGCGACCGGCTGGCGGAGCTGCACCGGCGGTGGCTGGAAGACGACGGCTCGCTCCGGGACCGCGACGACGCGGCGGCGATGCGGGTCGCCGAGCCGGGCTGGGTCACGCCCTCGATGCCGCGCTGGTAGCGGCGGCCGGGCCCGGTGGCGGAGGCCGGACCGGGGCAGCGGCGGCCTGGCCTGCACGGACGGGCGGATCCCGCAAGATCGCGGTGGCGTTGTCAGTGGCGTGGTGCAAACTGGCCAGATCAGCACCACGTCAGGGAGCGCACCGTGACCACGCCCACCGCGCCCACCGGAAAGGGCTCGCCCCAGCGGCCGTCGTCCATGGCGCCGGGGCCGTATCGCCGGGCCCAGGTCGACCCTCTCGCCGGCCTGCGCGCGCCCGCCGACCCGCCCTGGGACGTCTACCTCACGGGCCCGGTCTTCCTGGACATCATCTTCACCGGCCTCGACTCCGCCCCGGTGCGCGGCACGGAGTCCTGGGCGCGAGGCATGGGCTCCAGCCCCGGCGGCGTGGCGAACATGGCCACCGCCCTGGCCCGCCTCGGCCTGAGGACATCGCTCTCGGCGGCCTTCGGCGACGACCACTACGGCGACTACTGCTGGGACGCGCTGGAGCAGGGCGAGGGCATCGACCTCTCCCCGTCGCGCACGGTGCCGGGCTGGCACTCACCGGTGACGGTCTCCATGGCGTACGAGGGGGAGCGCACGATGGTCTCCCACGGCCACGAGCCGCCCCCGGAGGCCGTGTCCGTTCCGGGCGGGGCGCCGGAGTGCCCGCCGCGTGCGCGTGCCGCCGTGGCCTCCCTGGTGCCGGGCACCCGCGCGCCCTGGATCGCGCAGGCGGCGAGCAAGGGCGCCCGCATCTTCGCCGACGTCGGTTGGGACGACACCGGGGCGTGGGACCTGGCGGGACTGGCCGACCTGGAGCACTGCGAGGCCTTCCTGCCGAACGCCCAGGAGGCGATGCGGTACACGCGCACCGAGTGCCCCCGCGAGGCGGCCCACGCCCTGACCGAGTACGTCCCGCTGGCGGTCGTCACCCTCGGCGCGGAGGGCGCGTACGCGGTCGACGGCAGGACCGGGGAGACGGCCGTGGTCCCCGCGATCGCCGTGGAGGCCCTCGATCCGACCGGCGCCGGTGACGTGTTCGTGGCCGGTTTCGTCACCGGCACCCTGGCCGACTGGCCGCTGGCGGACCGCCTCGCCTTCGCGGGCCTGACCGCGGCCCTGTCGGTCCAGGAGTTCGGCGGCTCCCTCTCGGCGCCCGGCTGGGCCGAGATCGGCGCCTGGTGGCGTCAGGTCCGCTCCCTGGACCGGCAGGACCCCGAGGCCCTGCGCCGGTACGCGTTCCTGGCGGACCTGGTGCCGAAGGAGGCCGGGAGACCGTGGCCGCTGCGGCGGGCGGTGCCGACGATCGGGTTCCGCAGCTCGGCGTGAGAGCGGGCGAGCCCGCGCCGGTCCGGGCGAGCTCGCCGAGGGCCCGCAGGGTTCAGCTCGGGGTGGCGGGCGTCAGCACCACGAAGTCCGCGTTGGCCGGGTCGAGGCACACCGCCAGCCGGCCGACACCCTCCGCGTCATCCGGTCCCATCTGCACACTGCCGCCGTTCTCGGTGACCTTGGCGACCGCCGCGTCGCAGTCGTCGACGTTGAAGACCGGGTGCCAGTACGCCCGACCGCCCGCCAGCGCGAGGTTCTCCTTCGGCAGCTCCATGAGGCCGCCCTGCATGCGCTCCTCGGGCAGCCCGGCGGGCGTGATGAGGGTGTACGTGCCTCCACCGCCCGGCAGTTCCATGTCGCCGTAACTCCAGCCGAACACACCGGCGTAGAAGTCCTTCGCGCCCGCGGCGTCGCTCGTGTACAGCTCGGTCCAGGACAGCGAGCCCGTCTCGTCCGCCAGCTCGAAGCCGGCCTGCTTTCCCGGCTGCCAGGCGGCGAACTGGCCGCCCAGCGGGTCGTCGTACTGCGCCATCCGCCCCCAGTCGCCGAGGTCCCGCGGCGCCACCCGCACCTTGCCGCCCGCGCGCTCCACGGCCTGCGTCGTGGCGTCCGCGTCGGTGACGGTGTAGTAGATCATCCAGGCCGAGCGAGCGCCCTCCTCGGTGAGCTTGCCGAGCCCGGCGACCGTCTTGCCGTCCTTCTTGAACATCCCGCCTTCCATGTCGCCGCCCTCGCCCATGGACTCGTACTCCCAGCCGAGCACCGCGCCGTAGAAGGCCGCGGCGGCCCGGACGTCAGGGGCGCCGAGGTCGAGCCAACAGGGGGAGCCGGGAGCGAGGTCAGTGGTGATCATGGCGATTCCCTTCGCAGATCCTCTATGACCTCAGCGTGACACCCGGCACTGACAATCGCCCGTCGTGACGCGACGGGGTGCCGTGCCCGCCCGCACTGGTTACGATCCGGCCATGAGCGACGAGACGCGTGACGACCGACAACTCCTCGCCGCCGCCGTGCACGACTGGGCGGCTGCGATCGTCTCCAACGACCCCGCGCGGATCGCCGACTTCATGGCCGACGAGTGGGTCATCGTCTCCGAGTCGGGCATCTCGGCCAGGGAGCAGTTTCTGTCGCTCGTCGAGTCCGGCGAGCTGACCCACTCCTCGTTCCAACTCGCCGGCGAGCCCAGGATCGGCCTGTACGGCGACTCGGCGGTCGTGACCGTACGCATCACGAACACCGCCCACTACAAGGGCGAGCGCTTCGACGCCGACGAGTGGACGACCGACGTCTTCGTACGGCGGGACGACCGCTGGCGCTGCGTGCTCAGCCACATCACACCGGCGGCCCGGACCTGAACTCCCGGCGCGAAGGCGTCCGGAACCTCAGCCCGCCGTCACCGTCGTACGCACGGCCCCGTCGGGCCCCGCCACCAGCACCGGCGTCCCGGGCCCGCCGAGATCCCGTACCGCCGCCCGGTCCTCGTCCGACGCGCCCTCGGCCTCCGTCACGACCGCCGCCGCCTCCAGCGAGGTCGCCCCCGACGCCACCGCCATCGCCACCGCCGTGCGGAGCGCGCTCAGCTGCAGGGAGTCCAGCGCGACGGTCCCGGCGACATACGTACGGCCCGTCTCGTCCCGTACGGCAGCCCCCTCGGGCACACCATTGCGGGCCCGTGCGGAACGGGCCAGGGTGACGATCTTGCGGTCCTCGGGGTCGAGCGCGCTGTTGTCGGTCATGAGCTGAGCATACGTAGCGCCGCCGGGCCTATCCGGCCACGGGGTACATCGCCCCGCGCCGCCCTTCGGGAGAGGCCAGCCACTCCAGCTTGGCCGCCGTGTTCGCCTCGTCCAGCGGGGTGTGCAGGACGATCGACAGGTCGGGCCGCACCGGCATCTGCATCACGCTCGACTCCAGGCACAGCAGCCCGACCAGCGGATGCTCCAGCTCCTTGCGGATCTGCCCGGCGTCCTCGATGTCCCGCCGCTCCCACAACGCGATGAACTCCGTACTGGACGCCTTCGCCTCGGCCAGCACCGACTGGAACCCCTCGTCGTCGGGGTTGGCCGAGCAGAGCGCGCGGAACTGCGCGACGACCGTGGCGGCGTTCTCCTCCCAGTTCCTCGACCGGGACCGGTACATCGGATCCGTGAAGAAGTCGATCAGGCAGTTCCACCGCTTGCCGGGCCGCATGCCCAGCACCGTGGCGGCCGCATCGTTGTACAGCACGCCGTTGTAGTACTTGTCCATGATGTGCGCCGGATACGGCATCCACGCGTCGATCAGCCGGCGCAGCCCGTCGCACATGTCCTGCTTCTCGGGCGCCACTTCGGGCGCCGGCGGATTCAGCCCGGCCAGCAGATACAGGTGCCGGCGCTCGGCGTTGCTCAGCCGCAGCACCCGGGCGACGGCGTCCAGCACCTGCGGCGACACGGAAATCTCCCGCCCCTGCTCCAGCCACTGGTACCAGGAGGCGCCCACCCCGGCCAGCACGGCGACCTCCTCGCGCCGCAGCCCCGGTGTCCGGGGGCGCGCTGAAGAGTCATCGGCGGCGCGAGCTGCGCGAGTTCCTGATGAGCAGGCGGGCCCGGGTGACACCGGGCGAGGCGGGCCTGCCCGGCGGTGGCGCGCGGCGCCGGACACCGGGGCTGCGGCGCGAGGAGGTCGCCGTGCTGGCCGGGGTGGGCGCCTCCTGGTACCAGTGGCTGGAGCAGGGGCGGGAGA
>NZ_RDBN01000053.1:154905-166821 GCF_008042075.1 Streptomyces sp. UW30 | reverse complement strand
GTATCAAGGGCGTTGACTAGACGCGCCCCAAAGGGGCGCGGGGAACTGCGCGACCAGCCGCAACGGACCCGCGGACGACCACGGGCCTCCTCACAGCGCTCCAGCGTCCCGCGCCGCATAGACCGACGGATACACCGGCCGATACCCCAGCTCCCGCCGGATCCGCTCCGTGGAGGTGAGCTGAACCCACGGATCAGGATCCGTACGGCCGTACAGCTCGTCCGGCACCTCGACCCCGTTCAGCTGGTGCAACTCAACCGCCGTCACCGGCGCATCGTCGGCGATGTTGTAGATCCGGCCGCCGATCCCCGGCGCGTGCAGCATCCGCAGCAGCCCCTGAGCGACGTCCGCGTGATGTCCCATCTGCAGCCGTTGGGTCGCCGCCCAGTTCCTGGCCCAGAGCAGGGACTGGGCGAGATGCGGATCGCCCTCGCCGTAGACGAAGGGCAGCCGGGCGACGCGCAGGTCCAGGCCCTCCATGGCGCGCAGCTCCCGCTCGGCGGCCGCCTTGGACTCGGGGTAGGCGCCCCACATGGACCCGCCGGGCAGGCTCTCGTCGTCCTCGGTCAGCAGACGCCCCCGTCCGCGGCCGTACACAAGACCCGTGCTGACCTGCACGAACCTCCGCACCCCGGCAGCCAGTGCGGCGCGGCCCAGCTCCACGGCCGCGTCCCGGTTGACCGCCCACGCCTCCTCGTCCGGCACCCCGCGGAAGGACGCCGCGACGTTCACGACCGCGTCCACGCCGGCGACCGCCTTGCCGAGGGTGTCGGTGTCGCGCAGGTCCCCCGTGACGACCTCCGCGCCCAGCTCCGCGAAGGGCTCGCCGCGCGCCGCGTCGCGCACCAGAACCCTGACGCGCTCACCCGGCCGGGCCTGCGCGATCAGCCTCGGTGCGAAGCGCCGGCCGACCTGACCCGTCGTACCTGTCACCAATGTCAGCATCATGTGCTCCTCTCGCTTGTGCGACCAGCCTTGGCCGCGGACACCGGATCCGGGAGAGACCTCTTGATCAGGGGATCGACAGTCCCTGGATAACGCGGGCGGACCGGCGCAGGCTGGAGAGGTGAACCGAGCCGAACTCGCAGACTTCCTGCGCCGGGGCCGCGCCCGCCTCGCCCCGTCGGACGTGGGCCTGACGCCCGGCGCCCGGCGCCGCACGGCCGGACTGCGCCGCGAGGAGGTGGCGCAGCTGGCGGGCATGTCGGTGGACTACTACACGCGCCTGGAGCAGGCTCGGGGCCCGCGCCCGTCACGCCAGATGCTGACGGCGCTGGCCCGCGCGCTGCGTCTGACCGCCGACGAGCGCGACCATCTGTTCCACCTGGCCGACGAGGAGCCGCCGCGCCGCGAGACGGCGTCGACGCATGTCCCGCCCGGCCTGATGCTGATCCTGGACCGGCTGCACGACACACCGGCGCAGGTGGTGACCGACTGCGGCGAGGTGCTGGCGCAGAACGCGATGGCACGGGCGCTGACGCTCGACGTGATGTCCCGCCCCCGACGCGAGCGCAACCTCGTCCGCCGCTACTTCCTGGACCCGCAGGCGCGCGACCTGTTCCCGGAGGAAGACCGGGACGAGCACGCGCGCGCCGCCGTCGCCAATCTGCGCGCGGTGGCCGCCGCCCGCCCCGACGACCCGGAGCCGGCCGCACTGGTCGCGGAACTCCGGGCGGGTAGCGAGGAGTTCGCGGGGCTGTGGGACGAACACGAGGTGGCCCTGCGCCACCGGGCGACGAAACGCTTCCTGCACCCGCTGGTCGGCCTGCTGGACCTCGACTGCGAGGTCATGCTCAGCCACGAACACCACCAGCTCCTGGTCATCCACTCCGCCCGCCCCGGCACGGAGGCCTACGAACGCCTCCAGCTGCTGCGGGTGGTGGGACTTCAGGACATGTCACCCAGCAAGGCCTGACCGGACCGAGGCGGCGGCCCGCTCCGGGTCGTCGCCCGCCGCGACCGCGAAGTCCCGGAGCATGCCGGCGAGGATGTCGTCGGGACCGTAGACGCCGATGACGTAGCCGGCGTGGGCGAGTTGGGCGAGCCCGTGCATCTGGACGAACAGCTGCCGTACGAGGAGATCGGCGTCGGTTTCCGTGCGGAACCGCCCGGCCGCGGCGCAGCGCCGGATGGCGTTGCGCGGGTAGCGCAGCAGCCGTACGCCCATCTGCCGGTCGTCGTCGGTGAGTTCGAACCCGGCGGTGCCGGAGCCGCCGAACATCACCGCGTACACCGCGGGCTCGGCGCGGGCGAACTCCTGGTAGACGCGGCACAGTTCGGCGAGTTCACGCACGGGGTCGTCCCCCGCCTCGACCTCGGCCACGCGCCCCTCGAAGCGGGCGACGCCCTCCCGCATGACCTCGCGCACCAGCCCCGGCATCGACCCGAAGTGGGTGTACACGGCCATGGTGGAGGCGCCGACGGCCTTGACCAGGCGGCGGGCGCTGAGGGCGGCCGGGCCCTCCTCGGCGAGCACGCGTGCGGCTTCGTCGAGGAGGAGGCGGCGGGGGTTCGCGGTTGACACGGAGCGAGAATAACGCTGTTATAGGGATAACGCTGTTATGACGCCGTTATGGCGGTGGGAACGGGGGTTCCAGGTGTTCACCAAGGGCATGCGGGCGCGGCTGATACGGCTGCCCGAGGCGGCGGGGGCCGACAGCGGGACGACCGACGGCAAGGAGCCGGCGCTGCGGATGGCCGTGCTCGGGGACTCGGTGGCGGCGGGCGTGGGGGCCGCCGAGCACCGGGAGGCGATGGCCGGGCGGCTGGCGGAGGCGGTGTCGGCGATGACCGGGAGGGCGGTCTCCTGGCGCGTTGCGGCGAAGGCGGGGGCGACTCTCGCGGCCGTACGGCAGGGACTGCTGCCCGGCCTGACGGACCCGACGGCGCGGTGGCGGCCGGACGTGGTCGTCGTCGTGGCCGGCACGAACGACGCCTTGCGGCTGCGCCGGCCGCGCGCCTTCCGCCGGGACGCCGAGCGCCTGATCCGGGATGTGCGGCTGCGCCTCGGCGAGGACGTGCCGATGGTGTTCGCGGGGCTGCCGTCGGTCGGCCGGCTGGCGGCGCTGCCGCGCCGGGTGCGGATCCCGCTCGCCTGCTACGTCCGCGTGCTCGACCATCAGCTGAAGACGGCGGCCACGAGGGGAGTCGCCGTCTTCCACCTTCCCTCCGGGGGCCCGCCCGAGCACGCGGGCGACTGGCTGGCGCCGGACCGCTTCCACCCGTCGGCGGACGGATACCGGGCGTGGGCACGGGTGTTGGGGGCGCGACTGGCGACCCTGGCCGAGGCGACGCTCGGCAGCCGGCCCACCGCCGGTCGATCCGCCGGTAGTTGACCGTTCGGTAGTTGAGGCCGGAAATCACCCTTGCCGACCCTCGCCCCACGCGCATCAATGGGAACGACGGTTCCGACGGACCGTCAGATTCCAGCTCTCCCCGCAGCGTGCCCGCACCCACCTGCCGAGCTGTCCCCCCACACGGAATTCCCCCACCCCCGAAAGGGAGCGAATCCCCATGAGACGAACGCGCATTGGAGCAGGTGCGGCCCTGGCGGCCGGGGCCCTCGCCGTCACCGGCCTGGCCTTCGCACCCGCCGCCTTCGCCGTCACCCCCGCCACCGCGACGATCACCGCCGACTGCGGCAGCTTCGGGGGCGGCGCCGCCACCCTCACGGCGACGCAGGACGGCACCTCCGCCACCGTCACCGTCAACTCCGCCATCACCGCGCCGATCGGGCTCTCCGAGGACTCGATCGCCTCGACGCTCACCCTGGTGAAGGCGGGCGGCGGCACCGCCGTCTTCTCCGGTACCGAGAACCCGGCGATGGCCGCCGGCGACCCCGTCCAGGTCGGCCCGCTCAGCGGCACCGTCGCCTCCGGGGACAGCCTGGAGGCCTTCGGCGGCTCGCTGCAGATGACCGTCTTCGGCATCACCATCACCTGCACGGCGACCGGGCCGCAGTCGCCGGGCCCGTTCGTGTTCGACTGAGGCGCGAGACGAGCTGACGCTCTGACGCTCGGAAAAGGGGCGCGGTCCCGGCGCTGTTACGGCTTACAGCGCGTCGGGGCCGCGCTCGCCCGTCCGTACCCGTACGACCGTCTCGACCGGCACCGCCCAGACCTTGCCGTCGCCGATCTTGCCGGTCTGCGCGGCCTTCACGACGGCGTCGATGACGTCGTCGGCCGCCGCGTCCTCCACGACGACCTCGATGCGCACCTTCGGCACCAGGTCGACCTGGTACTCCGCGCCGCGGTACACCTCGGTGTGGCCGCGCTGCCGGCCGTAGCCGCTCGCCTCGGTCACGGTCAGGCCGTGCACGCCGATCTCCTGGAGAGCGGTCTTGACCTCGTCGAGCCGGTACGGCTTGACGATCGCGGTGATGAGCTTCATGCCTGCTTCTTGACCTTCTGCGCGGCGGGGAGGGAGGAGGACAGGGACGCGGTGACCGGGGCGCCGTGCCCCAGGACCCCGTGATCGTAGGCGCTCTCCGCGTGCACCGTAAGGTCCAGGCCGGTGTGCTCCTGCTCCTCGCTCGCACGGAAGCCCATGACCTTGTCGATCAGCTTGCCGATGCCGTAAGTGACGAGGAAGGCGTACGCCGCCACCACCACGATCGCCGCCAGCTGCTTGCCGAGCAGCCCGAACCCGCCGCCGTGCAGCAGGCCCTCGGCCCCGCCCGTCATGGTGGCCGTCGCGAACACGCCGATCAGCAGGGTGCCGACGACACCGCCGACCAGGTGGACGCCGACGACGTCGAGGGAGTCGTCGTAGTTGAGCTTGAACTTCCAGCTCACGGCGTAGGAGCAGACGACACCCGCGGCGAGGCCGACGACCAGCGCGCCGAGGAGGGAGACCGAGCCGCAGGACGGCGTGATGGCCACCAGTCCGGCGACCGCGCCGGAGGCCGCGCCCAGCGTGGTGGGGTGGCCGTCGCGCCGCTGCTCGACGAAGAGCCAGCCGAGCAGGCCGGTGCAGCCGGCGGCGAGGGTGTTGAGGAAGACGGCGGCGGCCATGCCGTTGGCGCCCAGGGCCGAGCCGGCGTTGAACCCGAACCAGCCGAACCAGAGCAGCCCCGCGCCGAGCACGACCATCGGCAGGTTGTGCGGCCGCATGGCGTCCTTCTTGAAGCCGAGCCGCGGGCCGAGGACCAGGCACAGGGCCAGGCCGGAGGCGCCCGAGGTGATCTCGACGGGGAGACCGCCGGCGAAGTCGAGGGCGCCGAGGCCGTCGAGGATCCAGCCACCGGGACCCCAGGTCCAGTGGGCGACCGGAACGTATACGAGCAGCGCCCACACCGGCACGAACACCAGCCACGCCCCGAACCTGGCCCGGTCCGCGACGGCGCCGCTGACCAGTGCGGCGGTGACGATCGCGAAGGTGAGCTGGAAAGTGGCGAACAGGAGGGTGGGGACGGTCCCCTGGACGCTGTCGGGTCCGAGACCGGCCATGCCGGCGTGATCGAGCCCGCCGATGAGCCCGGCGCCGATGTCCTCCCCGAAGGCGAGGGAGTACCCGCAGACCAGCCAGACGATCGTCACCAGCGCGATGGACACGAAGCTCATCATCAGCATGTTGAGGACGCTCTTCGTGCGGACCATGCCGCCGTAGAACAGGGCCAGACCCGGGGTCATCAGCAGGACAAGGGCGGTGGCGGCGAGCAGCCAGGCGGTGTCGCCGGTGTCGACGCTTGCGGCGGCGAGGGGCACGGTGGTCTCCAACGGTGTGGGGGCTCGTCAGAGATTCACGGGAGTGCGTTTCCGGTTGTGCACGGGTGTGTTTCCGGGGTGTTTCATTGCGCGGGGGTTTCCGGATGCTCACACGCAGGGGGGTGCTCGCTCCCTTGTGCGGCAGGGGCTTGTGGATCAGGGAGAATGGACGCCATGAGCGTTCGCAGCCAGTCATCCGAGCCGTCGGCCTCGTCGCAGGCACCCCACCGCGCCGGCTTCGCCTGCTTCGTGGGCCGCCCCAACGCGGGCAAGTCCACTCTTACGAATGCTCTGGTCGGCCAGAAGGTGGCGATCACCGCGAACCAGCCGCAGACGACGCGGCACACGGTGCGGGGGATCGTGCACCGGGAGGACGCCCAGCTGATCCTGGTCGACACCCCTGGGCTGCACAAGCCGCGCACGCTGCTGGGCGAGCGCCTCAACGACGTCGTCCGTACGACCTGGGCCGAGGTCGACGTGATCGGCTTCTGTCTGCCCGCGAACGAGAAGCTCGGTCCCGGCGACCGCTTCATCGCGAAGGAACTGGCGTCGATCAAGAAGACGCCGAAGATCGCGATCGTCACGAAGACCGACCTCGTGGACGGCAAGACCCTCGCCGAGCAGCTCATCGCGATCGATCAGCTCGGCACGGAGCTGGGCTTCGAGTGGGCGGAGATCGTCCCGGTCTCGGCGGTCGGCGACAAGCAGGTGGGCCTGCTGGCCGACCTGATCGTCCCGCTCCTCCCGGAGGGCCCGGCGCTCTACCCCGAGGGCGACCTCACCGACGAGCCCGAGCAGGTCATGATCGCGGAGCTGATCCGCGAGGCCGCGCTGGAGGGCGTCCGCGACGAGCTCCCGCACTCCATCGCGGTCGTCGTCGAGGAGATGCTCCCCCGCGAGGACCGCCCCGCCGACAAGCCCCTCCTCGACATCCACGCCTTCGTCTACATCGAGCGCCCCAGCCAGAAGGGCATCATCATCGGCCCCAAGGGCAAGCGCCTGAAGGACGTCGGCATCAAGAGCCGCAAGCAGATCGAGGCCCTGCTGGGGACGCCGGTGTTCCTGGACCTGCWCGTGAAGGTGGCGAAGGACTGGCAGCGCGATCCCCGGCAGCTGCGGAAGCTGGGCTTCTGACGCCAGGGCCGGATTTCAGGGACGGGACGGGCAGGGGCGGCGGGGGCGAGGACCCGGCGTGCGCGGATCGGGGCCGTGGGGAAAAGGCCTACGGCCTTGTCAGTCCCCCGGCGTACTCTGGAAATCGCCAGGCCGCCCATGTGGGCGGGCGCGTCGTATCGAGGAGGACGAGCAAGGCCTTCGAGCCGGCCCATGACTCAGACACCCACAGCTCACACACCCGCGCAGGGGCAGGCGAGAGCACAGTTCACCGTCCCCGCCCAGCACCGCATGGTGACCGTGCTGGGGTCCGGCGACTCCCTTCTGCGCGTGATCGAGAAGGCCTTCCCGGCGACCGACATCCATGTCCGGGGCAATGAGATCAGCGCCGTCGGCGACTCAACGGAAGTCGCCCTCATACAGCGCCTGTTCGACGAGATGATGCTGGTGCTCCGCACCGGGCAACCGATGACGGAGGACGCAGTGGAACGCTCGATCGCCATGCTCCGGGCCACTGAGAACGGCGAGGGACCGGAAGAGACCCCGGCCGAGGTGCTCACCCAGAACATCCTCTCCTCCCGCGGCCGCACGATCCGCCCCAAGACCCTCAACCAGAAGCGCTATGTCGACGCCATCGACAAGCACACGATCGTCTTCGGCATCGGCCCCGCCGGCACCGGCAAAACCTACCTCGCCATGGCCAAGGCCGTACAGGCCCTGCAGTCGAAGCAGGTCAACCGCATCATCCTGACCCGCCCCGCGGTGGAGGCGGGCGAGCGCCTCGGATTCCTGCCCGGCACGCTGTACGAGAAGATCGACCCGTATCTGCGCCCCCTGTACGACGCGCTGCACGACATGCTCGACCCGGACTCCATCCCCAGGCTGATGGCCGCCGGGACCATCGAGGTCGCGCCGCTCGCGTACATGCGCGGACGCACGCTCAACGACGCCTTCATCATTCTCGACGAGGCCCAGAACACCAGCCCGGAACAGATGAAGATGTTCCTCACCCGCCTCGGCTTCGAGTCGAAGATCGTCATCACCGGTGACGTGACCCAGGTCGACCTCCCGGACGGCACCAAGTCCGGTCTGCGGCAGGTGCAGGACATCCTGGACGGCGTCCCGGACGTCCACTTCTCCCGGCTGTCGTCGCAGGATGTCGTCCGGCACAAGCTGGTCGGCCGTATCGTCGACGCGTACGAGGAGTACGACAACAAGCACGGCACCCAGAACGGCACGCACAAGGGCCGCGGCGGCAAGGCCGGGCACAAGGGGAAGTAGAGAACACGCGCGACCATGTCGATCGACGTCAACAACGAGTCCGGAACCGAGGTCGACGAGCAGGCGATCCTCGACATCGCCCGCTACGCACTCGCGCGGATGCGCATCCACCCGCTCTCCGAGCTCTCGGTGATCGTCGTGGACGCCGACGCCATGGAGCAGCTCCACATCCAGTGGATGGACCTGCCGGGGCCGACGGATGTCATGTCCTTCCCCATGGACGAGCTGCGGCCGCCCACGAAGGACGACGACGAGCCGCCGCAGGGGCTGCTCGGCGACATCGTGCTCTGCCCGGAGGTCGCCAAGAAGCAGGGCGATGAAGCGCCCACGCAACACACCATGGACGAGGAGCTCCAGCTGCTCACCGTCCATGGTGTGCTGCACCTCCTCGGGTACGACCACGAGGAGCCCGACGAGAAGGCCGAGATGTTCGGTCTCCAGGCCGCCATCGTGGACGGCTGGCGTTCGGAGAAGGGCCTGACCGGTCCTTCCCCTGCCCCGACCGTGTCATGAGTCTCGCCCTCGTCTCCGGCGCCATCGCCCTGGTGGTCGTCGCCTGGCTCGCCGCCTGCGCGGAGGCGGGCCTGGCGCGCGTCTCCAGCTTCCGGGCCGAGGAGGCCGTACGCAGCGGCCGGCGCGGCAGCGAGAAGCTCGCGCTCGTCGCCGCCGACCCGACCCGCTACCTCAACGTTTCGCTGCTGGTGCGCGTGGCCTGCGAGATGGCCGCCGCCGCGCTGGTCACCTACGCCTGCCTCCAGGAGTTCGACAGCACCACCGAGGCCCTGCTGGTCGCGATAGCGGTCATGGTCCTGGTGTCGTACGTCGCCGTGGGGGTCTCCCCGCGCACCATCGGCCGCCAGCACCCGCTGAACACGGCGACGGCGGCGGCGTACGTACTGCTGCCGCTGGCCCGCATCATGGGCCCGATCCCCTATCTGCTGATCCTCATCGGCAATGCGCTCACCCCCGGCAAGGGCTTCCGCCGCGGTCCGTTCGCCTCCGAGGCGGAGCTGCGGGCGCTGGTCGACCTCGCCGAGAAGGAGTCGCTCATCGAGGACGACGAGCGCCGCATGGTGCACTCGGTCTTCGAGCTGGGCGACACGCTCGTACGGGAAGTCATGGTCCCGCGCACCGACCTCGTCGTCATCGAGCGCTACAAGACCATCCGCCAGGCCCTCACCCTCGCCCTGCGCTCCGGTTTCTCGCGCATCCCGGTGGTCGGGGAGAGCGAGGACGACGTGGTCGGGATGGTGTATCTCAAGGACCTGGCCCGCAAGACGCACATCTCCCGGGACGCCGAGAGCGAGCTGGTGTCGACGGCGATGCGGCCCGCCGTCTTCGTGCCGGACACCAAGAACGCCGGTGACCTGCTGCGCGAGATGCAGAAGGAACGCAACCACGTCGCCGTCGTCATCGACGAGTACGGCGGCACCGCCGGCATCGTCACCATCGAGGACATCCTCGAGGAGATCGTCGGCGAGATCACCGACGAGTACGACCGTGAGCTGCCGCCGGTGGAGGAGCTGGGCGAGGACCGCTACCGCGTCACCGCCCGACTGGACATCACCGACCTGGGCGAGCTGTACGGCCTCGACGAGTACGACGACGAGGATGTGGAGACCGTCGGCGGGCTGCTCGCGAAGGCACTCGGCCGGGTCCCGATCGCCGGGGCGTCGTCGGTGGTCGAACTGCCCGACGGCCGTGTGCTGCGCCTGACGGCGGAGGCGGCGGCCGGCCGCCGGAACAAGATCGTGACCGTGCTCGTGGAGCCGGTGGGTCCCGTGGAGCCCCCGGAGGAGGAGACGAAGCCGGAGTGACGCCTCAGGAGCTGCGCACGTTCTGTCTGTCCTTCAACGCCGCGGTGGAGGACTTTCCGTTCCGCCCGGAGACCTCGGTCTTCAAGGTCGGCGGCAAGCTCTTCGCCCTGTCCTACCTGGACGCCGAGCCCCTGAAGGTCAACCTCAAGTGCGACCCCGAGGACGCGGTACGGCTGCGCGAGGAGTACCCCGGCCTGATCGTCCCCGGCTGGCACATGAACAAGCGGCACTGGAACACGGTGACGGCCGACGGTGAGCTCCCGGACCGTCTCGTCCGGGAGCTCGTCGAGGACTCGTACGACCTGGTCGTGGCCGGCCTGCCGAGAGCCGACCGGTTGCGTCTCGACCGCCCCTGAGCGCCCTTCGCGACGGCCTGAAGGGTGGTTTCCGAGTCACACCCGACCAACCCTTCTGCGATGCCTCGCCATAGCGCGTGTGGAGCGGCAGAATGGAGGGACCGGCGGAACCGAGACCGTCCTACTCCGGGCTGCCGGCGCGTTCCTCGAGCATGTGAAGCAGACTGATGCGCCTCCATCCATGAGCCGCAGTTGACGCGACGGCCTGTCTCCGARYTCGGAGACAGGCCGTCGCGCTTGCGGGCTCTCGGTCAACGGCGAGCCCCGCCCCGCAGACCCAGCGCCACCAGCATCGCCGCCCCCAGGACGATCGCCGCGTTCAGGGCCAGCGCCGTGCGGGTGCCGGACATCAGGTCGTCGGCGGTCGTCGCGAGGACGCCCAGGAGGGGGATGCCGACGGTGAGGCCGATCTGCTGGGTCGAGGTGACCAGGCCGGTGGCCAGGCCCTGTTCCTCGTCGGGGACGCCCGAGGTGACCGTCAGGCCGTAGGAGATGATCGCGCCCAGGTGGAACATGCTCGCCACCGAGACGGCGGCCGTGGCGAGCCAGACGGACCAGGTCTCGGTGTTGAGGAACACCAGGGCGGAGATGAAGGCGCCCTGCCCCGTGAGGGAGAGGACCAGGGTGCGGCGGGCGCCGAGGCGGCTGACGAACCTCGGGGTGAGCGCGCCCGCGACCACCGAGACCACGCCCTGGACGCCGAAGACCAGTCCCGTCTGCCAGGCCGACAGGTGCAGGATCTCCTGGAGGTACAGGGTGAGCACGAAGATCACCGTCGACATCATCGAGAAGGTGACCAGCCCGCCCACGTTGCCCCACGCCACCGTCCGGCGGCGCAGCATGGGCAGGGAGACCAGGGGCGCCGACGTGCGGGACTCGACGATCGCGAAGGCCGCCAGGAGCGCGAGGCCCGCCATCAGGGTCACGATGACGTCGGTGCGGGCGAAGCCGTGGTCGGCGGCCGTCGTCAGGGCGTAGATCAGGGACAGCAGACCGCCGGTGACGGTGACCGCGCCGGGCACGTCCAGGCGCGGGCGGTCCGGGGTGCGGGACTCGGGCAGCAGGCCGGGTGCCAGCGGCAGCACGATCAGCGCGAAGATCGCGAGCAGGCCCATCGTGGAGCGCCAGCCGAGCGCGTCGGTCAGGATGCCGCCCGCGACCATGCCGATGGTGAAGCCGAGGGACATCAGCGTCCCGGAGATCCCGAGCGCACGGTCGCGGGCGGGGCCCTCGGCGAAGGTCGTCGTCAGCAGGGACATGCCGGTCGGGACGATGACCGCCGCGCCGAGGCCCTGCAGGGCGCGTCCCGCGAGGAAGGACGCCGGGTCCCAGGCGAACGTCGCCAGCACCGAGGCCGCGGCGAACAGGGCGAGGCCGGTGAGGAAGAGCCGGCGGCGGCCGTAGAGGTCGCCGATGCGGCCGAACAGGAGCAGGAAGCCGCCGGACGGCAGCGCGAACGCGGTGACCGCCCACTGGAGGGCCGACTGGCTCATGCCGAGGTCGGCGCCGAGGACGGGCAGGGCGACGTTCAGGACGGAGAAGTCCAGCGCGACCATGAACTGGGCGGCGCACAGGACGAACAGGACGAGCCTGTCGCGCGTCGACAGCCGGGGGGACCGGGGGGTGTCGAGCGGTGGGGTGGAC
>NZ_RDBN01000053.1:134153-154805 GCF_008042075.1 Streptomyces sp. UW30 | reverse complement strand
GAACCCACGGATCAGGATCCGTACGGCCGTACAGCTCGTCCGGCACCTCGACCCCGTTCAGCTGGTGCAACTCAACCGCCGCCACCACGTACAGCACCCGGTATCCGCCCAGGTAGGTGACGATCGGTGCGGCCAGGGCGGGGGCCGCCACCTGGGGGAGGGCGTTGGCGACGTTGATGACGCCGAGGTCCTTGCCCCGGTCGAGGGCCTTCGGCAGGACGTCCGTCATCAGGGCGAAGTCGACCGACATGAAGACGCCGAGGCCGAGGCCGAGCAGCGCCGCCACGACGATCGCGCTCGGCCAGGTCTGCCATACGGCGAGCAGACCCGTGGCCGCCGCCATCAGTACCCCGGACCACTTCACGAAGGGCTTGCGGCGGCCCGAGCGGTCCGACCGGACACCGCCGACCACGACCGTGGCCAGCAGCGTCGCGCTGTTCACCGCGGTGAGGATCAGGACGCCCTGCTCGGGGTCGTCGTGGTGGAGGCGGTCCCGCAGGTAGTACAGCAGGTAGAGGATCACCAGCGCGTTGCTGAGGTTGATCAGGAAGCGGGTCAGCCAGGCCCAGGCGAAGTCCGGGTAGCGGCGCGGGCTCAGCCAGAAGCCGCGGGTGAACGAGCGCCAGGACCAGGCCGGCCGGTCCGTGGCCGGCAGCCGGAGATCCCCGTACCGCAGCACGTACGGCAACACGCCCGCCATCGTGAACACCGCGCACGCCACGTACCCCGCCGCGATCCCGCCCGCCGCGGTCGCCAGGCCCGTCCCGGCGACCGCCCCGAGGATCTGCGCCGCCCCCAACCAGCCGCCCACGACACCCCGTTGGAGCCGCGGCACCCGGTCCGGCACGGCCGCCGTCACCGCCGCGAAGGCCGCGTTCAGGGTCAGCTGGACCAGGCACCAGCCGACCGCCATCACCCACAGCCCGCCCGCACCGGCGAGCAGCAGCAACGACAGCGCGCCGCCCGCCGCACCCGCCACGATCCACGGCGTACGCCGGCCCCAGCGGCCCGTGGTGCGGTCCGACAGCGCGCCGAAGAACGGGTTCGCCACCAGCGACACGACCGCGCCCACGCCGGTCACCCACGCGAGCAGCGTCTCCTTCGACATCCCGGTGCCGGGCGCGAAGTCCTCCGCCTGCTGGGCCAGCAGGATCTGCAGCGGGCCGTACCAGCCCACCCAGATCGCCACGTTGGAGAGCGAGAGCGCGGCGGTCCAGCCCCTGCCGACCCGGTTCGTGGGCTCGGCAAGGGCATCGACCGTCATCCCTGCGCCCGGAGCACGTCCCGCAGCCAGCCGTACGACGCCTTGGGCGTCCGCTCCTGCGTCTCGTAGTCCACGTGCACCAGCCCGAACCGGCGCGCGTACCCCTCGGCCCACTCGAAGTTGTCGAGCAGGGACCACACGAAGTACCCGCGCACGTCCACGCCCGCCTCCACCGCCCGGTGCAGGGCGCGGATGTGGCCGTCCAGGTAGGCGATCCGCTCCTGGTCGTCGACGCCCTCGTACGAGCAGCCGTTCTCGGTGATGACGACGGGCGGGAGCCGGTCGCCGTAGCGCTCACGGAAACCGGTGAGCAGCTCCGTCAGCGCCTCGGGTACGACCGGCCAGCCGAAGTCCGTCGTCGGCACGCCCTCGATCTCCCTGACGGAGAAGGGCAGTTCGGCGGGCATGGTCACCCCGCCGAACTCGATCTCGGTGCCCTGCGGGGCGCCCACGCGGGTCGGGGCGTAGTAGTTGATGCCGTAGAAGTCGATCGGCTCGGCGATCACCGACAGATCGGCCCCGACGTCGCCCGGCATCAACTCGCCGATCCCGTCCGGGTACTGGCCCAGGAGCAGGGGGTCGGCGAACAGGCGGTTGAGGAGCAGGTCGTAGAAGTCCGCCGCCTCCAGGTCCGGCTGCTCCTTTGACGCCGGCCAGGTCGGCCCGTGCGAGTTGGCGATCCCGATGTCCGTGGCGCCGGCCGCGCGCAGTGCCCGTACGGCGAGGCCGTGGGCCAGCAGCTGGTGATGGGCGACCGGGAGGGCGTCGAAGAGGAGCCGCCTGCCCGGTGCGTGGGTGCCGAGGGCGTGGCCGAGCAGGGTGTGCTCGGCGGGTTCGTTGAGGGTGATCCACTTCTTCACGCGGTCGCCCAGCCGCTCGGCGACCACCGACACGTACTCGGCGAAACGGGCGGCCGTGTCCCGCTCCAGCCAGTCCAGCGCGACCGGCAGATCCCAGTGGAAGAGCGTCGGCACCGGCCGTACACCCGCCGCGCACAGCTCGTCCACCAGACGGTCGTAGAAGTCGAGGCCCTTGGGGGAGTTCACCCGGGGCCAGGAGACCGAGAAGCGGTACGCGCCGGCGCCCAGGCCGGCCAGCAGCGCCACGTCCTCGCCGTAGCGGTGGTAGTGGTCGCAGGCCACCTCGGCCGTGGAGCCGTCCTTGACCCGTCCCGGCTCGGCCGTGAAGGCGTCCCACACGGACCGCTCGCGCTCGTCCGCCGCCCCCTCGATCTGGTGGGCGGACGTCGAGACGCCCCACAGGAAACCGGCCGGGAAACGGGGTATCGGGCTCTGCGCACCGCGCTCATCGATCGCCATGCGCCGGATCATCCGTACCGGCGGTAACGGAAGTCAACGCCCCGGCGTGAACTGCCCGTTACGCTCCTTCCTTCAGCACCCTGGAGATCAGCTTGCGCTGCTCGTCGGTGAGCCGGGGATCCGAGCAGTACACCGTCCTGCCGTCCACGGTGATCTGGTAGCTGAAGCCGTCCGGAACCCCGATCGGAGGCGTGCCCCGGCCGTCCGCGAGCGCGTGCTCGGCCAGGGCCTGCCACTCCTGGGCGTCGGGCCGCCCCGAGGTGTCCACCTCGGCATGCCGCTCGATGCCCGCGAATCCACCCGTGCGCCGTACCAAAATCCGCATGGGTCCCTGTCTAGTACGGACTTACTGGATCCGCACCCCGACCTGCTCCCACGCCTTCGAAACGGCCTGGAGCTCCTCGCCGCCGTCGCCGAAGCGCTCGCGCGCGGCCTTGACGGTGAGCGCCGCGAAGTCGGTGAACATGGCCCGGTCCGTGAGCTCGCCGCCGGTCAGGACGTCGTACCAGACCTGCCCCGCCTTCTCCCAGGCGTTTCCGCCGAGCGCGGTGGCGGCGAGGTAGAAGGCGTGGTTGGGGATGCCGGAGTTGATGTGGACACCGCCGTTGTCCCGGCCGGTGCGGACGTAGTCGTCCATGGTCGCGGGCTGTGGGTCCTTGCCGAGCACGTCGTCGTCGTACGCGCTACCCGGCTCCTTCATGGAGCGCAGGGCCTTGCCGGTGACGCTCGGGGCGAGCAGGCCGGCGCCGATCAGCCAGTCGGCCTCGGCGGCGGTCTGGCCGAGCGTGTACTGCTTGATCAGGGAGCCGAAGACGTCCGACATCGACTCGTTCAGGGCGCCCGGCTGGCCGTAGTACGTGAGGTTGGCCGTGTACTGCGTGACGCCGTGGGTGAGCTCGTGGCCGATGACGTCGATCGGGATGGTGAAGTCGAGGAAGATCTCGCCGTCACCGTCGCCGAACACCATCTGCTCGCCGTTCCAGAAGGCGTTGTTGTAGTTCTCGTCGTAGTGGACGGTGGCGTCCAGGGGCAGGCCGTCGCCGTCGATGGAGTGGCGGGCGTAGGCCTTGAGGAACAGGTCGAAGGTGGCGCCGAGGCCGGAGTAGGCGCGGTTGACCGTGGCGTCCTGGCCGGGGTCCTGGCCCTCGCCGCGGACCTTGGTGCCGGGCAGGGTGGCCTTGTGCTCGGCGTCGTAGATGGTGCGCAGCGGCTGGTCCGACGGTGCCTTCGCCGTCGGGGCGGCCGCGAGGGCGAACTCGGTCGTCACACGGCGCCGGCCGCGCAGCTCGCTGTCTCGCATCAGGGTCCGCTGGGCGGGGCCGGAGAGTGCGGGGTCGTCGTTCCGGGCCAGTTTGTCGAGGACGTGGGGTGGTACGACGGTGCAGAAGACGGGCTCGAAGCCCCCGTTTGTCGTCATGTGCGGCACCATTGCACTGCGTTAGGGGGCTGTCACTAGTCGCAACCATGATTGGTGAAATATGCGGATTGTGAGCCGCACGCTCCGTGACGAAGTGGTATGGCGCACGTTTTGCCCTATTCGTCCCTCGGGTTCCGCATACTGATACGGCGCCCCGTACGGGGAGTGGCTCGGCTAGCATGCTTCGCATCATGCGTTTCGGGCTGCTTCTTCTTAGCTGCCGCGGCGAGGGCCTGTAGTCCAGGTCGACTCCCTCCCCGCGGAGCTTCGCGTTGCGTCGTCGGCCGTCCTTCCGGACATCCTGAGGAGCCCCGCAGACATGGCGAACCGCCAGCAGCCCAGCACCATGCCGATCCACAAGTACGGCCGCTACGAGCAGGTCGACATCGCCGACCGGACCTGGCCGGACCAGCGCGTCACCACCGCTCCCCGCTGGCTCTCCACCGACCTGCGCGACGGCAACCAGGCCCTGATCGACCCGATGTCGCCCGAGCGCAAGCGCCGGATGTTCGACCAGCTGGTCAAGATGGGCTACAAGGAGATCGAGGTCGGCTTCCCGGCGTCGGGCCAGACGGACTTCGACTTCGTGCGCTCCATCGTCGAGGAGCCCGGGGCCATCCCCGACGACGTCACGATCTCCGTACTGACCCAGGCCCGCGAGGACCTGATCGAGCGCACGGTGGAGTCCCTGAAGGGCGCCAAGCGCGCCAACGTGCACCTGTACAACGCCACGGCCCCCGTCTTCCGCCGGGTCGTCTTCCGCGGCTCCAAGGACGACATCAAGCAGATCGCCGTGGACGGCACCCGCCTGGTGGTGGAGTACGCCGAGAAGCTGCTGGGTCCGGAGACCGAGTTCGGCTACCAGTACAGCCCGGAGATCTTCACCGACACCGAGCTGGACTTCGCGCTGGAGGTCTGCGAGGCGGTCATGGACGTCTGGCAGCCCGGCCCCGGCCGCGAGATCATCCTCAACCTGCCCGCCACGGTGGAGCGTTCGACGCCGTCCACGCACGCGGACCGCTTCGAGTGGATGCACCGCAACCTGTCCCGCCGTGAGCACGTGGTCCTGTCCGTCCACCCGCACAACGACCGCGGTACGGCGGTGGCGGCGGCCGAGCTGGCGCTGATGGCCGGCGCCGACCGCATCGAGGGCTGTCTGTTCGGGCAGGGCGAGCGCACCGGCAACGTCGACCTGGTGACCCTGGGGATGAATCTCTTCTCCCAGGGCGTCGACCCGCAGATCGACTTCTCCGACATCGACGAGATCCGTCGTACGTGGGAGTACTGCAACCAGATGGAGGTCCACCCGCGCCACCCGTACGTGGGCGACCTGGTCTACACGTCCTTCTCCGGCTCCCACCAGGACGCCATCAAGAAGGGCTTCGACGCGATGGAGGCCGACGCGGCGGCTCGCGGGGTCACCGTGGACGACATCGAGTGGGCGGTGCCGTACCTGCCGATCGACCCGAAGGACGTCGGCCGCTCCTACGAGGCCGTCATCCGCGTCAACTCGCAGTCCGGCAAGGGCGGTATCGCGTACGTCCTGAAGAACGACCACAAGCTGGACCTGCCGCGCCGGATGCAGATCGAGTTCTCGAAGCTGATCCAGGCCAAGACGGACGCCGAGGGCGGCGAGATCACCGGCTCCGACATCTGGGCCGTCTTCCAGGACGAGTACCTGCCGAACCCCGAGAACCCGTGGGGTCGTATCCAGGTCAAGAACGGCCAGTCGACGACCGACACGGACGGCGTGGACACGCTGAAGGTGGAGGCCACCGTCGACGGCGTCGACACGATCCTGGCCGGTACCGGCAACGGTCCGATCTCGGCCTTCTTCGACGCGCTGCAGAAGGTGGGCGTGGACGCCCGGCTGCTGGACTACCAGGAGCACACGATGAGCGAGGGTGCCTCCGCGCAGGCCGCCTCGTACATCGAGTGCGCGATCGACGGCAAGGTCCTGTGGGGCATCGGTATCGACGCCAACACCACGCGTGCCTCGCTGAAGGCGGTCGTGTCGGCCGTCAACCGGGCGGCTCGCTGACGGTTCGCTCCGCGGGGGCTGTGTGCAGTCGGTCGGCCGCGGCGCCGTCGTGGCTGGTCGCGCAGTTCCCCGCGCCCCTTCAGGGTGTTGCCGTACCCGGAGTTTTCGGGCCCCGTCCGCCGTATTCCGGTGGGCGGGGTCCGCTCATTTCCAGCCATTGACCTGTGCAGGTCACGGAAAGGTCTCGTCCGGGGTACTGACTCCACGTCCGTGATGTGGCTAACATCACGCAAGCGCGGCGATGTTGCCGCGGCGTTACGGAGGTGCGACGTGCTGCCAGGACGGGGACGAACCGGTGCCGCCAGGCTTGCGCGCATCCTGGGCACCCGCACCGCGTGGTCGGCCATAGGGGATGGCGAGTTCTTCTGTCCCGGGTGCGGGGGCGACCGCAACTACCAGCGGCTGACCGGCCATCGCCGCTTCACGTTCCTCGGCGTGCCGGTCCTGCCGCGCGGCGAGACCGCACCCGTCGTGGAGTGCGCGGCCTGCCGCCGCCACTTCGGCACCGACGTCCTCGACCATCCGACCACCACCCGCTTCTCCGCGATGCTCCGCGACGCCGTCCACACCGTCGCCCTCGCGGTGCTGGCCGCGGGCGGCACCTGCGCCCGTCCGTCCCTGGAGACCGCCGCGGCCACCGTGCGCGCGGCCGGCTTCGACGACTGCACGGAGGACCAGCTGGGCGCCCTGGTCGAGGCCCTGGCCGCCGACACCGGCCGCGTCTTCTCCGAGCCCTGCGGCGCCGGGCTGGCCATAGAGCTCCACGAGGCCCTGGACCCCCTCGCCCCGCACCTCGCCCCCGCCGGCCGCGAATCGATCCTCCTCCAGGGAGCCCGCATCGCCCTGGCCGACGGCCCCTACACCCCCGCCGAACGCGACGCCCTCGCGACGGTGGGCGCGGCCCTCACGATCTGCACGGACGACGTGACCCGCCTGCTGGCGGCGGCGGCCCGGACACCTTCGTAACCCCCGACGATCATCGGCGCGCCGCGGGCGCCGACCCGGACGCGTGCCCGCGATCCTCGCGCCGCTCGTCGACCTGCGCCCCGCTCAACGCGATGACCAGCACGACCACGCCGACGAGCACCTGCACGGAGGCGCTGACGACGGCGCGGAGCAGGTAAAGCAGCGCGGCCGTCAGCAGCACGATGCCGCCGGCGATGCCCAGATAGAGCCAGTTGGACGTGAACGTGACGTCGGAGTTGTCCGCGCCCGGGTCGAACGGCCTCCAGTCGCCGCTGACGCCGATCCCGAGCAGGAAGGCCACGACGGCCCCGATGACGTCGAGGAGGAGCAGCCCGACCGCCAGGGCGATGTCCCCGGCGACGGGCAGCCCGCGGCGTCCGACGGGCGGCGGCGGCACGTTGGCACCGCGGAAGCGAGGCAGGCCGGTGGGGGCGGTCATGCGGCAAGCCTTCCCGGCCGACACGGCCGGCCGCATGAGTACGGGCACTCAGGGCCCGCGTCCCGCCGTACTCCCCAGGGAGTAATCGCGTCATCGCGCCGACCCCGGCAGTAGCCCCCAATTCGCTCTTCGGTCCGACGATCGGCCACCGTCCCACCGGAAGTCTGGAAGCGACCCAGACATCCGACCGGAGGGGGCCCGTCTCATGGGGGCCGTAAGGACAAGTGCACGGCGGCGGCGTGGTGTGCCGTGGCTCGTGCTCGGGCTGTGGATCGTTGTGCTCGCGATCGCGTCGCCGTTCGCGTCGAAGCTCGCGGACGTGCAGCGTGACCGGGCCGTCGACTATCTGCCGGCCAGTGCCGATTCCACGCAGGTGGCCAGGATCCAGGAACAGCTGCCCGGTGGCGAGAGCACCGAGATGGTCGTCGTGTATCACCGGGACGGGGGACTCACCGCCGGTGACCGGGCGACCGCCGCCGGGCAGATCGAGCGGATCGCGGGCGCGCACAAGCTCACCGGTGCGCCGCGGGGCATCCCGTCCCAGGACGGGACCACGCTGATGTACCCGATCGCGAGCACCGAGCCGGGGACCGACGAGAAGGCACGTGACCGGCTTGTCAACGACGTCAGGGGCGTCGCCCGGGGCGACGACGGGCTGAGCGTCGACGTCGGTGGGTCGGGTGCGCTCGCCACCGACGCGAGCGAGGTCTACAACTCGCTCGACGGACCGCTGCTCTACACCACCGCCGCGGTCGTCGCGCTGCTGCTGATCCTCATCTACCGCAGCCCGTTCCTGTGGCTGGTACCGCTCGCCGTCGCCGGCATGGCCGACTATCTGTCGATGGGCGTCGCCTACGGGCTCAACCAAGGGTTCGGGACGTCCGTGTCCGGCCAGAGCTCCGGGATCATGACGATCCTCGTGTTCGGGGCGGGCACCGACTACGCGCTGCTGCTCGTCTCCCGGTACCGGGAGGAGTTGCGGCGCATCGAGCGGCCGTACGACGCGATGGTCGCCGCACTCAAGGGCTGCGGGCCCGCCGTGCTCGCCTCCTCCGGCACCGTCGCCGCCGGACTGCTGTGCCTGCTCGCCGCCGACCTCAACTCCAGCCGGGGCATGGGCCCGCTCGGCACCGTCGGCGTGCTGTGCGCGCTTCTCGCCATGCTGACGCTGCTGCCCGCGATCCTCGTCCTGCTCGGCCGGCGCGTGTTCTGGCCCCTCGTGCCCCGCTACGGCAGCACGCCCAAGGCCCGCCGGTCCCTGTTCACGGCGATGGGCGGCTCCGCCGGACGCCGGCCGCTGACCGTCCTCGCGGGCGGCGCCGTCCTGCTCGGCGCGCTCGCGCTCGGCACCCTCAACCTGCCCGGCAACCTCAAGCAGGAGGACTCCTTCACCTCCAAGCCCGACGCGGTCGCCGCCATGGAGACCCTCGCCCGGGCCTACCCCGAGCGCGGCACCCAGCCCATCACCGTCATCGCGCGGGAGGGCCGCGCCGCCGAGACGCTCGCTTCGATCCGCGGCACCGACGGCGTCGACAGCGCGCAGGAAGGCCGTACCGGAGACGGCTGGACCGAGATCTCCGTCCTCGCCACCGCACCGCCCCAGTCCGCCGGGGAGACCGCCACCATCGAGGCCCTGCGCGACAAGCTCGACGGCTCCTACGTCGGCGGGCCGAGCGCCCAGCAACTCGACCTGAAGGACACCAACGCCCGCGACCGCCTGGTCGTCGTGCCGATCGTGCTGCTGTCCGTGCTGCTGATCCTCGTCGCCCTGCTGCGCTCACTCGTCGCGCCGCTGATCCTGGTGGCGGCCGTGGTCGCCGTGTGGGGCGCGGCGCTCGGCATCGGCGGACTCGTCTTCGGGCCGGTCTTCGGCTTCGAGGGCACCGATCCCGGGCTCGGGCTGCTGTCCTTCGTGTTCCTGGTCGCCCTCGGCGTCGACTACGGCATCTTCCTGATGCACCGGATGCGCGAGGAGTCCCTGAACGGCGCCGAACCCGTCGCCGCCGCGCTCACCGCGCTGCGCACCACGGGCGGGGTCATCGCCTCCGCCGGACTGGTCCTCGCCGCCACCTTCGCGGTGCTCACCAGCATGCCGATGCTGCAGCTCGTCGAGCTCGGCTTCGTCATCGCGGTCGGCGTGCTGCTGGACACCTTCCTGGTCCGCACCTACCTGGTGACCAGCGCCAGCGTCGCCCTGCGCCGCAGGATGTGGTGGCCGGGAGCGCTGTCCCGGGAGCCCGAGAAGCCCGTACCGCCGAAGGAACCGGAGCGGGTCACCGCAGCCGCCCACTGATCGACCGGCGCCCCTCCCTCCCGGAGGGGCGCCCCGCTCACGGAAGATGAGCCCGTGCAGGAAACCACGACAGCGATACGGCCCCGCCTCGGCGAGCGGATCATGGCGGCGGTCAACCGCGACCCCCGCACCGCCCCGCACGGCACCCGCAACGACGCGCTGCTCGCCGWGGCGGCCGCCGCGCTGGCCGTGTGCCTGGCACTGTTCACCGACCACGGCCGCCGGCCCGACGCCCTCGGCTGGACCCTCCTGCTCGCCGCCCATGTGCCCCTGGCGTGGCGGCGGCGCAGGCCGCTGCTCGTGCTCGCCGCCGTGGTGGCGCTCGTCATCCCCTACCACGCCCTCGACAACAACCACGGCGCGCCCGTCCCCGCCTCGCTGATCGCGCTGTACGCGGTCACCGTCACCCAGGGCCCCGTCCGCACACTCCTGGTCGGTGCCGCGGGCCTCGGCGTCTCCCTGACCGTGATGCTCACCTTCGGCGAGGACAAGCGGGCCGGCGACCTGGTGCGCATCTACGGCTGGGTGCTCGCCATCCTGCTCCTCGGCATCGCCGTCCGCTATCACCGCCGGCACGTCGCGGCCATCGTCGAGCGCGCCGAACGCGCGGAGCGCACCCGCGAGGAGGAAGCCCGCCGACGCGTCGCCGAGGAACGTCTGCGCATCGCCCGCGACCTGCACGACCTGCTCGCGCACAGCATCACCCTCATCGGCGTCCAGACCTCCGTCGCCGCGCACGTACTGGCCGCCGACCCCGAGCGGCTGGACCGAGAGGCGATCGCGAAGTCCCTCGACGACATCGCCGAGACCTGCCGCACCGCGCGCGGCGAATTGCGTACGACGCTGGACGTGCTGCGCGAACAGGGCGTGGCCGGCGAGGCACGCGGCCCGCTTCCCGAGCTCGACGGGGTGCCGGACCTCGTGGAGGCGGCGCGGCTCGCCGGAGCCCGGGTCGATGCGGCGGTACGGGTGCGGCAGGCGTCGCCCGCCGTCGGGGCGGCCGCGTACCGGATCGTGCAGGAAGCGCTGACGAACGTGGTCCGGCACGCCGGGCCCGAACCGGCCGTACGTGTCGAGGTGTACGAGGAGCGGGGCGCCCTGCACCTGTCGGTCACCGACGACGGCCCCTGCCCCGTGCCCGCCGGGGGCCCTGGCTACGGCCTGGTCGGCATGCGTGAGCGGGCCCGCAGCGTGGGTGGCACACTCGACGCCGGACCGCGCGACGAGGGCGGCTTCGCGGTGAGCGCCGTACTGCCCATCGGGGCCGGCGGGGAGGGAGAGTGATGATCCGCGTCCTGCTCGCGGACGACCAGACGCTCGTACGTGAGGCGTTCGCCATGCTCGTCGAGTCGGCCCCGGACATGGAGGTCGTCGGCAAGGCGGCCACCGGCCGGGAGGCCGCCGAACTGGCCCGCAGCGCCCGCGCCGACCTCGTCGTGATGGACATCCGCATGCCCGACCTCGACGGCATCGAGGGGACCCGGCTGATCGCGGCCGACGAGGACCTGGCCGGGGTGCGTGTGCTGGTCCTCACCACCTACGACACCGACGAGAACATCGTGGACGCGCTGCGCGCCGGCGCCTCCGGGTTCCTGGTCAAGGACACCCGCCCGGCCGAACTCCTCGACGCGATCCGCACGGTGGCCGCGGGGGAGGCGCTGTTGTCGCCCGGGCCGACCGCACGGCTGATCGAGCGGTTCCTGCGCAGCCCCTCCGCGCCCACGACCGGCGGACCCGAATGTCTGTCCGAACGTGAACGAGAAGTGCTGACGCTGGTCGCACACGGGCTCAACAACACGGAAATCGCCGAGACGTTGGGCCTGAGCCCGCTGACGGCGAAGACGCACGTCAGCCGCATCATGGGGAAACTGGGGGCGCGGGACAGGGCGCAATTGGTCATCGTGGCGTATGAGTCAGGGATGGTGACACCGGGGAGCCTGTGACGGACAGGTTAATGTCTGACTCTCCGTCAAAGGAGCTCGATGACCCTCCTGAGCCGCACACTCCTGGCCACCGCAGTACTCCTGACCACTCCACTCACCACCGCCGGCACCGCCTCGGCGGACACCGGCTGCACGTCCTCCGTCCCGTACCGCTCGGGCGAGGGCGGCTACGACACGTACCGCATCCCGGCCACGATCACGACCCCGCGGGGCACGGTGCTGGCCTTCGCCGAGGGGCGGCACAACGGGGCGGGTGACACCGGCGACATCGATGTCGTCCTCAGACGGTCCCTCGACGGCGGCTGCACCTGGGGTCCGGTGGCGGTGGTCGCCGCCGGGGAGGGGGACACGCGGGGCAATCCGGCGCCGGTGGTGGATCCGCTCACCGGCGCGGTCGTGCTGGTCACGTCCTACAACAGCGGGGATGTGACGGAGGCGCAGATCATGCGGGGGGAGGTGACGCCGGAGCAGAGTCGTCGGGCGTTCGTGCAGCGCAGCACCGACGACGGGCGCACCTTCACCTCCCCGCGCGACATCACCGGGCGGGTGAAGCCGCCGAACTGGCGCTGGTACGCGACCGGACCCGGGCATGCCCTCGCCCTTCAGCGCGGGAAGTACGCGGGGCGGCTGGTCGTCCCGTCGAACCACTCCACGGCACCGGCGCCGGGATCGCCCGACACCGGGCAGGAGGCCAAGTACTACGGCGCCCACGCCATCTACAGCGACGACGGCGGGCTCACCTGGCAGATGGGCTTCGTGGACGAGTCCTACGACGGCTACAGCAACGCCAACGAGTCCACCGCCGCCGAACTCCCCGACGGCAGGGTCTACTTCAACTCCCGCGACCAGCTCGGGACGAGCGCCGGCAACCGTCTGGACAGTGTGTCGAGCGACGGCGGCGAGTCCCTCGACCGCCCCTACACCGTCCAGCCCTCCCTGAACGACGTCCCCGTCGTCGAGGGCAGCGTCCTCCAACTGCCCGGCGCCACATCCCCGTTGCTCTTCTCCGGTCCCTCCGTTCCCACCGCCCGCCAGTCGATGGCGGTGTGGCGCAGCACGGACGGGGGAGCGACCTTCACGAAGGCGCTGACGCTGTCTCAGCAGCGGGCGGCGTATTCGGATCTGGTGCGGCTGGGCGGTCAGTGGGTCGGGATCCTGTACGAGACGGGGGCGAGCGGGACGTACGAGACGATCGAGTTCCGCCGACTGCCGGTGTCCGACCTGACCTAGCCGACACCCCCGCCGGGGCGAAGAACGCTCTACAGCAACCCCGCCCCGGCCAGAAACTTCCCCACCCGCTCCACCTCCTCCGACGACAACGGCACCTGAGGCTCCGCAGTCGCCGGACAGTCGATCACCCCCCGCAGATACAGCGCCGCCTTGAACGCCCCCAGCGCCGACGAACTCCCACCCATCCGCCCCGGATCCCCGACCGTCACCATGCCGAACAGCGCGCACAGGCGTTCCTGCTCGGCCCGGGCCGACTCCCGGTCGCCGTCGCGGTGGAGGCGGTCGAGCCGGACGTATCCGGCGGGATCGACGTTGGAAAGCCCCGGCACCGCCCCGTCGGCCCCGATCCCGAGGGCCGCGTCGACGAGGAGCTCGGAGCCCGTCAGCACGCTGAAGCCCGTGACGTCGGACCGGTTGCGCGCGCCGACGACGACCTCGCGGAAACCGGCCAGGTCGCCGCTGGAGTCCTTCAGCCCCGCGAGGACACCCTCGGCGGCGAGGTCGAGGATCACCTGGGCGGGGAGTTTGGTGTGGACGGAGGCCGGGAGGTCGTACGCGACGACGGGCACCGGCGACGCCGCCGCGACGAGGCGGTAGTGGTGGGCGATCTCGGTGGGGTGGGTGCGGGCGTAGAAGGGCGCTGTCGCCACCACCGCGTCCGCGCCCGCCTGCGTGACCTGCCGTACGTGGTCCAGGACCCGCGGCGTCGTCATGTCGATCACACCCGCCAGCACCGGCAGCCGGCCACCCACATGCCGCACGGCGGTCTCGACCACCACCTGCCGCTGCCGGTCCGTCAGGTAGGCCACCTCCGACGTCGAGCCGAGCACGAACAGGCCGTGCACCCCGCCCTCCATCAGATGGTCGATCAGTCTGCGCAGTGAGGGGACGTCCACCTCGCGCTCCGGTGTCAGGGGCGTGCAGACGGGCGGTACGACACCGGTGAGCGGGGTGGGGATCATGGTCAAGGCTCCCTGGAATGGTGACTCTGTTGTACGAGGTCGCGGGTGGCCTCGCCCTCCTCCACTGGATGGTGACACCTGTAACGGTGCGCGGGGCCCGACGCGGCCGAGAAGTCCGGCATCGCCTGCGCACATACCCCGTCCGCCTTCCAGCATCTCGTCCGGAAGGGGCATCCGCTCGGCGGCCGCGTCGCCGAGGGGACCGGCCCGACGAGCGGGATCGGGTCGATCGGGTCCAGCAGGCCGGGGGTCGCGGAGAAGAGGGCACGGGTGTACGGGTGCCGGGAGCCGTCGGTGACGTCGGCGGCCGGGGCCTCCTCGACGATCCGGCCCAGGTACATCGTGATCACGCGGTCGCTCATCCGCCGTACCGTCTGGATGTCGTGCGAGACGAAGACCAGGGCCAGACCCAGCCGCTCCTTCAGGTCGAGGAGGAGGTTCAGGATCTGGGCGCGGACCGACACGTCCAGCGCGCTCGTCGGCTCGTCCGCCACCACCAGGTCGGGTTCCAGGGCCAGTGCGCGGGCGATGGCGACGCGCTGGCGCTGACCGCCCGACAGCTGGCCGGGCAGGGCGTCGGTGAGGGCGCGGGGAAGGCCCACCAGGGACATCAACTCCCGTACGCGTTCCTCCCGTTGGCGTTTCGACCCCCGCTCGTGCACGTCCAGCGGATCCCGCAGTATCTGCCGGACGGGCAGCCGGCGGTTCAGCGCCGTCGACGGGTCCTGGAAGATCATGCCCGTGCCGGCGCCCACCGCGGTCCTGCGCTCGCCCGGCGTCATGGCCCACAGGTCGCGCCCCCGGAAGGCCACGCTCCCCGACGTCGGCCGCTGCACCCCCACCAGCACCTTCGCCAGCGTCGACTTGCCGCACCCCGACTCGCCGACCACGCCCACCGTCTCGCCGGGCGCGATGGTGAGGTCGGCGCCGGTCAGGGCGTACACCCTGTCCCGGGTGAACAGTCCGCCGCTGCGTGCCTTGTGCACGACGTGCGCGTCGGACAGCCGCACGAGCACGCCCGGCTCGCCCGGGCCCGCCTCGCCCACGCTCACCTTGGTCACGGTCACCTCGCCCGCGCCCAGGCCGTCCGCGTTCATCTCGCTCGCGCTCATGTCACCGCCTCGCTCTCCGAGCGGTCCGTCGGCGCCAGAAGGATCGCCGGGTGATGGCAGGCCGCCGTGTGCGTCGGAGTCCCCAGCAGTGCGGGTGCGGTCGTGCGGCACATGTCGCTCGCCAGCGGGCAGCGGTCCGCGAAACGGCAGCCCGCCGGGAAGTCCGCGGGGGAGGGGACCACGCCCTTGATCTGCGTCATCCGCTCCTGCGCCGACTCCAGCGACAGCACGCTGCCCAGCAGACCCCGCGTGTAGTGGTGCGCCGGAGCCTCCACCAGGTCGGCGGTCACACCGGTCTCCACGATCTGGCCGCCGTACATCACGACGACCCGGTCGGTGACGGCCGAGATCAGCGCGAGGTCGTGCGAGACCAGGATCAGGGCGAAGTCGAGCTCCTCGCGCAGCCTGAGCAGCAGCTCTATGATCTGCGCCTGCACGGTGACGTCCAGCGCGGTCGTCGGCTCGTCGGCGACGATCAGCTTCGGGTCCCGGGACAGGGCCATGGCGATCAGCACGCGCTGGCGCTGGCCGCCGGAGAGCTCGTGCGGATAGCTGCGCAGGGTGCGTTCGGGGTCGAGGCCGACCAACGTCAGGAGTTCGTGGGGGCTGCGGCGGCCTCCGCGGCGTACGACCTGCTTGAGCTGTGAGCGGATCGTCATCGCCGGGTTCAGGGACGACAGGGCGTCCTGGTAGATCATCGCCATCTCGTGGCCCAGCAGCTTGCGCCGCACGCGCATCGGCTCGCCCACCAACTGCCGCTGGTTGAAGCGGACATGGCCGCGGATCCGGGCGCCCTTCGGTTCCAGACCCATCACCGCGAGGGCGGTGAGTGACTTGCCGCAGCCCGACTCGCCGACCAGGCCCAGCACCTCGCCGGGCTGCACCTCGAAGCTGATGCCGTCGATGATGTCCACGCCGCCGTGGCGGTCCTCGAACCCGATCGCGAGGTTCTCGACGGCGAGCACCGGTTGCTGCCCCCGCGGCAACGGCCGCGCCCGTGACCGCAGCCGCGCCGCCGCCTGGGTGAGCCCCGGCAGCGGGAGCACCTCACCGCTGCCCGGCTCCGGTGCCTGAAGCCGGTCGTGCTCGTCCTGCACGTCGACCTCGCGCGCCGACGGCGCCGCCCATGCGTCCGACACGCCCTCGGAGAGGATGTTCAGCGAGAGCACCGTCACCAGCATCAGCAGTCCGGGGAAGACGGTCGCCCACCAGCCCCCGGTGAGCACCATGTTCTTGCCGTCCGCGATGACGCTGCCCCAGGAGGGGTCGGGCGGCCGCACACCCGCGCCGATGAAGGACAGCGACGCCTCGAAGACGATCGCCTCCGCCACCTGCACGGTGCAGAACACCAGCACCGGGGCGGCGCAGTTGATCGCCACGTGCCTGATGACGATGTGCGGGGTGCGGGCGCCGATGACCCGTTCCGCCGTCACATAGTCCTCGCCGTACTGATCGAGGACGTTCGCCCGGACGACCCTCGCCACCGGCGGCGTGAACAGGAAGGCGATCGCGCAGATCAGGACCGTGATGCCGCCGCCGAAGACGGCGACCAGTACGGCGGCCAGCGCGATGCCCGGGAACGCCATCACCACGTCCAGGCAGCGCATCAGCGTCTCGTCGACCGCCTTGCGGGAGGTCGCCGCGACGGCGCCGATCAGGGCGCCGACGACGAGCGCGAGCGCGGTCGCGCCGAGCCCGATCGCCAGCGACCAGCGGGCGCCGTACATCAGCCGGCTCAGGATGTCCCGGCCGAGGCTGTCCTGGCCCATCCAGTGCTCGGCGGACGGATGCCCGGTGCCGTCGACGGGCGGCTGCTGGTCGAGCGGGTCGTGCGGGGCGAGCAGCGGGGCGAACACGGCCATCAGGACCACGACGGCCAGGAAGCAGACGGCCACCTTCGACAGCGTCGGCAGCTTGCGCCAGCCGCGCAGGCGGATGCCGGGCCGGGACAGCGCCTCGGCCAGGCGCTTGCGGTTGAACGTCACGTCGCCTCCCGCAGGCGCGGGTTGACCAGCAGATACAGGATGTCGATGACGAGGTTGACGACGACGAAGCCGATCGCCGTGGTGATGACCACTCCCTGGACGACCGCCGGGTCACCGTTCTTCACCGCGTCGATCATCAGCTTCCCCATGCCCGGCAGGGAGAAGATCGTCTCGATGATGACCGCGCCGCCCAGCAGATAGCCGACGCGCAGGCCGAGGACGGTGAGCGGGTTGATGAGCGCGTTCCTCAGGACGTTGCGCCCCACCACCACCCGCGGCGGCAGCCCGCTGCCGATCGCGGTGCGGACGTAGTCCTTGTCCAGCTCCTCCACCACCGACGTCCGCACGATCCGCGTCAGCTGCGCCGCGMCCGGCAGCGACAGCGCGAGCGCCGGCAGGGTCATCGTCTTCAGCCAGCCCGTGAAGGAGTCCGCCGGGTTGATGTAGCCGCCGGTCGGGAACCAGCCGAGTTCGACGGCGAGGTACTGGATCATCAGCAGCGCCAGCCAGAAGCCGGGCGCGGCGACCCCGGTCAGGGAGACGACGCGGATGATCTGGTCGGGGAGGCGGTCGCGGTAGATGGCCGCGGTGACGCCGCCGACCAGCGACAGGACGACCGCGATGCCGAGCCCCAGGAAGGTGAGCTGGATGGTGAGCGGCAGCGCGGTCATGACCTGGTCGATGACTGATCCGCGGGTCAGGGCGCTGGTGCCCATGTCGCCGTGGAGCAGGTCGCCGACGAAGGCGACGTAGCGGATGGGCAGGGGATCCAGCAGGCCGTTCTGCTCGCGGAAGTCGTGCAGCTGCTGCGGCGTCGGGTTCGCGCCCTGGAAGAACGCGGACGCCGGGTCGACGTCCGAGAACCGCATGACCAGGAACACGAACAGCACGATGCCGAGCATCAGCGGCACGAGCAGCAGGACTCGGCGGGCCAGGATCCGGACGACGGTGACCACGCAGTGTCTCCTACGACCACTTGGCCTGGAGGAGGTTGATGCCGGGGTACGGCTGTGCCCTTATCCCGGTGAGCTCCTTCGGGTTCCACGCCGTCATCAGCTCGTTGTGGACGACCGGGTAGAGGACGGCCTGCTCGGCGACGATGTCGATGTACTCCTGGACCATCGTCTTCTTCTTCTCGGCGTCCGGCTCCTGGGTAGCCCGGTCCATGTCCTTGAAGAGCGCCTTGGCGACGGAGTTGTCGGCCCACCGCGTGTACTGCATCCACAGGTTCTCGGGGCCGTAGTTGTAATGCATGATCAGATCGGCGTCGAGGCCGAACTGGTTGGGGTTCGAGGCGGCGGCGACAACCTGGTAGTCCTGCTTCTGGTCCATCTTGGTGAAGACGGCCGTCGTCTCCTGCGGGGAGAGGGTGGTCTTGACGCCGATCGCGTCCCAGGAGGACTTGATGGTCGGCAGACAGTCGACGATCCAGCTCACGTTCACGGACAGGATCTCGATCTCCAGCCCGCTGACCCCGGCCTCCTTCAGCAGCGCCTTCGCCTTGTCGGGGTCGTAGTCGTAGACGTTCTTGGCGCGGCGGTAGCTGGGGTTGGCCTCGTTGAGGAAGGAGCTCGACGGCTTCCCGTGCCCCTTGAGGGCGACCTCGATCATCTTGCCGGTGTCGATGGCGTAGCGCAGCGCTTGGCGGACGCGTACGTCGTCGAAGGGCTTGTGCTTGGTGTTGAACATCAGGAACAGGTTGTTCATCCCGGCGCCGCCCGCGACGGTCAGCCCGCCGCTCTCCAGCTGCCCGATGTTGGCGTACGGGATGTTGTCCGCGATCTGCGCCCCGGCGCTCGCGCCCGAGATTCTGGCCACGCGCGGAGCCGCGTCCACGATGGTCAGCCAGTTCATCTTCTTGAACGCCGCCCTGCGCGGGCCGTTGTAGTCCGCAAACGCCTCGAAGGTGGTGTTGGACTTCGGGTGGTGCGCGCTCTGCATGTACGGCCCCGAACCGACCGCCTTGCCCTTGATGGCGTCGTCCCAGGCGCCCGGCTGGGAGAAGACGTGCTTCGGCATGATCTTGGCGAGGGTGAGCCGGGAAAGTCCGTCCGGGAAGGGGAACTTGAGCACCAGCTCGACGTTCTGCGCGTCGATCTTGCGGACTTCCTTCAGCCAGCTCGCGAAGAAGCCCTTGGCGAGGGTCTGGGTCTTCGGGTCGAGGATCCGGTCGAAGACGAAGACCACGTCGTCGGCGGTGACCGGCTTGCCGTCGTGGAACTTCGCGCCCGCGCGCAGGGCGAACTTCCAGGACGTGGCATTCGGGTCGGCCGGCACCTGGGTGGCGAGCGCGGCGTACGGCTCGCGGGAGATCGGGTCGGTGTCGAGGAGGCCCTCGTAGATGTGGTTGTTGGCGGCCATGCAGAAGGCTGACGCCGTCTGGGTGGGGTCCCAGCTGCCGTCGTTGCCGTAGCCGATCACTGCGGTGAGGGTCCGGTTCTGGCCACCGCCCCCGCCGGTCTCGTTCGTGGACTCCGGCCCCGACGAACAGGCCGACAGCGACGCCGAGACGGCGGCGGCCGCGCCCAGCGCGCCGGTGTACTTCAGGAACGACCGGCGGTGCAGCGCCGGCACGTCGTGGGTCACGTCGCGCACGGTTCCTCCAGCGGTGGGTGGTGTGCTCCGGCGATGGGTGATACGAGGAGATACGACGTCCTACGTCCTGACGGTCAGCGCGACCATAGGTGGGGGGATGGGGGCGGTCAAGGGATCTCACACGAATGGCGCATCTGCCACAGGTCGGACCAATGGCGCTGTGAAATGGCGCGAGTTGACCCCCCGTCAGGGGCGTTTACGGGAGACATGGGACGTGGGACGTCCGGGTGCGCGTACCATGCGCCGCATGCCCGGGCAGCCCAGGAACAGCCGTACGTCCGAGGAGTCCAGGAACAGCCGGATCCAGCGCCAGGTCATGCAACTGATCATCGACCGCAGGCTCCAGGCGGGCGCTCTGCTGCCCACGGAGGCCGAGCTGATGGAGGACCTCGGGGTCAGCCGCAACTCGGTCCGCGAGGCGCTCAAGGCGCTCCAGGCCCTCGACATCGTGGAGATCCGGCACGGCTACGGGACGTATGTCGGCCAGGCCTCGCTCACTCCGCTGATCGACGGGCTGACGTTTCGTACCCTCGCTCGGCATGACCATGACGCGGGGGCTCTCGCCGAGATCCTTCAGGTGCGGGAGGTGCTGGAGGAGGGGCTGATCCGGCGGGTCGCGGCGACGGTGAGCGACGGGGAGCTGGACCGGCTGGAGGAGGTCGTTGCGCGGATGGAGGCGGCGGGGCGGTCCGGGCGGGCCTTTCCCGACCTGGACCGGGAGTTCCACGAGCTGTTGTACGCCTCGCTCGGCAACGACCTCGTGCCGCAGCTGCTCGCGGCGTTCTGGACGGTGTTCCGGCGGGTGAACGGGGCGCGCGGCCGCCCGGACGACCCGTCCCCCGAGCTCACCGCGCGGTGGCATCGGGACATCGTCGCGGCGCTGCGTGCGAGGGATGTCGAGGGCCTGGAGCGCCTTGAGCGCCTCGCGGACCGAGTTGCGGCTGACCCCGAGGTCCTCCATCAGCTCGGCCTCCGTGGGCAGCAGAGCGCCCGCCTGGAGCCTGCGGTCGATGATCAGTTGCATGACCTGGCGCTGGATCCGGCTGTTCCTGGACTCCTCGGACGTACGGCTGTTCCTGGGCTGCC
>NZ_RDBN01000053.1:77474-134053 GCF_008042075.1 Streptomyces sp. UW30 | reverse complement strand
ACACCGAACAGCAGCGGCTCGCCGAGGCGCTCCGGCTGCGGTGGGAACTCACCCAGCAGTACTGGTCCCGCATCGCCCGCTTCGACGACGACCGCTGGCCCCTGGAGGACATCCCCTGGCGTACGACGGGACAGAAGCTGGAGTCCGAGTACTTCTCCCTGTCCGTCGCGGCCATCCTTGTGCACGACCTGATGCGCCGCCGGGCCACCGACGACGACCTCACCCGCACCGTCGGCGTCATGGAGCGCCTCGCCGAGCGCGGCCGTATCACCAGCCGTATGACACGCGACGACCCGATGGTCCACGAGTTGCACAACATGGGCGTCGCCCTGCCGTTGCAGGGCAGCGAGCGGCTCGGACCGCCCATGACCTGGGCCATGACCGACTTCTCCGCCCAGCTGCTGAAGCGGACCGTCCAGCTGTGCACGCTGTCGCGCAACCTCGGTTCGCACGACCGGCTGCTCCGGCTCGCCGAGGACATCTTCGACCACATGTGGCGCCGCCGTATCCGCGACGGCGAGGGCGCCGGCCTGTGGGACAACGTGCACGCCGCCTATCCCGAGGCGGAGATCCACAAACGGCGCGTACCGGTGTCGTGGAGCATCACCGAGCGGGTCACCGAGGTGATGGTCCAGGCCCACGCCATGTACCGCCAGCCCCCGATCCGCAGCCTCGAACTCACCGAGCTGGCAAGGGCGTTGCTCAGTGAGTCCGCCCACCTGCTGGGCAACGAACAGATGGAACCCGCGCCCTCGGACGCCGGCCGGCACGGGATGCAGCTCAGGAACATCGAGGTCAAGTTGCGCCGCGCCCGCACCCTCGTGGACGAACAGCCGGGAACGGCCTACGCGTTGACGCTCGACGTGCTGGGACAGCTCGACTCGCTCGCCCGTGCCCGCGAAGCCGCGGACCGGGGAGTGTGAACCGTGCTGATCTTCGCCGCCTCCGACAAAGGAGGCACGGGCCGCTCCGTCACGAGCGCCAACCTCGCCTACCACCGCGCGATGGCCGGGGACGACGTCTGCTACCTGGACTTCGACTTCGGCTCGCCCACCGCGGCGGCCGTCTTCGACGTGGGCGACGCCCGCCAGGCCACCGAGGACCGCGGACTGCACGCCTATCTCATAGGAGAGGTCAGCGAACCGGCCCGGATCGACGTGTGGGCCGAGACGGAGCACCAGGTGCTGCGGTTCCCGCCGCCGGGCAGCGGACGTCTGGTGCTGATGCCGGGTGACGTCAGCGGCGGCGAGTTCGCCACCAGCGACGACAACCTGCGCCGCTGCGTCGACCTGCTGATGACGCTGTACTACGAGTTCGACCTGGTCATCGTCGACCTCAGCGCCGGCCGCTCCTACGCCGTCGACATGGTCCTGGAGGCCACCGCACAGTCCGAGATGAGCGAGGTCACGGCCCGCTGGCTGGTCTTCCACCGCTGGACCCGCCAGCACGTGGGGGCCGCCGCGAGCCTGGTCTTCGGCAAGCGGGGCATCGTCGCCGGCGGTGTCGAGCGCGGCCATGGCGAGGACGAGCTGCGCAACGCGATCCGCTTCGTGCGGGCCGCCGTACCCGACCCCGAGTCGCCGCTGTGGTCGCAGGTCTCGCCCACCCAGTCGGCATGGATGCGCAAGACCGACGGCGACCTCAAGCAGCTCTCCTCCACGCACGGCATCGGCTACAGCCAGGTCCTCGGCTCGGTGCCGCTCGAACCGGTCCTCCAGTGGCGTGAGCAGCTCATCACCGACGAGGACGTGCTCGACAGCCAGATCGCCAACCAGGAGACCTGGCAGGCCCTGAGTCAGCTCGCCGGACGCCTGACCGACGACAAGTACTGGGAGCAGGCGTGAGTGAGGCCGTGTTCCAGGAGACCACCGCGCAGCGGCGCACCGAGTCCGTCCCGCTGGCCCATCTCTCGCTGGAGCTGGGCCACCTCTACATGGAGGACTTCGAGGCGGGCCCCAAGCGGCTGGCCGAGCACTTCGCCGAGGTGCGGATCTGGGTGGACGCCGTACGGGCCTCCGCGGCCCGGCGCAGCAAGCGGCCGCGGATCAGCACCTGCTTCCTGATCGACGACTACTTCACCCGCTTCTCCACACCGGCCGAGCTGATCCCGATGGTGCTCAAAGAGGCCGAGAAGGCGGGCCTCGTCATCGACTACCTGGCCCGCGAGTCGGCCTGCGCGGTCGCCGACCGGGTCGAACTCGCCGAGTCCGTCATGCACCGCCTCGTCGAATCGCCGCCGCCGGGCAGCTACGGCTCGCGCCCGTCCGTCAGCCAGACCGGCTGGCTCGCCAACGGCCAGCGCACGCCCTCGACGTCCCGCAGCGCGCTCGGCGAGGTCAAGGGCTGGGAACCGGCCCAGGAGACCGCGGCCCGCAACCACTCCATCTTCATGGACGTCGAGCTGTGGTCCGAGAAGGACGGACGGCGGCTGTGGTCCTGCCCGTTCCTGGCCGCCGTATGGCAGCTCGCCAGGCTGGGCCTGTTACGGCACCTCGGCCAGCCGGTGCTGCTGCCGAAGGAGTGGGAGGGCGGGGAGTTCCCGCACGACTGGGACCGGCTGTCGCCGCTGATCAGGCTCACCGACACCAAGGCCGCCTTCAGCGCGTACCGCACCTGCACCCTGGTGCCGAATCGCTTCCTCGCCGTCGAGGACGCCGTACGGCTCATCCTGGACCAGATAGACGTCGACGCCGGCGCGCTCCAGCAGGTCGCCGAGCGGTCCGCCGGCGAGGGGATGCCGGTTCCCGCGGCGGTCGCACAGCGCGCCACCTACGTCTTCTACGAGGAGCCCGGCGACTCCTCCGAGGCTGAGGGGACCTGAGATGACGGCGGCCTTCGGACAACCGGCGCGGTCGGTCCTCGCCTGCGGCGAGGTGCGCACCTGTCTGCTGCCGTCCCATCAGGCGCTGGACAGCCGGGCCGCCGTCCAACTGCTTCGGCTGCGCGCCGACGAACACGTCCGGGTCTCCGAGCGGCCTTCCCTGTACGTCCTTTCCCCCGAGGTCCTGACCGGCGTGGACTGCCGGCTTCCGGCTGCCAACGGCTCCAAGGTCCGCGCCGTCGGTACGGTCGCCGCCCGCGCGGCGCTGACCGAGGGCCGGCTGCTGCAGTCGACGGCGTACTTCAGCGTCCCGGCCGTCGGCCCCGACACCCGCCGCACCTGGGGTCAGTACCTCGTCAGGCCCGGCTTCGTCGAGCCCTTCGGCAAGCTGCCCCAACAGGCCACGGCCGAGGGGGTGTTGCAAGGCGCCCGGCGCGGTGAGCTCGACCTCGGCATGATCTCCGAGGGCCTGCTGGCCCAGCTCCGCCGCCACCCGCTGCTGGACCGCCGGGTGCCCTTCAAGTCCAGCCCCACGAGGCTGCGTTGGGTCGCGTACCGCACCTCCGACGGCGAGCCGGCGTCCCTGGTGAGCTTCACGGTGGCCGAGGGCGGGCTGCGGACCATGGAGCTACGGCTGCCGGAGCACATCCCGGCGGCATCCGCGGCGGGCATTTGCGAAGATCTCGCCCTGCACGACTGGCTTTTGACGACTGTTCAGCACATGCTTGACAACAGCAGGCTCGGCGCGACGGACGGGCCTTCCGTGGTCGAGACGCTGCATCCGGTCGTCGTACATCTGCTGCATCTGTGGATGCCGCGCGCGCACGTGGACCCCGCGCTGGGTCACCTGTGGGACGTGCTGGAAGAGAAACCCGGCTTCTCCCGCCAGTGGAAGAACCTGAGCCGGCGCATCCGAGACCGACTGGCCCTCCAGGCCGTCGCGACACCGCACCAGGCACTGAGCACACGCTGAGGAGCGGTACCGAACCAGATACCCGACGGGGGATGAGAGATGAGTGGAGCATCATCGTTAGGAGCGGGAAGTAACGGACACCCAGTACCACGTCAGGAACAGCGCATGCCCAGGATGTTCTGGCGGATCCTGATCACGGCCACAGCGGCGGGCGGCGCCTTCCTGCTGACCAGCATTCTCAACGAGGACGACGGCAACATCTGGCAGTGGGTGGCGTCCATCGTCATCGGCAGCGCGGCACTGATCGTGCAGTTCCTCATCGACTTCGGCGAGCGGTTCGAGAAGGTCGACACCCGCTTCAACGAGATCCTCGCCGCGACGACGCTGTTCAGCCAGGTCGACGGTTCGGTGCTGCGGTCCGACGAGGTGACCCGGCTGGTCCTCGGCTACACCAAGGTCCGTGAGCAGGGCGGCGACATCGTGCAGGCCTTCGCCGAGAAGGAGCTGGGCCGCCTCGCCAAGATGATGGAGGGGCTCGGCAGCGGCAGCGCGGACTGCCCCGGCGAGAACCACGAGTGGCTGATCGACATCACCGACTGCGTCAAGATGACCCTCGACGCCACCAGCACCTCGGTGGACCGGGAGTTCTGGACCAGCGGGCCGGCCGAGCGGTACCTCGCCGCGCAGGAGAAGGCGATCAAGCGGCGCGGCGTGGAGATCCGGCGCCTGTTCATCGTGCGGGACCCCGACGAGGTCACGTCCGAACTCAGAGCGCTGTGCGAGAGCCATCGCAGGCGGGGTATCGATGCGCGTATCGCGGTGCGCTCACTGATGCAGTCCAACCCCAGGGTGAGCGACTTCATCGTCTTCGACGGCGAACTCTGCCACGAGACCAAGCCGGACCAGGAGAACAACCCGGACAGTACGTTGTTGAGTACCGAGCCGGACCATATCGAGGACCACATCACCCAGTTCACCGAGCTGTGGGCAGAGGCGGAGCGTCAGCAGACGGCTCCGCGGGTCACCTCAGAAACGTGAGGAACCCGTCCCAGGCGGGGGCGGGTATGAGGAGTACGGGGCTGTCCGAGGCGAGTTTGGAGTCTCGGACAGGGACGACACCGGGGACTCCGTCGGCGACCTCGACGCAGCTGCCGCCGTTGCCGTCGCTGTAGGTGCTCTTGCGCCAGCTCGCGTTGCTCAGGTCGTACTCGCGCATCGTCTGAAGTCCTCCGCCGCCGACTCGATCAGGGCCAGGGACGCCTCCGGCGACAGCGCGACGGCCCTGATCAGATCGTATGCCGCGTACGCGCGCTTCACCACAGCCGGATCGTCCAGCAGATTCCCCGAATACACGGCTTCTGTATAGGCCGTTGGCGGGGCGTCCTCGAACTCCATCAACTCCAGCATGCCGTTCATGAGGGCAAACGCCCCAGCCGCATACGGCAGCACCTGCACCAGCACCGTCCGCTCCCGCGCCATCGCCGCCACCCGCTCCAGCTGCTCCGCCATGACCCCCGGGCCGCCGACCGGGATGCGCAGCACGTTCTCGTGCAGGACTACCCAATACACGGGCCTTGTTGCGTCCTTGAGGATGTGCTGGCGCTCCAGTCGGCCGGATACCTTGTCCTCGATGTACTCGTCCGTCGCGAACGCGTTCATCGCCAGGGTCACCGCCCGCGCGTACCCAGCCGTCTGCAACAGGCCCGGCACCAGCGCGGGCGCGAACTCGCAGATCTTCGTCGCGAGCCGCTCCAGTTCCGCAGCCTTGGCGAAGTAATCCGCGTACCGCAGGTCCTTGATGAGCTTTCGCCAAAGCCGCTCGAAAATACCGTCGGTTTGCAGGGACTCATCAATCCGCCGCGCTACATCGAGCTGAGGCTTTCGAATTGCCTGTTCGAACTGGCCGATGTATCCACCGGAGACAAATACCCGGGAACCCAACTCCACCTGAGTGATCGCGGCGTTCTCCCTCCGCCGCTTCAGCTCCGCCCCGAAGAACTCCCACGCCGCCTGACGCGAACCGTTGGCCATGGCCAACCCCCTTGTACTGCCCTGCACTTGTAGGGCACAGACTCCTGCCGAGTCTAGGTGTCGCAGGTCACCATGGAGTTGGAAAGAGTGAAACCCGAATTCCAGGGGAGTCAGGTGACGGCACCACACTCGGCGCGCTGCGTCGAAGAAGCGGAGGAAGCAGTGAAGGAATTGCGGGCGGCACTGGAGAAGGCAGGAATTACGCTCCCGACACTCCGGATCGATCCGGCGAGTCTTGCGCGTGAGGCCCCGTGCCCGCTCGTCGAATTGGGCCGTTGTTCCGTCGAGATCGCGCAGCGCCTCGCGGCGGTGCTGCGTTGAAGCCGCCTATCGGGGCGTATGTGGTCGACACTCGTTCGGGTCGGATCGGCATCGTGATGGGACATGAGGGGCCGTATGTGCAGCTGAGACCGTACGGCGGAGGCAAGGAGTGGGACGTCGAGCCGGCGTCGGTTCGGGGCGCGACGCCCGCCGAGCGGCTGCGCGCCGCGACCTCGTACGCGAACGCACGCAGCAGGGGTGAGGTTCCTTGACGTAGGTGCGTGCGCATAGGGTGCGGCGGCATGGCCTTGTGGAGATGGAGAAGGCGTGGTGTGAAGGCGGCCCGCCGCTACCCTGTGCCGCTCACCACGCACCAGCTGTGGATGGTGTCGCTGAGCGCGCCGGTGAGCCGGGACAAGGGGGCCTCGCGGACGACGCTGTACCCGTATGTGCGGATCGACGACGACAGCGCCCGGCGCTGGCTGGCCGACCAGTGGGAGATCACCTCGCGTGAGCAGCTGGTCGGTCGGCTCGACGACCTGTCCCGCAGCGGATACCGGGCGCGGGCGTACCGGCAGACGGGCGTGTCTCCGCTCGCCTGGGATGCCGCGCTGTACGTCGACATCACCCGCCGTGGCTTCGCCTGCGGGCTGATCGACGAGGGCGATGCCTGGACCGCGCTGAAGAACATCGTGCCGACGGTGGTGAGGCAGTACGCCTCCTGGCAGGAGTACGCCGATCACTATCTGCTCGGCCGGCACGTGTGGCGGGCGGGGCTGCGGGACGCGGGGGACTCCGATCTGCCGGCGTCGCAGGCGGTCGCCGACGAGCATCTGCGGGCCCTGCTGGACCCGGCGAACCGCTCCAGCCCGTGGAACCAGGCCCCCTGGGACGCGATCAGCCACCCCGACCGCACCCGCTGAGTCGTGCCGTACGCGAGAATGAACCCATGAGTCTGTTCCGCGACGACGGCATCGTGCTGCGCACCCAGAAGCTCGGGGAAGCGGACCGGATCATCACGCTGCTCACTCGTGGGCATGGGCGGGTGCGGGCCGTGGCGCGGGGTGTGCGGCGTACGAAGTCCAAGTTCGGTGCCCGGCTCGAACCGTTCTCCCATGTCGACGTGCAGTTCTTCGCGCGGGGGAGCGAGCTGATCGGGCGCGGGCTGCCGCTGTGCACGCAGAGCGAGACCATCGCTCCGTACGGCGGCGGGATCGTGACGGACTACGCCCGCTACACCGCCGGTACCGTCATGCTGGAGACCGCCGAGCGGTTCACCGACCACGAGGGCGAGCCGGCGGTGCAGCAGTATCTGCTGCTGGTCGGGGCCCTGCGGACGCTCTCGCGCGGCGAGCACGCGCCGCACCTCGTGCTCGACGCCTTCCTGCTGCGCTCGCTCGCCGTCAACGGCTACGCCCCGACCTTCAGCGACTGCGCGAAATGCGGCATGCCCGGACCGAACCGCTTCTTCTCGGTCGCCTCCGGAGGCTCGGTCTGTGTCGACTGCCGGGTGCCCGGTAGCGTCGTACCGTCGCCGCAGACCCTGGAACTGCTCGGTGCGCTGCTTACGGGAGACTGGGAGACAGCGGACTCCTGCGAGCCGCGGTACGTCCGGGAGGGCAGCGGCCTGGTCTCTGCCTATCTGCACTGGCACCTGGAACGCGGACTGCGTTCGCTTCGATACGTGGAAAAGTAAGGGAGACGAGAAGCACATGGTCGTACGCGGGATCCTGGGGCGGCAGCGTCGGGAGTACAAGGCGCCGGAGCCGCATCCGTCCGGTGCCCGTGCGCCGAAGCTCCCGGGTGAGCTGATCCCGAAGCATGTGGCGATCGTCATGGACGGGAACGGCCGCTGGGCGAAGGAGCGCGGGCTGCCGCGCACCGAGGGGCACAAGGTCGGTGCCGAGCGGGTGCTGGACGTGCTCCAGGGCGGGGTCGAGATGGGCGTGGGCGCGATCTCGCTGTACGCCTTCTCCACCGAGAACTGGAAGCGGTCGCCGGACGAGGTGCGCTTCCTGATGAACTTCAACCGCGACTTCATCCGCAAGACCCGCGACCAGCTCGACGATCTGGGGATCCGGGTGCGGTGGGTCGGGCGGATGCCGAAGCTGTGGAAGTCGGTCGCCAGGGAGCTGGAGATCTCCCAGGAGCAGACCAAGGACAACGACAAGCTGACGCTGTACTTCTGCATGAACTACGGCGGCCGGGCCGAGATCGCGGACGCCGCGCAGGCGCTGGCGGAGGACGTGAGGGCCGGCCGGCTGGACCCGTCGAAGGTCAACGAGAAGACCTTCGCGAAGTACCTGTACTACCCGGACATGCCGGACGTGGACCTGTTCCTGCGCCCGAGCGGTGAGCAGCGCACCTCCAACTACCTTCTCTGGCAGAGCGCTTACGCCGAGATGGTCTTCCAGGACGTGCTGTGGCCGGACTTCGACCGGCGCGACCTGTGGCGGGCCTGCGTGGAGTTCGCCTCGCGCGACCGGCGGTTCGGGGGCGCGATCCCGAACGAGGAGCTGCTGGCGATGGAAGGCCGCTCCGAGGAGAGCTGATCTTCCTCCGAACGCACGGGAACGGCCCCGCTCCACCGAAGTGGGGCGGGGCCGTTCGCGGTTCTGCTCAGGCCGACATCAGTTGTCGTTGAGGAACGTGTAGTCCTTGCACTCGCCGTCAGGCGCGCGGCAGAACTTGAAGCCGATGCGGGTGTTCTCCGGCAGGTCGAACTTGCCGCCCATGCTGGCCTTCTTCGTGGCGGTGTTGCCCTCGCCGCCGACCGTGAAGGAGTAGCGCGGGTTGCCGCTCGGGCTGCCGATGTACACGTTCATCGTGACACCACGGCCGTCAGCGTCGTTGTCCTTGATCGTGACAACGTCACCGTACTCGTTGAAGAAGCCGGTGCCGCTCCAGTCGACGCCGGGCACGTTGCCCCAGGCGTCCCCCGTGTGCATGGTGTGGTCGGCAGCCGACGCGGAGTTCGCGACAGCCATCACGAGCGCGGCGCTCGCAGCGGCCACACCTGCCATACGTCCCAGTCTCAAGTTGTACTCCCCTGTGATCTATGTGGCTCCTGTGGTCGCAGAAGCCGTAATGATCATATGAACACATGATCACAAAGGGGTTACGAAAGGCCCATCTTTTGGCCAACTGGCCTGATTCGGCTCAGCCGTTGGCGGCCGCGCACTCCGCGCACGTACCGAAGATCTCCACCGTGTGCGCCACGTTCACATAGCCGTGCTCGGCGGCGATCGCGTCCGCCCATTTCTCCACAGCCGGGCCCTCGACCTCGACCGCCTTGCCGCAGACACGGCAGACCAGGTGGTGGTGGTGCTCGCCGGTCGAGCAGCGGCGGTACACCGACTCGCCGTCGGAGGTGCGCAGGACATCGACCTCGCCGGCGTCGGCGAGGTTCTGGAGGGTGCGGTAGACCGTGGTCAGTCCGACCGAGTCGCCCTTGTGCTTGAGCATGTCGTGGAGTTCCTGCGCGCTGCGGAACTCGTCGACCTCGTCAAGGGCCGCCGCCACGGCGGCCCGCTGCCGAGTCGCGCGGCCCTTTACGGGCGGTCCAGCGGTCGTCACCGGTTTGCCTCCTCACGTCTGCGCCTTGCCGGGCCATTGTGCCAGCCCGGGCAGAGCGCGGTCAGACGCTCACCTTCCCGTCGCTCTCCCTGCTGGCCGGAATCGCGCACTCCGCCGGGTCGCCGGAAGGCTGCGCCGCCGCCAGGGCACGGGCCCTGCGCCGGGCCAGCGGGGTCGCCAGCGCGGTGAGCGCGATGAACGCGCCGATGGTCAGCAGCACGATCGTCGCGCCGGGCGGGACGTCCTGGTAGTACGAGGTGACGGTGCCGCCGATCGTCACGGTGACGCCGATCGCGACGGCGATGGCGAACGTCGCCGCGAAGCTGCGCGTCAGCTGCTGCGCCGCCGCCACCGGCACCACCATCAGCGCGCTCACCAGCAGCAGGCCGACCACCCGCATCGCGACCGTCACCGTCACCGCCGCGGTGATCGCCGTCAGCAGGTTCAGGGCGCGCACCGGAAGGCCGGTGACCCTCGCGAACTCCTCGTCCTGGCTCACCGCGAACAGCTGGCGGCGCAGGCCGAGGGTGACCAGGACCACGAAGGCGGCGAGCAGGATGATCGCCGTCACGTCCGACTCGCTCACCGTGGACAGCGAGCCGAAGAGGTACGAGGTCAGGTTGGCGTTCGAGCCGCCCGGCGCGAGGTTGATGAACATCACGCCGCCGGCCATACCGCCGTAGAAGAGCATCGCGAGGGCGATGTCGCCGCGGGTCTTGCCGTACCAGCGGATCAGCTCCATCAGGACCGCGCCGAGGACGGAGACGGCGGTCGCCATCCACACCGGGGACCAGGACAGCAGGAAGCCGAGGCCCACGCCGGTCATCGCGACATGGCCGATTCCGTCGCCCATCAGGGCCTGGCGGCGCTGGACGAGGTAGATGCCGACGGCGGGGGCGGTGATGCCGACCAGGACGGCGGCGAGCAGCGCCCGCTGCATGAAGTCGTAGTTCAGGAAGTCCATCAGCTCAGCAGTCCCGTCCGGATCGGTTCGGCGTCGTGAGCCGCGTGCGGGTGTACGTGGTCGTGGCCGGGAAGGGCGTGCTGGCCGACGGCCTTCGGGGGCGGGCCGTCGTGCATCACACAGCCGTCGCGCAGGACGACCGCACGGTCGATCAGGGGCTCCAGAGGGCCCAGTTCGTGCAGCACGAGCAACACCGTCGCGCCCTGGGACACCTGCTCCCGCAGGGTCCGCGCGAGCACCTCCTGGCTGGCCAGGTCCACGCCCGCCATCGGCTCGTCCATGATCAGCAGCTCGGGTTCCGAGGCCAGGGCGCGGGCGATGAGGACGCGCTGGTGCTGGCCGCCGGAGAGGGCGTTCACGGAGTCCTTGACCCGGTCCGCCATGCCGACCAGCTCCAGGGCGCGTCGTACGGCCGTGTGGTCGGCCTTGCGGAAGACGCCGAAGCGGGTGCGGGAGAGGCGGCCCGAGGAGACGACCTCGCCGACCGTGGCGGGTACACCGCCGGCGGCCGTCGTGCGCTGCGGGACGTAGCCCACCCGCGCCCAGTCGCGGAACCGGGCGCGCGGGGCGCCGAACAGCTCGATCTCGCCGGCGCTGACCGGCACCTGGCCGATGACGCCGCGCACGGCCGTCGACTTGCCCGAGCCGTTGGCGCCGAGCAGGGCGACGACCTCACCGCGGTGCACGGTGAGGTCGATGCCGCGCAGGACGGGGCGCGAGCCCAGCTCGGCGCGGACGCCGCGCAGCGATATGACGGGCTCGGTCATGCCGTCCTCCGTAGCGTTGGTCATTTGGCTCCCAGGGCGGTCTTCAGGGCCGTGAGGTTGGCCTCCATGACTCCGAAGTAGTCGTCGCCCTTGGACTTGTCGGTGATGCCCTCCAGCGGATCGAGGACGTCGGTCTTCAGGCCGGCGTCCTCGGCGAGGGTCTTCGCGGTCTTGCCGGACACGAGTGTCTCGTAGAAGACGGTGGTGACGCCGTCGGCCTTGGCCTCCTTCTGGAGCTCCTTCATCCGGGCCGGGCTCGGCTCGCTGTCCGGGTCGACGCCGCTGATGGCCTCCTGGGTCAGGCCGTAGCGCTCGGCGAGGTAGCCGAAGGCGGAGTGGTTGGTGAAGAAGACCTTGGTCCGGGTGTCCTTCAGACCGTCCGCGAACTCGGTGTTGAGGCCGTCGAGCTTCGCGACGAGGGCGTCGGTGTTCTTCTTGTAGTCGGCCGCGTGGTCCGGGTCCGCCTTCTCGAAGGCCGCGCCGACGCCCTTGGCGATCTCGGCGTACTTCACCGGGTCGAGCCAGACGTGCGGGTCGAGGGCGTGGCCCTCCTCGTCGGAGTGCGACTCCTCGGAGTGGGCCTCCTCGCCCTCGTGCTCGTGCTCGACATCGCCGTGGTCCTCCAGCTTGGTCAGGGTGGCGGCGTCGATCTTCGTGTCCAGGCCGGCCTGGCCGATGGCCTCGTCGACGGAGGGCTGGAGACCCTTGAGGTAGAGCGCCGCCTCGGAGTCCTCCAGCTGGGCCCGCTGCTGGGCGCTGATCTCCAGGTCGTGCGGCTCCTGGCCGGGCTCGGTGAGGCTGGTGACGTGCACATGGTCGCCGCCGATCCGCTCGGCGAGGAAGGCCATGGGGTAGAACGACGCGACGACGTCGAACTTGTCCGTGTTGCCCGCGGCGGCGCTGTCCGAGGAGCAGGCGGAGAGGGTGCCGATACCGACTGCGGTGACGGCCGCGAGGGCGATCCCGGATATGTGAGGTCGTCGTACGTTCATGACAGTCATTTTCAGCGAACTTGGAAACGGTTGTCAACAAGCGTGAGCGGCCGTCCACAGAGGGCTACCGATTTGATTGAGGGGGAGTGCCCGCCGGTACCCTGAAGCATTCGCTGTGAAGCGCCTCGCTTCGTCGCCCGTCGTCGTAATGAAGAGAGCACCGTGGCCGCCGACAAGATCGACACCATCGTCAGCCTGAGCAAGCGCCGTGGCTTCGTATTCCCCTGCAGTGAGATCTACGGCGGCCAGCGCGCCGCCTGGGACTACGGGCCGCTGGGTGTCGAGCTCAAGGAGAACCTCAAGCGCCAGTGGTGGCGTTACATGGTGACGTCGCGCGAGGACGTCGTCGGTATCGACTCGTCCGTGATCCTTGCCCCCGAGGTCTGGGTCGCCTCCGGCCATGTCGCCACTTTCACGGACCCGCTGACCGAGTGCACCTCCTGCCACAAGCGGTTCCGCGCGGACCACCTGGAGGAGGCCTACGAGGCGAAGAAGGGCCACCTCCCGGAGAACGGCCTCACGGATGTGAACTGCCCGAACTGCGGCAACAAGGGCCAGTTCACCGAGCCGAAGCAGTTCTCGGGTCTGCTCTCCACCCACCTCGGCCCGACGCAGGACTCCGGCTCCATCGCCTACCTGCGCCCCGAGACCGCCCAGGGCATCTTCACCAACTTCTCCCTTGTGCAGACCACCTCGCGCCGCAAGCCGCCGTTCGGCATCGCGCAGATGGGCAAGTCCTTCCGCAACGAGATCACGCCCGGCAACTTCATCTTCCGCACCCGCGAGTTCGAGCAGATGGAGATGGAGTTCTTCGTCAAGCCGGGCGAGGACGAGAAGTGGCAGGAGTACTGGATGGAGCAGCGCTGGAACTGGTACACCGGCCTGGGCCTGCGCGAGGAGAACATGCGGTGGTACGAGCACCCGAAGGAGAAGCTCTCCCACTACTCCAAGCGCACCGCTGACATCGAGTACCGCTTCCAGTTCGGTGGCAACGAGTGGGGCGAGCTGGAGGGTGTCGCCAACCGCACCGACTACGACCTGAACGCCCACTCCAAGGCCTCCGGCCAGGACCTCGCCTACTACGACCAGGAGGCCTCCGAGCGCTGGACGCCGTACGTCATCGAGCCCGCGGCCGGTGTCGGCCGCGCGATGCTGGCGTTCCTGCTCGACGCCTATGTCGAGGACGAGGCGCCGAACGCCAAGGGCAAGATGGAGAAGCGGACCGTTCTGCGTCTGGACCACCGCCTGGCGCCGGTGAAGGTGGCCGTGCTGCCGCTGTCCCGGAACCCGGAGCTCTCCCCGAAGGCCAAGGGCCTCGCCCAGGCGCTGCGGCAGAACTGGAACATCGAGTTCGACGACGCCGGCGCCATCGGCCGCCGCTACCGCCGCCAGGACGAGATCGGCACGCCGTACTGCGTGACGGTCGACTTCGACACGCTCGAGGACAACGCCGTGACGGTGCGTGAGCGCGACTCGATGAAGCAGGAGCGTATCTCCCTCGACCAGATCGAGGGCTACCTGGCGAGCCGCCTCGTCGGCGCCTGAGGGATCCGCTGAAAAACCCCGATTCCGTTACGGACGTAACAGGCGTAACGGAATCGGGGTTTTTGCCGTCCGTACGGCGGTCCGCTCCGAAGGAGAGGTCGTGCGCGGCCCGCAGCGGGCGGGGCGCGGCGAGGAACCTCTCACGGGGGCATCATGCGCAAGCAAGCAGTGGTCGGGGCGGCCGTACTGGCTCTGGCGATCGGGTCGGTCGGCTATGTGGCCGCGAGCGACGGCGACCGGCACGGCGACTCGGCCGCCGGTGTCGAGGCGAAGGGCGGCGTCGGGGGCGGGCTGCCGCAGGCGTCCGGTGACCGGCTCGTCGGCGTCGGCCTGACCGGCGACCAGCGGCTCGTCCGCTTCCGTGTCGAGCGGCCCGGTGTCGTCCTTCCGCTGGGCAAGGTGAGCGGGCTCAAGGGCGACAGCAGGCTCGTCGGCATCGACTACCGGGTGCAGAACAACAAGCTGTACGGCGTCGGCGACAAGGGCGGCGTCTACACGATCCGGGAGATCGGCGCCAGGGCCACCAAGGTCTCGCAGCTGAGCGTCGCCCTCCAGGGCCGGTCCTTCGGCGTCGACTTCAACCCGGCCGCCAACCGGCTGCGCGTCATCAGCGACACCGGCCAGAACCTGCGCCACAACCTCGACGACCCGGCGGGCGTCCCGGCAGCGGGCACCACGGCCGTCGACGGCACGCTCACCAACCCGCCGGTGCCGCCCGCGACGACCGGGGCGACAGCGACGGGGGTGACGGCGGCCGCGTACACGAACAACGACCTCGACACGACGACGGCCACGACGCTCTTCGACCTCGACACCGTCCAGGACCAGGTCTCCGTCCAGTCCCCGGCCAACGCGGGCAACCTTGCGCCGACCGGGAAGACGGGCGTGGACCTGCCGCCCGACTCGGGCTTCGACATCTACAGCTCGCCGGCCGCCGGCACCAACTCCGGCTACGCGGTGACCGGTTCGCGTGTCCTGCGCGTCAACCTGCTCACCGGCAGGGCGACGGTCACCGGGGGCTTCCCGAAGGGGCGGCAGGTGGTGGACGTGGCGCTACCGCTGCGGCAGGGCTGACCGCGCGCTCACAGTTCCAGATCGGCGTAGAGGGCGGCGTGGTCGGAGGCCGCGTCCGCCCTGGTCTTCACCGTGTCGAAGTGATCGATGCCCTTGGCGGAGATCCCACGGGTTTCGAGGCCCGCGTGCTGCACTTCCTTCCACAACGACGGCGGCAGCATGAGGTAGTCGAGCTTGTCCTGTTCGCTCTTGCACTGCCCGTGCGTGCCGGGCTTCCCGCGATAGGCGGGGTGGTCCATCACGTCGCGCAGACCGGTGTCCCGCAGCACCGCGATCGGTTCACTGTCGGGGAAGTCGTTGAGGTCCCCGGCGACGATGACGTGCGGGGAGCGCTCCAGCGCGGCCCGGTAGATCTCCGCGACGCGCTTCGCCTGGSCCAGGCGAAGGAACGGGTTGTCGTCGGCCATGCTCTTCAGATGGTTGCCCAGGACCACGAGGTTCGTGTCGTCCAGTTCGATCTCGAACTCGGGGCAGTCGCGGCTGAAGAGGCGCTTGTCGGCGCGTTCCGGGTTGGTGTCGAAGACGTGGGAGCGGATGGTCGTGATCGGGTGGCGGCTGAGGATCCCGATGTCGATGCCTCGGGGGTCGTTGCCGTCGATCAGCATGCTGTAGGGGTACGGCCGCCTGCCCAGGGACTCGCCCAGGACCTGGGTGTTGAAGCGTTCCAGGGTGAGCCGGTCCTCGACCTCGACGGTGAGCAGGATGTCGGCGTCGACCTCCGCCACGACCCGGCCGGTGTTGTGCACGGCGGTCCAGTCGAGGTTGTCGCGGACGAGCTCCACCCAGCCCGTCCAGTCGGCGCGGCCCTTCGCCTTGAGGGTGATGGAGATGTCGTCCTGCACCCGCCGTGAATTGAACAGCGTGTGCTGGCCGCGGGTCTCGTTGATGACGAACTGCCGGGTGCTGTCCTTGTCGCCGTCGTAGATCCCGTGCTTCTTGATGAGCTCGGCGATCCGGTCCTTGTCGGGCTCGTAGTTCGCCTTCTCCAGAAGGGAGACCAACTCGGCGTAGTGCTCCAGGACTTCCTGCTGCTCCTTGTGGTCCTGCATCCCGAAGACCTTGGGCCGGCGGAAGAGGTTCTCGGTGTTGAAGGTGGCGATACGGATGGCCATGGCGCGCCTCCTCGGGCGGCGCAGGACTACCGCGCGGCCGGCGGCAGGCGCCGCCGGGTCACTGCACGCCGACAATTCCCATTGTCCGAGGGGTGCGCAGGGGTGTCCAACGGAGCCGATTGGTCCGGCAGCCAGGTCGTCGATTGGCCCTGTATGGGGATGCGGCTGCCACGGCAGGCTCGGCCGCATGAGTCTCGCCTTCCTTCTCACCACCCTTGTCGTCGTGGCCACCCCGGGCACCGGTGTCGTCTACACGCTCGCCGCCGGACTCTCCCGTGGGCGGCGGGCGAGTGCGGTGGCCGCACTCGGGTGCACGCTCGGGATCGTGCCGCACATGGTGGCCACCGTCACCGGCGTCGCCGCGCTGCTGCACGCGAGTGCGACCGCGTTCCAGGTGCTGAAGTTCGCCGGTGTCGCCTATCTGCTGTACATGGCGTGGGCGACGATCAGGGACAAGGAGGCCCTCGTGGTGGAGCGGGACGGCGAGTCCCTCTCCTCGGGGCGGGTGATCGTGCGCGGGGTGCTGATCAATGTGCTCAATCCGAAGCTGACGATGTTCTTCTTCGCCTTCCTCCCGCAGTTCGTGGACCCGGGCCGGGCGGACGCGCTGCCGCGCATGCTCGCGCTCAGCGGGGTGTTCATGGCGGTGACGTTCGTGGTCTTCGCGGCATACGGCGTCCTCGCGGCCTCCGTGAGCAGCCACGTCACCTCCCGGCCCCGGGTGATGACGTGGCTGCGGCGGACCTTCGCCGGGTCGTTCGTGGTGCTGGGGGCGAAGCTGGCCGTCACCGCCCGTTAGAGCGGCTGCCCCTGCGCCGGCGCACGCGTTCCAGGTGGATCAGCAGCGGGCTGCTGCCGAACAGGCTGAGCCGCTGGACGTGCACGGGGGACAGGCCGAGCGCCAGGGCGTGGCCCAGGCCGCCCGCCTCGGGGAGCAGCACGACCGCGCGTCCCTCGTCGGTCAGGACGCGGGCGAGTTCGTGCCACCAGCGCTCCGGGTGCCGGGCGAGACGGCCGCCCGCGCCGACCTGTTCTCCCCAGGGCGGGTTGCACAGGACCCGGTCGACGCTGCGGTCATGGAGGGGGAGGGCGCCGGCGTCGCCGTGTTCGACGGTGATGGGCAGCGGGGCGGCGTTCTGCCGTGCCGCCCTTCTTGCCGCCGGGTCGAGGTCGAAGCCGAGCAGGGTGGTGCCCGGCGCCGTGTGGTGGGCCTCGATCAGCAGGGTGCCCGCGCCGCAGCACGGGTCCAACACCCGTTGCCCCGGGCGCAGTCCGGCCGCCTGGGCCATGGCGGCGGCGACCGGTGGGTGCAGGGTGCCCGGGACGGTCGCGTTCTTGTAGGCGCGCCGGTGCGCGGGACGCCGTCCCAGGCGCAGCAGCAGGGTGGCGTGGGTGCCGTCCAGTGTCAGCCGCCATCCGCTGTGGCCGGGCGGGGGCGCGGCGCCGTGCCGGCGCGAGTGGTACGGCACCCCCGCACGCTCGGCCAGCACCCGGCCGACGGTGTCCTCGATGTCGTAGCGGTTGTACGTCCTGCGCCCGAGGAAGGACGCCGAGATCTCGATGCCGTCGCCGAAGCCGGGTGGGCCGCCGTGCGTCCGGCGGCCCAGTGCCAGACCTTCCAGGTCGACCGCGTGGGCCAGTTCGGTCAGGGCGGTCAGGTCGCTCCTGTGCGGGCCGATGTCGCGGCGGCGGTGGGCCGGCAGGAAGACATCGTCGGCGATCCGTGGCCGCAGGGGCTTGTCGTCGTCCGTCCGGAAGCCCACCTCGCGGTGGCCGATCCAGTCGATGGTCGCGGAACCCGTCCGCAGGATCTCCGTGCCGAGTGCGGGTTCCAGCCCGCGTACGCACCGAGCCACCAGGAGCACGCGCGGTGTGCGCATGATGCCGTCTTCTTCCACGTCGAAGCCCGGGACGGTGGAGGACCGTCCCGCATCGTCGGCGCCGGGGTGTGCCGCGTCGTGCCGACGGAGCGGCTAGCGCAGGGGGAAGAAGTACGTCGTCATGATCGAAAAAGCGTACCAGCGGGCCGGGTTCACGTGAGAGCCTTCGGCATGGCCGTCATCCACCACACCACCCTCAAGCCGACGAAGCTCGAACTGCTCACCTCCTGGCTGCCCTCCCGCCCGTGGTATGGCGGCTCCGGTGACCCCCTTCTGGCCAAGGCCGGTGGCTTCCGGCTGGACGATCCGCAGGGCGAGGTCGGGATCGAGTTCATGGTGATCACCGATGCCGCGGGTCCCGAGACGGTGAGCTATCTGACGCCGCTGACCTATCGCGGCGCCCCTCTCGACGGCGCCGAGCACGCCCTCGTCGGGACCATGGAGCACGGGGTGCTGGGCCGGCGCTGGGCCTACGACGGCTGCCACGACCCGGTGCTGGCCGACCGGTTGTGGGCCCTGGTCGAGGGGCGGGCCGAGGCGCAGGCGCAGAGCGTCACCGACACCGTCGACCGCGAGGTCACCCGCTCCTACGCGGGCCAGGGCCTTGCGGCGGGGCAGGGCGCCGCCCCGGTCGTCGAGGACTCGCAGGACGGCACCCGGCTGACCGCACCGGACGGCACGACCCTGCGGCTGCACCGCGTCCTGCGCCCGGCCCCGCAGGAGGCGCCGCTCCTCCCCGAGGGGGCCGTCGGCCATGTCGCCGGCGCCTGGCAACTGCCGGACGGCACCCGCGTGCACGGACTGTTCGCCGCCCTGCACGGGGATGCGTGACGTGATACTGGCCGACGGGGTGATCGCCCTGTCCCCGCTGTGCCCCGACGACGCCGAGGCACATCTCGCCGGGGAGGACGAGGAGTTGGTCCGCCGGCTGAGCGGCGGTCCCGGCACGCGCGAGGGCGTCGAGGCCTACCTCCGGCACTGCGAGGACCAGTGGGCCAGGGCCGGCTCGCTGCGCGCCTTCGGCATCCGCGTGGGCGTCGACGAGACGCTCGCCGGCACGATCGACCTGCGGTTCGAGGCGGAGGGCCTGGCCCCCGGCCAGGTCAATGTCGCCTACGGCCTGTACCCGACGTGGAGGGGGCGCGGCCTGGCCACCCGCGCCGTCCTCCTGGCCTGCCGGTACGCGGCCGGTGCGGGCGGGAAGGAGGCCGTGATCCAGGTGGAGCCGGACAACGCGGCGTCCGCCGCCGTCGCCCGCCGGACGGGGTTCACGCCCGGCGGGCAGCGGTTCGGCGCGGACGGGACACTGCTCGACCGCTACGTCCGGGACCTGGGCGACCCCGGGATCAACGGCCCTGCAACGACCTGACGTTGTCGCCGAACGTCCAGTTCTTCGAGCCGTCCCAGTTGATCGACCAGGTCATCAGGCCCTTGAGCGAGCTGCCGTAGTGCCGCCAGGCCTCGGCGACGAGGGACGGTGACATGTAGCCGCCGCCCGCGCCCGACTGGGCGGGCAGGCCGGGCACCTGCTTGTCGTACGGCACCTTGATGGTCGTTCCCTGCACCACCAGGCCCTTGTTGAGGCAGTCGGTCTGCGCGACGAAGCCCGCGACGGTGCCGGCGGAGTAGGAGTCGCCGGAGCAGCCGTACATGCTGCCGTTGTAGTACTGCATGTTCAGCCACCACAGGCGGCCGTTGTCGGCGTACTTCTTGATGACGGGGAGGTAGGCGCCCCAGATCGAGCCGTAGACGACGCTGCCGCCGGTGACGTACGCCGTCTCGGGGGCCATCGTCAGGCCGAAGTTGGACGGCATCTGCGCGAGGATCCCGTCGATGATGCGGATCAGGTTGGCCTGGGACGTGGACAGCTGGGCGATGTTCCCGCTGCCGGTCAGGCCCGTCTCGATGTCGATGTCGATGCCGTCGAAGTTGTACTGCTTCAGGATCGGGACGATCGTCGCGACGAACCGGTCCGCGACGGCCGTCGAGTTGAGGTCGATGCCGGCCGTCGCGCCGCCGATCGAGAGCAGGATCGTCTGGCCGGACGCCTTGGCCGCGCACATCTCCGCGGGGGTGGCCACCTTCACCCCGCTGTCCATGCCGTCCTCCCACAGGGCCGTGCCGTCGGAGCGGATGACCGGGAACGCCGCGTTGATCACGTTGTAGCCGTGCGCGGCCATACGGGAGTCGGTGATCGGGGTCCAGCCGAAGGGCGGGTGGACGCCGTTGGCGGCGCCGTCCCAGTTCTCCCAGTAGCCCTGGAGGACCTTGCCGGACGGTTTCGACTTCACGGCGCAGGTGTCGGCGGCCGAGGCGGTGGTGGCGACGGGCAGCTGGGTCAGACAGGCGGTCGCCAGTGCGGCGGCGGCCAGGCGCAGGGCGCGGCGGAGCATACGGGGCCTCCCGGTGGGGGGTGCGGTGAGGTGTCGTAGGCATGACAGCGTGCTCGTGGTCCAGACCTCTCGTCAATAGGTCTGGACCAATCTGTGACCCATGCTGACAAGTATGGACTGACAGATATTGAAATCTGTCAGCTGTTAGGGCATCGTGGAGGCATGACGATGCGAACCCACCCCCTCGGAACCACCGGCCCCCAGGTCTCCGCCCTCGGCCTCGGCTGCATGGGCATGTCCGCGCTGTACGGCGACGCGGACCGGACCGAATCGATCGCCACCGTCCACGCCGCCCTGGAAGCGGGCGTGACGCTGCTCGACACCGGCGACTTCTACGCCATGGGCCACAACGAGATGCTGGTCGGCGAGGCCCTGCGCACCGCGCCCGCCGCCCTGCGCGAACAGGCCCAGGTCAGCGTGAAGTTCGGCGCCTTGCGCTCCCCGGACGGCGACTGGGCCGGATACGACGGCCGCCCGGCCGCCGTGAAGAACTTCGCCGCCTACTCCCTTCAGCGCCTGGGCGTCGACCACATCGACGTCTACCGGATCGCCCGGCTCGACCCCGACGTACCGATCGAGGAGACGGTCGGCGCGATCTCGGAACTGATCGAGAAGGGATACGTCCGCCACGTGGGCCTCAGCGAGGTCGGCGCCGACACGATCCGCCGGGCCGCCGCCACCGCGCCGATCGCCGACCTCCAGATCGAGTACTCCCTGATCTCCCGCGGCATCGAGGAGTCGATCCTGCCGACCACCCGTGAGCTGGGCATCTCCATCACCGCGTACGGCGTCCTGTCCCGCGGGCTGATCTCCGGCCACTTCACCCGCGACCGGCAGCTCGCCGCCAACGACTTCCGCGCCCACTCGCCCCGCTTCCAGGGCGAGAACCTCCGGCACAACCTCGACCTGGTCGAGGCACTGCGGAAGATCGCCGAGCACAAGGGCGTCTCCGTCGCCCAGATCGCCATCGCCTGGGTGCTCTCACGGGGCGCGCAGCACAACGACGACATCGTGCCGCTCGTCGGCGCCCGCACCCGCGAGCGGCTCACCGAGTCGCTGGGCGCGCTGGACGTCACGCTGGACGCCGCCGACCTCGCCGCGATCGAGCGGGCGGTGCCGGCGGACGCGGCGGCGGGCGAGCGCTACCCGGCCCCGCAGATGGCCCACCTGGGCAGCAAGTAGGTGATCCCGGGGCCGGATCCTTTGCCAGGTACGGTCTAGGGCATGCCGTCGACGTCCCAGACACTGACCGCCGAGCGCATCCTCGAAGCGACCGAGGAGGTGCTGCGCCGCCACGGCCCGGCCAAGGCCACCGTGGTCGACGTGGCCCGCGCGCTCGGCGTCAGCCATGGCAGCGTCTACCGGCACTTCCGTACGAAGGCGGCGCTGCGGGAGGCGGTCACGAAGAGGTGGCTGGACCGCACGACGGGGGTGCTCGCGGCCATCGTCGCCGCCCCGGACCTGGACCCGGAGACCCGGTTGCGCGAGTGGCTGGCGGCCCTCTTCGCCGCCAAGCGCCGCAAGGCGTTCGACGACCCGGAGCTCTTCGCGACGTACTCGGTGCTGACCACCGAGACCGCCGAGACGGTCGTCGGCGAACACGTCGCCGAACTGACCGGCCAGCTCACCGAGATCGTCCGCGCGGGCGCCGCCGCGGGCGTCTTCACCGCCGAGGACCCGGCCACCGCCGCCGGCGCCGTCTTCCGCGCGACGGACCGCTTCCACGACCCGCACTACGCCAGGGAGTGGGAACAGCCGGGCGTGGAGGACGACTTCGAGACGCTCCTGAACCTGCTGATCCGGGGGCTGCGGGTCCGCGGCTGAGCGCTGCTCATCCGTCGGACTGGGCCTCGGCCGGGTCCACCGTCGCCTGGTGGGCCTCCGCCAGGTGCTCCTCCGCCTTCAGCCAGGGCAGGAACTGTGCGCTCTTGCGCCAGCCACAGGTGTCACATCTGATCGAGCGCTGCGCGCCTTTGCGCTGTACTCGTACGACATGCTCGCGCCCGTGGTGGTCCCAGCGGCTCACCTTGCTCGTGTTGATCTCCAGCATGACGCCTCCAGCGTCCGAGGACATCGAGTCTGCTTGCGCGGCGCCGCGCAGCAAGGAGTGTGCAGCAAGACCAACATCAACAGGGACTCTTCCCCGGCGAGTTGACCAACCTGTGGCCACACCCTCACAAAACGATCAGGTGATGGTGCGCGGCAGACGCAGGCTGAGCAGGCCCGTCAGTGCCACACCGGCCAGCTGGACCAGGAGCGTCGTCACCAGGGCGTCCCGCATGCCCGACCCGGGGACGAGGGAGAGGAAGAGCGTGCCCAGGGTCGCCACACCCAGCGCCAACGCCGACTGCTGGGTCGTGATCATCACCCCGCTGCCCACGCCCGCCCTGGCCGTCGGCACCTCCGAAAGCACGATCCGGAAGACGACGGGCAGCTGGAGGGCCTGGCCGGCGCCGGCGATCGCCGCGCCGGGGAGCAGTTCGAGGAAACCGAGGTCCGGCCAGGAGCGCCAGGCGGCCAGCGCTATCAGGGCCACGCCCACCCCCTGGATCGCCGCACCGGCGGTCACGACCCGGGTGCCGTAGCGGGCCACCAGCCGCGCGCCGGCCAGCGAGACGAAGAAGAACGCCACCGCCATCGGGACCAGGGCCAGCCCCGCCTCGACCGGGCCGTGCCCCGCCCCCTGCTGCAACGCCACCGCGATCACGAACATGAAGCCGCTGAAACCGATCGAGAACGGCACGATCATCACCAGGCCCCGCCGCAGGGACGTGAGCGCGAACAGGCTCGGCGGCACGAGCGGCGTACGGCCCCGTCGGTCCGCCCTGCGCTCCACCGCGTAGAACGCCGCCGCCACGAACGGGAACGCCGCCAGCGACAGCCACGTCCACAGCGGCCAGCCCGCCGCCCGGCCCTCGGTGAGCGGGGCCAGCAGAGCGAGGAGCGAGACGGCGAGCAGGACCGTGCCGGGGCCGTCGACCGGTTCCGGGTGCTGGGAGCGGGTCTCGGGGACCGCGCGGGCGGCCAGGAACAGGCCGACGAGGACGACGGGGACGTTCACCAGGAACACCGAGCGCCAGCCGGTGCCTGCGATGTCCGCCGCGACCAGGACGCCGCCGAGGATCTGCCCGGCCACCATCGACAGGCCGGCCGTCGCGCCGTACAGGCCCATGGCCTTCGCACGGCGCGGGCCGCTGGTGGCCGCCTGGATCGTGGCGAGCACCTGGGGCAGCATCGCCGCCGACGCCGCGCCCTGCGCGATCCGCGCCGCGACGAGCGTCCACGCGCTGGGCGCGAGCCCGCACGCCAGCGAGGTCAGTCCGAAGGCCGCCATGCCGCCGAGGAAGAGCCGCCGCCGGCCGAACAGGTCGCCGAGCCGCCCGCCGAGCACGAGCAGCACGGCGTACGCCAACCCGTAGCCCGCCACGACGAGTTCGAGCACGGCCTCGCTCGCCGCGAGGTCGTGGCCGATGGTCGGCAGTGCCACGTTGACGATGAAGAAGTCGATGAGGGGGAGTGCCGCCGCGAGCAGCACCGTGAAGAGGCCGAGGGTGCCGAGGGAGGGGGACCCCGCGGTGGCCCGGGCGGCCTTGCGTGAAGTGATGGTTTCGGTCACGCTCACCAGGCTGCGGCGATCCGGAGACTGGTACCAGAGTGTCCTTATCCTGGTAGAAGAAGCACCTGGAAACAGGGTCCGGGCAGCGGCAGGCTGGAGGCATGACGACCATGGCCCAGGAGATGACGGCGACCGCGGACGGTTCGCGCGGCACGGCCGCGTCGGCGATCCGGCGCCATGAACTCGCCGCCTTCCTGCGCCACCGCCGCGAGCACATCGCCCCCGAGCAGGTCGGCCTGCCCCGCGGCAGTCGGCGCCGCACACCCGGCCTGCGCCGCGAGGAGGTCGCCCAGCTCGCCGCGGTCGGGGTCACCTGGTACACGTGGCTGGAGCAGGCCCGGGACATCCAGGTCTCCGTCCAGGTCCTCGACGCCCTCGCCCGCACCCTGCTGCTGGACCCCAGCGAGCGGTCCCATCTCTTCCAGCTGGCCGGCGCGGTGGACCCGACGCCGGCGACGGCCTGCCCGTCGGTGACGCCCGCGATGCGGGCCGTACTGGAGCAGCTGGAACCGTATCCGGCGTGCCTGCAGAACAGCCGGTACGACATCCTCGCCCACAACCGCACCTACGGCCTGCTGCTGTGCGACCTGGAGGCGGTGCCGCCCGAGGACCGCAACTGCATGATCCTGTCGTACACGAACCCGGACTGGCAGTCCTCGATCGTGCACCTGGCGGAGACCCAACGCCTCATGGCCGCCCGCCTGCGCGCCGCGATGGCCGGCCATCTCGGCGAGCCCGCCTGGAAGATGCTCCTCGGACGCCTGCGCACCGAGTCCCCCGAGTTCCGCGAGGTGTGGGAGCGCCACGAGGTGGTGTCCCACCGCAGCAAGCGCAAGGAGTTCCTCAACCGTCATGTGGGCCGCATCCTGGTCGACCACACCGACCTGTGGCTGAGTCCGGACGTGGGGCCGCGGATGGTGACTTACGTGCCGGCGGACGACGAGTCGAGGGAACGCCTGGAGAAGCTGCACGCAATAGCGCTGGCGAGGGCAACCCCCTGAGAGGCGCGGGGCGGAGTCGGATATGCGGCTCCGCCGCGTGGACGCGACCAGCCCCCACCGACCGCCGGCCGCCGAACTACGCGACCACCCGAGACGCACTGCGAACCTCAGCCGACTCCAGCCTCTCAGCCGCCCGCTCAGCAGTGCCCCGTGCCCACGGCCCACTCGTCACCGCCCCCACGACGAGCACCAACAGCCCACACCCGGTGATGATCCACCACCCCGGCACCGCGGCCGACACGAACGTCTCCTTGTACGACGACGCCCCCACCCCGGCCGCCAGCACCGCACCGACCAGAGCCACGCCCAGCGTCTGCCCCAGCTGACGGCTCGTGGAGGCGACGGCGGCCGCCACCCCCGCCTGCGCCCGCGGCATCCCCGACACCGCCGTATTAGTGATCGGSGCGTTCACGAACCCGAACCCCACGCCGAACAACGCGTACCCGAGGACCAGCGTGGCGTTCGACGTCTCCGCCTCGAACAACGCGAACAGCCCCGCGCTGGCCGTCATCGCGACCCCCGCGACCAGCAGCGACAGCCGCGGCCCCCGACTGCCCACCAGCCGCCCCGACAGCGGCGCGCACAGGAACATCGGCAGCGCCATCGGCAGCATCCACAGGCCCGCGTGCAGGGCGTCGAGGCCGCGCACGTTCTGCAGGTACAGCGTCGACAGGAACAGGAACCCGCCCAGCCCCGCGAACGCCCCGATCGCGATCACCGTCGCCCCGCTGAACGGCGCCGACCGGAAGAACCGCAGGTCTATCAGGGGCTCGGCGCGGCGCGGCTCGTACCAGAGGAGGGCGAGCAGAGCCGTCAGCGCGATCGCCGCGAACGGCAGGACCGACGTGAGCCCGGCGTTCGGCGCCTCGATGATCGCGTACGTCAGCGAGCCGAACAGCGCGATCACCAGGACCTGGCCCACCGGGTCGAGGCGGCGGGCCTTGGGGGCGCGGGACTCGGGGACGAAGCGCAGGGTGAGCAGGAGGGCGGCCAGGCCCACGGGGAGGTTGACCCAGAAGATCGCGCGCCAGCCGACGCCGTCCACGAGCAGGCCCCCGACCAGCGGCCCCGCGGCCATCGAGATGCCGACCACGCCACCCCACACACCGATCGCCCGTGCGCGTTCGCGCGGGTCGGTGAAGGTGTTGGTGATGATCGACATCGCGACCGGGTTGAGCATCGAACCGCCCACCGCCTGCACCATGCGGAAGACGATCAGTGAGTCGAGGGTCGGTGCGGCGGAGCACAGCGCCGAGCCGATGGTGAACAGGACCAGGCCGGTCATGAAGACGCGCTTGCGGCCGATCCGGTCCGCCGTGGAGCCGGCCAGCATCAGCAGGGAGGCCAGGACGAGGGTGTAGGCGTCGATCGTCCACTGCAGACCCGAGGTGCTGGCGCCGAGGTCGCGCTGCAACGCGGGCAGGGAGACGTTGAGGGCCGTGGTGTCGAGGCTCACGATCAGCAGGCTCATGCAGCAGATCGCGAGGACCAGCATCCGGCGGCGGGGGCTGAGCTCCGGCATTCTTGAATAGTACGCCTAACTAATGAATTTCGCCGCACCCCGTTCAGTACGTGAGAATGGGTGGATGCCCACGACCGCCCCGCCCCTGCAGATCGGCCCGCACACCGTCCGGCCGCCCGTCGTCCTGGCCCCGATGGCCGGGATCACGAACGCGCCCTTCCGCACGCTGTGCAGGGAGTTCAGCGGCGGCAAGGGGCTGTTCGTCAGCGAGATGATCACCACCCGGGCGCTGGTCGAGCGCAACGAGAAGACCATGCAGCTGATCCACTTCGACGCGACCGAGAAGCCGCGCTCGATCCAGCTGTACGGCGTCGACCCGGCCACCGTCGGCAAGGCCGTCCGCATGATCGCGGAGGAGGGCCTGGCCGATCACATCGACCTGAACTTCGGGTGCCCGGTGCCGAAGGTGACGCGCAAGGGCGGCGGCTCCGCGCTGCCGTTCAAGCGGAACCTGCTGCGGGCGATCCTGCGGGAGGCCGTGAGCGGGGCCGGGGACCTGCCGGTCACGATGAAGATGCGCAAAGGCATCGACGACGACCACATCACCTACCTCGACGCCGGGCGGATCGCCGTCGAGGAGGGCGTGACGGCCATCGCGCTGCACGGCCGCACCGCCGCCCAGCACTACGGCGGCACCGCCGACTGGGACGCCATCGCGCGGCTGAAGGAGCATGTGCCGGAGATCCCCGTGCTCGGCAACGGCGACATCTGGTCGGCCGAGGACGCGGTGCGGATGGTGCGGGAGACCGGGTGCGACGGCGTGGTCGTCGGGCGCGGGTGCCTGGGGCGGCCGTGGCTGTTCTCGGACCTGGTCGCGGTCTTCGAAGGACGCACGGAAGACATCGCGCGGCCGACGCTGCGCGAGGTCGCCGACGTCATGGTCCGGCATGCCACCCTGCTCGGCGAGTGGATCGGGGACGAGGCGCGGGGCGTCATCGACTTCCGCAAGCACGTCGCCTGGTACCTGAAGGGCTTCGCGGTCGGCTCCGAGATGCGCAAGCGGCTCGCGATCACCTCGTCGCTTCAGGAGCTGCGGGGCGGACTGGACGAGCTGGATCTCGACCAGCCGTGGCCCGCCGGCGCCGACGGGCCCCGCGGCCGTACGTCCGGCAACAACCGGGTGGTGCTGCCGGACGGCTGGCTGAAGGACCCCTACGACTGCGCGGGCGTGGACGAGGACGCGGAGCAGGACACCTCCGGCGGCTGAGTGGCCGTTCCGAGGCCGCTACTTCGACTACTTCGACGCCCTCGGGGTCGAGCCGTACGCGGTCAGGAAGCGGTCCCGGAAGGAGCTCATCTTCCAGACGGGGGTGTCGGCGGTGGGCTGCAGGCCGTCCGCCCAGTTCCAGTCGGCGATCTTCTCCAGCATCTTCGGGTCCTTGGCGACGATCGAGATCGGGACGTCCCGGCTGGCCCTGACGCCGCTGACCCGGGACATCGGCTGGTGGTCGCCCAGGAAGACGAGGACGGTGTCGTCGGTGCCGTAGCGCTCCAGCCACTGGGTGAGGCTGGTGACGGAGTACGAGATGGACTTGCCGTACTCCTCCTTGGAGCGGGTGGAGTCGGAGATGATGTCCGCCGGCTCGGTGCCCGCCTTCTCGATGGACTTGAAGACCGAGCCGTCGCCCAGGTCGTCCCAGTCGACCATCTTGGGGATCGGCGCCCAGGGCTGGTGGCTGGAGGTCAGGATGATCTCCGACATCAGGGGCTTGTCGCGCTTCTTGCCGTGGACCTGGCGCTGGAAGGCCTCCAGGGCGTACTGGTCGGGCATCGTCGACCAGCTGAACTTCGGTCCCTTGTAGCCGAGTTGGAAGGCGTTGTAGAGCTTGTCCAGGCCGTAGTACTTCTGTTCCGGCCACGCCTTCTGCACGCCGGGCATCACCCCGACGGTGTCCCATTCGCCGGTCTTCTTGAAGACGCTGGTGAGGCTGAGGTGGTCGCTGGCCATGACGGTGCGGTAGCGCTGCTGGTTGTCGATCCACAGGCCGGACAGGGTGGTGGAGTGGCCGAGCCAGCTGTTGCCGCCGAACGTCGCCGAGGTCAGCCAGCCGGTCTTGGCGTGGAAGCCGGCCTTCGCCAGAGCCTCGGTGCTGGTGTCGAGCGTGCTCGTGACCCCCGGGGCGATCTCCGGGTCCTCGATCGCGCTGCGGCCGTAGCTCTCGATGAAGGTGAAGATGACGTCCTTGCCGCGCAGGTCGGGGACCAGCTCGGCGGGTGGTGTGCTGCCGAACGTGTCCGCCTTCGCGTCCTTCGCGAACTCCGCCTCGTCGTGCAGGGTGTCCAACGCCCGGCGCGCGTGGACCTTGACGACGCCGGCGGTGTGGTCCGCGGCGATCGGCACGCCGGCGATCTGGACGCCGAACGCCGTGCAGGTGATCCAGACGGTGCCGGCGATCAGGGCGCCCTTGGACGCGTCGGCCTTGTGCCGGGCCAGGACGTTCGCGACGCGGACGGTGGCGAGGGCGACCAGGGCGATCAGGGCCACGGCGAGGACTATGAGGCCGATCGTGAGGAGGACCGTGGTGGTGTCGCCCATCGAGTCCTTCATGTACGACTGGGCGTCGTCGAGGAGTTCCCAGTCCAGGACGATGTTGAAGTGCCGGCCCAGGTACTCGTTGAAGCCGATGTCCAGGAGGCTGAGGATGGTCAGCGCGCCGAGGGCGGCGCCGGAGACGGCCGCGGTGATCAGGCGGGGGCGGCGGGGGAGGCTGAGCAGTATGGCGGCGCCGATGACGGCCTCGGCGGGGAGGCGGACGAACTCCGTGGCCTTGAGGTTGCCGAGGGTGTTCGGCATCTGCAGGCAGATGTGGATGAGGGCGGCGGCGAGGAGGGTGAGGGTCCAGCGGAGGTACCGGCGCGCCGGCTTCTCGGCCTCGGCTTCGCCTTCGGCCGGGTTGTTCCCACCCGCACCGTCGGCGGCCGCGGCCGCGGCCGTGTCCTCGGCTTCGCCTTCGGACGAGTCGTTCCCACCCGCACCACCCGTGACACGCTCGTCGTCGGGTGCGGGTGGCCCCGGTGGGGTCTCCTCGCCGTCGGCGGCTGCGGCTGTGTCCTCGGCTTCGCCTTCGGGCGAGTTGTTCCCACCCGCACCACCCGTGCGGCTRTCGTCGRCGGGTGCGGGTGGCCCCTGTGGGGCGTCCTCGCCGTCGGCGGCCGCGGGTGCCTCGTCGGCGGGCGCCGGCTCGTCGTTCTTGTCCGGGAGTTGACGTTGGCGCGTGAAGACGGGCACCCGAAGGTCCTTCCGTGCGAGGCCCCTGTTGGAGTGGTGTGGCGGGCCACGCTGGGGAGGCTGAAGACCCGCCATTCCCTCGTACGGTCCCACCTCGGGCTTTGTTCACCCACTCCGCCCCAGCGCTGGGCAAACACCCGGCAAACGCCAGGCCAACAGGCCCGCGGCCGGCCCGCCGACGGCGAAGCCGAGGACACGGCCGCGGCCGCCGACGGTGAGGAGCCACCACCGGGGCCACCCGCACCCGGCGACGAGAGCCGCACGGGTGGTGCGGGTGGGAACACGGCTCGGTCGACGGCGAAGCCGAGGCCGTGGTACCCCGCGCACCACCCGGGAGGGCTACGCCCCGCCCACCGCCGTCAGCAGCGCCAACGGTGCCGCCGCCGAGCGGGACTCACGTTCGCACGCGTGCGGGTACGGCACCGGCTCCGCGTGGGTGTCGCGGCCGTAGCCCGCCAGGACCTCCGGCAGCCGGTGGCCGGTCGTCGTCGCCGCGTCGACCAGGGCGTGGGCCACCGTGCGGGCCTCGTCGTGCAGGCCGTAGCGGGCCAGGCCCAGGGTGATCAGGGCGTTGTCGTGCGGCCAGACCGAGCCGCGGTGGTAGGAGAGGGGGTGGTAGGCCGGTTGGCCGGAGGCCAGGGTGCGTACACCCCAGCCCGAGAAGAAGTCCGGTTCCAGCAGGCGACGGCCCACCAGCTCGCCGTACTCCTTGTCCAGCAGCCCTGACCAGAGCAGATGTCCCGCGTCCGACGCCAGCGCGTCCACCTGGCGGCCCTCCCCGTCCAGCGCCAGGGCCGGGAAGGTGTGCTCCGGCATCCAGAAGTCCCGCTGGAAACGGTCACGGAGGTCGGACGCCGCCTGTTCCAGCAGGGCCGCGTACGTCGCGTCGTGCCACACCGTGCGGGCCAGCCATGCCGTGCGGCGCAGGGCGTCGTACGCGTAGCCCTGGGCGCCCGCCGCCATCACGGGCCCCGCCGGACGGGTGCCGTCGGACGAGCAGATGGCGCCGGGGGAGTCCTTCCAGTTCTGGTTGGCCAGGCCGCCCTGGTCGGCGCGGTAGACGAGGTAGCCGCGGGTGGTGAGGCCGCCGTGGTCCAGCATCCAGCCGATCGCCGCGCGGGCGTGCGGCTCAAGGCGGCGCGCCAGGGAGGTGTCGCCGGTCTGCTCCACGTACGCGCCGAGCAGGATCAGGAACAGCGGTGTCGCGTCCACCGAGCCGTAGTAGCGGCCGTACGGCACCTGCCCGAAGTGCGCCAGCTCGCCGTGCCGTACCTCGTGCACGATCTTGCCGGGCTGGGAGACCGCGTCGAGTCCCGTGCCGGTCGCCTGCGTCGCGGCCAGCGCGGGGAGGGTGGCCGCGTGTGTTTCTCAAGCTTGCATTACATATTGGGTTTTGCGTGTTAAATAGACGTAACTCTACGGTGGCGCCGACCTAACCGGTCGGCCGGACGTCTTTCGGGGAGCCCCGAGTGGATCGCACTGCCCAACTCACCGCCCGCCGCGCGGACCGTGACATTGCATACGATCCGCCGCCGGTACGCGCAGTTCCTCGCCGTCGGGGCCAGTCGCCGGGACCTGGAGCGTGGCCAGGTCGGCCAGGCCGCGCGCACAGGCCGCCGCGAGCTCGGGCCAGCCCGTCGGGAAGGCCACGCCCTCCACGAACTCGCCCTCCAGGGAGAGGAGTTGGGCGGACAGGGCCGCGGGTGAGCGGGGCACGCGCAGTGTCCGTTTGTCGCCGTGCGGGCGGGCCATCACCCGCAGGGTCAGCTCCGCCGTGCCGTGCGGTTCGAGGTCCAGGGCCCACACCAGACGGCGGGCGCCGGTTCCGGTCTCCTCCACGACGTCGGGCGCGGGCTCGGTCGTCACCGTCGTCACCGAGCGCCATTCGCCTCGCTGGTAGCTGAACTCCACACCGTGGTCGAGGACCTGGCGGCGGCGCTTGGCGCCGGGCTTGGTGTAGGTGCGGTGGTCGGAGCGCAGCTCGAACTGGTCGGTGAAGTCGGCGTCGGCCGTCAGCGCGAGGCGGATCGTCGTCGGCACCGGGCGGTTGCTGGTCACCCGGATCGCGTCGATGAACGAGCCGTCCCCCACCGCCTGTTCGCGGAACAGCGTGTACGCCGGTGGCTCGTCGCGTCCGCCGCGCGGGACCAGCACACAGCGTGCCGTGTCGCCGTCGGCCACGGGGGAGAGCGTCTCCGGCACCGCCCCGTCCACGGTGAGCTGCCAGCGGCTCAGATGCCTGGCGTCGCGTACGAACAACCCCTCCGGAGAGCCGGCGGCCCTGACGCCGCTGATGTCGCCGGCGTCGCCCACGGCGGCGAACGTCCCCCCGAACACGAGCAGATGATGACGGTCCGTCATCCCCGGATCCCTCCCTTGGAGTCCATCGGTTCCTTGAGGTCGTGCAGCAGATCGAGCGTGAGCGCGGCCGTCCAGCTGAAGCGCGTGGCACCGCAGGCTTCGCCGGTGTACGGATCGACGTACTCGGCGAAGTCGGAGGCGACGGCCAGCTCCAGCGCCGCCTCACGCAGCGCGTCGGCCGGCTTGTGCTCGCCATGGGTGCGCAGGCCGCGCTCCAGCAGCCAGTTGGTGTTGAACCAGGCCGGGCCGCGCCAGTAGCGGTGCGGGTCGAAGGCCTCGCCCAGGAGGTCGTACGACGGGGCGAGGCGGGTCGAGTCGCCCAGGCCGAAGTGGGGGCCCTGTGCCGTGCGGACCAGGGCGGTGGTGATGTCGCGCGGGAGCGTGGGCAGCAGGAGCGGGATCAGGCCGGTGACACCGCGTTCCGGGACGAGCTCGCCCGCCCGCACGTCGCGGCAGAGGAACATCTCCTCGGCGGGGTCCCACATCCGGTCGATCAGCGCCGTCGTCAGCCGCTCGGCGCGGGCGTGCCGGGCCGTCCCCGGCGCCCCCAGCTCCGTCGCGATCCTGGCCAGCGCGTGTTCGGAAGCGATGAGCAGGGCGTTGAACGCCGGGTCCTCCACCGCGAAGTCGCCCGCGCCGTCGGCGTATTCACCGTCCCGGTAGTCCGTCGCCAGCCGCACATACCGCCCGTAGTCCAGATCCGTCGGCCGGTCCTGAGCCGCCCCGTGGTCCAGGTCGGCGCGGCGGAAGGAGCGGGTCGGGGCGGGCGTGACGCGGCGCAGCGGCTCGTCCCAGCAGGGGCTGTTGTCCATACCCTGTTCCCAGGGGTGCACGACCGACGCGAGGCCGGCGCCGCCGAGGTCACGCCGGTGCAGCAGATAGCGGTGCCAGGCGGCCAGGCGGGGATACACCCGGGAGAGGAAGCCGCGTGCCCGGGACAGTCCGGGGTCGGCGCGGTGCACCAGCCAGGCGGCCAGCGCGTGCACCGGTGGCTGCACGATGCCGGAGGTCTGTACGGTGCGCGGGGCGCCGGCGGCCCGCCCGGCGGTGGAGGAGCGCCAGAAGTCGGGGCTCGGGAAGTAGGCGTCGAGCGGCACGGAGGGGTTGAAGACGATGTGCGGGATGCGCCCGTCACCCCACTGGGCGTCGAGCAGCGTCTCCAGTTCGGTCTGCGCCCGTAACGGCGAGAGGTGCCTGAGGCCGATCGCGATGAACGCCGAGTCCCAGGACCACTGGTGCGGATACAGGCCGCGCGAGGGCACCGTCGAGGTGCCGGTCCAGTTGGCCTCCAGCACTCGGGCGGCCCTGACGTGCGGGGAACCGGCGTCGGGCGGCGGATCGTATGCAATGTCACGGTCCGCGCGGCGGGCGGTGAGTTGGGCAGTGCGATCCACTCGGGGCTCCCCGAAAGACGTCCGGCCGACCGGTTAGGTCGGCGCCACCGTAGAGTTACGTCTATTTAACACGCAAAACCCAATATGTAATGCAAGCTTGAGAAACACAAGGGGGTGTGCATGAGCGCACGGGGTCAGGCGAGTTCCGGGGAACTGCTCGAACTGGTGCGGAGCGGACGGGCCGTCACACGCGGAGCACTGCAGCAGGCGACCGGACTGTCCCGTGCCACCGTCGGCCAGCGCCTCGACCGCCTCTTCCGGGCCGGCTGGCTGCGCGAGGGTGCCGGCGGCCCCGTGGACTCCCCCCTGGGCGGGCGCCCCTCCATCACGCTGGAGTTCGACGACGCCCATGCCGTGGTGCTGGCCGCCGACCTGGAGACCCGGCACGCGCGTGCCGCCGTGCTGTCGCTGACCGGCGAGATCCTCGCTGAGCACAGCGGCACGCTGGTCGTCCGGGACGGGCCTGAGGCGGTGCTGGGCGAACTGGCGCGCTGGTTCGCCGAGCTGCTGGAGAAGGCCGGGCGGCGGGCCGAAGAGGTGTGCGGCATCGGGCTCGCGGTGCCGGGGCCGGTGGACAGCGACAGCGGCCGGGTCGTCCAGCCGCCGATCATGCCCGGCTGGGACGGCTACGACATAAGAGGGCGACTGGCGAGGGCCTTCGGCGAGGAGACCGGAGCCGAGGCGGTCCCGGTCCTGGTCGACAACGACGCCAACCTCATGGCGTACGGCGAACAGCGCACGGGATACCCGGACTGCTCGGCCTTCGTCCTGGTCAAGGTGTCCACCGGAATCGGCGCCGGGGTCGTGGTGGACGGCTCGGTGTACCGGGGCATCGACGGGGGCGCCGGCGACATCGGGCACATCCGGGTGGGTGCCGACGCGCAGTGCCGCTGCGGTTCGTACGGCTGTCTCGCCGCCGTCGCCAGCGGCCGTGCCGTGGCCCGGCGGCTGGCCGAGGAGGGGGTGCCGGCGGCCTCCGGCTCGGATGTGCGGGACCTGCTGGCGGCCGGGCATCCGGGGGCGGCGGCGCTGGCGCGGGAGGCCGGACGACAGGTCGGGGACGTGCTGGCGACCGTCGTGACGCTGCTCAACCCCGGAGTGCTGATGATCGCCGGGGATCTGGCCGGAACACCCTTCCTCACCGGCGTCCGGGAGCTGCTGTACCAGCGGGCGCTGCCGCGCTCCACCGCTCATCTGGACGTCGTGACCTCGCGGCTGGGGGAGCGGGCCGGGCTGATCGGGGCCGGGGCGCTGGTCGTGGAGCATCTCTACGCGCCCGAGCGGGTGGAGGAGCGGCTGGTCGCGCTGGGTGTGTGACGTCCGCGTTTCGGTTTCGCGGAGACGTCCGCATGGTGAAATCCCGGCGGCTGTGGCAGCGTGATTCTCGCCACCCTTGATAAGGGCTGCGCTCAGATGAGCAGATCTTGAGCGACTGCACTTCTCCAAGGGGTGGCACTGGGTGCCACGTCTTGATCGTTCATCGATCGAACTCAAACGTGCGGTAAGGCTGCTCATGTGAGCAGGAAACCGCACCTGTGGACGCTCTTGCGTTCAAGAAGTGAAAACATCAGCCCGTCACGGCTTGCCAAGCCTTGACTTTCGATCCACTGGCGGACGGGTGGTTACAGGCGCATGACGCGTGAGTAGACGTACCCAGATGCCTTCGATCTGGGTATGTTCCTCGCCGTCAGGGCAGCCACCACGTCCTCGAGGGAGTCGAGACCGTGTCGGAAGACAAAGAACCCCACGTAGCGAAGTTCGTTTACGACTTCACCGAGGGAAACAAAGACCTCAAGGACCTCTTGGGTGGCAAGGGCGCCAACCTCGCCGAGATGACCAACCTGGGGCTTCCCGTTCCCCCGGGCTTCACGATCACGACGGAAGCCTGCAAGGTCTACCTCGAAAGCGGCGAGGAGCCCGCGGCACTGCGTGACGAGGTGAGTGCGCACCTCGACTCTCTTGAGTCCCGCATGGGCAAGAAGCTCGGCCAGGCCGACAACCCGCTGCTCGTCTCGGTGCGGTCCGGCGCCAAGTTCTCCATGCCGGGGATGATGGACACGGTCCTCAACATCGGGCTCTCCGACAAGTCCGTGAAGGGCCTCGCCGAGCAGGCCGGCGACGAGCGGTTCGCGTGGGACTCCTACCGCCGCCTCATCCAGATGTTCGGCAAGACGGTCCTCGGCGTCGACGGCGACCTCTTCGAGGAGGCCCTCGACAAGGCCAAGGAGGCCAAGAAGGTCACGGTCGACACCGACCTGGAGGCCGCCGACCTCAAGAAGCTGGTCACCGCCTTCAAGAAGATCGTCAAGAAGGAGGCCGGCCGGGACTTCCCGCAGGAGCCCCGCGAGCAGATGGACCTCGCCATCCACGCGGTCTTCGACTCCTGGAACACCGACCGGGCCAAGCTGTACCGCCGTCAGGAGCGCATCCCCGGCGACCTGGGCACGGCCGTCAACGTCTGCTCCATGGTCTTCGGCAACCTGGGCCCCGACTCGGGCACGGGCGTCGCCTTCACCCGTGACCCCGCCTCCGGCCACCAGGGCGTCTACGGCGACTACCTGCAGAACGCGCAGGGCGAGGACGTGGTCGCGGGCATCCGCAACACCGTGCCGCTCGCCGAGCTGGAGACGATCGACAAGAAGTCGTACGACCAGCTGATGCAGATCATGGAGACGCTGGAGAACCACTACAAGGACCTCTGCGACATCGAGTTCACCATCGAGCGCGGTCAGCTGTGGATGCTCCAGACCCGGGTCGGCAAGCGCACGGCGGGCGCGGCCTTCCGCATCGCCACGCAGCTCGTGGACCAGGGCCTCATCGACGAGGCGGAGGCGCTCCAGCGCGTCAACGGCGCCCAGCTCGCCCAGCTGATGTTCCCGAAGTTCGACGATGATGCGAAGGTCGAGCAGGTCGGCCGGGGCATCGCGGCCTCGCCGGGTGCGGCGGTCGGCAAGGCGGTCTTCGACTCGTACACCGCCGTGAAGTGGTCGCGTTCGGGCGAGAAGGTCATCCTGGTCCGCCGGGAGACCAACCCCGACGACCTGGACGGCATGATCGCCGCCGAGGGCATCCTGACCTCCCGCGGCGGCAAGACCTCCCACGCGGCCGTCGTCGCGCGCGGCATGGGCAAGACCTGTGTCTGCGGCGCCGAGGAGCTCGAGGTCGACACCAAGCGCCGCCGGATGACGGTCCCGGGCGGACACGTCGTCGAGGAGGGCGACGTCATCTCCATCGACGGCTCCAGCGGCAAGGTCTACCTGGGCGAGGTCCCGGTGGTCCCGTCGCCCGTCGTGGAGTACTTCGAGGGCCGGATGCACGCCGGTGCGCACGATGCCGGCGAGCTGGTCGAGGCCGTGCACCGGATCATGGCGTTCGCCGACCGCAAGCGGCGGCTGCGGGTGCGCGCCAACGCGGACAACGCCGAGGACGCGCTGCGCGCCCGTCGCTTCGGCGCCCAGGGCATCGGCCTGTGCCGCACCGAGCACATGTTCCTCGGCGACCGCCGTGAGCTGGTCGAGCGCCTCATCCTGGCGGACTCGGAGAACGAGCGCGAGGAGAGCCTGCAGGCGCTGCTCCCGCTCCAGAAGAAGGACTTCGTCGAGCTGTTCGCGGCGATGGACGGCCTGCCGGTCACGGTCCGTCTGCTGGACCCGCCGCTGCACGAGTTCCTGCCCGACATCACCGAGCTGTCGGTGCGTGTGGCGCTGGCGGAGTCCCGCCAGGAGCCGCACGAGAACGAGCTGCGGCTGCTCCAGGCGGTGCACCGCCTGCACGAGCAGAACCCGATGCTGGGCCTGCGCGGCGTACGCCTCGGACTCGTCATCCCCGGCCTGTTCACCATGCAGGTCCGCGCGATCGCCGAGGCCGCGGCCGAGCGCAAGAACGCCAAGGGCGACCCGCGCGCCGAGATCATGATCCCGCTCGTCGGCACCGTCCAGGAGCTGGAGATCGTCCGCGAGGAGGCCGACCAGGTCATCGCGGAGGTCGAGGCGGCGACGGGTACGAAGCTCAAGCTGGCGATCGGCACGATGATCGAACTCCCGCGTGCCGCGCTGACCGCCGGTCAGATCGCCGAGGCGGCGGAGTTCTTCTCCTTCGGCACGAACGACCTCACCCAGACGGTGTGGGGCTTCAGCCGGGACGACGTGGAGGCCAGCTTCTTCACGGCATACCTGGAGAAGGGCATCTTCGGCGTCTCCCCCTTCGAGACGATCGACAAGGACGGCGTCGGCTCCCTGGTCGCGGCGGCGGCGAAGGCGGGCCGCGAAACCCGCCCCGACCTGAAGCTCGGCGTCTGCGGCGAGCACGGCGGTGACCCGGAGTCGGTGCACTTCTTCCACGAGGTCGGTCTCGACTACGTCTCCTGCTCGCCGTTCCGGATCCCGGTGGCGCGCCTTGAGGCGGGGCGCGCGGCGTCGCAGTCGACGGGCAGCGACCACCGCTAGGCCGTACGGCCACTGAACCCCGGAGCCGCCGCCTGTCCCCGACCCTCAAGACCGATGGGCGGCGGCTCCGGATCACGAAGGAGGGCGGCACCCGTGCGGGGGTGCCGCCCTTCCGTGCATCATCTGCGAAGACTGTCAAGTTACGTCGCTGACCAGGCTAAATGGCGTTTGCCTGCGTTGGTTGCCGTTGAGCCCGTGCGAAGCCGTTGTGCCCTCGTTGTGCCCTCCGGGCGAGGCTAACCCACCACGCACCAGGGCAGTTGCCGGCGCGGCGTACCAAGCGCGCCCCTGGCAGAACCCCGCGTAACTCGCTTTGCAGGTTTGTCCTAGCTGGTCAGGGCATGATTCGCACTCGTTCGTCGGCGTTCGGAGCCGTACGGACGCTGCGCCCGCAGGAGCGCGGCGAACGGCTCTGGACGGCCGTGTACGGCGACGAACGAGACGGAAACTGAGACGGTCGGTGCGCGCTTCGGGCTCAACGTCATGACTGATGGGCCTAGGGTTGGGTGCTCGCCGGCCCCCAGCACCTTCCCTGCCCGCGCTGCTCATCCGCCTTGCGTCTTGCCACCCAGCGCGACGGTGCCGAAGGGTCGCTCTGGTTGAGCCCGGCATCGCCTGCGGGCCGAACCTGGAGGTCCGCCGCTGCTCCCACGGACTGCTTAAGGGTTCCGCCCCCTCGTTTCCCTCGTACCCCATCGTGGTACAACCGTGGTACGGACGTGGTACGTTCTGTGAGTGCGTGTCGATGAGCTGATCTGGGATGACTGGAACGAGGAGCACATCGCGAAGCACGGTGTCTCCCCCGAAGAGGTGGAGGACGCCTGTCAAACCAAGCCCGTTCGGGCGCGCCTTGTTCGCGACGACACGTACGCCCTGCTGGGTGTAACTAACGGTGGCCGCCATCTAGCCGTATTTCTCGCCCGGCGAGGCAAAAACATCTACTACGTCGTTACCGCTCGCGACATGGATGTCCGTGAGCGCAAGAGTTTTGGGAGGAGATGAAGATGAGCAGCGAAGAGCAGAGCCCAGCGCAGAGCGAAAAGGAAATGGAATCGCTCGCGGAGTACTTCCAATCCACCAGCCTTGCAGACATGGAATCCAGCGAGGTGGAAGTCGAACCGGCCCGATATCCTATGGTGTCTCGCTCCATTCGGATGGAGCAAGCTGTCATGGCGGAAATCAGGAAGGTCGCACGGAGTCGCGGCGTACCGGTCACTCAACTAATGCGTCAGTGGGTCCGGCAAGGCCTAGAGCAAGCAAAAGCAGAAGATGCAGTTGGAGACGTCGAGCGTCCGTCTGTGAAACGACCCGAAGGGCGCCCGCAAAGCGGTACGTGCATCAACCCGCTGAAGGAGTACACGAGCATCTCCGGCCTTGGCCGCTTGTACTCTGGGAGGGCTGTTCGCTYCTCGCCCGAAGCCAACAGAGAGGCTGCTGCGATCAGACTCATTGAGCGAAAGGTGCTAGTGGAGCGAGCCATGCGAGGATCGCAACCTGCGACCGGCAGGGCTACAGGGGCCACAACGAGAGAGCGGAGCAGCTAAAGCCATGTCGGACCCCCACATTCAAGATGAAGTGCTTACCACCCTCGTGAACATCATCAATCGTTCCCAGGGTGAGGAAGATGGGCCCGGTCTTGTTCTCACTGTTGGTGGACTGACTGTGAGTGGAAACCTGATCCCCAATTGGCTCTGGTTCGCCGGGATGCGTCGACAGATCGCCGACGCTACGGGAAACAAGTCGTTGGACATGGATGAGGCTTCCGGAATGGAGCTGTTCTTCAAGTCCTTCGAGGATGTCATCCTCGAAGGGAAAGCAGAAGAAGAGGCTGCCGTAGCTGCGGCGGAAGACTTGGCTCCGAGGTATCAGGACGCCATCCGCGACAAGGATGTGACAGTGTTCATCCATCTTCGCGGCGCGCGGGTTTTCCAGCCTGGTCAGAGCGGGCTCCCAGGGAACGGAATGTATTGGCGTGGACGGCTTTCCGAAGTGACCGGCTGGTCTTTTGGGAGCCTTGGTGGCTCAACCTCCTAGTTGTGGCCGGTGCGGAGGCGGATCGGTGGGGTGACAGACSTASGTCTGTCACCCCACCTGTGTATCCGGCTACTCACCGCAGTCGTCCCGGTTCGCTTCAAGCCGGCGTGTGCACTCCTGGGGACTGTCCGCACCGCCGTACGGGGACGTCCGTGGTGGTTCAAACGGCAGGTCAGACGGGGCGCGCGTACATCGGGGAACGGTGGCGGCCGTCAGTGCACTGGACAAAGACCAGGACAACGAACGACCTTTGAGAAGACCAGGTCAGCGCGTGGCTAGGCGGATGTGACCAGCTTGGATTGTCGGTGCCTGCCGATATCCTGGCGGTCGCTGACTTCAGGGGGGCCAGTGTCAACTGTCCGTGGCAGTCGCAAGATCGAGAGGGCGGGTGTCAACGCCCTACGCGCGCTTCTTGAGGAGCACGAACACCTCGTTCAGGAGATCGACGGAGGGAACGATCACGGCGAGGATATGATCGTTAACTTCACGCGCGGCCGCAAGAGGACACCTTACTGGATTGCCATTCAGGTGAAGAGCGGCAAGAAGTATAAAAGGGTCAACGGGTACGCGATTCCCGTAGATGACCATTTCGACGACTGGCGGCAGAGTCGCATCCCCATCATCGGCGTCGTCTACGACATGAAAAAGAAAGAACTGTTCTGGGTAAACCTTACTGAACAGTTACGGTCCTTAGATGAGAGCCCCGGATGGGTTCAAGTGGCCAACGCCGCACAGCTCAACTCTGACACGATTGACACCTTCTATGCGGAAGTCGTGGCTTATGCTGGTGATGCCAGGATGCGGATTCGCGCGGCAAACCAGGAGGATGCGCTAACCGAAGCCGTCCGAGCCAGGCATGGGCTAGATTCCGAGACGGCACCCAACCCGCTATTTGAGGAACTTGCCGACTTCGCGCTCCGGTATGAAGAACGTCTCCGTGTTTTTCGCAAGGATCTAATTCGATCCCTCCCCATCCAAGTTCTAGTACTCATCATGCTGTGGGAGTGGCCTCGCCAAATTCGCTTCGTTGAAGGGTCCGCAGACTGGGTGAACCCAGTCGTCTGGGCGCTTAGCCTTTACCACTTCATGCTGTTCATGGCGCTTACCATATTCTTCGAATTCAGGGCCGGGCGAGTCCCTAGGGAGACGGGGAGTTGGCTCTCTATCATTGCGAGCAACTTCCTTTGGATTCCGATAATGGACCCTAACGGAGATGATGGATGGTGGGGTACATTTTGGATTTATGCAGGAATCTTCGTGCCATCGTTCGGTCTCAAATTCCTGATTATTAGTTTCGTCGGGTTCGCTCGCGACCGCAAGAAAAAGCAGCTCGAACCTGATATGTGAGCCGATTGCGTTTTAGTGTGTGCGTACCCGGTGATTGCGGGCGGGTCACGACCGTTCCCCATAGTGCCGAACGGTCCCGAGGAAAGCGAAGGAGCAAGATTATGTATGACTGCAAGGGATGCGGGCGTCGCCGCCGGGAAGGGTTATTCTTCGGTTCCGGAAAAGAAGCGAAGTGGTGGTGCTCTGGGTGCCAGAGCGCCGGCCAGAAGAAGCTGATCAGCTCGCTGGACGACCGCTCCCAGGGCGTACTAACCCGTGATGCCGACGGTGTGGACTGGCCCTACGGTCCGAACGTCTACGTCCGGATGCGCGCGGACCTGTTGGACTGGGCGGACCGATACGACCTCAAGAGTGGCAGTACAGGGTGTTCGTCTGGGGTGCACTGGCTCGACAAGGGTCGCTGCGCCAAGAGGGAGTGCCACGACAGGCCGGGGTTCTACGACCACACGACCACGTGGCTTTCCCGGACCACCGGCAGGCCCGTTCTGGTCTTTAATCAGCCGTACAGTCAGGTGGACCCGGCCGACATTTCGGAGCTGATCAGCGAGTACCCGTCTCTCACGGCTGAGGTCGGGCCCGAGACGTGGTACGGCTCAGGAACCTTCGGTGTCTACATCTGGAATGACGGCAACCGTGCCGACGCTGGTCGGCCGCATCGTTAGCCGCGCATCGAGGGGCTTCACCGGATACGAGACCGTCGGTCAGTCGCGGCGTACGTGGAAAACTTGAATCCGTGAGGCGCCCACCAGGACGCCGGCTAGGCAGAGGAAGGGGAGGCCACGTGCCGCAGGGCAGTCCGCGAGGTACGTACCTGGAGGTCTCGGAATCTCTCCGCGAGAAGATCAGGAACGGCGAGATCACTGAGGCGCTGCCGTCTCAGTCGGCCCTTGTGAGCGAGTACAGCGTGAGCCGCAGCACCATCGAGCGGGCTCTCGCCGCGCTCAAGACTGAGGGCGTCATCGAGTCGGTACAGGGTGCCGGGTGGTACGTCTCCGGGAGCGGTGACCGCCGGCCGCTGGTTGAGAAGGTGACCGACCTGTTGCGGGCCGAAGGGGTCAGCGTCGGCGATCGCTTCCCCACCGAGAAGGAGCTGTGCGAACGGTTCGGGGCGRCGCGGACTGCCGTCCGTTCTGCCATCGCACAGATGGAGGGGCAAGGGTTTATCGGCAAGGGTGCCGCGCGAGGGCGGGAAGTGCGTGCACTGCCGGCCGGACAGGGGACTCAGAAGGCATGACGACGACCGAGCGCACCGAGTTCGACGCAGACGCGGCAGAGGCCATCCTGCGGAAGGCGTGCGAGGTCGCCGACGTGGACCCGGACGGAATCGAGATGCTGCGATTCGGGGACCATGCGGTATTTCGAATCGGCGGCGGCCGGATCGTCTCAAGGGTGGGCCGTAGCCCTGATCGTCTCCCCTCGGTTCAAAGGGAAGTGGCTGTAGCGGAATGGCTTGCTGCTGAGGAATACCCGGCGGCACGTCTCGTGACAGAGGCCGAACAGCCAGTCGTCATTGAGGGGCATCCGGTGACGTTCTGGGAAGGTCTCGCTGACGGGGAAACGTACGCGAGTACAGGCGAGATGGGTGAACTACTGCGGCGGCTTCACGAACTGGATTCGCCGACTTTCTCTCTGCCGCCCCTTCGGCCATTCGATAAGGTCATCCAGCGACTGAACCGTGCCACTATCCCGGACAGGACTCGCGCTTTCCTTTCGGGTATGGCAGATGATTTGATGGGCGAATATGGCCGTCTCCGGTTCGCGCTTCCAGCCGGACACCTGCATGGTGACTTCAACGTGGGTAACGTCCTGCGTGATGCGGTCGGGCACCCGAAGGTCATCGATCTGGATGGGTTCGTCACAGGTCCGCGAGAGTGGGACTTGATGCAGACCGCCATGTACTACGACAGCTTCGGTTGGCACACGGAAGCCGAGTACGCCGATTTCATTGCCGGGTACGGATTCGATGTGCGGGAATGGTCTGGATACTCCGTACTGCGGAGCATGCGGGAAATCTTGATGGTTACTTGGCTTTCGCAGAACGCCGGTACCGACCCGCGCGCGGCGGAGGAAGTTGAGAAGCGGGTGGAAAGTCTTCGCTCGGGTGGCTCTCGTCGAGATTGGGCACCCTTCTAGGTGCGTCAACCGACCTGTTGCCAGAGACGGAATCCACGGGCCTGTTCCTCGAACTCAAGGAAGTCCGTGGCCCGCCTCATTCCCGGCGTTACCCGGCCCTGGAACTCCCGCACGTACTGAACACAACGTGCGGACTTCAGACCCTCGCCAAGTCTCAACGCGTTCAACGCGATGCTAAATCCTTGACCGATCTCACCCTGATTGATGTACGCCTCAGCCTGAACCATCGTCGCGAAGAAGTCGCTTCGGTTGTTCAGGCCGTCGCCGAAGATGGAACCGGCGCCCCGCGCCGTGGCTTCGACGGAGCGACCCAGGTCACGGAAACAGTGGCCTATCTCGGCTGCAAGCTCGATTTCGTCGAAGTACGCGATGTACGGCGGATCACTGTCTGGAGTTCGCAGACCCAGCATGCGTTCCGCCTCCGCGAGGGCGAGGTCACAGCCTCGCTCATCCCCGAGACGGGAGAGTGCCCGCGCCTCCATGGCGCGGAATTGTGCCGCCATCGTCGGCCCGAGGACGCCGGCGGGACCTGTGTACGCCGCACGGGCGAGCGTCGCGGCGTCCTGGTACCGCCCGAGGAACGTCGCCTGATGGCTCATAGCCGACAGGATGCTTCCGCCGAGAAGCCTGTCACCGGCCGCTTGCGTCATGCGAAGTGCCTGGATGAGGTACCGCTGAGCGATGCCGTGAAGGCCACTGTCGTACGACATCCAACCGGCGAGTAGGAGCGCTTCCGCCACGGCTGAGTGCAGTTGCCTGCCCACGTCGTCGGAGTATTTCCCGTCGAGCATCGGCCGGACATCCGTGTGCAGGTATTGAATCAGTGCCCGTCGGGCATGGCCACCGCCGAACTTGCCGTCGAGCATGCTGAACGCGTCGGCTGTCGAACGCACCATGTCCACGTCCACGGCGCCGACCGCCTGGTTGCCCGCCCGCGTCAGTTCTCCGTCCGGAGGGGTCACGATCCAGCGCAGGGATGCGGCGTTCCAAGCTGCGGAATCGGGCAGCGTCCGAACCAACGTCTCAGCGTCGGCCAGGTCGGCGCGCCAAAGGTCGGCCACGGTCTTGGCAGTGCTCTCTGGCTTGTCCGCGAAGTCAAGCCCCAACTCCGGCTGTACGGCGGACACCGCCGCGTCGCCCATCCCGATGTCATCGATCGTGAGGTGACGCCCCAGCTTCCGCCCGATCGCGTTGGCGATGAACTGAGGCATGTTGCCGCGCGGGATGGAGCCCTTGAGCCACCTGGTGACGTACGTGTGATCGCAGGTGATGTCCTCGCCCGACCGGGCGGCAGCGGCGACCACCGCGCGGGCAAGCGACTTGTGGGAGAAGTCGGCGTCCTGCATGAGTGCGGCCAGTCTGGCGTTCGGGTCTGCCATGGAACCCCCAGAGAGCGGCCCTAGTTCCAGCTTGACTCATCGTCACTCTACGCAGGTCAGGGCCTGGGTGCAGAGGGTTTGCACGTAGGAGTGCACGAGTGCACCCCCAAGTGCACGCTCCCGAATTCCTCGCCGGCTGGCGACAGTTGAATCACCACCGCACGGGGCGGGCCAGCGGTTCCGAGTCGAAAACCACGGGTTGACGGCGCGGAATCCTTCTGCCAACGTGAGTGGTAGGTATTACACACCACGCAGTGAGCGGGGCTGTGTACGCCGCCGTGCAGCGCCCAGAGAGCCCCGTGAAACGGGTTCGAAGGAAGCGCCGGTTCCTTGAGAACTCAACAGAGTGCTTAGAGATTGGCGGGGATTTGACCTCGCCCCCGTGGCGGCCGGGTGATGACCGTCGGCCCCGGCAGTCAGCCGTGAAGGGTGCGGGATCGAATCCCGCCCGGGGCGCTTGGCCCGCCGCTTTCGCGGTGTGGGCCTCGCCTGGTGCGGCGGCACTCCCGGACAAGGACAGCCCGCCGTACTCGGTTCCTCTCCCGACACAGGCAAGGAGTTCCTCCATGACCGAGCGCGTTTTCGCCTCCGTCACCTCCGGCCCGATCGTGCTGGGCCTCTCGCTTCCGGTCGGAAGCATCCGGGTTCAGGTTCTCGACAGCCTGACCACCGCACGTGTGGTGCTGCGCACGGACGACACTTCCGGGCTGGCGGCCGACGCAGTGAACGGGGCCCGCAGCACGCAGAACGGTCAGGCGTTTGGCATCGAGGTGCCGGAGATGCCCGGCAACGTGATGGTGCAGGGCCGACGCGGTAACCGCATCGTGCAGAGCGTCGGCACGGTCTACGGCTCGATGACAGGCGTGACCATCATCAACGGCCGCGTCGTCTCCGGTGGCGGGGGCGGCATGCAGACCGTCAGCCCGATCGAGGCGACGGTGTGCCTGCCCCCGGGATCCTCGGTAGCGGTCGTCTCGCAGTCGGCCGACGCGTGCGTCTTCGGCTACGTCGACCGGATGGAGTTCCGTTCCATCTCCGGCGACCTGGACGCCGACGGGGTCCGGGAGCTGCGGGCCCACACCACCTCCGGCGACATCACGGCCGGACGGATCACTGAGCAGGTCACCGCTCAGTCGGTGTCCGGTGACATCGAGGTGGGCCTGTACGACGGCCGCGCCGCCACCTTGGGCACCACCTCCGGCGACATCACGGTGCATGCCACCGACGGCGCCGCCGGACACGTCAGCGCCCACAGCGTCTCCGGCGACGTCCGCATCTCCGGTGCCCGGCACCTGAACGTGTCGGCCCACACCGTCTCCGGCCGCGTCCGCAACCGCTGATCGGCACCACAGCTCGCATTCCCTGATTCCCCGCAGGTCGCGGGGCGGTCGCACTCCCGGACAAGGACAGCCGACCGCCCCGCGCCTTCCCGACGTACCTGAACTGGAGAGATCCACCATGCGCATGCGCACCTACGTTGCCGGCCAAGAGGCTTACGGCGACCTGGAGTTCGCGGAACTGGCGCTCGGCATCGACGTCGAGTTGTTCCGTGGCCCGCTGGAGTTCGAGACGGACAGCGATCGCGCGGCCCGCGAGGATGCGGCCCGCGACATCCTCGCTGACCTGCGCCGCGAGGCGGAGGCCGGTGACGAGATCGCCGGTTGGGACGCCCTGTACGCCGACGCCCTTTCCCGCACGGTGCCATTCCTGCGCGCCGTTCGCGGCCACCGTTCGGGGGCGGGGGAAGCGGCATGAGTGAGCTGATGTTCGCCGCCGCCACCGGCATGCCGTTAGTGGCCGGCTGGTCCGTTCACGCGCTGCGGCTCACGCGCCGGATCGAGGCCGCCCGGCGGGATCCGCTGTCCGGGCTGTGGACGCGGGGTGCGTTCGAGACCCTTGCCGCCCGCACCTTGGCCCGCTGCCCGCACGTGGCCGTGGTCCTGGTGGACCTGGACGGCTTCAAGGAGGTCAACGACGACCACGGGCACGCGGCCGGGGACGCCGCGATCCGCTCCACGGCCGCGAGCCTGACCGACGCTCTGAGCGAGAGTTCGGGCGCGGTCGCCGCACGGTTGGGCGGGGATGAGTTCGCAGCCGTGGTCCCGCTCGCCCACCCGATCGCGCTGCCGTGGCTGTTGAACGGCCTGCACGGCGAGATCACCGCCCCGTTCCGTCACGCCGGCCGTGACCTGGGTGTGGGTGCCTCCATCGGCGCCGCCCTTACCAGCGACCTCACCTCGCAGGCCCGGCCGGCCGATGCGCTGGCGCTGCTGCTACGGCTGGCGGACGAAGCCATGTACGCGGCCAAGCGAACCGGGGGCGGCTGGCACTACGCCGCCACCATTTCCCCGACCGCGGGCACGACGGCCGGGCGCCGCACCGGACGCCCCGGCACCCACACCACGCACCGGAAGGGAGCGGCGTGACTGCCGAGAATCCCCCCACCGGCGCGCCCGTGGTCGGGGTGCCGCCACTGACCCGCCCGGAGATGGGCCTTGCGGGACTCGGGGCGCTGGCCGCCGCCGGAGTCGGCGCGCTCGGTCTGATCGCCTCGTTCGACGCCGTCTCGGAGGCTGCGGAGCGCTGGGGGTTCGGTGAGCCGTGGATGCTGCCCGTCGGTATCGACGTGGCCATCCCGGTGTTCACCGTGGCTAACCTGCTGCTGATCCGGATGGACATGGCGCTCGCGTGGGTGCGGTTCGTGCCCTGGGTCCTGACCCTGGTCACCTGCGGCCTGAACGTCGCCTCCGGACAGGGCATGTGGGCGAAGGTCGCGCACGGCACCATGCCGCTGCTGTGGGTGGTGTTCTCCGAGATCGGTGCGCACATCTACGCCGTCCGCATCGGCGCCGCCACTGGCCGCCGCATGGAGAAGATCCGGTGGTCGCGGTGGCTGCTGGCGCCGCTGTCGACGTTCTTTCTGTGGCGGCGGATGACGCTGTGGGAGGTCACTTCCTACAGCGTGGCGCTCGCCTGCGAGCGTGAGCGGCTGTTGGCCCGTGCGGACCTGCACGAGCGCTACGGCCGGACGTGGCGGTGGAAGACACCGCGACGCGAGCGCGTGATGCTGCGCATGGGCGAACTGGCCCCCGCCGCACAGCAGGAGACGCCCGCACCGCCCCCGGTGAAGACCCCGCCGGCGCCCGCGGCCGACGCTAAGCCGCGCCCTCCTCGCCGGAACCCCATGAAGGGCAAGGCCAAGACACAGCGCACCTTCGAGGAACTGCTCACCGAGGCGCGCAAGGCGACTTCACAGTGGTCGGACACGGAGCTGACGGCGGACCGGCTGCGCACCACGCTCAAGGTCTCGCAGGACAACGCCCGCAAGGTCCGTGACGCCCTCAAGAGCGAGCGTGCCGACGGCCGGCCCCTGCACTCCGTGGACGCCCCGACGGGCGAACAGTCTGAAGCTGAGGCCGCCTGATGTCCCCGGCATTCGGGCGGTGCTACGACCCGACCGGTGCGCTCCACGGCATCCCAAGTGGAGTTCACGCGGGTTCCCAGAGAGGTACCGGGGTCACATCACAGAAAATGCGCAGGTGAGCAACCTGAGCCGGGCGAATTGGCGAGTGCCCGAGGTTCTCGCACTTACAGGCAGATTCCGCGAGCGGAGCCGGGAACGTGCCGGTGAGTGCGGGAATCCGGAAGCCACGCCTCAGGCAATCCACGCCTCGCCGTGTCGATGCCGATCCAACCCCACGGCTGAGAACTCGTCCTCGCCTGCGCTTGCCACGACGCCCAACCGCCGCAGCGCTTGAGAGATCGGACTGCCGGCGGGCGGAAAGGGCTGGCCCTCCACTATCTGGAGCGGTCCCAGCACGATAGTGCCGCCGTCCCACACGGCAGCCCGCTGCTCACCCACACCGCCGAAGTACTCAGCTTCCACGTAAGCCACCGGCCTACCGGCTGACCAGTCAGCGAGGGCCTTCTCGAATCCTCCCGGCAACCGCCAGAACCCCAACGCGCCTACACCGCTGCCATCTGCGACGGAATCGAACAGGACGCCGGTCATCGGCATCAGCGACAGGCCCTGTCCGATCGACGCCAGCCGAGCAGCAGGCAGGTCCCGCGCCGCGCCGCGCAGCACCTCCCCGTCAGCGATCACTGCTTGCAGGTCGTAACCCATCCAAAACCCCTCCAGATCGGAGGCCCCATCTTGTCCCACACAGCGAATCGGAACCCGCGCGGTATCCCCGACCCGGACCACCACACCCCCAGCGGGTTCTCGCTGGAGCACCGTCCAGATACCTCGAACGCGCTGGTTTCCACCTACCCGTGGCACCTCGCCCCGGAGGGCTTGGCCACCCGCCGTCAGCTCCGTGCTCAGGGCTTACGGCCGGGCGGGCAGCCGATCGCGGCGCAGGTGATGCGGGTCAACCGGCGGACCGGGGGCGTGCGAGTCGGCTACCTCTACCGCGTCGAGTGCGCCAAGCCGGTGCGGCCGATGACGTCGCGCAAGTGGGGCGCGCTCGCCCTGGCCATGCTCGCCCGGCGTACCTGCCCGCGCTGTCTGCTGGACGTCGGCTACTGCATCCCTCGCTCGTACGGCATCTGCGGCATGTGCATCGCCGCCGAAGAACAGCGCGCCACCTGAATCGCAGGCCTGCACGGTGACCGGATCCCGGTCATCAACAGTCGTGCACGGCACCCACCATCGCAGCACGGGCCCGGCCGCCCACCTCCCACAGCGTCGGCCGGGCCCGCCTTTCCCTCACACCCGAAAAGTGGAAGGAATCTCAGTGAACCACCCCGACGAGAACGAACTGTTCAACCGAATCGAAGCCGAGATGAGCGGCGAGGTGGTCGACCTCGGCAAGGCCCGATCCGCCCGGGAGCGGTCGGCCGACCCGGCCACCCGACCCGACGCCGACCCGTCGGCCGACTCCCGCCCCGGCGAGTCGGGTGATGAGTCGGCCGACCCGACCGCACCCGTGATGGTCGACCAGTCGGCACAGAAGGCGACCGGTCCGGGCTACCTCGGTCGGCTGGCCGCTGCCAAGCGTCGGGACGTGGTCCCGCTGTGGCTGCGCTCGGTCGCGGAACTCAAGACCGCGTCGGCGTGGGTGGCCCGCCACTACACGCATGTGGCCGGGTACCACGCCCTTCGCTCCCCGGTCTACGCCCTGCGCCTGGCCATGCAGGCTCCGACCGGCCTCGCCCGGTTCGTCGGCGGCACCATGCGGTGGATGGCCGACCGCGAGGGCGAACCGGTCCGACTCGCCGCCGTACGCCGCGAGGACGCTGCCGAGTACCTGAAGCTCTCCCGGCAGCGCGATGGGCGCGTCCGACTCCGCACCCTGGTCGCCGTGCTGGCGATGTTCGTCGGGCTGGGTGCAGCGCTCGCCATCTACGTGCTCGCCCCCGACTGGCTGCAAGCCATCTCCGTGAGTGCCCTGGTGCTGGCGTTCGGGGCCGCCGGACGTAAGGCGGATGATCCTGTTATCCACAGGGCTGTGGATGTTCCCAAGGCAACCAAGCTCACGTCGGACATCGTCCTTCGGGCGCTCGGAGCGCTGGGCATTCCGGCGATCAACCAGGCGCAGGCCAAGGGCCGGGACGGGTTCGAGTTCACCGCCCCGATCACCCGCGACGGCCCGGGCTGGCGTGCGGAGGGCAACCTGCCCTACGGCGTGACCGTGACCGACGTGATCGAGCGGAGGGACCGGCTCGCATCGGGTCTGCGCCGGCCGCTGGGCTGTGTGTGGCCGGAGGCCGTCTCCGACGAACACACCGGCCGGCTCGTGCTGTGGGTGGGCGACCAGGACCTGAAGTCCGCGCCCAAGCCCGCCTGGCCACTGCTGAAGTCCGGCACGGTCGACCTGTTCAAGGCCATCCCCTACGGCACTGACCAGCGCGGACGCTGGGTCGCGGTCACCCTGATGTTCATCGCCGGTGTCATCGGCGCGATCCCGCGCATGGGCAAGACCTTCCTGCTCAGGCTGCTGCTGCTCATCGCCGCTCTGGATCCGCGGGCTGAGCTGCATACCTACGACATGAAGGGCACCGGCGACCTCGACCCGGTCGGCGAGGCCGTCTCCCACCGGCACGGCGTCGGCGAGGAAGACGAGACCATCCAGTACGCGCTCAACGACTTCCGCGCCCTGCGCGAGGAACTGAGGCGCCGTACCAAGGTGATCCGCTCCCTGCCCCGGGACATCTGCCCCGAGTCGAAGGTGACCAGCCAGCTCGCCGACAAGCGCTCGCTCGGACTGCACCCGATCGTGATCGGGGTGGATGAGTGCCAGGTGCTGTTCGAGCACGCAGAGCACGGCAAGGAGTTCGAGGCCATCGCGACCGACCTGGTCAAGCGCGGTCCCGCCACGGGGATCGTGCTGCTGCTGGCCACCCAGCGGCCGGACGCGAAGTCCCTGCCCACCGGCATCAGCGCGAACTCTGGTGCCCGTTGGTGCCTGAAGGTCATGGGCCAGACCGAGAACGACATGGTCCTCGGCACCTCCGCCTACAAGCGTGGCGTACGCGCCACGATGTTCGCATGGGGTGACAAGGGCCTGCACTACTTCGTCGGTGAAGGCTCGGACGCCCGGATCGTCTCGGGTGCGTTCATTGACGCGCCCGGCGCCGTGGCCGTCGCCGCCCGCGCCCGCATCATGCGTGAGCAGGCAGGACTGTTGTCCGGGTACGCGCTCGGGGAATCTCCCGAGGCCGTAACCGGCCCGTCCTACGACCTGCTCGCGGACGTCGCGGCCGTGGTGCCGGAGAAGGAAGAGCGGATCTGGAACGAACGGATCGCCGCCCGTCTCGCCGAACTGCGGCCCGACGTCTACGGCGGCTGGAAGGGCGAGAACGTCACCTCGGCCCTCAAGCCGCACGGCATCAAGACGCGCGACGTCGCCGGGACGACGGACGACGGCACCCGCACCACCCGGCGCGGCATCGCCCGCGCCGACCTCCTCAAGGCGATTGCGGAGCGTAACGAAAAGCCCGGCGCCGCATAGCCCTGACACGGTGCTACCGGTAGCACCCACACCTGCTACCGGTAGCACCCCCGCTAGCACCTTGAACTAGCTCTCACCTGTGACCTAGCGGATAGCACCCCACCTGCGGAAACCCCCGAAAACCCGCCCGGAGGGCCCTTCATGACCCCCATCCTCCTTGCTGTCGCCTGCCTGATAGTCGTCACTCTCGGTTACATCGGTCTGTGTGCGGCCTCGCCGTTCGGCTACTGCCGCAAGTGCCGTGGCATGGGCCAAGCGCTCAAGGCCGACCGCAAGGGACGCCTCAAGCGCGGCAAGGACTGCCGCCGCTGCAAGGCGACTGGCAAGCGCATCCGCGTCGGCCGCTGGCTCTACAACCGCTGGGCCCGCATCTACCGCGCCGGCACCACCAACTGACCACTGGAGGAACCTCGCCATGCGCAAGATCCTCGCCACCACCGTGACGGCCCTCGCCGCCGTCCTGGTCCTGACCGCGTGCAACCCGAACTACGCCGTCGGCCCGGCCGGGACCGTGAGCGACCGCAGCGCCGCCTACTTCAAGTCCGGCGGCTGGCGCTACCGGCTGACCGTCACCACGGCCGACGGCCAGCGCCGCGAGTTCCGCGTCACCCGCGACGAGTACCGGAGCTGCTTCCGAGGCTCCGCCTACCCCTCCCGCATCCACCGAACGGAAGGCTCCCGATGATCCTGAACATCTCCGCCGTGCTGCTGTTCGGCGCCGCGTCCGCCTTCGCCATCAAGACCAAGTCCGCCGGGGGCGGCGCCGCCCTGGTGCTGTTCCTGTTCGGCTTCTTCGCCGCCGGAACCGGCGCCTACGAGCCGATCCACAACATGGTGCAGGCGTCCGCCGACGCCCTGTCCGCGCTCGGGAACTGAAGGCAGGCCCCGCCATGGACAACCACACCCCTGCCCTGCGGCCGGACGTACGGGCGCCCGGGCCCGCGTACGACCCGGCATCGCTGGACCTGTACGCGCCCGGCCCGGCGGCCGTCGAACTGGCCGCCGAACGTGGCCCCGTGGTGTGGGTGCCCGACGCCTACGGGCGCATGGTCCCCATGCCCAAGCACCTCGCCCCACTCCCCATGGCCCTGCCGGAGCCGCGCGACCTCACCCCGCTGCCGCTGGTGGACCCGATCGCACAGCGCTTCCTCGGGGCCGGCCTCGGGGGCGGGGCCCTGGCGGCCGGCGTCGGCTACGGCATCGGCGAGATCGTCAACGCCGCCACCGGATTCGGCACGGGCGCCGCCATGTGGATCGCTCTCGCCGTGCTCGCCTGGCGCATGCCCGCCCGGTCCATCGCGAGCGATGGGCGCGGCAGCACGGTCAACATCCGCAAGGCCGTGATCAAGCGCAGTCACTTCCACGGCTAGCTATGCCCGTGGGCGGCGGCACTCCCGGACAAGGACAGCCCCACCGCCCACGGTCTCCAATCCCGACGTAGCAGAACAGGAGACCTACAGCATGCCCCAACTGCAAGTTGTCGGCGAGGGCCGGACGGCCCCTGCCACTCTGACGAGTCACCGGCCCCGGCCGCGCCTGCTGGATGCGTTCTGCTGCCAAGGCGGGGCGGCCATGGGCTACCACCTCGCCGGGTTCGACGTCACTGGCGTCGACATCGCCCCTCAGCCGCGCTACCCCTTCACCTTCGTGCAGGCGGACGCGATGGCGTTCATCCGGGAGCACGGGGCAGAGTTCGACTTCATCCACGCCTCGCCGCCGTGCCAGCACGACAGCGACTGCCAGCGCCTCCAGGGCAACGCCCACCCCGACCTGATTGGCCCCACCCGCGCTGCGCTGGAGTCCACCGGCCGTCCGTGGGCCATGGAGAACGTCCGGGGCGCGCTGCCCAAGCTGCGTCGCCCGGTGATGCTGTGCGGGCCGATGTTCGGTGTGGAGACCTACCGGCACCGCTACTTCGAAGTCGGCGGACTCCTGCACTTGCCGCAGCTTCCGCACTCGGCGCACACCGTGCCGCAGGCCAAGATGGGCCGCCCCGTCCCGCCCGGCCACTACGGCCAGTTCGTTGGCAACTTCTCCGGCGTCGCCCTCGCCCGCAAGGTCATGGGCGTGCCGTGGATGAACCGCGACGGCATCCGCGAGTGCATCCCACCCGCCTACACCGGATGGGTCGCTGCCCAGTTCCTCACCCTGGAAGGGAGGAACGCCGCATGACCCCCACTCACCTGCGCACCGCCCTGGACCTTGCGGCGGCCGGTGTCCCCGTACTGCCGCTGCGTGAGGGGAAGGTGCCGTTCGGGAACTGCCGCGCCTGCGCGCGCAATGCGTGCGGCGGGCGCCCCAACATGAAGAGCGCAGGCCCCTGCCGGTGCGCCGCCGTCTGCCATGGATGGGCCGCTGCCACGACCGACCCGACCGTACTCACTGCCCCGGCGTGGGCCACGGCCTGGCGTCAGGCCGTGGCGGTCGCCTACCACCCCGGCGGGGCCGGGGTGACCGTGGTCGACCTCGACCACGCAGCCGCCGTCGCATGGGCCCGAGCATCCCTGCCCGCCACCCGGACCGTGTCGACCACACGCGGCGAACACTGGATCTACCAGGGCGCTGTGCGGTCGGCCAATGCGGTCCGGCCGGGCGTGGACATCAAATCCCTCATGTCCTACGCCCGTTGGCTCGGTCCCGGCACCGGACGCATGACCGATCTGCCGTCGGCCGTCCGCGCCCTGGTGGTGAAGGAAGAGACCACCCCCGCAGCCGGAGAAGTGGTCTCTTCTCTCCCCGAGCGCGCCACGTGGGACCGCACCGTGGCCACTGGGTGCCGCCACACTGAGGGCTACGTCCGCACCGGCCTCACGCGCGGCCTCGCCAAGGTCCGCTCCCACACCGAATCCGGCGCCGGATCACAGGCGTTCGGCGTCGCCCGCTTCCTCGCCCGGCAGCACGCACAGTGCCCCGGCCCGTGCGGCCTGAACGCCATCGGGGAAGAGATCGTGGCCGCCGCCGTCTCCGTCGGCGTCCCCGAGCCCTACGCCCGCCGCTCAGTCACCAACGGCCTTGAGTCCGCCTCGGAGCGCGCGGCATGAACAATGCATCCCGAAACCCCGCAAATAGCCGTCAGGGCGCCGTGCAGGGCCCGCCACGGGCGGCCGTAGGCGAACCGAAGGTCGGCGCCCGCAAGGGCGTCCTTTCTGCCCTTGGTTCCGACCCGCAGACGGTCACCGTCACCGGCATCACCCCGGGTCTTCAGATCCAGTGCGAGGGCGTGCCGGTCGCGGACTGGCTGTGCGCATGCGGGCACCACGAACGCGCCCGGGGCCGTGCCGCCGTCATCAGGCTCACGACCCGCGTCTCCGTCGGCCAATGCCCCCACACGACCGCTGAAGGGAGGGCAGCAGCATGACCACCCAGTCCGTGGACAGCCCCGACCTGTGGGCAGGACTGCCCACCCTGGAAGCGCCGCCCGGCGAGGACGATGCGGCACCGGACGTGTGGGAGGACCCCATTCCCCTCACCGGCCGCCGTGAGCGTCCACCATTTCCCGCTCACGTCCTCCCCGCCTGGCTCGGGGAGTTCGTGACGGCCGTCTCCGAGGAGACGCAGACCCCGGTGGACCTCGCCGGGTCTATCGCCCTCGCCGTGCTCGCCACGGCGGCCGGCGGCCGGTCTGTGGTCCACGTACGCGGCAACTGGCGCGAGCCCACCAACCTCTACACCGTCGTGGCGCTCCCGCCCGCCAACCGCAAGTCCGCCGTCTTTGCGCTGCTGACCAACCCCCTCTATGAGGCTGAGAAGCAGCTCAAGACGGCCATGCAGCCGGTGATCGTGGAAGCGGAACTGACAGCCCGGTTGGCCAAGGAAGCAGCGGACAAGGCCGCCGCCAAAGCCGCGTCCGCCGACAACGACAAGCGCGATGACATGGTGAAGACCGCCGTGGGCCTCGCGCAGACCGCCGACACGCTTACAGTCCCCGCCGAGCCGGTCCTGTTGGCGGACGACTCCACACCCGAAACGGTCACCTCGCTCATGGCGGAGCAGGGCGGCAGGCTGTCGGTGATGAGCGCTGAGGGCGGCATCTTCGACATCATTGCCGGCCGCTACTCCGGCGCCCCCAACATGGAAGTCTTCCTGAAAGGGCATGCCGGGGACCGGCTACGGGTGAACCGGCAGACCCGCCGCGAGTACATCGACGCGCCCGCGCTGACCATCGGCCTCGCCGTGCAGCCGGACGTGCTTCGGGACATCGGGAAGGTGAAGGGGTTCGAGGGACGCGGACTGTTGGCCCGCTTCCTGTACTCCCTGCCGGTGTCCACGGTCGGCGACCGGCAGATCATCACCGACCCGGTCCCCGAACAGACGGCCGCCACCTACACCACGAAGGTCATCGACCTCACCCTGTCCCTGGCGGAATGGACCGACCCGGCCATCATCCAGCTCACCCCGGAAGCGGACACGGCGCTGATCGACTATCAGCAGCGCATCGAACCACAGCTCAAGGCACGCGGCGGCAAGCTGGGCCACATCTCCAACTGGGCTGGGAAACTCGCCGGAGCGACCGCCCGCATGGCCGCGCTGCTGCACCTCGCCGAACACGGCGGCAACGGCTACGCCCACCCCGTCACCGAAGACACCATGCGCGCGGCCATCGAGCTGGGGGACTACTACACCGCCCACGCCCTCGCCGTGTTCGACGCCATGGGCGCCGACCCGGTCCTGTCCCGCGCCCGCAGCGTCCTGGACGCCCTGAAGGACAACCGGTGGGACGACGTCAGCCGACGGGACGTCTTCAGCGTCCTGTCCCGCAGCGAGGTCCCCACCGTTGCCGACCTCGAACCCGCCCTCGCGCTCCTGGAAGACCACGGCTATCTGCGGTCCTAC
>NZ_RDBN01000053.1:47340-77374 GCF_008042075.1 Streptomyces sp. UW30 | reverse complement strand
CCGCAATATCCGCAGAAGGACTTGGGAGGCCCGTTGACCTGCGGTGTTGCGGTGTGTGGGTGATGGCGGGCGTCACTCCGCAAAAATCCGCGAWATTCCGCAAAAAACCGAGCGCACTCCCACCCCCCGGGGCCGGTCGCCGATGCCCGTGATTTTTGCGGAATATCGCGGATTTTTGCGGAGTGACGCCCGCCATCACCCACACACCGCAACACCGCAGGTCAACGGGCCTCCCAAGTCCTTCTGCGGATATTGCGGTTTGTGCGGCGGCACTCGCTCACGAAGGCAGCTTCGGGGTGGTGACTGAGCGACTAGTCGCTCGCCAGGAAGGACGTCATGAAGAGGTACTTGACGACTGCGGAAGTCGCCGAGCGCTACCGCACGTCGCCCGCAACTGTCCGCTACTGGCGCTACGCCGGCACCGGCCCGCAGTGCTTCATGCGGCGCGGTCGACATGTTCTGTACGACGCCGAAGCGCTCGACAAGTACGACGCTGAAGAGATCGGAGGCCGATGCGCGGCATGACCCGAAAGGGCAGCGAACCCCACCAGAATGCACGCCACTTCCTGGCCGACTCGGTTTGGCGGGAGGGGAACTGATGGCCGACGTGTATGACCGCTGGCACCGGTCCCGACCGCCGGCCGACGCCGAGCCGTGCAAGGAGCACAGCACGAAGAGCAAGTCCGTGTCTCCGTCCGCTGAACATGGCGTAGGGAAGCGCTGGCAGGTCCGCTACCGGGACCCGTCCGGCGAGCAGAAGAAGGAGAACTTCGCCAAGCGCACCGCAGCCGACGCGCGGGCGGCCGAGATCACCAACGAGCTGGACAGGGGCGAGTACGTCGACCGTGTCACGCGCCGACAGACGCTCCGGGACTACGCCGAGGAGTGGCGCACCATGGCGACACACCGCGAGCGGACGGAATCCAACGTCGAGCGGGGGCTGCGGCTGCACGTCTACCCGCTGCTCGGTGCCCGTCAGATCGCCAGTATCAAGCGATCGGACATCAGGGCATGGGTAAAGGACCGCTCCGCCGTCCTGGCTCCGTCCAGCCTTCGAACCCCGTGGAATGCCCTGTTCGGCGTGATGGCCGCAGCCCACTACGACGGCATCATCCGCGCGAACCCTTGCCACGGCATCGACCTCCCCGAGATCCGCAAGCCCGAGGTGGTGCCGCTTGACCCCGCAGTAGTACGCGCCCTGCTGGCCGCAGCCTCGTCCCGCTACCGAGCCTTGATGCGCCTGGCCGCGACCACGGGCCTGCGGCAGGCCGAGCTGTTCGGACTGGAGGCTGAGCACGTCGACCTGCTGGCCGGAACGGTCGAGGTTGAGCAGCAGCTCATCGGCCCCGACAAGGGCGTGCCGTACATCGGGGAGCCGAAGACGGAGAAGAGCTACCGCACAGTGCCGCTGTCGGTGTCCGCCGTGGCGGCCGTCGAGGAGCACCTGAAGGCGTACCCGCCGGCCGAAGTGGAGATCGAGGACCGGACGGACCCGAGGAAGCCGAGGACCAGGAAGGCCCGGCTGCTGTTTGTGAGCGAGACGGGCGACCCGATCCGGCGCGGGTCGTGGGCGAAGCTGTGGGCGCGCATGGTGAAGCGGGCAAACAAGCAGCTGGCCGCCGCCGAGKCGCCGCTGCGCGTCCCCGAGGGGACGACGACGCACGATCTGAGGCACTTTTACGCCTCGGTACTCATCAAGCACGGCGCGTCAGTGAAGAAGGTGCAGCGGCGCCTCGGTCACGCTAAGCCATCGATCACTCTGGACCTGTACGTGCATCTGTACGAGGACGACGAGGACACGACGGCCGCGCTCATTGATGAGGCCCTGGCGGAAGTGCCCTGAGAGTGCCCTCACGACCCCGGGAAACGGGGAGTTCGCAGGTAGACACAGATAAGGCGGCACCCGTGCGGGGGTGCCGCCCTTCCGTGCGTCCGGTGACCCGTGATTGCGCCAACCCAGGGTGAGCGCAGGGTTAAGAGCCGGGTCGGGCCGGCCGGGGTGCACAACCCCCTGGATTTCCGCCTTGTCTGACGCGGGTGAAGTGACCACCCGATTCATCGAACTTGGGGAAACCACACCATGCGCAGACGTGCCACCGCCGTCACTGCCACTGCCGCCGCCTTCAGCGCCGTCCTGGCCGTAGCCGCTCTCGCCGTACCGGCCGCCGGGGCCGATTCCGACGACTCGGGTACGAGGTTCTGGAACATCGATGTCAACCACGACCGCGACTACACCGTTGGCGTCGAGGCCGCGCGCAAGAGGGTGTTCTCGGTCTCCGCGACGGTCACCGACCCGTCCGGCGTGCGGAGCGTGTCGTACGAGCTGTGGCACGGGGCGGACCGGGCGAATGCCGACGGGGTCCTGGTCGGGCCCAGCGACTGCGTGAAGTTGAACGAGACCACCTCCTTCTGCGAGGCCCTCGTGACCGCCGACCCGAACGTCAACCTCCGCAGCAACGCCCTTGCCGGTGTCTGGACCATCAGTCCCGTGGCCACCGACGGGGCCGGCAACGTCACCCGTGGGGACGGCGCCTACTTCGCACGCATCAAGCGCCAGACGTACATGTCCCAGACCGTCGCCACCCCGCAGCCGGTGAAGAAGGGCAAGGACCTCACGGTCAAGGCCCGGATGACCGTCGCCGGCTGGGAGACGCGCACGAACGTGCCCCTCATCGGGCACCAGGTGCTGCTCCAGTACCGCAAGGGCACGAGCGGCGCCTTCGTCACGCTGAAGAAGATCAAGACCGACCGCAACGGCTGGGCCACCACCACCGTGAAGGCGACGGCGGACGGCGCCTACCGCTACGACTTTGCGGGCACGAGCCTCACCGTGGCCGCGACCGGCTCGGCCGACTTCGTCGATGTGAAGTGAGCCCGGACCGGTGAGCCCGGACTGGTGAGCCCGGGCCGGTGAAGTGACCGTCCGTCGCGACCGGCATCGCGGCGGGCGGTCGCTCACGGCTCTCAGCTGTCGCAGCCCACCCCGTCGTTGTCCCGGTCGAGGTGGGAGGCGTAGCCCGGTTCGCCTCGGTGGATGGGGGCGGCGCCGGCTGCGCGGGCCTCCGAGCAGTTGGCGTAGTAGACGTCGCCGGAGGACGAGTCGTCGTCGGAGACGGAGCCGCTGTCCGCCGCCGGTGCTGCCGTGACCGTTCTGGTGGCCCTGATGGTCTTCGTGGCGGTCACCGTCGGCGCCGGTTCTGGTTCCTCGGCCGGTGCCGTCGTGGTCGTCGTGACCGTGACCGTGGGCCGGGGTGAGGCCGATGTCGGCTTTGCCTCGGTGTTCTTCGCGTCCTCGCCGGACGCGCCGCTTGCGGCGATGCCCATGAAGAAGGCCAGGCCCAGCGCCGGGAGTACGTAGCGTTTGCGGGCCCACTTGGGGCCCGGGCGGACGGGCTGCCCGGGCATGGGTGGTGCGGTGTACGGATGGGTCATGTCATCCCCCCACTGGTGTTGCGTGAGGGGATGACCGTAATGCTCCGCGACCGAGTGTGAAGGAGGTGTGGCTGTTTTGTGACCGCTATGCGCGGAAGGGGCCCGTCACCTCATAGGTGATGCCGCCCGACGAACTGCCGCTCGTGCCCCGCTGGCTGGAGAAGTACAGACGCGTGCCGTCCGGGGAGAACGCCGGGCCCGTGATCTCCGAGCCCGACTGGCCGTCGATCCGCAGGAACGAGGCGACCACGTCGTCCGGGGTGATGACGCAGATCTCCATGTTGCCGCCGTCCTCCGCGACGAACAGGTCGCCGGAGGAGGAACCGGTGATGTTGTCGACGCCGGTGAGCGGGGCAGTGCCGTTGACGAGGGAGTCGTCGTACGCCAACTCGTAGGTGTTGTTGGTGAGGTTGACCTGCCAGACACGGTTGTCGCCCTTGGTGGTGAACCAGACCGTGTCGTTCGCGTAGTGGCAGCCCTCGCCGCCGTTGAAGGACTTCGAGCCGGAGACCTGGGAGCGGGTGGCGGTGGGGGAGCCGTCCGGGTCGGGGATGTTCGCCCAGGTGAACGAGCCCGACGTCGCGCTGCCCGCGACCATGACCTGGAGGGTGCCGGAGGACAGGTCGCCCCAGGTCGTCGGCACGAAGCGGTAGAAGCGGCCGTTCGTCTCGTCCTCGGTCAGGTAGATCGCCTTGCGGACCGGGTCGGCGGCCGCCGCCTCGTGCTTGAAGCGGCCCATCGCCGCGCGGCGCACGGCCGCGTTCGTGCCCCAGGGGTCGGTCTCGTAGACGTAGCCGAGGGACACCTCCTCGCAGGACAGCCAGGTGTTCCACGGGGTCTTGCCGCCCGCGCAGTTCTGCCGGGTGGACGACAGGATCCGGTACGCGCCCGTGATCGCGCCCGCCGCCGAGAACTTCACCGCGCTCGCGCCGCCGGAGGGGTTGATCTCCGAGTTGGAGACGTAGATCCAGCCGGAGCCGTCCGCGTAACAGGCGCCCCCGTCCGGGGCGTTGTGCCAGCTGTACGACGTTCCGGAGACCGTCTGGCCGGAGCGGGCGATGACGCGGCTGGTGAAGCCGCTCGGCAGTCGGATGCCGTTGGCGTCGGGCGAGCCCAGCGCCCCGTACGGGCCCGCGCCGGGCTGGGCGGGCGCGGCGTATGCGGCGCCGCGCCACAGGGTTCCGCCGAAGACGGCGGCGCCGCCGCCGATGGCGGTCGCACGCAGGAAGGTACGACGTTCCACTTCTGCTCCAAGGGTGCCGTGACCGACCCGCCCCCGGTCGGGGGCGGGGTCGCGCGGTGACGGACGCTAGGGGCGCGGGGTTACGGACCTCGGGGGTGCGGGGTTGCCGCCCTATGGACAGGCTGTGAAGCCGGTGTGCGGCGCGTGGAGCCACCCGGCACGGCGACGCTACGCCGGAAGGGCCGGGGCCTCACGGAGACGCCGGCCGCCTCTGCCCGGCTGGTGGCCGCCCCCGGCGCTCTGCGGCGGCCCCTGCGCCGACGGCAGGCGGATCACCGCGTCCAGGCCGCCCGAACTCGCCGCGTGCAGGCTCGCCTCGCCGCCGCTCGCGTGGGCGAGGCGCTGTACCAGGGACAGCCCCAGGCCGGTGCCGCCCTTGGGGGCGCCCGGCGCCCGCCAGAACCGGTCGAAGGCGCGGGCGCGCTGCTCCTGGGTCATGCCGGGGCCCTCGTCGGTGATGTGCAGGTCCACCCAGGCGGGGCGGGCGTCGCGCAGGGCGCGGCGGGCCGGGACGTAAAGCCTCAGCTCCATCGTCACGGTGCTGTCGCGCGGCGAGGCGCGCAGGGCGTTGGACAGCAGGTTGTCCACGATCTGCTCGACCCCGCCCGGCACCGCGAGGACCGGCCCCACGCTGCCCACGAACAGCACCAGCGAGACCCGCTGCTGTTCGAACAGCGGCAGCCATGTGCGGTGCCGTTCCGCGCAGACGGCGCCGACGTCGACCGGGGCGGGCGTCGCGGAGTCCTCCTCCAGGCGGGCCATCGCCAGCAGCCCCTCGACCATCCGGGAGAGCCGGTCCGTCTCGGTGACGGCGGCGGTGAGGCTGCCGAGGCCGCGGTCGGTGACGTTCGGCTCCAGGTTCTCCAGCCGCAGCCGCAGCGCCGCCAGTGGCGTCTTCAGCTGGTGCGAGGCCTCGCCCGCGAACGCCCGCTGGGCGGACAGGAGATGGGCGAGCCGGGCCGCCGTACGGTTGAACGCGGCGGCCAGCCGGCGCACCTCCGGCGGGCCCTTCGTCATCGTCACCGGCGTGGCCCGCCCGCCCTCGGCCAACTCATGGGTGGCCCGCTCCAGTTCGCGGATCGGCCGGCCGGTCCAGCGGGCGATGGCGAACCCCACCACGGCGACCGCCGCCAGCACCCCGAGCCCGCCGAGGCACAGCAACAGCCAGACGTGATGGACGCGTTCGTGCACCGTCCGGGTCGGCAGCGTCAGCCACACGGCGCCCTGCAACCCCGAGGTATGCCGGACCGGCGCGGCGACCGAGAGGTACTCGACCCCGCCGATGGTCGACGTGCGCACGTCCACCGTGGCGGTGCCGTGCAGGGCGGCCGCGATACCGGGGCGGGAGGCGAGGTCGGCCGACATGACGGCGGCCAGCGGATGCGAGGTGGCGAGCAGCGCGCCCGCGGCGTCCACGACCACCACCTTCCCGCCGATCCGCTCGGCGCAGTGGATCACCCGGCGGGGCAGGTCCCGCTCGGCACGGCCCGCGCTGAGCGACAGCGAGGCGTACGCGGAGACCGACTCGGCCTCGTCCTTCGCCGCGTTCACCACCCGCTCCCGCTCGCTGCGCGAGTACACGAAGCCCAGCGGGATCTCCAGGCACAACAGCACGAGCGCGGCGAGGCTCAGGTAGCTGAGCAGCAGCCGGCGGGTCATGGCGAGGGCACCTGCTGCCCGGCCGGTTCGGTCTGTACCGCCAGCCGGAAGCCGACCCCGCGCAGCGTCTGGATCCACTCCGCGGCTCCCAGCTTGCGCCGCAGCGAGGCGACATGGACGTCCAGCGTCTTGGTCGGGCCCTCGTAGTGCGGGTCCCACACCCGGTCCAGGATCTGCTGCCGGGAGTACACCGCCCCCGGATCCTCGGTGAGCAGCGCCAGCAGCTCGAACTCCTTGGGGGTGAGAGTGACGGGGATCTCGCCCACCCAGACCTGACGGGTGCGGCGGTCCACGACCAAGGGGCCGGGTGCGTACGGCGGTCGGGGCGCCGGGTCCTCGTACGACGCGGGCGGCGCGGCCTCGTACGACGGGGGCGTGGGCGGCGCGGTGAGCGCCGGCTGTGCCCCCGCCTCCGCGCGCAGCCGCTCCACCAGCGCTTCCGTACGGCCGCGCTCGACCGGCGTCCCCGCGCGCACCGGCGGCGCCCCCGCCTCCGTGCGCTGCGAGCGCCGGGTCACGGCGCGCACCCGTGCCACCAGCTCCCGCATGCTGAACGGTTTGGCGAGATAGTCGTCCGCCCCCAGCTCCAGCCCCAGCACCCGGTCGGCCTCCTCACCCCGCGCACTCAGGATGATGACCGGCACGTCCGAGACCTGCCGGATGCCCCGGCACACGTCGATGCCGTCCATGTCCGGCAACCCGAGGTCGAGCAGGACGACATCGCCGTACGCACTTCTCAACCCCTCCGCCCCGGTGGTCACGTGATCCACCGTCAGCCCGAAGTGACCCAGTCCCTCGACAAGGGGTTCGGCGATCGTCTCGTCGTCCTCGATGAGCAGCACTCGTATGCCCATGCGTCCTGTCTCTCGGTGAATTTGCATTCTCTGCCCCGACGTCGACACGCTACAAGAAACAAGCGCTTGTGGGGCATTGCGACAAAGAATGTCCAATTCCTGGACGCGCACTGTCCTTTACTTAACCTTCCTCTGGTGTGCCCACCTCTACGCTGGCCGTGAACTGGTCGAACTCCCAGCTGAGGAGGCATCGTTGAAGGCGTTGCTGGACCGTGCCCGCTCGTTCAGTCGCAGGGTCGATTTCGAGAGCGGTGAATACCGGAAACTGGCCGAAGGGCAATATCCCGAGGCACTCTTCATTACCTGCTCGGACTCACGGGTCATACCCGCCCTGATTACCGGCGCGCGGCCCGGCGAGATATTCGAGCTGCGCAACGCGGGCAATATCGTGCCGCCGTACGGCAGTCCCGGCGCGTCCGGGGAGGCCGCCACCATCGAGTACGCACTGGAGGTGCTCGGGGTTCAGGACATCGTCGTGTGCGGTCACTCACACTGCGGCGCGATGGGTGCGCTGAAGTCCGGCGACGACCTGACCGCGCTGCCCGGCGTGGACGCCTGGCTCCAGCTGGCCCGCCCCGAACTGGCGCCGGTCCTCGACTCCGCCTCCGACGACCCGTCGCTGCCCGACGTGGCGCAGGGCAACGTCGTCAACCAGCTCGCCGTCCTGCGGACCTACCCGGTGGTGCGGCAGCGGCTGGACGGGGGACGGCTGCGGCTGCACGGCTGGTACTACGAGGTCGACACCGGGCAGGTGCACGAGCGGGAGGGCGACGGCCGGTTCCGGGTGCATACCGGATGAGCGGGGCGCATGCGCGGGGGCGCGGGGCGGGGCGTACGAAGAAGGCGGCGGCGGAGAGTGCCCCGGCGCCCTCGGCGGACAAGGGCTCCAAGTCAGGCTCCAGGCCCGGCTCCAGGCCCGACCTCGCCAATGAGATCACCGCCTCCCTCGTCGTCTTCCTCGTCGCCCTGCCCCTGTGCATCGGCGTGGCCGTCGCCTCCGGTGTCCCCGCCGAGCTCGGGATCATCTCCGGGGTGATCGGCGGCCTGGTCGTCGGCGCGGTCCGGGGCAGCACGCTCCAGGTCAGCGGGCCGGCCGCGGGGCTCGCCGCGCTGGTCGCGGAGACGGTGCTGGAGCACGGCCTGGCGATGCTCGGCGTGATCGTCCTGTTCTCGGGCATCCTCCAGATCGTCCTCGGCGTCGTACGCCTGGGCCGGTTGTTCCAGGCGATCTCCCTCGCCGTGGTCCAGGGGATGCTGGCCGGTATCGGGCTGCCGCTGATGTTCAGTCAGGCCTATCCGATGGCCGACGCCAAGGCACCCGGCACGCCGATCGAGAACATGGCCGGGGTCCCGGGCCTGTTCGCCGACATCCTCACCAACCCCCAGGCGATGATCGCCACGCTGCTCGGCATCGCCACGATCGTGTTGAGCTTCCTGTGGAAGAAGGTGCCGGGCCCGGCCAAGCGGATCCCGGCCGCGCTGGTCGCGGTCGGCGTCGGTGTCGCGGTCGCCGCGCTGCCCGGCGTGGACGTGAAGACCCTCCAGGTCGGCAACCTGTTGGCGTCGGTGCGGGTGCCGGGGGCCGGGGAGTTCGCGGGGCTGGCGGACGCGGCGGTCATCACGTCCATCCTCACCTTCACGGTCATCGCCTCCGCGGAGAGCCTGTTCACCGCGGCCGCCGTGGACCGTATGCACAGCGGCCCGCGCACCCGCTACAACACCGAACTCATCGCCCAGGGCGCCGGGAACACGATCGCGGGCATCCTCGGCGCCCTCCCGATCACGGCGGTCGTGGCGCGCAGCTCGGCCAACGTCCAGGCGGGGGCGAAGACCCGGATCTCCCGCACCCTGCACGGCCTGTGGCTGCTGGCCTTCGCGCTGCTGCTGCCGCAGGTCCTGGCGCTGATCCCGATCTCGGTGCTCGCGGGCGTCCTCGTGCACAGCGGCTGGAAGCTGTTCGCGCCGGAGGAGTTCCCGAAGATGTGGCGCCAGGACCGGGGCGAGTTCGTGGTGATGACGGTGACCACCCTGGTCATCGTCGCGACGGCGCTGCTGGAAGGCGTCCTCATCGGCCTCGCGGCCGGGATCGTGCTGGCCGCCCTGCGTATGTCGCAGACGGTGATCCGGCAGCACGTCGAGGACGACACGGCGAAGGTCGTCATGGCCGGCAACGCGACGTTCCTGCGGCTGCCCCAGGTCATCGAGGCGCTGGAGAGCGCGGCGGCCTCGGGCAAGCCCCGCATCCGCCTGGACCTGACCGGCGTGACGCATCTGGACCACGCGTGCCGCAGTCAGGTGGAGGAGTTCACGGCGCAGCAGCGCGGGACGGGGCTGCGGGTGGAACTGCTGATGCCGGGCCCGGCGAGGACGCAGGCATCGGTCGTCGAGCCGATCCCGGCACCACCGGCCGCTCCGCCGGCGGCCCCACCGGTGGCACCGGGCCCGGGCGCCGAGTGGTTCTACCTGGACACGAGGCCGCTGCCCGGCGGGCACCAGGACCATGCGGAGAGCTACCGTACGGTCACGTCACGTTAGTGTCCGGCGATTCCCCGGCTCAGGCGGTCGCCCCGCTGTCCACCACCAGGTCCGTTCCCACCACCGAAGAGGCGTCGTCCGAGGCCAGGTAGAGGACGGCCGCTGCCACCTCCCGCGTCGTGGAGATGCGGCCGAGGGGGAGGGTGGCCCGGGCGCGGGCCGAGCGGTCGGCGTCCGTCTCGCCGGGGCGCAACGACATCGGGGTCTGCACCGCGCCGGGGCTGACCGCGTTGATGCGGATGCCGTCACCGATGTGGTCGAGGGCGGCGCCCCTGGTCAGGGCGGAGACGGCGGCCTTCGTCGCGGCGTACGCGGCGGCGCCGGGGTTGCGGGCATGGGCGCCGAAGATGGAGGCGATGTTGACGATCGCGCCGCCGGTCGGCTGGGTTCGCATCTGCTGGATCTCGGCCCGCAGGGCGAGGAACACGCCCGTGACGTTGACGTCGAGCTGGGTGTGCCAGTCCTCCTCGGTGAGGTCGGCCAGCGGGGCGCCGCCCCGAAAGACACCGGCGTTGTTCACCGCCACGTCCAGGGAGCCGAAGTGCTCGACGGCGGCTGCCGCCGCCGCCTGGACGTCCGTCGCGCGAGCGACGTCCGCCGACACCGCCAGCGCCTTTCCGCCCGCCTCCTCGATCAGCGCCACCGTCTCCTCCAGCAACTCCTGCCTTCGGCCCACCGCCACGACGTGTCCGCCCTCCGCCGCGAGCGCCAGCGCGATCGCCCGTCCGATGCCGGAGCCGGCACCGGTGACCATGGCGGTCCGGTCGGTGAAGCGGGCCCGGTGCAGTGCAGTTGTCATGCTGCTTCCTTTTCTTGAACGATCGGTTCAGTATCAGGGCAAAGGAAAAGCACCCCGGTCGAGGTGCTCCTCAGTCGAGCAGTGTCAGCGCCTGCTCCGCCGCGTCCCGTACCCGCGCCGGGTCCGCCGACGCCTTGCCGACCACGCGCAGGCCCTGGAGCAGGACCAGCAGCATGCGGGCCAGGGTGAGCGGATCGCGCTCGGCGGGCAGCTCACCCTGCGCCTGCGCGCGGACCAGTGCCGAGTGCAGCACGGTCTCCAACTGGTCCCAGTTGCGCTCCACATGCCGGGCCGCGGCCGGGTCGTGCGGGCCGAGTTCCGCCGCGGTATTGGTGATCATGCAGCCGCTCAGGCGCAGTTGCGCGTCGGTGGCCTCTGCCGCGTACCGCCGTACGACGCTGCGCACGGCCGGCAGTGCGGGTCCCGGCTGGGACAGCTCCCGCAGGATCGGCGGGAGCCCCGCGCGGTCGTAGCGCTCCAGCGCCTTCAGGTACAGCTCGTGCTTGTTGCCGAAGGTCGCGTACAGGCTCGCCCGTCCGATGCCGAGGTGCTCCACGAGGTCGGACATCGACGTCGCCTCGTAGCCGCGCCGCCAGAACAACTCAAGGGCTGCCTGGAGCGCGGCCTCGGGATCGAATTCCTTGGTCCTGGCCACGACGGCCAGCCTAGATTCAACAAGAACGACCAGTCAAGAAATATCGCTGCTAGGACGCCCGTACCTCGTACGTCGCCACCCGCACCGCCTCGTCGTCCAGGCACTGCCCGGTCTCCAGGTCGAACCGCTGCTTCAGTAGCGGCGAGGCCACGAACGGGCGGCCCTGGTGGGTGCCGGTCAGGCCGCGGGAGAGGACCGCGGCGCCGCCGAAGGGGTCACGGTTGTCGATGGCGTACAGCTGACCCGCGCGGTCGCGGAACAGGGCCACCTGGCCGCCGTCCGGCAGCAGGGCCGCCACACCGCGGCCCGGGAGCAGCCGGGTCAGGTCGCAGACCGTCACCCAGTCCTCGTCCAGCCGTACTTGGATCTTCAGGTCGGTGGTCTCAGGTGCCAGGGTCATCGCTGGGCGCTTCCTTCCAGGGGGCGGGAGCCGATGGTCAGCAGCGGCAGGTCGGGCTTGATCTGGTCGCGCTCGGGGACGAAGCCGACGACGGGGTCGGGGGTGTCGGGCGCGTTGACGAAGGACACGAACCGGGCCAGCTTCTCCGGGTCGTTGATGGTCTCGGCCCACTCGTCGCGGTAGTTCGCGACATGGGCCGCCATCAGGGACTCCAGCTCCTCGCAGATACCGAGGGAGTCCTCGACGACCACGTCACGCACGTGGTCCAGGCCGCCGGGGATCCGCTCCAGCCACACGCTCGTGCGCTCCAGCCGGTCCGCGGTGCGGATGTAGAACATCAGGAACCGGTCGATCAGCCGGATCAGCTCCGCGTCGGACAGGTCCTGCGCGAGGAGGTCCGCGTGGCGCGGGGTCGCGCCGCCGTTGCCGCCGACGTAGAGGTTCCAGCCGCCCGCGGTGGCGATCACGCCGAAGTCCTTCGACTGGGCCTCCGCGCACTCGCGCTGGCAGCCGGATACGGCCGACTTCAGCTTGTGCGGGGAGCGCAGGCCCCGGTAGCGCAGCTCCAGGTCGATCGCCATCCGGACCGAGTCCTGGACGCCGTAGCGGCACCAGGTCTGGCCGACGCAGGACTTCACCGTGCGCAGCGACTTGCCGTACGCGTGCCCGGACTCGAAGCCCGCGTCCACCAACCGGGCCCAGATCAGCGGGAGTTGCTCCACCCGCGCGCCGAACATGTCGATCCGCTGGCCGCCGGTGATCTTCGTGTAGAGGCCGAAGTCCCGGGCGATCTCGCCGATCACGATCAGCCCCTCCGGGGTGATCTCACCACCGGCGATCCGCGGGACGACCGAGTACGAGCCGTTCTTCTGGATGTTGGCGAGGAAGTGGTCGTTGCTGTCCTGCAGGGCCGCCTGCTCGCCGTCCAGGACATAGCCGCTCGCGCCGATCGTCGGGGCGAGGGAGGCGATGATCGAGCCGACCGCCGGCTTGCAGATCTCGCAGCCGTCGCCGCCCCGGGCGCCGTCGCGGCCGTAGCGGTCGAGCAGATCCTGGTAGGTGTTGACGCGCAGGGCGAGGACGATCTCGTACAGCTCCTCGCGGGTCTGTGCGAAGCAGCCGCACAGGCCCTTGTCGACCTCGACGCCGGAGGCCTCCAGCTCGGCGGTGACGAGCTGGCCGAGGACCTTGACGCAACTGCCGCACGTCGTACCGGCCTTGGTGCACTTCTTCACCTCGGGCACGGTGGTGCAGTTGTGCTCGGTGACGGCGCCGCGGATCGTGCCCTTGCGGACGTTGTTGCAGGAGCAGATGATCGCGTCGTCCGGCAGCGCGGCCGGCCCGATCTGGGCGGGCGCCCCGGCGCCGGCCGGCAGCACCAGCGACTCGGGGGAGACCGGCGGGACCGAGCCGGTGAACGCCTTCAGCGTGCCGTACGCCTCCGCGTCACCGACCAGGATGCCGCCGAGCAGTGTGCCGTCGCGGCCGATGACCAGCTTCTTGTACAGACCCGCGCGGGAGTCGGAGTACACGACGTCTAGGCAGTCCTCGGTGGCGCCGTGCGCGTCACCGAAGGAGGCGACATCCACGCCGAGCAGCTTCAGCTTCGTCGACAGGTCGGCGCCGACGAAGGCGGCTTCGTCGGACGCGATCGTCGCGGCCGCTGTCTCCGCCTGCTCGTATCCGGGGGCCACCAGGCCGTACACCCGGCCGTCCGCCGCCAGCGCGCACTCGCCGATCGCGAACACATGCGGGTCGGCGACCGTACGGCACTGCTCGTCGACCGTGATGCCGCCGCGCTCGCCGACCGTCAGACCGCAGTCGCGGGCCAGCTGGTCGCGGGGGCGGACACCGGCGCTGAACACCACCAGGTCGGTGGCCAGTTCGGAGCCGTCGGACAGCTTCATGCCGGTGACGGCGCCCTCGGAGTCCGTCACGATCTCCTGCGTGCCCACACCCGTGTGCACGCTCAGGCCCATGTCCTCGATGGTGCGCAGCAGTGCCGCGCCGCCGCCCTCGTCGACCTGGACGGGCATCAGCCGGGGCGCGAACTCCACGATGTGGGAGGTCAGTCCGAGACCCTTCAGCGCGCCCGCGGCCTCCAGACCGAGCAGGCCGCCGCCGACCACCGCGCCGGTCGTCGCCGTCTTCGCGTACTCCTCGATGGCGAGGAGGTCCTCGATCGTGCGGTAGACGAAGCAGCCCTCGGCGTCCTTGTTGGGGACCGGCGGGACGAAGGGGAACGAGCCGGTGGCGAGGACGAGGGTGTCGTAGTCGAAGACCTGGCCGGACCGGGCGGTGACCTTCTTCGCCTCGCGGTCGACGGAGACGGCCGGATCACCGACGTACAGCTCGATGCCGTGCGTCTCGATGAACTCCATGTCCGTCATGGACAGGTCCTCGGCGGTCCTGCCCGAGAAGTACGAGGTGAGCGCCACGCGGTCGTACGCCGGACGCGGCTCCTCGCACAGCACGACCACGCGGTGCGTGGCGGTCAGGCCGCGCTCGGCGAGCGCTTCGAGGAAGCGCTGGCCGACCATGCCGTGGCCGACGAGCACGATCGTGGGGGTGGCCTCCGTGGCCTCCGGGGTGGCGGTCATCAGGAGCCTCCATCGTTGGTGAGCAGGTGGAGCAGCGGGCCGTCGTCGGGGAGCGGCTCTGCTCCCTCCCAGGCGCGGGCGAGCGCGCCGACGGTGCCGAGTTCGCCGACGAGAACCCCGCCGACCAGGCGGTCGTCGCGGACGACGACCTTGCGGTAGGTGCCGCGGGTGGCGTCGGCGAGCTGCACGACGTCGTCGCCGGGACGCGGCTCCGTCTCGCCGAAGGCGGCGAGGTCGAAGAAGCCCTCACCGGCCAGCGTCAGCCGGGTCAGTGCCCGGGTGCCCGTGTAGCGGGCGTCCGTACGGCCGGACAGTGACTCCGCCAGGACGTCGGCCTGTTCGAGCGCCGGGGACGCGAGGCCGTACACCTGGCCGTCGTGCTGGACGCAGTCGCCGATCGCCCGGATGTGCGGGTCGGAGGTGCGCAGTTCGTCGTCGACGAGGATGCCCTTGTGGACGGCGAGGCCCGCGTTCTGGGCGAGACCGACGCGCGGGTGCACCCCGCAGGCGACGACCACGAGGTCCGCGTCCAGCGCGTATCCGTCGGCCATCTCGACCGAGCGGACCGCACCGCCCACCGAGCGCACGTCGCGCACCCGGCACTCGGTGTGCACCTCGACGCCCAGGTCGACGAGATGGCGCCGGACCAGCTTCGAGGCGGCCGGGTCGAGTTGACGCTCCATCAGCCGCTCGGACTGCTGCGCGAGCACGACCTGTGCGCCGCGCAGCGCCAGGGCGCGGGCCGCGGAGACCCCGAGGAGCCCGCCGCCGATCACGACCGCCCGGACCCCCGGCCGTACCGCCTTGGACAGGCCCAGGCAGTCGTCCATGGTGCGGAAGGCGTGAACGCCCTCCGGCAGTTCATGGTCCGGGGTGAACAGCCCGCGCAGCGGCGGCAGCACCGCGTTGGAGCCGGTGGCCAGGACGAGGGTGTCGTATGCGATCTCCGACCCGTCCGCGAGATGTACGGCTCGCATCTCGCGGTCGATGCCGGTGACCCGGCCCCGGGTCAGCTCCGCGGGCGCCGGCAGGGCGATCACCTCGGGGCTGTACCGCCCGGCCAGCACCTCGGCGAGCAGCACCCGGTTGTACGGGCGGTGCTCCTCGTCGCCGACGAGCGTCACGGGCGTGCCCAGCTCGCCGAGCCGCCGGGCGAGCCGTACGCCCGCGAGGCCGGCGCCGATCACCACCACACGCGTATTCGAGGTCATGGTGTCGAGCGTGCGGTGCGGGTGTTTCCCGACCGCATCACGTCTGTTTCCCATGAGGAACGCTGCCCTCAGCGGGGCCCGGGGGCGGGTGTGAGGGTTCGCAGGTCGCGGTGCTGGCGGGCTGTGAGGCCGGGTGGGAAGGCGGCGGGGTGGGGTGAACCGTACCTCCGGTCTCCGTGCAGGCCCCATCGTCTACGACCGGAGGCGACGGGACCCTTGAGACGTCGGCTTTCGGCAGCTCACGCTCAGGGGGATGCGTCATGGACCTCATTCGGAAGATCCCGGTTCCGGACCCGGGACCGGCGCAGCGGGACGTCGCCGCCGTGTGGGTCTGGCGGCTCGTGCGCGAGCCGTTCACCGCGCCGACGTGGCGGCGCACTGCGTATGCGGTCACCGCTCTCCCGATGGGCATGGTGTGTGTCCCCCTCGGCCTCGCGGGCCTGCCGACCGGGCGCTGGCAGCGGGGGCTGGCACGGACGCTGCTCGGCGCGGCGCCGGCCCGCGGCTCCCGCTCCGGGCTGCTGCACGCACTGGTCGCGCTGCCGCTCAACCTCGTCACTGCGGTCGTCACGCTGTACGGCTGGTCGATCGTGCCCATGAACCTGGGCTGGCCCCTGCGCGCGGGCGGCGACCCCTCCGACGCGTGGGGCGGACCGACGTATTCCGGCGCCTGGGCGTTCCACGCGATCGTGGGCGGGCTCGGCTTCCTGCTGCTCATGCCCTGGGTCGTGCGCACACTGACCGGACTCCAGCTCCGGTGGGCCCGTACCGCCCTCGCCTAGGTTGGCCGCTGTGAATCGCCTGCGCTCCCTCGCCGCCGCCACCTTCGGCCGCCGCGCCCTGGCCGCCCTGCTGTACGCGGTGATCGCCTTCCCGCTGGCACTGGTCGGCTTCGTACTGGTCCTGGTCGGGCTGGTGGTGGGCGGGGCGCTGTCCGTGACCACGCTGGGGCTGTGGCTGATCGCCGGGACGGTGCGGGGGGCGATGGCGCTGGGCACGGTGCAGCGGGGGCTGGCCCGCGGGCTGCTCGGCGTGGAGATCGAGGACCCGGCCCCGCCGGGCGGCGCCGGGGTGCTCGGGTGGCGGCGGGCGGTGCTCGGCGAGCGGGTCGGCTGGCGGGCCGTCGCGTGCGCGCTGGCGACCCCGTTCACGGCGGTGCTCGGACTGGCGGCGATCCTCGTCGGATACGTGTACGGCGTCCTGTTCACCCTGCACCCGCTGCTCAAGCACCTGAACTACCGGACCCTGCACCACCCCGACGGTTCGGTGTCGCGGGTTTCGCTGGAGTTCTTCGGGCACCAGGTCGACAGCTGGCCGCGCTGGCTGATCCCGGTCGCGGCCGGACTGCTGCTGCTCGCCGTCGCCCCCGACCTCCTGCGCCACGCCCTCACACCCCACCGACTCCTGCTGACCGCGCTGCTCGGCCCGAGCGCCGCCGACCGCCGGATCCGCGCCCTGGAGGAGACCCGCGCGCACGCCGTCGAGGACGCCGCCGCCACCCTGCGCCGTATCGAACGCGACCTGCACGACGGCACCCAGGCCCGGCTCGTCGGCCTGGCCATGCATCTGACCGTGATCCGTGAGCTGGTCACCGTCGGAGCCGACGGCGAGCGCGTCCTCGCCGTCGTCGACACCGCCCGCGGCAACGCCACCCAGGCCATCGTCGACCTGCGCCACCTGGTCAAGGGCATCCACCCGCCCGTCCTGGACGAGGGCCTGCCCGCGGCCCTCGCCACCCTCGCCGCCGACTGCGCCCTGAGTGTCGACGTCACCACCGACATCCGCGCCCGCCCCACCCCGGCCGTCGAGTCCATCGCCTACTTCTGCGCCGCCGAACTCCTCGCCAACGCCACCAAACACAGCGGCGCCGACGCGGCCACGGTGACCGTCACCGCCCACGACGGCCTGCTGCGCCTGCGCGTCGCCGACGACGGCGGGGGCGCAGCGGTGATCGGCGCGGGCTCCGGACTCACCGGGCTGCTGGCCCGGGTGCGCACCGTCGACGGCACCCTCACCTGCGACAGCCCGGCGGGAGGGCCTACGGTGGTCACGGTCGAGCTGCCCTGCGCCTGACTCGCCCGCCCGGACCGCCCCCGACCGCCGATCGGAGCCGCATGCGCGTCGTCATCGCCGAGGACTCCGCCATCCTGCGCGACGGGATCGCGCAACTGCTCCGGCTCAGGGACGTCGAGGTCGCCGCGGCCGTCTCCGACGCCGAGGCGCTCCTGGCCGCCGTCGCCGAACACGCCCCGGACGTCGCCGTTGTCGACATCAGGCTGCCGCCCGACCAGAGCGACGAGGGTGTACGGGCGGCCTTGCAGCTGCGGCGGGAGCACCCCGGCCTGGGCGTCCTGCTCTTCTCGCAGTACGTCGAGACCGTGCACGCCGCCCGGCTGCTCACCGAGCCCGCCGGGTTCGGGTACCTGCTGAAGGAACGGGTCGTCGACATCGGGGAGTTCGTGGCCGCGCTGGAGCGGGTCGCGGCCGGCGGCACCGCGCTGGACCCCGAGGTCGTCGCCCAGCTCTTCGGCGCGAGCCGGCGCGCCACCGCCCTGGACTCGCTCACGCCCCGGGAGCGCGAGGTGCTCGCGCTGATGGCCGAGGGCCGGACGAACCACACCATCGCGACCGCGCTCACGGTCTCCGAACGGGCCGTGGAGAAACACGTCGCCAACATCTTCACCAAGCTGGACCTGCCGCCGTCCGAGACGGGACATCGCCGGGTACTGGCCGTCCTCAGATACCTGGAGGGCACGCGCGCGTGAAGGACCGGGCCCGGTCGAGGATTCGGGTCACGCGCCGCCCTGCCGCCGCACCGTCTCGTGCAGCCGCTCGATGAGGTGGCCCTTGCGTTCGATCGTCAGGTCGAAGTAGGCCGCGGCGCCGGCCGACCGGCACACACCGTGCACGGCCTCCTTCGCCGACCTCTTCAACTCCACCGCCCGGGCGGAGAGTTCGAGGAGGGTGTCCCGCAGCCGAGGGTGGCCCAGGACGTACGCCTTCAGCCGCGCGCCCGTGAGGTCGCCCGGGTCGGCCGGCGCCGGCCCGGAGCCGAGCAGTTCCAGGAAGAGTCGGTTGCCGAGCCCGTCGAAGTCCTCGTGGGTGTTGGCGCCGCCGAGCTCCGGTACGACGTCCGTCAGGTCGTTGAACAGCTGGCTCGCCAGCCCGAGCCGGCGCATCGCCCCGTCCAGGACGTCCCGCTCCTCCCCGCCGACGCGCAGCCCCGCGAGGGCCGCGTCCAGGGGCATCCGGAACAGGGTGCCGGTCTTGCGCTCGGCGACCGACTCCCAGAAGCGCACCCGCATCTCGGCTGAGCCGGCCCGCAGTTCGGCGCGGGTGTCCGCCGACCGGGTCGCCAGGTCGAGGGCCTGACCGGTGAAGCCGTGAGCGACGCTGCGGAACAGGCTGTCCGCCACGGCCGGGTCCGCCGCGTGCCGCAGGGCCTGCATGATCAGCCAGCAGGCGGTGTTGAGGGCGACCGGTACGCCGTGGGTGACATGGAGCGCGGGCTCGCCGTAGCGGACGTCACTGTCGTCCTGGATGTCGTCGAGCACGACAGCGGCCTTCAGCAGGACCCGCACGGCCACCGCCACCCGCCGCACGACGGCCAGGTCCGCCGAGGCCTCCTCGGCGGGCAACTCCTCGGGGAAGCCCCGGTAGTTGCGATACGCCCAGTACACCATCGAGGGCCGCAGCGGGGCCGCACCGCCGGGCGCCCCCGGGGCCGGTGGCAGTGCCTGCTGGCCCACCTTGGAGCCGAGCGCGTCGGAGACCGGGGCGTGGAGGGAGCGGTGCAGGGCGGCGCCGTGCAGGGAGGTCGTGCCGGGTGCCAGGGAGTCGAGGAACGTGCGCAGGTCGTCCTCCAGCAGCGCGGCGTCACGGCGTACGACGTGCTCCACCCGCGTCGCGGTCATGTCCGGGTCCGCATCCATGCTCGGATGGTGCTGTGCTCCAGCAAAGCAGTCAAGATCGCTTTTGCGTCACTCGCGACGAAAAGGAGCCATAACCGTCCTGTTCATCGCCCTCACCGCCCTCGCGGCCCTCCTCCGTCCCGACCTCGTCCTTGCCTCTGCGACCGCGAAGATCGTGAACTGCTGATCCCTGGTAGCCGTGCTCGGGGCGTCGGGTTCAGCGGGTGCCGGTCAGATGGGCGAACACGACGACGTTGCCGCGGTATCCGGTCGTCCGTGAGTAGCCGCCGCCACAGGTGATCACCCGTAGTTCGGGGCGGGACACCGCGCCGTACACCTTCTCGTCGGGGAATGCCTTCGCGTCGTACACCTCGACGGCGTCGACCGAGAACAGGGCGGTGCCGCCGTCGCGGCGGTCCACCTCGATCGTGCTGCCCTTGCGCAGGGCGCCGAGGCGGTAGAAGACGGCCGGCCCGTCGGCGTTGTCGACGTGGCCGGCGACGATCGCGGTGCCCGTCTCGCCGGGCGTGGTGCCGGCCTCGTACCAGCCGGCGAGGTTCGCGCGCTCGGCGGGCGGGACATCGAGGCTGCCGGTTCTCGTCAGGCCGAGGCCCATGAGGGGGGCGTCGACGCGGAGCGCGGGTATGCGGATGCGGTCGGGCGGGGAGGGCGGGAGCGCGAGGGCGGCGGCGTGCAGCGGGTCGCGCGCGTCGGTGCGGGGAGGGTCGTCCTCCCCGGCGCCCGGTGCGGTCCGTCCGGCCTGGGCCGGCGACGGCTGGGGCGGGGCGTGCGTGCCGTCGCCGCTGTGCAGCAACCACGCGCCGGAGCACAGGGCCAGGACGGTGGCGGCGGCTATGGCGGCGTCACCGACGCTCCTTCGACTGCGCACGCAAGCCTCCCGGGACTCTCCTTCGGGCCCCGTTCCCCCTCCGGGCCGCGAGGGGCGTCGGACCCGGAGGGGGAGGGGACGTGCGGTACCGGCGGACGGACAGCGGAGGGTGTCCGTCAGATCCCGTCGCCTCTCGCCCGGCGATGCAGGAGCCAGGTACCGCCCGCGGCGGCGACGGCAAGAGCCGCCACGCCGACCGCGGTCTGTACGGGATCGCGGCCGAGCGTGCCGCCGACCCCCGTCTTCACACTTCCTCTCGGATGCACCTGCCCGCGCGCCGCCGTCAGCGTGACCACCAGGTCGCCCGTGACGCGCCGGCCGCCCTCGGCGCAGGTCGCGACGATCTCGTACGTCCCCGGCTGCGCGCTCGGCGGCACCCGGAACCGTCCGGTCGCCTCCCGCTCCTGCGGCGCCAGCGTGAACGTACCGGCGCCGACCGCGCTGGCGTCGCCCGCCGCACCGCCGTCCCGGCACGCGGCCGTGTGCACCGTGACCTGCCCGCCCGGCACGACCGAGGCCGGCCGTAGCTTCAGGCCGCCTGTGTCGGCGCCGTACGCGGGCGCGACGACGAGCCCCAGAGCGCCGACGGCCAGCGCGGTCCCGGTCAGCAGACGGGCGGTACGACGCATCGTGCTCCTCCGAGCGCACGGACCCACGACCCGCGACACCCCCAATGTGCCGCCGTCTCGGCCGAGCCCTGCCCTTCCGAGCAAAGAGCGCCACGCCCGGACGCGACCCGCTCCAGCGCGGCCACGAACTCCCCGATGTCGACGACCCGTTCCTTCAGCAGGTACCCGAACCCGGCGGGCTCGGTGAGCAGCCGGGCGGCGTGCACGGTCTCGACGCCCCAGGCCCCCTGGCCCCCCGAGACCGCATCCCGCACTACCCCCCAGGCCCCCTGGCCCCCCGAGACCGCATCCCGCACTACCTCGTCCACCGTCCGTCTCCCCACGGACGCCAGTACCGGGTTCGTTCCGTTGCCGCAGGTGTCGCCGTAGTAGTGCTCGGCCATCAAGCCGAAGCACAGTGCCCAGCCCCGCCCCCGTGCCCACGTCGCGTCGTCGACGTCGGCCGCCGCGCGGAACGCCTCGCGGGTGCCGGCGTCGAAGACGGCCCACGCCGCGATGGTGTCGGCCGCCGGGTCGCCGACCCCGAGGCCGCCGAAGTCGATGACGGCGGTGAGACGCCCGGAGCAGGTGAGCAGGTTGCCCGGGAGGAGGTCGCCGTGCAGCCAGACGGGGGCGTCGTCCCACTGGGGGAGACGGAGGGCTGCCTCCCAGGCCTCGGTCGCCGCCGGGGCGTCCAGCGTGCCGGCGGCGCCCAGGTCGCGGATCGCGGCGCGGACGTGGACGGCGTTATTGCGCACCGGGCCGCCCCGCCAGGACGGCGGACCGCCGGCCGCGTCCACCTTGCGCAGCGCCGCCACGATCCGGCCCAACTGCTCGGCGGCGTCCCGCAGTTCGGTCAGGGGCGCATCGTAGGCGTTCTCGCCGTCCAGCCAGCCGTACACGCCCCACGGCAGTGCGTAACCGGCGCCCGGCTCGCCCTTCGCCAGCGGTGTCGGGACGGCGAGCGGGAGATACGGGGCCAGTCGCGGCAGCCAACGGTGTTCCGTGTCGACCTGGCGGGCCCCGCCGGGAAGCCGCGGCAACCGCACGACCATGTCGTCGCCCAGCCGGTACATGGCGTTGTCGGTTCCGGCGGAGCGGACCCGCGTCACCGGCAGCCCGGCCCACCGCGGGAACTGCTCCGCGACCAGTCGGCCGACCAACGCCTCGTCGATGTCCAGCTCATCGCCATGCATCTTGACAACGGGTGACGACTCACGGCTCGACGGCATACGGCTCCATCACGGCTGGGCAGGACGGTGCCAACGTAGGGGCGCGGGGAACTGCGCGACCAGCCATTTACGACCCGCACCCGGTCGCGCAGCCCCCCGGAGCCCTGCCCCGAACGTCAGCCCACGTTCACCGCACTCCAAGCCGCAGCCACCGCACGCTCCTCCGCGCTCCCGGCCCCGTACAGATCCTTGGCCGCGCCGAGCGTCGCCGTCCGCGCCCCCGCGTACTTCGTCGAGGACGTCATGTAGACGGTCAGCGCCCGGTACCAGATCTTCCCGAGCTTGGCCCGCCCGATCCCGCTCACCGAAGAGCCGTCACAGGTGGGGGAGTTGTAGCTCACCCCGTTGATCGTCTTCGCGCCGCTGCCCTCGGCCAGCAGATACGCGAAGTGGTTGCCGATCCCCGACGAGTAGTGCACATCGAGCTGCGCGGTCGACGTGCTCCAGCAGTCCACCGAGACCTTGTCCTTGGACGGCTTGTCCATGAACCGCAGGGCGCCCCGCCCGAGCCCCGACCGGACGACCTTCTCGCCGATCAGATAGTCCCCGGGGTCCGAGGAGTTGCCCGCGTGGAACTCCACCAGCGTCCCGAAGATGTCGGAGGTCGCCTCGTTCAGCCCGCCGGACTCACCCGAGTACGTCAGCGCCGCGGTCTTCGACGTCACGCCGTGCGACATCTCGTGCCCGGCGACGTCCAGCGACACCAGCGGACCGAGCTGGGTGCCGTCACCGTCGCCATACGTCATGCAGAAGCAACGGTCGTCCCAGAAGGCGTTGTTGTAGTCGGTGCCGTAGTGCACCCGGTTGTACGACCCCTTGCCGTCGCCCGCGATGCCGGCTCGGCCGTGGACGTCCTGGTAGTAGTCCCACGTCGCGTCCGTGCCGTACTGCGCGTCCACCGCCGCCGACGAGCGGTCGGCCGCCGTACCGGTGCCCCAGTGGTTGTCGGCGTCGGCGAAGACCGTCGCGGGCGCCCGGTTGAGGCAGACGGTCAGGACGCACAGGTCCGTCTTGTTCGCCGCGTCACCCGTGTACGTGCCGCCGCGCGTCGCGTCCTTCAGCTGGTACGTCGATCCCGACGCCGTCGTCTCCAACGGCACCGTGCCCGCGTACAGCGACTTCCCGTCGCCGGACGCCGTCTCGATGCTGTCCCACGCGTCGATCTGCGCGCCGGTGCCGGCGTCGGTCAGCACGGTCCTGGCGACCGGGTTGCCGAGGGAGTCCTGCGCGACCGCGTCGGTGCGCCAGGCCAGCTTCGGGGCGCCGTGCAGGGCGTCGACCACCAGCTCGGGCCTGGAGGTGAGCCTCTTGAGCGTCTCGCCGACGTTCACGGCGCGCAGCGCGCTCGCGGCGAGGTCGGCGGCCCTGGGCCCCGAGACCTTCGGCGACACGCTCCGCAGGGAGATCGGGCGCCCGACGGCACGGGAGGCGCCTCGGTACGTACCGTCCTTCTTCAGGTGCACGACGAAGTCGCCCCCGAGAACGGGGAGTTGGCGATACGTCCGGTCGTAGCGGACGTGCTGTGCGCCATCCGTGTCCACCACCACGTCCCGAACGCGCGTGCCCTGCGCGGCCGTCAGCCCCAGACTTCCCGCGACGTCGGAGAGGACCGATGTCGCGTTCTGGACGGCGTCGGCCCTGCTGGGCGGTTCGTCCGCGTCGGCGGTGGGGGTGAGGGCGGCGGCCAGCAGGCCGGCGACGGCGACGGCGGCGCCCGCGGTGGCCAGGCGGGAACCTCGGATGTGCGACCGTATTCGGCTCATTGGTCTCCTTGAACTGGGCGGCTCGGCGGCTGACCAAGATTCAAGGGGGCATGAACATGCTGTGGCCAGGGTGAATACGTGCAGGTGTGTGAGAAGAGAGAATCGTTTCCGTGACCCTCTCTCCTCGACTCCCGTTCTTCGTCTACGGCACCCTGCGCCCCGGTGAGCCCAACCACGACGCATTCCTGCGGGGGCGCGTCCGCGCGGAGGAACCGGCGCGGATGGAGGGGGCGGCGCTGTACGACGGGCCGGGTTATCCGTATGTCGTCGAGGACGTGCGCGGTGGCGGCATGGTGTACGGCGATCTGGTCACCGCCCGCCCCGAGGGGTACGCCACGCTGCTCGCCGACCTGGACCGCCTGGAGGAGTACGCCCCGGGTGACCCTCGCAGCCTCTACGAGCGCGTCGCCCGCGAGGTGCTTCGCGATGTCGACGGAACTGGCGTGCAGGCGTGGGTGTATGTCGCTGCTCCGTCTGTTGCCGCCCGCCTGCGGGCGCGGGGCCGGCTGATCGAGAGCGGGGACTGGCGGGGCCGGCGCTGAGGGATCCGCCGTGGGTGCCGCGATCGGCAGTTGTTCGGCTGCGGCGCCGTCGTGGCCGGTCGCGCAGTTCCCCGCGCCCCTGAGGGCGTTGGGCTCCCGTCGGCCGCAACGCACCGTTTCCACCCGCCCGTGGGGGCGTTGGGGTCCCGTCGGCCGCAGCGCGCCGTCTCCACTCGCCCGTGGGGGCGTTGGGGTCCTGTCCGCTGCAACGCGCCGTCTCCACTCGCCCGTGGGGGCGTTGGGGTCCCGTCGGCCGCAGCGCGCTGTCTCCACTCGCCCGTGGGGGCGTTGGGGTCCTGTTCGCTGCGGCGCGCCGTCTCCACCCCACCCGACCCTCAGGGCGCTGGGTCCTGTCCGCTACGGCTGCACCGTCTCCAGCCGTACCGCGCACGTCTTGAACTCCGGCATTCGTGATGTCGGGTCCAGGGCCGGGTTGGTCAGGGTGTTGGCGCGGCCCTCGCCCGGCCAGTGGAACGGCATGAAGACCGTGTCCGGGCGGATGCCGGTCGTGATGCGGGCGGGGGCCACCGCGCGGCCCCGGCGTGAGACCACGGCCAGCGGATCGCCCTCGGCCGCCCCGAGCCGCGCCGCCAGCCGGGGGTGCAGCTCCACGAACGGGCCCGGCGCGGCCGCGTTCAGCTCGTCCACGCGGCGGGTCTGGGCGCCGGACTGGTACTGGGCCACGACCCGGCCGGTGGTCAGGAGAACCGGGTACTCGTCGTCGGGTTCCTCGGCGGCCGCCCGGTGCGAGACGGGGACGAACCTCGCCCGTCCGTCCGGCGTGGCGAACCGGTCGAGGAAGAGGCGGGGCGTGCCGGGGTGCGGGGCCGCGACGGCATCGTGGTCCTGCGCGGGGTCGTCGGGCCCGGCGTCCAGTGAGGCGTCCTCGCAGTCGCCGGCGTCGTCGTCGGCCGTACCCGTCGCCGCGGGACACGGCCAGAACACCCCGTTCTCCTCCGCCAGCCTCCGGTACGTGATCCCCGAGTAGTCGGCCGGCCCGCCGGCGCTCGCCCGCCTCAACTCCTCGAAGACCTCTTCGGCGTCGGTCGGGAAACCCTTCTCCACGCCCAGCCGCGTCGCCAGCTCGTGCATGACCTCCAGGTCGCTGCGGATGCCCTCGGGCGGGGTGATCGCGCGCTTTCGCAGCAGCACGCGGCCCTCCAGGTTGGTCGTCGTGCCCGTCTCCTCGGCCCACTGCGTGACGGGCAGGACGACGTCCGCGAGCTCGGCCGTCTCCGACAGCACCACGTCACAAACGGCAAGGAAATCAAGGGACTTGATGCGCTGCTCGATGTGCGCGGCACGCGGCGCCGACACCACCGGGTTCGAGGCCATCAGCAGCAGCGCCCGGATGTCCGAACCCAGCGCGTCCAACAACTCGTACGCACTGCGCCCCGGCCCCGGCAGGCTGTCCGGATCCACGCCCCACACCTCGGCGACATGACGGCGCGCCGCCGGGTCGTCCAGCTTGCGATAGCCGGGCAACTGGTCGGCCTTCTGGCCGTGTTCGCGCCCGCCCTGCCCGTTGCCCTGCCCGGTGAGGCAGCCGTAGCCGGACAGCGGCCGGCCCGCCCGTCCCGTCGCCAGGCACAGGTTGATCCAGGCGCCCACGGTGTCCGTGCCCTTGGACTGCTGCTCGGGCCCGCGCGCGGTGAGCACCATCGCGTGCTCCGGCTCGCAGAACAGCCGTACTGTTTCCCGGAGTTCAGGAACGGACACCCCCGTGATCCGCTCCACGTACTCCGGCCAGTGCGCCATCGCGGCGGCCCGGGCGTCCTCCCAGCCGGCCGTGCGCTCCCGGACGTACTCCTCGTCCACCCGCCCCTCGGCGACGACCAGGTGCAGCAGGCCCAGGGCCAGGGCGAGGTCGGTGCCGGGACGGGGTGCCAGGTGCAGGTCGGCCTGCTCGGCGGTCTTCGTGCGGCGCGGGTCGATGACGACGAGCGTGCCGCCGTTCTCGCGCAGCTCGGTGAAGAAGCGCAGCGACGGCGGCATCGTCTCCGCCAGGTTGGAGCCGACGAGGATGACGCAGCCCGTCCTCGGGATGTCCTCCAGCGGGAACGGCAGTCCCCGGTCGAGGCCGAACGCCTTGATCCCGGCCGCAGCCGCGGACGACATGCAGAAGCGGCCGTTGTAGTCGATCTGCGAGGTGCCGAGCACGATCCGCGCGAACTTGCCGAGGCTGTACGCCTTCTCGTTCGTCAGACCGCCCCCGCCGAAGACCCCGCACGCGTCCGGGCCATGTTCCGTACGCGTGCGGTGAAGGCCCTCGGCGACGCGGTCGAGCGCCTCGTCCCAGGTGGCCGGCACGAGCGCGCCGCCGGACCGCACCAGGGGCGAGGTCAGGCGGACGCCCGAGGCCAGCACCGCGGGAGCCGTACGGCCTTTGCCGCACAGCGCTCCCCGGTTCACCGGGAAGTCCGGGCGCTCGACCACCGCGACACCCCCGTCCTGCTGGGGCGTGAGGTTCATTCCGCACTGCAGGGCGCAATACGGGCAGTGGGTGGGCGTCGCGGAGTTCTGCATGCTGTTCAGCGTGCTTCGGGCGTGTTACGCGCACGGCGGCTCCCGGTTACGCGGCCGGGACGGTGACCTCCCCGTCGCCGCCCGGCCGCCGTGAGGCTCCCCGACACGCGGGAGGGCGGGAGCAGGGCAACGGCCCGGCTCCCGCCCGTTCAGGGACGGTCCTTGGTCAGAGGACGCCCTGGGTCAGCACACGTACGCGTAGTACGGGACGTCGCCGGGCTCCAGGCCGATCGTCCCGACCGCACCCGGACCGATCTGGATGCAGGCCGGGTCGAAACCGTCGACCTCGACGCTGGCGTAGATGGTGTACCCGCACTCGTTGTAGATGTCCGCGTAGTCGTAGCCGGATCCGATGAGGTGGGCGCAGCCCGGCTCCCTCGGCTGTCCGGCCTCGGCCGCGGTGGCGGTCCCCGCGGCTGCCGCACCGGTGATCAGCACCACCGCTGCGGCCGTGGCGAACAGAGAGTGAAGACGAGTCATCAGGTGTCCTTTCCCCCAGACGCGGCGGCGGCCCGATCCGCCGCCGCACTGAGACGGACGCTATGAGTAGTCGGACGACTACGGAAAGCTCTCACCGGGCTATTCACGCGGTTGGCTGGCGTGCGCGCGTCAAAACCTGCGCGCGAGAGCGTCCGCCGACCGTTTCGGGCGCCGATCGCCCTACCGCTGCGCCGCCAACGCGTTCGCGACCCCGGGCTCCCGTCGCCCGAGGAACCGGGGATCCGGCTCGAACACCGCGTCCAGGGCGGCCTTGCCGGCCGCGAAGATCTCCCGGGTGCCGCCGTAGTACCAGGTCGCGTCGTGCCTGTCCTGCACCCCGACGCCGTACGACGCCACCCCCGCCTCCTCGCACAGCGCGACCGCCCGCCGGATGTGGAAGCCCTGGCTGATCAGCACCGCCTCGTCCACGCCGAAGATCTTCTTGGCCCGCACGCACGAGTCCCAGGTGTCGAAGCCGGCGTAGTCGCTGACGATGTGCGCGTCGGGCACGCCGTGCCGGGTCAGATACGCGCGCATCGCGTCGGGCTCGTCGTAGTCCTCGCGGCTGTTGTCGCCGGTGACCAGGACCACCTTGATCCGCCCCGCACGGTACAGCTCGGCCGCCGCGTCCAGCCGGTGGGCGAGGTACGGGGAGGGCTCACCGGACCACAGCCCGGCGCCGAAGACGACGGCCACGTCGGTGCGCGGCACGTCCGCCGTGGTCCGCAGCCGGTCACCGGTGACGAGGTACATCCAGGTGGCCGGAAGCAGCGCCAGCACACATCCGGCCACCAGCGCCTGCACCAGCCGCCGCTGCCCGGCGCGGGTGCGCGGAAGTCTCGGTCGGCCCAGCTTCGGTCGGCGCATCGGACGGTCCCTCCCCGGTCGGCACACGGCCCGTTCTCGACAGTGAGGGACGTCCTGCCGACGCTCGCGGTTCACTCCCCACGGCGTGATCAGCTTCACTCCGGCAGGTGAAACCGCAGGTCACTCCACCTCACACCGCCCGGGTACCGCACCGTGAATCCGGCGTAAGAACCCGTCATTCCTGTGAAACGGGGCGGCAACGTCCCGCCGCCACCATCGGTTCATGACGGCGTCGAACCCCCTTCATGACGAGTCCACGACGGCCCACCTCGACAGTACGGCGCACCTCATGAACCGGATCAGCAGCCAGCTCGCCAGCCAGCTCAGCCTCGTCTCGCTCGACGGCAGCCGGCGCCCCGAACCGCCCGCGCTCGTCGTCGTGGCCCACGGCAGCCGCGACCCGCGCGCCCTGAGCACGGTGCGCGCGCTCCTCGACAAGGTCCGCGCCCTGCGCCCCGGCCTGCCGGTCCACCTCGGCCACATCGAGCTGAACGAACCCCTGCTCCCGGACACCCTCGCCTCCCTCGGCGACCGCGAGGCGATTCTCGTCCCGCTCCTCCTCAGCCGCGGCTACCACATCAAGCGCGACATCCCCGAGATGGCCGCCGAATCGCGGGTACGCGCACGCGTGGCCGGCGCACTCGGCCCGCACCCCCTGCTCGTGGAGGCCCTGTACACCCGCCTGGTCGAGGCCGGCTGGCGCACCCGCACGGACGAGCCCACGCGCCGCGAGAGCGCGGTGATCCTGGCGGCGGCGGGTTCCCGAGACCCCGAGTCGAAGGTCGACACGTCCCGCACGGCCCACCTCCTGGCGGGCCGCCTGGGCGTCCCGGTGATCCCGGCCTACGCGACGACGGCGGCCCCGACGGTCCAGGACGCACTGGCAGAGTTGGCGGCCCGAGGCCGCACAAGGGTGGCGATCGCCTCCTACTTCACGGCCCCCGGCCGCTTCGCGACGGAGTGCGCCCAGGCCGCCCCGTGGATCGCCTCGGCCCCCCTGGGCACCCACCCGGCAATGGCGAGGCTGCTCCTGCACCGCTACGACCAGACCCTGTCGACACCGCTCACGGCAGCACCGGAACTGGCGACCGCTTAAGACGCCGGGGAGGTGCCCAACCAAAGGGGCGCGGGGCTGTATCGATGTGCGGCTCCGCCGCGTGGGCGCGACCAGCCACCAAGCCACCCGCACTCGCCACTCAACAGGCACCCGGCAGACGCAAAGGCGCACCCGGCAGACGCAAAGCCGCACTCCGTTTGTCACCACCTGCCCGTAGTGTCGAGACATGCCGTACGACCTGCCGTCACTCGAACGCTGGGCCCCCGAGCCGGACAAGCGCCCCGGCCGCACCGCCTTCCAACGCGACCGCGCCCGCATCCTGCACTCCGGCGCGCTCAGAAGGCTCGCCGGCAAAACCCAGGTCGTGACACCAGGAACCCATAGCCAGGCCTGGGACCCCAGCCCCCGCACCCGCCTCACCCACTCCCTGGAGTGCGCCCAGGTCGGCCGGGAACTCGGCGCGGCCCTCGGCTGCGACCCCGACCTGGTCGAAGCAGCCTGCCTCTCCCACGACATGGGTCACCCACCCTTCGGCCACAACGGCGAAGTCGCGCTGAACGAGTTCGCCGAGGACTGCGGCGGCTTCGAGGGCAACGCCCAGTCCCTGAGACTCCTCACCCGCATCGAACCCAAGCGGTTCACCCCCGAGGGCTCCGTCGGCCTCAACCTCACCCGCGCCACCCTCGACGCCGCCGCCGAAGGGTGGGTGACCCATGTCGTGGGATTCGCCGTTGTGGCCGAAGGGTGGGTGACCCATGTCGTGGGAGAGGC
>NZ_RDBN01000053.1:0-47240 GCF_008042075.1 Streptomyces sp. UW30 | reverse complement strand
CACGTTCATCCCGGCCAGCACCCGGCCGTTCTTCATCCAGAACGCGATGAACTCCCGCTTGCCGACGTCCCCACGGATCACCACCTCGTCGTACGACCCCTCGGGCGCCCACCCCACCGACCCCAAGTCCCCGAAGTTCGGCGTCTACGAGGACGACAGGCCCGTCTTCGACTGGGTCCGCAAGGACGCCCCCGGCTCCCGCACCACCTTCGAGGCCCAGGTCATGGACTGGTCCGACGACGTGGCGTACTCCGTGCACGACGTGGAGGACGGCCTGCACGCCGGCCACATCGACCCCAACTGCCTGCACGCCGACCCCGAACGCCGCGAGATCTTCGCCGTGGCCATCGGCCGCTACGTCCCCGAGGACACCGACCCGGCCGAGCTCGCCGCCGCCCTCGACCGGCTCCAGGACGCACCGTGGTGGCCGCACGGCTACGACGGTTCCGCCGTCGCGCAGGCCCGCCTCAAGGACGCCACCAGCCAGCTCATCGGCCGCTTCTGCCTGGCCGCCGAGAGCGCCACGCGCGCCGCGTACGGCGACGGACGGCTCACCCGCTACGGCGCCGAACTCGTCGTACCGCACGAGACCCGTCTGGAGTGCGCGGTCCTCAAGGCCGTCGCCGACCGGTACGTCATGCAGCGCGCCGAGCAGGAGCGGCTGCGCGCCGACCAGCGGATCGTCGTCGCCGAACTGGCCGAGGCGCTCACCGCCCGCGCGCCCGAGGGACTGGACCCGCAGTTCCGCGCCCTGTTCGACGAGGCGCCCGACGACCGCGCCCGCAAGCGCGTGATCGTCGACCAGATCGCATCCCTGACGGACGCGTCGGCGCGCACCCTGCACACGCGGCTCACCGCGCGGGCCTGAGCGCGGTGCCCGTCACCCGCGCGCGACGGGTGAGACACCGGGGGCGAACGGGCACTCGAAAGTGACCCTGCGTGGCCTGATCGGGTCACCCCCTCTTCCCGCATCACGCTGCGTGCGGGACGCTCATGTGGCGGCACGCTTACGAGGAGGCATCAAGTGGTCGACGCGGATCAGACATTCGTCATCGTCGGAGGAGGACTCGCCGGCGCGAAGGCGGCCGAGACGCTCCGAGCGGAGGGCTTCACCGGGCGGGTGATACTGATCTGCGACGAGCGCGACCACCCGTACGAGAGGCCGCCGCTGTCCAAGGGCTTCCTCCTCGGCAAGGAGGAGCGCGACAGCGTCTTCGTCCACGAACCCGCCTGGTACGCGCGCAACGACATCGAACTGCACCTCGGCCAGACCGTCGATGCGATCGACCGTACGGCGAAGACGGTGCGGTTCGGCGAGGACGGCACCGTCGTCCACTACGACAAGCTCCTGCTGGCCACCGGCGCCGAGCCGCGCCGCCTCGACATCCCGGGCACCGACCTGGCCGGCGTCCACCATCTGCGCCGCCTCGCGCACGCCGAGCGCCTCAAGGGCGTCCTCAGCTCGCTGGGCCGGGACAACGGGCACCTCGTGATCGCCGGCGCCGGCTGGATCGGCATGGAGGTCGCGGCGGCCGCCCGTGAGTACGGTGCCGAGGTCACCGTCGTCGAGCCGGGCCCGACCCCGCTGCACGGCGCCCTCGGCCCCGAGCTGGGCGCGGTCTTCGCCGAGCTGCACCGTGAGCACGGGGTGCGGTTCCACTTCGGGCGGCGGCTGACGGAGATCGTCGGCCAGGACGGCATGGTGCTGGCCGCGCGCACCGACGACGGCGAGGAGCACCCCGCGCACGACGTCCTCGCGGCGATCGGCGCGGCCCCGCGCATCGGCCTCGCGGAGGCGGCGGGGCTGGAGATCGCCGACCGCGCCCACGGCCGTGGGGTCGTGGTCGACGAACGGCTCCGCACCTCCGACCCCGACATCTTCGCGGCCGGCGATGTGGCGTCCTTCCCGCACGCCCTGTTCGACACCCGGCTGCGGGTGGAGCACTGGGCCAACGCGCTCAACGGCGGACCGGCGGCGGCGCGGGCGATGCTCGGCCGGGACGTCACCTACGACCGGGTGCCCTACTTCTTCTCCGACCAGTACGACCTGGGGATGGAGTACAGCGGGTGGGCGCCCGAGGGGTCGTACGACGAGGTGGTGATCCGTGGGGACGTCGGCAAGCGGGAGTTCATCGCGTTCTGGATGAAGAACGGCCGGGTGCTGGCCGGGATGAACGTGAACGTGTGGGACGTCACAGAGCCGATCCAGCAGCTGATCCGGTCGAGGGCCCAGGTGAACACGGACGCCCTGGCGGACCCGCACGTCGGCCTGGAAAACCTGATCGCCTAGTCGTCTGCCGGGTTCGCTCGTGGTGCGGGTGCGGGTGAGCTGCGGCCCGTCGCGGTTCCCCGCGCACCTTCGGGCGTGAAGCTCGCCCCGGATGTGTCAGTCCACCACCGTAGAATCACCTCGTGGCAGGACGGATCAACGACGAGGACGTGAAGGCGGTACGGGACGCGGTCCCGATCGACGCCGTGGTGTCCGAGTACCTCCAGCTGCGCAGCGCGGGCGGGGGCAACCTCAAGGGGCTCTGCCCGTTCCACGACGAGAAGTCGCCGTCCTTCCAGGTCAGCCCGAGCAAGGGGCTCTTCCACTGCTTCGGCTGCCAGGAGGGCGGCGACACCATCACGTTCGTGATGAAGGTCGACCACCTCTCCTTCTCCGAGGCGGTCGAGCGGCTCGCCGCCCAGGCCGGCATCACCCTGCGCTACGAGGAGGGCGGCTACAACCCCTCCCATCAGCGCGGCGAACGCATCCGCCTGGTCGAGGCCCACAAGATCGCCGCCGACTGGTACGCCGAGCAGCTGGCGACCAGCCCCGAGGCGGACACCGGCCGCATCTTCCTCGCCGAGCGCGGCTTCGACCAGGCCGCCGCCGTCCACTTCGGCGTCGGCTACAGCCCCCAGGGCTGGGACCACCTCACCCGCTATCTGCGCGGCAAGGGCTTCACCGACAAGGAGCTGCTCCTGTCCGGGCTGTCGCAGGAGGGCCGGCGCGGTCCCATCGACCGCTTCCGGGGCCGCCTCATGTGGCCGATCCGCGACATCGCCGGGGACGTCGTGGGCTTCGGCGCCCGCAAGCTGTACGAGGCGGACAACGGGCCGAAGTATCTGAACACGCCCGACACGGCGCTCTACAAGAAGTCCCAGGTCCTCTACGGCATCGACCTGGCGAAGCAGCACATCGCGAAGAGCAGCCGGGCCGTCGTCGTCGAGGGCTACACGGACGTCATGGCCTGCCACCTCGCCGGGGTCACGACAGCGATCGCCACCTGCGGTACGGCCTTCGGCGGCGACCACATCAAGATCCTGCGCCGCCTGCTGATGGACAACGGCTCGGCCCGCGTCATCTTCACCTTCGACGGCGACGCGGCCGGCCAGAAGGCGGCCCTGCGCGCCTTCGAGGACGACCAGAAGTTCGCGGCGGAGACCTACATCGCCATCGCGCCGGACAACATGGACCCCTGCGATCTGCGCCTGGCGAAGGGCGACGAGGCGGTCTCCGACCTCGTCGAACCGCGCACCCCGCTGTTCGAGTTCGCACTGCGCCAGATCGTGGTCCGCTACGACCTCGACACCCCGGCCGGCCGCGCGGCCGCGCTGGACGAGGCGGCGCCGATCGTCGCCCGCATCAAGAACAGCGGCGCCCAGCACGAGGTGGCGGTCCAGCTCGCGGGCATGCTCGGCATCCTGGACACGCAGTTCGTGGTCAAGCGGGTGGCCCAGCTGGCGCGCTGGGCGCGCGAGCGCGGCGGCAGGGGCCAGGCGCCCACCTCCCGCGGCTCACAGCAGCAGTACGACGCCGCCCCGACGCCCCGCGCCTCCGGCCCGGCCCTGACCCTGCGCAACCCCGTCTACGCCACCGAACGCGAGCTGCTCAAACTCGCCCTCCAGCGCCCCGAGTTGGTCTCCCCGGCTTTCGACGCGTACGGCGTCGACGAGTTCACGGCCGTGCCCTACGCCGCCGTACGCCAGGCGATCATGGACGCGGGCGGCGCGGAGTACGGCATCAAGGACGGGCAGGAGTACCTGGTCCGCGTCCGCGACGCGGCCCCCGACGACCAGGTCCGCGCGATGGTCACGGAGCTGGCCGTCGAGGCGATCCTGCGCAGGACCGTCGATGAGAACTACGCCGGCGAACAGCTCGTCACCGTCCGCCGCCGTGCCGTGGAGCGCCGCGTCCGCGACGTCCAGAGCCAGCTCACCCGCCTCGGCGCGGGCGGCGACCCTGCCCAACTGGCCGCCGTGCAGAACGAACTGTGGGTGCTGCAGCAGTACGACCAGGCATTGCGGGGGCGGGGCGCGGCAGCGCTCTGAGCCGCGCCGCGCTTTCCCGTACGGCAGGGTAACCGCGGGGTCACGGACCGATTGCAAAAAGTCACCGCACGCCCCTCGTGGCGGCGATGTGTCGTACTCCACACTGGGTTCCGGTGCCTGAGTCCTCGGAGCGCGGCCGATCCGTTCCCCACGGGTCCCACACCCCCGCGGTTCCGCTCATCGCGTACGGGACGGACAGCGGCAAGGCCGCCGACTCCGCCCTCGAAGCAGCGCTGCCGTACGCCTCGGCAGCGATCATCCTGGAGGTCGCCCCCGTGCAGACCCAGACCCTCATTCAGACCGACACCGGTACGGACGGCGCGGAGCCGGACGCGGAGCCCGACGTTCTCGTCGCGGTGCCGCCGCAGAGCCGCGTCGTGCACCACCCCGAGTCGGAGCCGGAGGCCCCGGCCGAGCCGGCGGAGCCCCCGGCCGAGGCGCTGGACGCCCCCGAGGCCGCCGAGCCGGTGGAAGCACCGCTGCCGGCCCGCAGTCGCGCCGCCGACAACAGCGGTCCCTCCTCCGACCTGTTCCGCCAGTACCTGCGGGAGATCGGCCGCATCTCGCTGCTCACCGCGGCCGAGGAGGTCGACCTCGCCCGCCGCGTCGAGGCCGGCCTGTTCGCCGAGGAGAAGCTCGGCAGCACCCCCGACCTGGACAGCCAGCTCGCCCTCGACCTGGACCGCCTGGTCGTGATGGGCCGCATGGCCAAGCGCCGCCTCATCGAGGCGAATCTGCGGCTCGTGGTGTCCGTGGCCAAGCGGTACGTCGGCCGCGGGCTGACCATGCTCGACCTGGTCCAGGAGGGGAACCTCGGCCTGATCAGGGCGGTCGAGAAGTTCGACTACGCCCGCGGCTACAAGTTCTCCACGTACGCCACCTGGTGGATCCGCCAGGCCATGTCCCGCGCCCTCGCCGACCAGGCCCGCACCATCCGCGTGCCGGTCCATGTCGTCGAGCTGATCAACCGCGTCGTCCGGGTCCAGCGCCGCATGCTCCAGGAGCGCGGCTACGAACCGACGCCGGACGAGGTCGCCGCCCACCTCGACCTGGCGCCCGAGCGGGTCAGCGAGGTGCTGCGGCTGGCGCAGGAACCGGTGTCGCTGCACGCGCCCGTGGGCGAGGAGGACGATGTCGCCCTCGGTGACCTGATCGAGGACGGCGACGCGGCGTCGCCGGTCGAGTCGGCGGCGTTCCTGCTGCTCAGGGAGCACCTGGAGGCGGTCCTGTCCACCCTCGGCGAACGCGAGCGGAAGGTCGTCCAATTGCGGTACGGCCTGGCGGACGGCCGCCCGCGCACGCTGGAGGAGATAGGCCGGATCTTCGGCGTGACGCGGGAACGCATCCGCCAGATCGAGTCGAAGACTCTCAACAAGCTGCGCGACCATGCGTTTGCGGACCAGCTGAGGGGCTATCTGGACTGACGCCGTCCGCGGGCCGGTGGGGGCTGGTCGCGCAGTTGTCCGTGCCCCTCGGGTACGTGCGGCCGACGCCCCTTCAGGGGCGCGGGGAACTGCGCGACCAGCCACAACGGACCCGCAGCCGCCCCACGACACCACGTGGCACACCCGAACGCGACTCAGTCCACCTCGGCCACCGCCTGGGCGAACTGCGCCTTGTACAACCGCGCATACGCCCCGTCCGCCGCCAACAGCTCCCCGTGCGCGCCCTGTTCGACGATCGAGCCGTTCTCCATGACGAGGATCGTGTCCGCGTCCCGGATGGTCGACAGCCGGTGCGCGATCACGAACGACGTACGCCCGTGCGCCAGCTTCGCCATGGCCTTCTGGATCAAGACTTCCGTACGGGTGTCGACGGACGACGTCGCCTCGTCCAGCACCAGAATCACCGGATCGGACAGGAACGCCCGCGCGATGGTGATCAGCTGCTTCTCGCCCGCGCTGACCCCCGACCCCTCGTCGTCGATCACCGTGTCGTACCCGTCGGGCAGCGTGCGGACGAACCGATCGGCGTGGGCGGCCCGCGCCGCCTCCTCGATCTCGCCGCGGGTCACGTCCCGGGACGCCCCGTACGCGATGTTCTCCGCGATCGTGCCGCCGAACAGCCAGGTGTCCTGCAGCACCATCCCGATCCCGGCCCGCAGCTCGTCCCGGGACATCCGGGAGATGTCGACGCCGTCGAGGGTGATGCGCCCGGACGACACGTCGTAGAACCGCATCAGCAGGTTCACCAGCGTCGTCTTGCCGGCCCCCGTCGGGCCGACGATGGCGACCGTGTGCCCCGGCTCCACCGTGAGGGACAGGTCCTCGATCAGCGGCTTCTCGGGGTCGTACCGGAAGGACACGCCCTCCAGCGCCACCCGGCCCCGAAGCTCCTCCGGCCGCACGCCCGGCACGGGATCCGCCTGCTGCTCCTGCGCGTCGAGGAGCTCGAAGACCCGCTCGGCCGAGGCGACACCCGACTGCACGAGGTTCGCCATCGACGCCACCTGCGTCAGCGGCATCGAGAACTGCCGCGAGTACTGGATGAACGCCTGCACGTCACCGATCGACAGCGAGCCCGACGCGACCCGCAGACCGCCGACCACCGCGACCAGGACGTAGTTGATGTTCGACACGAAGAGCATCAGCGGCTGCATCACACCACTGTTGAACTGCGCCTTGAAGCCCGCCTCGTACAGCGCCTCGTTCTGCTCGGCGAACTGCCTGGCCGACTCCTCCTGCCGCCCGAACACCTTCACCAGGGTGTGCCCGGTGTACATCTCCTCGACGTGCGCGTTGAGCTTGCCGGTCGTGCGCCACTGCTGCACGAAGTGCGGCTGCGAACGCTTGCCCACGCGCGTGGCGACGACGAACGACAGCGGCACGGTCACCAGCGCGACCAGCGCCAGCAGCCACGACACCCAGAACATCATCGCCAGCACACCGATGATCGTCAGCACCGAGTTGATGAGCTGCCCCATCGACTGCTGGAGCGTCTGCCCGATGTTGTCGATGTCGTTGGTCGCCCGGGAGAGCACCTCGCCGCGCCGGCTCTTGTCGAAGTACGACAGCGGCAGCCGCGACAGCTTCGTCTGCACGTCCTCGCGCATCCGGTACATCGTGCGGTTCACGGCCCGGTTCACCAGCCGCGTCGCCACCGCCATCAGCAGACCGGCGACGACGAACACGGCCACCGCGAAGAGCAGTACGTTCCCCACCGCGCCGAAGTCGATGCCCTGGCCCGGCGTGAAGTCGGTGCTGCGCAGCATGTCGGCGATCTGCCCGTCGCCGCGCTCCCGCATGGCCGCCAGGACCTGATCCTTGGTCATCCCGGACGCGAACTGCCGCCCGACGATGCCCGCGAAGACCAGGTCGGTGGCCTCACCGAGGATCTTCGGCCCGGCGACCGACAGTCCCACGCTCACGACCACGCAGAACAGCAGCACGTAGATCGTCAGCCGCTCGGGCTTGAACCGGGCGACGAGCCGCCTGCCCGACACCTTGAAGTCCAGCGAACGCTGATCGGGACCGCCGCCGGCCATCATCCGTCCCATGGGCCCGGCCATCAGGCAGCCTCCGCTTCCGTCAGCTGGGAGAGCACGATCTCCCGGTACGTCTCGTTGTCCGCCATCAGCTCGTGGTGCCGGCCCGCGCCGACGACCCGGCCCTCGTCGAGCACGACGATCCGGTCCGCGTCCCGGATGGTCGCCACCCGCTGGGCGACGATCACGACGGTCGCCTCGGACGTCTCGCGCCCGAGCGCCGCACGCAGGGCGGCGTCGGTGGCGTAGTCGAGCGCCGAGAAGGAGTCGTCGAAGAGATAGATCTCCGGACGCTGGACCAGGGTGCGAGCGATCGCGAGCCGCTGGCGCTGACCGCCCGAGACGTTCGTCCCGCCCTGCGCGATGGGCGCGTCGAGCCCGCCCTCCAGCCGCGACACGAACTCCTTGGCCTGCGCCACCTCCAGCGCCTGCCACAGCTCCTCGTCCGTCGCGTCCGGATTGCCGTAGCGAAGGTTGGTCGCGACGGTCCCGGCGAACAGGTACGGCTTCTGCGGTACGAGCCCGACGGTCCTGGCCAGCACCTGGGGATCGATCGTCGCGACGTCCTCCCCGTCCACCAGCACCCGGCCGTCGGTCGCGTCGAACAGCCGGGGGACGAGCCCCAGCAGGGTCGACTTGCCGCTGCCGGTCGAGCCGATCACGGCCGTCGTCTCACCCGGCCGTGCGACCAGATCGATCGACTTCAGCACCGGCTCCTCGGCACCCGGATAGCGGAAGCCCGCGCCCTGGATCTCCAGGTGACCGTGCCTGCGCAGCTCCCGCACGGGCGCGACCGGCGGCACCACGCTGGAGGAGGTGTCCAGGACCTCCTGGATGCGCTCGGCGCACACCTCCGCGCGCGGCACCATCATGAACATGAAGGTGGCCATCATCACGGACATCACGATCTGCATCAGATAGGCGAGGAACGCGGTCAGGTCACCGATCTGCATCCCGCCGCTGTCGATGCGATGGGCGCCGAACCACACCACCGCGATGGACGACAGGTTCACCACCGTCATGACGATCGGGAACATCAGCGCCAGCAGATTGCCGGTGCCCATCGCCATCTCGGTGAGCCCCGTGTTGGCCTTGCCGAACCGGTGCTGCTCGTACTCGTCGCGTACGAACGCGCGGATCACCCGGTTGCCGGTGATCTGCTCGCGCAGCACCCGGTTCACCGTGTCCAGGCGCACCTGCATGGTCCGGAACAGCGGCCGCAGCCGCCGCACGATCAGGTACACGCTGATGCCCAGGGTGGGCACCACGGCCACCAGCACCGCGGACAGCGGCACGTCCAGACCGAGCGCCAGCACGATCCCGCCGACGCACATGATGGGCGCCGACACCATCAGCGTGAAGGTCATCAGCACCAGCATCTGCACCTGCTGGACGTCGTTGGTCGTCCGGGTGATCAGCGAGGGCGCGCCGAAGTGGCCGACCTCTCGTGCCGAGAACGACTGCACCCTGTCGAAGACGGCGGCCCGCACGTCCCGGCCGAGCGCCGCCGCGGTCCGGGCGCCGTAGTAGACGGCACCGATGTTGCACACGACCTGCGCCAGCGAGATGCCGATCATCAGGGCGCCGTAGCTGAGGATGTAGCCGGTGTCACCGGTGACGACACCCTCGTCGATGATGTCCGCGTTCAGCGTGGGCAGGTAGAGAGTGGCGCAGGTCTGCAGCAGCTGCAGCAGCACCAGCAAGGTGATGGGTTTTCGGTACGGACTGAGGTGGGTCCGCAGAAGTCGTATGAGCACGCTGCTTCTCTCGGAGTCGGCGATGGGGCCGCTTTGGTTGCCCCTGGCCCCTATCGTCGAACACTCCAGCGGTGTTACCTCAACCGATTAACCCGTCAGCGCCGCCCTGTACGGCCTTCCGGGTCCGGTTCCTACCGGGCTCTTACCTTCCGGGAGATCCGAAGCGCCCGGTTCCTACGACCGGAACGCCCCGGGATGCGTCTGCTCCCGCACCGACACGAACTGCTGGCGCACCGCCTGGCCCACCGCCAGCTCCTCGCCGGGATCCAGGACCTGCGCCGCCGCGCCCTGCCAGATCGGCGGGGTGCGCGGGTCGAGCGAGCCCTGCGACACACCGAGCGCCCAGGCCGCCTGGCGGGCGGCGCCGATCGCCGCGTAGTCCGCGGGCTGCGGTACGACGACCTGCGTCCCGAACAGCGCGGGCGCCGCCGCCTGCACCGCGGACAGCTCGGCGACCGCCCCGAGGAGGAAGACCCGCCGCACGTCGACACCCCGGCCGCGCAGCACGTCGAGCGCGTCCGCGAGCCCGCACAGCATGCCCTCGAACGCGGCCCGCGCCAGATGCTCCGGCTTCATCGACTCCCGCCGCAGCCCCGCCAGCGTGCCCGCGGTGTGCGGCAGGTTCGGCGTCCGCTCACCCTCCAGATAGGGCAGCAGCACCAGGCCGTGCGCGCCCGGCGTCGACTTCATCGCCAGGTCGGACAGGCCCTCCAGATCGGGCACGCCGAGCAGTTCGGCGGCGCCGCGCAGGGTGCGGACGGCGTTGAGGGTGGTGACGACCGGGAGGTGCATGCCGGTCGCGTCGGCCAGGGAGGTGATCATCCCGGAGCTGTCGACGAGCGCCTCGGGGTGGACGGCCATGACGGATCCGGACGCGCCGAGCGACACGACGGCGTCGCCCAGCCCGATGCCGAGCCCGAAGGCGGCGGCCATGGTCTCGCCGGTCCCCGCGGAGATCAGCAGCCCCTCCGGCGTCGTACCGGCCGCCTCGGCCGGCCCGATCACCTCGGGCAGCATCGCCTGGTGGCCGAGCGCCAGCTCGACGAGATCGCCGCGGTAGGTGCCGGTCGCCGCCGACCAGTAGCCCGTGCCCGAGGCGCCGCCCCGGTCTGTGGTCCTTCTCACGGGCCGGCCGAGCAGCTGCCACACCAGCCAGTCGTGTGCCTGCATGAGGACGGCGGTGCGTACCGCGTTCTCCGGCTCGGTCTTGGCCAGCCAGCGCAGCTTGGTCACCGGCTGCGGGGCCTGCGGCACACACCCCACGGCCTGAGCCCACGCCTCGCGCCCGCCCAGCGCGTCGATCAGATCCGCCGCCGCGACCTGGGCGCGCTTGTCGCCGCCCACCATCGCGGGGCGCACGGTGTTGCCCTGTGCGTCGAGCGGCACCACCGCGTTCTGCTGCGCCGACACGCCGATGGCCTGCACACCTTCGAGCAGCCCGCCGGTGGCCGCCTCACCGAGTGAGAGCAGCCAGGCCTGCGGGTCGACGTCGGAGGGACGCGCGCCGCCCTCCGGCGACTCCACCGGATGCGGGGCGTACCCCTGCCTGAGCACGGCGCCTGAATCCGTGTCGCAGACGACGATGCGCGTGAAATCGGGCGAACTGTCCAACCCGGCGACTATCCCCATGGCCCAAATTGTGCCTGAGTGCTGCGCCGGCTTGGGCCGTGGGCGCCGTAGGGGTGCGTGTTGGATTTCGGGTGCGGGTTGTGTGTGGCCTGTCGCGCGGTTCCCCGCGCCCCTGAGGGCGCGGCCGTCATCGGCATCCAGGACACGCCGCTAAGTGTTGCTGGTGCCCCAGTCGTCCTCCGCGCCTCCGTTGTGGGCGCTGCGCTCTCGTAGGGAGCGGACCCGTTGGGCCACGGTCTCGGGGACTCGGTCGCCCACCTTCTCGCTGACCGTGTGGTACGCCTTGCCCGCGAAGACGCGGCCCTGTTGTGCCGCCGACTCCGCGGTGTTGCGCACCGCGGGGTTCTGCGAGATCTCCCGGGCGGTCTTCTTCAGCTGCTCGTAGCGCTCGCGTCCGGCGCGTGTCCCGAGGACGTAACCGACGGCTACTCCGATGACGAACGTGAGCCGGTAGCGCATGGCTGCCACCCTTCCCTTTGAGTAGGTCCCTGGTGCGGCGTCGGTGCCGGAGGGAACCGATTGGCGGAGCACCCCCCTGCTTGCGCTAATGTATGTGTCGCAGCGAGCGCACGCCCCCTGGCGATTACCCAGGTAGGTACGTTCGATGCAACGAGGCATTCCTCCGTAGCTCAATTGGCAGAGCAGCCGGCTGTTAACCGGCAGGTTACTGGTTCGAGTCCAGTCGGGGGAGCTCGGTCCTCCGTAGCTCAATTGGCAGAGCAGCCGGCTGTTAACCGGCAGGTTACTGGTTCGAGTCCAGTCGGGGGAGCATGCTGAACGAGGACCCCCGTGGGGGTCCTTTTTCATGTCTGATCACCTGCAGCGGGAACCGTGCAGGTCGCGGCGGAGTCCTTCAGGGCATGCGAAGTCGACCATGCGAAGCAGGAGATCGTATGAGCGGCTATGCTGCGGCAGACGGCGCGCACACTTGTACGCGACACGCCGCTATGGGGCGGTAGCTCAGCCGGTTAGAGCAGCGGACTCATAATCCGTCGGCCGTGGGTTCGAGTCCCACCCGCCCCACCATTTGCTACGCGTGCAGAAACCTTCTGGCCTGCGAATACGCGGTTTTCGAGGGTGCGTGGCGTGCAGCGAACTCCGCTTCTTACAGGTCCAGGATGATGCCAGCACGGCTGTGACCTGTGATTTCGTCCCGAGCATGTGGGTGCCCCGCCCGTTGCCCTGGCTTCGCCCAGCGCGTTCGGCGCCACGTGCGTCGTCCGCCTCGTCTTTGTCCTCGACATGTTCGCCGTGTACATCGGCGTCTGCGTCTCGGTCACCCGCGGTCGACCGGCGTCCGCCTTATGGATGCTGAGGCGTTCACGGGCCCGTGGGCCGGCGGTCTCTTCCCGCACCCTCAGCCCGGCGCGTGAGTGCCGGCGTACTGCTGCGGCCCCTGCAGGGAACTGTGCAGGGGTCGCGGGTGCGTTCGGGTCCGGGGGCGGCTGCGGCCGGCGGCCAACGGGCGCCGCGCAGGCGCCTCAGACGCGTAGCCGTCGGGGCCGCGCTGCTCCTGGTCGCTGAGACCGCACTCGTCGCGGGCGCGACCGTCTCCACGAGCACCGCCTCCGCGAGCGGACCGGCGAAGGTTCAGCCGTCGCAGCCGTCGCAGACGGACATCTTCGAAGCCGACATGGCATGGGCCGCGAAGCGCGCCAAGGGCTCCAAGGCATGGGCCATCGTCGAGGCGAAGCGGACGAAGAAGAAGGTCGTCGTCTGTCGCTGACCACCGAACTGACCCCGGGCCCCGAGCGGGTGTGGCGGGACGGGAAGTGGCAGGCGGTCGACGCCACCCTGACCGCCGGTCCCGACGGCGCGGTCAGGGCTTCCAGTTGAGGTAGCGGGGTGGGCCCTCGTCCAGGCGGGGAACGTACCTGTACTGACGCGAGTACGGCATCGGGGATCCGGACTCCAGGGACTCGGCCATCAGCCGGAGCATCTCCCCGAGGTTCTGCCAGCGGACCGCGGTGACCTCGTTGCCCTCGTAGTCGACCTCGATGATGTTGCCCCAGGTGTCGCCGGGCCGGTGGTCGATGAGGAGGCTCTCCCCCGTGTTCGTACCGGCGATGGGCAGCCACAGCGGATCCGCCCACGGGTCCAGGATCCAGTTCTCGGGATCCTCCTCGCGCTGATCGTTGAACTCGTCGAGCATCTCGGCCATGTACTCCGGCCCGCCCTTGAGCGCGTCGATGCCGTAGGGGACATAGCCGCCCGGCCAGATCGGGGCGTCGTACATGGGGGCGCCGTCGTGGATGTGGAGCCACTGCACGAGGTGCGGATGGAGCGGGTAGGGGATTGCGTCCTGGACCGCGGCCCCTGCGCAGAACCGTGCAGGGGCGACGCGGCGAAGAGGACGCTGGGCGTGTTCGCCGCCCCACCAAGAGCAGGTCGGGCACGCGGCCCCGGCCGGTGAGGGTCAGGGCACCACGACGATCTTTCGTCCCTGGCCGGATGCGAAATGGGCCAGTGCCTCCGGGTACTGCGTCAGTGGCAGCCGATGGCTGATGAACAGCTGTGGATCGAGCACCCCGGTGGCGAACAGTTCGGCCGCGCGTTCGTAGCTGTGCAGCACCGCCATGGAGCCGGTGATGGTGATTTCCTGGTTGTAGATGCGGTACGGCGAAATGGTGGCCGTCGTCGCGTAGTCGGAGACGCCGAACTGGAGGAAGGTTCCGGCCTTGGCGACCCGGTCCAGGCCGTCCTGGATGGCGGCGGCGTTGCCGGTCGCGTCGACGACCACGTCCCAGCCGGCGGGGCGGCTCAAGTCCTCGGCCGACAGCGCGGTCTGGGAACAGCCCAGCTTCTGGGCCGTCGCCAGCCGTTCCGGGTTGATGTCGACGACGTCCACCGAGGCGGCGCCGGTGCGTTTGGCCAGCTCCAGCATCATCAGGCCCATCGTCCCGCTGCCGTAGATCAGCACATGGGAGCCGAGCCGGCTGCTGAGTACGTCGTAGCCGCGCACCGCGCAGGACAGCGGCTCGATCAGTGCCGCGTCCTGGGTGTCCACGTGGTCGGGCAGCCGTACGCAGTTGGCGACGGGCGCCAGGGCGTACTCGGCGGCGCCGCCGGACCGGGTCACCCCGATCGCCTGCCACCGGTCGCACAGGTTGTTGCGTCCGGTCCGGCAGTAGCGGCACTCGTTGCAGTACAGCGAGGGGTCCACGGCGACCCGGTCGCCGAGGGCGAGTTCGGTGACCTCGCTGCCGAGGCCCACGACCTCGCCGGCGAACTCGTGGCCCGGCACCACCGGCAGGGTCGGGGCGAACTCGCCCTGGAGGATGTGCAGGTCGGTTCCGCACAGTCCGCAGGCCGCGACGTCGATCACGACCTCGCGCGGGCCGGGAGTGGGGTCGGGCACCGTGGTGACGGTGACCTTGCCGGGGGCTTCGATGACAGCGGCTTTCACTTGACTGCTCCTAGGGAAAGGCCGCGGACCAGTTTGTCCTGGGCGGCGAAGCCTGCGATGAGGACCGGCAGGGAGACCAGCGTGGCGGCGGCGCACAGCCGGGCTAGGAACAGGCCCTCGCTGGTGATGAAGCCGACGAGGAAGACCGGCGCGGTGGACGCGTTCGTCGCGGTGAGGTTCACGGCGAACATGAACTCGTTCCAGCTGAAGATGAAGCAGATCAGGGAGGTGGCGGCCAGTCCCGGCATCGCGACCGGCGCTACGACCCGCCACAGCACGGTCAGCAGGCCCGCGCCGTCGACCTCGGCGGCCTCCAGGATCTCCTTGGGCACCTCGGCGAGGAACGAGCGCATCATCCAGACCGCGATCGGCAGGTTCATGGCGGTGTAGAGGACGATCAGCGTCCACACGTTGTCCAGCATCCCGGCGTCCTTGACGATCAGGTACACGGGCAGCAGGGCCGCGATGGCCGGCAGGAACTTGGTGGACAGGAAGAAGAACATCACGTCGGTCCACTTCCTGACCGGCTTGATGGACAGCGCGTAGGCCGCCGGCACCGCCAGCGCGAGCACCAGCACCGTCGAAATGACGCTCGCCATAGCCGAGTTGAGAAGGAACGGGGTGATGTCCCGGCTGAACAGCAGCTTGTACTGGTCGAAGGTGACGGGGGCGAGCGGGGAGGGCGGATTGGTCGCCGCGTCGGCTTCCTGGTGGAAGGACGTCAGTACCATCCACGCCACCGGCGCGAAGAACGCCAGCGTCGCGAGCCAGGCCACGAAGGTCCACAGCGGCGACAGCCGCGGCGCACCGCCGTGGTCGTCGCGGCGGCGGACGAGCTTCTTGAGCCTCGCCCCGGGAGCGGCGGCTGCCGCGTGTGCGGTCATCGGGACACCTCCTCGCGGAACAGCGACGCGATGGTGCGCAGCGCGAAAGTCGCGATCACGATCGAACCGAGTACGACGACCACGCCGGCGGCGGCCGCCTGGCCGTACTCGTACTTGCGGAACATGGTCAGGTAGATCTCGTAGGGCAGGTTGGTCGTCCGGGAGCCGGGGCCGCCCTGGGTGATGGTGTAGACCGCGTCGAAGGTCTGCACGACGTAGATCGTGCCCAGCAGGACGCCCAGCTCGATGTACTGGCGCAGGTGCGGCAGGGTGATGAAGCGGAAGGTCGCCATGGCCGACGCGCCGTCCATGCGGGCCGCCTCCAGGACGTCACCGGGCTGCGCCTGCAGACCGGCCAGGAGGATCAGCATCATGAACGGTGTCCACTGCCAGACCAGCGAGATCACGACGGCGGGCATGGGGTACGTGGACACCCAGTCGATCGTGGGGCCGTTCTCCGCGCCGAAGAAGCGGTACACGGCGTTGAGGGTGCCGTTGAGCAGTCCGTAGTCGGGGTTGTAGATGGCGTGCTTCCACAGCAGCGCCGCCGCGACCGGCATGACGAGGAACGGCGCGATGAGCATCGTCCGCGCCAGACCGCGGCCCAGGAACCGGCGGTCGAGCAGCATCGCCAGACCGAGGCCGAGGACCACGCTGATGAGCACCACCGACGCGGTGAGTACGACGGTGTTGAGCACCGCCGTGCGCAGCCGCTCGTCGGTGAAGACGAACCGGAAGTTGGACAGGCCGACGAAGTGCCGCTCGCCCGGCTTGAGGACGTTCCACTGGAGCGTGGAGATGACGAGCGTGGCCACGAAGGGCAGTTGGGTGACGACGATGGTGAAGACCAGCGCCGGCAGCAGCGGGATGCGGCGCCGCCACTTCCCGGCGCCCGCGGACGTGCGCCGGCGGCTGGGCGGTGGTGCTGTCTTGGGTGGAGCGGTGAGCGTGGTCATGGCTTTCCTCTGCCGGTGACGGCGGGGGTGGGGAGGGGGCCCGGCCGGCGCCGAGGCCGGCCGGGCGGTGAAGGTCGCCGGTGGTCCGACGGTCACCGGTAGTTCTTGGCGACGTCCTCGGCGAGCTTCTGGCCGTCGTCGAGTGCCTTGTCCACGCCGCTCTTGCCGGCGATGGCGGCGGAGATCTCCTGGGTGACCTTGGTTCCCAGGTCCTGGAACTCGGGGACGGCCACGTACTGCACGCCCACGGTCGGCCTGGGCTGGAGGCCCGGGTTCGCCGGGTCGGCTCCCTCGATGGACTTCAGGGTGATGTCACCGAACGCCGCGGCCGCCTTCTGGTACTCCGGGATCTCGTAGGTGCTGGCCCGCTTGCCGGCCGGGACGCGCGACCAGCCGAGCTTCTCGCCGACGAGCTTCTCGTAGTCCTTGCCGGAGGCCCACAGCATGAACTTCGAGGCGGCGTCGGCCTTCTTCGTGGTCTTGGGCATGGCCCACGCCCAACTCCACAGCCAGCCGCTGCTCTTGGTCTCGACGGTCGGCGCGTAGGCGTAGCCGACATGGCCGGCGATCTTGCTGGCGTTGGGGTCCTCCAGCGACCCGGCCGCGCTGGTCGCGTCGTACCACATCGCGACCTTCTTCTGGCTCATGGCGTTCAGGCACTCGGTGAAGCCGGCCTGTGCCGCTCCCGCCTCGCCGTGCTTCCTGACGAGGTCGACGTAGAAGTTCGTCGCCTTCTTGAACGCCGGGCTGTTGACCTCGGCCTTCCAGTCCTTGGTGAACCAGGTGCCGCCGAAGGTGTTGACCACGGTCGTCAGGGACGCCCCGAGTTCGCCCCAGCCGGCCAGACCGCGCAGACAGATGCCTCGCATGCCGGGTTCGGCGCCGTCGACCTTGGCCGCGATGTCGGCTATCTGCTGCCAGGTGGGGTGTTCGGGCACCGTGACGCCCTTCGCCTGCATGACGTCCTTGTTGTACATGAGGAAGGAGGACTCGCCGTAGAACGGCAGGGCGTAGAGCTTGCCGTCGGAGCCGGACAGGGAGGTGACCATCGGCTTCAGCAGGTCGGCCTTGTCGAAGCTCGTGTCCTTGTCGGCGTAGGAGCTGAGTTCGTGCAGCCAGCCGTTCTTCTCCCAGATGGGTACCTCATAGGCGCCGATGGTGGCGACGTCGTACTGGCCGGCCTGGGTGGCGACGTCCTGGGTCACCTTGTCGCGCAGCTCGTTCTCGGGAAGGATCGTGAAGTTCACCTTGATGCCGGTGTCCTTGGTGAAGGTGTCCTTCGTGAGCTTCGCGATGTCCTCCATCTGCGGATTGCCGACCATCAGCACGTTGATGCTCTGCCCGCCGCCGCCGGAGCCGCCGGAGCCCCCCGCCCCGCTGCAGGCGGCGAGCAGCGAGCCGGTGGCGGTGGCCGTGATGAGGATGTGGGTGATTCTTCGTGCGCGCATGACTGACTCCAGGGTGTTGCGAGGGCGTGGGGGACCAGGCCCCCGGCCTGCGAGGGTGGGATGGGGAGGAACTGCGGCTCAGACCCGGATGACCTCGGGGCCCAGCAGTGAGTAGCGGTGTGCTTCGGAGGCGGGCAGCCCGGTATCGGTGACGATCGCCTCGAACTCGGTGACGTCCGCGAAGCGGCAGAAGCTCACGCCACCGAACTTCGTATGGACCCCGGAGAACACCCGGCGCCGGGCGGCCCTGAGGACCTGGGCCTTGACCTCGCTGACCGCGGGGTCGGGCGTGGTGAGTCCGTGTTCGCGGGAGATGCCGTTCGCGCCGACGTACGCCAGGTCGATGACGAAGCCGGACAGCATGCGGGTCGCCCAGTGGTCGACCGTGGCCAGCGTCCCGCCACGGACCCGGCCGCCGAGCAGCAGCACGCTGATGTTCTCGGCCGAAGCCAGGTCACCGGCGGTGGCCAGCGAGGAGGTGACCACGGTCAGTGGCCGGTCGCGGGGGAGTGCGGCGGCGATGAGCTGCGGGGTGTAGCCCTCGTCGATGAAGACGGTCTCGGCGTCCCCGAGCAGTTCGGCGGCGGCGGCCGCGATCCGCGACTTCTCGGGGACGTGCATGGTCGTACGGAAGGAGAGGGTGGTCTCGAAGCCCGCGCTCTCCACGGGATGGGCACCGCCGTGGGTGCGGCGGACCAGCCCATGCCTTTCCAACAGGCTCAGATCGCGCCTCACGGTCTCCTTGGAGACCCCGAGGTCGGCTGCGAGTTCTCCGACATCCACGGATCCGGAACGGCGTGCCGTTTCCAGAATTCCGCGTCTTCGTTCTTCGGCGTCCACGGCGACACCTTTCGTTTCAACGCTCTGCGCGTGGCCAAATTTCTACAAGGCGATTGCGCGTACTGACAGGTTCGTCGTAGAGCGGTTCATGACCGAAAGCGCCCGTTTTTCGGACGGTAAAGTGCCTGGACAGTGCGGTGGGGGCGCTGTGGCGCGGGAGGACACTGCCCGTTCGCCGACCGAAGTGGATCCGCTTTATGCCCGCCTTTCCGAGTGGATCAGGAAACCGGCCCGGATCCGGCACGGAAATCCGGCCACCCGCGCGGGGATTTCATCGAAAAGGCGACGCGCAGCGCAATGTCACTGCGTCGACGGGCCCGGCGCCAGCAGCACGAGCGTGTCACCCGGCCCCGCCGGCGGTGTCCCGGCTTCCGTGACCGGATCGAGGCGACCGTCCGGGCGTACCACGAACAGCAGGTCGCAACCGGGCGGCAGCGCACCCTCGTCGGCGGGCCGCGACAGCACGGCCGCCCCCTCCTCGTACCGGCGGGCGAGGACCGGCCAGGTCAGATGCGCGCCGAACAGGACCTCGCCGCCGATGAACGGCGCCACCACGCCGTGGCTCTCGGGCGGTGCGCCGAGCTGGTGGACCGTACCCTCCACGCTGCCGCGCAGAATCGCCGCCGCCAGTGCGTTGAAGTCGTCCTCGGAGGTGAGGAAGAGCACCGTCGTGATGCCCTCCAGCTCCGCCCGCTCACCCGTGACGGCGGCGAGCAGCTCGCCGGACGCGAGCTCGATCCCGGCCTGCTCGATGCGTTCGCGCTGCTGCTCGTGCCCCGCCCACATCAGGACCTCCAGTCCCGCCGACTTCAGGGCCAGACCGAGGTCGATCACCCATGGGTCACCGCCGACCAGCAGCGGACGCGAGCGGGAGGGACGTACGACGTCCAGGCGCCGGGCCACGACGGAAGCGGTCAGGCCGTAGAGCGTCACCGTCGTCACGATGACCACGAACGTGGCGGGGAGGATCTTCGACGCGCCGCCGATCCCCTTGGCGGCGAGGGTGGCCGAGAACGTGGACGCCGTGGCGGCCGCCACGATGCCGCGCGGCGCCATCCAGCCGACGAAGCCCCTCTCGCCGCGTGTCAGGTCCGTGCCGAGGGTGGACACCGCGGCGACCAGCGGTCGGACGGCCAGCACCAGGATGGCGGCGAGCGCGAGGGCGGGCAGGCCCACGTGGCGCAGTGACTGCGGGGTGACGGTGGCCGAGATGGAGATGAAGAGCAGGCCGATGATCAGGCTGACCAGGGTCTCGAAGAACGGCCGGCGGACCGGGACGTCCATGCCGGGCAGGTTGGCGACGGCGAGCCCCATCAGCACGGCGGCGATGAGTCCCGCGTCGTCGCGCAGGACGTCGCAGAAGGCCGCCACACCGATGACCGCGGCGAGTTGAGCCGTGGTGCCGAGCACCTCGCCGAGCCGCAGCACACGGAACAGACCCCACAGCAGGGCCGCCCCGACCACTCCACCGGCCGCCCCGATGCCCACGCTGGCCAGAAAGCCCAGGGTTCCGCTGCCGACGTGGTGCTTCGCGTTCGCCACGACCTGGTGGAAGACCAGCGCCCCGAGAATGCCGCCGATCGGGTCGATCAGCGAGCCCTCCCAGACCAGGATGTGCTGGAGCCGGTCGTTCGGTCGCACGAAGCTGAGCAGCGGTCCGACGACCGTGGGCCCCGACACCACGAGGATCGCGCCGATCATGACGGCCGCCGACCGGGACATGTCCAGCAACGGCGCGGCGAGCAGCGCACCGAGAAGCCAGGTGATGAGGATCCCCATCCAGATCAGCCTGACGACGACGCGGCGGGTGTGCCCCTTCAGCCTCGCCAGGTTCAGCCCCAGGCCGGCGTGGTAGAGGATCACGGCGACGGCCAGTGACACCAGAGGCGAGAACGCCGACCCCAGCAGCCGCTCCGGGTTGACCTCGTCGATCAGCGCACCGGCGGCGAAGCCGACCGGCAGCAGCACGATGAGGGCGGGGATGCGCAGGCGGCTCGCCAGGACCTGTGACCCGACCGCCAGGACCAGGGTCAGGCCCACTCCCACGAGCACCTGGTTCGTCGTCACGGGTGACCCTTTCGGTTCCGCTTCAGGAGTGCCCGCTGCGCCGGCCGATGGAGCGCCAGACGGCCCGCTGGAATCTGAGAGCCAGTACGCCCACCAGGATCAGCAGCACGATGTTGAGGAGGAGCTGGATCAACGCTCCGCGCGCCTCGCTCCAGCTGGAGAACGCGCACGAGACGCCGACGTCGGCGGCGGCGGGGATGGTCGTGACCGAGATGAAGACGCCGAGCAGGGAGCTCGTGCGGGCCTGGGTCAGCGACATGATCCCCACCACGCCGGCCAGGACCGCGACGACGACGGAGAAGAAGTTGGGGGCGTCGATCAGGGTGGAGACCGGTCGGATGCCCAGCTCGAACGCCTTGGGCTGAAAGTCGAGCCCCCGGATCGCCCAGGAGAAGAGGAAGGTCACCGCGATGGCCAGCAGGAATCCCGCGGTCAGGGCGAACAGGCCCTGGCGGACCCTGGTGCGACTGCCGCGGTCGATGCCCAGCGCGACGCTGGTGATGGCGCCGTACTCCGGCCCGACGACCATCGCCGCGACGATCAGGATCTGCGAGTTGGTGATGATGCCGACGGCCCCGAGGACGCCGGCGATGGCCAGGTAGACGTAGAAGCTCGGGCGGTAGGTGCCCTCGGCGCGAATGCGCGCTTCGACCTCCTCCCAGACGGGCGCGTGAGCGAGCGCTCCGAGCTGCTTCTGCTCCGCCTCGGCCGCGGAACCGGACAGCGCCATCTCCACCGGCTCGATCACGATGGATCCGCGGCGGTCGAGGTCCAGCTCGCGCAGTTTGCGCAGTACGGCGTTGGCGGCGCCGGTCAGGATGTCGCACGTGATCGCGTCGCCGTCGGGGTTCTTCGCCAGTCCGTGCAGAACGACCAGGTTGAAGACGTAGCGGTCATCGCTGAGCAGCCCGACCGCCCGAGGAGTGAGATCGACCGGGCTCACCAGGCGGAGGTGAATCATCTCCATCCACGGCCTCCGTTGTTCACCGTCAGTAACCCCCGGTGGTGGAGGGGCAGCAAGCTGAGGGCGGCCGGCCGAGGGTGTACGCGACTGGGTCGACATGGCAGGGCCGATGGGATTACCGGATAGTGGACAAAGAGGCCTTTGCCGACATCCGGGAGCAGTAATGGACCGCTACCCTCCCATCGCCGAGCACGGCCTGGTGGGCGACCTGCAGACCGCGGCACTGGTCTCGTCGCAGGGCGTCGTCGACTGGTTCGCCGCTCCCAGATTCGATTCGCCCAGCATCTTCGCGGCCCTGCTCGACCACGACGGCGGCGGGTACCTGCGGCTGGCACCCGAACACCCCGCGGGGACGTGCAAGCAGCTCTACTACCCCGACACCGCCATCCTGGTGACCCGGTTCATGTCACCGGACGGGGTGGGCGAGGTGATGGACTTCATGCCCCCGGACCGCACGCGCACCGCCACCGACCGGCACACGCTGGTCCGCGTGATCCGTGCCGTCCGGGGGACCGTCGACTTCACGCTCGACTGCCGGCCGCGCTTCGACTACGGCCGCGCCGAGCACGAACTCGAACTCGGCCAGAACCACGCCGTGTTCCGGTCCGCCGGGATCGACGGGCACCTGCGGTGCACGTTCCCGCTGGAGCGCGACGGCAAGGACGTGCGCGGAAAAGTGACGCTGAAGTCCGGTGAATCCGGCGGCGCGGTATTCACCGTCTGCGCCTCGGGCGGCGCCGCGCCCGCACCCCCCACCGTCGACGGGCTCGACGAACAGGTCCAGGAAGTCTCCCGGTTCTGGCAGACCTGGCTGCGTCAGTCCCGCTACCGGGGACGCTGGCCCGAACTGGTGCACCGCTCGGCCATCACCCTCAAGCTCCTCACCTACGCCCCCACCGGTGCTCTGGTCGCGGCGGCCACCACGGGCCTGCCCGAGCAGGTCGGCGGAGAGCGCAACTGGGACTACCGGTTCACCTGGGTGCGCGACGGCTCGCTGTCCGTGCGGGCCATGCTGGACCTGGGGTTCGTCGAGGAGGCCACCGCCTTCGTCCACTGGCTGGCGGACCGGCTGCGGGAGCGCGAGGGCAAGGACGAGCCGCTGCAGACGATGTACCGCATCGACGGCAGCCCCGACCTGCCCGAGCAGACACTCGATCACTTCGAGGGCTACCGGGGTTCGTTCCCCGTACGCATCGGCAACGGAGCCGCCGACCAGCTCCAGCTCGACATCTACGGCGAGGCCCTGTACGCGCTGAACGAGGGACGCGAGATCGCGCAGCAGGCCAACTTCGAGGCATGGCAGGCACTCACCAGGACGCTGGACTGGTTCGCCGACGCCTGGGACCGGCCGGACGAGGGCATCTGGGAGACCCGCGGCGGCCGTCAGGACMTCACCTACAGCCGGGTGATGGCGTGGGTCGCCTTCGACCACGGGATGCGCCTGGCCGAGTACTTCCGCAAGCCCGCCGACCTGGAGCGGTGGCGCAAGGCCAGGGACGCCGTGTTCGACCAGGTCATGGAACGCGGCTGGAGCGAGAAGGAGCGCGCCTTCGTCCAGCACTACGACGGTGACGTCCTGGACGCCTCGCTGCTGCTCATGCCCAGGGTCGGGTTCATCGCTCCCCGCTCCAGGGCCTGGCTTTCCACCCTCGACGCGATGGACCGCAAGCTCGTCTCCGACAGCCTCGTCTACCGCTACGACCCGACGGCATCGCCGGACGGGCTGCGCGGCTCCGAGGGCACCTTCAGCCTGTGCACCTTCCTCTACGTCGACGCACTGGCCCAGGCCGGGCGGACGGAACAGGCCCGCTACACCTTCGAGAAGATGCTGACCTACGCCAACCCTGTCGGACTGTTCGCCGAGGAGGTCGGCCCGAGCGGGGAGCAACTGGGCAACTTCCCCCAGGCGTTCACCCACCTGTCGCTGATCATGGCCGCCAAAACCCTCGACGAGGCGCTCGACGCGGAGGACGGACGCTGACCCCATGGCCCCTCATGCCGGCCCCGCAGGACAGACGCGGTTGACCGCGGCCGAGTTCGAGGCGCAGTACCGGCGCCTGGCCTCGCGTGCCGCCTGGGCCGCCGGCGCCCGGGGTGCCCTGGAGGCACTGACTCCCGCCAGGGTGCTGGCCGCCACCCGCGAGGTCAGTACCGGCCGGACGGTCACGCTCGCCGCGCCGGTGGAGACGCAGACCGGCCCGGACAATCCGGAGCCGGCGAGGCACCGGATGAACGGTCAGCCGGAGGAACGCGCCTCGGACGGGCTCGACTTCGCGATGGACCGCTTCGCGATGAACGTGCACGGCGACGCGGACAGCCACATCGACGCCCTGTGCCACGTGATCTACGACGGCACCCTGCACGGCGGCGTGGCCGCGAGCAGCGTCACCTCGCGTGGCGCCACGGAGCTCTCCATCGAGGCGGCCCACGACGGGATCGTCGGACGCGGTGTGCTGCTGGACATCCCGCGCACGCGCGGCGTGGCCTGGCTCGAACCGGGCGACCATGTGAGCGCCGACGACCTCACGGCGGCCGAGACCGCAGAGCACGTCCGTGTGTCCGAGGGAGATCTCCTGTTCGTCCGGGTCGGTCACCGCCGACGCCGCGCCGAACTGGGCGCATGGCACGCGGCGCAGGCACGCGCCGGACTCCATCCGTCCGCGCTGGAGTTCCTGGCCGACCGGCGGGTCGCCGTGCTCGGCGGCGACGGGAACAACGACACCGCCCCCAGTTCCACCGAGGGCGTCGACTTCCCCGTCCATGTGCTGGCGGTCCACGCCATGGGTCTTCATCTGCTGGACTACCTGCAGTTCGAGGATCTGGCGCCGGCCTGCGAGGCGGAGGGGCGCTGGTCCTTCCTCTGCGTGATCGCCCCGCTGAGGCTGCCCGACGCCACCGGCTCACCGGTCAACCCGATCGCCGTCCTCTGAGGTGCGAACGAGGTGCGAATGAGGTGCGAACAACTCCCGGGATGCCCACGGTCGTCGTGGTCATGGGTGTCTCGGGATCGGGGAAGTCCACCGTGGGCAGACTGCTCGCGCACCGGATGACCCTGCCCTTCCTGGAGGCCGACGACCTCCACCCGCCCGCGAACCGCGCCAAGATGGCCGCCGGCCGCCCACTCGACGACGAGGACCGCCGGGCGTGGCTGCTGTCCCTCGCCGCATGGATCCGGCAGGCCGCCGACTCCGGCCGGGGCGGGGTGATGGCGTGCTCGGCGCTCAAGCACGAGTACCGGGATCTGTTCCGCAGGACGGGCGCGGACGTGTGGTTCCTGCACCTGGCGCTCGACCGGACGACCGCCCGCCGACGGGTCGCCGCACGCAGGGGCCATTTCATGCCCGCCGGGCTGATGGACTCCCAGTACGCCGCCCTTGAACCGCTGCGACCGGGCGAGCCGGGGCTCACCGTCGACGCGACGGCCGACCCGCAGGTCATCGTCGACGAGGCGGCGAACGCCCTGCGAGCGCTCGGGTGAACGGGCGCCGGTTCGGCTCCCGCCGAGTCGCCGGTACGGGGACCGCCCCTTAGCGTGAACGAAGGTACGGAATATTCCGATGTGCGCGGGCGCGTGCCCCCGAACGACTACTGGAACGGGACCTTCGCATGGCCGGCGATCAGCACTACGACGTCGTCATCATCGGTACGGGAGCGGGCGGCGGCACACTCGCCCACCGTCTGGCTCCCACCGGCAAGCGGATCCTGCTCCTGGAGCGCGGCGACTACCTGCCGCGTGAGCGGGACAACTGGGACTCCACCGCCGTCTTCGTCAAGGGCAAGTACCGTGCCCCCGAGTTCTGGTACGACAAGCACGGCAACGAGTTCCCCCCAGAGGTGAACTACTACGTCGGGGGCAACACCAAGTTCTACGGCGCCGCCCTGTTCCGGCTGCGGCCCGAGGACTTCGGAGAGTTGCGCCACCATGACGGCATCTCACCGGCCTGGCCGATCCGCTACGAGGATCTGGAGCCGTACTACACCCAGGCCGAACAGCTCTACCTGGTGCACGGCCGGCACGGCGAGGACCCCACCGAGGGCCCCGCCAGCGGTCCTTACCCGCACCCGCCCGTGGCACACGAGCCGCGTATCCAGCAGCTCAGCGACGACCTGGAGAAGGAGGGGCTGCATCCCTTCCATCTGCCCATCGGCGTCAACCTCACCCAGGACGACGACGGCCGGGCCACGCACTCCAGTGTCTGCATCCGCTGCGACCGCGTCGACGGCTTCCCGTGCCTCGTCGGGGCCAAGTCGGACGCGCAGGTCATCTGCGTCGATCCGGCGCTGAAGCACCGCAACGTCACGCTGATGACGGGCGCCAACGTACGACGCCTGGAGACCGACGCGAGCGGGAACACCGTCACCAGGGTCGTGGCCGAGCTCGGGGACGGAACGACCGAGCGGTTCAGCGCCGACATCGTGGTCGTCGCCTGCGGTGCGGTCAACTCGGCCGCGCTGCTGCTGCGTTCGGCCAACGAAAGGCATCCGAACGGCCTGGCCAACGGCTCCGACGTGGTGGGACGCCACTACATGCGGCACAACAATCTCGCCCTGATGGCGGTGTCGAAGGAGCCGAACCCCACGAAGTTCCAGAAGACCCTTGCCCTGCACGACTGGTATCTGGGCGCGGACGACTGGGACTATCCGCTCGGTGGCATCCAGATGCTCGGCAAGTCGGACGCCGACCAGATCCACGGCGAGGCACCGCGCTGGGCCGGCGCGGCCGCGCCCGACATGCCGTTCGAGGCGCTGGCCCACCACGCCGTCGACTTCTGGCTCTGCGGAGAGGACCTCCCGCTGCCCGAGAGCCGCGTCACCCTGGACGGCAACGACGCCATCCATCTGGCGCTCGACGAGAAGAACAACATCGCCGGGCTCAAGCGCCTCCAGCACAAACTGCAGGGGATGCTGAGCCGCTTGGGCATGCACGAGCACCATCTGCTGTCGCACAGCATCTACCTGCACAAGGGCATGCCCATCGGCGCCACGGCGCACCAGGCCGGCACCGTACGGTTCGGCGACGACCCGGCCGGCTCGGCTCTGGACATCAACTGCAAGGCCCACGAGCTCGACAACCTCTACGTGGTCGACACGAGCTTCTTTCCGAGCATCGGCGCGGTCAACCCGTCACTGACGGCCATCGCCAACGCCCTGCGCGTCGGCGACCAGATCGCCGCCCGGCTGCGCTGACGCCGCTACAGGTCGTCCCCGGGTGCCCGGGCGGCCCGGGTGTCGGCGTCGGTGAGCGGTTCGAGCCTGCCCAGGGTGTCGAGCCGGTAGAGCAGGACCAGCGCGGGGCCGACCAGCACGATCGCGATGAGGGTGACGAGGGCCAGCCAGCGCAGGGTGTGCGCGGCGCCGGCCGCCTGCTCCACCGTCAGCGAGGTGGGCAGCAGGTAGGGCCGCTGGGCGAGGCCCCAGGCGCAGACGACCAGGGCCACGCTCGCCACCGCCGTGTAGCGGCACCAGCGGTACTCCCGGCGCAACAGGAGCACAACCGTCGCGAGACCGCAGACCCCGGCCAGGATGACCAGGCACAGGCCCCATCCTCCGGTGAGGCCGTCCCAGACGTACCTGGCGTCACTGCGGGTGACGGGCAGGGCGATGAGTGCCAGGACGACGACGGCGCCGAAGGCCAGGAAGGCACGTAGCCGGAAGTAGTCCACGAGGTCGTCGGCACCGAACCGGCGGGCGTCGGCGCACAGGAACACCGCCCCGAGGAACGCGGTGGCCGCGACGGTCAGCAGACCCGTGAGGACGGAGACCGGGTTGGCCCAGGCGTCCGCGGAGGCGGTCGTCCCGACCTTCACCCGGCCCGCGGCGATCCCGCCCAGGACCGCCCCGAGGAAGAAGGGCGTGAGCAACGACGCGACGGCGAACATCGCACCGTAGAGCCGCCGTCGGGCCAGGCGCCGGGCGGGCTTGCGCAGGGCGAACCCGGCACCGCGCAGGACCAGGCCGACCGCCGCGAGCGTGAGCGGCAGCCACATCGCCTCGAAGATGGCCTGGAACACGGTCGGAAAACCGGTCCACATGACGACGAAGACGAAGATCAGCCAGACGTTGTTGGTCTCCCAGACCGGCGCCATGGCGTGATCGATGAGCCGGCGGGGCCGCTTGCCGCGATCGGCGCCGCCGGCCACGAGGTCCCAGAAGCCCGCGCCGTAGTCGGTGCCGCCGGCGCAGGCGTAGGCGGCGATCGCGAGGACCATGACCCAGGCGATGAGATCGGCCATCAGGACGCACCGCCCGAGGCGCCGTCGGATCCGCCCGCGCGCCCCGCCCCTGTGGGCTCGGGCTCGCTCCTGGGCCCGTACGGGGTGTCGGTCTCGGGCGGTGGTGCGGCGCCCGGTGCGGCCGGACTCTCGTCGGCGATGCGCCAACGGGTGCGCATCTTCAGCACGACCGCGAGGAACGAGGCGAAGACGGCCACGTACACGACGATCACGACGCCGAGCATCGCCCACAGCGATCCGGCGCCGGTGTCGGTCACCGCCTCCGAGACCCTCATGTGGTTGTAGACGATCCAGGGCTGCCGGCCGACCTCGGTGGCGATCCAGCCGCACTCGACGGTGATCAGGCACGCGACGCCGGCAACCGCCGCACAGCGGAAGAACCAGCGGCTGCGCGGCAGGTCCCGGTGGCGCAGCCAGCACCAGCCGTACCAGAGCGCGAGCAGGATCAGCAGGCTGCCGACGGTGGCCATGATGTCGAAGGCCCAGTGGGCGATGGTGGCCTGGACGGCGGTGGGGCGGTCGGAAGCCGGTACCGAGGTCAGTCCGGTGACCTGGGTGCTGGGCTTGAAGCCGGCGAGGATGGAGTCCAGCTGGGGGATCTTCAGTCCGCCGGCGATCGTCCCGTCGGAGTTCAGCCGCCCGAACAGGTACTCGGGTACATGGGTGTCCGTCTTCCAGACCAGCTCCATGGCCGCGAACTTGACCGGCTGCTTGTGGAACACGGAGCGAGCGGCCGAGTCACCGAGCATGAACTGCACCGGGGTGAGGATCGCCGCCACCGTGAAGGGGAGCGTGAAGCCCAGCCGGTGGTACCGGTCACGGCGCCCCCGCAGCCAGCCGACCGCGTACACACCGGCGACCACATAACCGGCCGTCAGGAACATCGCGACGACGAAGTGCCAGTACTCCGGGCCGAACATCGGAGTGAAGATCGACTGACGCACATCGACGTCGACAGGGTTGCCGTCGGCGTCGAGCCGGAACCCCTGCGGGGTGTTCATCCAGGAGTTCGCCGCGATGATGCCGAACGCCCCCATCAGCGCGGTCAGCGGCAGCGGCACCGCCAGCCAGAAATGGGTCCAGGGCTTGAGGCGGCGCCAGCCGTAGAGGTAGATCGCGATCAGGATCGCCTCCAGGAAGAACGCCCAGGCCTCGACGCCGAAGCCCAGGCCGAAGACGTCGCCCCAACGGCCCATCATGCCGGGCCACAGCAGCCCGAGTTCGAAGGACAGTACGGTGCCGGTGACGACGCCGATGGCGAACTGGACGGCCATCACGGCCGACCAGCGCCGCGCGAGCTGCAGGGCGACGGCGTCGTCGCGGCGCAGCGCCCGGTAGTGCATGAGCACCGTGATGAACGGCAGTGCCACACCGAACGGGACCAGCAGGATGTGCGAGGCCAGGGTGAACGCCATCAACTCCCGGGCCGGCAGGAGCTGGGGCGGGGTGGTCGCCAGAAGGGCCGCTGTGCTGAGCATGTGCGCCTCGAAGGTCTGCGGGGAACGGTCAGGCAGACGGCGAGGGCGCCTTCTGCTCGGGTGCCGGCTCGGCCGGTGCGTCGGCGTCGGACATGGCGAAGGCACGTTCACGCCGTGCGTTGGTGGCGAACGCGACGGACCAGCTGAGGACGGCTCCCAGCCGGCTGCGGAAGCCGGTGAGGAAGGCCACGTGGATGAAGAGCCAGGCGAGCCAGCCGAGGAAACCCGACAGGTGCAGCGGGCCGGTCTTGAGGACGGCCCGGCCCCGGGAGATATAGGCGGCGCTGCCGAGGTCCACGTACTTGAACGGCTTCTGCTTCTTCGTCCGGCCCTCCACGGCATGGCGCACGGACCGGCCGGCGTAGGCACCCGACTGCATGGCGACCTCGGCCAGACCCGGCAGCTTGTTCAGGCTCATCACATCGCCCGTGACCCGGATCTCCGGGTGGCCGGGGAGGGTCAGATCGGGCTCGACCGCAATGCGTCCCGCCCGGTCCTGGGTGGCGCCGGTGGCCCGCGCCAGCGCGGTGGCGACGGGCGGCGCCTCGACCCCGGCCGTCCACAGCACGGTGCGGGCCTCGTACCTGGTGACCGCGCCGTCCTTGTGCCGCACCATCAGACCGTGGGCATCGATGTCGGTCACTCTCGTGCCGAGGTGGAGCTCCACCCCCAGTCCCCGCAGGGTTCGGGCCGCGCGCTCGGCGAGGGGGCGGCCGAACGCGCCGAGCACCTCGTCGGAGCCCTCGAAGAGCAGCACCCGCGCCTCGGCGGAGTCGATCGTGCGGAACTCGCGCTCCAGTGTGTGGCCGGCGATCTCCCTGATCTGCCCGGCGAGTTCGACACCGGTCGGCCCGCCGCCGACCAGCGCGAAGGTGAGCCACTGCTGTCGTTCCCGGGCGCTGGTGGCCGTCTCGGCCATCTCGAACGCCTGGTAGATCCGCCGACGGATGTCCAGCGCGTCGTTCAGCGTCTTCATGCCCGGGGCGTGGGCGGCGAACTCGTCGTGGCCGAAGTAGGACTGCCGCATACCGACGCCGACGATCAGGTCGTCGTAGGGAAGCTCCATGGCCCTGCCGTCGGGTAGGCGCAGGTGGACCAGCCGGGCCTGCACGTCCACGTCGGTGGCTTCGGCGAGCAGGCAGCGCACGTTGTGGTGGCGGCGCAGAATGTCGCGCAGCGGCTGTGCGATCTGTCCCTCGGAGAGGATTCCGGAGGCGCACTGGTAGAGCAGGGGCTGGAAGAGGTGGTGGGCGCGCCGGTCGACGACGGTCACCGAGACCGGAGACCGGCGCAGCGCGCGGGCCGCGAACAGCCCCGCGAACCCCCCGCCGAGGATCACCACCCGGCGGGGCGTGACGTGATCCTGCATCGGGGATCAGCCCCCGGTGGCGAAGCCGGGGAAGAGCGTCATTCCGCCGTCGACGTAGAGCGTGGTGCCCACGACGTAGTCGAGCAGGTCGGACGCCACGGCGACGACGGCGTTGGCGATGTCGTCCGGGTCGCCGACCCGGCGGTAGGGGATGAGGCGCAGCAGGTCGGCCTCGGCTTCCGGGGTCGACCAGGCGTCCCGGTTGATGTTGGTGCGGATCGCGCCGGGGGCGACCGCGTTGACCCTGATGCGCTTGGGGGCCAGCTCCTGGGCGAGGGTCTGCATCAGCAGGCTGACGCCGCCCTTGGAGGAGGCGTAGTTCACATGCCCCGACCACGGAACGAGCTGGTGGACGGAGCTCATGCAGATGATCTTCCCGGCCGACCGGGACACTTCCTCCACCACTCCGCGCCGCATGAACTCCTTGACGGCCTCGCGCGCGCACAGGAACTGGCCGGTCAGATTGACGTCGATGACCTTCTGCCACTGGGCGAGCGTCATGTCCACCACGGCGGCGTCCCGTTGGAGCCCCGCGTTGGCCACCATGATGTCGATGGTGCCGAATTCCTCGATCATCCGCGCCACCATGGCGACCACCTGCGCCTCGTCGGAGACGTCGGCCTGGTGGGCGTAGGAACGGACCCCGAAGCCCTTGATCTGGTCCACGACCTGCTCGGCCTCGTCCTGACCGGCGACGTAGTTCACCACGACGTCCGCTCCGGCCCGGCCCAGGGCGACGGCGGTCGCCAGGCCGATACCCGAGTTGGCACCGGTCACCAGGGCCTTCTGGCCCCTCAGCAGCTGCGCGGACATCACCCGGCCGCTGTCCTCGACACTTCCTGCCGCCACGGTCTCTCCTTCGGCGTATCGGAACGCAAGCGCGCCCCGACATAAGCACCCGGCACCGCGGGGGCGGCAGACCGGCGCGCCACGCGGCCGTGTTCGGCGGGGCACGCCACACGATCGGCCCACGAGCCGGACCGGGCTCCCACCCGGGGCGTCACTCGCAGACGATCTCGTCGCGGGGGTCGTAGTGCGTGCGGAACGGCTCGCGCTTCACCACGTCGCCGCCGACGACGAAGACGCGTTGCACGGTGACGTCGAAGCCCTCCAACGGAGTCTGCGGGACGCACCGTTCGTCGGTGCTCACCTTGCGCTCCGGCTGCTTCACGTTCGTGCGAGGGCCCTTGACGGAGCCGATGTCGTCGTACTTGCGGGTGCCGAGGAAGGAGATGGTCACGGAGGAGGCGGTGGAGTGGGCCTGGATGTAGATGGCGTTGCCCGAGTCGTTGTTGAACTTCAGGTCCAGGCTGCCCCAGGCGACCGTCGCCTCACGGCCCTCCGGGTAGCGCTCGATGTAGAACGAGTGGGCGCCGTGCTCCACGGGCTTGACGCCGGCGAAGAACATCGCGTTGAAGACGGTCGTGGCCACGGCGGAGACACCGCCGCCCTGGGCCTTGGTGAACTCGTCGTTGAGGATCATCACGCCCTCGACGAAGCCGTTGGCCTCGGTGCGCTCGCCGACCGTCCTGTTGAAGCTCCAGGTCTTGCCCGGCATCACGACGGAGCCGTTGATCAGATCCACCGCCCGGCCGATGTTCCTCGTGCGGTACGGCGCCGGTTCGAAGTTGACGGTGAAGGAGGACATCTCCTCCCGCAGCCCCAGCCGCTCGACGTTCGCGCGGGTCACCTGCGGCTCGGCCACCAGCGTGGCGATCTCGCCGCTGCGGGCGGCGCCCCGCTGCGTGAGCAGCGGCAGTACGGCCTTGCCCAGCGCCTTGTCGGTGACGACATGGCCGGCCCGGCCGTCCTCGGCCACCCCGACCCGGTTGCCGACGAGACGCAGCTCGGCGTTGTGCGCCCGGGCGGGCAGGCCGGACAAGGGGCGGGCCACCGCGGGGTCGGCGCGCAGGCCCTCGGCGTCCAGCTTCGGCGTGAGCCGGCCGGCGCCGTCCGCGCGCATCGCCAGGTGCTCGCCCAGCACCGGCTGCTCGATCGTGAAGCGCCGGTCGGCCACGCTGAGGGTGACCGGCGCCGACATGGCCGGCTCGGCGAACTCGCTCATCGCCCGGCGCAGCTCCCGCTCGGTGACCTTGGGCTTGGTCTCACGGGTGGGCAGGGCCGTGACGGAGCTGCCGTCACCCTTGAGGAAGGCGGCGCGCAGGGGGTCGACGGCGGCGTCCGTGTCGAGCGCGTAGCCGCTGTGCGGGGTGACCGGCCGCGCCTGGCCGTCCTCGAACGTGACGGCGCCCTCGCGGACCTTCTGATCGAGCGCCTTCGCCATCCTCTTCAGGGTGGCGTGGGCCTTGTCCTCGTCGACGCGTACGGCCGGCTCGACCGCGCCGCCCGAGCTGAAGAGGCCGCCGATCACGCTGAACGGGTCGGCGTTCTCGGTGCGGCCCGCGCGGTCCACGGTCCTGTCGTAGTCGAAGGTGATGCCCACCTGCCGCGGTTCGACCGTGGTCCTGCGGTCACCGACCGTCACGGTCAGGTCGCGGGCGTCGGCCGGGCCCAGCCGGTCCTCCAGCCTTTTGACGGCCTCCGCGCGGCTCAGCCCCCCGATGTCCACGCCGCGCACCGTGGTGCCGTGCTCTATGTCCCCGCCCGCGACCAGTAGCCCGGCGAGATACAGGCCGCCGATGCCGACGGTGAGGGCGCCGCCGGCCAGGGCCAGGGGCGGAAGAGAGGTGATCCGGCGAGCCGAGAAGGTTCGCGGGACGGAGGGGGCGCGCAGGCGCATGGGTCTCCCGGGCGGGCGATCGACGGAGGCAAACACATCCAGCTAGCCATAATCGGGCGAAAACGCCTATGTCGTACGCCACGTATGTTTCGGATCACGCCTCGTGTCCCGCCCGGGAGCCCGGTCGGCCTCTCACGCCCCTGACGGCACCTGAGCCTTCTCGTCCTCCGCGTCCCTCTCGTCCGGCGTCGGCCCGTCCGCCTCCGCCTCTGCCCCTGCCTCTGCCAGCGTCTTGTTGCGGCGGACGGAGGCCAGGAAGGACGCGGCGATCAGGACGACGCCGATCAGGCCGGTGACGATCTCGCTGATCTGGTGCTGGATGGTGATCAGCAGGATCGCAGCGAGGGCGCCGATGGCGTAGTGGGCGCCGTGCTCCAGGTAGACGTAGTCGTCGAGGGTGCCCTTGCGGACCAGGTAGACCGTGAGGGAGCGGACGTACATCGCGCCGATGCCGAGGCCGAGCGCCATCCAGAAGATGTGGTTGGTGATGGCGAAGGCGCCGATCACGCCGTCGAAGGAGAAGGACGCGTCCAGGACCTCCAGGTAGAGGAAGAGGAAGAACGCGGCCTTCCCGGCGAGGGCGACCGCCGAGACCGGTTTGCCCTCGGCCCTGGCCCTCTCCTCCTCCTCGTGCTCGTGCTCCTCCTCCTGTTCGAGCCGGTCCTCGAAGTGGCCGGACAGGCCGCCGACCACGAGGTAGGTGATGAGCCCCGCGATGCCGGAGAGCAGGACGGTCGCGGACTTGTCCGCCTGGCCGGTGCTGACGTGGGCGTGGGTGGCGAAGGTCAGCGCCGTGGCCAGCAGGGCGACGAGCGCGAGGCAGACCGCCAGCATGTCGATCTTGCCGAGCTTCGCGAGCGGGCGCTCCAGCCAGGCCAGCCACTTGATCTCGCGGTCCTCCAGGATGAAGTCGAGGAAGATCATCAGCAGGAACATGCCACCGAAGGCCGCGATCGCCGGGTGGGCGTCGGTGACCAGGTCCTGGTAGCGGTCGGGGTCGTCCAGGGCGAGCCGGACCGCCTCGATCGGGCCCACCTTGGCGCTGATCGCGACGATCACGACCGGGAAGACCAGCCGCATGCCGAACACCGCGATCAGGATGCCGAAGGTGAGGAAGACGCGCTGCCAGAAGGCGTTCATCTTCTTCAGGATCCCGGCGTTGACGACCGCGTTGTCGAAGGACACGGAGATCTCCAGGATCGACAGGATCAGGACGATCCCGAACGCCTCCCAGCCCCACTGCCACCCGGCGAAGGCGAGGCCGAGCGCCGTGACGGCGAACGACCAGCCGAAGGTCCGCAGCACCATCAGCCCTCCGCCTTCACCGCGAGGACCGGGCAGTCCACGCCCAGCAGGATCTGCTGGGCCGCCGAGCCCATGATCAGCTTGCCGACGGCGCTGCGCCGGCGCAGGCCGATCACCACCAGCGACGCGTCCATCGTCTCCGCCAGGTCGATGATCTCCGCGGCGGCGTCGCGGGCGCCGAGGACCTGGCGGATGTCGAAGTCGATGCCGAGGGCGGCGAGGTCCTCGCGGACGTGGCTCAGATCGGGTTCCTGGGCGAAGCGGGGGTCGACCAGGGAGTCGCCCCGGGTGGTGTTCACCACCAGCAGTTTCTCGTCGCGGCGGCGAGCCTCGTCGATCGCCGCGCGCAGGGCCGCCTCGCCCTCGGGGGAGGGGACGTATCCCACCAGGATGGTCATGCTCGAACTCCCTCACGGGACAGGGGACGTTTGACGAACCGGCCTATCAGCGGCCACACCAGGACCAGCGTGACCGCGGCGTACACCGTGTACGACACCGGCCCGCCCAGCAGCCCCGACAGCTCGCCGCCGGACAGCTGGAGGGAGCGCCGGCCCTGCAGCTCCGCGCGCGGGCCCAGGATCACGCCGACGATCAGCGGCAGGACCGGCAGCCCGAAGCGGCGCATGGCGAAGCCGAGGAGGCCCAGGGTGAGCAGGATGGGCTGCTCTGACATCAACTGCCTGCAGGGATCCGCGCTGTTGAGCTGAGCCGGGAACTTAGCCGCCATTATACTTGTCACGTATGTATAGTGATCACGTGACTGTGGCCAGGAAGGTTCGCCGGTTCTCTGGCGGCGTGTACGACCTTGGGCTCCACCTGGTGTGGTGCCCAAAGTACCGCCGTCCGGTCCTCGGCGGGCGGGTCGCGGAACGCCTGGACGAGTTGATCCGGCAGAAGGCGGAAGAGCGCGAGTGGAAGATCATTGCGCTCGAGGTGATGCCCGACCATGTGCACCTGTTCGTCAAGCACGACGCGAAGTCGTCGGCGTCGTACGTTGCGAACCAGTTCAAGGGCTTCACCTCCCGCGTGCTGCGATCAGAGTTCCCGCACCTGAAGTCGCGGGTGCCCACGCTGTGGTCGTCGTCGTACTTTGCCGCCTCGGTCGGCGCCGTGTCGGCGGCCACAGTGGAGAATTACATCAACACCCAGTGGGAACGTCCCAGGAAGAAGGATGAGGAGGCGCGGGATTGATACGCGCCTATAAGTTCCTTCTTCGCCCCACAGTGCGCCAGGAGCAGGCACTGCGGGACATGCTCCGGGATCACTGTTCCCTCTACAACGGCGCACTTCAGGAGCGCCGGGACGCCTATCGGCACAGCTCGAAGACGAGCATCAAGTACGGCGAGCAGTCCGCTCAGCTCAAGGCGATCAGGGCATGCGACCCGGAGCGTCAGGGCCGCTGGTCATTCTCCTCGCAGCAGGCGACGTTGCGGCGGTTGGACAAGGCGTTCCAGGCCTTCTTTCGCCGCACCAAGGCCGGTCAGACCCCCGGATACCCGCGCTTCAAAGGTGTCGGGCACTTCGACACGGTGGTCTTCCCGAAGGATGGTGACGGCTGCCGCTGGGACTCCACGCCGCACGATATTCAGACCCGCGTACGCCTTCAAGGCATCGGGCATATCCGGGTGCACCAGCACCGGCCGGTGAAGGGCAGCGTCAAGACGGTCGGCGTCAAGCGGGAGGGTCGCCGCTGGTACGTCATCCTTGCCTGCGACCAAGTGCCTGCTGAGCCGCTTCCAGCTACCGGGTCGATTGTCGGCATCGATATGGGCACGGTGCACTTCTTCACCGACTCAGGCGGCAGCCACAAGGAGAACCCGCGCTTCCTGGAGTCGATGGCCAAGGAGCTGGCCGCCGCGCAGCAGCACCTTGCGACGTTCCCCAAGTGCACGAAACGACGGACGAAGAAGCACCGGGCCGCCGCCCGCAAGGTCGCGAAGATCCACGTAAAGATCCGGCGGCAGCGCCTTGACCACCACCACAAGACCGCGAACGAGCTGATCCGCGACCACGACGTGGTCGGCCACGAGCAACTGAACACAGCGGGCATGACCAAGGCGCCCGCGCCCAGGCCCGACCCCGAGCAGAACGGCGCGTTCCTCCCCAATGGGGCTGCCGCGAAAGCGGGCCTGAACCGCAGCATCCTGGATGCGGGTTGGGGGCTGTTCTTCGGAATCCTGGCGAACAAGGCTGAGAGCGCCGGTCGCCGAGTGATCCCGGTAAACGCCCGCAACACCTCCCGCACCTGCCCCGAATGCGGGCACGTCAGCGCGGAGAACCGCATCACCCAAGCGAAGTTCGAGTGCACAGCGTGCGGGTTCGCCGCGAACGCTGATCACGTGGGCGCGCTGAACGTCCTGCACAGGGCCGGGCTGGTCCTCTGCGCGGAGGCTTAGCCACCGACGCAGGAAGCGCGCGACTTAGTCGTGGGTGGAGTCACCTGCATGGCCATCTTGCTTGCTTTTGTGACTTTGCGTGGCGGTGTGGCGTCGCGCGCGCCGCCTCCTAATCATGGTTTCCAACACCCCGGCAGCGGATACGACCTCACCGCCCGCGCCGTCTCCCAGGTGATGCAGGACGCCGAGTTCGCCTTCGGCGTCCAGGTGTTCAACCTGCCCGGCGTCCGCGACATCGTGTGCCTGCAGCGCAGGGTCAACGAAAAGGGTAACGGTAAGCGGCCAGCAGCGTTGCGGATCTCGCATGCGCTGCCCGGCCGTGCGCGACCCCACCGCAGCCCGCGCCCACCGGATCATCCGCTCTGCGAACGCCAAGGCGTCCCGATCCTCGCCGACCGTGCCTACATGGGAGTCAGACTGCGGGTGGCGACCCCCCTTAGACGCCCGCCGGCCGCGGCCTCGCACCGACACAGCAAACCGTGCGATTGTGTCGCTGTGGGGCTAAGTGCAGCAGATCGATCGCGTATTGCCGCGCTCAATCAAATTAGCCTTGACATAAGTTGCGGACGTGAGCTCAAGGAACCTGCCTTCTGTGAAGTCCTTGTTGCAAACTCCCCAGTTCCCCGACCCCAATTTGTTGACACACGAACCCGTTCTGCCGTTACTGCCGTCGGGATATCCCCATTCGGCCACCGCGGAATATCCATCCTTCACGGTGTCCTTGATGTACAGTAGATCACCTTCGGGCTTGAAGCAAGAATATGCACCTGTGAACGCATCGGCATCCGTGCAGTAATAGGTTCCAGTCGGTCCACCGGATGCTGCGGCAAGGTCAACTTCGCCACCGTGATACTCAGCGAAGGCTGCGGTGGAATTCATTAGAGTCAGTGCCGCGCCAGCCATGGCGGCTAGAGCAAGTAGCCTTGGTTGGGATATACGCATGGGGAATCTCCTTTGTTGAAGTTCGCCATGCAGATTGCCGCAGCACCTCTGGGCTGTCAATGGATAATCAATCCGTTAGGGTCTTTGTCTATTTTCTCCGGATTCGCCTTGCTTGCCAACTTTAGAGGTGATATGTCAAAGTGTGATCCAATAATTCTTGAGCGAATCTGAGTGCCCATGCACGTCTTCCGCTGCTATGGTCAGTCACCAATCACATCAAGTGAGGGAGGAAGTAGTTGATATCTCCGCTTCATCGCAGATTGCGCGGGCGTTTCGGTGTCGTACTCGCCGCTGTGGCTGCTCTGGTGGTGTTCGGTGCCCCACCCGCATCCGCGAATAGCTTCGACGGGCCCTACTATAATTCCCTTAAAGGTGGCGATTACGAAGGGTACTACAGCTGGTCCGACGGCAATAACACCGTCACAGTCAGCAACATAAGCAATGGGCACCATGTTCGGGTAAGAGTGCAGGCGTATGTGAATGGGGCTTACTATAGCTATCTGGATAAGTACAATAACGACGGCACTACGCTGAAGTCTTATGTGCCTGACGCCATGCCTAAAGTTAAGATGCGAATCTCTCTCTGCTATTATAGTTCCAGTTGGAATTACCTCGGTGGCTGCACCTATCACTACGGTTACAATACGTAGCCGCCTTAACCTCGGTATTTCATGACGGCTCGTCAGTTCATCTGGCGGGCCGTTCCGGTTTGTTGGGTACTTTCGGGCAGGGCGGGTGCCCGGCTGTCGCGTCGGGTTCCACGGCTCCGGTCAGGGTTGTGCTGTTCGCAGGGGCAGACGGGAGGCTCGTGGTCGGCCGGGGTTCGGGAGGGCTTCCAGTCCAGGCGAGGACGTCGGTGAAGGACCGGTGCCCCGTGAGGCGGACGATGTGGCGCGGTCCGGTGGTGGCGAGTTGGGCGGCGGCGGAGAACAACTGCTTGCGCAGGCGGCGGGGTTCCCGTCGGCGGGCGATGCTGTTCGGGATCGCCGAGGGCGTGGTGGCCCTCGACCCGCACCAGCGGCTGACCCTGGTGAACGCGGTCGGCCGCAGACTGCTCGACCTCCCCGAGAACTGCGTCGGGATGAGCCTCGCCGACCTGGAGATCGAGGGGCGCCTGTACGACGTCCTGGCCGGAACCGCGCCCGAGGCCGAACCCGGCGAGGACCTCGCGCGGCGCGACGAGGTCGTCGTACGCCGCGGCCGGGTCCTGGTGATGAACCGGATGGACGTCACCAAGGACGGCCGCCGCCTCGGCTCGGTGACGACCCTGCGCGACCGCACCGAACTCGCCCAGCTGGAACGGGAGTTGGGATCCTTCCGCAGCACCACCGAGCTGCTGCGCGCCCAGGCCCACGAGTTCTCCAACCAGCTGCACACCATCTCCGGGCTCATCCAGATCGGCGAGCACGACGAGGTCGTACGGTACGTCCGCGCCCTGCGCAAGCACCGCGAGTCGCTCGACGTGAGCATCACCAGCCGGGTCCGGGACCGGGCCGTCGCCGCGCTGCTCATGGCCAAGTCGGCGCTCGCCGCGGAACGCAAGGTGCGCCTGAAGATCTCCGAGCGCACCTCCCTGGACCGGCTGGAGCCGACGGACTCCGCGGACGTGGCGACCGTGCTCGGCAACCTCGTGGACAACGCGGTCGACGCGGCCACGAGCGGCTCCCGGGCGGGCGACGGCGACCCCGACGCGTGGGTGGAGGTGGAGCTGCGCCAGGACGCCTCCAGCGTGGAGATCGTCGTACGGGACTCGGGGCCCGGCGTGGCGCCCGAGCTCGCGCAGGAGGTGTTCTCGCACGGGTTCACCACCAAGGCCGCGCAGGGCGGTGACCGGGGGATCGGCCTGGCGCTGACCCGGCTGGTGTGCAAACGCCGGGGCGGTGAGGTGTCGGTCGCCAACACGCTGGCGGGCGCCATGTTCACCGCCCGGATGTCCGTCGGCCGACCGGCCGACCGAGCGACGGAGACAGTCCGATGATCGATGTGCTGATCGTGGAGGACGACTTCATGGTGGCGCGGATCCACCGCGGATTCGTCAACGATGTCGACGGGTTCCGGGTGATCGGCACCGCGAACTGCGGCGAGCAGGCGCTCACGGCGGTCGGCGAGCTGCAACCGGACCTGGTGCTGCTCGACCTCTACCTGCCCGACATGTTCGGCCTGGAGATCATCCCCCGGCTGCGTACCGCCGGGCACGACTGCGACGTCATGGTGATCAGCGCGGCACGCGAGTCCGAGGCGGTCCGGGGCGCCGTACGCCAGGGCGTCGTCGACTACCTGCTGAAGCCCTTCGACGCGGAGGACCTCAGGACGCGCCTGGAGCAGTACGCCGCCCGGCGCAGCAACCTCCACGCCGCGGTGGTCAGCGGACAGTCCGACGTCGACCGGGCGCTGGCCCGGGGCGCGGCGCCGACCGCGGCGCCGGCGGCCCTGCCCAAGGGCATGAGCGTGGAGACCGCCGAACTCATCGAACGCGAGCTACGGGCGGCCGAGGGCACCCTCTCCGCCGCCGAGTGCGCGGCCCGCTCCGGGGTGTCCCGGGTCAGCGCCCGACGGTACCTGGAGCACTTCAGCGTCACCGGCCGCGCGGAGGTGTCCCTCAGGTACGGGCAGGCGGGGCGGCCGGAGCGGCGGTACAGCTGGGCTGCCGACTAGGTGTTTCCCGTCATCCCGGTTTCCTGTCACCCCGGCTTCCCGTCATCCCGGCTTCCTGTCACCCCTCGACGGGGCCGGTCAGCTGGACGATGTCGTCGGACGCGAGGTCGTGCAGCCTGGTGGCCAGGTCCTCCAGGGCTCGGCCGGCGGCGAGTTCGTCGCCGATCCCGGGCACGGGCCGGTCGATCGGATTGCGGTGGGCCACGCCCCGGCCGGTGACGGCCAGCATGTCCTCGGGCGTGTCCTGAGTGGTCAGCACGGCCTCGGCGCGGGTGTCGTCGCCGTCCTCGATGATGTGGATCCGGACGGTCCAGTGTTTGTCTTCCATCGAGATCACCTCCGTACACCGGTGGGCGGCCCGGGGCCCTACTGACGAGCGTGCGCCTGTTCGCGGGGCGGGTCCAGCGCGGGGCGCCGGGTGGCGTGCGCGGTGGTACCCCGAGGTGAGTCGGGGGCGTCCTCCTCCCTTGGAAGTAGCCCGGCAGGCATCCGCTCCTGCCGCGGAGGCATGACAAGTGCCTCCGTGGGCACGATGTGCCGAAAGGTTGCGGAGAGAAGGCTGGTCGCAACGGACTTGAGATACGAGGAGGGCGCCATGAACCGCCAGACCCACGTTCGCGTTCGTGTCACCCGCCGGCCCGCCGCTCCCCGTGACACCAGGGGCGAGATCGACCGGCGCACCCCCTCGGGGCGGATCCTGCCGTACTGACACCGGGCCGGCGGGCCCTCGCCGACGTAGCGTGAGGGCATGCGGGTGCTGGTCGTCGAGGACGAGGAGCGGTTCGCCGCCGGGCTCAGGGACGGGCTGGAGGCCGAGGGCTTCGCCGTCGACATCGCGCTCGACGGCGTGGACGGGCTGTGGCTGGCCCGCGAGAACAGTTACGACGCGATCGTCCTCGACGTCATGCTGCCGAAGCTCAACGGCTACCGCGTCTGCCGGACCCTGCGCGCCGAGCGCTGCTGGACGCCGATCCTCATGCTCACCGCCAAGGAGGGCGAGTGGGACGAGATCGAGGGCCTCGACACCGGCGCCGACGACTATCTGACCAAGCCGGTCTCCTACGCCGTACTCCTGGCCCGGTTGCGGGCACTGCTACGGCGCGAGGCACGGGAGCGGCCCGCCGTGCTCGCCGCCGGTGATCTGCGGCTCGACCCTGCCGCCCGGACCGTCAGCCGGGCCGGCCACGACATCGAGGTCACCGCGCGGGAGTTCGCGGTGCTGGAGTTCCTGCTGCGGCGGTCCGGGGAGGCGGTGACGAAGCGGACCATCCTCGACCACGTGTGGGGCGACGACTTCGAGGGCGACCCGAACATCGTCGAGGTGTACGTACGGCGGCTGCGCAACAAGGTCGACCGGCCCTTCGGCCGGCAGTCGCTGCTGACGTCGCGGGGGCACGGGTACCGGCTCGTGCCCGATGACGGGTGACGGGAGCTCTGGCGCCCGATGACGGACGAACGGTACGAGCACCGGCTGCGGGCGGTACGGGTCCGGGCCACGGCCGTCGCCGTGCTCGCCGTGGCCGTGGCCCTGGTGGCCGCCGGGATCGGGCTCGTCGTGGGGCTGCGCGCCGAGCTCAGCGCGGACGTCCGGGACGCCGCCCGGGCCCGGGCCTCCGACGTGGCCCGGGTCATCGAGGCGGGACGCGGGGTGCCCGCGCCGACCGTGTCCGCGCCCGACGAGGAGTTCTTGCAGGTCGTCGACGCGGACGGCGCCGTCGTCGCGGCCAGCGAGAACGTGGCGGGACAGCCGGCGCTGGCCCGCCTGGACCCCGGCGAGAGCGCCTCCGTCCACACCCCGCTCGACGAGGACCCCTTCATGGTGGTGGCGGTCGGCGCCCGGGACGACGGCCGCGAGCTGGTCGTCCTTGCGGGGCGGGACGCCGCGGGCGTCTCCGACGCCACGAACACGGTCACCTGGCTGTTGCTCATCGGCCTGCCGGTCCTGCTCGTCCTCGCGGCCGCCGCCACCTGGATCGCCGTCGGCCGCGCCCTGCGCCGCGTCGCCCGCGCCGAGGCGGCGCAACGCCGGTTCGTCTCCGACGCCTCCCACGAACTGCGCTCACCCGTGGCCACCGTCCGCCAGCACGCCGAGGTCGCCCTCGCCCACCCCGAGCGCAGCGACACCGGATCCCTGGCCGGGACCGTGCTCGACGAGGCCGTACGCATGCAGCGCCTCGTCGACGACCTGCTGCTGCTCGCCCGCGCCGACGAGAGCGCGCTGCTGCGGGGCGGGCGGCGGCCGGTCGACCTCGACGACCTGGTCCTCGCGGAGGCGGGGCGGCTGCGCTCGGCCTCCCCCGGCATGCGCGTCGACAGCACGGCGGTGGGCGCGGCCCGGGTGACCGGCGACGAGGACGCGCTGGGGCGTCTGGTGCGCAACCTCGGCGAGAACGCGGCGCGGCACGCCCGCACGCGGGTGACGTTCGCGCTGACGGACGCCGGGGACGGGTGGGTACGGCTGCTGGTGGAGGACGACGGCCCCGGAATTGCGGCCGCCGACCGGGAGCGGGTCCTCGACCGCTTCGTGCGCCTCGACGACTCCCGTGCGCGGGGCGCGGGAGGCGTCGGAGACGAACCGGCGTTGCGCCGCCTCGGCGCGGGCGACGCGGCGCAGGGCGCGGCCGACGGCGATCCAGGTGGATCCTGCGATGGCTGTTCATGGCGGCCTCCTCGATGCCGGTCCGCCCCGGTCTCGACGCCGGTCCGATACGCCGAGGGTCCCCCGCGACCGCTGAACATCCCCTGAWCCGGAGTTGATCCGCCGTCGCCTCCACCTCCCCCGGCCCCCGCTTCAGGATCGCCGCCGCCAGTTCCGGGGCGATCACCGAGAAGTAGCTGTCGGGTGTGGCCCAGGTGTTGCCCGGTGCCGCGAGGGCCAGTGCGCCGCCCGAGCCGCCCTCGCCGATGAGGAGGGTGGTGATCGGTGTGCGTGCGGACGCCACCGCCCCGAACAGGTCCGCGATGGCCGCCCCGACCCCCTGCCGCTCCGCCTCCGCGTCATTCGCGGCGCCCGGCGTGTCCACCAGCGTCAGCACCGGGATCCCGAGCCGGTCCGCGAGGCGGATCAGGCGGGCGGCGGTGCGGTAGCCGGCGGGGCGGGTGGCCGTGCCGGTCTGCGCGGCGTAGGCGACGCTGCGGCCGTCGTGCTCCCCGAAGCCGCACAGCATGCCGTCGGGGTCGGTACCGCCGCAGCGGTCGCCGCTGATCGCGACGCGGTGGGTGAAGTAGGCCGACAGGTAGGCCTCCGCGCGCGGACGCCGGGGCGCGCGGGCGCTGCGGACGGCGTCCCAGCCGGTGGCGGGGAGATCCGACACGCCGAGGGCGGCGGGAAGCGGCGCCGGCCCGTCGGCCGGGGTGGCTGCCGGGCCGGGCCTGCCGTCTGCCCCCGGAGCCGTCGCCCCCGGCGTCGGTTGACGCGGCTCGGCTGTCCCACCGGGCGTCGCGGACGGTGGCCGGGTCTGGGACGGTCGCCGCGTCGCGGACAGCGGGCGTCGGTCCGTCGGGGGTACGCCCGCACCCCCCGTCGGCCCCGCCAGCAACCGCAGCCACACCCCGAGTACCTTCCGCACCTCCCCCGGCCGCACCACCGCGTCCACCGCCCCCGCGGCCACCTGCGCCTGCGCCGTGTACGCCGCCGGGTCCGCGTCGGGCGGGCGGACGCGGGAGCCCGCGAAGCCGACCTGGGCGTCGGGGAGGGCGAGGATCACGTCGGCGCCGGCGCCGAGGGTGGCCCAGCCGCCGCCCGTCGTCGGGTCCCGGAGTACCGCGATCTGAGGCAGGCCCGCCTCGCGCGTGAGCGCGGACTGCCGTGCCACGCGCTGGAGTTGGGTGAGGGCGAGCATGCCCTCCTGCATACGGCTGCCGCCCGTCGCCACCAGCGGCACGACGGGCAGGCGGCGGGCGCGGGCGTATGTGTACGCCGCCTCCAGCCGGTCCCCGGTGCGTTCGCCCAGCGAGCCGCCCAGGAAGCCGAACTCGAACGCGATGAGGACCGCGCGCGTGCCCTCGATCGTGGCGGTGCCGCAGACCACCGACTCCTCCTCGCCGGTGCGCTGGACGGCACGGGCGCGCGAGGCGTCGTAGCCGTGCCAGCCGAGGGGGCCGTCCGGCCCGGAGTCCCGTTCCGGGTAAGGGAGTTCGGTGAAGGAGGAGCCGTCGGTGATCAGGGCGATGACCTGCCGTGCCGCGAGCCGTTCCGTCATGAAGTCAGCGCCCGCTTCATGATCTTCCCCATGTCGTTGCGGGGGAGGGCGTCCAGGTAGTGGACCCTGCGCGGGCGCTTGTGCGGCGCCAGGCGGGCGGCGACATGGTCCGCCAACTCGGCCGCGGAGGGCGGGGACTGGGGGTCCGCCGGGACGATCCACGCCACGATCCGCTCGCCCAGGTCCGCGTCCGGCTCCCCGGTCACCGCCGCCTCCCGCACCCCCGGGTGTTCGAGGAGCGCGTTCTCGATCTCGCCCGCCCCGATCTTGTAACCCCCGCTCTTGATCAGGTCGGTGGCCTTGCGGCCGACGATGCGGACGTACCCGTCGGGCTCGCGCACCGCCATGTCACCGGTCCGGAACCAGCCGTCCGTCGTGAAGGCGGCGGTCGTCGCGTCAGGGCGGTTCAGGTACTCCGTGAAGAGGTTCGGGCCGCGCACCTGGATCTCGCCCACGGTCTCGCCGTCGTACGACGCGATCGGCGACCCGTCCTCCTCCACCAGCCGCAGCTCCACGCCCGGCAGCGGCACGCCGACCGTCCCGGCCCTGGCCTCGCCGTCCGCGCGGACGCTGGTGTTCATCAGCGTCTCCGTCATGCCGTACCGCTCGACGACCCGCTGCCCGGTCGCGGCCGTGATCCGCTCGTGGTCGTGCACGGGAAGCGCCGCCGAGCCCGAGACCAGCAGGCGGGCCTTGCCCAGCGCCTGCGCAAGCCCCGGGTCCTCGGGGAGGGCCTGGGCGACGCGGTGGTACATCGTCGGCACGCCGAACATCATCGTCGCGCCGTCGTTCAGCTCGCGGGTCACGCCCTGCGTGCTGAAGCGGCCCAGGTGGCGTACCGAGCCGCCGCGGCGCAGCGGGCCGAGGATGCCGAGGACCAGGCCGTGCACATGGAACAGGGGCAGGCCGTGGACCAGTACGTCCTCGCCGGTCCACTGCCAGGCGTCGGCGAGCGCGTCCAGCGTGTGGGCGACGGCCCGGCGGGGGATGACGGCGCCCTTGGGCGGGCCGGTGGTACCGGACGTGTAGACGATCAGGGCGGGATCCTCGCCGGACGCCTGCCGGTCGGGGAGCGGGCCCACGCCCCGCACGTCGACGTCGACGCGCTCCAAGTCGCCCAGCGCGGCGGGCAGTTCGTCCCCCGCGGCGGCCAGCACCACCGTCGGCGCACAGTCGGACAGGATGTGCCCGAGCTCCTTCTCCCCGGACTTCGGGTTGAGCGGTACGGCGGCGACACCGGCCTCCAGCGCCGCCACCACCGCCACGGCGGTCTCCAGCGCCGGCGTCGCCCAGACGGCCACGCGGCCCGCCCCGCCGATCCGCGCCGCGAGCGCACCGGCGGCGGCGCCGAGCTCGCCGTACGTCAGGGAGCGGTCGCCGAACCGCAGTGCGGCTCGCTGTGCCGGAGCGCCCGTCAGGGCCGGGAAGAGAGAGGACACGCGTCGTACTCCTTAACTGTTCAACGGACACCGAGTGTTGTCGTCCACCAAGTGTTGTCGTCCACCGGCCTACCCCCAGCCCGGCACGACCAGCACCAGCCACACCACCGCGGGCACGACCGCCACCACGATCCCTCCGTACACCATCAGCTGCCGGAAGAAACGCTCACGGTCCACGTCCGGTGCCGCGGCCAGCACCAGCGCGCCGTTCGTCGAGAAGGGGCTCACGTCCACGACCGTCGCCGACACCGCGAGCGCGGCCACCATCCCGACCGCCCCGATCTCGCCCTGCGCCAGGAACGGCACGGCGAGCGGGATGAGCGCGCCCATGATGCCGACGGACGAGGCGAACGCCGAAACGATCGCGCCGATGTAGCAGAGCAGTACGGCGGCCAGCAGCGGTACGCCGATGCCGCTGACGCCCTCGCCGGCCCAGGTGATGGTGCCCATCTCGTCCAGTACGCCGACGTACGTCAGCACACCGCAGATCAGCAGCACCGTCGGCCAGGCGATCTCGCCGACCGCCTGGCGGCTGTCCTGCGGCCAGGCGGTGCTCAGGACGACGGCGAGGGTGATCGCGGTCAGACCGGCGTCCAGGTCGAAGACGAGGACGGCGATGACGAGGGCGACGAGGGAGACGAGGGTGGCGCTGCTTGGCCATGGGGCGCAGGGCGTCGGTCACGGGGTCCCCCTTCTCGTCCGGAGCGTAACACCTGGCGGGTGCGCGGT
>NZ_RDBN01000052.1:13828-19243 GCF_008042075.1 Streptomyces sp. UW30 | reverse complement strand
GTGGGGGGCCGCCGTGGTCGTGCGGTGGGGGGTGACGGCGGGGACGGCGGTGCTCATCGCCTGGGCCTGGCCGTACTTCGATGTGTTCGCACTGGCCGGGGACCACAGCGTGGACTGGATGCACCGGCGGCTGTACGAGCAGTTCCCCGGGCGGTTCTGGCTGGCGCTGCTCGGGCTGCCGGCGCTGTGGCTGCGGTGGCGGGGCTCCCGGCGCGATCCGCTGGTGCTGCTGTTCGGCCTCGACTGTCTGCTCGTGGCGTACGGCTGGGTCATCGGCCACTACACCTACGGCAGGATCCTCGGACTCACCCTGGTGCCGCTCCAGTTCGCGCTGGCGGTGGAGCTGGCGGCGCCCCGGCCGTGGAGCAGGGCGCGCCGGGTGCTGGGCGGGGCCGCGGCGGCCGGGGCCTGTGTCGGGTTCCTCACCGTGCAGGGCGGGGCGGTGGTGCCGCGGGCGCTGGATCCGGTGGGGCTGGAGCAGCCGTCGCGCTGGCCGTCGTACGCCTGGGTGGCACGGCATGTGGGGAAGGGCGAGGTGGTGATCTCCGACGGGCACTATGCCCCGCGCTCCGTGCCCGGGTACGGGCCCGACCTCGCCGCGCCGATCTGGCCCGATCCCGCCCTGGACGAGCGGGACCGGGAGCGGCGGATCGCCGATGTCCGCGCCTACCTCTCCCCTACGTCGACCCGCGCCGAGCGCACGGCCGTCGCCCGCCGCTACCACGCGCGCTGGCTGCTGCTGACGCGGTGGAAGCGGGTACCGGGCGAGGCGGTGGTGGTGGCGTGGAGCCGGGAGACGGGGGAGGTGCTGGCGCGGATCGGGTGACGGGCGCCGGGCGCCGGGGTTTTGCGGTCTTACTCGATGACGAGGTCGACGTCGATGTTGCCGCGGGTGGCGTTCGAGTAGGGGCAGACCTGGTGGGCCTGCTCGACCAGCTTGCGGCCGGTCTCCTCGTCCAGGGTGTCGGGAAGCTCCACGCGCAGCGTCACCTTCAGGCCGAAGCCCTCGCCCTGCTTGCCTATGCCGACCTCGGCGGTGACGGCGGCGTCCGAGACGTCGACCTTGGCCTGGCGGCCGACGAGGCCGAGCGCGCTGCCGAAGCAGGCGGCGTAACCGGCGGCGAACAGCTGCTCCGGGTTCGTGCCCTGGCCGTTGCCGCCCAGCTCCACCGGCGCGGCCAGCTGCAGGTCGATCTTGCCGTCGTTGGAGACGGCGCGACCCTCGCGGCCGTGGGTGGCGGTGGCGACAGCGGTGTAGAGCGCGTCCATGGAAACCATCCCTCTCAAGTCACTTCCGGCGGCTCCGTTGGCGGCCGCCGACGACAAGTAGAGCACACAATTCAATTGCGCACAACTAAGTGACGGGCGCGAGCTACCCTGGAGGCATGACGACCACGCCCACGGCGGACTGGCTCCGCCTCGACCAGCAGATCTGCTTCTCCCTGAACGCCGCCTCGCGCGCCTTCGGCGGCGTCTACCGCGTGGTCCTCAAGGACCTCGGGCTCACGTATCCGCAGTACCTGGTGATGCTGGTGCTGTGGGAGCACGGCGACCTGCCCGTGAAGAAGCTGGGCGAACACCTGCGCCTGGACTCCGGCACGCTGTCGCCGCTGCTCAAGCGGCTGGAGACGGCCGGCCTGGTACGCCGGGAGCGCAGCGCCCGCGACGAGCGCTCGGTGGAGGTGCGGCTGACGGAGGAGGGCGTCGCGCTGCGCGAGCGGGCGTTGCAGGTGCCGCGCCGGATCGCCGCGGCGACGGGCTTCGACGAGGACGCGATCGGCGAACTGCGGGAACGGCTGGACCTGCTCACCGCGGCACTGGACTCGGCGGCGCTGGAGGAGCCGCGGGGGCTGGAGGCGTGACAGGCGGCGCYGYGGGGGCCGTGGGGGTCCGCCTCCTCCCCCTCGCCGTCGACGCCGAACTGCGGCCACGCGCGCGTGCCGCCCTCCTCCGGCTGCGTCTGCACGAGCTGTACGGCCGACCACACGCCGGCCGACGCCACGAGCCCCACCGTCGTACGCGGTCCCGCCGTCCGCCCCGTCACCCGGCACCGCCACTCCACTTCCAGCGCCTCCGGGCCCGCCTGCGCCACTCGGCCGTACAGCTCGTGCAGACGCAGCCGGAGGAGGGCGGCACGCGCGCGTGGCCGCAGTTCGGCGTCGACGGCGAGGGGGAGGAGGCGGACGGGGCGCGTGCGTGGGATCTGCGGGTGCGGGTGCGCTTCCGGGGCGGCGCGTATCGCGAGGTCACGGCGCAGGCGCGGGCGGGCGCCGGTCTGCCACGCCGTCGCGCCGTGATGAGCGCCCGGCACGCCGTCGTACTCGTCCAGCCGTACACCACACACTCCGGGGCGCTGGCACTGCGCGTAGCCCCCGGTTTGCCGGAGGCCATGTCAGTGGCCCGCGACAGGCTCCGCCGCCTGCTTCACTGTCACTGACACGCACCATGACGAGGGGACGGCCGCACATGACCTGGCTGATCACCGGCGGCGCCGGCTACATCGGAGCGCACGTCGTACGGGCGATGACCGAGGCGGGTGAGCACGCCGTGGTCTACGACGACCTGTCCACCGGCATCGCCGACCGCGTGCCGGACGGCGTACCCCTCGTCGTCGGCTCGACCCTGGACCGCGAGCGCGTCGCCCGCGCCATCGCCGCCCACCGCATCACCGGTGTCGTCCATCTCGCGGCGAAGAAGCAGGTCGGCGAGTCGGTGGAGCTGCCCCTGCAGTACTACCGGGAGAACGTCGAGGGCCTGCGTGTCCTCCTGGAGGCCGTGACGGCGGCGAACGTGACGTCCTTCGTCTTCTCCTCCTCGGCGGCGGTGTACGGCATGCCGGACGTCGACCTGGTGACGGAGGAGACGCCGTGCGTGCCGATGTCGCCGTACGGCGAGACCAAGCTGGCGGGCGAGTGGCTGGTGCGGGCGACCGGCCGGGCGACGGGCCTGTCCACGGCGTCGCTGCGCTACTTCAACGTGGCCGGCGCCGCCACCCCCGAGCTCGCCGACCTCGGTGTCTTCAACCTCGTCCCCATGGTCTTCGAGAAGCTGACGGAGAACGCGCCCCCGCGCATCTTCGGCGACGACTACCCCACCCCCGACGGCACGTGCATCCGCGACTACATCCACGTGGTCGACCTGGCGGAGGCCCACGTGGCGGCCGCCCGCGCCCTCCAGGCCTCGCCGGGCCATGACCTCACCCTCAACATCGGCCGGGGGGAAGGCGTTTCGGTGCGCGAGATGATCGACCGGATCAACGCCGTCACCGGCTACGACCGCCCGCCGACCGTCACCCCGCGCCGCCCCGGCGACCCGGCCCGCGTCGTCGCCTCCGCCGACCGCATCGCCACCGAACTGGACTGGAAGGCCAAGCACGACGTCCAGGACATGATCGTGTCGGCGTGGGCGGGATGGGTACGGCAGCATCCGGAGGCCGCACGCAGCTGACGCGACCCGGCCGGCCACGGCCACGGCCCCGGCCCCGGCCCCGGCCCCGGCCCCCTAGGCATCGTCCGCCGTCGGCTACGCGTTGTTCAGATACGTCAGCACCGCCAGCACCCTGCGATGCCCGCTGTCGCTCTGCGGCAGGCCGAGCTTGAGGAAGACGTTGCCGATGTGCTTGTGGACGGCGCGTTCGGTGACGACGAGGGTCTTGGCGATGGTCGCGTTGTCGTGGCCCTCGGCCATGAGGGCCAGCACCTCGCGCTCGCGCGGGGTGAGGGAGTCGAGGGGCGACTCGGCGCGGCGGGTGAGGAGTTCGGTGACGACCTCGGGGTCCAGGGCGGTGCCGCCGGCCGCGACCCGCTCCAGGGCGTCGAGGAACTCGTCCACCCGGCCGACGCGGTCCTTGAGCAGATAGCCGAGGCCGCCCGCGCCGCTCGCGAGGAGTTCGGCGGCGTACGACTCCTCGACGTACTGGGAGAGCACCAGGACCGGCAGCCCGGGCAGTTCCCCCCGCGCGGCGAGTGCGGCGCGCAGCCCCTCGTCGCGGAAGTCCGGCGGCATCCGCACGTCGAGCACGGCCGCGTCGGGTCGGTGCTCCAGCAGCGCGGGCAGGATCTCGGGGCCGGTTCCGGCGACGGCCACGACCTCGTGCCCGGCCGACGTCAGCAGCAGGACGAGGCCCTCGCGCAACAGGGCGTTGTCCTCGGCGATCACGACTCTCACGGCACTTCCGCCTCTACTCCGGTCACCGCGCGCGGTGACGCCACCTCGCTACGACGGGCGGTCGCGCGCAGCCTACTCACAGAGCTCTGAGGGCATGTGCGGTGGCACGGGCCAGGGCGTCCAGGTAGCCCTGGGGCACCTTGGGGCTGCGGATCACCACGGAACGCCAGTACAGCGGACCCGAGATCAGATCGAGGGCCAGCTCCTCGTCGATGCCCGCACGCACCTCGCCGCGCTTCTCCGCTGCCATCACGATGCCGCTGGCCACGCTCGCCTGCCCGTCCCGCAGCGCCTTCTGCACCGCCTCCGCGATCTCGGGGCTGCGGGCGGCCTCGGCCTGGAGGTCCGGGAGGATCTGCGAGGCCAGCGGGTGCCGCAGGGCGCGCGCGGTCACCTGGTAGAGCATCCGCAGATCCCCTTCCAGGGAGCCGGCGTCGGGGACGGGCAGCCCCATCACCGCCACCGCCGACACCACGTCCAGCACCAGGTGCAGCTTGGAGGGCCAGCGCCGGTACACCGCGGTCTTGCCGACGCCCGCCCGGCGCGCGATGCCCTCGATCGACATGCGCGCGTAGCCGACAGCCGCCAGTTCCTCGAAGACGGCCGCCCGGATCGCCTCCGTCACGTCCTCCCGGAGCACGGCCGCCCCGGCGGGGGCCCGGCGGCGCGCAGGCGTCTGGGGCTGGTCGGCATTGGTCGTCATACGGTCCAGCATAGGGCGTTACGACGATACGGTCCCGTCCCCACGTGACCGTCCCTCCGTAGCCGTAACCTCGCTCACGTCACGACGAAACGGTTGCGTTCCGACGCCCCGTGGACCTACGCTCACGTTGCGACGATACGGTCCCGTCCCGACGTAAGAAAACGTGAAGAGTCACGTAAGAGAACGTCGCCGCACCCCTCCCCCCGAGCGAAAGCAGCGGATGTGAGCCAGGTCCTCGACACACCGCCCCCGACGACACCCGCCCCGGCCCACGCCGACCTCTCCGGCCTCGCGGCCCGGCACGGCCTCGCGGTCAGCGGTGCCCGCCATGATCGAGCTCTGGGTGAAGGTCCACACGAACACGCCCGTCACCAGGAACGGGATGTAGTCCGGCACGCCGTGGCTGGTGCCCAGGAGCATGCCGAAGATGAAGTAGTACACCGCCGCGTTCAGCAACGGCGTCATCACCTGCCAGACCTGGCCGAGCTTCGCCTGGCTGTACTGGGCGGTGAGCTTGGCGGTGGCGAAGGCGCTGATGAAGTGGC
>NZ_RDBN01000052.1:0-13728 GCF_008042075.1 Streptomyces sp. UW30 | reverse complement strand
GCCCGACCCGTCCCCGAAAGGACACCCCGATGACCACCGCCACCACCCCCGCGCCCACCCGCTCCTACGCCTTCCGCGACTCGATGACGATGCTGCGCCGCAACATCAAGCACATGCTGCGCTATCCCTCCCTGACGATCCAGATCGTCACGTTGCCCGTCCTGATGCTGCTGCTGTTCGTGTACGTCTTCGGCGGCGCGATCGGCGAGGGCATCGGCGTCGGTGACCGCGACGCCTACATCAACTACCTCGTCCCCGGCATCATCGTCATGGCGGTGGTCATCGGGGTGTCCTTTCGGGGACGGGTCGGGCGGCGGCGGGTCAGGCGGCGGTCGTGGTGGTCTGCCGGGTCTCGGTCAGCGTGAGGAACACGTCGTCCAGGTCGGGGGTGYGCACGGTGAGCGACTCGGCCTCGAGCGCCGCGGCCTCCAGCAGGTCGAGGACCGCGCGCACAGTGGCGGGGGTGCCGTCGCCCGGGACCTGCAGGGCGAGGTTCTCGGGGTCGCGCTGAGCGACCTCGAACACCCGGGCTGCGGCGTCGAGTTGCCGCTCGTCGGCGAACCGGAGCCGGATGTGGCTGCCGGGGATGCGGCGCTTGAGCTCCTCCGCGGTTCCCTCGGCGACGAGCCGGCCGCCGTGCAGCACGGCGATGCGGTCGGCGAGCTGGTCGGCCTCCTCCAGGTACTGCGTGGTGAGGAAGATCGTGATGCCCAGGTCCTCGACCAGGCCGCGGACCAGTTCCCACACGGTGCGGCGGCTGCGCGGGTCGAGGCCGGTGGTCGGCTCGTCGAGGAAGATGATCCGCGGGTTGCCGACCAGGGTCATGGCGAGGTCGAGCTTGCGGCGCATACCGCCGGAGAAGGTGGAGGCGGGCTTCTTCGCCTCCTTCGCCAGGTCGAAGCGCTCCAGCAGTTCGGCGCTGATCCGGCGGCCCTCGCCGCGGCTCAGGTGATGCAGGTCCGCCATCAGCAGGAGGTTCTCCTCGGCGGTCAGCAGCCCGTCGACCGCGGCGAACTGACCGGTCACGCCGATGGACCGGCGTACGTCGTCGGCCTGCCGCACGAGGTCGTACCCGCCCACGCGGGCTTCGCCGGCGTCCGCGCCGATCAGCGTGGACAGGATCTGGACGGTGGTGGTCTTGCCCGCGCCGTTCGGGCCGAGCAGGGCGAAGACCGACGCCTCGGGGATGCGCAGGTCGATGCCGTCGAGCACCGACTTCTCCCCGTACGACTTGCGCAGGCCCTGTGCGTGGATGGCGGTCATGACTCTCCCCGGTGATGTGGATCGCGGTGTGGATCGGCGACTTGAACGGTGTGCAACTCGATGACTTGCACACCGTAAAACCAGACTTGCACGGTGTGCAAGTCTTTTCGGCGAGAAACTTTTACGGCGTGCAAGTGGCGGTTACGCTGGTCCCATGGCGCGAGAGACCCTGAACCGTGAACAGATCGTCCGCGCGGCGATCGAGCTGCTGGACGCCGAGGGCATCGACGGGCTGAGCATGCGCAAGCTCGGCCAGAAGCTGGGCTCGGCGGCCACCGCGATGTACTGGCACGTCGGCAACAAGGAGAACCTGCTGGTGCTCGCGGCCGACGAGGTGTGGAGCGAGGTCCGGCTGCCGGACGTCCCGGCGGTGGGATGGCGGACGGCGGCGCGCGAGCTGATGTACGCCGCCCGCGAGCTGTGCGACCGGCACCGCTGGCTGGTGCGGGTGATCACCACGTACGCGGGCTACAGCGAGGGCATGGCCGGCTTCCAGGAGCGTGCGTACGAGACCTTCGAGGCGGCCGGGTTCCGGGACGCCGACCTCGACTGGGCGGTCAGCACCCCCTTCATGTTCGTGACGGGGCTGGCGTTCATGAGCGCGACCGACGCCGCCGAGGTCAAGGAGCGGACGTCCGCGGACGGGGCCGCGCAGTCCGAGGCGGATGCCGCGCTGGTGGCCCAGGCCGCCGCCATCGCGGAGAAGTATCCACGGCTGCTGGCCAGCATGGAGGGGCAGGCGCAGCGCGGGCAGACCTTCTCGGAGCAGGTCGACGCGGTCTTCGCGTTCGGCGTGGAGACGATCCTCGACGGGCTGGCGGCCCGGCTTGCGGCGCGGGCGGACGCCGTCCGAGTGGTCTCCGAGTGAGATCCGGGTGAGAGGCGCGCGCCGCACGCGTGGCAAGCGGGCGGCGCCGCCCCGCTGCCCGAGGATCCGAACGCGTGGCACGCACCTTCGACGAACTGGTCGCGATGCAGCAGGCGGCGGACCAGGCACACAGCCGGGTGGAGGAGCTGCGGGACCGGTACGGCCCGCCCACCCGCACCCCGTGGACCCAGCCGCAGACCGAGGCCTACGAGACGGCCTGGCGCACCTGGCGCGACCTCGCCCTGGCCGTCCAGACGGCCGTCACCGAACACGCGACGGAGCAGGGCGCGGCCCGCAGCCAGACCGAGGCGGACGTGAAGGCGGCGGCCCGGCATCCGGGGGGCGGGCTGTGAAGCCGGACGGGTGGTAGGCGTCGCGCGCTCGGCTCGTACGGGCCAACAGTGCGTGTCATCGGCGGGCGTGGCCGGGAGAATCGCAGGTGGGGGTGGGGTGCCGCCGACGTGTGAGGAGCTCCGCCGACGATGAGCAGGTCCCGCAGGTCTTGGAAGACGTCGGCTCTCGGGTTGCTCGCGGTGGCGGGCGCGCTCGTCGCGCCGGGGACGGCATACGGCGGTGCGGGCCCCGCAGGACCCGTCGGCCACGACTTGTGGGGCGCCGCGACCATCGAGCCCGGCCGCGAGGGCGTCGTCCAGGTCGCCGGCTACGAGGGGGAGCCGCTGGGCGCGGGATCGGTGCTGACGTTGACGGCGCCGGCGAAGACGCGCGTGACGGGTGCGCCGTTGGCCGGGCTCGGATACCGGGGCGCGGTGGCGGTGGGCGGGAACAGCGGGACGTACACCTTCGTGGGGGCGTCCCCGTCGGCAGGGGCGCCGGTGTCGGCGTGGAACGGCCCTGCCTTTCCCTTCGTCCTGTCGGTCCCCGCGAACGCCGAACCCGGCACCCGACTCCCCGACTGCACCCTGACCCTGAGGGACGCGGCGGGCGCCGTGCGCGGGCGCGGCACCTGTTCCGTGACGGTCGGTCTGCCCGCGCCGACCCTGTCCCGCCCCACGTCGGGCGTACCGCTGGGCGCGTTGCCGCAGGCGTCGGGCGCGGCCTACCCGGGCGCCCAGGTCACGGTCCGCGACGCGCTGGAGCAGGAGGTCTGCGCGACGACGGCGGCGCCGGACGGCACCTGGTCCTGCGTACCCGGCCTCGCCCTCCCGGCCGGCACGGGCCGCCTCCAGGCGACGGCCACCCTGAACGGCGTCAGCGCGCTGAGCGAGCAGATCGACATCCTGGTGGTCGGGTCGGCACAGGAGCAGCACGACACGGTGTCGGACGGCGGGGGCGGGCGGCTCTAGGGCGCGGAGAGCGCATGGCGCGGCATCGCGTGGCATCGAGTGGCGTCGCGCGGGCCTCGCTTGGCGCCACACGGTGCCGGGTGGTGCCCTCGTGTGAGAGCTGAAAGCCGACGGCCCGCTTCGGCGCTAGTAGCGCACCGCCGTCTCCACCTCCGCCCGTACGTCCCCACTCAGGTCGCGCGTGCTCTTGGCCGTGGCTTTGCCGGACTTGTTCGCCGCCACGTCGGACACCGTCACCACCGCCGCGTCGAGCAGATTGCCGTTCTCGTCCTTGAAGTTGACCTGGACGGCGAAGGACTTCGTCGAGTCCGTGGTGTTGTCCGCCGTGACCTCCACCGACGCGCGGCCGTCGGAGTCGGTCGTCGGGTCGCCCAGCTTCACCGAGTCCGTGGCGTCGATGCCGCCCTTGATCTCGTCGAGTTGGCGGTTCGCCTCTGCCGTCGCCGAGGCGAAGGCCGACGCCGCCTTGCTGGTCACCGACGAGGGGGTGTCCTCGTCGGAGCAGGACGCCAGGGCGGGCACGGCCAGGGCGGCGGCCGCCAGGAGGATCGTGGCGGTTCTCCGGCGGGGGCGGTGAGCGGGCATACGGGGCTCCAAGGGTGCGATCCGGTCCCTTCAGTGAAGATCCGCACCGCCCCCCGCGCACTTCGGGCGTCACCCGATCGGCGCCTCCCCCGTGGTGGGCACCCCCCGACCGGCCGATCGTCGTACCGACCGCGGAACCGTCCGCGGAACACGCGAGAAGTGGGGTACGGCAGCCATGAGCCAGCAGCAGCCGCAGTCGCATGCGAGCGATGCCGCCCATAGCCCTCCGGGAACGCGGACGGCCGGTGGATCCGGTGGACCGGGTGGATCAGGTACGTCCCGGGCGACCTGGCCGTCCGCAGGCGCCGACACCACGCCGGGCACCGCACCCGGCCCCGCCCCCGCCTCCGGCTCGGTCACCGGCGGACTCGTCTTCGCAGGTGTACTGATGCTGGTGAACGGGCTGCTCGCCATCCTCCAGGGCATCTCCGCCATCGCCGAGGACGACGTGTACGCCCGGATCGGCGACTACGTGTTCAAGGCCAACCTCACGGCATGGGGCTGGATCCTGCTCTGCCTCGGCGTGGTCGCCGTCGGCGCCGGTGGGGGCATCCTTCGGGGAGCCTGGTGGGCGCGGATCACCGGTATCTTCCTGGCGTCCCTGAGCATGGTCGCCCACTTCCTGTTCCTGCCGTACACACCGGTCTGGTCCGTGGTCATGGTGGGGATCGACTTCTTCGTGATCCTCGCGCTCGCCCTGGCGCCGGACGCCTCGGACGCGGCTAACGCCGCGCAGCGCGGTAACGCCTCAGCAGCTCGCTGACCCTGGCCGGGTCCTTGCGGCCGTTCAGCTCGGTGAGCAGGTCGTCGGGGCACAGCTCGTAGTGGTCGCCCCAGAAACGGCGGCCGTGGTTGTCCCAGATCCGATAGCCGCCGGGCACACCCCTGGCCACATAGCGTCGCCTGCTCAATCAACCCCCAGCCCGAGCCACCCTGTCCTGTCCGGACAGGGTGGCATCAGGCGATGGCCCCCGTCGCGCTCTTTTCCGGCTCCCCGGCTCAGCCGTGTCCCAGGCCGCCCCCTCCGAAGGCCCCGCTCTTCCCGGGCAGCCAGCGTTTGCGGTGCTGGTCCTCGCTGCGCCTGCTGCCCGCGTGGTGCAGCTCGTGCGGCAGGAGGCGTTCCCGGCCGACCGCGTGCGGGACCTCGTCCGGCTCCCGCAGCTCCCGGACCTCATGGACCGCGCCGGTGTCCGGCAGGTGTGTTTGTTCCTCGGGAGTGGGCCGTGGCAGCTCTCGGTCACGGACCCGCATGCCGAACTGCACGGCCCAGACCAGTGCACCGGCGATGACCATTCCACCAACGAAGGCGGCGATCACGTTGAGTACTTCGCTCGACGTGGCCGCTAGTTCAAGCGTCGCCGTACTCATGCCCCAATTATCACCGAAACGGATGAATAAGCTCCCGCAGGAATGAGCGGTTCCGTCGCTCCGGCGGATCTACGCGCGTTCGCCTGCTTCGGCGTCCGCCTCACCCAGTTCCGTGAACAGCGTCAGCTGAAGGGCGCCGGGCGCTTCGAGGCGTGAGTTGAGGGAGTTCCACGGCGTGCGGGTGGGCTCCGCCAGGACCTCGGCCCCGGCCGCCGCCAGCCTCGCCGTGGTGGCCGTGGAGTCGTCCACCTGGAAGGCGACCCGGATGTGCCCGGCGACCCGGCGGCCGACCTCCACCTCGTCGATGAAGCCGGCGTGGTTCGGGTCGGTCAGCTCCAGCGTGGCCCTGCCCGCCTCCAGGATGGTGACCCGGCCGTCGGGGGAGGAGAACGCGGCGCGCTCGGGGAGGCCGAGCTCGTCCCGGTAGAAGCGCAGCGCCTCGTCGTAGTCGGCCGCCGTCACCACCAGGCGGAGCTCGTGCACGCGGGCGGCCGGTTCGGCCGGTGTTGCGGACTCGGACATGTGCGGCTCCTCTTCGACGGTCGTGACGGGGCAACCGGGCGCCGGGGCGGGTGATTCCCGCGCCCGTGCCCACCTCGTCCCGGTCTTCCTCAGCCGGCCCTGACCGCGGCCCGCTCGGTCCCGCCCGCGGTGGCCGCCCGGTCGGCGTTGGCACGCTGCCTCGGGATGAGCGTGGCAAGGGCGAAGGCCAGCAAGGCCGCTCCGGCGCCGATGGCCATGACGACCTTGAAGCCGTTCTCCGAGGGCAGGGCGTGCCCGCCGAAGTCGGTGGTCATCTGAGCCAGGACGACGCCCGCGATGGCGCTGGCGAACGAGGTGCCGAGCGAGCGCATCAGGGTGTTCAGGCTGTTGGCGGCGGCCGTCTCGGAGGGGTCGACGGAGCCCATGATCAGCGCGGGCAGGGCGCCGTAGGTGAAGCCGACGCCGGCGCCGATGATGCAGGAGACCAGGATCAGGTGCCAGACCTCGCTCATCAGCACGATGTTCAGGCCGTACCCGGCGGCCACGATCAGCGCGCCGATCATCAGGGTGACCTTGGGGCCCTTGGCCTTGGTGACGCCCGCGGAGACGGCGGACATGGCCATCATCACCAGCCCCTGCGGGGCCAGCACCAGGCCGACGGTCAACATCGACCTGCCGAGGCCGTACCCGGTCTGCTCGGGCAGCTGGAGCAGCTGCGGCAGCACCAGCGACATGGCGAACATCGAGAAACCGAGCGCGACCGAGGCCAGGTTGGTGAACAGCACCTGCGGCCTGGCGGTGGTGCGCAGGTCGACCAGCGGCTGCTTCGCCTTCAGCTCCCACCGGCCCCAGGCGAGCAGGATGACGACCGCCGCGGTGCCCAGGCCCAGCGTCGCGGCGCCGGTCCAGCCCCAGTCGCCGCCCTTGGAGACGGTCAGCAGCAAGGAGACCAGCCCGGCGGACAGACCGAGCGAGCCGACCAGGTCGAAGCGCCCGCCGGTACGCACCCTGGACTCGGGCACGATCAGCAGGACCAGCAGGAAGGCCAGGGCACCCAGCGCGGCCGAGACCCAGAACAGGATGTGCCAGTCCCAGTTGTCGGCGATGAACGCGGCGGCGGGCAGCCCCAGCGCACCGCCCACGCCGAGCGAGGCGCTCATCAGCGCGGTCGACCCGGCCAGCCGCTCGGCCGGCAGCGCGTCGCGCATGATGCTGATGCCGAGCGGTACGACGGCGGCCGCGAGGCCCTGAAGCGTACGGCCGACGATCATCGGTACGAGGGAGTCGGCGAGCGCGCACACCACCGAGCCGGAGACCAGCAGGACGATGCTGGTCAGCAGAATCCGCCGCTTGCCGATCATGTCGCCGAGCCGCCCGACGACCGGCGTGGCCACGGCGGCGGCGAGCAGGGTCGCGGTGACCGCCCAGGCGGTGTCGGACGCCGAGGCGTCCAGGAGCTTCGGCAGCTCCGGGACGATCGGGATGACCAGGGTCTGCATCAGCGAGACGACGATCCCGGCGAGCGCCAGCACCGCCACCACGGCGTTCGGCTTCGGCGGGGCGGACTTCCCTCCCGCGTCGGCGGGTCGGGCGATTGCGTCGGACATGGCGGAGCCTCCATCAGGGGTGGGTGCACAGGTGCTGTGGGTCGGGTCGACCGGGCCCGGCGGCGGACTGGGGGGAGTCGTGCCGCCGCCGGGCCGGTGACCGCGCCGGCCCCCGTCCCCACAGGGCTCCGACGCGTCGGGACCGTCTCCGCTCAAGGCGGCCCCGCTCAGAAGCAACCTTCGTTGCTTAACTTAGGCAAGCATGAGCAGGTTACTTAAGTCAAGCAAGCATTTGCGGTACGGTGGGCCCATGCCCGCATCGACATCCGCAGCAGCGCCGAAGCCGCCCGCCGTCCCGACGGACATCGTGGAGATCGAGAGGTGCCTCACCCGGGTCGCCTACCTGGCGGGCCGGGCGAGACAGCACGAGTACCTGATGGCCATGGCCGGACTGTCCCTCGACCGGGCCGCCGTGGCGATCCTGCGCCGCCTCGCCGAGACCGAACCGATGCGGCCCGGCGTGCTGGCGGGGCTGCTGGCCGTGGAGGCGTCCCATGTCACGCGCCAGGTACAGCAGTTGGAGCGGTCCGGGCATGTGGTGCGGGCCGCCGACCCGCACGACCGGCGGGCCCGGCGCATCGAACTCACCGATGCGGGCAGGGCCGCCGTGGACCGCGTCCGGGACGCGAGCCGCGTCGGCATGCGGATGGCCCTGGCCGACTGGTCCGACGAGGACCTGCGGCAGCTGGCCGCGCTGTTCCACCGCATGGTCGACGACTTCGTCACCCACGCCGAGGTCCCCGCCGACCTGGGCCCCACCGCCTGACGGACCCGTTCCCGCGCCCAGCGCATCCCCCACACGAAGGGTGTCGCCATGACCGCGAACCTCTCGAACCTCCTGGACAAACCCCCACCCCCGCGCGGGGACGGACAGCGGGTCCTGGTCGTCGCCGACGATCCGGGAGACAGCGAACTGCTGCGCACCACCCTCCAGTTGGCGGGGTACCGGGTCGGCACGGCGGGCACCGGAGCGCAGGGGCTGGACCGGCTGACGGGGCACGGTTTCGACCTCGCGGTGTGGGACGCCGTCCTGCTGTCCCACCTCACCCGGCTGCCCCGCGCCGCCTCCCGCCCGGCCGGCCCGCCGGTGCTCTTCCTCACCACCTGCGACTCCCTGCACCGGCTCGTCCCCGAACTCGGCGCGGGGGAACAGGACTACGTCACCAAGCCCCTGCGGATCGCCGAGGTCCTCGCCCGCGTCGACGTCCTGCTGCGCCGCCGGCGCCCCGACGGTCACACGGGCCCGCTCCGCTACGGCGATCTGGTCCTGGACGACGCCACCTGCCGTGCCCGCCGCGGCTCACGCCCCCTCGACCTCACCCCCGCCGAGTACCGGCTGCTGCGCCATCTGCTCGGCAACGCCGGGTGCGTGCTGTCGAAGGAGCAGATCGGCCGGCATGTGTGGGGGGAGTTCCGGGCGGGCGAGGCCATCGAGAAGCTCGTCTCGCGGCTGCGCCGCAAGGTGGACCGCGATCCGGGGGAGCCGGCGCTGATCCACACGCGGCGCGGGTTCGGGTACTGGCTCGGGGGCGCCGCCTGACGTCAGGGCCGTACGCCCCGCACCGCCCAGGCCCGTGCCGTGAGCGGGACGGAACCGTCCGGTGCGACGGGCACCGCGGCGCGCAGGGCGTCGCGCAGGCGGTCGCGGGCGGCCGGGGTGAGGGAGGCGACGTAGCCCGGGGCGGGGCCCTGACCGGCGAGGAAGGGGTCCCACAGGTCGGCGAAGTCGCAGAAGACGGTGGGCACCTCGACCGGGGTCGTCGAGATGGAGTTGAGTCCCGCGTCGGTCCACAGGCTGTGGAGGGCTTCCGGGCGGCAGTCCGGGAAGCGGCGGGCCTCGTCCAGCGCGGCGGCGGCCGGGTCGGCCGAGGCGGCCGCCGTCCAGAAGTGGTGCAGGAGGCCCATGCCGTCGCCGTAGTCCCAGACGTACGCCGCGACCAGGCCGCCCGGACGGACGGCCCGCGCCAACTCCCGTACGGCAGCGGTCGGTTCGGGCAGGAAGTTGAGGGTGAGGCCGCTGACCGCCACGTCGAAGGCGCCGTCCCGGACGGGCAGCGCCAGGGCGTCCCCCACGACGAAGCGCGGGCCGCGCACCGCACGGGCGGCGGCGGTCACGAAGCCCTCGGAGCGGTCGCAGCCCAGCACGTCCCGGGGGCGGTGCCGCTGCGCGACCAGCGCCGACAGCACACCCGTGCCGCACCCCACGTCCAGCCAGCGCAGAGCGTCCGCGCGGTCGAGCCATGCCAGGAACTCCCGTGCGACGAGCCGGCTCCACCGGCCCATGTACCGCTCGTAGGCGGCTCCCGACGTCCACACGTCGAAGTGCTGCTCTGCCATGCCCGTAACGATCCTCCGTCCGGCGGGGTCCGAAACCTCCGTATGCCGCGACAGCTACCAAAGACGCAGCGCGAGCGACGATCGGCCGACGCGCGCCGGGCCGCCTTCGCTCGACCATGGACCCGTCCGGCTGACGGGAGGAGCGGGAACATGGCGGACCTGCGGGTCGGGGCGGTCGTCTCGGCGATGGTGGTGGCGCTGTCCGGTGGGACCTGGGCGGCCCCGCCCACGGCTGCGGCGACGGGCGGGCGCCCGGCCGCGCAGGAGTTGTACGTGGCGCCGTGGGGGAACGACGGGTGGCCGGGCACGTTCGAGCGGCCCTTCGCGACACCGGGGCGTGCCCAGCAGGCGGTGCGGGCCAGGACGGCCGCGATGACCTCGGACATCGTGGTGAACCTGCGGGGCGGGACGTACCGGCTGACGGCTCCGCTGCGGATGTCGCAGGCGGCCGGCGACTCCGGCCGGGGCGGCCACCGGGTGGTCTACCAGGCGTACGGCTACGGCACGGCGCGGCAGGAGCCGGTGACCTTCAGCGGTGGCCGGCGGATCGGGGGATGGCGGCCCGACCCGGAGCGGCGGGGCGTGTGGCGGGCGGACGTCGCCGCGCTGGAGACCCGGCAGCTGTACGTGGAGGGCAGGCGGGCGGCGCGGGCGAGCCTGGGCGACGGGATCCCCGGCAAGCTGAAGGTGACCGGCACCGGCCTCACCACCACGAGCGCCGTCCCCCGTAGCTGGCGCGCGCCCCGCGACATGGAGCTGCGGTTCCGGTTCGACTACCTGGAAGGGCGTTGCGGCATCGCGGGCATCTCGCGCGGCCCGCGCAACGGGACGACGATCGCCATGGACCAGCCGTGCTGGCGGCTGGCCCGCGACCTGTACGGGCCGGAGCTGCTGGCCCTGCCGTCCGACGTCGAGAACTCACCCGACTTCCTGGAAAAGCGCGGGAGTTGGTACCTCGACCGCTCCCGTCCCGGACACCACGCGCTGCTGTACCGGCCGCGGGCGGGCGAGGACATGCGGCGCGCGGACGTGACGGCGCCGGTGCTGCAGACGCTGGTCGGCGGGAGCGGCGGCGCGGGCCGGCCGGTGCACGACATCGCGTTCAAGGGGCTGACGTTCGCGCATGCCGGATGGCGGGCGCCGAGCGAGCCCGCCGGATTCGCCGCCGCGTGGAGCATGTACCTGCGGCCGGGCAAGGGGGACGAGATCAGGCTGCTCACCGTGCCGGGGAACGTCGCCTTCCGCGATGCCGAGCGGATCGCCTTCCAGGGCAACCGGTTCGTCCATCTCGGCGCCCAGGGGCTCAAGTTCTCCGGGGACAGCTCGCACAACACGGTGGACGGCAACGTCTTCACCGACATCTCCGACGGAGGCGTCGCGCTGGGCGTCCTGCCGCCCGACACGACGGGCACGAGCCGCGGCAACCGCGTCACCGACAACTGGATCCACCACACCGGGGCGGACTACCACGCCTCCTCCGGCATCTGGGACGGCGGCAGCCGGCGGACGACCCTCGCTCACAACCAGGTCGACCACGTGCCCTACACCGGCATCCTCTCCGGCCCCGCCGAGGACGTGCGCGGCCTGATGAGCGGCAACCGCATCGTCGGCAACCGGGTCTTCGCGACCAACCGGCTGCTGGCCGACGGCGGCGGCATCTACCTGCGCGGCGAACAGGGCACGTCGTACGCGGACGGCGCGGTCGTCAGCGGCAACGCCGTCACCGACAGCGCCTACGGCATGTGGAACGTCGGCATCTACACCGACGACAGCAGCAGGTGGATCACCGTGCGCGACAACGCCGTCCACGACTACCGGGCCTCGATCGGCGGGTGCAGCGAGGACTGGGGCGACCGGCCCGTCCGCAACGTCCGCTTCCACGGCAACTTCTGGGACGACACCGTCCCCGACTGGCTGCCGCGCCGGGACTACCCCGGCGGCTGGCCGCCCGCACCGGACTGCGGCGACCCGAAGAACCTGGAGTTCCGGGGCAACACCCTGCTGACCCCGGCCGACGCCGCCGCGGACTGCGCGGCGCGCGCGGTGTGCGCCGGGATCGTGGACCGGGCCGGGCCCAGGGAGCCGTATCAGCGGCGGTTGGGGCTGAGGTGACGGGGGCGGCGGGCGGCGGTCCGTGGGTGTGGGGGAGGGCCGCCGCCCGCCGGAGCGTCAGCTGCCGGTCTTGCCGAGCAGCTTGTTCATCTCCTCGATCTCGGCGCTCTGGGCGGTGACGACGGCATCGGCCAGCTTCGTCGCCGGTCCGTACCGGCCCTCGGCCTTCTCGGTCCGGGCCATCTCCACCGCGCCCTCGTGGTGTTCGACCATCAGGGTGAGGAACAGGGTGTCGAAGGCCTTGCCGGACGCCTTCGTCAGCTCGGCCATGTCCTTGTCGTCCATCATCCCGGCCATGCCGGAGCCGCCCGAGTGGCCGGAGTGGTCCATGCCGGGCGCGGCCGACGGCACGTCCTCACCCCAGGACTTCAGCCAGCCCGACATGGTGCGGATCTCGGGGTCCTGGGCCCCGCGGATGCGCGTGGCGAGGTCCTTGACCCCGGCGGACGAGGCGCGGTCGGCGGCCATCTCCGCCATCTGCAGCGCCTGCTGGTGGTGCGGGATCATGCCCTGCGCGAAGGAGACGTCCTGGTCGTTGTGCGCGCCGGCGCTCGCGGAGGACGAGGCGGACGGGCCGGCGGCGGTGTCCGAGCCGTCGCCGCCGCACGCGGCGAGGACGAGGGCGGCGGTGACGGCCGTCGCGGCCAGGGCGGCGCGACGGACGAGGGGACGCGTGCGCGTCATGCTGGTCATGGTGAGAACTCCTGCGGTGTACGTGAGTTGCCGCGCCCTCGCGAGGGCGTGACACGGGCATGGCTGAGTGCCGTACGCCCCAGCGGTGAGGGGGGACGGCTCGGCCTTGTCCTAAGTCCGCAGGATCTGGAGTTCGGCCAGTGAGGGAGGCGCGCGCCCGCTGTCCGGCGCGGTGGCCGGGGAGCGGTGACCGAGGTCGTCCATGACGCCGGACCCGGCCGGATCGGGCACCGGGGCCGGGAACGCGGGACCGGCGCCGACGGCACCGGAGGCGCAGGTCGGGTCGGCGTGCTGGGCGTGTCCGCCGCCCGTGCCGTTGCCGTGGCAGACGGACTCGGCGGTCGTGGCCGTCATCGCCGTCGCAGGGCCGCTCATGGCGCGGGCGTGCCCGTGACCTTGCGCGCTGTGCGGGGCGAGCGGGTTGCCGGGCCCGAGGGCGTGCATCCCGAACAGCCCGGCGAGCAGCCCGAGCAGCACGAGCAGACGCCACGGTCCCGGGATCGGGAGCCGCGGCGCACGGTGCTGCTGTGCATGGGCTGTCACGCCCTCATCGTACGGATGCGACGGCGGACCGACTCAACGGGTCACCGTCGGCGCGTGCGGGCGGGGCAGACGACTTTGCCATCTCTTTACAACCCGCCCCACGGCCGAATCGTCTCTTCGCTCGACCCGTCACCCAGCCCGCCGGGCACGGCAATACCGGCGGACCGACGAAAGAGAGCACGTCCATGCGCCGAACCACGCTCAGCGCCCTGGTTCTGACCTGCGCCGCCGTCCTGGCGGCGGGCACGCCCGCGTTCGCCGACTCGGCTTCCCCGGTCCCCAGCGACGAGCCGACCCGGGCCTCGTCCCCCGCCCCCGGCGGCGACCTTCGTCGTACGGCGTCGGCGGGCGAACGGGGCATGACGGGGCTGTCCAGGCGGGCGTTCACCACTGCGGCGATGGCGTCGCTGCTGGTGGGCTGCGCCGGGCAGGCCACTGAGCAGGACGCGAACGCGAGCAACAGAAGGTCGCGGGGGAGGGAAGGGGCGGACGAAGGCCCGTCCTCCGGCTCCTCGGCATCCACGAACTCGGCGCGCGCACTGGGCCGTTCGGCCCCGGTCCGGCT
>NZ_RDBN01000051.1:4549-8099 GCF_008042075.1 Streptomyces sp. UW30 | reverse complement strand
GGCGCGGTGACCTTGCTCATTCTGTGGTGGGCCCGCTGTCAGAGTGCGGTGTCTCAGAGTGTCAGTGGCGGGTCTCCCACCACAGAATGAGCAAGGTCACCGCGCCACTGCCCAGCTTGTAGGCGAACCCCTCCAGGAAGCTGCCAGAGGCGTTTCGCCCCTGCCGCGCGATCCATTTCCGCAGGTGACGGAGGGTTTCCGTGCGTCGCCTGTCCCGGCGGAACAGGTGCCTGAGCTGGCGTTTCGCGTTACTCTCCTCCATACGGAGTTCCTCTCGTGGATAGATGTGCTGGAACGCCGCGCAGGGAGCCCTCCCAACTCAGTGGCCTAGGAAACCCGTTGGGAAGCAGGGCTCCCTCTGCGCGTGCGGTGCAAAAAAAAATCCCCCTGGTCACACCGGATAGGCGCGGGGGGAGCTTCCCGGCGTCTATGAGTCGCTCCGACGGAGGATGCGGAGCGCGCTGCGAGTATGTCACGGAGAGATGTGGCGCACAGCCGATGTCTCCTGATTTGGCGGCGGACTTTTTGAGCGGCCGGGCATCATGCGTGACCCCCTTCCGGGGTCCGGCTGCCGGGGGTCAACATGGCTGGCTTCGTTCACTTCAAGCAGCAGCGTTTGTCTGTCGGTTTGGGTGGCGATGGGTGGTCGGTGGGGCCGTGGATGTTCACGAGAAGTGGCGTCAGATCCCGTCCTTGAACCCGCAGGGCGAAGCAGTGCGGGTTGTGGCTCGTTGGAGGGGATGTGGGAGAAGAAGGACGTGTCTGGGCAGGTGGTTGGATCGCCTGCGAGTCTTGATCGCTACCGAGCCGGCTGATTGGCTGGCCTGCATGACTGAGGTAGGACCCGTCGCCTGGCCACCTGCCCCGATCAGGACCGAGAGGCTCGTGCTCCGTGAGCCCGAGGCCCGCGACCGTGCGGCGGTCATCGAGTTGTTCACCTCGCCCGAGGTGGGCACTTACATTGGTGGCCCTCGACAGCGTGACGAGTTCGAGCGTGCGGTGCCCGAGGCGCCCAAGCGGCGCCCTGGCCTCTTCGTGGTCGATCTTGACGGGGCGATGATCGGAATCGTCACTTTCGACCGGCGCGACCCAGAGCATCCGGTCCACGTCCGTCCCGGGGCCTCGGAGGTTGAGCTCGGCTACATGTTCCTGCCGCACATGTGGGGCCACGGGTATGCCGCGGAGGCGTGCGCGGCGGCACTCGACTGGTGCGCCGGAGCGCTGCCCGGCGAGCCGGTAGTGCTCACCACCCAGACCGCTAACGAACGCTCGATGCGCCTCGCGGCGAAGCTGGGGTTCACCGAGGTGCAACAGTATGAGGATTGGGGCGCCGAGCAGTGGTTCGGCATGTGGTCCCCGGTCGCGCTGTCCGACTGAGGTCGTGCTCGGCAGTGTCCGCACTCATCGCGATGAAGCGAGGTGAGCGCGCACCGTCCGCCAGGCAACGGTGTACTTGCGATCCAACTCCCGCATCGTCACGCCGGCCCGGTGGTCCCGCCGGATCGCCGCGTACAGCTCAACCTTCGACATCTGTGGCATGACCAGGGCCTTTCACCGGGAACACCCCCGATGCCGTCCTAGCAAGCCCCTCACTGCCTTCAAAACTCGTGAACATCACCCGACCGTGGAAACGGGCGCCTCCCAAACCCGTGTACAACCGCCGTCACGACTCGTGAATCAAGCCAACATGGCGCTTACTGAACATCCGAACCCGCGGATACGCGAGCGAGCCCGGATCAACAGGTCCGGGTGTGACTGAGCGTTTGATTTGGCAGGTTGAGCGCCAGTGCCTGCCATCATCGGAGGTACTACGGTCGGTAGACCGTCGTCCGCTCGAGGGAGAGCCGTGCACCACATTGAGGGTGCTTGGTCCGGGGATGACGTTGCCCCAGTAGGAGGTACCGTCCCAACGGCCCGGACGGCCCGGACGGCCACGCTACGCACGGCTGCGAAGCCTGCCCCCGCTAGCGCCTGTCTCCTTGATGATTCGATCCACTGKTCGGCGCCCCTGAATGCTTGCGGCATCGTGCGTGGAAGCCTCTCCACATGGACACATTCGCGGACCGACTCAACGGCGGGTGGAAGTGGTGGGAGGCCGCCATCGAAGAAGCGCAGGAGGGGCGCTGGGTCCGTGACGCCGTGGAACGGCAAGTGATCGAGGACATCGGCGCCGCCACAAACCCTCTTCATGGTGGGCGGATGGCCCCGTTCACCGAGGAATCGTGGCACGTACGCATCGGGAGGATCGCGAACTGGGCCGGGGTGCTGCGGCTCGCGGCCCGGTCAGGCGGCTGGGTGCTCCAACCGGTCGCGGGGCGCAACCCGCCGCACCCTGCCGGCATGACCGAGTTGCTGTCTGGCATCTACGCGGTCGGCGAGCAGGGAGAAATCTGGATGCAGCAGCTCATGAAGGGCGACCTGCCACCAGAAGACGAGGTCGCGAAGGCTGAGGGGTTCCTCACCGGGCCGGGGTCCATAGAGGACCTTGAGCTCTTCTTCTACGACTGAAAGGCCGTCTCTTCATCGTCACCGCCGTGCCSAGATGAGAATGCCGGCAAGGTGGAGTGCGGCCCGGTAGGCGATGGCGAGCCTTTCCGTTCGCATAGCCAGGCCGCGCCACTGCTTCAGCCGGTTGATGCATCTCTCGACAGCATTGCGCTGCTTGTAGGCCTCGGCGTCGAAGCCGGGCGGGCGTCCTCCTGCGGGGCCTCGCCGTTGACGGTGTCCGATCTGATCGGCGGGCTGCGGAATGACGGCACGGATCCCGCGCCGCCTGAGATGCCCACGGATCGCACGTGATGAGTAGGCGCGATCCGCGAGAACGGCCGCTGGCCGGGTTCTCGGCCTTCCGAGTCCGCTTCGCGGAACCCGGATTTGCCATGACCGCCTCGCAGGCCAGCGCATCACCGGCCTGGCCCGTGGTGATGCGAAGGGCCAGGGGCCGGGCCTGGCTGTCGCTCGCGAGACGAACCTTCGTGCTCAGACCACCGCGGGAGCGCCCGAGCGCGTGGTTGTCGGGTTCGGACCGGCCTGGCGCCCCCTTTTCCGGCTCCGGCAGCGTGCTGGTGGGCCCGGCAGACGGTTGAGTCCACCGAGACCGTCCAGCCCACCTCGTCGCCGGCATCCGCTGCGGACAGGACAGCCGCGAAGATCCGTTCCCAGGTGCCGTCAACGGCCCATCTGATCAGGCGTTTATGGGCGGTCTGGAACGACCCGAGTTCATTGGGCAGGTCCCGCCAGGGTGAACACGTACGGTACTTCCACGCGATGGCCTCAAGCGTGCGGCGGTGGTTGGCCCACCGCCGTCCACGGACCGGATTGGCCAGCATTAACGGCTCGATCCGATCCCACATCGCAGCAGTGATCACTAATCGGACAGGCATATCCGATCAACTGACCAAAGCGTCAAAGAGACACGCTCTAGTTGTGATGTCTCGGCAGGTTGGTTCCACAGCCATACCGTGCCGTCGCCTGCGGTTGCAGCCAGGCCGGTGCCGTCGCTGGTGAAGGCGAGGGCGAAGACATAGCCATCGGGACCGGTCAGTGGTTT
>NZ_RDBN01000051.1:0-4449 GCF_008042075.1 Streptomyces sp. UW30 | reverse complement strand
GGTGGGGGGTGGTGGGAGGAGCCGACCTCAGCTATGCGGCGGCCCCGGCGCAGCACGAGCAGGGACCCGGTCCGCCAGATCTTCGTCGGCCCCCCCGACCCGCTTGGGGCGAGCGACTGCGGTGGCCTCACCGGGGCCCGGAACCCGCGATGCCGAGTCTCGCCCCTGCCTCAGGCGCGACCACCGCGCCTCAACCCGGCCTCAGACTGGCGGCGACGACTGCTGTGGCTCGACCCCGCCTCCGGCACGCGACCACCGCGGCTCCACTCAACCCGGGCCGCTACGCGTTCAAGCCCGCCCATGGGCCTCCTGCGAGCGTCTGGACAGTGCGTCGATGACCACCGCGGCGAACAGCACCCCGCCCGTGATCATGAACTGGACCGCGGCCGGCGTGTCCGTGAGGGCCATGCCCGAGGCGATCGACTGGATCACCAGCATGCCGAGCACCGCCGACCATGTGGAACCGCGTCCGCCGAACAGGCTGGTGCCGCCGATGACGGCTGCCGCGATGGCGTTGAGCAGGAGCACGCCCGTGCCCGAACTCTGGCTCACCGAGGTGATGCGCGAGGCGAGGAACAGGCCGCCGACCGCCGCCATGGTGCCCGAGACCGCGAGCACCGCGGTCTGCACCCGCGTCACGTGGAGGCCGGCGCGCCTGGCCGCCTCGACGCCGCCGCCGAGGGCGTAGACCTGCCGGCCGTAGTGGGTGCGGCGCAGCACGATGTCGAGCCCGGCCACCACCACGAGGAAGATCAGGAGGGCGAGCGGCAGCCCCTGGAACCGGTTGAGCAGATAGGCGCTGACGAACGCGATCACCGCGAGCCCGCCGGCGCGCACCCCGATGACCTGGAGCGAGCGATGCCGCATGCCGGCGGCCATCCGGCGTCGCCGGTCCATGTACGACACGAGGAAGACAAGGCCCGCGGCGAGTGCCGCAATTCCGTAGGCGACGGCGTCATCGGTGAAGTAGTAGCTGGTCAGCTTGGCGACGAGGCCGTTCTCGTCGAGGTTGATGGTGCCGCTGCTGCCCAGGATGTAGAGCATGAGGCCGTTCCAGGTGAGCAGCCCCGCGAGCGTGACGACGAACGCCGGCACCCGGGTCCTGGCGAACGAATAGCCCTGCACGGTGCCCGCCGCCGTGCCGGCCAGCACCCCGACGATCAGCGCGAGCCATTCGGGCACCCCGTTGTTCACGTTCAGCACCGCGAACACGGCCGCCGCGAGCCCGCTGATCGAGCCGACCGACAGGTCCAGCTCGCCGAGCAGCAGCACGAAGACGATGCCGACCGCGATCAGTCCCGTACCCACGATGTCGACGCTGAGATTGGACAGGTTGCGGGGCGAGAGGAAGTTGTCGTTGAGGGACTGGAAGGTGATCCAGACGACGGCGAGGACGAGGACGACGGGGAGCGAGCCCACTTCACCGGCCCTCAGCTTGCGCCGGGCGAAGGCGACCCACCTCTCCACGGCCCGGCCGGCGGTCGACCCGGGGGGCGCCTTGCTGTCGCCGGCGGTCGCGGCGGGCTCGACGGGTTCGGTCTGCGGGTCGGCCGCCATGTCGCGCGTCCCTTTCACCACGCCGCCTCCTGGTGGGCCGGTCGGCGGGGCGTGCTCTCCGTCGCCCCGGTGATGGAGGAGATGATCTGTTCCTGGGAAGCGGTGCCCACGTCGAAGTAGCCGTTGTTACGGCCGAGCCGCAGCACGGCTGCCCGGTCCGCGAGGGCCTTGACGTCGCCCATGTTGTGGCTGATCAGCAGGACGCCCACGCCCCGGTCCCGCAGCTCGTCGACCAGGTCCAGGACCTCCGTGGTCTGCTGCAGCCCCAGTGCCGCGGTCGGCTCGTCCAGCAGCAGCAGGCGCGGTCCGCCCAGCAGCGAGCGGGCGATCGCGACCGTCTGACGCTGACCGCTGGACAGCGACACGACCGGAGCACGCAGCTCGGGGACGCCCCTCGTCAGGCTGTCCAGCAGCTGGAACGTGCGGCGCTCCATCTCCATCTCGTCGAGGAAGCCGAACCTGCGGACCTCGCGTCCGAGGAACAGATTGCCGACGACGTCGAGGTTCCCGCACAGCGCGAGGTCCTGGTACACGGTGGCGATGCCGAGGTCCTGGGCGTCGCCCGGGCGCCTGATCTGGACGGGACGGCCCTCCCACTCGATGACGCCCCGGTCCGCGGCCGCCACGCCGGAGATCACCTTGATCAGGGTGGACTTGCCGGCTCCGTTGTCGCCCAGCAGCGCGAGGACCTGGCCGGCGTGGATCTCCAGTTCGATGTCCATCAGGACCTCGACGGCGCCGTAGCGCTTGCACACGCCGTGCAGCGCCAGCAAGGGGGCAGGCACGCGGAACCATCTCCTTCCCGTGGCCCGGACACGGCCGGGCCGGAGGTCAGGTCAGCCCGGCCGTTTCGCACGCGGCGCCGAGATCGGGGGTACAGATCTCCCGGATCGTGTACACGCCTTCCTTCACCAAGGTGTCCTCGATGTTGTCGACGGTCACGGACACGGGGGTGAGCATGACCGCCGGAACCGTCTTGCCCTCGCTCGTGCGCACCTCTTGCTCGGCCACCCGGTCGAGGTTCTCACCGCGGGCCGCGGCCACGGCCATGGCGGCGCCGGCCGCGGCCTCGGGCAGGAAGGGCTTGTAGACGGTCATGTACTGCTCGCCGGCGACGATGCGTCGCACGGCGCCGAGTTCGGCGTCCTGCCCCGTGACCGGGGGCAGCGGATTCACCTTGTTCGCCTTGAGGGAGGAGATGCTGCCGGCGGCGAGGCCGTCGTTGGCGGCGTAGACCCCCTGGATGTTGTCGGCGCCGAGGGCGGCGATGGCGCCGGACATGTTCAAGTTGGCGGCCTCGGTCCGCCACTGGAGCGTGTCGTACGCCTTGCCGATCTTCACCTGGCCGTCCAGCACGGACAACGCGCCCTCCTTGAACAACACCGCGTTGGAGTCGCTGGGATCGCCGTTCATCATGACGATCTGGCCGCCGGGCACCTGGTCGCCCATGGCCTTCAGCAGTGCCTGGCCCTGGAGCCTGCCGACCTCCTGGCCGTCGAAGGAGACATGACCCGCGATCGGGCCCTCGGAGAAGCGGTCGTAGGCGATGACAGGGATGCCCGCCTCGTCGGCCTTCCTGACGGAGGCGCCGAGCGATCGGGAGTCCACCGCCACGAGCAGGATGGCGTCCACCCCCTCGGCGATCATCGAGTTCATCTGCTGCTGTTGCATCGCCACGTCGCCCTTGGCGTTGCCGTGCTCGATCGTGCATGTGCCGCACAGCTCATGGATGTTCTTCTTCAGCAGCGGCCTGTCCTGGGTCTCCCAGCGGGCCGTGGTCGCGTCCGGCAGGAGCACGCCGATCTTGGGCCCGGTCTCCTTCTCGGAGGCGCTCCCGCCGTCCGACCCGCAGGCGGCGAGGGCGACGGCCGTGGAGATCGCGATCAGGGAGAGGGCCGCGTTGCGTATGGGGGCCTTCATACGGGGGATCTCTCTGGCGAGCATGGCGACACCTGGCCTTCTCACATGCCGACCACTCGGTCAGTCTGACACCGGCCGGTGCGATCGGCGAGCGCAGCCAGGGCGCCCCACGGGGCGGCGGGCGAGGCGCCGCCACGGGCGGTGGGTGAGCGGATATGTCCTGCTCATCCATATATGCGATTCTTGTGTTCGGGCGCCCGATTGCGCTGGGAGTCGGGGTGCCCCGATCTCCTTCGACACCTCCGGCACGGACGGGAGGAAGGTTGCGGACATGCCTCATGACGGCCGTGCCCGGACCGGATATCCGGTGCCGGAGGCATCCGAGGCCGGCACCGCAGACACCGGCTCACCGCCTACGGCGCCGCAGGCCGCCACGAGTGATCGGGCCCTGACGTTCGCAGGAGCGGCGCTCACCGCGCTCTACGCTCCCGCCGCCGGGGGCGACGAGCTCCAGCTGCTGGAAACGGCCGGCGGCGTCACCCCCGAGTACCGGCTGCCGAAGCTGCTGCCCCTGTCGGGTGCCTCGGCCGCCGCACACGCCGTCCGCACCGACCGGCCGCTGTGGCTGAACGCCGCGGCCCTCGCCGCCTACCCCGACGGCGCGCCCACGCCGCCGCGGGCGCGGACGGCGTCGCTCGGCGCGCTGCCGCTGGACCCGGAAGGCGCGCGACTGGGCTGCCTCGTCGTCGTGGGAGCCTCCGCCGACGGCTTCGACGACGGGCAACAGCGCTTCCTGGAGCGGTACGCCGGCGCGGTCGCCTGCGTGCTGCGCGACGCGAAGGGCCGGTCCGCGGGCGGGTCCCTGCTGAGCCGTGCCCTGCGCGGTCTGCGGGTCGGCTCGTTCGTCCTGGTCCCCGACACCGGCTTCATCGAGGCGGACGGGGCACTCCTCGAACTGGTCGGCATCACACCGGACGACTTCGACGGCAAGGCCGACACCCTGCTGTCGCACGCCCTCCCCGAGGACATGCC
>NZ_RDBN01000050.1:2894-29701 GCF_008042075.1 Streptomyces sp. UW30 | reverse complement strand
CGTCGGGTGGATACGGCGCTCCGCAGACGACACAGGACACCTCCGGCGGCTGGGCAGGCGTGGGCTGCTGCGGGTAGCCATAGCCGCCGGACGTGTCCTGGCCGGGCTGGGGAATGCCGTAGCCGCCGGAGGTGTCCTGTGCCGTCTGCGGAGCGCCGTATCCGCCGGACGTGTCCTGGCCGGGCTGGGGAATGCCGTAGCCGCCGGAGGTGTCCTGTGTCGTCTGCGGAGCGCCGTATCCACCCGACGTGTCCTGGCCCGGCTGGGGAACGCCGTAGCCGCCGGAGGTGTCCTGTGCCGACTGCGGAACGCCGAAGCCACCCGACGTGTCCTGGCCCGGCTGAGGCACGCCGAAACCGCCGGAGGTGTCCTGGCCCGGCTGCGGCGCACCGGCCGCCCCCGACTGCTGGGGGTAGCCGTATCCGCCGGCCGCGGGGGCGCCGCCCGTGGCGGACTGCTGCTGCGGGAAGCCGTAGCCACCCGTGGCCTGGCCCTGCTGGTTCGCGGGCGTGCCCTGGGCCGGGGTGTGCGGGGACGGCTGAACCGGCTGCGAGGGCTGGGCGGGCTGCTGCGACGGGACGCCGAAGGACTGGGGCTGCGCCGGTGCGGGAGTCTGCGGCGCGGGACCCTGCGCGGGCACGCCGGGCGGCCCGGTGGGTGTGCCGACGGGTGATCCGGTCGGTGGTGGTGGCGCCTGGCCGGTGTCCTGTCCGCCTCCGGAGGAGCCACCCTGCGTGCTTTGGGCGTACCAGGCGGGAGGTGTGTAGACGATTTCGAACTCGCCGGTGAGATCCACCTCGTGATCGTCCCCGTCCGAGGAAGGGCTCCCGCCGTTGTACTCGGACCGATCCCTGTTCACTGCTTGCCTCCTGGTCAGCCACTGCTGCTGAGCTGGTCGTCGTCGCGGTCGGGCGGACCGAGTGGCGAGTCCCACGCGACTGCGATCGTCACCGCACCACCAGAAGCCTAATCACTCGCATGGCGGGACGGAAAAGCCCCCATGGGCGCGGACGCTATAGCTCAGGGTGCCGGGACGGAAGGGCCTCATGGGTGCGGGGGGAACGCCCCCTGGGCGCGGCGCAGTTCGCACGCACGCCCGGCGACGACGACGGATCAGTCCATCCGGCGGGCCACACCGAGCAGGCCCGTCTCGGCATCGGTGGGCTCGGTCATGACGAACTTCTGGTGCTTGCGGGTGCACCACAGGGCGACCCCGTCGTGCAGCGTCGGCAGGTGCTGGAGCTGGTCCTCGGGGACGCCGAGGGTGTCCCGTACGGCCTCGGTCTCGTACGGCGAGATGCGCTGGATGCCGACCAGATGGGCCTGCGCCAGCCAGCGCGGCGCGTGCTCGCTGACGAAGGGCAGCACCGTCACGACGGCCTGCCACGGCACGGACGTCACACGACCGCGCGGCGGACGAATGCCGCAGTCCCGGAACAACACGACCGGACTGGACACCGACGGCCCCTGCGCGGGCACCCGGCCCACCGGATACACCGTCACACACTGCTGGCCACCGCCCGCCGCCTGGGCCAACTGCTGCCAGGCCTGCGGACGACCGGTCTCGACACCCACGCGCGCTCCCGTCGCGGCGGCGCGCAGCGCCAGCACCTGGGCGAGCCACAGGCCGCCCACGAGCACGACGTCGAAGGGCGTCGGACGGGACAGCCCGAGCACCGCCGGATGCGACTCCGGGTCGGTGCCGATGATCACGCCGTCGTCACCGAGCGGCATGCTGATCGCGGCGAGCTCGTCGGCGGTGACGACATGACGGTTGCGACGCGGGCCGCGCAGCCCGAAACCGGGGCTGAAGATACGGCGTTGCTGCTGCGGTGAATCCGGCTGCCGGATGATCGGGATGAGACCCGTGTCGGTGGGCGAGGCCACGTGCGCGGGCGGCGGGCGGTGGCCAGCAGTGTGTGACGGTGTATCCGGTGGGCCGGGTGCCGGTTTCAAGGCGACGCTGCTGGACGAGACCGAGCTGATGCAGGCTCTGGCGACGTCCAGCTGCCTCAACCCGCGCGCCAACGCCCAGCACGGGCAGGACGGGCGCACCCAGCGCCGTACGGTCGAGTCGGTGCGGGCTGGGACATCAGTACGTACCTCCGAGCGGCAAAGTGGCGAGGGCTCCGGGGACCTGCTCGCGGTCGAGGCGGACCAGGCCGACCTTCGAGGTACTCGCGGCCCGCTCCAACTCACGCCCCACCTGGCCGAGTTCACTGTCGCCGCGGGCGGTGACGCGGATGTGCCCGGTGAGCGAGACACCCCGGTTCCCGGCCTTGCTCAGGGTCATGCTGAACGTCGTGGCGAGCACCGGCAGCGAGGTGAACCGCGTCACCAGCTCGGGCAGTGCCGCACCGCCGCTGCCCAACTGCGGCCAGCGGGAGACCCAGTACGTCGCGTGGTACCGGTCGTCGACCCGCCAGTTCCGCACCGACTCGACCGTACGGCGCTGGGTGCGCCCGTCCTGCCCGTGCTGGGCGTTGGCGCGCGGGTTGAGGCAGCTGGACGTCGCCAGAGCCTGCATCAGCTCGGTCTCGTCCAGCAGCGTCGCCTTGAAACCGGCACCGGCCAGCCGGCTCGCCAACTGGTCGGCCACACGCAGCAGTGCGCGCTGCGCGCCGGGAACGCCGTCACCGCGAGCCTGCACCGCCTCCGGGCACAGCTCCGGGTCGAGCTTGAGGGCGACCCAGGTGAGCCGCAGCGCGGGAGAACCGGCCTGCGCCTGAAGGGGGCCGTACGACCGCGCGGCAAGCGACTGCTGCGGCAGGTGCGGAGCGGGCGCCGGCTGGGTGTGCTGCACGACCTGGGCGGAGGCGAGCCGGATCCCGTCGACCTCCAGGGCGTCCTGGACCAGCCGCAGCGGCAGTTGCCGTCCGGCGGCCCCGGGGCGCAGCGGCTGGTCGCCGGGCTGGACGAAGAGGACGGCGGTCAGGAAGGTGCCGTCGCCGATCATGCCGACCGAGCGGTCGTCACGGGAGACGAAGGAGTACGTCCGCAGCGCGGGGTCGCACTCCACGACGGGCACCAGCATCGCGTCGGTCCCGGGCGGGATGGGCATCTTGGCGTCACGCCGGCGCTGCCTCAGCGCGCGCGTCGTCTCGTACCACTCGGGCAGCGGACGACGCCCGCGGCGCAGCACCGCCATCAGGAGCAGCAGCGCCGCCACGGCGCCGGCCGGAGCCAGCAGCCAGGAGGCGTCGGCGGCCCAGGCGACCAGCATGACCGCGGCCGCGAGCTCCACCAGGATCAGCTGCTGCAGCCGCACCGGGCCGAGGCCGCCGGGACGGGGCAGCGTACGCGGCGAGGCGGCGGTGGGAGTGGCGGGCGTCGCCGACGTACGTCTGCCGCCCGGACCCCCCTGTTGCTGCTGTGCGCGGCGTCCGCGCCGGGTGCTCGTAGCGCTGCTCATCCCCCGGGACATCCCTTTCGCGAAGTAGTGGCCGTCGGTCGGGCGGGATCCGCTGTCCGGGATCCCGGCGACGGGCCAGGGGCATCGATGGCCCACAACATCCATGCGGGTGGCTCACGGTACCCGCTGCAGAACATCAGGCGACACAGGGGACACCCAAACCCCAGGTGGCCAGCCTGTCATGGACCGGGCCCGCTTGGTGGAGGGCCGTGGAGAAGCTCTGTGAAGATGCCGGGGCGGCCGCACACCTGATGGATCGTCGCCGCGTCGCGCAGTGCATAGTAGGTGCCTGCGTGGCCGTATCGGCCTTTTCGAGCGGGATCGAAGCATCACAAACGGGAGAAACGGGGACCATGGCAAAGCAGCGTCGGGATGAGCTGGCCGCCTACACCTTCGCTCGCAAGCGCACCGTCGCGGCGTTCCTGGCGCCGTCACCGGGCGGCTCGGAGGAAGGCGCGCCGCGTCCGGTCCGTACGGTGATGCCCAGCCTTGCGGTGGGTGTGGTGCTGGTGATCGGCTTCATCGCCTGGGGCGTGATCAAGCCCACCGCGCCCAAGGGCTGGGACACGCCGGGCGAGTACATCATCGTCGACAGCGACTCCACGACGCGGTACGTGGTCCTCGATCCGGACCCGAAGGACAGCAAGGTGGAGAAGGTCCTCCACCCGGTCCTCAACTACGCCTCCGCCAAGCTCCTGCTCGACAAGGGCAAGGGCACCGTCCTCGAGGTCCCCGGCAAGGAGATCGACAAGAGCGGCATCCGGCACGGCGCGACGATCGGCATCCCGTACGCCCCCGACCGGCTGCCCTCCAAGGAGGACGCGGAGCAGGCGAAGAGCTGGGCGGTGTGCGAGCGCCCGGCGCCGGGTGAGGAGGGCGCCATCGACCGGGCCGTGTTCGTGTTCGACGCCGAGGACGCCAAGTCGCTCGGGAACTCGGGGAAGGTCGACCCGCTGGAGGCCTTGTACGTCAAGGACACCAAGACGCAACGGGACTACCTGGTCGACGGCAGGGGCAACAGTTTCCTGCTGGGCGACGAGTCGGGCCTCGACGACACCTCCATGGAGCAGATGCGTTCCGCCGTCATCGGCAGCAGCACCACGGCCAAGCCGCAGCCGGTGAGCCAGGAGTGGCTGAGCACCCTCAACCGGGGTGAGGACATCGAGTTCCCGACGGTCCCGAACGCCGGCGACGCGACCTCGGTCCAGGGACTTTCCGGCGTGAGCACCGTGGGCCAGGTGCTCCGGGCACGGGACGCGCAGAACGATGAGTTCTACGTCGTCCTCAAGGACGAGGTCGCCTCCATCACGCCCTTCGTCGCCGCCCTGCTGGTCGCACACGACGGGACCGCCCCCGTGAAGGCCAGCACCACGGACATCATCACGGCCAACGGCGGCCCGGCGGGCAGCTTCTACAAGGACAAGGGCTGGCCCCTGATCGTTCCGAAGCAGGCCAACTCCGCGGCCACGGCGTCCAGCGAGGCCCGCAACACCTCGTGCAGCGTCTACAAGGGCGAATTCGGCACGGACAAGAAGCCGCAGCTCGCCGCCTGGGCCGGGACGAACTACCCCAAGAAGGTCATCAGTGACTCGCTGAGCGCCTATGTGTCGTCCGGCTCGGGCCTGCTGTTCCAGGAGGTCACCGGTGCGGCCGCGGGCGGCGGCCGGGTGTACCTGCTGACCGACACGGGCCTGAGGTACTCGCTGCCGTCGGGCAACGACAGTGAGGCGGAGGGCAGCGGCTCCGGGGCGGCCTCGTCCTCGTCTCAGGGTGACTCGTCGCAGGGCGAGGCGAGCGAGACGGACAAGGCACGCACGAGGCTCGGTTACGAGGACCTCTCCAACCCCGCGATCGTGCCGCAGACGTGGGCGACGTTCATCCCGAAGGGCCCGACGCTGGACACGGCGAGCGCGGCGCAGCCGCAGAGCCAGTGACGTAAGCCCGACGAACCGGCCTCGCCCGGGAGCCCCTCAACGGGCCGACGGGCGAGGGCACTTGAAGGTAAGACGGTGCGCGGGTCACAGGACGATCGCCCAAGTGTGTGAGCCGTGTAACTGATTGGCCTTGCCTGTGGTTGAGTGACAGGCTGACGATAGAGTGTTTGCAGCGCTCAAGCGTGCGAAGCTCCTCCGGGCACCGGAACACAGGTTCCCGGATTAACGACGACATGGGGGAAGGTTCATCATGGCCGGCCAGTTCCGGGTAACAGAGGACGAACTCACCAAGCTCTCCGGTGACATCAGCACCGCGAACGGTCAGCTGCAGGGCGAGATCCGCCGCCTCAACGGAGTGATCGACCAGATCGCCGGCGGCTGGAAGGGCCAGGCGGCCCAGTCCTACCGCCAGCTGCAGGACCGTTGGAACGCTGACGCGAAGCGGATGAGCGACATCCTCAACGACATCAAGGAAGCCGTGGACTCCACGCGGAGCAACTACTCCGCGTCGGAAGAGCAGCAGAACTCCGAGATCAGCAAGATCATGTCCGACTTCGGCTGATCCAGCCGAGCGGAATCCGGCTGTTCCAGCCGATCCGGGACGACCAGGACCCATTGATCAGGTCGGGTCGACCCAGTCGATCTCCACAGACTTCCAACGATTCTTCCTGAAAGGGAATGACGATGTCGATCCTCGTCAATTACGCCACGATCACCAACGCGTCCACGGACGTGAAGTCGACCGCCGGCCGTATCAAGCAGCAGCTCGACGACCTCGAGGCCGCCGTCAAGCGCGTCGCCAACTCCTGGGAGGGTGAGGCGCAGGAGGGCTACCAGCGCAAGCAGCGCGAGTGGGACCAGACCGCCGCTGACCTGCACGCCACCCTGCTGAAGATCTCCACGGCGCTTCAGAACGCCGCCGAGAACTACCAGTCCACCGAGAAGAGCAACGCCTCGACCTGGGGCTGAGCCCGTCGGCGACCCGAGGGACATGAGATGAAGGGAATCGGCCCAGCGGACGCCACGGCGACCGCTGGGCCGACCTCTGCTTCGGGGTCGTCCACAAACTCCGCGGGAGTGCACACGGCAAATCCCGCAAACATTCACACACATCGCCACACGTGTGACACCTACATGACTCAGCTTCGAAGGAAGCAGCCAGCAAGGGAAGCCCTGGGGGACCTGAACATGAGGGGCCTGAGCGTGAAGGGCCGAACGGCCCGTTCGCGTAGCCGCACCGGCCGCGACAGTGGAACCCGCGCACTGCAGCGGGTTTTCGGCGTGCTCGCGGTGACCGGGGTCTGCCTGGCTTCGGCGCCGCCGGCGGCGCTGGCGGACTCGGCGGCCGCCGGTTCGGGCAGCAGCCCGGACTTCGGCCTGTCGGCCAGCACGGAATGCGTCTTCGGCGGCGACGTCATCAAGTCCACGCCCTGGTCTCTCCAGCGGATCCTCCTGGACCAGCTGTGGGGACAGGCGACGGGCAAGGACGTCAAGGTCGCCGTGATCGACACGGGCGTCGACGCCTCCAACAAGCAGTTGAGCAGCGCGGTGGCGGGCGGCAAGACCTTCGTCGACGGCCCGGCCACGAAGGACATCGAAGGCCACGGCACGCGCGTCGCGGGCATCATCGCCGCGCGCCCGCTCAAGGGCACGGGTTTCGTGGGCATCGCGAAGGACGCCACGGTCCTCTCCTACCGCTACACGGGCGGGGAGGAGAAGCAGGGCAACTCGCGAACGATGTCCCAGGCGATCAGCGCGGCGGTCACGGCCGGCGCGAAGATCATCAACATCTCGTCGGACACCGCGAACAAGCAAGACAACGCCGAGTTGCGAGGCGCGGTCAAGGCGGCCGTGGACGCGGGCGCCCTCATCATCGCCGCCGCCGGCAACGACGGCGCCAACGGCAAGTCCGCGAACACGTACCCCGCCTCGTACGACGGCGTCCTGGCCGTCGCGGCCTCCGACCGCAACGACGAACGCGCCTTCTTCTCACAGTCGGGCGACTTCGTGGACGTCGCGGCACCGGGCGTCGGCATGGTCTCGACGGTCCCGAAGGACGGCCAGTGCACGGCCGACGGCACGAGCTTCGCGGCGCCGTACGTCGCGGGCGTCGCGGCACTCCTGAAGGACAAGTACCCGGACTGGAACGCGGCCCAGATCGCCACGCGCATCGAGGAAACGGCCCAGCGACCGGGGCGGGGCCCGAACCGGTACATCGGCTGGGGCGTGGTCGACCCGGTCGCGGCGTTGTCGGACGGCTCGACACCGGGTACCACTCCTACGCCGGATCCGCCGGTTGCGGCTGGGGCGGGCGGGGTCGTACCGATGGCCGTGACGATGGGCGAGAGCGAGACGGAGCGGGAGCGACGGGTCGCGATCTACGTACTGGGTACGGGACTCGCGCTGGCTCTTGTGGTTGCGGGGAGCGGGGTGGCTGTGCGGGACTGGCGTGGTCGGCGGGTTGGGTCGTCCGGTCGGGCCGGGCGGGCCGGTTAGCTGGTCTGGGTGATGACGGCGATGACGGCGATGATGTGGCGCGGGCACCGAGTGGGTGCTGACAACTTGAGAAACAGGGGAGAGGACAACGGGGTATGAGTAACGGAATGCGGGTTGATCTGAGCCAGCTGGATGACGTCATCCGCAAGCTCAACGGCCTTCTGTCGGACATGGACAAGGCCAACACGAAGGCCAAGTACGAGACGGACATCCCGAGTACAGCCTTCGGCAGCATGAAGTTCCTGGAGTCCAACGAGCTTCACAGCGCACACCAGGACCAGAAGACAAGAATCGAAAAGATCATCAAGGATCTGCACCAGCTGATCGATGACTTCGGCAAGAGCACCTCGAAGGTCAGGGACAAGTACAGCAACCAGGAGCAGGCGAATGCGCAAGGTGTGAGTGCCGCTCCGGGCTCAGCCAACTAAACGCTTCAGCCACTGGTCACTGACAGAGGGGACGTTTCAACCATGGCCTACGGCGGCTACTACCAAAGCCCTGAGTACTACGAGGCTCAGGAAAAGGCACGACAGCAGCGGATCGACGACAAGCACGACGAGAAGCTCGAATCGCTTCCCAACGGAGGCATGGGGGGCCCGAATCGCGCCAATCTCGACACGCCCTTCATGAAGATGAGCATCCCTGACCTGCGCGCCATGATCCTGGACGCGGATCCCGGCCGGATCTATGAGGTCAGCCAGCACTGGAAGTCGATCCACAACATCCTGTCCGGCGGCGACGGCGACGGCAAGAACGGCGCGGTGGACTCGGTATCGGCGAAGGACAGCGTTGCGGGCATGATGCAGAGCGCTGTGGAGAACGTCCTCGAGCACTGGGAGGGCGACGCGGCCGAGGCTTTCCGTAAGAAGGCCAACGAGATCATGCAGAACGTCCGCAACGGAGCTGCGTGGGCCAACCACTACGGCGAAGCCATGCACGGCGTCCAGAACGACCTGCGGAACTCCATCTCCAAGATGCGCGAGGTCGAAGAGCCCGGTTTCTGGGACAAGGCCTGGGACAAGATGTGGGACGACGAGCGCAACGACCAGCAGCTCTTGGACGACATCAACAAGGGTGTAAGCACTGACGCCGCGCGTCAGGCGAATGCCGACTCTCTGTCTGCGGGGAAGGAAGCGCAGCTGCAGGGGGTGGCGATCATGGAGCAGTTGGCGGTCAACTACAAGGCTTACGCGAAGCCGACCAACGGAATCGATGACAAGAAGGACCCGTTCTCGCCTCCGAACCCCGAAACGCCTATGCCTACCCCCGTCTCCATGCCGTCTCGCGGTGGCTCAAGTCCAGGTATGGGAGCTAGCTCTGCCAAACCGTGGAGTGCAGGGCCGACCGCCAGCGTCAAGCCTGCTCCCACGGTGCCCCGTGACTCGGGCATCACGGGTGGCTCGCAGCTGCCGACTGCTAAGACGAAGATCGACAGCATTTCGCCTGGCCTTACGGGGACCGGTCCCGTCACCGGTACGGGCGGAGGCATCAGCGGCGGCGGTGGCGGTATCGGCACTGGTGGCGCGCAGGGCCCGGGCATCGTGGCTGCTGGCGGAGGCCCCGGCCTTGCGGGCGGTGCGGCCGCACGTGGTGGCATCGGAGCCGCGGGCGGTCGCGGTGGCGTGGCCGGCGGCGGTGCGGCAGGCCGTGGCGCTGGCGGACGAGCCGGTATGGGCGGTATGGGTGGCGGTGCCGGAGCGGGCGCAGCTGGCCGAGGTGGGGCTGGCGCCAGCGGCCGCGGCGCCCTGGCGAAGTCTCGTGGCGGTGTGGTTGGCGCGGCCAAGGGGGTCGCTGGCAAGGGTGCTGGCGGCGGTGCGGGCCTGCACGGTAGCCGCGGTGGTTCGCAGCGCGGCGCCATGGCGGGCGGAGCCGGCGGTATGGGCGGCCGCAACGGGCGTCGGTCGGAGGACGAGAACAGCCGGGGCGACCGTCCCGACTACCTGGTCGAGGACGAAGAGACCTGGATCTCGGAAGAGGACCGCAACCGGAACGTGCCGCGAACCATCGAGTAAGTACGTTAATGGGCCGGACGGGGAGTCGTCCGCCCACCTATGAAGGCTGGTGCACCCAGTCATGGCTGAGTGAGGAGCAGGGAATTGCGTTTGAAGCGAGTCTCGTCCACGACTGGCGTCGTGGCTTTGACGGGAGCCTTGCTCCTCACTTCAACCCCAAACGCGTCGGCGGACCAAGTTCGGGATGCCCAGTGGCCGTTGACGGTGTACGACGCGGAAAAGGTATGGAAGACCTCCCAGGGAGCAGGCGTAACGGTTGCGGTCGTTGATTCGGGCGTTGATGCCGGTCACCCGGATCTAACCGGGCAGGTGCTCCCGGGCAAGGACTTCACCGGAGACGGTGACCCTCATCTAGATGAGAATGGGCATGGGACGGGCATGGCCAGCCTTATCGCTGGCCATGGACACGGTGCGAACGGTTCGTCCGGCGTGAAAGGCCTTGCACCGAAGGCAAAGATCCTTCCAGTCCGTGTGAGCGCAAACGCGGACGCCACATACACCAAAGACTGGGCTACTGGGGTTCGATATGCGGTTGACCAAGGTGCCTCGGTAATCAACCTCTCGCTCAATGACTCGACCGCCTATCCCGGGTCAAGGGCTGCCAAGGCCATCGCATATGCTCAGGAAAAAGACGTCGTAGTCGTGGCAGGCACGGGCAATGACTCGGGCACGGTTAATTATCCCGCGGCTCTCCCAGGAGTCGTTGCAGTATCTGCAGTAGACCAGGCGCTCAATTTCTGGAGTAAATCCAATACGGGGAATGTCACCGTGGCTGCTCCCGGGGTGCAAACACCCCAGGCGGATCCGACCATCAACAGTGGCTATGCGGTAGCCGACGGTACCTCGGGCTCCACCGCCTACGTGTCAGCCATCGTCGCGCTGCTCCGCTCCAAGTACCCCGACCTAACTGCAGGCCAGATCATCAATCGTCTGATCAAGTCGGCGTCCTTCCTGAATAACAAGGGAAAGACCGCGCCCGATAAGGAACTCGGCTACGGAATCGCCCGCCCCGGTACGGCGATGACGATGAACATTCCCAAGGGGCCCAAGGGAAACCCTCTCATCAAGGGCTCGTCCTCCACCTCCACGAACTCCGCCGCCGGCTCCGACGACAACGACAGCACAAGCCAGGCCAAGAAAAAGAAGAAGTCCTCCTCGGGCAGCCTTCTCCTCATCGTCGGCATCGCAGCCGCAGTCCTGGTAATCGGCGGCATCCTCTTCGCGGTACTCCGCAGCCGCCGCAACGGAGGAAACGGCGGTCCCGGCTCCGGCGGTGGAGCCTCGCCTCACGGCACGGGCTACCCGCCCCAGCCCCCGACGGGCTACCAGCAGTACCCCAACCAGGGCTACCCCCCCCGCATCAAGGGCAGTAGTGGTAACTCATCCTCGGAGAGCCTGTGAACTCGGAACTACCGGACCTGAGTTCCCAATCCGCTGCCGATGAGATGACGGCGCGTACAGCGAGCCATTTCACCACCATCTGGCTCGGGCTTGGAATCCTTGTCCCTTGGCTGCTCTTCGTTATGTCGATCATGTCTGGCACGCTTTGGTGGCTGACAGCGCTCAATTTGATCGGCACGCATGTGGGTCTCTTGGTCATGCTGCGTGGCTACCGCGATGACAATCGAGCTCTGAAAGGTGGGGAGCAGGGATTCATGCGACGACCCTGCTCCTCTGCCTCATCGTCGCCGAGATTCTGAAGTGACCTAGAAGCCAAGAACGAGAAGGGATCCTCCATGGGCCTCGTCGTCCTCGTGGTTGGCGTGATCGGCCTTGGAGCCGTAATTGGCGCCGTCGTCGTCTTCGCTGTGCTGCGCAGCCGTCGCAACTCCAATGCCGGCCCAATCGGCCCAGGCGCCGGAAGTTACCCCCAGAACGTGGGCTACTCGCCCCAGCAGCCGTATCCCTCAGCTCCCTATCAGGGGTATCCCGCTCCTCCCGGACAGACGCCCCAGCACGCCAACCCCTACACCCAACAACAACCCTCGAATCCGGTACAACAGACGGGCCAGTGAGCTCTTTCGGGGTGTACCGAGCCCTGCGGAAGATGAACGCCAGCTTCAGTGGTGACGCCCCACTCGACTGATGCCTGCGACGCGGACAGCGCATGGTCGGGAGAGGGCCGCCGTCAGGTCGTGGGGGGCCCGGCGAGATTCACCGCAGCTGTCCCGCTGGGCACTGGCTACCCGTTCACTGCGTGCCGACGGTGTTAGCCCGACCGCCTCGCTGAATCGAGCGCGACGGGATAGGAAACCAACAAGGCTCCTGTGCCGGTGAGTTGAGGCGCTGAACACCTCCCTCGTCGTGGATTCCGGCGGGAGCAAGTTGCCGTGAACTGACCTATGCCAAGCGGGAGTTCGACCGAATGCTCGTCCCGATTCCATGCGGTCCATGCGGGGTGCGCCTGGGACGATCCCGGTACCGCTGAGTCATCTGTGGCTTGAGCGCCTGCCGTGCGTCGAACGTAATTGAGGCGCACGTCGACGCCCTCGCCGCTGATGCCACTGGCGATTCAGCGGATCACTCGGGTCACGGCCCCGTGTGCGGTAGCCGGTCCACTGAGTCAGAAGATCCTTCGGTTGATGTCSGCGTCCTGGGCCCGGGTGACGCGGTCGGGGGTCGCCAGCTTGCGGTCCTGTGCGGTCGCGTCCCAGTCGTCGGGCTGCATGAGGAAGAACGTTCCGGAGCTGGGCACATAGCCGACCGCGCCGAACGGAAGGTCTCCGGCGACGTACACGCCGTTCTCGATGCCTTCGGGCCAGGGGTTGCGCCACGAGGCGCTTCGAGGGACGGGGATCATCCGCATCAGCGGTGACTCCTGGCCCTCGGCGGTGTGCAGTGTGAGCGTCATGCTCTTCGGGCGGCCCTTGGTCGCCTCGGCGCCGTCCGCCTTGGTGATCCGGGGGCAGAAGGTGTCGAAGGAGTATTGGGCCAGGGTCCTGCGGCAGGTGCGCGTGAGGAGGACCGCGACTGGGATGGTTTTGAGCGTGGCGAGGAGACCGAAGATGCCGACGAGGATCATCGGCCCTCCAATGATGAAGATCCAGGACATGCCGGCGCGATTCGCCGCCGCGCCCAGCGGCGGCACGCCGAAGGCCATGAGCGCGTAGATCACGGTGTTGCGGCTACCGGCCCACCACATCCGGGTGGTCAGCTTTCCGCGCAGCGCGGCCGTGTCCAGTGTTCCCGGTGCGTGGGTGCCTTGCATGTTGTCCTGCACTAGCTCTCCTGTAGTCCGTCCCAGCCTGGCTGGTGCTATCCGAAGTCGTTCCGCATGGTGGCGGCAGCGCCGGTCAGCGCATCTGGCTCCTGGGAGGCTTTGTCATCCGCCATGGCTCGTTCGGGATCGGTGAAGGTCAAGGTGCGCGCGATCCCGAGCAATATGTTCCGGTAGTCGTCGGCGGCGTCGAGGTCCGGGGTCACCATTTGAAGCACGATCAGCTCGGGGGTGCTCGGTGCCGCCACCGCGACGATGCCCTGCCAGATGTGACTCGGGAGTGTGTCGTTCAGCTCCGGCCGCCGGGACGACCGCGGGGCGGTCGGCCGCTTCTCGGAGAGGAAGCCGAGACCGCACGGCAGCTCCAGCGGGCGCATGCCTTCGTCCCGACCGTCCGCGGCGCTGCCCGCGAGGCCTGCCACCACGAGCTTCGCGCTGCCGGACGTCGGCAGTGTGGACACCGTGAACACCGACGTCGTGAAACCACCGGCGTCATTGGGGTGGACCCCGAGCGCGCACTCCTGCACCCTGTTGGCGTTCAGCTGGCTGACGATGCCCGCGTACAGGCGCAAAGCCCGGTCCGCCTCGTCCCGCTCCTGTTCGGGCAGCCCCCGAAGCACATTGATGACTTTCATGAGCTGTTCGGCCGACGGATTGAGATCCAGGGACACATAGCCCACAGGCAGTCCATACCAGAACGACGGCTTGCGGGTGGCCGGCGATGCGGTGGTCGGTTCACTCACGGTCATGCGGTGCCTCTACTCTCGCCGTGGCTGTCATACGAAGCCGAACAATCCGGCGATGCCGTGTCCCGTCGCGGCGGCCTTCGTCCCCTCGGCGGCGTTGTGCTCGGTGCCCTTGTCGTCGATGAGGCCGAAGCTCTCCGCGGAAGACAGTCCGTTCGCGGCGACGTTCACCATGTTGACCTTGATGTCGCCCATCAGCTTCAGCGAGCCCATGTTGCTGGCACCGGCAGTTCGCCAGGCGTCGGTGGCCTCATCCGCCGCCGAGCGACCGATCCCGAGGACCCCGCCCTTCGTACCGGCCCAGGTCTTCGTAGCAAGGTTGGCTCCGTCGGCTGCGCTCTCGAAGCCCTCCTTGGCCGCGAGGCCCAGTGCCTTCCCGCCCGGAACCATCCCGACGAGGTCCCCGGCCATGGAAGCGTAGGCGGAGAAGATCTCCATTCCGCTGCCTTGGAACATCAAATTCTTGCGGAACTCCTCGTCGGAGAGGTTCTTGCCCATGGACACCGCGCTCGCAATGAGCGCGATCGGCCCCATGATCGGGGCCAGAGCGGGGAAGAGGGCGAGCAGACCGGCGATGGCGCCGATGGTGCCCGCGTGCTCTGCCAGGAATTTGCCAACCGATACGAGGATGTCGCCGACGCTCTCCCAGAAGCCCTTGTCAGGGGCCTTCTCCGCAGTGCTTTCCAGAGCCTTGGCGATGATCTCGGCGTCGTGGGAGTGCTCGGACTCCAGCTCTTTGATCTTGCGGTTGAGCGACTCGTACTCGTTGTTGGCTTTGGTGACGGCTGTGCTTGCCTCGTTCAGAGCGCGCTCGGCGGAGCGCAGCCGCGTGGTAGCGTCGTCGGCCTCCTCCTGCGTGGGGAAGGTCTGGTTGGCGAGCTTGAGGTCGGGGTGCTGGGCGGCCTGGTCGTACGTGTTCTTTGCCTTGTCGGCTGCGGCCTTCTTCTCGGCCGCGTCGTCGTCGTACTTCTTCGCCAGTCCCCGGTTGGAGACCAACTGGTCGTCCCAATTGTGCAGTTGGGTCGCGGCGGAACGAAGTGCCGAGGCGGCCTTCTTGATGTACTTCGACAGGTCGCCGTCGAGGTTCTCGCGGAACTTCTCTGCCGCGTCGCCCTCCCAGTAGCTGCTCTCGCCAGTGAGCCTAGTCAGCTGCCGGTGCGTGTTCTCCAGCGCCGTGGCGGCCGCGTCGACCTTCTGCTGCAGTTTGGTGACCTCGGTGGGGATGCCCGGTACGGGGTTCCAGCCGATGTTGGGGTACGGGTTCGCGGCCACTACTTACCGCCCCCGTCGCCACCCGAGGTGCTCTTGTCCGCGATCTGCTTGAGAGCTTTCTCCAAGGCTTCCTCGACCTCTTCGTAGCCCTTTTTGTTCGACTGCACGCCCTCTTTGATCTCGTCGATCAGTTCTTTGGTTTTGTCGGACCCGTACTTCCACTCGTCCTGGAACTTGTCACAGGCCTCGTCGAGGCGGGGCGTGCCGATCTGGTCGCCACGCACGTGGTCGAGAGCCGTCCGGGCCTCGTTCAACTCGTCGACGCATCTCTCCAGATTCGCCAGGAACTGCTCGAGTTGCCCGATGTCCGTCTTGAAGTGGTCCCCCATGGGCCGGTTTTCTCCCCGCTCGGCTCTGGACACATCAGGCCTGGGTGATTCAGTTGATCACCCAGGCCGCGTCATCACCCTACATGCGGTGATCTTGCGTGCCAGCTCGGGCCGTGGCGCTCTCATGCCTCTGCGACCTATGGTCACATTTTCTGCACAGAAGCCCCATGGCGGCGGGCCGGGCCGCATTGGCGAAGGTCATAGGGTGTTGCGTTATCTGGGGGAGAGTGAGTCGGGCGTGCGTGCCACTCAAAGAGCCTGCATGCATTGCCCATTGAGGCCTGGGTGASTCACCCAGGCCTCAATCGCGTGCGGCCGGACCACATCGTGCCCCTCATCGGATTTTCGCGTGAGAGGTTGTCATGTCCTATTCGACGCCGCCAGGAGGGCCGGGGAACACCGGCCCTTACGGGGCACCGGTCCAGCAGCAAGGGTGGTACGCACCCCCGCCGCCTCCGCCTGACAACTCCGGCGAGGGCAAGGGGTTGAAGCGCGCTGTCATCGGTCTGCTGGTCCTGGCCGTGGTGGCCGTCTTCGCGGTCGGTGGGCTCGCCCTCTACAACGCTGCCGGCGGGGGCTCGCTGCCCGGTGCGCAGGGCGGTGGCGGCGAGGAACAGCAGATCCTGAGCCCGGACGAGATCGAATCGCTGCTCAATGGCCGTACGAACGCCCTGAAAAGCGGAGACGAGGGGGAGTTCCTGGAGCCCTTCGTGGGCTCGGCGAAGGACGATCAGCGCAAGATCTTCAAGAATCTGCGGAAGATCCCCTTCGCCGAGAGCAAGTACATGGTCCTCAAGCAGACCGGCGACGGCTCGGACGAGTACGGCTCCGATGTGAAGCTCACACTGGATGTCGCCTTCGTCCATCAGATCAAGGGCGTTGACGTCCGGCCGGTCTCCGAGTGGTATCGGTGGACGGTCGAGAAGGAGTCCGAATCGGCCGAACCGCTCATCAGTGAGGTCGAGGGATCCCCGGGCGCGAACGCCTTGGCCAACGCGGTTTACTATCCGGCCCCTTGGGACGTCTACGACGACATGTACGTCAAGCGTCAGGCGCACACCATCACGATCTCGGCCAAGAAGAACGCCGCCGACGCAGACCGTTTCGCTCCGGTCATCGAAGACAGCGCCAAGAAGGATCTCGAGTTGTGGGGATCGAATACGTCGTCGGTCTCGAATACCCCTGAAGGCTTCCTCGTCGTACTCGAGCCGGATCGCAAGACGTACACGAAGCTGTACAACAACGACGGCAGCGACTTGGGCTGGGACGCTGGTGAGAGCGTTCCGATGCCGGCCTTCAACGCCGGCTACGGTAGTGGCGATGACGAACTCGCCTACGGCGGCGCACGCATCAAGATGGACTCCTCGACCAGCCGATTCACTTCATCCGCGTGGCACGCGGGCGTAGGAGACATCTCGCGGCATGAAATCGCGCACGCTCTGATTCAGCCCCAGGACCCTGGTGCATACGGAAACGACGAAAAGACGAGCATCAGGTCCTGGGCGGTCGAGGGGTTCGCAGAGTACGTCTCCTACCGGTTCGACCGCGCTCAAGGAGACGAACGGGTGCGTCGTGATCTGGCGGGCGAGGAATTCGATGGCCAATTGCCGAATCAGGACTTCGAAGCGGGCGGAGCCTCGGTCGGTGCGAACTACGCTCTCAGCTACTTGGCCCTGCGGTTCATCGCAGAGAAGGGCGGCGAGGCAGCCCTCTTCGAGTTTGTCGTGGACCACTACAGGAAGCCCACGAACCTCGATGAACMGCTACAGAACGCAGTAGGCATGAACGAGAGCGCATTCCAGACCGCCTGGGCCCAGTACGTCAGGAGCAACAGCCGATGAGTGCCAACGGACCTGTGCCGGGCAATGGACCCTATGGGCAGCAGCCCGCTCCGCCGCAGCAACCTCCCCTGCCACCCCAACAGGGTCACCTGCCGCCGCAGGGATACGGCCATCCGCAGCAGTCGCCCGCGACACCGCCGGGCCAGCCCGGATACGGCTACCCCCAGCAGCCGGGGCCCCCGCAGTACCCGGTGGGTCCGCAGTACCCGGGCTACGGTCAGTCAGTTCACCCACCGCACTTTCCCGTCGCCCCCGCTCCCTCTCCGCAGCCGCGGAAGAAGAAGACCGGGCTGATCGTGCTGCTCGTTGTCGCACTCGTCGTGCTCGCCGGCGCCGGAGGGGCCGCGTGGTATGTCGTGGCGGGCTCGGGCACCAAGCCGTTGTGGAGTGTTCCGTCGAAGTCGGAATGGGGCCTCGGGGAGCAGGAGGTGGACGGCACTTGGTTCACCGACAGGGCCGTTGTTCAGACCTTGTCCGGTGGTGTGAAGGCCTACGCCCGTGACACGGGGCAGAAGCTGTGGGCCACGCCGCTGCCCGGCGCGGGCAACCAGGCTTGTGTCGCCCCTTCGGTCTCGGACGGCGACGTCGGCATCGTCGCCTATGGCGCTTCGGGTATGGCGGGCGCCCACGGTCAGTGTGATCACGTCGCCGCCTACGACCTCAACTCCGGGAAGGAACTGTGGCACCGGGGCTTCAAGGTGAAGGACGAGTTCAAGACCGGCGGGAAACTGGCGGTGGCTCGAGCCGGGGAGACAGTCGTGATCACCACCGATCGGGAGCAGGTGGCACTGAAGGCGGCTGACGGCACCGAGACCTGGGATGTGAAGAAGGTGGTGCCGAGCGGCTGTGCGTCCGGCACGTACACCGGCGGCAAGAATCTGATCCGCACGACATCCTGCCTCGAGGGCGACGAGTTCGAGGGGAAGCGGTGGACCGAGGCATCGCTCGTCGACCCGGACACCGGAAAGGCCGGGTGGACGAAGCGATTTGGTGAGGGTGAAGCGGAAATCGCGCTTTCCACCTCCCCGCTCGTCCTCAGCGGAGAGGCGAAGGGCGTGTTCGCCCTCGACGAGAAGTCCGGTGAGCGACGGGGCGAGCTCTCGGAGATGGCGGAGAGGTTCTACCTGCTTCCCGAGGAGGACGGAAGCCCGATGCGCCAGGTCGCGGGCTTCGGGAACATCCTCCTCATGGGGATGGGTGAGAAGGAGAGCGCCGAAGGGGAGGCCAAGACGCTGGTCGCCTACGACCTCGACAGCGGCAAGGAGCTGTGGAAAGCGCCGGCTTCCAGCACCGTTGAGTACATTCCGCTGAGGGACACGGGTGGCGAACGTCTCTTGGCATACGTCACTGACGGCGCGGAGAAGCCGAAGCTCGTGGAGTTCGATCCCAAGGACGGCGCGATGACGACCGTCGCCGAGTATCCGGAGGAAGTGGACCAGAACATGGGCGCTGGTGCCTGGCCGTTCTGGCACCAAGGGGTGCTCTACGTGACCTCCGTCGGCGCCGGCCTCAACAGCGATTCGTACGCCCTCGTGGCATTGCCGACGACCGCTTCCTAGAAACGGCCCCGGCATAGGGGGAAGGGCGAGAACGGACCMCGCGKGGTCYGTTCTCGCCCTTCCCTCAGGGTTGCCCGGGGGTACGCCGAGACCGCGTCACAAGAAGAACATCACCAGCATGCTGATCCCGAAGCCGATCACACCCACCGCGATCAGGGCGTAGACCGTACCGACCAGTCCCTGTCCCGCAGCCTGCCGGGCGCGCTGGAAGTCGGAGGGGCCGCCGAAGGCGAAGCCGGTGGTCGTGGCGAAGAGGCCCAGGGCSAGGGGGATCAGGGCGCCGAACCACCACACGCAGCCGACCGTAATCGCCCCGACCCACCCATGGTCCTGCTGATAGGAGGTATCGCCGGTCTTGAGGGCCTCGATGACCTCGCCGCGCTGGTGCAGGGCGTCGGTCTTCAGTTCGGCGTTGACGTCCTTGGTGGAGCCGTCGGCGGCCGTGAAGGTGCCGTAGCACCACTTGGTCTTGGTGCGTTTGCGGGAACTGCTCGACGTGCTTGAGCGGTACTTGTAGTCGACCGTGCAGGTCTCGACCGTGAGCTTGCCGGGGGTCGACGTGGCGTAGGAGTAGGGGCCGAGGTAGGCGCCCAGGGCCAGGAGGACCACTCCTACGAGGATCAGGCCTACGCCGATGAGGCGGCCCGGGCCGCCTGCGCCGGCTCCTGGCGGGGCGGCGTTCGGCGTGGTGTTGCCTTGTACTTGCGTCATGGGGGTCACTCCTCGGATTGCGGTTACGGGCTTCACAGGGCGAATGCGCAGACGAGCGCCGCCAGGACGCCCAGGGTGAAGAGGCCGCCCACGAGGGGGCCCGTGATGGTGGGGGACGGCAGGCGCTGCCAGGAGGCCGCGAGGCCGGGGCCGTTGCGGGCGCCGAAGCCGGTCAGGAGGCAGAAGGCGCCGGACGCCAGCAAGGAGAGACAGAGCGCGAGAATCGCGGCGTTTTCTCCGGGGTCGCGGTCCTGCGGCAGTTCGAACATGTCGCCGACTTGCACCACGGGGATATTCGACCCGGCCTCGAAACGCGATGAAGTGTCCACTTCTATGTTTTGGTAAGAAGTGCCACTGTGCTGTGCGGTCCAGCTTCCTGCGCACCTGAACCGGAGTTCCGTGGAACGCCCGTGCGTGCCGTAATGGGTCTTCGTGTGCGCTTCGCATGAAGAAACGGTGAGGGTTCCATCGATGCCGTCGCCGGCGAGTTCACCGCGCAGCTCCGGAATCGTTACCGCAGCGATGACGGCGGCCGCGAGCAGCAGTCCCAAGCCGACGAGTCGTCCCGCCCATATGCCCCTTGAGCTGCTGTAACGCGACGGTGCTGTCACCACTTGAGGGTCCCTTGGATAACTTGACGATCTCTTGACCGACCGATTTTCTCGGTCGTGCGGGGGGAGTCTAAGCTATCCGCCAGTCGTGCAATACGACGCGCTGCAACGGGAGTTCGGGGGACTAACGATGACGTTCGACAGCTTTAACGTGGACACGACCGTACTTCGACGGCAAGGGCAGAATTTCGCCGACCTCGGGGGTGATTTTGCCGGCGCCTCCAAGCGACTTCAAAGTACCTTGGAGGGTATTGGAGAGCCCTGGGCGGACGCTGAATTCGGGGACATCTTCGGGGAGATCTACACGCCCATTCGTGACGGAATCTTCACGTCGATGGACAGCCTTGCCGAACGGCTCCAGCAGATCGGGCACAACCTGCAGGACAACGCGCGCAACTACGACGCCTCTGACACGTCGAACAGCGGCCTGCTGAGCGGGATCGCGGGTCAACTCTAAGCGGATCAGGGGTCATTGGCATGTCGCTCACACTGCCCGGCGAGCTCGTCTGGGTACTCGASCTCCTCGGCTACAGCTGGCCCGAGGCCGACGAGGAGGCGCTGCACCAGGTCGCCGAGACCTGGCGGAGCTTCGGCGAGGAGCTCGAGAAGGTCCAATCGCAGGGCGAGGGCTTCGCCCGCACCGTCATCTCCAGCAACTTCGGCTCCTCCATCGAGGGCTTCAGCAAGGACTGGGGCGCCTACACCGGCGCGAACGGCGAGGACAGTTATCTGCCCGACGCGAGAACCGCCTGCGAAGTGATCGCCTTCGCCTTCGACGTGGCCGCCGTCGCGGTCCTCACGGCGAAGCTTTCCGTGATCGCCCAGCTCATCGCCCTGGCCATCGAGATCATCGCGGCGCAGGCGGCGGCGCCGTTCACCTTCGGACTGTCCGAGGTCGGCGCGCTCGGCGCGACCCAGGCCACCCGCCTGATCGTCCGCGAGCTGCTGGATCGGCTCAAGAGGGAGGTCATGGAGGCGGTCACGAAGGCCATGGAGCACGCGACCATGGACAGCCTCAAGAAGATCGCCAAGAACTTCGTCAAGGAGCAGGTCAAGCAGATCGTCCAGGAGCGGGTGGTCGACGCCGCCAAGGACAAGGCCCGCGAGGCCGCCGTCGGGATGGCGCAGAACATCGGGCAGCAGGGCATCGAGACCTACTTCGACGCGCGCTCCGGCATCAATCTCGGCGAGACGGCGGACGTCGCCAAGACCGCGGCCGGTGACTATCTGGGCGGCCTCAAGAACGAGGTCACCGCGGGTGAAGGATCGGCGCTCGCCGGCTACGCGGATCCGGGCACGTACGTGGATCACGCGACGGAGAGGGTCACGGGCGCGGTCGGGGACCGTGCGCAGCAGGGTGTCGATGCGCTGGCCGGGCATGCGGGCGGCACCGGTGGTCAAGCGTCCGACGGCTCCGCGGCCACCGACTCGGCGGCGACCACCGACACCGGGTCCTCTCGCACGACACCGGCGTCCAGCGGCAGGGTCGCGGCGGGTGCCTCTGCGGCGGGTTCCCGTTCGTCCGGTACGCCCGGCTCGTCGGGCGACGCGAACGACTGGGCTCGGAGCGAGTTCGGGTGACCGACGGTAGGAATGACGTGCGGCGCACACCTCCACATTCCAGGTGAGGCGACTTACGCGGCTCCCGGGAATGTGAAGGCCGTAGCCCACCGCGTTGTGAAGACCACCGGTAAGGCGGTCCTCGGCGCGCAGGTCTCACCGGCGACGCTGTCGGGCAGACGGTTCAGGAGGGTCCGGAGGGTGCCGCAGGCATCGCCGCCGATGAAGTCGACGACCGCCTGGAGGGAAACCTCAGTCCCAGCACGCCCACGCGTGAGGCACTGGGCATCGCCAATCCGTCGGACAGCGATCGACGGACCGTGGAACCGCGGCACTGGGACAATCCCTTCGGCTGACCGCTCGTCTGATCAGAAGGAAATGCGGGTTGAACAAGGACTGCCGTGACCAGATCCAGCCACTCCTCCAGCCCGGAGAGCGGCTACTCGCGGTATGCGAGTGCGAGACGGCTCCGGGGTACCGGAGCGGCCGGTCTGGCTACGGCAACCGCCCCAGGAGTCGGAGCTGGAGCGCCGGCTCAAGTCCCGCCTTMCCGGGGCAGTGCAGAGGTTTCTGCGTCCGGCCGAACTGAAGCCGGTGACTCGGCTCGAGCGGACGCTGGAAGGTGCTGACCAAGCAACCGGAATGCCCTCACCCGGGCGGCGCATGGCAAGGGCATGCACGGTGGTTGGGAGAGCCAGGCAGGGCAATTTCTGGTGACGCACTACACGGCGGCACGCTTGCCCGCCTCTACGCCGGCGATCGCATTCACCGATCGCCGGGTGCTCGCCTTCGCGGACCGTGCCAAGCCGTGGCAGTCCGGTCGGGCGTACGAACTCCAGTGGGAGGCCCCGCGGACGGGGGGCCTTGGAGTCCGTAGGAAGCCCAAGGGAGTTCTCCAGCGAGGCCGATTCGAGCTCCTGTTTCCAGACGGGTCGTGGATCGCATTCGTGGCCTCAGTTCCGACACACGCGGAGCCGTTCGCCGCTGAGGTGTGTTGCTCGCGCCCCTCGTGAATCAGCCCGTTGCCGGGCGTCGGCCGCATCGATCTCCCCCTGTGAACGGGGGACGGTGTGGTCAAGGAGCGGGAATGGCTCCTGCGTTGAGTTCGTAGGCGTAATCAGACTTCGARTCGATCGTGGGCSGGGCCCTCCGGCGCGCGTCGAGCCCTCACTTGCCACTCACCGGCAGAAACGTACGCGGGGCGACGCATGTCCCGTCCGATGCCAAGGGACAGCCATGGTGCCGTGATAAAAGGCCTTCGTGCTCTCGGCGGCGTTGCGCTCGGAGCCGTCGTCGCCCATGAGGCCGAAGCTCTCCGCGGACGAGATGCCATTCGCGGCGACGTTCACCATGTTGACCTTGATGTCGCCCATCAGCTTCAGCGAGCCCATGGCTGTCACCGGCAGCCCGCCAGGCGTCAGTGGCCTCATCCGCCGCCGAGCGGCCGATCCCGAGGGCCCCGCCCATCACGCCGCCTCAGATCTTGGTGGCGAGGTTGGCTCCGTCGGCCGCGCTCTCGAAGCCCTCCTTGGTCGCGACGCCCAGTGTCTTCACACCCGGAATCATGCCGACGATGGCCCCTATCCCCCTCGCCCTGGGCCTCCGAGCACCAACACCACAGGCTTTACCTTCTGCGGCACCACCGACTTCCGCAACGCCAGGCAGACAGCGGGCCAAGGCCAATGTATGGCTCCGGGCGGACCGGAGGGGCAGGCGGAGAGCGCGGACGGCTAAGCGCTGACGTTCCTTCTCGAAACTTTCACACCGACTTGCTTTCCGGTCATTTAGGGGCGATTTTCGAGAAATGATGCATGGGAGCTTAATTCGCCGCAATCGAGCGAGTTTGCAGGGACGGTGCAGGTAGAACGGCTTCCGAAAGGCCAATTCGGCCTAGCTGTTGTTGAGTTGCTGCGGCGCGTGGGCTTGACGCACGGGGCGCGTGTTGAGCGTTCGCAGGTGCGTTGGTAGGTTCACGCCGGTCGAGACATGCCGACCCGCCCGATGAGGTACCCCTTGGACAGCGCCGCGAACAGTTCCGACAAGCGCGTAGACGACTCCGAGTTTCTGGAGATGACCCAGCAGGACCCTGCCCAGGCCAAGATCCTGAAGCAGTCCCTGGAGCATCTCGCCTCGGGGCTGGGAGGCCCGGCGCTCAAGGAGATGGCCCAGGAGGTCCTCTCCGGGCGCATGGGGTTGCGTGAGGCGGCCAATGTGTCGGCCTACGCCGAGGAGGCCGTGGAGCGGTCGGCTCCGCTCGCCGAGAAGTGGGCCTCCATGTCCGACAGCGAGCGTGAAGCGCTCGCCGTGGACGGGGAGCGCCGGATCGAGGAGGAGCGGCGGCAGCTCGACGAAGAGCGGCGTGTGGCCTCCGAGGACCGGTCGAGTGCGAAGGGGCGTCATGACGGGCGTGGTTGGTCCTTGTACTGAGCGGGCGTATCTGGTGGTCAGTGGTCGTACGCCCTGGTGCGTGGCCGCGCCCGGCGGCCGGACCGCCGACCGTTGAGCTGATGCAGGCGATGGGGGAAAAGTGGACTTTCGAGTAGAACCGGGTGCGATCGACGGCTTCTCGAAGCTTGTGGGCCGTGCCGCGGATGGCAGTGCGCAGGCGGTTTCCTACACCGGCACTCACGCGCAGATCGAGACGTCGGTGGGCGGGGCGGCCTGGGACCTCGTCGCGGGTGATCACGACCAGTACGTCAGCGAGGCCAAGAAGGCCCTGGACAAGGTCAAGGGCCTTCTGGAGGCGTCCGAGAAGGAGCTGACGGGCACGGCCAAGTACTACCGGGCGACCGACACCGACCAGGCGGCCAAGCTCGACGCGACCTATCCGGGCTCCAAGGTGTCGGACGGGAGTTCCGGGGGCGACCCTCAGGACTTCAACGACGCGAGCGATGCAGTCGATGTGCTGAAGCCACCGGGCGACCCCAGCAACCCCATCGTCAAGTACGCGTCGGGCCACGCCGACGAGTACCAGATGAATCCCGTCCAGAAGACGCTGGGCAGCATCCTCGACCTGGGCAGCCCCTCGGCGATGGCCGTGGAGGCGTCCAAGCTGCTCTTCGACTTCGACCCCTTCGCCGAAGTGACGAACTGGGTGTTCGGGGACTGGAACAAGTACAACGACTGCTCCGACGTATGGGCCAACCTCGCGTCGTTCTGCGACGCGGTGGCCGCCAATGTGCGCAAGGGCAGCCAGAACGTCGGTCTGAGCTGGGACGGCAACGCCGCGAACGCGGCCACCGTGTATTTCGACGAGTTCACCAAGAAGCTCGACGAGATCAAGGAGACCTTCAAGTCCCTGCAGACCTGTTATGCGCAGGCGGCGCAGATGGCGTTCCAGTTCGCGGAATTCCTCAAGTCGTTCCTGGTGATGTTCTGCGACCTGCTCGTCATCTGGCTGGTCAACCTGCTCGCGGCGCAGGCCGTCAACCTGATCCCGGTCGGTGGGCAGGCCGCGTCGGTGGCCATGTTCGCCCTCGCCGCGGCACAGGCCATCCGGCTCATGCAGATGTGGGCCGAGGCTGCCCAGGCGTTCGACAAGTTCGCGATGGCGCTGAGCGCGCTCGGGATGGTCATGTCCGCGGCCGTGAACGGATTCTCGGCGGCGGACGGTTTTCCCCAAGTGGGCAGCAGCGGCTACGACCACCAGGCCGTATAGCGGAGAAGGAGATCGAGGAACGATGGGTTTGCTTGGCGGGGTCGACGATCTGGAGCGATTCCTCACTCGCTCGTGCTACTTGAGCATCGCGTCCGTCCCGGCCTGCTGGGCTCTCATGATCTTCCTCATCGGAGACGGTGGCTGGCGATTCAGCTTTCTGCTGAGTGCCGTCCTCCCGCTCGTCGCCGCGTATCTAGGGGTCCGCGCCAAGCGGGAAATTCGTACGGGGATGTCGGCTACGGCGTTCGGGCTCGCCTTCGCCTCAGTGCCGTTGATGCTTGGACTGGCGTATCTCGAGGGCTCGTGACGTGATCGGCCCGCCGCCTGCGCGTGGTCGTCCCCGATAGGCTCGGTTGCCATGACAACGCATGGCGGTAACGCGGCGGACGGGTCGGACGGGTCGGACGGGTCGGACGGGTTTGAGGGATCGGGCCTGCGGCCACTCTCCTCCAGGGCGAGCGCGGACGAGTTGCGGGCGGAGTTCCAGGCTCAGGGCCGACCGGGGCTCGCGGAGCAGCGGCGGCGCGACGCGCGGCAGGCACGGGGGATGTACGCGGCGTTCGCCGGGTTGGTCGCCGTCGTCTGTCTGGTCCTGATCGTCGTACGCCTCGTTCAGGGCGATGCGCTGGGCGTCTGGGTTGCGACGTACGCCGTGGGTGTGGCCCTCGGCGGTTGGGGTTTTGTGCTCGCCCGGATCAGTCACACGCGCTGGGCGATGATGGTCACGTGTATCGCGGGAGCGCTGGCGGGTCTCGGGGACAGCCCCGCATTCCGATGAGCCGGGCCGGGTGACGGCCGGGGTTCAGCTACCGACCGGGCACCAGGCAGGGGCCGCCCGGACCGGCATCTGAGGGTGACGTCACCTCTGGCGGCGCCTGCTACCGATGAGATAGGCGAGGCCCCAGGCGGCGGCTGCGGCGAGCACGAGGCCGAGCGGGGAGAACCAGTCGACTCCGCCTTCGACCTCGTTGTTCCACCACGCCTTGGCAGGGAAGAAGGGGTCGGCCTCCATCATGTCCCCGATGGCGGCGGGCGATTGCCGGTCGGCGATGATGAGCGGGAGCGCATTGGTGTAGCCGAAGAAGGCGCCGAGCGCGGCGATGATGGCCCCGCTGATGTGGGCGCCGGTGTTGCGGTGACCCACCAGGCCGACCAGGCAGCCGACTACCGCACCGTTGATCAGCGCGTGGCCCAGGTAGAGGGTGTTGGCCGTCGTGATCGACTGGTCCTCGTACGTGGCCAGGATGAGACCGCTGTAGAGCAGCGAGACGATGACCGAGGCGAAGAACCCGAGGAAGACCGCGCCGACCGGATGACCGCTCGCATTCGGCAACTGCCCGTAGGGGGGCGCCTGGAACGGTGGGGCGGGCTGCATCGGATACATCGGTTGCAGCGGCGGTTGTCCCGGAACAGGCGCCATTCCGGGGTGCATGGGGGGCTGCCCCGGGA
>NZ_RDBN01000050.1:0-2794 GCF_008042075.1 Streptomyces sp. UW30 | reverse complement strand
GCCCGAGCCCGAGTTCCTCACCGCGTCCGTCCTCGCCACCGTCGTCGGCGTGCAGCTCGGCTGGCTGCCCGCGCTCGGCTGGTTCGGGGTGCCGGGCGTGCCCTGAGCGGCGGGGCCGGGCTGGGTCGACGAGTTCGGGGTGCTGTTGCCCGGTGTCGACGAGTTCGGGGCGCTGTTGCTCGGTGTCGAGGAGTTAGGTGTGCCGCTGCTCGGTGTCGAGGCGTTCGGCGTACCGCTGCCCGGTGTCGACGTGTGCCCGGACCCGGCGCCGGTAGATGTAGAGGGCGTCGTCGTCGGACTGCTGGTGGACGGCGATGCGGTCCTGGGCGGAGTCGACTGGGCCGGGTTCTGGTTCGGAGTGGTCGTACTCGGGTTCTGGCCCGGGGTGGGGGTACGGGTGCCGCCGGACGAGTCCGTGGTGTTGCGGGGTGTGGTGCTGTTACCCGGCGTGGTGGTCCCCGGGTTGTTGCGTGGCGGAGTGCGGTCGCCCGGCGTTGTACCCGGAGTGTTCCGCGGCGTGCTGCCGTCGCTCGGGGTCGCACTCCCGGGGCGCTGGGTCGGTATTCGACCGTCCGGCGTGCTTGACGTACGCCCATCCGCCGTACCGGGTGTTCGGCCGTCCGGTGTGGATGTCGGCGTGCTCCGAGGCGTTGTAGGAGACGTGGGGCTCGGCGTGGATGCGGGGCCGGTCCCCGTGGTGGACGGCGTGCCGGCAGAAGGATTCCTCGCCGGGRCCGAGTTGGGATTCGGGCTGGTGGCGGACGTACTGCCGCCGGAGGCGCCCGTGCTTTGGTGCCCACCCCCACCCGGAGCCGCACCCCCGGTGGAAGGCGCCGTAGGCGATGTCGGCATCGCCGAGCCGCCGCTGTCCGAACGACCGCCGGTACTGGAGGGAGACGGGTCGGCCGTGGGCGTCGGTACCGCGTTGGACTGCGTGGGGGCGGTGGCGGCCAGGCTGTCGATGTTGGTGCCGATCGAGCCGCCCCCCGGCGAGGACGACGTTCCACCGGACGACGTGGGCGTGGGCGCGGACTGGACGCTCGGGGACGACAGGCCCGACACGGGGGAGCCGCTGCCGGAGTGCGAAGGGCCGGACGTGCTCGGAGTGCTGGACGAACCGTTGGAGTCGGAGCCGTTGGAGTCGGAGCCGTTGGACGCGGGACCGCCGGGCGAGGGGTCGTCGAAGTCCGACAGGGACGGCCCTGAAGACGGTGTCGGCCTTGAGGAAGGGGTGTCCGAGGAGGACGGGTTCCCGGAATCGGAACCCGACCCGGAGTCGGAGTTGGGGCCCGCACCGATGTCGGGTGCGCCGATGTCGTTGCCGCCGGTGTCGGCGGAGATGCCGCTGCCTATGTTCGTGCCGGGGATGTTGCCGTCGCCCGTACGCGTCGAGGTGGAGGAGTCCGATCCCGACGAACTCGAGTCGGAGGACGAAGAGTTGGAGGACGAAGAGTTGGAGGACGAAGAGTTGGAGGAAGAGGAGTCCGAGGAGGAGGAGCCGGAAGACGAAGAATCCGAGGACGAAGAATCCGAGGAAGAGGAATCCGAGGACGAAGAGTTGGAACTCCCCGCCCCGGACTCACTTCCGGTGTCACCCCCCGGCAACCCCGACTCCGACGCTCCGTCGTATCCGTCGATTCGGCTGTCGATCGCGTTCCGGGCCCGGCTGCCGGCCTTGTGGCCCAGGCTGTCGCGCACGCCTWCGGCGAAGGTCTGCGGGCTCTGCTTGAGGGCATCAAGGCCTGCCGTGCCGCCGGCCTTGAGGGTGGCTCCGACGTCGTAGCCTTCCTGGGCGCCGAAGCCGACGTTCACGGTCTGCCGGATGAGGTCGGTGATGATCGCCTCGATCGCCGAGATCGCGGGCTCCTTCAGCGTCTCCACGATCGCCTCGATCATCGCTTTCTTGAGCTCGTCGAGGAGGCGTCGGACGATCAGGCGGGTGACCTGGGTGGCGCCGAGGCCGGCGACCTCGGACAGGCCGAAGGTGAAGGGCGCGGCGGCATGGGCGGCGACGATCTCGATCGCCAGGGCGATCAGCTGGGCGATCACCGCCCACTTGGCGAACTCGACGAGGTAGGCGCAGGCCTCCAGCACATTCGCGATGAGGAAGGCGGCCTCGGCGGCGCTGCGGAGGTAGCCGTCGTTGCCGCCTCCGCCGTCGAACTTCTCGTAGGCCTTGGTGAACTTGTCGATCGATTCACCGGCGTTGTGGGCGGTGACCTGGCGCGCGCTGCTGTTCGCCGTGGTGTGGAGCTCGTTGACCTTCTCGCCGAACTCCCGCCACACGGTGGCGCAGTCTCTGAGCTTGTCCTCGTTCGCCGTCGGCCACCGGTAGCCCAGCATCTCGAGAACCCACTCGAGCTCGTCCGGCAACATCATCGCCACAGCAGAAAGCACCCCCGTCAGACAACACGGCCGTACACATCCCTCACCAGCCAAGGGAAATCACACAGGAGTACAGCCGTCCGTAAAGTTTACGGACTCATCTGCCGATGACTTCAGGGGTTTGCTGTCACAAGTCCGTTCCAGGTCGCCGCCGTTGTCCGGGGCGGCGCGGTACGAGGCCGACCCTTCACTGCGTACGGCCCTGAGTGCGCTGTCGGTGTCCCTTGATGTCGGGTCGGCCGACGTGGCCCTCGGCGCGTTCGGAGTCGCCGAGCCAGATGTGCGGGACATAGCTCTGGACCGCCGAGACCAACTCCTGTCGGCAGGGGGCGGCATCCGCTTTCTATGGACGGGAGGGCGGTGACGTGAGTCACACCTGGCCCGGGGTCAATTCCCGCACCCGGTACCG
>NZ_RDBN01000005.1:1322397-1367314 GCF_008042075.1 Streptomyces sp. UW30 | reverse complement strand
CCCGATCTGGCGCACCTTGGGACCGAGGTGACCCGGTTCCTTCAACTGCCGGGAGTCGACCAACTGCCGGGAGTCGACAGGACGGCCACACCCGAGACCGCCGCGCCCACGCCGGACCTGGCGATACGGGAGCACCGAACGGCGCTGCTGCGCCGGCTCAACTCCTGAGGGGTGCCGCATCCGTTACCCCCGGAACGGCGATACGGACCTGTTCGACGCCGGAATCCGTGACTGGGCGGCGCGCTTGCCGGACTCGATGCCGAGGACCGCGCCCTTGTCGCCGAGCCGGTCGGCCAGCGCGCCCGCGAAGAGGCCCACGCCGCAGTACAGGTCCAGCGCCATCTCGCCCTTGCGCGGCAGCAGGCCCTGCATGACCGCCGTCACCAGGGTGTCCGCGGCCTTCGGGTGGACCTGCCAGAAGCCGCCGCTGCCGACCCGGTGGGTACGGCCGTCCGCGCGCTCGCGGACGAAGGGGCGGCCGTGGACACGGTGGGTGCCGCCGTCCTTCTCGCCGACCCGCATCACCGACACCGGCCGGTCCAGCTCCACCATCGGAAGCCTCGCGCCGGGCCGCGGCGTCAGGATCACCTGCCGGTCCTGCGACCCCGTCGCCGCGATCGCCTCGACCGACGCCATGCCCGTCCAGTCCCGCTTCTCGATGCCCAGCTCGCTGACACCCTCGGCGGCGATCATGCAGTGGTCGATCGGCTCCACGTCGTGCGAGCGGTGCCGGCGCAGACCGGCGTGGCCGTCGGCGTCGACCGCGTACTGCACGCGCGTCCGCCACTGCGGCACCTGCCCCGCGGGCAGCTTGTCGCCCTCGGCCGGCATCACCGTGCCGTCCCAGCCGACGTCCTCCGGCGTCAGTCCCGCGAGCCGCTGCAGCTGCTCGACGATGACCTCACCCTTCATCCGGCGCTGTGCCCCCGGCTTGGCGTGCTGCCAGTCGCAGCCGCCGCAGCGGCCGGGGCCGGCGAAGGGGCAGGGGGCTTCGATGCGGTCCTTGGAGGCCGTCAGGATCTCGACGGCGTCCGCGCGCAGGAAGCGGTCGCCCTCCTCGCCCTCGGTCACCCGGGCCACGACCCGCTCACCGGGCAGCGTGTGCCGTACGAACAGCACCTGGCCGGCGTCGGTGCGGGCGATGCAGTGCCCGCCGTGGGCGACGGGGCCGATCTCGACCTCGTACTCCTCCCCCACGAGCGACCCCGCCTGCGATTTGTTCGGTTCTGCCTGCATGGCGGGGGGACTCCAGATCGAGACGGGGGGTACGGCCCTGCGCAACGGTCTTGGGAGGGCCTGACAACAGCCCACCAGTCTACGTGCTCACGGCCCCCGTCACTTCCGGCTAGGTGCTCAGCGCCCCGTCACTTCCTGCCATGTGCTCAGCGCCCGTCACTTCCGGGCTTCGGGCTCCTTCGCCCGCTCCTGGGCCGGCCCCCGCCGCACCGCACCGGGGGCGTTCCACTCCTGGCGCTTGCGGGCGCGGACCTTCGCCACCTCGGAGGACTGGAGCTGGTACGGCACCGAGGTGACCATGATGCCCGGCGTGAACAGCAGCCGGCCCTTCAGCCGCAGCGCGCTCTGGTTGTGCAGCAGATGCTCGTACCAGTGCCCGACCACGTACTCGGGGATGATCACGGACACCGCGTCGCGCGGCGACTCCTTGCGCAGCCCCTTCACGTACTCGATGATCGGCCGCGTGATCTCGCGGTAGGGCGAGTCGAGCACCTTCAGCGGTACGTCGATCCCGCGCCGCTCCCACTCCTCGCGCAGCGCCTTGGTCTCCGCCGGGTCGACGTTGACGCTGAGCGCCTCCAAGGTGTCCGAGCGCAGCAGCTTGGCGTAGGCCAGGGCGCGCAGCGCGGGACGGTGGATCTTGGAGACCAGGACGACGGAGTGCACGCGCGACGGCCGCACGCTGTCGTCGCTCGGGCCCTCGGGGGCGGCGAGTTCCTCGAAGACGTGGTCGTAGTGGCGGCGGATCGCCGTCATCGTGACGTAGAAGATCACCATGCCCAGCAGCGCGACCCACGCGCCGTGCGTGAACTTGGTGACGAGCACGACGACCAGGACCAGGCCCGTGAAGAAGGCGCCGAAGGTGTTGATCGCGCGGGAGCGGATCATGTGGCGGCGCTTGGCCTGGTCCTTCTCCGTCGCCAGGAGGCGGTTCCAGTGCCGGACCATGCCGATCTGGCTGAGCGTGAAGGACACGAACACGCCGACGATGTACAGCTGGATCAGGCGCGTGGAGTCGGCGCCGTAGATCCACACCAGGAGAGTTGCCGCGCCGGCCAGCAGCACGATGCCGTTGGAGAAGGCGAGCCGGTCGCCGCGGGTGTGCAGCTGGCGCGGCAGATAGCGGTCCTGGGCGAGGATCGAGCCGAGCACCGGGAAGCCGTTGTAGGCGGTGTTGGCGGCCAGGAACAGCACCAGCGCGGTGGCCGCCGCGAGCACGATGAAGAAGAAGCTGCCCTTGCCGAAGACGGCCTCGGCGACCTGGGTGATCACTGGGTTCTGGACGTAGCCCGAGCCGACCGCGACACCGTCCTTGAGGAGGTCCACGGCCGGGTTCTCGGCCATGCGGACCTTGGTCGCCATGGCGAGCCCGATGATGCCGCAGAACATGGTGACGGCCAGCAGGCCCATCGCCGCGAGCGTGGTCGCGGCGTTCTTCGACTTGGGCTTGCGGAAGGCCGGGACGCCGTTGGAGATCGCCTCGACYCCGGTGAGSGCGGCGCAGCCGGAGGAGAAGGCGCGCAGSAGCAGGAAGATSAGCGCGAAGCCGGCGAGGCCCTCGTGCTCGGCCTTGATCTCGTACGACGCCGTGGGTGCCCGCATGGTGTCGTCGAGGACCAGCCCGCGGAACGCGCCCCAGGCGATCATGATGAAGACGCCCGCGACGAAGACGTAGGTCGGGATCGCGAAGAGGTTGCCGGACTCCTTGACGCCGCGCAGGTTCATCAGCGTCAGCAACAGGATCACCGCGGCCGCGCACTCGACCTTGTGCTCGACGACGAACGGGATCGCGGAGCCGAGGTTCTCGATGCCGGAGGAGATCGAGACGGCGACGGTCAGGACGTAGTCGACCAGCAGGGCGCTGGCGACGGTCAGGCCCGCCTTGGGGCCGAGGTTGGTGGTCGCCACCTCGTAGTCGCCGCCGCCGCTCGGGTAGGCGTGCACGTTCTGCCGGTAGGAGGCGACCACGGTGAACATCAGCACGACGACCGCGACCGCGATCCAGGGGCTGAAGTGGTACGCCGACACGCCCGCGATGGAGAGGACCAGCAGCACTTCTCCGGGCGCGTACGCCACGGAGGACAGCGGGTCGGAGGCGAAGACGGGCAGCGCGATGCGCTTCGGCAGGAGCGTTTCCGCCAGCCGATCACTGCGCAGTGCGCGCCCGATCAGAATCCGCTTGGGCACGTCGGTCAGTTTGGACACAACAGAGAATCGTAGGCCCCCTGCCTGGTACGGAGCACATCCGGGTGAAATCGCGCACGGCGCGGGGGTGAATTCCGCCCCGCTCCCGCGCCGGGCACGGGGCCGGACAGCGTCCTCATGCCTCCATGACCTGCGTCGGTACGCTCATCACAGCCGGGAGACCCCATGTCGCAGACGACCGCTCAGCTCGTCGGAGCCCTCGTCTCGCTCGCCGGACTCGGCGTCCTGGCACTCGCCAGCGTCCGCAGCTTCAACCGTCGTTGAGGAGCCTCGGCCGCCGTTGAGGGCTCTTACTGAGGGCGACGGGCCGAAGGTTACGGTGGACCGAGGCACACGCGAGTCCACGATCCGTACCGCGAGGGATCATTCCGGCCATGGCCCGGCATGATGTTGCCCAGCGGTCCGCGACCGGCCCGCGCCTGATGCCCGGCGAACCGAGAGAAGGTTATGAGCACCACGTTCACGCAAGTCAGACGCCTCACGAGGAGTGCGGGGTAAGCGCCGTGCACATCGTCATCATGGGTTGCGGAAGGGTGGGCTCCGCTCTGGCCCAGACCCTGGAGCAACAAGGGCACACGGTCGCGGTGATCGACCAGGACCCCACCGCGTTCCGCCGGCTGGGCCCCGGGTTCGGCGGCCGCCGTGTCACCGGCGTCGGCTTCGACCAGGACACCCTGCGCGAGGCCGGCATCGAGGAGGCGGGCGCCTTCGCGGCGGTCTCCAGCGGCGACAACTCCAACATCATCTCCGCACGGGTGGCCCGCGAGATGTTCGGCGTGGAGAACGTCGCGGCCCGTATCTACGACCCCCGCCGCGCCGAGGTCTACCAGCGTCTGGGCATCCCCACCGTGGCCACGGTCCGCTGGACGGCCGACCAGATGCTGCGCCGTCTGCTGCCCTCGGGCGCGGAGCCGCTGTGGCGGGATCCCACCGGCGGCGTCCAGCTCGCCGAGGTGCACACGTCCAGCGAGTGGGTGGGCCACAAGATCAGCCGGCTCCAGGAGGAGACGGGCGTCCGGGTGGCGTTCCTGACCCGGCTCGGCGAGGCGATCCTGCCCAGCTCGCAGACGGTGTTGCAGGAGGGTGACCTGGTGCACGTCATGATGCGCACCGACGAGGTCGACAAGGTCGAGGCGTCCTTCGCCAAGGGTCCCGAAGAGGAGGGCGGTCACTGATGAGGGTCGCCATTGCCGGTGCCGGTGCGGTGGGCCGCTCCATCGCGGGCGAACTGCTGGAGAACGGCCACGAGATCCTGCTGATCGACAAGGCACCGACCGCCATCTCGGTCGAGCGGGTCCCGCAGGCGGAGTGGCTGCTGGCCGACGCGTGCGAGATCACGTCGCTGGACGAGGCGGCGCTCCAGCGCTGCAACGTGGTGATCGCGGCCACGGGTGACGACAAGGTGAACCTGGTCGTGTCCCTGCTCGCGAAGACGGAGTACGGCGTTCCGCGCGTCGTCGCCCGCGTCAACAACCCCAAGAACGAGTGGCTCTTCAACGAGTCCTGGGGCGTGGACGTGGCCGTCTCCACCCCGCGCCTGATGTCGGCACTGGTCGAGGAGGCCGTCTCGGTCGGCGACCTGGTCCGGCTCCTGCGCTTCAGCCACGGCGACGCCAACCTCGTCGAACTGACCCTCCCGGAGGAGTCGGCCCTGGCCGGCACCCAGGTCGGCGACGTCGAGTGGCCGCAGGACACGTCCCTGGTCACCATCATCCGCGGCACCCGCGTCCTCACCCCGTCCCGCGAGGACTCCCTTGAGGCGGGCGACGAGCTCCTCTTCGTGGCCGCGCAGGCCCGTGAGGAACAGCTGGAGGACCTGCTCTCGGTCCGCCGCGAGGACACAGCGGGCTAGCCGCTTCGCTTGATACGACGGGAACGGCGCCCCTGATACGACGGGAAGGGCGCCCCGAAATTCGGGGCGCCCTTCCTTGCCGACAGGCCCAGTACCTACTCGGCCTGGCCGGCGGCAGCCTTGCGCTCCTCCTCGGCCTTCTCGGCCGCCTCCATCTCCGCGAACACGTCGATCGGCGCGGGAGCCTTCGCCAGGAACACCCAGGTCAGCCACACGGCCAGCAGGAACGGCGGGATCTTCAGGGCGACGAGCACCCATCCCAGCTGGGCCGTGTCGGCCCACCAGTACAGCGGGAAGAGGATCGCGCACTTGGCGAGCAGGATCAGACCCCAGGCCCAACTGGCCTTCGCGTACGCCTTCTTGCGGCCGGGGTTGCGGGTGCGCCAGGAGAGGTTCTCCTTGAACACCGGGCCGAGGATCAGGCCGATCAGCGGCACACCGCACAGGGTCGTGATGATGTAGGCGAGACCCAGCCCCAGCGTGTAGAGCATGCCGGGCAGATAGAAGTCCTTCGCGTTGCCCGTCATCATCGCGAACACGACACCGAAGGCGACACCGAAGACACCGCTGAACGCGTGCTTGACGGTGTCCCGCATCGCCAGGCGCACCACCACGAGCACCAAGGACACCGCGAGGGCCGCGATGGCCGACATGTGCAGGTCCTTGTTGATCGTGAAGATGGTGACGAACAGAAGGCCGGGCAGCACCGTCTCGACCATGCCGCGCATGCCGCCGAAGGCCTCGAACAGCGCGGCCTCGGTCACCGCCCGGGCATCCTGCTCGGCTTCTGCGGTGGTGTCTTCGGTCGGCTTGTCGAGCGACGTCACCGGCTACTCCCGTCCGAGGGGTCTCAGTTCGTATTTCGGGTTGAAAAGCACACGGCGGCCCCGGCTCATGGAGACCCGGCCGGATGCGATCAGCCGGCGCCCGGGCTCTATGCCCACTATGGAGCGCCTGCCGAGCCACACCACGTCCAGGGCGGCGGAGCCGTCGAACAGCTCGGCCTCCAGGGCCGGGACTCCCGCACGCGGTCGAAGCGTGACCGTGCGCAAGGTACCAGTAACCGTCACGATCTGACGGTCATGGCAGTCACCGATCTTGATGCAGCCGGTGGTCTCGGCGTCCTCCCGCAGCTCCTCGGACTCCAGGTCCTCCTGCGACGAGGAGAGCCGGTCGAGCATGCGCCGGAACCGGCCCACCGACTTTTCGGAACGAGGAACAGCACTCATGTCTTGAAGCCTACCGGGGTGCACCGACACCTACGTACCCCTGGTACCACCGCCCGAACCGACCTGCCGTGACCGGCTCATTTCTCGAACCGGTAGCCCATCCCCGGCTCCGTGATGAAGTGCTTCGGATGCGACGGGTCCGCCTCGAGCTTTCGGCGCAGCTGGGCCATGTACACCCGCAGGTAGTTCGTCTCCGTCCCGTACGACGGCCCCCACACCTCCTGCAGCAGCTGCTTCTGGCTGACCAGACGGCCCGTGTTGCGGACCAGCACCTCCAGCAGATGCCACTCCGTGGGCGTCAGCCGTACGTCGTTCCCGCTCCGGTTGACCTTCTTCGCGGCGAGGTCGACGGTGAACTCCTCGGTCTCCACCATCACCTCGTCCTCGCCGGCCCCGGTGGGCTCGGCGCGGCGGACGGCGGCCCGCAGCCGGGCCAGCAGCTCGTCCATGCCGAAGGGCTTGGTGACGTAGTCGTCGGCGCCCGCGTCGAGCGCCTCGACCTTCTCGTCGGAGGAGTGCCGGGCGGACAGCACCAGGATCGGCACCCGGGTCCAGCCGCGCAGTCCCCGGATCACCTCGACGCCGTCCATGTCGGGCAGACCGAGGTCGAGGACGACCACGTCGGGGTGACGGGTGGCGGCGAGTTCGAGGGCGGTGGCCCCGTCGTGGGCCGCGTCGACCTCGTACTTGCGGGCCTTGAGGTTGATCACGAGGGCGCGCACGATCTGCGGCTCGTCGTCGATCACCAGAACCCGGGTCATGTGGTCTGCCTTTCGGGTCGTACGGAGTGAACGGGCTCGTCGGAGCGGGCGGGCCCCGGGGCGTGGGAGGGCTCGGCGGGGCCGGGCGGTTCCCCGGAGCGCGCCCCCGCGGCCCTCAGGGTGAGCACCATGGTGAGGCCTCCGCCGGGTGTGTCCTCGGCGTTGAGGGTGCCGCCCATGGCTTCGGCGAAGCCGCGGGCGACGGCCAGGCCGAGCCCGACTCCGGCGCCGCGCGGGGCGTCGCCGTAGCGCTGGAAGGGCGCGAAGATGCGCTCCTTGGCCTCGTCCGGGACGCCTGGGCCGCGGTCGACCACCCGGACCTCCACCCGGTCGGCGATGGCGCTGGCGGCCACCAGGACCCTGTCGTCGTCCGGGCTGTACTTGACGGCGTTCTCGACGAGGTTGGCCACCGACCGCTCCAGCAACCCGGGGTCCACGGCGACCATCGGCAGGGTCTCCGGGATGTCCAGCTCCACGCTGCCCTCCGGCACCCCGCCGAGCGCCATCGGCACCACCTCGTCGAGGTCGATCTCGCGGATCAGCGGCGTGACCGTGCCGGTCTGGAGCCGGGACATGTCGAGCAGGTTCCCGACCAGGTGGTCGAGCCGGTCGGCGCCCTCCTCGATGCCCTCCAGCAGCTCGGCCTCGTCCTCCTCGGACCAGGCCACGTCGTCGGAGCGCAGTGAAGAGACGGCCGCCTTGATGCCCGCGAGGGGCGTGCGCAGGTCGTGGCTGACGGCCGCCAGCAGCGCCGTGCGGATGCGGTTGCCCTCGGCCAGCTCCTTGGCCTGGTCGGCCTCCCGCTGGAGGCGCTGGCGGTCCAGGACGACCGCGGCCTGGGCGGCGAAGGCGGCGAGGACCCGGCGGTCCTCGGCGGGCAGCACCCGGCCGGTCAGCGCGAGCGCCATGTGGTCGCCGACGGGGACGTCGACGTCCGCGTCCTCGGGTCGAGCCGGTGCCGATCCCACGCCCACGCTGCCGGCGCAGGTCCACGGGTCGACGTCGCTCTCCCGCTCCAGCAGGGCCGCCGACTCCATGCCGAAGGTCTCGCGGACGCGCTCCAGCAGCTCTTCCAAGCCGGTCTCGCCGCGCAGCACGTTCCCGGCGAGGAAGGACAGGATCTCCGACTCGGCGCGCAGCCGGGCCGCCTGGTGGGTGCGCCGGGCCGCCAGGTCGACCACGGAGGCCACCGACACCGCCACGAAGACGAAGATCACCAGCGCGAGCAGGTTCTTCGGGTCGGCGATCGTGATGCGGTGCACCGGTGGTGTGAAGAACCAGTTCAGCAGCAGGGAGCAGACCGCCGCCGAGGCGAGGGCGGGATAGAGCCCGCCGAGCAGGGCCGACGCCACCGTCAGGGTCAGGAACAACAGCATGTCGTTCGCGAGCCCCAGGTCGGCGTCGACGTGGGTCAGCAGCAGCGTGAGCAGCGCCGGACCGCCGACGCCGACGAGCCAGCCCGCGAGGATCCGGGGCCGGCCGAGGCGCGCTCCCCGGGCCACGGGCAGTCCGCGCCCCTTGGCGGCCTCCTCGTGCGTGACGATGTGCACGTCGAGGTCGGGGCCCGACTCCCGGGCCACGGTGACGCCCACGCCCGGTCCGAAGACGTACTGCCAGCTCTTGCGGCGCGAGGAGCCGAGCACTATCTGGGTGGCGTTCACGCCGCGCGCGAAGGCCAGCAGCGCCGCCGGGATGTCGTCGCCGACGACGTGGTGGAAGGTGCCGCCGAGGTCCTCGACGAGGGTGCGCTGGACGGCGAGTTCCTTCGGCGAGGCGGACGTCAGCCCGTCGCTGCGGGCGATGTAGACGGCGAGGACCTCACCGCCGGCGCCCTTCTCCGCGAGCCGCGCGGCCCGGCGGATCAGCGTCCGGCCCTCGGGCCCGCCGGTCAGCCCCACGACGATCCGCTCCCGCGAGCCCCAGATCCGCGACACCCGGTGATCGCTGCGGTACTGCTTCAGATACTCGTCGACCCGGTCCGCCACCCACAGCAGCGCGAGCTCGCGCAGGGCGGTCAGATTGCCGGGGCGGAAGTAGTTGGACAGGGCCGCGTCGACCTTGTCCGACGTGTAGATGTTGCCGTGCGCCATACGGCGCCGCAGCGCCTGGGGCGACATGTCGACCAGCTCGATCTGGTCGGCCCGGCGCACCACCTCGTCCGGCACCGTCTCCTGCTGCCGTACGCCGGTGATCGACTCCACGACGTCCCCGAGGGACTCCAGGTGCTGGATGTTGACGGTCGATATGACGTCGATGCCGGCGGCGAGGAGTTCCTCGACGTCCTGCCAGCGCTTGGCGTTGCGCGAGCCGGGGATGTTGGTGTGGGCGAGTTCGTCCACGAGGGCGACCCGTGGGCGCCGGGTCAGGACCGCGTCCACGTCCATCTCGGTGAAGCGGCTCCCCCGGTACTCGAGGTCCTTGCGGCGTATCTGCTCCAGCCCGTGGAGCATCACCTCGGTGCGTGGCCGGTCGTGGTGCTCCACGAAACCGACGACACAGTCGGTGCCCCGCTCGACGCGCCGGTGCGCCTCGGACAGCATCGCGTACGTCTTGCCGACGCCCGGTGCCGCACCGAGGTAGATCCGAAGCTTGCCGCGTCCCATGGTCCCCATTGTGTTCCGGCCACTGTCACCTGCGCAGCCGCCTACGCAGCGTCGACCTTACGGCCAAGAATCGCGACAAAGGGGACCGGCTGTCGCGACGGGGGCGTCTTTGACGCAACTCTGACGCCCCCGCCGCGCATCGCAGGCCTCAGCTGGGGTTGTCGCCGTGAGTGAGGGTCTCCCAGGCCACGAAGAGGTTGTTGCTGCCGGCCGGGCGGCCTCGCTCGGTCAGCGTCTGGGTGTTGCTCATCGCGATGCCGAGGCGGTTGTGCAGCGCGTTGTAGCCGACCTCGGTGACCGGGCCGAGGCCGAGCTTCAGCGAGCCGCCGCACAGCCAGCTCGGGGCGGCCGTACCCAGCTGGTACTTGGCCTGGAACCCGAGCGCCTGCCGCAGCCGCTCGCCGACGTCCGTGCCGTACAGGTCCTGGCCCTGGATCCGGCTGGTCTCCGCGACGTGCGAGATCGCGGAGATGCCGTACCCGGTGTGGGTGAAGTCGCGGCAGGTCTCCTGGGTGAGGCCGGTGACGAAGGTGCCCTGCCCCTGCCAGTAGTTGACGATCTTCTCGCGTGTGTCGAGGTTCTGGCTCGGCACGGTCTTGGGCAGGTCGCCGTCGGAGGACAGATAGACGTAGGCGGCGGTGCGGGTGCGGAACTTCGCCATGGCCTTGTCGTACGACGCCTTGTCCTCCAGGAAGACGGAGATGCCGACGGCGGCCTCCATCATCGACAGCTCCCAGTTGCCGTTGGAGTTCGAGCCGTTGATGATCTTGGGCAGGTAGACGTCGCGGAGCATGGTGGCGAACCGTCCGGAGTTCGCCCAGCTCCCGGTGTACGTGTACTTGATGATCTCGGCGGCCTTCGGCCAGGAGGAGCCGGCCCAGCCCGTCTGCAGGGGCGCGTTGCTGTTGGTGTGGTCCTTGATCACCCCGGACCAGGCGTCCATCAGCTCGATGGCCTTGCGCGCGTAGCGCTCGTCGCGGGTGATGTACCAGGCGAGGGCGTCGGTGTAGGCGGCTATCGCGTCCTCGCGCTCGTCGGTGCAGCCGTAGTTCGGGTTCGAGTACGAGCCGCACTCGACGACGGCACGCGGCTTGGGGGCGCGGTTCAGATCGGCGTACTTGCTCGCCGTCATCTGGTCGAACGCGCCCTTCCACGGCTGGGCGCCGGCGTTGACCTTGGTGCGCACGAAGTCCAGCTGGGACTTGGAGACGGTGACTCCGGGATGGACGAAGGTGGCGGGCGCGGCGTCGGCACGGTCGGCCTGCGGCCGCAACAGCAGGGTGGACACCAGCGCGGTGGTCAGCACCGCGAACAGGGCGGTGCGACGGAATCTGCGGCGGTGACGTGCGGGACCAGGTGACATGTGGGGGCCATCCGTTCTCGTACGTGAACAATGAGCGTCCCTTTGAACACTCGCGATGGCCGCAGACAATAGGTACAGACCAATAGGCCGTCAAGAGGTCGCGCAAGGGGATTCGCGCACGAGGCCGCCGGGATTCCGCACACGAAAGTGGGCCGCACCCCGCTCGGGGGTGCGGCCCACTTTCGTGTCTGACTAGTTCTCTCTGTCGTCCGTTACCGGACCTCGGTGATCTCCGGCCCGCGCTGGAGCTGGCCCATTCCGCCGGAGAAGCGGGATCCCGCCTCCTCCTGCTGCACGCCCTCGGGAACCATCTGGGCGTCGTTGGGCAGCTGCAGGACGATCGGGTCGCGCGGGGCCATCGGACCCTCGCCACGGACCACGACCGTGTCCCGGAAGATCTGCTCGAGCAGACCGGCCGCCTGCGGCTGCACCGCGCCCTGGCCCGAGATCACACCGCGCAGGAACCAGCGGGGACCGTCCACACCCACGAACCGCACGACCTGGAAACCGCCCGTGCCGTCCGGCAGTTGCACCGGCACCTGGGCCCGCAGCTCCCAGCCGAGCGGCCCCTCGACCTCGTCGATGATGCCACCCTGCTGAGTGATGCCCGAGCCGATCTCCTCGCGCACCTCGCCCCAGATGCCCTCGCGCTTGGGCGCGGCGAAGCCCTGGAGCTGGATGGCGCTGTCGCGCAGCACGACCGTCGCCGCGACGATCGCGTCGCCCGCGACCTCCACGCGCAGTTCCATGCCGTCGACGCCCGGCACGAACAGGCCGCCCAGGTCTACCCGGCCCTCGGCGGGGTCACGGACCTCGGCACTGTCCCAGGGCCCGTCGGGCCGCGGTTCCGGTTCGAGCCGTACGCGCTCACGCGTGCCGTCGTCGTCCGCCTCAGAGTCGATGTCGACGACCTGCTCGGGCTCGCCGGCCGCGTCCTCGGCGGCACCCTTCTTGTTGCGACGTCCGAACACGTCACTGTCCTTCCCGGTCGGATACGACCGAAGCGTATCGATTCCCACCCGTAGTGCCGCCATCGGCGGCCTGACCGCTTGTATCGCTTGTGCCGCTTGTGTCGCCCACCGCGGCATGGCCACCCGTGGACCCGAAGCCCCCCTCAGCCCGCGCCGAATCGGGAAGCTCCGCGACCTCCTGGAAGCGAACCCTCTCGACCTGCTGGACGACCAGTTGGGCAATCCGGTCGAAGCGCTCGAACCGCACGGGCTCGTGCGGGTCGAGATTCACCACGATCACCTTGATCTCCCCACGGTACCCGGCATCAACCGTCCCCGGGGCATTCACCAGGGCGACACCGAGACGGGCGGCGAGACCGGAACGCGGGTGCACGAAGGCCGCGTACCCCTCCGGGAGGGCGATCGACACCCCGGTGGGCAGGACGGCCCGCTCACCGGGCTTCAGCTCACGGCTCTCGGTGGTGCGCAGATCGGCTCCCGCGTCGCCGGGGTGCGCGTACGTCGGAAGCGGTACGTCCGGGTCGACGCGCCGGATCAGCACACTCAGGGGGGCACGGCTCACGGGTTCACCTCGAAGGCGCGGGCACGCCGCACCTGGTCGGGGTCGTTCATGGCGGCCCGGATCTCCTCCGGGCGGCCGTTGTCGATGAAGTGGTCGACCTTCACCTCGATGAAGAGGGCGTCGGCGCGGACGGCGACGGGCCCGTCGGGACCGCCGATCCGCCCCGTGGCGGTGGAGTAGATCTTGCGATCCGCCACCGCGGTCACCTCGGCCTCCAGATACAGCACCGTGCCGACCGGAACCGGCCGCACGAAGTCGGTCTCCAGCCGCCCGGTCACGGCGATGGTGCGCAGCAGCCAGTTGAGCGAGCCGAGCGTCTCGTCCAGGGCGCTCGCGAGGACACCGCCGTGCGCGAGCCCGGGGGCGCCCTGGTGGGCGCGCTGCACGGTGAACTCGGCGGTGATGCTCACGCCGTCCCCGGCCCGCGCCTCCAGGTGCAGCCCGTGGGGCTGCTCGCCGCCACAGCCGAAACACTCTCCGTAGTGCGCGCCGAGAAGCTCACCGGGCGCGGGAGCGTCCGGATGTCGCACCACCGAGAGCCGTGAGCTGAAGCCCGGTGAGCGGGCCGTCCTGCCCACCGGGGTGTCGATCGCCCTCCCGGAGGGGTACGCGGCCTTCGTGCCGGGACGCCCGCCGGTCGCCCTCCGGAAGCCCCCGCCGATCGGTCGGCACGGAGCCTCTCGATCGGCCGGCGGAACCGGCTCGATCGGCCATCGCGGGCGTCCCGATCACGGCCTTCACGGGCCCGCATCACGGCGGCTCGTCCCGTGATCGACCTGTGCGACCTGGCCTCTCCCCCGGGCCGCGCCGACGCTTCCAGGGCGCCGCGCTCAGCCGTCTCCGAGTTCCTTGCGCCAGTGGCTTCTCTCGGTGTCGCCCATCGGCAGCGGCCGCGCCGGACGCTCCAGGGCCGGCAGCTCCGCCAACTCCTCCCACGGCACCTGGACCTTGCGCAGGTCCGCGCGGATCCGCGCGGCGAGTCTCTTCGTGTCCCGCCGGTTCATGGCCGCGCCCACGGCGGCGCCCACCAGGAAGGGCATGAGGTTCGGCAGGTTGCGCACCATGCGCTTCATGATCTGCTGACGCAGCTCACGCTTCATCTGCCCGCCGAGCGCGGCGTTGACCGTGGAGGGCTTGACGGGGTCGATGCCCCGTTCCTCGGACCACGAGGACAGATACGCGGTGCTGCGCTCCCGCAGATTGCCGGGCGGGCGTACGCCGTACACCTCGTGCAGCTCGGCGATCAGCTTCAGCTCGATCGCGGCCACACCCGTGATCTCGGCGGCCAGCTCGGTCGGCATCGCCGGCGGCACCGGCAGCATCGCCGCCGCGCCCACTCCGGCACCGACGGTCGAGCTCGCGTTGGCAGCTCCCGCCACCAACTTGTCGGCGAGCTGTTCGGGCCCGAGACCCGGGAAATGCCGGCGCAGTGTCGCGAGGTCGCGTACGGGGATCCGCGGGGCGATCTCGATGATCCGGTCGGTCAGGTACCCGAGCGCCGCTCTGGCGCGGCTGCCGCCCCTACGGACGCCTTCCCTGGCCTTTTCCCGGATGACCGCGGCCCTGCGCCGGGCGATGGGCGCGTGAAACTCGGCCGACGCCGGGAGGTCAGCCCCGGACATCGGTTCGAGCGAGGCTCCCTTGTCGGATGAGCCCCGCTCGTCGTCACGCGCGCCGTAAGGGCCGTCGGACGGCCGTTGGTCCGCTTCCTGCTTCCGGAAGCGGCGCTTCCGAGGAGGGGTCGAGCCAGTCATGCCCGACCCGACCTCAGTCGCAGTCGCGGCAGATCGGCTGACCGTTCTTTTCCCGGGCCAGCTGGCTGCGGTGGTGCACCAGGAAGCAGCTCATGCAGGTGAACTCGTCCTGCTGCTTGGGCAGCACCCGGACGGCCAGCTCCTCATTCGAGAGGTCCGCGCCGGGCAGCTCCAGGCCTTCGGCAGCCTCGAACTCGTCGACGTCCACTGCGGAAGTCGACTTGTCGTTCCGCCTGGCCTTCAGCTCTTCAAGGCTGTCCGAGTCGACGTCGTCGTCGGTCTTGCGTGGGGTGTCGTAATCCGTTGCCATGTCGCTCTCCCCCTCTGGGTGTCTGCGGTGTCTCCAGCGCACGTAACGCGTGAGAGGCCGGACTTGTGCCCGACCCGAGGCGGAGATTTTGCCTCACATCAAGGTCTGTTACTCAATCGACACCCAACCGAACTCCTCAAGAGTGATCGGCTTGGATGGCGAAGCGGACCGTACACGGTCCTAATGCCGCAGTTCAAAGGCGTCTCACCGTGTACTTCCCGTGATCAAGACCCCCGAAAACCCGGATTTTCCCGGCTTTCCGACTGGGCACATGATCACGGAGAGTAGATGGCCAGAAAATCGCCCTTGTGATCGATCACACACGAGACCGCTCGCCGAGTGCCCAGAAAATTCCGCGCAAAGCGAACATCCCTCATGCTGCGGCGTGTGTCGGCGCACATGGTCTCAGACCGGAAGGGTGACTCGCATCACCAGCCCGCCGCCCTCACGCGGCTGAGCCGCAATGTGCCCGCCATGTGCCCGCACCACGGACCGCACGATCGAGAGGCCCAGGCCCACACCCTTGTCACTTCCCGTGCGCTCCGTACGCAGCCGTCTGAACGGTTCGAAGAGGTTGTCGATCTCGTACGCCGGCACCACCGGCCCCGTGTTCGACACGACCAGGACCGCCTGCCCGTGCTGGATCTCGGTGGTGACCTCGACCCAGCCGTCCTCCGGGATGTTGTACCGGACGGCGTTCTGCACCAGGTTCAGGGCGATGCGCTCCAGCAGGACGCCGTTGCCCTGGACCACCGCGGGCTTCTGCTCGCCGCGGATCAGCACGCCCTTGGCGGCCGCCTCGGCGTGCACCTGGTCGACGGCCTGCTCGGCGACCTCGGCGAGGTCGACCGGCTTGCGCTCGACGATCTGGTTGTCGCTGCGGGCGAGCAGCAGCAGGCCCTCCACGAGCTGCTCACTGCGCTCGTTGGTGGCCAGCAGCGTCTTGCCGAGCTGCTGGAGCTCCATCGGCGCGTTCGGGTCGGAGAGGTGCACCTCGAGCAGCGTGCGGTTGATCGCCAACGGCGTCCGCAGCTCGTGCGAGGCGTTGCCGACGAAGCGCTGCTGGGCGGTGAAGGCCCGCTGCAGCCGCTCCAGCATCTCGTCGAAGGTGTCGGCGAGTTCCTTCAGCTCGTCGTCCGGGCCGTCCAGCTCGATACGGCGGGACAGGTCCGAGCCCGCCACCGCGCGGGCCGTCCGGGTGATCCGGCCCAGCGGCGAGAGCACCCGGCCGGCCATGGCGTACCCGAAGGCGAAGGCGATGATCGCGAGGCCGAGGAGGGCGAGCAGGGAACGGCTGAGGAGATCGTCCAGCGCAACGCGGCGCTGGTCGTCGATGCAGGCGCTGATCGCCTCGTTGAACTGGGAGATCGTGAGGCTGCTGTCCTTGATCGCCGGGCAGTTGTCGCTGGTGACCTGGAGCTGGTTGCCGTTCACGATCTTGAACAGCGGTTCGTTGCCCGTGTTGATCGCCTGCGCGGCCAGCAGATAGATGATCGACAGCAGCAGGATGCCGGCGATCAGGAACATGCCGCCGTACAGCAGCGTGAGCCTTATGCGGATCGTCGGGCGCAGCCACGGGAAGGGCGGTTCCTGCCTGCGGGGGTCCCAGGTGGGTTTCGGCGGCGCCTGGGGAGGCGCGGGAGTCGCGGCCATGGCGCGTCAGATCCGGTAGCCGGAACCGGGGACGGTCACGATGACCGGCGGCTCGCCCAGCTTGCGGCGCAGCGTCATGACGGTCACCCGCACCACGTTCGTGAACGGGTCCGTGTTCTCGTCCCAGGCCTTCTCCAGGAGCTGCTCGGCGGAGACGACCGCGCCCTCGCTGCGCATCAGCACCTCAAGCACCGCGAACTCCTTCGGCGCGAGCTGCACCTCCTTGCCGTCCCGGAAGACCTCGCGGCGGTTGGGGTCCAGCTTGATGCCGGCGCGCTCCAGGACGGGCGGCAGCGGGACGCTCGTACGGCGGCCGAGGGCACGCACGCGTGCCGTCAGCTCGCTGAAGGCGAAGGGCTTGGGGAGATAGTCGTCGGCACCGATCTCCAGTCCCTCGACCCGGTCGCTGACGTCGCCGGAGGCCGTGAGCATCAGCACTCGGGTGGGCATGCCCAGTTCGACGATCTTGCGGCAGACGTCGTCGCCGTGCACCAGGGGGAGGTCGCGGTCGAGGACGACCACGTCGTAGTCGTTGACGCCGATGCGCTCCAGGGCGGCCGCACCGTCGTACACGACGTCGACGGCCATGGCCTCCCGGCGCAGTCCGGTGGCCACCGCATCGGCGAGCAGCTGCTCGTCCTCGACGACGAGTACGCGCACGTCGCTTGTCCTTCCTGTGTCCACCCGCGTAGCGCTCATAGGCACGCGGGCAGGGGTTTGTCGGCTGTCCTGGCCTCCATCCTGCCCTTTTCGGCCATAAGTCGGCGGTAAGACGGGTGAGGGGCCCCTGCAGGGCAGGTGTGAGGCCCGGGAATGCGAGATTTTCTCTTCCGGTTGAGGTTTCCGTGGGAGGGACCGCGGGGAGGACGGCATGTACACCCCGCGATCACGCTCTGCTTGTGCCGCTGCACCATGCGGTACGAAGCGATCCGCTTTCCGCAGAGCGGGTGTGGGTGTCCGGCACCGTCGCCGCCCGGCATGGGCAGCGCTGGGCACCTACCGGAGACGTGATCGCCCCTTCCGAATGGCACACCCCCGTGCCACCGACCCACGACCCAGGACGAGGGGGCGCAGCATGGACGCTTTCACCGCAGGACTTCTGCAGCGCATAAAGACGACCGAGTCCGACCTGACGCGGGCTCGTAATGAGGGCGACGACTTCCTCGTCGAGGTGGAGCAGGGCGAGCTCGACGACCTGCGCCGCCTCGCCGCCGAGCATGGTGTGGAAGTCGGCTTGTCCGGCGTCTGATCGACCTTTTCAGTACTACGGCGGGGTCCCGGTGAATCCAGCACCGGGGCCCCGCCTTTTTGTGCTTGTCGTCGCTGTCAGTCGTGCCGGGGTTAGTCGTGCCGGGGTCAGTCGTGCCAGGCGCCGAGGTTCTCCAGGAGCTGCTGGAGGGGCTCGAAGACGCCCGGTGTCGCCGCCACTGTCAGGTCACGGGACGGGCGTTCTCCCGGGCGGCCACCGGTCAGGGCGCCCGCTTCCCGGGCGATGAGGTCGCCCGCTGCGACGTCCCAGGCGTTGAGGCCCCGCTCGTAGTAGCCGTCGAGGCGGCCCGCGGCGAGGTCGCACAGGTCGATCGCGGCCGAGCCGCCGCGGCGGATGTCTCGCAGCAGAGGGATCAGGCGCTGGGCCACGTCGGCCTGGTGGGTGCGGACCTCGGTGACGTAGTTGAAGCCGGTCGAGACCAGCGCCTGGTCGAGGGGGGCCGTGGGGCGGCAGGCCAGCCTGCGTTCGCCGTCCCAGGGGCCGGTCGCCCAGGCGCCCTCGCCTCGGACCGCGTGGTACGTCTCGCCCCGCATGGGGGCCGCCACCACGCCGACCACGCTCTCGCCGTCCTGTTCGGCGGCGATGGAGACGGACCAGGTCGGCAGTCCGTAGAGGTAGTTGACCGTGCCGTCGAGGGGGTCGATCACCCAGCGGACGCCGCTCGTGCCCTCGACGGAGGCGCCCTCCTCGCCGAGGAAGCCGTCGTCGGGGCGCTGCTCGGCGATCAGGGTCGTGATCAGCTTCTCGGCCGCGATGTCCATCTCGGTGACCACGTCGATCGGGCTCGACTTGGTCGCCGCGACCGCCAGGTCGGCCGGGCGGCCGTCGCGCAGGAGTTCGCCGGCGCGACGGGCCGCCTCCTGGGCCAGGGCGAGCAGGTCCGTGTGCAGGGCGTCGGTCACGTGGCTCCTCATGCGTAGGGGCTGTCGGCGCCGGCCGCGGCGGGCCTCGGCGCGCGGGACGGGCAGCAGCCGACCGGGCAGAGGTTGTGGCTCGCGCCGAGCGCGCCGAGGGCGCAGGGCGTGACCTCCTCCGCGCGCTCCACGGCGGCACGCTCCAGGACGAGGTCGCGTACGGCGGCGGCGAAGCGCGGGTCGTCCCCGACGGTGGCCGAACGGCGTATGGGCAGGCCCAGTTCCTCCGCCTTGGCCTTGGCCTCCGTGTCGAGGTCGTAGAGGACCTCCATGTGGTCGGAGACGAAGCCGATGGGGGCGATCACGATCGCGGGGACGCCGGCCGCGTGCCGCTCCTCCAGGTGGTCGCAGATGTCGGGCTCCAGCCAGGGGATGTGCGGGGCGCCGGAGCGGGACTGGTAGACGAGCCGCCAGGGGTGGTCGACGCCGGTGCGCTCACGGACGGCGTCGGCGATCAGCTGCGCGACGTCCAGGTGCTGCTCGACGTACGCGCCGCCGTCGCCGTGGTCCTCGGCTCGGCCCGAGCTGTCGGCGGCCGCGGTCGGGATCGAGTGGGTGGAGAACGCGATGTGGGCGCCACCGCGGGCGTCCTCGGGGAGGTCGGCGAGGGCCTCGACCACGCCGTCGATCATCGGCTCCAGGAAGCCGGGGTGGTTGAAGTAGTGCCGCAGCTTGTCGATCTTTGGCAGCTCCAGGCCCTCGGCGTCGAGGGCGGCCAGCGAGTCGGCGAGGTTCTCGCGGTACTGGCGGCAGCCCGAGTAGGACGCGTAGGCGCTGGTGGCGAGGACCAGGATGCGGCGGCGGCCGTCGGCGACCATCTCGCGCAGCGTGTCCGTCAGGTACGGCGCCCAGTTGCGGTTGCCCCAGTAGATCGGCAGATCCAGACCGTGCTCGGCGAAGTCCTTGCGCAGGGCGTCCAGCAGGGCGCGGTTCTGGTCGTTGATCGGGCTGACACCGCCGAACAGGAAGTAGTGCTCGCCGACTTCCTTGAGGCGCTCGGTGGGGATGCCCCGCCCACGGGTGACGTTCTCCAGGAACGGGATCACGTCGTCCGGGCCCTCGGGGCCGCCGAAGGAGAGCAGGAGCAGGGCGTCGTAGGGGCGGGCATCGCGCGCGTCTGGCATGGATCGATCCTGTCATCCGGTACTGACAGCCGGGAAACGGCGGGGTGTCCACCCGGGTTCCCCGTTCGTCCGGACAGGTGCGTTAGGGTCGCCTAACTCGTAAGCTGTCCCGGCTGTCGACACGCCTTACGAAAGCGGTTCCGCGCCCCACCCGTCCACGCCTCTTCCGCCTGACCGGAGACCCCCGTGCCCAGCCCCTACCGCGCCTTGTTCGCCGCCCCAGGCAGCAAGGCCTTCTCCGCCGCGGGCTTCCTCGGCCGCATGCCGCTGTCGATGATGGGCATCGGCGTGGTCACCATGGTGTCGCAGCTGACCGGGCGGTACGGCCTGGCCGGCGCCCTGTCCGCCACCATCGCGCTGGCCGCGGCCGTGGCGGGGCCTCAGGTCTCGCGCCTGGTCGACCGGCACGGGCAGCGGCGGGTGCTGCGCCCGGCGACGCTGATCTCGCTCGTGGCGGGGGCCCTGCTGCTGTTCGCGGCGCACTACGGCTGGCCGGACTGGGTGCTGTTCGTGGCCTGCGTCGGCATCGGGTGCGTGCCCAGCGTCGGGGCGATGATCCGCGCCCGCTGGGCCGCGCTGTACCGGGGGACGCCCCAGCTGCACACCGCGTACTCCTTCGAGTCCGTGATCGACGAGATGTGCTTCATCTTCGGGCCGATCATCTCGATCGGTCTGTCCACGGCGTGGTTCCCGGAGGCGGGGCCGCTGCTCGCCGGGTGCTTCCTGGCGGTCGGTGTCTTCTGGCTGACCGCACAGCGCTCCACCGAGCCCGCGCCGCATCCGCGCGAGAAGCACGAGAAGCAAGGGGGCGACTCGGCCCTGCGCACCCCCGGACTCCAGGTCCTGGTGGCCACGTTCGTGGCGACCGGAGCGATCTTCGGCGCCGTGGACGTGGTCACCGTGGCCTTCGCGGACGAGCAGGGTCACAAGGCCGCCGCGAGCGTGGTCCTCGCGCTGTACGCGGCGGGTTCCTGCGCGGCGGGCCTCGTCTTCGGGCTGATGCGCTTCAAGGGGGCGCCGGAACGTCGTTGGCTGCTGGGCATATGCGCGATGGCCGTGAGTATGATCCCCCTCCTACTGGTCGGAAACTTGCCGTTTCTGGCCGTGGCGCTGTTCGTCTCGGGCATGGCCGTCGCTCCCACGATGATCACCACCATGTCCCTGATCGAAGAGCACGTACCACGCGCGCAACTGACCGAGGGCATGACCTGGGTGAGCACCGGGCTCGCGGTCGGGGTCGCGCTCGGCTCCTCCATGGCCGGCTGGGTGATCGACGCGGCCGGTGCGGATGCCGGGTACGGGGTTCCGGCGGTGTCCGGGGCCGTCGCGGTCGCGGTCGGTTTCCTGGGGTACCGCCGGCTCAGCAGGCCGGCTCCGCGTCGGGAGGGCACCGTTGAGCAGCACAGCGAGCGGGAAGAACGGCACGTGGCGTAACTGGGGCGGCAACGTCACCGCCCGTCCCGCGCGGGAGGTCACTCCGGCCTCCGTTCAGGAACTGGCCGCGGCGATACGCCGGGCCGCCGAGGACGGCCTGAAGGTGAAGGCGGCCGGCAGCGGACACTCCTTCACGTCCATAGCCGCCACCGACGGCGTGCTCGTCCGCCCTCAGCTGCTGACGGGCATCCGCCACATCGACCGCGAGGCCGGGACCGTCACGGTCGAGGCCGGCACCCCGCTGAAGCGGCTCAACATGGCCCTGGCCCGCGAGGGTCTGTCGCTCGCGAACATGGGCGACATCATGGAGCAGACGGTCTCCGGCGCCACCAGCACCGGCACGCACGGCACGGGCCGCGACTCGGCCTCGATCGCCGCCCAGATCAAGGCCCTGGAACTGGTCACCGCCGACGGCTCGGTGCTCACCTGCTCCGAGAAGGAGAACCCGGAGATCTTCGCCGCCGCCCGTATCGGCCTCGGCGCCCTGGGCATCGTCACCGCGATCACCTTCGCCGTGGAGCCGATCTTCCTGCTGGCCGCGCGCGAGGAGCCGATGCCGTTCACTCGGGTCCTGGCGGAGTTCGACGAACTGTGGACCGAGAACGAGCACTTCGAGTTCTACTGGTTCCCGCACACCGGCAGCACCAACACCAAGCGCAACAACCGCAGCGCGGGCCCGGAAAAGCCGGTGGGGCAGATCGCGGGCTGGATCGAGGACGAACTGCTCTCCAACGGCGTCTTCCAGGTGGCCCAGTGGGTGGGCCGCGCGGCGCCCGGCACGATCCCGACGATCGCCCGGATCTCCAGCAAGGCGCTGTCCGCGCGGACTTACACGGACATCCCCTACAAGGTCTTCACATCACCGCGCCGGGTGCGCTTCGTGGAGATGGAGTACGCCGTCCCGCGCGAGGCAGTGGTCGAGACCCTGCGCGAACTGGAGGCCATGATCGACCGGTCCGGCCTGCGGGTCAGCTTCCCGGTCGAGGTGCGCACGGCCCCGGCCGACGACATCACCCTGTCCACCGCCTCGGGGCGCGACAGCGCGTACATCGCCGTCCACATGGTCAAGGGCACCCCGTTCCAGCGGTACTTCACCGCGGCCGAGAGCATCTTCACGGCGCACGAGGGGCGCCCGCACTGGGGCAAGGTGCACACGCGCGACGCCGAGTACTTCGCCGGGGTCTACCCGCGCTTCGAGGAGTTCACCGCGCTGCGGGACCGGCTCGACCCCGACCGGCTGTTCCAGAACGACTACCTGCGGCGGGTGTTGGGGGCGTAGCGCCCGGTCCACGCATCCGCCCACTCGGCCAACTGTGCGACAGGGGCACGCACGGACGAAAGCATTAGTTCCGTTTCTGACATTTGCGTGAAGTACGCCACGTTCAAGGTCGAAAACTGCCCAACCCACGGCCGAGTCACGCTCATTGCCAGAAGTTGGGCGGCGTGCCAATCCACGCACGTGGCCCAAATGGAGTACTGTGGCGAGCCCTGGGTCCGGTCTCCCGCCTGGGCATCCGTGGCCTTCAAGGACCACCGGGAGGGGGATACTTGCACAGGGTGACGGAGTTGGTCACTTAGCGTTGCGGATAGGTAACCGTGCCATAACGGCGATCCAGGGCCCGTGCCCGACACGCCGGGCAACTCGGCAAGGTTGTGGCAGGCTGCACCCGGGCAGGCCACACTCGACTAGCGGAAGCAGCGACGCACGTGACGTCGGCAGGCACCACCCGGGAGGTCCCCATGCCCGAACTGCGTGTCGTGGCCGTCTCGAATGACGGCACACGGCTGGTGCTCAAGGCTGCCGACGCAACGGAGTACACCCTTCCCATCGACGAACGGCTGCGCGCAGCCGTGCGCGGCGACCGGCCCCGCCTCGGCCAGATCGAGATCGAGGTGGAGAGCCATCTCCGCCCCCGTGACATCCAGGCGCGTATACGTGCCGGTGCGAGCGCGGAAGAGGTCGCCCAGCTCGCGGGTATCCCCGTCGACCGTGTACGGCGCTTCGAGGGCCCCGTGCTCGCCGAGCGCGCCTTCATGGCCGAGCGGGCGCGGAAGACTCCCGTCCGCCGGCCCGGTGAGAACGCGGCGGGTCCTCAGCTCGGCGAGGCCGTCACGGAGCGGCTGCTGCTGCGCGGTGCCGAGAAGGACACGGCGCAGTGGGACTCGTGGCGTCGTGACGACGGCACGTGGGAGGTGCTGCTGGTCTACCGGGTGGCGGGCGAACCGCACTCGGCGAGCTGGACGTACGACCCGCCCCGGCGGCTCGTCCAGGCCGTCGACGAGGAGGCGCGCTCGCTGATCGGCGAGTCCGAGGACCTTGCCGCACCCGAGCCCAGCTTCCCGTTCGTGCCGCGCATCGCACGGCTGCCGCGCGACCGCCCGCTGGACCGCGCCCTCGACCGGCCGAGCCTGCCCGCGCAGGCCTCCGAGCCGGCCGAGGAGGTCACGGAGGAGCGGGACTCGCTGACCAGTCTGCTGGAGGCGGTGCCGAGCTTCCGCGGTGACATGGTGGTCCCGGAGCGCCCGCCCGCGGAGCCGGAAGTGGAGGAGCCTCCCGCCGAACCGGCCGCGGAGGAGCCGCCCGCTCCCGCCGCCTCGGCCGGCTCCGCCTACGCGGACGTCCTCATGCCCCGCTCCGTCGGCAGCCACCGCGACCGCCTGATCGGCGCCACCGACCGCCAGGCCGAGGCGGACGGCGTCCGCCCGGGCCGCCGGGCCGCCGTCCCGAGCTGGGACGAGATCGTGTTCGGCACGCGCAGGAAGAAGCAGGAGTAGCCGTTCGTACGACCGCCCGTGCGGCCGTACGAAGATGAGGGCCGCGTTGGTCGCAACGCGGCCCTCGGGCTGTGCGGGCACGGGTGCCGGGACGTTCCGCTGGGCGTACTGGTGCGCACTGTCTCCCTTGGACGGCCGAGCACCGGAGTCGGGCCTTGGGGCTGCGGGCACCCATGCGTCGCCCACCAGCCGTCGTGCCGCAAGGCATCCGACCCGACCTGCATCAGGCCCGAGTTACAACCAACACAGCCTCGGGCTGCGCACGGCTCGGGCGCAGCGACGTCAACATTCCGCCAAGCGCACTGATGCGCGCCCTCTCCCATGGACGGCCGAGCACCGGAGTCAGGCCGGAGGCTGCGGGCACCCATGCGTCGCCCACCAGCCGTCGTGCCGCAGGACATCCGACCCGACCTGAATCAGGCCCGAGTCGCAACCAACACAGCCTCGGGCTGTGCAGGGCTCGGGCGCAGCGACGTCAGCATTCCGCCAGGCGCACTGATGCGCGCCCTCTCCCCTGGACGGCCGAGCGCCGGGGGCTGCGGGCGCCCATGCGTCGCCCACCAGCCGTCGTGCCGTAAGGCATCCGACCCGACCTGGATGAGGGCCGCGTTGCGGCGAACGCGGCCCTCGGGCGCAGGTACGTGGACATCCAGCCGTGCAATGTGCGCGCCCTCGCACTCGGATGGCCGAGCGCCCTGGCGCCAGGGGGTGGCATCCGCTCCGACCTGGGGAGCGCCCGCCGGGGTCGGCGAGCGTCCCCACCTCTAGGGCCGAAGGCACTCCCCTTACTGCGGATCCGGCCCCACGGCCACCGGCCGGGACGGGTCCGACGACCACTGCGACCATGAGCCGACGTACAGGTCCGCCGGAATGCCCGCGACCGCCAGGGCCAGGGCCTCGTGGGCGGCGGAGACGCCCGAGCCGCAGTACACGCCGACTCGGGTGTCCTCGGACGCGCCCAGGGACTTGAAGCGGGCGGCGAGTTCCTCGGCGGGGAGGAAGCGGCCTTCCGGGGTGACGTTCTCGTTGGTGGGGGCGGAGACGGCGCCGGGGATGTGGCCGCCGACGGGGTCGATCGGCTCGACCTCGCCGCGGTAGCGCTCCCCCGCTCGTGCGTCCAGCAGTACCCCCGACCGGGCGAGTGCCGCCGCGCCGTCGGCGTCGAGGAGCCCGGCCGCTCCCGGCACCGGCTCGAAGTCGCCCTCCGCCGGCGTCGGCACCGACGTCTCCAGCGGACCCTGCCAGGCCGGCAACCCGCCGTCGAGGACCCGTACGTCGGGGTGACCCGTCCAGCGCAGCAGCCACCAGGCGCGGGCCGCCGCCCAACCCTGTCCGCCGTCGTACACGACCACCGGCGTCCCGGAGGACACCCCCGCCCGCCGCATCGCCGTACCGAATTCGGCCAAGTCGGGCAGCGGATGACGGCCGCGCGAACCGGGCGCGGAGGCCAGTTCCCGGTCCAGATCGATGTAGACCGCGCCGGGGACGTGGCCGGACCCGTACTCCTTCCGGCCGTCGAACGGCGGCTCGCCGGGGGTCTTGGCCAGGCTCAACTGCCAGCGGACGTCGAGCAGCACGGGCGGGTTCTGCCCCGTCAGCGCGCTCGCGAGTTCGGATGCGGAGATGATGGCGTTCATGGCCACCATCCTTGCGCACGGGGTGGCCGCATCGCCCGGCTCCGGATACTCTGCCCGCCGGACAGGCCCGATCACGAGGCGTACGGGATCAGGCACATGCTGTGCAGCCGATCGACATCCGTCGGCAATCGCACGGAAACGGGCGGTACATCGCACACCGGGCATCCTCCGGTCGCCGGCCGTCGTGCGGCGGCGCGCCCGGAGCGCGCGTGACCACGGGTGGTGCGAGCATCGGCACGGGGGCCGGGACAGCGGATGAGACGCGGCCACCGCGAGGGGCCGAGGAGAGAGTGACGATGACCGAGGCACGGGGGTCGGCCGGCCCGAACGGCGCGACGCACGCTCGGCACGCGCCCGGCACGCCCTGCTGGGTGAGCCTGATGGTGCACGGGATGGCCGCGACCCAGGAGTTCTACGGAGCGCTGTTCGGCTGGGAGTTCCGCCCCGGCCCCCAGCAGCTCGGCCCCTATGTGCGGGCCCTGCTCGACGGCCGTGAGGTGGCCGGCATCGGCCAGCTGCCGCCCGACCGTCACCTCCCCATCGCCTGGACGCCCTACCTCGCCTCGAACGACGTGGACCTGACCGCCGACACGGTACGGCTGTGCGGCGGCACCGTCGGCGTGGGACCGCTGGACGCCGCCGAGGCCGGCCGGATGGCGATCTGCTCGGACCCCTCCGGCGCCGTCTTCGGCATCTGGCAGACGGCGGCCCACCTCGGCACGGGCATCACGGGCGTGCCCGGCACCCCGGCCTGGAACGAGCTGGTGACCTTCGAGTCCGTGAACGTCGCCAAGTTCTACGAGACGGTGTTCGCCTACGAGGAGGAGCCGGTGGTCTCCGCCGACTTCGACTACGTCACCCTGCACATCGACGGCCGCCCGGTCGCCGGCATCCACGGCGTCGGCAACGCCCTGCCCCGCGACCGGGGCCCGCACTGGATGACGTACTTCGAAGTCGCCGACACGGACGAGGCGCTGGAGCGGGTCGTCGGTCTCGGCGGTCATGTCCTGCGGCCGGCCCACGACAGCGACCATGGCCGCGTGGCGACGGTGGCGGACCCCGAGGGCGCCCGGTTCTCCGTCATCCAGAACCCGAGCTGATGGCCGCTCCGAGGGCCGAGCCGCGGCTCAGGCCTGGTGTACCGGCAGCACGTCCGGGGACAGCGCCGCCGCCCGCGCACTGGCCGCCGTCATCCGGCGGCGGTGGTGGCGGCGGCACAGCACCTCGTAGCCGACGGCGTCCGCCTGGTTGACGTCGCCGACGACCACCTGGGCGCCCTCGACGACCATCTCACCGCCTATCGTGCGGGCGTTGTGCGTGGCGCGGGCACCGCACCAGCACAGGGCCTCGACCTGGAGCACCTCGACCCGGTCGGCCAGTTCCACCAGGCGCTGCGAGCCGGGGAACAGCTTGCTGCGGAAATCGGTCGTGATGCCGAAGGCGTAGACGTCGAGCCCCAGGTCGTCGACCACGCGCGCGAGTTGGTCGATCTGGACCGGAGCGAGGAACTGGGCCTCGTCGGCGATGACGTAGTCCGCGCGGCCGCCCCGGGAGAGGTGGTCGACGATGTAGCCGTAGAGGTCCATGCCGTCCTCGACCTCCACCGCGTCGGTGACCAGGCCGAGCCGCGAGGAGAGCTTGCCCTCACCCTCGCGGTCGTCGCGCGTGAAGATCATGCCCGCCAGGCCACGCGCCGAACGGTTGTGCTCGATCTGGAGAGCCAGTGTCGACTTCCCGCAGTCCATCGTTCCGGAGAAGAACACCAGCTCGGACATGTGGAGTTGAGCACCTTTCGGCAACGCAGCGGTCTGGGAGGGGGTTTCAGGAGCGTACTTCGAGCAGGGGGACCAGCTGCTCGGCGGGGGTCATCGAACCGTGGTTGCCGACCATCGCCGACTCCTTCGGCTCCCGCTCGGAGGCGATGATCAGGACGTCGTCCCGCGCGGCCGCGATCACGTCACCGATGCGGTCGTGGACGCGCTCGTCGATCTGCGGCCCGAACCAGCCCGCCTCGATCGCCTCGTCCCGCGAGGCCACCCAGAACTGCTCGCCGAGCACCTCGCGCCAGCAGGTCAGGACGTCGTTCGCGGCGCCCGGCACCGCGTACACGTGCCGCGCCCGGCCTTCGCCGCCGAGCAGGGCGACGCCGGCGCGCAGCTCCCAGTCCTCGTCGAAGTCGATGCGGTGTTCCTCGTCGAAAGGCACGTCGATCATGCCGTGGTCGGCGGTGACGTAGAGCGCGGTGCGCGGCGGGAGCTGTTCGGCGAGGCGCTGGACGAGCCGGTCGACGTACATGAGCTGGCCGCGCCAGGTGTCGGAGTCGACGCCGTAGCGGTGGCCGGCGCCGTCGAGTTCGGCGTAGTACGTGTAGACCAGGGAGCGGTCGCCCTTGGCCAGTTGCTCGGCCGCGAGGTCCATGCGCTCCTCGCCGGTCAGGCGCCCGAGGAACGTTCCGCCACTGAGCGCGACCTTGGTCAGCGGGGTGTTCTGGAAGGTGGGTGACGACACCTGGGCCGCGTGCACACCCGCGTCGTGGGCGAGCTGGAAGACCGTCGGGTACGGCTGCCAGGCGCGCGGCGGCGACCACGGCTGCCAGCGCAGCTGGTTCATCAGCTCGCCGGTCTCGGGGTTGCGCACGGTGTAGCCGGGCAGGCCGTGCGCGCCCGGCGGCAGGCCGGTGCCGACGGAGGCGAGGGAGGTCGCGGTGGTCGCCGGGTAGCCGGTGGTGATCGGGCGTCCTGTGCCGCCGCGGGAGCTGCCGAGCAGCGCGCTCATGAAGGGGGCGTGCTCGGGGTGCGCCTTGAGCTGCTCCCAGCCGAGGCCGTCGATCAGGAACACGCAGTTGCGGTCGGCGGGGGTCAGCTCGCCGATCGTGGCGGTCATGCCCGGTACGGCCATGCCGGCGGCCAGGGTGGGCAGCAGGTCGGCGAGCGAGCCGCTGCCGTACTCGGGGGCCGGCGCGGAGGTGACGGCGAGGGGTTCCGGATGGGGATCCCAGGCGGTGGACTGTGCCATCAGTGCGTGAGGTCCGCGGTCGCCTCGGAGAGCGACTGCGCGAAGGCGAGCGCCTGGCGCACCGTCTCCGGGCCGTCACCGGCCTCGCTGACGCGCAGGCTGAGGTCGTCCGCCGTCGAGTTGCCCGTGTAGCCGTGGTCCGCCTCGCAGTTGGGGTCGCCGCAGGCTGCGGGCTCCAGGTCGATGCGGGCGACGGCGCCCCAGCCGATGGTGAGGACCACCTCGCGGGGCAGTGTGCCCACCGTGTACTGCTCCGGGTTGGCGACGACGCGGCTGACCACGACCGACGAGATCCGGCCGAGCTTGACCGACTCCGTCGAGGTCGTGGCGTACGGCGTCGGGGAGGTGGTGTCCGCGGCCTGCTCGTCGGTGTGGCTGACGATGAAACGGGTGCCGGTGAGGACGAGGACGGTCACATGCCGCCGCACCTCGTTCTGGTCGAACGTCGTCTCCTGATGGACCAGGTACGACCGGATGGGCTCGCCGCCCACGGCGGCCTCCACCGCCTCGGCCACGAGGGCCGGGTAGTAGCCGCTGCGCTCGATCGCCGCTCGCAGCCCCTGGGTCGTCGTACTGGTCTTGGCCATGACGCCCATCCTACGGGGGTGCACTGACTGCGAGGCACCGCTCGCGGGGGTCTCAGTACGTCGGCAGGGTCCTCGGTCCGAGGTCGTCGCGGGCGGGCGGCAGCGCCAGGCGCACGGAGGCGCCGAGGACGCTCAGGCCGTGTGTGGCGACGACGACCGGCTCCAGGGTGACCGCCACGACCTCCGGGTGGTCGTCGACCAGCCTCGACACCCGCAGCAGAAGCTCCTCCAGGGCAGGTGTGTCGACGGGTTCGGAGCCGCGCCAACCGAACAGCAACGGGGCCGTCCGGATCGAGCGGACGATCGAGGTCGCCTCGCGGTCGGTGACCGGGATCAGCCGGTGCGCCATGTCGCCGAGCAGCTGTGAGGCGGCTCCGGCGAGCCCGAAGGACAGCACGGCTCCGGCCGCCGGGTCGATCACGGCCCGTACGACGGTGTCGACGCCGCGCGGTGCCATGCTCTGTACGACCGGGCGCAGCTCCTCCGGTCTGCCGAACAGCTCGGTCAACTCGGTGTAGGCCCGCCGCAGTTGCTCCTCGTCCGCGAGGTCCAGCCGGACGCCGCCGAGGTCGGCGCGGTGCCGCAGGTGCGGGGCGGTGGCCTTGAGCGCGACGGGGTAGCCGAGGGTGCGGGCGGCCTCGGCGGCCGCGTCGGGGGTGGGGGCGTGCAGGGCGCGGTGCACCTGGATGCCGTATTTGCCGAGCAGGTCGCAGGTCTCGTCCGTGCCGAGCGTGAGCCCCTGCCCGCGCGCGAGCAGACCGTCGATCAGCTGGGCGGCGCCCCTCTCATCGATGTCCTCGTACTCGGGCACCTTGCCGGGCTCGGCCGCCTCGCGGCGCCACTGGGAGTACTTGACGGCTTCGCCGAGGGCACGGGTCGCTCGCTCGGCCGCCGGGTAGGCGGGGATGAGGCGGGGCGTGCCCTCTGCGGTGTCCGACGGTTCGGGCAGCGGGTCGGCCGGGAAGTCCAGCGGGCGGAAGGGGTGGGCGCGGCCCGCGGTGCGGGGCGCCGCCCTGTCCGCCTGTGGCGCGGTGCTCGCGGCTGCAGACAGGGCCTCCGCGAGACCGCCGAGCTCCACGTGCACCACCAGCACCGGCTTCCCCGGCACCCGCTCGGCCGCCGAGCTCAGGGCCTGCGCAAGCTCGGCGTCCCCGGTCGTCGCGTCCCCGATCGCCGGTATCGCGGTGACGACGACCGCGTCGCACGTCTCGTCGGCGAGCGCGCGCGCCAGCGCCTCGTGGAAGTCGGCCGCCGACGCCGCGGTCGTCAGGTCCAGCGGCGGCAAGGGCCGCAGGCCCTCGGACAGGCAGGCGTCGTAGGTCAGCAGTCCCAGCGACTCGGAGTTCCCCACGATCGCCACCCGCGGCCCGGCCGGCAGGGGCTGGCGCGCGAGCAGCAGCCCCGCGTCCACCAGCTCGGTGATGGTGTCGACGCGGATCACCCCCGCCTGCCGCAGCAGCGCGGACACGGTGGTGTGCGGCAACCGCGTGACCCGTACGGTGTGGCCCTGCGGCGCCGCTCCCCCGTGCCGCGCGCCCTGCACGACGACCAGCGGCTTCGCGGCCGCCGTACGCCGGGCGAGGCGGGTGAACTTGCGCGGGTTGCCGATGGACTCCAGGTACATCAGGACGACGTCGGTGTCCGGGTCGTCGTACCAGTACTGCAGGACGTCGTTGCCGGAGACGTCGGCCCGGTTGCCGGACGACACGAAGGTCGAGACGCCGGTGTCGCCGGTGACCCCGCCGCCGCGCCGGTGCAGCCGGGACAGCAGGGCGATGCCGATGGCGCCGGACTGTGCGAAGAGCCCGATCCTGCCCGGCCTGGGCATCTCGGGGGCCAGTGAGGCGTTCAGCCGGACGTCGGCGGCGGTGTTGATGATCCCGAAGGCGTTCGGGCCGATGATGCGCATGCCGTACGTGCGCGCGCGGCGGACGAGTTCGCGCTGGCGCTCGCGCCCGTCGGGGCCGCTCTCGGCGTACCCGGCGGAGAGCACGACCAGTCCCTGCACGCCGTGCTCGCCGCACTCGGTGACGACGTCGAGGACGTGCTCGGCCGGTACGGCGACCACCGCGAGGTCGACGTGCTCCCCGATGTCCCGTACCGAGCGGTGCGCGAGAACCCCGTCGAGCTCCTTGAGGTCCTGCGGGAACGCCCTGTTCACGGCGTACAGCCGGCCTGTGAACCCGGCGTCCCTGATGTTGCCGAGGACGCTGCGGCCGACCCCGCCGGGGGTGCGGCCCGCGCCGATGACGGCGACGGAGCCGGGCACCAGCAGCCGCCGTACGGAATGGGCCTCGGCGCGCTGCTCGCGCGCGTACTGCACGGCGAGCGAGCGGTCGGTCGGCTCCAGGTCGAACTCCAGGCGGACGACGCCGTCCTCGAAGCTGCGCTTCTGGGTGTATCCGGCGTCCGTGAACACCTTGATCATCTTGGTGTTGGCGGGCAGCACCTCGGCGGCGAACCGGCGGATGTCGCGCTCGCGTGCGACCGCGCCGATGTGTTCGAGGAGGGCAGAGGCGACGCCGCGCCCCTGATGGGCGTCCTGGACGAGGAAGGCGACCTCGGCCTCGTCGGCAGGGGCCGACGCGGGCATTCCGTCGGCGCCGATCCGGTCGTAGCGTACGGTGGCGATGAACTCGCCGCCCACCGTGGCCGCGAGTCCCACCCGGTCCACAAAGTCGTGGTGCGTGAAGCGGTGGACGTCCTTTGCGGACAGTCGCGGGTAGGGCGCGAAGAAGCGGTAGTACTTCGACTCGTCCGACACCTGCTCGTAGAAGCTGACCAGGCGCTCGGCGTCATCAACGGTGATGGGGCGGATGCGCGCGGTGCCGCCGTCGCGCAGCACCACGTCGGCTTCCCAGTGGGCGGGGTACTCGTGCCTGTCCGAGGCGCTCTGCATGGGGCCCAGATTACGGCTCGCGTACGACAACGGCGCGAGGCAGTCTGTGGAGGACGTCACGTGGGGTCGAGGCCGCGACCCGACGGTCACCGAGGAAGGGACGTGCGTCATACGTTCGTCCAGTTCCGGCATGCTTCACGGGTGTGGGAAACTGGTCTAGACAACCCTGAACACCGAAGGGCAGCATCACATGGCTGAGCGCCGCGTCAACGTCGGCTGGGCCGAGGGCCTCCACGCCCGCCCCGCCTCCATCTTCGTCCGAGCCGCCACGGCCGCAGGCGTCCCGATGACGATCGCCAAGGCTGACGGCAACCCCGTCAACGCGGCCTCCATGCTGGCCGTCCTGGGCCTGGGCGCCCAGGGCGGCGAGGAGATCGTCCTCGCCTCCGACGCCGAGGGTGCGGACGCCGCCCTCGACCGGCTGGCGAAGCTGGTCTCCGAGGGCCTCGAGGAGCTGCCCGAGACGGTCTGAGACTGTCCGAGGGCATCTGAGGGCGTCTGAGAAAAAACGCCACCAGGGCATCATGAAGGGCTCGCTCGAATTACCGGGCGAGCCCTTCGCATTTCCCGCTCACGGGCAGCAAAAATAATCCCCCTCGAATTACCTCTCCTTTGTATACGGCGCCTGTGTTAATGCCGCAGGCTCGGCATGTTTACGGGATGTTGCGAATTCCTCACACGCTCCGTGCGCTCGCCGCCGGAGCCGAACCGAAGGCGGTGCGCGGAGAGCGAGCGCTCGGTGTGCAGGGCCGTGATCGCGCGGGCGCGTTCACTGTCACCGCGCGCCACCGCGTCCACGATCGCGCCGTGCTCGGTCCAGTACTCCACCGGTTCGGCCGGTGCCTCCACGGCGTACATCCAGGCGATCTTGTGGCGCAGCTGGGTCAGCATCGAGGTCAGGGCGGGGCTGCCGCATGCCTGGGCCAGCGTCTCGTGGAACCAGGCGCCCAGGGAGCGCAGGTCCTCGCTGTTTCCCCGCCGGGCCCGCTCCTGCCCCAGCCTCACCAGGCCGCGCAGCACCTTCAGATGGGCCTCGGTGCGCCGCTGGGCGGCCCGGGAGGCGCCCAGGGGTTCCAGGAGGCCGCGCATCTCCAGCAGGTCGGCGGCCTCCTGCTCGGTCGGTTCGGCGACGCACGCGCCCGCGTGCCGCCGGGTCACGACGAAGCCCTCCGCCTCCAGGGTGCGCAGGGCCTCCCGCACGGGGACGCGGGAGACGCCGTAGCGGCGTGCGAGCAGTTCCTCGGTGAGCCGGCTGCCACGCTCGTAGACACCGGCGACGATGTCGTCCCGGATCGCCGTGCATACCGAATGCGCCGGAATACGCATGACCGACCTCCGCTTTAATCCCCGTGAAACGTCGAGAATGACGTGTTCGCAGTGACTCTATTGCAACCGGCCGGAATTTCCGACAGGGGGCCGGAATCCATGGATATTTTTTGGACAGGCAACCGGCCGGGAAACATCGAAAGCCCCGGCTCGGGGAGCCGGGGCTTCGGTGGGCGCGGTGGTGGCGTCAGATGTTCACGCCGTGCGAGCGCAGGTAGGCGACGGGGTCGATGTCCGAGCCGTACTCCGGCGTCGTGCGGGCCTCGAAGTGCAGGTGCGGCCCGGTGACGTTGCCGGTGGCGCCGGACAGGCCTATCTGCTGGCCGGGGGTGACGGTCTGGCCCACCGAGACGCCGATGGACGACAGGTGGCCGTACTGGGTGTACGTGCCGTCGTTCATCTTGATCACGATGTTGTTGCCGTACGCCCCGCCCCAGCCGGCCTCGACGACGGTGCCGGAGGCGACCGCGTGGACGGAGGTGCCGCTGGAGGCGTGGAAGTCGATGCCGGTGTGGCTGCCGGAGGACCAGACGGCGCCGCCGGCCTTGTAGCCCGTGGAGACGTACGAGCCGGCGATCGGGGCGACGTAGGACAGCAGGCGCTTGCGCTCGGCCTCGCGGGCGGCGCGCTCCTTGGCCTCGCGCTCCGCCTTCGCCTTCGCGGCCGCCTTCTCGCGGGCGGCCTCCTGGGCGGCCTTCTTCGCGGCGGCGGCCTCCGCGGCGGCCCGCTCCTGGGCGATGGCCTGGGCGTCGATCTGGTCCGCGATGGAGTTCTCGACGGAGATGACGGGGATGAGGCCGCTCTGCTCCGCGGCGGGCTCGGCGGCGAGCGCCGGGGCGGCCAGGGTGCCGACGACTCCGGTGGCGGTGAGCGCGGCGACTCCGGCCGCGCGGGCGGTGGTGCGCTCGAACCGGCCGGGCTTACGGTGCTTCCCGGTGGGGCGGTTCTTCCCCGTGGCGCAGTTGAACGCCATGAAGTGGCTGGTCCTTTCCTTCCCTCTCGCCTACCGGGTTAGCTGACGGGTTCGGAGCAGGAAGGTCTCCTACGGGCCCCCTCGCGTGCGCGCGGGCGTCCGATTCACCCCAGGGACTTCGTGGGTCCCCGGCTCCCCTGGCTCGCGCCGTACGGGGACTCGGCGATGGCTGTCCGGTGCCGCGGGCGCGGCGCAGTGCCTGACGGACAGCCCGGAAGACGCTAAACGGGACATCTTTCAATCCCCAAACGGATCCCGGCTTTTGTAGTGCATCCCACAGGTCAGACAGGCAACCTCTCCCTCAATTCGGGCATAAGGGAGCCCTGGTGACTCTTACGTCACCAGGGCCCCTACGCGCGCGTGGCGCCTCCCGGCGCCGGTGCGTCCTCTACTCGGCCGCGACGACGGTGACTTCGCCGATGCCGAGGGCCTCGACGGGCTCCCGGATCTCGGCCGCGTCGCCGACCAGGATCGTCACCAGACGGTCCACCGGGAAGGCGCTGACGGCCGCCGCGGTGGCCTCGACCGTGCCGGTCGCGGCCAGCTGCTGGTACAGCGTCGCCTGGTAGTCGTCGGGCAGGTGCTGCTCGACCTGGTCGGCCAGCGTGTTCGCCACGGACGCCGCCGTCTCGTACTTCAGCGGCGCCACCCCGACGAGGTTCTGCACGGCGAAGTCCCGCTCGGCGTCGGTGAGACCCCCGGCGGCCACGCCGCGCAGCACCGTCCACAGGTCCTCGAGCGCCGGGCCGGTGTTCGGAGTGTCGACGGAGCCGCTGATGGCGAGCATCGCCGCGCCTGTGCCGTCCGGGGCGGAGCGCAGGACCTGGCCGAAGGCCCGCACACCGTAGGTGTAGCCCTTCTCCTCGCGCAGGACCTTGTCCAGCCGGGAGGTGAGGGTGCCGCCGAGGCAGTAGGTGCCGAGCACCTGCGCGGGCCACACGCGGTCGTGCCGGTCGGGGCCGACCCGGCCGATCAGCAGCTGCGTCTGGACCGCGCCGGGGCGGTCGACGATGACGACGCGCCCGGTGTCGTTCGCGGTCACCGGCGGGACGGGCCGCGGCTCGGCCGGAGAGCCGGTCCAGGCGCCCAGGGTGTCGCCGAGCAGGGCGTCGAGCTCGACGCCGGTGAGGTCGCCGACGACCACGACGGTGGAGGTCACGGGGCGTACGTGCCGCTCGTAGAAGGCGCGTACGGACGCCGAGTCGATGCCGGCGACGGTGTCCTCGGTGCCCTGGCGCGGGCGGGACATGCGCGAGGTCGCCGGGAACAGCTCCTTGGAGAGCTCCTTGGCGGCGCGACGCGAGGGGTTGGCCAGCTCGTGCGGGATCTCGTCGAGCCGGTTGCGCACCAGGCGCTCCACCTCGGCGTCGTCGAACGCGGGCGCCCTGAGGGCGTCGGCGAGCAGGCCGAGCGCCTTCGGCAGGCGGGAGACAGGCACTTCCAGGCTGACGCGGACGCCGGGGTGGTCGGCGTAGGCGTCGAGCGTGGCACCGCAGCGCTCCAGCTCGGCGGCGAACTCCTCGGCGGTGTGCTTGTCGGTGCCCTCGGACAGGGCGCGCGCCATGATCGTGGCGATGCCGTCCAGGCCCTTCGGCTCGGCGTCCAGGGGCGACTCCAGGAGCACCTCGACGGCGACGACCTGCTGGCCGGGGCGGTGGCAGCGCAGGACGGTGAGGCCGTTGTCCAGCTTGCCGCGCTCGGGCGCCGGGAACGCCCAGGGCCTGGCCGGGCCGGCCTGGGGCTGCGGGTGGAACTCCATGCTGGCGAGCTCGGTCACTGCGCCGACTCCTCGTTCTCGTCGGTGGTCTCGTCGGTCGCGGCGGCGTCGGTCGGCTCGTACACGAGCACCGCACGGTTGTCGGGACGCAGCCGGGCCTGGGCCACCGCCTGGACCTCCTCGGCGGTGACGTCGAGGACGCGCTGTACGGCGGTGAACGCCAGCTGCGGGTCGCCGAACAGCACGGCGTACCGGCACAGTTCGTCGGCGCGGCCCGCGACGGTGCCGAGCCGGTCCAGCCACTCGCGCTCCAGCTGGGCCTGCGCGCGCTCCATCTCCTCGGCGGTGGGACCCTCCTGCGCGAAGCGGGCGAGCTCCTCGTCGACGGCCGACTCGATGACGGGCACCTCGACGTCGCCGGAGGTCTTCACGTCCAGCCAGCCCAGGGAGGGCGCACCGGCCAGACGCAGCAGGCCGAAGCCGGCCGCCACGGCCGTACGGTCGTGCCGCACGAGCCGGTTGAAGAGGCGGGAGGACTCGCCGCCGCCGAGGACGGTCAGCGCCAGGTCGGCCGCGTCGCACTCGCGCGTGCCGTCCGCCGGGAGGCGGTAGGCGGCCATCATCGCGCGCGCGGGGACGTGCTCCTCGACGACCTCGCGCAGCTGCTCGCCGATGACGTCGGGCAGCGAGCCGTCGCGCGGCGCGGGCTTGCCGTCATGGGCCGGGATGGTGCCGAAGTACTTCTCCACCCAGGCGAGCGTCTGCTCCGGGTCGATGTCGCCGACGACCGACAGCACGGCGTTGTTCGGCGCGTAGTACGTGCGGAAGAACGCGCGGGCGTCCTCCAGGCTGGCCGCGTCCAGGTCGGCCATCGAGCCGATCGGCGTGTGGTGGTACGGGTGTCCGTCGGGGTACGACAGCGCGGTCAGCTTCTCGAAGGCCGTGCCGTAGGGGACGTTGTCGTAGCGCTGGCGGCGCTCGTTCTTGACGACGTCCCGCTGGTTCTCCAGGCCCTCATCGTCGAGCGCCACCAGGAGGCTGCCCATGCGGTCGGCCTCCAGCCACAGCGCGAGCTCCAGCTGGTGGGCGGGCATGGTCTCGAAGTAGTTGGTGCGCTCGAAGCTGGTGGTGCCGTTCGGCGAGCCGCCCGCGCCCTGGACGAGCTCGAAGTGCCCCGTGCCCTTGACGCTTCCCGAGCCCTGGAACATCAGGTGCTCGAAGAGGTGGGCGAGTCCGGTACGGCCCTTGACCTCGTGGCGGGAGCCGACGTCGTACCAGAGGCAGACGGCGGCGACCGGCGTGAGGTGGTCCTCGGAGAGCACCACACGCAGGCCATTGGCCAGGCGGTGCTCCGTCGCGGTGAGGCCGCCGGATTGTGCCTCCGGTGTGGCCGTGTGACCCATGGGCAAGGTGTCCTTCCGGTCGCGTGCACTGCGTTGTGCCGAGCAGTTCGGCTTCAGTTCCTGCCACTGTATGCAGCGTCCGAGAGGTCGGCGAAGTTCCCGGTCAGAACGGTTCGTGTGGAGCGGGCGGGACGGGAGTCGGGACAGCTCGTCAGTGTGGGCCTCGGCATACGGATCGGGGTGGTCGTGTGCGGGGGCTTGCGGGCGGCGGCGCGACGTGTCGGCGGTGGGGTAGGTGGGGTAGGGGACCAGCCCACACAGCCGCGCCCACAGCCGCGCCCACCACGGCGGCAAGCGCACGCTGCCAGGCCTGCGGTATCGGGGACGGGGCGCGATGGAGCCCCTGCCACGCGCGCGTGCCGGGCGCCAGACGGCGGCCGTCGGTCATGGGCCGCGGCACGGACGACACCGCGTTCCGCTCCACGCGCTCGCTCGCAGGACTCGCACCGCCGGCCGTCGATCACTCCGGCGAGTGAACGGTCTCGCGGCGTGCGCTTGCCGCCGTGGTGGGCGCGGCTGTGGGCGCGGCTGTGTGGGCTGGTCCGGGCGGTCGCGGCTGGGGTTCGAGGGCCAGAGTTCGAAGGCCGGGGCCCAAAGGCCGGGGCCCAAAGGCCGGGGCCCAAAGGCCGGGGCCCGAAGGCCGGGGCCCGAAGGCCGGGACTCGAAGGCCGGGACTCGAAGGCTGGAGCGCCGGGCATGGGGCTCGCCGGTTGCGTGTCGGCCGGTGCTTGGTCTGGGAGGGACGGCGCTCGGTCCGGGGGACGGTGTTCGGTCCGGGGGGTGGGCATCGGAAGTCGGCGAGGCTCGGCTCGGCCGGCGCAATGCCCCAAGGCCGCCACATTGGCTTACGGCTGGCACATTGGCCTACAGCTGGCACATTGGCCTACGGCCGGCACATTGGCTTACGGCCGGCACATTGGCCTACGGTCGGCCCTCCTACCCCACCGCCGACACGTCGCGCCGCCGCCCGCAAGCCCCCGATCCTCCAGTGCCGTTGGTGCCTTGTCGCCCCGTCGGTCGCAGGTGGGGCCCGGCGTCGGCGACACTTCTCACGCGCCGGGCTGGAGCCCAACATCGGGTCCTGGTCGGTGGTTGTCAGTGCCGCGGTCCACAATGGTCCGCGTCAGATCCGTCCACGCCTCAGCAAGGAGCCGGCAGCGATGGCCCGCCGCAGCACGAAGACCCCGCCGCCCGACGACTCGTACGAGGAGAGGATCCTCGACATCGACGTCGTCGACGAGATGCAGGGCTCCTTCCTCGAGTACGCGTACTCGGTCATCTACTCCCGAGCCCTGCCGGACGCCCGCGACGGCCTCAAGCCGGTGCATCGCCGCATCGTGTACCAGATGAACGAGATGGGCCTGCGCCCCGACCGCGGCTATGTGAAGTGCGCCCGCGTCATCGGCGAGGTCATGGGTAAGTTGCACCCGCACGGCGACGCGTCGATCTACGACGCCCTGGTGCGCATGGCCCAGCCCTTCTCGATGCGCGTCCCGCTGGTCGACGGCCACGGCAACTTCGGCTCGCTGGGCAACGACGACCCGCCGGCCGCCATGCGGTACACCGAGTGCCGGCAGGCCCAGGCGACGAGTCTGATGACCGAGTCGATCGACGAGGACACGGTCGACTTCACCCCCAACTACGACGGCCAGGAGCAGGAGCCGGTGGCGCTGCCCGCCGCCTTCCCGAACCTCCTGGTCAACGGCGCGTCCGGCATCGCCGTCGGTATGGCCACGAACATGCCGCCGCACAACCTCGGCGAGGTCGTCGCGGCCGCCCGCCACCTGATCCGCCACCCGAACGCGGATCTGGAAACCCTGATGAAGTACGTCCCGGGCCCCGACCTGCCCACCGGCGGCCGGATCGTCGGCCTGGCCGGCATCCGGGACGCCTACGAGACGGGCCGCGGCACCTTCAAGATCCGCGCCACGGTCGAGGTCGAAACCGTGACCGCCCGCCGCAAGGGCCTGGTCGTCACCGAGCTGCCCTTCACGGTCGGCCCGGAGAAGGTCATCGCCAAGATCAAGGACCTGGTCGGCTCCAAGAAGATCCAGGGCATCGCCGACGTCAAGGACCTCACCGACCGCGAGCACGGCCTGCGCCTGGTCATCGAGATCAAGAACGGCTTCGTGCCGGAGGCGGTCCTGGAGCAGCTGTACAAGCTGACGCCGATGGAGGAGTCCTTCGGCATCAACAACGTCGCACTGGTCGACGGCCAGCCCCTCACCCTGGGCCTCAAGGAGCTCCTGGAGGTCTACCTCGACCACCGCTTCGAGGTCGTCCGGCGCCGCAGCGAGTTCCGCCGCGGCAAGCGCCGCGACCGCCTGCACCTGGTCGAGGGCCTGCTCACCGCGCTCGTCGACATCGACGAGGTCATCCGGCTGATCCGCTCCAGCGACAACAGCGCACAGGCGAAGGAACGCCTGATGGAGCGCTTCTCGCTGTCCGAGATCCAGACCCAGTACATCCTCGACACGCCGCTGCGCCGCCTCACCAAGTACGACCGCATCGAGCTGGAGGCGGAGAAGGAGCGGCTGGGCGCGGAGATCGCCGAGCTGACCCGGATCCTCGACTCGGACGCCGAGCTGCGCAAGCTGGTCTCCGCCGAACTGGCCGCGGTGGTCAAGAAGTTCGGCACCGAGCGGCGTACGGTCCTGCTGGAGTCGGCGGGCACCCAGGTCTCCGCCGTGCCGCTCCAGGTGGCCGACGACCCGTGCCGGGTGCTGCTGTCCTCGACGGCGCTGCTGGCCCGTACGGCGAACGGCGACCCGTTCGCGGAGGACGGCGACGCGAGGCGCTCCAAGCACGACGTGATCGTCTCGGCGGTGCCGGCCACGGCGCGCGGCGAGGTGGGCGCGGTGACGTCCACGGGCCGGCTGCTGCGGATCAACGTCATCGATCTGCCGCAGCTGCCGGAGACGGCGTCGAGACCGAACCTCGCGGGCGGCGCGCCGCTGTCGGAGTTCGTCTCCCTGGAGGACGGCGAGACGGTGGTCTGCCTGACGACCCTCGACGAGTCCTCTCCGGGCCTCGCGCTCGGCACGGAACAGGGCGTCGTGAAGCGCGTGGTGCCCGACTACCCGTCCAACAAGGACGAGTTGGAGGTCATCACGCTGAAGGACGGCGACCGGATCGTCGGCGCGATCGAGCTGCGCACCGGTGAGGAGGACCTGGTCTTCATCACGGACGACGCCCAGCTGCTGCGCTACCAGGCCGCGCAGGTCCGCCCGCAGGGCCGCGCCGCCGGCGGCATGGCGGGCATCAAGCTCACCGAGGGCGCGAAGGTCATCTCCTTCACGGCGGTGGATCCGGCGGCCGACGCGGTGGTGTTCACGGTCGCGGGCTCGCGCGGCACCCTGGACGACTCGGTCCAGACGACGGCCAAGCTGACCCCGTTCGACCAGTACCCCCGCAAGGGCCGCGCCACGGGCGGCGTGCGCTGCCAGCGGTTCCTGAAGGGCGAGGACTGCCTGTCCCTGGGCTGGGCGGGCGCCGTCSCGGCGCGGGCCGCGCAGAAGAACGGCACACCGGTCGAGCTCCCGGAGATGGACCCGCGCCGCGACGGCTCGGGTGTGTCGCTTCCGAAGACGGTGTCGGTGGTGGCGGGCCCGGTCTAAGCCTCCTCGAAGGCCGCTTCCTCCGCTTCCTCGGCTCCCTCCGGGTCCTGTACGTAGCGCAGAACGCCCCACATGCCATGCTCGTCGGCGTGTGGGGCGTCGCTCTTGCACGCCTCGAGTTCCTTGGTCAGGGTGGCGGTGTCGATGCCGGAGCCGATGAGGACGAGCTGGGTGAGGCGTGTCTCGGCGTCGGGCCAGGGTTCCGGGTAGAAGCGCAGGAACCGCCCGACGGCGTGCACGGCGTAGCGGTTCGCGGCGTCGTACGGCCCGAAGTCGACGTACCCCTTGATCCGGTACAACCCCTCCGACCTGCCGTCCAGGAACCCCATCAACCGCCGTGGATCGACAGGGATGTCGGACACGAAGGACAGGCTGTCGTAGGCGCTGTGCAGATGACCGGTGTGGTCGGTGTGGTGCCCGCCGTGCTGGTGGAGGTCGTCGAAGGACAGCTGCCCGATGCGCTCCTCGCTGGGCCGGCAGTCGAAGAGGAACGCGGGGTCGATACGCCCGTAGGTGGCAGGGACGACAGCGGCGCGGTCGGCGAGCTGACGGATGATCCCGAGGACGCGTTCCCCGTCGGTGGCCCGGTCGAGCTTGTTGACGACGGCCAGGTCGGCGAGGGCGAGGTGCCGGTCGATCTCGGGGTGCTTCGCGCGGGTGTCGTCGAACTCGGCGGCGTCGACGACCTCGACGAGCCCGCCGTACACGATGCCCGGATGCTCGCTGGCGAGCAGCATGCGCACGAGTTCCTGGGGCTCGGCGAGGCCGCTGGCCTCGATGACGATGACGTCGATGCCGGTGGACGGCCTTGCGAGGCGCTCCAGATAGACATCCAGCTCACTGGCGTCGACCGCGCAGCACAGACAGCCGTTGCCGAGGGAGACCGTCGAGTCGCCGAGCGCGCCGGCGACGGCCATGGCGTCGATCTCGATGGACCCGAAGTCGTTGACGATGGCCCCGATGCGGGTGCCTCCGCTGCGGTGGAGGAGGTGATTGAGCAGAGTCGTCTTGCCGGAACCGAGGAATCCGGCGAGAACGACGACCGGAATCTGCTGCGGGCCGGGGGTCGGCTTGCTCAACGTGCGACCTTTCTCACGCCGACGGGTGCACCGGCTCGCGGCTCGGCGCGCATACGAGGTTTTGAATGCCGACCCAGGATACGAGCCGGAAGAATCCCCGCGAAGTGAACGATTGTTAGCAGCACTTGCCGGGCAGACGTTGGGCATGGCACCGGAGTGTGCGACCCTCGCTTCCCTCTGTGCGCCTCCTCTCCGCCTCCCCGCCGATCAGAGCCGCTCGGCACTCTGGGAGACGGCAAGCGCCGCCCACCGCTCGCCGGTCCCCACCAGTCGACCCGCACCCCGACGACCGGCGGACGGCCGCCTGATCGGGGGTAGTTGACATGACCACACGGAAACACCTCGCGGGGAGGCTTCGCTCCGCCGCGCTCGCCCTCCTGGTCGCCACCGCGACCGCGACGGCGGCCGCGCATCTACGACGGACCGAGGAAACGCGTCTGCGTGAGAAGCAGGAGGAAACACGTCTGCGCGAGAAGCAGCTGGAACTGGAGGAGTTGGCGATCCACCGCAAGGCGGTGGCACACCAGCAGCGTATGCAGTGGGAGCTACTGGCCAGGGCGATCGACGATCCTTCGCTCGCCGCGGTGATCGACACCTACGACAAGACAATCCCGGTGGAGAGGCGCCGCCAGTTCTTCTACGCCAACGCATGGTACGTCCACCTGTTCCACCTCCACCGGGCGGGAACTCTCGACCGTGAGGAGCTGTACCGGCATCTGCGTGAGTTCTTCCAGAGCCCGGTCTTCCGCGAGTACTGGGAGGCGTCGCAGCACATGCGTGCCTCCCTGAACGAGGCGTCCGAGGAGGCACAACTGGGGCACATGGTCGACGGTCTCGTCAGAGACCTCGACGAAGCCGATACCGACGAATGGTGGGTTGTCGGCGATCCGCCGACCGACTGACCAGGCCCGGCGCGGGACACCGTGGTGGTCAACAGAGCAGCGACTTGAGCGCGACTGGGTGAGTTTTCGCGATCAAGACCTGGTAACTCGAGAAACATCGATACCCTGCTCGCCATCTGTATGCCCAGCCCTAAGGACCACTGTTGAAGATCGTGCGCCGCATCGGTGTGCCTCCAAGCGCCCGTGGCAGTAACTCAGGAGCCACCTGCCCGGATGTGTTCGAACTCAGCGACGGTAACTTCGCTGTCATCGGCACCGAGGCCACCGAGGCGCTTGAGTCGGAACTGCCCGCCGATGCCGCCCGCGCGGACTACGAGCGCATCGTCATTGTCAGCCGCGAGACCCTCATCCGCGCCAAGGCAGACATCCCCGACGCCTGAGACCACCGCACGAGCACGCGTCCACACCCCAGACCCGTACCGTCACACTCCCCGGCCGCGAGCAACCGCCCCGCGAACCGGGCCACTCGACCCCGCGAGCAGCCGGCACCCCGTCACTGCTCGATCCTCACCGATGAGGCCTGGCGCCAGAACGGCACCAGGCCACACGCGTTTCTCGGGCCGCGCGAGCCGCACTGCTCCCCTCAAGCAGTCACGTCGACTCAAGTCAGGTTAGGCTCACCTCTGTGAGTACGTGCTCAACCGTCTCGCAGGACCTCGACGAGCCCATCGCGGGGACCGCGGCGACCGCGACGACCTGGCTGCTGCTGGAGCAGCCCGGCCCGTGGGGTGCCATGGCGCTCACCCAGAGCCACCTGGATCCCGCGCTGGGCCGTGCCCTGGAGGCGGCCGCGCAGGGCACGGGCGTACGCATCGCGCTGATCCGCCGCCCGGGCCGGCACGCCGACTGCGGCGGGCCCTCCGAACGCCAGGTCTACGTGGCCCACACCGTGCCCGGAAACGTCTGGCTGCACACCGCCACGATCAGCGACCCCCAGCACCTGCTCGACCTGGACTTCGCCGCCCTCGGTAGGGGCGACCACCACACCTTCGACGAGGTTCTCCAAGGGCGGCCCCACACAGGCGGCCCCCTCGCGCTCGTCTGCACCAACGGCAAGCGGGACCGCTGCTGCGCACTCCTGGGCCGCCCGCTCGCGGCCGAGCTGGCGGCCTCCGGCGTGGACGGCGTCTGGGAGGTCACCCATCTGGGCGGGCATCGCTTCTCCCCGACACTGCTCGTGCTCCCGTACGGCTACGCGTACGGCAGGGCGCAGGCCCATGCCGTCAAGGACGTCCTGCACAGCGTCCAGGAGGGCCGGATCGTCGTCGACGGCTGCCGCGGGAACTCGGCCTGGGAGCGGCCGGGCCAGGCGGCGGAGCTGGCCGTGCGCCGGGCCACGGGCGAGGACGCGGCTCAGGCGCTGACGGTCGTACGGACGCACGGCACGGCCCCGAGGTGGGAGGTGACCGTCGCCCACGCGGACGGGCGCACGTGGCGGGTCAGCGTGGTCCAGGGCGCCTCCCTGCCGCCCCGTCCGGAGAGCTGCGGGGCGTCGGCGCTGGGCTCGCCCGCGCGGATGGACGTGGTGGCGGTACGCGAACTCAGGGTGACGACGACGCTCGCGAGCTGATCGGGGACGTGCCGTGCGTCCGTACGACCGTCAGCGCCTGAGCCGCGTCCTCGCCCGTGGCCCGGCGCACGGCCAGCTCCGCCGCCTGGCCCGGCCGCTCCCAGGCCGAGTTCCCGCGGCAGCCGTCGACGACGATCCGGCCCTCCTGGACGCTGTGCACTCCTGGACGCTGTGCA
>NZ_RDBN01000005.1:1309712-1322297 GCF_008042075.1 Streptomyces sp. UW30 | reverse complement strand
GGTATGAGCCCCACTCCCCCCACCCGTCGCCTGCGCCTGGGCCTGCCTCGGCGGATGTTCGCGCAGGTGCTGCTGATGCAGGTGGCGATCGCCGCGGGAGTCGCGGTGCTCGCGACCGGACTGTTCCTCGCTCCGCTCAGCGACCAGCTCGACGACCAGGCGATGCGCCGCGCGCTGTCGATCGCGCAGACCACCGCCGCCCAGCCGCAGATCGCCGAGGACCTGACGAGCACGCCCGCGACGGCCAGCGGCCCGGTGCAGCGGGAGGCGGAGCGCATCCGTGAGGCGACCAAGGCCGAGTACATCGTCGTGATGGACCGGCGGGGCGTGCGCTGGTCGCATCCCACGCCGAGCGAGATCGGCAGGCTCGTCTCGACCGACCCGGGCCAGGCCCTCGCCGGCCATGAGGTCATGGAGATCGACGACGGCACCCTGGGCCGCTCCGCCCGCGGCAAGGTGCCGCTGCGCGACGGGGACGGCGAGATCGTCGGAGCGGTCTCGGTCGGCATCGCCTACGACAGCGTGCGGGCCCGGCTGATCCACTCGATCCCGGAGCTGCTCGCCTACGCGGGCGGCGCCCTGGCGGTCGGCGCGCTGGCCGCCTGGCTCATCTCCCGCCGAGTCCAGCGGCAGACCCGCGACCTGGCCTTCTCCGACATCTCCGCGCTGCTCGCGGAGCGCGAGGCGATGCTGCACGGCATCCGGGAAGGCGTCGTCGCGCTGGACCGCGGCGGCCGTATCCGCCTCCTCAACGACGAGGCGCGGCGTCTGCTGGGCATCGGCGACGAGGCAGTCGGCCGGTCCCTCGACGAGGCGCTCGGCGAAGGCCGTACGACCGACGTGCTGGCCGGGCGGGTGACGGGCACCGACCTGCTCACGGTCCGCGGTCAGCGAGTCCTGGTCACCAACCGCATGCCCACCGACGACGGCGGCGCCGTCGCCACCCTGCGCGACCGTACCGAGCTGGAGCAGCTCGGCCGGGAGCTCGACTCCACGCGCGGCCTGATCGACGCCCTGCGCGCCCAGGACCACGAGCACGCGAACCGCATGCACACGCTCCTCGGACTGCTGGAGCTGGAGATGTACGACGACGCCGTCGAGTTCGTCGGGGAGGTGGTCGGTGATCACCGCGCCACCGCGGAGCAGGTTGCCGAGAAGATCCGGGATCCGCTGCTCGCCGCGCTGCTGGTCGGGAAGGCGACGGTGGCGGCGGAGCGCGGTGTCGCGCTGCGTCTGTCGGACCGTACCGGGCTCCCGGACCGGCTGATCGACCCCAGGGGGCTCGTCACGATCGTGGGCAACCTGGTGGACAACGCACTGGACGCCGTCGCGGGGACGCCGCACGCGCGCGTGGAGGTGGAGTTGCGGGCCGAGGGGCGTACCGCGACCCTCAGGGTGCGCGACACGGGGCCGGGAATCCCCGAGGAGCAGCGCGAGTTGATCTTCACGGAGGGTTGGTCCACCAAGCAGCGCCCGGCCCATCGCGAGCGCGGCATCGGGCTCTCCCTCGTGCGCAGGCTCGCCGAGCGGCAGGGCGGCAGCGCGACGGTGGGCGAGGCGGCCGGCGGAGGCGCCGAGTTCGTCGTCGTCCTGCCCGAGGCGCTGGCCGCGCCGGACCTGGAGCCGGTCCTCACCGTGCCGTCGGATCCGCACACCGTCGCCCAGGAGGAGTCGCGATGATCGAGGTCCTGGTCGTGGACGACGACACGCGCGTGGCGCGGGTCAACGCCGCCTACGTCGAGAAGGTGCCGGGCTTCCATGTGGCGGGTGAGGCGCACAGCGCGGCCGAGGCGCTGCGCCGCGTGGAGGAGCTGCCCCGGCTGGACCTGGTCCTCATGGATCACTATCTGCCCGACGACACGGGCCTGGCGGTCGTCCAGGAGATGCGCCGGCGCGGTCACCAGGCCGACGTGATCATGGTGACGGCGGCGCGGGACGTGACGACCGTACAGGCGGCGATGCGACAAGGGGCGCTCCAGTACCTGGTGAAGCCGTTCGCCTTCGCGGGCCTGCGCGCCAAACTGGAGGCGTACGCGGAGCTGCGCCGCACCCTCGACGGCGGCGGCGAGGCCGAACAGGCCGAGGTGGACCGCATCTTCGGCGCCCTGTCCGCCCCCACGGAACCCGACCTGCCCAAGGGCCACTCCCCCACCACCGCGGAACTCGTACGCCGCGCCCTGATGAACGCCGAAGGCCCCCTGTCGGCCCAGGAGATCGCCGAGCGGACCGGGGTGAGCCGGCAGACCGCCCAGCGCTATCTCAAGCTCCTGGAACGCACCGGACGAGCCCGCCTCACGCTCAAGTACGGGGACGCGGGCCGCCCGGAACACCGTTACGTGTGGGCGACCCGCGCCTGAGGCACGGCCCGTGGGGGCGGGGGAAGGAACCGTGCCTTCTCTTCATACGGACAGCGGTCCCCGATCTATCAGCGGTCGTACGACGACGATGGCGCCGCCTAGACGGCCCCCGCGCCCGTCAGCGACCGCACCTCGGTCTCCGCGTGCTTGGCCTCGTCGGGTTCCTCGGCCGAGGTGACGGTGCCGAGCCAGCCCGCCGCGAAACCCAGGGGGATCGAGACGAGGCCGGGGTTCTGGAGGGGGAAGTACTGGAAGTCGACCCCGGGGAACAGCGATTCGGGGCTGCCGGACACGACCGGCGACAGCACCACGAGTGCCACGGCCGGGATCAGGCCGCCGTACACGGACCAGACAGCGCCCCGTGTGGTGAAGCCCCGCCAGAACAGCGAGTACAGCAGCACCGGCAGGTTGGCGGACGCGGCGACGGCGAAGGCGAGGCCCACGAGGAACGCGACGTTCAGGTCCCTGGCCAGCAGCCCCAGGCCGATCGCGACCATGCCGATACCGACGGCGGCCACGCGGGCGACGGCCACCTCGCTGCGGGGCCCTGCGTGCCGGCGCCGTAGTGAGGCGTAGAGGTCGTGGGCCACGGACGCCGAGGAGGAGAGCGTGATGCCGGCGACCACGGCGAGGATCGTGGCGAAGGCGATCGCGGCGACGACGGCGAAGAGAACCGTTCCGCCGGTGGAGTCCGCACCGCCGCCGAGATCGAGCGCGAGCAGCGGAACCGCCGTGTTCCCGGCCGCGTTCGACCCACGTACGGCCTCCGGTCCGACGATCGCGGCCGCGCCGAAGCCCAGGACGATCGTCATCAGATAGAAACCGCCGATGAGCCCGATCGCCCAGACCACCGAGCGCCGTGCCGCGCGGGCGGTGGGCACGGTGTAGAAGCGGGACAGGATGTGCGGCAGCCCCGCCGTGCCCAGCACCAGGGCGAGGCCCAGGCTGATGAAGTCGAAGCGGGCCGTCCAGTCCCCGCCGTACTTCAGGCCGGGCGCCAGGAACGCGTCGCCGTGGCCACTGCGCTCTGCCGCCGTGAGCAGCAGTTGGTCGAAGTCGCCGTGGAAGCGCAGCAGGACGAGCACCGTCAACGCGATGGTGCCGCCGAGCAGCAGGACCGACTTGACGATCTGAATCCAGGTGGTGGCCCGCATCCCTCCCAACGACACATAGATCACCATGAGCGCGCCGACGCCGATGACGGTCCAGGACCGCGCCGCCTCGCCCTCGCCCCCGAGCAGCAGCGCGACCAGGGTGCCCGCGCCCACCATCTGCGCCACCAGATACAGAACGGACACGGTGACCGAGGAAGTTCCCGCCGCGATCCGCACGGGACGCTCCCTCATCCGCGCGGCGACCACGTCGGCGAGCGTGAACCGCCCGCAGTTGCGGACCAGTTCGGCGACCAGGAACAGCACCACCAGCCAGGCCACGAGGAAGCCCACCGAATACAGGAGCCCGTCGTAGCCGAAGAGGGCGATGAGCCCGGAGATGCCGAGGAAGGAGGCGGCGGACATGTAGTCCCCGGCGATGGCAAAACCATTCTCCATGGGCGTGAAGAGCCGGCCGCCGGCGTAGAACTCCTCCGCGGAACCACGCCGGTTGCGGCTCACCCACGTCGTGATCGCCAGCGTGATCGCGACAAACACGCTGAACAGGAGCAGCGACAGCGTCTGATGATCGTCCGTCACGCGGCACCGCCCTTCGCGACGCGCGTCAACTCCTGCGTGTCCCAGCGCAGTTCGAGCGCGGCCCGGTCCCTGCGCAGCCGCGCGTGACGGGCGTAGGCCCAGGTGAGCACAAAGGTGCTGAGGAACTGCCCGAGTCCGGCGAGCAGGGCGACGTTCACGGCGCCCACGACAGGCCGGGCCATCAGCGCCGGCGCGGTCGTGGCGGCCACGATGTACGCCACGTACCAGGACAGGAACACGGCGACCGCCGGCACCACGAACCGCCGGTAGCGGCTGCGCACTTCCCGGAAGGCCGCGCTGCGCTGCACCTCCAGGTACACATCACCGGCGGGAGGCGGGACGGCCTCGGCGGCGTCCGTACCGTCCGACTCCCCCCATCCGGAGGCGAGGGCTTCGTACCAGGGATCGTCGTACTGCGCACCTGTGGCTTCGCGGGGACGACCATCGCTTGAGTGCATGCCCAAGCATGGACAGAACGGAAAGATCGCCGACTCGGCTTCTCCGCCCGCTTCACCCCATCAGGTGATGCAAACCGGAAGGACCAGGCAAGTCGGTAAATGTTCCCGCACCCGCCGACGGCGATGACCCCCGCAGGGGCCACCCGCATCCGACGACGWAAGCGCCACGGGCGGTGCGGGTGGGAACCCAAAAAACAGCCGAAGGTGAAGCCGAGGCCGAAAACCCGGCCCCGGCCCAGCGCAGCGGCTACGCGTCGATACGCGACCGGTCCAACGTAGCCGCCGAGCTGGAGATGAACTCCTTGCGCGGCGCCACGTCGTTGCCCATCAGCAGATCGAAGACGCGCTCGGCGGCCTCCAGGTCCGTGAGGCTGATCCGCCGCAGGGTGCGATGACGCGGGTCCATGGTCGTCTCGGCCAGCTGGTCGGCGTCCATCTCACCGAGACCCTTGTACCGCTGGATGCTGTCCTTGTAGCGCACGCCCTTGCTCTGGAACTCCATGAGCTTGTCCCGCAGCTCGCGGTCCGAGTACGTGTACACGTACTTGTCCTGCCCCTTCTTGGGCTGGACGATCTCGATCCGGTGCAGCGGAGGCACCGCCGCGAACACCCGGCCCGCCTCGATCATCGGCCGCATGTAGCGCTGGAACAGCGTCAGCAGCAGCGTGCGGATGTGGGAGCCGTCGACGTCGGCGTCGGTCATCATGATGATCTTGCCGTAGCGGGCGGCGTCGATGTCGAAGGTACGGCCCGACCCCGCTCCTATGACCTGGATGATCGCGCCGCACTCGGCGTTCTTGAGCATGTCGGTCACGGACGACTTCTGGACGTTGAGGATCTTGCCGCGGATCGGCAGCAGCGCCTGGAACTCGGAGTTCCGGGCGAGCTTGGCGGTGCCGAGCGCGGAGTCTCCCTCGACGATGAACAGCTCGCTGCGGTCGACGTCGTCACTGCGGCAGTCGGCGAGCTTGGCGGGCAGCGACGAGGACTCCAGGGCCGTCTTGCGGCGCTGCGCGTCCTTGTGCTGGCGGGCCGCGATGCGCGTACGGGCGGCGGCGACGGCCTTCTCGAGGACCACGCGCGCCTGTGCCGCGGCGTCCCGCTTGGTGGACGTCAGGAACGCCTTGAGCTCCCTGGCGATCACGGTGTTCACGATGCGCCGGGCCGCCGAGGTGCCGAGGACCTCCTTGGTCTGGCCCTCGAACTGCGGCTCGGCGAGCCGGACGGTGACGACCGCGGTCAGCCCCTCCAGGGCGTCGTCCTTGACGATGTCGTCCTCGGCCACGCGCAGCATCTTCTTGGTGCGCAGCACCTCGTTCATCGTGCCGGCCACGGCCGTCTCGAAGCCCGCGACGTGGGTACCGCCCTTGGGGGTGGCGATGATGTTCACGAACGACTTCAGGGTCGTGTCGTAGCCCGTGCCCCAGCGCATCGCGACATCCACATCGAGCTCGCGGGTGACCTGGGTGGGCGTCATCTGGCCGTGCTCGTCAAGTACGGGGACGGTCTCCTTGAAGGTGCCCTGGCCCGAGAAGCGGAGGACGTCGCACACCGGCTTGTCGGTGGCCAGGTACTCACAGAACTCGCTGATGCCGCCGTCGAAGCGGAAGGACTCCTCGCCCTTGCTGCCGCCCTCGCCGAGGCCGAACTCGTCACGGACGACGATGGTCAGGCCGGGCACCAGGAACGCGGTCTGGCGGGCGCGCTGGTGCAGATGCTCCAGGGAGAGCTTGGCGTCCTTGAGGAAGATCTGGCGGTCGGCCCAGTACCGCACGCGCGTGCCGGTGCGGGTCTTGGGGATCTTCCTGCCCTTGCGCAGCCCGCCCTTGGACTCGAACTTGGCGTCCGGGCCGTCGGCCGCGAAGGCTCCGGGGACACCGCGCCGGAAGCTGATGGCGTGGGTGTGGCCGCTGCGGTCCACCTCGACGTCCAGCCGCGCGGACAGGGCGTTCACCACGGAGGCGCCCACGCCGTGCAGACCGCCGGAGGCGGCGTAGGAGCCGCCGCCGAACTTGCCGCCGGCGTGCAGCTTGGTCATGACGACCTCGATGCCGGACAGGCCGGTCTTGGGCTCGACGTCGACCGGGATGCCCCGGCCGTTGTCCCGGACCTCCACGGACCCGTCGTCGTGAAGGATCACGTCGATGTGGTCGCAGTATCCGCCGAGGGCCTCGTCGACGGAGTTGTCGATGATCTCCCACAGGCAGTGCATCAGACCGCGGCTGTCGGTCGACCCGATGTACATGCCCGGGCGCTTGCGCACGGCCTCGAGCCCCTCAAGGACGAGCAGGTGCCGCGCGGTGTAGTTGGAACCGTCCCGGTCTGCTCCTGCCAGCAGCGCTGTGGACGGCACGGACGTCTCGGCGGTCACGCGGTTCGCTCCTCGCTGAATTTCAGGTGGCGCCCTGATGGGTAAGGGCGCGGCTTCGGTCGCCGTCAAGAGGGTACCGAGGCCTGGTAGAGCCGTTGTAACGCCACCCTCGTACGAAACACAGACTAGTCCAGGGTCGCATGCATGTTCGATCCCTCGATGGGGTGAAGTACATATCACGTTCCCTTCCAGGCATGAACCATTTAGGCTCCGGGCACGTCCTCATGAACAAACCGGCAAGCCAGCCGGGAGGACCGACCTTGACCGACAGCGCGAAACCGTAAGCACGACAGATACGCAATACGGCACATTCGCCGCCACCTGGCAGCAGCCAGCCGCCCCGGAAAAATTTCTCTCTGGGAGAAGCCGCGAGCGGGAACGTTTTGGGGCTGGTTGGATGTTGACCCTGGTACGACAGCTCGTCGAGCTAGAGAAGAGGCGACGTGACTACTGTTCTGACCCCCGCGAGCCCGCTGACGGCCGCTGACCGCTGCGACCGTTGCGGCGCCCAGGCGTACGTGCGCGTCGTCCTGCTCAGCGGCGGAGAGCTGCTCTTCTGCGCCCACCACGGCCGCAAGTTCGAGCCGGAACTCAAGAAGATCGCCGCTGAGATACAGGACGAGACGGAGCGGCTGACGTCCGTTCCCGAATCGGCGTCCGAAGATGAGCGCTGACACCTCGCATTAACGACGAGCCAGCTCCGGCACAGGCCGGTCGACGGGCGGCTGCCCCTGACAACAGGGGCGGCCGCCCGCGCTCGTGTCCCGCGAGCCCTCAGCCGCCCGCCTGACGCTCCCGCACAGCGGCCCGCTAGTCCATGGCCCGTACGACCTCGGACACCCGCGTGTACACGCCGGGACTGCCCGCGCGGCCGCACCCGTTCCCCCAGGACACGAGCGCGGGCGGCCGCCCCTGTTGTCAGGGGCAGCCGCCCGTCGACCGGCCTGTGCCGGAGCTGGCTCGTCGTTAATGCGAGGTGTCAGCGCTCATCTTCGGACGCCGATTCGGGAACGGACGTCAGCAGCCCGATCAGCTTCCCCTGGGCGACGAGCGGCCCTCCGCTGTCCCCCTGACAGGCGTCCCGGCCCCCCGCCGGCTCCCCCGCGCAGAGCATGCTGTCGGCCAGGTACCTGCCGTCGCCGCCGCCCGGATACGCCTGCCTGCACTGGGCATCGGGCAGTACGCGCACCCGCGCGGCCCTCAGACCCCGCGGATAGTCGCCCGCACCCGTGACGTCCCCCCACCCGTAGACCAGGGCCTGCGTCCCGGGCAGGTAGGCGGGGTCGCCGGCACCGGCCATCCCGATCACCGCACTGGCGGGAAGGGGCTGGGCAAGGGTGACGACGGCGAAGTCGCCGCTGTTGCTGTCCTCGTCGTAGTCCGGGTTCACCCAGGCGCCCCGGACGGGGGTCTCCTGGCCCCGGCCGGACAGCAGGTCCGTACGGCCGGAGATGACCTTGAGGTCGCGTACCTGTTCCGGCGACGATCCCAGGACGTCCTCACTCAGACAGTGGGCCGCGGTCAGCACGCTGGACCGCCCGATCGCCACACCGACGCAGAACTGACCGGCCCTCGTACCCCCGAACCGGTCACGGCTGGACAGCGCCACGGTCCAGGGACTGTCGGACACATCGACCGGGAACCCACCGACGACGACACTGTCAGCGGCCGCGGGGGCGGCGGACACCAGCGGCATGGCTGTCGCCACGGCTGCCAGAACCAGCGGCCGGGCCAGCGCCCGGGCAAAGGGACGACGCATGGCGCTCCTCACTCTCGGGTGGTCATGGGAAACCCAGAGTGAGTCAGGCCGCCGCACCCCGCACCCGCACGCCAACACGAAGGCCCGATCCCACTCGGGGACCGGGCCTTGCGCGTCGTACGAAGACGCGTCGTGCGAGGGCGACCTAGTCGAGGTAGTCGCGCAGCACCTGGGACCGCGACGGGTGGCGCAGCTTCGACATGGTCTTCGACTCGATCTGGCGGATGCGCTCACGCGTCACGCCGTAGACCTTGCCGATCTCGTCGAGGGTCTTCGGCTGACCGTCGGTGAGACCGAAGCGCATGGAGACGACGCCCGCCTCGCGCTCGGAGAGGGTGTCGAGGACCGAGTGCAGCTGCTCCTGGAGGAGCGTGAAGCTGACCGCGTCGGCCGGGACGACGGCCTCGGAGTCCTCGATGAGGTCACCGAACTCGCTGTCGCCGTCCTCACCCAGGGGGGTGTGGAGGGAGATGGGCTCACGGCCGTACTTCTGAACCTCGATGACCTTCTCGGGGGTCATGTCGAGTTCCTTGGCCAGCTCCTCCGGGGTGGGCTCGCGGCCCAGGTCCTGGAGCATCTGGCGCTGCACGCGCGCGAGCTTGTTGATGACCTCGACCATGTGCACCGGGATACGGATGGTGCGGGCCTGGTCGGCCATGGCGCGGGTGATCGCCTGACGGATCCACCAGGTGGCGTACGTGGAGAACTTGTAGCCCTTGGTGTAGTCGAACTTCTCGACCGCGCGGATCAGACCGAGGTTGCCCTCCTGGATCAGGTCCAGGAAGAGCATGCCGCGGCCGGTGTAGCGCTTGGCCAGGGAGACCACGAGTCGGAGGTTGGCCTCCAGCAGGTGGTTCTTGGCGCGGCGGCCGTCCTCGGCGATGATCTCCAGCTCGCGCTTGAGCTTGGGGGCGAGCTTGTCGGCGTTCGCCAGCTTGTCCTCGGCGAACAGACCGGCCTCGATGCGCTTGGCGAGCTCGACCTCCTGCTCGGCGTTGAGCAGCGGGACCTTGCCGATCTGCTTGAGGTAGTCCTTGACCGGGTCGGCGGTGGCACCGGCCGCGGCGACCTGCTGGGCGGGCGCGTCGTCCTCGTCCTCGTCGGAGAGTACGAAGCCGGCGCTCTCGGCGCCCTCGGGCTCGTCGCCGGTCTTGCCGGGGGTCTCCTCGAGAGCCTCGTCCTCGGGAACCTCGGCGTCGTCCTTCTTGGCGGTGGTCTTCTTCGCGGCCGTCTTCTTGGCGGCGGCCGTCGTCTTCTTTGCGACCGTCTTCTTCGCGGTCGTCTTCTTGGCAGCGGCCTTCTTCGCGGGGGCCTCGTCCTCGACGGCGGATTCGGCCGCGGGCGCCTCGGGCGTGGCGGTGGCGGTGGCCTTCTTGGCGGTCACCGTCTTCGCCGCGACCGTCTTGGTGGCGGTGCGCTTGGCCGGACTCTTCGCTGCGACGCTCTTTCGGGTGCGCTTGGGCTCCGCGGCACTGACCATCAGCGTCACACCCTCTTCCTCGAGGATCTGGTTGAGGCTGCGCAGTACGTTCTTCCACTGAGTGGCCGGAATCTGGTCGGCTTCGAAGGCCCGACGCACATCGTCGCCGGCGATCTGCCCCTCAGCCTTTCCCCGCTCGATAAGAGCCATGACAGAGACGGACTCGGCGATCTCCGGCGGGAGCGTACGGGATGTGCTGGCCGACACGAACAACCTCTCGGAACGTTGGAAAGCGGCTTCCGGCCCCGTCCACAGCGGACAGGAGCCGACCACCGGCCTGGGGAGGACCGACGGTGCGGGCGGGGGCCGGGAAGATACACAGCGCCTTGAACGGCGTCCGTATTCCCTCTTCGGCTGTCACCTCTTAGGTCATCGCGCTGTTTCCCCGAGTGTTACGCCCAATCTGCGTGGCCCGAGTCACATCCCGTAACCGGCCAAAAACACGCAGACATGGACAGAAGTGGTCGCCAGCCGCCTGAACCATGCACTGTACGGCGATTCCGCCGCCTCGTCGCACCGTCGGACCCGCAGGATCCGTGGAGGATCCTGCGGGTCCGACGGGAGGGGGTGCACAAGCCGGGAACGCCACAGGAGGGGGAGGCGTCCCTGGCCGCGCCACCATGGTGCGCGATCAGTGCTCGCGAGGTGCGGGCACCACGCGCTCCACCTCTGGATGGACGGTGAGCAGCTGGCGCATGGCCGTCTCGGCGGCCGCGCCGTCGCCGGTGGCGAGGGCGTCGACGATCCTGCTGTGCTGCACCAGCGAGGTCTCGTTCGGCCGGTCACAGCCGGTCACGGGGCCGCCGGAGACCTGGAGGGCGGCCGAGACGATCCCGGAGAGGTGCTCCAGCATGCGGTTGCCGGCGACCTGGATGAGCAGGTTGTGGAACTCGGCGTCGGCGCGGGAGAAGGTGAGGACATCACCCTGCCCCATCGCGTGGCCCATGATCTCGACCATGTCGGCGAGCCGCTGCTGGACGTCGTCACGCCCGTGCCCGGCGGCGAGGCGGGCGGCGAGGGGCTCGATCGTCCAGCGCAGCTCGCTGAGCTCCCGTCGCTGGTCGTCGCGCTGCGGCCCGAAGGCGCGCCACTCGATGATGTCCGGGTCGAGGAGATTCCAGTCACTGACGGGGCGCACGCGCGTGCCGACGTTCGGGCGGGCGCTGACCAGGCCCTTGGCCTCCAGAACGCGGAGCGACTCGCGGACTACGGTGCGGGAGACCTCGAAACGCTGGCCGATCTCCTCGGGCACGAGCGGGCGGTCGGCGCCCAGGTCCCCGGAAACGATCATCTGGCCCAGCTGTTGAACGAGTTGGCCGTGCAGCCCGCGTCCGCGGCTGCCCGCGGCACGCCGGCCGACACGGCCCAGTTCCGGGTCCGCGCCGTCCCAGACGGGGGCTCCGACGCGCTCGGCGACAGGGGCCTCGGCGTAGGGGTAGCGGTCGAGTTCGCCCGGGCCGGCCAGACCGGAGTCGGCGGAGCGGGCGGCGGTCATCATGGTGTGCGCAAGGGTACTCACGGATCCTTTGTCGGCGCCCTTCTCAACTCCCTTGAGGTCTTTGGTGAAAAGCACACGAAAGGGTGATCGCTCACCCCGTCGCAATTGACGCCTTATCGGAAAGAAATGGGCTTTCCCCGGGGAGTTGTGAGCACGACAGATCGGGGAACGGCACGGACGGTCGTCATCGGACCCTGCCTCGTAGGGTCGTGAACAGGTAGGCGCAGAGCAGAGCGGTCAGCGACAACGTCATTGCGCCGCCCACAGGTTGACTGATGACCCGCGCGACACCCGCCAGATACCGCTCTCCCCCGAACGGCCACTGCGACAGGAGAAGCTCCCGCAGTCGCAGCGGAAACCCGGCCGCCGATCGCACGGACGGTCCCACCACGACCTTCTGCACAAGGGGTACGACGACGATGGGCACGGTGACCACCGCGGCGAGCCCGGCCGTGGTGGAGCGGAAGAGGCCCGCGGCGAGCACACCGGCCCAGGCGCAGCCGACGACGAGCCCGATCCAACTCGCGCTCAGCGAAAGCCAGTCGGCGGGAACTTCCGCGAGCTCCCGTCCGTAGACGAGATAGAGCACCTCGATGTCGCAGCCCACGGTGAGGACGGCCAGAGCCAGGGCGGTGGCGGAGGCGACGAGGAGCTTCGCGGCCAGCAACCCCAGCCGACGGGGGACGGTGCCGCGATCCGCGGCCAGGGCGGGGTGGCGGAACTCGTCGCCGAACGCGATCGCCCCGAGCAGCCCGGCACCGAGCGCCGCGGGCGGCAGTGGGAGCTCCCGCGGCCACGCGACCAGCAGGCGCGCGTGCGGCGTGTGCCCGATGCGGGCGAGCAGGACGGCGGTGAGGGCGGACACCACAAGGACTACGCCCGCGGTGACGAACCCCGTGCCGACACCGACTGCCCGACGCATCTCGTAGCGGAGGGGACGCAGGGGGCTGGGGGCAGGGCGGACGGAGATG
>NZ_RDBN01000005.1:1262028-1309612 GCF_008042075.1 Streptomyces sp. UW30 | reverse complement strand
AGGTCGGGCAGGTCGTCGWCGGGCGAGACGGACGAGACGGACGAGCGCGAACCGTCGGCCTTCGACGAAGGCTCGTCCTCAGCCTCCTGCGGACCCGCAGCAAAGGGCTCGCGCGCTGCGGTCCCGGCCCGCTCGCCGCCGGCCGTCCGCGGCATCTCGGACGTCGCCGCAAGATCACCGGCCGCGGCCTGCCCGTCGCCCCGCTTCGGCGCGCGGGTGACCCTGCGCCTGCGATCGCCGACTGCGTCGCCGTACGTATCCTGCGGCGCCTCGTCGGTTCGCGGCTCGATCGAGTCGGGGTCCGGCTCGGTGTCCGGCCCCATGTCCCCGATCTCGTCGGCGAGTTGATGTACGAGGATGCCGTTGCGGAAGGCGATCTCGCCGACGTCGGCGCAGTTACTGCCGTACACCGAGAGGCGGTTGCCGCTCTCTCGTACGACCTCGACGGAGCGGTGGGCGGTGCGCGCCTGCTTGGTGAGCAGGGCGGCGAGGCGCGAGGCGTGGGGGGTGCGGACGGCGACGCGGGGGCGCAGGCGGGTGCGCGCGAACTCGGCGGCGTCCTGGTCGGCGATGAGCCTGCCCCGCTCCAGCGTGACGACGTGGTCGGCGGTGCGTGCGGCCTCCTTGGAGTCGGCCGTGGTCAGCAGGACCGTGCCACCCTGGGCCGCGTGTGCGCGCAGCGCGCCGTGCAGCCAACGGCGCTCGCGGGTCGTGAGCCCGTCCGCGGGATCGTCGAGGACGAGCGTGTGTGGATCGGCAAGGAGCGTGCAGGCCAGACCGAGGCGGCGGTCCATGCCGCGCGAGAGAGTGCCGAGGCGTTCGTCGCGCAGGCTGACGAGGCCGACCACCTCCAGGACCTCGTCGGCACGCCGGGCCGGCACACCCGCCGCAGCGCACAGCATGCGCAGATGACCGCGCACCGAGCGCGCCGGATGCCCGGGGACATCGCCGAGGAGCACGCCGACCTCCCGCGACGGATGCGCCATGCGGTGCAGGGGGCGTCCCCTGAAGAAGGTGATACCACGGCCCTGTTGGAGTTCGAGCATGAGTCTGAGCGCCGTCGTCTTGCCCGCTCCCGCCGCTCCGAGCAGCGCGGTGACGCGTCCCGCACGAGCCTCGAAGGACACATCGTCGAGGGCGGGGGGAAACTCCTTGCGAGGGTTGCTGGTCAGTCCGATCGCCTGGATCACCCGCAGCAAGATAGCGCGCTATGTCCGTTTTTTCCGGTAGGGCAAGGCCCGCTACGCCGACGGTAATCCGCCCGGTCGGGCCCGGTTCGTCTTTCGGCCCCGGCCCCGGACACGTCGAACCCACCCCCGGACCGGTGTTGTGTTGCGCCTCCGGCTCCCGCGTCAGACCTCGGGGCGCAGCATCGGCGGGTTGAGCAGCGTGGCTCCGCCTGCCCGGAAGAGCTGAGCGGGGCGGCCTCCCTGACGGGTGGTTGTACCGCCGGTGGGGACGAGGAACCCCGGCGTGCCCGTCACCTTGCGGTGGAAGTTGCGCGGGTCCAGCGCCACGCCCCACACCGCCTCATAGACGCGGCGCAGCTCCCCGACGGTGAACTCGGTCGGGCAGAACGCCGTGGCCAGCGACGAGTACTCGATCTTCGACCGGGCGCGCTCCACACCGTCGGCCAGGATCTGCGCGTGGTCGAAGGCGAGCGGCGCGACCGGTTCGCCGTCGCGGCCGTATCCGCCCTGCTGCAACAGCTCGTCGACCGGAGCCCAGCGGGCATTGCTGGCGTCGCCGCCCGCGCGGGGCGCCGGCAGATCCGGGGCCAGCGCCAGGTGGGCAACACTCACCACCCGCATCCGCGGATCCCGCTTGGGGTCACCGTAGGTCGCGAGCTGCTCCAGGTGAGCGCCGTTGTCCTGGACGGGGACGGCGGGGTCGTGGGCCCGCAGCCCGGTCTCCTCGGCCAGTTCACGCGCGGCGGCCTGCGCCAAGTCCTCGTCGGCCCGCACGAACCCGCCTGGCAATGCCCAACGCCCTTGAAACGGCGGTTCCCCCCTGCGCACCGCCAGCGCGCACAGGGCATGGCGGCGCACGGTCAGCACGACCAGGTCCACGGTGACGGCAAAGGGCGGGAAGGCTGACGGGTCGTAGGGCATGCGGCGATCATAGTCGTCTGCCTGACGATAAACACTCCCTTCGTCGAGCCCAGCGGCTGTTGATCCAATTCGGGTCCGGTGTGAGCGTCACCGGCCCTGGACGCGGCTTTGTCCGCTCGTGCGGCGCGTGTGTCGCGTGCGGTCACGTCACGCGTCGTACGTGGTCCCGTCGTGCATCGTGCGAGGTCAGGGCATGTTCTCGTGCCAAGTCAGGTCACGTGTCGTACGGGGGTCGCGCCATCCGCCGCACCCCTTCACGCTCGCAGCTGCAGCCCGCCGGCCGCCTCCTCGACCATGGCGAGACCGAGCCGGCTGACGCGTACGGCGAAGGGTGCTCCGGCAACCCGAAGGCCGGTCAGGACGATCTCGCCCAGCGGCGCGGCGCGCATGGGCCGCAGAGTGACCGTCCCCGCCGGGGCGTCCGGGCGTATGCCGGCGAGCGTGGCGAGCAGCAGCACCCCGGCTGCCGCGGACGTGGCCGCCGGGCGGCAGGCCGCCGGGTGCGGGAGGGGAGCGCCTCCTTCGCTGCGCGCCTCCCCCGCGTACATGTCCGGGAGCCGGTGGCCGAACGCCTCTGCGGCCGCCAGTACGCCCCGCAGCAGCGCGCTCGCCTCTTTCTCGTAGTCGGCAGCGGCGAGGCCGGCCACGGCGACCGCCGTCTCATGGACCCTCACGGCGCCGCTGCGGTGGCCGAAGGGGTTGTGCCCAGCCTCTTTCGCGCTCAGTCCACGCAGTCCCCAGCCCGAGTCCATGGCCGGACCGCCGAGCAGCCGGGCGACTTGCTCGGTCTGCACCTTGTCGAGCAGACCGGGGGCTTGTTCTCCCCCGCCCAGCAGGCCGGTGTCGAGGAGGTGGGCGGCAGCGGCCCCCAGGTACGGCACGGGGCGTCCGTCCGGTGTCCGGGCGGCAGCTGGCCTGCCACCGCCCAAGTCGTCGAGCCAGAAGTCCGCTCGGAACGCCGTCCGAAGTGCCCTGGCCCAGTGCCGCAGCTCGGCACCTCCCGGTCTGCCGCAGGAGTCGAGCAGATCGGCGCCGAGCAGCGCCGCACGGTGGGCATGAGCCTGGGTCTCGCAACGGACGGGACCGCCGGGATGCGGGTCGGGCAGATACGTGCCGTCGCCCACGGTGGTCCGCAGCCAGCTCAGGCACCGCTCAGCCGTCGGCAGGAGTTCCTCGGCCTCGGGTTCGGGCAACCCCCAGCGTCTGGCTTCCGCGAGCAGCGCGGGGAAGAGCAACGTGGCCTCCGTGCCGGTGCATCCCGGTGGCAGATGCGTTCCCGCGTCCCGTCTCGGTCCGGGGATCATGCCGGACTGCGGTCCCTTGTCGCGGAGTTGGGTGCGGGCGAGTGTGCGCAGAGTGCCCGCGGCGAGCCGGGTGCCCAGGGGCAGGGTCATCCGGGCGGCGGCGAGGGCCTCGGCCGGGGCCAGTCCACAGCGCCAGGGCGCCCCGGCGGCCAGGTGAGTGTCGGAGGGGTGGGCGGGGTCGCGCAGGAGGAGACCCTGAAGGTCGTCGATGCTCGTCCGCAGCAACGCCTCGACTCTGGGATCGTCGCCCGCCGCCCGCGCGGGAGCCAGCGGGCTGGTCGCCACCCGGCCCACGGCACGCACGGGTCCGGCTCCGTCCGGTCGCACCCGCAGCTCGATGTTCGCGGTGCCTCCAGGGGGCAGCTCGAACTCCCAGCGCAGCAGCCCTGCCGAGGCCAGCGCGTCGGTGGGCGGCGGGTCGGCCGTCACCGTCGAGTTCCCTCTGGCTGACGACCAGCGCAGGCCGGAGTCGTGAACGCTGGCCGGCAGCTCCGGTCCGGTGTTGCCGCACGCGATGGCACCGAGGTCGGCAAGGTCCGTGGCCAGCGCGACCTCGACCGGCAGACGCAGGGGGCGGACGGCCGCGCTGCGCAGGGTGATCCGCTCGGTGCCGTCCGCGTGACGAGTGCGCTCGACGACGACGTCCGGGTCGGGGCCGTCCTGCGGGGAGGTGCGCAGCGTGCCCACGAAGCGGACACGGTCGGCCGCGGTCATCCGGGCCTGGACCGCGAGCGGTTCACGTCCGGCGACGCGAACCTGGCAGCGCGAGAGCAGGCGCCGCCCTGCGCGGTAGAACCCGTCGAGACCTCGGCCGGTCAACTGGCCCTGCTCCGTGGAGATGGCGAGGCCCGGGAGGGCGACGCAGATCAAGGCGTTGTGGGTGGGGGGTAGTGCGGCGGAGCGACGGGCGGTTGGTGGCTGAGTGGGGGAGCCGGCGCGTTGAGCTGGTTGAACCGGAGTGGACTTGGATTGATCTGGAGGGGCTGTGACCTGTGGTCCGGAGAGGGCGCTCCGGGGCGGGTACGGTCGCAGTTGTGCGTGGTCGGCGTCTGGCGATGACGTCGGGGCCTGGATCGTTGTTGACGCGGGTGAGGGGCTCGGCCTTGTCGGCCTTGTGGGCTGCTGTAGGAGTCGGGCCTGCTGTTCCTGTGGGTCAGGGGGACCGGCTTTATCCGGTGTGCGCCACCAGGTAGGTCGTGGAATCCGGCCACGAGGCGGTCCCGTGTCCTGCCGTTGGGACGGCACCGGCCCACTGGCTGTCGAACGATCGGCGGCGGCCGGGGAGGTCGGAGTCGGCTGTGGCATCGTGCGGCTTCCTCTGCGCTCATCGCGCCGCGGGTCAGTGCGGCGCCGGCTGGGGGATCCGGAGTGACAGGGGCGGTTCGACGGCACGGCCGGCCCAGGCGTTCCGCCACTCAGGTGAACGGGGTGGGATCCCTCCAGGTCACGCCCGGCATGAGGTAACCCGGTCGAGGCGGGGGCTCGTTCAGCTCGATGACGCTCTTCAGGGCTCTGCACGCGACGGCTCACGTTTCCCCCTCCACGCCCGCGTGCCCGGGGCGCACGCCGTCGGTGCCGGGCCCGCTCCGACGCACGGCTCCCTTCTTCGAAGCGCGCGCAGGGGTCTTCGCCGTGCGCTCAGCGGCGCTCTTCGAGATTCCTGGCGCGTTGCCGCCAGGCCGCGGGCCGCCCGGATGTGCACCGGACGCCGGACGCCGCCCCGGGCGCGAAGCACTCGTCCCACGCTTTCGCCCGAGGGCCCTCGTGACCCGGTGGAGACCGCTGGTCGAACCCGTGGAGTGCCGGGACCGGCGATGGTCCCCCGCGTCAGACTCCGACGCGCGCTTCGTCACGTCATCCCGCACCGGCTCCTCCACATCTCCCGGCCTGCCTGGCCGACCCGCATCCGTCGTCTCACGCCCGACGCGCTCGGAACGCAGGCAGCGGCGGATCGACTCGACGTCCAGCCCTTCGTTGCAGGCTTGGTGCAGCAGACGGGCGAAGAGATAGTCGGCGTCGGCGCCGAGCGCCATGGCAAAGGCCTCTCGGGCCTCCAGCTCATCGCCGGTGGACCAGGCGACCCAGCCGGCCAGGGTGAGAGGCGCCGCTCCGTGCTCCCGGTACGGCCCGACGCAGCGGCGGGCAAGTGCTCGCCAGAGCCGTAGGGCGGGAGCAGCCTCGTCGCCCTCCATCCACTCGGCCAAGCGGTCGCGTGTCGCTCGGTCCTGCAGGCCCAGAATCAGCCTCGCGGCTTCCTCGTGACCGAGCAGTTCGTCGTCACGGCGATCCGCGGTGAGCGTTCCGGACGCGGCCGGCGTCGCGGCGAACCGGGCCCAGAGGCTCTCGGCCAGTTCCAGCGTCTCCTCCGCCACGCCCGCGCGTTCCTCGTCGTCGAGGATCCTGGGGACCAGCGCCATCCCGGCGTTGTCCAGAGCGCGCTCCTGCTCGACGGCGGCGGTCTCCCAAGGCAGCAGCCTGGCCCGCAACTCGCTCAGCGTGCCCCGCACCTGAACTCCGGCATAGGCCGCCGCGGCCGCCAGCACCGACGTACCGGGCAGGCCCATCGGCCGTCCCTCCGCCGGACAACACTCCGTCCTGTCGCAGCAGTACGACCAGAACCGACCGCCCGAGATGCACAGCGCCTCGACCACCGGCACGTCCAGGCTGCCGCACGCCAGCCGCGTCCTTTGGGCCAGCGGTCGCAGTCGCTCCATCACCTGCCGACCCGTCTCGCCCTGGGCCGGTTCCTGGCAGAGGAAGACAACGATCTGTTCCGGCCGGGCTCCCCTGCGCTCGCTGCCCGTCACCAGTCCGTGGGCCAGCTGTGTGGCCGCGGAGTCCCAGTCGTCCGTGCTCGCGGGAATGCCGAGCCGTGCCCGGCCGCCGAACCGGCCGCGGCCGTCCCTGTCGTGCAGAGCGGCGAGCACGATGCTGTCCTCGGGGCGGTAGCCGAGGAGATAGGGCAGGGCGTCGGCGAGCTCCGCCGGGGTGCGCAAGGTGACCTGGTGCTCGGGCAGCTGCCCTTCGTACGCCGTGCAGTCGAGTGGGTTCTGATGTGGCGCGCCTCCTCGGTTCTCGTCGTGTCCGGCGGGCAGCGCCCTCATGTCATCCGCGTCGTTCGGGTCGGTTGCGCCAGGGGCGGCATGCTGCTCCTGGCCCGTGGTGCCGTCGCTTTCGGGAGATCCGGTCGCTTCGCTGTGGTTCGTCATGCGGAGACGATCTCGCGGATCTTGAGACTCCGCTTTGCCCTGTGGATAACTCCGACCAGGGACACGACAACCCGGGTTCGGTAGAGGCGGCCCACGCCGCCGCCCGACCCGACCGGCCGCCGATGTCAGTGCGGTCCTGTTGTATGGAACCCATGGAGCACACGAGCAACGCGGATCTCCGGGCCGCCGCCGACGCGGTCCTCGCCCGCCTCGTCGGGGACGACACCGGCACGGCCCGGCTGCGCGAGGACCAGTGGCGGGCGATCGAGGCACTGGTCGCCGACAGACGCCGGGCACTCGTGGTGCAGCGGACGGGGTGGGGCAAGTCCGCGGTCTACTTCGTGGCCACGTCTCTGCTGCGGTCACAGGGCAGCGGCCCCACCGTGATCGTCTCCCCTCTACTCGCGCTCATGCGCAACCAGGTCGATGCCGCCGCGCGGGCCGGTATCCATGCCCGGACGATCAACTCCTCCAACACCGAGGAGTGGGACACGATTCAGAGCGAGATCGCCGCGGGCGACGTCGACGTGCTGCTCGTCTCCCCGGAGCGCCTCAACAACCCGGATTTCCGCGACCAGGTACTGCCCAAGCTGGCTTCGGCGACCGGCCTTCTCGTGGTGGACGAGGCGCACTGCATCTCGGACTGGGGCCACGACTTCCGGCCGGACTACCGGCGGCTGCGCACCATGCTGTCCGATCTCCCGCCCGGAGTGCCCGTGCTGGCGACCACTGCCACCGCCAACGCGCGCGTGACCGCCGATGTCGCCGAACAGCTCGGCACCGGGGGCACCTCGGACGCCCTGGTGCTGCGCGGTCCACTGGACCGGGACAGCCTGAGCCTGAGTGTGCTGCGTCTGGCGGACGCCGCCCACCGGATGGCCTGGCTCGCCGACCACCTCGATGAGCTGCCGGGCTCGGGGATCATCTACACGCTCACGGTGGCCGCCGCCGAGGAGGTCACGGCCTTCCTGCGGCAACGCGGACACACGGTCGCCTCCTACACCGGCAAGACGGAGAACGCCGACCGCCAGCAAGCCGAGGACGACCTGCTCGGCAACAGGGTCAAGGCCCTGGTCGCCACCTCCGCGCTCGGCATGGGCTTCGACAAGCCCGACCTGGGCTTCGTGGTGCATCTCGGTTCGCCCTCCTCCCCCATCGCCTATTACCAGCAGGTCGGCCGCGCCGGCCGTGGCGTCAAGCACGCCGAGGTGCTCCTCCTTCCGGGACAGGAGGACGAGGCGATCTGGCAGTACTTCGCCTCGCTCGCCTTCCCCTCGGAGGACCTCGTGCACCGCACGCTCGACGTCCTCGCGCGGTCGGACAAGCCCCTGTCGCTGCCCGCCCTGGAGCCTCTGGTCGAGCTGCGCCGCTCCCGCCTGGAGACCATGCTCAAGGTCCTGGACGTGGACGGCGCGGTCCACCGGGTCAAGGGCGGCTGGATCGCCACCGGACAGCCCTGGGTGTACGAGGCCGAGCGGTACGAGTGGGTCGCCCGGCAGCGCAAGACCGAGCAGCAGGCGATGCGCGAGTACGCCTCGACGACGGGCTGCCGCATGGAGTTTCTCCAGCGTCAGCTCGACGACGAGGGAGCCAAGCCCTGCGGCCGCTGCGACAACTGCGCGGGCGCGCGCTTCACCGCCGATACGTCCACCGTCGCTCTGGACGCCGCGCGCGTCGACCTCGGCCGAGCAGGGGTCGAGGTGGAGCCGCGCCGTATGTGGCCGACCGGTCTCCCGGCGATCGGCGTCGACCTCAAGGGGCGTATCCCTGCGGGCGAACAGGCCGCACCGGGCAGGGCCTTGGGGCGACTGTCGGACATCGGCTGGGGCAACCGTCTGCGACCGATGTTCGCGCCGCACGCCCCGGACGGACCCGTCCCCGACGACGTGGCGAAAGCAGTCGTGGGCGTCCTGGTCGACTGGGCCAAGGGACCGGGCGGCTGGGCCTCCGGGGCTCAGGACGCCGCACCGCGCCCGGTCGGCGTGGTCACCATCGCCTCCCGCACCCGTCCGCAGCTGATCAACTCACTGGGCGCGCGTATCGCCGAGATCGGCAGACTCCCACTGCTCGGTTCCCTGGAGTACACCGGAGAGGCATCCCCGGTGTCGCGGAGCAACAGCGCGCAGCGGCTGAAGGCACTCGACGGCGCGCTGACCGTGCCTGCCGCCCTGGCCTCCGCTCTCTCCGAAACCCCGGGTCCTGTGCTGCTGGTCGACGACTTCACGGAAACGGGCTGGACCCTCGCCGTCGCGGCGCGCATGCTGCGCCGGGCGGGTGCTCAAGGGGTGATGCCATTGGTTCTGGCCGTCCAGGGGTGATCACGACCGGCACGAACCTCGGCCGCCAAGTCCGGCGCATCCAGGGCGTACACCCCCATCAGGCGGTACGACCTGGTTGCTCACGGTCGCCCCATGCGTCTCGCAGTCATGCATTGGGTAGGGATATAACCCTCGCACCATCGGATATCGGTCGGTGGCCCCAATTGCTCGTTGCCGCATTCCGGTTCGACAGGAAGAATTGGGGTCCGCTCCCCGCGCGGCTCGTCCGTGATCCGGAAGGGCCCTGCTGCGGTGTGCGCTCCCCCGAATCCGACCTCGCCCGCAGTGTGGGCACGTAGCCGAAGGGAGGACCGTGACCTTCGGATTCGCTCCGTCCTCCGCAGCATCCATGTCGACGTCAGCCGACCTGTCCACCGCATCCGCCAACTCCCTGGCCCGCATGCTCGAACCTGCGGAATGGGCCGCCGCGGGCATTCCGCTGCTGCGCAACCCTCGCGAGATCGTCAGCGGTCTACACTCCCGGCACCAGCCCGGACCGGCGACGGCGATCGTCGCGGTGCTCGACGCCGAGGAGCGGTTGCGGGCAAGTGCCTCGTTCGCCCGCCGAGCGGCCCCGGCCGACGGCTGGATGTTCCGCAACGCGCTGCTCGCCCAGTTGCGCCGGGTCATCCCGCACGACCTGCGGCGCCGCACCCCGGTACGCACCGCTGTGCTGCTCTACTGCCGTGACGGCGATGCCCGTTGGACGGAGGAGGACGGCGCCTGGATGTGGGGTCTGCGTGACGCGTGCACCCTGCACGGCCTGCGCTGCGGGGCGTACATCACGCTGACCCATGACGGCTGGCAGGTCCTCGGCGAGGGTCGCGGCGGCCGCCGCCCCAACGTCGACTCGATGCCCGAGCCCTTCGCGACGTCCGAGTCACCGGTCCCCCTGCCCCGCACCGGCGGCGCGGCCTCCGAGGTCCTTCGGCGCGCGGCTGCCCGCTGAGGACGCGGAGGCCCGTTCAGGGGGCAAGCGCTCGGCCGACAGAGCGGTCGCGCCGTATGCATTACACCGTCGACACAGGTCACGCCGAACGACGCATTCGATTCGACGGCAGAGACAATTCGACGGCAGAGACACAAGACGACCAGAGCTGACCGGAGCGGCCTACGGCCCAGCTGTCCGAGCACCGTGAACGGCCACGCGACGGGCTCCGTTCGACTGGGCTCGGAAGACGGTCCACGACGGCTCCGCCGTACATGGACCCACTCCCCCGAACCGACGGGGCCTGAGCACGGCGAGCTCTTCACTCGTCCGCGCATGGCAAAAACCCCGCCGTGCAGAGACGCCGCATCAGCGGCGCCCCATCCCCCGGTGTCCTGCGGAATGTCCCCCGGACGAACCGGAACCGGATCAGACGCCCGCGCCCAGCACCGAGTTGATCCGCTGCGGGTCACCGCAGACGATCAGCAGGGCACCGGCCCGGCCGAGAGCCAGGGGCAGGGCGCCGGCCGCAGCGGTGTCAGGACCGCCGTTGACGGCCACGACGACCACGGGGCGCACCGCGGCACGGCTCAGGGTGGAGGCGTCGGCGTAGAACACGTCGTCGCCGGCGTCGTGCTGCGCCCAGTAGGAGGCTTCTCCGAAGGACAGCTCGTGGGTGGCCCACGGGTGCTGTTCGCCGGTGGTGATCACCAGCACCTCGCCGGGAGAGCGACCCGAGTCCAGCAGCAGGTCGACGGCTTCCTCGGCAGCGTCGAGCGCTCCCTCGGGCGAGGCCGGGATCAACTGGATCTGCGGGGCCGCAGTCGCCGGAGCGGGGGCGGTGGAAGCAGCGGGGCCCGGCTGTCCGGGCTTGGCTACGGCCGCATCCCGCGGTGCACGTTGCACCGGCGGCGCGGGCCGCACGGGCCCGGGTCGGCCGGGACGCGACGGAGCCGCGGGGCGCGGGCCGGGTACGGGACGAGGGGTCGGCGCGGTGCGGCCACTGGCCGGCGTGGCGCGGGGACCCTGGGCACTCTCGTGAATCTGAGGCTCCTCGGGAATGAGAGGCATGAGCTGATGTCTATCAAACGCTGGTACGGCTCGCGTCGGCGGGTGGCACAAGAGTGCGAGCGGAATCGTCAGAAATCGAAGCCGAGCTGGCCCTCGATCTCCGGAACGCTTCCGTCCACCCAGGTGCGGGCCTTCTTGAGGTGTTGCCACTGGGGCAGCGCATCAAGATACGCCCACGACAACCGGTGGTACGGGGTGGGTCCCCGCTCCGCCAGTGCGGCCTTGTGCACGGGCGACGGATACCCGGCGTTGTCCGCAAAACCGAAGTCTGCATGGTCGATACCCAGTTCGGCCATCATTTTGTCGCGCTGAACCTTGGCAATCACCGAGGCCGCCGCGACCGCCACGCACGACTGGTCGCCCTTGATCACCGTACGGACCTTCCAGGGAGCCCCGAGGTAGTCGTGCTTCCCGTCGAGGATCACGGCGTCGGGGCGGGCCGGAAGGGCTTCCAGGGCACGCACTGCTGCGAGCCGCAGCGAGGCAGTCATCCCCAGCTTGTCGATCTCCTCAGCAGAGGCGTGCCCGAGGGCGTACGACGTGACCCACGTCCGCAGCTTGGCGGCGAGCTCGGTGCGTCGCTTGACGGTGAGCAGCTTGGAGTCCGTGAGACCTTCCGGAGGACGACGCAATCCGGTGACCGCTGCGCAGACGGTGACAGGCCCGGCCCACGCGCCGCGCCCTACCTCGTCGACACCGGCAATGATCTTCGCTCCGGTCGTGGCTCGAAGGGAGCGCTCGACGGTGTGAGTAGGCGGTTCGTACGGCATGGCGCCCTTAGCCTACGCCGCCCGGAACCCGCTTCGACACCCTGGTTCACCGAAGTGATCTCCGCACCGGAGCCGCGATGCGTCAGACGCCTGTCGGGCGAAGCAGGGGAAGCATGAGCTGGTCGATCATCTCCTCCAGATCCCGATCTCCCCATTCGCTCCCGCACATCTTTGAGCGGTACATCATCATCGCCGGAATGGCGTCGAAGACATAGCCGTTCGCCGCGTCTTCTCGCACCTCTCCTCGCTCAATGCCACGGGTGATGACCTCGCGGAGCAGCGCGATCGTCGGCTCGACGACCCCCTCGAAGATCACTCCGTGAAAGCGCTCGGCTTGGAGGGTGTCGCATTCGTGAATCACCGACCGCAAGGCGAATCCTGGGCGCGAGAACATCGCCTCACGCGCTTGCCGGCACAGCACCAGCAGATCCTCGCGCACGCTCCCCAGGTCGGGGGCCGACTCGAAACGGGGCAGTCCCGCACGCAGCGCGTCGGCGACCAGGTCCTCCTTGGACGCCCAGCGGCGATAGACGGCGGCCTTGCCGGTCTGCGCGCCGGCGGCAACACCCTCCATAGTGAGGCCGTTCCAGCCGACGGTACTGAGTTGCTCCAGTGCGGCATCGAGGATCGCGCGTTCGAGCACGGCGCCGCGCCGACGGGGGGAGGCCGCCTGAGCGGGGGCGGCCGTCCAGCGCGAGGTAACCATCTGAGCGTCTCCAACAAACAGGGGAAGCGGGGATTCCGGGGACACGGGACTCACCACACGGCAACTGCGGGGGACATGCCGCGTGACGACAATACGAGTGAACGCTYGCGTTCACTACTGGGGACTCACTACGGTTGACGCGACAGTGAACGCRAGCGTTCACTAAGGCACTTGTGGGGGACCCATAGTGACAACCTCTCAGTTGATCAAAGATCAGAAACCAGGTGCGGCCCGCCGGCAGGGACATCCCGGCATCGCGCTCACCGTCATCGCGGCCTGCCAACTCATGGTGGTACTCGACGCGACGATTGTGAACATCGCGCTCCCGCACATTCAAGACGCTCTCAAGTTCAGCACGACCGACCTCACCTGGGTCGTCAGCTCCTACACGCTCACCTTCGGCGGTCTGCTGCTTCTGGGCGGCCGCGCCGGTGACATCCTGGGACGCCGTCGGGTCTTCATGACCGGCATCCTGCTGTTCACGCTCGCCTCGCTGCTCGGCGGACTCGCTCAGGAGCCCTGGCAGTTGCTGGCCGCGCGTGTACTCCAGGGCATGGGTGGCGCGATCGCGTCGCCGACCTCGTTGGCGCTCATCACCACCACGTTTCCCGAAGGACCGGAACGCAACCGCGCGTTCGGTGTCTTCGCCGCCGTCTCCGCGGGTGGTGGCGCCATCGGCCTGCTCGCGGGCGGCATGCTCACCGAGTGGCTCGACTGGCGATGGGTGCTCTTCGTCAACGTGCCCATAGGCATCGCGATAGCCGTGCTCGCGCCCCTGTACATCAGCGAGTCCGAACGGCACACCGGCCGCTTCGACATAGCGGGCGCGGTGACCTCGACGGCGGGCATGGCGTCCCTGGTCTACGGCTTCATCCGCGCGGCGGACGAGGGCTGGCGGGACAGTCTGACCATCGGGTCCTTCGGCGCCGCGGTGGTCCTTCTGCTGGCCTTCGCGTTCATTGAGTCGCGGGCCAAGGAGCCCATCACCCCGCTCCGGATGTTCGCCGACCGCAACCGTTCGGGCACGTATGTGATCATGCTCAGCCTCGCTGCGGCGATGTTCGGCATGTTCTTCTACATCGTCCTCTTCGTGCAGAACGTGCTGGAGTACAGCCCGATCGAGGCGGGTCTCGCCTTCCTGCCCGTGACCGTCGTGATCGCGCTCGGCGCGGGCCTGTCGCAGCGCTTCCTGCCGGTGCTCGGACCCAAGCCGTTCATGCTCGTGGGGTCGGCCCTCGTGGCGATCGGGCTGGCCTGGCAGACCCTCCTCACCTCCGACAGCTCGTATGTCGGTGGGGTGCTCGGCCCGATGCTGCTGTTCGGCTTCGGCATGGGTCTGAACTTCGTGACGCTGACGATCACCGCGGTTTCGGGGGTCGCCCAGCACGAGGCCGGTGCCGCGTCCGGACTTCTCAACGCCACACAGCAGGTGGGGGGTTCGCTCGGCCTGTCCATCCTGACGACGGTGTTCGGCTCGGCCAGCAGGGACGAGGCCGAGAAGCAGCTGCCGAAGTTCATGGCGGAGGGGTCGGCCGAGCAGAAGGCGGAGTTCACCCAGACGCACCAGCTGCCCGGCCGATGGGGACATGAAGTGCTCACCCAGGGCATCTCGATGGGCTTCGTGGCGGCAGCCGCGATGGCGGTACTCGCCCTGGCCACCGCGTGGTTGGTGATCCGGGTCCGTAAGAGCGATCTGGAAGCCCTCTCCGGGACGGCGGGTCCGATGGCCGGCTGACACGGCCGGGCCCGCGAAGGGCCGCGGATGGCCGGATCGAGTCCGGGGGACAAACGGCGAGGACGACGAGCCGGCCATCCGCACCGCCCTCAAAGCGAGCGCCCTCGGGCGGTGCCCGATGGGGCGGGAAAGCCACAGCCCGCTCCACGCGGCAACTGCCGCGACGATCAACGCGCCGAGCACCGACATGAACCCCATGACTCCACCCCCTGCGCCCCTCGTGTGTCACCTGCGCATGCGGCCCCAGCGGACGCACACCAACTGCCACGACAACGGACCGGCGATCACGCAGAGTTCCCGAGCCGCACGGAAAGTTATCGAGGGGTCCGGCAGGGCAGTAGAACCGCGCTACGCCGACGTCGGCGTCGGCACCCACTCGGGCAGCGCCTCGGTCCGCTCCACCCACTCGGCCGGCACCGACCCGGCCTTCCCCGAGCCGATCACGCCGCCCACGATGGCGCACGTGGTGTCCACGTCGCCGCCCACCTGCGCGGTCGTCCAGAAGGCTCGCTCGTAGTCGCCCAGGGCCCGGGCAGCCGACCAGAGCGCGAAGGGCACGGTGTCGTGGGCCGTCGTACGCCGCCCGCAGCCCAGCACCGCCGCGACCGTGGCGGCGTCGCCGTAGTCGAGCATGTCCCGGGCGCGCCGCAGACCCGCCCCGACCGCGCTCTTCGGAACGAGTGCAACGACGTCGTCGAGGAGCGCTTCAGGGCTGGGCGGACCGCCGGGGGCGGCGGCCAGCGCGGCAGCCGCGGCGACCGCCATGGCGCCGACCACGGCCTCACGGTGCTGATGCGTGGGATAGGCGGAGATCTCGGCCTGGTGGGTCGCCTGCTCGGGGTCGTCCGCGTACCAAGCCCCGAGGGGTGCGATCCGCATCGCAGCGCCGTTGCCCCAGGAGCCCCGACCGTTGAAGAGCGCGGACGACAGCTCGCGCCAGTCCCCGCCCTCCCTGACCAGGCGCAGCAGCCGGTTGACCGCGGGACCGTAGCCCCGGTCGAAATCGTGGCGCTCGGCGAAGGAGCGGGCGAGAGCGTCCTGGTCGATGCGATGGTGGGCGGCCAGCACGGCGACCACCGAGCAGGCCATCTCCGTGTCGTCCGTCCACTGCCAAGGGCCGGGCGGGAGCTCGTGACGCTTCAGCAGCGGATAGTTCACCGGCACGAAGAACTGCGAGCCCAGGGCGTCACCCACCGCCAGTGCGCGCAGACTGGCGAGGGCGCGGTCCAGGCGCCCTTCGGGAGAGGAGTCAGCGGTCATCGCCCTGCCACTCTATCCGGTGATCCCGTACGGTTCCGGATCACGCCAGCGTTCGAACGGCCGGTCGATCGTGTACTTGCCGTCGTCCCCGAGAACGAGCATCCGCATCTCCGCGTTCCCCGGATTGGACAGCGACTCGAAGTCCGCGACCGTCCAGTGGAACCAGCGCATGCAGAACAGCCGCATGGCCAGTCCATGGGTCACGAGCAGCACGTTCGGCGGGTGGTCCGGTGCCTCGAAGCTGCGGTACAGGCTCTCCAGGAAGTTGCCGACCCGGTCGTACACGTCGGCTCCGGACTCGCCCTGGGCGAAGCGGTAGAAGAAGTGGCCGTAGGCGTCCCGGTAGGACTTCTGGAGTCGTACGTCGTCGCGGTCCTGCCAGTTCCCCCAGTCCTGCTCCCGCAGGCGGGGCTCCTCGCGCACCCGTATGAGCTCTGGGTCCAGGTGGAAGGCCCGCAGCGTCTCGTGCGTACGGCGGTAGGGCGAGACGTACACGCTGACGCTCTCGCGGCCGAACAGCTCGCGCAGGCGTTTGCCCGTCTCCTCCGCCTGCCTCCAGCCCTGCTCGGTAAGGGCCAGCGCGTGGTCGGGCTCACGCTCGTAAACGGTGTCATCAACATTGCCCGTTGACTCCCCGTGCCGGACAAGGACGATGCGCCGTGGTCGTGCCATGCCGAAACCCTAGATCGGCCGACGCCCGATCGAGCACTCGTACGGGCTCCATACGGCGTAGGTCACACATTTCCTGCACCACCAGCCACAGTGAGGCGCACGAGTAGCGGGTCCGGATTTCAAACTGTCCAGGTCGCTTCGAGCTCCACAATGTCACCCGTAAGGGCCGCGACATCCGCCTCGGTCTGGGCGCGCAGCGCCAGTCGCTCCACGCGCTCGGTGCGGTATTTGCCGTGTTCCGCGGCCGACCGCCACATCGACAGCACCAGGAACTCCGGGCCCGGAGCCTCGCCGAAGAGTCCGCGGACCATGCCCGGGGAGCCGGCCATGGCGGGGTTCCAGACCTTCTCCTGCATCAGCATGAAGTGCTCGGCGCGTTCCTCGTGGACACGGCAGTGGGCCACCCGGACGAGGTCCGCGTCGGTGAAGCGCGGCTCGAAGCCGGTCTTCACGTCGAAGCGGTAGTCGAAGAGTTTGACCTGCATGTCCTTGTAGGTGCCCGACTGGGCAGCTGCCAGCCGGTCATGGGAGCGGGCCATGAAGGAGTCGTAGAAGGAACGGCTCTCCCAGAACGAGAAGGTGTGCGCCACCCCCTGCCGCCCCCGAGCACCGGAACCGTCGTGGCCGGTCGCACGGTTCCCCAGAAGCCCCGCCCATTTTCGCTGCCCCCGCTCGAAGCCGCGGCGGTCCACCACGGTGCAGCGAATCCACTTGACCAGCACCGCGCCATGGTAAGGCCAGTCAGCGTGGCGCCGGTCACGGTCGGCCCGACAGGTCCCCGGCGCGCGTACCCGCGCGCGTGGCAGGATGGACAACCGGCCTTGTCCACGGGGCAGTTCAGGCTGGCAGCATTCGCGTTACGGGGAAGGGGAAGCCTGGTGAACGCCATCAACAAGGGGATCCGGAAAGTCGAGATCTCGCTCAAGTGGGATCCGAGTCCGGCCGGGCAGCCGCCCACCGATCTGGACATAGTCGCCGCGACCTATCTGACCAGCGATCCTTACGGCGATCCCGACTACGTGGTGCACTTCGACAGCCGTTCTCCCGACGGCACCATCTATCTCAACCGGGACAGCAAGGACGGCAAGGGGTTCGGCTGGGACGAGGTGATGACCGTGGAGCTCGACCGGCTCGACGGCCGGTACGCGCGCGTGCTGGTCGGCGTCGTGATCCAGCAGCGCCCTGCTGAGCGCACCTTCGTCAGCGTCGTCAAGCCGGCTCTGCGGATCCGCGAGGGCTACACCGTCATGGCCGAGGACGACTTCGGCGGAGTGCTGGGCTCTACGGCGGCCACGATCGCGGAGTTCGTGCGCGAAGGATCGAGCAGCTGGGCGTTCCACCCGGGCATCTACGGTTTCGAGGACGACCCGGCGACGTTCACAGCGGTCATGGGCAGTACTCGTCAAACCTGAGAGTCGCCCGCACGCGCGCGTGGCCGTACGCGCCCACACGCGGGACGGACGTACAGCGAAGAGGGGCGCCGACCTGTCGTCGGCGCCCCTCTTTTGCGCAACCTGCCGTCAGTGCCCTTCAGGGGCTATTCGACGGTCGGGGCGAAGCCCCGCACGGTGTCAGCTGCAGCCGCTGGTCGAGCCGCAGCCCTCGCAGATGTAGCAGGAGCCGGCCCGCTGCATCTTCGTGCCGCAGGAGAAGCACAGCGGGGCGTCGGCCTGGATGCCCAGCTGCATCTCCACCAGCTCGGCGCTGGTGTGAGCCTGCTGCGGAGCGGGCGCCGCCGAAGCCTCGGCCTTGGGGGCGGCGACGGCCCTCAGCTCCTGTGCGCGCGGCGCCGACTGGGCCAGTCCCTCGACGTCCACCTCGTCATCGGAGGGCTCGTACGAACCGGTCTCCAGGTGGCGCTGACGCTCCTCGGCGGAGTGGATGCCGAGCGCGGAGCGCGTCTCGAAGGGCAGGAAGTCGAGCGCCAGGCGGCGGAAGATGTAGTCGACGATCGACTGCGCCATCCGCACGTCCGGGTCGTCCGTCATGCCGGCCGGCTCGAAGCGCATGTTGGTGAACTTCGAGACGTACGTCTCCAGCGGCACGCCGTACTGGAGGCCGACGGAGACCGCGATCGAGAAGGCGTCCATCATGCCCGCGAGGGTGGAGCCCTGCTTGGACATCTTCAGGAAGACCTCGCCGAGACCGTCGTCCGGGTAGGAGTTGGCGGTCATGTAGCCCTCGGCGCCGCCGACGGTGAAGGACGTGGTGATGCCGGGACGGCCCTTGGGCAGGCGCTTGCGGACCGGGCGGTACTCGACGACCTTCTCGACCGCGGTACGGATGGTCTCCTCGGCCTTCGCGGTGACCTCGGCCTTCTCCTTCTCCTTGGTCTTGGCGGAGAGGGGCTGACCGACCTTGCAGTTGTCGCGGTAGATCGCGAGCGCCTTGACGCCCATCTTCCAGGCCTCGAAGTAGATCTCCTCGACCTCCTCGACGGTCGCCGACTCCGGCATGTTGACCGTCTTGGACAGGGCGCCGGAGATCCACGGCTGGATCGCGGCCATCATGCGGACGTGGCCCATCGCGGAGATGGAGCGCTCGCCCATGGCGCAGTCGAACACCTCGTAGTGCTCGTGCTTGAGGCCGGGGGCGTCGACGACATTGCCGTTCTCGGCGATGTGGGCGACGATCGCCTCGATCTGCTCCTCCTGGTAGCCCAGGCGGCGCAGGGCCTGCGGGACGGTGCCGTTGACGATCTGCATCGAGCCGCCGCCGACCAGCTTCTTGAACTTGACCAGCGCGAGGTCGGGCTCAAGACCGGTGGTGTCGCAGGACATCGCCAGACCGATGGTGCCGGTCGGGGCGATGACGGACGCCTGGGAGTTACGGAAACCGTTCTTCTCACCAAGGCGCTGCACGTCCTGCCAGGCCTCCGTGGCGGCGGCCCAGATCGGCGTGTCGAGGTCGTCCATGCGGACGGCCACGGTGTTGGCGTCGGCGTGCTGCTTCATGACACGCAGGTGCGGAGCCGCGTTGCGGGCGTAGCCGTCGTACGCGCCGACAACCGCGGCGAGTTCGGCGGAGCGCTTGTACGAGGTGCCGGTCATCAACGAGGTGATGGCACCGGCGAGGGCACGGCCGCCGTCCGAGTCGTACGCGTGGCCGGTCGCCATCAGCAGGGCGCCGAGGTTGGCGTAGCCGATGCCGAGCTGGCGGAACGCGCGCGTGTTCTCACCGATCTTCTGGGTCGGGAAGTCCGCGAAGCAGATGGAGATGTCCATCGCGGTGATGACGAGCTCGACGACCTTCGCGAAGCGCTCGACCTCGAACGACTGGTTGCCCTTGCCGTTGTCCTTGAGGAACTTCATCAGGTTCAACGAGGCGAGGTTGCAGGACGTGTTGTCCAGGTGCATGTACTCGCTGCACGGGTTCGAGCCGTTGATACGGCCGGACTCCGGGCAGGTGTGCCAGTGGTTGATGGTGTCGTCGTACTGAATGCCGGGGTCGGCGCAGGCCCAGGCAGCCTCGGCCATCTTGCGGAACAGGGCCTTGGCGTCGACCTCTTCGATGACCTCGCCGGTCATGCGGGAGGTGAGGCCGAACTTGCCGCCCGTCTCGACAGCCTTCATGAACGTGTCGTTCACGCGGACCGAGTTGTTGGCGTTCTGGTACTGGACGGACGTGATGTCGTCGCCACCCAGGTCCATGTCGAAGCCCGCGTCACGCAGAGCGCGGATCTTCTCCTCTTCCTTCACCTTGGTCTCGATGAAGTCCTCGATGTCCGGGTGGTCGACGTCGAGGATGACCATCTTGGCGGCGCGGCGGGTGGCGCCACCCGACTTGATCGTTCCTGCGGAGGCGTCCGCACCGCGCATGAAGGAGACCGGACCGGAGGCATTGCCGCCGGAGGACAGCAGCTCCTTGGAGGAGCGGATGCGGGAGAGGTTCAGGCCGGCGCCGGAGCCGCCCTTGAAGATCATGCCCTCTTCCTTGTACCAGTCGAGGATCGACTCCATGGAGTCGTCGACGGACAGGATGAAGCAGGCGGAGACCTGCTGGGGCTGCGGGGTACCCACGTTGAACCAGACGGGGCTGTTGAAGCTGAAGATCTGGTGCAGGAGGGCGTACGCCAGCTCGTGCTCGAAGATCTCGGCGTCTGCGGGCGAGGCGAAGTACTTGTAGTCCTCGCCGGCCTTCCGATACGTCTTCACGATGCGGTCGATGAGCTGCTTCAGGCTCACCTCGCGCTGCGGGGTGCCGACGGCGCCCCGGAAGTACTTGCTGGTGACGATGTTGACCGCGTTCACCGACCAGAAGTCGGGGAACTCGACGCCGCGCTGCTCGAAGTTGACCGAGCCGTCGCGCCAGTTGGTCATGACGACGTCACGGCGCTCCCAGGCCACCTCGTCGTACGGGTGCACGCCGGGGGTGGTGTGGATGCGCTCGACACGCAGTCCCTTGGCCGCCTTGGGGCCCTTGGCGCGGGAACTCCGTGCCGGACCGCTCGCCGTCTCTGTCATGCCGCCTCCCTGTACGGGCTAAAACGCCCTGAAGTGCCCCGATGTTCCCCGTGGCACGTGTTCTGTCTGGTGCTGCGGGCACCCTCTGATCGCCGCCCGCAACAGGTCTTCTGTCGCCGCCCTCTCGACCGGATTCCGGGGTCTGACGTCCGGATCCGGCCCGCCCTCAGTCGGCGGCGTTGGCGGGCACGGGGACCTGTGCAGTCCCTCCGGACCCGCGGTCGTTCTCCTGGCCCCCCGTGGCTGCGTCCACATCGTCTTCGCGGTCTTCGTCGTCCGCGGCGGGGTGTCCCGTCGTCTCCCTGAGTTCCGCGATCGCGGCCTCGAAGTCCTCGAGCGAGTCGAAGGCCCGGTAGACCGAGGCGAATCGCAGATAGGCGACGAGGTCGAGCTCCTGCAACGGGCCGAGTATGGCCAGCCCCACGTCGTGGGTGGTCAGCTCGGCGCTTCCGGTGGCCCGCACCGCCTCCTCGACCCGTTGGCCGAGCTGGGCGAGCGCGTCCTCGGTGACAGGCCGTCCCTGGCATGCCTTGCGCACACCGTTGATGACCTTGGTACGGCTGAACGGCTCGGTGACTCCGGACCGCTTGATCACCATCAGCGAGCATGTCTCCACCGTCGTAAAACGACGGGAGCAGTCAGGACACTGGCGGCGCCTGCGGATCGACGTGCCGTCGTCGGTAGTACGGCTGTCGACGACACGGCTGTCGGGGTGCCTGCAGAAGGGACAGTGCATAACTCCCAACCCTCCTCACAGCAGACTCAATAGCCTCGCTGGGCCTCATGGGCCCCGCGAAGCAGCCCCAAGCATAGGCGATCTCCGAGGGTCCGAAGACCGGGGGGACCACAACTTCTGGGCTGCTGCTGCAATCCAACCACTAGATGTGGGGATTGGCTCATACATCCAAGCCGTTCGCGCGTGTCGCACAGGCACGGCATGTGCCGTACGGCCACGCCCACTCGCCGCACACTCCTATGCACAGCCGTATCGCTGCAGCACATACGGAGATAGCGTGAGCGCCGCACGGAGGGGACGTAGGACTCCCGCACAGATGAGGGTCGGTTCCCGGTTGAGCTGATCTCGGATGGCAGACTGGGGCAACAACCCACGAGGTCGCCACCCCGGCGGTGAAGAGTACAACAATGGGCCCTTTTGCCCGCCGGCCAGCTCGTCAGCCATACACCCCGACACGCGATCACGTAAGCCGATCCGCGATTTTTCACTCGAACGTGTGTTTGGCGCAACCTTTCGAAAGCAACTACCGTTGTGCAGCAGGGAGACCATCGAGAGGGGCCGACGTGACCACCACCGCAGACAGTGCCACCATCACTGCCCAGGACCGCTCCCAGGGCCGACTCGAGCCGGTGCATGCGATGAACGAAGCCATGAATCCCGAGGGACACAAGCGCTCCCTGCCGGGTCGACCTCCCGGTATCCGGGCGGACAGCTCAGGGCTCACCGACAGGCAGCGCCGCGTGATCGAAGTCATCAGGGATTCCGTGCAGCGCCGTGGCTACCCGCCGTCGATGCGGGAGATCGGCCAGGCGGTCGGCCTGTCCAGCACATCCTCGGTCGCGCACCAGCTGATGGCACTGGAGCGCAAGGGCTTCCTGCGCCGCGACCCGCACCGCCCGCGCGCGTACGAGGTGCGCGGCTCCGACCAGGCCGCGTCCGTGCAGCCCACCGACACCGCCGGCAAGCCCGCCGCGTCCTACGTCCCGCTGGTCGGCCGCATCGCCGCCGGCGGCCCCATCCTCGCCGAGGAGTCGGTCGAGGACGTCTTCCCTCTCCCCCGCCAGCTGGTGGGCGACGGCGAGTTGTTCGTGCTCAAGGTTGTCGGTGACTCGATGATCGAGGCCGCGATCTGCGACGGCGACTGGGTCACGGTCCGCCGTCAGCCGGTCGCCGAGAACGGCGACATCGTGGCCGCGATGCTCGACGGTGAGGCCACCGTGAAGCGCTTCAAGCGCGAGGACGGCCACGTCTGGCTCCTCCCGCACAACTCCGCGTACGAGCCGATCCCCGGCGACGACGCGACCATCCTGGGCAAGGTGGTGGCGGTGCTGCGGCGCGTGTGACGGCTGCGGCGGGCGAACCCGAAAGGCGTCGCCCTCTGACCGGGCCCCGGGACCCCTGCGCCGGTTCCGGGGCCCTGTGCTGTGTCAAGGCTTGTGCCGTTTGGACGCAGCAGGGTCGCGGGGACCCGGCGTCAGCGGACTTTGCATCGGTGGTTAGCCTGTCGCGGCGCCGCGACAGGCTAACCACCGATGCCCGTGGCTACTCTGCCTCCGCCTTCGCCTCCGCCAGCTTCGCCGACGCGTCGATCGCGGTCAGCGACTTGCGGACCTGGTTACGGTCCGTCGTGTACCAGAAGTCGGGCAGTGACGTCTTCAGATAGCTCCCGTATCGCGCGGTAGCCAGCCGCTGGTCCAGTACGGCAACCACACCGCGGTCCCCCGATGCCCGTACGAGGCGGCCGGCGCCCTGGGCCATGAGCAGCGCGGCGTGGGTGGCGGCGACCGCCATGAAGCCGTTGCCGCCGGCATCCTCCACCGCCTTCTGGCGGGCGCTCATGAGCGGATCGTCCGGGCGTGGGAACGGGATCTTGTCCATGACGACCAGCTGGCAGCTGGGGCCGGGTACATCCACGCCCTGCCAGAGCGAGAGCGTGCCGAACAGGCAGGTCTTCGGGTCGGCCGCGAAGTTCTTGATCAGCTCACCGAGCGTCTCCTCGCCCTGAAGGAGGATCGGGAACTCGGGGATGCGGGAACGGAGCTCCTCCGCGGCCAGCTGGGCGGCCCGCATCGACGAGAACAGGCCGAGCGTGCGGCCGCCGGCCGCCTGGATCAATTCGGTCAGCTCGTCGAGCATGTCCACACGGTCGCCGTCCCGCGCAGGGCGCGACAGGTGTTTGGCGACATAGAGGATGCCCTGCTTGCGGTACTCGAAGGGCGAGCCGACATCGACTCCCTTCCACTGCGGGACGTCGTCGCCCTCCGTGCCCTCCGGAGCGAGCCCGAGGGAAGCACCGACGCCGTTGAAGTCGCCACCGAGCTTCAGAGTCGCAGAGGTCAGGACGACGGAGCGGTCCGCGAAGAGCTTCTCTCTCAGAAGGCCCGACACCGACATGGGAGCCACGCGAAGGGACGCCCCGAAGCGGTCGTGACGCTCGTACCAGACGACGTCCCACTCCGAGCCGTTGGTGATCCGCTCCGCCACGTCGTGCACGGACTCGACCGAGGCCAGGGCCTGCTTGCGGACCGCGTCCTCGTCCTGGACGGACTTGTCGCGGGTCGCGCCGATCGCGGAGATCACAGTGCGGCAGGCGTCACGCAGCGCCATGAGGGCGTAGGCGAGATCTTCCGGGATCTCCTCCAGGCGGCCCGGCAGGGCCAGCTCCATCAGCCGTTCGAAGCCCTCGGCGGCGGTCTGGAGCTGGTCGGCAGCCTTCTCGTTCGCCAGCTTCGCGGCGCGACGCACGGCGCGGTTGACCTGACCCGGGGTGAGTTCGCCGGTGGCGACTCCGGTGACACGGGAGACCAGTTCGTGCGCCTCGTCGACGATCAGGACTTCGTGCTGCGGGAGGACCGGGGCGCCCTCGATGGCGTCGATCGCGAGCAGCGCGTGGTTAGTGACGACGACCTCCGAGAGCTTGGCCCGCTCACGGGCCATCTCGGCGAAGCATTCCGCGCCGTACGCGCACTTCGAAGCACCGAGGCACTCACGCGACGACACCGACACCTGCGCCCAGGCGCGATCGGAGACGCCGGGCGCCAGGTCGTCGCGGTCGCCCGTCTCCGTCTCGTCCGCCCAGTCACGCATCCGCAGCAGGTCCTGGCCCAGCTTGCTGGTGGGTGCGGCGGCCTCGAACTGGTCGAAGAGGCCCTCCTCCTCGTCCTGCGGGACTCCCTCGTGCAGGCGGTGCAGACACAGGTAGTTCGACCTGCCCTTGAGCATCGCGAACTCGGGGCGGCGGCGCAGCAGCGGATGCAGCGCCTCGACGGTGCGGGGCAGGTCCCGCTCCACGAGCTGGCGCTGAAGGGCCAGGGTGGCCGTCGCGACGACGACACGCTCCCCGTGCGCGAGCGCGGGCACGAGGTAGCCCAGCGACTTTCCGGTGCCGGTGCCGGCCTGGGCCAGCAGATGGGTACCGCCGTCGATCGCCTCCGCGACGGATTCGGCCATGGTCACCTGGCCGGGGCGCTCCGTGCCGCCTACGGCGGTGACGGCGGCATGCAGGAGTTCGGGGAGTGAGGGCTTTGTCATAGCGCGACCACCCTACGGCCCGGCACTGACAAATGAGCGACCACGGTGGGGACGGGGGCTGGATCAAGACCGGAGGTGCCTCGGACGGGGATCGGGGCGGTTCGGGTGGGTGCGGGATTGGTTCGGTCGAGGTCAGAGAGGGATCTGTTCGAGGTCAGGGATGGTTCGGTCGGGGTCAGGAACAGTTCGGGTGGGTGTGAGGTCGGCTTGAGGGTGGGTGTGGGGTCGGTTCGGTGCAGTCGGATGGGCGCCAGTTGTGATCAAGGTCGGTCAGCTCCGGCCAGATCGATTCGGGAGCTTGTGGCGAGCACCGTGCAGTCCGCTGCAGTCCGCTGCAGTCCGCCCTGCGCACCGCGCGATTCGAGCAAATCGACCCGGTATTGGGAGAGATCGACTCGGCCTGAATTCGGTTCGCCAGAAGTGGGAACCGGATCGGCGCGAGCGGTGTACCAATTGTGACGACGTTGCGACGCAGCGTCACATCAGATGACGCAGGCTCCGGTCTCGGATCATGAGGGCGGCCCGCTTGGCGGGCAGGTCGATCTCGGCAGAGAACCGGAATCCGGCGGTCAAGAAGGCGGCGACGGAAGGGGTGTTGCGAATGTCCGGTTCGGCGACGACACGAGCACAGGCGGGCCGCTTGTCGAGTGCGAGATCGGCGACGGCTCGGAGAAGGGTTCCGCCGAGGCCCCGCCCTCGATCGCCCACGGCACCGATAAGAAGGTGGACACCTGTGTCATGGGGCCTGGCCGGGTAGTGGCGGGCCAGCGGGTCGAGGTCGGCTCGGTAGATCTCCCAGTAGCTCATCGGTGTTCCCTCCAGCAGGCCCATGCACGGGACGCTGCGTCCGTCGTCACCGAACAGCTGGGACCGCAGATGCTCCTCGATGGCGTTCTCCGGTCCGGCGAGGCCCCAGAACGCCGTGACGGCGGGGTCGTTCATCCACCGGCTGACGATCGGAAGGTCTCGCTCGATCCGCACGGGGACGAGGTGCAACACCCCTGCCGGTGTGCTGACCGGTCCCCAGTCGGCGACGGTGCCGAGCAGGTCGTCAGTCTTCGGGACGGTGGAAGGAGATGTAGTCCGAGTCGCACACAGGCCGGGGCCTTCGCCTGGGCCAGCGCCAGCGCCAGCGCCAGCGCCAGCGCCAAGGCTTCGTCTGCCGCCGACACCGGCGTCTTCCATGAAGAGCGCCACGAATTCGTCGGGCAGGTGCAGGTCCAGCGTGTCCTCAGTGTCTGCACCCGCGTCGGCAGCCGGGCCGATACGGCTCTCACGAGTGGGCGGACTCGTGGCGATGCCGTGGTCGAAGGCCGCGCCGGCACCTGCGTTGGCACTCGCGTCGGTGGGAGGCACAGGGACGCTCCTCTCAGGAAGCGGGATGGGGCATGTTCCTCAGGAATGAAGGGGGTTGGCGATGGTGACGTAGACGGACTGGGTGTCGACCGGGCCTACGAGTTCGTCGAGGCCGTGCATACGGGTCAGGAGGTTGGCCTTGCAGCGCAGGACCGGTGAGTCGAGCAGGCGGGCAGGCAGCGACGTCCGCAGCCGGGTGGGACCGGAGGCCACTTCGCTGAGGAAGCGCCGGAAGGCGGCGAGTAGCAGCTGTTCGTCGACGAGGCGCTGGGAGCCGAAGGCGCCGATGAGACCCAGCACGTTGTTGATCGCGAGGTAGTACGCGAAACGCTCGTCAGCGACCTCGTCCGAGACGAACGTGTCGCTGTGCTCGCCGATGCCGGGCAGCCGGGCCTCCAGGTCTGCGCGCCGTGACTCGCGGAAGTAGTAACCCTGGTTGTCGCGGTATCGGCCGCCCGAGGGCCAACCGTCACCGTCCAGCAGGAGCAGGGTGTTCTGCTGGTGCGCCTCCAGGGCGACGCCGGCCTCGGCATCAAGCCACAGCACTGGGCGTACGACATGTTCGAGGTAGCGCAGGAACCACTCCGCGGCAACGGCCCCTCGGGGGCGACCGGTTTGGGCCGCGAGACGGGTGACCAGCTCGGCGAGACGGGACCGATGAGGCTCCCTGTCCATCGGGCGTCGGGCTGTGATGCCGAATTGCGAGTGAGGGAAGTGAGGGAGAGGTGAGACGAGCCCGGCTACGCAGGACACATCGTCGGCAGGCCGGAAGGGGTTATGCCGGATCATCACGTCCAGACCTGGCACCGGGCCTCCGTCCCGCCCGTCGACGGCGAGCCAGGCCGGGTCGCGAACGATGTCGAATGCCGGGTGCGCGGCCTGCCACTGGGTCGAGAGACCGCTGCGCATGAGTCGGTGGACCTCCACCCCGCGGTGCAGTTCCTTGCGGAGGTTCTCGCGACGGGAGTTGGTGATGCGCAGGCCCAGCGACAGCTTGAGCATGGCCGGGGCGCCGGACTGGTGGACGGTGCGTACGGAGGAGGTGGGATGCCAGGGCTTGCCGTGGTCGCCGAGGTCGACAAGCAGTCCGGCATCGAGCAGGGCGGCGGTCGCGGGGCGGTTCCTGACCTCGCGCAGTTGCCAGTGATGGAGCGGCAGGGCTGCGTAGTCGGCGGGCAGCGGCAGGTCCGGGCCAGCAAGTCGCGCAGTGAGCTGGGGCGCGGGGACGGGGCGACCTCGTTCGGTCCATGCCGAGTCGGTGGCGAGCAGGGAGGGGGCGACAGCCAACCAGTGCAACGGGAAGGAGCCGCGCAACTCGGGTGAGTACAGCCGGGCTTCAGTCTCGGAGAGGCCTTCGCGACTCTTCGGCGTCGGGTGGTGCGGGTGTCCGAGCAGGAGCGCTTGCTCGGCTGCGAGGAACAGGTCGGGGCTGTTGGCCAGGTTGTCCCGGCGATCCCTGATGAAGGTGACGGTTCGCTGGGTGGAGTCGGCTACGCGGGCGACGAGGTCGGTGGCGGCGGATGTCGGGGGGACTGCGAGGGCTGTGGGTGTCGATGCGGAGGAGGTCCGGGGCACGCCGTCGGGCACCGAGATGGATGGAGCGGGATCGTCGATTGAGGGGAGGGAGGTGGTGGAGTCGCAGACGGCGGGCTCGGAGTGAGAGAGCAGCGTCTCCCTGGTGAGGAGCGCGGCGAGGGTGACTGCGTCGATCGGCGGGGACTGGTTCGGGGCGTCGGCCAGGTGTGGGAGGCCGAAGCGGTGCCACCCCGTCGGGGACCAGTAGTGGACCGGGGTCAGCAGGGCCATGCCTGTGGCAGGCAACGGGATGCGGAGGACTCCGTCGTGGGGTGGCGGGACGTTGGTCTCGCGTACCCAGCAGCGGAGCAGGTTCTCCACGGCGGCGGCCTGGGCTGCAGTGTGCGGGTCGGGGTGCTCCAGGAGGTCGGAGGAGACGCCGTACAGCCGCTCGATGGGTGGGGCGCCTGCCTGCGTCTGCGTGCGGAGCGGTGCCTGCACGGGAGCGGCTCCATCAGCCGACGCAGGGTCCTGCGGGGCGTCTCCTCGCTGCGGTGCGGCGGGACGGCGGACGGCAGTTGTGGGGGTGCTGTTCAAGGCTGGTCCTCTTGCGGTGGTCCTGGCTCGCGCGCCGACGGCGGCTGGGTGCGCTGTGCGTGGGGGGGCGCGGACTGGAGAGCCGCGTTCCGGAGGTACGGATGGAGGGGGTGTGTCAGTTGGAGGCAAGGTTGCGAGGGGGCGTGATGCTTCGTTTTGTAGCGAGCGGTCGTCGGGGGCTGGCGAAGCTGACAGGCGACGGCGTGAGTGAACAGATGCGTGTACGCGCTGACGCGCCCCCGACTACGGGCTCGCTATCCCGCCCGGTCGGCCTGGCCGGCTCGATCAGCGGGATCCACTCGGTCCGCGACGTCAGCCCGGTCCGCGACGTCAGCCCGGTCCGCGCCGCCGGCCAGGTCGACACGTCGGCGCTGTCCTGCGTGCGGGCGTTGCAACCGGCCATGACCGATCTGGCCGCGGGATACCGCGTCCACCGCGTCGGCGAGTCGGTCGAGTACCGCGGTCGCCTGCTCGTCGCTGATGGTCAGGGGCGGGAGGAGCCGTACGACGCTGGAGTGGCGGCCGCCGAGTTCGATGATCAGGCCACGTCGCAGGCACTCGCGCTGGATGGCGGCCGCGAGTTCGGGGGCGGCAGGGCGAGGATGGCGATCCGGTCCTTGCATCGACGTCGCTGCCGTCGGTGCGGTCCCCGCCGTCCGGCCGACGTGGGCGACGCCAGCCGGCGAACCGCCCGCAGTGTGGACAGGGGCGAGGTCCATGAGGCCCCCAGCCCGCCCGGGATCAGCCGGAGCGCCCGGCATCGCATGGTCACCCGCTCCCCCACGCCAGTCCGGAGCGGCAAGCATCTCGCCCTGACCCGCCGGAGCCGCCGCCCGCTCCACGTCACGCTCGGGTTCGGCCTCCGGCTCCACCACCTCGACCCCGATCATCAACCCCCGCCCGCGCACATCCCCCATGCAATCGAACTCTGCGGCCAGACCCCGGAGTTGGTGCAGCATCCGCGTGCCCAGGTCGGCCGCGCGCTCGGCGAGGCGGTTCTCGCGGACGTAGGCGAGGGTTGCCATGCCGGCGGCCATGGCGAGTTGGTTGCCGCGGAAGGTGCCGGCGTGGGCGCCGGGCTGCCAGGCGTCGAGGTCGTCGCGGTAGACGATGACGGCCAGGGGCAGGCTGCCTCCGATGGCCTTGGAGAGGACCATCACGTCGGGGGTGACGCCGCTGTGCTCCACCGCCCAGAAGGAGCCGGTGCGCCCGACTCCCGTCTGGACCTCGTCGGCGATCAGGGGAATGGACCGGTCGGCCGTGATCTGCCGCATGCGGCGCATCCACTCGTCCGGGGCCGGGATCACTCCGCCCTCGCCCTGGACGGGTTCGAGGATCATCCCGGCGGGGCGGCGGACGCCCGACTTGGGGTCGTCGAGGACGGACTCGGTCCAGCGGGCGGCGAGTTCGGCGCCGTGTGCGCCGCCGACGCCGAAGGGGCAGCGGTAGTCCTGCGGGTAGGGCAGGCGCGCGACCCGTACGTCGAAGGCGCCCCCGGATGCCTCGAGCGCGCCGGCGGTCATCCCGTGGTAGGCGCCGCTGAAGGCGACGATGCCGGTGCGTCCCGTCGCGGCCCGGACGAGCTTGAAGGCGGCCTCCACGGCGTCGGTGCCGGCCGGTCCGCAGAACTGCACGCGAGCGTTGTCGGCGAGTCCGGGTGGCAGGGTGTGGAACAACTCGGTGATGAAGGCGTCCTTGACGGGCGTCGCCAGGTCGAGGACGTGCAAGGGCGCACCCGAGTCGAGGACCTTGCGGATGGCTTCCAGGACCACTGGATGGTTGTGTCCGAGCGCCAGCGTCCCGGCGCCGGAGAGGCAGTCCAGGTATCGGCTGCCGTCCGCGCCCTCGATGGTCAGCCCACGTGCACGCACCGGCACGATGGGCAGGGCACGGGCGTAGGTTCGCGCCGCCGACTCGCGGGCCGACTGCCGTCGCAGGATCCCCTCGTGTGCGGCGCCCACCCCCGCCGACTCGGACGTACCCTCGCGCACAGATTCGGTCACGGCCATGGCTCCCTGTCCTCCCGCTGTCCAGGGGCGAGCAGGTGTTTCGCATCCTCGCCCGACCCGACATACGAAGCCCCGCGAGTGTCCACTCGAAACTCCGGGGAACTGGGCACAGGGGGCCGCTCACGGACGGCAGGCCCCCCACGGCTACCAACCCCGGACCGGTCACCGGGTTACGGGTTGCTTCGAGATCATTGCCGAGTCGAAACCGTCGGCGGTCAGGGCACAACCGCGGTCGCTGGGCGCCCGATGTGCACGGTTTGGCGGCTATCCGGTCGTCGCGGACGCGGCCCCGCTTCGAGCGTCGCCGCCGCGAACGGGTCGCCTCGCGGCCATGGGGGTTGCGGACGGCCCCCGCCGTCCCGCGAGGTGGCGTGGCAACTTCGCCAGTGACCTTCCCTCGCTGCCGAGGGACGCCACCAGTGTCCGCTCGTCCAGGCCGCTTTCGTCGAGCAGTCGGCGCGCCCAGCTTCGTCCGAGGTTCTCGTGGGCCATGAACGCCGCCGCGTCCCGGGCGCCGTGAAGAGTGTTCGCGATGGCGTCGTCCCAGGGCAGGAACGTGCGCGGACACAGCCGGTACAGGGTTTTGGCCGCTGCGGTGGGACCCAGTGATCGGGGGCGGCCGGGCGTGCCGACGGGCAGGTTCGCCAGGTCGGCGTAGTACTCGCCGAGCAGGGTGATGTCCTCGTCGCTCAGCCGGGCGAAGGGCAGCTCCATCGGGACCATCGCGCCTGCCCAGCGCGCCGCCCAGTCACGGATTCCGGCGTCGAACAGGTCCGTATCGCCGTTCCGGGGGTAACGGATGCGGCACCCCTCAGGAGTTGAGCCGGCGCAGCAGCGCCGTTCGGTGCTCCCGTATCGCCAGGTCCGGCGTGGGCGCGGCGGTCTCGGGTGTGGCCGTCCTGTCGACTCCCGGCAGTTGGTCGACTCCCGGCAGTTGAAGGAACCGGGTCACCTCGGTCCCAAGGTGCGCCAGATCGGGCCCGTAGGACCCCACGGGCACGCTGGTCAAAGGTCTGTCGGTCACGAGTTTCTCTCCGTGACGTCCGAGGACGCCTCGACTGAGGGGGCGGCGACCACGGCCGGAGGCGGGCCGTCCGGTGTCGGCGCGGCGGCCGTCGCCCGGTTGGCCCGTCGGCCGCCGAGCTTGAGGTAGAGCAGGGCGGCTCCGGTGACCGCGAGGGGCCACAGGAGGTACCGGCCCGACATGAGCAGCATGATCACCACGGCCACGAGCGCGACGATCGCGGCCGCGCGGGCCTTGCCCCGCTTCGGCAGCAGTCGCAGGGCGGCGGCCACACCGACCGCGTACACCGTCACGAAGGAGCCCGTGGTCAGGAGCACCAACGGGCGGGCCCCCACGTCGGCCAGGGTCACGGCGCCCAGCGACAGCAGAGCGAGCGACGAGACGACGCTGAGGCTGCGGCGCGGCACCTCGCCGGCCGTGCTGCCGCGGGTGAGCCAGGCCGGCAGCGCCCCGTCCCGGCCGAGGGCGGCGCCGAGCTTGGCGGCGCCCGCGAAGTAGGCATTCATCGCACCGAGGGTGAGCAGGAGTGCCGCGACCGCGGCGAGCAGGCGGGCGTTGCCGCCGATCCCCTGGGCCATGAGTTCGCCGAGCGGCGCTTCGGCCCGGGCGGCATCGGGCCCGAGCACGGCGATGACGGCGAACGCGACCGCCAGGTACAGCACGCCGACGATCACGACCGCGGCGGTCGTCGCCCGCGGCAGGTCACGGCTCGGAGTGCGGAACTCGCCCGCGAGGTGGGTGATCGCCTCCCAGCCGGCGAAGCTCCACACCAGCAGGGCCGCGGCGGGCGCGATCGCCGTCCAGCCGTGCGGTGCGAAGGGCCGCAGGTTGTCGGCGCTCGCGTGCGGCAGCGACAGGGCCACCGCCACCAGCAGCAACGCGACGAGCAGCCCGGCCAGGGCGAATTGGAACCGTCCGGTCACGCGCACGCCCACCGCGTTGGACGCGGTGACGACGATCATCAGCCCGACCGCCGTCACCGTGGTGGTGGTGCGTCCGCCACCGAGTGCCGCGGACACGTAGGCGCCGCCGAACAGGGACGCCGCGCTCGCTCCCGGAGGGACCGCTAGGTAGAAGCACCAGCCGACCACGGCGGCCGTACGGTCGCCGAACGCCAGGCGTGCGTAGTGGGACACCCCGCCGGCGTCCGGGTGCCGTGCGCCCAGTGCAGCGAAGGTCGCCGCCAGCGGGGCCGACAGCAGCACGAGCGCGAGCCACGCGAACAGCGAGGCGGGACCGGCGGCCTCGGCGGCGAGTGCGGGCAGGGCGATGACGCCGGTGCCGAGGACCGCGCCCACATACATCGCCGTGCCCTGGACCGCGGTGAGGCGGCCCGTTGGCCGGCTCGTCTTCGTTTCGATCGTCTCGGAGCCCATGACAAGAGAGGGTTCCCGAGCATGATCAGCGGGCACAAGCGGCAGAAATGACAGGGTGCGCTAAATTTCTGCCATGGAGCGACATGTTGTGGCCGTCGCCGTGACCGACGGTGCCCCGACGTTCGAACTCGCCGTTCCGTGCGAGGTGTTCGGCACCGACCGCAGCGACCTGGTCGATCCCTGGTACGAGATGCGGCTGACTGCGGCACAGCCCGGACCGCTGCGTACGGCGACCGGACTCGTCGTGCCCACCTCGCACGGGCTGGACCAGCTGGCCGAGGCCGACACCGTGGTCGTGGCCGCGTGTCCGCGGGCCGTGCAGCTCGATCCCCCCGCCGAGCTGCTGCAAGCCGTACGCAGGGCCCATGAGCTGGGCCGGCGCATCGTGTCCATCTGCTCCGGCGTCTATGTGCTGGCCGCGGCAGGGCTGCTCGACGGGCGGCGGGCGACCGCGCATTGGATGCATGCGATGGACTTCAGCCACCGTTTCCCCGACGTCGAGTTCGACCCGACGTCCCTCTACATCGAGGACGGCACGATCCTCACCTCGGCCGGCACCGGATCCGGCATCGACCTCTGCCTCCACCTGGTCCGTCAGGACTTCGGCTCCGCGGTGGCCAACGAGGTGGCCCGGCGTATGGTCGTACCGCCGCACCGCGAGGGCGGTCAGGCCCAGTACGCGCGGCCGCCGGTCCGGGTGCGCAGGACGAGCGACACCCTCGCGCCCGTTCTGGAGTGGGCCCGCCACCATCTGCACGAGCAGCTGACGGTGCCGCAGCTCGCCCGCGAGGCGGGACTGAGCGAGCGCACCTTCGCCCGCCGGTTCCGTGAGGCCCTCGGCACGACGCCCCTGCAGTGGATCCTCCAGGAACGCGTCCGGCTCGCCCAGGAGTTGCTGGAGACGACCGACGACGCGGTCGAGAGCGTCGCGCAACGCACCGGCTTCGGCAGCGCGACCAACCTCCGCCACCACTTCGGCCGGCTCACCGGCGTCTCACCGCAGACATACCGCCACGTCTTCCGCCACCGGGCGGCGCAGCAGGGACGCGGGCCGTCCGCATCCTCATCGGGGGCGCGCACCGGATGAGGGGACGGCCGACAAGATGAGGGGACGGCCGACAAGGCGAAAGCGGTCACAGCATCCGCACCTACCTGCCGGCCGTGCCCACGGGCGAGCCACCCGGAATGGCGACCGCCACCGACTACGACGCCGAGCTGCTGACCGCCGAGGGCTCGACGCCCCGTGAATCCGTGGCACCGTGACACCCGCAATCCCGTCCCCCAAGCCCCCGATTCGGCGTCCCCTCACACAAGTTGCCAGTTCAGACGCCTCGTAGCGAAACCGTTGCCGTTCCGTCGGAACTCCCCCACAGCGACCGCATAGTGTGTGGTGCCGTCCCAACGCGCCGTGACAGCACGCCGGACCAGCGAGCGATCAGCAAGCGATCAGCAAGCCTCACGGCCGCGGCACCACACACGTCACCTCAGGGGGAGACAGATCATGCGATCGATACGGCCGTCGTTCACCGCCCGTCGAGGGAGGAGCGCGCGCCGCAGGACCTCCCCGCTGCCCCTGGTCGCGCTCGCCGCGGCGCTGGCGCTCACCGTCACCGCCTGCGAGTCGGGCGACGCCGAGGCGGGCGGCGAGGCCAGTGCGTCCGCCGCGGCCGGCGGCGAGGGCGAGATCACGATCCCGGACGACATCAAGGACAAGCTCAAGGAACACGGGATCGACCTCGACAAGTGGAAGGACGGCGCCTGGAAGAACTGGGACCGGGACGACTGGCTGCGCGAGGCGAAGGACTACATCAACCCGATCATCGAGGGCCTGTGGGACCCGGACCGCATGCGTGAGGCGGAGGACCCGGACCGGGGCGTCGACGACAGCGACCTCTCCGGTGACCAGGGCGTGACCGACCCGACGCCGCAGCCGGTGGACGCGCAGGCCGTGTCGCCCGCGTACCACGCCAACGCCCCCGAGGCGGGCAAGGTGTTCTTCGACTCCCCCGAAGGCACGATGGTCTGCTCGGCGACGGTCGTAAAGGACCCGGCCAACCCCGGCAAGTCCAACATGGTGTGGACGGCCGGCCACTGCGTGCACGCCGGCAAGAGCGGCGGCTGGTACCGCAACATCGCGTTCGTCCCGTCGTACAACGACAAGGCCATGGGGGCGGCCGCGATGAAGGGCGCCACCAGGGAGCAGGTCGCCCCCTACGGCGTCTGGTGGGCCGACTGGGTGCAGACCTCGGACCAGTGGATCAAGCAGGGCGGTCCGACGGGCGGGGACGGCGCGCCGTACGACTTCGCCGTGCTGCATGTGAAGCCGGAGGCCGGCGGCGACGGCAAGTCCCTGGAGGAGATGGTCGGTTCGGCCCTCCCGGTGGAGTTCAACGCGCCGGCCGTCCCGGACGTGGAGAGCATGAAGGCGGTCGGCTACCCGGCCGCGGCGCCGTTCGACGGCGAGAAGCTGTACCAGTGCGAGGACAAGCCCGGCCGGCTGTCGCTCACCGCGTCGGACCCGACCATGTACCGCATCGGCTGCACCATGACCGGCGGTTCGTCCGGTGGTGGCTGGATCGCGGCGGGCTCGGACGGCAAGCCCGCGCTCGTGTCCAACACCTCGATCGGTCCGGTGGATTCGGGCTGGCTGGCCGGTCCGCGGCTGGGCAAGGAGGCCAAGGCGGTCTTCGACGGGATGGGCGAGAAGTTCGCCACTCAGTGACGATCACCGAAGCCCGGAGTTGACAGCACCGACGGCGGTGGGACGGTGGGGAGAAACCTTCACCGCCTCACCGCCGTTCGCTCTCAAGTCCACGGGCATAGTGGGATGTCGCGTCCGAGGGGCCGCACAGGAAGGGCCGCACCCGGCCCCCCGGCCCCCGCGCGCCGCGCACATGTCATCAAGGTGCCAAGCAGCAGCACGCTTCAACGGGGGTTTCCGCACCATGCGTTCCACACCTACGCCCGCAACTCCACGCCGCAGGCGGCGCTTCGTCCTGACCGCCACCGGCCTCGTCGCCGCGCTGGCGCTGACCGCGACCGCCTGTGACGGCGCGGCCGACTCGGCCGGCGACCGGGCCGACGCCGCCGCCTCGCAGGCCGCCGAGGCCGGTGACGGCAAGATCCAGATCCCGGCCGAGATCGCGGACAAGCTCAAGGAGCACGGGATCGACCTCGACAAGTGGAAGGACGGCGCCTGGAAGGACTGGGACAAGGACAAGTGGCTCAGCGAGGCCAAGGACTTCGTCAACCCGGTCATCGAGGGCCTGTGGAAGCCTGACCGGATGCAGTCCGCGAAGGAGGCCAACAAGACGGTCACCACGCAGGACGCCTCGGCCGACCAGGGCGTGAGCGACCCGGAGCCGGCCCCCGTCCAGGCCACGCCCGAGAAGACGCCGTACCACGAGAACGCGGCGCCCGTCGGCAAGGTCTTCTTCGACACCCCCGAAGGCCCGGCGGTCTGCTCCGGCACGGTCGTCAAGGACGTCAACCACCCCGGCAAGTCCAACCTCGTCTGGACGGCCGGCCACTGTGTGCACGCCGGCCAGGGCGGCGGCTGGTACCGCAACATCGCCTTCGTCCCGGCTTACAACGACCTCGGCAAGTCCCAGGCGGAGCTGGGCAACGCCACGCCCACCGAGATCGCGCCCTATGGCAACTGGTGGGCCGACTGGGTCTCGACCTCGAACGAGTGGATCCAGGGCGGCTCGGAGACGGGCGGCGCGGGTGCCGCGTACGACTACTCGGTGCTGCATGTGCAGCCGGAGGCCGGCGCGAAGTCCCTGGAGGAGACCACCGGCGCGCTGGACGTCGACTTCTCCGCCCCGTCCGCGACGGAGGTCGCCACGATGGGCGCCTGGGGCTACCCGGCGGCGCCGCCGTTCAACGGCCTGCAGATGTTCAAGTGCGCCGACCGACCGGGTCGTCTCTCGCTGAGCCCGGCCCTGCCGACGATGTACCGCATCGGCTGCACGATGACCGGCGGTTCGTCGGGCGGCGGCTGGTTCCGGGTGCTGAACGGCAGGACCACGCTGGTGTCCAACACGTCGATCGGCCCGCAGGACAACACCTGGCTCGCGGGCCCGCAGCTGGGCACGGGTGCCGAGTCGGTGTACCAGTACATGAGCAAGACGTACGGCGGCCGCTGACCGCCGCGCACAGACAGCACGGAAGGCCCGCTCCCTTGCGACAGGGAGCGGGCCTTCAGCAGTTCTACGACGCTCAAGCAGTCGGCATACGACGGCTCAAGCAGTCGGCATACGTCGGCTCAGGCGGTCGGCGCCGGAACGTACGGCGTGAGATCCGCCGCCAGCTCCTCGTGCACCCGCACCTTGAGCAGCGTGCCCTCCGGGGTGTGCTCCTCGGAGATCACCTCGCCCTCGGTGTGGGCGCGGGCGACCAGCTTGCCGTGGGTGTACGGCACCAGCGCCTCGATCTCGACGGACGGCCGGGGCAGCTCGTTGTCGATCAGGGCGCGCAGCTCGGCGATGCCCTGGCCGGTGCGGGCGGAGACCGCGATGGAGCGCGGCTCGATCCGCATCAGCCGCTGAAGCGTCAGCGGGTCGGCCGCGTCCGCCTTGTTGATCACGACGACCTCCGGTACGGCGATCGCGCCGACGTCCCGGATCACCTCGCGCACGGCGGCCAGCTGCTCCTCCGGGTTCGGGTGCGAGCCGTCCACCACGTGCAGGATCAGGTCGGACTCGCCGACCTCCTCCATGGTGGAACGGAACGCCTCGACCAGGTGGTGCGGCAGGTGCCGGACGAAACCGACGGTGTCGGCCAGCGTGTACAGACGGCCGCTCGGCGTCTCGGCCCGGCGCACGGTCGGGTCCAGGGTCGCGAACAGGGCGTTCTCGACCAGCACGCCCGCGCCGGTGAGGCGGTTGAGCAGGGAGGACTTGCCGGCGTTGGTGTAGCCCGCGATCGCGACCGAGGGCACCTTGTGGCGCTTGCGCTCCTGGCGCTTGATCTCGCGGCCGGTCTTCATGTCCGCGATCTCCCGGCGCATCTTCGCCATCTTCTCGCGGATCCGCCGCCGGTCCGTCTCGATCTTGGTCTCACCGGGACCACGGGTGGCTAGGCCGCCGCCCTTGCCGCCGCCCATCTGCCGGGACAGCGACTGACCCCAGCCTCGCAGCCTCGGCAGCATGTACTGCATCTGCGCGAGCGCGACCTGCGCCTTGCCCTCCCGGGACTTGGCGTGCTGGGCGAAGATGTCGAGGATCAGGGCCGTACGGTCGATGACCTTGACCTTGACGACGTCCTCGAGGTGGATGAGCTGGCCCGGGCTGAGCTCACCGTCGCAGATGACGGTGTCGGCGCCGGACTCCAGGACGATGTCCCTGAGCTCGTCGGCCTTGCCGGAGCCGATGTAAGTGGCCGCGTCGGGCTTGTCGCGGCGCTGGATCACGCCGTCGAGCACGAGAGCGCCCGCGGTCTCCGCCAGCGCCGCGAGCTCCGCCAGCGAGTTCTCCGCGTCCTGCGAGGTCCCCGAGGTCCAGACACCGACGAGCACGACCCGCTCCAGACGGAGCTGGCGGTACTCGACCTCGGTGACGTCCTCGAGCTCGGTGGAGAGGCCCGCCACACGGCGCAGAGCCGCACGCTCGGAGCGGTCGAACTGATGGCCGTCCCGCTCTCCGTCGATCTCGTGGCTCCAGGCGACGTCCTCTTCCATCAGGGCATCGGCCCGGCGGCCGTCGGCATAGGTCTGCGTGAAGCTCTGCGCGTCCTGGGAAAAGGAAGAAGAGGAGGTCATTGGGTCCTTACGTCGATCGGGAATCCACTGGTGGCGACGGTGGCAGCGGCGCTGCGGAACCGATCCGCGGCACCAGGAAACCTGGTCCGTCACTGCTCACAACGCACGAGCGCCCCGGGAGATTCCCCGCGGGCCGTGCCGCGCCGACCCGAAGATGGTCGCACGGCACGGCCCGTCTCGTCACCGCCTTATTTCCCGGCTGATTTCCCAGCCGACTTCCCTGTCGCCTTCCCAGCCGACTTCCCTGCTGACTTCCCGGTCGTCTTCGTGGGTGCCTTCTTGACCGCCTTCGGGACGTCCACTGACTTCCACTCCGGCTGACCGGGCATGGGCGGGGTCTTCTCGCCGTACAGCCAGGCCTGCAGGAACCCGTCGAGGTTGCGTCCGGAGACCTCCTCCGCCAGCGCGACGAAGTCCGCGGTCGAGGCGGCACCGTCGCGGTGACGGCTCACCCAGGTGCGTTCCAGACTTTCGAAGGCCGCTCGGCCGATCTCCTGGCGCAGGGCGTAGAGCACCAGGGCCGCACCGTCGTAGACGTTGGGCCGGAAGATCCCGGTCTTCTTGCCCGGCGAGGGCGCCTTGGGCGCCGCGGGCGGTCCGCCGGCCGCGCGCCAACGGTCGGACGCGGCGTACGCGGCCTTCATCCGCGCCTCGAACGGCCGGCCCGCCGTCTCCGCCGCGTACAGGGCTTCGTACCAGGTGGCGTGCCCCTCGCTGAGCCACAGATCGGACCAGGTGCGCGGGCTGACGCTGTCGCCGAACCACTGGTGCGCCAGCTCGTGCACCATGATCGACTCGACGTACCACTTCGGGAAGGCGGGCTGGGTGAAGAGCTCCCGCTCGAACAGGGACAGCGTCTGTGTCTCCAGCTCGAAGCCCGTGGAGGCATGGGCCATGAGCAGGCCGTACGTCTCGAACGGGTACTGCCCGACCTTCTTCTCCATCCAGGCGATCTGCCCGGGGGTCTTCTTCAGCCACGGTTCGAGCCGCTCGCGGTCCTCGGCGGCCACGACGTCCCGCACGGGCAGCCCGTGCGGACCGTTGCGGTGCACCACCTTGGAGCGGCCGATGGACACCTGGGCGAGCTCGGTGGCCATGGGGTGCCGTGTCCGGTACGTCCAGGTCGTCGAGCCGCCCGCGCGGTCCACGTCGGTCGGGAGGCCGTTGGCGACGGCGGTGTAGCCGTTGGGCGCGGTGACCCGGATGGTGAACAGCGCTTTGTCGGAGGGGTGGTCGTTGCACGGGAACACGACGTGCGCGGCATCGGCCTGGTTGGCCATGGCGAGCCCGTCCGCGGTCCGCACCCAGCCCCCCTCGCGTTCCTTGCCGTAGACGGGGTCGCTGGTGTGCCGCACGGTGATCCGCATCCAGCTGCCGTCGGGCAGCGTCTCCCCGGGCGTGACCACCAGGTCCTCACCGGCGCTGCGGAACGACGCGGGCTCCCCGTCGACCTCCACGGACTCGACCTTGCCGTGGGCGAAGTCCAGATTGACCCGCTCCAGATCCTCGGTCGTCCACGCGTCGATGGTGGTGACGGCCTGGAGGGGCTTGTCGTTGGCGCCGGGGTAGGTGAAGGCGAGATCGTACGACGCCACGTCGTAGCCGGGGTTGCCCAGCTGCGGGTAGAGACGGTCACCGATGCCCAGGGGCGTGGCGGGAGCGCCGGCGGCGAGCAGGCAGAGGGAGACGGCGGTGGCGAGCATCGCGGGCACCTTGAGGCGCCGGCGGGAACGCGGGGCGCGCTGAGCCTCGTTGGGGGGGTTGAGCAGCATGAACCAGGGCTATCAGCGCACAAGCACAGGACGTCGACGACGCGCGCCCGCCACACTCGAACGGGTATATCAGGTGGGTGCACGCCCGAGCGGTTGTGCAAGGCAGGTGCGCGTCACGCGACCGCGCCCTCACGCCCCCTGCATCTGCGGCTGAGCCCTGGTCACGTCGTACACACCGGCCACGTTCCGCATGGCCCGCATCAGTCCCGGAAGCATGGCCGCGTCCGGGAGTTGGACCGTGTAGGTGTGGCGCACCCGCTGCTGGGTCGGCGGCTCGACCGTCGCCGAGACGATTTCGGCGCCCTCCTGAGCCATCGCTTCCGTGAGGTCGGCCAGGAGATGCGGGCGAACGAACGATTCGGCGACCAGCGTGACCCGGCACTCGGCGGTGTCCCCCCAGCGCACACCGACCTCCGCGCGCCCCGCGCCCTTCATACGTGCCACCGCGGCGCACTCGACGCGATGAACCGTCACCACTCCCCCGCGCACGGAGAATCCGGTGACCTCGTCGGGCGGCACGGGCGTACAGCAGCCGGCGAGACGCACACTCGCACCGGCCCGGTCGACGAGAACGTTGGCGGCGGACCGGCCTCCCGGCCGCACGACCGACCCCTCCCCTGCGGCTGCCGGGCTCGTGGGCCCCTCCGCCTCACCCCGGAAGGCCACCCCGGCGTCCTTCGCCTCCACCGCTCCCTGTGCGGGATGCGCGGCCAGCCACCGCTGGATGGCGATCCGCGCGGCAGGCGTGTGGGCGTGCTCCAGCCACTCCCTGGACGGCTCCGAGGCCGGGTCCTGCCCCATGAGCAGCTGAACGGTGTCGCCGTCCCGCAGCACTGTGCTGAGCGTCGCCAACCGCCCGTTGACACGCGCCCCGATGCACGCGTGCGCGTCCTCCCCGTACTGCGCGTACGCGGCGTCCACACAGGTCGCGCCCTCGGGCAGCCCGAGCGTGCCGCCGTCGGGTCGGAAGACGGTGATCTCGCGGTCCTGGGCGAGGTCCTCACGCAGCGTGGACCAGAAGGTGTCCGGATCCGGCGCCGCCTCCTGCCAGTCGAGGAGCCGCGACAGCCAGCCGGGCCGCGTGGGGTCGGCGCGCTCACCGTCACCGGCCACGGCCTGCTCCTCGGCGGAGGGGGTGTAGGGATTGCCGAGCGCGACGACACCGGCCTCGGCGGCCTTGTGCATCTGGTGGGTACGGATGAGGACTTCGGTGACCTGACCGTCCTCACGGGCGACGGCGGTGTGCAGCGACTGGTACAGGTTGAACTTGGGAACCGCGATGAAGTCCTTGAACTCCGAGACGACGGGCGTCATACAGGTGTGCAGCTCGCCCAGCACGCCGTAGCAGTCGGCGTCCTCGTTCACCAGCACCAGCAGCCGCCCGAAGTCGGCCCCGCGCAGCCGCCCGCGCTTGCGGGACACGCGGTGCACGGAGACGAAGTGCCGCGGCCGGATGAGAACTTCGGCCGGGATGTCGGCTTCGCGCAGGACCCCGCGCATCTGCTCGGCCATCTCCGCGAGCGGGTCGTCGGTGCGGGAGGCGTTCTCGACGATCAACTCCCGTGTGTGCTCGTACTCCTCGGGATGCAGGATCGCGAAGACCAGGTCCTCCAGCTCCGTCTTGAGCGCCTGCACGCCGAGCCGCTCCGCGAGCGGAATGAGCACGTCCCGGGTCACCTTGGCGATGCGGGCCTGTTTCTCGGGGCGCATCACACCGAGCGTGCGCATGTTGTGCAGCCGGTCGGCGAGTTTGATCGACATCACGCGGACGTCGTTGCCGGTGGCGACGAGCATCTTGCGGAAGGTCTCGGGCTCGGCTGCGGCGCCGTAGTCGACCTTCTCCAGCTTCGTCACGCCGTCGACGAGGAAGCGCACCTCCGCGCCGAACTCCTCCCCGACCTGATCGAGCGTCACGTCGGTGTCCTCGACGGTGTCGTGCAGCAAGGACGCCGTCAAGGTCGTGGTCTCGGCGCCGAGTTCGGCGAGGATCAGGGTCACCGCGAGGGGGTGTGTGATGTACGGCTCACCGCTCTTGCGCATCTGGCCGCGGTGCGAGGACTCCGCCAGCACGTAGGCGCGGCGCAGGGGTTCGAGGTCCGCGTCGGGATGGTGGGCGCGATGGGCGTCGACGACATGGCCGATCGCGTCGGGCAGCCGGTCGCGTGAGGCGGGGCCGAGCAGCGCCGCCCGGCCGAGGCGGCGCAGATCGATGCGGGCGCGGGTCTTCCTGCGCGGCACGACAGGCGGCACAGCGCCTGCTACCGGGCCTGGCGTCGCGGAATTCGCGGCCTCCGCACTCATGGGCACCTCCGGCTACGTGGACCGGCGGACGGGGTACCCCATGGCGGACACGGCTCAGGGGATGGTGACTTGTCCCCCGTCCGGGCCGGTGCTTGATGCTACCGAGCCCATCACGTGCGACTGACCGCCTCTCGCCGAGCGTGAAACGGATCACCCATTCGAGCGAGGGTTTGCAGGTTTACGGTTTTGCGCCACGCGACCAGCCGCGGTTCGCGATTTCCAACGCCTGCAGGGCGTCAGAACCCCTACTCCCCAGCCACGGACGCCTCAGGGCCGCACTTCCCAGCCTCCGACCACTCAACGAGCGATGGTTTCCAGCCACTCCGCATCGAGCTCACCTTCGGCCACGATCACGGCGGGACCGGTCATCTCGATCTCGCCGTCGGGCCGCTCGGTGATCACGAGGGTGCCGCCGGGCACGTCCACGGTGTACGTCGCGGGGGCACCGGTCACCGACGGGTCGACGCCGTCCCGGCGCGCGGTGGCCACAGCGACGGCGCAGGCACCCGTGCCGCACGACCGGGTCTCGCCGGCGCCGCGCTCGTGCACGCGCAGGGCGACATGGCGCGGGCCGCGGTCGACCACGAACTCGACGTTGACCCCGTCCGGGTAGGCCGAGGCCGGGCTGAACGGCGGCGGGGAGTACAGATCGCCGGCGTGCGCGAGGTCGTCCACGAAGGCGACCGCGTGTGGGTTGCCCATGTTCACGTTCCGCGCGGGCCAGCTGCGCTCGCCGACGCCGACCGTCACGTCGCCTTCGGGGAGGCGGGCCTTGCCCATGCCGACGGTGACGTCACCGTCCTTGGCGATGTGCACGCTCTTCACGCCGCCGCGTGTGGCGATCTTGAGGTCACCCTCGGTCGCGTGACCGGTGCGCTGGAGGTAGCGGGCGAAGACGCGTACGCCGTTGCCGCACATTTCCGCGACCGAGCCGTCGCCGTTGCGGTAGTCCATGAACCACTCGGCCTCGGCCGCCATGTCCTTGGCCTCGGGGTGCGCCGCGGACCGCACCACGTGCAGCAGTCCGTCACCGCCGATGCCCGCGCGGCGGTCGCACAGGGCGACGACGGCGGCCGGGGGCAGGTCGATGACGTTCTCCGGGTCCGGGACGATCACGAAGTCGTTCTCCGTGCCGTGACCCTTGAGGAAGGCGATCCGCGTGCTCATTCCTCGATCGTACGGGAGCACTCCGCCGGTAGGGCCAAGGGAGAGGGAGAGTGCGCGACGGCGGGTCTGCGCGGTCGGATGTGGCTGATCACGCCCACGCGGCGAAGCCGCATGTCGACACAGACCCAGGCCCCTGGCGGACGCCTCAGCGCAGCCTTGCCACGCGCCACACGGCCAGGGCGACGACGGCGGCCACCACCACGACGTAGCCGATCACGACCCGCCAGTCCGGCCTGCGCCCGGCGCCCCGCTGCGGCAGCCCCGGCCAGGTGTAGCCGACCCGGCGGGCGGCCATCATGCCCCAGCCGGCCGCGCAGGAGCAGATGAGGAGCCCCAGCATGGCGATCACGGCGCCGCTGTCTCCGAAGTCGAAGGCCAGCGGGAAGGCGAACATCAGGGAGCCGACCGCGGCCAGGCCGACGATGGGCGCGAGCTGCCAGATGCGCAGTCGGCGCTGCGGGCGCAGCTCGACCTCGACCTCCGGGCCGCCGGCGTACATCTCCTCGGGCTCGGGACCGTCGTCGGTGACGCCGACCTCGGTCTCGTCGAGCCCGTCCGGGCTCAGAAGGTCGCCTTCCGGATTCCGCTCACCCGTGTCGGTGGTGACGTTCTCGGTGCCTTGTGCGGTGTCGCGAGGGCCGGCCTCCATCGCCACGCGCCCTCCCAACTCGGACTCCACTTGGTCGATCGAAGCTCGATGATGGCATGGCGCCGGAGGCCCGGACGGCGGCCGGAGCGTCCCGATGCCATCACGTGATCAGGCTGTAACCGGTCGTTCGACCAACGCCAGTGCGAGATGCGGAAGTTCTGTGAGATCTGCCGCAGCCCCACTGAGCCAGTGCACCCGCGGGTCGCGCCTGAACCATGAATCCTGGCGGCGCGCGAAGCGCTTGGTGGCCCGTACGGTCTCGGCCCGCGCCTCTTCGAGGGTGCACTCCCCGGCGAGCGCCGCGAGCACCTGCTGGTAGCCGAGCGCGCGCGAGGCCGTACGCCCCTCGCGCAGCCCCTGCGCCTCCAGTGCGCGGACCTCCTCCACGAGCCCGGCGTCCCACATCCGGTCCACCCGGCGCGTGATCCGCTCGTCCAGCTCGGGGCGCGCCACATCGACGCCGATCTGGACGGTGTCGTAGACCGAGTCATGGCCGGGGAGGTTGGCCGTGAAGGGCTGGCCGGTGATCTCGATCACTTCGAGGGCCCGGACGATACGACGGCCGTTGCTGGGCAGGATCGCCTGCGCGGCCCCGGGGTCGGCGGCGGCCAGGCGGGCGTGCAGCGCCCCGGGGCCGCGCAGCGCGAGCTCCTCCTCCAGCCGGGCCCTGACCTCGGGATCGGTGCCGGGGAACTCCAGGTTGTCGACGGCCCCACGGACGTACAGCCCCGAGCCGCCGACCAGGATCGGCCAGCGTCCCTCGGCGAGCAGCGCGTCGATGCGTTCGCGCGCGAGCCGCTGGTACTCGGCGACGGAGGCGGTGACGGTGACGTCCCAGATGTCCAGGAGGTGGTGCGGGACTCCCGCGCGCTCCTCGGGCGTCAGCTTGGCGGTGCCGATGTCCATCCCTCGGTAGAGCTGCATGGAGTCGGCGTTGACGACTTCGCCGCCGAGTTGCCGGGCCAGGAAGACGCCCAGATCGGACTTTCCGGCCGCGGTGGGTCCGACTACGGCGATGACGCGCGGGGAGGGGGGTGCACTGCTCACCGCCCCAGTCTCGCAAACCTCACACGGTGGTCTCGAACGAGTTACGTGACGGCACGCGCGCGGGGTCGTTGCGTGTTGCGAGGTTTTCGCCGCCGGTTTCACGGAGGCGGCCATCCGGGGGCGCGAACGGGCGCACCGGACGACGCGGGATTTCACCCGCACTAGTAACGTATGGAGTGGATATGGGCGTTTTCGCACGGCTTTTCCGGCGGTCGAAGACCACGGAGGAGGCGTCAACTGTCGAGGCCCAGGCCGCCACACAAACGGCCGAGCCGGCAGCGCAGGAGGCGGCGGCAGAGGTGACGGGGTCGGCCGAGGCCAAGGTCGAGGCTGAGGCCGAGGCTGCGGAGGCGGCCCCTGCGGCGGCGGTGGAGTCCGTCGAGGCCGACGGTGAGGACGGGGTCGAGATCCCCAAGCAGCAGTCCGCCGACGATGCCGCCGACAGCGAGGCCGGTGAGGGCGCCCGGACGTAACTGCCCCGCGCGGGAAGGTGAACGATGGGTCTGAAGGATAATTTGAAAGCCAAACTCGCCCCGGCCAAGGACAAGGTCTCCGACTTCGCGCAACGGCACGAGGGCAAGGTCCACCACGGCATCGAGCGGGCCGCGAAGGCCGTCGACGCACGGACCAAGGGCAAGTACAGCGACAAGATCCACACGGGCACGGGCAAGGCCAAGGGCGCCATGGACCGACTCGCGCACAAGGGCGACGACACGGCGACCGGCGACAGCAGGCCGCCGTCGGACTCACCCCCGCCGACCACCTGAAACGGCACATCGACGGACGGCCGCGGAGCTTCACGGCTCCCGGCCGTCCGCCGTTTGTCCTTCCGGCGCGGCTCCCGGACGGCGTCTACGACCAGGTCGCGACCAGGTAGCCCACCCCGTACGGCGCGTCCTCGTACAGCAGGGCGCCCGACAGGCCCGCCTCCTCGGCGGCGCCGGCGAGGACCTGCCAGGGCGCCCGCCCCGAGGCCATCAGCTCGTGCGCGAGCTCGGTGTCCAGCGTCTTGAGGGCTGCCACGTCCGCCTCGCCCAGGGCACGCGCGACGGACGCGTCGAAAGGTGCCGCCCGGTCGTCGAGATAGCCGGGCGCCTTGAGCGTGCGGCAGGCGCTGGCGTCGCCCATCACCAGCAGCGCCACCCGCTCGGCCCGGAGGGCAACGTCCCTCCCGATCTGGATACACCGCTCGGGCGTCAGCGGTTCCCCCACGACGAGTCCCTCGATCGGGGCGTCCGACCACTCGGTCCGCCCGAGCAGCCACGCGGCGACGGCGAGCGACGTCGGAAGCCGACGTGCCGAGGGCACGGGGGCGTCACCATCGGCTCGCCCCAGCCATACATCGACGTCCACGCCGAAGCCCCGGAACGACCCCAGTGCTCCCGCGGCGTATGCCCCGTGGTCGCGCTCCTCGCCGGGCCCGACGACCACCAGCAGGTCCGGCCGGGCCGCCGCGAGCAGTCCGAGCGCATCCGTGCAGGCGGTACGCGCGGCGTCCAGCTCTGGCGCGGCGCCCGCTGAGACGTCGGGCACGAGGAGCGGCGGACAGGGGCAGACTGCGGCGGCGGCAAGCATGATCGGGAGCCTACTGCCAGGGGTTCGGCTCCGGGTCGGTGCTCCACACCTGTTCAGCCAGTTGGAACAGGACGCGATGGGTCGACATCAGTCCCTCGACGTGCGCGTAGTACGCGTCCCCGGCACCGACCCGGAACACCTCGCGCCGCTGCTGGCGCAGTCCGCCACGGTGTTTATGGGTGCAGGCGATCTCGTACAGGCGGGCGCGGGCCTGTTCCAGGGTGCCCTCGAAGCGGGCCGCCTCCTCGCACCGGTACTGCTCGCCGGAACCGGACTGTACGACCACGACCCATCGCGGCATGCCGCGCCCCCCTTTTCCTGCTCGCCCCGCCCCTGTCGCGCGCGCTCAGTGTGCCGCGCAGCCGCCCGTCGCCGCCGGCAGCGGCTCGGGGACGCCGATCTTCGGCAGGCCGAGCAAGACACCGGCCGGCTTGGCGGCCTCGGCGGCGTTGCGCTTCTCCCAGGCGTCCCCCGCACGCGTGCGGCGCACGTCGAGGACGGCGCCCTCGGCGAGGAGGTGGTGCGGGGCGGCGTAGGTGATCTCGACGGTGACCACGTCGCCGGGGCGGACCTCCTGGTCCGGCTTGGTGAAGTGGACGAGGCGGTTGTCGGGGGCGCGGC
>NZ_RDBN01000005.1:1239203-1261928 GCF_008042075.1 Streptomyces sp. UW30 | reverse complement strand
TCGCCCCGCCCCTGTCGCGCGCGCTCAGTGTGCCGCGCAGCCGCCCGTCGCCGCCGGCAGCGGCTCGGGGACGCCGATCTTCGGCAGGCCGAGCAAGACACCGGCCGGCTTGGCGGCCTCGGCGGCGTTGCGCTTCTCCCAGGCGTCCCCCGCACGCGTGCGGCGCACGTCGAGGACGGCGCCCTCGGCGAGGAGGTGGTGCGGGGCGGCGTAGGTGATCTCGACGGTGACCACGTCGCCGGGGCGGACCTCCTGGTCCGGCTTGGTGAAGTGGACGAGGCGGTTGTCGGGGGCGCGGCCGGACAGGCGGTGGGTGGTGCCGTCCTTGCGGCCCTCGCCCTCGGCGACCATCAGCTCCAGCGTGCGGCCGACCTGCTTCTTGTTCTCCTCCCAGGAGATCTCCTCCTGGAGGGCGACGAGACGCTCGTAGCGCTCCTGGACGACCTTCTTGGGGATCTGGTTCTCCATGGTCGCGGCCGGGGTGCCGGGACGCTTGGAGTACTGGAAGGTGAAGGCGTTCGCGAAGCGGGCCTCGCGCACGACGTGCATGGTCTGCTCGAAGTCCTCCTCGGTCTCACCGGGGAAGCCGACGATGATGTCGGTCGAGATGGCCGCGTGCGGGATGGCGGTACGCACCTTCTCGATGATGCCGAGGTAGCGCTCCTGCCGGTACGAGCGGCGCATCGCCTTCAGGACGGTGTCCGAGCCGGACTGCATCGGCATGTGCAGCTGCGGCATCACGTTCGGCGTCTCGGCCATGGCGGCGATGACGTCGTCGGTGAAGTCACGGGGGTGCGGGGAGGTGAAGCGGACGCGCTCCAGGCCCTCGATCTCCCCGCAGGCGCGCAGCAACTTGCTGAAGGCCTCGCGGTCGCCCAGGTCGGATCCGTAGGCGTTGACGTTCTGGCCGAGCAGGGTGATCTCGGAGACGCCCTCGGCGACCAGCGCCTCTACCTCGGCGAGGATGTCGCCGGGCCGGCGGTCCTCCTCCTTGCCGCGCAGGGCCGGGACGATGCAGAAGGTGCAGGTGTTGTTGCAGCCGACGGAGATGGAGACCCAGGCCGCGTAGGCGCTCTCGCGCCGCGTCGGCAGCGTGGAGGGGAACGCCTCCAGCGACTCAGCGATCTCGACCTGCGCCTCTTCCTGCACCCGGGCGCGCTCCAGCAGGACCGGCAGCTTGCCGATGTTGTGCGTGCCGAAGACGACGTCCACCCAGGGCGCCCGCTTCACGATGGTGTCGCGGTCCTTCTGCGCGAGACAGCCGCCGACCGCGATCTGCATGCCGGGGCGGCTCGCCTTCTTCGGGGCGAGGTGGCCGAGGTTGCCGTACAGCTTGTTGTCGGCGTTCTCGCGGACCGCGCAGGTGTTGAAGACGACGACGTCCGCGTCGCCGTCCGACCCCTCGGGCGCGCGCACGTAACCGGCGTCTTCGAGCAGCCCGGACAATCGCTCGGAATCGTGGACGTTCATCTGACACCCGTAGGTGCGAACCTCATAGGTGAGATTTCCTCGGGCTTCCACTGCCGGGCTCCGGTCACTGCTGCTGGTCATGCGTTCAAGGGTAGGTGGTCCTCGGAGGCGCCTTGTCCGCGTTCTCCTGCATGCGTTCGGCGACCTCCCCCAGCCCGTCGGCGAGGGTCGCGAGCTGCTGTGGTGTCAGGACGTCGATGACCAGCTTGCGGACGAGTGCGACATGGCCGGGGGCCGCCCGCTCCAGCATGCTTCGGCCGGCGTCGGTGAGGACGGCGTAGACCGCGCGGACATCGCTCGGGCACGAGCGGCGGGTGACCAGGCCGGCCTTCTCCAGCTGGGTGATCTGGTAGGTCAGGCCGCTCTTGGAGTTGATGAGCGCGTCGGCGAGCCCGCTCATGCGCATCTCGCGGTCCTTGGCGGCGTTCAGGCGCACCAGGATCTCGTACTGGAGGTGCGTGATCCCCACGTCGTCCTTGAGCTGCTGGTCCAGACGGCGATTGACGAGCGACCCGGCGGCCACGAAGGCGTACCAGGCGCGCAGCTCGTCCTCGTTCAACCACTGGGGTTCGGCCATGCGTCAACGTTAGCGCGATGGTTCAAATTCGAACCGGGGGTGGAGGGCCACCGTTCGATGTGACCGGCGCAACAGTCATCGGGATGTTCAAAACTTGAAACTTCACGCTACGGTCGAGGCATCGAGGTTCAAATTTGAACCTGCCGGTTCGTCCAGCCCTCGAAGGAGTACTCATGGACGCCGCCCCTTCCGCAGGTCACAACCGCTCCTCCGGCGCTTCCGTACGCACCCGCGTGACCATCCCGCTCCGCTTCGCCGACGGATACGAGGTCACCGTCGACGCGGTCACCTTCCACGGCCTGGCCGACGGCAAGGAACACGTGGCGCTGGTCCTCGGCGACCCCGCGGCATCGCCCGCGCCGCTGGTGCGGCTGCACTCCGAGTGCCTGACCGGGGACGTGTTCGGCTCGGCACGCTGCGACTGCGGACCGCAGCTGCGCGAGGCCGTGGAGCGCATCGCGACCACCGGCGGCGTCCTGCTCTACCTCCGCCAGGAGGGCCGCGGCATCGGGCTCTACAACAAGCTGGACGCCTACGCCCTCCAGGACGCCGGCCTGGACACCTACGAGGCCAACACCGCGCTGGGCCTGCCCGAGGACGGCCGCGACTACACCGCCGCCGCCCAGATGCTCACCGCCCTCGGCATCGAGGAGCTGGACCTGCTCACCAACAACCCCGACAAGGCGGGGCAGTTGCGCGACCTGGGCGTCCGCGTGCGCTTCGTACGGCCGACGGGCGTCTTCGCCACCGACAGCAACGTCCGCTATCTGCACGCCAAGGCCCAGCACACCCACCACACCATCACGCTGCCCGAGCCGTCCGGTCTGGCCGCGCTGGCCGTCTGACCCCGCCCCGGCCCTCACCTCCAGCGGAGTACCGCCATGCCTTCCTCCCTCGCCCGCGTCGCCACCGACGCCGCCCCGCGCTACGCCAAGCAGCTCGCCTCGCACTTCGGCCGGAAGATCCCCGTCGAGGAGATCCCCGACGGCGGCCACCGCCTCACCTTCCAGAACACCGACGTCGTCCTCGAACCCCTCGACGACCACCTGCTGATCCGCGTCACCGCGCCCGATGCCGCCGCGCTCACCGCCATCCGGGACGTCGTGGGCAGCCACCTCGAACGCTTCGGCCGGCGGGGCGAGCTGAGCGTCGTCTGGGACGAGCCCGCCCAGGACTGACCCGCCCGCCACGACACGCATCGCAGGCGCCCGCCCGGCGCCCGAGAGAAAGGCACCGCGATGAAGGCCGTCACGATCACCGACTTCGGGGCCGACCCGCTCCTCACCGATCTGCCCGTGCCGGACCCGGGCCCGGGCGAGCTGCTGGTCCGGCTGCACGCCGCCGCACTCAACCCCTTCGACTGGAAGGTCGCCGACGGAGCCCTCAAGGGCATGGTCGAGCACGACTTCCCCCTCGTCATGGGCTCGGACGGCGCGGGCGTGGTCGAGCGCATCGGCCCCGGCGTGATCCACTTCCGGCCCGGCGACACCGTCTACGGCCAGTTCATGAACCTCGCGTACGGCCGCGGCTCCTACGCGGAGTACGCCCTGGCCGCCGAGAACGGCACGATCGCCCGGATGCCCGACGACCTGCCGTTCCCCATAGCGGCGGCGCTGCCCACCGCCAGCGTGACCGCCTACCAGGCCATCGAGGCCGCCCGCCTCGACACCGGGCACGTGATCCTGATCAACGGCGCGTCCGGCGGAGTGGGCCAGTCCGCGATCCAGTTCGCCGCCCTCCAGGGGGCCAGGGTGCTGGCGACCGCCACCGGCGAGATCGCCGGTCGACTCCGGGATCTCGGTGCCGACGAGACCGTCGACTTCACGGCCGCGCCCACCGCCGAGCAGGTCCTGGCCGCCCACCCCGACGGCATCGACGCGATCCTCGACCTCGTCACCACGCCCGGCGGCGACGTCGACACGCTGGCGGGGCTGCTCAAGCCGGGCGGCACCTTCGTGAGCACCAACCGGGCCGCCGACCCCGACGCCCTGGCCGCCCGTGAGATCCACGGCGTCAACCTCGTCAACGACCCCAGCCGCAAGGAGCTGGAGTCCCTCGCCGCGCTCGCCGACGCGGGCAAGCTCCGCATCACCATCGACTCGGAGGTCCCGCTGGCCGACGCCCCGGCCGCCGTGGCCCGCGCGCGTGCCGGTGGCTCGCGCGGCAAGACGGTCATCCTGCTCTGACCCCGCCGGCCGAGGACCCTTCACACCCCGTCGGTCGCCCACCCCTGGCGGCGCAGGACTCCCGACACGTTCGGTGCCTCGTAGTGCTCGCCCTTGAGGACCTTGCCGTCGGCACGGCGGGCGACCTGGCCGTCGGGCCCCAGCTTGGTCATGTTCGAGCGGTGGATCTCGGCCAGGACGGCGTCGAGGTCGATGCCGTGCACCAGAGCCGTGCCGTACGCGACATAGACGACGTCCGCCAGCTCGTGCGCGAGCTGGTCGAGCGGGCCGGTGACGGAGACCTCGGCGACCTCCGCGGCCTCCTCGGCGAGCAGCTCTCCCCGGTGGGCGGCGAGTTCCGGCGAGACCTCCGTCGGCGTACTGCGGGTGTCGAGCCCGAAGGCGCGGTGGAATTCACGGACCAGGTCGGCGGGAGAGGAACTCATGCCGCGACTGTAGTGGCCGGGTCTGACAGTCCCGATCCGCTGCCCCGATCCGCTGCCCCGATCATGGATACGCCCGGCCCGGCGCCCTCCCCGTGTGACCCCGGCCCTGGTCAGCACCGCGTCCCGGCTGGCAGGATCGCCGCCATGTCCAAGGCACTCACCCGCTTCAGCAGGCACCGGGCCGTACAGGCCGCGGCCGCCGGGGTCGTCACCCTCGGGTTGCTGCTGTGGTGGCTGCTGCCGCTGGGCGAGGCCCCGCCGAGCGGGACGATCACGTTCAGCACCGGCACGCGCGCGGGGGTCTACCAGGAGTATGGCGAGCTCCTGCGCAACGAGCTGGCCAAGGACATGCCGCAGCTGAAGGTGAAGCTGCTGACGAGCGCCGGGTCGCAGGAGAACGTCGCGCGCGTGGCGACCGGCAAGGCCGACTTCACGATCGCCGCCGCCGATGCGGTGGACAAGTACAAGATGGGCGGCAGGCCCGTCACCAACCGGCTGCGCGGCGTCGCCCGCCTGTACGACGACTACGTACAGCTCGTCGTCCCGCCGGACTCGGACATCCGCTCCGTGGCGGATCTGAAGGGCAAGCGGGTGGCCATAGGGCTGCCCAATTCCGGCGTACGGCTGATCGCCACCCGCGTACTGGCGGCCGCCGGGATCGACCCCGAGAAGGACATCACGCCCCGCGCGGACGGCATCGACACCGGGCCCAAGCGGCTGGGGCACGAGCTCGACGCGTTCTTCTGGTCGGGCGGCCTGCCGACGGACGGGCTGGAGAAGATCGCCGAGTCCTCCGCGTTCCGGTTCGTGCCGATCGACGCCGACCTGGTCGCCAAGGTGCACGCCCAGGGCGACACGGCGCACTTCTACCGCGCGACCAACATGCCGGAGTCGGCGTATCCGACCGTGCAGAACGGCGACACGGTACCGACGATCGCCGTCTCCAACCTGCTGATCACCCGCGAGGACATGGACCCCCGCCTCACCGAATGGCTCACCCGTACGGTGATCAAGAGCCGCGACGGCATCGGCGCACACGTCCACTCCGCCCAGCTCGTCGACCTGCGTACGGCGATCTACACCGACCCGCTGACGCTGCACGACGGGGCCCGGCGGTACTACCGCTCGGTCAAGCCCTGAGGACAACGGCGGCCGGCACCTACGCCGACGGCCCCGACCTCGGCACGGTCACCGTCACCCGCAACCCGTGCGGCTCGTGACGGCCGTACGAGATGGAGCCGCCGCCCGCCGCGAGCAGCGCGCGGGAGATCGACAGGCCCAGGCCCGAGCCCTTGACGTTCTGGTGGCGGCCGCTGCGCCAGAAGCGGTCGCCGATGCGGGCGAGCTCCTCGTCGCTGAGGCCGGGGCCGTTGTCGGACACCTCGACCGTGGACATGCCGCCGTTGGAGGTGACGGTCACCTCGACGCGCTCGTCCTTCGGCGTGAACTTGACCGCGTTGTCGATCACGGCGTCCAGGGCGCTGGACAGTGCGACCGGGTCGGCCCAGGCGGTGGTGGGCGGGCAGTTCCCGACCAGCCGGACGCCCTTGGCCTCGGCGGTCGGCGACCAGGCCGCGACACGCTCGGCGGCCAGCTGGCCCACATCGGTCAGCCGGAGGTCGGCCGCGGTGTGCTCGGCCAGGGCGAGGTCGAGCAGGTCGTCCAGGACCTGCGCGAGGCGCTTGCCCTCGGCCTGCACCGAGGCGATCTCCTCATTGCCCTCGGGGAGCTCGAAGGCGAGCAGCTCGATGCGCAGCAGCAGCGCCGCGAGCGGGTTGCGCAGCTGGTGCGAGGCGTCGGCGACGAAGGCGCGCTGCTGCTCCAGCACGTCCTCGACGTTGTCCGCCATCTCGTTGAACGACCGGGCCAGGCGCCTCAGTTCCGGCGGACCGCTGGCCACCGCGRCCCGTGACTTCAGGCGTCCGCTCGCGATCTCGTGTGTGGTGACGTCCAGCACGCGCACCGGCCTGAGCACCCAGCCGGTCAGCCGGAGGGCGGCCCCGACGGCCACCAGCATCGCCAGCGTCAGACCCCCGCCGATGATCAGCCAGCCCTGCAGGATCCGCGAGCGCATCTGCCCGGTCGGCGAGTCGGTGACGACGACGGCCACGACGTCCCCGTCCCGGATGACCGGCGAGGCGACGACGAGGCGCCCCCGCTGCCAGGGCCACACCTGCTTGGGGTCGTGGCTGCGCCGGCTGAGCAGCGACTCCTCGAAGGCGTCGCGCACCTCGCCGGTCTCGGGCAGGAACCACGTCGTCGGCCCGTTGGCCAGGGGTGTGTCGTTGGGCAGGAAGACGCCGGCCCGGATGCCGTAGACGTCGTAGTAGCTCTCCAGTTCCCGGCTCAGGATGCGCAGGTCGTCGCGCGATCCTGAGGTGACGTCGACGGCGGGGCGGGCGATGGCCGCGAAGTACGCCGTGTCGTCGATCCGGTCGACGACCACGTCCTGCTGCTGGGCCGAGGCCAGGCTGATGCCGAGCGGTACGCCGAGCGCGAGCAGCACGGCCGCCATCAGGACGATGAGCAGCGGAAGGAGTCGAGTGCGCACCCGTGCCCGCTACGAGGCCGGGGCGACGAGCCGGTAGCCGACGCCGCGTACGGTCTCGATCAGCGCAGGCATGCGCAGCTTGGCCCTCAGGGACGCCACATGCACCTCAAGGGTGCGCCCGGTCCCCTCCCAACTCGTGCGCCACACCTCGCTGATGATCTGCTCCCTGCGGAAGACCACCCCGGGACGCTGGGCGAGCAGAGCCAGGAGATCGAACTCCTTGCGGGTCAGCTGGACGACCGAACCGTCGACGCTGACCTGACGGGTGGGCAGCTCGATATGGACCGAGCCAAGGCGCAGCACACCCTCGCCGCCCGTCCCGGGGTCCTCGGGCGCGGTGCGCCGGCTGACGGCATGGATCCGGGCGAGCAGCTCCCCGGTGTCGTACGGCTTCACCACATAGTCGTCGGCCCCGAGGTTGAGGCCGTGGATGCGGGAGCGGACGTCGGAGCGCGCGGTGACCATGATCACCGGGGTACTGGTGCGCTTGCGGATCTTGCCGCAGACCTCGTATCCGTCCTGGTCGGGCAGGCCGAGGTCGAGGAGGACGACACCGAAGCCGTTGCCCTCGGGGACGAGCGCCTGAAGGGCCTCCTCGCCGCTGCGCGCGTGCGTGACGTCGAAACCATGCCGCGCCAGGACCGCCGACAGCGCGGCAGCGACATGGTTGTCGTCCTCGACGAGGAGGAGTCTCACCCCGGCCTCCCTCAGTTCACCGGCCGTACGATTCCGATAGATACACAGTGTGTGCGCACGCGCGCGTGCACCATGAGAGTCACGCTGATGGACGCAGACGCCGTCAAGAGGGTTCCGGGTGCGGGCGGCTTCCGTTACCCAGCCGGTACGCGCGGTGGTCACCAGAGCTACGACATGTGTCCGATTGCTATCGGATCGTGATGCTCAGATTCCCCTCAGAACTAATGACGCAGGTCGGATACGGTTATTACTGTCCTCCGAAACCGAGGAGGACGGAGCCTGAGAGCGATGACCGAAGTATCGGTGGCCAAGGAAGATGTGGCCGCGACCGGCGACCTGGTCGTCCTGAAGAACGTCAACAAGCACTTCGGCGCGTTGCATGTGCTGCAGGACATCGACCTGACGATCGCCCGCGGTGAGGTCGTCGTGGTCATCGGACCCTCCGGGTCCGGCAAGTCCACCCTGTGCCGCGCCATCAACCGCCTCGAGACGATCGACTCCGGCGCGATCGCCATCGACGGCAAGCCGCTGCCCCAGGAAGGCAAGGAGCTGGCCCGGCTGCGCGCAGACGTCGGCATGGTCTTCCAGTCCTTCAACCTCTTCGCGCACAAGACCGTGCTCGAGAATGTGATGCTGGGCCAGATCAAGGTCCGTAAGACGGACAAGAAGAAGGCCGAGGAGAAGGCCCGCGCCCTGCTCGACCGGGTGGGCGTGGCCAACCAGGCGGACAAGTACCCCGCCCAGCTCTCCGGCGGCCAGCAGCAGCGTGTGGCCATCGCCCGGGCGCTGGCCATGGACCCCAAGGTCATGCTCTTCGACGAGCCCACGTCGGCGCTCGACCCGGAGATGATCAACGAGGTCCTGGAGGTCATGCAGCAGCTCGCCCGCGATGGCATGACCATGATCGTCGTCACCCATGAGATGGGCTTTGCCCGCTCGGCCGCGAACCGTGTGGTTTTCATGGCGGACGGCAAGATCGTCGAAGAGGCTGTTCCGGACCAGTTCTTCAGCAACCCGCGCAGCGACCGCGCGAAGGACTTCCTGTCCAAGATCCTGCACCACTGACGGACTGCGCTCCGGCACCGCTGACGGATCGTGCTCCCGCACCACTGACGGACTGCGTCTCGCAGCCGACGACCTGCGTCACCGCCGCCTTCTGACGGCACGCATCTGTTCTCCACGCAAAGGATGTTCACCATGAAGCTCCGCAAGGTCTCCGCCGCGGCGGCCGCCGCAGTCGTCCTCGCTCTCACCGCCACCGCGTGTGGTGGCGACGGCGACAGCGACAGTGGGTCGGGCTCCGGGGGCGGCGACAAGATCAAGATCGGCATCAAGTACGACCAGCCGGGTCTGGGCCTGAAGGAGCCGGGTGGCGCCTTCTCCGGCTTCGACGTCGACGTCGCGACGTACGTGGCGAAGGAGCTCGGTTACGAGCCCGACCAGATCGAGTTCATCGAGACGAAGAGCGCCGACCGTGAGAACGCGCTCGCCCGTGGCGACGTGAAGCTCATCGCGGCGACCTACTCGATCACCGACGAGCGCAAGGAGAAGGTCGACTTCGCCGGGCCGTACCTGCTGGCCCACCAGGACCTGCTGGTCAAGACCGACTCGGACATCACCGAGGCCACCGACCTCAACGGCAAGAACTTGTGTTCGGTCACCGGTTCCACCTCGGCGGAGAACGTCAAGAAGGAGCTCGCCCCGAAGGCCAACCTGAAGGAGACCGGCGGCTACTCGGAGTGCATCGCCGGTCTGCAGAGCGGTTCCGTGGACGCCCTGACCACGGACGACTCGATCCTCGCCGGCTACGCCGCGCAGGAGCAGTACAAGGGCAAGTTCAAGCTCGCCGGCCTCAAGCTGAGCAACGAGAACTACGGCATCGGTGTGAAGAAGGGTGACACCGAGACCGTGAACAAGGTCAACGCCGCGCTGGAGAAGATGGTCAGCGACGGCGCCTGGGACAAGGCCGTCAAGGAGAACTTCGGTCCGGCCAACTACAAGAACGAGCCCGCGCCGAAGATCGGCGTCATCGTCCAGTAGCGCAAGGATCCTCCGGCGCGCCGCCGTCCACCGCGATCAGGGCGGCGGCGCGCCGCGCTATCCACGTACGCCACCCACCCGGAAGCGCGGGAGATCGTGTTCGATTTTCTTTCTGACTACAACGACCCGACCCTGTTGGGTGCCTTCTGGATGACGGTGAAGCTCACCTTCTTCTCCGCCATCGGCTCCCTGATCCTGGGCACCTTCCTGGCCGCGATGCGGGTCAGCCCGGTCCCGCTCATGCGTGGGTTCGGTACGGCCTATGTGAACATCGTCCGGAACATTCCCCTGACGGTCATCATCATCTTCACCTCGCTCGGTCTCGCCGACATCTTCGGCGTGACGATGGGCGCCTCCGACTTCGACATCCGGGGCTTCCGCCTGGCGATCCTCGGTTTCGTCGCCTACACCGCGGCCTTCGTCTGCGAGGCGATTCGTTCCGGCATCAACACCGTGCCGCTCGGCCAGGCCGAGGCGGCCCGTGCCATCGGGCTGACCTTCAGTCAGACCCTCCGGATGATCATTCTGCCGCAGGCCTTCCGCTCGGTCATCGGCCCGCTGGCCAACGTGTTGATCGCCCTGACCAAGAACACCACCGTGGCGGCCGCGATCGGCGTGGCAGAGGCCGCCTACCTGATGAAGGGAATGATCGAGAAAGAGGCTGAGACGGTGCTCATCGGCGCAATCTTCGCCTTCGGCTTCCTGGTACTGACCCTGCCCACCGGCCTCTTCCTCGGTTGGCTGAGCAAGCGACTGGCGGTGAAGCGATGAGCTCCGTTCTCTACGACGCTCCGGGCCCCCGCGCCAAGCGGCGCAATGTGCTCATCTCGGTGGTCTTCTTCGCCCTGCTCGCCCTGCTCGTGTGGTTCGTCTGGGCCACGATGGACGAAAAGGACCAGCTGGAGTGGGCTCTGTGGAAGCCGTTCACCCAGTCTGAGGCCTGGACGACCTACCTGCTCCCGGGTCTCGCCAACACGCTGAAGGCAGCGGCACTGGCCATGGTGATCGCCCTTCCGCTGGGCGCGTTCTTCGGTATCGCCCGCATGTCCGACCACCGGTGGGTACGGCTTCCGGCCGCCTGGGTGGTCGAGTTCTTCCGGGCGATCCCGGTGCTGCTGCTGATGCTGTTCGCCAACGAGTTCTACGACCGCTGGACGAACGTCAGCAGTGAGCAGCGGCCCCTCTACGCGGTCGTGACCGGCCTGGTGCTCTACAACGCCTCCGTGCTCGCCGAGGTCGTACGGGCCGGCATCCTCTCCCTGCCCAAGGGCCAGTCGGAAGCCGCCATGGCGATCGGCCTGCGCAAGAGCCAGACGATGCGGACCATCCTGCTGCCGCAGGCCGTCACCGCCATGCTGCCGGCCATCGTCAGCCAACTCGTGGTCATCGTGAAGGACACCGCGCTGGGCGGCGTGATGATCGGGTTCACCGAGCTGCTCAACTCGCGCGCGACGCTGGCGGCGTTCTACGCCAACGTGATCCCCAGCTTCATCGTGGTGGCGATCATCTACATCATCCTCAACTTCATCCTCACCAGCTTCGCGAGCTGGCTGGAGAAGCGGCTGCGGCGCAGCAAGAGGAGCACGGGTGCGGTGCTCAGCGCCGACGACATGGAAGAGCTGAACCCGGCGGCGACCGGCGGCACCTACAGGGCCGGCGCCGGAGGGTCGATCTGACCCCTGGTCACATCGCTTGAGCGCGCGGAGGGCAGTGGCATGATCGCCACTGCCCTCCGTCACTTGACGCAAGCACCGGCAATGGGTTGCATACGTTCTGTGATCGTGCACCCTGCTCCAACTTTCTGTTCACTCGCGTTCCTGGGGACACCGCTGCGGGCAGGGGGCGCCGCGCCATGGACCCGGTGATCATCGTCGGAGCGGGGCCCGTCGGGCTTACGCTCGCCCTTGCGCTGGCCCGTCAGGAAGTCCCCTGCGTCGTCCTCGACGAGGGTCCCGGCAAGGACGAACCCCGCCTCGCGCGCACCGTCGTCCTGCGCGAGGACACCACCGCCCTCATCGAGCGCCTGTCCGGTCTGCCGCTCGGCGCGGCCGGGGCACGCTGGGCCGGATGGCGGTCGATGCGGCGCAAGCAGGTGATGCGCGAGGTCACGTTCGGCGACGCCGCGGAAGGGTCCGAGGGCGGCACGACCCCCTCTGTCCCGCACAACCCCGCCCCCCTGCACATCGCCCAGCACGTCCTGACCGGCGCCCTGCGCACGGCCCTCGTCGGCGAGCCGCTCGTCAAGGTCGCCGTCGACAGCCGCCTGGACGCCATCGAGCAGGAGACCTCGGGCGTCACCGTCCACACCCGCGGCCCCAAGGGCACCTGGTGGCGCGGTAGTTACGTGATCGGCTGCGACGGCCCGCGCTCCACCGTGCGCAAACTCATGGACATCCGCTTCCCCGGCCGTACGGCGGTGGAGCGACACGCCGTGGCCGCGCTGCGCGTGGAACTTCCCTGGGAGGGCCGGGCGTTGCTCCATCGGATGCCGCCGTGGCGGGCGTCCGGGCCCTCGGGCGGGGAGGTCACCGGACGGCCGCTCCCGGACGGCGTGTGGCGCCTGGACTGGCTGCTGCCGCCGGGCAAGGACCTGATCACACCCGAGCTGCTCGTGGGGCACATCAGCGAGACGCTCACCGGCTGGTCCGACGGGCCGACACCGTCGTACGAACTCCTCGACACCGGGGTGCACACGGTCCACCACCGCCTGGCGCGCCGCTGGCGCGTGGGCCGCGTCTTCCTCGCCGGGGACGCGGCGCACTGCCTCGGCACGCTCGGCACGCACGGGCTGGACGAGGGCCTGCGGGACGCCGACAACCTCGCCTGGAAGCTGGCGTCGGCCTGGCACCACGGGCCGCACGAGGCGCTGCTCGACAGCTACCAGACCGAGCGGCGCGCGGTCGTCGCCGGCCGGCTGCGCGCCGCCGACCAGGCGCTTCCGCTGCTGCGCGGTGGTGGAGGGCTGCGCGCCGTGGTCCCCGGCTCCACCCGGGGCCATGACGCGCTGCTGATGGACGGCCACCTGGGGCAGGGCTCGATCGGCGCGCCGGGGTCGTACGCCGACTCGCCGCTCGCGCCCGGGCAGCTGGAGGGCGAGGTCCCGGTGGACACTCCGCGCGGTGCGCCGGTCGTGGATGTACGGGTCACCGCGGAGGACGGCTCGTTCGTCCAGCTGCGGGACCGGCTCGGGCGCGGTGCGCTGCTGGTCCTGCTGATCGCGCCGGGCACAGGTGTGTGGGAGCGCAAGCACTGGGCGACCGCCGGGATCATGCCCCGGCTGGCGGCGGCCGTGACAGCGCTGCCGTATCCCGCCGAACTGCTGGTCTCGGAGAGCTATCCGGGGGCTGCCGCGCATTCGGTCCTGTTGATCCGGCCCGACGGTCACCTGGTGACGGCGTTGAGCGGGGTGCGGCCCGCCGACCTGTACACGGCGGCCGAGGCGGCTCTGGGCGGGCCGGTCAAGGCGGCGGCTGAGGAGGCGAACGCGACGGCGGGCTCACGCTGACGCCGCCCACCGCCCACCGCCCATCGCCCGTCCGTCGTCCATAAGTGGCACGCATCAGGGCACCGGGTGATCACCCCTCGCACCGGATCTCACCCGAAAACGGCACTCACTGTCACTGTGTGGTCCGCATAGTGACAGTGAGTTGACCGGCCCGCACCGGCGTGGTGTACTCCGGATCGTGACCGACACCTGTGTGCGCCTGTGGCGGAGGGTCCATATGGACCTCGTCCGCTATGCGGGCTGCGTGTGTCGCCCGTCCTGCTGAATTCGCATCCCCCCTTCTTCTTCCCGCGCGTGCCGCGCCCTTGGCCGGTGTCGTCGCGGGCTCTTCGCGAACTCTCTTCAGGACGGTGCCCGTGTCTGTCACTCCTGCCGCCGTCGGCGCTTCCGAGCCGGTTGCCACGCCGAACTCCGAGTCGAATCCCACTCGCCACTCCACTCCGACGCAGGCAGACCTGCTCCACTTCGTACGGCGCACTGCCGCCGACGTCGAGTTGATCGCCTCGCTCCCGCTCGATCCCGAGGGCCGTACCTGGGTACGGCTCGAAGGTCCCGGCGGCAGCGAGGCCTGGCTCATCGGCTGGCCGCCCGGGACCGGCACCGGCTGGCACGACCATGCCGAGTCGGTCGGGGCCTTCGTGACGGCGGACGGTGAGCTGAGGGAGCACTCGCTCGCGGTCCGCCTGCCCGCCGACGGCTGGAAGACCCTGGAACTGGCGGAGGACGTGGACCGCTCACGCCGTCTACCGGCCGGCAAAGGCCGCTCCTTCGGCCGACACCATGTGCACGAGGTCCTCAACGAATCCACCGACCGGCACGCGATCTCCGTGCATGCCTACTACCCGCCGCTGCCACAGATCCGCCGCTTCAGCCGCAGCGGACCGATCCTGCGCCTGGAGCAGGTGGAGCGTCCGGAGGACTGGCAGTGAGTGGAGTGGGGGGCGAATCTGTGGTGCGTGGAAGTAGCGAACGGCCGATTGGTGAACGGCCGAGTGGCGAACAGCTGGTTGCCGGGCGGGAGTTGAGCGTGATCGGGGAAGAACAGCCGCTCGGCATCGACGAGTTGCTGGAGCGGGTGCGCGCGGGCTACGAGCGGATCAAGCCCCAGGAGGCCTATGAGGCCGCCCAGGGCGGCGAGGCTCTGCTGGTCGACATCCGGTACGCGGCCCTGCGCGAGAGAGACGGTCTGATCCCCGGTGCCCTCGTGGTCGAGCGCAACGAACTGGAGTGGCGGCTCGACCCACAGGGCAGCCATCGTGCCCCCGAGGCGACGAGTCACGACCTGCGGGTCGTGGTGATCTGCAACGAGGGCTACGCGTCGAGCCTCGCGGCCGAGTCGCTACGACGGCTCGGGCTATACCGGGCCACCGATCTGGTCGGCGGGTTCCAGGCCTGGCGGGCGGAGGGGTTGCCGGTGACGTCGGGGGTGGGACCGCCGCCGGCGGGTCATGCCGTGCATGCCCCGTGATCACTGGCTTATGCCGAGCCGCTTGCCGTGGGCGCTGTTCTCCCACACACCGACTCCAGCCCTGAACGCGATGGGCGCCCCCGCGCGTCGACCGTGCCCGGGCCCGGGATTCTGCGGCGGTCGCCGGGCTGATCGGCGAGCACGTGATCCGGTCGGTCGAGCGCCGGCGCCTGCGCCTGCGCGATCCGAACTGGTCCGGCGGGCGGCGGGCCTCGAAGGGCTCATACCTTCGCCCTCTACAGGCGTCCAGGCCCTAGGCCCAGACCCCGGGTGGCTCCCGGCCAGACCCCGGCTCCGGGCCCAGTCCCCGGGCTCCAGTCCCAGCCTCAATCCCCAAGCTCAAGGCCCAGACCCACACCCAGACTCCAAGCCCACACTCAGACTCCAAGCCCACACCCAGACTCCAAGCCCAGCCCCAGACTCCAAGCCCAGCTCCAGACCCCAAGCCCAGCTCCAGACCCCAGCCCGAAGCCCTCCCTGGATCAGAACCCTTCGTCCCCCAGAAACTCCGTATCCTCGCCCTCTTCCTCCAGCGCCTGTCGGACCACCCGCAGAGCCATCCCCTCCGGATAGCCCTTGCGGGCGAGCATGCCCGCGAGGCGGCGCAGCCGCTTGTCGCGATCGAGGCCGCGCGTGGAACGCAGCTTCCGGGCGACGAGCTCACGCGCCGTCGCCTCTTCCTGCTCCGAGTCGAGCTGGCCGACGGCCGCGTCGATCAGCGTGGAGTCGACGCCCTTGGTGCGTAGTTCCTGGACGAGCGCGCGCCGCGCCAGCCCTCGGCCGTGGTGCCGGGACTCCACCCAGGCGTCCGCAAACGCGCTGTCGTTGATGAGGCCCACCTCCTCGAACCTCGACAGCACCTCCTCGGCGGCGTCGTCCGGGATCTCCCGCTTGCGCAGGGCGTCCGCGAGTTGTTTCCGCGTACGCGGGGTCCCGGTGAGCAGGCGCAGACAGATCGCCCGCGCCTGCTCCACCGGGTCCGCTGGGGGCGTCCTCTCCTCGGCCCTCGACGAGGAAGAGGCACCTCCGTCCTCACCGGACGGCTCCGTACGACCGCGTCGACGACGCCCCCGTGAGCCGTCCGAGCCCCCAGTCCCACCACGGCCACGGCGCGAGCCCCCACCGGAGGTACCGGCGCCGTGCACCGGGCCCGACTCGTCGCCGTAGCCGTAGCCGGAGTCGCCATGGCCGCCGTATCCCCCGTACGAGCCCCTCGCGTCATGCGAGTCGCCTGTGCCGTACCAGCCCGAGTCACCCGTGCCGTACAGCGCCGAGCCGTCGTTCCCCCCGTCCGCGTCATGGGCCGCGTCTCCTCCGGAGGCGTGTCCGCCCCTACCGGAGGAGCCCCCGTCGCCGCCTCTCCCCCGCCCCTGCGGGGCGTCCGGGTAGGCGGCGTACTCGGACCAGTCCGTTCGCCGCGCTTTTGAATCAGACACTGAACGGATCAGCTCTTTGCGGTCGCGGCCTTGGGCTTGGCTGCCTTGGCCGCCGCCGGGGCGGGCACCGTCTTCGCGGCGTCGTCCGGAGTGGCGGAGACCGCGGCGTCCGCGCCCGGCTCGGCGGCCGGCTCCTCGGGACGGACCCCGACGCCCAGCTTCTCCTTGATCTTCTTCTCGATCTCGTTGGCCAGGTCGGGGTTGTCCTTCAGGAAGTTGCGCGCGTTCTCCTTGCCCTGGCCGAGCTGGTCGCCCTCGTACGTGTACCAGGCGCCGGCCTTGCGGACGAAGCCGTTCTCCACGCCCATGTCGATCAGGCCGCCCTCGCGGCTGATGCCCTGGCCGTAGAGGATGTCGAACTCGGCCTGCTTGAAGGGCGGCGCGACCTTGTTCTTGACGACCTTGACGCGAGTGCGGTTGCCGACCGCGTCGGTGCCGTCCTTCAGGGTCTCGATGCGACGGATGTCGAGCCGCACCGAGGCGTAGAACTTCAGCGCCCGGCCACCGGTCGTGGTCTCCGGGGAGCCGAACATCACGCCGATCTTCTCGCGGAGCTGGTTGATGAAGATCGCGGTGGTCTTCGACTGGTTGAGCGCGCTGGTGATCTTCCGCAGGGCCTGGCTCATCAGTCGGGCCTGCAGACCGACGTGGCTGTCGCCCATCTCGCCCTCGATCTCCGCGCGCGGGACGAGCGCGGCGACCGAGTCGATGACGATGAGGTCGAGGGCACCGGAGCGGACCAGCATGTCCACGATCTCCAGCGCCTGCTCGCCGTTGTCCGGCTGGGAGAGGATCAGGTTGTCGATGTCGACGCCGAGCTTCTTCGCGTACTCGGGGTCGAGGGCGTGCTCCGCGTCCACGAAGGCGACCTGACCGCCGGCCTTCTGAGCGTTGGCCACTGCGTGCAGGGTCAGCGTGGTCTTACCGGAGGACTCCGGTCCGTACACCTCCACCACGCGGCCGCGCGGCAGGCCACCGACGCCGAGGGCGACGTCGAGCGCGGTCGACCCGGTGGGGATGACCTCGATGGGCTCGTTCGGCCGCTCGCCCAGGCGCATCACCGCGCCCTTGCCGAACTGCCGTTCAATCTGTGCGAGCGCGGCATCCAGGGCCTTCTCGCGGTCGGTACCTGCCATGGGTTCCACCCGGTTTGCTTGAGTCGATCGCTTCACGTCAAAGACGCTAACGCCTGCCACTGACAATGCGCCCCGACGCCCGTCCGGCCTGTGGATAACTCGGGCACTTCTCCGTCGAAACCGTGGCGAAATGCCTGCCGAGCGCCTCGCCGGCACTTCCATAAGAATGGATGTTCGATTTTCGTGTCAAGCGCACCACGCGGCACCTCAGCTCACAGCCGGACTGGGCGCGCCCACACCCGGACTGGACGCGTGCGCACCGCGACCGGACGCGCACGGGCGGCCTCTGGAGCACCACCACACATCAAGTCTGCGTCTTCGCCACCGGCTCAGGTCAGGTCAGGTCAGCGCCAGCCGCATCAGTGTCAGGTCGAGCCACCGACCGAACTTCGTGCCCACTTCCGGGATCGTGCCCACGTGCTGAAACCCGAATCGCTCGTGCAGCCGGATCGACGAGGCGTTCTCCGCTTCGATGCCGGCGATCACTACATGGTGGCCCGCCTCGCGCGCCGCGGCGATGAGCGCGTCGAGCAGCGCGGCGCCGATCCCGAGCCCGTGTCGGCCTTCGCGGACGTAGACCGAGTCCTCCACCGTGTGGCGATAACCGTCCAGCTCCCGCCACGGTCCGTAGACCGCGAACCCCGCCACCTCACCGGCCACGTCGGCCACGAACGCCGAGCCGCGCTCCAGATGGGCGGCGAGCCAGGCCGCCCCTTCGGCGGGGGACTGCGGAGTCTGCGTCCACAGGGCCGTCGAGTGCTCGATCGCGTGGTTGCGGATCGCGCGGATGGCCTCCATGTCGCCGGAGTGCGCCGGGCGCACTGTCACCATCGCCCGCTCCCTCTCGTATATTGGATTCATGTCCAACATAGTAGATCCCCTGGTGGGGCAGATCGCGTCCCGCATCCGCACCGAACGGGAGCGCCGTCGATGGACCCTGGCCCAGGTCGCGGATGCCTCCGGCGTCTCTCAGGCCATGATCAGCAGGATCGAGCGCGGCGAGAGCAGCCCCACCGCCGTCGTCCTCGGCAAGCTGTCGGCCGCCTTCCAGCTCAGCGTCTCTTCTCTGCTCGCCCTCGCCGAGGGAACGCAGGACGCGGCGGACGGCCTCGGAGAAGTGCGCCGCCGGGCCGGAGCCGCCGAGTGGCGCGACCCCGCCACCGGCTACCGGCGTCGCCAGATCACCAGCCCGCACTTCCCCGCGGAGATCGCCGAGATCCGTCTGCCCGCCGGCGCCCGTGTCCCGTACCCGGCCGCGGCCTTCGCCTTCGTCCGGCAGGTCGTCTGGGTCCTCGACGGCCATCTGACCTTCCACGACGGAGACACGGTCCACGAACTCGACGCGGGCGACACCATCGAACTCGGGGAGCCCACGGAGCGCACCTTCGCCAACACCACCGACACCGCGTGCCGGTACGCCGTCATCCTCGCTCGCGGCACCCAGCCGTGACCCGGCCCCTCCCCCGGGGCGGCACGCTCCTCCTGGCCTCCATAGCCGGTACGGCGATCGCGAACAACTACGCCATCCAGCCCGCGCTCACCGCCGTCGCCGCCGACCTGAGCGTCCCCGCCTCCGTGATCGGCCTCGTCCCCACCGCCGCACTGGTCGGCTGCATGATCGGCTTCGCCGTCCTGCTGCCCCTCACCGACCATCTCGCCCCGAGCCGGCTGGTCACCGCGCAGCTCTGCGCACTGGCCGTCGCCCTCGTCCTCGCCGCGATCGCGCCCGGCCCGGTCCCGCTCCTGGCCGCCTATGTGCTCATCGGGGCCGCCGCCGGCGTCGCGGCGCAGGCCGGCAACATCGCCGGCCGGCACGCCCCGCCCGAGCGCCGTGGAAGGGGCGTAGCAACCGTCGCCGCCGGAATGTCGGCCGGCATCCTGCTCAGCCGCCTTGTGGGAGGGGCACTCGCCGACATCGTCGGGTGGCGGCGGATGCTTCTCGTCTTCGCCGCCGTCGCCCTGCTCGGCGCGATCGCCGCCTTCACACGCCTGCCCCGGCAACGGCCACGCGCCCTGCCCGGCCGCGGCTACCGCGCCACCCTCGCCTCACTTCCCCCACTCCTGCGCCACCATCCGCAACTGCGGCGCGCCGTGGCCAGGGGCGGCCTGTGGTACTTCGCCTTCAACCTCGTCTGGGTCGCCCTCACCCTCACTCTGGCTCAGCCGCCCCACTCCCTGGACCCGACCGCCATCGGTCTGTACAGCCTGGCCGGGCTCCTCGGCTTCGCCGCGCTCCCCGTCACCGGACGCCTCACCGACCGGCACACGCCCCAGGCGGTGATCGTCGCCTGCATGCTGACCGCGGCAGCCGGAACCGCACTGCTCGCCACCGGTCTGAACAGCCCGCCCGCCACAGCACTCGGCCTCGCCCTGTTCGACGCCGGCTGCTTCGCCGCCCAGGCCGCCAACCAGAGCCGTGTCATCGCCCTGGACCCCCGACGCTCCGGCAGCCTCAGCAGCGTCTACCTGGTGCTCTACTTCACCATCGGCGCCATGGGCACGGCCCTCGCTGCACCCCTCCTCGACACCGTCGGCTGGCAGGGCACCGCCCTCACTGCCATCGCCGCGCTCCTCCTAGCCGCCGTCATCCGCTAGGCCGTTCGCCGTCTGCGTGGCGCTACCGGCACCCGCCGACGCCGCCGCCTCGTCGAATAGGACAGGAATCGTCCTAGAACCCCCCTACCGTGATTGCTGTCCACATAGAGCAAAACGGAAGATTCCCCCCATGAAGATCGCTGTTCTCGGTACCGGTGGCGGTGCCCGCGCCCATGTCGCCAAGCCGCTGGAGCTGGGTCACGAAGTGCTCGTCGGCACCCGCGACGTCGACGCGACACTGGCTCGGACCGAGCCGGACATGATGGGCAACCCGCCCTACAAGGAGTTCCTCGCGGATCACCCCGGCGTCAAGCTGCTGCCCTTCGGCGACGCCGCGGCCGCAGGCGAGCTGGTTATCAACGGCATCGACGGCCACAACGCGGTCCAGGCGCTGTCCGCCATCGCCGACCAGCTGGCCGGCAAGACGCTCATCGACTACGCCGTCCCCTTCATCTACCGGCACGAGCCGGAGCACCCCTGGCCGACGCCGTGGGGCATCATGCCGAAGCTGGACCCCTGCGACACCGACAGCCTCGGCGAGCGGATCCAACGCGCTCTGCCCGCCACGAAGGTCGCGAAGTCCTTCGTCACCCAGGAGCAGACCACCGTGGTCAACCCCCGGTCCGTCGCCGACGGTGACCACACGATGTTCGTCGCGGGCGACCACGCCGACGCCAAGCAGCAGACCATCGACCTGCTGAAGTCCTACGGCTGGAGCGACATCCTCGACCTCGGTGCCCTGGTCTGCGCCCGTGGCATGGAGATGCACTCCCCTCTCCACGAGGCCATCCGCTTCGGCCTCGGACAACAGGAAGGCCGCTTCGGCATCAAGGTCGTCCGCTGACCCACCCCGCCGACCGTCCCCGGAGGCGAGCCCAAGGGCTCAATCCGAACCGTCCGTCTCAGCCCGAGCCCGCCGTCATCCACTGGGTGTCTCCGTTGGTGATGGTGCCACCGCCGCCGTTGGAGTCCTGGTGGTCGAAGATCCCGTCGATGATGTAGGTGACGGTCTCGAAGCCGCGGTGCCCTCCGGAGGCTGCTGTCCCGGTCGCCCGGGCGGGCGTATCCACAGCTCACGCGCGCGGGAGAACAGGTTGCGCCCCGTCCCCCGCTCCCGGTGCCCATGGACGCGGGGGTCGTCCGTGACGTCGTACCGCTTGACGTAGGCCCCCAGGAACGCCTGCAAGGTGGCGACGGCCGGGATCGCGATCAGCGCGCCCACCGCGCCCAGGAGTGCGGTGCCCGCGATGACCGAACCGAAGGCGACCGCGGGGTGGATGTCGACGGTCTTGGCGGTCAGCTTGGGCTGGAGCACATAGTTCTCGAACTGCTGGTAGACCACGACGAAGACCAGCACCCACAGCGCGTACCAGGGATCGACCGTGAACGCGATCAGCATGGGCAGGGCACCCGCGAGATAGGTGCCGATGGTGGGGATGAACTGCGACACCAGACCCACCCACACGGCGAGCACGGGCGCGTACGGCACATCCAGGCTCTCCAGCAGGATGTAGTGGGCTATGCCGGAGATCAGCGCCATCAGGCCGCGCGAGTACAGATAACCGCCGGTCTTGTTGACGGCGATCTCCCAGGCACGCAGCACCTCGGCCTGCCTGGCGGGCGGCAGTACGGAGCACAGCGCGCGGCGCAGTCGGGGGCCGTCCGCGGCGAAGTAGAACGAGAACAGCGTGATCGTCAGCAGCTGGAAAAGACCGCCGAGGACCTGCGCGGACACGTCCAGGACGCCGGTCGCGCTGTTCTGCACGTAGTTGCGCAGCCAGTCCGATCTGAGCAGGCCCTCCTGGACGTCGACGCGGCGCAGCTCGGTGTGGAAGTGCGCGTTGATCCAGTTGATGACGGAGTCGAGGTAGTTCGGGAAATCCTCGACGATCTTGATGATCTGGCCCGCGAGCATGGACCCCAGCAGCGTCACGAACCCGGCGGACGCGACGATCACGGCGAGGAAGACGACGGCGGTGGCCAGTCCCCGGCGCATGCCGCGCGAGGCCATCCAGCTCACCGCGGGCTCGATGGCAAGGGCCAGGAAGAACGCGATGAGGATGTTGATCAGCAGCCCGGTGAGCTGGTGAAAGGCCCAGCTGCCCAGCTGGAACACGCCGACGAGCGCCAGCGCGAGCACCAAGGCGCGCGGCAGCCAGCGCGGCATGCGGGCGCCCGACCCGGCGTCGCCCGCACCCGGAGGCGGGTTGGGCGGCGTCGTGCCGAACGGGGACCCTTGCCGGGCGAACTGCCCGGTCTCGTCAGTGCGTGCCACGGAGCAAGTCTCACCTACGCCACTGACAAACGGCCCCGGTCCTGCGATCTTCGTTACCGGTCAGCGCTTCTCACCCGGAACGTTCATGACCGTACACACCACACGCCACACGTCCTTGGTGTCCCAGCCGGATTCCAGCGCCTCCTGCACCGTGCGCCCGCCGAGCTCCGCCATCACGTGGTCGCGCGCGAAGGTGTCGGCGTATCCCGGACCGAAGTGATCCGCCATCCGCTGCCAGAAGACCGTCAACCGCATGCGTCCAGTATCCCGCCCCTGAGGGTGGGCCTGCGTCGGGACCACTTGTCGAGACCGCTTTCCGTCCTACGGTCTGACGCATGCCCGAAACCGGAGCCTCCCCCCTCCCC
>NZ_RDBN01000005.1:1189327-1239103 GCF_008042075.1 Streptomyces sp. UW30 | reverse complement strand
CCGGACATCCTCATCACCACCCCCGAGTCCCTGTTCCTGATGCTGACGTCAGCGACACGCGACGCCCTGACCGGCATCGAGACGGTGATCCTGGACGAGGTCCACGCGGTGGCGGGCACCAAACGCGGCGCCCACCTGGCACTCACCCTGGAGCGCCTGGACGAGGTCCTCCCGAAGCCGGCCCGCCGCATCGGCCTCTCCGCGACGGTCCGCCCGGTCGACGAGATCGCCCGCTACCTCTCCCCCCGCCGCAAAGTGGAGATCGTCCAGCCGAAGTCGGGCAAGGAGTTCGACCTCTCGGTCGTGGTCCCGGTGGAGGACCTCGGCGAGCTCGGCGGCTCCCCGGTCGCAGAGAGCTCCGAGGGCACCGAACGCCCCTCGATCTGGCCGCACGTGGAGGAGCGCATCGCCGACCTGGTCCAGTCCCACCGCTCCACCATCGTCTTCGCCAACTCCCGCCGCCTCGCGGAACGCCTCTGCAACCGCCTCAACGAGATCGCCTACGAGCGCGCCACCGGCGAAACCCTGGACGAACACCACGCCCCGGCCGAACTCATGGGCGGCTCCGGCGCGGCCCAGGGCGCGCCCCAGGTGATCGCCCGCGCCCACCACGGCTCGGTCTCCAAGGAGCAACGCGCGCTCGTCGAGGAGGACCTCAAAGCCGGCCGCCTCCCGGCGGTCGTCGCCACGTCCAGTCTCGAACTGGGCATCGACATGGGCGCGGTGGACCTCGTGGTCCAGGTCGAGTCACCCCCGTCCGTGGCCTCCGGCCTCCAGCGCGTGGGCCGCGCGGGCCACCAGGTCGGCGCCGTCTCCACCGGCGTGGTGTTCCCGAAGTACCGCGGCGACCTGGTCCAGGCAGCGGTCGTCACCGAGCGCATGCGCACCGGCTCCATCGAGTCCCTCAGGGTCCCGACCAACCCCCTGGACGTCCTGGCCCAGCAGATCGTCGCCATGACGGCGATGGACACCTGGCAGTTCGACGACCTCCTCGCCATGGTCCGCCGAGCCGCCCCCTTCGCCTCCCTCCCCGAGTCCGCCTTCACCGCGGTCCTCGACATGCTGGCCGGCCGCTACCCGTCCGACGCCTTCGCGGAGTTGCGCCCGCGCGTGGTGTGGGACCGGGTCGCCGGCACGATCACCGGCCGCCCCGGCGCGCAGCGCCTCGCCGTCACCTCCGGCGGCACGATCCCCGACCGCGGCCTCTTCGGGGTCTTCCTGGCCGGTGCGGACCCGAAGAAGGGCGGCGGCAGGGTCGGCGAGCTCGACGAGGAGATGGTCTACGAGTCCCGCGTGGGCGACGTCTTCACGCTCGGCACGAGCTCCTGGCGCATCGAGGACATCACCCGCGACCGTGTCCTGGTCTCCCCGGCCCCGGGCGTACCGGGCCGGCTGCCGTTCTGGAAGGGCGACCAGCTGGGCCGCCCGCTCGAACTGGGCCGCGCGGTGGGCGCGTTCCTGCGCGAGGTCGGCTCACTGCCCAAGGACGACGCCCGCCTGCGCCTCGTCACCGCCGGCCTGGACGCCTGGGCGGCCGACAACGTCCTGTCGTACCTGGACGAGCAGCGCGAGGCCTGCGGCCACGTCCCGGACGACCGCACGATCGTCGTCGAGCGCTTCCGCGACGAGCTCGGCGACTGGCGCATCGTCGTCCACTCCCCCTTCGGCGCCCAGGTCCACGCCCCCTGGGCACTGGCCCTCGGCGCGAAGCTGTCCGAGCGGTACGGCATGGACGCCCAGGTCATGCACGCCGACGACGGCATCGTGCTGCGCCTGCCCGACGCCGACGTGATGAACCTGGACCTGCTGGACCAGGAACCGCGAAAGGCCGGCACGGAGTACGACGCCGACCAGGCGCCCGTCGGCGCGGCGGACGTCGTTTTCGACAAGGGCGACGTCGACCAGATCGTCACCGACCAGGTCGGCGGCTCGGCCCTGTTCGCGTCCCGCTTCCGCGAGTGCGCCGCCCGCGCACTGCTGCTGCCGCGCCGTAATCCCGGCAAGCGCACCCCGCTGTGGCAGCAGCGCCAGCGCGCCGCCCAACTGCTCCAGGTGGCCAGCGAGTTCGGCTCGTTCCCGATCGTCCTTGAGGCGGTCCGCGAATGTCTCCAGGACGTCTTCGACGTCCCGGGCCTGACAGAGCTCATGGGCGACCTCGAATCCCGCAAGGTGCGCCTCGTCGAGGTCACCACCGCCGAGCCGTCCCCGTTCGCCCGCTCCCTGCTCTTCGGGTACGTCGCCCAGTTCCTGTACGAGGGAGACTCCCCGCTCGCCGAGCGCCGCGCCGCCGCCCTGTCGCTCGACTCGCGGCTGCTGGCCGAACTGCTCGGCCAGGCCGAGCTGCGCGAGCTGCTCGACGCCGAGGTGCTGACGGAGCTGGAGCGCGAGCTTCAGTGGCTCACCGAGGACCGCCGCGTCAAGGACGCCGAGGGCGTCGCCGACATCCTCCGCCTCCTCGGCCCGCTCACCGACGCCGAGTTGGCCGAGCGGGGCGCCGAACCGCACTGGGCCCAGGAACTGGCCGGCGCCCGCCGCGCCATCAAGGTCCGCATCGCCGGCACCGACCACTGGGCGGCGATCGAGGACGCGGGCCGCCTGCGCGACGCGCTCGGTACAGCGCTGCCGGTCGGCGTCCCCGAAGCCTTCACCGAGCCGGTGAAGGACCCGCTCGGCGACCTCCTCGCCCGCTACGCCCGCACCCACGGCCCCTTCACGTCGGCCACGGCGGCGGCCCGCTTCGGGCTGGGCGCGGCGATCACCGACGGCGCTCTCCAACGGCTGGCGGCCGGCGGGCGCGTCGTACAGGGCGAGTTCCACCCGGCCGGCATCGGCCAGGAGTGGTGCGACGCGACGGTCCTGCGCCGCCTGCGCCGCCGCTCCCTCGCCGCGCTGCGGCACGAACTGGAACCGGTGCCGCCGGCCGCGCTCGCGCAGTTCCTGCCCCAGTGGCAGCACATCGGCAAGGGCCACGGCCTGCGCGGCATCGACGGACTGGTCCGCGCCATCGAGCAGTTGCAGGGCGCGTCCGTGCCGGCGTCCGCCCTGGAGAAGCTCGTCCTGCCGTCACGCGTGGCCAACTACACCCCCGCGATGCTCGACGAACTCACCTCGGCCGGCGAGGTCGTCTGGGCCGGAGCCGGTTCACTCCCCGGCAAGGACGGCTGGGTCTCCCTCTATATGGCGGACTCGGCCCCCCTGCTCCTGCCGCAACCCCATCCGCTGGAGCTGACAGCACTGCACCAGTCCGTCCTGGACGCGCTCTCCGGCGGCTACGGCCTGTTCTTCCGCCAGATCGCCGACCAGGTCCGCGCCACCACCCACCCCGACGCAACCGACCCCCAACTCGCCGACGCCCTCTGGGAGCTGGCCTGGTCAGGCCGCCTGACGAACGACACGCTGGCACCCATGCGCTCCCTGCTGGGCTCGGGCCGCACTGCGGGTTCCACGGCCCACCGCGCCAAGCGCACCGTCCCCCGAGGCCGCTACGGCTCCCTCACGGCCGCCGCCCGCCCCGCCTCCCGCACCGGCCCGCCGACCGTGGCCGGCCGCTGGTCCGTGCTCCCGGCACACGAACCCGACCCCACCGTCCGCGCCCACGCCCTGGCCCGCACCCTCCTCGACCGGCACGGCGTGGTGACCCGCGGAGCGGTCAGCGCGGAGGGCGTCGAAGGCGGCTTCTCGGCGACGTACCGCATCCTGTCCGTCTTCGAGGAGAGCGGCCAGGCGCGGCGCGGTTACGTGGTCGAGGGACTCGGCGCCGCCCAGTTCGCGATGGACGGCGCGGTGGACCGCCTGCGCGCGGTGTCCAACGCCCGCGACCGCGGCGACGACCTGCCGGGCCCGGCCGCCCCCGGCCCCTTCGGCTCACCTGTCCCCTACGACGTCTCAGGGAACCCCGGTGCTGACCGGGGCGACACCCCGGCATACGACGCCGGCGGCACCGCCGCGTACGACATCCCCGACCTAGACCACGACTTCCTGGACGCCCACCTCGGACCGAGCGAATGGGTCTCGCCCCGCGACCTCGCCCCCGAGAGCGGCCGACGCACCCCGCAGGGCCCCACATGGCACAACGGCGGCACCCCCTACAGCCAAGCCCCGGGCCCCAGCTCCGCCTCCCACCGCCGCCCCTCGCCCGACACCCGAGCCGTCGTCCTCGCCGCCGCCGACCCGGCGAACGCCTACGGAGCCGCCCTCGCCTGGCCCGAGCCCCCCACTGACGCCGGGCACAAGCCGGGCCGCAAGGCGGGCTCCCTGGTGGTCCTCGTCGACGGCGAGCTGACCCTCTACATGGAGCGAGGCGGCAAGACCCTGCTGGCTTGGCCCTCCGCCCCGGACACGGAACCCACCGACGACCCCCGCCTGCACACGGCGGCGGAGGCCCTTGCCTCGGCCGCCCGCGCGGGCTCCCTCGGCACGGTCACGGTGGAGCGCGTGAACGGCGCCTCCGCATTGACCTCCCCCATAGGCACCCTCCTGGAAGGAGCCGGCTTCATCGCGACCCCCAGAGGCTTGCGCCTGCGCGCCTGACCCTGCCCGCCGCCGCCCATCCGCGCGAGCCCCACCCCGTGCCACCCTTGACCCATGCCTGAAGGAGACACGGTCTGGCAGACCGCGAAGCGGCTCCACACCGCCCTCGCGGGCAGGACGCTGACCCGTAGCGACTTCCGGGTGCCCAAGTACGCCACGGTCGACCTCACAGGCCGCACCGTGCTGGACGTCACCCCCCGCGGCAAACACCTCCTCGCCCGCATCGAGGGCGGCCTGACGGTCCACTCGCACCTCGGCATGGAGGGCTCCTGGAAGGTGTTCGCCGACCAGCAGCGCTGGACAGGGGGCGCCGCCCACCAGATCCGCGTAATCCTCGCCGTCGCCCCCGACGCGACCGCCCCGGACACCGCCACCCCCCACTCAACCGCTGCGGACACCCGTCCCGCCCACACGGCCGTCGGCTACCGCCTCCCCGTCCTCGACCTCCTGCACACCGCCGAGGAGGACCGCGCCGTCGGCCACCTGGGCCCCGACCTGCTGGGCCCGGACTGGGACCCCGACCGCGCCCTCGTCAACCTCCTCGCGGACCCCGCCCGCCCCCTCGGCGAGGCCCTGCTGGATCAGCGCAACCTCGCCGGCATCGGCAATGTCTACAAGAGCGAGCTCTGCTTCCTGCTCCGCGTCACCCCCTGGCTCCCCATCGGCGCACTCCCCGCCGAGCACACCGCCCAACTGCCCGTCCTCGCCAAGAAGCTCCTGGAAGCCAACCGTGACCGCCTGGTCCGCAGCACGACCGGCCGCCGTGACCAGGACCTCTTCGTGTACGGCCGCGCCCGCCGCCCCTGCCTGCGCTGCACCACCCCGATCCGCGCGGCCGACCAGGGCGACGGTTCCCGCGAGCGCCCCACCTACTGGTGCCCGAACTGCCAGGCGGGCCCGGCCCCGCACACGACGCCCGGCACCGCCTCACGCGGCAGAACCCAACACCGTACGACTAATTGACGATCCGTCAGATTCACTCGTACCGTCCCTTCATGGCCGTCAAGGCGTACGACCTCACCGGACGCACCGCATTCGTCACCGGCGCCGCCAGCGGCATCGGCCGCGCGTCGGCCGTGCTGCTCGCCGAGGCCGGTGCCACCGTGCACTGCGCCGACCGTGACGCACAGGGTCTGCACGACACGGCGACCCTGATCAAATCGAGCGGCGGCAGCGCGCGAATCCACCACCTCGACGTCACCGATCGCGAACAACTCCGCCAAGCGATCGCCTCCTGCGAGCGGCTGGACGTGCTGGCCGCGGTCGCCGGGATCATGCACAGCAGCCCGGTACTGGAGACCCGCGACGAGGACCTCGACCGTGTGCTGAACGTCAACTTCAAGGGCGTGCTGCACGCCTGCCAGGAGGCGGCCCGCGCGATGCTCGACCAGCGCGTACGGGGCAGCATCATCACCATGGCCTCGGGCGCCGTGGACACCGGCGGCCCCGGCCTGCTCTGCTACGGCGCGGCCAAGGCGGCCGTCGTACAGCTGACGAAGACGCTGGCCACGGAGATGGGGCCGCACGGCATCCGCGTCAACGCGGTCGCCCCGGGCTGGATCCGCACCCCCATGACGGACCGCCACGACACGGCGGCGCAGGCTCACACGGAGACGTTCATGGCCCGCAGGTCGCCGCTGGGCCGGGTCGGCGAAGCGGAGGACGTCGCGCACGCGGTGCTGCACCTGGCGTCCGACGCGTCGTCCTTCACCACGGGGCAGATCCTGCGTCCGAACGGTGGGGTGGCGATGCCGTGGTAGCTGCCGTGGCGGCCCGCCCGGTCCGCCAGGCCCGCGCCCAGCGTCGCGGATCGACGGCTCCCACGGCCCGCGCCTTGGGCACACAGTGCACCGGCAACAGGCTCAACCCCCACCCTCCGGCGGCGACGGCCGCCTCCAGCACCCCCGTGTCCGGCGCCAGCGCGAGCCGCAGCACGGCCCACCACCACAGCGCCCCGAACCCGAGAGCCACCCCCCAGCGCGCTATCGGCCGTGCCATCCACTCACCTCCAGCCCGAGGCTAGGCCGCCCGCTCACCGGCCGGGAGGGCGCAGCAACGGCACGAGGACCCGGCGCGGGCCAACGCCTTCACTCCGCGTCGGGCGCCGTCACAACCTCCACCATGACCGCCGGGCCACACCCCGGCAAACGGACCGGGCACCCCCGTAACAGCACGAAACCCCGGCCGCGCTCCCCCAGGTCTCCCTGGAGAAGCCCCGGCCGGGGCCTCCTACAACTCCTCAGCGCGTGGTCAGTCCACGCGCACCGGCGTCGCTGTCACGCGGCGACCACGTCCACCGCCTCGGAAGGCGCCTTGATGGTCACCCGTTCCGGTGGCACGCCGGTCACCGACACGGAACCCAGCATCGGACGGACCGACGCGGGTACAGGCTCGCTGGGTGTGGCCGCAGCAGACTGGGCCAGCTCCGCGAGGGCGAGCTCGTCGCTCACTTCCCGCATGAGCTCGGACATCCGTACGTCCAGCGCGTCGCAAATCGCGGCGAGCAGCTCGGAGGAAGCCTCCTTCTGCCCCCGCTCCACCTCGGAGAGATAGCCGAGTGAGACTCGGGCGGACGAGGAGACTTCGCGCAGAGTACGGCCCTGGCGCTGGCGCTGCCGACGCAGCACGTCACCCAGCAGGCGACGGAGCAGAATCATCGGTGGCTCCCTCCTCGGACCGCGTAGCCGCATCCTTCACGCCCCACCGTACCGCCTTGCGCCGCGGCCGTGCGGGGAGCGATGTCGTGTTCACTCAGGGCTGCAAACATCAAAACCCCCCGTTCTGTTCCGTATCCTGTGCCCGCTCATTCCCAGTGTGTTCGCTCGCAAGCTCCTTCAGGAGCAGCGCGAGTACGCTCCGTACACTCTCCATACGAATTTCCTCGCGGCCGCCGTTCAACCGCAGGGCCTCCACTTTTCCGCCACCGGCAGAACCGGAGCCAGGACCGATGGGCCCGTCCAGGGCGACGAAAACGGTCCCGACGGGGTGTCCGTCCTGCATGTCCGGCCCCGCCACACCGGTCGTGGCGATGCCCCAGTCGGCTCCCAGGGCCTTCCGCACGCCTACCGCCATTTGGGCCGCGACCTGCGGATTCACCGCTCCGCGCTGCTCCAGCAAGGTGGCGTCGACGCCGAGCAGCCGGTGCTTCAGCTCGGTGGCGTAGGCGGTCACCGAACCCCGGAAGACCTTTGATGCCCCGGGGACGGTTGTGATGTCCGCCGCAACCAGTCCGCCTGTCAGCGACTCGGCGACAGCGAGCGTCTCACCCTTCACTGTGAGTAGTCGCACCACGTCGGCGGCCCGGGAACTCACGCTTCCGTCTCCTCCAACGCGGCCTTGCGCTCGGCGATTCCCTGCCTGCGCAGCACAATGGCTTGTCTCACATAGTCGAGCCCGGTCAACACGGTCAGGACGACGGCCGCGGCCATCACCCACCACCTCAGCGTGGCCAGCCACCCCGTCAGCGCCAGGATGTACATCCCGACTGCCACGCCTTGCGTGAGGGTCTTGAGCTTGCCGCCGCGGCTCGCCGGGATCACGCCGTACCGGATGACGATGAAACGCAGGAGCGTGATCCCGAGTTCCCGTCCGAGGATGACGATCGTCACCCACCACGGCAGATCGTCCAGTGCCGACAGACAGATCAGCGCCGCCCCCATGATCGCCTTGTCGGCGATGGGGTCGGCGATCTTCCCGAAGTCGGTGACGAGGTCGTACGTGCGCGCCAGATGACCGTCGAACAGGTCCGTGATCATGGCGATGGCGAAGGCCGCCCAGGCGAGTGAGCGCCACGCCGGGTCGTATCCGCCGTCGGCCAGCATCAGCGCGACGAATGCCGGCACGAGGACCAGCCGGAGCATGGTCAGAAGGTTGGCGATGTTCCAGACGCTGGCCTGGTTGACGGCCGCGGCCGCGATCTTCCCGCCGCGCGGGGATTTCGCACCGCCCTGGCCACCGGTCTCGGCATCGCTCGCCTTCGAGCCGCCTGCTCCGCCCGCTTTCGAGCCGCCCGCCTTCGACGACCCGGCCTTCGACGAGCCCACCGCACTCGCCTTGCCCGCCGCACCCGCCGGGGAGCCACCCGCGGCGGACGCCGGAACTCCGGTCATCTGTCCGCCTCCTCACTACACGCGAGCGTGCCCAGCAGCGGCTCGGCCACCAGGTCGACACCTTCCGTACCGACCACCTTCGCCTCGACCATACGACCGACGCTCAGCCCCTCGCTGCTCGTGAGCAGCACCTGGCCGTCCGTCTCCGGCGCCTGGTGTGCCCCGCGGCCGTGCGCGCCGTCCGCCGAGTCCTCGGAGTCGACCGACTCGACGAGCACGTACACACTCTCCCCGACGCGCTCCTCGGATCGCTGCGAGACGAGCTCCTCGGCCAGCCGGGAGACACGTGCCAGCCGCTCGGCGACGACGTCCTCGTCGAGCTTGTTGTCGTACGTCGCTGCCTCGGTGCCGTCCTCGTCGGAGTAGCCGAAGACGCCGATGGCGTCCAGCCGCGCGTGGTTCAGGAAGCGCTCCAGCTCCGCCAGGTCGGCCTCGGTCTCGCCGGGGAAGCCGACGATGAAGTTGGAGCGCACGCCGGCCTGGGGGGCCTTGCTGCGGATGGTGTCCAGCAGCTCCAGGAAGCGGTCGGTGTCGCCGAAGCGGCGCATCGCGCGCAGCACGTCGGGCGCGGAGTGCTGGAAGGACAGGTCGAAGTACGGGGCGACCTTCGGCGTCGAGGTCAGCACGTCGATCAGGCCGGGCCGCATCTCGGCCGGCTGGAGGTAGCTGACGCGGACGCGCTCGATGCCGTCGACCTCGGCGAGCTCCGGCAGGAGGGACTCCAGCAGGCGGATGTCGCCCAGGTCCTTGCCGTAGGAGGTGTTGTTCTCGGAGACCAGCATGATCTCCTTCACGCCCTGTTCGGCCAGCCACCGCGTCTCGTTCAGCACGTCGCTGGGCCGGCGCGAGATGAAGGAGCCGCGGAAGGACGGGATGGCGCAGAAGGAGCAGCGCCGGTCGCAGCCGGAGGCGAGCTTCACCGAGGCGACCGGGGTGCCGTCGAGACGGCGGCGCAGGGGCGCACGCGGGCCGGAGGCCGGAGCGAGCCCGTCCGGGAGGTCGACGGGGGCATGCCCGGGGAGCGCGACGTCGGCCGCCGACTCCTGCCGCTCGGCAGGGCTGATCGGCAGCAGCTTGCGCCGGTCGCGCGGGGTGTGCGCGGCGTGGATACCGCCGGACAGGATGGTCTGCAGGCGGTCCGAGATGTCCGCGTAGTCGTCGAAGCCGAGCACTCCGTCGGCCTCGGGGAGGGCTTCGGCGAGGTCCTTGCCGTACCGCTCGGCCATGCAGCCCACCGCCACGACGGCCTGGGTTCTTCCATGATCCTTGAGGTCGTTGGCCTCCAGGAGCGCGTCGACGGAGTCCTTCTTGGCGGCGTCGACGAAGCCACAGGTGTTGACGACCGCGACATCCGCGTCCGCGGCGTCCTCCACGAGGTCCCAGCCGTCCGCCTCCAAGCGGCCTGCGAGCTCCTCCGAGTCCACCTCGTTACGGGCGCAGCCAAGAGTGACGAGTGCGACGGTACGGCGTTCAGACATGGGCTCAAGACTACTTTGTCTCACTGACAGCCCACGTCGACGGGGTTGGCCGATCTTGGCCAACCCCGTCCTCACCTCGACCCTTCAGCCGGACTTATCCCGCCTGCGGGTCGCCCTTCGTGTACGTGAGGCGCTCCACGGCGCCGGGCTGCCAGTCGTCCTCGATCTTCTTGCCGTTGACGTAGAGGTCGATCGCGCCGGCGTCACCGAGGACCAGGTTGATCTTCTCGCTGTCCTGGAAGGTCTTGGTGTCGCCCTGCTTGAGGAGGCCGTCGAAGAGGAACCGGCCGTTGTGGTCCTTGGCCGCGATCCAGCTCCGTCCGTCGGCGGCGCTGACCTGGACGGTCACCTTGTCCTGCGGGACGGCGGCGATGGCGCTGTCCGACGGCTCCGGCTTGGGGTCCTTGGGCTTGTCGGTCTTCGGGGTGGGCGTGATCTTGTCGGACGTCGGAGTCGAGCCGCCCTCGGCGACGGCCGACTTGCCGCCGTCGTCCCCGCCCTTGAAGGCGGTGAACCCGACGAACCCGACCACCGCGACGATCGCGGCGACCATGGCCGCGGTCCAGTTGGGCCCGCGCCGCTCGGGACGGATGCGCTCCGCCTCGAACAGGGGGGCAGCCGGGGTCGGCGCCGGTCGTCCGCCGTGCGAGGCGTCGTACTGGGCGAGCAGCGGGGCCGGATCGAGGTGGACGGCCTTGGCCAGGGTCCGGATGTGGCCACGGGCGTACACGTCTCCGCCGCAGGGGGCGAAATTGTCAGCCTCGATGGCCTGCACGATGGCGATGCGGACCCGGGTGGCGTTGGTGACGTCCTCGACAGTCAGCCCGGCATCGAGGCGCGCCTGCCTCAGGGCACGGCCGATCGAGGGGCTGGATTCCTCGGGGACGTCTTCGAACGGACGCTCGTTTTCAGGGGAGTTGCCGATGGACACGGGGGCGCCTTTCGAGCGTTTAAGCCACCTGTGCTGGAGGTTCAGTCTAGGGGGGTAACGAAAGGGTGGGGCAACCGGGCGGTAGGACTTTGTACGCCATCGGTATGGCCGGACACACCGATGGTGGGGCACGAGTTTGTCGCCTCCCTCAACTTGACGTACGCCGAAGGGGAACGGTTGCTCAATGATCCCTTACGGGTGAGTCACGATCGGGCATCGGCTCATCGCTCACCCACCCACCCGCGAGGCGACCACTGCCTCCCGTATTCCGCGTCGGGCTCGCTTTATGCCTCCCCGCGGATCACGGCGAGCACTCCGTCCAGCTCATCAGGTTTCACAAGAACGTCACGAGCCTTGGAGCCCTCGCTCGGGCCCACGATGCCGCGGGACTCCATGAGGTCCATCAGCCGCCCCGCCTTGGCGARCCCGACGCGCAGCTTGCGCTGGAGCATGGACGTCGACCCGAACTGCGTGGAGACCACGAGCTCCGCCGCCTGGCACAGCAGGTCGMGGTCGTCGCCGATCTCCTCGTCGATCTCCTTCTTCTGCTTGGTCCCGACGGTGACGTCGTCCCGGAAGACGGGCGCCATCTGGTCCTTGCAGTGCTGGACGACGACCGCGACCTCCTCCTCGGTCACGAAGGCGCCCTGCATGCGGGTCGGCTTGTTGGCCCCCATCGGCAGGAACAGCCCGTCGCCCTTGCCGATCAGCTTCTCGGCGCCGGGCTGGTCGAGGATGACCCGCGAGTCGGCGAGCGAGGAGGTGGCGAACGCGAGCCGCGAAGGCACGTTCGCCTTGATCAGACCGGTGACGACGTCGACGGACGGCCGCTGTGTGGCGAGCACCAGGTGGATGCCGGCCGCGCGCGCGAGCTGCGTGATACGCACGATCGCGTCCTCGACGTCTCGCGGCGCCACCATCATCAGGTCGGCGAGCTCGTCGACGATCACCAGCAGATACGGATAGGTCTTGAGCTCGCGCTCACTGCCCTCGGGCGTCTTCAGCTTGCCGTCACGGATCGCCTGGTTGAAGTCGTCGATGTGCCGGTATCCGAACGCTGCGAGGTCGTCGTAGCGAAGGTCCATCTCCCGTACGACCCACTGGAGCGCCTCGGCGGCCCGCTTCGGGTTGGTGATGATCGGCGTGATCAGGTGCGGGATGCCCTCGTAGGCGGTCAGCTCGACGCGCTTGGGGTCGACGAGGACCATGCGGACGTCCTCGGGGGTCGCCCGCATCATCACCGAAGTGATCAAGCAGTTAATGCACGACGACTTACCGGAGCCGGTCGCGCCGGCAACCAGCACATGCGGCATCTTCGCGATGTTGGCCATCACGTAGCCGCCCTCGACGTCCTTGCCGAGCGCGACCAGCATCGGGTGGTCGTCCTCGGCGGCGGCCGCGAGGCGCAGCACGTCACCGAGGTTGACCATCTCGCGGTCGGTGTTGGGGATCTCGATGCCGACCGCGGACTTGCCGGGGATCGGGCTGATGATCCGCACGTCCGGGCTGGCGACCGCGTACGCGATGTTCTTCGTCAGCGCGGTGATCCGCTCGACCTTCACGGCGGGCCCGAGCTCGACCTCGTAGCGCGTGACCGTCGGCCCGCGCGTGAAGCCGGTGACCCGGGCGTCGACCTTGAACTCGGAGAAGACGGTGGTGAGCGACTCGACGATGGCGTCGTTCGCGGCGCTGCGCGACTTGCCGGGCCCGCCGCGCTCGAGGAGGTCCAGCGACGGCAGGGAGTAGGTGATGTCGCCGGACAGCTGGAGCTGTTCGGCGCGTGGCGGCAGGTCGCGCATCTCCTCGGGCGCTGCCTTGGTGAGGTCGGGAACCCCGGACTTGGTCAGGTCCGGGACCTCGGACTTGGGGAGCTTCTCCTGCTTGGGCCGCGCGGCCGGGACGGGCGTCGGTACCGGGGTGGTCTCCGCGCGGTCGCCCACGCTGACGCCCTGGGTGAGGTCGGCGACGATCGGCGAGGGCGGCATCCCGTGCAGGACGGCGCCGTCGAGCGCGGCAGCCGCGGCCGCCGCGACGTCCACAGCGTCCATGGGACGGTCCATCTCGGGCTGCGGCACCGCGGAGCGCCTCGGACGCCCGCGACGCCGCGAGAGGGCCTCCTGCTCGGCGCCGTCGGGGTCGTACGCATCACGCGCCGGCGCACGCCTGCGGGAACGTGCCGCGGGCACCGCGTCACGCCACTGCTCGTCGTAGCGCTGCTCGTCGTCGGTGTAGTCGTCGTCCTCGTCGGGGTCGGGCAGGATGCCGAGCTTGATGCCCAACTGCCGCAGCCGCTGCGGGATGGCGTTGACCGGGGTGGCGGTGACGACCAGCAGCCCGAAGATCGTGAGCAGCGCGAGCAGCGGTACGGCGAGGACCTCGCCCATGGTGTGCGTCAGCGGGGTCGCCGCACCCCAGCCGATCAGCCCGCCGGCGTCCCTTATGGCCTGCATGCCGTCGCTGCGGGCGGGCGAGCCGACGGCGATGTGGACCTGGCCGAGCACGCCGATGACGAGCGCGGACAGGCCGATGACGATGCGGCCGTTGGCCTCGGGCTGCTCGGGGTGCCGGATGAACCGTACGGCGATGACCGCGAGCAGTATCGGCACGAGCAGGTCGAGCCGGCCGAAGGCGCCGGTCACGATGATCTCGACAAGGTCCCCGACGGGACCGCGCAGATTCGACCAGGTGCCGGCGGCGACGATCAGCGCGAGGCCGAGCAGCAGCAGTGCGATGCCGTCCTTGCGATGGGCGGGGTCGAGGTTCTTCGCGCCCTGCCCTATGCCGCGGAACACCGCGCCGACGGCGTGCGCGAGCCCGAGCCAGATGGCGCGCACGAGCCGGTACACGCCCCCGGTGGGGTTGGGCGCGGGCTTCGGCGGCGCGGCTTTCTTCGCCGCGGCCTTCTTCGCCGGCGCCTTCTTCGCGGGGGCTTTCTTGGCGGCGGCCTTCTTCGCCGGAGCCTTCGCGGAAGCGGCCGCCTTCTTCGCTGGCGGCTTCTTGGCTGCGGAGGAACGTGAGGCCATGGGTGTGAGGTTACCGGTGGAGAAGGCGGCGGACACGTGTGCCCACTGCTTCACCCGTTCGTGTCGCCCTTGCGGAGGCGGCGAACTGACGCCGGTTCACGGACCGGTCACACACAGGACGATTGGGCGCCGCTCGCCGGCCAACCGGCGCATCACGACGTCAGTTCTGCGAGGGCACCGAGGACGCGCTCCCGGTGCCCGGCTCCAGGGCGTCCAGCGCCCGCCGCAATCCGGTGAGTTTGCGTTCGAGATGGGCCGCCGTGGCCACCGCGGCCGCGTCCGCCGACTCGTCGTCGAGCTGCTTGGACAGTGCCTCGGCCTGCTCCTCGACGGCGGCGAGCCGCGCCGACAGCTCGGCCAGCAGCCCCGCCGGCTCCTTGGAGTCGGCGCCCGCGGCCTTGCCGCCGCCACCCTCCAACTGGAGCCGCAGCAGCGCCGCCTGCTCCCGGAGCTGGCAGTTCTTCATGTACAGCTCGACGAACACGGAGACCTTCGCCCGCAGCACCCACGGGTCGAACGGCTTGGAGATGTAGTCCACCGCGCCCGCCGCGTAACCGCGGAAGGTGTGATGCGGGCCGTGGTTGATCGCGGTGAGGAAGATGATCGGGATGTCCCTGGTCCGTTCCCGCCGCTTGATGTGCGCGGCGGTTTCGAAACCGTCCATTCCCGGCATCTGGACGTCCAGCAGAATGACCGCGAAGTCGTCCGTCAGTAGTGCTTTGAGCGCTTCCTCCCCGGACGATGCCCGCACCAGGGTCTGATCGAGCGCAGAGAGGATCGCCTCCAGCGCCAGCAGATTCTCCGGCCGGTCATCGACCAGGAGGATCTTGGCCTTCTGCACCATGGCCCGCCCTCCTCGCCCCGGCAGTGCACCGGGCTCCGCCCCAGGGGACGGCTCCCTTACGCCGCCCGCCCTCGTGCCGGTCATGGTAGCCGCACCCCGCCTGTCGCCACACCCTGTCACCGCGATGTCACTGTGCACGTAGCAGAAACGCAGCAGGAGACCAGAAGGTTCCCCGAATCCCGCACTTCTACACGGCTTCGAGCACACTCAGTCAGCAACTCCGTGTGAACACTTTCAGCCGTCGTCACTGGTCCCTCATCCACTGGTCCATCACCGCAAGAAGATGATCGGGATCGACCGGCTTCGTCACGTAATCGGAAGCCCCCGACTCGATCGCCTTCTCCCGGTCGCCCTTCATCGCCTTGGCGGTCAGCGCGATGATCGGAAGCCCGGCGAACTGCGGCATCCGGCGGATCGCCGTGGTCGTCGCGTACCCGTCCATCTCCGGCATCATGATGTCCATGAGCACGACCGCCACATCGTCGTGCTGCTCCAGGACCTCGATGCCCTCACGGCCGTTCTCGGCGTACAGCACGGACAGGCCGTGCTGCTCCAGGACGCTGGTGAGCGCGAAGACGTTACGGATGTCGTCGTCGACGATCAGCACCTTCTCGCCGCCGAACCGGATGCCCCGGCGCGGCTGCGGTGTCCTGTCCTGCTGCTCCGTCGCGGACCACCGCTCCAGCTGCGCCGGGCGCTGTTCCAGCTCGTGGGCGGCCCTGCGGCGGCGCCTGAAGAGCGCGGCGGCGCCGTTCTGGGTCTCCCGGTAGGACCGCACCTCGGCCGGCGTCTCGATCTCGACGTCGGACAGCTCCGCCAGATCGGCGGCCGAGGCCACCAGATCGCCCGCGTCGAGGGACGGCAGCTGCTGCTGGTAGCCGTGCGGGGGCAGTTCGCTGGGGTGCAGCGGCAAATACAGCGTGAACGTCGATCCGCGTCCCGGCTCGCTCTGCGCGTGGATCTCGCCACCCAGCAGTTGCGCGATCTCCCGCGAGATGGACAGTCCCAGACCGGTACCGCCGTACTTGCGGCTGGTCGTGCCGTCCGCCTGCTTGAACGCCTCGAAGATCACCCGCATCTTGCTGGCCGCGATCCCGATGCCCGTGTCGGTCACGGAGAACGCGATCAGTGGCGCGTCCGCCTCGGTCAGCGAACCGGCCTCCAGCAGCTGCTCCCGGATCACCTGCGGCACATCCATCCCGGCGGGCCGGATCACCAGCTCGACCGAGCCGGAGTCGGTGAACTTCACCGCGTTCGACAGCAGGTTCCGCAGCACCTGAAGCAGCCGCTGCTCGTCGGTGTGCAGCGTGGCCGGCAGCTCCGGCGAGACCCGTACGGACAGGTCCAGGCCCTTCTCCGCGGTCAGTGGCCGGAAGGTGGCCTCCACGTAGTCCACGAGCTGGACGAGCGCGATGCGCGTCGGGGAGACGTCCATCTTGCCCGCCTCGACCTTCGACAGGTCCAGGATGTCGTTGATCAGCTGCAGCAGGTCGGAGCCGGCGCCGTGGATGGTCTCGGCGAACTCGACCTGCTTCGGCGACAGGTTGCCCTCGGCGTTGTCGGCGAGCAGCTTGGCCAGGATCAGCAGCGAGTTCAGCGGCGTACGCAGCTCGTGCGACATGTTGGCGAGGAACTCGCTCTTGTAGCGCATGGAGACGGCGAGTTGCTCGGCGCGCTCCTCCAGGACCTGCCGCGCCTCCTCGATCTCGGTGTTCTTCACCTCGATGTCGCGGTTCTGCTGGGCCAGCAGCTCGGCCTTCTCCTCCAGCTCGGCGTTGGACGCCTGGAGGGCCTTTTGCCGGTTCTCCAACTCGGCCGAGCGCTCACGCAGTTGCTCAGTCAGCTCCTGCGACTGCTTCAGCAGCACCTCGGTCTTGGTGTTGACCGAGATGGTGTTGACGCTGGTCGCGATCATCTCGGCGATCTGGTTGAGGAAGTCCTTCTGGATCTGCGTGAAGGGGGTGAAGGAAGCCAGCTCGATGACACCGAGCACCTTGCCCTCGAACAGCACCGGAAGGACGATCACCTGCGCGGGAGGCGCCTCTCCGAGCCCGGAGGAGATCTTCAGGTAGCCGCTGGGCGCGTTCTCCACCAGGATCGTGCGCTTTTCCTCGGCGGCCGTCCCGATGAGCGCCTCACCCGGCCGGAAGGACGTCGGCATGGATCCCATCGAGTAGCCGTACGACCCGAGCATCCGCAGCTCGTACTGGTCGTCGTTCTCGGCGGCCAGATCCTTGCCGTCGAGGAGCGGCATGGCGACGAAGAACGCGCCGTGCTGCGCGGTCACGACCGGTGTCAGCTCGCTCATGATCAGCGAGGCCACGTCCTCCAGATCGCGGCGGCCCTGCATCAGCGCCGAGATCCGGGCGAGGTTGCCCTTGAGCCAGTCCTGCTCCTTGTTGGCGATCGTGGTGTCGCGCAGGTTGGCGATCATCTTGTTGATGTAGTCCTGGAGCTCCTGGATCTCGCCGGACGCGTCGACGTCGATCTTCAGGTTCAGGTCGCCACGGGTCACCGCGGTCGCCACGCGCGCGATGGCACGCACCTGGCGAGTAAGGTTTCCTGCCATTTCGTTCACGGACTCGGTGAGGTCGCGCCAGGTTCCGTCGACGTCACGCACGCGTGCCTGGCCACCGAGCTGCCCCTCCGTGCCCACCTCGCGGGCGACTCGGGTGACCTCCTCGGCGAACGACGACAGCTGGTCGACCATCGTGTTGATCGTCGTCTTGAGTTCGAGGATCTCGCCCCGGGCGTCGATGTCGATCTTCTTCGTCAGGTCACCCTTGGCGATGGCGGTGGTGACCATGGCGATGTTGCGCACCTGGCCGGTCAGGTTGGACGCCATCTGGTTCACGGACTCGGTGAGGTCCTTCCACGTACCGGCCACACCCGGTACGTGCGCCTGACCGCCGAGGATCCCGTCCGTGCCCACCTCGCGGGCCACCTTGGTGACCTGGTCGGCGAACGAACTCAGCGTCTTCACCATGGTGTTGAAGGTGTCGGCGAGCTGCGCGACCTCGCCGCGCGCCTCGATCGTCACCGTCCGCGTCAGGTCACCGTTGGCGACGGCCGCCGCGACCTGGGAGATGTTCCGCACCTGGACGGTCAGGTTGTTGGCCATCAGGTTGACGTTGTTGCTGAGGTCCTTCCAGATGCCCGTGGCGCCCGGCACGTGCGCCTGGCCACCGAGGATGCCGTCCGTGCCCACCTCACGGGCCACTCGCGTCACCTGCTCCGCGAAGGACGACAGCTGGTCCACCATCGTGTTCACGGTGGTGACGAGCTCGAGGATCTCGCCCTTCGCATCGACAGTGATCTTCTTCGACAGGTCACCCTTGGCGACCGCGGTCGTGACCTCGGCGATGTTGCGCACCTGGATCGTCAGGTTGTTCGCCATGAAGTTCACGGACTGCGTGAGGTCCTTCCAGGTGCCGGAGACACCCTGCACCTCGGCCTGCCCGCCGAGGATGCCTTCCGTGCCCACCTCACGGGCCACACGCGTGACCTCTTCGGCGAAGGACGACAGCTGGTCCACCATCGTGTTCAGGGTGTTCTTCAGCTCCAGGATCTCCCCGCGCGCGTCCACGGTGATCTTCTGGGACAGGTCACCCCGGGCCACCGCCGTGGCGACCTGCGCGATGTTGCGCACCTGGCCGGTCAGGTTGGAGGCCATGCCGTTCACGGAGTCGGTCAGGTCACGCCACACACCGGCGACGCCGGGCACCTGTGCCTGTCCGCCCAGGCGGCCCTCGGTACCCACCTCACGCGCGACCAGGGTCACCTGGTCGGCGAAGGACGACAGCTGGTCGACCATCGTGTTGATGGTGTTCTTCAGCTCCAGGATCTCGCCGCGCGCGTCGACGTCGATCTTCTGGGACAGGTCACCGCGCGCGACCGCCGTGGTGACCTGGGCGATGTTGCGCACCTGGGCAGTCAGGTTCCCTGCCATTCCGTTGACGGAGTCGGTCAGCTCCTTCCACGTACCGGCGACACCCGGTACGACGGCCTGACCGCCCAGCCGGCCCTCGGTACCCACGTCCCGGGCCATCCGCGTGACCTGGTCGGCGAAGGACGACAGCTGGTCCACCATCGTGTTCACGGTGTTCTTCAGCTGGAGCATCTCGCCGGAGACGTCCACGGTGACCTTCTGCGACAAGTCACCGTTCGCCACCGCCGTGGTGACCTGGGCGATGTTCCTCACCTGTCCGGTGAGGTTCCGGAAGGCCGTGTTGACGGAGTCCGTCAGGTCCTTCCACGTGCCTGCCGCCCCCGGCACCTGCGCCTGCCCGCCGAGCTCACCCTCGACACCGACCTCGCGCGCCACGCGCGTGACCTCGGCACCGAACGACGACAGCTGGTCGACCATGCCGTTGACGGTGTTCTTCAGCTCCAGCATCTCGCCGGCCACATCGACCGTGACCTTCTGCGACAGGTCACCGTTGGCCACGGCCGTCGTCACGGCGGCGATGTCCCGCACCTGAATGGTGAGGTTCCGGAAGACGGTGTTGACGGASTCCGTCAGGTCCTTCCAGGTGCCCGCGGCGCCCGGCACGTTCGCCTGGCCGCCCAGCCGCCCCTCGGCGCCGACCTCGTTGGCCACACGTGTGACCTCGTCGGCGAAGATCCGCAGCGTCTCGGTCATCTGGTTGATCGTGTCCGCGAGCTGAGCGACCTCGCCGCGCGCCGAAACGGTCACCTTCTGCGAGAGGTCACCGTTGGCGACGGCAGTCGTCACCTGTGCGATTCCTCGCACCTGGGCCGTCAGGTTGCCGGCCATGAGGTTCACCGAATCGGTGAGGTCCTTCCACACACCGGCCACACCCGGCACCTTCGCCTGCCCGCCGAGCTCGCCCTCGGTGCCCACCTCACGCGCGACTCGCGTCACCTCGGAGGAGAAGGACGACAGCTGGTCCACCATCGTGTTGACGGTGTTCTTCAGCTCCAGCATCTCGCCGGCCACATGAACGGTGACCTTCCGAGACAGATCACCCTTGGCGACCGCCGTGGTCACCAGGGCGATGTCCCTCACCTGGGCCGTCAGCCGGTACGCCATCGTGTTGACGGAGTCCGTGAGGTCCTTCCACGAACCCGACATCCCACGCACGCGTGCCTGCCCGCCGAGCTTGCCCTCGGTACCGACCTCGCTGGCCACACGCGTGACCTCGTCGGTGAACGTGGACAGCTGATCGACAAGGTTGTTTACGGTCCGCCCGACCTTGAGGAACTCACCCCGCAGTGGATGCCCGGCACCGTCCTGCGCCTGCGTGCGCAGCTCCATACGCGGCGACAGATCACCCTCGGCCACCGCGGTGAGCACCCGGCCGACCTCGGAGACAGGCCGTACGAGGTCGTCGACCAGGGAGTTCGAGTTGTCGATGGCGGCCGCCCAGGAGCCCTCACAGGCCCCCGTCTCCAGCCGCTCCGTGAGCTTGCCCTCACGGCCGACCATCCGACGCACGCGCGCCAGCTCACCCGTGAGGTGGAGATTTCGGTCGGCCACCTCGTTGAAGACAGCGGCGATCTCCGACATCACGCCGTCCCCGGACACCGTGAGCCGCTTCCGGAAATTCCCGTCGCGCATGGACACCAGCGCCGCCAGCAGCCGGTTCAGGGCAGCCGTATCCACGGCGGTGGTCCCGCCACGCGCCTTGCGCTCGTTCCTCAGGGACTGTCCGCCTTTCGCGCGCGTCTTAGTGCCCCGCGTCGCTGCGCCAGACTCCACTGTGTCCCTCCCGCAGGGGTCGACCGTTACTGCTGTGCTCGGGTTCTACTGTTCGGCGTACCCGTTACCGCTGGGTATTCCTGCCGGATATACCAGGCCACACCACGTGCTGCTGCCCGCGGTACGCGAATGACACCCAGCCTGCCCGGACCTTCACAAGAAGCTTGCCCAGTGTTTCACCCTGCCTGAACCCGGCCATAACAGTTCGGCAGCTTCGCACATCGTCCGCACACCCTCTGGGCGGAAACACTGCAGACCGGCATCCGCATGGACGGCGAAGGTAAGTAACCTTGCATGCGGCTGTCCAGCCGCGCCGGTCCCGTCCGGCCTGGGCGGTGACAGGAGGAGCACGAGCGGGCATCGGAGGGGCAGCCGGACATGACCACCGGACTGATCCCGGGGGGACAATCCCCGGAGCGGCCGACGGGCGCGCACATGCCGCACCAGCGGCGCGAGCCGGTCGGCCAGGAAGCCCTGCACGTCGACAACCGGACGAGGAGTTCAGTGATCACCGCGCGCGCGGCAGCCAGCTTCGATCCCGTCGGGCGATCGGTCGCGAGCGCCCGCTCCTTCGTCCGCGACACCCTGCAGGGCTGGGGCTTCGCCGACATCGTCGACGACGCCGTCGTCCTCACCAGCGAACTGGTGACGAACGCAGTCGTACACGCGGGCACCTCCGCGGACGTCCTGTGCCTGCGAAGTGAAGAGGGCGTACGGATCGAGGTGGCCGACCGGTATCCGGAGCGCGAGATCCCGCTCCAGGGCTCACCCGTCAACATGGGCAGCCCCGACCGCGAGGGCGGCCGCGGACTCCAGCTGTGCGCGGCCCTGGCCGGCCGCTGGGGCGTCGAGTACACCCCGACGCACAAGCAGGTCTGGTTCCAACTCAACCTCCCCGAGCGCCCGGTGGGCACCCGCGCCGCCGGCCCGTCCCTGCCCTCCGACCTCCTCCCGCTCGCCGACGGCCGCGTCCGCGTCGCCGTGGTCCAGATCGACCGCACGGGCTCCATCTCGTCGTGGAGCGAGGACGCGGAGGAACTCTTCGGCTACGCGGCGGAGCAGGTCACCGGCAAGCCTCTGACCGACCTCGCGGCCTGGCCGCACACCCCGGGCACCAGCACCGGCATCGCGGAGGCGCTCCAACTCTCGCGCTGGGAAGGCAGCTACGGCATAAGAGGCGCCAACGGCCGCGTCACACCGGTGTACGCCTCCCACCTCCGCGTCCGCGACACGGGCGGCGAGCCCTCCACGGTCTGCCTCCTGGTCCGCGACCACGAACGCGCGGTCCTGCAGACCCCGTTGCGCGTCCCGGCCTCCGACACCGGCGCCGAGTCCCAGAGCACCGACCCCTTCGAGGTGTTCATCGGCTCCCCGGCCCCTGACGACCTCGACGGCCTCCTCCAGCGCACGGTGGAACGCGCCCGCGACATGCTGGACGGCGACTCCGCCTTCCTGCTCCTCGCGACCGACGACGAGACGGAGCTGGAGGTCCGCGCCTCCACCGGCCTGCCCTCCGCCCGCCAGCGCTTCGCACGCGTGCCCGTCGAGGCGGGCCCCGGCCGCTACGGCTCGGCCCGCATGCCGGCGGTCCACGAGGACCTCACGATGGTCCCCGGCGCCGTACCCCTCCTGCGGGGCACCGGCATGCGCTCGGTCGTCACGGTCCCGCTCAAGGTCGAGGGCCGCCTCACCGGCTCCCTCGGCGTCGCCGCCGAGGCCCCCGCCAGATACTCCAACGAGGAGGCGCTGCGCCTCCAGTTCGCCGCCGACCGCATCGCCCTCGCGGTGGAATCGGCCCGGCTCGGCGAACTCGAACGCCTGCGCCGAGGTTCCCTCAGCTTCCTGGTCGAGGCCTCCGACCTCCTCGCCGGCACCCTGGACCGCGACCAGACTCTCGCGCTGATGGCCCAGATGACGGTCCCGACGCTGGCCACCTGGTGCGCGGTCTACACCATCGCCGACCAGGCCTCGGAGCCGTACCTGTCGTACGTCCTGCACGAGGACGAGGAACTCATCGACGGCATTAAGTCGCTGTTGTCGAAGATCCCCCCGCCGGACCCGGTACCCACCCCCGGCGCCCGCGTCTGGTCGGCCCCCGCCGAGTCCGCCCACCAGGCGGCCCTGCGCACCTCCATGCGCAGCCTGGGCCTGGGCGAGCCCATCGGCCGCATCAGCGCCGGCATCGGGCCCACCCTGGCCACGGCGTCCGCGGTCGGCGGCGAGACGGTCGTACTGCCGCTGGTGGCCCGCAACCGCGTCATCGGCATGCTGACCCTGGGCAAGCCCACGGACGAACACTTCCGCCAGGAAATCCTGGAGCTGGCCGAGGACTTGAGCCGCAGGGCCGCCCTGGCCCTGGACAACGCCCGCCTCTACTCCGAGCGCACCGCCATCAGCCAGTCCCTCCAGCGCAGCCTCCTGCCCCCCGAGCTCCCCGAGATCGGCGGCGTCGAGGTCGAGGTCATCTACCGCGCGGCCGGCGAGGGCAACGAGGTCGGCGGCGACTTCTACGACCTCTTCCCGATCAGCGACGGCGCCTACGGCTTCGCCATCGGCGACGTCTGCGGTACGGGCCCGAACGCGGCGGCGGTCACGGGCCTTGCCCGGCACGCCCTCCGGCTCCTCGCACGCGAGGGCCTCAGCGGCCCGGCGGTCCTGGAACGCCTGAACTCCGCGATCCTCGACGAGGGCGCCCGCAGCCGCTTCCTGACGCTCCTGTACGGCGAGTTGAGGCCGCAGGAGGACGGCAGCGCCGAGCTGAAGGTGGTCTGCGCCGGCCACCCGCTCCCGCTCCGCCTGCGCCAGGACGGCACGGTCGAACCGGCCGCGGAACCCCAGCCGCTGCTCGGCGTCATGGAGGACCTGGAGCTCTACGAGCAGACGGTCACCCTCGACCCCGGCGACGTCCTTCTCTGCGTCACGGACGGTGTCACCGAACGCCGCGAGGGCAGCCGCATGCTGGGCGACGACGGCCTCACCGACGTCCTCACGACCTGCACCGGCCTTACGGCAGGCGCTGTGGCGGCTCGCATCATGCGCGCGGTCGAACGCTTCGCCTCTGACGCCCCGTCCGACGACATGGCGATCCTGGCGATGCGGGTCCCGGGCATCCACAAGGACTGAGGCAGACAGGGAGAAGAGCATGAGAAAGGCCCCGCCCGAATGGGCGGGGCCTTCTCCGTGGAGCCCCCAAACGGAATCGAACCGTTGACCTTCTCCTTACCATGGAGACGCTCTACCGACTGAGCTATAGGGGCCAGCTGCCTTTTGCGAAGTTTCCCTCGCAGCAACGGAATAGATCATACCCTGAACGCGCCGTGCTCCCAAACCCGCTCAGAACGCGGGCTGGAGCAGTCCTCCGAGCGCATTGCAGGCAGACACGACGCGCTGCATGTCCCGCTTGGTCAGAGAAGCGTCAACCGGCAGAGCCAACGTTTCATCAGCGGCCCGCTCGGTCTCCGGCAGAGACACACACCGACGGAACTCGGGCAGCCTGTGCACGGGCGTCTTCACCGGCACCCGGCATTCAACTCCCCTGGCTCGCACGGCCCGAGCAAAGGCGTCCCGATCCGGCCGCCCATTCCCCGGCACCCGCACGACGTACTGCTGGTAGGTGTGCCCGTCACCGCCATCGGGCGTGTACACACCCTTCAGCTTCGCGTCCAGATACGAGGCCCGCTGCCTGCGCTGAGCGATTTCGTCGTACGGCACCTCGGACTCACCCTGCTCCAGCACCAGCAGCCCGTGCCGCTGCCCGATCTCGTGCAACCGCGCGATATCAGCCGACCGACCAAAGCGATGTACGGCGACAACGGCCGCCGTGCGCTGAGTGACAACCGCCTMGACCGTGACGGCGTCCAGGCAGTACGTCACCGGGTCTATGTCGGCGAACACCGGCAGCGCTCCGGCCAGGAGCACGGCCTCGGCGACTTCGACGTTCCCGAAGGCCGGTACGACAACCTCGTCACCGACGCCGACGCCGGCAGCCCTGAGCATTGCAGCAGTACCCATGTGGGTGATGTTGGTTGCGGAACGTGAACGCCAGGTGACGCACAACAAAAAAGGGTTGGACCCAGAACCGAAGTTCCGGGTCCAACCCTATAAAAGGAGTTCGGCGGCGTCCTACTCTCCCACAGGGTCCCCCCTGCAGTACCATCGGCGCTGTAAGGCTTAGCTTCCGGGTTCGGAATGTAACCGGGCGTTTCCCTCACGCTATAACCACCGAAACACTATGAAACTGTGACCGGAAACCCCCCAAACAAAGGGGGGACGTCGGTCGTTGCTTCAGAACCAACACAGTGGACGCGAGCCTCTATGGACAAGCCCTCGGCCTATTAGTACCGGTCACCTCCACACGTTACCGTGCTTCCAGATCCGGCCTATCAACCCAGTCGTCTACTGGGAGCCTTACCCCATCAAGTGGGTGGGAATACTCATCTCGAAGCAGGCTTCCCGCTTAGATGCTTTCAGCGGTTATCCCTCCCGAACGTAGCCAACCAGCCATGCCCTTGGCAGAACAACTGGCACACCAGAGGTTCGTCCGTCCCGGTCCTCTCGTACGTAATCGGGTGCACACATCACGAGAGCGGAACAGTCAGGCGGAATAGGCCCGACCGTTCACAGCGTCCTCGCTGTGTTTTGTTTCAAAGGAACCTCGTCCCAACCGGAAGACCGGCCGGAGACGGGGTATCAACATATCTGGCGTTGATTTTTGGCACGCTGTTGAGTTCTCAAGGAACGGACGCTTCCTTTGTACTCACCCTCTCGGGCTTTCCTCCGGGCGCTTCCCTTCGGTCTTGCGTTTCCGACTCTATCAGACCGTTTTCCGATCCGATTTCCTCGGTGCTTTCCAGGTTCCCGCTTTCGCGTTTCCCTTTCCGGCGGTTCCGACTTTATCAGAGATTCTGAGTCGGAATTCCCGCCCCCCTGCGGGGACTGGTTCCGGCACACGAGGTGGCCGGGTTCCCGGTTGGGCGGAGCCGTAAACGTACTGGAGCGGGGCGCCTCGATGCAAATCGAGGCGCCCCGCTCCGGACTCACGCAGTCGAGCGTCCGACGGACCGTCAGACCTCCACCACCACAGGCAGGATCATCGGCCTGCGGCGATACGTGTCGGAGACCCACTTGCCCAGGGTCCGCCGCACCAGCTGCTGCATCTGGTGGGGTTCGACCACACCGTCCTGGGCCGACCGCTCCAGTACCTCCGTGATCCTCGGGATGACGTCCCCGAAGGCGGAGTCCTCGATGCCGGAGCCGCGGGCCTGGATGTGCGGGCCGCCCGTGATCTTGCCGGTGGATGAGTCCACCACCACGAAGACCGAGATGATGCCCTCGTCGCCGAGGATCTTGCGGTCCTTGAGCGCCGGCTCGCCGACGTCGCCGACCGAGAGGCCGTCGACGTACACGTAGCCCGCCTGGACCTTGCCGGAGATCTTCGCCTTGCCCTCGATGAGGTCGACGACGACGCCGTCCTCGGCGATGACGATGCGGTCGTGCGGGACGCCGGTGAGGGCGCCCAGCTCGGCGTTGGCACGCAGGTGTCGCCATTCGCCGTGCACCGGCATCAGGTTCTTCGGGCGGCAGATGTTGTAGAAGTACAGCAGCTCGCCGGCCGAGGCGTGGCCCGAGACGTGGACCTTGGCGTTGCCCTTGTGGACGACGTTCGCGCCCCAGCGGGTCAGACCGTTGATCACGCGGTACACCGCGTTCTCGTTGCCGGGGATCAGGGAGGACGCCAGGATCACCGTGTCGCCGTTGACGATCCGGATCTGGTGGTCCCTGTTCGCCATCCTCGACAGGGCTGCCATCGGTTCGCCCTGCGAACCCGTGCAGACCAGTACGACCTCGCTGTCGGGGAGATCGTCCAGCGTCTTGATGTCCACCACCAGGCCCGGGGGGACCTTCAGGTAGCCCAGGTCCCTGGCGATGCCCATGTTGCGGACCATCGAGCGGCCGACGAAGGCGACCCTGCGGCCGTACTCGTGGGCCGCGTCCAGGATCTGCTGGATGCGGTGGATGTGGCTGGCGAAGCTCGCCACGATGATCCGCTTGCGGGCGTTCGCGAAGACCTGGCGCAGGACGTTGGAGATGTCCCGCTCGGGCGGGACGAAGCCCGGGACCTCCGCGTTCGTCGAGTCGGAGAGAAGAAGGTCGATCCCCTCCTCGCTCAGACGCGCGAACGCGTGCAGGTCGGTCAGGCGGTTGTCCAGCGGGAGCTGGTCCATCTTGAAGTCGCCGGTGTGGACCACCATGCCGGCGGGGGTGCGGATCGCCACGGCAAGGGCGTCCGGGATGGAGTGGTTGACCGCGACGAACTCGCAGTCGAAGGGGCCGATGCGTTCGCGGTTCCCCTCCGCCACTTCGAGGGTGTAGGGGCGGATGCGGTGCTCCTGGAGCTTGGCCTCGATGAGGGCGAGGGTCAGCTTGGAGCCGATCAGCGGGATGTCCGGCTTCTCGCGCAGGAGGTAGGGGACGCCGCCGATGTGGTCCTCGTGGCCATGGGTGAGAACGATGCCCTCGATGTCGTCGAGGCGGTCCCTGATGGACGAGAAGTCCGGCAGGATCAGGTCGATTCCGGGCTGCTCCTCCTCGGGGAAGAGCACTCCGCAGTCGACGATCAGGAGGCGGCCGCCGTATTCGAAGACCGTCATGTTTCGGCCGATCTCACCGAGACCGCCCAGCGGGGTGACCCGTAGGCCGCCTTCGGGGAGCGGCGGGGGCGGGCCGAGTTCAGGATGCGGATGACTCAAAAGACTCTCCTCACCACGCACGCCACGTACCGGTCGGGCACGTGGCGCGCGTGACGTTCGTGCAGAAGCAGTTGTCGTTGTGTGTAGTGCGCAGGCACCGGTGGCCTGCTTATTCAGTTGTGGAGTCTGCTGCGCGGCCGGCGCGCGAAGTCTGGTGTTAAAGCTGTACCCCGCCTGCGGCAAGATCGATCTTGAGCTGCTCGATCTCCTCGGGGGAGCACTCGGCCATGGGGGCACGCAGCGGTCCGGCGGGCAGGCCCTGGAGGGCGAGCGCGGCCTTCGTCGTCATGACGCCCTGGGTGCGGAACATGCCGGTGTAGACCGGGAGCAGCTTCTGGTGGATCTCGGTGGCCTTCTGGACGTCGCCGGAGACGTACGCGTCGACGAGCGCGCGCAGGTCGGGGGTGACGAGGTGGCCGACGACCGAGACGAAGCCGACCGCGCCCACGGAGWGCAGCGGCAGGTTCAGCATGTCGTCGCCGGAGTACCAGGCGAGGCCGGAGCGGGCGATGGCCCAGCTGGCTCGGCCGAGGTCACCCTTCGCGTCCTTGTTGGCGACGATGCGCGGGTGTTCGGCCAGGCGGACGATCGTCTCGGTGTTGATCGGGACGCCGCTGCGGCCGGGGATGTCGTAGAGCATGACCGGCAGCTCGGTGGCGTCGGCGATGGCCTTGAAGTGCCGGTACAGGCCTTCCTGCGGGGGCTTGTTGTAGTACGGCGTGACGACCAGGAGGCCGTGTGCGCCGACCTGCTGGGCCGTACGGGCCAGCTCGAGGCTGTGGTGCGTGTCGTTGGTGCCGACTCCGGCCACCACGTGAGCGCGGTCGCCGACCGCCTCCAGTACCGCTCGTACGAGGTCCGATTTCTCCGCGTCGCTGGTGGTGGGCGACTCGCCGGTGGTGCCGTTGATGATCAGGCCGTCGTTGCCTGCGTCCACCAGGTGCGTGGCGAGCCGCTGTGCGCCGTCGAGGTCGATTGCGCCGTCCGCCGTGAAAGGCGTGATCATGGCGGTGAGGACCCGCCCGAAGGGGGTCTGCGGAGTGGAGGTCGGAGCCATGGGTTACACGCTACTCGTTGCGCACGGCCTGGTCTGCCCTAGGGGGGTGCGGGAAAGTCAGGACAAATATGGAGCCCGGCACTGCCTGCTCGGGGGTTCAAGCAGTGCCGGGTCCGTTTGATCAGGCTAGATGAACATCTCTAAATGCCGCAATACGGACACTTCATGAGGCTGACGCCTGCCCCCGCTCCCGGAGCGTCTTACGGCGCCACGCGGCCGTTCGCATTGAAGGCGGCGTACGTCAGCGGCATGAGCTTGGCCCACTGCGCCTCCATCTTCTCGCCGACCATCTCGATCTCCCGCTGCGGGAAGGACGGGACCTTGGCCAGCTCGTGCTGGGTGCGCAGGCCGAGGAAGTGCATCAGCGAGCGGGCGTTGCAGGTGGCGTACATCGAGGAGAACAGGCCGACCGGGAGGACCGCACGGGCGACCTCGCGGGCGACGCCGGCGGCAAGCATCTCCTGGTAGGCCTCGTACGACTCCCGGTACGAGTCCTCCATGACACGGCCGACCAGCTCCTGCTGGGCCTGGGTGCCCTCCACGAAGACGTACTTGCCCGKGCGGYCCTCCTGGACCAGCTTGCGGGACTCGGCGGGGACGTAGAAGACCGGCTGGAGCTCCCGGTAGCGACCGCTCTCCTCGTTGTACGACCAGCCCACGCGGTGCCGCATGAACTCGCGGAAGACGAAGATCGGGGCGCTGATGAAGAAGGTCATCGAGTTGTGCTCGAAGGGGCTGCCGTGCCGGTCCCGCATCAGGTAGTTGATCAGGCCCTTGGAGCGCTCGGGGTCCTTCTGCAGCTCCTCCAGGGACTGCTCGCCGGCGGTGGAGACGCGGGCGGCCCACAGCACGTCGGAGTCGGCCGCGCTGTGCTTGACCAGCTCGACGGAGACGTCACTGCGGAAGCTGGGCTTGGGTTCGTCGGCGGGGGTGTCGGTCACGGCTCGCGGGGTCCTTCCATCACTTCTCTGGGCGGCGCCCACTCTACGGCCCGGCACTGACAACGGGGCGTTCGGTGCCGGGTCACGACATACGTCGGCGAACTTCGGCGAATTTCTGTGAATTCGGTGAAACCGGGCACCTTTTGGGGCACTCGCTCGTCTGTGTTGGTGACGACTACTCATACTCTCCCGAGAGGAGAAGACCCCCCGATGTTCCGTCGGCGCGAGTCCGTACCCTTCGCCTTCCTCGCCGAAGCCGACCGATTCCGAAGCAATGTCGCTCCCCCGCCCCGCGAGCGGGCGTCCGCCGGTCAGATGGCCGGGCGCTGGCTGCTGGGGCTCACCCTCGTCGCAGGGCTGGTGGGCTCGCTGGTGGTCGGGATGCCGGCCCTGTCCGTCGATACGGCCTCGCCGACCCAGCAGTCGCAGGCGTCCCAAGGGCGCTGACCCCATCGGACCCCCAAGGGTGGTGAGTGGGGACCCGGGTCGATAGCCTCACCGGGCACAGCCCATGCATGGATTGAGTGAGGACCAGCCGTGCCCCTGCCCTTCCTGACGGCCGATCGCGCCTTCGAGGCAGCCGACGACGTCGCGCTCCCCTTCGACGACCACGAACGCTGGCGGCGTCCCTACCGCCCCGGTCCGTGGCGGGTGGGCATGGCGGCGCTGTGGCTGCTGCTCGCCTCGTACGTGCTGTTCGCGGCGGTCATCATCGCCCTGACCGGCACCCTGCCCGGGGCCGCCGTGGTCTTCGGGATCGCGCTGGCCATCATCGTCAGTGCCCTGCGGCTGCTGCGCGCGGGCGTGTGGGTGAGCGCGCGCGGGCTGCGCCATGTGGGCTTCTTCCTGACACGCACGGTGCCCTGGGATCAGATCGCCGCCGTGCGGACGGTGCAGCAGCCGGTGCGCTGGCTGGGGTTGCCGCGCACGGTCCAGGGGCAGGCGCTGATGCTCGTACGGCAGGGCCGTGCGGCGGATGACGCGCCGACTCTGATGACCACGCACAACGCGGACTTCCTGGCACGGTTCGCGGCGTTCGACCGGGCCGCCGACGCGGTCGAGGCGTGGGCGGCGGAGAACAGGCGCGGCTGACCGCGACAGACATGCGAAGGGGCCGGTCCGCAGCAGCGGGCCGGCCCCTTCGGCGTATGGCTCAGGCCTCGATGGTCCTGCCGTCGTGCAGGGCGATGGCCTGCTGCATCGCCTTGCGCGCCCGCGGGGTGTCCCGGGCGTCGTGGTAGGCGACGGCGAGGCGGAACCAGCTGCGCCAGTCGTCGGGCGCCGCTTCCGTCTCGGCCTTGCGCTTGGCGAAGACCTCGTCGGCCGAGTCGCGGTCGATCCGGCCGCCAGGCGTGCGCTTCAGCTCGTCGACGGGCAGGCCGCCCTCGGCGTCGAGTTCGGCGGCCAGCGCGTTGGCCCTGCGGACGAACTGGGTGTTCTTCCACAGGAACCACAGGCCGATCACCGGCAGGATCAGCACCGCTACGCCGAAGGTGACGGTGAGGAGGGTGCCGGACTGGATGAGCAGCACGCCACGGCTGCCGACCAGGACGAAGTAGACGACCAGGACGGCGGCCGTTATGGCATAGGAGAGCTTCGCGCGCATCTGCGAGCCTCAGCCCAGGTCCAGGAAGTGTTCCAGGCCGAACGTCAGGCCGGGAGTGGTCACCACGCGGCGGGCGCCGAGCAGGATGCCCGGCATGAAGCTGCTGTGGTGGAGGGAGTCGTGGCGGACGGTGAGGGTCTCGCCCTCACCGCCGAGCAGGACCTCCTGGTGGGCCAGCAGGCCGCGCAGGCGGACGGAGTGGACGGGGATTCCGTCGACGTCCGCACCCCGCGCGCCGTCCAGGGCGGTCTCCGTCGCGTCCGGCGCCGGGGCCGTGCCCGCCTTCGCGCGCGCCTCTGCGATGAGCTGGGCCGTGCGGGTGGCGGTGCCGGACGGGGCGTCGACCTTCTTCGGGTGGTGCAGCTCGACGACCTCGACCGACTCGAAGTAGGGCGCGGCGATCTGCGCGAACTTCATCGTCAGGACGGCCCCGATGGAGAAGTTCGGCGCGATGAGCACGCCCGTCTGCGGGGAGGCGGCCAGCCAGCCCTTCAGCTGCGTGAGGCGCTCGTCGGTCCAGCCCGTCGTGCCGACGACCGCATGGATGCCGTGGTTCACGCAGTAGTCGAGGTTGGCCATCACCGAGTCCGGCGTGGTCAGTTCGACGGCCACCTGGGCGCCCGTCTCCGCGAGCGTCTCCAGCTTGTCGCCCCGGCTCAGGGCGGCGACCAGCTCCATGTCCTCGGCGGCCTCGACCGCCCGTACCGCCTCGGAGCCGATCCGGCCCCCGGCTCCGAGGACCGCCACGCGCAGCTTGCTCATCCTTGTTGCTTCCTTACCGAAAACGGTTGTTAGGCGACAGCTTCGTTCAGCCGGGACGCCTGCTTGTCCTTCAGCGGGCCGATGACCGACAGCGAGGGCCGCCGGCCCAGGATGTCGCGGGCGACCGAGCGGACGTCGTCCGGGGTCACCGCCGCTATCCGGACGAGCATGTCGTCGACGGACATCTGCTCGCCCCAGCACAGCTCACTCTTGCCGATGCGGTTCATCAGCGCACCGGTGTCCTCCAGACCGAGGACGGTGGAGCCGCGGAGCTGGCCGATGGCGCGGTCGATCTCGTCGTCGGACAGGCCGTGTTCGGCGACCTGGTCGAGTTCGTCGCGGCAGATCTTCAGCACGTCGTGGACCTGCGAGGGCCGGCAGCCCGCGTACACGCCGAACAGGCCGCAGTCGGCGAAGCCTGAGGTGTACGAGTACACGCTGTAGGCCAGGCCGCGCTTCTCGCGGACCTCCTGGAACAGGCGGGACGACATGCCACCGCCGAGGGCGGTGTTGAGGACGCCCAGCGCCCAGCGGCGCTCGTCCGTGCGGGCGAGGCCTGGCATGCCGAGGACGACGTGTGCCTGCTCGGTCTTGCGGCCGAGGAGCTCGACGCGGCCCGCGGTGCGCAGGGTGCGGCGTCCGTCGCGCGGGGCGATGGGCGCGGCGTCGCCGTTCTTGAAGGCGCCTGCCTTCTCGAAGGCCGCGCGGACCTGGCGTACGACCTTGTTGTGGTCGATGTTGCCGGCGGCCGCCACGACCAGGTGCGTCGGGTCGTAGTGCTTCTTGTAGAAGCGGCGGATGCGGTCGGCGGTGAGGGCGTTGACCGTGTCGACCGTGCCGAGGACCGGGCGGCCGAGGGGGTTGTCGCCGAACATCGTGTGCGCGAACAGGTCGTGCACGCAGTCGCCCGGGTCGTCCTCGGTCATGGCGATCTCTTCGAGGATCGCGCCCCGCTCGACGTTCACGTCCTCTTCGAGGATCAGGGAGCCCGTGAGCATGTCGCAGACGACGTCGATGGCGAGCGGCAGGTCGGTGTCGAGCACGCGCGCGTAGTAGCACGTGTACTCCTTCGCCGTGAACGCGTTCATCTCGCCGCCGACGGCGTCGAGGGCGGAGGAGATATCCAGTGCCGACCTGCGGGTCGTGCCCTTGAAGAGCAGGTGCTCCAGGTAGTGCGTGGCGCCGTTCAGAGCCGGCGTCTCGTCGCGGGAGCCGACGTGCGCCCAGATGCCGAAGGTCGCCGAGCGGACCGAGGGCAGGGTCTCGGTGACGATGCGCAGGCCGCCCGGGAGGGTGGTCTTGCGGACCGTGCCGATGCCGTTGGTGCCCTTGATCAGGGTTTGGGTACGGGCGACGGCCCGCGCCTCCGAAGAGGTGCGGGCCGTCGCCGTGGAGCTACTCGACGTCACTGGTCGGTGTCGTCCTTCTTGTCCTCGTCGGAGCCTTCTTCGCCCTCGATGACCGGGACGAGCGAGAGCTTGCCGCGGGAGTCGATCTCGGCGATCTCGACCTGGACCTTGGCGCCCACGCCGAGCACGTCCTCGACGTTCTCCACGCGCTTGCCGCCGGCCAGCTTGCGGATCTGCGAGATGTGCAGCAGACCGTCCTTGCCGGGGAGCAGCGACACGAACGCGCCGAAGGTGGTCGTCTTCACGACCGTGCCCAGGTAGCGCTCGCCGACCTCGGGCATCGTCGGGTTGGCGATGCCGTTGATCGTGGTGCGGGCGGCCTCGGCGGAGGGGCCGTCGACCGCGCCGATGTAGATCGTGCCGTCGTCCTCGATCGTGATGTCGGCGCCGGTGTCCTCCTGGATCTGGTTGATCATCTTGCCCTTGGGGCCGATGACCTCGCCGATCTTGTCCACGGGGATCTTGACGGTGATGATCCGCGGGGCGTTGGGGGACATCTCGTCCGGCGTGTCGATCGCTTCCATCATCACGTCGAGGATGTGGAGGCGGGCGTCACGGGCCTGCTTGAGGGCGGCGCCCAGGACGGAGGCCGGGATGCCGTCCAGCTTGGTGTCGAGCTGGAGGGCGGTCACGAACTCCTTGGTGCCGGCGACCTTGAAGTCCATGTCGCCGAAGGCGTCCTCCGCACCGAGGATGTCGGTGAGGGTGACGTAGTGCGTCTCGCCCTCGATCTCCTGGGAGATCAGGCCCATGGCGATACCGGCGACGGGGGCCTTCAGCGGCACACCGGCGTTCAGCAGCGACATGGTGGAGGCGCAGACCGAGCCCATGGACGTCGAGCCGTTGGAGCTCAGCGCCTCGGAGACCTGGCGGATCGCGTAGGGGAACTCCTCGCGCGTCGGCAGGACCGGCACGAGGGCGCGCTCGGCGAGGGCGCCGTGGCCGATCTCGCGGCGCTTCGGGGAGCCGACGCGGCCGGTCTCGCCGGTGGAGTACGGCGGGAAGTTGTAGTTGTGCATGTAGCGCTTGCGGGTCACCGGCGAGAGGGTGTCCAGCTGCTGCTCCATACGGAGCATGTTGAGGGTGGTGACGCCCAGGATCTGGGTCTCGCCACGCTCGAACACCGCCGAACCGTGCACGCGCGGGATGGCCTCGACCTCGGCGGCGAGCGTACGGATGTCCGTCACGCCACGGCCGTCGATGCGCTTCTTCTCCTTGATCACGCGCTCGCGGACCAGCTGCTTGGTGAGCGAGCGGTACGCGGCGGAGATCTCCTTCTCGCGGCCCTCGAACTCCGGCAGGAGCTTCTCGGCGGCGAGCGCCTTGACGCGGTCCAGCTCGGACTCGCGCTCCTGCTTGCCGGCGATGGTCAGCGCGGAGGCGAGCTCCGGGCGGACGGCGGCGGTCAGGGCCTCGAGGACGTCGTCCTGGTAGTCCAGGAAGATCGGGAACTCGCCGGTCGGCTTGGCGGCCTTCGCGGCGAGGTCGGCCTGAGCCTTGCAGAGCACCTTGATGAAGGGCTTCGCGGCGTCCAGACCGGCGGCGACGACCTCCTCGGTCGGGGCCTCGGCGCCACCCTGGACCAGCTTGATGGTCCCCTCGGTGGCCTCGGCCTCGACCATCATGATCGCGACGTCGCCGTCCTCCAGGGTGCGGCCCGCGACGACCATGTCGAAGACGGCGTCCTCGAGCTCGGTGTGCGTCGGGAAGGCCACCCACTGGCCGCGGATCAGCGCGACGCGGACGCCGCCGATCGGGCCGGAGAAGGGCAGACCGGCCAGCTGCGTGGACGCGGAGGCGGCGTTGATCGCCACGACGTCGTACAGGTGGTCGGGGTTGAGCGCCATGATCGTGGCGACGACCTGGATCTCGTTGCGCAGGCCCTTCTTGAAGGACGGGCGCAGCGGGCGGTCGATGAGGCGGCAGGTGAGGATCGCGTCCTCGGAGGGGCGGCCCTCACGGCGGAAGAAGCTGCCGGGGATCTTGCCGGCGGCGTACATCCGCTCCTCGACGTCCACCGTCAGGGGGAAGAAGTCGAGCTGGTCCTTGGGGTTCTTGGAGGCGGTGGTGGCCGACAGCACCATGGTGTCGTCGTCCAGGTACGCCACGGCGGAGCCGGCGGCCTGCTTGGCCAGGCGGCCCGTCTCGAAGCGGATGGTGCGGGTGCCGAAGGAGCCGTTGTCGATGACGGCCTCGGCGTAGTGGGTCTCGTTCTCCACTAGCGTTTTCTCCGTTACTTTTCGTCTGCGTTGCGTCTTTTGTCCCGATCCGCCCGTGTGGCGGGGGGACGTGAGCGGAGAAGCTGCTCCATCTGGTGCGGGCCGGTCTTCGATCGAAGCACCCGGGTTCGCATCGCCCGGGGGCCACTACCGAGGACCGGCGGCGGCGAGGTGCACTTCTCCTCGTGTTGTTGCGTTGTGCTACCACACTACAAAGCGTCAGTGACACTCCGCACGTTTCCGTACGTACGGCAAAGGGAGCGGCTCCCGATCCTTCCGGGAACCGCTCCCCTCATGGCGTCTTACTTCGCGCCCGCCGCACCGCGGCGGATGCCGAGGCGGTCGACCAGCGCACGGAAGCGCTGGATGTCCTTCTTCGCCAGGTACTGGAGAAGACGGCGGCGCTGACCGACGAGGATCAGCAGACCACGACGGGAGTGGTGGTCGTGCTTGTGGGTCTTGAGGTGCTCGGTCAGGTCCGAGATGCGACGCGAGAGCATGGCGACCTGGACCTCGGGGGAGCCGGTGTCGCCCTCCTTGGTACCGAACTCGGCGATGATCTGCTTCTTCGTGGCGGTGTCGAGCGACACGTGTACTCCTCGTAGTCTCTGATTGCCACCGAGTGCCCCTGGTCCACTTCTCAGGGGAGCTTCCGTAACTCGGGAGGCGGGGATCCGCTGGGCGCGTCCCCCAGGTGGACCCGGGGGTGCGTACACAAACGGCCGTCACACAGCGTACCAGCACGCAGGCACGCTCTTGACAGGCGGTGCGCCGGGCACCGCCCGGGTCAGATGCCGCCGCGGACCTTGGCGTAGACGTCGAGGACGGCCAGGCAGATCGGGACCAGGGAGAGCAGGACCAGCGAGTCGGCAAGGTCCAGCATGCGGCCCCAGAAGGGGGACAGGCCCTTCTGCGGCACGATCAGGGCGATCGCGATCAGCAGCAGCACGCCGACCCCGACGGAGGCACCGAGCCACAGGGTGCGTACGTCGACCGGGCCGGAGTTGCCCTGGAGCATCTCCATGATGATGTCGGCCGGCGGCGAGATCGCGAGGCCGAGGACCAGCAGGGCGAGCGTGATGACACCGGCCACGAAGAGGCAGGTGACCTGCGCGGTGTAGCGGAACAGGCGGGCCCGCAGCATCGCGGCGAGGCCGGTGCACAGGGCCAGCAGCTGGGCCCAGCCGTTGTCGCTGAAGCCGAGCACCGCGCCGCCCGCGCCGATGATCACCGCGGCGCAGCCGCCGACCAGGCCGAGCAGCAGCTCGTGGCCCCGGCTGGTCTGGGCGACGATGCGCTGGACGTCGACGGCCTCCAGGTCGCCCTCGCGACCGTCGCGGCGGGCCCGGGCCAGGTCCTCGGGGTTGCGGAAGCCGATCGGCAGCTTGGCGAAGCGGGACGACCAGCCGGGCAGGAAGCCGACGACCGCCAGGGCCACGACCGAGGTACCGGCGGCGATCTCCCGCGGCTCCGCCTCGGTGAGCACCCCGCAGAACACCGCGAGGGTGCCGATCGCGGAGGCCAGCGCGGCGGCCACGAACGGGGCGTCGCCCTGCGGCAGCAGCATGATCAGTACGACGGAGCAGAGCAGTACGGCGACACAGCCGACGAGGAACTGGATCCGTCCGGGGCCCTCGCCCGCGTCCTGGGGAATGGCGCCGGAGCCCGCGATCAGCGCGTGCGGCAGCGCGGAGATGCCGAGCGCGACGGCGGAGGCGCGGTCCTCGTACACCCGGGCCCGCACGCCGGCGAGCGACATCAGGGCGAGCGCGGTCACGCCGGCCATGATGCCCTGTAGGCCGTGCATGTCGTGCCGTACCGGATCCGCGAACCAGAAGACGAAGCCGAGCATGACCAGCAGCAACGACCCCGCGACCAGGCCGGCGACCCGCATGAGGTTGTCGTTCCAGCTGCGGGTGTCCTGCTTGACCGCGGCGGCGATGGCGTCGACCACGTCGTCGTGCACGGCCGGCGGCAGCGAGTCGGCGAAGGTCCGCAGCAGCAGCACCTCACCGTCTCTGACGCGGTGCTCCAGCAACGAACGGCTCGCGTCGAGTACTTGGCCCTCGCGGGTCACGAGGTGGTATCCGGCGGGACTGTTGTCCGACTGGACCAGGCCCGAGAGCCTGATGATCTCGGGAAAGAGGTCCTGGACCGGCAGGTCCTCCGGCAGCGCCACATCCACGCGACTGTCCGGCGCTGCGATGGTGATTCGGCAGAAACCTGTCGAAGTCCCCGTGCTCACCTGGTGTTCCCCCTGCTAGACAAGGCATCTTCGCACCGCTCCTACGGCGCGGGTCGCCACCTTATCCGCTGGCGTACCCGGTACAGGACCTACCTCCCGCATTCCTCCCAGGACCTGCGCCGCATCTCCATCCGCCTCCCTCCATCGGGCACCCGGCGCATCAGTAGGATCGACCTCTACGCGAACGACGCCTACGCGAACGAGAACACGTCGCGGTACAACGGGGGCGTCGGTGCCAGGACGTATCACGTATCAATCGCGAAGGATGAGTGCATCGGTGAGCGTCGTCATCATCAAACGGCCACCGCGGATAGTGCCACCGGCCGTCCCGGACGGCGAGGTCAAACTGGAGACGCCTCCCGAGATCCCTCGCGAGGGCGACGAGAGCATGCTCATGAACCTGCTGCCCATGATGGGCATGCTGGGTTCCGTCGGTTTCTTCTTCATGCCCAACCTGCCCTCCTACATGAGGGTGGTCGGCGGGCTGATGCTGGCCTCGACGCTGGCCATGGCCATCGCCCAGTTCGCCAAGTCCCGGCAGGGCGGCGGCGCGGGGATGGCCCAGGACCGGCGTGACTACTTCCGCTACCTGGAGCAGGTCCGCAAGGACGTGCACAAGACCGCGGAACTGCAGCGGCAGAGCCAGCTCTTCCAGCATCCCGACCCGGAACAGCTGTGGGCGGTCGCCGCCGACGGCAAGCGGCTCTGGGAGCGGCGTCCGACGGACGCGGACTTCGCGTCCGTGCGGATCGGCCGCGGTGTGCAGCAGCTGAACACCCCGCTGGTCGCACCGGAGACGGCTCCCAAGGAGGAGCTGGAGCCGCTGACCGCGGCGGCCATGAAGGCCTTCCTCGACGCGCACGGCAGCCTGTCCGACCTCCCGGTCGCCATCTCGCTGCGCGCCTTCTACCACGTCACGATCTGCGGCGAGACGGACACCGTCTACGGCAACGCCCGCTCGACCCTGTCCCAGCTGGCGACGCTGCACTCGCCCGAGGACATGATGATCGCGGTCGTGGCGCACCCCTCCGCGGCGGCGGACTGGGACTGGATCAAGTGGCTGCCGCACTGCCAGCACCCGAAGGCCAAGGACGGAGCGGGCTCGTCCCGGCTCCTCTTCGACGACCTCGGTGAGCTGGAGGAGGCGCTCGCGGACCAGCTGGACGACCGGCCCCGCTGGAACCGTGAGGCCAATCCCGTCTACGACCAGCCGCACCTGATCGTGGTGCTCGACGGCGGCACCGTCCCGCCGGACTCCGAACTCGCCAGCAGCGAGGGCCTGCAGGGCGTCACCTTCCTGGAGATCGCCCCGGGCGAGCTGGAGGAGGAGCTGCGCGCCGGTCTGACGGTCTATGTGAAGCCGGAGCGGATGCGGCTGTTCGTCGGCCACGAGTCCGCCTACAACGGCAAGCCCGACCTGCTCAACCCGGCGCAGGCCGAGTCCCTGTCGCGGCAGCTGGCCCCCTTCCGGGTCGGCTCCGCCGAGGAGGGCGAACCCCTCCTGTCCAACCTGGACTTCACGGACCTCATGGGCATCGGCGACGCGGGCACGGTCGATGTCTCCCGCACCTGGCGTCCGCGCACGCTGCACGAGCGGCTGCGCGTGCCGATCGGTGTCGGCGAGAACGGCGAGCCGGTCATGCTGGACCTCAAGGAGGCCTCGCAGGAGGGCATGGGCCCGCACGGCCTGTGCGTCGGTGCCACCGGTTCCGGCAAGTCCGAGGTGCTGCGCACGCTGGTGCTCGGGCTCGCGGTGACGCACTCCTCGGAGACGCTGAACTTCATCCTCGCGGACTTCAAGGGTGGTGCGACCTTCGCCGGTATGGCGGACATGCCGCACACCGCGGCCGTGATCACCAACCTCGCGGACGACCTCACCCTCGTCGACCGCATGCGCGACTCGATCATGGGTGAGACGCAGCGCCGCCAGGAGCTGCTGCGCTCGGCGGGCAACTACGCCAACCTGCACGACTACGAGAAGGCCCGTGCCGCCGGTGCCGCGCTGGAGCCGATGGCCTCGCTGGTGATCGTGCTCGACGAGTTCTCCGAGCTCCTCACGGCCAAGCCGGACTTCATCGACATGTTCATCCAGATCGGTCGTATCGGCCGTTCGCTGGGTGTCCACCTGCTGCTGGCCTCGCAGCGCCTGGAAGAGGGCAAGCTGCGCGGCCTGGACACCTACCTGTCGTACCGGATCGGTCTGCGGACCTTCTCCGCCGCCGAGTCCCGTACGGCGATCGGTGTCCCGGACGCCTACCACCTGCCGTCGATCCCCGGTTCCGGGTATCTGCGGTACGACACCGACACCATGGTCCGCTTCAAGGCGGCGTACGTGTCGGGCGCGTACCACGGCGAAGGCCCGTCCCGGGTGCACCGCTCGACGCAGCTGCGTCCCGCGCTGTTCTCGGCGGAGCACGTGGCGCTGCCCCCGCAGCCGGTGATCGAGGAGCCGGAGCCCGACAACCGGGTGGACGACGCGCTCGCCGACACCGTCCTGGACGTGCTGGTCAGCCGGATGATCAACCAGGGACCGCCCGCCCACCAGGTGTGGCTGCCCCCGCTGGAGGAGGCGCCGTCGCTGGAGCAGCTGCTCCCGCAGCTCGCCGTCACCCCGGAGCGAGGCCTGACCGCGCCGGACTACACCGCGCTCGGCCGGCTCAACGTGCCGGTCGGCCTGGTGGACAAGCCGTTCGAGCAGCGGCGTGACGTGCTGTACCGGGACTTCGCGGGCGGCGCCGGTCACGGCCTGTTCGTCGGTGGTCCGCAGTCCGGCAAGTCGACGCTGCTGCGGACGCTCATCTCGTCGTTCGCGCTCACCCACACGCCGTCCGAAGTGCAGTTCTACTGCCTGGACTTCGGCGGTGGCTCGCTGATCTCGATGGAGGAGCTGGCGCACGTCGGCGGTGTCGCCAACCGTCTCGACGCCGAGAAGGTGCGCCGTACGGTCAGCGAGGTCGAGGGCATCCTGAACGCGCGTGAGGAGTACTTCCGCACGAACAACGTCGACTCGGTGCAGACCTACCGTCAGCGCCGGGCCGCAGGTCAGCTGCCGGACCAGATCTGGGGTGACGTCTTCCTCGTCATCGACGGCTGGGCCACGTTCAAGACCGACTACGAGATGCTGGAGGCGACCGTCACGGAGATCGCGACCCGCGGTCTCGGCTTCGGTGTGCACGTGATCCTGTCGGCGAGCCGCTACACCGAGGTGCGGCCCGCGCTCAAGGACATGCTCCAGAACCGCATCGAGCTGCGCCTCGGTGACCCGACGGAGTCGGAGATCGACCGCAAGGTCGCGCAGAACGTCCCCGCCACCGTGCCGGGCCGTGGTCTGACCCAGGACAAGCTGCACTTCATGACGGCGCTGCCGCGGGTCGACGGCTCCTCGGAGACGGAGGACCTGTCCGAGGCGACGTCGATCCTCGTCGGCGGCATCAACGAAAACTGGCAGGGCCAGCAGGCCCCGGCCGTCCGTCTGCTGCCCACGATGATGCCGGCCGACCGGCTGCCCAAGGGCTTCGAGCACCCGGACCGCGGTGTCGCCATCGGTATCGACGAGTCGTCGCTGTCGCCGGTCTTCGTCGACTTCGAGACCGACCCGCTCTTCATCGCGTTCGGTGAGAGCGAGTCCGGTAAGTCCGCACTGCTCAGGATGCTCGTCAAGCAGATCACCGAGCGCTACACGCCGGACCAGGCGAAGATCGTCATGGGTGACTACCGGCGCGCCCACCTGGAGGGAGTGCCCGACTCGCATCTGTCGCGGTACTGCGCCTCGGCGCCGGCCCTCACGGAGACGCTGGAGGGCCTGGCCGGCTCGATGCACCGCCGGATGCCCGGCCCGGACGTCACGCCCGAGCAGCTGCGCAACCGCAGTTGGTACAACAGCCCGGACGCGTTCGTCATCGTCGACGACTACGACCTGGTCGCGACCGGCGTGAACCCGCTGGCCCCGCTCCTGGAGTACCTGCCGTTCGCCCGTGACGTCGGTCTGCGCGTCATCATCGCGCGTGCCTCGGGCGGTGCGAGCCGGTCGCTGTACGAGCCGGTGATGCAGCGCATGCGTGAGCTGGGCGCCCAGGGCGTCGTGCTCTCCGGCGACCGGTCGGAGGGGCAGCTGCTCGGCAACATCACGGCGACGCAGCTGCCGCCGGGGCGTGGGTACTTCCACACGCGCCGGCGCGGTGGGCAGTTGATTCAGACGGGGTGGCTGCCGAACCGGTTCTGAGTGACGGCCGGTCGAGCTACGAGGGGCGGTACCCGGGTGGGTGCCGCCCCTTCCCGTTGCCCGTGGGGTGTGGGCCGTGTCAGAGGCCGGCGCTAAAGTGGCGTTGCGACAGAGAAGACGAGCCACGGGGGGCAGTTGTGCCGTCGGACTACATGGATTCCGATCCCAAGGTCCTCAAGACCGAGGGCTTCCACATGTTCAGCGTGGGAGTGGAGTTCGCCAAGGCCGTGACCAAACTGAAGACCGAACTGACCGGCCTCGAAAAGGGTGACACCCCGCCGTGGGGTGACGACGACATCGGCGAGAAGTTCGGAGTCGTCTACGAGGGCCTGCGCGACGGCATGTACGACTCGATGGGCAGCCTGGCGGAGCGGATCGCCGGGATGGGCGTCGCCTTCACCAAGATGGGCGTGGCGCACGAGCTGAACGAGGCCGAGCAGGACGCCATCTGGAAGGAGACGACGGCCCAGTACGACGGGCAGGTCGAGGTGCCGTCCGGGGTCGCGCACGCCAGGTTGCGGCCGCACGACCTCTGATCCGCGACGCGCATGTGCGGGGCGACCGAGGTCAGTAGGCTGAGACGCGTATGTCGTTCGCACGTCAGGAAGAGGCCCAGCAGCATGACCGAGGCACGGGACAACCAGGTCGAGACTCAGGCCGAGGACGTCAAGGCGCGCAAGGAGCGGGAGCGGGACGAGCTCTACGCCCTCGACATCTCGGGGGTCGAGTGGCAGTGCGCGCCCGGTACCGAGGAGCACGAGGAGCGGGTCGAGATCGCGTACCTGCCCGAGGGCGCGGTGGCCATGCGGTCGTCCCTCGATCCCGAGACCGTGCTGCGGTACACCGAGGCGGAGTGGCGGGCGTTCGTACTCGGGGCGCGGGACGGCGAGTTCGACCTGGATCCCGCGCCGCACAATGGTGGGGTGGCGGCCGAGTAGGTCGGTTTCCGGGGTACGTCGGCGGCGTTCACGCTCGGCCGACCGCTCGCTCGTGGGACCGGCACGGCGCCTAAGATCAGGGTCGTACGAGTATGCGTCCGCGATGGCGGAGGACGGGGACCCATGACCGGCTCGACCGAGGACTACGCACCGCACCCCCTCATAGGCGGCCGGACCGCCGCACTGCGCGCCCTTACCGCATGGCGTGGATCCGCACCCGGCGCTGCGCGCGTGATCGTGGTCACCGGCGGTTCCGGCAGCGGGCGTTCGCGTCTGCTCACGGGGTTCCTGATGCTGTGTGAGCCGGAGTTCCGCAAGCAGCTGCCACTGGACGAGATGGATCCGTCGACGGTGCCGCCCGAGCTGCCGGCCCCGGCTGTTCCCGCCCCCGACGGGCTGACCGCGGCCCAGGTCCTGTGGCTGCTCGCCGACCACTACGAGCTGAACGCCACCAGTATCGAGGCCGTGTACGCCGAGCTGGCCGCACTCGGCGAGCCGGTGACCGTCGTCGTACCGGACGTCGACCGTGCCGGTCCGGTACGGACTGCGGGCGAACCCGCACGGCTGGTACGGGAGGTGCTCTCCCCCCTGGCCGCCACGGAGACGGTTCGTCTGCTGGTCGAGGTGCCGCGTCCGCTGGCCGCCGAGCTGGCCCAGGGTCTGCCGGCCGGCGCCGTGCAGATCATCGATCTCGACGAGCCGGAGTGGGCCGACTCCGAGGGCCTGGTACGGCATGCCCAGGCAGCGCTGAACCCGGAGTTCGGAGCACCCGAGCTGCCCTTCACGATGGATCCCGCCGCCCGCCTCGCCCTGGGAGCGGCGATCGGCCGCCGGGCCGGGACCAGTCCGCTGGTCGTCCAACTCGCCGTCAACTGCATCCTGATGGCTCCCGAGGGATTCGACCCGGCCGACGAGAGGTTCCTGCCGACGTCCGTCGGTGAGGCCCTGGATCTGCACGCCAGGCGGCTCGGCACCGACTCGCAGACGCTGCGGCTGTTGCTGGCACCGCTTGCCCTGGCCGAGGCCGACGGCATACCGGTGCACCTGTGGGCGCGGCTGGCGAGTGCGGTCGCCGGGCAGGACATGAGCCAGGCCATCGCGGGCGGGTTGCTGCTCGCCGGGCCCTTCGTGCAGCCGGAGGAACAGGACACGGACCCGGCAGAGGGCGAGCAGGGGGAGGGCGGGCGTACGCTGCTGCGGCTGCTGCACCCGGCCATCGGTGACGAGATCCGCGCCGGTCTGCCGAACGTCGCCGCCGCTCAGACCCAGATCGCGATGGCCCTGCTGGAGGCCGTGCCGGAGCAGGACTGGAGCAAGGCCGACCCCTATGTGCGCGACCACATCGCCGGCCACACACTGGAAGCCGGACTGCTCCCCCAACTCCTCACGGATCCCGCACTGTTCGTCCACGCCGACCCGGTGCCGCTGCGCGCCGCCATCGAGGCCGTACCCCCTGAGGAACTGGGCGCACCGGCCCGTACGTACCTGCGTACGGCACCCCTGCTGACCCGCACCCAGGCGCCGACCATGCTGCGTGCCGCCCTGCTGGAGACCGCGTTCGTCGAGGACGGCCTGCCCGAGTACGCCGAGGCGATTCACCAGCGACTCGGCCTGGAACTGCCCTGGCAGACCCTGTGGAGCCTGCCCGTCCCCGGCATCAGCGCCGTGACCGTCGGCAGTCTGCCCCGCCCCGACGGACCTGCCACCCCGGTCGCCGTCATGGTCGTACCCGCGGGCACACCCGGCGCACGGCCGGCCGGCGCGCCCGGCGAGGAGTCCGGTGCCGCGGTGCTCGTCCATGGCCTCGTACGGCCTGATCCCCTCGGCGACGTCGATCCCGAGCAGGTTCTTCGCCCCTCGGAGGAGGAACGTGCCGCCGCCCCGCTGGGCCTGAGCCGCGGCGCCGACTACCTGCGTGTCTGGGAGCGGGCGGATCAGGAGGTCGTGGCCGCGCTGATCTCCGACGCGCCCTTCACCGCCGCCGACCTGTCCCCCGACGGCATCCTCCTCCTTGCCACCGAGCGCGGGGCGAAGGCCCTCCGTATTCGCGGGGCGGGCGCGGGGATAGCCTCGTAGGCACGTGTACGACAGCCTTGTGCATGCCTGGACCGCAGGTCCGCCCCTCTTTCCACTCCCCTCCCCGACCGACCCCTTCGAAGGAGCCTCCCCGTGACCAGCCAGGAGCAGGCGCTCGCCATCGCCGACCGTTGGCTCAATCCGGAAGGCTCCACGGAGCCGCGCCGCGAGGTCCGGATGCAGGAGTTCGACCTGGGCTGGGTCGTGTGGGCGGCGCCCGCGGAGCCCGAGCGTGACCCGGAGACCGGGGAGCGGCGGCCGCCTGCCGAGATCGGCAACGCGTGCGGGGTCGTGGACCGCAGCAGCGGCGAGCTGACCGTCTGGCCGTCGGTGCCGGTCGACGAGGTCGTCCGTATGTACCGGCAGAAGCACGGCGGCGCGGGACAGGGCGCGGGCCCGTCCGAAGGCGGCACCCGTCCGGTCACCGGTCCCGGCAACACCGCCGTCTTCACGTACACGGACCCGGCGAACGGCGAGGAGACCACCCTCTTCCGCACGTCCGCCCCGGGCCTGCCCCCCGCCGAGTACCAGGCGTGGGCGGACCTGCGGCGGATGAACGTACCCGTCGACAACGTCGTGGCCGTCCACACCGACCTGCGTCCCAGCCTGCTCCCCGGCGGCTACACGGCCGAGCTTCTCAACACCTTCCGCAACGCCCAGCTCTCCTGCTCACAGTCCTACGGGTCCCGTCCCGAGGCGCGTGCGGAGGGCATCGCGGCATTGGTCGAGCAGGTCGACACGATGCACCGGATCGCCGGCCGGCAGCCGCCGCCCCGCCCGCACCGCCTGCCGGTTCCCGTCCAGGTGACGCCCGCGGAGCCGATGCGTGACGTGGCCCTGGGGCACCATCTCGTCGAGGTTTTCGGCCAGCACGGCGTACGTCGTTACGACGCCGACGACCTCGCCGACGTCCCGCTGCCCGAGGCCACCAAGGCGACACTCACCTGGGCAGGGCTCCCGGCCGACCTCCCGCTCTTCTTCACCGCCGACCGGCCCGACGCGCCTCCCGCCGGCGGCCTGTTCACCGACGTCGCCACGAATCTGCGCGAGCGCCGCAGCCCGGCCGGCGAGGAGAAGATCGGCGCCCTGTCGTACCTGGTCCGGATCGGCTTCGACGGTGTCGCGGTCATCGCGGTGCAGTGCAGGCCGGGGACGGGACAGCCGGACGGCCTCGGCGCGCTGTGGGCCGTGGACCCGGTGACCGCGACCGCCCGCTACGTCAACGTCTCGGCCGCCGCCTTCGCGCGCTCCCTGAGCCTGCTCGCCGCCGCACGGCAGCGGCTGCAGGGCCTGGACCCGATCGCGGCCGGTGCGGAAGTGGCCGCGCTGCAGGAGCAGTTGGCGGCCGTGGACGCGTCCGCGCTGGGCAACGCGGACACCTGGTGGTCGCTGATCGTCGAGCAGATGTGGCACGGGTTGTTCTGACCGGCCGCCGCCCGGCCCTCTTGGCAGAGCCCCACCGAGGCAACCGAGACGACTGGAAGAGCGACCCGTGACGTCGGACCACCCGGCACCGCCCACCACCTCCGAGCAGGCCCTCGCCATCGTGCGCAACCGCTATGCGCAGCCCAAGCTGCCGGATGGCACTCCGGCCGAGCTGCGCGTGGCGGAGTTCGACATCGGATACCTGGTGTACGCGGTGTTCCCGCCGGTCACGGACGCCGCCGGGCGGCCTCAGCCGGCTCCGCCCGGCGGCAGCAAGATCGTGGTCGCCAAGGACACCGGCGAGACCGTCACCGTCCCCAACTTCCCGACGGAGGCGGCCATCGCGCTGTACCGGAGGCAGCGTCAGGCATGACCCGCCCGTCAGGGACACGAACGTCATGACCCGCCCGTCATGACACGAAGGTCACGACACGAAGGTCACGACACGAACGTCACGACGCGGAGGTCACGACACGAAGGTCGTACGCGTGATCAGTACAGCGAGAACCCGCCGCTGTGCCGCCCCTGGTTCTTCCTCCCGGACTGCGAGTTCTCGTCCTCCGACCGCTTCGGCTCGGAGGATCCGGAGGAAGGGCCACCGCCGGCCAGCTTCTCGCCGTGCCTAACCTGATCGCGTTCTTCGTCCGACAGTGCCTCCCACTGACCGCGCAGGGACGCCATGCCTCCGCCCAGGGCGCGTGACACCGCGGGGTCGTCCAGGGCGTCGCGCAGGGCAAGGCGGCCGGAGAGCAGCTTCTTGGCCGCCTCCTGCATCTCCTTGCCGGCGCCTTCGGTTTCGGACAGCTTGCGCAGGGCGGAGTTCAGGGAACGGATCTGGTCCGGTTCGAGTGCCTCGTCGAGCACACCGCGTTCCTGCGAAGAGTCGTGCGGGTTGGGTGAGTTCTCGGGTTTCCTGGTCATTCGCTTCTCCTCGACTCTCGACACCTGAAGTATCTCCCGTCACACACGGGTGCCATGCTGGGGCCCTCTGGGCGAAGTCGTGAAGGACCGCGGAGATGGACCGAGGCAAGGACCGAGGCAAGGACCGAGGCAAGCACCAAGGAGAGGGACCGCATCGTCATGGCTCGGACGCAAGGCACAGGACGCGGCACAGGCATCGACCGTTCCCTCACCCGCCTCGTCGGTGGAGCCTTCGGGCGCTTGGGGCGTGCGGGCGGCCTGGTCTTTCTGATCGCGGGGCTGACCGTGAGCGGATTCGGTGCGTACGAGGGGGCGTACGCGGCGGGATGGGCGGGCACGCGCGGCACGCTGACGGTGCAGCAGTGCGAGGTGAGCTACCCGAGCAGCGCCTCCCGCAGCAGCCGTAAGAACCGCCGGCCCGTCCGCTGCGAGGGCACCTTCGTCTCCGAGGACGGCAAGAGCACGGACACCGGCGCTGCGGTGCAGGTAAGGCAACGGTATGCGCGGGGCGCCGAGTTGGCGGTGCAGCAGACCGATCCGCCGACGGCGGAGGGCGCGATGGATGCTGAGTACGTACAGACCGGCATGGACCGGGCATGGCGCTGGTTCGGTGCCTTCTTCGGTGGCTGGGTCCTCACAGGCCTCGGTGTGTTCTGCCTCGCGACGGGGTTCGCGCCGTTCGGCCGGAGCCGTATCTCGTTCGACGCGGCATGGGAGGCGGCGGGGCGGGGAGTGACGCGGTCGGTCGTGATCGGGACGATCGGGGTGGGGCTCGTCGGCGCCGCGGTGTCGTTCCTGGTCAGTTACTTCTTCTGACCGGTACTGCTTCTGCTGACGGTTCTGCTTCTGCTGACGGGTCTGCTTCTGCTGACGGGTCTGCCTCTTCTGACGGGTTCTACTTCTTCTGACCGGTTCCCGCACGGCCCGCCCCCGGCGGGGACCCGGCTGGCTCCGGAGGGTAGCGTGCGCCTGTCAACTTTTCCGTTGATCTCCAGCCGTTCAGCCAACCACGGGGTTTCTCAGGCATGTCCACGCCTCCACCGCAGTACCAGAACCAACCACCGTACGGGCAGCCGCAGCAGCCGTACGGATACCCGCAGCAACCTCAGCAGCCTCAGGCTCCGTACGGATATCCGCAGCAGCCGCAGCCTCCCGGCGGGCCGCAGCGACCGCAGGGACCGCAGCCGGGAGGTCTGTTGCGGGTGCTGAAGTCCGCCGTCATCGTCATCGCGGTGCTCGGCGCACTTGGCTACTGGGTCTGGGACTACAACACCAGCCCCACCGGCGGCAAGGCGAAGGCGGAGGCTTCGGCGTCCGCGGCTGCCGAGGAGGCCAAGACGCACGACCCCGAGATCGGCGACTGCGTCAAGGTCGCGGACCCGCAGGGCGAGCCGCTGCCGACGGTCGTCGACTGTGGCTCGCCCGAGGCCGAGTACAAGACGGGTGCCCTGCTACCCGGCCAGGACCAGGAATGCTCGTCGAAGTACGACTACGGCATCCAGTACCGCAACAGCCGGGGCTTCGACTACACGTTGTGCTTCACCAAGGTCTGATCAGACCTGCGGCTCGCTGACCAGAACTCGGGAGAGTCAGGGCAGCGCATCCGCCAGCGACGCGCCCGCCGCCGCGAGAATGATCGCCATCATGGCCCAGCGGGTGCGGGCGCGTCGCGCCAACTCCACGCTGAGACCGGCAAAAGCCAGACTCAGGCCGTACACCACGGTCCCCACACCGGCCTGCCTACCGCTTTTGAGCTGCCCCACGATCACGATGAGGCAGACCAGTGCCACCAACGCCCCGGCGCCCATGAGCCCGCCGCGAGCGCTCCGCGCCTGCTGCGACCGCTGTCTCGCGAACCCCGGATCCGATTGCCTCTGGAAACTCGCCCGGATCTCGTCCACGCCGGGCGGGACCGGCTCGCCCTCGCCGCCTCGGACCTGCGTCTGTAGCTGTTCCCCGCCGAGTTCCCGGCCGTGCGTCGTCATGGGGAGGCAGCCTAGGTCAATTCGCTAAGCTCACGCACCATGTTGCCTTCGCACACGCCCTCCCCCGCCCCGGACGCCATGGTCATTCGTACCGGCCGTCGCGGCGCCATGACCGGGCTCCCCTGCTCCGTCCTGCTCATCGCGATGGGCGCCGTGGGCGCCTTGGGCGCGGTCCTGGTTGCTACCGGGAACCAGAAGGGGGAGTCCAACCCGGCAGGGTTCGCGGGCCTCGTGTTCATGCTGCTGCTCGGTGCGCTCGGCGTGTTCCTCTTCATCGCCAACTGGGCGAACCGCCGCGCCCGAATCCTGGTCGACCCCACGGGCCTGTGGGTCGACAACGGAAAGCTTCGGAACGTCATCCCCTGGCAGAGCCTCGCCGGAGTCGGCCTGTACTGGAGCAAGTTCGGCCGAAGCCAGAAGGTCTACTCCCTGGAACTCTTCCCCGCCGGCCCCATAGACCGGGACGACCCGGTCCTGTGGACCCTCGTCCGCGACGAGGAGCCGTTGCATCCGGACCCGGCGCCGGTAGATGTAGAGGGCGTCGTCGTCGGACTGCTGGTGGACGGCGATGCGGTCCTGGGCGG
>NZ_RDBN01000005.1:1133767-1189227 GCF_008042075.1 Streptomyces sp. UW30 | reverse complement strand
GCACAGGCCCAGGAGCCGCAGCCGCAGCCGCAGGCGCAGCCGCAACCGCAGGCGCAGCCCACCGGCCAGGTCCCCCCGCCGCAGCAGGGCAACCAGGGACTCCCGCCACTGCCCCAGGGCTTCGTTCCCGCGCAGCCGCCTCATGCGGCACCGCAACAGGCAGGGCACCCGGACCCGCAGGCCGCCGCCGCTGCCGCTGCCGCCGGTCAGGCCCCCGGTTACGGCTACCCCCAGCAGGCGCAGCAGCCCGGTCAGCCGCAGCCCCAGCCCCACGCCCAGGCTCAACCCCCGGCCCAGCCGCACCCCGACCAGACCGGTCAGCCCGCTCACCAAGCCCCGGCCCAGGGCGGGTTCGGCCCGGCCCAGCCTCAGCCCGGCTATCCCGCGCAGCCCGGATACCCCGCCCAGGCCGGACAGCCCGCGCCGGTCGACCCGCGTCAGGCGGCACAGCAGCCCGGCCAGCCGCACCCCGGCCAGCCGCAGCCCCCGCACCCGCAGGCCGCCGGATACGGCTACCCCCAGCAGGCGCAGCAGCCCGGTCAGCCCCAGCCCGACGGCTACGGCTACCCGCAACAGCAGCCGCAGCCGCAGCCGCAGGCACAACCCCAGCCTCAGCCGCAGGCACAGCCCCAACCCCAGCCCGGCTACGGCTACCCGCCCCAGCAGGGCGGCTACGGCTACCCCCAGCCCGACCAGCAGCAGCAACCGGTACCGCAGCAACAGCCCCCGGCCCAGCAGCCGCCGCAGCCTCAGCCGCAGCAGCAGGCCCCGCAGCAGCCCCCCGCCCAGCAGAACCCCGCCGCCTACGGCAACCAGGGCTGGACCGCCCCGCCCGGCCCCCAGGCCGGTCCCGGCGCTCCGCAGCAGCAGCAAGCGGCGCCCGGTACCCCGCTCGGCTACAACGCCGCCGTGGAGCTGTCCTCCGACCGGCTGCTGCGCAACCAGCCCAAGGCCCGCAAGAACAACCAGGGCCCGTCGCGCTTCAAGCTCGGCGCCAAGAAGGAGCAGGCTGAGCGGGAGCGGAAGCTCGGTCTGATCCGTACGCCGGTGATGTCCTGCTACCGGATCGCGGTGATCAGCCTCAAGGGCGGCGTCGGCAAGACCACGACGACCATGTCGCTGGGCGCCACGCTCGCCACCGAGCGGCAGGACAAGATCCTGGCGATCGACGCCAACCCGGACGCCGGCACGCTCGGCCGACGGGTGCGGCGTGAGACGGGCGCGACGATCCGTGACCTGGTGCAGGCGATCCCGCAGCTCAACAGCTACATGGACATCCGCCGCTTCACCTCGCAGGCGCCCTCGGGTCTCGAGATCATCGCCAACGACGTGGACCCTGCGGTCTCCACCACGTTCAACGACCAGGACTACCGCAGCGCGCTCGACGTGCTGGGCCGCCAGTACCCGATCATCCTCACGGACTCCGGTACCGGTCTGCTCTACAGCGCGATGCGCGGCGTGCTGGACCTCGCCGACCAGCTCATCATCATCTCCACCCCGTCGGTGGACGGTGCGAGCAGCGCCTCGACGACGCTCGACTGGCTGTCGGCGAACGGCTTCGCCGATCTCGTCCAGCGGTCGGTCACCGTGATCTCCGGTGTCCGCGAGACGGGCAAGATGATCAAGGTCGAGGACATCGTCGCGCACTTCGAGACCCGTTGCCGCGGTGTCGTCGTGATCCCCTTCGACGAGCACCTCTCGGCGGGCGCCGAGGTGGACCTCGACATGATGCGTCCCAAGACCCGCGAGGCCTACTTCGACCTCGCGGCCCTCATCGCCGAGGACATCGCCCGTACGCAACAGGGCTTCGGCAACCCGAACATGCAGTACCAGCAGCAACAACAGCCGCAGCAGCAGGGGTACGCCGCTCCGCAGCAGCAGCCCCAGCAGCCCTACGCCCAGCCCGGCGGCGCCCCGCAGCCGGGTCAGGGCTGGGGTCAGGCGCCGCAGCAGCCCGCACCGGGCCAGGGCTGGCAGCAGCAACAGCCGCCGCAGGCCCCCGCGCAGGATCCGCAGCAGGGCCAGCAGCAGGGCTCCGTACCGCCCGGCTGGACTCAGCAGTAGCACGACAAGGCGAGAGGGCCGGCACCAGGAAGGTGCCGGCCCTCTCGCCTGTGTACGAAAGCGTCGCCCGGTTCAGGCGCTAGGCGATCCCGCCGCCCTCGACCCCGGGTGCCTCGGCGGCCTCGATCAGTTCCCGGCACCGCTGCACGTCCTGCGCCATCGCCTTCAGCAGTGCGTCCAGCGACTCGAACTTCTCCTGCCCGCGCACATAGGCGAGGAAGTCCACCGCCACATGCAGCCCGTACAGATCGAGCCCGACCCGGTCGATGGCGTACGCCTCGACCGTGCGCTCCGTGCCGTCGAACTGCGGGTTCGTGCCGACCGAGATCGCGGCCGGCATCACCTCGCCCTGGGCGTGCAGCCAGCCGGCGTAGACGCCGTCGGCGGGGATGGCGGTGTGCGGCAGCGTCTCGACGTTGGCGGTCGGGAAGCCGAGCTCGCGGCCCCGCTGCGCCCCGCGTACGACGACGCCCTCCACGCGGTGCGGGCGGCCCAGGATCTCGGCGGCGCCCTCGACGTCGCCCTCGGCGACCAGGCGCCTGGTCAGCGTGGAGGAGAACGGCTCCCCGCCGCCCGCCTCGCCGGTGACGTACAGATCGACGACCTCGACCTCGAAGTCGTATGTCTTGCCCTGCTCGGCGAGGAATTCCACATTCCCCGCGGCCTTGTGCCCGAAGCGGAAGTTCGGGCCCTCGACGACCGCCCTGGCGTGCAGCTTGTCGACGAGGACCTTGACGACGAAGTCGGCCGGCGACAGCTTCGAGAACTCGGTCGTGAAGGGCAGGATCAGCACCGCGTCCACGCCGAGCTCGGCCATGAGGTCGGCGCGGCGGTGGTGCGGGGCGAGCAGGGGCGGGTGGCTGCCGGGCCGGACGACCTCGCTGGGGTGCGGGTCGAAGGTGACGGCGACGGCGGGGACGCCCAGCTCACGGGCCCGGTCCACGGCATGCCGGAGGATCAGCTGGTGCCCGCGGTGGACTCCGTCGTAGGAGCCGATGGTGACGACGCTGCGCCCCCAGTCCTGGGGGATGTCCTCCAAGCCACGCCAGCGCTGCACTGTGCCTGCTCCTTGTCGCAAACTCGTCGAACCCGTGTCCGTCTTTGCTCATACGGTCTTACGCAGGTCTAAGGGTGCCATGCCGGGCGCTTCCCGCCCTCATCGGCATGGGCGCTGTGACCGGGTGCACGCGACGACGCGGTCGTCAGGCGGGGACCCGCACACCGGCCAGGTTCTCGATCATCCGCCGGGTGCTCGGGCCCACCACGGCCGACCAGTCCTGCGGGGTGTCGGTCAGCCAGCCGGCGACCCGCACGGCGAAGCCGGGCACGTGACGGCCCAGGTCGACCAGGCCGCGGTCGAACCGGGCCGCGCCGTCCGGGGTGCGCACCAGCAGCAGGCCGGTGTGGTGGACCAGGCCGCGCAGGTCGTCGTCGGCCCGGTCGCCGCCCTCCTGGACGGTGGCGTGCAGGAAGGCGTCCAGCACGCCGGGGGCGCGTTCGTGGGCGAGGAGGAACTCGCGCAGTTCGCGGCGCAGCGGGCGGGATCCGGGAGTGCCGGGAGTGGCGAGTACGGCGGCGAGGGCGGCCCGCACCTGTTCCGGGCCGCCGTCCAGCAGGCCGGTGACCAGCGGGAGGAGCACGGCTCGGGCGCTCGGGCCCTGGTCCAGGCGCCGGTCGACGTACACCGCCATGTCGGCCGCCGTCTCCGGCCGCAGCTCCACCACCTCCTGGACGAGGGCGGCGACCCGGCGGGCGAGGGCGGGCATGGTGACGTCGGCGAGGGTGCGCAGCGCGTCCTTGGCGCCCGGCCGGTGCAGCCGGACCCGGAAGGCTTCGAGGACCGGCTCGGTATGCGTGACCAGGGCGGCGACCAGGGATCTGGCCGGGAACTGCGGGTCGGCGGCCGTGAAGTGCGCCAGCGCCTGCGGGAGATGACGGTCACGGGTGCGGGGATCGCGGACGAGGAGGGCGAGCGCGGCGCCGTGCAGGGTGCAGTCGGAGGGGCGGGCGAGCAGGGCGAGGGCGGCGTAGCGCAGGAGTTCGCGGTCGGCCTCGGTACGGACGTGGGGCGCGGCGCGCAGTCCGTACGCCGCCGCGGCGACGCGCCGCCCGGGCCGTTCGTCGTGGGCCCACCGGTCGACGGCCCGGCAGACGGCGGACGTCTCCTCGTCGGACAGGACCGCGAGGAGTTCGTCGGCCTTGCGGTGCGCGCTGTCGACGAGCGTCTCGGTGAGCGCGTCCAGGGCGCGGTGGCGGTGCGTGTGCAGCAGGGCCTGGGCGGCTCGGGCGACGGTCGCGTGGGGGGTCGCGGGCAGCGGCCGGTCGTCGTCGAACCAGCGGGTGAGATGGCGTTGTACGACGGTGGGTTCGGCGGCGAGCAGCCGGGCGACGGCGTCCAGATACCGGGGGTGCCCCGAGTCGTCGGCGTCGTCGGTATCGGTCGGCGGGCCGTCGGCGAGGACGAGGCGGCGGAGCAGATCGAAGCGCTCGCTGTCCGGGAGCGGCAGCGCGGTCCAGAAGTGCGGGCCGAACTCGCGGGAGATGGAGCGCCGGTGCCGGCGCCAGGCCACGATCCGGTCGGTGAGCAGATGCAGCACGTCCAAGTACGGCGTCGCGTCGGGGACGCGCAGCAGGGTCTCGGTGAGCAGCCGGGCGGCCCACCAGGAGTGCCGGTCGGCGTCCAGGGCGTGCGTCAACTCCTCCAGTTGGATGGCGAGTTGACGGGGCCCGTGGTGCCGTGGCAGCAACAGGAGGGCCTGGACGACGGGGCCGACGCGATGATGGGGCACGGGGAGGGGGTGCGCGGCGTCGGGGTGGGTGCGGCGGCGGTGGACGAGGGCGTGCAGGGCCTCGTCGAGGTCGAGGTGCATGCCCTGGATCCAGTCGGCGAGCTCCTCGTGGGCGAAGCGGTAGCCGTTGCCGGCCGGGACGAGGAGCCCCTCGGTGAGGACGGCGGACGCCCAGCCGGTGCCGCCGCCGAGCGCCGCGGGAGCCGGCCCCCAGGGGAACACGGCCTCGAAGGACGCGCGGTCCAGCTCCCCCTGGCCCGGTCCGAGGCTGCGGCGGGCGGCCTCGTGGACCTGCCCGGAGACCTTCGCGGCGAGCCGGCGTACGGCGGTGCCGCGCAGGCCGTTCTCGGCGGCGAGGCGGACCGCGATGCGCAGGCACATGAGGTCGAGGTGGGCGGAGAGGACGTCGTGCCGGTCGACCCCGTGCGGGGTGGGCGTGTCGGGGAGGGCGGCGCGCACCTCGGAGAGCAGACGCAGGGTGAGCGGGTGACCGGCGTCGGGGCCGGCGAGGACGCCTTCCGGGATGCCGTAACGGACGCGGGCCAGGCGGGCCTCGTCCGGGGTGAGGTCGTCGAGCGGTACGCACGGGGGGAACCGCCGCGTTGTCCCGCCCCCATCGGCCTGAACGCCCCCGCCCTCGAACTCCCCCGGCGCGGGCACCCCCGGAGCACCGGCCGGTGCGACAGCCCCGCTCCCCTCGTACAGCATCTCCTCCGGAAACTCGGCCCCCGCCCCCTCCCAGTACTCCGCCCGGCACGCCACCACCAGCCGCGCCCCCGTCTCCCGCAGCCACTGCGCCGTGCCGTCCGTCCAGTCCGTGAGGCGGTGCGCCAGCACAGGCGGCATCTCCTCCGGGCCGTCCAGGAGGAGCAGGAGCGGGCGGCCGGCGCCGAGGGCGAGGTGGGCCAGGCGCTCCGGGGTCGTGTCGCCGAGGGCGGCGCGGTCGGACGGGGCGGCGACGATGCGGGCAGCCCGCGCCAGCGCCCGGCGCGCGGCGTCGGCCACCGAGGCGTCCTCGTCCTTCAGGTCGGCGCCGCGCAGCCACAGCGTGGGAGCCGACTGCGGGCCACGGCCCCGGCGGGCGGCGAGGGCCGCGAGCTCCGTCGTACGGCCGCTGCCCGGCGGCCCGACCAGGGCGAGCACCGAGGCCCGGCTCTCGGCGAAGGCGTCGAACTCCCTTGCCGTGGAGGCCCGTTCGACCGGGTTCAGGGCCTGCGCTCCCCCACCGTCCGCCCGGCCCACGTAGCCCGCCAGCGTTCCCGGCGGACCGTCCTGCCCGACCGAGGTGGCCGTCAGTTCCAGGACGCCCGCGAGGTTCAGGTCGGTGCCGTACGCGGGCACGGTCGCCGCGTTCTCCGCGATCAGGTCGGCCAGCGGCCCGTCCGGTGGCGGGCACAGCGGTACGGCGAATCCGGCGTCGCGCGGACCGGCTTGCAGGGCCGTACCGAGGACGCCCACGACCGCGCCGGTCGCGGCGTCGAGCACCGGCCCTCCGGCCGCGCCTCCGCCGAGCCGCAGCGCGTCCCGGCCGGCCGTGCCGATCGCGAGCTCCAGGGCGTCGTCGAGGAGATGGACCCGTTCCGTCGCCGTGTACGTCACGGACGTCGCACCCAGCACCCTGGCCTCGCGCCAGCCACCGGCCGCGATCCGCACATAGGAGCCGGTCCCGATCCGCTCCCGCACGGTCACCGGCAAGGGGTCCACGCCCAGCCCCTCGGTGCGCACAAGGGCGAGATCCAGTCCGGGCAGCGAGGTCACCGCGGTCGCCGGCACCACACAGCTGCGGTCGCCGCCGGCGGCGAGCAGGACCAGCCGGGGCAGGCCGTCGACGACCTCGTGGCTGGTGACGACGGTGCCGTGGTGGTCGGCCACGAAGCCGAGGCCCCGGGGCCGGCCGGCCAGGTCGTGGATGCGGACCAGGGCGTCGTCGCGGTGGTCGCAGCGGCGCGCGTCCTGCGTACCGGCGTCCTTCTCGTCCCCGCAGTCCTGCTGTCGCGTGCCTTCCGGCGTCCGGCGGGCACCGCCCGCCCGCGGGCCCCGTCCCGCCATCGTCGAACCTCCCCGCACCGCGCCCGTTCGCCCATTCGTCCGTGCCGCTTTTTTCCGACGGTAGGCGGGTTGTGATCAGCGGGACAGATCACGTGGCGAACGCGCCCCCTTCCGCTCCCTCGGTTCACTCCGAGCGCCTGCCCGGACGGGTGAACAGGCGGGGGTCGTTGGATACACCCTAGAGGTGGGGGAACCGAGGGGGGACCGTGGAGCGGCGGGCAGAGGACAACCCCGTGACCGCCGCTCCACGGGCAGGCACCCCGACAAGCTCCTCGGGCAGGCGGCCTCAGCCGAACACGGCCAGGCTCTTCGCCTTGCCCTTCTGCGGCTCCACGAGGGCCAGCAAGCGTCCCTCGGGGTCGAAGACGGCGACGGAGCCAGAGCCCTCGTACTCGTCGGGCATGTCGAGGCGGACACCGTTGGTGAGGAGCCGTGCGCGCCTGGCGTCGACGTCCCAGCGCGGGAAGGCTGCGGCGGCGGCCTCGGCGATCGGCATCACCGTCAGCTCCTGCTGAAGCTGGTCCAGCGTCTTCGCGGAGTCCAGCTTGTACGGCCCGACGCGGGTGCGGCGCAGCGCGGTGAGGTGGCCGCCGACGCCCAGGTCGGCACCGAGGTCACGAGCCAGGGCCCGGATGTAGGTGCCGGAGGAGCAGGTCACCGACACGACCAGGTCGAGGACGGCGGTGCCGTCGTCGGCGACGGCGTCCCGGACGTCGTACACCGAGAAGGACGAGACGGTGACCGGCCGCGCCGGGATCTCGAACTCCTCGCCCTCCCGTGCCCGCTTGTAGGAGCGCACACCGTCGATCTTGATGGCGCTGACCTTGGACGGCACCTGCATGATGTCGCCGGTCAGCTTGGCGATCCCGGCGTCGACGGCCTCGCGGGTGACCTTGGAGGCGTCGGCGGACGCCGTGATGTCGCCCTCGGCGTCATCGGTGAGCGTGTTCTGGCCCAGGCGGATGGTGCCCAGGTACTCCTTCTCGGTCAGGGCCAGGTGACCGAGGAGCTTCGTCGCCTTCTCGACGCCCAGGACGAGGACGCCCGTGGCCATGGGGTCGAGGGTGCCGGCGTGCCCGACGCGGCGGGTGCGCGCGATGCCGCGCATCTTGGCGACCACGTCGTGCGAAGTGAAGCCCGACGGCTTGTCGACGATGACAAGGCCGTCGGGCGTGGTGTGCTTCTGCGTCATTCCGCGGTGTCGCCGTCCGTCTCGTCCTCGTCGCCCGGCTTGCGGTACGGGTCCGCCTCGCCGGCGTACTTCGCGCCCGCGGACACCTCGCGCACCTTCTCGTCGGACTGCCGCGCCTTGTCGAGGAGGTCCTCGATGGTCCGGGCGGTGTCCGGGAGGGCGTCGGCGACGAAGGTGAGGGTCGGCGTGAACTTCACGCCCGCGGCCGCCCCGACGGCCGAGCGGAGGACGCCCTTGGCGCTCTCCAGTCCGGCGGCCGCGGCCGTCCGCTCCTCGTCGTCCCCGTACACCGTGTAGAAGACGGTCGCCTCCCGCAGGTCACCCGTGACGCGGGTGTCCGTGATGGTGACGTGCGAGCCGAGCCGCGGGTCCTTGATCCCGCGCTGCAGCTTCTGGGCCACCACCTCTCGGATGAGGTCCGCCAGCCTTTTCGCCCGCGCGTTGTCGGCCACTGGTCCGTCTCCCGTTCTTTCTTCTTCTACGTTCTTGGCTTGTGGTCGTCAGTCGTCGTGGTCACCGTGGAAACGCCGTCGTACCGACAGCAGTTCCACCTCCGGACGGCCGGCGACCAGCCGTTCGCACCGGTCCAGTACGTCGGTCAGGTGTCCGGCGTCGCCGGACACCATGGCGATGCCGATTCCGGCCCGCCGGTGGAGGTCCATGTGGTCCACCTCGGCCGCGCTCACCGCGTACTTGCGCTGAAGCTCGGCGACGATCGGGCGGACGACGGAGCGCTTCTCCTTCAGCGACCGTACGTCGCCGAGGAGGAGGTCGAAGGACAGCGTCCCCACGAACATGTGTGTAACCGGTTCACCCGCCGGTACGGGATCGATGGTCCTGCCCTCCGTGGGGCAGGGACATCACAAACCGTACAACGAAGGGACCGGGACGATCGACGGATATTACGCTCCGTAGACCGTCGCCGCCCGTCTTCGGTGCCGGGCGGCAAACGCCGTGCTGGCCGACGGGACCGAAGTCCCGCCGGCCAGCACGAACCGTTGGCTGTTACGCCCGCGGCTTCTCCCGCATCTCGTACGTCGCGATGACGTCGTCGACCTTGATGTCGTTGAAGTTGCCGAGGTTGATACCGCCCTCGAACCCTTCGCGGATCTCGGTGACGTCGTCCTTGAAGCGACGCAGACCCTCGATGTTGAGGCTCTCCGCGACCACCTTGCCGTCGCGGATGAGGCGCGCCTTGGTGTTGCGCTTGACCTCGCCCGAGCGGATGAGGACACCGGCGATGTTGCCCAGCTTGGACGACTTGAAGACCTCGCGGATCTCCGCCGTACCGAGCTCGACCTCCTCGAACTCCGGCTTGAGCATGCCCTTGAGGGCCGCCTCGATCTCCTCGATCGCCTGGTAGATGACCGAGTAGTACCGGACGTCCACACCCTCGCGCTCGGCCATCTGCTGCGCACGCCCGGCGGCGCGCACGTTGAAGCCGATCACGATGGCGTCGGAGCCCATGGCCAGGTCGATGTCGGACTCCGTGACCGCACCGACACCGCGGTGCAGGACGCGGATGTCGACCTCTTCGCCGACGTCCAGCTGGAGCAGCGAGGACTCGAGCGCCTCGACGGAACCAGAAGCGTCACCCTTGATGATCAGGTTCAGCTGCTGGACCTCGCCGGCCTTGAGCACCTTGTCCAGGTCCTCGAGCGACACGCGGCGCGTGCGCTTCGCGAAGGCCGCGTTGCGCTCGCGAGCGGCACGCTTCTCCGCGATCTGGCGGGCCGTACGGTCCTCGTCGACCACGAGGAAGTTGTCGCCCGCACCGGGGACGTTGGTGAGGCCCAGGACCTGCACCGGCGTCGACGGGCCGGCCTCGGCGACGTTGTTGCCGTTGTCGTCGAGCATGGCGCGCACTCGGCCGTAGGCGTCGCCCACGACCATCGTGTCGCCGACCCGCAGCGTGCCTCGCTGGACGAGGACCGTCGCCACGGCACCGCGGCCGCGGTCGAGACGGGACTCGATCGAGATGCCCTGCGCGTCCTGGTGCGGGTTGGCCCGCAGGTCGAGCGAGGCGTCGGCCGTGAGGACCACGGCCTCCAGCAGCGAGTCGATGTGCAGACCCTGCTTGGCGGAGATGTCGACGAACATCGTGTCGCCGCCGTACTCCTCGGCCACCAGCCCGTACTCGGTGAGCTGACCGCGCACCTTGGTCGGGTCGGCGCCCTCGACGTCGATCTTGTTGACCGCGACGACGATCGGGACGTCGGCCGCCTTGGCGTGGTTGAGCGCCTCGACCGTCTGCGGCATGACGCCGTCGTTGGCCGCGACGACCAGGATCGCGATGTCCGTCGACCGGGCACCACGGGCACGCATGGCGGTGAACGCCTCGTGACCCGGGGTGTCGATGAAGGTGATCGCGCGGTCCTCGTCGTTGACCTGCGTCGAGACCTGGTAGGCACCGATGTGCTGGGTGATGCCGCCGGCCTCGCCCGCGATGACGTTCGTCTTGCGGATGGCGTCGAGGAGTCGGGTCTTACCGTGGTCGACGTGACCCATGACGGTGACGACCGGAGGACGGACCACGAGGTCTTCCTCGCCGCCCTCGTCCTCGCCGAACTCGATGTCGAAGGACTCGAGCAGCTCGCGGTCCTCCTCCTCGGGGCTGACGATCTGAACCGTGTAGTTCATCTCGCCGGCGAGGAGCTCGAGCGTCTCGTCGGAGACGGACTGCGTGGCCGTGACCATCTCGCCGAGGTTCATCATGACCGCGACGAGCGACGCCGGGTTGGCGTTGATCTTCTCCGCGAAGTCGGTGAGGGAGGCACCGCGCGACAGGCGAATGGCTTCGCCGTTGCCGCGAGGCAGCATCACGCCGCCGACCGACGGGGCCTGCATGGCCTCGTACTCCTGGCGCCTCTGCCGCTTCGACTTGCGGCCACGACGCGCGGGACCGCCGGGACGACCGAAGGCACCCTGCGTGCCACCACGGCCACCGGGACCGCCGGGACGACCACCGAAGCCGGGACGGCCACCGCCGCCACCGCCACCGGGACCACCCGGACGACCGGCGAAACCGCCGCCACCGCCACCGGGACCACCGGGACGACCGGCGAAGCCGCCGCCACCGCCGCCGCCACCGGGACGACCGGCGAAACCGCCACCGCCACCCGGACGACCGCCGCCACCGCCACCGGGACGACCGCCGCCACCGGGACCACGGCCACCGCCGGGGCCACCACCGGGACGCGGGCCGGCAGCAGGACGCTGCGGCATCATGCCGGGGTTGGGACGGGGACCGCCGGGGCCACCGCCGGGACGCGGGCCGCCGCCCTGCGGACGCGGCATGCCGCCCGGGCTGGGACGCGAGCCGCCCGGAGCCTGCGGACGAGGACCGCCCGCCGCGCCCTGGGGACGGGGACCGCCCTGGCCCTGCGGACGCGGAGCGCCGCCGGGAGCGCCGGGGCCACCGGGGCCGCCCGGACGCGGGGCGCCGCCCGGACGGGGCGCCTGCGGGCGCGCCATGCCGGTGGAGCCACCAGAGGTGAACGGGTTGTTACCCGGACGGGGACCGGCCGGACGGGCACCGGGACGCTGAGCGCCGCCACCCGGACGACCGGCGCCGGGACGGTCACCGCGGTCACCGCGGTCACCACGGCCCTGGCCGCCCTGACCGGGACCACCCGGACGGGGGGCGCCGGGACGCGGAGCCTGGCCGGCCGGACGCGGAGCACCCGGACGCGGGCCGGAGCCCTGAGCCGGAGCTGCGGGAGCCGCCGGGGGTGCCGGGGGTGCCGTGAACTCGGGCGCGGTCGGAGCCGGGGACGCCGGGGCGGGCCGCGGCGCGGGCTTCGGGCCCGGAGTGGGACGGGTGCCGCCGGGAGCAGCCGGCGCGGCCGGGGCCGCGGGCTTCTCGGCTGCCGGCTTGGGGGCCGGCGGGCGCGGCGGAGCCGGACGGGCTGCCTGCGCCGGAGAGGGGGCTGCCGGCTTCGCCGGGGCAGCCTTGCGAGCGGAGGCGGGCTTGCCGCCTCCGTTGCCCTGCTGGAGGGCGTCCGTCAGCTTACGGACGACGGGCGCTTCGATGGTCGAAGACGCCGAACGGACGAATTCACCGAGTTCTTGGAGCTTGGCCATGACGACCTTGCTCTCAACCCCGAACTCCTTGGCGAGTTCGTATACCCGGACCTTAGCCACTTCGCTCCTTTTAGGTCCGGGTTGCGTCCGGACCGTCGCTACTTCATGGGCGTACTCATCGCGTGCTCATCGAGTGCTCATCGCAATCTCGACCTACTTCCAACTCGCGGGGTACCTGGGCCGCGCGGGGGTTCCGCACGACGCTTCTTACGGTGTTGCCTGGTCAGCAACTGTTCTCTGCTCGACGTACTGGCGCAACGCCTTTGTGTCGAGCGCTCCCGGGGCGCGCAACGCCCGCGTGAACGCCCGGCGGCGTACCGCCTGGTCGAGACAGACCAGTGCGGGGTGTACATACGCACCCCGGCCGGGCAGCGTACCGCGAGGATCAGGGACGCACTCGTCCTTGATCGCCACGATCCGCAGCAGATCAGCCTTGGCCGCTCGCTCCCGGCACCCCACACAGGTACGTTCAGGGCAGGCGCGGGTGCGTGTCCGGCCAGACACCTTTAAGTCTACCTCCCCGTAGCGACCTCACCCCTTTGGGGCAGGATTCGAACAGTTGCCGCTCGGTAACCCGACGTGATCCAAGCGTCCTGCGGCTTGATCTATTCCCCGGCCTGCTCGGTGTCCGGGCGGATGTCGATCCGCCAGCCGGTGAGCCGGGCCGCGAGCCGGGCGTTCTGCCCTTCCTTGCCGATCGCCAGGGACAGCTGGTAGTCGGGCACGGTCACGCGCGCGGAGCGAGCGGCCATGTCCACGACCTCCACCTTGGAGACCCGGGCCGGGGACAGCGCGTTCGCCACCATCTCGGCCGGGTCGTCCGACCAGTCGACGATGTCGATCTTCTCGCCGTTCAGCTCGCCCATGACATTGCGCACCCGGCCGCCCATGGGGCCGATGCAGGCTCCCTTGGCGTTCAGACCGCTGCGGGTGGACCGGACGGCGATCTTGGTGCGGTGGCCGGCCTCGCGGGCGATGGCGGCGATCTCCACCGAACCGTCGGCGATCTCCGGCACCTCCAGGGCGAAGAGCTTCTTCACCAGGTTGGGATGCGTGCGCGAGAGGGTGACGGACGGGCCGCGGACGCCCTTCGCCACTCGTACGACGTACGACCGGAGCCGCATCCCGTGCTGATACGCCTCGCCCGGGACCTGCTCCTGCACCGGCAGGATGGCCTCGAGCTTGCCGATGTCCACGAGCACGTTCTTCGGGTCGCGGCCCTGCTGGACCACGCCGGTGACGATGTCGCCCTCGCGGCCGGCGTACTCGCCGAGCGTCGCGTCGTCCTCGGCGTCGCGCAGCCGCTGCAGGATGACCTGCTTGGCGGTGGTGGCGGCGATACGGCCGAAGCCGGACGGGGTGTCGTCGAACTCGCGGGCCTCCTGGCCCTCCTCCAGGTCCTCGGGGTCCTCCTTCGCCCACACGGTCACATGGCCGGTCTCCCGGTTCAGCTCCACGCGCGCGTGGCGGCGGCTTCCCTCGGTGCGGTGGTAGGCGATGAGGAGGGCCGACTCGATCGCCTCGACCAGCAGGGGGAAGGAGATCTCCTTCTCCCGTACCAAGCCCCGCAGGGCACTCATGTCGATGTCCACGGCTACGCCTCCTCTTCCTTCTCGTTCTTGCTGTCCTTGCGGTTGAACTCGACCTGCACGCGCGCCTTGTCGATGTCCGGGAAGCCGAGTCTGCGGCTGGTGGCCTTGCGGCCCTTCACTCCGGGCACTTCGAGGTCGAGGCCTTCGTCGTCGGCCTTCAGGATGCGGGCCACCAGCTCGCCGCCCTCGGCCAGCTGGAACTTCACCAGCCGGTCGACGGCACGCACGTAGTGGCGGTGCTCGGTGAGGGCGCGTTCCGCGCCCGGGGTGCCGACTTCGAGGGTGTACTCGCCCGCGCCCATCGCGTCCGTCTCGTCGAGCTTCGCCGAGAGCTCGCGGCTCACATCGGCGATCGTGTCCAGGTCCGCCCCGGTGTCGGAGTCGACGACGACGCGCAGCACGCGCTTGCGTCCGACGGAGTCCACTGCGATCTCTTCGAGATCGAGGCCCTGAGAGTTGACGAGCGGTTCCAGAAGTTCTCGCAGCCTCTCGCTCTGGGTCGTGCTCATCCGGGTGACTCCTCGGCCGCGTGTGCTGTTGTGGGATGGGTCGCGTGTCTGGTCAAAGGGTATCGGGTCGCGAGGAGTGTTGCCGTCCACCTGCGGGCGAGCGGTGCCGGTGAGTGGTGCGGGGCGCATGCGCGGGTACGGTGATCACGGGCCTGCGGTCCGCCGATTCCGCAGCCGCCTTCGCAACTGCTTTCGTACGAGCTCCCCGAGGACGTCTGCCGTGCCGTTCCCCTCGCCACCGCGCTCCCCCTCGGGGCCGCGCAGAAGAACCCTGCTGGCCTCGGCCGCCGGGGCCGCCCTACTCGTGGGCTGCACCTCCCGGTCCGACGATTCGGACGGCGGCACGAGCGGCAGCCCGTCGCTCGCCGAGCGGGCACGCGCGCGTGCGGCCCGCGACAGCGAGGGTCTGGTCGGCCACTACGACGCCGTGCTCGCCGTCCATCCGGTGCTGACCGAGCTGCTGGGGCCGTTGCGGGCGCAGGCCCTGCGGCATGCGGGGGCGTTCGGCGGGGGTTCCTCCGGACCGTCCACCGGACCGGCCACCGGATCGCCCACGGCGTCCGGGGCGCCGAAGGCCGGGAAGGCGTCGCCGTCGGCCTCCCCTTCGGTGACCGCGCCCGTTCCCGCGCACGAGCGGGACGCCCTGGCCGAGCTCGCCGCCGCCGAACGAGCGCTCGCGGACCGGCGGGCCAAGGCGCTCCTCGACCTGCCCGGTGAACTGGCGCGGCTGCTGGCCTCAGTGGCGGCGGCCGGCGCGGCGCACGCCTATCTGCTGACGGAGGCGGCCAAGTGAGCGAGGCGAAGAAGGCAACGGTCACGGCCCTCCAGGCGGCGCTCGCCGCCGAGCACGCGGCCGTGTACGGATACGGCGTCGTCGGCGGCCGGATCGGCGAGGAGCGACGCACGGAAGCACGCGCGGCGTACGCGGCGCACCGGGCCCGGCGGGACACGCTGGCGCGCGAGGTGCGCGACCGGGGCGCCGAACCGGTCTCCGCGAGCGCCGCGTACGCGCTGCCGTTCCCGGTGCCGGACTCGGCGTCGGCCGTCCGGCTCGCCGCCGAGTTGGAGGACCGGGTGGCCGGGGTGTACTCCGACCTGGTGCGGGCAGCCGAGGGTGAGCTGCGGGGCACGGCCGCCGAGGCGCTGCGGGAAGCCGCGGTGCGGGCGGTGCGCTGGCGGGGCGAGAGCGTAGCCTTCCCTGGTCTCGCCGAGCGGGCGGGCACCACGTCGACGTCGGCGGCGCCCTCCGCGTGACGCGGGCCGCAGCACACGTAGGGGCAGCACGGGAAGGAACGACTCGCGCATGGCTTTCGAACCGCCGCAGCGTCTGGTGAGGGCGCTCGGTGAGACGGCACCACACGGTGACGACTGGTTGGAGAAGCTGCCGGAGGCGGCCGACCAGGCCGTCGCGCTACGCGAGTTGACCGTTGAGCGGGTGCAGATGCCGGGCGGCCGCAGCAGCCTGGTGATGCTGGTGCGGCAGCCGGACGGCACCCCGGCCGTGCTCAAGCTGGCGCCGCCCAGGGCCCGCCCGCAGAGCGAGCGGGCCGCTCTCGCGCACTGGGGCGGCGTGGGCGCCGTACAGCTTGTGGACTCGGCCGTGACCGAGGGGGTGCTCCTGCTGGAGCGGCTGAGTCCGGATCTTTCGGTGCGGTCGCTGCCGGAGGCGAAGGCGTTGCTGGAGGCGGCGGGGACGCTGCGGCGGCTGTGGGTGGAACCCCCGGCCGACCACCGCTTCGAGACGGTGGCCGAGCGTACGGGCCGGCAGGCCGAGGCGATGCGGGCGACCGCGTCGGCGGACGCGGAGGTGGCGACGCTGGTCGACGCCGCGCTCGCCGCCCGCGAGGAATTGCTGGCCGCGCCGCCCGAACGGCGGTTGCTGCACGGGACGTTCCGGCAGAGCAAGGTACTGGCCGGGGAGCGGATGCCGTGGCTGGCGGTGGGGCCGGACCCGGTCGTCGGTGAGTGCGCGTTCGATCTGGCGCGCTTGGTGCGGGATCGGGTGGAGGATCTGATCGCCTCGCCGTCGGGCGCGGGGACGACGCGGCGGCGGGTCAAGCGGCTCGCGGAGTCGCTGGACGTGGATCAGGAACGGCTGCGTGGGTGGACGCTGTTCCGGGCAGTGGAGTCGGGGGTGCGGGCTCGGCGGGTCGGGCGGGCGCAGGACGCGGAGTTGTTGCTGGAATTCGCGGGCTGGCTGTAGCGGCGGCCCGGGGCGGGGACATGACCGGACCACGCCCCCTGCTGTGATCGGGGCAGGGGGCGTGGTGGATCCGGCCGTCTTGCCTCCCGAGCCTGGCGGCCGGAGTCTCGTGTGGCCGCTGGGACAGCCGTCCGCGCGGCTTCAGCGGTCGCCGGGGCGCAGGGGCCGCACCGCCGCCCACGCCTGCGCCGGTGCGCCGAAGAGGGTCTCCTCCATCGCCAACAGCCGGGTGTGCCCGCGGATGTGCGCCGCCTGGTCCGGGGCCGCGCGACCGTCCTTGGTGACCGAGTACGCGTACGGGACGTGCGCGAACAGCGGCAGGTCGGCCGGTGGCAGCGGCCACGACAGTTGCTGTCCGCCGACCTCGATGCGCAGCAGATGGGTGTCGTCAGGTCCGGAAGCGACGTCGGCGACGAGGACGGCACTCGACGGGTGCAGCGCCGCCAACCAGGCGAGCAGATTTGCGCGTTCGCGCAGGGCGCGAGTCAACTCCCGCTCGTAGGAGTCGGCGTGCCGCTGCCAGCGGTCGCGTTCCTGCCGGCAGTCGTCCCTCTCTCGTGCGAGGCGTCGACGCGTGCCTGTTCGCGGCAGGAGGGGTCTGCGGCGCGGCCGTAAGACCCTGCGCAGGACTGCGGCCGTTCGGCCGAGGAGACCCGGGATCCGGGCGTCACCGGACCCGGATTCGTCGGGCGGGGGATCCGACGGGGGCGAGGACATGAGGCACTCCGGTGCGATGAGGCGGGCTTGCGGAGCCGGGGTGAGGCGGGCTTGCGGAGCCGGGGTGAGGCGGGCTTGCGGAGCCGGGGTGAGGCGGGCTTGCGGAGCCGGGGTGAGGAACGGCACAGGCTCAGTCGCCCCCGGCCCCCTGGACGGAGGGCCGGACAACGGCGGGAACCAAGGCGCCGCCGGCATCACAGACGAAGTCGCGCTCAACGGCACAGGCTCAGTCGCCCCCGGCCCCCTGGACGGAGGGCCGGACAACGGCGGGAACCAAGGCGCCGCCGGCATCYCAGACGAAGTCGRGCTCAACGGCACAGGCTCAGGCCCCGCCGGCATCACGGCTGGAGGTGGGGACAGCGGTGCTGACGTCGTGCGCAGCGCCTCGTCGCCGTCGGACGCGGCACCCCGGCCGACGGTCCGCATCGGCGACAACGGCCCCAGATGTGCCGCCACGTTGGCGAGGGAGCATCGCTCGGGGCGGCCGTCCAGGGACATCAGGGGCATGCCGTCGTGGGTTCGCCAGCCCTGGAAGTACCAGACGTCCCCGTGCGCGTCGCGCTGTGGAAACGCCAGGTCGTACGTGGCGCCGCCGAGTCGGAAGGGAAGCGCCTGTGGTCCGGTCACGGCGGACGGGGTCGCCGTCGTGGCGCCGTGGGCCACCACCGTCACCCGGACACCGCCGCGCTCCCCCTCGCCGGTCACCGTGTGGAGGCGGATGCCTGCCTCGACGACCGTGATGCCCAGGTACGCACGCCAACGGGCCCATGCTACGGGGCCGTCGACACGGAGCACGACCCGCACCCGGTCACCGTCCACACGGACGCCGGACGGACCGGCGTGCCCGGCCAGCCTGCGTTCGATGTCGCACGCGAGGGACCGCGCCCGCGCGCACGAGGCGTCCCAGGCCAGGGCCTTGTGCTCCAGGTCGGTGAGCGGGCGCGGACCCCGGTACCAACCGCCGTCCGGCGTCCGGTGCAGTACGACGCCGAAGGAGCGCAGGGGGTCGACCAGGAGACGGGCCGAGTCGAGCGCGTGCGCGACGGCGGTCGCCCGGTCGGGTCCGGCCGACTCCAGTGCAGCGCGGATCACGCCGACGGCGTGCGGGAAGTTGCTGTTCACACGGACACCGCCCCGGCCGGCCGGCGCAGCTTGCGCAGGGCGCGATAGGTCAGCGTCTTGACCGCGCCGACGCTCCGGCCCATCGCCAACGCCGTCTCCTGCGGCGTCAGTTCGTCGAGGAAGCGCAGCTCCACACAGTGTCGTTGCTGGGCGTTGAGCATGTGCAGGGCCGTGCGGACCGCCTCGTGGGCCTCGACTGCCTCCAGTGCGCGCAGGGCGAGCGTCTCGGCGTCCCGGCCGGCCTCCCTGGGGTCGTCGAACTCGGCCACCGGGGTCTCCCGGCGGGTGCGGCCGCGGTCGAGTTCGTCGAGGTGGAGGTTCTTCGCGATGGTGGTCAGCCAGGCGGCGAAGGCCGTGCCCTGCCAGGTGAAGGAATCGATGCGCCGCAGGGCGCGGGTGAACGCCTCCTGGGTCAGGTCCTCCGCCAGATGTCTGTTGCGCGTGCGCACGAGCAGGAAGCCGTACACGAGGCGGTAGTGCTGGTGGTACAGCGCCGCGAACGCCTCCCGGTCGCCCCTGCGGGCCCGGGCGACGAGCTCGGGTTCCGGGTCGTCCGGAGCGGCGGTGACGCTGTTCGGTAAGGACACGATCGGATCTCCCGTCGACATCATCCTGAATCTTCAATATTCATGTAGATGTAGATTCTCTGAAGGCACGGACACAGCTCATACCAGGAGCCGCTGTCCACGCCCGGTGCCATCTACAGTCTTCATGTAGATGCAGATAGTGTCAAGGCGCCCACAGAACGTAAGGAAAGGCGGGCATCCGCAGGAGGGTGGGGGCGCACGTTTTCGTCATCGTCCGCGCAGCGCTCCCGCACGCCCCCGAAGCCTTCGCGACCGATCTGCGATCTACTTGCGCTTGTAGATATTGATGGCGGATCCTCAGATACGTGACGAACCAGCAGAGCCGCTCAGGAGCCCCGGACCCGGGCCAGGATCCCTCGCCCCTGGAAGAGGACCTGGCCACTCTGCTCGAACGTCTGCTGGCGCAGGCGCCGGACCGAACCCAGAAGGACCTGGCGGCGGAGGCCGGCATCTCCTATCCGACGCTGAACGCCTGGGTGAACCGCACCCGCGGCACCTCGCGCATAGACCCGGAGAAGCTGCGGGCCATGGTCGATGTGTTCCGACGCTGGGGCGTGCGGACGACGCCGAGGGAGTTCTTCGAGGCGGTGGGCCGCCCCGTACCCGGACCCAGCGGGGACGAGCGCGAGGCCCGGCTCCTGAAGCTGTACCGGCAATTGCCGGAGGCACGTCAGCGCGCACTGCTGAAGGACGCCGAGGCGATGCTTCAGGTCAGCCGCATCGGGTGAGGTCAGCAGCGCGTTTTCGGCCAACGGGCCCTCTCGCCGCCGCGTGCCGGGTGTGACGGAAGCTTCCGGTGCGGCGGGAGAATATGACGAAACTCCTCACGCACCCGACCGCCGTCGGTACCATCAGTCAGCCGCTGACCTCCCGGAGCGGATCACTCCGTGCTGTAGTGCATCCCTGGGGAGACAGTTGTGTGCGTCCACATTGCCGTGACGGAGAATCTGGCGGGCATCGCGGTCTGGGATCCGGACGAGGTCAGTATCCGCGTCGCCAGAGGTGCCCCGGCAGGTGACGTGCTCCGGGAAGTGGCGGACATCCTGATGATCGACCTGGGCGCCCCCGTCTCACGCGGCGGGCCCCTGCGCTGCTTCTGCGGCATGCGCGTGGAGCTCCCCCACGAACTCCTCCCCCGCGTCCTCGCGGCCGAGGCCGGCTGAGCCGGGCCGAACACGCAGGACCGCTCCCCTCCGTGGTGACACTGACGCTGTGTCACGTCCCACGGTCGGGGAGCAGCCCTGCTGAGGGGTTCCTTACGCCGTCAGCCGGGCGATCGCCTCGTCCACCGTCAGCTCTTCGCGCTCGCCGGTCCTGCGGTCCTTGAGCTCGACGACGCCCTCGGCCGCGCGCCGCCCGGCGACCAGGATCTGCGGTACGCCGATCAGCTCCGAGTCCGTGAACTTCACGCCCGGCGAGACACCGGCGCGGTCGTCGCACAGGACGCGCAGGCCGGCCGTGGCCAGCTTCTCGGAGACGTCGAGGGCGAGTTCGGTCTGGAGCGCCTTGCCCGCGGCGACCACGTGCACGTCGGCCGGGGCCACCTCGGCCGGCCAGCACAGGCCCTTGTCGTCGGCCGTCTGCTCGGCGAGCGCCGCGACGGCGCGGGAGACGCCGATGCCGTAGGAGCCCATGGTCACGCGGACCGGCTTGCCGTTCTGTCCGAGGACGTCGAGCTTCAGCGCATCCGCGTACTTGCGGCCCAGCTGGAAGATGTGGCCGATCTCGATGGCACGGTCCAGCTTGAGGCCGGTGCCGCACTTCGGGCAGGGGTCACCCTCCTGGACGACCACGACGTCGACGTACTCGTCGACCTCGAAGTCACGGCCCGCGACGACGTTCTTCGCGTGCGTGCCCTCCTTGTTGGCGCCCGTGATCCACGAGGTGCCGGGGGCCACGCGCGGGTCGGCGAGGTACTTGACCTTCTCGCCCAGGCCCTGCGGACCGACGTACCCGCGGACCAGGTCCGGGCGCCCGGCGAAGTCCGCCTCGGTGACCATCTCGACGACGGCCGGGGCGAAGTGCGCCTCGACCTTGCCCATGTCGACCTCGCGGTGACCGGGGACACCGACGGCGACGATCTCGCCGTCGACCTTCACGAGGAGGTTCTTGAGCGTCGCGGAGGCCTCGACGCCGAGGTGGGCGGCCAGGGTCTCGATGGTCGGGGTGTCCGGGGTCGGGATCTCCTCGAGCGCGGCCACGCCCGCGGCGTCCACCGGCTTCAGCTCGTACGTGATCGCCTCGGTGTTGGCCGCGAAGTCGCAGTTCGGGCAGTCCGCGAAGGTGTCCTCGCCGGCCTCGGCCGGGGCGAGGAACTCCTCCGACTTCGAGCCGCCCATCGCGCCGGCGGTGGCGGCGCAGATGCGGTAGTCGAGGCCGAGGCGCTCGAAGACGCGCTGGTAGGCCTGACGGTGCAGGGCGTAGGACTGGCCGAGGCCCTCGTCGTCGGTGTCGAAGGAGTACGAGTCCTTCATCAGGAACTCACGGCCGCGCAGGACGCCGGCCCGGGGGCGGGCCTCGTCGCGGTACTTGTTCTGGATCTGGTAGAGGATGACCGGCAGGTCCTTGTAGGAGGACGCCTGGTCCTTCACCAGCAGGGTGAAGATCTCCTCGTGGGTCGGGCCGAGCAGGTAGTCGCCGCCCCTGCGGTCCTTGAGACGGAACAGCTCCTGGCCGTACTCGTCCCAGCGGCCCGTCGCGTCGTACGGCTCACGCGGCAGCAGCGCGGGGAGCAGCACCTCCTGGGCGCCGATCGCGTCCATCTCCTCGCGGACGATGCGCTCCACGTTGGCGAGGACCCGCTTGCCGAGGGGCAGCCAGGACCAGATGCCGGCCGCCGTGCGGCGGACGTAGCCCGCGCGGACCAGCAGCTTGTGACTGAGGACCTCGGCGTCCGCCGGGTCGTCGCGCAGCGTCTTCGCCATCAACTGGGACATGCGCTGGACCGGTGCGTTCGCCATCGTTCTCGTACTCCTGCCGGGTTGGGTTATGGCAGGAGGTTAGCCGGGTGGTACGGGACGGTGGAAATCGGTTAACCGTGGCCCGTGCCTATCGGCGGCGCAGCGGCAGAGGCGCGCCCATCACGGCGTACGGCTTCGGGGCGCTCGGGAACAGGACCTGGCGGGCGAGGTCCCGGTAGCCGAGGGAGTGGTAGAGGCCGCGGGCCGGGCTGTCGACGTCGATCGCCGAGAGGATCGAGCGGGGTTCGGCGGCGCTGTCGGTGATCGTGGTGATCAGGGAGCGGCCGACGCCCCGGTTCTGGTAGCGGGGGTGGACGTGCAGTTCCGTGATGACGAAGGAGTCGTCGAGCCAGGCGTCGTGGCCCTGGGCCCGCAGGTAGGGCTCCACGACGGTGGACCACCAGTGGATGCGGTCGTTCGGCATGCCGTACACGAAGCCGACGAGCATGCCTGCGGTGGTCGCGCCGAGGGCCCTTGCTCCCGGGTAGGTCATGTGGCGCAGGACGATCTGGCGGCGTACGGCCACCTCGTCGGGGCCGAGTCCGAAGGCCACGGCTTGGACGGCGAGGGCCTCGTCGACGTTGGTGGGGAGGTCCAGCGGGCCGATCACGACGTCGTCGGGGTGGCGGCGGTGTGCGTGACCGGGAAGGCGCATGTGGGGAGCGTACAGGGGACTACAGGTTGTCGTTTGGGTGCGGTCTGTCCGTGGTTGGTCGCGCAGTTCCCCGCGCCCCGGGGGATGTTGTCCCGCCGTCCCCCGGAGGGGGCGTGCTCAGAAAAGGACGCTCATGAAGGCGCCGACCTCTTGGAAGCCCACCCTCGTGTACGTCCTTCTCGCCGCCGTGTTGAAGTCGTTGACGTACAGGCTCACCACCGGGGCGACGTCCGCGAGGGCGTAGCGGAGCACCGCTGCCATTCCGGGGGCCGCCAGGCCCTGGCCGCGGTACTCGGGGGCCACCCAGACGCCCTGGATCTGGCAGGCGCGGTCGGTGGCTGCGCCGATCTCGGCCTTGAAGGCGACCTTGCCGTCCTGGTCGAGACGGGCGAAGGAGCGGCCCGAGCCGACGAGTTCGGCGACCCGGGCCTGGTAGAGGAGCCCGCCGTCGCCGGCCATCGGGGAGACGCCGACCTCCTCGGTGAACATGGCCACGCACGCCGGCATGATCGTGTCCATCTCGTCCTTGCGGATGCGGCGGACGTACGGATCCGGAGTGATGCCGGCCGGCATGTGGTCGGTGATCATGAGGGGCTGGTGGGGGCGGATCTCGCGGGCCGGGCCCCAGTTGGGTTCCAGCAGGCGCCACAGCTGGGCGGTGGAATCGGCCGGGCCGACGATGGAGGAGCAGCGGCGGCCCGAGCGCCGGGCGCGGTCGGCGAAGGCGCGTACGGCTCGGGGGGTGGCGCAGATCGGGACGAGGTTGGCGCCCGCGTAGCAGAGGGACGTCAGCATGCCGTCCTCGTACCAGCCCCACATCTCGCCGCCGAGGCGCCAGGGGTCGAGGCCGGCGATCTGGACGCGGGACGTCACGAAGGCGTTCGCGACCGGCTCGCGGTCGAGGACGGCGAGCGCGGCGTCCAGGTCACTCGGTTCGAGCACCCGTGAGGTGGTCTGGGTCAACACGTGCGGGGCCTCACGCTGGGGTTCTGCTGATCCCCGCACTGTACCTGCGGAAGCTGAGCCGTGCCGCCCTGTGTGGCTTGCGGTCCTTTGCGAGGTGACGGCCGGCTGCCGCACCGCCCCTGGGGGCTGCCGCCCCCAGCCCCCCGCTCCGGCCCTGAACGGGCCTTGTCCTCAATCGCCGGACGGGCTGAATGGTGCGGACCGGCAGCAAGGAGTCTGCCGCGAGTCGAGCCCCCAGCGGGCGGGGGGCTCGGGACCGTACGACCTCGACCCCGAACGCCTAACGGAGCCCCTCAACGGGCGGGCGGGGGGCTACGGACGGTGCGAGCTCAAGCGCGGACGCCGGGCAAATCCCGGTGCCCTGAGTGACCCTGCCGGCCCTGCCCCCGAAACCGGGCGCGTCAGCCCGCCACCGACACCGACGGCTCGCCGCTCATCACGCCGTTCGCCTCCATCTGTTCGGCCAGCTTCATGGCCTCCTCGATGAGGGTCTCGACGATCTTGGACTCGGGGACGGTCTTGATGACCTCGCCCTTGACGAAGATCTGGCCCTTGCCGTTGCCGGAGGCGACGCCGAGGTCGGCCTCGCGGGCCTCGCCGGGGCCGTTGACGACGCAGCCCATGACCGCGACGCGGAGGGGGACCTCCATGCCGGTGAGGCCTGCCGTGACCTCCTCGGCCAGCTTGTAGACGTCGACCTGGGCGCGGCCGCAGGACGGGCAGGAGACGATCTCCAGGCCGCGCTGCTTGAGGTTCAGGGACTCCAGGATCTGGATGCCGACCTTGACCTCCTCGGCGGGGGGCGCCGACAGGGAGACACGGATCGTGTCGCCGATGCCCTGGGAGAGCAGGGCGCCGAAGGCGACGGCCGACTTGATCGTGCCCTGGAAGGCGGGGCCGGCCTCCGTGACGCCCAGGTGCAGCGGGTAGTCGGACTGCTCGGCCAGCAGCTGATAGGCCCTGACCATGACGACCGGGTCGTTGTGCTTGACCGAGATCTTGATGTCCCGGAAGTCGTGCTCCTCGAAGAGGGACGCCTCCCACAGGGCCGACTCGACGAGGGCCTCGGGCGTGGCCTTGCCGTACTTCTGCAGCAGGCGCCTGTCGAGGGAGCCCGCGTTGACGCCGATGCGGATCGGGGTGCCGTGGTCCTTGGCGGCCCGCGCGATCTCCTTGACCTTGTCGTCGAACTGCTTGATGTTGCCGGGGTTGACCCGGACCGCGGCGCAGCCGGCCTCGATGGCCGCGAAGACGTACTTCGGCTGGAAGTGGATGTCCGCGATCACCGGGATCTGGGACTTGCGGGCGATGGTCGCGAGCGCGTCGGCGTCGTCCTGCGTGGGGCACGCCACACGCACGATCTGGCAGCCGGACGCCGTCAGCTCGGCGATCTGCTGGAGGGTGGCGCCGATGTCGGACGTACGCGTCGTCGTCATCGACTGGACCGAGACCGGCGCGTCCCCGCCGACCGGCACGGATCCGACCTGGATCTGACGGCTCTTGCGGCGCTCGGCGAGCTTGGTCGGAACGGACGGCATGCCGAGAGAAATCGCAGTCATCTGCTGTGCAACCCCAAGTCGTGGATCAAGATCCGGTCCCGTCAGCAGCGGGCTCCAGGCTTCGAGATTACGGCACCGACGCTCACCCCAGCACGCCCCCACCTCGAACGCACTCGTCGGGGGGACCCCCATCGCCCGTAAACCCACTCAATGGAAGGCGGCCCGGGACATACGATCCCGGGCCGCCGCGAACTCCGTATGACTAGGAGATTCTGACCGGGTTAACCAGGTCCGCCACCAGCACGAGCAGTGTGAAGCAGATGAAGACGCTCGCCACCACGTACGCCACCGGCATCAGCTTCGCCACGTCGAACGGACCGGGGTCCGGGCGGCGCAGCACGCGCGCCAGGTTGCGGCGCAGCGACTCCCACAGGGCGCCCGCGATGTGGCCGCCGTCCAGTGGCAGCAGGGGGAGCATGTTGAAGAGGAAGAGAGAGAGGTTGAAGCCGGCCAGGAGGAAGACGAACGTGGCCAGCTGCTGCGACGCCGGGATGTCGAGCGTCGCGATCTCGCCGCTCACCCTCGCCGCGCCGACGATGCCCATCGGGGAGTCCGGCTCGCGCGGGCCGTCGCCGAAGGCCGCGTCCCACAGGGCGGGGACCTTGGAGGGCAGGGCGATGAGGGAGTCGACGGCCTCGCCGACCCGGTCGGACATCCAGGTCACCGAGTCGCCGAAGTCCTGTTTGACGACGCCGGTGGCGGCGCTGAAGCCGAGGAAGCCGGCCTGGACGTAGTCGTCCTTGACGTAGGCCCCGCTCGCGTCCTTCTTGACGACCCAGTTGGTGGCGATCTTCGCGTGCAGGGTCACTTGCTCGCCCTTGCGGTCGACGACGATCGGCACCTCCTTGCCGGCGCTGTCGCGGATGAGGTCGGAGAGTGAGTTCCACTCCTCGGTCGGTACCCCGCCGAAGGAGACGATCTTGTCGCCGGCCTTCATGCCCGCGGCGGCGGCCGGGGACTTGGGGTCGGAGGCCTTGCACTCGTCGCGGTTCTGGGTCTGGGCGATGACGCACGGGGAGACCGAGCTCACTGTGGTCGTCTGCTGCTGGATGCCGAAGCCCATCAGCACGGTGAGGAACAGGGCCACCGCGAGGATGAGGTTCATGAAGGGGCCCGCGAACATCACGATGACCCGTTTCCACGGCTTGCGTGTGTAGAACAGGCGGGACTCGTCGCCGGGCTTCAGCTCCTCGAAGGCCGCCGAGCGGGCGTCCTCGATCATGCCGCGCCAGGGGGATGTGGAGCGGGCCTCCAGGCGGCCGTCCGGTCCCGGCGGGAACATGCCGATCATGCGGATGTAGCCGCCGAACGGGATCGCCTTGATGCCGTACTCGGTATCGCCCTTGTTCCGCGACCAGATGGTGGGGCCGAAGCCGACCATGTACTGCGGCACGCGGATGCCGAACAGCTTGGCCGTGGACAGATGGCCCAGCTCGTGCCATGCGATCGAGGCGAGCAGCCCGACCGCGAAAAGCACTATGCCGAGGATGAACATCAGGGTCGTCATGCACGGGCCTCCGCCGTGTGTACCGCCAGTTCCCGGGCCCGCCGACGGGCCCAGCTCTCCGCTTCGAGGACGTCCGCGACGGTCAGCGAAGTTCCCGCACGCGGGGTGCCGTGCTCCTCCACCACCCGCGTCACGGTCTCCATGATCCCGTTGAACGGCAGTGCGCCGGCCCGGAAGGCCTCCACGCACTCCTCGTTGGCCGCATTGAACACCGCCGGTGCCGTGCCCGCGAGCTCGCCCACCTGGCGCGCCAGGTTGACCGAGGGGAACGCCTCGTTGTCGAGGGGGAAGAACTCCCAGGTCGACGCCTTGCTCCAGTCGAACGTGGGCGCGGCGTCGGGGATGCGCTCCGGCCAGCCCAGGCCGATGGCGATCGGCCCGCGCATGTCGGGGGGTGTCGCCTGGGCGATCGTGGATCCGTCCGTGAACTCAACCATCGAGTGAACATACGACTGGGGATGCACGACCACCTCAATGCGGTCGAAGGAAATGTCGTAGAGGAGGTGTGCCTCGATGACCTCCAGGCCCTTGTTGACGAGGGTCGCGGAGTTGATCGTGATCACCGGGCCCATGGCCCAGGTGGGGTGGGCGAGGGCGTCCTCGACGGTCACCTGAGCCAGGTCCGCCTTGGTGCGGCCCCGGAACGGCCCGCCGGACGCCGTGACGACCAGCTTCCGTACGTCGGCCCTCGTCCCGGCCGCCAGCGCCTGGAACAGGGCCGCGTGCTCGGAATCGACCGGGATGATCTGCCCGGGCTTGGCGAGGGCCTTGACCAGCGGGCCGCCGACGATCAGGGACTCCTTGTTGGCGAGCGCGAGGGTGCGGCCCGCCTCCAGGGCGGCGAGGGTGGGGGCGAGGCCGATCGAGCCGGTGATGCCGTTCAGGACGGTGTGGCAGTCGGAGGCGGCGACCTGGGTGGCCGCGTCCGGTCCCGCGAGGATCTCGGGGAGCGGCTCCCCCGTGCCGTACTGGGCCTGGAGGGCTTCGCGCAGCGCCGGTACGACGTCCTCGCGGGCGACCGCGACGGTCCGCACCTTCAGCCGGTACGCCTGCTCGGCGAGGAGGGCGACCCGGCCGCCGTTGGCGGAGAGCGCGGTGACGCGGAAGCGGTCCGGGTTGCGCAGCACGAGGTCGATGGCCTGCGTGCCGATCGAGCCGGTGGAGCCGAGGATCACCACGTCCTTGGGGCCGTCGCCCGCCACGGGGTCGTAGACGAGATGCGGGTCGGCGAGGGGGGCTGGACTGTCGCTCATCCCCCCATTGTGGCCGCACGGGCCGACAGGGAGGACAGGGCGTCCCCATCGGGCAGGTAACAGGATGGTGAGGGGTCGCTGCGGGCAGTGACCCGTCAGCGCCCCTCACCGGTCGGTCACCTGATCGGACGGTGCACGTTCTCCCGCTCGCTCGGGCCCGGGGTCGCGTCCGCGATCCACACGCCGCCGTCGTCGGACGGGTCGACGATGCCCGACTCCAGCCACTCGTAGGTGCCTGCCATCACACCCTTGACGACCTTGCCGTCGAGGTCGTCGGTGTTGGACCAGAGCCGGCCGAAGAGCTCCTCGACGCGCAGCCGGGACTGCCGGCAGAAGGCGTCGGCGAGCTGGTAGGCCTCACGGCCGTGGTCGCCCCGGGAGCGCAGGTGCTCGGCGCGGACACAGACCGCGCTCATGGCGAACAGTTCCGCGCCGATGTCGACGATCCGGCCCAGGAAGCCCTGCTTGGTCTCCATCCGGCCCTGCCAGCGGGACATGCCGTAGAAGGTGGAGCGGGCGAGCTTGCGGGCGGTGCGTTCGACGTAGCGCAGGTGCGGGGAGAGGTCGACGCCGCGTTTGAACTCGCCGTACGAATACGGCAGTTGGCCCTGGCCCGCGACCAGTTTCGGCAGCCACTTGGCGTAGAAGACGCCGGCGCTCGCTCCCGCCTTCGCCTTGTCCTGGAGGGACTTGTCGGGGTCGATGAGGTCGCCGGCGACCGAGAGGTGGGCGTCGACGGCCTCGCGGGCGATGAGGAGGTGCATGATCTCCGTCGAGCCCTCGAAGATGCGGTTGATGCGCAGGTCGCGCAGGACCTGCTCGGCGGGGACGCCACGCTCGCCGCGCGCCCTGAGCGACTCGGCCGTCTCGAAGCCGCGGCCGCCCCGGATCTGGATGAGGTCGTCGGCGATGAGCCAGGCCATCTCGGAGGCGTACAGCTTGGCGAGGGCGCCTTCGATGCGGATGTCGTTGCGGTCCTCGTCGGCCATCTGCGAGGCGAGGTCGGTGACGGCCTCCAGGGCGAAGGTGGTGGCCGCGATGAAGGAGATCTTCGAGCCGACGGCCTCGTGGTGGGCGAGCGGCTTGCCCCACTGCTCGCGCGCCGCCGACCACTCACGGGCGATCTTCAGGCACCACTTGCCGGCCGCGACGCAGGAGGCGGGCAGCGAGAGCCGCCCGGTGTTCAGGGTCGTGAGGGCGATCTTCAGGCCCGCGCCCTCGGGGCCGATGCGGTTGGCTGCGGGGACCCTGACCTGGTGGAAGCGGGTGACGCCGTTCTCGATGCCGCGCAGGCCCATGAAGGCGTTGCGGTTCTCGACGGTGATGCCGGGCGAGTTGGTCTCCACGACGAAGGCGGTGATGCCGCCCTTGTGGCCCTCGGACTTCGGCACCCGCGCCATGACGACGAGGAGSTCGGCGACCACGCCGTTGGTCGTCCACAGCTTGACCCCGTCGAGGACGTAGTCGTCCCCGTCGGGTACGGCCGACGTGGCCAGGCGCGCCGGGTCGGAACCGACGTCCGGCTCGGTCAGCAGGAAGGCGCTGATGTCGGTGCGGGCGCAGCGCGGCAGGAACTGTTCCTTCTGCTCGGGGGTGCCGAACAACTTCAGCGGCTGCGGTACGCCGATCGACTGATGGGCGGAGAGCAGCACGCCGATCGCCGGGGAGGCCGAGCCGACGAGGGTGAGGGCCTTGTTGTAGTAGACCTGGGTGAGGCCGAGCCCGCCGTACTTGGTGTCGATCTTCATGCCGAGGGCGCCGAGCTCCTTGAGGCCGTCGATCACCTCGTCGGGGATGCGGGCCTCGCGCTCGATGAGGGCCGCGTCGACCTTCGTCTCGACGAAGTCGCGCAGCTTGGCGAGGAACTCCTCGCCGCGCTGGGACGCCTCGTCGGTGGGCATCGGGTGGGGGTGGATGAGGTCGAGGCGGAAGCGGCCCAGGAACAGTTCCTTGGCGAAGCTGGGCTTGCGCCAGTCCTGCTCTCGGGCGGCCTCCGCCACCTGACGGGCCTCACGCTCACTGACAGTGGGTTTCGTGGGTGCTGCGGACATGAGGCTCACCTCGCCGCGAATCGGGATCATGGGCCGTTTGGTTACCGACGGGTGCTACCCGATCGTATGTACCCGATTACGGGCGCCCCCACCACCCCGCGCGCGTCCGTTCGGCCGATGTTGACGGAGTACGCCTTGGTGTCCAGGCGGCCCGTGCCCCTGAAGACCTCCGCACTTCTTGCTCGACGCGGGGCTGCCCGGACGGCGCCGATATCCTCGTACGCACTCGTCCTGGAAAAACTGTCGAAGCGCTTCGACAACCTATGGACACCCACGCCTGCCGGGGCTACTGTCGAACCACCTTCATACCCGCCCCTGTTCGCATCGCGCACTGTCGAAGCGCTTCACAAAGCTTGGAGAGCGGATGGTCACCCTCGCCGAGGTCGCCCAGCACGCCGGAGTCTCGGCGAGCACGGTGAGCTATGTCCTCAGCGGCAAGCGGTCCATCTCCACGACCACCCGGCAGCGGGTCGAGCAGAGCATCCGCGAGCTCGGCTATCACCCGAACGCGGGTGCCCGTGCCCTGGCCAGCAGCAGGTCGAACATCATCGCGCTGATGATCCCGCTGCGCACCGACATGTATGTGCCGGTGATGATGGAGATCGCCATCGCGGTCGCCACCACGGCCCGCACACACGGTTACGACGTCCTGCTGCTGACCGGCGAGGAGGGTCCCGACGCCGTGCGCCGGGTCACCGGCAGCGGGCTCGCCGACGCGATGATCCTGATGGACGTCGAGCTCGACGACGAGCGGCTGCCGCTGCTGCGCGGCACCGACCAGCCGTCCGTGCTGATCGGGCTGCCCGCCGACACGACCGGCCTGACCTGCGTCGACCTCGACTTCAAGGCGACCGGCGCGCTGTGCGTGGAGCATCTGGCCACGCTGGGGCACCGCGACATCGCTGTCATCGGAGAGGCCCCGGCCGTCTACGAGCGGCACACCGGTTTCGCGGAGCGCACGCTCGACGGACTCCGGCTGCGTTCCCAGGAGTTGGGGATGCGGCTGCTGCACCGGCCGTGCGAGGGCGGGTACGACGCGATGGCCGTCACCCTCGCCCGGATCTTCGACGAGCGCCCGGGCACCACGGGGTTCGTCGTGCAGAACGAGTCGGCCGTGGAGCCGCTGCTCGCCCTGCTGCGCCAGCAGGGCCGTGCCGTGCCGGAGGACGTGTCGGTCGTCGCCGTCTGCCCCGACCAGGTCGCCGTCCAGGCCTCGGTGCGGCTGACGTCGGTCTCCATCCCCGCGCAGGAGATGGGCCGGCACGCCGTGCACCAGCTCGTCGCCAAGCTGGACGGGCGCGGCAGCGACGAAGTCGTCCTGATCGCGCCCGAGCTGACGGTCCGGGCGAGCACGGGCCCGGCGCCGTCGGCCTCCTGACGGCCCTTGCCTCACGTGCCTGTACGCACACCCCTGTCTGCATTCCTCCAGGAGCGCGCCTCGTGTATCAGCCTGCCGCACAGCAGCCGAAGGTCTCTCTCGCGCAGTCGTCCCCCACCGTCGGCACGTTCCGCGAGCGGGACGGCGCGCTGGAGTGGAGCGGCCGCCAGGAGACCGTTCGCGTCGAGCCATGGGGGCCGGACGCGGTCCGGGTGCGTACCCGGCTCGGTGGACCTATCCTCGACGGCCTGCCGAATGCCCTGCTCGACGAGCCTGAGGCCACGGAGAGCTCGGCCAAGATCGGTGCCGAGGAAGCGCAGTTGACCGTGGGCGCACTGACCGTCCACGTCGATGCCGAGGGTCTGATCCGCTTCCTGCGCACCGAGGACGGCACGGTGGTGCTCGCCGAGGAGCGCGCCCACTTCTGGTGGCCGGGCCCGCGCCTCTACACAGCCGTCGGCAACGGCCATCACAGGCTGGAGCAGCGCTTCGCCGCCTACGAGGACGAGAAGCTGTACGGCCTCGGCCAGCACCAGCACGGCCGCTTCGACCAGAAGGGCCTGGTCCTCGACCTGGTCCAGCGCAACGCCGAGGTCGGCATCCCGGTGCTCGCCTCCAGCCGCGGCTACACCCTGCTGTGGAACAACCCGGCGATCGGCCGCGTGGAGCTCGCGCACAACGGCACGCGGTGGGTCGCCGACTCCGCCCGCCAGATCGACTACTGGATCACCGTGGGCACCCCGGCCGACGGCCAGCGCCGCTACAGCGCGGTCACGGGCCGCACGCCGATGCTGCCTCGGTGGGCGGCGGGCTTCTGGCAGTGCAAGCTGCGCTACCGCACCCAGGACGAACTACTCGCCGTGGCACGGGAGTACAAGCGCCGGGGCCTGCCCGTCTCGGCGATCGTCTGCGACTTCTTCCACTGGACGCACCTCGGCGAGTGGAAGTTCGACCCGGCCGAGTGGCCCGACCCGGCGGCGATGGTCCGTGAGCTGGACGAGCTCGGCATCAAGCTGGTGGTGAGCGTGTGGCCGTCGGTGTCGCCGCTGAGTGAGAACCACCCGGTCATGGAGCAGCGCGGCTACTTCATCGGCACCCAGTACGGCCCAATGGCCCACGCCGACTGGCCCGACAAAGAGGTCGCGTCGACCGTCCAGGTGGCTTTCTACGACGCCACCAACCCCGACGCCCGTGCATTCCTGTGGTCGAGGATCAAGCAGAACTACCTCGACCCCTACGGCATCACCGCCTTCTGGCTGGACGCCTGCGAGCCGGAGCTGAAGCCGGGCTTTCAGGAGAACCTGCGCTACTGGGCCGGCCCCGGTCTGGAGGTCGGCAACATCTACCCGGCCGAGAACTCCCGTGCCTTCCACGAAGGCCTGCGCGCGCAGGGCGAGTCGGCGATCGTCACCCTCAACCGCTCGGCGTGGGCGGGCAGTCAGCGCTACGGCGCCGCCCTGTGGTCCGGCGACATCGGCACCGACTTCCCGACCCTGCGCCGCCAGATCGCGGCCGGCCTCAACACCGCGCTCTCCGGCATCCCCTGGTGGAACACCGACATCGGCGGATTCCACGGCGGCGACCCGGACGACCCGGCGTACCGCGAGGTGATGGTCCGCTGGTTCCAGTTCGGCGCCCTGTCCCCGCTGATGCGCCTGCACGGCTACCGCGACCCTGGCATGCCGCTCGGCCCGGAGATGACCGGCGGCCCGAACGAGGTGTGGTCGTACGGCGAGGAGGCCGGCGCGATCCTGGAGAAGTACCTGCGGCTGCGCGAGCGTCTGAAGCCGTACGTCCTGGACGTCATGCGGGAGGCCCACGAGGAGGGCCTGCCGGTGATGCGGCCGCTGTTCCTGGAGTTTCCCGAGGACAAGCTGTCCTGGCAGGTCTGCGACGCGTACATGTTCGGGGCGGACCTGCTGGTGGCTCCCGTCCTGGAACCGGGCGCGACGACCTGGACGACGTACCTCCCGGCCCGTGCGCGGTGGACCGACGCATGGACCGGCGACACGTACGAGGGCGGGCAGGCCGTCACCGTCGACGCCCCGCTGGACCGCATCCCGCTGTTCCTGCGGGACGGGGCCTCCCTGCCGATCGCCGAGTAGCGGCTGCCTCGCAAGGGGCGCGTGCTCGCGGGCGGCCCGGACACCGAGGACGGCTTCGCGCTGCTGCGGACCGCTCGACGCCGACCGCGGAACCCCGCTCGTGGTGACCGGCGAGGCCGGCTGGCGCAGGACCAGCATCCTGTGGAGCCTGGCCGGGAGCCGATCCGGGGAACTGGAAGGCGCCTGATCGAACCGGGAGAATGACGGTGCGCCAAAGACGTCAGACGTGGTTCGACGGAGGGGGACGGTGGTGGCGGGGCTCACGCTGAACGTGGCGATCGGATTACTCACCAGCATGCTCAGCGCGGCATTCGTCTGGTTGTGGCACCACGGCCGGAAGGCACGGGCACTGCATCGGATGGCAGGGTTCTTCGGTATGCGGCCGGGCGAGACGTGCATCGTCGTCATGAACCACAAGTGGGACCGGCCCGGGGTGGCCGCGCACCACGACGTGCAGGCCATGGTCGAGGCCGTCGTGCTGGCCCGGGAACTGGGCTGCGAGGTGTCGATGCGGGTCAGCGGGGAGTTCCGCGACAGCAACGGTCCGTGCGCGGAGTTCTGCATCGGCGGCCCGGAGAACGGCTCCAACGTCCGTACCGCCGGGCATCTGGAGCACAACGTTCCCGGGGTCGAGCTCCGGCCCTTCAGCGACCGGCCGGACTCGATGGCCTTCGTCGTGGGAGGCGAAACCTTCCCCTGGGAGCGCGGGCAGCGCGAATACGCGCTCGTTGCCAAGTTCCGCCCGCCGTCCGCGACGCGGCCGGTGTTCGTCGTGTGCGGCCAGAGTGCCGTCGCCAACCACGCGGCCATGCTCTTCCTGCGCCGCTCCCACCGGGAGCTGTCGGCCCGGCTGGCGAGCACGGAGCGCTTCTGCGTGCTTCTGCGGATCGAGGCGATCCCCACCTACGGCGTCCAGGGCGCCGTTCTCGCGCGGGACGTCTCGGCGTCGGCCTTCGAGCCCCGGCCGGGGCTGCGACCGGCGGCGGCCGGCTGACCCCGGATCAGTCCCCGGCCCCCATCACACACATGCCGGCCCAGTCGTACGGGCCGAGTTCGGGGTACCGGTCGCGCGTTTCCCGCGCGGCGAACCGCAGCGCCGAGCGCGCCGGCCTTCCGTCGGCGATCTGCCGCAAGGCCTCGGCGGCGATGCGGGCGGCGGCCTGCTCGCCGATCCGGCCGACCCCGGCGAGCACCGTCCGCGCGCCTCCGAGCAGGCCTCCGACGGCGAGACTCAGCGGGTCCCGGCCGTAGCGGCTGGCCGCGGTGGCACTCCAGCAGCCCACGAGCAGCAGCAGTTCGGGCAGTGGCAGGGCGGCGAGCGAGTCCAGGGTGACCCCGGAGGGGCCCAGCGCCGCATCGCCCGGGGCGGCTGAGTGACCGCTGACGTAGAGCAGGGCCGGGTGCGGGAGCTCCGCCACGTCGGCCAGGCCGCCGAGCGGCCGGTGCCCGCCGGGCCAGGCGTCCAGCGCGGCCCGCTCCTGCGTGTGCGCGGGCAGCGCGTCGTCCAGGAGGCTGCCCGCCGGCCCCGCGCCTTCTCCCGTCGAACCGGCGGGCCTCGCCCGGTCACGGACCAGGCACAGGGTGCGCAGGCTCGGCGTCAGCACGACCTCCGCCACGTCCAGCAGAGCGGTGTCGCCGCGCAGGAGGGCGCCGTAGGGCACATGCCACAGACGGGGGTCCGGGCAGACAACGACCGAGCGCGGAGCCTCCAGGCTGCCTCTCCAGATCTCCGGGGCGGGCAGCAGGACCTCGCCCAGCGCCCGCCACACGGAGCTGGTCACGCCGCGTGGCGGCAGCAGCTCGCCGGCGGCCAGCCGTCCGATCACCCCGTCCAGCCGCTCGGGCACCGGCTCCACCGTCGCGCGCCAGCGGCCGCCCCGTTCCCGTACGGCCGTCGCCGACCACCAGCCCGCGGTGCCGTGGCCGAGCTGCACCATCACGACGACGTCCGCGAGCGCGTCCAGGGCCTGCGAGGAGGGCAGCCCGCCCGGCAGCGGCAGAACACCGACCTCGTCGTCGCCCCCTCCAGCCAGCACCTGTGCCACGGCGGAGCCCAGCGAGAACAGGTCGTGCAACAGGTGCTCGTCGGCCGGCGGGGGAAGCAGCGGCAGCCCGGTCAGCGGGCCGGCGAGCGAATTCCCGTCCGACAGCACCCGGTTGAGCAGGTCGGCCCGGCCCAGCTCCATGACCTGGGCGACGGCGTCATGATCCGAGGCAGCTGAGTGGAGCCTGATCGCGGCGGTGTACACCTCCTCGCGCTCCGCGTGCACACCCCAGCGCGCGGCCGGGTCGCTCAGCAGGTCGCGTTGCAGCTCCGCACCGGTGAGCGCGCCACGTCCGGCCGCGAACCAGACGGCGGAGGGCAGCACCGACTCGTCGGAGATCGACAGTGCGTCGTGGAGGGCCTGCCAAGTGCGGGCCAGATCCCGGCGGTCCGGGCGGGAGGCGGTCGCGAGGATCACGGCCAGCTGGGCCGCCGCCTCGCGCTGGTCACCGCCGGAGGCGAGCAGGGCGCGCGCCAGGTGCCGCCGTCGGCGCAGTGCTTCGAGGGAGTCGTCGTCCGGCTGGACCCGCCCGGCGCGACGGGCCGTGGCCTCGGCGCCCGCGAAGTCCCCGGCCGCGTACTGGATTTCGGCCCGCTCCAGCAGGACCTGGCCGAGCCGGGACTGCTCACCGGTCCGTTCGCACTCCTCGGCCAGTTCGTCGGCCAGCGCCAGGGCCTCCGCGGTGCGGCCCAGCGCCCCCAGACACTCGATCCGGGAGACCCTCGTGATCGCGAGGTTCTCGGCGCTGACCCCGGTGAACAGGGCCTCGGCGCGCAGGAAGGCCGCGAGCCCCGCCTCCGGGGCGCCGGTCATGACATGAAGTCGCCCCTGGCGCACGGCGATCATCCCGCGGGTCAGGTCGTTCACCTCCCGCTCGTGCGCCTCGGCAAGGGTCCGTGCCTCCGCCATGGTCGCGGTCGCGAGGTCCAGCCGCCCCGACAGCCGTTCTTCAAGACTGCGTTCGAGCAGGGTCTGCACCTGGATCACGGTCATCCCGGACCGGTCCGCGAAAGCGCGGCACACCTCCAGCGACCGCTCGCAGTGAGCGATGCCCTCCTGGTACTCGCCGGTCAGCCCGCGCAGTGTGGCCAATTCCCGCCAGGCGACCGCGTGCGCCCTGGCCGTCGACTCCTCCAGCGGGAGGGCGAGTTGGGCGTGGTCCCACATCTCGGCGACCAGGAAGCCACGGCGCAGCCGGTGCCGCATGGCGAGCAGGCTCGTGACGCCGACGACCTTCGCGTCGTCCCCCGCTCGGACGGCGACCACGCGGGCGGCGAGCAACAACCGCAGGCTCCGCGGATACCGGCCGTCCCGCCAGGCGTCGTCGGCCAGATCGCCGTAGAACGCGGCGAGTTCGCGCCACCGCGCAGCCTGGTGCAGTCCGGCCGCGGACCGGGCCGCACGCTGCCAGATCTCCGGATCCGCCGGCTCGCCGGGCGCGGTACGGAACACGGCGTCCGGTACCAACAGGGTTTCCAGGAGCGGAGTTCCGGGGCTCGACAGCACGTGGTCATGCAATCACGGAGAGCTGGTCGCGAAGGGAGAAACCGTGGGTTCTCTGACATCATCGGGGCATGGCCGAAGCGATGTTCTCTCTGATCGTCCAGGTTGCCGGCGGCGTGTTCGCCGAGACGGCCAGGTCGTTCCTCGCCGACGTCCTCCTCGAGCGCTTCCGGAAGGCGGGAGTTCAGGCCAAGCCGGGACTCGACCTGGGTGACCGTGGCCCGGAGGGAGCGGGCGGACATGCGGTCACCGCCGTCGTGGTCAGCGCGTTCGGCGCGGATGGGGAGGACGGCGAGCGGTCACTGGGCCGTACGTCGCGGGAGATCGTGGGATGGCTGGCGTCGGCGCCGCCCGCGGTCGCAGGATCGGTCCGGGTGGAGCTGGTCAACCGGGAGACGGGCGCGGTGGCCCGGATCGACAGCGCGACGCCCGCCGAGGCCGCCGCACTGCTGGGCCCGGTGCTCGGCGACGAGTGGGCGAGCGCTCCCGTGGTGTGGGACGGGACGGCATGGACCGAGGAGGCGCGGGCCGACCAGCCGGGCGAGGCACCGCCGGCCGGGTTCGCCGCGCGGACGGTCCCGTTGGAACAGGACGCGCCGGAGCCGGACGTGCCCGGTAGGGCACGGGGCGGCGGCTCCACGGGAACGCGGATCCTGGTGGTCGCCGACGAGTGGCTGCCCGCCCAGGGAGGTCTGAGCGCGTTCAGCCGCTATCTGTGCCTGGCTTTCGTCGGCCTGGGTCTGGAGACGTACTGCCTGGTGCCCGAACCCTCTGCCAAGGAGACGGCGGACGCCGACAAGTACGACGTGCGGCTGATCGGCGCGCCCGTGCCCCCGGGACGGCCGCGTACGGAAGCCCTGATGCAGAAGCCGGAGCTGCCCGGCGGTGTGCAGCCGGACATCGTCATCGGGCACAGCTGGGTCACCGGCTACTACGCCAAGGTGATGCAGAGCTACTTCCCGAAGGCGCAGCGGGTGCACTTCATCCACATGTCCGCCGACGACACCCCTTTCCACAAGCGGCGCAACCCCGATGCCGCGGCGAATTCGGCGGCGGTGGCCGAGGAGCGCGCGAGCGCCGAGGAGGGCCTGGCGCGGGGGGCGAAGCTCACGGTCTGCGTCGGGCCGCTGCTGCACGAGTGGTTCGCCCGCCATGTGCACGAGAAGGCGGGCATCGCCTCGCCGGTGCGGCTCGACCCGGGGTTCGACGGACCCGACGGATTCAGCAAAGAGCCCCGGACCCGGCCCCCGTTCGAGCCGAGAATCCTGCAGTTCGGCCGACTCTCCGACGACGGGATCAAGGGCGTCGACCTGGCGGCGCGCGCGGTCGGCGCGGCCATGCGGGGCCAAACTCCGCACCGTGAGGTGCAACTCATGGCGCGAGGGATGCGGCCGGAGGACGACGCCGATGCGGTCAAGGAGCATCTGGAGGATCTGGCCGACTGCCCGGCGGTCAAGGTGCTGCCCCGGAACTTCACCGACGATCTGGAGGCGATCCGCGACGATCTGCGCAGCTCCAGCCTGGTTCTGATGCCCTCACGGGTCGAGGGGTTCGGGCTGGCCGGCCTGGAGGCGATCACCTCGGGCACGCCCGTCCTGATCAGCGGTGCCAGCGGTCTGGGTCTGCTGCTGGAGGAACTCCTGTCCCAGGAGATGCCGGAGATGATCACCCGGCTCGTGGTGCCGGTGCGGAACGGGAAGCGGCACGAGGATGCCAACGTCGACGACTGGAGGATGGCGATCGCGATGGCTCTCGGCAATCTGGACTCTGCGTTCGCCGACGCCGCGACCGTCCGCTCGGTGCTGGCCCAGAAGCGGACCTGGGAGATGGCGGCCACCCAGTTGCTGCAGGACCTCGGACTTTGAAGCCCGAGGGACCCGGGCCGGCACCGCGTGGGCGTACGGCGCCGGCCCGGGATGCGGTCAACTACTGCTGACCGTCAGGTTGTTGGTGACGAAGTCGAGTCCGCCGGACGACGAGGTGATCTCGTAGCCGAACTGGACGTCACCGATGGTTTCGCCGCTGGACATCCAGCCCTTGGTGTTGGCTATCCAGCTGAGGATCGGCTTGATGTCCACGTTGCCGGAGCTGGAGTCGGAGGTCCGCAGGAACGAGAACACCTCGTTCGCTCCGTTGCTGCCCTTGTAGACGGTCCAGGTGTGGCCGCCGAGGGTGACATTGCCCTGCGAGGTGCCGAGCGGGCCGACGGCGCCGTTGTAGTTGACCCAGAGCATGATCTCGTAGTCGTAGTCGGTGTCCCAGATGTCGTACGACGTGTTGTACGCGCCGGACGACGGGACGGTGACGTTGTAGCTGCTGGTGAGCGAGCCGAGGGAGGCGATCGTCTTGTTGATCACCTTCTTGGAGTTCGGGTAGGACTTGATGCCGCCGGTGTTCGGGTGGTTGGCCCAGACGCCCCAGTTGGTGCCGGAGTTGGCCCAGACGCACTGGCTGCCGGCGCCGGATCCCCAGATGTTGTTGTAGAGGGTGTAGCCGTTCAGGCTGGTGTTGCCCCACTGGTCGCAGGAGTTCCAGACGGCGGCCTGTGCCGGGGCGGAGGCGAGGCCGACGGTGGCGCCGAGGGCCATCGCCGGGGCCAGCACGGCCATGGTGATCTTGCGGAGCTTGCTGTGTGCCATGGTGTCCCTTCCATGGGTGGGGGGAGTTGCGGGGGTTACCACGCCCCGAGGCTGAGGACGTGGTCTTCTCCGGCGGTGAGGTCGAGCGGTTGGGCTTTACCGTCGCCGTCGCCGTCGCCGTCGCCGTCGCCGGAGGAAGTCCTGACTTCGATACGGACCGTGCGAGTCGGCTTCACTACCGCCCTCGCCCGGCCGGGCGCCCAGGTCAGTTCGACCTCGGCGCCGAATCGCGTACGTACGCCCGCGAGCCGGCCCGCCGGGAGGAACGGCGGCAGTGCGGGCAGGAGGACCAGTCGGCCGGGGGTCGACTGCACGAGCATCTCGATCAGTACGGCGGGCAGGGTGTGCGCCGCGTCCGCGTTGTAGACGTCGCGGTTCGGGTAGTGGGCGCTCATCAGGGAGGCGTGGAAGAAGTCGCCGCCGAGGACCTGGTCGAGGGCGTGGGCGACCCGGTCGCCGTCCCTGAGGCGGGCCGCGATCAGGGCGTGGTGGAGGTGGCCGTGCGCGGAGTCGTTCTCGGCGCCGCGCAGTTCGAGGGCGCGGTGGGCGGCCGTCGCGAGGTCGGGGGTGTCGTACGGGGTGATCTCGTCGAGCGGCCAGACGCCGTAGAGGTGGCTGAGATGGCGGTGGTCGTAGGTGTCCTCCAGGCCGGGCCAGGCCCATTCGGCGAGGGCGCCGTCGGCGTTGATCCGGTGCGGTGGGAGACGGTCGGCGAGGGTGTGCCAGCGGTCGGCCTCGGGGGTGCCCGGGTGGTAGTGGGCGGCCGTGCGCAGGGCGTGCCGGGCGGCCGAGAGGTCCATGGCCGCGTTGATCGTTCGGCGCCGCGCAGTTCGAGGGCGCGGTGGGCGGCCGTCGCGAGGTCGGGGGTGTCGTACGGGGTGATCTCGTCGAGCGGCCAGACGCCGTAGAGGTGGCTGAGATGGCGGTGGTCGTAGGTGTCCTCCAGGCCGGGCCAGGCCCATTCGGCGAGGGCGCCGTCGGCGTTGATCCGGTGCGGTGGGAGACGGTCGGCGAGGGTGTGCCAGCGGTCGGCCTCGGGGGTGCCCGGGTGGTAGTGGGCGGCCGTGCGCAGGGCGTGCCGGGCGGCCGAGAGGTCCATGGCCGCGTTGATCGTGCCCCAGCTCGCGCCTCCCGGGCGGTTCTCGGGCGAGTAGGAGGGGACGACGACGAGATGGCCCTCGGCGTCGGTGCGGGTGAGGAAGTCCTCGTAGAACTCGGCCACTTGGGCGAGGAGGGCGGCGGTGCGCGGGTCGCGTTCGCCCCGTGTCTCGTCGTGGTCGACGAGGGGCTTGAGGAGCCAGTCGGCGCCCGCGGTCCACAGGTGCAGGGGGTACTCGCGGCTGAAGTGGTAGATGTGCCCGGACTCGCCGTCGGTGTGGGCGGGCGCCACGACGCCACGGGTGCCGAAGATCGCGCGGGCGTTGTCGCGCCAGTGGTCCACCTGGCCGTGGACGAGGGCGGCGTGGGCCTCGGTCACCTCCGGGAGCGCGGCCGCCGCTGCCGAGGCGGTCTGGAGGTTGAGGTTGGCGTCGGTGGTGAACGCGCCCGACCATGCGGTGTTCCAGTCGCCGGTCCACAGGCCGGTGAGGCGGGGCGGCAGCATGCCGGAGGCGGAGAGCAGGTGGTAGCGGCCGGCCGCGAAGAGGCGTTCCAGGAGGGCGGGGCTCTTCGGGCGGCGGAGCAACTCCGTGCCGGGCAGGGTGCGTTCGCGTTCGTCGCCGCCGAGGTCGAGGCCGGCGCGGAGGTAGGCGGGGCGGTGCAGGGCGACATGGCGGGCGAGCAGGGAGGCGTACGGGTCGTCGTCGCCCTCGGGCAGGAGCGCGCGCAGCTCGCGCGCCTCGGCGAGGGCGTCCAGCTCGCCGGTGTGGCGCCGGACGCGGGTGAGGAGGAGCAGGGAGCGGGCGTTCTCGATCCGGATGCCGGGGAGGGAGGTGCCGATACGGCCGTCCGGTCCGCCGGTGACGACGGCGAGGGTGATGCCCGTGTAGGCGCGGTCGCTGCCGGGATGGCGGACGCGGAGAGCGAGGAGCGCACCTTCGGGGGTGAGGACGGCGCTGTGCCCGACGGCCAAGTCGTGTGGTGCGCCCGGCAGTTGGTGGTCCAGGGTCACTTCGGCGGTGAGGCCGGGCTCGGTGACGCGGTGGACGATGACGTCGTCGGCACGGGAGACGAAGACCTCGCTGCGCCGGCCGCCGCACCGGGCGCTGACCACACCGGTCGTGAAGTCGACCTCGCGACGGTAGCCGTCGGGCTGCTCGTCGCTCTGGTTGCGGAGCCGTATCCCGAAGGCGGGATGGAAGGGCTGCACCCACTGGAGGTCCCGCCCGTCGGTGAAGCTCTCGGCGGCGGTGACGTCTCCGGCCAGCAACCGGTCCTGGAGAAGCGGGAGTTCGGTGGCGAGGGCGGGCGGTCGGGCGTGTTCGGCGCCGTTGGGGCGGACCAGGGCGTGATGGCTGACGATGACCCGGTCGGCGTTCGGATCACCGAACACCATGACGCCGTGTCGGCCGTTCCCGCTCAGGAAGGCGTCCTCCCAGCGGGCGGCGGGGGCCGGCTCCCAGGTGCCGTGCGCCGGCCCGCTCATGAGGCGGACTCCAGCACGGCCACCCCGTACCGCCCGAGCTCGACCGCGTCGGTGACGTCGGCCCCGGTCAGCAGGTCGCGATGGCGGCCGGGCACCAGCACGGTGACCCCGTCGCGCCCATGGTTGAGCAGGAAGAGCAGCCCGCCCCGCCGTACCGCCTCCACCACTGCCGGAAGCCCCGCGAGCGTCGGTCGTACGCCCGCCGCGGCGGCGATGTCGGCGAGCAGCGTGCGCAGGGCGTGCGGCTCGGGGAGGGTGGAGAGGTACCAGACGCGTCCCTTGCGCAGGACCGCCGGGAGCCCGTCCAGTTCGCCGCCCTTGTACGGGGTGACGGCGTCGACGTCGTGCGCCGCCTCGATCTCCTCGGACCACAGGGTGCCGTGGAAGCCCTCGACGTCCACCGTCTCGCCCGCGTCGAGCGGCCACCACTCGTGCAGGACGCTGATGCCGAACAGGGCGCGCAGCCGGGCGTCCATGCCGCCCTCGCGGACCCGGTCGTCCTCGTCGGCGATGCCGGTCTGGAAGCCGCAGACGAGGGTGCCGCCCTGGCGGACGTAGGCGACGAGGTTGTCGATCGCCGCGTCCGTCATCAGATACAGCTGCGGCACGACGACCAGCTTGTAGGCGGACAGGTCGTGCTCGGGACGCGCGAAGTCGGCGACGGTGTGCGCCTCCCACAGGGCGCGGTGCCAGGCGCGGACGACCTGCGGGAAGTCGACCTCGCCGGACAGCCGCCCGTCCTGCCGGCTCGCCCACCAGGCGTTGAAGTCCAGGAGTACGGCGACCTCGGCGGCCTCGACCCGGGTGCCCGTCACCTGCCCGCCCAGCAGGGCGAGTTCGGCACCGATCCGCTTGACCTCCTGGAAGGTGCGGCCGTGCTCGCCCGCGTGGCTGACCATCCCGGAGTGGAACTTCTCCGAGCCCTGCCGGGACTGCCGCCACTGGAAGTAGCAGACGGCGTCGGCGCCGCGGGCCACGGCCTGGAGGGACCAGAGGCGGTTGAGGCCGGCCGGCTTGGGGTGGTTGACCCCGCGCCAGTTGACCGGCCCGGCGGCCTGCTCCATCACCATCCAGGGCCCGCCGCGGGCCTGCGAACGCGTCATGTCATGGACGAGGGCGCCGTACTGTCCGCCGAACGGATCCCGCGGATCCGGGTAGACGTCGATCGAGACGACGTCCTCCTGCTCGGCCCAGTGCCAGGCGTCCAGCCCCTGCCACACCGGCATGAAGTTGGTGGTGACCGGGATGTGCGGGCTGTGCCGGGCGACGATGTCCCGTTCGGCGAGGTAGCACTCCAGCAACGCGTCGGACGTGAACCGCTGGAAGTCGAGCACCTGCGTGGGGTTCTTCATGTAGTGCGCGCGGCGCGGCGGCAGAACCTCGTACCAGTCGCCGTAGCCCTGGCTCCAGAAGGCGGTCCCCCAGGCCCGGTTGAGGGCATCGAGCGTGCCGTACCTGGCCTGGAGCCAGCCGCGGAAGGCATCCTCGGCCTCGYCGCCCCAGTCGTAGGTGCAGTACTCGTTGTTGATGTGCCACATCCGCAGGGCGGGGTGGCTGCCGTAGCGGGCGGCGAGGTCCTCGGTGATGGCGGCGGCGTAGCGGCGGTAGGTCGCGCTGGAGTGGGAGAAGTGCTGGCGCGAGCCCCACCACTCGGTGCGGCCGTCCTCGTCGCGTGGGAGTGTCTCGGGGTGGAGGCGGCCCATCCAGGGCGGAGGCGAGGACGTGGGGGTGGCAAGGACGACGCCGATGCCGCTGACGTCCATCAGGTCCATCAGCCGGTCCAGCCAGCCGAACTCGCGTGCTCCCGGCCGGGGTTCGAGCTTCGCCCAGGAGAAGACGCCGAGGGTGACCGAGTTGACGCCGGCCTCCTTCATCAGCCGGACGTCCTCGTGCCAGGTCTCCTCGGGCCACTGTTCGGGGTTGTAGTCGCCGCCGAAGAGGATGCGGCCCCGGGTGGCGTCGCTCATGCCCGGCATCAGACGGGTTCGCCGTACTGGACGCCGCGGCCGTTGGTGGCGACGTAGACACGGCCGTGGATGCGCGGGTCGCCGGTGACGGCCGCGCCGATCCAGCCCCACTGGTGCCCGTCGTCGTTGATCCGCACCCAGGTCGCGGCCTCGTCGTCGGAGCGGTGCACGGCCGTGACGCTCTCGGTGGCGCCGACCATGTAGAGCGCCGGGTAGGAGGCGCCCGGGGCCGCCCTGCCGAAGCCGAGGGTGTACGAGGCCCAGCAGCTGGAGACCTTGCTGAAGGTCGCGCCGCCGTCGGTGGAGCGGTACAGGCCGTTCCACTTGAGGCTCAGCCACAGGTCACCGGACCGGCCCGGCGCCACGGCCAGCTGGAACTCCCTGTCCCCCGAGTTCAGCCCGCCGGCCCGTGCGGCGAACGTCAGACCGCCGTCGGTGCTGGCGTGGAGGGTGCCGGTGGCGGTGTCGAAGGCGTAGAAGGTGCTCGGGTCGACGGGGTCCGCGACCGGGGTGGCGCCCTTCGGGAAGGAGGCGACCTCGGACCAGGTGGCGCCGTTGTCGGCGGAGCGCTGAGTCGGGTAGGGGGTGCCGTCCCAGTGCACGAAGGACCACAGCAGCACGCTGCCGTCGGCGTTGGCGGCGATCGGCCCCGGTGCGTCCTTGGCGATGGCGGGCTGGGTCGCGAAGGGTGCCCAGGTCTGCCCGCCGTCGTTCGAGTGGGCGCCGTTGCCGTGGTCGCCCCAGCCGGCCCGGACGACGTACGACGGCCTGCCTGCGGCCTGCGCCAGTCCGGTGGCGGTCCCGAAGACGGGGTTGGCGGCCATGCCGCGCGCCGGGGACGCTGTGAGCGACTCGTGGTACATCACGCCGATGTCGCCGTTGCCGCTGATCAGATGTGCTTTCCCGGCCGGCGGCGAGAGCAGCTGACGGACGGACGTCTCCTCCAGGCCGCGGATCTGCGGGGCCCAGTGCGTGAGATCCCGGGTGCCGTAGAGGGTCGCACCCGTGCCGTACACGAGGTGCCGGGAGTCGTACGGGTCGATGCCGACCGCCTGGATCCACCAGCCGAACTTGGGCTTGTCCTCACCCCACTTGAGGTAGGGCGTCTCGGAGACGTCGAGGACGGCCGTGTCCTTCAGGGACGTCCAGGTGCGACCGCCGTCGGTGGTCCGGTACAGCGTGTCGATGTCGGCCCAGCGGTTGTTGGTGGAGACGACGACGGTGCCGGGGTGGCGGGCGTCGACGGCGACACCGCCGTAGCCGAAGGTGTCGGTTCCGCCGGGCTTCACCGGCGTGACCTCGGTCCACTTCCCGTCCGTGGTGCGCAGCTTGTGCACGCTGCCGTCGGACTGCCCGTTCGGCCCGGGCGCGTTCGCGTACGTCACATACAGCTCACGGGTGTGGCGGTCGTACGCGGCGCGGATCGGCACCTTGGCGGCGGTGCCGGTCGGCCGGCCGGGGACGGGCTCCCACGTCGTGCCGTCGGAGGTGCGGTACAGGTTGGGCTCGTCGGCCGTGCCGTCGGAGTCGCCCCAGCCGGCGTGGACGGTACGGCCTGCCGCGACGAGGAGCGTGACGCCCTGGCCGGTGGTGCTGGGGGTGGCCGGGAAGCTCACGGCCTGCCAGGTGGCGCCCCGGTCGGTCGACTTGAGCAGCCCGTCGTGCCGGGTGCCGAGCCACAGGGTGTCGCTGTCCCGCGGATCGACGAGCAGCCGCTCCCCCGCACCCCGCCCGTCCTCGTTGGCCCCGAGCTTCACGCCGAGGTCGGTACGGGTCCAGGTGGCACCGCGGTCGTCGGAGCACAGGACGGCTCCGTTGCCGGCCCAGGACTGGGCGTAGGTGCCGAGGGCGAGGTACAGCCGGTCGGGGTGGGCCGGGTCGACGGCCATGGCCTCCACGCCGAGCAGGTTCCAGTCGTCCCAGCCTAGGTGGTCGATCAGCGGGACCCACCGCTCGTGACGGTCGTCCCAGCGGTAGGCGCCCCCGATGTCGGTACGGGCGTAGGCGAGGCCGCGGACGGAGGGGTGGAAGAGAACGCCGGTGACGAATCCGGTGCCGCCGATGACGGCGGTGCGCCAGCGGTATGCCTGGCCGGCGGCCTGCGCGGGGGCGGAAAGCAACGGCACCGTGCCGAGCGCGGCGGCGGCCGCGGTCCCGGCAAGGACGGCTCTCCTGGTCAGGCCGGACGTACGCATGGACTTACCTCGCTCCGAAAGAGGGGGGTGGAACGCGCCCCAAAGGGGCGCGGGGAACTGCGCGACCAGCCACAGACAACCCGCAGCCGCCAATCAGCCCTTGACGGCCCCGGTCAGCATGCCTTTCTTGAAATGCTTCTGGACAAAGGGCGAAAGCACAGCAACAGGCAGCAGCGCCATGACCATCACAGCCATCTGCACGGCCAGCCCCGAAAGCTGCCCGGTCTTGATGGCCTGCCCAAGACCGACCGGCGCCTCCTGCTTCTGCACCAGCTGGATCATGACGTTCTGCAGCGGCATCATGTCCTGGTCGTTCAGATACAGCGACGCGTTGAACCACGCGCTCCAGTACCCGACCGCGTAGAACAGCGTGATCACCGCGATGACGGCCCGCGACAACGGCATGACGATCTGCCAGAGGATCCGCAGATCCCCCGCGCCGTCAATCCGCGCACTGTCGATGAGTTCCGGCGAGATCCCCATGAAGAATCCACGCAGCACAAGGATGTTGAACACACTCACCGCGCTGGGAAGGATCAGCGCCCAATAGGAATCCGTGAGCCCGAGGGTCTGCACCAACAGATACGTCGGAATCAACCCGGCACTGAAGAACATCGTCGCCAGCAGCATCATCAGAATCCACCGGTGCCCCAGCGACCCGGTCCGCGACAACCCGTACGCACACAGCACGGACACGCCCATGGAGAACAACGTGCCGACGAGGGTGACGAGCACGCTGATGACCGCCGCCCGGGTGACCTGCCCCCCGCTCAGGAGCTCCTTGTAAGCGATGAAGGTGATGTCCTTCGGCACCATCACAAGCCCACCGGCCGCGTCGATCGTCTTGCGCGACGACAAGCTCGTCACCACCACGATCCACAGCGGAAAGAGAATCCCGAGGCAGGCCAGCGTCAGGACGAGACCCTTGCCGGCGAGCCCGGCCTTGGAGGGCTCCTCCTCCCAGCCCGGTCGGGGCGGCGCCGAGGCCCACCGGCCGGGCCCCCGCACCGTCTTGTCGATCACGGCGGTCACTTCTTGTACACCCCCTGCTCGCCCATGAGATGGGCCACCTTGTTCGCGGCGAGGACCAGTCCGAGGCTGACCACGCCCTTGACCAGGCCCGCGGCGGCCGCGTAGCCGAAGTCCTGGTTGCGCACGCCGTTCCACCACACGAAGGTGTCGAGGACCTCCGCGGCGCCCGGCCCGACCATGTCCCGTTGCAGCAGGATCTGTTCGAAGCCGACGGTGAGGGCGTCACCGACGCGCAGCACCAGCAGCAGGGCGATGACCGGCCGCAGCGCGGGAAGCGTGACGTGCCACATGCGGCGCCAGCGGCCCGCACCGTCCATCGCGGCGGCCTCGTAGAGGTCGGGCGGCACGGAGGCGAGCGCGGCGAGGAAGACGATGATCCCCCAGCCGGCGTCCTTCCACACGCTCTGCGCGGTGATCAGCAGCGGGAAGGTGTTCGGGTCGGTCATGAAGTCGAGGCCGTCGTAACCGTGTTGCCGCAGCAGCTGGGAGAAGATCCCGGCGCCGCCGAACAGTTGCTGGAACACGGCGATGACCAGCACCCAGGAGAAGAAGTGCGGCAGATACAGGATCGCCTGGGAGAACGCCCGGATCCGGGGCCTGACCACGCTGTTGATGAGCAGCGCGAGCAGGATCGGGATCGGGAAGAACAGCACGAGCTGGAGGAAGAACAGGATCAGGGTGTTCTGGACGGCGTTCCAGAAGGCCGAGTCGTCGAAGATCCGCTGGAAGTTCTCCATGCCCACGAAGGGGCTGTTCAGCATGGAGACGACGCCGTTGTCGCTGATGTAGGGGTCGTAGTCCTGGAAGGCGACGACATTGCCGAGGATCGGTATGTAGTTGAAGAGCAGGACCAGCACGACGGCCGGCAGTGTCATCAGGAGCAGCAGCCGGTCGCGGCGGAACCGGACCTTGAGGCTCAGCCTGCCCGAGGGACGCTTCCCCTCGGGTCCGGTGACGCCGCCGGGCGCCGGCGTAGTGCGCCCACGTGCGGTCTTCCTCTTCGCCTCGGCCCTGCTCCGAGGCACCGTGCTGTGCGACACGGCCTTCTCCTTGCCTAGAGCCCCGGATCAGTTGGCCGCGCTGCCGTTCTCGTCGAGGATCTTCTTGTACCAGTCGCGCAGCTTGTCGCCGCCCTTGCTCTTCCAGTCGGAGACGGCCTGCTGCATGTCGCTGACCTTCTTGCGGCCGCGGGCGATGTCGTCCTCCAACTGCTCGAAGTCGTTGGAGAGGTTGGTGTAGCGGGCGGGCTCGGTGATCTGCATGCCCCAGAACGACGACTTCTTGGTGCGGGCACCCATCCGCTGCTGCCACTCGACCTGCGCCTTGGCGACCGCCGGGTAGTCCGGGTGGGCCAGGGTGGAGGCGGGGCTGGCGACCATGACGTAGGCGTTGAGGACCTCGTTGTTGCCCTGGTCGGTCTTGACCGGGACACCGTCCTTGAGGGTGTAGTGGGTGCCCTCGACGCCGTAGTTGGTGAGCATGTACTCCTTCGTGCCGTACGGCGCCGCCGTCACGTTGGCGACGGCGAGCGCGTCGCGGACGACGGACTCGGCGGCGTTCTTGTTGATGAACGCGAAGATGCCCGCGGGCTGCGCGGCCCACGGGCTCGGACCGCTGCCGCCGGCGCCGAAGATGTCCATGCCCGAAACCTTGAAGTCCGGGTTCTGGGCGGCCTGGGAGGCGGTCAGGCCGTACCAGCTGGAGATGTCGTTGTTGTAGATCAGGAACTCACCGGCCGCGAACTTGGTCTGCGGGTCGGTGGCCTGGCTCTTGCCCAGCTCGAAGTCGGGGTGGACGACCCCTGCGGCGAACAGCTTGCGCGTCCACTCCAGCGCTTCGAGGTACTCCTCGGTCTCGATGCGGTAGACCAGCTTGCCGTCGACGAGGTTCCAGCCGAGTGGCTTCTCCGAACCGGAGAGCACACCGAAGGAGTTGAACGCGGTCCACTTCATGTCACCGCAGGCCCACACCTTGGCCTTGGCGTTGGTGATGTCCTTCGCCAGCGCCAGGAACTCGTCGGTGGAGGTGGGGACTTGATACCCCTCCTTCTCGAAGACGTCCTGGCGGTAGAGGGGCACGATGTTGGTGACGTACGACGCCGGCATCGGCAGGCCGCGCAGCGCACCGCCGAATATCGAGCGCTGCCAGGCATCCGTCGGAATCGCCGCGAGGTTGGGGTACTCCTTGACCTTGTCCCCGGAGAGGTAGGGGCCGAGGTCGGCGAACTTGCTGATGATGGCGCTGGGTATCTTGCCGCCCATGTTCCAGCCGGGGACCACGACGACATCGGGGACGTCGCTGGAGGCGAGGACCGCGCCGAGCTTCTGGTCGTAGGTGTTGCCGTCCTGGTTCTGCCACTGGACGTCGACGCCGGTCAGGTCGTTCATCGCCGTGTAGTAGGGGTTGCTGCCCTTGGGCGGTGAGCCCCAGAACGGCGACATGATGGTGACCTTGCCGCCCTTGCCGAGCTTCTTCGGGACCGACGCCTTCAGGTCCGCCAGATCCAGCTTGCTGGTGAAGCCGAGCGAGGAGCCGTTCTTCGACGGGATGTCCGGCGTCACCACATTGCTGGCCACGTACGCCGGCAGGATCTTCTTCGCGTCCTTGCCCGACGTGGTCCCCTCGCGCGAACCGCTGTCCGCACCGCCGCACGCGGCGAGCAGCGGCATCCCACCGGCCACCGCTGCGGTGGCGACCGCCGTGGAGGCGAGGAAACTTCTCCGGCTCGGTCCGGAGGAGGCGGAGGAGGCGGCTTTCGGCGTCATTGCGTCAACCCCACTGTCGAAGCGCTTCGATGTTGCAGCGAGGTTAAGTGAACGCCCATGGGTGCACAAGAGTCGCTTCCAAGATTCCTTCTAGGCATCTTGACACCCACCCCCGAGTCGAATGAGCATCGAAGCGCTTCGAAAGCATCAAGCCGATCCATCGCAAGGGGATCCCCAAGTGACCGCACACACGCCGCACACGCAGCCTTTCCGCGATGCACAACTCCCGTTCGCGAAGCGCATCGACGACCTGCTGTCGCGGCTCACTCTCGACGAGAAGATCGGATTCCTGCACCAGTTCACGCCGGCGGTCGAGCGCCTGGGCATCGCGGCCTTCCGCACCGGCCAGGAGGCGCTGCACGGAGTGGCGTGGATGGGTGCGGCCACGGTCTTCCCGCAGGCGGTCGGCCTCGGCGCGACCTGGAACACCGATCTCGTACGACGCGTCGGCGAGGCGGTCTCCAAGGAGGCCCGCGCGATGCGCGCCCGCGACGACCGCGTCGGCCTCAACGTCTGGTCCCCCACGGTCAACCTCCTGCGCCACCCCCTGTGGGGCCGCAACGAAGAGGGTTACTCCGAGGACCCGAAGCTCACCTCGGCCATCGCCACCGCCTACACCCGGGGCCTGCGCGGCGACCACCCGACGTACTGGCGCACCGCGCCCGTCCTCAAGCACTGGCTGGCGCACAACAGCGAGACGGGCCGCGACGTCACGTCCTCCTCGGTGCGCCCGCGCGTCCTCCACGAGTACGACCTGCGCGCCTTCCGCGAGACGGTAGAGGCGGGCGCGACGGCGGGGGTGATGCCGGCGTACAACCTGGTCAACGGCCGCCCCAACCATGTCTCGCCGTATCTGCGCGAGCACCTGCGCACCTGGACCGACGACGACCTCCTGGTCTGCTCGGACGCGGGCGCGCCCTCCAACCTGGTCGACTCCGAGCACTACTTCGACACCCACGAGGAAGCCACGGCCGCCGCGCTGCTGGCCGGCGTCGACAGCTTCACCGACCACGGCACCGACAGCTCGCAGATCACCGCGCGTGTCCGCGGCGCCCTGGACCGGGGCCTGCTGACCGAGTCGGACCTCGACGCGGCGGTGCGCCGCCAGCTCTCGGTCCGTTTCCGCCTCGGCGAGTTCGACCCGCAGTACGACCCGCACGCGCTCACCAGGGACTTCGACACCCCGGCCCACCGCGCCCTCGCCCAGGAGGCCGCCGAGCAGTCCGTCGTCCTGCTCAGGAACAGCGGGGGGCTGCTGCCGCTCGCGCCCGACACCCGGCTCGCGGTGGTCGGCCTGCTCGCCGACGAGTGCAAGCTCGACTGGTACAGCGGCACGCTCATCCACCGCTCGACCCCGCTGGAGGGCCTGTACGAGCGGTTCGGCGCCGAGCGGGTGGAGTTCGCGGAGGGCGTGGACCGCGTCCGCCTGAAGACCTCGACCGGCGCCTTCCTGCACGTCCCCGAGGCGCAGGCCCTCGACGATGTGCGCGGCGCCGAGGGCGCCCTCGACCCGGCGCTGCTGTCCGGCCGCACGGACCTGCCCCCGCTGACGTGCGACCAGGCCGGCACCGAACTCGCCCTCGTCGACTGGGGCGAGGGCGTGCTGACCCTGCGCGCGCCCGACGGCCGCTACCTCTCGGTCGCCGAGGACGGCCGAGTCCGCGCCGGCGCCGACCAGCCCGGAGGCTGGGTCGTCCAGGAGACGTTCCGCCTGGAACCGCACGGGAACGGACACCTCCTGAGGCACATCGGTACGGGTCGCCACCTCTCAGTCGCCGCCGACGGCGTCAGGGTTGCCGAAGCGGACCCGGAGATCTTCGAGCTGATCGTCGTCGAACGCGGCGAGGACGCGGTGACCCGGGTCGCCTCGCAGGCGGACGTGGTCCTGGTGGTCGCGGGCAACGACCCGCACATCAACGGCCGCGAGACCGAGGACCGTACGACGCTCGCCCTCCCCGCCCACCAGGAGCGTCTGTTGCGCGCGGCGCGCGCCGCCAACCCGGACACCGTGCTCGCACTGGTGTCGGCCTACCCCTACGCGGTCGACCCGGCCGCCTTCCCGGCGGTGCTCTGGACCTCCCACGGCGGCCAGGCGGCCGGCACCGCCCTCGCCCGGGTCCTGGCCGGTGACGTCTCCCCCGCCGGCCGCCTCCCGCAGACCTGGTACGCCGATGACGCCGACCTGCCCGACCTCCTCGACTACGACGTGATCGGCGGCCGCCAGACCTATCTGTACTTCGAGGGCACCCCGCTGTTCCCGTTCGGCCACGGTCTGTCGTACGCGACCTTCTCCTACGCCGACCTCGCCACCCGTACGACGGACGGCTCGCTGCACGTCTCCTTCACGGTCACGAACACCGGCGACATGGCGGCCGACGAGGTGGCCCAGCTCTACTCCCGTGCCGTGGACCCGGCGGTGCCGCGCCCGCGCCGCGAACTGCTGGCGCACAGCCGGGTGCGGCTGGAGCCCGGCGAGCGCCGGGAGCTGACCTTCGAAGTCCCCCTGTCCGCCTTCGACTTCTGGGACGTGACACGGGGCGGATGGCGCCGCGAGCCCGGCCCGCACGAAGTGCTGGCCGGCGCCTCCAGCGAGGACGTCCGTCTGCGTACGACCGTACTCCTCGACGGCGAGCCCGCGACGCCGCGTCCCGTCCTCCGGCACGGCCTGGCGGCGGCCGACTTCGACGACCAGAGCGGCGTCGCGATCGTCGACCGGACGAAGACGTCGGGCGATGCGGTGACGGCGGCACAGGGCAGGACGGGCGAACTGGTCTACCGGGACTGCGACTTCGCGGACGGCGTCACGCAGGTGACGGCGACGGTGTCCGGTGACGGTGTGGTCGAGGTGTCGCTGGACGGGGGCCCTGTGCTGGCCGCCCTCACGTTCCGGGCGCCCGAGGACGCGGACCGGTACGCCTACGCGACGCTGACCGCCGAGATCATCGCCGAGGGCGTGCGCGACGTCCACATCGGGCTGCGCGGCCCACTGCGGCTCGCGCACGTCGGCTTCTCCGGTTGAGGGTCCGGACCAGGCCGACGCAAGGAAGGGGCCCGGCACCGGAAGGCATCGGTGCCGGGCCCCTTTTTCATCCCGGGATACGCAACCACTCTACCTGAAAACGATTGTCACAAGCCAGAGTGGATCCTGAACCCGCTCAGAGATCGATGCCGGTGAGGACCATCACGCGCTCGTAGGTGTAGTCGTCCATCGCGAACTTCACACCCTCACGGCCGACGCCGGACTGCTTGACGCCGCCGTACGGCATCTGGTCGGCGCGGTAGGACGGGACGTCGCCGACGACGACACCGCCGACCTCCAGAGCCCGGTGGGCGCGGAAGGCGGTCTGCAGGTCGTGGGTGAACACACCTGCCTGCAGGCCGTACTTGGAGTCGTTGACGGCGGCGAAGGCGGCGGCCTCCCCGTCGACCTTGTGCACCGTGAGGACGGGTCCGAAGACCTCCTCGCAGGCGATCGTGACGTCGGCCGGCACGTCGGCGAGGACGGTCGGCGCGTAGGAGGCACCGTCGCGCTTGCCGCCGGCGAGGAGGGCGGCGCCGGCGGCGACCGCCTCGTCCACCCACGTCTCGACGCGCTTGGCGGCGTCCTCGCTGACCAGCGGTCCGACCTCCGTGGCGTCATCGCTCGGGTCGCCGGTGACCTGGGCCTCGACGGCGGCGACGATGCGCGGCAGCAGCCGGTCGTACACGGAGGCGTCCGCGATCACCCGCTGCACGGAGATGCAGGACTGGCCGCCCTGGTAGTTGGAGAAGGTGGCGATGCGGGTCGCGGCCCAGTCGAGGTCCGCGTCGGAGGCGAAGTCGGCGAGCACGACCGCGGCGCCGTTGCCGCCGAGCTCCAGGGTGCAGTGCTTGCGCGGCACCGAGTCCATGATCGCGTAGCCGACCTTCTCGGAGCCGGTGAAGGAGATGACCGGCAGGCGCTCGTCCTGGACCAGGGCGGGCATGCGGTCGTTCGGAACCGGGAGGATGCTCCAGGCGCCGGCCGGAAGCTCGGTCTCGGCGAGCAGGTCACCGATGATCAGCCCGGACAGCGGGGTGGCCGGGGCGGGCTTCAGGATGATCGGCGCACCGGCGGCGATGGCCGGGGCGATCTTGTGGGCGCACAGGTTCAGCGGGAAGTTGAACGGCGCGATGCCGAGGACGACGCCCTTGGGGAAGCGGCGGGTGAAGGCGAGCCGCCCCTGACCGCCGAGGTCGGTGTCGAGCCGCTGGGCCTCGCCGCCGTTGAACCGCCGGGCCTCCTCGGCCGCGAACCGGAACACGGACACGGCACGGCCGACCTCGCCCCGGGCCCACTTCATGGGCTTGCCGTTCTCGGCGGAGATCAGCCGGGCGATCTCCTCGGTGCGCTCGACGAGCCGCCGGCTGACGTGGTCGAGGGCGGCGGCGCGCACATGGGCCGGGGTCGCGGCGAACTCGTCCCGGACGGCGTACGCGGCGGCCACGGCCTCCTCGATCTGCGCGTCGGTCGGCACGCTGACCTTGCCGACGACCCGCCCGTCCCACGGCGAGGTCACATCAAAGCTGTCCTCGCCGCTGACCTGGCGGCCGGCGAGCCAGAAGGCGTGGATGGCCGCCACATTGTCCTGGGGCATATCGATTTCCCGGCCCTTCCGCGTTGGGGGTGTCCTGTGTGTCGAGGTCCAAGGTAGGGGCGTGAAGGGGGACCGGCGTTTGTCCGGGGTGTAGTGGTCGCGGGTCAGGGTTCGACGGATTGGCGCAGCAGGGGGAGCCGCTGGGCGCCGGTCCGCGCATTTCAGCCGGCGAAAATCGGCCGTCCGCGCCCGCCCGGCCCGCCCCGCCTACTCCGTCGACGTCGCCTTCAGCGCCAGCCAGAGCTCCATCCGCACATCCGCGTCATCCAGCGACCGCCCGAGGATCTCCTCCACCCGCCGCATCCGGTAACGCAACGTATGCCGGTGCACCCCGAGATCCGCGGCCGCCGCGTCCCACTGGCCGTGCCGGGACAGCCACGCCCGCAGCGAGGCCACCAGGTCCCCGCGCCCCGTCGCGTCGTGCTCGTGCAGCGCCCGCAGCAGCCCGTCGGCGAACGCCTTCACCGCGTCGTCCGCGAGCAACGGCAGCACGGACCCCGCGGCCAGCTGCTCGTGCTCCACGAAGACCCGCCCGCGCCGCCGGGCCACCGACAGCGCCTGCTCGGCCTGCTTGTACGCCGATGCGGCGGCGATGGGCCCGGCCGGCGCCGACAGCCCGACGACCAGCTCGTCCTCGTCGACTCCCACCGGCTGCTCCGGTACGTCCCCCGCGCGCGCCGCCTCCAGCGCCGCCGCGTACTGCGCGCACGCCGCGACCGCCGCACCCCCGTCCCCCGCCAGCACCACCAGTCGCGCCGGGGAGGCGGTGCTGG
>NZ_RDBN01000005.1:1120956-1133667 GCF_008042075.1 Streptomyces sp. UW30 | reverse complement strand
CACATGGAGCATGCCCACCCCCCACTCCCCGCCCTAGCCTGCGAGAAAAGAACGAGACAAGCGTCAGCAAAACCCCCAGGAGCCCCTCATGAGTGCACTTCCGCAGGAGCGCCGCGTCGTCACCGCCATCCCCGGTCCGAAGTCGCAGGAGTTGCAGGCCCGCCGTACCGCCGCGGTCGCGCAGGGCGTGGGCTCCGTGCTGCCCGTGTTCACCGCGCGCGCGGGCGGCGGCATCATCGAGGACGTCGACGGCAACCGGCTGATCGACTTCGGTTCGGGCATCGCCGTGACCTCCGTCGGCGCCTCCGCCGAGGCCGTCGTACGCCGGGCGTCGGCCCAGCTCGCGGACTTCACCCACACCTGTTTCATGGTCACGCCGTACGAGGGGTACGTCGAGGTCGCCGAGGCCCTCGCCGAGCTGACGCCCGGTGACCACGCCAAGAAGTCCGCGCTGTTCAACTCCGGCGCCGAGGCCGTCGAGAACGCCGTCAAGATCGCCCGTGCGTACACCAAGCGTCAGGCCGTCGTCGTCTTCGACCACGGCTACCACGGCCGGACCAACCTCACGATGGCGCTGACCGCGAAGAACATGCCGTACAAGCACGGCTTCGGTCCGTTCGCGCCCGAGGTCTACCGGGTGCCGGTGGCGTACGGCTACCGCTGGCCGACCGGTGCGGACAACGCCGGCCCCGAGGCCGCCGCGCAGGCCATCGACCAGATCACCAAGCAGGTCGGCCCGGACAACGTCGCCGCGATCATCATCGAGCCGGTGCTCGGCGAGGGCGGCTTCATCGAGCCGGCCAAGGGCTTCCTGCCGGCGCTCAGCAAGTTCGCCTCGGACAACGGCATCGTCTTCGTCGCGGACGAGATCCAGTCCGGCTTCTGCCGCACCGGCCAGTGGTTCGCCTGCGAGGACGAGGGCATCGTCCCGGACCTGATCACCACCGCCAAGGGCATCGCCGGTGGCCTCCCGCTCGCCGCCGTGACCGGCCGCGCCGAGATCATGGACGCCGCGCACGCGGGTGGCCTGGGCGGCACCTACGGCGGCAACCCGGTCGCCTGCGCCGGTGCGCTCGGCTCCATCGAGACGATGAAGGAGCTCGACCTCAACGCCAGGGCGAAGGCGATCGAGGCCACGATGAAGGCCCGCCTCACCGCGATGGCCGAGAAGTTCGACATCATCGGCGACATCCGCGGCCGTGGCGCCATGATCGCCATCGAGCTGGTCAAGGACCGCGCCACCAAGGAGCCGAACCCGGAGGCGACCGGCGCGCTGGCCAAGGCCTGCCACGCCGAGGGCCTGCTGGTCCTGACCTGTGGCACTTACGGCAACGTGCTGCGCTTCCTGCCCCCGCTGGTCATCGGCGAGGACCTGCTGAACGAGGGCCTCGACATCATCGAGCAGGCCTTCACCCGCATCTGAGGTCACAGCGAAACCACTGGTGGGAGACGGGGTTCACACCCCGGGAACCCCATGAGCCCCAGCCCTGACGACTCCGTCGATTCCGGGGCTGGGGCCGCGTTAGTCAGAGCGTGTGAAGAAGGTGTGCGAGGTGGATGTCAGGACGCGATTGCGTCTGTCTAACGCCTTCGCCCTGTCGTAGGTTCTAACCAGATGAGAGATACACCCCGCCCAGAGGGGACTCTGGGCGACATCAGGCCGTGGCCTCCCCAGCTTCGACCTGGTCGTGCCCTCGCGCACACACCCGGAGCTTCCGGCTCCGGATCTCCTCACCGATCGGACAGTCGCCCGCCCCAAACCCCCCGGGGCGCGCGACCTTCCGATCCGGACGGCCGCCTCGGAACCACCCCCCCTGTTCCGGGGCGGCCGACCTCCCTCTTCCTTCTTCTCGGGCTTCCGGCCCTTCTCTTCGCGTTCATCACCTGGCAGGTGGTGGCCGACGGCCCGCTGGTCGACCTCGACGAGGCGGCCGGCCGGGCCCTGATCCACCCCGACCGCCTCTCCGAGCTCCTCGCCGACCTGGGCAATATCCCGGTCGCGGTGCCGGCGATGGCGGTCGTCCTGCTGTACGTCACCTGGCGGCATCGCCGCATTGGTACACACCACTGGTGGTTGTCGGCCGCGTCGGCCGCCCTCCTCATGGCCCTGGTCCCGGCCCTGATCGTCCCCCTCAAGGAACTGACCGACCGGCCGGGCACCCCGGCCGTGCCGCCCGCGACGGGCTACTACCCGTCGGGGCACACGGCCACGGCCGCCGTCGCGTACGGCGCCGCGGCCCTGCTCCTCCTCCCCTGGCTGCGCTCCGCACTCGCCCGCCGCACTCTCCTCGCCGTGTGCGCCGCCCTCAATCTCGGCGTCGGCTTCGGGCTGGTCCGGCGCGGCTACCACTGGCCACTGGACGTCGTGGCCAGTTGGTGCCTGTGCACGGTGCTCCTGTCGCTGCTGTGGCTGTTCCTCAGCCGAAATAGCCGTCGAACGTCCGCTGGAACTCCCAGTTCGAGTAGCGGTCCCAGTTGATCGACCACGTCATCAGGCCGCGCAGCGCCGGCCAGGTGCCGTGCGTGGCGTACGAGCCGCAGTTCGTCTTCTTGGTGAGGCAGTCCAGGGTCTTGGTGACCTCGGCCGGGGAGACATGGCCGTTGCCCGCGTTGGTCGATGCCGGCATGCCGATGGCGACCTGGTCGGGGCGCAGCGGCGGGAAGACGTTGCTCGCGTTGCCCGCGACCGGGAAGCCGGTCAGCAGCATGTCGGTCATGGCGATGTGGAAGTCGGCGCCGCCCATGGAGTGGTACTGGTTGTCGAGGCCCATGATCGGGCCCGAGTTGTAGTCCTGGACGTGCAGGAGCGTCAGATCGTCGCGCAGGGCGTGGATGACCGGGAGGTACGCCCCCGCCCTCGGGTCCTGGCCGCCCCACTGGCCGGTGCCGTAGTACTGGTAGCCGAGTTGGACGAAGAAGGTCTCCGGGGCCATCGTCAGCACGAAGTCGTCGCCGTACCTGGCCTTCAGGGTCTTCACGGCCGAGATGAGGTTGACGATCACCGGTGTCTTCGGGTTCTTGAAGTCCGTGTCGTCGGCGTTCAGGGACAGTGAGTGGCCCTCGAAGTCGATGTCCAGGCCGTCGAGTCCGTACTCGTCGATGATCTTCGAGACCGACGTCACGAAGGTGTCCCGCGCCGCCGCGGTGGTCAGCTGCACCTGGCCGTTCTGGCCGCCGATCGAGATCAGCACCTTCTTGCCGGCCGCCTGCTTGGCCTTGATGGCCGCCTTGAAGTCGGCGTCGGACTCGACGTTCGGGCACTCCGTCACCGGGCAGCGCTCGAAGCGGATGTCGCCCGAGGTGACCGAGGTCGGCTCGCCGAAGGCCAGGTCGATGACGTCCCAGCTGTCGGGGACGTCGGCCATGCGGGTGTAGCCCGAGCCGTTGGCGAAGCTCGCGTGGAGGTAGCCGACCAGGGCGTGAGCCGGGAGTTCCACGGGGTTGCCGGTGCCCGCGGTCGTCGTCGCGGTCACCGTGGCCGACTTCGCCGACTCGCCCGCGTCGTTCACCGCGGCGACCTGGAAGCTGTATGCCGTGGAGGGCGAGAGCCCGGCGATCGTGGCCGAAGTGCCGGTCACCGTCTGGACTTTGGCACCGTCGCGGTAGACGGCGTAGCCCGTCGCGCCGGTGACCGCCGACCAGGACAGGGCGACGCTGGACGAGGTGGTCGCGCCCGTCTTCAGGCCGGTCGGCGCGGCGGGCGGCTGGCCGGCGTCCACGCCGGGGCCGACGAGGGATATGTCGTCGGCGTTGTAGGCCCCGGTGCCGTACCAGCCGTGGGTGTAGAGGGTGACGCGGGTGGTGGAGGGGCCGGTGCGGAAGGTCGTCGTGAGCTGCTGCCAGGAGGGGGCGGACTGGGTCCAGGCGGAGACGTCGGTGGTGCCGGTGCCGCTCGCGCCGAGGTAGACGTAGGCGCCGCGGACGTATCCGGACAGGGTGTACTGGGAGTCCGGCTTCACGGTGACGGTCTGTGCGCACCGGGCGTTGTCGCTGCCGGCCGGGGTGGCCTGGAGTGCGGAACTTCCGCTGCGCACAGGCGTGTTGACGGTCGTACCGGCCGTGCAGGTCCAGCCGTCGAGGCCGGATTCGAAGCCGCCGTTGCGGGCGAGGTCCGCGTCGGCCGCACGGGCGGCCGACGAGAGGGCGGTGACGCCGGGCAGGGTCAGTGCCGCGGCCGTCAGGAGGGCCAGAGGTCTGAAGCGATCCACAAGTGCCTCCAGGCATGGGGGAAATGGAGGGTGGAGCCGCACATAACCTGGTCCAGACCAATCTTTCTGTCAAGAGTCGGCGAGACCCGCCGCCGCCTCGTGCATGGCCAGTTCGAGGAGTGCCGGGTCATGGAGGGTGCCGGTGCCGTCCGGCGGGACCAGCCAGCGGATACCGCCGGTGGAGCGGCCCGGGTAGGGAACGACGATCCAGGTGCCGGCCCCGGCCGTACGGATGCCGGTGCCGAGCCAGCGGGCGGCCGTGCCGGGCGGCACGAAGAAGCCCATGCGTGAGTCGCCGAAGTCGACCAGGACCGGGCCCAGTTGGTCGATGATGCGGGTGAGCACATCGAGGGTCGGATAGCCGAGCTCACCCGGCAGGATGAGTACGTCCCAGGCCTTGCCGGCCGGCAGCAGGGTGACCCCGAGGGGATTGCGCTCCCACTCCCAGCGGCAGGCCTCGGGGTTCGGAGCCACGGATGCCAGCCACTCGACCGCCGTCTTCGCCCCTGTCATGGCGGTGACCTCCCTTTTCTTCGTGGACGCTGGTCGCGTCACGAGGGAGAGGGAGGTCACCCGGTTTGCATTACGCGGGTTCGCGAGATGGATTCAAAGTGATATGGATCACATTAACTGTCAAAGCCCAGGCCCAGCCGGTCCATCGCCTTCAGCCACAGATTGCGCCGCCCGCCGTGCGCGTCCGCGCGGGCCAGCGACCACTTCGTGAGGGCGATGCCGGTCCAGGCGAAGGGCTCCGGTGGGAAGGGCAGCGGCTTCTTGCGGACCATTTCGAGCTGTGTGCGCTCGGTCTGCTCCCCCGCGAGCAGGTCCAGCATCACGTCCGCGCCGAACCGGGTCGCCCCGACGCCGAGCCCCGTGAAACCGGCCGCGTACGCCACCTTGCCCTGATGGGCCGTGCCGAAGAACGCCGAGAAGCGCGAGCAGGTGTCGATCGCGCCACCCCACGCGTGCGTGAAGCGGGTGCCCTCCAGCTGCGGGAAGCAGGTGAAGAAGTGCCCGGCGAGCTTGGCGTACGTCTCCGGGCGGTCGTCGTACTCGGCGCGCACCCGGCCGCCGTACGGGTAGACGGCGTCGTAGCCGCCCCACAGGACGCGGTTGTCGGCGGAGAGGCGGAAGTAGTGGAACTGGTTCGCCGAGTCGCCGAGGCCCTGGCGGTTCTTCCAGCCGATCGAGGAGAGCTGGTCCTCGGTGAGCGGCTCGGTCATCAGGGCGTAGTCGTAGACCGGGACGGTGTAGGCGCGCACCCGCTTGACCAGGTTCGGGAAGATGTTCGTGCCGAGCGCGACCTTGCGGGCGCGGACCGAGCCGTACGGAGTGCGTACGGCCATCCCCGCGCCGTACGGCTTCAGGGTCAGGGCGGGGGTGTGCTCGTAGACGCGGACACCGAGGTCCAGGCACGCCTGCTTCAGGCCCCACACCAGCTTGGCCGGATTGACCATGGCGACGCCCCGGCGGTCGTACAGACCCGCCTGGAATGTCGGTGAGTCGACTTGTGCCCGTACCGCTTCGGTGTCCAGGAACTCGATGCCCTCGGCGAGGCCCTTGTCCCGCAACTCCTCGTACCAGTCGCGCAGTTCCCGCGCCTGGTACGTCTCGGTGGCGACGTCGATCTCGCCGGTGCGCTCGAAGTCGCAGTCCAGGGAGTAGCGGGCGACCGCCCTCTCGATCTCGTCGAGGTTGCGGGCGCCCAGCTCCTCCAGCTGATGGATCTCGTCCGGCCAGCGGGTGAGTCCGTTGGGCAGACCGTGAGTGAGCGAGGCGGCGCAGAAGCCGCCGTTGCGGCCCGAGGCGGCCCAGCCCACCTCACGGCCTTCGACCAGGACGACATCCCGCTGGGGGTCGCGCTCCTTGGCGATGAGCGCGGTCCACAGTCCGCTGTAGCCGCCGCCGACGACCAGCAGGTCACAGGTCTCGGCGGTGGTGAGCGCGGGTTCGGGGTGGGGTCGGCCGGGGTCGTCCAGCCAGTACGGGACCGGCTGGGCGTCGGAAAGGGATTTCGTCCAGTGATTGCCAGAACTCATGGCGCTTGGGGCCATGATTTCAACTCCCTACAGGTGCTTATGCCTTTTGCTTCTTGCGGCGGTTTCCGATGGCCATGGAGGCCAGGACGAACAGTACGGCGATGATGAACATGGCCGTACCGATGACATTGATCTGAACGGGCGTTCCGCGCTGGGCCGAGCCCCAGACGAACATCGGGAAGGTGACGGTGGAGCCCGCGTTGAAATTGGTGATGATGAAATCGTCGAAGGACAGCGCGAAGGCGAGCATCGCGCCGGCCGCGATGCCGGGGGCGGCGATCGGCAGGGTGACCCGGACGAAGGTCTGGAACGGGCCCGCGTACAGATCCTGCGCGGCCTGCTCCAGCCGTGGATCCATCGACATCACACGCGCCTTCACCGCCGTCACGACGAAACTCAGGCAGAACATGATGTGCGCGATGAGGATCGTCCAGAAGCCGAGCTGAGCACCCAGGTTGAGGAACAGGGTGAGCAGCGAGGCGGCCATGACGACCTCGGGCATCGCCATCGGCAGGAAGATCAGCGAGTTGATGGCGCCCCGCGCGCGGAAGCGGTAGCGGACCAGCGCGAAGGCGATCATCGTGCCCAGGAGCGTGGCGCCGAGGGTCGCCCAGAACGCGATCTGGAGGCTGACCGACAGCGAGCCGCACAGGTCGGAGACACCGCACGGGTCCTGCCAGGCGGCCGTGGAGAACTCCTGCCATTCGTAGTTGAAGCGCCCCTTCGGTTTGTTGAAGGAGAAAATCGTCACGACGACGTTGGGCAGCAGCAGATAAGCAAGCGTCAGCAGTCCCGCGATAACGACGAGATTGCGCTTGAGCCAGTTGACGACGGTCATTTAAACCAGATCCTCCGTGCCGGACCTGCGGATGTAGAGCGTCACCATGACGAGGATGGCGGCCATGAGAATGAAGGACAGGGCCGCGGCCGTCGGATAGTCCAGGATCCGCAGGAACTGCGTCTGGATGACGTTGCCGACCATGCGGGTGTCGGTGGAGCCCAGCAGGTCCGCGTTGACGTAGTCACCCGCCGCCGGAATGAAGGTCAGCAGCGTGCCGGAGACCACGCCCGGCATCGACAGCGGGAAGGTGACCTTGCGGAAGGTGGTGCTCGGCCTGGCGTACAGGTCGTTCGCCGCCTCGTGCAGCCGTGGGTCGATGCGCTCCAGCGAGGAGTAGAGCGGCAGGACCATGAACGGCAGGAAGTTGTACGTCAGACCGCACACCACCGCGAGCGGCGTGGCCAGCACGCGGTCGCCCTCGGTCATCCCGAGCCAGCTGGTGACGTCCAGGACGTGCAGCGTGTTGAGAGCGCCGACGACCGGGCCGCCGTCCGCGAGGATCGTCTTCCAGGCGAGGGTGCGGATCAGGAAGCTGGTGAAGAACGGCGCGATCACCAGGATCATGATCAGGTTCCGCCAGCGGCCCGCGCGGAAGGCGATGAGGTACGCCAGCGGATAGCCGAGGACCAGGCACAGGATCGTCGCCGAGCCGGCGTAGAGCACCGAGCGCAGGAACTGCGGGTAGTAGTCCGACAGGGCGTCCCAGTAGGTCGCGAAGTGCCAGGTGACCTTGTAGCCCTCCTCCAGCGAGCCCGTCTGCACGGACGTGGAGGCCTGGTAGATCATCGGCAGCGCGAAGAAGACGACCAGCCACAGGATACCGGGCAGCAGGAGCCAGTACGGCACCAGGCGGCCGCGTTTGCGCGGCGGCTTCTTCTCGGGGGCCGTCGGGGTGAGAGGCGGGGGCGCCTCGGTGAGGGTCGCCATCAGACCGCCGCCTCTTCCTGGATGCCGGCGGAGCCCGTTGTCCCAGCAAGCAGGGACTGGGCGGCGTCGAGGCCGAAGGTGTGCGCGGGGTTCCAGTGCAGGACGACCTCGGCGCCGGGCACGAGCCGGGTGTCGCGGTCGATGTTCTGGGCGTAGACCTCGAACTCGGGGCAGACGGGGCTGTCGACGACGTACTGCGTGGAGACGCCGATGAAGGAGGAGTCGGCGATCCTGCCGGTGATGCGGTTGCGGCCCTCGGGTATCTCGCCCGCCTCGTCGGCATGCGTGAGGGAGATCTTCTCGGGGCGTACGCCGACCAGCACCTTGCCGCCGGTCGCCGTCGCCGCGCTGCACCGCTCCTCGGGGAGGACCAGCTTGCCGCCGCCCGCCTTCAGCACGATGTCGTCGCCGCTCTTGGAGTCGACCTCGGCCTCGATGAAGTTGGAGGTGCCGAGGAAGTTGGCGACGAAGGTCGTGCGCGGGTTCTCGTACAGGTCGGCCGGCGAGCCGAGCTGCTCGACGCGGCCCGCGTTCATCACGGCGACCGTGTCGGCCATCGTCATGGCCTCCTCCTGGTCGTGCGTGACGTGGACGAAGGTGATGCCGACCTCGGTCTGGATGCGCTTGAGCTCCAGCTGCATCTGGCGGCGCAGCTTGAGGTCGAGGGCGCCGAGGGGCTCGTCGAGGAGGAGCACCTTGGGGTGGTTGATCAGCGCGCGGGCGACGGCCACACGCTGCTGCTGGCCACCGGACAGCTGGTGCGGCTTCTTGCGGGCCTGCTCGCCGAGCTGGACGAGGTCGAGCATGTCCTCGACCTGCTTCTTCACGCTCTTGATGCCGCGCCGGCGCAGGCCAAAGGCGACGTTCTCGAAGATGTCGAGGTGCGGGAAGAGGGCGTAGGACTGGAAGACCGTGTTCACCGGCCGCTTGTACGGCGGGAGCGCGGTCACGTCCTGATCGCCGAGGTGGACGGTGCCGCCGCTGGGCTCCTCCAGGCCGGCGATCATGCGCAGCGTGGTGGTCTTGCCGCAGCCCGAGGCGCCGAGCAGGGCGAAGAAGGAGCCCTGCGGGACGGTCAGGTCGAGCGGGTGCACGGCGGTGAAAGAGCCGTAGGTCTTGCTGATGCCGGAGAGGCGGACGTCGCCGCTGGTGTCGTTCGTCATGGTGTGGTCACGCCCCTGTGAGCTTCGCGAACTTCTCTTCGTATGCCGTCTCTTCCTTCGAGCTCAGTGAGCGGAAGGCGCGGGACTGGGCCTGCATGGCCTTGTCGGGGAGGATCAGCGGGTTGTTCGCCACGTCCTCGTCGATCTTCGCCAGCTCTTCCTTCACACCGTCCACGGGACAGACGTAGTTGATGTAGGCGGCGAGCTCGGCCGCGGGCTTCGGCTCGTAGTAGAAGTCGATGAGCCGCTCGGCGTTCGTCTTGTGACGGGCCTTGTTGGGGACGAGCATGTTGTCGCTCGACGTCATGTAGCCGCTGTCCGGGATCAGGAAGTCGATGTCCGGGCTGTCGGCCTTCAGCTGGACGACGTCTCCGGCCCAGGCGAGACAGGCCGCGAAGTCGCCGCTGGTGAGGTCGGAGGTGTAGTCGTTGCCGGTGAAGCGGCGGATCTGCTTGTTGTCGACGGCCTTCTGCAGGCGGGCGATCGCCGCGTCGTAGTCGTCGTCGCTGAACTTGCCGGGGTCCTTGCCCATGTCGAGCAGGGTCATCCCGATGGTGTCGCGCATCTCGGTGAGGAAGCCGACGCGGCCCTTGAGTTTGGGGTTGTCGAGCAGGTCGGAGACCGTCTTCACCTCGACGCCGTCGAGCGCCTTCTTGTTGTAGGCGATGACGGTCGAGATGCCCTGCCAGGGGTACGAGTACGCCCGCCCCGGGTCCCAGTCGGGATCGCGGAACTGCTGCGAGAGGTTGGCGAAGGCGTGCGGCAGGTTGGACGGGTCCAGTTTCTGGGCCCAGCCGAGGCGTATGAGACGGCCGGCCAGCCAGTCGGTGAGCACGATGATGTCGCGCCCGGTGTCCTGGCCCGCCGCGAGCTGCGGCTTGACCTTGCCGAAGAACTCGTTGTTGTCGTTGATGTCCTCGGTGTACTTGACCTTGATGCCGGTCCGCTTGGTGAACTGCTCCAGCGTCGGGTGGTGCTTGCCGCTGTCGTCGACGTCCATGTACTCGGTCCAGTTGGAGAAGGAGATCTCCTTCTCCTTCGCCGAGTGGTCCTCGGAGGACGTGCCTCCCTCGGTCTTGCCGGCCGCGGGGATCCCGCAGGCGCTGAGCGTCCCCAGTCCGCCCAGCGCGAGCGCGCCGCCGGCGGAGGCGCGCAGCAGGGAACGGCGGGTCATGGCCGCCCGGCCATTGCGGAGGCTGCGCCGCATGGCGGCCACTTGGGCCGGTGACAGGCGGTCGGGCTCGTACTGCTCCATGCGCTTGGRGCCCTTTCGGGAGGGAGGGGGGAGGGCCGGCGTGGTCGGACGCACGGCCGTGCCCGCTGATCTGGCTATCGGTCCCCGAAGACGGTGCGGTGCCAGTCCTTCGCGGCGACCGCGGTGTTGTCGAACATGACGTGTTTGATCTGGGTGTATTCCTCGAAGGAGTACGCGGACATGTCCTTGCCGAAGCCGGACGCCTTGTAGCCGCCGTGCGGCATCTCGCTGATGATCGGGATGTGGTCGTTGACCCACACGCACCCGGCCTTGATCTCGCGCGTGGCACGGTTCGCCCGGTAGACGTCCCGGCTCCACGCGGAGGCGGCCAGGCCGTACGGGGTGTCGTTGGCCAGCCGGATCCCGTCATCGTCGCTGTCGAACGGCAGAACGACCAGTACCGGACCGAAGATCTCGGACTGCACGATCTCGCTGTCCTGAGCGGCGTCGGCGACGAGCGTGGGCAGATAGTACGCGCCGTCCTCCAGCTCCCCCTTCGGCGTGGCGCCGCCGGTGACCACGCGCGCGTAGGCACGCGCACGGTCGACGAAGCCGGCCACCCGGTCGCGCTGGACGTGGGAGATGAGCGGCCCGAGGTCGGTGCCCGGCGCGAACGGATCACCGAGCCGGACGCTCTCCATCAGGGCGGCGGTGCGCTCGACGAACGCCTCGTACAGCGGTCGCTGCACGTACGCGCGTGTGGCGGCCGTGCAGTCCTGCCCGGTGTTGATGAGCGAGCCCGCGACGGCGCCGTGGGCGGCGGCCTCGACGTCGGCGTCGTCGAAGACCAGGAAGGGCGCCTTACCGCCGAGCTCCAGGTGGATCCGCTTCACGGTCGCGGTGGCGATCTCGGCGACGCGCTTGCCGACGGCGGTGGAGCCGGTGAAGGAGGTCATGGCGACGTCGGGATGGCCGACCAGGTGCTCGCCGGCCTCCTTCCCGGTGCCCGTGATGATGTTGATGACGCCGTCCGGGATGCCGGCGTCGGTGGCCGCCTGCGCGAACAGGAGCGAGGTGAGCGGGGTGAGCTCGGCGGGCTTGAGCACGATCGTGTTGCCCGCGGCGATCGCCGGGAGGATCTTCCAGGCGGCCATCTGGAGGGGGTAGTTCCAGGGGGCGATGGAGCCGACGACGCCGATGGGTTCGCGGCGCACGTACGAGGTGTGGTCGCCTGAGTACTCACCGGCGGACTGACCCTGCAGATGCCGGGCGGCTCCGGCGAAGAAGGCGATGTTGTCGATGGTCCCCGGGACGTCGAACTCCCGGGTCAGCTTCAGCGGCTTGCCGCACTGCAGGGACTCCGCGCGGGCGAAGTCCTCGGCGCGTTCGGCGACGACTGCGGCGAAGCGGTGCAGCGCGTCGGAGCGCTCACCCGGGGTGGCCGCGGCCCAGGCGGGGAAGGCCTCGCGGGCGGCGGCGACCGCGGCATCGACGTCATCGGTACCGGCCAGGTCGTACGTGTACACCTCCTCGCCTGTGGCAGGGTCTACGACGGCGTGCGTACGCCCCGAGGTCCCCTTCGCCGGACGGCCCGCGATGTACTGCGCGCCGTCCGCGAAGCGGTCCTGCGCCGGGAATCGTTCCGGGGTGGCGGTGCCCGGGTTGTGCATGTCGCTCCCTCCGTGCCCCCGAGGGGGCCGGCGTGGCTCAGGCTCGATTTGAGTGCCGATCCTGACAGAGCAGAAGGACTCCAACAAGTGATTCCGTTGTTGCCTTTTGGTTACGCGACGGAATCTGTCGACCAGGTGTCGAGTTGGCCTGGAAAACCGAGGACGGAATGTCGGTGGTGCGTGCCAGACTCGGCCATATGGCGAAGATCGATTCTTGGGATGTCCTGATCCAGGCCGTCCGCTCGGGGGCGAGAGTCAGGTATCTGCACTTCTGGGGACACCGGCCGCTGCCCGACGGGCGGGTGGGCGCGAGCTGTCTGAGTCAGTGGTGGCCGTCGCCGTTCACGGTGGACGGGGTGTCCTACGCGACCGCCGAGCACTGGATGATGGCCGAGAAGGCCCGGCTGTTCGGGGACGGGGAGGCGGAGCGGCGGGTGCTGGCCGCGGAGCATCCCTCGCTGGCGAAGAAGGCCGGGCGGCTCGTGCGGGGGTTCGACGACGCGGTGTGGGAGCGGGAGCGGTTCCGGATCGTCGTCGAGGGGTCGGTCCACAAGTTCGCCGCGGATCCCGGGCTGGGGGCGTTTTTGCTGGGGACCGGGGAGCGGGTGCTGGTGGAGGCGAGTCCGGTGGACCGGGTGTGGGGGATCGGGCTTGCGGCGGGGGATGAC
>NZ_RDBN01000005.1:1090903-1120856 GCF_008042075.1 Streptomyces sp. UW30 | reverse complement strand
GCGAGACGAACCCCCCGGCGGCCGCCTCCCCCGATACTTCCGGCGCTTCCGGCGTCTGCGCGTCGTCGGACATGCGCGGGACCCCCTCTTTCGTACGTCCCGTCATGCTAAGGCCCTGGCCTTTCCGGCGCGGCCCCGGCCTACGATGATCCCGAGTCACCGATCAGCCGATCACCGCGTCCCGCCGGGCAGGAACCGCACCGACGGACGCCGTTCCCGGGGAGGAACCTTGACCGACCATCTCGTCGACGCCCGCGTCCCGCGCGATCTGCACGCCTTCATCGCCGGACTGCCCAAGGCCGAACTGCACGTCCATCACGTCGGCTCCGCCTCCCCCCGCATCGTCGCGGAACTCGCCGCCCGCCACGCCGACTCCAGGGTCCCCACCGACCCGGAGGCCCTGGCGGACTACTTCACCTTCACCGACTTCGCCCACTTCATCGAGGTGTACCTGTCCGTCGTGGACCTGATCCGCACCCCGGAGGACGTCCGGCTGCTGACCTACGAGGTGGCCCGTGACCTGGCCCGCCAGCAGGTGCGCTACGCCGAGCTGACCATCACGCCGTTCTCCTCCACCCGTCGCGGCATCGACGAGCGCGCCTTCATGGCGGCGATCGAGGACGCCCGCAAGGCCGCCGAGGCCGAGTTCGGGACCATGCTGCGCTGGTGCTTCGACATTCCCGGCGAGGCGGGTCTGGAGGCCGCCGAGGAGACCGCGCGGCTCGCCACCGACGACCGGGTGCGCCCCGAGGGCCTGGTCTCCTTCGGGCTCGGCGGGCCCGAGATCGGCGTACCGAGGCCGCAGTTCAAGCCGTACTTCGACCAGGCCGTCGCCGCCGGGCTGCACTCCGTACCGCACGCCGGTGAGACGACCGGCCCGGAGACGGTCTGGGACGCCCTGACCCATCTGCACGCCGAGCGCATCGGGCACGGCACCAGCTCGGCGCAGGACCCGAAGCTGCTCGCGCACCTCGCCGAGCACCGGATCCCGCTGGAGGTGTGCCCGACCTCCAACATCGCCACCCGCGCGGTCCGCACGATCGACGAGCACCCGATCAAGGAGTTCGCGAAGGCCGGGATCGTCGTCACCATCAACTCGGACGACCCGCCGATGTTCGGCACCGACCTCAACAACGAGTACGCGGTCGCCGCCCGCCTCCTCGACCTCGACGAGCGTGGCCTGGCCGAGCTCGCCAAGAACGCCGTGACCTCGTCCTTCCTCGACGAGCTCGGCCAGGCCACGCTCGTCGAGGTCGAGGAGGCGGGCGGCGACCGCGTACTCGTTGTTGAGGTCGGTGCCGAACATCGGCGGGTCGTCCGAGTTGATGGTGACGACGATCCCGGCCTTCGCGAACTCCTTGATCGGGTGCTCGTCGATCGTGCGGACCGCGCGGGTGGCGATGTTGGCGCACTCGCGCACGACGTCGGCGATCCGGCGCGCGGCCCGCACATCGGGCGGGCCCGGCAGATCGAGCATCACCCGGCTGCCGTCGCMCACCGCGGCGACCCCTACCGTGTCCGCGAGAACACGCTGGACTCCCTGCGCTCCGCGCTCGCCCTGGGCGCGGACGCGGTGGAGATCGACGTACGGCTCACCAAGGACGGCGTGCCCGTGCTGCTGCACGACGAGACGCTGAAGCGGCTGTGGGAGCAGGACCGGCCGCTGCGCGCGCTGTCGGCGGCCGAGGTGCGGGGGCTGACGGAGGGCGGGGTGCCGACGCTGGCGGAGGCACTCGCGGTGTGCGACGGCAGCCGGGTGATGCTCGATCTGCCGGGCCCGCCCGATGTGCGGGCCGCGCGCCGGATCGCCGACGTCGTGCGCGAGTGCGGGGCCCAGGACCGCGTGTACTACTGCGCGGACGCCTCCGCCATGCTCGCCGTGCGAGCCGCCGACCCGGCCGCCGAGATCGCGCTGACCTGGACGACGCTCGCGCCGCCGCGCCCCGCGCTGCTGGACGCGGTGCGCCCGCGCTGGCTCAACTACCGCTTCGGCCTGGTCGACCACGCCCTCGCCGAGCGCGTCCACCGGGGCGGCCATCTGCTCTCCGTCTGGACCCCGGACACCCGGCGCTCCATGCGCCGCCTGCTGGAGCTCGGCGTCGACTCGATCACCACGAACCGTCTCGACGTCCTCCTCGGCCTGCGCGGCGGCTAGGCGCTCCGCCGGACGTGCCGCGTCATGTCGTCGCTCGGCTGCGGCGCCTTCGTGGCTGGTCGCGCCCACCCGGCGGAGCCGCACATCGAGACCGTCCCGCGCCCCTGCGGGGCGTTGGCTGACCCGCTCAGCCGCTACACGCGTGAGCGTTGCGCCACCGTCGCCGGATCGGTGGGCGTCTCGCGGGTGACGTACTGCGGGACCGGCGCGGTGTCCTTGCCGGTGTCGCGGACCAGGCCGTAGCGGATCACTCCCTGGTCGGGGCCGGTCCGCACGTCCTTCTCGGCCTCCTCCCAGGTGGACGGGAAGACGATCACGCCGTAGTCGGCGCCCCGTTCGTTCTGGTGGAGGGTGACCGAGCCGTCGACGTAGAAGTACTCGTTCTGCCACATCTGCTGGGTGCCGTCCGGCAGGACCGTGTAGCCGGTGGCGGGGCCGCCCATCCCGGTGGTGTCGGGTCCGGTGGTGTCGTCCATACGGCGGCCGCCGCCGGACGCGACATGGAACAGCTCGCCCTTGAGGCCGGTCCAGGTCGGCATGACCAGCGCGCCGGGCCGCGACTGCGGGGAGATCTGCCAGCGCACCAGGACATAGCCCTGGCCGCTGAGCGTCACCGCTTCGCCCCGGTGCTGCATGACGGCCTTCGCGCCCCAGGTGCTGGTGACGCCGGACTCGGGGCGGTGCGGCAGGGCGGCCGGCTCGGCGTTCGGGTCCGGGGCCCGGTCGACGGCGTCGACGACCGTGCCGTACAGCTCGGCCTTCCGCGTCTGTGACGGCGACGGGGACGGTGAGGGCGTGGCCGTCGGTGTCCCGGGCGGGGTGGGCGACGGCGGGCGGGCCGTGCTCGATGCCGTGGGTGCCGTCGCGCGCGGCGGGCTGTCCGGCGGCTGCGTCACGACGTAGGCGCCGCCCGCGACGAGCGTCGCGCCGGCCGTCACCGCCACGGCGGGCTGGGTGAGGGCGGCCATCACCTTGGCGGACCAGCCGACGGAGGTCGCCGCCGCCGCGACCGCCGTCTTGCCGCCGAGGGCCAGGGAGAGGGTGAAGCCGACGGGGACGGGGACGAGCGCGATGCCGACGAGGAGGCGTTCGGCCGGTACGACGGCCTCGCGGGTGTCGCCGCAGTAGCCGCAGCCCCTGATGTGCCGGGCGAGCCGCTTGCGCCAGACCGAGTCGGGGCGGCCGCTGAAGCGGGCGGTCAGCTCGCGCAGGCCGGGGCACGCGCCGTCGAGCGCGCGGACGATGCCGCGGGCGGTCTCCAGCCGCTCCTTCAGACGCTGGACGCGCACCGCCGCGTGCTGTCGGCTGATTCCGGCCGCGGCGGCCAGTTCGCGCCGGGTCAGCTCGCCCGCGACCTCCAGCCACCACAGCGACAGCAACTGCCGGTCCTCCGCGTCCAGCCAGCGCACCGCCTGCGCGACCTCGCGCCGCTGGCCCTCCAGCTGAAGCCGCAGCACGGTGAGTTCGGCGAAGTCGGTGGCCTCGTGCGCGGCGGACTCGTCGAGGTGCGCGGGCTGTCTGCGGCGGGCCCGGTCCCGGATCTGCCGCATGGCGATGGCGACGAGCCAGGAGCGGAAGCTGTCCGGGTCCCGCAGCGAGCCGAGGTTGTCGACGGCGCGCAGCATGGTCTCCTGGACGACGTCGTCGACGTCGGCATGGCCGTTCAGGGCGCGCCCGACCACGTTGTAGACCAGCGGCAGCCAGCCCTCGACCACCTCGTCGAGCGCCTGCCGGTCACCGGCCTGCGCCGCCGCGATGGTGGAGCGCCACTGCCGGCCGGCTGCCTCGTCCACGTAGGTCCTCTCCTGGGTCGTGCGCTGCCCGCACGCACTTTCTCAGCCCGACCAGCACTGTTGGCTATGTCGACGGTCACATTCCGCTTGGGGTAGTGGAGACGCGGTGAAGTGCGGGGCGATAACACTTTTTCGGCGCGCGAGGGCCCGTAGGGGCGATCCCCGGCAACACCCTTGTTTTGTACGGCAGTTGCTCCGGGCCCGGTCAGGGTCCGAACCCCTCCGCACCGACGATCCGGCCGGGTCCCTACCGCCCCGACGATGATCACGGACATCCCACCGACCCAGGAGCCGCAGATGCCCGCACGCCCGTTTCCCGCCCTCGTCACCTCCGCGATCGCCCTGACCCTGACCGCACTGCCGCTTGCCGGGACCGCCTCCGCGCGGCCCGCGCCCCCGTCGTCCTGTTCCCCGCAGGCGATCGAGACCGCTCCGAAGGACGGTCCCGACGTCAAGGCCCTGTGCGCCGCGCTCGCCGGACTGCCCGACAACGACGCGACGGCGGCGCTGATCCGGGTGGGCGGCAAGGGGAGTTGGCACGGGTCGGCCGGGGTGCGCGACCTGAGAACCGGGGCGCCGGCGATCGAGAACGCCCGCTTCCGGGCCGGTTCGACGACGAAGATCGTGACCGCCGCGCTCGCGCTGCAACTCGCGGCACAGGGGCGGATCTCCCTCGACGGCACGGTGCAGCAGTACCTGCCCGGCCTGCTCACGAAGGACTTCGCGCCCATCACCGTACGGCAGTTGCTGAACTTCACCAGCGGGCTGCGGCCGGGGGCGTCGCTCGGCGAAACCACCGAGGAGATGTACCCGCGCCGCTTCGAGACCCTGACGCCTGCCGAAGTCGTCGCCGGGTCCGTCGCCAAGGGGCCGGACCCCGAGTACGGGCCCGGCGAGCGGCAGGTCTACGGCAACATCCACTACACCGTGCTGGCCATGCTGATCGAGAGGGTTACCGGCGACTCGTACGCCCACCAGGCGGCCGTACGGATCTTCCGGCCGCTCGGCATGCGGCACACGTCGTTCCCCGCAGGCCCCGACCCCCGCATCCACGGGCCCCACAACCGCGGGTTCGAGTGGATCGACGGCGAGCTGGTCGACGTGACCGACTGGAACATGTCCGACCGGTGGGCGGCCGGCGACATGATCTCGACGACCGCGGATCTCGAACGGCTGTTGGTGGGCGTGTTCAGCGGGCGGGTCGTACCCGAACCGCAGCTCACGGAGATGTTCGCGGTGCCGAACGCGGTCGACGCCACGATGGGCGCCCCGTTCTCGCCGTTCAAGCTGAACGGCCGGACGGTCTGGGCGAAGACGGGATCCCGCCCCGGCTACCACACGGTCGTCGCGGCCACCCGAGACCTGTCCCGCACCGTGGTCTACTCCGTCAACTCGACCGACGCGCGCGGCGACGGCGAGGCCATCGCCCGGCGTTTCGCCTTCCCCGCGTTCAACCGCTGACGGCGGCGGCAGCGGCCGGAGGTGCCGACGGCGTCGTCAGTGCCTCCAGCCGCTTGATCTTCTTCCGTACGACGTACAGCGGGATCACCCCGAAGACGCCGAACGACATGTCGATGACCGTCCACCAGAAGGGGATGTCGCGGATGGGCCCGCAGATCAGAGCCAGCGGGATGATGCCCGCGCAGGCGATCATCCCGAACTCGACGACCCAGATGTTGCGCACCGGGTCGCGGTACGGCCCGTAGAAGGCGACCGCGATGACGAGGTGGGCGAAGGCCAGCCAGTCCGTGCCGTAGAGCAGGAAGGGGTGGTCGGCGTCGGCGGCGTCGAGCCCGCGCCGGACGCGCTCGATCCAGTCCATGAGGCCGGGGAGGTGCTCCGGCACGGACAGGCTGCGCAACAGGTCCTCGGTCCAGCGCAGTTCGTGGACGAGGGGGAAGGCCGTGGCGCCGCTGAGCACCAGACAGACGACGAAGAAGGCCAGCCAGACGCGGATGCCCTTGAGCAGGGCGGCTCTGTCGCTCATGGGGGTAGCGTACGCCAGGAGTTGAACACGTTCAAAAGTGACCCCCTCCTGCAGCCGAACCGACCGCCACCATGCGCTTCGCGCCGGGCCGGCCCTACGATGTCCGCCGACGAGGGAGGACGCATGGGCCTGGACCTGAGCGACCGGGCGTACCGGGAGCAGCGGTGGGCGGCGCGGACGGCGCTCGCCGCGGCGGGGCTCGCGGTGCTGGTGCCGCTCGCCTACGGCGGTGTCGGCGGGCTCCTGCTGCTGGTGGCCGGCGCGGCGGGCCTGGGGCTCAGCGCGGTCGCGTTGTGGTGGACGCTGACGCTGCGCGGGCCGGTGCGCTGGGTGGCGGGCATGGTGGCGCTGGCGGTGCCGGCCGCGGTCATCGCCCTGTTCGCGGCCACCCTCTTCTGGGCGCTGCTGGTGTCCGTGGCACTGTGGACGGTGGCCGTGTGGAGCGGCCGGTACGCGCTGCGGGGCGCCGGGGGCTCCCGGGTGCGGGTGATGCGGGAGCGCAAGGCACCGCCGCCGCGGCGGCCGTACCTGATCATGAACCCGCGCTCCGGCGGCGGGAAGGTGGGCCGCTTCTCGCTCCAGGAGAAGGCCGAGCGGCTCGGCGCCCACGTCATCCTGCTCGACGAGGACCATCACCAGGACGTCACCGCCCTCGCCCGCAAGGCCGTGGCCGAGGGGGCGGACCTGCTGGGCGTCGCCGGCGGCGACGGCACCCAGGCGCGGGTCGCGGCCGTCGCCGCCGCCTACGACATCCCGTTCCTGGTGATCAGCGCCGGCACACGCAACCACTTCGCCGTGGACCTCGGCCTCGACCGCGACGACCCGGCGGCCTGCCTGGACGCCCTCACCGACGGCGTGGAGCTGCGCGTCGACCTCGGGTACGCGGGCGGCCGGCCCTTCGTCAACAACGCGTCCTTCGGGGCGTACGCGGCCATCGTGCAGAGCCCCGGCTATCGCGACGACAAGATCGGCACCAGCCTGGAGCTGCTGCCCGACCTGCTCACGCGCCAGCAGGGCCCCACGCTGACGGCTCGTGCGGCGGGCCGGACGCTCAGCGCTCCGCATGCCGTGCTGGTCAGCAACAACCCGTACCGCACGGGCGATCCCTTCGGGTTCGGCCGCCGCGACCGCCTCGACGCCGCCGTCCTGGGCGTCCTCGGCATCAGGGTGGACAGCGCGGCCGAGGCCGCCGCCCTGCTCCTCGACCCCGAGCCGGACGGCCTCACCATCCTCACCGCCCCCGAGGTGATCATCGAGGCCGACCGTCCGGAGATCGAGGCCGGCCTCGACGGCGAGGCCCTCGTCCTGCCCGCTCCCGTCCACTGCCGCATCACCGCCGGCGCCCTGCGCGTCCGCGTCCCCCGCAAACGCCCCGGCGTCCCGCAACGCCCGCCCAGCCTGGACTGGCGACGCCTGCGGAAGCTGGCGGCGACGGTGGGGCGGACGGCGGTGCATCGCCGGGGACCCACTCTGTGATCGAGCCCGTGTTCCGGGTGACGCCTCAGCAGACCGGGCCGAACTGACCCCCTCGCTCACCCGCTCGTCAGAATCGCGCCCGCGACAACCCCGAAGAGCCGATCGGCGCGTGGCGCGAGCGAGGGTTGATCGCCGAGCCACGCGAGCATGGCGATCAGCGCGAACAGATCGTCGCCGTCGATATCGTCGCGCGCCACGCCGGCCGCCTGGGCACGCGCGAGGAGCCGCGCGCCGGCTGCGCGCAGAGTGACGCACGAAGCGTGGAGTGCGGATTCGGTGTCCTCGATGGCGGCCGCCATCAGCACGGTCACGCCCCGGTATTCGGTCGTCCACGCGACGCAGTCCCGCAGCCACGAAGCGAGAGCGTCTCCGGGCGAGCTCGACGTCTCGAACTCGCCCGCCTTCGCCGTCAGTTCGTCGAAGCTCGTGCGGAGCAGGGCATCGAGCAGCGCCTCGCGGGTCGGGAAGTGCCGCAGCAGCGTGGCGAGTCCGACATCGGCCCGGCGCGCGATGTCACGCAGGGACACGTCGACGCCTTGCTCGGTGATGGCGGTGCCCGCTACGGCGAGCAGCTGGTCGCGGTTCTTCCTGGCGTCGGCTCGCATCTGTCTCTCTTGACTATCCGGATCAGTGGTCCATATATTCGGATCAGTGGTCCACTTATATGGATCGCTGATCCGGATAAGCGTATCCCGCAGGGCATGGGCAGGAGAAACGATGTCGACAGACACGATGAGGGCCATCCGGCTGCACGAGCACGGGGGCCCTGAGGTTCTGCGTTACGACGAGGTGCCGATGCCCGAGCCGGGGCCCGGCGAGGTGCTCGTTCGCGTATCGGCGGTCGGCGTCAATCCTCCGGACTGGTACGTGCGCGGCGGGCTGACCAGCATGCCCGGGACGGAATCGACGCTCAGCCTGCCGGCGATTCCGGGGACGGACGTGTCGGGCGTCGTCGAGGCCGTCGCCGAGGACGTGGACGCCTTCGCCGTAGGTGACGAAGTCTTCGGCCTCCTGCGATTTCCCAGCTTCGACGGCAGCGCATACGCCGAATACGTGGCCGCACGCGCGTCGGACCTCGCACTCAAGCCGGCCGGCATCGACCACGTGCACGCCGCCGGGGCGCCCATGGCAGGGCTCACCGCGTGGCAGTACCTGATCGAGCTCGGACACGACCGCCCCTCGCCCTTCCAGGAGGCACGGCATCGCCCGGCACCGCTCGACGCCGGCACGACAGTCCTCGTCAACGGCGCCGCGGGCGGCGTGGGGCACTTCGCGCTACAGCTGGCGAAGTGGAAGGGCGCACAGGTCATCGCGGTGGCGTCGGGCGCTCACGAGTCGTTCCTGCGCGAACTCGGCGCCGACCGGTTCATCGACTACACGATGAGTCGTCCCGAGGAACTCGTGCACGACATCGACCTCGTCCTCGACACCGTCGGCGGCCCCCACAGCAGGCGCTTCCTGCACACACTCAAGCGCGGCGGCTTCCAGTTCCCCGTGTTCCCCGGGGACTTCGACGAGGAAGAGACCGCGAAGCTGGGCGTCACGGTCTCGATCACTCAGGTCCGCTCCAACGGCGCGCAGCTCGCCGAACTGGGCCGCCTGCTCGACGCGGGCACGGTGCGCGTCGGGATCGACAGCACGTTTGCGCTCGCGGATGCCCGCGCGGCGCACGAACGCGCCGCCCGAGGGCACATCCAGGGCAAGATCGTGCTCACGGTCGTTTAGGAACGAGCAAGCCGCCCTCAGAAGGGAGCCCGCCGCCCTACAACCCCGCGATCGCGTTCCACCGCTTCGCGAACTCCACCCGCTCCTCAGACGTGATGTCCCGCGCGATCGCCAGGCGTCGGCGCATCGCCCGGTCCGGGAAGATCAGCGGGTCCTCGGCAAGCGCGGCCGTGTCCTCGTCCTTGGAGGACGCGAGGATGTCCTGGGCCGCCGGGACGGGGCAGACGTAGTTGACCCACGTGGCCAGTTCGGCGGCGACCTCCGGCTCGTAGTAATAGTCGATCAGCCGCTCGGCGTTGGTCTTGTGGCGGGCGAGGTTGGGGACCATCAGGGACTCCGACCACAGCTCGGCGCCCTCCTCGGGGACGACGAAGCGGATGTCGGGGTCGTCCGCCTGGAGTTGGATGACGTCGCCCGAGTACGCCTGGCAGGCCAGGACGTCGCCGCTGGACAGGTCCTTGATGTAGTCGTTGCCGGTGAAGCGGCGGATCTGGCCCCGGTCGATCTGCTTCTCGACCTGGTCACAGATCGTGTGGAAGTCGTCCGCCGTCCACCGCGTGATGTCGACGCCGTTGCCCTGCATGAGCAGCGCGAAGGCCTCGTCCAGACCGGAGAGGAGCGTGACCCGGCCCTTGAGGTCGCTCGCCCACAGGTCGGAGACATGGCGGATCTCGCGGCCCAGCCGGCGGCGGTTGTACGCGATGCCGGTGATGCCGGACTGCCACGGCACGGTGAACTTCCGTCCGGGGTCGAAGGCCGGTGAACGCAGCAACGGGTCGAGGTACTTCGTCACGTTCGGCTGGTGCGCCCGGTCCATCTCCTGCACCCAGCCCAGCCGTACGAACCGGGCGCACATCCAGTCGCTGATGACGATGAGGTCGCGGCCGGTGCGCTGGTGGTTCATCAGAGCGGGGCTGATCTTGCCGAAGAACTCGTCGTTGTCGTTGATCTCCTCGACGTAGTCGACGGAGATGCCCGTGCGCTTCTGGAAGGCTTCGAGCGTGGGCCGGCGGGTCTGGTCCGCGTCGTCGGTGTCGATGTACAGCGGCCAGTTCGCCCAGGTGAGCCGCTTTTCGGTGGCGGAGACATCGGTGGCGGCCCGGTCGGCGGCCGACACGTAGGCGGGCCGCACACCGCAGCCGGCGAGCCCGCCGATCAGGGTTCCCGCACCGAGGGTGCGCAACAGGGTCCGACGGGACAGCGGAGAGTTCATCGGTGGGAGGGCCATGGCCGCAGCATGCCGCCGCCACCGAGGGCCGGGCAATGGACGCCCCGTCGAGCGGAACGGCACCCGACGGACAGGTTGTCGATCAGAAACACCACAGCCCCGGACGGCACTTGACCCGTCCGGGGCTGCAACATGGCCAGGGGAGCGACCCGCACATGCGCCCCCTCAGCCGCGGAACTACGCGTCCAGGGACGTCATGACGTGCTTGATCCGCGTGTAGTCATCGAAGCCGTACGCCGAAAGGTCCTTGCCGTACCCGGACTTCTTGAACCCACCGTGCGGCATCTCCGCGACCAGCGGAATGTGCGTGTTGATCCACACGCACCCGAAGTCCAGCGCCTTGGACATCCGCATCGCACGCCCGTGGTCCTTGGTCCACACAGACGACGCGAGCGCGTACTCGACACCGTTCGCCCACTCGACGGCCTGCGTCTCGTCCGAGAAGGACTGCACGGTGATGACCGGCCCGAAGACCTCCTTCTGGATGATCTCGTCGTCCTGCTTCAGCCCGGACACGACGGTCGGCGCGTAGAAGTAGCCCTTGTCACCGACCTGGTGACCGCCGGCCTCGACCTTGGCGTGGGCGGGCAGCCGCTCGATGAACCCGGAGACCTGCTTGAGCTGGTTCGGGTTGTTGAGCGGGCCGAACAGCACGTCCTCGTCGTCCGGCTGACCGGTCTTCGTCTCGGCGGCGGCCTTGGCCAGCGCCGCCACGAACTCGTCGTGGATGGCCTCCTGCACCAGCACGCGCGTGGCGGCCGTACAGTCCTGCCCGGCGTTGAAGAAGCCCGCGACGGAGATGTCCTCGACGGCCTTGGCGATGTCGGTGTCCTCGAAGACGACGACGGGCGCCTTGCCGCCCAGCTCCAGGTGGACCCGCTTGAGGTCCTTGGAGGCGGACTCGGCGACCGACATACCGGCCCGCACCGAACCGGTGATGGAGGCCATCGCCGGAGTGGGGTGCTCGACCATCAGGCGCCCGGTGTCACGGTCGCCGGTGATGACGTTGAAGACACCCTTGGGCAGGACCGAACCGATGATCTCGGCGATCAGGACCGTCGACGCGGGGGTCGTGTCGGACGGCTTCAGGACGACCGTGTTGCCCGCCGCGAGAGCCGGCGCGAACTTCCATACGGCCATCATCATCGGGTAGTTCCAGGGCGCGACCTGCGCGCAGACGCCGATCGGCTCACGACGGACGATGGAGGTCAGGCCCTCCATGTACTCACCGGCCGAGCGGCCCTCCAGCATGCGCGCCGCACCCGCGAAGAAGCGGATCTGGTCGACCATCGGCGGGATCTCCTCGGACCGCGTGAGTCCGATCGGCTTGCCCGTGTTCTCCACCTCGGCCGCGATGAGCTCCTCGGCCCGCTCCTCGAACGCGTCCGCGATCTTCAGCAGGGCCTTCTGTCGCTCGGCGGGGGTCGCGTCACGCCAGGCGGGGAAGGCACGCGCGGCGGCCTCCATCGCGGCGTCGACGTCCGCCTGTCCGGACAGCGGCGCGGTCGCGTACGCCTCGCCCGTCGCGGGGTTGACCACCTCGGTGGTCCGTCCGTCGGCGGCGTCCCGGAACTCACCGTCGATGTAATTGCGCAGACGACGCAGCTCGGTGCTCACTGCCGGCCTCCTGTCAGGTAGAGCTGTCCATTCTCTGAGACACCCACCCTAATCGGCTCTCCCACGTTTTCAACACCCCCACTGGCGCCACATCTGCGAAATCCGCAGTACTCAGTCACGTAAACAACGAATTTCATCGCCTCGGCCTTGCGGAACTGTCGAGACGTCGTGCACAGTGACGTCGTGGTCAGTCGAAGCGCAGAGCAGAGGGACTCCCGCGAGTCCAGGAACGGCGGTCCCCAGCCGGACGCCGTCTCCCTCGCCATCATCGAACAACTTCAAGAGGACGGCCGCCGGCCGTACGCAGCCATCGGCAAGGCCGTGGGCCTGTCCGAGGCGGCCGTGCGCCAGCGCGTCCAGAAGCTGCTCGACCAGGGCGTGATGCAGATCGTCGCCGTCACGGACCCGCTCACCGTGGGCTTCCGCCGGCAGGCGATGGTCGGCGTGAACGTCGAGGGCGACGTGGAGTCCGTGGCCGACGCGCTGACGGCCCTGTCGGAATGCGAGTACGTGGTGATGACCGCCGGGTCCTTCGACCTGATGGTGGAGATCGTCTGCGAGGACGACGACCACCTCCTGGACGTCATCAACCGACGCATCCGGGCCGTCCCCGGAGTGCGCTCGACGGAGAGCTTCGTCTACCTCAAGCTCAAGAAGCAGACCTACATGTGGGGAACCCGATAACCGTGAGGACCCGATAACCGTGAGCACCAACAGCCCTCAGGACCTCAGCAGGACCGCGTACGACCACTTGTGGATGCACTTCACGCGTATGTCCTCGTACGAGAAGTCCCCCGTCCCGACCATCGTCCGGGGCGAGGGCACCTACATCTACGACGACAAGGGCCGGCGCTACCTCGACGGCCTCGCGGGCCTGTTCGTGGTCCAGGCCGGCCACGGCCGCGTCGAGCTCGCCGAGGCCGCGTTCAAGCAGGCGCAGGAGCTGGCGTTCTTCCCGGTGTGGTCCTACGCCCACCCGAAGGCCGTGGAGCTCGCCGAGCGCCTCGCGGACCACGCGCCCGGCGACCTGAACAAGGTCTTCTTCACCACCGGCGGCGGCGAGGCCGTCGAGACCGCCTGGAAGCTCGCCAAGCAGTACTTCAAGCTGCAGGGCAAGCCGACCAAGTACAAGGTCATCTCGCGCGCGGTCGCCTACCACGGCACCCCGCAGGGCGCCCTGTCCATCACGGGTCTGCCCGCCCTGAAGGCCCCCTTCGAGCCGCTGGTCCCCGGCGCGCACAAGGTCCCGAACACCAACATCTACCGCGCCCCGCTCTTCGGTGACGACCCGGAGGCCTTCGGCCGCTGGGCCGCCGACCAGATCGAGCAGCAGATCCTCTTCGAGGGCCCGGAGACCGTCGCCGCGGTCTTCCTGGAGCCGGTCCAGAACGCGGGCGGCTGCTTCCCGCCCCCGCCCGGCTACTTCCAGCGGGTGCGCGAGATCTGCGACCAGTACGACGTGCTGCTGGTGTCGGACGAGGTCATCTGCGCCTTCGGCCGTCTGGGCACGACGTTCGCCTGCGACAAGTTCGGCTACGTCCCGGACATGATCACCTGCGCCAAGGGCATGACCTCGGGCTACTCCCCGATCGGCGCCTGCATCATCTCCGACCGCCTGGCCGAGCCCTTCTACAAGGGCGACAACACCTTCCTGCACGGCTACACCTTCGGCGGCCACCCGGTCTCCGCGGCCGTCGGCCTCGCCAACCTCGACCTGTTCGAGCGCGAGAACCTCAACCAGCACGTCCTCGACAACGAGGCCGCGTTCCGCGGGACGCTGGAGAAGCTGCACGACCTGCCGATCGTCGGCGACGTCCGCGGCAACGGCTTCTTCTACGGCATCGAGCTGGTGAAGGACAAGACGACCAAGGAGTCCTTCACCGACGAGGAGACCGAGCGCGTCCTGTACGGCTTCCTGTCCAAGAAGCTCTTCGAGAACGGCCTGTACTGCCGTGCGGACGACCGCGGTGACCCGGTCATCCAGCTCGCGCCGCCGCTGATCTCCAACCAGGAGACGTTCGACGAGATCGAGCAGATCCTGCGCGAGACGCTGTCGGAGGCGTGGACGAAGCTCTGACCCCGACTGATCCTCCGCCGCCCTGCGGCCGGAATGATCAACACACTGGCCCCGGTGCCGCCCGTTCGAGTGAGACACGGCGGCCCGGGGCCCTGTGCTGTCCCGGCTTCGGGCGACGGCTGCCTAGCGTGCCAGTGACCGATCAGCCCAGCCTTCGTTCCCCCGCACGGGGGATCGAGGAACGGGAAAACGGATCAGAACCGAGGTGTACGCCATGGTGGCCCCGCCGGACAACGACGTGCTCTGGGCACGCGCCCTGCACTTCTCGTACAACGACGGCTCGCCCGCGCTCAGCGGCGTCTCGCTCGGTGTCCAGGAGGGTGAGATCCTCGCCGTCATCGGTCCGCGCGGCAGCGGCAAGACCGCGCTGCTGCGGTGTCTGTCCGGCCTGGCCCAGGTACGGCGCGGCGAGGTCTGGTTCAACAGCGTGCCGGTGCACAAGATGGGTCCGGTGGCCCGCGAACGGCTGCGCCGCGACCGGTTCGCCTGGGTCGACCCCACCCCGGCGCTCGTCCCCGAGCTGAACGTCTGGGAGAACACCGCCCTCCCGCTGATGCTGCGCGGCACCAGCCGTCGCCGCGCCAAGACGGCGGCGCTGGAGTGGCTGGAGCGCCTGGACGTCGGCGAGGCGGCCCGCAAGCGCCCGCACCAGCTGGTCATGGCCGAACGCCAGCGCGTGTGCATCGCCCGTGCGCTGGCCCCCTCGCCCATGGTCCTGTTCGCCGACGAGCCGACGGCGGCCCTGCACCGCGCCGACCGCACGCATGCCCTGCGCACCCTGACGACGGCGGCCCGCTCGCACGGCATCACCGTCCTGCTGGCCAGCCATGACGCGGACACGGCAGCCCTCGCCGACCGCTCCGTGACGCTGCTCGACGGGCGGCGCGTGAACACGGTGCACCTGCCCCCGGCCACCGAGGCGGAAGGCCGGGCCGCGTGCTCGCTCTCCGTCTGACCCGCGTCGCCCAGCCCGCCGTACAGCTGCGCCGGCTGCTCGTCGCGGCGGCGTCGGCGGGCACGGGCTTCCTGCTGCTGTCGGCCCTGGGCTACGCGATGTCCCACCCGGACTCCCCCGCCGCGGCAACCCTCCGGCTGGCCTGGTGCGCACCGCCGCTGGCCGCGACGATCCACCTCGCGGTGGCCGTGGCCCGCACCGACCCCGCCACCAGGCCCCGCCCCGGCCTCGCGGCGATCGGCCTCGGTCCGGGCCGCCTCATGCTGGTCTCGGCCACCACGACGGCCCTGGCCTGCGCTCTCGGCTCGATGCTCGCCCTGCTCGTCTTCCTGCACCTGCGGGGCGACCTGACGGGCATGCCCTTCGACGGCGCCGCCTCGGCGTTCCTGGCGGCGGACAGCCCGCTGCCACTTCCGGCCGCCCTGACGCTCCTGGCCCTCGCACCGGCACTGGCGTCGGCAGCGGTCGCCCTGCTGCTCCGCCCGAAGGCCCTCGGGCCCGCCTCGAAGAGGTCCACGGGACGGCCGTACGGCCGCTTCGGGGGGTCCGGCAGATCGACGGGACGGGAGACCTTCGGGGCGTACGGACGGTTCGGGGCGCGGTTGCGCGATGCCGTACGGGGCGCCGCGGCCACCCCGCAGCGCCCGGGCCGTCGTACCACCGGGGCGACGTCCGCCCCGCAGAACGGCCGTGCCGCCGGGACCGCGACCGCGCAGAAGGGCGGCGCCCCGCAGGCGCGGGCGAGCGCACCGGCCCCCTCGCCGGCCGAGGAGGAGGACAGCCGGCAGACGCTGGACGACCTGACCCACTCGCCGGTCCCCCGCAAACCCCCCGCGGGCCTGCCCTGGGGCATCACCATCCTCACCGCGGGCCTGGCCGTGGAGACCTACGCCGGCCGCACCACCGGCGACAGCCCCCACGCCCTCCCCTCGGCGCTGCCCACCGGCCCCGCCGCGGTCCTGGTCGGCTGGGTGCTCGCCGCCCTCGGTCTCGCGCTCGCCGCCCCGGGTCTCACCCACCTCTGCGGCCGGCTCCTTCAGTCGGTACGCCCGGGCCCCGTCCGTCTCCTGGCGGGCCGCGGCCTCATGGCGGAAGCCACCCGCATCGGCCGCCCCCTCGGCGTCGTCTGCGCCGTGGCCGCCGCCGTGTACGCCATGGCGCCCCTGTCCGACTCCGCGGCCGGCGCCACCGTCGGCCCGCTCTCCGCTCTCGGCGCCACCGTGGTCACCGGCGCGACCGTGACCACCCTCCTGATGGCCGCGCTGGAGGCCAGACAGGCCCGCGCCGACACCACGGCCGCGCTGCTGCTCCTCGGCGCCCCGACCGCGATGCTCCGCAGCGCCGCCGCCCTGCGCACCGGCGTCCTGCTGGCCGTGTTCTGCCCGCTGACCCTGACCGTGGCCGAGCTGGCCGCACTGCCCCTGGCCGGCCGCTGACACGGCCGCCGCGGTCGTCGGCAGACGTCCCCGGAAAACCGGTGAGAGAAAATCTCCGACCGGCGATGAGTTCCGATCGGACCCCCGGTCTATCCCACCGAACAGCAACCACCCCGATGGGAGAGACCACGATGAGCGCCCCCGCGTACCAGCAGATGATCTTCGTGAACCTGCCCGTGAACGACCTCGACGCCTCGAAGAAGTTCTTCACGGAGCTGGGCTACGCGATCAACCCGCAGTTCAGCGACGAGAACGCGGCGTCCGTCGTGATCAGCGACACCATCGTCGCGATGCTGCTCACCAAGCCGTTCTACTCGACCTTCACCAAGAAGGAGATCGCGGACGCCTCGACGACCAGCGAGGTGCTGATCTGTCTGAGCGCCGAGAGCCGCGCGAAGGTGGACGAGCTCGTGGAGAAGGCCGTCACGGCAGGCGGCACCGCATCGGACAAGGTCCAGGACATGGGCTTCATGTACGGCCGCGCCTTCGACGACCTCGACGGCCACACCTGGGAGGTCGTGTGGATGGACCCGGCTGCCATCGAGGGCTGAGCCCGCCGCACCCCCGCACGACGCACGGTGCCTAGCATGGGCGGGTGCAGACGATGCCCGCCCATGCGGCCCACCACGACGACCGTGAGATAGAGACACTGGAGGAGTTCGACGCGACCGTCTCGGCGCGCGGCTCCCTCGCCGGATTCCGTATCCAGGCAGTCGACCTGACGGACCGTACGCGCGAACTGCTCGGCACGGACACGACGGGTGCCGTCTTCCTCGGCTGCCCGATGCGCGAGGAGGCGGCCGCGAAGATCCGCGGCGGCGGCGCCCTGGTCTTCCCGCCGGTCCCGGACCTCCCCTTCGATCCGTACCGGGGCCTGGTCTACTCCCCCGACGAACTCTTCGCCTCCCTCACGGACGGCTACGAGAACACGCCCGACGCCCACGCGTACGCCTGGTTCCAGCGGACCAAGGCGGACCGCGACGTGTACGCCTCCATGCTCCGGGCGATCCACGACGACTCCATCTCGGACGCGCTCGACGAACTCCTGTCCGGCGCCCGTGTGGTGGGCGTCATGGGCGGCCACGCGATGCGGCGCGGCACGCCGGCCTACGAGGGTGCCGCGCGGCTCGGCCGGGAGCTGGCCCGCGCCGGCCTCACGGTCGCCACCGGCGGCGGCCCGGGCGCGATGGAGGCCGCCAACCTGGGCGCGTACGCCGCCCCGTACGACGACGAGATGCTCGCCGAAGCCCTCCGGATCCTCGCGAAGGCCCCCGTGTTCACGCCCTCGATCACCGAGTGGGCGACGGCCGCCTTCGAGGTGCGTGCCCGCTGGCCCAAGGGCGGCCGCTCGGTCGGCATCCCGACCTGGTTCTACGGCCACGAGCCGCCGAACCCCTTCGCCTCGCACATCGCGAAGTACTTCGCCAACGCCACCCGCGAGGACGGCCTCCTGGCCCGCTCGGGCGCGGGCGTCGTCTTCCTGCCGGGCGCCGCCGGGACCGTACAGGAGATCTTCGACAACGCGACGCCGAACTACTACGAGTCGCGCGGTGAACCCACCCCCATGGTCCTGGTCGACCGCGCGCACTGGACGGAGAAGCTGCCCGCGTGGCCGCTGCTCAAGTCCCTCGCCCGTCAGCGGTCGATGGAGGCGCGGATCGCCCTGGTCGACCGGATCGAGGACGCGCCGGAGGCGTTGAAACGTCTCGGCGGTTAATAAGAGAGCAAAGCCAACGACTGTAGGCTGCATATGCGTTGACACTACTTATGCCACGCTTATAAACCTGTGAGTCTCCTGGGGACGGTGGTGTCACGTCACCGGCTCCGTCGAACCCCCCTCACTGGTGCAACTCCCGTAAGGACAAACGTGTCCATAAACCGCCGTACTGTCGCACGTTCCGTGCGCGCTCTGGGTGTCGTCTCCGCCTCGGCCGCGCTCGCGCTCTCTGTCGCGGGCAACGCGCTCGCGTGCGACATCAGTGAATTCTCCGCCGAAGCCAAGTGCGACGGCGACAAGGGCATCATCACCGTCACCGACGTGGACCCCAGCGGTGTCCCGGCGACCGTCACGGTGTACCTGCAGAACAACGGCGCCGACCTGAAGAAGGTCGGCGAGCAGGAGGTCAAGGGCTCGCGCGAGGGTGTCACCATCACCTTCGCCGAGAACTGGAAGCCGGACGCCGAGTACCGGATCCACGTCAAGGCCGCCGGCTACGTCGACGAGGACATCACGCCGAACCTGACGACCCCGTCCACGGCCTGCAAGAAGGAAGAGGAGGAGCCGCCGGCTCCGTCCGACACCCCCACCCCGTCGGAGACCGCCTCGACCCCGGCCGAGGAGACCGACAGCCCGACCCCGGTCCCGTCGGAGAGCGACAGCACCGCCCCCGCGAGCAGCGCCCCGTCCCCGGCGGCCGGTGACTCCAACCTCGCCGAGACCGGTGCGAACTCCAACACCGGCCTGATCGCCGGCATCGCGGTCGCCCTGGTCGCGCTCGGCGGCGGCGCGGTCTTCTTCGGCCTGCGCCGGCGCGGGGCGAGCAGCGACCGCTGACGCACCCGTAGAGCAACGCCCTGGTGGCCCGTCCCCTTTCCGGGGGCGGGCCATCCGCGTGTCAGCCGAACGTCGCCCGCTCCAGCCAGAACTCCAGCAGCTCCCGCTCGCCGAGGACCTCCAACTCGGGGCTGTCCAGCGGCAGTCGACGATAGAAGGCGAGGAGTACGGGGGTGAGGGGGCCGCGCAGGGCGACCGTCGCCTTCTCGTGGCCGCGGCGCCAGGCGATGACGTCCTCGGAGACGTCGATCAACCACTCCGCGTCGACATCCGGGGGGTTGTCCGTGGCATGCAGATGGATGCTGCTCCCCTCTCGCCGCAGCTCACGCGCCGGATCGTCCGGCACGGTCCGCTGGGCCCACTCCACGATCTCCAGCCACTCGTCGATCGCGTCGGCCGCCACGTCGGCGGCGACCTCGTAGGGCAGCCCGGCGGCGAGCGTCGCGTCCGCGCGATGGATCGTGATCTCGTGGGTCATACGGCGGGCCCAGAACCCGGCGTTGAGCACCCCGGCCCAGCCCCACACCTTCGCGTCGGGACCGGCCTCCCGCAGCGTGCCGACGACCATCTCGCCGGTCTCCGCGAGCCAGGCGTCGAGCGCGGCGGCGTCGCCCTCGGGGCCCTCGCCCCCCGGGACCTTCTCCTCCGGGATCTCCTCCTCGGCCCGCGTCCGCACCATCAGCTCCACCCAGCGCAGGGCGCCGCCCGTGTGCCGCACGAGCTGTTCCAGGGACCACTCGGGGCAGGTCGGCACGGTCGCCGACAGATCGGCGCCGGAGGTCACCACTGACCTCAACAGGCCGACCTGGTGGGCGATCTCGTCGCAGTAGCGGTCGTGTGCGAGCAGCGTCATGCCCCGCACCCTATGTGCGCCGCGATCAGCCGAGCACGACAATTTCGGCCGCGTCGAACTCGACGCCCACGGTGTCCCCGACCTCGGGCGCATCCCGCAGCGCGCAGGCCGCCTCCAGGCGCGGCGCCTCCCGCGGCTGGAGGTGCACGGCGACATGGGTGCCCCTGAAGGTCCGCGCGGCGACCGTGCAGCGCAGGCCCGCGTCGGGGGCGACGAGGCGGACCCCGGCCGGCCGTACGAGCAGCGTGCGCGTGCCCTGCGCGGCGTCCTCGTCCACGGGCAGCTTGCCCCAGGGTGTGTCGGCGGCCGCCCCGGCGACGGTGCCCTCGACCACGTTGTCGAACCCGAGGAAGCGCGCCACGAACTCGTCCACGGGCCGCTGCCACACTTCCAGCGGCGTGCCGCTCTGGGCGATCCGCCCGTCCCGCATCACCACGACCCGGTCGGCGAGCGCGAAGGCCTCGCCCTGGTCGTGCGTCACGGCCAGCACGGTGGTGCCCAGCCGCCCGAACAGCTCACGGAGTTCGACGACGAGCCGCTCCCGCAGCGAGCGGTCGAGCTGCCCCAGCGGCTCGTCCAGCATCAGCAGCCGCGGCCGGGGCGCGAGCGCACGGGCCAGCGCGACCCTCTGCTGCTCACCGCCGGAGAGGGAGGCGACGGCGCGCCCGGCCGCCCCCGGCAGACCGACCAGGTCGAGCAACTCCCGTACCCGTTCGGCCTGTTCACCCTTCGACGCGCCGTGCATCCGCGCCCCGAAGGCCACGTTGCCGCCTACGTCCCGCTGCGGGAACAGCTGATGGTCCTGGAACATCAGCCCGACGCCCCGCTTGTGCGCGGGCACCCCCGCCTGGTCCCGCCCGTCGAGCGACACCCGCCCGGCGTCGAGGGGTTGCAGCCCCGCCACCGCCCGCAGCAGCGTCGACTTGCCGCTGCCGCTGGGCCCGAGCACGCATACGATCTCGTGCTCGGTGACATCGAGATCGACGGCGTCGAGCACGGCCCGACCGCCGAAGCGGACGGTCGCACTGTCCAGGCTCAGCAGCATCTAGAACTCCCCGCTCCGGTCGGTCCGCAGCCGCTCCAGCACCAGCAGCGCCACCGCGCACACCATCATCAGTACCGTCGAAAGGGCCATCGCCTGGCCGTAGTTGAGCTCGCCGGCCCGCCCCAGCAGCCGCGCGACGGCGACGGGCAGCGTGGGGTTGTCGGGCCGCGCGATGAACACGGTCGCGCCGAACTCCCCCAGCGACACCGCGAAGGCGAACCCGGCGGCAATCAGCAGCGCCCGGCGCACCATCGGCAGATCGACCTCGCGCCAGACCCGCCAGGGCGAGGCCCCGAGCACCGACGCCGCCTCGCGCAGCCGCTGGTCCACCGCCCGCAGCACGGGCAGCATGGTCCGTACGACGAAGGGGACGCCGACCAGCGCCTGGGCGAGGGGCACGAGGATCCAGGTACTCCTCAGATCCAGCGGCGGCTCGTCGAGGGCGATCAGGAACCCGAACCCGACCGTCACCGCCGACACCCCGAGCGGCAGCATCAGCAGCGCGTCGAAGCCCCGGACGAACCGGCCCGCGTCCCGCCGGGTCAGCGCGGCCGCCGCGAGACCGCCGATCAGCACGGCGATGAGGGTGGCGACGACGGCGTACTGCAGCGAATTGCCGATCGCCTCGATCGGCGCGACGAGGAAGACCCCGCCGTCGGCGCTGGTCAGCGCCCGGTAGTAGCCGAAGTCGGGCGCGTCGAGGGACCGCTGCACCAGCACGCCCAGCGGCAGCAGCAGGAGTACGGCGATGACGGCCAGGACACCGGCCAGCAGCGCCCACTGTCCCGCCCCGCGCGGCCGCCGCGCGGTCAGCGACGCGTCCACCAGACGCAGGGCGCTCTCCCGCCGCCGTACCGTCCAGGCGTGCACGGCGAGGATCGCGCCCACCGCCACGAACTGGACGAGGGTGAGCACGGCGGCGGTGGACAGGTCGAAGATCTCGGAGGTCTGCCGGTAGATCTCCACTTCGAGGGTGGAGAAGGTCGGGCCGCCGAGGATCTGCACCACACCGAAGGAGGTGAAGGTGAACAGGAAGACCATGAGCGCGGCGGCGGCCACGGCGGGCCCGAGGGCCGGGAGGGTGACCTGCCGCCAGGCCTTCAGCGGCGACGCCCCGAGCATCCGCGCGGCCTCCTCCTGCCGCGGGTCGAGCTGCGCCCAGAGCCCTCCCACCGTGCGGACGACGACGGCGTAGTTGAAGAAGACGTGCGCCAGCAGGATGGCCCACACGGTGGTGTCGAGCCGTACGCCCCACAGCTCGTCGAGGAGTCCGCCGCGGCCGACGAGCGCGAGGAACGCCGTACCGACGACGACCGTGGGCAGCACGAAGGGCACGGTCACGACGGCCCGCAGGACCTGCTTGCCGGGGAAGTCGAAGCGGGCGAAGACATAGGCGCCCGGCAGTGCGATCAGCAGGGTCAGCGCGGTGGAGGCGAGCGCCTGCCAGGTGGTGAACCACAGGACGTGCCGGATGTCGGACTCCCCGAGCACGTCCCACAGGCGCCCGAACTGCCACACCCCGTCGACTTTCAGTCCGCGCGCGACGATCGCGGCGACGGGGTAGGCGAAGAAGACCGCGAAGAACGCGACGGGCACGGCGATGAGGCCGAGCCGCACCGCGTTCCCCTTACGGCTCCTTGGCGGGGCTACTTCAGTACGAGCGAGGTCCACGACTTGACCCAGTCGTCACGGTTGTCGGCGATCTTCGCCGGGTCCAGGGTCTCGGGGTTCTCGGCCTGCGGGCCGTACTTCACGAACTCCGGCGGCACCTGGGCGGCCTCCCGCACCGGGTAGACGAACATGTTGAGCGGCATGTCGTCCTGGAACGTCTTGGTCAGCAGGAAGTCGAGGAGTGCCTTGCCGCCCTCGGTGTTCTTGGCGCCCGCGAGCAGCCCGGCGTACTCGACCTGGCGGAAGCAGGTGCCGGTCGCGACGCCGGTCGGCGCGGTCGTGGGCTTCGGATCGGCGTAGATCACCTCGGCGGGCGGCGAGGAGGCGTACGACACGACGAGCGGGCGGTCGGCCTTGGCCTTCTTGCCGCCGGCGGAACCGGAGAACTCCTCGTTGTAGGCCTGCTCCCAGCCGTCGACGACCTTCACGCCGTTGGCCTTCAGCTTCTTCCAGTAGTCCTGCCAGCCGTCGTCGCCGTACTTCGCGGCGGTCCCCAGGAGGAATCCCAGTCCCGGCGAGGAGGTGGAGGCGTTCTCGGTGACGAGGAGGTCCTTGTACGCGGGCTTGATCAGATCGTCGTACGTCGTCGGCGGGGCCAGCTTGTGCTCGCTGAAGTACGCCTTGTCATAGTTGACGCAGATGTCGCCGGTGTCGACGGGAGTGACCCGGTGCTTGTCCTGGTCGACCCGGAACTCGGGCAGGACCAGGTCGGAGCCCTTGGCCTCGTACGACTGGAACAGATCGTTGTCGAGCGCCCGGGACAGCAGGGTGTTGTCGACGCCGAAGAAGACGTCGCCCTGGGGGTTGTCCTTGGTCAGGATCGCCTTGTTGACGGCCTGCCCGGCGTCGCCGTCCTCCAGGACCTTGACCTTGTAGCCGGACTGCTTCTCGAACGCGGCGAGGACGCCCTTGGAGACCGACCACGAGTTGTGGCTGACGAGCGTCACGGTCTTGCTCTTGGATTCGGGGTTGTCGCTCCCCGAGTCGGACGACCCGCACGCGGACAGCGTGACGAGTCCGAGCCCGACGGCGAAGACCGTGGCCCTCTTGGTGATGCTCACTTGATTCCTCCTGGGGTTGACCAGGAAGAGACGCGGCCCTGCCCGGGAGCCCTCTCATCGGCTCCCGGGCAGGGCGCAACAGCTTGAGTGATGACCGAACTTCCTACCCAGAATGACCTGGGCAAGGTTCAGAGGGTCTGCGGCCCGGTTGCCGCACTCTCAGCGCTGTGGCGCTCCCCTGTCGGAATATGAAGATGTACGTACGGGTGTACGCGCTCAGATTACCGCTCGGTGGCCGCCAGCTGACCGCAGGCCCCGTCGATCTCCTGACCACGGGTGTCCCGGATCGTCACCGGCACGCCGTGCGCGGCGATGGCCTCGACGAACGCCTTCTCGTCCTCGGGGCGGGAAGCGGTCCACTTCGAGCCCGGAGTCGGATTCAGCGGAATCAGGTTCACATGCACCGGCTTGCCCTTGAGCAGCCGCCCGAGCCGGTCACCACGCCAGGCCTGGTCGTTGATGTCCCGGATGAGGGCGTACTCGATGGACAGCCGACGGCCGCTTTTCTCGACGTACTCGAAGCCGGCATCCAGCACCTCGCGCACCTTCCACCGCGTGTTCACGGGTACGAGGGTGTCGCGCAGCTCGTCGTCGGGCGCGTGCAGGGAGATCGCGAGCCGGCACTTGAAGCCCTCGTCGGCGAACCGGTGGATGGCCGGGACGAGCCCGACGGTCGAGACGGTGATCCCCCGCTGCGACAGCCCCAGCCCGTCGGGCTCGGGGTCGGTGAGCCGCCTGATCGACCCCACAACCCGGTTGTAGTTGGCGAGCGGCTCGCCCATCCCCATGAAGACGATGTTGGACAGCCGAGCGGGCCCTCCCGGCACGTCCCCGTCCCTCAGCGCCCGCATCCCGTCCACGATCTGGTGCACGATCTCGGCGGTGGACAGATTGCGATCGAGCCCCGCCTGTCCCGTGGCACAGAAGGGACAGTTCATTCCGCACCCGGCCTGCGAGCTGATGCACATGGTCACCCGGTCCGGATACCGCATCAGCACCGACTCGACGAGCGTCCCGTCGAACAGCCGCCACAGCGTCTTGCGCGTGTCGCCCTGGTCCGTCGACAGATGCCGCACGACGGTCATGAGCTCCGGAAACAGCTCCTCGCGCAGCTTGTCCCGCGACCCGGCAGGGATGTCGGTCCACTGCTCCGGGTCGTGCGCGTACCGAGCGAAGTAGTGCTGCGAGAGCTGCTTGGCACGAAAGGGTTTCTCCCCGATCGCAGCGACAGCGTCCTTACGCTCACCGGGCGTGAGATCGGCAAGATGCCGCGGCGGCTTCTTGGCTCCGCGGGGGGCGACGAATGTGAGTTCTCCGGGCTTAGGCATGGCTCAACCAGTGTCGCAGATCAACTCCGATGGTCCGGGGCCGAGGACCGCAGGCTGTCAGCAGAGCCGTCAGCGAGCGTCAACCGGGCCATCGAGGACTGCAACGAGGACTGCAACGACGACTGCAGCAAGGTCTAGGCCGACGTGCCTTCCAGCCTGTTCTTGAGGAGTTGCTCGTCGCGCGGGAGTTCCTTGCGGACCTGGGGGCGGACGACGAGGGGGACCAGGACCTTGCCGAGGCCGTGCCCCTCGAAGTCGATGTCGATCGTCACACGGGAGCGGCGCCCGTCGTCGAGCGGCTCGATCCGACCGTGCGTGCGGGCCCTGACGGGGCCGTCGATCCCGTGCAGGTCCCAGCCGTACGGAGGGTCGAGCGCGTCGAACTGCACCGTCATCGGCAGCTGACGGCTGCCGATGCGACGGGTGACCCGGACCCGGGAGCCGGTGTGGATCGGACCCTCGTCGAGCGACTCGGCCGAGACGGCGCTCAACTGCCATTCCGGCAGGTGAGAGGGGTCGGTGATGTACGCGTAGACATCGGCCGGGGTCCGGTCGACGTCGATGATTTCTCGGATGGCGGTCATGACGACCCCCTTAGAGAGGCCCCATTACGGGCGTACAGGGGAATGGTCCCACCGCAGGCTCCGGGACACCATCGCGCCATGTGCCGAGACGGCGAGGAGCCCCCGCTCGGCGAGAGCGGGGGCCCCGGGGCTCCTCTGATGCCACTGAACCGTCAGCCGTACGCATACGGTCGGCCGGAGGTGACCGTCAGCCGGACCCCACGAACAGCACCAGCAACAGCCACACCACCGGCGCCGTAGGCAGCAGCGAGTCCAGCCGGTCCATGATCCCGCCGTGCCCCGGCAGCAGCGTGCCCATGTCCTTGATGCCGAGGTCCCGCTTGATCATCGACTCGCCGAGGTCGCCCAGGGTGGCGCTGGCCGCGACCGCGAGGCCCAGGAGCAGGCCCTGCCACCACGTGCCGTCGTCGATCAGGAACTCCATGCACAGCGCGCCCGCCACCATCGCGAAGCTCACCGCGCCGAGCAGGCCCTCGCGGGTCTTGCCGGGGCTGATGCGCGGAGCGAGCTTGTGCTTGCCGAAGCGCCAGCCGATCGCGTACGCGCCGGTGTCGCTGACGACCGTCAGGAGCAGGAACGTCAGGACGCGCCACGGGCCGTCGTCGGCCGTCAGCATCATCGCGACGAACGTCGCCAGGAACGGCACGTAGAACGCCGCGAAGACGCCCGCGGTGACGTCCCTGAGGTAGCCCTCCGGCGGCTCCGTGAACCGCCAGACCAGCACGGCCAGCGCGGTCAGCGCCATCGCCACCCAGGCACCCTCGGCACCCCGGACGTACCCGGCGACCACCATGGCCGCGCCGCCCAGCGCGAGCGGGACGAGCGGCGCCTTGATGCCCTTGCGCTCCTCGAGCCGCTTGGTCAGCTCCCACAGGCCCACGACGACGGCGACCGCGACGACACCCACGAACACGGCCTTGACGACGAACAGCGACGCGACGATCACCACGCCCAGCCCGACACCGACCCCTATGGCCGCACCCAGGTCGCGCCCCGCGCTCTTCTTCTGCGGCTGGGGCGCCGGCGGCGGGGCGTCGGGCATGGGCTCCGGATTCTGCGACGCCGCCTCGAAGGGCCGCGCCTGCGGCGTGTCATGAGGCCGCGCCTGCGGCGGTCGGGTGTGGAACAAGGGGCCGCTCAGCCGAGCGGCCCCCCGGTCGTCATCCTGGTCTCCGCCATACGCGGGTACGTCGGGCACGATGGGCATGGGGCGAGTGTGCTGCGCCTCAGGCGCATCGTACGCGGGACCCGCCGGGGCAGCCCCCTGGACAGGTCCACGCGCGGTGGCCCCCCAGTACCCGGCCTGCCCGGCCTGCCCGGCTTGTGGCGGCGCCCCCCAGGAAGAGTCGTTCATCAGACCTCGAGCAGCTCGGCTTCCTTGTGCTTGAGGAGCTCGTCCACCTGAGCGACGTACTTGTGCGTGGTGTCGTCGAGCTCCTTCTCCGCGCGGCGGCCCTCGTCCTCGCCGATCTCGCCGTCCTTGATCAGCTTGTCGATGGCGTCCTTGGCCTTGCGGCGCACGGAGCGGATGGACACGCGCGCGTCCTCGGCCTTGCCCTTGGCGACCTTGATGTAGTCGCGGCGGCGCTCCTCGGTGAGTTCGGGGAACACCACCCGGATGATGTTGCCGTCGTTGCTCGGGTTGACGCCGAGGTCGGAGTCGCGGATCGCCTGCTCGATGTTGCGCAGCGCGCTCTTGTCGAACGGGGTCACGACCGCCATGCGCGGCTCCGGCACGGAGAACGAAGCCAGCTGGTTGATCGGCGTCGGCGCGCCGTAGTAGTCGGCCACGATCTTGTTGAACATCGCCGGGTGCGCACGGCCGGTGCGAATCGCAGCGAAGTCCTCCTTGGCGACCACGACGGCCTTCTCCATCTTCTCCTCGGCCTCGAGGAGGGTCTCTTCGATCACCACTTGCTCCTGCGTGTCTTGAGTAAGGCCCGGCTGCGGTTCCTCGGTGGGGCGGCGGCCGGCTGCGTCGCGTCTTCTTCCTGCACGGTTCCCGACCGGCAGGACATTGTCCATCCCCCGGTCAGGGTCCGCCCCGTCCGTCCCCCGGACGGGTTCGTTGTCGGAGTTGTCGGAGCGTCAGCCCCGACCGCCCTGCTCACCCACAAGCGTGCCGATCTTCTCACCCTTGACGGCGCGGGCGATATTGCCCTCCGCAAGAAGCTCGAAGACGAGGATCGGGAGCTTGTTGTCGCGGCACAGGGTGACCGCCGTGGCGTCGGCGACCTTGAGCTCGCGCGTGATGACCTCGCCGTAGCCGAGGGAGTCGAACTTGACGGCGTCCGGGTTGGTCTTGGGGTCGGAGTCATAGACCCCGTCGACACCGTTCTTGCCCATCAGCAGCGCCTCGGCGTCGATCTCCAGGGCGCGCTGCGCGGCGGTGGTGTCGGTGGAGAAGTACGGCATGCCCATACCGGCGCCGAAGATGACCACGCGGCCCTTCTCCAGATGCCGTACGGCACGCAGCGGGATGTAGGGCTCGGCGACCTGCCCCATGGTGATCGCGGTCTGCACCCGCGAGTCGATCCCCTCCTTCTCCAGGAAGTCCTGGAGGGCGAGGCAGTTCATCACGGTGCCGAGCATGCCCATGTAGTCGGAGCGTGCCCGGTCCATGCCGCGCTGCTGGAGTTCGGCGCCGCGGAAGAAGTTGCCGCCGCCGATGACGACCGCGACCTGCGCGCCGTCGCGCACGACGGCCGCGATCTCGCGGGCGATCTTGTGCACCACGTCCGGGTCGACGCCGAGGCCCCCGCCGCCGGAGAAGGCCTCTCCGGACAGCTTCAGCAGAAACCGGCCGCGTACTTTGCCGTCGTCGCTCTTCTGGGGCTTGGTGGTCATCGAGATCCCGCCTTTGTTACGTGGTGCACATACGAAGAAGGCCATTGCCGGTTGGGGTGTGTTTCGCATCCCATGCGCGGCAATGGCCTCCTCGTCAGATCTGCTGTCGTCCGTCACGCGCGCGTACGCGATGACGGCGTCCGCCAACGACTGCCCTCGACCCTATCGGTGCGAGGCGCCGATCGCGGCACGGACTCAGATGCCGACCTTGATGCGCGTGAAGCGCTTCAGGGTGACACCGGCCTCGTCCAGAACCTTCTGGACGGACTTCTTGTTGTCGAGCGCGTACGGCTGGCCGAGCAGCGTGGCGTCCTTGAAGAAGCCATTGAGGCGACCCTCGACGATCTTCGGCAGGGCGGCCTCGGGCTTGCCCTCGGCGCGGGTGGTCTCCTCGGCGACGCGACGCTCGGACTCGACGACCTCGGCCGGCACGTCCTCCTTGGAGAGGTACTTCGGCGCGAAGGCGGCGATGTGCTGGGCGACGCCCTTGGCGATCTCGGCGTTCGGCTTGTCCAGCTCGACGAGGACACCGATCTGCGGGGGCAGGTCGGGCATCGTGCGGTGCATGTACGCGAGCACGAAGCCGTCGGTGTACTGCGCGAAGCGGTCCAGGACGATCTTCTCGCCCAGGTTGGCGTTGGCCTCGTCCACGAACGCCTGGACGGTCTTGCCGGCCTCGATCTCGGAGGCGAGCAGAGCCTCGATGTCGGCCGGGGAGGTCTTCGCGACGTGCTCGGCGATCGCGGTGGCGACGGCCTGGAACTTGTCACCCTTGGCGACGAAGTCCGTCTCGCACTTCAGCTCGACGAGGACACCGGAGGAGTTGTCGTCAGCGATGATCGAGACCACGGCGCCGTTCTCGGCGGAGCGGCCCTCGCGCTTGGCGACGCCCTTCTGGCCCTTGATGCGGAGCGCCTCGACGGCCTTCTCCACGTTGCCCTCGGCCTCGTCCAGCGCCTTCTTGCAGTCCATCATGCCGGCGCCGGTGAGCTCACGGAGCTTCTTGACGTCAGCGGCGGTGTAGTTCGCCATGAGTCTGTGAATCTTTCTCGAAGTCTGGAAGATCGAAGATCTACGGGGTCTACGGCCCCCATGAAGGCGGAAGCCGCTGACCTTTCGTCGACCTACGGGTGAACGGCGGGAGCGGACTTCACCGCGCCAATGGCGCAAGTGGGTGCAGTACCGCTCCCGCCGTCAACCCTGACGCTGACGGTGTCAGGCCTGCTCGCCCWCGGCGGCCGGAGCCTCGGCAGCAGCCTCAGCCGGAGCCTCGGCAGCAGCTTCGGCCGGAGCCTCGGCAGCGGCCTCAGCCGGGGCCTCGGCCGGAGCCTCGGCGGCGGCCGGGGCCTCCTCAGCCTTCTTCTCGCCCTCGAGCAGGTCGCGCTCCCACTCGGCGAGCGGCTCGCCCGCGGCCTTCTCACCCTTGTCGCCGGTGGCGACGCCGGAACGGGAGATGAGGCCCTCGGCGACGGCGTCGGCGATCACACGGGTGAGCAGGGTGACGGAGCGGATCGCGTCGTCGTTGCCCGGGATCTTGTAGTCGACCTCGTCGGGGTCACAG
>NZ_RDBN01000005.1:1086367-1090803 GCF_008042075.1 Streptomyces sp. UW30 | reverse complement strand
GCCTTCTTCTCGCCCTCGAGCAGGTCGCGCTCCCACTCGGCGAGCGGCTCGCCCGCGGCCTTCTCACCCTTGTCGCCGGTGGCGACGCCGGAACGGGAGATGAGGCCCTCGGCGACGGCGTCGGCGATCACACGGGTGAGCAGGGTGACGGAGCGGATCGCGTCGTCGTTGCCCGGGATCTTGTAGTCGACCTCGTCGGGGTCACAGTTGGTGTCGAGGATGGCGACGACCGGAATGTTGAGCTTCCGAGCCTCACCGACCGCGATGTGCTCCTTCTTGGTGTCCACGATCCAGACGGCGCTGGGCACCTTCTGCATCTCGCGGATACCACCGAGGGTCTTCTCCAGCTTGGCCTTCTCGCGCGAGAGCACGAGAAGCTCCTTCTTGGTCAGACCGGAGGACGCGACGTCCTCGAAGTCGATCTGCTCAAGCTCCTTGAGGCGCTGCAGACGCTTGTAGACGGTCGAGAAGTTGGTGAGCATGCCGCCCAGCCAGCGCTGGTTGACGTAGGGCATGCCGACGCGGGTGGCCTGCTCGGCGATGGCCTCCTGCGCCTGCTTCTTGGTGCCGACGAACATGACCGTGCCGCCGTGGGCGACGGTCTCCTTGACGAACTCGTAGGCGCGGTCGATGTACGACAGCGACTGGAGCAGGTCGATGATGTAGATGCCGTTGCGCTCCGTGAAGATGAAGCGCTTCATCTTCGGGTTCCAACGACGGGTCTGGTGACCGAAGTGGACGCCGCTCTCCAGCAGCTCCCGCATCGTGACGACGGCCATGGCCGCATCTCCTTGAATTTCTCGGTTGTGCCGCGGGTGCCGGACGGCTCCCGCGCCTGACGCCCACATGCGCCGTGCCACTAAGGACCGAGAGGCGCTGATACGGACCGTCTCCGGTTGTCGTATCGGGGCGTGCGAAGTCGACCCGGTGACCCGGATCGCCAGAAGAAGTGTACGGGACCGGCGAGGTACCGGGTGACGCCGCTGTCCACAACCCGGGAGTTATCCACAGATACCGGCCATGATCGGCGGAGGTGCGGGACGGTTCTCGCATGCAAGCGAAGCGATGTGCGAGGACGGCGACCCCGGCGAGGCTCTGCGGGCGGCTGGTGTTGTTGCTGCTCCTGACGGCGACGATGCTGCTGTCACCGCCCCCACGACTCACCCTCACGGCCACGAACGTGCCCGCGGCACCGCCCCCCGATCCCCCTGTCCCGACAGTCGCCCGAGCGTGGCCGGTGGGGATGCACCCCCCGATCCTCCGCGGCTGGGAACCCCCGGCAACGACGTACGGCCGAGGCCGCCGCGGAGGATCGGGGGGTGCGCTGTCGACTCCCACCGCGTCCGCTCACACACCACCACCCCCGACCCCGCCCTGCACGGCGGATTGCCGCAGCGCATGACCTGGTCCCGCGCGGAGAAGGCCACCCGCGTCGCCATCAACTCGGTCGTCTTCCGCTCCAGCGGGCAGAACCTCACCACCGCTGGCACCTACATCGAGATGATCTCCCGCCTCCTCGAACCCACCCTCCTCGCCCTCGGCGTCCTCGCCATCCGCGGACGCATCAAACGATGACCCACCTTCGGCTTGGGCATTCAGCAAACTGAACACCCACCGGCCACCCCGGCGCCGGTGCTCCTCAAGGACCGTCACAGCCGAACGGGAGTCCCGGAAACGGCTCGGCTGAACCGTGTCCGACTACGTGCCTTACTTGCCTGCACCATTGATCACGCCCTGAGCGCACAGAAACCCTCCACCCCCTAGATAAGGTTYGGCACCAATGAGGTCAACCCCCGCGCTGCGCACGATCACCTCATGCCCAATGCCTCCAGGAGTGTGGCGATGACGTGTGATGAAACGTCACGTAAGATGTCCGCGACGTCGAATGCGGTGTGGAGGACGTGATTTGCATGCGGCGCTGAGACTCGTGACTGCCACTCAGAATGTGCGAGAGACCCTTCGCAGCGGCATTGACCGGAGTGCGACGTTACTGGGGACGCATACGGTGCACACGGGTCGGCTGCCCGACCGATTTCCGCTAGATGGCACCCACGTCAATTCGAGGTAGCTGGCGAGGATTTTAGGTCCGATCACGATTCTCCAGCACTATTTTCCGTGAAGATCGCTAGTAGCCTCTGTGCCACGTCTGGATCGAAATCCTCCCGGTCGGCGTGGCGGCTGAAGTCGAACTCCTTATTCAGGTCTGCCGCCAGCACGGCCCCGCCAGCCCTCAGGTCTTCCCCCGCAGCGTCTGGGAACATCTCCCCCAAGGCCTGGGTGCACATCTCGCTCAGCGCTGCCATGTCAACGTCGATCCCGGTCATGGAACCGAGGCTATGTTCGGACGCCATCCGACGCATTTTTCATGAGCAGTCGCATGCGCCGCCACCCAGGTCCATGCCCCTCCAGAGGAAGCTCTTCGCCATACGTTCCACCACGTAGTCCTTGTCCTCGGACGGCGCTACCACGACCTCCCAGTAACACGAATAGCGATCCAGCTCGCGAGCCCAGTGTTTCTCAGCTCGTCGCCCATCCGGTGGATGTAGAGCTATAAAGTCACGGGCGAAGCGCCGTTCGGGCGGAGTCCCGGCCTCTTTGAGATCATCCAACGACCGGGCCATTATCAGGCCTGCTCGGCGTCGTCGGCCGACGCCTCGGTGGCCGGTGCCTCGAAGGCAGGAGCGGGTTCTTCGGTGCCCGCCTTCTTCTCGCCCTCGAGCAGGTCGCGCTCCCACTCGGCGAGCGGCTCGCCCGCGGCCTTCTCACCCTTGTCGCCGGTGGCGACGCCGGAACGGGAGATGAGGCCCTCGGCGACGGCGTCGGCGATCACACGGGTGAGCAGGGTGACGGAGCGGATCGCGTCGTCGTTGCCCGGGATCTTGTAGTCGACCTCGTCGGGGTCACAGTTGGTGTCGAGGATGGCGACGACCGGAATGTTGAGCTTCCGGGCCTCACCGACCGCGATGTGCTCCTTCTTGGTGTCCACGATCCAGACGGCGCTGGGCACCTTCTGCATCTCGCGGATACCACCGAGGGTCTTCTCCAGCTTGGCCTTCTCGCGCGAGAGCACGAGAAGCTCCTTCTTGGTCAGACCGGAGGACGCGACGTCCTCGAAGTCGATCTGCTCAAGCTCCTTGAGGCGCTGCAGACGCTTGTAGACGGTCGAGAAGTTGGTGAGCATGCCACCCAGCCAGCGCTGGTTGACGTAGGGCATGCCGACGCGGGTGGCCTGCTCGGCGATGGCCTCCTGCGCCTGCTTCTTCGTGCCGACGAACATGACCGTGCCGCCGTGGGCGACGGTCTCCTTGACGAACTCGTAGGCGCGGTCGATGTACGACAGCGACTGGAGCAGGTCGATGATGTAGATGCCGTTGCGCTCCGTGAAGATGAAGCGCTTCATCTTCGGGTTCCAACGACGGGTCTGGTGACCGAAGTGGACGCCGCTCTCCAGCAGCTCCCGCATCGTGACGACGCCTGTCTCCAATTGCCCCGTAGCCGCCGAACCTGTCCGCCTCCGCCTGCTTGAAGGCTGCACAGTCCGATCTGGCATCAAGATCGCTTGCAGACGGAGCGTGACTTCTGGATCAACTCTCTCCCAGTGAGCGCCACGGTCGAAGTCAACCTTCGCTAGATCCGCTGCCAGCACAGCCCCACCGGCCTTCAGGGCTTCGTCCGACGCGTCGGGGAACATCTCCCGCAGGCCTTGGGCGCACGTCTCGCCCAAGGCTGCAAGGTTTACGTCGATCCGGCTCATGTCTCCAGCCTAAATCCGCAGGCAATGTCATGCAGCCCTGCGGCAACCGCCACATTTTCCCATATTCATGCCATGAACAAGCACTCCCATGGCCAGCCTTTCCGCCAGGTAGTACCGCAAGTGTTGAGGTCGCCCGTTCRAGACTCTCGAGCCCAACATCCAGCGATCGCACTCTCGATCCCAATGCTTCTCTGCTCGACGCACGTCTGGCAGGTGCATGACGAGAAAGTCGTGAGCGAAGCGCCGTTCAGGGTCAGTTCCCTCCTCCCGCAGAATCTCCAGCGACCGGCGCACCTGATTGCTCTCCGCTTTCCGTGCGAAGAGGTTGTCGACATGGAAGCCCAGCACGACGCCGATGGAGGCTCCGGCTAGGACTGGCAATGCCAACCAACCTGCAATCGCCAGTGCCTCCGCTAGGACGAGAGGCCAACCAGTGAGGGGGGGATCACCTCTCGCCTCGAACGGGCTCCTGAAGCCGAGCAGGATATCTAGCGCCCACTGAAGGTTGGTCTGCCATGCGGCCGACCAAAGGAGTGCAGTGAACAGCAAGATGATCCCGAGCCACCACCAACGAAGTGCGTATACCGCTGGATGGTGAATGGCAATGCAGCGTCGAAAGTTTTGACACGTTCGAAACGGGTGCAGCACGCACTTCCAACACCAGCTCACGACACTTCGCGAC
>NZ_RDBN01000005.1:965845-1086267 GCF_008042075.1 Streptomyces sp. UW30 | reverse complement strand
GTGACAGCAGCATCGTCGCCGTCAGGAGCAGCAACAACACCAGCCGCCCGCAGAGCCTCGCCGGGGTCGCACTGCGGGGGGACGTGCGTGCACTGGGGCTTGCGGCGGGGTGAGGCGTACCTGGATCCCCTGTCGCTGCTGCCACCGTGGCTGCTGCACAGGGGCCCGTCGAGGTTGCTGCCGGTGCTGGGGGTGCCGTTGCCGTCCTACCCGGCTCGGCCAGGACGGCCAGGGCTCACATCTGTGGCAGCCGGTGCTCGCATCCGTGGCAGCCAGGGCTCGCATCCATGGCAGCCGGTGCTCGCATCCACGGCAACCGGTGTTCGCATCCATGGCAACCGGTGCTCGCAACCCGCGGGCACTCGCGCCGCCCAGGGCGGCTCCCGGGCCCAAAGATGGGCGGCACCCCGCCGGCGCCTGGCTGCGCAACCCACTCGAGCGCAGCCCCCAGCACGCGTCAGCCCCGCACACCCCGCAACGCCATAGCCACAGCCGCCTCCGTAATCGCCGAAGGCTCCTCCGCCGCGCCCAGCTCGATCCTGCGCACGGCCGCGTCCACGACCCCCTGCAGCAACATCGCCGCCAGCCGGGGCTCCGCGTGCATCTCCCCCAGCGCCTCGACGATCATCGCGACCAGCCCGCCATGCGCGGCCCGGATCTTCTCCCGAGCCCCGGCGTCCAGCTCACTCGCGGAGATCGCCACGACGGCCCGGTGCCGCCGGTCCCCCACCAGCGAGAGCTGCCGGCGCACATACGCCTCGACCTTGCCCTCGGCAGTCGACTCCCGCTCCATCGCCGCGGAAACCTCCGCAGCCCACACCGGGAAGTCGACCTCGCACAGCTCCTCGACCACGGCGGCCCGCGACCGGAAGTACTCGTAGACGGACGACCGCGCGAGCCCCGTCCGCTCGGCGAGAGCCGGGAAGGTCAGCGCCTCCGTCCCACTCTCGGACAACAGGGATCGCGCCGCGTCCAGCAGGGCGGCTCGCTGCATCGACCGGTGCTCGGCCACGGAGGCCGCTCGAATCCTTGGCACGTCAACCACTCTACGGACGCGCCCGCGCCGACGGGAGTGTCTCCGCCCAACCCCACGCGCGTCCCGCGAGGTCAACGACCGAAGCCGGCCAGCTTCGCCCGCAACTGCAGCACGGACTTGGTGTGGATCTGACTGACCCGGCTCTCGGTCACGCCCAGCACGTTCCCGATCTCGGCCAGCGTGAGTCCCTCGTAGTAGTACAGCGTCACCACGGTCTTCTCCCGCTCGGGCAACGTGTTGATCGCCCGCGCCAGAAACCGCCGCAGCTCCCGGTCCTCGGCCACCTCGACCGGATTGTCCGCGGCGGTGTCCTCCAGCGTGTCCATGACGCTCAGTCCGTCGCCGCCCTCGCCCCCGCCGTGCAGCAACTCCTCCAGCGCCACCACGTTCGCCAGCGACAACTGGCTGAAGACCGCGTGGAGTTCGTCCACCGCGATGCCCATCTCGACGGCCACCTCCGCCTCGGTGGGCGTGCGCCGCAGCCGCGCCTCCAGGGTGGCGTAGGCCCGCTCCACGTTGCGCGCCTTCTGCCGCACCGAACGCGGGATCCAGTCCAACGCCCTGAGCTCGTCGATCATCGCGCCCCGGATCCGCGTGATCGCGTACGTCTCGAACTTGATCTCCCGGTCGATGTCGAACTTCTCGATCGCGTCGATCAGCCCGAACACCCCCGACGAGACGAAGTCGGCCTGCTCCACGTTGGGCGGCAGACCGACGCTCACCCGGCCCGCTACGTACTTGACGAGCGGCGAGTAGTGCAGGATCAGCTGCTCGCGCAATCGCTCGTCCCCCGTCGCCTTGTACGACCGCCACAGCTCGTCGAGCGTCGAGGGAGCGGGCGGTCGCACGCTGCCACCGTCACGGGCGGCTGGGGGGATCGCCGCCCGGTCGGAGCCGGAGGTGTGCTGGGGCATTCGTTGCCTTGTGCCGTTCTGCCGTGAAGTGGGGGGTGCTTTGGGGGAGCTGTCGGTCGGATGTCGCTCTGGTGCCGTTCTGGGGACCTTCCGGTGTCGAGGTGCCGGTCTGCGCCGGAATCCTCGTGAGCGTAGCGTGACTGAAGTGTCGCGGTGCGCGAACGACGGAGGGCAAGCCGTACGCAGATACGTTCCGCTGGACGCCCCGCAGGGTCATGGTGATCGCTCTACGTGATCACCCGAACACCCCAACTGGGGGAATTCACAAGGGCATCCGTGTTCCCCCGTACGGCCGAACACGCTCGGTCAACATCCGCTTCGACCGGCGCGAACGGAGATCATCGCCTGGCGTGTCAACTTCCAGCCATCGCCGTGTCGTTCGACGTAGCCAAGTGAGCGGAGTTCGTACAGTCTCGCGATCGCGTCGTCCTCGGTGGTCTGCGCACCGCGTGCGATCTCGTCCGCCCGTGCCGTGCGGCGGCCGGGCAGGGCGGCCAGGGTCCGGCGGGCGGCCGGCTCCAGCAGGTCGCGCGGCAGGACGGGACCGCGCCGCTCGGGAGCCAGCTCGCCCATGTCGCCGACGAGCTCGACCACCTCGGCGGCGTCGGTCACCAGGACGGCGTCTGCGCGCAGGAGTTCATGGACCCCCGCCGAGAGGCCGCTGGTGGCCGCGCCGGGAACCCCCATCGTGTGACGGCCCAACCGCTGGGCCGCCCGTGCGGTGACCAGTGAGCCGCTGCGATGGGCGGCTTCCACGACGACCGTGCCCCGGGTCAGCGCCGCGATCACCCTGTTCCGCACGATGAATCTGCTCGGCGTCGGATGGTCGCCGGGTGGCAGCTCCCCGATGACCAGTCCCTGTTCCGCGATCCTGTTGATCAACTGGGTGTGCCCGCGCGGGTAGGGCCGGTCGACGCCGCAGGCGAGCACGGCGACGGTGGCCCCGCCGGCGCCGAGAGCACCCCTATGAGCGGCCCCGTCGACTCCGTAGGCACCCCCGGACACGACCACCCACCCCCGCTCGGCGAGACCGCCGGCGAGGGTGGCCGCCATGTGCGCGCCGTACTCGGTGCACGCACGCGCCCCGACGACGGCCACGGACCGCAAGGCCCACATCCGCAGACTGGCCCGCCGTCCAGCACCTCACCACCGAGCCACCACCAACGAAGTGCGTATACCGCTGGATGGTGAATGGCAATGCAGCGTCGAAAGTTTTGACACGTTCGAAACGGGTGCAGCACGCACTTCCAACACCAGCTCACGACACTTCGCGACGATCTGGCAACTTTTCCAGCCATGCCCTCAGCGTAGGGAGGCGTCGCCACAAAAGTTCGCTGGCATGCTCGTTGCCCCGACCGCGTATGCCGTCCTTAGACCACCGGCCTTGGTAATCGCAGATTCACCTACGATCAGCCAAACGGGGGACGGGACCGAGTTTTCAGAAGGACGCGGGTCCGAGTAGGTCGACGGTGTGCTCGGGTTCTCCGGGGGGAGCGATGAAGACCGCAGGGCCGATGTCGCGGGTGCGGGTCTCGTGMCACCTGTCGCTCTGCCGCCCGGCCCAGGCCACGGGGCTGCGGCTGATCACGAAGGAGTCGGCGCCGGGGTCTTGCTGCAGGACGATCAGCGCGGGTTCCCCGGTGGTCTTCTCGGCGTGGACGTCGACGAAGGGCAAGTGCCGCATGTCTCCGTCCCACCGGACGGCCAGTGCCGCGTCGRCGAGGGCAAGGGTTGCTTCCAGGACCCAGGCGGCCTTCTCGGGCCAGACGTTGTCGGTCAGCCAGTAGGTCAGGGGCAGGACGCTGTCGTGGTCGTCGGCGTAGAGGTCGAGGGGAAGCGTTAGACGAACATGGCGTTTCCCTCACTGCGGGGTGCCGGCCGGGAGGGCCTGCTGGAGTTCGAGGATCTGGACTTCGAGGTCGGCGATGCGTTTGTCGGAGAAGCGAAGGTTGGTGCGGGCGCCATCGAGGCGTTCTTGGAGCTTGCGGTGCTCTTGCGTCACCTGCTGAAGGCGGCGTTTGAGGGTGGTGTTCTCGGTGGTGAGGTGCTGGACGGACTCGCCTGGGACCATCTGGTCGATGTCGCGGAGCTGGCCCATGAGCTCGCCGATCCGCTGCCGTTGGAGCAGGACCTCCTTCTGGGTTCGGGTGAGTTCGGCCTCGGCGTTCAGGGCCCGCTCTCGCCAGGACGCCTCGATCAGCTCGTGCTTCTCGCCGGTGCGTCGGTCGTGGCGGCTCTTGCTGTYCACGACGGCCTGCTGGACGAGCGCGCGGGCGTCCGGATTTTCGTAGAGAAAGGTGGCGGACACATCCGCCCGCTCGGCGATCGCCCGCACTGCGAGCCGGCCGCGTTCGCGGCGGAGCTGGGTGATGGCCTYCTCGACGCGGGTGAGTTTGTCGTTGGTCTGCTGACGGCGGGCGGCGATGGCCGCCGCGGTCTGACCGGGGCCGGAGGTCACAGCGTCACCTCGCCCTCGTCGGCTGGCCGGACCGCGTCTACGACCGTGATCGCGMCGCTGTGGGCGTACTCAAACGCCGCGGCGGCGTACGTGCTGACGTAGAGCTCGCTCAACTCGACGGGGAGGTGCTTCAGCCGCTGGACCACCACGCGCTCGATGCCTTCGGTGCACTTGAGTACCGAGGTAGCGTCCGCACGGATGTAGGTCTCGATCGACTCGACAGGGACGTGTCCCAGCTGCTGGCGGGCGATGATCTGCAGGTGGCGGTCGGCAGCGGTCATGACAGGTCCTCGTTGTCGTCGGTGTCGTACTCGTCGTCGAAGTCGGTGTCGCCGTGGTCCTCGTGCTGGGCGAGTTCGTTGGCGCGGAAGGCGGTGGCCCAGACGCGGCCGAAGTAGTCCTGAGGCCGTCGCAGGTCCAGGGCGAGGGCTTCGTCGAGGAGGCCGACGGCGGCCAGGGCCTTCTCCAGGCCGTCGATTGCGAGGGCGGTGGGCTCGAAGAGCTGGTGGAGGTAGTCGGTGACCTTGGGGTCGCCGGCGCGTTCGGCGAGCATCCGCCACTGTTCGCGCTTGCGGTGCCAGTAGACGAGGTCGGCGCCGGACATCACGAACTTCTCGCAGTTGTGGCAGTCCATCTGCCAGGGGCAGGCGCCGCCGTCGACCACGACCTGGAAGGTGCAGAAGCCGCCCTCGGCCGGGGTCGACTTGCGGGTGAGGTCGATCATCATCGCCTCGGCCTGCTCGCGGCTCATCGGCTCTCCGCCGGACAGCACCACGCCCGGTTCCAGGGCGCCAGGGCCGGTGACCCAGATCGCGTTCAGGGCGTCTTCGAGCCGCTGGTCGGTGTTGGCGAGGTGGACGTAGTGCTCGGCCATCGCCTCGGAGACCTGCCCGAGGTAGCGCTTGACGTGGGTGAGGTTCGCCCCGTTCTTCAGCAGGTTGGTGGCCAGGGTGTGTCGGGTCTGGTGGGTGACGACGTGGATGTCGGTGAGCGAGTCGATCCACTGGCGGAACTGGGTGTTGAACCAGCCGTAGCTGATGCCCTTGAGGTGGTTCCGGTTGGAGTTCCGTGCCGGGAACAACGCGATCTTCCGTCGTTCCTCGCCGCTCGGGACGCGGCCCTCGCGCTCCAGGAACCGGTCGATAGTGCGGGCCTGACGGGCCTTGAGTCGCTCGTATAGACGCTCCGAGATGCGGATGGCCTCGTCGTAATTGCCGACCTTCGTCGCGTCGTACCAAAACATCGGAAGTCCGCCGAGCCGGCCGATGCACTCCAGCCGCAGTTTCAGCACCTCGCTGCTGCGGCGGCCGGTGACGACCAGAGCCTCCCAGATGTCCCGCAGCCCGCGGTCGTCGACGTCCTGGGCGTCCAGGGCCTGCAGGTTGGCCTCCTTGGAGACCGCCTGGGCGACGTCGTCGGGGAACGGGCGGCGCCGGCCCTTGATCCGCCTCCCCGTGGGAACAGCCAGGACAAACGCCCGGTCCAGGCCGAGGCGTTCGGTGTCCCCGTTCTCCAGGGCCTTGCGCAGGATGCGGCGGACCCCGTCGAAGTACCCGGAGACCATGCCCGCAGTGACGGGGCCATGCTCTTTGCCGCCGCGGCGGCGGCTCGCCGCCAGGGGCCGCATGCCGTGCTCGGCCCGGTGCCGCTGATCGGCGACGAAGTCCACCATGTGACGGCCTTCGATAAGCCGGGGGTCATGGCCGCCCTCGGGCACCTGAACCTCCAAAAACGCGCTGAGTTCCGCGGCTCCGCGCCGGTCCAGGTCGAAGGGCTGGGTGCTGCGGGGCGGGTCGGTCAGCAGCCGGTGGGCCATCTGGTCCCAGACCAGGTCACGCAGCCACCGCTGGGAGACCCCGACCAGGTCGATCTGCCCGCCGTGGCTGCTGAGCTTGACCCCGAAGTGCTCGGTCTCGATGTAGCCGGCGTCCCGGGTGTCCTCGCGGGTGAAGTAGACCAGCCGCAACATGCGGAGCATTCCCTTGGCGACCAGCGCCGGGAAGTTCCTCATCCCTTCGAGGTCGAGGTCGGCCAGCGAGTTGACCTTGAGGTTGCGGCAGTCGTCGGCGAGGTACTGGATCCAGGGCAGCGGCCAGTGCCCGGCCTCGACCGTCATCTGAGTGCGCTGGAACATGCACCACTGGATCTCCGCCTTCGCCAGCGGCCGCAGCCCCAGCAGGGACACAGTGCCGTTCATCCGGTGGGACGGGTCGGCCTCGGCGCACCACTTCCGGAACGCCAGTTCGTCGTCGTAGAGGACCGGGATCGTCTTGCCGCGGTCCGACAGCCAGCGGCCCCAGCCCTTGGGCAGATGGACCCGGCCGGGCGAGCCGGCCTTGCGATAGCGGCGGACGTGCCGCTGACACAGCCCAATCGGGTTCTCCGCCAGGTCAGGGCAGGCCAGCACCCGGCACTTCCCGAACGGCACGAACGGCTGCTGGGAGGCAAGGAACGCCTCATAGTCCGGCAAGCCGTCCCGGCCCAGCCGCTTCCAGTTCACCTTGCGGGCAATCCACCGCTGGGTGTGCAGGAAACACAGCGGATTGGACGCCCAGGCCGGGATGTCCGGGCAGATCGTGCAATCCTCGGGCTGATACCAGGACGTCGGCGTCAACGGCTCGGCCGTGCGCATGAAGTCGACGAGGGTGCCGCCAGCTACGCGGGCCTTGCGCCACTCGATGATGTGGTTGGCGCAGAGCGAGCACGCCGGTTCCTGGGCCCGCTCGCACTGCGGGACCTTGCAGATCCACCCGTATGCCTCGTGCTCCTCCGGGATGCGGATCACGTCCTGGCGGAACAGGGCGGCGTCGAAGCCCGGCGCCGCCATCAGCGTGTGCAGAACCTCCAGGCGATCGCCCGTGGTCCGGCTCGGCTGATCCGGGGTGATGACGGGCAGCAGGTTGCGGGCGGGTTCGCTCACGCCTCCTCACCCCAGACCGCCTTCAGCGCGGAGGTGAACTCCGTGGAGTGCATGTCGGGGTGGCCGTAGACCTCTTCGACGGTCTGCACCGACGCCCAGTTGCCAGCCGCCTTGGCCACCCAGCTGTCGTTGTCCGTGACGTCGAGGATCTTGTTGGTTGTCGTGTGCCGGAACGCGTGCGGCTTGATGCGGCCGGGCAGGTCGGCCCGCTGGCCGGCCCGCCGCAGCATCCCGCGGGCCGCGTCCGCCGTCCACGGCTCGCCGATCCGCGGCCCGGACAACTGGATCAGGAGCATGCCGTGCCCCGTCGCGTACTTCGCGTACTCGCTCGTCATGTACTTGAAGTAGGAGCTGACCATGGCCGGGCTTGCCCGGTAGATCTCGCCGCCGGTAATCACGCCGTCGGTCGTCTGCCAGTCCTCCTTCTTCTTCGCCTTGGCTCGGTTGGGGTTGGTCTGCCGGTGACAGACGTGGACGTGCGGACTCTTGCACTCGCCGCAGGCCGCGTTCTCACGCAGGTGCAGGTCGACCAGGTGCAGGCCAGCCAGGCCGCCGATCCGCAGGGCCGTGTCGGACAACCAGGTCACGACCATCTCGTCGCGGGCGGTGTTCACCGCGCGCATCAACTCCAGCCGGGCATTGTCCGGCAGCATCTTCGGGTGCCGTCGACGGGTGCCTTGCCGTGGTGCCAGCGGATTCGACGGCATCGAGTTCTTCACGTGCCCGAAGAAGGACCTGTTGCGGTCCGCCTTGGTGGGCAGCCGCTCGACGTCCAGCGCCTCACGCAGCTCGTCGTTGATGCCGCGCTTCACGCACTGGTGCAGGTAGAAGCCCTTCAGGACGGTCGCGGAGATCGACAGCGCCGAGGTGCCGTACGGGCGCTTCGGCGGTACCCGCCACGGCGTCCCGTACGGCATCGGCACCTGCGCCCCCACCGCACCCTGATAGCGGTGGAGGTCCATGATCGTGATCGTCTCTGTGGTCAGGCCCTCGCGGACGCGCCACCGAAGGTGGTCAACGAGGTAGTAGGCGTAGGTCTCTTGGGAACCCGAGCCCTCGTAAAGGCGCAGATAGCTCTCCGACTCCTCATCGACCGAGCAATCGGGGCAGACGATCCCGAACGACCAGCTGCCGTCCGTCCGTCTGATTTTCTGCACCCGCAGGTCTTCCAGCACCAATGTGCTTCGCACCAGGCATTCCTTCCGCTTCATCCTGTACAGGGCGAACAGAAGCAAACTGCTAGCTAAAGACCTACGTGACGCGGCCGATGGGCGTCTCAACGAGGGACACGAACACTTCGTTAGTGGTCGCTAAAGTCCAGGAAGAGGACACCACGATGGGCGAGCGACACCGCGCCGGGCCGTGCGACGGCGGGGCCACCGCCGACGAGCGCCTGCATCGTCGCCGAGTGATGCGGGGCGCAGTAGGGGGCCACGTCGATCAAGGGCTTGCCCGGAGGCAGCAGTCCCGCCACCGAGTGCACCGCGGTGACCTCCAGCGACTCCGGCCTGCTGAGCAGGGGCAGGATGGCCGGCAGCCGCTCCGCGAGCATCGTCTTGCCGGCCCCGGGCGGCCCCTCCAGGAACAGATGATGCCCACCCGCCGCGGCGACCTCCACGGCCGTGCGCGCCGAGATCTGGCCCACCACGTCGGCGAGGTCGTGCCCGTGGTCGGACTGGACCGCGCCCATGCTGTGCATGCCCGTGGCCGCGCCCGTCCCCGGTACGCGCAGTCCCGCGAGCAGCGGATCCGGGCGGCCCTGCTCGTCGGGTGCCTCGTCGGGTACGGGTTCGTCGGCGAGAACGGCGATCAGCTGGCGCAGGCTGCGCACGCCCAGGACGGACACACCCGGCACGAGCGAGGCCTCGGCGGCGGCGCACTCCGGGACGACCACCTGCTCGTATCCGGCGTCCGCGGCGGCCAGCACAGCGGGCAGGATGCCCCGGACCGGTCGCACACGTCCGTCCAGGCCGAGCTCTCCGATCATCACGATGTCGGCGAGGACCCTCGGATCGATCCGCTCGGCGGCGCCGAGGACGGCACAGGCCACCGCCAGGTCGAAGCCGCTGCCCGCCTTGGGCACCGACGCCGGGCTGAGCCCGACGGTGAGTTTCTTCTGGGGCCATTCACCGCCCGAGTTGACGACGGCCGCCCGCACCCTTTCCCGGCTCTCCGTCAGACTCTTGTCCGGCAGCCCCACCAAGGTGAACGCCGCCACCCCCGGCTCCAGGTCCGCCTGGACCTCGACGACGACCCCTTCGACGCCCACAAGGGCCACCGAGCACGTACGCGCGAAGCCCATGTCAGGCCACCCCCCGCGCATGCTCGACCACGGGCGCGCCCCGGCCGGGCAGAACGATGCCGACCAGGTCGATGCGCACGCCCCCGGGTGGAGCTCCTCCGTGAGCATGGATCCAGCGTTCCGCAAGGCCTCGCAGACGCTGCGCCTTCTCGGGCGTGATCGCGGCCATCGGATGCTCGAAGCCGCCGGTCCTGCGGGTCTTCACCTCGCACACGACCAGCACGTCACCGTCCATGGCGACGATGTCGATCTCTCCGGTCCTGCCACAGCGCCAGTTGCGCTCGAGAACCGTCATCCCGGACTCGACCAGCCGCCGCGCGGCCAGCTCCTCGCCGTACCTGCCGAGTGCACTGCGTGCGTTCATGTCGGCACCACCTCCGGCGCCAACACTGCAACCCGCTCAGCGAGCTATTGGATCTTGGTGGACAAGTCCGCGACTGTGGATAACTTCCTCACCCCCGCGGGTGAGCGTCATCCGCCCGGGAGCTCCAGGTCACTCTTGTTGAGCTCTTCGATGTTCACGTCCTTGAATGTGAGCACCCGAACCTGCTTCACGAACCGCGCCGGCCGGTACATGTCCCACACCCAGGCGTCCGCCATGGACACCTCGAAGAACACCTCTCCCTGGACCGAGTGCACCTGCATCTCGTAGTCGTTGGTCAGGTAGAAGCGCCGCTCAGTCTCGATCACGTACTTGAACAGACCGACGACATCGCGGTACTCCCGATAGAGCTTGAGCTCCATCTCGGTCTCGTACTTTTCGAGGTCCTCGGCGCTCATGGCATGTTCCCCTTCAGCCGTGCGATCCCACCATTGTGCGCCAGTCCCGTCAGCACCTAGACAATTTCGGGGTCAAGGGTCACGGGCCCGGCGGGGGGACCTTCGTCGAGCAGCCTGCGCAGCAGCTCGGCGAGTCTGGTCGGATACACCGTCTCATGCGCTCGGGCAAGTTCCTGACACGTCCACCAGCGCGCACCGGCGACGCTGCGTCGCTCCAGCTCGGTGAGGCCCACGGCCCGGGTCGCCGTCTGCGTCGTACGCGCCAGGTAGTACCACTCGTCCTGGTCCCAGCGGCGTCCCGCGAACGGGAACGAGCACCTCCGCCTCCACAGCATGGGGCCGAGTTCGACCTCCGTGATGCCGGTCTCCTCGGCGAGTTCCCGCAGCGCGGCCTCTTCGCGCGTCTCGTCGCCCTCGAGGCCCCCGCCGGGCGTGAACCACCAGTCGTCGGCCGGATCCTCCGGCTCATGGCCATGCAGGAGCAGGATGCGGTCGTCGGGGTCGAGCAGTACGACCCGGGCGACCTTGCGCAACCCTTCGTCCTGCCGCTGCGCCGCCTCAGCGGGCACTCGCGGGCTCCGTCCGCGCGCGGGAGCGGCCGCCGAGCCGCTGTGCGACCGGGCCGTACGCTCCGCCGGCCAGGACCAGCACGCCGCCCACCACGATCAGCGCGAGAACCGTCCGCAGCGGTCCGGGCGTCGACAGCGCGCCGAGCTGCTCGAAGCTGGTGGGGCGCTCCAGCATGCCGTCCATGGGCCATACGACGGCGTCCACCCTGGCCGAGACGGCACTGCGCGCCACGGTGCCGCTGGCGGCGTCCGTGAGGTGGGCGGCGGAGTCCAGCGAGCCGCTGCGCTCGTCACCGAGCAGGAAGAGCCTGCCGTTCGGAACGGTCACAGTCGGGAAATTCTGGATCTCGGCCAGGCTGTCCTCGGCCAGATACGGTTCGTCGATCTGCTTGCCGTTGACGGTCAGCTTGCCGTCCGTGCAGCAGCCGACCGTGTCACCGCCGACCGCGACCACGCGCTTGACGACGGGCGCGTTCGTCACCCAGGTCTTGTCGGTGAAGACGACGACATCGCCACGGCGAATCTCGTCGCCGTCGACGCGCTGGGCCAGCACCCGGTCACCGGCTCCGATCGTCGGTGCCATCGAACTGGTGGGCACGGTGTACGGCCGGTAGAGCACCGCTCCCCAGGCGAACCCGCCCAGGAACAGCACCAGGCCCAGCGCCACGGCCAGGCCGGACAACCGCTGCCCGGTCCGGCTGCCCGCCGGGCCCCTGCTCGCGCCACCGTCACGCGGCGCCGTACGTGTACTGCTCTCGCCACCCATGGATCCGCACCCTACCCGGCGGTACCGACACCGGGCAGCCCCTCCCGGGCACCGAGACCACCGGCTCGGCAAAGCTTTCGCCAGCGCGGGACGCCAGGCGGAGCCGGGTGCTGGGCGAGACGACAGCCCGCCTCTCGCCACTCGGTGACGGCCGGCCAGGGAAGGCGCCTCCTGAAAGGCCCCGCCCGGACGAGCGCGCCCGGAGCGGTCGGTTCAGGAAAGCGCGTCCCGCAAGGCACGCCCGCAGGAGCCGGGTCCGCAAGAGGCCCCGCCCACGCAGGCGCGCCCTTGGAGACCCGCGTCCGGCGGTCAGCGCGTCTCAGCCGCCGCGACCCGGCGCCGCCGCCACAGCACCAGCGGCACCGCACCCGCAAGGGCAAGCCCCTGCGGCGCGACCGTGAGGGCTGCGGAGCGGGCGTTCAGGTTCTGCTCGAAGGTGTCCGGGACCGGCAGGGTGTCCCAGCGGTTGATCGGCCAGGCGATCACGATGGCGCGGCCGACGACCTTGTCGACGGGGACCATGCCGTGGTTCGTGTCGGCCTGGTTGTAGCGCGAGTCCCGGGAGTTCTGCCGGTGGTCGCCCATGACCCAGATGAAGCCCTCGGGGACCTTCACCTTGAACTGGCCGCCCTGATCGTCCTGGCTGCACGGCGTGTTGCCGGGGTAGACGTACGGCTCGTTCAGCGCCTTGCCGTTGACCTTGAGCGGGCCCGTGCCCTTGCACTCGACGGTGTCGCCGCCGACGCCGACGACGCGCTTGATGAGGTCCTTCTCCTCCGCGGACGGCATCAGACCGATCCAGCTGAGGAAGGTCTGCAGGGCGTTGGGATCCGGAGTGGGCTCGCCCGCCAGCCAGTTGTCGGGGTCGTGGAAGACGACGACCTCGCCGCGATCGGGCTCGGAGCCGAACCAGGGGGTGAGCTTGTCGACCAGGACGCGGTCACCCTGCTGGAGGGTGTTCTGCATCGAGTCGGAGGGGATCGAGAACGCCTGCACCAGGAACGTCTTGATCAGCAGCGCGAGGACCAGCGCGATACCGATCAGGATGGGCAGCTCCTTCCAGAAGGAGCGTTGCTTCTTCGGCTTGGGGGCAGCCCCGGGCCCCTGGCCGTCGGTCGGCGGCTGCCCGCCGGACCCTGTGCCGTCGCCGGCCGCTCCGGGGTCATTCCCGGAGGTCACGGCGCCGTCCGCGGCCGGGTCGGCTGCTTCCACGGGGTGTCCGCGGTGCTCCTCGCCGTCGTGCCCGGACCGTGCGCCAACCGCCACATCCCCCACGCCAACTCCTCACTCTGTGCCGCTGCCTGCCCCATAGACGACGCAGGCCCACCACTCCCATAACGAGCGGGAGTTCCGCAGGGCTCGGGAGCTGGATCGTTCCGTTCGAATCGTCGGGAGCAACCCTATGCGACAGCTGGGGAGCGGCGGTCGACCCGGTCGCCGAGTCGGAGACCGAAGCGTAGGTATTCGGCTCCTCCAGGTCGGTCATGTGACCGAGCGGCCAGGCGATCCACATCGCCCGTCCGACCACCTCGTCCTCGGAGACCGTGCCGCCGTAGTCCTGGTTCTGGTGGGCGCGGGAGTCCGCGGAGTTGGCCCGGTGGTCGCCCATCACCCACAGCCGGCCCTGCGGGACGGTGATGTCGAACTTCGCCTCGGAGGGGGCGTTGCCGGGGTACAGATAGTCCTCGTTCAGGGGAACGCCGTTGACGGTGACCCGTCCCTGCGTGTCACAGCACTTGACCCGGTCGCCGCCGACGCCGACGACGCGCTTGATCAGATCCTTCTCGTCGTCCGACGGCAGCAGGCCGATGAAGGTGAGCGCCTCCTTGACCTGCTTGACGACGACGGGGTCCTCCTTCTTCACCGTCGTCTGCTCGTCCTGGAGCCAGCCGCCGGGGTCCTTGAAGACGACGACGTCACCGCGCTGCGGCTTGGAGCCGAACCAGGGCGTGAGCTTGTCGACGAGGACACGGTCGCCGATCTGGATCGTCTGCTCCATGGAGCCGGAGGGGATCACGAAGGCCTGGACGAGGAAGGTCTTCAGCACGAGCGCTATGAGGACCGCGACGCCGACGAGAAGGGGTATCTCCTTGATCGCGGAGCGCCTGCGGCGGCGCTTGACCTTGCGCTGGAGCTTGCGCCGCTCCGCGCGCGTGCGACCGCCGGCGGGGCTGGCGGCGCGCCGGGAACCGGTGGGCAGCAGATCCTCGGCGGGGCTGCTCGGGACGCCGCGCGGTTTGCCACGGTTACCCATGGACCCCCTCCGCTGCGGGCACGCGCGCGTAGGCGTCGGGACGGTGCAGTCGGGTCCAGTGCGCGGTCGGCCATACGATCCAGTCGGCGCGGCCGACGACCTCGCCGACCGGGATCATGCCGCCGCCGGGCGAGCCCAGATGGTCGCGGGAGTCTCTGGAGGCGCTGCGGTGGTCGCCGAGGACGAACAGGGACCCGTCGGGTACGACGACGTCGAAGCGCACCGTGGACGGGCTGTCGCCGGCGTACAGGAACGTCGACTCGTCGACCGACCGGCCGTTCACCTGGATCCTCCCCTCGTTGTCACAGCAGACCACGTGGTCTCCCCCCACACCCACAACGCGTTTGATGTAGTCGGCATCCCCGAAATACCCGGTTCCGTCGAACACCACAACATCACCGCGCCGTGGATCGGCACCGAAACGGTACGCCAACTTATTTACGAGAACGCGGTCCCCGATCCTCAATCCGGACTCCATGGATCCGCTGGGAATCTCGAACGGCCGTACCACGAACGTGTTGAGCAGCAGCAGAAACACCAACAGGACCAGCAGGGTCAGACTGATCCGTCCGCCCGGCAGCCACTCGGTGATGCGCTCCGTGATCCGCGACACCAACGCGAAGCGCGACCGTCCCTCCTGGCCCTCCGGGTCCGAGATCGCCTCGGAGTCGGAAGGGCGGGAGGAGCGGTCGCGCTCCGTCGGCTGTGCTTCGGTGTCCATCGAGGCCAGATGCTATCCGGCCCCGCTGTGGACCCCGCGGGGGCGAGCCCCCTGAAGGCGCGCTCAGTTCTCGCGCTTCTCCTTGATCTTCGCCGCCTTGCCGCGCAGCTCGCGCAGGTAGTACAGCTTGGCGCGGCGAACGTCACCCTTGGTGACGAGCTCGATCTTCTCGACGATCGGAGTGTGCACCGGGAAGGTGCGCTCGACGCCGACGGAGAAGGAGACCTTGCGGACCGTGAAGGTCTCGCGCACGCCGGCACCCTGGCGACGGATCACAACGCCCTTGAACTGCTGCACACGGGAGCGGTTGCCCTCGATGACGCGGACGTGGACGTTGACCGTGTCGCCGGGACGGAAGGCCGGGACGTCGCTGCGCAGCGACGCGGAGTCGACGATGTCGAGCAGGTGAGACATTTCGTCTGCTTTCTTCGCCCATGCCACAGGTCAGAGGCGGGAGGTAGGTGTTCGTGAGGATGCTGTCCGCGTCGGGGCGGGCGTCGTGTCCCCCTGTGGCAKGGGCGCACGCCGGACGGCGCACAACAGCGGCCTATTCTTCCATGCCCTCGGTCCTGCGCCAAAATCGGCCGAACCGCTCCCCCTCCGGGTCGGGCATCCAGCCCAGGATGGAGAGCATCTCGCGGTCCTTCTTGTCGAAGGCCTTGGGGTCGCAGCGCTCGATGAGGTCGGGCCGGTTGGCCGTCGTACGCCGCAGGGCCTCGTCGCGGCGCCACCGGGCGATCTTGCCGTGATGACCGCTGACCAGCACCTCCGGGATGTCCCGGCCGCGCCACTCGGGCGGCTTGGTGTAGACGGGGCCCTCCAGGAGGCTCGCCATCGCGCCGGGCGCGAAGGAGTCGTCCCGGTGGGACTCGGCGTTGCCCAGGACGCCGGGCAGCAGGCGGGCCACGGCCTCGGTGATRACCAGTACGGCCGCCTCCCCGCCGGCGAGGACGTAGTCGCCGATGGACACCTCGTGGACGGGCATCCGGGTGGCGTACTCGTCGATGACGCGGCGGTCGATGCCCTCGTAGCGGGCCGGCGTGAAGATCAGCCAGGGCCGCTCGGACAGTTCGACGGCGAGTTCCTGGGTGAAGGGGCGGCCGCTGGGGGTGGGGACGATCAGGGTGGGCGCGCCGGAGCCGCTCTCGTAGCCGTCGGCCAGGACGGAGTCCAGCGCCTCGCCCCAGGGGTCGGTCTTCATGACCATGCCGGGGCCGCCGCCGTACGGGGTGTCGTCGACCGTGTTGTGGCGGTCGTACGTCCAGCCGCGCAGGTCGTGCACCTGGACGTTCAGCTGCCCACGCGCGCGTGCCTTGCCGACCAGGGAGACGTTCAGGGGCTCCAGGTACTCGGGGAAGATCGTGACGACGTCGAGCCTCATCAGCTCTCGTCCTCCGCGTCGCGCGCCGAGGCGATCTCCGCGCGGTCGTCGATCAGACCCGGGGGCGGCGTGATGACCGCGCGCTGCTGCTCCAGGTCGATCTCGGTGACGATCGCCTCGACGAAGGGGATCATCACCTCGCTCCCGTCGGGCCGCTCCACGATGAAGAGGTCCTGCGAGGGCAGGTGCGAGATCTCGGTGATGCGGCCGACCTCGACTCCGTCCTTCGTCACCACGTCGAGGTCCATGAGCTGGTGGTCGTAGTACTCGTCCTCCTCCTCCGGCAGCTCCTCCGGATCGACCTCGGCGATGAGGAGGGTGTTGCGGAGGGCCTCGGCGCCGGTGCGGTCCTTCACACCCTCGAAGCGCAGGAGAAGGCGTCCGCTGTGGACGCGCCCGGTCTCGATGGTGAGGGGGCCCGTGGCGGCGGGGTCCGTGAGGAGGACGGCGCCCGGGCCGAGCCTGAGTTCCGGCTCGTCCGTACGTACCTCGACGGTGACCTCGCCCTTGATGCCGTGGGCGCGGCCGATCCGTGCGACTACCAGCTGCACTGTGCTTGCTCTCCTGTCGGACGACTACGGGCCGGGGACGGCCCAGTGGCCCTCCCCGGCCCGAGCCGGTGCTGTGTGTTCGGCGTCAGCGGACGTGGTCCACGTCGACGAGGTCGACGCGGACACCGCGGCCGCCGATGGCGCCCACGACGGTGCGCAGAGCGCGTGCGGTGCGGCCGTTGCGACCGATCACCTTGCCGAGGTCGTCGGGATGGACCCGGACCTCGAGCACGCGTCCGCGGCGCAGGTTGCGGGATGCGACCTGCACATCGTCAGGGTTGTCGACGATGCCCTTCACGAGGTGCTCGAGAGCCTCCTCGAGCATGCTCAGGCCTCGGCCGACTCGGACTCGGCCGCAGCCTCGTCCTTCTTCTCCGCCTTCTTCTTCTGGGTGATCGCCTCACCCTTGCCCTCGTCCTCGCCGCTGAGGGCCTCGAACGACGGGCGCGCCTTCTTCGGCTCGGCAACCAGCAGCGGAGCCGGGGCGGGCTCGCCCTTGAACTTCTGCCAGTCGCCGGTCTTCTTCAGAATGGCGAGGACGGGCTCGGTCGGCTGCGCGCCGACACCCAGCCAGTACGCCACGCGCTCGGCGTCCACCTCCATGACCGACGGGTTGTAGGTCGGGTGGTACTTGCCGATCTCCTCGATCGCACGGCCGTCACGGCGGGTGCGGGAGTCGGCGACGACGATGCGGTAGTGAGGCGAACGGATCTTGCCCAGACGCTTCAGCTTGATCTTGACTGCCACGGGAGTGGGTTCTCCTGGTTTTGACGTGGTTGGGCACGGCGAGACTGCCGCGTGGGGTTGCGGTACCCGAGTGCCCGATGGACGCGTCAGCCGGAGGCGAGAGGGTTCCTGTGCGGCTGTCGAGTACAGCTAGCCATTGTGCCACACCCTGCGGGTCACTCTTGGCCGAGGGGTACGGCAACTGCGCCTGGGCATCACTGAGGGGCACCCGGCGCGAAGGGTGCCCTCGGCGGGTTGCGCGCCCCGGCGCGACGGGGTGCCGTCTCACATACGAGTCCGCGACGGCACCCTCGCCATCGACGCCACGTGCCGAACCGGCAGCCACGAGATGCCGGTGTCCGACGGGACGCCGCTACGCCGCTCCCACGACCTCCGGGATCCGGAACGGCTTGCCGCAGCCGCCGCACACGATCGGGGCCTGGGCCAGGACCGAGGGGACGACGCGGACGTTGCGGCCGCAGTCGCAGACCGCCTTGACCCGGACGCCGCCGCCGGACGAGCCGTGGCGGGCGGCCGGGCCACGGAAGGTCCGGCTCGTGTCGGCGGAGGTCGCCGCGGTGTGGGCCTTCAGGGCGCGCTGGAGGCGTTCGATGGTCGGGCGGTACCGGCGCTTGGCTTCGGGGTTGAGCGTGACCAGGGAGAAGCCGCTGCTCGGGTGCGGCTCCTCGGGGTGGTCGAGGCCCAGCTCCTCGGCGATCGCGAGGAATCTGCGGTTGTGGTAGCGGCCGGCCCGGGAGGTGTCGCGGACGCCGCGCGAGGCGGCGACGCCATGGACTGCCTCATGAAGCAGTCGCTCGAAGGAGAGCTCGTGACCGCAGGCGGACGACGACTCCCCGATCAGGGACTCTGGCGCGGCGAGATCCGGCAGCTCGGGGTGGTACCGCTGAATATCGGCCCACGCCTGCGCCAGTTCTGCGGCGAGAACAGGTGGTGTCTGTGTCGTGCTCACGTAATGACAACGAGCCGGAGTGCCGCTGTGTTCCGATTCCGGGCCATCCCAAATAATTTGCACGTACCCGTCAGTTGCGAATGATGCGCCCGGACGAGGGCGGGTGCGCTGATCTGCGGAGAAGCCTCACAGCTCATACCAAGCCGGTGCGTAGTCTGACGTACGCCCCGGCACGTACGCCCTGTCCACGCGCCGGTGTGGCTGTGGTCCGCGGATGCGCAAGAGGCGTTTCGGTCGCTCTCGTTCCACACAGGCGTCATCTCAATAAGCGCGCGCGACGACGGCGACGTTACCGGGTGCGTCGTCGGCGTCCGGCACCGACCCGTCCTCGGCGACCAGACACCGTACGGTCACGGCCTGCTCGGCCAGCCTGGCCTCGCCTTCTTCGCCGAGCGTGGCCCACGGGACGCGTGCCCAGCCGCCGGCGGCCGCCGCCTCGAGCGCTTCCTCGACCGTCGACACGTCCGACGTACGGGATTCGCGGCGCTCGCGGGACTGACGCAGCAGCAGCGCCTGGTCCTCGTCGAGGATCGTGGGGAGCAGCCCGGTCAGTGCGTCGAGCGGGACCGGTTCCTTGCCTCCCGGGATCCGGCGGGCCAGCATCGCCGTGCCGTTGTCCAGGTCACGGGGCCCTACCTCGATCCGTACGGGCACGCCCTTGAGTTCCCAGTCGACCGCGCGGCGCCCGAACGGCGTGTCCGTGCGGTCGTCGACCTGGACGCGGATGCCCGCCGCGGCCAGCCGGGCGCCGATCTCGCGGACCTTGGCCAGAACCGGCTCGTCCCCCTTGATCGCCAGGACGACGGCCTGGATCGGCGCGAGCCGCGGCGGCACGCGTAGTCCGTCGTCGTCGCCGTGCGCCATGATCAGGCCGCCGACCATGCGGGTGGAGGAGCCCCAGGAGGTCTGCCAGACGTACTCCTCTCGGCCCTCCTTCGACAGGTAGCGGGTGTGGAAGGCCTTGGCGAAGTTCTGGCCGAGCTCATGGCTCGTGCCCATCTGGAGGGCCTTGCCGTCGCCCATCATCGCTTCGAGGGTGAGGGTGTTGACGGCCCCGGCGAAGCGCTCACTGGCGGTCTTGCGGCCCAGGACGACGTCGATGCCGAGGACGTCGACCATGAAGTCGGCGTACACCTCCTTGTGGATGTGCGCGGCGTAGTCCCGGGCGTCCTCGTAGGTGGCGTGCGCGGTGTGGCCCTCCTGCCAGAGGAATTCGGTCGTGCGGAGGAACACGCGCGGGCGCATCTCCCAACGCACCACGTTCGCCCACTGGTTGATCAGCAGCGGCAGGTCGCGGTAGCTCTGCACCCACTTGGCGAAGTAGTCGTTGATGATCGTCTCGGAGGTGGGCCGGACGACGACGGGCTCCTCCAGCTCCTTGCCGCCGCCGTGCGTGACGACGGCGAGTTCGGGGGCGAAGCCCTCGACGTGCTCGGCCTCCCGCGTCAGATACGACTGGGGGATGAAGAGCGGGAAGTAGGCGTTAGCGGCACCGGCCTGCTTGATGCGGGCGTCCATCTCGGCCTGCATCCGCTCCCACAGCGCGTACCCGTACGGCCGGATCACCATCGTGCCGCGCACCGGACCGTTGTCGGCGAGCTCGGCCTTGTTGATCAGGTCCTGGTACCAGCGCGGGAAGTCATGTGCCCGTGGCGTAAGAACGAGTGCCTTTGCCATGGCCAGATGGTACGGGCCCATGTTGCCGGAATGTGAATTTCCGCCACGGACGCAGAGAACCCACAAGCCGGGCCCCGAGACCCCTGGACGCGACGTCGGGTGCGGAGTTTCCTGGCATACGGGGGAGCGTGAGCGCCTCGTCACAGGGCGCTACGACATCGGGCACAGTGACAACTCTCGTCGGAATGGGGCGCTTTACATGACACCTACGCTCGTGCGGCAGCACCCACCTCACGCGGGCGCGACGCCCCGTGTGGACCTGTGTGCACGCGCGCGTGACTGGTCCGAGATCCAGGAGCGGATGCTGGTTCCGCTCTACGAGGCCGTCTACGAGCGACTGGAGGTGGGCCCGGGCACCCGGCTGCTGGGCCTCGGCTGCGGCAGCGGACTCGCCCTTTTGATGGCGGCGTCCAGAGGCGCGGCCGTCACCGGCGTCGAGTCCGACTCCCCCGAACGGCTGAGGCTCGCCCGGCAGCGGCTGCTGCCCGAGGCGTGGGGCACACGCGCGCGTGCCGAGACCCGGCTCGTCGAGGGCTCGCCCGGGGACGCGTCCGACGCACGGACACCCGCGTACACGCTGGTGACCGCGTTCGAGCCCATCGGGTGCCTCGCGGGTGACTCGGAGGGCCTCGGTGAGACGCTCGCGGCCGTCACTGCGCTCGCCGAGCGGGGGGCGCCGGTGGTGCTCGCCGGCTGGGGTCCGCCGGAGCGCTGCGCCACGTCGTCGGTGCTGCGCGTCGCCACCAAGCTGGCCGATCCCCTGCGCAGCACGGGCAGTTGGCGTCCGGCCCTGCGTGACGACCTGGAGGAGGTCGCCCAGCGTGCGGGCCTCAGGCCCGACGGTTCCGGGCGGGTGGCCTGCCCCTTCGGGTACGCGGACGTCGACAGTGCCGTACGGGGCCTGCTGTCGACGGGGTTGTTCGACGCGGCGGTCTCCGCGACCGACCAGGCCCAGGTCGACAAGGAGTTGACCGAGGCACTGCACCCGCACCAGCGGCAGGACGGCACGGTGTGGATGCCGAACGTGTTCCGGTACCTGATCGCGCGGGTCCCCTAAGCCTCCGTGTCCTTGGCCAGCCTTGTGATCCCCGCGATCCGGTAGGCGTCCACCTCCTCCAGGGTCTCGTTCTCCAGCAGGGCCTCCGCCAGCGCGTCCAGCTTCCCGCGGTGGTCGCGGAGTTTGCGGCAGGCCTCCTCGTAGCAGGCGTCGACGATCCGGCGCATCTCGGAGTCGATGACGTCGAGGGTCTGCGGGGCGGCGGAGAGTCCGTACGCCTGCTGGGCGTCGCTCGGCAGGGCGGACAGCCGGCCGACGCGCTCACTCATGCCCCAGCGGGCCACCATCCCGCGCGCGATGTTGGTGACCTGTTCGAGGTCGTTCTCCGCTCCGGTGGTGACGACCCCGTAGACCACGTCCTCGGCCGCCATACCGCCCAGCGCCCCGATGATCCGGCCGCGCAGGTACTCCTCCGAGTGCGCGTACCGCTCCACCTCGGGGGTCGACATCGTCACGCCGAGTGCCCGGCCGCGCGGCACGATGGTGATCTTGCGGACGGGGTCGGCGCCCGGCTGCAGCATGCCGAGGAGGGCGTGCCCGCTCTCGTGGAACGCGGTGCGGCGGCGGTCCTCCTCGGGCATCACGAGGGTGCGTTCGGCGCCCAGCTGCACCTTCTCCAGGGCCTCGGAGAGGTCCGCGGCGCTCACCTGTTCCTGGCCCCTCTTGACCGCCAGCAGCGCCCCCTCGTTGGCGAGATTGGCCAGATCCGCGCCTGTCATGCCCGGGGTCTTGCGGGCGAGCTGGATCAGGTCCACGTCCTCGGCGAGCGGGATGTCGCGGGTGTGGATCCGCAGGATCGCCTCGCGTCCGCGGCGGTCCGGCGGGGAGACGTTGACGACCCGGTCGAAGCGGCCGGGCCGGGTCAGTGCCGGGTCCAGGATGTCGGCGCGGTTCGTCGCCGCGATGACGATCACGCCCTCCGAGCCGGAGAAGCCGTCCATCTCGGTGAGGATCTGGTTCAGGGTCTGCTCGCGCTCGTCGTGACCGCTCACCGACGCGCCCCCGCTGCGCACCCGTCCGATGGTGTCGATCTCGTCGATGAAGATGATCGACGGCGCCACCTTGCGGGCCTCGGCGAACAGCTCACGGACGCGGGAGGCGCCGACACCGACGATCATCTCGATGAACTCGGACGCCGAGGCGGAGAAGAACGGCACGCCCGCCTCGCCCGCGACCGCACGCGCCAACAGGGTCTTGCCGGTGCCGGGTGAGCCCGCGAGCAGTACGCCGCGCGGCATCTTGGCGCCCATCCTGCGGTAGGCGTCGGGGTGCTCCAGGAAGTCGACGACGTCGTCCAGTTCGCCCTTGACCTCGTCGATGCCGGCCACATCGGCGAACGTCGTACGGTCCTTGCCCGGCAGCAGCTCGACCGGCTTGGGCGGCGCCTTGCGCCCGAACATGCCGCCCGCGCCGCCGCGGCCCCCGGCGAACCGCCGGGCGACGAAGATCCAGACCGCGACGATGATCACGAGCGGTGCCAGCGAGATCAGCAGATTGACGAGGAGACCGCGCTGCTTGACGACCGGCTCCGCGGTCACCGTGACGTCGTGACTGCGCAGCTCCTGCCAGAGCTCGTCGTCCGCGAAGGCGGGGCGCTGCGTCTTGAACTTGGTGTAGTCGCCGTCGCCGTCGGGCTTGTCCCTGGCGCTCTTGAGCTCGCCCTGGATGGCGTCGCCCTTGGAGTAGATCTTGGAGACGTTGCCCTCGTCGACCTGCCTGCTGAACTCGGTGTAGGAGATCGTCGGCTCGTTGCCCTGGTCGAGGTAGGTCAGTCCGATGTACGCCAGCAGGAACACGATCACGGCGGTGAGGAGCAGGCTCCACCAGCGACCGCGTAGGCGTCGGCCACCGGACTTCCTGGGCGGCTCGTCCGGGGTGCCCTCGGTGCGCCACGGCTGGTCAGGGGCCTTGCGCGGTGGCGCGGCATTGCTCATATCTGGACGTTACGGCAGACAGCGGGCCATGGCACGCGCAGAGGGCGCCCCCCTTGGCGAGGGGCGCCCTCTGTGACGTACGGGACGAGACGGTCGTACGACAGAACCGTCCGGAGAACCGTCAGCCCATGAACTTCTTGAACTCGTCCGGCAGCTCGAAGTCCTGCGCGGCCTGCTGACCCGGCAGCCCGAGGGCGCCTCCGGCCTGAGCGGCGGCGGCGCGGCGGGCGGCCTCGTCCTGCTCCTGCTGCTTGCGCTTCATCGGGTTGCCGGAGCGCTGCTTGCCCTTGGCCTTCTTCGGTTGCTTCTTGGTGCGGCCCGGACCGCCACCCATGCCCGGCATCCCCGGCATACCGGGCATGCCGCCGCCCTGGGCCATGCGGGACATCATCTTGCGCGCCTCGAAGAACCGCTCGACGAGGTTCTTGACCGCGCTGACCTCGACGCCGGAACCCTTCGCGATACGGGCGCGGCGCGAGCCGTTGATGATCGTCGGCTCCTGGCGCTCGCCCGGCGTCATCGACTTGATGATCGCGGCGGTGCGGTCGACGTCGCGCTCGTCGAGGTTGTTGATCTGGTCCTTGATCTGGCCCATGCCCGGGAGCATGCCGAGCAGCTTGGAGATGGAGCCCATCTTCCTGACCTGCTCCATCTGGGCCAGGAAGTCGTCGAGGGTGAAGTCCTGGCCCTTCTTGGAGGCCAGCTTCTCGGCCATCTTCTGGGCTTCGGCCTGGTCGAAGGTCTTCTCCGCCTGCTCGATCAGGGTGAGCAGGTCACCCATGTCGAGGATGCGGGAGGCCATCCGGTCCGGGTGGAAGGCGTCGAACTCGTCGAGCTTCTCGCCGTTCGACGCGAACATGATCGGCTTGCCGGTGATCTGCCGGATCGACAGGGCGGCACCACCGCGGGCGTCACCGTCGAGCTTGGAGAGCACCACGCCGTCGAAGCCGACGCCGTCGCGGAAGGCCTCGGCGGTGTTGACCGCGTCCTGACCGATCATCGCGTCGACGACGAACAGGATCTCGTCCGGCGAGACCGCGTCACGGATGTCCGCGGCCTGCTTCATCATCTCCTGGTCGATGCCCAGGCGGCCGGCGGTGTCCACGATCACGATGTCGTGGACCTTGGCCTTGGCGTGCTCGATGGAGTCCTTGGCGACCTTGACCGGGTCGCCCACGCCGTTGCCCGGCTCGGGCGCGTAGACCGCGACGCCGGCGCGCTCGGCGACGACGCTGAGCTGGTTCACGGCGTTCGGGCGCTGGAGGTCACAGGCGACGAGCAGCGGCGAGTGGCCCTGCTCCTTCAGCCAGTGGCCGAGCTTGCCCGCGAGGGTGGTCTTACCGGCACCCTGCAGACCGGCCAGCATGATCACGGTCGGCGGCTGCTTGGCGAAGCGCAGGCGGCGGGTTTCGCCACCGAGGATCGTCACGAGCTCGTCGTTGACGATCTTCAGGACCTGCTGGGCCGGGTTCAGCGCCTTGGAGACCTCTACGCCGAGCGCGCGCTCCTTGACGTTCTTGATGAACGTGCGGACGACGGGCAGTGCCACGTCCGCTTCGAGAAGCGCGATGCGGATCTCGCGCGCTGTCGCGTCGATGTCCGCCTCGGAGAGCCGTCCCTTGCCGCGCAGGTTCTTGAAAGTCGCTGAGAGGCGATCGGAAAGAGTATCGAACACGGCGCTCGCGGTCCTCGGGGTCGGTGGCGGCTGGCAATCGCCCTCCAGGGTATCCCGGCGGCGCGGTTTGCTGGGATCCCCCGTTCAGCCCCGCAACGTCTCCTCCAGCTTGCGTGCCACGGCTGCCGCCTCCTCGCCGGGCAGCGGCGCTCCCCCGGGCCCTGTGACATAGAACGCGTCGACGGCGTTGGCGCCCGGTGTACTGACATGCGCGCTGCGCACCCGCACACTCGCGTCCTCCAACGCCCGGCCGATCCGGAACAGCAGCCCCGGTGCGTCCTGGGCCCGGACCTCGATGACCGTGGCCAGCCGGGAGGCGGCCGGATGGACCGTCACCCTCGGCGGCGGTGCCACGACGCCCCGGCGACGCGGATAGGCCGCGTCCCGCTCGGCGAGACGGCCCGCGATGTCCAGGGAGCCGTCCAGCGCCCGGACCAGGTCGGCTCGCAACCGGGCGGCCTGCGGCAGGGAGCCGTACTCGGCGGCGACCCGCCAGTTCAGCAGCAGGACGGAGCCCTCGACGCCGTCCGGCAGGTCCAGGGCGCGCAGTTCCGCGGTGCGCACGGTCAGGCGGTGCATCGCCAGGACGCCGGCCACCGCGGGCAGCACACCCGGCTGGTCGGGGACGGCGATGAGAAGCTCCACGCCGAGCGGCTCCGGGTCGCCCGAGGGCTGTTCCACGGTCGGCGGCTCGGTCTGGGCGCGCAGCGACAGTACGGGGCTGCCGGTGGCGATCGCCTCGATGGCGAGGCGCTCCTGCTCGGCGGTGGGCGCGGCGGCCTCGGGCTCGTCCGGGTCGTCCCCGGCGAGCACGGCACCGACCCGTTTCACCAGGTCGGCGACGAGTGACCCGCGCCAGGACGACCACGCCGCCGGGCCGGTGGCCAGCGCGTCCGCCTCGGTCAGGGCGTGCAGCAGCTCCAGGGTGCCCTGCGAGCCGACCGCCTCGGCGACCGAGCGCACGGTGGCCGGGTCCTCCAGGTCGCGCCGGGTGGCCGTGTCGACGAGCAGCAGGTGATGGCGTACGAGGGTGGAGAGCACGGCCACGTCGTCGCGGTCGAAGCCGATGCGCGCGGCCACGTCCTTGACGATGATCTCGCCGGCCACCGAGTGGTCGCCGGGCCAGCCCTTGCCGATGTCGTGCAGCAGCGCGGCGACCAGCAGGAGGTCCGGGCGGTGGACCCGGCGGGTGAACTCGGAGGCGCGGACGGCCGTCTCGATGAGGTGCCGGTCGACGGTCCAGATGTGCACGGCGTTGCGCTGCGGGCGGCAGCGCACCCGCTCCCAGTCGGGCAGGAAGTGAGTGATCAGCCCTTCGGCCTCCAGCGCCTCCCACACCTCGACCGTCGGCCGCCCGGAGCCCAGCAGGGTCACGAGCTGTTCGCGCGCCTCGGCGGGCCAGGGGGTGGGCAGCGGCCGTGCGCCGGCCGCCATGCGCCGTACGGCGTGCAGGGAGAGCGGAAGTCCCGCCTGCGCGGCGGCGGCCGCGGCGCGCAGGGGCAGTACGGAGTCACGGTCGGGACGCGCGGCGCGGGCGAGCACCACCTCGCCGTCCTGCTCCACGACGCCCTCGGCGAGCGGGGAGCGCTCTGCGGTCGGCTTCGCGCCGCCCAGCATGGCGCGCAGACGTGGCCGCACGGCGCGCGCCCGCAGCACACGCCCCACTTCACGCCAGGTGACATCACTGGCGTACGAGATGACGCGCGCTGCCTCGTACACCTGCCGCAGCAGCGTGTCGGCGTCGAGGAGCCCGAGCTCGGCGGCGACCTGGTCCTGCTCCTGGAGCGCCAGCCGGTCGGTCGCCCGTCCGGTGGACAGGTGCAGGGCGTCGCGTACGTCGAGCAGCCGGCGCCGGGCGTCGTCCAGGCCCTCACGCGGGGCGTCGGCGAGCCAGGACGCGGCCACGGCGCGCAGGATGGTGGCGTCCCGCAGGCCGCCGCGCGCCTCCTTCAGGTCGGGCTCCAGCAGGTACTGCAACTCGCCCTGGCGCTCGGCGCGTTCGACGGACAGCTCCTGGAGTTCGGGCAGCCGCTTGGGCGCCTGGTTGCGCCAGTCGGCGAGCACCGACGTGCGCAGTGCGGCCGTAAGTCCCAGGTCGCCCGCGATGTGCCGGGCGTCCAGCAGGCCCAGCTGGACCTTGAGGTCCTCGCCGGCGGTCTTGCGGGCCTCGGCGGGCGTGCGCACGGAGTGGTCGAGGGCGAGACCGAGGTCCCAGACGGGGTACCAGATGCGGTCGGCCAGCGCGGCCACCGCCTTGCTGTCGCCGCCGTCGTGCAGCAGGAGCAGATCGAGGTCGCTGCGCGGGGACAGCTCGCCGCGGCCGTATCCGCCCACGGCGACCAGGGAGACGCCCCGCATCCCCTCGGCGCCGGCCGCGAACAGGCCGGTCAGCCACTCGTCGGTCAGCTCCGCGAGGGCGGCACGGCGCGGCGGCCCGGACCGCGCCCCCTCGGTGAGGAGACGCAGCCGGGCCGCCGCGTAGCCGCTGGGTCCCGAGTCCTCTGCTTCGTTACGCACGTCCGTACTCGACACCCAGCAGCTCCTGTTCTTCTTCTGTCAGAGCGCGTCGGGTCCGCGCTCGCCGGTCCGGACCCGTACGGCCGTCTCGACCGGCAGGGACCAGACCTTGCCGTCACCGATCTTGCCGGTGCGGGCGGCCTTGACGATGACGTCGATCAGCTGCTCGGCGTCGTCGTCCTCGGCCAGGACCTCGATGCGGATCTTCGGGACCAGGTCGACGGTGTACTCGGCACCGCGGTAGACCTCGGTGTGGCCCCGCTGACGACCGTAGCCGCTCGCCTCGGTGACCGTCAGACCGTGTACTCCGAAGGCCTGGAGGGCTTCCTTGATCTCGTCGAGCCGGTGGGGCTTGACGACTGCGGTGATGAGCTTCATGCGTCCACCTTCTTGCTCGCGGCCGCGGCGGCCGGAGCCGGGGCGGCGGTCCGGGCGGCGCCGCCACCGGCGCCACTGAAGTCGTATGCGGTCTCGGCGTGCTCGGCCTGGTCGATGCCGGCGACCTCGTCGTCCTCGGAGACCCGCATTCCGATGGTCTTGTCGAGGATGAAGGCGAGGAGCGCGGAGACGACCAGCGAGTAGGCCAGGACGGCGAAGACACCGGCGCACTGCTTCCAGAACTGGTCGAGGCCGCCGCCGTAGAAGAGGCCCTTGACCTCGGACTGGCCCTTGCCGCTGGCGAAGAAGCCGATCAGCAGGGAGCCGACGACACCGCCGACCAGGTGGACGCCGACGACATCGAGCGAGTCGTCGTAGCCGAGCTTGTACTTCAGGCCGACGGCCATGGCGCACAGCAGACCGGCGATGGCACCGACGGCGATCGCACCGAGCGGGGAGACCGCGCCGCCGGACGGAGTGATGGCGACCAGACCGGCGACCGCGCCGGAGGCGGCACCCAGCGTGGTGAACGCGCCGTGCCGGATCTTCTCGTAGATGAGCCAGGCCAGCATGGCGGCGGCGGTGGCGACCTGCGTGTTGACGAACATCAGCGCGCCCACGCCGTCGTCGTTGCCGAGCCAGGAGCCGGCGTTGAAGCCGAACCAGCCGAACCACAGCAGACCGGCGCCGAGCATGACCAGCGGGAGGCTGTGCGGACGCATCGGGTCCTTCTTGAAGCCGACGCGCTTGCCGATGACGAGGATCACGCCGAGCGCCGCGGCACCCGCGTTGATGTGGACCGCCGTACCACCGGCGAAGTCGATCACGCCGAGCTCGAAGGCCCAGCCGCCGGAGCCCCAGACCCAGTGCGCGACCGGGAAGTAGACGACGGTGACCCACAGCGCGACGAACAGCGCCCACGCCGTGAACTTCACACGGTCGGCCAGGGCACCGCTGATCAGGGCGGGCGTGATGATCGCGAACATCAGCTGGAAGACCATGAATACGAAGATCGGGATGGTGTAGCCGTCCCACAGCTCCGTCAGGCCGATATTGCTGAGGCCGACCCAGTCGGAGTTCCAGCCGATGAGGCTGCCGGAGTCCGTACCGAAGGCCAGGGAGAAGCCGTACAGCACCCACAGGATGGTGACGATCCCTATGCTGATGAAGCTCATCATGAGCATGTTCAGCGTGCTCTTGACGCGGACCATGCCTCCGTAGAAGAAGGCAAGGCCCGGGGTCATGAGCAGGACCAGGGCGGAACAGATAAGCATGAAGCCTGTGTTGGCGGACGACAGCGTGGGTGCGTCCGCCGCAAGCGTGATGGCGGCTGATGCCATCGGCGTCTCCTCGTCATTGGTACGGCCCCGTGCGGGCGAAGCCTGAGCGGAATGAGGGGTGGGCCGGTTATGCGCCATGAGATTGGCGCAGCGCCGTTTCGGTCGAAGCCCCTCGTTGTTTCGCCACCGTGACGAAGGCGCCCTGCGTGTTACGCCTCGATGAACTGCCGGATGTGCGGCTGCCGGATCGTTATCGTGGCGCAACCTTCACTGAAGGAAGAAAAGGACCGGCCGCGGTCGGCCTTCCGATGACCTGGCATGGGGGAGCCGAGTCGGGCAGTTCGGGAGGGCCGGCCGCGGCCGGGGTTCTGGGGTTTCCGCGGGATTCGCCCGCGGCGTCAGACCGCCTCCGCGGTCTCCGGGAGCTCGACGGCGAGCTTGTCCGTCAGGTCCACGACCTCGGCGAGATCCCCGAAGTCGCGGACGGCCGTGTCGACCGTCTTTCGAATACGAGTGTTGACGCGCTCGGAGCGCACCTTCTTGGCGACGAGCATGGCCTGCTCGGCACAGGCCGCGCTCTGCTCGGGCTCGCGCCGCAGCAGATGGACCGTGGCCACCCCGATGAGGTTCAGCGCATACGACCGCTGGTGCTCGCCGTCCTTCGCGAACAGATCCACGGCCTGCTGCATCAGCGGCTCGGCCAGCGAGGCGTACGTCGGGCTGCGGCCGGCGACATAGGCGAGGTCGCGGAAGGAGTGGGAGTTCTCGCCGTACAGCTCGGCCTCGGAGAAGAAGCGGATCCAGTCGGGGTCCGGGTCGTCCCAGTCCTCGGCCTCGGAGAAGGTGTCCTCGGCCATCCGGACCGCCCGCTTGCACTTGCCGGGCTGGCCCATGTTGGCGTACGCGCGAGCCTCCATCGCATACAGCATCGACTGGGTGCGCGGGCTCGCGCAGTCCCGGCTGCCGTACTGCGCGAGATGGATCAGCTCCAGCGCGTCGTCGGGCCGGCCGAGGTGGATCATCTGGCGGCTCATGCTGGACAGGACGTACGAGCCGAGCGGCCTGTCGCCGGCCTCCTTGGCGGCGTGCAGCGCGAGGACGAAGTACTTCTGCGCGGTGGGCTGGAGCCCGACGTCGTACGACATCCAGCCGGCCAGCTCCGCCAGCTCGGCGGCGACCTTGAACAGCTTGCGGGTCGTGGATTCGGGCTGGGGCTCCTGGAGCAGGTCCGTCACCTCGTGCAGCTGGCCCACGACCGCCTTGCGGCGCAGGCCGCCGCCGCACTGGGCGTCCCACTGCCGGAACATCACGGTGGTGGACTCCAGCAGGTCCAGCTCGGGCTTGGACAGCCGGCCACGCGCGCGTGAGGACGGGACGGGCCGGGTCTCCTGGTACGGGGCGGGCGGCGCGGGGACCAGCCAGCGCTGCATCGGCTCGATGAGCGCCGGGCCCGCGGACAGGGCCAGCGAGCTCCCGAGGAAGCCGCGCCGCGCCAGCATCAGGTCGCTGCGCGAGAACTCGCTGAGCAGGGCCACCGTCTGCGGGGCCGTCCAGGGCAGGTCGACGCCGGACACGGAGGGTGACTGGCGGGCGGCACGCAGGCCGAGGTCCTCGACGGAGACGACGCAGCCGAACCGCTCGGAGAACAGCTCGGACAGGATCCTGGGGATCGGCTCGCGGGGGTTCTCGCCGTCCAGCCAGCGGCGCACGCGGGAGGTGTCGGTGGAGATGTGGTTGGCGCCCAACTGGCGGGCCCGGCGGTTCACTTGGCGGGCGAGTTCGCCCTTCGACCAGCCGCTGCGCACGAACCAGGACGTGAGAAGCTCGTTCGGGCGCTTGTCAGCGTGCGATGCGCCACCGGCACTCGTACCGCTTCCGCTGTTGCCGCTCACTGGAACGCCCCCATCCCTTGGACCACTTGTCACCGAGTGCGCCAAGCCCTATCAGAATGCCGGTAAATACGGTCGGCCGTCCGGCGGTTCTCACCCTTCGAACGGAAAGCCGACTTGCCCCCGGCATACCCACGAGCGCATGTGCCCCGAAGCTTCGTGCACTCACGGTAATCCTACGATCACTGCTCCAGCCATGGCGATCCCTGAATCGCCACCATTCGCCACCCCTTCGAATGAACTCACGGTCGCCTCCACGCGATTCACTTGACATAGGACGGCCGGAAGTGGGCGGAGCGAAGCACTCAGGGGCGCGTGTTGCCCGGCCCACAACCCGGAGCACTTCCAAGCGCCGCGTGGACCGAGCGACGCCAAGGGGTACCCGGCCGCCGAGGAACACACAGGGTCACGTTCCGCTATCGCGTCGTAACCACCGGCGCACTGGACCGTTGGAGGGGGCATGGGCTTCACGATCGGCGGCATCCGGGAGATGCGATCCGGCTCGCGGCGACGCGGCCGCTCCTCGGAGTGCACCGCCGTCGCCGAGTTCACCGGACTGTGGGGCTGGGACGCGGTGCCCGGCGCACGCGCCGCCGCGGGCGCCTGTTCGTGCGGCCGCTCGGACTGTGACGCGCCCGGCGCGCACCCCCTGGACTTCGCGCCCCAGATCCCGGCGGGGGCCACGCTCGACGAGGTCACCAAGACCTGGTCGGAGTTCCCGGGCGCCGCGGTGATGCTGCCGGTCGGGCGGGCGTTCGACGTGATCGAGGTGGCCGAGCCCGCCGGACGCCGCGCGCTGACCCGGCTCGAACGCATGGGCCTGCCCCTCGGCCCGGTCACCGCCACCCCCGACGGCCGCGCCCACTTCTTCGTCGCCCCCGGCGCCGCCGCCGAGCTCCCCGAGATCCTCTACCGCATGGGCTGGGACGACCCGACCCACCTCGACCTGCGCGGCCTCGGCCCCGGCACGCACCTCACGGCCCCGCCGTCCGACCGGGGCGGCCAGGGTCCGGCACGCTGGCTGCGCCCGCCGGCGCTGGACACGGCGACGAAGCCACCGGCGGCCCGGCTGCTGCTGGGGACGCTGGCCTATGTGGCCCACAGGTCGCGCGCATAGACATACACCTAGACGTACACAGCGAAGCGCCCGACTCCCAACTGCACCTTGGGAGGCGGGCGCTTCTTCGAGCACATACCAAATTCGGCAGGTGGGGTCACTCTCCGATAAGGGCGTCAACGAACGCCTCCGGCTCGAACGGCGCCAGATCGTCGGCGCCCTCCCCCAGCCCGATCAGCTTCACCGGGACGCCCAGCTCGCGCTGCACCGCGACGACGATGCCGCCCTTGGCCGTGCCGTCCAGCTTGGTGAGCACGATGCCGGTGATGTCGACGACCTCGGCGAAGACGCGGGCCTGCACCAGGCCGTTCTGCCCCGTGGTGGCGTCCAGCACCAGCAGCACCTCGTCCAGCGGCGCGTGCTTCTCGACGACCCGCTTGACCTTGCCGAGCTCGTCCATGAGGCCGGTCTTGGTGTGCAGGCGCCCGGCGGTGTCGATGAGGACGACGTCGGAGCCCATCTCCTTGCCCTCCTTCACCGCGTCGAACGCGACGGAGGCGGGGTCGCCGCCCTCCGGCCCGCGCACGGTGTAGGCGCCGACGCGCTCACCCCAGGTCTGGAGCTGGTCGGCGGCGGCGGCACGGAAGGTGTCGGCGGCGCCCAGGACCACGCTGCGGCCGTCGGCCACGAGGACCCGGGCGAGCTTGCCGGTGGTGGTGGTCTTGCCGGTGCCGTTGACGCCGACGACCATCACGATGCCGGGCTTGCTGGCCTCGGGCTCGGTCTTGACCACGCGGTCCATGTCGGTGCCGACCAGCTTGAGGAGCTCCTCGCGCAGCAGGCCGCGCAGCTCCTCGGGGGTGCGGGTGCCGAGGACCTTGACGCGCTCGCGCAGGCCGTCGACGAGTTCCTGGGTGGGCGCGACGCCGACGTCGGCGGTGAGCAGGGTGTCCTCGATCTCCTCCCAGGTGTCCTCGTCGAGGTGCTCGCGCGACAGCAGCGTGAGCAGCCCCTTGCCGAGGGCGGTCTGCGAGCGGGAGAGCCGGGCACGCAGACGGATCAGGCGGCCGGCAGTGGGCTCCGGAACCTCGATCTCGGTCGGCGGGAGCTCTTCGACGACGGGCGGTTCCTCGACGGCGACCCCGGTCGAGCCGTCGGGAAGATCCACCTCCTCTATGGTCCGGCGCGGTTCGTCGCGCGGTGTCTCGGCCTCGTCGCCGACGTGCGGCTCGGCCGGAGGGGCGGTGATGTCGGGGGCGGCGGGCGGCGGCGGGGGCAGCTGCTTCTTACGGCGACTGCCGACGATGAGCCCGCCGAGCGCGCCGAGCACGACCACGGCGATGACTACAGCAAGGATGACGATTTCCATAACCCGTCCAGTATCGGCCATGGAGTGCGGCGACACCCCTCTGGATGTCTGACACACCGTCAGCTAACGTCCGCCTTCACACCCGCCCGGTGAAGGGGGACCCCCATGCCCGTCACGGTCGTACGTTTCAACCTCGTCGAGCCCGACGCGACCCCCGCCTCGCTCGCCGCCCGCTACCGGGCGGCCCTGGAGATGGCCGCGTACGCCGACGAGCACGGCATCACCACAGTTCAGACGGAGGAGCACCACGGCGCCGACAACAACTGGCTGCCGTCGCCGTTCGCCTTCGCGGCGGCCGTCTTCGGCGCTACGCGGCGCCTCGCGGTCACCGTCTCGGCGATCATCGGGCCGCTGCACGACCCGCTGCGGCTCGCCGAGGAGATCGCCGTTCTGGACCTGCTGAGCGGCGGGCGTCTCGTGACGGTCGCCGGGATCGGGTACCGGCCCGAGGAGTACGCCCTGTTCGACGTCGAGTGGAAGCGGCGCGGCAGGCTCCAGGACGAGCTGCTGGAGACGCTGCTGAAGGCGTGGACGGGTGAGCCCTTCGAGTACCGGGGCCGTACGGTACGGGTCACCCCGCGCCCGTTCACCGACCCGCACCCCCTGCTCCTGGTCGGCGGCTCCTCGAAGGCCGCCGCCCGCCGGGCCGCCCGGCTCGGCCTGCCGTTCTTCCCCAGCGCGCATCTGCCGGAGCTGGAGGCGTACTACAAGGAGCGGCTGGTCGAGTACGGCACCGAGGGCTGGACCATGATGCCGGCCGCCGAGACCCCCCTGCTGCACATCGCCGAGGACCCCGACCGGACCTGGGCCGAGCACGGCCGGCACTTCCTGCACGAGGCCCGCACCTACGCCTCCTGGCAGTCCGGCGACATCCGTTCGGCGGTGAAGTCGGCGGCCACGACGGTGGAGGAACTGCGTGCCGAGGGCGTGTACCGGATCGTGACGCCCGAGGAGTGTGTGGCGCTGGGGTTCGACAACTACGTGCTGCACCCCTTGTCGGGCGGGATGCCGGTGGAGGAGGGGTGGCGGAGCCTGCGGCTGTTCTGCGAGCGAGTGCTACCGGCGATGGAGGGCTGACCTGGCCCGGTCGGGTACCGGAGTGGTGCACTGGGCGCATGAGTCTGTGCGTGGATGTGTTCGTGCGTGAGGCGGACGGAAAGTGGCGGGTCCTCGACGTGCCGGAGGGGTGCGACGACTCGGCCGGATTCGAGGTCTGGCGCGAGACGGTGTGGGGCTCCGCAACGGTGCGCTCGTTGGGCGCCCGGTTCCTGCCCGTGCTCGCCGAGAACGATCTGTACGTCGAGGCGCACGAGGTGCGCGCCTTCCGGGACGAGGTCGCGCTGCTGCGGGCGAACCTGGAGCTGATAGCCACCACCACGCGGCGCCCGCGGGAGATCACGGAGCACAGGCTTCAGATCGAGACGCGGCTGGAGAACATCGAGGCGGCCGCCCTGCGCGCCCAGGAGCTCGGAGCCGGCGTCCTGATCTGGTGACGTACCAAGGCCGCCGCCCCGGCTCGGGCAGTGGCCGAGCCGGGGCGGCGGCGGGTTACGGGGAGAGGGGCAGCGGGGACTTGGCCCTTCCCCCCGAGTCCGGGGGCGGTCAGCCCATCTCCTCCAGCTTCTTGCCCTTGGTCTCGGGCACGAACTTGAGGATGAACGGGATGGAGAGGAAGGCGAACACCGCGTACATGACGTAGGTGAGCGACAGGTTCCACTCCGACAGGTCCGGGAAGGTGATCGTGATGACCCAGTTGGCGATCCACTGGGCCGACGCGGCCACGCCCAGGGCGGCGGCGCGGATCTTGTTCGGGAAGACCTCGCCGAGCATGACCCAGACGACCACGCCCCAGGACAGGGCGAAGAAGAGGACGAAGGCGTTGGCGGCGATCAGTGCCACGTAGCCCTGCGCGGTCGGCAGCGGGTCGCTGCCGTTCTGGAAGGAGAAGGCCCAGGCGGCGGCCGCGAGCGAGATGCCCATACCGATGGAGCCGATGAGGGCCAGCGGCTTGCGGCCGATGCGGTCGACGAAGATCATCGCGATCACGGTGCCGATGATGTTGATGATCGAGGTCTCGAACGAGTAGAAGAACGAGCTCGACGGGTCGACGCCCACGGACTGCCACAGCAGGTTCGAGTAGTAGAAGATGACGTTGATGCCGACCAGCTGCTGGAAGACGGAGAGGCCGATACCGATCCACACGATCGGCAGCAGGCCGAACCGGCCGCCCATCAGGTCCTTGAACGTGGACTTGTGGTCGCTCTTCATCGCCTGCTCGATCTCGGCGACCCGGCCGTCCAGATCAGCGCCGCCCTCGACGTCGGCGAGCACCTTCTTCGCGTCGGCGAAGCGGCCGACGCTGATCAGGTAGCGCGGGGACTCGGGGATCGCGAAGGACAGCAGGCCGTAGATCACGGCGGGTACGAGCATCACGCCGAGCATCCACTGCCAGGCCTCCAGGCCCGCGATCGTGCCGCGCTCCTCGCCACCGGCCATGTTCAGCAGGGCCCAGTTGACCAGCTGGGAGATGGCGATACCGATGACGATGGCGGCCTGCTGGAACGAGGCGAGCCGGCCACGGTACGCGGGCGGGGCGACCTCGGCGATGTAGGCCGGGCCGATGACCGAGGCCATACCGATGGCGATGCCGCCGAGGACACGCCAGGCGGCGAGGTCCCACGCGGCGAACGGCAGTCCGGAACCGACGGCACTCACAGCGAACAGCACCGCCGCGATCTGCATGACGCGGATCCGGCCGATGCGGTCGGCTATGCGGCCGGCGATGGCGGCGCCGAGGGCGCTGCCGAGCAGGGCGCTGGCGGCGACGGTGCCGGTGACGCCGGAGCTGAGGTCGAACCGGGCCTGGATGCCGCCGTTGGCCCCGTTGATGACGGAGCTGTCGTAGCCGAACAGGAAGCCGCCCATGGCAGCCGCGGCGGTGATGAAGATGACGTGCCCGAGATGTTCGGGGTGAGCCGTCCTGGCTCCTGATGTGGACGCCTGCGCTGTGCTGGTCACGTGTACTCCTGAGGCACCGGCAACGCTGCCGGGTGGGGGTCAGCCGTTTCAGGCAGTGATACCTGAAGTTAAAAGCAACGTTGCAGACCTTATTCCTTCAAGTATCGAAGTCAATAGGGGGGCTGCTGTGAATTTGAAGACGCAGTCAGGTGACGTGTGTTCACTTCTTGAAGTGAAGGTGAAGAAGTGAAGGCCGACCGGCTGATCCGCCGAGATCGTCGGCCCCGGCGTCAGCGAAGCTTCTGGCTGATGACCTTGGACACACCGTCGCCCTGCATGGAGACGCCGTACAGCGCGTCGGCGACCTCCATCGTGCGCTTCTGGTGCGTGATCACGATCAGCTGCGAGGCCTCCTGCAGCTCCTGCATGATGCGGATCAGCCGCTGGAGGTTGGTGTCGTCGAGGGCGGCCTCGACCTCGTCCATGACGTAGAACGGGCTCGGCCGGGCCTTGAAGATCGACACCAGCATGGCGACCGCGGTGAGTGAGCGCTCACCACCCGAGAGCAGGGACAGCCGCTTGACCTTCTTGCCCGGGGGCCGTGCCTCGACGTCCACGCCAGTGGTGAGCATGTTGTCGGGATCGGTCAGGATCAGCCGTCCCTCGCCACCGGGGAACAGCCGGCTGAAGACGCCCTCGAACTCCCGGGCCGTGTCCCAGTACGCCTCCGTGAAGACCTGCTCGACGCGCTCGTCGACCTCCTTGACGACCTGGAGCAGGTCGGCGCGGGTCTTCTTCAGGTCCTCCAGCTGCTCGCTGAGGAACTTGTGCCGTTCCTCCAGCGCCGCGAACTCCTCCAGCGCGAGCGGGTTGACCTTGCCGAGCTGCTGGTAGGCGCGCTCGGCGGCCTTGAGCCGCTTCTCCTGCTCGGCCCGGACGAAGGACTTGGGCTGGTTGCGGGGATGCTCGGGGTCCTCCGGGAGCTGCTCGCCCTCGGCGGCCAGGGAGGGCGGCACGAGCTGGTGGGGGCCGTACTCGGAGACGAGCCCGGCGGGCTCCACGCCCAGCTCCTCCAGGGCCTTGGTCTCCAACTGCTCGATCCGCATCCGCTTCTCGGCGCCGAGGACTTCGCCGCGGTGGACGAAGTCGGTCAGCTTGTCGAGCTCGGCCTTGAGGTCGCGGCCCTCGCTCCGGGCGGCCGTGAGTTCCTGCTCGCGGCGCGCCTTGGCGGCCTCGGCGGCGGTGCGCTCCTCGTCGGCGCGGGCGAGGGAGACCTCGACGTGCAGGAGGAGTTGCCGGGCACCGGAGGCGACGGCTTCCGCGACGGCCGCCTCGTGGCGCAGCCGCGCCCGCCGCTGCTCGGCACGCGCGCGTGCCTCTCGTTCGGCGCGGGCGGCCCGGTCGAGCGAGTCGGCCCGTCCGGCCAGCCCCTTGACCCGCTCCTCGTGCGTACGGACCTGGAGGCGGGCCTCCATCTCGGTCTGGCGCGCGTTGGCACCGTCGGCGGCGAGACGGTCCCGTACGGAGGTGTCGGGTTCCTCCTCGACCGGCATCTCCTCGGCGACGGCCAGCCGCTCGGCCAGCTCCTCGACCTCCGTCAGCGCCTTGTCGAGCGCCTCCTGCGACCGCGCGGCGGCGGCGACGGACCGCTCGGCCTCGCCCGCGGCACCGCGCGCCTGCCCGGCGAGCCGGCCGAGCTGCTGCGCCACGGAGGACTTCTCCCGGTCGGCCGCCCTGCGGCGCTCCCCCAGCTCCTCGACGAACGCGGCACACTCCTTGCGCCGCTCGCCCGCCGCGTGCTGAGCCTCGCTCAGCTCCTCGCACCGCACGGCCAGCTCTTCCAGCTCGGCCGCGGCCTCGTCCACGGAGGCCTGCACTTCGAGCAGGCTCGGCGCCCCGGCGGACCCGCCGTGCGCGAAGTGCGCCCCGAGCAGGTCGCCTTCGGCGGTCACGGCGGTCAGGTCGGGGTGGGCGTAGACGAGGTCCTCGGCGTCCTCGAGGGTGGCGACGACGACGATGCCCCGCAGGAGGCGGCGTACGGCGGGCATGAGCTCGTGGGGACCCCGGACCAGGTCGGCGGCGTGCGGCGGCCCGTCCGGCCTCGGTTCCTGGCCCGCTCCGTCGGGGGTACCGCTCAGCAGCAGCGCCGCCCGTCCCCCGTCCTGCTTGCGCAGCAGCCGGATCGCCTCCGCCGCCGCGGCCGGTGACGTCACCGCGATCGCGTCCGCCGCGGCGCCGAAGGCAGCCGCCAGCGCCACCTCGTGGCCCGGCGACACGGTCAGCAGTTCCGCGGCCGGACCCAGCAGACCGGTGAGGCGGTCCTTCGCGCCGAGCAGCGCGCCCGTGCCGTCCTTGCGGCGCAGGCCGAGGGCCAGGGCCTCGCGGCGGGCCTGCGTCGCGGCGCGGCTGCGCTCCGCCGCGGTGGCCGCCTCGCGGGCCGCCGTCAGGGCGGCCTCCGCCTGCGTGAGCTGCGCCTTCGCCGCGTCGTGCTGCTCGGCGAGCTCCACATCCCCGGCGTCCAGGCCGTCGACCTCGGCCTTGAGTGCCTCGTACTCCTCCTGTGCGCAAAAGGCCCGCTCCTGGGCCTCGTCCCGTGCGGCTGCCAGGCGCTCTATCTCCGACTGGGCGGCGGCGGCACGCGAACGGGCCGCGTTGACCTGGCCGTTCAGCCGGGCCAGACCTTCGCGCCGGTCGGCGATGGCGCGGGCGACATCCTTCAGCCGGCGCTCTTCGAGGGCGAGCTCCCGCTCCAGTTCGGCGCGGTGGGCGACCGTGTCCTCCAGAGCCCGCTCGGCCGCTTCGAGCGCAGCCTCCAGCTCGGCCTCCTGCTCGCGGATGCGGGCGGCCTCACGCTCCATGTCCTCGGGGTCGCGACCCCGACGCTCCTCCGGCGGCGCGGACGTCGCGCTCTTCACCCGCGCGTCGGCCAGCGAGATCGTGCCGCGCACCCGCTCGGCCAGCTGGGACAGCTCGTACCAGGTCTGCTGGGCCCGCTGGAGGCGCGGCGTGAGTCTGCGCACCTCTTCCTCCAGGAGGGCCTCGCGCTGGAGCGCCTTCTTCAGATCCTGCTCGGCGGCCTCCTTGCGCTCCTTCAGCGCGGCCTCGTCGGCGACCTCGGCCTGCAGCGCCTCGCGCAGCCGTACGAGGTCGTCGGCGAGGAGGCGGAGCCGGGCGTCGCGCAGATCCGCCTGGATGACGGCGGCCCTGCGGGCGACCGCCGCCTGGCGGCCGAGCGGCTTGAGCTGTCTGCGCAGTTCGTCCGTCAGGTCCTGCACGCGCGCGAGGTTGGCCTGCATCGCGTCCAGCTTGCGCAGCGCCTTCTCCTTGCGCTTGCGGTGCTTGAGGACGCCCGCGGCCTCCTCGATGAAGGCGCGCCGGCCCATGGGGTCCGCGTGCAGGACGGAGTCGAGCTGGCCCTGGCCGACGATGACGTGCATCTCGCGGCCGATGCCGGAGTCGGAGAGCAGCTCCTGGATGTCGAGGAGGCGACACGTGTCGCCGTTGATCTGGTACTCGCTGCCGCCGTTGCGGAACATGATCCGCGTGATGGTGACCTCGGAGTACTCGATGGGCAGTGCCCCGTCGGAGTTGTCGATGGTCAGCGACACCTCGGCGCGGCCCAGCGGCGGGCGGCCGGTGGTGCCGGCGAAGATGACGTCCTCCATCTTGCCGCCGCGCAGCGACTTGGCACCCTGCTCGCCCATGACCCAGCTGAGCGCGTCCACGACGTTGGACTTGCCCGAGCCGTTCGGACCGACGACACACGTGATGCCCGGCTCGAACCGGAGCGTGGTCGCCGAGGCGAACGACTTGAACCCTCGGAGGGTCAGGGCCTTGAGGTGCACGCCGGTGGACTCTACCTCCCGGGGAAGTCTCGCTCCATGAACCCACGGTTTCACCGGTGAACGTGCAGGGCACACCAGACGTTAAAGAGGGTGAAAGGATGCGCGGGGCAGTAAACAGGGGGCAAGAAAGAAGGGACGCCGAAGCGTCCCTTGCAACTTCTGATGTCCGGCAAGCCGGACGTCTGACAACTACTTAGCGGTTGGATACAGGCCGCCCAACCACTGCTTGTGCTGTCGTGGAGCGATGCAGTGATCAGGTGAGCGCAGGCTCCGCCTGGTGTGCGTCGATGCTCTCCATGATCCTGTCGTGAGAAGCGGCAGCCGTCAGCGCGTCGTTCTCGGCCTGAATCCGTCCGAGCTCGGATTCGAGGTCCTGGACACGCTGCTGGAGCCGTCGCATCTCGGCGAGGAGTCGAGGGTCGGAGCCGCCGACGTAACCGAGAAGCGCCTTTGCCATGATGGATGGTCCTCCACACTGAGTGACCGACCGAAGCGGTGTGGGTCGTGAGGGATTCGCACCCGCGGTTGCTTGGCAGGCCTGGACTTGTTCTGCCGTTCAGCCACGCCAAACAGCTAAGGTGCGCGGGGCTTTTAGCGTCTCACCAAAAAGTTTGACGGTCAACACGATCACGCCCCGTATTGGCGGGCAAACCCGGGTGCACACGGCCGCAGACGGCTGCGCGGCGACTCCTGCGGGCCCCGCGGGGCGTGGCGATCATCCTTAAGTGCGGAGCCTGCCACCGCGCGCCGTTCTTGGCAACCACCTGCTCATTTCTGCTCGGGGCAGTTGCCGGTGGCAGGTCCCTCCGCTTGCTACTGGGCCTGTTTACAGAATCGGCTCAGCGGATGGCGAAGCCGTCGTAACCCCCGCGAGGTGTGTCCCAGATCTCGGTGACACCGTCCACCCGCCCGGGCGTGTCGGCGCCCTGGAGCCAGTCGAGCAGCCCCTCGCAGCCGCCCCGGGGGCCCTCCGCGACCACTTGGACCCGGCCGTCGTCCAAATTGAGAGCAAAACCACTCAGGTCGCCGATCTCGAGGGCCTTGGCCCGCGTGAACCAGCGAAAACCCACACCTTGGACGCGTCCCCGCACCCAGGCGACCAACCGCACATCCTCGCTCATGACTGCAACCTAACGGGCCAATGTCTCTCGGGGCACTCCCTCCTCTGGCGCCATGCGGTACCGTCCCGACCCAATGAATCTCATATGAAACTCACTCGATCGTGTGAGTTCTGTGAGGACGTTCAGACCGCAGGGACGAGGAAGGCCAGTACATGGGACGCCACCGACGCTCCGCCGCCGGACGCGCCGCCACCGGCCGCGCCACGGGGGTCACACACACGGACGGCTCTTATACGGAGGGCCACGACCCACGGGACTCGTACGCGAGCGAACGCCCCGCGAGAGGCATCGCGCCCTATCTGAATCCGGAGGCGTACGCCGAGGCCTACGCGATGAGCGACGCCTACCTCTTCGCCACGGAAGAGGACTACGACCGGATCACCGACCCCACGACCTTCCCGAGCGACGACGCCACGGCCACCGCGGTCTTCCACAGTGACGGCTTCACGCCCGACGGCGGCTCCCGGCGGCCCGGCACGCACCGCCGCCGTAAGAAGAAGGCCGCGGCTCCGGTGAAGACCGGGCTGCTCGGCGTCTCCGCGGCGGTGGCCATCGGCACGGTCGCGGTGGCCACGGGCGTGGTGCCCGGCATCGACAACTACCAGCTCGGCGGCAGCAACGGCACGGACCGGGTGCAGGCCGCCGACAGCCCGACCAACTCCCCCGCCGAGCAGGGCGGTACGTCCGGCAGCGCCGACCGGGACGACAGCGGCGAATCGACGAGCCGTGACATCGAGCGGCCGACCACTCCGGCCCCGTCGACCTCGTCGGCCGCGCCGACGAAGACGCCGTCGAAGAAGCCGTCGGCCACGCCCAGCAAGAAGCCGAAGGAGACTCCTTCGCGGACGGCCACCAAGGCGCCGCAGAAGGACAAGAAGCCCGAGCAGGGCCAGGAAAAGACCACCCCGCCGGTGACGGTGTCCGCCCAGGCCGCCGCCGCTGCCGAGGTACTGAGGCTCGTGAACGACGAGCGCGCACAGGTGGGCTGCAGCCCGGTCGCCGCCAACAGCTCGCTGGCCGATCTGGCGCAGGACTTCAGCGAGGACATGGCCCAGCGGGGCTTCTTCGACCACACCGACCCGAACGGCGCCTCCCCGTGGGACCGGGCCGCGAAGGCCGGCATAGCCGACCTCGGCGGCGAGAACATAGCCCGCGGCCAGGCCGACGCGGCCGCCGTGATGGAGGCCTGGATGAACAGTCCCGGCCACAAGGCGAACATCCTGAACTGCGACTTCAAGACCCTCGGGGTCGGTGTGCACATCGGCGCCGGCGGCCCTTGGTGGACGCAGGACTTCGGCTACTGAGACAGCCGCAGGTCACCTTGCGCGGCTCGGGCCGAGGCGCCTGAACGGATCGAGCCCCGCACGGAAGTGATGTCCGGGTCAGGCCGTCCGGCCGTCGTGGGCCTCTCTGTGCATACCCGTGCACAGGGCCCAGACGATGAAGATGTTGATGGCGACCAGTGCCAGGGCCCATAGAGGGTAGTACGGCACCCACAGGAAGTTGGCGAGCGCGCCCAGGCCGCCCACGAGCACGCCGAAGAAGCGTGCCCACAGCGCTCCGCCGAGTACGGCGCAGCCTGCAAGGACAGTGACGATTCCCAGAATGAGGTGGACCCAGCCCCAGCCCGCCAGGCTGAAGTCGAACACGTAGTGACGTGTCGCGAGGAACAGGTCGTCCTCGGCAACGGCAGCGACACCCTCGAAAATCGCCATTGCTCCGCCGAAGATCATCAGTGCAGCGGCGAAGACGGTGGTACCGGACGTGGGCCCGTGCCAGGGGCGCGGGTCGACGTTGGCCCATTCGGGTTGAGGGGCGTCACGGGCCATGCCGGCCTCCTTGGGTCGCAGAGCCATCCGGTCAGCCGAGTTTCCCGGACTGACTCGATCCCTGATCTCAGCCTGGCACGACGGCACTCCGTCGGCATTCCGACGCCGTGGCGCCGACCACATGGGGGCTCCCACCCGGTGACGAACACCGGCTGGGAGCCCCTCGTGCGTGTTCGCCCGCGCCTACGCGGCGACCGCCGAGCGGCCGAGGGCGAACACCTTCGCGGTCTCGGTCACCCGGCGCCCCAGGTGCTCGGCCGTGGCCACGTCGGCCTTGTGGACGGCCTCCGGGCCCTGGTCGGCATTGGTCTGGGCGGCGGCGCCGGTGAAGACGCCGAGGCGGTTGAGGTCGTTCTCGGAGCCGGCGCTGTTGTTCCAGCCGGGCAGCAGGCCGAGGTTGATCCAGTGCATGCCGAGCTGGCCGGCCAGGATCTGGAAGAACTGCAGGGTGTGCAGCTTGTCGCCGCTCTTGGAGGCGGAGTTGGTGAAGCCGGCGGCCAGCTTGTCCGTCCAGGCCTGCTCGGCCCAGCGCTTCGAGGTGGCCTCGGCGAAGACGTGGAAGGCGCCGGACGCGGTGCCCATGTAGGTCGGCGAGCCGAACACGATGGCGTCCGAACCGTCGAGGATCGTCCACTGCTCCTCGGTGATCTCGTCCACCTTGATCAGATGCACCTCGGCACCGGCCTCGACGGCACCGGAGCGGACGGCCTCGGCGATGACGGCGGTGTGGCCGAAGCCGGAGTGGTAGGCGATGGAGATGACGGGGGTGGTCACGTAGGCACTCCTGAAGTAGGCAGCTGGGTATTGGCCAGCTCACTGGCAATGACGAAAGGAAAGCACTAACTTCCAGTTAGTGCAACCTGCCGGTTAGCGCTGCGTTCGAGTACGCTTCAGATATGGACATCACGCAGGAGCGCACGGAGGAGCAGGACCTCCCGTACAACGTGTTCGCCAAGGCCTGCCCCTCGCGCGGCACGCTGGAGCACGTCACGGGCCGCTGGGGCGGGCTCACGCTCGGCGCCCTGTACGAGGGCTCGCTGCGCTTCAACGAGCTGCGCCGGCGGATCGACGGCGTCAGCGAGAAGATGCTGTCCCAGACGCTGCACGCCCTGGAGCGGGACGGCCTGGTCCACCGCGACGCCCAGCCGACGAACCCGCCGCGGGTCGACTACGAGCTGACGCCCCTCGGGCGCGGGGTGGCGGAGCGACTGCTGAGCCTCATCCACTTCGTGGAGGGGCAGATGGACGACGTGCTCGAAGCACGCCGGAGCTACGACGAGACGCGCGGCGCCCTCTGACACTTCGGGCAGAAGTAGCTCGACCGGTTCATCCAGGGCCGCCTGCGCATCGGCGTACCGCACCGCTTGCAGGGCAGCCCCTCACGGCCGTACGCGTCGAGCGAGCGGTCGAAGTAGCCCGACTCGCCGTTGACGTTGACATAGAGGCTGTCGAAGCTGGTGCCGCCGACCGCGAGGGCCGCGTTCATCACGTCCCGGACATGGCCCAGGAGTGCGAGGCTGCGCGGGCGGGTGAAGGTGCCCGTCGGGCGGTCGTAGTGCAGACGGGCGCGCCAAAGGGCCTCGTCCGCGTAGATGTTGCCGACTCCGCTGATCAACGACTGGTCGAGCAGGGCCCGTTTGATGGTCGTCCGCTTGCGGCGCAGGGCCTGGTGGAAGGCCTCGTCGTCGAAGAGCGGGTCGAGGGGGTCGCGGGCGATGTGCGCGATGACGTCGGGCAGGCCGTCCGCAGTCGTGTCGTGCAACGACAGGCCGCCGAAGGTGCGTTGGTCCACGAACCGCAGTTCGGTGTCGACCGCGTCCGCGAACCGCACCCGGATCCTGAGGTGCTTCTCGTCGGGCGCGGTGTGCGGCTGGACCAGCAGCTGACCGCTCATGCCGAGGTGGGCCAGGATCGACTGACCGGTGTCCTCCAGGGGCAGCCACAGGTACTTGCCGCGGCGGCTGGCGACACCGACGCGATGACCCTTGAGGCGGTGCGCGAAGTCGTCCGCGCCGGCGATGTGGCGGCGTACGGCACGCGGGTGCAGCACCTCGGCGTCGGCGACCGTACGGTGGGCGACCCACCGCTCCAGGCCACGCCGCACGACCTCGACCTCGGGCAACTCGGGCATGGGATCTCCCGTACACACCTTGCGGGTATGGGCCGAGCGCCCGCCCACGACCAATTACGGGGCCGGGACGGGCGCTCGGATCGCGCTTGTTCGGTCAGGCGGAGGCCGACGCGTCCGCGTCGGGCTCGGCGGCGTTCGCTGCCGCCTTCTTGGCGCGCTCCTCCGCGGCGGCCTTGATGGCCCGCCACGCGGATTCAGCGGCCTGCTGCTCCGCCTCCTTCTTGCTGCGGCCGGTGCCGGTGCCGTACGAGACGCCTCCGACGCGGGCGGCAGCAGTGAAGGTCTTCTCGTGGTCGGGGCCGGTCTCCGTGACCAGGTACTCGGGCACGCCGAGCCCTTCGGTCGCGGTGAGCTCCTGGAGACTGGTCTTCCAGTCCAGGCCGGCACCGAGGTTCGAGGACTTCTCGATCAGGGGGTCGAACAGGCGGTGCACGAGCTCCGCCGCAGAGTCCAGGCCCTGGTCGAGATAGACCGCGCCGATCACCGCTTCCAGGGTGTCGGCAAGGATGGATGCCTTGTCCCGGCCGCCCGTGCCCTCTTCACCGCGGCCGAGCCGGATGAAGGAGCCCAGGTCGAGCCCGCGGCTGACCTCCGCCAGCGCACGCGAATTGACCACCGCGGCCCGCAACTTGGCCAGCTGGCCTTCGGGCAGGTCGGGGTGGGTTCGGTACAGCGTGTCCGTGACGACGAGGCCCAGGACGGAGTCCCCGAGGAACTCCAGGCGCTCGTTGGTCGGCAGACCGCCGTTCTCGTACGCGTAGGAACGGTGCGTCAGCGCACGCACCAGAAGGGCGGACTCGAGCTTGTACCCGAGCCGCCCTTCCAACAGCGTGTGGGACGAGGCCGTGGTCTCCGCAGAGTTTTTCTTCGGCGTGGACACAGTGCCTCTCACCAGCCGCTCAGACCTCGAGGACCTGGCGCTTGTTGTAAGTGCCGCAAGACGGGCACGCGATGTGCTGCTGCTTGGGCTCGTGGCAGCGCTCGCACGCAACCAGGGGGGTGACCGCAGCCTTCCACTGCGACCGGCGGTGGCGCGTGTTGCTGCGCGACATCTTCCGCTTCGGAACAGCCACGGCTACTTCTCCTGCTTCTCGTCGGCGTGCGCTGATGGAAGCGCGCCGCCGCTCATCTCGTCCTTCTCGCCGTCCGTCATGGTCTCGGCGAGTCCCTGCAGTGCCGCCCAACGCATGTCGACGGCGTCATGGTGGTGGTCCGGGTCGTCCGCAAGGCGTGCACCGCACTCGGTGCACAGTCCTGGGCAGCCTTCCTGGCACACCGGCTGCATCGGCAGTGCGAGCACCACCGCATCACGCAGCACGGCTTCGAGGTCGAACATGCCGTCCTCGAGAAAGAGCCTGTCCTCGTCGTCCTCGGCGTCGTCGCCCGGTTCCGCGTGGTGGCGGCCCCGGTCGTCGGCGTCAGGGTACGAGAACATCTCCTGGAATTCCGCTTCGACGTCGAGCTGAAGCGGCTCCAGACACCTTACGCACTCCCCCTCGGCCTGTGCACGGGCGGTGCCTGTGACAAGCACCCCTTCCATGACCGACTCGAGCCGGAGTCCGAGCTCCACCGGGGCGCCTTCCGGCACTCCGACGACCCCCTGGATACCGAAGTCCTTGGGGGCGGCGACCGTACGGGTCAAGCGCTGCAGCGCACCGGGCCGCCGACCCAGCTCGTGCGTGTCGAACACGAGAGGGTTGCGGTGGTCGAGGCGGGCTGTCACGCCATTCCTGCTTTCGATCTGCTGAGCTCAGGGGGTCACTGCCCGCGGTGTTCCTGGGCAGCTTTGATCGCGGACGTACACGCGACCGAAGAGCCAGGATACTGGACCTTTCGCTCACGGCCCAATCCGGTGGTCCGTTACTGGCCGCGCCCCTGCTCGTACGCCCGCAACTGCTCCGGAGTGATCATGCCCGTGTCGAAGAGACTGGTCTCGTCGAGGGCGTACGACTGGTGGACCTGCTGGGGCTGCTGGGCCTGCTGCTGGTCGTAAGCCGCCTGCTGGCCGTCGTAGCCCTGATAGCCGTAGGGATCGGCCTGCTGGTAGCCGTACGGGTCCTGCTGCTGGGCGTAGGCCTGCTGCTGCGGGTAGCCGCCGTAGGTGTCCTGCTGCTGGTAGCCGTACGCCGGCTGCACGGTCTGCGGGTCGTACTGCGGCTGTGCCGGTACGGCCGCCGGCTGCTCGGGCGGGGCCGCCGGGGCGTCCTGCTCGGCCAGCGCCACGAGGTCGGCGAGGTAGTCGGCGTCGCTGGAGTGCTGGGCGGTGCCGATGTCGTCGCCGAGGGCGCCGAGGTCGTCGGTGGCGATCCGGCCGTGCAGCTTCTGCCGGCCGCGGCCGACGGCCTCCAGGGTCTTGGCGAGGACGGCCTCGAAGGCGCCGAGCTTGGCGTCGACGTACTGGTCGGCCGTGCGGCGCAGGGTCTCCGGGTCGTGGCTGCGCTCGGGGGCGTCCTCGTCCTCGTAGCCCTGCTCGTCGAGGCCCGGGCCGGTGCCGAGGAGCTTCTCGCGGCCGCGGCCGACCGAGCCGAGGGTCTTGGTGAGGACGACCTCGAAGTTGGCGAGCTTGGAGTCGACGTAGTCGTCGGCCTCCGCGCGGACGTCCTCGGCCTCCTGGCGGGCCTCGGCGAGGATGCGGTCGCCCTCGGCCTGGGAGCGGCGGGCGACCTCGGTGTCGGAGATCAGCGAGCCACGCTCGGCGTGCGCACCCTGGATGATCCGGTCGGCCTCCTGGCGGGCCTGCTCGACCATCTGCTCGCGGTCGCCGATCAGCTCCTGGGCCTGGGCGAGGGAGCCGGGCAGGGCCGCACGGACCTCTTCCAGCAAGGAGAGCAGTTCGGCGCGGTTGACCACGCAGGACGCCGACATCGGCATCGACCGGGCACCTGAGACCGCCGCGACGATCTCGTCGAGCTTGTTCTGTACGTCCACCGTGTGCTCGCCACTCTCTACAGCTGTGATGGAGACGGACGGGACGACTGTAGCCGCCGTTGCCCGTTCAGCCTTGGCGCAGACGCTTGTTGAGGGCCTCCAGCACCACCGGCGGCACCAGGTGGGAGACGTCGCCGCCCCAGGTGGCGACCTCCTTCACCAGCGAGGACGACAGGAAGCTGTAGGTCGGGTTGGTCGGCACGAAGAGCGTCTCCACGCCGGACAGACCGTTGTTCATCTGCGCCATCTGCAGCTCGTAGTCGAAGTCGCTGACCGCGCGCAGGCCCTTGACGATGGCCGGGATGTCGCGTTCCTTGCAGAAGTCGACGAGGAGGCCGTGGAAGGCCTCGACCCGGACGTTCTCGAACTCCGCAATGACCTGGTGGATCAGGTCGATCCGCTCGTCGATCTCGAACAGGCCCCGCTTGGACTTGTTGATCATGACTGCGACGTAGACCTCGTCGTACAGCCTGGAGGCGCGGGAAATGATGTCGAGGTGTCCGTTGGTGATCGGGTCGAATGACCCGGGACATACGGCGCGGCGCACTTGTGATCCCTCGCTCTCCGGTCCGGTCATCGTGCGTCTTCGCACGTAGAGGCGGCGCGACCGTACCAAAACGTTCCCTCGCCGTAACGACGGGCCCGGATCGCTTCAAAACCTTCGGGCCACCGGAATTCTCCGCCTCTGGTGCTGCGCTCCACGGTGACGAGCGCCTCGCGCGCGAGCCAGCCCCCTGAGCGGAGTGTGAGGAGAATCTCGCGAAGATCGTCGTCCGTGACGGCGTAGGGCGGGTCCAGGAAGACGATGTCGTACGGCTCGGTCGGCGCCGGGGTCTGGATGATCTGTTCGGCTTTGCCCGATCTGACCTCGGCGCCGGGGAGGCCGAGACTCTTGACGTTCTCGCGGATGACGCGGGCGGCTCGGGCGTCGGCCTCGACGAGGAGGGTGTGGCCGGCGCCTCGGGAGAGTGCCTCCAGGCCGACCGCGCCGGATCCGGCGTAGAGGTCGAGGACGCGGTCGCCCTCCAGGGGGCCGCCGAGGAGGGCCTGCCAAGTGGAGAAGAGGCCCTCGCGTGCGCGGTCGGAGGTGGGGCGGGTGCCGGTCCCTGGCGGGACTGCCAAGCGGCGTCCACCTGCCGTGCCGGCGATCACGCGCGTCATCTTGGGTCCTTGTTCGGGGGTGGTTACGGATTCAGTGTGGCAGCAGGTTCGTCGTGGTTGCTCGCGCAGTTCCCCGCGCCCCTTCAGGGGCGATCCCGCTCACCCCTTTTCCAGGAACTGCTCCCTTTCCTCGTCCAAAAGGGCGTCCAGGGCCGTCTTGAGGCCGGGAAGTCCCGTCAGCTCCGGATCGGCCGCCACCAGCGTCACCGCCTCCTCCCGCGCCTCCGCGATGATCTCCTCGTCCTCGATGACCGCCAGCATCCGCAGGCTGGTGCGGGCGCCGGACTGGGCCTGGCCGAGGACGTCGCCCTCGCGGCGCTGTTCGAGGTCGATGCGGGAGAGTTCGAAGCCGTCGAGGGTGGCGGCGACGGAGGCCAGGCGCTGGCGGGCCGCGGCGGCCTCCGGCATCTCGGTGACCAGGAGGCAGAGGCCGGGGGCGGAGCCTCGGCCCACGCGGCCGCGCAGCTGGTGGAGCTGGGAGACGCCGAAGCGGTCGGCGTCCATGATCACCATCGCGGTGGCGTTGGGGACGTTCACACCGACCTCGATGACCGTCGTGGCGACCAGGACGTCGGTCTCGCCGGCGGCGAAGCGGCGCATGACGGCGTCCTTGTCGTCCGGAGCCATACGGCCGTGCAGGACCTCCACCTGGAGGCCGCTGAGCGGGCCCTTGGAGAGCTGGTCGGCCACGTCGAGGACGGCGAGCGGCGGGCGCTTCTCGGCCTCGTCCTCGGGTGACTTCTTCTTCCCGGACTTCTTCGGGTCGTCCTCCTCGTCCCCGATCCGGGGGCAGACGACGTAGGCCTGATGGCCGTTGCCGACCTCCTCGCGCACCCGCTCCCAGGCGCGGGACAGGAAGTGGGGCTTGTCGGCGGCCGGGACGACATGGGAGGCGATGGGTGAGCGACCGGCGGGGAGCTGGTCCAGGACCGAGGTCTCCAGGTCGCCGAAGACCGTCATGGCGACCGTGCGCGGGATGGGCGTGGCCGTCATGACGAGCAGGTGCGGCGGCTGCTTGCCCTTGCCGCGCAGGGCGTCGCGCTGCTCCACGCCGAACCGGTGCTGTTCGTCGACGACGACCAGGCCGAGGTCGTGGAACTGGACCTTGTCCTCGATCAACGCGTGCGTGCCGATGACGATCCCGGCCTCCGCGGTGACGAGATCGAGCAGCGCCCGGCGGCGGGCGGCCGCGCCCATGGACCCGGTGAGCAGCACCACCTTGGTGGCCTGATCCGCTCCGCCCAGCATCCCGCCCTCGGCCAGCTCACCCATCATCTCGACGATGGAGCGGTGATGCTGCTGGGCGAGCACTTCGGTGGGCGCGAGCATGGCGGCCTGTCCGCCGGCGTCGACCACGGCGAGCATGGCGCGCAGCGCCACCATGGTTTTCCCGGATCCGACCTCCCCCTGGAGCAACCGGTGCATCGGATGCTCCGTCGCCAAGTCGTCGAAGATCTCCTTGGAGACCTTCTGCTGGCCCTCGGTGAGGGTGAAGGGGAGGCGGGCGTCGAAGGCGGTCAGGAGGCCGTCGGGCTTGGGTTTGCGGGCGACCGCGGGGAGTTGGGCGTCGGCGTGGCGGCGGCGGGCGAGGGCGACCTGGAGGACGAAGGCCTCGTCCCACTTGAGCCGGGAGCGGGCGTCCTCGATGTCGGCCTTGGTGTGCGGACGGTGGATCTTGAGGAGGGCCTCGGGGAGGGCGACCAGGCGGCGCCCCTCGCGGAGGGTGTCCGGGAGCGGGTCGACGGCCTCCTGGGCGCTGGGCAGGACCGTCTGGATCGCCTTGCCGACCTTCCAGGACTCCAGCTTGGCGGTGGCGGGGTAGATCGGGATCAGGGCGCCGGCCCAGGTCTCGACCGCTTCCTCCGAGTCGCCGCGCAGCAACTCGTAGGCCGGGTGCGCCAGTTGCAGGCGGCGGTTGAAGACCGAGACCTTGCCCGCGAACATCGCGCGTGTGCCCGGCAGGAGATCCTTGTGGGGCTTGTGAACGCCGTTGCCGAAGAAGACCAGTTGGAGGCGGCCGCTGCCGTCGGTGATGGTGACTTCGAGGCGCTGGCCCTTGCCGCGCGGCGCCTTGCTGGAGGCGAAGCTGTGCAGGCGCGCGTCGGCGACCATGGCGACCACCGTGACGTGCTCGTCCATGGGGAGGTCGGCGAGGTGGGTGAGCTGGCCGCGCTCCTCGTATCTGCGCGGGTAGTGGTGCAGCAGGTCGCCCACGGTGTGCAGGCCGAGATGCTCGGCCATCACCTTCGCGGTGGGAGGGCCGAGCACTTTCTTCAGTGGTTCTTCCAGTGCGGGCACGAGATCCATTCCACACCACGGCACTGACAATGCCGTAGAGGTCACGGCGTCCGTCCCGGTAAAACTCCCGGAAACCCCTGGTCAGGCGGCTCGCTTCGGCCCTAGGATGGCGCGCTCCGGCCATCCCTTCGCGGTCACCGCCTCACCGGGGCCGCCCGACCCCGCGCCGTCGCCAAGTCCCCCCAACGGCGCTGCGACGATGGACTCCCAGACCTCACAGTCATCCCAGGCACCTCAGCCATCCCCGTCACCTCATACGTTCCAGGTCGACCTGCGCGGTCTGGTGGACCTGCTCTCCCACCACCTCTACTCCAGTCCGAAGGTCTATCTGCGCGAGCTGCTGCAGAACGCCGTCGACGCCATCACCGCCAGACGCGCCGAGGAGCCGGGCGCGCCCGCCGCGGTGCGGCTGTACGCCGAGTCGGGCACCCTGCGCGTCGAGGACTCCGGGATCGGGCTGACCGAGGCGGACGTGCACAGCCTCCTCGCGACCATCGGCCGCAGCTCCAAGCGCGCCGAGGGGCTTCAGGAGGCCCGGTCCGACTTCCTGGGGCAGTTCGGCATCGGTCTGCTGGCGTGTTTCGTGGTCGCCGAGCGGATCCGGGTGGTCAGCCGCAGCGCCCGTACGCCGGACGCGCCGCCGGTGGAGTGGACGGCGACGGACGACGGTTCGTACACCGTGCGGACGCTGCCGGACGACGCCCGCCCCGAACCGGGCACGACCGTGCACCTGGTGGCGCGGGCGGGGGCCGCCGAGTGGCTGGCCGAGGACCGGGTCCTGGCGCTGGCGCGGGACTTCGGCTCACTGCTGCCGTACGACGTACGGGTCGGCGGCGAGGCCGTCACCGATCTGCCCGCGCCCTGGGACCGGTCGTACCCCTCCCCCGCCAACCGGAGGGTGGCCCTGGCCCGGCACTGTCAGGACCTGTTCGGCTTCACCCCGCTGGACTCGATCGAGCTGGACGTGCCGCTCGCCGGGATCCGCGGGGTCGCGTACGTGCTGCCGGCCGCGGTCAGCCCCGCCCAGCGGGCCGGTCATCGCGTCCACCTCAAGGGCATGCTGCTGACCGAGCGGGCCGAACAGCTGCTGCCCGACTGGGCGTTCTTCGTGCGCTGCGTCCTGGACACCGACAGCCTGCGGCCGACGGCGTCGCGCGAGTCGCTGTACGAGGACGAGACGCTGGCGGCCGTACGGGAGGCGCTGGGGACAAGGATCCGGTCCTGGCTCACGGGCCTCGCGGCCGGGGATCCGGAACGGCTGGCGGCGTTCCTGTCCGTGCACCACCTGGGCGTGAAGTCCCTCGCGCGGCACGACAAGGAGATGCTGCGCACGATGCTGCCGTGGCTGCCCTTCGAGACGTCCGACGGACGGCTGTCCCTGGAGGAGTTCGCGCAGCGGCACGCGGTGGTGCACTTCACGCGGACCGTCGAGGAGTACCGGCAGGTCGCCCCGATCGCGTCCGCGCAGGGCGTCGGGGTGGTCAACGGCGGCTACACGTACGACAGCGAGCTGATCGAGGCGCTGCCGTCGGTGCGGCCGGGGACGGTCGTCGCCGAGCTGGACGCGGAGACCGTGACCGCCCATCTGGACTCGGTCGACCCGGCCGAGGAGCTGGCCCTGTCGGGCTTCCTGGCGGCCGCGCGGGCGAAACTCGACCCGCTGGGCTGTGACGTCGTCCTGCGCGCCTTCCATCCGCTGTCCGTGCCCGCGCTGCACCTGGACGACCGGGCGGCCCGGCACGAGCAGGCGCGCGCGCAGGCCGAGGAGCAGGCCGACGACCTGTGGGCGGGCATCCTCGGGTCCCTGCGCGGCAGCGCGCCACGCGCGCGTCTGGTGCTGAACCACCTCAACCCGCTGATCCGGCGGATCGGTTCGCTGGGCGATCCGGAGCTGATCGGCACCGCCACCGAGTCGCTGTACGGGCAGGCCCTGCTGATGGCGCAGCGTCCGCTCAGGCCCGCCGACTCGGCGCTGCTGAACCGGGCCTTCATCGGTCTGCTGGAGTGGGCCACGAACGGCGAGGGAGGCCGCTGATGAGCGAGATCACCGACTTCGACTCGCTGCGCCGGGCGATGGCGGAGAACGGCGAGGAACCGGAGGGTCCGGCCCGCAACGCGCGCGCGGAGCAGCTGCTCGCCGAGGCGGAGAAGCTGAACGTCCCGCTGGCCGTGATCGAGGCGCTCGGGCACCAGCTGAAGGTCTACAACTACAGCTCCGAGAAGGGCAAGATGTTCGTCCCCTTCGCGCGTCTGCTGCGCATGTGGGACGAGCGGCCCGAGGACTTCGACGAGTACGAGATCCATTCGCTGCACTGGGTCTTCAAGTGGATGTCGTCCGGCATGCTCGACCAGCCGCACGTCCCGCTGGCCTCGATCGAGAAGTGGCTCGGCGAGATGGAGCACCGCTACCGGCTCGCCGGGCACTCCGAACGGGCCGTGCGCGGCGCCGAGTTCAGCGTGGCCGCGCATGTCGGAGACGTGGCGCGGGCGGAGCGGGCGTACGGCGCCTGGCTGGGCGCGGACCGCGACAGCATGGCCGACTGCCACGCGTGCGAGCTGCACGGGCAGGGGTGGTGGCAGGCGGAGCGGGGCCAGGACACCGAGGCGCTGCGGCTGTGGGCGCCGGTCCTGGAGGGCGAGTTCACCTGCGCCCACGAGCCGCACACGGTCCTCGCGTCCTCCCTGACGCCGCTGCTGCGCCTGGGCCGCGTGGACGAGGCCCGCGCCAACCATCTGCGGGGCTTCAGGCTCGTGCGGGCCATGGAGAGCATGCGCGGGGCGTACGCGGACCACGTCGAGTTCTGTGTGCTGACCGGCAACGAGGCGCGCGGCCTGGAGCTGCTAGCGGAGCGGCCGGCGTACTTCACGGACGACGGGCATCCGCGCAGCAAGCTGGAGTTCATGTCGGTGGTGGCCCTGCTCATGGACCGCCTGGGCGCGCTCGGGCTGGGCGCGCAGCAGGTGCCCGGTCCGGCAGGCCGCACCTGGACCGCCCGCGAACTCGCCGCCCACGCGCGCGAGGAGGCCCTCGCCCTGGCCGCGCGCTTCGACGAGCGCAACGGCACGACGCACATCAGCGAGCGGGCACGCGCGCGTATGGAGCAGCGCCCGCTGGTGGAGCGGCTGCCGCTGGGGGTGCGTACGGCGGCACGGCCGACACCGTCGGTGCCCGCGCCCGCCGCGTCGAACGCGCCGCAGGACCCGGGCCCGCGGCCCGGCCTGCCGGCGCTGATCGCCGAGGCACGGCGGCTGTCGGACACCCTCCAGCCAGGCGCCGTCGAGGCGTGGGCGGCCGTCTCGCGGGCCGCCGAGGGCGTCGAGCTGGACGCCCGGGACCGCGCGGAGATCGCCGACCACCGGGCGATGGACCTGGGCCCCGAGGGCGTCGCCCTGTTCGAGGAGGCGGCGGGGCTGTACGCGGAGGCGGGCGACCCCGGTGAGGCGCTGGCGGCACGCGCGCGTGGAGCGTACGTACGGGCGCTCCAGGGCGAGGTGTCCGAGGCCCTCACGGCGATCGCCGACCTGTACGACCGGGTCCTCGCGCTGTACGCCGAGGACGGCACGGGCCTGCGGCAGACGGCGGCCGTGCTGATGAGCCGGGCGCGGATCCTGATGCGGCAGGTGCACGAGGCCGAGGACGCGGCGCCGCAGTCGGCGGCCGGCGCCGAGATCGCCGCCCGTGAGGTGCTCGCGCTCGTCGACGGGCAGTCCCGGGACGACGTACGGCTCGCCGCACGGATCGCTGAGGCGCAGGCGATGCTCGCGGAACTGGCGGCGCTCGCGGGGAACGTGGAGGGGGCCGCGGAGCTGTTCGCGCGGGCCGCGGCGGCGTTCGTCGGGGCCGGGCTGCCGTGGTTCGCGGTGGAGTACGAGGCCCGGCTGGCCGGGCTCGCGCACCATCTCGGCGACACCGCGCAGGCCGAGCGGGCGCTGCGGGCGGCCCTGGAGCACGGCGGGCCGCACCTGGAGGCCGCGGGGCGGGCGCAGCTGCACCTCCAGCTGGCCGAGGTGCTCGGCGGCCGGGGGCTGTCCGAGGAGGCCGCGGAGCACGCCCTGGAGGCCGCCCACTGGGCCGACGAGGCGGGCGAGAGCCGCACGCTGGGCGCCTGGGCGCGGCAGCAGCTGGGCGGGTTCCTGCTGCGGCAGGGACGGTTCGCCGAGGCCGCCGAGGTGCTGGAGTCGGCGCTCGTCGACCTGTCCGCCGAGACGCACGGCGACGGGGCGGTCGTCCAGACGCAGTGGTGGCTCGGCGACTGCCTGAGCGAGCTCGGCGAGCACCGCGAGGCGGCCGAACGCCGGCTTCAGGCCGCCGAGATCGCCCGGCACTGGCCCGAGCAGCACGACCACGCCACCCTCGCCCACCTCGCAGCCGAGTCCCTGGGCCACGCGGGCCTGCACGCCGAGGCGGACCAGGCGTACGCGCGCGCGGGCACGCTGTGGCGCTCCGTCGGCAATGTCCACGGCCTGGTGCGGTCCCTGCGCGCCCGCGCGTGGCTGGCGCTGGGCGAGGAGGACGTGGAAGGCGGGCAGGACACGGCTCCGGCGCTGATGGCGAGCGCGGTCGAGGAGTGCCGGGCGGCGCTGGAGGCGGTCGACGACGAGGAGGCCCGCGAGCGGCTCGTCGCCGAACTCGGCCACACCCACCGCCAGTTCAGCGACCTCCTGGCGCGTTCCGCCGCGGAGGATGCCGAGGACGAGTCGATCCGCGGCGCGCTGGAGGAGGCCCTGTCCCAGGTGACGCAGGCCGTCGCGGTCTTCGCCGCCCTCGGCGACGACGCCCTGCACAGCCGTACCGGCGCCGAGCTCGCCGCGGGCTGGCTGGAGGCCGACCTGAGCCGTCCGGCCGAGGCGGCGGCACGCGCGCGTGCCGTGCTCGCGGCGTACGACGGCGTCGACGAGGCCGACGAGGCGGCGCGGGAGCGGCGCGCGGAGGCCGGGCAGATGCTCCAGGTCGTGGAGGAGCAGGACGAGGCGTAGGTCCCGGCCGGGCTCACTCCACGCCGATGAGCAGCAGCGCCCCCTGCCGCCCGCCGCGGTACACCACCGTGTCGACAGCGAGGTAGGACTCACGCACGCGTGCTTCGAGGTGCTCGGCGATCGTCTCGGGCGCCTCGTCACCGAGGACGAGGGTGACGAGCTCGCCGCCTGCGGACAGCATCCGGTCGAGGACGCTCTCTGCGGTGGCGGTGACGTCCGTGCCGATCACTGCCACGTCGCCGTCGATGAGGCCCAGGACGTCGCCGGCCTGGCAGATGCCGGCCATGGTCCAGGACTGGCGTTCGGCGACGGCGACCTCGGCGTAGCGGGTCGCACCGGCCGCCGACGTCATCGACACGACGTCCTCGTCGAAGCGGCGGTCCGGCTCGTGCACGGCGAGCGCGGCGATGCCCTGGACCGCGGAGCGGGTGGGGATCAGCGCCACGCGGATGCCCTCCACGCGGGCCTGCTCGGCCGCGGCGGCCGCGGTGTGGCGCAGTTCGGCGTCGTTGGGCAGCAGCACGACCTCGCGCGCGTGGGCCCGCCGCAGGGCCTCGACCAGCTCTCCGCTGGCGGGCGGCTCGCCGGGGCGGGCGAGGACGGTGGTCGCGCCGGCCTCGCCGTACAGCCCGGCCAGGCCCTCGCCGGGCACGACGGCGACGACGGCCCGCTGGACCCGCTCCCGGGGCAGCCGCTCGCCGGTGGTGTGCGCGTCGCCGGCCCCGAAGTGGGTGATCCGGATCCGGTACGGCCGCCCGGCCTCGACGCCCGCCTCCACGGCGGCCCCCGCGTCGTCGACGTGCACATGGACGTTCCACAGTCCGTCACCGCCGACGATCACGAGCGAGTCCCCGAGCCCGTCGAGCCGTGCCCGCAGCCGCGCCACGGCCGCGTCCTCGGCCTCCAGGAGGTAGATCACTTCGAAGGCGGGACCGCCGGCCTCCGGCACGTCGGCGCAGTCCTCGGCATCGGCGAGCAAGGCGCCGTCGGCGGCCGGGGCCCCGGGCGAAGCGCTCGCCACGCGCGCGTGCCCGCCGGGGGCCGCGGGCACCGCCTCCCCCGTGAACGTCTCCACCAGCGCGCCCAGCACCGCCAGCAGCCCACGCCCGCCGGCGTCGACCACCCCCGCGCGCTCCAGGACGGCCAGCTGTCGGGGCGTAGCGGCGAGCGCGGCACGCGCGCCCTCGTAGGCCGCCCGCGCGACGCTCCCGCAGTCGTCGCCCGCGGCACCGTGGGCCGCGTCGGCGGCGGCTGAGGCGACCGTGAGGACGGTGCCCTCGACGGGGTGGGCCACGGCTTCGCGGGCGGAGTCGGCGGCCCGCCGCAGGGCGTCGCGCAGACCGGAGCCGTCGGTGTGAGCCGTCTCACCGTCGTCGGCGAGCACCTGGGCCATGCCCCGCAGCAGCTGGGCGAGGATCGTCCCGGAGTTCCCGCGGGCACCTATGAGGGCGCCGTGCGCCATCGCGCGGGCGGCGACCGCGAGGCTGGGCTTGCCCACGTCGTAGGCGGTGAAGACGGCCTCCACGGCCGCCACCGACGACTCCACGGTCAGATACAGGTTCGTCCCGGTGTCCCCGTCGGCCACGGGGTAGACGTTGATCGCGTCGATCTCCTCACGCGCGCGGCCGAGCGACTCCAGCGCGAGACCGCACCAGGTGCGCACCGCGAGAGCATCGAAGAATGTCTGCGGCACCTGCGCCACCTGCGCCTCCTTGAGCTGCCGGACGTGGCACGCAGCGTAGACCCAGGGCCGGTGGGCGCCGGAAGAGGGCTGGGAGCGGGCCCCTGAGCAGCCATGGTAGTTTCGTTCCACTGGCGCAGTCGTTGTATGCTGCTCCGGTTGCCCGATGCAGATCGGGCCGTTCCCCTGGCAGCGCCACTTCAGATCATTGATCTCGATCCCGGCATGCCGGGATTATCCGTAAGTGCATCTGAAGTCTTTGGAGTGACCCGTGGCTGCCAACTGCGACGTCTGCGGCAAGGGGCCGGGCTTCGGCAACAACATCTCGCACTCGCACCGCCGTACGTCCCGTCGCTGGAACCCGAACATCCAGCGCGTCCGTACCGTGGTCGGCGGGACGCCGAAGCGCGTGAACGCTTGCACCTCGTGCATCAAGGCCGGCAAGGTCTCGCGCTGACGCCCACAGCTTCGCGCGCGGCCACTGCTGGTTCGCTGTAAAGAGCCGGTCCACCTTTCGGTGGACCGGCTCTTTGCTGTGCCCGCGGCCGCCGGAGGGCTACGCGCCGACGCGGAAGCTCCACCCGTGATCCACGGGACCGATCCCGCCGCCCAGCGCGAACCCGGCCTTGATCGCCCCGGTGACGTACTCCTTCGCGGCGGTGACCGCTTCCGGCACGGACTGTCCCTTCGCGAGCCCCGAGGCGATCGCGGAGGCGAGGGTGCAGCCGGTGCCGTGGGTGTGCCGGTTGTCGTACCGGGGAGCCCGCAGCCAGTGCTCCTGGGAGCCGTCGGTGAGCAGATCCACGGCGTCCCCGGGCAGATGACCGCCCTTGATCAGCACCCAGCGCGGCCCGTACGCCAGCACGGCCGCCGCTGCCTCCCGCAGCTGCTCCTCGGACTCGACGTGCACGCCGGTCAACTGCGCCACCTCGTCGAGGTTCGGCGTAGCCACGGTGGCCACCGGCAGCAGCTTGGTGCGTACGGAGTCCAGCGCGGAGGCCGCCAGCAGCGGGTCGCCGTGCTTGGAGACGCCGACGGGGTCGATCACGCTGGGCGCGTCCGTCTCCCCGATCAATTCGGCCACCGCCTCCACGAGTTCGGCTGACGCGAGCATGCCGGTCTTGATCGCCTGGACGCCGATGTCGTCGACGACGCTGCGGTACTGCGCCCGCACCGCCTCCACCGGCAGTTCCCAAGCGCCCTGCACACCGAGGGAGTTCTGGGCGGTGACCGCCGTGATCACGCTCATGCCGTGCACGCCGAGCGCGAGCATCGTCTTCAGGTCGGCCTGAATGCCCGCGCCGCCACCGGAGTCGGAACCGGCCACCGTGAGAACGCCCGGGATCATGACTCGATGTCCCCGCCGAAGTGGTCCCAGCCGCCCTTCCTGGTCCACGGCGCCCCGTCCACCGTGACCTGGGGCAGCGCCGAGGGGTTGAGGACCTCGCCGATGACCTTCCAGCGGGCCGGCAGTTTCACGTCCGGCGGGAAGGTCGCCACGATCGCGTGGTCCTCTCCCCCGGTCAGCACCCACTGGATGGGGTCGACGCCGACGGCCTGCCCGATGTCGTTCATCTGCGTCGGGATGTCGATCGTGCCCGAACGGATGTCGATGCGGACCTTGCTGGCCTCGGCGATGTGCCCGAGGTCGGCGATCAGTCCGTCGCTCACGTCACACATGGCCGTGGCGCCGAGCCCGGCGGCGGCCGGACCCGCGTGATACGGCGGCTCGGGGCGCCGATGCGCCTCCACGAAGGCGCGTGGCGAGCGGAAACCCCGGGAGAGTACGGCGTATCCGGCGGCGGACCAGCCCAGCCAGCCGGTCACGGCGACGATGTCACCGGGCTGCGCGCCGGCCCGCGTGACGGGCTCCTGGTTGCGCAGATCGCCGAGCGCGGTGATCGACACCATGATCGTGTCGCCGCGTACGACGTCGCCGCCGACCACCGAGGCGCCCGCGACCTGGCACTCGTCGCGGATTCCGTCCATCAGCTCGCTGGGCCAGGTCACCGGGAGTTCGGCCGGTACGACCAGGCCGAGCAGCAGCGCGGTCGGCACGGCGCCCATGGCGGCGATGTCCGCGAGGTTCTGCGCGGCGGCCTTGCGGCCGACGTCGTAGGCCGTGGACCAGTCGCGGCGGAAGTGCCGTCCCTCCAGCAGGATGTCGGTGCTGGCGACCACCCTGCGGTCGGGCGCGGCCACCACCGCGGCGTCGTCGCCCGGGCCGACCCGGACCGCCGGGGTGGTGGTGAGACGGGAGGTGAGCTCCCTGATGAGCCCGAACTCACCGAGCTCACCAACAGTGCCCTTCATTTCCCTTACGCCCCTTCTGTCCCTGTCCGCACCCGGTCGCGCGTCCCTACTGTGCTCGCTACGGTCGAGGTGTACGTCAACTTCCGTGGTCCGTGCACCGCGGCGCGGGTGCCCTGGCCAACGAGGGTCTCCCCGTGACGAGCGGTGACGCGATACCGTGGCGTTCCTTTTCCCCACATGATCCTCGTGGCCGCCCTGGAGGTTCCGTGGTACAGGCGTACATCCTGATCCAGACGGAGGTCGGCAAAGCGTCGACCGTCGCCGAGACGATCAGCAAGATCCCTGGAGTCATCCAGGCCGAGGACGTCACCGGACCGTACGACGTCATCGTGCGCGCCCAAGCCGACACCGTCGACGACCTGGGTCGCATGGTGGTCGCGAAGGTCCAGCAAGTGGACGGCATCACCCGCACCCTGACCTGCCCGGTCGTACATCTGTAGCCCCCGTCTACCCTTGGCCGGTGAACTCTTTCCGTCACCGGCGCTTTTCTGTCATCGGGCTGCCCGCGTTCGTCCTGCTGGTCACCACCGCGGGCTGCTCATCAGCAGACGGCAGCGCGTCGGCGGCGGTTCCCAGCCCCGGTGCGAAGGCCACGAAGCTGTGCCAGAACCTCGACAAGAAACTGCCGGCCGAGGTGGACGGTGCCGACCGTGAGGATCCCTCGCCCGCGTCCACGCTGACCGCGGGCTGGGGAGACCCGGCGATCATACTGCGGTGCGGTGTCGTACGACCGCCGAAGATGAGCGACCCCAAGGTGGCCGAGGGCCGGGACCAGGACGCGGTGGCGGGCGGCGTGAACGGCGTCAGGTGGCTGATGGAGCGGCAGGGCGACGGTTACCGGTTCACCACCGCGCTGCGGCGCGCATATGTCGAGGTCACCGTGCCGGAGGGCCGGGACAGTTCGGGTGTGCTGATCGACCTGGCCGCGGCCGTCAAGAAGGCGATCCCCGAAGGGATCGCCGACTGAAAACCGTGACGGCTCCTACCTGAGCCCGGTCGACCGCCGCAGCGCCGCCTCGATCAGCAGGTCCACCAGGTCCGGGTAGCTGATTCCGCTGGCCTGCCACATCTGCGGGTACATCGAGATCGGCGTGAAGCCGGGCATCGTGTTGATCTCGTTGATCACGAACTCCCCGTCCTCGGTGAGGAAGAAGTCCGCGCGCACCAGGCCCTCGCAGGAGGCCGCGTCGAAGGCGTCCACGGCAAGGCGCTGCACCTCGGCCGTCTCCTCGGGCGTCAGCGGCGCCGGTACGACGCCGGGCGTGGAGTCGATGTACTTGGCCTCGAAGTCGTAGTACGCGTGCGCGTCCGGCGGCGGGATCTCGGCGGGGGCGGAGGCGCGCGGGCCGTCCTCGAACTCCAGCACCCCGCACTCGATCTCCCGGCCGCGCAGGGCCGCCTCGACAAGGATCTTCGGGTCGTGCCGCTGGGCCTCGGCGATCGCCTCGTCCAGGCCGGACAGGTCCTCGACCTTGGTGATGCCGATCGACGAGCCCGCGCGCGCGGGCTTCACGAAGAGCGGCCAGCCGTGGTCGCCGGCGAGGTCGATGATCTTCTTGCGGGCGGCGGACTCGTCCTGCTCCCACTCGCGCGGCCGGATCACCACGTACGGGCCCACCTTGAGCCCGAACGAAGTGAACACCCGCTTCATGTACTCCTTGTCCTGGCCGACGGCCGAGGCGAGCACGCCGGAGCCGACGTACGGCACCCCGGAGAGCTCCAGCAGGCCCTGGAGGGTGCCGTCCTCGCCGTAGGGGCCGTGCAGCACCGGGAAGACCACGTCGATCTCGCCGAGCGCCTTGGGCACCGATCCGGGCTCGGTGTAGACGACTTCACGGTTCGCGGGGTCGACGGGGAGCACCACGCCGCCCTCGCCGGAGTCGGCAAGCTGCTCGACGTTGGGCGTACGGCGCTCGGTGATCGCCATGCGTTCCGGTTCGTCGGCGGTGAGCACCCAGCGGCCGCTCTGCGTGATGCCGATCGGCAGGACGTCGTACTTCGTCCGGTCGATCGCGCGCAGTACGGCGCCGGCGGTGACCATGGAGATCCCGTGCTCGGAGCTGCGGCCGCCGAACACGACGGCCACACGCGGCTTGCGCTGCGGCTGGTCAGGGCTCTGGGGGAGGTTCTCGGTGCTCATATCGCGATGAGCGTACCCGCCCGTAGGGGCCGAGTCAGCGTCCGGAGGGTCGGTTCGCTCAGCGTCGTTCGGGCTTCGCGCTGCGCGACATCAGCTCCTTGAGGGCGACCACCGGGGGCTTGCCCTCGTGCACGATGTCCACGACCGTCTCCGTGATCGGCATGTCGACACCGTGCCGGCGGGCCAGATCCGCCACGGACTCGCAGGACTTGACGCCCTCGGCGGTCTGCTTGGTGACCGCGATGGTCTCCTGGAGGGTCATGCCCTTGCCGAGGTTGGTGCCGAAGGTGTGGTTGCGCGACAGCGGCGAGGAGCAGGTCGCCACCAGGTCGCCGAGTCCGGCCAGTCCGGAGAACGTCAGCGGGTCGGCGCCCAGCGCCATCCCGAGCCGGGTCGTCTCGGCGAGCCCGCGCGTGATCAAGGACCCCTTGGCGTTGTCGCCGAGGCCCATGCCGTCGGCGATGCCCACGGCGAGACCGATGACGTTCTTCACGGCTCCGCCCAGTTCGCAACCCACCACGTCCGTGTTGGTGTACGGGCGGAAGTACGGCGTGTGGCACGCGGCCTGGAGGCGCTGGGCGACGGACTCGTCGGTGCAGGCGACGACGGCCGCTGCGGGCATGCGGGAGGCGATCTCACGGGCCAGGTTGGGGCCGGTGACGACGGCGATGCGGTCGTGGCCGACCTTGGCGACGTCCTCGATGACCTCGCTCATCCGCATGGTGGTGCCGAGTTCGACGCCCTTCATGAGGGACACCAGGACCGTGCCCGGCGCCAGCATCGGCGTCCACTCGGCGAGGTTGGCGCGCAGGGTCTGGGAGGGGACGGACAGCACCGTGAAGTCGGCGCCGGCCATGGCCTCGGCGGGGTCGGTGGTGGCCCGGACGCCCTGCGGGAGCTCTACGCCGGGGAAGTAGTCGGGGTTCGTCCGCGTCGAGTTGATGGCCTCGGCGACCTCGGGGCGGCGGGCCCACAGGGTGACGTCGCAGCCGGCGTCCGCGAGGACGATGGCGAACGCCGTGCCCCACGAACCGGCACTCAGGACTGCCGCCTTGACGGGCTTGCTCACGTGCCCTGCCCCTCTTCCTGCTCGGCCTTCGTCTGCCCATTGTTCTGCGCGGCCGTCCTGCGGCGCTGCTCGATGCGCTCCTGGCGCGGGTCGTACGTCGTCCCGGGCGCCTTCTCGCCGCGGATCTCCTCCAGATGGTGGGTGATCGCGGCCATGATGACCTCGGTCGCCTCCTTCAGCAGGTCCGGGGACATCTCCTTGTCGTAGAAGCGCGTCAGGTCCACCGGCGGACCCGCGAGAACCCGGTGGGTCTTGCGCGGAAGGAGGTTGAGCTTCTTGGCATAGGGCGGCAGCAGTTCGTTGGCGCCCCACTGCGCGACCGGGATCACCGGGCACTTGGTCTGCAGGGCCACGCGCGCGGCGCCGGTCTTGCCGGTCATGGGCCACTGGTTCGGGTCCCGGGTGATGGTGCCCTCGGGGTAGAAGGCGACGCACTCGCCGCGCTCCACGGCGTCGATCGCGGCGCGGAAGGCGCTCAGCGCGTCCGTGGTCTCCCGGTAGACGGGGATCTGCCCGGTGCCGCGCATCGCGGCGCCGACGAATCCCTTCTTGAAAAGCCCGCTCTTCGCGAGGAATCGCGGAACCCGGCCGGTGTTGTACTGAAAGTGCGCGTACGCGAAGGGATCGATGTGCGAATTGTGGTTCACCGCGGTGATAAATCCGCCCTCGGCCGGAATGTGCTCCATTCCACGCCAGTCCCGCTTGATCAGAACCACCAACGGCGGTTTGCAGAGCACCGCGGCGAAGCGGTACCAGAAGCCGATTCTGCGGCGGGGCACGCGTGCACCTTCCTCTAGGTATCAAGGTCGTCGGCCCATGGGGCCGCACAAGTGTCGCCCCAGGCCGCCGGTCTGTCGAGAACACCGTACGCCTCGCGACCGCGACCGCCAGATGGCCCTGGTGACGGCTGAGTGACAATGACCGCGACTGGAGAGGGACGGAGCGCTCGTGCAGTGGACCTTGGTCGTACCCCTGAAGCCCTTGGCGCGGGCGAAGAGCAGGCTGTCGGACGCCGCGGCGGACGAACTGCGCCCGGGCCTGGCGCTCGCGTTCGCACAGGACACGGTGGCCGCGGCGCTGGCCTGCCCCGCGGTGAAGGATGTGGCAGTCGTCACGGACGACGCCCTGGCCGGGCGTGAGCTGGGCGCACTTGGCGCGCACATCGTCCCCGACGAGCCCGGCGGCGGCCTGAACGCGGCGCTGGCGCACGCCGCGGCGGTCGTACGATCGTCGCGCCCCGAAACCCCCGTGGCCGCCCTGAACGCCGACCTCCCCGCCCTGCGCCCGCTGGAATTGGCCCGGGTCCTGGACGCGGCGGCGCAATTCCCGCGCGCTTTTCTCCCGGACGCTGCGGAAATCGGCACGACGCTGCTGACCGCGGCCCCTGGATATGAATTGCTGCCCGCTTTCGGCGAGGATTCCCGGGCCCGCCACCGCACCTCGGGAGCCGAGGAACTCCACCTCGACGACGTGGACTCCGTACGCCAGGACGTGGACACCGGAGCCGACCTGCGCGCCGCGCTGGCACTTGGCGTGGGCCCACGTACGAAGGCGGCGGCGGCACGCCTGCCGTAGGCGCGGGGAACTGCGCGATGCGGCCCCCGGGCGCCGCACCCGAACCACAACCCGTCGTAGGCTGACAGCCATGCAGGCCACCGCATACACCTACGACGCCGAAACCCGCTCCGGCAGCGTGCTGCTGGACGACGGCACCCCCGTCCCCTTCGACGCCCCGGCCTTCGACGCCGGAGGCCTGCGGCTGCTGCGCCCAGGGCAGCGGGTCCGTATCGAGACCGAGGGCAAGGGCGAGTCCCTGCACATCACGCTGGTGACCCTGCAAACCCTCTGAAACAGGCCCTGAAACACGCCGCGGGCCGGACTCCCCACGGAGTCCGGCCCGGCGCGTGAGTGCCCCTGTGCGGTCCTACCTGCTGCGCGTCGTCCGCTTGGCAGCGGACTTGCGCGCCGTCGACTTCTTGGCCGGCGCCTTCTTGGCGGTCGCCTTCTTCGCCGGGGCCTTCTTGGCCGTCGCCTTCTTGGCGGTGGCCTTCTTCGCCGCGGTGGCCTTCTTCGCCGCGGCCGTGGTCTTCTTGGCCGTCGTCTTCTTCGCCGTGGTCTTCTTGGCGGCGGCCGTCGTCTTCTTGGCCGTCGTCTTCTTCGCGGTCGTCTTCTTCGCGGCCGCCTTGGTGGTCTTCTTCGCGGCGGCCTTCTTGACCGTCGCCGAGGCACCACCGGTCAGGCTGCCCTTGGGCGCCTTCTTGACCGCGACCTCGCCGCCCCGCGGGAGCTTCTTCGAGCCGCTCACCAGGTCCTTGAAGCCCTGACCCGCACGGAAGCGCGGAACGGAGGTCTTCTTGACCCGAACCCGCTCGCCCGTCTGAGGGTTACGGGCGTACCGGGCCGGACGGTCGACCTTCTCGAACGAACCGAAGCCGGTGACGGAGACCCGCTCACCCGAGACGACCGCGCGGACGATGGCGTCCAGTACGTGGTCGACAGCATCGGCGGCCTGCTGGCGGCCGCCCATCTTGTCGGCAATCGCTTCTACGAGCTGCGCCTTGTTCACGTCTTCCCCTTCGGAGACATCGCCAGAACGAAAGTGTTCAAGCTTTTTCGCACGTTAGGCAGATATATACCGCAAATCAAACACGAAACGGGCTAATCACCCTTGTGCCGCAACAGACTCGGCTGTCTCGAAGGTGTTCTCAGCGTTCCTCTTCGGGGAATCGCCCCGCGTCGAGGTCCGCGATGAACAGCTCCAGACGCCTTGTCGCTTCGGCGACGTCGTGTTTGGCCGCGGCCGTAATGACCAGCAGCTTCCGGGTCAGCGCCATCCGTACGCCCTCCGGGACTTGCAGTGCGCGCACTCTTGTGTGCGCTTCCTTCAGTTGGTCCGCGACTGCCGCATAGAGCTCGAGTTGGCCGTCGTGTTCCATGCACAGATTGTGCCATCTGGGGCGAGTTGTCGCCTGCCAGGGGTGCAACTCCGGCCTCAAATGGCCTTCGGGGCACTTGCGGAAGTCACCGCCACACCACTCGCCTACCCCGGTAACACCCGTCATAACGTGGGCAGTTGAGCTCCCGGCGCACGCGCCGCAGGACCGTTCGGGTGCAGACATGCCAGTACCCCCGATCGGGCTGATCGGGGGTACTGGGAGGGTGTTGCGGTGTCCGAAAGTCGCCTTGCGGGCGAGCCTCGGGTCAGATCTGGAGCGTGCGCGGCTTGAACGACGGCCGCTTCGCCTCGTAGGCGGCGATGTCATCCTCGTTCTGGAGGGTGATCGAGATGTCGTCGAGGCCGTTCAGCAGCCGCCAGCGGGAGTTCTCGTCCAGCTCGAAGGAGGCGGTGATGCCCTCGGCGCGCACCTCACGAGCCTCGAGGTCGACCGTGATCTCGGCCTGCGGGTCGTTCTCGGTGAGCTCCTGCAGCGCGTCCACGATCTTCTGCTCCAGAACCACTGTGAGCAGGCCGTTCTTGAGCGAGTTACCGCGGAAGATGTCCGCGAAACGCGAGGAGATGACGGCCTTGAAGCCGTAGTTCTGCAGCGCCCAGACGGCGTGCTCACGGGAGGAGCCGGTGCCGAAGTCGGGACCGGCGACCAGGACGGTCGCGCCCTTGCGCTCGGGCCGGTTGAGGATGAAGTTCTCGTCCTTGCGCCAGGCCTCGAACAGCCCGTCCTCGAACCCGTCCCGAGTGACCTTCTTGAGCCAGTGAGCAGGGATGATCTGGTCGGTGTCGACGTTGGAGCGGCGCAGCGGAACGGCCCGGCCGGTGTGCGTGGTGAATGCTTCCATGACTTCTCAGACTCCAGCGGGCGTACGGGTCTCGGCGTCGGACAGGTCGGCCGGGGAGGCCAGGTGGCCCAGGACCGCGGTGGCCGCCGCGACCTGCGGCGACACCAGGTGCGTACGACCGCCCTTGCCCTGCCGGCCCTCGAAGTTGCGGTTGGAGGTGGAGGCGGAGCGCTCACCGGGGGCCAGCTGGTCGGGGTTCATGCCCAGGCACATCGAGCAGCCCGCGTGCCGCCACTCGGCGCCGGCCTCCTTGAAGACGACGTCCAGGCCCTCGGAAACGGCCTGCAGACCCACCCGCGCGGAGCCGGGCACGACCAGCATCCGTACGCCGTCGGCGACTTTGCGGCCCTTCACGAGCTCCGCGGCGGCGCGCAGGTCCTCGATGCGGCCGTTGGTGCAGGAGCCTACGAAGACGGTGTCCACCTTGATGGAGCGCAGCGACTGACCGGCCTCCAACCCCATGTATTCCAGGGCCTTTTCGGCGGCGAGCCGCTCCGAAGCGTCTTCGTACGAAGCCGGATCGGGGACGGACGCGGAAAGCGGCGCACCCTGGCCGGGGTTGGTGCCCCAGGTGACGAACGGCGACAGCTCGGCGGCCTCGATCACGACCTCGGCGTCGAACTCGGCGTCCTCGTCCGTCTTCAGCGTCTTCCAGTACGCGACGGCCGCGTCCCAGTCCTCGCCCTTGGGCGCGTGCGGGCGGCCCTTGAGGTACTCGAAGGTGGTCTCGTCGGGGGCGATCATGCCCGCGCGGGCGCCGGCCTCGATCGACATGTTGCAGATGGTCATCCGGGCCTCCATCGAGAGCTTCTCGATGGCGGAGCCGCGGTATTCCAGGACGTAGCCCTGGCCGCCGCCGGTACCGATCCGGGCGATGATCGCCAGGATCAGGTCCTTGGCGGTGACGCCGTCGGGCAGCTCGCCGTCGACCGTGATGGCCATGGTCTTCGGGCGGACCAGCGGCAGCGTCTGGGTGGCCAGCACATGCTCGACCTGGGAGGTGCCGATGCCGAACGCCAGACCGCCGAAGGCGCCGTGCGTGGAGGTGTGGGAGTCACCGCAGACCACGGTCATGCCCGGCTGGGTCAGGCCCAGCTGCGGGCCGACGACGTGCACGACGCCCTGCTCGACGTCGCCCAGCGGGTGCAGACGCACACCGAATTCGGCGGCGTTCTTGCGCAGCGTCTCCAGCTGTACCCGGGAGACCGGGTCGGCGATGGGCTTGTCGATGTCGAGGGTCGGGGTGTTGTGGTCCTCGGTGGCGATGGTCAGGTCGAGCCGGCGCACCGGGCGACCGCTCTTGCGGAGGCCGTCGAAGGCCTGCGGGCTGGTCACCTCGTGCAGCAGGTGCAGATCGATGAAGAGGAGGTCGGGCTCGCCCTCGGCGCGCCGGACGACATGGTCGTCCCAGACCTTCTCCGCGAGTGTCCTACCCATCGCTTTCCCTCCGGCCGGCATACGGTCCACCGGCCCAACTAGAGATCTTGAGAAGGCGGCCGGCGCCCGCGCCCCTGCTTCCGGGCGTCCACCGACAAGCCCGCTCTGGTCCGCGGGCCGCTCTGCCTTCGTTCTTCCAGAGTGGCGTGTTCCACGGAAAATTGAACTTGCGTTTCACAGAGTGAGACGCGAGTATCGTTTCATGGACAACAGTAGCGGCGTCGGCGTTCTGGACAAGGCAGCCCTTGTCCTGAGCGCCCTGGAGTCCGGTCCGGCCACCCTCGCGGGGCTCGTCTCGGCCACCGGATTGGCAAGACCCACGGCACATCGACTGGCCGTGGCGCTGGAACACCACCGCATGGTGGCGCGTGACATGCAGGGCAGGTTCATTCTCGGCCCCCGCCTCGCGGAGCTGGCCGCGGCGGCCGGTGAGGACCGTCTCCTCGCCACGGCGGGCCCGGTCCTCACCCACCTCCGTGACATCACCGGCGAGAGCGCACAGCTCTACCGCCGCCAGGGCGACATGCGCATCTGCGTCGCCGCGGCGGAACGCCTGTCCGGCCTGCGGGACACGGTCCCGGTCGGCTCGACGCTCACGATGAAGGCGGGTTCCTCCGCGCAGATCCTCATGGCCTGGGAGGAGCCGGAGCGCCTGCACCGCGGACTGCAGGGCGCCCGCTTCACGGCCACCGCGCTCTCCGGCGTACGACGCCGCGGCTGGGCCCAGTCGATCGGCGAGCGCGAGCCGGGCGTCGCGTCCGTCTCCGCGCCGGTGCGCGGCCCCTCGAACCGCGTGGTGGCCGCCGTCTCGGTCTCCGGCCCCATCGAGCGCCTGACCCGCCACCCGGGCCGTATGCACGCCCAGGCGGTCATCGACGCCGCCGCCCGCCTCTCCGAGGCACTGCGCCGCACGGGCTGACTCAGGGACACGTCAGCCGGGAGGACCTGCCCCAACGCCGCGGCAGGTTTCCCCCGGGCAAGACGATCCACTTCAGGGGCGCGGGGCTGTATTCGATCTGCGGCCACCGCCGCGTGGGCGCGACCAGCCACAGGCGGCCCGCACCCGCCCCGCATGCTATTTCGCCGCACTCCCGGACCGGTATGCGAACCGATCCTTCGCGTACCGCCCGCGCGCAGCGACCGGCACCTGGCCGTGCGCCGCGGCGAGTCCGAACGCCGGCATGTCCGAGTAGATCGACTCGTACGACCCCTCCGGCACGACGTACGTCTCGTGCCACATCCCCACGTGCTGGCGGACCTTCCCCGCCTTCTCCTTGCGGTTGAAGATCGCCCACGCCCGGCGGTGGAGCAGGTCCGACGCGTGCGCGTAGGCGTACAGCTTCTCCTTCGACTCCCAGTACTGGACGACGTAGAAGGTCCGCGGCGAGGCTGTCAGCAGGACGTGGCCGAGCAGACCACGCTCGGGTGCCTTCCCCAGCTCGCGCAGCATCCGCGGCATGGCCACCGCCACCGGCAGCCAGTGGTGCACGGCCCAGAAGTGGTTGATGCGCATCCCGATCAGCAGGACGACCACATCGCCCTCGGCGTCCGCGGTGGTGCGACCCGGTACCGGCTTGGCGAACATACGGCCCCTGCTTCCCCTGTCGGATAGCGGCACTATCCTTGCGAGTGATGCTTGGATAGTGGCACTCCCCAATGAAGGGCGCAAGAGATGCGGCTGGCTGAACTGAGCGAGCGCAGCGGGGTGTCCACCTCGACGATCAAGTACTACCTGCGCGAAGGACTGTTGGCCCCCGGCCGCCAGATCAACACGACGACGGCCGAGTACGACGAGGAGCACCTGCGCCGCCTCCGTCTGATCCGCGCGATGATCCAGGTCGGCCGGGTGCCGGTGGCGACGGTCAAAGAGGTGCTCGGCCACGTGGACGACGACTCCCTGGGCCGCGCGATCCGCGTGGGCGCGGCGGTGTGGGCACTGCCGCAGGTGCCGGAGCCGGACGAGGAGGACGAGTACGTCCAGGCCGCACACGCGGAGGTCAGCACCCTCCTGGACCGGCTCGGCTGGGAGAACGCCAAGCGGCTCTCGGCCCTCTCCCCCGCGTACCGCTCGCTGGTGGTGGGGGTGGCCGCGTTCCGCCGGCTCGGCTACAGCTGGGGGGCCGAACAGCTCGCGCCGTACGCCGAGTTGATGCACCGGACCGCCGTCCTCGACGTGGACAACATGGAGGCGCACCCGTCGGAGGCGGAGCGGATCGAGTTCGCGGTCCTGGGCGCGATCCTCAACGAGCCGCTGCTTCAGGCGCTGCACCGGCTGGCCCAGGAGGAGGAGACGACGCGGCGGTACGGCTTCGAGTGACCGGTGCCGGGCACGTCGAAGGCCCCCCACCGAAGTGGAGGGCCTTCGAACTGCGTACCCCCGACCGGATTCGAACCGGCGCTACCGCCTTGAGAGGGCGGCGTGCTAGGCCGCTACACAACGGGGGCGAGGATCTTACGTTTCCGCAGATCCGAGCTGGTCTACCTGGACTCGAACCAAGAATGACGGTACCAGAAACCGTAGTGTTGCCAATTACACCATAGACCAATGTGGTTTAAACAAGTTCGTACCCCCGACCGGATTCGAACCGGCGCTACCGCCTTGAGAGGGCGGCGTGCTAGGCCGCTACACAACGGGGGCCCTAGCGATCCTGCATCGAGGTGAGGGGGAGCTACCCGAACTCTCCTCGCGGGAAGGATCTGTACCCCCGACCGGATTCGAACCGGCGCTACTGCCTTGAGAGGGCAGCGTGCTAGGCCGCTACACAACGGGGGCTTCGCGGAGTTGATCTCCGCCTTTGCAGATGAGCTCTGCGAGCTGGCCTACCTGGACTCGAACCAAGACTAACTGAACCAGAATCAGTCGTGCTGCCAATTACACCATAGGCCACTGGAACGCAAGCCCCTGAGGGGTTCTTGTTCTAGTTTGCTCCTCCGGTTCCCGGCCTTTCGGCCCGCTCCCCGGCGGCGCAGGAAGAACATTACCTGAAGGTGGACGGGGCTCCAAAACGGGTATCCGCGCCGAGGATCGCGGGGAGTTCGGCGAGGGAGGCGATCCGATGGGGCCCGCCGGGGTCGTCCTCGCTGGTGCGCGCCCCGTCGCGGTCGATCCACACCGACAGCAGCCCGGCGTCCGCGGCGCCCCGCCCGTCGATCTCCGGGTGATCGCCGACATACGCGACCTGATGCGGGGCGAGGTCGAGGGCGGCGCAGGCCGCGTGGAAGGCGCCGGCCTCCGGCTTGGAGACGCCGAGCTCGGCGGCGCACAGGATCGCCTCGAAGCGGTCGTGGACGCCGAGTACGCGCAGCTTGCGGTCCTGGACGGTGAGGCTGGAGTTGGACAGCACCGCGTGCCGGTGGCTGGCGGCGAGGGCGTCCAGGACGGGCACAACGTCCGGGAAGAGGGCCCAGGCGGACTCGTAGTGACCGATGTAACGCTCGAACCACCGGTCGGCCTCGGCGTCGGTGAGCTCCGCGCCCAGGAAGACCCGTACGCGATCACGCCGCTGCCCCTGGAAGGTCGTCTCCCCGGCGGAGAACCGCGCCCACTGGGCGTCCGTGACCTGCCGCCAGCGCACGAGGGCCTGCTCGACGCTGWCGWCAGCGTCGAGCAGGCCCTCGGCCCGCAGGTGCTCCCGCATTCCGGCGCGGTCGGCGGCGGTGTAGTCGAAGAGGGTGTCGTCGACGTCCCACACCACGGCGCGAATGCTCATGATCCGACGGTAACCCGGACGCCGGGAGCCTGTCCGTCAGTTGACCGCGGTGGTGCCCGTCACGGTGACGGCCGGCCCCTGGTCGTCGCGGGGCTCGGCGGTCAGTTTCCAGGTGTAGGTGCCGGTGATCCGGCGGCCGTCGTCGCCGAAGCCGTCCCAGGCGGCGCGGACGGCTGCGCCCTGGGTGCTGCCGGTGAGGGTCCGGATCGCCGTGCCGCCGCTGTTACTCAGGGTGAGTGTCCAGGTGGCGGGCTTGTTGAGCTGCCAGACGGGCTGCCAGGGGTTGGACTTCGTGGGGCCGAACGGCACCGCGTCCGTCTGGGCCTCCATCTGCGCGAGCGCCGAGGCGGGGACACCGCTGCCCACGATCGACACCTCGCCGACGGTGCCGTTGAGGTAGGCGATGTGGCCGCCGAAGCGGTCGACGGCCCAGCGGCCGTTGCTGCCTCCGGTGTTCCAGTCCCCGTTGGGCAGCTTGACCAGGGTGCGGGTGGCGGCCGTGCCGGTGTGGAAGTCGGTGAGCAGCAGTTCGTGGGTGGTGCGGTTCTCGCGGAGCAGGTAGCCGTCGGCGAGGCGGGCCGGGCCGTTGTCGGCGGGGACGGTGATCTTGCGGCCCGTCGCCCGGTCGTAGACGCCGGCGGTGGAGCCGCAGGACCAGTACAGCCAGGTGTTGACGGCCTGGATGTCGGTGGGAGCGCAGGACGCGCCGGTGGCCACGGTGGCGACCGTCTGACCGGTCTTGAGGTGCTTGCCGACGACGGAGCCCTGGGTGGTGCCGGGGGTCCACAGCACCTGGCCCCAGACGGCCGCCGCGGTGCGGGCGCGGGTGAGGACGGTGGTGCCCTCGGTCGTGCCGTTCGGGAAGTCGACGACCCGCTGGGTGCCGGAACCGCCGTTGTAGAGCACGTATCGGCCGCTGCCGCCAGGGATACGGCCGCCCGCGTCGCCGTCGGTGGGCTCGGTGCGGATGGTCTTGGTGTCGAGGCCGACGTTGAGGATCGATTCCTGACGGTCGGCGTTGGTCCACAGGAAGGAGACCCGGCCGTCGCCCGTGGCCTCCAGCTGGGGGCAGGCGGCGTCGCCGGGGAGGCAGGTGCTGGCGCTCAGGCCCGGGCTGCGCTGGGTCTGCTGACCGGTGGGCCGGCCCGTGGCATCCAGTTGGAAGCTGTTGACGCGGTAGGAGGCGCCGGGCGTCGTGCCGTAGATGAGCAACTCGCCGCCGGCGACGGCCAGTCCGTGGACGCCGGCCGCCGTGGCGGGGATCTGGGCGACCTTCTCGGTGGCGGTGCCGCCGTCCTCGGTGGGCGTGATCCGGTGGACGTTCCAGTCGAGGCTGGACGGTCCGGCGGTGGCGAGGGCGCCGCCGTCCAGGGTGGGGCCGATGCCGCCGAACGACGAGCTGAGCACGGTGGTGACTGCGCCGGTCACCAGGGAGCGGCCCCAGAGTGCGGGGTCGCCGCCGAAGACGAAGTCCGGGTTGCCGAAGAGGAGTTGGTCGCCGACGACGGCTTCGAGGTGGAGGTCCCCTCGGGTGATCGCGGTGGGCTGGGTGCCGGGCTCGGCGTCGGTCCGGATCGACTTCCAGTCGGCGACGAGCCAGCGGTCGTTGAAGACGACCTCCGGGTTCTCGGCCACACCGGTGACATAGGTGCGGAAGGTGCCGTCGGCGAGGTCGAGGAGGCCGACGGAGCGCGTGCCGTCCAGCTGGTACACGACCGCGATCCGGCGGACCGAGCCGCCCCGCGGGTAGCTGATGGGCTGGGCGCCCGCCGGGAGGCCGGCGACCGGCAGATCCGTGGTGGTGCCGTCGGGAGCGGCGCGCAGCACGTGCAGGGCACCCGTGGCGTCCCGGGTCAGCGCGCTCCAGCCCAGGGCACCCTGGTAGGTCTGACCGGACGGGATCGTGATGGTCGAGGTCACGCCGGTGGAACGGTGCCGCAGGGCGATGGTGGCGCCACTCACCGTGAGAGTGGTGACGTCGGTGCCGGTGGCCAGGTCGTCCGGCCCCGCGTGCGCGGGCGGGACGAAGCCCGGGTAGTCGAACCAGGTGGTCGCGCCGCCGCCGATCGGGCCCCACTGGAATCCGGACGCACCGGCCCAGACGTACCGGATCTCCGGCCGCTTCTCCGAGGCGAGCCGGACCGTCCCCACCGGCGAGTCCACGGCCTGCGCGGGCGTGGTCGGCAGGGCGCACGTCAGGGCCACCGCGCCGCTGAGCGCCACCAGGCCAAGTCTTCGTGAACGAGTCACGTTCCCCTCCCCCTGTAACAGGGTGCACACGCAGATCATGTGCACGGGGGACATCCAACGTGCGCTCGGGGAGCGGGAGTTGGCCGGACGGGTGAACTCCGGGTGACGGCTGGGCGGACACGCGAAGGGCGGCGCCCGAACCGGACGCCGCCCCGCTGTGAACGTGCTATGCGGCGAGCTTCGCCAGCGCCGCGTCGATCCGGGCCAGGGTCGTGTCCTTGCCCAGGACCTCCAGGGACTCGAACAGGGGCAGGCCGACCGTGCGTCCGGTGACGGCGACGCGGACCGGGGCCTGGGCCTTGCCGAGCTTGAGGCCGTGGGCCTCACCGGCGGCGAGGACGGCCTCCTTGAGGGAGTCCGGGGAGGACCAGTCGGCCGCGTCCAGCTTCTCGCGGGCGGTGCGCAGCAGGGCGTCGCTGCCCTCCTTCATCGCCTTCGTCCAGGACGGCTCGTCGAAGACCGGCTCCGTGAGGAACAGGAAGTCGACGTTGTCCGTGATCTCGGAGAGGACCTTCAGGCGGGTCTGCGCGTGCGGGGCGATCGCGTGCCACTTGGCGTCGTCGAAGTCCTCCGGCGCCCAGGGGGCGAAGGGTGCCTTCAGCCAGGGGGCGCAGCGCTCGGTGAAGTCCTTCACGTCGAGCAGGCGGATGTGGTCGCCGTTGATCGACTCGCACTTCTTCAGGTCGAAGCGGGCCGGGTTGGGCTGCACGTCGGCGACGTCGAAGGCCGCGACCATCTCGTCCATCGTGAAGATGTCCTGGTCGGCGGAGAGCGACCAGCCCAGCAGGGAGAGGTAGTTGAGCAGGCCCTCGGGGAGGAAGCCGCGCTCGCGGTAGAGGTTGAGGGACGACTCCGGGTCGCGCTTGGAGAGCTTCTTGTTGCCCTCGCCCATCACGTACGGCAGATGCCCGAACGACGGGATCCGCTTCGCGATGTCCAGCTCCATCAGCGCCTTGTACAGGGCGATCTGACGGGGCGTCGAGGACAGCAGGTCCTCGCCGCGCAGGACGTGGGTGATCTCCATCAGGGCGTCGTCGACCGGGTTGACGAGGGTGTACAGCGGTGCGCCGTTGGCGCGGACGATGCCGTAGTCCGGGACGTTCTCCGGCGTGAACGTCAGCTCGCCGCGGACCAGGTCCGTGAAGGTGATCGTCTCGTCGGGCATGCGGAAGCGGACGATCGGGGCGCGCCCCTGCGCCTTGTACTCCTCGACCTGCGCGTCGGTCAGGTCGCGGCAGTGGCCGTCGTAGCCGGAGGGCTTGCCGGCGGCGCGGGCGGCCTCGCGGCGGCTGTCCAGCTCCTCCTGGGAGCAGTAGCAGTGGTAGGCGTGTCCGCCGTCCAGGAGCCTCTGCCCGACCTCCTTGTAGAGGTCCATGCGCTGCGACTGGCGGTACGGCGCGTGCGGGCCGCCGATCTCGGGGCCCTCGTCCCAGTCGAAGCCCAGCCAGCGCATCGAGTCGAGCAGCTGGTTGTACGACTCCTCGGAGTCGCGGGCCGCGTCGGTGTCCTCGATGCGGAAGACGAGCGTGCCCTGGTGGTGCTTGGCGAACGCCCAGTTGAACAGGGCGGTGCGGACCAGGCCCACATGGGGGTTACCGGTGGGCGAGGGACAGAATCGGACGCGGACTGGGGAGTCGGGTGCGCTAGCCACGCTTGACAACCTTGTTGGTGAGAGTGCCGATGCCTTCGATGGTGACGGCGACCTCGTCGCCGACGTTGAGGGGGCCGACCCCTGCCGGGGTGCCCGTGAGGATCACGTCGCCGGGGAGCAGCGTCATGGCCTCGGTGATGTTGACGATCAGATCCTCGATGCGGTGGATCATCTCGCTGGTGCGGCCGAGCTGGCGCTGCTCGCCGTTGACGGTGAGCTGGATGGTGAGGTCGGACGCGCGCTCGAGGTCCAGGTCCGTCTCGACCCAGGGGCCCAGCGGGCAGGAGGTGTCGAAGCCCTTGGCCCGGGCCCACTGCTTCTCGCGCTTCTGGACGTCCCGGGCGGTGATGTCGTTGGCGCAGGTGAAGCCGAAGATCACGTCCTTGACGCGCTCGCGCGGGACCTCGCGGCACATGCGGCCGATGACGACGGCCAGCTCGGCCTCGTGGTGGAGGTCCTCGGTGAAGGACGGGTACTGGATCTCGTCGCCGGGGCCGATCACCGCGGTGGAGGGCTTGAAGAACGCGAACGGGGCGTCCGGCACCTCGTTGCCGAGTTCGCGGGCGTGCTCGGCGTAGTTGCGGCCGAAGGCCACGACCTTGTTGGGGAGCACCGGGGGCAGCAGCCTGACCTTGCTCAGCGGGACCTTGGTGCCGGAGAGCTCGAAGTCCGCGAACGGGATGCCTTTGATGATGTCCAGGACGAGCTCGTCCGGCTTGTCGCCCTCGACCGCGCCGAAGGCGACGTTCCCGTCGATGGAGAATCTGGCGATGCGCACGGGATCTGGCGCCCCTCACTTGAGCCGGCTGGAGTCTGACGCTCCAGGCTAACGCGGGGAGGGGCGGGTGCCTCGCGTACTGCCGGCGACCCGCACGCGACGGTTCGTACGCGATTGAACAATCGGCGGCCGGTCCGCGTACTAACCCGCGACGGCGGCCGTGGCGGGGGCGTCGATGAGGGTGGTGCGCCTGGGGTTCGCGGTCTGGGTGGGAAGATCGAGGGAGTGCTCCGGCTGCTCCGGGATCCGCAGTTCGTCGGCGCCGTCGAGGTGGGCCAGCGTCGTGCGTCGCGGGTTGGCTATGTTGCGGAACATCATCGTCGTCTTCACGGTTGTACTCGACCCTGTCATCAGAAGTGGGTTGCCAATTACTGACGTTCTGTAAAGCGTCAGGCTAAACATGCGATTCCCGTTGGAAGCCGCGAAGACCCGTTGATCGGTATGTGAGTTTGCTCACGGACTCGCGGGCAAACCGGTCATTCCCGGCTCGCATTTCACCCCAACGAAACGGACATTCGCCCCCTGAAGCCATCATTCCGCTCCTGATCATGGCGACTGGGACACCTTCCGCGCACGAGCGGCTCGCGGGCATAAGTCCGTTATGGGGGAGAATAGTTTCTACGGCAGGTAATCTCGCACTCACGTGGCGTCACGTATGTTACGGCTCGACCTACGGGCCTTGTTGGAGATCCTGCACTGTGCTGGAATTCCACGGACCGCCGCAGGATCGAGCCGGCGCACAGGGGGCGCATCGAGCGCCGAGTGGCGGCGAGAAGGGGGAGCCAGCGCCGGTCACTCACGACCATCGGGGAGCGTATTCAGGACGCTCCCTAATACGCCGACACCGTGTCCGTCCGTTCAGCGGAAGGGCGCCTGGTCCAGAGGTTGCGACGCTAGTGCAGGGACGTTTCAAGAGGGATGGCAGCGCTTCGGCGGAGCCGGAGCACGGCGGGACCGACCGAGGTCCCTCGGCCCAGCACGCCCAGAACCCGGGCCCGACCGCGTCGGTGGACGGCGGTGAGCGCTCCGGGCGCCCCGCCGTGTCGGCGTCTGCAGGCACGGCCAATCCGACCGCACCGCCGGCGAAGGCTCCGAAGAGCCCCGTCGGCCCGGGCTCGCGAATAGCCCTGCGCAACTGGCGTATCTCCACACGCCTGGTGGCGCTGCTGACGCTCCCCGTGGTCGCGGCCACCTCGCTGGGCGCCCTGCGCATCAGCGACAACATGGACGACATCCAGCAGCTCGAGAACATGCGGCTGCTGACGGACATGACCAAGCGGGCCACCGAGCTGGCCGCCGCGCTCCAGGAGGAGCGCGACCAGTCCGCCGGTCCCCTCGCGCATGGCGCCAAGGCCTCCGACTACACGGTCAAGGGCTTCCGGGACAAGACGGACCGGGCCATGTCGGGCTTCATCGAGGCCTCCGAGGAGATCGACGACAACAGCAAGGACGGCAACCTCAAGGGCGTCCGCGACAACCTCGTCCAGCTCGTCGGCGACCTGAACGACATCGCGAAGATCCGCAACACCGCCTACGAGGCCGACGGCAACTCCACCCAGACGGTGGAGGCCTACCACCGGCTGATCACCAACCTGCTCGGTCTCTCCCAGGACATGGCGGAGGCGACCAGCAACCCGGAGATGATCCAGAGCACGCGTGCTCTGTCCGCCTTCTCCACCGCCAAGGAGTACGCCTCCATCCAGCGCGCGGTCCTCGCGGCGGCACTGCCCGCGAACAACACCACGCGCGGCGACCTGACCGAGAACGACCGGCTCTACGCGTCGTCGGCACTGGCCAGCCAGAAGTCCGAGCTGCGTCAGTTCAAGAGCATCTACGGCGCGCAGTCCGCCGAGCTCCTGAAGCCCATCGAAGAGGGCAACCCGACCATCGCGGCCACCGACAAGTACGCCGGCCGCGCACTCGGCAACCCCAACGGCCTCGCCGACCTGGACCGCCGCTCCTACCGGGACTGGGTGGACGACAGCACCACCAAGCTCCAGGGCATGCGCGCCATCGAGACCACGCTGCTCGAGGAGATGGAGCAGAAGGCCCGCGAGCTGCGCAACGCCTCCGAGCGCGAGGCGATCATCTCCGGTGCGCTGATCCTGCTCGTGCTCGGTGTCTCGCTGGTCGGCGCCTTCGTCGTGGCCCGCTCCATGATCCGCTCGCTGCGCCGCCTGGAGGAGACCGCCACCAAGGTCGCCCAGGACCGCCTGCCCGAGCTGGTCAAGCAGCTGTCCGAGTCCGACCCGCAGGACGTCGACACCTCCGTCGAGTCGGTCGGTGTGCACTCCCGGGACGAGATCGGCCAGGTGGCCGCGGCCTTCGACGACGTGCACCGCGAGGCGGTCCGCCTCGCCGCCGAGCAGGCCCTGCTGCGGGGCAACGTCAACGCGATGTTCACCAACCTCTCGCGCCGCTCCCAGGGTCTTATCCAGCGTCAGCTCTCGCTCATCTCCGAGCTGGAGTCCCGCGAGGCCGACCCGGACCAGCTGTCCTCGCTCTTCAAGCTCGACCACCTCGCGACCCGCATGCGCCGTAACGGTGAGAACCTCCTCGTTCTCGCCGGTGAAGAGCCCGGCCGCCGCTGGACCCGCCCGGTCCCGCTGGTCGACGTGCTCCGCGCCGCCGCCTCCGAGGTGGAGCAGTACGAGCGCATCGAGCTGTCGTCCGTGCCGACCACCGAAGTGGCCGGCCGGGTCGTCAACGACCTCGTGCACCTGCTCGCCGAGCTGCTGGAGAACGCGACCTCGTTCTCCTCGCCGCAGACCAAGGTCAAGGTCACCGGTCACGCGCTGCCCGACGGCCGTGTGCTGATCGAGATCCACGACACCGGCATCGGCCTCTCCCCCGAGGACCTCGCCGCGATCAACGAGCGGCTCGCCTCGCCGCCCACCGTGGACGTCTCCGTCTCCCGCCGCATGGGCCTCTTCGTGGTCGGTCGTCTGTCGCAGCGGCACGGCATCCGCATCCAGCTGCGCCCGTCCGACTCCGGTGGTACGACCGCGCTGGTCATGCTGCCCGTGGACGTCGCCCAGGGCGGCCGGAAGCCGGCCGGCGCCAAGCCCGGCCCGAACGGCCCCGGTGCCGCCGGTGGTCCGGCCGCCGCGCAGGCCGCCGCCGGTGTGGCAGCGGCCCGTCGTCAGGCCCAGTCCGGCGGCCAGCTCGGCGCGGGTGCGCCGGGTGGCGGTGCTCCGGGTGGTGCCCTCGGCGCCGGTGCGTCCGGCGGGGGCCGGCTCGGTGCCGGTCAGGGACCGCGGGCCGCGCTGCCCGGACGTGACGGTGGCGGACAGCCGGGTGGACCGGGTGCGCCGCGTGGACCGCAGGGTCAGGGCGCCCCGTCGCAGGGCCGTCCCGCCGGTGCGGGCGCCGGGTTCGGCGGCCAGGCTCCGGGTGCCCCGCAGGGGCTCCAGGCAGCGGGCATGGGCTCGGACGGGTTCGGCGGAGGCCAGGACGCCTTCGGCGGCTCCCGTGGCCCCGGCCGCGAGCAGTCCCGGCCGGGCGCGTCGGCGCCGCAGTCGCCGCCTCCCAGTGGTGAGAAGGGCCGTCGTGGCCGCCAGCCGCAGCTGCCGCCGCGCGGTGGTCCGCGTGCCGAGCTGCCGGGCGCCGGCCAGCCCTCCCGTCCCAGCTGGAGCGACGAGAACGCGCAGCCGCCTGTGCCGCGCGCCTCGCTCGACACCCCGCGCGGGCACGACGAGGACCCCGCACAGACCTCCCGGATGCCGCGCATCGACGACCGGCAGGGCGCCGGCTCCACCTCGGAGTTCGCCCGCCCGGACTTCGACGCCCAGGCCCCCGGCTCGTACAACCCGCAGAGCACGGGTCAGTACGCCCGCCCCGGTACCGGGGCGAACGGACAGCAGAACACGGGTCAGTTCGTCCGCCCGGACGTCTACGGCGCCCCCGGCAGCGGGCAGAACAACTCGTCGCAGACGGGCCAGTTCTCCGTTCCGCAGGCGTACGACGCCGGCTCGACCGGTCAGCACGCCCTGCCCGGCCACCAGAACTCCGACTCCACCGGCCAGTTCGAGCGGCCCCAGGTCAACGGCAACGGCACCTACGGCGGCAACTCCGGCCTCGTCGGCCCGGCTCAGCCCCCGGTCCCGCCGCGTCCGCAAGCGCGGCCGCGTCAGGAGCCCGAGGCGCTGCCGCCCGCGACGGGTCCCGGCGACGGACGTACCCCGCTGTACGACACGCTGGAGACCAACTGGTTCCACGGCGGCCCGCAGGGACGTCAGCCCGGTGCCGACGGTCCCGCCCCGGCCTCCGCTCCGCACCAGGAGCCGCAGGCCCCCGCCGAGCGGCCGCAGCCGTCCTCGGCCCCCCAGCGTCCCGCGTCGACCGCCTGGCGCAGCTCGCCGAACGACGACCTCGTCCGGCAGGCTGAACGCGTCCGGCAGCCGGCTGCGGGCGGTGTCACCACCTCCGGCCTGCCGCGCCGGGTACCCAGGGCGAACCTCGTCCCGGGTACGGCTCAGCAGCAACAGCACCAAGCCGGTCCGCAGGTCTCGCGTGCGCCTGATGACGTACGCGGACGGCTGACCAATCTCCGTCGGGGTATCGCGCAGGGTCGCCAGGCCGGTACTGGTACCGGTCAGACCGGCAGCTTCCCGAGCCCCACTCACCAGCAGGAGCGTTAGTTGAGCCAGATGAGCCAGGCGGCACAGAACCTCAACTGGTTGATCACCAACTTCGTTGACAACACCCCAGGTGTGTCCCACACCGTCGTCGTGTCCGCCGACGGCCTGCTGCTGGCGATGTCGGAGGGCTTTCCCCGCGACCGTGCCGACCAGCTGGCGGCCGTCGCGTCGGGCCTGACCTCGCTCACGGCGGGGGCGTCACGGATCTTCGAGGGCGGCGACGTCGCCCAGACCGTCGTGGAAATGGAACGGGGGTTCCTGTTTCTCATGTCGGTCTCGGACGGTTCGTCTCTCGCCGTCCTGGCACACCCCGAATGCGACATCGGCCTCGTCGGCTACGAGATGGCGCTGCTGGTCGACCGCGCGGGCGCGGTGCTCACGCCCGACCTGCGCGCCGAACTGCAAGGCAGTCTGCTCCACTGATCGCCCTGGATCCAACCCGTCTCACCAAATCACCGTCCGGCCGCCACAATCCCCCCACTGGCCCTCACCCAGACGGCTTGACTGACCGACTTGCTGTCCCAGCCCGGAGGATTCATGACCCCGCCCACCGCCTCTCATGATCCGTACGCGGAGCCGTACGAGGATGAGGGCGACCAGCCGCTGGTACGTCCGTACGCGATGACCGGTGGCCGGACCCGGCCGCGCTACCAGCTGGCCATCGAGGCCCTGATCAGCACCACGGCCGACCCGGCAGCGCTCATGGGGCTCCTTCCGGAGCACCAGCGCATCTGCCACCTGTGCCGTGAGGTGAAGTCGGTAGCCGAGGTCTCCGCGCTGCTGTCCATGCCGCTGGGCGTGGCCAGGATCCTCGTCGCGGACCTCGCCGAGGCCGGCCTGGTCGCCATTCACCAGCCGGGTGGCGACGAGAACAACGGCGGCGCTCCGGACGTGACGCTGCTCGAAAGGGTGCTCAGTGGACTTCGCAAGCTCTGAACCGGGTCGGGCGACCACTTCCGCCAAGATCGTGGTGGCGGGTGGCTTCGGCGTGGGCAAGACCACGTTCGTCGGCGCCGTCTCGGAGATCAACCCGCTGCGCACCGAGGCCGTCATGACGTCCGCGAGCGCGGGCATCGACGACCTCACGCACACCGGTGACAAGACCACCACCACGGTGGCCATGGACTTCGGTCGTATCACCCTGGACCAGGACCTGATCCTGTACCTCTTCGGTACGCCCGGCCAGGACCGCTTCTGGTTCATGTGGGACGACCTGGTGCGCGGTGCCATCGGCGCGGTGGTGCTCGTGGACACCCGGCGCCTGGCCGACTGCTTCCCCGCGGTCGACTACTTCGAGAACAGCGGCCTGCCGTTCGTGATCGCCCTCAACGGCTTCGACGGGCACCAGCCCTACACGCCCGACGAGGTGCGCGAGGCACTGCAGATCGGCCCGGACGCGCCGATCATCACCACCGACGCCCGGCACCGGGCCGACGCCAAGAGCGCGCTGATCACCCTGGTCGAGCACGCGCTGATGGCCCGGCTGCGGTAGGGCAAGTCGGTAGCGACATACGGCAGTTGTCGTAGATGTGCCGGAGCCGGCTGTGGCCTTTGACACGGTCGGCTCCGTTGTTCATAACGTTTCGGCAGAGGAATCGGGTGGTACGGCCACTCGTCGCGGTCAAGCGGTCTCGCTGCGCGTACAAAAGCCCCGTCTTTTGACGGGGCTCGCTCTTTATGACCGTTTTATCTAGGGCTTACATCACTCGGAATGTGCTCCTTCCACTGTTTGGAAGAGGGCACGCCGACGTGCTGGAATGCGAGAACTGCCCAATAGTCAAAGACGTACTCAGCAGTAGCACGTACTCGATGGCGAACTGGGCTCTGAGACACTGCGGCACAACGTTGGTGCCGACCCCGCCGGAAGGTTGTTGGTCGAGTGAGGCGAAGCAAGAGCAGTCCCGAGCCGTCGGCCCGGGGCAACTTCACCCCGCCGCCGCGCGGAGCGGCGCCTGCCCATGTGCCCGGATCGGAACCAACGGCGCCGCCGGCCCCAAGCGGCGGCCGTCTCTCCCCGCGCAACTGGCGCGTGCCGACCCGGCTGAACGCGATCCTGCTCATACCCGTGATGGTCGGCCTTGTCATGGGCGGCTTCCAGGTGAAGAGCTCGATCGACACCTGGCAGGAGGCCGAGGACGCGGAGAACACCGCGCGTCTGGTGGCCGCCGCCCTGACCTACGGCGACGCCCTGCTGGTCGAGCGTGACACGACCGCCGCGCCCCTCCTCCAGGGCAAGGGCGAGGACGACCCGACGGTCGTCAAGGCGCGTGCCGCCACCGACAAGGCCGCCGACGCCTTCGACGAGGCCGCCCAGAACATGCCGGACCGGGCCAACCTGGAGCGCCGTCTGGAGCGCTTCCGCGAGGTGGAGCCGGACCTGACCGAGCTCCGCGCGGCCGCCTACACCGACAAGCTCACCGGCGTCAAGACCGAAGAGGGCTACGTCGGGGTCGAGCACCGCCTGCTGGAGTTCTCCAACGAGCTGGGTCTCGGCACCGGCAACATCACCAGCTACGGCCGTACCGTCTACGCCATCTCCCTCACCAAGGGCGCGCTCTCGCTGGAGCGCTCCATCGGTATGCACATGCTGGTCAAGCCGGGCCCCAAGGCCACGGACCTGGCCAGGCAGCGCATCGCCCTCTCCTCGTACGCCTACCTGGAGGGCATCGCCATCCAGGAGTACACGAGCGGTGGCACCGAGCAGGACATCCAGAAGCTCGAGGACGCCAAGAAGGAGATCCAGGCCGAGGGCGTCGCGCTGGCCACGGCGGCCAAGCAGAAGGACCCCGACTACGTGCCGCCGCCGTCCGACCCGGTCAAGATGGTCGGGGCGCTGTCCCAGCTGAGCTCCACTGACACGAGCGAGCGCGCCGCGCTGGCCCAGCAGGGCATCACCGCCGAGAACTGGTGGGCGGTCAACACCCTCAAGTACAACGCCTACCGCGACCTCGAGACCGGCCTCGCCGACACCGCGGTGCAGGAGGCGGCCGCGATCTCGGACGACGCCAAGCGCGACGCCCTGATCACCGGCGCCGCCGTCGTGGTCGCCCTGCTCGCCGCGTTCATCCTGGCCGGCATGGTGGCCCGCCAGATGTCCCGTGCGATGCGCCAGCTGCGCAACGCCGCCTTCGGTATCGCCGAGCAGCGTCTGCCGATGCTGGTCGACCAGCTCTCGCGCACCGACCCCGGCCGCGTGGACACCCGCGTCGCCCCGATCCCGATCAACACCCGGGACGAGATCGGCGAGGTCGCCCGCGCCTTCGACCAGGTCCACCGCGAGGCCGTCCGGCTCGCCGCCGAGCAGGCCCTGCTGCGGGGCAACATCAACGCGATCTTCACCAACCTGTCGCGCCGCAACCAGTCGCTGATCGAGGGCCAGCTGACCCTGATCACCGACCTGGAGAACAACGAGGCCGACCCGGACCAGCTGGAGAACCTCTTCCGCCTGGACCACCTCGCGACCCGTATGCGCCGCAACGGCGAGAACCTCCTGGTCCTCGCCGGCGAGGAGCCCGGCCGCCGCTGGGACCAGCCGGTCCCGCTGGTCGACGTGCTGCGCGCCGCCTCCTCCGAGGTGGAGCAGTACGAGCGCATCGAGCTCTCCGGCGTCCCGGAGGCCGAGATCCACGGCCGCGCCGTGACCGACCTCGTGCACCTGCTCGCCGAGCTGCTGGAGAACGCGACGACGTTCTCCTCCCCGCAGACCAAGGTTCGTGTGACGGCCACCCGTCTCCCCGACGGTCGCGTCATGATCGAGATCCACGACAAGGGCATCGGCCTCACCGCGGAGGACTTCGCGGACATCAACCACAAGCTGGCCAACCCGCCGACCGTCGACGCCGCGATATCCCAGCGCATGGGCCTGTTCGTGGTCGGCCGGCTGTCCGACCGGCACGGCATCCGGGTCCAGCTGCGCCCCTCCGGTGAGCAGGCCGGCACGACCTCCCTGGTCATGCTGCCGGACGCGATCACGCACGGTGGTGGCGGCGACCACCAGCCGGCCCAGGACGAGTTCACCGTCTCGCAGATCATCCCCGAGCAGATCATGGCGGAGCAGAGCTTCCAGGGTGAGAACTTCGGCCAGCCGATGCGCACGGCCGCCGAGCTCGGCTTCGACGACAGCCGCTACACCGAGGTCCCGGACGACCTGCGCGACCTGGACCCCGTCGGCCGCTCCCTGATGCGCGAGGAGCGCCGAGCGGCCCTGGAGGCCCAGGCGCACGGCCAGGACACCCCTGAGCTGCCTGCCTACGCAGACGACTTCCCCGCACAGCCCTCCTACGACAACCGGCAGAACGGCTTCCCGGAGCAGCCCCAGGGCTACGACCGGCAGCAGTCGTACGAGGAGCAGCAGCAGGCGGCGTACGACGAGCCGCAGATGCCGTCCTACGAGGAACAGCGCCCGGCGTACGACGACACGTACTACGCGCCGAACGGCGGCCTGCCGCGCAACGACACCTTCTCGTCCGGCGGCGGCTACCCCGAGCCCTCCTATGCGGAGCCGGCCCAGGAGGAGCCCGCGCCTGCCAGTGCCTCCGCTCCGGAGAGCTTCACGGCCTTCGAGCAGCGGCGTCACCAGGACGACTGGCCGCAGCAGGACGGCTACCGGGGCGGACAGCAGGACCAGTACGCTCCGCAAGCGGAATCCGCGCAGGTCGATGACGCGAGTGAGCGCGACCGCGTAGGCTTCGACCGTCCGGGAGCGGCCCCGTCCGCCGGCCACACGATGACCGACGCCGGGCTTCCGCGCCGCGGTTCCCTCGCGAACGGCACCAACGGCGCACGGCCCGCGCGGCAGGAGTCGCCGGCCCCCACACCGGACAGCAACGGCGACAGCTGGCGTTCTCAGAACGACGACCGCTGGCAGCAGGCCTCGCAGCTCCGTAAGCCCAAGGCGGGCGGGGTCACCTCCTCCGGCCTGCCCCGGCGGGTTCCCAAGGCCAACCTGGTCGAGGGAGCCGCCGCAGCCACCCCCCAGGGCGGCCCACAGGTCTCCCGCGCTCCCGAGGACGTCCGGGGCAGGCTGAGCAACCTGCGCCGCGGTGTCCAGCGGGGTCGCAGTGCGGGAAGTGAAACGAACGGCCAGGGCTTCGGTCCTGACAGCACCTACAACCAGGAGCGTTAGTGTGAGCCCGATGAGCCAGGCGGCACAGAACCTGAACTGGTTGATCACCAACTTCGTGGACAACACCCCCGGGGTGTCGCACACGGTGGTGGTCTCCGCCGACGGACTCCTTCTGGCGATGTCCGAAGGCTTTCCGCGCGACCGCGCCGACCAGCTCGCGGCCGTCGCCTCCGGTCTGACGTCTCTGACGGCAGGCGCCTCCCGAATCTTCGAGGGCGGGAGCGTGAACCAGACGGTTGTGGAGATGGAGCGAGGATTCCTCTTCCTCATGTCCATCTCCGACGGATCGTCGCTCGCGGTGCTCGCACATCCCGAGGCGGACATCGGCCTCATTGGGTACGAGATGGCGCTTCTGGTCGACCGTGCCGGTACGGTCCTGACCCCGGATCTGCGTGCGGAGCTCCAAGGGAGCCTGCTCAACTAACAGACAGCGGTGCGTTTTGGCGTCCCGTGGCCGTAAGGTTTCGGGACGCGGCTCCACATGATGGGTGCCAGGCACAGTCGGAGGAGGAGAGAAAGTGGCAACACCCCCAGACGGTTCGTCATCGGGCAACTGGTCGTACGGCCCTGCCCAGGGCCAGAACGACGGTTCCCAGAACCGGTACAACTTCCCCTCCACGCCGAGCCAGCGGCAGCCGTACATGCCGCAGGGCCCCGGGCCCTCGCCGTACGACCAGCCGCCGGCCCCGCGTATTCAGCCGGTGCAGCCGCAGCGACGCACCCCTGAGCCGGCGCCCGCAGGGGCGTCGAACAACCCCCTGGTGCGCCCGTACGCCATGACCGGCGGCCGGACGCGCCCGCGCTACCAGCTCGCCATCGAGGCACTGGTGCACACCACCGCGCAGCCGCATCAGATGCAGGGCCAACTGCCCGAGCATCAGCGCATCTGCAACCTCTGCCGTGAGATCAAGTCGGTCGCCGAGGTCTCGGCCCTGCTGACGATCCCTCTCGGCGTGGCCAGGATCCTCGTCGCCGACTTGGCGGAGGCGGGACTGGTCGCGATCCATCAGCCCGGCGGCGACGAGAACGCCGGCGGCCAGCCAGACGTGACACTGCTCGAAAGGGTGCTCAGTGGACTTCGCAAGCTCTAGCGGCGGTCCTTCCCGCTCCACCACGTCCGCGAAGATCGTGGTGGCGGGCGGCTTCGGCGTGGGCAAGACCACGTTCGTCGGCGCCGTCTCGGAGATCAACCCGCTGCGCACAGAGGCCGTGATGACGTCAGCTTCGGCGGGCATCGACGACCTCACCCACACCGGGGACAAGACGACCACCACGGTCGCCATGGACTTCGGCCGTATCACCCTGGACCAGGACCTGATCCTGTACCTCTTCGGTACGCCCGGCCAGGACCGCTTCTGGTTCATGTGGGACGACCTGGTGCGCGGCGCGATCGGCGCGATCGTGCTCGTGGACACCCGCCGTCTCGCGGACTGCTTCCCCGCGGTCGACTACTTCGAGAACTCGGGTCTCCCCTTCGTCATCGCCCTCAACGGCTTCGACGGCAACCAGCCGTACAACCCGGACGAGGTGCGCGAGGCCCTGCAGATCGGCCCCGACACCCCGATCATCACGACGGACGCCCGCCACCGCGCGGACGCCAAGTCGGCGCTGATCACCCTGGTCGAGCACGCCCTGATGGCCCGCCTGCGCTAGCGGCCCGCCTCTCCGGCACGCTTCGGTTGCGGCCCTCGTTCCTCCTGTGGGAGGGATGGGGGCCGTAAGTCGTTTGCGCCATCTGTCCCTGGAGGAGCCGGCCCGGGTGCGGATGCCCGGGGTGAAGTTCTCGCGGAGTGTGAAGCGGCAGTTCGAGCAGATCGCCGACGCGGTGTCGGACCGTCTGGAGCCTTCCCTGGAGCGTGCCGGTGGGTCCTTGCGAGGCCGAAAGCAGCCTGTACGAGCGGCTGTTCACCGAGTGCGTGGAGTGCTACGTCCGGATCGTGCGCAGCCTGCCGGTATTCGAGGAGCGGGCGGCGGCGGAGCTGCTGGTGCGGACGTCCACGCTGGGCGGTGAGGTGGCCCGCATCCTCGAACGGCTCCCGGACCGCCCCCTGTTCGCGCCGGACGGCACGGATCAGGACACGGTGTTCCGGCGGCGCTGTCTGGAACTGGTCAGCGAGAGCCTGGACGGCCCCGTCTGCGGGCCGACATGAGCGACGGGGAGACCGAGGGACACCGAGGGCCCGCGGCGCCTTCACGGGCGAGCTGACGGACTGGAACGCGCGCTGAACTTCCCCGGCGTGGAGGTCACGGTCGGCTGGACACACACCACGGCCCCGCCCTCCCGAAGGAGCACGGGGCCGTGGCCGAACTCAGGAACTCAGCGCCAGCTGTGCGGCGCCCGGAAGCCGGGCTCGCGCTCCAGGCGGCGCCAGCCGGCCTTCGCGCGGCCGCGGTGGGTCGGCGCGGGCGTCGGCTGGGCGGCGGCGCGGGCCAGGAGGATCGCCGTGATGGCGGCGACTTCCTCGGGCTCGGCGTGGCCCTTCTCGACGCGGATATCAGGGAGGTTCATGGGTGTCAGTCTCCGTGAGAGAAGTTTCCGCAGCGGTACCGGTGGGTTACTGCGGGGGGTTGCCGTGCTTGCGGGACGGCAGATCGGCGTGCTTGGTGTGCAGCATCGCCAGGGACTTGACGAGTACTTCGCGCGTCTCGGCGGGGTCGATCACGTCGTCGACCAGACCGCGCTCGGCCGCGTAGTAGGGGTGCATGAGCTCGGACTTGTACTCCTTGACCATGCGCGCCCGCATGACCTCGGGGTCCTCGGCCTCGGCGATCTGCCGGCGGAAGATGACGTTGGCCGCGCCCTCCGCGCCCATCACGGCGATCTCGTTCGTCGGCCAGGCGTAGGTGAGGTCCGCACCGATGGACTGGCTGTCCATGACGATGTACGCACCTCCGTATGCCTTGCGCAGGATCAGCGAGATCCGCGGGACGGTCGCGTTGCAGTAGGCGTAGAGCAGCTTCGCTCCGTGGCGGATGATTCCGCCGTGCTCCTGGTCGACGCCCGGAAGGAACCCGGGGACGTCCAGGAAAGTGACGATCGGGATGTTAAAAGCGTCACACATCTGGACAAAGCGCGCAGCTTTTTCCGACGCCTCGATGTCCAGAACGCCGGCGAGGGACTGCGGCTGGTTGGCCACGATGCCGACCACCTGGCCGTCGAGCCGGGCCAGCGCGCAGATGATGTTGCGCGCCCAGCGCTCGTGGACCTCCAGGTACTCGCCGTCGTCGACGATCTCCTCGATGACCTTGGCCATGTCGTACGGCCGGTTGCCGTCCGCCGGGACCAGGTCGAGGAGCACCTCGCTGCGGCGGTCGGGCGCGTCCGTGGACTCGGCCCGGGGCGGGTTCTCGCGGTTGTTCTGCGGGAGCATCGACAGCAGGTAGCGCACCTCGGCGATGCACGTCTCCTCGTCGTCGTACGCGAAGTGGCAGACACCGGAGGTCTCGGCGTGGACGTCCGCGCCGCCCAGGCCGTTCTGGGTGATCTCCTCGCCGGTCACGGCCTTCACCACGTCCGGGCCGGTGATGAACATCTGCGAGGTCTCGCGGACCATGAACACGAAGTCGGTGAGGGCGGGGCTGTAGGCCGCGCCACCCGCGCACGGACCGAGCATCACGCTGATCTGCGGGATGACGCCCGACGCCTTGGTGTTGCGCTGGAAGATGCCGCCGTAGCCGGCGAGGGCCGAGACGCCCTCCTGGATACGGGCGCCCGCGCCGTCGTTGAGGGAGACCAGCGGAGCACCGGCCGCGATGGCCATGTCCATGATCTTGTGGATCTTCGTGGCGTGGGCCTCGCCCAGCGCGCCGCCGAAGATCCGGAAGTCGTGCGCGTACACGAAGACCGTGCGGCCCTCCACCGTGCCCCAGCCGGTGATGACACCGTCGGTGTACGGCTTCTTGGCCTCCAGGCCGAACCCCTGGGCCCGGTGCCGGCGCAGCTGCTCGACCTCCCGGAAGGAACCCGGGTCCAGGAGCAGCTCGATGCGCTCCCGGGCGGTCAGCTTGCCCTTGGCGTGCTGCGCCGCGGTCGCCTTCTCGCTCGGGCCGGCCAGCGCCTGCGCACGGATCTCGTGCAGCTCGGCCGTCCGCCCGCGGGCGTCGATCGGCTCACCCGGTGCCTCATCCAAAACGGTCATGTAGCGACCTTACGAAGGACACCGACAAAAGCGAGCCGTTGACTCCGTACAGTCTCCGGACCCATTTCCTGGTACCCCTGAACAGAACCATCACCGCATGCAGCCCTTCCGACTGGTCAGAGGGCCTGCGGGTTGTGGGGGTCGCACAAAGGCGTCAGGCGAGAGCCACCTCACATCGATGGGTCGCGCATACCATCCCCGGAGTGACACGGACCCTCAGTCGGCGTCCTGTCGCGAGGATCTCGACCGAGTCGTCGGCCCGCAGGACCCGTCGCACGGGGTGGTCCCAGATGATCTCCACCGGCTCACCGGTGCGCGGCGGCTCGCTCACGCAGAGCGTAGCGGTACGACCCCGGCGTCGGAGCAGCACACTCGCGCCGGCGGAGGCGGTGAGCTGGCCCGCTGTGCCCGGCCGCCAGAAGTTGGCGGCCGTGAACCCCAGGGAGGGGACGCGCACCGCCTGGCACCCGCTGTCGTTGGCGAGGACCTGCAGCCACCCCTGGTCGGCGGCACGGGCGGCCACCGCACGGCGGTCCGCGCCGGGCATGAGCAGATAGACGTAGGTCGCGTCCGTCGGGTCCGTGCCGTGATCCAGCCACAGGGTCTGCCAGCGGCGGGTGCGGCGCTCGGTCGTGCTGGTGGTGTTGATGTCGGCCCAGGCGCCGGTGCGGTCCTCGCGCAGGGTGCGCAGTTCGCCGTACGGCACCACCCAGCCGCCGTGGCCCTCCAGATGGGCCCAGCCCCGGCCGCGTACGAGGGCGAGGGCGGCGCCCTCCCCCAGGTTGCGGTTGTCGACGACCGTCTCGACGGGGACGCCGTCCGCGCTGGTGATCCCGGCGCCGAGGCAGATCACCGCGTCCTCGACGCAGAACCACGACTTACGGGCCTGGAGCGTCGACCCCAGTCCCTTCAGATGCTGCCCGATCGCCGCGTACTCGCCGTCGGTCGTGCCGCCGACCCACCGCACGTCGGGCTTGGGCGCGCCCCATTCGCCGCCCGCCCGGTCGGGGAGCCGGAGGGTGGAGACGGTCGTGCCGGGGAGGCGGTACCAGTCGACCGTCGGCCAGTACCAGTCCGTGTACTGATCGGACCGGCCGCCGAGGCCGTCCGCCCACCAGGAGAGCATCCCGGCGCCGGTGTGCCAGCCACGTGGGTTCTCGCCGTTGCCGCACTCGTAGTGGGCGATGCGGTCGCTGGCCATGGCGATGTTCGCGACGAAGCGCGGGCGGCGATGCACCGCCCGGTCCATGGCGGCGAAGAGGTGGTGGCCGGTGGGTTCGGGCATCGCGGGGACCGGTGACTCGGCGACGGTGTGCAGTCGGGCGAGGTCGGCCACGTCCAACTGACGCGCCGTCAGGATCGGTGCGGTCGTGTCGCGTTCGATCCATCCCTTGATGCGGCCGTACCAGCGCTCCCTCTCCGCCGCGCTCGCGCCGCCCGCGAGCAGGGCGACGGCGGCGATGATCGCCTGCCCGTGGTAGTGGTCGCTGCGCATGACCTGCCGGTCGTCGCTCTTGAGGTAACCCCGGCTGATGGCACGGCCGTTGACCCCGTCCATCACCAACCCGTCGTGGATGAGGGGTGCGTAGGCACGCTCGACGCTGTCGAGGACGATCTGACGGTTCGGGTCGGTCACCTCCCATTCGGAGCCGGCGAGGAGCGCGAACAGCCGGCCGAGTCCGTCGAGCATCACCTGCCCGTACGTCCCCGAGTACGCGACCCAGGTGTGCTGGACGAAGGAGCCGTCGGCGTAGAGGCCGTCGCCCTTGGTGACGTACGGGAAGACCGGGGAGAGCGCGTCCCGGGCGAGCGCGATCTTCGCCGGGGACCGGCCGAGGATGCCGCGCAGGGCGACGCTGCGGCAGAGGTCGACGCGGTTGGCGCCGGTGGAGGTGCCGGAGTAGTCGGTGAGCGTCGCGTCCGGGATGAAGTGGTCGACGGCCGCACAGGCGGCGCCGATCCGGGCGTCGGTGAGGTGGTCGTAGAGGGCGGCCGTGATGTCCGTCAGTAGGCGGGGGCTGCCGATCTGCCATTCCCACCAGTTGCCGTAGCGGGTGGTGGCGGGGTTGTAGACGGTGGCGGAGAGGTGGTCGAGGCCGCGCAGGACGTCGGCGAGGAGCGCCGGGTCGGCGGTGGAGCCGGTGCCCTGCTGGACGTAGGCCTGGGTCATGGTCCACAGGCGGCTGTAGCTCTGGGTGATGCCGGCCGGCGGGTCGAAGGGGTGGCCGGGCCAGAGGGAGGTCGCGGTGGGGGTCATGGTCGCCCGGAAGCCGCGGGCCAGGGTGCCGGTTTCGGCGAGCCGGGAGGCGTACGGCTCCGTCGCCGGGTCGTAGCCGGTGCCGAGGGCGATGTCGAGCCAGCGGCGGCGGAGGGTGGCGTACGGGTCCTGGTCGGGGTCGGCGTCCGCCGCGTGGGCCGGGGTTCCAGGGGCCTGGGCGAAGGTCGCGGCGAGGGCGGCGGCGTACAAGAAGGCACGGCGCGTGGGGGTCATGTCCATGCCCTATCACGTGACGGCGAGTAACTCCACAGACACGGCCGGAAGATGTTGAACGCTGAACGGAATAGGTCTACGGTGGGCCGCGTTGTGTAGTTCAACATTCAACATCACCTCCCGAGGAGTACGTCATGGGCATCTTCAACCGCAAGGACACGACCGACGCCGGTACCCGGACCGCTGCCGCCGCCGTCAACCCGGACCTGGCCGCGCTGACCGGCGACTACACGATCGACCCGTCCCACTCGACCCTCGGCTTCGTCGCGCGGCACGCCATGGTCACGAACGTCAAGGGCAAATTCCTCGACTTCAGCGGCTCCCTGCACCTGGACGGCAGCGACCCGTCGGCGTCCACGGCGTCCCTCGACATCAAGATGGACAGCATCGACACCGGCTCCGCGGACCGCGACGGACACCTCAAGAGCGCGGACTTCTTCAAGATCGACGAGTTCCCGGTGATGACCTTCCGGTCCACCAAGGCGGAGGCGCTCGGCGGTGACGACTACCGCATCACCGGCGACCTGGAGATCCTCGGCACGACCCGGCCGATCACCATCGACCTGGAGTTCAACGGCGCCGCGAAGGACCCGTTCGGCAACGAGCGCGTGGGCTTCGAGGGCAAGGCCGAGATCCTGCGCTCCGAGTGGGGTCTGACCTGGAACGCCGCGCTGGAGACGGGCGGCGTGCTGGTCTCCGACAAGATCAAGCTGAACTTCGACATCTCGGCGATCAAGAACGCCTGACGTTTCTCCACCAAGCGCCGGCGAGCGAACCGCTCACCGGCGCTTCGTCAGTTCCCGGAGGATCGCGGCGACTTGAGTCGCCCGGCCGCGCGGGGTCCTGGCCCGCAGGAGGCCGAGCATGAGCTGGTAGCGATCGGTCCTGCCGAGCTTCTCGAACGCCGCCTTCGCGCCGGGATCCTCCTGAAGCGCCGCGGTCAGCTCCGCCGGGACCTCCGCCTCGCGCTGCGACTCGTACGCCCCCTCCCACCGCCCGTCCGCCTTGGCCGCGTCCACTTCGGCGAGGCCCGCGGGACGCATACGCCCCTCGGCGGCCAGTTCCGCCACCCGCCGCACATTGACCATGGACCAGAGGCTGCCGGGCCGGCGCGGAGTGATCCGCTGGACGTAGTACGACGCGTCGAGCCCCTTGCGCTGTCCCGTGATCCAGCCGTGGCACAGGGCCACGTCGTTGACCTCGGCGGCGGTGACGGAGGGGATGCCGGAGTCCTTCTTGGCGACCTTGATCCAGAGGCCGGGGTGCGGGGCCGGGTGGTCGGCCAGCCAGGCGTCGAGGGCCTCGGCGGACGCGAAGGCGCGGGATTCCGGCTCGGGGTGGGGGCTCATGACGCACAACGTAAGGGCGAATTAGGTCAGAAACCGTCCGCTGTCGGCAGGGTCCCCCGGATCAGTAGTCGACGCTCGGGTACCAGTCGCCGCGCCCCTGCGGAGTCAGGTCGAGGAAGTGCCAGACGGGGGCCAGCACGTCGATGCCCCGCTCGCCGATCTCGGGGGACATGCGGGGGTGTGCCGAGTAGAAGTGGCGGACCGTGCCGTCGCCGTCGCGGGTGAACACGGAGACGGTGGAGTCCTGTCCGCCGTCCTTGTCCTCGCTGCCGGTGTCGTACTTGAACGTGCTGTCGCCGCAGCTCAGCAGCCGCAGCCGGTGCCAGCCACGGCTGCGGGCGTACGTCCGCAGGACGGGCGGGTCCGCCGCCGCCGCGATGACGAAGTCGGCGTTGCGGGTGACGTGGTGGGCGCTGTTGCTGAAGCCGTCGATCCACAGGGTGCACATCGGACAGGGGTCGGTCTGGGCCTTGCCGTACATGAACTGGTACATGATCAGCGGTCGTTCGGGCGTGGTTTCGGGGGCGGTGAAGAGCTCGCTCAACCGCACCTCGCGGACCGGTTCGTCGCCCGAATCGAGGTCGGCGGGGCCCTCCAGGAAGACGTAGTCGTCGAGCGGCGGCCCTGGCGGGAGCGCGCGCCGCCGGGCGGCGACCTCCTCGCGCCGGTGCATCAGCTCGATCTCGGCGAGGCGCAGTTCCTCGCGGGCTGCGAGGTATTCGGCGGATTCCCCTGGCAGACGGGTGTGCCGGAACATCGCGTCCTCCTGGGTCGGCGTCCCTCCCCCGTGCCGCCTTCAGTCTAGGTGGGAGACCTTGACCGCTCACATGGAGTGCTCCTCCCGCAGGAGAGCTTCTGCCTGGTCGCGGGCGTGCGCGATGGGGTCCGGGAAGACCTGCAGGCCGTGGGCGACGAGGGCCCCCTCGTGCAGGAGCATCAGGGTCCGGCCCAGGCGGTCCGCGCCCTGTGGGGCCAGGTCGGCGGCGAGGCGGGTGAACAGGGCCAGCATCCACTGCTTCTGCCCGGCGATGACAGGGAAGGCCGGGTGGGCGGGGTCGCTGATCTCGGCGTGCGCCTTGACCATGCTGCACCCCTTGGAGCCGTACTCCGCCGACCAGGCGCGGGAGGCGTCGAACACGGCCAGGATGCGCGCCCGCGGCGTCGCGTCCGCCGTGTCGAGGTGGTCGTCGAGGTACCGCGCGAGGAAGGCCCTCCAGCGTTCGTCGCGGTCGGCCAGGTACTCCACGACGATCCGCTCCTTGGAGCCGAAGCGGTCGTAGAGGGTCTTCTTGGTCACCCCCGCCTCCGCGGCGATGAGGTCCACGCCGACGGCATGGATGCCGCGCTCGTAGAACAGCCGCTCGGCGGCCTCCAGGACGCGCCGCCCGGCACGCGTCATCGTGATGCGCTGCGGCTTCTGTGCTGTACCCATGCCCGAAAGTATACCGATCTGTATACTCGGGATCGGAGCCAGGTATACCGATCTGTTTACTGGATGTGGTGTCGTGAACGCCCTGCTCTCGATCGCCTTCGTCCTGTGCTGGAGTTCCGGGTTCATCGGGGCCAAGCTCGGCGCGGGGAGCGCGTCCGCGGTCACGATCCTGATGTGGCGGTTCCTGCCGCTCGCCGCGATCCTGGTCGTCGTCGCCGTCACGGCGGGCCGCGCGTCGTGGCGGGGGCTCGCCACGCGGGACGTCGGACGGCAGGCCGCGATCGGTGTGCTGTCGCAGAGCGGCTATCTGCTCACCGTCTACTACGCCATCCAGCTCGGCGTCTCCAGCGGTACGACGGCCCTGATCGACGGTGTCCAGCCCCTCGTCGCCGGAGCGCTGGCCGGACCGCTGCTGCGGCAGTACGTCTCACGTCGGCAGTGGCTGGGCCTCGGCCTGGGGGTGGGCGGCGTCGCCCTGGTCACCACGGCGGACGCCATGGCCGCGACCGGCGTCGCCGCGTGGGCCTACCTCGTCCCGTTCCTCGGCATGCTCTCACTGGTGGCGGCCACGTTCCTGGAGAGCCGGTCCCGTACGCCGGTCGCGCCCGGGGTGGCGCTGACCGTCCACTGCGCCACCAGCGCGGTGCTGTTCACGGTGTTCGCCGTGAGCGCCGGAGCGGCCGGGCCGCCCGCCGAGGCCGGCTTCTGGGCGGCGGTCGTCTGGCTCGTCGTCCTGTCCACCTTCGGCGGGTACGGGCTGTACTGGATCATCCTGCGCCGCTCCGGGGTGACCAAGGTCAACGCGCTGATGTTTCTCATGGCTCCGGTCACGGCGGTCTGGGGGGCGCTGATGTTCGGGGAGCCGTTCGGTGTGCAGACCGCCCTCGGACTGGCCGTCGGTCTCGCCGCCGTCGTCCTCGTGCAGCGCGCGGGCGGCCCTCCCCGGCGGAAATCCGGGGGCCGCGCTCTGCGGGACCCGCATGGCCTGCCCGCGTGTCCAGCCCCGAGGCCTCCAGACTCCGGCCACCGGCTCTCCGGTGGCTGCTCGTGATGTCGGCCTGATCAGCGCTCACTTCCGCTTCCGGGCTCACTCCGCCACCGGACGGCCGTTCGACGTGCCGTTTTCTACTTCGACTTCGGGTTGCGGCAGCCGACCTCCGTCGTCAACGACCCCTCCCCGCCCGGCTGGTGGCACGCCGCCGGGGAGCGGTACGCACGGCGGTTCCGGGGCGGGCCGACCCAGGCCTGAATACGCGCGTGGCCGGATTTTGCCCCTTGTGGTGGCGCTCACAGGGTTCCGATAATCCAGCAACAGAATTGACCGGCGCATGCCAGCAGAAGCTCACTCCCCCCGCTTGGCATGCTCCCGACATTTCAGCGCTCTGAACGTTCGTATGTCCAACCCCCCACGGAAGGCATCACGTTGAAGAAGCTCCTCACCGCGCTCAAGAGATGCGCGGCCCTCGGCGCCGCCGCTCTCGCGATCGTCAGCCTTCAGCCCGTCTCGGCCGCGCAGGCCGCCGACTCGCGTGTCGTCGGCGGAACCCGTGCCACGCAGGGCGAGTTCCCGTTCATGGTCCGGCTCTCGATGGGCTGTGGCGGCGCGCTCTACACCCAGCAGATCGTGCTCACCGCCGCGCACTGTGTGGGCGCGACCGGCGCCAACACCTCCATCACCGCCACCGCCGGCGTCGTGGACCTCCAGTCCACCAGCGGCCGGGTGCAGGTCCGCTCCACGTACGTGTACCGGGCCCCCGGCTACAACGGCGACGGCAAGGACTGGGCGCTCATCAAGCTCGCCCAGCCGATCAACCTGCCGACGCTGAAGATCGCCACGACCGCGCAGTACAACACCGGCACCTTCACCGTCGCCGGCTGGGGCGCGGCCACCGAGGGCGGCGGCCAGCAGCGCTACATGCTCAAGGCCAACGTGCCGTTCGTCACCGACGCCCAGTGCCGTTCCTACAGCGGCTACAGCGGCCTCATCGCGAACGAGGAGATCTGCGCCGGCCTCCCGCAGGGCGGCGTCGACACCTGCCAGGGCGACTCCGGCGGCCCGATGTTCCGCCGTGACAGCGCCAACCAGTGGATCCAGGTCGGCATCGTCAGCTGGGGCATAGGCTGCGCCCGCCCGAACGCCCCCGGCGTCTACACGGAGGTCTCCACCTTCGCCTCCGCGATCGCGTCCGCCGCGTCGTCTCTCTGACCTCCCGGCAACCTTGATCCCTCGGCACCCTCGAAGTGCCGCACCAGCGGGCCCGGTGTCCTCGGACGCCGGGCCCGTGTCCGTGTTCGTGTTCGTGTTCGTGTGCAGGAGCGGGGTTCAGAAGCCGCCGCCGTCGAACCCTCCTCCCCCACCGAAGTCCCCGCCGCCGAAACCACCGCCGAAGTCGCCGCTGTTGAAGTCCGCGCCGGACATGTCACCGCCCTCGTAGCCACCACCGCCGTAGCCGTAGCCCGCGCCGTAGTCGGCCCCGTAGGACGGGGTGGCCATCAGGGAGCCCAGCATCGTGCCGACGAGCAGCCCGGGCAGGAGGCCGCCGCCGAAGTAGCCGCCGGCCCAGGGGCCGTAGGCGGGGCCTGCCTCCCAGTACGGGCGGCGGCCCTGCTCCGTGTCGACCTCGCGGACCACGGGGTCGCGGCCCTCGGACAGCCGGGTGCGGTCGGCCGCGCAGACCGGGACCTCGCGGCTGGTGCCGCCCGGTGGCGTCCAGGTCTCGTCGGCCACCGACGGGCCGTGGCGCGGGTCGAAGAAGCACGGCGGCCTGCGCTCCGGCAGGGGCCGGTGCTCGCGGCGGGCGGCCAGCTCGGTGAGGGAGAACCGGCCGTCGTTCAGGGCCTGCGTGACCGCCTTGACGTCCTCCGGTTTTCGGGCGGAGTCCATCAGCCGTTTCGCCTGTTCGTAGGAGTCCAGGGCCCGCTCGTAGTCCGCGCGCATCGCGTCGTCCGCGCCGGACTCCGCCGGGTGGAAGTCCAGGCGTTCCAGTTCCTCGCCGAACGCGGTGATGTCCTCGTCGACCACGACCCGCAACTTCTCCAGCGCCGCCCGCTGCTTCTCCTCGTGGCGCCGCCGGTTGCGCCGGACCAGCGCGTACCCTCCCGCGCCGCCCGCCGCCAGCACCACGCCGACGGCGATCAGACCGCTGGCGTCCACGCCGGAGCCGCCGCCACCGTCGCTCCAACTGGCCGGTGCCGTGCCGCGCACGTTGCGCAGCGCCGTGTCGACGAAGTCGTTCAGCTGGGCCTTGGGATCGCCGGCGCTCTGTACCGAGGCGACCAGGTTGTCCACGGCCTGCCGGGACATCACCGAGGCGTCGGCCGCCGCGTCGAAGCGGTCGCCGACGCGGACGCCGTACAGGCCCGTGATGCCGGTCTCCGTGCGGAGGTTCAGCAGGAGGTCCTTGGTCGGCTGGTCGGCCGGGAGGACAGCGACGAAGACCGGTTTGTCGGCGTCCTCGATCTTGTTGGCGAGCGCCTCGGCGTCCGCCGACGAGAGCTGGTCCGAGGCGGCGGGGTCCACATACACGGGCCCGTCGCGCAGCGCCTCGGCGACCTTCGAAAGGTCGGTGGCCGCATGTGCGCCGGTCGCGCCTGCCGTGAGCACCGCCACTGCGGCGGCGACCGGCACGATCAGCGAGCGCATGAGGCCCCGGAAGAGCGGAGTCCTCATACCTTCGACGCTACCTGATGAAGCGGGCAAAGGCGCCGGTCCCGGTGGCGGCATCCCACCGGGACCGGCGGCCGCACGGCATCCCGCCGCGTGCCGTACGGCGGCTCAGGCCGCGCGGTACGCCGCGCTCAGCCTCTCCACAGCAGACCCGTACCGGCCGGTCAGCAGCAGATGGTCGGCCTCGGCGAAGGGCTTCGCCACCGCCTCGGTGATCCCCGCCCCGGCGGCCCGCTGCTGGACGATCAGCCGGGCCTTGCCGACGAGAGTGCGGCCCACCTGGTCCGCCCCGGCCTTCTCGGCGGCCCTGGCCGCGATGCCGAGCGCCTTGAGGGTCGTGGCACCGCCCCCGGGCACCTTGGTCAGCGTGGTCAGGCCCCAGCCGTACGGGAAGCGCGGGTCGTACGAGGCGTCCCCGACGTTGATCGGCAGCTGGGCCTCGGACCGGGGCCAGCTGACGGGCAACTGCCCCGTGAAGGGCCGCTTGCCGTACAGCACGTCCGCCACGCCGTCGCCCTCCGTGCCCGGCAGCCAGGAGGCGACCAGGGCGTCGATCCCGGACAGCTTCTCGTCGTCGATGAGCTGCGGGCGCCCGGAGACGGTCAGCACGGCGCACTTCATCGCGCCGCACACCTTGTCCACGGCTGCCTGGTCGGCGGCGCTCAGCCGGAGGTCGTGGCCATTGCCTACGTCACCGACGCCCTCGGCGTACGGGGTCTCGCCGACGACGACCACACCGACGTCGTGGCCGGTCAGGGGCTCGGAGGCGTCCTTGGAGTAGGTGAGCGCGGTGGAGTTCTTCCCGATCGCCTCCAGGATCGTCGTGCCGGGTGTGATGTCCCCGGACGAGCCCTGCCAGGTGATCGTCCAGCCGCCGCTCTGGTTGCCGATGTCGTCGGCGTTGGATCCGGCGACGTACACCTTCTGCGACTTCTTCAGCGGCAGGACCCCGCCGGCGTTCTTCAGCAGCACCTGCGACTCGGCCACGGCCTCCCGTGCCACGGCCCGGTGTCCGGCGGACCCGATCCTCGACGCACCGCTGGTGTCGGCGTACGGCTTCTCGAAGAGCCCCAGCCGGAACTTCTGCGTGAGGATGCGGGAGACGGCGTCGTCGATCCGCTGCTCGCTGATCCGCCCGGCCTGGACCTCCTTCACGAGCGTGGTGTGGAAGTCCCGGAAGGCGTACGGCGCCATGATCATGTCGAGGCCGGCGTTGACCGACGTACGGATGTCGGAGGCGTAGTCGCCGGGGATCTGGTCGATGCCGTTCCAGTCGCTGATGACGAAGCCGTCGAAGCCCATGCGGTCCTTGAGCACGCCGTTGATCATGTCGGCGCGGGCGTGCATCTTGACCGGGCCCTGTCCGTCGCCGAGGAGGTCGAGCGAGGAGTACGACGGCATGACGGTGCCGACACCGCGGTCGACGGCCGTCTCGTACGGCGCCAGGTGCACGGCCTCCAGCTCCTGCCGGGTGACCTTGGTGACGCCCTGGTCGATCGTGTAGGTGCCGTTGGTGGAGGAGCCGTAGCCGGTGCCGCCGTCGCCGACGAAGTGCTTGGCGGTGGCGAGGACCTTGTCGTCGTCCTTGAGGTCCTTGCCGTTCGCGGCGCCCTGGAGGCCCTGGATGATCGTCTCCATCGACTCGACAAGGGCCGGGTCCTCGCCGAAGGACTCGTACGCCCGTCCCCAGCGGTCGTCCCGCGTCACGCACAGGCAGGGCGCGAAGTCCCAGGGGATGCCGGTGGCCCGTGTCTCGGCGGCCGTCACCGCGCCCGCCCGGTAGGCGAGGTCCGGGTCGCGGGTCGCGCCGAGGCCGACGTTGTGCGGCATGATCGTCGCGCCGACCAGGTTGTTGTGGCCGTGCACCGCGTCGACGCCGTAGATCAGCGGGATCTGCAAGCGCGTCGCCTGTGCCCGCAGCTGGAAGCCGTCGATCATCTTGGCCCAGGCCGCGGGGGTGTTGGGCGTCGGGGTGGAGCCGCCGCCGGACAGGATCGAGCCGAGGTCGTACGCGGCCACGTCACCCGCGTTCGTCAGGGCGCCGCGCTCGGCCTGCGTCATCTGGCCGGCCTTCTCCGCCAGGGACATCCGGGAGAGCAGGTCGGCGACGCGCCGCTGCACCGGCAACTCGCTGTTCAGATACGGCAGTCCGTGCGCATTGACGACGATCTGCGGGGTCTCGGCCGGGGCCTTGGCGCCGGTGACGGTCAGCTTCAGCGGGATCGTCTCGGCGGGCTCGGCGGACCTGTCCTTGAGGGTGGGGACGCCGACCGTGCGCGAGGTGCCGGAGACCGTGCCGGTGGGGAAGGTGACCGTGCCGCTGACCGGCGTGAAGTCCTTGCCGGAGTCCGCGCTGCCGCTCGCGGTCTCGTACGTGACCGTCACGGGCTCGGCCAGCGGGGCGGACCCGGTGGTGGCGACCGCGATCCGCACGGCCGCCGTGCCGCCCTCCCGCACCGGGTACACGGCGGCGTCGGTGGTGACGGAGGCGCGCAGCGACTGGTCGGCCTTGCCGTACAACTCCACGCCGTCCATGGCGAATTGACCCCGGACGCCGACGGGGAGGGTGAGCGAGTATCCCCACGTCTCGGTGAGGCCGAGGATGTGGTCGATGCCGCCGACGGGCTGGTAGTCCGTGCGATACGTGAAGTCGGCGAAGGGCAGCTCGATCTGTTTCCAGCCGCTGAAGTCGTCGGTGAAGGAGGTCGTCCACAGCTCGGAGGCCTCGCCGTTCGCGCCGCCGTCCTTGAGCTCGAAGGGGATCCTCTTGCCGTTGTTCCGGCCCTCCCACCACAGGCGGATGCCCTTGTGCGCGGACCAGTCGTGGGCCGGCTCGGCGGAGGCGAAGTCGTGGGTGAAGCCGCCGTATCCGCTGATGTCGTAGCTGCCGGTGAGGACCTTCCCTCCCTCGGGCGCGTCGTCGCGGGCGGTCAGCGTCAGGGCCGGCGGGTCGTCGTTGTCGCCGCCCCAGGTGAAGAGGCCCTCGGCGGGCGGGCGCGCGAACGGGACCTCGCCCTCGAAGCGGTCCACGGGGACCGGGGCGGGATCGTCGGCGCCGGACGCGGGAGCGGCGGCGGTCAGCGGGAGCAGGGTGGTGAAGAGGGCGGCGGAGACGAGCAGGGCGGTTCTTCGCATGGAACGTCCCTCGACTCTCATGGTGCACTTATGACTTACCTCACGCCTTGAGTTAACTGGGGGTGCCGTTTGACGTCAAGACTTCACGTCAGAACCGGTACGCGCTCAAGTCCTGGCCGGATCAGTGGCGTTGTCCCTTCATCTCGTGAACGCGCGACCCCTTGACGCGTATACGAAGCCGTCATTTACTCACGCCTCGCACGCCCCCATCCCCCACCCCCAGAAGGGCTGCGCTCCATGAGGAGATCCACTCGGACGCTCGGGCTGCTTGTCGCCGGGCTCCTCACCTCGGCCGGCTTCTCGGCGGCCACGCCCGCGCAGGCCGCGGGCGAGCAGGTCACCGCCTGGCTCACCACGACGGACGACTCCGGCGGACGCCATGTGGTCCGCGGGCTCCAGCAGCAGTCGCCGTTCGCCTTCCAGGCCGGTTCCGGCGGCAGCGGCGACAACATCACCGTCGACGAGAGCACCCGCTATCAGTCCTTCACCGGCGGCGGCGCTTCCTTCACGGACACCGCGGCCTGGCTGATGGACGGCAGCGGCGCGCTGTCGCAGGCCACGAAGGACGACACCATGCGCAAGCTGTTCTCCCCGACGGAGGGCATCGGGCTGTCGTTCCTGCGCAATCCCATGGGCGGCTCGGACCTGGCCCGCTTCGGCTACACCTACGACGACATGCCGGCCGGGCAGACCGACCCCGACCTCTCCGAGTTCACGATCGCACACGACCTCCAGGACGTCGTGCCGCTGACCAAGCAGGCCCGTCAGCTCAACCCCCAGCTCACCGTGATGGCCTCGCCGTGGACGGCCCCCGCCTGGATGAAGGACAACGGGCAGCTCAACGGCGGCTGGCTGAAGGCGGAGAACTACGGCGCCTACGCCTCGTACTTCGTGAAGTACGTGCAGGCCTACCAGGCCCAGGGCGTCCCGATCGCGTACGTCACCGCGCAGAACGAACCGACCTGCTGCTCGGGCTACCCGTCGATGAGCTGGAACGGGAGCGGCCTGGCGTACTTCACCAAGAGCGAGCTGCTGCCGAAGCTCCAGGCGGCCGGCCTGTCCACCAAGGTCCTGGCGCACGACTGGAACTGGGACACCTACGACGCCTACGCCGCCCAGACCGTCGACGACGCGGCGGTGCGCAACCACCCGAACTTCGGCGGGATCGCCTGGCACGGCTACGGCGGTGACGTGGCCAAGCAGACGCAGGTGCACAACCAGTACCCGCAGCTGGACGCCTTCGGGACCGAGCACTCGGGGGGCACCTGGATCGCGAACCAGCAGCGCGAGGACATGATGAACATCATCGACTACACCCGGAACTGGGCGAAGTCGGTGACCAAGTGGTCGCTCGCGCTGGACCAGAACCGCGGTCCGCACAACGGCGGCTGCGGCACCTGCGACGGCCTGATCACCGTGCACAACGGGGACTCCCGGCACGGGCAGGTCGACTACACCGTCGAGTACTACACGATGGGTCATCTGACGAAGTTCGTGAAGCCGGGTGCGCAGCGGATCGCGTCCACGGCGTCCGCGTCGGTGCCGAACGTGGCGTGGCGCAACCCCGACGGTTCGAAGGCGCTGATCGCGTACAACGACTCCTCGGCCGGCAAGACCGTGACGATCAACTGGGGCTCGCAGCACGCCACTTACTCACTGCCGGGCAAGACGTCGGCGACCTTCACCTGGTCGGGCACGCAGACCGAGGGCCCGTCGCAGTCGGGTGCGCTGGTCGGCCTCGCGGGCAAGTGCCTCGACGTGGCGGGCGGTTCGTCGGCCAACGGCACGGCGGTGCAGCTCTACGACTGCAACGGCTCGTCCGCCCAGCGGTGGACGGTGCAGTCCGACGGGTCGGTGCGGGCGCTGGGCAAGTGCCTGGACGTCACGTCCGGCGCGACCACGGACGGGGCGAAGGCGCAGCTGTACGACTGCAACGGCTCGGGTGCGCAGCAGTGGACGTACAACGCCTCCACCGGGGACGTGGTCAACCGCGGCGCGAACAAGTGCCTCGACGTGACCGACAACTCCTCGGCGAACGGCGCCCGTGCGCAGATCTGGAGCTGCACGGGCGCCGCGAACCAGAAGTGGCGGTTGCAGTAATAGGCGGTGGGGCTGCCCGCCCGCACCTCTGAACGCCGGTCGGCACCATCCAGCCCGTCCGGCGACTGAGGACGAGGCCCCTTCAGGGCCGAAGCGGGGGTCTGGGGGCGGCAGCCCCCAGGAACGGGCCGCGCGCCCCACCCCCTGGTCTCAAGTACGCGGCAGAACAGTCGCATTGCGCGTAGATGTCCACGTTCCAATGCGCGGTCTTCTTGGCGTCTTGGAAATCAGCTCTAGCGACGCCCGTTTGACGGACTCAGAAGCGGCCGAGATCCAACGCCGGAGAGACATCCAAGGTGATCGGTTCCCGGAGTCGCTGGAGCAGTACAACACCGCTCAAATCTTTCAAAGTACGAGGAACGCTTTTGCCGCCTTCTCTCAACTGGCTCACGCGGAAGTAGGTGCGCCGAGTGGGGTTAACCTCGACGCATTCATGCCAGAGTTATTGGGGAGCGGCGAGGCTGTCGTCGCAGGCTTCAATTCCCCTCCTTCTGATTGGTCCCCCCTAACGACTGTTGCTCACCAGGCATCAGCTATCGGCATCAGTGTCGTTCTGGGTGCCAGTAACGGGGCGATGATGGCTGGAGCCTACGTGGGCGGGCTCTTTCTCGTGCAGTTCATAACGCCGATTGTCACCGAGGCGGGGAATGCCACTGCTGCGGGGATAAGTTCCAAAATCCGCAGGGCGTTTGGATTGGACCCGGCTCCTTCGCCTGACCCACAGTCACAAGCAAGCGATGCGGCAGAGCCCAACGAGCGTGAACAGCCGCCAACTGACGCAAGCGGGGAAGGGAATTCGGCATAGCGGGTGCTTCCTGTGATCCACCAATCAACGAGAATCGTCCGCACGCTACAGGTGAAATGAGGCAGCGGGGTCGGGTGCAGGTGCTCCCGTCTCGGCGAGAATGGCAGAGACCTCGGCTTTGATGGCGGTGTCGTCCCACTCGTGGTGAAGGATCTTCACCTTCGCCTGCGTGCTCACGGCCGTGGCGCGGTAAGTAGTTCGAGCGTCGTCGCCTTGCTCTGGAGGGACTCGACGGCACCCGGGCCGACTCATGCCCTGCTGTGTAGTCGGCGGATTGCGGTGGTGTCGGGTCGCTGATGGGACGGGTCATGTCTCACCTCTGTCACAGAAGTAAGGTGGACTGATTGACGACGCCTCATGGGCTCCACCATGGGGTGGTGGAAGTTGCTGAACTGGTCTTGAAGTATGTGGAAGCCCTGGCGTGGCCGCTGGTTACCGTTGGCCTTGTCTGGGGCCTGCGCAATCACATTCAGGGCGCCTTCACCCGCATGACGCGCGTTGAGACGCCAGCTGGGGCTATCGAGTTCGCGACAGATGCTCGCGAAGTTCGCGAGGACGCCGAAGAGTTGGCGGGGACGCCGGAAACCGCTGAGCAAGCGGGGACGCATCAAACGGAGCAGGAGTCTCGCTTTGGCGTGTTTCAAGAGGCTTGGGACATGGCCGAGGCGTCACCAATTGGCGCCCTGATCTCTGCTTGGCTCGTTCTGGAGTCGATCAGCGATCAGGCTCTTGCGAAGCTCGGCGGCATGCCTCAATCTGTCTGGAACGTTCCTCGGCAGCCGCCCGCCAGTAAGATTATCGAGGCGCTGACTACCTTTGGGCTATCGCCGCGTGCCGTTTCTGTGTTTCATGACCTGCGCCAACTGCGCAATAGAGCAATGCACGGCGTAGACACCGTGACCCCAGCCGCTGCCCGAGACTTCGTTGAAACTGCTCGATACGTTGCGCGGGAGATCTATTCGCTGCCTGCTCGCTAGCGCTGGTCATGTCCCGTACCCAGCGCAAGAAAACGCCTCCGCCAAAGGCCTTTCGGGACGAAGCGTTCTTGAGTTCAACGCTAGGACAGCGTTGGCGAAGACCACCCGGTCAGGCCCGATGCTACGAAATCAGCATCGAGCCTGACAGGCGTGAGTTGTCGGGTAGGAGAGCCATGCCCGTCAGGGCTGATGAGGCCCACTCACAGTCAGGAGGTAACCGCGGCTGGTAGCAACGCGGAGCACGTCCCGCAAAGCCCCAGTCAGTTCCGCCGCCAGCCGTCGTAGGTCCTCCGMGCCTGTGTCTGGGTCGTCGAGCCTGTCCGAGGCTTGTTCCAGCAGCTCGGCAGCCATTCCCAATTGCAGTGCTTCGACGTTGTCCGCCAGGCGAGACATATAACCGCCCCTGTCGTCGGTGCTCAGGTAGCAGGGCTTGCCCTCCGGCCCCGACCACGGAAGGAGCCGCAGTTCGTTCGGTGCCGTCATCCGTCCTTCTGCCTCTCATCGGTCATGTGATGGGTGGTGAAGACCGCGTCGACGCGGTCCCCGGGGGAACACCAGGAGCGCGGCCTCGACGACTCGCCCTGCGGCATCGGTCGCGACGCGTGTCACGGCGAGGACTGCCACGGCGGAGCGGACCCGGAGGGCAGCCGCTTCGTCCGGTGTCGGCGGGCGGGCGCAGACCGTCTCCCGGACAGTTGCCGGCGGCGAGCTCAGAACGGCAAATCGCGCGGCCGCCTCCCGCCACGAGGACTCGTCGTCCAGCACTCCGGTTGGTGCCATGCCTCGCGGGATATAGATGCGAGCGAGCCCGTGTGGTGACTTTCCCTCGTGGCTGGTGCAGAAGAACTCTGCGAGAGGGCTGCCCGTCGGCACCTTCAGCAAGGTCGTCAGCTGCCCTTCCGCCGGGACCACGGTGGTGCGGACACTGACGCGCAGCGCCGTTTCAGCGGCGGTCCAAGGGTCCAGCGTTCCCCACCCCCCGACGTACACGATTTTGCGAGGTGGGCGGCGGACGAAGTTGCCCTTGCCCTGGATCTTTTCCACGAGGCCTTCGACCTGGAGGGCCCCGAGAGCCCTCCGCAAGGTCGAAGTGCTGACCTTGTATCGGTCGGCGAGGCCGGCCTCGGACGGCAGGCGTTCGCCAGGCTTGATGCGGCCTGTCGTGATCTGGCGCCGCAGATCGTCGGCGATCTCGTGATGACGTGAAGGCACGGACCGGATCACCGACTTCTCTGCATGCGAACGGCAGCGAGCCGGGTTCGCGCGTGCATGGTCAGCAGCTCGCCCGACTCAAAGAGGAGTTGCTTGCCGCCTTGGGGGAGCTGGAAGAGGTCGCTCACCCGGCATGCTTGGCCACCGACTTGGATGATGTCGCCACGCTGCACGGTGGTCGCAGTGACCTCGACGTTGGATGCCAGTGCGCCACCGGGTTCCCAGCCACTCACCGCTCCGCCTCCGTGGGCGTGCAGTGGCGGGACGCCGAGTGACACGGGCAGGCGCATGTCTCGTAGACAATCGGCACGTCGACCGGTGCGGGGATCGGGGAGGACTCCGCGCAAGCAGGGTGTGTGCCGATACAGCAGGCGGTCGACCAGTAGGGAACGGCCGAGACCTCGACGGTGTAGGGCTGTTGACGAGCCGCCATCAGCGCACCCCCGCGAGCGACGACCAGACCTCAGCGGGCAGGTGTGAAGCAACCACCACCGCGCGCGGCCGTACTCGACGCTCCCAAGCCAGCAGGTACGGGCGGACGAGGGCGTTTTCCTCCCCCGGGAGCGGGTGACGATGGTTCGCGGTATCGGGAGCCCGCCCCAGGACGACCGTCGACGCGTCAGCAGACGCAGGGACAACGAGCGCGGCCGTCGGCCGGGAGGGCGCTAAGGGGCGGCGGTGCCTGCCCTTGGGGAAGTACCGCGCCCTGGTGAGCGAGGCGGCACGGCGGATACGGTTGAGCACGCTGCTCAGCTCCTATCGCTGATAGCTCGGTCCCCCGACATCGCCCGTCGTGGGGACCGCTTTGTTTACGACCGCCCAGACAGTGCGGTCGTTCAGGCTGGTGGCGCGTAGCCCGAACCGATCGGCCTCGGCCACCACTTCCAGGACCTCCCGCCATAAGTCGGCGGAGAGCGACTCAGGCACCTCCGCTTGAACCGACGCGTACCGGACGTGCTCCTCCACACGCGCCGGAAGTCCGATGTCGGACAGCCGGCCAGCGATGGCCGCCGCGCTAACTCCCGAAGCGGGCACAGGGCAGCCTCCGTTAACCGGCGATCACTTTGAGTGAAGCTAGTTAACTAGATTTGCTAGTGGACTAGATTTTCCATATGCCTGAGCAGCCGCCCTATCTCCGCATCGCTGACGAACTCCGGCGGCGGATCGCGGAGCACGTGTGGGAACCCGGGGACCGCCTGCCTTCCCGCGCCCAGATCGGCCAGGAGTGCGGGGTGGGCGAGAACGTGGTCCGTCGGGCGCAGGAGCTGCTGATCTCCCAGGGCGTGCTGGAGGGCCGTGCCGGATCGGGCACTTACGTCGCCGAGCCCCGGCAACGGGTCCGGGTCGTCCGGTCGTCGGCGCGAGAGCGGCCCGACACGTCACCGTTCCGGGTGGGCATGAAGGCCGTGGGCAGGCAAGGGGATTGGGAGAGCCGGACCGAGGCCAAGGTGCCGGCTCCAGCGGACATCGCTGCGCGGCTCGGCATCACCGAGGGCGACCTGTGCGTCCGTACGGCGTACGAGTTCCTCGCCGACGGCCGGCCCGTGCAACTCTCGACGAGTTGGGAGCCGTACGGGTTCACCGCAGGCACACTCGTCGTCCTCCCCGAGGGCGGGCCGCACGCCGGGGCCGGTGTCGTGAACCGCATGGCCGCGATCGGAGTCACCGTCAGCCACGCCGTGGAGCAGCCGGAGCCGAGGCAGGCGACCGCTGAGGAGGCGTCACTCCTCGGCATCCAGAAGGCTGCTCTCGTCACGCACATCCGGCGGACGTACTACAGCGACCAAGGGCGGCCCGTGGAGACGGCGGACATCGTGGTGCCCGCCGCTCATTGCGAGATCGTCTACGAGATCCCGATCAATCGCTAACCGAATCGACAGCGAGCCTGCCACTCGATGGCACCACGCATACACGGTCGGCCGTTGACCTCTTCTGAACGCGAGCCCGAACATGGCGCGCATGAGTAGAGATTGCGAAGTCATAGTCATCGCTTTCGGAGCCCGAGAGGCGATGGAGCCTCTTACCCAGCCCGACGAGCGTCGTGAATGGCATCAGTGCTTTGAACCCATCCCCGGCATGGACGCATGGGCCATCGACTTCTGGAGACCCAACTGGACAGGGATTCTCCTTCACTTGGAGCAGATGCCCTGGCCCTTCCCTAAGTCGGTTCAGGTCCTGCTTCGAGACCAGGACGATGACTGCTTCGGGCTCTGGATGCTGCATGAGGGCAGACTGAGGGAGGTTCCACTCCCATGTACTGTCAGGGAGGCCGATGACGTGGCTCCGCTGGGTTCGAGACTCACCCGTACTGACCGGGAAGGATGCCCCGTTGTCTGACAGCCAGCCCGGCGAGACCGTCTGTCGAATGCGTGTCGAAGTGCGATCGATGAGATGCCTAGCACGGGAAGAGAAGCAGGTCAGCAAGGGCGTGCCACGCGTCCCGCCAGGCGCCCTCTAAGCGCTTGGCCGCAGGTTCGAGTCCTGCCGGGGGCGCCCAGTCTCCGCCCTCCTTCGGGAGGGCGTTTTTGCTGTTCAGGGAGTGAAGGACAGTGGAGTCGGGGAGCCGCAGGATGGTGCGGATCTCGGTGTGGCTGCTGATCGGTGTCGTGGCTCTCGTCGTCGGGGTGGCGATGAGCTTTCAGGTCGGCGGGGCGCGGGAGCGGGAGCGGGAGTTCCTCGCGGCGCCGGCGTGCGCGCCCGTCCCCGTGAAGGCATCGGGGTGCCTGTGGGAACAGGAATTCACGGTCGAGAGCGCCGATACGACCCGCCGCAAGCACCGGCGCAAATCGTCGGCGGCTGTACTGGTGCCGCCCGCCGGCGACCGTACTGGTGCCGCCCGCCGGCGACCCCTGGTACGTGACGTTCCGCCGGACCGGTCCGGTGCTCTCCGAGATGGAGCCGGACGACAAGGTCGTCGGCGTGATCTGGCACGGGCAGATCGTGGAGGTACGCGACGCCGACGGGCGACGGCCGACGGGCAACGGGCAACGGGCAACGGGCAACGGGCAACGGGCGACGGGCGACGGGCGACGGCAGCAGACCTCCGTCGGCCCGGTGGGGTGGCCTGCGGACCGGCTGGGCGGCGCGCTCGCCTGCGTCCCGATCAGCCTGGCGGCCGTCGCGGGCGGGCTGTGGGCCCTTCTCGCGCGGGGCGAGCGGCGGCACACGGCGGCGGCGACCGTGGTGCGGTGGCACGGCGTGGCCATCGGCGGCGGCGACCGTGGCGAGGTGGCACGGCGTGGCCATCGGCGGCGCCGCCCTGCTGACGCTCTGGGCGCAGTCGGCGAACGACTGGCCGGTCTATGCGATACCGGCAGTCTGGGGGCCGCTCGCGCTGGTCCTCCTCGCCTGCATGACGGGCTTCGTGATCGCCGCCCTGCGCGGCGAACTTCAGGTCGACGAGCCGGCCCGCCCGCAGGGACCGACGCCGCCGCCTCCTCGCCTATGCCGCCGCCGGCACGGCCTTCCGCGTCAGCCCCAGGTTCCGATGGATCTCGAACGCCGCCGGCGAGCGGTTCAGGGTGATGTAGTGCAGGCCCGGAGCGCCCTCGGCCAGCAGGCGGCCGGCCATCTCCGTGGCGTGGGCCACGCCGATGCGGTGGCCCTCGGCCGGGTCGTCGCGGGCCGCGTCGAGGCGCTGGGCCAGGTCCTCGGGGAAGGACGCGTTGCTGAGCTGGGCGAAGCGGCGGATCTGGCGTACGTCCGTGGCCGGCATGATCTCCGGGATGATCGGCGTCGTACCGCCCGCCGCCGCCACCCGGTCCCGCAGCCGCAGGTAGTCCTCGGCGTGGAAGAACATCTGGGTGATGGCGTAGTCCGCCCCGGCCCGGCACTTGGCGACGAAGTGCCGGATGTCGCTCTCCCAGTCCGGTGAGCGTGGATGGCGCTCGGGGAACGCCGCGACGCCGATGCTGAAGTCGCTGATGTCCCGTACCAGGGAGACGAGTTCGTGGGCGTGGGTGAAGCCCTCGAGGTGCGGGATCCAGGGGCCGTTCGGGTCGCCGGGCGGGTCGCCGCGCAGGACGAGGACGTCCCGGACCCCGGCGTCCGCGTACTGGCCGATGATGTGCCGCAGTTCGGCCACGCTGTGGCCCACGGCGGTCAGATGAGCGACCGGCCGCAGCGTGGTCTGGGTCGAGATCCGGCCGGTCACCTCGACCGTGCGGTCCTTCGATGAGCCTCCCGCCCCGTAGGTGACCGACACGAAGGTCGGTGACAGCGGCTCGATCCGGCGTACGGCGTCCCACAGGTTGCGGGTGCCGGACTCGGTCTTCGGGGCGAAGAACTCGAAGGAGAACGTGGGCGTGCCGGCCGCGAGGTCGCGGGCGAGCACCTCGCGCAGAGTCGTCGTCATGCTTCTTCCTCGGGGGACTGGTGAGTCCGGCCCGTACGGGGTGTCCGTACGGGCCGAGGAGCGGGCGCGCATCCGACGCGCGCCGTCACAGCGTGGCGAGACCCAGCACCAGCGGGGCGGCCGACACCAGCACCAGGACGATGGGCACCGGAACGCCCTTGACGTCCTTGACGCGCAGGTGCGAGATGACCGCGCCGATGAAGAAGAGCACCACGCCGATGGCGGCGGCGATGCCCAGCGGCCGGTAGAAGATGCCGATCAGCAGGCCCGCGGCGCCGGCGAACTTCAGCAGCGCCAGCATGGTGTACCAGCTGCTCGGGACGCCGAGCCGGGTCAGCGTCTCCACGATGTCCTTGTCCTTGACCAGCATGCTGCGGCCGGAGAACACCAGCAGGAACGACACCACGACGGCCAGCACGATGTATGCGATGAACATGACTTTCTCCGGGGAAGTTGGAGTGGTGAGCGGAGCGGGGACGGGAGGAAGGGGTGGGGCGGGGGAAGCTCTTGCCCTGTGCTGCCGGGCCTCGTGGCCTCCCCCGCCCCCGCCGTGTCAGGCCTCGGGGTTGTAGGGGGACTTGGCGCGGGCCTCGTGCAACGCGTGGCCCCACCAGGCGAGTTCGTCGAGCATCACCTTGAGGGCGCCGTTCGTGCCCTCGGTGTCACGCGGGGTGCCGTCCTCGCCGAACGCCTCCCAGTAGAACGGGAAGGCCAGCCCGTCGCGGATGGTGACGGCGTGCATCTCGGCGAAGACCTGGCGCAGCTGCTCGACGGCGCGCAGGCCGCCGCTCTGGGCGCCGTAGGAGACGAAGCCGACCGGCTTGGCCTGCCACTCGGTGAAGTGCCAGTCGATGAGCGCCTTCAGGGAGGCCGGGAAGCTGTGGTTGTACTCGGGGGTGACCACGACGAACGCGTCGGCCGCGGCCAGCTTCGCGGAGAGCGGGAGCATCTCGGCCGGGCGGAGCTCCTCGGTCGCCATGGCGGGCGGCGTCGCCGGAAGGGCGAGCGGCAGCTCCGTCTCGGAGAGGTCGACGACCTCGACGTCGAAGGCGCTGTGCTCCTTGGCCAGACCGGCGAACCAGTTCGTCACGACCTCACCGAACCGGCCCTCGCGGACCGAGCCGAGTATGACGGCGAGCTTCAGGGTGTTCGTGGACATGCGGCGTTGCTCCTTCATCAAGGGCTTCCATCGAGCGACACGGCGTCGAGCCGGGCCAGTTCGCCATCGGCGAGGGCGATGCCCGCCGCAGCGACGTTCTCCTCCAGGTGGTCCAGGCGCCGGGTGCCGGGGATCGGGGTGACGGGGATCCCCCAGACCCGGGCCCGGTGGTGCACCCAGGCCAGCGCGATCTGGCCGGGTCGCACACCGCGCTCGGCCGCGATGTCGCGCAGTACGCCGGGCAGGTCCTCCCGGCCCGGGAAGGTGCGGGCCACCCGGGCGATCTGCGCCGAGCGGTCGCCCCGGGCGCTGAGCAGCCCGCGTCCGTTCGGCGAGAACGCCACCACGCCGACGCCGAGTTCGGCGCAGACCGGCACCATCGCCTCGATCCGCCGGGCGCCCAGCGACCACTCCGACTGCACGGCGGATACGGGGTGCACGGCGTGGGCGCGGCGCAGTTCCTCGCCACTGACCTCGCTGAGCCCGATGTGGCGCACCTTGCCCTCGGCGACCAGGCCGGCCATGGCGCCGATGGTCTCCTCCAGCGGCACGTTCACCTGCGGACGCGCGAGGTAGTAGAGGTCGATGACGTCCGTGCCGAGGCGCTTCAGGCTGGCCTCGCAGGACGACCGTACGAAAGGTGCGTCGCCGCGCATCGACCAGCTGTCGCCGGGGCCGAAGACCACGCCGAACCTCGTGCACAGCACGGCCTCGTCGCGGCGGTGGCGGACGGCCCGGCCGACCATCTCCTCATTGCGGCCGCGGCCGTACATGTCGGAGGTGTCGATCATCGTGGCGCCGAGGTCCAGCGCGTGGTTGATGACGGCGGCGGCCTCGGACGGGCCGGTCGACGTGGCCGGTTCGGTCATCCGCATGCAGCCGAGTCCCTGGACGGGGACCCTGAGGCCGGTGCTGCCCATGGGTGTGGTGGGGAGTGTCGTACGCATCCCTGTCATCCCTTGTCCGGTACGGCGGCCTCGGCTGGGTGCGCCGCGGTGCGGGCGTTCTTGCCGACCAGGCGGTTGATCACCAGGGCGGACAGGGCGCACAGGGCCGCCACCACCCACATCACGACGTGCCAGGCGTCGGTGTACTGCTCGGCCAGGAAGGCGTGGGACTCGCCGCCGAGGTCGCCCGCGGCCACCCGGCCGGCCCGTTCGCGGCCGCCGACCTCGGACTGCATCAGGCTGATCAGGGCGGCGCCGAAGACCGCGAGGACGAGCGCGTTGGCGCCGCCGCGGGCGGTGTTGAGCAGGCCGGAGGCCATGCCGATGCGGTCGGGGGCGACGTGCTCCATGGCCTGGGCGTCGATGAGCGCGGCGGCCAGGCCGTTGCCGACGCCGATCAGCAGCAGCGGGCCGACGAGTTGTACGGCGCCGGAGCCCGGGGCGAGCACGGTCATCCAGGCGTTGCCGCCGGCGATCAGGGCGATGGCCAGGGTGATGAGGAGCCGGGCGGACACGCCCTGGTTCACGAGTTTTCCGGTCAGCGGGGGCACCGCCAGGACCGGCAGGGTCATCGCCAGCATCAGGGTGCCCGCGTCCCCGGCGGAGAAGTCGCCCGCGCCCTGGAGGTAGGTCGGCAGGTAGACCAGGACGCCTACGGTGCCGACGGCCGTGGTCAGGGCGGCGAGCAGCCAGCCGGTGAAGGGCCCGCCGCGCAGCAGGGCCAGATCCAGGACCGGGTGCTCGGTGCGGCGTTCCACGGCGACGAAGACCGCGAGCATGAGCAGTCCCGCGCCCAGGAAGACGAGCACCCTGGGGCTGGTCCAGCCCGCCGACGCCACCTGGTTGGTGCCGTACATCAGGCCGATGATGCCGAGGACGAAGGCGATGGTGCCGGGCAGGTCGAACTTGGGCCGGTGCTCGGCAGCGGACTCCTTCAGGACCAGCGTGCCGGCCACCAGCAGGAGGCCGACGCCGGCGAAGGCGCCGAACATCGCACGCCAGCCGAGGGCGCTGACCAGCCAGCCCGCGAAGGTGGGGCCGAAGGCGAGGCCGACGCCGACCGTGGTCCCGACCATGGCGAAGGCACGGGTGCGGGCGGGTCCCTCGAAGCTGCTGCCCAGAATGGCGCCGCCGCCGGCCATGACACCGGCCGCGCCCACGCCGGACAGGGTCCGGGCCGCGTCCAGCACCAGCACGTGCGGGGCGAACGCGGCGGCGGCCGTACTGGCGACGTAGAGCACCGCCCCGATGGCGAAGATCCGGCGCCGGCCGAAGAGGTCGCCGAGGGAGCCCGCGATCAGCATCAGGCAGGAGGCGGCCAGGAAGTACCCGGTGACCACCCACTGCAGGGCGCCGCCGCTGCCGCCCAGGTCGGCGGCGATGCGCGGGAGCGCGACGCTCGTGCCGGACATCGCCATCGGAACGATCAGATAGCCGAGGAGCACGGACCCCAGGGTCAGCGTGGCCCTGACACGGCTTCCCGAGTCCGGAGGGGATCCGGGGCCGGACGGCACCCCGGCCTGGTCGAGCTTCTGCGAAGCGCTCATGAAGGTAAAGTACAACGTGCATTGCAATGTGTAAAGTGGTCGTTGTAATCGACCAGGAGGTGCCACGATGGCCAGTGCAGACAGCGGGCAGAACAGGCCGCGCAAGGGGTACCCGGAGAAGCGGCGGGCCATCCTCGACGCCTCCCGGAAGGTGTTCGGCCGGGTCGGCTACCAGGGCGCGAGCATCGACATGATCGCCGGCGAGGCGTCGGTGTCGACGCGCACGATCTACAACCACTTCGAGAACAAGGAACAGCTGTTCGCCACTGTGCTGATCGAGAGCTCGGAGCAGGTGGCCGCCGCCCACGAGGCGATGATCGAGCGATGTCTCGGCGGGACGTCGAGCGCGGCCGGTCTGGAGGCCGACCTGGTGGCCCTCGCCATGGACTGGGTGCGGCCGCGCCCGGAGTTCACCGACCACTTCGCGATCGTCGCCCGGATCAACGCCGAGGGCGAGAACTTCCCCGGCGACCTGCACGACGCCTGGCAGAAGGCCGGCCCGCTGCGGGTGCAGCGCACGCTCGCCGCCCGGATGGCCCGGCTCGCCGAGCGCGGCCTGCTGCAGGTACAGGACTCCGAACTCGCCGCCCAGCACTTCGTCGTCCTGGTCACCAACACCTGGGGCCGGGACCGGGCGGGCGTGGACGCGCTGTCCGACGCCGAGACGCACGACATCGCGGCGGCGGGCGTCCACGCCTTCCTGTACGGCTATCTGCCCCGGGGCGCGCGCTGAGCCTCAGTGTCCGGTGTTCGGGCCCTGCCCCGCGTTCCACACCAGGTCGAAGGTGAACCGCCGGATGCGCCAGCCGGCCGGGGTGCGCGCCACCTCGGCGTCGTAGTGTCCCCCGATGTCGAAGTGCGCGGCCGGCTCCTCCCGCTGCCGTACGTGCACCGCCATCAGATGGGCACGCACGCGTGCGGCGTCCTCGTCGCCCTCGGGGTAGAGGTCGACCTTGTAGTTCCCGGCGAGATGGTGCGTGCGCTCGAAGGTCGTGCGGGCCATCTGCTGGAAGCCCGCGAGGCCCTCGAAGCCCTTGTACTCGCCGAACGGGAAGGTGAACCGGACGTCGGCGGTGAACACCGAGTCGAACCAGGTGTCGTTGTGCCGGTCGGCGTCCAGGTGGTGGACGTAGCGGTCGCACAGCTCGGTGATCGCGCCACGGTCGGCGAGGGTACGGACCTGGGCGCCGATCTGCGCCAACTCGTCAAGGGTGGTCATGGCTGCTCCTGTGCTCGAAGGGTCGGTTCAGTGGCCGGCGCCGCGCCAGCCGCGTGGGCCGGCGAAGCCCTGGGCGCGTTCCGGGCGGCGCCAGCGGGCTACGGCGCGGTGGCGGCGGGACAGGTCGTCGGGGTCGGCGCCGGCGGCGGCCGTACGGGACAGCAGGACCGCGGTGAGCGCGGCCAGTTCCTCGGGCTCGGGGCTGCCCTTCTCGACGCGGAAGAGCTGGGTGGGAGTGCTCGGGCTCATGGCTTGGTCCCCTGTCACTGCGGCGGGTTTCCGTGCTTGCGGCGGGGCAGGTCGGCGTCCTTGCCGGCCAGCATGGTGATCGCCCGGCAGAGCACCGAGCGGGTCTCGCGGGGGTCGATCACGTCGTCGACCAGGCCGCGTTCGGCGGCGTAGTAGGGGTGGACCAGCTCGGTGCGGTACTCCTCGATCTTCCGGCGGCGCATCGCCTCGGGGTCCCCGGCGGCGGCGATCTCCCGGCGGAAGACGACGCCCGCAGCGCCCTCGGCGCCCATCACCGCGATCTCGTTGGTGGGCCAGGCAAGGGCGATGTCCGCGCCGATGGACCGGGAGTCCATGACGATGTAGGCGCCGCCGTACGCCTTGCGCAGCACCACCGAGACGCGGGGCACGGTCGCGTTGCAGTACGCGTACAGCAGCTTGGCGCCGCGCCGGATGATGCCGTCGTGCTCCTGGTCGACGCCCGGCAGGAAGCCCGGCACGTCGACCAGGGTGACCAGCGGGATGTTGAAGGAGTCGCAGAACTGCACGAACCGCGCGCCCTTCTCACTGGCCCTGATGTCCAGTACGCCGGCCATCGAGGCGGGCTGGTTGGCGACGATGCCGACGACATGGCCGTCGAGGCGGGCCAGCGCGCACACGAGGTTGGTCGCCCAGCCGGCGTGCACCTCCATGTACTCGCCGTCGTCGACGAGTTCCTCGATCACCGCGCGGATGTCGTACGAACGGTTGCCGTCCGCGGGGACCAGGTCAAGCAGGGAGTCCCCGGCGCGGTCGACCGGGTCGGCGCCGCGCACGGTGGGCGGCAGTTCGCGGTTGTTGGAAGGCAGCAGGGACAGCAGATAGCGCACCTCGGCCAGGCAGTGCTCCTCGTCGTCGTAGACGAAGTGCGCGACGCCGGAGACACCGGCGTGCACGTCGGCACCGCCGAGTTCGTTCTGCGTCACCTGCTCGCCGGTCACGGCCTGGACGACGTCGGGGCCGGTGATGAACATCTGGGAGATGTCCCGCACGGCGAAGACGAAGTCGGTCAGCGCGGGCGAGTAGGCGGCGCCGCCCGCGCAGGGGCCGAGCATGACCGAGATCTGCGGGATCACGCCGGAGGCCCTGGTGTTGCGGCGGAAGATGCCGCCGTAGCCGGCGAGCGCGGACACGCCCTCCTGGATACGGGCGCCGGCGCCGTCGTTGAGGGAGACCAGCGGGGCGCCGGCGGCCAGCGCCATGTCCATCAGCTTGTGGATCTTCTGGGCGTGGGCCTCGCCGAGGGCGCCGCCGAAGATCCGGAAGTCATGGGCGTAGACGAAGACGGTACGGCCGTCGACGGTGCCCCAGCCGGTCACCACCCCGTCCGTGTACGGCCGTTTGGCCTCCAGTCCGAAGCCGGCGGCACGGTGCCGGCGCAGCGGCTCGACCTCCGTGAAACTGCCCTTGTCCAACAGGAGTCCGATGCGTTCCCGAGCGGTCAGCTTGCCCTTGGCGTGCTGCCGTTCGGTGGCCTTCGGGTCGGGGCCCAGGCGGGCCTGTTCCTTGATGTGGCCGAGTTCCTCGACGCGGCCGGTCGTGCTGATCGCCGTGCTGCTCTCCCCCATGTCACTCCTCGTGTGTCGGTGTCGGTATCGGTGTGCGCGCCGGCAGAGCCATGGACAGGACCGGCCGCGCGGCGGCGATCTCCTCGGCGGCCTCCCGTCGCGGCAACCGCCCGATCCGGTCCGGGAGTTCGCGGAGTACGGCCCGGTGGCCGGTCGTCGCCGCGACGGCGAGGGCGGCCACGTGGTCGGGGCAGCCGTGCAGGTCGGCCACGAGCCAGCCGTCCGGTGAGCGGTGCCCGCCGGCGCTCGCGTGGACGCCGAGGTAGTCGTCGCCGACGCCGTGGCTCAGTCCCGTGCCCAGGCCCTTGAGGTACGCCTCCTTGCGGCTCCACAGCTGCGCGAAGACCCTCGGCCGCCGGTCCTCGGGCGCCCGCAGCACCTCGTCCCGCTCCGCCGGGTGCAGCCGCGGCAGGCACGCCTCCACCGTCGGTGCGGTGGGCACGCGTTGGACGTCCACGCCGACGGGGCTCGCCGCCACGCCGTACAGGACGAGGCCGTGGCTGTGGGACAGGGAGAAGTGCAGCGATCCGGGCAGGACGGGACGGCCGTGCGGGCCGCCGCAGTACGGGCACGGGGCCCGGCGCAGCCGGAGCAGGCCGGGGGCGGTCCCGGTGTATGCCGACAGCAGTCGGCGCAGCGCGATGTGCGCGTGCAGATAGTCCAGCCGGGCGTCGGGCCGCAGGAAGCCGGCGGCCCGCCGTCGTTCCTCGGCGTCGAGCTCGGCGACCGCCTGCGGTTCCTCGGCGTCGGTGGGTGGGCGCAGGGCCCACAGGTGCAGTTCGCCCGGAGCGAGGGAGAGTCGGGGACCGTGTGCGCGGGGGACCGTCATGGGCTGCCGCCGGCGAGCCCCGCCGCCAGCCCGGCGGCCGCCTCGCCGAGTGTCCCCTCGTACAGCAGGCCGGCCGGTATCTCGATGCCGAGTTCGCGCTTCAGGGCCCGCTGGAGCTGGAGGGCCAGCAGCGGGTGAACGCCCTGGCGGCGCAGGGGGCGGGCGGCGCTGAGGCGGTGGGCGGGCGGGACGCGCAGGCGGAGCTCC
>NZ_RDBN01000005.1:858539-965745 GCF_008042075.1 Streptomyces sp. UW30 | reverse complement strand
GGTGGCGCTGGAGAAGATCTACCCGCAGCTCGCCAAGCTGGACCTCGTCGACTACAAGGTCCGCATCCTGGAGGGCGTGCACGGCACCCAGTCCACGACCCGCAGCAGGCCGTACGTGTACGCGTCCTCCAGGGCCTGCCACGACGCGGCGATGACGTTCTCGGCGACGCCGACCGTGGACCACTCCCCCGTCCCGTCGGACGTGGAGATCAGGACGCGGGTCGTGGACTGGGTGCCGTGCACGCCCTCCAGGATGCGGACCTTGTAGTCGACGAGGTCCAGCTTGGCGAGCTGCGGGTAGATCTTCTCCAGCGCCACCCGCAGCGCGCGGTCCAGCGCGTTGACCGGGCCGTTGCCCTCCGCCGTGGCGACGATGCGCTCGCCCTTGGCGAAGAGCTTGACCGTGGCCTCGTTGGCGTGGCTGCCGTCGGGGCGGTCCTCGACGATCGCGCGCCAGGACTCGACCTGGAAGTACTTCAGGGGCTTGCCCTCGACCTCGGTGCGGAGCAGGAGTTCGAAGCTGGCGTCGGCGGCCTCGTACGTGTAGCCCTCGAGTTCGCGCTCCTTCACCCGCTCGACGACCCGGCCGACCAGCTCCCGGTCGCCGCCCAGGTCGATGCCGAGCTCCTTGCCCTTGAGCTCGATCGAGGCGCGGCCCGCCATGTCGGAGACCAGCATCCGCATGGTGTTGCCGACCTGCTCCGGGTCGATGTGCTGGTACAGGTCCGGGTCGACCTTGATCGCGGAGGCGTGCAGGCCGGCCTTGTGCGCGAAGGCGGAGACGCCGACGTAAGGCTGGTGCGTGGACGGGGTGAGGTTGACGACCTCGGCGATGGCGTGCGAGATACGGGTCATCTCGCGCAGGTGACCGGCGGGGAGGACCTGCTTGCCGTACTTGAGCTCCAGGGCGGCCACGACCGGGAACAGGTTGGCGTTGCCGACCCGCTCGCCGTAGCCGTTGGCCGTGCACTGGACGTGGGTCGCGCCCGCGTCGACCGCGGCGAGGGTGTTGGCGACCGCGCAGCCGGTGTCGTCCTGGGCGTGGATGCCGAGCCGGGCGCCGGTGTCGGCGAGGACCGTGGAGACGACCGCCTGGACCTGGGCGGGGAGCATGCCGCCGTTGGTGTCGCAGAGGATCACGACGTCGGCGCCGGCCTCCGAGGCCGCACGGACGACGGATTTCGCGTACTCGGGGTTGGCGCGGTAGCCGTCGAAGAAGTGCTCGCAGTCGACGAAGACGCGGCGGCCCTGCTCGCACAGGTAGGACACCGTGTCGCGGACCATCGCCAGGTTCTCGTCCAGGGTGGTGCGCAGGGCGAGCTCGACATGCCGGTCGTGGGACTTCGCGACCAGGGTGATCACCGGGGCGCCGGACTCCAGCAGCGCCCTGACCTGCGGGTCCTCGGACGCCTTGGTGCCCGCGCGCCGGGTGGAGCCGAAGGCGACCAGCTGGGCGTACTTGAAGTCGATCTCCTGCTGGGCGCGGGCGAAGAACTCGGTGTCCCGCGGGTTGGCGCCGGGCCAGCCGCCCTCGATGAAGCCCACGCCGAAGTCGTCCAGGTGCCGTGCGATGGCCAGCTTGTCCGCGACGGTGAGGTTGATGCCCTCACGCTGGGCGCCATCGCGCAGGGTGGTGTCGAAGACGTGGAACGAGTCGTCGAGCTCGCTGGTTTCCGTCATGGTCTGAAGGCTCCTGATGTATGGATCTCGGTCTGTACCGGAATGACCGGCTCCACCGTCCTCCAATGATCCCTCGCGCTGCGGTCCCGGCTGTAGGTGGGCCAGAAATGCGAAAAACCCCTCGCGGGTGCGAGAGGTCTGCGCGCGGGTCGAGGACGACGGTGTCCGCCCGTACCTGGTCGTACGTGGCGGTCACTGCGGACCGGCGCGCCTGCTGCCAATAATCATGGCGAACGAGAGCACGGGGGCAGTCTGGCACAGACCGCCCCCGAGCTCACCGTCCGTCTCAGGATGCGAGCACAGCGTTGATCACCGCAGGCGGCGGACGAAGCCGTCGTAGTGGCCGTTGGTGTCGTCCGGGACCAGTTGGGCGGAGCTGCTGCCCAGGCTGACCCGCCCGGCGCCCGCGCCGACCTCGTAGACCGACACGTACGCGTCCGTGACGGGCCCGCCGGTCACGGAGGCGCTGACCAGCCGGGTGCCGCCGGTGCGCAGATCGCGCAAGTAGACGTTGTCCGGCCCGTACTGCCCGTCCGCCAGCCGCGGTTCCGCTTCATAGGCCAGGTGGCGGCCGTCCGGGCTGAGCTGCGGGGAGTCGAGCCATCGCTCGCCGTCGGGGCCGGGGTCGATGCGCCGGGTCACGTCCGCGCGCAGATCGCGGACGTAGAGGTCGGAGGCGTCCCCCGGGGCATCGCCCTCGGCCAGGTCGTCGCCCGTGTACTTGAAGGCGATCGTCCGGCCGTCCGCCGAGAGTGAGACGGGCATCGCGAACCTCTCGGCCGCAGTGCCGTCCTGCTTGACGTTGACCTGTTCCTCGGTGCCCGTGCGGCGGTCGTGGACCCAGGTGACGCCGGACCCGCTGCGCGGCACCAGCTGCGTGTACGCCACGAAGCGGCCGTCGGCGCTGACGCTCTCCAGAAGCGCGGGGTTGGTCGGGCGGTCTCCGTTGCTGACCCGCTCGGTGCTGCCGGTGCGGCGGTCGAAGACGTACACCGCCCCGAACAGGTCGCGGGCGCCGCTCTCCATCCGGTCGGCCTTGGCGTTGAACACGATGTAGCGGGCATCGGCCGACATATGGGCGCCGGCCGAGAAGGCGGAGCCGCCGTCGAAGCCGACGCTGATCCGCTCGGTGCGGCCGGTGCGCCGGTCGTGCAGATAGACGTCCTCGGCCGCGTCGTTCGTGGGCGGCGGGTCCCAGGGCACCAGGTTCCGCGCGTTGGAACGGAACAGGACGTACCGCCCGTCGGCGCTGATGGCCGCCGTCGACGAGGGCATGTCGGCCTGGGTGCCGTCCGAGGCGACGCTGATCCGCTCGACGGTCCCCCTGCGCAGGTCGCGCACGAAGACGTCCGCGTGCCCGTTGGTGTCGCCGGGCACCAGGTTGGTCGCGTACGCCGTGAAGGCCGCGAACCGGCCGTCGGCACTGAACTGTGCCCCGTACGAGTCGCCGTCGCCCTGTTGCCCCGTCGACGTCAGCGTGACCCGCTCGGTGTCCGGCCCCGGTGCCGGGGACGCCGCTGTCGCCGTTGCGGCGATCAGCGCCCCCGCGAGTACGGCGACGGACGCCGCGCGCATGGTTCTCAGCAAGATTCCCCCTGTTGGTGCGTGGTTGTCAGTGAACTGTCCGCAGGAAGACGTCCGACACCCCGTTGGTGTCGCCCTCCACCAGATCGGGTGATGCCGACTCGAACGCGACGACGGTGCCGTCGGCGTTGACGGAAGGGTGCCCGGCCGGCGAGGGCTGGGCGCCCTTGACCCGGGTCGTGGCGCCGGTGCCGAGGTCGCGGACCCGGACGTCACGGCCCTGCTGGAAGGCGACCTTGCGGCCGGCTTCGGACATGGTCCCCCCTGTGGTCCCCGTGGACGCTTCTCCCCCGGCCCGCGCCGAGGGCTCCCCACGAGGCAAACGCACCACGCACTACAGGGTCAATCCGCCATATTGCGTACAACCAGGACCTTGGCTCAGGAGTCCGCGAGGAGGCTGTCGTCGAGGAACTCCCTTACGTGGCGCAGAATTTGCGCTCGGTCCGTGCCGCGCAGCCCGATCGCCACATGGATCGAGAAGCCGTCGAGCAGCGCCCGCAGCCGGGCCGCGAAACGATCCGGGTCGACCGCACGGAACTCCCCCCTCGACACGCCTTCCGCGACCAGCGCCACCAGGTCGCGGTGCCAGGCACCCTCGATCGCGGCCTGCCGTTCGCGGGCTTCCTCGTCGGCGTTCTGCGAGCGGTTCCAGACCTCCAGCCACAGCGTCCAGTGCGGGTCGCGGTGGCCGTAGGGGACGTACAGGTCGACGTACGCGTCGAGCCGCTCGCGGGCGGAGGCGGACCGGGTGAGGAGCCGGCCGCGCTCGGCGCCGAGCCGGCCCTCGCTCCACTCCAGGGTGCGCAGCAGCAGTTCGTCCTTGGAGTGGAAGTAGTAGAGCAGATGGCCGCTGCTCATCCCGACCTCACGGCCGAGCGCCGCCATGGTGAGCTTCTCCAGGCCCAGTTCCGCGATCATGTCCATGGCCGCGGCGAGGACGTCCTCGCGGGGTGGGGCGGGGGTGCGGCGGCGGGCGGGCGTCACGCGACGGCCTCCACACGGACGGCGTCCGGGACGAGCCGGGTCTCGTAGCCGCTCGAGCAGTCGGCGGCGACGATGGCCACCTCGGCCCCGCAGCCACAGACGTGGTTGACCCCGGCCGAGCCGTCCGGACCGCAGCAGCCGATGAGGCGGTACCTGTCGGAATGGGGGGTGAGGTCCACGACGTCGTCCGGGTGCAGGACGTAGGTGCCGCGTGGCCCGGCGGCGACCAGGAAGCCCCGCTCGTCGGACCTCCACTTGCCGCCGGGCACTTCCCCGTCGTACTCCTCGTCGGGGCCGATCGGCTCGAACGGCGCCCCGAAGGGCAGCGGGTCGACGACGTACGTCCCGCGCGGCACGCTCGGCGGGCCGTGCCGTCGGCCGTCCGGGCCCGGGAGGCCGTCCCAGCCGGGGTACTCGGGCTTCTCGTCGAGCCGCCGGACCGGCTCGGTCAGCCGGGTTCCGCAGGTGGCGCAGAGCAGTACGTTCACCCGTACGTTCTACCTGACCACGCCCCTCGGCTGCTGCTGAGTGATGCAGTGGATGCCGCCCCCGCCCGCGAAGAGCGTGCGCGCGTCGACGAGCGTCACCGTCCGCTCCGGGAAGAGCCGTCGGAAGATGCCGGCCGCGATCTCGTCGCGCGGGTCGTCGAAGCCGCAGAGCACCACGCCGCCGTTGCAGAGGTAGTGGTTGATGTAGGAGTAGTCGGCCCAGTGGCCGTCGGTCTCCAGGACGGTCGGGGCGGGGACCTCGACGACCTCCAGTCGGCGCCCGCGTGCGTCCGTCTGCGACTTCAGCAGGCCGAGGATCTCCTTGGTCACCTCGTGGTCGGGGTGCGCCGGGTCGGGCTGCACATGGGCCACGACGACGCCGGGCCGGGCGAAGGCGGCGACGATGTCGACATGGCCCAGGGTGCCGAAGCCGTAGGGCGGGTAGTCGCCGGTGAGGCCGCGGGGCAGCCAGATCGCCTTGCGGGTGCCGAGCATGGCGTGGATCTCGGCCTCGACCTCCTCCCGCGTCCAGTGCGGGTTGCGCTCCGGCCCGAGCTGGACGGTCTCGGTGAGCAGGACCGTCCCCTCGCCGTCGACATGGATCGCCCCGCCCTCGTTCACCAGCTTCGAGGCGTACGTCCTTGTCGAGCCGGCCAGGTCGGAGACATGACCGGCGATCTTCGCGTCGTGCTCCCAGCTGGCCCAGTCCTGCGCACCCCAGCCGTTGAACGTCCAGTCGACAGCGGCGAGTCGACCGGCGCCGTCGGTCAGGAAGGTGGGGCCGATGTCGCGCATCCAGGCGTCGTCGAGGTCCCGTTCGACGGTCTCCACACCCGGCCCGAGCAGCGTCCGGGCCTCCTCGGACTGTCCCGGGCCGCACACCATCGTCACCGGTTCGAAGCGTCGCACGGCATGGGCGACCGACGCCCAGGCCAGGCGGGCCGCCATGAGATCCTCGGCGTCCTCGAAGGTCACGTTCGGCCCCGGCCAGGCCATCCAGGTGCGCTCGTGCGGGGTCCACTCGGCGGGCATGCGGAAGCCGTCGGAGGCAGCAGACATGGGGTGTCCTTAGAGGAAGTAGAGGCGGTTGAGGGAGACGGACTCGGCCGGCTCCGAGCGCAGCGGCTCGCCGTCGAGGGTGACCAGGCCGGTGCGCTGGTCGACGTCGACGGCTCCGGTACGGGAGTTCAGGCGCAGATCGGCCGGCCCGATGCCGCGCGTGCCGCGCACGGCGACCCTGCGGCGCCGGGTCGGCATCGAGTCGTTGCCCTGGTCGACGGCGGCCTGTGCGACGAAGGCGACGGAGATGTCGGCGGGGGTGGCGCCGTACGCCCCGAACTGCGGGCCCAGGACGAGGGGTTCGCAGGTGTCGGTGGCGGCGTTCGGGTCGCCGACCACACCGTAGGCAGGGAAGCCGGACTTGAGCACGAGCTGCGGCTTGGCGCCGAAGTACTCCGGGCGCCAGAGCACGATGTCCGCCAGCTTGCCGACCTCGATCGAGCCGACCTCGTGGGCGAGGCCGTGCGCGATGGCCGGGTTGATGGTCAGCTTGGCCATGTAGCGCAGGACGCGTTCGTTGTCGTGGCCGTCGTCCGGGGCACCGAACTCGGCCTTCATCTTCCCGGCCATGGCGAACGTACGGCGGACGGTCTCGCCGGCCCGGCCCATGCCCTGCGCGTCCGACGAGGTGATGCCGATGGCGCCCAAGTCGTGCAGCACGTCCTCGGCGCCCATCGTCCCGGCGCGGATGCGGTCGCGGGCCATCGCCGCGTCGCCGGGCAGGTCGGTCTTCAGGTCGTGGACGGAGACGATCATGCCGTAGTGCTCGGCGACCGCGTCCCGGCCGAAGGGCAGGGTGGGGTTGGTGGAGGAGCCGATGACGTTCGGGACCCCGGCCATCTTCAGCACGTTGGGGACGTGACCGCCGCCGCAGCCCTCTATGTGGAAGGCGTGGATGGTGCGGCCGTCCAGGACGCGCAGGGTGTCCTCGACCGACAGGCACTCGTTCAGCCCGTCGCTGTGCAGGGCGACCTGCACGTCGTGTTCCTCGGCGACGCGCAACGCCGTGTCCAGCGCTCGGGTGTGGGCGCCCATGTCCTCGTGCACCTTGAAGCCACTCGCGCCGCCCTCGGCGAGGGCCTCGACGAGCGGGGCGTCGTGCGAGGACGAACCCCGGCCCAGGAAACCGATGTTGACGGGCCAGGCGTCGAAGGCGTTGAAGGCGTGCTTGAGCGCCCAGGGCGAGTTGACGCCGACGCCCCAGACCGGCCCGAACTCCTGGCCGATGATCGTGGTCACGCCGGAGGCGAGCGAGGCCTCCATGATGCGCGGCGACAGCAGATGGACATGGGTGTCGACGGCCCCGGCGGTGGCGATGAGCCCCTCGCCGGACACGATCGAGGTGCCCGTGCCGACGACGACGTCGACCCCGTCGAGGGTGTCGGGGTTCCCGGCCCGCCCGATCGAGCAGATCCGCCCCTCGCGGATCCCGATGGAGACCTTCCGGATCCCGAGCGCCGCGTCGATCACCACCACATTGCTGATGACGACGTCGCAGGTGTCCCGGACGGCGGCGGCCTTGAGGTGCAGGCCGTCCCGGGCGGTCTTGCCGAACCCGGCGAGGAACTCGTCGCCGTAGCGCTGGGAGTCGGACTCGACCCGGATCGTCAGCCCGGAGTCGCCGAGCCGGATCCGGTCGCCGGCGCGCGGGCCGTGGGTGGACGCGTACTCGTACGGGCTGAGGCGGCGGGCCTCGGCGGCGTGGCCTCCTGGGCGGCTCATCGCACGACCTCCTGATCAGGTGTTTCCGTGACGCCGAGGTAGCCGCATGCGGCGGCCCGGCGCAGAGCCTGCGCGCGGGCGCCGGGCGCGTCCAGCGGCCCGTCGACGAGCCCCGCGAACCCGATCGCGATCCGCTCGCCGCCGATCGGGACCAGCCCGACCTCGATGCTCTCCCCCGGCCCCAAGCGCACGGACGACCCGGCGGGCACGGCGAGCCGCATGCCGTAGGCCTGCTCGCGCGCGAAGTCCAGCCGCGGGTTGGCCTCGAAGAAGTGGAAGTGCGAGGTGACGGAGACCGGCACGGTCGCGGTGTTGGTGACCGTCAGCCGCAGCGCCGCCTCCGGCTCGGCGTGATCCGGACCCGGCAACAGCGCGCCGGGAGCCTGCGGGCCGAGCCCGCCCCCGATGGGGTCGGAGACGACCGCGAGGCGCGAGCCGTCGTCGAAGACCGCCTCGACATGGACCTCGGTGACGATGTCCGCCACACCCGGCAGCACGTCGTCCGGCCCGAGCACGCGGCGGGCACGCTCGATCGCCTCGGCGAGCCGGGCGCCGTCCCGGGCGGCCTCGCACACCGTGTCCGCGATGATCGCCGTCGCCTCCGGGACGTTCAGGCGCAGCCCGCGGGCCCGGCGCGCCCGGGCCAGTTCGGCGGCTCCGAAGAGCAGCAGCCGGTCACGTTCCGTGGGGGTCAGTCTCACGACGCGACACCTCCTTGCCAGACTCGACTTTAGAGCATCACTCTAAACATGAAATTCGCTGAACCGAAAGGTTGACAGCAAACCTCGGGGACTTCAGATTGAACGTCACTCAAACCGAGGGAGCCACCCATGCCGATGGAACAGCGCGGAGTCGACACCATCCCGGAGGAGGAACGCACGAGCGGCCCCCGGGACCTCGTCTCGATCCTGCTCGGGTCGAACCTGTGCCTCGGGGTGATCGTCTTCGGCTGGCTGCCGCCGTCCTTCGGCCTGGACTGGTGGGCATCGGTGAGCTCGATCGTGGTGGGCACGGTGGTCGGCACCGCCCTCACCGCCCCGCTGGCCCTGATCTCCCTGCGCACGGCGACGAACCTGTCCACCTCCTCGGGAGCCCAGTTCGGGGTGCGCGGCCGACTGGTCGGCTCGGTGGTCGGCCTGCTGCTCGCCCTCGGCTACACGGCCCTGACCGTGTGGATCGGCGGCGACGTCATGGTGGGCGTACTGGGCCGGCTGTTCGGGCTGCCGGCGAGCGGGGTGGCGTACGGCGTGGTCTACGGGCTGCTGGCCGCGGCGACCGTCGCGGGCGCGGTGTACGGCTACCGGGTGCTGCTCGCCATGTCCCGGATCCTCGCGGTCGGCATGACGGCGCTGCTGCTCCTCGGCGTGATCGCCTACGCCCCGCACTTCACGACGCAGGCGCTGCCCGAGGCGGGCGGCTATCTGCTGGGCGGCTTCTGGCCCACGTGGCTGCTGGCGACGGTGGCGGCGGGACTGTCGGGACCGATCGCCTTCATCACCCTGCTCGGCGACTACACCCGCTACATCTCCCCGGCCCGGCACTCCTCACGCCGGGTGCTGCACGCGACCTGGCTCGGCCTGATCCTGGGGCTGCTGGTCCCGCAGCTGTTCGGCACGTTCACCTCGTACGCGGCACGGGCCGCCCTCGACTACGCCGGTCCCCTGGTCGACGCCTCACCCGCCTGGTACCTGCTGCCGCTCCTCCTCGCCGCCTCCGCCGGTTCGGTCGGCAACGCGGGCCTGATGCTCTACTCCATGGGCCTCGACCTCGACGCCATCCTGCCGCGCGCCTCCCGCGCCCGGGCGACCTGCGCGGTCGCGGTCGTCGCCACGGTCTGCGTCTTCGTCGGCCACTACGCCTCGACCGCACAGGACGCGATGACGTCCTTCGTGCTGCTGCTGACCGCCGTCGGCACACCGTGGGCGGTCATCACCCTGATCGGGTTCGTGCGGTGCCGGGGCGTGTACGACGCGGACGCCCTCCAGGTCTTCAACCGCCGCGCGAAGGGCGGCGTCTACTGGTACCGCTCCGGCTGGAACATCCCGGCGACCGTGTCCTGGACCCTGGGCGCGACGGTCGGCCTGCTCGCCGTCTCCCTGCCGTCGTACGAGGGGCCTTTGCTCGGCCTGACGGGCGGGGTGGACTGCAGTTTCCTGCTGTCGGGGGTGGTGGGGGGTGTGGCGTACGCGCTGCTGCAGCCCCGGGCTCGGTCTCAGCAGAGCCCGGGGGCGGCATTTTCAGCCCGTCTGGGGGAGCTTGAGGACGAGGCCGTCTAGGCCGAAGCGGGGGTCCGGGGGCGCCGGCCCCCGGCGACCCCGGCCTCGACGCCGAGCACTGATCAGCCCAGCTTGTGCATCCACCCGTGCTGGTCCCGCGCAGTGCCCCGCTGGATGTCGAGGAGGGCCTGGCGGAGCTTCAGCGTGACCTCGCCGGGCTCCCCGTCGCTCTGCCGCCACTCGGCGCCCGTGCGCTTCACGGTGCCGACCGGCGTGATGACGGCCGCCGTGCCGCAGGCGAAGACCTCGGTGAGGCTGCCGTTGGCGGAGTCGCGCTGCCACTGGTCGATGGAGACGCGGCCCTCCTCGGCCTCGTACCCGAGGTCACGGGCGACCGTGAGCAGGGAGTCACGGGTGACGCCCTCCAGGATGGAGCCGGTGAGGGAGGGCGTGACGATCCTGTCGCCGTACACGAAGTACAGGTTCATGCCGCCGAGCTCCTCGACCCACTTGCGCTCGACCGCGTCGAGGTAGCAGACCTGGGCGCAGCCCTTGGCGGCGGCCTCGGCCTGGGCGAGCAGGGACGCGGCGTAGTTGCCGCCGGTCTTGGCGTCGCCCATGCCGCCCGGCACGGCGCGGACGTGGTCCTCGGAGACCCAGATGGACACCGGCTTGACGCCACCGGGGAAGTAGGCGCCGGCCGGGGAGGCGATGACGATGAAGAGGTACTCGCTCGCGGGCTTCACACCCAGGCCGACCTCGGTCGCGAACATGAACGGGCGCAGGTAGAGGGACTCCTCGCCGCCGTGCGCCGGCACCCAGTCCGCGTCCTGCGCGACCAGCGCGTCACACGCCTCGATGAACGTCTCCACCGGCAGCTCCGGCATGCCGAGCCGGCGGGCCGAGGCCTGGAAGCGCCGGGCGTTCTTCTCCGGGCGGAAGGAGGCGACGGACCCGTCGGGCTGGCGGTAGGCCTTCAGGCCCTCGAAGATCTCCTGCGCGTAGTGCAGGACCATGGTGGCCGGGTCCAGCGAGAGCGGCGCGTACGGCACGAGCTCGCCGTCGTGCCAGCCGCGGCCCTCGGTCCACTTGATCGTCACCATGTGGTCGGTGAAGTGGCGGCCGAATCCCGGGTTGGCCAGTATCGCCTCGCGCTCGGCGGCGGCGAGCGGGCTGGCGGAGGGCTTGAGCTCGATCGTGGGCGTCGTCATGAGTAGGTGTCCTTCACCGGTTTGGTTGTGGCGGGCCGCGCTCACGCCAGTACTGCCAAGGGCCAGTGCTAGGACGTCCGAGCATTCCCTCATTCCGCGGCTCCGCGTTCGATTATCGCAAGCGCGGAGCCGGATGAGGGCTCCCCCCGGCTCTTTGAGTGCTTGAGGGAGAAATCGGCCGGTACGGAGTGAATCGCGATCCAGGGGTCGATGGTGACACCCGGCGGCGGACATGGGGAAGCCGCCGGGTGCGAAGTGACCCGGCGGCTTCGAAGAGTGTTCGAGTGGCGCGCCGGATCAGCCGGCTACTCGTACGGCGAGCGCGTCGCCGATCTCCGAGGTGCTACGGGCGGGCTTGCCGGTGCGCTCCGCGAGGTCGGCCGACACGGCGTCCTCGATGCGGCCGGCCTCGGCGTCGTACCCGAGGTGGCGCAGGAGCAGGGCGACGGACAGGACCGTGGCGGTCGGGTCGGCCTTGCCCTGGCCGGCGATGTCCGGGGCCGAGCCGTGGACCGGCTCGAACATGGACGGGAACGCGCCGCTCGGGTTGATGTTCCCGCTCGCGGCGACGCCGATGCCGCCGGAGACGGCCGCGGCGAGGTCGGTGATGATGTCGCCGAAGAGGTTGTCGGTGACGATGACGTCGAAGCGCTCGGGCTGGGTCACCAGGTAGATGGTGGCCGCGTCGACGTGCATGTACTCGGTGGTGACCTCGGGGAACTCCTCGGCCACCTTGTTGAAGACGTTCGTCCACAGGTGACCCGCGAAGGTCAGCACGTTGTTCTTGTGGATCAGCGCCAGCTTCTTGCGCGGCCGGGCCTGGGCGCGGGCGAACGCGTCCCGGACGACCCGCTCGACACCGAAGGCCGTGTTGACGGAGACCTCGGTGGCGACCTCGTGCTCGGTGCCCTTGCGGATGGTGCCGCCGTTGCCGGTGTACGGGCCTTCCGTGCCCTCGCGGACGACGACGAAGTCGATCTGCGGCTCACCCGCGAGCGGGGTGGCGACACCCGGAAGGAGCTTCGACGGACGCAGGTTGACGTGGTGGTCGAAGGCGAAGCGGAGCTTGAGCAGGAAGCCGCGCTCCAGGACGCCGGAGGGGACGCCCGGGTCGCCGATCGCGCCCAGCAGGATCGCGTCGTGCTGCTTCAGGGCGTCGAGGTCGGCGTCGGTGAGGGTCTCACCGGTGGCGTGGTAGCGCCGGGCGCCGAAGTCGTACTCCTTGGTCTCCAGCTTCACATCCTGCTCAAGGACGGCGGAGAGGACCTTCAGGCCTTCGGCCACGACCTCCTGGCCGATGCCGTCACCGGGAATCACTGCGAGATTGAGGCTGCGAGACATGTCGGCACCCTACTCCTCGTCCCATGGGATGACATGCGGTGTCCGCGATGCGGACGGCCGGACGGGGGACGGCGTCTGCCCTTCGGCCGCCGTTCACCCGTATGTATGCAGGGTGTTGGCCGTCGCTGGGAACTTTCCCACCATGGACATCCCCGACTTCGGCATCCCCCCGCAGTTCGCCCGCCGCATGACCATGGCGGAGCAGCACGAGTACCTGCGCACCAAGCTGACCCGGCGCCGCACGCTGGTGACGGCGGGCGCGGTGGCGGGCGGGTTGTTGACCGGCTGCGCGGGGTCGCAGTCGGGTACGTCCGGCGCGAGGACCTCGGCGTCGGCGTCGGCGTCCACCCTCACGAAGGTGCCGGGCTCCGCCGTGGCCCCCTTCGGCCGCCATCTCGCCTTCGGCGCCGACCCGAAGTCGCAGATGCGGATCTCCTGGCAGGTCCCGGCCGCGGTGAAGAAGCCGTACATCCGGATCGGCCTGCGGCCCGACGACCTGAGCCGCAGGATCGACGCCGAGATCCGCGATCTGTACACCCCCGAACTGCAGGGCATCCGCGCGGCGCTGGAGCAGTACTACGTCCACGCGGCACTGGACTCCCTGAGCCCCGGCACGACGTACTACTACGGCGTGGGCCATGACGGCTTCGACCCGGCGGCCCCGAAGAACCGCGCGACGATCGCCTCCTTCCGCACGGCTCCCGCGAGCGCGGAGACCTTCACCTTCACGGCCTTCGGCGACCAGGGCGTCAGCGAGGCGGCCGCCACCAACGACAAGCTCCTGCTGGGCCAGAACCCGGCCTTCCACCTCCACGCCGGCGACATCTGCTACGCGAACGTCAAGGGCCTGGGCAAGGAGTCGGACGCCTACGACCCCGGCTACTGGGACGGGTACCTCAAGCAGACCGAGTCGGTGGCCAAGTCGGTGCCGTGGATGGTGACGACCGGCAACCACGACATGGAGGCCTGGTACTCGCCGGACGGCTACGGCGGCCAGCTGGCCCGCTGGTCCCTGCCGGACAGCGGCTTCGATTCCCGTACGGCCCCCGGCGTGTACTCCTTCACCTACGGCAACGTCGGCTTCGTGGCGCTGGACGCGAACGACGTGTCGTACGAGATTCCCGCCAACCGGGGCCACACGGACGGCCGTCAGACGAAGTGGCTGGACGAGCGGCTCGGTGAGCTGCGGGCGGCCAAGGGCGTCGACTTCATCGTCGTCTTCTTCCACCACTGCGCCTACTCGACGTCCTCGCACGCGTCCGACGGGGGTGTGCGGGCCGAGTGGGTGCCGCTGTTCGCCCGGCACGAGGTGGACCTGGTGATCAACGGGCACAACCACGTCTACGAGCGGACGGACGCCATCAAGAACGGCGAGGTCGGCCGGCAGGTGCCCATCGGCGCCTCGACGGACCCGACCCGGGACGGCATCGTGTACGTCACGGCGGGCGGGGGCGGCAAGGAGCTGTACGGCTTCCCCCCGGGCGTCGAGGAGAGCTACGAGGGGCATGTGACCGAGCGGGAGTCGGTCGACACCTTCAGGTGGACCAAGTCACGCAACACCAAGCCGGAGAGCGTGCAGTGGTCGCGGGTGCGCTACCGGGGCTTCTCCTTCCTCACGGTGGAGGCGGAGGGCGGCACGAAGCCCCGGCTGAAGGTGTCGGCACTGGCGCAGAACGGGGAGCGCATCGACCACTTCGAGGTGCGGCGCGGGGCCTGAGCCCACGCGCCGCACCTCGGTCGGGCGCGGCTCCCGGCCGGCGGCGTGCTGTTGACGTGCTGTTACGGCGTCAGGCGGCCTGGTGGCCGGTGCTGCCCCCGTTGTCCCGACGGTCGAGCGCGCGCTGCAGGGCAGCCGCGGCGTTCTTGCGGTCGGACTCGCTGGTACGGGAGATGTGACGGACTCGACGGCGGGCGGTCGTCTCGGCCATGGGAAATCGACTCCTTCGACAATCGGGAGTGCACAGAGGGGAGACGCCGGATGGGGCGGGGAGCGGTGCCGCAGGGGTTGCCTGCACGGGGCCCGCTCACGACCGCCATTCGCTTGATCGAGCGAGACGTTCGGCTTCTACAAAGCTAAGGGAGGACGGCGCATCTGTCTCCACAATTACTCGGACTTCCTACTATCTGAGACGGCGCAGTGGGTCACACGCCGCTGACCTGCCCTTTCTACCGACGGCTCGTCACAGCACATCCCCGTCCCGCCAGTCGAAGACCAGCTCGAATGCGGGATCGAGCGCAGCGGCCGGTGCGGTCCGCACGAACGTGGTGCCCTCCTCCTCGGGCAGATGGACGACCCCGTCGGGCCCGAGCGCACAGACCCGCCCGGGCCACACCTCCCAGCCCCGGGCGGCGTACAGCGCGGCCCCCTCGTCGCTCGCGGAGAGCATCCCCGCGTCGTAGGCCCGGTCGATCACCCGCTCCAGCTCGGCCATCGCCCGGCCGCCGAGCCCGGTACGGCGCGCGTCGGGCCGTACGGCGACCGCCTCGACGTACCCGACCCGCAGCCACCTGTCCCGGTGCCGCACCCGCCGCATGATCACCGACCCGTGCGCGACGAGCCGTCCGGCGTCGTCGTGGACGAGGGCGTGCATGCCGCCGAGCCCGTGCTCGAAGTCCTCGTCGGAGAAGTCGCCGTCGAAGGCGTCGTCCAACAGGGCGCGGATCGCGCGCAGTTCGGCGGGGGTGAGGTCCGCGGTGTGCGCGGTGCGGGCCGTGACGGCGGAAGCGGATGTGGTCATCCGACCAGTATCGGCGCCGCCGGCGGACACCGTCGAGGATCGCCCACTCGGCTGATCCTCCGGGCGGCACGGGACGGACGGGCTCGGCGAGGGGAACGGTGAGGTCATGAACGACACGGCGAAAGTGTTCCTCGAGGGCGGCCCGGACGACCTGCCCGACCGGATCGTCCCGGCCCCGGCCCCCGGGCCGGACGTGAAGATCAAGCTCCGCGGTGGATACGAGCACTTCCGGCCGACGACCCGGCAGACGGACACGCCGCAGGGCGCGCTGGCCGTCTACGAGTGGTGGGAGCGCACGGAGATCGCCGAGTAGCTCACCCCAGCGCGGCCGCCACCGCCTCCCGGAAGCCCTTCGGGTCCTCCACCCACGGCAGGTGCCCGGCGTCGGGCAGGGTCACCCGGCGCACCTGGGGCAGCGCCCGCTCCAGCGAGTCCACCGCCGAGCGCGGCCGGATGTCGTGGGCCCCGTCGACGATGAGCACGGGCAGGTCCAGGTCCCGGCAGGCGGCGTACAGCTCGGGGGTGCCCCAGGTGCGCCGGGTCTCGGCGTTCAGGGCCGCGCCGCACTCGGTGTTGATGCCGAACCACGGGTCGGCCATCCGCCGGGCGTGCTCCAGCGCCCGCGCCCGGTCCTCGAACTCGACCGACCACTGGAAGACCGCCCGTTCCGGGTCGTCCTTGGGCAACTCCCGCCAGCGAGCCAGCCGTTCGGGATCCTCGCCCAGCCTCGCGAGCAAGTTCTCCTCGTAGGCCGGGTGCCAGTCGTCGGGCGGCCCGATGCCCGTTCCGGCCACGTACACCAGCGTGCTCACCCGCTCCGGGTGCGCCAGTGCGTAGGCGAGCGCCAGCTGCGCGCCCCAGGAGTGGCCGAGCAGCGCCGTCCGACCGGGCCCGAAGTGCCGTCGGACGGCGTCGAGGTCGGCCACGAACCGGTCGGTCGTCCACGGGCCCGCGCAGCGCTCGGAGCGCCCGCATCCGCGCTGGTCCCATCGCACCACTGTGGCCGTGTCGTCGAGCATGGCGGACACGTCCTCGAACATGTCCCACAGCCCGGGCCCGCCGTGGCACAGGACCAGCGGCTCGCCCCGGCCGCTCGCGCTCGCGCTCGCCCACAGTCGTACGCCGTCGTCCGCCGTCACCGTCATGGCCGCATTCTCCCCGCACGGCAAAGGCCGGGTCCCTCAAGACCCGGCCTTTTCCGATGAGTTGGCGTGTCAGCCCATGTGCGGGTAGGTGTAGTCGGTCGGCGCGACCAGGGTCTCCTTGATGGCGCGGGTCAGCGTCCAGCGCATCAGGTTCTGCGGGGCGCCGGCCTTGTCGTTGGTGCCGGAGGCACGGCCGCCGCCGAAGGGCTGCTGGCCGACGACGGCGCCGGTCGACTTGTCGTTGATGTAGAAGTTGCCGGCCGCGTAGCGCAGCTTCTCCATGGTGTACGCCGTCGCCGCGCGGTCGGCCGAGATGACCGCGCCGGTCAGCGCGTAGGCGGACACCGACTCCATCTGCTCCAGCATCTCGTCGTAGCGGTCGTCCTCGTAGACGTGCACGGCGAGGACGGGGCCGAAGTACTCGGTCGTGAAGACCTCGTTCTCCGGGTCGCTGCACTCGATGACGGTCGGGCGGACGAAGTAGCCGACCGAGTCGTCGTAGGAGCCGCCCGCGACGATCGTGCAGGAGTCGTCCTCCTTGGCGCGGTCGATGGCGGCCTTGTTCTTGGCGAAGGCACGGTCGTCGATGACGGCGCCGATGAAGTTGGACAGGTCGGTGACGTCACCCATGGTGAGGTAGTCGACCTCGGCCGCGAACTCCTCCTTGAAGCCGGAGTTCCAGATCGACGCCGGGATGTACGCGCGGGAGGTCGCGGAGCACTTCTGGCCCTGGTACTCGAAGGCACCGCGGGTCAGGGCCGTCTTCAGGACCGCCTTGTCGGCGCTCGGGTGGGCGACGACGAAGTCCTTGCCGCCGGTCTCGCCGACGATGCGCGGGTAGGAGCGGTACTTCTCGATGTTGTTGCCGACCGTCTTCCACAGGTACTGGAAGGTCTTGGTCGAGCCGGTGAAGTGGATGCCCGCGAGGTCGCGGTGCTCAAGGGCGACCTTGGAGACCTCGATGCCGTCGCCGGTGACGAGGTTGATGACGCCCTTGGGCAGACCGGCCTCCTCCAGGAGCTGCATCAGCAGCACGGCGGCGTGGGTCTGCGTCGGGGACGGCTTCCAGACGACGACGTTGCCCATGAGCGCCGGGGCGGTCGGCAGGTTGCCCGCGATGGCCGTGAAGTTGAACGGCGTGATCGCGTAGACGAAGCCTTCGAGCGGGCGGTGGTCGAGGCGGTTCCAGACGCCCGGGGAGTTCGCCGGGGGCTGCTCGGCGAGCAGGTCACGGGCGTACTTGACGTTGAAGCGCCAGAAGTCGACGAGCTCGCAGGGGGTGTCGATCTCGGCCTGCTGAGCGGTCTTGGACTGGCCGAGCATGGTGGAGGCGGCCAGCGTCTCGCGCCAGGGGCCGGCCAGCAGCTCGGCGGCGCGCAGGATGATCGCGGCGCGGTCGTCGAAGGACATCGCGCGCCAGGCAGGCGCGGCGGCGAGCGCCGCGTCGATGGCGTCCTGGGCGTCCTGCTGGGTGGCGTTGCCGTAGGTGCCGAGGCGGGCCTTGTGGTTGTGCGGCTGCACGACGTCGACGCGCTCGCCACCGCCGAACCGCTTCTCGCCGCCGATGGTCATCGGCAGGTCGATCGGGTTCTCGGCCAGCTCCTTGAGCTTGACCTCCAGCCGGGCGCGCTCGGGCGAGCCGGGGGCGTAGCCGTGCACCGGCTCATTGACGGGGGTGGGGACCTGGGTCACAGCGTCCATGGGTTCCGTAACTCCTTACTGAGCGGGTGGGTCAGCCCTTGGTGAGGATCGAGCGGGCGAAGAACAGGAGGTTGGCCGGCTTCTCCGCCAGGCGCCGCATGAAGTAGCCGTACCAGTCGGTGCCGAAGGCGGTGTAGACGCGCATGCGGTGGCCCTCTGCGGCGAGGCGCAGGTGCTCGTCGCTGCGGATCCCGTAGAGCATCTGGAACTCGTACTCGTCGAGCTTTCGCCCGGCCGCCCGCGCGAGCTCCTGCGCGATGGAGATCAGACGCGGGTCGTGGGAGCCGATCATCGGGTACCCGGCGCCCTCCATCAGAATCTTCAGGATCCGGACGTAACCCTTGTCGATCTCGTGTTTCTGCTGGTAGGCGACCTCGGCGGGCTCCTTGTAGGCGCCCTTGACGAGCCGTACGCGGCTGCCGCTGTCCGCGAGGCGGCGGGCGTCGGCCTCGGTGCGGAAGAGGTAGGCCTGGATGACGCAGCCGGTCTGCGGGAAGTCCTTCCGCAGCTCCTCGTGGATGGCGAACATCGAGTCGAGGGTGGTGTGGTCCTCGGCGTCGAGGGTGACGGTGGTGCCGATCGCGGCGGCGGCCTCGACGACCGGCCGGACGTTGGCGAGGGCCAGCTCGTGGCCGCCCTCCAGCGCCTGCCCGAACATCGACAGCTTCACGGACATCTCGGCCCTGGTGCCCAGCTCCAGCTCCTTGAGCCGGTCGATGAGCAGCAGATAGGCGTCCCGGGCGGCCGCGGCCTGCTCCGGGCGCGTGATGTCCTCGCCGACGACGTCCATCGTCAGCTCCAGACCCCGGTCGCTGAGGTCCTTGATGATCGGCACGATCTCGTCGACCGTCTCGCCCGGGATGAAGCGGTCGACGACCTGCTTGGTCACCGGGGCCGCCGAGATCAGGCGTCGCATCCGGTCGCTGCGCGACGCGGCAAGAATCACGGGACCCAGCACGGGGCACCTCCACAGACAGGAGAAAAGCAGCCGAATCCCAACCAGTCGGGTACGGCACGGAGAACCACCGTGAAACCTAAGGATCCCTCCGATCGTCGGCCATCGACAGCTGTCACGCATCCGTGCCGCAGATCTCAGACAGATGTATGAAGCCCCTCGGGAAATGCGGGAGAATACCCGGGTGACGTCGGAATTCAAGGGTGACTACCAGGAGCTGGTCGACGAGATCTCGGAGCTGCTGGGCGCCCCCGCGACGCTGGAGAACCGGGACTTCGAGCTGATCGCGTTCGGGGCCTACGACAGCGAGGACGAGCTCGACGCGTCGGCCCTGGACCCCGTGCGCGCCCGCTCGATCCTGACGCGCCGCTCCACGTCGGCCGTACGGACCTGGTTCGAGGGCTTCGGCATCACGCGTGCCACGGGGCCGGTGCGGATCCCCCGCACTCCGGAGGCGGGGGTGTACCGCGGACGCATCTGCCTCCCCGTACGCCACAGGGGTGTCGTGCGGGGCTACGTCTGGCTCCTGGACGACGATCCGGGACCCACGGACGGGCAGCTGGCGGCCGCGATGGAGGTCGCGGCCCGGATCGGCGCGCTGCTCGCGGACGAGGCGCAGCACGGGGCGGACCTCAGCCGGGAGCTGCGGGCCGCGCTGACCGGCGAGCGCGGCTGGCAGGGGGACATGGCGATCGCCGAGCTGCGCACGGCCCTCGGCCCGCGGGCGGACGGTGTCCATACGGTGGTCTGCGTGGCCCCCTGGCCCTCGGCCGACCCCGACGACGCCCCGTCGGTGCGGACGGTGCCGCACGCGACCGCGCTGTGCACGGTCCCGTGGGGGGCCGCCGACCAGAGCCTGGCCGTGCTCGTACGGCTGCGCTCCCCCGAGGTGCGCACGGCGGCGCAGGCGGCGGCGACCCGGCTGCTGAAGGAGGGTCCGGCGGCCCGGCCGCGCGCGAAGGGCGGGGCACCGGCGGCGGCCGGTCTCGGCGAACCGCGCACCGGCCTCGCCGACCTGGGCGCGCTCTGGCAGGAGGCGTCGGCCGCGGCCCGAGCAGCGCTCGCGGAACCACGGCTCGGCCCGGTGGCGCAGTGGTCGCACATCGGCCCGTACCGCCTGCTGACCTCCCTGGCCCCGCAGACGGTGCACGACCCCGTGGTCGCCCCTCTCCTGTCCCCCGCGCATCACGAGCTCGCCCGCACCGCCGAGGTCTACCTCGACTGCGCGGGCCAGGCCGGCCGCACCGCCGCCGAGCTCGGCATCCACCGCCAGACCCTGTACTACCGCCTCTCCCGCGTCGAACAGCTCACGGGCCTGGACCTGGACGACGGCGAGGACCGGCTGCTGCTGCACATGGCGTTGAAGGGGGCGCGGCTATAGGGCAGTTGCAGGGTCCGCGATTTCCGTGCTGTCCCGCCGGGCCGCGATCAGGGCCAGCACCCCGAGCACGATCAGCCCCGGCGCGCCGGAGACCGGATAGAGGATCTGCAGCGGCACACCGATGGCCAGCAGATACCAGCCCAGCTGTGCCGGCAGCCTGCCGGTGTCACGGGCTATTCGTCGGCTGAGTGTGCCCAGGGCGAGGAGGCCGAACCCCGCGAGGAAGAACCACATCTCGTACTCGCGCTGCGGCTTTCCGGGAACGGCGTTCCAGAATCCGTCGCGGGCCACCTCACCGAAGGTGTCTGAGGCGATCAGGGCGACGGCGAAGTGCAATGCGGCCAGCGCGATCACCAGTCGGGGAATCAACCGGGTCATTGTCAGCTTCCTCGATTCCTGAGGTCCTTGAGTCTCCTGATGGCGTGGCGTCGGTCTTGGCGGCGCGGGGCGTGAGTGGAGGCAGCGACGTATGCCGTCAGCCCCCCGAGCGCCAGACACAGCGGGGAGTACAGCGCCAGGTCCCAGCGGGTGAAATCGGTCGGCCGGCCGGCCAGACCGGAGAAAACCAGACCAGCTGCACCTCGCAGAAGCAGCACGCCTGCGACGCCCCATACGCCCTGGTCCACCAAACGGCGCGGCCGCAACTGCGGGACCAACTCGGCCCGGGCCGCGACCACATAGGAGGCCGCCCCGAGCGCCGCCGCGACGGCGGCCGTCAACTCCGGTGCAGGCAGGTCGGCTTCAGCGACCCCGACGACCGTACGGGCGAACTCGGCGCGGCCGGCCAGTGGCCAGGGCGAGAAGGTCCAGATCCCGTGCAGTGCCCCGACCGCGCCGAGGCCGACCGCAGCCGTCCCACCAGCGAGTTTCGTCAGCGTCATACTGCTCCCCCAGCCACTCCGTACACCCCTGTATGGAATGACCATACAGTACTGTACGGAGATGGCGAGAAGGCACCTCACACCCCCGGACTGGTCGACCGCGGCGCTCAGCGCGATGGCACGCGGCGGAGTCGCCGCAGTATCGGTCAACGCACTCGCGGGCGAGCTGGGGGCGACCCGGGGCAGTTTTTACTGGCACTTCAAGGATCGCGACGCACTGCTGACGGCCGCGCTGGAAATGTGGGAGCAGGACGACACCGCGGCCTTGATCTCGGAGCTGGCCGACATCGCCGATCCCCGGCAAAGGCTGACGGCCCTGTTCACCACAGCGCTGGGGCAGGAAAGCATCAACGGCCTGGAGACGGCGATCGTCGCCCATGCCGATCACCCCGCCGTCGCCCCGGTCCTGCGCCGGGTCACCGAGCGACGGATCGCCTACCTCACGGACCTCTACACCGACCTGGGCCTGGCCCCCGCCCCCGCCCGGCGTCAGGCGGTCATTGCGTATGCCGCCTACCTCGGGTGGCTCGAACTGCGCCGCTCCGCCGGCGACATCGTGCCCGAGGTCGCCGCCTCCGGCACCACCGCCACCGCCGCGCTGGAGCACCTCATCACCGAGCTGACCCGATCCGCCACGCACCGGGCAGAACCGGAGTAGGCACACCACCGCCCCTCGGTGGCAATGGACCATCGTGCCGCTCGGTCAGCGGGCGGTGACAGTCGTGAGCGCCTTGTGCAGCGTGCCGTCGCTCGGCGGGCCGTCGTTCCAGCGGGCGGCGATGTGGCCGTCGGGGCGGATGAGGAGGGCTTCGTGCGGGCGTAGGTCCCAGCGGTGGGTGTGTTCTGCGGGGAGGGGCTCGACGCGTAGCGGCCAGGGCAGGGTGGCGCGCGGTTCCCAGGGGTCCACGGTGAGCAGGGTGAACCACTCGCCCAACGCGTCGAGCGTGGAGCGGCTTTCCGTGAGCCAGAGATGGGGCATGCGGTGGCCCGGTTTCGCCGTGGCGACGTAGGTCGTGCCCGTGTCGGACGGCTCGGGCGCGCCGGCGCCGTCGGTCAGCACGGCGGCGGAGCGGTAGGCGACGCCGAGTACCAGGCCGAGTTGCGCGAAGTACTGCTCCGACCAGGGCGGTTCAACGCGGTCCGGTGCCTGTGCCGCGGCCGCCTGGAGCTGTTCCCGGCGCACGTCCTGCACCTGGAACATCATCTTGGAGTTCTCCACCGCCTGGCCGAGCGTCCGGCGGGCGACGGGTTGTCGTTCCGTCTCGTAGCTGTCCAGCAGGTCCGGCCCGGCCCAACCGCGCAGCACGCCCGCCAACTTCCAGCAGAGGTTGTGCACATCGGCGACGCCGACGTTCATGCCCAGGCCCCCGGCGGGCGGGATCGCGTGCGCGGCGTCGCCGGCAAGCAGGATCCGGCCGTGCCGGAAGCGCTCGGCGACGAAGGCGTTCACGACCCAGTGCTCCACCCGCAGCACGTCGATGTCCATGTCGTCGCCGAGAGCGCGCGCGACGAGGCCGGGCCAGTCGGCGCCGGCGGTGTCCTCGGGTGTCGGCACGAACAGGGCCCAGCCGCCCTCGGGGTACAGCGGCAGAAGCGACCCCTGTGCGGTGAGGTAGACCCCGGCGGGATGGCGGGCGGACCAGCGGTTGAGGTCGGCGTCGAAGACGACGGTGGTGACGCGGCCCACCGCGCCGGGACCGCGGGTGTGAATGCCCAGCCGCTCGCGGACGGTGGAGTTCGCACCGTCGGCGGCCAGCACGTAGCGGGCGCGGATCTCCGTCGCCGCCCCGCCGCGGCTCTCGACGAGCCGCGCCACGACGCCCTCGTCCTCCTCGGCCAGGTCGACGAGTTCGACACCGAACCGCACCTCCGAGGCCGCCGCGCCGAGCAGGGCGGGCTCCAGCCGGTCCTGCGAGGTGACGACTCCGATCACGGGGCTCTCGGGCACGGGCGCGCTGACCCCGATCATCGCCGCCGAAGCGAAGTCGGAGGCGTGCAGGGTGTCCCGGAAGCGGATCCGGCCGTACTCCGGGGCGAACGCGGCGGCCGTGATCCGCTCGGCGAGTTCGAGCTGCCGGAAGATCTCCATCGAGCGCACGTTGACCAGCCGGGACCGGGGGAACGGCGACAGTTCCCGATGCTTCTCGACCAGCAGGACCCGCACTCCCCAACGTTCGAGCAGCGCACGGGCGGTGAGCCCGACGGGCCCGCCACCGACGATCAGAACGTCCACCTCGGCGCCTGCGACAGGCATGTCGGGCTGCATGAGTTCCATCATCCGCGCCCCGATCGGAAGCCACAAAGCCAACCCAGCTATTGGAAATGATTGTCATCATGCTACGGTCACAGCAACCGCTCTCTTGACCGCCCCTTTACCCGGAGGGTCCCGTGCGCCTGCCCGCGAACCGCCTGCTCCCCGTCACCGCCCTCACGGCGGCCTCCGCGCTGCTCACCGGCTGCTTCGCCGGTGCGCAGTCCACGGACGCGGGGGCCGACGGCCGGCGCGTCCGCGTAGCGATGCTGCAGCCCCCGCGCTCCGGGCTGTCCCCGCTCTCCGACGACGCCTTCAAGCTGTCCCGCTGGTCGACCGCCGAGACCCTGGTGAAGCTCGACGAGGCGGGCGACGCTCAGCCCGCACTCGCCGCCAAGTGGCAGCAGTCCGGCCGCACTTGGACCTTCGAGATACGCGACGGCGTGACCTTCCACGACGGAACGAAGCTGGACGCCAAGGCCGTCGCACTCTCCCTCACCAAGGCGGCCACCGCCTCCCCCAAGCCCCGCATCCTCGACGGCGTCGAGCTGACCGTGAAGGCCGAGGACGCCGGCACCGTCACCGTCACGACCGCCGTCGCGGACCCCCTGGTCCCGCAGCGCCTCAGCTCCCCGCAGCTGTCGGTCCTGGCGGCGAAGGCGTACCGCGGGAAGGCGGTGAACCCCGTCGGCACCGGCACCGGCCCCTTCGAGCTCACGAAGGTGAACGGCACCACCTCCGCCACTCTCGACCGCTACGACGCCTACTGGGGCGGCAAGGCCAAGGCCCCCGGAATCGACGTGACGTTCGTCCCCGACGGCACCGCCCGCGCGGCGGCGCTCCGCAGCGGCGAGGCCGACATCGTAGAGGCGATCCCGGTGTCGCAGGCCGCGGTGCTCGACCAGGACCTGATCACCGAGGTCCCGATGCCGCGCACCAACACGCTGTACCTGAACACCGGGAAGGGCGCCTTCAGGAACGGCGCGCTGCGAGCGGCGGCCCGCGCGGCGATCGACGCCAAGGCGCTGGTGAAGGGCGTGTACGAGGGTCGTGCCGATGTCGCCGAGGGCCTGCTGGGGCCCGCGCTGCCCTGGGCCGCCGAAGTTCGGTCGCCCGTCCGGCACACCAAGGCCGGGAAACCGAACGGCGAGGCGATCACCATCGGGACGTACACCGACCGGGCCGAGATGCCCGAGGTCGCCGCCACGTTGCAACAGCAGCTCCAGAAGGCCGGATTCAGGGTGAAGCTGGACGTCCGCGAGTACACCAACATCGAGGCCGACGCCCTCGCGGGCAGGTTCGACGCGTTCGTCCTCTCCCGCGCCACGGTCCTCGACTCCGGTGACCCGGCCGCCTATCTGTACAGCGACTTCGCCTCCGACGGCACCTTCAACCTGTCGCAGCTCACCGACAGGAGCGTGGACGCGGCCCTGAGGAAGGCCTCCGACACCAAGGTCGGCGACGCCCGCCGCGCAGCGATCATCGCGGCCGAGGCCGCCGTGCTCGCGACGGACGCGGCCGTCCCGATGCTCCACGAGCGGGTGATCCAGGGCGACGCGGCCGGTGTCGTGGACGCCGCCCACGACCCGCGCGAGCGTGAGCTCGTCACGGTGGACACGCACGTCAAGTGAGCTTCAAGGCAAGCAAGTTGATCAGCCCGGCCGCACTGACCCGCCTCGTATGCCTCGTCGCCGTCCTGGCCGCCGTCGGTCTGCTCCCCTGGCTCTCGCACCGGGACCCGGCACTCACCGTGCTGCGCGCCCGGTCGGCCGAGCGCGAGGCGACCGAGGAGGCCCTGGCCGCGATCCGCGCGGACCTCGGCCTGGACGCCGGTCCCCTTTCTCTGCTGGGGAATTGGGCCTCCGGCCTCCTGCACGGCGACTTCGGCACCTCCTGGGTGTCCGGGACCGACGTGCTGCCGTCCGTCGTCACCGGCGTCCAGGTGTCGCTGGGCCTGATGGGCGCGGCACTCGGCGTCGCGGTCGCGCTGGCCGCCGCGCTCGTGGCGCCGGTGCTGGTGCGCGGACGCGCCTCGGCCGGTTCCTTCGCCGCCATGCTCGCCGCCGTACCCGAGTTCCTGCTGGCCACGGTGGCGCTGCTGGTGTGCGGGGTGTGGCTGGGGTGGCTGCCGACGTCCGGCTGGGCGGGCCCCGAGTATCTGGTGCTGCCCGCGCTCGCCCTAGGCGTCCCGGCGGGCGGGCTGCTCGGCCGGCTGGTCGCGGACGCGCTGCCCGCCGTCCTCGACGAGCGGTGGGTGGAGCTGTGGCGGGGTGCGGGAGTGGGCCGTGCGACGATCTCGGCGGCCGCCCTCAAGCGCGTACTGCCGCCGCTGGTACCGCAGTTCGGGATGGTCGCCGTCGGTCTGACCGGCGGCGCGGTCGCGGTGGAGACGGTCTTCGCGGTGCCCGGCATCGGCCGCACCGCGCTCGGCGCGGCCAAGTCGCAGGACCTGCCGCTGCTCCAGGGCTCGGTGCTGGCCCTGCTGCTGCTCGGCCTGGCCGCGGGCGCAACGGCGGTGGGCGTACGGCGCCGGCTGCTCGGCCCCGCCCTGCGCGACGCGGGGCTGACGCTGCCCCCGGCCCGCCCGGTCCGCGCCCACCCGGCGCTCCCGCTGACGCTCGCCGCCGTCCTGCTGCTCACCGTCGGCTCGGGCCTGCTGCGCGACCCGTACACGGTGAACACGGCCGCCCGCCTGGCCGCCCCTTCCTCGGCGCACCCGCTCGGCACGGACGCCCTCGGCCGCGACGTGCTGGCCCGGCTCGGCCACGGCGCCGCCTCGACGGTCGGCACGGCCGCCGCGATCTGTGCGCTGAGCCTGCTGCTCGCGCTCGCGCTGGGCTTCCTGCCCGGCGTCGCGGCGGGCGCGGCGGACATCGCCAACGCCCTGCCCCCGGTGATCGTCGGCATCCTGGTCGCCGCGGCCACCGGCCCCGGCACCGCGGGCGCGGCCCTCGCCGTGGCGCTGATCTCCTGGCCGGCACTGTCGGCACACGCGGCGGCGCTCGTGCAGGAGGTGCGGGCATCGGCGTTCCTCACCGCCCAACGGGCCATGGGCGCGACCCCGTTCTGGATCCTCACCCGGCACGTCCTGCCGTCCGTCGCCGCCCCGGTCGCCCGCCACGCCCTGCTGCGCCTGCCCGGCATCGCCCTGGCCCTGGCCTCCCTCGGCTTCCTGGGCCTGGGCGCCCAGCCGCCGGCGCCCGAATGGGGCCTGCTGCTCGACGAGTCCCGCGCCTATGTCGAACGCGCCCCCTGGGCGGCCCTCGCCCCGGCCGCGGCGCTGGCCCTGCTGGCGGGCCTGGCGGTGTCGGGGGCGGCGGCCGTGCGGGGCCGGGGAGCACGGACCGTACGGAAGGAGCCCTCCGTTGCCGACTGACGCACTGCTGTCGGTGCGCGACCTGCGCATCGCCTTCGACGGCGTCGAGGCCGTACGCGGCCTGTCCTTCGACGTCCGCCCACGCGAAGTCCTGGCGATCGTCGGCGAGTCGGGCGCGGGCAAGTCCCTCACCGCCCGGGCGCTGCTGGGCATGCTGCCCAAGGGCGCGACGACGAGCGGAACGATCCGGCCGGACCTCACGGCGCACCGCGGCCGCCGTATCTCCCTCGTCCCGCAGGACGCCCTGTCCGCCCTCTCCCCCGTGCACCCGGTGGGCGACCAACTCGCCGCCGCCGTACGGTCGGTGGCCCGCGTCTCCCGCAAGGAGGCCCGCGCCCGGGCGGTCGCCGCGCTGGACCGGGTGGGCATCCCGGACGCCGGACGCAAGGCGCGGGCGTATCCGCACGAGTACTCCGGCGGCATGCGGCAGCGCGCCGTGATCGCCATGGCGACGGTCAACGAGCCCGAGATCGTCGTCGCCGACGAGCCGACGACCGCGCTGGACGAGGAGCACCGCGACCAGGTGCTGCGAGTGCTGGCCGAGCAGCGGGAGGCGGTCGGCGCCGCGCTCGTGCTCGTCACCCATGACATGGACGTCGTACGGGAGCACGCCGACCGCCTCCCGCTGCTCGGCCAGCACTCGCAGCACCTGGTCGCGGTGCTCCTCGTCCAGCGCGGTCGTCGGCTCGTCGGCGACGACGATCTCGGGCTCGTTGACCGTCGCCATGGCGATCACGGCGCGCTGCCGCATGCCGCCGGGGGCGCTGCGTGCGGACCCGCGCACCGCCCGCCTGCCCATCGTCCTGCTCACCGCCCGCGCCGGGCGCGCTCCCGCCGGGCTGCGCCTTCGCCCCGCGCTGCCCGCTCGCCGTGGACGCCTGCCGTACGGCGGACCCGGCACCGCAGCAAGTGGAGAACCGGCTGGTGGCCTGCCACCGCTGGACTGAAGTCCCGTATCCCGCAACGGAGTTGTTCCAGGAGAAGGAGCAGCAGTCCGCATGAGCACTGACGCCCTGCTCGACGTCCGCGACCTCGTGGTCCGCTACGGCGACGCCACCGCCGTGGACCACGTCTCCTTCACCCTGGACGCCGGCGAGACCCTCGCCCTGAACGGCCCCTCCGGTTGCGGCAAGTCCTCCACGGGCCTGGCGGTCCTGCAGCTGCGCCGCCCGGACTCCGGTGAAGTGCGCTTCGAGGGCCGGGAGTTGACGTCCCTCTCCGAACGCGAGCTGCGCCCGATCCGCCCGCGCATGCAGCCCGTCTTCCAGGATCCGTACGGCTCGCTCAGCCCCCGCCACCGCATCCGCGACGCGGTGGCGGAACCCCTGCGGATCCAGGGCCGTAGGCCCACTCCCGACCAGGTGGCCGAACTGCTCGACCGGGTCGGCCTGGACCCGTCGTACGGCGACCGTCGCCCGCACGAGCTCTCCGGCGGCCAGTGCCAACGGGTCGGAATCGCCCGCGCGTTGGCGTCGCAGCCGCGTCTGCTGGTCCTCGACGAACCGGTCTCGTCCCTCGACCCCTCGGTCCGGGCCGGCGTGCTGAACCTGCTCGCCGACCTCCAGGACGACCTCGGCCTCGGCTACCTGTTCATCTGCCACGACCGGGCCGTCGTACGGCACTTCGCGGACCGGGCGATCGAGATGCGCGAGGGACGCGTCATTTCCTCGTGACCGCCTCGAACACCTGGCGCAGCCCCGCGGTGAGCTGGTCCGCGCCGGGCGCGGTCTTCGGGTCGAAGGTCCACTGCGCGATGAGGCCCGTCATCAGGGTCACGTAGAACATGCCGAGCGTGTCCACGGCCTCCTCCGGGACGTCCTCCTCCCGTCCGCCCATGAGCAGCGGAATCAGCCCGCGCCCGGCCTCCCGCTGAGCGGCCGCCAGATGGTCGCGGAGCTCGGGCAGCCGGTCGCCCATGACGACGATCTCCATGCTGAGCCGCCACATCGAACCTGGCTCGCGCATGGTGCCGATGATGTTCGACCACACCTGCTCGAACCTCTCGAACGAGCCCGGCTCGGCGGTGATCCCGGCGCTCTCGTCGCCGTCGAAGGCATCGCTCATCCCCTCGACCAGAGATACGTACGCCTGCGCCAGCAGCGCGTCCTTGGAGCCGTAGTGGTAGCCGATCGAGGCCAGGTTGGTCCCCGACTCCTTGACGATGTCCCGCGCCGTCGTGCGCGCGAAGCCCTTGTCGAGCAGGCAGCGCTTGGCGCCCTCCAGCAGATCCTCACGGTGTCCCATGCGACCACCCTACCGCCGGTCCATACAAGCGTCCTATACAAACGTTCTAGACAAGCGTTTAAGACGCGCGTACATTCACCGTCATGACAACGAACCCGAGCACCACCACCGCGCCGCCCGCCCGGGCCGGCCGCCGCGAATGGACCGCCCTGGGCGTGCTGATGCTGCCGCTGCTGCTGGTCTCGATGGACGTCTCGGTCCTCTACTTCGCGATCCCGGCGATCAGCGCGGACCTGGAGCCGACCGGCACCCAGCAGCTGTGGATCTTCGACATCTACGCCTTCGTCCTGGCGGGCCTGCTGATGACGATGGGCTCGCTCGGCGACCGCATCGGCCACCGCCGGCTCCTGCTGATCGGCGCCGCCGCCTTCGGCGCCGCCTCACTGACGGCGGCGTACGCGAACAGCGCCGAGATGCTGATCGCGGCCCGCGCGGTCCTCGGCATCGGCGGCGCGACCCTGATGCCGTCGACGATGGCCATGCTCCGCACGATGTTCACCGACCCCGGCCAGCGCGCGAAGGCGATCGGCGTGTGGTCCGGCGTGATGACCGGCGGGATCGCGCTGGGCTCGGTGATGAGCGGCGTGCTGGTCGAGCACTTCTGGTGGGGCTCGGTCTTCCTGATCAACCTGCCCGCCATGGCGCTGCTGCTGATCCTCGGCCCGCTCCTGCTCCCCGAGTCGAAGAACCCGGCCCCCGGCCGATTCGACCTGCTGAGCGTCCCCCTGTCGATGGCGGCCGTGCTCCCCGTGGTCTACGGCCTGAAGGAGATTCCCTCCGAGGGCTGGAACGTCCGCTACGTCGTCTCGATCACCGTCGGCCTGCTGTTCGCGGCGCTGTTCGTGCACCGCCAGCGCACCGGCACCTCACCGATGATCTCCCCGGCCCTGTTCCGGGGGCGCGGCTTCGCGCCGTCGGTCGCCCTGAACCTCGTCTGCATGTTCGCGGTGATGGGCTCGTCGTACTTCACCACGCAGTACCTGCAGTCGGTGCTCGGCATGGGCGCGCTGGAGGCGGCCCTGTGGGCGCTGCTGCCGTCGGTGCCGATCGGGGCGGCGGGTCCGATCGCGACCCAGTTGGTGCAGAAGGGCGTCGATCGGGCCTACGTCGTCACGGCGGGCTTCGCGATCGCCGCGGCCGGCTTCGCACTGCTGGCCCTCGCCGGAACCGACTCGATGTGGCTGGTGCTGACCTCGTGCGCGGTCCTGGCCGTCGGAGGCGTCACGGTGATGTCCCAGATCATGGACCTCGCGATGGGCACCGCCCCGGTGGAGCGGGCCGGCGCCGCGTCCTCCCTGATGGAGACCGGCGGAGAGTTCGGCGGCGCGCTGGGCATGGCGGTGCTCGGCTCGATCGGTACGGCGATCTACCGTCACGACATCCCGGACTCGGCCCCGGACGCGGCCCGCGAGACGCTGGGCGGAGCACTGGCGGTCGCCGATCAGGTGCCGGGTCTTGCCACGGTCGCGCGCGAGGCGTTCACCAGCGGGATGCAGGGCGCGGCGATCGCGGGGGCGGCCCTGTTGGTGGGAGCGGCGGTGCTGGCGGCGGTGAGCCTGCCGCGACGGGCACGGCAAAACGCCGGACAGGCTGACCAACTCAGCCCGTCCGGCGTTTGAGAACGAGGCCCCTCAAGGGCCGAAGCCGGTGTCCGGGGGCCGCAGGCCCTCGGACACCCGCGTCTCAGACGAGGTTCACGGAACGCGCCGACGTGGCGCCGATCTCCTCGGCCACCTCCGTCAGCACCGCCTGCGTCACCGTGTCGTCGACGGTGAGGACGGCCAGCGCCTCGCCACCGGCGACCGCACGCGACACCTGCATACCGGCGATGTTGATCCCGGCCTCGCCGAGGATCCGGCCGACGGTGCCGACGACACCCGGACGGTCCTCGTACCGCAGCACGGCCATGTGGTCGGCCAGCGCGAGGTCCACGTCGTACTCGCCGACCGCGACGATCTTCTGAAGGTGCTTGGGACCGGCCAGCGTGCCGGACACCGACACCTCCTCGCCGTTCGACAGCGTGCCGCGCACGGTGACGACGTTGCGGTGGTCGGTCGCCTCCGAGCTGGTCGTCAGCCGCACCTCGACGCCACGCTCCTGGGCGAACAGCGGGGCGTTGACGTACGACACGGTCTCGTCGACCACGTCCTCGAAGACACCCTTGAGGGCGGACAGCTCCAGCACCTTCACATCGTGCTGCGTGATCTCGCCGTACACCTCGACGTCGAGGCGGACCGCGACCTCACCGGCGAGCGCCGTGAAGATCCGGCCGAGGCGCTCGGCGAGCGGCAGACCCGGCTTGACGTCCTCGGCGATGACACCGCCCTGGACGTTCACCGCGTCCGGGACCAGCTCACCGGCGAGCGCGAGGCGCACCGACTTGGCGACGGCGATACCGGCCTTCTCCTGCGCCTCGTCGGTGGAGGCACCGAGGTGCGGGGTGGCGACGACCTGGTCGAACTCGAAGAGCGGGGAGTCCGTGCAGGGCTCCTTCGCGTACACGTCCAGACCGGCACCGGCGACCCGGCCCTCCTTGAGGGCGGAGTACAGCGCCTCCTCGTCGACGATCCCGCCGCGCGCGGCGTTGACGATGCGCACGCTCGGCTTGACCTTGCGCAGCGCCTCGTCGCCGATGAGGCCGACGGTCTCGGGGGTCTTGGGCAGGTGGACGGTGATGAAGTCGGAGACCTCGAGCAGCTCGTCCAGCGACAGCACCTTGACGCCCATCTGCGCGGCGCGCGCGGGCTGGATGTAGGGGTCGTAGGCGACGACCTTCATGCCGAAGCCGGACATACGCTGGGCGACCAGCGCACCGATCCGCCCCAGACCCACGACACCCAGGGTCTTCTCGGCCAGCTCCACACCCGTGTACTTGCTGCGCTTCCACTCGCCGTTCTTCAGCGCGGCGTTGGCCTGCGGAATGTGGCGGGCGGTGGCGACGAGCAGACCGCAGGCCAGCTCGGCGGCGGTCACGATGTTCGAGGTGGGGGCGTTGACGACCATGACGCCGGCCTTGGTGGCGGCGGAGACGTCGACGTTGTCCAGGCCGACGCCGGCTCGTGCGACGACCTTGAGCTTCTTCGCGGCGGCGACCGCCTCGGCGTCCACCTTGGTGGCGGAGCGGATCAGGATCGCGTCGACCTCGGCGATGGCCGGGAGCAGCTCGGCTCGGTCCGCTCCGTTGCAGTGCCGGATCTCGAAGTCGGGGCCAAGCGCGTCGACAGTGGCAGGCGACAGCTCTTCAGCGATGAGTACGACGGGTTTCGAGCTCACGTGAGTCCTCACAAGTCCAATGCGGACGGCCGTCCCGACGGCCGCAGGCGGTGGAGGGTTGCTAGCCGCGTGGAAGACGCACGACGCTGTGGGCCTGACGCGTATGTAGTAAGGCAGTGTAGTGGCGCGGTGAGAGGCGTCTTGCGCCTCCGCGGAAGGATCACCCGTCCGTGATGCGACGGGTTGGACAACAGGGCCGGAGCAGCACGCTCCGGCCCCGTCGAATGAGGCTTACGCCTCCTCGTTCACCCAGCTCATGAGCTTGCGCAGCTCCTTGCCGGTGGTCTCCAGCAGGTGCTCGGAGTCCTGCTTCTTGTACTCGTTGTACTTCTTCAGACCGCCGTGGTACTCGTCCATCCAGGCCTGGGCGAAGGTGCCGTCCTGGATCTCGGCGAGGACCTGCTTCATCTCGGCCTTGGTGGCGTCGGTGATGATCCGCGGGCCGGTGACGTAGTCGCCCCACTCGGCGGTCTCGGAGATCGACCAGCGCATCTTCTCCAGGCCGCCCTCGTACATGAGGTCCACGATCAGCTTCAGCTCGTGCAGGCACTCGAAGTACGCGATCTCCGGCTGGTAGCCGGCCTCGGTCAGCGTCTCGAAACCGGCCTTGACCAGGGCGGCCGTACCACCACAGAGGACGGCCTGCTCACCGAACAGGTCGGTCTCGGTCTCCTCGGTGAAGGTCGTCTTGATGACGCCGGCGCGAGTGCCGCCGATGCCCTTGGCGTACGACAGCGCGAGCGCGAAGGCGCCTCCGGAGGCGTCCTGCTCGACGGCCGCGATGCAGGGAACGCCGCGGCCCTCCTCGTACTGGCGGCGGACCAGGTGGCCAGGGCCCTTCGGGGCGACCATGCAGACGTCGACGCCGGCCGGGGGCTTGATGAAGCCGAAGCGGATGTTGAAGCCGTGACCGAAGAACAGGGCGTCGCCGTCGTTCAGGTTCGGGGCGATGTGCTCCTCGTAGACCTGGCCCTGGATCGGGTCCGGCACCAGGATCATGATGACGTCGGCCTCGGCGGCGGCCTCCGACGGCGTCACCACGCGCAGGCCCTGCTCCTCGGCCTTCGCCTTGGACTTGGAGCCCTCGTGCAGACCGACACGCACGTCGACACCCGAGTCACGGAGCGACAGCGCGTGGGCGTGGCCCTGGCTGCCGTAACCGATGACCGCGACCTTGCGGCCCTGGATGATGGACAGGTCGGCGTCGGCGTCGTAGAACAGCTCGGCCACTTTGGGTTCTCTCCTTGTGTGCAGATGTTGCGTCCCACCGTATGACGGTGGCGGTGGGGGAAGTCGCAGGGTCTCGGAATACGGGCGGCCGGTTTCCCCCGGCCGCCCGAAAGCGTGGCTACGCCGACCGGTCGAGCGCGCGCAGCGACCGGTCCGTGATCGAACGCGCGCCGCGTCCGATCGCGATCGTGCCGGACTGGACGAGCTCCTTGATGCCGAACGGCTCCAGCATCTTCAGCATGGCCTCCAGCTTGTCGCTGGAGCCGGTGGCCTCGATGGTGACGGCCTCCGGGGAGACGTCGACGGTCTTGGCGCGGAACAGCTGGACGATCTCGACGATCTGGGAGCGGGTCTCGTTGTCGGCCCGCACCTTCACCAGAACGAGTTCGCGCTGAACGGCCGAACCCGCCTCCAGCTCAACGATCTTGAGCACGTTGACGAGCTTGTTGAGCTGCTTGGTCACCTGCTCCAGCGGCAGGTCCTCGATCACGTTCACCACAATGGTGATACGGGAGATCTCCGGGTGCTCGGTGACGCCGACCGCGAGCGAGTCGATGTTGAAGCCGCGGCGGGAGAACAGGGCGGCGATCCGGGCGAGGATGCCCGGCGTGTTCTCCACCAGGACGGAGAGCGTGTGCTTGGACATGGTCTTTTTACGTCTCTCTCGCTCAGTCGTCTTCGTTGTCGCCGAAGTCGGGGCGGACGTCCCGGGCGGCCATGATCTCGTCGTTGGAGGTGCCTGCGGCGACCATCGGCCACACCATCGCGTCCTCGTGGACGATGAAGTCGACGACGACCGGACGGTCGTTGATGGAGTTCGCCTCTTCGATGACCTTGTCGAGGTCGGCCGGGTTCTCGCAGCGGATCGCGTAGCAGCCCATGGCCTCCGACAGCTTCACGAAGTCGGGGACGCGGGTGCCGGCGCTCGGCTGCTTGCCGTCGGCCTCGGGGCCGGAGTGCAGCACGGTGTTGGAGTAGCGCTGGTTGTAGAAGAGGGTCTGCCACTGGCGGACCATCCCGAGGGCGCCGTTGTTGATGATGGCGACCTTGATCGGGATGTTGTTCAGGGCGCAGGTGGTGAGTTCCTGATTGGTCATCTGGAAGCAGCCGTCGCCGTCGATCGCCCAGACCGTCTTCTCCGGCACGCCGGCCTTGGCGCCCATCGCGGCCGGGACCGCGTAGCCCATCGTCCCGGCGCCGCCGGAGTTCAGCCAGGTCGCGGGCTTCTCGTACTGGACGAAGTGCGCGGCCCACATCTGGTGCTGGCCGACGCCGGCCGCGAAGACCGTGCCCTCGGGGGCGAGTTGGCCGATGCGCTCGATCACCTGCTGCGGGGACAGCGAGCCGTCCTCGGGCTGGTCGTAGCCGAGCGGGTAGGTGTCCCGCCAGCGGCTCAGGTCCTTCCACCAGGCGGTGTAGTCGCCCTTGTGGCCCTCGGCGTGCTCCTTCTGGACGGCCTGGACCAGGTCGGCGATGACCTCGCGGGCGTCACCGACGATCGGCACGTCGGCGGCGCGGTTCTTGCCGATCTCCGCGGGGTCGATGTCGGCGTGGACGATCTTGGCGTGCGGGGCGAAGCTGTCCAGCTTGCCGGTGACGCGGTCGTCGAAGCGGGCTCCGAGGGCGACGATCAGGTCGGCCTTCTGCAGCGCGGTGACGGCGGTGACCGCACCGTGCATGCCCGGCATTCCCACGTGCAGCGGGTGGCTGTCGGGGAATGCGCCGAGCGCCATCAGGGTGGTGGTGACGGGCGCTCCGGTGAGTTCGGCGAGGACCTTCAGCTCGGTGGTGGCACCGGCCTTGATGACGCCGCCGCCGACGTAGAGGACGGGCCGCTTGGCGGCGGTGATCAGCTTGGCGGCCTCGCGGATCTGCTTGGCGTGCGGCTTGGTGACGGGCCGGTAGCCGGGCAGGTCCATGACGGGCGGCCAGGAGAACGTGGTCTTCGCCTGCAGGGCGTCCTTGGCGATGTCGACCAGGACCGGGCCGGGGCGGCCGGTGGAGGCGATGTGGAACGCCTGCGCGATCACCCGGGGGATGTCCTCGGCCTTGGTGACCAGGAAGTTGTGCTTGGTGATCGGCATGGTGATGCCGACGATGTCCGCCTCCTGGAAGGCGTCCGTGCCGATCGCCTTGGAAGCGACCTGGCCGGTGATCGCGACCATCGGCACGGAGTCCATGTGCGCGTCGGCGATCGGCGTGACCAGGTTGGTGGCGCCCGGCCCCGAGGTCGCCATGCAGACGCCGACCCTGCCGGTGGCCTGCGCATAGCCGGTGGCGGCGTGACCGGCGCCCTGCTCGTGCCGGACCAGGACGTGGCGCACTCGGGTGGAGTCCATCAGCGGGTCGTACGCCGGAAGGATCGCACCACCGGGAATGCCGAATACCGTGTCGGCGCCGACCTCCTCGAGCGAACGGATCAGGGACTGCGCCCCCGTGACGTGCTCGGGGGCGGACTGCTGTCCTCCGGATCGGGGCCGCGGCTGCGGATTATGGGCCCCGGTGGCCTGCTCGGTCATCGGCATTCTCTTCTCGATGCTGAGGGTTTTTGCGAAGTTTGAGCGGAGTTTCGATGCTGCACGACTGGTGCCTGTGCAACAAAAAACCCCTCGTGCCGTAAGGCAAGCGAGGGGAGCGCGCCGGTGGTGGTCGCTGGGAGTTCCGGGTCTGTCCGGACGTCACCAGCTTCAGCCGACGCGCTTTCCAAGTACGAGAATTCGGGTGCGCATGGCACTGACCCTCCCCCCGGCGCACACCCACTGTCAAGTAGGTGGGACGGGAGTCTCATTATGTGAGCGAAGGGCACTGCCGCCTCCGAGAACAGCGGGGACACCACTGGTGTACACCCCCGCGCCCCCACCGGCGAACGCGGGCTCGGCCGGCCCGTGCGGTACCGGATAGTGGCCGGAACTGAGCGCCCGGCGCAGCCGGTACTCGTCCAGTGGCCCGGAGAACGCCATGCCCTGCCCGTGCGTGCACCCCATCGCCCGCAGTGCGACGACCTGCTCCGGCAGGTCCACGCCGTCGGCCACGGACTGCAGCCCGAGGTCGGCGGAGATCCGCAGCAGCCCACTGGTGATCTTGTGCAGCCGCGCGGACTCGACGACGCCCTCGACCAGACCGCGGTCGAGCCTGAGGACGTCGACGGGGAGCCTGCGCAGTGCGGTGATCGCCGCGTACCCGCTGCCGAAGCCGTCCAGGGCGACCCGGACACCGAGTCTGCGCAGGCCGCTCAGGCGGCGCTCCAGATCGTCCAGCGAGATCCGTGGGTCGAGGTCGGACACCTCGATGACCAGCGACCCGGACGGCAGCCCGTGCCGGGTCAGCAGCGCCTCGATCGACCCGAGCGGCATCGAACGGTCCAGCAGCCGGCGCGCGCCCATCCGTACCGCGATGGGTACGGCGAGCCCGGTCGCGGTGCGCTCGGCGGCCTGCTCGACGGCCTCCTCCAGCATCCAGCGGCCCAGCTCGGCGGTCTTGTCGCTGTCCTCGGCCACCCGCAGGAACTCGGCGGGCGTGAACAGCACCCCTTGCGAGGACCGCCAGCGCGCCTGGGCGGCGACCGATGCGATCCGGCCGTCCGCCAGGCACACCACGGGCTGGTGCAGCAGCGCGAACTCGCCTGCGTGCAGCGCGGCCCGCAGACGCGTGGCCAGCTCGGCCTTGCGGACGACGTCCTGCTGCATCTGCGGCTTGTAGAGCTCGACGCGTCCCTTGCCGCTCGCCTTGGCGCGGTACATGGCCAGGTCGGCGTTGCGCAGCAACTCCCCCGCGCCGAGGCTCGGTTCGGCGAAGGCGACGCCGATGGAGGCGTTGACCCGGACATCGTTGCCGTCGATGAGGTAGGGCTGCGACAGCGTCAGCCTGAGGCGGTCGGCGAGCTCCAGTATGTGGCGTTCACGGGCGGTGCGGTCACGGGTGTTGTCCCCGACGATCAGGGCGGCGAACTCGTCGCCGCCCAGCCGGGAGGCCGTGTCGCCCTGCCGGACCGCCTCCTGGAGTCTGCGGGCGGCCTGGACGAGCAGTTCGTCCCCGGCCTGGTGTCCGATGGTGTCGTTGACGCCCTTGAAGCCGTCGAGGTCGATGAAGAGGACGGCCGTGTTGCGCAGGGCGATGCCCCGGTCGGAGGCCCGGCGGCCGGACAGGGCCTGCTGGACGCGCTGGGTGAACAGCGCGCGGTTGGGCAGGTCGGTGAGCGGGTCGTGCTCGGCGTTGTGCTGGAGCTGCGCCTGGAGGCGCACTCTTTCGGTCACGTCCCGGCTGTTGAAGATGAGGCCGCCGTGGTGCCGGTTGACGGTCGACTCGACGTTGAGCCAGCGGTCCTCGCCGGACCGGAAGCGGCATTCGATGCGCGTAGTGGGTTCCTCGAGTGGGCTGGCGGCGAGGAAGCGGCGCACCTCGTGCACCACGCAGCCCAGGTCCTCCGGGTGGATGAGATTGGCCAGTTCCGTACCCACCAGGTCCTCGGCGGAGCGGCCGTAGACCCCGGCGGCGGCCGGGGAGACGTACCGGAGGATGCCGTTGGGCGCGGCGATCATGATGACGTCGCTGGAGCCCTGCACCAGGGAGCGGAAGTGGTTCTCCTTCTGCGCCAGTTCCTGGGTGAGGGTGATGTTGTCGAGCAGCATGATGCCCTGGCGCACCACGAGCGCCAGCACGACCGTGCCGCCGGTGATGAGCACCACGCGGTCGACGCTGCGGCCGTTGAGGACGTTGTAGAGGATCCCCAGGGTGCAGACGGCGGCTGCGAGGTACGGGGTGAGCGCGGCCAGGGAGCCGGCGATCGGGCGGGTGACCGGATACCGGAGGTGATCACCTCCCTGCGGGGGCGTGTGGTGATGGCTTCCGGAGCGCTGGCCCGGCAGGTGCTCGTGCACCACGCGCGTGTGCCCCGATGTGCCGTGCCGGTCGCAGTCCTCCTGCCCGTTCCGGGGCTGGGCCCACGGGGCGTAGGCCAGGAGCAGCGAGCCGGCGAACCAGCCCGCGTCGAGCAGCTGGCCGGAGCGGTAGTTGTTGTGCAGCAGCGGCGAGGTGAACAGGGCGTCGCACATCACGGTCAGTGCGAGCGCGCCGATCGCGGTGTTGACCGCGGTGCGGTTGGCGGAGGAGCGCCGGAAGTGCAGCGCGAGCACCATGCTGACCAGCGCGATGTCGAGCAGCGGGTAGGCCAGCGAGAGCGCGGTGTGCGCCACGCTCGCCCCTCCACTGGAGTCGATCTTGGCCGCCTGGGCCAGCGCGAGGCTCCACGCCAGCGTCAGGAGCGAGCCGCCGATCAGCCAGGCGTCCAGCCCGAGACAGACCCAGCCGGCCTTGGTCACCGGGCGCTTGGCGAGCACCAGGAGTCCCACGATGGCGGGCGGCGCGAAGCACAGGAAGAACCCGTCGGCGTACGAGGGGCTGGGCACGGGCAGCTCCAGGACGACCTCGTACCACCCCCAGACCAGGTTGCCGAGGGCCGCCATGGCCGAGGAGAGCGCGAACAGCAGCCATGCGGGTCGAAAGCGGATACGGCCCCTGCGGGCGTAGCGGAAGCAGGACACGGCGGCGGCGCCCGCCGCCGCGGCCAGCCCGAAGTCACCCATGACCAGCGCGACTTGGTCCGAACCCCAGCCGACCGCGGAACCGACGGCGTATCCCGCGCACACCAGAGCCAGAGCGAGTTGCGGAAACAGTCCCGAGCCGTTGCCGCTCGACGAGGGACGAGGCAGTGTCACCGCCGACGGGCGCCGGGCGCGCAGCGCTCCGTCGAGCGTCGTCGTGGGGGGCGGTGGCGAGCTCACCGGGCCCTCCCGGTCCGCGCCGCTCGCGGGTCCCGAGGGTCCCGTTGCGCTGGGTGCTCATGCCGCCTGCGGCTGCTGTGCCTGCGCTGGTGATGGTTGTGACGGCAGCCGTGGGTGCCGTGGTGGCCGCGTCTGCGCGCGGCCGTTCGCCAGGGTCGCCGCCGACGGCCCCGTCGCGTCGGATCGCTCGTCCATAGGCCGTGCATCGCCCGTCGCCCCCCTCACAAATCTGAAATGTCCATCCCCGGCGCCGAAAGTACGCGGCGCTGCCCCTGTCGGGACGATACACCAGTCTCGTCACTCAGGGACATAGCACCTCTACGCTCCGTGACGACCAGCGCATATGCGAGTACGGACCGCTTCCGTGGGGTTGCGGACGGTACTCGAACCGGATTATGGGCCTGTTACGCACGACACGCGCGGCACCCGCGCGATAGTCAACCCGTGAGCGTCACGCGTGCGTCGTGCCCGTCGTAAGGATCACGTTGCGCAACGGCTCCCGGTTCACATAACGACTCAACTGGTCCACCAGCAACCGCTTGGCGCGCGGCAGGAACGCCGACGTGGGACCGCCCACATGAGGGCTGATCAGGACGCCCGGGGCCTGCCACAGCGGGTGGTCCTGAGGCAGCGGCTCGGGGTCGGTGACGTCCAGGGCGGCGGTGACGCGCCCGCTCTCCAGCGCGGCCAGCAGCGCCTTGGTGTCCACGACGCCCCCACGGGCGACGTTGACCAGCAGCGCGCCGTCCTTCATCCGGGCCAGGAAGTCCGCGTCGACCAGGTGCCGGGTGGCGTCCGTCAAGGGCGTGGACAGGATGACGACGTCGGCTTCCGGAAGCAGAGCGGGCAGTTCGGTGAGCGGATGCACAACGCCGCGCGCCGTGGTGCGCTCAGAGCGCGCGACGCGCGCCACCCGCGCGAGCTCAAAGGGTGCGAGCCGGTCCTCGATGGCGGCCCCGATCGAGCCGTATCCCACGATGAGGACGTTCTTGTCCGCCAATGCGGGACGGAACCCGCCGAGCCACTCCCCCCGCTCCTGCGCCCGCACGAAGTCGGGAACGCCGCGCAGCGAGGCGAGGATCAGCGTGAGCGTGAGCTCGGCGGTGCTCGCCTCGTGCACCCCGCGTGCGTTGCACAGCCGTACGCCGGGCCGCAGATGCCTGAGGCCGGGCTCGACGTGGTCGGTGCCGGCGGACAGCGTCTGTACGACCTCCACGTTGGTCATCTGCGGCAGCGGACGCCGTCCCAGCGCGGGCGGCTTCATGTACGGGACGACGTAGAAGGCGCACTCGGCCGGGTCGGCGGGGAAGTCCTCGGCGCCGTTCCAGAAGCGGTAGTGGGGGCCTTCGGGGAGGCCCTCGATCTCCTGCGGCGGGATGGGGAGCCAGACGTCAGCAGTCATGGTCAGGAGGCTATGTCAGGGAACTGGAGTGCAGAGGTTAGGTTGGGGTGCCGGAAGAGGGAGGGTTACGGCCAGGTGGAGCGCAGGACGATCGGCGCGGCGGCACTCGCGGTGGGAGCCGTCGGGCTCGGGTGCATGCCGATGAGCTGGGCGTACAGCTCGTCGCGGCAGCGGGGCGAGGAGTCGGTCAGGGCGGTGCACCGGGCGCTCGATCTGGGCTCGACGCTGCTGGACACGGCCGACATGTACGGCCCGTTCACCAACGAGCTGCTGGTGGGGCGGGTGTTGAAGGAGCGCCGCCAGGACGCGTTCGTGTCGACCAAGGTCGGCCTGCTGGTCGGCGAACAGCACATCGTGGCCAACGGCCGCCCCGGCTATGTGAAGCGGGCCTGCGACGCCTCTCTGCGCCGCCTTCAGACGGACGTGATCGACCTCTACCAACTGCACCGCGCCGACCCCGAAGTGCCCGTCGAGGAGACGTGGGGCGCGATGGCGGACCTCGTCCGGGCGGGAAAGGTACGGGCGTTGGGGCTGTGCGCGGTGGGCGCGCGAGGCGGCCGCCGCCTCGGAACGCGCCTGCACGACGCAACGATCCGGCAGTTGCAGCGGGTGCAGCAGGTCTTCCCGGTGAGCGCGGTGCAGGCCGAGCTGTCGGTGTGGTCGCCGGAGGCACTGGAGGCGCTGCTGCCGTGGTGCGAGGCCCGCGGCGTCGGCTTCCTGGCGGCGATGCCGCTGGGCAACGGCTTCCTCACCGGCACGCTCACCCCGGGCCAGGGCTTCGAACCGGACGACGTGCGCGCCCGGCATCCCCGCTTCACCGCGGAGATGATGGCGGCGAACCAGCCGATCGTGGCCGGCCTGCGCCGCGTCGCGGCCCGCCACGGGGAGCAGGTCACGTCGGCGCAGGTGGCGCTGGCGTGGGTGCTGGCCCAGGGACGGCACGTCGTCGCGATACCGGGGACCAAGCAGGAACGCTGGGTGACGGAGAACGCGGGGGCCGGGGCGCTGCGGCTGACCCCGCAGGACCTGGCCGAGGTGGCGGAGCTGCCGGGGGCGCGAGGATCCTGGGACTGACGCCGCGAGGGTTCTGCGGCCCTGGAGGGAAACGACCCGGGGGCCGTCGCTGATCCAGGGTTCATGGATCGGGAACCTCTGAGGCGCGAGCGGTGTAAGAACAGTAGAACCCGCCGCATCGAAGGGACCGTGATCGTGCAACGTCGAGTTGTGTCGGCCGTACTGGCCACGGCTGCACTCCTGCTGACGGCCGGCTGTTCCTCCGACGACGGGGACTCGCCGGCCAAGGGCGGAGACAGGGCACCGAGCAGGACCTCGGCCTCGCCCACCGGGCAGGCGGCCGAGACCCCACCGGCGCAGGGCTCGGTCAAGGTGGTGCGCACGGTCGCCGAGGGCCTGAAGACCCCCTGGGGCCTCGCCCCGCTCCCGGACGGCGACCTGCTCGTCTCCTCCCGCGACGACGCCACGGTCACCCGCGTCGACGGCGAGACGGGCAAGAAGACCGAGCTGGGCGAGGTGGCAGGGGTGTCCCCGGCGGGCGAGGGCGGCCTGATGGGCCTGGCGCTGTCCCCGGACTACGCCGCGGACCACATGGTCTACGCGTACTTCACCTCGGCCTCGGACAACCGCATCGTCCGCATGCTGTACGACGAGCAGCGGCCTGCCGGCGACCAGCTGGGCGCGCCCGACACGATCTTCAAGGGCATCCCCAAGGGCTACATCCACAACGGCGGCCGGATCGCCTTCGGCCCGGACAAGATGCTGTACGCGGGCACCGGGGAGAGCGGTGACACGGGCCTGTCCCAGGACAAGGAGTCCCTGGGCGGCAAGATCCTCCGTCTGACACCGGAGGGCGAGCCGGCGCCGGGCAACCCGTTCCCCGACTCCCCTGTGTACTCGTACGGCCACCGCAATGTGCAGGGCCTGGCCTGGGACTCCGAACAGCGCCTGTTCGCCTCCGAGTTCGGCCAGGACACCTGGGACGAGCTGAACGCGATCAAGCCGGGTGACAACTACGGCTGGCCGGAGGCCGAGGGCAAGTCGGACGACACCGCGTTCCACAACCCCCTCGCCCAGTGGGGCACCGACGACGCCTCCCCGAGCGGCATCGCCCACGCCGAGGGCTCCCTCTGGATGGCGGGCCTGAAGGGCCAGCGGCTGTGGCGCATCCCCCTGAACGGCACGGAGGCCTCGGCGGACCCGCAGGCCTTCCTGGAGGGCGAGTACGGCCGGCTGCGGACGGTCGTCCCGGCGGGCGGGGACAAGCTGTGGCTGATGACGAGCAACACGGACGGGCGGGGTGACCCCAAGGACGGGGACGACCGGATCCTGGAGCTGCAGGTGACCTGAGCGGGCCTACTGCTTACCGCCGTCCTCGTCGGCCTCGGTGTCCTCGTCGGTCTTCTCGCCGGACGGCTCGGGCGGGCGCACGATGACCTTCCCGGACGCGAGATCTATCGGTCCGTGCCCGGGGTCGTTGTCGCCGACGTCCTCGCGGGTCAGTTCCAGACGGTTCTGTTCGTCCCGGGTGTGCTTGCGGCCGGGGGCGAAGAGTTCCTCGAACGCGTTGAACACGAAGCCCTCCCTGCGCCGACGTCCCTTACAGCGTAAACCTCAGCGGCTCGTCCCTGTTGTGAGTGTTTCGGCCGGAAACAGCCGCAGCCGATGCGCCACCGCCGCCGCCTCGCCCCTTCCCGAGACGCCGAGCTTGCCCAGGATGTTCGACACATGGACGCTGGCGGTCTTCGGGGAGATGAAGAGTTCCTCGGCGATCTGGCGGTTGGTGCGTCCGGCGGAGACCAGGCGCAGGACGTCCCGTTCGCGGGTGGTGAGGCCGAGGGAGTCGGCGGGGTCGTCCGCGGGCAGGGGCGGGGTCACGGCGAGGGTGAGGCGGGCTCGCTGGGCCAGGTGGGTCGAGGCGTCGACGAGTGGGCGGGCGCCCAGGTGGGCGGCGGTGGCCCGGGTCAGGCGGAGCAGTTCGGTGGCGCGGGCGCGCTCGTCGTCGCCGCCGATCGCGAGGAGGGCCTCGGCCAGGCGGTGGCGGACGCGGGCGAGGTCGTAGGGGCGCTCCAGGGGCTCGATCGCGGTGACCACCTCCGACCAGGCGTCGGCGCTGGCCCGGCCGTCGGCACGGTCGAGTTCGGCGCGGGTCCACTTCTCGTACGCCAGCCACAGGGGCGCGCCCGTGGTGAGTTTGCGGACGGCCTCGAAGAGCCGTGCGAGGAAGGCGGTGCGGCCCTCCTGGGCGGTGGGCAGTGCGTGGGTGCGGACGTCGGACTCGGCGACGGCGGCGGCCAGCAGCAGCGGCCAGGCGTAGCGCTGTGTGCCGGGCGGGAAGCCGGCGCTCAGGGCCCGTTCGGCTTCCGCTCGGGCGTCGAGGAAGCGGCCCTCGGCGGCGGCTATGCCCAGGGTGAGGAAGGACATCGGCAGGTTGTTCTGTGGCATGGGGTCGTGCGTGCCGTAGGAGGCGCGGGCGGCGGCGAGATGGCGGGCGGCCTCGGCGATGTCGCCGCGGGCGAGCGCGAGGTGGGCGAGGCGGTTGGAGCCGCCGCCGCGCGGCTTGGCGGACTGACCCGTGCGCTGGGCGTTCCTCGCGGCCTCGGCGGCCTCGTCCCAGCGGCCCAGGGAGAGCAGTGACTCGGCGAGGTTCGACCACATCCACGCCTCGGAGTCACGCAGGCCCCACTCCTGGGTGAGGCGCAGCCCCTCGCGCAGGATGCGGACGGCGTCCTGCGAGCGGCCGACGCCTTCCAGCACGGACGGCAGGTTCACATGGCTGCGGCCCACCACGGTGGTGAGGCCACGGGCCAGTACCTCGTCCTTGACCTCGTACATCTGGGCCAGGCCGGTCTCGATGTCGCCGGCGTCGACCATGAGGACGCCGAGGGTGAGGCGCGCGTTGAGTTCGATGTCCTCGGCGCCCACCATGCGGGCGTACTCCACGGCCCGTTCGGCGGCCGACATGGCGTCGGGGCCGGGGGCGCGGAGCATCGACCAGTTGGCCGCGGTGGCCAGCACCTCGGCGTGCACCTCGGACGGCGGCAGGCCGCGCACGAGTTCCTGGGCGGTGCCCAGCTCCTTCCAGCCGTCGCCGCGGGCCAGGGCCTGGACCAGCCGGGAGCGCTGGACCCAGAACCATGCGGCGCGCTGGGGGTCCCCCCGGCTCGAACGTAGTTGAGAGCTTGGGGGAGGATCGCCCTCTTCCTCCAGCAGGTGCAGGGCGCGCTTGGTGATCTTCAGGGCGCGTTCGCGCTCTCCGCAGCGCCGTCCGGCGACGGCGGCTTCGGCCATGAGGTCGAGGTAGCGCAGGGGTGTGGTGGCGGGGTCGCAGCCGCAGGGAGGGTAGACCTCGGTGTAGTCGACGGGGCGCAGTGTGGCGCGGGTGTCCTCGGGGGCGGAGTCCCAGAGCTCCATCGCGCGTTCCAGCAGCCGCAGTTGTTCGGAGTGGGCGTGCCGGCGGCGGGCGGTGACGGAGGCGTCCAGGACGGCGGGCAGGGCCTTGGCCGGGTCGTGGGCGTGGTACCAGTAGCTGGCCAGCCGCATGACGCGTTCGCCGGCCGGGACGAGCGTCGGGTCGGCCTCCAGGGCTTCGGCGTAGCGGCGGTTGAGGCGGGAGCGCTCACCGGGGAGCAGATCGTCGCCGACGGCCTCGCGGACCAGGGAGTGCCGGAAGCGGTAGCCGTCGTCGCCGGGCGCCGCGATGAGGATGTTGGCGCCCACGGCGGCTCGCAGCGCCTCGATGAGGTCGTCCTCGGCGAGCTGGGCGACGGCGGCGAGCAGCCGGTACTCGACGGTGGAGCCGCCCTCGGCGACGATCCGGGCGACCCGCTGGGCGCTCTCGGGCAGGCTCTCGACGCGGACCAGAAGCAGGTCGCGCAGGGTGTCGGTGAGGCCGGTGCAGCTGCCGTCGTGGGAGGCGACGGCGAGTTCCTCGACGAAGAAGGCGTTGCCGTCGGAGCGTTCGAAGATCTCGTCGACCTGGGCCGGGTCGGGTTCGCAGGCGAGGATGCCGGCGATCTGGCGGCCGACCTCGGCGCGGTTGAAGCGGCCGAGTTCGATGCGGCGGACCGTGCGCAGCCGGTCGAGTTCGGCGAGGAGCGGGCGCAGGGGGTGGCGGCGGTGGATGTCGTCGGAGCGGTAGGTGGCGAGGACGATCAGGCGGCCGGTGCGCAGGGTGCGCAAGAGGTAGGCGAGGAGGTGGCGGGTGGAGGCGTCGGCCCAGTGCAGGTCCTCCAGGGCCACGACGACGGTGCGGCCGGCGGCGACGCGCTCCAGGAGGCGGGCGGTGAGTTCGAAGAGGCGGGCGATGCCCTCCTCGTCGGAGCGGTCCGACCCTCGGGAAGGGGCGCTCTCCCCCAACTCGGGGAGCAGTCTGGCCAGTTCCTCTTCCTGGCCGGCGGCCGCGGCGGTCAGTTCGTCGGGCAGTTCGCGGCGCAGGGCGCGCAGCGCCGTGGAGAACGGGGCGAACGGCAGGCCGTCGGCGCCGATCTCGACGCAGCCGCCGAGCACGACGACGGCGCCCTCGCGGGCGGCGGCCGTCGCGAACTCCTCGACGAGGCGGGTCTTGCCGACTCCTGCCTCACCGCCGATCACCCATGCCTGCGGCTCGCCCGCGGCGGCACGGGCGAGCGCGTCGTTCAGCGTCTCCAACTCGGTTGCGCGACCGACGAACACGGGGCTGACTGACCGGTTTTCCACGGGGCCGAGCATCGCACGCGCCGCCGACAGGAGGGCACCGGTTTTTGCCGGGCCCGGCGTCGGTGTTGCTGCGATTGCCCGGCCCGGCGTCGGGAAGTGCGGCCCGGTGTCGACCGATGGCCGCGGACGGCCGCCCGCCCTCACGCGGCGCGCGGAGGCCGGTGCCTGCGGAGGCGGAGCGTATGCGACTCCGTCTCCGCGGAACCGTGCGCGGAGCGTTCCGCGGCCTCGCGGCGGGCCGCGCGGCGGCCACGTACGGCCTCGCGGACCAGGCGCTGGTGCTCGGCCCTGCGGATCAGTTCGGCGGAACGGATGTGGTGGAGTTCGTACCCGTACATGGATGGACCCTCGTTTTCGCTGGTGAGAGGTGGTTTCTGGCGTCGCTTTCCGCGATGTCTCAACCTTCCTCTCCCAGGCGGGTCCGCCACATCGGGAGAGTTCCGCATCTTCGCCGGCCGGTGGGGCCTTAGACGCGCGTGAGGGGCCTCAGGGCGCCGTCTAAGGTGCTTACGGCGGCTCTGAGACCCCTCGGGACCTGCGGTGACTCAGCCTGCTGAGGGCAGGCCGAGCAGTGCGTCGGTGTACTTGAGGACGGCCAGCAGGAGGCCGATGACGCCGAGTGCGACGCCGCCCCAGGCGACCGACTTGATCCACACGGCCTGCGGCTTGCCGGGCGCCCCGAACGCGGGACGGGCGAGCACGACGACGCCGACGATCAGCGCGGCCAGCGCGAACACGCCGGCCCACAGCGCGGAGGTCTGCCAGGCGTCGCCGTAGACCTCCTTGATCTGCTGGGAGACGCTCGCGTTCGAAGCGGTCTCCAGCTGGCCGACGAGGGTCTCGCGGGCGGCGGCGACCGTACCGATCCAGCCGCCGGTCAGGGACACGAGGCCGAGCGCCGCGGAGACGACCGCGCCCGCGCCCTGGCCGACGCCGGAGGGCGCCTCTTCCGTGGCCTCGGCGGCCACCTCCTCGTCCAGCTCGTCGGTCTCCGTCGCCTCGTCGGCGTCGGTGGAGTCAGTGGCGTCGGCCGTCTTGGTGACGTCCACCTTCTCCTCGTCGGTCTTCGCGTCGGTGCCCGTCTCGGCTCCGGTCTCGTCCACTGTCTTCGTTCCCATGTCTCGCACCGTACGGACGCTCTCTGAGAAGTGTCTTAATGATCGTTGTGTGCGGCACGCGCGCGTGCTTCACGCCACTCCGGGGCGAGGATCGACCACACCTCCAGGTCGTGCCGCACCCCACGATAGGGGTGAGCCTGGCGGCGTACGCCGTCGCGGGTCATTCCGAGCCGCCGGGCGACGTTCAGGCTGGGGGTGTTGCCGGAGGCTGCGACCCATTCGACGCGGTGGATGCCGCGTTCCTCGACCGCCCAGTCGATGAGCACCCGCATGGCCCGGGTGATGAGCCCGCGTCCGGTCGCGGCGGGCTCCAGCCAGCACCCGACCTCGCAGTTGCCGGTCGCCGCGTCGAAGTTCAGGGTGAGAACCCCTCCGACGAGTTTTCCGTCCAGCCAGATGCCGTGGTACGACGCCGTGTCCGCGGCGCGCATGTCCGCGTACCGCTGGAGTGTCTCCCGTGCCGACGCCACGTCGGTGGCGTTCGAGCCGAACGGGATGTACTCCCCGATGAACTCCCGGCCCCGCTCCAGGTTCGCGAGGAACTCCTCTGCGTGCCAGGGCTCCAGGGGCCTCAGCTCGGATCCGTCGTCACCCAGCGATATCGCGTACATCGCCCCGCTGCTCCTTCTCCAGTTCCGCCACGACGTCGGTGAGCCTCTCATGGGCGGCGCGGGACTCGGGCGGCTCGATGCTGATGCGGGGCATGCGCCGCTCCAGCCAGCGCGGCAGCCACCAGTTGGCGCCGCCGAGCATGTGCATCAGGGCGGGGACGAGGAGGGTGCGCAGGATGAAGGCGTCCAGGGCGACGGCGGCGGCGAGGGCTATGCCGAACATGGCGATCACGCGGTCGCCGCTGAGGACGAAGGCGAGGAAGACCGAGATCATGATGACCGCGGCGGAGTTGATCACCCGGCTGGTCTCGGCGAGGCCGATCCGGACGGCCCGCCGGTTGTCACCGGTCTCCAGCCACTCCTCGTACATCCGGCTGACCAGGAAGACCTGGTAGTCCATGGAGAGGCCGAACAGCACCGACACCATGATCACGGGGAGGAATGGCTCGATCGGCCCGGCGCGGCCCAGTCCGAGGAGCTCGCTCCCCCAGCCCCACTGGAAGATCGCGACGACGACACCGAAGGCGGCGGCGACGGCGGCCACGTTCATCACGGCGGCCTTCAGCGGGATGCCGACGGACCGGAAGGCGAGCAGGAGCAGCAGACAGCCCAGTCCGACGACGACGCCGACGAAGAGCGGCAGCTTGCCGACGATCACGTCGGCGAAGTCGTCGTAGCCGGCCGTCATGCCGCCGACGTTCACATCGAGCGAGGTGCCGGTCTGGGCGCGGGGCAGGATCTCGTCGCGCAGCCGGTCGACGAGGTCGCTGGTCTGCCGCGACTGCGGGGAGGACTCCGGTACGACGGTGAGGTACGCGGTGTCGCCGCCGGAGTTGTAGGTCACCGGCGTCACCGAAGCGACGCCCTCGGTGCCCCGGAGAGTGGCGTCGAGGTTGTCGAGGGCGAGCTTGTCGTCGCCGCCGTCGACCTTGGTGACGAGGGTGAGCGGGCCGTTCACGCCGGGGCCGAAGCCTTCGGCGAGGAGGTCGTAGGCCTGGCGGGTGGTGGAGGTCTGCGGGTCGTTTCCCTGGTCGGAGGTGCCCAGGCGCAGGCCCAGGGTGGGCAGTGCGAGGACCGTGATGACGGCCAGGGCGATCGCGCCGAGCGCCTTGGGGTGGCGCTCCACGAACGCCGACCAGCGGGCGGCGAACCCGGTGGGCAGCTCGGGCTCGGGGCCGTGCTCGGTCAGCCGGCGCCGCTCGCGGCGGCTGAGGGCGCGCAGGCCGATGAACGAGAGCAGGGCGGGCAGCAGGGTCACGGAGGCCGCGACGGTGAGGACCACGGTCAGCGAGGCGGCTATCGCGACGCCGTTGAGGAAGCTCAGCTGCAGGATCAGCATGCCGAGCAGGGCGATGCACACGGTCGCGCCCGCGAAGACCACCGCCCGTCCGGTGGTCGACACGGCGTTCGTGATCGACTCGGCGACGGGCAGGCCGCGTTTCAGTCCACGCCGGTGGCGGGTGACGATGAACAGGGCGTAGTCGATGCCGACGCCGAGCCCGATGAGCATCCCGAGCATGGGCGCGAAGTCGGCCACGGTCATGGCGTGCCCGAGGAGCGCTATTGCGGCGTACGCGGTGCCGACGCTGACCAGCGCGGTGGCGATGGGCAGCAGCGAGGCGGCGAGCGAGCCGAAGGCGAGGAACAGCACGACCGCGGCGACGGCCACGCCGACGACCTCGGCGAGATGGCCGCCCGAGGACTCGGTGAGGGCGACGGCGCTGCCGCCCAGCTCCACCTGGAGCCCGTCGGCCTCGGCGTCCTCGGCCGCGCTCACGACGGCCTGCGCCTCGCCCTGGTCGAGGTTCTCGGCGCTGTCGTCGAAGGTGACGGTGGCGTACGCCGTGTGCCCGTCCTCGCTGATCTGGGCGGTGCCCTGCTTGTCGTACGGGCTGGTGACGGCCGCGATGCCGGGCAGTTCCGCGATCTCGTCGAGGGTACGCGTCATGGTCTGTTCGACGTCGGCGGCGCGGACGGTGCCGGACGGGGTGTGCCAGACGACGGTGTCGCTGTCGCCTCCGAGGCCGGGGAAGCCGTCCTCCAGGAGCTGCGTGGCGCGGCCGGACTCGGTGCCGGGCACCTGGTAGTCGTTCGAGTACGCGGTGCCCGTCACGACGGCGCCCGCGGTCACCCCGCCGAAGGCGAGCAGCCAGAGCAGTACGGCGACGAGGCGACGTTGGACACACCAGCGTGCAAGAGCTGCCACGAACGTGCTCCCGGGGGACGATTTGTGGATCTTTGACCGGGATCAGTCGTTCAGGAAAGTGAACAGCCCGCAAAGAACGCATGAGCGATGTGAAGCAAACTCTCGCAGGAGGGCGAGATCGTTTGCCGCGTTCGTGGGTTTATTCACAGGAATGGGAGGCAGATCACAGGACAGTAACGGTCACTCTGTCATTGCCGAGTGGCGCCTGTCACATCAGTCGAACTGGTCCCCCAGCGCCATCACCATCACTCCGGCCACCAGCAGCCACAGCGCCCGCCGGGTGCGCCCCCGGGAGCCGAGGAACGCGGCGAGCGCGCAGACCGCGGCGCCGAAGGCGTAGGCGGCCGGGACGAGAGCCGGGGCCGATCCGCTGAGACGCAGCGCCGAGGCGGCCAGTCCCGCCAGGGCGAGCAGCGCCCCGGTCACGGCAGCCGTCCAGCGGGCCCGCCGCGCCACCTGCGCCGGGTCGTCGGCGTCGTGGGCGTCGTCGATGTCGTCCGGGTCCTGGATGTCCTCCAGGTCCTCGGCGTGCTCGTGCTCGGGCCTGTCGGTCCGGTCCTCCCCCGTCTCGGATATCTCGGAATCACCGCGTCCACTCATGGCGGGCGAGCGTAGCGCGTCGCGCTGCGAAAGCGGGTGCGGGGCCGCGCGGCCGGCTGCTAGCTTCCGAAGGTCGACCATCTCGCGGCACACCGCCGCCGACCTGGGCAGGTGCATTGTTTGAGCGTCCGACCGAGCTCCTTTCGTATCCCTTTCCGCTTCCCCGGACTCAAGGAGCCCGTTCACCGATGCCAAACGTCACCCGGAGGACCTCGGACGAGGACCTCGCCAAGCGGCTGACCCACCCCGGCCACCCGCGCAGCAACAGCTACGACCCCCGCTGGGTCGTCGAGAACCAGATGGGCCCGAACGCACTCTGGCTGCTGGAGTGGCTGGCCCCCGCCCTCGGCCTGGACGCCCTGCGCCCGTGCGCACGCGTCCTCGACCTGGGCTGTGGCCGGGCGATGACCTCCGTGTTCCTGGCCAGGGAGTACGACGCCCAGGTCACCGCCGCCGACCTGTGGATCGAACCCGACGACAACGCGCGGCGCGTCGCCGAGGCCGGTTTCGCCGACCGTGTGCTGCCGGTGCGTGTGGAGGCGCACGACCTGCCGTTCGCCGAGGGCGGCTTCGACGCGATCGTGAGCATCGACGCCTACCAGTACTTCGGGACGAACGACCTGTATCTGCCCACGCTCACCCGCCTGTTGAAGCCGGGCGGGCGGATCGGCGTCGTCGTACCGGCGCTGCGGGAGGAGCCGGACGGCATCGAGCCGCCGGAGCATCTGAAGCCCTACTGGGAGCCCGACTACTGGTGCTTCCACTCGGCCGACTGGTGGCGGCGGCAGTGGACCCGCAGCGGCGCCGTCGAGGTCGAGGCCGCCGACTGGCAGCCGGACGGCTGGCGGGACTGGCTGCTGTGGTGCGACGTGATCGCCGAGGAGAGCCCGGAGGAGTTCCATCGCACGATGGCCCGCCAGGTCGGTGACATGCTGCGGCTGGACGAGGGGCGTGCTCTGGGTTTCGTACGACTCGTGGGACGCCGGGTCTGAGAACGCGCCGAGGGGGATGCGTCACGGTCGACGCATCCCCCTCGGGGTTCACCACTGCGTGCCTCAGCCCTCGCTGACGCCCAGCTGCTCCAGGATCAGCTCCTTGACGCGCGCCGCGTCGGCCTGACCCCGGGTCGCCTTCATGACCGCGCCGACCAGGGCGCCGACCGCGGCCACCTTGCCGCCGCGGATCTTGTCGGCGATGGCCGGGTTGCCGGCGATGGCCTCCTCGACCGCGGTGGTCAGGGCGCCCTCGTCGGAGACGACCTTCAGACCGCGCCGGTCGACGACCTCGTCCGGCGTGCCCTCGCCCGCGAGGACGCCCTCGATGACCTGGCGGGCCAGCTTGTCGTTCAGGTCGCCCTTCGAGACCAGCTCGGCGACGCGGGCGACCTCGACCGGCGTGATCGACAGCTCGTCCAGCGACGTGCCCGACTCGTTCGCGCTGCGCGCCAGTTCGCCCATCCACCACTTGCGGGCGGACGCGGCGTCGGCACCGGCGTCGATGGTGGCGACGATCAGGTCCAGCGCACCGGCGTTGAGGATCGCCTGCATCTCGACGGCGGAGATGCCCCACTCGGCGAGCAGCCGGTTACGGCGGGCCAGCGGCATCTCCGGCAGGCCGGCGCGGATCTCCTCGACCCACTCGCGAGACGGTGCCACCGGCACGAGGTCCGGCTCGGGGAAGTACCGGTAGTCCTCGGCCTCCTCCTTCACGCGGCCCGAGGTCGTGGACCCCGTGTCCTCGTGGAAGTGCCGGGTCTCCTGGATGATCGTGCCGCCGCTGCCGAGGACGGCCGCGTGCCGCTGGATCTCGAAGCGGGCCGCACGCTCCACGGAACGCAGCGAGTTCACGTTCTTCGTCTCGGAGCGGGTGCCGAACTTCTCGGTGCCGTTCGGGCGCAGCGACAGGTTCACGTCGCAGCGCATCTGGCCCATCTCCATGCGGGCTTCCGAGACACCGAGCGCCTTGATGAGCTCGCGCAGCTCACGGACGTACGCCTTCGCCACCTCGGGGGCGCGCTCGCCCGCACCCTCGATCGGCTTGGTGACGATCTCGATGAGCGGGATGCCGGCGCGGTTGTAGTCCAGCAGCGAGTGCGAGGCGCCGTGGATACGGCCCGTCGCGCCGCCGACGTGCGTCGACTTGCCGGTGTCCTCCTCCATGTGGGCGCGCTCGATCTCCACACGGAAGGTCTCGCCGTCCTCCAGCTGGACGTCGAGGTAGCCGTTGAAGGCGATCGGCTCGTCGTACTGGGAGGTCTGGAAGTTCTTCGGCATGTCCGGATAGAAGTAGTTCTTCCGGGCGAAGCGGCACCACTCGGCGATCTCGCAGTGCAGCGCGAGACCGATCTTGATCGCCGACTCGACGCCGGTCGCGTTGACGACCGGGAGCGCGCCGGGCAGGCCGAGGCAGGTGGGGCAGGTCTGCGTGTTGGCGTCCTGACCGAGTTCGGTCGAACAGCCGCAGAACATCTTGGTCTTGGTGCCGAGTTCGACATGGACCTCAAGGCCCATGACGGGGTCGTACGACGCCAGCGCGTCCTCGTACGACACCAGGTCGGTCGTGGTGGTCACGGTGAAACTTCCCTCTCAGCCCAGCAGGACGTCGTCGTCGCCCAGCCGCTTCAGCTCGCGGTAGAGGATGGCGAGGCCGGTGGCGATGGCGGCGGCGGACACGGCGGCGTCGATCAGGCGCAGCGTGTCACTCTCCACGCGGGCCTTCTTCGCCTGCTTGGCGACACTGACCGCACCGAACGCGGTGGTGGCCATGGACAGGTACAGACCGGACTTGGACTTCTTGAAGTCCTTCGCCTTGGACAGCTTGCTCACAGCGACGGTGCCTCCTCGAGGAGCGGGTGCCCCCACTTTTCCACGAAGGCGGCCTCGACGGCGGCGCCGACCTTGTAAAGACGGTCGTCCTTCAGCGCCGGCGCGATGATCTGCAGCCCGACCGGGAGGTTGTCCTCCGGGGCCAGACCGCAGGGCAGCGACATGGCCGCGTTGCCCGCGAGGTTGGTGGGGATGGTGCACAGGTCGGCGAGGTACATCGCCATCGGGTCGTCGGCACGCTCGCCGATCGCGAAGGCGGTGGTCGGTGTCGTCGGGGAGACGATCACGTCGACCTGCTCGAAGGCCTTCTCGAAGTCCCGGGTGATGAGCGTGCGGACCTTCTGCGCGGAGCCGTAGTACGCGTCGTAGTACCCGCTCGACAGGGCGTACGTGCCGAGCATGATGCGGCGCTTCACCTCGGGGCCGAAGCCCGCCTCACGGGTGAGGGAGGTGACCTCCTCGGCGGAGTGCGTGCCGTCGTCGCCGGTCCGCCGGCCATAGCGCAGGCCGTCGAAGCGGGCGAGGTTGGAGGAGCACTCCGAGGGCGCGATCAGGTAGTACGCCGACAGGGCGAGGTCGAAGGACGGGCAGTCCAGCTCGACGATCTCGGCGCCCAGTTCCTTCAGCATCTCGACGGACTCGTCGAAGCGCTGGATGACACCGGCCTGGTAGCCCTCGCCGCGGAACTGCTTGACGACGCCGACGCGCATGCCCTGGACGCTGCCGTTGCGGGCGGCCTCGACGACCGGCGGGACCGGGGCGTCGATGGAGGTGGAGTCGAGCGGGTCGTGCCCGGCGATGACCTCGTGCAGCAGGGCCGCGTCCAGGACCGTACGGGCACAGGGGCCGCCCTGGTCGAGGGAGGACGAGAAGGCGACCATGCCGAACCGCGAGACCGCGCCGTACGTCGGCTTCACGCCCACCGTGCCGGTGACGGAGGCCGGCTGGCGGATGGAACCGCCGGTGTCGGTGCCGATGGCGAGGGGGGCCTGGAAGGAGGCGAGGGCGGCGGAGGAGCCACCGCCGGAGCCGCCGGGGATCTTGGTGAGGTCCCAGGGGTTGCCGGTGGGCCCGTACGCGCTGTTCTCGGTGCTCGACCCCATGGCGAACTCGTCCATGTTGGTCTTGCCGAGGATGACGACGTCGGCGGCCTTGAGACGCTTGGTGAGGGTGGCGTCGTACGGCGGGATCCAGCCTTCGAGGATCTTCGAACCGACGGTCGTCGGAATGCCCTCGGTGGTGAAGATGTCCTTCAGCGCGAGCGGGACACCGGCCAGCGGGCCGAGCTTCTCGCCCTTGGCGCGCTTGTCGTCCACGGCACGGGCCGCCGCGAGGGCGCCCTCGCGGTCGACGTGCAGGAAGGCGTGCACCTTCTCGTCGACGGCCTCGATGCGGGCCAGGTGTGCCTCGGCGACCTGCACGGCCGTGAGCTCGCCGGAGGCGATCTTCTCGGCGGTCTCGGCGGCCGTCAGCTTGATGATGTTGACGTTGTCCGTCATGGCGGTTAGTCCTCCCCCAGGATCTGCGGCACCTTGAAACGCTGCTGCTCCTGGGCCGGGGCGCCGGAGAGCGCCTGCTCGGGGGTGAGCGACGGACGGACCTCGTCCGCCCGCATGACATTCGTCAGCGGGAGCGGGTGCGAGGTCGGCGGTACGTCTTGGTCGGCGACCTCGCTGACGCGTGCGACCGCGCCGATGATGTCGTCCAGCTGTCCCGCGAAGTGCTCGAGCTCTTCGGGCTTCAGCTCCAGACGCGCCAGCCGTGCGAGGTGGGCGACCTCCTCGCGCGTGATGCCAGGCATGCAGCGATCCTCTGGGGTGAGTGTGTGTGTTTGAGGCCAATCCTATGGGGCGGGGGCCTGTGGCCGTGAAACGGTTTCCCCGCCCCGCGCCGGTGGGTGCCTCGTCACCGGCTGCGCCCGTCCCAGGCCTCGCTCCTGAGGAAGTGGTTGTCGTACCGCTCCTGCACCTCCAACAGGCTCTCCACGGTGGCCTCGCCGAGGGCGATGCGCTGGAGGTGGCGGAAGTACTCGAAGCGCTCGACGCCCGGGGTGATGACGATCAGCAGGTCTGCGTCGGCGCCCGGAACGGCGGAGAAGGCATGCGGCTTGCCGGGCGGCACGACGACGAGGTCGCCGGGGCCGGCGGTGACGACGTCGTCGCCGGAGAGGATCTCGGCGGCGCCGTCGAGCAGGAAGAACATCTCGGCGGAGTTGTCGTGCCAGTGCGGCTTGGCGCCGTCGGCGCCGCCGGTGAGCGTGACCCGCTGGGTGGACAGCGCGCCGCCGGTCCGACTGCTGTCGGCCAGTAGCCGGACGGTGGTGGGCGCCCGGCCGACGACTTCGGCCTCGGCCTCGCGGACGATCACGGACTCGTCGAACTTCGGAACGAACAGCGACATTTCCCCAACCCCCGGTGCGATGACGTTGTGGACGTGCTCAGACGAGGAAGAGCAGGACGGCACTGATGAGCACGACGACCGCCGTGGCGAAGTGAATCCCGAAGGCCACGGCCTTCGTGCCGCCGTGCCGCAGCACTATCAGTGTGTCGAACATCGGCACGATCGCCACGGCGAGCATGAACCAGGCCTCGGCGCGGGCGCCGACGAAGAACAGCAGCGCCAGGCCGAGCAGGCCGAAGGTGCCGTCCCGCAGGCCCTTGATGGAGAGATAGGCGCCGGCGTCGCCCTCCGGCCGGGCCGGGACGCCGTAGCCGGTGGCGGCGGAGGCGGGCTGGAACAGGAACCGGTAGCCGAGGAACACGCAGAACAGGTTGAGCACGACGGCCAGGGTGTACGCGGTCACGGTCATGGCTTCACTCCTTGCTAGCAGTGCTAGGGACAGGAGCGAAGCTAGCAGAGCACCGACAGTTGCGCTAGCGGTGCTAGAATTCCAGGCATGTCGATCCAGACGCGCAAGCAGCGCGAACGAGCGGAACGCGAGCGGCTGATCGTCACGGCCGCGCGGGAACTCGCGGAGTCGGAGGGCTGGGACGCGGTGACGACCCGCCGCCTCGCGGCGGAGATCGAGTACAGCCAGCCCGTCCTCTACAGCCACTTCAAGGGCAAGGACGCGATCATGGCCGCGGTGGCGGTGCAGGGCTGCGCCGACCTGGCGGAGGAACTACGCACGGCCCGTACGGCAGCGAAGGGCACGCGCGAGGCGCTGGCGGCGGTGGGCGAGACGTACACGGCCTTCGGCCGGCGACGGCCGGCGCTCTACGACGCCATGTTCACGTACCGGGTGGACCTGCCGTTCGCCACGGCCGAGGCCCCGGAGCCACTGAAGCGGGCCTTCGGCGAGCTGGCAGCGGCGGTGGAGCCTGTCGCCAAGGAGGGCGAGGACCTGGGAGTGCTGACGGAGACGTATTGGGCAGGGCTCCATGGGCTGGTCACGCTGATGCGCAGCGGCCGGCTGCCGGAGAGAGCTCATGAGCAGAGGTTGGCGCTGCTGATCGGACACTTCGCGGCAGCGCCCTGAAGGGGCGCGGGGCCGTATCGATCTGCGGCTCCGCCGCGATGGGAGTCCCCCTGATCCGAGCGAAGTCGAGAAACTCGGGGGGAGCGACCGGCCACGACGACCGGCCACGACGAACCCGCACACGCCCTACGACACGGCGCGGCACTCACACATGGAGAACTACTCGGCGGCCGGCAGCGCCGCGCGCGGCCGTTGCCATCCTCGCGAACCGCGCGCCCGCAGCCATGCCGTCGTCTCCTCCGGCGGCATCGCGGCGGCCACCAGCCATCCCTGTACGGCGTCGCAGCCCAGGTCCCGCAGCCGCTCCCACGTCTCGTCGTCCTCGACGCCCTCGGCGACCACGAGCAGGCCCAGCGAATGCGCCAGGTCCACCGTGCAGCGCACGATCTCCGCGTCCTCGTTGTCCACCGCGAGCCGGGCCACGAACGAGCGGTCGATCTTCAGCTCGCTCACCGGCAGCCGTCGCAGATGCACGAGGGACGAGTAGCCCGTGCCGAAGTCGTCCAGGGACATCTTCACGCCGTGCCCGGTCAGCCCGGCCAGCGTGTCCGCGGCCCGCTGCGGGTCCTCCAGCAGGACGTGTTCCGTTATCTCCAGTTGGAGCGCTCCCGCCGGGACACCGTGCCGGGCGAGCCGCGCGGCGACCGAGCCCGCGAACCCGGGGGTGTGGACGTCACGCGGCGAGACGTTGACCGCCACGGGCACATACAGCCCCTGGGCCCGCCACCGGGCCACCTGCGCGAGCGCCGTCTCCAGCACGTACTCCGTCAGATGCGGCATCAGCCCCGACGACTCGGCGATCGCTATGAACTCGTCCGGCGCCACCCTCCCACGCTCCGGGTGCACCCACCGGACCAGGGCCTCCAGCCCGGCGACCTGACCGTCGAAGCGGACCTTGGGCTGGTAGTGCAGCTCGACCTCCTGCGCGTCGAGGGCGCGCCGCAGGTCTCCGAGCAGGCCCAGCCGGTCGGGGGTGTTCGAGTCGCGCTTCGACTCGTAGACCTCCACGCCCGTGCGGTCCCGCTTCGCCTGATACATCGCCACGTCCGCGCGCCGCAGCAACCCCTCGGCGTCGAGGGCGTGGTCCGGGAAGACGGCGACTCCGGCGCTGGCCTCCAGGACCAGGGTGAGGCCGTCGAGGTCGAGCGGGGAGCTCAGGGCCGTGACCAGAGCGCGGGCGACCCGCGTCGCGGACGTCGTGGAGTCGGCGACCGGCAGTAATACGGCGAACTCGTCACCGCCGAGCCGCGCGGCCTCCGCTCCGCGCGGCAGCGCCAGGCGCAGCCGGTCCGCTATCTGCAACAGCAGCCGGTCACCGGCCAGATGACCGAGCGTGTCATTGACCGACCGGAAGCGGTCGAGGTCGATCAGCATCAGGGCGGCCCGGGCGCCGATGCGCTCGGCGTCGTCGAGCGCGGTCCAGATGCGCTCCAACAGCCACTGCCGGTTGGGCAGCCCGGTCAGCGGATCGCGCAACTGCTCCTCCGCCCGGGCCCGCGCTATCCAGAGGGTGGAGTCGAGGGCGACGAGCGGGATGGCGAACAGCGGCAGCAGCAGGGGCTTGGCGATGGCGACGACGCACACCAGGGGCGCGATGCCGAGCAGCGCGACCGCGACGAGGCCCTGTCTGACCAGGGCGGTGCGCTCGACGGTGGGCAGGCCGCCGCGCGGGGACTGCAGGTACCACAACAGGACCCGGGTGACCGCGAGATACGCGGCGGCGACGAGCACCACTCCGGGGGCGGTGTAGAGCGTCCAGCTGTCCGGGTTCCAGGGGTTCTCGACGGTCGGCACCCGGCCGAAGGCGGCCAGCACCAGTGCTCCGGCGGCGATGCCGAGGATGTCCACCGCGCCGTGCAGCACGCCCTGGCGCCAGCGGTTACGGCGGGCCACGCCGACGAGGACGACGACGGTGAGGCTGACCATGCCGGCGGGCACCCAGCCGTAGAGCATCAGCACCGCGAGGGTGAGGGCGGCGCCGGAGCCGGTGCCGCCCCACCAGCGCGCGCGGCCGAGGGCGACGAGATGGCCGACGATGACGCCGGTCAGCACGGCCAGCGCCCAGCCGACCGTGCCGGACGGGAAGAGGGCGTGGTGGTCGGTGAACGCCCGGTAGAACCCGGCGCCGAGGACGAACCCGGCGGCCGCGACGACCGCCGCGGGCAGCGCGGGCCACGACAGGTGGCGGTCGTGCTCGGCGTGCGGCAGCCCCGCGGTGTGGTCGACGCCGAGCTGCACGGCGCTGCGGCCGTCCGCCACGGTGGGCGGCCCGGCGGCACTCCCCGCGCCTCTTTCCGCGCGCGAACGCTCCGCGGTCCGCGTCGCCCACCCTCGCCATGCGTCGGCCATCCGACGCAGCCGTGAGTGCGGGGCGGCGCTCTCGGTCGGTTTCATTCCCGTCCCTCTCACAGCCGGCGGTGCCCACGCCACGCGGCCCGATGCCCGACAACGACCCTCAACGGCACCGCGTTGGAAAGCCCTTCCCCTCACCCTCCAAAGCCCTTCCAGAGCAAGGGGATGCCCCAACCGCAGCTGGGCACGGCAGGCGCACATCTCAACAGTAGGCCGCATAAGGCTTCCACGGGCAGCGGTCGTCGACGGTTGCCCGAATGCGCCCCAGCCACCCGTATGCATCTGATATGCGCCGATCGGGTGGCCTTCAACCGCTACTCCTCTGCGGGTAGGGCAACTTCGGCCGCCTCGTCGGGTCCCTGCTCCAGCAGGACATTGAAGCCGTCCTCGTTCAGAACAGGGACCTTGACCTGCATGGCCTTGTCGTACTTGGACCCGGGGTTGTCGCCCACCACAACAAAAGATGTCTTTTTCGAAACGGAACCGGTTACCTTCGCTCCGCGGCTCTGGAGCGCGTCCTTCGCCCCGTCGCGCGTGAAGTGCTCCAGTGTGCCGGTGACAACGACCGTGAGCCCCTCCAGCGGGCGCGGCCCCTCGTCCTCACCGGAGCTCTCCTCCTCCATGCGGACGCCGGCCGCCTTCCACTTGCGAAGGATCTCCTGGTGCCACTCCTCGGCGAACCACTCCTTGAGCGAGGCGGCGATGATCGACCCGACGCCGGCGGTGTTCGCCAGCTCCTCCTCGCTCGCCTGCTCGATGCGGTCGACGGAGCGGAACTCACGCGCCAGCGCCTCGGCGGCGACCGGGCCGACGTGACGGATCGACAGGCCGGTGAGGATGCGGGCCAGCGGGCGCTCCTTGGCGGCGGCGATGAACTCCAGCATCGAAACCGCGTTCTTCTTGAGCTCGCCCTGCTGGTTGGCGAAGACCGTGGCGATCTTCTCCTCGCCGGTCTTCGGGTCGCGCTTGGGCAGGCCGCTGTCCTGGTCGAGGACGTACGCCTTGATGGGCAGCAACTGCTCGACGGTCAGGTCGAACAGGTCGCCCTCGTCCACCAGCGGCGGATCGGCAGGCTCCAGCGGCTTGGTCAGCGCGGCGGCGGCGACATAGCCGAAGTGCTCGACGTCCAGCGCCTTGCGGCCCGCGAGGTAGAACAGCCGCTCACGCAACTGGGCAGGGCAGGAGCGGGCGTTCGGGCAGCGCAGGTCGACGTCGCCCTCCTTCATCGGCCTGAGCGCCGTACCGCACTCCGGGCACTCGGACGGCATCACGAACTCGCGCTCGCTGCCGTCGCGCAGGTCGACGACCGGTCCGAGGATCTCCGGGATGACCTCACCGGCCTTGCGCAGCACCACCGTGTCGCCGATGAGGACGCCCTTGGCCTTGACCACGTCCTGGTTGTGCAGGGTGGCGAACTCGACCTCGGAGCCCGCGACCGTGACCGGCTCGACCTGGGCGTACGGCGTGACCCGTCCGGTGCGGCCGACGCCCACGCGGATGTTGACGAGCTTGGTGTTGACCTCTTCCGGCGCGTACTTGTACGCGATGGCCCAGCGCGGTGCGCGCGAGGTGGAGCCGAGGCGGCCCTGGAGCGGGATCTCGTCGAGCTTGACGACCACTCCGTCGATCTCGTGCTGCACGGAGTGGCGGTTCTCGCCGTAGTACGCGATGAACTCACGGACGCCGTCGAGGTCGTCGACGACTCTGTTGTGCGTGGAGGTGGGCAGGCCCCAGGACTTGAGCAGGTCGTACGCCCCGGAGAGCCGGGTCAGGCCCTCGAAGCCCTCCAGGGCGCCGATGCCGTGGACGACCATGTGCAGCGGAAGGGTCGCGGTGACCTTCGGGTCCTTCTGCCGCAGCGAACCCGAGGCGGAATTGCGCGGGTTGGCGTACGGCTTCTCGCCCGCCGCCACCCGGCGTGCGTTGAGCTCTTCGAAGGCCTCCATCGGGAAGTAGACCTCGCCGCGGATCTCGACGAGCTCCGGAACGTGGTCGCCCGTCAGACGGTGCGGAATCTCCGCGATCGTCATGACATTGGGCGTGATGTCCTCACCGATCCGGCCCGTGCCGCGGGTGGCCGCGCGCGTCAGCCTGCCGTTCTCGTACGTCAGGTTCACCGCGAGGCCGTCGACCTTGAGCTCGCACAGGAAGTGGTACCCGGGGGTGCCGACGTCCTTGTGCACGCGCTCGGCCCAGGCGGCGAGCCCGGCGTCGTCGAAGACATTGTCGAGGGAGAGCATGCGCTCTCGGTGCTCGACCTCGGCCAGGTCTGTCTGGAACTCGACGGACACCTTCTGCGTCGGCGAGTCCGGCGTGCGCAGCTCCGGATACTCGTCCTCCAGCGCTTCGAGGGTGCGCAGCAGCTCGTCGAACTCCGCGTCGCTGACGACGGGAGCGTCCTTCACGTAGTACCGGAAGCGGTGCTCCTCGATCTGCTCAGCGATCTTCGCGTGCTTCTCCCGTGCCTCGACGGGCACCGTCGTCTCCGCTTGATTGTCGCCGGCCACCGTGTTGTCCTCCCGTTACTCTGGGTTGTCCGCGAGGGATCTCGCCGCCCGGGCGCAGTGGGCGAGAGCCTGGCGTGCGTACTCGGGGGAAGCCCCCGCGAGTCCGCACGACGGCGTGACCGTGACGGCCTCCGCGAGAAGCCCCGGTGACAGCCCCAGCCTGCGCCACAACGTCCTGACACCCATGACGCTACCGGCAGGGTCTGACAATGGGCCGTCCGTGCCGGGGACGACACCTGCGAAGAGCCGGGTCCCCCCTTCCACCGCCTCGCCGATCGCGTCGTCGTCACGCTCGGTGAGGAGCGAGAAGTCGAAGGAGATCGCCGCCGCCCCCGCCCGGCGCAGCAGGGCGAACGGGACGTCCGGTGCGCACGAGTGGACCACGACGGGTCCGTCGCCGTGAACCCCGACGACGTCGCGGAGCGCGGCTTCGACGATCTGCCGGTCCACGGCGCGGTGGGTCCGGTACCCGCTGGCGGACCTCACCTGTCCGAGCAGGACGGCTACGAGGGAGGGCTCGTCGAGTTGCAGCACCACCTGGGCGCCGGGGAAGCGGCGGCGGACCTCCGCGAGGTGCTGGCGCAGCCCCTCGGCGAGCGAGGCGGCGAGGTCGCGGCAGGCGCCGGCGTCGGAGAGGGCGGCCTCGCCGTTCCTCAGCTCAAGGGCGGCGGCCAGGGTCCAGGGCCCCACGGCCTGGACCTTCAGCGGCCCCTCGTATCCCTGGGTGAACTCCTCCAGTGCGTCGAGGTCCTCCCCCAGCCACGACCGGGCCCGCCTGGTGTCCCGCCCCGGCCGGTCGCCGAGCCGCCACCCGCTGGGCTCCACGCGCGCGTACAGCTCGACGAGCATCCCGGCGGTGCGGCCGATCATGTCCGCGCCGGGTCCGCGAGCGGGCAGCTCGGCGAGGAACGGAAAGTCCTCGAAGGACCCGGTGACGGTCCTGGCGGCCTCGCGGGCGTCGCCGCCGGGCATCGAGCCGACGCCGGTGGCTGCGCCGAAGCTGAACTGGGTGGTGTTGTCGCTCACCCCCGAAGCGTACGTAACCCTCCGGGGGGACCGTGCCCGGCCCGGCGCCGTAGAAGTGCCGTCAGTTTCCCGGGCGTACCGTCAGGTCGTTGACCTCCGCGTCCCTCGGGAGGTCCAGGGCCATCAGGATCGTCGTGGCGACCGACTCGGGGTCGATCCACTTCGACTCGTCGTACGCCTTGCCCTCCTGCTGGTGGACCTTCGCCTGCATGGGACTGGCGGTGCGGCCGGGGTAGACGGACGTGACCCTGACGCCGTTGTCGTGCTCCTCGTTGCGCAGGGAGTCGGCCAGCGCCTTCAGGCCGTGCTTGGACGCGGCGTACGCGGACCACTCGGCGCTCGCGCGCAGACCCGCGCCCGAGTTCACGAAGATCACATGGCCGCGGGCGACGCGCAGCTGCGGCAGGAAGTGGCGGGTGAGTTCGGCCGGGGAGATCAGGTTGACGTTGAGCTGGTGACGCCAGGCCTTCGGTGTCAGGTCACCCACCGGGCCCAGGTCGACGACGCCGGCGATGTGGAGCAGGGAGTCCACCCGGTCCGGCAGCGACTGGTGGGAGAAGGCCCAGGACAGCTTGTCCGGGTCCGCCAGGTCGCCGACCAGGGTGCGCGCGCCGGGGAACTGCGCCGCCAGCTCCTTCGCGCGGGCCGCGTCGCGCGCGTGGAGCACGAGATCGTCCCCGCGCGCGTGCAGGCGGCGGGCGACGGCCGCGCCGATGCCGGAGCCGGCTCCGGTGATCAGATGTGTAGCCATGCCCGCCATGCTCGCATCAGTGCCCGGTCACTCCGCGCCCCGGCTCTCCTCCAGGTACGCCAGCGCCCCCACCGGCTCCTGCGCGAAGAACACCAGGTCGGCCAGCGGGTGGGGCAGGAAGCCCTCGTCCTCCATGCGGCGGAACTGCTCCTGAAGGCCGTCGTAGAAGCCGGCGGTGTTGAGCAGGACCACCGGCTTGTCCGTGTGGCCGTGCTTCTTCAGCTCCAGGATCTCGGTTGCCTCGTCGAGGGTGCCCGTGCCGCCGACCATGATCACCACGGCGTCGGCCTTGTCCAGCAGCAGCCTCTTGCGCTCGGCGAGGTCCTTGGCGATCACCATCTCGTCGACGCCCGCGCGGGCCTTGGCGGCCAGGAACTCGACGGAGACCCCGACGAGCCGTCCGCCCGCCTCCTGCACGCCGTCCGCGACCACCTTCATCAGCCCGACGTCGGAACCGCCCCACACGAGCGTGTGCCCGCCCTTGCCCAGCAGTTTCGCGAACTCGCGTGCGGGGCGCGTGTAGCGGTCGTCGAGGTCGGCGGCGGAGAGGAAGACGCAGATTCGCATGCAGCCACCGTACGCGGGAAGAACCCGGCGCCCGCGAGTGCTTTCCCGGTATGGCTGATGGACACACGATCACGATCGAGCAGGACACACGACGCGTGCGCGCCGTTCACGGCGGCCAGGTCCTCGCGGAGAGCGAGCGGGCCCTGGCCCTGCGGGAGACGGGCTGTCCCGTGCGCTACTACATCCCCGCCGAGGACGTACGACTGGAGCTGCTGACCCCCTCCGACACCCACACCTACTGCCCCTTCAAGGGAACGGCCTCCTACTGGTCACTGCCGGACGCGGCGGACCTCGTCTGGTCGTACCCGGACCCGAAGCCGGACGTGGCCGAGATCAAGGACCACCTCTGCTTCTACGAAGTCGAAGTGTCGTGAACGATTAGTTCCGCGCCGTACGGCAATCTCCACAGACATGGACAAGCACACCAATTCAGCCGACGGGACGTCGATCGCGTACGAGACCAGCGGTGACGGCCCGGCGGTGATCCTCGTCAGTGGTGCGATGTCGACCGGGGGCACGGTGGCGCCGTTGGCCGTGCCCCTGTCGGAGCGGTTCCGGGTCGTCGTGTACGACCGGCGTGGACGCGGCCAGAGCGGCGACGCGTCGCCGTACGCGGTGGAGCGCGAGGTCGAGGACCTGGCCGCGCTGATCGACGCGGTGGGCGGCGAGGCGGCGCTGTACGGCACCTCCTCGGGCGGCGCGCTGGTGCTGCGGGCGGCGGCGAGCGGTCTGCAGGTGCGCCGGGTCGCGGTCTACGAGGTGCCGTTCGCCGTCTACGAGGGCGGTGCGCGCGAGCGCGCCGAGTACACCGAGCGGCTGACCGAGGCACTCGACGAGGGCCGGCGCGGGGACGCCGTGGAGCTGTTCCTGCGGATGACGGGGATGGCCGAGCAGATGATCCAGGGCGCCCGTCAGTCCCCCATGTGGGCCGGCATGGAGACGATCGCGCCGAGCCTGGCCTACGACAACGCCGTCATGGGCGACGGTCTGGTGCCCCGGGACCGGCTCGCCTCGATCACGGCGCCGGTGCTGGCCGTCGCGGGCAGCGCGAGCCCCGCGTGGATGCGCGAGGCGACGCGGACGGTCGCGCAGAGCGTGCCTGAGGGGACGTACCGGAGCCTGGAGGGGCAGACCCACATGGTGGATCCGGACGTTCTCGGGCCGGTGCTGGCGGAGTTCTTCGGGGCCTGATCGGGGCGGGGGACGGGCACACGCGTGTGCCCGGAGTTCGGCTCCGCCCGGGAGCCCCGTCTCAGACGGCCGTCGGAGTCGCCCGCACCGTCGACGCGATCGTCGCCGAGCCCACCACGCGCGTGCCGTCGTACAGGACGATCGCCTGGCCGGGCGCCACGCCACGGACCGGCTCGGTGAAGGAGACCTCCAGGGCGCCGTCGACCAGCTCGGCGCTCACCTCGGTCTCGCCGCCGTGGGCGCGCAGCTGGGCGGTGTAGGTGCCGGGCCCGGTCGGGGCGGCGCCGCACCAGCGGGGCTTGATCGCGGTGAGGGCACTCACGTCGAGGGAGGCCGCCGGGCCGACCGTCACCGTGTTGTTCACCGGCGAGATGTCGAGGACGTAGCGCGGCTTGCCGTCGGAGGCCGGGGTGCCGATGCGCAGGCCCTTGCGCTGGCCGATGGTGAAGCCGTACGCCCCGTCGTGGGTGCCGAGCTTGGCTCCCGCCTCGTCGACGATGTCGCCCTCCGCCTTGCCGAGGCGGCCTGCGAGGAAGCCCTGGGTGTCGCCGTCGGCGATGAAGCAGATGTCGTGCGAGTCGGGCTTCTTCGCGACCGCGAGGCCCCTGCGCTCGGCCTCCGCGCGGATCTCGTCCTTGGTCGTCAGGGTGTCGCCGAGCGGGAACATGGCGTGGGCGAGCTGCTTGTCGTCCAGGACGCCGAGGACGTACGACTGGTCCTTGGCCATGTCGGAGGCGCGGTGCAGCTCGCGCGTGCCGTCCTCGCCCAGCACGACCGTGGCGTAGTGGCCGGTGCAGACGGCGTCGAAGCCGAGGGCCAGCGCCTTGTCGAGCAGGGCCGCGAACTTAATCTTCTCGTTGCAGCGCAGGCAGGGGTTCGGGGTGCGGCCTGCCTCGTACTCGGCGATGAAGTCCTCGACCACGTCCTCGCGGAAGCGGTCGGCGAGGTCCCACACGTAGAACGGGATGCCGATGACGTCGGCGGCGCGGCGGGCGTCGCGGGAGTCCTCGATGGTGCAACAGCCCCGCGCGCCCGTACGGAAGGATTGAGGGTTCGCGGAGAGGGCGAGGTGGACGCCGGTCACGTCGTGGCCCGCCTCGGCGGCGCGGGCGGCGGCAACGGCGGRGTCGACCCCGCCGGACATGGCGGCGAGGACGCGGAGGGGGCGGGAGGGCTGCGCGGTGTCAGTCATAACCCTTCCAGGGTAAGGGGGCGCGGGAACCAGGGCCCGCGAGTATCCGTTGACGATCACATGGGACAGCGGAAGGCTTCGAAGGACGGCGACCGGAAGGTCGGGCGTCGTGCGTTGCTCATCGGGGGGACGGCGGCCGCGCTGGGCACTGCCGTGCTGGCCCGCGACGAGCTGGCGCGCCTGTGGTGGCGGGTGCCGGGCGTGGAGAAGCCGCGCAAGGAGGGCGAGGTCGACTTCGCCGGGGCGCGGTGGGTGGCGGCGTCGGACGCGAACTGGCGGCGGGCGGACCGGCCCGACGACTACGGCATAGACATGGTGATCATCCATGTCACCCAGGGCAGCTTCGACAGCGCGGTGAAGGTCTTCCAGGACCCGGAGCACGGGGCGGCCGCGCACTACATCGTCCGCAAGGACGGCCGCATCACGCAGATGATCCGCGAGCTGGACGTGGCGTACCACGCGGGCAACCGCGACTACAACGAGCGCAGCGTCGGCATCGAGCACGAGGGCTTCGTGGAGCGCCCGCAGGACCTCACGGACGAGATGTACGAGGCCTCGGCGCGTCTGACGGCCCGGATATGCGCGCGCTACGACATCCCCGTCGACCGCGAGCACATCATCGGGCACGTGGAAGTGCCGGGCACGGACCACACCGACCCCGGGGAGCACTGGGACTGGGACCGGTACATGAAGCTCGTGCGGGCGGCTCGTACGGCGAAGGCGTAGCCGCAGCCGCTCCATGTCAGGCCGGCCGCCTTACGTCAGGCCGGCCGCCCGTGCCCGTTCCACCGCCGGGCCGATCGCCTTGGCGACCGCCTCGACGTCGGCCTCCGTGGAGGTGTGGCCGAGGGAGAAGCGCAGAGTGCCGCGGGCCAGGTCGGGGTCGGTGCCGGTGGCCAGCAGGACGTGGCTGGGCTGGGCGACGCCCGCCGTGCAGGCGGAGCCGGTGGAGCACTCGATGCCCTGGGCGTCCAGCAGCAGGAGCAGGGAGTCGCCCTCGCAGCCGGGGAAGGTGAAGTGGGCGTTGGCCGGGAGGCGGCCGCCGGGTGCCGGGTCGCCGCCGAGGATCGCGTCCGGGACGGCCGTACGGACCGCTTCGACCAGGGCGTCGCGCAGGGCGCCGATCTCGCGGTCGAACCACTCGCGCTGCTCGGCGGCGAGGCGGCCGGCGACCGCGAAGGAGGCGATGGCGGGGACGTCGAGGGTGCCGGAGCGGACGTGGCGTTCCTGGCCGCCGCCGTGCAGGACGGGGACGGGGGTGCGGTCGCGGCCCAGGAGCAGCGCGCCGATGCCGTACGGGCCGCCGATCTTGTGGCCGGAGACGGTCATCGCGGCGAGGCCGGAGGCGGCGAAGTCGACGGGGACCTGGCCGAAGGCCTGGACGGCGTCCGCGTGCAGGGGGACGTCGAACTCCCTTGCCACGTCGGCCAGTTCACGGATCGGCATGATCGTGCCGATCTCGTTGTTGGCCCACATCACGGTGGCCAGGGCGACGTCGTGGGGGTCGCGGGCGATGGCTTCGCGCAGGGCGTCGGGGTGGACGCGTCCGTGGGAGTCGACCGGGAGGTACTCGATCGTGGCGCCCTCGTGCTCGCCGAGCCAGTGGACGGCGTCGAGGACGGCGTGGTGTTCGACGGGGCTGGCGAGGACGCGCGTGCGGGCCCTTTCCGGGTCGGCGTCGCGGCGGGACCAGTAAAGGCCCTTGACCGCGAGGTTGTCGGCCTCGGTGCCGCCGGAGGTGAAGACGACCTCGCTGGGGCGGGCGCCGAGCGCTTCCGCGAGGGTCTCGCGGGCCTCCTCGACGGTACGCCTCGCGCGGCGGCCGGATGCGTGGAGGGAGGAGGCGTTGCCGGTGACGCTCAGCTGGGCGGTCAGCGCCTCTGCCGCCTCCGGGAGCATGGGGGTCGTCGCGGCGTGGTCGAGGTAAGCCATGGTGGCCACGATTCTAAGGGGCGCCGGTAAGGGACCTGGCGTCAAGGTTGGCCCACTGCGGCCGGCTCGCGCGCCCCACTTGCGTCACCCGTGGAGGCGATGGCCTCATCGCCCCTGCGAAACGGCTGGTGACGCGGATGCTTCAGCGCCGTCGGCTCGCGGCTGCGGCTCGTCCCTGGCCGCTTGCCGCAAGCTCGGGGCCCTGCCCCGGGCGACGGTCAGAAGCTCCACGACAGCGTGCTGTCCATCTGCATGAACGCCAGCAGGACGAGCAGGTCGGCAACCCCCAACCCCATGCCCAGGTACGCCCGGCCCTTGCGGCCGGTGCCCCGCCAGAGGGACGCGGCGGCCAGGACGATCGCGGTCGGGCCGAGGAAGACGTTGAAGACCAGCAGGCCGAGGAGGCCGAGGATGAAGGACGCCACGGCCATGCCGTCGGCGTCGCGGGTGCGGGTGCCGGGGCGGGCGGTGGCCGGTGCGGTGAGTTGCATGGGTGTCAGCTCCCGAGGTGTCGGTTCGGTCCGGTGGATGGAGTCAGTTGCGGCGGGCGTGACGCTCGCGGGCGGCGAAGACGGCCAGCCAGACGGCGATCACAGCGGCGGTGACGACGGTGAAGGCGAGCGGTGCGTGGGCGACGGCGCCCAGCAGCACGCCCAGCAGCAGGAGCGCGGCGACGAGGAACAGCATGGGTCGGATCCCCCTCCGAGATCTCGTGTGACGATCTCTCTCGTTACATTTCGGTGAACAGTTGTAGTAACAGTTGTTCACTGACTCCAAGTCTAGCGCGCCCCACGGCTTTTCAATTCCAGAGAACAGTTGTTAACTGCATGGCATGAGTCACACCCTCGGCCTTCGGCAGGCCCAGAAACAGAAAACCCGCCAAGCGCTGCTGGACGCGGCGTTGGCACTGCTGGAGGAGCAGAGCCTGAGCAGTCTGGGCCTGCGCGAGGTCACCCGCGCCGTAGGCGTCGCCCCGACCGCCTTCTACCGGCACTTCCGCTCCACCGCCGACCTCGGCGTCGCCCTCGTCGAGGAGGCGCTGGGGAGCCTGCACCCGATGATCCGGACGATCGTGTCCTCGGCCGGCGAGAGCGACCAACGCGTGGAGCGTGCCGTCGATCTGATCGCCCGCCACGTCGAGACGCATCCGGCGCACGTCCGCTTCATCGCCCGCGAGCGGCACGGCGGGGTGCAGTCCGTGCGGGAGGCGATCCAGGACCAACTGGCCCGGTTCGCCGACGAGGTGAAGGTCGCGCTCGCCAAGGACCCGATCTCCGAGGGCTGGAACGACGACGACCTCCTCATGCTGGCCAACCTCTACGTCGACCAGATGCTGATCACCGCCTCGCTGTTCCTGGACGTGCTGGAGGCCCCGCAGGAGGAGCGGCGCCGCGTCACGCAGGCCGCGAACCGCCGGATGCGACTGATAAGCATCGGCCGGGAGCACTGGCTGGACTGAGCACCGCAGGCACGAACAGGGCGGCACCCCCGGTCACCGGGAGTGCCGCCCTCGCCGTTCGGCTGCGTACGGCGTCGTGCGTCAGCTCTTGGTCGCCGAAGCCGCCGCGCTGGGCGCGCCGCTCGGGGCACCGCTGGGCGCCGCCCCGCCGCCCTGGCCTGCGCCCGGACCGCCGCCGCAGCCGCCGCCCTGACCCCCGCCGGGACCGCCCGGCCCGCCCTGACCGCCACCCTGGCCACCGCCGGGAGCGCCACTGGGAGCGCCACTGGGAGCCCCGCTCGGCGCACCCGAGGGAGCACCGGACGCCCCGGCCTGACCGGCCGCCCCGGCCGACGGCGCGCCGGAGGGCGCCCCGCTGGGCGCACCCGAAGGCTGCTGACACGACGACTGCTGCCCGGAGTTGCCGCCGTTCGAGGTCGACGACGAGTCGCCGGACCCGCAGGCCGCTAGGGCCAGGGGCGAGAGCGCCAGCAGGGCCACGGCGGGGAGGAGACGCGCACGCTTCATGAGAAACAGCTCCAAGGAAGATGAGGAAAGTCCTGGGGCGGGAACTCAACCAACGCCGCTTAGGGCTTCCTTGGGGGCCTGCTGTCGACGGCCTGTGCGCGCGGCAAAGTAAGACTCAAGTCACCCCGCTGACCTGCACGTTCACCGAGAGCCTCGCGCTACTCGCTGGTACAGGGCCGTGACAGAAGGAGCCGTCAGCTCCCGGCGCCGCCGAGCCTCGCCCGTGCAAGCTGCCTCGACTGGGCCACCAGTCTGTCCGCGCTGTCCCAGACCTCCGCGTCCTCCTCCAGGAAGCCGCCCGCGAGGTTGCGGGTCGTGATCGACACCCGCAGGGGGCCCGGGGCCGGGCGGCAGCGTATGTGGACGGTCAGCTCGACCGTGGGGACCCAGCCGGAGATGCCGATCTCGAAGGCGGTCGGAGGCAGCGCGTCCACCGCGAGGAGCAGGGAGAAGGGGTCGGCTTCGCGGCCGTCGGCCAGGCCGAACCAGGCCCTCATCTCGCCCTTGCCGGAGGGCTGCCCGAGTGCCCAGCCCAGGGTGGACGGGTCGAGCTTGAGCATCAGACGGTCGGCGATGGCAGAGCTGCCGTCGACGGGGGCGGGGCCGTCCTCGGGGCCGAAGCAGTGGTCCATCGGCGGGATCGCGGGCGGCTTGGCCGTCGTACGGACGTCGTCGGGCAGGGAGTCCAGGTCGCCGTAGGAGGCGAGGACGCGGATCCGCTCGACCTCGCGGCCCTGCTCGTCGTACTGGAAGAGCGAGGCCTGGCCGGTGGACAGGGTCCGGCCCGTGCGCACCACGTCCGTGCGGACGACCGCCGGGCCCGGCTGGGAGGCGGTGAGGTAGTGCGCGGAGATCGTGAACGGGTCGCCGTGCGGCAGGGCGTCCGCGAGGGCGCGGCCGAGAACTGCCAGCAGATAGCCGCCGTTGACGGCGCTGATGATGGTCCAGCCGGCGGAGAGGTCGATGTCGTAGACGCCGGGCTCGCGCCGGGTGAGCGCGGTGTCACGGTCGAACTCGCTGTCGCCGATGGTGGCCCGCGGGGCCGTCGGGGCAGAGGCTGCTTCTGGCATGGATGAACGGTACAACAGCTAACTACTAAGCGGTAGCTTTTGAATCTGGCGAGACGCGGCCCACTTTTCGGTAAGTGTCCGGCTCGCCCGAAACCCGAAGCCCGATCTCCCCCTCTATCAGGACATGAGTCTCACCGGGACCACGTTCCTCTACACGCTTGTCGCGCTGTGCGTCGTCGCCGTCGTCCTGCCCCTGATCTTCTGGTCACGGGTGCGCGGACCCCAGGTGGTGCGGGCCGCCGCCCGGGTGCTGATGGTGTTGTTCGCCCAGGGCACGGCCGTCGCCCTGGTCTTCACGATGGTCAACAACTCCAACCAGCTGTACGACAACTGGGGCGACCTGCTGGGCACGAGCGACCATGTGCACGAGGCCGCCGACCTCGGCGCGAGCGGAACCGGCGGGATCGCCCTGGAGAAGCTGCCCAAGGTCCGGCAGACCTTCAAGCCGGGCAAGGGGCCGGGCATGCGCGCGGAGGGCGGCGTGCTCGTCACACAGCTCAAGGGCCGGGTGTCCGGGGTGCACGCCGAGGTCAACGTCTGGCTGCCGCCGCAGTACCACGAGCCCGCCTACCGCAACCACAGGTTCCCGGTCGTCGAGGTGCTGCCGGGCTATCCGGGCTCGTCGAAGGCGTGGTACGGCACGATGGACGCGCCCCAGCAGCTGGCGCCGCTCATGCGCAGCGGGCAGATCGAGCCGTTCATCATCGTCTCGCCGCGCACCACGCTGCTGCCCGGCAAGGACACCGGCTGCGCGAACATCGCCGGCAAGGTCAACGCCGACAGCTGGATCAGCCTCGACGTGCCGAAGATGGTCACGGACAACTTCCGGGCCCAGGCCGCGCCGGACGGCTGGGCGGTCGCCGGGTACTCGGCGGGCGCGCACTGCGCGGCCAAGCTGGCCGTCGCCCACCCCGACCGCTACCGGGCCGCGGTCAGCATGTCCGGCTACAACGACCCCGTCGCCGTACCCCAGTCGCTGGCCGGCAAGTCCCCGGCCCTGCGGAACGCGAACAACCCGTACGTGCTCCTCCAGAACGCCCCTGTCCCGCCGCGCATCGCCCTGTACATGTCCGGTCAGCCGAACGACGGGTACGAGGCGGCCATGGCCCTCAAGCGGATCGCGAAGGCGCCGACGCGGGTGGACGTGGTGTTCGTCCCGAGCAGCGCCGGCGGCCACACCATGGCGCTGTGGAAGCCGCAGGTCGTCCCGGCGTTCCGCTGGCTGAGCGAGGTGATGGGGAGCCCGCACCGGGCCCGTACGGCGCCGGGCTCCGGCGGTACTACTCCTCTCGCACCGTCGACCGACGGTTCCAGGCACGCGGAGCTCGCCAGTGGAACCTCATCGCCAGCAGACGCAGCACGAAGGCCGTGATCGCCGCGAGCGTGCTGGTGAGCGGGGTCAGGGCGTCGTAGTGGATGCACAGGACGGTCATCGTGGCGCCGACGATCGCAGGCACCGCGTACAGGTCACGGTCCCAGCGCAGCAGTGACGGGACCTCGTTGGCCAGGACGTCACGCAGCACACCGCCGCCCACGGCGGTCGCGAGGCCCAGGGCGACGGAGGCGGTGAGGTTGAGGCCGTAGTCGTACGCCTTCGTCGTCCCGGCGACGCAGAACAGGCCGAGGCCCGCCGCGTCGAAGACGTTCACGCCGGTCTGGATGCGCTCCACGTGCGGGTGGAGGAAGAAGACCAGGAGCGCGGCGAGCAGCGGGGTGAGGAAGTACCCCAGGTCCGTGAAGGCGGCTGGCGGCACAGCGCCGATGACCACGTCCCGGAACAGTCCGCCGCCCAGGGCGGTGACCTCGGCGAGGACGGCGATGCCGAAGACGTCGAAGTTCTTGCGAACGGCCAGCAGGGCGCCGGAGATCGCGAAGACGAAGATGCCGATCAGGTCGAGCGTGTGCTGGACGGACGGGCTGAACAGTTGATGGAGCACCCGTACATTCTCACCCAGCACCGGGCCCCCGCCTTGCAAAGGAAGGCGGGGGCCCGGCTTGGGTTACTTCTCGGTGGTTTCGGAGGACGACGCCTCGGTCTCGCCGGTCTCCTCCGAGGATCCCGTGACCTCGCCGGTCTCCTCGCCGGTCTCCTCCGAGGACTCCGCGCTCGCCTCGGTCTCGTCGGCTGCCTCGGACGCGGCCTCCGGCTCCGCCGCCTCGGACGCGGTCTCCGGCTCCGCCGCCTCTTCAGCGACCGCCGCCGACTCCACGACCGCCCCCGCCTCCGCGACCTTCGCCGACTCCGCGAGCACCTCGTCGGCCACCAGCTCCGCCGCCTCCTTGGCCACGCTCAGCAGGACCGTGTCCTGCGGCTGCTGGTCCTCGAAGTTCTCGGGGTGGTGGCACGCCACCTGCTGCCCGGGCCGCAGCTGCAGCAGCGGCGGCTCCGTCGTCCGGCAGATCTCCGTCGCCTTCCAGCACCGCGTGTGGAAGCGGCAGCCGCTCGGCGGGGAGATCGGCGAGGGCACGTCGCCGCGCAGCAGGATGCGCTCGCTCTTGACGCCCCGGCGCTTGGGGTCCGGGATCGGCACCGCCGACAGCAGGGCCTTGGTGTACGGGTGCATCGGCGCCTTGTACAGCGACTCACGGTCGGCGAGCTCGACGATCTTGCCGAGGTACATCACCGCGATGCGGTCCGAGACATGCCGTACGACGGACAGGTCGTGGGCGATGATCACGTACGTGAGGCCGAGCTCCTCCTGGAGGTCGTCCAGCAGGTTCACCACCTGCGCCTGGATCGACACGTCCAGGGCGGAGACGGGCTCGTCGGCCACGACCAGCTTGGGGTTGAGCGCGAGGGCGCGCGCGATGCCGATGCGCTGGCGCTGGCCGCCGGAGAACTCGTGCGGATAGCGGTTGTAGTGCTCGGGGTTGAGGCCGACCACCGACAGCAGCCGCTGGACCTCCTTCTTCACCCCGCCTTCGGGCTGGACGCCCTGGAGCTTGAAGGGGGCGCCGACGATCGTGCCGATGGTGTGCCGGGGGTTCAGCGAGGAGTACGGGTCCTGGAAGATCATCTGCACGTCACGGCGCATCGGGCGCATCTGCCCGACACCGAGGTGCGTGATGTCCCGGCCCGCGAACTCCACCGAGCCGCCGGTCGGTTCGAGCAGCCGGGTGATCAGCCGGCCCATCGTCGACTTGCCGCAGCCCGACTCACCGACGACGCCCAGCGTCTCGCCCTTGCGCACCTCGAAGTCGATGCCGTCGACCGCCCGCACCGCGCCGGTCTGCCGCTGGAGCAGGCCCTTGCGGATCGGGAAGTGCTTCTTCAGACCGGTCACCTTCAGCAGGACCTCGCCGTCGCCGGCACTGTCCTTGATGAGGGGCGGACCGCTCTGTTTCGGGATGCTCACCGCTTTTTCGTCGCTCACAGCTTCGGCGCAATCTCTTCGGTCCAGATCCGCTCCCGCTGCTCCTGGCCCATGTGGCAGGCGGCCCAGTGCCGCTCGCCGACCTCGGTCAGCTCGGGGCGGACCGTGCGGGTGACGTTGTCCTTCGGGATGTCGGCGTAGGGGCAGCGCGGGTTGAAGGCACAGCCCGACGGGACGTTGATCAGGGAGGGCGGGGACCCCTTGATCGGGATGAGGCGGTCGGTSTCGTCGCGGTCCAGGCGCGGCATCGAGCCGAGCAGGCCCCAGGTGTAGGGGTGGCGGGGCTCGGAGAAGACGGAGTCGGCGGGGCCGCGCTCCACGGGCCGGCCGCCGTACATCACCAGCAGGTCGTCGGCCATCTCCGCGACGASACCGAGGTCGTGCGTGATCATGATGACCGCGGAGCCGAACTCCTTCTGCAGATCCCGGATCAGGTCGAGGATCTGCGCCTGCACGGTGACGTCCAGGGCGGTGGTCGGCTCGTCGGCGATGAGCAGCTCGGGGTTGTTCACCAGCGCCATGGCGATCATGGCGCGCTGGCGCATACCGCCGGAGAACTCGTGCGGGTAGCCGTCGACGCGCTTGTCGGGCTCGGGAATCCCCACCCGGTCCAGCATCTCGACGGCCCGCTTGCGGGCCTCCTTCTTGCTCACCTTGTGGTGGACCCGGTACGCCTCGATGATCTGCTGGCCCACCGAGTAGTACGGGTGCATCGAGGACAGCGGATCCTGGAAGATCATCGCCATCTTGCGGCCGCGCAGCCGGCGTACGTCGTCGGGGTGGGCGGCGATCAACTCCTGGCCGTCCAGCCAGACTTCGCCGGTGACCTTGGCGTTGGCCGAGCGGTGCAGGCCCATCACGCCGAGCGAGGTGACGGACTTGCCGGAGCCGGACTCGCCGACGATGCCCAGGGTCTTGCCCCGCCGCACGTCGAAGCTGACGCCGTCGACGGACTTGACCAGACCGTCGTCCGTGTTGAAGTGGATACGCAGATCACGTACCGAAAGGAAGGCGTCGTCCGTGTCGGACGGGGCGGCTGCGGCGGGTTCGCCGAGCGCCGCTTTCTCGAGCTTGCTCACGAGTACCTCACCCGGGGGTCGATGGCGGCGTACACCAGGTCGACGACGAGATTGCAGAAGACGATGAAGAACGCGGCGACCAGCGTCACGCCCATGACGATGGGCAGGTCGTTGTCCTTGATGGACTGGACCGCGTAGGCACCGATGCCCTGCAGGGAGAAAACGGTCTCGGTGAGCACGGCGGTGCCTACCAGGGTGCCGAAGTCCATGCCGAAGATGGTGACGATGGGGGTCAGCGCGGCGCGCAGGCCGTGCTTGGTGACGACCGTCGTCTCCTTGAGGCCCTTGGCTCTGGCCGTGCGGATGTAGTCCTCGCCCATCGTCTCCAGCATGCCCGCCCGGGTGAGTCGGGCGTAGAGCGCGGAGAAGAGGAAGGCGAGGCTGACCCAGGGCAGGATCAGATGCCAGGCCCAGTCGGCGGGGTTCTCGATGAACGGAACGTACTCGATGCTGTCCCAGACCGGGACTTCATAGACGAAGATCGCGTTCAGCAGCTGGCCGGTGAAGAAGATCGGCAGGGAGACGCCGGCGAGCGCGATGAACATCGAGATGCGGTCGATCGGACTGCCCTTGCGCAGCGCGGAGATGACGCCGATGGTGACACCGGTGATCACCCAGATCACGGCCGCGCCGATGGCCAGCGAGAAGGAGACCGGAATCCGCTCCGTCAGCTGGGGCCACACCTCGACATGGCTCTTGAAGGAGTAGCCGAAGCAGGGGGCGCCGCAGTGGGTCGCCTCGGGGCCGAACTTGTAGTCGGCGCCCACCACGAGACCCTTGATGTAGTCCCAGTACTGGACGGCGATGGGCTGGTCCAGCCCGAGGTTCTGCTTGACGGCGGCGATGGACTCGGGGTTGGCGTCCTTACCGACGTACTGCGTGGCCAGCTGATCGGCGGTCTGGCCACCGAGGCGTGGCACCAGGAAGAAGATCGCGAAGGTGACTGCGCTGACCACCAGCAGCAACAGCACTGCGCCAAAGACGCGTCGGATGATGTACGCAGCCACAGCTGTACGGCTCCGGGTGGCCGCGGCGGTTTGTGGCCGCCGCGGCCACCCGGTACCTTCACCTGCCTTTCAGGGTTCCGGCCTGCGGGTTACTACTTGGTGGAGCTCATCAGCAGGTAGTCGTACATGCCGAGGTAGGCCTGCGTGACCGTGACGTTGGCCGCGGACTCCGGCCGGAGCAGCAGGTTCTTGCGGTAGATGACGGGGACGACCGACGCGTTGTCGAGAACCATCTTGTCGATGTCGCCCCAGGCCTTGGTGCGGGCCGCGTCGTCGGTGTTGGCGATCGCGTCCGTCAGGGCCTTGTTGATCTTCGGGTCGTTCAGCTCCATGAGGTTGGTGCCGCCCGAAGGCTTGATGGCGGAGCCGTTGACGACCTGGTCGAGGAAGCCGTACCCGGTCGGCCAGTCAGAACCCCACGCCATGGACAGCATGCCGAGCTTGTGCTCGTGGACGTAGGTCGGGACACCGGCGAAGTTGGTGAAGTACTTGCCGGAGGGGAACTGCTTGATCTCGACGTTGACGCCGATCTTCTTCAGCGACGCCTGGACGGCCGTGGCCTGCGCCACCTCGGCGGGGCGGTCGGAGCGAGCGGTCAGGATCGTGTCGAAGCCGCTGGGCTTGCCACACTGCTTCAGCTCTTCCTTGGCCTTCGCCACGTTGCCCTTGTGGCCCTCGGTCGCGTAGGTGTCGAACTTGGCGTAGCCGTTGACCGACGGCGGCAGCAGCGTGGTGGCCACGTCACCCTTGGGCGTGCCGCCCATGGCGTCGAGGACCGACTGCTTGTCGAGGCCCCACTGGACCGCCTTGCGGCAGTGGATGTTGTCGAACGGCGCCACGTTGACGTTCAGCGCGATGTACTGCGTCGCACCGGCGTACGAGTTGTCGGTCATGGCGGCGTTCTTGCCCTGCAGGACCTTCGGCTGCGTCTGCGGCTGGACACCGGTGCCCGCCGCGTCGGCCGTGATCTTGTCGGCGAGCAGGTCGTTGTCGACCGTCACCGGGTTGACCTTGAACTTGATCGAGATCTTGTCCGGCAGCGCCTTGCGGATCGGGTCCGTCTTGGCGTCCCAGTTCTTGTTGCGGACGAGGGTGGCGGCACGGCCCTCCTCGTACGACTCGAACTGGTACGGGCCGGAGGACACGATGTTCTGGACGTACTTGGCGCCCGTGTCCTTGGCCTGCGGCACCGGAGCCGTCTGCGAGAACGTCGCCAGGTAGTCGAAGTCGGCGAACGGCTGCTTCAACTTGAAGACGATCGTGGTGTCSTCCGGCGTCTCGATGGACTTGATGCCGTCCGCGGACTTGTCCTTGTAGGGACCCTTGTACTTGYCGCCRCCCTCAAGGTACGCCTTGAAGTACGTCGGGCCGTTGGACAGGGCCTCGGGCGCGAAGTTGGAGCGCTCGATGGCGTACTTCACGTCCTTGGACGTGATCGGCGTACCGTCCTGGTACTTCAGACCCTTGCGCAGCTTGTACGTCCAGGTCTTGGCGTCGGCACTGGCGGTGCCGAGAGACTCTGCCAGGTCCGGGACGACCTCCAGGCCTTCCTTGCCGGCCGCCGGCTTGAAGCTGGTCAGCGCACGCGCGTAGAGGCGGGAGAAGTTCTGCACCCAGCCGTAGTACGTGTTGCCCGGGTCAAGGGAGTCCGGTACGTCCGAGTGCTCGTACGTGACCGTGCCCCCCTTCTTCGTGGACGCGTTGACAATGGAGGACAGAGCGGCGTCCTTCTTGCCGCTGCCTCCGCCGCTGCCGTCGTTGTCGTCTCCGCCACCACATGCGGCAGCACCCAGCGAGAGCGCCAGGACCGACGCTATGGCGGCGGTCACCCTTCTCGTCTTCACCTGAGGAAAGCCCCCTCTATCGATGGATCACTTGCTGCGAGGGTCGAGGGCGTCACGCAGCCCGTCACCCAGCAGGTTGAAGGCCAGGACGGTGATGAAGATCGCCAATCCGGGCACGAACATGTACTGCGGATCTGCTGTGTACAGATCGACAGCGTTGCTGAGCATCCCGCCCCAAGAGGCCTGCGGCGGTGCGATGCCGACTCCGAGGAAGCTCAGCGCCGCCTCGAAGAGGATGTTCGTCGGGATGATCAGCGTCGAGTAGACGAGGATCGGCGCGACGAGATTGGGGAGCAACTCGCGGAACAGGATGTACGGCCCGCGTGCGCCCAGGCTCGTGGAGGCCTCGATGAACTCCCGCCTGCGCAGGGTCATGGTCTGCGCACGCACGATGCGGCCGATGTACGGCCAGCTGAAGAAGCCGATCACGAAGATCAGCACGCAGATGCGCAGCGGAAGTCCTTCGAGCCCGAAGAAACCGTCCTGCACGGAGGCCGAGATGGAGATCGCGAACAGCAGCAGCGGGAACGCCAGGAAGGTGTCCATCAGCCTGCTGATGATGCTGTCGATCCAGCCGCCGTAGTACCCGGCGATCACGCCGAGCACGGTGCCGATGGCCACGGACAGGACCGTGGCACCTCCGGCGACCAGCAGCGACACCCAGGAGCCGTCGATGATGCGGGCGAGCATGTCGCGGCCGTACTGGGGGTCGATGCCCAGCGGGTGGTCCCAACTCATTCCGCCCCAGCCGCCCTTGGGGGCGAGCAGGGCCGGGTCGATCAGGTCCTGGTTGAACTTGTTGGGGTCGAGGTCGAATACCCAGAGGATCGGCTTGGAAAGCACCGCCATCAGTACGAGACAGACGACGACCACGCCTCCGGCCATCGCCACCTTGTCCCGCTTGAAGCGCATCCAGGCGATCTGGGTGAGCGAGCGCCCCTCGATCTGGCTCTTCTTGACGCCGGAGAGCACGGCCTCGGGCTGCGCTCCGGCCTCCGCGCCCGTTGTCTCGATCGGTGCGGTCACAGTGAGATTGACCCCTCTCGGCCGGCGGTTGCCGACCCCCCTGGTTGCCGCTGTAGCGGTTGAGTGAACTCGTACACAGGACCGACCGGCCCGTGTCTTGCCGGGAGTCTTCAACGCCATGGCGATCTGTTGCCAGAGTTGGCCGGGAAAGTATGCGCAACCGTGATGCTGTCTGGGGGGTTCCGTTATCCGAACAGCGGGTAACGACCGTCGGACGCGAGCCACTTGGGGCGTATGAGGGCGGACCGGGACCTTCCGATCGCATCTACGCGCGGAGATGTGCCTATGAAACCGCAGTCAGCGGCCCTCTGCACCTACGAAGTCGGGCCGCCGACTGAACGGTAGGTTAGCGCGGGAATGATCAGTAACGGCCCTGTGCCGGTGGGTAACCGTAACCACCCGCGGGGGCCTGCGCGGGCGCGGCGTGCGCCTCGCGGTCGTAGAACGGACGGGCACCCGCCCGCATCCACATCGCGATCGGGTCGTCCTCGTCGGACATCGCCACGGTCGACACCGGCAGCCCGTCCGGGACCGCGCCGATCGACTGGAGCATCATCGAGCGCACCGAGTCCACCGCGGGCGGGCTGGTGTCGTACACATCGAGCCCGATGGCGAGATACGGCGCGCCGAGCGCCGGCTGCACCCAGGCGCGGCGCAGCGAGCGGACGGCCGGGGTGCGGTGGGCGTTCTGCGCGAGCAGGGCGTAGAACTGCGGGATCTCGATGCCGGGCTCCGACAGCCGCAGCGGGCCGGCGGGCTGGCGGTCCAGGCCGGTGGCGATCCGGCGCAGGTCGAGCCAGGGGATGCCGACGCCGCCGCCCGGGGCGTGCGGGTTGAGCCAGAGGCCGTAGTGGTCCGGGTAGAGGGTGCGGGCCACGTCGACTCCGTCGACCACCTCGTAGCTGCGGTTCCAGCCGCTGGCCGACAGCTCCTGGGCGGAGGTGACGCACGGGGCGTAGCCGTAGCCCTCGACCTCCATGTTGGCGTACTGGGCGTCCGGGGAGCCGGCCTGGCCGTGCCACAGCAGCATCCAGACCTGGCCGGCCGAGGGGGTGGCGAGGGCCCGCAGGAGGGCCTCGTAGGCGTCGTAGCGCCCGGGCGTCACCTGGCGCAGCATGTGCTCGACCTGCCCGGTCGAGGTTGTGCCGCTCGCGCTCACGATTACCGCCCCTTCGGGAAACATGGGTTTTCGCTCCCAGCTTAGGCGCTCCGCTGGTCGAGCCGTTGAGAGCTCGGGACTTAATGTGGTTTGCAGGTCGCGGGTCGTGTGTGGCTGCTCCCTCCCCCGGCGGAGCCGCGTGTCGATACAGCCCCGCGCCCCTCAGGTTCTCAGAGTGCCCGCGTGTAGAAGGGGCGGACCCTTTGGCGCAGCCACTCGATGACCGGGTCCTGGGCCACGTCCATCAGGACCAGGTTGACCGGCCACTGGAGCGGGGCGTGGGCCAGGGCTCGGGCGAGGGCGTCCATGGGAGCCGCGCGCAAGTCGCCCTCCCAGTGGGAGAGTTCCACGCCTATGAACATCACCGGGTTGGCCGTCTCGATCGCCGCCAGGCAGCGGCGGGCCGTCGCGACCACGCCGGTCCCGGCGAACTCGGCGGACGCCGCCGCGAGGAAGTCGACCGGGTCGTCCTGCCAGTCGGGCTCGTAGAGCTTGACGCGGCCGCCGGAGGTGAGGCCGTCCAGCGGGGTGCGGCCTACTCGGCACAGGTCGGCCACCGCCGCCGGGGGCAGCGGGACGCCGACCACGCCGCCCGGGTTCACGGCGATGCCCACCTGCGGGGGCAGACCGCGGGCGAACTCCACGGCGGGGGCGATGGTGTACGACAGGTGGGCGCCGACGACCTGGCGGAACTGTTCCTCGGAGCTGAACACGGGGACGTAGGCCTGGCCCTCGATCTCCACCGTGGGCAGGTCCAGCGGGCCGCTGTGCGGGCCGCCGCCGCCCGGCAGGGGCACCCAGACGAAGCTGCGGCCCAGCACCTCGATGATCCGGCCGCCGGCCGAGGGGATGCCGAGGGAGGCCGAGAGCACCTCCTCCAGTTCGTTGCCGGGCCATCCGCCGTGCGGATGGGGGTGTGGGTGTGCCGGGAAGTCCGCGGGGAGATCCGCTGCGAAGTCCATCTGTGTGACCGCCTGCTGTGAACCACGTCTGTGGCTCAAAAGGCTATCCGGTGTCCGCCCGGCACCGGTATACGGCCGGTCAGCCGGCGAAGCCGATCCGGCGCAGGACGTCCGCCGCGTCCCGGTCGATCAGCACCGCCGAGCCGCTGCCCTGGGGCAGGTCGCCCTTCGCCGCCGCGCGCAGCAGCCGGGAGGCCGCCGTGCGGTGGCGCAGGAAGGCGTACCGCGAGACGCCACGGCCGCGCTCGCGCTGGCCCTCCAGGGCGGCGGTCGGCGTCACGTCGAGCAGCAGCAGATGCAGGGTGCCGCCGCGGCGCCGGGCCTCGCGGGCCAGCCAGGCGCGCACCCAGGCCTGCGTACCGCAGTCGTGCACGACGACGCCCTTGCCGGAGCGCAGCGCGCGGCGCAGTCCCGCGTAGTGGGCGAGGCGGACCAGGGGGCGGTAGACGGCGTAGGGGAGGAAGCCGGGCATGCGGGCGTCCCAGCGGTCCCGGGTGTCCTGGGAGTCGATGCGCAGGCCCTTCACGGTCCGCTTCATCAGCGTGGACTTGCCGCTGCCGGGCAGGCCGGTGATCACGACGAGGTCCTTGGGGCCGAAGAGCAGCGCGTGCGGGCTGTGGCCGGAGCGCTCGCGCAGATCGCGGACCACGGGCGCGGGGCACGGGGCGTGGCCTTCGACAGCGGGGGCCGCGGGCTGCTTGGGCAGCGCGAGTCCCGAGGTCGTGGCGTACGCCGTGGTGCGGTTCACCGTCATCGTCCTCCTCCGGGGTCAGGAGTCCCCATCCCCACTGAGCGTAAAGAGAAGGTAATAGAGGATCTCTCGTATTTTCGTTCGCTTCCTGCCACAAGCCGGTTACAGACATGGCCCTGCCGCGGACGAGCCCGGCATGCAATGATGGCCGCGCCAACTGCATACCGGCCGCTTGAATCCGCGCGGGAGAGTCCCCAGCAGTCCACCGCTGGGGCGCCGAAGGAGCAAGTCCCTCCCTTGAATCTCTCAGGCCCCGTTACCGCGCGGGCGAGGCACATCTGAAAAGCGGGCCGCTCCCCTGTCCTCGGACGGGCGTGGCTCCACCCAAGGTGCAAACCGTGATCGTCCCCGTGGCGGTCGTGGCGAACCTCTCAGGTTCCGATGACAGATGGGGAGGAACGACCTCGCCTGTCATGCCTTGGGAGACAACCGACCGATGAGCAGTACTGACCCCTCCGAGAAGCGCCGTACCGCGCTCGATGCCCTGCATCGCTCGCTCGGCGCGACGATGACCGACTTCGCCGGCTGGGACATGCCCCTGCGCTACGCCTCCGAGCGCGACGAGCACAACGCCGTACGCACCAAGGCCGGCCTCTTCGACCTCTCGCACATGGGCGAGATCACCGTGACCGGTCCCGCCGCGGCCGCCCTGCTGAACCACGCCCTGGTCGGCAACATCGCCTCCGTCGGCGTCGGCCGCGCCCGCTACACCATGATCTGCCAGGCCGACGGCGGCATCCTGGACGACCTGATCGTCTACCGGCTCGCCGAGACCGAGTACATGGTCGTCGCCAACGCCTCCAACGCCCAGGTGGTACTTGACGCCCTGGTGGAACGATCCGCCGGCTTCGACGCCGAGGTCCGCGACGACCGCGACGCCTACGCGCTGCTCGCCGTCCAGGGACCCGAGTCCCCCGGCATCCTGAAGTCACTCACGGACGCCGACCTCGACGGCCTGAAGTACTACGCCGGCCTGCCCGGCACCGTCGCCGGCGTCCCCGCACTCATCGCCCGCACGGGCTACACCGGCGAGGACGGCTTCGAGCTGTTCGTGAAGCCGGAGCACGCCGTCGAGCTGTGGCAGGCGCTGACCAAGGCGGGCGAGGGCGCCGGCCTGGTCCCCTGCGGGCTGTCCTGCCGGGACACGCTGCGCCTGGAGGCGGGCATGCCGCTGTACGGCAACGAGCTGACGACCTCCCTCACTCCCTTCGACGCCGGGCTCGGCCGGGTGGTGAAGTTCGAGAAGGAGGGCGACTTCGTCGGGCGCGAGGCGCTGACCGAGGCCGCCGCCCGTGCCTCGCAGAACCCGCCGCGCGTCCTGGTCGGCCTGGTCGCCGAGGGGCGTCGGGTCCCGCGCGCCGGGTACCCGGTCGTCGCCGGCGGCGAGGTCATCGGCGAGGTCACCTCCGGTGCGCCCTCCCCCACCCTGGGCAAGCCCATCGCCATGGCGTACGTCGACGCCGCGCACTCGGCGCCGGGCACGGCCGGCGTCGGCGTGGACATCCGCGGCAGCCACGAGCCGTACGAGGTCGTGGCGCTGCCGTTCTACAAGCGGCAGAAGTAGCGCCACGCGAAGAGACTGACAGCGGTGCGTGCGTGACCCTGCGCACATTTCCGCTGATCACGCACGTATCCAGCAGTCCCCCATTCACCACCACTCCCGCGCGTACAGGAGAATTCAGGCCATGAGCAACCCCCAGCAGCTGCGCTACAGCAAGGAGCACGAGTGGCTGTCGACCGCCGAGGACGGCGTCGCGACGGTCGGCATCACCGAGTTCGCGGCCAACGCGCTCGGCGATGTCGTCTACGCCCAGCTCCCCGAGGTCGGCTCGACCGTGGCCGCGGGTGACACCTGCGGCGAGCTGGAGTCGACCAAGTCGGTGTCCGACCTGTACTCCCCGGTCAGCGGCGAGGTCACCGAGATCAACGAGGACGTGGTGAACGACCCGGCGCTCGTGAACTCCGCGCCCTTCGAGGGTGGCTGGCTGTTCAAGGTCCGCCTCACCCAGGAGCCGGACGACCTGCTCTCCGCCGACGAGTACGCCGCCCACACCGCCGGCTGAGGAGCCGTATCCCTTATGTCTGACACGTCTTACACGTCTGACAAGTCGCTTCTGAACGCGCCCCTGCACGAGCTGGACCCGGCGGTCGCGGCCGCGCTGGACGCCGAGCTGGAGCGTCAGCAGTCCACCCTGGAGATGATCGCGTCGGAGAACTTCGCTCCGGTCGCGGTGATGGAGGCGCAGGGTTCGGTCCTGACGAACAAGTACGCCGAGGGCTATCCGGGCCGGCGCTACTACGGCGGCTGCGAGCACGTCGACGTCGCCGAGCAGATCGCCATCGACCGGGTCAAGGAGCTGTTCGGCGCCGAGTACGCCAACGTGCAGCCGCACTCGGGCGCCTCCGCCAACCAGGCCGCACTGTTCGCGCTGGCCCAGCCCGGCGACACGATCCTGGGCCTGGACCTGGCGCACGGCGGCCACCTCACCCACGGCATGCGGCTGAACTTCTCCGGCAAGCAGTTCAACGTGGTCGCCTACCACGTGGAGACCGAGACCGGTCTGGTCGACATGGCCGAGGTGGAGCGCCTGGCCAAGGAGCACCGCCCGAAGGTGATCATCGCCGGCTGGTCGGCGTATCCGCGGCAGCTGGACTTCGCCGCGTTCCGGCGGATCGCCGACGAGGTCGGCGCCTACCTGTGGGTCGACATGGCGCACTTCGCGGGCCTGGTCGCGGCCGGCCTGCACCCCAACCCGGTGCCGCACGCGGACGTCGTGACCTCCACCACCCACAAGACGCTGGGCGGCCCGCGCGGCGGCATCATCCTGGCCCGCAGCAAGGAGTTCGCGAAGAAGCTGAACTCCTCGGTCTTCCCCGGCTTCCAGGGCGGCCCGCTGGAGCACGTGATCGCGGCCAAGGCGGTCTCGTTCAAGGTGGCCGCTTCGCAGGCGTTCAAGGAGCGCCAGCAGCGCACGGTCGAGGGCGCCCGCATCCTGGCGGAGCGGCTGACGGCCGCCGATGCCCGTGCGGCCGGGGTGAACGTGCTGTCCGGAGGCACTGACGTGCACCTGATCCTGGTCGACCTGCGCGACTCGGAGCTGGACGGCCAGCAGGCCGAGGACCGCCTCCACGAGGTCGGGATCACGGTCAACCGCAACGCCGTCCCGAACGACCCCCGCCCGCCGATGGTCACCTCCGGCCTGCGCATCGGCACGCCCGCCCTGGCCACGCGCGGCTTCGCGGCGGAGGACTTCGCCGAGGTCGCCGATGTCATCGCCGAGACGCTGAAGCCGTCGTACGACGTCGACGCGCTCAAGGCCCGGGTCAAGGCACTGGCCGAAAAGCACCCGCTCTATCCCGTTCTGAACAAGTAGTTCCTTTCCGTGGGGTGTCCCGCACACTGGTCAGTGAGCGGGCGGGGCACCCCGCGGAAGCCTTCTGCACCACCCCGTATTGAGGAGTCCCCGTGGCCATCTCGGTCTTCGACCTGTTCTCGATCGGCATCGGCCCGTCCAGCTCCCACACGGTCGGCCCGATGCGCGCGGCACGCATGTTCGCCCGCCGCCTGCACAACGAGGGCGTGCTGCCCTCCGTCGCTTCCATACGCTCCGAGCTCTACGGCTCGCTCGGCGCCACCGGGCACGGCCACGGCACCCCCAAGGCGGTGCTGCTCGGCCTGGAGGGCGACTCGCCCCGCACCGTCGACGTGGAGACCGCCGACGAGCGGGTGGAGAAGATCAAGTCGACGGGCCGCCTCAGGCTCCTCGACGAGCACGAGATCGCCTTCGCCTTCGACAAGGACCTCGTGCTGCACCGCCGTAAGGCACTGCCCTACCACGCGAACGGCATGACGCTGTGGGCGTACGACGCGTCCGGGGCGGAGCTGATGTCCAAGACGTACTACTCGGTCGGCGGCGGCTTCGTCGTCGACGAGGACGCGGTCGGCGCCGACCGGATCATGCTCGACGACACGGTCCTGAAGTACCCCTTCCGCACGGGCGACGAGCTGCTGCGCCTGACGCAGGAGACGGGCCTGTCGATCTCGGCGCTGATGCTGGAGAACGAGCGGGCCTGGCGCACCGAGGAGGAGATCCGCGAGGGCCTGCTGGAGATCTGGCGGGTGATGCGGGAGTGCGTGGCGCGGGGAATGGCGCGCGAAGGCATCCTGCCGGGTGGCCTGAAGGTCCGCCGCCGGGCGGCGAACACGGCTCGCAAGCTGCGCTCCGAGGGCGACCCGAAGGCGCTCGCCATGGAGTGGATCACGCTCTACGCGATGGCCGTGAACGAGGAGAACGCGGCGGGCGGCCGCGTCGTCACCGCCCCGACGAACGGCGCGGCGGGCATCATCCCGGCGGTCCTGCACTACTACATCAACTTCGTGCCGGGCGCCGACGACGAGGGCGTGGTCCGCTTCATGCTCGCCGCGGGCGCGATCGGCATGCTCTTCAAGGAGAACGCGTCCATCTCCGGCGCCGAGGTCGGCTGCCAGGGCGAGGTCGGCTCGGCCTGCTCGATGGCGGCGGGCGCGCTGGCCGAGGTCCTCGGCGGCTCCCCGGAGCAGGTCGAGAACGCCGCCGAGATCGGCATGGAACACAACCTCGGCCTCACCTGCGACCCGGTCGGCGGCCTCGTCCAGATCCCCTGCATCGAGCGCAACGGCATGGCCGCGGTGAAGGCGGTCACGGCCGCCCGCATGGCCATGCGCGGCGACGGCTCCCACAAGGTGTCCCTCGACAAGGTCATCAAGACCATGAAGGAGACGGGCGCCGACATGTCCGTGAAGTACAAGGAGACGGCTCGGGGCGGGCTCGCGGTCAACATCATCGAGTGCTGAGCCGCACGTCCAACGCCCGCTGAGGGTTCAGGCGGACGCCTCGTCGGCTCCTGAGACGGGTTTCCCGGTCTTGCCGCTGGGCTGACGGGACTCACCGTCGGGCTGACGGGACTCACCGTCGTCACCCTCGGCGGCCACAGGAGCCGGGGCACGGCGGCTCGGCAGGCAGAGCTGGGCGGAGATCACACCGGCGACCCCGATCGCCGCCCACAGCGCCCACTCGTTGTAGGCGTAGATCGCGGCGCCGATGAGAGGGCCGACGCCGGTACCCAGCGTGAAGGCGGCTCCGTACAGACCCTGGTAGCGGCCGACCATGCCGGACGGAGACAGTCCCGCCAAGTGGGCGTTGGCCACGGAGGAGTACATCATCTCGCCGAGTGACCACAGGACGACGGTCGCGGCGAGCCAGATCATGTCGGTCGCGAAGCCGGTCAGCGCGAGGCCGACCCCGGTGGCCAGGTTCCCCCAGGCCAGGACATATGCGGCCCGGCGTTTCACCACAAGGCCGGCGATGGGCAGCTCGCACACCAGGACGAGCAGACCGTTGAGGCCGATCAGCAGCCCGAAGTCGGCCTCCGACAGTCCGCTGGCGGTGACGTGCAGGGGCAGGCCGACGGTCGACTGGATGTAGACCAGCTCGGCGATCACCGTCATGAGCAGGAACCGACGCAGGCGACGGTCGGCGAGCGCCAGCCGGTAGCTGCCCTGCTCCTGCTCCGTCGCTCCGGACGTGTCCGCTCCGCCTTCGCCGGACCCGCCGCGCGGCACGTCGCGCAACAGCAGCACCGCGATCACGCCGAAGAGCAGACAGGCGGCGGCGTTGCCGAGGAACAACTCCGTATACGAGTTGGCCGCCAGCCAGCCACCGAGGAAACCTCCGGCGGCGGCACCGAGGTTCATGGCGAACCGGAAGACCGCGAAGGCCGCCACCCGCTGCTGGTTGGTCGTCACGGAGTCGGTCAGCAGGGCCGCGGCGGCCGGCCGGTAGAGCTGTGACGCCGCTCCGACCAGGCCGACCACGATGATGTTCAGGGCCAGGGTGTCCAGCATCGGGATGACCGCCGTCAGCGCCGCGGTGGTGCCGCCGGACAGGGCGATGGTCCAGCGCCGGCCGAGCTGGTCGGCGAGGTATCCGCCGAGCGCGCTGCCGAGCACGTTGCCCAGCCCGGCGGAGCCCAGCACCAGCCCTGCGGCGCCTGGCGAATAGCCCTGGCTGGTCAGGTAGAGGACGATGAACACCGGCAGGAAGTTGCCGCATCGGTTGACGAGGATGCCGAGGCTGACGATCCACACCCGGGCCGGCAGCTCTCGCACGGTCTCGCGGAACGGCGGGTCGCTCACGTCGGGCTGCTCGGTACTCACGTGATCGGCTCCGTGTGGATGTGGACCGCCGCCAGCAGCCGCTCGCAGTTGGCGATCGCCTCCTCGGCGGTCGCGCCCCTGGCGACGACATGGCCGACCCGGTCCTCGCTCCAGGTGAGCGGTCGTACCTCGTCTCCGGGCTCTACCGAGATGACCAGGTCGAACAGTGCGGGGTCGTCGGCGATGGCCTCGGCACCGGTCACCTCCGTCACCCGCCCCGGCGCAGGTGTGAAGAAGCGGATCGCCGCGCCCGCGACCGGCTGGGGAGCCTGCTGGAGTGGCTCGACCAGGCCGAACCGCGAGCCGAGCGCATACCGATCCATGTCGATGCCGTAGGCGATCTCGGTCAGGTCGTGGATGCGGTCACCGCCCACGCGGTTGTGCGACTCGATGATCACCGGGCCGCGAGAGGTCAGCTTGACCTCGGTGTGCGCCGGGCCATGGCGCAGCCCGACCGCATCCAGGAACTTCAGCACCAGCTCCTCGACATCGCGCAGCAGTGAAGCGGGGTGACGGCTCGGCTGGGAGTGGCCGGTCTCGACGAAACCCGAGTCGACGCAGACCTTGTCGGTCGTCCCCACGAGCACGTGGCGACCGTCGAAGCTCAGCGTCTCCACGCTGATTTCCGGGCCGTCCAGGTACTCCTCCATCAGGAACCGGTCGAGATCTCCTGCCAGGTCCTTCTTGTCGATCTGCTTGCCGAGCGCGTGAAAGCGTTCCACGACCGACGCCAGGTCCGACTCGTCGCGCACCAGGAAGATGCCGATGCTGCCGGCCTCGTCGATGGGTTTCACCACGACCGGCAGTCCGTTGGCCCGCGCGAACTCCCGCAGATCCTGCTCGGTTCGGCCCACCTCGGCGGCAACGGGGCTGATTCCCGACGCATTGAGATGGCTGCGCATCCTCGACTTGTCCAGCAGCAGCTCCACCGTCTCCAGGGAGTTGCCGCCGAGCCCGAGCTCGTTGTCGATCTTCGCCGCAGGTAACAGCCCGAGTTCCCACGGCGACATGACCATCTGGAACGGAAAGGTCTCGTACAACGACCGCACCACGGGCAGCACCCGCTCGGTGTCCGCGTAGTCGACGAGCAGAGCCTGGTCGACATACGGCCAGTGGGCGCTGTCGTACTCGTCCTGGTACTGGATGTAGACCACGCCCAGCCCGAGGTCATGGGCCTTCCGGAGGATCTTCGGCTTCCCTCCCACCACGGCAATAACCGGCCTGAGTCCAGCGCCGACGGGATCACTTAACAACGTGGAACCTCTCTTACCGGCCGGTGAATTTCCCCTGACGCCATGCGCGCACAGCACAGGAAGATACTCCGCGCCGGGCGGCCGGCGCATCACTCCACAGACATGGTGGCCGGAAAGGGCCATGACGGGACACCGTCGCGATGATCTCGGAATCTCTCCATCAGCACCGGTGAATCGAGTAAATGGGAGCATGCTATTCCGGCGACGAGAACACGCCATTCACTTATCACCACCACATTTCACTTTCGTGTCGCGACGGCAAGGAGGTAGCGTCGACGAAGCGCCAGGTACGGGCATTGAGCGACCACACGTCCGGCCTGACCCGGGAGCGAGGATCGCGATCCGTGTACGGGGGTGCCAGCGAAGATCAACGCCTGACCGCGTCCTGCGATCGCTTCCGGGTTTCAACTTTCCGCGCTATTTCACCGTGCACGACAAATACTGTGCGCCTCTTTCCTGTGGCCCGGCGGACGATTGCCGGCGCCACTCCTCTCAGTGCCTTTGTTGGGCCATCACCCGCAATAAGGGGGAGCTCCGAAAGTGACGGAACACGCAATCACCGAAAAGCCGAGGCAAGCCGATGTCGTGATCGTGGGCAACGGGGCGCTCGGCCTGTTCCTGGCCGACGAACTGATGGAGCGCGGAATGGGCTCCGTCGTCGTGGTCGGGCCCAGCCACCGCGAGACGGGGGCCAGCCAGGCGGCCGGCGCGATGCTGGGCTGCTTCGGCGAGACCACCACGGAGTCGTTACGTACCGACGCCGCCCGCACCCGGTTCGAACTCGGCGTCAACGCGCACGAGCGGTGGCCTGCCGTGCTGGCCAAGCTCGAGGAGTTCTCACGGACGGGACGCCCGCTGCTGAGCGCACCCGACACGCACGTCGTGCTCAACTCGATCGGCGCCGAGCTGGACACCGACAACTTCAAGGCGATGCTGGACGCGCTCGACCAGTACGGCAAGCCGTGGGAGGAGATGGATCCGCACGACATACCCGGATTCAACCCCCGTCTGGACACCAGGGCACTGCGCGCCGTGCATCTGCCGACCGAAGGTGCCGTGGACGCACGCGGTGTGCTGCTCGCACTGGAGGCCCGGCTGCGCGACGCGGGTGCGGTTCAGGTGGACCAGTCGGTGCGCCGGCTGGTGAGCAGCGACGACGTCGTGACCGGGGTCGAGCTCGACGACGGTCATCTCATCGAGGCCGGCACCGTAGTCGTGGCAGCCGGTATCCACAGCGAGTCGCTGGTCCGGACCGTGTCCGAGGACATCGATCTGATCCCCACGTTCCCCGGTCTCGGCTTCGCGATGATCGCGCGGCGCACCGGTGGGGACCCGTTCCGCAGCGTGGTGCGCACCCCGAACCGCGGCTTCGCGTGCGGGCTGCACGTCGTGCCCCAGGGCGACGGGCTGGAGTACTACGGCGCCACCAACCGTCTGGTGGACTCCATCACCGGTGTCACCTGGATGGCCGACGTCAGGTTCCTCGCCCAGTACTCGATGCAGCAGCTGGACGAACGGGCCGCGGGCCACGAGGTCGTGCAGTGGCTCGCCGGGAACCGCCCGGTGACCTTGGACGGCTTCCCGATGATCGGCTGGCTGCCGCCGTCCGGTCTCTACCTCATGACCGGCACGTACCGCGACGGGTTCCACTGCGCGCCGCTGCTGGCCGAGCACGTCGCGAACGAGCTTCAGGGCAAGCCCGGGACCATCGACCCGATGTTCGCGCCGACGCGGGAACCGATCGTCACCCGGACGGTCGAGTGGTCGATCAACGAGTACGTCGAGCACAACCTCGCCGGCTGGTTCGAGACCGGCGCGGAGGCCGCGCCGCAGATGACGACGGCGCAGATCGCGGAGTACTACCGGACGCGGTGTGTGCAGGCGTACGACCAACTCGGCATCGACTACGGGCTCGGCCCGGACATCCTCTGGTACGCGCAAGGCAGCCTGCTCGGCGCCCGCCGGATCAGGCGCTATCTGCGCAGCCACCGGGGCGGCGGCGAGACTCAGGCCCGGTCGGTCGGCACCGGAAGCGGGGACACGCAGTGACCACCTCCCCCACCTCCACGGTGGACATCGTCAGGAAGCTGATCGACCAGCAACTCAACCTCTCCGGCCACGGCTTCGAGCTGAAGCACGACGACAACCTGTGGGACATGGGCATGACCTCGCTGACATGCCTGGGGCTCATGCTGAGCATCGAGGACACCTTCGGTGTCGAGCTGCCGGAGGACGCACTCAAGGAATCGACGTTCCGCAGCGTCGACACGATCACCGCGGCCGTCGACGGGGTGCTGAGCTCCGCGCAGAGCTGAGATCCGAGTCCCGATCCACCTCCCCGCCCGAAGGGATGCGCAGGTCCACATGGTGAAGTTCGAGCCACGTCCGACGAACCCCTTTCCACTGGTGCGCGGTTCCACTGCCCACTTCCCGCTGTCGGCGGGACAGGAACGCCTGTGGTGGCTGCACCAGGGGGACGCGTCGGACGAGTACCACATCACCGGCGGATGGCGCTTCCCGGACGGAGTGGACCGCGCGGCGCTGGCCGCCGCGGTGACCGGGCTGGTCCGCAGGCACCAGATCCTGCGGACCAGGTTCGTCCTGCACCCGGACGGCAAGGTCGCGCAGGAGGTGGCCGACGAGATCGACGTCCCCGTCGTCTGGGCGGGGAGCGACTGGCGAGCCGCGGTGGACCGGGCGGTTCGCGAACCCTTCGATCTCGCCCGGCCGCCCCTGCTCCGGGTCGTCGTCGCGGAACTGGACGACGGATACGGCGTGTTGACGTCGTTGCACCACATCATCACCGACCGCTGGTCCATGGACGTACTGGCCAGGGACCTCTTCGAGTTGTACGACGCCGCACTGGAGCACCGTGAGCCGGCGCTTGCGGAACTCGCCGTCCAGTACGGCGACTACGCGGACTGGCAGCGCCGCTTCCTCGGGAGCGGCGCGCTCCAGCCGCAACTGGACCACTGGGTGCGGGCGTTGCAGGGGAGCGAGCGGCTGGACCTTGCTCTGGACCGCCCCCGGTCCGCGGCCAATGACGCGGCGGGCGGCACCGTCGTCGTCGAGCTGCCGGAAGAGGCCACCGCGGCCATGACCGCGTTGGCCTGGCGCGCCCGGGCGACCCCGGCCGTCGTGGTGACGGCGGCACTGGCCGCGGCCCTGAGCGCGTTCAGCGGTCAGACCGACGTCGTCGTCGGCGCGATCGTCTCCGACCGGCCGCGCCCGGAGCTGCAGGACCTGATCGGCTTCTTCATCAACACCGTGGCGCTGCGCGTCGACCTGTCGGGCGAGCCGCTGACCTTCCGCTCCCTGGTGACCCGCACACGGGACGCCTGGATGGCGGCGGACGCGCACCAGGACGTGCCCTTCGAGAGAATCGTGGGCGCGCTCCACGCCGGGTCCGAATCCCAGCGCAACCCGATCTTCGACATCGCGGTGAACCACGCCGGTGACCGGGTGAGCCTCGCCGAGGCTCCGGGCGCGCCGACATGGTGGTATCCCGAGCTGCCGGTGACGGCGCGCTTCGACCTGTCGCTCACCACGCAGGTCGTCGACGGACGGCTGCGCGCCACATTCGTGTACCGGTCGGCGCTGTTCGACGAGGCGCCGATCTCCGCACTCGCGACGAGCTACATCCGGCTGCTGGAACAGGGCGTGAGCGCCCCCGAACTGCCGTTGCACCAGGTGGACCTGGTCGAGGAGTCCGAACGCAAAAGGCTGCACGGGGCCAACGACGCGACTGCCGCGCCGGAGACGACGATCGTCGAGCTCGTGCAGGCGCAGGCGCAGGCGCGACCGTCGGCTCCCGCCGTGGTCGGCGCGGACGGTGCGCTGACGTACCAGCAGCTCAACGAGCGCGCGAACCGACTGGCCCGGCACCTGCTCACGCAGGGTGCGGGGCCCGAGCGGGTGGTCGCCGTCTGCCTGGACAAGACGGTCGAGCGTTTCGTCGTGCTGCTGGCCATCGCCAAGGCCGGTGCGGCGTACCTGCCGCTCGACCCGGACCATCCGGCCGACCGGTTGCGCTTCCTGGTCTCGGACGCGGGCGCGGTCCTCACCGTCGTCAGCCCCGGACTCCACGACCGCCTGCCCGCGAGCGGGCTGCCGACGCTGGTGTTCGGGGCCGGGACGCTCGATCTGAGCGGCTACGACGCCGGGGACCTGCCGCGGGCCGCGTCCCCCGACAACCTGGCGTATCTCATCTCGACGTCGGGCTCGACCGGGACACCCAAGTCGGTGGCGGTCCCGCACCGGGCGCTGAGCCGGCTGGTGGCGGGGGTACCGCGCCACCTCGACGTCGGGCCGGGTACGACCTTCCTCCAGTGCGGGCCCCTGACCTTCGACGTCGCGGTGCTGGAGTGGACCCCCCTCGCGCACGGCGGGAGCGTCGTGGTGACCGACACCGGAACCCTCCTCGACCGCCTGGACGAAGTCGTCCGTGCCCACGGCGTGACCACGCTCAAGCTGGTCTCCCCGCAGCTCGACCTGCTGGTGGAACGGGACATCCGGACGCTCACGGGCCTGAGCCGGCTGGTCGTCGGGGGCGACGTGGTCAACCCGAGGAGCTTCGCCGCCGCGCGTGAGGGCCTGCCCGGGTGTCGCGTCACGGCGTCCTACGGACCGACCGAGTGCACGGTGCTGGCCACGCTGTTCGACGGCGAGGAGTGGAAGGCCGGCCGGGTACCGATCGGGTACGCCCTTCCGCATACCCGCGTGTACCTCCTCGACCGGGAGCTGCGACCCGTCTCCGTCGGCATGCGGGGCGAGATCTACCTGGCAGGCGACGGACTGGCCCGCGGCTACCACGGCCGCCCGGGAGCGACCGCGGCGGCGTTCGTCCCCGATCCGTACGGCCCGCCCGGCGCCCGTATGTACCGCACCGGTGACATCGGGCGGTATCTGCCGAGCGGTGCGATCGACTTCCTGGGCCGCGCAGACAAGCAGGTGAAAGTCCGCGGCTTCCGGATCGAGCTGAGCGAGATCGAGCAAGTCCTGCTGCGCGAGAGGGGCATCACCTCGGCCGTCGCACTGCGGGTCGAGTCAGCCACCGGACCGGCCCTGGCCGCCTACGTCGTGGCGACGGACCCGGTGGACGTGCCCGCGCTGCGCGCCAGGCTCGGCGCGACGTTGCCGGCGTACATGGTCCCGGACCATGTGGTCGAGGTACCCCGCATCCCGTTGACCGCCAACAACAAGGTGGACCGCACGGCGCTGCCGCCCGTCGCCGAGGTCGAATCGGCGGCCGCGGCGCCAACGACGGGGCTTCAGGCGCGTGTTGTCGAGGCGTGGTCCGCGGTACTGGGCCGGACAGTGCCCGCCACGGCGGACTTCTTCGCCTCCGGTGGTCACTCCCTGCTCGTGCCGAGGGCGACCGCGGCGATCCGGCGGTTGCTCGGCCGCGAGGTCCCGCTGCGGCTGATGATGACGCACCGGACGCCGGCCGCGTTCGCGGCCGCGATCCTGGAGGAGAGCGCCCCCGACCTCGGCGCCGCTACTCGCGAGCACCGCCTCGAACAGCACGTGTGGCACAGCCGGACGTTCCCCGGCGCACGCCGGCTCGACCTGTTCGTCTCGGCCGGGGAACCGGGCCCGGACCTGCGGACCCTGATCGTGCTCGACGGCTCCGAGTTCGTCGACATCATGCGGCTGCCCGCTCTGCTCGACCGACTGGTCCTGCAGGGCCGGATCCCGGCGACGGCGGCATTGTTCGTGAGCCCGGCCGAGTGGTCGGTCCGCAACCGGGAACTGCTCCACGAGGACTTCGTGGACGTGCTCGCCGACGAGCTGATCCCGCACCTGCGGGACTGGCTGGGCGAGCGATGGCGGGGCGGCGGACGTACGACGGCCGTCGGTGCGAGCCTCGGCGCCGTCACCGCGGTGCGTGCCGCACTGCGCCGCCCCGACAGCTTCGACGCAGCCGTCGGCATGTCCGGCCCGCTGACCGACCACCGCCTCCTGCCGACGGCCGACGCCGAGCCGAGCCCCGCCCGGCTCTTCCTGTCCGCGAGCCGTGAGGAAGCGGACGCGATGCTCGACGGCGGCATCAGCCAGCTGGACGCCACCAAACGCACCGGGGAGGACCTGGCCCTGCGCGGCCACAGCGTGCGGTGCGTGTACGGCGACGGCGGCCACACCTACGCCGCGTGGGAGGCGATGCTCCCGGAGGCGATCGGCTGGGCGCTGGGCGGCGCACCAGGAAAAGCGTGAACCGGCGACCGGGAGGACGACGCAGACCATGTTCGACGACGAGGACCGTGAGTTCAGCGTGGTGGTCAATCACGAGGGACAGCATTCGATCTGGCCCGCCGACCGTGACGTTCCGTCCGGTTGGCGCGCCGAGGGATTCAGCGGCGACAAGGCGGCGTGCCTCGCCCACGTCGATCGCGTGTGGACCGACCTGCGGCCACTGAGCCTGCGCAGCCAGATGCAAGCCGACTGAGGAGAAGTCATCGTGGAATCCAGGCCGCGTACGGTGGTCGATCTGTTCGCGCAGCAGGTCCGGATACGGCCGCATGCCCCCGCCGTCCGGACGCGGGAACGGTCGTGGACCTACGCCGAGTTCGACCGCGCGACGGCCCGGCTGGCCCACCGCCTGCGACGCGCGGGGGCGGGCCCGGGAACGGTGGTGGGGCTGGTGGCGCCCCGCGGCGCGGCCGCACTGACCGGCCTCGTCGCCGTGCTGCGCTGCGGTGCGGCGTGCCTGCCGCTCGACCCGGGCGATCCGCCCCGGCGCAACCGGGAGGTGCTGGACGACGCCGGATGCGAGCAGGTCCTCGTCGCCGCACCCACCGAATGGTGTCCCGAAGCGCTGTTGATGGGCGACCTGGACGACATGGCCAACCCGGGCCCGGTGGACGAGGGCACCTCCGCGCTCCCCCGACCCCGGCCGCTCGACCTGGCGTACGCGATCACGACATCGGGCTCCACGGGCCGCCCCAAGATCGTCGGGGTGCCGCACGAGGGGATCCACAATCTGATCGTCGCCTCGATCGAGGACCTCGACCTGATCAGGGCGGACGACGTCATGCTGTGGACGACCGCGCCGACCGTCGACAGCACGATGCACGATGTGCTGATGCCGCTGTGCGCGGGCGCCTGCGTAGCGATCGGCGACGACGCCGACCTGCCCGCGAGCCGGATCCTGGTCACCGTGCGCGCGCTGGGCGTGACCGCGCTGGAGATCCCGGCCGCCGTACTCGGGCCTTACGGCCAAGCGCTCCTGCCCCGGCTGGCGCAGGCGGGCGTCCGTCTCGTCATCACCGGCGGCTCCCAGCTCGACGGTCTCGGTCTCGCGGACTCCCCGCCCCTGGTCGTGGTCAACGGCTATGGCCCGACCGAGGCATCGGTCGCCGCCACCTGGTACCGCTGCACCACGTCGACGCCGAGCTGGGTGCCGATCGGCAGTCCGGTCCGGGGGGTACGGGCCTATGTGCTCGACGACGATCTGCGGCCCGTCCCGGTCGGCGCCGAGGGCCAGTTGTTCATCGCGGGAGCCGGCCTGGCCAGGGGCTATCTCGGGCTGCCGGGCCGCACGGCGGCGGTGTTCCTGCCGGACCCGTTCGCGCGGACACCCGGCACACGCATGTACGCCACGGGGGACCGCGTACGGCTCCAGCCGGACGGCGACTACGTCTACCTCGGCCGGATCGACGACCAGGTCAAGATCAGGGGCTTCCGCGTCGAGATCGGCGAGGTCGAGCACGCCCTGCGCGAGTGCGCCGGAGCCGTTGACACCGCGGTGCTGCTCCGCGAGGACGCGCCCGGAGGTGCCGCCATCGTCGCCTTCCTGGTCGGCGAACGGTCGTCCGCCGAGGTGATGACCGGCCAGCTGCGCGACCGGTTGCCGAGCCATATGATGCCGCGCTTCTTCGTGTGGCTGGACGAGATGCCCCTCAACCGGGCAGGCAAGGTCGACCGCAAGGTGCTGGCCGCGATGCCGGTCGGGGACCCGGTCCGTCGTGCGTGAAGGAGGAGTCAGTGGTGCTACGTGAAGCAACCGGCGTGCACGGTGTGTGTGACGCCTATGTGGACGATTACGCCCGGTTGAACCCGCTCGCGGCCACCGAGTTCGGCATACTCGGCCACGACGACAGGCTGCCCGACCTCTCCCCCGACGGCCATGAGGCACGTGCCGGACTCGCCAGGGCCGCGTTGGCCGGCATGGCGGCCACAGCGCCGGTGGACGAAGGCGAGCGCATCGCCAAGGCGGTCTTCTGCGAGCGACTCGAAGTCGATGTCGACATGCACGAGGCCGGTCTGCCCGCGGCGTCGCTGAACATGATCGCGAGCCCGCCGCAGGACATCCGGTACGCCTTCGACCTGATGCCGACCGAAACCGCCGATGACTGGGCGGTGATCGCGAAGCGGCTGTCCCGGGTGCCGGAGACGCTCGCGGGATACCGGGCGGCACTGTCGGCATCGGCGGACAAGGGCGTCGTGTCGGCGGCACGTCAGGTGCGGCGGACGCTCGAACAGTGCGAGACCTGGTCCGCCGCAGGATCCTTCTTCACCAAGCTTGTCGCGTCCGCCGAGGGCACGCCGGGGGTCGACGGTGCCCTGCGGGCCGACCTCGATGCCGGCGTGCGCGTGGCCGGGGAGGCGTACGCGGAGCTGGCCGCCTTCCTCCGTGACGATCTCGCTCCGAAGGCCGGCGACGAGGACGCGGTCGGCGAGGACCTCTACGCGCTGTGGTCGCGTAAGTTCATCGGAGCGAAGGTGGATCTGCGCGATGCCTACGAGTGGGGTTGGGCCGAGTTCGGCCGGATCGAGGCGGAGCTGACCGAGGTCGCGGGCAGGATCAGGCCCGGGGCGAGTCCGGCCGAGGCGGCCGAGGTGCTCGACGGCGACCCTCGGTACCGCGTCGGGAGCAAGGCCGCGTTCCAGGCGTGGATGCAGGAACTGTCCGAGCGTGCGCTGGCCGACCTTCGGGGGAAGCACTTCGACATCCCGGACGAGCTGATGCGGTTGGACTGCAGGATCGCCCCACCGGGCGGCGGGCTGGGCGCCTACTACACCAACCCGGCCGACGACTTCAGCCGACCGGGCACGATGTGGTGGTCACTGCCCACGGACAAGCAGGAGTTCTCTACCTGGCGCGAGGCCAGCACGGTGTACCACGAGGGCGTGCCGGGCCATCACCTCCAGATCGGCACGGCGGTGGCGACCCCGACTCTCAACCGGTTCCAGCGCCTGCTCTGCTTCATCGACGGACACGGTGAGGGCTGGGCGCTCTACGCCGAGCGCCTGATGCGGGAGTTCGGCTATCTCGATGACGGATACCTGCTCGGCATGCTCAACAAGAACATCTTCCGCGCGGCACGGGTGATCGTCGACATCGGCATGCACCTGAAGCTGGAGATTCCGGCGGGCTCCGGGTTCCACGAAGGGCAGCGCTGGACCCCTGAACTCGCCCAGGAATTCCTGCGGACGAGAACACTCACCGACAAGGCGCGCGCGGTCGACGAGATAGACCGCTACCTCGGCTGGCCGGGCCAGGCGCCCTCGTACAAGCTCGGTGAGCGGCTGTGGCTGTCCATGCGCGAGGAGATCAGGGCGAGGCACGGCAGCGGGTTCGATCTCAGGGACTTCCACATGCGTGCTCTGCGCAGCGGTCCCGCGGGTCTGGAAACGATGCGGGACGTCCTCGTCGGCGGCTGACCTTTCCACCTGACATCTCCACCTGACATCTCCACGTGCGGGACGGATCACCGGCACCCTGATGGGGCATACACCAAGTCCAACTCCTGTCACCCCACATGCACTTCAGGGAGTCCCCCATGATCCGCGGCATCGATGTCAGCGCGTACCAGTCCTCCTCCTACGACACCGACGGCCTCTCCTTCGTCTTCGTCAAGGCGACGGAGGGCCGCTCCTACATCAACCCCAAACTCGCCGCCCAGACAAAACGCGCCCGCGACGCCGGCCTGGTCGTCGGCTTCTACCACTTCCTCTGGCCCGGCAACCTCTCGGCCCAGGCCGACTACTTCGTCAGCAAGGCCCCCGAGAAGGCGGGCGACATCCTCGCCGTCGACTGGGAAACAACAAGCGAGGGCACCCACGCCAGCAACGCGGAGAAGGACCTCTTCATCCGCAAACTGAAGGAGAAGCGACCGAACAACCCGGTCGTCCTCTACTGCAACCGCCACTACTGGCTGAACGTCGACACCACCTCCTACGCCGGCGACGGCCTCTGGATCGCCGACTACGTCACGGCCGGCAAGCCCCGCATCCAGGCGAAATGGCGCTTCCATCAGTACACGGACGACCCGCTGGACAGGAACGTCGCGAACTTCTCGAGCAAGGCGGCGCTGCGGGAGTGGGCCGAGAACGCCTGAACATGACGAAGGGGCGCCTTCCCCGGAGGGAGGGCGCCCCTTCGTGGGGCGTTACTTGCTCAGGAAGGCCCAGAACTCGTCGAACGACAGCTGCTTGTCGCCGTCGAGGTCGCGGCTCTTGATGATCGCCTCGGCGACGGACTCGGTCACGTTCCAGTCGCCCCCCTGCGCCAGCGCGGACTTGAACTCGGCGGCGGTGATGGAGCCGTCACCGTCCGCATCGATGCGCTCGAACTGCTTGCGTGCTTCCTCGATGTCGATGTGCGCCACCGGTCCGCCCCTTTACTCGCGTCTACTCGCGTCTGTCGTGTTTGTGCTGGCCTGCTGCCGCAGGTCACATTAGCCGCGGCCAGATTAGCCGCCCACCCGCGCCTCCAGCGCGGCGACCACCCAGGCGAGCTCCGCACGGTACGCCGACTCGGGCCCGCGGCCCTTCACGACCAGTAGCGGATGGTCCGCACGGTCAGTCCGGTGGCCCGGGCCAGCTCGCCGATGGTGAAAGTCCGGTGCCGTCGTCGATCATGTCTGCGAGTGTGGGCCTTCCAGTGGGTGGAGACTCAAGGAGCGGGACGGGGCGGCCGTGGCGGAGACCTTGCGGGACATTGTCGACGCGGTGGCGAGGGGAGTCTTCCCGCCCGCTGACGGTCGTACGACGGTCCTCCCCCAGCCCTCCCACCGCGACGCGGGCGTCCTCGCCTTCACCGCGCACTCCGTCGTCTTCGCCGACGAGGATCCGGCGTGGGTGTACGACACGCTGCGTGGCGTGGGCTGCGACGCGCTGGCCGCGCCGATGAACCCGCGTTTCCTGGCGGCCCTCATGGAGCGGACGGGGCGTGCGGCGGAGACCGTCGACGCGGTGTTCGTCGGCTCCCCGCTGCCGGGGGCGCCGCCGCTCGCGCTGAAGGAGATCGAGGACGCCGGGCATTCCCGGATCGTCTACGCCCGACGACGACGCGACGAGGTGCGCGCGTGGGCCGTGGAGGGCGGGGTCCTGGTGATGGGCCGCGGGGTCGCCGGGCGGCTGGAGGTGTCGGTCGAGGTCGACGAGGACGTACGGCACCGGGGGCTCGGGCGGCTGCTGGTGACCGCGGCCCGGCATCTCGTCGCGGAACCTCTGTGGGCGCAGGTCGCGCCGGGGAACGCCCGCAGTGTGCGGACGTTCCAGGCGGCGGGCTATCGACCGGTGGGCGCGGAGCTGTTGCTGCACGCCCGGTAGGGGACGGCGCCCGGCGTCAGTGCCAGGCCTCGAAGTGCGGGTTGCTCCGGCAGCCGCTCATGATCTCGACCTTGGTGGTCTTGTCCACCGGGCAGCCGCCGATGACGTACTGGCGCGCGACACCGCCCGGGAAGGCCACCTCGACCTGGTCGGCCCATTTGTGGGTGTCGCCGATGGTCTTGTTGATGTCGACGCCGCCGGGGGCGTCGATGTAGTAGTTCCAGCCCGACTTCCACCACTTCTTGTACAGGTCGTGGTCGTAGGTCGTGGAGACGTACGGGGAGGGCTGGTTGACCAGGACGTACTTCTCCAGGTCGTACTGGCCCGTCTCGACGTCCCTGGGCTTGAAGCCCTCCTCGAAGACGACCTCCGGGCCGCGGCCGTCGGCCCGGTAGAGCGTGCCGCAGCTGGTGCGCCAAGCCGGGGCAGGGGTGATGCGTTCGACGTCGACCCCGCGGTCGGCGGCGGCCTTGATCTTGTCGTCGTACTGGACGGGGCAGGCGGCGGGGGTCGGAGCGGCGGCCTTGGCGAGGGTCGTGCGGGCCGAGGTGGGGACGGTCTCGGGGGCCGTGGCGGCCGTCGTCGCGAGGACGGCCGAGAGGGACAGTACGGCGGCAGCGGCCCGCCGCCGCAGGCGAGTTGTGATCATGGGGGCCACGATTGCGGGCCTACGGCGGCATGCCGGGGATCTTCACCCGTTCGGCGGCGTGTCCGCTGACGAAGGGTCAACGGGGCGCCGGTCAGCGGAAGATGCCGGTGTGGCCGAGGGAGTAGCGGCCGGGCTGCGGGTAGACGGCGAGGCCGTGCGGGCCTTCGCCCACCGGGATCCGGGCGAGTTCGGCGCCGGTTCGGGTGTCGAGGGCGTACACCTCGGAGTCGTAGCGGCCGGACAGCCACAGCACCCTGCCGTCGGCGGAGACGCCTCCCATGTCGGGGCTGCCGCCGCCCGGGAGCTGCCACTTCCTGGTGAGCGCGTTCTTGGTGAAGTCGAAGACGGAGACGGTGCCTTCGCCGCGGTTGGAGACGTACATCTCGCGGGAGTCGCGGGCGACGTAGAGGCCGTGGCAGCCCTTGCCCGTGGGCAGGAGGGTCGGGGTGCCGAACGTGTCGCCGTCCAGCACCCACATGCCGTCGGCCATCATGTCGGCGATGTAGAAGCGCTTGCCGTCCGGGGAGACCTTGACGTCCTGCGGCATGGCGCCGTCGAAGGGGAGCTTCTGCCGTCCGACGACCTTCATCTTTTCGGTGTCGACCTTCAGGAGCTCTCCACTGAACTCGCAGGAGACGATGAAGTAGCGGCCGTCGAGGGAGAAGTCGGCGTGGTTGACGCCGTAGCAGGTGACCGGTTCGGTCTTGAGCCGCTTCATCGTGTGGGGGTCGCGGAAGACGAGTTCGCGGTCCAGGGAGGCCATGACGACGGCGTACTTGCCGTTGGGGGTGAAGTAGAGGTTGTAGGGGTCGTGGACCTCGACCTCCTCGCCCGCCTTGCCGGTCTTCGGGTCGATGGGGGTGAGGGTGTGGCCGCGGTTGTTGTTGACCCAGAGGGTCTTCAGGTCCCAGGACGGGACGACGTGCTGGGGCTGGCGGCCGACGGGGATGGTCTCGATGACCTCGTATGTCTTCGGGTCGATGACGGAGACGGTGTCCGACTCGCTGTTGGGGACGTAGACGCGGGACGGGAAGTCCTTGACGACCGGGGAGAGCTTGTTCGGGCGGTCGGCGGCGTAGACGTCCTTCGGGTCGAGGACGGGGGGCATGCCGGGGAGGCCCTTTACGGTGTCGTCCTTCGCCGGGGCGGGGATGGCGGCCTGGGTGCCGTGGGGTGTCTCGGCGTGGTCCTCGCCCTTGGGGGCGTCGGTGCCGCAGGCGGCGAGCGCGAGGAGGGCCAGGCCGGCGAGGAGGGTGCKGTACGTGTGGTTCATCGGCAGTTCTTCCGGTGCGGCGGGGTGGGGGCGCGGCAGTCACCAAAGATCACCGGACTATTTAATGAGGATTACGTCGAAAATCACGCTATTGACCTGATTGGCCGCCGGTGCGGGTCGCTGGGGCCCCGGATTTTCCTCGCCCCCGCCGCCCCTACCCGTCCCTCCCCCAAGCTCTTCGAGCAGGGGGGACCCCCAGACAGGCTGAAAGATGCCGACCGGCGGCGAGAGGCGCGCGCCTTGCAGGCGCCGATCCAGTCGCGGCGGGCCGCGTGGTTCGTCGGCTCAGCCGCCGGAGGCGACCGTCAGCGGTCTGCCACCCTCATCTCGAACCACGTCGTCTTGCCGCGTGGCAGCAGGTCCACGCCCCAGCGGTCGGAGAGTTTGTCGACGAGGAACAGGCCCCGGCCGCTGATGTCCATCTCCTGCACCGGCATCAGGCAGGGCAGGCCGCGGGACGGGTCGCGGACCTCGATGCGGATCCAGCCGCGGCGGCGGCGCATGCGCAGGCCGAAGACCCGGGCACCGGTGTGGCGGACGGCGTTGCCGACCAACTCCGAGACGAGTAAGACCGCGTCCTCGGTCATCTTGGGGGTGAGGCCCCACTGACGCAGGACCACCACTTGCGCCAGCCGGCGAGCCGTCGCGGCGGACTCCGGGCGGGACGGGAGCGGAACCTCTGCCTCCGTGGGATTACCGAACAGCTCCAGCGCCTTTGAGGCAGCTTCGTCCTCGACCGCCGGCGACCAGCGTGCCGCAGTCGCACGGCCGTTTCCCCGCGGGTGTTCGACACCCTCCAGCCCCGCCATGCCCCCATCATGGCCGCCCGCACGGCCCTCCGGGGCCGTTCCCGAGGAATACACCCCCCGGAAGCCTTCATTCCGCAGTGCACGGTTGGCATATGACGGTGGCAGTTCGGAGCCTGCCATGGCCCATCTGAGCTGCGAAGAAGGAGCCGCCGGCGGCAATCGACGGGCTCCCTCGACAAGGCACGCTTAAGGTTGCCTTAAGGCTGGCATAAACCGCCCCATCGAGGGACCCGGATCAGACACCCCGTCAATGGCAAGTGATTCGGCAGCCCTCGTCAGAGGAACTTGGCCTTGCCCGGCCCCTCCTCCACGAAGCTCCGCATCCCCCGCTCCCGGTCCTCCGTCGCGAACAGCCCCGCGAACCAGCCGCGTTCCACCGCCAGGCCCGTCTCGATGTCGGTCTCCAGGCCCGTGTCGATCGACTCCTTGGCCGCCCGCAGCGCGATCGCCGGCCCCTGCGCCAGCTTCGCCGCCCATGCGTGCGCCTCGGCGTAGACCTGGTCCGGCGCGACGACCCGGTCCACCAGACCCAACTCCCGCGCCTCGTCGGCCTTCACCATGCGACCCGTGAAGATCAGGTCCTTCGCCTTGGACGGTCCGATCAGCCGGGCCAGGCGCTGGGTGCCTCCCGCGCCCGGGATCAGGCCGAGCAGGATCTCCGGCTGGCCCAGCTTGGCGTTGTCCGCGGCGATGCGGAAGTCCGCGCACAGCGCCAACTCGCAGCCGCCGCCGAGCGCGTAGCCGGTCACGGCCGCCACCACCGGCTTCGGGATCCGGGCCACCGCGGTGAACGACTCCTGCAGGCCCCTCGCGCGCAGGACCATCGCCGTATGGTCCATGGCCTGCATCTCCTTGATGTCCGCGCCCGCCGCGAACACCTTCTCCCCGCCGTAGATCACCACGGCCCGCACGTCGTCGCGCCGGGTCGCCTCCTCGGCGAGCTCCTTGAGCCGGTCCTGGGTGGCGACGTCCAGCGCGTTCATGGGCGGGCGGTCGAGACGGAGGGTACCGACACCTTCGGCGACTTCGAGATTCACGGTCATGCGAGCAGGTTAACGGGGACTAACGGCAAGGGCCGGAGTGCGGTCAGTCACACACGGCCGGGGGTCCGGGGGTTGCCCCCGGACAGGCACAGCACGGGGACTAACGGCAAGGGCCGGAGTGCGGTCAGTCACACACGGCCGGGGGTCCGGGGGTTGCCCCCGGACAGGCACAGCACGGGGACCAACGGCACGGGCCGGAGCGCGGTCCGTCACACACGGCCGGGGGTCTGGGGGTTGCCGGTTGCCCCCCGGACAGGCACAGCACGGGGAGCAACGCCGACGGCCCCGGTGCCGTACCTCTCATGAGGTCGTACACCGGGGCCGCCGTACCGGAAGGCCGTCACGCCTTCCACTTCTCCCAGGACATGTTCCAGCCGTTCAGCCCGTTCTCCGGGGCCACCGTCGCGTCGGCGGAGTTCTTCACGACCACCACGTCACCGATCATCGAGTGGTTGAAGAACCACGCCGCCGGGGTGCCCTTGTCCCAGGCGCCCTTGACGTCGCGCAGGCCGATGCAGCCGTGGCTGGCGTTGTAGTTGCCGAAGGCGCCGCCGCCCCAGTAGTTGCCGTGGATGAAGGTGCCGGAGTCGGTCAGGCGGGTGGCGTGCGGGACGTCGTCGATGTCGTACTCGCCGTCGTAGCCGACCGTGTCGCCGTTCATCCGGGTCTGGACGAACTTCTCGGTCATCACCATCTGGCCGTTCCAGGTGTCGTACCCGGGCTTGCCGGTGGTGACGGGGATGGTCTTGATGACCTTGCCGTCCTGCGTGACCTTCATCTTCTTGGTCTTCACGTCGACGACCGAGACCTGGTTGCGGCCGATCGTGAAGGAGATCTTCTTGCCCTGCTCGCCGTAGACGCCCTCGCGGCCCTCCACACCGTCGAGGTTGAGCTCGACGGTGACCTTCGTACCGGGCTTCCAGTACTTCTCGGGACGGAAGTCGAGGCGGTCGTTGCCGAACCAGTGGCCCGCGACCTCGACGGCCGGCTCGGTCTTGACGGTGATCGCCTTCTCCACGTCCTCGGGGCTGGTGATGCCCCGGGTGAAGCGCAGGGAGAACGGCATTCCGACGCCGACCTTGGAGCCGTCCTCGGGGGTGAAGCGGCCGAGGAAGGTGTTCTTCGGGGTCAGGGTGGTGAAGTCGGCCTCCTTGGCGGCCTCCAGGCCGTCGGCGTCCTTGGCGACCGCGTGCACCGAGTACTTCGTGGCGGCGGCGAGGTGCGTGGCCGGAGTCCACGTGGCGCCGTCGCCGGATATCTTCCCGTCTATCGCGTTGCCCTTGGTGTCCTTCACCTCGACGGCCGTCAGCTTGCCCTTGGCCGCGGTCACCTTCAGCGCACCGCTGGTGTCGACGGACTTGGCGCCGTCGCCCGGAGCTATCGTCACGACGGCCTGCGACTTCCGTCCCGAGAAGTACTGGAAGCCCGGTACGAAGGTCACCGTCGAGCTCAACCTCGACGGTGTGGAGGGCCGCGAGG
>NZ_RDBN01000005.1:809225-858439 GCF_008042075.1 Streptomyces sp. UW30 | reverse complement strand
CCACAATCGGGCCGCCTCGTTCCCGTCCGCGTTGCACAACGCGTCGTGGACCGCCGCGTCCTCGTTCCGGATGCCGCACGACGGCCGGGTCGGCACCATGGATCGCGAGGCGCACGGCCTCCCCACCTCCACTCGACGGTTCACCCGCGACCGGCGGGATCCGCTCATGGGTACCCGTCCCGCCCGTATTGTCACCCTCGTGACCCCTTACTCGGCGAACGGGCCTGGCGCACCCGCTGCGGCCGTGGTGTGCTGGAGGGGACGGGAAGGACCCAGACCGACGCGGAGAAGCGGCTGACAGCCGTGCACCGCGCAATCAGGATCCGCGAGAAGTGGATAGGGCCCTTCCCGCCCCCATGCCATCGCGTCAGTCACCCCGGTACAAGGCCGTGAGCAGCTCTATCGCCGCCTGTGCTGCGGGATGCGGGTCCTCACGCCACCAGGCCAGCCGTACGGCGATGGGTTCGGCGTCCCGGACGGGCCGGTAGACGACGCCGGGGCGCGGGTACTGGTGGGCGGTGGCCTCGGCCGTCATGCCGACGCAGCGGCCGGTGGAGATCACCGTGAGCCAGTCGTCGACGTCGTGCGTCTCCTCGATCGCCGGACGTGAGTCGGGCGGCCACAGGTCGGTGGTCGTGGTGCCGGTGCGCCGGTCGACGACGAGGGTACGTCCGCTGAGGTCGGCCAGCCGGACCGAGCGGCGCCGGGCCAGCGGGTCGTCGGCGGCGACCGCGCACAGCCGCCGCTCCAGCCCCACGATGGCGGAGTCGAACCGCCGGTCGTCCACACCCCGGCGCACGACCGACAGGTCGCAGGCTCCCTCGGCGAGCCCCGCGGTGGACGAGTTGACGCGCACGAGCTGAAGGTCGGTCCCGGGGTGGGCCGCGGCCCAGCGGCGCTGGAAGGCCGGGGTGTGCCGGCCGAGCGCGGCCCAGGCGTAGCCCATCCGCAGGCGGGCGTACCCGGAGGTCGCCTCCCGGACCAGGTCGTCCACCTCGCCGAGCACCCGGCGGGCGTGCGCAAGGACGCGCAGCCCGGTCCCGGTCGGGGTCACCTCGCGGGAGGTCCGCCGCAGCAGCCGGACACCCAGGGCCCGCTCGAGCGAGGCCAGCGAACGGGAGACGGCGGCCTGGGAGACGCCGAGGGCGATGGCGGCGTCGGTGAAGGTGCCCTCGTCGACGATCGCGACGAGACAGCGCAACTGCTTCAGCTCCACATCCATGACTCAAGCGTATAGATGGTGAACCGAACGCATTTTGCGCAAGGATCGAGCGGTCGCACGATCGGCGTATGCGCACCCGACCCGCACCCGCGCCGACGCCCCTGACCCCGCTGGAGCCCTCCGAGCGGACCGGCGGACGGCTGGCCGGCGTGGCCACGATGATCGGCAGTGGCCTGTCGAACCAGACCGGCGCCGCGATCGGCTCCCTCGCCTTCCCCGTCCTGGGCCCCGCCGGTGTCGTCGCCGTGCGCCAGTACGTCGCCGCCCTCGTCCTGATCGCCGTCGGCAGGCCGCGGCTGCGTTCGTTCACGTGGGCTCAGTGGTGGCCGGTGATGCTGCTGGCCCTGGTGTTCGGCACCATGAACCTCTCCCTGTACTCGGCGATCGACCGCGTCGGGCTGGGCCTGGCGGTGACCCTGGAGTTCCTCGGCCCGCTCACCATCGCCCTGGCGACCTCGCGCCGCCGTATGGACGTGTGCTGCGCGATGATCGCCGCGGCCGGTGTCGTCACGCTGATGCGCCCGCAGCCCTCGGCCGACTACGTCGGCATGGGCCTGGGCCTGTTGGCGGCCGCCTGCTGGGCGTCGTACATCCTGCTCAACCGCACCGTCGGCCGACGTGTCCCCGGAGCGCAGGGGGCGGCGGCCGCGGCGGGCATCTCGGCCGTGATGTTCCTGCCCATCGGCATCGCCGTCGCGGTACGGCACCCGCCCACGGCCGGCGCCGTCGCCTGCGCGATCGCCGCAGGGGTCCTGTCCTCGGCCGTGCCGTATCTCGCGGACCTGTTCACCCTCCGGCATGTCCCGCCCCGGGCGTTCGGCCTGTTCATGAGCGTCAACCCGGTCCTCGCGGCCCTGGTCGGCTGGGTCGGCCTGGGCCAGGGCCTGGGCGCACCGGAGTGGGCGAGCATCGGCGCCATCGTCGTCGCCAACTCGCTGAGCATGGTGGCGTCGCGGAGTTGAAGGTAGGCAGATCAACTCGACGTCATTCACCGGAATGTGAAGCCGGTGCCGAGGCCGTCGTGCGGCATCCGGAACGAGGACGCGGCGGTCCACGACGCGTTGTGCAACGCGGACGGGAACGAGGCGGCCCGATTGTGGCGGTCATGATCGAACACTGCGTCCGCTACGTGATCGCCCAGCTGCCCGACGACGACGTCGCCCCGCACCTGTGGACCACCTTGGCGGGCAGGCCCCGCATGCGCCCCGGGCAACCGCGAGGCGTCGCGCACCGACTTCTCAGCGAGCCGAGACCCGGCTCGGCCGGCGTCTCAGATGGCCTCGCGAATGGCCCGCTCGAAGCCTTCGACGTGGCTACGGGCGAGCTGCGCCGACTGATCGGCGTCACCCGCGACGATCGCCTCGACCAACGGTCCGTGCTCCTCGACGTGGCCGGCCATGTCGGACAGCCGGTCGACGAACAGGCACCAGATACGGGTCGCCAGGTTGTCGTGGCGGACGAGGGTGTCCTCCAGGTACGGATTGTGCGTGGCGGCGTAGATGGCGCGGTGGACCTGGAGGTCCAGGTGCATCAGCTCGCGGGCTTCGCGCCCACGGGGACGCACGCTCTCCAGCTCCCGCCGCAGGGCCGTCAGGGACGCCCGGTCCGTGGCCGTGGCGCGGCGTGCGGCCTGGGCTGCGGCCAGGGGTTCCAGTTCCAGGCGCACCTCGGAGATGTGGGCCAGGTCGGTGATGTTGACCTCGGTCGCGAAGGTGCCGCGTCGGGGGTAGGTCGTGATGAGCCGCTCGTACTGGAGCCGTTTCAGCGCCTCGCGCACCGGCGTCCGTCCGACGCCGAGGGACTGCCCCAGCTGGTCCTCGTTGATCGGCGCGCCCGGACGGATCTCGAGCATGACGAGCCGGTCGCGGATGGCGCGGTAGGCCCGCTCGGCGAGGGACAGTTCCTCACCTCTGGGCTCGGTCGCCACGTTCTGCATGAGGCCCCCTTGACCTGTCCGGCGAGCTCCCATACCGTACCGCAGAGTCTGATATATCAGTTGCTCTTTAGTTGGCTCCCAGGATGGTGCACAGATGGCAGCGAACCCGTCGATCACCACGTCCACCTCTTCCCTGTCTCTCCCGCTCGGCGAACTCGACCCGGACGTCGCGACCGCGGTCGCCGCCGAACTGCACCGGCAGCAGTCCACGCTCGAGATGATCGCCTCGGAGAACTTCGCCCCGGCCGCCGTCATGGAGGCCCAGGGCTCGGTCCTGACCAACAAGTACGCCGAGGGCTACCCGGGCCGCCGCTACTACGGCGGCTGCGAACACGTCGATGTCATAGAGCAGTTGGCCATCGCCCGGGTGAAGGAGCTGTTCGGCGCGGAGGCCGCGAACGTGCAGCCGCACTCGGGCGCCCAGGCCAACGCGGCCGCGATGTTCGCGCTGCTCGACCCCGGCGACACGATCCTCGGCCTCGACCTGGCGCACGGCGGTCATCTGACCCACGGGATGCGCATCAACTACTCCGGCAAGCTCTACAACGTCGTGCCGTACCACGTGCGCGAGTCGGACCTGCGCATCGACATGGACGAGGTCGAGCAGCTCGCCCTGGCCCACCGGCCGAAGCTGATCGTCGCCGGTTGGTCGGCCTACCCCCGGCGGCTGGACTTCGCCGCGTTCCGGCGGATCGCCGACGCGGTGGGCGCGTATCTGATGGTGGACATGGCGCACTTCGCCGGGCTGGTGGCCGCGGGCCTGCACCCGAACCCGGTGCCGTACGCCGACGTCGTCACGACCACCACGCACAAGACCCTCGGCGGCCCGCGCGGCGGCGTGATCCTGAGCCGGGCAGGCCTGGCCAAGAAGATCAACTCGGCGGTCTTCCCGGGCCAGCAGGGCGGCCCGCTGGAGCATGTCATCGCGGCGAAGGCGGTGGCCTTCAAGGTGGCGGCGGGCGAGGAGTTCAGGGAGCGCCAGCAGCGCACCCTGGACGGCGCCCGTATCCTCGCCGGCCGGCTGCTGGCCGACGATGTCGCCGAGGCCGGGATCACCGTGCTGACCGGCGGCACCGAGGTCCACCTGGTCCTGGTCGACCTGCGGAACTCCTCGCTGGACGGTCAGCAGGCCGAGGACCGGCTGCACCGCATCGGCATCACCGTCAACCGCAACGCGGTGCCGTTCGACCCCCGCCCGCCGATGGTCTCCTCGGGGCTGCGGATCGGCACCCCGGCCCTCGCCACCCGCGGCTTCGGCGAGGCGGAGTTCCGGGAGGTCGCCGACATCATCGCCGAGGCCCTGAAGGGCGAGCGGCCCGACGACGAACTGCGCGCACGGGTCGAGAAGCTCGCCGCCGCGTTCCCTCTCTACCCGCACCTGATCGGAGACGCGGCATGACCGCCGAGCCGCTGCCGGAGCACCCGGACTTCCTGTGGCGCAACCCCGAGCCGCGCTCCTCGTACGACGTCGTCATCGTCGGCGCGGGCGGCCACGGCCTGGCGACCGCCTACTATCTCGCCAAGAACCACGGCATCACCAACGTCGCCGTCCTGGAGAAGGGCTGGCTGGCCGGCGGCAACATGGCCCGCAACACCACGATCATCCGCTCGAACTACCTGTGGGACGAGAGCGCCGCGATCTACGAGTACGCGCTGAAGCTGTGGGAGGGGCTCCCGGAGGAGCTGGACTACGACTTCCTGTTCAGCCAGCGCGGTGTCCTCAACCTCGCCCATACCCTCCAGGACGTCCGCGAGGGCGTGCGCCGCGTCAACGCCAACCGCCTCAACGGAGTTGACGCCGAATGGCTCGAACCGGACGAGGTCGCCAAGGTCTGCCCCATCCTGAACGTCTCCTCGCGTACCCGGTATCCGGTCCTCGGCGGCACCTTCCAGCCGCGCGCCGGCATCGCCAAACACGACCACGTCGCCTGGGCGCTGGCCCGCCGCGCCGACGAGCTGGGCGTGGACCTGATCCAGGGCTGCGAGGTCACCGGTTTCCTCAAGGACGGCAACCGGGTCGTGGGCGTCGAGACCAACCGGGGCCGCATCCTCGCCGGGCGCGTCGGGCTCGCGTCCGCCGGGCACAGCAGCGTGCTGGCCGAACGGGCGGGCGTACGGCTGCCGGTGCAGTCGCATCCGCTGCAGGCGCTGGTTTCCGAGCTGCACGAGCCGGTGCATCCGACGGTCGTCATGTCGAATCACGTGCACGTCTATGTGTCCCAGGCACACAAGGGCGAGTTGGTGATGGGCGCGGGCGTCGACTCCTACAACGGCTACGGGCAGCGCGGCTCCTTCCACGTGATCGAGCAGCAGATGGCCGCCGCCGTCGAGCTGTTCCCCGTCTTCGCCCGCGCGCATGTGCTGCGGACCTGGGGCGGCATCGTCGACGTCTCCCCGGACGCCTCCCCGATCATCGGCACCACGCCGGTCGAGAACCTCTACGTCAACTGCGGCTGGGGAACCGGTGGTTTCAAGGCCACGCCGGCGGCCGGCTGGACCTTCGCGCACACCATCGCCACGGGTGAACCGCATCCGCTGAACGCCCCCTTCGCCCTCGAACGTTTCGCGACGGGCGCGCTGATCGACGAGCACGGCGCAGCAGCCGTGGCCCACTGAAAGCTTGTTGAGAGAAGGACACCGTGCTGCTGATCAGCTGCCCATGGTGCGGCCCCCGCGACGAGACCGAGTACCACTACGGCGGACAGGCCCACGTCCCCTATCCCGAGTCCCCCGCCGACCTCACGGACGAGCAGTGGGCCGAGTACGTCTTCTACCGCGACAACCCCAAGGGCCCCTTCGCCGAGCGGTGGATGCACAGCATCGGCTGCCGCCGCTGGTTCAACGTCCTGCGCGACACAGTGACCTACGAGGTGCTCGCCGCCTATCGGCTCGACGAGCCCCGACCCGAACTGCCCCAGGCCGGAGGTGGCAACCGATGACCGACCAGCGATTCCGGCGGCGGCAAGGGGGCCGTATCGACCGTGACCGCGTGCTGCGGTTCACCGTCGACGGGCGGGAGTTGACCGGGCACCCCGGGGACACCGTCGCCTCGGCGATGCTCGCGAACGGGCTCGTCGAGGTCGCGCCGTCGCTCTACCGCGGCCGCCCGCGCGGCATCGTCGCCGCCGGTGTCGAGGAGCCCAACGCCCTGTTGCAGGTCGACGGTTCGTGCTCGGAGGGCATGCTGCCCGCGACGGCAGTGGAGCTGTACGAGGGCCTGTCCGCCACGACGCTGTCCGGGATGGGCCGGCTCGACCCGACTCCCGACCTCGCCGTCTACGACAAGAAGTACGCTCACACCGACGTCCTGGTCGTCGGCGCCGGACCGGCCGGGCTCGCGGCCGCCGCCGCTGCCGCCGGCTCCGGCGCTCGCGTGATCCTCGTCGACGACCAGCCCGAGCCGGGCGGTTCGTTGCTCTCCGGTACAGGGGCCGACCTCAAATGGGTCGCCGACGTCCGCGCGGCACTCGACGCCGCCCCCGACGTCGTAGTCCTGCAACGCACCACGGCCTTCGGGTCGTACGACGACAACTACGTACTGGCCCTCCAACGGCGCACCGACCACCTCGGAGCCGACGCCCCCGAAGGCGTCTCCCGCCAGCGGCTCTGGCACATCCGGGCCCGGCAGGTGGTCCTGGCGACCGGCGCTCACGAGCGTCCGCTGGTGTTCGCCGGCAACGACCTGCCCGGGGTGATGCTCGCCGGGGCCGTGCGCACCTATCTCAACCGGTACGCCGTGGCTGTGGGATCGCGGGCCGTGGTGAGCACGAACAACGACAGTGCGTACGACACGGTCGCCGCTCTCCACGCCGCCGGGATCGACATCGCGGCCGTCGTGGACGCGCGCCCGGAGCTGTCGCAGCGGGCAGCCGAGGTCGCCGTGGCGACCGGGGTGCGGGTGCTGACGGGCAGTGCGGTGGTCTGCGCCGCGGGCGACGGCCGGGTCAGCGATGTCGCCGTCCGTGCCCTGGACGACGCCGGTCGACTCACCGGCGAGTCGGAGTCGTTCCACTGTGATCTGCTCGCCGTTTCGGGCGGGTGGAGCCCGGTGGTGCATCTGCACAGCCAGCGTCAGGGGCGGTTGCGCTGGGACGAGGATCTGGTCGCCTTCGTCCCCGACGGCTCCGTACGGGACCAGCAGGTCGCGGGTGCGGCGCGTGGGACGTACGACTTCGACGGCTGTCTTGCCGAAGGGGCGCGGGCCGGTGCCCTGGCCGCGACGGAGGCCGGGTTCCCGGTTGCCGTGCCACCGTCGAGCGAGACCCGAGGCTCGGGCCCGGTGCGCGCGCTGTGGCTGGTCCCCGGCCTCGACGGCGAACCCGGCTCCTGGGACTCCCACTTCGTCGACCTCCAGCGCGACGTCACCGTCGCCGACGTCTGGCGGTCCACCGGCGCCGGTATGCGCGGCGTCGAGCACGTCAAGCGCTACACCTCGCTCGGCACGGCGAACGACCAGGGCAAGACGTCCGGCGTCAACGCCATCGGGGTGATCGCCGAGGCCCTCGGCGGTTCACTGGGAGAGATCGGCACCACGGCCTACCGGGCGCCGTACACGCCGATCGCTTTCGCCGCGCTGGCCGGTCGTGAGCGCGGCGAGCTGTTCGACCCGGAGCGGACCACCTCTGTCCACAGCTGGCATGTCGCTCAAGGAGCGGTCTTCGAGGACGTCGGGCAGTGGAAGCGGCCGCGCTACTACCCCGGGCCCGGCGAGGACATGGACACGGCCGTGGCCCGCGAGTGCCGGGCGGCCCGGGAGGGGGTGGCGTTCATGGACGCCTCCACCCTCGGCAAGATCGAGATCCGGGGCGTGGACGCCGGCGAGTTCCTCAACCGCGTCTACACGAACGCGTTCAAGAAGCTGAAGCCCGGCATGGCCCGTTACGGCGTGATGTGCAAGCCCGACGGGATGATCTTCGACGACGGTGTGACCCTGCGCCTCGACGACGACCGCTACTTCATGACCACCACGACCGGCGGCGCCGCCGGGGTCCTGGACTGGCTGGAGGAGTGGCTGCAGACGGAGTGGCCCGAACTGGACGTCCGCTGCACGTCGGTGACCGAGCAGTGGGCGACGATCGCCGTCGTCGGTCCGCAGTCCCGCGAGGTCGTCGCCCATCTCGCGCCCGACGTCGACCTGTCCAACGAGGCCTTCCCGTTCATGGCCTTCCGCGAGACCACGCTGGCCTCCGGCATCCCGGCCCGCATCTGCCGGATCTCCTTCTCCGGTGAACTGGCCTACGAGATCAACGTCTCGGCGTGGTACGGGCTCGCGGTGTGGGAGGAGGTGTACGCGATCGGCCGACCGTACGACATCACCCCGTACGGCACCGAGACCATGCACGTCCTGCGGGCCGAGAAGGGCTACATCATCGTCGGCCAGGACACGGACGGGACCGTCACTCCGCAGGACGCGGGCATGTCCTGGGTGGTCTCGAAGCAGAAGGACTTCATCGGCAAGCGGTCCTACTCCCGCGCCGACACCGCCCGAACCGACCGCAAGCAACTGGTCGGACTGCTGCCGAGCGACCGCACGACCCGGCTGCCCGAGGGCACCCAACTGGTCGCGCCGGACGTCGCTTTGGAGACGGTGCCCGTGCCGATGCTCGGCCACGTCACCTCCAGCTACCACAGCCCGGCCCTCGGCCGCCCGTTCGCCCTCGCCCTTGTCGCCGACGGGCGGGCAAGGATCGGCGAGACCCTGCTCGCCCCGGTGGGCGAGGACCTGGTGCCCGTCGAGGTGACCGACTTCGTCCTGTACGACCCCGAAGGGACCAAGCGAGATGGCTGAGTTGACCGAGTCCGGCCCGGTGGCGCTGCGCACCAGCCCCCTTGCGCATCTGGAGGAGCGGATGCGCGCCGCGGCCGTCACCGGCGCCCGCGGGGTCACGCTGACCGAGTGGCCGTTCGTCACCATGGTGAACCTGCGGGTCGACCCGACCACCGAAGCGGCCGAGCGCATCGGGAAGACTCTGGGGGCACCCCTCCCCCAGAGTTGCGGCCACACCGCCGCATCCGGCCCCCACACGGTCGTGTGGCTCGGCCCCGACGAATGGCTCGTGCTGTCCCAGGCCGCCGAAGAGACCGCTGTGACCGCCGAGTTGCGGGAGGCTCTCGGAGCGGACCCGGGCTCGGTGGTGGATGTCTCGGCGAACCGCACCACGCTGGAGCTGAGCGGCCCGGCCGCCCGGCAGGTGCTGGAGAAGGGCTGCCCGCTGGACCTGCATCCCCGCTCCTTCGGTCCCGGCCGGGCGCTGTCGACCACGGTGGGGCCCATCGCGGTACTGCTGTGGCAGGTCGACGACGAGCCGACCTACCGGCTGTTCCCGCGGTCCTCGTTCGCCGACCATCTGGCGCGCTGGCTCGTCGACGCGATGAGTGAGTACCGAGGCCCGTCGATCCCCTGAGGGCGCCGAGCCGGTCGGGCCGGTGGCGGCGACACCACCGGACGCGACCTGAGTGGCTGACCGGGGTGGCTCGGCCGCAGCCTTCGGGGGCTGCGGCCGGCACCTCGTCCTCGACGGACACCCCGGCAGTACGCCCTACTTCGGTGCCTGGAAGCCCCCGATCTCCTGCTCGAGCAGCTCGGCCAGCCGCAGCGGGGTGCGGTCCTCGAACATCGGGCCGATGAGCTGCACCCCCACCGGCAGACCCTCGGGGGACCGGCCCGCCGGTACGGCTGTGGCGGGCAGACCGGGCATGGTCGCCAGGCCGGCCCAGACGAGCTGGTCGAGGTACGGGTACTCGACACCGTCGATGTCGAGCCGGCGCCCCAACAGATCGGGGTTGTGGTCGTGCGGGAACGCGGCAGTGGGCGTGATGGGACACACCACGGCGTCGAACTCGGCGAAGAGCTGCCGCCAGCCGTGGCGATGGAGCTCGCGACGGCCGTTCGCCTCGACCCAGTCGCGGTGGCTGAACACCATGCCGCGCAGCCGCGTCGCATCGAGACTCCGATCGTCCGCGCTCAGCCCGGCGGCGAGGAGCCGCAACTCCTCATACGCCTGAACCGGAAGACGTGCGGCGGAGCCCGAGAACAGCAACTGCGTGTAGAGCACCGCGGCTTCGGTCAGATCGGGCAACAGCGGACTGTGCCGTTCGACGCGGGCGCCGCCCTCGACCAACGCGTCGGCCACCCGGTTCACGCCCGCCCGCACAGCGGACCCGGTCGCGATGAGCGGATGCTCGTCGAGGACCAGGACCCGGAAGTCGCCGAGCCGCTCGTGGCGCGCGGGCGGCAGCGTCAAGTCGTGCGCCACACCGAGCGTCAGCGGGTCCGGTCCTGCCATCACGTCGAGCAGCAGGGTGAGGTCACGGGCACTGCGCGCCATCGGACCGACGACGGCGAGGTCGGACTCGGCCGGCAGTGCCGGCGCGGGCGGCGGGACCATACCGCGGTTCGCCGCCAGCCCGAGACTCGGCTTGTGCGCGTAGACACCGCAGAAATGTGCGGGGGTGCGCAGCGAACCGCCGATGTCGGACCCGATGGACAACGCGCCGAATCCGGACGCCAGGGCCGCCGCTGATCCGCCGGAGGATCCGCCCGGCGTGCGAGCGTGATCCCACGGGTTATTGGTGGTGCCGTATATCTCGTTGAAGCTCTGCACATCCTGCAGCCCCAGGGGCACATTGGTCTTTCCCAGCACCACCGCGCCCGCGGACCTGAGCCGCGACACCTGCACCGCGTCCTCGGCCGGCACGTAGTCCCGGTGCGGCGGCATGCCCCAGGTCGTGGGCAGCCCGGCGATGTCGTAGGACTCCTTGACCGTCACCGGAATGCCGAGCAGGGGCCGGTCCTCACCGCGGGCGCGTGCCTGGTCGGCATCGCGCGCGGCAGCCCGCGCACGGTCGAAGTCCGGCACACAGATCGCGTTGATCGCCTTGTCGTGCCGCTCGATACGCGCGATCGCCTCGTCGGTCAGCTCCGCCGAGGTGACGTCACCGGCACGCAAGGCAGCCGCGAGTTCTTCGGCCGTCTGAAAATTCCAGTCCATGAATCCGACCGTACGGGCCTGTGGACGAGGTCATGAAATGCCGTTTCGTGCAACGGGGTTGATTTCTCCACCCTCGCTCGATGGACCGGCCGAACGAGGGCTTGAAATCATTCGCCACTGCTCGCACGGCCCGGTACGTTCGCGAGAGTGTCCCCACGCTGAGAGAAGGTTTCGTCAATGGCTTGCCGTATCAGTGAGCTCGTACTCGGTTGCCGCGACGCCGAGGTGCTGGCGCGGTTCTGGTGCGAGGTCCTGGACTTCGTGGTGCTCGGTCGCGAGGACGACGGAAGCGTCGAGATCGGGCCGCGTGAAGGGTTCGGCGGCGCGCAGCCGACGATCTTCCTCAGCGTCAGGGACGAGCCGGAGCCCGGGAAGTCCCGGCTGCACATCGACGTCAACCCCACCGACCGCGATCAGGACGCCGAGCTCGAACGCCTTCTGAAGCTCGGTGCGCGCCGGGCCGACATCGGCCAGACCGGGGAGGAGCAGTGGCACGTCCTCGCCGATCCCGAAGGCAACGAGTTCTGCCTGCTCAAGGCCCGCCTCGCTCCCATCCCGCAGGCGGGATGACGTACATCCGTAACGAAATGTACAAATAGTACTTTACGGAGATTTGTAACAATCTGGTCCATCGCGACCAACGCCTGCGATGCGCCGCACGCCCGGCACCAACCCGGGCTGCGGCGAGCGCGCAGACCATGGCCGTCTCCCACACACAGGCCGCCGCCCGTGAAGCAGCCGGGCTCGACAGCCTCACTGGAGACCATTTCCGCTGGTCGGCGACGTGCAAGCACCGCACCGCGAGCAGCCGGGACGCCACCTGGCGATCACCCCTCAGACACTCGAGCAGGCGCGCCCCGGGCCCCCCGCGCACGTGACCTTCGCCGCCGCAAGGGTGATACTTCCCACATCAGGACTCCGGCGACGACACGCACCCGAGAACAGGTACCTGACGATCTGTCACCACAGTCGGCATGAAGTCGGCATCAGTACCGCCAGGACCCGCACAGGACCACCACCGACCGCCACCGACTACCAAGATCGAAACCCTGCCCCACCTGCCCTGACCTGGCTAAACGCGGGTCAGGCGGCCAGCTGCAAGTCACACCGGGAGGTACCCATGAAGATGCTGATCAACGTCGCGGAGACCGTGGTCGCGGACGCGCTGCGCGGGATGGCCGCCGCTCATCCCGAGCTGGTCGTCGATGTGGACAACCGGGTGATCGTACGGCGGGACGCCCCCGTGGAGGGGAAGGTCGGCCTCGTCTCCGGTGGCGGGTCGGGGCACGAGCCGCTGCACGGCGGTTTCGTGGGTCCGGGAATGCTGTCGGCTGCGTGTCCGGGCGAGGTGTTCACGTCGCCGGTGCCCGACCAGATGCTGCGGGCCGCGGCCGCCGTGGACAGCGGGGCCGGTGTGCTGTTCATCGTCAAGAACTACACGGGTGACGTCCTGAACTTCGACATGGCCGCCGAGCTCGCCGAGGACGAGGGCATCCAGGTCGCGAAGGTGCTCGTCAACGACGACGTCGCGGTCACCGACAGCCTCTACACGGCCGGGCGGCGCGGCACGGGCGCGACGCTGTTCGTCGAGAAGATCGCCGGCGCCGCCGCGGACGAGGGACAGCCGCTGGAGCGGGTGGAGGCGGTCGGCCGGCAGGTCAACGAGAACTCCCGCAGCTTCGGTGTCGCCCTCAGCGCCTGCACCACACCCGCCAAGGGCAGCCCCACCTTCGATCTGCCGCCGGGCGAGCTGGAGTTGGGCATCGGCATCCACGGCGAGCCCGGCCGGGAGCGGCGGGCGATGATGACGTCGGGCGAGATCGCCGAGTTCGCGGTGGGCGCCATCCTGGACGACATGACCCCGCGCAACCCCGTCCTCGTCCTCGTCAACGGCATGGGCGCGACACCGCTGTTGGAGCTGTACGGCTTCAACGCCGAGGTCCAGCGGGTGCTCGCCCAACGCGGCGTGTCCGTCGCCCACACCCTCGTCGGCAACTACGTCACCTCGCTCGACATGGCGGGCGCCTCGGTCACCCTGTGCCAGGTCGACCAGGAGATGCTGCGGCTGTGGAACGCGCCGGTGAAGACGCCGGGACTGCGGTGGGGAGTGTGAACCGGAGCCGGACGGACCGGGGCCGGACCATCACAACACACCTGTCACGCAAGGAGATCCAGTGCTCGACGCCGAATTCTTCCGCCGTTGGATGACGGCCACCTCCGCGTCCGTGGACCGTGAGGCGGAACGGCTCACCGCTCTCGACTCGCCCATCGGGGACGCCGACCACGGCAGCAATCTCCAGCGCGGGTTCACCGCCGTCGCGGCGGCGCTGGAGAAGGAGGCCCCGCAGACGCCCGGCGCGGTCCTGACGCTCGCCGGCCGGCAGCTCATCTCGACGGTCGGTGGGGCGTCGGGGCCGCTGTACGGAACGCTGTTGCGCAGGACCGGCAAGGCCCTCGGGGACGCCGGTGAGGTGAGCGCGGACGAGTTCGCCCAGGCGCTGCGGGCGGGCGTGGACGCGGTCATGACGCTCGGTGGCGCGGCGCCGGGAGACAAGACCATGATCGACGCGCTCGTGCCGGCCGTGGACGCTCTCGGCGACGGCTTCACCGCGGCGCGGGCCGCCGCCGAGGAGGGCGCTCTGGCCACGACGCCGTTGCAGGCCCGCAAGGGGCGGGCGAGCTATCTCGGGGAGCGCAGCATCGGGCACCAGGATCCCGGTGCCACGTCCTCGGCGCTGCTGATCGCGGGACTGGTGGAGGCCGCCGGTGAGTGACGCGACCGTGGGTGACAGCAAGGCGGGCGAGGGGCTCGTCGGGATCGTGCTGGTCTCGCACAGCGCGCAGGTCGCCGCGTCGGTGGCCGAGCTGGCGCGGGGCCTGGCGGGTGGCGGTACGGCCGTTCCGGTGGCCCCGGCGGGCGGCACCGAGGGCGGCGAGCTGGGCACCAGCGCCGAACTGATCGCCGCGGCGGCCGCCTCCGTGGACCGCGGCGCCGGGGTCGCGGTCCTCACCGACCTGGGCAGTGCGGTCCTCACGGTGAAGGCGCTGCTCGCCGAGGGCGACGAACTCCCGGACAACACCCGCCTGGTGGACGCCCCGTTCGTCGAGGGCGCGGTGGCCGCGGTCGTCACGGCGACGGCCGGAGCCGACCTGGCGGCGGTGGAGGCGGCGGCCGCGGAGGCGTACACGTACCGGAAGGTGTGAGGCGGGCCGCGGACGGAGTAGGGGGGCATCGGCAGGCGCWGCGCCTGCCGATCACCGGCATGTCGGCGGCGGCCCCACGGTGTCGGTCATCTGTCAGTGCTGTCGGTTCGATGTCGGCCGCTTGTCGGCGGGGGTCTGGAGCCTTGCTGGAGAGCCTGCTGGAGCCCATCCGGCAGGCGTGCGACAGACAAGGAACCGGCATGACCACTGACGTCACGATCATCGGGGCCGGGCTCGGCGGCCTCACGCTCGCCCGCGTCCTGCACCTCCACGGCATCACGGCGACCGTCTACGAGGCGGACGCCTCACCGACGGCGCGCCCGCAAGGGGGCTTGCTCGACATCCACGACTACAACGGCCAACTGGCCGTGCAGGCGGCCGGCCTGATGGACGAGTTCCGCAGCATCGTTCTGGAGGGCCGTCAGGCGATACGGATCCTCGACCAGGCGGGAAACGTCCAGCTCGACCGCCCGGACGACGGCACGGGCGGCCGCCCCGAGGTGCAGCGCGGCGAGCTGCGGCAGCTGCTGCTCGACTCGCTCCCGGACGGCACCGTCCGGTGGGGCCACAAGGTCAGCGGTGTTCGTGGCCTCGGCGACGGCCGTCACGAGGTGACCTTCGCGGACAGCGGCACCGTCGTCACGAGGCTGCTGGTCGGCGCGGACGGGGCATGGTCGCGGGTCCGGCCGGTGCTCTCCGGCGCCGTGCCCGAGTACTCCGGCACGTCGTGCGTCGAGACCTACCTGTTCGATGCCGACACGCGGCACTCCGCTGCCGCGAAGGCGGTCGGTGGCGGGGCGATGTACGCACTCGACCCGGGCAAGAGGGTGATCGCCGCTCACCGTGAGAGGGGCGAGACCCTGCACGCCTACGTGATGCTGTCCGAGCCGGAGGACTGGTTCGCTTCCATCGACTTCGCGGATCCCGACGCGGCCGCCGCGCGGATCGCGCGGGAGTTCGACGGCTGGGCCCCGGAACTCACCTCCCTGATCACCGACAGCGACACCCCGCCGGTCCTGCGCCCCTTCTACACCCTGCCGGCCGCACACCGGTGGGATCGGACGCCGGGGGTGACCCTCGTCGGCGACGCCGCCCACCTCATCCCGCCGAACGGCGAGGGCGCCAACCTGGCCATGCTGCACGGCGCCGAACTCGGTGAGGCCCTCGCCGCGCACACCGACGACATCGAGACCGCCCTCACGGCATACGAGCAGCGAATGTTCGCTCGCGCCACCGCGGCCGGCGAAGCCGAGGCCGATGCCCCTGACGACCCCTCGCTCGAGGAGTTGGTCAGCTTCTTCGCCCGGGCCGAGTAGACGCCGGCGTCCGTCGGCCGGGCCCACCCGCGCTCCTCCCCTACGCGATGCCTTCCGCCGCAACGCCGAGTGCCAGCCGCAGAGTCTCCGCCAGTTCGGCCTGTGCCGTCTCCCGGTCGGGGGCGGTGTCGGCGGTGTGCCAGGCGTAGTGCTCGACCGCGGCACGCAGGGCCGCGTTGAAGATCGCCGCCTGGATCGTCGGACGCAGGTCGTCGGCGGGCAGGCCGGCGCGGTCGGCGAGGGCGCGGGCGAACGCCGGCTCGGCCTCGTCGTAGGTCTGGAGCCAGATCGCGCGCAGGCCGGGCTCGGTTCGGGTCAGCCGTACCAGCGCGCCGACGGTCGCGCGGTCGGGGCCGGTCAGTGCGTGCCTCTCGTCCGCGAACTCCCGGTCGAGGAGTTCGGCGAGGGGCTGTTCGGGACGCCGGCGCCGCAGACAGTCGGCTATCAGGTCGATCCCCGCCGAGAACAGCGGACTCACGCAGCTCTCCTTGCTCGGGAAGTAGCGCCACACGGTCCGTGCGGAGACACCGACCGCCGCCCCGATCTGCTCGCCCGTCGTCGCCGCCACGCCCTGCGTGACGAACAGGTCCACGGCGGCCCGCGCGATCTCCAGCCGGATCTCGGCCTTGCGCTCCTCGGTGAGGGGCGGCCGTCCCGTGGGTCGGCTCGTCGAGCGGCTCGTGTGCCCACGGGCTGCGGTCATGGTGTCCCTCCGGCCGGCGTTGATCGCTCTCCCGGAATTCTCTCCGAAGACTTTATGTCACTCAGCGACATTAAGTCGTAGGGTGAGGCTCCCCGGGCGCGTTCGACACCGCCCTGCGGACTCACGGATGGGAGAACCTCATGAGCGGCCAACTGGACGGACGCAGCGTCATCGTCACCGGAGCGGGCTCGGGCATCGGACGCGCGGCCGCGCTGGCCTTCGCCAAGGAAGGTGCCCGGGTGGTGGCGGCGGACCTGAACGCCGAGGGCGCCCGGGAGGTCGTCAAGGAGATCGAGCAGGCGGGCGGCAGCGCGGTCGCGGTGGTCGGCGACCTGAGCGAGCAGACCGTCGTCGACCAGGTCGTCGAGACCGCCGTCCAGCGCTTCGGCGGCGTGGACGTGCTGGTCAACAACGCCGGGATCATGGACCGCATGTCGGCGCTCGCGGACGTCACCGACGCCGAGTGGGAGCGGGTCATCCGGGTCAATCTCACCGCCCCGTTCCTGCTCACCCGCGCGGTGGTGCCGCACATGCTCGCGGCGGGAAGAGGAGCGATCGTGAACACGGCGTCCGAGGCCGGCCTGCGGGGCAGCGCGGCGGGCGCCGCGTACACGGCGTCGAAGCACGGCGTGGTGGGACTGACGAAGTCCCTGGCGGTGATGTACCGCAAGCAGGGCATCCGCGCGAACGCGATAGCGCCCGGCGGCACTCAGACCGGCATCGTGGTGGACGCGGCGCAGGACGCGCACGGACCGGCGGCGCTCGGACCGCACTTCGTCAACCTCGGCCGGCTGGCGCAGCCTGAGGAGCAGGCCGCCGCGATCGTGTTCCTCGCCTCGGACGCGGCCGGCAACATCAACGGCGCGATCCTGCCGGTGGACGACGGCTGGGCGGCGGTCTGACGCCGCTCCGAAACGGCGTGCGCGAGCGCCCTCACGGACCGCCCACGAACTCCTTCGCCAGCCGTTCCCCGGCCGCCACGGCGGCCGCCGCGTCCTCGATCGGCGTCACCCGCGAGTCCTTGAAGACGATGTAGGTGACGCCGGAGGCCGTGCCGCCGCTTCGTGGATCGGGCGGGATGCCGAGGGCCTTGGCGGTGGCGTAGGAAGCCTCGCCGATGATGTCGCGCGGGCCGACGTCGCCGACGACCGCGTACTGCACCCGGTTCCCGTACACGACGGCCGCGACGGAGCCGCCCCGGACGCCGTGGGCGCGGTAGTCCCAGATGCCGCTCGGGGTGGGCACGACGATGTACGGCAGGTGTTCGGCGCTGAGGTAGCGGCCGTCGGACTGCTGAAAGGCCGTCGTATCGGAGAAGTACGGATCGGTACTGCTGTTGCAGTGGCCGGTGGACTGTCCGTCGCAGTCGATGTCCATGTCGGCCTTCCAGAACACGGCGTCGCGCGTCCCGCAGACCGGGATCGTCGCGGGCGCGCCGCTGTCACTGCGATAGTGCCCCTGGGAAACGGTGGTGCAGTCACGCACCTTTGCCAGCAGGTCGGCGGCGCCGACACCGGCCTCGACCTGCGCCTCGGGACCGCCCTGCGGGTCGGGCGGATCGGGGGGCGGTGTCGTCGGGGCGAGCAGCGCGGCGCCCGCCGCGGCCAGGGTCAGCGACTGGAGTCGCACGATGAGGAACCCTCTCGCCGGGGACATTGGCACGCGCATCGGGCACTGCCGAACACACAGCCCAATGTGATGGCGTTCCGATCATGCTGCCACCAGAGGGGTCCGTACGGCGCACACCTCGGCGACACGACTTCGGTTCCCGAACTCTCCGCCAGGGGCCGGGGGCCCGAGCCCGCGATGGGCCCCGAGCACCCGGCCACCTGCGTCCGGCACCGGATCAGCGACGACAGCGGCCCGCGCCGGGGCGGCACGAACTCCCCATCCCTCAGGGAGAGTTCGGCCGCGAGGTACTTCAGCATACGTAATGCGTCGGGCAGGTCACCAACGACCGGTGAGTCACCCACGACGGACCAGGTCACCGACGACCGCCCTCTTGATGTGATCGCGTCAGCCACGTCATATTGGTCCGGACCATTGCCGCGAGGCCGACGCCAGGAGGCAGAGTCGTGCGACGCGTTCTCGTACTCGTATCCGCCGTCTGTGCTGCGCTCGCGCTGCTCTCCTCCTGCACATGGGGCGGGACGGACGGGGAGGGCGGCGGCCGACCGCCCGGGGCGCCCACAGGTGTCACGGCCGACGCCGGCAGCGCGACCAGCGTTCACGTCATGTGGAACGCGGTCTCCGCGGATCCCGGCATCCAGGTCTACGAGGTGTATCGCGGCCCTACGAAGGTCAAGGAAGTGCCGGGTTCCGCGCACATGGTGGATGTCACCATGCTCAAGCCGTCCAGCACCTATGCGTTCACCGTGCGGGCCCGTGACACGGACGGGCGTCTCGGACCGCCGAGCAAGGTGGTCCGCGCGACGACCCCCGAGGCCGTGGCCGCCGACCGGTCGGCGCCGACGCGCCCGGGGAAGGCCAGTGGTCGTGCGGTCGGCAGTCGGGCGGTCCAGCTGTCGTGGTCGCAGGCGAGGGACGACCGGGACGTGGTGTCGTACGACATCTACCAGGGCGACACGAAGATCCACAGTGTGGGCGGGAACCAGACGGCGACCGTGGTCACCGGACTCAGGCCGGGCACCCGCTACGCCTTCACCGTCCGGGCCCGGGACGCCGCCGACAACCTCTCACCGGCGACCGCGGCCGTGCGCATCACCACGCCCGGCACCGACGACGGGCGCGGCACCGCGCCGACCGGGTTCAAGGCGACGACCCATCGCGCGGACGGGGCGTACTACCTCGACCTGAGCTGGGTGCCGCCACGCACCGACGGAGTCGTCACGGAGTACCAGATCCACCTCGACGGCCGTGCGGCCACCTCGCTGGTGTACGGCGGGAAGGCGCCGAGCGAGCGGGCCACGTACAGCTTCTACCTCGGCCCGCAGGACGGTGTGCGCCACCGGGTGCGACTGCGGGGCAGGCTGCCGGACGGCACCTGGGGCGGCTTCTCGGCGGAGCTGACGGTGACGACCGGCGGGCAGGGCTGACATCCGGTCCGCCCGTCCCCCGGATGCAGCAGTGCATCACCTGTCCGGGGGACGCCCGCATGCGGCGGGCCCCCGGGGCGCGTTGGCTTCCCCTGAGGCAGCACGGGCGTTCCCGACCCTCGGCGGCGCAACCGACGTACCGCCGACCGTGCCGCCGGAGGGCATACCCATGCGCAACTCATCGCTCTTCCTCCGCTCGGGCCTGACCGCGGCAGCCGCCTCCGCACTTTCCCTCTTCGTGGCCGCCGGCCCCGCCGACGCGGTCTCGGGGATCTCCGTGAGCACCACGGGGTCCACGGTCTCCGTCACGACCAGCACCTGCACGAACGTCAACGGCAGCTGGGGCACCGCCTCGCTGCTCAACAGCCGGCAGGCGAACTTCTCACAGGGCCGCCAGGTATCCCTCTCCGGGACGAGCGCGCTGCAGTCGGCGGCCTGGTCGAATGTGAACCCCGGCACCTACACCGTCATCGTCATCTGCTCCGACGGCACGACGGCCGGCACCCAGTCGGTCATCGTCTCGCCCAGCGCCAGGCCCACGATCTCGGCCACGGCCTCGCCGTCGCGCGGGGTGATGGGCGGCATGGGCGGCGGCTCCCAGGACTACGGCACCCTGACCCTGGTGGGCGGCGGTCTCCTGGTGGGCACGGGTGCAGCGGCCACCGTTTGGTACCTGCGCCGCAAGGCGAAGCCGTACCGGTTCTGACCCGACGAACGCGAGCCCGGCAGGTTCAGGGGCTCCCGAGCTCACCGGCCCCCTCGGCTCACGCCTTCTCGCCTCCCGGCAGGTCGGCGAACTCGTCCAGGGCGTGTGTGAGCCACTGGATCCAGAAGGTCTCCAGATCGAGGCCCGCGCGCAGCACCAGGTGTCGCAGCCGGTCCTGCGAGCTGTCCTTGCCGGGCGGGAAGTCGCGCTGCTCGATCTCCTCGTACTCGGCCAACTGCCGTTGGTGCAGGGCGAGATGGCGGCGCAGATCGGCTTCGATGCCCTCGGTCCCGACGACGGCCGCGGCACGCATCCGCAGCAGCAGCGTGTCGCGGTGGGGCCGCGGGTCCTGGGAGGCCGAGGTCCAGCGGGCCAGTTCGGCGCGGCCCGCCGGCAGGACGTCGTAGCTCTTCTTCTGCCCGCGGGCCGGCTGCTCCGCCGGCAGGGTCCGGATGAACCCCTCGGCCTCCAGTTTTCCCAGCTCGCGATAGATCTGCTGATGCGTCGCCGACCAGAAGTAGCCGATCGACTTGTCGAACCGGCGGGTCAGCTCCAGCCCCGACGACGGCTTTTCGAGCAGGGCGGTGAGGATCGCGTGCGGGAGTGACATGGCGTCATCCTAAGGACGTGAAGCGGCCGTCAAACGACCGCGATCACTTGCCCTACAGGCTCGCCGCAAGCTCGGTGCCCTGCTTGATGGCCCGCTTGGCGTCCAGTTCGGCGGCCACGTCGGCACCGCCGATGAGGTGCGGGCTGCGGCCCGCGGCGAGCAGCTGCTCGTACAGGTCGCGACGCGGCTCCTGGCCGGTGCACAGCACGATCGTGTCGACCGGGAGCACCGAGCTCAAGCAGCGGGGCGTCACCATGGTCCCGGGCGTGCGCTACGACCGGATCGACGACGCCGGACTGCATGTCACCGCCGGCGAGGAGAGCTCGGTGCTCCCGGTCGACACGATCGTGCTGTGCACCGGCCAGGAGCCGCGTCGCGACCTGTACGAGCAGCTGCTCGCCGCGGGCCGCAGCCCGCACCTCATCGGCGGTGCCGACGTGGCCGCCGAACTGGACGCCAAGCGGGCCATCAAGCAGGGCACCGAGCTTGCGGCGAGCCTGTAGGGCAAGTGATCGCGGTCGTTTGACGGCCGCTTCACCCGCCCCCACCGCACGCGGTGACGGTCAGCAGCAGCACACCCGCGACCGCGGCCAGCCCCTTGCGCCTGCGTCCGTCAACCGACGCCCCCGATATCGGCCGCACGTTCAAAGTCGTACTCCCCTCCCCGGGCCTGGTCCGGCCCACTCCCCCGCGCGCCCGCCGCGCGCATCGGCGCATATTAACCACAAGGCCAGGCGCGTCGGCGCCGCGCGATTGTCACCGTTCCGTTCCAACATCGGCCGCGAGCCGGTCGGTCGAACGGCCCCGCCCAACTCACCCCTCTGTCGGATTACTTCACCGCACTACCCGCCTTCCACTCCTTCCAGCCCATATTCCACCCTCCGAGGCCATTGTCAGGAGCGACCTTTTTGTCATTGCTGCGGACCACCTCGACGACGTCCCCGACCAGGCTGCGGTCGAAGAACCAGCCCGCGGGCGTCTCGGATCCGCCGCCCTTGACGTCCCTGAGGCCGACGCAGCCGTGGCTGACGTTGCTGTGTCCGAAGATGGCGGAGTCCGCCCAGTAGTTGCCGTGCAGGAAGGTGCCGGAGTCGGTCAGGCGCATGGCGTGCGGGACGTCCGGGATGTCGTACTCGCTCTTGCCGTTCTTCTTCTTGAAGCCGACCGTGGCGCCGTTCATGCGGGTCAGTTCGAGCATCTCGGTGACCACCATCTTGCCGTTGTAGGTGGTCATCTTCGGGGCGCCGGCCGTGACCGGGACGGAGGCGAGCAGTTCACCGTCGCGGCGGACCTCCATGGTGTGGCGGACCGCGTCGACGAGGGAGACCTGGTGGCGGCCGACGGTGAAGGAGAAGGTCTTGTGCTGTAGCCCGTACACCCCGCGCGCCCCCTCGACGTCCCGCAGCCGCAGCGCGACGGTGACCTGGGTGCCGGGCTTCCAGTAGTCCCGGGGGCGGAAGTCGAGTCGGGCCTTGCCGAACCAGTGCGGGCGGATCTCCACGGCCGGCTCGGCGGTGATCCCGATGGCGCGTTCGACGGCGGCCCGGTTCTCGATCTCCCGGTTGAACTCCAGGGAGACGATCATTCCGGTGCCGACGGTGGAGCGGTCGTCCGGGGCGACGTACCCGACGAACCGCTCGTCGGGTACGTACGTCGTGAAGGTCGTGTGCCGTGCGCTGCGGCGCCCGTGGCCGTCGAGGGCCACCGCGTCGATCGTGTACTTGGCGGCCAGCGCGAGCCGGGGGTCCGCGGGCTCCCAGCGCAGGCCGTCCTTGGAGATGTGCCCGGGCACCGGGGTCTCCTGGGCGTCCTGGGACTTGACGACCTTCACCGACTCCAGGCGTCCGCTGGGCAGGCGGACGAGCAGTGCGTGGTCGGGGCGTACGCCCTTGGAGCCGTCGTCGGGCGTGACCCGGATGACGTCCTCGGGCGCCGGCGGTTTGCCCAGCATCTGGTCGAATCCGCCGCCGCCCGTAGTGCAGCCGGCCGCTCCGGCCAGCAGTCCCGCCCATGTCAGTACGGCGGCCAACGCGGCCCTCGCGCGCCGCGCGCGCCCTTGTAGGTGCCTCACGAAGACCCCAACGACCGGGGCGGCCCTGGGGAAACGTGAGTGCGAGCCACCCGGTGGGCAGAACATGTGGGAGGACGACGCGACGGGGAGCCGCGGCCAGGGACGACCGCGGGCTCTCCTTCCACATCGTGTGGTCCGTGAGCCGTGGGAGGCCGCAGGTGTCGAGCGCAGCCGAACAGGAGGCGGTGGCCGGGGCGGTCGCCGCCGAGGAGGGGCGCCCGGCCGCCGTCGTGAACGGCGCGCGGCTCAAGGCCCCCGGTGTGCCCGTGTGGCCGGGCACGCCCGTGCCGCTCGGAGCCCGCTTCCGCGTCGGCCCGGACGGGGTGGCGGGCACCAACTTCGCGCTGTGGGCGGGCGGGGCGGAGGCGGTGGAGCTGTGCCTGTTCGATGAGCAGGGGAAGGAGACCCGCGCCCGGCTCACCGAGCTGACGCACGAGATCTGGCACGGGTTCGTGCCGGGGGTCATGCCCGGCCAGCGTTACGGCTACCGGGTGAACGGCCGCTGGGACCCGTGGACCGGCGGCCGCTGGAACCCGGCGAAGCTGCTCCTGGACCCGTACGCCCGTGCGGTGGACGGCGACTTCAGCCTGCCGCCGGAGGTGTACGGGCACGTCCGCGACTGGCCGCAGCAGCATGTCGCGGACACCGTGCGCGACGAGCGGGACTCGGCGCCGTACGTCCCCAAGGGCGTCGTCGTCCACGATGACGACGACTGGGCGGACGACCGCCGGCCGAAGACGCCGTGGGCCGACTCGGTGATCTACGAGGTGCATGTCCGCGGGTTCACGAAGCTGCACCCGGGGATCCCGCAGGAGCTGCGGGGCACGTACGCCGGTCTCGCGCACCCGGCGGCGATCGAGCATCTGGTGAAGCTGGGCGTGACGGCCGTGGAGCTGCTGCCGGTGCACCAGTTCGCGCACGAGGACCATCTGCTGCGCAAGGGCCTGCGCAACTACTGGGGCTACAACTCCATCGGGTACTTCGCCCCGCACGCCGCCTACGCCGCCTCCGGTACGACCGGTCAGCAGGTCGGCGAGTTCAAGCGGATGGTCCGCGCCCTGCACGCCGCCGGGATCGAGGTCATCCTCGACGTCGTCTACAACCACACGGCGGAGGCGGGCGAGCTGGGCCCGACGCTGTCGCTGAAGGGCATCGACAACCGGGGGTACTACCGGTTGCAGTCGGACGCGCGCCGGTACGCGGACTACACGGGCTGCGGGAACACCCTCCACGTCGTCCAGCCGCACGTCCTGCGGCTCATCACCGACTCGCTGCGGTACTGGGTGACGGAGATGGGTGTGGACGGTTTCCGCTTCGATCTGGCGGCCGCGCTGGCCCGCTCCATGCACGACGTCGACATGCTGTCGCCGTTCCTCGCGGTCATCGCGCAGGATCCGGTGCTGCGGCGGGTGAAGCTGATCGCCGAGCCGTGGGACGTCGGCTCGGGCGGCTACCAGGTCGGGGCCTTCCCGCCGCTGTGGACGGAGTGGAACGACCGCTACCGCAATGCCGTACGGGACTTCTGGCGGGGCGCCCTGCCGGACGTACGGGATCTGGGGTACCGGCTGTCGGGGTCGAGCGACCTGTACGCGTGGGGCGGGCGGCGGCCGTACGCCTCGGTGAACTTCGTGACGGCGCACGACGGTTTCACACTGCGGGACCTGGTGTCCTACGAGCGCAAGCACAACGAGGCGAACGGCGAGGGCAACCGGGACGGCTCCGACGACAACCGGGCCTGGAACTGCGGCGCCGAGGGCGAGACGGACGACGAGCGGGTACGCACGCTCAGGCGCCGGCAGCTGCGGAACCTGCTGACGACGCTGCTGCTGTCGACGGGCGTGCCGATGCTGGTCGCGGGTGACGAACTGGGGCGCACACAGCGCGGCAACAACAACGCGTACTGCCAGGACAACGAGATCAGCTGGCTGGACTGGGGGCTTCTCGACGACCCGGGCTGGAAGGCGCTGTTCGACCTGACGTCCCGGCTGATCGAGCTGCGCCACCGGCACCCGGTGCTCCGTCGCCGGGCCTTCTTCTCCGGGCGGGCGCACTCGGCGGACGGGCTGCGCGACCTTGCCTGGTTCACCTCGCGGGGCACGGAGATGACGGAACGGGACTGGTACGCGCCGGCCGCCACGCTCGGCATGTATCTGTCCGGGCGGGACATCCCGGGCCGGGACGAGCGCGGGGCGCCGATAGTCGACGACAGCTTCCTGGCCGTCCTGCACGCCGGGGACCGGCCGGCGAGCTTCGTGCTGCCGGGGCCGCCGTGGGCCGAGCGGTACGAGGTCGTCGTCGACACCTCGCGGGAGGAGCAGGGGGACGCGCCGGGCGTGGAGCACCGGGCGGGAGCGGCGATCACGGTTCCGGCGCGGGCGGTGCTGTTGCTGCGGGTGGACTGAGGCACCGTTTCAGGTCATTGAGGCGGCGTTGCAAGGTCATGAACTCCGCGCCGGATTCCTGGTCATGGGATCGGGGCACTGATGGACTGAGGCGCATGCCCGAGATATCCCGCCGTGCCTTCGGTGGTCTCGTCGGCGGCGGTGCCGTGACCGCCGTCGCCGGTACGACCACCGCCGCCGAAGCCGCCCCCGCCGAGCGCCCCTTCCAGGCCCGCCCCGCCGCGTCCGGCAGGCGCCCCAATCTCCTCGTGATCCTCGGCGACGACCTCGGCTGGGCCGATCTGTCCTCCTACGGCGCCCCGCACATCAGGACCCCGAACCTGGACCGGCTGGCCCGACAGGGGGTGCGGTTCACGAACGCGTACTCCGGCTCGGCGACCTGCTCCCCGACCCGGTTCAGCCTGTACACCGGGCGGTACCCGGGCCGTACGCCGGGCGGCCTCGCCGAGCCCATCGCCAGCCGGACGCAGGGGCTCGACCCGAACCACCCCACCCTCGCTTCCCTGCTGAAGAAGGCGGGCTACGCCACCGCGCTCATCGGCAAGTGGCACTGCGGCTGGCTGCCGGACCACAGCCCCACCAAGTCCGGCTGGGACGAGTTCTTCGGCAACTTCGGAGGCGTCCTGGAGTACTTCTCCAAGCTCGGCCAGCTGGGCTCCTACGACCTCTACGAGGGCGACGCCGAGTACAAGGACCTGCGGTACTACACGACGGTGCTGACCGAGCGGGCCGTCGAGTACGTCGGCCGGGACCACGACAGGCCCTGGCTGCTGAACCTCAACTTCACCACCCCGCACTGGCCCTGGCTCGCGGAGGGCGACGAGGAGACCGGCGCGGAGATCGAGGCGAGGATCCGGGCCGCGAAGAGTCAGGCGGAGGTCGGCAGGGCGCTCAACCACTACGACGGCGGCTCGGTCGAGAAGTACGCGCAGATGGTGGAGAGCCTGGACGCGGCCGTCGGCGAGGTCCTCGACGCCCTGCGCCGCTCGGGTCAGGAGGACGACACCGTCGTGCTGTTCGCCAGCGACAACGGCGGCGAGCGCTACTCCTACAACTGGCCGCTCAGCGGCGAGAAGTTCGTGCTGCTGGAGGGCGGCATCCGGGTCCCGTCGATCCTGCGCTGGCCGGCCCGGATCGACGGCCGGCAGGTCAGCCACGAGCCGGTCTTCTCCCCCGACTGGACGGCGACGCTGCTGGAGCTGGGCGGAGCGCGGCCCGACCCGGCGTACCCCTTGGACGGCACCAGCCTCGCGGGCTACCTGCTGCGCGGCAAGGAGCTGCCGGAGCGCGACCTGTTCTGGCGGGTGCGGGCCAATCGGGCTCTCAGGCGCGGGGACTGGAAGTACTACCGGGACGAGAAGGGCACCGACCACCTCTACGACCTCGGCGCCGACCAGCGCGAGCAGGCCGACCTGGCACCCGACAGGCCGGAGCTGCTCGCGGAACTCAGGGCGTCCTGGGAGCGGATCGCCGCCGGGCTCCTCCCCTACCCCGGCTAGTCAGCCGAGGATCCCCCGCTCGTACGCCGTCGCGACCGCCGCCGCGCGGTCGTTGACGCCCAGCTTGGCGTACAGGTGGGTGAGGTGGGTCTTGACGGTGGCCTCGCTGATGAAGAGTTCGCGGGCGATCTCGCGGTTGGGGGTGCCCTTGGCGACCAGGGCCAGGACCTCGCGCTCGCGGGCGGAGAGGGGCTCGTTGCCGGGGGCCCTCGGGGTGCGCACGGCGGAGACCAGGCGGGAGGCGACGGCCGGGGAGAGGACCGTGCGGCCCTCGGCGGCGGCCCGTACCGCGGTGAACAGCTCGTCGCGCGGGGCGTCCTTCAGGAGATAGCCCGTCGCTCCCGCCTCGATGGCGGGGAGGGTGTCGGAGTCGGTGTCGTACGTGGTCAGCACGAGGACCTTGGCGCGGGCGCCGGTGCGGGTGAGGTGGGCGATCGCCGCGACTCCGCCGCCGCCCGGCATACGCAGGTCCATCAGGACCACGTCGGGGTCGAGTGCGGCGGCCCGCTCCAGGGCCTCCTCGCCGCTCGCCGCCTCACCGAGCACGACGAAGCCGGGTGCGGACTCGAACATGCCGCGCAGACCGTCCCGTACGACGGGATGGTCGTCGACGATCAACAGGGAGATGGCCGCCCGGTCAGTCATGGCGTACGCGTCACTCATGGCGTACCAAAGGTACGCGAGCCGACAGTGCCGTGCCGCGCCCCGGTTCGGACTCGACGGTGAGGCAGCCCGCGATGCGCTCGGCGCGGGCGCGCATGCCGGCCAGGCCGAAGCCGCCGGCATGGCTGCGCTCGGGCAAGGCGAGCGGGTCGAAGCCCTTGCCGTCGTCGCGGATGTCGAGGATGACCTCGTCGCCGAGGAAGGAGAGGGTGACGCCGACGCGGGTCGCGCGGGCGTGCCGGGAGGCGTTGGAGAGGGCTTCCTGGGCGATCCTCAGCAGGGTCGCGGAGAGCTCGTCGTGGAGGTGTTCGGCGGTGCCGGTGACGGTGAAGTCGGCGCGGATTCCGGTCCGTTCGGCCCATTCGGCGACCGTGCCCTTCAGGGCCTGCGGCAGTCCGTCGTTCTCCAGGGCCACGGGCGCGAGGTTGTGCACCGAGCGGCGGGCCTCGCCGAGGCTGTGGCGGGCGAGGGCCGAGGCGCGGTCGAGGTGGGCGCGGGCGGTGGGCAGGTCGGGAGCGTTCGCGACGACCTGGAGCTGGGCGATGATGCCGGTCAGGCCCTGGGCGATGGTGTCGTGGATCTCGGCGGCGAGCCGGCGGCGCTCGTCGGCGACGCCTGCCTCGCGTGCCTGGACGAGGAGTTGGGCGTGCAGGGCGGCGTTCTCCTCCAGGGCCTGGTGCAGCGCCGTGTTGGTGCGTTCGAGTTCGGCGATGGTCTCGGCGCGGGCCCGGGAGCGTTCCTCCTGCTGGCTGGTGAGGTGGCCGACCACCGTCAGGATGACGTTGTTGACCACCAGGAGCGCGGCGAACACCGCCCACTGCAGCGGCTCGTGGAACGGCATCCCCCCGGCCTGCGAGCCCGACACGGCGATCGAGCAGGCGAACGGGCCGACCCACCGCAGCCGCCGGTGCGGGATCAGCTCGTCGGAGTCGAAGTAGCCGGTGACCGCGTAGAACGCGAAGAACGGATTGAGCCAGGTGAGCGCGAAGCCGAGCGCCCAGCGCAGCGCGTAGTACACCGCGCCGGCTGTGGTGGGGCCGGGGCGGGTACGGCTCGCCCGGCCCCACCACAGCTGGAGTACGAAACCGGCGGCGACCAGCACCGCGACCGTGATCCGCTCCGCCGGGCCGGGCGTCAGTTCGGCGGTGGCGGCCGACAGCAGGGTGCCGACCGCGAGCAGCCCGTAGGGCCCCTTGCTGCGGATGAGTTCCCAGCGCCGCTCGATGTCGGTGTCCGCCGCGGTCATGCCTCCAGTCTGCACGGCCGGCCGCCTACTCCCAGCGGAACCAGCGCGCGGCCGCCGCCGACAGCGCCACGGTCCAGACGGCCATGACGACGAGGTGCGCCCAGCCGGGCCAGTCGCCGGCCGTGGCCGCGTTCAGGGCCTGTGCGGCGGCGCCGAACGGCGTGAACCCGACGATGTCGGCCATCAGGTCGGGCATGGCCTGCACCGGCAGCCACACCCCCGCGCAGAACAGCATCGGGAAGAACACCGCCGTCCCGACGGCACCGGCGATCTTCACCGTCCCCGACACCGCCGAGATCACCGACCCCAGCGCGAGCGCGACGAGGACCGCGAGGACCAGCGCGAGCAGATAGCCGTACGGCTGTCCGGGCAGTCGGACGTCGTAGACGAGCCGTCCGACCGCGAGGGCCAGCAGCGCCGAGAGCAGCGCGGCCACGGCGTGCACCAGCATCTGCGCGGACAGCAGCGCCGACGGCCGGACCGGCGTGGTGGACATCCGGCGCAGGATGCCCTGTTCGCGGTAGCCGGTCAGGCCGACCGGCATCGACTGCACTCCGGCGACGATCATGCCGACGAGGACGGTCACGGGCACGTAGGTGTCGACGATGCGCAGGCCCCCGAGGCCGTCCTGGTGCTCGCGGAACGCGGGGACGGCGCCCAGGATCGCCAGCAGCACGGGCGGGAAGACCAGGATCCAGAAGAGGCTGCCGGGCTCGCGGGCGAGCAGGCGGGCCTCGGTGCGCAGTACGGCGGTGTTCATGGCGTGGGCTCCGTGATCTGCGAGGTCTCCGTCAGGTCCAGGAACGCGTCGTCGAGCGTGGCGTCGCTGACGCGCAGCTGGTGGGCGGTGATGCGGTGGCGGGCGAGCAGCGTGATCACGGCGTTGACCGTCTCGTCGCTGCCGGCCAGGGTGATGCGCCCGTCCTTGTGCTCGACGGAGGCCAGCTCGGGCAGGGCGCTGAGCTCGCTGTCGTCCAGCGGCGCGGACGGCGTGAAGGTGATCACGGTGGCGCGGGCGGAGCGGCGGATCAGGCCGGCCGGGGTGTCCAGGGCGGCGATCCGCCCCTTGTCGATCACGGCGATCCGGTCGCAGAGGCGCTGCGCCTCCTCCATGAAGTGGGTGACGAGCAGGACGGTCACGCCGTTCGCGCGGATGTCCTCGATGAGCTGCCAGGTGTCGCGGCGGGCCCTGGGGTCGAGGCCGGTCGTCAGCTCYTCGAGGACGACGATCCGGGGGTTGCCGACGAGGGCGAGCGCGATGAACAGGCGCTGCTTCTGACCGCCGGACAGCTTGCCGAACCGGGTGCCGAGCCGGTCGGCCAGGCCCAGGCGTTCGGCGAGCGGGCGCCAGTCGGCGGGGTCGGTGTAGAAGGACGCGTACAGCTGGAGCGCCTCGCGCACGGTGAGCTTCTCCTGGAGGCGGCCCTCCTGGAGCTGGGCGCCGAGGACGTGGGAGACCTTCTCGTGGTCGGCGACGGGATCGAGGCCGGTGACGCGCACACGGCCCGCGTCGGGGACGCGCAGGCCCTCGACGCATTCGACGGTGGTGGTCTTGCCGGCGCCGTTGGGGCCGAGGATGCCGAAGATCTCGCCCTCCTCGACGGTGAAGGAGACGCCGTCGACGACGGTGCGGCCGCCGTAGGACTTGCGCAGGTCGGTGACTTCGATGACGGACATGGCATCAGGGTCGCGGCGCGGCGGGGTCCGCCACATCGGCCGTCACGCTCGAAGCGGCATCGGCCGATCGGTTGATGCGGCGGGTACGACCCCTTGCCTCGTTCCTGGTCGTAGGACCAGCGACCGAGTGCGGACCGGCCAAAACTCGGTGGGCAGTGTCAGTGGCGATCCGTAGGCTCGCTGCTGATGGTGACGACACGTGCAAGCGCCGAGGACAGGACCGATCGTTCCGCCGTACGTACGCTGCTGCGTCTGTGGCCGTATGTGCGGCCGGTGCGGGTGCGGCTGTTCACCGCCGCGGGCGTGGCGGTCGTCGCCTCCTGTCTGGCGCTGGTCATCCCGCTCGTCCTGAAGTGGATGGTGGACGGACCCGTCACCGACCGGGATCCGGCCGGGGTGTGGCTCGGGGCGCTGTGTCTGCTGCTGCTCGGGTTCGCGGAGGCGCTGCTGTTCGGACTGCGGCGGTGGCTGGTGGCGCGGCCGCTGGCGGGGGTCGAGGCGGCGATGCGGGCGGATCTGTACCGGCGTCTGCAGCGGCTGCCCGTGGCGTTCCACGACCGGTGGGCCTCGGGGCAGTTGCTGTCGCGGGGCACGACCGATCTGATGCTGGTGCGTATGTTCCTCGCCTTTCCGCTGACGTTCCTGCTGGTCAACAGCGTGACGATCCTCGTCGGCGTGATCATCATGCTGCTTCAGGACTGGACGCTGGGCCTGGTGATCCTGGTGCCGGCCGTGCCCGTGATGGTCACCTGCGTGATCTTCGAGAAGCGGTACGCCGAGGTGGCGCGGCGCGCGCAGGACCAGGTCGGCGATCTGACGACGGTCGTCGAGGAGAGCGTGCTCGGGATCCGGATCATCAAGGGGTTCGGGCGGCACCGCAGTCAGGCGCGGGCGTTCCGGGACCTGTCGGGCACCTTGCGCGGCACGGAGCTGCGCAAGGCCCGGCTGCTGGCGGCGATCTGGGGCGTCATCGTGACGCTGCCGGAGCTGGCCATCGGGGCGGCGCTGGTGCTGGGCGCCGTGCAGGTGGCGGACGGGGAGCTGTCGGCGGGCACGCTGGTGGCGTTCCTGTCGACCGCGCTCGCGCTGCGCTGGCCCGTGGACTCGATCGGCTTCCTGCTGGCGATGAGCCAGGAGGCGGCAACGGCGACGGAGCGGTATTTCGAGGTCATGGACGAGGAGCCGGAGAGGCATGAGGTCTCCACGGTGAAGGAGGACCGTTCCGACCTCGGACTGCGGTTCCACGACGTGCGGTTCCGCTACCCCGACGCCCCCGAAGACTCCCCACCCACCCTCGACCGTGTCGACCTCCACATCCGCCCCGGTGAATCCATGGCCCTCGTAGGCGCCACCGGAAGCGGCAAAACCACCCTCACCGCCCTCGTCCCCCGCCTCCATGAACTGACCTCCGGCCACATCACCCTCGACGGCCAGGACATCGCCGCGATCCCCAGAGAAACGCTGCGCGAACTCGTCGCCGTCGCCTTCGAGGAACCCACCCTCTTCTCGGCCAGCGTCGCCGAGAACGTACTCATGGGCGCCGAGGACGGCGCGGGAGAACCCGAGTTGGAGCGGGCGCTGGCCGTGGCGCAGGCCGCCTTCGCGCACGACCTGCCGCACGGAACCGGCACCCAGGTCGGCGAGCAGGGCCTCAGTCTCTCCGGCGGCCAGCGCCAGCGCCTCGCGCTCGCGCGGGCGGTCGTCGGCCGGCCCAGGTTCCTCGTCCTCGACGACCCCCTGTCCGCGCTCGACGTGCACACCGAGGCCGCCGTCGAGGCGGCTCTGCGGGACGTCCTCGCGGAGACGACCGCCCTGATCGTCGCCCACCGCCCGTCGACCGTGCTGCTCGCCGACCGCGTCGCCCTGCTCTCCGGCGGCCGCATCGCAGCCGTCGGCACCCACCAGGAACTGCTGCGCAGCAACGCCGAGTACGCCCATCTGATGGCCGGGACCGAGGAGGCCGACCGATGACGGCGACGACCGCCACCGCACCGGGCAAGGAACACCCGGCCGAGGAACCCCCCAAGGGCGGCGACCCCTTCGACCGCGACGTCCTGCCCACCCCCCAGGGCGCCACCGCCGCGCTCCTGCGCTCGCTGCTCGCCCCCATGAAGGCCCGCGTCGCCCTCACCACGCTTCTCCTGCTGCTCCAGCAGGCGGCGGTGCAGGCGGGGCCGCTGCTGGTGGCGTACGCCATCGACTCGGCCGTGCCCGCGTTCCGGCGGGACGACCTCGGGCCGCTGATCGCGGTCGGGGTCGGCTATCTGCTGTGCGCGGTCGTCTCCGGCACACTCCAGTACGCGTTCATCCTGGTCTCCGCCCGCGTCAACCAGGACGTGCTGCTCGACCTGCGCGGCCGTATCTTCCGCCATGCCCAGGCCCTGAGCATCGACTTCCACGAGCGCTACACCTCGGGGCGGCTCATCTCCCGCTCCACCACGGACGTGGAGTCCCTGCGCGAGCTCCTGAACGAGGGCCTTCAGGAGCTCGTCACCGTCATCCTGTCGTTCGTCTACATCTCGGCGATGCTGCTGTGGCTGGACCTCGGTCTCGGCGCGGTCGCCATGGCCTCCTTCGTGCCGCTGTACCTCCTCGTACGGCTCTACCGGCGGCGTGCCGCCCGGGTGTACACCCTGCGCTCCACCGCCATCGCGGCCGTGATCGTCAAGTTCGTGGAGACGATGAACGGCATCCGCCCGGTGCGTGCCTTCCGTCGCGAGGCCGCCAACGACGCCGACTTCCGGGTCCTGAACACCCGGCACGAGCGCACGAACGGCGACGCCCTGCTGGAGATGGCCCGTTACGTCGTCGGCTCCCGGCTCGTCGCCAACACGGCCGTCGCGGGGATCGTGCTGTGGGGCGCCTACCGCGTCGCGGGCGGCACGCTCGCCCTCGGTGTGCTGGCGGCGGCCGTGCTGTATCTGCGGCGGCTGTACGACCCGATCGACCGGCTCGGCATGTTCCTCAACTCGTACCAGTCGGCCGCGGCCTCCCTGGAGAAGATCGCCGGGCTGCTGGCCCAGACCCCGTCCGTGCCCGAGCCGCAGGCGCCCCGGCAGCTTCCGGCCCTGCGCTCGGAGCACCCCGGCCGCGAGGTCGTCTTCGACGGCGTCCGGTTCGGCTACCGCACCGGCGGCGAGGTGCTGCCCCGCTTCGACCTCACCTTCCCGGCCGGCCAGACGGTCGCGGTCGTCGGGTCCACCGGCGCCGGCAAGTCCACGCTGGCCAAGCTGCTCGCCCGCTTCTACGACCCCTCCGAAGGCCAGGTCCTGCTCGACGGCGTCGACCTGCGCGAGCTGTCCGTGCCCGAACTGCGGCGCGGGGTGGTGATGGTGACGCAGGAGGCGTTCCTGTTCTCCGGCACGGTCGCCGAGAACATCGCCATCGGCCGGCCGGACGCCACCCGCGAGGACATCGAGCAGGCCGCGAAGGCCATCGGCGCGCACGACTTCATCAGCTCCCTGCCCGACGGCTACGACACCGACGTACGCAAGCGCGGCGGCCGTATCTCCGCCGGTCAGCGCCAACTCGTCGCGTTCGCACGGGCGTTGCTCGCCGACCCGGCGGTGCTGATCCTCGACGAGGCGACCAGTTCGCTCGACATCCCCGGCGAACGGGCCGTGCAGCGCGCGATGACGACGGTCCTGCACGGGCGCACGGCCGTCGTCATCGCCCACCGCCTGTCCACCGTCGAGATCGCCGACCGGGTCCTGGTCATGGAGCACGGGCGGATCGTCGAGGACGGCACACCGGACGAACTGATCGCCGGCACGGGCAGGTTCGCGGATCTGCACCGGGCGTGGCGGGACAGCCTGGCGTAGCCGGGCGGCACGAGCGAGGAACGGGGCACGGGGAACGATGATCGACGCGTACGAGGATCCGGGCGAGCCCGACTGTCGCGGCGGCGCGCGCTATCTGTGGTGGCTGGTGACCCAGCAGGCGAGGCGGTCCGTGCTCGGGGCCCTGATCTCCGCCGTGTGGATGGTGCTGCTGGCGGCGACGCCGTATCTGCTCTCGCGCGCCGTGGACGAGGGGCTCGCGCCCGGTGACTACGCGGCGCTGGTGGCGTGGACGGGTGCGCTGGCCGGGGTGCATGTGTTCAACGCCTGGCTGAGCATCATGCGGCACCGCACGATGACCCGGGTGCGGATGGACGCCCTCTTCCGCACGATCAAGGTCCTGGTCGGGCAGTCCGTGCGGCTGGGCGCCGCGCTGCCGCGCCGGATCGGCGCCGGGGAGGTCGTCACGATCGGCGTGGGCGACGTGCAGACCATCAGCAACTCCCTGACCGTCATCGGGCCCGGGTTCGGGGCGATCGTCGCCTATCTGGCGGTCGCCGTGCTGCTGGTGTCGGTGTCCGTGCCGATCGCGGTGGTCGTGCTGCTGGGGATGCCTGCCATCGCCGTGCTCGTCGGACCGCTGCTCGGGCGGCTGCAGGGCACGGAGACGGAGTACCGGGAGCGGCAGGGCATCCTGACCGCCCGTATCGCCGACCTCGCGGGCGGACTGCGCGTCCTCAACGGCCTCGGAGGCAAGGACCTCGTCGCCGACGCCTTCCACCGCGACTCGCAGCGGCTGCGCGCGCAGGGGTACCGGGTCGGGGCGGTGACCAGCTGGGTGCAGGCGCTGGGGCTGGGACTGCCGACGCTGTTCCTGGCCGTGGTCACCTGGCTTGCGGCCCGGATGGCCGCCCAAGGGACCATCACGGTGGGCGAGTTGGTCTCGGTCTACGGCTACGTCGCGGTCCTCGTCCGCCCGGTGGCGTTCTTCGTCGAGTTCGTCTACCAGGGGGCCCGCGGTGTGGTGGCGGCCCGGCGGGTCGTACGGTTCCTGCGGCTGGAGCCGATGACCGACACCGGCACCCGGGACGCGCCCGCGGAACAGGCGGCGCTGCACGACCCCGAGTCCGGCGTCCGGGTACTGCCGGGCCACCTGACCGCACTGGCCGGCGCGCTGCCGGCGGACACGGCGGCCGTGGTCGACCGCCTGGGCCGCTACACCGCGTCGACGGCGACCTGGGGCGGCGTCCCCCTGTCCGAGATCGCGTTGCCGCAGCTCCGGGCCCGCATCCTGGTCGCCGACCACGAGTCCGACCTGTTCGCGGACACCCTGCGGGAGCTGATCGCCGGCCACGCGGACCGGGACGATTCGGCCATCGCACAGGCGGTGCACACGGCGGTCGCCGAGGACATCGTCCGCGGCCTCCCCGACGGCCTCGACACCCCGATCGACGCCCAGGGCCGCAACCTCTCCGGCGGCCAGCGCCAGCGCATCCGCCTGGTCCGCGCCCTGCTGGCCGATCCCGAGGTACTCCTGGCGGTGGAACCGACGTCGGCCCTGGACGCCCACACGGAGGCAAGGGTGGCGCAGCGCCTGCACGCGGCGAGACAGGGCCGCACGACGGTCGTGACGACCACGTCCCCCCTGCTCCTGGACCGCGCGGACACGGTCCACTACTTGGCCGACGGCAAGGTGGCGGCGACGGGCACACACCGAGAACTCATGAGCACCGAGCCGGGATACCGCGCCCTGGTGGCACGCAACGAGGACGCCGAGGAGTTTGTCAGGTGACGGAATCTCAGCCCACCTCAGGGGCGCGGGGCCGTATCAGTCAGCGGCTCCGCCGGGAGCGACCAGCCACACCCGACCCGCACCCGGCAGACAACCCCGAGCCCCGAGCTCTCTCCCGCACATCCCTCCCCATCGCGGAACCCAAGGACGTACGCCGAGCCACCACCCGCCTCATCCGAGCCGACGCCCGAGCCTTCACAGCCGTACTCGCCCTCAACTCCCTCGCAGCGATCGCCGGCCTGGCGGCCCCCTGGCTGGTGGGCCGCATCATCGACGAGGTCCGCGCCGGCCACGGCGTGGCGCCGGTGGACCACCTCGCCCTGGCCATCCTGATCGCGGCAACAGCCCAGCTGTTGCTGGCCCGCTGGGCCCGCTACGTAGGCCACCGCTTCGGCGAACGCACCCTCGCCCGCGTCCGCGAGGAGTTCGTCGACCGCACCCTCGCCCTCCCCGCGAACGTCGTGGAGCGAGCCGGCGCCGGCGACCTCACCGCCCGCGGCACCGCCGACGTCGCCCTGGTCGGCACGACCCTGCGCGACGTCGGCCCGGTGATGCTCATCAGCTCCGTCCAGGTGGTGTTCCTGCTGGCCGCGGTGATCACGCTGAACCCGCTGCTCGGCGTCTGCGGAGTGCTCGGCTTCGGCGGCATCCGGTGGGCGCTGCGCTGGTATCTGCGCCGGGCACGCGACGGCTACCTCGCCGAGGGCGCGGCCACCTCGGACGTCGCGGAGATCCTCGCGGCCACGGCGACCGGCGCCCGCACGGTGGAGGCGCTGCGTCTCGAAAAGCGGCGAGTGAGCGCGAGCCGCGACGCCCTGGAGACGTCGCGCCGCACCCGCTTCCACACCCTGTTCCTGCGCAGCGTCTTCTTCCCGGCCGTCGAGATGTCGTACGTCGTCCCCGTCGCCACGGTCCTGCTCCTCGGCGGTGTCCTGCTGGAGCGGGGCGAGCTGAGCCTCGGCTCCGTCGTGGCGGCCGCCCTGTATCTGCAACAGCTGGCCGAGCCGCTGGACGAGATCCTGATGCGGGTCGAGCAACTCCAGAGCAGCGGCGCCTCCTTCGCCCGGGTGGAGGGCCTGGCGCGGGCGCCACAGGCCACGGCGACCGACTCTCCGACACCCGCCGACGACCGCATCGACGTGACCGGCGTGCGCTACGCCTACGACCGCGGCGGCGAGGTCCTCGGCGGTGTCGACCTGACCGTCCGGCCGGGGGAACGGCTGGCGGTGGTCGGCCCGTCCGGCGCCGGGAAGACAACCCTCAGCAGACTCCTCGCGGGCGTGGACGCGCCGACCGCCGGCTCGGTCACGGTCGGCGGTGTCCCGGTCGTCGCGCTCGGCCCGGAGCAGCTGCGCCGCCAGGTCGTCCTGGTCACCCAGGAGCACCACGTCTTCCTCGGCACGGTCCGCGACAACCTGCGGATCGCCGAGCCGTCGGCCACGGACGAGGAGCTGTGGGCCGCCCTGACCGCGGTCGGCGCCGACACCTGGGTACGACGGCTGCCCGAGGGCCTGGACACGGCACTCGGCGACGGAGGCCGCGCCACGGACGGCTCGCAGGCGCAGCAGCTCGCGCTCGCCCGCGTGGTGCTGGCCGACCCGCACACCCTGATCCTCGACGAGGCGACGGCCCTGCTCGACCCGACGACCGCCCGCCACACCGAGCGCGCCCTGGCCGCCGTACTTCAGGGCCGTACGGTCATCGCCATCGCGCACCGGCTGCACACCGCGCACGACGCGGACCGTGTGGCCGTGATGGAGAACGGCCTCCTCACCGAGCTCGGCACGCATGACGAGCTGGTCGCGGCGGGCGGGGCGTACTCCTCGCTGTGGCGGTCCTGGCACGGGGAGCGGCCCGCCTGAACAGGCGATCTATGCTCGTTGCCGTAGGAGATCCCTGGCACGCTGAAGAAAGCCAGCTGGAGAAAGCCACAGTAGAAAGCCGCGGTCCATTGAACTTCTGGTCGATCTACCAGCACGGCTTCGCGCGGGTCGCCGCGTGTACGGGCCACACCGTCATCGCCGACCCGCACGCCAACGCGGAGGCGGCGCTGCGGCAGGCGCGCGCGTGCGCGCAGGAGGGCGTGGCGGTCGCCGTCTTCCCCGAGCTGGGCCTGACCGGCTACTCGATCGAGGACCTGCTGCTCCAGGACCCGGTGCTCGACGAGGTCGAGCAGGCGCTCCAGGCCGTGGTGGCCGGGTCGGCGGACCTGCTGCCGGTGCTGGTGGTCGGCGCGCCGCTGCGGCATCGCCACCGGATCTACAACTGCGCGGTGATCGTGCACCGCGGGCGGATCCTCGGCGTCGCGCCGAAGTCGTACCCGCCGAACTACCGCGAGTTCTACGAGCGGCGCCAGATCGCGTCCGGCGAGGACGAGCGCGGCGGCACGATCCGGGTCGGCGGCGCGGAGGTCCCCTTCGGCGTGGACCTGCTGTTCGAGGCGCGGGACGTCCCGGGCCTGGTGCTGCACGCGGAGATCTGCGAGGACATGTGGGTGCCGGTGCCGCCGAGCGCGGAGGCGGCGCTGGCCGGCGCGACCGTGCTCGCCAACCTCTCCGGCAGCCCGATCACGGTCGGCCGGGCCGAGGACCGCCGGCTGCTGTGCCGGGCGGCGTCCGCGCGCTGTCTGGCGGCGTACGTCTACTCGGCGGCAGGGCTCGGCGAGTCGACGACCGACCTGTCCTGGGACGGGCAGACCATGATCTACGAGAACGGCGCCCTGCTCGCCGAGTCGGACCGCTTCCCGCTCGGTGACCAGTACGCCGTGGCCGACGTCGACCTCGACCTGCTGCGGCAGGAGCGGCAGCGGATGGGCACCTTCGACGACAACCGGCGCGCGCACGCCGGGCGCACCGGCGACTTCCGGCGAATCGAGTTCCGGCTCGACCCGCCGACGACCGACCTCGGACTGAAGCGCCGCGTCGAGCGCTTCCCGTTCGTGCCCGCCGACGCCGAACGCCTCGCCCTGGACTGCTACGAGGCGTACAACATCCAGGTGGCGGGCCTTCAGCAGCGGCTCGCGGCGATCGGCGGCCCGAAGGTCGTGATCGGGGTGTCCGGCGGCCTGGACTCCACGCACGCGCTGATCGTCGCCGCCCGGGCGATGGACCGTGCCGGGCGCCCGCGCAGCGACATCCTGGCCTTCACGCTGCCCGGCTTCGCCACCAGCGACCACACCAAGGGCAACGCCCACAAGCTGATGAACTCGCTCGGCGTCACCGCGGCCGAGCTGGACATCACGCCCACCGCGCGGCTGATGCTTCAGGAGATGGGCCACCCGTTCGCGTCCGGCGAGCCGGTGTACGACGTCACCTTCGAGAACGTGCAGGCGGGCCTGCGCACCGACTACCTGTTCCGGCTCGCGAACCAGCGCGGCGGCATCGTGCTCGGCACCGGCGACCTGTCGGAGCTGGCGCTCGGCTGGTCGACGTACGGCGTGGGCGACCAGATGAGCCACTACAACGTCAACTCCGGTGTGCCGAAGACCCTGATCCAGCATCTGATCCGCTGGGTCATCGGCAGCGAGCAGTTCGACGAGGAGACCGGCGGGACGCTGGCCGCGATCRTCGACACGGAGATCAGTCCGGAGCTGGTGCCGGGCGAGGAGATGCAGTCGACCGAGTCGAAGATCGGGCCGTACGCGCTGCACGACTTCACGCTCTTCCATGTGCTGCGGTACGGCTTCCGGCCGTCGAAGATCGCGTTCCTGGCCTGGCACGCCTGGCACGACGCGGAGGCGGGCGCGTGGCCGCCGGGCTTCCCCGAGGCGAAGCGGGTGGCCTACGACCTGGCCGAGATCCGGCGCTGGCTGGAGGTCTTCTGCCGTCGCTTCTTCGCGTTCGCACAGTTCAAGCGCTCGGCGATGCCGAACGGTCCGAAGGTCTCGGCGGGCGGTTCGCTCTCGCCCCGCGGCGACTGGCGGGCCCCGTCGGACGGCAACGCGGCCGCGTGGCTGCGCGATCTCGCGCGCTTCGACGTTTGATGCGTCTGGTCCGTTTATCGAACGTGAATTCCCGGACAACGAACGATTTCCGGCCAACTTTCTGACGCGGTCCTGACAGAAACCGCAACCACCTGCCACTCTTCCCACGGCCGCGCCACAGCAACCCCACACGACGGTGCCCGCGGCCGAACTCCCGCACGCGCACGTTCAGTTCCCGCACGCGCACGTCGTTCTGCGTACTACCCCGAACTGCCCGGACGGCCCACCCGCCGACCGGTCTCCCCTGGCCGCGTGATCCGCGGCCGCGCAGAAGGAGTCAGTGTTGAGAGACAGTTCCTCCCACAGACGCGCCCCCCACACGGCGCCCCGCCGAGTTGCCGCCGTCGCCCTCGTGGGCGTCGCCGCTCTGATCGCCGCGGCCGTCCAGACCGGCGCCGCCACCGCAGCCCCGGAGAAGGCACCGTCGGCCGCGGGCAAGGTCCTACCGGGCGCCGAGTCCGTCAAGCTGTCCCCCGCCCAGCGCGCCGAGCTGATACGCGAGGCCAACTCCACCAAGGCGGACACCGCCAAGGACCTGGGCCTCGGCGCCAAGGAGAAGCTGGTCGTGCGTGACGTCGTCAAGGACGGCGACGGCACGGTCCACACCCGCTACGAGCGGACCTACGACGGCCTGCCCGTCCTCGGCGGCGACCTGGTCGTCGAGACCACGAAGTCCGGCGCGACCAAGGACGTCGTGAAGGCGACCCGCGCCGCCATCAAGCCGGCGACCACGACCGCCGCCGTACCCGCCGCCAAGGCTGAGAAGCAGGCGCTGGCCGCGGCGAAGGCCGAGGACGCCAAGAGCCCGGACGTCAACAAGGCGCCGCGCAAGGTGATCTGGGCCGCGAAGGGCAAGCCGACCCTCGCCTACGAGACCGTCGTCGGCGGCCTCCAGGAGGACGGCACCCCGAGCGAGCTGCACGTCATCACCGACGCCGCCACCGGCAAGAAGCTCTACGAGTACCAGGGCATCGAGACCGGCACCGGCAACACGATGTACAGCGGCTCGGTCACGCTCGGCACCACGCAGTCGGGGTCGACGTACAACCTGACCGACGGCGCGCGCGGCAGCCACAAGACGTACAACCTCAACCGCGGCACCTCCGGCACCGGCACGCTCTTCTCGGGCCCGGACGACGTGTGGGGCAACGGCAACCCGTCCAACCTGGAGACGGCGGGCGCCGACGCGCACTACGGTGCCGCGCTGACGTGGGACTACTACAAGAACGTGCACGGCCGCAGCGGTATCAAGGGCGACGGCGTCGGCGCGTACTCCCGGGTCCACTACGGCAACAACTACGTCAACGCGTTCTGGTCCGACAGCTGCTTCTGCATGACGTACGGCGACGGTTCGGGCAACACCCACCCGCTGACGTCCATCGACGTGGCCGGCCACGAGATGACCCACGGCGTCACCTCCAACACCGCGGGCCTCATCTACAGCGGCGAGTCCGGCGGTCTGAACGAGGCCACCTCCGACATCTTCGGCTCGACCGTCGAGTTCTACGCCAACAACGCCTCCGACGTCGGTGACTACCTCATCGGCGAGGAGATCGACATCAACGGCGACGGCACCCCGCTGCGCTACATGGACAAGCCGAGCAAGGACGGCGCGTCCAAGGACGCCTGGTACTCGGGCATCGGCTCGATCGACGTGCACTACTCCTCGGGCCCCGCGAACCACTTCTTCTACCTCCTGAGCGAGGGCAGCGGCACCAAGACCATCAACGGTGTCACCTACGACTCGCCCACCTCGGACGGCCTTCCGGTCACCGGCATCGGCCGCGACAAGGCGGAGAAGATCTGGTTCCGCTCGCTGACCACCAAGTTCACCTCGAACACCAACTACGCGGCCGCCCGCACCGGCACCCTCGCGGCCGCCGGTGAGCTGTACGGCACCACGAGCGCCGAGTACAAGGCCGTGCAGGACGCCTGGGCCGGCGTCGCCGTGGGCACCCGCCCCGGAGGCGGCGGCGGTACGTCGTTCGAGAGCGGCACCGACGTGTCGATCCCGGACAACGGCGCTGCCGTGACGTCGCCGATCACGGTCTCCGGCCGTACCGGCAACGCGCCGTCCAACCTCCAGGTCGCCGTGGACATCGTCCACACCTACATCGGTGACCTCAAGGTGGATCTGCTCGCCCCCGACGGCACGGTGTACACGCTGAAGGGGTACGGCACCGGCGGCAGTTCGGACAACCTCAACACCACGTACACGGTGAACGCGTCCTCCGAGGTCGCCAACGGCGTCTGGACGCTGCGGGTCCAGGACAACGCGGCCATCGACACCGGCTACATCAACAGCTGGAAGGTCACCTTCCCGTAGGCCCGTTCGCGGTCCGTCTCTGACAGGGCGCCGTCTCGGTGGGTTCAACTCCCGCCGGGACGGCGCCCGTTCACATTTCTGAAACATTCACCCAACAGTCAAATCTTGGCCAACATCACCGCCCCCTCCTGACATGTACGCGCCCCAGGTGTCACGCTTCCCTCACCCGCCGCACAAGCACCACTGCACCTCCCCCACAAAAGGAGCTCGTGTGACCCCCCTCTACGCGCGTCGCAAGCGCACGACCCTGGCCATCGCCACCACTGTGGCCGCCGGGGCCCTCCTCACCACCGCGCTGACCACCGGCGGTACGGCCGCCGCGGCCCCCGCGGGCGCCGGCACCAAGGCCGCCCCGCTCGCCGTCCCGGTCGCGCTCGCCCCCGCTGCGCGCACCACGCTCATCAAGGACCAGCAGGCCAAGGCGGCCGACACCGCCGACGAGATAGGCCTCGGCGCCCAGGAGAAGCTGGTCGTCAAGGACGTCGTCAAGGACGCCGACGGCTCGGTCCACACCCGCTACGAGCGCACCTACGCGGGCCTGCCGGTCCTCGGCGGCGACCTGGTCGTCCACGAGTCGGCGTCCGGCGCGAGAAAGGGCGTGACCAAGGCGACCAAGGCCACCATCAAGGTCGCCTCGCTCAAGCCGGCCGTCACGGCCGCCAAGGCCGAGACCCAGGCCGTCAAGTCGGCCAAGGCCGCCGGCTCGGAGAAGACCGCGGCGGACAGCGCGCCCCGCAAGGTCATCTGGGCGGCGAACGGCAAGCCGACCCTCGCCTACGAGACCGTCGTCGGCGGCCTCCAGGACGACGGCACCCCGAACGAGCTGCACGTCATCACCGACGCCGCCACCGGCAAGAAGCTGTTCGAGTACCAGGGCATCGAGACCGGCAGCGGCAAGAGCCTGTACTCGGGCACGGTCACGCTCGGCACGACCAAGTCGGGCTCGACGTACCAGCTCTACGACACCACGCGCGGCGGCCACAAGACGTACAACAAGGCCCGCAGCACCAGCTCCTCGGCCGGCACCCTGTTCACGGACGCGGACGACACCTGGGGCACCGGCAGCGCCTCCAGCTCCTCCACCGACCAGACCGCCGCCGTCGACGCGGCCTACGGCGCGCAGGAGACCTGGGACTTCTACAAGAACACCTTCGGCCGCAGCGGCATCAAGAACGACGGCAAGGCCGCGTACTCGCGCGTCCACTACGGCAACGCCTACGTCAACGCGTTCTGGGACGACAGCTGCTTCTGCATGACGTACGGCGACGGCACGGGTAACACCAACCCGCTGACCTCGCTGGACGTGGCCGGCCACGAGATGACCCACGGCGTCACCTCCAACACCGCGGGCCTGAACTACAGCGGCGAGTCGGGCGGTCTGAACGAGGCCACCTCCGACATCTTCGGCACGGCGGTCGAGTTCTACGCCAAGAACTCCGCCGACGTCGGTGACTACCTCATCGGCGAGGAGATCGACATCAACGGCGACGGCACCCCGCTGCGCTACATGGACAAGCCGAGCAAGGACGGCGGGTCCAAGGACAGCTGGTCCTCGTCGCTGGGCGGCCTGGACGTGCACTACTCCTCGGGCCCCGCGAACCACTTCTTCTACCTCCTGTCGGAGGGCAGCGGCGCGAAGACGATCAACGGGGTGAGCTACGACTCCCCGACGTCCAACGGCTCGACGGTCACCGGTATCGGCCGCGACAAGGCCGCGGCGATCTGGTACAAGGCGCTGACCGAGTACATGACCTCGACCACCAACTACAAGGCCGCCCGCACGGCGACGCTGAGCGCGGCGTCCGCCCTGTACGGCTCCACCAGCACGGAGTACAAGACGGTGGCGGCCGCCTGGTCGGCCATCAACGTGAGCTGACCGTCGGCCTGTTGACCACAGACCGACTTGGGGCGGCACCCGGGACGAAGGCATCCCCGGGTGCCGCCCTACTCTTGGGACCCATGTCCTTCACGTACGACGACGTCGGCGCGACCCGGGAGATCGGCTTCTGCCCGCCCGGCTTCCACCCCCTGCACGTGCGCACCCGCATCGGCGAGGGCGAGGACGTCTTCCGCAGAGCCGCCGAGGCGGTCATGACCTGGGAGATGCACCGCGCGATGGGCGTGGGCATCGACACCGCGTCCGACCGCGCGGCCCCCGACATCGACGTCACCGTCACCCTCGCCGGCGTCATCAAGGCCCCGTGCCGGGTCGTCTGGACGGCGAACGAGTACCGCCGCATCGGCTGGGCCTACGGCACCCTGTCCGGCCACCCGGAGTGCGGCGAGGAGGCGTTCCTCGTGGAGCGCACGGGCGACGGCACGGTCTGGCTGACGGTGCGCGCCTTCAGCCGGGGGGCGAAGTGGTACGCGCGAGCGGGCGGCCCGGCGACACGCGGCCTGCAGCATGCGTATGCGCGGCGCTGCGGTGCGGTGTTGCGGCGGTTGTGCGAGGGCCTGGGCGAGTAGGAACTCGCCCGGACCGCCGGGCCTGCCCGTGCGTGCGGGCTACCGCAGCAACACCCCCGCCCCCTCCCCCACATCCTCCGAAGGCACCGCCACCAACCCCAGCTCCGTGCTCGACGCCAGCAACCGGTGCGCCGGAAGGATCCGGACCGTGTAGCCGTACGGGCCCGTGCGCTCCAGGGAAAGTGGTCCCTCGTAGACCCAGCGCCCGTCGCCGTCCGGACTGCCGACCGGCTTCAGGGGCGCCGTCGACGCGTCCGCGATGCGGTCCTCCGCGTCGACCCGGCCCGAGACGACCTGGACCTCCACGTCGTCGGGGGCGAGGCCGCCGAGGGCGACGCGGACGCGGAGGGTGAGGGTCGTGCCGAGTTCGGCCGTGGCCGTCGCCGTCACGGTCGACACCGACGTCTCCACGTGGTCGACGCTCACGTCGTGCCACGCCGAGCGGACCCGCGTCTTCCAGACCGCCAGCTCGCGCGCCGCGTCCGGGTTCATCGCGCGGTGGGCGTGCGCGGCCGGCGTGTAGAGGCGCTCCACGTATTCGCGGACCATCCGGCCCGCCAGGACCTTCGGGCCGAGCAGGGTGAGGGTCTGGCGGACCATCTCGATCCAACGGTCGGGCAGGCCGCTCTGGCCGTGCTCGTAGAAGCGGGGCGTGACGCGTTGTTCCAGCAGGTCGTACAGCGCCGCGGCCTCTATGTCGTCCCGGCGGTCCGGGTCCGTGCCGGTGCCGTCGGCCGTGGGGATCGCCCAGCCGAAGTCCGGCTGGAACCACTCGTCCCACCAGCCGTCCAGGACGGACAGGTTGAGGCAGCCGTTCAGGGCCGCCTTCATGCCCGACGTGCCGCACGCCTCCAGGGGCCTGAGCGGGTTGTTCAACCAGATGTCGCAGCCGGGGTAGAGCTTCTGGGCCATCGCCATGCCGTAGTCCGGCAGGAAGACGATGCGGTGGCGCACGCGCGGGTCGTCGGCGAACCTCACCAGCTCCTGGACCAGGCGCTTTCCGCCGTCGTCCGCCGGGTGCGCCTTGCCCGCCACCACGATCTGGATGGGGCGCTCCGGGTGCAGGAGCAGGTCCATCAGACGGTCACGGTCGCGGAGCATGAGGGTGAGGCGTTTGTACGACGGGACCCTGCGCGCGAAGCCGATCGTCAGGACGTCGGGGTCCAGCACACCGTCGATCCAGCCCAACTCGGCCGTTCCGGCGCCGCGTTGGCGCCAGGACGCACGTAGCCGCTCCCGCACCTCCATCACGAGCTGCTCGCGCAGCACCCGCCGCAGCTCCCAGATGTCCTGGTCGGGAATCTCCCCGACCGCGTCCCAGCGGTCCGAGCCGCCGACGGTCAGCGCGTCCTCGGTGCGCTGGGCGCCGATCTGGCGGGCACCGAGGCGCAAGACCTCGGGCGCGACCCAGGTCGGGGCGTGGACGCCGTTGGTGACCGAGGTGATCGGGACCTCGGCGGGGTCGAATCCCGGCCACAGGCCCGAGAACATCTCGCGGCTGACGTTGCCGTGCAGCAGCGAGACGCCGTTCGCCCGCTGGCCCAGGCGCAGGCCCATCACGGCCATGTTGAAGAGGTTCGGCTCGCCTCCGGGGTAGGTCTCCATGCCGAGTTGGAGGATGCGCTCGACGTCGATGCCCGGCAGTTCGGCGTCGGGCCCGAAGTGGTGGGCGACCAGCTCGCGGTCGAAGCGGTCGATACCGGCCGGGACGGGGGTGTGGGTGGTGAAGACCGTCCCGGCGCGGACCGCCTCCAGGGCGGAGTCGAAGTCCAGCCCCCCGGCGGCCAGTTCGGCGATGCGCTCCAGGCCCAGGAAGCCCGCATGGCCCTCGTTGGTGTGAAAGACCTCGGGGGCCGGGTGGCCGGTCAGACGGCAGTACGTCCTGACGGCCCGTACTCCTCCTATGCCCAGCAGCATCTCCTGCAGCAGCCGGTGCTCGCTGCCGCCGCCGTAGAGCCGGTCGGTCACCCCGCGTTCGCCGAGGTCGTTCTCCTCGACGTCGGAGTCGAGCATCAGCAGCGGCACCCGGCCGACCTGCGCGAGCCAGACGCGGGCGTGCAGCTGCCTGCCGCCGGGCAGGGCCAGGGAGATCTGGGTGGGGGTGCCGTCGGGTTCCTTCAGGAGCGCCAGCGGCAGCTCGTTGGGGTCCAGGACGGGGTAGTGCTCCTGCTGCCAGCCGTCCCGGGACAGGGTCTGGCGGAAGTAGCCGTGCCGGTACAGCAGCCCGACGCCGATGAGCGGGACGCCGAGGTCGCTGGCCGCCTTGAGGTGGTCCCCGGCGAGGATGCCGAGGCCGCCGGAGTACTGGGGCAGGGCGGCCGTGATGCCGAACTCGGGCGAGAAGTAGGCGACGGCGGTGGGGAGTTCGGCGGACTGTTCCTGGTACCAGCGCTCGCCGGTGACGTAGTCGCCCAGGTCGCCGGCGACCGCGGTCAGCCGGCGCAGGAAGCGGCGGTCCTCGGCCAGCTCCGCAAGGCGCGCGGGCGACACACTGCCCAGCAGCCGTACGGGGTCGTTGCCCGAGGCGGCCCAGCGCTCGGGGTCCACGGACTGGAAGAGGTCACGGGTCTCCGCATGCCAGGACCAGCGCAGATTGCGCGCCAGATCGCTGAGGGGCCGGAGGGGTTCGGGGAGGACAGGTCGGACGGTGAATCGACGGATCGCCTTCACGGTTCACCTCGGGCAGCGCGTGGCAGGGGACACACGGCGGTGTGGGTCCCGTCATCGCCCCCGACGGTATCGGTATGCGGGGCTTCGTAACCACAGTGCGTTTTTGCGACTGTCAAGCGGGGGGAGCAAGGAGCACCTTCGTCCGAAATCAAGCGCAACCTTTACACATCCCTCATAGCCGATATGGCCGATTCCGCCCCCGTAGGCGTCCTTGTGGCGACTTCTCACGTCACGAGAGGGTGACAGATGGCGTACCGGCCACACCGGGTGCACCCGGCGATCCACGGCCGCCGTGCGCCGAGTCGAGGAGGGGAACTCACACCATGGCTCGGACGCGAATACGGCGTCTGCGCCGGGCGGGTGGGCTGACCGCGGTGACCTGTGTCGCCGCGCTTTCGGCCACCACCATGCCCGCGCACGCCGCACCGGAGGGGCAGATACTCGGCGCCGGGGACCCCGGCTCCGTCAGCGGCAGTTACGTGGTGACACTCAAGGGGGGAACGAAGGCTCCGTCGGCGGCGGGAAAGAGCCTCGCCGAGAAGTACGGGGCGAAAATCAGCCACACCTACGGCACGGTTCTCAACGGCTACGCCATCCGGGCGGGCGAGAGACAGGCCAAGCGGCTCGCGGCCGACCCACGGGTCGCCTCGGTCGTCCAGGACACCCGGGTGACGCAGGAGCACACCCAGAAGAACCCGCCGTCCTGGGGCCTGGACCGCATCGATCAGGCCAACCTTCCGCTGAACAAGAGCTACACGTGGCCCGAGTCCGCGGGCGCCGGGGTGACGGTCTACGTCATCGACACCGGCATCCGCATCTCCCACAAGGACTTCGGGGGCCGCGCGAGCTACGGCTGGGACTTCGTCGACAACGACCGGACGGCGAGCGACGGCAACGGCCACGGCACCCATGTCGCCGGCACCATCGCGGGCAGGCAGTTCGGCGTCGCCAAGAACGCCATGGTCGTCGCCGTACGCGTCCTGGACAACGCCGGCGGGGGCACGACGGCCCAGGTCATCGCGGGTATCGACTGGGTGACCAAGCACGCCGGGAAGCCCGCGGTCGCCAACGTCAGCCTCGGCGGCTACCGCAACGCGCAGCTGGACGCCGCCGTGCGCAACTCCATCGCCGCCGGCGTCACCTACACGGTGGCGGCGGGCAACGACGGGCTGCCGGCCGGGTTGTACTCCCCCGCGGCGGTGCGGGAGGCGATCACCGTCGGCGCCACCGGCAAGAACGACGCACGGGCGGGCTTCTCCAACACCGGCTCGGTGCTGGACCTGTTCGCCCCGGGCGTGTCGATCACCTCGGCGTCGTACGCGAGCAACACCGGGCGGGCCACCTACTCCGGTACGTCGATGGCGTCGCCGCACGTGGCGGGCGTGGCCGCGCTCTATCTGGCCGACCATCGCAAGGCGTCGCCGGCGCAGGTGTCCAAGGCGCTGGTGGCACAGGCGGTGTCCGGCAAGGTCTCCGGCCGCGGGCTGGGCTCACCGAACAAACTCTTGCAGGTACCGGGCTCGTAGCGGCCACTTCTCGGCGAAGTCAGGACACCGGCCCCGTTCCTGAGGAACGGGGCCGGTCTTGTGCGTAGACATACGCGTGAGTAGTTAACAAAGTGCCGGATTGCCCACCCGAATAGGGTGGGAAGGCTCCTCCGGTACACCCCACCCGTGCGCCCCCGGGCGCACACCCCAGCGGCGGAGCCGCATTGTCGGCTCAGCCACCACGCAGGACCCACCTCCCCATAGCCATCCGCCCACCAACGTTGACGCGGACAGGAGCGGTCATGCCCGCCACGTGCGGCGACGCCATCGACGTACCGGAGTAGGTGGCCCGCCCGGTGTTGCTCGCGTACGACGCCGAGGTGATCGACACGCCCGGGGCGAACAGGTCC
>NZ_RDBN01000005.1:803743-809125 GCF_008042075.1 Streptomyces sp. UW30 | reverse complement strand
ACGGGCGCCGGCCCGCGAAGGCGGTCACCGGCGAGACCTTCGAGATCTCGGCGACCGTGTTCCGGGAGGGACACGACGCCGTTGCCGCCAATGCCGTACTGACCGATCCGGACGGCCGCCCCGGCCCCTGGACGCCGATGCGTGAACTCGCCCCCGGCACCGACCGCTGGGGCGCCGACGTCACCCCCGGCGAGCCGGGCCACTGGACCTACCACGTGGAGGCCTGGGGCGACCCCATCAGCACCTGGCGGCACCACGCCCAGATCAAGATCCCGGCCGGAATGGACACGGAGCTGGTGCTGGAGGAGGGCGCGCGGCTGTACGAGCGCGCCGCCACCGCAGTGCCCGAGGGCGAGGGGCAGCCGGTGATCCTCACGGCCGCCGAGGCCCTGCGGGACGAAGGCCGCCCGGCCGCGTGGCGGTTGGCGGCAGCGCTGACTCCCGAGGTCGACGCGGTGTTGGGCCGGTATCCGTTGCGGGATCTGGTGACCGCCTCGGATCCGCTACCGCTGCTGGTCGAGCGCGAACGCGCCCTGTACGGCTCCTGGTACGAGTTCTTCCCCCGCTCCGAAGGCACCCCCGAGCAGCCCCACGGCACCTTCGAGACCGCCGCGCGCCGGCTGCCCGCGATCGCCGCGATGGGCTTCGACGTCGTCTACCTGCCGCCGATCCACCCCATCGGCACCACCTACCGCAAGGGCCCGGACAACACCCTGTCCGCCGGCCCCGACGACGTCGGCGTGCCCTGGGCCATCGGCTCCCCCGAGGGCGGCCACGACGCCGTCCACCCCGACCTCGGCACGATCGAGGACTTCGACCGCTTCGTCGCCAAGGCCGCCGAACTGGGCCTGGAAGTGGCCCTCGACTTCGCCCTGCAGTGCTCCCCCGACCACCCCTGGGTACACAAGCACCCCGARTGGTTCCACCACCGCGCRGACGGGACGATCGCCTACGCGGAGAACCCGCCGAAGAAGTACCAGGACATCTACCCGATCGCCTTCGACACGGACATGGACGGCCTGATCGTCGAGACGCTGCGGGTGCTGCGGCACTGGATGACCCACGGCGTGCGGATCTTCCGGGTGGACAACCCRCACACCAAACCGGTCGTGTTCTGGCAGCGGGTGATCGCGGACATCAACCGCACCGACCCCGACGTGATCTTCCTGGCCGAGGCGTTCACCCGCCCGGCGATGATGCACACCCTGGCCCAGACCGGCTTCCAGCAGTCCTACACCTACTTCACCTGGCGCAACGGCAAGCAGGAGCTGACCGACTACCTGACCGAGCTGTCCGGCGAGGCGGCGGCCTACATGCGGCCGAACTTCTTCGCCAACACCCCCGACATCCTGCACGCCTACCTCCAGGACGGCGCCCGCCCCGCCTTCGAGGTCCGCGCCGTCCTCGCCGCCACCCTCTCCCCGACCTGGGGCATCTACAGCGGCTACGAACTGTGCGAGAACACCCCCCTGCGCAAAGGCAGCGAGGAATACCTCCACTCGGAGAAGTACCAACTACGCCCCCGCGACTGGGAGACAGCCGAGCGTGAGGGGCGTACGATCACGCCACTCCTCACCAGGCTCAACACCGTCCGGCGCGCGAATCCCGCGCTGCGGCAGCTGCGCGATCTGCACTTCCATCAGGCGGACAAGGACGAGGTGATCGCCTACTCGAAGCGGCAGGGATCGAACACGGTTCTGGTGGTCGCCAACCTCGACCCGCACCACACCCAGGAGGCCACGGTCTCGTTGGACATGCCGCAACTCGGCCTGGACTGGCACGAGTCGGTGCCGGTGCGCGACGAGCTCACCGGCGAGACCTATCACTGGGGCAGGGCCAACTATGTGCGCCTCGAACCCGGCGGCGCGCATGTGCTTGTCGTCGGCTGGGGGTCCGGGGGTTATCCGCCGGATAGGCACAGCCGTGTTCTGCGACCGTCCACCCCGCAGATCGGAGGGTCACCCACAAAATGATCGTCAACGAGCCCGTTCAGGACACCTTCGAGGACACGCCTGCCAAGGATCGTGACCCGGATTGGTTCAAGCGCGCCGTCTTCTACGAGGTCCTGGTCCGCTCATTCCAGGACAGCAACGGCGACGGTGTCGGCGACCTCAAGGGCCTCACCGCCAAACTCGACTACCTGCAATGGCTCGGCGTCGACTGCCTGTGGCTGCCGCCCTTCTTCAAATCACCGCTCAGGGACGGCGGCTACGACGTCTCCGACTACACCGCCGTCCTGCCCGAATTCGGTGACCTCGCCGACTTCGTGGACTTCGTGGACTCGGCCCACCAGCGCGGTATGCGGGTCATCATCGACTTCGTCATGAACCACACGAGCGATCAGCACCCGTGGTTCCAGGAATCGAGAAAGGACCCCGACGGCCCCTACGGCGACTACTACATGTGGGCCGACGACGACAAGCAGTACGCCGACGCCCGCATCATCTTCGTCGACACCGAAGCCTCCAACTGGACCTTCGACCCGGTCCGCAAGCAGTACTTCTTCCATCGCTTCTTCTCCCACCAGCCGGACCTGAACTACGAGAACCCGGCCGTGCAGGAGGAGATCCTCTCGGCGCTGAGGTTCTGGCTGGACCTCGGAATCGACGGTTTCCGGCTGGACGCGGTGCCGTATCTGTATGCCGAGGAAGGCACGAACTGCGAGAACCTTCCCGCCACGCACGAGCTCCTCAGGCGAGTGCGCAAGGAGATCGACGCCCACTACCCGGACACGGTGCTCCTGGCGGAGGCGAACCAGTGGCCGGAGGACGTCGTCGACTACTTCGGCGACTATTCCAGCGGTGGCGACGAGTGCCACATGGCGTTCCACTTCCCCGTCATGCCGCGCATCTTCATGGCGGTGCGCAGGGAGTCGCGGTACCCGGTCTCGGAAATCCTCGCCAAGACCCCGGCCATTCCCTCCGGCTGCCAGTGGGGCATCTTCCTGCGCAACCACGACGAGCTGACCCTGGAAATGGTCACCGACGAGGAACGCGACTACATGTGGGCGGAATACGCCAAGGACCCCCGCATGCGCGCCAACATCGGAATCCGGCGCCGACTGGCACCCCTGCTGGACAACGACCGCAACCAGATCGAGCTGTTCACCGCCCTGCTGCTGTCCCTGCCCGGCTCGCCGATCCTCTACTACGGCGACGAGATCGGCATGGGCGACAACATCTGGCTCGGCGACCGGGACGCCGTGCGCACCCCCATGCAGTGGACCCCGGACCGCAACGCCGGCTTCTCGTCGTGCGATCCGGGACGGCTGTATCTGCCGACGATCATGGACCCGGTCTACGGCTACCAGGTGACGAACGTCGAGGCGTCCATGGCCTCGCCGTCCTCGCTCCTGCACTGGACCCGCCGCATGATCGAGATCCGCAAACAGAACCCGGCGTTCGGACTCGGCTCCTACACCGAACTCCAGTCGTCGAACCCGGCGGTCCTCGCCTTCCTGCGTGAATACGAGGACGATCTGGTCCTGTGCGTGCACAACTTCTCGCGGTTCGCGCAGCCGACGGAACTCGATCTGCGCAGGTTCAACGGCCGACATCCCGTCGAGCTGTTCGGCGGGGTGCGATTCCCGGCCATCGGTGAGCTCCCGTACTTGCTGACCCTCGGGGGCCACGGCTTCTACTGGTTCCGGCTGCGCAAGGACGCCGCCTGAGAGCCCGGCGGGGCGGTTTCCACCGCCCCGCCCGGGGCACGCAGAAGTAACACCCCGACCACCCGGGGAAAGGACGCGACGCCATGTCGGAAGCCGTCACCCCTACCGTCACCATCCCGCCCGGCCTCCTTGCGTCACTGGATCCACTGCTACGGGAATGGCTGCCACGGCAGCGGTGGTTCGCGGGCAAGGGGCGTCCGGTCACCGGGTTCTCGCTGGTCGCGGCGACCGAACTGCTGCCGCCCGGCGGCAAGCTGGGCCTGTACCACCTGCTGGTGCGCGCCCATCAGCCGCTCACCCCCCTGCCGGGCGCACCCGAGCAGCCCGCCGACTGCTACCAGCTCGTGATAGGCGACCGCGAGGCGCTCCCACCCCGGCTGGCGCCGGCGCTGATCGGGCACGTGACCGAGGGCCCGCTCACCGGACGCACGGTGTACGACGCCCTGTACGACGCCCGTCCCGCCGAGCTGCTCCTGGAGGCCCTGCGCACCGGGGCCCGGATCGGCGCGCTGCGCTTCGAGCGGGACCCGGGCCAGGAGATCCGGACCGCTCTGGTGCCACGCCTGGTCACCTCCGAGCAGTCGAACTCGTCGGTCGTCTACGGCGATACGTTCATCCTGAAGCTGTTGCGCCGGGTCGTGCCCGGCGTCAATCCGGACCTGGAGCTGCCGCTCGCGCTGGCCCGCGAGGGCTGCGACCGGGTGCCCGCGCCGACGGCGTGGTTCCGCTCGGAGCTGGCGGGTGAGTCGTATGTACTGGGCGTGCTCCAGCCCTTCGTGCAGGGCGCGGCGGACGGCTGGGAGCTGGCGCTGCGCGAGCTGGCCAAGGGCGAGGACTTCGCCGCGGAGGCGCGGGCGCTGGGGCGCGCGACCGCCGAGGTGCACACCGCGCTGGCCCGCACGCTGCCGACGGTGACGCTGGGGCACTCTCAGGTGCAGCAGTTGGTCGACGGCATGGTCGAGCGGCTGGACGCGGCCGCCCAGGCGGTGCCGGCGCTCCGGCCGTACGCACCCGCGCTGCGCTCGGCGTTCGAGGCGCTGGCCGAGCTCGCCGCCGAGGGCTGCACCTGGACCGCCCAGCGCATCCACGGCGATCTGCACCTCGGGCAGTGCCTGCGCTCGCCGGGCGGGCGTTGGTGGCTGATCGACTTCGAGGGCGAGCCGTCGAAGCCGCTGGCCGAACGGCGGATGCCGCAGCCGCCGGTGCGGGACGTCGCCGGGATGCTGCGTTCCTTCGACTACGCCGCCCACTCGGCCGACCTGCCGCTACCGGGCTGGGCCGAGGCCTGCCGGGCCGCGTACTGCTCCGGGTACGCGCAGGTCAGCGGCGCCGATCCGCGGACCGACCCGGTGCTGCTGCGGGCGTACGAGACCGACAAGGCGATCTACGAGGTCGTCTACGAGGCCCGCCACCGCCCGGACTGGCTCCCGGTGCCGCTGTCGGCCATAGGCCGTCTCGCCGCGGACGCCGGCGCCCCGTCCGGCTCCACCTCCTCCGCGATTTCGTCGTCCTCACGCAGGAAGACCTTGAGCAGGTCGGCCCGGCTGACGATGCCCTCCAGCATGCCCAGCTCGTTGACCGGCCGTCTCGCCGCGGACGCCGGCGCCCCGTCCGGCTCCACCTCCTCCGCGATTTCGTCGTCCTCACGCAGGAAGACCTTGAGCAGGTCGGCCCGGCTGACGATGCCCTCCAGCATGCCCAGCTCGTTGACC
>NZ_RDBN01000005.1:761470-803643 GCF_008042075.1 Streptomyces sp. UW30 | reverse complement strand
CGCCTAGGAGGCCCCGCCCGTGACCCCCCGCACCACTCCCTCCAGCGGCTCGGAAGCCGAGAACACGACCGAGCAGTCGGTCGAGACGACGAGCGTCGCCAAAAGGGCGACGACCAAGGCCGCCGAGGCCGCGGAGGCCGTGCGGAAGGGGACGGCGAAGAAGGCGGCGGCGAAGGCCGCCGGGCAGAAGAAGGCTGCCGCGAAGCGGACGGCCGAGAAGAAGGCCCCGGCGAAGAAGGCGGCCGCCGAGAAGGCCGTCGCGAAGAAGGCGGGGGCGAAGAAGGCCACCGCGAAGACGACGGCCTCGAAGAACACGGCCTCGAAGAGCACGGCGGCGAAGAGCACCGCCTCCAAGAGCACCGCCGCCAAGAAGGCCGCCGGCAAGAAGATCCCCGCGCAGAAGGCGACGCAGAAGAAGATCCCCGCGCAGAAGGCCGTCACGAGGCCGGCCGAGCCCGTGGAGGTCGCCGTCTCCCCCGCCCTCGACGCGGCCGACCGCGACCGGCTGCTCACCGGCACGCACCACGACCCGCACTCCGTCCTCGGCGCGCATCCGGTGCCCGGCGGTGTCGCCTTCCGGGCGTTGCGGCCGTACGCCCTGTCGGTGACCGTCGTCGCGGGGAGCCTGCGGGCCGAACTGCACGACGACGGGGAGGGATTCTTCTCGGGGCTGCTGCCGCTGCTGGAGGTGCCGGCGGACTACCGGCTCCTCGTCGCGTACGAGGGGTCGGTGCGGGAGACCGAGGACGCGTACCGCTTCCTGCCGGCGCTCGGCGAGCTCGATCTGCATCTGATCGGTGAGGGACGGCACGAGGAGCTGTGGCGTGCCCTCGGCGCCGAGCCGATGACCCACATGGGCGTGACCGGCACCCGCTTCACGGTGTGGGCGCCGAACGCCCGGGGCGTGTCCCTGGCCGGGACCTTCAACTTCTGGGACGGCACGGGGTATCCGATGCGCTCGCTCGGCGGCACCGGTGTGTGGGAGCTGTTCGTGCCCGAAATCGGCGAGGGCGAACTGTACAAGTTCGAGATCACCCGGCCCGACGGCTCCAAGACGCTGCGCGCCGACCCGCTGGCCCGCCATACGGAGGCCCCGCCCAACACTTCGTCCGTCGTGTACGCCTCGCGGCACGAGTGGGGCGACGCGGCGTGGCTGGCCAGGCGCGGGCAGGTCCCGACGCATGAGGCACCCTTCTCGGCGTACGAGGTTCATCTGGCCTCCTGGCGACCCGGTCTGACCTACCGCCAGCTGGCCGAACAGCTCCCCGCGTACGTCAAGGACCTGGGCTTCACGCACGTCGAGCTGATGCCGGTCGCCGAGCACCCCTTCGGCGGCTCGTGGGGCTACCAGGTGACCGGCTTCTACGCGCCCACGGCCCGGCTCGGCACGCCGGACGACTTCAAGTTCCTGGTCGACGCGCTGCACCAGGCGGGGATCGGCGTGCTGATGGACTGGGTGCCGGCGCACTTCCCGCGCGACGACTGGGCGCTGGCCGAGTTCGACGGGCGTCCGCTGTACGAGCACGAGGATCCGCTGCGGTCCGCGCACCCCGACTGGGGCACGCTGGAGTTCGACTTCGGCCGGCGCGAGGTGCGCAACTTCCTGGTCGCCAACGCCCTGTACTGGTGCGAGGAGTTCCACATCGACGGGCTCCGGGTGGACGCGGTGGCGTCGATGCTCTACCTGGACTACTCGCGCGAGCCGGGCCAGTGGGTGCCGAACGAGCACGGCGGGCGGGAGAACCTGGACGCGGTGGCGTTCCTGCAGGAGATGAACGCGACGGTGTACCGGCGGGTGCCGGGGGTCGTGACGATCGCGGAGGAGTCGACGGCCTGGGACGGCGTGACGCGCCCGACGCACGTGTCCGGTCCCGGCGGTTTCGGCGGCCTGGGCTTCGGGCTGAAGTGGAACATGGGCTGGATGCACGACTCGCTGGAGTACATCGCCAAGGAGCCGGTGCACCGCAGGTACCACCACAACGAGATGACGTTCTCGATGGTGTACGCCTACAGCGAGAACTACGTCCTGCCCATCTCCCACGACGAGGTCGTCCACGGCAAGCGGTCGCTGGTGTCGAAGATGCCGGGCGACTGGTGGCAGCAGCGCGCCAACCACCGTGCCTACCTGGGCTTCATGTGGGCCCACCCGGGCAAGCAACTGCTCTTCATGGGGCAGGAGTTCGCGCAGGGCGCCGAGTGGTCGGAGGCGCACGGGCCGGACTGGTGGCTGCTGGACCCGGCGTACGGGGCGGAGCCGGACCACCGGGGAGTGCGGGACCTGGTCCGCGACCTGAACACGGTCTACGTCCACACGCCGGCCCTCTGGCAGCGGGACACCGACCCTTCGGGCTTCCAGTGGGTGGTCGGGGACGCCGCCGACGACAACGTCTTCGCGTTCCTGCGCTACGACGCGGAGGGGGCTCCGCTGCTGGCGGTGTCGAATCTGTCGCCGGTCGTCCGGCACGAGTACCGGCTCGGGGTGCCCGATGATGTCCCGGCATGGCACGAGACGCTGAACACGGATGCGGGGCGGTACGGCGGCAGCGACGTCACCAACCCCGACCCGATCAAGCCGGAGCCCGTGGCCTGGCACGGCCGTCCGGCCAGCATCCGGCTGACGTTGCCTCCGCTGGCGACGGTCTGGCTGCGGCCGGCTTAGTTTTTCGCCCCCGCCGCTCCTCGAACGCCGGAGGGGCTGAWWTCAGCCCCTCCGGCGTTTCACGTTTCAGGCGGTGGTCAGCGCCTTCGGCAACCGCCCTGTATGCAGCACGCCCAACCGCTGCGTAGCCCGCGTCAGCGCCACATAGAGATCGCTGGTGCCGTACAACCCCGGTTCCACCACCAGCACGGAGTCGAACTCCAGGCCCTTCGACTGGCGGGGGTCGAGGAGGACGACCGACTGGGTGAGGTCGGGCTCCGTCCCCGCCGTCACCCCGTCAAGCCGCGCCGCCAGCTTGCCGTGCAGATGGCGCGGGGCGATGACCGCGAGTCGGCCCTCGGCAGGCGTGAGCTCCTCTGCGGCCTTGGCCACCGCGCCGGGCAGGTCGTCGGTGGCGCGCACCCAGGGACGTACACCTGTGGACCGTACGGAACTCGGCGGTTCGAAGTCCGGGTTCTCCGCCCGGACGACCGCCGCCGCCAGCTCCATGATCTCAGCCGGTGTGCGGTAGTTGACGCCGAGGCGGGTGTGCTCCCAGCGGTCCTCGACGTACGGCTGAAGGATCTTCTGCCACGAGCCGACGCCCGCCGCCTCCGCCGTCTGGGCCGGGTCGCCGACCAGGGTCATCGAGCGGGTGGGGGTGCGCCGCATCAGCAGCCGCCAGGCCATCGGCGACAGCTCCTGCGCCTCGTCGACGATGATGTGCCCGAACGCCCAGGTGCGGTCGGCCGCCGCGCGCTCGGCGGCGCTGCGGTGGTCGTCCTGCTCCTGGCGCTCGGCGAACCGCTCGGCGTCGATGATGTCGTGCGCGGACAGGACCTCGGAGTCCTCCTCGTCCTTGTCCTCGAACTCATAGGTGCGCGAGGCGTACGAGACGTCCAGCACGCCCTGTGCGTACGCGACCTGCGTCTCCCGCTCCCGCTCGGCCAGCGCCCGCTTCACCCGGTCGTCCTCGCCGAGCAGTTCGGCCGCTTCGTCGAGCAGCGGTACGTCCGCCACCGTCCATGCCCGTGTCACGGGCCGGCGGATCGCGGCCACGTCCTCGTCGGGCAGATAGCCGACGGGGTCGGCGAGGAAGTCCGCGACCAGGCGTTGCGGGGTCAGCCGCGGCCACAGCTGGTCGACGGCCGCCCACACCTCGGGGTTCTCGGCGAGCTCGTCGCGGATCTGGGTGACGTCGGTGGTGTCGAGGAGGCTGCTGCCGTCGTACGGGTCGGTGCCGACGCGCTCGGCGTACAACTCGGTGAGGGTGTTGAGGATGTGGCCCTCGAAGTGCTCCCGCGCCGCGTTGTGCGGCAGCCGCGCGGCACGGGCCCTCTCGCGCGCCACCTTCACCAGGCCGTCGTCGAGCATCAGGATCTCGCGGTCGTGCTCGATCGCGATCACCGGGTCGGGCAGCGCCTGCCAGTCCCGTACGACCTCGGCGAGCACGTCCGCCATAGCGGCGCGGCCCTTCACCGCGGCCGCCTCCCGGGTGTCGGTGGCCGTCGCCTTCACGCCGGGGAACAGCTCGCCGACGGTGGCCAGCAGCACGCCCGTCTCGCCCAGCGAGGGCAGGACCTCGCCGATGTAGCCGAGGAAGGCGGGGTTGGGGCCGACGATCAGGACCGCGCGCTTGGCGAGCAGTTCACGGTGTTCGTAGAGGAGGTAGGCGGCGCGGTGCAGGGCGACGGCCGTCTTGCCGGTGCCCGGACCGCCCTCCACGACCAGCACGCCGCGGTGCGGCGCCCGGATGATCTCGTCCTGCTCGGCCTGGATGGTCTGCACGATGTCGTTCATCCGGCCGGTGCGCGCGGAGTTCAGCGCGGCGAGCAGGACCGCGTCGCCCGTCGGGTCCTCGTGCCCGGTGCGCTCGCGGTCCCCGAGGTCGAGGATCTCGTCGTGCAGGGCGGTGACCGTACGGCCGCCGGTGGTGATGTGCCGCCGGCGCCTGAGCCCCATCGGGGTGTGGCCGGTGGCCAGGTAGAAGGGCCGGGCGACGTCCGCCCGCCAGTCGACGAGGATCGGCGTGCGGTCGGCGTCGTCGGTGCGCAGGCCGATCCGGCCGATGTGGTGGGCGACGCCCGAGGAGAGGTCGATCCGGCCGAAGCACAGCGATCCGTCCACGCCGTTCAGCGCGGCCAGCAGCCCCGAGCGCTCGGCGACGAGGATGTCCCGCTCCAGCCGGGCCTGCATGGGCGTGTTGCCCTGGGCGAGCGCGTCCGTGACGGAGTTCTCGGTGTCACCGCGCAACGCGTCCACGCGCGCGTACAGGTCGTCGATGAATTCCTGCTCGCGCCGCATTTCACCGTCTTGAAATTCGGTGTTTGACAATTCTGCTCCCGCCCGGATATACTGTGCTCACTGAACTTCACCGCGACCGAATTCACGCGAAGTCGCGAACCATTGAATATACGCAAAGAAATCCCCCGAGCGCAATTGCTCGGGGGATTTCTTGTGTTCCGCGCGGAATCACAGCACGTCGGCGAGCTCCTCCAGCAGTCGCCGCTTGGGCCGGGCGCCCACCATCGCCTTCACCGGCTCACCGCCCCGGAAGACCATGAAGGTCGGCATCGACAGCACCTTGTATGCGTTGGTGGTGTCCGGGTTGGTGTCCACGTCCAGCTGCACGACCTTCAGCCGCTCGCCCTCTTCCGCGGCCAGGGCGCTGAGCACCGGCCCCATCTGACGGCACGGCGGGCACCAGTCGGCGGTGAACTCCACCAGCACCGGCAGCTCCGCCCCGATCACCTCCGCCTCGAAGTCCGCGTCCGTCACCTCGGCCACGCCCGCCGCTCTGATCACAGCTCCTGCCCTCCCAGTTCGCACAACGGTGGTGGTTCCCCCTCGGCCATCGCCAGCCGCAGGCCGATCTTGACCCGCACGGCCTGCAACTCGCCGATCAGCGCGTCGAGCTCGTCCAGCTTGCGCCGGTAGACCGCGAGCGAGGCGGGACACGAGTCGCCCTCCGGGTGCCCGGCCCGCAGACACTCCACGAAGGGCCGGGTCTCCTCCAGGTCGAACCCGAAGTCCTGCAAGGTCCTGATCTGCCGCAGCAGCTTCAGGTCGTCCTCGTCGTACGTCCGATACCCGTTGCCGCCGCGCCGCGCGGGCAACAGCCCCCGCGACTCGTAGTAGCGCAAGGTGCGCGTCGTGGTCCCGGCCCGCGCGGCCAGCTCGCCGATTCGCATGCCTACGAACGTAATCCTTGACGCCGACGTCAGGGCAACCGCGGCAGGAGCGGCTTTCCCGGCAGCGGGGAGGACAGCACGATCGACGTCGTCGTCCTGCCCAGCGCCGAGATCTGTTCGAGGATCTCCTCCAGGTGGACGGTGTCCTCGACGGCGACCTTGAGGATCCAGCAGTCCTCTCCGACGACGTGATGGACCTCGACGATCTCGGGGCGGTCGATCAGCTCCAGGGTGCGGGGATGACGCAGGGTGTAGCCGCCGTGCGGGTTGACCCGGATGAAGGCCTGGATGCCGTAGCCGAGCCGGGCGGGGGCGATCCGCGCGCCGTATCCCGTGATCGCGCCCGCCGCCTCCAGCCGCCGCACCCGCTCGGTGACCGCCGCCGGGCTGAGGCGTACCCGCCGGCCGAGCTCGCTGAGCTTGATCCGGCCGTCGGTCTGGAGGAGCTCCAGGATCTGCCGGTCGAGGGCGTCGAAGGCCACCGATGTTTCGGCGGCGGACGGGCGCAACTGCCGTTGTTCTTTCGGCGCGGTGACCGGATCTCCCATGTCTTCCCCTTCAGGACGTGGTGCATGGCCGGGAGAATTATGGTCATGGGAAGCGCACGAGAGGTACTGGTCATCGGCGGCAGCCGCTACTTCGGCAAGCGACTGATCGCACGGCTGCTGGCCGCCGGGGACCGGGTGACGGTGCTCAACCGCGGGTCGTCGGCGCCGCCGCCTGGCGTGGTTCATCTGGTCGCCGACCGCGACGACGAGAAGTCCCTGACGGCGGCGCTGGGTTCGCGGACCTTCGACACCGTGGTCGACCAGGTCTGCTACACCCCGCGCCAGGCGGCGATCGCCCGCCGGGTGTTCGCCGGCCGCACCCGTCGCTATGTGCTGACGTCGACCGTGGAGGTGTACGAGTACGAGGACTCGATCGCCCCCGTGCGCGAGACGGACGTGGACCCGCTGGGCGTACCCGTCGACCTCGAACTCCCCTGGGACGACCCGGAGTTCCTCGACCATCACTACGGCGAGGGCAAGCGGCAGGCGGAGGCGGTGTTCGCCGCCGACCCGGCGTTTCCGTACACGGCGGTGCGGGTCGCCCATGTGCTGGGCGGGGACGACGACTTCACGGGCCGTATGGCGCACTACGCGAGCCGCATCCGCGCCGGCGCGCCGATCGCCGTACCGGCGGTGAACCATCCGGCGACGTACATCCATGTCGAGGAGATCGCGGACTTCCTGTTCTGGGCGGTGGGCCAGGATTTCACCGGCCCGGTCAACGCGGCCTCGCACGGTCTGCTCACCACCGAGGAGCTGTGCGCCGAGATCGCCGCGCACCACCCGGACGGGCGGACCGTCTTCCAGCCCGTCGAGGTCGGCGAGGTCTCCCCCTTCTCCTTCACCCGCGCCTACGGCATGGACAACTCCCGCGCCACACGGCTCGGTTTCCGCTTCACGCCCGCCCGGCAGTGGCTCCCGAAGGCCGTCGCCGAGACCCTCGGAAAGGACGGCGGCTGACATGCGCCACCGCACGCTCGGTTCCCTGCGCGTGAGCGCGATCGGCCTCGGCGCGATGCCGCTGTCCATCGAGGGGCGCCCCGACGAGCGGCGCGCCCTGGCCACCGTGCACGCCGCCCTCGACTCGGGGGTGACACTCCTGGACACGGCGGACTCCTACCATCTGCCCGGCGCCGAGCCCGGCCACAACGAACTTCTCGTGGCCCGCGCGCTGGCCGCGTACGGCGTCGACACGGACGACGTGCTGGTGGCCACCAAGGGTGGCCGGGGCCGACCGGCCGACGGCAGCTGGACGGTGTACGGCGACCCGCGCCGGCTGAAGTCCGCCGCCGAGGCGTCGCTGCGGCGGCTCGGCGTCGAGGCGATCGGGCTCTACCAGCTCCACAAGCCCGATCCGGCCGTTGCGTTCGAGGAGTCGGTCGGCGCGCTGCGCGAGCTGCTCGACGAGGGCAAGATCCGCCTGGCCGGCGTCTCGAACACGGACGTGGACCAGATCCGAACGGCCCACCGGATCCTCGGCGACCGGCTGGTGTCGGTGCAGAACCGGTACTCGCCCGCCGTACGGGACAGCGAGGCCGAGCTCCGCCTGTGCGCGGAGCTCGGGCTGGCGTTCCTGCCGTGGAGCCCGCTCGGCGGCATCTCGCGCAGCTCGCTGGACGGGCCGTCGGGGTGCGAGGAGGACACGCGCCTCGGTGCCTTCCGTGCCGTGGCGCAGGCGCACGGTGTCAGCCCCCAGCGGGCGGCCCTGGCCTGGCTGCTGGCCCGGTCTCCCGCCGTGATCCCGATTCCGGGTGCGAGCCGCCCGGAGACGATCCGGGACTCGGCGGCCGCGGCCGACCTGGTGCTGAGCGCTCAGGAGCTGGAACGGCTCGACGGTGCGACGGTTTCCGCCGGTTGACGCCAGCCGTCCTCGTCACGGTTCTCCTCCACTCTCCGCCACGCCGAGCAGGCGGCGGGTGAGGTGGCGCACCGATGACCGGGCGGCTGAGTGACGGGGGAACAACTCAGCCGCCCGGCGCCATGGCCGGACGCCCGGCCCCGGTTCAGGCGGGGCCGGACGTCCGGAGTTCTGTGGGGCCGAAGGCCCCCTCAAGGGGCGCGGGGAACTGCGCGACCAGCCACGAACACCCCGCAGCCTGCCACCGACAGGACCCCCCGAGCTCCATTCGGTCCCGGCGGAGCACCTACGCCTTGGCGAGCTCCTTGTCACCGCCCTGCTCCGGCACATCCGCCGGAGCCGCATCGTGGGCGTCGTCCAAGAGCGTCGCCTCGTCGAACGGGATCTGGCCGGCGAGCACCTGGTCGACCCGCCCGCGGTCGATCTCCTTCGTCCAGGTACCGATCAGCACCGTGGCGACGGCGTTGCCCGCGAAGTTCGTCAGGGCGCGCGCCTCGCTCATGAAGCGGTCGATGCCGACGATGAGGCCGATGCCGTCCACCAGGGCGGGCTTGTGCGACTGGAGGCCGCCCGCCAGGGTGGCCAGGCCCGCGCCCGTCACACCGGCCGCGCCCTTCGAGGCGACCAGCAGGAAGAGCAGCAGCGGGATCTGCTCGCCGATCGACATCGGCGTACCCATGGCGTCGGCGATGAACAGGGACGCCATGGTCATGTAGATCATGGTGCCGTCGAGGTTGAAGGAGTAGCCGGTCGGGACGGTGATGCCGACCACCGGCTTGCTCACGCCGAGGTGCTCCATCTTCGCGATGAGGCGGGGCAGCGCCGACTCGGAGGAGGACGTCGACAGGATCAGCAGGAACTCACGGCCCAGGTACTTGAAGAACGTGAGGATGTTCAGGCCGGCGACGATCCGCAGCAGCGTGCCGAGCACGATGAAGACGAAGAGGAAGCAGGTGACGTAGAAGCCGAGCATCAGCACCGCGAGGCTCTTCAGCGCCTCCAGACCGGCGGAACCGGTGACGGCGGCGATGGCGCCGAAGGCACCGATCGGCGCGGCCCACATCACCATGCCGAGGATGCGGAAGACGAGCCGCTGGATGTGCTGCACACCGCGCAGGATCGGCTCCCCGGACGAGCCCATGGCCTGGAGCGCGAAACCGGCGAGCAGGGCGACGAGCAGGGTCTGCAGGACCGATTCCGAGGTGAAGGCGGAGACGATCGTGGTCGGGATGATGCCGAGCAGGAACTCGGTGGTGTCCTTGGCCTCGGCGTCGACCTGCGCATGACCGGCGTCCTTGACGGCGTCGGTGACCGCGAGGCCGGTGCCCGGCTCCAGGATGTTGCCCACGACGAGACCGATGGCGAGGGCGACCAGCGACATCGCGAGGAAGTAGACCAGCGCGATACCGCCGACGGCGCCGACCTTGGCGGCCTTCCGTACCGAGCCGATACCCAGGACGATCGTGCAGAAGATGATCGGCGAGATCATCATCTTGATCAGGGCCACGAAGCCCGTACCGATGGGCTTCAGCTCGACAGCGAAGTCGGGAGCGGCGAGACCCACGGTGATACCGAGGGCGACCGCGATGATCACCGCGATGTAGAGGTAGTGCGTGCGGTCGCGTTTGGCGACGGGTGCGGCAGGTGCCGTATCGGGGGAACTGGCGGCGGCCACGGCTGCCCTCCTTGACGTCTTCGTCGGTTTCTCACCGGCGTGCGGCTCACGTCCGGGGTGGGGGGTTCGCTGATCGGCTGCCGAGCCCCGGGGGGACGAGGGGGACGGGGTCGTATTCAGCGATGCGGTGACTATCTCCCGCCGTGTGAGGGCGGTCACCCTTCCGTTCATTTAGTTCACAATCAGCCATGGAGGCAGACTGACGACATGCGCATCCCCGTCCCGAGACCCCGCAGCCTGGCCGGCCAGCTCTTCGCGATGCAGGCCGTGCTCATAGCGGTGCTCGTCGCCGGGTACGCGGTGTTCACCTACGTCAGCGACACCGGCCAGGCCGAGGACGCCGCGGGGCGCCAGGCGAAGGCGGTGGCCCAGTCGATCGCCGACGCCCCGTCCGTGCGGGAGGCGATCCGCACCGCCGACCCGACGGCCGAGCTCCAGCCGTACGCGCTGCGAGTCCAGCGCGACGCCGAGGTCGACTTCGTCACGATCATGAACACCAAGGGGATCCGCTGGACGCATCCCGACGAGAAGCAGATCGGCCAGCACTTCCGCGGCCACACCCAGCGCGCCCTGCGGGGGGAGCCCTTCACCGAGACGTACACCGGCACGCTGGGGTCGTCCGTGCGGGCGGTCGTGCCGATCTACGACGGAGGGCGGGACCCTGCCCACATCGTGGGGCTGGTCAGCGCGGGTATCCGGGTCGAGGCGATCAGCAAGCGGGTGCAGGACCAGCTGACGGCACTGATCGGCGTCGCTGCGGGCGCCCTCACGCTGGGCGCGATCGGTACGTACGTCATCAACGCGCGGCTGCGCCGGCACACCCACGGCATGAACGCGGCCGAGCTGAGCCGGATGCACGACTACCACCAGGCCGCGTTGCACGCGGTGCGCGAGGGGCTGCTGATGCTGGACGGGCAGTTCCGGGTGGCGCTGATCAACGACGGCGGGCGGGAGCTGCTCGGGGTGGCCGGGGACGTGGTGGGGCGGTCGGTCGCTGAGCTCGGGCTGCCGGCCCCGCTGACCGGGGCGCTGCTGGCGTCCGAGCCGCGGGTGGACGAGGTGTATCTGACGTCGGAGCGGGTGCTGGTGGTGAACACCTCGCCGGTGTCGGGCGGTGAGCGGCGCGGCACGGTGGTGACACTGCGGGACGTCACCGAACTGCAGTCCCTGATGGGCGAGTTGGACTCCGAGCGCGGCTTCACGCAGGCCCTCCGCTCCCAGGCGCACGAGGCGGCGAACCGCCTGCACACGGTCGTGTCGCTGATCGAGCTGGGGCGGGCGCACGAAGCGGTGGAGTTCGCGACGGCGGAGTTGGAACTGGCCCAGGCGCTCACCGACCAGGTCGTCGCGGCGGTGAGCGAGCCGGTGCTGGCGGCGCTGCTGCTGGGGAAGACCGCCCAGGCGAACGAGCGGGGCGTCGAGCTGGTGGTGTCGGAGGACAGCCGGCTGGACGACAGCCTGCTGCCGGACGACCTGCCCGCCCGGGATCTCGTGACGATACTGGGCAACCTGATCGACAACGCGGTCGACGCGGCGCAGGGAAGTGTGGGGGCACGGGTGACGGTGACGGCGTACGCCGAGGGCGGCGAGCTGGTGCTCCGGGTCTCGGACACCGGCGCCGGGGTGGATCCCGCACTCGGCGAGGCGGTCTTCCAGCGCGGCTTCTCGACCAAGCCGGCCGGCCCCGGCGGCCGCGGCCTGGGACTGGCCCTGGTACGACAGGCCGCGATCCGACACCAAGGCGTGCTGTCGGTGGCGGAGGCCGACGGGGGTGGAGCGGTATTCGAGGTACGACTGCCACTGGCGGAGGGCGCGGGCACCGCGGAGGGCGCGGGCACCGCGGACGGGGCGGGGGCCGCGCCCGCCCGACGTACATCATGTGCGCGTCCGCCGCCACCGGGTCGTCCTCCACGACCAGAACACGAATCGCCTGCTCGGCCGTCATACGTCACCTCTCGAAACCGCCGCGCCATGGGCACCGGCACCGTCCACCGAGCCACTTCCCCCGCCGGAACCGGTGCCTTCGCCTGAACCCGCCTGGTCCGCGGGGCCGGATCCTTGAGCGCTGCCGGACCCGCGGGCGGAGCGTGCCCGGTCAGCGGAGTCTGCCTGGTCCGTGGGGCCGCGTCCTTCACCGGTGCCGGACCCGTGGGCGGGGACGGGACGATAGGGCCGSGACACCGCTTCCGTCGGCCGCACCTCCTCGAAACCGCCAACGCCAAACCCTCGCACAGGCATTGACCTGACTAGACCACTCAACCTACGTTCACCGGGCAGCCATCCCCGCGCCACGACGAAGTGCGCCCGCAGGAGGTCATGCCCGTGCGCCCCACCGCCTCCCTCCCCACACTCCTCGCCCTGACCCTCGCCGCCTCAGCCACGCTCACCGCGTGCGGCGGCGGCTCCGGCAGTGACCCGGACACCATCAAGGTCTCCTTCAAACAGTCCACGGACAACTCCATCAAGGTGATGGACACCTTCCTCGCGGACATCAAGAAGCAGTTCGAGAAGGCGAACCCCGGCAAGAAGGTCGAGTTCGTCCCCATCAAGGCCCCGGACTCGGAGTACTACACCAAGCTCCAGCAGATGCTCCGCTCCCCCAAGACCGCCCCCGACCTGGTCTACGAGGACACCTTCCTCATCAACTCGGACATCACCAGCGGGTACTTGAAGCCTCTCGACCCGTATCTCGCCAAGTGGCAGGACTGGAACCAGTTCATCGACACGGCGCAGGCCGCGGCCAAGGGCGAGGACGGCAAGACGTACGGCGTCCCGGACGGCACCGACACCCGGGGGCTGTGGTTCAGCAAGGACGTCTTCGAGAAGGCCGGCCTGCCCGCCGACTGGCAGCCGAAGACCTGGGACGACGTCCTGGACGCCGCCCGCACGATCAAGGACAAGGTCCCCGACGCCATCCCGCTCAACGTGTACACGGGCAAGCCCGTCGGCGAGGCCGCCACCATGCAGACCTTCGAGATGCTGCTGTACGGCACGAACGACGGTACGGCGGACCCGCTCTACGACAAGTCCGCCAAGAAATGGGTCGCCGGCAGCCAGGGCTTCAAGGACTCCTTGTCGTTCGTCGAGACCGTCTACAAGGAGAAGCTCGGCCCGGACGTCTCCGACGCCCTCGACCCGAACGTCGGGACCCGCGTGCGCGGCGAGTGGCTGCCGCAGGGCAAGCTCGGCATCGCCCTGGACGGCTCCTGGCTCCCGCAGGACTGGCTCCCCGGCAGCGGTCACGAGTGGCCCGAGTGGTCCGACGAGCTCGGCCTCGCCGCCATGCCGACGCAGAACGGCCAGGCCCCCGGCAAGGTGAGCATGTCCGGCGGCTGGACCTGGTCCATCCCGGCCAAGGCGGGCAACCCGGACCTGGCCTTCGAGTTCATCAAGACCATGCAGACGAAGGCGAACGCCCAGAAGTGGTACGTCGCCAACTCCGGCATCGCCGTACGCGAGGACGTCGCGGGCGACCCGTCGTACATCGATGCCCAACCCGGCATCAAGTTCTTCACGGACCTGGTCGCCAGCACCCACTACCGCCCAGCGTTCCCGGCGTACCCGAAGGTCTCCACCGCGGTCCAGGAGGCGATGGAGGGTGTGACGACGGGCGACATGTCGGTGGACGACGCGGCCAAGGGCTACGACGAGGAGCTGAAGTCGGCGACGGACGACCAGGTGATCGAGAAGTGAGCCCCTGTTCATGACGACGGTCCGAGCCCGCACCCTCGCCCGAGCCCTCCCCGTCTCCCCCGCCGTCGTCCTCCTGCTCCTCTTCCTCGCCGGCCCCATCGCCTACTGCGCCTTCATCGCGTTCACCGACCTCCAACTCACCGGCCAGGCCGAGGAGTCGTTCGTCGGCGTCGACAACTTCCGTACGGCGTTCGGTGACGAGGCGTTCCTGAACGCGGTCTGGCTCACGCTCGTCTTCACCGTCATCTCGGCGCTGGTCGGCCAGAACACGCTGGGGCTGGGCCTGGCGATGCTGATGCAGCGTGCCTCGAAGCCCGTCCGCACGCTCACCGGCGGCATCGTCATCACGGCGTGGGTCCTGCCGGAGGTGGTCGCCGGTTTCCTGCTCTACGCCTTCTTCCGCCGCGAGGGCACCCTGAACGCCATCCTGGACTGGCTCCGACTCCCCACCCAGAACTGGCTGTTCACCCTGCCGATCCTGGCGGTGTCGTTCGCGAACGTGTGGCGGGGGACGGCGTTCTCGATGCTCGTCTACTCGGCGGCCCTGAACGAGATCCCCAAGGAGATCACCGAGGCGGCACAGGTCGACGGCGCCGGCGGCTGGCGTCGTCTGTGGCACATCACGCTGCCGATGATCCGCCGCTCCATCGGCACGAACCTCATGCTCATCACCCTCCAGACGCTGTCCGTCTTCGGCCTGATCTGGGTGATGACGAGGGGCGGCCCGGGCGGCAAGAGCCAGACGCTGCCGCTGTTCATGTACGAGGAGGCGTTCCAGAAGAGCATGATCGGCTACGGCACCGCGGTCGCCCTGCTGCTGTTGGTGGTGGGCTCGCTGTTCTCGCTGGTCTACCTGCGTCTGCTGCGAACGGAGGTCTGACGCCCGTGCCCCGCCCTCTCTCCGCCCGCACCAGCACCCACCGCCTGGCCGCCGACGCCGGCCTGCTCGTGCTCGCCGCCGCGTTCGTGCTCCCGCTCGCCTGGGTGGTGCTCTCCGCGCTCGACCCGCACGCCAACCTCCAGGTGAAGCTCCCGGACGGCCTCACCTTGGACAACTTCGACGCGGTCCTGACTCCGGAGATCACCTTCACGCCGCTGCTCAACAGCCTGCTGCTGTGCGGCGGCGGGACAGCTCTGACGGTGGCGTGCGCGGCGCTCGCCGCCTATCCGCTGTCCCGGTTCCGGTCGCGCCTCAACCGCCCGTTCCTGCTCACGATCCTGTTCGCGACGAGCCTGCCCATCACGGCGATCATGGTGCCGGTGTACGCCCTGTTCGTGCGGGTCAACCTGATCGACACCATGCAGGGCACGATCTTCTTCTTCGCCGCCTCCCAACTGCCGTTCGCCATCTGGCTGATGAAGAACTTCATGGACGGGGTGCCGAAAGAGCTGGAGGAGGCCGCCTGGACGGACGGGGCGTCCTCGCTCCAGTCGCTGGTGCGGATCGTGCTGCCGCTGATGGGCCCGGGAGTCGCCGTCGTCACGGTGTTCTCGTTCGTGATGATGTGGGGGAACTTCTTCGTCCCCTTCATGCTGCTCCTGACGCCCGACCAGATGCCGGCCGCCGTCAGCATCAACGAGTTCTTCGGGAACCGGGGGATGGTGGCGTACGGGCAGTTGGCCGCGTTCTCGATCGTGTACTCGACGCCGGTGATCCTGCTGTACGTGCTGATCGCCCGGCGGCTGGGCAGCGGGTTCGCGCTGGGCGGGGCGGTCAAGGGGTGACGTCCGGCAGTACGCCCGCGCGGAACGCCTCCACGCCCACGACCCTGCGCACCCGCAGTGGCTCGATCAGCAGCATCACGCGCCGCTCTCCGGGCAGCAGCCACGGATAGCGCTCCTCCCCGATGTACTTCTGCGCGAGCCGGTCCATCGCCCGTTCCGCCGTCTCCCCCTCCACGAACCGTACGACCCGCCCCCGGATCTCGGCACGGTCGTACGGGTTCTCCGGGTCGTGGTGGCTCAGCGAGACGGCTGGATTGAGCCGCAGGTTGTCCACCTTCACGCGCCCCATGGAGGTGTTGACCATGACGTACTGGTCTTCGATGTCCGCCCACATGGGCGAAACTTGCGGCATCCCGTCGGGGTCCACCGTCGCGAGGTGCCAGAAGTTCGGCGCGAGGAGACGCTCGCGAATATGCCCGTTGAGCTTGCCGTTCACCGGCGGTCACCACCTTCCGGGGCCGCCACGGTGACGCCCCGGCGCCATCCTGGCCGCCGCCCCGCCGGGTCGACAGACGATCTTCGGCCAGCGGCGAACCGGCCAGTAGCCGTAGCTTCCTACAATCCGTGATCCTGGCTGAACAGACCGTAGTCACCCCACCTCGTCGGCTCTACGTTGTGGCGCGTGCGTCGACCCCCAGCTCAACCGAACCAGCCACCCAACCGCTCCAGCCACCGCAATCCGCCCACTCCCCCGTTCAACGCCCCCGCCGCCCGCAGACTCCGCGCGGCCCTCAGCATGGGCCCCGGACACGTCGCCTACGGCATGCGCGTCTCGTACGGCCTCCCCTATGTCACCGAGGACCTCGTCATCGCCTGGGAACGCGAGCTCGCCTCCCCCAGCAGCAGCGAGCTCACCGCCCTCGCCGGCGTGCTGTGGTGCTCGCCCGGTGAACTGCTCGGCAAGCCGCGGACCCTGCGCGAGCACCGCATCGCGCGCGGTCTCGCGCCGGAGGACGTGGCCCGTGCCGTCGGGCACGAGGTGCTCACGTATCTGCGCATGGAGGAGAACGACGACTGGCGTGGCACCGACCGCCAGTCCGCCGCCCTCGCCGAGGTCCTCGGCCTGACCATCCCCGACTTCATCACCGTCACCGGCCGCGAGACCCGGCTCGCCGAGATGCTGCGCAGTGCCGTGACGACGCGCTGGCAGGCGTATGTCCGCCCGGTCGGCAAGATGGTGCTCCTGGACCGGCGCCTGCTGGAGACAGCGCTCCAGGAGCTGCACCAGAACTATCAGGGGCAGATGACCGCCACCCTCAGCTGGGGCGGCGGCAACGGCGACTCCAGCGCGGCCGGCCGTGAGTTCCTGGACCGGATCGTGGAGCGCTTCTGGGCGACGGTCCAGGAGTACGGCCCGTGATCGCCCAGTGGCCGTTCGCCAGAAGGCGGAGGTGTTAGAACACCGACTCCGCCTCGTCCATCCGGTCCTTCGGCACCGTCTTCAGCTCGGTGACCGCCTCGGCCAGCGGCACCATCACGATGTCCGTGCCGCGCAGCGCGGTCATCTTCCCGAACTCGCCCTGGTGCGCGGCCTCCACCGCGTGCCAGCCGAAGCGGGTGGCGAGCACACGGTCGTACGCGGTCGGCGTGCCGCCGCGCTGGACGTGGCCGAGAATGACCGGCTTGGCCTCTTTGCCGAGGCGGCGCTCCAGCTCGAAGGCGAGTGCCGTGCCGATGCCCTGGAAGCGCTCGTGACCGTACTGGTCGATGTCGCCCTTGCCGTAGTCCATGCTGCCGTCGGCCGGGTGGGCGCCCTCGGCGACGCAGATCACCGCGAACTTCTTGCCGCGCGAGAAGCGCTCCTCGACCATCTTCACGAGGTCGGCGGGGTCGAACGGGCGCTCCGGCAGACAGATGCCGTGCGCGCCGGCGGCCATGCCGGACTCCAGCGCGATCCAGCCCGCGTGGCGGCCCATGACCTCGACGACCATCACGCGCTGGTGGGACTCCGCCGTGGTCTTCAGGCGGTCCATGGCCTCCGTGGCGACCCCTACGGCCGTGTCGAAGCCGAACGTGCGGTCCGTCGAGGAGATGTCGTTGTCGATCGTCTTCGGCACGCCGACGACGGGCAGGCCGGCGTCGGACAGCATGCGCGCCGCGGTCAGCGTGCCCTCGCCGCCGATCGGGATCAGGGCGTCGATGCCGAAGGCACGGGCGATGTCGGGGGCGTTCTCACAGGCCTCGCGCAGCCGGCCCCGCTCCAGTCGCGACGAGCCGAGGATCGTGCCGCCGCGGGCCAGGATGCCGCTGACGCCCTCCAGGTCGAGGTGGCGGTAGTGGCCGTCGAGCAGGCCGGCGAATCCGTCCTCGAAGCCGATCACGTCGTCGCCGTACTGGGCGACGGCTCGGTGCACGACCGACCGGATCACGGCGTTCAGGCCGGGGCAGTCGCCGCCTGCGGTGAGAACTCCGATACGCATCGTGCTGTGTCTCCTGCTCGCTGTTGACACCGGTGAGCCAGTCCGATTGTTTCACGTCCCCGAGGACCCTGTCCGACCCCCGATCCTGACGGGCGCCTTATCCACCGCCAAAGGTATTGTCAAGAGGGTTTCGCCAAGCCCGCTGGGCGTTTTTGCGACCCTGGAACCCGCCCCGGGAACCCGTCCGGACCACCACACGACGAAACGGAGAGCACACGTGACGCGCAGCGTGTACGTGACCGGTATCGACCGCGGCGACGGCCGGCAGGTCGTCGAACTGGGAGTCATGGAGCTCCTGACCCGGCAGGTCGACCGGGTGGGGGTGTTCCGGCCGCTGGTGCACCACTCCCCGGACCGGCTGTTCGAGCTGTTGCGCGCCCGCTACCGCCTCTCCCAGGACCCGGCGACGGTCTACGGCATGGACTACCACGAGGCGTCCGCCCTCCAGGCCGAGCGTGGCACCGACGAGCTGGTCTCCACCCTCGTCGACCGGTTCCACGCCGTCGCCCGCGACTACGACGTCGTCCTCGTCCTCGGCACCGACTACGCCGACACCCAGCTCCCGGACGAGCTGTCCCTCAACGCCCGGCTCGCCAACGAGTTCGGCGCGTCCGTGATATCCGTCGTGGGCGGCCGCAAGCAGACGACCGAGTCGGTGCTCGCCGAGACGCGCAACGCCTACCGGGCGTACGAGAACCTGGGCTGCGACGTGCTGGCGATGGTCGCCAACCGGGTCGCCCGCGCCGACCGGGACGAGATCGCCCGGCAGTTGGAGTCAAGGCTGCCCGTGCCCTGCTACGTCGTCCCGGACGAGCCCGCCCTGTCCGCGCCGACGCTCGCGCAGATCGCCCAGACCCTGGACGCGAAGGTCCTGCTCGGCGACGACTCGGGGCTCGCGCGCGACGCCCTGGACTTCGTGTTCGGCGGCGCGATGCTGCCGAACTTCCTGACCGCCCTGACCCCGGGCTGCCTGGTCGTCACCCCGGGAGACCGCGCCGACCTGGTCGTCGGCTCGCTGGCCGCGCACAGCGCCGGCACCCCGCCGATCGCCGGTCTGCTGCTCACCCTGGACGAGCGTCCCGGCGACGAGATCCTCACCCTCGCCGCGCGCCTGGCCCCCGGCACTCCGGTGCTGTCGGTGCCCGGCTACAGCTTCCCCACCGCCGAGCAGCTCTTCTCCCTGGAGGGGAAGCTGAACGCGGCCACCCCGCGCAAGGCGGAGACCGCGCTCGGCCTCTTCGAGCGGTACGTCGACACCGGCGAGCTGCTGGGGCGGGTCTCGGCGCCGAGCTCCGACCGGGTCACGCCGATGATGTTCGAGCACAAGCTGCTGGAGCAGGCCCGCTCGAACCTGCGCCGCATCGTGCTGCCCGAGGGCACCGAGCCGCGCGTCCTGCACGCGGCCGAGGTGCTGCTGCGGCGCGGGGTGTGCGAACTGACCCTCCTCGGGCCGGTCGACCAGATCCGCAAGCGGGCCGCCGACCTCGGCATCGACCTGGGCGACACCCAGCTGATCGACCCGGCCACCAGCGAGCTGCGCGACTCCTTCGCCCAGAAGTACGCCGAGCTGCGCGCCCACAAGGGGGTCACCGTCGAGCTGGCCTACGACGTCGTCTCGGACGTGAACTACTTCGGGACCCTGATGGTGCAGGAGGGGCTGGCCGACGGCATGGTGTCGGGGTCCGTCCACTCGACCGCGGCCACCATCCGGCCCGCCTTCGAGATCATCAAGACCAGGCCGGACGCCGGCATCGTCTCGTCCGTCTTCTTCATGTGCCTCGCCGACAAGGTCCTCGTCTACGGCGACTGCGCGGTGAACCCGGACCCGAACGCCGAGCAGCTGGCCGACATCGCCATCCAGTCGGCGGCCACCGCCGAGGGGTTCGGCGTGGAGCCGCGCATCGCGATGCTGTCGTACTCGACGGGTACCTCGGGTTCGGGCGCCGATGTGGACAAGGTCCGGGAGGCGACCGAGCTGGTGCGCCGGCGGCGGCCCGATCTGAGCGTCGAGGGGCCCATCCAGTACGACGCCGCCGTGGAGCCGTCCGTCGCGGCGACCAAGCTGCCGGAATCCGAAGTGGCCGGGCAGGCAACGGTTCTGATCTTCCCGGACCTCAATACAGGTAACAACACCTACAAGGCCGTGCAGCGCTCGGCCGGCGCGATCGCCGTCGGCCCGGTGCTCCAGGGTCTGCGCAAGCCGGTCAACGACCTGTCCCGGGGCGCCCTCGTCCAGGACATCGTCACGACCGTCGCCATCACGGCGATCCAGTCCCAGCCCCCCCGCCCCGTCCCTCCACGCCCCCGCCCCGTCCCTCCACGAGAAGGCCGTCGCCCAGTGAGCTCGTCCCGCGTCCTCGTCCTCAACTCCGGCTCCTCGTCGGTGAAGTACCAGCTGCTGGACATGCGTGACAGCAGCCGGCTGGCCATGGGCCTCGTCGAGCGCATCGGCGAGCAGGTCTCCCGGCTCAAGCACACCCCGCTGGCGGGCGGCGGCGGGAGCCGCGAGTGGACCGGCCCGATCGCCGACCACGACGCCGCCCTGAAGGCCGTGGCGGCGGAGCTGGCCAAGGACGGCCTCGGGCTCGGCTCCCCCGAGCTGGCCGCGATCGGCCACCGGGTGGTGCACGGCGGCAAGCACTTCACGGAGCCGACCGTGGTCGACGACGCGGTGCTCGCCGAGATCGAGCGGCTCATCCCGGTGGCCCCGCTGCACAACCCGGCCAACCTCACGGGGATCCGCACGGCGCAGGCGCTGCGCCCCGACCTGCCCCAGGTCGCCGTCTTCGACACCGCGTTCCACACGACGATGCCGGAGTCGGCCGCCCGCTACGCGATCGACGTGGAGACCGCGGACCGGCACCGCATACGCCGGTACGGCTTCCACGGCACGTCGCACGCGTATGTCTCCCGGGCCACCGCGAAGCTGCTGGGCAAGGCGCCCGAAGAGGTGAACGTGATCGTGCTGCACCTCGGCAACGGCGCGTCCGCCTCGGCCGTGCGGGGCGGCAAGTGCGTGGACACCTCCATGGGGCTGACGCCCTTGGAGGGGCTCGTGATGGGTACGCGATCGGGTGACCTGGATCCCGCTGTCATCTTCCATTTGGCGCGTGTTGGCGATATGTCCATCGCGGAAATCGACACTCTTCTCAACAAGAAGAGCGGATTGATCGGCCTGTGCGGCGACAACGACATGCGGGAGATCCGTCGCCGGATCGACGAAGGTGACGAGCGGGCCCAATTGGCCTTCGACATCTACATTCACCGGCTGAAGAAGTACATCGGCGCCTATTACGCCGTGCTCGGCCGGGTGGACGCGATCGCGTTCACGGCCGGCGTCGGCGAGAACGCGGCACCGGTGCGGGAAGCCGCCGTGGCGGGCCTGGAACAGCTGGGCCTGGCGGTGGACGCGGAACTGAACGCCGTACGCGGTGACGAGCCGCGGCTGATCTCACCCGCGGGCGCGAGGGTGGCGGTCGCCGTGGTGCCGACGGATGAGGAACTGGAGATCGCGACGCAGACCTACGCACTGGTCGGCCGCACCGATATGCGGGACCGCGGCGTGGGCAACGACTGAGTAACACGGCTGAGCAAAGCACAGCTCATTTGTATCTTCCACCAGACGGAATATTCCGCGGCGAAACAAACCGATAGGATCGTCCCATGCGCCGTTCGAAAATCGTTTGTACTCTCGGCCCCGCGGTCGACTCCCATGAACAGCTTGTCTCGCTGATCGAGGCGGGCATGAATGTGGCCCGCTTCAACTTCAGCCACGGCACGCACGAGGACCACCAGGGGCGGTACGAGCGCCTGCGGGCCGCCGCCGCGGAGACCGGGCGTGCCATCGGTGTGCTCGCCGACCTCCAGGGGCCGAAGATCCGCCTGGAGACCTTCGCCGAGGGCCCGGTGGAGCTGGAGCGCGGTGACGAGTTCGTCATCACGACCGAGGACGTCCCGGGTGACAAGCACATCTGCGGAACGACCTACAAGGGCCTGCCCGGCGACGTCGACAAGGGCGACCAGATCCTCATCAACGACGGCAACGTCGAGCTGAAGGTCACCGAGGTCGAGGGTCCCCGCGTACGGACGATCGTCATCGAGGGCGGCGTCGTCTCCGACCACAAGGGCATCAACCTGCCCGGCGCGGCCGTGAACGTGCCGGCGCTGTCGGAGAAGGACGTCGAGGACCTGCGGTTCGCGCTGGGCATGGGCTGCGACATGGTCGCGCTGTCCTTCGTCCGTGACGCGAACGACGTGCAGGACGTGCACAAGGTCATGGACGAGGTCGGCCGCCGCGTCCCGGTCATCGCCAAGGTGGAGAAGCCGCAGGCGGTGGCCAACATGGAGGACGTCGTGCTGGCGTTCGACGCCGTGATGGTCGCGCGTGGCGACCTGGCCGTCGAGTACCCGCTCGAGAAGGTCCCGATGGTGCAGAAGCGCCTCATCGAGCTGTGCCGCCGCAACGCCAAGCCGGTGATCGTGGCGACCCAGATGATGGAGTCGATGATCACCAACTCCCGCCCGACCCGCGCCGAGGCCTCCGACGTGGCCAACGCGATCCTGGACGGCGCCGACGCGGTCATGCTGTCCGCCGAGTCGAGCGTGGGCGCGTACCCGATCGAGACCGTCAAGACGATGTCGAAGATCGTCACCGCGGCCGAGCAGGAGCTGCTCTCCAAGGGCCTGCAGCCGCTGGTGCCGGGCAAGAAGCCCCGTACGCAGGGTGGTTCGGTGGCCCGTGCCGCCTGCGAGATCGCCGACTTCCTCGGCGGCAAGGGCCTGGTCGCCTTCACCCAGTCCGGCGACACCGCCCGCCGGCTGTGCCGCTACCGGGCGGCCCAGCAGATCATCGCGTTCACCACGGACGAGTCGACCCGCAACCAGATGACGCTCAGCTGGGGCGTCGAGCCGCATGTGGTGCCGTTCGTCAACAGCACCGACGAGATGGTCGACCTGGTGGACCAGGAGATCGTCAAGCTCGGCCTGTTCAACGAGGGCGACATCGTGGTCATCACGGCCGGCTCCCCGCCCGGCGTCCCCGGCACCACCAACATGGTCCGCGTCCACCACCTCGGCGGCGGCGCCCGGGACTGACCCCGAGGCGCCCGCAAGGGCCTTGTACGACGCTGAGGGCGCCCCCTGTGACAAGGGGGCGCCCTCAGCGCTTGTGCGGCTCCCGAACGGGCTTGTGGGGGCGTCTGATCGAGACGCCCGGCTCAGTCGGTCGTGAAGTTGTGCAGCCCGGGCACGTGCAGGGTGCCGCCGAACTGACCGGCCTGAGTGACCTTCACCTTCGTGAAGTAGATCAGCGGGATGTTCAGCGGCGGCGGGTGCTCCGGGTCGAACGTGATCGGGATCAGACCGAGCAGGTTCCCGGAGATGCTCTCCGTGTACATCACCGTCTTGCCGTTGCGGATCGTGGACGTCGATCCCGCGGCCGCCTGCACGTGGTAGGTCTTGCCGGACTGCTTGTCCTGGACCGTCTGGTGCAGGTCGCCGATGTCGGTGCCGTCGGAGATGACGTACTTCAGCACCTTCTTCTTGGTGCCGTTGGCCGTCTTCACCTCGACGATGCCCTGGTAGTCGGCGCCCTTCAGCAGCAGCGAGCTGGCGTTCAGGTACCACGGGTCGTCGGGCAGCGGCACCGTGTTGTCGACGCCGCCCTCCTCGTCCGTGGCGACCGGGCAGTCGTCCGGGTCCGTGGTGGAGCTCGCGGACGGGCTCGGCGTGGCGGTGGCCTCGTCGGTCGCGTCCTCGGTCGCCTCGGTGGCGTCCTTCGCCGCCTCGGACGCCTTGTCGGTGGCGCCGTCGACGGTGTCCTTGACCGTGTCGGTGACCTTGTCGGTGGTCTCCTTCACGGGGTCGGACGCCTCGGAGGAGTCCTCGCCGGACGAGTCCGAGGATCCGGACGCCGCCTCCTCGCTCGCGCTCGCGGAGGGGGTCGGCGTCGGGCTCGCGCTCTCTGAGGCGCCTGAGCCGCCGCCGGTGAAGATGCCCTCGATGGCGTCGCCGATGTCCTCCAGCAGGTTGCCGCCGCTCTCGGACGGCGAGGGGGACGCCGTGGCGCTGTCGCCGGACTGGGCCTCGCTCGACTTGCTCGCGGAGGGCGAGGGCGTGGGCTCGGCCGCGTCGTCGGAACCTGAATCCGACGAGGAGGAGTCGCCCGCGGAGCCCGAACCCGACGAGTCCGAAGAGCCGGAGGAATCCGAGGAGTCGGAGGAGTCCGAGGAGTCCTGGTCGTCGGAGGCCGACGGGCTGGGCTCCGCCGTCTCGTCCTTGTCCGCGGACTCACTGGCGCTCGGGGACGGGGACGCCGAGGCGTCGTCCGTCAGCGCCGCCACACAGTCCTTGTACTCGTCCGCCGTCAGGCTGTTGGACGTCGGCTTCGTGGCGTTGTCGCTGTCGGCCTGGGCGAGCGTGGGCGTGAACCCCATTCCCATGAGGACCGCGGTCGGCATCGCCGCCAGGGCTATCGCCTTGCCTGCCGGCATGTGGAACCTGGTGAACAGCGGCTTCTTGGGCGCCGCGTGTCGCGGCCCGGTTCTCACACGGGACTTGTCCACCTCAGTCCCGTGGGTCACCTCGTCAGCCGGCACTGTGCCTCCCGTTCGCCCCGTTCGCCGGGCTCGTTCCTGACAGATCGTTCGGCTCGCCCACCACAGGCTTCAGGATCGTCGTGTCGGGGTCCGTGGCACCTTCGGGTGCGCCCGCACCCTGGGGTGCGCTCCCCGCGCCCGTGTTGTCCGTCTTCGCCGGCTGCGCGTCGTCGTCTCCGCCGGGCACCCATGCCACGGCCATCGCCCCGCCCAGGAGGGCGAAGAGGAAGCCGATGAGGAAGCCACCGAGGTTGGACAGCGGGATGGACACGAGTGCCAGCAGGATCGCCGCGACGCCCGCGAAGGTGCGGACGTGCTTCTGGAACCAGAGAGTGAAGCCAAGGACGACGAGCAGCACACCGATGATCAGGGAGCTGGAGCCGCCCGCGGTCTGCATCGCCAGCGTCAGATGGCCGATCTGGAGGTTCGCGTACGGGAAGTAGGCGATGGGGAGTCCGCCGAGCATGACGAACAGACCGGCCCAGAAGGGCCGCGTACCGCGCCAGGCGCGGAAGTTCCGCCGAAAGACCCGGAGATAGTGCTCGTCATGACCGGGCGCGGCAGGAGTCTCGGCGCTCATCGAAAACAGCTCCCTGGTACGGCTTTGCTGTGGTGGTGGTGCAAAGGTGATGCAGTGATGTGTCGCGGCCCTGTGACCACATGTGAAGAAAGCGGGCGGAGAGTGGACGGGCGGGGGCGCCATCGGCTCCCCCGCCCGTCAGAGAGTGCTTAGTAGCACTCCTTGACACCCGTCGACAGCGACATCTTCAGACCGCTGAGCTTGAAGGTTCCGGCGGTGGTCGCCCACGCCGTCTGCTTCACGTTGCTCAGCGTGGCCTTGTCGGCCTGCTGGGCGAACCCGAAGGGGTTGGCCTGCTCGCCGCCGCCCTTCATGCCCGGACCCTTGTTGGCGTCCTTGGCAGCCACACCGATGTCGATGTTCTCGAACGTCGCGTCGGCCTCGAGGTCGGCGACGTCGATGTAGAGGTTCTTGGCCTCGACCGGAGTGTCTCCCTGGCCGGCCCGCAGGATCAGGCTGACGCTCCCGAGGATCGGGATGTCGGGGGTGACCACGGACTGGCACATGTTGCTGATCGTCGCGGACTTGAAACCCGAGACGGCGACGGGGTGAACCGTCTTCTTGCCGGAGAGCGTGTAGCCCTCGTCAAGAGCGCCGTACTGCGAGAAACCCGTACCGACGAGCTTGTCGGTGGTCACCTTGAACGACTGACCGGAGACACTGAACGACGCGGCGAGAGCGCCCTGCGCGAGGGCGACACCTATCGCAGCCGTGGCGGCGACGCTGGGCACCATGACCACAGCGAACCGCTTCCATCTGGTCCCGCCACGCACCTGGGACTCCATATTTCCTCCTTCTCGGACGTACATCTCCTGACCCTGGCTGCCGCTGTCGGCTCGACGGCTCAGCCGGTCAGAGATGGGAGAAGTGCTACGTCCTCGGGAAGGAGAGCGCCTGTACTCGGAGGCGCGAATCGCACCCGAATCACCGGCGATCACCCCCGAGCGACAACCACTGGTCGCGCCTGACACGCATCACGCACAACCTTGCTGGACAGGCTTCGCCGGATGAGCGAAGACCCCCCTGTCCAAGAGCCGGCGCCACTGCCGCCGACTCTGCTCGGTGGGGACCCAGGAACTCCCGCGACCCAACCGGCTGTCGGGGTACGGGAACGGACCGAGCGTGGCCGATCGTGGTGCATTCTCGCCGCCCGCACAAGGGGCTTCGTTACTCAGTAGTAACGGCCGGATAACCGAACAACGACCCGCCGGTCTCGGTCGGCGACGCAGGGTGTCTTCAGGCGACCGGACAAATCCAGGAATCACCAGACAGAAACCGACAGAACGACGCCTGCGACTTACCCGCAGTAACTGCGGCCGCGATTACCAAGATTTGGTAAAGCGCGGCCGCTCTGATGCTCTGTCGACAAATCTTTCACTCGCGCAACACGCGCCGGTGCGTTTAGTGACTGGTCAGAACGGGGCTGTCGCCCCGCTCACGGCACCATCAGAACAACGCACGCGCCAACGCCCTGCGGGCCGCTGCGACCCGGGGGTCGTCGCCGCCCACGACTTCGAACAGCTCCAGCAGCCGAAGTCGTACGGTGTCCCGGTCGTCACCGAACGTGCGCTGCACGGTCTCGATGAGCCGGCCGAAAGCGTCCTCGACGTGACCGCCCACCAGATCCAGGTCGGCCGCGGTGATCTGCGCCCGCACGTCGGTGGGCCGGTCGGCGGCGTCCTTGCGCACCTGCTGCGGGTCGGCACCCTCCACGCGCTGGAGCAACTCGGCCTGGGCGAGCCCGAGTTTGGCCTCCGAGTTCACCGGATCCTCGCTCAGCACGGCCTTGTACGCCTGGACGGCACCGGCCAAGTCGCCCGCGTCCAGCGCCTGTACGGCGGCCTCCAGCAGGGCGTCGTAGGGTCCGGCCGGCATCGCGGGAGCGGCCGGTGCGGCGCCCGGCTCGGCGTCCGGGTCGACCGTCAGGCCGGTCAGGCCGAACCGCTGCTCGGCGACGGTGACGAGTTGGTCGAGCGTCTGGCGGATCTGCGTCTCGTCGGCCGCCCCCTGGAAGAGCGGCAGCGCCTGCCCGGCGACGACGGCGAAGACGGCCGGGATCCCCTGCACGCCGAACTGCTGCATCAGCATCTGGTTGGCGTCGACGTCGATCTTGGCGAGGAGGAGGCGGCCGTTGTACTCGACGGTGAGGCGCTCCAGCACGGGGCTCAGCTGCTTGCAGGGCTGGCACCACTCGGCCCAGAAGTCGATGACGACGGGCACCTCGGCGGAGCGCTGAATGACGTCCCGCTCGAAGCCCGCCTCATCCACATCGATGACGAGGTCGGCGGGGGACACGGCGCCCGGTCCGCCCTGCCGGGCGGCTTCGGCACGCGCCTGCTCCGCCTTCGCCTTGGCCTCCTGGGCCGCCTTCACCGCGGCGAGGTCGACGACTCCGCTCATGGACATGTTCCGTGGCTGCATGCGTCTATCCTCCCCCGTTCGGCGCGCACTGTGAAAAGCGGTCTGAAAAGCGGTCTGAAAGCCGGGGCCGGCCGGTGCTGTTCGGCGCCGGGTCCCCACCCCACGCCTGTGGTCGTCGCTTTCGCTACGAGTCGTAGCGTAATGGCAGCGGAGCCCCGCGGAACACCGCCCTCCCGTGATCTCCCTCACGACCGCACAGGAACCCCCCGGTTATGGTCATGGGATGCAGAGCCGCACCGCCGCCACCCGTCCCGGACGCCCGCGCAGCGCCGCCGCTGACGCCGCGATTCTGGCGGCGACGCGGCAGGCGCTGGTCGAACTGGGGTGGTCCAAGCTCACCCTGGGAGACGTGGCCACGCGCGCGGGGGTTGCAAAGACGACCCTCTATCGGCGCTGGTCGGGAAAGAACGAGCTGGTCGTCGATGCCGTGGCCGAGCTCTTCGACGAGCTGAGGCTGCCCGACCTGGGCAGCCTCGCCGCGGACATCGAGGGCGTCGTGCTCCAGTTCGCGGCGATCCTGGCCCGGCCGGAGGCGAAGAGTGGCCTGATGGCGGTGGTCGCGGAGTCGACCCGGGACGACGCGTTGCGCGAGCGGATCCGCGCGTCGATCGTCGACCGCCAGAAGCGGCTGGTGGTGGAGGGCCGGGTCCGCGCCCAGTGCCGGGGCGAACTCCCCCCGGAGACGGACCCTTCGGAGTCCACCCGCACCGTCGACCTCATCTTCGACATGGTGGCCGGAGCGGTGGTCCACCGCACGCTCGTGAGCAGCCACCCGGCGGACGAGGAGTGGGTACGCGGCTTCACCCAGGTACTGCTCCTGGGCCTGACCGGCGCCGCCACGGAGGCCGCCGAGGGGTGAGGCGACGACGGGGAGCCGGTTCCGGCATCCCGGAACCGGCTCCCCGTCAGGGTTTCTCAGAAGCCCGCCGGCTCCGTGTACACCCCCCACTCGTCCCGCAGCGCGTCGCAGATCTCGCCGAGGGTCGCCTCGGCGCGTACGGCCTCCAGCATCGGCTCGATCATGTTGGCGCCGCTGCGGGCCGCGGCCAGCATGGCGTCGAGCGCGGTGCGCACCGCGGCGTCGTCGCGGGCCGCCTTGCGCGCGGCCAGCGTCCGCACCTGCTCGCGCTCCACCTCGTGGCTGACGCGGAGGATCTCCAGGTCACCGGTGACCGACCCGTGGTGGACGTTGACGCCGACGACCCGCTTGTCGCCCTTCTCCAGGGACCGCTGGTACTGGAAGGCCGACTCGGCGATCTCGCCGGTGAACCAGCCGTCTTCGATGCCGCGCAGGATTCCGGACGTGATCGGCCCGATGGGGTGCTGTCCGTCCGGGTGCGCGCGCAGGCCGCGTTCCTTTATCTGCTCGAAGATCTTCTCGGCGTCGGCCTCGATCCGGTCGGTCAGCTGCTCGACGTACCACGCACCGCCCAGCGGATCGGCCACATTGGCGACCCCGGTCTCCTCCATCAGGACCTGCTGGGTGCGCAGGGCGATCTCCGCGGCCTGCTCGGAGGGCAGCGCGAGGGTTTCGTCGAGGGCGTTGGTGTGCAGCGAGTTCGTCCCGCCGAGCACGGCCGCGAGCGCCTCCACGGCCGTACGCACCACGTTGTTGTACGGCTGCTGGGCGGTCAGCGAGACACCGGCGGTCTGGGTGTGGAACCGCAGCCACTGCGCCTTGTCGCTCTGCGCGCCGTACACGTCCCGCATCCAGCGCGCCCAGATGCGCCGGGCGGCGCGGAACTTGGCGATCTCCTCGAAGAAGTCGAGGTGCGCGTCGAAGAAGAAGGAGAGGCCCGGCGCGAAGACGTCGACGTCCAGGCCGCGCGACAGCCCCAGCTCGACGTACCCGAACCCGTCGGCCAGCGTGTACGCAAGCTCCTGCGCGGCCGTCGCTCCGGCCTCGCGGATGTGGTAGCCGGAGACGGACAGCGGCTTGTAGGCGGGGATGCCGGCCGCGCAGTGCTCCATGAGGTCGCCGATGAGGCGCAGGTGCGGCTCGGGCTGGAAGAGCCACTCCTTCTGGGCGATGTACTCCTTGAAGATGTCGGTCTGGAGCGTGCCGTTGAGGACGCCCGGATCGACGCCCTGGCGCTCCGCCGCGACCAGGTACATGCAGAAGACCGGCACGGCCGGACCGCTGATGGTCATGGACGTCGTCACGTCGCCCAGCGGGATGTCCTTGAACAGGACCTCCATGTCGGCGGCCGAGTCGATGGCCACACCGCAGTGCCCGACCTCGCCGAGCGAGCGCTGGTCGTCGGAGTCGCGGCCCATGAGCGTCGGCATGTCGAAGGCGACCGAGAGACCGCCTCCGCCGTTGCCGAGGATCATCTTGTACCGCTCGTTGGTCTGCTCGGCGTTCCCGAACCCGGCGAACTGCCGGATGGTCCACGTCCGCCCTCGGTAGCCGGTCGGGTACAGGCCACGTGTGAAGGGGTACTCCCCCGGCCACCCGATCCGCTCGAAGCCCTCGTAGCCGTCGCCCGGCCGGGGCCCGTACACCGGCTCCACGGAGTCCCCGGAGAGCGTGGTGAAGTCAGCGTCGCGCTTGCGCGCGGCGTCGTACCGGGCCTGCCAGCGGCGGCGGCCCTCCTCGATGGCGTCAGCGTCCATACCGTCAAATTTACTTGGACGTCCTAGTAAATGTCGATGGCTGGCGGAGATTAACTAGGACGTCCWAGTAAAACTGCCAGAAAAAACGCCTCGACAACCGCCGCGAAGCGAGCTCCGCGGCGGTACCGGTCGAGGCCTGCGGCAGCTGCGGTCAGGCCTTGGCGACCGCGGCCGCCTCGTCGGCGACCTTGGCCTCCAGCTCGTGCGTGACCTTGCGCTCCACGAAGAAGGCGGCCGTCGGGATCGTCCCGGCCAGCAGCACCCACAGCTGTCGCTTGACCGGCCACTTCGCCTTGGAGCCCAGGTCGAAGGCGAAGACCAGGTAGAGGACGTAGAGCCAGCCGTGCGCGATGCCGACGACGCTGGTGAAGCCGTCGGCGCCGTCCATCTTCAGCAGGTACTTGGCGATGACGCCCAGCGTGAGCAGGACGAGTAGCACACCGGTCACGTAGGCCATGACGCGGTAGCGCGTCAGCACGCTCTTCTTCATGCGTACGAGCGTAACCACCCGTTCCGGCAGATCTTGCCCCGGGTCAGCTCTCGTCGAAGTCGTGTGCCGCGACCCGGAGCGGGCGCAGCATCGCGAAGATCTCCGCGCACTCCTCGGCGTCGTAGGCCCCGAGCCCGAAGTCCATGGCCATCAGGTCGCTGGTGGCGGCCTCGACCACCTCGCGGCCCTTGGCGGTGATGGACGCGAGCGTGCCGCGCCCGTCGTTCGGGTTGGGCCGCTTGTCCACGAGACCGGACCTGACGAGGCGGTCCACGGTGTTCGTCACGGACGTGGGGTGCACCATGAGCCGCTCGCCGATCTTCGACATCGGCAGCTCGCCGGCCTTGGAGAAGTTCAGCAGCACGAGCGCCTCGTAGCGCGCGAAGGTCAGGCCGTACGGCTTGACCACCGCGTCGACCTCGGCGAGCAGGATCTGCTGGGCGCGCATGATCGAGGTGATGGCGGCCATGGAGGGCACGTTTCCCCAGCGCTGCTTCCAGAGTTCGTCGGCGCGTGCGATGGGATCGAAGGGAAGACTGAGCGGCTTCGGCACGCGACCGACCTTACCGGCCGGTCACATGCTGGTCAGCCCCGTCTCGCCTTTCGGTCGGATCGGCACCGCCCGGTGCCACGGCTCACCGCGGGGCCGTCTCCCGGACCTGGAACACCCCCGTCCACCGGTCGTCGTGCAGGCAGGCGTTCATCGGCTCGACCAGGGTCCGGTGGGCGTCGCCGGTGCGCCAGCGGCGGATGGCGTCGAGGTCGGCCCACTCGCTGGTGAGCAGCCACTGGGCGGGGTCGTCCAGGGAGCGGCACAGCTGTTCGCCGAGGTGCCCCGCGAACCCCTCGGCCCCCGCTCGTACGCCCTCGTAGGAACGCACGAACTCCGCCTCCATCCCGTCCCGTACGCGCAGCAGCCGGATCACGCGCACCCGCGCAGGGGCCGAGGTGGCGGCGGTCATGACGGGTCGAGGACGACGGGCAGCTCCGCCAGTCCGCGGAAGGCGGGGAACGGCACGGTCATCCAGCGCGCGTCCTCGGGGGCCACGGCGAGGGCCATGCGSGGGTGGCGGGCGAAGAGCGTGCCCAGGGCGATCTGCATCTCCAGCCGGGCCAGGGGCGCGCCGACGCAGTAGTGCGGGCCGTAGCCGAAGGCGAGATGCGTGGCCTGGACGTTCGGGCGCTGGACGTCCAGCTCGTTCGGCGCGGTGAACATCTCCGGGTCACGGTTGGCCCCGGTGATCGAGATCTGGACGAGCGCGCCCTTGGGGATGAGCACGTCCCGGATCACGACGTCCTCCTTCGCGTGACGGAACGTGGAGTTCTCCACGGACGTCTCGAAGCGGAAGATCTCCTCGATGGCCGCGTTCATCGCGTTCGCGTCCCGCAGGGCCAGCTCCTTCTGGTCCGGCCGGCTGAGCAGGTGGTAGACCGCGTTCCCGATCTGGTACGCCGTCGACTTGTGGCCCGCGAAGAGGAGCACCCAGGCCGTCGAGACGAGTTCGTGGTCGGTGAGCGAGCCCTCCTGGTCCTGGGCGGTGACGAGCGCGCTGAGCAGACCCGAGTCCGGCTCGCTGCGCTTGCGTGCGCACAGGTCCACCAGATAGTCGCGCAGATTTCCCTCGGCGATCTCCAGTTTCGCGCGCGCCTCCGGCCCGAATCCGGTCTGAGCGACGGTGGCGGACCATTCCTGCGCCTGTTTCCGCTCGTTCTCCGGAACGCCCAGGAGTTCACAGATCACCTGGAGCGGCAGCGGGAAGCAGAATTCCGGGAGCAGATTCACCGGCCCGGCCGTCGGGCACTGGTCGAGCAGTTCGTCGGTGATCTGCTGGACGCGCATCCGCAGCGATTCCACCCGCTTCGGGGTGAAGGTGTTGCCGACGATCCGGCGGAGCCTGGTGTGCTTCGGCGGGTCCGAGAACAGCATGTTGTCGTCCAGCGCGATCGACGAGTCACCGAAGATGCGGTGGTAGGCGTCGATGGCGCCGTACATGTCCTTGCTCAGCCGGGGGTCGGCCAGCGCGGCACGGGCGTCGTCATAACGCGTGATCAGGTACGTCTCCACCCCGTGGGGCGGCGACAGCGGGCACACGGGCGCCGCCTCGCGCAGCGCGGCGTAGACGGGGTGCGGGTTGGCGCGGAACTCCCGGCTGCACGACGAGGCCGCAGCCGCGGCCTCTTGCGACGACAGTGCCTCGGATTCCTCGGATGCGAACGCTTGCGTCATGACTGGTCCCCGGGTCGGCGTGAATTTCGATGGTCAGAGCCACCGTTTCCCGGGCCGTACCGCGCCGCAAACGGCGCTGCGCCATATGGGTCGGGTCGCCGCAACACGTGTGTGTCGCAGCCCGGCTTGGTAAACATCGACGACGTGAGCGGACACCAAGCGGAATCTGTACCTGTTCTCATCGTCGGCGGATCCCTGGTGGGTCTTTCCACTTCGGTTTTCCTGGGCCGCCTCGGTATCGAGCACATGGTCGTGGAACGCCATGCCGCAACATCGACGCACCCGCGTGGCCGCGGCAACAACGTGCGCACCATGGAGATCTACCGGACCGCCGGACTGGAGTCACGGATCCGGGCCGCGGCCCGAGTGCTCGCCGGGAACGACGGCATCCTCCAGGTGGACACCCTCGCCGGGGAGCAGCGCCGCTGGATCGTCGGGGACATCTCCGGCGGCATGGACATCACCCGGGTGAGTTCCTCCGACTGGTGCCTGTGCAGCCAGAACGATCTCGAACCGGTGCTGCTGGACTACGCCCGCGAGCAGGGCGCCGACATCCGCTTCAACGCGGAGATGCTCTCCTTCACCGAGCACGGGGACGGCGTACGGGCCGAGGTCAGAAACCGCGACACCGGTGAGATCCACACCGTGAACGCCGACTACCTGGTGGCCGCCGACGGCCCCCGCAGCCCCGTCCGCACCCATCTGGGGATCGGTCAGTCGGGGCCGGGCGAGCTGTTCCACAACGTCAGCGTCACGTTCCGCAGCAGGACCCTGAAGAACCACGTCGGAAAGAAACGATTCGTCGTCTGCTACGTCACCGACCCCCAGGGCGAGGGCGCCCTGCTGCCGGTGGACAACGAGGAGCGCTGGGTGATCCACGTTCCCTGGTACCCCGACCGGCAGGAGGAGCTGGAGGACTTCACCGACGAGCGGCTCGCGGCACACATCCGGGCCGCCGTCGGTGTGGCGGACATCGACGTCGAGATCACCGGCAGGGCGCCCTGGCACGCCTCGAAGCGGGTCGCGGACAGCTACGGCGAGGGCCGCGTCTTCCTGGCCGGCGACTCGGCCCACGAGATGCCGCCCACCGGGGCGTTCGGCTCCAACACCGGTATCCAGGACGCTCACAACCTCGCCTGGAAGCTGGCCGCGGTGCTGCGCGGCTGGGCCTGCCCGTCGCTGCTCGACAGCTACGAGCTCGAACGCCGGCCCGTCGCCCTCGCCACCGGCACGCGCGCGTGCGTGCAGGCGGCCGACGAACAGCACCCGGGCTTCAGCCCCGGCGCCGGCCGCAACAACGATCCGGCGGACCTGATGACCGTCGCCCTGTGCTACCGGTACGCGTCGAGCGCCGTGGTGGGCGCCCCGCCGGAGCGGCCGATCGTCCCCGACGCCTTCCACCTCGGCGGCGAGCCGGGAAGCCGCGCGCCCCACATGTGGGTCATGCGGGGCGACTCCAGGATCTCCACGCTCGACCTGTACGAGCGTTCCTTCGTGCTGCTCGCCGGGTCCGGGGGGCAGAAGTGGCGGGCCGCGGTGGAGAAGGCCGCCCTCAGCCTCGGCGTCCCCATCGAGGCGTACCTCGTCGGAACGGGACCCGATCACGACCTCGCCCCCGAACGGGACGCCGACTGGGCCGAGTTGCACGGCACGGCCGAGGACGGCGCCGTGCTCGTACGCCCCGACGGATTCGTCGCCTGGCGGGCGGACGCCGCGATGCCGGACGCCGACCGCGTCCTGACGAACGTGCTGCAGAGCGTGCTCTGCCGCGACTGAACCCCGCTGCCCCCCACCGAACGACGAGGACACCCCCATGACCCTTGCCGGACGCATCGACGTCCACCATCACTTCACCGCCCCGGCCTGGCTGGACTGGGCGCAGGAACGAGGTGTGGTCAACCGCGAGAAGCTGCCCTGGTGGACCCGCTGGGACCTGAACACGGCACTGGAGGTCATGGACAAGACGGGGATCGGCACCTCCGTCATGACCGTGGCGATGCTGGGCCGGCTCCGGGAGCGGGCCGAGCGTCAGGAGAGCGCGCGGGTCGCCCTGCGGGCTGCGGCCGACGTCGTGGAGGCCAACCCCGCGCGCTTCGCCTTCTTCACCCCCGTCTTCCTCGACGACCTGGAGCTGTCCTCCTGGAGCGTCGGGTACGGCCTCGACGAGCTCGGTGCCATCGGGGTGAGCACGCGCACGAGCATGGACGGCGTCTTCCTCGGCGACGCCTCGCACGACCGACTGCTCCAGGAGCTGAACGAGCGGTCCGCGGTCATCAGCACGCACCCCATGGACGTACCGGCGGGCAAGGACGGCGCCCCGGGGCTGCCGGGGATGCCGCCCTTCGTCTGCGACTTCCTCCTGGACACCACGCGCGCGGCCATCAACCTCATCCGCAACGGCACCCTGGACCGCTATCCGAACCTCAGTTTCATCCTGCCGCACGGAGGGGGCTTCCTGCCCTACATGGCCACCCGGCTCGAACTGTTCGGCGGACGTATCGATCCGCCGATCGAGCCCGCGCGGGTCCGTGACTACCTGCACCGGTTCTACTTCGACACGGCCGGCCCCATGTCGACCTCGGCCACGCCCACCCTGCTGGCGACGGTCGACCCGGACCGCATCCTCTTCGGCACCGACTGGCCGCCCACCCCCGCCCACGTCATCGTCGACAGCGTGACGCCCGCGCTGGACGGCGACCCCTTCCTCTCCGAGGAGCAACTCCAGGGCATCAACCGGGAGAACGCGCTGCGGCTGATGCCGGGGCTCGCGCGTTCGTGACCGCACACATGAGAAGGCCGCCGCCCGCGCTCGGTCAGCGCGGGCGGCGGCCTTTTTCGCTCAGTTCCTCTCCCAGCGGTAGAAGCACCTCGCCATCGCGTCCTTCGGACTCCGCCAGGTCTGCGGGTCGTACGGGCTGACGAACGTCTCCAGCTTCCTGCTGATGTCGACGAACTCGGGGTGCCCGGTCACCTTCGCGATGGCCGGTCCCGGGTCCTGCTCGGCCTCGATGAAGTGCATGTACACATCGCCGAACTGGAACAGCGAGCGCTGGGTCACCCCGACGAGGTGCGGCAGTTCCCCGCGGTCGGACGCCGCGAAGACACCGGCGATGTCCTTGGCCGACTCGGGGGCCATCCTGGCGACGATCAGTGCGTGGTGCATGCTGCCTCCACACGGTCACGGATGAGGGCCAGCTGGATGGGCGAGTTGCGGTTGATGATGTCCGTCATGCCGGCGTCGTCGACCGGCGCCTCGGGCTTCATGGCGAAGTCCTGCGTCCAGTGCATCCGGACGCCGGCCGGGGTCTCCTCGTACTCCCACACGATGTTCATGTAGGCGAAGGGGCCCGTCTCGACCCGGCGGGCGCGGACGATGAGCTTGTCGCGGTCGGCGGCCCGTTCCGAGACCCAGCTCCACACCTTGCCGTTCTCGTCGGGGTGCATGGTCAGGCGGAAGGTCACCACGTCGTCCTCGCGGGACAGCACCTCGCAGGAGGCGTACTCGCTGAAGAGCTGGGGCCAGCGCTCCAGGTCGTTCGTCATGTCCCAGACGAGGTCGAGGGGAGCGGCGATGGTGATCTCGTTCTCGGTGTGTCCGGCCACTTCAGGCTCCTGTCGTGAGGGCGCCGTTGACGAGGGTGAGGAAGGCACGAGGGCTCTTGCAGCGCTCGGCGTCGGTGGGCAGCGCCCAGCCGTGCCGGTTCTCCAGCTCGCCCACGATGCCGAGGAGGCCGAGCGAGTCCAGTCCGAACTCGGCGAAGGGGCTGTCCGCCCGGCGTTCGAGGTCGTGCGCGTCGACGGTCACGCCCGCGGCCTTCTTCATCAGTGCGGCCAGTTCCTCGAAGGTCACTTCGGTCACTTCGGTGGTCATGAGGTTCTCCTTGTCTTTCTAGGCGGCGGTCGCAGGGCCCTTGCGCAGGACGAGCGCCGCGTTTGAGCCCATGAGTCCCCGGCTGAGGACCAGGGCCGTGCGCAGCTCGGCCGGGCGCGCGGTGGCGGTCACCAGGTCGATGTCGTGGCAGATGTCGAAGACGCCCGGCGTCGGCGGGATCTGCCCGTGTTCCATGGCCTGCACCGCGGCCACGATGTCCAGCAGGGGCGCCCCGCAGTACGACCGCCCGATGCCGCTCTTGGGAGCGGTGACCGGCACGCGGGTGCCGTGCGGGCCGAGGGCGTCGGCGAGTGCGAGGGCCTCGGCGCGGTCCGCCTCGGGGACGCCCATCGCGTCGGCGAAGACCACGTCGATCTCCTCCGGCGCACAGCCGGCCTCGTCGAGGGCGCCGCGGATGGCGTGCGCGAGGCCCTCCCGCGACCGGTCCCACTGCGAGGCGCCGGTGAAGGTGGCGGCGTGTCCGGCCACGGTGGCCCGGACGACCGCGTCCCGGCGCCGGGCGCGGTCCAGGTCCTCCACGACGAGCACGGCGCCGCCCTCGGCGGGCACGAAACCGCAGGCCGCCGAGGTGAAGGGGCGGTAGGCGCGGGCGGGGTCCTCGACGGTGCTGAGCTCGGGGTAGCCGAGCTGGCAGACCCCCGAGTACGGGGCGAGCGGCGCCTCGGCGGCTCCGACCACGACCACGTCCGTCCCGCGCCGCACGGTCCGGGCGGCGTGCGCGACGGCGTCCAGGCCGCCTGCCTCGTCGCTGGCCACCACACCGCAGGGGCCCTTGAAGCCCTTGCGGATGGATATCTGGCCGGTGCTGGCGGCGTAGAACCAGGCGATGGACTGGTAGGGCCCGACGAACCGGGAGCCCTGTCCCCACAGTTTCTGCAGTTCCCGCTGGCCGAACTCGCCGCCGCCGGACCCGGCCGCGGTGACGACTCCGACGGAGTACGGCGCGTCGGCCCAGGCGCTCTCGCTCAGCCCCGCGTCCTTCAGTGCGGCGTCGGCGGCGGCCAGCGCGAAGTGGGTGAACTTGTCGGTCTGGACGAGGAAGGTCTCCTCGATCAGCGCCGTCGGGTCGAATCCCCGGACCTCGCCGGCGACGCGCAGCGGCAGGTGCTCGCAGCCCTCGCGGGTGACCCGGTCGAGGACGCTCGCGCCCTCCTGGACGTTCTTCCAGTAGGTGTCGGCGTGCAGGCCGTTGGGCGCGACCACGCCGACGCCCGTGACGGCGGTCTGCCGGGCGTGTGGACCACTCATCGTCGTCTCCTCCCACTCGGCCCCGTCAGGAGCACCGCGGACTGGAACCCGCCGAAGCCGCTGCCCACCGAGAGCACGTTGTCGAGCCGGCGGGAGCGTGCGGTGCGCGGGACGTAGTCCAGGTCGCACTCGGGGTCCGGGGTCTCGTAGTTCGCCGTCGGCGGCACCACCTGGCGGGCCAGCGCGAGCACACAGGCGACGACCTCGATCGCGCCGATCGCGCCGAGCGAGTGGCCCACCATGGACTTGATCGAGCTCATGGGCGTGTCGTAGGCGTGGGAGCCCAGCGACTTCTTGACGGCGGCGGTCTCGTGCCGGTCGTTCTGGCGGGTGCCCGAGCCGTGCGCGTTGACGTAGTCGATCTCGGTGGGATCCACGCGCGCGTGGTCGAGCGCGTCGTCGATGGCCCGCGCCATCTCCAGGCCCTCACTGGTCAGACCGGTCATGTGGTAGGCGTTGCCGAAGGTGGCGTAGCCGCCGATCTCGCAGTAGACGTGCGCGCCGCGCGCGCGGGCGTGCTCCAGGTCCTCCAGCACGAGGACGGCGGCGCCCTCGCCCATCACGAAGCCGTCGCGGCGGGCGTCGAAGGGGCGGGAGGCGTGCTCGGGGTCGTCGTTGTTGGGCGATGTCGCCTTGATGGCGTCGAAGCAGGCCATGGTGATCGGGGAGATCGGCGAGTCCGACGCCCCGGTGATGCAGATGTCGGCGCGGCCCTCCTGGACGGTGTGGAAGGCGTAGCCCACGGCGTCCAGTCCGGAGGTGCAGCCGGTGGACACGGTCTGCACCGGGCCCTGGGCACCGAACCGTTCGGCGACGTCGGCCGCGAGCGTGCTGGGCGAGAACGCCCGGTGCAGCTGGGGCTCGGCGCTGCGATGGTCGACGTCCCAGCGCTGCCCGTGCTCGCTGACCAGGACGTAGTCGTGTTCGAGCCGGGTCGTGCCGCCCACCGCGCTGCCCAGGGACACGGCCACGCGCCAGGGGTCCTCGATACCGAAGTCGACACCGCTGTCGGTCACCGCCTCCCGCGCGGCGGCCAGGGCGAACTGTATGTACCGGTCGGCGCGTTCGACGTCGTCCGGGTCGAGGCCGTGCGCGAGCGGGTCGAAGTCGCACTCGGCGGCTATGCGGGAGCGCAGCCCCTCGGGGTCGAACAGGGTGATGCCGCGGGTCGCCGTGCGGCCGTTGGACAGGAGGTCCCAGAACGCCGGAACTCCGATCCCGCCGGGGGCGACCACGCCTATGCCGGTGACCGCCACGCGCCGGCTCATGACAGCACCCCTGGGCGTTCCGGCTGCGCGCCCTCCGCCTGGACGAGCGGGTACGGCTTGATGTCGTCGCTGATCTCCGGGGCCTCGGTGTCGACGTGGCCGAGCTTGGGGTCCGGCGCGAGCGGGGCCAGATGGAAGACCATCCGGGCCTCCTCGTCACCGACGTTGCGGAAGCGGTGCCGCATGTCGATGGGGATCATGAGGCCCTGGTCGGCCCGGAGAGGAAACGTTTCGCCATCCAGGTCGACCTCCAGCCGGCCCTCGACGACGTAGATGAACTCCTCGGAGTACGGGTGGTAGTGCTCGCTGATGCGTTCGCCGGGCCGCATGATGGCCAGGCCCATGAAGCCGCTCGTCGCACCCACCGTGACCGGGGTGAGCAGGGTGCGAAGGTCGCCGCCGCGCTTGCGGTTGGGCTCGATCTCGTTGACGTCCACGACGCGCGGGCGCATCTTGTCCATGGTTCTGTCTCCAGGTCGTTCGATGAGGTGTCGGTCCCTGCGCCGTCAGGATTGCGCGGCCCTGCGGTCGGTGATCAGCGCCATGTCGGCGTGCGCCAGGAGGCGGTTGGCGTCCCGTCCGCCGGTGAGCGGGCCGGTGACGCCGAGTGCCTCCCCGTCGAGCAGACGTGCCAGGACGGCGGCCTTCCTGGGGCCGTGGATGCCGAGCGCCATGACCGGATCGGTCTCGGGATCGCCCTGTACGTCGATGAGGCGGACGACGATGTCCTCGCGTTGGAAGACGGTGCTGCGGTGCACGGGGGACGCGGGGTCGGCCGCGGCCGTCTCGTCCTGCCGGGCGAGCAGCCGGGCCAGCGCCATCCCGCAGCCCTGTTTGGCCGGGTAGTACAGGGCCTTGCGCCGCAGTTCGCCGGGTTCCGCGCCGCCGCGCGCCAGGTGGTGGACGGGCGGCATGGCGGCACGGATGAAGAAGGTCCGGGCGGACTCGGGATCGGAGAGGTCCCGGTCCTGCTCCAGATACGGGTTGATGGCCTCCTCGACGGCCCGCACCTCGGGCTGGCGGGAGACATGGCGCAGCGCCGCGGTCAGGTCGCCCTCGACCTCGACGGTGCGCACCACCCGGTTGCCGTGCATGAACAAGGTGGTGCGGCGCAGCCGCGTGGTGGCGTCCACGCGGGCCTCGGGCGGCGCGTAGCCGGCCAGGATCTCCGCGACCTTGGACTCGGAGCCGGGCTTGACGGTGAAGGTCAGGGCATGGCGGATCACGCCGTCGCCCTCGCGCGGCGCCGACTGGAGCGTGCCGGCCCGGGGGCGGTCGCCGCCGGTCTCCCGGACGATGCCGTAGCGCATCGAGCGGAGCTCACGCACGCAGTTCTGCAGCGGCCGGACCGTCTCCAGGTGCTCGTCGCTGTTCACCCAGGCGAGGTACGGCGGGGCGGTCGCCCATTCGCTGGTGATGACCCACTGGGAGGGGTTCTCCACGGACTGGCACAACTGGTCACCGAGGTGACCGGGCACCGAGGCGACTCGGTCACGCATCTGCTCGTACGCGTCCAGGAACTGTTGCTGGGCACCCTCGTGGAGGTCGACGAGCAGGAGGACGCGCATCCTGGAGCCGTCGAACGCCGACTGTGACGTGTAGGGCGAAGTGGTCATCCGGCAGACCCTTCCTTCGCGGGAGCAAGCGGCGGCCGTCCCTGTTCACCAGCGCGAACGCGGGTTTCGGCCCTGAGCCTTCATCGTGGGTCAGGGCCCTGACCTCCGCGAGCCACGCGGGCCAATTGAGGGAACTGCCCGCCGGGCAGGCCGGAATGCGTTTCCGCGAGCACAGCCGTACGGCGCCGAACGCCCACCTGCGGAGGGGGCCGACACCACGTCAGGCACGTCTCGGGGCGGCTGGGACGGCAGGGGCGCCCATCGCGCCGAGGGCGTCCCGCGACCGGTAAAACGCCGAAGTCCCCGCTCGATGGCGGGGACTTGGAGGTGACGGAGGCCAAAAGGGCCGTCGGACGACGCCAGGTGCGCCCGGCTATTCGGCCAGGTGGCGCTCCACCGTCTCCACCTTGGAGGTGAGGCCGTCCGTCACGCCGGGGCGGATGTCCGCCTTGAGGACCAGGGACACCCGCGGCGCGCGTGCCTCGACGGCGGCGACGGCGCGCCTGACGACGTCCATGACCTCGTTCCACTCGCCCTCGACCGAGGTGAACATCGCGTCGGTGCGGTGGGGCAGACCTGACTCACGGACCACACGGACGGCGTCGGCGACGTACTCCCCCACGTCCTCGCCGACGCCGAGCGGCGTCACGGAAAACGCGACGATCATGCGCCCACGATTCCTTCCTTGCGGGCGCGGGAGGCGATCACCGCGTCCTCGGCCTCGCGCTTGAGCTTGCGGTCGGCGAAGAAGCCGCCGGTCGGCAGGACGGACAGGACGAAGTAGAGCGCGGCGGTCTTCAGCGGCCACTTGGCGCGGTTCCAGGCGTCCGCCCAGAAGATCACGTACAGGACGAAGAGCACGCCGTGGACCATGCCCATCACGGGCACCGCGTTGAAGTCCGTGGTCCGCTTCAGCACCGAGCAGAGGAGCAGGAGCAGGAACGACACCGCCTCGGGGGCCGAGACGAGGCGGAGGCGGCGGAGGGCGGTGGCGGTCTTGATGTCCACGGGTCACCTTCGGTGGGTTCGGTGGGAGAGCGTCGGTCGGCTCGGATCAGCTTGTGAACGCAAGCACAAACGTCCGCCCATTGTGGCAAACCCCGACGGGCGGTCCGGTCCCGGGGTCACGGTGCCCACCGGCGAGCCGCGCAGTGGAACCCGAGTGGAACCCGAGTGAGTGACAACGGCCCTCTCGCCGCCGCTCCTAGGGGTCCCGTCAGGGATGAAGTCAACCTTTGGGATCTGTTGGCGGCAGGCGGCTGCGGTTACCTTCACTGCGTGGCGATGTTCCGACTCCAAGGCAGCAAGGTGCTCGCCGTCGACATGACCGGGGACGCCGTGAAGGCGAAGAACGGCTCGATGGTCGCGTACGACGGACAGATGGCCTTCAAGAAGATGAGCGGCGGCGGTGAGGGCATCCGGGGGATGGTCACCCGGCGGCTCACTGGTGAGCAGATGACGGTGATGGAGG
>NZ_RDBN01000005.1:743003-761370 GCF_008042075.1 Streptomyces sp. UW30 | reverse complement strand
CGCCGCCGCTCCTAGGGGTCCCGTCAGGGATGAAGTCAACCTTTGGGATCTGTTGGCGGCAGGCGGCTGCGGTTACCTTCACTGCGTGGCGATGTTCCGACTCCAAGGCAGCAAGGTGCTCGCCGTCGACATGACCGGGGACGCCGTGAAGGCGAAGAACGGCTCGATGGTCGCGTACGACGGACAGATGGCCTTCAAGAAGATGAGCGGCGGCGGTGAGGGCATCCGGGGGATGGTCACCCGGCGGCTCACTGGTGAGCAGATGACGGTGATGGAGGTGAAGGGGCACGGGACGTGCTGGTTCGCGGACCGCGCCTGCGAGATCAACCTCGTGAACCTCCAGGGCGACAAGCTGTACGTCGAGTCGAGCAACCTGCTCGCGACCGACGCGGGGCTGCAGACCGGCACCTCCTTCACGGGGCTGCGCGGCGCCTCCCAGGGCAACGGGCTGTTCACGACCACCGTCGAGGGGCGCGGGCAGGCGGCGATCATGTCGGACGGTCCGGCCGTGGTGCTGCGGGTCAGCGCGCAGTACCCGCTGACCGTCGACCCGGGGGCGTACGTCGCCCACCAGGGGAATCTGCGGCAGTCCTTCCAGTCCGGTGTGACGTTCCGCACCCTCATGGGCGAGGGCGGCGGCGAGGCCTTCCAGATCCGGTTCGAGGGGGACGGGCTGGTGTACGTACAGCCGAGCGAGCGGAACACGATCGCGGGGGACGTGTGACATGGCCTTCCGCGAGATCAACTCCAAGATGGTCGAGGCGACGGTCATGCCCGGCCAGAAGCTGTTCAGCCAGCGCGGCGCGATGCTCGCCTACAAGGGCGAGGTGTCCTTCACTCCGAACGTGTCAGGCGGCCAGGGCGGGATCATGTCGATGATCGGGCGCCGGGTGGCGAACGAGGACACCCCCCTGATGACCGTCGAGGGCAGCGGCACGGTCCTCTTCGGGCACGGCGGCCACCACGTCCAGGTGATCCAGCTCACCGGCGACACCCTGTGCGTCGAGGCGGACCGCCTCCTGGCCTTCGAGGGCACCCTCCACCAGGGCACGATGTTCCTCGGCTCGCAGGGCGGGGTCATGGGCATGGTCCGGGGCCAGGTCAGCGGGCAGGGGCTGTTCACGACCACCCTGAAGGGCCACGGGGCCGTGGCGGTCATGGCGCACGGCGGCGTCTTCGAGATCCCGATCACCCCTCAGCGCCCCGTCCACGTCGACCCCCAGGCCTACGTCGCCCACCACGGCGACGTACGCAACAAGCTGTCCACCGCGCTCGGCTGGCGCGACATGGTGGGCCGCGGCTCCGGCGAGGCCTTCCAGCTGGAGCTCAGCGGCAGTGGCGCGGTCTATGTCCAGGCGTCGGAGGAAAAGCTGTGAGCACCTACGGAACCCCGGGCGGCCCCACGGTCCTCGACCCGGCCTCGCTGCCCACCGACGACAACGTCAACGCCTACACCTTCTGCGTGGAACTCAAGGGAAGCCAGTGGTTCCTGCAGAAGGGGAAGATGATCGCCTACTACGGCTCGATCGACTTCAACGGCGTGGGGCACGGCCGACTCGACCGACTTGTCCGTACGTCCTTTCATTCGCCACTGCACGCGAGCGACTGGGTCGTGGCCGAGGGCTCCGGCAAGATGCTGCTGGCCGACCGGGCATTCGACGTCAACTCGTACGACCTCCAGGACGGCAACCTGACCATTCGCTCGGGCAACCTGCTCGCTTTTCAGCCAACTCTCGCACTCAAGCAATCGATCGTGCCGGGTTTTCTGACACTCATCGGAACCGGAAAGTTCGTGGCTGCATCTAACGGGCCGGTGGTGTTCATGGAACCCCCGATCCGGGTGGACCCGCAGGCGCTCGTCGGCTGGGCCGACTGCCCGTCGCCGTGCCACCACTACGACCATGGCTACATGACCGGCGTGATGGGCGGTCTACGTGCACTGACGGGCCTGGGCGGGGCCTCCGGGGAGGAGCATCAGTTCGAGTTCGTCGGGGCCGGCACCGTCCTGCTCCAGTCGACCGAGACCCTCATGGCCGAGCAGGCCACGGGGGCGGTCCCGCCGGACGCCGGAGTGCCCGGTGGCGGGGGGTCGCACACAGGCCCTTCACAACAGGCCGGGACACCGCGCCTTCCCGGACAGCTGGGAGACCTCCAGCGTCGCTTCGGGCTGTGAGCGGTAGTCTGCGGAGTGTGACATCGAACGTGTGAGCACACAGGCTTCACACGGACGTGTCATAGAAAACCCTCACTAGTTCGCCTTTCAACTTCTTAGGTAGACTTCATTCATGGAGACCGAGACGGCCACTCGCTGGCTGACCGATGCGGAGCAGTGCGCCTGGCGCACCCACCTGGAGGTCAACAGGCTGTTGACGTACCAGCTCGAGAAGGACCTGCAGCCGTTCGGCCTGACAATGAACGACTACGAGATCCTGGTGAACCTCTCCGAGTCGGAGGACGTACGGATGCGGATGAGCGACCTCGCCTCCGCCACCCTGCAGTCCAAGAGCCGCCTCTCCCACCAGATCACCCGGATGGAGAACGCGAACCTGGTCCGGCGTGAGAACTGCGAGTCCGACCGCCGTGGGCTCTACGCCGTCCTCACCGATCACGGCATGGAGACCATGCAGAAGGTCGCGCCGCACCACGTGGCGTCCGTACGCCGGCACTTCATCGACCTGCTCTCCCCCGAAGCCCTGGCGGAGCTCGACAAGGGCCTCAAGCCGATCGCCGAGCACCTGCGCGGCCAGCGGGGACGCCCGTAACCCGGGCGGACCCCGAGGCACCGGCGACCCCGGCGCCTACTGAGCCGGCGGCAGGCGGAGTTCGAACAGGGCTCCGCCCGCCGGCGCCCGGCCCACGGTGAGCGTGCCCCCGTGCCGTACGGCGACGTCACGCGCGATGGCAAGGCCCAGCCCGGCCCCGCCGTCGTCGCGGCTGCGGGCCTCGTCGAGCCGGACGAACCGCTCGAAGATCCGTTCCCGGTCGGCCTCGGCCACCCCGTCCCCGTCGTCGGCGACGGCCGCCACGACCCACTCCCCCTCGGTGCGCACGGTCAAGGTGACCGCCGAGCGGGCATGCCGCCGGGCGTTGTCGAGCAGGTTGGTGAGCACCCGCCCCACCTGCCCCCGCGACCCGGCCACCGTCGCGTCCTGCGCCTCGACCGTCACGCCGGCCCGCCCCTCGGCCTGCTCCCGGGCCAGCGCGCCGAGGTCGAACCGCGTATCACCGGGCCGCTCCCCCGCGTCCAGCCGGGCGAGCAGCAGCAGGTCGGTGGCGAGGCCCTGGAGCCGTACGGTGTCCTCGACCGCGCCGTCGAGATCGAGCAGCTCGGGGTGCGCGGCGCCGACCTCCAGCTGGGTGCGCAGGGACGCGATCGGGCTGCGCAGCTCGTGCGAGGCGTCGGCGACGAAGCTGCGCTGGCGCTCCACCGAGGTCTGGAGGGCGGCCAGCGTCTCGTTCGTGGTCAGCGCGAGGCGGGCGACCTCGTCGTGCGTGTCCGGTACCGGCACCCGGCGCGCGAGATCCTCGGAGGCGGTGATCGCGGCCATCTCGCCCCGGATGCCCTCGACCGGGCGCAGCGCGAGCCTCGTGACCAGCCAGGTGACGCCGGCGACGACGCCGAGCAGCAGCGGGAAACCGATGAGCATGACGGTGAGCGCGGTGTTCACGGCACTCTGCTCGGCGTCCAGCGAACCTCCGGCGTAGACGGTGAGCGGTCCTCGCCGGCCGGCCTCCACGGACACGGCGGCGAAGCGGTAGTCGGCACTCTCGCCGTCGATCGTCGCGGAGCCTTCGCTGAACGCGGTCCCCTCGCCGATCTCGCCGGCTTCGCCCTCGGCGGAGTCGTCGTCCGCGTCGTCGTCGCCGTCCTCGCCGCTCGTACTGCCCTTCTGCGGCTGCGGCTGCACGGCGTCCGTGGCCGTGCCGCTGATCCGCTCCAGCTCGTCGCTCGCCGCGACCAGGGTGCCCTGCGCGTCGACGACCTGGACCGGGCTGTCGCCGTCCAGGTCCAGCTGGTCGTAGGACTTCCCGGCGGCGAGCTGGGCGACGACGTTCTGTGCGGTGCGCTCCGCCTCGTTGCCCGCCTGTTCGATCAGGTTGGACCGCAGCGACAGCAGCACCGCCGCCCCTGCCGCGACCAGCGCCACGGCGACGACGAGGGTGGCGCCGAGCGTGGCCCGGGACCGGACCGAGCCGAACAGCCTTCTCATTGTTCCTTCTCCAGCCGGTAGCCGGCCCCGCGCACCGTCCGGATGAGCCCGGCGCGCAGCTTGCGCCGCAGGGTGCTGATGTACACCTCGACGATGTTGGGGTCGCCCTCGTACGCGAAGTCCCAGACGTGCTCCAGGATGTCGGCCTTGGACACCACCTGACCGGCCCGCCTCACCAGCTGCTCCAGGACGGCGAACTCCTTGGTGGTGAGGGTCACTTCGGTGTCGGCGAGGAAGACGCGGCGGGCGGCGGTGTCGACCTTGAGGTCGCCGTGGACGTGCACGGGCGAGGCCCCCGCGCCCTGCCCTCCGCGCCTGAGCAGCGCCTTGACGCGGGCGACGAGGACGACGTACGAGAACGGCTTGGTGAGGTAGTCGTCCGCACCGGTGTCCAGCCCCTCCGCCTCGTCGTACTCGCCGTCCTTGGCGGTGAGCATCAGGATCGGCACCTCGTGGCCGGCGGCGCGCAGGGCGGCGCAGACGCGGTAGCCGTTCATGCCGGGCAGCATGATGTCGAGGATCACGAGGTCGTACGACCCCTCCGAGGCCCGGTACAGCCCTTCCCGGCCGTCATGGACGACGTCCACGGCGTAGCCCTCGGCCGTCAGGCCCTTGGCGAGCGACAGGGCCAGCCGCTTCTCGTCCTCCACGATCAACAAGCGCATGCGTAAAGGTTCGCAAAGCGAAGCTGAAGATCTCTTCAGGGTCCTTCAGGTTCCCCTCAGCGTCGGTTCGGCAGATTGAGCGGTGTCGAAACGACGACGACTCGGGAGGAACCGGAATGAAGCGCAACATCGTCATCGCCACCGTCGCCGCAGCGGCCCTGATCGGGGGCGGCACCGTCGCGGCCTACGCCGCGGCAGGTGACGACGGCGCGGCCACGCAGCGGCAGTCGAGCGTGAAGGTCGCCGACGACCGGGACGACCGCGCGGACGACACCGCCGACGACCGGGACGACGACGTCACCGAGATCCGTACGAACGCAGCCACCGCCAAGGTCACCGCCGCCGATGCCATCGCGGCCGCGCTGAAGCACACGCCGGGCACGGCCGTCGCCGCCGACCTGGACGACGACGGCGTGGACGGGTGGGAGGTGAGCGTCGTCAAGGGCGACGGCACCGAGCACGACGTCAAGGTCTCCGCGAGCGACGGCAAGGTCCTCGGCGACCGGCGCGACGACGACGATGACGATGACGACGACGCCCGCGAGGACCTCGCCGCGCTGAAGGGCGCGAGCGTCGACGCCCGCGAGGCCGCCGCGGCCGTGGCGGCCAAGGGCACCGTCACCGACGTCGACCTCGACGACGACGGCCCCGCGGCCTGGGGCGTGGACACCACAAAGGGCGAGTGGAAGGTCGACCTCAGGACGGGCAAGGTCACCCAGGACCACGACGACCGCGACGGTCACGACGACGGCGACGACGACTGACGTCGGGCTGTCACACGAGGGGTACGGGATCTCCCGTACCCCTCTCGCGTTGCGCACCGCGCGCCACGGTCACCGCGGTCAGCAGCATCACGCCCCCGGTCACCGCGAAGCACACCCCCGCCGGCAGCCACCCGACCAGCACACCGGCGGCCGCGGCACCTGCCGTACCGCCCGCGTTGACGGCCGTGTTGACCCAGGCGCCCGCCTGGACCCGGGCCTCGGGCGCGGCGGCCTCGTCGGCGATGAGGTAGGCGGTGGTGATCAGCGGGGACACGAAGAGGCCGACGACCGCGGCGGCCACGGCGAGGGCGCCCAGCCCCTGTGCCAGCGCGGCACCGCACAGCGCCAGCCCCAGTCCGGCCGCCTGCGCCGACAGCCGTACCCCGGCGCAGACCCGCCATGCGACGGCCCCGTTGAGCAGCCCGCCGACGGCGCTTCCCGCGGACAGGGCGGCCAGCACCCAGGCCGCGCTGCCGGCGCCGTGACCGTGCCCCTCGGCGAAAGCGACCACCAGCAGATCGAGCACGCCCAGCGCGAGCCCGACCCCGACGGCGGCGATCACCGGCCGCCTGATGTCGCGCAGCACCCGCTGCCCGGCCGTCCCTGCTCCGGCCTTGCGCCCACTGCCGGGTACCGCGCGCACCGCGGGCGACGACACGAACCCGGCCGTCCCCACCACGATCAGCCCCGCCCCGACGAGCACCCCGACCGCCGGCGGGGCGAACCCGACGAGCACGCCGACCAGCAACGGGCCCGAGACGAAGAGCAGTTCCTCGGCGACGGCGTCGAGGCTGTAGGCCCGCTGCATCAGCGCCCGGTCCGGGGCCAGCCGCCCCCACACGGCCCGCATGGTGGGCCCGAGCGGCGGAGTGCAGGCACCGGCGGCGCCGCCCGCGCCGGCGAGGACGAACGCCGGGGCACCCGGCCGCCAGACGAGCACCGCCAGCAGCACCAGAAGCGCGGTGTAGGCCGTCGCCATCGGCACGAGTGCCCGGCGCGGCCCGTACCGGTCGATCAGGGCCGCCCGCGCGGGCGACAGGAAGACGCTGGTCCCGGAGAACAGCGCCATGACGACGCCGGCCACCCCGTACGACCCGCAGGCCCGGGTCACGGCGAGCATCACGGACAGCGGGGCGATGCCGTACGACAGCCTGCCGAGCAGGGCGGCGGCGAAGGTACGGCGGGCATGGGGGATCCGGAGAACGGCGGCATACGAAGGCCGCGCCACAGACGTGGAAGACACGGGAGTTCCTCGACTCGAGGCGGAAAAGGGGACGCCGATGCGCCGCGACGGTCCCGGCCGACCGGCCGTTCACCGTGCGCGGGCTGGGCGTGCCCTATGCCAAGAGGAGGTACATGCGGGTCAACCTAGCAGCGGGGAGGAGGAGTTGACCATGAAGGGTTCCCGGAACATCCGTTTCGTACCGCCCTCGGGGCTGCTCAGCCCTTCGTCAGCCCTGCCACGAGTTCGTCCGCCGCCCGATACGGATCCAGCTCACCGGCGACGATCTTCTCCGCCAGCACCCCGAGGCGGCGGTCGCCGTGGAGATCGGCGATGCGTTCGCGCAGGGCGGTGACGGCGATGGTCTCCACCTCGCGGGCGGCGCGGGCGCGGCGGCGTTCGGCCAGCACGCCCCGCTCCTCCATCCAGGCCCGGTGCTTCTCCAGGGCCTCCACGACCTCGTCGACGCCCTCGGCACGGGCGGCGACCGTCTTCACGATCGGCGGGCGCCAGTCGCCGGCGCCGCGGGACTCGCCGAGGCCGAGCATGTGGTTGAGCTCGCGGGCGGTGGCGTCGGCGCCGTCACGGTCGGCCTTGTTGACGACGTACACGTCGCCGATCTCCAGGATTCCGGCCTTCGCCGCCTGGATGCCGTCGCCCATGCCGGGGGCGAGCAGGACGACGGAGGTGTCGGCCTGGGAGGCGATCTCGACCTCCGACTGGCCCACGCCGACCGTCTCGACCAGGATCACGTCGCAGCCGGCCGCGTCCAGGACGCGGATCGCCTGCGGGGCCGCCCAGGCGAGGCCGCCGAGGTGACCCCGGGTCGCCATCGAGCGGATGTAGACGCCGGGGTCGGAGGCGTGGTCCGACATCCGGACCCGGTCGCCGAGCAGGGCGCCGCCCGAGAAGGGCGAGGACGGGTCGACGGCCAGGACGCCGACCCGCTTGCCCTGCTTGCGGTACGCGGTCACCAGGGCGGAGGTGGACGTCGACTTGCCGACGCCCGGGGAGCCGGTCAGGCCCACCACATAGGCGTTGCCCGTGAGCGGGGCCAGCGCCGCCATGACCTCCCGCAGCTGCGGGGACGCCCCCTCCACCAGGGAGATCAGCCGGGCGACCGCCCTTGGCCGGCCCTCCCTGGCCTGGGCCACCAGCGTGGAGACGTCCTGCATCACAGCTCCGTTCCGAGTAAAGGCGTACCGAAATACCGAAGGCTCAGGCCTTGGGTACCCGCACGATCAGCGCGTCACCCTGGCCGCCGCCACCGCACAGCGCTGCCGCGCCGACGCCGCCGCCGCGCCGCTTCAGTTCCAGGGCCAGGTGCAGGACGAGCCGGGCGCCCGACATGCCGATCGGGTGTCCCAGGGCGATGGCCCCGCCGTTGACGTTCACCCTTTCCGTGGACACGCCGAGGTCCTTCATTGACTGCACGGCCACCGCGGCGAAGGCCTCGTTGATCTCGACCAGGTCGAGATCGGAGACCTCCAGGCCCTCCTTCTTCAGGGCGTGCAGGATGGCGTTGGAGGGCTGGGACTGCAGGGAGTTGTCCGGACCCGCCACATTGCCGTGCGCGCCGATCTCGGCGATCCAGTCCAGGCCGAGCTCCTGCGCCTTGGCCTTGCTCATGACGACGACCGCGGCAGCGCCGTCCGAGATCTGCGATGCCGAACCCGCAGTGATCGTGCCGTCCTTCGAGAACGCCGGGCGAAGCTTGCCCAGCGACTCGGCCGTGGTGTCGCCGCGGATGCCCTCGTCCTTGCTGAACAGGACCGGGTCGCCCTTGCGCTGCGGGATCTCGACCGGGGTGATCTCGGCCTCGAAGATGCCGTTCTTCTGGGCGGCCGCCGCGCGCTGGTGGGACAGCGCGGCGATCTCGTCCTGCTCGGGACGCAGGATGCCGAGGCGGGTGTTGTGCTTCTCCGTGGACTCGCCCATGGCGATGTTCTCGAAGGCGTCGGTCAGACCGTCGTGGGCCATGGCGTCGATCATCTGCACGGCGCCGTACTTGAAGCCCTCACGGGACTTCGGCAGCAGGTGCGGGGCGTTGGTCATGGACTCCTGGCCGCCCGCGACGATCACGTCGAACTCGCCGGCGCGGATCAGCTGGTCCGCGAGTGCAATCGCGTCGAGGCCGGACAGACAGACCTTGTTGATGGTGAGCGCCGGGACGTTCATCGGGATGCCGGCCTTGACCGCGGCCTGGCGCGCCGGGATCTGCCCTGCCCCGGCCTGGAGCACCTGGCCCATGATGACGTACTGCACCTGGTCGCCACCGATCCCCGCACGGTCGAGGGCGGCCTTGATCGCGAAGCCGCCGAGGTCGGCTCCGGAGAAGGACTTCAGAGAGCCGAGCAGCCGTCCCATAGGGGTACGGGCACCCGCGACGATCACGGAGGTCGTGCCGTTTCCAGAAGACATGAGGTGCGATCCCCTTCCAGCTTGAGCAGCCGAGGAGTGAACGAGGGTTTACTTCGAATGTACTGAGTGGCACTCCGTGCCGTCACCGGGCCGTCGGTGTGATCGCGCGCACGTTGCGTAACCACCGCCGTGGCGCTCCACTGAACAACATGCTGACGCGAATCGACCACATCGGAATCGCCTGTTTCGATCTCGACCGAACCGTGGAGTTCTACCGGGCCACGTACGGCTTCGAGGTGTTCCACTCCGAGATCAACGAGGAGCAGGGCGTCCGCGAGGCCATGCTCAAGATCAACGAAACCTCCGACGGCGGTGCCTCCTACCTGCAGCTTCTCGAACCCACGCGCCCGGACTCCACCGTCGCCAAGTGGCTCGACAAGAACGGCGAGGGTGTCCACCACATCGCTTTCGGTACGGCGGATGTGGACGGCGACGCCGCCGACATCAAGGACAAGGGCGTACGCGTTCTGTACGAAGAGCCCCGACGCGGCTCCATGGGGTCACGAATCACGTTCCTGCACCCAAAGGATTGCCACGGCGTACTGACAGAACTGGTCACTTCGGCGCCTGTTGAGTCACCTGAGCACTGACCCTCGTACATATGGGCCGGTAGGGTTGGGGGAGGTCGCTTCCGGAACCGGGGTGGCCGCATGCCGGGGTCCGGGTTTCGGGGGGCGAGCGTTCAGGGCAGCAGCCCTTGCGCTGCCGTTGATCTGACACCATTCCTCGGGGGCCCCGTTCGGCGGACGGACGGAGCCCGTATGGCCAGACTTGCGACCAGGGGACGGATGGGACCGCGCAGTGCGGGGCTACGAACGCCAGGAGCGAGAGCCGGCGGCTGACGTCGACCACCTCTCTCGGTTCGAGGCCGAGATGGATCGGCTGAAGACCGAGCGGGAAAAGGCGATCCAGCACGCCGAGGACCTCGGCTACCAGGTCGAGGTGCTGCGCGCCAAGCTGCACGAGGCGCGGCGGACCATCATGTCCCGGCCCGCCTTCGACGGCGGCGACATCGGCTATCAGGCCGAACAGTTGCTGCGCAACGCCCAGGTCCAGGCGGACCAGCTGCGCCAGGACGCCGAGCGCGAGCTCAGCCAGGCCCGGGCGCAGACCCAGCGGATCCTGCAGGAGCACGCGGAGAACGCGGCCCGTCTGCAGGCCGAGCTGCACCAGGAGGCGGTGACCCGCCGCCAGCAGCTGGACCAGGAGCTGGCCGAGCGCCGCCAGACCGTCGAGTCGCACGTCAACGAGAACGTGGCGTGGGCCGAGCAGCTGCGCGCCCGCAGCGAGTCGCAGGCCCGCCGCCTCCTCGACGAGTCGCGTGCCGAGGCCGACCAGTCCCTGGCCACCGCGCGCGCCGAGGCCGAGCGGCTCACCAGCGAGGCCCGCCAGCGCCTCACGGGCGCGGCCGAGGAGGCCCGTGCGGAGGCCGAGCAGATCCTGCTCCGGGCCCGTACGGACGCCGAGCGGCTCCTGAACGCCGCGTCCACGCAGGCTCAGGAGGCCACCGACCACGCGGAGCAGCTGCGCACCTCCACCGTCTCGGAGTCGGACTCCGCCCGCCGCCAGGCGCAGGAGATGAGCCGCACCGCCGAGCAGCGCATGGCGGAGGCCGAGGAGGCGCTGCGCAAGGCGCAGACCGAGGCCGAGAAGCTGGTCGCCGAGGCCACGACGGCCGCCGAGAAGGCGCTCTCCAGTGCCGAGTCGGCCAACGAGCAGCGCATGCGTACGGCGAAGGAGCAGGTCGCCCGGCTGGTCAGCGAGGCCACCAAGGAGGCCGAGTCCACCAAGTCGGACGCCGAGCAGGTCGTCGCCGACGCCCGCGCCGAGGCCGAGAAGATCGTCGCCGAGGCCGGCGAGAAGGCCCGCACGATCACCGCCGAGGAGAGCGCGACCCAGCTGTCGAAGGCGGCCAAGACCGCCGAGGACGTCCTCAACAAGGCGCAGGAGGACGCGCAGAACACCACCAAGGCCGCGGCCGAGGAGGCCGAGCGGATCCGCACGGAGGCCGAGGCCGAGGCGGACCGGCTGCGCGCCGAGGCGCACGACATCGCCGAGCAGCTCAAGGGCTCGGCGAAGGACGACACCAAGGAGTACCGCGCCAAGACGGTCGAGCTGCAGGAGGAGGCACGCCGGCTGCGCGGCGAGGCCGAGCAGCTGCGTTCCGAGGCGGTCGCCGAGGGCGAGAAGATCCGCGCGGAGGCCCGCAAGGAGGCCGTCCAGCAGATCGAGGAGGCGGCCAAGACCGCCGAGGAGCTGCTGGCCAAGGCCCGGCAGGACGCCGACGAGCTGCGCCAGAAGGCCACCACCGACAGCGAGAAGGTCCGCACCGAGGCCATCGAGCGCGCGACGACGCTGCGCCGGCAGGCCGAGGAGACCCTCCAGCGCACCCGCCAGGAGGCCGAGCGGCACCGCGAGGAGGTCGTCGAGCAGGCCGAGGGCATCAAGGCCGACGCCGAGCGGGCCGCCCTTGAACTGCGCGAGGAGACCGAGCGCGGCGTCGAGGCCCGCCGGGCGGAGGCCGCCGAGGAGCTGACGCGGCTGCACACCGAGGCCGAGCAGCGCCTCGGGGCGGCCGAGCAGGCGCTCACCGACGCCCGCGAGGAGGCCGCGCGCATCCGCCGCGAGGCCGCCGAGGAGACCGACCGGCTGCGCACCGAGGCCGCCGAGCGGATCCGTTCGCTCCAGCAGCAGGCCGAACAGGAGGCCGACCGGCTGCGCAACGAGGCCGCGTCGGACGCGTCCGCGTCCCGGGCCGAGGGCGAGGCCATCGCCGTACGCCTCAGGTCGGAGGCCGCGGCCGAGGCCGAGCGGCTGAAGTCGGAGGCGCAGGACACCGCCGACCGGTTGCGCGCCGAGGCGCAGGCCGCCGCCGAGCGGCTCGCCACGGAGGCGTCCGAGACGCTGGCCGCCGCCCAGGAGGAAGCCGTCCGGCGTCGGCGCGAGGCCGAGGAACTCCTCGGTTCCGCCCGCCAGGAGGCCGACCAGGAGCGCGAGCGGGCCCGCGAGCAGAGCGAGGAGCTGCTGGCCTCGGCGCGCAACCGCGTGGAGGAGGCGCAGGCCGAGGCGGTGCGGCTGGTCGAGGAGGCCGACCGGCGCGCCACCGAGATGGTGTCGGCGGCCGAGCAGCACGCCCAGCAGGTCCGCGACTCCGTGACGGGGCTGCACGAGCAGGCCCAGGAGGAGATCACCGGGCTGCGCAGCGCCGCCGAGCACGCGGCGGACCGTACCCGCCGGGAGGCCGAGGAGGAGGCGGACCGGGTCCGCGCGGACGCCTACGCCGAGCGGGAGCGGGCCAGCGAGGACGCGGGCCGCATCCGGCGCGAGGCGAGCGAGGAGTCCACGGCCGCCAAGTCGCTGGCCGAGCGCACCGTCGGGGAGGCCATCGCCGAGGCGGAGCGGCTGCGGTCGGACGCCGCCGAGCACGCCCAGCGGATCCGTACGGAGGCGTCGGACAAGATCGCCGAGGCCGAGCAGGCCGCGTCCCGCACCCGGGCGGACGCCCGCGAGGACGCCAACCGGATCCGCTCGGACGCGGCGACGCAGGCCGACACCCTCATCACCGAGGCGCGTTCGGAGGCCGAGCGGCTCCAGTCGGAGACGGTCACGGAGGCCGACCGGGTGCGCACCGACGCGCGCACCAAGGCCGAGAAGCTGGTCGGGGACGCCACGTCGGAGGCGGAGCGGCTGCGCGCCGAGGCCGCCGACACGGTGGGGTCGGCCCAGCAGCACGCCGAGCGGGTCCGCAGCGACGCCGAGCGCGTCAAAGCCGAGGCGGCCGCGGAGGCCGAGCGGCTGGTGACGACCGCGCGCGAGGAGTCCGAGCGCACCCTCGACGAGGCCCGCAAGGATGCGGGCAAGCGGCGCCAGGACGTGGCCGAGCAGGTCGACAAGCTCATCTCGGAGACCACGGCCGAGGCGGACAAGCTGCTCACCGAGGCGCAGGCGCAGGCGCACAAGACGACAGCGGACGCCGAGGCGCAGGCCGACACCATGGTGGGCGCGGCCCGCAAGGAGGCCGACCGGCTGGTCTCCGAGGCGACGGTCGAGGGCAACTCCAGGGTGGAGAAGTCCCGTACCGACGCGGACGAGCTGCTCGTCGGTGCCCGCCGGGACGCCACCTCGATAAGGGAGCGCGCGGAGGAGCTGCGCGACCGCATCACGAGCGAGATCGAGGGCCTGCACGAGCGGGCCCGGCGCGAGGCCGCCGAGACGATGAAGTCGACCGGCGACCGCTGCGACGCCCTCATCAAGGCCGCCGAGGAGCAGCTGGCCAAGGCGCAGGCGAAGGCCAAGGAGCTGGTGTCGGAGGCCAACTCCGAGGCCGGCAAGGTCCGTATCGCCGCCGTCAAGAAGGCCGAGGGTCTCCTGAAGGAGGCCGAGCAGAAGCGCTCCTCGCTCATCAAGGAGGCCGAGGAGCTCAGGGCCGAGGCGATCCGCGAGGCCAAGCGCACGGTCGAGGAGGGCAAGCGCGAGCTGGAGGTCCTCGTCCGGCGCCGCGAGGACATCAACGCCGAGATCTCGCGCGTCCAGGACGTCCTGGAGGCGCTGGAATCCTTCGAGACGCCGTCGGCCGGCAAGGACGGCGGGGTCAAGGCGGGTGCGACAGTCGGAGCACCCCGATCGGGTGGCAAGTCGTCAGACGGCTAGCGGGTCGGGCGGGTTCCGGTGTCTCCTGGGGCCTTTGACCAGGTTTTTGGCAAGCCGTCCGACGGTTCGCCACCCAAAAGGGGTCTCATTCTCCAGATCAAACACGTATCCGCTCGATGACACACCGCTTCGGCCCCTAGGATTCCACTTATCACCTCACCGGTCTCATTCGACAGGAACCCCATGAGCGACACTTCCCCCTACGGCTTCGAGCTTGTGCGGCGTGGGTACGACCGCGCGCAGGTGGACGAACGCATCTCGAAGCTCGTCTCCGACCGCGACAGCGCTCTGGCCCGCATCACCGCTCTGGAAAAGCGCATCGAGGAGCTCCACCTCGAGACGCAGAACGCCCAGGCCCAGGTAACCGACGCCGAGCCGTCGTACGCCGGCCTCGGCGCGCGTGTCGAGAAGATCCTCCGCCTCGCCGAGGAGGAGGCCAAGGATCTGCGCGAGGAGGCCCGCCGCGCCGCCGAGCAGCACCGCGAGCTCGCCGAGTCGGCGGCCCAGCAGGTCCGCAACGACGCAGAATCGTTCGCTGCGGAGCGCAAGTCCAAGGCCGAGGACGAGGGCGTCCGGATCGTCGAGAAGGCCAAGAGTGACGCCTCGCAGCTGCGCGCGGAGGCCCAGAAGGACGCGCAGTCCAAGCGCGAGGAGGCCGACGCTCTCTTCGAGGAGACCCGCGCCAAGGCCGCGCAGGCCGCCGCCGACTTCGAGACGAACCTCGCCAAGCGCCGCGAGCAGTCCGAGCGCGACCTGGCCTCGCGTCAGGCCAAGGCCGAGAAGCGCCTCGCCGAGATCGAGCACCGCGCCGAGCAGCTGCGCCTGGAGGCCGAGAAGCTGCGCACCGACGCCGAGCGCCGTGCCCGCCAGACGGTGGAGACGGCCCAGCGCCAGGCCGAGGACATCGTGGCCGACGCCAACGCCAAGGCCGACCGCATCCGTTCGGAATCCGAGCGCGAGCTCGCGGCTCTCACCAACCGCCGCGACAGCATCAACGCTCAGCTGACGAACGTCCGCGAGATGCTGGCGACCCTGACCGGCGCCGCGGTGGCCGCGACCGGTGCGCCCGCCGCCGAGGACGAGCCGATCACCCGTGGGGTTCCCGCGCAGCAGTCCCGGTAACGATCGGGTACACGGCTGCTGAATTTTCGCAAAGCCCTCTGCCACTGGGGTGGCAGAGGGCTTTGTCCCGTTTTAGCGTGGGCGGCATGATCGAGCTCGAGGGGCTGACGAAGCGGTACGGCGAGAAGGTCGCGGTCAACAACCTGACGTTCACGGTGAGACCGGGCATCGTCACGGGGTTCCTCGGTCCCAACGGCGCGGGCAAGTCGACCACCATGCGGATGATCCTGGGCCTCGACCGGCCCACCGCGGGCGACGTCCGTATCGACGGCAAGCACTACGACCAGCTCAAGGACCCGCTGACGTACATCGGCGCCCTGCTGGAGGCCAAGGCCTGGCACCCCGGACGCAGCGCCTTCAACCATCTGCTGTGCCTCGCGCAGAGCAACGGCATTGCGAGCGGCCGGGTGCGGGAGGTGCTGGACACGGTCGGGCTGACCGCGGTCGCCAAGAAGAAGACCAAGGGCTTCTCGATGGGCATGGGCCAACGGCTCGGCATCGCGGGCGCGCTGCTCGGCGATCCGCGGATCCTGATGTTCGACGAGCCGGTCAACGGGCTCGACCCCGAGGGCATCCACTGGATCCGGAACCTGATGAAGTCCCTGGCCGCGCAGGGGCGGACCGTCTTCGTCTCCAGTCACCTGATGAGCGAGATGGCGCTGACGGCCGACCATCTCGTCGTCATCGGCCAGGGGCGGCTGCTCGCCGACACGTCCATGCCCGAGTTCATCGCGCGCAACTCGCGGTCGTACGTCCGTATCCGCACCCCGCAGCGCGAGCGGCTGCTCGATGTGCTGCACGAGGCCGGGGTCACCGCGGTGCAGACCGGCAACGGCACGTTGGAGGTGGACGGCAGCAAGTCCGAGCAGATCGGGGAGCTGGCGGCGCGCCACCAGGTCGTGCTGCACGAGCTGAGCCCGCAACAGGCTTCCCTGGAGGAGGCGTTCATGCAGCTGACCGCGGAGTCGGTGGAGTACCACGCGCACGCCGACGCGCCCGCACCGCCGCCGCTGCAGCAGCAGCGGCAGTGGGGCGAGGACTGGAAGAGGAGCTGAGCACCGTGGTCACCCAGGTCATCCGCTCCGAATGGACCAAGATCCGGTCCGTCGCCTCCACCGTGTGGACGCTCTCCCTCGCCGTGGTGGTCACCATCGCGCTCGGCATGCTGATCTCAGGTCTGTCGGCGAACGAGTTCGACAACCTGAGCGAGCGGGACAGGCTCTCCTTCGATCCGACCTTCATCAGCTTCGCCGGGATGAGCCTGGGCCAGCTCGCGATGATCGTGTTCGGGGTGCTCGTCGTCTCGAACGAGTACAGCACCGGGATGATCCGCGCCTCGCTGGCCGCCGTGCCGCAGCGCGGCACCTTCCTGTTCAGCAAGATCGCGGTGGCGACCGGGCTCTCGCTCACCGTCGGCCTGGCCACGAGCTTCGTCACCTTCTTCCTCGGACAGGCGATGCTCGGCGACCACCGGGCGGAGATCGGCGACCCGGGCGTGCTGCGCGCGGTGTTCGGCGGCGGCCTCTACATGACCCTCATCGCGATGTTCTCGATGGGTGTCGCGGCGATGCTGCGCTCGCCGATGCTGTCGCTGGGCATCCTGATGCCCTTCTTCTTCCTGGTCTCCAACATCCTCGGCAATGTCTCCGCCACCGAGAAGATCGGCCGCTATCTGCCCGACCAGGCCGGCAGCAAGATCATGCAGGTGGTCACCCCGGTCGACGACAACACTCCCTACGGCCCCTGGGGCGGGCTCGGGATCATGGTGCTGTGGGTGATCGCGGCGCTCGTCGGCGGTTACGCCACGCTCAAGAAAAGGGACGCATAGCCAGAAAGAGGTGTACCGAGGGAACGCAGGTGCGAGATTTTACCCGCTCTTGAGTGGAACCGTCAGCGCCTCGGTATCCTCCTAACCCTTACGGGGGGCGTGTGCCCCGCTGTCCTGAACCTTTCGATGGGTGCGGAGCATGATCGAGGCAGTCGGCCTGACCAAGCGCTACGGCGACAAGACCGCTGTGTACAACTTGTCCTTCCAGGTGCGGCCCGGTGCCGTCACCGGCTTCCTGGGTCCGAACGGCTCGGGCAAGTCGACGACGATGCGGATGATCCTCGGCCTGGACAACCCGACCGCGGGCCATGTGACGATCGGCGGCTACCCGTACCGAAGGCTGCAGAACGCCCCGCGTCAGGTCGGCGCGCTGCTGGACGCCAAGGCGGTGCACGGCGGCCGCGCGGCCCGCAACCATCTGCTGAGCCTGGCCCAGCTGTCCGGCATCCCCGCCCGGCGGGTGGACGAGGTGCTGGGCGTGGTCGGCCTCCAGGACGTGGCCAGGAAACGCTCCAAGGGCTTCTCGCTCGGCATGGGCCAGCGGCTCGGCATCGCCGCCGCGCTGCTCGGCGACCCCCAGGTGCTGCTGTTCGACGAGCCGGTCAACGGCCTCGACCCCGAGGGCATCCTCTGGGTGCGGAACCTGATGAAGTCGCTGGCGGCCGAGGGCCGTACCGTCTTCGTCTCCTCCCACCTGATGAGCGAGATGGCGCTGACGGCCGACCACCTGATCGTCATCGGGCGCGGTCAGCTGCTGTCCGACATGAGCGTCAAGGACTTCATCGCGGCGAACTCCGCGGGCTTCGCCCGGGTCCGTACGCCCGACACCGAGCCGCAGCTGCGCGAGAAGCTGTCGACGGCGCTCACGGAGGCCGGCGGGCACGTGCTGCCCGAGCAGGACGGCGGCCTGCGGGTCACCGGGCTGGCGCTGCCCCGCATCAGCGACATCGCGCACGACTCCGACGTACGGCTGTGGGAGCTGTCGCCGCACCAGGCCTCGCTGGAGGAGGCGTACATGCGGATGACGCAGGGCGCGGTCGACTACCGCTCGACCACCGACCAGAAGGAAGGGCTCCAGCAGCCGCTGCCGCCGGGCGCGCAGCCGCCGATGCCGGTTCCCGGTCAGGGTCAGCCCGGCTGGTACGCCCCGCCGCCGCCCCAGCAGGGCGGGCAGCCGCTCGCCCCGCAGCCGGGCGGGCCCGGTCCCTACGGCGCCCCGGCGGCGCCCGGGGCGGTTCCGGGTGCCGGGACGCCGAACCCGTACGCGCAGACGGCCCCCCAGGCGCCTCACACGGCCCCGGGCCACGCTCCGGCGCAGCCCGCGCCGCCCGTCGCCCACAGCCCCGCCCAGGCGCCCGCGAGCGCTCCTGCCGCCGCGCCCGCACCCCCGCAGGCACCGGCCCAGCCGCCGGCCTCCGTGAGCGCCGTCGACAGCTTCTCGCGCAGCTGCGGCTCGGTGTCGGGCGTACGGACCCGGGCGAAGC
>NZ_RDBN01000005.1:692914-742903 GCF_008042075.1 Streptomyces sp. UW30 | reverse complement strand
CGCCACCGCCGCCCCGACCGAGCCCAAGGACGCCCGATGAGCACGCCCCAGCCCCCGATGCCGCAGACCGCCGCACCGAACTGGCAGGCGGCGCCCGGCACTCCGTACCCCACCTACACCTCGCCGATCCCCGTGACGCGCACGCACCTCGGGCACGCGCTCGCCTCGGAGTGGACGAAGATCCGCTCGGTGCGCTCCACGATGTGGACGCTGGGCGTGTTCGTGCTGCTCGTCGTCGGCATCGGCCTGGCCGCCGCCGCGCTGGTCTCCGCCAACTCGTCGGACGAGAGCCTGGCCGGCGAGAGCCCGCTGTCGTTCGGCTTCTTCGGGCTGCTGCTCGGCACCATGTGCATCATCACGCTCGGCGTGCTGACCACGGCCTCGGAGTACGGCACGGGCATGATCCGCACCACGATGACGGCGTGCCCGAGCCGTGGGCGGGTACTGGCGGCCAAGTCGATCGTGTTCTTCGTCGTCGCGTTCGTCGTGACGCTGGCCTCGGCCCTCTTGGTCGCCCTCGCCGACGTGGCCCTGCTGGAGGGCTCGCGCGAGCCGACCGGTCAGGAGTGGCTGAAGGGCACGGTCGGCATCTCGTTCTACATCGCGCTGCTCGGCCTGCTCTCGCTGGTCGTGGGCTCGATCATCCGGCACTCGGCGGGCGCGATCACGATCATGATCGGCGTCCTGCTGGCCCCGCTGGTCATCGCGCTGTTCATGTTCTCGGAGTCGCTCCAGGACCTCCAGCAGGCCCTGTTCGAGTACTCCATCCCGAACCAGCTCAGCGTCTTCTACGCCCAGTCCCTGTCCGAGTCCGGCCCGTCCGGCTGGGACCCGCTGTGGATCATGCTCGGCATCACGGCGGTCGCGTTCGCCGGCGCCTTCGCCCTGCTGGAGAAGCGCGACGTGTGAGCCCGACCGGCTAGAACTTCGGCGCGTTCCGGGACCGCTGCACCCTCGTGGTGCGGCGGTCCTTCGCGTTCCAGCACGCCTTGTGCCAGTGGCGGCGGTCGTCCACGCCCGCGTGCTCCGGCCAGGCGACGACGTGCGGGACGCCGTCCGGGATCATCTGGTCGCAGCCCGGGCAGCGGTACGCCTTGCCCTGGGCGCTGGAGCCCGCCACATGCCGTACGTTCCACTCCTCGCCGTCCCAGTTCTGGGTGGACTGCCAGCCGCCGTACCGGCCGGGACGGTCGTCCTCGGCGCTTTGTCCGGCCGAGCCTGAGTCCTTGGGTCGGTTGCGACGCGGGGACACGGAACACCTCACGGGGCTATACAGGATGCACGGGTCATGTTCCAGCCTACGCGGCGCGAACAGGGGTAGCCGTACGGCACCAACCCCCACAAGTCCCTCACAGCGGCTGTCGATTCTGCAGACAATCCGCAAATCCCTTCGCCAAGCCGTGTCCTCGTCACGTGTCAGACGGTTATGCCCGGTGGGGGAGCTCCGCGTCGGAGCCAAGGAAGCAGGAAAAAGCAATGCGTGTAGGAAGTTTCGTGCTGGCGGCCCGGTTCCCGGGTCAAGGCGATGGGGAGGCGCTGCACCGGGCGGTCCGCTCCGCCGAGGTCGCCGAAGAGGCGGGGCTCGACGCGGTCTGGCTGGCCGAGCACCACTTCGTGCCGTACGGCACCTGTCCGTCGGCGATCACCCTGGCCGCGTTACTGCTCGGCCGCACCAGTCGGCTGCGGGTCGGCACGGCGGTCAGCGTACTGCCCACCGCCCACCCCGTGGCCCTCGGCGAGCAGGCGGCGCTGCTGCACATCACGTCCGGCGGGCGGTTCTCGCTGGGTGTGGGGCGCGGTGGGCCCTGGGTCGACCTGGAGGTGTTCGGCTCGGGCCTCAAGGCGTACGAGGAGGGGTTCCCGGAATCACTCGATCTGCTGGTGCGCTGGCTGCGCGAGCCCTCGGTCGCGGCCGCCGGCGAGCGGTTCGGCTTCCGCGAGGTCGCCGTCGTACCGAGGCCGTCGGACTGCCTGACGGACGCCGAGGGGCCCGAGGTCGTCGTCGCCTGCACCTCGCCCCGCAGTGTGCGCCTCGCCGCCGAGCGCGGGCTGCCGATGCTGCTCGGGATGCATGTGGGCGACGAGGAGAAGGCCGAGATGGTCGCCCTGTGGCGGGAGCACGCGCGCGCGGCCGGGCGGCCGGCGGACGAGATCCGTGGCGCGGCCCATGTGTCGGCCGGCATCTGCCAGATCGCGGACCGGCGCACGGACGCGGTGGAGACCCTGACGAAGGCGATGCCGGGCTGGCTGCGGCAGGGCCTGGACGCCCATGTGACCGTCGACGGCCGCCATCGCGCGATGCGCGACCCGCTGGCGTACACCGAACTGCTCTGCGGGCTGCACCCGGTGGGCACCCCGCGCCTGGCCGCCGACCGCCTCGCGGCGACCAGCGAACGGACCGGCATCTCCCGCTTCGCGCTGCTCGTCGAGGGCTCGGGCGACCTGGCGGCGACCGAGGAGAACGTACGACGGCTGGGTGCCGAAGTCCTGCCGCACCTCGGCTGAAACGCCCCGTGCCCACGGAACGGGCCCGGTCCGCCAGGGGGCTTGCCGCCCCGGTACTGATTGCACCTCCCGCGTACGGAGCGGCAAGCAAGCGACTCAGTGCGTCAGCAGTCCCTGAACTCCGGGGACTGGTTCATCACCTGACTGCGCACCGAGGTGAAGCGGGACAGCGTCTCGTCGACCGAGGAGTCAAGCGGGAACACCGCCACCCGGTGGCAGTTCTGGAAGGCCAGTCGCACCCCGAAGTGCCGCTGTAGCGCGCCGCGTATCGCGTCACTCGCAAGCGCACGCAGCAGCTGGCCACGTGCCTGCTCGTCCGGCGGGGGCGTCTGGTTGTCGGCGAACGAACCGCCGTCGACCTTCAGCTGGGCCACCAGGGAGCTGATCATCTCCCATGCATAGGGCAGGGAGGTCCGGACGCAGTCGACGAAGGCGGCTTCGTCGACCTCGCCTCGCTCGGCCTGTTCGAGTAGGGCCGGTGAGACGTCGAGCGACATGGGTTCTCCTCTCGCACCCCCGCAGCAGCAGGGGTTGCCGGACAGATAAGGGAGTTCGCGATACCGGACACTCTGTGTACACGCCTCGCGACCTCCCGTTTAATACGGTAGGCAACAGACGGTGACGGCACCAGGAGAATGCGTACATGGGCGGGGCTCGTTAGGAGCACAATCGGCCAGAAATGAACAGGGGCAGTCCGGGGTCTTACGGACTCCCCCAGGGCGAATCGCGTCGACACCAGCCCGTCGAGTAGCGTTGCCGACCATGCGTCTCGTCATTGCCCGATGCTCCGTCGACTACGCGGGCCGGCTCACCGCCCATCTGCCCTCGGCGCCCCGTCTGATCCTGGTCAAGGCGGACGGCAGCGTCTCGATCCACGCGGACGACCGGGCCTACAAGCCCCTCAACTGGATGTCGCCGCCCTGCACTCTGAAGGAGGGGGACGGCGAGCAGCAGGACGTCTGGACGGTCACCAACAAAGGGGGCGAGAAGCTGATCATCACGATGGAGGAGATCCTCCACGACTCCTCGCACGAACTGGGCGTGGACCCSGGCCTGATCAAGGACGGCGTGGAAGCGCACCTCCAGGAACTCCTCGCCGACCGCATCGAGACGCTGGGCGAGGGCTACACGCTCATCCGCCGCGAGTACATGACGGCGATCGGTCCGGTCGACATCCTGTGCCGGGACGCGGAAGGCCGGACGGTCGCGGTCGAGATCAAGCGGCGTGGCGAGATCGACGGTGTGGAACAGCTCACGCGCTACCTGGAACTGCTGAACCGCGACCCCCATCTCGCCCCGGTACGCGGCATCTTCGCGGCCCAGGAGATCAAGCCCCAGGCCCGGGTCCTCGCGACGGACCGCGGCATCGGCTGCCAGGTCCTGGACTACGACGCGATGCGGGGCATCGAGGACGACAAGCTGCGGTTGTTCTGAGCGACGGTTCCTGTTCTTTCTTGACAGTTCTACGACGGTGAGGGCCGGGTCCGCTGGACGGACCCGGCCCTCTTGTCTTGATCAGTGCGTCAGATGACGGCGTCCGAGCTGCTCGGTGAGCCTGCCTCGGTCGTCTCCGGCGCGCTTGCCGAGGTGCTCGCAGGAGCGCTGGAGGCGGGCCCGCTGGCTGAGTCGGAGGAGGACGGCGACGTGGGAGGCGGTTCGCTGGTGGGCGGCTCCGACGTCGGAGGTTCACTCGTCGGCGGTTCGGAGGTCGGGGGCTCGGACGTCGGCGGCCTCGACGTCGGGGGCTTCGAAGTCGGCGGCTTCGTCGACGTCGGCGGCTTCGTCGGCGAGTTCGTGGAACCGCCGCTCGAACCCTGCGTCCCGCTCGGCTCGTCCGACGGGTCCGTCGGGTCGTCCGAGGTGCCGAGCGTGCCGTCAGTGCCCGGATCCGTCGGCCGGCTGGTGGCCGTGCCGGTGTCGCCGGAGCCCTTGTCGTCGTTGCTCTCCACCTTGTCCGCGCCCAGGCTGTCGTCACCGGGGCCCTGGCTGGCCGACGGGTTGACGCCGACCTGGTTGGACGGGGTGTTCGGGTCGTTGTCGGACGTGGCGCCGAGCGTCACCACCGTGCCGAGCACGGCCACGAGCAGCGCGCCCGAGCCGGCCGCGACGAGGTTGCGCCGCGCGAAGCTACGGATGCCGCCGCGGCCCTTGTGCGAGGTGGCGGAGGACGACGCCGAGGCCTGGTGGGTGACCAGCGTCGTGGCGTCACCGGCGGGCGGGAACGCGGCCGGTACTCCGCCGGGCGGCGACTGCGACTCCTCGTAGCGCGCGTCCGGCACCTCCTCCCCCGCGGTCGCGGCGAACGCGGCCACCCCGGGCGTCGTACCGGAGCGGTCCGAGACCAGCGCGAGCGCGCGGCGCCCGGAGACGGTGCCGCGCTTGTCGGCGAGGGCACCGCGCAGACCGATGGAGGTCTCCAGCTCGGTACGGGCCCGGTCCAGCTGGCCGCCGCAGAGCGCGAGGATGCCCAACTCGTGGTGAAAATAGGCCTGTTCGGATACGTCACCGGCCAGGCGGGCGGCCTCGGCACCGGCGCGCAGCGCACGCTCCCAGGCGCTCCAGTGCAGCCCTGCCGCGAACGCGGGCGCCGCCGTGCGGGCCAGCTCCACGGTGGGGCTCTCCTCGCCCTCGGCGGGCGGTGTCGTCGCCGGCACCAGCACGCCCAGCGCGGCGAGCACGGCGTCGGCCTCGGCGCAGACCCGCTCCGGCGTGACCGAGGGGTGTCCGGCCCACCAGGCGTAGTGCTGCACGGCGGTGCGGGCGTTGTCCTGGGCGTCCTCGGCGTATCCGGCGGCCTCCAGCTGGGCCTGTACGCCGGCGGACAGCCGGTAGCGGGAGCCGACCGGCGAGACCAGCCCGCAGTCGGCCAGCTCGCCCAGCGCGGCGTCCGCGTGGGTGTCACCGACCAGCGCGGGCAGGTGCGCCTGGTGCGGCACCTCGCCGCCGAGCGCGACGGCGAATCTCAGGGTGGTGCGGGCGGAGGCGCTGAGCCGGGAGGCGAGCAGCCGCGCCGGTCCCGCCGCCTCGCCGAGCGAGGGCAGGGGCGTGTCCTCGCCGCCGCCCTCGGTGGCCACCGGCGCCTCGAAGGGCGCGTCGGCGGGAGGGACGTCCTCGAAGACGCCGTACTCGTCGACGGCGTCCGCGCCTGCCCGCAGCCGGTCTCGCTGACGCAGCAGCGCCCCGGCCTGGACGAACCTGAGCGGCAGGCCCTCCGACTCGAACCACAGGTCGCCGGCCCAGTTCGCCTCGTCCTCGGTGAGGACCCGGCCGATCCCGTGCTCCAGGATCTCCACACCGGCGGCGCGGTCGAGCCCGCCGAGGACGACCTCCTCGATGCCGGATTCGGCGGACGGCGCGGGCGCGTCGGGTGTGGCGCCGAACAGGAAGGCGCACTCGGGGGTCGCGTCGAGCAGCTCGTCGAGCGCGGCGCCGCCGAACTCGACGTCGTCCAGGACGACGACCGCGCCGATCTCACGGACACAGGAGAGCAGTTCGTCGCGTTCCGGGCGGTACAGGGGCGCGCTGTAGACGGAGTAGAAGAGGTCGTACAGCAGATCGGCGGGCGTGCGACGGAAGCCGGTGAGGCGGACCACGCCGTCGGGGGCGAGGTCCACGCAGTCCTCGGCGACGAGGTCGAGCAGGCTCGTGCGGCCCGCGCCACGGGCGCCGACCAGACGTACGGAGCGGCCGCGGGCGAGCATCCGCACCAGCTGTTCGCGCTCGTCCTGGCGGGCCAGGAGCGGCTGCGCGGGACGGGTCGGCCCGGGCGGGACGGGCGGCCTTGCGGCGCGGTCGACCTCGGCGCGTTCGGCCGGGGTCAGCTTCTCGGGCCGCCCGGGACGCTCCGCGGGCGGGCAGACCTCGATCTCGCTGCCGTCGACGGGGTTGACGGTGAGCAGGTAGTCGCCCGAGACCAGTTGCACCGTGCGGGCGAGTGCGGGCGTGTGCTGTCCGAAGTCGGGTGTGAGGGGATCCCTGGGCGGGCGCTGGCGGGACGACTGGCCGTCGCCGTCATGGCCGTACTCCTCGGGTCCCCGGTTGTTCGGGTCCATAGGTTCAAGCCCCCCAAAAGCGTCGTGTGCGAAAGCCAAGCCCCTCCCGGCCTTGCTGCACACCGCGCTGTCGCTTCTGGTCCGGGCCCGCTCGAAGGGGTTTGTCTAGGCGGCGGGCAGCCGAACCCTAAACCTTTGCACAGTATCTACGACAGGCCGGGGTACCGCGCCGTCCGAGACATCACAGTCTCGTGAGAATTGTGCGCGTCGTGCGCTTCGCAACCGGAACGCCCGACTGTCCCGCCCCACCCGTGCCGGGTGTCACACCCGGGGCAGGGACTCCACCCCGATGCCGCCTTCGATCGCCAGGATCCGGTGCAGTCGGGTGGCCACCAGCAGGCGCTGCATCTGCGGCGGCACGCCGCGCAGCACCAGGCGCCGGCCGCAGCGGCCGGCCCGCCGGTGAGCCCCCATGATCACCCCGAGTCCGGTGGCGTCCCAGAACTCCAGCTCGGACAGGTCGAGCACCAGATCGCCGACTCCGTCGTCGACGGCCGAGTGCAGGACCGTACGGGCGTCCGCCGCGCTGCGGACGTCGAGGCGGCCCCCGACGACCAGCTCGGCGTGGTCGCCCCTGATGTGCATATCGCTCCCCTAAGCGTGCGTTCGTGCTCCGCGATGTGTTGTCTGTGCCGGTGTCTGTGCTTGCCGTGCCTGTGTTTGCTACGAGTCTTCGCTGTGGCCGGTGATGCAACCTCTGACTGCGTTGAGCGGTCAGAGGTTGCCGTCTGTAAGCGAACCGATACCGAATTCACCCCATCGCGTGACACGTCCAAGGGCTGTGCGGTGGTCTACGAAACCTCAGTAGCTGTAAAAGCCTTGCCCGCTCTTGCGGCCGATGTCACCCGCGTCCACCATCCGGCGCATCAGCTCCGGCGGGGCGAACTTCTCGTCCTGGGACTCGGTGTAGATGTTGCTGGTGGCGTGCAGCAGGATGTCGACGCCGGTGAGGTCGGCCGTGGCGAGCGGGCCCATGGCGTGACCGAAGCCCAGCTTGCAGGCGAGGTCGATGTCCTCGGCGGTGGCGACGCCCGACTCGTAGAGCTTGGTGGCCTCGACGACGAGGGCCGAGATCAGCCGGGTGGTGACGAAGCCGGCGACGTCCCGGTTGACCACGATGCAGGTCTTGCCGACGGACTCGGCGAACTCGCGCGCGGTGGCGAGGGTTTCGTCGCTCGTCTTGTAGCCGCGGACGAGCTCGACGAGCTGCATCATCGGCACCGGCGAGAAGAAGTGCACCCCGACGACCCGCTCCGGGTGGTCGGTGGCCGCCGCGATCTTGGTGATCGGGATGGCGGAGGTGTTGGAGGCCAGCACGGCGTCCTCGCGCACGATCTTGTCGAGCGCGCGGAAGATCTCGTGCTTGACCTCCAGCTTCTCGAAGACGGCCTCGACGACGACGTCCGCGTCGGCGGCCGCGTCCAGGTCGGTGGTGGCGGTGATGCGGGCGAGGGCCGCGTCGGCGTCGTGCGCCTCCAGCTTGCCCTTGCTGACGAACTTGTCGTACGACGCCTTGATGCCGTCGGTGCCACGCCTGAGCGCCTCGTCGGTGACGTCACGCAGGACCACGTCCCAACCCGCCTGCGCTGAGACCTGGGCGATACCGGATCCCATGAGTCCGGCCCCGATGACGGCGAGCTTCCGTGCCACTGACGACTCCCCTTTGAATCACGGCAGCATTACTGCGGATATGCGCTTACACGCTGCTTACGATTGCCTCTGCGGCGGACCTTAGCGGGCATGAGGCACTGTGTGACCGGTTAGTAACGCGAGTCACGTCTCAACTGACGGACATCACACCGGCACGGGTCATTGAAGGCCTCGGACGGCGTAGTTGAGCACCTTCTCGCTCAACAGCTCCTCGATGTCGTCGAGAAGCACGAGTACCTCCCGTGACACTTTGCCCGGTTTGCGCCCGGCGACCATCTCCCGTCCGATGCGGACGAACACCGTCTGGTGGATCCAGGCGATCTGACCGGCGATCAGCCCCGGCAGCGGGTCGGAGTCGTCCGCGCCGGCCTCCTCGCGCAGGGTCGTCTCCAGGTGGTCGTGGATCTCCTGCTGCAGGCTCCACAGCGCGGAGCGCAAAGGCGGCGCCTCGTGGATGCAGCGCATGAAACGGTCGTAGCCCTCCATGAGGCCGACCCGGGGCGAGACCGCCTCGACCTCGGCGCGCAGCTCGCGCAGCACGGCACGAGCGGCCGACTCACCCTTCTCCCGGCCGCGCACCCAGCGGGACAGCTGCTCGACGACGCCGGCGGAGCGGTCGAAGAAGAGGTCCTCCTTCGCCGGGAAGTAGTTGTAGACGGTGTTCACGGAGACGTCGGCGGCCTCCGCCACCTCCGCGATCGTCACGGTCACGAACCCGTGCTCCAGGAACAGCCCGGTGGCGATGTCCGAGATCCGCTGTCTCGTCTCGCGCTTCTTCCGCTCCCTGAGCCCTTCCGCCATGGCCCCATCCTAACTTCAGTGGGCACTCTTAAAGTTTGGGGTCATTGCAAAATTTAAGGGACTCTGTTTTTCTGGGGCCATGCCAATCATCAGTACGGCCGGACTGGCCCGTACCTTCCAGACCAAGCTCGGCCCGGTTCAGGCCGTGCGCGGCATCGACCTGGCCGTGCGCGAGGGCGAGATCCTCGGCTTCCTGGGCCCCAACGGGGCGGGCAAGACGACGACCCTGCGGATGCTCACGACCCTGCTGGCGCCCACCGGCGGCGCGGCCACCGTCGCCGGTCACGACCTCGCGACCGACCCCGCCGGGGTGCGCCGGGTGTGTGGGTACGTGGCGCAGTCGGGCGGGGTGGACCCGCAGATCACCGTGCGGGAGGAGCTGCTCACCCAGGGCCGTCTGTACCGCCTGACCAAGGCGCAGGCCGCCGAGCGCGCCGGGGAGTTGGCCCGCGACCTGGGCCTGACCGACCTCCTCGACCGCAAGGCGGGCGCGCTATCCGGCGGTCAGCGGCGCCGCCTCGACATCGCGATGGCGCTCACGCACCGCCCGAAGGTGCTGTTCCTGGACGAGCCGACGACGGGACTGGACCCCGGCAGCCGGGCCGACCTGTGGGACCTGATCCGGCGCCTGCGCGACGAGCACGGCACCACGGTGTTCCTGACCACCCACTACCTCGACGAGGCGGACGCCCTCTCCGACCGTCTGGTGGTCGTCGACCAGGGCGTGGTCGTCGCGGAGGGCACGCCGAGCGCGCTGAAGCTGGAGTACGGCGGCTCGATCGACGCGACCCTCCAGGACACGTTCCTCGCCATCACCGGCCGCAGCCCCACCGCGGCGGACGCCGCCCCCGTCGCCGTATAGGAAACCCACGAAGCCGCTTAGGAATCCCACGAAGATGCTGCTGCATGACACGGCCCTCATCTACGGCCGCTACCTCCGCCAGTCCCTGCGCTCGCGCTTCGCCCTGCTCTTCGGCGTGCTGATGCCGCTGCTGTATCTGCTGTTCTTCGGTCCGCTGCTGACGGATCTGCCGCTGGGTGGGCAGGGCAGTTCCTGGCAGGTGCTGGTCCCCGGGCTGCTGCTTCAACTCGGCCTGTTCGGGGCGTCGTTCGCGGGCTTCTCGATCATCATCGAGAAGGGCCAGGGCGTGGTGGAGCGGATGCGGGTGACGCCCGTCAGCCGGCTCGCCCTGCTGCTGGGCCGGGTCCTGCGGGACGCCACCGTGTTCGTCTTCCAGGCGGTGCTGCTGGTGCTGGCCGCGCTGGCGATGGGGCTCAGGGCTCCCCTGGCCGGAGTGCTGATCGGTTTCGCGTTCGTCGCGCTGCTGACGCTGTCGCTGGCCTCGCTGTCGTACGCGCTGGCCATGAAGGTCAGCACGCCGCAGGAGTTCGGCCCGGCGATCAACGCGATGACGATGCCGATGATGCTGCTGTCCGGTCTGATGCTGCCGATCACAATGGGACCCGCCTGGCTGGACGTGCTGTCCCACTTCATCCCGTTCCGCTATCTGGTGGACGCGGTCCGGGACGCCTATGTCGGCTCGTACGCCACGGCGCACATGTTCTACGGCGTCCTGGTCGCCGTGGCCTTCGCCGCGCTGGCCGTGACGGTCGGCACACGCGTGTTCCGAACGGCCGGGGCGTAACTAGGCTGACCTCATGGTCAATCTGACGCGCATCTACACCAGGACCGGCGACCAGGGCACCACCGCCCTCGGCGACATGAGCCGGGTCGCCAAGACCGACCTGCGGATCTCGGCGTACGCCGACGCCAACGAGGCGAACGCGGTGATCGGCACGGCGATCGCACTGGGCGGGCTGGAGGAGGAGGTCGTCAAGGTCCTCACCCGCGTCCAGAACGACCTGTTCGACGTGGGTGCGGACCTGTCGACGCCGGTGGTCGAGAACCCGGAGTTCCCGCCCCTGCGGGTCGAGCAGTTCTACGTCGACAAGCTGGAGGCGGACTGCGACCACTTCAACGAGCAGCTGGAAAAGCTCCGCTCCTTCATCCTCCCCGGCGGCACCCCGGGCGCGGCCCTCCTCCACCACTCCTGCACGGTCGTACGCCGGGCCGAGCGCTCGACCTGGGCCGCACTGGAGGTCCACGGCGAGACGATGAACCCCCTGACGGCGACCTACCTGAACCGCCTGTCCGACCTCCTGTTCATCCTGGCGAGGACGGCGAACAAGGAGGTCGGGGACGTGCTGTGGGTGCCGGGCGGCGAGCGCTGACCAAGCCGATTCCCCGCCGGCACGCCCTGCGCCCAAGCAGCGAGCCTCGCCGAACCCGACCTCCGGCCGGGGGCCCGGGGGTTGTCCCCCGGAAAATGCAGCATCCTCGCCAGGACGGCGAACAAGGAGGTCGGGGACGTGCTCTGGGTGCCGGGCGGCGAGCGCTGACCAAGCCGATTCCCCGCCGGCACGCCCTGCGCCCAAGCAGCGAGCCTCGCCGAACCCGACCTCCGGCCGGGGGCCCGGGGGTTGTCCCCCGGAAAATGCAGCATCCTCGCGAGGACTGCGAACAAGGAAGTCGGGGACGTGCTCTGGGTGCCGGGCGGCGAGCGCTGACGAAGCCGATTCCCTGCCGACACGTGCCCGGCGGCGAGCGCTAGGCGGTTATCTGCGGGCCTGTTCCTTCGACGTGGCGAAGTGGTCGGTGGACGCGGGCTCGCCCTTGGGCTGCTTCGGCCAGATCAGGTAGGCCAGGGCGACCAGGCCGTGGATACCGGCGGTCCGCAGTGCAGCCCACTGGAAGGTCCGCAGGGACGAGGTGTCGCCGTCCCCGACGTACCAGACCGCGCCCTGGAGAAGTGCACAGGCCACGGCCGCCGCGAGCAGTGTACGAAGCCACAGGCGTCCCTCGTGCCGGGCCCGTGCCATGCCGTACTGCGGAGGCTTGGGCGGGCGCGGGGCACCGCCCAGGCGGTGGGCGGCGTGGCCGTCCAGCCAGCGGATCGTGTAGTGGCCGTACGCCACGGTGAAGCCGATGTACAGCGCGGCCAGGCCGTGCTCCCAGCCCGGCTCGGCGCCGTTCTTCAGGTCGATCGCCGTCACGATGAACAGGACCAGCTCCAGCACCGGCTCGCACAACAGCAGAACCACGCTCGTACGGCGCCACTTCAGCAGGTAGCGGACGGCCAGGCCCAGTGCCAGCAGCACCCAGAAGCCGACCTCGCAGGCGATGATGAGGGCGACGATCACAACATGCTCCCTTCGGTCACCTTTCCAGGCTCCCGTCGGGACGGGCCGCTTTCGTCGTCGGCACTGACGAACTCGCGGTACATCGAAAGATGCAGTCCAGGACCCTTCCCCGGAATCAGGCGCGGACCGCGCCCACCGTGTTGGATGGAGCCATGGTCCTCCCCCGCCCGCGCCGCTTCGACGTGTTCATCGCCGTGGGCGGGCTGCTCGGCGGCCTGCTCCTGGTGGGCATCGGCCTGGGCAGCCGGACCCGCGACGACCCGATCACGCTCTTCGACGGCCCCTGGCCGATCCTGGTGCCGCTCGGCGTCATGTCCTGCTGCGAACTGCTGCGCCGGGCGGCCCCGCGCACGGCCCTGCTGACCGGCTCGGTCGCGATCTGCGGGGACGTCGTGACCCAGGGCAATCTGGCCACGGTCCTGATGTTCACCGACATCGTCTACGCGGCCGTGCTGTACGGCCCGCTCGCCTCCGCCCGCCGCATCCAGTGGATCACCGGCCTGCTCACGGTGTCCGCGACGCTGGTGCCGTTCGCGGTGTGGCGCAAGCCGGAGGCGCTGCTGATCGGCGTGGTCGTCGGTGTCGTGGCGTACGGCCCCGCCGCCACGGGCTGGATCGTCCGCAACCACCGTGACGCCGCCGAGGCCGCCCGGCTGCGCGCGGAACAGACCGCGCTGCTCGCCGAGATGGACCGCGCCCAGGCGGTCGTTGCCGAACGCTCCCGCATGGCCCGCGAGTTGCACGACATGGTCGCCAACCATCTCTCCGCCATCGCCATCCACTCCACGGCCGCGCTCTCCCTCGACGACCCGAAGACCTCCCAGGAGGCGCTGTCGGTCATCCGCGAGAACAGCGTCGAGGGCCTCGCCGAGATGCGCCGGCTCATCGGCATCCTGCGCGACGCCGGCGGCGACAAGGAGCCGGTCGCCGCACCCACGCTCGACGGCCTCGACGCACTGGCCGCGGGCGCCCGCACCAACGGCCTCGACGTCCACCTCGACGCAGACCCCGGCACCGTCCCCGCCCCCGTCGAACTGGCCGCCTACCGCATCGTCCAGGAGTCGCTGACCAACGCCCTCAAGCACGCCTCCCCGGGCCGCGTCACAGTCGCGCTCGCCCAGCGGGGCGGCAGTCTCACCGTCGCCGTGACCAGCCCGTTCGGTGACCGTGACGGGCCGCGCGCACCCGGCTCGGGCGCCGGTCTGGTCGGGATGCGCGAGCGCGTCGCGCTGCTCGGCGGCGACTTCGAGGCGGGACCCGTGGACGACCCGGACTCCGCGGCGGGCAAGATCTGGGTCGTACGCGCCACGCTTCCGCTGACCGAAGGAGACCCCGCATGATCCGTGTGCTCGTCGCCGAGGACCAGTCAGCCGTCCGCGCCGGGCTGGTCCTCATCCTGCGCAGCGCGCCCGACATCGACGTGGTCGGCGAGGCGGCGGACGGTGAGCAGGCGGTGGAACTGGCCCGGGAACTCAGGCCCGACCTGGTCCTGATGGACATTCAGATGCCGCGCCTGGACGGGGTGTCGGCCACCCGCAAGGTCGTCGAGCAGCGGCTCGCGGACGTGCTCGTGCTGACCACCTTCGACCTCGACGAGTATGTGTTCGGGGCGCTGCGGGCGGGCGCGTCCGGGTTCCTGCTGAAGAACACCGACGCCCGCGACCTGCTGGAGGCGGTGCGCACGGTGGCGCGCGGCGAGGGCCTCATCGCCCCGGCCGTCACCCGGCGTCTGATCTCCGAGTTCGCCGCCAAGCCCGTACGGGAGCCGACGGCCGATCCGTCCGTCCTGGACAGCCTGACCCGCCGCGAACGCGAGGTGCTGTCCTGCCTGGGCGAGGGCCTGTCCAACGCCGACATCGCGGCCCGGCTCCAGATGGCCGAGGCGACGGTGAAGACGCATGTCAGCCGCCTGCTGGGGAAGCTGGAGCTGCGCAGCCGGGTCCAAGCGGCCGTACTGGCGCAGGAGTTGGGGATCTGACGGACCGAGTCCGGACCGAGTCCGGGACTCAATGGTCAACTGGTCCAGACCTATTGACCGGTGGTCCAGACCTTTCTATTCTCACCCCACCATGAGTGGGCGTGAGGCTCAGTCATGCCCCCTGACTCCACAACAAGGAGGCGCAGCATGCGCTTCAGACACAGAGCCGTGGCGGGGTTCGCGACCCTGCTGCTCCCGCTGGCCGGTCTGGTCGGCCTCGCGAGCCCGGCCGAAGCCGCGACATCCGCCACCGCCACCTACGCCAAGACCCAGGACTGGGGCTCCGGCTTCGAGGGCAAGTGGACGGTGAAGAACACCGGCACCACGTCCCTCAGCTCCTGGACCGTGGAGTGGGACTTCCCCTCCGGCACCTCCGTCACCTCCGCCTGGGACGCCGACGTCACCTCCTCCGGCACCCACTGGACCGCCAAGAACAAGTCCTGGAACGGCACCCTCGCCCCCGGCGCCACCGTCTCCTTCGGCTTCAACGGCGCCGGCTCCGGCTCCCCCGCCAACTGCAAGCTGAACGGCGGCAGTTGTGACGGCGGCACCACCGAACCCGGCGACAGCGCCCCGAGCGCCCCCGGCACTCCCGCCGCCTCCGACATCACCAACACCTCGGTGAAGCTGTCCTGGAGCGCCGCCACCGACGACAAGGGCATCAAGAACTACGACGTCCTGCGCGACGGCGCCAAGGTCGCGACCGTCACGACCACGTCGTACTCCGACACCGGCCTGACCGCCGGCACCGACTACTCCTACACGGTCCAGGCCCGCGACACCGCCGACCAGACCGGCCCGGTCAGCGGCGCCCGCGCGGTGCGCACCACCGGCGGCACCACCGACCCGCCGCCCACCGGCGACAAGGTCAAGCTCGGCTACTTCACCGAGTGGGGCGTCTACGGCCGCAACTACCACGTCAAGAACCTGGTGACCTCGGGCTCCGCCTCGAAGATCACCCACATCAACTACGCGTTCGGCAACGTCAAGAACGGTCAGTGCACCGTCGACGACACCTACGCCGCCTACGACAAGGCCTACACCGCCGACCAGTCCGTCAGCGGCGCCGCCGACACCTGGGACCAGCCGCTGCGCGGCAACTTCAACCAGCTGCGCCAGCTGAAGGCCAAGTACCCGCACATCAAGGTGCTGTACTCCTTCGGCGGCTGGACCTACTCCGGCGGCTTCGGCCAGGCTGCGGCCAACGCGGCCGCGTTCGCCAAGTCCTGCAAGTCCGTCGTGGAGGACCCGCGCTGGGCCGATGTCTTCGACGGCATCGACATCGACTGGGAGTACCCCAACGCCTGTGGCCTGACCTGCGACACCTCCGGCCCCGCCGCCTTCAAGAACCTGATGTCGGCACTGCGCACGGAGTTCGGCCCGAACTACCTGGTCACCGCGGCCATCACCGCCGACGGCTCCTCCGGCGGCAAGATCGACGCGGCCGACTACGGCGGCGCCTCGCAGCACCTCGACTGGTACAACGTGATGACGTACGACTACTTCGGCGCCTTCAACGCGCAGGGCCCGACCGCCCCGCACTCGCCGCTCACCTCGTACGCCGGTATCCCGCAGGCGGGCTTCAACTCGGCCGACGCGATCGCCAAGCTCAAGTCCAAGGGCGTACCGTCCGCCAAGCTGCTCCTCGGCATCGGCTTCTACGGCCGCGGCTGGACCGGCGTCACCCAGGCCGCACCCGGCGGCACGGCGACCGGCGCGGCTCCCGGCACCTACGAGGCCGGCATCGAGGACTACAAGGTCCTGAAGAACTCCTGCCCGGCGAACGGCACCATAGCCGGCACCGCGTACGCGTACTGCGGCAACAACTGGTGGTCGTACGACACCCCGTCGACGATCGCCGGGAAGATGTCCTGGGCCAAGAACCAGGGCCTCGGCGGCGCGTTCTTCTGGGAGTTCAGCGGCGACACCAGCAACGGTGAGCTGGTGACCGCCATCAACAGCGGGCTCAACTAGCAGGCCAGTTAAGCGACATTGACGCGCTGACCGGGCGGGGCTGCCTCAAGCCACGCGAGAAATCCGGTCAGCGCGTCTTCGCTCATGGCGAGTTCGAGACGCGTGCCCCGGTGCAGACAGGTAAGGATCACCGCGTCGGAGAGCAGCGCCAGCTCCTCCTCGCCGTCGGGGACGCGACGGCCGGCCACCTCGATCGCGGAGCGCTCCAGGATGCGGCGGGGGCGGTAGGCGTAGGAGAAGACGCGGTACCACTCGATGCGGTCGCCGTTGTAGCGGGCGACGCCGTAGCTCCAGCCCTTGCCGCTGGTGTCGGGTTTCTCCGGCACGTCCCAGCGCAGGGAACAGTCGAAAGTGCCGCCCGAGCGCTGGATGAGTCTGCGGCGCAGGCCGAAGACGAACAACCCCAGCACCACAAGGGCGACGACGATTCCGCACACAGTCAGAGCGAGGACCATCGGCACCGACCTCCTCGTCTCCTAGGTAACGGAACGGAAAAAACTTCCATATCTGCCTCAGCCGCGACCGGCACCGGATTGCTCCGGTCCCAGCCGCGGCTGAGTGACGTCATCGCGTGCGCTCCCCCAGAGCCTAAAGGGCCCGGGAGGTAACCCCATGGGTCAGCGCGCCGTCGCCGCCCGCAGGCGGACCTCCGCGCGGCGCTCGGCGGAGGCGTCGTCCGCCCCCTTCGCGCGCTCGAGTGCCCGCTCCGCGCGCTGGACATCGATCTCGTCCGACAGCTCGGCGATCTCGGCCAGCAGCGACAGCTTGTCATCCGCGAACGAGATGAAACCGCCGTGCACGGCGGCGATGACGGTGCCGCCATCACTCATACGGATGGTCACCGGGCCCGACTCCAGCACACCGAGCAGCGGCTGGTGACCGGGCATGACGCCGATGTCGCCGGACGTGGTGCGCGCGACGACCAGGGTGGCCTGGCCCGACCAGACCTCACGGTCGGCGGCGACCAGCGCGACGTGCAGCTCAGCAGCCAAGGTGGCTCCTCGGGTCACCACCCGGCGGGTTCTGCCGGGTGTTGGTTACAAGTCTAGTAGGCGTGGAAGAGGGGGCGGGACGAACCCCCGCCCCCTCGTCAAGAGCTCAATGGCTCACAAGCACCGGTGCGTCAGGAGACGCCCAGTTCCTTAGCGTTCTTCTTGAGGTCCTCAAGACCACCGCACATGAAGAACGCCTGCTCCGGGAAGTGGTCGAACTCACCGTCGCAGATCGCGTTGAACGCGGTGATCGACTCGTCCAGCGGCACGTCGGAGCCGTCCACACCGGTGAACTGCTTGGCGACGTGGGTGTTCTGGGACAGGAAGCGCTCGACGCGGCGGGCACGCTGGACGACCAGCTTGTCCTCCTCGCTGAGCTCGTCGATACCGAGGATCGCGATGATGTCCTGGAGGTCCTTGTACTTCTGGAGGATCCCCTTGACGCGCATGGCGGTGTTGTAGTGGTCCTGCGCGATGTAGCGCGGGTCCAGGATCCGGGACGTGGAGTCCAGCGGGTCCACGGCCGGGTAGATGCCCTTCTCGGAGATCGGACGGGACAGAACCGTCGTCGCGTCGAGGTGGGCGAAGGTGGTGGCCGGGGCCGGGTCGGTCAGGTCGTCCGCGGGGACGTAGATCGCCTGCATCGAGGTGATCGAGTGACCACGGGTCGAGGTGATGCGCTCCTGGAGGAGACCCATCTCGTCGGCCAGGTTCGGCTGGTAACCCACCGCGGAGGGCATACGGCCGAGCAGGGTCGACACCTCGGAACCGGCCTGCGTGAAGCGGAAGATGTTGTCGATGAAGAACAGCACGTCCTGCTTCTGCACATCGCGGAAGTACTCCGCCATGGTCAGACCGGCGAGGGCCACGCGCAGACGGGTGCCCGGGGGCTCGTCCATCTGACCGAAGACCAGCGCGGTCTTGTCGATGACGCCGGACTCCGACATCTCCTCGATGAGGTCGTTGCCCTCACGGGTGCGCTCGCCGACACCGGCGAACACGGAGACACCGTCGTGGTTGTTGGCGACGCGGTAGATCATCTCCTGGATGAGCACCGTCTTGCCGACGCCGGCACCACCGAACAGACCGATCTTTCCACCCTTGACATACGGGGTGAGAAGGTCGATGACCTTGACGCCGGTCTCGAACATCTCGGTCTTCGACTCGAGCTCGTCGAAGTTCGGCGCCTTGCGGTGGATGCCCCAGCGCTCGCCGTCGTACTTCTCGTCGGCGTTCAGCACCTCACCGAGGGTGTTGAACACCTTGCCCTTGGTGAAGTCGCCGACGGGCACCGTGATGGAGGCACCGGTGTCGGTGACCGGGGCCTGGCGGACCAGACCGTCGGTGGGCTGCATCGAGATCGTGCGGACCAGGCCGTCACCCAGGTGCTGGGCGACCTCCAGGGTCAGCGTCTTCTTCGCGCCGTCCTGGGCCGGGTCGGCCACCTCGACGTGGAGGGCGTTGTAGATCTCCGGCATGGCGTCGACGGGGAATTCCACGTCGACGACCGGGCCGATGACCCGGGCGACGCGGCCCGTGGCCGTCGCGGTCTCAACAGTGGTGGTCATTAGCGGTCACTCCCCGCGGTCGCGTCGGCCAGGGCACTGGAGCCACCGACGATCTCGCTGATTTCCTGGGTGATTTCGGCCTGGCGGGCCGCGTTGGCAAGACGGGAGAGCGTGTTGATCAGCTCGCCCGCGTTGTCGGTGGCCGACTTCATCGCGCGCCGCGTGGCGGCGTGCTTCGAAGCCGCCGACTGAAGCAGCGCGTTGTAGATACGGCTCTCGACGTACCGCGGCAGCAGGGCGTCGAGGACGTCCTCCGCCGAGGGCTCGAAGTCGTACAGCGGCAGGATCTCGCCCTTGCTGGGCGCCTCCTGCGCGACCTCTTCGAGGCTGAGCGGCAGGAGCTGGGCGTCCAGCGCCTGCTGCGTCATCATCGAGACGAACTCGGTGTAGACGATGTGGAGCTCGTCCACGCCGCCCTCCGCCGTGTCCTTCTCGATGACCTCGATCAGCGGGGCCGCAACCTTCTTGGCGTCCGCGTACGTGGGCTCGTCGGTGAAACCGCTCCACGACTCCGCGATCTTGCGCTCACGGAAGTTGTAGTGCGCCACACCACGGCGGCCGACGATGAAGACGTCGACCTCCTTGCCCTCGCGCTCCAGGCGCGCGGTCAGCTGCTCCGCCGCCTTGATGGCGTTGGAGTTGAAGGCGCCGGCGAGGCCACGGTCGCTCGTGAGGAGCAGCACCGCGGACCGCGTGACCGTCTCGGCCTGCGTGGTCAGCGGGTGCTTGGTGTTCGAGCCGGTGCCGACCGCCGTGACCGCGCGGGTGAGCTCGGTCGCGTACGGCGTGGAGGCCGCCACCTTGCGCTGCGCCTTGACGACGCGCGAGGCGGCGATCATCTCCATCGCCTTGGTGATCTTCTTGGTCGCGGTGACGGATCGGATGCGACGCTTGTAGACCCGGAGCTGGGCTCCCATGAGTCAGGTCCCTTCCTTACGTCACTTGGCCGCGGCCGGGGCGTCCTCGCCGAGAAGCTTGCCGTCCGCGGTCTCGAACTGCTTCTTGAACTCCGCGATGGCGTCAGCAACGGCGGTGAGGGTGTCGTCCGACATCTTGCCGCCCTCCTTGATGGAGGTCATGAGGCCCTGCTCCTTGCGGTGCAGGTACTCCAGGAGCTCCTTCTCGAAGCGGCGGATGTCGGCGACCGGCACGTCGTCCATCTTGCCGGTGGTGCCGGCCCACACGGAGACGACCTGGTCCTCGGTGGACATCGGCTCGTACTGGGCCTGCTTCAGCAGCTCGACCATGCGCTGACCGCGCTCCAGCTGCGCCTTCGACGCGGCGTCCAGGTCGGAACCGAAGGCGGCGAACGCCTCCAGCTCACGGAACTGGGCGAGGTCGACGCGCAGACGGCCGGAAACCTGCTTCATCGCCTTGTGCTGCGCGGAACCACCGACTCGGGAGACGGAGATACCGACGTTCAGCGCGGGGCGCTGACCGGCGTTGAACAGGTCCGACTCCAGGAAGCACTGGCCGTCGGTGATGGAGATGACGTTGGTCGGGATGAACGCCGAGACGTCGTTGGCCTTGGTCTCGACGATCGGCAGACCCGTCATCGAGCCCTTGCCCATCTCGTCGGAGAGCTTCGCGCAGCGCTCCAGCAGACGGGAGTGCAGGTAGAAGACGTCACCCGGGTAGGCCTCACGGCCCGGCGGGCGGCGCAGCAGCAGGGACACGGCGCGGTAGGCGTCGGCCTGCTTCGAGAGGTCGTCGAAGATGATGAGGACGTGCTTGCCCTCGTACATCCACTGCTGACCGATGGCCGAACCGGTGTACGGCGCCAGGTACTTGAAGCCGGCCGGGTCGGACGCCGGGGCGGCGACGATGGTCGTGTACTCCAGCGCGCCGTTCTCCTCCAGCGCACCGCGGACCGACGCGATCGTCGAGCCCTTCTGGCCGATGGCGACGTAGATGCAGCGGACCTGCTTGTTCGGGTCGCCGGTGCGCCAGTTGTCACGCTGGTTGATGATCGTGTCGACGGCCAGCGCGGTCTTGCCGGTCTGACGGTCGCCGATGATCAGCTGACGCTGACCACGGCCGATCGGGGTCATTGCGTCGACGGCCTTGTAGCCGGTCTCCATCGGCTCGTGCACCGACTTGCGCACCATGACGCCCGGAGCCTGCAGCTCCAGGGCACGACGTCCGCTGGTCTCGATCTCGCCGAGGCCGTCGATCGGGTTGCCGAGCGGGTCGACGACGCGGCCGAGGTAGCCCTCGCCGACGGCCACGGAGAGAACCTCACCGGTGCGCTGCACCGGCTGACCCTCCTCGATGCCGCTGAACTCACCGAGGACGATGGCACCGATCTCGCGCTCCTCGAGGTTGAGGGCGAGGCCGAGGGTGCCGTCCTCGAACTTCAGCAGTTCGTTGGCCATGGCCGAGGGCAGGCCCTCGACCTTCGCGATGCCGTCGCCGGCAAGGGTGACCGTACCGACCTCCTCGCGCGAGGCCGCGTCCGGCTTGTACGACTGGACGAAGTTCTCCAGCGCGTCCCGGATCTCCTCCGGCCGGATCGTGAGCTCCGCCATCTGGGTTCCCTGCTCTCCTTGTTGGGCCCGAAGTTTCACTTTGGGGGGATGGGGACTCCCCCCGAAAAAGAGGTGAATCCTCTACACGGCCCAACATGGGCCGTCGTAAGTCCGTACTGCTCTTGCTTATGAAGTTGCTGCTAGCCCGCCAGTCGGCGGCCGGCGTCCTCGATGCGGTCCGCGAGGGAGCCGTTGATGACCTCGTCGCCGACCTGCACCCGCATTCCGCCGACGACCTCGGGGTCCACGTCGAGGTTGAGGTGCATCCTGCGGCCGTAGAGCTTGGCGAGGGCGGCGCCCAGGCGCTGCCTCTGCCCGTCACTCAGCGGCACCGCCGAGGTGACCACGGCCACCATGCGGTCCCGGCGCTCGGCGGCGAGCTTGGACAGGGACTCCAGTCCCGACTCCAGGCTACGTCCACGCGGCGCGGTCACAAGACGCGTCACCAGACGCTCGGTGGTCGCCTTGGCCCGACCGCCGAGCAGGCTGCGCAGCAGCTCGCTCTTGGCCGAGGTGGTGGCGGCGCGGTCGGTGAGCGCGGCGCGCAGCGCGGTGTTCGAGGAGACGATCCGGCCGAACCGGAACAGCTCGTCCTCGACGTCGTCGAGCGTGCCCGCCCTCTGCGCGGCGGTGAGGTCGGCGGTGTCCGCCAGCTCCTCCAGCGCGTCCACCAGGTCGCGGGACTGCGACCAGCGGGAGCGCACCATGCCGGCCAGCAGGTCGGTGGCCTCGCCGCCGACCTGGTTGCCGAGCAGGCGCTGGGCCAGGTCGGCCTTGGCCTCGCCGGCCTGCGCCGGGTCGGTCAGGACCCGACGCAGCGACACCTCGCGGTCGAGCAGCGCGGTGACGGCGGCCAGCTCGTCGGCGAGCCGTCCGGCGTCGGCGGACGTGTTGTCCGTCAGCGCGTCGAGTCGCTCGCGTGCGGCTGCCAGGGCCTCGCGGCTCGCTCCGTTCATCGTCCCGCCTCGGCCTTCTCCTCGAGCTCGTCGAGGAAGCGGTCGATGACGCGGCTCTGCCGGGCGTGGTCCTCGAGGGACTCGCCGACGAGCTTGCCTGCCAGGTCGGTGGCGAGCTTGCCGACGTCCTGGCGAAGCACGGACGACGCGGCCTTGCGGTCGGCCTCGATCTGGGCGTGACCGGCGGCGACGATCTCCTCGCGCTGCCGCTGGCCTTCCGCGCGCATCTCGGCGATGAGCGTGGCGCCCTGCTCCTGCGCCTCCTGGCGCAGCCGCGCGGCCTCGTGCCGGGCCTCGGCGAGCTGGGCCTTGTACTGCTCGAGGACGCTCTGGGCCTCGGTCTGCGCGGCCTCGGCCTTCTCGATACCGCCCTCGATGGCCTCGCGACGCTCTTCCAGAACCTTGTTGATGTTCGGAAGGAGCTTCCAGGCGAGGAAGCCGAAGACGATGACGAAGGCGATGAGGCCGATGACAAGCTCAGGAATCGGCGGGATGAGGGGGTTCTCGGTCTCCCCCTCAGTGGCCGCCAGAATGAGCAGCTGGCTCATGTCGTTGCCTTTCGTCTGGATTGCTGGTCGTCAGCCTGAAGTGATCAGGAGCCGTAGACGAACGGCATAACCAGACCGATCAGGGCAAGCGCCTCACAGAAGGCGAAGCCGAGGATCTGGTTGGCGCGGATCAGGCCGGCGGCCTCGGGCTGACGGGCCAGGGCCTGGGTGCCGTTGCCGAAGATGATGCCGACGCCGACGCCGGGGCCGATGGCGGCGAGACCGTAGCCGATGGAGCCGAGCGCCTTGAGGTCACCGGTGACAGCGGCGAGAGTCTGGGACATGCCAGTTCTTCCTTCTCTTTCAAGGACCGGTGGGGGTTGGCCACCGGACGACTGTGGGGTGGGAGTGGCGGTGCTCAGTGGTGCTCGGCGAGCGCGCCCTGGATGAAGGTGCAGGTCAGGAGCACGAAGACGTACGCCTGAAGGGCCTGCACGAAGAGTTCGAAGGCCGTCATCACGATGACCATGATGAAAGAGACACCCGCGTAGGCGATTCCGATGCCGTTGAGCAGGTACCAGCTGGCGATCGTGAACAGCAGCAGCAGGGTGTGGCCCGCGAACATGTTCGCGAACAGTCGCACCGCGTGGGTGAACGGCCGGACCAGCAGGTTCGAGAAGAACTCGATGGTCATGGAAAGCGGCAGCACCGGGCCCAGCGTCTTGTCGTAGCCCGTGAAGTTCTTGAAGGCACCGACGAATCCGTGCCGCTTAAAGGTCAGCGAGACCCACAGGATGTAGACGATCAGAGCCAGGACGATGGGATACGCAATGATCGATGTCACCGGGAACTGCGCGATCGGCACGATCGACCAGAGGTTCATCATCCAGATGAAGAAGAACAGCGAGACGACCAGCGGAACGTACTTCTCGCCCTCCTTCTTGCCGATCGTCTCGTAGACGACACCGCGGCGGATGAAGTCGTAGCCCGCCTCGGCGACCATCTGGAACTTGCCCGGCACGACCTTCGGATTACGGAAGGCCGCCCAGAAGAAGCCGATCACGATGACCGAGCCGAGCAGCGCCAGCAGCATCGTCTTGTTGAAGTAGACGTTGCTGTCGCCGTCGCCCCAGAGGGGCTCGAACAGGAACGAGTGCAGGCCGGGAGCCGGGAAGCCACAGRCGTCGAAGATGTGGCAGTCGGTCTCGAAGGCGAGCACCTGCGTCGGGTCAGCACTCACCGCGGGCTCCTTCAGCGTGGCGCATAGGTACGGCAACCTCGTTGTGTCGGCGCGGCGCGCAGCCGCGGTTCGGCACGGGACTGGTGTTACGGATATGGGGGCGGCTGGGGGGCATCTCGCCTCGCGATTGAGCAGGCGTCAGCTCAGATGCCCGCGCCCGCGATGCCGCAGTTGGCACCGGACGATAGCAGGACTTCTCGAGCGCCCTTATCCCGCCCCTACCTCTCACGACGAGTGCCCGGTCTTTTCGGACTTGCCGTCCTTCGAGGAGGTGTCCGAATCGGGTTCGACGTAGAGGATCTTGGCTTTCATGTGGGCCCGCGCCTGCATGGCGATCCACACCAGGGTGGTGCCGAGCAGCGTGAACGCGAAGACCCGCGGGTTGAACAGCGTCGTGTTCTTGAACGCGGCCATGAAGATGAACAGCAACAGGATCTGCGCCGCGTACAGCATCAGGCCCATTGCCTGGAACAGATGCGGAAGCGATTTGGCAGTGCGCTGAAGTACGTAGAGACCGAGCCCCATGAAGAGGATCACGACCAGCGTCGCGACGACGGCCCCGATCGCTCCCTTGCCACCGGCGACCACGCCACTGACGACGGCGGCGACAGCGCCGACGACGGCTGTGGGCACGGCGGCCTGGAGCAGGGTGCGGGCGTCATTGGACGGCATGGCGGCAACTCCGCTTTCACGGTGGGGGCAGGGTGTCGTCATGGACGAGCGTAGTCCCGGGCTGAGAGAGAACCTCACGCCGGTGGACCGTCGCACTTCGGTCCGATCGGCTCTGTCCCGGGTTCTCGTGAACCGTATCACAAACTATTTGATGAGGTCTTTACCTGAGAGGTGTGCTCACTGTCACACATGAGAGTGAAGGTGCACGTCTGTGCAGGAAGGTTGCCGTCTTGTCTGGTATTGGGACGCTTCGTTCCCCCATGACTTGGCAATGCTCTAGTCAGATTCTTACCTTGGCGTTCTCTTACCCGACCGTCAGCGCGACGTTCCGGCCTTACGCCGGTCCAGCAGGCGCGAACGGGCACCGATCGCGGTAGCCCCGTTGACGCGGGAGACCCCGGCGGCGACCGGAGTGCGCGGCTGCTCCCCGGCCTCGTCCGACCCCTCTTCGGCACAGGCCTCGGCACCCGCGGTCTGCGGCGTGGTGGCCGCGGGCTCGGCGAGGGCGGCGCCGCGGCGGTAGCGCGGCGGCACGAAGGCCTCGGCCCAGCGGGGGGCACGCGGCGTGAAGCGCGGGAGCAGCAGCAGGACCAGGCCGATGAAGCTGAGGAACACCACACTCAGCACGATCCACATGGACGCCGAGTTCACGGAGTAGGCGAGCGCGCCGAAGGCGATCAACGCCGACCAGAAGTACATGATCATCACCGCGCGGCTGTGGGAGTGGCCGATCTCCAGCAGCCGGTGGTGGAGGTGGCCGCGGTCGGCGGCGAACGGCGACTGGCCGCGCCAGGTGCGGCGCACGATCGCCAGCACCAGGTCGGCGGCCGGGATCGCGATGATCGTCAGCGGCAGCAGCAGCGGGATGTAGACCGGCACCGTCTGGTGCACGGCCGCCTTCTCGGAGCCGGCGAACAGCTTCAGCGCGTCCGGGTCGACCTGACCGGTGATGGAGATGGCGCCCGCGGCGAGGACCAGGCCGATCAGCATCGAGCCGGAGTCGCCCATGAAGATCCGCGCGGGGTGCATGTTGTGCGGCAGGAAGCCGAGGCACATGCCCATCAGGATCGCGGAGAACAGGGTGGCCGGGGCGGCGGCCTCGATGCCGTACGACACCCAGACGCGGTAGGCGTAGAGGAAGAACGCGGCCGACGCGATGCAGACCATGCCGGCCGCGAGGCCGTCCAGGCCGTCGACGAAGTTGACCGCGTTGATGGTGATGACGACCAGGGCGACGGTGAGCAGGGTGCCCTGCCACTGGGTCAGCGCGACATTGCCGACGCTGGGGATGGGCAGCCACAGGATCGTCAGACCCTGCATGACCATGACGCCGGCGGCGATCATCTGGCCGCCCAGCTTGATCAGGGCGTCGATCTCGAACTTGTCGTCCAGGACGCCGATCAGCCAGATGAGCGCCGCTCCGGAGAGCAGCGCCCGCGGTTCGTTGGACTTCTCGAAGACCGTACTGAGGTTGGTCAGGTGGTCGGCGACCAGCAGGCCGGCGCACAGGCCGAAGAACATGGCGATACCGCCGAGCCGCGGAGTGGGTTCGCGGTGCACGTCGCGTGCCCGGATCTCCGGCATGGCTCCGGCCACGATCGCGAACTTACGTACCGGCCCTGTCAGCAGGTACGTCACCGCGGCCGTGATGCAGAGCGTCAGGAGGTATTCACGCACGGGCTTCCCCACAAGTCTCGCTGGCCATCTCAGCCCCACACCCTAGCGACGTACGCATACGCGACGCATATGTGTGGGGACTTCCGGGTAGCGACGATGGTTGCACGTGTGGCTGTGTGCGCAGGTGCGTCTACCCCGCCTCAGCCGGGATACGGCGGAAATCTACCTGTGAGCTCCCGCACTTCTTCACGTGCCTTCTGGGTTTCGGTCCCGCCCCTCAGCACGCTCGCCAGCAGCGCGGCGAGCCACGCCATCTCCTCCTCCCCCATGCCCTGGGTCGTGACGGCCGCGGTGCCCAGGCGCAGGCCGCGGGCGTCGCCGTGCGGCAGCGCGCAGCAGTCCAGCACCATCCCGGCCGCCGCGAGCCGGCCGCGCGCATCGCGGCCGTCGACGCCGAGCGGTGCGGGGTCGGCGGTGATGAGGTGGGTGTCGGTCCCGCCCGTGGTGACGACGAGCCCCTCCTCGGCGAGGCCGGCCGCCAGGGTCCGCGCGTTGGCGACCACCTGATGGGCGTACACGGCGAACGCCGGCGTTGCCGCCTCCCCGAAGGCGACGGCCTTGGCGGCGATGGTGTGCATCTGGGCGCCGCCCTGGGTGAAGGGGAAAACGGCGCGATCGACGCGCTCGGCGAGGTCCGAGCCGCACAGGATCATCCCGCCGCGGGGCCCGCGCAGCACCTTGTGTGTGGTGGCACACACGACATCGGCGTACGGCACCGGACTGGGCGCCGCTCCCCCGGCGACGAGCCCCATGGGGTGGGCGGCGTCGGCGATGAGATACGCGCCCACTTCGTCGGCGATGTCGCGGAAGGCGGCGTAGTCGATGTGGCGCGGGTAGGCGATGGACCCGCACACGAGGGCCTTGGGCCGGTGGTTGCGGGCGAGGGTGCGCACCTGGTCGTAGTCGATGAGCCCGGTCTCGGCGTCCACCCCGTAGCCGACGAAGTCGAACCAGCGGCCCGAGAAGTTGGCCGGCGAGCCGTGCGTGAGGTGTCCGCCGTACGGCAGCCCGAGCGCGAGGACGGTGTCGCCGGGCCGCAGCAGCGCGGCGTAGGCGGCGAGGACGGCCGAAGACCCCGAGTGGGACTGCACGTTGGCGTGCTCGGCCCCGAACAGCGCCTGGGCCCGCTCCACGGCGAGCCGCTCGGCGACGTCGACCATCTCGCACCCGCCGTGGTAGCGGGCGCCCGGGTATCCCTCGGCGTACTTGTTGGCCAGCGCCGATCCGAGGGCCGCCAGCACGGCCGGCGACGTGAAGTTCTCCGCGGCGACGAGCTGGAGCGTCGTCGACTGCCGGTCGAGCTCCCCGAGCAGGATGTCGGCGAGCTGTGGGTCCTGACGGCGCAGGACATCGGCCTCGAGGGTAGGGCTGACCGACATGATGGGCTCCGGGCGTGCGTCGACGGTGACGTACGTCCAATGTAGGCCCGGCTCCCCGGGGACGCCCGGTTGTCAGGTCCTTGCGGGTACTCCGGTGAGCGCGGTGACGACCGGATCCAGCGCCTCGTGTATCTCGTCGCCCACCGAACGGAAGAACGTCAGGGGCGCCCCGTACGGGTCGTACACCTCGTCCGCCTCCGCCGTGGGTGCCAGGAGCCACCCGCGTAGAGCCGCCGCCGCGCGGACCAGGGCGCGTGCGCGCAGGACCACGCCCTCCTCCAGAGGAGGGAGCGTCGCGGGGTCTATGGCGCGGACCAGGCGGGTGAACTCCTTCAGGGTGAAGGTGCGCAGGCCCGCCGAGTGGCCCATGGAGATGACCTGGGCGCGGTGGTCGCGGGTGGCCGTGAGGACCAGGTCGGCCATGATGACGTGCTCGTCGAGGAGCTCGCGGCCGACGAAGCCGGAGGCGTCCGCGCCGAAGTCGGCGAGGACGGTCTCCGCGTTGGATTCCATGGAGGCGCCCTCATGGCCCCAGGTCCCCGCGCTCTCCACGATCAGCGAGCCGCCCAGCACACCGAGCCGCTGCGTCACGAAATGACGGGTCAGCCGCTCGGTGATCGGCGAGCGGCAGACGTTTCCGGTGCTGACGTGGAGGATGCGGAAGCTGTCGCGCGGGAGTCCCACGAAGGTCGTCGTGATCTCCGCCGCGCTTTCCCCGTTGCCTATGCCACGCCCCGCGTTAGGGGCTGTCAATTCGCCACCTCGAGGTCGGGGACGACCTTCCGCAGATCCTCCGCGGTGAGGGCACCGGCCCGCAGAAGGAGGGGGACCTCACGGGTGACGTCCACGATCGAGGAGGGGACGTTGCCGGGGGTCGGGCCGCCGTCCAGGTAGACCGAGACCGAGTCGCCGAGCATCTCCTGCGCGGAGTCGCAGTCCTCCGGCGCGGGGTGACCGGTCAGGTTCGCCGACGACACGGCCATCGGGCCGAACTCCGTCAGCAGCTCGATGGCGACCGGGTGCAGTGGCATGCGCACGGCAACCGTGCCCCGGGTGTCGCCCAGGTCCCACTGGAGGGACGGCTGGTGCTTGGCGACCAGCGTCAGCGCGCCCGGCCAGAAGGCGTCGACCAGCTCCCAGGCCAGCTCGGAGAAGTCGGTGACGAGACCGTGGAGCGTGTTCGGGGAGCCGATCAGGACAGGGGTGGGCATGTTGCGGCCCCGGCCCTTGGCCTCCAGCAGATCGCCCACGGCCTCCTTGGAGAACGCGTCGGCGCCGATGCCGTACACCGTGTCGGTCGGAAGGACCACGAGCTCGCCACGGCGGACGGCGGACGCGGCCTCACGCAGACCGGTCGTGCGGTCGGTCGCGTCATTGGTGTCGTATCGCCGTGCCATATCTAGCGGGCCTCCTCGTACACGAAGTACACGTGCTTCCGGGAAAGAGTCTGGGGGGCGGCGGTCACGGCAACGCCTTACGGGCGGTCGCGAACCGGGGGCGGTTGTTGAGGTCGGGGTGGTCGGCCGCGTCGGCCCAGCCCCGCTCCTCGGTGAAGATCCACGGCACCTGGCCGCCCTGGGTGTCGGCGTGCTCGATGACGACGACGCCACCGGGGCGCAGGAGACGGTGTGCGGTGCGCTCCAGGCCGCGGATGAGGTCCAGGCCGTCCTCCCCCGAGAACAGGGCGAGTTCGGGATCGTAGTCCCGCGCCTCCGGAGCGACGTACTCCCACTCGGTCAGCGGGATGTAGGGCGGGTTGGAGATGACCAGGTCCACCTGGCCGTCGAGGTCGGGGAACGCGTCCAGGGCGTTGCCCTGCCGCAGGTCGACCCTGGACCCCTCGACGTTCTTCCGCGTCCACACCAGGGCGTCCTCGGACAGCTCCACGGCGTGCACGCGCGAGCGCGGGACCTCCTGGGCGAGGGCGAGCGCGATGGCGCCCGTGCCGGTGCACAGGTCGACGATCGAGGGCTCGACGACGTCCATCGCGCGCACCGCGTCTATGGCCCAGCCGACCACCGACTCGGTCTCCGGGCGGGGCACGAACACGCCCGGCCCGACTTGGAGTTCGAGATAGCGGAAGTACGCCCGCCCGGTGATGTGCTGGAGCGGCTCGCGCTGCTCACGGCGGGCGATGACCTCCCAGTAGCGGGCGTCGAAGTCCGCGTCCTTCACGGAGTGCAGCTCGCCCCGCTTCACGCCGTGCACGAACGCGGCGAGCTCCTCCGCGTCGTTGCGCGGCGAGGGCACGCCGGCGTCCGCCAGCCGCTGGGTGGCCTGTGCCACCTCCGCGAGCAGCACGCTGCGGGGGCTTGGGGTCCGCCCCCCGATGAATTGCTGCACGCAAGTCCTCCGTGTCGTACTCGTACGTGCGTACGTCCCGTACGCCCTTACGCAGCCGCCAGCTTCGCCGCCGAGTCCGCGTCGACGCAGGCCTGGATCACCGCGTCGAGTTCGCCGTCCAGGACCTGGTCCAGGTTGTACGCCTTGAAGCCGACGCGGTGGTCCGAGATGCGATTCTCCGGGAAGTTGTAGGTACGGATCTTCTCGGAGCGGTCGACGGTGCGGACCTGGCTGCGGCGGGCGTCGGCGGCTTCCTTCTCGGCCTCCTCCTGCGCCGCGGCGAGCAGCCTGGAGCGCAGGATACGCATCGCCTGCTCCTTGTTCTGAAGCTGGCTCTTCTCGTTCTGGCAGGAAGCGACGACTCCGGTCGGAATGTGCGTGATGCGCACGGCGGAGTCGGTGGTGTTGACGGACTGACCACCCGGGCCGGACGACCGGTACACGTCGATGCGGAGGTCGTTCGGGTTGATCTCGACCTCGATCTCCTCGGCCTCGGGCGTGACCAGCACACCGGCCGCGGAGGTGTGGATACGGCCCTGGGACTCGGTCGCCGGGACGCGCTGCACCCGGTGCACGCCACCCTCGTACTTCAGCCGGGCCCAGACGCCCTGCCCGGGCTCGGTCGCGCCGTTCCCGCCCTTGGTCTTCACCGCGACCTGGACGTCCTTGTAGCCGCCGAGCTCGGACTCGGTCGAGTCGATGATCTCGGTCTTCCAGCCCACGCGCTCGGCATAGCGCAGGTACATACGCAGCAGGTCACCCGCGAACAGCGCGGACTCGTCCCCGCCCGCCCCGGCTTTGATCTCCAGAATGACGTCCTTGTCGTCACTCGGGTCGCGCGGGACGAGCAGGAGGCGCAGCTTCTCGGTCAGCTCGTCGCGCTGCTTGTCGAGCTCCTTGACCTCGGCCGCGAAGTCCGGGTCGTCGGCAGCGAGTTCGCGTGCGGTCTCGATGTCGTCGCCGGTCTGCTTCCAGGAGCGGTACGTGGCGACGATCGGGGTGAGCTCGGCGTAGCGCTTGTTGAGCTTGCGCGCGTTCGCTTGATCGGAGTGCACCGACGGATCGGCGAGCTTCGTCTCCAGGTCGGCGTGCTCAGTGACCAGTTCCTCGACGGCCTCGAACATCTTGGGCTCCTGTGTGAATACGTATGTGAAGGGCGGGCGACCAAAAACGCCGGTCCCGGCGCGCCTGAGGTAGGGCGCGGCCGTGGACCGGCGAATTGGGGCTCGCTACTTCTTGGAGCCGGCGGCCTTGCCGAAGCGGGCCTCGAAGCGGGCCACACGGCCACCGGTGTCGAGGATCTTCTGCTTGCCCGTGTAGAACGGGTGGCACTCGGAGCAGACCTCGGCACGGATGGCGCCGCTGGAGATCGTGCTACGGGTGGTGAACGAGGCGCCACAGGTGCAGCTGACCTGCGTCTCGACGTACTCGGGGTGGATGTCGCGCTTCAAGGTGTCTCCTAGTTTCGGGAGGGCGCCGGGTCGCTGCCGCGGGATACGGGAGCGTGAACCGGAGCCGACGTACCAGTCTGCCAGGACTGGGGCCATCCCCCAAAACCGGGGGTTGCCGTGAGGTATTCCCGGCGCCTCTAACCGGCGCTGACGACACCGTTGGCATCGCCCTTCGCCGTGCCTTCGGTGGCGCTCTTCGGGATCGCCTTGTCGGCCTTCAATGCCTCCCACACCTGCTTCGCCTTCGCCTCGGCCACGATGACCCGGTTCGGGTCCGCCGGGTCGTACTGGACCGGCATCGTGACCATGGACATGTTCTTGGAGCTGATGCCCTTGAGGCCGCCCGCAAAGGACATGAGCCGGTTGACCGAGCCCAGGTCGGAGTCCGTCGTCACCGTCTTGGTGGCGGTGTCGGCCAGGTCGAACAGCCTCTTGGGGTTGCCGAAGAGGTTGATGTCCTTCATCTGGTCGATCAGCGCCTTGATGAAGGCCTGCTGGAGCTGGATGCGGCCGAGGTCGGAGCCGTCGCCGACGCCGTGCCGCGTGCGGACCAGGCCGAGGGCCTGCTTGCCGTTGAGCTGATGCGTGCCGGCCTTGAGATCGAGGTGGCTGTCGGGGTCCTTGATGTCCTTGGTGGTGGTGACCTCGACACCGCCGAGCTCGTCGATGAGCTTCTGGAAGCCGGAGAAGTCGACCTCCAGATAGTGGTCCATGCGGATGCCGGTGACGGACTCGACGGTCTTCACCGTGCAGGCGGCGCCGCCCGTGGAGTACGCCTCGTTGAACATCACGCCGGACGCCGCGTCGTGCGTGTTGCCGTCGGTGTCGGTGCACTCGGGGCGGTCGATGAGGGTGTCGCGCGGGATCGAGACCACGCTGGCCTTCTTGTGGCCTTCGTAGACGTGCAGGATCATCGCCGTGTCCGAGCGGGCGCTGCCGTCGTCGGCGCCGCCCCCGAGCTCCTTGTTGCCGCCGGAGCGGGTGTCCGAGCCGAGGACGAGGATGTTCTCCGAGCCGTTGTCGACCTTCTCGGGCCGGTCGGTGCCGAGGGCCTGGTCGATGTCGACGCTCTTGAGGTTGCCGTTGAGCTTGAAGTAGAGGTACCCGGCTCCGGCGCCGCCCAGGACCACGATCCCGGCGGCCGTCCAGGCCATGATCCGCAGGCCCTTGCGCTTGTCGCGCGGCTTGCGGCGGCGGCCCTTGGCGCGGTGGCGCTGGCCGTTGGTGCCGGACTCACCCGGTATGCCGGGCTCCGGCGTGCTCTCGGCGGACACTGTGCTCCTCGCTTGTCGTCCCGGTCGGTTACCCCCTGCTTTCAGGGTCAGGCATGGCCCAAATGGCCCTTACCGCACCATCGTCACCCCGTCCGGTCAGACGGGGAAACCCGGGACAGGGTTGCACAACGGACTGTGCCCACCACCTGTCAGGTGATGGGCACAGTCCGTAGTCGGCGATACCGGGTATGCCGGTCTCACCTGCGATTTCAGCCGAAGATGTCGTACTGCTTGAAATCAGTGCCGACGGACTTCGGTGTGGCAAAGATCTCGCTCGTGGCCTTTCCGGTGCCCGGGTACAGATAGAGCGTGCCGGAGGAGTTGCGGGCCAGGAAGTCGGCCTTGCCGTCGCCGGTGACGTCACCGACGGCGTCGAAGCCGGTGTAGGTGGACCAGGTGCGCACCTTGACGCGGGTGGCGAACGCGCCGGTGCCGGCCTTGCCGGTGCCCTTGAACAGGTAGATGTAGCCGCCGGACGAGCTGCGCGCGATCAGGTCGGCCTTGCCGTCGCCGGTGAAGTCGCCGTGGCCGCGCAGGGAGTTGTAGCTGTTGAAGCCCGTGCCGGACTTCACCGGGGTGGCGAAGGTGCCGTTGCCCTTGCCCGCGTAGATCCACAGGGCGCCGGCGGAGTCGACCGACAGCAGGTCGGGCAGGTAGTCGCCGGTGACGTCACCCGGTGCCACGATGCGGGTACGGGTCTTCCAGTTGCTGAAGATCGTCTTGGTCGCCCAGGTGCCGCTGGCCGGCACGAAGTGCGCCCAGAACATGGCCCCGTCGGAGCTGCGCCGGAACACCAGGTCCTGGTAGCCGTCCCGGTCGAGGTCGGTCTGCAGGACGACGTTGACGCCGCTCCAGTCGCCCCAGGACTCGCGCGCGGCGAAGGTGGTGCCGTTGGAGTCCTTCGAGTAACCGGTCTTGGTGGAGGCGTTGCGCAGCCACATGTCGGCCCGGTGGTCACCGCTGATGTTGGTGTCCTCGATCCGCGGGTAGGCGGCACCGACGTAGGAGGTGACCTTGGCGAACACGCTGTACGCGCCCTTGGCGACGCAGTCCTGCACGCCCCAGGAGACGACACCGGCGATACGGCCGTTCACGACGAGCGGGCCGCCGGAGTCGCCGTTGCAGGCGGACACGGTCCCGCTGTCGCTGCCGGTGGCCGGGTTGCCCGCGCAGACCATGTGGCCCTTGACGAAGTCGGTGCCGTAGTAGCCCGCGCAGGTGGTGTCGGACTGGACGGGCAGCGTCGCCGACTTCAGCGTCTGCGAGATGTCCTGGCTGGTGGAGCTGGTGCGGCCCCAGCCGTAGACCTTGGCGTTCGTCCCGGCGGCGTACGAGGCGGTGTCGCCGGACGTCGTCATGCGGATCGGCGTCGCCTTGACCGGATTGGCCAGGGTGATGACGGCGATGTCGTTGTCGATCGTCGCCGCGCTGTACGACGGGTGGTTCCACTGCCGGTGCGGCAGCGTGACGGTGCCGCCGTGCAGGTCGCTGTTGCCGGCGTCGTCGGTGGTCGGGAGCTGGTTGGTGCCGGTGATGACGGCGCCGTAGTTGTACCAGTCGTAGCCCTTGACGCAGTGCGCGGCGGTGAGGATCTTCGTCGGCGCGACGACGGCGCCGCCGCAGAAGAAGCCGAGGTCGTCGGCCTCGTCGGTGGTGCCCTGGTCGTCGTAGTACCAGAGCTGCGCCATCCAGGGCGCCGAGGTGATGCTGGTCGTGGTACCGCCGATGACCATGGGGCTCACGGTCGAGTCATCGGCGGAGCCGCTGGTGTCGGCGCCGTACGACGACTTCTTCGCCGTCTCCCCCGCGGTGTCGTCACCGGCGACGGCGCCCGCGACGCGCCGCTCCAGCTCGGCGAGCGAGGCCGAACTGGTGGCGGGCTTCACGGTGGGCTCGGGCAGCGCGGTCGCGGCCCCCGCGGACGAGGTGAGCAGCGCGGCGGCGACGGCAGCGGCGAGGCCGGCGGCGGCGACGGGCAGCCCGAAACGTATCCGGCGTCTGTGACGACCGCTGCCGGACGTGGTGGTGGTCAAGAAAGTCCCCCCAGAGACACTTGAGTCGGAAGGGACGCACAGATGCGTCCGTTCCTATCAGCGCCAAAAGGCCGCTCCCCGTCACTGTTTGACGGGGAGCGGCCTTTGTCGGATCGCTTCTGATCAGTCGCCGTTGCCGGGGGACGGCGTCGTCTTCTGGATCTGCAGCAGGAACTCGCCGTTCGACTTCGTCTGCTTCATCTTGTCGAGCAGCAGCTCGATCGCCTGCTGCTGGTCGAGCGCGTGCAGCACCCGGCGCAGCTTCCAGACGACGGCGAGCTCGTCGTTGCCGAGCAGGATCTCTTCCTTACGGGTGCCGGACGCGTCCACGTCCACCGCCGGGAAGATGCGCTTGTCGGCGAGCTTCCGGTCGAGCTTGAGCTCCATGTTGCCGGTGCCCTTGAACTCCTCGAAGATCACCTCGTCCATGCGGGACCCGGTGTCGACCAGCGCGGTCGCGAGGATGGTCAGCGAGCCGCCGTCCTCGATGTTGCGGGCCGCACCGAAGAAGCGCTTCGGCGGGTAGAGGGCCGTCGAGTCGACACCACCGGACAGGATGCGGCCGGAGGCCGGGGCGGCGAGGTTGTACGCACGGCCCAGACGGGTGATCGAGTCGAGCAGCACGACGACGTCGTGACCCAGCTCCACCAGACGCTTGGCGCGCTCGATGGCGAGCTCGGCGACCGTGGTGTGGTCCTCGGCCGGACGGTCGAAGGTCGAGGAGATGACCTCGCCCTTCACCGACCGCTGCATGTCGGTGACCTCTTCCGGACGCTCGTCGACGAGGACGACCATCAGGTGGCACTCGGGGTTGTTGTGCGTGATCGCGTTGGCGATCGCCTGCATGATCATGGTCTTGCCGGTCTTCGGCGGGGCCACGATCAGACCGCGCTGGCCCTTACCGATCGGCGACACGAGGTCGATGATGCGGGTGGTCAGCACGCCCGGGTCGGTCTCCAGACGGAGCCGGTCCTGCGGGTACAGCGGGGTCAGCTTGTTGAACTCCGGGCGGCCACGGCCGTGTTCGGGCGCCATGCCGTTGACGGAGTCCAGGCGGACCAGCGCGTTGAACTTCTCGCGCCGCTCGCCTTCCTTGGGCTGACGGACCGCGCCGGTGATGTGGTCGCCCTTGCGCAGGCCGTTCTTGCGGACCTGGGCGAGGGAGACGTACACGTCGTTCGGGCCCGGCAGGTAGCCGGAGGTCCGGATGAAGGCGTAGTTGTCGAGGATGTCGAGGATGCCCGCGACCGGGATCAGGACGTCGTCCTCGTTGATCTGCGGCTCGGAGGCGATCTCGTCGCGGCCACGACGGCCACGGCGGTCGCGGTAACGCCCGCGACGGCCACGACGGCCACCCTCGAAGTCGTCGTCGTCCTGCTGCTGCTGGCCACGGTCCTGACGACCGCCGCCCTGCTGCTGGTTCTGCTGCTGACCGCGCTGGCCACCCTGCTGGTCGTCACCCTTGCGACGGTCACCGCGGTCACCGCGGTCACCGCGCTCGCCGCGGTCACGGTCGCGGCCGCGCTCACGGCGGTCACGACGACGGCCCTCGCCGCCCTCACCGGCGTCGCCCTTGGCGTCGCCCTGCGACTGCGCGGGCGTCTCGGCCTTCGGCTCGCTCTTCGCCTCGGCGGCGACCGTCTCGGGGGCGGCCGCGGGGGCACCGGCATCGGCGGTGGCGCGGCGACGGCGGCGCTCGGTCGGGGCGTCGTCTCCCCCACGCTCGGCTTCGCTCGCGCGGGAGGGGCCCCCGGCCGGCTGGCCGGGAATCTCGATCTGCTGCTGGGCCGCGGCCTTCTCGGCGGGGGCCTCAGCCGCCTTCTCCGCCTTCTTCTCGGCGTCGTCGCCGGTACGGGCCTTGGAGGTGGCGCGGCGCTTGGGCTTGGTCTCGGTCGCGGCCTCCGTCTTGGGAGCCGCGGCACCTCCCCCGGCCTGCGCCTCCTTGATGACCTCGATCAACTGGCTCTTGCGCATGCGCGCCGTGCCCCTGATGCCGAGGCCGGAGGCGACCTGCTGCAGCTCTGCCAGCACCATGCCCTCGAGGCCGGTACCGCGGCGCCGCCGGGAGCCTGCACCGGTGGCAGGCGCGGAGGCGTCCGTGGCGGGCGCGGCAGCGGTCTCCTCGACACGTGCGCCCATCAGATCGGTGGTGTCGCTCACGAAGGGTCCTTCCCTGGAGCGGACGTCGGCCTGTCTGGCTCGGCGACCGGTTGTGCTGTCCGGCTTCGGTCCCTGGTGTGTGGACCGTGCCGGGGCGGTGGTCCGCCAAAGCGGCGGAAGAAATATCTGGTGATGACGCTTCCCAGAGCCGTGGCACGGAGTGTCTGTGTCACTCGGCTCGGTCGCGCCGGTTCCGGAGCGTGCCCGGCAGGTCGCTCAGCGCCCGCGTACGTCGTACGGAACACAGTGCGACTTGGGAGGCTCCCGGAAGAATGTCTGTCCCGGACGGGGACACGAAGCACCTCGCCATGGTGGGGTCGGGTGCAGACTTGAGGTTAACACTACCGGATCCAACAAACATTCCCCCTCTCGAAATCCGGCAACCGTGTGTCAGGTCGCAAGCGGCAGCACGCTCGCTCCCTGGGCGTCGAGGTCGAGCCGGTTCGCGGCCCACCCGTCGCCTGCCAGATCGGCCACCTTGTCGGCGCTGTCGGCGTCGGCCAACGCCAGCACGGTGGGGCCCGCTCCTGAAATGACTGCCGGGACTCCGTCGGCCCGCAGCCGCTCCACCAGCGCGGCGCTCTCCGGCATCGCGGGAGCGCGGTACTCCTGGTGGAGACGGTCCTCGGTGGCGGGCAGCAGCAGCTCGGGGCGCCTGGTGAGGGCCTCGACGAGCAGCGCGGCACGGCCCGCGTTGGTGGCGGCGTCGACATGCGGGACGCTGCGCGGGAGCAGTCCGCGCGCGGTCTCCGTCAGTACCGGCTTACCGGGTACGAAAACCACCGGAACGATGGAATCGGCGGGCTCCATCCTGATGGCCCGCGCGGCGCCGGCCTCCATCCAGGACAGGGTGAATCCGCCGAGCAGACAGGCCGCGACGTTGTCGGGGTGGCCCTCGATCTCGGTGGCGAGTTCGAGCAGGGCCGCGTCGTCGAGCCTGGCCTCGCCGCCTATGGTCACGGCGCGCGCGGCGACGATGCCGGCGCAGATGGCGGCGGAGGAGGAGCCGAGGCCGCGGCCGTGCGGGATGCGGTTGGCGCAGACGATCTCCAGGCCGCGCGGCTGGCCGCCCAGCAGATCGAAGGCGGTGCGCAGGGAGCGGACGAGAAGGTGGTTCTCGTCGCGCGGCAGTGTCTCGCTGCCCTCACCCGCGATGTCGATGTGCAGCCCTGAGTCGGCCACCCGGACGACTACGTCGTCGTAGAGCCCCAGCGACAGGCCGAGGGCGTCGAAGCCCGGGCCGAGGTTGGCGCTGGTGGCGGGGACGCGCACCCGGACGGCGGCGGCGCGGAACGCTGGACCGGCCATCGCTCGATGACTCTCCTTGAGCTGCGTGATTGTCGAAGATTTTCGATGACGTACGAGAACCTCTGGGGCCGCTTCCGGGCCGCGGAGACGGCGCGGCACCGCACCCATGCGGAGGCATATGCGGCGGGCGGGTTCAGTACAGCGTATCGAAGGTAGGTTCTGTGGCGACATAGGGCGCACAGGAGGCGCACGATGCGTGTCGTATGCCCCCTGTGCACCCCCTGTCGGGAAGCTCCCCAGGTGAGCGCCGTCGTAGTCGCGTACGCGAGCCTGCTGCGACGGAGCGTGGCCCGGCTTACGCCAGTCCGAGCCGCTCTGCCGCCGTCGCCGCGTCGACCGGGACGGTGACGGGCTGCGGGGCGCCGGCGACGGCCCAGTCGGGGTCCTTGAGGCCGTTGCCGGTGACGGTGCACACGATGCGCTGGCCCGGGTCGACCAGGCCCTGCTCGGCGGCCTTCAGCAGACCGGCGACGGACGCGGCGGAGGCGGGCTCGACGAAGACGCCCTCCTGCGCGGCCAACAGCCGGTAGGCGCGCAGGATTTCACGGTCCGTCACCTCGTCGATGAACCCGCCGGACTCGTCCCGCGCGGCGAGCGCGTACTGCCAGGACGCCGGGTTGCCGATGCGGATGGCGGTGGCGATGGTCGACGGGTCCTTGACGATCTCGCCGCGCACGATGGGCGCGGAGCCGGAGGCCTGGAAGCCCCACATGCGCGGGGTCCGCTTCGAGACACCGTCGGCGGCGTACTCCTTGTAGCCCTTCCAGTACGCGGTGATGTTGCCCGCGTTGCCCACCGGCAGGACGTGGATGTCGGGGGCGTCGCCCAGCATGTCCACGATCTCGAAGGCGGCCGTCTTCTGCCCCTCGATACGCACCGGGTTGACCGAATTGACCAGCGCCACGGGGTAGTTGTCGCTCAGGTCGCGCGCGAGCGTGAGGCAGTCGTCGAAGTTGCCGTCGACCTGGAGGATCTTCGCGCCGTGCACGAGGGCCTGGCCCATCTTGCCGAGCGCGATCTTGCCCTGCGGGACGAGAACGGCCGAGACCATGCCCGCACGCACCGCGTAGGCGGCGGCGGAGGCGGAGGTGTTCCCGGTGGAGGCGCAGATAACCGCCTTGGCCCCCTCCTCCTTCGCCTTGCTGATGGCCATGGTCATGCCGCGGTCCTTGAAGGACCCGGTCGGGTTCGCACCCTCCACCTTGAGGTGGACCTCGCAGCCCGTGCGCTCGGAGAGCACCTGCGCGGGCACGAGGGGCGTGCCGCCCTCGCGGAGCGTCACGACCGGCGTGGTGTCGGAGACGGGCAGCCGGTCCCGGTACTCCTCGATGATTCCGCGCCACTGGTGGGTCATTGCTGGTTACTCTCCTTCAACCCGCATGATGCTGGCGACACCCCGCACGGTGTCGAGCTTGCGCAGCGCCTCGACGGTCCCGCCGAGGGCCGCGTCGGACGCACGGTGGGTGACGACGACGAGGGAGGCCTCGCCGTCCTTGCCCTGCTGGCGAACCGTATCGATCGAGACACCGTGCTCGGCGAACACGGTCGCCACCTGGGCGAGAACACCCGGTTTGTCGGCCACGTCGAGGCTGATGTGGTAGCGGGTGACGACGTCACCCATCCCCTCGACGGGCAGGGCGGCGTACGCCGACTCGCCGGGCCCCGTTGCCCCGCTGAGCCGGTTGCGGCAGACGGCGACGAGGTCGCCGAGCACGGCCGAGGCGGTGGGCGAACCCCCTGCGCCGGGGCCGTAGAACATGAGCTGACCGGATGCGTCGGACTCCACGAACACGGCGTTGTACGCGCCGCGGACGGAGGCCAGCGGATGGGTCAGCGGGATCATCGCGGGGTGCACGCGCGCGGTGACGGAGGCCCCGTCCTCGGCCCGCTCGCAGATGGCGAGCAGCTTGATGGTGCAGCCCATCTCCTTGGCGGAGGCGAAGTCGGCCGCGGTCACCTCGGTCATGCCCTCGCGGTAGACGTCGTCGAGGCGCACGCGCGTGTGGAAGGCGATACCGGCGAGGATGGCGGCCTTGGCGGCGGCGTCGAAGCCCTCGACATCGGCGGTCGGGTCGGCCTCGGCGTACCCCAGGGCGGTGGCCTCGTCGAGGGCCTCCTGATACCCGGCGCCGGTCGAGTCCATCTTGTCGAGGATGAAGTTGGTGGTCCCGTTGACGATGCCGAGCACGCGGTTGACCTTGTCGCCGGCGAGGGACTCGCGCAGCGGCCGGATCAGCGGGATGGCACCGGCGACGGCGGCCTCGTAGTAGAGGTCCTTGTCGTGCTGCTCCGCCGCCGCGTGCAGGGCGGCGCCGTCCTGCGCGAGGAGCGCCTTGTTCGCGGACACGACGGAGGCGCCGTGCTCGAAGGCGGTGGTGATGAGGGTGCGGGCGGGCTCGATGCCGCCGATGACCTCGACCACGACGTCGATGTCGCCGCGTTTGACGAGCGCGGTGGCGTCGGTGGTGATCAGCGCGGGGTCGATGCCCTCACGGACCTTGGAGGGCCGCCGTACGGCCACACCCGCGAGCTCCACGGGGGCGCCGATACGGGCGGCGAGGTCGGCGGCGTGCGTCGTCATGATGCGCGCCACCTCTGAGCCGACCACTCCACAGCCCAGCAGCGCCACCTTCAGCGGACGCGTACGCATCATCCGACCTCGTTTCCTCATACCGTCTACGGTTGCACCAGTCTCACTCACCGGACGGGAGTTTCTGCCCTTCGTCCGGATCGTGAGACATCTATTTCATTTTTACGAGGGTGAAAGACAGGAGATCTTCCACCAGATCTTCCACCCCCGGGCCTGTGGGGTTACCCGACGTCGAGACGGAGGAGGTCCTCCTCCGTCTCCCGGCGGACGATCACCCGGGACTCGCCGTCGAGCACGGCGACGACCGGCGGCCGGAGCACGTGGTTGTAGTTGCTGGCCATGGACCGGCAGTAGGCACCCGTCGCCGGTACGGCGACGAGGTCACCCGGTGCCAGGTCGGCGGGAAGGAACGCGTCCTTCACGACGATGTCCCCGCTCTCGCAGTGCTTGCCGACGACACGGGCGAGCATCGGCGCGGCGTCGCTCGTCCGGGACACGAGGGCGACGCTGTACTCGGCGTCGTACAACGCCGTGCGGATGTTGTCGGACATGCCGCCGTCCACGGAGACATACGTCCGCAGCCCGTCGAGGGGCTTGATGGTGCCGACCTCGTAGAGCGTGAAGGCGGTGGGCCCGACGATGGCGCGCCCGGGTTCGACGGAGATACGAGGCGTACGCAGCTTGGCGGACTCGCACTCACGCGTGACGATCTCGGTCAGCGCCTTGGCGATCTCGTGCGGTTCGCGGGGATCGTCATCGCTGGTGTAGGCGATACCGAGCCCGCCCCCGAGGTCGATCTCGGGAAGCTCGACACCGTGCTCGTCACGGATGTCCTTCAGCAACCCGACGACCCGATGCGCGGCGACCTCGAAGCCGGACATGTCGAAGATCTGCGACCCGATGTGCGAGTGGATGCCGATGAGTTCGAGCCCGTCGAGCTGGAGGGCCCTTCGCACCGCCTCGGCGGCCTGCCCCCCGGCGAGCGGAATGCCGAACTTCTGGTCCTCATGAGCGGTGGCGATGAACTCGTGCGTGTGCGCTTCCACCCCGACGGTGATACGGATCTGGACGCGCTGGCGCTTGCCGAGTTCCCGGGCGATGTGCGCGACGCGGACGATCTCCTGGAAGGAGTCGAGGACGATCCGCCCGACGCCGGCGCGGACGGCCCGCTCGATCTCCTCGACGGACTTGTTGTTGCCGTGGAAGGCGATGCGGTCGGCGGGCATCCCGGCGGAGAGGGCGGTGGCGAGCTCGCCACCGGAGCAGACGTCGAGGTTGAGCCCCTCCTCGTGCAGCCACCGCACGACGGCACGGGACAGGAACGCCTTGCCGGCGTAGAAGACGTCCGCGTCGGAACCGAAGGCGCTGCGCCAGGCCCGGGCCCGGGAGCGGAAGTCGGCCTCGTCGACGAAGTAGGCGGGGGTGCCGTGCTGTTCGGCGAGGGTCTTCACGTCGACACCGCCGACGGTGACGACGCCTTCGGCGTCACGGGCGACGGTCTGCGCCCACACCTTCGCGTCGAGGGCGTTGAGGTCGGCGGGCGGCGCGGAGTAGTGGCCCTCGGGAAGGACGTCGGCGTGGCGGGGCCCGGCGGGATGTGCGGAACGGCTCATGACTGTCTTGGGCTCTCTCAGAGGTGATCGGGTGCGTCGATGCCGAGCAGGGACAGGCCACCGGCCAGCACCGTCCCGGCGGCTTCGGCAAGCGCGAGCCGGGCACGGTGGGTGGCCGAGGGTTTCTCCGCACCGCGGGGAAGGACGGCGGGCAGGAGGGAAGCAGCGGCATCGGCGACGCTGACGAGGTGCCGGGCGAGACGGTCGGGAGCGCGATCGGCGGCCGACTGGGCCAGGACGCGGGGGTGGTCGGCGAGGGAGGCGAACAGGTGGTGCACGTCGTGCACGTACTCCATGGATGCCCCGGCCGATGGCTCGCCGGCCTGCCCCGGGGACTCGGGCTCGGCGTGGAATCCCAGGTCGGCGGCGTTGCGGCTGAGGGCCCGGGTGCGGGCGTGGGCGTACCGGACGCGGAAGAGAGGGTTGCTCTCGCGCTGGACGAGGTGGTCGTCGGTGATACGGGGCCGGTCGTGGCCGGCGGGGTGGAGCAGGGCCCAGCGGGCGGCGTCGCGTCCGAGAGGGAGAGGGTCGACCGGGGCGGGGACCGGACGGACGGTGTAGTGAGGCAGGGCGGGGTGCTGCCGCGCGGGCTGCGCATCGACCCGTACGCCCAGGATGTCGGCCCACTCCGACGGGAGCTCGGCCTCGCAGCGGGTGCGGACGGCGGCGCCCTGTGAGCGCAGGATCCGGGCGACGGCGTCCATCACGACGACGGCCCGGACCTCGCGGGGACAGGACAGCGGCACGAAGTCCGCGGAGGGGCCATGGGCGTACCCGTACCGTTCGCCGCGCCGAAGGATCTCCTCGACGAGGGCGACGGGCGCGGCGGCGCCGAGGCTGATGTTCAGGAAGCCGGGCCCGGTGACGACGACGTCGGCGACACCGCGCACGCCCGCGAGGTGCGGCCGCAGAATCTCGGCGACGCGCAGGGCGGGCTGCCCGGCCGGGCGGGCCAGCTGGAGGGCGATGTTGGTGGCGTAGTCCCCACACCCGCCGGGCCCCGGCACGGTGACCATGGCCCGCTCGGGCACGGCGACGGCCAGTTCCCCTTCGTCGACAGCACGACGCACCGCGCACAGCACGGAACGGGAGAGCTCGACGGGGGTCACGGGACAAGCGTATGGGGAGTCCCCGGGGCAGGCCGGCGAGCCATCGGCCGGGGCATCCATGGAGTACGTGCACGACGTGCACCACCTGTTCGCCTCCCTCGCCGACCACCCCCGCGGTGCTTGAGGCGGAGCTTGAGGCGGAGCTTGAGCGGCGAGCTGCGSCTGCCGGCGCCGACGAGGCCCGCCGATTCCTGCACGCGCACGGCGTCACCGGCGAGCCGGCCGACCGCCGGCCCGAGCTTCAGCCTCCGGTCCGCCCCGCTGCCTCTCCTGCTCCCAGGACGCCCCCGAACACGGCGTCGCCCGCATCCCTGCCGTCGACGTCACCCTCGGACTCCCGGCTCCGCTTCCGCTCGATCAACCGCCGTACGAGGCTGATGAGTTCGGCCGGCTCGAAGGGCTTGGCGAGGAAGGCGTCGACACCGATGTCCAGACCGCCGTCGACCTCGTACTGGGTACAGGCGCTGACGATGGCGAGAGGAAGATCGCGGGTACGGGGATCGGCGCGCAGCATCGCGGCGGTCCGAAGCCCGTCCAGCCGCGGCATGACCACATCCAGGGTGACCACGTCGGGCCGCACCTGGTGGACGACATCCAGACACTCGGCACCATCAGCCGCGGTCACCACCTCGAGCCCCTCCAGCTCGAGATTGACCCTGATCAGCTGCCGGATGACCTTGTTGTCGTCCACAACAAGGACCCGGCCAAAAGCGCCTGGCACAACTCGAGAGTAGGTCCGGACCGGCCACCGCGTCCGGGTTTTCCCGACTTCCGCCCCCTGCGGGCGACCCACCCCAGGTCGCACCGGGTGCGAGGGCCCCGTAAACCGGTTCATGAACACCCCACCGAAGCTGGTAGGGTTCTACCCGTCGCCGCCAAGCAAGGCGCCCGACACGCCCCCGTAGCTCAGGGGATAGAGCAACGGCCTCCGGAGCCGTGTGCGCAGGTTCGAATCCTGCCGGGGGCACCCTGTATGAGGTGCCCAAAGACCCCGTCACCAGCGGAAACGCTGCGGTCGGGGTCTTCGCGTATGTGCAGCCATATGCAGCGCTGAGCGGCCCTAGGTCGGGGTCTGTGGACTATTCGTGGACAGGATCTTGGGACATCCGCCCAGGTCAATCTGGAGAATCGCGGTTGGGAGCCCCCGCGTTCCCGAGGCGTCATCACCCCGCGTCAGGCCACAACTCCGGGGGCCTCGGTGGTTCCGGGTCCTGCTCGCGCTTCACTCGTCGCTCGTTCTCGGCGCGCAGCGTCGTCAACCACGGCCAGAGACCTGGCAGCTGTTGCGCCGAACAGGCAAGCCGGTGCTCGATACGGCACCGCTGGAACGGATCCGGCGGGCCCACGCCGTACACGGTCACCCGTCCGTCGGACAGCTCTATCCACCGGTGCTCCGCTGGCACCGTGTGAGCCAACGGGGCCATGTCGGGTTCAAGCAGCACCCAGTCCTGCTCCAGCGTCATCACTCGATCCGCCGGCAGTCCGCAGTACAGGCAGCGTGACTGGCCGCCGCCCAGCTTGCTCGGCCTCTCTCGTAAAACCCCCATACCGCGAGGGTCGACAGCTGGGAGCGCAATGCAAAGAGGGCGAATCGGACGAGACGCATGATGCGCTCAGCCATCGTTGAAACCACACGCAACGCGGAAGGTGCAATCTGCAACTAGCGACCGACTACACACGGCCGAGGCACCACGAAGCCCCCCAGCCTTTTCGGACTGAGGGGCTAGCGGGCGAGGCTCGTATCTACTCGTACTCGCGCAAGAGCTCTTCAATTTTCCTGTTGGCGATCTCCTGCCGTCCATCGATGCACTTGGCATAGCGACTCAGTAGAACTTCCACACTGTTACCCGCGCGTTCGGCCACCTCGGTCGCGTCGACGCCGGAGTTGAGCCAGGTCGACAGCGCCGAGTGCCGTAGATCGTACGGGCGCGCGGCGAGCGGCGAAGCGACAGCGGCCGGCGGTAGTGCGAGAGTTCGCGCCTCCTGCCACACACGGTAATAGGTCGACGAGCCGACGACTCCCCCGCGCTCATTCGTGAACAACCGCCCGTCGTCCGCAAGGCCGAACGTGTCGATATGCTCGCGGAGGATGATGACAAGTTGCGGTGGGATCGGCACAGGCCGGACCTCTTCAACGGGCCGGTTCTTGAGCCCGCGGTCGTCGTGCGTTTCGCCGGAGTCGGTCCACAGCTTGCCGGCGCTAGGCCGAGTGCGATTCAGCAGCGCCGTGCCCCAGCCCGCTTCCGGCAGCTTCAGATCTGCCTGTTTGAGAGCGACAGTCTCAGCCGGACGGAAGGCTCCGTAGTACATGCAAGCGAACAGGCCAACGAGTCGACGTCCGCGGGCACGGCTGTATCCACCGATGTAGGAGACGGCAGCAAGCAGAGCCCGAGCCTGTTCGGGGTTCGCCACCACCCGGGGATCAACCTCTTTGGCCACCTTCGGCTTCTTCCAGCGGACCGCGGTGATCGGATTCTCTTTGAACTCACCAAGGTCCACCGCATAGTGCAGGGCATTGACCAGGGTCCGTCGCTTGCGCCGAACGGTCTCTGCCGCAGCAGCCGTTCCATCGAGCTTGAGTTTCAGGGAGTCCAGGACAGCCCTGCCGATCGCCGCATCTGCGAGATCCGAGAGAGGGCGCGACGCCTTGGCCACCCAGTGCAAGGTGTTCGCGATCTCCGTCGGCAGCTCCCGGTCGTCAGGCGCAGGAAGGACGAAGGCCCAACTACGCAGCGCCTTCCTGACGAGCTCATCGGTCGGCCGGCCGGGACGATCGTCGAGAAGAGCCATGGTCACAGCGGTCAACGACTCGTTGATCCCGTTGCGTGTGTTCGGCGCCGCATACGGCCACTTCATGGCGAGGTACTTCAGCGCGAAGGCGAACCAAGTCATCGAGGGCGCCTGCTCGACCATCGAACCGGGCAGCCCGCTAGCCGTGTCGAAATCCTCGCCGTCGCGCGTCGCACGCAGCAGCTTGGAACGGTAGTTGTCCGCAAGTCCCTTGGTGCGGAACTGCTCGGAAAAAACGCTCCCTGAGACTGTCCATCTGACGTCGTAGGACGGCTTCTTTGTGTTCCTCTTCCGGACACCCCAGATCTTCACGTCGAGTGACTTCATGCCGCGGTCCGTTCTCGGCTGTTCAGCCACGCCGTGAAGTTGCTGCGCCAAACCCTCAGTTCGCCATTGGGCAACTTGAAAGCCTCCGGAGCCTGTCCCAATTCGCGCCAGCGGTAGAAGGTACGACGCGAGACGCCCTTGAGCTCGACAAGAATCTCGGCAACGGTCATCAGTTCGTCTTTCACGTCGGTTCTCCCTTCATGGCTTCGCGGGCGGTTTCGCGGTTGAGCTGGAGGTCGCGGGCGATCGATGCGGCGAGAGCAGACTCGCCGGGAGTGTGGCCGTGGCCGGCGTACTGCCAGGAAGCGAGGACGAGCACCGTGTCCGGCTCGTGGCCGTCGAGGCCCAGGGCATCGCGTTCCTGGGCGGCGCGGTAGTCGGCGCGGATCTGTCGTAAGACGCCGAGGGTGGTGGAGTAGCGGCGAGACTTCGAGGAGAAGTGACCGCGGAAGCCGAGCATGTGCGCCCATGCGGTCAGCCGGCGGTCCGGGTAGACCGGATCGAGGTCGAAACAGGCTTCGATGAGACGGCGGGGGTGGTCGGGCAGGCCGAGGAGGACGGCGGCTTCACGGTTGCCGATGCGTCGGTCCACGGTGCCGGTGTTCTCGGCGGCCTTGGTGGCGTACTTGGCAACGTACGAGGCCACAGCTTGTTCCGTAATCTCGGAGCCATCGCCGAACGCTTTGATCGGTCGAAGGTCGAGCTGCCGGCCCCAGCGCAGCTCCCAGCCGTGAGAGAAGCCAGCGGCTGCACGCGCGGGAACCTTGACGGTGACGTACGGATGCGCAGCGGCAGCGCGGATGGCCTGGGTGAGTAGTTCGGTGCTCGCCCATGAGGGCGGCGCGGTGTCAGGTCCGTCGGCACCGTCGATGCGGATCACAGCGTGAAAGTGGACGGCGCCGCGCTTTTGGAACTCGGCGACCTTGCCGTACGACAGGCGGGCGACCTCTTTGAACGCCTTCTGCGTGATGCCGACCTGGGCGGCGATCTCTCGACGCAGCCGGTTGACGAAGCGGTGCCACAGGTCGCCGGCGTGGTTGTTGAACAGCACCGCCCCGGCGTAGTCGTACGAAGCGGGATCGAGCGGTGTGCCGAGTGCCGGGTCGTCGTCGCGGTGGGCGTTGCCGCAGCGGCAGGCGCCGTGCGTGGGCTGGTTGTGGACGGGGCCGAAGGACGGCGCGGTGAGGGTGGCGAAGACGCGGGGGCAGTTGCGGATCGTGGCGGGGATCTCGTGACGGGTGTCGCCGACGAGCCCGGCGCGGATGAGGTGGAAGGTGTCGCCGGCGTACGTCCAGGCACAGGCCGGGCAGCGAGAGGCGCGGCGGTTGCCGCAAGCGATGCGCAGCCGGCCGCCCGGCTCGGTGTCGGTGGTGTAGTTCCGCAGCGTCTCGCCAGTGGCCTTGTCCTTCGTGATGGACCAGCCAGTGAGGTGGATCGGGTCGGAGCAGCCGCCGGTGCGGCGGATCTGGACCTGCCATTGGTCGAAGCCGGCCGATCCGGCCACCCTCAGCACGTCGGTGAGGGTGGCGGCATCGAGGCCCGCCAGGGTGGCGGTGTCACTCACGCGGCCACCTCCAGCGCGGCAGGCACCAGGGAGCGCAGGACGGCGGAGGCGAGCAGGGGCGGAACGGCGTTGCCGATCTGCTCGAACTGCCGGGTCTTGGTGCCCTGGAAGGGGTAGCCGGTGGAGAAGGTCTGGAGGGCGGCGGCTTCCTGGACGGTGATGCGGACGGATTCCGGCCCCGCGGAGCCGTCCTTGTGCCATGACACGTCGTTGCTGGCCCGTGCGAAGAGCAGGGTGGCGGCGGGTTCGTCGGCGCGGCGGACGGTGGCGTTGCGGCGGTTGCTGTGCCGCAGCACCCACTGGCCGCCCGCCTTCGCCGTGAACGTGGGTGCGGGCGCACTGTGCGGGTCGGTGGTCTGCCGACTGCCGTCGGGCAGCTGCCTGCGGTTGGTGTGCAGGACCCACGCGCCGCGCCGCTGGGCGTCGAGTAGCGCTTTGCGGGCCGAGGTGGGGAAGGGTTCCGGTCCGCCGTTCTTGCCGCCGCCGGCGGTGACGGTGGGGACGGGGCGGTCGGTGGCGCCCCAGCCGAGGGCGTCAGCCATGGTGACCCACGGCGCCAGAGCGGGACCGAACAGCGTGTCCGGGCCGGGGTCTTTGGCGTGGGTGGGCTCGGGCGGTGTCGCGGTGCGGGTGCGGGATGCGAGGAGGAAGGCACGGCGGCGGGTCTGGGGGACGCCGTAGTCGGCGGCGTTGAGTACGCCGGTCCATGCCGAGTAGCCGAGGCGGCGCAGGATGCCCGCAATGTGCGCGAACAGGGGTGCCACGGCCGGGACTTCCTCTAAGGCGATCCAGTCGGGACGCAGTTCCAGGGCGTAGCGCAGCGGCTCGACGACGAGGAGGGAGCGCGGGTCGGTGCAGGCGGCGCGCAGGGCGGTGCGGGTGTCGTGCCCGCGGGCGAGGGCGTCGAGGCCCTGGTGGCACAGGTCGATGTCGTCGTTTCCGGCGCGCAGGCCGGCGGCGCTGAAGGTCTGGCAGGGCGGGGAGGCGATCAGCGCGGAGACGTTCCCGCGGAGCGGTGCGGTGGGGTAGTCGGCGACGTCGGCGCGGATCGTGGTGTGCCGGGCGGCGGTACGGGTGGCGCACGCGGACGGGTCGATCTCGATGCCGATGTCACGGAGTCCTAGGGCGTACAGGCCTTCCGACCAGCCGCCGGGACCGGCGAACAGGTCTAGGACGCGGGAGTGGTTCATGCGGCAACCGCCCAGTCCATCGGGCGAGGGCGGCGAGCCGACGCGGTTCCGGTGCCGTGGCACGCCGGGCAGTGGGCGGTGACGGTGCGCAGGTGGCCGATGCGATCGCGTCCGCCGAGGGTGACCTTGGCGGACGCGAAGCCGTCGCAGTCCCGGCAGATCTGCGCGTTGGCGGTGGTGGCCGGGGTAGGACCGGTCATGGTGGAGGTTCCTTCCGGTTCAGTGGATCGGACAGGGACGGCGCCCGGAGCGGACGAAACTTGGCGGTAGAGGCCGCTCCGGGGGCCGGTCAGCGTCGCTTCGCCTCGGAGGCAAGCAGGGAGCGCAGGACGACGGCGCACACCGCGACCGAGGCACCGGTGATGGCGACCGCGAGGAGCATGGAGACCAGGACGGCGCCGACGACGAGGACCACGGCAGTGCCGCCGCCGACGAGGGCGATCACCGTGCCGGGGGTGAGCTGGACCACCGGCCGGGACGGTGCAGGCGTCACCGGGACGGACGGCGGGGTCTGGGCGGCCGGGACGACGGCGGTCGGCTCGACCACGGCGGGCGGGGCGGTGTGGACGGTCGGGG
>NZ_RDBN01000005.1:658483-692814 GCF_008042075.1 Streptomyces sp. UW30 | reverse complement strand
CGCCCGGGCAGTCCTCCCCATCGTCCCCGGCCGCTGGGGGCGGGAGAAGCGGCCGGGGACGATGGGGAGGACTGCCCGGGCGGCAAGCTCGCGCCCGGGCAGTCCTCCCCATCGTCCCCGGCCGCTGGGGGCGGGAGAAGCGGCCGGGGACGATGGGGAGGACTGCCCGGGCGGCAAGCTCGCCCAGGCGGCCGGGTTGCTCACGCAGCCGGGGTGTTCAGCACGTACTCGCGTGAGGCGTGCACCTGTCCGCGCAGGGCGGCCAGGTCGACGTCGAGGACGTGTCCGTCCCATTTGCGGGGCTCGCCGTTGATGAGGACGGCGCTGATGTTGCGGGCGTCGGAGCCCAGCACGATCGTGCCGATCGGGTCGTTGAGGGGCATGTTGTTGAGGTCCTCGGCCTGGATGACCAGCAGGTCGGCCTTCTTGCCCGGGGTGAGGGAACCGGTAACGCCGGACAGGCCGTTGGTGTGGGCGCCTTGAAGCGTGGCGAAGTCCAGCACGTCGTGGGTGGTGACGCGAGAGGGCTGCTGATCGGTGCCGTAGGCGGCGTTGACCGCGCGCATCCGCTGGATGGCGTGCAGGGCCCGCATCTGCGTGAACATGTCGCTGGCGAGAGCGACTTCGACGTCGATGCTCAGGCCGGGGCGGATGCCGACGGACAGCGCCTCGTCGACGGCCGGGATCGCGGTCTCCAGGCCGATCTGCGCGTCGGAGGTGGGGGCCAGCGCCACGGTGGTGCCGGTCTCCCCCATCGCCTTCCACGCCTCGGAGGTCAGTCCGGTGGAGTGGATGAGGGTGACGTCGGGGCCGAGGATCCCGTCCTTGGCCCAGCGCAGGACCGCCTCGGAGGAGGAGATACCGAAGACGGCGTCCACGCTCACTCCTATGCCCAACTCCTCTGCCGCGCAGGCAAGTTCGGGGCCGTAGGCGAGGGCGGGCCCGGCGATCTCGTCGGTGGCCAGGGTCGCCAGGCGCAGCGTGAGCAGCTGGTCGTCGCTGCTGAAGTACCGGTCCTTGATACGGGCCAGGTCGCCCGGCCACTGACGGTCCCACTCCCCGAAGTGCGGGCCCATGGAGGCGTGCACGCCACGGATGCCGGTGTCGCGGAGGGCCTCGATGGCGGCGTCGGAGTGCTCTCGGGTACGGGAGTTGTGGGAGAAGTCGAGCATCGTCGTGATGCCACTGTCGATCGCGGTCAGGGCGGCCAGCCTGGTGCCGATGTACATGTCCTCGGGCCGGTAGACCGTGGCGTAGCCGGCCAGGGTGGCCATGACGTAGCCACCGAGGTCGTCGACGTCCGGCATGATCCGGCGCAACTGTGCCTCCCAGGCGTGCCGGTGGGTGTCGACGAAACCGGGGGTGAGGATCGTGCCGGTGGCGTCCACGACCACCGCGTCATCCGCGCTGAGGTCACGGCCGACGGCGGTGACCGTGTCTCCCTCGACGAGGAGGTCGCCACCGTCGATGACACCGAGTCCGGGGTCCATGGTGACGATGGTCGCGCCGGTGAACAGGATGCGCCGCCGGTCGGCGGGCCGACGCCGGAGCTCTTCGAGGACGGCGGCGCTGGAAGTGTCGTTGATGCTCATGAGAAATCTTCTTTCCGTACGGAGGAGAGGGCCGGGAGGACGGGCCATGCGCCGGAGGGGGCGCCGGCAGTGGGCCGTAGGGCCGTACGCCGGGTGAGGGCTGGGAGGCTGGTCGCCGGGAGCGGCCGGGTTGCTCGAACACCAGCCTCGGCCGCGCCCGTCACGGCAACCAGGCCGCGGTTTCCCCAGGTGCCGGGCGCCCAGGATCGGGACCGATGGTGCGCCGGTCGGCGGGCAGGTCAGCCGAGCTTCATGACGTAGCCCGCGTGGTGCAGTTCGTCGCCCTGGAACTCTCCGTAGGCCCAGAAGCCGAGGTCGTCCAGGTAGTCGATGCGGTCGCCGTCGATCCAGTAGCGGCCCTGATACGCGTGCGGGCGGCCGCCCCGGGTCTCGTCGTAGCGGCCGTCGGCGGTGAGCTCCTGGTGCAGGAAGTCGTGTCTGTCGATCCAGACACCGACGCGCGGGCTGCCGGTCAGGTCCTCGGCGGCCGGGATGCCCGCCTCGGGCGCGGTGGCCCGGCCGGGGACGTCGCTGCCGGTCCACAGGACGGGACGGCCGGCCGCGACGAGTGCGCGAACCTGCTCGGGCCGGGCCATGAGTGTGGCGACGGCGCTCGGCACGTCGGCGGCGAGTTCGTCGGGCACGACCAGGAAGTCGGGGGTGTTGCCCGGGGTCAGCGTCGCGACGTACTCCGAGCGGTGGCCGCGGCCGCCGGCCAGTGCGACGGTGTCCACGACGGCGGGGGCGATGGTCATGCCGGTGCAGTCGACGACGATGGCGTTGTCGTCCTGAGCGGCGGTGATGATGCCCGGGCCGACGCCCACGAGCAGGGAGCCGACGAACAGGAGGTCGGCGCCGGTCATGGTCCCGATCAGCGGGTCCATGGTGAGGATGCGGGCGTTGGTGAACAGGACGGGGCGGCCCGCGCCGTTCGAGAGGATCTCGTCGAGGGCGGTGGGGTTCCAGTCCATGGTGTCGATGTCAGTGTCGGTGTCGATGTCGGTGCTGCTCATTGCATGCTCCTCGGTGGAGTCGGCCCATCGGTCCGCCAGAGGCGCGAAGGAGCGCCGGTGCAGGTCCGAGGCGGATGTCCGGCAGCTACGACCGCTGCCCGACCACCAAGTTCGTCGCACGGCGGAATCGGAACCAGGCCGCCGTGTCCCTGGGTGCGCCGCACCCAGGAAGCCCTCACCTGGGCAGACAGCGGCCTGGTTACCCTCGGCGGCCTGGGCGACCGTAGAGCCATGACCACCAACGACACGCCCCGCGACCCTCACCCGTACGTCGGGATGTGGGTGACCGCAGACGGGTTCATCCGCCAGGAACTGCTGCCGAACGGCCGCTACGACGAAGCCCGCGGCAGCCGCCGCAGCGCCTACACCGGCAGGTACACCGTCACCGGAAACCACCTCGACTACGTCGACGACACCGGCTTCACCGCCACCGGCGACATCCGCGACGGCGTTCTCTTCCACGAGCACCTGGTGCTCTACCGCGAGAACGACGAGCGCGCCCGACAGGGAGCCTGACCAGGTCCGCCCCGCCTGGTCGTCGAGCCGGTCACCGAGCCGATCGCCCGGCACGCTGCTGCGCTCCTCGCGGACGCCGGCCTGCACGGACACAAGTACGCCATCGACGCCATGCTCAGCGCCTCCGCCCTTGCCGCGCCCGGCCCGGTCACGATCCTCACCTCGGATCCCGAGAATCTGACCGTGCTGTGCGGCGGACGGGCCACCGTGATCAAGATCTGACCCGGCCCGCCACGTCGGCCCGCGCACAGCGTCGGCGATGGGCCTTTCGCCGAGCCCTCGCCGGAAGCCCGAAACATGATCGAGCCAAGGCGGGCAAACCTCGCATTTCACTTCTGCGGGGCATGCGCGCCAGATCCCGAGTCTGTGGCCGCGCGCGTCACATCCGGCCTGCCCGCCCGGTCTCCGCCTTCGGCCCGAACGCCCCACCTAGCGGTGCCGGGCCTGCCCGGTGTGCCCCGGACGGCCGTCCCAGTGACCCGGACCTCCGTCGCTCAGCAGTTCCGCTGCCTGGTGTTGGGTGTGTGCGGCTGCTATTTGGGCTTCCGTTACGGCGTCTCCGCGTTCGCGCACCAGGTCTTCATAAATGGGCAGGTGATCGTTTTCGGTGGGAGTGCGTGTCACTGTGTCGTCCTTCCGCTGGGTATTGCCGTCAAGCCCTGTTCAGGCGGGCGGCAATTCCGTGCCCGAGGAGCAAATACAGGACTGCCGGAAGGCCGTAATTGAGGACGACCCGTAGGCCCTCTGTGTCCATCGTGAAAATGTCCTGTGCCCATCCGGAGAGCAGGTCCGCCGACCCGTGCACGAGCTCCACGAACGCGTTGCCCTGGTTCGCGTCGAGCAGGTACAGCACGATCCACAGGCCGAGGAGACCGGCCGAGACGTCGGCGATCGTGCAGATCGTCAGGGCCGCTCTCCGTGCGGTGGCCTGGTTGCGCGCGGGGCGGTCCTGGGGGGTGTGCTGGTCGTACGACTGGTATCCGGATACCGGGTCGGTGTTCACGAGAAATCCGATCTGACGCGTTGGCTGGGGCGACTGGCCACCGCGCCGTGTCGGGATTCGGATTCTGCACGGTGACTTCTTCTGCCTGGTTCTGCGTCAGACGAGCGTGAGTGTGTTACACCGCCGGCGAAGGCGTCCCATATATGGCGGGCTATTCGGGCACTTACCCAAATGTTCGCGTGCTGGCGCACATTTGCGGATGCAGCGCGGCCCTGCCGTGAGGGGTCAGACCCGGTCCGCGGTCGGGAGCATCGCCCAGACCGTCTTGCCCATCGGGTGCCGTCGGGTCCAGCCCCAGTGCTCGGACAGGGCGTCGATGATGCGCAGCCCGCGCCCGTGTTCGTCAAAGGGGTCGCTGGTGTGCGGGTACACGGGTGGGTGGTCGCTCGGGTCGGTGACCGAGCAGACCAGGTGGGCGTGGCGGCGGAGGCTGAGCCGGAGCCAGATCTCGGCGTCGTCCAGGGCGGAGCCACGGGCAGATCCCGGGGCCGGACTGTGGGCCGTGGCGTGCAGTACCGCATTGGCCAGCAGTTCGGTGACCACCGTGAGGGCGTCGGGGCCGCAGTGGTCGAGTTCCCAGCCGGTCAGCGTGCGACGGACGAAGTCGCGGGCCTGACCGCAGCCCCGTTCGGCGCCGGCCAGGCGCAGGACGGCGGAGCGGGGCGAGGTGCGCGGAGCGGCGGGGCGCGGTTCCGGCGTCGCGGCCAACCCCGCAGGTGACGCAGCGCCATGCGCCAGTCGGAGCCCTTCGTACGCAGGTAAGGACACAACGTCTCCCCTGATACACGGTCAGGACGGGGCGTCCGCGCTGCACTTGACGCCAAGGGCTATTATCCACGCCGACGGCGTCTCCGTGCAATTTCACGGGAAATTGCGCGAGGGTGTCGACGCAGAGCACGTGGTGCGGCCCGGGTCCGCTGAGGCGTCGGGGCGCATGCGTGGCGGAACGTGAGCAAGGAGAGTGCAGTGCCAACAGCGCAGAACGGCGTGCGGGCAAGCTCGTTGGACGTCCGCTGGATCAAGAGCCGGCACAGCAATGCCGAGGGCAACTGCGTCGAGGTGGCCGCCCTGGGCGATGGGAGTGTCGCGATGCGCAACTCCCGCCATCCCGACGGACCGGCCCTCGTCTACACCCCCGCCGAGATCACGGCCTTCCTGGCGGGCGCGAAGGAGGGAGAGTTCGACCACCTCGCTTGAGACCGGCCTCTGCCCGGGACCGCGCGACCGGCGGGGGCGAAACGCCCTCCGCAAGCGGAAGTTGAGGCTTCCACTTCTCGCGGTTCCGGCGGCGCGGGGCGGCGGGATGCGATAATGCGGTCTGTCGTATGCCGGTCTACAGGGAGTCAGGATGTCCGCCGAGTCACCTCGCCTCTCCCGCCTCGAACCCTATCTGGACCGCACCGAGCCCGCGCCGACCTTGCTGAAGATGCTGGTCGGCGTCCAGTTGGCCGGTATTCGCGAAGACCTCGGTCTGTCCCAGGACCAGGCGGCGCGTGCCGTGGGCTTCAGTCCCGCGAAGCTGTCGCGCATCGAGGCGGGCAAGGGCCGTCGGCCGCCCACGGAGGCGGACGTACGGACCCTGCTGGAGCACTACCGCGCCGCGGAGTTCGAGGCGTCGGTGCTGCTGCAGTTGCTGCGCCGTGCCGGTGAGCCGGGTTGGTGGCAGCGCTATGACAAGCGGCTGATGCCGGAGTGGTTCGACCGGCTGGTCGGGCTGCAGGAGGCCGCGACGGCCATCCGTACCTTTGAACTGCAGTATGTTCCCGGCCTGTTGCAGACCGAGGACTACACCCGGGCCGTGGTGGAGCGCGGACTGCCGAACGCGCCGGCGCGCGAGCTGCAGCGGCGTGTGGAGCTGCGGACGCGCCGGCGCGCGAGCTGCAGCGGCGTGTGGAGCTGCGGACGCGTCGGCGGGAGCTGCTGCACCGTCCGGACGCGCCTCAGCTGTGGGCGATCGTCGACGAGTCGGTGTTGCTGCGTGTCCTGGGCAGCCGTGAGGTGATGCGGGCGCAGCTGGAGCACCTCGTGGAGATGGCCCAGCGGCCTCTTGTGACCGTGCAGATCGTGCCCCTGGACGTGACCAACGCATCGGCACCCGCCATGCCGGTCACCTATCTCCGCTTCGGCGGCGTCGATCTGTCCGACATCGTCTATCTGGAGCACATCAAGAGCGCGGCCTTCCTGGAGGACCGCGACGAGACCGAGGAGTACCGCCTCGCCCTGGACCGTCTGGGTGACGAGGCCCTCAACCCGCGCGAGTCCCTGGAGCGACTGCGCGAGACGATGAAGCGGTACGCCTAGCGGGGTCAGGCCCGGGAGCGGCGGTGACGCCGCTCCCCCTCCCTCCGGTCCCTACGGCAGTCGGCCCACGCCGCCGAACTCGATCCACTCCTGGGTGAGCTGACGCGGTGCCACCTCGGTGTCGGGGCGCCAGGTGGAGACCTCCACCAGACCCGGTTCGAGGATCTCCAGACCCTCGAAGTACTCCGCGACGTCGCTTTCCTGGCGCACCCGGCCCCAGTGCCCCTGGGTCGCCTGGTCCATGAAGTCGGTGACGAACTTGCGGACCTCGGGGTCCTCGCTGACCAGCTGGCACATCACCATGAAGCTGCCGGGCGCGAGACGCTCGCGCACCCGGCGGGCCACGGCGAGCGGGCCGTTGGCGTCGTCGTCGGGAATGCAGTGGAACACCGAGTTGAACAGCACCGCCACCGGCTCCGAGAAGTCGATCAGCCGCTCGGTGTCCGGGTGGGAGAAGATCAGGTCCGTCTCCCGCATGTCGGCGTGGATGACGGCGGTGTTGTTGTTCTGGTCCAGCAGTGCGCGGCCGTGGACCAGGACCATCGGGTCGTTGTCGACGTACACCACGCGCGAGGCGGAGTCGACGGCCTGCGCGACCTGGTGGACGTTGTTCTGGGTGGGCAGGCCGGAGCCGTGGTCCAGGAACTGACGGATGCCGTAGTCGCCGGCCAGCGTCCCGACCACCCGCTGGAGGAAGCGCCGGTTGTTCAGCGCGAGGGCCCGGGTGCTGGGGACGACCTTGTCCAGCTCCTCGCAGGCGGCTCGGTCCGAGGCGTAGTTGTCCTTGCCTCCGAGGTAGTGGTCGTACATGCGCGCGGCCGTGGGGACCGTGGCATCGATGGACGTGGACAGCTGCTTTCCAGGCTCCATGGCTTCCCCCAGGGGCAGGACGGCCGAGGAGATCACCTCGCCGACAACACATCCTAGGGACGGGGCAGTTGGTCGGGCCAGTCCATCCGTCAACGACCGGGCGATTGACACTCTTGACGGGGAGGGCGTGCGGGGGATCCGCTGCTGGAAGGCGGCTGCGGTGTCCGGGGAGAGCACCTCTCGTCCGATGCGTCCCGAATGTCGTTGTGTCGTCAATTGTTCGTAGGTGCCTACGAGGTGACCGTGCGGTGTCTCGGTGCGGCGCTCGTCAGCGCGCGGCCCTCACGGTCGTGACGGCCCGTCCGTGAGGGCTTCTCGGACTCCTTTCATGATCGGGGATGTGCGGCGGGCCACTTTCGAACTAGGGTTCTCGATCGGAAGCCACATTCGACGGGGGTACGCACGTGGCCGATGTGGCGCGTTCGCAGGACGACACCGCGCACGACGGGGGCAGGACCGGCCGGTTCACCGGTATGGGTCCCTTCATGCTCGTCTGGAGCGGGCAGGCGATATCACTGGTCGGCAACTCCGTCCTGCGGTTCGCCTTCGTCTTCGAGACCTGGTCGGCCACCGGCCGGGCGACCGCGCTGACCACGCTGTCGCTGTGCGCGCTGCTCCCCCAGGTGCTGCTGAGCCCGCTCGCCGGGGCCTTCGTCGACCGCGTCAGACGGCGTACGGCGCTCCAGCTCGCGGACGGCGGCGGGCTGCTGATCGTGGCGCTGCTCGGCGTGCTGCACTTCACCGGCGGGCTGAGCACCTGGGAGGTCTACGGGGCGGTCATGCTGCTCGGCTGCGCCGCCGCCTTCCAGTTCCCGGCGCTGGGCGCCGCCGTGCCGCTGCTGGTGGACAAGAACCAACTCCAGCGGGCGAACAGCCTGCTTGCGAGCGCCAAGAGCACCGCGGACGTCGGCGGTCCGGCGCTGGGCGGGCTGTTGGTGGCGTTCTCCGGGCTCGGCTTCATCATCGTCGCCGACCTGGTGAGCTTCGCCCTCGCGCTGGCCGCGATCCGGGTCGTACGGATGCGGGGGGACACCGGTCCCGGGGCGAAGGCGGGCGGCCCGCGGGGGAAGCTCGTCGCGGAGGCCGTCGAGGGGATGCGCTTCCTGTTCCGGTTGCCGAGCCTGCGCGATCTGCTGCTGGCCTTCTGTTTCGTCAACCTGGTCATGGTGTTCGGCTTCGCCGCCGTACAGCCCATGGTGCTGGCCCGGTCCGGCGGCGAGACCTCGGCGCTGGCGAGCGTCAACACGGCGATCGGCGTCGGCGGGGTCGCGGGCGGGCTGCTGATGGCGGCCTGGAGCGGGCCGAAGAACCGGGCGCGGGGCATGCTGCTCGGGATCATCGGCATGTGTCTGTCCGCCCAGGTGGCGATGGCGCTGGCGGGCGGGGTGGTCGGCTGGTGCGCGGCCATCCTCGTGGGCGCGGCGCTGATGCCGATGATCAACGGCACGATGCAGGCGATCGTGCAGACCAAGGTTCCGCAGGAGTGGCACGGCCGGGTCTTCGGCGCGGTGATGTTCCTGTCGCAGCTCTCCGTCCCGCTGGCCACCGCGGTCTCCGGCCCGCTCGCCGACCACGTCTTCGAACCGCAGGCCGCGGACGGCGCCGGGATCTTCGTGGTGCTGGGGCCGGTCCTGGGGGACGGGCCGGGCAGCGGTATGGCCGCCATGCTGCTCATCGCGGGCCTGTGCGGCATCACGGTCGCGGTGCTCGGCATGTCGCGGCGCACGGTGCGCGAGATCGACACGCTGCTGCCCGACGCCGCCGACGACTCCCCCGACGCCGACGTCGACGACTCCGCCCGGCCCGGCGATCCCGAGGCCGCGGAGAACACCGACAAACCCGACAACCCCGAGAACAAAGCACTCGTGGAGGGCTGACCATGACCACCAATCCGTTCGAGGACGAGAACGGGACCTATCTCGTCCTCAGCAACGCCGAGGGCCAGTTCTCGCTCTGGCCCGACGGGATCACCGTGCCGGACGGGTGGGACGTGGCGCTGACCGCGAGCAGCCGTGCCGACTGCCTCGCCTACGTCGAGGAGCACTGGACGGACATATGTCCCGCCCCCACGGGCGCAGACGCCTGACATGGGAGCAACGGGGGCGTTGCACGGTGTGCATGAACTCTTCGCACAGCAGGCTCGGCGGACACCGGCGGCGACCGCGCTGGTGCACGGCGACGAACGGCTGACCTACGGCGAACTCGACACGCGTGCCGACCGGTTGGCCGCGCTGCTGCGGCGGCGCGGTGTGCGGCCGGGGACGCTGGTGGGCGTGTACCTGGAGCGGTCCGCCGAGATGGTGGTGGCGCTGCTCGGCACGCTCAAGGCCGGTGCCGGCTATGTGGTGCTCGACCCGGACTTTCCGGCGGAGCGGCTGCGCGGGATGGCGGCCGACGCGGGGGTCGGGGTGGTCGTCTCCCGACGCGGGGCCCAACAGCCCGTGAGCGCCGCCGAGTCGGTGGCGGTGGAGGACTCCGAGCAGACCCCGACGCCGGCACACGCCGAGGTCGCGGTACGGCCGCACGACCCCGCCTGCGTGATGTTCACCTCCGGCTCCACCGGCCGCCCGAAGGGCATCGTCGCCTCCCACTCGGCGATCACCGGGACGCTGACCGGGCAGGACTTCGCCTCCTTCGGGGCCGGCGCGGTGTGGTTGCAGTGCTCCCCGGTGTCCTGGGACGCGTTCGCGCTGGAGCTGTGGGGTCCGCTCCTGAACGGCGGCCTGTGCGTACTGCACCCGGGGCAGCGCCCCGACCCGGTGGTGATGGCCGCTCTGGTCGAACGGCATGCCGTCACCTCCCTGTACCTCTCCGCCTCCCTGTTCCAGGTGGTCGTCGACGAGTACCCGCGGGCCCTCGCCGCGGTACGCGAACTGATCGTCGGCGGCGAGCCGTTGTCGCCCGCGCACGCGGCCCGCGCCCTGGAGCGGCACCCCGGGCTGCGGCTGAGCAACGGCTACGGCCCGGTCGAGGGCATGGTCTTCCTGACCGTCCACCCGGTCACCGCCGAGGAGGTGCGCGGCGGCCGGCCGGTGCCGATCGGCCGCCCTCTCGCCGGTAAACGGCTCCGGGTGCTGGACGAGCGGCTGCGGCCCGTCGCGGACGGCGAGAGCGGTGAGCTGTACGCCGCCGGGACGGGTGTCGCCCTCGGCTACTGCGGCCGGCCGGAGCTGACCGCCGAGCGGTTCGTGGCCGACCCGTACGGGCCCGCGGGCCGGAGGATGTACCGCACCGGGGATCTGGTGCGGCGCCGGGCCGACGGGGTGCTGGAGTATCTGGGGCGGGCCGACGCCCAGGTGAAGATCCGCGGGTTCCGGGTGGAGCCCGGCGAGGTGGAGGCGGTCCTGGCACGCCATCCGGGTGTCGTCCGGGCCGCCGTGGTCGCCCGGCCCGACGCCACGGGTGACAAGCGGCTCGTCGCGTACGTCGTCCCGCGTGACGGGGAGCGACAGCCGCCCACGGAAGGGGAGTTGCGCGAGCACGCGGCTCGCCTGCTGGCCGACTACCTGGTCCCGGCGGCCTTCGTCCTGCTGGTCGCCCTCCCCCTCACCCCCAACGGCAAGCTGGACCGCGCGGCCCTGCCGGAGCCCGGCCCGGTCACCGGCTCGCTCGCCTCGGCGACCGGGCGGCAGCCGTCGGGTGCGGTCGAGGAAGCGCTGTGCGGGCTGTTCTCCGAGGTGCTGGGGGTCGCGTCCGTCGGCCCCGAGGACGACTTCTTCGCGCTCGGCGGCAACTCGCTGATGGTGGCCCGGCTGCTGGGCCGGATCCAGCTGACGCTGGGCGCCCGGGTCGGCGTACGGACGCTGTTCGAGTGCCGGACGCCGGCGGAGCTGGTGCCGCACGTGGAGGAGACGGCGGAGAACGGCGGTCGGTCCGACGCGCCGCTACCTCTCCCGGACGGCGGCTCACTGTCCCTGTCGTACGCCCAGCGCCGCCTGTGGTTCCTGGACCGGGTCGACGCGGGTACCGCCTACACCCTGCCGGTGCTGGTGCGGCTGCGCGGCGAGGTCGATCCGGCGGCGCTGCGGGCGGCCCTCGGGGACGTGGCGGGCCGGCAGGCGGTGCTGCGTACCGTCTTCGACGAGACCGACGGCGAGCCGCGACAGCGGGTGCTCGAGGGTGCCGACGGCCTCCCACAGCTGCGGCAGGTCGACGTGGACTCGGGTGAGCTGGCGAAGGCCGTCACCGAGGCCGCCCGGCACCGCTTCGACCTCGGCGCCGAACTGCCCCTGCACGCCGTGCTGTTCAGTGTCGCGGACCGGCCGGGTGAGCACGCGCTGCTGCTCGTGCTGCACCACATCGCCGGCGACGGCTGGTCGCTGCCCCCGCTGCTGCGGGACCTGTCGCGCGCCTACGCCGCCCGGGCCGCCGGATCCGAACCGGAACTGCCCCCGCTGCCCGTCCCGTACACCGGCTTCGCGCGCCGTCAGCGGGAGCGGCTCGGCTCGGCCGGCGATCCCGGATCACTCGCCTCGCAGCAGCTCGCCTTCTGGCGCAAGGCCTTGGCCGACCTGGCACCCGGCGGCCCCCTGCTGCCCCGGCGTCCCGGACGGCCCGCCGTGCCGGGCCGGGACGCCGCCACCGTCGTACGGCGGCTGGACGCCGGCGAACACGCGCGGATCGTCGAGACGGCGCGGGTGCAGGGCGCCACGCTGTTCATGGCGCTGCACGCCGCCCTGGCCGCCGCGCTGGTGCGGGCGGGGGCGGGCGAGGATCTCGCGGTCGGGTCGCCGATCGCCGGGCGCGGGCACGACGGCACGGTGGACGACGTCGTCGGGTTCTTCGTCAACATGCTGGTGCTGCGCACCGACGCCTCCGGCGATCCGACCGCGCGGCAGCTGCTCGCGCGGGTCCGGGAGACGGCGCTGAACGCCTTCGCCCACCAGGACGTGCCGTTCGAGGAGGTCGTGGACGCGCTGGGCCCCGTACGTCCGCCGGGGCGGCAGCCGTTCACCGAGGTGGTGCTGGCGTTGCAGAACAACGCCCGCGCCGAGGTGGACCTGCCCGGCGCCGAGACCGGCGTGGAGCCGCTACGCACCGGCACGGCGCGGTTCGAGCTGCTGGTGGACGTGACGGACGACCACGGCCCGTCGGGCGCGCCGGACGGCATGACGCTGGTCTTCGAGTACCGGACCTCGTGTCTGGAGCCGGAGTTCGTGGAACGGCTGGCGGACGCGGTCGTCGAGGCGCTGCGCGCGGCGGTCACCGAACCGGACCTGCCGTTGTCCCGGCTCGCGCTGCCCGAGCCGCCCCGGCGCGCGGACCCGGCCCGGGACGCGGTGCTCGTCCCCGCCCGCGCCGACGCCGCCCCGGCGGACTCGGCCCTGCACCGGGAGATCGCCGCCGTCTGGTCCGACGTCCTCGGCGTCGACGGCGTCGGCCCGCACGACGACTTCTTCCAGCTCGGCGGCAACTCCCTGCGCGCGGTGCGGGTCGCGGCCCGCCTCACCGGTGCCGGGCGCACGGTGACCGCCGCCCAGCTGTTCACCTCGCCCACCGTCGCCGCTCTCGCCACCGAGCTGGAGCGGGCGCCGGCCGAGGCCCCCGTGGCACCGGCGCCCATCCCGCGCCGGCCGCGCGTTCCCCGGCAGCCCGGCCGCGCCGGACGTACCGACACCAGCCAGAAAGAGGTGCCATGGACCTGAGCGTGATGTTCTTCGGGGCCGACAGCCCCGCGGACACGGGGGCGGCGCCGCGGCACAGCGAGGCCTACGACGACATCCTCACCGTCGCCCGGACCGCGGACCGGCTCGGCTTCCACGCGATCTGGACGCCCGAGCGGCACTTCCAGCAGGTGGGCCAGGTGTTCCCGAGCCCGCCGGTGCTGAGCGCCGCGCTCGCGGTGGCGACCGAGCGGATCAACATCCGGGCGGGCAGCGTGATCCTGCCGCTGCACCATCCGCTGCGGATCGCGGAGGACTGGGCGGTCGTCGACAACCTCTCGCACGGCCGGATCGGGCTGTCGGCCGCCACGGGCTGGCACTCCGCCGACTTCGTGCTCGCGCCCGGCAACTACGAGGACCGCCGCGAGCAGACCCTGCGGGACATCCCGCTGCTGCGGCAGCTGTGGGCGGGCGAGGCGGCCGAGTTCACCGACGGCACCGGCGCCTCGGTCACCGTCCGGCCGCAGCCACGGCCCGTGCAGGACACCCTGCCCCTGTGGCTGACCAGCTCCGGCAACCCCGCGACCTGGGAGGCGGCCGGAGGTCTGCGCACCGGGGTGCTCGGGGCGACCGTCGGACAGAGCCGGGACGAACTCGCCGAGAAGATCGGCCGCTACCGGGACGCCTGCGCCGCCGCCCCCGACCAGGGCGGCACCGACGCGCACGGCCGGGTGACGCTGATGGCGCACACGTTCGTCGGCGCGGACGACGAGGAGGCGCGGCGGCTGACCGCCGAGCCGCTGAAGCGGTATCTGCGCTCCTATGTCCGGCAGACCACGGCGAACCGTACGGCGGACAGGGCGACGGCGGAGCTCACCGAGGAACAGACCGCGCTGCTCGCCGAGTTCGCCTTCCACCGGTATCTGTCCTGGGGCAGCCTGCTCGGCTCCGCCGAGACCTGCCGGAAGATGCTCGCCGACCTGCGCGAGCTGGGCTGCGACGAGGTCGCCTGCTTCGTGGACTTCGGCCTCGGCCGCGAAGAGGTACTGGCGGGGCTGCACCGACTGGCTGAGCTCGTGGAGGACGTGGCGTGACGGGGACTACGGGGGCGGCCGGCGCGTCGATGGCCGAGCGGTTCAGCGCGCTCAGTGGTGAGCAGCGGGTCCGGCTGATGCGGCGGCTGGTGGAGTCCGGGCAGGCGGGGCTGATCCCGGCGGTCGTACCGCCGCGGGACGGAGACGGCCCGGCGCGGCTCAGCCCGGCGCAGGAGGACCTGTGGGTGTACGAGTCGCTGTATCCCGGCACCGCGGCGCTCAACCTGTGCTGTGCCTACCACTTCGATGCCCCGATGGACCCCGACCTGCTGGAGCCGGCGCTGACGCTGGTGCGCGGGAACCACGACGTCCTGCGGGCCCGCATCGACGGTGAACCGGGAGCGCTCACCGTCACCTTCCCGCCCGAGGAGCGCTTCCGGCTGGAGCGGGAGGACCTGCGCGGCACCGGCATCACCATCGCCGAGGCCTTCGAGACCTTCCGGCTCCGTCCCTTCGACCTGGCGGGCGAACCGCTGATGCGGGCCCGGTTCGTCACGGTCGACGACCGGCGGAGCACGCTGATGCTGAGCCTGCACCACGTCATCGCCGACTGGTGGTCCTTCGACGTGCTCCAGGCCGAGTTCGCCGAGGCCCACCGCGCGACGCGCTCCGGTACGGCTCCCGCACTGACCCGGCCCCGGATCCAGTACGCCGACTTCGCTTCCTGGCAGGGCGAGTTGGAGGCGGCCGGCGTCTTCGAGGCGCGGCTGGCCTTCTGGCGCCGCTACCTCGCCGAGCCGCCGGGTCCGCTGACCGTGCCCGGTGCCCGCGCGGGGTCCTCGGAGGAGATCGCCCAGATCCCGTTCCGGGTGGACGCCCCGACCGCCCGGGCGGTACGGGCGCTGGCCCGCGAGCGCGGCGCCTCCGTCTACGTCGTCCTGATGGCGGCGTTCGCGGTCCTCGCGCACCGCCTCACCGGCGCCGACGACATGGTGCTCGGCACGCCGACCGCCAACCGGGCCGCCAAGGGTCTGGAGCGGGTCATCGGGTACGTCATGAACGCCATCCCGACCCGCTGGCGGATCCGGCCCGGGGACTCCTTCGCCGATGTGCTGTCCCGCTTCGCGGCCGACTTCCCCGAACTGATGGCCAACGCGGACGTGCCGGTGGGCCGGATCGTCTCGACGGTCGCGCCCGACCGCAGCGCCGGGCGCTCCCCGCTGTTCCAGTGGGTGTTCATGCACCTCACCCAGCAGCGCAGCGTGGCCGCGCTGCGGGAGTTCAGCGAGCCCGAGCGGATCCACACCGGTGGTGAACACGACCTCGTGGGCATCGTCCGGGACGCCGACGACGGCGCGATGGACGGCAGCTTCGAGATCCGTACGGCCCTGTTCGGCGCGGACACCGTACGGCACTGGACGGACGCCTATCTGGAGCTGCTGCGCCGCTTCACCGCCGACCCCGAGGCGCCGCTCGCCGACGTCGGTCTGCTGTCCGAGGCGGACGGGAGGCGGCTGCTGGAGCTCGGCGTCGGCCCGGCCGCTCCCGAGCCGCTGTCCCTGCCCGACCTGGTGGCCCGGCAGGCGGCCCGCACGCCGGACGCACCGGCGCTGGAGGGCACCGCGCTGACGCTGACCTACGCCGAACTCACCGACCGGGTCGACCGGTTGGCTGCGGTGTTCGCCGAGCACGGCGCGGGGCCCGGGGAGGTCGTGGCCCTCGCGCTGGGACGCACCGCGGCGATGGTGCCTGCGTTGCTGGCGGTGCAGCGGGCCGGTGCGGCCTATCTGCCGGTGGATCCGGACTATCCGACCGAGCGGATCCGGGTGGCGCTGGAGGACGCGAAGCCGGTGCTGGTGGTTGTGGGGGAGCGGGGGGTGCCCGTCGGTACGGATGTGCCGACCTTGGCGTTGAGCGATTCGCTGGAATTGCCACGGCATGTTGTGGATCGTCTGCCGCGCCATGGTGGCTGGTCGCGCAGTTCCCCGCGCCCCTTTGGGGCGACCCCGGCACTCCCCGCCGAATTGGACCCGGCGACCCCGGCCTACGTCATCCACACCTCCGGCTCCACCGGCCGCCCCAAGGGCGTCCTCGTTCCCCACACCGGTCTGGCCGCCCTCGCTCACGGCCTCGTGGATTCCATGGCGTTGACCCCGGACAGCAGGGTGCTGCAACTCGGGTCGCCCGCGTTCGACATCTCCGTGGCCGAGATGTGCATGGCGTTCGGTTCGGGCGGGACGCTGGTCGTGCCGCCGGACGGGCCGCTCGCCGGGCAGGGGCTGGCCGATGTCCTGACCGGGCTGCGGATCAACGCCACGATGCTGCCGCCGTCCGTGCTGGCGACCCTGCCCGCCGGGGAGTACCCGGACCTGCGGTCGCTTGCCGTGGGCGCGGAGGCCTGCCCGCCGGAGCTGGTGGCCCGCTGGGCCGTCGGCGGGCGCCGGTTCCACAACGCCTACGGGCCCACCGAGTACACGGTGGCCGCCACCGTCTCCGGCCCGCTCACCGGCGACGGCACGCCCCCGCCCATCGGCGCCCCGCTGCCGGGCACGCGCACGTACGTCCTCGACGAGCGGCTGCGGCCGGTGCCGCCGGGGGTGTGCGGTGAGCTGTATCTGGCGGGGCCCGCGGTGGCGTACGGCTACCTGGGCCGGGCGGGGGCGAGTGCCGAGCGGTTCGTCGCCGATCCGTACGGGGCGCCCGGCACCCGCATGTACCGCACCGGGGACCTGGCCCGCCGCCGGGACGACGGGCAACTGGAGTACCTGGGCCGCTCCGACGACCAGGTGAAGATCCGGGGCCAGCGGATCGAGCCGGGCGAGATCGCCGCCGTCCTCACCGGGCACCCGTCGGTGGATCGGGCGGTGGCCGTCGTACGGGAGGACCGGCCGGGCAGGCCGCGGCTCGTCGCGTACGTCGTCGGCAGCGACGGCGTGCAGCCCGCGCCGGACGCGCTGCTGGCGTACGCCGTCGGGCGGTTGCCCGCCGCCATGGTGCCGGCCGACGTGGTGGTGCTGGACGCGCTGCCGCTGGCGCCGAACGGCAAGCTGGACCGGGCGGCGCTGCCCGCGCCGGGAAGCCGGCCGGACGTCGGGGGGCGGGCCCCCGAGGGGGTGCGCGAGGTCACGCTGTGCGCCCTGTTCCAGGAGGTGCTGGGCGTCGAACGGGTCGGTGCCGACGACGACTTCTTCCGGCTCGGCGGCGACAGCATCATGGCGATCCAGCTGGCGGGGCGGGCGTCGGGTGCGGGGCTCGGCATCACACCGCGCGAGGTCTTCACGGCCCGTACGCCGGCCGCGCTCGCGCTGACCGCACGGGAGGCCGCGGATCTCGGCGAGGACTCCGGCACGGGGCGTTTCCCGCTGACGCCGGTCATGCGCTGGTGGCGCGAACAGGGCGGGGACGCGGCGGCGTTCACGCAGTCGATGGTGTTCCCGGTGCCGTCGGGCGTGGGCCCGGAGCGGGTCGCGGCGGCCGTGCGCGGGCTGGTCGAGCGGCACGGCGTGTTGCGGATGCGGCTGGTGGAGGGGGAGCTGGAGGTTCCCGAGGCCGTCCCCGACGTGGTGGTCGAGCGCGTCGAGGTGCCCGCCGGCGCCGATGCCCGGGAACTGGCCGAATCGACGGCGGCCTCGGTGCGGCTCGACCCGGAGATGGGCGAGATGCTGCGGGCCACCTGGCTCGACGCGGGCGCCGAGCGGCCGGGGCAGCTGTTGCTGACGGTGCATCACCTCGCGGTGGACGGGGTGTCCTGGCGGCTGCTCGGCCCCGAACTGGCCGCCGCTCTGGCCGGGGAACGGCTGCCGCAGGCGCCGGGCACGTCCTTCGCGCGCTGGGCGCGGCTGCTGGCGCAGGAGGCGGTGCGGCCCGAGCAGGCCGACGTGGAGTCGGCCTGGTGGGAGGGGATGCTGAGCGGCCCGGACGCGCGGATCGCGGGCGGCCAAGGTGTCGGGGCGCGCCGCGGTGTGCTCAGCGTGGAACTGACGCCGGAGGTCACCGAGGCGGCGCTGTCCGAGGTGACGGAGGCCTTCCACTGCGGCCCGGACGCGGTCCTGCTGACCGCGCTGGCCGCGGCGGCGCTGCGGCACCGGGGCACCGGCACCGGACTGTTGGTTCACCTGGAGGGCCACGGCCGCGAGGGACTCTCCCGGCCCGCCGACGTCTCGCGCACCGTCGGCTGGTTCACCACCCAGTACCCGGTCCGGCTGGACGCGGGCGCCGCGCTCGGCGCGGACTTCTGGCAGCCCGCACGGGACGCGGCCGGCGAGGCACTCAAGCAGATCAAGGAGCGGCTGCGGTCGGTCCCCGCGGGCGGCCTCGGCTGGGGGCTGCTGCGCCACCTCAACCCGGACACGGCCCCGAAGCTGGACCTGCTGCCCGTGCCCGACCTGCGGTTCAACTACCTGGGCCGGTTCTCCGGCGGCGACACGGCCGACGGCGAACTGCTCGGCATGGCCGCTGAGGCGCTGCCGCTCGGGCACGCCGTGGAGGTGGACGCGGTCGTCCTGGAGCGGGGCGCCGGGCGGCTGTGCCTGAGCGCCGGGTTCTCGTACGCGCGCGGGGTGCTCGGCGAGGACGACGTGCTGCGGCTGGCGCGGCTGTGGTGCGAGGCGATCGAGGTCCTGGTCGCGCATGCCCGCCGGGACGGAGCGGGCGGCCACACCAGCTCCGACTTCCCGCTGGTCGACCTGTCCGCGGACCAGCTCGCCCTGCTGGAGGACGGCCTGGACCTGGACCTGGACGACGATGAGGGGGACGACTGATGGGCGGCCGCATAGCGGACGTACTGCCGCTCTCCCCCGCCCAGGAGGGCCTGCTCTTCCACGCCCTGCGCGATCCGGACCGGCCCGACCCGTATCTGGTCCAGGCCCGCTTCCGGATCGCGCCCGGCGTCACCGGCGAGGCCCTGCGGGCCGGGGTCGCCGGGCTGCTGGAGCGGCACCCGAATCTGCGGGCGTGTTTCCGGCACGAGCACGTCGAGCGGCCGGTGCAGGTGATCCCGCGGGCGGTGAAGCCGCCGTGGACGGAGCTCGACCGCACCGGACGCACGCCGGACGAGACGCGGGCGGACCTCGCCCGGCTCATGGCCGAGGACCGTGGCCGTCGCTTCGACCTGGCCCGCCCTCCGCTGCTACGGGCCACGCTGGTCCGGCACGACGAGGGCGCCGAACTGCTGCTGACCCTGCATCACATCCTGTTGGACGGCTGGTCGTTGCCGTTGCTCGCGCGGGATCTCGAGGCGCTGACGACGGGCGGCGCCGAGCTGCCGCCCGCCGCGCCGTTCAAGCAGTATCTGGTGTGGCTGAAGGGCCAGGACCAGGTGCGGGCGCAGGCTGCCTGGCGGGAGGCGCTGGACGGTCTGCCGCGGCCCGCGCTGCTGTCGCCGGACGGTCCGCGGGGCACCGATGCCCTGGAGGACACGGTCGACGTCGAGCTCACCGCCGAGCTGACGGCGGCGGTCACCCGGCGGGCGGCCGACGCGGGCGTCACCGTCAACACCGTGGCACAGACCGCCTGGGCCCTGGTGCTGGCCCGGATGACCGGCGCCGAGGACCTGGTCTTCGGCGCGGTCGTCTCGGGGCGGCCGCACGATCTGCCCGGCGTCGAGCGGATGGTGGGGCTGTTCATCAACACGCTGCCGGTGCGGATCGCGCTGCGGGCCGGCGAGGGCGTCGACGAACTGCTGGCCCGGGTGCAGCGGGAGCAGCTGCGGCTGGCGCCGTATCACCATGTACGGCTGTCCCAGGTGCAGCGGGCGGCCGGGGCGGGCGAACTCTTCGACACGGTCCTGGCGTTCGAGAACTTCCCGCGCGCCGAGGGTCCCGCCCCGGCCGTGGAGCTGGTCGGGACGCGGGACGCGACGCACTACCCGGTGACGATCGCCGTCGTCGCCGGGGAGCGAATGCTGCTGCGGGTGAGCTGCCGCGGCGGCATCCCGGCCGCGACGGTCGGTGCCCGCCTGGCGCACGCCTTCGAAGCGCTGACGTCCGCGCACGGCATACCGGCCGACCAGCTCGACGTCCTCCCCCGCCAGGAGCGGCGCCGGCTGCTCGCCCTGGCCGAAGGCCCGACGCGTCCGGCGTCCGGGGCGCCGGGCATCCCCGGGCGCTTCGCCGAGCAGGTGGCCCGCACACCCGACGCGCCGGCCGTCGAGTCCGACGGCGATGTGCTGACGTACGGCCGTCTCGACGCGGCGTCCGACGCCCTGGCGGGGCGGCTGCGGGAGGCGGGGGTGCGGCCCGGCGACACCGTCGCGCTGCCGCTGACCCGGTCCGTGTCCATGGTGGTCGCGCAGTTGGCGGTGCTGAAGGCGGGTGCGTGCTGTCTGCCGCTGGATCCGGGGGCTCCGGCGGGGCGGCTGGCGGCGCTGGTGGGCACGGCGCACGCGCGGGTGGCGGTCACGGCCACCGACGTTCGACTGCCCGAGGGCGTGCGGGTGCTGGACGTCGACGAGAAGGGCACGGACGCGCCGACGCCGGCCGCCGTGCATCCGGAATCCGCCGCGTACGTGATGTACACCTCGGGTTCCACGGGCGAACCCAAGGGCATCGTCACCCCGCACCGGGCCGTGGTGGAACTCGCCGCCGACTCCCGGTTCGCGGGCGGCGCGCACGAGCGCGTCCTCCTCCACAGTCCGCACACCTTCGACGCCGCGACCTACGAGATGTGGGTGCCCCTGCTCAACGGCGGCACGGTGGTGCTCGCCCCGCCCGGACCCGTCACCCCCGACCTGCTCAGGAGGCTGCTGCCCGAGGCGCGGCTCACCGCCCTGTGGCTCACCGCCGAACTCCTGCGCACCGTCGCGGAGATCGCGCCGGAGGTGCTCGGCGCCCTGCGTGAGGTGTGGGCGGGCGGGGACGTGCTCGCGCCCGAGGCGGTGCGGCGGGTGCGCGAGCACTGCCCGGACACGCGGGTGGTCAACGGCTACGGGCCCACCGAGACCACGGTGTTCGCCACGGCCCACCCCGTGACGGAGGACGCCGGCGCGTCCGTGCCCATCGGCCGGCCGCTCGACAACTCCCGCGCCCACGTCCTCGACCGTCTCCTGCGCCCGGTACCGGCCGGAGCGGTCGGCGAGTTGTACGTCGCCGGCAGCGGGCTCGCCCACGGCTATCTCAACCGTCCGGGCCTCAGTGCCGAGCGCTTCGTCGCCGACCCGTACGGGCCGCCCGGCACCCGCATGTACCGCACGGGCGACCTGGTGCGCCGGCTCCCCGGCGGCGAGCTGGAGTTCGTGGGCCGCGGCGACGACCAGGTCAAGGTGCGCGGCTTCCGGATCGAACCCGGCGAGGTGGAGGCCGCCCTGGCCGCCTGCCCCGGCGTGGAGCGGGCCGTGGTCGCCGCGCGCCCGGGGCCGGGCGGCGGCAAGCGGCTCGTCGCCTACGTCATGGGCGGCGACCTGGGCCGGGTGCGGGAGCATGCGGCGCGTGTGCTGCCCGCGCATCTGATGCCGTCGGCGTGGGCGCGCCTGGACGCCGTACCGCTGACCGCGCACGGCAAGGTGGACCGGGCGGCGCTGCCCGAACCCGAGGCGGAGCGTGGGCTTTCGGGGTCCGGCCGGATCGCCCGGCCGGGGCGTGAGCAGCGGCTGTGCGCGCTGTTCGCGCAGGCGCTCGGCGTGGACGCGATCGGCCCCGACGGCGACTTCTTCGCGCACGGCGGCCACTCGCTGCTCGCCCTGCGCCTGACCGCGAGCATCCACGCCGAGCTCGGTACCCGGGTGTCGCCCGCCACGCTGTTCGAGGCGCCGACACCGGCCGCGCTCGCCGCCCGCCTCGCCGCCGGGCAGCCGGACGGGGACGCCGAGGACGCGTACGCCCCGCTGCTCGCCCTGCGCCGCGAGGGCGACCTGCCCCCGCTGTTCTGCCTGCACCCGGGGCTCGGGCTCGGCTGGGCCTACGCGGCGCTGCTGCCGCACCTCGCGCCCGGGCGGCCGGTGTACGCGCTCCAGACGCCGGTGCTGCACGGCGGGCAACTTCCGCACACGCTGGGCGAGTTGGCCGAAGAGTATGTGCCCCGCATCCGGGCGGTGCGACCGCACGGGCCGTATCTGCTGCTCGGGCGTTCCTTCGGCGGGCCGTTCGCGCATGAGCTGGCGGTGCGGCTGCGCGCGGCGGGTGAGGAGGTCGCGCTCGTCGCCGTGGTGGACTCGATGCCGAAGCCGCCCGAGGTGGCGCGGGTGCCGCTGGACCCGGCGGTGGTGGAGCAGGCGGCGCTGAGCAGCCTGCTGCGCAACGCGCTGCCCGGCGCTCCGGCCGGTCCTGGCCCGCTGGACCGGGCCGAGGTCGTCGCCCGCCTCCACGCGCACAGCGCGCTCCTCGCCGACCTCGACGAGCGGCGGCTCGGCACGCTGGCCGGCGCCATGGAGCGGTACATCGAGATGGCCCGCGCCTGGCGGCCGTCGCCGTACGACGGCCGGGTGACCCTCTTCTCGGCCACCCGCGCCTCGGAGGCGACGACCGAGGAGAAGCGCGCGGCCTGGCAGGGCTGCGCGGCAGGGGTGGACGTGCACGAACTGGACTGCGAGCACAGCGATGTGCTCACCCCGGGGCCGGTCGGCGAGATCGCCGCGGCCGTGGAGAACGTACTGGCAGACCGCACGGGGGACGGAGCACAGGCAGATGGCCGCTGACGACATCGGCACGGTCGGGGAGTACGAGGAGTACGAGTTCCCGACCTCGGACGCGCAGGCCCGGCTGCTCGTCCTGGACCACATGGATCCGGGCGCCGCGACCTACCACGTGCCGGCCGCTTTCGTGGTGCGCGGGCCGTTCGACGCGGCCGCCTTCGGGCGCGCACTCGACGCGCTCGTCGCCCGGCACGAGTCACTGCGCACGGTCTTGCGCACCGGCCCCGACGGGGTGCCGCTCCAGATCGTGTCCACCGCCGGGCGGGTGGAGCCGCGCGTGGAGCGTGACGTGCCCGTCGCCGAGGTGGAGGCTCTGATGCACGCGGAGGCGGCCCGTCCCTTCGACGTGGCGACCGGCCCACTCCTGCGCTGCACGCTGTACACCGTGACCGACGGCAGCCACCGCATCCTGCTCGTCGCCCACCATCTGGTCTGCGACGGCTGGTCGCTGGGTGTGCTGCTGCGCGAGCTGTCCGCCGGGTACGAGAACGAGACCAAGGGCCTGCACCACACCCCGCCCGAACTGCCCCTCCAGTTCCCGGACTTCGCGTCCTGGCAACGTGAGCGGCAGACGGCAGGCGAGTACGCCGGCTCGGTCGCGCACTGGGCCGAGCGGCTGCGGGGTGCCCCGGAGGCGGTCGCGCTGCCGCTGGACCGGCCGCGCGGGGCGGTGCGTACGGCGGCGGGCGGCACCGAGCGGTTCACGCTGCCGGCCCGGGTACGCGCGCGGCTCGCCGAGACGGCCCGGACGCGCGGCGGCACCCCGTTCATGGCGGTGTTCGCCGCGTACGCCGCGTTCGTGAGCCGGCTCTCGGGCTCCGAGGACCTGGTGATCGGCTTTCCCGTCTCCGGCCGGGACCGCCCCGAACTCCAGGACATGGTCGGCATGCTGACCAACACCCTCGCCCTGCGGATCGACCTGTCCGGCGACCCCTCGTACCACGGCCTCATCGACCGTCTGCGCACCGCACTGCTGGACTCCCAGCCCTACCAGGACGCCCCCTTCGAGGCGGTCGTCAACGAGGTCGCCCCGGCCCGCGAGATCAGCCACGACCCGGTAGTACAGGTGGTCTTCGGCTACGACGACGACACCGAACTGACGCTGAGCCTGGCCGGCGCCGAGGTCGAACGGGCTCATGTGGCCCTGGACACCGCGAAGTTCGACTTCCATCTCCAGGTGGAGCGGTGGGGCGAGGATCTCGCCGCGTATCTGATCTACCGCAGCGCACTGTTCGACACGGAGACGGTACGGCGGTGGGTGCGGTGCTTCGAGACGCTGCTGGAGCAGCTCCTGCAGCGCCCGCAGGCCCCGCTGTCGACGCTCGACATGCTCCCGCAGGACGAAAAGGAACGCCTGCTGGCAGCGCCCCTCAGGGGCGCGGGGAACTGCGCGACCAGCCCCGACGAACCCGCAGCCGCCCAACAGCACAGCGCGGCACCCCCCAAGGCGCACCTGGTCCCAGACCTCGTCGCGAACCAGGCCACCACCCGCCCGGAGGCCACCGCGCTGGTCTGCGGCGACCTCCGCCTGACCTACGCCGAACTCCTGCGCCGAGCCGACCACTTGGCAGCACGCCTGCAGGCACACGGCGTACGCCGAGGAGACCGCGTCGGCCTGCTGCTCCCCCGAGGCGCCGACATGGCCGTCGCCGCCCTCGCGGTCCTGCGCGCCGGCGGCGCATACGTGCCGCTGGACCCGGCACACCCCGCCGCCCGCCTCGCCTACATGGTCACCAACTCGGCCACGTCCCTGCTGCTGACGGCGGCGCGGACGACGGGCCTGGCCGGGACGGACGTACCGGAACTCCGCGTGGACGAGCACCCGGACACGGTGCCCGCGTTCACCCCCGCGACGTGCGCCCCCGGCGACCTCGCCTACGTCCTCTACACCTCCGGCTCCACCGGCGTCCCCAAGGGCGTGGCCGTCGAGCACCGGGCGCTGCACAACCTGGCGGTGAACGTATGCCCCGTGTTCCCGGTGACCGGGACGGACCGTGTCCTGCAGTTCGTGTCGTTCGGCTTCGACGTCGCCGTGTCCGACCTGTTCTTCCCCTGGGTCGCGGGCGCGGAGCTGCACATCGCGCAGGAGGACGAGCGGCTGGGCGAGGCACTTCAGGCGCGGCTGCGGGACTCCCGCATCACCTACGTCTTCCTGCCGCCGTCCGCCGCGATGACGCTCCCCCGCTCCCCGGGCGCGCTGCCCGAGCTGCGCACCCTCGCGGTCGGCGGCGAGGCGTGCCCGGCGGAGCTGGTCGAGCGGCTCGGCGAGGAGGGCCGCCGCATCGTCAACGCGTACGGCCCTAGCGAGGCCACGGTGTACTCGACCACGGCCGATCTGCGCCCCGGCGAGCCGGTCGTGATCGGCCACGCGGTGCCCGGCTCGCGCGCCTACGTCCTGGACCGCCGTCTGCGCCCGGCCCCGGTCGGCGTGACCGGCGAGCTCTACGTCGCCGGCGCCACCCTGGCCCGCGGCTACATCGGCCGGCCCGGGATGACGTCCGAGCGCTTCGTCGCCGACCCCTACGGCCCGCCCGGCAGCCGTATGTACCGCACCGGCGACCTGTGCCGCGTCGACGCGCATGGCGTCCTGCACTACCTGGGCCGCAGCGACTCGCAGGTGAAGCTGCGCGGCTACCGGATCGAACTCGGCGAGATCGAGGCCCTGCTGGCGAACCATCCCGAGGTGACGGTGGCCGCGGCGGCGGTGCGCGGAGACGGGGCCGATCAGCGGCTGGTGGCCTATGTCGTCGGTCAGGACACGGCCCCCTCGGACGAGGCCCTGCGTGCCCATCTCACCCGACGGCTCCCCGGCTACATGGTCCCGGAGGTCTTCGTGCGCCTGCCGGAGCTGCCGCTGAACCGCTCCGGCAAGATCGACCGGTCCCGGCTGCCCGAACCCCCCTCCTCGCGGCCCCGGCTGAGCGAGTCGTACGCCGCCCCGGACAGCGCTGCCGAGCAGCGTGTGGCCCGGGTCTGGCAGCAGGTGCTGACCCTGGACCGGGTCGGCGCGCACGACAACTTCTTCGACCTGGGCGGCAATTCGGTACGGCTGCTGGCCGTGCTCGCGGCGCTCCAGGAACACCCCGAGTACCGGGACCTGACCCTGATCGACCTGTTCCGGCATCCGACGGTCGCCGCCGTGGCGGCCCATCTCGACCGTACGGCCGGACAGATCGCACCCCACGAGGAGGCGGCCCGGCGCGGCAGCGACCGCCGGGCGGCCCTGCACAAACTCCGTTCCAGGAAGGGCACGAAGCGATGACGACCGAGGAAGCCGCACCGTACGACCTTGAGTCCGCGGTGGCCGTCGTGGGGATGAGCGGACGCTTCCCCGGCGCCCCCGACCTGGACACGTACTGGGCCAACCTGCGCGACGGCGTCTGCTCCCTGTCCGCCTTCACCGAGAAGGAACTGCTGGCCGACGGGGCGGACCCGGCCGACCTGAGCAATCCCGCGTACGTCCCCGCCCACGGGTATCTGGCGGACGCGGACCGCTTCGAGGCCGAGCTCTTCGGCTTCAACCGCACCGAGGCGGCGGCTCTCGACCCACAGCACCGGGTGCTGCTGGAGAGCGCCTGGGCCGCCCTGGAGGACGCCGGGTACGCCCCGCTGAACGGCCCGTCCCGCACCGGCGTGTACGTGGGCGGCAGCCCGACGGAGCACTCTTTGGCCGCCGCCACGGACCCGGCCCTTGCGGCGTCGATCGGCGCCCTTCAGGTCCGTATCCTCACCGACCGCGAGTTCCTGGCGCCCTGGATCTCCTACCGGCTGGGCCTGGACGGGCCGAGCATGACGGTCCAGACCGCTTGCTCGACCTCGCTGACGGCGGTCCATCTCGCCGTCCAGGCCCTCCTGCTCGGCGAGTGCGACGCCGCGCTCGCGGGCGGCGTGTCCATCGCCGGCGTGCGCAAGCAGGGCTACGTCCACTACCAGGGCGGGATCTTCTCGCCCGACGGCCGCTGCCGCCCCTTCGACGAGAAGGCGGCAGGCACGGTGCCGGGCAGCGGGGTGGGCGTGCTGGTGCTGCGCCGGCTGGAGGACGCGCTGGCCGACGGCGACCCCGTGCGGGCGGTGATCCGGGGCACCGCGGTCACCAACGACGGCGCCGGCAAGGTCGGCTTCACCGCTCCGGGGGTGGACCAGCAGACGGCCGCGATCACCGAGGCGTGGGCGGCGGCGGGGCTGGAGCCGTCGGCGGCGCAGTACCTGGAGGCGCACGGGACCGGTACGGAGCTGGGGGACCGGATCGAACTGGAGGCGGCGAGCGCGGCGTTCGGCCCCGGCGGCGACATCGCCCTCGGCTCGGTGAAGTCGAACATCGGGCACGCGGACGCGGCGGCCGGGGCGGCGGCGCTGATCAAGACGATCCTGATGCTGGAGCACGGGACGCTGGCCCCGACGGTGGACGTCACGAGCCCGGTCACCGCTCTCCAGGGATCACCGCTGCGGCTGGTGACGCAGACGGCGGAGTGGCCGAGCAGGCCTGGCCTGCCCCGGCTGGCCGGCGTGACGTCGGTGGGCATCGGCGGCACGAACGTGCACGTGGTGGTGCAGGAGGCGCCGGAGCGCGGGGCGGGCGCGAGTGCCGCCGAGCCGACGGTGCTGCCGCTCTCGGCCCGCACCGACCCCCAACTCGCCCTTGTTGCCGCCAGGTTGGCGGCGCGCCTGCGCGAGGCGGACGCCCCGTCCCTCGCCGACATCGCACACACCCTGCGCACGGGCCGGGTCGGGATGCCCGTGCGCGCCTACGTCGTGGCCGCCGGCGCACGGGAGGCGTCGGACAAGCTCACGGCACTGGCCGAGGGCCACCGGGATACGGCGCGGGACCCTCTGGGCGAGGCGTGGCTGAGGGGCGAGGAGGTGACCTGGCCGGCCCTCGACGCCGGTGTGCGGCGGGTGCGGCTGCCGGCGTACCCGTTCGCGGGCGAGAGTCACGGCGCGCTGACGTTGCGCGGCCCGGCGGCTCGGACGACGCCCGACAGCCCGTCACCCGCGCCGGAGAACGAGCTGGAGGCCAGGGTCGCCGAGTTGGTGATCGAGGCGCTGGATCTCGACGGCCGCGCGGGCCTGGAGCGGACGTACTTCGAGGCGGGCGGCGACTCGCTGACGGCCGTGCATCTCGCCGGACGGCTCCGCGACGAGCTGGGCATCGACGTACCGATCCAGCTGTTCCTCGAACCGATCACCCTGAAGGACATGACGACCCGCATCGTCGAGACCAAGGAGCACGGCGAGGCGGACGGCGCCCTGGACGCGCTGCTCTCCGAGTTCGAGGCGGAGTCATGACCGTCCCCGACATACGCACCCGCTGGTTCAGGGGCGTGCGCGCGCCCGCCGCGAAGATCCGTCTGGTGTGCTTTCCGCACGCGGGCGGAGCGGCGGGCACCTTCCACGACTGGGCCACGCTGACACCACCGGAGATCGAGGTCCTGTCGGTGCAGTACCCCGGCCGCCAGGACCGCCTGCCCGAGCCGTGCGCGGCCACGATGGACGAGCTGGCGGACGCGATCACGGCGGCCCTGCTGGACGAGCCGGGCGACGACCTGCCTTTGGCGCTGTTCGGCCACAGCATGGGTTCGTCGGTGGCGTACGAGGTGGCCCGCCGGCTGGAGGAGGTCCCCGGCCGCACGCCCGTCCGGCTGTTCGTGTCGGGCCGCACCCGGCCACGCCTCGCACAGGAGCTGGCACCGCGGTCGGCCCCGACCGACGCCGACATCCTGAACCACGTGCGCAGACTGGATCCGCAGGGCGCCGCGCTCTACGATCACCCCGCGCTGCGGGCCGTGATCATGAAGTCCCTGCGCGCGGACTTCGGGCTCCTCGCGGCGTACCGCCCGACGCGCCTGCACCGGCTGAGAGTTCCGGTCACGGCCTGCGGGGGCGACGGCGATCCCGCCTGCCCGGTGGAGGACCTCGCGGCGTGGTCGGACGTCACGACCCAGGGGCTGGACGTCCGGGTCTTCGAGGGGAACCACTTCTATCTCAACCCGCGGAAAGAGGAGTTGGTCGGGTTCATCACCGCGCAGCTGCTGTGAGGCGGCGCGCCGTCCGTATGTGCTGGACATGAAAAACCTGGGCATGTTTCCCTTTCAACGACCTTTCAACGACCAAAGGGGCATGCCGAGATGAGCCAGCCCGCCGCGCCCGCGCCCACGCCCCGCAGGGTCGTCGTCACCGGGCTGGGCGCGGTCACCCCGCTGGGTCTCGGGGTCGGTGAGTTGTGGCGGGGACTACTCGACGGGCGACACGGGATACGGGAGTTGGCCGGGGAGGAGTTCGACGGCCTGCCGGTGCGGGTCGCCGGGGTCGTGCCCGTGGATCCCGCCGGGCTGCTGCCCCGGCCGGTGGCGCGGCGGATGAACCGGGCCGCGCAGTTCGGGATGCTGGCGGCCCGCGAGGCGTGGGCCGACGCCGGGTTCACGGCGGGCGGCACGCGGGAGAGCGGGGTCGATCCGGCGCGGGTGGGGGTGAGCCTGGGCGCCATACTCGGTGACGCGTCCGTGCTGGTGGGCGGGGACCGCAGGCTGCGGGAGAAGGGGCCGCGGGCCGTCTCGCCGCTCACCACTGCGATGACGGTGCCCTCGCAGGCCGCCTCTCAGGTCTCGCTCGACCTGCACATCACCGGCGAGGCCCGGACCGTCACCAGCGCGTGCGCGTCGGGGACCGAGGCCATCGGGCAGGCGATCGACCGCATACGGTACGGGCGCATCGACGTCGCTCTCGCGGGCGGCGCCGAAGCGGTCGTCACGCCGGCGATCATGGCGTCCTTCGCCGCGATGCGGGCCCTGGCCGGCGGGGCCGCGTCACCGGACGCCACACCCTCCCGCCCGTTCGCCAAGGACCGGAGCGGGTTCGTCAACGGCGAGGGAGCCGGGATCCTCGTCCTGGAGGCCGAGGAGCACGCCCGGGCCCGTGGGGCGCGGATCTACTGCGAGGCCGCGGGCTGGGGCCTGTCCGCCGACGCCCACCACATGGCCGCGCCCGACCCGTCCGGCAACGGCATCGCGCTGGCGCTGCGGCGGGCCCTGCTGGATGCCGGGGCCGGTGTCCGGGACGTCGTCCACGTCAACGCCCATGCCACGGCGACGGCCGAGGGCGACCTCGCGGAGGCGTGCGCACTGCGGGCGGTTCTCGGGGAACGGGCCGTACCGGTCACCGCGCTCAAGGGACACCTCGGGCATCTCCAGGGCGCGGCCGGCGGGGTCGAGGCCGTGGCGGCCGTACTGACGCTGCGTCACGGGGTGATACCGCCGACCGTGGGCTGCGACGAGGTCGACGACGCGATCGTTCTGGACGTGGTGCGGGGGGCGGCGCGGGCGCTGCCGGAGGACGGGGACGTGGTGCTGAGCAATTCGTTCGGGTTCGGCGGGCACAACGCGGTGTTGGCGCTGCGGCGGGTGTAGGCGGGGCGGTCAGGCGAGCCCCGGCGCCGCTTCCCGGTCCCCTCCTGGTCACGCCGTGCGCTTGCGTGACGTCGTCTTCTTCGCGGTCGCCTTCTTCGCCGTGCTCTTCGCCGCCGACTTCTTGGCGCCCTGGGCCGACTTGGACGTCGTCTTCGAGGCCGACGTCGAGGCCGACTTCGATGTCGTCTTCTTCGCCGAGGCCGTCGTCTTCTTCGCCGCGGTCTTCTTCGCCGCCGACGTCGACTTCTTGCCTGCCGTCTGCTTCGGGGCCGCTCGGGCCGACTTGCGCTGGGGCAGGCGTCTGACCTCGGCAGCCTCCTCCGGCGCCTCGCCGCGGGACTCCTTGGCGGCGCGGACGCTGCTCTCCAGGGCCGCCATGAGGTCGAGGACCTTGCCGCCGGCCGCGGGCTCGGGGAGGGAGGGCAGGGCCTCGCCGGACGCCTTCGCGGCGATGACCTCCTCGACGGCCTCGCGGTACTCGTCGTGCAGATCGTCGAGGTCGACCTCGCCGAGGGTGTCCATCAGGGCGTCCGCGAGGTCGAGTTCCTGGTCACGGACGGTGACGTCGGTGTCGGGGGCGACGCCCTCCGGGGCCCGCACCTCGTCCGGCCAGAGCAGGCCGTGCATGGCGATGGCGTCGCCGACGACCCGGAGCATGCCGAGCCGTTCACGCCCGCGCAGTGCGAACTTGGCGATGGCGACCTTGTTGCTGCGCTTGAGCGCCTCCCGCAGCAGGGTGTACGGCTTGGCGGCCGGGGCGCCGCTCGCGGCGAGGTAGTACGCCGCGTCCATCTGGAGCGGGTCGATGCGGTCACCCGGCACGAAGGCCACGATCTCGATCGTCTTCGCGGTCGGGATCGGCAGCTGGGCCAGGTCCTCGTCGGTGATGGGGATCATCGAGCCGTCGGCGTCCTCGTAGCCCTTGCCGATCTCGGCCTGGCTGACCTCGCGGTCCTCCAGTTCGCAGAACTTGCGGTACCGGATCCGGCCGCCGTCCTCGGTGTGGATCTGGCGGAAGGAGATCGAGTGGCTCTCGGTCGCGTTCACCACCTTGATCGGGATGCTGACCAGGCCGAAAGAGATGGCGCCGTTCCATATGGATCGCACGTTCAGCACCTTTCGAGGCAGTTCCGGCCGGTTTCATGTGATTCTCATCGTATGACGCCGATCACAGAGGTGGAGGGGCGGCGGCTCGCGCTCAGCAACCTGGAGAAGGTGCTGTATCCGGCGACCGGGTTCACCAAGGGCGAGGTGCTGCACTACTACGCGACCACCGCCGACGTACTGCTGCCGCATCTGCGCGACCGGCCGGTGTCCTTCCTGCGCTACCCGGACGGCCCGGACGGGCAGGTGTTCTTCACCAAGAACGTCCCGCCGGGCACCCCCGAGTGGGTCACCACGGCCGAGGTCCCCCGGGTCGAGGGGCCGGCGCGGATGGTGTTCGTGCAGGACCTGGCCAGTCTGATGTGGGCCGCCAATCTCGTCACCGAGTTCCATACGCCCCAGTGGGTGATCGACGCGCCCGGCGAGGCCGACCGGCTGGTCTTCGACCTCGACCCCGGGTCACCGGCCGGCGTGGTGGAGTGCTGCGAGGTCGCCCTCTGGCTGCGGGAGCGGCTGGCCGCCGACGGCATCGAGGCGTACGCCAAGACGTCGGGCTCCAAGGGCCTCCATCTCGCCGCGGCCATCCGGCCGGCCCCTTCCGCGCAGGCCACCGAGTACGCCAAGGAACTCGCCGTGGAGGCCGAGAAGGCCCTGCCCCGGCTGGCGATCCACCGGATGACGAAGAGCCTGCGGCCGGGAAAGGTCTTCGTCGACTGGAGCCAGAACGCCGGGCGCAAGACGACGGCGACGCCCTATACGCTGCGGGCCCGCCGCGAGCCCACGGTGTCGGCGCCGGTCACGTGGGACGAGGTCGAGACCTGCCGCTCCCCGGGGTCCCTGATCTTCACGGCCCCCGACCTGGCCCCCCGCCTCCAGGACTACGGCGACCTGCTGGCACCGCTGCTGGACGCGGACCGGGCGGGTGGGCTGCCGTGACCGGCTTCGCCTCCGGACGCCGGTCGTGCCTTTCAGCCACCCGGAACCGACCCGTACCGTCAGCCGGCGGCCAGCCACACCCGCCGGTCCCGGGCCATCGCATGCAGCGCCTCCACATCGGCCGGCTTCAGCACCCCGCCCGTCCGGGCCAGGCCCTCCACCTCCGTGTCCTTGAGGACCCGTACCTCCCGAAGGGGCCCGGTGATCGTCACGTCGGCCGGGGTGACCAGGGCGAGGACCGGGCGGACCTCGGCGGTCAGGGCGTACGACGCGCGGTCGGCGTCGGCGCGGACCCGGCGCAGCAGCGGGTACGCCTCGCGGCGGCCGAGGGCGACCATCGGGTCGGCGACCGTGACCTTCTGCTTACGGGCGTACAGGGCGTGCAGCGCGAACAGCCCGCCGGGCCCGATCACCAGGTGATGGATGCGGTCGCCGCCGGGCAGCGGCACGGAGTGCAGCGCGTGCCAGCCCACGCCGTCCAGCCGGTCCAGCGCCTCCCCGACCGTCTGCTCCGCGGTCAGCGCCCGCCGCCGCGGGTCCGGCCGCAGGCGGTGCGTCGGACCCGGATCCCGGTCCAGGGCGATGAGGAGCGCCTCGCCGGGGCGGTTGGGCGCGAGGTCGTCGTCGGGGTGCAGGGTCAGGCGGGCGAGCTCGGCGGGCGTGGGGACCGGGGGCGGACCCACCGTCACCGGGCCGGTGATGAAGGGGCCGAGCGCCTCCAGCACATCCTCTCTGCTCGCGTCGCTGAGCAGGTTGATCCGGCCCGCCTCACGGTCGTACCAGGCGAGGTTGCGGCCGTCCGTGAGACAGACGTAGAGCCGTTCCTGGCCGTGCCGCCAGGTCGGTATGACGCGCAGTCCGTTCATGCACCATCACCCCATGACCATGGGAACAGGCGGGGTGCTGCGGGGGCAAGAACCCGGTTACCTTTGAGAGGAGTTGGGGAGGCGCCGTTGCGTACCCGCAGGAAGCAACCCGACGTACCTGCTCCGGACAGCCCGTGGAGCGAGATCGTGCCCGGCCTGTGGATGGGCGGGCACGAGTTCCGGGGGCGCTCGGGGCAACTGGAGTTCGCCGTCGTCAGGGACGAGTTCGATCTCGTGCAGACGCTGCTGCGGCTGCCCGGGCACGGACCCGATCCCGGCGTGGCGCACCATGTGTGGCCGATCCCGGACGGGCCGCTGGACGGCACCCAGCTCGCGGGGGTGATACGCCTGGCGGAGGCGGCGTGCGAGGCCATGGACGAGGGCCGCAGGGTCCTCGTGCGCTGCTATCACGGCTACAACCGCTCGGGGCTGGTCGTCGCCCACGCCCTGGTCCGCCGGAGCCACTCCGCCGAGCAGGCGATCCGGCTGATACGCTCCCGCCGCTCTCCGTGGGCCCTGCACAACGAGCTGTTCGTCGACTACCTCCGAGCCGGACTGTCGACCGCGCGGCTCCTGGAAGAGCTCGCCGAGTAGCCCTTCGCCCGTCCGCCCACCGGGTGCGCAAAAAGGACTTCCGTACGAATAGGGTGTACGGGCCGACAACACCCCGAGCCCCAGGAGAACCGTGCCCCGCACCCGCCTCACGCGCACCGTCGCGCTCAGTGCCCTGGTCGCACTGCTGCTGACGGCGGCGACGGCCTGCGGTGATGCCGGGGGACTCCAGGGCTCCGGCCCGACCGAGACCGCGGTCAGCCCGGACAAGCTCTGGCCGCAGCTGACGCCGGCGTCCCGGCCGGCCTATGAGATCGGCGAGGTGAACCGGGAGGTCGTGAAGGGCGTCATGCTGCCCGGGGACGACATCCACGACGTGAACCCGGTGACGGTCGTGCGCAAGGAGCTCGACAAGAGCCCGGGGGACTACGAGGGCAAGGACGCGCAGTACCGCGAGACCGGCCGTCTGATGGCGCAGTGCGCGGGCGGCGCCGGCCATGGGAAGTGCCCGGTGCTGCGGCCCTACTTCCGGGACCTGACCGGCGACGGGCGCCCCGAGCTCACGGTCGGCTTCCGGCTGATGCCGGGCAGGACGACCGCGGTGCGCGTCTACACCGTCGAGAAGCACCGGCTGATGCAGGTGATGAGCTGGGACGACGCCGTCAGCAGCGTCGAGCTGGCCGGACGGTCGGTGATCATCCGTTCGCCGTCCGAGGTCGCCGGGTACGAGTACCGGCTGCAGTGGACCTGGGACGCGGACCAGAAGGCGATGCTGCTCACGCACGACGAGATGCTGCGCACCGGCCCCCGCAAGAAGACGCCCCACCTGTTCCCATGGTCATGGGGTGATGGTGCATGAACGGACTGCGCGTCATACCGACCTGGCGGCACGGCCAGGAACGGCTCTACGTC
>NZ_RDBN01000005.1:647953-658383 GCF_008042075.1 Streptomyces sp. UW30 | reverse complement strand
CCCCTTGGAACCGCCCTCGGTACGAAACCGCTGCGGCCCGTGCGCGACGAGGTACTCCGGATAGCCGCCACCGTGATCCCGCACGGTGACTTGCGGCCCGTCCACCGTCAGGGACACCGGCCCGCGCCCGTGCTTGTGCGCATTGGCGACCAGGTTCCCCAGCACCCGCTCCAGCCGCCGCCGATCCGTCTCCACCACGACGTCCCGCAGGACGACGACATCGGTCTCGGTGCCGGACGCCCGCACCACCCGTTCGGCCAGCGCCGCGAGCGGCTCGCTGTCCGGCTCGGAGCGCTCGCCGTGAAGGCCGCCGTCTTCATCACGGTGATGTGCTGTGCGCTGGCCGCACTGCTCGGCATCCTCGTGCATGTCTCGGTGACCAACCAGACCGTCGGCCAGGCCCGCGACCTCGCGCTGTCCCGGCTGGAGGACGCGACCGCGGCGTTCGAGGCCGGGGACCCCACCGGGCCCGGCGTCGGCATCGACCCCCCGGACCTGCCCGAGTCGCTGCGGAAGCTGGCGGTGGCCGGGGAGCGCGGCACGATGGTCGCCGACCACCGCGGCCGGCCGACGATGTGGGCGGCGGGACCGGCGGACGGCGAGCGGGCGCTGGCGGTCGAGGTGGACTACTCGCAGCAGGCCCGCACCATCGACGGCCTCGACCGGGCGATCGTGTGGTCGTCGGCGCTGGCGATCGGGGTGACGGTGCTGGTGGGCGCGTTCGCGGTGACGCGGGTGACGCGGCGGCTGCACGCCACCGCCCGGGTGGCCCGGCGGATCAGCGGGGGCGATCTGGACGCCCGGGTGGACGACCCCCGTACCCGGGACTCGACCCGGCCGCCGGACGAGGTGGCCGCGGTCGCCGCCGCGCTGGACACCATGGCCTCCTCGCTGCAGAGCAAGCTGCTCGCCGAGCAGCGGTTCACGGCGGACGTGGCGCACGAGCTGCGCACGCCGCTGACGGGTCTGCACGCGGCGGCCGAGCTGCTGCCGCCGGGGCGGCCGACGGAGCTGGTGCTGGACCGGGTGTCCGCGTTGCGCACGCTGACGGAGGACCTGCTGGAGATCTCGCGGCTGGACAGCGGGCGCGAGCGCTCCGAGCCGGACAGCGAGCCGCTCGCGGCGCTGGCCGAACGGGTGGTGCGGGCGTCCGGCACCGAGACCGATGTCGTCGTCCTGCGGGACGTCGTGGTGGAGACGGATCGGCGGCGGCTGGAGCGGGTGCTGGGGAACCTGGTCGCCAATGCGCACAAGCACGGGCGCGGGCCGGTGTCCCTGACGGTGGACGGGCCGCAAGTCACCGTGCGGGATCACGGTGGCGGCTATCCGGAGTACCTCGTCGCGCACGGGCCGCAGCGGTTTCGTACCGAGGGCGGTTCCAAGGGGCGCTCCGAGCCGGACAGCGAGCCGCTCGCGGCGCTGGCCGAACGGGTGGTGCGGGCGTCCGGCACCGAGACCGATGTCGTCGTCCTGCGGGACGTCGTGGTGGAGACGGATCGGCGGCGGCTGGAGCGGGTGCTGGGGAACCTGGTCGCCAATGCGCACAAGCACGGGCGCGGGCCGGTGTCCCTGACGGTGGACGGGCCGCAAGTCACCGTGCGGGATCACGGTGGCGGCTATCCGGAGTACCTCGTCGCGCACGGGCCGCAGCGGTTTCGTACCGAGGGCGGTTCCAAGGGGCACGGGCTGGGGCTGACCATCGCGTTGGGGCAGGCGGAGGTGTTGGGGGCGCGGCTGACGTTCGCCAACGCGGTGGACGGCGGCGCGGTCGCGACACTCGCCCTGCGGTAGGCGCGGCTCCTCCCCCGCGCCGGCTTCTCCTTTGGCCCATTAGGACGAGCGAACGCCCGATTGCGTAATTAATGTGGCGGTTAGTCAGGTTCGTTCCCTTGTCCTGGAGGTACACATGGCCCCGCGATCCCGACTCGCCCTGTCCATAGCCGCCGGCCTTCTCGCCGCAGCGGCTGCCGCAACGCCCGCCGCCGCCGATGACGAGTGGGGGTCCCAGGGGGACTCCGGCGCGTCCCAGGTCGAGGACTGGGGCGGATCCGAAGGAGGAGACGGGGGCCAGGGGGGCAACCAGGGCCAGCGCTTCACCCGCGGCCGCGTCACCGCCGGCACGCTGCTGCTGCGCAGCGCACCCAACCGCGGCAGCCAGGTGATCCGGGTCGTCCACCAGGGGGACATCGTCAGGATCTTCTGTCAGACCGAGGGGCAGAGCGTCCAGGGCAACCGCACCTGGTACCTCCTCGCGGACGGCACCTGGGCCTGGGGCTCGGCCCGGTTCATCGACACCCTCGGGCGCTCGCCGCGCTGGTGCTGAGCCATTAGGCACACAAGACGGACTATTTGGGTAGGTTCCGGACATGACCAAGGCCGGAACCACCCTGGTGGCAGCGGACGCACCCGCTCCCACCGCACCCCTCCCCCGGCGCCGTGGCATCGAACTGGCCCTCATCGTCGTGGCCGTGCTGCTCTCCGTGTACGGCTACTGTGCGGTCGGCCTCGCCAAGAACGGCACCGTCCCGCCCGGCGCCGCCGGCTACGGCGCCGGACTGGGCGTACTCGCGCTGGTCGCGCATCTGGCCGTACGCCTGCGCGCCCCCTGCGCGGACCCGCTGCTGCTGCCGATCGGGGTGCTGCTCAACGGCCTCGGCCTGGTCCTGATCTACCGGCTCGACCTGGAGACGCCGGGCGACCGGGCGGCGCCCACCCAACTCGTGTGGTCCACGCTGGGAGTGGCGCTGTTCATCGTGGTGGTCCTCCTCCTGCGCGACCATCGCGTGCTCCAGCGCTACTCCTACGTCTGTGTCGTGGCCGCACTGGCCCTCCTGACCCTGCCGATCTTCTTCCCGTCCGTGAACGGCGCCCGCATCTGGATCCGCATCGCCGGATTCTCCATCCAGCCCGGCGAGTTCGCGAAGGTGCTGCTCGCGGTGTTCTTCGCGGCGTACCTGGCCGCCAACCGCAACGCGCTGGCGTACACGGGCCGTCGGGTCTTCGGCATCGAGAAACTCCAGCTGCCCACCGGGCGCGTCCTCGGCCCGATCGTCGCCATCTGGCTGCTGAGCGTCGGCGTCCTGATCCTGGAACGCGACCTGGGCACCTCGCTCCTCTTCTTCGGCCTGTTCGTGGTCCTTCTCTACGTCGCCACCGGCCGCACCGGCTGGATCGCGCTCGGCCTGCTGCTCGCGGCGCTCGGCGCGGTGGCCGTCGGGGAGTTGGAGCCGCATGTGCACGGCAGGGTCGAGGACTGGCAGCATCCGTTCGCGTCGATCGCGGCGGGCGAGGGCCCCAACCAGCTGTCCCAGTCGCTGTTCGCCTTCGCGGCGGGCGGCCCGCTCGGCACCGGACTGGGCCTCGGCCACTCGATCCTGATCGGCTTCGCGGCCAAGTCGGACTTCATCCTGGCGACGGCCGGGGAGGAGCTGGGCCTGGCGGGACTGTCCGCGATCTTCCTGCTCTACGGCCTGCTGGTGGAGCGCGGCTACCGGGCGGGCCTCGCCCTGCGCGACCCCTTCGGCCGGCTGCTCGCGGTCGGGCTCGCCTCGATCGTGGCGCTCCAGGTGTTCGTGATCGCGGGCGGCGTGACGGGCCTGATCCCGCTGACCGGCATGGCGATGCCGTTCCTGGCGCAGGGCGGCTCGTCGGTGGTCACCAACTGGGCGATCGTGGCGCTGCTGATCCGGTTGAGCGACCGGGCACGCAGCCGGCTCGGCGTTCCCAAGGCCGAGGAGGCCGCCGTACCGACAGGACCCGGCGCCCCCGCGGAGGCCGCCCGATGACCCGGCACATCCGGCACGCCGCGTTCTTCTGCGCCCTGCTGCTGGTGGCGCTGCTCGTCAACGCCACCCGCATCCAGGTCTTCGAGGCCCCGTCCTACGACGACAACATCGCCAACCGCCGCACCACGATCGCCCGTTACGGGCAACCGCGCGGCGACATCCTGGTCGACGGCGAACCGGTCACCGGATCCCATGACACCGGCGAGCACCTGCGCTACGAGCGGACGTACACGAACGGCCCGATGTTCGCGCCCGTCACCGGCTTCGCCTCGCAGGAGTACGGCACGACGTTCCTGGAGCACTCCCAGGACGGCGTCCTGGCGGGCACGGACCCGCTGCTGTCGCCCTTCGCGCTCATGAACGGCGTCGCCCGGGACCGCTACCCCGGCGGCGACGTCGTCACCACGCTGCGCAAGGCCGCACAGGAGGCGGCGTACGAGGGGCTGGCGGGCCGCAAGGGCGCGGTGGCGGCGATCGAGCCGTCGACGGGACGGATCCTGGCCCTGGTCTCGGCCCCCTCGTACGACCCGTCCGTCCTGTCCGGGAACGGCGCCTCGGTGAGCCGGTCCTGGGCGTCGCTGAACCGGGACGGGGACCGGCCGATGCTCAACCGGGCGGTGCGCAAGACGTATCCGCCGGGTTCGACCTTCAAGGTCGTTACGGCGGCCGCGGCACTGGACGCGGGCGTGGTCGAGGACCTGGACGAGCCGACCGACTCCCCCGACCCGTACCGCCTGCCGGGCACCAGGACGTCGCTGACGAACGAGTCCGAGGGCTGCGAGGACGTCCCGTTGCGCAAGGCGTTCGAGTGGTCGTGCAACACGGTGTTCGCCCGCCTGGGGGTCGAGGTCGGGGTGAAGCAGATGGCGACCACGGCGGGGGCCTTCGGCTTCAACGACGCGAAACTGAAGATCCCCTACTCGGTCGCCGAGAGCACCTTCGACACGACGGTGGACCGGTCCCAGCTCGCCCTGTCGTCGATCGGGCAGTACAACACGCGCGCCACCCCGCTCCAGATGGCGATGGTCGCGGCGGCCGTGGCGAACGGCGGCCAGGTGCGGTCGCCGTATCTGGTGGAGCGCACGACCCGGGCGAGCGGCGCGACGGTCTCGACAGCCGGTTCGGGCCCGATCCGGCAGGCGATGCGGCCGTCGACCGCGAGGCTCCTGAAGGAGCTGATGGTGGACGTGGTGCGGGAGGGCACCGGCACCGGCGCCTGGATCCCGGGCGCGACGGTCGGCGGCAAGACCGGCACGGCCCAGCACGGCCTGGGCAACTCCGGTACGCCGTACGCCTGGTTCGTCTCCTGGGCCAAGGGCGACCGTGATCTGGAGCCCAAGGTGGCGGTGGCGGTGGTGGTGGAGGACGCGGACGCGGACCGGGGCGAGATCAGCGGCGGCGGTGACGCGGCGCCGATCGCGCGGGCGGTGATGGAGGCGGTGCTGAAGTCACCCTCGAAGGAGGGCAGTTGACGCGGGCTCCTGGATCAGGGCGGACGGCAGGGCGACGTAGGCGGTGACGCCCGCGCCCTGGGTGGGGCGGAGCTCGACATGCGCGCCGAGGCGGACGGCGAGGGCACCGACCACGTGGTGGCCCAGGAACCGGGTCGGGGTGGCGTGCAGGGAGTCGCCGCCCTTGCCGGACAGAACGGTGTTGGACTCGGCCATGCGGTCGGGTGTCATCCCGATCCCCCGGTCTACGACGGCCAGGCAGTACTCGGCTCCGTCCCGCCAGCCGTAGACCTCCACGGGCTGCTTGGGCGGGCTGAACATCAGCGCGTTCTCCACCAACTCGGCGAGCAGGTGGGACAGTTCGGCGACACAGTGGCCGCGGACACCGCACTGCTGGATGTCCACCACGGTCACCCGCCGGTACTGCTCGACCTCCGACACCGCCGAGCGCACCACGTCGGCGACCGCGACCGTGCCCTTCCAGGACCGGGCCGGCGACTCCTCGCCGGCGAGCACCAGCAGGGACTCGGCGTTGCGGCGCATCCGCGTGGCAAGGTGGTCGAGTTCGAAGAGCTCGGCGAGAGCGTCCGGGTCGAGCTCCTGGCTCTCCAGGGTGGTGATCAGGCCGAGCTGCCGGCTCAGGAGGCTCTGGTTGCGGCGTCCGAGGCTGGCGAGGGACTCGGTACTGGTGCGGCGCAGGACGGCCTGCTCCGCGGCGAGACCGACGGCGGTGTCCTCGACGTTGCGCAGTGCGGCGGCCAGCCGGCTGATCTCCCGTGCGCCGCCGGACAGTCGGGGCCGCTCGAACTCCGGCGCGAGCGGGGCGTCGGGGTCGGCCTGCTGGATCCGCCGGACCGCCTCGGGCAGCCGGTTCCCGGCGACGGTGTCCGCCTCGTCGGCGAGCGCACCGAGGGGCCGAGTGATGGAGCGGGCCGAGAAGACGGCCAGTGCGACGGCCACGGCGAGGATCAGCACCCCGAGGCCGAGGAAGCCGCCGAGCTGACGGGTGGCAGCAGATCCGGCCTCGCCGGCCCGCGCACGGACGTCGTCCCCGACACCCCTCTGCACACCGTGCAGATCGTCCACGAGGGTCGTCATGTCGGCCCACCACCGGGCAGGAACCACTGTGAGATCGGACCCGTCGGCACCCCGCTCGGCCCGCGCCTCGTATCCGACCACCCGGCCCGCGCCGGCCGTACCGAAGGCGGCGTCGAGCGCGGACTCCTCGTCCTCACCGGCCAGTTGCCTGAACTGCTCCAGTGCTGCCACCCGGGTGGCCCGGACCTCCGTGAAGTCGAGGTACTCACCGGAGCGGAACCGCCCGGCCGCGAACACCCCGTTGAGGGAGCCGCGTTCGAGCGCGACGGCCTCCGTGGCCCGGGCGAGGGCCTGAAGGGCCTGCACGCCCTGCGCGATACGCCGGTCGCCGTCCGGGACACCGGCCGACTCGGCGTCGATGAGTCGCGTGACGGCCTTGGTGTAGGTGCGCAGGGTGGCGGCGCGCTCGGCGGTGCCGGCGTCGACGTACTCGCGCGTGGTGGCGAGGGCGGCGAGCGGCACGTCGGCGGCACGCAGAGCGGACACGAGCGCACCGCTCTCCTCGTCGAGCGCGGCGCTCAAGGCGTCCCGTGCCCGGTCGGTACGGGTCCGTTGCGCGACGACGTCGTCCCGGTACCCCTTCTCACCCCCCAACAGCCCGTTGGTCAGCCCGCGTTCTCGCTGCACTTCCCGGACTAACCCCTGCACCCGCAGCAGTACCCCGACATGAGCCTCGGTCTCCCGGGCGCCGGACCAGTCGGCGGCCCGGTCGGCGACGCCGAGCCCGGTGAGGGCGAGCAGCAGACACGTCGGAACGGCCAGCACTATGGCCATACGGCCCCGGATGGAGCTCCAGCCGGGCAGCGCGGCAGGGCGGCGGACGGTCGAGCGGAGGGTGGTCAGTACATTCCCCGTCATGCCCCGCGACGCTACGGGCAGGCCGGTCAGGGCACGGTTTCCCGCCCGTAAGACGGCGGTACACAGGTACTCACGCACACATCGTCCCGGCTGTGAAAGAAGGACATGTGCCCACTTACTGAGACGCCCTCTGGGCCTGTCGGCAGGCCCCGACCTATCGTTCGGTCCATGACGACATCACCCGCACCGGAAGCCGCCTTCGAACTCGCCCAGGTCAACATCGCCCGCCTCAAGGCCCCGCTGGACTCCCCCCAGTTGAAGGACTTCGTGGACAGCCTCGACCCGGTGAACGCGGATGCCGACGCCGCCGACGGCTTCGTCTGGCGGCTGGAGGGCGACGCCGGCGACGCGACGGACGTGAGTGTCTTCGGGGACGAGTGGCTGATCATCAACATGTCGGTGTGGCGGGACACGAACGCCCTGACGGCGTACATGTACCAGGGCCGCCACCGGGAGATGCTGGCCCGCCGTCGTGAGTGGTTCGAGCGCGTGCAGGAGGCGATGACGACCCTGTGGTGGGTCCCCGCGGGCCACCGTCCCACGGTCGCGGAAGCCGAGTCCCGCCTGCTGCATCTGCGCACGAACGGCCCGACCCCGTACGCCTTCACCCTGCGCACGTCGTTCCCGCCGCAGGGGGCGCAGCCGGTGCTGGGCGAGGTGCCGGAGGGGCTGGGCTGCTCGGTCTAGGGAGGTTCAGCCCTCCGCCCCCGCCTCGATCGCGTCCTCGACCTCGGCCACCCGCTCCCGCTCCTCCACCGCGAACCGCTCGGCGTCGAGCTGCTCGGCGATCTCCTCGTCCTGGGCCATCAGCAGGTCCAGATTCGAGTCCCCCATTTCGAAGACACCCATATCGACATAGGCCTGCTGAAGGCGCTTGCCCCACAGCCCGATGTCCTTCACGCAGGGCACGATGCGGGAGAAGAGCAGCCGCCGGAACAACTGCAGAAACTCCGAGCGCTCGCTGATGTCCTCAGCCTCGGCCTTCGGAATGCCGAAGTTCTCCAGGACCTCGACGCCCCTCAGCCGGTCCCGCATCAGATAGCAGCCTTCGATGACGAACTCCTCGCGCTCCCGGAGTTCGGCATCGGTGAGCTGCTTGTAGTAGTCCCGAAGCGCCATCCGCCCGAAGGCGACGTGCCGCGCCTCGTCCTGCATGACATAGGCCAGGATCTGCTTGGGCAAGGGCTTGGTGGTCGTGTCGCGAATCATGCCGAACKCCGSGAGCGCCAGCCCCTCGATCAGCACCTGCATACCGAGATACGGCATGTCCCACCGGCTGTCGCGCAGCGTGTCACCCAGCAAGGACTGCAGATTGTCGTTGATCGGATAGACCATCCCGATCTTCTCGTGCAGAAAGCGCCCGTAGATCTCGGCGTGCCGCGCCTCGTCCATGGTCTGCGTCGCCGAATAGAACTTCGCGTCCATGTCGGGCACCGACTCCACGATCCGCGCCGCACAGATCATCGCGCCCTGCTCACCGTGCAGAAACTGGCTGAACTGCCAGGAGGCGTAATGCCGCCGCAGTTCACCCTTCTCCCGCTCGCTCATCTTCGCCCAGTACGGCGTCCCGTAGAGCGCCATGGCCTCTTCCGGCGTACCGAGCGAGTCGTACGGATCGACCTCCAGATCCCAGTCGATCCTGAGCTGTCCGTCCCACTGCTTGTCCTTGCCCTTCTGGTACAGGGCCAGGAGCCGGTCGCGCCCGTCGTCGTACTCCCAGCTGAAACGGGCCGCACCGGCCGCCGGCACCTCCCAGTGAGGTTCTCCCGGATCGTTGGCGTACAGGTCGTATGTCGGCATGTTCGGCAGGCTCACACGTAGTAGACGCGGGGTCAACAAGTCCTGCGCAAGGGATTGACGGCCTTGCTGACAGGCAGTCTCATAAGACTCGGACGACGTACCCCGGTAACAGAGGTGAGGGACCGATGACGACCCTGACGGAAGCCGACGCGGTCGAAGGGCTGCGCGACGCACTCGGGCTGCTCAAGGACCGCGAACAGGTGGCCGAACGCCTCCTTGCCTCCTCCGCCAAGCACTCCTTCGACCCCGACAAGGAGCTGGACTGGGAGGCGCCCTTCGAGGAGGGCAAGTGGTTCTGGCCGCCGGAGCTGGTCTCGCTCTACGACACCCCCCTCTGGAAGCGGATGAGCGAGGAACAGCGCATCCTCCTCTCCCAGCACGAGTCGGCGGCCCTGGCCTCCCTCGGCATCTGGTTCGAGATCATCCTGATGCAGCTCCTGGTCCGCCACATCTACGACAAGGCGGCGACGAGCGCCCACGTGCGCTACGCCCTCACCGAGATCGAGGACGAGTGCCGCCACTCCAAGATGTTCGCCCGCCTGATCTCCCACGGTGACACCCCCTGGTACCCCGTCAGCCGCGCCCACCAGCACCTGGGCCGCCTCTTCAAGACGATCTCCACCACCCCCGGCTCCTTCACCGCCACCCTCCTCGGCGAGGAGGTCCTCGACTGGATGCAGCGCCTGACCTTCCCGGACGAGCGCGTCCAGCCCCTCGTACGCGGCGTCACGCGCATCCACGTGGTCGAGGAGGCCCGCCACGTCCGCTACGCCCGCGAGGAGCTGCGCCGCCAGATGGTGACGGCCCCGAAGTGGTCCCAGGAGTTCACCCGCGTCACCTCCGGCGAGTTCGCCCGCATCTTCTCCGTGGCCTTCGTCAACCCCGAGGTCTACACCAACGTAGGCCTGGACCGGCGAGAGGCCCTGGCCCAGGTGAAGGCCAGCGCCCACCGCCGCGAGATCATGCAAACAGGCGCCAAGCGCCTGACGGACTTCCTGGACGACATCGGAGTCCTACGCGGAGTGGGCCGACGCCTGTGGAGGTCGTCGGGCCTCCTGGCGTAACCCCACGCCCCACAGCCGCCCACGGCGCGAAGGGGCCGTGCCCGGGTGGGTATCCGCCCGCAGCGGCGGACGCCGACGGCGCGAAGGGGCCGTGCCGGGGGGTGTCCGCCCGCAGCGGCGGACGCCGACGGCGCGAAGGGGCCGTGCCGGGGGGTGTCCGCCCGCAGCGGCGGGCGTCAAAAAGACAGCACCTCTCTGAGAACAGCAACCGCCCGACCGAGGACGGACACCCCCCGGCACGGCCCCTTCGCGCCGTCGGCGTCCGCCGCTGCGGGCGGATACCCACCCGGGCACGGCCCCTTCGCGCCGTGGGCGGCTGTGGGGCGTGGGGTTACGCCAGGAGGCCCGACGACCTCCACAGGCGTCGGCTCGGC
>NZ_RDBN01000005.1:621528-647853 GCF_008042075.1 Streptomyces sp. UW30 | reverse complement strand
GCTCGCCGCAGTCGGGGCGGGATCTTCATGGCCCAACCGTAGGCGCCGGTTCCCGTAGCCTGCGATGAACCTGGTGTCCGTAACGGGGGTGTAGCTGGTGCCACCCCAAGACGGACAGCGGTGTTACTGACTCCGGACGACGGAGATCGGAGGGTTGATCACGAGCCCGACGGCCGGGTTCGTGACACCGGAAGAGACCTCCGACGTGGCCCTCATTTCCTTCAACTCCCCTGTCGCCAACGGCAGTTGCCGAACGACTGGCACGGCCCACGGCGCCGTTCACCTCGGCCGCGCCCGCCTCTCCCTGCACGACAGTCGCGGCGCGGCCGGCCGCCTGGCCCGTCAGCAGTACCAGAACACCACCGACATCTCCCCGTACGTCCGCCTGCTCCTGGCCCAGGACCCGCAGCACGCCCTCGACCAGGGCCATGTCATCGGCCGCCTGGCCCGCGAGCGCGCCGAGACGGTCGGCCGTCTGACCGGCTCCGAACACAGGGCCGCCGCGCTGGCCCGCGAGGCCCGCAAGGCGCTGGACGGCCAACTCGTCCTCGCCGAACGCCAGAAGAAGGACCGGGACACGGTGCTCGAGCGCCTGCGGAAGGTGGAGGGACTCCTGTCGTCCCTCACCGCGGAACAGCTCGCCGCCCTGGCCCAACTGGAGGAGAAGGACACGGCGAAGGCCCAGCGTGCCTTCCTCGACTCGGGCGCCCTCGCGCACGACGACCACAAGCCGTCCGCCGAGGGCGCCCGGGCGATCCGCTACGCCAAACGGCAGCTCGGAAAGCCGTACCGGTGGGGCGCGCAGGGCCCGAAGTCCTACGACTGCTCGGGCCTGACGTCCGGGGCCTGGGCCCACGCGGGAACGCGTATCCCTCGCACCAGCCAGGAGCAGTGGGCGCGTCTTGAGCGCATCCCGCTGACCGAGCTGCGCCCCGGCGACCTGGTCGTCTACTTCCCCGACGCCACGCACGTGGCCCTGTACCTGGGCAAGGGCAAGGTGGTCCAGGCCCCGCGCACCGGCGAGAAGATCAGGATCTCCCCGATCGCGTCGAACCCGGTCCTGGGCGCCGTACGCCCGAAGGTCCGGCCCCAGAAGCCTCAGCGGGACAAGCCCCGTTCTTCTCCGGATCACAGAATCGGGCCCACGGCTTCATAGGCCATCTACCTGCGGCTTCTTCTCGGCAGGTGGGCCGTGGAGGCACCCCGTGGCGGGCGGGCGGCGAGTACCGAGCACAGGGCCGCGAGGGGGAGTTCCGCGGCCACGGCCATGGTGACGGCGATGGCCAGTTCCGGGCCGGCGGCGGACGTGGCGATGTCGATGCAGGCGTCGGCGAGGAGGAGCACCGCCGCGGCTGCTGCGGGCGCGCGGTGACGGGCGTCGGCGCGCAACAAGCGGCTGCCGGCGGTGAGCAGCGCGGCGGCCTCCAGGGCGTCGAGGGCGACCCAGGCGGCGGCCTCGGCGGGCGGCAGGGTGCCGGTGAGGTAGCCGAGCCAGGGCAGCAGGGCGAGGCCCGCGCCCGTGAGCACGCGGCCCTGCCGGCGGCGGGCGCGGCCGAGGTGAACGGCGCCGTGGGCCGTGCCAGTCGTTCGGCAACTGCCGTTGGCGACAGGGGAGTTGAAGGAAATGAGGGCCACGTCGGAGGTCTCTTCCGGTGTCACGAACCCGGCCGTCGGGCTCGTGATCAACCCTCCGATCTCCGTCGTCCGGAGTCAGTAACACCGCTGTCCGTCTTGGGGTGGCACCAGCTACACCCCCGTTACGGACACCAGGTTCATCGCAGGCTACGGGAACCGGCGCCTACGGTTGGGCCATGAAGATCCCGCCCCGACTGCGGCGAGCGCCGCAGTGACCGCGTCACTGACCTCGGTGTGGGTATACGCGCTGCCCCGGCAGTGGCGGATCGAGCACCTCGGCTATTCCACGCAGGCGGCGTACCTCTCCGTGGCGGGACTGGTCGTGCTGGCCACCGTCCCGGGCTTGGCCGCCGCCCTGGTACGCCTGGAGAGCCATGCGGTCCCCACCCTGCTCGGCCGCAGCAGGGAAGAGGACCTGGCGCGGCGGGTCGAGGACCTCACCGAGAGCCGGGCCGGCGCGGTGGACGCCGCGGATGCGGAACGGCGGCGCATCGAACGGGATCTGCACGACGGCGCGCAGCAGCGGCTGGTGTCGCTGGCGCTGAACCTGGGTCTGGCCAAGGCCACGCTGGTGGATCTGCCGCCGGAGGCACGCGAGGTGATCGACACGGCGCATCGGGAGGCGAAGGAGGCGATCGAGGAGCTGAGCAGTCTTGTACGTGGGCTGCACCCTGCCGTCCTGGACGAACTCGGTTTGGATGCGGCTCTGTCGGGACTCGCGGCCCGCGCCCCCCTGCCCGTACGGCTGAGGGTGGACCTGCCGCAACGATTGGCTCCGGCGGTGGAGGCGGTCGCCTACTTCGTGGTTTCCGAGGCGCTGACGAATGTCGCCAAGCACGCACGGGAGGCGACCCGGGCGGATGTGACGGTCACCCTGCTGGGCGAGATACTGCGGGTGGTGATCGCGGACGACGGGCTGGGCGGAGCCGACCCCGTCAAGGGAAGCGGCCTTACGGGGCTTGCCCAGCGCGTGCGGTCAGTTGACGGAACATTCCGGATGAGCAGTCCCGTGGGGGGACCGACCATGATGGGCGTGGAGCTGCCGTGCCAGAGCTGAGGGGTGCCGCCCCGGGAACGAGCCACGAGGAGCCCGGTGTGCGGCGTGCGGTGATTGCCGAGGACTCCGTGCTGTTGCGGATGGGGCTGGTCAAGGTGGTGCAGATGGCCGGCTTCGAGGTGGCTGCCGAGGTGGGCGACGCACAGGGGCTGCTGGCCGCGGTCGAGGAGCACCGGCCTGACCTGGCGGTGGTGGACGTCCGGATGCCGCCGGGGTTCACGGACGAGGGAGTGCGTGCCGCGCTGTCGATCCGTCGCAGTCGGCCGTCGACCGCTCTGCTGCTGCTCTCCCAGTACGTCGAGGAACGCTATGCGGCCGACCTGCTCGCTGCCAACACCAGCGGCGTCGGCTATCTGCTCAAGCAACGGGTCGCGGATGTCACGGAGTTCATCGAGGCGCTGCGGCGGGTGGCGGACGGTGGTACCGCGCTTGATCCTCAGGTCGTCGCCCAGCTGTTGGTACGGCGGTCGAGCGATCCGCTGAACCGGCTGACGGCCCGCGAACGGGAGGTGCTCGCCCTCATGGCCGAGGGTCGCTCCAACGCGGGCATCGCCGCCCAGCTCGTGGTCAGCGAGAGCGCAGTCGCCAAGCACATCAACAGCATTCTCGCCAAACTCGATCTCCCCAAGGCGGACGRCSACCACCGCCGGGTACTGGCCGTGCTGCATTTCCTGGGAGTGGGTGCCTAGTACTCCAGCCGGTCAGCAATCCCCTGAAACATCTTGGGCGCTGGTCAGAGGCCCGTCAGGCTCCGGTGACCGAGGCGAGATACGCCGCGGTCTTCTCCGGCTCGTAGAAGTAGTTCTCGAAGTCGGCCGGGTCGTTGAACCCGTTGGCGAACCGGTCGGCCACCGGCTGCGCCTGGCCGGCGGCGCCGATGAGGCCCAGGATGTGCTCCGGCGGCGGCGCCAGCATGGCGTTGGTCCACTTGGTGACGTGCTGCGCGGTGTCCCAGTAACGGTCGAACGTGGCGCGCATCCAGGCCTCGTCGAACTCCTTGTCCCCGTGCTCCAGGATCGACGCGAGGTAGGCGGCGGCGCACTTGGACGCGGAGTTGGACCCCTGTCCGGTGATGGGGTCGTTGGCCACAACGACGTCCGCGACGCCCAGCACGAGCCCGCCGCCGGGAAGCCGCCCGATCGGGTTGCGCACCGTCGGCGCGTACCGCCCGCTGAGCGTGCCGCCGGCGTCCGTGAGCTCGACCTTGGTGGACCGGGCGTACTCCCACGGCACGTACTTCTCCATGAGTTCCAGGGTCAGGGAGAGGTGCTCCGCGGGGTCCTTCACGCCGTCGAAGACATCGAGCGGCCCGCCGGGTATGCCCTCCCAGAACAGGATGTCCGCCCGCCCCGAGGTCGTCAGACACGGCATGACGAACAGCTCGCCGACGCCGGGGACGAGGTTGCAGCGGACGCCCTCCGTGTCCGGGTGCTCCGGACGCGGGCCCAGGCCGTGGACGTACGACACGGCCAGCGCGCGCTGCGGCTCGCCGTACGGGGAACGCTCCGGGTCCCGACCGAACATCTGGACGAGCTCACCCTTGCCCGCCGACACCAGCACCAGGTCGTACGTACGGGAGAAGTAGTCGAGGTCGCCGACCGCCGCGCCGTGGATGACCAGCTGGCCGCCGCGCTGGGCGAACGTCTCCATCCAGCCGGCCATCTTCACCCGCTGGTCGACGGACTGCGCGAACGCGTCGAAGCGCCCCAGCCAGTCGATCGCGCGCACCGCCGGGCCCTCGCTCCAGGAGCCGGGGGCCGCCACCGACACGCCGAGTCCCTCGATCTTCGGGGCCTGGGACTCCCAGAAGTTCAGCTGAAGGTCTCGCTCGTGCTGGAGCGCCGTGTGGAACATGCACTGCGTGGACATGACCCGCCCGGAGCGGATCTCGTCCGCCGTCCGGTTGGACATCAGGGTGACCTCGTACCCGTTCGACTGGAGTCCGAGGGCGATCTGGAGTCCGGCCTGGCCGGCTCCGACGACGAGTATCTTCCGCATGCGGTGCTGTTCTCCTACTCGGGGGTGACGTCCAGCGCGTGGCCGACGAGGGACAGGAGGGTCTCGATGACGGAGATCCTCCGCCGCGCGTCCATGATCATTACAGGTACGTGCGCGGGGATCGTCAACGCCTCTCGCACGTCCGCCGGTTCGAACAGCTCGCTGTCGTCGAAGTGGTTGACCGCGACGACGTACGGCAGCCCGCAGCTCTCGAAGTAGTCCAGCGCCGGGAAGCAGTCCTTCAGCCGCCGGGTGTCGGCCATGACGACCGCCCCGATCGCGCCGCGCACCAGGTCGTCCCACATGAACCAGAACCGCTGCTGGCCCGGCGTGCCGAACAGGTAGAGCACCAGGTCGTCGTCGAGCGTGAGGCGGCCGAAGTCCATGGCCACGGTCGTGGTGAGCTTGCCGGGCGTGGCGGTGAGGTCGTCGGTGTCCTCGCTCGCCTCGGTCATCAGCGCCTCGGTCTGCAGGGGCGTGATCTCCGAAACGGCCGTGACCAGCGTGGTCTTGCCGACACCGAAGCCGCCCGCCACGACMATCMTCGTGGCGACGGGGGCCCGGGTGCGGTCCGTCTGCCAGGACCGCAGGTGCTCCTCTTCGTCGGGGACGTCGGGGAGCGGGGTGACGCCGAAGGCGGCGGCGTCAGAGACGACGGAGTCCACTCAGCACCCTTTCCAGCAGAGCGCGGTCCGGCCGGCCCGTGCCGTGGCCGGTTCCGGTGCCGTACACACGGATCTTTCCCTGGTCCGCGAGGTCGCTCAGGAGCACGCGGACCACGCCGAGCGGCATCTTCAGCAGCGCGGCGATCTCGGCCACCGTGCGCATACGGCGGCACAGTTCGACGATGGCCCGCAGCTCCGGCATGACCCGGGTGTTGAGGGAACCATTCGTCAGTTCCTTGCGCTCCTCGGGGGCCTCCAGTGCCGCGACGAACGTCTCGACGAGGAGGACGTGGCCGAAGCGGGTACGGCCGCCGGTGAGCGAGTAGGGGCGTACGCGGGCGGGTTTTCGGTCACCGCCGCGGACGGGGAGCTGGGGCCTGTTCTTCGGGGCGTTGCTCATCGGGTACTCCCTGCCGAGGCGGCCTCCAGCGACTTCCGTAGCTCGCTGCGGAGTTCGGGGGTGAGGACATGGCCGGCCCGGCCCACGAAGAGCGCCATGTGGTAGGCGACGACGCTCATGTCGCAGTCCGCGGAGCCGTGCACACCGAGCAGTGAGCCGTCGCTGATGGACATCACGAACAGGCTGCCCTCGTCCATCGCGACCATCGTGTGCTTCACCCCGCCGAACTGCATCAGGGCGGCCGCGCCGATGGTGAGGCTGCCGATGCCGGACACGACGGTGGCGAGGTCGGCGGACGAGCCGCGCGGGCCGGTGGGCCGCTCGGTCCTCGCCTCTCTCGCGGCCTCGTTGCGCGCGTGGTCCGAGGAGAGCAGGAGCAACCCGTCGGAGGAGACCACCGCGACTGACTGGATGCCCGGCACCTCCTCGACCAGATTCGTCAACAACCAGTGCAGGTTGCGGGCTTCACTGCTCAGTCCGAAGGTACTGGGCGCCGTCAACTGCTTGCCTCCTCGACTGTGCCCCCCGTAGCTGCTTCGGACTCGGTGATGCCTGCGGTCGGTGCCTTGCTCTGACCGGTCTGTTCGGCGATCTCCGCCTGGACATCGCGATGGCCTGCCTCGGCGCCCCGGCGGAATCCGCCGAGCCTTCTGCGCAGGGCCTCGGCGTCGACGCCGCCGGTCCGCTGGCGCGGGGCCTGGGCCGGGGCGGTGATCTTCGGGGTCCGCTTGGGCAGGCCCTTGTCGGTGACGGCCTCCTCGGGCTCGCCACCCTCCTCCTGTACGTCCCGGTCGTCCCGGGCACGCTCGTGCGTGTCGGGGCCGATGGCGTAGGGGTCGGGGGCGGCCGGGGGCTCCGGCTCCTCGGACGTCTCCGGGAGCAGGAGCTCCATGGTCGTCTCGGCAGGAGTCTCGGCCGCCGTATCCGCTACGCCGTCGTCCGCCTCGTCCGTCTCCCGTACGGCCTTCTCCGCCAGCGCCACCAGCGGGTCGAGGTTCTTCGCCCGGCCTCGCAGGACGTTGGAGTTGGCCTCCGCGTCGGCGCCGGGAAGGGTGAAGGCGTGGGCGGCGGTGTGGTGCGGGGCGTCCGAGGGGACCGCGGCGGTCGGGGCGGGGGCCAGCAGGTTCTTGGGCAGGACCACGACCGCCGCGATCCCGCCCTGCTTCTGCTCGCGCAGCTGGACGCGGACGCCGTGGCGGTGGGCGAGGCGCGCGACGACGTAGAGGCCGAGGCCCTGGCCGTCCTCGCCCTCCTGCTCGTAGGTGGCCTCGGGGTCGAAGTCGGCGAGGCGGGAGTTGAGGCGGGTCATGCGCTCGGCGGTCATGCCGATGCCCTCGTCCTGCACGGAGATCATTACTTCGCCGTTCTCCAGCAGCCAGCCGGAGACCTCGACGGGAAGGTCGGGCGGGGAGAACGACGTGGCGTTCTCCATCAGTTCGGCCAGCAGGTGCGAGAGGTCGTCGGCGGCGAACCCGGCCACATGCGCGTGCGGCGGCAGCGCGGCGATGCGGACACGCTCGTACCGCTCGATCTCGCTGACCGCGGCACGGACCACGTCGACGAGCGGGACCGGTCCGGCGTGCTGCTGCACGTGCTCGGTGCCGGCCAGGACGAGGAGGTTCTCGCTGTGCCGGCGCATGACCGTGGCGAAGTGGTCGAGCTTGAAGAGGGTCGCGAGGCGCTCGGGGTCCTGCTCGCGCTCCTCCAGGCCCTCGATGACGGCGAGTTGGCGTTCGACCAGACCGAGAGTGCGCAGGGCGAGATTGACGAACGAGCCGCCGATGCTGTCGCGCAGCCGCTCCAACTGGGCGGTGGACTCGCTGAGCTCGGCGCGCAGCCCCTCTCGGGCGTCGGCCATCTTCTGCCGCTGCCCGACCAGGTGCTTGCGGTCGGACTCCAGGGTGGTGATGCGCTCGTGGAGGGCGAGGGCGTGCGCGTGCAGGGCGTTGACGGAGTTGACGACCTGCGCGAACTCGTCGTTGCGCCCGGTGAACTTGACGGGTTCCTCGGCCGCCGGGTCCTCGGCCCGGGCGAGCCGGGCGGAGCCGATCCGCAGCACGGCGAGCGGCCTGGTGAGGCTGCGGGCCATGCCGGTGGCGACGCCGACGGCGAGCAGCATCAGGGCGCCGAGGATCGCTATACGGATCTCCAGCGCGGTGACGTCGTCGTCGCGGAGCTGCTCCAGGGCCTTGGTGCGGCGGTCGTAGAGGGCGGACTCCACGCCGCGCATCATGTCGACGCGGGCGGAGAGGGCGGCCTCGGCACGCTCGGTGCTGGTGGCCAGGTCCCGCTCGGAGAACGTGGGCTGGTCGGTGAGGGACGCCAGGTACCGCTCGGCGGTGTCGACCTCGGGGCCGGTGACCGTGGAGTCGTACGAGGTGCGCGCGCTCTTGGGGGCGGTGTCGCGGAAGTCGACGAGGGCGGCGTCGGAGCGCAGCCGGGCCTGCTGGGCGGCGGTGCTGAGGGCGTCGCGCTGCTTGGCGTCGGCACCCGAGGAGGTCTCCTGGGTGCTCGCGAGGCCGGTGACCGGGTCGATGACGGTCTCGGTGGTGGTCGGCACGCTGAGCGCGGCGAGCAGCAGCCCACGGGCGGCCGCGGCCTGCTGTACGGCGGAGTCCAGCTCGGCCAGCGCATAGGTGCCGGAGCCGGCGCGGGGCGGCATCTGCTCGGCCAGCCGCTCGGCGAGCCGGTGGAGTTCGGCGATGGCGGCCGAGTAGGCCCCGTGCGCCTCGAGTGCGGTGCTCTTGCCGGTGAGCGCGGAGCGGCGCAGGGCCGCGATGCCGTCGAGGTCGGCGTGCAGCGAGTCGGGGGCGTCGGGGTCGGCGCGCAGTTCCTCGACCTGCCGGTCGACGCGGGCGCTGCGCTGCTCGCTGGGCGCCTTGGACTTGGGGCGGCCTGCGGCGATGTAGGTGGTGACCTCGTCGCGCTCGTCGGCGAGGGAGTGCGCGAGGGTGAGCGCGTCCCCGGTCTGTTCGGCGAGGGTCACCAGCGCCTGGGAGTCGTTCAGTTGCCCGGAGGCGGCGACGATCGAGGGGACACCGGCACCGGCGATGGCGGCGGCCACGACGGCCACGGCGACGATCAGCCGGTTCCGGACATGGGTCGGGCGCCCCTTGCCGGCCGGTGTGATGTCGGCGGTGGTACTGGGAGTGGGCTGCGCGCCCCCCGCGGAGGCCGTCTGCTTGCCTGAGCGACGTGGCCGCATCTTCTGCACCGGTGCTCGCATTCCTGACTCGTGATACCCATGGGTCCGGATGACACTCCGTCAACTCCCGCCGACGGTACGTACACCCTCCCCCAAGCTCTCGACTGCGCTCGAGCAGGGGATGCCCTCACCGGTCCCCGACCCTCCCAGTGCCGGTGGGCGACAGCCGCGCAACATCTGACCCGCCACTCGAAGGAGTGAACCCCGGAGGAGAGTTGGCGGGCAAGTTCCTATGGCGCACGCACATGCCCTGCGCGGCGGGCCGGTTGGACGTCCGCCGCAGGCGATGGCAGTATTCGCCGCCACGCCCGGTCGGAGCGCTGCATTCCCCCTCAAATCAGGCGCCTGACCTGCGTGTGTGCACCCATTCGGCAACTACTGCGACCCCTTCGCGAGCCTTGTGAAGGGCTCGTGCAGACTGACCGAATGCGAACAGAGCTTGTTTCGGAGTCCGGTGATCCGGCCCGCCCCAACGAGGACTTCGCAAGTGTCGGCCTGCCCGCCTCGGGACAGGGCGGCGCACTGGTCGTCCTGGACGGGGTGACTCCGCCGCGAGGTGAGACGGGCTGTCTGCATTCCGTCCCGTGGTTCACCGCGCGGCTCGGCGGAGCGCTGACCGAACTGACCGTTTCACTCCCGGATGTTCCCCTCGCGGATGCCCTCGCCGGCGCCATCACGCGTACCTCCGAGGCACATACACAAACCTGTGACCTTTCTCACCCACGAACCCCACAGGCAACGGTGGTTGTGGCGCGCTGGTCGGCCGAGACGGTGGAGTACCTGATCCTGTCCGACTCGACCCTGCTGGCGGAGTCCCCGGACGGCGTGATCACGCCGTACCTGGACGACCGCCTGGCCCGCCTCCCCCGCGCCTCCCTCGCCACGGACGCGCTGATCGACGCTCATGTCCGCAACAAGGAGGGCGGCTTCTTCACGGCCGCCGCCGATCCGTCGGTCGCGGCCCGGGCGGTGACCGGGGTGCTGCCGCGGGCCGACGTCCGGGCGCTGGCCGCGCTGACGGACGGCGCGACGAGGTGGGTGGAGACGTTCCGCGAGGGGGACTGGGCGGACTGCTTCCGGTTCGTCCGCAAGGAGGGGGCGCAGGCGCTGGTGGACCGGGTGCGGGCGCTGGAGGCGGCCGACGCGCAGGAGCGGACGTATCTGCGGCGGAGCAAGACGCACGACGACGCGACGGTCGTGTACGTCGAGTTGTGAGCCTCCTGCTCCTGCCTCGTACCGCTGCCGGCTACTTCTCCATCCCCCGGTTCAGCTGGTTCAGCAGCCGGGCCAGCTCCGCCACTTCCCGCCGGTCCCAATGGGACAGCTGCTCGACATAGCTGGCGCGGCGGGCCTCGCGCACCTTGGCGACCCGCCCCCGCCCCAGCTCGGTCAGATGCACCAGCCATGCCCGCCCGTCGGCCGGGTCCGGCTCGCGGGCGACCAGGCCCAGGTCCTCCAGGGCGCGCAGCTGGCGGGACATGGTGGCCTTACCGACGCCGATGTAGGCGGCGAGTTCGGTGGCCCGCTGGCGGCCGGCCTCCCCCAGACGGACCAACAGGCCGTACGCCGCGGACTCCAGGTCCGGATGGACCTCGCGGGCCATCTCGCCCTGCTTGGCCCGGGCGCGCCGCAGCAGCACCGTCAGCTCACGTTCCAGGTCGAGGAATTCGGGCCGGCCCGGACCACCACGGGGCACTCCGCCGGAGGGGGCGCCCCCGGATTCGACTCGCGGCCCGTCGCCGTTTCCGTCTTCGTGCACGTCAGCCCCTGCCTCGATTTCCCGGTCCTGAAAGTTTCCGCCGACCGCCGTCATTGCCGCAGCTCCGTCAGTATTTCGCAGGCGTAGACCAACGGCAGCCTCCGAACCCCCTTCCACCTGGTCTTCTGGCTGCCTAGCTTCTCTGTCAGAACCGTGACTGGCATGCCCACGCCACTCTCACCCGCCGGAGTCCGGTCACGGACATGTGCCACTTCCCCACCGAGCGTCACCGAGTCTTCGGAGGCACGCTATGCCCGTGCACAGATCCGAACCGCTCCGCCCCCCGCGCCCGCACCGCGCCGGGCTCCTGCTCGCCGCGGCCCTGACCCTGATCCTCGTCTCCCTGACCGCCACACCCACCCCCCCCTCCGCCGACGACACCCCGCCCCGCGGCTCCGCCTACATGGGAATGGGCGTCGCCACCCACGACGGAGTGGACGGTGTCCCCTCCGCCGACCTGGCCGCACTGACCGAAGGCGTCGACGTCTCCAGCCACCAGGGCAACGTCGCCTGGCCGACCCTGTGGAGCAACGGGGTCAAGTGGGCCTACGTGAAGGCCACCGAGGGGACGTACTACACCAACCCCTCGTTCGCCCAGCAGTACAACGGCTCCTACGACGTCGGCATGATCCGCGGCTCCTACCACTTCGCCACCCCGGACACCACCGATGGAGCAACCCAGGCGAACTATTTCGTCGACCACGGCGGCGGCTGGTCCGGCGACGGCAAGACCCTGCCGGGCGCCCTCGACATCGAGTGGAACCCGTACGGGGCCGCCTGCTACGGCAAGACCCCGACCGCGATGGTCACCTGGATCCGCGACTTCCTGAACCAGTACAAGGCCCGCACCGGCCGCGACCCCGTCATCTACACGGCCACGAGCTGGTGGAAGCAGTGCACCGGCAACTACAGCGGCTTCGCCACCACCAACCCCCTGTGGGTCGCCCGGTACGCCACCGAGGTGGGGGAACTCCCGGCGGGGTGGAGCTACTACACGATGTGGCAGTACACGTCCTCCGGCCCGACCGTCGGCGACCACAACAAGTTCAACGGGGCACTCGACCGCCTTCAGGCCCTGGCCGACGGCTGACCCGCCACCGCACGCCCCGCCCCGTGGCGCGGCGAAGGCCCGGGCCTCCCTCACGGGACCCGGGCCTTGCCGGTCCGGTCGCGTCCGTCACGCCGCGACCGGAACCTCCGGGGCCGCGCCGTTGGTGGCCGGCGCCAGGGCCAGTTCCAGGACCTGGCGGACGTCGGTCACGGCGTGGACGTCGAGCTTGTCCAGCACCTCCGCGGGGACGTCGTCCAGGTCGGGCTCGTTGCGCTTGGGGATGATGACCGTCGTGACGCCGGCCCGGTGCGCCGCGAGCAGCTTCTGCTTCACGCCGCCGATCGGGAGGACCCGGCCGGTCAGCGAGACCTCACCCGTCATCGCCACGTCCGTGCGGACCAGGCGGCCCGAGAGCAGCGACGCCAGCGCCGTCGTCATCGTGATGCCGGCGCTCGGGCCGTCCTTCGGCACCGCGCCCGCCGGGAAGTGGATGTGCACGCCCCGGTCCTTGAGGTCCGCGACCGGCAGTTCCTGCTCGGCCCCGTGGGAGCGGAGGAAGGACAGGGCGATCTGCGCGCTCTCCTTCATCACGTCACCCAGCTGGCCGGTCAGGGTCAGGCCCGCCGCGCCCGTCTCCGGGTCGGCCAGCGACGCCTCCACGAACAGGACGTCACCGCCCGCGCCCGTGACCGCGAGGCCGGTCGCCACACCGGGTACCGCCGTGCGCCGCTCCGCCGGGTCCTGGGCGGACTCGGGCACGTGGTGCGGCCGGCCGATCAGATCGCGCAGGTCACCGTCCGCGATGGTGAACGGCAGCTTCCGCTCGCCCAGTTCGTGCTCGGCGGCCACCTTGCGCAGGAGCCGCGCGATGGAGCGCTCCAGGTTACGGACGCCCGCCTCGCGCGTGTACTCACCGGCGAGCCTGCGCAGGGCGCCCTCGTCGATGGCGACCTCGTCCTTGTTCAGACCGGCCCGCTCCAGCTGGCGCGGGAGCAGGTGGTCACGGGCGATGACGATCTTCTCGTCCTCGGTGTAGCCGTCGAGACGGACCAGTTCCATCCGGTCCAGCAGGGCCTCGGGGATGGCTTCCAGGACGTTCGCCGTCGCCAGGAACACCACGTCGCTCAGGTCGAGTTCGACCTCCAGGTAGTGGTCGCGGAAGGTGTGGTTCTGGGCCGGGTCCAGGACCTCCAGGAGCGCCGCGGCCGGGTCGCCGCGGAAGTCCGAGCCGACCTTGTCGATCTCGTCGAGGAGGACGACCGGGTTCATCGAACCGGCCTCCTTGATGGCCCGGACGATCCGGCCGGGCAGCGCGCCGACGTACGTACGGCGGTGGCCGCGGATCTCGGCCTCGTCGCGGACGCCGCCGAGGGCGACCCGGACGAACTTGCGCCCCATCGCGTGCGCGACGGACTCGCCGAGCGAGGTCTTGCCGACACCGGGCGGGCCGACCAGCGCCAGCACGGCACCGCCGCGCCGGCCGCCGACGACACCCAGGCCGCGGTCGTTACGGCGCTTGCGCACCGCCAGGTACTCGGTGATCCGCTCCTTCACGTCCTCCAGGCCGGCGTGCTCGGCGTCGAGGATCGCCTTGGCGCCCTGGATGTCGTAGGCGTCCTGAGTGCGTTCGTTCCACGGCAGTTCGAGCACCGTGTCCAGCCAGGTGCGGATCCAGGACCCCTCCGGCGACTGGTCACTGGAGCGCTCCAGCTTGTCGACCTCCTTGAGCGCGGCCTCGCGGACGTTCTCCGGCAGGTCTGCGGCCTCCACGCGGGCGCGGTAGTCGTCGGACTCCTCGCCGTCCTTCTCGCCGTTCAGCTCGCGCAGTTCCTTGCGGACCGCCTCCAGCTGGCGGCGCAGCAGGAACTCGCGCTGCTGCTTGTCGACGCCTTCCTGGACGTCCTTGGCGATGGTCTCGGCGACATCCTGCTCGGCGAGGTGGTCGCGCAGCTGCTGGGTGGCGAGCTTGAGGCGGGCGACCGGGTCGGCGGTCTCCAGCAGCTCGATCTTCTGCTCGGTGGTCAGGAAGGGCGAGTAACCGGAGTTGTCGGCGAGCTGGGACACATCGTCGATCGCCTGGACGCGGTCCACGACCTGCCAGGCGCCGCGCTTGCGCAGCCAGGCGGTGGCAAGGGCCTTGTACTCCGTCACCAGCTCGGCGACCTGTCCGGGCACCGGCTCGGGCACGCTCTCGTCGATCCGCGTCCCCTCGACCCACAGCGCCGCACCCGGTCCGTTCGTACCGGCGCCGATGCGCACCCGGCCGCGACCGCGGATCAGGGCGCCCGGGTCGCCGTCGGCCAGCCGGCCGACCTGTTCGACGGTGCCGAGCACGCCGGTGCCCGGGTACGTCCCGTCGATGCGTGGCACCAACAGCACCCGGGGCTTTCCGGGTGTGGAGCGGGCGGCGGCCTGGGCGGCCTCCACCGCGGCGCGTACATCGGCGTCGTTCAAGTCCAGCGGGACCACCATCCCGGGCAGCACGACCTCGTCGTCGAGCGGCAGCACGGGCAGGGTGAGCGAAGTGGACGTCGAAGCCATGATCTCCCCTTAGGCAGTCAAGTTGAGTTATGCCGACTCAATGCACGGGGTGGCTCGAATGTTCCCCGTCGTCCGTTCGCTGTGAGCGATCACCTACGCCACACGCCGTCACCTGGGCTTTCGTACATGAACGCTCGCCGGGGTCCACTCCTTCCCGGGGGGAAGAGGGAGCTGCCGATCGGGCGCGGACATGCGCCGAAGCGGGAGGGTCCGGGGCTAGGCCGCCGAGACGGACAGCGAGGTCGCCCCGGCCGTCTCCCCCGCCGGTCGGGCTGTCCGCCACCGGCGCACCGCCGGCCACAGCCCGACCCCGATGACCAGGGCGATCAGATGCCCCCAGTTGGTCAGCGGGTCGGCGAGGTTCAGCAGGTCCTGGATGAGCATGGCGCCGAACAGCGCCAGCACGGGCCAGCGCAGCCACGGCCGCAGCAGCCCGGTCAGCGCACCGATGCTCGTCGCGACGCCGAAGCTGACGCCGTAGTCGAGACGGTGCAGCGAGCTGTCGGGCAGCCGGCCGGCCAGCACCGCCAGTCCCACCGGGACCTCGGTCGCGAGGGTGGCCAGGACGTGCCCGAGCAGAAAGACGACGGCCGTGCGCACGCCGCCGACGCGCCGCTCCAGCATGGTCAGCACGAGCAGGAAGCAGAGCGTGTACGGCGCGAGGATCCCGCCCGCTATCCACAGCGCACTGGCGAGCAGCACCGGCACGGGTGCGTGGAGCAGGTGCGCCACGTCGGTGCTGGAGCCCTGGTGGAGGGCGTGGACCAGGGCGGGGTCGGCGTACGTGGCTATCAGGGAGGTGACGGTCAGGACGACGACGTAGGCGAAGGTGAACGGTGTGCCGGTGGGTGTGGGGAGCAGGTGCCAGGGGCGCAAGGCGCGGGCTTCGGGGGCCTCGGTCTCGGGCTCGGCGTGGTCACCGGGGGCGGGTACCGAAGGAGGGGCAGCGAGAGGTGCACTCCGCGGCCTCCGCTGCTGCGGCATCCCGTCCAGCAGCCCCGCCACCTCGGGCAGACCCGTTTCTCCGGAAGAACCGGCAGGACCGATCCGACCCGCCGGACCGGCCGCACCCACAGCCACAGAACGTTCCACGCTGAGGCGCTCCTTCCGTTTCCCCTCAGCCTTGGCCCGCCTCGCCCCACATGTCTGTGATCGTCGTCACACGACAGCCGATTCTCAGCAACCTCTCAAGAAGCGGATGCGTCCTCACAAGACGCCGTCCTGCAACTGCTGGACACGGCCTCGTCTCCGGTGTGCGTCAACCCGGAGCGACCTGCCGTACTCCCCGAGAACGCCGAGCGCGCGGCCGGACGTGCCGAACGACGCCGAGGATCCGGTCTTCCCGTACGAACACGGGCTCCGCCGAGGTAATTCACTCGGCCGCCCACCCCGGACCTGCGAGGATGGCCGGATGCCCACTTCGTACGACACTCCCGAAGTCCTGGACCGTCGCGAAGGCCCCCACGGCGAAATCGTGCTGAGACGGCACGGCGACCTGCTCCAGATCATCGCGAACGGCTGCTTCCTGATGGACACCTCCGACGGACGCTCGGAGCGGTTACTCGTGGACGCGGCACTCGGCGCGCTGGAGGCAGGGCGGCCGGATCCGGACGTGCTGATCGGCGGGCTCGGCGTCGGCTTCTCGCTCGCACACGCCGCCGCCGATCCCCGCCCGGGACGGATCACCGTCGTGGAGCGCGAGAGCGCGATTATCGGCTGGCATCTTGACGGACCCCTGACGGACTTCTCCGCCCGCGCCGTCGCCGACCCGCGCACCAGGATTGTGGAAACGGATCTCGTGGCGTACGTCCATGAGACTTGCGACACGTATGACGCACTGTGTCTCGACATCGACAACGGCCCCGGATGGACCGTCACCGAGGGCAACGACAGCCTCTACTCACCGGGCGGACTCGCGGCCTGTGCACGGGTGTTGAGGCCCGGCGGGGTACTGGCCGTATGGTCCGCCCGACCATCTCCGGAATTCGAAGAAACCTTGTGTAATGCCGGATTCCAGCAGGTGCGTACCGAAGAGATCCCCGTTGCCCGGGGCGTTCCGGACGTCGTGCACCTCGCCGTACGACCTGGATAGCCGTGGCACGGTGACTCCCCGTACTCTGCTCACCTGACGCGGATCATTCAAGCGTCAATCGCAAGCATGAGCAGGCATGAGCAGGCATAGCCAGTCAGAGGAATCACCCCACGGATTCCGGAAAGCAACTTTGGGGCGGGCGATGGAGCAGACACACACCTCCCACAACGGCACGGCGGCGACCCCGGGCGCTCAGCGCCGGGTCCTCGTGGTCGAGGACGATCCGACCATCGTGGACGCCATCGCGGCTCGCCTGCGCGCCGAGGGGTTCCTCGTGCAGACGGCGGGCGACGGTCCGGCGGCGGTCGACACGGCCGAGGCCTGGCAGCCCGACCTGCTGATCCTCGACATCATGCTGCCGGGCTTCGACGGCCTGGAGGTATGCCGCCGGGTGCAGGCCCAGCGGCCGGTGCCGGTGATGATGCTGACCGCGCGCGACGACGAGACCGACATGCTGGTCGGGCTCGGCGTGGGCGCCGACGACTACATGACCAAGCCGTTCTCGATGCGGGAGCTGGCGGCACGGGTGCACGTACTGCTGCGCCGCGTCGAGCGCGCCGCGCTGGCCGCCACGACCCCGCGGTCGGGCATCCTGCGGCTCGGCGAGCTGGAGATCGACCACGCGCAGCGGCGGGTGCGGGTGCGCAGTGAGGACGTCCACCTCACGCCGACCGAGTTCGACCTGCTGGTGTGCCTGGCGAACACCCCGCGCGCGGTCCTCTCGCGCGAGCAGCTGCTCGCCGAGGTGTGGGACTGGGCGGACGCCTCCGGCACCCGGACGGTCGACAGCCACATCAAGGCGCTTCGCCGGAAGATCGGCGCCGAGCGGATCCGCACGGTGCACGGCGTGGGCTACGCCCTGGAGACACCGACGCCATGAGCGACGGGCCGGCCGCGCGGAGAGGCCCCGGGGAGCCCTGGGGCGGCGTCAGTCCCTTCTCGATCAAGACCAAGCTGGGCACGCTGGTCGTCATCGCGGTGCTGATCACCACCGGTCTTTCGATGATCGCGGTGCGCACGCAGACGGAGCTGCGCTTCATCACGGTCTTCTCGATGATCGCCACACTGCTCATTACGCAGTTCGTGGCCCATTCGCTCACCGCGCCGCTGGACGAGATGAACACCGTGGCCCGGTCCATCTCACAGGGCGACTACACGCGCCGGGTGAAGGAGAACCGCCGGGACGAGCTGGGCGACCTGGCCGAGACGATCAACCTGATGGCCGACGAGCTGGAGGCCCAGGACCAGCAGCGCAAGGAACTCGTGGCGAACGTCTCGCACGAGCTGCGCACCCCCATCGCGGGTCTGCGGGCCGTGCTGGAGAACGTGGTCGACGGCATCGCCGCGGCCGACCCCGAGACCATGCGCACCGCCCTGAAGCAGACCGAGCGCCTCGGCCGGCTCGTGGAGACCCTCCTCGACCTGTCCCGCCTGGACAACGGCGTCGTACCGCTGCGCATGCGGCGCTTCGAGGTGTGGCCGTACCTGTCCGGCGTGCTGAAGGAGGCCAACATGGTCGCCTCGGCGCGCGGCGGCATGGCGTCGGGCTCCGGCAGCCACACCCGTACGGACGTCCATCTGCACCTCGACGTCTCCCCGCCGGAGCTGACCGCGCACGCCGATCCCGAGCGCATCCACCAGGTCGTCGCCAACCTGATCGACAACGCGATCAAGCACAGCCCGCCGCACGGCCGCGTGACGGTCAAGGCGCGGCGCGGGTCGTACCCGGAGTCGCTGGAGCTGGAGGTCCTGGACGAGGGTCCGGGCATCCCGAAGTCGGAGTGGCACAAGGTCTTCGAGCGCTTCAACCGGGGCGCCGTGCGCCGGCCGCACGGGCCGGGCAGCGACGGCGGCACGGGGCTGGGGCTGGCCATCGCGCGCTGGGCGGTGGATCTGCACGGCGGCCGGATCGGTGTGGCCGAATCCGATCGGGGTTGCCGGATTCTTGTCACACTTCCAGGGCAGCCTTCCGTTCCAAGTTGACGTAAAGTCGAAGCGGAGCCACAAGATCCACGTCCGTCCTGACTGACGGACACGTGTGATCAGGTCCAGACCTGCGCTTTCGGTGCGCCGTGTCGCGCTCTCGCCATCCCATCTGAAGCGGAACCACGCTTGTTTCCCGCCATTTCCAGGCCCGAAACACGCTTTCTGATGTGACTTACGCGACGATGACCTTGCTCGACCTGACCTTCCCGGCCATGGAGGCGTAGCCTTTATTCCCGCTGTCCATCACCTTGTGAAGCGGAAGAGGGCGGTTGCCGCCGTGTCGCCACAGTCCCCCAGTAACTCGAGCATCTCGACCGACACCGACCAAGCGGGCAAGAACCCCGCGGCCGCGTTCGGACCGAACGAGTGGCTCGTCGACGAGATCTATCAGCAGTACCTCCAGGACCCGAATTCCGTGGACCGTGCCTGGTGGGACTTCTTCGCCGACTACAAGCCCGGCGTCGGCGCCGCGGCTCCGGCGGGTACTGCGGCCGCGGGGGCCGCAGAGACCTCCACGGCCCCGAAGCCCGCGCCCGCCGCCCCGGCTGCTCCGGTCGCCCCGTCGGTGCCCGCGCCGGCCCCCGTGGCCCCGAAGCCCGCGGCCGCCGCGCCTGCTGCCCCGGCTGCGGCGAAGCCCGCCCCGGCCGCGAAGCCCGCTCAGCCGAAGCAGGCCGAGCCCGCCCCGGCTGCCGCCGGCGGCCCGGAGTTCCTGACGCTGCGCGGCCCGGCCGCCGCGGTCGCGAAGAACATGAACGCCTCGCTGGAGGTGCCCACGGCCACGTCCGTGCGCGCGGTCCCGGTGAAGCTGCTCTTCGACAACCGCATCGTCATCAACAACCACCTGAAGCGCGCCCGGGGCGGGAAGATCTCCTTCACGCACCTGATCGGCTACGCGATGGTGCAGGCCATCAAGGCCATGCCGTCGATGAACTACTCCTTCGCGGAGAAGGACGGCAAGCCGACCCTGGTCAAGCCGGAGCACATCAACTTCGGCCTCGCCATCGACCTGGTCAAGCCCAACGGCGACCGCCAGCTCGTGGTCGCGGGCATCAAGAAGGCCGAGACCCTGAACTTCTTCGAGTTCTGGCAGGCCTACGAGGACATCGTCCGCCGCGCCCGCGACGGCAAGCTGGGCATGGACGACTTCACCGGCGTGACGGTCTCCCTGACCAACCCCGGTGGCCTCGGCACCGTGCACTCCGTGCCGCGTCTGATGCCCGGCCAGTCGGTGATCATGGGCGTCGGCTCCATGGACTACCCGGCCGAATTCCAGGGCACCTCCCAGGACACCCTGAACAAGCTCGGCATCTCGAAGGTCATGACGCTCACGTCGACCTACGACCACCGGGTCATCCAGGGCGCCGCCTCCGGCGAGTTCCTGCGCATCGTCGCGAACCTCCTCCTCGGTGAGACCGGGTTCTACGACGAGGTCTTCGAGTCCCTGCGCATCCCCTACGAGCCGGTCCGCTGGCTCAAGGACATCGACGCCTCGCACGACGACGACGTCACCAAGGCCGCGCGCGTCTTCGAGCTGATCCACTCCTACCGGGTCCGCGGCCACGTCATGGCCGACACCGACCCGCTGGAGTACCGCCAGCGCAAGCACCCCGACCTGGACATCACCGAGCACGGCCTCACCCTGTGGGACCTGGAGCGCGAGTTCGCCGTCGGCGGCTTCTCCGGCAAGTCCCTGATGAAGCTGCGCGACATCCTCGGTGTGCTGCGCGACTCGTACTGCCGCACCACCGGCATCGAGTTCATGCACATCCAGGACCCCAAGCAGCGCAAGTGGATCCAGGACCGCATCGAGCGCGGGCACACCAAGCCCGAGCGCGAGGAGCAGCTGCGCATCCTGCGCCGGCTGAACGCGGCCGAGGCCTTCGAGACCTTCCTCCAGACGAAGTACGTCGGCCAGAAGCGCTTCTCCCTGGAGGGCGGCGAGTCCGTCATCCCGCTGCTGGACGCGGTGCTGGACTCGGCCGCCGAGTCCCGCCTGGACGAGGTCGTCATCGGCATGGCCCACCGCGGCCGGCTGAACGTCCTCGCCAACATCGTCGGCAAGTCGTACGCGCAGATCTTCCGCGAGTTCGAGGGCAACCTCGACCCGAAGTCGATGCACGGCTCCGGCGACGTGAAGTACCACCTGGGCGCCGAGGGCACCTTCACGGGCCTGGACGGCGAGCAGATCAACGTCTCGCTGGCCGCGAACCCCTCCCACCTGGAGACGGTCGACCCGGTCATCGAGGGCATCGCCCGCGCCAAGCAGGACATCATCAACAAGGGCGGCACGGACTTCACCGTCCTGCCGGTGGCCCTGCACGGCGACGCGGCCTTCGCGGGCCAGGGCGTGGTGGCCGAGACCCTGAACATGTCGCAGCTGCGCGGCTACCGCACGGGCGGCACGGTCCACATCGTCATCAACAACCAGGTCGGCTTCACCGCCGCCCCGGAGTCGTCCCGCTCGTCGATGTACGCGACGGACGTGGCGAGGATGATCGAGGCCCCGATCTTCCACGTGAACGGCGACGACCCCGAGGCGGTCGTCCGCGTTGCCCGTCTGGCCTTCGAGTTCCGCCAGGCGTTCAACAAGGACGTCGTGATCGACCTCATCTGCTACCGCCGCCGCGGTCACAACGAGTCGGACAACCCGGCCTTCACCCAGCCGCTGATGTACGACCTGATCGACAAGAAGCGCTCGGTGCGCAAGCTCTACACCGAGTCCCTCATCGGTCGCGGCGACATCACGCTGGAAGAGGCCGAGCAGGCCCTGCAGGACTACCAGGGCCAGCTGGAGAAGGTCTTCACGGAGGTCCGCGAGGCCGTCTCCCAGCCGATCGCCGAGCCGGTGTCCGACCCGCAGGCCGAGTTCCCGGTCGCCGTGAGCACCGCGATCTCCGCGGAGGTCGTGAAGCGGATCGCCGAGTCCCAGGTCAACATCCCCGACACGTTCCACGTGCACCCGCGTCTGCTGCCCCAGCTGCAGCGCCGGGCGGCGATGGTCGAGGACGGCACCATCGACTGGGGCATGGGCGAGACCCTCGCGGTCGGCTCCCTCCTCCTGGAGGGCACCCCGGTCCGGCTGTCCGGCCAGGACTCCCAGCGCGGCACCTTCGGTCAGCGCCACGCGGTCCTCATCAACCGTGAGACGGGCGAGGAGCACACTCCGCTCCAGTACCTCGCCGAGGACCAGGCTCGCTACAACGTCTACAACTCCCTCCTGTCCGAGTACGCGGTCATGGGCTTCGAGTACGGCTACTCGCTGGCCCGTCCCGACGCGCTCGTGATGTGGGAGGCGCAGTTCGGCGACTTCGTCAACGGCGCGCAGACGGTGGTCGACGAGTACATCTCGGCGTCCGAGCAGAAGTGGGGCCAGACGAGCGGCGTCACGCTCCTGCTCCCCCACGGCTACGAGGGCCAGGGCCCGGACCACTCCTCGGCCCGTGTCGAGCGCTTCCTCCAGCTGTGCGCCCAGAACAACATGACGGTCGCGATGCCGACCCTGCCGTCGAACTACTTCCACCTCCTGCGGTGGCAGGTGCACAACCCGCACCACAAGCCGCTGGTGGTCTTCACCCCGAAGTCGATGCTGCGCCTCAAGGCCGCCGCGTCGAAGACGGAGGAGTTCACGTCGGGCCAGTTCCGCCCCGTCATCGGCGACTCCACGGTCGACCCGGCCGCGGTCCGCAAGGTCGTCTTCGTCGCCGGCAAGCTGTACTACGACCTTGAGGCCGACCGCCAGAAGCGCGGCGTCACGGACACGGCGATCATCCGCATCGAGCGCCTGTACCCGCTGCCGGGTGCCGAGCTCCAGGCCGAGATCGCCAAGTACCCGAACGCCGAGAAGTACCTGTGGGCCCAGGAGGAGCCGGCGAACCAGGGTGCCTGGCCGTTCATCGCGCTCAACCTGATCGACCACCTGGACCTGGCGGTCGGCGCCGACKWCCCGCACGGCGAGCGTCTGCGGCGGATCTCCCGTCCGCACGGCTCGTCCCCGGCCGTCGGTTCCGCCAAGCGGCACCAGGCCGAGCAGGAGCAGCTGGTGCGTGAGGTGTTCGAGGCGTAAGCCTGCGGATCCTCTGCACGGATCTGATCGAAAGGCCCGACCCGAGTCCCTCGCGACTCGGGGCCGGGCCTTTCGGCGTTCGGCTAGATCGGCTGGGGCTCGAAATCCCAGTACGGCCGGTGCCGTTCGAGGATGGTGCGAGTGTGCGGGTGGTCGGCGCCGAGGAGTGAGGTGAGCCGGGCGACGGCGTCCTGGTGCAGCGCCCCGGCCTCCGTGCGTTCTCCCAGTTCGGTCAGGTCCAGGGCCAGTCCGGCCCGCAGGCTGATGGTGAGGATGTGCGCGTCGCCGAGGACGCGGGCGGAGCGGTCGGCGCTCTCCCGGCCCAGGGCGGCCGCTTCGTCGGCTTCGCCCACGGCGGCGAGCGCGGCGACCTCGTTCTTGGCGCAGCCGATGGTCCACGGATGGTCCTGGCCGACGGCCCGCCGCATCTGACGCGCGGTCCGCCGGGACAGCTCCAGCGCGGCCCGGTGCTCGCCCATGTCCCGCATGACGGTGGCGACGTTGTCCCGCGCGCCGATCGCGTACGGGTGGCGTTCGCCGAGCTGGGCGGCGTAGTGGGTGGCGGTGGCCTCGGCCAGGTCCCTGGCCTCGTCGGTGCGCTCCAGGTCGCGCAGCAGCATCGCGTAGTCGCAGGAGACCATCAGCGTCTCCGGGTGCAGGGGGCCGCGACGGCGGATCAGCTTCTCCCGGACGCCCCGCAGCATGGCGTGCGCGAACTGCAGGTCTCCGACGCGGCGGGCGCACAGCGCGAGGTTGTGCTCGGCGAGCAGGGTCTGGCTGTGGGTGCGGTCCAGGACCTGGCTGTGCACGCGGGAGTTGTGGCCCTGGATGGCCAGCGCCTCGCGGTAGCTGCCGAGCAGGCGCAGCATCCAGGCGGAGCGCAGCGCGGAGTTGAGGGTGAGGGCGTCGCGTCCGCCGAGTACCTCCACCCGGGCCTCGAAGACCTTGCGGTGCAGGGCGAGCGACTCGGCGTAGCGGCCCTGGAGGCCGACGGCGACGGCGAGATTGCTGCGGATGGCCAGGGTGCGCGGCACCTGCTCGCCGCCGAGTTCCGCGGCGGCGCTCGTGGCGGCCTCCTCGAACAGCGCGCGGGCCTGCGGGTACCGGCCGAGCGCCATGAGGGTGCCGCCGAGGCCGTCCTTGGCGCGGATCACCTCGATCGGCCGTACGTGATCGGCCCGGTCGAGCCGCCCGAGGATCTCGCGGCCGACGGTCTCCGCCTCCGCGTACTTCCCCAGTCTGCGCAGCATGTTGGCGAGCTGGTGGACGGCGACGAGCACCGAGCGGTCGGTGTCGCCGGAGGTTGCCCGCCAGTGCTCCACGGCCGTCCGGCTGAGCCACCAGCCGTCGTGGTACTCGCCCCGCATCCGCAGGTACTCGATGCAGTTGAGGACGAGTTCACGGGCTTCGTCGTCGGGCGACTCAAGGGCCCCGGACGGTTCCAGGTGCGGGATGAGGGCGGAGTACCGGGCCCAGTTGCCGGGTGAGGAGGAGTCGCGCGGGTCGGCGGAGACGAGGACCCTGCGGGCGGCGGCCGAGTAGCGCTCGGCGTCCGCCGGCGACTGGATGGACCGTACGAAGCGGTGGAAGAGGCGGTGCATGCGCAGGGTGCCGACGGTCTGGGTGTCCATGCGCGGCCCGGGTTCGTACTCGATCCGCATGGAGGTGATCTCGGACAGCCGGCGCAGGGCGGTGTTCCAGCTGCTGGGCTCGGCGATCAGCTCGGCCAGTTCGGCGGGCAGGTCGCCGTGCCGGGAGGTCTGCAGCAGCCGTACCGGCACCACGTCGTGCGAGAAGCAGACGAGCAGGTTGAGCAGCTGCCAGGCGGACTCCGAGCCGTCGCGCAGGGTGTTGACGAGCTTCGCCCAGGCGACCTCGAAGCTCTCCGGGTACTGGCCGGAGGCCATGACGCCGAAGCGGTCCGGGCGGCCGTCGAGGATGTCCCGGATGTAGTCGTCGACCGGCACGGTCGGGTTGATGTCCAGCCAGGCGGCGGTCTGGTCGAGCAGCAGGGGCATGTCCTCCACCGCCTCGGCGAGGCGCGTGGCCTGCGGGTCGCTGAGGCGTGCCGTGCGCAGCCCGACGAAGGCGACGCTCTCGCGGCGTTCGAAGACCGGTACGGCGATGTTCTCGGCGTGGGCGCCCCACTCGCTGCGGTGGGTGGTGACGAGGACGTGGCCGCGCCCTTCGGGCAGGAGGCCCTCCAGCCGCTCCGGGTCGCCGGCGCCGTCCAGGACGAGCAGCCAGGGCCGCGCGGTGCGGTCGAGTTCCCGGCGTACGGCCGTGATGGTGGAAGCGAGGTCTCCGGAGTCCCGCAGGTCCAGGGCGGGCGCGAGGTCGGCGAACTGCTGGCGGGCGGTGACGCGTTGGGCGGCGCTGACCCACCAGACGATGTCGTACTCGCCGGCGAACCGGTGGACGTACTCCAGGGCCAGCTGGGTCTTGCCGAAGCCGCCCGGGCCCAGCAGCGCCACGGCGGCGCCGTCGGATCCGGCGGCGGAGAAGGCGCCGTAGACCTTCTCCAGCAGTTCGGTGCGTCCGATGAAGCGGCGGTTGCGGCGTGGGACCTGCCAGACGTCCGGCGGGTCGTCGGGGAAGCGGGGGCCGCGGCGCAGGTCGATCAGCGCGCCCGGGGCGGGAATGCCCGCGCACTCCAGGACCCGGGTGCGCGCCACCTCGGGCCTCAGGCCCCGCAGTTCGACGGGGGCCAGGGCGATGACGGCCTCGGGCATGGGCCGGGCGGTGATGCTGACGGCGGCGATGCGGTCCTCGTACGTCGGCAGCACCTGGCGCAGAGCCTCGGCCCAGGCCTGGAAGCGCTCGTTGCCCAGGCGCTCGTGCCAGTCGTCGATCACGAGCAGGATGCGGCCCGGCGCGCTCAGCAGGTCGGTGAACGCCTCGGCGGTCGGCGGTCGGCGCAGCGGGTTCCACCTGATCAGCGTGGTGCCCCGTCCCGCGGCCCGGATCTGGTGGTCGATCCACTTGGCCCAGGACTCGCTCTGTCCGGCGAAGACCACCGTGACATGTCCGAGTTCCGCCGCCATCTCGCCGTTCCCCCGCCGTTCCGCCTCGACTGAACCTGGTCACGAGTGTGCACAGGTTATTCAATTGTGCGTCAAATCGGCTCCAGAGGTACTGAGTTGAGCAGTGTTCCGGTCACTGAGGTTCACCGGGCGGCGCGCTCCAGCCGGTGCGCGATGTGCCGGACGAGCCGCTCCAGATCGGCGCAGTAGACACTGGGATGCCGGAACCCGGTCCCGGGAGCGTACCGGTGGACGTAGTTCCCGCCACCGCACACCTTCCCCACGGGACAGGCCAGACACTCCTCGGCCAGCGCCCGCTCCCCCACCTGCCGTGCGGCGACGCCGGGATGGCGCAGGGCGCGGTCGAAGGAGTCCCGGAAGACGTCGAGCCCGGTCTCCGATGCTCCCTCGTACGCCGACCTGAGGGAGTCGACCTGCTCGATTGCGCCGTCCGTCTCGACCACGACGGCGGCCATCGGCGACAGCCCCACGGCCTCGGCCCTGCTGGGCGCGCCGAGGAGCAGCCCGGCGATCTCCTGGAACAGCCGCACACGCGTGGCGAGCCGCCCCGCGTCCCACCAGCTGTCGAAGACCGCGGCGAGCCAGTCGCCGTAGGGGGTGGGACGCGGGGCGGCTCGCCACGCGTGTGCGGCTGTTCCAGGAGATCGCCGGGCTGCTCCTCGGCGCGCCCAGCAGGGCCGAGGCCGTGGGGCTGTCGCCGATGGCCGCCGTCGTGGTCGAGACGGACGGCGCAATCGAGCAGGTCGACTCCCTCAGGTCGGCGTACGAGGGAGCATCGGAGACCGGGCTCGACGTCTTCCGGGACTCCTTCGACCGCGCCCTGCGCCAT
>NZ_RDBN01000005.1:518975-621428 GCF_008042075.1 Streptomyces sp. UW30 | reverse complement strand
GGGTATGGGGATGTCGTCGGTGGGGAGGGTCACTCGTCGGCCGTTTCGGGGGACAGGCGGGCGATGTAGGAACGCAGGAGGCGGCTGCGGTCGCGGTCGTCGGTCAGGCGCAGGGCACGGTCGTAATCGTCGTGAGCCGTCCTGGGCCTGCCTTGCGACTCCCGTGCCTGGCCGCGCCTCATGAGGGCTGCGGCCACCAGCTCGTCGTCACCCGCCTCCCCGGCGAACTCGATGGCCTGGTTGCAGAGGTCGATCGCCTTCTGCAGATGCGCGATCGCCGCCGTCCGCTCGTACAGGAGCCGGGACACGGCTGAGCGACTGATCAGGCTCTGCGCGATGAGCCCTGGGTTCTCTGTGGCGCGAACGGCCTCCGCGAACAGCCAGTCGGCCTCGTAGAGATCCGTCAGTACACCGCTCAGGAGGTAGCGCCTCTGGTAGGCGTGTCCCAGGCTCCGGCGCAGCCCCGGAACGCGCGGATCGTCCGGTGGGCACTCGTCCACCGCCCGGCGCAGATGATCGATGCTCCTGGCGATGTCCTCGGCCTCTCCCCGCAGACCGAACCGGACGTGCAGCGCCAGACCGAGATCGGTCAGCACCCCGGGCCGCCGGGGGTCGTCCGCGCTGAGCAACTCCACGGCCTGCTGCCATGCCTCGACGGCGCGGTTCAGCTGGATCAGCGCTCCGGACCGGTCATGGCGATCGCGGTAGATCTTCCCCGCCCGCACCAGGCACTCGAACCTGAGCTCCGCGTCGTCGCCCGCGGCCCGGTGCGCCTGCTCCAGGGCGTACAGCAGCAGGCTCTCCTCACGCTCCGGCTGCGGGATCTCGACGGCGGCCGCCACCTCCAGCCAGATCCGGCAGCGCTCGGCGGCCGGCAGCGCGGTCTCGTCCCGGACCGCCTCCATGAGGTCCTCGGCGGCGCTCGCGGCGTCGTCGGCGGCGACCACGGAGTGCTCCTCGTGCCGCCGGGCCAGATCGAGCCAGAGCCGGCCCCGGGCGGCCAGGGCGAGCGGGGAGCCGGACAGCTGGATCCACGCACTCGCCGCGTCGACGGCCCGCCACAGGTGGAGCACCTGCCAGTCCCCGGCGTCGAGGGCGGCCTCGTCCTCGCCCCAGACGCCCGGCCCCGCCACCGCCACGGCCCGCCGCACACCCGCCGACGCCTCCGCGGCGACTCTCCGATGCGCCAGGGCCTCGGCATCGGTGTCCGTGTCGTCCAGTACGGCGGTGAGGTCGCGGTCGGCGAGATACAGCAGCACCGCTGCCGCGTGTTCCTCCGCCCGCCCCGGCTGCCGCAGCGCCCACTCCCGCAGGCTCTCCGGGATGCCGTCGAAGCCGACTCCGCCCGCCCGCACCTCCTGCACCTGCGTCCAGCACACCAGCCCGAGAACCAGCCGCCCGCGCGCGGTGGGCGCCCGCCCGTCGACCGCCTCCCACGCCTCCAGCAGGTCCTCGCCGACGCGCCGCACCCGCCACCGGGTGAGTAACGCGTGGGCCAGCTCCGCGCCGGCGGCGGCCTGCCCCCCGCCCGTCCGGGCGACCGTCACCGCCTGCCGCAGCAGCTCGATCGCGGCGTCGAGTTCCCGGGTGAGCCCCTCGCCGTTGAACCGGGCGAAGGCCTGCCGCCCCAGATCGAACAGCTCCGATGCGCTGTGCCCCGGTCCCACCGCCACCGCCGGCAGTCGCGCGCCGAGGTCCCGCAGGACCTCCGCGGACACCTCGGCGAACGCCCGCAGCCCGGCGGGTTCCCGCTCCCCCGAACCGGTCAGCGGTGCCGCCTGCGCCTGAGGCGGTACCGCGCCCCGCAGGAAGGCCCCCGCCAGCGCGGGGAAGTTGCGCGCGCTGCGCCCGAACTTGCGCTCCACGTACTCGGAGCAGTGCTTGAACAGCAGCTCCACCTCGTCGACCGACAGCCGGGACCGCAGCTCGGTGGCCACCCCCGGCAGGAAGTCGTAGCGGACGGCCCGCGGATCGTCCGCGTCCTCCCGCCGCCGCAGCAGTCCGCTCAGCAGCACCTCGGACAGCACGTCCGGCCCGCTCCCGGCCAGCATGGCGTGCTGGACGAGCTGCATCACCGGCAGATACAGCGGCACCGCGGACAGATACACCGCCAGCCGGCGCGCCTGGGAGGACGCGGGACGCCAGAACGTGCGGACGCGCTCCGCACCACTGCGTTCCTGCGCGGCACGCACCGGCGCCGCGGACGCGGGATGGTCGGCCCGCACCCAGCCGGCCGCGGCGGACAGCGACTGCCCCGTGGCGCCGGACACCAGCCGCGCCCAGCCCTCCACCGAGTCCCGGCGCAGCGCGAGCACGGGAACGGGCAGCGCGCCGGTCTGAACCGGCCCCTTCTCGGGCCGGAACCGAAGCGACCCGGCGGGCCCTTCGCGCCGGTGCAGCAGCCCGCGCCGGGCCGGCAGATGGGTGCGCAGCCACATCCTCTGCGGCAGCGGCTGTACGACGGCCACGGGCGCCGTAGCCGCCCAGCGGTGCAGCAGCCGCTGCACGAGGCCGCTGCGCCACATGGGCCCGGCGCAGTCGCTGAGGACCAGGGTGACGCGCCGCCCGGTCGGGTCGCTGAGCTGCTCCGGCGCGTGGAGCGCGGCGGTGGGCTTCGCGGTGGCCGCGCAGCCGGGCCGGCCGTCGGGCGCCTCGTGCAGATAGCGCACCTGCACCTCGCGGAAGGCGCCGGCGCGGGCGCAGACCTGGCGCAGTTCGTCCAGGGCCTGTTGCCACACGACCGTCGAGGTGGAGACGTCCATCAGGAGCAGCAGGCGTGCCTCGCGGCGCCGGTCGGTACGCAGCACGGGCAGGACCAGCCCGGACTCGGCGGCGCGTTCGGCGGTGGCCCGCTCGTCCAGGGTGCGCGGCACCGGTCGTACGGGCGCGCGGTAGCGCTGGAGGGGCCGTAAGCCGCGTTGCAGGGCGAGGGGTTCGGGCAGCGCGGGTGCGGCGGGGACGCGGACCGGGGTCATCCGGGCGCCGGCGCCGTCGCCGCCCGGGCCGGGTGCGAACAGGCGGGCGCCGTCGGGCTGCCGGGGCTCGTCGTCCTCGTCGGGCAGGCGCAGGGACTGCGGTGGGTGCGGGGGCGGCATGCCGGTGGAAGCGGGCCGTTCGAGCGAGGGGTCGAGGGGAGCCTGGCCGGTCCTGCCGGGCCGCCCCTCGGACGGCGGCAGCCAGCGGGCCAGCCACAGCGCGTCCGCGAGTTCCTCCACCCCGGGTGGGATGCCCGCGTCCCGCATACGCGCGACCAGCGCCGTGAGCACGGGGCTCACGCCGTCGGCGGGGTTGCCGGGAGCGCGGGAGGCCATCGGCTATCGCGGTCCCCGGTCGAGGGGCTGCATCAGCAGTTCCGAGATCTCCTCGCGCCGCTGGCCGGCGTCCCGGGCGGCGTGCTGGGCGAGGAAGATGGCGTTGAGCAGCTGGTCGGTGGGGCGCATCGCCCCGTCCGCCTCGGCCTGGGTGAACTGGTCGACGAGGTCGTGGTTGGTGTCGTAGGCGCCCTGCCCGAAGTGTGCCTGGACGAGGGCGGCGAGGCGTTCGTCGCGTGGGGCCTTCAGGTCGAGCGGGATGCAGCGGCGCAGCAGCGCGGCCGGGAACTCGCGCTCGCGGTTGCTGGTCATGACGACGAACGGGAAGGCCCGGCAGCGGACCTGACCGTCCGTCACCGTCACCCGGCGTCCGTCGTCGGTCACGACCCGCACCTCGGGCGTGCGGTCGGCGATCCGCTTCAGCTCGGGGATGGCGAACCGGCCCTCCTCCAGGACGTTCAGCAGGTCGTTCGGCAGGTCGATGTCGCTCTTGTCGAGCTCGTCGATGAGCAGCACCCGGGGCTTGTCGGCGGCGAGCAGGGCGGTGCCGAGCGGGCCGAGCGTGATGTACCGGCCGATGTCCTCGGCCGCGGCCTCGCCGGGGAGCTGGGCGTCCTGGAGCCGGCCGATGGCGTCGTAGGTGTAGAGGCCGTCGCGCAGTTCGCTGCGGCTGACGATCGGCCACTCCAGGACGCGGCCGAGGTCGAGTTCGTAGGCGACGGAGTGGGCGAGCGTCGACTTGCCGACGCCCGGTTCGCCGGTGACGAGCAGCGGGCGCCTCAGATACAGGGCCGCGTTGACGAGTTCGAGGGCGTCGGGGTCCTGGACGGGCAGCGGGACGGTGCGCTCGCCGAGCCTGCGGTGGGTGGAGGAGTCGAGCTCGGGGACCTCGTAGTCGACGGGTTCGGCGTCGAAGTCCCGCCAGGGCGGCGGGTCCGGCAGTTCGGCGATCCTGGCCGGATCCGGCTCTCCGATCCCCCGGTAGATGAACCACTCGCTCATGGCGCGCTCCTCGTCGACGGTCGGGGGTGGTCCACGTCCTGGCCGACGGGAGCGTCGTGCGCCCGCAGCGGGCCCCTGGGAACATACCCGGAACAGCCCTGGTAAACGGGCTGTTCCGGCCAGTCCTCGACGGCGTTCACAGCGGCGCGTCCACCGGATCGGTCTCCTCGCCGGGCAGTGGCCGGCGCGGGTCGTCGTACAGCAGGGCGAGGGGTTCGGCCCAGGCGCTGTCGGCGCGCTGTTCGCTGATGTCCTGCCGTACGTGCCGCAGCCGGTCGGGGAGTTCGGACAGCGAGCCGAGGGTCTCCAGGAACTTCTCCACGCGCGCGTGGAGCGTGTCGCACTCGGGCGGACAGGCGCCGCGCTCCGGGTGCGGGCCGATGTGCCACAGCGCGACGGCGTGCCCGCCGCCCAGCGCGCGCTTCATGGCGACCCGCCCGGGGCCCTGTCCGGCCGGGCGGCACATCACGGGGATGCGGTCGCGCTCGGCGTCGCGGTAGCCGACGGCGTCCACGGCGCCCGGCGGCGGCATGCGCCAGCCCTGGAAGCGCCGCTCGCCCGTCATGTGCTGCCAGCGGTCGAGCCAGACATTGTCCGGATCTCCCCGGCGCTCGAGGGCGCGCAGCACCAGGCGACGGCGCGCGCCCAGGTGTCCGGGGTCGGTCAGCGCCGCGATGTCCTCGAACCGCCAGCGGTGTACGGCGGTGTCGAAGTGCTCGGTGGGCAGGGCGACTTCGAGCGGTACGGGATGCCCTTCCCGGTCCTTGGACTCCAAGAGTCCGCCCAGCGGGACGCGCAGTGCCTGGACGAGTTCGTCGGGCCGGCATCCGTGCACCGAGCCGTCCGTCTCGTGGACCTCGGGCAGGCCGTCGCCGTCGTGGTACCAGATCTGCCAGAAGAACCGGACGGGCTGCGAGCCGATCACGGGGTCGAGCAGCAGGGCCACCACGGGGCCCTCGCCGGGGCCGGGGTAGGAGATCACGATCCGCTCCGGCCCGTCGCCGCCCGGGAGCGGCCGGAGCTCGTCGGGCAGGGCGACGTCCCGGACCAGGGCGTGCAGATAGCGCCGGGTGTCGCGGCGCAGCCGTCGGCCGATCCAGTCCGCGAGGAGCGGGCTGCCGGCGTCGCGCGCGCAGGCGTGGGCCTCGACGAGCCGGAGGTAGCGCAGGAAGGTGAGCGGGTCGAGCGGGGCGGTGCCTTCGTAGAGCAGGCCGTGGCCGTCGCGCCAGGTCCGCAGCTCGGGGGTGTCGCCGGCCCATTGGTTGCCGCTGCGGGCCGCCTTGGCGAGGAGGCGGACGGTGGGCTCGTCGGGCGGGGGCGGCAGCGCGGCCAGCAGATCCAGCGCCCGGCGGCGGTCGCGGGGCGTCCACACCGGGCTCTGCTCGGCGGACGGCCCGTGCTGGAGGTCGATCCAGTTGTCGCCGCTCTCCGACATCGGCTCCTCGCCGTGCCAGCGGTCGTGGGCCGCCATGACCGTGCGGTACGTCGCCCCGAAACGGCGCAGTGCGGCGATCGCGACCGCCTTGCCGCCGTCCTGCTCCTTGCGCCGCGACTTGATCAGCCCGACGACGGCTCCCGTCTCGGGGTCGAGCAGCGGACCGCCCGACATACCGCTGGGGAAGTCGATGTCGGGCTTGATGATCAGCCCGTACGTGTCCTCGTGGCCGTTGATCTCGGCGTCCACCATGCGGAAGCGGGCCTCGGGCGGCCCGGGGAAGTAGCCGCAGGCCTTGAGGGCGCCGGAGTGGCGGGCGGCGCGGTCGGTGAGCCACACGCACTCGTGGGGGTGGTCGTCGGGCTCGCCCGTGAGCCGCACCAGAGCCAGGTCCTCGGCCAGCGGGACCTTGGGGCGGCGCGGGTCGGTGATCAGCCACCGCGCGAGCCGGGCCTCGGCGTCCACGCCCTCGCCGCGCACCCGGAACACGGCCTTGTCGTCCGTCGCGAGATGCGGGCGCAGTACGTGGGCGGCGGTCAGGACCCAGCCGGGCGCGACGAAGAAGCCGCTGCCCCACAGCGGGGTGTCCTTGCCCCCGGTGGGGAGCAGATGGACGGTGGCGGCCCGGACGAGTGCGAAGAGGCGCTCGTTTCGCTCACTCATGCGCCGTGCTCTCGTCGGCCTCCCCCGCGGTTCCGCGGTCGAACTGCCAGGTGAGGGTGACCTGGAGGGACGCCTTGACCTCGCCCCGGGCGAGCACGGCGACCGCCACGCCCTCCTTGGCGGTCAGCTCCACGCCGAAGGTGATGGCGGCCTCGTGCGGCTTGGCCTGCCGGGCGGCTTCCAGGACGGTGCCGCCGACGCCCTTGATCAGCTCCTGGAGCTGCTCGACCTTCACCGCGGCGGCCTCGGTGAAGCCGACGTCCTGCTGGTCGTCCCAGGCGTCGGCCGCTCCGATCCGGGCGGTGATCACCGTGCCGTCCGGCAGTTCGAGATCCTGGATGTGCGTCATGCCGCTCCCCCCGCCGAGCCCGTGCCGTCCGGTCAAGCGACGATGGACGGCGCCCACTTGAACTGCGACGAGGCTAATACCCAGGTGGGTTGCAGGACTACTCGTCGTCCTCGTCGTCGAGCCGTGCCAGCCATGTCGCCAGCCGCTCCACCGGCACCTCGAAGTCCGGGTTGAGATCGACGAACGTCCGCAGCTGCTCGGCGAGCCACTCGAAGGTGACCTCCTCCTCGCCGCGCCGCTTCGCCAGTTCCTCGATGCCACGGTCGGTGAAGTACAACTCTTCGCTCCTGATACGGACGGGACATGCCGTGATACGGCCGGGACAAGCCCCTGGGGCCTTCCCCCTCAGGGTATGCCGTACCGGCTCGCCCGGGCCTCGGCGTCAGTCGCGCGGCTGCGTGAAGGCGTACGCCAGCCCCAGCAGCCCGTGCCCCAGCAGCAGCGCGCCCGCCGCGGTCCAGCCGCCGCTGCGGCGTCGTAGGCCCCAGGCCGTCAGGGGCAGGCCGAGCGTGATCTGGGCCAGGGCGAGGGCGCGGATCTGGGTGCCGCCGGCGCCGGGGAAGAGGGCGGCGAGTGTGCGGCCCTCGACGACGTCCAGTTCCGCCCGGAAGGTGTCGCGCCAGCCCGACAACTCGGTCAGGCGGATGTGCGGCTGGTTGCGGGCGGCGCTCTGGAGGTGGTCGGCGCTCTCGCCGGGGGCGAGTCCGTCGGGCAGCGCCATGCCCGCGCGCGTGAGGACGGCGATCAGGCCACGCATGCGTGCCCGGGCGTCGGCCACGGGGTCGGGGCGCGTCAGCTCGTCGAGCGACTGCACGTCCAGGACCGGATCGAGGCCGAGGCGGGCGGCGAAGGTGCGCATGGCCTCGTCCTCGCCGGCCGGGGTGCCGTTGGTGAGCCACACATAGCCGACGGGGCGGCGGAAGCCGGCGGCGAGGGTGTAGCCGGCACGGTCGGCGTCCCACCAGAGGGCGAGGACGGGCCAGGGCGCGCCGACGGCGAGGGCGGTGGCCCAGCCGGTGAGGACGCGGTCGACCGGCTCGTCGCCGTCCAGCCAGGGCCTGCCCTCGGGGACGAGCACGCTCCACTCCCCGCCGGCCGGGGCGAGCAGCATGTCCTCGCGCAACAGCCGGGCGACGGGGGCGACGGACTCGGGCTCGGCGCGGCAGAGCAGCAGGGCGCCCGGCGCGGGGCGGGCCTTGCTGGCGGTCCGGGGTTCCGTCGGCATGACAACACGCTAGGCCGGTTTGTCCACATCGCGTGATTTGTGATCACCAGAACGAGTGTCTTGACTTTCGACGTCCGCGATATATCGTGTTTTACGTAGGACGCGATATGGCGCGTGTCGTGTCCATCGCGTTCGGCGTATTCATCGTGTTCATCGTGTTCGATCCGGCCCGTGCGGCCGTGTCCGGTCGCCCAGGAGGTCCGCAGCATGTCCGAGTGGTCCGTAGCAGAGCCCAGGAAGCTCACCTTCGACGAGCCGGTGAGCGAGCTCCACGTACGCATCGTCAACGGAACGGTGAACGTCGTGGGGACGGACGAAGGTTCCGCCCGCCTGGAGGTCTCCCAGATCGAGGGCCCACCCCTGGTGGTGACCCAGGAGGGCGGCACCCTGTCGGTGGCCTACGAGGACCTGCCGTGGAAGGGCTTCCTCAAGTGGCTCGACCGCAAGGGCTGGCGCCGCAGCGCGGTGGTCTCCCTGGCGGTGCCGGCCGACACCCGCGTCGAGGTGGGCGTGGTCGGCGCCGCGGCGGTGGTCTCCGGGATCCAGGGCCCGTCGGTGGTCAAGGGCGTCACCGGTGACACGACCCTCGTCGGCCTGTCCGGCCCGGTCCGCGCCGACACCGTCTCGGGGAACCTGGAGGCGCAGGCCGTCACCGGCGACCTCCGCTTCAACTCCGTCTCCGGCGACCTCACGGTCGTCGAGGGCTCCGGCTCCGCCGTGAAGGCCGACTCGGTCAGCGGCTCCATGATCGTCGACCTCGACCCGGAGGGTCCGACGGACGTCCGGCTGACCAGCGTCTCCGGCGAGATCGCGATCCGCCTGCCGGCCCCGGCGGACGCGGACGTCGAGGCCAACACCGCGAGCGGCACGATCTCCAACGCCTTCGAGGGTCTGAGGGTGCACGGCCAGTGGGGCGCCCACAAGATCACCGGCCGCCTCGGCAACGGCACCGGAAAGCTCCGGGCGACGACGGTCTCCGGCTCGATCGCCCTGCTGCGCCGCCCGCCGCGGGAGGAGGAGCCGTGGGAGGCAGAGGCCTGGGAGACGCCCGAGGCGCCGGAGGCCACGGCGGACTCGACGGCCGACCCGGTGAACGGCGCACGGCACAGCGCGGGGGACAATTCCGTCTCCGGCCAGGGCGACCGCCCGACCGACCACCAGTCCGACGCTCCACCCCCCGCCCCGGCCGACGGCACGACCGACAAGAAGGTGCTCTGACATGCCTCCCGTCTTCGCCCATGGCCGTCTCCGCCTCTACCTGCTGAAGCTGCTGGACGAGGCCCCCCGCCACGGCTACGAGGTGATCCGCCTCCTCGAGGAGCGCTTCCAGGGCCTGTACGCACCGTCGGCCGGCACCGTCTACCCCCGCCTGGCCAAGCTGGAGGCCGAGGGCCTGGTCACCCACACCACCGAGGGCGGCCGCAAGGTGTACGCCATCACGGACGCGGGCCGCGCCGAACTGGCCGACCGCAGCGGCGAGTTGGCCGACCTGGAGCTGGAGATCAGGGAGTCGGTCGCCGAGCTCGCCGCCGAGATCCGGGCCGATGTGCGCGGCGCGGCGGGCGATCTGCGGCGCGAGATGCGGGCGGCGGCCTCCGAGGCCCGCAAGGGGACCGGCGCCAAGACGGAGACGCCCTTCGGCGACCTCTCCGACTACACCGACAAGGAGGCGTGGCGCGCCGCCAAGGAGGAGATGCGCCGGGCCAAGCAGGAGTGGAAGGAGCAGGCCCGCCGCGCCAAGGACGAGAGCCGGCGTGCCCGCGAGGAGGCACAGCGGGCCCGGCGCCAGGCCAAGGAGGCTCAGGATCACGCCCGGGCCCAGGCCCAGGAGGAGGTCCAGCGCATCGCCCGCCGGGTCCAGGAACACGTACAGGACCACTTCGCACGCGGCGACTGGCCGACGGGCGTCCGGGAGGGCCTGACGGAACTGGCCAAGGAGTTCGGCGACTTCGGCAAGGACTACGGCAGGGAGTTCGGCAAGGAGTTCGGCTTCGGCCGCCAGGGCGGCGCATCAAGCGCCCCCAAGTCGGCGGAGCGGCAGCCCGAGTACTCCGAGACCACCGAGGACTTCCCCGCCGACTACGAGCCGACGTGGGCCCATGAGCCGCCCGGCGGCGACCCGGCCCGCGACCTGGACCGCCTGCTCGACCGCTTCCGCGACGACATCCGTGACGCGGCACGCGACCACGGCGTGACGGCGGACCAACTCAAGGACGCCCGCCGCCACTTGTCGACGGCGGCGGCCCACATCGGAGCCCTGCTGCGCACGCCGAAGCCCTGACGCCACCCCTGGGCGGTCCGGCCGAGCGATGACCGCACCGCCCGGGGCAGCCGCACCACAACGCCCGGCACCGGCACACCGCACCGCCCGCCGCCGCACCGCGGCTCAGCCCGCCTTCGCCTCTCCCCCGCCGTACAGCACCCGCGTGACCGCCTCGTAGGTCACCCCGTGATCGGCGAGGACCTCGGCGGGCACGCCGGGGCGGCTGGTCAGGGCCAGCAGGATGTGCTCGTCCCCGATGTGCCGGTCCCGACGGGCAGTGGCCACCCGCAGCGCCCGTACGAGCACGTCCTTGGCGCCCCGGCTGAAGGGCCGGCGCCTCGCACGCGACCCCTTGCCCTCCAGGTCCCCGGACATCGCCCCGACCCCGTGCACTTCCTCCACCCGGGCGACGATCTCCGCGACGTCGATCCCCAGCCCGGCGAGCGCCTCGGCCTCGGACTGCGACATCCCGCCCCGCCGCCGAGCCTCGCCGAGCGCCTGCCGCACGGACTCCAGCCACTGCCCGCCCCCGAGCGCGGCGAGTGCGAACGAGGCCCGGCTTCCCTCCCGGTCGAGCAGGGCGAGCAGCATGTGCTCGGCGTCGACGGCCGACGCCCCACCCCGCTCGGCCTGCTCCACCGCACCCGTCACCACGGCACGGGCATCCTTCGTGAACCGCTCGAACATCAACGCCTCCCGTACTTCTTGTGCACGGCCTGCCTGCTGACCCCGAGTTCCGCGGCGATCTCCTGCCAGGACCACCCCTGGTTGCGCGCACTGCGCACCTGGACCGCCTCCAATTGCTCCAGCAGCCGCCGCAGTGCCGCGACGGCCCGCAGCCCGATCCGCGGATCGCGATCTCCCGCCCGCTCGGCGAGATCTGTTGCTTCGGTCATGATGTCAATGTAAGTTGACACGCCGATCCACGTCAACCCCAGTTGACAAACAGAACGGCGGGCCCGGGGCAGAGCCCCGAACCCGCCGCAAGCGCCTCGGCGAGAGCCGTCAGTTGGTGAGTACGACCTTCCCGAACAGCTCGCCCGACTCCATCCGCTCGAAGCCCTCCCGGGCCCGGTCCATGGGGAGCACCTCGTCGATCACGGGCCGCACACCGGTGGCGGCACAGAAGGCGAGCAGATCCTCCAGCTCGTCCTTGGTCCCCATGGTGGACCCGACGATCTTCAGCTCCAGGAAGAAGATCCGCGTCAGCTCGGCGTGCGAGGGCCGGTCACCGCTGGTGGCACCGGAGATGACCAGAGTTCCCCCCGGCTTCAGCGACTTGACGGAGTGCGACCACGTGGCGGCACCGACCGTCTCGATCACGGCGTCGACCCGCTGAGGCAGCCGGGCCCCCGACTCCACGGCCTCCACGGCGCCCAGCTCCAGGGCCCGCTTGCGCTTGGCCTCGTCCCGGCTGGTGGCGAAGACCCGCAGCCCCGCGGCCTTGCCGAGCACGATGGCGGCGGTGGCCACCCCACCCCCGGCGCCCTGCACCAGCACGGAGTCCCCGGGCCGCACGCCCGCGTTGGTGAACAGCATGCGGTACGCCGTCAGCCAGGCGGTCGGCAGACAGGCGGCCTCCGCGAAGGAGAGCTCCTTGGGCTTGGGCAGGATGTTCCAGGTCGGCACGGCGACCTGCTCGGCGAACGTGCCCTGATAGCGCTCGGTGAGGATGGAACGGGGTTCCTTGGGGCCGACGCCGTGACCGCTCTGTCCGATCACGGAGTGCAGGACGACCTCGTTGCCGTCCTCGTCGACACCGGCGGCGTCGCAGCCGAGGATCATCGGCAGCCGGTCCTCCGGGAGGCCGACGCCCCGGAGCGACCAGAGGTCATGGTGGTTGAGGGAAGCGGCCTTGACGTTGACGGTGCTCCAGCCGGGCCGGGCCTCGGGAGCGGGACGCTCCCCCAACTCGAGGCCGCTCAGCGGCTGGTCGCGGTCGATTCGGGAAGCGTAGACGGCGAACATGGCGTCGACGATAGGTGGCGTTTGCAGCCGACGGAACGGGAGGGGGCTGTGACGCTCGCCCTCTTGCCAAGGAGTGCTCACTCGAACGGGTGGCCCGGCGGGCAAAAAATCGGCCCCGCCCGGACGGGCGGGGCCAATCAGCGCCGATCAGGGTCGGTCGGCGAGGCCGCCGGGCGATCAGCGCCCGTCGGTCGACGTGCGGTGCACGTCAGCGCCGGGCCACGCCCTCCGCCCGAGCCGCCGCCGCGACGGCCGCGGTCACGGCCGGGGCGACCCGCTCGTCGAACGGCGACGGGATCACGTAGTCCGCGGCGAGGTCGTCGCCGACGACCCCCGCCAGCGCTTCGGCCGCCGCGATCTTCATGCCCTCGGTGATCCGGGACGCCCGCACCTGGAGCGCGCCCGCGAAGATGCCCGGGAACGCCAGCACGTTGTTGATCTGGTTCGGGAAGTCGGACCGCCCGGTGGCCACGACGGCCGCGTACTTGTGCGCGACGTCGGGGTGGACCTCGGGGTTCGGGTTGGCCATGGCGAAGACGAAGGCGCCCTTCGCCATCGAGGCGACGGCCTCCTCGGCGACCGTACCGCCGGAGACGCCGATGAAGACGTCCGCACCTTCCAGAGCCGCCTCGAGCGACCCGGTGATGCCGGCCTTGTTGGTGAAGGAGGCGAGCTCCTGCTTGACCGGCGTCAGGTCCTCGCGGTCGGCCGAGACGACGCCCTTGCGGTCCGCGACGGCCACGTCGCCGATGCCGGCCTCGACCAGCATCTTGGCGATGGCGACACCCGCCGCGCCGGCGCCCGAGATGACAGCCCGCAGCTCGCCGATCGCGCGCCCGCTCAGCCGCGCGGCGTTGCGCAGGGCGGCCAGCGTCACGACCGCGGTGCCGTGCTGGTCGTCATGGAAGACCGGGATGTCGACGCGCTCCTGGAGCTTGCGCTCGATCTCGAAGCACCGGGGTGCCGAGATGTCCTCCAGGTTGACGCCGCCGAAGGACGGGGCGAGGCGCACCACCGTCTCGACGATCTCGTCGACGTCCGTGCAGTCGAGCGCGATCGGGACCGCGTCCACGCCGCCGAACTGCTTGAACAGAATCGCCTTGCCCTCCATCACGGGGAGGGAGGCTTCCGGACCGATGTCACCGAGCCCGAGCACCGCGGTGCCGTCGGTGACCACGGCCACGACGGACGACTTCCACGTGTAGTCGTGGACGAGATCGGGCTGCTCGGCGATGGCGGTGCACACCCGCGCGACGCCGGGCGTGTACGCCAGGGACAGGTCGTCCTTGTCGCGGATCGGCACCGTGGCCTGCACGGCCATCTTGCCCCCGCGGTGCAGCGCGAACGCCGGATCGAAGGAATCGAGGGGCTCGACCCCGCCGTCCTGATCGGTATTGCTCCCGCTGCGAGGATTGACAATCTCCGCTGCCACTTTGTCTGACCCCTTAGGTGTTCATGGTTTGAGGGTGGGACCACTTCTGGTGAGAAGTGGGCGGGACCGCGCATGGCCCTGCTCGTTGATACGTACGACGTACGACGTACGGACCCATACGCGACGGGCGCGCCGCACACGCGCCCTGAGCCCCGGATGAGGGGTTAAAGAACCTTCTTACCGGACGGACCGTACCGACGACGAGTCCAATACGTGCAAGATCACATGACGGGAATGGAAACGCCCGCGCCCGGCAGCACGAATCAGACACGACCTGACGGCGAAACCGGTGTGATTCGTGACCAAATAAGTGGACAATCGACACCAGAAACCGCAAAGAACACCCGGCGGCCACAAAACCCACGCACGGCCGGTCCGCATCGCGGGATGCACCGAAGATCTTTCGGCCGGAAGGACAGATTCCCGTAGAAGGTGCGGTCAGGATGTACCGACCTGCGGCGGTTCGGGGGTAACCCGTTATCCGATTTTGACATGACGAGCGCCCTGAATGCCTCAGTCCGAATGGCAAGATGCCGTAATCACACGAGGTCGCGACACTCGAAGGCGTGTGCTCTCGTCGACCTAGGAAACCAAGGCTTCTGCCGACGTATCGGCGGGCGCCTGCCCCATCGGCAACTCCACCCATCCGCCGGAGGAACCCACCATGACCGCAAGCACCACCCGTCGTACGACCGCCACGCGCTCCCGGTTGGCAGCGGTCGCCTCGATCGCGGTCGCAGGCGCCCTGATTCTCACCGGCTGCGGTGACCAGACGGAGGGCGGCGGCAGCGACAGCACGACGGAGACGGACAAGTCCAGCGCCGCCCCGCTGTTCGACAAGCTGCCCAAGAACATCCAGGACGCGGGCGTCATCAAGGCCGGCACGAACGCCGAATACGCCCCCATGGAGTTCCAGGAGGGCGGCAAGATCGTCGGCGTCGACCCCGACATCGCCGCCGCTCTGGGCGAGAAGCTGGGCGTGGACGTCCAGTTCACCTCCGGCTCCTTCGACGGCCTGATCACCGCTCTGAACTCGGGCCGCTACGACCTCGCCATGTCCTCCATCACGGACAACAAGCAGCGCCAGGAGGGCCTGGACGACAAGGGCAAGAAGCTCGGCCCGGGTGTCGACTTCGTCGACTACTTCGTCGCCGGCACCGCCGTGTACGTCCAGAAGGGCAACCCGAAGAAGATCAACTCGATCGAGGACCTCTGCGGCCAGACGGCGGCGGTGCAGCGCGGCACCACGTACGAGAAGGCCCTGCAGGCGCAGTCCACGGCCTGCACGGACGGCGGCAAGAAGAAGATCACGATCGAGTCGTTCGAGAACGACACCGAGGCCCAGACCCGTGTGAAGTCGGGCGGCGCGGTCGCCGGTGTCAACGACTACCCGGTCGCGGTCGACCTGGCCCGCAAGGCCGGCGGCGGCAACGACTTCGAGGTCGTCGGCGAGCAGGTCGACGCCGGTCCGTTCGGCATCGCGGTGAACAAGGACAACAAGGAGCTCACCGCGGCCCTCGAAGAGGCCGTCAACGCCATCATCGAGGACGGCACGTACAAGAAGATCCTCGAGAAGTGGGGCGCCGAGTCCGGCGCGATCGACAAGGCCGCCATCAACGGCGGCAAGTGACCGTCCCGGGCAAGACTGAAGGGCAGTCACAGTGACTGACAAGTTCGACAAGGAGCCGGCCGACGCGAACCCGTCGGCCGCCGTCTCCAAGGAGGGCGGGGACCTCCCGCCCGAGGCGATCAAGGCCATTCCGGTACGGCACTACGGCCGCTGGGTCAGCGGTGTCGTCGTGCTGGCCCTGGTGGCCCTGCTGATCAACGCGTTCGCCAGCGCCGAGAAGATCCAGTGGAACGCGGTCGGCGACTACGTCTTCGACCCCACGGTCCTCGCGGGCGCCGGCCGCACCCTGCTGATCAGCGTCCTGGCGATGATCATGGGCGTGGTCCTGGGCGTGATCCTGGCCGTGATGCGCCTGTCCAAGAACCCGGTGACGAGCTGGGTGGCCTGGGTCTACATCTGGTTCTTCCGCGGCACGCCGGTCTATGTCCAGCTGCTGCTGTGGTTCAACCTGGCGCTGATCTTCCCGGTGCTGAATCTCGGTCCGCTCTACAAGGACGAGATGGTCGACGTCATGACGCCGTTCATGGCCGCCCTGCTGGGTCTGGGCCTGAACGAGGCGGCGTACATGGCGGAGATCTGCCGCGCCGGTCTGATGGCCGTCGACGAGGGCCAGACCGAGGCGTCGCACGCGCTCGGCATGAGCCACGCCAAGACGCTGCGCCGCATCGTGATCCCGCAGGCGATGCGGGTGATCGTGCCGCCGACCGGCAACGAGTTCATCAACATGTTGAAGACCTCGTCGCTGGTGTACGCGGTGACCTACAACGAACTGCTGCGCGCCACTTCCACGATCGGCTCCACGTCGTACGCCGTGATGGAGATGCTCTTCGTGGCGTGCATCTGGTACCTGGTCATGACCAGCGTGTTCAGCGTCTTCCAGTACTACCTGGAGCGGCACTACGCCCGCGGTTCGCTACGTCAGCTGCCGCGGACGCCGTGGCAGAAGATCAAGGCGAACATGCTCGGCCTGGGCAGCGAGAGGGGCAAGTGAGATGACCGCCATGGTGAAGGCCGAGGGCGTCCACAAGTCCTTCGGCGCCGTCCAGGTCCTCAAGGGCATCGACCTGGAGGTGCAGACCGGCGAGGTGTTCTGCCTCATCGGCCCCTCCGGCTCCGGCAAGTCCACCTTCCTGAGGTGCATCAACCACCTGGAGAAGATCAACGCCGGTCGGCTGTACGTCGAAGGCTCGCTGGTCGGCTACCGCCAGAAGGGCGACAAGCTGTACGAGCTCAAGGACAGCGAGGTCGCGCAGCAGCGGCGGGACATCGGCATGGTGTTCCAGCGGTTCAACCTGTTCCCGCACATGACGGCGCAGGAGAACGTCATGGAGGCGCCGATCCAGGTCAAGGGCACGAGCAAGGCCCAGGCCAAGGACCGCGCGAGGGAGCTCCTCGACCGTGTCGGCCTCGCCGACAAGGCCGGGACCTACCCCTCCCAGCTCTCCGGCGGCCAGCAGCAGCGCGTCGCCATCGCCCGTGCGCTGGCGATGGACCCGAAGCTGATGCTCTTCGACGAGCCGACCTCGGCTCTCGACCCGGAGCTGGTCGGCGACGTCCTCGACGTCATGCGCGACCTCGCCGAGTCCGGCATGACGATGGTCGTCGTCACCCACGAGATGGGCTTCGCCCGCGAGGTCGGCGACAGCCTGGTCTTCATGGACGGCGGCGTGGTCGTGGAGTCCGGCGACCCGCGCGAGGTCCTGACCAACCCGCAGCACGAGCGGACCCAGGCGTTCCTGTCCAAGGTGCTCTGACGGTAGGACGGTGAAGGGGCGGTACGAGATCCTCGTACCGCCCCTTTCGCCATGTGCTCGCCCTACGGCAACGGTTCTGGCGCCGGCACCGCCCGCTGCTCGGGCGCGAGCTGCGCGAGGGCGGCCCGCGCCATGACCCCGGTCCAGTACTGCGGGAGAGCTTTCAGGACGCAGTGAAGGCGGTACGAATTTCTCGTACCGCCTCCGAGCCGTCGGCCGGGGACAGCGCCCCGCCCGCCTACTTCACCGCGAGCATCAGCGTGTCCGACGGCGAGCACCACACCGGCCGCGCCTCCCCGAAGCCCTGCTCGCGCAGCACGCGCGCGTGCCACTCGGGGGACGGCATGTCGCCGTCGGCGTGCTCGCCGTAGATCTCGAAGCGGCGGGCCGTCGGGCCGGCCAGCACCGGGTCCTCGCCGGCCAGCCGCCACCACTCGGCCCAGTCGAGGGCGCCCCGCGCCTTGGCCTGATCCATGCGGGCGTGGCGCTGGGCGCGCTCGGCGGCGTTGATCCGGGGCGTCGACTCGTCGATCATGTGGTCCGCGTTCATGAAGACACCGCCGTCGCGGACGAGCTCCGCGACCTGACCGTAGAGGGCCGCGAGGGGTTCACGGTGCAGCCAGTGCAGGGCCGTGGCGGTCAGGACGGCGTCGTAGGAGTCGTACGGCAGCTTCGCCTGCCAGTCGGGGTCCTTGAGGTCGGCCGTGACGAACGAGACCCGCTCGTCGCCCGCGAAGGTGCCCTCGGCGATCGCGAGGAGCGCCGGGTCGAGGTCGACTCCGGTGCTGGTGGCGTCGGGGAACCGGGCGAGCAGCCGGGCCGTGATACTTCCCGTGCCGCACGCGAGATCGAGCACGCGCGGGGCGGGCCCGACGAGGGCCTCGACCATGTCGAGCATGATCCGGAAGCGTTCCTCGCGGTCGGGCATGTACCACTCCTGCTGCCGGTCCCAGCTCTCCTGCCACGCGGACCAGTCGGCGGCCCTGGTGGTGGTGTCCGTGTCCGTCATCGAGCCCCTCCGTTGCGCACATTACGTAATACCCTGGAAGCACGATCAGCTGTTACCCGACCGCACGACGACGATAGAACGCCTCCGTAAGGACTACAAGTGGAACTGGCCTATTACTCGGACTACGCCGTACGTCTCGTCAACAGCGAGGACCCGGCCCGGGGCAAGGACTCGCTGACCTCGGTCGAGGCCATCCGCGACCTGTTCGGCGTCAGCCAGGAGGCGGCCCGCCGCGCCACCGACGCCGACGTCACCCGCTTCCGCTCGGTGCGCGCGCGGCTGAGGGCGGTCTTCGAAGCGGCGGACCAGGGCGACGAGGCGCTGGCGGTGAACCTGCTGAACTCGCTGCTGCTGGAGTTCCCGGTGAGCCCGCAGATCTCCGGCCACGACTTCCGGGACGACGACGGCCGCCCGCTGTGGCACATGCACCTGGCGGACCACCCGTCGAACGCGACCGCCGGCTACGCCGCCACCGCCGCCATGGGCCTCGCCTTCCACCTCACCGAGTACGGCGTGGACCGCCTGGGCCTGTGCGAGGCGGCGCCGTGCCGCAACGCCTACCTGGACACGTCCACCAACCGCTCCCGGCGCTACTGCTCGGACCGCTGCGCGACCCGTGCGAACGTGGCCGCCTACCGCGCCCGCAAGCGCCTGGAGGCCGACCGGTCGGCGAACAGCGGCCGCACGGCCGACAGTGCCCAGCGCGCCAGCGCGAACGGCGAGCGCTGATCCGGCTTGCGCGGCCGGTAGCGCAGCCGGACCCTGCCCAGGATCAGCTCGTCCGGTACGACCCCGTAGTCGGTGCTGTCACCCCCCGCGTACGCGTTGTCGCCGAGCACCCACCAGCCGCCCTCGCGGCGCTCCGCGGCACGCTTGACGACGAGAAGGTCCTGCTGGAACGGATGCCGCAGCACGATGACGCCCCCCGGCCGGATCCGCCCCCGGTGCGAGACCACGAGCAGGTCGCCGTGATACAGCGTGGGCACCATCGACGGCCCGGTCACCTCGGCCCACCCGAAGGGCCGGTCCGCCCGCCCGCGCTCGGTCTCCTGCGACAACTCCGGCATCCCCGGCACCTCCCCAGTAGGGTCCTCCACCAGTCTCAGTCTCACCCCGGACTTTTGTCCTAAGCCCATGGGGGCACCCGCGAAAACCCGTCTTGCAGGGAGTAATGTCCCACCTGAGAAGACGATCACGAGGAAGGAATGCTCCATGCTTTCCCGCCTGTTTGCCCCCAAGGTCAAGGTCAGCGCACACTGCGACCTGCCCTGCGGTGTGTACGACCCGGCCCAGGCCCGCATCGAGGCGGAGTCGGTGAAGGCCGTGCAGGACAAGATGGCCGCCAACGACGACCCGCACTTCCAGGCGCGTGCCACCGTCATCAAGGAGCAGCGTGCCGAGCTCGCGAAGCACCATGTCTCGGTGCTCTGGAGCGACTACTTCAAGCCCCCGCACTTCGAGAAGTACCCGGAGCTGCACCAGCTGGTCAACGACGCCCTGAAGGCCCTTTCGGCCGCCAAGGCGTCCACCGACCCGGCCACCGGTCAGAAGGCTCTGGACTACATTGCCCAGATCGACAAGATCTTCTGGGAGACCAAGAAGGCCTGACCCAGGTCTCCTTGGCTTCTCGAAGGGGCCCGACCGGTTCGCCGGTGGGGCCCCTTCGTCACGCCCGGAACCGCCAATTACCGGTGAAAAGCACCAATTCGACGGCACGGCGAACCCATGGTTCCGTGAATTCGCGGTGATTGTATTCACGCGCCACCCAGTGGCCGCGGATCACCTCCGTCACGTAGCTTTTGGCACCTCCGCCCCTGCGGCCGACCCGCGGGGCGGGTGGCCCACGGGGGAAGGCGAACCACGCTCACGTCCCGTCTCGACCTGCGAGGTCGAGGCGTAGTTCGGCGTGCTCCGCGTCAGCGGGCGAGCGGGATCACATCACCCGGCGGCCTGTCCCCGCCGTATCGAATGTCGATCCCCTGGAGAGCTCCCTTGCCCGAAACCCGTTGGCCACAAGGGGCCCGTGTCCTGGGCGATCGGTCATCGGGCGACGATTCCCGTGACATCCCGGCGCGAATAGCCCTTCACCCCCGCCGCCCCCGTCTGTGGCCGGTCCCCCTGCTGTGGACCCTCGCCCTCGGTCTGTGGGGGCTGTCCCGGCAGCACAGCGTCTGGCGCGACGAGGCCGCCACCTGGCAGGTCGCGCGGCGCTCGGCCGGGGACATCTGGGACATGCTCGCGCAGGTCGACGCGGTGCACGGGCTCTACTACCTGCTGATGCACGCCGTCTTCGAGAGCTTCGGACCCGGCACCACCGCGCTGCGACTGCCCTCGGTACTGGCCACGGCGGTCGCGGCGGTCTGTGTGACCGAAATCGGTCGTCGGCTGGCGGGGGCCCGGGCGGGCCTGGCGGGCGGGCTGGTGTTCGGGCTGCTGCCCGCCGTGCAGTTCTACCTCCAGGAGGGACGCCCGTACGCGCTGGTCGCCGCGGGCGCCGGGATATCGACCCTGCTGCTGGTGACCGTGCTCCAGGGGCGCGGGCGAGCCGTGCACTGGCTCGCATACGGGGGCACGGTCGCGGTGTGCGGGCTGCTGAACTGGCTGTCACTGCTGGTCCTGCCCGCGCACCTGGCGACGCTGATGTGGACGCGGGCCGGGCGGCCGACGTGGACGCGCTGGCTGGTGGCCGCGGCCGCCGCCGTCACGGCCGTACTGCCGTTGATCCTGTTCAGCCGGCGCCAGTCCGAACAGGTCTCCTGGATCCCCCCGTTGACCTGGCACATGCTCATCGGCCCGGCGATCCTGCTGGCGCTCGGCGGTCTCGGGGCCCTGCTGGACCGGCCGCGCGCGGGACGGCTGTCGGTCGCGGCCGTCGGGCTGCCGCTGCTGGCGGTGCCACAGCTCGGCCTCCTCGGGCTCTCCCTGGTCCGCCCGCTCTTCCTGGACCGCTACATCCTGTTCAGCATGCTGGGGCTGGCCCTGTTGATCGGTGCGGCGCTGGGTGCGGCGGCGCAGGCGGCAGGGCCGCGGTTCCCGAGGGCGTCGCTGTGGCTCGTCCCTGTCGTGCTCGCCGCGGTGTTCGTGGCGCTGTTGCCGCAGTCGCTGTCCAAGCGCTCTCCGGAGAGCCGGGTGGACGACGTCCTGGCGGTGGCGGCGGACGTACGGCGGCTGAAGGAGCCCGGGGACGCCGTGGTCTTCATACCCGCCGCCCGGCGTGACACCGCCCTGGTCTCCCCCGACGACTTCGCCGGGCTGAGGGACGTGGCGCTGGCACGAAGCCCTCTGGCCTCGGGGACGTTGAAGGGCGAGGAGGCGGATCCCGCCCGGATCCGGGCCGCGATGCTCACTCACCGGCGGATCCTGCTGGTCACCGACGTGCCCGAGGTGGCCCGGGCGGTGACGGCGAAGCGCGACAAGGCGAAAACCGCGGTGCTGGAGGAGCACTTCAGGGTCGTGGAAGACGTACAGGTCCGCGGGCGGCGCGTGACGGTGTACGAGCGGGTCGGACCGGCGCAGGAGACCTGAGCCGTCAGGCCTCCTCCGGTTCACGGCATGGTCAGTGGAACTGCGGCACGATCAGATAGATCCCGTACGCCACCACCGCCGCGCAGGCCACAAAGCACAGCCCGGCCTGGGCGAGGCCGACGGTGGACGTGCCGCCGTCTTCCTCACGCGCCCCTTCGTGGCGGGCCATGCCCAGCACACCGAGCGCGAAGACGGCGACCACGGCCACGGTGACGGCGAGGCTCACCGCGGCGGCCTGGCCGAGTGCGGTCCAGTCGAGGTTCATGGTGTGAACTGCCCTTTCTCAGCTGACCGTTGCGTCAGGCGGCCGTGCCGACCTGAGCCGGCTCCGTGCCACGGATCGTGACCTCGTGGTTGTCGTTGACGTTGTGCGCGGACACGGGGTTGCGGCGGGAGACGACCACGATGCCGGCGGCGACCGCGGCGCCGATCAGGGCCACCACGGCCGTACCGATGTTGCCGCCGTGCTTCACCGCGCTCGCGGAGACGCCGCCGACCAGCGCCGCGGCCGGCAGGGTGATCAGCCAGGCCACGACCATCCGGCCGGCCACACCCCAGCGGACCTCCGCGAGACGGCGGCCGAGACCGGCGCCGAGGATGCTGCCGGAGGCGACCTGCGTGGTGGACAGCGCGAAGCCCAGGTGGGCCGAGGTGAGGATGACCGTCGTGGAGGCGGTCTCCGCGGCGAAGCCCTGCGGGGACTGGATCTCGGTGAGGCCCTTGCCCATCGTGCGGATGATGCGCCAGCCGCCGAGATAGGTGCCGAGGCCGATGGCCAGACCGGCGGAGGCGATCACCCACAGCGGCGGGCCCGCGTCGTGGCCGAGCGCGCCCGCCGAGATCAGGGTCAGCGTGATGACGCCCATCGTCTTCTGCGCGTCGTTGGTGCCGTGGGCCAGGGAGACCAGCGAGGCCGAGGCGATCTGACCGGCGCGGAAGCCCTTGGTGACGGACTCCTTGCGGGCGCGAGAAGTGAGCTTGTATGCCAGGTAGGTGGCCAGCAGCGCCGCGACACCCGCCACGAGCGGCGAGGCAACCGCCGGGATCAGCACCTTCTCGACAACCTTGTCAAAGTGCACGCCGTGGGACCCGGCACCTACCCAGACGGCCCCGATCAGCCCGCCGAACAGCGCGTGCGACGAACTGGACGGCAGGCCCACCAACCAGGTCAGCAGATTCCACAGGATCGCCCCGACGAGACCCGCGAAGATCATGCCCGGGGTGACGAGTGTGTCGTCCACTATGCCGCCGGAGATCGTCTTGGCGACCTCGGTGGAGAGGAAGGCGCCGACGACGTTCAGGACGCCGCTGATGAGCACGGCCGTCCTCGGTTTGAGGGCCCCCGTGGCGATGGAGGTGGCCATCGCGTTCGCCGTGTCGTGGAATCCATTGGTGAAGTCGAAGGCGAGGGCCGTCACGATGACGACCGCCACCAGGAACGTGATGTGGTCCATTCCCCAACGCAAACAAGCGCGGACCAATGCAGGGCGAACTGATGGCAAAGCAAGTCCCAGAAGCTGGCGCGTGGTTGGTGAGGGTCCTGCAAAGCAGGCGTGGCGACCGCTTTGCCCACCGTACGGATATCGCCGCGCGCGACCGCGCCGGCGGTTCTACGATCACCGCATGAGCATCCGCTGGACCTACGCGTTCATCGACCGCCCCGCCGCGGACTTCGCCCGGGCCCACACCTTCTGGACCGCGGTGACGGACACCGGGCTGTCCGATTTCCGTGGCGATCAGGGCGAGTTCGTGACCCTGCTGCCGGGCGGCGGGGCGGACCCCTGTGTGAAGGCGCAGGGCGTCGACTCGGGTCCCGGCGGCGCGCATCTCGACTTCGCCGTGGACGACGTGGAGGAGTTCGTGGCGTCGGCGCTCCGGCACGGCGCGGACCTCGCCGCCGAGCACGACGGGTGGGCCGTACTGCGCTCGCCCGCCGGGCAGTTGTTCTGTGCCGTGCCCTGGCAGGGCGAGTCGGTACGGCCGCCCGTGGTGCGCGGCAGCCGGCTCGACCAGGTCTGCGTGGACGTACCGCCGTCCGCGTTCGACGCCGAAGTCGCCTTCTGGGGCGGCCTGTTGGACGGCTGGCTGTCGGTGCCGGGCTCGCTCCCCGAGTTCCATGTGCTCAGGCCCCCGGCCGGGCTGCCGGTGCGCGTGCTGCTCCAACGGCTCGGCGAGGAGCGGGCGGGCCGGGAGCGCCCCACGGCTGCTGCCCACCTGGATCTGGCCTGCGCGGACATCCCGGGGACCCGCGCCCGGCACGAGGAGCTCGGCGCGACCTTCGTGGCCCAGGGTGCCCACTGGACGGTGATGCGCGATCCGGCGGGCGGGACGTACTGTCTGACGGGGCGGGACCCGGAGACGGGCGGGCTGCCCGGCTAACGGGTCCTGATGAAGCAGAGCGCCCGGCCGTTCTCGTCGGGCGTGGCGCTCGCACAGGCCGACTCCCAGCCCTGCGGAAGCGACGGCGTCGGATCGGCGTTCTCCCAGCGGTACGGCCCCGGCGGCTCCGCCGAGTCCTCAAGCCACCACGTCACTGCGCCCGCCACCGCCACGACGATCACCCACGCCACCGCGACCCACCGCCATAACCGGCGGCGTCCCGTCACCCCCACACCTCCACGTCCACGACCGCGTCCACCGGAATCGGCCCGTACACATGCGGGAATTCCTCGCCCCCGGGCTTCGGCGCCTCGTACTTCAGCGGCACATCCAGCCGCGCGGGGTCCACGACCAGGACGACCAGCTCGTCGGGGCCGTCGTAGGAGCCGTACAGGAAGGCGGCCACGGCAGGGAGTTGGGCGCGGGTCGAGCAGTGGATGAAGCCCTCCTCCCGGAGCGTGCGGCCCCGCGTGGACATCTCGTACGTGCCGCGCTCGCGGGCCGCGTCCCACAGGGAGCGTTCGGTGATGTGGAGGATGTACGTGCGTTCGACCATGGGGCGAGATTACGGCCTCAGCCGTGCCGCCCGCGCGTGCAGATAGCGCTGTTCGGGCAGGCTCTGTGTCTTGGCGGCCGCGGCCTCGTAGGCGGCGCGGGCCTCGTCAGGGGCGCCGGCCCGCTCCAGGAGGTGCCCCCGGACCGCGTCCAGGCGGTGCCCGGCGCCCAACTCGTCTTCCAGCTCCGCCAGTTCGGCCAGTCCGGCACGCGGCCCCTGGACCATGGCGACGGCGACCGCGCGGTTGAGGCGCTCGACGGGCCCGGGGACGAGTCGGAGCAGGACGTCGTAGAGGCCGAGGATCTCCCGCCAGTCGGTCTTGGCCGCGCAGGGCGCCTCGTCGTGCACGGCGGCGATGGCGGCGCGCAGCTGGTACGGGCCGGCGGGCGCCCGGGACAGGGCCCGCGTGACCAGGGCGACGCCCTCGTCGATCGCCGCCTTGTCCCAGCGGTCGCGGTCCTGTTCGTCGAGCGGGACGAGCTCGCCGTGCGGGCCGGTGCGCGCGTCGCGGCGGGCGTCGGTGAGCAGCATCAGGGCGAGCAGGCCGGCCACCTCGCCGTGGTCCGGGAGGAGGCGATGGACCTCGCGGGTCAGCCGGATCGCCTCGCCGGCGAGTTCGCGCCGCTGGAGGTTCGTGCCCGAGGTGGCCGTATAGCCCTCGTTGAAGATCAGGTACAGGGTCTGCAGGACCGCGGGCAGACGGTCGTCCCAGTTGTCGGGCCGCCCGAAGCGCACCCCGCGCACCTTCTGCTTGGCCCGGCTGATGCGCTGGGCCATCGTGGCCTCGGGGACCAGGTACGCGCGGGCGATCTCCGCCGTGGTCAGACCGCCGACGGCACGGAGCGTGAGGGCGATCTGGGCGGGCGGGGTCAGGTTCGGATGGCAGCTGAGGAAGAGCAGGGTGAGGGTGTCGTCCTCGCGGGGAGCGCGGTCCGCACCCGGCGGCGGGGCCGTGAAGGCGTCCCGTGGCGAGAGCGCCGCGACCTTCTCCTCCCGGGCCCGGCGTGCCTCCTCCGCACGCAAGGTATCGGTCAGGCGGCGTGCGCCGACCCTGATCAGCCAACCGCGCGGGTTGTCCGGGACGCCGGTGCGCGGCCACTGCTCGGCCGCGGCGAGCAGCGCCTCCTGTACGGCGTCCTCGGCGCTGTCGAAGTGGCCGTACCGCCTCACCAGCGCGCCGAGGACCTGCGGCGCGTGGCGGCGCAGCAGGTCCTCGGTCTCGGGTGTGGCGCTCATGTACGGCTCGGTGTGCGACGTGTCGTACGGCTCAGCCGATGTCTCCCGGCCCCTCGTCGATGGGCCGGATCACCACCGGGTACACGGGGGCCCCGGCGGGCTGGGGGCACTGAAGGACGCGCTCGGCGATCTCCGTGACCCGCTCCAGGCTCGCACAGTCCAGCACCCAGTAGCCGGCCAGCAGTTCCTTGGTCTCGCTGTACGGGCCGTCGGTGATCACTGCCTTGCCGTCGTCGCCCAGGGTGACGTGCCGCGCCTTCGCGGGCTCGCCCAGCCCCTGTCCGTCGACCATCTCGCCGGTTTCGGCGAGGTCGTCGTTCAGGGCCTGCATGAAGCCGTACATCGCCTGGATGTCCTGCTGGCTCCAGGCCACGGAGTTCGCGGACCCCTTGCCCTGCATCGCCTCGTAGTCCGCCTGCGTTCCCTGCACCATGACCAGGTACTTCATCAGTCCGCTCCTTCTGCTTCCGTCGGCTCGGGCCGCCCTCGGTGGGCGGCTCTCACAGGGGACGTCGGAGCCGGGCCGGCATTCTCGACAGGGTGGCTCAGGAATTTTTCGCGGTGGGTGCCTCGGGCTGCTCGGGCTGCTCCTCGTGCCCGGCGCCCTCCTCGGCGAAGGCCGCGCAGTCGGGGTTCCTGCAAGGGCCGCCCACCCAGGTGGGGACCCACGCGCCCAGCGTCTTGTGGCGCTTGACGACCGTGTCGACGGGCTGTCCGCAGTCGGGACAGACGTGCTCTTGGCTGCCCATGCCCTCAGAGTAGGGCGCCGGACCGCTCAGCGCTTCCTGCTGTACGTACGAACCACGGCGCCGTTGCCGAACGCGCGCACCTCGCCGAGGGTGAACTCCGTGACGGCGAAGTCCGAGCCGAACATCGGCATGCCCGTGCCGTACACGATGGGGTAGGTCTTGATGACGAGCTCGTCGATCTCGTCGAACAGCACACCGGCGAGCTGCGAGCCGCCGCACAGGTAGATGCCCAGCTCGCCCTCCTCGGCCTTGAGTTCGCGGACCTTGCCGACCACGTCCGTCGAGACGATCTCGACCTGCGGGTCGGGCGACTCGGTCAGCGTGCGCGAGGCGACGTACTGACGCATATGGGCGTAGGGGCTGGTGACACCCTCCTTCAAGGCCAGGTCGTAGCTGGCCCTGCCCTGGATGATGGTGTCGAACAGCCTGTTCTCCAGGTCGTCGAAGCCGAGGGCCCGGCGACCGGGCGTCGACATGGTCTCCGGGTGCTCCGTCTTGAGGAACTCCAGGAACTCCGCGTCGACGAAGGGGTACATCGCCGTGGCATCGCCGCTCGGGTCCCCGATGAATCCGTCGATCGAACAGGCGATGAAGTAGGTGAGCTTTCGCAAGCCGGTCTCTTTTCGTAGGGTGTCAGGCAACCACTGCGGTTGTAGTGCTTCAGTTGTAGTACTTCGCTTGTAGTGGTTGCAAGGGTATTCAGGCGTGCGTTTACGGGACGGGGAAAGTGAGAGAGGGGATTCCGAATGGCGGGCAATCCGGAGCGCCGGGCCGCCCTCGTCGACGCGGGCGTCGAGGTGCTCGCTCGTGAGGGGGCGCGCGGGCTGACCTTCCGCGCGGTGGACGCCGAGGCGGGGGTGCCGGTCGGCACCTCCTCGAACTACTTCACCGGGCGCGACGAACTGCTCCGCCAGATCGACGCGCGGCTGCATGTACGGCTCGCGCCCGACCCGGAGGTGATCGCCGGGCTGCTGACCCGGCCGAAGGACCGCGCCCTGGTCACCGCCTTCATGCACGACCTGATGGCCCGCGCGACCCGCGACCGCACGGGCTATCTGGCCATGATGGAGATGCGCCTGGAGGCGTCCCGTCGCCCCGAGCTGCGCTCTTCCTTCACCAAGTCGGTGCGCGGCGACCTGGACGAGGCCATGGAGTTCCACCGCGGCGCCGGACTGCCCGGCGGCGACGAGGCCGTCACCGTCCTGTATCTCGCGATGCTCGGCCTGCTCCTGGAGCACCTGACCCTGCCGGACGTGCTGGAAGGCGTACTGCCCGGGGTGAGCGTGCCGGACGGGCTGGTGGAGCGGATCGCGGCGACGATCGTGCCGGAGCGGTAGGGGCAGGGGTGGGGAGAGGGGCTGCGCTCAGCTGCGCGGCTCGCGCCACATCGGCCACATCCGGGGGCCGTCCGGGAGGTCGAGGGGGCGGCCCTTGAGCTCGAAGCCGAGCCGCTCGTACAGATGCCGGCTGCGGGCGCTGCTCGCCTCCAGGTAGGCGGCCACGCCCTCCTGGTCGCAGCGGTCGAGGACCGAGGCGATGAGCGCACTGCCGAGACCCTCGCCCTGCCGCTCGGGCGCGGTGCCGATCATCCACAGGTACTCGTGGGCCTCGCCCTCCGGATGGATGGCGGCCGTCAGCCGGCCTATCTGCTCGACGCGCTCGTTCTCCGGATCGACGGCCGCACGCAGCCGGGCCGGGCCTTCGTCGTCCTGACCGTGTGCCTCGGCCGGCACGGACATCCACAGCGCGCACGCGCTGCCGTCCTCGGTGACGTCGACACGGCCATGGGCGAGCACGATGTCGGTGAACGCCGCCATCAACTTGTGGTGGGTGGTACGGCGATGCTCCTCGCCCGGGAAGACCCAGCCGCTGACCGGATCGTCCTGGAAGGCAACGTCCAGCAGCCGCACCACCAGCTCCCGATCCTCCTCGCCCGCCGACCGGATCGCGACGCCCATGATGTGTACCCGCCCCTTCGTCTCAACCGGCCTTGATCGTAGGACGGATGACGAGGGCACGGCGTCCGCGCAGCCATTTTGTCGAGATCCGGCCGGTGCAACGAATCCGGCGGGTTACCCGTCGAGATCCGGCCGGTGCGCGTCGGAATCCGGCCGGTACGCGTCGGATTCCGGCCGGTGCACGAGGCGGGCCCCGCACACCGTGGGGATGTGCGGGACCCGTCGGTCCGGAGCCGCCGGCCGGCCGTACGGGGTCAGGAACCGTACGGCCCCGGAGCTCCGGAGTCTCTACGACCGTCGGCCGCCGCCCACCGTCTCGCACGGTACGTCGGCGGCTGCCGAGGCCCTCAGTTGCTGCGCCGCGTCACGAACTCGGCCAGGGCGAGCAGTCCGCCCGCGTCCTCCGGTTCCGGCACCGCGCGGGCCAGCGACTGCATGGCGCGGGCCATCCGGTCGGCGGCCTGGGCCTGCGCCCAGTCACGTCCACCCGCCTGCTCCACGGCGAGCGCGGTGCGCTGCAGGTCCTCCTTGTCGTAAGGCCTCTCGTACAGTGCTGCCAGCTCCGCCGCCGCCGGACCGCCGGAGGTCAGCGCGGCAACCACCGGCAGGGACTTCTTGCGGGCGGCGAGGTCCGCACCGGCCGGCTTGCCGGTGTGGCTCGGGTCGCCCCATATACCGATCACGTCGTCGATGAGCTGGAAGGCGAGCCCGGCCTCACGGCCGAACGCGTCCAGCGCCGCCACATCCTCCTGCGCCGCGCCCGCGTACAGCGCACCGACGGCACAGGCGCACCCGAGCAGCGCACCGGTCTTGGCCTCGGCCATGGCGAGCACCTCGTCGAGCCCGACCTCGCCCGGGCCGCGCTTCTCCAGCGCCGTGTCCGCGTGCTGTCCCGCGCACAGTTCGACGACGCAGTCCGCGAGCCGGGCCGCCGCCGCGGCGGACGCCGGGTGCGGATCCTCGGCCAGCAGCCGCAGGGCCAGCGCCTGGAGCGCGTCACCGGCGAGGATCGCGTCGGGCTCGCCGAACACGGCCCATGCGGTGGGCCGGTGCCGACGGGTGGTGTCCTGGTCCATCACGTCGTCGTGCAGCAACGTGAAGTTGTGGACCAGCTCCACCGCGACCGCCACCGGTACGGCCGCCGCCCGCGCCCCCGGTCCGCCGAGCGCGGCGGCCGCCGCGAGGACGAGGGCGGGACGGATCGCCTTGCCCGCGTTGCCCGCCGCCGGAGTGCCGTCCGGGTGCTCCCAACCGAAGTGGTAGAGCGCGATCTTGCGCATGGAGGGCGGCAGCGACTCGATGGCGGCGCGCAGTTCGGGGTCGACCGAGGCCCGCACCCGCTCCAGGATCACCGCCGCCTCGGGGCCGTCGAGCGGACCCGGCGTGCCGTCCCCTTCGGTCGCGATGGGCCCCCGCCTTTCGAGCGTCTCGGTGGACGGCCGCGCCCCGGCGGGGCGTTGCTGCGTCTCCGTCATGAACTCACCCATGGCATCGCCTCGGAGAGTCGGCGGACAGTGGCACTTCCGCTACGGCTGGGCGCCTACCCCGAAGGTCTACCCACGCGAAGGACGCGGGACACGGCGCGACTCCGACGAGAGTGCCGGCGAAGCCGCGCCGGGCGGGGAAGGTCACCGCCAGCGCCCGATCTCGACGTTCTCCAGCACGCCGAGGGCGTCCGGCACCAGGACCGCGGCCGAGTAGTACGCCGTCACCAGGTACTTGATGATGGCCTGTTCGTTGATGCCCATGAAGCGGCAGGACAGGCTCGGCTCGATCTCGTCCGGGATGCCCGACTGCTGGAGCCCGATGACGCCCTGCTCCCCCTCGCCCGTACGCATGGCGATGATCGAGGTCGTGCGGGCGTCGGTGACCGGGATCTTGTTGCACGGGAAGATCGGCACACCGCGCCAGGTGGGGATGCGGTTGCCGGCCATCTCGATGGTCTCGGGCACCAGTCCGCGCTTGTTGAGCTCGCGCCCGAACGCGGAGATCGCGCGCGGGTGGGCGAGGAACAGCTTGGTGCCGCGCCGCCGGCACAGCAGCTCGTCCATGTCGTCGGGGCTGGGCACACCGTCGTGCGGCTGGAGCCGCTGGTCGTATTCGCAGTTGTTGAGCAGCCCGAACTCCCGGTTGTTGATGAGCTCGTGCTCCTGGCGCTCCTTCAGCGCCTCCACGGTCAGCCGCAACTGCTGCTCGGTCTGGTTCATCGGCTGGTTGTAGAGGTCGGCCACGCGCGAGTGGATGCGCAGCACGGTCTGGGCGACGCTCAGTTCGTACTCACGAGGCCTGGCCTCGTAGTCGACGAAGGTGTGCGGGATGTCGGGCTCGCCGCTGTGGCCGGCCGCGAGGTCGATCTCCCGCTCGCCGTACTTGTTGGTGCGCTGCTCCGGGATCGCCCGCAGCTGTTCGAGGTGCTCGCGCAGCGAGTCGGCGCGCTCCGCGACCCGTTCGACGTCCTGGCGGGGCAGCACGAGCACCGTGCAGGCGGTGACCGCGCGGACGGAGTACTCCCAGATGGCGTCGGCGTCGAGCAGGGCCTGATCACCGAGATAGGCGCCGTCGGCCAGGACGCCGAGGGACTCGTCCTCGCCGTAGGGGCCGGTGCCGAGCTTCTCCACCCTGCCGTGCGCCAGCAGGTACACCTCGTCGGTCTGGCTGCCGAACGAGGCGACCACGGCGCCCGCCGCGAACTCCCGCTGCTGGCAGCGCTGGGCGAGCTCCGAGAGCACCTCCTCGTCCTCGTACGACCGCAGCGCCGGCAGTTCGCACAGCTCGGCGGGGATGACCTCGACGCGATCGCCGGTCTTGACGAACGTGATACGGCCGTCCCCGACGGCGTAGGTCAGTCGCCGGTTCACCCGGTACGTGCCGCCCTGCACATTCACCCAAGGCAGCATGCGCAGCAGCCAGCGGGAACTGATCTCCTGCATCTGCGGCGCGGACTTGGTCGTGGTGGCCAGGTTCCGCGCGGCCGCCGTGCCGAGACTCTGCTGCGGCTTGCCCTGCTCAGTGCGGACCTCTTCGCCTACCGACATAAGGAATTGCCCTCCCGGTCATGCGCCGACGCCGATCTGGCGCCACGCATCGCGATCTGCACCACCGAGCTTTCCATTACGGAGCGTGCTGGTGCTATTACACGAAAGAGCGGGAATGGATCACGGGCCACTGGGCAAATAGGAGGACCTTGTCCACCTGAACCGCTGTCGGCGCCTGTCCAAAACGCATCGCACAACGTGCGATGCGAGGAGTCCCCTCTGCCCGTTTTCGGTAGAGCACCGGTACGAGGCGGCCGCGGACGGCGGCCGACGCACGGCATGAAGGGGTCGGCCATGGCCACACCCATGTCAGCGAGCAGGTTCCTGGAGAGACTCCGGGCGGAGGGCGCGACCCTCGTCGAGGTCGGCGACTGGGAGCACCACAACCGCAACCACGTGGGCCCGTGGGGCCCCGTCCACGGCGTGATGATCCACCACACCGTGACCAAGGGCAGCGCACACACGGTGGAGCTGTGCCGCAACGGCTACGAAGGGCTGCCGGGCCCGCTCTGCCTCGGCGTCATCACCAAGGACGGCAGGGTCCACCTCGTCGGCTACGGCCGCGCCAACCACGCCGGCCTCGGCGACGACGACGTCCTGCGCGCCGTCATCGCGGAGACGGCCCTGCCGCCCGACAACGAGGCCAACACCGACGGCAACCGCCATTTCTACGGCTTCGAGTGCGAGAACCTGGGTGACGGAGTGGATCCGTGGCCGGAGGCCCAGCTGGACGCGATCGAACGTGTCTCGGCGGCCGTCTGCCGTCATCACGGCTGGACGGAACGGTCGGTGATCGGCCATCTGGAGTGGCAGCCCGGGAAGGTGGATCCGCGCGGGTTCACGATGGCCGCGATGCGGGCGCGGATCGGCGTCGGCGCATGACCGGGAGGGCAATTCCTTATGTCGGTAGGCGAAGAGGTCCGCACTGAGCAGGGCAAGCCGCAGCAGAGTCTCGGCACGGCGGCCGCGCGGAACCTGGCCACCACGGGCTCGAACGTCCGCATGATCGGGTGCCCGGACTCCTTGTGGTGCTCCGTGGCGTGCCGTCCCGGCGAGGAGTCGCAGCAGCCCGCCCTCGATTTTTCCGCGCGGGTGTGCGCGTGGCCGTCGTAACCTGGCAATCATGAAACAGTGCACGCATGCCGACGCGCTGCCGCACCCGGAACCCGCTCCGCTCAGCGAGACGTGTCTCAAGTGTCTGGCGGAGGGCTGGCACCCGGTCCAGCTGCGGCTGTGCCTCATCTGCGGTCACGTCGGCTGCTGCGACTCCTCGCCGGGACGGCACGCCACGGAGCACCACAAGGAGTCCGGGCACCCGATCATGCGGACGTTCGAGCCCGGCGAGCAGTGGCGCTGGTGCTTTGTCGACCACGTACTGGTGTGACGCCGACGTACGCTGGACCACTGGGGATCCGGACGGTTCGACCGTCTGACGTCTGGGTACGTCAAACCGGCGCGCGCTCTTCCCAATTGGGCCCGCAGACCCCCTAGCCACGGAGCGTATCCGTGTGTTTACTATGAGTGACAGCAAGGGGTTGGGGTCCTGGGGACAGGAAAGTTCAGAGCGCGGTAGCGTCACCGCTGAACCACACATCGCGTTACCCCGGGGGGCGACCCTCGGCCCCGAGAAGCTTGTACCACCTTGGAGGTGAGGGTGTCCCAGATCGCAGGCGAGCCCGCGACCCAGGACTTCGTGGAAGTCCGGCTGCCGGCCGCGGGTGCCTACCTGTCGGTGCTGCGTACGGCGACTGCCGGCCTCGCCGCCCGTTTGGACTTCACCCTCGACGAGATCGAGGACCTGCGCATCGCGGTGGACGAGGCCTGCGCGATCCTGCTCCAGCAGGCCGTGCCCGGCTCCGTGCTCAGCTGTGTCTTCCGGCTCGTCGACGACTCGCTGGAGGTCACCGTCTCGGCCCCGACCACGGACGGCCACGCCCCCGCCAGGGACACCTTCGCCTGGACCGTCCTGTCGGCCCTCGCGGGCAAGGTCTCCTCCGCCGTGGACGAGGACAAAACCGTTTCGATCAGCCTCTACAAACAGCGCGGCGCGGGACCCGGGCCGGCGTGAGGAACGGGGACGGGCCGGTGCGGGACGAAGAGCGCGGCACACGGGAGCTGCCGGACACTCCCCCCTGCTCGGGCGGAGCCGGGAGTCCGGGGACGGGCCCTGACGGCCCGAGCGGTTCCCGACGCATGGCGGACGGCATCGACGGCATTCCCGAGCAGGCCCGGCCGCACCCGGAGGACGACTCCGTGGAGACCGGCTTCCCGGGCGACGGCCGGGAGGACGACGGTGCTGTGCAGGGCGCGCCTCTGGGCGGTCGGATCGGGGTCTCCCCAGTCCGAGCGGGGGCGAGGGCTCGGGAGAGGGCGACGGGCGGGACGATGAGCGAGCACGAGCGACACGCCGACGAGGCGAGGGGCGCGCACGGCGCGCAAGCCACGCAGCACGACCCGCAGGACCGCAGCGGGGCACGCGCCCTGTTCATCGAGCTGCGCAAGCTGAAGGACGGCAGCCCGGAGTACGCGGAGCTGCGCAACCGGCTGGTCCGGATGCACCTGCCGCTCGTCGAGCACCTCGCGCGCCGCTTCCGCAACCGCGGCGAGCCGCTGGACGACCTCACCCAGGTCGCCACCATCGGTCTGATCAAGTCGGTCGACCGGTTCGACCCGGAGCGCGGCGTCGAGTTCTCGACGTACGCGACCCCGACGGTCGTCGGCGAGATCAAGCGTCACTTCCGCGACAAGGGCTGGGCGGTGCGCGTCCCGCGCAGGCTCCAGGAGCTGCGCCTCGCGCTCACCACGGCCACCGCCGAGCTGTCCCAGCAGCACGGCCGCTCCCCGACCGTCCATGAGCTCGCCGAGAAGCTGGCGATCTCGGAGGAGGAGGTCCTGGAGGGCCTGGAGTCCGCCAACGCGTACTCCACGCTGTCCCTGGACGTCCCCGACACCGACGACGAGTCCCCGGCGGTCGCGGACACCCTGGGCGCGGAGGACGAGGCGCTGGAGGGCGTCGAGTACCGCGAGTCCCTCAAGCCGCTGCTCGAGGACCTCCCGCCGCGTGAGAAGCGGATCCTGTTGCTGCGCTTCTTCGGCAACATGACGCAGTCGCAGATCGCGCAGGAGGTCGGCATCTCCCAGATGCACGTCTCGCGCCTGCTGGCGCGCACGCTGGCGCAGCTGCGGGAGAAGCTGCTGGTGGAGGAGTAGCCGCCGGCTACTTCTGATCCGGTGCGTTTCCGGGCCCCCGGATGCCGAGGGCCTGGGTCGTCGCCGGGTTGATCAGGAACACGAGCGTGGCGATCGCGATCACGGCGATCGCGATCCCCGCCGGGATGGCGATGCTGTCGGCCTGCAAGAGGCTGTAGGCGACCGGCAGCGCCAGGATCTGCGTGATGATGGACGGCCCGCGGCTCCAGCTGCGCTGGGCGAACAGCCCTCGCGCGGCGAGCAGCGGCAGCAGCGCGAGTGCGATCAGGGTCACACCAAGGGTGACGGCCTGCTGCCGGTCGTCCGGATCACCGGCAACCCCCAGCACGAGCACCCAGACGCCCCCGACGGCGAGGCCCACCCCTTCCAGCGCGGTCAACACCGCCGCATACGTCAGCCGCCGCGGACGCGGACCGGCGATTTCCGGGCTGATGGGGCTCTGCTCCTTGGTCACCCCTGAAGGGTAGCCCTCCGCGTCATCGCCCTCCGAGGGCACCTGACCGACGCCGGCCCGCACAATCCAGCCCGTCCGCAGCAACACCGGGCACCTCTTCAGCCACGCCGCCCGGTGGCCCGGCCCGGCCGACGGCAGTCCCCCCGTGTCGAGACTCACGCCCCCTCTCTTACTTGATCCCTACCTCGACCTGTGCCCGGTACCCCCCAGTAGGTACGCTGCAACTCATGCGTGCACTTCTCGTGGTCAATCCGGCAGCAACCACCACAAGCGCACGTACGCGCGATGTCCTGATTCACGCGCTCGCCAGCGAGATGAAGCTGGAAGCGGTCACCACCGAGTACCGCGGCCATGCCCGCGATCTCGGCCGGCAGGCGGCGGAGAGCGACGACATCGACATGGTCGTGGCCCTCGGCGGCGACGGCACCGTCAACGAGGTCGTCAACGGCCTCCTGCACGCGGGCCCGGATCCGGCGCACCTCCCCGGCCTGGCCGTGGTCCCCGGCGGTTCCACCAACGTCTTCGCCCGCGCCCTCGGCCTGCCGAACGACCCCGTCGAGGCGACCGGCGCCCTCCTCGACGCGCTGCGCGAGGGCAGCGAACGTACGGTCGGACTCGGCCTGACCTCGGGAACCCCGGGCTCGGACGACGAGGCCGTGCCGTCCCGCTGGTTCCTCTTCAACGCGGGGCTCGGCTTCGACGCAGGTGTGGTGGGCCGGGTCGAGCAGCAGCGCGAGCAGGGCCGGAAATCCACCCACGCCCTCTATCTCCGCCAGGCTCTGCGCCAGTTCCTGGGCGAGCCCAACCGCCGGCACGGCACGATCTCGCTGGAGCGAACGGGCGAGGAACCGGTGACCGATTTGGTGCTGTCCATAGTCTGCAACACCGCTCCGTGGACGTATTTGGGCAATCGTCCGGTGTACGCGGCACCTAAGGCTTCGTTCGATACGGGCCTCGACGTACTCGGTCTCAGCCGGATGTCCACCGTGTCGGTTGCCCGGTATGCCACCCAGTTGCTCACTTCGTCCCCCGAGCGCGGAGCCCATGGAAAGCATGCGGTCACGCTGCACGACCTGGACCAGTTCACCTTGCATTCGAAGGTCCCGCTCCCCCTTCAGATGGACGGCGACCACCTGGGGCTGCGTACGAGCGTGACGTTCACAGGCGTACGCCATGCACTGCGTGTGATTGTGTGAGCGGAACGGGCTAAAGTCCTTTCACTCGAACGTTTAGGCCAGGATCCACCCCATGGAAGTACGGCTGTGACCTAGTCGACACCGAGGAATCAAAAAAAACTTTCCGGAAGGGGTTGTATCCGTCGCTGAGGTTTGCGAGTCTCTACGTGGCGATCGGGACGGCCCGCAAGACCGGCCTCCACTGATCACCGGAACCCCTCTTCAAATCACAGGACCTCGCCAGGGAACCTGGCGTTCGGCCCTTCACTTGTTGAGGGATTCGTGAAAGCGTTCACATTCACAAGCAATCAGCACGTAATACCAAGGAGAGGTAGCAGCCATGGACTGGCGTCACAACGCCGTTTGCCGCGAGGAAGACCCCGAGCTCTTCTTCCCCATCGGCAACACCGGTCCTGCGCTGCTGCAGATCGAGGAAGCCAAGGCCGTCTGCCGTCGCTGCCCCGTTATGGATCAGTGTCTGCAGTGGGCGCTCGAGTCCGGTCAGGACTCCGGCGTCTGGGGTGGTCTCAGCGAGGACGAGCGCCGCGCCATGAAGCGCCGCGCCGCCCGCAACCGGGCCCGTCAGGCCTCCGCCTGACAACACCCGCCCCGCAAACAGCCTGAGCTTGGCGGCGCGTACAGCGAGTACGCATCTCCCGCCCCCGAGCCGCAGCGCGCAGTACCCCCGATGCGCAGCGAATGCTGGCAACGAGCATGTTGAGCCCCAGCCCCCTGAACGGGCTGGGGCTCTTTGCTGTCCAGGGCAGCGCTATTTGTGCGCCCGCACCGGAATGTCGAGGATCACCCTGGTCCCCCGCTCCGGTGCCGGAACCATGTCGAACGAACCGCCCAACTCGCCCTCGACCAGGGTCCGTACGATCTGCAGGCCGAGGTTGCCCGCGGTGTGCGGGTCGAAGCCCTCGGGCAGGCCCACGCCGTCGTCCTGGACCGTGACCAGGAGGCGGACCTGTTTCGTCGTGCCGCCGCGGACCGCCGAGACCTCGACCGTGCCGGTCTCGCCCTCGCGGAAGCCGTGCTCCAGGGCGTTCTGGAGGATCTCGGTCAGGACCATCGACAGCGGGGTGGCGACCTCGGCGTCCAGGATGCCGAAGCGGCCGGTGCGCCGGCCGTTGACCTTGCCGGGCGAGATCTCGGCGACCATGGCCAGCACCCGGTCGGCGATCTCGTCGAACTCCACGCGCTCGTCGAGGTTCTGGGAGAGCGTCTCGTGCACGATCGCGATCGAGCCGACTCGGCGGACCGCCTCTTCCAGTGCCTCACGGCCGCGCTCGGACTCGATGCGCCGGGCCTGGAGGCGGAGCAGGGCCGCCACGGTCTGGAGGTTGTTCTTCACCCGGTGGTGGATCTCCCGGATGGTGGCGTCCTTGGTGATCAACTCCTGCTCGCGGCGGCGCAGTTCGGTGACGTCCCGGAGCAGGACCAGCGAACCGATGCGGGTGCCCTTGGGCTTGAGCGGGATCGCGCGGAACTGGATGACCCCGTCATTGGCGTCGATCTCGAAGTTACGGGGCGCCCAGCCGCTGGCGACCTTGGCGAGCGCCTCGTCCACCGGCCCGTGGGTCGGGGCGAGTTCGGCGGTGGTCCTGCCGAGGTGCTGGCCGACGAGGTCGGAGGCGAGGCCGAGGCGGTGGTACGCGGACAGCGCGTTCGGGGAGGCGTACTGGACGGTGCCGTCGGCGTCGACGCGGATCAGGCCGTCGCCGACGCGCGGCGAGGCGTCCATGTCGACCTGCTGATTGGCGAACGGGAACGAGCCGGCCGCGATCATCTGCGCCAGATCCGAGGCGCTTTGGAGGTACGTCAGCTCCAGCCGGCTGGGGGTGCGCACGGTCAGCAGGTTGGTGTTGCGCGCGATCACACCCAGGACGCGCCCGTCACGTCGTACAGGAATCGACTCGACGCGGACCGGCACCTCCTCGCGCCACTCGGGGTCGCCCTCGCGCACGATCCGGCCCTCGTCGTGCGCGGCGTCCAGCATCGGGCGGCGGCCGCGCGGGACGAGATGGCCGACCATGTCGTCCTGGTACGAGGTCGGGCCGGTGTTGGGCCGCATCTGCGCCACGGAGACATAGCGGGTGCCGTCGCTGGTGGGGACCCACAGGACGAGGTCGGCGAAGGAGAGGTCGGAGAGCAGCTGCCACTCCGAGACCAGCAGGTGGAGCCACTCGAGGTCGGAGTCGTCGAGGGCCGTGTGCTGGCGTACGAGTTCGTTCATGGAGGGCACGGGGCCGAGCGTACCTGGCGGTACGGACATCGTTCGAAACCAGCCACTGGGAACGGGAACCGGCCGTGAAAACACCCGCGGGCCGCGGCGCCTGAGAGGGACCCTCAACCCTCCCGGCACCGCAGCCCGGAGCAATATCGGCCGTGGGGTGTGCGGTCCCAGTCGGCCGAAGGATGAGGATCCGGGGCAGTCAGGGCAGAGAGCTCCGGTTCCTCGTCCGCCTTCCTGTGCGGGGAAGGCGGAAGTCGGTGCGTACTCGTACTACGCACTCCTTCGCATTGTGGACTAGACCACTCTGGTGTGTCCATGCGTTGGAGCGTGTTTGCTGTTGACGCTTCTTCGCCGGGCTCCGAACCAGTTGGAGAACTTGTAGGACGCCCTCGCATACATCACGCAGCCTAACCCGTGTGGGTTCATGTGCGGGGCCAGATGGCCATGCCAATTTCCACGAGCGCCTCCAACTCCTCGCGGCTCGCCCCGTCGCGCGCCTGTTGCGCCATGCCCTGGATCATCGCGCCGACGTGCCGGGCGAGGGCGGCGGCGTCGATGCCCTCGGGGAGGGTGCCGGTGGCGATATCCGCGTCGATACGGCTCTCGCCCGCGAGGTTGTTCGAGCCTGAGGGGGCGGGCAGGTGCAAGGCGGAGGAGGGAGTCGGGGCGGAGCGTCGCCCACGGCGGCGGCCCGGCACACGCGCCTTCAGCGCGTCTCCGTCACCTTCGCCAGAGCCCGCGGCGCGTCCGGGTCCTGGCCTCGGGCGATGGTGACCTCGTAGGCCAGGAGCTGGAGCGGGAGGATCTCCAGGATCGGCTGGAGCTCCTCGGCGACGTCCTCGGTGGGCAGGACGAAGCCGGCCGAGGCCTGTTCGACCTGGTGCCGGGGCCCGATGACGACCAGGTCGGCGCCGCGGCCGCGGAGCCGGTCGAGGACGGGCCGCAGGGCCTCGCCGCCCTTGCCGTCGGTGACGACCGCGATGACCGGGGAGACGTTGTCGACCATGGCGAGCGGGCCGTGCAGGAGGTCGGCGCCGGAGTAGGCGAGCGCCGGGATGTAGCTGGTCTCCATCAGCTTGAGGGCGGCTTCCTTGGCCGTCGGATAGCCGTAGCCGCGGGAGGTGATCACCATGCGTTCGGCGAAGCGGTAGCGGGCGGCGAGGGTGCGGACCTCGTCCTGCCGGGCGAGCAGTCGTTCGGCGATGTCCGGGAGCACCTTGGCGGCGCTGCCGTCGCCGTCGCGCAGACCTTCGACGAAGAGGTACAGGGTGAGGAGGGAGGCCGTATAGGTCTTGGTCGCGGGAAGGGCCCGCTCGGGTCCGGCCATGATGTCGAGGTGGTACTCGGAGACGCCGGCCAGCGGGGAGTCGGGGTTGTTGGTCACCGCGAGCGTGATCGCGCCGGCCTCGCGGGCGGCCCGGGTCGAGGCGACCAGGTCCGGTGAGCCGCCGGACTGGCTGACGGTGATGACGAGGACGTCGGTGAGGTCGGGGCGCGCGCCGTAGGCCGTGGTCGTCGACATCGAGGTCAGACCGCAGGGCAGGCCGAGGCGGATCTCCAGGAGGTACTTGGCGTAGAGCGCGGCGTGGTCGGAGGTGCCGCGGGCGGTGAGCAGGACGAAGCGCGGGGAGCGGGCGGCGATCTCCTGGGCGACCTGGCGGATGGCCGGGGCGCCCTGGGACAGGATCCGGCGCAGTACGGCGGGCTGTTCGGCCATCTCGCGGGCCATGACGCGGCCGGGGAGGTCGTTGTGCGGGGCCTGGGGGTCGGGCGGGTACGGCGTCGTGGTGGTCATGGGCCCTTCCTGCTCTCGCGTTTGTCGTGCCGGGCATGGCGACTGTCGCTCCGGACGGACGGGTCGGAGGGACGGTTCGGACACACAGTCTCCATTCCACTCCCCCCTGGGGAATGACGCCTGCCCGGCGGGCTCTCGAAATGTCCGTGGGGCTTGCGTTCACCTGGGCCTCGGGGTCCCCGCTCTGTTAGATTGGTCTAAACCACATGCCCCTTTCAGGGTGCCCTTCGAGACCCTCTTCAGATCGGCAGGCCCAGCGTGGAAGTTGTCATCGTTCCGGACGCCAAGGCGGGTGGCGAGCTGATAGCCGAGGCCATGGCCCAGCTGCTCGGGCGCAGGCCCGACGCCGTGCTCGGCGTGGCCACCGGGTCGACGCCGCTGCCCATCTACGCGGCGCTCGCGGCCAAGGTCCGCTCCGGGGCCGTGGACGTCTCGCGGGCGCGGATCGCGCAGCTCGACGAGTATGTGGGACTGCCCGCCGAGCACCCCGAGTCCTACCGCTCGGTGCTGCGCAGCGAGGTGCTGGAGCCGCTCGGGATCGGGATGGACGCGTTCATGGGGCCGGACGGTACGGCCGAGGACGTACAGGGTGCGTGCGAGGCGTACGACGCGGCGCTGGCCGCCGCCGGTGGCGTGGACCTGCAGTTGCTCGGGATCGGGACCGACGGGCACATCGGGTTCAACGAGCCCTGTTCGTCGCTGGCTTCGCGGACGCGGATCAAGACGCTGACCGAGCAGACCCGCATCGACAACGCGCGGTTCTTCGAGGGGGACATCGACCAGGTCCCGCATCACGTCATCACGCAGGGGATCGGCACGATCCTGGAGGCGCGGCACCTGGTGCTGCTGGCCACCGGCGAGGGCAAGGCGGACGCGGTCGCGGCGACCGTCGAGGGACCGGTCGCGGCCGTCTGTCCGGCCTCGGCGCTGCAACTGCACCCGCACGCCACGGTCGTCGTCGACGAGGCGGCCGCGTCGAAGCTGAAGCTGGCCGACTACTTCCGGCACACCTACGTCAACAAGCCGGAGTGGCAAGGGATCTGAGCAGGCCGTGTACGCGGGTTCCGGGCCGGCTCAGCCAGTGCGCCGCCGCCCGAGCACCGCGACAGCCGTCCCGATGCCCGCGATCACGAGCCCGAGCCCGCCGAAGATCAGCGGCAGCAGCCACAGCGAGGCGAAGCCGTTGATCCGGGCGTCCTCGGGAGAATCGGCGCGGTAGAGGACCTCGACCTGCTCGCCCTCCTCGTACGACGGCGGATTGGATCCCGTCGAGCCGCGGAACGTCCTTGACGTGCCGTCGGCCGACGTGAACTCGACCACCGGGTAGGCCACGGGCCTGTTGCTCTCCCGGGCCTTGCGGGAAGCGCCGTTGTCGTCGCTGCGCCACTCCAGTTCCACCACCGTGCCCCGGGCGCGCTCCGCGTCCGCGAGGAACGAGACCGATATCCCCGCCAGGATCAGCCCGACGACCAGGAACACCGTTCCGAACGCGATCATCCCGAAGGCGACCCACCGGCGCCCACGCCGTCCACGCGTCTGAACCTGAAACTGCACGACGTCCCTCTCACTCGTCCGGAGTGAGAGGGACGCTATCCCAGGTGTTCGATCACCGTGTTCCCGCCCCCGCAGGGGCGGTTCGGCGGTCGGTGTGCGCTCACTCCCCCGCGATGACCTCCGCCGCCGCCCGCCCGCACACCCTGGCCGCCCCGTAGGTGGCGATGTGCAGGGCGCCTCGGGGGGACGCCTGGGGGACGCCCATCTCGACGATGATCGTGTCGGGGCGGGACGACAGGAGGGTGTCCAGGGCCGCCGCCATCCAGGGGTGGCGGTGTTCGTCGCGGACCACGGCCACGACTCGGCGGCTGCCGGCCGCTTCGAGGGCCGCTCGGGCCGCGTCCTCGCCCGTGTAACTGCCCGTCTGCGTGCCGGGGAGGAGGCGGGCCAGTTCGGCCGCCACGCCCCACGGGGTCTCGTCGCCCACCGCGATGTTCGCGACCGGGGTGAACGCGGCGACGAACGGCGCTTCGGTGAGCGGAGTGAAGGGCGACGCCGCCGTCACCCTCAGGGCGCGGCGAGCGGCGACGAGGCCGATGTCCTTGCGTCCCTCACCCTCGGCCGCCGGTACCGCCGTCGTCGCCGTCCAGCGGGCCAGCTCGCGGACGCGTTCCGCCGCCTCCGCCAGCCGGGCCTCGGCCAGTTCGCCCGAGCGGACCGCCGCGACCAACGCGTCGCGCAGGCGCCGTACCGTCTCGTCGTCCGCCAGGCCGCCGCCCACGCAGATCGCGTCGGCGCCGGCCGCGATGGCGAGGACGCTGCCGCGTTCGATGCCGTAGGTGGCGGCGATGGCCTGCATCTCCATGCCGTCGGTGACGATGAGGCCGGTGTAGCCGAGTTCGCCGCGCAGGAGGTCGGTCAGGACCGGGCGGGAGAGGGTCGCCGGGCGGTCCGGGTCGAGGGCGGGGACGAGGATGTGCGCGCTCATCACCGCCCGCGTGCCGGCGGCGATCGCCGCGCGGAACGGGGAGAGTTCGCGCTCCGCCAGCACCGAGGCGTCCGCGTCGATACGGGGCAGGGCGTGGTGGGAGTCGACCGCGGTGTCGCCGTGGCCGGGGAAGTGCTTGGTGCAGGCCGCGACGCCCGCCGACTGCAGGCCGGTGACGTAGGCGGCGGTGTGCCGGGCGACCAGGGCGGTGTCGGCGCCGAAGGAACGTACGCCGATGACCGGGTTCGAGGGGTTGGAGTTCACGTCGGCCGACGGGGCCCAGTTGAGGTTCACTCCGCAGGCGGCCAGGCGGCGGCCCATCTCGAAGGCCACCTCCCGCGTCAGCTCCACGTCGTCCACCGCGCCGAGCGCGTGGTTGCCGGGGAAGCTGGAACCGGTGCGCACCTCCAGCCGCGTCACATCACCCCCCTCCTCGTCGATCGCGACCAGGACGTCGTCGCGTTCGGCGCGCAACTGGGCGGTCAGGGCTGCCAGTTGCTCGGGCGAGGCGATGTTGCGGCCGAACAGGCCGACGGAGGCGAGGCCCTCGCCGAGCCGGCGCAGCAGCCAGTCGGGGGCGGTGGTGCCGGTGAAGCCGGGCTGCAGAACGGTCAGGGCGTCACGCGTCAGAGTGTCGGTGCCGCTGGCGAATGTCGTCATCGGGTGGCGTTATCCCTTCACGGCGCCGGCCGTCAGGCCGCTGACAGCCCTGCGCTGCAGGAAGACGAAGAGGATCAGGATGGGGATGGCGAAGAGGGAGGACGCCGCCATCGTCGCGCCCCAGTCGTTGCCGAAGGCGGTCTGGAAGCTGGACAGCCACAGTGGCAGGGTCTGCGCCTCGGCCTCCTTGTTCAGCACCAGGACCAGGGGGAATTCATTCCATGCGGTGATGAAGCCGAACAGGGACGTGGACATCAGGCCCGGCGCCAGCAGCGGCAGGATGACCTTGCGGAACGCCTGGGCGCGGCTGCAGCCGTCGACCATCGCGGCCTCCTCCAGCTCCCGCGGCACGGCGGCGACGAAGCCGCGCAGGGTCAGGATGGTGAAGGGCAGGATCATCATCATGTAGAAGACCGTCAGCGGCACGAGGCTGTTCAGCAGCGACGCGTCCCGCACGATCATGTACATCGCGATGATCATGACCTCCCAGGGCGCCATCTGGGCCATCATGAAGCCGATGACGAACCCGCGCCGCCCCTTGAACCGCATCCGGGCCAGGGCGAAGGAGCCCGCCAGCGCGATGACCAGGGCGAAGCCGACCGCGCACAGGGTCACGATCAGCGAGTTGGTGACGTAGGTCCAGAAGTGGTCGACGCCGGTCGCCCGCTTGAAGTGCTCGAAGGTGATGTCGGTCGGGAACCACACCGGGTCCTCGGAGATGATGTCGCCGGTCGGCTTGAATGCCGTGGAGAACATCCAGTACACGGGGAAGACGAAGCCGATGAACAGGACGACGGCCGTGACGTTGGGCCACAGGCGGCCGAAGAGCGAGCGCTTCACAGCTCGTCCTCCTCTTGCTTGAGCACGATCCTGAGGTAGTACGCGGTCAGGCCGAGCAGGATCAGGATGGTCAGGACGGCGATCGCGGCGCCCATGCCGTAGTGCTGGTTGCCGACGCCCTCGATGTAGGCGTAGACGGGCAGGATCTCGGTGAGCCGGTCGGGGCCGCCGCCGTTGATGGTGAAGACCTGCACGAACGCCTTGAAGACCCAGATGATCTCCAGGAAGGTCGTGGCGTAGAGGAACGGCCGCAGGAAGGGCAGGGTCACCGTGGTGAAGCTCTTCCAGGCGCCCGCGCCGTCCAGCGCCGCGGCCTCGTACAGCTCGCCCGGGATGGTGGTCGTGGCCGCGTACAGGTTGATCGCGACGAACGGGATCGACATCCAGACGATCAGCACCGTGACCACGAAGAACGTCGACATCTGGCTGCTGGTCCAGCTGTAGTCGGCCATGGAGTGCCAACCCAGCTTGTCCAGCACCCAGTTGACGACGCCGAAGCGCTGCGCGAACAGCCACTGGTAGACGGTGCTCGCAGCGACCACGGGCATCGCCCAGGCCAGCACGAGCCCGAGCAGCAGCATGACCCGCATCCGCTGGCCGAGGCGGGCGAGCAGCAGGCCGACCAGGGTGCCCAGGGCCATGATCAGGGCGACGTTGACCGCCGTGAACAGGATCGAGCGCAGGGTGACGCGCCAGAAGTCCTCGCCGGTGAGGACCTCCTTGTAGTTGTCGATGCCGTTCCACTCGGTGACGTGCTGGATCAGCTGCGCCATGTTGAGGTTCTGGAACGACAGCAGGACGTCCTTCACCAGCGGCCAGCCGAGCAGCAGCACGGTGGCCGCGCAGGCCGGCAGCAGCAGAAGGTACGGGGTGAGCGCGCCGAGGCGGGACGCGGCTCGGGGCCGCGGTCCGGCGGAGCCGCTCTCGGCTTTCTTCACTACGTCCACCGGACCGGAGGGCGGCCGTTCGGTCTGCACGGTCATGCTCGCGATCTCTCTTCTCGGCCTGCGTATCTCGACCTGCGTACGGGGGGACCCGCGTACGGGGACCCGCGTACGGTCGCCGGGGCGGGGGGCGTCACGCGCATCCCCCGCCCCGGCGCGAACCCGGTGCCGTTACTGCTGCTGGGCCAGTCGCTTGTTGAACTCGTCCTCGACCTGCGCGGCAGCCTCGGCCGGCGACTTACCGTTCAGCACGGCGGTCATGTACGTCTTGACCGGGTTGGGCGCGTTCTCCACGGCGGCCCACTCCGGGATCAGCGGCGTGGTGCCACCGCCCGCGGCGGCCGGCGCGGCGGCCTCGGCGACGGCGTTGCCCTTCAGGTTGGTCTGGAGGGACTCCTTGTTCGGGATGACGCCGTTCTGCCTGGCGAGCTCGCCCTCGTACTGGTCGGACAGGGCGATCTTCAGGAACTCCTTGGCGAGCTCCTGCTTCTTGCTGCCCGCGGCGACGGCGAGGTTGGAGCCGCCGAGGAAGACGCCCTCGGGCTTGTCGGCCGTGGCACCGGGGATGGTGAAGTAGCCGATGTCCTTCTCGATCTTCTTGTTGGCCGCGATCGCCGTTCCGGCTTCCCAGCCCATGCCGATGAAGGCGCCGACGTTGCCCTTGGCGAACACCTCGGCCTGCTGCGGGGTCGCCTCGTCCTTGTCCTTGGGCGCCTTGGACAGCGCCTGGAACTTCTTGTACGTCTCCATGGCGGCGGCGACCTTGGGGTCGGCGAGGTTGGAGACGTACTTGTCGCCGTCCTTCTTCACCAGCTCGGCGCCCTCACCGATGGTCAGGCCGACGAAGTGGTACCAGTTCTGGCCCGGCAGGTAGATGGGCTCGGCGTCGGTCTTCGCGCCGATCTGCTTGAGGTCGGCGTAGAACTCGTCGCGGGTCTTCGGGGTGTCCTTGATGCCGGCGTCGGCCCAGACCTTCTTGTTGTAGAGGACGACGCGGTTGGCGAAGTACCACGGGGCGGCGTACTGCTTGCCGTCGAAGATGGACGACTCGTTCAGGGACTCGGCCCAGTCGGCGCCGATCCCGGTCTTGAGGTCGGCGAGGTCGGCGAGGCCGCCGGTCTTGGCGTAGGCCGGAGTCTGGGTGTTGCCGATCTCGAAGACGTCCGGCGGGTTCTCCTCCGACAGGGCGGTGGTCAGCTTCTGCTGGATGCCGTTCCACTGCTGGATCTCGAACTTGACCTTGGCCTTGGTCTTCTTCTCGAAGGCGGCCTGGACGTCCTTCTGCCACTGATCCGGGGAGGAGCCGTCCATCACCCAGACCGTGAGCGTCTCGCCCGCGTAACCGTCGGCCCCTGCCTTGTCGCCGCCGTCGCCGTTGTCGCCCCCGCACGCCGCCAGGGAGATCATCATGCCCGCGACACCGATCGCGGATATCAGCTTGCGCTTCACGCCACCCTCCTCAGGGATGCCACAAACCCCCCTGCCTCCCCGCACGAGCGTTGGGCCGGGACCTGGACCAATGGTGTAGACCAGTACGGGGAGCTTGGACCAGACCAAAAGCCCTGTCAAGGGTCACGGAAGGGCCCTGACCAGCCGTTATGGGACCTACATATGAAGGAACCTTTAAGTAAGAAGCCAGCGAAAACACCGACGCCGGAGTACTCTCATCCGCTAGACCACTCGGCGGCATGGACTAGACCAAAAGTGGCGGCGACGGTATACAGAAGGGATCACGATGTGACCCGCATCCGGAGCCGGGAAGGCGAAGCATGAGCACCGACGTCAGCAGTGCGGAGAACGAGAACGGCGCGACCGTCCGTACCGCCCGCGTGCCCAAGTACTACCGCCTGAAGAAGCACCTCCTCGACATGACGGAGACCCAGGCGCCCGGCACCCCGGTCCCGCCCGAGCGCACCCTGGCCGCCGAGTTCGACACCTCCCGCACGACCGTGCGTCAGGCTCTTCAGGAGCTGGTCGTCGAGGGGCGCCTGGAGCGCATCCAGGGCAAGGGCACGTTCGTCGCCAAGCCGAAGGTCTCCCAGGCGCTGCAACTCACCTCCTACACGGAGGACATGCGCGCCCAGGGCCTGGAGCCGACCTCCCAGCTGCTGGACATCGGCTACATCACCGCCGACGACCGCCTCGCCGACCTGCTCGACATCACCGCCGGCGGCCGGGTGCTGCGCATCGAGCGGCTGCGCATGGCGAACGGCGAGCCGATGGCCATCGAGACCACGCATCTGTCGGCCAAGCGCTTCCCGGCCCTCAGACGCAGCCTCGTGAAGTACACCTCCCTGTACACCGCGCTCGCCGAGGTCTACGACGTCCATCTCGCCGAGGCCGAGGAGACCATCGAGACCTCGCTGGCCACCCCGCGCGAGGCCGGCCTGCTCGGCACGGACGTGGGCCTGCCGATGCTGATGCTGTCCCGGCACTCGCTGGACCGGGACGGGCAGCCGGTGGAGTGGGTGCGGTCGGTGTACCGGGGGGACCGCTACAAGTTCGTGGCACGGCTCAAGCGGCCTCAGGAATAAGCCACTTGAGGTAGTGCACGCGGTGTAGCGCATCCCCTCTTCCTGTTCTACGTTCCTCCCGTCGCCGCATGGACGGGAGGACTCCCCGGTGCGTACCGCGAACGTCCGAACCATCGTCGTCTGGAGCCTTGTCGCGCTCGTCGGCGCGACCGGGTGGACCGTACTGGCACTCTCGCGCGGTGAGGAGGTCTCGGCCGCCTGGATGGTCGCGGCCGCCCTCGGCTCGTACGCCATCGCCTACCGCTTCTACAGCAAGTTCATCGCGTACAAGGTCCTGAAGGTCGACAGCACCAGGGCCACCCCCGCCGAACGCCTCAACAACGGCATCGACTACCACCCGACCGACCGCCGCGTCCTGCTCGGCCACCACTTCGCCGCCATCGCCGGCGCCGGTCCGCTGGTCGGGCCCGTGCTGGCCGCGCAGATGGGGTATCTCCCGGGCACGATCTGGATCATCGTCGGCGTCATCTTCGCGGGCGCGGTCCAGGACATGGTGGTGCTCTTCTTCTCCACCCGCCGTGACGGACGCTCGCTGGGGCAGATGGCGCGCGAGGAGATCGGTCCGTTCGGCGGCGCGGCCGCGCTGCTGGCCACCTTCACCATCATGATCATCCTGCTCGGTGTGCTGGCCCTGGTGATCGTCAACGCCCTCGCGCAGTCCCCGTGGGGCACCTTCTCCATCGCGATGACCATCCCGATCGCCCTGCTGATGGGCTTCTACCTGCGGGTCCTGCGCCCCGGCCGGGTCAGCGAGGTGTCGCTGATCGGCGTCGCGCTGCTGTTGCTCGCACTGGTCGCGGGCCGCTGGGTCGCCGAGTCGTCCTGGGCCGACACCTTCACCCTCGCGCCCTCGACGCTGGTCGTCTGGATGGTGGCGTACGGCTTCATCGCCTCGATCCTGCCGGTGTGGATGCTGCTCGCGCCGCGTGACTACCTGTCGACCTTCATGAAGATCGGCACGATCTTCCTGCTCGCCCTCGGCGTGGTCATCGCCCTGCCGACGCTGAAGATGGACCCGGTGACGGACTTCGCCTCACGCGGCGACGGCCCGGTCTTCGCGGGCTCGCTGTTCCCCTTCGTCTTCATCACCATCGCCTGCGGCGCCCTGTCCGGCTTCCATGCGCTGATCTCGTCGGGTACGACGCCGAAGATGATCCAGAAGGAGACGCAGGTCAGGATGATCGGCTACGGCTCCATGCTGATGGAGTCGTCGGTCGCCGTGATGGCGCTGGTGGCGGCCAGCATCATCGACCCGGGCCTGTACTTCGCGATGAACGCGCCCGCCGGGGTCATCGGCGACACCGTGCAGAACGCCTCGCAGGTCGTGGGCAGTTGGGGCTACCAGATTTCCCCGCAGGACCTGGCCCAGGCGGCGAAGAACGTCGAGGAGGCGTCCCTGCTCTCCCGGACCGGCGGCGCGCCCACCCTCGCCATCGGTGTGTCGGAGATCTTCTCGCAGGTCACCGGGGGCGGTCTGCGTGCCTTCTGGTATCACTTCGCGATCATGTTCGAGGCGCTGTTCATCCTGACCGCGCTGGACGCCGGCACACGCGTGGGCCGGTTCATGCTCCAGGACATTCTGGGCAACGTCTACCGGCCCTTCAAGAACGTCAGTTGGAAGCCGGGCCTGGCGATCACCAGCGCCGTCGTGTGCGGTCTGTGGGGCTACTTCCTGTGGGTGGGCGTCCACGAACCCCTCGGCGGCATCAACCAGCTCTTCCCGATCTTCGGCATCTCGAACCAGCTCCTCGCGGCGGTCGCCCTCGCCGTCTGCACGACCCTGCTGGTGAAGTCCGGGCGCCTCAAGTGGGCCTGGATCACCGGGGTTCCGCTCGCCTGGGACGCGACAGTCACCCTGACCGCCAGCTACCAGAAGGTGTTCTCCAGCGACCCCAGGGTCGGCTTCTTCAAGCAGCGTCAGGTCTTCCAGGACGCCATCGACCGCGGCGAGGTCCTGCCGCCCGCCAAGACCATGGACGACATGCACACCGTGGTCACCAACTCCACGGTGGACGGCGTCCTCACGGCGGCCCTCGCGATCCTGATCGTCGTCGTGATCGTCGACGCCACCCGGGTCTGCGTCCGGCACGTGCGCCGTCCGGCCCTGTCCACGCTTCAAGAGGCGCCGTACGTCGAGTCGAAGATCATCGCTCCGGCCGGGCTGTTCCCGACGCAGGAGGAGAAGGAGGAGGAGCGCCGTGCGGTCGCTGAGGCGGGTACTCGGTAGCGTGCGCTGGTACCTGCGCGAGCTGACCGACGAGTCGGCGTACGACCGCTATGTCACGCATGTACGACACGGGCATCCGGACGCGCCGGTGCCCTCCCGGCGTGACTTCGAGCGGATGCGGACGGACCGTCAGGAGGCCGACCCGCGCCAGGGGTTCCGCTGCTGCTGAGCGCATCGCCACCCGAAGGGTGCCGTGCACACCAACCCTCCACATCCGATATGCGGACAGGGTCTTCCGCTGTCGTTGCACCGTCACCTACATTGCCCGGGCGTTTCTCAGGTGATCAGTGAGGGGACGGAGCCGTCAGATGTCAGATGCGCCGGAAGTGAACAGAGGGCCGGTGGTGACGCCTGTACGGGTCGTCATCGCGCTCTGCCTCGTTGCGCCCTTCGCGGCGATGCTGTGGGTCGGTTCGTATGCCAAGACCGACCCGGCGTTCGCCGGCATCCCGTTCTTCTACTGGTACCAGATGCTGTGGGTGCTGATCTCCACGCTGCTGACGATGGTCGCGTACAAGCTGTGGCAGCGTGACCAGCGGTCCCGCGCCTCCCAGAAGGGCGGTGCGCCGGAATGAACGACGGCGTGAACGGCGTCGCACTCGGCGTCTTCATCTTCTTCTTCCTGGCCGTCACGGTCATGGGCTTCCTGGCCGCGCGCTGGCGCAAGGCCGAGAACGAGCACAGCCTCGACGAATGGGGCCTGGGCGGCCGGTCGTTCGGCACCTGGGTCACCTGGTTCCTGCTCGGCGGCGACCTCTACACGGCGTACACCTTCGTCGCCGTACCCGCGGCGATCTACGCGGCGGGCGCGGCCGGCTTCTTCGCGGTGCCGTACACGATCCTCGTGTACCCGCTGATCTTCACCTTCCTGCCGCGCCTGTGGTCGGTCTCGCACAAGCACGGCTATGTGACGACCTCGGACTTCGTGCGCGGCCGGTTCGGCTCGAAGGGCCTGTCGCTGGCGGTCGCCGTGACCGGCATCCTGGCGACGATGCCGTACATCGCGCTCCAGCTCGTCGGCATCCAGGCCGTGCTGGACGTGATGGGCGTCGGCGGCGGCGAGAACACGAACTGGTTCATCAAGGACCTGCCGCTGCTCATCGCCTTCGGTGTGCTGGCCGCGTACACCTACTCCTCGGGTCTGCGGGCCCCGGCGCTGATCGCGTTCGTGAAGGACACGCTGATCTACATCGTCATCGCGGTGGCGATCATCTACATCCCGATCAAGCTGGGCGGCTTCGACGAGATCTTCGCCAAGGCGGGCGAGGCGTACAGCCAGACCAACCCGGCCACGGGCGCGCCGCGCGGTGCGCTGGTCCCGGGCGAGGCGGGGCAGTGGACGTACGCCACGCTGGCGCTGGGTTCCGCGCTCGCGCTGTTCATGTACCCGCACTCGATCACCGCGACGCTGTCCTCCCGCAGCCGTGACGTGATCCGCCGCAACACCACGATCCTGCCGCTGTACTCCCTGATGCTGGGCCTGCTCGCCCTGCTGGGCTTCATGGCGATCGCGGCCGGGATCAAGGTGGACAACGGCCAGCTGGCGATCCCGCAGCTGTTCGAGACGATGTTCCCGGACTGGTTCGCGGGCGTGGCCTTCGCGGCGATCGGCATCGGCGCGCTGGTGCCGGCGGCCATCATGTCCATCGCGGCCGCGAACCTGTTCACCCGCAACATCTACAAGGACTTCATCAAGCCGGATGCCACGCCCCAGCAGGAGACCCAGGTCTCCAAGATCGTGTCCCTGCTGGTGAAGGTGGGCGCACTGGTCTTCGTCCTGACGATGGACAAGACGGTCGCCATCAACTTCCAGCTCCTGGGCGGCATCTGGATCCTGCAGACCTTCCCGGCCCTGGTCGGCGGCCTGTTCACCCGCTGGTTCCACCGCTGGGCCCTGCTGGCCGGCTGGGCGGTCGGCATGATCTACGGCACGGTCGCCGCGTACGGCGTCGCCTCCCCGACGCAGAAGCACTTTGGCGGCTCGGCGAAGGAGATCCCGGGCATCGGGGAGATCGGCTACATCGGCCTGACCGCGTTCGTGCTCAACGTGGTGGTGACGGTCGTCCTGACCTTCGTCCTGAAGGCGATGAAGGCCCCGGAGGGCGTCGACGAGACGAAGCCGGAGGACTACACGGCGGACGCGGGCGACCCCGGCGTCAAGACGGAACTGCCGGTGGCGTCCCACTAGTTCAGCCGCAAGGAGGCCGGGCGTACCGCATCAGCTGCGCGTACGTCCGGCCATTTGCTGCCAGAAGCCGTCGAGTTCGCGGACCCGCATGCTGACCCAGCGCGGTGTCTTCCTGCGCAGCCCCCGGGGCAGATGCCGGCGCACCCGTCCGGGCAGCAGGGCCTGTTGCTGGCGGCAGAACGGCTCCCGGATCTCCCCGCGCGGCACACAGCCCCGGGGCGGGTAGGGGCAGAGCTGGAACTTGCAGTCGGGCAGGCAGGTCGCTCCCGGTGTGGGTGGGTCCGCCATGCCGGCCCGCAGGTCGGGCCGCAGCGGGCCGCGGTCGCTGCGGATGCACGGCGGAAGTGACGTCCCCGGCTGCTCCGCGCGGGTCATCCGCTCCTCGACCTCGTCCGGATGCCCGTCCCGTTCGATGAGGTTCAGCATCACCAGCACGTCGGCCACCAGGCGCTGGGCGCGCGCGTCGAGGGTGCTCCAGCCGACCGAGGGCGGGATCCACAGGTTGTGCTTGCGGTACCCCTCGGGGTTGCCGGTGCGCGCGCCGATGTTGTCGGCGACGCCCTTCTCGTCGATCCAGAGGAACCGCTCGGGCTGCCCGGTCTCCAGCGCGAGGGCCACCAGATCCCCTGCCTCGGCGACGAACGGATGCAGGGGCTGAGGCGGCGAGGTGCCGTTCGCCTCGGGATGCCCGGATGCGCGGTTCACCGTGCCGGCCATGGAAAGCCAACGCTCCACGGTCTGCACGGCACTCGCCCCGCCCAGCGCCTGGGGCGGCTCGTGCCCGCCGCCGTGCCCGTCCTTGACCGGCATCGCGTGTGCCTCCCGCTCATGGACGCCCACGCTGTCGGGGAGCTCCCACAGGCACAGCGCCTGGAGCAGCATGACCTGCGCGTACCAGCAGCGGGACTGCTGGAGCACCGTCTCCGCCTGCCGGATCAGGTCATCGCGACCGCCCTGGTAGGCCTGCGGATGCCGGATCCGCCGGTTGGCCGCGTACTTGAAGCCCTGGGCCAGCGCGGCCTCCAGGGCGAGCGGCAGATCGGGGGCGCCCCCGGTGGCCTTCGGGTCCAGATGGCGCAGCCACCTGGTGAGACGTTCGCGGGCCTCGTCATGGTGTGCCTCGTCGACGGAGCCCAGCAGCATGGGGATCATCCAGGCACGCATCACGAACTCCCGGAACAGATCGACCCGTTTCCTGCGGTACTCCTGGTTGAGCGTGCGCCGGTCCTGCTGGAGCCGGGCGATGCGCTCGGTCCTGGCCCGCGAGGGCGCGCCCGCGGTCCGCGCCCGCGCCATGCGCTCGGCCCAATGCTCGTACTCACCGCGTTTCCAGGCCTTCAGCTCGCCGAGCCGGTCGTCGTACTCCTGCACGGGGTCGCTGCTCAGCCCGACCCGCCCGCGGATCACGGCGAACGCCGCGTTGCCGCCGGTGCCGAACTCCTGGGCGGCTGCCAGGCGTATCGAGTAGGAGGGTTCCTTCACGCCGATCTGGACGAGCTGCTCGTAGAGCGGAGTGGTGTCGATCCGGTCGGAGACGCTGCGCAGGGCGGCTCCGAGTTGCCTGAGCAGCCGCAGTTTGGCGTCGTCGAGGCTGCGCCGGTCGCCCTTGAAACCGGCCCAGGTTCCGCGCACTTCGTCCAGGATGTCCCCCAGCAGCCGCGGAGTGTCCTCCACGCTCTCGATCTCCACGGCGGCGGCGTACAGGTCGAGCGCCTTCGGATCGTCCGTGCGGCGTTCCGCGGCCTTGCAGAGCCGCTGGGCCAGGCTGTGCCCGCCCACCCGTGACCGGCGAAGCCGTTCCTCGGCCTCTTTCCTCACCTCGGCCCGGACGCCCTCCCGGCGGGCCCTGGCCCTCGCCGCCCGGCGGCGCGACAACAGCACCAGGGCCATGAGCAGTTCGCGGCTGGGTCCGGGCGGCTGGAGCACGTGCTCCACGAGCTCGCCGGCGCCCCGCTCGCCGAGCTGCCGCAGCACGCGGTAGCCGAAGTAGGCCTGGATGATGCTGTGCGGGAAACGGACCTTGCGCTCGAAGCCCTCCACCAGGCCCAGCTTGTCCGCGTTGCGCATGATCCGGGCGAGGGCGGAGCGGCACTGGTCCATGTTGCCCCCGCGCAGCCGCCTCCTCTCGTCCGGGCCGATCCGCCGGCACAGCACGTCCCAGATCTGCTGCCGGTGCCACTCGGAGAAGACGTTCCCGCGCCTGCCGTACCGGTCGAAGGCGCGTCCGCCGGCCCACAGGTGCTCGGCGCGGGCCTGTGCGCGCCGCATCGGACCGGGGTGGACGTCCGAGTCGAGCAGTTCCCCGAGGCCGACCTCCAGCTTGTCCTGGAGCAGTCCCACGCAGGCCAGGGCGGAGACCACTTCGACGGCGTCGCGGCGGTCCCGCCGGCTCAGCGCGACGTCCGGGCGCAGCCGGCCCTCGCACAGCGCCTCGTCCCAGGTCTCCAGCAGCCACAGCCGCAGCGTGCCGCGGTCGCGGCTGCGGGTGTTCATGTGCTGCGGGTCGTTGTCCGGCCGGTCGTGCTCCAGGGCTCCGTGGCGGTGCAGTTCGCGGGCGATCTGGAGGTAGACGGGCGACTCGGTCACCTCCGCCGTCTCCACGATCCAGTCCACGCGGCGTTCGTCCGTCTCCGGGACGCGAGCCTGGACGAACCGCAGCGCCTCCTCCTCGCTGAGCGGTTCCAGCTCCACGATCGCGGCCGGGGTGCTCTCCAGCGGGCTGTGCGGGCGGGAGGCGATGACGAGGGGCAGCTTCTCCTCGTAGGCACGCTCGATGGCCCGCCGGATGATGTTGTCCCGGTTCTGCTGGAGGCCGTCACCGAGGAGGGCCTCCTCCAGTCCGTCGGCGATGACGACCGGTTTGTCGTCGGCGAGCAGTTGCTGCCAGACCCGCTCGGTCTTGGTGCGCGCGAGGATGCCCCGGGGCGCCTCGTCGATGAAGCGCTCCTTGGCCATGCGTTCGAAGTTCAGGTCGCTGCCGCCGTTCGCGTCCCGCAGCCGGATCGGCACAGGTACGGCGTTCTGCTCCGCCAGCAGTTCGGTGAGCCGTACCAGGACGGCGGTCTTGCCCACACCGACGCCGCCGACCAGCAAATAGGGCCGGCGCGTGTCGCGGTCGCGCAGCCGTTCGGCGATGACCTGGGCGATCTCCTCCCGGCCCACGATCTCGGCGGTGTCCGGGCCGGCGGTGAGCACCAGCCGGTGGGGGTCGCTCCGTGCTTTGGCGAGATAGCGCCGCTTGGTCCACCGGTACCACCAGAACAGAAAGAGCGCGGCGGCGAGCGACGCGGCGAGCACCGGGCCGACGAAACGCAGGACCGTCTCGAATCCGTCGTTGTTGTCCTGCCGCCACTTCTCGAAGCCGGTCGTGTGGCCCGAGAGCACGATGTACAGGCCCTCCACCACCCACGCGAGCACGGCCAGCGCGGCCACCGTCCAGATGGCCCGGGTGACATTGGTGTAGGTGAACCAGCGGCGCCACTTCCTGGGGCGGGCGGTGCCGCCGCGGGCCTCCAGGCGAATCGTCAGCCGGTGCCAGTGGCCCACGGCCCCCTGCCTGAACCAGTTGCCCGCCCGTCTCGGAGCCAGCGTCGCCATCGGCGCGTCGCGCGGCCGCTTCTTGCCGGGCGGGCGACGGACGACCCTCGTCATCGTTCGTCTCCTTCCGAGAACTGCTCTCGAAACGGAGCGACCGCGAGGCGCCGACACCTATCTCCATGGAAACACTCCCGGAACTCCCCGCAACCCGGCGGCCCTCGGCGGAAATCCACGGGCCCGCCGTCGTGGCCGTCCGGCAGACTCGGCCGTATGGACATCGCGATCCGGCCGGCGGCACCCGGCGAGTTCGACGCGCTCGGTGAGATCACCGCCCGGGCATACCTCCACGACGGACTCCTCGACTTCGGCGAGAGCGACGAGTACCTCGGCGAGCTCAGGGACGTGGCCAAGCGCGCGGCCGCCGCCGAGGTGCTGGCGGCCGTCGCGGACGGCCGGCTGCTGGGCGGGGTGACCTTCGTGCCGAGCGGCGGCCCCATGGCCGACTTGGCCGGTTCCGGCGAGGCGGAGATCCGGATGCTCGCCGTGGACCGCGCGGCCCGCGGACGCGGCGTCGGCGAGGCCCTCGTGCGCGCCTGCGTCGACCGCGCCCGGACCACGGAGGGCTGCGTACGGATCGTCCTGTCGACCCAGAGCACCATGCACAGCGCCCATCGCATCTACGAGAGGCTGGGTTTCGTTCGCACACCCGAGCGGGACTGGAATCCGATCCCGCACCTGGACGACATCACTCTCCTCACCTATGAGTTGACGCTCTGAAACCAGCGCGACACAACATCTGGGGGTGGCGTGGCGGGTGAGCACAAGATGTATGCTCGTCCTCGCTGTCGCCGCAGGGGAATCCGGTGCGAATCCGGAACTGTCCCGCAACGGTGTACTTGTGCATGTCTGTTCCCAGGACTCCGTTCCCGGGACCCGGCGGGCACAGGAGTCAGTCCGAGGACCTGTCGACAGCGCGCCCGGCCACCCGGCCGGTGCGCTCTGACGTCCGGGCCTCGTGGAGTGGGCCGGTGGACGCGACGCCGCGTGCGCTCGTGTGCTGCCCCCTGCCCTCCGCAAGGCCCCCGTGCCGAGCGAGGGAGAGCCCCCACGTGACCATCGCGCCAGCAGACCCGGCCTCAGCCGTCCCGACCGTCCTGACGGACGAGGACGCTCCGGGAACCGCGTTGCTGCGGACCCTGACCGAGCTGACCGCCGACCTCCCCGACGCCGACCCCGGCCGGGTCGCCGCCGCCGCGCTGCGCGGCCGGTCCGCCTTCGCGGACGAGGCGGAGCTGCGCGAGCTGGCCACCGAGGCGGCGGCCGGTCTCATCTCCGAGGACCCCGCCTACAGCAGGCTGGCCGCCCGGTTGCTGACCGTCTCCATCGCCGCCGAGGCCGCCTCGCAGGGCGTGACGTCCTTCACCGAGTCGGTCGCCGTCGGCCACCGCGAGGGCCTCATCGCCGACCGGACCGCCGAGTTCGTGCGCCTGCACGCGGCCCGCCTCGACGCGCTGGTCGACCGGCACGCCGACGACCGCTTCGGCTACTTCGGCCTGCGCACCCTGCACAGCCGCTATCTGCTCCGGCACCCCCTCACCCGCAAGGTCGTCGAGACGCCCCAGCACTTCATGCTGCGCGTCGCCGCCGGTCTCGCCGAGGACGACACCGTCCGCTCTCTCGACGAAGTCGCCGCGCTCTACGGGCTCATGAGCCGCCTCGACTACCTCCCCTCCTCCCCCACGCTCTTCAACTCCGGCACCCGGCACCCCCAGATGTCGTCCTGCTACCTCCTGGACTCCCCCAAGGACGAGCTCGACTCCATCTACGACCGCTACCACCAGGTCGCCCGCCTCTCGAAGCACGCCGGCGGCATCGGGCTGTCCTACTCCCGCATCCGCTCCCGGGGTTCACTGATCCGCGGCACCAACGGGCACTCCAACGGCATCGTCCCGTTCCTGAAGACCCTCGACGCCTCGGTCGCCGCCGTGAACCAGGGCGGCCGGCGCAAGGGCGCCGCGGCCGTCTACCTGGAGACCTGGCACTCCGACATCGAGGAGTTCCTGGAGCTGCGCGACAACACCGGTGAGGACGCCCGCCGTACGCACAACCTGAACCTCGCGCACTGGGTCCCGGACGAGTTCATGCGCCGGGTCAACGCCGACGAACCGTGGTCGCTCTTCTCGCCGTCGGACGTGCCCGAGCTGGTGGACCTGTGGGGCGAGGAGTTCGACGCGGCCTACCGCAAGGCGGAGGCGGCCGGGCTCGCGAAGAAGACCATCCCGGCCCGTGACCTGTACGGCCGCATGATGCGCACCCTCGCGCAGACCGGCAACGGCTGGATGACCTTCAAGGACGCCGCCAACCGCACCGCCAACCAGACGGCCCTGCCGGGCCACGTCGTGCACTCCTCCAACCTCTGCACGGAGATCCTGGAGGTCACCGACGACGGGGAGACGGCGGTCTGCAACCTGGGGTCGGTGAACCTGGGTGCCTTTGTCGACACGATGACGGGCGACATCGACTGGGAGCGGCTCGACGCCACCGTGCGCACCGCCGTCACCTTCCTCGACCGCGTCGTCGACATCAACTTCTACCCGACCGAGCAGGCGGGCCGGTCGAACGCCAAGTGGCGGCCGGTGGGCCTGGGCGCGATGGGTCTGCAGGACGTCTTCTTCAAGATGCGGCTGCCCTTCGACTCGCCGGAGGCCAAGGCCCTCTCCACGCGGATCGCCGAGCGCATCATGCTCGCCGCGTACGAGGCGTCCGCGGACCTCGCCGAGCGGAGCGGTCCGCTGCCGGCCTGGGAGAAGACCCGTACGGCCAAGGGTGTGCTGCACCCCGACCACTACGGAGTCGAGCTGACCTGGCCGGAGCGCTGGGCCGCCCTGCGCAGCCGTATCGCCACGACCGGCATGCGCAACTCCCTGCTGCTGGCCATCGCCCCCACCGCCACCATCGCGTCCATCGCCGGTGTCTACGAGTGCATCGAGCCGCAGGTCTCCAACCTGTTCAAGCGCGAGACGCTCTCCGGCGAGTTCCTCCAGGTCAACTCCTACCTGGTCAACGAGCTCAAGGCGCTCGGCGTGTGGGACGCCCGCACCCGTGAGGCCCTTCGCGACGCGAACGGCTCGGTGCAGGACTTCGCCTGGATCCCGGCGGACGTACGGGCCCTGTACCGCACGGCGTGGGAGATCCCGCAGCGCGGCTTGATCGACATGGCCGCCGACCGGACGCCGTTCCTGGACCAGTCGCAGTCCCTGAACCTGTTCCTGGAGACACCGACCATCGGCAAGCTCTCCTCGATGTACGCGTACGCCTGGAAGCAGGGCCTGAAAACGACGTACTACCTGCGCTCGCGCCCGGCGACCCGCATCGCCCGCGCCGCCCAGGCGCAGGCTCAGCCCGAGAAGTCCATCCCCGTCCAGCAGGTCGCCGAGCCCGACGCCGTCGCCTGCTCCCTGGAAAACCCCGAGTCCTGCGAGGCCTGCCAGTAATGACCACCCGTAACGCCAATCTCCTCGACCCGGGCTTCGAACTGACCCTGCGTCCCATGCGCTACCCGGACTTCTACGAGCGCTACCGGGACGCGATCAAGAACACCTGGACCGTCGAGGAGGTCGACCTCCACTCGGACGTCGCCGACCTCGCGAAGCTGTCCGAGGGTGAGCAGCACATGATCGGCCGGCTGGTCGCGTTCTTCGCGACGGGCGACTCGATCGTGGCGAACAACCTGGTGCTGACGCTGTACAAGCACATCAACTCCCCCGAGGCGCGGCTCTACCTGAGCCGTCAGCTCTTCGAGGAGGCCGTGCACGTCCAGTTCTATCTGACGCTGCTGGACACCTACCTCCCGAACCCGGAGGACAGGGCCGCGGCCTTCGACGCCGTCGAGAACATCCCGTCCATCCGCGAGAAGGCCGAGTTCTGCTTCAAGTGGATCAACGAGGTCGAGAAGCTGGAGCGCCTGGAGACCAAGGCCGACCGGCGTCGCTTCCTGCTGAACCTGATCTGCTTCGCCGCGTGCATCGAGGGCCTGTTCTTCTACGGCGCCTTCGCGTACGTCTACTGGTTCCGCAGCCGGGGCCTGCTGCACGGCCTCGCCACCGGCACCAACTGGGTGTTCCGCGACGAGACGATGCACATGTCCTTCGCGTTCGACGTGGTCGACACCGTCCGCAAGGAGGAGCCGGAACTCTTCGACGACCAGCTTCAGCAGGAGGTCACCGACATGCTGAGGGAGGCCGTCGAGGCCGAGCTCCAGTTCGGGCGCGACCTGTGCGGTGACGGCCTCCCGGGCATGAACACCGAGTCGATGCGGCAGTACCTGGAGTGTGTCGCCGATCAGCGTCTGACGCGCCTCGGCTTCGCTCCGGTGTACGGCTCCGAGAACCCCTTCTCCTTCATGGAGCTGCAGGGTGTTCAGGAGTTGACCAACTTCTTCGAGCGGCGTCCGTCGGCGTACCAGGTGGCGGTGGAGGGCACCGTCGACCTGGACGAGGACTTCTGAGCCTCGGGCTCGTTGCGTCCCTGGGCCTCCCTGATCTGTCGGTCGATGCGCCGGTCGCGCGCCGCGCCGATCAGTGACGGGAGGACCAGGACCACGAACATGCCGAGAACGGCGACCATGGCGAGCAGTGTCTGTGTCTGTTCTGTAGTCATGACACCACTGTCGCGCTGAACACTCCTTACAAACAGTGGCAGGACTGCCGCACACCCTCGATTTACTGCCACTTCCGAGGCACACTGGCAGCATGCTGAAAAACGTCGCCGCCGTCCTCCTCGACGGCGTACACCCCTTTGAACTGGGCGTCGTCTGCGAGGTCTTCGGCATCGACCGCAGCGACGAGGACCTGCCCACGTACGACTTCGCCGTCGTCTCGGCGGAGGGACCGACGCTGGGCACCCATGTCGGCGGGCTCTCCGTCTCCACGCCCTACGGTCTGGAGCGGCTGGACGAGGCCGACCTGATCGCCGTGCCGGCCGGGCGCGACTATGTCGTCCGCGACTATCCGCCCGAGCTGCTGGACGCCCTGGTCAGGGCCGTCGAGCGGGGGGCGCGGGTGCTCAGCGTGTGCTCCGGCGTCTTTGTGCTGGGCGCGGCCGGGCTGCTCGACGGACGGCGGTGCAGTGCGCACTGGAAGCACGCCGGGGAACTGTCCCGACAGCACCCGCGGGCGATCGTCGAGCCGGACGTGCTCTACGTCGACGAAGGGCCGGTGGTCACCAGCGCCGGCACCGCCGCCGGTATCGACGCCTGTCTGCACATCGTCCGGCAGGAGCAGGGACCCGAGGTCGCCAACAAGATCGCCCGGCGCATGGTGGTGCCGCCGCACCGGGACGGCGGGCAGGCCCAGTACATCGAGCGTCCGCTGCCGCGCTCGCACTGCGACACGGTCGGCGAGGTGCTGGCCTGGATGGAGCGCCACCTCGACGAGGACGTCACCGTCGAGCAGCTCGCCGAGCGCGCGCACATGTCCCCGCGCACGTTCGCCCGCCGCTTCCAGCAGGAGACCGGGACGACTCCCTACCGCTGGATCCTGCGCCAACGAGTACTGCTGGCCCAGGAGTTGCTGGAGGCGACGGACGAGACCGTGGACGCGATCGCGGGCCGCACGGGGTTCGGTACCGCGGCCGCGCTGCGCCATCAGTTCGTACAGGCGCTGGGCACGACCCCCAACTCCTACCGGCGGACGTTCCAGGGGCCGAGCGCCGCGTAGGCCGTCACTGCCCGCGCCGGTCCCTCGGCACCGGCCTCAGCAGCAGCGTGTGCGGGTGCAGGGTGATCCCCACCCGGGTCGCGTCGTTCGAACCGGGCACCTGCTCGAAGCGGTACTCGGTGGACAGCGCCGCCGTGATCAGCGTCAGCATGGCCATCGAGAAGTGGTCGCTCGGGCACTTGCGGTTGCCGACGCCGAACGGGCTCATGGCGTATTTCGGCACCTCCTTGACGCGTTCGGGAAGCCAGCGGTCGGGGTCGAACTCGACGTTGCGCACGTACGACTTCGGGTCGCGCTGGACGGCGTAGGGGCTGTAGACGATGTCGGCCCCGGCCGGAATGCGATAGCCACCGAGTGACGTATCGGTCACCGCCCGTCGCGTAAGAATCCAGATCGCGGGGCGCAAACGCATCGCCTCCACCACGACATTGTTGGTGTGCCGCAGGCTGCGGACGTCCCCGAATGCCACAGGTCGGCCGCCGGTGAGCGATTCGACCTCCGTGCGTATCTTGTCGGCGTGTTCCGGATGTTCCGCGAGCACATGGAGCAGCCACAAGATCGTGGAGGCCACGGTTTCCGCACCCGCGGTGAATATCGCGACGACCTGATCGTGGATCTCCTGCTCCCCGATGGGGTCGCCATTGCCGTCCTTCGCCTCCAGCAATGCCGTCAGCAAATCGTCCGGCTTTTGACCGGATGCCCGGCGTTCGGCGACGACCTCGTCGACCAGGAGATGGAAATCGGCCAGGGCGTCGTTGAATGCGCGGTTGGCTGGGAGCGGCAGCTTGTAAAGCGGCCCGAGGGGGATCACCATCCGCCGGTACATGCCGCGGAAGAGGGTGTCGAGCGCGGCACACAGCCGGTCGGCCCGCTCGTCCATGTACGCGCCGCGCAGCAGACAGCGGGCGACGATGCGCACGGCGATCCGGAAGGACTCGGAGGTGCAGTCGATGGTCTCGCCGGGCTTCCAGCGCTCGGTCAGCGCATGCGCCTCCTCCTCCATGATCGGCCCGTACCCGGGGATCGCGTCGAGCCGGAAGGCGGGCTGGATGGTGCGCCGCTGACGCCGGTGCCGGGGGCCGTTGGCGGTGGCCACGCCCTCCTTGCCGAGCAGGCTCTCCAGGGACTCCCACAAGGGCCCGGCGATCTCGAAGTCGGTGCTGAGCGCCAACGCGCCGGTGAGGTCCGGCGTGGTGACGGCGTACACGGTCTTCGGTCCGAGCTTGATCCGTACGACGTCGCCGTGATCGCGCAGCGTCGTCATGAAGGCCAGCGGATCACGGACCATCTTCCAGCCGTGGCCGAGAAGCGGAACTCCCCCGCCCGCGAGGGGCGGTTGACGAAGGTCCGAGGCCGCACGGGGCCGGGTCTCGGGGTGGACGGACTCGACGGTCATTTCTCACCTGCCGCTTCGTTGTTGACGTACGGGGGCGTGGACCGGTCGTCCCAGCTGTCGACCCGGTAACGGCCGGACTCGTGGTGGAACCAGTAGACGGAGCTGAACCAGTTGCGCATATTGCCGACGCAAGCGCGCACGGCGGCACCGAGTTCCCTTCCCCACAGCGTGCCGCCGGAGAGAAGGTCCGCGAATTCCAGAGCCTCGCGCTCGGCCACCAGGAAATCGGAGACGCAGTCCTCGACCCGTCGCCTGACTTCCGCCACCGTTTCTTCCAGCGTCAGCCCCTTGTGGGCGATGAGGCTGATTCCGAGATTGTGCACCTCGTCGCCCGCGATTTCCTTCGGGAACGAACACAGGTCGTTGTACCAGGCGGCAAATTCTTGACTCAGTAGGGCCGCCCGCTGATATGCCGGATGATTTCGCACGAAGTCCGGGAGTTCCATTCCGGCGCTCGGCTCCAGCAGATCGGTCCAGATCCAGTGCGCGAAGGTGAGCCGGCGCAGTTCCAGGTATTCCTCGACGGTGGGGACTATCCCATCCGTACGGTTGTGGAATTCCTGGTCGTACGCCTCGATCACGGCATGGAAGTGCCGGGCGAACCGGACGTTCCAGGTCCGGGGCAGGAACGAGTACAGCCGCGTCACACTGTCCGCGAACCCCGCGACCAGCGGGTCCTTGTGGTGCAGATGGTCCTCGGGGGAGTCGAGCGCCGCGTGCAGGCGGTCTCTGAGCCGCCGCCAGGCGGCGGGGCGGTGGTGGACGATGTCGCGGTCATGCCGGTCGTCCCAGACGAAGAACCACGCGCTGTAGTCCGCTATCGCCTGCAGCACCTCGTTGGGGGCACCAATGTAGTACCCCGCCATCAGGTCGGTGTAGCAAAGTCCGTCGGCATATTCTTCGACCTTGTCGGCCGGCATCAGACGTTTTTCCAGCAGCCAGGCGCGGGTCTTCTCCTGGAGCAGGGGCCAATACGGATGCAGTTGCCTGGGAAAGGCCGCTTCGATCATCGGGAGAGAGAGCGACGGTGGAACCGGGACCGCCGTCGATGTCGCTGTGGTGCCGTCCGAGAAAGCATGCACGAACAAACTCCTCTCAGCCGCCAGTTGTGCGGTCGTGCACGCCCCTGCCGCTGTGCCGGGCGTGCGCCGTCGCGTATCCCCGCACTTCCATTCAGCACCATAACTGACCGTTTTGGGAACGGATTTGCTTCTTTCACTACCCCTCAGTGCCGCGTTCCTCCCTTTTTGTGACTGGATTTGGATCACTACTTGCATGTATGGGATCGAACGTGCGACGGACATGCGAACGGCGCCTGGTCAGGAGGGGGAACCTGACCAGGCGCCGTGCGTAAGGGACTTGTGGGGCCCGCGAGCCGTTCTCAGTCGTTGGCGACCACGGGGTAGCGGGGCTCGTTCTCGGCCATCTGCCGCAGCGCGTCCTTGCGCTCGCGCTTGGACAGCCGGTCGATGTAGAGGTAGCCGTACAGGTGGTCCGTCTCGTGCTGCAAACACCGGGCGAAGTAGCCGGTGCCGCGCACCTTGATCGGGTTGCCCCTCTCGTCCTGCCCGGTCACCTCGGCGTAGTCGGGGCGGGCGAGCGGCGCGTACGCGGTCGGCACGGACAGGCAGCCCTCGTTGCTGTCGTCCAGCCGGCGCCGGTCGGCGGGCAGCTCGACGAGCTTCGGGTTGCAGACGACACCGACGTGCCGCTTGCCCTCGTCGTCCATGCAGTCGTAGACGAAGACCTTCAGGTCGACGCCGATCTGGTTGGCGGCCAGGCCCACGCCCTCGGCGGTGCGCTGCGAGGCGAACATGTCCGCCACCAGCTGGTCCAGCTCGGCGCCGAACTCGGTGACGTCCTTGCACTCCTTGTGCAGGACCGGGTTCCCCACGACGGTGATCGGCCGCGAGGTGCCGCGCTCATGCCAGGCGTTCTCGCGCTCCTCCGTGTCCTCGGTGTCGACGACGAACCCCTCGTCGTCCACGGGGAGCACGCCCGCGTGCTGCTGCTCGGTGTCCTGCTGGGCCATGACCGACGTATGCCTTCCTGCACAAGAAAAGAGGGTGTGATGCTGATACAGGGTACGGGGAGCGCCCCCACAGGGGCGCGGGACTGTGTCGATATGCGGCTCCGCAGCGACCAGCCACGACGGACCCGCGCCGGCGCCGGTCCTAGCAGACCTCTTCGAGATCCCGCCAATCCCTGGAATCGGGGCTGTCCGCAGCCCACCCGTCCAGCAACCCCCGCACCAAGGCAGCCGGCGCGGCCACGCCACACTCGCGCTCCGGCACCCACAGCTGCCCGTCCGTGCGATGCCCCAGCGGCCCCGGGTGCCCCGGCTCACTGTGGTCGTGCGGATCCAGGTGCTCCCCGTCGCCCTCGTCCGACGGCATCCGTGACTCGGAGCACATCCGGCACAGCAGCCGCACGGACGACGACCAGTCCTCGGCCGCGAAGCCGGCGTCGGCGGCGAGCTGCTCCAGCGCGTCCCGGTCGGCCTCGGTGGCGGCCTCCAGGAGGACCACCCAGGTGGGCACGGGCGAGGGCGCCCACAGCTCGATCTCGTCGAAGACGGGGTAGGAGTGCCCGGACGCCGTGGTCCGCTCGCCGTGGGGCACGCCGTCGTGCAGCACGACCTCGCCCCAGCGCCGCCCGGAGGACGGCAGCGGAATCGACAGCACCTCGATCCGGGCGGGGTCCAGGCGCCGCCCCCACACGACCTCGGCCTCCCCCTCCGGGGACAGCCGTACGGCCGCGCTGCCGAGGTCCATGCCGACCGGCTCACCGGAGTCGGTCGCGCCACCGGGCACCCGCAGCCCGTACGCCTGCCAGGCCCGCCGGGCCAGCGGCCAGTCCTGCAGTGCGGTGGCGGCGATACCGACGTTCCACCAGTCGGGGGCCCCGGTCTCCCGGTCCAGCAGCGCCACGGCACGCAGTCCGGCGGCCCGGGCCTGCTCCCAGTCGTGCCGGAACTTGTGCAGCAGCGCGAGGTTGAACCAGGACTCCGAAAGCCAGGGCTCCAGATCGGCGGCACGTGTCAACAGCGCGCCCGCGTCCTCGTACCGGCCGTCGCCGATGAGCGTGAACGCCCGGTCGGTGGCCTGCCGCCAGGAGGCGGAGGGCCGGTGCCGTCCCTTGCCGAAGATCCTCACGATTCCCGCCTGCCAGTTCCGTGGAGTGGGCTGGCTAGTGCTCGCCCCCGGACACCCTCTCATTCGCATCCAACCACGTACGGCTGGAAGGCCGCTCATTACCCATGGGTTACCCAGCCACGGGCGCCGTCAGACAGTCTCTGGACAGCACCCGCGCGAGCGACCCCACCACTTCCGGCGAGTAGTCCCCGGCGGCGCTCAGCCGCAGTTCCTCCAGCGCCTTCAGCGACCCGCCCGGACCGGCGTCGCGCGCCTTCTCCTCGTAGGCGTTGACCGCCCGCACGATCCGTGCGGCCAGCGGCTGCTCCGGACCGGGATCGGCGATTCGCTCCACGACCATCGCCACCTGCGGACTCACCCCGGTCTGCCGTACGACGGCCCCGCCGAGCAGCGCGATCCTGCGCTGCTCCTCGACGGGCAGTACGGCGGTGGCGCCGGCCGGTACCGGGTCGACCAGGCTGAGCTGCCCGATGTCGTGCATGAGGGCCGCGTGCTCCAGCACGGTGAGCTCGGCCTCGGACAGGCCCAGGTCCCGCCCGACCTCCCGGCTGAGCGCGGCCACCCGACGGGCGTGTCCGACCGGCGTGTACCCGGCGATCTCGGTGGCCCGGGCGAGGGAGGCGATGGTCTGCCGGTAGGTGGTCCGCACGGCGGCGTACCGGCGGAAGGACATCTGGGTCAGCAGCAGCGGCAGCGAGAAGACGGGCAGCGCCCACAGCCCGACCACGGCGACCGCGAGCGCCATCACCGCGCCGGTCGCGCAGACGGCCGACCCGACCCCGAGGGTCGCCCGCAGCTCGTCCCGCAGCAGCGGCCCGAAGGGCCATCGGGTGCGCGCGTGCGCCAGGGCCGCGGCGAGCATGGCGTCGCACAGGGTCGTGAGGGCCAGGATCGCGAGCAGGAGCAGGGCGTAGGAGGTGCCCCAGCCGTGGAACGTGCCCTGGTTGAACAGGGGTTGGAAGCAGGCGGCCGCGAAGCCGACGGTGAGCACGCGCCGGGCGAGGTGGTCCAGCACGGGGCGCCCGCGCGCGATGTGCGGCACGCTGCCGAGGAGCGAGGCGGCCAGGACGACACCGACGACCTGCACGACGCCGTGCTGGGTGGGCTCGCCGCCGCTCTCCCCCAGCAGCGCGTACGACAGCGCGGCGGCGGCTCCGAGGGGCGCCGCCTCCCTGCCTTCGGCTCCGGTCCAGCGGGTGACCTCGCCGAGGACGACGAGAGCGCCGAAGGCGACGGCGATGCCGCGCTCGGCGAGACCGCTCCCCAGGATGCCGAGCAGACAGCCCGTGGCGAGGAGGGCGGCGCAGGTGTGGACGAGGGTGAGCAGCAYGGGTGGCCGCGGGGCGCTCATCGGGGCGCTCCGGGGGCGCCCGCGATCTGCGGGCGGGGCCCGGACGCGGAGGGCTCGTCGGCGGTCACCGCGGGATGCCAGCCGTGCTGGTCGACYGCGCGGGCSAGYGCCGTGACCATCCGGGGGTCGAACTGCGTGCCCGCGCACTTCTCCAGCTCCCCCAGCGCGACGGGCACGGGCCGGGCCCGTGAGTAGGACCGGGTCGACGTCATCGCGTCGAAGGCGTCCGCGACGGCCACCACCCGCGCCGACTCCGGGATCTGAGTCCCGCTCAGCCCGTAGGGGTACCCGCTCCCGTCCAGCCGTTCGTGGTGATGCAGTACGGCGGCCCGGGCCTCCCCCAGGAAGGCGATCCCGCGCACCATCTCGTGCCCGTACTCGGGGTGCAGTTCGATGACCCGCCGCTCCTCGGGCGTCAGCGGCCCGTTCTTGCGGAGCAGCCGGGTGGGCACGCCCAGCTTGCCGACGTCGTGCAGGATCCCGGCGAAGCGGAGCACCTCGACGCGCTCCTCGGCAAGGCCCAGCTCACGCGCGATCATCATCGTGGCCTGACCGACCCGCTCACTGTGGCCTCGGGTGTAGCCGTCCTTGATGTCGACGGCCTGGACGAGGGCCCGGATGGTCGCCTGATGCGCCGCGTGTTCCCGGTGGTACTGGGCGAACGCCCACCACGACACGCACATCGGCAGCAGCACGAGCAGCGCGGCGACGGGACCGTAGGCACTGCGCCACAGCACGGCCATCATCAGCCCGGCCAGACCGTGTACGGCGACCGGCGCGAGCGACCGCAGGAACAGCTCGTGCCAGGTCCGCCGCAGGGGCCGGCGCTCGGCGAGCGCCAGGATCCCGCCGTCCAGCACGGTCAGCACCAGACAGAACGCCAGGACCGCGGCTGCGGCGGGCACCAGCGCGTACGGGAAGTCGGACGCCACCACGGCGTCGCGCTCGCCCAGCTCCCAGTGCACCCGCGCGGCGACCCACACGGCGACCACGAGCTGCGCCGCCCGCCACACCCGCCGCAGCGGCTGCGGCCGTCCGCCGGCCGGGGCGATCAGCGCCCCCGGCACCGCGACCAGCGCGGCGGCGGGCGGTGACAGCAGGAAGGCCCCGGCGAGGAGCACGGGATAGAACGAGCCGGACAGCCGCTCGCCCACGGCGTAGAGGGCGGCCAGCAGGGCCACCGCCCACCAGGGGACACGCGTCGCCGGCAGGACGTACAGGCAGTGCAGGGCGCCGAGGACGACACAGCCCACGTAGACACGGGCCCGTACGGGTGTCGCCTCCATACGCCCCTCCCCGGCCGCGCTCTTCAGGCATGGGAGCCTAAAGCGACCAAGGGGAGGTTCGCGGTCTTATGACCGGGGGATTAGCACGTTCGAGTGACGGCTGTGCGTTCAGGATTCCTGAGGCGCTGCCGTGACGTCGTGCTCGGGCACGGCCTGGCCGGAGCGGATCAGGTCGAGCCGGCCGAGGACCTTGGCACGCAGGTCGGTCGGTACGTCGTCATGTCCGCAGCACCGCTTGACCAGCTTCTTCACGGCCTCTTCGAGCCCATACTTCTCCAGGCACGGCGAGCACTCCTGGAAGTGCTGCTTGAACTTGTCACGGTCGATGTCCGGCATCTCGCTGTCGAGGAACTCGTAGAGATGATCGAGTACCTCAGAGCAGTCCGTCTCGTGCGGCTCTCCGCAGCTCATGAGCCCGAGCCTTTCGCTTCGTTCGACTCTCCGGCGCCGGCCGGGACCAGTCCGCGCTCGCGGGCGTAGTCCTCGAGCATGCCGCGCAGTTGACGGCGGCCCCGGTGCAGCCGGGACATCACCGTACCGATGGGTGTCCCCATGATGTCCGCGATCTCCTTGTACGCAAAGCCCTCAACGTCGGCCAGATACACGGCGATACGGAATTCCTCGGGGATGGCCTGGAGCGCTTCCTTCACGTCCGAGTCGGGCAGATGGTCGAGCGCCTGCGACTCCGCGGAGCGCAAGCCCGTCGACATGTGCGACTCGGCGCGGGCGAGCTGCCAGTCCTCGATCTCCTCGGCCGCGGAGCGCTGGGGTTCGCGCTGCTTCTTGCGGTACGAGTTGATGAAGGTGTTGGTGAGGATCCGGTACAGCCACGCCTTGAGGTTGGTGCCCTCACGGAACTGGTGGAAGGACGCGTACGCCTTGGCGTAGGTCTCCTGGACCAGGTCCTCGGCGTCGGCCGGGTTGCGCGTCATGCGCAGCGCGGCCGAGTACATCTGGTCGAGGAATTCGAGCGCGTCCCGCTCGAAGCGCGCGCTGCGCTCGGCGGTCGACTCCGCGGACGGGTCCACGCTCGTGCCCAGGCCCTCGGGCTGCTCCGCCTGGCCGTTGTCGGTCCCTGCGTCGGTACCGGGAACCGGACCCACCTCCTCAAGATTGCGGGCAGGGCCGAAACCGGTCCCACCTGAATCGGAGGATAGACGACCTGCCGTACCTGCCGCCCCTCGAATAGGCGTGGTCCTGGCCGCATGCAGGACCGTCCACTCCAGGTCGGCGCGGCTGCCTGCGGTCGGGCAGAAGGTCGAACCCATGCGGCGGACTTCCTCTCCTACGACGTGTGCGCTGCCGGTTCAGCACCGCTGTCCGCCACAACAGGGACCGGGTCCGCAACATTCCCGAAGCTTTACCCCAGTGACCCGACCCACTTCACGGCGGCGTCCGTGACGATCGCCACTGCCTCGCCCTGATCGAGGGGTGCCCGCTTGGGCACGGCGAACCCGTGATCGCCGTACGGCACCTCGACCAGTTCGTAGTCGCCGTCGGGGAACTCCTCGGGCCTGCCGAAGGGGTCGTTCCCGCCCTGCACGACGAGGGTCGGCACCCCGGCCCCGAGCAGTTCGTCGGCACGGGACTTCTCGGGCTTGCCCGGCGGGTGGAGGGGGAAGCTCAGCGCGAGCACGGCGTGCGCGCCGAGTTCGACGGCCGTACGGCAGGCGACGCGGGCGCCGGCGCTGCGGCCTGCGGCGATCACCGGCAGCCCCGGTGCGGCGAGCGCGGGCCACAGGCCCCGCCAGCCGACGTCGAGCGTCTTCGGCGCGGGCGCCACCTTCTTGCCGGCCACCCGCCAGGGCTGCTCCACGAGGGCCACGCTCACCCCGTGGGCCGGGAGGACCTCCGCGAGCGCCACGAGGTCCCGCGCCCCGATGCCACCGCCGGCGCCGTGGCTCGCGGCCAGGACCAGCCGTGCCTTCTTCGCGCGGTGCCAGGTGATGCGGGCGTCCCCGGCGTCCGTGCCCATGGTCTCGATCGTCACATCAGACTCGGTCGTCACATCAGAAAAGTGTGCCCTCTTCGGGCCCGTCCAGCTCCTTCAGCAGCTCCGGGCCGTTGTTGCGGACGTTGCTGACCAATGTGGAGACGGGGTAGGCGCGCATCAGTCCGGCGGGCGGCGCGTCGAGGAGCGTCCGCAGCTCCTCCGGGTCCTTGCGGGACGGGTCCAGCCAGGCGTCCCAGCGGTCCGGGGTCAGCATCAACGGCATGCGGGGGTGGATGTCGGCGAGTGTGCGCGGGCCGTCCGCGGGCGACACGGCGAGCGGGGTCGTCTCGGCCTCCGTGGTGATGACGGAGCAGGTCACCCACCAGGCCTGCGGGTGCTCGTCGGGCAGCGTCTTGTCCCGCCAGAACTCGTACAGTCCGGCCATCGCGAACACCGACCCGTCGGCGGGCAGCACGAAGTACGGCTGCTTGCGCGGCCGTTTCCGCTTCCCCTCGACCTCCAGGTCCCGCTCCTGTGTGCCGGTGACCCACTCGTAGTAGCCGTCGGCGGGGATGATGCAGCGCCGGGAGGTGAAGGCCCGCCGGTACGACGGCTTCTCGTGCACCGTCTCCGCGCGCGCGTTGATCATCTTGAAGGCGCTCTCGGGGGTCTTGGACCAGCTCGGCACCAGCCCCCACTTCAGCTTGCGCAGCTGCCGAACCGGCCGCGGGTCCTCCGCGTCTTTCAGGGCACGGTCGAGGACGACGAGGACCTCTTTGGTCGGAGCCACGTTGTAGTCCGCGTCGAGGGTCTCCTCGGGCTCCCACTTCTCGATCTCGAAGATCCCTGCGAGATCCTCGGGCCCACGACTCGCCGCATACCGTCCGCACATCTGCAACCACCCCTCCGACCTGCGAAAACGCCAGATCATTCCGCATCACTCAGCACCAGTCGGCACGGTGCCGGGTCAGCGTGCCCGAGCCGCCTGGAGACGTCCAAGGGTGGCAGACCGCTCCCAGGCGAATCGCAGAACCCGATCAGGGCTTCTGGCTGTCCGCCTTGAGGTGTGTGGCGAAGAAGCCGTCGATGCGCCGCCAGGCGTCGACAGCGGACTCCGGGTGCGGCCTGATTCCGGCGACACGCATCAGCGGACGCAGCGCGCGTGGCCCGACCTCGGAGTCGTTGAGGAAGGAGTGCCCGGCCTCCGGGTATTCCTTGACGTCGTGGACGATGCCGAGCCGGTCGAGCGACGCCTCCAGTGCGGGGGCCGCGCCGCGCAGCGTACGGTCGCGGGCTCCGTAACTCGCGACGACGGGGCAGGAGCCGGCGAGCGCCGCGTCGAGATCCTTCGGCGGGCGGCCGTAGTTGACGCAAGCGGCGTCGAACTCGCCGTCGCTCACGGCGAGGAGTGCGAAGGAACCGCCCATGCAGAAGCCGATGATTCCGATCCGCCCGGTGCAGTCGGGATCCTGGGCGAGGCGGGTGCGGGCCGCCTCGATGTCGCGGAAGGCACGGCCCTGTCCGGACAGGGCCGCCCGGAAGGTCGGCACCAGGCAGCGCACGGCCCCTCCGTCGGTGAACAGGTCCGGCATCACGACGAGGTACCCGGCGCTCGCCAGCCGTTCTGCCTGACGGTGCATCACATCATTGACGCCCAGCGCCTCATGGACCACGACGACACCGGGCCAGGGGCCCGGCCCGGTGGGCCGGGTGAGATGACCGGTGAGCCGACGGGAGCCACCGCGGGCGGCGCTGAGCTCGGTGAGATCGACGGTGGTGGTCGTGGCGGGCATGCGGTCCTCCGGAGGAGGGGCGGGGACGGGACGGCCGTCGTGAAGCCTACGGCGCGATGAAGGGCTGGACGTTCTTGCGGAAGTCCTTGGGCCGCACCTCGTTGTAGTACTTGTCCGCGTCCTCGCCCTTCGAGGTGAGCATGTACACCGGGCACTCGTCGGACTTGGCCTCCCCCGTGTGCTGGTACAGCTCTTCGCCCGTGCGCGCCTCGACGACCTTCAGGCGGTACGAGGTGTTGTACGTACGCACCTTGAACGGTTTGCCGTCGTCGCCCTCCATGTCGCACACCTTGCCGCTCGCGGTCGCCTTGGTGCGCTCGACGCAGACGACCAGCTCGGCCTCGGCCGGCTTGTCCGAGTAGCCGAGGAACCAGCCCTTGGGGAAGTCGCCGGCGGACGGCTCGGACTGCGACCAGTCGTCACCGGGCTTGTTCATGAGCATCGCCGGGTGCACGGTCTTCTTCGTGCGGTCGTAGGCGGGCAGCCCCGAGTAGCCGAGCCCCTCCGTGCACACCCGCTCCAGGTCCTGGGCGAACGCCGGTACGTCCGGTCCGTCCCCTGCCGAGCTCGTCGACGACGATCCGCCGGTATCCCCTCCAGTGCCGGCGGTGAGCGACGAGCACCCGCACAGCGCCACGCCCACAAGCCCGGCGGTGATCCATCTGACGGCACGCGGCGTTGACGGCGTTGACGACATGTCGGCGACTCCCGATCGAAGAAAGAACAGCAGGCAGGGCATGTCCCCCGAGTCATGCCCTGTCCCCCGTGCCCTGCTGGAGGAAAGCGTGCCGCCCACCGGCCGCCGCGGACATCGGGGAAGAGCCCCCATGTAGTGGTGCGGCCCCTGTGACTCGTGGGTACTACGCTGTGCGGGCTCGAAGGAGTATTCGACGGGTGCCGGCGGGGGACATCCCGGAAGAGGGCGCAGGGGGCCTGAGTGTCGTCGTTGTCGTCATCGGCACTGATCGGCAGAGAAGCGGAGCGGGATCTTCTGACCGCGGCAGTCGCCTCGGCGGGCGAGGGGCGGGGCTCGTCGGTCTTTGTTCTGGGCGAGCCGGGCATCGGCAAGTCGCGCCTCGTCGAGGAGGCCGCAGCCGCAGCCGTCCGCTCCGGATGGCGGGTGTTGCGCGGGCGGGCCGCGTCCGCCGGGCGCGCGGTGCCGCTGCGTCCGCTCGCGGAGGCCGTGTTCTCCGGACTGCGCGGCGAAGGGGCGCCCGCAGACGGGGACCTGGGCCCTTACGAGCCGCTGCTGTCGCGGCTGTGCGGGCTGGCGCCGCAGGACGGTGCGCCGCTGGTGGGCTACGCCGAAGCGGTGCTGCGGCTCCTGGGGACCCTCGGACGCTCCGGCGGCTGTGTCCTGGTGCTGGAGGATCTGCACGACGCGGACGCCGACACGCTCACGATCGTCGACTACCTCACGGACAACCTTCCCGGCCGGCGGGCCGTCCTGCTGGCCACCCTGCGCGGTGGGCCCGGTCCCGCCCTCGACCTCGCCGAGGCCGCCGCCTCCCGCCGTACGGCCCGCACCCTGCGCCTCGCCCGCCTCGGCCCCGCCCACACCGCGGAACTGGCGGCCCGCTGCCTGGGCCACGACGACGCGGGCAAGGTACCGGCAGCCGTACTGGACCGGCTGCACGCCGTCTCCGAAGGTGTCCCCTTCGTGGTGGAGGAACTGCTGACCGCCATGGTCGACAGCGGCAGCCTCGTCCAGCGGCAGGGCGACGGCTGGACGGTGACCGGCTCGCTGGACGCCGGCGTGCCCGCGACGGTCGCCGCCGCCGTCCTCCAGCGCGTGGACCACCTGGAACCGCCGGGCGTCGCGCTTGTGGAAGCGGCGGCCGTTCTGGGCAGGCGCTTCCCCGTGGACATCGCCGCCCGCGTCGCCGGGGTCGACCGGACGACGGCGCTGCGCCAGCTACGTCATGCCGCACGCGCACATCTGGTCACCGACGGCGCCACCGCGGAGGAGCCCGGCTGGCACTCCTTCCGCCACGCGTTGACCGCCGACGCCATCACCCACCGGCTGCTGCCCGCGGAGCGGGCGGCGCTCTGCCTCGCCGCCGCCGACGCGATCGAGTCCGCCGACGCGGCAGGGCCCCGGCCGTGGGGCGCCGGCGGCCCTGCCCAGCGGGCCGGGGAGCCCGACGGCCTGATCGGCGGTGACCCGGGCGACGACCTGTACCGCCTGGCCGCGGAGCTGTGTGTCGCCGGCGGGCAGCGGGCACGGGCGGCCGTACTGCTCACCCGAACCGGCCGGCAAGCGGTCCTGCGGGGCGCCCTGCTGACCGCGGTGGAACTCCTCGACCGGGGCCTGGAGCTGACCGCCGACGCGGCGGACGCCCCGCCCGAGGCCGTGGCCCGGCTGCTGGAGGAGCTGCTCGGGACACTCGTCCTCACGGGCGACGTCCGGCGCGTCCCGGAGCTCGGCGACCGGCTGGACCGTGTCCTGACCGCGTGGGGCGCGCCGCCCGCCCGCCGCGCCGCGGGTTTCCTGATCCGGGCCAGGGCCGCGGCCACCGCGCAGCAGTGGGAGGAGGGCCTGACCGCCGTACGGCGGGCACGGGAGTTGCTCGGAGCCGAGCCGGACCCGGCGTCCCGCGCCGCCCTGGACTCGGTCGCCGCCCACCTGGTGCTCAACTCGCAGCGCCCGGACCGGCTGGAGAGCGCCAGGGCCCTGGCCGAAGGGGCCGTGGCGACCGCCGAGGCGMTCGGGCTGCCGGAGGTGAGCTGCAAGGCGCTGAACATGCTGGGGTACTGCCTGCGCCCCGGGGATCTGGCCGAGGCAGAAAAGGTGTTCGAACGCCTGGTCGCCACGGCCGACACCCATGCGCTGCCGGTCTGGCGCATACGCGGCCTGCTGGAGCTCGGTGCACTGGACCGGATCCGGTTCACCGGGACCGATCGGCTGCTGGCCGCACGGAAGGCGGCCGAGGAGACCGGTGCCGTACTCATGACGGCCTGGGCCGACATGCATCTGGCACAGGCCCATGTGCTGCGCGACGAGCATGACCAGGCCCTGGAGTCCGCCCGGCGGCTGAGGACGACGGCCAGCAGACTGCGGCTGCATGAAGTGCAGCTGATCGGCGTCGGAATGGACGCCATCATCGCCGCCTCCCGTGGCGAGCGGGAGAAACTGCAGGCCGCGCTGAACGCCATGCAGAGCGCACTGGCCGGACGGAGCGCCGGAGCGCTCTGGGGCTACGCCGACACCTCCGTGTGGGGCTGGGCCCAGGGCATCTGCTCCCTGCTGCGGGAGGAACCCGACCGTGCGATGGCCGAGTTCACCGAGGCGGACCAGGCCATGCGCGCCCTGCCCAGTACGCGCGGGGTCACCGGTTTCCTGGGCCCGTACCTGCTCCTGCGCACCGTACGGGGCACGGCCGGCTGGGCGGAGCTGGACGGGGCCGTAGCGGACCGGCTCACCCAGGTCCACTGGGACCGGCCCTTCGTGGGGTGGTCCCGGGCCGTGCTGCTGGGCCGCGAGGGCCGCGCCGGCGAGGCAGCCAAGGCGGCCGAGGAAGCACTGGCCGGGACCGACGCCATCCCCCTGGCCCGTCACCTGTGTCTGCGCCTGGGCGCCTCCGCGGCGCTCGCCGACGGCTGGGGGCACCCCGTCGAGTGGCTGTGCGCCGCCGAGCAGTTCTTCCACGACCGGGGCACGACACGGGTGTCGGCCGCCTGCCGCGCCCTGCTGCGGGAAGCCGGTTCTCCCGTTCCCCGCCGCCGTCAGGGCCACGACACGATTCCGCAGGAACTGCGGCTGGCGGGGGTGACCGCGCGGGAGTACGAGGTGCTGCGCCTGCTCGGCCGAGGACTCGGCAACCAGGAGATCGCCGAGCACCTCTTTCTCTCGCCTCGCACCGTCGAGAAACACCTCGCGAGTCTCAGAAACAGGACCGACCGGAGCAGCCGGGCCGCTCTGATCGCCCTGGCACGCCGATACGCGGACGGGCCGTGACCCCCCACTGGCTGGGGGCTGTTCCCGCGCCACCATCTCCGCGGAGCCCGGCGACGACGGCCCGACTCCAACGCTGTGACCTGCGTGTTTGCCGTCAGGAACGATCGCTGCCAAGTCGGCGTCTCAGATACCGTCCGCACTTGCGTGCCACACTGCCAGATTCCATCCGACCCAAGGGAGCCAACGTCTTACATGGACAGCACCGCATCCGCCTCGCTCGCCTCCCTCTGGGACGAGGTCTCCGGCACCCAGCCCGACCCTGACCTGTGGGTGGTGATCGCCGCTCTGGTCGTCGCGCTGGCCGTCGTCGTCCCGCACAGCCTGTGGCGTCTGTCCCGCAACGCCATCACGATCGCCCACGAGGGCGGCCACGGCCTGGTCGCGCTGCTGACCGGCCGGACGCTGACCGGCATACGCCTGCACTCCGACACCAGCGGCCTCACCGTCAGCCGCGGCAAGCCGCACGGCATCGGCATGATCCTCACCGCCGCCGCCGGCTACACGGCTCCCCCGCTGCTGGGCCTGGGCGGCGCCGCACTGCTGGGCGCCGGCCGCATCACCCTCCTGCTGTGGCTGGCGACGGCCCTGCTGGTGGCGATGCTGGTGATGATCCGCAACGCGTACGGGGCGCTGACGGTGTTCGTGACCGGCGGCACCTTCGTCCTGGTGTCCTGGCTGACCGGCCCGCAGGTACAGGCGGCGTTCGCGTACGTGGTGGTGTGGTTCCTGCTGGTGGGCGGGGTACGCCCGGCGTTCGAGCTGCAGGCGAAGAGGTCGCGTGGTGGCGCCGGGGACTCGGACGCGGACCAGCTTTCGAGGCTGACGCACGTACCGGCGGGCCTCTGGCTCTTCCTGTTCCACGCGGTGTCGTTGTGCGCCCTGATAGGCGGGGGACGCTGGCTCTTGGCGGTATGACCAGCCAACCAATGGGGCGTGGGGGCCCCGCACCCGACCCCCACGGCGCAGCACCCGAGCAACGGCCTGCACAACCCCCTGCTTATAAAGTGGGACCATGGCCCCGAACCCCGCACACACCGCCCTATGGCCCGCCCCGCACGCGAGCGGAGCCGTCGACGCGACGGTCCACGTGCCGGGGTCCAAGTCAGTCACCAACCGCGCCCTCGTCCTCGCCGCCCTCGCCTCGGAGCCGGGCTGGCTGCGCCGCCCGCTGCGCTCCCGCGACACCCTGCTGATGGCCGGTGCGCTGCGGACGATGGGCGTCGGCATCGAGGAGGGTGTCGGCCCCGAGGGCACCGGCGAGGCCTGGCGGGTGCTCCCCGCGGGTCTGCGCGGCCCGGCCACGGTCGACGTCGGCAACGCCGGCACGGTGATGCGCTTCCTGCCGCCGGTCGCCGCGCTGGCCGACGGCCCCGTCCGCTTCGACGGCGACCCGAGGTCGTACGAGCGTCCCCTGCACGGTGTGATCGACGCCCTGCGTGTCCTCGGCGCCCGGATCGACGACGACGGCCGGGGCGCCCTGCCGCTGACGGTCCACGGCGGGGGCGCCCTGGAGGGCGGCCCGGTGGAGATCGACGCCTCGTCGTCGTCCCAGTTCGTGTCGGCCCTGCTGCTCTCCGGACCGCGTTTCAACCAGGGCGTCGAGGTCCGGCACATCGGCTCCTCGCTGCCCTCGATGCCGCACATCCGCATGACCGTCGACATGCTCCGTGCCGTCGGCGCGCAGGTGGACACCCCGGAGTCGGGCGGCGAGCCGAACGTCTGGCGGGTCACGCCGGGCGCCCTGCTCGGCCGCGACCTGACCATCGAGCCGGACCTGTCCAACGCCCAGCCGTTCCTGGCGGCGGCGCTGGTGACCGGCGGCAAGATCCTCGTCCCGGACTGGCCGGCCCGCACCACCCAGCCCGGTGACCGGCTGCGCGAGATCTTCACCGAGATGGGCGGTTCCTGCGAACTCACCGAGTACGGGCTCGTGTTCACCGGTTCGGGTGCGATTCACGGCATCGACGTGGACCTGAGCGAGGTCGGCGAACTCACCCCGGGCATCGCGGCCGTCGCCGCCCTCGCGGACTCCCCCTCCACCCTGCGCGGCGTCGCGCACCTGCGTCTGCACGAGACGGACCGGCTGGCGGCGCTGACCAAGGAGATCAACGAACTCGGCGGCGATGTCACCGAGACCGCCGACGGCCTGCACATCCGCCCGCGCAGGCTGCACGGCGGGGTGTTCCACACCTACGAGGACCACCGCATGGCCACGGCCGGCGCGATCATCGGCCTCGCTGTGGAGGGCGTGCGGATCGAGAACGTGGCGACGACGGCGAAGACCCTCCCGGACTTCCCGGAACTGTGGACCGGGATGCTCGGGGCGTAGGGACACCGCCATGCGCCGCTACGGCAAGCACACCGACGAGGACGACATCCGCACGCGTCCCGGCCGCCGCAACACCCGGCCCCGTTCGAACATCCGGCCAAAGCACGAGGACGCCGCCGAGGGCATGGTCATCACCGTCGACCGGGGGCGGCTGACCGTCCTCGTCGACGACCGGATCGTGATGGCCATGAAGGCCCGCGAACTGGGCCGCAAGGCAGCGGTGGTCGGTGACCGGGTGGCGCTGGTCGGCGATCTGACCGGCAAGAAGGACACCCTCGCGCGGATCGTACGGATCGAGGAGCGGACCTCCGTGCTGCGGCGGACGGCCGACGACGACGATCCCTTCGAGCGCGTGGTCGTGGCCAACGCCGACCAACTCGCCATCGTCACCGCCCTCGCCGACCCCGAGCCGCGGCCCCGGCTGATCGACCGCTGTCTGGTGGCGGCGTTCGACGGAGGGCTCGAACCCCTGCTGGTGCTGACCAAGTCGGACCTGGCGCCGCCGGACGAAATCCTGGAGCTGTACGGGGCGTTGGACATCCCGCATGTCGTCACCAGCCGGGAGGAGCTGGAGACCGGGGGCGCCGCGGACCGGGTGCGCGAGCAACTGGGCGGCCGGGTCACGGCGTTCGTCGGGCACTCGGGTGTCGGCAAGACGACACTGGTGAACGCGCTGGTGGCGCAGGATCGCCGGCGTTCGACGGGGCATGTGAACGCGGTGACGGGACGCGGTCGGCACACGACGACGTCGGCGCTGGCGCTGCCGTTGCCGAAGATGCACGGCTGGGTGATCGACACCCCCGGTGTGCGGTCGTTCGGCCTGGCACACATCGATCCCTCGCGTGTGATCAACGCGTTTCCGGACCTGGTACCGGGAACCGAGGGCTGTCCGCGTGCGTGCAGTCATGACGAACCGGACTGCGCGCTGGACGACTGGGTCGCGCAGGGGCACGCCGATCCGGCGCGGCTCTACTCGCTGCGACGGTTGCTGTCCACGCGTGAGCGCACGGAAGGCGACTGACCTTCGCGTTGTTTGTCTTCCTGTGAGTCCGGTAAAGGCATAATCGCACCGAGCCGGATCCAAGCCTGACGAAGCGGTCACAGTACGTGGGGATACGGGAGGACAGCACATGGCGTGGCTGCTGGTCATCGTGGCGGGGCTGCTCGAAACCGGCTTCGCCGTCTGTCTGAAGCTGTCGCACGGGTTCACCCGGCTCTGGCCGACCGTCGCCTTCAGCATCTTCGCCCTCGGCAGCTTCGGGTTGCTGACGCTGTCGCTGCGCAAGCTGGACGTGGGTCCGGCCTACGCGGTGTGGACGGGGATCGGGGCTGCGGGTACGGCGATCTACGGGATGGTCTTCCTCGGGGACATCGTGTCCACGTTGAAGATCATGTCGATCTCCCTGGTGGTGCTCGGCGTCATCGGGCTGCAACTTTCCGGCTCGTCGCACTGAGCCTGGCGCGCAACGCGGCGTCAGCCGGGCAACTGCCGGTACAGCGCGCTGCGTACGAGGTCGGCGACACCTCCTTCGCCGGGTGGGGCGGCGACGCAGGACAGGGCCAGTCTGACGACGAGTTCGCAGGACCGGGCGAGGTCGCCGGTGTCGGACTTGCTGTTGGCGGGGCCGGTCAGGACGGACACGGCCCGGTCGCGCACCATCGCCACGAAGTCGCCGGGTGACGGCAGCGGGCCGTCGGCGCGGCGCTGCGCCGGGACCGCGGAGGAGGACGGGACGGCGGACAGGGTCGGCGAGGGCAGGCGCTCGCTCCAGCAGCCGGTGAGCATGGCCCGCACCAGGGCGTTGTCGCGGGCGAGGCCGGCGGTCCACTCCGCGGTGGCGGAGAGGCGGTCGCGGGCGTCGCTGGGGGTGGCGAGGGCGCGGTCGATACCGGCGAGGTAGCCGTCGGCCTCTCTGCGGACGAGCGCGCGGGCGAGACCTTCCTTGCTGCCGAACTCGTTGTACAACGTCTGCCGGGACACTCCGGCCGCCGAGGCCACGTCCACCATCCGCACGGCGGACCACGGCCGGCGCGCCAGCGCCGTGTAAGCGGCGTCCAGCAGGGATTCCCGCGCTGCAGGCATCATTGCCTCCCGGGGAGGAGCAGCTCTGCGCCCAGATTTGACGCGCACAGCGTCACTGTCAAGGGTTCGCGAAGGCGTGCGGGGGCGCCAATTGCCCGGGGTGCGCGGGTCTCGGGCGGTTCCGGCGGGGTCGGCCGCGGTGTGCACGACAAAAGCGGCCGCCAACCGTGCGCAACCGGCCCAACCGCCCCGGGCCTAGTAGCCCCAGCCCGACCACGGCAGATACCGTTCGTTCCATGCCGGACTACCTGGACGATCTCCGCCTCGCCCACGTCCTCGCGGACGCCGCCGACGCCACCACCATGGACCGATTCAAGGCCCTCGACCTCAAGGTCGAGACCAAGCCGGACATGACCCCCGTGAGCGAGGCGGACAAGGGCGCCGAGGAACTCATCCGGGGGCAGCTTCAGCGGGCCCGCCCGAGAGACGCGATCCTCGGCGAGGAGTACGGCGTCGAGGGCACCGGGCCCCGCCGCTGGGTCATCGATCCGATCGACGGCACCAAGAACTACGTACGCGGCGTCCCCGTCTGGGCCACCCTCATCTCGCTGATGGAGGCCGTGGAGGGCGGGTACCAGCCGGTGGTCGGGCTCGTGTCCGCTCCCGCGCTCGGGCGGCGCTGGTGGGCGGCCAAGGGCCACGGCGCCTTCGCGGGCCGTAGCCTCTCCTCCGCGTCCCGCCTGCGGGTCTCCCAGGTCTCGAAGCTGACGGACGCCTCGTTCGCGTACTCCTCGCTGAGCGGCTGGGAGGAGCAGGGGCGGCTCGGCGGCTTCCTCGACCTCACGCGCGAGGTGTGGCGCACGCGCGCGTACGGCGACTTCTGGCCGTACATGATGGTCGCCGAGGGGTCGGTGGACATCTGCGCCGAGCCCGAGCTGTCCCTGTGGGACATGGCGGCCAACGCGATCATCGTGACGGAGGCGGGCGGCACCTTCACCGGGCTCGACGGCCGCCCCGGCCCGCACAGCGGCAACGCCGCCGCGTCGAACGGCATCCTGCACGACGAGTTCCTCGGGTACCTCAATGAACGGTACTGACGCCACTCAGGGCTCGGCCTGAACGTTTCCCTCATTCCCGGGCCGCCCTCGAAGGCGCGCCTTGCCTCATCTATCGAAACTCGATAGATTTCCATCGCGGCTCGATGGAAGGACGAGGCATGGGAAAACTGGCAGTGCGTGCGCTTCGCGCCGTGCTCGTCGTGGTGCTCGCCGGCACCGCGCTCGTACAGGTGTTGATGGTGTGGGTGTTGTTCAGCGGGAGCGACCCGGAGGACGGGTCGCTCCCGCTGACCCCGCTGCGCGTGATCGTGATCCTGGGCATGGTGTCGGCCCAGGTCGCCCTGGTCAGCGTGTGGCGGCTGGTGACGATGGTGCGCCGCGGAACCGTGTTCTCCCATGCCGCCTTCCGGTACGTGGACGCCGTGATCGGCGCGATCGTGGCGGCCGCCCTCCTGTGGTTCGCGGTCACGGCCCTCAATGCGCCGGGCCAGCGGGACGACCCGGGCGTCACCGTCATCATGGGCGGCATCGGCCTCGCCATCCTGGGGGTCGCGCTCATCGTGCTCGTGCTGCGGATGCTGCTCGCCCAGGCCGTCGCGCGCGACGTCGAAGCGGCGCAGATGCAGGCCGAGTTGGACGAGGTGATCTGATGCCGATCGTCGTCGACATCGACGTCATGCTGGCCCGGCGGAAGATGTCCGTGGGCGACCTCGCGGACCGCGTAGGGATCACGCCCGCCAACCTGGCGGTACTCAAGAACGGCCGCGCCAAGGCGGTGCGCTTCGCGACGCTCGCCGCGCTCTGCGAGGTACTCAAGTGCCAGCCGGGCGACCTGCTGCGCTGGGAGGCCGAGGACGCCGCGAGCGGATGACGCGCCCGCCCATGGGGAAGGGGGGCGTCCCGCGGGGCTGTCGATCACAACGAACGCTACCGAGCGCCCCCTTGTTGACCCGCTCTTTACCTGTCACTCTGAGAGTCCCCCCACTTGTGAATTTGTGAATCGATGAACAAACGGTGCGGGGGCACTTCAGGAGGTGGCTCCATCCATGCTCGTACGTGACGCCATGAGCACCGTGGTCCTCACCATCGGCCCCACCCACACCCTTCGCCAGGCAGCCGCGCTGATGTCCACCCGCAGGGTCGGCGCGGCCGTGGTCCACGACCCCGACGCGGGCGGTATCGGCATCCTCACCGAACGCGACATCCTCGTCTCCGTCGGTCTCGGACAGAGCCCGGACACCGAACGCGCCCACGACCACACCACCACCGACGTCGTGTTCGCCGCCCCGGCATGGACCCTGGAGGAGGCGGCCCGCGCCATGGCACACGGCGGCTTCCGGCATCTGATCGTCCTGGACCGTGGCGAGCCCGTCGGCATCGTCTCGGTCCGCGACATCATCCGCTGCTGGGCACCCGTACGACAGCACGTACCGGCCTGACCACGCACGACGGGCCGGGTCCCCGAAGGAACCCGGCCCGTCCGCCACGGCAAGCGGTCCAGTGCTGGTGATCAGCCGCGCAGGGCCTGGACCGCGGCCTCCAGCCGCTTACCGAAGTCGTCGTCCGCCTTGCGGAAGTTGCCGACGGCCCGCTCGACGATGTCCTCGCGCGAGACCGGGGCGATGGCGCCCGCCAGATTGGCGATCAGGCGCTCCTGCTCGTCCTCGGACATCAGCCGGTAGAGGTTGCCCGCCTGCACGAAGTCGTTGTCGTCGGCGTGCGCGGGGGCCTCGTGGTTGCCCGTGCCGGCGGTGAAGCCCGTGAACGGCTGCCACAGCGGGCGGTCCGTCTGGGCCGGGCCGCCGAAGCTGTTCGGCTCGTAGTTCTTCGCGCCGCCGTGGCGGCCGTCGTACAGGAAGCCGTCGCGGGAGTTGGTGCGCGCCTCGGTGGCGTGCGGGCGGTTCACCGGCAGGTGGTCGGCGTTGATGCCGACGCGGTAGCGGTGGGCGTCGCCGTAGGCGAAGAGGCGGCCCTGGAGCATCTTGTCCGGGGAGGGGCCGATGCCGGGGACGAAGTGCGCCGGGGAGAAGATCGACTGCTCGACCTCGGCGAAGACGTTGCGCGGGTTGCGGTTGAGCTCCAGCCTGCCGATCTCGATCGGCGGGTAGTCCTCGTGCGGCCACACCTTGGTGAGGTCGAACGGGTTGAAGCGGTACGTCGCCGCGTCCGCCGCCGGCATGATCTGCACCTGCACGGTCCAGCTCGGGAACTCACCGCGCTCGATGGCCTGGCGCAGGTCGCGCTGGTGCGAGTCGGGGTCCACGCCGGCGAGGCGGCCCGCCTCGTCCTGGGTGAGGTTCCTGATCCCCTGGTCGGTCTTGAAGTGGTACTTGACCCAGAAGACCTCGCCGGCCTCGTTGTTCCACTGGTAGGTGTGCGAGCCGTAGCCGTTCATGTGGCGGTACGACGCCGGGATGCCGCGGTCGCCGAACAGCCAGGTCACCTGGTGCGTGGACTCGGGCGACAGGCTCCAGAAGTCCCAGACGTTGTCGGCCTCCTGGCTCCCCGAGTACGGGTCGCGCTTCTGGGTGTGGATGAAGTCCGGGAACTTGATGGCGTCCTTGATGAAGAACACCGGGGTGTTGTTGCCGACGAGGTCGTAGTTGCCCTCCTCGGTGTAGAACTTCAGCGCCCAGCCGCGCGGATCGCGTACGGCGTCGGCGGCGCCGAGATTGCCGGCCACCGTCGAGAAGCGCAGGAACGTCTCCGTCTGCTTGCCGACCTCACAGAGGAATGCGGCGCGCGTGTACGGCGTGACATCGGCGGTCACCGTGAAGGTGCCGTAGGCCCCGGCGCCGCGCGCATGCACCACGCGCTCCGGGATGCGCTCCCGGTTGAAGTGGGCGAGCTTCTCCAGCAGGAGCTGGTCCTGGACGAGGACCGGGCCTGCGATGCCCGCGGTCTCGCTGTTCTGGTTGTCGGCGACCGGAGCACCGGCCTCCGTCGTGAGCGGTCCCTGGGTCACGTGCGCCTCCTGCGTTGTACGAGCAACTCCGGCCACTCCTGTCCACTGGCCAGAGCAGAGCTCGATCCTATACTGGACTTTGTCCAAGTCAAGGTGAGCTCTAAAGTCACATCCATTCGGAACCTGGTCCTCCTGCTGTTAAGGTGTCCTCATGAGCGACCTTCTGGAACGGCTGCGCGGACGCGGATGGCGGATGACCGCGCAGCGGCGCGTCGTGGCCGAGGTCCTCGCCGGCGATCACGTCCATCTGACGGCCGACGAGGTGCACGCGCGGGCCGTGGCCAAGCTGCCGGAGATCTCCCGCGCGACCGTCTACAACACGCTGGGCGAGCTGGTCACCCTCGGTGAGGTACTCGAGGTCTCGACCGACAAGCGCGCGAAGCGGTACGACCCGAACGCCCACCGGCCCCACCACCACCTGGTGTGCGCCCAGTGCGGCTCGATCCGGGACGTCCACCCGACGGGCAACCCGATGGCCGACCTCCCCGACACCGAGCGCTTCGGCTTCACGGTCTCGGACGTCGAGGTCACGTACCGCGGCATCTGCCCGAACTGCGCGAAGGCCTAGCGGCCGCCCCCTTGAGCCCCGGCACCGGTGAGTGTCGGGGCTTTGTGCTGCTCTCCCACGGGCGGGGTTCCCGAATCTGACGGACCGTCATATGGTCGACCGCGCCCCCCATGCGTCACCCACACGTCCGTTCCGCACTCCGCGAGGAGACAGAAGTGGGAGAGCCGTATCCGCAGAATCAGCCGAATCCACCGAGCCCCGAACTCAAGGCCCGTGACCTCACCCGGGCCTTCGGCCGAACCCCCCACACGGTCGACGCCCTCGGCCCCCTCGATCTGACCGTCGCCCCCGGCGAGTTCGTCTGTGTCGTCGGCCCCTCCGGCTGCGGCAAGTCGACGCTGCTGCGCATCGCCGCGGGCCTGCTCCGCCCGAGCACGGGCACCCTGGAGATCCGTACGTCGAGCAGCCGCCCGGCCGCCATGATCTTCCAGGACTACGGCATCTACGACTGGAAGTCCGTCCGCGCCAACGTCCGCTTCGGTCTGGACATCCAGCGCGTCCCGCGCCGCGTGGCGAACGCCCGCGCCGACGACTGGCTGGCACGCATGGGCCTGTCGGACTTCGCGGACGCCTACCCCGCCACCCTCTCCGGCGGGATGCGCCAGCGAGTGGCGATCGCCCGCGCCCTGGCCGTGGAGCCCGAGATCCTGCTGATGGACGAGCCCTTCGCCGCGCTCGACGCCCAGCTGCGCACGATCCTCCAGGACGAACTCCTGGACATCACCCAGTCGTTGAGGACGACCACGCTCTTCATCACCCACAGCCTGGAGGAGGCCATCGTCCTCGGCGACCGCGTCCTGGTCATGTCCGCCCGCCCCGGCCGGATCATCGCCGAGCACCACCCGCCCTTCCCGCGCCCGCGCACCGGCGACATCCGCGCCACCCCCGAGTTCACCGCTCTGAAGAGCGAGCTGTGGGACCTGCTGCGGAAGGAGGCCGTACCGGCATGACGACCCTCACGAAGCCGCCCGCCGAGTCGGTCCTGGTCCGCCGCCCGGGCCCACGCGAGCTCCACCCCACCCGCACCCACCGCCGCAGGCGGGCACTGGAGGTGTCCCTGGCCCTCGCCGTGCCCCTCTGCCTCCTCCTGCTCTGGCAACTGGCCGCGGCCCAGGCCTGGATCGACGACCGCGTCTACCCGGCCCCGTCCACGATCCTCGCCGACGGCTGGGACCGGGCGGCGGCCGGCGACCTGTGGCCGGACGTGTGGGCCACCCTGAAGCGGGTCCTGGCGGGCTACGCGGCCGGCACGGCGGCGGGCTACGCCCTGGGCCTGCTGATGGGCTCCCTGTCGCTGGTACGAGCGGCACTGGAGCCACTGCTGGACGCGCTGTACGTCGTACCGAAACTGGCCCTACTCCCCATCTTCCTGAACATGTTCGGACTGGGCGAGGGCCCGCAGGTGGCCCTGGTGGCGGCGACGGTCTTCTTCTTCGTGTGGATCTCGACCATGTCCGCGGTCATGTCCATCCCGTCCGGCCACCGTGACGCGGGCCAGGTCTTCGGCGCCTCGCGGTGGCAGATGTTCCGCCACGTGCTGCTTCCCGCGTCACTTCCCTCCGTCCTGGTGGGCGCGCGCATCGCGGCGGGCGTGGCGGTGCTGGTCATCGTCGCGTCGGAGCAGATCGCCGCGACGAACGGCCTGGGCCATCTGATCTTCGACTCGCGCGCGCTGTTCCAGAACGACGTCATGTTCGTCGGCATCGTCTGCGTGGCCATCCTCGGGGTGCTCTTCTCCGAGCTGATCCGCTTCGCCGGACGCCTGCTCACGCCCTGGGCGCCGAGGGACCGAGGAAGGGGCCAGTCATGAGCAGGGGAACACGCCAGGCGTACGGCGTCGCGATCGCCGCGGCGGCACTGCTGGCATCGGCGGCGTGCTCATCGCCGTACGAGTCGGACTCCTCGTCGAAGGCAGCCGCCGGCGACCGCACGATCCGCCCGGTCGAGGGCTGTGGCGCGAAGGCCTGGACGGACCCGGGGGACCTCTCCCCGACCCGCACACCGGCCCGCTGCCTGCCCGGGGCCCCTTCCCCACAGCCCCTTTCCGAGCCCCGCGAGCTGACGATCGCGACGGGGACGCTGAGCGCGGAGTACGTGGCCCCGCTGCAAGTGGCGCTCGACAAGGGGGAGTTCAAGAAGGAGGGCCTGGACGTCACGCTGAAGGTCCTGCCGACGCCGGACGCGCTCCCGCTCCTTGCGAAGGGCGACATCGACGCGCTGTGGGCGGCCCCGGAGGCGGCCGTCATGAACGGCATCAAAGGTGGCTTCGACATCAAGTGGGTCGCGGGGAACTTCTCGCCGGCCGCGCGCTCGAAGAGCGGGCTGTGGGTGCGCCTGAAGGAGGGCGAGACCGCGAACCGCGTCACGATGGCCGGCCGCAAGCTGGGCACGATGATCGGGAAGGGTTCGGTCATCGCGTACCCCATGGAGAAGGCACTGGAGAAACACGGCGGCGGCCTCGCCGACATCCAGTACCAGCAACTGGGCTCCGCCGACGTCCTCACGGCCCTCCAGAACGGCGGCGTCGACTCCGCGTGGCTCCTGGACCCGGTCTGGCGCAAGGTGGACGGCGAGCAGGGGTACGCCTTCCTGGGCGGCCAACCGCAGGGCGAACCCCTGGGCGGCATGCTCTACGGCCCCGCGCTCCTCCAGGACGACGTGGACGCGGGGGTGGCCCTCCTCAGGGCCTACATCCGCACCCTGAACACCTACTTCGCGTCGGACTACAAGCAAGATGCGACCTTCGTCACATACCTCGCCAAACTCCTGAAGGCGGAGGAGCCGATCCTCAAATCCACCCCGCCCCTGGCCATGGACTGGGAAATCCGCTCCGGCACGACGACGCGCCTCCAGTCGGCCTACGAGGCCCAGGGCGTGGCAGAGGGAAGCCCTCTACCGGAGTCCCGAACGACAAACCGCACCCTGTACGAGGAGGCAGTGGGCCACCAGCCCTGACGCACACCCGAAAAACACCTAGGGCCGGGACCCTTACGGATCCCGGCCCTAGGCCTTCAGTAGCGGGGACAGGATTTGAACCTGCGACCTCTGGGTTATGAGCCCAGCGAGCTACCGAGCTGCTCCACCCCGCGTCGGTGAACTGAACATTACGTCAAGGACGCGGACAGAGGCAAATCGCTTATCCGGCAGCCATCCTCCGAGACCGACCAGCACACCACTCAGCCCGTCCGGTGCCCCTGCTCGAAGAGCCTGGGGAAGTCTGAGGACAAGGCCTGACCGTCCCGAGCCCCCACCCACCCGCGGGGGCTTAACCTCTCAGCGCCGGCCGGCACCTCTCAGCCCGTCCGGCGTTTGAGGACAAGGCCCGTTCAGGGCCGAAGCGGGGGTCCGGGGGCGGCAGCCCCCCTGGGGGTCCCCCCTGCTCGAAGAGCTTGGGGGAGGGACGGGTAGGGGCGGCGGGGGCGAGGAATCCGGCGGCAACCACAAACTCCGCCCACCCCTCAGCACACCCTCACGCCGAGAGTTCCTCCCGCAGAGCGTCCCGCAACCGCGCCGCCCGCTCCGTAACCTCCGCCGGCCCCAGACTCACCGCCCGATCAGCCCACCGCTGCCCTTCCGCAAGCTCACCGCGACGCGCGTAGACCAGGGCGAGCCGCAAAGCCGACCGCCCATGCCCGGCGTCAGCCGCCCGCGTCCACCACACCGCCGCCTCGGGCTCACTCCCCTCCCGGGCCAGCAGCAGCCCCAGATTGAAGGCGCCGTTACGGGACCCCGCCTCGGCAGCCGTCCGGTACCACCGAGCCGCCTCCACCACGTCCCCACGGGCCGCGGCCAGCATCCCGACCCGCACCTGCGCCCGCCGATGCCCCTGGGAGGCCGCCCGCTCGTACCACTCCTCGCACTCGGTCTTCTCGTGCGCCGGCTCCCCGAGCTCATGCGCGGGCTCCGGCGGCCGCCGAGAGTCCAGCACGGTCGCCAGCCGGTACGCGGCCTCCGCGCTGCCGCCTCCGGCCGCACACCGCAGATGCCGCTCCGCCGCCCGCTCGTCCCCGTCCCGCAGCCGCGCGATCCCGACCTGGAGTGCCGCCTCCGTGTGCCCGGCGGCCGCGGCACGCTCGTACCACCGCAGCGCGGCCCGCTCCTCGCCCCGCCCGGCGTGCAGGATCCCGAGGTTGAACGCGGCGTCCACGCTGCCCGCCTCCGCGGCCTTGGAGAACCACGGCTCGGCGCCCGACGTGTCCCCGCCCTGGAGCAGCAGGATCGCCAGCGCGTTCGCCGCCTCGCGGTGCCCGGCGTACGCCGCACGCCGGTACCACTGCTCGGCCTGCGCGGTACGCGCCTGCTCGGCGCAGAGCAGCCCGAGGTTGTACGCGCCGTTCACATCGCCGGCGTCCATCGCGGCCCGGTACCACCGCTCGGCCGTCTGCGTCTGACCGCGCTCGGCGTGCAGCGCGCCCAGCGCGTTCGCGGCGTTGCCGTCACCGTCCTGCGCGGCCCGCAGCCACCACACGGCGGCGCTCTCGGTATCCCCGGCGTCCCGCAGCAGGAACCCGAGCGCGCAGGCGGCCCGCGCCTCCCCGTCCTTGGCGGAGGTCAGATACCAGCGCCCGGCCTCCTTCAGTTCCCCGCGCTTCTCCAGGATCGCGCCGAGGTGCAGCGCGGCCCTGCGGTGCCCGCGCGCGGCGGCCTGCCGGTACCACTGCTCGGCCTCCTCCAGCAGCGCCTCGTCCGGCGCGACACCGTTGTCAGCTCCGTCCTCCCCCGCGCCCACCGCGTGCCGGTCGATCGCGCGCGCCAGGCGGTACGCCGCCTCCCGGTGCCCGCGCTCGGCCGCGGCCCGCATCCACTGCTCGGCGCGGTCGTCGCTGCGGTGCTCCATGAGATCGGCGAGCGCGTACGCGCCCAGCGTGTGCCCCTGCTCGGCGGACTGCCGCAGCCAGTACTCGGCGGCGGGCTCGTCGCCGCGCTCGCGGTGATGACGTCCCAGCGCGTGCGCGGCCGCGGCCGACCCGGCGACGGCGGCGATCCGCCACCATCCGGCGGCCTCGTCGGCGTACCCGCGCTGATGCAGAAGGACACCCAGGTTGTTCGCGGCCGCCCGGTCCCCGGCGGCGGTGGCGGCACGCAGATGGGCCTCGGCTCCGTCGAGGTCGCCGCGGCGCAGCAGCATGGCCCCGAGGACGCTCATCGCCTCGACGTCACCGGTCTCGGCGGCGAGCCGCTGCCGTGCCTCCTCGGCGGCCTCCCCCGTCTCGTCCTGGTCCGCAGGCCGGCCGAGGGCGAAGTCACCCTCCGGCTGCATGAGCTCACCCACCGGCTGCAAGGCGCCGTCCGTCGGCTGCGAGGCGTCGTTTCCGGGGTGCACGAAATCGCCCGTCGGCTGCACAAAGTCGGCAGGCTGCACAAACCGCCCTGTCTCCAACAGAGTTGCCTTGTCCCCCATAACGTCCATCGTCGCACCACCTGCAACCTGGGTACACCTGGTATACCGCAGCCAGTGAGGTCACTTCAGCGTTTTGTCGACATGCCCACAGAGAGACAAGTCAAACACAGTTCCCTCAACTCCCCACGGCGGCACGACCGTCCCGCCCTCCGGCACATGCGTTCGCACACGCCGAAGGCCCGGATCCTCTGGAGGATCCGGGCCTTCGCTGTCGTACGAAATATTCGCCGACTTCAGTAGCGGGGACAGGATTTGAACCTGCGACCTCTGGGTTATGAGCCCAGCGAGCTACCGAGCTGCTCCACCCCGCGCCGTTGTTCTGCAACCGTATCACGGCGCGGGGTGGGCTATTCGATCACCCGCCGGCTCTATGTCCCGGTGGGACTGCTGCTCGGCTTCGGGCTCCCGCTCGGGCTCGCGCCTGCGCCGCCGTTGCCCGTGCCGCCGCCGGTCTTGTCGGGCTGCGACTGCGCGTCCTCGGCCCGCCGCAGCGCGTCCTCCAGGTCCTTCTGCGCCTTGCCGTACGCCTCCCAGTCGCCCTTCTTCAGGGCGTCCTGGCCGGCCTCGAAGGCCTTCTGGGCGTCGTCGAGCGCTTCTTGGACCGTCGGGTTGTCGGACGTCGGCGGAGGCTTCGTACCGCCGTCCTCGTCGCCTTCGTCCGGGGGCTGGGTGGTCGCGCCGTCCGCTCCGAAGACCTTGTTCAGGGCCTCGTCGAGCGTGTCCTCGAAGGCGATGGCGCCTCCGTAGGTCACCAGCACCTTCCGCAGCAGCGGGTACTTGAGTCCACCGCCACGTACGTAGACCGGCTCCACGTACAGCAGTCCTCCGTCAAGTGGCACGGCCAGCAGGTTGCCGTACTCGATGTCGGAGTCGCCGCCACCCTTCAGCAGCCTGATGGTCTCGGCGATGTCCTGTTCGGAGTTGAACTGGCTCTGGACCTGACTGGGGCCATTGACCGTGGTGTTGGTCGGCAGTTTCAGGACTCTGATCTTGCCGTAGTCAGGGGTGCCGGCTTCGGCGTCGACGGCCATGAACGCACTGAGGTTGTCCCGGCCGTTCGGTGTGAACGTCGTCGTCAACGAGAACGCCTGCGCCGCCTGGTCGGGCATCTTCATGCTCAGGTAGTACGGCGGTGTCGCGCTGCCCGACTTGTTGGTCGGGTCGTCCGGCACCTGCCAGACCTCGCTGCCGCTGAGGAACGTCGTCGCGTCCTTCACGTGGTAGCGGGTGAGCAGCTCACGCTGGACCTTGAACAGGTCCTGCGGGTAGCGCAGATGAGCCATCAGCGACTTGGAGATCTCGCTCTTGGACTTCACCGTGTCCGGGAAGGCCTTCATCCAGGTCTTCAGGACCGGGTCCTTGGTGTCCCACTGGAAGAGCTTGACCTCGCCGGTGTAGGCGTCGACCGTCGCCTTCACCGAGTTGCGGATGTAGTTGACCTGGTTCTGCTGGGCGACCACCGCACGGTTGTCGTTGGTGGCGGTCAACGAGTCGGCCGTCGTGTCACCGAGGGTCGTACGGGACGAGTACGGGTAGCCGTTCGTCGTCGTGTACGCGTCGACGATCCACTGGATACGGCCGTCCACGACCGCCGGGTAGGCGTCGCCGTCGATGGTCAGCCACGGGGCGACCGCCTCGACGCGCTCCTTGGGCGTGCGGTTGTACAGGATGCGCGAACCGTCGCCGATCGCACCGGAGTACAGGATCTGCGGCTCGCCGAACGCCACCGCGTACGCGGCCCGGTTGACCGGGTTGGAGAGGCTGACCCCGCTGTCGGCCTTGTAGCTGTAGGTCTTCTCGCCGTTGTCGTCGGAGTAGTCGATCTCCTTCTGGGGACCGCCGACGATCGAGTACATCGTGGTCTTCTCGCCGTAGTAGACCCGCTGCTCGTAGGTCCCGAGGTCGCCCTTGGACGGCAGGTCGGACTCGGTGAAGTCCGGCCGGCCCTGGGAGTCGGCGTTGGTGCCCTCGGCGGCGACCACGCCGTAGCCGTGGGTGTAGCGGAAGTGGTCGTTGATCCAGTTCCGCTTCGGGATGCCGTTGAGATTGATCTCACGCAGACCGATGACGGTGTCCTGGTCCTTGCCGTCCTTGCTGTACCGATCGACGTCCAGGTTGGTCGGGAACGCGTAGTAGTTCCTGATCTGCTGGAGCTGCTGGAACGTCGGCGAGACGATGTTCGGGTCCAGGATGCGGATGCTCGCCGTGGTGTCGACGTCGTCGCGCAGCTTCGTCTTGTCCTCGGTCTTGCTGGTGCCCGGGTACTCGGTGACCTGGGTGCCGTCGATGCCGTACGCGTCGCGCGTCGCCTTGAGGTTCTTCTCGACGTACGGCGCTTCCTTGGCCTGCTCGTTGGGCTGGACCTGGAACTTCTGCACGATCGCCGGGTACAGCCCGCCGATGAGGATCGCCGAGAGCACCATCAGGCCGAAGCCGATGACGGGCAGCTGCCAGGTGCGCCGCCACAGGGTGGCGAAGAACAGCAGCGCGCAGATGACGGCGATGCAGAACAGGATCGTCTTGGCCGGCAGATAGGCGTTGGCGTCGACGTACCTGAGGCCGGTCCAGTTGTCGGTCGCCTTGAAGTCGCTGGACTTCACCGCGAGTCCGTACCGGTCGAGCCAGTACGCGACCGCCTTCAGGGCGACGAAGATGCCGATGAGGACCGACAGATGACCGGTCGCTGCGGCCGTGGCGCGCGCGCCCGGGCTGGTGATCCGCAGCCCGCCGTACAGGTAGTGGGTGAGCGCGGCGGCGATCACGGAGAGGATCGCGGCGGCGAAGCCGAAGCCGAGCAGGAACCGGTACCAGGGCAGGTCGAAGGCGTAGAAGCCGACGTCGAGGTGGAACTGCGGGTCCTTCTCACCGAACGGAACGCCGTTGACCCACATCAGCCAGGTCCGCCACTGGCTGGAGGCGGAGGCGCCGGCGATCAGGCCGACCAGGGCGGTGATCGCGAGCAGCAGCCACTTCTTGTACGGCGCGATGCCCATGCGGTAGCGGTCGAGGCTCTGCTGCTCCATCGACATGGCGCTCAGCGGGGGGCGCAGCCGGTGCGCCAGCCAGATGTTGAAGCCGACCGCGAGGGCCATCAACAGACCGAAGACGAAGAAGAGTCCGATCTTCGTCCACAGCGTGGTCGTGAACACCGAGGAGTAGCCCACCGACCGGTACCAGAGCCAGTCCGTCCAGAAGCCCGCGAACATGGTGAAGGCCATGCCGAGGACGGCCAGGACGCCCAGTGTCATGAGCAGGGTCCGGACACGCCGGGACGGGCGGCCCACTCTGATCCGTGGCCCGGTCGGGCCTCCGCCGCGGTCCGGCATCTGGAAAGCCAAGGTTCGCACCCCGAAGTTCGCTGTTGGTCTGGGTCAGGCCCGCGTCTTCGTGGACCCTGAGTGGCCCCCCGTGATCGCGGGCCCACACCTATGCAACTTACTCACCGCTTACTCGGTTCCCGATTCCGGCCAGGAACGAGGCAGGATTGTGACCATGTCCAACACTCCCATGGCTGCGAACCCGCTGACCCGGGCCGTTCTCGAGATCGACGAGTACGCCTCCGGCCTCGGCTGGGACCAGCCCGCCCGCCTCTTCGCCCTCGTCGACACCGCACGGCTGCGAGTCCAGGAACCCGGCCTCGCCGCCCAGCTCGGCCTGGGGGACGAGCAGGAGTCCACCGGCCTGACCCCGATCGAGCAGGACGAGATTCCAACGGGCAAGGCGCTCGACGAGTTCCTCGGCACGATCGCCTGGCCCGACGCGGTGGTCGGTTGCGCGCTCACGGTGGAGCGCCTGATGCTGCCCCCGTCCGCCGAGGCGCAGGTCCCGCAGGGCCTGAGCGGGACCAAGCTCACGAAGTGGGTGGCGGACCATCCGGACCGTCAGGAGGTCCGGATGACGGTCGCGGTGCTGCGCGACGGCACCCGTGAGTCGGCCCTGCGCCTGCGCGAGAAGGACACCCCGACGGAGGTCCTCACCGGCCCGGAGCTGGTCCCGGGTCTGGCTCAGGCGCTGACGGCGACTTTCGCGGACTGAGATCTTCCGGTACGACGACGGGGGCGCCCTTCAAGGTGAAGGGCGCCCCCGTCGTCGTATCGAGGCCGGTCGCTCAGCTCTTGGCCGTGCACTTGGGCAGGTCGGCGGTGTCGCCGGAGCGGATGTCGTTCAGGGCGCCGAGTGCGTCGTCGATGGTGCCGACCTTGACGAGGGTGAGCCCGCCGGGGACGTCCCTGGAGGCGGTCGCGCAGTTGTCGGCGGGCGTGAGGAAGTACTGGGCGCCCTTCTCGCGCGCGGCGATGGTCTTCATCTCGATGCCGCCGATGGGGCCGACCTTGCCGTCGTCGTCGATGGTGCCGGTGCCGGCGACGAACTTGCCGCCGGTGAGGCTGCCCGGGCTGAGCTTGTCGTAGAGCCCGAGCGAGAACATCAGACCCGCGCTGGGTCCGCCGACGTCGGCGAGCTTGATGTCGATGCTGAACGGGAAGGTGTGGTCGGTCCCTGCGGAGATCCCGACGATGGCGCGCTTGCTGCCGGTGTCGTCGGACGCGGCGGTCCTGATCGTGACCTTCTCGGTCTTCGTCGGCTGCCTGCGCTCCTTCTCCGCGGCGGCCTGCTCCTTGGCCGGCACGATCGTGAAGACGACGTCCTGGCCGGGCTTGTGCTTGGTCACCAGCTCGGCGACGTCCCCCGGTTCCTTCACCGCCGTGCCGTCGACGGCCTTGATCACGTCACCGGCGTGCAGCTTGCCCTCGGCGGGGGTGCCCTTGACGACGGTCGAGACGATCACCCAGCTCTGCACCGGGATGTCCAGCGCCTTCAGGGCGGCGACCTTGGCGCTCTCCTGGGACTGGCTGAACTCCTCGGCGTTCTCCTGGGTGGACTGCTCCTCGGTCTTGCCGTCCGGGTAAAGGGTGTCGTGCGGCACGACCTTGTTGTCGTGCGCAAGCCACCCGTAGACGGCCTCGACCAGGTTCATCTTGTAGTCGGCGCTGGTGACCCGGACCGTGGTCATGTTGAGGTTCCCGGTCGTCGGGTACGTCTTGCGCCCGGAGATCTGCAGCACCGGCTCGCCGTCGTGCTCGCCGAGGGTGTTCACCGTCGGCCCCGGGGACATCTCCGCGTACGGCACGGGAATGAAGACTCCCGCGCACAGGAGCGCGATCAGCATCAGGGTGGAGGCGAGCATCGTCGCGGTGCGGCGTGGCATGCCTCGACAGTACGTGACAGTCCTGTCAGAGCCCCGTCAGGGCCGCGAACCCGACTCCGTGAGCATGTGCCGAGCGATCATGTGCGGGAGGAAGGCTTCTCCATGGCCGCGCGGAAGCGGGCATAACCGTCGAGCTCCGGGCCGTCGCCCCGTGCCTTGCGGGTGCGGTTGGCCCAACTGCCCCACAGACCGGCAAAGATCGCAGCCACAAGCGGAATCAGCAACCAGGCAAGCGCTGCCATGCCGTCCTCCCATCCCCAATGAGCGACCGCAACTGACTGATCAGCAGATTAACCACTGGCACTGACAACGCTCACGCCAGGGGTGCGGTTACGCAAGCGGAGTGAGGTGGACGGGTTCGGGCCGACCGATTCGGGCGCGCTTCAGCAGGCGCCGACCCGCCCTCCCGTCGCCCCTCGACGACAGCGCTACGCGCCGACCCATTCCTCGGTGCCGTCGGAGAACTTCTGGTGCTTCCAGATGGGCACCTCGTGCTTGAGGTCGTCGATCAGCTTGCGGCACGCCTCGAAGGCCTCGCCGCGGTGCGGGCAGGAGACGGCGACGACGACGGCGAGGTCCCCGACCCTGAGGTCCCCGACGCGGTGCACGGCCGCGAGCGCCCGCACCGGGTACTCGGCGACGACCTTCTCGGCGATGCGTCGCATCTCGGCCTCGGCACTGGGATGGCACGAGTACCCGAGCTCGTCGACGTCGGCACCCTCGTCGTGGTTGCGCACGGTCCCCACGAACAGCGCGGTCCCACCGGCGGCATCGTCCCCGACGGCCCGGAAGACCTCGTCCAGGGAGAGGGCCGTCTCGCGAACGGCGATGAGCTTGACGGGATCCTGAGCGCCCTGCTCACCGGGGTGATCGTTGGTAGGTGCCATGGGCCCATCGTGCCTCACGCGTGTGTGGCCGGGGAATAGCGTTATCCCCCGGCACGCGCGCGTGGAGGTTTGGAGGGTCCTACGGGCCTCAGATCCGCCGCCGGGCCTTCCGGGCCCGCCGCACGACCGCCGCCGCGCCCAGCAGGGCCACCGTCGCGCCCGCCGCGCCGGCCGCCGTCGCGTCCTTGCGCCCGAGCCGCCGCCCGGCGACGGTGTGCCTGCCGGAGACCTCCTCCAGCAGCTCCGCGAGCACTTCCTCGTTGGTCCACTGCGGCCGCCACCCCGCGTCATGGAGCCGGCTTCCGCTCACCACCCACGGATACATCGTGTAGGCCAGGTCACCTGCCGGGGAGGGTGTCAGCCCGATGCGGTGCAGCCGGGCCGCCGCTCCCAGCGCGACCGCCGAGGGCAGTTCCATGCGCCGGGTCCCGCTGAGCTCCTCGACCTCCTCCTGCTCCAGCCAGCCGTCGCATCCGACGGCGAGTTCCCCGTCGACCTTCTCCAGGACGGCGTACTCCAGGGCACTGCACAGGTCCTCGACATGGCAGAACTGCCAGGCGGGCCGCGAACCGGCGACAACGAGCWGCCGCGGCGACTCGAAGTACCTGGTCAGCGCGGTGTCCGTGCCGCCCACGAGCACCGCCGGACGCACCACTGTGACATTGAGTCCGGGGTGGGCCCGGGGGGCTCTGCGCGCGAGACGCTCGATCTCCAGCAGGTCCCCGACGCCGGTGGCCTCGGCGGTCGCCCGCAGTTCCGCGTCCTCGGACAGCGGCAGCTCGTTGTCGGGGAGCGCCCCGTAGACCATCGCCGAGGTGCACAGCACCACCCGGTGGATGCCGGCCGCCGCGGCGGCCGTCAGGACGGTCTGCGTCCCCCGAACGTTGTAGGCGGTCCGCGCGGCTGAATCCGTCTCCAGATCCAGGTCGAGCGCCAGGTGAACGACCACGTCGGCGCCCCGAAGCTTCTCCGCGATGGCCGGATCCCGCACGTCCAGGATGTGCCACTGCGCCGCCGCGCACTCACCGCGCCGCTCGTCGATGGCGATGACCTGCTTGACCTCGTCGGACGCCACCAGCCGCTCGGTGAGCAGGGCGCCGATCCCGGACGCGGCACCGGTCACCGCCACGACGGGGCCGCGCACGCCGCGCGCGGGAGGGGTTGACTGGTTTCGCGCTGCGCGAACCTGCGGATCAGGGGAACTCACCGGGCGTCTCCAGCGGTTGTCTTCAGTACGGACGCGAGTGACGCGTACGTACCAGGTGGCATCCATCCTGCCGCAGGCCGGGAGTCGGCGAAGCACCGAGGCCCGATCGGCTCGCGGTGTCTACGCTGGGTGGTGTTATCGGGCAGTCGTGCCGCCGGCGCCAGCCGGTGGCCTTAACAGCCGAGGAATCCCGTGAGTGACACCCCATTCGGATTCGGCCTTCCGCCGGAGGAGCCGGACGACGGCGACGAGGGCAAGAAGAAGGACCAGCAGAGCGGTGGTGGTCAGGGACCGGCCAACCCGTTCGGTTTCGGCGGGCTGCCCGGTGCCGGTGGCATGGGGGGCGGTGCCGACAATCCGTTCGCAGCGATGTTCGGTTCGCTGAACCCCACCGACCTGGGCGCCGCGTTCCAGCAGCTGGGCCAGATGCTCTCCTACGAGGGCGGCCCGGTGAACTGGGACATGGCCAAGCAGATCGCCCGCCAGACGGTCTCCCAGGGCACCGCTGACGGCACCAAGGACGCGAGCGTCGGCCCCGCCGAGCGCACCGCCGTCCAGGAGGCCGTCCGGCTGGCCGACCTGTGGCTGGACGACGCGACGTCCCTGCCGTCCGGCGCGGGCACCGCCGTGGCGTGGAGCCGCGCGGAGTGGGTCGAGGCGACCCTGCCCGCGTGGCAGGAGCTCGTCGACCCGGTCGCCGAGCGCGTCGGCACCGCCATGGGCGACGTCCTGCCGGAGGAGATGCAGGCCATGGCCGGCCCGCTGATCGGCATGATGCGCTCGATGGGCGGCGCCATGTTCGGCACGCAGATCGGGCAGGCCGTCGGCGTGCTCGCGGGAGAGGTCGTCGGCTCCACCGACATCGGCCTGCCGCTCGGCCCGATCGGCAAGGCCGCGCTGCTGCCGATCAACATCGAGACGTTCGGCAAGGACCTGGGCGTGCCGAAGGAGGAGGTGCGGCTGTACATCGCCCTGCGCGAGGCGGCCCACCAGCGCCTGTTCGCGCACGTGCCGTGGCTGCGCTCGCACCTGTTCGGCGCGGTCGACGGCTACGCGCGCGGGATCAAGGTCGACACCGCCAAGCTGGAGGACGTGGTCGGCCAGTTCGACCCGCAGAACCCCGAGCAGCTTCAGGACGCACTTCAGCAGGGCATGTTCCAGCCGGAGGACACCCCGGAGCAGAAGGCGGCTCTGGCGCGTCTGGAGACGGCTCTGGCGCTCGTCGAGGGCTGGGTCGACGCGGTGGTCCACGCGGCCGCGAAGCCGCGTCTGTCGTCCGCGGACGCGCTGCGTGAGACGCTGCGCCGCCGACGCGCCTCGGGCGGCCCGGCGGAGCAGACGTTCGCCACGCTGATCGGGCTGGAGCTGCGCCCGCGTCGGCTGCGTGACGCCTCCCGCCTGTGGGCCTCGCTTACGGACGCCCGTGGTGTCGACGGCCGGGACGCCCTGTGGGCCCACCCGGACATGCTGCCGACGGCCACCGACCTGGACGACCCGGACGGCTTCGTGCACCGCGAGCACATCGACTTCTCCGAGCTGGACAAGATGCTCGGCGAGGCGGCGAGCGGCTCCACCGAGAAGCCGAACCTGAAGAAGGACGACGACACCAAGGGCGACGACTCCAAGGGCGACGGCGCCGAGTGAGCCTGCACGACGACGCGGTCCTCGTGCTCAAGGGGTACGAGGGCCAGGAAGAGCTGCGCCGGACGTATCTGGAGCATCTGGAGACCCGTCCGGACGGCCTGTGGAAGGCCTGCGGCGACGGGCACATCACGGCGAGCGCGCTGGTGATCGACCCCTCACGCGGGCGTGTGCTGCTCACCCTCCACAAGAAGTTGCGCATGTGGCTGCAGATGGGCGGCCACTGCGAGCCGGCCGACGAGACGCTGGCGGCGGCTGCCTTGCGCGAGGGGACCGAGGAGTCGGGCGTCACGGGGCTGACCCTGCTGCCGGGCGGCCCGGTGCGTCTGGACCGCCATCACACGCCGTGCGCCTGGCATCTCGACGTCCAGTACGCGGCGCTGGCTCCGGCCGGCGCGGTGGAGGCGATCAGCGACGAGTCGCTCGACCTGCGCTGGTTCGCCTACGACGAGGTGGCGGACGTGGCGGACGAGTCGGTGGTACGGCTGCTGGAAGCGACGCGGGCGAGGCTGTGAACAGGTAAGAGGCTGTGAACGGGTAAGGGGTGACCGCCCTCGCGGTCACCCCTCACCGATGGTCACGCCTGCTCAACTCCAGACGTTGCCCTGGTTCTGCCCCCGCGCCCCCTGCTGCCCCATGCCGTACTGCGCGGCGAGGCCGGAGCCGACCTGGGCGTTCTGCGGCGGCAGCAGCTCGCTGGGCTGCACGAGCGCGTAGCCGCTGCCCATGAAGCTGAGCTCCCAGCCCTCGCCGGTGTTGCCTCGGCGCCGCCACACCCCGGAGGAGTGCGTCTGGGCCTGCATCTGCACGCGCAGCGAGGTGGACCAGGCGACGATCGCGTCGGCGTCGCAGTTGACGTACTTGTCGGGCGTCACCTGCATCATCAGCGGCATGCCGGAGGTCATGAGCGCGACCTTGCCGCGGCCGGTGATGTTGAGCTGGTACTTCCCCGAGCCGGAGATGCCGTAGAGGCTGTCCACGGCGATGACCTCGTGGTGCAGCGAGGAGTCCATCGCCAGCACATAGCTGCTGTCGACGGTCAGCCCGTCCTGGTCGACGTCCATGACGTGGACGTGCTGCTTGAGGTTGGCGAGGTAGACCGTGCCCTGGCCATGGCACCGCATGAGGTCCAGGCCCTCGCCGGTGTGCGCACGCGCGCGTCCCTGCTGGTTGCTCTGGTACTCGGCGTCGAACTCGACGAGTCCCTGGTAGGCGACCATCGTGCCCTTGCGGGCGAGGATGTCGTCGTGGCCCTCCAGGCCGACGCGGAGCATCTGCTTGTTCTGCAGGCTCCAGCGGTCCTGGGTCTGCTGGTCGTTGTAGGCGAAAATCGGGCTCTGCATGGCGTTTCCCTGCTCCCCCTCAGCCCCGGACCCGGAGGCGGTCGGTACTGTCCTCGCTGGGCTGGACGACGACGATGCCCTGGCCCGAGAAGGCCATCTGGTAGGCCTCGCCGCTGCCACGGCCGATGAGCGACTGCGCCTTGAAGCTGCGCTTGCCCTTCACCTTGAGGTTCGGGGACCAGGCGACGAGCGCGTCCGGGTCGACGTAGGTCTCGTCCTCGCCGCCGCCGCAGTCGACGACGATCGGCTTGCCCCGGGAGGTCAGCGCGACCCAGCCCTGCCCGGAGATCTTGGTGTTCCACAGGCCCTGCCCGGCGAACTTCGCCAGGCCCTTGACCCGCTCGACGCCCCACGTCAGATGCGCGTCGAAGGCGAGCAGGTTGGTGGCATTGACCGAGATGCCGTCGCCGTTGAGGTTGAGCACGACGACGTTGGCGCCGTAGTCGGCGAGGTAGAGCAGGCCGTCGCCGGTGCACTTCATCAAGGGTGCGCCCTCGCCGGTCATCCAGTCCTTGGCGATCTGGCGCACGGCCGGCGGGTTGGGCTCGTACTGGACGAAGCCCTCGTAGGCGACCATCGAGCCCACGCGCGCGAGGAGGTCGTTCCCGGTCTGCATGGCGACCTTCAGCATGTGGTTGCCGTGGTTCTCCATGCGGGCGGTGACGGGTGCGGGGGCGTAGCCCGCGAGTGGCTGATTCATGACGGGCTCCCTCAGATCTCGTACGGCTGGACGACGATGAAGTTGCCGGGAGCGGCCCGGAACTGGAGGTTGACGCTCTCTCCGGTGTCGCCGGGGTAGGCGTTGCGACGCATGCGGACCTGGCTGGAGACGACCACCTGGGCGGCGGACGACCAGGCGACCACGGCGTTGCAGTCGGCGAACGTCGTGGGCGTGACCGGCAGCACCACGGGCGTGCCGTGCGTCTTGACGACGATCGTGCCGGTGCCCGTGAACTGCATCGTGAACAGCGCGCCGCCGGGGATGCCGTGACCCTCGATGCGGCGGACCTCGTACTGGAGGCTCTCGTCGAAGGCGAGGACGTTCTCGGCGGAGACGCAGATGCCGTCGCCCTGGAGCTCGATGGGGTGCAGCATCGTCGAGTTCTCGGCGAGGAAGACCTGGCCCTGGCCGGTACAGCGCATCAGCTGCATCTCCTGGCCGGTCGCGTTGCCCACGATCCGCCCGGCGAAGCCGGCGCCCTTGTAGCTGAAGTCGACCTTGCCCTGGTAGAGCACCATGCTGCCCTGCCGGGCCAGCACGGGCTGGCCGCCGATGCCGAGGTCGACACGGACGAGCTTCTTGTTCTGCTGGGTCCAGCGCTGCCCGGTGGGCGTCTCCTTGAACTGCTGGAGCGCCGCGGCCACGCCGGGTCCCTGAGGTGCGCCTTGCGGGGCGCCCTGGGGGGCTCCGTAGGGCGCCGGCTGGCCCGGGACCTGCCCGTAGGGGGGCTGCTGGCCGTAGCCCGGGGGCGGGG
>NZ_RDBN01000005.1:506658-518875 GCF_008042075.1 Streptomyces sp. UW30 | reverse complement strand
GATCCCGGAGGGGGCGCGAAGCCCTGCGCGGCGGGCGCCGGTGCAGGCGCGGGGGCCGGGGCGCCGAACGCGGGCGGCGCGGCGGACTGGGCCGGCGGTGCGAAGCTGGGAGCCGCGCCGGTCTGGGGCTGCTGGGCCTGCTGCGGGGCGGCGGGTGTCTCCTCCTCGGCCACCTCGCCGCCGAAGTTCTTCAGCAGCGCGTCGAGACCACCGTCGAAGCCCTGGCCGACGGCGGCGAACCGCCAGACGTCCTTGAGGTAGAAGTCACCCAGCATGACGGCGCGTTCGGTGGAGAACTCCGAGCCGTTGAAGGCGTACCGGGCCACCTCCTCGCCACCGGCGACGATGCGGAGGTACCCGGGGCTGATCTGCGACATCTGTCCGGCGCCGTCGACCGTCGCCGTGAAGGACAGCTTCTGGATCTGAGGGGGGATCCTGTCGAGGGTGATCCGGAAGGACTCCGTGTCACCGGCCTGGGTGCCGAGGAGCTGGATGGACTCCTCGGGGGACTTCGGCTGGTTGAAGAAGACGAAGTAGCGGTCGTCCGAGAGCCGTTCGTCGGCGTCGAGACCGAAGCAGCTGATGTCGAAGGTCAGCCCTGGGGCGGAGATCTGTACCCCTACGTACAGGTCCGTGCCCGCGGTGAGGTCACTGATCTTGGCCTTGTGGCCGCGTTGGAATTCCCTGGCCATGCGTAACGACCGTCCCCCATCCCGAATGTGAGTGCGTCGCGCCAGGCTAACGGCAAACTCGGACATCGGACGAAGCCGGTACAGACCCGGTACACAACCCACGCCCGGTCGAACCGGAAGCGCTGCCTGCGGCGCCGCTTCAGAGAGCGGACGGGTGCGGTCGCGGGCCCCTCGGGCTCATTCGCCGCGTGCGCCGGGCAGATGCGGCAACCGCTCGGCGCCGACCACGCCTTCGAGGTAGCCCTTCGCCCGCTCGGTGCGGGGATAGGCCTCCAGCAGCCGCCAGAAGCCGGGCCCGTGGCCGGGCACCAGGAGATGCGCGAGTTCGTGCAGGAGAACGTAGTCGACGACGTACTCGGGCATGCCCTGCAACCGGTGCGACAGGCGAATGCTGCCCTCGGCCGGGGTGCACGAGCCCCAGCGGGTGTTCTGGTTGGTGACCCAGCGCACCGAGTTGGGATGCGCACGGCCGTCCAGATACTGGTCCGACAGCCGCTCGGCCCGCTCCGCCAGCTCGGCGTCCCCGATGACCCGCTTGCTCTCCTGCGCGGCCAGCTTGTCCAGCATGACGCTCACCCAGCGTTGCTCCTCGGCCTCGGACATCCGGGCAGGGATGAGCACGACGGTGCGATCGCCCTCGCGGTACGCCGAGACCGTCCGGCGGCGCCGGGCGCTTCTGCGGACCTCGATCGCGCTCGCCCCCGAGCCGCTCGGCGGCGGGCTCGTCGTACTGCGCTGTGGCGTTCCGGCGCGGTGCAGTGGGTCGGCGGACACGCCCCGACGTTACCCGCTGCACACGCGGGAAGTCCCGACTCCGGGACGGTTCGATCCCGATCCCCCACCATGCGTTTGATTTGTACGACGAATATCCACCGCCTGTGGACAACTTTCGGCACCAGCCGCCGCGTCGGGGCATGCTGACAGTCGTCGACGGAGCCACGACCGAGCTCCTCCGACGCACGGGGATGTTCCACGACGGCTACGGGGGCCAGTTCATGCACGCGACGGATTCACCGAATTCAGACATTTCAACCGCACGACCACCGGGGGCGCCGACGCCGTCGACTCCACCAGTCCAGTCGACTCGGACAGATCCACCGACCCTGACAGCTCCCCTGATGAAGCCGGCGTTCAGGCGCGGCTGGCGCGACCTCAACACCGTACAATTCGGGATGACTCCGGCACACGCGCTGACGCTGGGGCCCATGGACACGGCGACGGGCAGCTTCCTCGATCAGCTCAACGGCACTCGCGGACTGGAGCTGTTGCGCGAGGAAGGCCGCCGCATGGATCTGCCGGACGGTCATGTCGACAGGCTGGTGCGCCGACTGGCAGGGGCCGGACTGCTCGACGACGCGAAAGGGGGCGGCCCGGCCGGCGACACCCTGCGGCGCAAGAAGGAGGTACTGGACCGGATGCGCCCCGATCTGGCCTCGCTGTCCCTGACCACGTCCCAGCCGGGTGAGGCGATGAGCCGCCTGACCGCGCGTCGCTCACTGCGCGTACAGGTGAGAGGTGCCGGCCGGGTGGGCTCGATGGTGGCCTCGCTGTTGTCGGCAGCGGGGGTGGGCGACGTCGACGTGCGCGACGTCGGCCGGGTCGAACCGTGGGACGTGACGCCGGGCGGGCTGCCCATGGAGGCGGTCGGCGACCGCAGGGACGAGGCCGCGCGGCGGACCGCACGCCGCTGCGCACCGGACCGCCCACCGCGCCGCGGTCCCCGCTCGCGCTTGGGAGAGGAGACCACCGGCCACTCCCTGGTGATCATCGCGCCCCGGGACGACGTCGCCGTACACGCCCCCTCCCCGTCCGCCGCCGAACCCCTCGTCTCCTCCGGCACGCCCCACCTGTACGCCGGTGTCGTGGAGGGAACCGGCGTGGTCGGCCCGCTCGTCCTGCCCGGCGAGACCGGCTGCGCCGGCTGTCTGAACGAGGAGCGCACGGATCGGGACCCGGCCTGGCCCCGGCTGGTCGCCCAGTGGCGCTCGGGCTCGAGGAGGACGCGCGAGGTGCGGCCCTGCGACCTCACGCTGGCCACCACGGTCGCCGGACTGGCCGCCGCACACGCCCTCACCTTTCTGGACGGCCGGGTTCCGTCGAGCGCGGGTGCACGCTGGGAAGTATCCCTACCCGGTCTGACCTGGCACGCCCGGCCCGTGTGGGCACATTCCGCCTGCCCGTGCGGCGCCACGAGGAAAGGTGAGGGAGAACACCCCTCCGAGGAAGGGGAGTGGCACGAGACAATGGCGGAGCAGCGGCCGTCGAAAAAGTCACGCCGTAGGGCAGACACAGAGCGGCCGGCTCGGACCTGGAGGGCGCATGTCTGATCTTCCCCGCAAGGCGGTCACCCGCACCGCCAAGCTCGCCGCGCTTCCGCTCGGCTTCGCCGGACGGGCGACCTGGGGACTGGGCAAGCGGATCGTCGGCGAGTCCGCGGAGATCGTCGGCCGCGAGTTGCAGCAGCGCACCGCGGAGCAGATGTTCAAGGTGCTCGGCGAGCTCAAGGGCGGCGCGATGAAGTTCGGGCAGGCCCTGTCCGTCTTCGAGTCCGCCCTGCCCGAGGAGATCGCCGGCCCCTACCGCGCCGCGCTCACGAAGCTCCAGGAGGCAGCTCCCCCGATGCCGACGCGCACCGTGCACTCGGTGCTCGCGGAGCGGCTCGGTGAGGACTGGCACGACCTGTTCCTGGAGTTCGAGGACAAGCCGTCCGCGGCCGCCTCGATCGGCCAGGTGCATCGCGGAGTGTGGCACGACGGCCGCGAGGTCGCGGTCAAGGTGCAGTACCCGGGCGCCGGCGAGGCCCTACTGTCCGACCTGAACCAATTGAGCCGCTTCGCCCGACTCTTGGGCCCGCTGATCCCCGGCATGGACATCAAGCCGCTGATCACCGAGCTCAAGGACCGGGTCTCGGAGGAACTGGACTACGGCCTGGAGGCGCAGGCCCAGCAGGCACACGCGGACGAGTTCGCCGACGATCCCGACGTCGTCGTGCCCGCGGTGGTCCACCAGTGCGACCAGGTCCTGATCACGGAGTGGATCGAGGGCATCCCGCTCTCGGAGGTGATCTCCGACGGCACCCAGGAGCAGCGCGACCGGGCCGGCCAGCTCCTGGCCCGCTTCCTCTTCTCCGGCCCGGCCCGCACCGGCCTGCTGCACGCCGACCCGCACCCGGGCAACTTCCGCCTCCTGCCGAGCGGCCCGGACGGCGAGGACGACTGGCGGCTGGGCGTCCTGGACTTCGGCACGGTCGACCGTCTGCCGGGGGGCCTGCCGACCCCCATCGGCGACTCCCTGCGGATGACCCTGGACGGCGAGGCGGACGCCGTCTACGAACTTCTCTGCGAGGAGGGCTTCGTCAAGGATTCCATCGACCTGGACCCCGACGCCGTCCTCGACTACCTCCTGCCGATCATCGAACCGGCCCAGGTCGACGAGTTCACCTTCACGCGGGGCTGGATGCGCAGCCAGGCCGGCCGCGTGGCCGACCCCCGCTCCCCCGCCTATCAACTCGCGAAACAGCTCAACCTCCCCCCGGCGTATCTCCTCATCCACCGGGTGACGCTGAGCACGATCGGGGTGCTGTGCCAGCTGGGCGCGACGGTGAGACTGCGCGAGGAACTGGAGGAGTGGCTTCCTGGATTCGTCCTGGAGGAGCCGACCGCTGAAGAGGGGTCGGCGGCGGAGGCGTGAGCTGACGCTGCTTGCGTGGAAGCGCTGGGGGGCGGCCCCCAAGGGAGCAGCCGCCCTACCACCAAGCCGAGTCCAGCCGCCCCTCCCCCCAAGGGAGCAGCCGCCCTACCACCAAGCCGAGTCCAGCCGCCCCTCGATCGCCCTGAGATTCTCCCGAGAGCACTTGTCGCAGATGTACTGACGGGTGCCGTTCTCCACCGAGCAGGTCCAGGTGGGCTGCGGGGACCGGGCCTCGGTGCCGCATCGGGCGCACACGAGGGGCTGGGGCTCCGTGGCGGAGCCGCCGTTGTCACTGCCTCCGGAAAGACTCGTCACTCGGCGACGATACCGCCGCCGCTGTCCGATCGACGGGCACAACGCACCGCGGGGGCCGGTCCGTTCGTACGGACCGGCCCCCGCGGGGAGTTACCGCCTCCCTGATCGGGGAGGCAACCGCGTAGCGGTGTGGTCGATTACTGCATGACCGCCATGGCGAGCGCACGGCGAGCACGCAGCGAGGCGCGCTCGGCCCGGCGCTGCATGCGGCGCGCGGTCGCGACGCGCACGGCCCGGCGTTCCCGCGCGGCCTCGTGCTGTCGCTCGTGCATATGCGCACGTGCCAGGGCTTCTTGGATGAGTTGCATCTCTCGGTTCCTGTTCTGACGCGAGTCCTTCGCGCCACTGGTGGTGAAGTCTTCAGGCGCGGAGCCTGCGAGCTCGTGGGTGGACGGCTTCATCGGGGCCTGCTTCTGGGGGTCGTGCGTGAGGGGACGGTCGATCGTTCCTGCGGTGTTCATGCCGTGACCGGGTTCTTGCGCGGGCGGCCACGCGGCCGCTTCCGGGCGACGACGACACCCTGGACGAACAGCTCGCCACCCCAGACGCCCCAGGGCTCACGCCGCTCCTTGGCGCCGGCGAGGCAGGCCTCGATCAGCGGGCAGGTGCGGCAGAGGGACTTGGCGTACTCGACGTCCGCCGGCGACTCGGCGAAGAAGACCTCCGGGTCGTAGGAACGGCAGGGGACGGGTACGCCGAGGTTCTCGATGGCGTCGTCGAGCGCGGTGAGCGCAGTGAGGGGAGTCAAGGTGGAGTCCTCCGTGAGGCCGGGCTTGGGGATCGCGTCTGAAGGCGGTACTGACGGGGCGTGCGCTTCGAGTTGCACGGTTGGTCTTCCTCGTCTGTCGTTCCGGCCCTGTTGGGCCGGGTGGCGGTTGGTACCGGGTTTCCTTGTCCCGAGGCCCCTTCGCTCTGTCATCCCTGTTCGAGGACAAACAGAAGGGCCGCGGATCCCGGATGGGGTTCCGCGGCCCTGAAGGCGCCGGCCTGATCGACTGTCAGGCTGGATCACTCCAGGGTTCTGGCCCACGGAAGGCCCACATCTGGTGGTGCTGCGTCGTCTGCTTCCGGAATCCGGCACCGGTCGCCGTAGCGGCATAGGCATGCGCCTTTGCCTCTACTGCCGCTTCCAGTGCCTTGGTCGGTCGCTCATTGCGCTCACTGACGGGAAGACCCGCGAGAGACACGGAGGACGCCGGGCGGGCGGCACGGATGCCGGACAGACCGGTGCCCTGGTTCGAGGCGACGAGCATGCACAGGGAGGCGACGACCGAGCGATCGGTCATTTTGACGGTGCTGATGGAGCTGGCGTTGATGCTGATCACTGGACTCGCCTCCTCTCGGCGTCTCGAGGGACTGGGGTGAACCAGTCCGATGGGTATGCAAGTAGAACACGGAATTGGGGCCTCCGAGAAGGCCTCCGTTCCCGTGGCTAAGAACCTATGGGGATTGCTGGGGCATGCGCAAACTATTTTTTCGACGAGTTCGTGTCATTCCCCGTCCGGGCCGTCCTCAACCTCCTGGCCTGCACAGATGGCCAGCACATCGGCTCCGTAGCGGTCGAGCTTGCGCTTGAGGACACCGGGGATGCGGGAGAGTTCAACCGGATCGGTCGGCTCCGCCTCGGCGATGGCCATCAGGGTCCGGTCGGTGAAGACGCAGAAGTCGGGCTGCCCGCTGAGCCGTGCCTGAACGCCGCGCCATTCGCGGAGGCGTTCGTAGAGGCCCTCGTCCATGTCGGACGGGCAGTCCTCGCAGCGCATCAGCTTCATCTCGCCGGCGTCGATGAGGGTGCGCCCGCAGACGCGGCAGCGGGCAGGGCTGCGCTGTGTCCGTCTCGGGGCGGCGTCCGGTCTGCTCGTGAAGCCGCGCTCGACACCTCCGGAGCCGGCCGCGGCGGCGCGTCCGGTGGTGCCGGTCGAGCCGGGGCGCAGTCCGTCGAGGAATCGGCTGGGGCGGCGGTTCGGGCGGCCGCCGGGTGCGCGGGTGAGGGCCCAGGAGACGTGGAGGTGCTGCCGGGCGCGGGTGACGCCGACGTAGAGGAGGCGGCGTTCCTCCTCGATCTGTTCGTCGGTCTTTGCGTAGGTGATCGGCATCATGCCCTCGGCGACGCCGACCAGGAAGACGACGTCCCACTCCAGGCCCTTGGCCGAGTGCAGGGAGGCGAGGGTGACGCCCTGGACGGTGGGGGCGTGCTGGGCGTTCGCCCGTTCGTCGAGCTCCGCGACGAGGTCGGCGAGGGTGGCGCCGGGTTTGGCGGCGGCGAAGTCGTGGGCGAGGTTCACCAGGGCTGCCAGCGATTCCCAGCGCTCTCTGACGGCGCCGGAGCCGGCCGGTGGCTCGGTGGTCCAGCCCTCCCCCGACAGCACGGCACGGACCTGGGAGGGCAGGTCGACGACGTCGTCGAGGAGGGCGTCGTTGCCGCCGAAGCGGGCCGCGCCGCGCAGGGCGATGCCTGCCTTGCGTACTTCGGGGCGGTCGAAGAAGCGCTCGGCGCCGCGCAGCTGGTAGGGGACGCCCGCGTCTGCGAGGGCCTGTTCGTAGGTCTCGGACTGGGAGTTCGTCCGGAACAGGATGGCGATCTCGCTGGCCGGGACGCCGGCGTCCATGAGTTCGCGGATGCGGCGGGCGGCGCCTTCGGCCTCGGCGGGCTCGTCGGTGTACTCGGTGTAGACGGGTTCGGGGCCGGGGTCGCGTTGGGAGATGAGTTCCAGGCGGTGGTCGGCGGCGCGGCCGCGGGCCTGGGCGAGCAGGCCGTTGGCGAGGTGGACGACCTGGGGGGTGGAGCGGTAGTCGCGGACGAGCTTGACGACGGTGGCTCCGGGGTGGCGGGTGCGGAAGTCGAGCAGATGGTCGGGGGTTGCGCCTGTGAACGAGTAGATGGTCTGGCTGGCGTCTCCGACCACGCACAGGTTGTCGCGCTCGCCGAGCCACAGCTCCAGCAGGCGCTGCTGGAGCGGGCTGACGTCCTGGTACTCGTCGACGACGAAGTGCTGGTACTGGGAGCGGACCTGGTCGGCGATGTCGTGCCGGTCCTGGAGGATGCCGACGGTGAGCAGCAGGACGTCCTCGAAGTCCATGACGGAGCGGTCCCGCTTGAGGTCTTCGTAGACGTTGTAGATCTGGGCGATCTCGGCCGGGTCGCGGGGGGCTTCGCGGCCTGCTTTCGCGGCGGCGGGCGCGTAGTCGGCGGGGACGGTCTGGGTGACCTTGGACCATTCGATCTCGCCGGTGACGTCCCGCAGCTCGCCCCGGTCGAGGCGGATGCGGCAGGCGGCGGCCGCGTCGGCGACGAGTTGGATCTTGCGGTCGACGAGCCGGGGCATGGAGCCGCCGACTGCTTTCGGCCAGAAGTACTGGAGCTGGCGCAGGGCGGCCGAGTGGAAGGTGCGGGCCTGGACTCCGGTGGCGCCGAGCTGGCGCAGTCGGCCGCGCATCTCGCCGGCGGCGCGGTTGGTGAAGGTGACGGCGAGCACGCTGGAGGGCTGGAGGATGCCGGCCCGTACCCCGTAGGCGATGCGGTGGGTGATTGCCCGGGTCTTGCCGGTGCCGGCGCCTGCGAGCACGCACACCGGACCGTGCAGGGCGGTGGCCACCTCGCGCTGCTCGGGGTCGAGCCCTTCGAGCACCGCGTCGGCCGAGTCCGGTGCCTGCGGGAAGAGGGTGGAGTGCGTTGCTGCTGTCACACGGCCATGCTGCCAGGTCGTCGGAGACGGCTGTGCCGGTTGTCCACAGGCAGGCCTTGATAGTCGTACTAATGCGGCAGGCGTCACGTGGCGGGGCATACCCCGGGTGGGAATGGCGGCCCGGTCGCGTGCGTTCCCCCTCCGGAAGACCTGTTTCCCCGAGCCATCAGAGGAGCGCGCGAGCCATGCAGGGCACTGTGACGATGTACAGCACCACCTGGTGCGGCTACTGCCAGCGGCTGAAGAAGCAGCTGGATCGCGAGGGCATCGCGTACACCGAGATCAACATCGAGCAGGACCCTGAGTCCGCCGCGTTCGTCGAGAAGGCGAATGGCGGAAACCAGACGGTTCCGACCGTGCTTTTCGCGGACGGTTCGACGCTGACGAACCCGTCGCTGGCTCAGGTCAAGCAGAAGGTCAGCGCCTGACCGCGCTTGTCGGCGCGGTTGTGGAAGGCGGTCCCTGAGGCGCTTCAGGGGCCGCCTTCTTGTCGTGCGTCCTCTCAGACGAAGCTTCTCGTCGGCAGTGGCTTGCCGTACCAGAGCTCGATCAGGCGTGCCGCGATGGAGATGCCGTACGGCGGGAGGACCTCGCCGGAGTCGAAGGCGGCACGCAGTTCCTCGCGGGAGAACCAGCGGGCCTCGTGGATCTCGTCACCGTCGACGTTGATGTCGGTGGAGGTGGCGCGGGCCATGAAGCCGAGCATGAGGCTGGACGGGAAGGGCCAGGGCTGGCTGGCGACGTATTCGACCTGCCCGACGGTGATCCCGGCTTCCTCGAAGACCTCGCGGCGCACCGTCTGCTCGATGGACTCGCCGGGTTCGACGAAGCCGGCGAGCGTCGAGAAGCGGCCTTCGGGCCAGTGGACCTGGCGGCCGAGGAGGATGCGGTCGTCCTCGTCGGTGACGGCCATGATCACGGCGGGGTCGGTGCGCGGGTAGTGCTCGGCGCCGCAGGCGGGGCAGCGGCGGATGTGCCCGGCTGCGGCGATCACGGTGCGCTCGCCGCAGCGGGAGCAGAAGCGGTGGGTGCGCTGCCAGTTCTCCAGGCCGACGGCGTGCACCATCAGGCCCGTGTCGCGTGGCGACAGCAGCAGGCCCGCTTCGCGCAGGCCTGCCGCGCGGGCGGACTGGTCGATGCGGCCGGGCAGCGCGTCCTTCTGGAGGGCGAAGTAGCTGACGCCGTCGTCGTCGATGCCGAGGAAGTAGCGGTGCGCCTCGGTGAGGGGGGCCTCGAAGGAGGGGGTCATGACGAGTTCGGTGCGGCCGTCCGCCGTCTCGTCGATGAGGACCTGGCCGCCGGAGACCACGAAGCAGCGGGTGGTGGGGTGGCTCCACGCTGCCGCGAGCCAGGCCTCGTCGAGGCGGTGGTGGGCGGCGCGGTCGATGCCGCTCGGGGCGGTGAGCGAGATGGGTCGGTCGGCGGTGTGGTCGGTCCAGGTGGTCACGGGTGCTTCCAACTCCCCCAGTGGAACGGTGTGCTTCGGCGGGCGGATCGGCGGGACGTATGGCGGGAGGGGACCGGGTGCGGCAGGGCTCGGTGGTGCGGGACGGCCTGTCCAGTGTGCCCCGCGCGTGATGCCGCTCCGGACGGCCCCGGTGGCTCAGGGCGCATGGCGCCAGTTCGCGGCCAGGTCGCCCCACAGGTAGGCGGTGGTCTCGACGCCTTTGAGGAGCAGGTCCAGCTCGACCTTCTCGTTCGGGGCGTGCCAGCCGTCGGAGGGGACGGAGATGCCGAGGAAGAGCACGGGGGCGCCGAGGACGTCCTGGAGGTCGGCCGCGGGTCCCGAGCCGCCTTCGCGGGTGAAGCGGACTGGCCCTTCGAAGGCGCGGCCCATGGCGCGTACGACGGACTGCAGGGCGGGGTGGTCCAGTGGGGTCAGGCACGGGCGCGTGGACCCGGTGAAGGTGATCTCGCAGCGGATCCCGGCGGGCACCTGGTCGGCGGCCCAGGCGCGGACGGCCTTCTCGATGTGCTGGGGGTCCTGTCCGGCGACGAGCCGGAAGGAGAGCTTCACCATGGCGGAGGACGGGATGATCGTCTTGCTGCCGGGGCCTTGGTACCCGCCCCCGATGCCGTTGACCTCGGCGGTCGGGCGGGCCCAGATGCGCTCCACGGTGGTGAGGCCGGCCTCGCCTTGGGTGGCGTACGACTTGGCGGTGCGCAGCCATCGCGCCTCGTCGAAGGGCAGCTCGGCGAAGAGCTCGCGCTCGCGGTCGGTGAGCTCGACGACGCCGTCGTAGAAGCCGGGGACGGCCACGCGTGCGTGCTCGTCGTGCAGGGCGGCGACCAGGCGGGCGGCGGCGGTCGCGGGGTTGGGGACGGCGCCGCCGAAGGAGCCGGAGTGGATGTCCTGGTCGGGGCCGTACAGCCGGATCTCGCACTCGGCGAGGCCGCGCATGCCGGTGCAGACGGTGGGGGTGTCCTCTGCCCACATGCCGGTGTCGGACACGATCACGGCGTCGGCCGCGAGCCGCTGCGCGTGCTCCTCGACGAGTGCACGGAAGTGCGGGGAGCCGGACTCCTCCTCGCCCTCGATGAGCAGCTTCAGGTTGACGGCGGGGGTGCTGCGGCCGGTGGCGGCGAGGTGGGTGCGGACGCCGAGTGTGTGGAAGAACACTTGGCCCTTGTCGTCGGCCGCCCCGCGCGCGTAGAGGCGTCCTTCGCGGACGACGGGCTCGAAGGGGTCGCTGTCCCAGCCGTCCTCGCGGGCGGCGGGCTGCACGTCATGGTGGCCGTAGACGAGGACGGTGGGTGCCTCGGGGTCGTCGGAGGGCCACTCGGCGAAGACCGCGGGCGCGCCCTCGGTCGGCCAGACCTCGGTGGTCGGGAAGCCGGTCTCGGTGAGCTTGGCGGCGAGCCAGTCGGCGCTGCGGCGTACGTCGGGCGCGTGGTCGGGCTGGGCCGACACGGAGGGGATGCGCAGCCATTCGGCGAGGTCGTCGAGGAAGGCGGCACGGTGCTGCTCGATGTACGTGCGGACGGCGCTGTCCGGGGTCTGGCTCATGGTCACGAGCCTATCGGCCCGCACCGACATCCTGGTTGGGCGGTTCCTCACAGTTCATCTCGGCGACCGGCTCCTCGGTCAGCAGCCGCTCCAGGGCCGCCCGGCCCGGCAGGTCGTCCGGGCGTACGACCGCGCCGCTGCGGACGTACAGGAACGCGGCGTCGACCGATTCCGGGGGTACGCCCTGCTGCTCGGCCCAGGCGAGCCGGTACAGGGCGAGCTGGAGCGGGTCGGCGGTGCGGGTGCGGTTGGTCTTCCAGTCGACGATCTCGTACGTCGCCGCCTCGCCGTCGCCGATCTTGTAGACGGCGTCGATACGGCCCCGTACGACGCGGCCGGCGATCGCGAGCTGGAACGGGGCCTCGACCCGGTACGGCGTGCGGTGCGCGTATTCGGTGCGCTCGAAGGCGTCCTTGAGCGCTTCCAGGTCCCGCTCGTCGGCGATCTCGGCCTCGCTGCCGGGGAGGTCCTCCGGCTCCAGCATGGGCAGTGTCAGCTCTTCGAAGCGGGCCTCGACCCAGGCGTGGAATCGGGTGCCTCGACGCGCGGCGGGTTGTGGGGGGCGCGGCATGGGGCGCGCGAGTTCCTGCGCGAACCCGTCCGGATCGGCGGCCAGGCGCAGCAGCTGGGACGCGGTCAGTGACGCGGGCAGGGGTACGTCCGTGACGCTCGCGCGGGCGCGCAGCAGCTCCCCGGTGAGGGCGTCGAGGCACCCGATTCCACGCCTGGGTCGAGGCCCGCTTCGAAGAGCTGACACTGCCCGCGCTGGAGCCGGAGGACCTCCCCGGCAGCGAGGCCGAGATCGCCGACGAGCGGGACCTGGAAGC
>NZ_RDBN01000005.1:489285-506558 GCF_008042075.1 Streptomyces sp. UW30 | reverse complement strand
GCTGCTGACCGAGGAGCCGGTCGCCGAGATGAACTGTGAGGAACCGCCCAACCAGGATGTCGGTGCGGGCCGATAGGCTCGTGACCATGAGCCAGACCCCGGACAGCGCCGTCCGCACGTACATCGAGCAGCACCGTGCCGCCTTCCTCGACGACCTCGCCGAATGGCTGCGGGATGGTCGGGCGGTCCGGGCGGTCGGTGGTCCAGGAGTCCCAGTTGTCGTCTTCCTCGAAGGGGTCGTCCTGGTCGGAGAAGTCCTCGGGGAGTGGTTCGTCGTCCTCCGGCGGCGCAGGCCATTCCGGGTCGTCGTGCTCATCCGGGTCGTGTGTCGCGGCCGGGTGGCCGTCCTCGTGGGAGGCGAGGTTCTCCAGGTGGGCGAGGACCGTCTCGGCGGCCGCTCGGCGTCGGGTCAGGGCGGCCTCGTCGAGGGGCAGGGGCCACAGCTGGTCGGCGGTGTCCCGGTGCAGGGCCGGGTTCTCCTCGCCCTCGGCCGGCTCGTCCGACCACGCCTCGATCTCGCCGTACCCGGCGGCGCAGTGGTCGTACAGGGCGTGCAGGAAGTCGGAGGGGCCGCGGGGTTTCTTCTGGGAGGGGCCCCACCAGTGGCCGGAGCCGAGGAGCAGGGAGCGGGGGCGGGTGAAGGTGACGTAGCCGAGGCGGAGTTCCTCGGTGTGCTGGTGGTCCTTCATGGCCTCCTGGAAGGCCTTCAGGCCGCGGGAGTCCCAGGAGGCGACGTCGGGGAGGGTGTCGGTGTCGCCGCGCAGTTCGTGCGGGAGCACCTTGGCCTGGGCGGTCCACTTCTCGCGGCCCTGCGTGCTGGGGAAGGTGCCGGTGACCAGGCCGGGGACGACGACGACGTCCCACTCCAGGCCCTTGGACTTGTGCGCGGTGAGCACCTTGACGGTGTTCTCGCCGCCCGGGAGGGCGTTGTCGAGGCCCTTCTCGTACTGGGCGGCGGTGCGCAGGAAGCCGAGGAAGGCGAGCAGGGTCGCCTCGTTGTCGCCGGCCGCGAAGGAGGCGGCGATGTCGAGGAAGTTGGACAGGGTCTCGCGGCGTCGGGCGGCCAGCGCGTGCGGGGACGCCGACAGCTCCACTTCCAGGCCGGTGACGGCGAGGACGCGGTGCAGGACGTCCATGAGCGGGTCGGACAGGGAGCGGCGCAGGTCGCGCAGTTCGGTGGCGAGGCGGGCGAACCGCACGCGCGCGTCCGGCGAGAAGGGCAGCCCGTCGTGGTCCCTGTCGCCGTCCAGGGGCGTCTCCAGGAACGTGTCGAGGGCGTCCGCGAGCGAGATGACTTCGGCGGGGTCGACTCCCTCGACGGCTTCGGCGAGCCGGCGGTCGGGGTCGTCGTCGCCGTCCACGCGCGCGTGGGACACCAGCCTCCGTGCGCGGCGCCCCAGGAGGGCGAGGTCGCGCGGGCCGATGCGCCAGCGGGGGCCGGTGAGCAGGCGGACCAGGGAGGCGTTGGCGCCGGGGTCCTGGAGGACTTCGCAGACGGCGACCAGGTCGGCGATCTCGGGCAGATGCAGCAGCCCGGACAGGCCGACCACCTCGACCGGGATGTCGCGGGCGACGAGCGCGCCCTGGATCTCGGCGAAGTCGGTGGCCGTACGGCACAGGACGGCGATCTCGGCGGGTGCCTTGCCGGTGTTCACGAGGTGGGCGACGGAGTCGGCGATCCAGTCGATCTCCTCGGCGTGGGTGGGCAGCAGCGCGCAGCGGACGGTGCCGTCGCGCTCGGCTCCGGGGGCCGGGCGCAGGGCCTGAACGCCCGCGTGCATGGCGCGCAGGGGCTCCGCGAGGCCGTTGGCGAGGTCGAGGAGGCGGCCGCCGCTGCGGCGGTTCTCGCTGAGCGCCTGGCGGGTGGCGGGGCGGCCGCCGGCGTGGGCGAAGTGCTCGGGGAAGTCGTCGAGGTTGGCGACGGAGGCGCCGCGCCAACCGTAGATCGCCTGGCAGGGGTCGCCGACGGCGGTCACCGGGTGGCCGGTGCCTTCGCCGAACAGGCCTGCCAGGAGGACGCGTTGGGCGACGGAGGTGTCCTGGTACTCGTCCAGCAGGACCACACGGAACTCGTCGCGCAGGATGCGGCCCACTTCGGGGATCTTGGCGAGCTGTGCCGACAGGGCGATCTGGTCGCCGAAGTCGAGCAGGTCTCGTTCGCGTTTGGCGGCGCGGTAGCGGACCACGAGATCGGCGAGTTCGCGTCGGGCCGCCGCCGCTTCGGGGACCTTGCGCAGGTCGGTGTTGGTGAGCTTGGCGCCCTGAAGGGTGAGCAGCAGTGCGGCGTCGTGCGCGCGCAGGGCCTCGGGCCGTACGAGGTGCTCGGCGAGTTCGGCGTCGAGGTTGAGGAGGTCGCTGACGAGGTCGGCGAAGGAGCGGGTGAGGGCCGGGTAGGGGCCCGGGGCCTCGCGCAGCACGCGTGCGGCGAGCTGGAAGCGGGTGGCGTCGGCGAGCAGCCGGGAGGTCGGTTCGAGGCCGATGCGCAGGCCGTGGTCGGTCAGCAGGCGGCCCGCGAAGGCGTGGTACGTGGAGATCACCGGCTCGCCGGGCGGGTTGTCCGGGTCGATGACGTCGGGGTCGGTGACGCCGGCTCTGACGAGCGCCTTGCGGACGCGCTCGGCGAGTTCACCGGCGGCCTTGTTGGTGAAGGTCAGGCCGAGGACCTGCTCGGGGGCGACCTGGCCGGTGCCGACCAGCCACACCACACGGGCCGCCATCACCGTCGTCTTGCCCGATCCGGCTCCGGCCACGATCACCTGCGGGGCGGGCGGCGCGGTGATGCACGCCGTCTGCTCCGGAGTGAACGGGATGCCGAGGAGCTCCTTGAGCTGCTCGGGATCGGTGATACGGGCGGACATCTCAGAGAGGCTAGCGGCGGGCACTGACACTCGATGCCGGACCGGCCTTCGGGCCGTAGGAAGCGCAGGTCAGCACGGGTGGTGCGATCGGTCACTCCGGATACTGACGGTGCGTCACTCGACCACGTGCCGTCCTTCGGGCCGCGCGCTGCACGATGCCCGGAACGCGCAGTGCGTGCAGTGTTGTCCCGCGCTGGGTGTGAACCGCTCGTCGAGGACCTTGCCCGCGGCCGTGGCCAGCAGGTCGCCGACCCACTGCCCCTCCGGGCCGTCCAGCGGCTCCTGCCCCTGCACCTTGGGCAGCGTCTCGCCGCCGTCCCGCTTGGCGGCGCCCTGGCGCAGTTGGACGAGTTCGGCGCCGCCCGGCTCGGGGTGCACGCCGTCGAAGGCCTCGTCGACGGCGCCCTCGCGGACGGCGAGCTGATAGACGGCGAGCTGTGGGTGGCGGGCCACCTCGGCCGCGCTGGGCGCCTGCTTGCCGGTCTTGAAGTCGACCACGTATGCGCGTCCTTCGCCGTCGGTCTCGACGCGGTCCATCTGGCCGCGGATGCGCACCTCGAAGTCTCCGGCCGCCAGGGTCACGTCGAAGTCGTGCTCGCTCGCCACCGGTGTGCGCCCGGTGCGGTCCATCACGTGCCACTTCAGGAAGCGTTCGAGCGCCACGCGCGCGTTGCCCTTCTCCTGGGCCGACTTCCACGGCGCGTCGAAGGCCAGCGCGTTCCACACGGAGTCGAGGCGCTCCATGAGGACGTCGAGGTCGGCCGGGGTGTGTCCGGAGGCGACCTCGTCGGCGAGGACGTGCACCACGTTGCCGAAGCCCTGGGCGACGGTGGCGGGGGCGTCGGCCTTCACCTCGCGGCCCAGGAACCATTGGAGGGCGCAGGTGTTGGCGAGCTGGTCGAGGGCGCTTCCCGAGAGGACGACGGGCTGGTCGCGGCCCCGCAGCGGCACCTTGGACTCGGTCGGCTCGAACATGCCCCACCAGCGGTAGGGGTGCGCTGCGGGGACCAGCGGGCGGCCGTCCTCGTCGGCGAGTGCCGCCAGCCGGGCCAGTCGGCGGGCCGCGGCCTCCCTGAGGGTGTCCGACGCGCGCGGGTCGACCGTCGTCGCCCTCAGTTCGGCGACGAGCGCGGCGACGGCCAGCGGGCGGCGCGGGCGGCCCGTCACGTCCCTCGGCTCCACACCGAGCTCGGTCAGGAAGCGGGAGGGCTGGTCGCCGTCGTCGGCCGGTGCCTTCACCGCCGTGACGACCAGGCGCTCACGCGCGCGTGTGGTGGCGACGTAGAACAGGCGGCGCTCCTCTGCCAGCAGCGCCCCCGGGGTGAGCGGCTCGGCGAGTCCGTCGCGGCCGATGCGGTCGGCCTCCAGGAGGGAGCCGCGGCGGCGCAGGTCCGGCCACAGGCCCTCCTGGACGCCCGCGACGACGACCAGGCGCCATTCGAGGCCCTTGGAGCGGTGCGCGGTCATCAGGCGCACGGCGTCGGGGCGTACGGCACGCCGCGTGAGGGTGTCGGCGGCGATGTCCTCGGCCTGGATCTCCTCCAGGAAGTTCAGGGTGCCCCGGCCACCGGTGCGCTCCTCCGCGCGGGCGGCCGTCGCGAACAGTGCGCATACGGCGTCCAGGTCGCGGTCGGCGTTGCGTCCGGCGGCGCCGCCGCGGCGGGCGGTGCGCTCCAGGCGGGTGGGCCACGGTGTGCCCTCCCACAGGTCCCACAGCGCCTCCTCGGCCGTACCGCCGCCCGCGAGGCGCTCACGGGCCTTGCGGAGCAGTGCGCCGAGCCGCTGGGCGCCACGCGCGTACGTGGGGTCGTGCACCGCGAGCCGCTCCGGCTCGGCCAGGGCCCGCGCGAGCAGGTCGTCGGAGGGCGGCGGCAGGGCGTTGCCCGCGGCCCGCTCCTCCTCGCGCAGGGCGCGGCCGAGCCGGCGAAGGTCGGCGGCGTCCATGCCGGCGAGGGGGGAGGCGAGCAGGGTGAGGGCGGTCTCGGTGTCGAGCCATGCCGGCTCGGGCTCGTCCTGCGGTTCCGGCTCGTCCGACTCATCCGAGTCCGGTTCGTCCGAATCCGACTCGTCCGAGTCCGGCCCATCCGAGTCCTCCGGCTCATCCGAGTCCGGCCCACCCGGTTCCACCGGCTCCCCCGACTCCTCGGCCGAAGCCTCCTCCCCAGCACGTACCGCAGCCTCCGCCGTCGCCACCGCCCGCAACGCCGTCAGCAGGGGTGCTACCGCCGGCTCATGGCGCAGTGGCAGATCGTCACCGTCGATGTCCAGGGGCACCCCGGCGGCCGTGAGCGCACGGCGCACCGTCGGGATCGTGCGCGCCCCCGCGCGCACCAGGACGGCCATCTCGCCCCAGGGCACGCCGTCCTCCAGGTGGGCGCGGCGCAGGATGTCGGCGATGTTGTCCAGCTCGGTGCCGGGCGTCGGGTAGGTGAAGACCTCGACGCGGCCGCCCTCGCGGACCGGGGCGAGCTCGCGGTGGGCGCGCACCTTCTCCGCCGGGAGCCGGGTGAGCGGCATGCGCTGGGTCAGCAACCGGGTCGCGGCCAGCAGGCCGGTCCCGGAGCGGCGGGAGGTGCGCAGGACCTCGACGGGCGCGGGGCGGCCGTCCGCGCGCGGGAAGGCGTGCGGGAACTCCAGGATGCCGTTCACGTCGGCGCCCCGGAACGCGTAGATCGACTGGTCGGGGTCACCGAAGGCGACCAGGGCGCGGCCGTCGCCGGCGAGGGCGCGCAGCAGCCGTACCTGCGCCGGATCGGTGTCCTGGTACTCGTCGACGTACACGGCGTCGTACTGCGCGGCGAGTCGCGCAGCGGACTCGGGGCGGCGGGCGAGGAGTACCGCGCGGTGGACCAGTTCGGCGTAGTCGAGCACGCCCTGCATGTCGAGCACGTCGAGGTACTCGGCGAGGAAGGCGGCCGCGGCGCGCCAGTCGGGGCGGCCGATGCGGCGGGCGAAGGCGTCCAGGGCGTCGGGGGCGAGGCCCAGCTCGCGGCTGCGGGCGAGGACCGCGCGGACCTCGTCGGCGAAGCCGCGCGTGGTCAGGCAGGCGCGCAGTTCGTCCGGCCAGCGCACATGGGCGAGTCCGAGCCGCTCCAGGTCGGGCTGGCCCGCGAGCAGCTCACGCACGGTCACGTCCTGCTCGGGGCCGGACAGCAGCCGCAGCGGCTCCGCGAACAGGTCGCTGTCCTGGTGGGCGCGGACCAGGGCGTAGCAGAACGAGTGGAACGTCGTCGCCCGGGGCGCGCGGGCCGCCCCGATGCGCAGCGCCATGCGGTCGCGCAGTTCCACCGCGGCCTTGCGGCTGAACGTCAACACCAGGATGCGCTCGGGGTCCCCGCCGCGGGCGATGCGCGCCCCCACCGACTCGACGAGCGTGGTGGTCTTGCCGGTGCCAGGACCTGCGAGGACGAGCAGTGGGCCGGTGTCGTGGTCAACCACGGCACGCTGTGCGGCGTCCAGACGAGGGGGAACCGTTCGGACCGCAGGGGTACGCACCAGCCGGTAAGCGCCACGGGCCCCCTGTCGCACCTGTGGGTGCGACAGGCGCCTGGTGGAGAAAGAGGAGCTCACGTGGTTCGCCGGTCCTGGTGGGTGTGCTGGTGGTTCGCCCCTCGCGCGTGGAGGGCGGTGGCCGCGGGATGAGGGGGTCACATGCAGCCGACGCTACGCCGAGGGGCGGTGCGGAAGCAGGGCTTCCGATTCATCCCTCGGGGCACTCGTGGCACGTGCGTCCCTCGCCTCACGAACGTACGTCATGCCACGGACGTGCCCTCTTTCCCCCGTACGGATCACAGGTCACACGGCGGGCGGTCGGATGGCGGAAGCTGTCAGGTGTGATCCTGTGCGCGTCCGCCGCCGTCCCACCGCGCCCGCTTCATGTCCAGGCGTGGCAGGTGGCCCTCGGCGGCCCTGCTCGCCTCCTTCAGGGGCGTGCCCTCCGCCCGGTAGTGCTCCAGCGCTCTGAGCTCGTGGCCGGGCAGCAGGGCCCCGTCCGAGCGGACCACGCGCCACCACGGAACGGCTCCCCCGTAGAGGGCCATGACACGGCCGACCTGCCGGGGGCCGCCTTCCTCCAGCCATTCGGCGACGTCCCCGTACGTCATGACGCGCCCCGGCGGGATCAGCTCGGTGACATCGAGGACCCGCTCGGCGTACGCCGGCAGCTCGTCGGCGTGCTCCCGAGGGACATCGGCGTACTCCGGACGGGCTTCGTCATCGGGCGGACGGGCGCCGTCCGGAAGGCTCTCCTCGCTCATCCGCCCCATCCTGCCCCACGGCACCGACAATGTGACGCGCTCGCCACTGTGCGTATCCCTCGCCCCGGGGCGGCGCTTCGGGCAGACTGTGCGCCCCCGCATTTGCACCCTGATGCCCCCGTGTGTCGGTGGAGCATGCCACCATCGTGCGGGCGGTGACTGGTGATACGAGACCAAGAAGAGACGATGAAGCAGCAGGGTGTGCACCCGGAGGACGCGGAAAGCACCTCTGACGCTTCGTCGCGCCCTGACACCGTGAACGCCGGCAAGAAGGACCCCGGCGAGAGCGACGACAGCACGAAGCACGAGGTCGGCAAGGGCGCCGACCCGAGCGACGACGGCCGCAAGGCCGTCGAGGGCAAGGGCGGCCACGACCTCGAACTCGACGAGGTGCCCGTGGACGAGGTCGAGGGCGACGAACCGCTGCTCCCCGCGCGCGTGCACCGTCCGTCCGACCTGATGCGGCTCCTGGTGGGCGTGCTCGGCATCGCCCTGCTGCTCGCGATCGCCGCGTTCGCGCACGGGACGACCTCGGGCCTCGAACAGGACATCAACAAGGGCACCGGGCAGGCGCCCGACTTGTTCAGCAAGATGGCCGGGCTGGTGTCCAGCATCGCGATCCTGCTGGTGCCGGTCGCCTTCGCGATCGAGCGGCTGATCAAGCGGGACGGGCTGCGCATCGCCGACGGCGTCCTCGCGGCGGTCCTCGCGCACGGTGTGACACTCGCCACCGACCTGTGGGTCGCGCGAGGCGCACCCGACTCCATCCGGGACGCCCTCACCCAGCCCTCGCCCGGCGACGTCGGCTCCCTCACCGACCCCGTGCACGGCTACCTCGCGCCGGTCATCGCGTACATGACGGCCGTGGGCATGTCCCGCAGACCCCGCTGGCGTGCGGTGCTGTGGGCGGTCCTGGTCCTGTACGCGTTCTCCATGCTGGTCACCGGCTACACCACGCCGTTCTCGATCATCCTGACGCTGCTGATCGGCTGGACCGTCGCCTACGGCACGCTGTACGCGGTCGGCTCGCCCAACGTCCGGCCGACCGGACGGACGCTGATGGCGGGCCTCAGGCACGTCGGCTTCCGCCCGGTGAGCGCGGCCCGCGAGGAGGTCTCCGAGGAGAGCGGCGACCGCGGCCGGCGCTACTTCGTCACCCTCGAGGACGGCCCGCCGCTGGATGTGACGGTGGTCGACCGGGAGCAGCAGGCTCAGGGCTTCTTCTATCGCGCGTGGCGCAATCTGACGCTGCGCGGCTTCGCCACCCGCTCCAGCCTCCAGTCGCTGCGCCAGGCCCTGGAGCAGGAGGCGCTCCTCGCCTACGCGGCCATCGCGGCCGGCGCCAACGCGCCCAAGCTGATCGCCACCTCCGAGCTGGGCCCGGACGCCGTGATGCTGGTCTACGAGCACACCGGCGGCCACACCCTGGACTCACTGTCGGACGACGAGATCACCGACGACCTGTTGCGCGGCACCTGGCGCCAGGCCAAGGCGTTGCAGTCGCGGCGGATCGCGCATCGCAGGCTCGTGGGTGACGCGATTTTGGTGGATCGTTCCGGCAAGGTGATCATCACAGATCTGCGCATCGGTGAGATCGCGGCCAACAGTCTGCTGCTGCGCATGGACATCTCCCAGCTGCTGGTGACGCTCGGCCTGCGCGTCGGCGCGGAGCGCGCGGTGTCCTCGGCGGTGGGCGTGCTCGGCCCCGACGCCGTGGCCGACTGCCTGCCGATGCTCCAGCCGATCGCGCTGAGCCGCTCCACGCGCGCGACGCTGCGCCGACTGGCCCGCGAGCGTGCCCAGCGCGAGCGCGACGCCGTACTGGAAGCGTCCCGGCAGGCCAAGCACGCCCGCAGCGAGGAGGCCACGGCCGACACCGGGGTCACACTCGACAAGCCGGACAAAAAGACCGTACGGGCGCAGGCGCGGGCTGAGAAGCGGGCCATCGACGACGCCCTGGACGAGGCGCGCGAGGAGGATCTCCTCACGCTGATCCGCCACGAGGTGCTGCTCATCAGGCCGCAGGCACCGGTCGAGCCGGCCCGGCTGGAGCGGGTGCGGCCGCGCACGCTGATCAGTTTCATCGCCGGCGCCATCGGCGCGTACTTCCTGCTGACGCAGCTCACCCACATCGAGTTCGGCCCGCTCATCGCCAACGCCCAGTGGGGCTGGGTGGCGGCGGCCGTGCTCTTCTCGGCGGCCAGCTACGTCGCGGCGGCCATGGCCCTGCTGGGGTTCGTGCCCGAGCGGGTGCCGTTCCGGCGGACCGTGTCGGCGCAGGTCGCCGGGTCGTTCGTGAAGATCGTCGCGCCGCCCGCGGTCGGTGGTGTCGCCCTGAACACGCGTTTCCTTCAGCGCGCGGGAGTGCGGCCGGGGCTCGCGGTGGCGAGCGTGGGCGCGTCGCAGCTGTTCGGGCTCGGCTGTCACATCCTGATGCTGCTGTCCTTCGGCTATCTGACCGGCACCGAGAAGACGCCGTCGCTGTCGCCGTCCCGCACCGTCATCGCGGGTCTGCTGACGGTGGCGGTGCTGGTGCTCGTGGTGACCTCGGTGCCGTTCCTGCGCAAATTCGTCGTCACGCGCGTGAGGTCGCTGTTCGCGGGTGTCGTGCCGCGCATGCTCGACGTGCTCCAGCGGCCGCAGAAGCTGGTCACCGGCATCGGCGGCATGCTGCTGCTGACCGCCTGCTTTGTGATGTGCCTGGACGCGTCGATCCGGGCGTTCGGCAGCGAGGGGACCTCGCTGAGCATCGCCAGCGTCGCGGTCGTCTTCCTCGCGGGCAACGCGCTCGGCTCCGCTGCCCCGACCCCGGGCGGTGTGGGCGCGGTGGAGGCGACCCTGACCGTCGGTCTGATCGCCGTGGGCCTGCCCAGCGAGGTCGCCGCGCCCGCGGTGCTGCTGTTCCGTCTGCTGACGCTGTGGCTGCCGGTGCTGCCGGGCTGGCTTGCCTTCAACCAGCTGAGCCGGAAGGGCGCGCTGTAGCGCGAGGGGGCGTACCAGAGGGCGGCCGGGGCTTGGCGTACGGGGACCCGGTCGCCGTACGTTGGCAGGGCACGGAAGGTGAGGCGCGGCGGTACCTCGTACGGCCCGTGCCCCGAGCGCCCCACCACGTACGACGCCAGGATGGGACCATGCCGAAGCCTCCCCGGATGCGCGCCGCTGCCCTGACCGCCACCGCCCTGCTGATGTCCTTCCTGCTGGCGGGTTGCAGCGACGACGACTCCGGGAACGACGAGGATCTGACGGCGCAGGAACTGAGCTGGAAGGACTGTCCGGCCCCCTCCCAGGCGCAGGGCGGCGAGGGCAGCCCTTCCCCGCTGCCGGACGACGGCACCTGGCAGTGCGCCACGATGAAGGCGCCCCTCGACTGGGCCGACCCCAAGGGCGACACGATCGACATCGAGCTGATCCGGGTGAAGGCGAGCGGCCCCGAGAACCGGCGGATCGGCTCGCTGATCTACAACTTCGGTGGCCCCGGCGGCTCGGGCGTCACCGCACTGCCCGCCTTCGGCAACGACTACGAGAAGCTGCGCACCCGCTACGACCTGGTGAGCTTCGACCCGCGCGGGGTCGGCCGCAGCGAGCCCGTGCTGTGCGAGGACGACCAGCGGCTCGACGCCTACTTCCAGCAGGACTCCACGCCGGACGACACCGCCGAGCAGACCGAACTGGTGGACAACACCAAGGAGTTCAACGCGGCCTGCGAGAAGAAGTCCGAAGAGATGCTGCCGCGGGTGCGCACCACCGACGCGGCCCGCGACATGGACCTGATGCGCCAGGTCCTCGGCGACGACAAACTGCACTACTTCGGCATCTCCTACGGCACCGAACTCGGCGGCGTCTACGCCCATCTGTTCCCCGACAAGGTCGGCCGTGCCGTCTTCGACGCGGTGGTGGACCCGACGCAGACCTCCGAGCAGGGGGCCCTCGGGCAGGCCGCGGGATTCCAGCTCGCGCTCGACAACTTCGCCGCCGACTGCACCTCCAAGGTCGAGGACTGCCCGATCGGCGACACCGCCCAGGACGTGAAGGACCGCATCGCGAAGCTGCTGAAGGACCTCGACAGCAAGCCGATCGAAGGGATCTTCCCGCGCCGGCTGACCCAGTCAGCCGCGACCAACGGCATCGCGCAGGCGCTGTACTCGAAGGACTTCTGGCCCTACCTCACCCAGGGTCTCGAGGAGGCGTACGACGGCAGCGGCAGGGTCCTGATGCTGCTGTCCGACTCGATGAACGGGCGCAGTGAGAACGGCGAGTACAGCAACATCCACGCCGCCAACATCTCGATCAACTGCGCCGACGACAAGCCGCGGTACACCCCCGAGTACGTGCAGCGGAAGCTGCCCGAGTTCCGGTCCGCCTCGAACCTGTTCGGCGACTTCCTCGCCTGGTCCATGCTCAGCTGCACCGACTGGGCCCAGCCCGGGGCCGCCGACCATCCCGACGTCAGCGCGCCCGGTTCGGCACCGATCCTCGTCGTGGGCAACACGGGCGACCCGGCCACTCCGTACGAGGGCGCGCGGAAGATGGCGCAGGCGCTCGGCAAGGGCGTGGGCGTCGAGCTGACGTACAAGGGGCAGGGGCACGGGGCCTACGACAGCAAGAACAAGTGCGTGCAGGACGCCGTGAACGGTTATCTGCTGGACGGGAAGGTGCCGGCGGCCGGCACGGTGTGCTCCTGAGACCGCATCGGCGCATATGAATCCGCAGGTCAGAGAGTTATCCACAGGCCGCTACGGCCGTTTCGTGATCCGCCTACTATGGCCTGACCGCCATCCGCGGCACAGCGCGGACGGCCTGCGAGGGGGGAAGCGACATGACGCGTTTCGTACGGTGGACGGCCGTGGCGGCCGCTGCCGCGCTGCTGGCGACCGGGTGCAGTGGCGGTTCGTCCGACGGCCCGCAGGCCGGTGACAGGACGAGCGACGCGGCTTCGTCGGCGGCCGCCACCGGCTCGGCGGCCGCGCTGCCGTCCTCCCTGACCTCGCAGAAGCTCGGCTGGGGGCAGTGCAAGGCGACCAGGGACTCCCCCGCGCCGGGCGACGAGTGGCAGTGCGCGACGCTCAAGACGCCGCTGGACTGGGCGAAGCCGGACGGCGCGACGATCGACCTGGCGCTGATCCGGACCAAGGCGACCGGCGACGACCGGATCGGTTCGCTGCTGTTCAACTTCGGCGGCCCCGGCAGCTCGGGGGTGTCCACGATGCCCTGGTACGCCACCAGCACCTCCGAACTGGGCGAGCGGTACGACCTGGTGAGCTTCGACCCGCGCGGGGTGGGCGCCAGTGAGGGCGTGCGCTGCCGCAGCGACAGAGAGATCCAGGCCTCCGAGTCCGTGGACATCACGCCGGACACGGCGGCCGAGGAGACGGCCTACTTCCAGGACGCCGCCGCCTTCGGCAAGGGCTGTCAGAAGGCCGAGGGCACCCTGATGGCGCATGTGTCGACCACCGACACCGCCCGCGACATGGACCTGATGCGCCAGGTCCTCGGCGACAAGCAGATGCACTACTTCGGCATCTCCTACGGCACCGAACTCGGCGGCGTCTACGCCCACTTGTTCCCCGGCACCGTGGGGCGCATGATCCTGGACGCGGTCGTCGACCCGAGCGCAGACGCCACCGGGCACGCCGAGAACCAGGCCAGGGGCTTCCAGCGCGCGCTGGACAACTACCTGGAGTCCACCGGCCAGGGCGCCGAAGAAGGCACCCGGAAGATCGTGGCCCTGCTGAAGCGGATCGACGCGAGCCCGCTGCCCGCCTCTTCCGCCCGCAAGCTCACGGAGCCGCTCGCGCTCACCGGCATCATCAGGCCGCTGTACAGCGAGGCGAGCTGGCCGACCCTGACCAGCGCCCTGGAGGCGGCCGAGCGGGGCGACGGCTCGGAACTGCTGGCGCTCGCCGACCAGTACAACGACCGCGAGGCATCGGGGCGCTACGGCACGGGGACCCACTCGCAACGGGTCATATCGTGCTTGGACGACAAGCAGCGGCCGACGGTCGAGGAGACGAAGAAGCTGCTGCCGCGGTTCGAGAAGGTCTCGCCCGTGTTCGGGCCCATGCTCGGCTGGGACACGGCCGGCTGGTGCCACGACTGGCCGGTGGCCGGGCAGTACGACACCCCGGAGGTCAGCGCGCCGGGTGCGGCACCGATCCTGCTGGTCGGCAACACCGGCGACCCGGCGACGCCCTACGAGGGCACCCGCAAGATGGCGGACGAACTCGGCAAGGGCGTGGGGGTGACGCTCACATGGAAGGGCGAGGGCCACTCCGCGTACGGGAAGGGGAGCGACTGCGTCGACTCCGCGGTGAACGCGTATCTGCTTCAGGGGAAGGTGCCGCAGGACGGCAAGGTCTGCGCTTCCTAGGCGCCACCGCCCCGCAATTTCCTGCGCGACACACAGAGGCCCACCGCTCTGAACAGGTCAGCGCCGCGGGCCTCGTGTGTCCCGCCGGTCAGCGGGAAGGTCGATCAGTAGACCGGCTTGTCGGGCTCGATCTGGTTGACCCAGCCGATCACGCCGCCGCCGACGTGGACGGCGTCGGCGAAGCCCGCGGACTTCAGGACCGCGAGGACTTCCGCACTGCGGACACCCGTCTTGCAGTGCAAGACGATCTTCTTGTCCTGCGGGAGGCTCTCCAGGGCGGTACCCATGAGGAACTCGTTCTTCGGGATCAGGCGGGCGCCGGGGATCGAGACGATCTCGTACTCGTTGATCTCGCGGACATCGATGATGTCGATGTTCTCGCCGTCGTCGATCCACTCCTTGAGCTGCTTGGGAGTGATCGTCGAGCCGGCGGCGGCCTCCTGGGCCTCCTCGGAGACGACGCCGCAGAAGGCCTCGTAGTCGATGAGCTCGGTGACGGTCGGGTTCTCGCCGCAGACCGCGCAGTTCGGGTCCTTGCGGACCTTGACCTGGCGGTACTGCATCTCCAGGGCGTCGTAGATCATCAGGCGGCCGACCAGCGGCTCACCGATGCCCGCGAGCAGCTTGATGGCCTCGTTGACCTGGATGGAGCCGATGGACGCGCACAGCACGCCCAGCACGCCGCCCTCGGCGCAGGAGGGGACCATGCCCGGCGGCGGGGGCTCCGGGTACAGGCAGCGGTAGCAGGGGCCGTGCTCGGACCAGAAGACCGAGGCCTGGCCGTCGAAGCGGTAGATGGAGCCCCACACGTACGGCTTGTTCAGCAGCACGCAGGCGTCGTTGACCAGGTAGCGGGTCGCGAAGTTGTCCGTGCCGTCGACGATCAGGTCGTACTGGCTGAAGATGTCCATCACGTTGTCGGCTTCGAGCCGCTCCTCGTGAAGGATCACGTTCACGTACGGGTTGATGCCCTTGACGCTGTCGCGGGCGGACTCGGCCTTGGAGCGGCCGATGTCGGCCTGGCTGTGGATGATCTGGCGCTGGAGGTTCGACTCGTCGACCTCGTCGAACTCCACGATGCCGAGCGTGCCCACGCCCGCAGCGGCCAGGTACATCAGCGCCGGCGAGCCCAGGCCGCCGGCGCCCACACAGAGCACCTTGGCGTTCTTCAGCCGCTTCTGCCCGTCCATCCCCACGTCGGGGATGATCAGGTGGCGGGAGTACCTGCGAACCTCGTCTACGGTGAGCTCGGGGGCCGGCTCGACCAGGGGTGGCAGCGACACGGGGACTCCGTTGGTCGGTCGATCACTACGTTTGTTCTCCTGGTAACAGTGCCATGGCCTTTTTCATTCCGAGACACCTGTTCCGATCCGCGAGACGATTTCGTCCCAGTAGCCGGGCATCGTCTCCCAGGGGTCACTGCGGCCACCTCGGTCCGTGTGGTCGGTGAACCAGATCGTCGCGGCGCCCTGCCAGCGGGCGATGCGCAGTGCCTCGTCGAGATGACCGAGGGGCACTCCGTGGACGAAGTGGCAGAAGCGGTCGGGCGGATAGTCGGCCGTCCACTCCGCCACCTGCGACCAGCGGTAGTCACTCCAAGAGCCGCTGAAGGTGACGAGCTGGTCGGCGCACTCGGCGTAGCCGGGGTGCGGGTGGGTGCCGTGGCCCAGGACGATGTGGGCCTTGTCACGCAGTGCGCGCAGGGTGGTGATGGTGCGCAGGACCTCCGGCAATGCCGTGCCGTCGGTCGGACAGCGGTCCAGGAGGAAGCCGTCGACCCGATACCAGTCGAGGTAGCGGTGCGCCTTGGAGATCACCTCGCCGAGGACGCGGGCGCCGTGGGCCGTGCCGAGGTGGACCCGGTCGAGCGAGGCCGTGTCGAGGTTGCCGAGGACACGGACTCCGGCGTTGCGGAGTCGGCRGGCGGATTCGAGGCAGTGGGGGTCCGGGCGGGCGCCGGGGCCGTCGGCGACGTTGAGGACGACCCAGTCCACGGGCCATCTACCGCTTCGACGGCCAGGCCTCGGTCTTCTGGTCCGAGCACGGCCCCTGCTACCGCTGCCTGTACCCGGAGCCCCCGCCGCCGGGCATGGTCCCCTCCTGCGCCGAGGGCGGCGTGCTGGGCGTGCTGTGCGCGTCCATCGGCTCCATCCAGATATCGCCCAGGGACTCCTCGAGGTTGATCCGGGGGCGCCAGCCGAGCCGGTCGCGTGCGGTGCGTACGTCGGCCTGCTGCCAGCTGCCGCAGCCGTCCGGGTAGGCGACGGGGGCGGCGTGGGCCGCGTGCGTCGAGTGCACCGCGTGTGCGGTGGCGTGGACGGCGTGCGTCGCATGGTCCGGGTCGGTGCGCGGGTGGCCGATGGTCGGCCGCAACGGGCCGGGCGGGCCGTCGAGTTCGTGGAGGGCGCCGCCGTAGCCGGCCACGCGGGCGAGGACGGCGGCGGCGTCGCGCAGGCGGACGGCGCGGCCGGAGCCGATGTTGATGACGCCCTGCGCTGCGGAGAGGGAGGCGGCATGGACGGCGCGAGCCACGTCGCGGACGTCGATGAAGTCGCGTTGGGCGCCGAGGCCGGTGAGTTTCAGCTCGCCGTCGCCCGACTGCATGGCGCGGCGCATGGCCTCGGCGAGACGGCCGAGGGGGGAGCCGGCCGGGGTGCCGGGGCCCGCGGGCGAGAAGACGCGCAGGACGACGGCGTCCAGGCCGGAGCCCAGGACCAGTTCGGTGGCGGCGAGTTTGCTGACGCCGTACGGGCCGCCGGGGCGGGGGACGGCGTCCTCGGCCGTGGAGGAGCCGGGCTGGCTCGGGCCGTACTCGGCACCGCAACCGATCTGCACGAGGCGGGCGCCGCAGCCGCTGCGGCGCAGGGCCTCGCAGACGGTGGCGACGGCGACGGTGTTGTGGCGGGTGAGTTCGCGGGCACCGCCTCTCGTGGCGCCGGCGCAGTTGATGACGACGCCGGGGTGGACCGCGTCGAGGAAGCGGGTGAGGGCGCCGGGGCTGCCGGACGCGAGGTCGAAGCGGACGTCGGCGTCGTCGCCGCGGCCCAGTGCGGTGAGTTGGACCGCGGGGTCGGCGAGGAGGCGGTCGGCTACGAAGCGGCCCAGGTAGCCGTTGGCTCCGATCAGCAGGACTCTCATCGGGCGGCTCCCGGAGCCGAGGCGTGGTCGGATCCGGAGGTGATCATTTGGGGGTCTCCTTCTAGGACTTCAGGTTCTGGGGCTTCAGGTGGAGTGGCCTTCGGGCAGGGCTTCTGCGGGCGTGTGGGGGCGTATGCCTGCGGCGGCCTGTGCCGGTTCGGTGGGGGTTCGTGTGACGCCGACGGCCAGGGTGGGGTCGGGGCCGTGCCGGGGGGTGCGCGTCCTCGGTCGGGCGGTTGCTGTTGGCCTGGAGGTTCTGTTTCCTGACGACCGCCGCTGCGGGAGGACACCCCGCGGCACGTCCCTGTGCCGCCGTACGCAGGTGCCGCGCGTCGTCGGCTGATGTCGCGTCAGCATGCGTCGTCCGCCCTCGCATGTGCCGACGCCCTGGTGAGGGTGCGGGTCGCGTGGAGCAGGAGCGTCAGGGCGCCCGCCCCGCAGGCGATCGTGGGGATGGCTGCCGGGCCCCCTGCGTCGAGGAGGGCCTGGGCCGGGGTTCCCAGCCAGGCACAGCCGGGGAGACGGGCGGCGAAGACGGTCGCGACGGCGGTTCCCTCGGCCGAGGCCGCCGCAGGCATACGCCCCCACACGCCCGCAGAAGCCCTGCCCGAAGGCCACTCCACCTGAAGCCCCAGAACCTGAAGTCCTAGAAGG
>NZ_RDBN01000005.1:455507-489185 GCF_008042075.1 Streptomyces sp. UW30 | reverse complement strand
TCGGCGACGCCGGTGGGGAGGGCGTCGGGGCCACCGGCTGCGGCTGTCTGGAGCAGGCCGTCGCCGAGGAGGGCGTAGGCGAGGAGCCAGCTGATCCGGGTGGCCGTCGGGGGTGTGGCGTGCTGTGTGGACAGGGGACCTCGGGCCAGGGCTGCGCGCAGGGCGAGGGTCACGGCGAGGGCTCCCACGGCGGCCGCGATGAGGCGGTTCTGGCCGTGAGTGAGGTGCATGCCGATCACGGCCGCCGCGCAGAGTGCTCCGGGGAGGAGCGTGAGGACCACCCAGTCGGCTCGTGCGCGGGGCTTGGCGAGGGGCCTGGCGCTCGGGGGTGCTTCCGCGTCCCGGGACGTCCGGGCGTACATCTCCTCCGCCAGCGAGAAGACGTCCCGGTGCAGGAAGCGGGCCGCCGTGCGGTCGGTGACGCCGTGGGCTTCGAGGCCGGCCGCGATCTCCAGCGGATCCACCGCGCGTTCGCACAGGTCGCGGTGGCGGTGCATCAGGGCCTTGACCGGGTCGGCGCCGCCTCGGCGGGTGGGGCGGGGGACCGCGGTCGGGTCCTCGCCGGCCGACGGCGACGGAGACGTGGACACCGACGCCGACGCCGACGCCGACGCCGACGGAGAATCGGCCGCGTCGTGCCGTACGGACGCGTCCGCCGTGAGCCACTCCTCCGACCGTTCGTCCCACGCTCCGGCGCCGGTCGGGGTGGCGGGGCGATCGAGTCCGGCCAGGCCGCTCATCGTGCCGCGGGCCTCGCCCGGGCCGCTCATCGTGCCGCCGGCCTCGCCCGGGCCGCTCACAGCGCCTCCCGCGTCACGCACGCCACTCATCACGCCCTCCGCGTCACCAAGGCCGCTCATCACGCCTCCCGGGTCGCCCAGGCCACTCCCCGCGCGCTCGTCGCCACGGCCCGAGCCCCTCACCGCGCCCCCTCCGTCGCAGGAAGAGCCGTGGCCCGTACGGGAGCTCCCGGCGGCCGGTGCGGGCCGCCGCGGGCCGCGAGGCCGGGCGTTCGCTCGGTCCAGCGGCCGGGGACATGGGCCTCGGCCGGGACGGCGAAGGGCAGAGGTTCACCGGCCTCGTCGAGGACGACGCGGCGGACCGGAGTGCGCGAGACGATCTCCAGGTAAATGCCGTGAAATGCTGCGATGTTCTGCTCGACGGTGAACAGTTCGAGCGCACGGGCACGCGCGGCCGCACCCAGGCGCTCACGGCGCTCGGGGTCGCGCAACAGCGCAACGCAGGCCTCCGCGAGCGCCCGCGGATTACGCGGCGGTACGACGAGCCCGGTGCCGCCGATGACCTCGACCACCGCGCCGACGTCGGTGGACACCGTCGCGCGACCGCAGAGCATGGCCTCGACGAGACCGATGGGGAAGCCCTCGACGACGCTGGACAGGACGGTCACCGCACCCGAGGCGTACGCGTCGGCCAGGGTCGGGGTCTCCGGGGCGCCGATCTCCTCGAAGGAGACCGGGTTGTCACCGACCCGGTGCGGGCCCTCCGCCTCGTCGGGGAAGAGCTGCGCGGCCAGTGCCTTGCAGTGGCCGAGGTAGTCGGCGCCCTCGGAGCCCGAGGGGGTGCCGACGATCCGCAGGCGGGTCTTCGGCTCCTCCTTGCGGACCTCGGCGAAGGCGTGCAGCAACGACACCAGGTCCTTGGTGGGTTCGACGCGGCCGACCCACACCAGCGAGTCCGGGTCCGCGCACTGCGGGCTCTCGCCGACCTCCGCGAATCGGGAGGGGTCCATGCCGGGGTAGACGGTGCGGAGCTTCTCGCGGTCGGCGCCGCAGCGCTCCTGCCAGCGGCGGGCGTGACCGTTGCCGGGCGTGATGGCGGCGGCCCGCGCGTAGGTCTCGGCGGCGAGCCTGCCGTGGAAGGCGGCGAGCAGGGACCGCACGGCCGGCGAGGAGTCGGGGGCGGCCAGGTAGTGCGTACGCAGCCGCACGCCGTACTCGGTCAGCAGCAGCGGTACGTCGCAGAAGTGCTGCGCGAGCAGACCGGGCAGGGCCGCGGGACCGCCGGAGGTGGCGTGGCACAGGTCGGCCGAGCCCAGGCCGTCGTCCTCGTACCAGTCGAGCGAGAGGGGGCGCAGGGCGCGTTCCAAATGCGCGGCGACGGCCAGCAGATCGGGTACACGCGCCTCGCGCGCCGTGCGCAGGGCACCCCGGGCCCGGCAGGCGCGTTCCAGGGCGTGTACGGCGGTCTCGGAGCGGAGCGCTCCCACCAGGCCGCCCTCGTCGCGGGCGAGTTCGGCAAGCCCGTACAGCGCGTTGGCGAAACGGTCCGCCTCAGTGGCCGACGCGCCCTCGGAAGCTTCGGCCGGATCCATGGCGCCGCCCGCGCAGAGCACGGCCGCCAACTCGCCGTAGCAGTCGGCGAACCGTCGGCGGGCGCGGCGGCCGTGGCTCACGCCGTCGTCCTCGGCCGTCCACAGCGGCGCCGTGCGCACCCGGCTGACGTGCGCCGGCAGCGGGACCCAGCCCTCGTCCTCCTGGCGCTCGCTGTGGCTGAACGCGTAGATGTCGAACTCGTGCTGGCCGAGCCCGCGGACGAGCCGGTCGCACCAGAGCCTGGCGTCACCGCTCACATACGGATAGCCGCCCTCCGCAATCAGTCCGATGCGCACGAGTACACCCCCGATCTCCCATAAGGGGAGCCGCCGTTCCCCCGGCGGCTCGCAGCGGGACGAACGTATGCGGACAAGGCGGTGGCGCGACGGACGGTTGTCCATCGCGCCACCAAAAGGGGTGAACGGTCGTAACTTTCCCGTGCGGGTCGCGTTCCGTCGCGCTAGGAGTTCAAATGCGCACGGATCGTCACACCTGAACGGCCGGGAGGATCACATCGCGGCCAACTCCCGCCGTGCGGCCCGCCGCTGGGCCGCGATCTGCGGATCGAGCGCGGGTACGGCGGCCAGGAGCTGCTTGGTGTACGGGTCCTGCGGGTTGTCGTACACCTCGTCGGCGGGCCCCGACTCTACGATTCGCCCGCGCCGCATCACCGCGACCCGGTCGCTGACCTGGCGTACCACGGCCAGGTCGTGCGCGACGAAGACGAGCGCGAGGCCGAGCTCGCGCTGCAACTCGCCCAGCAGCGCGACGACCTGGGCCTGGGTGGTGACGTCCAGTGCGGAGACGGGCTCGTCGCAGACGATGACGCGCGGATCGGCGGCGAGCGCCCGAGCGATGCCGACGCGCTGGCGCTGGCCGCCGCTGAACTCGTGGGGGTAGCGGTCGTAGTGCGCGCCTTCGAGCCCCACGCGCTCCAGCAGCTCCCGCACGCGCCCCCGGATGCGCCCTTCGTCGCTCCCCCGCTCTCGGCTTCGCTCGCGCGGGGGGACCCGCATTCCCCGCGCGCGGAGCGGGTCGGCGATCGACTCGCCCACGCTGCGGCGGGGGTTGAGGGAGGAGACCGGGTCCTGGAAGACCATCTGCACGGCCGGATCCACGCCCACGCGCGCGTGCCCGTCGTAGCGGACCTCCCCCGCCGTCGGCTCCAGGAGGCCGACCAGCATGCGCCCCAGGGTCGTCTTGCCGCTGCCGCTCTCCCCGACGATGCCGAGGGTCTCGCCGCGGTGGATGGTCAGCGACCGGGTCGCGGTGATGCGGCGCGGGCGAATCGTAGAGTCGGGGCCCGCCGACGAGGTGTACGACAACCCGCAGGACCCGTACACGCCCGAGCCCCTCACCGCGCCCCCTCCGTCGCAGGAAGAGCCGTGGCCCGTACGGGAGCTCCCGGCGGCCGGTGCGCCCACTTCCTCGCCGTACGGGCCCGCCACAAAGTCTCCGCCAGCCGAGCCCTGAAGGATTTCGCCGCCTCGGCGAAGCCCCTGATCCTGGCCACGCTCGCCCTCTACCTCGCCGCCCTCGCGGCCCTTCTCGCCCTGACCTCCACCGCCCTCGACGCCAGCCGAGCCCTCGACCTCCGCCGGGCCCTCGACGTCAGCCAAGTCCCCGACCACAGCCGAACCCTCGACCACAGCCGAACCCTCGACCTCCGCCGATCCCTCGACCTGCCCCGACCCCCGCGACGCCCCACGGGCAGCGCGCGGCGCGTCCACGCGCGGGACCGCGCCCAGCAGGTCGCGTGTGTACGACTGCGTCGGCGCTCCCAGGACGTCGGCGACCGGCCCGTGTTCCACCGCCCGGCCGTGCCGCATCACCAGCACCTCGTCGACGCTCTCGGCGGCGACTCCCACGTCGTGGGTGACGAGGAGGAGGCCCATGCCGGAGTCCTCGCGGAGCGTGTGCAGGAGGTCGAGGATCTGGGCCTGGACGGTCACATCGAGCGCCGTCGTCGGCTCGTCGGCGATCAGCAGGTCGGGCTCGCAGGCCAGCGCCATGGCGATGAGCGCGCGCTGGCGCATACCGCCGCTGAACTCGTGCGGGCGGGACCGGGATCGCCGCGGCGCGTCCGCGATGCCGACCCGGTCCAGCACCTCCACCGCACGCGCGCGTGCCGCTCGCCGCGAGGCACGCGAGTGCACGCGGTACACCTCGGCGATCTGGTCGCCGATCGCGTAGTACGGGTCCAGGGACGACAGCGGATCCTGGAACACCATCGCGGCCTTGCCACCGCGCAGCCGCCGCAGTGCCTCCTCCGACGCGTTCCGTACGTCGACACCCGCCACCTCGATGGCACCGCCGACCCGCGCGCCCGTGCCCCGGTGCAGCCCGAGCAGGGCGGAGGCGACCGTGGACTTGCCCGAGCCGGACTCGCCGACGAGGGCGAGGGCCGCGCCCCGCTCCAGCCGGAAGGAGAGCCCGTCGACGGCGCGCAGCTCACCGAACTCAACCGTCAGGTCGCTCACTTCGACGAGCCCGTGCGAAGAGCCCCGCCCGCCCTGCGAGGGGATCTCCTCGGCCTTCTCGGCCTTCTCGGCCTTCTCGGCCCTCTCGGCCTTCTCGGCCCTCTCGACCTCGCTCATGTCAGTACCACCCGTCGATCGGCCACCGCGTACAGCACGTCCGCCACGGCGTTGGCGAGGACCACGAAGAAGCCGGTCACCAGCACCATCCCGACGACCACCGGCAGGTCGACGACCTTGACCGCCTCGACCAGCTCCTGGCCGATGCCGGGCAGCCCGAACAGCGTCTCGGTGAGTACGGCGCCGCCGAACAGGACGCCGATGTTGTTGGCGTTCACGGCGATGAGCGGGGCCACCGCGCCGCGCAGGGCGTGCCGCCAGATGATCGCCCGCTCCGTGACGCCGTAGGCCCGGAAGGTGCGCACATGGTCCTCGGCGAGGGTCTCCAGCATGGCGGCGCGGGTCAGCCGGGAGTACGTGGCGGACTCGATGAGCGCGAGCGACAGCCAGGGCAGGAGCAGGTTCCAGGCCCACTGTTCGGGGTCGTCGGTGAAGGCGACGTACTGCGGGAAGGGCAGCAGCTCCAGTTGTCCGCAGACGACGATCATCAGGACGAGTCCGATGACGAAGACGGGCGTGGACATGCCCGCGAGGGTGAGCGTGGTCAGCAGCCGCTCGGTGAGCCGGCCGCGCCGCCACACCGACAGCACCCCGCTGCCCACGCCGATGACCAGCCACAGCACCATGGCGCCGAGCGCGAGCGACGCCGTGACCGGCAGCTTCGCCAGGATCAGCGTCGTGACCTGCTGGTCGCTCTGGTACGACAGCCCGAGGCAGGGTGCCGAGCAGTGCTGGACCGAGGTGCCGGTCGAGTAGTCCTGACCGGCGACCAGGCCCTGCAGGAAGTGCCAGTAGCGCTCGTACAGCGGGTCGTTCAGATGCAGTTGCTCGGCGACCTGCTGCACCTGGGCCGGTGAGCAGCGCGGGCCGCAGGTGATCTGGGCGACGTTGCCGGGGGTGACGTAGAAGACGACGTAGATGATCACCGAGAGCGCGAGGAGGGTGACCACGGCGCCGGCCGCGCGGCGCAGTATGAAACCGCCGAAGCCGGTCACGACGCCTCCCCCTTGGCCTCCTGCTTGCGGCCCGTGCCGACGCGCAGCCGGGAGGCCGCGCGCGGGTCGAGGGCCGTGCGCACGCCGTCGCCGAGCACGGTGAGGGCGAGGACGGTCGCGAACAGCGCGCCGGCGGGCAGCAGCAGGTACTGCGGGGCCGCCTGGTACCAGACGTCCGCGGAGGTGAGCATCTGTCCCCAGGAGGGCGTCGGCGGCTTCACGCCCACGCCGAGGAAGGACAGGGCGGCCTCGACGGTGATGTTCGTCGGGACGAGGATCGCCGCGAACGTGATGACGGGCGCCGCGAGGCCGGGCAGCAGCTCGCGGCGGGCGATCCGGACCGTGCCCCAGCCGCTGAGCCGGGCGGCGGCGACGTAGTCGAGCTCCTTGAGGGTGAGCGTCTGCGCGCGCACCATCTTGGCGAGCGTGGCCCAGCCGGAGACCAGCCCGACGACCAGGGCCACCAGGACCGGGCGCGGGAAGCTCGTGGGCACGATGGCGAGCAGGGCGAGCGCGACGACCATCAGCGGCATCGCAACGAAGATGTCGGCGATCCGGGTCAGGAGGAGGTCGACCCAGCGGCTGCCCAGCCCGGCCGCGACGCCGATGACGACGCCCAGCAGGAGCTGCACGACGGTCGCCGCGAGCGCGACACCGAGCGACACGCGCGCGCCGTACACGAGCCGCGCGAACAGGTCCCGCCCGGTCTGCGGTTCGACGCCGAGCCAGTGCTCGGCGCTCACTCCGCCGAACGACCCGATGGGCACGCCCCCGCGCGCGGAGTCCACCAGGGACGGGTGGTACGTGGTCGGGTCCTGGCCCTCGATCGCGGTGAGCAGCGGTGCGGCGAGCGCGACCAGGACGAGCAGCGCGACGACGACCGCCGCGACGAGGGCGGCGCGCTGCGTCCGCAGCCGCCGCCAGAACTGACGGGCCCCCGAGGCCCCCGGGGCGGCGGTGTCCGCCCCGGGGGCCTGGGAGGTCAAGAGAGCCTCGCTCATGATGACTTGACCGGATCCGTCGCCTACTTGACCGCGACCTGGGAGATGTCCAGGACGCCGGTCCAGTCGCTGATCACGACGTTCTTGATGTCCTTGCCGTAGAGCCGCTTGTAGACGGGGTGGAACAGGGGCACGGTCAGCGCCTGCTCACCGATCTTCTGGTCCAGCGCGCCCCACCGCTTCGCGGCGGCGTCCAGATCGGTCAGCTTGTTGATCGCGTCGATCTCGGAGTTGACCGACTTGTCGTCGAGCAGTCCCGTGTTGAAGTTCGCGCCGTCCTTGACGATCTGCCGGCCGTCGAAGATCGGGGCGAGGAAGGGACCGCCGGAGGGCCAGTCGGCACCCCAGTGCGCGAGGAAGAAGCCGGGCTCGGTCTTCACGCTGTGGATCTTGTCGGAGTAGTCGTTCTCCTCAAGACCCTGGAGCTTGACGGTGACGCCGGCCTTCTTCAGCGCGTCCTGGATCGCGGTCGCGATCTCGGGGCTGGTCTCGAAGTCCTTGGCGTTGGAGTGGGTCAGGGTGACGGTGAGCCCGTTCGCGTGGCCGGCCTCCTTCAGCAGCTCCTTGGCCTTGGCGGGGTCACCGGCCTTCCCCGCCGGGAAGTGGTCGTAGGGCGTGTAACCGAAGGACTTCTGGTCCGGCAGGAAGGTGGTGGCGCTCTCGGCCAGCGCGGAGCCGCCGGCGGCGTTGACCACGGAAGAGCGGTCGATGGCGTACGAGATCGCCTGGCGCACCTTGGGGTTGTCGAACGGCTTGATCGTCGGGTTGAACGCGATGTAGTTGGTGTAGCCGAAGTGCCCGGTGCCCACGCGAGCGGCGAGTTCCTTGTCGCCGGTCACCTTCGCGAGCTCGGCCGGCCCGAGGTTGGTGTCCGTGGTGACCGCCGCGCCGTCCGCGCCCTGGGACGCCGACAGCCGCTGGTTGATCACGGACGAGTCGAGTCCGGACCGTACGTCGACCTTGTCGGGGTAGGCCTTGCGCTCGGCGTCCGTCGACGCGGACCAGTGCGTGTTGCGCTCCAGGACGAGCCGCTCACCGTCGTTCTCGTTCGTCACGACCTTGTACGGCCCCGACGAGACCGGGTGCTGCTCGTACTTCGTGCCGGTGTCCTTGGCCTTCGGCACGGGCGTGAACTGGGTCTGCGTGGCGAGGTAGGGGAACTCGCCCTCGGGCTTGTTCAGATGGAAGACGATCGTCCGCGCGTTCGGCGTCTCGATCGCCGACAGGCCCTTCTTGTCCTTGTACGGCCCCTGGTAGTCGGCCGCGCCGACCAGCCAGTCCCGCAAGTAGGGGGCGCCGCCGGACAGTTCGGGCGCGAAGGAGCGCTCGATGCCGTACTTGATGTCGGCCGAGGTGATCGCCGTGCCGTCCTCGTACTTCAGGCCCTCCTTGAGGGTGTACGTCCACACCGTGGCGTCCTTGTTCGGGCGCCCGGTGTCGGTGGCGAGGTCGGGGACGACCTCGGCGCCGGCCTCGCCGTTCTCGCGGTTGCGGGTGGTGAGGGTGCGGAAGACGAGGGAGGGGACGTTGCCGCCGCCGGAGGTGTAGAGGCGGGCGGGGTCGAAGTCCTGCTGCGGGTTGGAGTTCAGGACCGTGAGCGTGCCGCCCTTGTGGGGCGTGGAGTCGCCGCCGGCACCCTTGGCATCGTTGTCCTCAGGCCCGCAGGCGACGGCGCCCGCTGCCACGACCAGGCTGACGGATGCCGCGGCCACGCGGCGCGCTATGACGGACGGTTGACGCATCGGAGACGACCTCTCGGATTGATGGATCTCGCATCCGGTCCCGCACGGGGTGTATCGGATCCACAGCGGATCTCGAAGTGCGAGACGGAATGACGCGGAGTGAGACGAAGATGAGCAGACGTCTGCCCCGGCGCCAGGTCGTCGAAGGCCGTGACCGGTCACGGGACCGATTCACGAAAGGGAGAAGAGATCGCGACGCGAACGCCTGAGGGCGGGCGTCAGCGACAGTGAATGTCGGCCACGCACAAAGCGGTCACGCCGATGAGCGCCAGCTCGATGGCGGCGCAAGAGGAGGCGTGACGGGTCGACATGTACAGAAATATGGATGATCTCGCTGCACATGTCAATGTGACGTAGGAGTCACCCGTCAACTCCCGGGATACGCCCAGGCGTTGGCGCGGCAGTGGATCCCGTCGTGGTCGAGGAACTTGGTCTGCTGCTGCATGACCGGGGCGAGCTCGCCGTCCTTGTCGCAGGTGACATGGCCGAAGCCGAGCCGGTGACCGACCTCGTGATTGATCAGCATCTGCCGGTACTCGTATATGCGGTCGCCGTACGTCTCGGACCCCTGCGCCCACCGGTAGGCGTTGATCATCACGCGCTCGGTGGCGGCCGAGTCGCACGACACGTTGTCCTCGGCGGTGTCGAGTCCGGACTTGGCGCACCAGTCGGCCGTGGTGCCGGGGCTGGCCAGCGTGATCACGAAGTCGGGCTTGCCGGTGTATATGCGCTCGAAGGTGCGCGCGCCGTTGTGGGCCCAGCTCCGGTCGTCGTTGAGGGTCTTCTGCACGGCCGCGGCGAAGAGCTCGCCGTCCAGCCCGAGCCCCTGCTCCACGTCCACGCGATAGGTGAACTTCTGCCCCTTGCCCGGCGCCTTGTCGACCCCCTTGACCGCGTCGAACTTCCCCGACCCCTTGAGGGTCGCGCCGAGCGGGTAGGTCACGGCCATCTTCTGGGCGTACGTCAGCGGGGCCGCGCCCGGCGCGTCGGACGGCGTCGGCCGCCCGTCCCCGCGCGAGGCCGGGTCCCGGGCGTCCCGCGCCTGGTCGGTGGCGGACTGCGACTGTGTGTCGCCGTCGTCCCGCCCCTTGACGACCTGACCGGCGACGACGACCGCCAGCACGGTGACGACGGCGGCCGCGGCGATGCCGGTGAAGGCCCGCCCCTTGCCACCCTGCGCCGGTACGGGCACGCCGGTCGGCGGGGCGTCGTCGTCGACGTCGGTACCGGTCCTGGTGTACCGGTCGGCGACGGAGGCGTACGGGTCGGAGGCGTGCGCGCTCTCGGTCGTCCGGGGTGCGAAGACGTCGACGTCCTCGTCGAAGGCATTGACGTAGTCCTGCCGGAGCCCTTCGGACCCCGGTGCCTGCCGGGGGCGCGGCAGGGGGACGCCGGCGCGTGGAGTCCCGCTGCTGCCGGACGGCACTCCCGCGATGATGGAGTACCCGGAGGTCGTCGCTCACGCGTTCCGCGAACTCCTCGTGGGCCGGGGTGCCGTCGGGGAACCTGGGAAAGCCGTGCGCGGGCGTGCCGTCGGGAAGCCTCGGGGTCCCGTGAACGGGAGTGCCGTCCGGCAGCCTCGGGAAGCCGTGCGCGGGAGTGCCGTCCGGCAGCAGCGGGACTCCACGCGCCGGCGTCCCGTCGGGGAAGCCCTGCCCCCCGGGCGCCGCCCCCGGCATCCCCTGCCGTACGGGCGCGCCTCCCTGCCGTGCTCCCGGAACCCGAACGGGCCCCGCGCCCGGCACGGACGCCCCGCGCTGACCCGGAACCGGCACGGACGCCCCCCGCTGCCCCGCCCCCGTCTCCGGCTGCGCTCCCCGAGTGCCCTGTCGTGCAGCTGTGTCCGTTGTGTCGCGTTTGGCGGCCGGCCCGCGGCGGCTGTGACGTCCCACGTCCCGCCTCAGCTCCCCGCGCTCTCGGCTGCGACCCCGCCGGCATCGGCGGCCTCCCCGCGCGAGCCCGGGGCGGCCGACTGCCCCGTCTCCACGAGGAGTTCGCGGAACGCGTGAGCGACGACCTCCGGGTACTCCATCATCGCCACGTGCCCGGCATCCGGCAGGCTCAGCAGGCGGGAGTCGCGGAAGCTGCGCGCGGCCTTCTCGCTCATGCGGTGACCCACGAGCTGGTCCCGGCCGCCGTAGATGAGCAGCGTCGGCGCGAGCACTCGCTCGGCCTGGCGCCACAGCGCATGCTGGCCGCCGAGTGTGTAGGCGTTGACGAGCCCGCGCGCGGAACGCGTCATCGCGTCCCAGAAGTACGGCAGCTGGAGCCGGCGCTCCATCTCCTCGACCGCGTTGCGGAATGCTTCCGGCGTCGCCCGCCGGGGGTCGCCGTAGCAGAGGTGCATCACGCCGCGGACCCGCTGCTCGGCCGTCCACCCCCGGGTGAGGCGGGTGAAGAGCGCGGTCACTCCGGGCACCGCGAGCAGACCGGTGGGCACGGCGGTGCGCTGGACGCGGATCTCCGGCAGCGCGGGCGACACGAGCGTGAGCGTACGGATGAGGTCGGGACGCACGGCGGCGACGCGTGTGGTGACGGCGCCGCCGAGCGAGTTGCCGAAGAGGTGCACCGGGCCGCGGTCGGAGGCGTCGAGATAGCGGATCACCGCGCGTGCGTGCGCGGTGATCGAGTAGTCGCCGTCGTCCGGTGGTGGCGAGTCGCCGAAGCCCGGCAGGTCGACGGCCTCGCAGTCGACGTCGCCCTCCAGCTGATGCATCAGCGCCGACCAGTTCTGCGAGGAACCGCCGAGTCCATGGACGTAGAGCGCGGGCGCCAGCCCCTCGCGCACGGGCGGTCTCGCCCGTACCGTCAGCGTGATCCCCGGCAGTCCGACCGATCGCAGCCGCTCACCCTCCGCGACCCGGACGGTCGCCACCTTGGGGAGCGCGCTGGCGGCCGGCGCGGACGGGAACTCGGTCGAAGACATGCGGCAATGTTACGAGACGATCACGCAGTGGTTCATGTGTTCGCCGTCACAAGTCGACACGTACATGGCAGAAATCGGCCGGGAACCGGACCTGAGCACCCCCCGGACCGAAGTCACCCGGGGCTCTTCCGAATCGCCCGCGGATCCGCCGCGCATCGCATAGCGTCCGGAACGGGTGTCTCCTAGGCTCGTACGCAGGGCACCCGGATGTGGACCCCTGCCTCATCCAGGGACGTCGTCCCCTCGGGGACGTTCTAGGAAGGGAGCCCGCCATGGCCGTCGATCCGACCGACCCCGACACGTTCGTGGACGACGACACCGACGAGTCCGAGGAGTTCGACGTCGAGGCCCCGTCGGCGGACGCGGCCGAGCAGCACGCCGATGTCCGGCGCGACCGCGACGACCCGCTGACCGGCGAGGACCAGGACCGGGCGAACGAGGCCGATCTGATCGAGCAGGCACGCGTCGTCTCCATCGACGAGGACGACTACCGGTGACATCGGCCGGCCCCGGAGGCCGCCGAGCACGAACGAAGGTGCAACGGGACACGGAAGAGTGTGCCGCTGAGCAGGAGAGAGGCCGCCGGCCGCCCGCTCTGCCCCGGTTTCAAACCCTGTGCGCGACTTTCGCCGCCGTCCGGTCCGTGAAATTCTGCGCTCGCACCGCGCACACCAGGGTTACCGAAAAGTACGATGGCCGCGCGGCGCACACCGCATGTGGACGACATTGGGAGGCGGCGTGACAGCCATCGAGCAGACAGAGGCGGCACGCCCGCGGGGCACGCGCCTGCCGCGCCGTGCCCGACGGAACCAGTTGCTGGGCGCCGCCCAGGAGGTCTTCGTCGCGCAGGGCTACCACGCTGCCGCGATGGACGACATCGCCGAGCGCGCCGGCGTCAGCAAGCCGGTGCTCTACCAGCACTTCCCGGGCAAGCTCGACCTCTATCTCGCACTGCTGGACCAGCACTGCGAGTCCCTGATCCAGGCCGTACGCCACGCGCTCGCGTCGACGACCGACAACAAGCAGCGCGTACGGGCGACCATGGACGCGTATTTCGCGTACGTCGAGGACGACGGCGGCGCCTTCCGCCTGGTCTTCGAGTCGGACCTGACGAACGAGCCGGCGGTGCGCGAGCGCGTCGACAAGGTCACGAACGAGTGCGCCGAGGCGATCTGCGACGTCATCGCAGAGGACACCGGCCTCTCGCGCGCCGAGTCGATGCTGCTGGCCTCCGGCCTCGGCGGCCTCGCGCAGGTGGTGGCCCGCTCCTGGCTGCACAGCGACCGCAGCGTCCCGCGCGACCAGGCGGTGCAGCTGCTGACGTCCCTGGCGTGGCGCGGCATCGCGGGCTTCCCCCTGCACGGCAGCGAGCACCACTGACGAGCACGACTGATACGCGGCTGACCCGCGACGCACGCGCGCGTGGCGTCCACCGGGCGGTCACGATCGTTTGTTCCCGTCCGTTGTTCGCTCCTGGCGTTCTTGGGCGGAGCGTGCGCGTCCCCTCACCGGGCTAATGTGTGCTGGGTACGGCGCGGAAGGTCGCGCACTTCACTGACCGTCGGAGGGACATAGCCGTGGAGGTCAAGATCGGCGTGCAGCACGCGCCCCGCGAGATCGTTCTGGAGAGCGGTCAGAGTGCCGAGGAGGTCGAGCGGGCGGTGTCCGAGGCACTGGCCGGGAAGACGCAGCTGCTGAGCCTCGTGGACGAGCACGGCCGCAAGGTCCTGGTCCCGGCCGACCGCCTCGCCTACGTGGAGCTCGGTGAGCCGGCTCCGCGCAAGGTGGGCTTCGGCGCGCTGTAGAAAGGCGCACCGCCTGCACAGGCATCACGAGAGGGGCCCGGCGACCACGGTCGCCGGGCCCCTCTCGTGATCTCCACGGATGGAGCACAGCTCGCCCACACAGGAGGATTGCATTCCGCAGGTCAGGGGTATGACGGGCTACGACCGTTTCGAGCAGGCCGGCCGTGTGGGAGGGACCCCAACATGCTCTTGGAAGCGATCAGCTCCGCGATCCTCGGCCTGGCCCTGGCATGGGCAGCCGCACGCCGCCTGCCGCACCGCCTGCCCGCCCGCTCGCTGGTCCTCCCGACGGGTGTCGCCGGCGCCCTCTTCGGCGCCTTCATCACGCACACGGCGCTCGACTTCGGCAACCTCTTCGTGATCCTCATCGGCGCGGCGATCGTCTCCGCCGCCTCTCTCTCCCTGCTGGTACGCCCGGCGGGAAGACTGAGCCGCCACTCGGCGACCGCGTAGACCGGCCGCCGAAGTCCTGACGCCCACTTCTCAACGCCGGTCGGCACGCTCAGCCCGCCTGGGGGCCGCAGGCCCCCAGGCGAAGCGGCCGGCTACGCCGCCAGACCCAGCGCAGCCATCCGCTTCGTGTGCGCCTCAGTGATCCGCGAGAACATCTTCCCGACCTCGGCAAGATCGAACCCGTCCGCGACCCCGCCCACGAGCATCGTCGACAAGGCATCCCGGTCGGCGACAACCCGCTGCGACTGGGACAACGCCTCGCCCATCAAGCGCCGGGCCCACAGCGCGAGCCGCCCACCCACACGCGGATCCGCGTCGATGGCCGCCCGCACCTTCTCGACGGCGAAGGACGCGTGCCCGGTGTCGTCGAGCACGGCCAGCACAAGACCCCGCGAGTCGGAGTCGAGCCGTGCCGCGACCTCCCGGTAGAAGTCGCTGGCGATCGAGTCACCGACGTACGCCTTGACGAGGCCCTCCAGCCAGTCCGAGGGCGCCGTCTGCTTGTGGAACCCGTCCAGCGCGGCGACGAACGGCTCCATCGCGGCCGTCGGCTCGGCCCCGATCTCGGTCAGCCGGTCCCGCAGCTTCTCGTAGTGGTGGAACTCGGCCGACGCCATCTTCGCCAGCTCCGCCTTGTCCGCCAGCGTCGGCGCCAGCTTGGCGTCCTCCGCCAGCCGCTCGAACGCCGCCAGCTCCCCATAGGCCAGCGCGCCGAGCAGGTCCACGACAGCGGCCCGGTACTGCGGATCTGCGGAGGCCCGCGCCCAGTCCTGGGCGGCGACCCCGGTGTGTTCGACGGCGGTGTCGGAGGCGTCAGCGGTGTTGTCAGGCGTCGTCATGAAGCGCACAATAGCCCGCTCGTCGCGTCACGGAAGTCCCTGGTCAATCACTGTGACGCCGACTACGTGACCAATTCGGCCATCGCATGTGCGCGTTTCCGGGGTATGGTGGTAATGCGCCCGCTGAGTACTCAGACGTACTTCGACGGGCCGCACGTTATGAGGATGCCCGGTCGGTGGCCCGATCGGCTCCGACCCGACAGCCCTCCCCGGCCGTACGGCACTCTGCGTACGACGACCGGAGGGACACCCTCAGCGGTACGAGCGCTAGAGCGTCGGCAGTGGTCCCGTGTCCTACGGCCAATCCGTATGGCAGCCGACGTCCCCGGCACGGTCCGTCAACGACCCCCTCGCTCGCCTCGCACCGCGCACACAGAAGAGGCAGCACCCTGACTACGACTTTCCGAGAGCTCGGAATCCTTCCCGAGACCGCCGAGGCCCTTGAGGCCGTCGGCATCATCAACCCCTTCCCCATCCAGGAGATGACCCTCCCCGTCGCCCTCTCCGGCACGGACGTCATCGGCCAGGCCAAGACCGGCACCGGCAAGACGCTGGGCTTCGGTCTCCCGCTCCTGGAGCGCGTCACCGTCCCCGCCGACGTCGAGGCCGGCCGCGCCGAGCCCGAAGCGCTCACCGACGCCCCGCAGGCGCTCGTCGTCGTCCCCACGCGCGAGCTGTGCACCCAGGTGACGAACGACCTGCTGACCGCGGGCAAGGTCCGTAACGTCCGCGTCCTCGCCATCTACGGCGGCCGGGCCTACGAGCCGCAGGTCGAGGCCCTGAAGAAGGGCGTCGACGTCATCGTCGGCACCCCGGGCCGACTGCTGGACCTCGCGGGCCAGAAGAAGCTCAACCTCAAGCACATCAAGGCGCTCGTCCTCGACGAGGCCGACGAGATGCTCGACCTGGGCTTCCTGCCCGACGTCGAGAAGATCATCAACATGCTGCCGGCCAGGCGCCAGACCATGCTGTTCTCGGCGACCATGCCGGGCGCGGTCATCGGCCTCGCGCGCCGCTACATGTCGCAGCCCACGCACATCCGCGCCACCGCGCCGGACGACGAGGGCGTGACGGTCGCGAACATCGCGCAGCACGTCTACCGCGCGCACAACATGGACAAGCCGGAGATGGTCTCGCGCATACTGCAGGCCGACGGCCGGGGACTGGCCATGGTCTTCTGCCGTACGAAGCGCACCGCGGCCGACCTCGCCGACCAGCTCCAGCAGCGCGGCTTCGCGTCCGGCGCGGTCCACGGCGACCTCGGCCAGGGCGCCCGCGAGCAGGCGCTGCGCGCGTTCCGCAACGGCAAGGTGGACGTCCTCGTCTGCACCGACGTCGCCGCCCGCGGTATCGACGTCGAGGGCGTGACGCACGTCATCAACTACCAGTCGCCGGAAGAGGAGAAGACGTACCTGCACCGCATCGGCCGTACGGGCCGCGCGGGCAACACGGGTACGGCGATCACCCTCGTCGACTGGGACGACATCCCGCGCTGGCAGCTGATCAACAAGGCGCTGGAGCTGAGCTTCAACGACCCGCCGGAGACGTACTCCACGTCCCCGCACCTCTTCGAGGAACTGAAGATCCCCGCGGGCACGAAGGGTGTCCTGCCCCGCTCGGAGCGCACGCGCGCCGGGCTGGCTGCGGAGGAGGTCGAGGACCTCGGCGAGACCGGCGGACGCGGTGCACGCGGTCGCGCCGGCCGCGGCGGCCGGGACGAGTCCCGCTCGTCCGCGCCGGACCGCGAGCGCTCGGCGCGTACGCCCCGTCGCCGTCGCCGTACGCGCGGCGGAGCCGTGCTGGACGCCGCGTCGGCACCCGGCGCCGTTACCGCGACGCCGGACGAGGCGGCCGAGGCCACCACGGCGGAGTCCGTCACGGGATCGCGCACCCCGCGCCGCCGTCGCCGCACCCGCAACGGAGCGCCCGCGGAGCAGGCCGTCACGGCCGTGTCCACGGACGCCGCGGAGGCTGCCGTGACGACGGCCGAGGGCCCGTCCCTGGACGCCGCCGAGGAGACCGCGGCGAAGCCGCGCCGCCGCCGTACGCGCAAGTCGGCGGAGCCGCAGGCGACTTCGGCCGAGGCCGCTCCGACGCCGGAGGCCGTGGCCGCACCCGAGGCCGCGAAGGTCTCGGAGGCCGTGCAGGCCTCCGAGCCCGCTACGGCCCCGGAGGCCGAGGCCAAGCCGCGCCGCCGCACCCGCAAGGCGACGGCTGCCGCGCAGACCGCTGCCGACACGGCCGAGGGCACCACCGTGACCGCGGAGGAGGCCCCGGAGGCGGAGGCCAAGCCGCGCCGCAGCACCCGTAAGGCCACGGCCGCCGCGGAGGCGGTCGTCGACACGGCCGAAGCCACCGAGGCCAAGCCCAAGACGCGCCGCACCCGCAAGACCGCGGCGCCCGCCGAGGCCGCCGAGATCCCGGCCCAGACGGTCCAGGAGCCGGAGGCCGCCGAGGCCAAGCCACGTCGTACGCGCAAGGCGGCCACCGCGGCGGAAGCGGCCGTCGACACGGCCGAGGCCGCTGAGGCCAAGCCCAAGGCACGCCGCACCCGCAAGGTCGCCGCGACCGCCGAGGCCGCCGTGGACACGGCCGAGGGCACGGAGGCGAAGCCGCGCCGTACCCGCAAGGCCGCCGCCACCGCTGCGGAGCCGGAGGCCGTCGAGGCCAAGCCTCGTCGGACTCGCAAGGCCACCGCGGCTGCCGAAGCCGCCGTCGACACGGTCGAGGCGACGGAGGACAAGCCCAAGGCACGCCGCACCCGCAAGACCGCGGCGTCCGCCAAGGCTGCCGAGACCGCCGACATCCCGGCCCAGGCCACGCAGGAGCCGGCGACCTCGGAGGCCCCCGCGCCTCGTCGCCGTACCCGCAAGGCCGCGGCGACGGCGGAGCCCGCCGACGGCTCGGCCGAGGTGAAGCCCAAGGTGCGCCGCACCCGCAAGGCCACCGCCGCCACGGAGCCCGCGGAGAGCTGATCTCCCGCACGACGGCCCGGCCCCACCGCACGTGGGACCGGGCCGTCGGCATTCCCGGGACCGACGCCGCACGATCTCGACCGTGCCTGCTCGGCGGATCCGGCCCCGTCCGGCCTCCCGACGCAACGCTCGGTGGCACCGGTTACCCTCCCCCCGTGACCACCGAACCCGCCTTCACGCCGCCCCCGAACGTCCGCGCCTACCCCCTCCAGACCACCCGCGGCACCTTCGCCGTGGTCGACTCCCCCGTCGCCCCCGGCGTCCGGCCGCGTGGTGTCGGTCTGCTGCTTCCCGGGTTCACCGGCAGCAAGGAGGACTTCACGCTCATGCACGAGCCGCTCGCGGCGCGTGGTTACCGCACGATCGCCGTCGACGGTCGCGGCCAGCACGAGTCGGACGGGCCGGAGCACGACGAATCCGCGTACGCGCAAAACGAGTTGGCCCGCGACGTCCTCTCCCAGGCGGCGGCCCTCGGCCCCCTGGACGCCCCCCTGCACCTCTTCGGCCACTCCCTGGGCGGCCAGATCGCCCGCGCGGCCGTCCTCCTCGACCACACGCCCTTCCGTTCGCTGACCCTCATGGCGTCGGGCCCCGCACAGATCTCCGACTCCCAGCAGCAGCGTGTGAAGCTGCTGAGGGACGCGCTCGGGGTGATGACGATGGCCGAGACCTGGGAGGCGATCCGCGCCATGGGCCCGCCCGAGGAGGTCGGCGGCCCCGCCCGCGGCATCGGCGGCGAGGACCTGCTGCGCCGCCGCTGGCGCGGCACGAAGCCCGCCCAACTCCTCGCCACAGGGCGTCAGTTGTCCACGGAGCCGGACCGCGTCGACGAACTCGCCGCCCTCCCGCTCCCGTTCCACGTCCTGTCGGGCGCCAGCGACGACACCTGGCCGGTCCCGGTGCTCGACGACATGGCCGTACGGCTGAACGCCCGCCGCACGGTCGTCCCCGGTGCCGAGCACTCCCCCAACGCCGACCAGCCCCTGCTCACCGCCCGGGCCGTCGCCGACTTCTGGGACAGCGTCACTGCCGCCTAGTACTGCGCCTGAAGGTGCTCCCAGAACCCGTCCCGCAGCGCCCGCCGCAGATCCGACTGCCCCCGCAGCGAGTACTGCAGCAGTCCCTCCGCCTCCACCAGCAGGTCCTGGTCCACCGACCCGGGCAGATACGGATGCCCGGGCAACAGCTCCACGAGCGACTCCCGTCCGCGCGCCGCGAGCCACTTCGCCGCGATCTGCGCGCCGACGAACCGGACGTCCTCCCGCGTCGGCCGGGCCCCCGCGGCCTCGTACGCGGCGGCCGTGCGACGGGAGACGTAGGGCTTGAAGAATTCGAGGTCGAAGGTGCGCTGGCTGTCGACCTCCCACAGCAGCGGCTCGGCCTGGTTGCGGCCCTCCGGCGCCTCGATGCCCCACAGGTGCACCCGCGCCCCGTACCCCTGCGCCGCCTCGACCGCCGACACCAGGTCCTCGTCCCCGCCGAGCAGGGCCGCGTCGCTGATGGCGCGGTGCCTGGCCAGGGACTCCAGGTCGGTCCGGATCAGTGAATCGACGCCCTTTTGCTGGTTGTTGGCGTTGAGGTTTCCCAGCCGCACCTTCACGTCGGGGAGTTCGGCGATCGACTGCTGCTCGGCGGTGTGGATGCGGCGCCGCGCGCCGTCGTACCAGTAGACCCGCAGCAGCCTGCTGTCCGCGAAGATCGTGCGGGCCCGGTCGATGAGCGCCTCGATCAGGCCCTCGGCGTCCAGGTCGAAGGCGCGGCGGTCCTCCGTCCCGGAGACCAGCCGGCCCGCGGCCGCATACAGATACCCCGCGTCGACGAAGATCGCATGGGTCGAGGGCGTCTTCGCCACCTCGGCGAGCATGCGTTGCAGCAGCTCGTTGGTGCGGTCGATGCGGGCGGTGAGTGCGCCGAGGTCGTCGTTCATTGCCTCCATTGTCCCGGCGGTCACGCTGCGAACACAACCGGTCCCGGTCGGTCTCCTCTTGATCACCCGGCAGCCACTACCGGCGGGTAGTTAGCCGTTCGAAAAATTTCTTTAGCGTAGGGAATGTTTGTAACGTGAAGCACGTTGACTCCCTGTGTAACCAAGTAGTTCTCCGTTGGAGGATGACCAGACGAAGGGAGAAGCCATGCGCTTCGAAATCATGCGACTCGACGAGTTCGACGGCACCCCCGTGGACAGCACCGTCGTGGACGCCGCCTCCGTCAACAGGATCGTTCAGCAGGCCGCCGCGACGGGGCAGCGGCTGTGGATCCGACCCGCCGAGACCACGGCCTCGTAACAGCCGCGGCTCCACCGCAGAAGCTTCGAAGCCCCCGTACGCCACTCACGGCGTACGGGGGCTTCGCGCATACGGAGACCGAAGCGCCCCGGACCAGCGGCTCAGGCTCCCTGGATCACCTGGGTGACCCCGTTGATGATCTGCTGCACGGCGATCGCGGACAGCATCATGCCCGCGAGTCGCGTCACCAGGACCACGCCGCCGTCCTTGATGACCCGGATGATCAGCAGCGAGTACCGCATCACGACCCACAGCACGACATGGATGGCGACGATCGCCGACCACACCGACACCTGCATGGCGACGCTGTCGGCCTTCTGCACGGCGAGGATGACCGACACGATCGCACCCGGCCCGGCCAGCAGAGGCATGCCCAGCGGGACCAGGGCGACATTGACGTCCTTGGTCTGCTTCGGCTCGTCCGTCTTGCCGGTGAGCAGGTCGAGCGCGATCAGCAGGAGCAGCAGCCCGCCCGCGATCATCAGCGCGGGCACGGAGACGTGCAGGTAGTTGAGGATCTGGTGGCCGAGGAGCCCGAACACCGTGATCACACCGCCCGCCACACAGACGGCCTGGAAGGCCATCCGCTTCTGCACCTTGGCCGGGCGGCCGGCGGTGAGCGCGAGGAAGATCGGGGTGATCCCGGGGGGATCCATGATGACGAACAGGGTCAGGAACAGGGAGCCGAAGACGGCGACGTCGAACATGGGTGCCTTGCGAAGTGACGAAACGAGCGGACGTGAGCGTGCGAAGCCGTCGCGAGCCTGCGGGACGGACGCGAACGCGGAGAAAACAGAGGTGAGCGTGCGGGGTGCGGGCCTCAGGCTCCGCCGGTCCCCGGCACGGGAAACGCCCCGGTGGCGCGCCGCGTGATCTCGCCGTACACCTCGGGATCCGTCGTGTACTCGCCGAGCACGCAGGTCTTGCGGCTGCCGTGGTAGTCGCTGGACCCGGTCGGCAGCAGCCCGAGCTCCTTCGCCAGCCCGCGCAGCCGGGCGCGGGTGTCGGGGTCGTGGTCCATGTGGTCGACCTCGATGCCGTCGAGCCCGGCCGCGGCCAGCTCGGCGATCGCGGACTCCGGAACGGTACGGCCGCGCTTGCTCGCCGCGGGGTGCGCGAAGACGGCGACGCCGCCCGCGGCCTTGACCAGCCGGAGCGCCTCGAACGGGTCGGTCTCGTGCTTCTCCACGAAGGCCCGGCCGCCGTCGGCCAGCCAGTCCTCGGTGAAGGCGTCGCCCACGGTCGGGACGACCCCGAGCTCGACCAGCGCGGAGGCGACGTGCGGCCGGCCGACCGATCCGTCGCCGACGATCCGCAGCACCTGCTCCCAGGTGACGGGCACGCCCAGCTCGTTGAGCTTGGCAACCATGCCCTGGGCTCGCGGCACCCGGTCGTCGCGCACCAGCTCACGCTCGGCGAGCAGCGCGGGCTCCTCCGGGTCGAAGAGGTAGGCCAGCATGTGCATGCTGACGCCGTCGATACGACAGGACAGCTCGGCGCCGGTGACGAGGGTGAGCCCTTCCGGCAGCGCGGCAATGGCCTCGGCGTACCCCCGGGTCGTGTCGTGATCGGTGAGCCCCACGACGTCCAGCCCGGCCGCGGCGGCGTTACGCACCAGCTCGGTCGGCGTGTCCGTACCGTCGGAAGCGGTGGAGTGGCTGTGCAGGTCGATACGCACGACGCGAACTCCAGTCGGTGACGGCAGGAAGGGGACGCCTAAGGATACCCAGATTTTCAACGACCCCTGTCACACCCGAACCGCCGAGTGCCCCTTACATCAGCCCACCCAGGGGCGCGGGGCTGTGTCTATACGCGGCTCCGCCGCGTGGGCGCGACCAGCCACCGACGCTCCGCAGCCGCCCCTCAAGAGCACACCCCACCCTCGCGGGTGCTACGGCTCGAGCAAGCGCGGCGACAACGCTCCGCAGGGCACCAGCTCTATCTCGGCCCCCGCGTCCCGCAGATCCGTCAGCACCAGCTCGTCGTACATCAGCAGCCCCGACTGCTCGGGCCACATGACCGCCCACAGCCACATCCCGAGCGCCTCCCCCGCGAACACGGCACGGTCGTCGGGCGTGCCCGACACATGCCACAGCGGCGTGGGGCGCCCGGCGGCGAGGACCTTGGCCTGGGGCGGCTTCTCGACGTTCATGTATGCCCCGGGGTCCGGCCCGTCGATACCCGCGTAGCGCGCGCCGAGACCGACACCGAGCTCCTCGGCGACCAGGATCAGCTCCCCCATGCCGCCGAGCGGTCCGGGCCCGGAGCAGGCCACCGCGGTCGCTCTGCCGCCACTGCGGTCGTCGCCCGCGCTGGCGACCCCGGTGAACAACCAGCCGATCGGCAGCGGCCACGGCATCCAGACCGGCACCTGAGTGCGGTGCACGACCACACCGAGGGCCTCGACGCTGGGCGGGATCACGGGCTGCACCGGATGCACGGTGCCGTGCACGTCGCACTGCCAGGTGTCGGCGAAGAGTCCGGGAGCCCTGACCCGGCCACCACACTTCGGGCAACTGGGTTCGCCCCTCATAGGCCCCCACGGTCCTACCCCTTCTGCGTCACGTCAAGGACGATCACCCGTCCGGGCGGAACCGGGCCAGGAAACCCGGGCCCCCTTCCAATATAGATGTAGCTTGCATTAATTAGACTAGCTAACGTATTCTGTGTATCCACCAACCACCCTGTCCGGATCGGAGAACGGCATGGCGAACGGTATGGACCCCTTCGACGCGGGAGCGGGCGGCCTTCTGCGGCAGCCGCGGGCCGTGTGGGCGACCGCGGGCGCGTCCGTCGTGGCCTTCATGGGCATCGGACTCGTCGACCCGATCCTGCCGTCCATCGCCGGCGGGCTGAACGCCACAGCCGGCCAGGTCTCCCTGCTCTTCACCTCGTACTTCCTCATCACCGCCGTCGCGATGCTGGTCACCGGCTTCGCCTCCAGCCGGATCGGCGGCCGCAGGACCCTGCTGCTCGGCCTCGCGTTCGTGGTGGTCTTCGCCGGGCTCGCCGGCACGTCCGGATCGGTCGGCGAACTGGTCGGGTTCCGGGCGGGCTGGGGGCTCGGCAACGCGCTCTTCGTCTCGACGGCCCTCGCGGTCATCGTCGGCGCGGCGGCGGGCGGCAGCGCGGCGGCGATCCTGCTCTACGAGTCCGCCCTCGGCCTCGGCATGGCGTGCGGACCGCTGCTGGGCGCGCTGCTCGGCGACGCCAGCTGGCGCTACCCGTTCTTCGGTACGGCCTTCCTGATGGCCGTCGGCTTCCTGTGCATCGCGGCGTTCCTGAAGGAGCAGCCGAAGCCGGCCCGCAAGACCTCGCTGCTGGATCCGCTCAAGGCCCTCGGCCACGGCGGCCTGGCGTCCGCGGCGGTCTCGGCGTTCTTCTACAACTACACGTTCTTCACCGTGCTGGCCTTCACGCCGTTCGTGCTGAACATGAGCCCGTACCGGTCGGGCGCGGTGTTCTTCGCCTGGGGCCTGCTGCTGGCGGTGTTCTCGGTGATCGTGGCTCCGCGGCTGCAGAAGCGGTTCGGTTCGCTGAAGGTGCTCGGCGGTTCGCTGGTGCTGCTCGCCGCGGACGTGCTGGTCCTCGGCTACGGCGACCACACCACCGCCGTCGTCTGCACGATCCTTTCCGGCGCCTTCATCGGCGTGAACAACACCGTCTACACGGAGCTGGCCCTCGGCGTCTCGGACGCGCCGCGCCCCGTGGCCAGCGCGGGCTACAACTTCGTGCGCTGGTTCGCGGCGGCGGCAGCGCCCTACTTCGCGCCGAGGATCGAGGAGTGGACCGGCAGTCTCCGCATCCCGTTCGTGGTGGCAGCGGTCACGGCCGTGGCGGGCGCACTCGTGGTGGTCGTACGGCGCAAGTCGCTCACAACCGAGGCGGAGGAACTGGAGAGCAGGCACGCGAGCGAGGACAGCGTCGCCGTATTTGCCAACTGACGCTTTTCGGCCACCGGTTGGTGAGGTTGCTCACGCCTCGGTCAGTCCAGCGGGACGGATGTGCGGGACGGATCCCTCAGGTCCGTCCCGTTCGTCAGCCAGCGCTCCTGGAGGGCCTGGGCGCCGTGCACCCGCTTCCAGGCGGCCTCGTTCGGCGTCATGGGGAGCAGCGGCAGGAAGTGCACGGGGTCGAGGGGCTCGTCGAGTTCCAGGTCCTCCACCAGGCCGCCCGGCTCGGCGACCAGGACCGAAGTGAAGGGGGCGCCGGGCCAGAGCGGTTCCCCGACGTCCAGGGAGGCACCCGGCGCCACGATCAGCCCCTCCACCTGCGGGGACGCGGCGAGCACGGCGAGTGGGCGGAGCACCTTGTCGGTGTCGGCGAGCCCGGCGCGAACCGAGAGGACCAGCTCCGCGCGGGCGCCCTTGACCGGGTCGGCGACCACCGCGGTGGGGTCGTTCATGGGCTGCGCGGACATACCGAGCGTGGCGTAGCGGACGATGTCGCCCTCCTGGAAACGGAGCACCTCGATGCGGTCCGTACCGAGGAAGGTGACCGCCGCACGCGCGCCCGGTTCGCCCAGCGCGGAGCGCAACCGGGCCTCGACCAGAGGAAGAACATCAGCCATGCGGCGAGCATAGAACTCGTCAGTACCCGGCAAAGCAGCGCCTTGACACTTCTGTCGGCTGATACTCTTGCCCGGTGTTCGGGACAGCATGCATAAGCGTCGCGATCGAATCCCGACACCGAGATTGACTCCCCTACGGGGAACCCCGAAAGGGGTATGGAACGTCCCTCACGAGGGACCGGCCGGAGGAGGTGGGGCTGCTATGGATCGAAGTCGACCGTGCAGTACCACACGCTCTTCCCGCCGCTGATGTAGCTGATTCGGCTGTTCCGGCTCCGGCTGACCGCCGCCTTTCACGCTCGCGTCCTCATGCGGAAGAGCACTTCGTTTCGCTTTGCCTGATCGGTCTGATCTGAATCAGCAACGAAGCCCATATCACCGCGACGGTGCGGTGCTCCCCGCTTTGTGGACGTGCCAAACATCCTGAGGTCAGGACGTCCCCATTCCGGGTAGTTCCAGCCGTGCTGCGGCCCTCCGAGCTTCGTTGCCCGTTGCGAAGGAGCCTGCTCATGTCGATGATCCGCGATCTGCGTGCCGTGGTCCGCCCGTCCCGCGTCTCGCTGCGCAAGGACAACGGCGCCTACGACACCACCCGCGACCCGGCGACGCCCTCGGCCGTCGTCGACTGCGCCGTCTACCGGCACGGCGCCCGGGTCCAGAGTCCGGGGCCCCTCACCCCGCACGAGGCGATGCGCCGGGTGCGCCGGGACGGCGGCTTCGTCTGGATCGGTCTGCACGAGCCGACCGAGGCCGAGTTCGCCGGTATCGCAAGCGAGTTCGGGCTGCACCCGCTGGCCGTCGAGGACGCGGTGCAGGCGCACCAGCGCCCGAAGCTGGAGCGCTACGACGACTCGCTGTTCACCGTCTTCAAGACCATCCACTACGTCGAGCACGACGAACTCACCGCCAACAGTGAGATCGTCGAGACCGGCGAGGTCATGTGCTTCACCGGACGGGACTTCTTCATCACCGTCCGGCACGGCGGGCAGGGCTCGCTGCGCGCGCTGCGGCACCGCCTCCAGGACGACCCCGAGCTGCTCGCCAAGGGCCCGTCGGCGGTGCTGCACGCCATCGCCGACCATGTCGTCGACGGGTATGTGGCCGTCGCCGACGCGGTGCAGGACGACATCGACGAGGTGGAGACCGAGGTCTTCTCGCCGGGGCGCAAGGGCTCGCCGCGCGGTACGGACGCGGGGCGGATCTACCAACTCAAGCGCGAGGTGCTGGAGTTCAAGCGCGCGGTCTCGCCCCTGCTGCGGCCCATGCAGCTGCTGAGCGAGCGGCCGATGCGGCTGATCGACCCGGACATCCAGAAGTACTTCCGGGATGTCGCCGACCACCTGGCCCGGGTGCAGGAGCAGGTCATGGGCTTCGACGAACTGCTGAACTCCATCCTCCAGGCCAACCTGGCGCAGGCGTCCGTCGCGCAGAACGAGGACATGCGGAAGATCACCTCGTGGGCCGCGATCATCGCCGTACCGACGATGGTGTGCGGTGTGTACGGGATGAACTTCGACTACATGCCGGAGCTGCGCTGGAAGTTCGGGTATCCGATGGTGCTCGGGATCACTGCGGTGATCTGTATCGGTATCCACCGCACGCTGAAGCGCAACGGCTGGCTCTGAGCGGTCGGGTCACCGCTGGATAGTCTTGGGGCCATGACAAGCGAGCTGCTCGACCAGGCCCTCGTCGAGGAGGCCACGAAGAAGTCCGGCCTCATCTGGGTCGCCGGACCCGGGGTCCCGGCCCGGGCGCTGTGGCACGTGTGGCACGAGGGTGCGGCGTGTGTCGTCGGCGACGGCCCCGGTGAGCAGCCGCTGCCGGGGCTGGCCGACGGGGGCGAGGCCGAGGTGACGGTCCGCAGCAAGGACAAGGGCGGCCGGCTGGTCTCCTGGGCGGCGAAGGTCGTCGAGCTCGCGCCGGACTCCGAGGAGTGGGAGGCGACGGTCGCCGAGCTGAAGGGCAAGCGCCTGAACGCCCCCGACGGCGAGGCCATGCCGGCCCGCTGGGCACGTGAGTGCCGGGTGCTGCGGCTGGAGCCGACGGGAGCCACCGCACCGCTGCCGGACGGCTCCCTGGCCGAGGCGCCGCTGCCGTCCCCGGCGACCACACGTCAGCCGATCCCCGCGGGGCTTCCGCGGCTGCTGCTGAAGAAGAAGCGGCGCGGCTAGCCGCTCACGACGTCGGCAGTTGCTTGCCGTAGTCGACCGTCTCGCCCTTGCTCGGCTTCGCCAGGGCGAAATCCTCACCCCAGGCGGAGAAGGTCAGGGTGCCCGCGCCGCCCGCCCGGGTCAGCAGGAGCGGGTACGGGGTGCCCTCCAGGGAGACGTCGAGGGTGCCGCCGGAGCCCTTGTCGCCGGTGATGCGGATCGTGCGGACGCCCGCCTGCTCGTAGTGGCCGTCGGTCGCCAGCTTGCCGTGCAGCGTCAGCAGGCCGTCGATGAGCACGCCCTTGTCGGTGAAGCCGCTGAACTTCTTGTACGCCGGGTCGCCCTGCGGCACCTTCACGAACTTGCCGTTCAGCTTGTCCACTGCGGCGGCGTCCGCCTTGCCGTCGTTGCCCGCGTCGCTCCAGAAGCCGGCGTCGGCCTTCAGATACAGCTGTTCGCCGATCCGCAGCAGCTGGAACGTGGAGCCCTGCGCGGTGACCGACCCGGTCGCACCGTCGGCCTTCAGCTGCATGTCGAGTTTGTAGGTGCGCCCACTGGTGACGACGTTCCCGGTGAGGTGCACCGCTTCGGCGGAGACCGCGGCCGTACGGGTCTTGCGCTGGATCTCGGCGGGCGGCAGCTTGCCGACGCCGTTGGTGCCCTCGTCCGGGTCCTCACTGCATCCCGTCAGTCCCATTCCCGACACGACCAGGGCGCACATGGCGGTCACCAACGCTGCCCGGCGCGTACGACCCTGGGGAATCGCAGTCACAGGTGGGGCTGCCTTTCTGTCGTGGGACCTGAGCGGCGTACGCAGCGTACCGGCCCGTCACCACCCCCGCGGAGCCAGTCCGTCCGCACCTCTCACCAGGGCGTATCGGATCCGGACGGGCTAGCCTGAAGCCCAACCGAGCGGGCAATTCGGATATGCGGCACGGTCAGCGCAGCCGCGACAGCACCAGTGCACACCCCGCACGCAAAGGAGCCTGAAGCCATGGCAGCCGGCGCTCCCCGGATCTTCGTCTCGCATCTCGCCGGCATCGCCGTCTTCGACCCGAACGGCGACCAGGTGGGCCGCGTGCGCGATCTGGTCGTCATGCTCCGCGTCGGCCGACGCCCCCCGCGGCTGCTCGGCCTCGTCGTCGAACTCTCCACCCGGCGCCGCATCTTCCTGCCCATGACCCGCGTGACCGGTATCGAGTCCGGCCAGGTCATCACCACCGGCGTGCTCAACGTCCGCCGCTTCGAGCAGCGCCCCACCGAGCGCCTGGTCTTCGGCGAGCTCCTCGACCGGCGCGTCACCCTCGTCGAGACGGGCGAGGACGTCACCGTCCTCGATCTGTCGGTCGGGCAGCTGCCGGCCCGCCGGGACTGGGAGATCGACAAGGTCTTCGTCCGCAAGGGCGGCAGGAGCGGCCCGCTGCGACGGGCCAAGGGCGAGTCGCTGACCGTCGAGTGGTCCGCCGTCACCGGCTTCTCCCTGGAGGAACAGGGACAGGGCGCGGAGAGCCTCCTCGCCACCTTCGAGCAGCTGCGCCCCGCCGACCTCGCCAACGTCCTGCACCACCTCTCCCCCAAGCGCCGCGCCGAGGTCGCCGCCGCCCTCGACGACGACCGCCTCGCCGACGTACTCGAAGAGCTCCCCGAGGACGACCAGATCGAGATCCTCGGCAAGCTGAAGGAGGAGCGCGCCGCCGACGTCCTGGAGGCCATGGACCCGGACGACGCGGCCGACCTGCTGGGCGAGCTCCCGCCGGACGAGCAGGAGCGGCTGCTGAGCCTGATGGAGCCCGCCGACGCGGCCGACATGCGCCGCCTGATGGCGTACGAGGAGCACACGGCCGGCGGTCTGATGACGACCGAGCCGATCATCCTGCGCCCCGACGCCACGGTCGCCGACGCCCTCGCCCGCGTCCGCAACCCCGACCTGTCCCCCGCGCTCGCCGCCCAGGTCTACGTGTGCCGCCCGCCCGACGAGACGCCCACCGGCAAGTACCTCGGCACGGTCCACTTCCAGCGCCTGCTGCGCGACCCGCCGTACACCCTGGTCAGCGCGCTGCTCGACGAGGCCCTCGAAGCCCTGGAGCCGGATGCCGCGCTGCCGGTGGTCGCCGGGTTCTTCGCGACGTACGACATGGTCGCGGCGCCCGTCGTGGACGACTCCGGGTCGCTGCTGGGCGCGGTCACCGTGGACGACGTACTGGACCACATGCTGCCCGAGGACTGGCGGGAGACGGAGTTCCACCTGGACGAGGAGCCCGGCGGGGGCGCGGGCGAGGGGGTGTCGGCGCATGGCGCATGAGCGTGAGAGCACGCGCGAGCGCACAGCGACGGGCGCCACCGCGGCCTCCCGGGCGCCCCGCGCGCGCCTCGACCAACCCCGCCCGCCGCGCCGCCGCATCCTGCCCGAGTGGGACCCGGAGGCCTTCGGACGGCTCTCGGAGCGCATCGCGCGCTTCCTGGGCACCGGACGGTTCATCGTCTGGATGACGGTCGTCATCATCGTGTGGGTGCTGTGGAACATCTTCGCGCCCGGCGACCTGAAGTTCGACGAGTACCCGTTCATCTTCCTGACCCTGATGCTCTCGCTCCAGGCCTCGTATGCGGCCCCGCTGATCCTGCTCGCGCAGAACCGGCAGGACGACCGCGACCGGGTCAACCTCGAACAGGACCGCAAGCAGAACGAGCGGTCTATCGCCGACACCGAGTACCTGACCCGCGAGATCGCCGCCCTGCGGATCGGCCTGGGCGAGGTGGCCACCCGGGACTGGATGCGCTCGGAGCTCCAGGACCTGACCAAGGAGCTGGAGGAGCGCCACAACGGTCACCGGCACAACAGTCACCACGAGCACGGGGTATTCCCGGCAGATCGGTCGCGCGGACGTGACGTAGACGACCGCTGACGGGCTTACCGGGGCATGGCTACCGCGCCGTACCATCGTCCTTATGGCTACGGAAGACGCGGTGCGCGAAGCACTGGCGACGGTGAACGACCCCGAGATCAACCGCCCCATCACGGAACTCGGGATGGTCAAGTCGGTGGAGATCGGTGCGGACGGTGCGGTCGCGGTCACCGTGTACCTGACGGTCTCCGGCTGCCCGATGCGCGAGACGATCACGCAGCGCGTGACGGACGCCGTCTCCGCGGTCGAGGGCGTCACCCGCGTCGACGTCACGCTCGACGTGATGAGCGACGAGCAGCGCAAGGAGCTGGCGAACGCCCTGCGCGGCGGCACCGCCGAGCGCGAGGTCCCCTTCGCCAAGCCCGGCTCGCTGACCCGCGTGTACGCGGTCGCCTCCGGCAAGGGCGGCGTCGGCAAGTCCTCGGTGACGGTGAACCTGGCGGCGGCGATGGCGGCCGACGGCCTCAAGGTGGGCGTCGTCGACGCCGACATCTACGGCCACAGCGTGCCGCGGATGCTGGGCGCGGACGGGCGTCCGACCCAGGTCGAGAACATGATCATGCCGCCGTCCGCGAACGGCGTGAAGGTCATCTCCATCGGCATGTTCACGCCGGGCAACGCCCCGGTGGTCTGGCGCGGCCCGATGCTCCACCGCGCGCTGCAGCAGTTCCTGGCGGACGTGTACTGGGGCGATCTGGACGTCCTGCTGCTCGACCTGCCCCCGGGCACGGGCGACATCGCGATCTCGGTGGCCCAGCTGGTCCCGAACGCGGAGATCCTCGTCGTCACCACGCCTCAGCAGGCGGCCGCCGAGGTCGCCGAGCGGGCCGGCTCCATCGCCGTCCAGACCCACCAGAAGATCGTCGGCGTGGTCGAGAACATGTCCGGCCTGCCCTGCCCGCACTGCGGCGAGATGGTCGACGTCTTCGGCACGGGCGGCGGCCAGTCCGTGGCCGACGGCCTCACCCGCACGACCGGCGCGAACGTCCCGGTCCTCGGCAACATCCCGATCGACGTCCGCCTCCGCGAGGGCGGCGACGAGGGCAAGCCGGTCGTCCTGACGGACCCGGACAGCCCGGCGGGCTCGGCCCTGCGAGCGATCGCGGGCAAGCTGGGCGGCCGGCAGCGGGGCCTGTCGGGCATGTCCCTGGGCATCACGCCGCGCAACAAGTTCTGAGAACGCCCTCCGGGGGAGCGCCCCGTCAGGGGCGCGGGGAACCGCGCGAGCAACCCACCACGACCCGCAGCCGCCGATGACACCGAAGCCCCCACGACGAAGGGGCGCCGAATCCCAACGGCGCCCCTCATCACTTCGGCTCAGCCCCGCCGGCTAGGCGTACGCGCTGATGTCCTTGATCACGGCGAAGCCGAGCCCATACGCGCTCATCCCCCGCCCGTACGCCCCCACGTGCACGCCCGCCTGAGTGGACCCGGCAAGCACCCACCCGAACTCGGACTCCCGGTAATGGAAGGGCGTAGGCACCCCATCCACCGGCAGGGACAACGTCGACCACGCCGCCCCGGCCAGATCGTCGGCCAGGGCCCACGCGGTCTCCGTCTGCTGCTCCAGCCAGTCGTCCCGCAGCGAGTGATCCATCTGCCCCGGCCAGGTGAACGTCAGCAGCCCCACCCCCGCGAGCCACGCCGCCGAGGACACCGACGTGGCCTCCAGCAGCCCCGTGCCGTCCGCGCTGCGCCGGGAGGGATTCGCGGCGACGGTCACCACGACCGCGAACTTCTCCCGGTCCTCCGTCGACTCGCTCCGCACGGAGGGCTCGTCCCCGTGTCCGATCGATCCGTGTTCCACGGCCCCGTCGGCCGCCGTCCCGACCTGCATCAGCCAGCGCGGCCCCGTGAAGGCCTCGTCAAGGCCGTACCACGGGAAGGGCGCCAGCAGGTAGCCGTCGACCGTGCGCCGGGCAGAGGGGAACTGCTGTCCGCTCTCCGCGGCCGTGTCCTGCGCGACTGCGCGACTCGTCGTCTGACTCGTCGTCTCCATGTGCCCGGACGCCTCCTCGCTCTCGCCGGACCAGCCCGGCCCGCCCCCCTTCGGGCGTACTCGTCCGGTCCGCACAACAACTCGGCAGCATAGCCACACCGCTTCGAGCAGCAGGGAAACCGCCCGGCGCGTGGGGCGCGCGGAGGGCGGGTTCTGGCCGTGTGCGACCCGGGCGGAGTATGAGAAGCGTCACGTACGAGTGGTGTCCGCTCCCGTGTTCGTACGGCTCAGGTGGCGTCCGCGTCGTAGGGCGGGCGCTCCTCACGGGCGGTCTCGGGCTTCTTCGTCATGTCGATGCTGCCGCCCGAGGAGCCGGACGAGGACGAGGACGACGACTCCGACTCACGGCTGTGGACGGCGTCGGTGACCTCGGCCATCTCCTTCTTCAGGTCGAAGCCGTTGCGGATCTCCTTGAGCCCCAGTTCGTCGTTGTCCATCTGCTTGCGGATGAACGTCTTGGGGTTCAGGTCCTCGAACTCGAAGTCCTTGAATTCCGGGCCGAGTTCCTGCCGGATGTCCTGCTTGGCGCTGTCCGAGAACTCGCGGATCTTGCGGATCGTCCGCGTGACGTCCTGGATCAGCTTCGGGAGCTTGTCCGGACCGAAGACGAGCACGGCGAGGACGATGAGCGTCACCAGCTCGAGCGGTCCTATGTCATTGAACACCTGAAGCTCCTTGCGATGTCCTCGGTCCTCGGCCCTCGGCGGTCTTCCGTGGTCCGGGCCGCATCCACGGTACCCGGCGATCCGCTACGACCGGTACTGTCCCGAGGCCTCCGAATGCGGGTGATCGTGCGGTTTTCCGGGTTGTTTGCCTTGTCAGAGCCCATACGGGGGCCTGAGACGAGGTGCAGTGTGACGTTTCTGTGAGTCTCGGCCCCGATCAGCCCCCGCCCGACGAGCCCAGCGTCAGCGAGATCGTGATCTCCTTGCCGCCGCGCTCCAGGGTCAGTGCGAGCCGGTCGCCGGGGCGATGGGCGCGGGTCTTGACGATGAGTTCCTCACCGGAGTGGACGCGCTGGCCGTCGACCTCGGTGATGACGTCGCCCGGCTTGATGCCGGCCTTGTCGCCGGGGCCGCCGCCGGTGACCGCGGCGCCGCCGTCGCTGCCCTTGGTGCCCACGCGGGCGCCGTCGCCGGCGTAGTCCATGTCGAGGGTGACGCCGATGACCGGGTGGGTCGCGTGGCCGGTGTTGATCAGCTCCTCGGCGACGCGCTTGGCCTGGTTGACCGGGATGGCGAAGCCGAGGCCGATGGAGCCGGCCTGACCGGCGTCGAGGTCGGAGCCGGTGTCGGCGGAACGGATCGCGGAGTTGATGCCGACGACACGGGCCTGGGCATCGAGGAGGGGACCGCCGGAGTTGCCGGGGTTGATGGGCGCGTCGGTCTGCAACGCGTCCACGTACGACACGTCGCTCGCGTCGCTCTCGCCGCCGGCCGTGATCGGCCGCTCCTTGGCGCTGATGATGCCGGAGGTGACGGTGCCCTCCAGGTCGAACGGGGCGCCGATGGCGACGACCGGGTCGCCGACCTGGACGTTGTCGGAGTTGCCCAGCGGCAGGGGCTTGAGGCCGCTGACGTCGGAGACCTTGACGACGGCGAGGTCGTAGCCGCTGTCGCGTCCGACGACGGTGGCCTTGGCGGTGTCGCCGCTGTGGAAGGTCACGGATATCCGGCCGTCGTCGCCCGCGGGTTCGACGACGTGGTTGTTGGTGAGGATGTGCCCTCGGTCGTCGAGCACGAAGCCGGTGCCGGTGCCCTGCTCCTCGCTGCCGCTCACATGCAGGGTCACGACACTGGGCAGTGCGCGCGCCGCGATCCCGGCGACGCTGTCCGGCGCCCGCCCGACGGACTCGGCCCCTGCCTGCGGCAGCTCGACGTCCCCCATGCCACCGTTGCGCTCCAGATACGCCCCCACGACACCTCCGACGCCGCCGGACACCAGCGCCAGCACCAGCGCCCCGACGAAGAGCACCCTCTTGGCCCGCTTGCGCCGCTGCTGCTTAGTGGCGACACCGACGCCGGGCGAGACGATGCCGGTCACGCCGGACGCGGGGCCGGGAGGCTCGGCCGGTGACGTGATCTTCGCCGACGGCGATTTCGAGC
>NZ_RDBN01000005.1:440840-455407 GCF_008042075.1 Streptomyces sp. UW30 | reverse complement strand
GGATGGTGGCGGCGGGAGCCGGGGGTGCCGTCCGGGCCGGGGTGGCTGCGGCGGGGGCGCCGGCCGTCGGGGCAGGAGCTGCCACGGACGTCACCGGACCGGCTTGCGCGCCCTGCGCAGGGGCAGCCGGGCCTGGCGCGGGCGGCATCGGTACGGCCGTTCCGTGCGCCGGTGTCGTCGCCGGGTGCTGGACCGGCGGCGCGGGCGCCCAGGGGCCGGGCTCGCCGTAGGGCGGAGTGCTGTAGGGGTCGGGGTCGTGGAGGGGCTTGGGGTGTTCGGCGACCGGGACCGCGGGAGCGGCGGCCTGGTCGGCGCAGTCCGCGATCACTGCGTCTGCCGACGGCGCGATGACCGCATCCGCCGGCGGGAGGGGCGCGGGCGCCCCGACCGGCCGGGCCAGCTCGAAGTCACCCTCGTCGGAGGCCGTGCCTGCAACGCCGCTCGCAGCGGGCCGAAGCTCGAAGTCCCCCTCGGCGGAAGCCGCGTCACCGGAGGCACCCGCCGCCGGCCGGGCCAGCTCGAAATCGCCGTCGGCGAAGATCACGTCACCGGCCGAGCCTCCCGGCCCCGCGTCCGGCGTGACCGGCATCGTCTCGCCCGGCGTCGGTGTCGCCCCCTCCGCGTGGCCCGAGGCCCCCTGCGGTCGAGGTCGGTTCCACCACTTCGCCTTCGCGGGCTTCCCCTCGTTCATGTTCTGCTTCCTGCTCGCTGCCGACCGTTGCTCGAGTAGGACGCTTCGCTCTGTGCCACGTCCGGGCGGACACGGCTGGAGTGCGGCGGGGCAGCCTTCGTGGGCCGTCGTTCCGCGGCTCGGCGGTGACGGCTCCGGTTCGCATGCCGTGCGAAGAACCCCGCCCGAACGCGATCTCCGGTTTCTCCGCAGACCGCCACCGGGAACCCCCGGCGCCCGAATGCCTACTCAACTCTGCGCTGTCGCGCTCGGCTTCCCCCGGGAAACCGGCGACTTCGTGCTACCTCCCCCATCCGGCACGCGGCGACAACGACGCCCGCGTGCTCGATTCCGCGCCCGGCCCGACGGACACGGCGCGCGGCCCACGCTGGATTCAATCAGGTTCGTGGGCCGATGCGCAGAGGCCGGTCAGCGGTCGGTGGCCGAGGAGGCGGAGGCGGATGACGTGGCGTCGGGGACGGGTGCGGCGAGCGGACCCGGGGTCGCGGTGATCCCGGCGTCCGGGGACCAGGCGGTCAGGGTGAGGGGCGGGGTGGCGCTGAGCGGGCGTATCAGCGGGGACATGGCGGCCGCGCCGGCCATCACGGGTGCCGTCAGGGTGTGCATGTCCTGGTCGGCCGGCTGGGTCGGCATCCCGGGCAGCAGCGGGGCCGACACCTGGGTCGGGGCCGCCGGGGCCGACACCTGGGTCGGGGCCGCCGGGGCGTCGAGCGTGCGCTCGCCCTGTCCTTGAGCGAGCAGCGGGCCCAGTGCGCGGCGGCGCTGGTTCTCGGGCGCCGTCGTGGCACCGCCGCCCTGGGGCCGCGTGGGGGTCACATTGCTGCCGGCCCCCGAGCCACTGCGTGCCTCCGCGTCGGTCGGTGCGCTGGACGTGACGCCGCCCAGTGAGATGGCCGCCAGCGACACCGCGCCCGCCGCGACCAACGCGAAGCGCATCCGCGAGGACGCCGAGCGGTCGGTGTCATGACGGGCCACGGGGTGGGTGCGGAAGCCGCGGTCCGAGTCGGGGAGCGCCGGGGCGTGGGAGCCCGAGGGGACGTAACCGAACTCGAAGCGCTCGCCGCGCTTCACGCCGAAGACGCCGGGGGTGCCGGGCCGTCCCTGTAGTCCACCGAAACCTCCCCCGCTCAGCGGCGAGCCGCCGCCGTCCAGGTCACCTCCCCCGGGGAGGCCCTGAAGGCGGGCCAGGAAACTCTCGGAGGGAGGCGGCGGGGCCGCCTCCGCGAAGACGTTCTTCAGCCGGCGCTGGGCGTCGGCCTCGGACTTGCACCTGGCGCAGGTCGCCAGGTGGGCGAGGACACGCTCGCGCGTCTCATGACCGAGCTCTCCGTCGACGAGGGCGGAGAGTCGGTCGCCCAGATGCTGCTCGGCCAGGAGTCGTTCGGCCGGATTGGGTCGGGAGCCGTTCACGCGGTCGCGCCCCCTCCCCCCAGTGCGGCCACACGCGGCACGAAGGAGCGGCGCTCGGCACGCGCCTCCGGCGAGCGGTGGGCAAGGGCCTTGCGCAGCTGCGAGCGGCCCCGGTGGATACGGGACCGGACGGTGCCGAGCTTGACGCCGAGGGTCGCGGCGATCTCCTCGTACGACAGTCCTTCGATGTCGCACAGGACGACCGCGGCGCGGAACTCGGGGGCGAGGGTGTCGAGGGCCTGCTGGACGTCCGCGTCGAAGTGGGCGTCGTTGAAGACCTGCTGGGGCGTGGGCTCCTTGCTGGGCAGCCGCTCGGCGGCGTCCTCGCCCAGCGCGTCGAAGCGGATGCGCTGCTTGCGGCGGACCATGTCCAGGAAGAGGTTGGTGGTGATGCGGTGCAGCCAGCCCTCGAAGGTTCCCGGCGTGTACGTCGACAGGGAGCGGAAGACGCGGACGAAGACTTCCTGGGTGAGGTCCTCGGCGTCGTGCTGGTTGCCGGTGAGGCGGTACGCCAAGCGGTAGACGCGGCCGCTGTGCGTGCTGACGATCTCCTCCCAGGTGGGCGGAGTCCACGCCTGCCCGTCCGCGTCGGTGGAGAAGGTCGCGGTCTGGGCGTAGTCGCCGGCGTGGCTGTGGTCAGCGGTGTCGTTCACGGATTTCGGCCTGCCCGCCGATCCGAGAAAGCGCCGAAGCACTCCTCCCCGATCCACAGGCGCAGCCGCACCTCCCCTGTCGGCTCTGGTGGTGTCCAGTGGAGCCCCTACCATAGCCACCTCGCCCGTTAGCTCCGGATAAGCGGTTTTACGAGAATTTGATCTGGGCCGGCACGGCTGGTGCGCCTGCGTCAGCACTTGCTCGCGGCCTCGCTCGTCGTCGTGATCCAACTGTGTCCCCCCGCTCGTCTTCCCACCCTTCTAAACGCCTGGTCCCATCTGCGGGTTCCCGGCCGCAACGGATACAGTCACGCCCAGGCAACCACGGGGACAGGAGAGGGCCATTACCGGCAACCGGCAGACGAGCTGGGCGTTCGCCGACGCCTACGTCGCCGAGGACGAAGTCCTGCGCTGGGCCCGGGACCGGGCCCGTGAGGCGGGGCTGCGCTCGGTGTCGCCCGGCACGGGCGCCGCGCTGCGGATGCTCGCCGCCACCGTGGACGCCAAGGCGGTCGCGGAGATCGGCACCGGCACCGGCGTCTCCGGCATCCACCTTCTGCACGGCATGCGCCCGGACGGCGTCCTGACCACCGTCGACCCCGAGCCGGAGCACCAGCAGTTCGCCCGCCAGGCCTTCCGCGCCTCCGGCTTCGCCAGCAACCGCGCCCGCTTCATCCCGGGCCGCGCTCTGGACGTCCTGCCCCGTCTCGCGGACGCCGGGTACGACCTCGTCTTCTGCGACGGCGACCGGCTGGAGTTTCTCGACTATCTCGCTGAATCGTTGCGCCTGCTGCGTCCGGGTGGCCTGGTCGTCTTCGAGGGCGTCTTCACCAACGGCCGCACGGTCGACTCGGGCCCCCAGCCCACCGAGGTCATACGCATCCGGGAGCTGCTGCGCGCGGTGCGGGAGAGCCAGGACCTGGTGCCGTCGCTGCTGCCGGTCGGGGACGGGCTGCTGTGCGCGGTCAAGCGCTGACGACCTGACCGGCCGTACGCCCTGACCCACCGCACAGGTACCGCAGACACAGCAACCCCGGCACCATGAGCGATGCCGGGGCCGCCGAAAGGATAGGGTCGCTGCCGCGTCAGCCGACGACCTTCTTGAGGGCGTCGCCCAGTGCGTCTGCCTCGTCAGGGGTCAGCTCGACGACGAGCCGACCGCCGCCTTCGAGCGGAACCCGCATGACGATGCCCCGCCCCTCCTTGGTCACCTCGAGCGGGCCATCGCCCGTCCGCGGCTTCATGGCCGCCATGCTCGTTCCCCTTCCTGAAACCAGCTCATCGTCAAAGCCGACGGCCCCATGGAGGGCACGCGTGTCTGGCATGAGACACGCGACACCGGCATCGAACACATTGCTTCCCAGCCATTATCCCGCATCTCAGGACCCGATGACCAACATCAGTCGGCATCGCTTGGGCAACGCACGCGAGCAAAACCACTCAATTCGGCGAAGCGACTGCGATACTGCGCCACCGCACGCACTTCGGCCGAACGGAATCGGACACGAATTCTTTGACGCAGGTCACACGTCCGGTCAGGGCCGTTGTCGTTGATCTCCGCCATGCTGTCCTTCAGACAGGCGCGTACCGACCGGTACGCCGAGCCGCGACAGCGGAGGGGATACGCCATGGCCGACACCGTGCTCTACGAGGTGAGCGACGGACTCGCGACGATCACGCTGAACCGCCCCGAGGCGATGAACGCGCTGAACATCGCGACGAAGGTCGCCCTGCGGGACGCGGTCCAGGCCGCGGCGGGTGACGACGCCGTACGGGCCGTGCTGCTGACCGCGGCCGGGGAGCGGGCGTTCTGCGTGGGGCAGGACCTGAAGGAGCACATCGGGCTGCTGGCCGCCGACCGGGAGACCGGGTCGGGGCAGACCATGAGCACCGTCCGGGAGCACTACAACCCGATCGCGCTGGCGCTGGCCGGGATGGCGAAGCCGGTGGTGGCCGGGGTGAACGGGGTCGCGGCCGGGGCGGGCTTCGGGTTCGCGCTGGCCGCGGACTACCGGGTCGTGGCCGACACGGCTGCCTTCAACACGTCCTTCGCGGGGGTCGCGCTGACCGCCGACTCCGGGATCTCGTGGACGCTGCCGCGGGTTGTCGGGCCGGGCCGGGCCTCTGATCTGCTGCTCTTCCCTCGGAACATCAAGGCGCAGGAGGCGTACGAGCTGGGGATCGCGAACCGGCTGGTGCCGACCGGCGAGCTGCGGGTCGAGGCGGAGAAGGTCGCGCGGGCGCTCGCCGACGGGCCGACCGTGGCGTACGGAGCGATCAAGGAGGCGATGGCGTTCGGGCTGTCGCACTCGCTCGAGGAGACGTTGGAGAAGGAGGACGAGCTGCAGACGCGGGCGGGGTCTTCCGAAGACCATGCGATTGCGGTGCAGGCCTTCGTGAACAAGGAGAGGCCCAAGTATTTGGGCCGATGAGCTCGGGGCGGTAGCGCCGGTGGGGGGCGCGGGTGCGTGGGAGCTGGTCGCTCCCCCATCGCGGCGGAGCCGCAGATGTCACGGCCCCGTGCCCCTTACGGGGCGCTTCTCGCTACGCAGGTTTCCAAGTGGTCGTCGACCAGGCCGCACGCCTGCATCAGAGCGTAGGCCGTGGTCGGGCCCACGAAGCGCAGGCCCCGCTTCTTCAGGGCCTTGGACAGGGCCGTGGACTGCGGGGTGACCGCCGGGACGTCCGCCAAGGTCTTCGGGGCGGGGCGGGTGGTCGGGTCGGGGGCGTGGGACCAGATCAGGGCGTCCAGGTCGCCGGCGGGCCACTCGGCCAGCACCCGTGCGTTGGCGACGGTCGCGTCGATCTTGGCTCGGTTGCGGATGATGCCCTCGTCCGCGAGGAGGCGGTCCTTGTCGGCGTCCGTGAAGGTCGCGACCTTGGCGATCTCGAAGCCGGCGAAGGCGGCGCGGAAGCCCTCGCGGCGACGCAGGATCGTGATCCAGGACAGGCCCGACTGGAAGGCCTCCAGGCTGAGGCGTTCGAAGAGCGCGTCGTCGCCGTGGACCGGGCGGCCCCACTCCTCGTCGTGGTACGTCACGTAGTCCGGTGTGGACAGGGCCCAGGGGCAGCGCAGGGCGCCGTCGTCGCCCGCCACAGCCGTACCGTCGCTCATTGCTGGTCCTCCTGGGCGGGCTTGTCCATGGAGACATGGCCGGCCGGCCTCTGGGCGCCGGCCAGGGCCGACTCCAGGTCGGCGATGCGGGCGTCGCGCTCGGCGAGCTCGGCGCCGAGGCGGCTGAGGGCGTCGTCGACGTCGGCCATGCGGTAGCCGCGGGCGGTGAGCGGGAAGCGGAGGCTCTCGATGTCTGCGCGGTTGACCGGGCGGTCCGGGGGCAGCGGGTCCCGGAGGCGCTCGGGCGCTGCCTCCGGCAGCGGGCCCTCGCCCTCTCCGCCGCCCACCACGGCGAGTGTCACCGCGGCGACCACGACGGCCAGCGCGACGACCAGGAACAGGAACATAACCATCGCTGTGGCCCCCACGGTCGATGAATGCGTGCGGTCGAGTGTGTCAGTGTCCGATCGTGCCATGCGACTCTGACAGTTAAGGTCGCAGGCGGCCGTAAGGCCAGGACGTACCAGGAAGCTCAAGGAGAGGTCACAGGGGATGCTCAGGCTGGGCAGGCGTGAGTTCGACACGCATGAGCCGGTGATCATGGCGATCGTGAACCGGACCCCGGACTCCTTCTACGACCAAGGGGCGACGTTCCGCGACGAGCCTGCCCTCGCGCGCGTGGAACAGGCGGTCGCGGAGGGCGCCGCCATCATCGACATCGGTGGGGTCAAGGCCGGGCCGGGGGAAGAGGTGACCGCCGAGGAGGAGGCGCGGCGCACGGTCGGCTTCGTGGCCGAGGTGCGGCGGCGTTTCCCGGATGTCGTGATCAGCGTGGACACCTGGCGGGCCGAGGTGGGCGCCGCGGTGTGCGAGGCCGGCGCAGATCTGCTGAACGACGCGTGGGGCGGTGTCGATCCCGGGCTGGCGGAGGTCGCCGCGCGCTATCGGGTGGGGCTGGTGTGCACGCACGCCGGGGGTGCGGAGCCTCGGACCCGGCCGCATCGGGTGACGTACGACGACGTCATGGCGGACATTCTGCGGGTGACCGTGGGGCTGGCCGAGCGGGCGCTGGAGCTGGGGGTGCCGCGGGAGTCGATCCTGATCGATCCCGGGCACGACTTCGGGAAGAGCACCCGGCACAGTCTGGAGGCGACCCGGCGGCTCGGGGAGATGGTGGAGACGGGGTGGCCGGTGCTGGTCTCCCTGTCCAACAAGGACTTCGTCGGGGAGACGCTGGACAAGCCGCTGAAGGAGCGGGTGGTGGGGACGCTCGCGACGACTGCCGTTTCGGCGTGGTTGGGGGCTCAGGTGTATCGGGTGCATGAGGTGGCGGAGACGCGGCAGGTCGTGGACATGGTGGCGACGATCGCGGGCCATCGGCCGCCGGCTGTGGCGCGGCGGGGGCTGGCGTAACCGCCTTCCTCGCCCCCGCCGCCCTGAAGGACGCGACCAGCGCTAGCGCCCCGCCTCCTTCGACACCAGTGCCACCGCCTCGTCCACGTCGTCCGTGACGTGGAACAGCATCAGGTCCTTCTCCGACGCCTTGCCCTGGGCGATCAGCGTGTTCTTCAGCCAGTCGACCAGGCCGCCCCAGTACTCGCTGCCGAACAGGACGATCGGGAAGCGGGTGACCTTCTGGGTCTGGACGAGGGTGAGGGCCTCGAAGAGTTCGTCGAGGGTGCCGAGGCCGCCGGGGAGGACCACGAAGCCCTGGGCGTACTTGACGAACATCATCTTGCGGACGAAGAAGTACCGGAAGTTCAGGCCGATGTCGACGTAGGGGTTCAGCCCCTGCTCGAAGGGCAGCTCGATGCCGAGGCCGACCGAGATGCCCTTCGCCTCCAAGGCGCCCTTGTTCGCGGCCTCCATGGCCCCTGGGCCCCCGCCGGTGATCACCGCGAAGCCCGCCTCGACCAGCCCTCGGCCGAGGCGCACTCCGGCGTCGTACTCGGGAGAGTCGACCGGGGTGCGCGCCGAGCCGAACACGCTGATCGCCGCCGGGAGTTCGGCGAGCGTGCCGAAGCCCTCGATGAACTCCGACTGGATGCGCAGGACGCGCCAGGGGTCGGTGTGGACCCAGTCGGACGGGCCGCCCGCGTCCAGCAGTCGCTGGTCGGTCGTGCTCGCCGTCACCTGCCCACGCCTCCGGAGAACCGGTCCCAGACGCTGCTCCGTCGGTGGCTGCTTCTTCCCCTCGGGGTTGCCGGTAGCCATGTGCGCTCCCTCCGCTGCGGGGCCTGCGGGTCTTGCAGGTCTATCCACCTCAGCGTAGATCCACGCGGGTTACGGACGGGGGACGTGAGCATGTCTGCCGTGAAGCGCCGCCCGGGCGATCCCGAGGCTGACCCCTGTCCACCGGGCTTCACCTGCGCTCATGCCCATGTCCACGCCCAGCCGTCTGCGAGCACTAGGCCGTGAGCCACGCCCTCAGCCGCTCCTCGCCCGCCAGGATCTTCGCCGTTTCGACCCGTTCGTCCCGCTTGTGCGCCAAGTGCGGGTTGCCGGGGCCGTAGTTGACCGCCGGGATGCCCAGGGACGAGAAGCGGGAGACGTCGGTCCAGCCGTACTTGGGGCGCGGGATGCCCCCGACCGCCTCCATGAACGCCGCGGCCGCCGGGTGGGAGAGGCCGGGGAGTGCGCCGCCGCTGTGGTCGTCGACCACGAACTCCTCGACACCGCAGTCGGCGAAGACCTCGCGGACATGCGCGACGGCCTCCTCCTCGGTGCGGTCCGGGGCGTAGCGGAAGTTGACCGTCACGACGCACTCGTCGGGGATGACGTTGCCCGCCACTCCGCCCGAGATGCCGACCGCGTTCAGGCCTTCCCGGTACTCCAGGCCGTCGATCACCGGGTAACGCGGTTCGTACGAGGCGAGGCGGGCCAGGATCGGCGACGCCGTGTGGATCGCGTTCGAGCCCATCCAACTGCGCGCGGAGTGGGCCCGCTCGCCCTTGGTCTTGAGCAGGACCCTGAGCGTGCCCTGGCAGCCGCCCTCGACCTCGCCGTCCGACGGCTCCAGCAGTACCGCGAAGTCGCCCTCCAGCCACTGCGGGCGGTTCTCGGCGACGTGCTTGAGGCCGTTGAGGTCGGCGGTGACCTCTTCGTTGTCGTAGAAGACGAAGGTCAGGTCGCGGTTCGGGGCCACGACCGTAGCGGCGATGCGGAGCTGGACCGCGACGCCGGACTTCATGTCGCAGGTGCCGCAGCCCCACAGGACGCCGTCCTCGTCCAGGCGTGAGGGGACGTTGTCCGCGATCGGCACCGTGTCGATATGGCCGGCGAGGATCACGCGCTCCGGCCGGCCCAGGTGCGTGCGCGCCAACACGTTGTTGCCGTACCGCTCGACCGTCAGGTGCGGCAGGGCCAGCAGGGCGGTCTCGATGGCGTCCGCCAGGGGCTTTTCCGTGCCGCTGACGGAGGGGAAGTCGACGAGCTGCGCGGTGAGCTTCGCGGCGTCCAGCGTGAGGTCAAGGGAGGTGTCGGCCATGGTGCCGACCCTAACCCGCCGCGCAGTCACCCCACTTTCCCCACTGATTTTCAACCCCGCCCATACCCCTCAGTAGCCTCAGCTACCTTGTAGGCGTGCCAGAGCCGTCGCCCTCCCGCAAACGTCATGGCCGTCTCCTGCGTCGCGGAGCGGCCTTCATGGTCCTGCTCGCCGTCGCGGGCTACCTCGCGGTGCAGTACGTCACCGGAGGCACCGGGACGCCGGGCTGCGACGTGGTGTCGGGCAAGGGCGACGGGGCCAGATACGAGTTCACGCCGGAGCAGGCGGTGAACGCGGCGACGATCGCGGCCGTCGGCACCGGCCGCGGGCTGCCCGAGCAGGCCGTGACGATCGCGCTCGCCACGGCTCTCCAGGAGTCGGGGCTGCGCAACATCGACCATGGCGACCGTGACTCGCTGGGCCTGTTCCAGCAGCGGCCCTCGATGGGCTGGGGCACCGCGGAGGAGATCCGCGACCCGATCTACGCGGCGGGCGTCTTCTACGAGCACCTGGTCAAGGTCCGCGACTACACGCGGCTGCCGCTCACCGTCGCCGCCCAGCGGGTCCAGCGCAGCGGCTTTCCGGAGGCGTACGCCAAGCACGAGCCGGACGCGACGCTGCTCGCCGCCGCGCTCACGGGACGTTCGGCGGCCACGCTGACCTGCGAGGGGCGTCCGGGGGCCACGCGGGCCGCGGGTGCGGACGCCGTGCGGGACGCGCTGCTGCGGGACTTCGGGCGGGACGCGCTCCAGCCGGCCGCCGCGGAGGTGAGCGGCGAGAAGGCCTCGCCCTCGCCCACGCCGTCCGTGATCAAGAAGGACGAGCGGACCGTCGAGCTGCCGGTGCGGGCCGACGAGGATTCCGGCGCCGGGCGCGGTGCGCGCGAGCGCGGCTGGCAGCTGGCCCACTGGGCCGTGGCCAACGCCTCCGATCTGCACATCAAGCGGGTGTCGTACGCCGGGCGGGAGTGGGTCGCCGGGAACACCGACAGCCAGTGGCGCGCGAGCGGCGGGGCGGGTGCGTCGGGGGCCGGGAGCGGCGTGAGCCCGGTTCGGATCGTCACGTCCCGGTAGTACGCGCGGCAGRTCGACGGATCACCCCCACGGGTTGGTCGAAGTGTCGGGCGGCGACGGTATGGGCAGGTTTTCGCGCGGCCATCCTCGAATCCGTAAAAAGCCTTGAGCGCAAAGGGCTGTAAGGATTCGGCGGGCTTTCGGGCAGGACGCGCTTTGCCCGTTTTTATCCGCAGGCGATAATGCGACGCATTGCCAACTCTTTACATTGGGGCGCCGCAACCTTCGCGGGCTTCGAGCGGTAGTCACTGCGTCCGAGCCCGGAGATCAACAGCCAGTCGGTCCGCCGTCAGTCGCCGAAGTGAGTCGGTCAACTGCCGGACGCGGTCGGACACTTCATCGTTCTCATCCGACAGACCCGTCGAAGGAGCATCATGTCCCTCCCCCTGACCCGCCGGATCGCTCGTGCCGCGCTGCTCGTCGCTGCGGGAGCGGCTGCCGGGGTCGGTGCGGCCGGCTCCGCCAGCGCGGCCCCCGAACTGCCCGACGCCTCCAAGGTCGGCGGGCTGACCGCCCTGGACGGCACGACTGTCGTCGACGGCGCGACCCAGAACGCCGCCGGGCTCGCGGGCGGCGCCGTCGACACGGCGGTCGACAAGGCGCTGCCGACCGCGGCCAAGACCGGCGACAAGGTGACCAAGAGCGGCGGCAAGGCCGCGAAGAAGGCGGTCCCGACCGCGGCCAAGGCCGGCGGCAAGGTGACGAAGACCGGCGGCAAGGTCGCGAAGGAGCGGGCCGCTGCCGCGCAGGAGACCGCGGGTGGCGTGGCCGGGCAGGTCGGGGCCGTCCTCGGCGACGCGGCCGGGTCGGCCACGCAGGGTGGCCTGCCGGCGACCGGTTCGCTGCCGGTGCAGGGCCTGCCGGTCGGCTGACGGTCGGCTGCGTCCGGCTTCACCGCCGACGGGGTTCAGGAAGATTCCTGGGCCCCGTCGGCTTTTGCGTGCCTACGTCGGCAGGGGCCGGGCGGGTTCACCCGGTGCCCGGCAGCCGTACACGGTCACGCCAGACGTCGTACTGCCGTCGCCACCCGCTCGTCCGTCGCCGTGAGCGCGACCCGAACGTGCCGGGCGCCCGCTTCGCCGTAGAAGTCGCCGGGGGCCACCAGGATGCCGAGGTCGGCCAGGTGGGCGACCGTGGTCCAGCAGGACTCGTCGCGGGTGGCCCAGAGGTAGAGGCTGGCCTCGCTGTGCTCGATCCGGAAGCCGTGGGCCTCCAGGGCCTCGCGCAGGGCCGTGCGGCGGGCGGCGTAGCGGTCGCGCTGGACGCGGACGTGCTCGTCGTCGCCCAGGGCCGCGACGACCGCAGCCTGGGTCGGGGCGGACGTCATCATGCCGCCGTGCTTGCGGATCTCCAGGAGGGGAGCCAGGACGGCGGGGTCACCCGCCAGGAACGCCGCCCTGTACCCCGCCAGGTTCGAGCGCTTCGACAACGAGTGCACGGCGACGATGCCCTCGTACGAGCCGCCGTTCACCTCCGGGTGCAGGACCGAGACCGGGTCGGCCTCCCAGCCCAGCTCCAGGTAGCACTCGTCGGAGAACAGCAGGATGCCGTGTTCGCGGGCCCACGCCACGATCCGGGTCAGTTCCTGCTTCGACAGGACCTTGCCGGTGGGGTTGGACGGCGAGTTCAGCCAGAGCAGCTTCAGGCCGCGCGGGTCCAGCTCGGTCGGGTCGTCGTACACCTCGTACTCGGCGCGGGCGAGGCGGGCCCCCACCTCGTACGTCGGGTACGCGAGGCGCGGGTAGGCCACCCTGTCGCCGGGGCCGAGGCCCAGCTGGGTGGGGAGCCAGGCGACGAGTTCCTTGGAGCCGACGATCGGCAGGACGTGCTGGTGGGTGACCTCGCGGGCGCCCAGGCGGCGCTCCACCCAGCCGGTGATCGCGTCGCGCAGCGCCGGGGTGCCCCAGACCGTCGGATAGCCCGGGGAGTCCGCCGCGTCGATCAGGGCCTTCTGGATCAGCTCGGGAACCGGGTCGACCGGCGTGCCGACGGAGAGGTCGACGATGCCGTCCGGATGCGCGGCGGCCGTCTTCTTGTACGGCTCCAGCTTGTCCCAGGGGAAGGTCGGAAGACGCTCGGAGACTGCGGACACGGGATCTGGCTCACTTTCTGGTACTGCCGGATACGGCAACGCCTCGGTCCCGCACGACGATCAGGCCGTACGGGACCGAGGCGGCACGCTGTGCGGGTCGCCGATGGTGACTACTCGGCCTGCGGCGGCAGCGCGGCGATGAAGGGGTGGTCCCGCTCGATCAGGCCCAGCTTGCTGGCGCCGCCGGGGGAGCCGAGCTCGTCGAAGAACTCGACGTTCGCCTTGTAGTAGTCCTTCCACTCCTCCGGAGTGTCGTCCTCGTAGAAGATCGCCTCGACCGGGCAGACCGGCTCACAGGCTCCGCAGTCGACGCATTCGTCCGGGTGGATGTACAAGGACCGGGAGCCCTCGTAGATGCAGTCGACCGGGCACTCCTCGATGCACGCCTTGTCCTTGACGTCGACACAAGGCTGCGCGATGACGTAGGTCACGCTGTCGTTCCTCCTCGATAGGGCGCTGGCGGGCCTCCTCAGGCTCCGCCGCCTGGCGCGCGGGAGCGCGGCGTTGTCGATGCCCGCCTCTAGTATCTCCGTTCTTGGGCATGATCCGAACAGGAGGGGTGAACTGACCTGTGGAAATATCTGCGACAGGGCGCCTTGAGGTCCGTATCACCGCTGCTGACGTGGGTAAACGGGTCTCCGTACGCTGCCTGAACGATCCTGCGACCAAGGGTGAGAAGTTCACCGACACGGTGGGTGTTCTCGCATCATGGGACGACCGTGTGCTGCTGATCACACGGAAGAGTGGTGAGACGGTCCGTATTCCGGAAGCGTCACTGGTCGCGGGCAAGGTGGTGCCGCCCGCTCCGGCCCGCCGTCGCGGGCCCGCCGCCTCCTACGAGGAGCTCGCGCACGTCTCCGCGCGCGCGTGGCGGCCGGTGGAGAGCGAGCGGCTCGGCGAGTGGGAGCTGCGGGCCGCCTCCGGATTCACCCGCCGGGCCAACTCGGCGCTGCCGCTCGGCGACCCCGGCCTGCCGCTGCCGGCCGCCCTCGATGCCGTACGGCGCTGGTACGACGCCCGCGGGCTCCCCGCGTACGTCCAGACCGCCACCGGGGCCGAGGGCACACAGGAGCTGCTGTGCGCGGAGCTGGAGCGGCTGGGGTGGGTGCGGGAGGTCTCCGCCGAGCTGTGGATCGGGGCGCTGGCACCGGTCGCCGACCGGGACGAGGACGCCGGAGTGGTGCTGTCCCGGCAGGCGGACGACGCTTGGCTTACGCGGTATCAGCGCAAGGGGGTGAGCGAAGTGGCCCTGAAGGTGCTGGGCAGCGGGCCGTCGGTGTGGTTCGCGACGGTTCCGGGTGAGGCCGGCGGTGCGCCCGCCGCCATCGGGCGGTGTGTCGTGGACGGGCGGTGGGCCGGTTTCGCCGCGGTGGAGGTGGATCCGGCGCTACGGCGGCGGGGGCTGGCCACCCGGGTCATGGCCGCGCTGGCCGGGCGGGCCCTCGACGAGGGGGCGTCCGCGGCGTGGCTCCAGGTCGAGACGGACAACGTGGGCGCGCGGGGGCTGTACGCCGGGATGGGGTTCGCCGCGCATCACGCGTATCACCACTATCGCCACCACTGTCGATCACTGTGAGCGGCGGTACCGATCGCCGTGAAAGGGCACGAGCCAGCTATGCGTCCCCTGTACCCCCCACCGCCCGAGCGTTCCGCCGAGCTACGGCGGCGGTTCGCCGAAGAGGCGCGGTCCGAGCGGCCTGACCTGTCCATGCTGTGCCTGCTGGTGGGAGCCGAGGCCGACGGGACGCTGGACGAGTCGGGGATGGACTGCGCGCAGGTCCGGCTGGACGAACTGGCGGGACAGCTGCCCTTCCGGCCCGGAGGGCCGCGGGCGTGGGCGACCGCGCTGCGGGAGCTGCTCGGTGAGCGGTACGGGTTTCGCGGCTGCGCCGCGGACTATCAGCGGCTGGAGTCGTCGTTGCTGCATCAGGTGCTGGTGCGGCGCAGGGGGCTGCCGATTCTGCTGTCGGTGGTGTGGCTGGAGGTGGCTCGGCGGGCGGGGGCTCCCGTGTACGGGGTCGCTCTGCCCGGGCACTTCGTGGTGGGGTTCGGGGCTGCCGATGAGCAGGTGCTCGCCGATCCGTTCGACGGGGGGCGGGTGTTGAC
>NZ_RDBN01000005.1:420746-440740 GCF_008042075.1 Streptomyces sp. UW30 | reverse complement strand
GGCCAGGCCTACGTCCCCGTGTTCAGCTCCGAGGAACAGTTCCGCCAGGTCGTCGGCGCCCACCTGTCGTACACCATCGCCCCCGCCGTGGAGTTCGCCCGCGGTCTGCCCCCGCAGGTGGGCATCGCCGTGAACCCGGGCGGCGTGGTCGGCCCGAGCGGACGGATGTGGGGTTGTGGGCGGTGGAGTTGTCGCTGTTGCTGCCGTCTCATCCGGCTCGGTTGCGGTTCGAGCGGGCGCAGTTGCTGGTGCAGCGGGGTGACTTCGTCGAGGGGGCCGTGGAGTTGGAGGAGTACGCGGAGTTGATCTGCGCGGTGGATGAGGGGGCGGCGGAACAGGTGCGGGGGCAGGCTCGGGCGGCTCGGGCGATGTTGAACTAGTTCGCCTTCTCGCCGTAGGGGTTCTGCTGTCGTGCTCCTGCTTGCCGGACCGGCGATCTACAGCCAGCCCTTCTCCCTCGCTATCCGCACCGCCTCCGCCCGGTTCCGTACCGCCAGCTTCTGGATCGCCGTCGAGAGGTAGTTGCGGACCGTGCCCTGGGACAGGTGCAGGGTTGCCGCGAGTTCGGCGTTCGTCGAGCCGTCCTCCGCCGCTCGCAGGACCTCGCGTTCGCGGTCCGTCAGCGGGTTGGCGCCCTCTGCCAGGGCCGCTGCCGCCAGGGTGGGGTCGATGACGCGCTCCCCCGCGAGTACCTTGCGTACCGCCTCGGCCAGTTGGGCCGCGGGGGCGTCCTTGACCAGGAAGGCGTCGGCGCCGGACTCCATCGCGCTGCGGAGGTAGCCGGGGCGGCCGAAGGTCGTGAGGACGACGAGCTTCACGGCCGGCAGCTCCGCGWGCACGAGCGCCGCCGCCTCGATGCCGGTCGCGCCCGGCATCTCGATGTCCAGGAGCGCCACGTCCACGTCGTGCTCGCGGGCCGCCGCCAGGACCTCGTCGCCGCGGGCGACCTGGACGACGACCTCGATGTCGTCCTCCAGGCCGAGCAGGGCGGCCAGGGCTTCGCGGACCATCGACTGGTCCTCGGCGAGGAGGACCTTGATCGTGCGGCTCATGTGCCGGATCCTACGTGCGCCGTGATCGCGGCGGACGGGACCCGGGCGATCAGGCGGAACCCGTGCCGACTCCCGCCCGCCTCCAGGGTGCCGCCGGCCTTCGTCAGGCGTTCCGTGAGGCCGGTCAGGCCGTGGCCGGGCGCGTTGCCCTTGTCGCCCGAGCCGTCGTCCTCGACGGAGAGTTCGAGGACGGGGCCGTCGAGGGTCTGGCGGCGCACGAGTTCCACCGTGCAGCGCCGGGCGCCGCTGTGCCGTACGACGTTGGTGACCGCCTCGCGCAGCGCCCAGGCGAGGGCCGTCTCGCTGTCCTCGGGGACGCCGGAGAGGTCCGGCTCGGCCGGGAGCTCGGCCGCCACTTCGGCCGCCGTCAGGGCGACTTTGGCGCCCGCCAGTTCCGCGGCCAGGCGCGGGCGGCGGTAGCCGGAGACGGCCTCGCGTACGTCGACCAGGGCCTGGCGGCTGACCTGCTCGATGTCGGCGACCTGTTGGGCCGCCTTGTCGGGGTGGCCGGGGAGCATTCGGCCCGCGAGTTCGCTCTTGATGGTGATCAGGGACAGGGAGTGGCCGAGCAGGTCGTGCAGGTCCCTGGCCAGGCGCAACCGCTCCTCGTTCGCGGCGAGTTGGGCGACCGTGGCGCGGGCTTCGCGCAGCGCGATCGTCGTGCGGACGAGTTCCCGTACGCCGGTCATGGCGAAGCCGCCGAGCAGCGCCGGGATCAGCAGCCCGGCCAGGAAGGCCTTGCCGCCCGGTGTCAGGAGTGCGATGACGGTCATCAGCGCGGACGCCGCCGGGATCGTCCAGCGGGCCATGCGCAGCGGCAGGGCCGCGCCGGACGCGATGGAGACGTACACGAACAGCACCAGCCACTCCCGGCCCAGGGTGAGGGCGAGGACCGTGGACTGGGCGGCGAGGACGCCCAGCGAGGCGAGGACGACGCGGTTGCGTTCGCCGCGGCCCGTGCGGAAGACCAGCAGCATGTACCAGGTGACGAACGCGGCGAGGCCGATCAGGCCCAGCAGCCGGACGCCCGGGCTGTGGCCGCCGTGCAGCAGGTCGTTGGCCGGCGCGCTCAGGTACACCAGCCAGATGCCGGTCCACAGGAGCTTGACGAACCGCTGCTTGCCGTTCTCCGGGCGCTGCCCGATGCCGACGCCTGTGCCGCTCACGCCTTCAACGTGTCCTTCCGGTACAGCCAGGCCGCGCCGCCGGTGAACAGGGCGAAGAAGACGGCGAGGACGGCGACGTCCTTGAGATGGGGGGCCTGGTTCTGTTCGATCGCCTGCCCGAGGGCAGCGTACGCGTGCGTGGGCACCCACTTGGCTATGTCCTGCAGCCAGCCAGGGAAGGACGTGGTGGGCATCCACAGGCCGCCGAGGATGGACAGCCCGAAGTAGATGATCATCGTGATCGGGCGGACCGCGTCCCCGCTCGCCAGGTACCCGATCGCCACCCCGAGCGCGGCGAAGACGAGGCTCCCGGCCCAGATCGCGCCGGTGAGCGCCAGCCACTGCCAGGCGTCCAGGCGTACGTCCTTCACGGCCGCGGCGACGATGAAGACGATCACGATCGACGGCAGGCTGACCACGGCGGCACTCGCGGTCTTCGCCAGCACATACCCGCGGCCCGGGAGCGCGGTCAGCCTGAGCTGTCGTACCCAGCCGCCCTCCCGCTCCTTGGCGATGCGCTCGCTGTTGCCCATCAGGACGGCCGTCAGGGCGCCGAAGGAGGCCATCGAGACCATCATGTACGTCGGCAGGGTCAGGCCCGTGCCGTCGACCTTGGCCGTGCTGTCGGCGCTGCCCGCGATCAGCAGGAACAGGATCGACGGGTAGGCCACCGAGAAGAACAGGAACTTGCGGTTACGCAAGGCGCGGGCGAGTTCGAGCCTGATGAGACCGTTCATGACCGGCGTGCCTCCTCGGCGGCGGTGATGGCGACGAACGCCTGCTCCAGACCGAGCCCGGCGACTTCGAGATTGCGGGGGTACAGGCCGAGGCCGTAGAGGGCGTGGACGGTGGCGTCGGCGTCGGCGGACTGGATGCGCACGGTGTGCCCGGACACGTCCAGATACGTCAGGAAGGGCAGCTCCCGCAGCGCCGCCTCGTCGATCGGGTCGGTCGGGTCGTCGGCCAGGTCGAAGGAGATCCTGCGCGCGCCGGCCTTCGCCTTGATCTCGGCCGCGGTGCCGTCGGCCAGCAGCCGGCCCCGGTGCAGGACGAGCACGCGGTCGGCGATGGCGTCGGCCTCCTCCAGGTAGTGCGTGGCGAACAGGACGGTCCGCCCCTGGTCGGCCTGCTCGCGCATGGTGGCCCAGAAGGCCTGGCGGGTGGTGACGTCCATGCCGGTGGTCGGCTCGTCGAGGACGATCAGGTCGCTGTCGCCGGCCGTCGCGAGGGCGAAGCGGACCCGCTGGGCCTGGCCGCCGGAGAGCTTGTCGACCTTGCGGTCGGCGATCTGCGTGACGCCCGCGCGGGCGAGGACCTCGGAGACGGGGTACGGCCGCGGATGCAGATCGCAGGCCAGCCGCACCAGTTCGGCGACGGTGACCTCGTCCATCAGCCCACCGCTCTGCAGCATGGCGCCCACGCGTCCGGCGACGATGGCCTCACGCGGGCCCGCGCCGAAGAGGCCGACCGTGCCGCTGTCGGGCTGCTTGAGGCCGAGCAGCAGGTCGAGGGTGGTCGACTTGCCGGCCCCGTTCGGGCCCAGCAGGGCCACGGTCTCCCCCGGATGCAGCGCCAGGGTCAGCCCGTCGACCGCCCGCACGCTCCCGTAGCTCTTGCTCACCTGGTCGAATCCGACCACCGGAGTCGCCGTGTCCGGCGCCGCCGTTTTCAGCCCTGTCGTTGTCATGCGTTCCAGGGTGGCCGCGCGGGGCCGGGGCCCGGCAGTGTCGGCGGTCCTGACTGCCGGATGACAGATGTCATACGACGACAGGGGGCACCCGGCGAGTGCCGGGTGCCCCCTGGTCCGAGCGGCTGCGCTAGCTCGGGTTGGTGTCGATGGTGACGGTGCGCTCCGCCGCCGTCTTGGCGCGCAGCGCCTTGCGCAGGGCTGAGGCGACGTCCTGCGGAAGGACATCGCGCTTGCCGCTCGCGCCGTTGATCTGCACGCCGTCGAAGGTGGCGCCGTAGGCCGCCTTGAGGGCGTTGAGGTCGTAGGTGTCCACGAGCTTGCCGTCGACGGCCTTGACTCCGAGGATCTTCGGCAGCGACAGGGAGCCGAACGGGATGCTGTGCGCGGCATCCGTCTGGATCGTGACCTTGTTGGCCATCGCCGGTTCGGCGAACTCCTTCATGAACCGGTCGACCTCGGCGTTCGTGATCTTCGGCTGCTGGGCGGTCGTGGCGACCTGCACCGCGGCGGACTCGCCCGTCTCCACCTGGGTGCGGTAGGCCTCCTCGACCGCCGTGGTCGACTTGGCGACGTCGATGCCCTGGCCGGCCTTGCCGTACACGGCGACCGCCTTGCCGGACTTGAAGGTGACCGTGCCCTCGGTCACCGAGCCGGAACCGCCGGAGGCGTCCTGCAGGGCGGCGTGCAGCTTCTCCTCGTCGGTGGGCATGGCCGGGTCGACGACCCGCTGGCTGCCGAAGAGGGAGCCGATGACGGAGATCGGGTTGTAGTCGCTGCTCGCGGCCGTGCTGACCGTCGACTGCATGTCGAACTGGAGCCCGGCCTTGTCCGGCTCCAGCGACACGGTCTTGCCGCCCACCGACAGCTTCAGCGGCTTGTTGACCCGCTCGTCGAAGGCGTCGTTGAGCTTTTTCACCGCGTCGTCACGGGTGCCGCCGCCGATGTCGACGCCGAGCACGGTGGTGCCCTTGGGCACGTCCGTGTGGTTCATCAGCAGGCCCGCGCCGTAGAGGCCGCCCGCGAGGACGAACACGCCGCCGCCGACCAGCGCCAGCTTGTTGCGGCCCTTCTTCTTGGGCGCGCGGGAGGACGAGGAGCTCGACGAGGACGGCTCGGGGAGCTTCGGGGGCGTGTGCGGCCCCGACGGCTCGGCACCGCCCGGCCCGAAGGGGCCGCTCTGGGCGCCTGCGGGCACGACCGGGATGCCGCTGGTGACGGTGTGGCCGGAGACGTTGTCGGCGACGCCGCCGTAGTTCGGGTTGCCGGGCTCGGGGGCCGGCTTCTGCGGGGTGAGGATCGCGGTGTCGTCGCTCAGCCCGCCGCCGGGACCGCCGGGGCCCGGGGTCGGGAACGGCGTACCGGGGCCGCCAGGGCCGGGGCCGTTCTGACCCGGGCCGTTCGGACCGCCGCCGGGGACGCCCGGGCCGTTCGGACCGCCGCCGGGCCGGGTCGGGCCGACGTTGATGCCGGGAATGCCGGGGCCGCCGGGCCCCGCGCCGAGGGCCGGCGGCATCGCCGGGCCGTCGCCGGTGACCGGACCGGTCGTCGGGCCGGCGGGGCCCTGCGGGCCGCCCCGGCCGCCACGGCCGTTCGGGCCGTTGAAGTCGCTGGAGCCACCGAAGTCGCTCGGGGCGTTGAAGTCGGCGGCGGGGTCGAAGCCGCCGGGGCCGCCCTGGGCGCCGTAGCCGCCCGGACCGTTCGGGCCGGCCTGCGCGCCCTGGCCGCCGAAGCCGTTCTGCCCGTTCGGGCCGCCGGTGCCGTTCTCCGCGAAGTACGGCAGGTCGTCGCGGCGCGCCTCGCCGCCGGGGCGGGCGCCATTGCCGTTGCCCAGCGGGCCCGCCGCCAGTGCCTCGGTCACGTCGAAGGAGCCGGTGCCGCCGCCGTGCCCGGGAGCCACCGGTCCGCCGGTCGCTCCGGAGAGCCCCGCGCCGTTCGCGCCGCCCGGACGGGAGCCGCCGTCGGGCCGTGCGCCGTTCGGACCACCAGGACGGGGGCCGCCGGGCGCGCTCATCGAGCCGACGACACCCCCGGGCCGCCCGGCACCCGCGCCGGGCGCCGTGGCACCAGCGGCCGGGCCGCCGGCACCGCCCGCGCCGGGCCCCGAACCGCCGGGCAGACCGGCACCGTTGGTGGCCGGGCCGCCCTGACCGCCCTTGCCCCCCGAGGACTTGCGCGGTGCGAACCAGTCGCTCGTCTTCTCCCCCGCCTGCGCGGCGGGTTCGGCCGGGGGCTCGACAGGGCCCGCGGCCGGCGGCGTGGCGCCGGCGGGCGCCGGTGGCTCGGTGTCGGCGATGTCGCCGGGGTGGTCGGCTTCGGAGACGGGCTTGCGGACGACGACCGGCGGAATGGGCCGCGATCCGGGGATGTTGATCCGGATCCGGGTCGTCAGCGTGGTCTCGGTCTTGCGTTCCTCCGGCTGCGAGGCCGAACGGCCCTCGTTCGCAGCGCTGTCGGAAGCCATGGGGGTCCCGTACGGCGGCGTGCCCGAGGGGTATGCGGCTCCGCCGCGCCCGTTGGGCCCGGAGGACGGAGTGTCAGTTTCACGACTCAAGGCAGGTTCTCCCGGTTGGCTCCACCGCCCGTTTCGACCTCATTGCTGTGGGCGGCTCGGCGGCGCGCACCACCATACTGGCCACGTCTGGCCCGCATCCCACGACCGCCTGGGAAACCCACACGGGACTCGCACGAGTACTTCGTGGAGAAGTGGTACGTCACTTGGCAAGTCGGACGCCGTCGCCACCCGGTTGCCGCAACGGCGCGAGGGTGGCGCAGATCACAGCCACAGCCATGCCGCCGAGCAGGAAGAGATAGGAGGCGGCTCCCGTGCCGAAGACGAAGTCGCCCTCCGGACGGCTGGCGGTGAGCAGGATGACGGTGATCATCCAGCCGCCTGCGGGCGCGACGGCCCCGGCGCGGCTTCCCGTCGCCCGGCCGGCGCCCAGCAGGAGCCCGGCCTCGCCCGCGAGCGCGAGCAGCAGCCCGCCCGGGAACCACGCGGGCTGTACGAGCGCACCGGCCACGCCGACCACCGCGCCGAGCACGAAGAGCCCGAGGTAGGCGAGGGCCCGCAGGGCGGAGGGCCGCTTCAGCTTCAGCGGCTGGGCGAGCATCGAGCTCATGACGCCTCCCCGGACGTGAGAGACGCCTCCCCGGGCGTGAGACCGGCGAACAGGTCGGACTCCGTCCCCGCCCCCGGCTCACCGCGCACCAACTCGTAGTACTCGGTGGTGAAGAGGGGCTGCGCCAGCTCGTTGGACAGCGCGAAGTACGGCTCGGCCACGTCGATCTGGGTGGCGTGCGCCCGCATCGCGGCGGCCTTGGCGGCGGCGTGCGCGGTGCCGTCGATCACGGTGGTGATGCGCTCGTCGTCGACGACGCCCGGTACGTCGTCGACGGTGGCGGTCTTGCTGAAGGGCAGTGCGGGCAGATCCGCCTGAAGCCGGGCGAAGGCCTCGTCGGCGACGGTGCGCGGGACGCGGTTCCAGTAGATCCTGGGGATCTCCCACCCGGCGTCCACGGCCAGCTCGGCCGCGCGCGTGGCGACGCGGTGGGCCTGGATGTGGTCCGGGTGGCCGTAGCCACCGTCGGGGTCGTAGGTGACCAGGACCTGGGGGCGTACCTCCAGGATCACCTCGACGAGCTCGCGGGCCGCCTCGTCGACGTCCGCCTGCCACAGGCTCGCGGGGTCGTCGTTGTCGGCGAGGCCCATCATCCCCGAGTCCTCGTAGCGGCCCTTTCCGCCGAGGAGACGGAAGTCCTCGACGCCGAGCTCGCGCATCGCGGCGGTGAGCTCGGCCAGGCGGTGTTCGCCCAGCTCGGCGCCGGTCAGGTGCCGAAGCTCCGCGGGGATGACCTCGCCGTGCTCGCCGAGGGTGCAGGTCACCAGGGTCACCCGGGCACCCTCGGCCGCGTACCTGGCCATGGTCGCGCCGTTGTTGATCGACTCGTCGTCCGGGTGCGCGTGCACCAGGAGGAGACGCCGGTCGGGCTGATCCTTCATGGACCCCACCCTACGAGGCGCCGCCGACAACGCCGCGCGGCGTCGCTCAGAACTTGATGCTTCCGATCATGCCCGCGATGTTCGTCGTCAGCTCGCTGATGGTGGGAGCGACGGTCGAGGACGCCAGGTAGAAGCCCAGCAGCATGCAGACCACCGCATGTCCGGCCTTCAACCCTGATTTCTTGATCAGAAGGAAGACGATGATCGCCAGCAGCACCACCGCCGAAATCGAGAGTGCCACGGCGGCTCACCTCCAAGAATCCCAAGCGCGGGGGTCGGACTATGGGGGCAGATAAATCCATCCAGCAGCCAGCAGGTTCATACCCACTATGCGGTTGTGATCATAACTATCCGTACGTGCGCATCGATCGGCGCACAGCCGCACAAGGGGGCGCACTGGCCAATATGGTCGGGGCATGACGACCGACCCTGTGTCCTTCCCCCGACGGCACGCCCGCACCCAGAGGTTCACGCTCGGCGCGCCGCGCGCGTTCGCGGTGGCGCCCGACGGTTCCCGTGCCGTGTTCCTGCGCTCCACCTCCGGTACGGACCCGGCGAGTTCGCTGTGGGTGCTCGACACACAGAGCGGCGAGGAGCGCGTGGCCGCCGACCCGCGCGCCCTGCTGGGCGGCGCCTCGGAGGACCTCTCGGCCGAGGAGCGGGCGCGGCGCGAGCGCAGCCGTGAGGGCGGCGCCGGCATCGTCGCCCACGCCACCGACACCGCCGTAGAGTTGGCGTCTTTTGCCTTGTCAGGGCGGCTTTTCACGGCCGAGCTACAGGCCGGGACGGCACGCGAACTCACCGTCCCGGGGCCGGTGATCGACCCGCGCCCCTCCCCCGACGGACGGCACATCGCCTACGTCGCGCAGGGCGCCCTGCGCGTGGTGGGGGCCGAGGGCGAGGGCGACCGTGCGCTCGCCGAGCCGGAGTCGGACGGCGTCACCTACGGGTTGGCCGAGTTCGTCGCGGCCGAGGAGATGGCGCGCTACCGGGGCTTTTGGTGGAGCCCGGAGTCGGACCGGCTCCTGGTGGCGCGCGCGGACGACACGCCGGTGCGCCGGTGGTGGATCTCCGATCCGGCGCGTCCGGAGCGGGAGCCGCAGCGGGTGGCGTACCCGGCGGCGGGGACGCCGAACGCGGACGTGCGGCTGTTCGTGATCGGGCTGGACGGGGTGCGCACCGAGGTCTCCTGGGACCGGGCGCGGTACCCCTATCTGGCGCGAGTGCACTGGTCAGCGGCGGGTGCGCCGCTGCTGCTCGTACAGGCGCGCGACCAGCTCAGCCAGCTGTTCCTGGCCGTGGACCCGGCGACGGGGGCGACCCGGATGGTGCACGCCGACGAAGATCCACAATGGCTGGAACTTTTCCCTGGGGTGCCCTGCTGGAGTCCTGCCGGGCATCTTGTGCGCATCGCCGACGAGGGCGGGGCGCGGGTGCTCACGGTGGGCGAACGCCCGCTGACAGGACCCCAGTTGCACGTCCGCGCGGTGCTGGACGTCACCTCCGACGACGTGTTGATCTCGGCGTCGGCGGGCGAGGCGGCGGCCGAGCCCGAGATCGGCGAAGTGCATGTGTATCGGGTGAACGAGCTCGGCGTGGAGCGAGTGTCACAGGAACCCGGCGTGCACGCGGCGGTGCGCGCCGGGGGCGTGACGGTGCTGGTGTCCCACACCGCCGACCGGCCCGGGGCGCGGGTCCAGGTTCTTCGTGACGGGAAGCCGATTGGCTTGGTCCGCTCCTACGCCGAAGATCCAGGCCTGTCCCCGCGCATGACACTGACCACAGGGGGCGCACGCCGCATCCCGTGCGCCGTGCTTATGCCTCGGGACTACGCCGGTGGCACTCCGCTGCCGGTTTTGCTGGATCCCTACGGGGGACCGCACGGCCAGCGGGTGGTGGCCGCCCACAACGCGCATCTCACCTCGCAGTGGTTCGCCGACCAGGGTTTCGCGGTGATCGTCGCGGACGGCCGCGGTACGCCGGGCCGCTCGCCGGCCTGGGAGAAGGCGGTCAAGGACGACATCGCGGCGGTCGTGGTGCAGGACCAGATCGACGCGTTGCAGGCGCTCGCCGAGCGGTTCCCGCTCGATCTGACCCGCGTGGCCATCCGCGGCTGGTCCTTCGGCGGCTACCTTGCGGGGCTCGCGGTGCTGCGCCGCCCGGACGTCTTCCACGCCGCCGTGGTCGGCGCCCCGGTCACCGACCTGCGCCTGTACGACACCCACTACCAGGAGCGTTACGTCGGGCACCCCGACGAACAGCCGGAGGTCTACCGGCGCAACTCGCTCATCGACGACGCGGGCCTGGTGGAGGCGGCCGAGCCGCACCGCCCGATGATGATCGTGCACGGGCTGGCGGACGACAACGTGGTCGTCGCGCACTCCCTTCGCCTGTCCTCGGCACTGCTGGCCGCCGGCCGCCCGCACGAGGTGCTGCCGCTGTCCGGGGTGACCCACATGACCCCGCAGGAGGAGGTCGCGGAGAACCTGCTGCTGCTCCAGCTCGACTTCCTGAAGCGGTCGCTGGCGCTGAACTGACCCCGGGGCCCGGTCAGTTGCTCTGCTGCCACCCGAGGAAGACCAGGAGGGGAAGGCCGGTGAGAAGGAGGTGGACAACGCCGGTCTTCCAGTGGCGCAGCGCCGCAGCCAGGGCGAAGCCGCCGCACGTCAGCGCTGCCGTGAAGACCAGGATGCCGTGCTGCCCCTCGGCCGCCCGCCGGTCGGCGTATCCGTCGAAGCCGGAGCCGATGCCGGAGACGACCATGCCGAGGCCGAGGATGATCATGAGCAGGACGTCGAGGACTCCTACGAGGACGGCGATCAGGCCGTCGTGCCGGCGTGGTCGGCGTTCCATGGGCCAAGCCTGTCGCAGGAGCGGGCCCGGGTCCTGAGTACCCGTACTCATGTGACCTCCCCCTTGCGTCGCCCTCGGCGCTTCTCAAGGTGCCGACACGGCAACGGACCGGGGTGACATGGCGCACCCCGGTCCGTTTACGGCACCCGCACGGCCGTACGTTGTTCAGCCTGACGCGTCCGTATATCGGTATCGGGTCGGTCAAGTTGCCTGTGTGTTAACGCAGTTCGGGGGTGTTTGTGCGGCTATGGCCGACCGGTGCGGCCTCCGCGAAGTGGCACGCCGACTCGTGCAGCGCGGGTCCGCTCAGCTCCTGCAGCCGCGACGGCACCGCGAGCACCGGCACCTCCTCGGCGCAGCGTTCCCGCGCCTTCCAGCAGCGGGTGCGGAAGCGGCAGCCGGAGGGGACGTTCGTCGGGGAGGGCACGTCGCCAGAGAGGATGATGCGCTCGCGGCGCTCACGGGCCCGCGGGTCGGGGACGGGGACCGCGGAGAGCAGCGCCTGGGTGTAGGGGTGCGTGGGGTGGTCGTAGATCTCGGTGTCCCTGCCGCTCTCCACGATCCGGCCGAGGTACATCACCCCGACCCGGTCCGAGATGTGCCGGACGATCGACAGGTCGTGGGCGATGAAGACGTAGGAGAGGTCGAACTCCCGCTGGAGGCCGGCCATCAGGTTGATGACCTGGGCCTGCACCGAGACGTCCAACGCGGAGACCGGCTCGTCGGCGACGATGACCTCCGGGCGCAGGGCCAGGCCCCGTGCGATGCCGATGCGCTGGCGCTGGCCGCCGGAGAACTGGTGCGGATAGCGGTTGATGTACTCGGGGTTGAGGCCGACCACGTCCAGCAGCTCCTGGACCTTCCTGCGCCGCTCTGACTTGGGTGCCGCCTCGGGGTGGATCTCGTACGGCTCGCCGATGATGTCGCCCACCGTCATACGGGGGTTGAGGGAGGTGTACGGGTCCTGGAAGACCATCTGGATGTTGCGGCGTACGGCCTTCAGGGCGCGGCCGGACAGCCGGGTGATGTCCTCGCCCTTGTACTTGATCGAGCCGGCCGTCGGGCGTTCCAGGTTGACCAGCATCCTGGCGAGCGTCGACTTGCCGCAGCCGGACTCGCCGACGATGCCCAGGGTTTCGCCGCGGTGGAGCGTGAGGTCGACACCGTCGACCGCCTTGACCGAGCCGACCTGCTTGCGGAAGAGGACGCCCTGAGTCAGCGGGTAGTGCTTGACGAGCCCGCTGACCTCCACGATCGCCTCAGCCATTGAGGCACTCCCTCCAGAAGTGGCAGGCGCTGCGCCGGACTTCGGAGACCTCGTAGGGGGGAGGCACGTCGGTGCGGCACACGTCCTGGGCCATGGGGCAGCGGGGATGGAAGGCGCAGCCCTGCGGGATGTCCATGAGGTTGGGCGGCAGGCCCTTGATGGCGTAGAGCTCCCGGCCCTTGAGGTCCAGGCGCGGGATGGAGTCCAGCAGGCCGCGGGTGTAGGGGTGGGCGGGCGCCTTGTAGAGGTCGTGGACCGGCGCCGACTCCACGATCCGGCCCGCGTACATCACCGCGATCCGGTCCGCCACGTCCGCGACGACGCCGAGGTCGTGGGTGATGAGGATCAGGCCCATGTCGTACTCGCGCCGCAGCTCCGCCAGCAGATCCATGACCTGGGCCTGGACCGTGACGTCGAGGGCGGTCGTCGGCTCGTCGGCGATGATGAGGGCCGGCTCCAGCGCGAGGGCCATCGCGATCATGATGCGCTGGCGCATGCCGCCGGAGAACTGGTGGGGGTACTGCCTGACGCGCTCCTCGGCGGCCGGGATGCGGACGCGGTCCATCAGCTCGACGGCCTTCGCCCGCGCGTCCTTGCGCGACATGCCCCGGTGCACGACGAACATCTCGCCGAGCTGCTCCCCCACGCAGAGCACGGGGTTGAGGGACGACAGCGCGTCCTGGAAGATCATCGCCATCTCGGCGCCGCGGACCTTGCGGCGCTGCTCCTCCTTCAGCTGGAGCAGGTCCCGGCCCTGGAAGAGGATCTCGCCCCCGGTGATCCTGCCGGGCGGCATGTCGAGAATCCCCATCACGGCCTGCGCGGTCACCGACTTGCCGGACCCGGACTCCCCGAGCACCGCGAGCGTCTCCCCCGCGTCCACGCCGTAGCTGACCCCGTTGACGGCCCGGGCGACCCCGTCCCGGGTCCGGAACTCCACGTGCAGGTCCCGCACTTCGAGCAGCATGCGGCGGCTCACCTCAGCTTCGGGTCGAGGGCGTCGCGCACGGCGTCGCCGAGCATGATGAACGCGAGGACGGTGACCGCGAGCGCTCCGGACGGCCACAGCAGGGCGTGGGGGGCGTTGCGGATGTAGGGGGAGGCCGCCGAGATGTCGATGCCCCAGGAGACGCTCGGGGGCTTCAGGCCCACGCCCAGATAGGACAGGGTCGCCTCCAGGGCGATGTACGTGCCCAGCGCGATGGTCGCGACCACGATCACCGGGGCCACCGCGTTCGGGGCGATGTGGCGCAGCAGGATGCGGGTGTTGGAGGCACCCAGGGCGCGGGCGGCCTGGACGTAGTCGTTCTGTTTGGCGGTGATGACGGCGCCGCGTGCGATGCGGGAGATCTGCGGCCAGCCGAGCAGCACGATGAAGCCGATGACGGGCCAGACGCTGTTGCTGGTGACGACCGACAGCAGGACCAGACCGCCGAGGACGACCGGGATGGCGAAGAAGACGTCCGCGATCCGGGAGAGGAACGAGTCCCACAGGCCGCCGAAGAAGCCGGCGAGCGCGCCCAGCACCGAGCCGAGGAGCGCGACCCCGAGCGTGGCGCAGAAGCCGACCGAGACGGACGTACGGGCGCCGTAGACCGTGCGTGTGTAGACGTCGCAGCCCTGGCCGTCGTAGCCGAAGGGATGGCCCGGCCCGGAGCCCTGCTGGGCCTTGGCGAGGTCGCACTTGAGGGGGTTGCCGGAGGCGATCACCGACGGCCATACGGAGATGACCACCAGGAAGACGATGATCAGGGCCGAGACGATGAAGACCGGGTTGCGGCGCAGGTCGCGCCAGGCGTCGGACCACAGGGAGCGGGGCCGGCCCGCCGTCTGCGCACCGCCGCCCGGCCCGGCCCCGTCGGCGGCCGGCGGCCCCTTGTCCAGCGTCTGTGCCTCTGCCGTGGCGAACCCCATCGCCCCGCCCATCGCCGTCCCGGCCCCCGTTCCCGTTCCCGCGACGGCGCCCTCGGACTCGAACGGCGGCTCAGGCATAGCGGATCCTCGGGTCGAGTACGGCGTACAGGAGGTCGACGACCAGGTTGCAGAGGAGGAACACGAGGACGAGGACCGTCACGAAGCCGACGACGGTCTGGGTGTTCTGGCGCAGGATGCCCTGGTAGAGCTGGTAGCCGACGCCGTGGATGTTGAAGATCCGCTCGGTGACGATCGCCCCGCCCATCAGGAAGCCGACGTCGGCGCCGATGAAGGTGACGACGGGGATGAGGGAGTTGCGCAGCAGGTGCCGGGTGACGACGCGGCGTCTGGGCAGGCCCTTGGCGATGGCCGTGCGGACGTAGTCGGAGCTCCGGTTCTCCGCGAGGGAAGTGCGGGTCAGACGGGTGACGTACGCCAGGGAGACCGAGGCGAGGACGAGGCCCGGAACGATCAGCTCGCCGAAGGGGGCGGCCGGGGAGACCGACGGCCGGATCCAGCCCCACTCCACACCCAGCAGCAACTGGAGCAGCAGACCGGTGACGAAGGTGGGGACGGAGATGACGACGAGGGTGATCAGGAGGACGCCGGTGTCGACGGGGCGGCCGCGCCGCAGGCCGGTGACGACGCCGAGCGTGATCCCGATGAGGACCTGGAAGAAGATCGCCACGATCGTCAGGCGGATGGTGACGGGGAAGGCCGTGGACATCAGCTCGGTGACTTCCTGGCCGTTGAACGCCGTACCGAAGTCCCCGGTGAAGACGTTCCCCATGTAGGTCAGGTACTGCTGCCACACGGGCTTGTCGAGGCCGAACTCCTTGCGCAGCTGGGTGGCCGTCGCCGGGTCGCACTGCCGGTCGCCGCACAGGCCCGCGATGGGGTCGCCCATCACGTTCACCATGAGGAAGATCAGCAGGGTGGCCCCGATGAACACCGGGATCATCTGCAGCAGGCGCCGGACGACGTAGCTCCCCATGCCGGACTCAGCCGACCTTGATCTCGTTGTAGACGGGGACGCTGAAGGGGTTGAGGGCCACGTTCGACAGCCGCTGCGACCAGCCGGCGCTGCCGTTCTGGTACCAGAGCGGGATCGACGCCATGTTGTCCCGGACGACCTCCTCGGCCTTCTGGAAGGTCTCGACGGCCTTCGCGGGGTCGGTCTCGGCGTTCGCCCGGTCGACCAGCTTGTCGAACTCCTCGCTCGACCACTTGCCGTCGTTGGAGGAGGCGTCCGTGTAATAGAGGGGCTGGAGGAAGTTCTGGGTCAGCGGGTAGTCCATCTGCCAGCCCGCCCGGAAGGGACCGGACAGCTTCTGGGTCGTGGACTTGCTGCGGAAGTCGGCGAAGGTGCCGATCGGGTTGCCGACGCAGGCCCGGTCGTTGTCCAGGGCGTTGTTGATGGAGTTGCAGACGGCGTCCACCCACAGCTTGTGGGAGCCGGTGTCCGCGTTGTAGGTGATCTTCACCTGGCCGCCGGGCAGCCCGCCGCCCTCCTCGATCAGCTTCCGGGCCGCGGCGGCGTCGTACCGGCACCACTGGCCGCACAGCCCCGCCTTGTAGCCGCCCTCCGCGCCGAGGACGGGTGAGGTCCAGTCGGTGGCCGGGGTGCGGGTTCCCTGGAAGATGGTCCGGGTGATCTGCTCGCGGTCGATCGCCCGGGACAGCCCTTGGCGGACCTTGACCGAGCCGGGCTTGCTCCAGTCCTTGTCGTAGTGGGGGAAGGACAGGGTCTGGATGATGCCGGCCGGGGTGTTGAGGTAGCGGTCGCCGAGGTCGCTGCGGACGTTCTTCAGCTGCTGGGCCGGTACGTCGTCGACGAGGTCGAGGTTGCCGGCCATCAGGTCGGTGTAGGCCGTGTTGTTGTCCGTGTAGACCTTGAGGGTGACGCCGCTGTTGCGCGCCGCGTCCTCGCCCGGGTAGGCGTCCCACTTCGCCAGCCGCATCTCGGAGCCCTTTGTGTACGACTCCACGGCGTACGGCCCGTTGCCGACGGGCTTGGACAGCCAGGCGGCGTGGTCGTCGAAGAACACCCGGGGCAGCGGGACGAAGGCGTTGTAGCCGAGGGTCTCGGGGAAGCTGGAGAACTTCTGGCTGAGCCTGACGGTGAAGGTCCGCCCGTCCACGACCTTCAGCCCGGACATGGTGTCGGCGCTCTGCTCGCCCTTGGCGGGGTGGACCTGGTCGTAGCCGTCGATGTAGCTGAAGAAGTAGGCGTTCTTCTGGTTGTTCTTCAGGCTCGCCCCGTAGTTCCAGGCGTCCACGAAGGACTGGGCGGTGACCTTCTCGCCGTTGCTGAACGTCCAGCCGTCCTTGACGGTGACGGTGTAGTTCTGCGAGTCGGGGGTCTCGATCCGCTCGGCGAGCATGTCCTCGGCCTCGCCGGTCTTCGGGTCGTACTCCTTCAGCCCGCGGAAGATCATGTACAGCACCTTGCCGCCCTGCACCTCGTTCGTGTTCGCCGGCTCCAGCGGGTTCTGCGGATCGGTCCACGAGGAACTCAGGCCCGCGCCGCCGTCGCCGCTGTCACCCCCTCCTCCGCAGGCCGTCGTGGCGAGCGCAACCGCCATCGCACACGCGGCCCATCGGGCGTGCGTCCCTCCACGCATGGACTGCCTCCTCCGGTGCTGATCCGTTACGGGCCAATATCGAGTCAAAAGCCGCATAGCGCACACGGACTCCAGCCAATGGGGCGACACACCATCCGGATGCCACGCATCCGCGTGAGCGACGTATCGGACTTGTCCCGACCGCTCCCTCCACACGACCCGTCGATCTTCGAGAAGTCACGCAATGGATCTTCGCCATCCGATGCCGAACCGTTGGATACCGACCTCGGGATGTACACATTTCGATACAGGAGCGTCCGCATATCGAACTCGATGCCCGAATAGTCCAATTGGTCCGAGTCAAGGCACGACTCCATCACGTTGCGCTACCCGCGTAGCTACGGAACGGTCAAGGCAGGGTAAAGAACGTAAAGAGACAACCAACTCGGGCGAGAATTTATTGACCTTGAATGAATTGCGTTGAAAAAGTCCGGCGTAGCCCGTAGGGGAGGTTGCCCTGCGGAGTCATCAGACCCTCCCTTGGGCCAGGAGCACCATGACCCCCCCAACTCCATCCGCGGCTGCCCCGCTTGAGGCGACTGACGAGAGCATCGACAAGTCGCCTTCGCCCTCCACCCCTAAGGGCAGCGAGAGCCGCTCGCCGGGACGGCTGGCGTGGAAGCGCTTCAAGCGCGACCGCACGGGCGTCATATCGGCGTACGTCGTGATCTTCTTCTTCGCCATCGCGCTCGYTGCTCCGCTCATAGCCAAGCTGTACGGGAAGGATCCGTACACCACCTATGCGAGCAAGCAGCCCGAGCTGCTCAACGCCTTCGCGTACCCGGCGGGTCCGAACGGCGGCATCAGCTCCGACTTCTGGTTCGGAGTCGAGCCGCAGCTCGGCCGCGACGTCTTCACCTTCCTGCTCTACGCCATCCGCACCTCGCTGGGCATCGCCCTCGCCGCCACCGTGCTCACCGTCGTCGTCGGCGTGGTCATCGGTGTCACCGCGGGCTATCTCGGCGGCAGGACGGACTACCTCGTGGGCCGGATCATCGACATCCTCCTGTCGTTCCCGTCCACCCTCTTCTTCATCGCCTTCATGCCTGTCGTGTACGGGCTCTTCGTCGCCCCGGACGAGAACATCCCGACGTCGCTGCGTGCCGCGGGCCTGATCATCGTCCTGTCCGCCTTCGGCTGGGCGTCCATCGCCCGTCTGCTGCGCGGCCAGGTACTCGGCCTGCGCGAGCGGGAGTTCGTCGAGGCTGCCAAGGTCACGGGCGCATCACCGCGGCGTATCGTCTTCAAGGAGCTGCTGCCCAACCTGTGGACGCCGATCATCATCCAGTCCACGCTGATGCTCCCGGCATTCGTGACCGCGGAGGCGGGTCTCGCCTTCCTCGGCGTCGGCATGATCGACCCGACCCCGGACTGGGGCGTCATGATCCAGCGAGGCGCACAGTTCTACACCGAGGACCTCACCTTCATGCTCTTCCCGGGCCTGTCCATGGTGATCTTCGTGCTCGCGTTCAACCTCCTCGGTGACTCGGTGCGTGACGCACTCGACCCGAAGTCCAAGCGCTGACTCCGGCTCTTTTCAGGACCACGGCAACAGCCGGGGTGCCGGATCTCTCTCATCAACCCACTTCAAGGCAGGATGCGATGTCCTTCTCGCGTAGAAACTTCCTGATCGCCACCGGCGTGGCCGCGGCGTCCACCTCGGTACTGAGCGCGTGCAGCAGCGGCAGCGAGGGCGGCTCGCAGGACAAGGCCCCGAAGGTCACGGGCTCCAAGACCACCGAAATCCCCGTGGGCACCAAGGCCGACTCCACCGGCCCCGCCCCCGAGGTCAAGGGCGCGGTCAAGGGCGGGACGATCTACTCGCTCCAGCAGTTCGACATGGACCACATGGACCCGGCGCAGATCTACGTCTCGACCGAGGCCGCCATCACCGTCCCGATCATGCGCGGTCTGACCGGCTACAAGCTGGACGACAAGGGCAACGCCGTCCTGGTCGGCGACGCCGCGACCGACGCCGGCACCATGAAGGACGGCGGCAAGACCTGGTCGTACACCATCAAGGACGGCATCAAGTGGGAGGACGGCACCGACCTCTCCATGGACGACGTCCGCCACACCTTCGAGCGCCTCTTCGCGGCCTTCGTCGTCGAGGGCCCGCGTTACGTCCAGGACTTCCTGGAGGGCGGCGACAAGTACAAGGGCCCCTACGAGGGCAAGAGCCTCGACTCCATCGAGATCGACGGCAAGACCATCACCTTCCGCCTCAAGGAAGCCCGCGTCGACTTCAACTACACGCTCGCGATGCGTGGTTACTCCCTGGTGCCGAAGGCGAAGGACACCAAGGAGAAGTACGACAAGAAGCCGGTCTCCTGCGGCCCGTACAAGGTCGACAGCCGTAGCATCGGCAAGTCGATGACCTTCGTGCGCAACGAGCACTGGGACCCGAAGACGGACTCGATCCGCAACGCCTACCCGGACAAGTACCTCTTCCAGTTCGGCTACGAGCTGGTCGCGTCGACCGACCGCTGGATCGCGGACCAGGGCAACGACCAGTACGCGGTGCCGATCTTCAACGAGATCGCCCCCGAGCGCCTCGCCCAGGTCCTCACCAACGCCGAGTACAAGAAGCGCGTGCTCACCGCGGTCGACACGGTCACCTACTACTGGCCGATCAACATGACCCGCATCAAGGACCTCAAGGTCCGCCAGGCCATCAACTACGCCTGGCCGCACCAGCAGCTCCAGACCATCGGCGGCGGCGCGGCCAGCCAGGAGATCGCCACCACGATCTTCGCCCCGGTGACCCCCGGCTACACCAAGTTCGACCTGTACGGCGTGGACAAGAAGCCGGGCGGCAACCCCGAGAAGGCCAAGGCCCTGCTGAAGGAAGCCGGCAAGGTCGGCCAGAAGCTGGTCATCGCCTACCAGCAGTCGGACACCGCGGTGAAGACCGCCGTCGCCATCAAGAACGCGCTGGAAGAGGCCGGCTTCACGGTCGTCAACAAGCAGGTCGACAAGTCGACGTTCTACACCCAGATCGGCAAGATCGACAACGACTTCGACCTGTTCGCCGCCGGCTGGAGCCCGGACTGGCCGGGCGGTTACTCGCAGTTCTACCCCTGCTGGAGCGGCAAGAACATCGGCGACGGCCGCAGCAACTACGCCCAGCTGGACGACCCGGGCGTCAACAAGGCCATCCAGGCCGCGGGCCAGATCGCGGACGTGGAAGAGGCCAACAAGGCCTGGGGCAACGTCGACAAGATGATCATGGAGCTGGCCGCGGTCGTCCCGGACTACCACAAGATCCGGAACTACATGTACGGCTCCAAGGTCGGCAACGTGATCTGGGACGCCGGCAACACCTGCGTCGCGCTCTCCAAGCTCTACGCCAAGAAGTAAGCGAGCACGAAGATCACCATGGACAGGCCCGGGAAGAGCATGAAGGTGAGGTCCTCGGTGTAGAACTG
>NZ_RDBN01000005.1:401098-420646 GCF_008042075.1 Streptomyces sp. UW30 | reverse complement strand
GCCATCTCACGGCGGAACAGAAGCGGACCATCTTCGTCGAAGAGATCAAGCCCAGACTGGGCTAGCGCGACCGCGCTGAGCCCGACCGGGCAGCAGCCCCCCTGATCAGCCTGTCTGAGGAGGACCACGGCTATGACAGAGGACCTCGTCCTCCCCGCTCCCCGCGAGGCCGCCACCGACGCGCCCGGCGAACCGCTGCTGGTGGTGGACAAGCTCGTCAAGCACTTCCCGYTCAAGGGCGGCTTCCCGATCKYSCGCACGGTCGGCGCCGTSAAGGCCGTGGACGGCCTCGACTTCCAGGTGGCCGAGGGCGAGGCCCTCGGTCTGGTGGGSGAGTCGGGCTGCGGCAAGTCGACSACGGGCCGGCTGATKACCKYGCTGSTGGAGCCGACGYGCGGCKYGYTCWCSTACCGCGGCKAGGACATCACGCACGCGGGCCGCAAGCAGCTGGCGCCGATCKGSTCCGAGATCCAGATGATCTTCCAGGACCCGTACGCGTCGCTGAACCCGCGCCAGACGGTCGGCAAGATCATCTCCGGTCCGATGGAGATCAACGACATCAACCCGGCCGGCGGCCGCGAGAAGCGCGTCCGTGAGCTGCTGGAGATCGTCGGCCTGAACCCCGAGCACTACAACCGCTTCCCGCACGAGTTCTCGGGCGGTCAGCGCCAGCGCATCGGCGTGGCAAGGGCGCTCGCCCTGGAGCCGAAGCTGATCGTCGCGGACGAGCCGGTCTCGGCCCTCGACGTCTCGATCCAGGCGCAGGTGGTGAACCTGCTCCAGAAGGTCCAGCAGGAGCTGGGCATCGCCTTCGTCTTCATCGCGCACGACCTGGCGGTGGTCCGCCACTTCTCGCAGCGCGTCGCGGTSATGTACCTCGGCAAGATCGTGGAGATCGCCGACCGCGACGACCTGTACGAGAACCCGCGCCACCCGTACACCCGGGCGCTGCTGTCSGCGGTACCCGAGGCGACCGTGGACGAGACCCCCCGGGAGCGCATCCGCCTCCAGGGCGACGTCCCCTCCCCCATCAACCCGCCCTCCGGCTGCCGCTTCCGCACCCGSTGCTGGAAGGCGACGGAGAAGTGCGCGAGCGAGGCGCCCCCGCTGGTCCAGGTCGAGGGCAACAAGCCGGGCCACCTGACCGCCTGCCACTACCCTGAGACGGACGACGCGGCCCCCGCGCCCCGTCTCGCCAAGGACCCCCAGCCGGCGGTCTGACACACCCCTTTTCGTCGGTCGCCGAGCACGGAACGGACTTTCACCGGCCCATTGACCCGAGCCCATGAACGTCCGGTTCCAGGGGATGAGAGGGCCCGCGCCTCCCCGGCGCGGGCCCTCTCCCCTTTCCCTCCCGGCTCCCTCACCGCTGGGCTAGGTTGCGGCCATGGCCCTTCACCTGCGCGGCACCCTCCTCCCCGACGGCACCGTCCGCGACCTGTGGATCCTCGGCGACCGCATCACCTTCGACCGGCCTTCCGCCGAGGCGGAGACGGTGGCCGACGGAGGCTTCCTGCTGCCGGGACTGGTCGACGTACACACCCACCCCGGATCCCGGTCCCAGGACGAAGCACACTGGGACCCCGGCGCGTTCGCCGAGCAGATCGCCGCGCACCGGGACGCCGGGACGACGGCGTTGCGGTTCCCGGGGCTGCTCGGGGAGATCCCGGACGAGGTGCGGGAGGCTCCCGACGCACCGCGCATGATCACCGCCGGGCGGTGGCTGGCCTGGGCGGGGCTGTCGAAGAACGCCGACTTCCACACCGTCACCGACGACCTCGTGGCCGCGGCCGTAGCGGAGGCCAAGGCGCACGACGGCTGGTGCAAGCTCATGGGCGACTGGGACTTCGAGGCGGACCCGGTGCCGTACGACATCCTGCGCGCGGTCGCGGACGCGGTGCACGCGGTGGGGGGCCGGGTCGCCGCGCACTGTCAGTCGGCGCAGGGGGTGCTCAACGCCGCCCGTGCGGGCGTCGATTCGATCGAGCACGGCATGGGGATGCCGCAGGAGTGCGTGGAGCTGATGGCCGCGCACGGGACGACGTACGTCCCCACCCTCACCCCCTTCGCCCGCCGCGCACCCCGGATCATCGACAACCCGCGCGGCCGCCTCTGGCACGAGGGCCACCGCATCATGATCCGCCGGGTCCGCGAGGCCCACGACGCCGGCGTCACCGTCCTCGCCGGCACCGACTCCGCCCCCTTCGGCAACGTGGCCACCGAGGTAGAGCACCTCATCGCCGCCGGACTGCCCGCCGACGTGGCGGTCGGCGCGGCGAGTTGGACGGCCCGGGAGTTCCTGGGCCTGCCGGGACTGGTGGAGGGTGGCCTGGCCGACGTCACGGTGTACGACGCGGATCCGCGCCGCGAGCCGGGGGTGCTGCGGCATCCGAGGCGGATCGTGCTGCGGGGGCGGGTCGTGCGCTGAGCGCCCCAGGCGCCGGCCTAACGCCCGTCCGTGGCCCGGCGCGCCGTCCACTCCTCGTGGAGCATCCCGAACAGCACGCTGTCGTACCAGGCTTCGCCCACCCGGACGGCAGCCCGTCGCCGTCCTTCCTCGACGAACCCGATCCTGCGGAAGGCCCGCATCGCGCGTTCGTTGCCGCTCCAGGTCTCCAGCTCGACCCTGCGGAGCCGGCAGGCGCCGAACAGATGGCCCGTCAGGAGTTCCAGCGCCTCGGAGCCGTAGCCGCCGCCCCAGCGGTCCCGCTCGCCGATGGTGATCCCGACCGTCGCCTGTCCGGTGAACGGATCGAGGTCGCGGTAGTCGGCCATACCGATCGGGCGCCCGTCGGCGAGCTCCTCCACGGTGAACGTGGTCTCGCTGCGCGGGTTGTCCCGCAGCCGCGCCTCATGAAACCCCGCCACGGCCTCCCGCGTCACCGGCCCGAACAGCGGATCCCCTCCGGTGGCCCAGTGCACCACCTCCGGGTCGTTGCGCCAGCGCACATGATGGTCGAGATCCTCGGCGCGCAGCGCGCGAAGCCGAACAAGCTTGCCCTCAATCATCACGCGATCATAAGGAACAACCCGTCAGCCGACCCCCACCACCAGCTCCCGTCCGGGAAGAGGACCTACCATCCCTGCTCGGGTGCGGTGCAGCATCCCCCGGCGCCTCAAGTTAAGTACGGCCGCCGGGTACATGGAGGCCAGGTGGTTGGGCCAAGGCAGCATGCCGTCACGGGTGCTCGCCCGTCAGCGCCGGGGACTACTCAACGACGTTGTACGTACGTCTCCCCCGCCCGCCCCCGTCCGGCACCCACAGCTCCACGTGATGCAGCAACTCTCCTCCCTCTCCCTCGTGTTGGACCTCGGTGTGGCAGACTGCCGCGCGTGGTCGATCGTTCGTTCGCGGATCTCTCGCTTGCCGCGTTGTACGACATCCTCAACCCGTGGGGGCCGGGTGACGACTTCTACCTCGGGTTCGTGAGGGGTGCCGGCGCCGTGCTCGATGTCGGGTGCGGGACAGGGCAGTTGCTGCGGCGGGCCCGTGATGACGGGCATCGCGGGCGGCTCGTGGGGCTTGATCCCGCCGCCGCCATGCTCGTACAGGCCCGGCAGTGCGCCGACGACGTCGAGTGGGTCCTCGGGGATCTGCGGACGCGGGACTGGGCGGACGAGTTCGATCTCGTCGTGATGACCGGGCACGCCTTTCAGGTGCTGCTCTGCGACGAGGAGTTGCGTGCGGCCCTGGAGGCGGTGCGCGGCGCCCTGCGTCCCGGTGGCCGGTTCGTGTTCGAGACCCGGAACCCCAAGGCGCGGGCCTGGGAGGGCTGGACGCCCGAACGCGTGCGGGAGGTGACGGACCCGGCAGGGTCCGCCGTACGGGTGTGGCACGAGGTGGAGCGGCCCGTCCTCGGGGACCGCGTGACGTTCACGGAGACGTTCGACAGCGACACCTGGCCGCGGCCCCGCGTCAGCCGCACCACCCTGCGCTTCCTCGGCCCCGACACTGTGAACCGCTTCCTGCACACGGCGGGGTTCACCGTCGTCGAGCAGTACGGCGACTGGGAGCGAGGCGCACTCACCCCAGCCGCCTCCGAGATCATCACCGTGGCCGAGGCCAAGCCCTAGTCGTCGTCCGTCCCCTCCTCCAGCGCCGCCAGCGCCGGATCCAGGACGATGTCCTCGTCCCGGGCCGCGATCGTCGGCTCCTCCGGGAAATGGCAAGCCGTCAGGTGGCCCGCGTGGTTACCCGAGATCTGGARCAGCGGGGGCTCCTGCGTCGCGCACTTGTCCTGCGCCTTCCAGCACCGGGTGCGGAAGCGGCAGCCCGACGGCGGCGAGATCGGCGACGGCACGTCACCGGCCAGCCGGATCCGCTCCCGCTGTGCTCCCTCCTCGCCGGTCACGTTGACCTCGGGCACCGCCGACAGCAGGGCGTGGGTGTAGGGGTGCCGGGGGCGGGTGTAGATGGAGTCGCGGTCGCCGACCTCGATCACCTTGCCGAGGTACATSACCGCGACGCGCTGCGAGAAGTGCCGTACGACGGCCAGGTCGTGGGCGATGAACAGGAACGCGATGCCGAGTTCCTGCTGGACCTTCTGGAGCAGGTTCACCACCTGCGCCTGGATCGAGACGTCCAGCGCGGACACCGGCTCGTCCGCCACGATCAGCTTCGGCTCCAGGGCGAGCGCCCTTGCCACGCCGATGCGCTGGCGCTGTCCCCCCGAGAACTCGTGCGGGAAGCGGTTGTAGTGCTCGGGGTTCAGGCCGACGATCTCCAGCAGTTCCCTGACCCGTTTCTCACGGCCGCCCGTCGGTTCGACCCCGTTGATCTCCATCGGGCCCGAGATGATCTTGCCGACCGTCTGGCGCGGGTTCAGCGAGGAGTACGGGTCCTGGAAGATCATCTGGATCTCGGACACCACCAGCAGCGGTTCGCCGGGCGCGTCGGTGGCGGCCTCGCGGGGAGCGGGGAGGACGAGGTCCTCTGTCATAGCCGTGGTCCTCCTCAGACAGGCTGATCAGGGGGGCTGCTGCCCGGTCGGGCTCAGCGCGGTCGCGCTAGCCCAGTCTGGGCTTGATCTCTTCGACGAAGATGGTCCGCTTCTGTTCCGCCGTGAGATGGCAGGCCGAGGAGCGGTCCGTGCCGAGCAACGGGACCTCGGTGACACAGCGGGTGCCGCCGACACGGTCCTGGAAGGTGCASCGKGGGTGGAAACGGCAGCCGGAGGGCGGCCGCAGCAGCGACGGCGGGGTGCCGGGGATGGGCGCGAGCGGGGTGTGCGGGTCGGAGTCCAGCCGGGGCATGGAGTTGAGCAGACCCCAGGTGTACGGGTGCAGCGGCGCCCGCAGCACCTCGTCGACCGTGCCGCGCTCCACCGCACGGCCCGCGTACATCACCATGATGTCGTCGGCCATGTCGGCGATGACCCCGAGGTCATGGGTGATGAAGACGATCGCCGAGCCGAACTCCTGCTGGAGGTCCTTCAGCAGGTCCAMGATCTGSGCCTGGACCGTSACGTCCAGCGCGGTGGTCGGCTCGTCGGCGATCAGCAGGTCGGGGTCGCAGATCAGCGCCATCGCGATCATCGCGCGCTGGCGCATTCCGCCGGAGAACTGGTGCGGGTAGTCCTTCGCCCGCTGTCGCGGGTTGGGGATGCCGACCTTCCCCAGCATGTCCACCGCCCGGTCCCAGGCGGCCTTCTTCGAGGTGCGCATGTGCTTCATGTACGGCTCGGCGATCTGCCGGCCCACCGTGTAGTACGGCGACAGCGCGGTGAGCGGGTCCTGGAAGATCATGGCGACCTTGTTGCCGCGCAGCTTCTCCAGTTCGGACTCCCGGGCGGTCGTCAACTCCTTGCCGTCCAGCAGGATCTCGCCCTCGACGGTGGTGAACATCGGGTTGTGCAGGCCGAGGATCGTCAGGTTCGTCACCGACTTCCCCGAGCCCGACTCGCCCACGATGCCCAGCGTCCTGCCGCGCTCCAGGTCGAAGGASAGCCCGTCGACGGCCCGTACGACGCCGTCCTCGGTCCGGAAGCTGACGTGCAGGTCCCGCACCGAGAGGAACGCGCCCTCGCCGGCCGGGACCGGGGCGCCGGCCTCCTTGGTCAGAGTGGTCACGTCAGTGCTCCTCAGACAGTTCCTCAGCGGCCTAGGCCAGCCGCACACGCGGGTCGATGAAGGCGTACGCGGCGTCGACGACGATGTTGCAGAGCAGAATCATGGTGGCGGAGAACAGCATCACGCCCAAGAGGAGCGGCAGATCGCTGAAGAAAACCGACTCCACCGCCAGCCGGCCGAGCCCCGGAAGGCCGAAGGTGTACTCCGTGATGATGGCYCCGCCGAMCAGCGWGCCSAGGTCGATGCCGAAGATGGTGACGATGGGGATCAGCGAGCCGCGCCAGGCGTAGCGGAAGAAGACGTACCGCCGCGACATGCCCTTGGCGCGGGCGGTGCGCACGTGTTCCTCCTGGAGCTGCTCGATCATCGACGAGCGGGACATACGGGTGTACTGCGAGGCGAAGATCGTGGACAGGACGACCCAGGGGATGATCAGGCCCGTGAACCAGGCCGCCGGGTTCTCGGTGAGCGGGTTGTAGGCCGGTTTGTCGAAGAGCTGGGTCTGGTAGACGAGGATCGCCAGCGCGAGCGGGCCGAGGAAGTAGATCTGCATCGAGCTGATCACCATCGCGCCGGCCGTGAAGGACTTGTCGACGAGCGTGCCGCGCTTCCAGGCGGCGACCAGACCGGTGCCGAGGCCGACGATCAGGAAGCAGACGGCCCCGCCGAGGGTGAGCGAGATGGTGGTGGGCAGCCGGTCCATCAGGGTGCCCCAGACCTGCTCGTTGGAGTGGTACGAGTACCCGAAGCAGGGTGCCGGGCACGGACCCTGGGCGAAGTCGTCGCTGCCCGAGACCAGGTTGGTCAGGAAGATCCAGTACTGCTCGGGGATCGGCTTGTCGAGGCCGAGCACCCGGTGCAGGTTCTCCAGGTTGGCCGGGGTGCACGTCTTGCCGCACATCAGCAGCGCCGGGTCGCGCGGCATCCCGAAGAACAGCAGGAACGCGACGATGCTCAGCAGGAAGAGGATGATCACGGCGCCGAGGGACCGGCGGACCAGGAAGCGCAGCATGGCAGGCAGCTCTCAGACGTCGGCGGGCTCTGGGGGCCTGTCCGGCGGCACCCGGTGCGCCCTCCCGGAAAGCGAGGGCGGGCGCACCGGATGCCGGGCGGGCGGGGTTACTTGACGTACAGGCGGCGCGGGTCGACGCCGGCGATGATGTCGTCGTAGACGAGTCCGCCGACCTTGGTCCCGGCGATCTGGGTCTGCTTGTAGTACGCGGTCGGGACGACGTTGACGACGTCCTTCACCAGGTACTCGTTGAGCTTGCCCCACTCCGCCGAGGCCTTGGCCGGGTCGGTGATCTTGTTGATCCGGTCGATCTCGCTGTTGGCCTTGGAGTCGTTGACCTGCGAGTAGTTCTGCGCGCCCTCGGCGATCGCGCGGCCGTCGTACAGCGGCGGGATCACGGTCGAGGCGGACGGCCAGTCGGCGCCCCACGCGGTGTGGAAGATGTCGTAGCTGTTGTCCAGCTTGCTGACCTGGTCGTAGTAGGTCTCGGCCGGGATCTCCTGGCGCTGGACGTCGAAGCCGGCCTTCTCCAGGCCCGCCGCCATGGCGGTGGAGTACTGCTGGCCCTCGGGGGTGTTGATGTAGCCGAAGGTCAGCTTCAGACCGGTCTTGCCGGCCTCGTCGAGGAGCGCCTTGGCCTTGGCCGGGTCACCGGCGGGCTTCTTCTTCTTGCCCCACGGGTCGAAGGCGGGGTCGTAGCCGGTGACGGTCGGGCTGATGATGCCGCCCGCGACCTCCATCGCGTCGGTGCCGCCGTAGGCACGCACGAACGGCGTGACCGGGAGGGCGTAGGCGATGGCCTGGCGGACCTTGATGTCCTTCATCTCCGGTTGGGCCAGGTTGATGTTCATCTGGCCGACGTAGGGCTGGAAGCCGGAGACCGTGCGGGACTTCATCTTCGGGTCGTTCAGGACCTTCGACAGGTTGCCCGCGTCGACCTGGTTGCTGAAGCTGACGCCGCTCTGGTCGGTGCCGCTGTCGGCGAGGAGGGCCTTGGTGGAGTCCTCGTACTGCTGGTTGAAGGTGATGTTGAACTTGTCGACGTACTGGTGCCGCAGCGGGTCGGTGGCCGGATCCCAGTTCTCGTTCTTCACGAGCACCATCGACTTGCCGGACTTGAACTCCTGGACCTTGTACGGGCCGGTCACCACCGGCTTCTTGTCGTACTTCTCCTTGGTGTCGCCCTTCGCGGAGACGACGGCGTAGCCCGTCATGGCGAGGGCGTACGGCAGGTCGGCGTGCGGCTGCTTGAACTTGAAGACGACCGTCTTGTCGTCCGGGGTCTCGATGATGCTGTCCGGCAGGTGCTTGCCCTTGAACGGGCCGTCCGGCAGCAGCTTGCGGTAGTCGGCGCCCGGGGTGTCGGCGAGCCACTGCTGGATGTACGGCGGGCCCTGGTTGACGAAGGCCGCGAACTGCCGCTCGAAGGTGTGGCGGACGTCGGCCGAGGTGATGGCCGAGCCGTTCTCGAACTTGATGCCGTCCTTGAGCGTGTACTTCCAGGTCTTGCCGCCGTCCGTGGTGGTGCCGGAGTCGGTGGCGAGGTCGCCGACGACCTCGTGCTTGCTGCCGTCGTTGCTGGTGGCCTTGTAGCCGGTGAGTCCTCTGTGCAACAGCTGGGACACGGCCATCTCGTCCTGGACGTAGATCTGTCCGGGGTCGAGGTGGGCGTAACTGTCGCGGGCCAGCACCGAGATGGTGCCGCCGGACTTGGCCCCGGGGACCTCGGCGGCGGGTCCCTTGGAGGCCGCCTCGTCCCCGAACTTGATGGCCGCCTGCTGCCGTTCGGCGTTCTCCTGCTGTTCCTTGTCGTTGCCGCCGCTCTTGCTGCCGCCCTCGCTGCACCCGGTCAGCACCAGTGCGCCGGCCGCGAGCGCCGAGATTGCCGCGTATGTGTGGCGTCCGCCCCTACTCATCACTCAGTTTCCACCCATCTGTGTGTCACCAGTGCTAAGGAAGTGCCAAGTGCCGACCTGCTTGTCAGCGCGCCGTCTTGGGGTCGAAGGCGTCCCTGACGGAGTCCCCCAGCAGGTTGAACGCCACGATGAAGATGATCATCGAGATGCCGGGGAAGAACATGTACGTGATGTCGTTCTGCATCACGAGTTCGGTGGACGCCTTGGAGAACATCTGCCCCCAGTCCGGCGTCGGTTCGACGATGCCCACGCCGAGGAAGGACAGACCGGCCTCGGCGGTCACGAAGTTGGGGAGCATGTAGGTGCCCTGCACGAGGATCGGCGTGACCACGTTCGGCAGGATCTCCTTGCGGATGATCCGCCACGGCGGGGCCCCGCTGACCTTGGCCGCTTCGATGAACTCCCGTTCTCTCAGGGCGAGTGTGGTGCCTCTGAGGATCCGTCCGAGGCTCATCCAGCCCAGGAACCACTGCACGAGGATGAGGGCGACCACCCGGACGTAGACGGGGGTCTCGTCGCGCGGGCTGACGAACAGGGAGACCACGACCGGCATGCTCGCGATGAAGAACAGCTGGGCCGGGAAGGCGAGCAGGAAGTCGATGATCCGGCTGAGCCAGTAGTCCGTCCGCCCGCCGAGGTAGCCGGCCGTGACGCCGAGGACGATTCCGGTCAGGACGGTCGCGAGCGTCACCGCGACCGAGATTCCGAGCGAAGTCCGGATGCCGTAGAGCAACTTGGTGAAGACGTCGTATCCGTTGCCCGGTTCGAGGCCGAACCAGAACTCGCCGCTGATGCCGCCGTTGGGCTGCACCGGCACGCCCGCGCTGTCGAACAGCTCGGGGCGTTCGTCGGCGTACACCGTGTACGGGTTCTTGCCGTACAGCCAGGCGATGACCGGGGCGAGCAGGCCGATCAGGAAGAAGAAGAGGACGACATAGGCCGAGATCACGCCGGTGCGGTCGCGCTTGAAACGGATCCACATCAGCTGGCCGGGAGACCGGCCGACGAGCTCTGCATCCTCGGCCTTCACCGCCGGCGGTGGTTCACCGTCCGCGATGACCGAGGTCCCGCCACCCTCAATACCGATACGACTTGTCACGTTTCGCCCGTTTCGCTGGTATGGGTATGCCAAAGCGAGGCGTACGGAAGTCCGCAGCCGGACGCGCGTAGGAGGTGTGTGCCCCACCCTCCGACACCCCTGACGGAGGATCAGGCAACCGCCTGTGCTCGTGAGTCGACACTGTCCCCACAGTGCGAGACCCATTGACCCGAGCGCTGCGGCTAACTATCTGGCATGAGCCAACTACCGACCACTGTCTTTAAATCTCAATTCAGTCACAGCTCACGCCTAGATCTTCCAAAATCCGGACAAACTGTTTGCGGCGAGAAGGCCGCGAAACGGACGTGTTACATGGGTATCGTGCGAGGATCTCCGCATTTCGGACATGGGGGCGGGTCTCGGCCAGTAAAAAACGGCTTGCAAAAAGCCCGGGCTCCCCCATGGCGGGGGAGCCCGGGCTCAAGTGTCCGAGAATCAGCCGTGCTTGGCGCGGCTCGCGGCGCGGGCACGCTCGCGGGCGTCCAGGTTCACCTTGCGGATACGGACCGCCTCCGGGGTCACCTCGACGCACTCGTCGTCGCGGCAGAACTCCAGGGACTGCTCCAGGGAGAGCTTGCGCGGCGGGACGATCGCCTCGAACGAGTCGGCCGAGGAGGACCGCATGTTCGTGAGCTTCTTCTCCTTGGTGATGTTCACGTCCATGTCGTCGGAGCGCGAGTTCTCGCCGACGATCATGCCCTCGTACACCTCGGTGCCGGGGTCGGTGAACAGCACGCCGCGCTCCTGGAGGTTCGTCATCGCGAACGCGGTGACGGCACCGGCGCGGTCGGCGACCAGCGAGCCGTTGTTACGGGTCTGCAGGGTGCCGAACCAGGGCTCGAAGCCCTCGTGGATGGAGTGGCCGATGCCGGTGCCGCGGGTCTGGGTCAGGAACTCGGTCCGGAACCCGATGAGACCGCGGGAGGGCACCACGAACTCCATACGCACCCAGCCGGAACCGTGGTTGGACATGTTGTCCATACGGCCCTTGCGGACGCCCATGAGCTGCGTGACCGCGCCCATGTGCTCCTCGGGGACGTCGATCGTCATGCGCTCGACCGGCTCGTAGGTCTTGCCGTCGACGTCCTTGGTGACGACCTGGGGCTTGCCGATGGTCAGCTCGAAGCCCTCGCGGCGCATCTGCTCGACCAGGATGGCGAGCGCGAGCTCACCGCGGCCCTGCACCTCCCAGGCGTCCGGGCGCTCGGTGTCGATGACGCGCAGCGAGACGTTACCGATCAGCTCGCGGTCCAGACGGTCCTTGACCTGGCGGGCGGTGACCTTGCGGTCCTTGACGGCCGCCTTGTTCTCGGCGCCCTTGCCGGTGCCGCCACGGCCGACCAGCGGCGAGGTGTTCGTGCCGATGGTCATGGAGATCGCGGGCTCGTCGACCGTGATCAGCGGGAGCGGGATCGGGTTCTCGGGGTCGGCGAGGGTCTCGCCGATCATGATGTCCGCGATACCGGCGACGGCGCAGATGTCACCGGGGCCCGCCACCTCGGCGGGCTTGCGGGTGAGCGCCTCGGTCATCAGCAGCTCGGTGATGCGGACGTTGGACATGCTGCCGTCGCGCTTGATCCACGTGACGGTCTGGCCCTTGCGCAGCTCGCCCTGCTCGACGCGGAGCAGCGCGATACGGCCGAGGAAGTTGTCCGCGTCCAGGTTGGTGACGTGCGCCTGGAGCGGGGCCTCCTCCTCGTAGGTCGGGGCCGGGATGTGCTGCAGGATCGTGGAGAAGAACGGCTCCAGGCTGGTGGAGTCGGCCGGGACCGTGCCGTTCTCCGGCTTGGTCAGCGACGCGATGCCGTCACGGCCGCAGGCGTAGACGATCGGGAACTCGATCTGCTCCTCGTCGGCGTCCAGGTCGAGGAAGAGGTCGTAGGTCTCGTTGACGACCTCGTCGATCCGGGAGTCCGGACGGTCCGTCTTGTTGATACAGAGGATGACGGGCAGGCGCTGCTGGAGCGCCTTGCGCAGCACGAAGCGGGTCTGCGGCAGCGGACCCTCGGAGGCGTCGACGAGCAGGACGACACCGTCGACCATCGACAGACCGCGCTCCACCTCGCCACCGAAGTCGGCGTGGCCGGGGGTGTCGATGATGTTGATGGTGATGACGTCCCCCCCGTCCTTCGGGTGGTACTTCACCGCCGTGTTCTTGGCCAGGATCGTGATGCCCTTCTCACGCTCCAGGTCGTTCGAGTCCATCATGCGGTCGTCGACACCTTCGAGCTGGTGCGCGGCGAAGGCGCCGGCCTGCTTCAGCATGCCGTCGACGATGGTGGTCTTGCCGTGGTCGACGTGGGCGACGATGGCGACATTGCGGATGTCGTGGCGCGTGGCCATAGTGCGGCGTACTCCCGGAGTGTGAGGAAGGGGCCGGCGCGTACGTCTGTGTTACGCGGACCCTGCCGGGCTGTACATGCCACGGCCTCACCCCATGGTACGTGCCCTCCGGGGCAAGGGCTCGCTGGGCCCGATCGGCCCCCGCGCACCCGCGCCCGGCTACGAAGCCTCGGGCCCCGGATTCGCCCCCTTCTTCAGGAAGCCCATGTCCTCGAACACCGGCGTCCCGAAGCCGAAGGCGCCCGCGTTCGCGACGTTCGTCCTCGCCGCTGTGAGCTGGGGGCGCTGGTAGAGGGGGATCGAGCCGGCCGCCGCCCAGATGCGGGAGTCGGCCTTGCGGATCAGGGAGCGGGACTCGGACTCGTCCAGCGTGGCGACGGCCTGGTCGAAGAGCTGGTCGACCTGGTCGGTGCCGACGCGGGTGTAGTTCTGCTCGACGTTCAGGGAGCCGTCGGCGGCCGGGACCGGCTTGGCGTAGATCGGGCGGGCGTCGGTCGCGGGGTAGGCGGACGTCGGCCAGGAGTAGAGGGCGAGGTCGTACTGGCCGGAGGCGATGTGGTCCTTGAAGTAGCTCTCGTCGGCGACCTTGCTGATCACGGTACGGATCCCGACCCGCTCCAGCATGATCGCGATCCGGTCCGCGACCGTGCGCAGCGCATGCGAGCCCTCGCCCGTCGGCACCACGAACCTCAGTGTCAGCGCCTTGCCGTCCTTCGCCAGCGGCCGGACCGCCGCGCCCGCCGGTGCGGCGGTGCCCCGCGGGGCGTACGCGCCGGGCGCCCCGCCCTGCTGGAGCTGCTTGCTGCCGTACTGCTTGCCGTCCTGGGCGAGGTGCTTGCCCTGCTCTTCCGCGCGGCTCTCGTCCTCGCCCTTGTTGTCCTCGCCGACGACGTACGTCCCGTCATCGCCGCCCTCGGAGTCCTTGCCCGCGTCCTTCTTGTCGGACTTCTTGTCGGACTTCTCCTCGGATTCCTTGCCGGATTCCTTGGCCGGGCCCTTCGTCGTGCGGAAGATCGACCGCAAGGACGACGAGGTCCGGCTCACCCGCAATCCGCGCTGGTGGGGCGAGCCGGCCAAGCTGAACGAGATCGTGCTGCGGGCCGTGCCGCGCGACGAGCGGGCCGCCGAGCGCCCGCCCGGCACCCAGCCCGCGTCCGTGAGCAGCGCCTGCGCCTCCGCCGTGTCCTGGCCGCCGATCGCCCCGCTGCTGTCGGCGTAGGCGGCCTGGCCGGACAGTGCGAGGTGGCTGCCGACCGGCTCGGCGGGCAGCCCGAGCGGGGAGAGGACCAGCTTCGCCAGCTTCTCGCGGTCGAGCGCACGGGCCACTCCACGCCGCACCCGCTCATCGGCGAGCGGGCCGTCCCCGCCGTTCAGGGCGAGCTGGGTGTACGCCGGCTCCAGCGACTTGCGCACCTCGAAGCCGCGGAACCTCGCCTGGTCGCGCCGCTGCTTGGCGGTCAGGGCGCGCGGGGGCGGGCCCATCAGGGGCGTACCGCTGGCGCTGGCCGTCGCTGCCTTCGGGCGGGGGGCGGCGAGCGCGATGCGCCGGGCCGCTGTGGGGTCGACCTCGGCCAGGTCCAGCTCCCCGGCGGCCAGCTCGGCGGCCCGCTCGTCGCGCGGCACGGCCCGCAGCACGATCTCGTTCAGCTTGGCCGGCTCGCCCCACCAGCGCGGATTGCGGGTGAGCCGGACCTCGTCGTCCTTGCGGTCGATCTTCCGCACGACGAAGGGCCCGGCGCTGACCTTGAGCTTGCCGCGCGCCCCGTCGTTGAACGCGTCCGGCGTGCCCATGACCTCCTTCGGGTACAGCGGCGAGAAGAGGGAGCGCCAGTCGGCGTACGGCCGCCCGAAGGTGACCCGCACCTCCAGGTCGTTGTCGCCGCGCTCGATCTTCTCGATGCGGTCGTAGCCGGCGTTGCGGGCGGTCCAGTAGGCGCTGTCCTTGCCGGACAGGGCCCGCCACTGGGCGGCGAAGTCGGCGGCACCGATCTCGCGGCCGTCGCTCCAGACGGCCTGCTGGTTGAGCTTGTACAGCACGACCTGCTTGGGCTCGGTCTCGACGGTCTTGGCCGACTCCAGGTAGGAGGGGTTGCGCTCGGGGCGTCCGTTGCGGTCGGACCGGAACATCGAGGGCAGCGTGGCCTGGGCGATCCGGGTGGTGGTGGCGTCGGCGTCCGACTGGAAGGTGTTCAGCGTCTCCGGTACGGCGTCCACGGCCCAGCGCAGCGTGCCGCCGTCGGCGATCTGCGCCCGGGCGGCGGGGGCGATGTCCTGTCCGGCCAGCGGCTTCCCGGCCGGGTCGGGGTCGCTGCACCCGGCGAGCACGGACATCGCGAGCGCGCCCGCGCAAAGGAAGGCGACCGAGCGCATGACCGAGCGTGTGGCGACGCCGTGGTGGGACATCTCTGGTACCTCCGAGGAGCAGCTCCCGCCGGTGACGATTAGTGCGTTCTGATCACTTTTGGCGGTATTTTGGAGTTGATCAGATCTATGGCCCCCCACTGAAGAGGAAAGGGTTCGCCGGGCGGAGACGACACGGCGGCGGGGGCGGGCAAGCCCACCCGTCCGGAGTAACGCACCCCCTCGCACTCCGTCAGCTCCCCCGGCGTACACAGAGCGCGTGCGAGCGCGCGTCGGAGGCGTGCAATCCGCCAATCGCTGCACATGCCTTCACAGCGACACGTGTGACGCGCAACACTCGCAGGCGCATGAACGTTGCCACCAAGGGCCGAAGGGCCCACGGAAGTGAGGTCACGTCATGTCCGTTCAAGACGACCTGACAGCTGTCCAGCGCTGCCTCGACGACCTGGCCCGGTCCGTGGGCCGCCTCGAGCAGCAGCTGGGCACCGGCGGGCTGGAGATGCGCCGTGTGCGCACCGACGCCGACCACCTGCGCGAGAGCGTGGCGCTGCTGCGGGAGTCCGCCGCGACGCCCGCCGGGCAGCGCAGGCCGGAGCTCGTCACCATCCCCGACACGCCGTACGACGACTCTCTGTGGATCGACACGGATGACGAGGGTCTCGGCGCCCGGGACCGCCGCGCCCCCTGATCCCTCCCCCTGACCCGACCGGAGTCATGCATTGGCCACTGGTACGGAACCCCATCTGAACAGCGGCGGCGTACGAACCGGTACGCGCGCCGCGATCACCGCCCCGCACCTGCGGACCGACCGCTGGTGGCTGGCTCCGGCCGTCACCGCGGCCGGTCTGCTGGCGTTCATCGTGTACTCGACCTGGCGGGCCTTCGCGAACGCGGACTACTACGCGGCGCCGTACGTCTCCCCGTTCTACTCGCCCTGTCTGGCGGAGAACTGCGAGCCCATGCACGCCGGGCCGAACTGGGACCTCTTCGGGAGCTGGTGGGGCATCTCCCCCGCGATCATCATCCTGATCTTCCCGCTCGGCTTCCGCCTGACCTGCTACTACTACCGCAAGGCCTACTACCGCGGCTTCTGGATGTCGCCCCCGGCCTGCGCGGTGGCGGAGCCGCACAAGAAGTACTCCGGTGAGACCCGCTTCCCGCTGATCCTGCAGAACATCCACCGGTACTTCTTCTACGCCGCGCTCCTGGTCGCCGGGATCCTGTCGTACGACACGGTGCTCGCCTTCCGCGACGAGAACTACGAGTGGGGCCACATGGGCCTCGGCACCCTCGTCTTCCTCCTCAACATCGCGTTGATCTGGGCGTACACCCTGTCCTGTCACTCCTGCCGGCACATCGTGGGCGGCAAGCTCAAGCACTTCTCCAAACACCCCGTGCGCTACCGCATGTGGCAGTGGATCGGGAAGCTCAACGCCCGGCACATGCAGCTGGCGTGGGCGTCGCTGGTGAGCGTGGCGCTCGCCGACTTCTACGTCTATCTCGTCGCGTCCGGGGTCTTCGACGATCCGCGCTTCTTCTAGATTGAGTGGGGACTGAAACCAATGTCCGTGGTCGAACGGCAGGAGTGGGACGTCGTCGTGGTCGGCGCCGGGGGCGCGGGCCTGCGTGCGGCGATCGAGGCACGTGAGCGGGGCGCCCGTACCGCCGTGATCTGCAAGTCGCTGTTCGGCAAGGCGCACACCGTGATGGCCGAGGGCGGCATCGCGGCGGCCATGGCCAACGCCAACGAGCACGACAACTGGCAAGTCCACTTCCGCGACACCATGCGCGGCGGCAAGTTCCTCAACCAGTGGCGGATGGCCGAGCTGCACGCGCAGGAGGCGCCGGAGCGGGTCTGGGAGCTGGAGACGTGGGGCGCTCTCTTCGACCGTACGAAGGACGGCCGTATCTCGCAGCGCAACTTCGGAGGCCACGAGTACCCGCGCCTCGCGCACGTCGGTGACCGCACCGGCCTGGAGCTGATCCGCACGCTGCAGCAGAAGATCGTGGCGCTGCAACAGCAGGACATGAAGGAGACCGGGGACTACGAGTCCCGGCTGAAGGTGTACCAGGAGTGCACGGTCACGCGGATCCTGAAGGACGGCAGCCGGGTGTCGGGAGTATTCGCGTACGAGCGCGAATCGGGCCGCTTCTTCGTCCTGGAAGCCCCCTCCGTCGTGATCGCGACGGGCGGGATCGGCAAGTCCTTCAAGGTGACGTCGAACTCGTGGGAGTACACGGGTGACGGCCATGCGCTGGCGCTGCTCGCCGGGGCGCCGCTGCTCAACATGGAGTTCGTGCAGTTCCACCCGACGGGCATGGTCTGGCCGCCGTCCGTGAAGGGCATCCTGGTCACGGAGTCGGTGCGCGGCGACGGAGGGGTGCTGCGCAACTCCGAGGGCAAGCGGTTCATGTTCGACTACATCCCCGACGTCTTCAAGGAGAAGTACGCCGAGTCGGAGGCCGAGGGCGACCGCTGGTACGAGGACCCGGACAACAACCGGCGCCCTCCCGAGCTGCTCCCCCGCGACGAGGTGGCGCGCGCCATCAACGCCGAGGTGAAGGCGGGGCGGGGTTCCCCGCACGGCGGGGTCTTCCTGGACGTGTCCACCCGTATGCCGGCGGAGGTCATCCGGCGCCGTCTGCCCTCCATGTACCACCAGTTCAAGGAGCTGGCGGACGTGGACATCACGGCGGAGGCGATGGAGGTCGGGCCGACCTGTCACTACGTGATGGGCGGCATCGCGGTCGAGTCGGACACGGCGGCGGCGCGTGGCGTGCCGGGCCTGTTCGCGGCCGGTGAGGTGGCCGGCGGCATGCACGGCTCGAACCGCCTCGGCGGGAACTCCCTGTCCGACCTGCTGGTCTTCGGCCGCCGGGCCGGCTGGCACGCCGCCGAGCACGCGGCCGCGCGGGCCTTCGAACGCCCCGAGGTCAGCGATCTGGAGATCGACACGGCGGCCGCGGAGGCACTGCGGCCCTTCTCGGCGGAGGGACCGTCGGGGGCCGAGGACGACGGACGCCCGCCGGAGAACCCCTACACCCTGCACCAGGAACTCCAGCAGGCCATGAACGACCTCGTCGGCATCATCCGCCGCGAGGCCGAGATGGAGCGGGCGCTGGAGAAGCTCTCCGACTTGCGCCTACGGGCCCGTCGAGCCGGTGTCGAGGGCCACCGCCAGTTCAACCCCGGCTGGCACCTCGCGCTCGACCTGCGCAACATGCTGCTGGTCAGCGAGTGCGTGGCGCGGGCCGCGCTGGAGCGCACGGAGTCGCGCGGCGGCCACACCCGCGAGGACCATCCGACGATGGACCGCAAGTGGCGCAACATCAACCTGCTGTGCGACCTGGCCGACCCGACGGGCGACCTCGCGGCCACCGACCCGGAAGGCGGCCAGATCAATCTCCGCCGGGAGACCACCGAACCCATCCGCCGGGACCTGCTGGCTCTCTTCGACAAGGAGGAGCTGGTCAAGTACCTCGCCGAGGAGGAGCTCTACCAGTGAGCAGCTACGAGGCCCGCTTCAAGGTGTGGCGGGGGGACGTCCAGGGCGGCGGCCTGGAGGACTTCAAGGTCGAGGTGAACGACGGTGAGGTGGTCCTCGACATCATCCACCGCCTCCAGGCCACCCAGGCGCCCGATCTGGCCGTCCGCTGGAACTGCAAGGCGGGCAAGTGCGGTTCGTGTTCCGCCGAGATCAACGGGCGCCCGCGCCTGCTGTGCATGACACGGATGTCGGTGTTCACGCGCGAGGAGACGATCACGGTCACCCCGCTCCGGGCGTTCCCCGTCGTACGGGACCTGGTCACGAACGTCGGCTTCAACTACGACAAGGCGCGTCAGGTTCCGGCTTTCGTACCGCCGGAGGGGGTGGCCCCCGGCGAGTACCGCATGATGCAGGAGGACGTGGACCGCTCGCAGGAGTTCCGCAAGTGCATCGAGTGCTTCCTGTGCCAGGACACCTGCCATGTCGTGCGCGACCACGAGGAGAACAAACCGGCGTTCGCGGGCCCGCGCTTCCTGATGCGGGTCGCCGAACTGGACATGCACCCACTGGACGCCGCCGCCGATTCCGGTCTGGACCGCAAGAAGGCCGCCCAGGACGAGCACGGCCTCGGCTACTGCAACATCACCAAGTGCTGCACGGAGGTCTGCCCCGAGGGCATCAAGATCACGGACAACGCTCTGATCCCCCTGAAGGAACGGGCCGTGGACCGCAAGTACGACCCACTGGTGTGGCTGGGCTCGAAGATCAGGAGGCGCTCCGCGGCGGAGTGAGGACCTGGTCCTTCCCGGCGTTCCGTCTCCGGGTCTCCTCATCCGTTGCCCCCTGTCGCTCCACGCCACCCTTGACGCATCCCGGTCGCGCGAGGGCATTGCTGCTCATACGCTCCGAAATGTGACGTCATCCTTGATCCGTGGTCGGCCGCGGCGTGGCCGCTCGCACATATCCGTGCGGGTGGTGCACGCCCTGGTGGGCGGGCTGGTCGGGGTGGTATGGCTGGTGCTGCCCGGCATGACGGTCGACGGCGGGCACGCGGTCGCGGGCGGGGCGGACCGGCCCGTCGCCGGTGCGGTGGGGCAGGGGGAGGACGAGGGCGACGGGGGGAGTTCCGCCGTGGACTTCGTGATGCCCGTGGTGGCCCTGGTCGCGGCCGACCACGGATCAAGGATGACGTCACATTTCGGAGCGTATGAGCAGCAATGCCCTCGCGCGACCGGGATGCGTCAAGGGTGGCGTGGAGCG
>NZ_RDBN01000005.1:376381-400941 GCF_008042075.1 Streptomyces sp. UW30 | reverse complement strand
GCATGCCCTGGTCGTCGCCGAGGGGCGGTTCCGGGAGCTGACCTGGCGGACCTCCGGAGCGGGCACGGTCCTGGGCGAGCTCGTCGAGCGGTACGGCCCCTCCGCGACCGCCGCCCTCGCGGGCCATGTCGAGCAGGCCAAGGACCGGCTGGTGTTCGCCACCACGCAGCTCAACCACGCCCGCCAGGCGGCCGACCTCGGAGACAACGGACGGGCCGCGGGCCGGCTGCGCGCCGCCGAGGGCGCCATCGCCCAGGCGGCGGCCTTCATCGACGGCGTCGAACGGCATGCCGGGGAACTCGCGCGGGCCTCGGGCATGGTTCCGGCGGCGCTGACCGGCGCCGAGGTGGAGATCGCAGGGGCCCGGGAAGCGCGGAGGTGGGTGAGAAGCCCGTACGCGGACATCCCTCCCGGCGAACTGCGCGCCCGCGTCGTCCATGCCGACCTCGTCCTGGCCGGCGTACGCGAAGAGCTGACCTCGGGGCGGCCGTACGACCCGCTCGACGTGCTGCGGCGGATCGTGCGGGGTGTGGCGCCCGTCGCCGCGGGGCGGGCCGGGGTGATCCCGGTCGCCGCCCTGGTGTGCGCGCGCAGCGCGGTCACCGGTGCGGACGACGTCGTCGCGACGCATCGGGCGGCGGTGGGCGGCGAGGCACGCACCAGGCTGGCCGAGGCCCGGCGACTGCTCGCTCCCCCGGCGCCCGCGCCGGCCGGGCGGGGGCCGCGAGCGGAACTCGCCGACCTCGTCTCGGCCGACACCCTGGCCCAGCAGGCCCACGAGCTGGCCGAACAGGACATCCGCCTGCACGGCCACCCCGCCGACGCCCCCGGCCACGACATCAGCGGCCGCACCGGAGCGGTCCTCGGCGGCATCCTCCTGCCGAACATGCCGAACATGCCGGCCGGCGGCCCACCCCCCAGCTTCGGCGGGCCTCGCAGCCACGACCGCCGCCCTGCCCCGACCGACGGCTGAGCCGCCCCGGCCCTCCGGCTCAGAACAGGCTCAGCAACGCCTCCGCCGGATCCATCAGGCCGTTCTCGCCGTCCGGTAGCGGTAGTTCGAACCACACCGTCTTGCCGCGTGGCGTGCGGCGGGAGCCCCATGCCGCGCTGAGGAGGCCGACCAGCTGGAGGCCCCGGCCGCCCTCGTCCGTGTCGCGGGCCCGTCGGCGGCGGGGCTGGACCAGGCCGGAGTCCCAGACCTCGCAGACCAGGGTGCGGTCCAGCAGGAGGCGGAGTCTGATCTCGCCCTCGCCGTAGCGCAGGGCGTTGGTGACCAGTTCACTGACGAGGAGTTCCGTCGTGTCGATCAGCGGCTCCAGGTCCCAGGACTGCAGTTGGCCGCGGGCGTACTCGCGGGCTCGGCCCACGCTGCGCGGCTCGCGGGGCAGGGTCCAGTCGCCGACCGAGCCGGCGGGCAGGCCCTGGACACGTGCCATCAGCAGCGCGATGTCGTCCTCGCCGTGGTGGGAGTCGAGGGTGTTGAGGACGTGGTCGCAGACGTCCTCCAGGTTGGGATAGGTGTCGGCGCGCGCCGCCGTCGTCGAGGGCTGCTGGTCGGGCGACGGGCGGGCGGGATCGGTGAGCGCGCCCACGAAGGCCTGGAGTCCCTCGTCCAGGGGGTGGTCGCGGGACTCGACCAGTCCATCCGTGTAGAGCGCCAGCAGCGCACCCTCCGGCAGCTCGACCTCGACCTCCTCGAACGGCTCCCCGCCCACGCCCAGCGGCATCCCCGGCGGCACGTCGAGCATCAGCGCCGACTCCCCCGGCTCGACGAGGACCGGCGGCAGATGGCCGGCGTTCGCGAAGGTGCAGCGGCGCGTGACGGAGTCGTAGACCGCGTACACGCACGTCGCCAGGTACACCTCGGACAGGTCCGCCTCACGGGGGCGGCGGGCCGCGCGGGTGGCCTGCTGGACGCCGCCGGGGGCGCCGAGGCCGCGTGCGATCTCGTCCAGCGCCGAGAGGACTTCCGCCGGTTCGAGGTCCAGCAACGCCAGCGTGCGTACGGCCGAGCGCAGTTCGCCCATCGCCACCGCCGCGCGTAGACCTCGACCCATCACGTCGCCCACGACCAACGCCGTGCGGTGGCCGGGCAGTTCGATGACGTCGAACCAGTCGCCGCCCACCTCGCTGGGCCGGTCGGAGGAGGAGTTGCCCGGCAGGTAGCGGCACGCGATGTCCAGTCCGGAGGCGACCGGGTCGCCGGGCGGGAGCAGGGACCGTTGCAGTATCAGCGCCCGCTCGTGCTCGCGCCGGTACAGCCGGGCGTTGTCGATGCACACCGCGGCACGCGCGGCCAGCTCGACCGCCAGATCCCGGTCCCGGTCGCCGAACGGCTCGCTGCCCTTCGTCCGGGCGAACTGCGCCAGTCCTACGACCGTGTCGTGGGCGACCATCGGCACGGCGAGCGTGGACTGCACGAGGCCGCCCTCCTCGCCGGGCAGATGCCGGGGCCGGGCGGTGCGCAGGGCGTCCGCGCAGGGCGAGTTGAAGGGGTAGTGGTGCACGGCGCCGACCGAGACGGGGGCGCCGCCGCCCACGAAGGGCGCGTCGGAGACCGCGCTGGCGAAGGCGACCCGGCGAAGTTCCGCGCTGCCGTCGGCGAGCCCGGGCGGGGTCTCGTCGCCGGCCAGGAGGCCCTGGTAGAGGTCGACGGTGGCCAGGTCGCAGAAGCCGGGGACGACGACGTCGAGGAGTTCGCGGGCCGTCGTCTCCAGGTCGAGGGAGTTGCCTATGCGGGCACCGGCCTCGTTCAGCAGGGCGAGATTGCGCCGGGCTGAGGCGGCCTCGCGGGCGGCGGCGCGACGGGCGGTGATGTCGATTCCGAGCCAGGCGATGCCGATGGGGCGGCCGCTGCCGCTGTGCACCCGGTAGAGGTTGACGGACCAGTGGCGGCGTTCGTCGGAGCCCGGCAGGAAACCGGTGACGTGCATGTCCGTGATGGAGTCGCCGCTCTCCAGGACGCGGCGCAGGGTGGCCGCGACGCGCTCGGCCTCGGGGCGCGCCAGATAGTCGTGGACGTCCTTGCCGCGGTGGTCGTCGGGTTTGCCGCCGAACAGGGAGGCGAACCGCTGGTTGGCCCGGCGCACCCGCAAATCCGGGTCGATCAGCACGAAGCCGAAGGGAGATTGACCGAAAATCGCCTGCGAGGCGGCGAGGTCGGTCTCCATCCGGCGCAGGGTGCGCACGTCCACGACGATGCACACGGCGGCCTTCTCGCCGTCCTCGGTCCGCGTCGGCATGACGTACACCTCGGCGAGCCCCTCCTGACCGGGCCGGCCGTCGGCGTCGTCCGGCACCCGGAAGGGGACCACGCCGGTCCACTCCCGCCCGTCGAGGATCTCGGTCATCTTGCGCTGGCCGTGCTCGCGCAGGTCCGGGTCGACGAACGCCTCTATGGGGTCCATGCCGACGGCCCGCTCGGAGGGGATGCCGAAGACCTGCTCGGCGCGCAGGCTCCACTGGTCGACCAGGCCGTCGGGACCGATGGAGAAGGACGCGACCTTGATGTAGTCGTAGATCGAGCCGGGCGGGCTGCTCTGCCAGACGGGGTCGCCGGGGCGGGGCTCGTCGAACGGGAACGCCGGGTCGGAGGCGAGTTCGCCCCGGACCGTGCCGACGTCGCTGGAGGGTTGCGTGTCACCGGAGGGTCGCGTGTCCCTGGAGGCTTGCGCGTCACGGGAGTTCCGCATGTCACGGGAGTTCTGTACGTCGCCGGAGTGCCGTGCGCTCCCCGAGATGTGTGTGTCCCGAGAGGCCCGTGTGTCCTGAGAGGCTTGCGAGGCCTGTGTGTCGTGGGACCGCTCGTCGGCCCCCGTCCTCGCGCCGTCCGACGGGTCCTCGGACTCCGTGGCCTTCGCTGGTATCTCGCTCACGCGAACCGTCCCCTCCAGCTCACCGCGCCCGGCACCGGTCACCGGCAGCGGCTGCCCGCAGTATCCAGCACTACGGCCCCGCACAACACGGTGTTCACGATCACAGCACGTTCCCGATGGTTTTCGGTCCCGGCCGCAGAAACACTTCCAGACTTCTAACCAGCGGACACGCAGTCGAATCACGCATCGCGACAACTGCCACTGGCCTGAACCATTCGTTCGACAGCGCGAGGGGCGTCGTACACGGCGATGGACGACTACTGACGGGTTGTACAGGGCCCGTGGACACCCGGCGCAACGCGCGGGGTCACTCCGGCACCGCGAGCTCGAACCACACCGTCTTGCCCGTGTTCCGTCCGGGTCTGGTACCCCAGCGGCGCGACGAGTGCGCCACGAGCTGGAGCCCGCGACCGCTCTCGTCCTCAAGATGGGCGACGCGTTCGCGGGGCGGGTCCGGGAGCGGGTCGGAGACCTCGACCAGGAGAACGTCACCGAGGCGGACGGGGCGCACCAGCCGTACACCGATGGGGCCCGTGGCGTGCCGCAGGGAGTTGGTCACGAGTTCACTGACCAGCAGCGCCGCGATATCGGCGAGGCTGTCCAGCTGCCAGGCGTACAGCCTGTCCCGGACGGCGACGCGGGCCGCCCGCACGGCACCCGCCTCCGCGGGGAAGCTCCACTCGGCGCACTCGCCATCGGTGTCGATCACGCCGATCACTTCCCAGGCCAACGGGTTCGCCTATGTCCGGTTTCACAGGGTTAATGGGCACATACCCGATATTCATGGGGCGGTACCGTGCGAAACGTAGAGGACACGTCAGGAATCCGGGAAGTTCCTCAGGGCTTCAGCCGCGCCGCCACCTCCCGGACGGCAGGCACATCCTGGTCCAGCCAGTCCACGTCCCAGAGTTCCCCGGGACCCAGCCAGCGCAGCTCGTCGTGATCCTGGAGGGGCTTGGGTTCACCCGTTCCGGGGAGGAGGCGGGCCGTCCACACATGCAGGACGTAGGGGGATTTCAGGGGCCAGGCCCCCGGTACGCGCTCGACCACCTCGGCGTCCACGCCGAGTTCCTCGCGCAGCTCGCGCGCGAGCGCCGCCTCGGGCGTCTCGCCGGGCTCGACCTTGCCTCCGGGCAACTCCCAGCGCCCGGCCAGTTCGACAGGCGCACTGCGGCGCGCTGCGAGAAGGCGCTCTCCGGCCAGCAGGGCGGCGCCGACCACGATCCGTTCCGTCATGCGCCGGAGCCTACGGGAGCTCAGGGGAAGTCAGTTGTCCGCGCTGTCGCCGTTCTGCGCGATCCGCTCGACCCAGTAGAGCTGCTTGTGGCCTCGGCTGTCGAGGCTGTCCGCGATCTTCTGGGCCTCGGCCCGGGTCGCGTACCGGCCGACGCGATAGCGATTGCCGTTGTCGTCCTGGCGGACGACGAGCCAGGGAAGAGTGATCGTGCTGTCGTTCATCGCGCCCCACCGCCCCTTGCCTCGCCGTTGGAATCTGGCCGTTTTCGCAGGTCGTCACGGGCGTACGTGGCATGCCGCACGGCGGCGGTGTCGACCTGGACGGAGCGGGCGAGGCCGGTGCAGACGTCACGGCCGTGGATCTCGGTGGAGGCCGGGCCGTGCGGGGTGAGTCCGTTGCCGGACAGGGCGAGCTGGAGCGGCCGTACGTTCTGGCTGGGCAGCATCAGCTCGTGCTCGTGCCGCAGGTGCTGCACGATCGCGTGGTCCACGGCCTCGCCGCCGACCCTGACCCGTTCGGCGGTGACGATGTTGCCGAGGGAGAGCACGGCGACCTCGGTCGCGGCGGCCCCGCACACACGACCCGACACACACCGAGCGAGGCCCGCCACCCACCCGGCGGACCCATGGTCTGCGCATTCCGGGAGGATCCCCCATGACCGCCACTCTGGAGCAGCTGCGCCGCTGCCACTTCGCCGTCGACCTGGGGGCGGCCAGGACCCGTGTCTATGTGAAGGGCGCCGGACTCGTCGTCGACCAGCCCTCCGTCGCCGCCGTCAACACCCGGACCGGCGCCCTCATCGCGGTCGGCGAGTTCGCGGAGCGGATGACCGGCCGCACCCCGGACTACATCCGCGTCATGCGGCCCGTCTCCGGCGGCACCGTCGTCGACATCGAGATGGCGCAGCGCATGCTGCGGCATCTGCTCGGCGACAAGATGCGCCGCGCCCTGCGCCGCAAGCCGTTCCTGCGCGCGGCGGCCTGCACGCCGCACGACGCCGACCCGCTCGCCCAGCGCGCGGCGATCGAGACCCTGGTCGGTCTCGGCGCGCGGCGCGTGGAGCTCGTCGACACCCTCATCGCCGCCGCCGTGGGCTGCGGACTGCCCGTGGAGCAGCCCGAGGCCAGCATGATCATGGTGTGCGGGGCCGCCGCGACCGAGGTCGCCGTGCTCTCCCTCGGCAACATCGTCACCGCCGAACGGGTCAGGGTCGGCGGCGAGGCCGTGGACCACGCGATCGTGCAGCACCTGCGGCACGAGCACGAGCTGATGCTGCCCAGCCAGAACGTACGGCCGCTCCAGCTCGCCCTGTCCGGCAACGGACTCACCCCGCACGGCCCGGCCTCCACCGAGATCCACGGCCGTGACGTCTGCACCGGCCTCGCCCGCTCCGTCCAGGTCGACACCGCCGCCGTGCGGGACGCCATCCAGACGCCGCTCACCGCCGTCCTCGACAGCATCGGCAAGGTGCTCCGCGACTGCCCGCCCGACCTGGTCGCCGACCTCGCCGACCGGGGCATCATGATGGTCGGCGGCAGCGCGCTGCTGCCCGGATTCGACCAGATGCTGCGTCAGGCGACCCGGATGCCGGTGCACATCGCCGAGCGGCCCGACATCTGCGCCGTACAGGGTCTGGGCACCATGCTGGAGGGCAAGGTCGAGCCGATGGAGCTGGATCCGGCCTCCTGAGCCGGGGTCAGCCCGTCGTCCGCGCGAGCTGCGCCGCCAGGACCGGCGCCAGGTCCCCCGCCTTCGCCAGGTCCTTGCGGTCGGCCGCGTCGCGGGCCTCGCGCAGGTCGGCCGTGATCGCGGCCGCCGCGGCCCCGGACGTGTCGTCCTTGAGCCGGTCCCAGACGAGTTCGAGGCTGGTGACGTCACCCGCGACGGCGCCCTCGTCCCGGGCGTCCGCGTCGATCCCCAACTGCCGTGCCCACAGGCCGAACCGCGCCAGGTCCACGGTCCGGACCGGCTCGTACCGCAGCCGCAGGTCCGAGGTGTTCTGCGCCACGCGCAGCGCGGCGGCGAGCGTCTCCTCGTCGTTCTTCGCGACCACGGCCTTGTCGAGCGCGTCGAGGTCGCGCGTCATCTGCCTCTCCAGCAGTTTCGGTACGGGGTCGGAGTCGCGGTACGCCGTCCACGCGGCCTGCGCCGCGCCCAGGTCGGCGTCGGTGACCTCGCCGTCCTGCACGGCCCGTGCGGTGCGGTCGAGAGCCGTCAACCGCGGTGGCAGGGGCCCGGGTTGGGCATCGGTAGGCGAGGCGAGCGACACCGCCTCAAGGTCGCCGCCGTCGTTGCCGGTGGAGAACTCGCCGTAGCCGGGGGCGAAGGTCTTGTCCTCGGTCGAGCCGTCCATGTGCAGTTCGTGCACGGTGATCGCGCCGTCGACCTTCCCGTACGGCCCGTCGACGGTCCGGTCGGTCTCCTTCACCGTGACCTCCTCGAAGACGACGCCGGGCAGGTTCTCCGGCCGGTAGACGTCGCCCCGCTCCGGCTGCGCCGGCATGATCATCGCGGCGGGCGCCTTGTCGCGGCCCGCCTGCCAGGTGCCCTCGGTGTCCGCGACGACGCCGTCCTCGTAGTTGAAGACGTCCTCGCCGAGGTACCAGACGGACCCGTCGTCGGCCTGGGCGTACCAGTCGAGGGCGACCTCGTGGATCCGGCCGCCCGCGAAGGCGACGTACTGCGAGGTCAGGGTCTGGATCTTCCGGCCGTCGAGGGTGATGGTCCTGGTGTCGGGCAGCGTGCTGACCTCGGTACGGAAGGGTGCGCCGTCGACCTGGCCGCCCATGACGACCTGGTCGACCTCGCTGGTGGGGTGGAGGGGGTTGGTGACGTCGGTCGGGTGGGAGAACGTCGGCTCGCCCAGGTCGACCCGGTCGCTCTCCGGCGCGAGCGGCAGGCACTCCTTGCCCGTCTCGCCGGTCGCCTCGTCGATGACGCGCACGCAGTCCGCGGCGCCCGTCCCCTCCGATCCGCCGGCGCTCCCGGAACAGGCACCGGCCATCAGCACGACGGCGCCCACGACGGCTCCCGGCCACAGGATCCTGCGATGGCTGTTCATGGCGGCCTCCTCGATGCCGGTCCGCCCCGGTCTCGACGCCGGTCCGATACGCCGAGGGTCCCCCGCGACCGCTGAACATCCCCTGAACGCCTCTGAACGCGCTGTCAGAAACCCGGTCAGGGCCCCGGCAGGCTCACTCCCCCACGGACGGCAGCAACACCACGAACCGAGRCCCACCCGCGGTGTGTGCCGTGCCCCGCCCGATAAGGAAACCGCAATCCGCATATGCCCGAGCCTACGCCTAACCTTTACGCAGCGAATACGCCTTTTCACAAAGAGGTACGCAACCAGCCAAGTCGTAGGGGGCGCACGGCATCGAACGCGCCGTGCGGAGACCTCGATGCTTCCGGTCACAGGCATGCCACGTACGCCCGTGACGACCTGCGAAAACGGCCAGATTCCAACGGCGAGGCAAGGGGCGGGAGTTGAGGCCCGGACGACCGCAACTGCCGTGAAGGTGTGCGCTACCTCACCAGTGGGCGCGCTACTTCACCGGAAGGTGGTACGAGACCCGGTAGCGGTCGGCGGGGATCACCACGTCCGCCGTCTCCACCGGACGGCCCGACGCGTAGTAGGTGCGCTGGACGACGAGGACCACGTGACCCGGGACGCCGCCCAACGCCAGCAGTTCCTCCGCGAGGCCGGGGCGCGCGCCCACCTCCTCCGTCACGTTGTCCACGACGACGTCGATGGCCGCCATCCGCTCGACGACGCCCATGCCGCCGAGCGGGCCCTCCTCGGGCAGCATCACGGGGGTGCGGCCGGTGACGGCGAGGGGCTCCCAGGAGGTGGACAGCATCATCGCCTCGCCGGCGTCCCGGAAGAGATAGCGCGTGCACATCACGCGGTCGCCGGGCCGGATGCAGAGCCGCTCGGCGACGGCGACGCTGGCCTCGGCCTGCTCGCTGCGGGACTCCCAGGTGCCGCGCACCTCGCCGTCGGCCTGCTCCTGACGGAAGGGGGTGGCGCCGCTCGGCGGGCGGAATCCCGAGCGGGCGACCCGGCGGGGCACGGGCCGCTCCCGGACGTACGTCCCGGAGCCGGAGCGGCCCTCGACCAGGCCCTCGGCCATCAGCACCTTGCGCGCTTCCAGCGCGACGGTGTCCGAAACGCCGTACTCCTCGCGGATCCTGGCCTGGGACGGGAGGCGGGTGTGCGGTGGCAGCGAACCGTCGACGATCTTCTTGCGGAGATCACCCGCGACGCGCAGGTACGCCGGCTGCTCACCGAAAGTCACTGGCCGCTCCCATCAGGTTGTACAGACAGCAACAGCCTGGCAACCATGAGTTGTCTCACGCAAGCAAAGGCCAGAGAATCACTCGATGTGATGACTTGTGCCCCCCGAGGGCTTTACGCAGGCACTTTCTCCCCGCTATAGCCGCCCTCACACCTCGGTTCACACATCGAGACCACCGGCACCGCCGCTCTCGCCGCCACTGTCGGAGTCGTCCTCGTACGTCGGTACGGTGGTGTCCAGGCCCAGAGCTTTGCGGGCGGTGACGGTCGTGGGGCCGTCGACGTACTCGTACCCCTTGTCGTAGTGCGTGTAGTAGGTGTCGGCGTCCTTCGCCGCGGCCGCCTTCGCCCACTCCCTGCGGGCGGCCTCCATCTCCTCGATCAGGTCGGTGACCGGCTGCTTCGCGTCCGGCTGCCAGCTGTGCCCGCGCAGTGCCTCGATCTGTTCGCCGAGCACGGCGTGGACGTCCTTGGCCCAGGCCTGGTTGGCCGCCAGGTCCTCCTCGGGGTAGTCCTCGGGCTCCTCGTACAGCGCCGTGTCGACGGCGTTGGTCACGGAGAGGAAGATGCTCTGGTCCACATCCAGGGTCGTCGGGTCGCTGCGCAGCGAGCCGGTCAGCTTGCCCTTCTCCTCCGTGCTGCCGAACAGGCAGGTGATCTCGCGGTCGCCGAAGCGCCAGCTCTGCCGGGACGGGATGAAGTAGTACACGTCCACGTCCTCCGGTACGGCCCAGGTGTCCATGGCGTAACCGTCCTGGAGGGCATAGCACTTGTCGTCGGCGGTCCGGCTGACCTCGTCGTCGCCGGGGTAGTCGCCGCCCGGCAGGGTGACGACCGCGAAGACCTCGCCGTCGTGCGGGGCGGAGCAGGACACCGCGTCGACGTCGTACGCGTCCCCCTCCAGGTTGCCCGTCGGCGAGTCGAAGCAGTCGCCCTTGGCGAGCGCGTAGGCGGTGCCCTCGCCACTCGCCGCGTCCCTGAAGCCGTCCCAGAAGTCGGAGGCGCCGCCCGTGGACAGCGCCAGCGCCCACAGCACCAGCCCGACGGAGGACAGGATGGAACCGGCGACGGCCATGCCCTTGCCGCGCTCGCCCTTCTTCTTGATCTGCACCAGCGCGATCAGCCCCAGCACCAGACCCACCGCCGGCACGAAGCAGAGGATGCCGAGGACGAGGGCGCCGATGGCGACGCCGTTGACGGGCACGGGGCGTCCGTAGGGGCGGTAGGGGTGGTACCCGTACGGTCCCGGGGCGCCGGGTGGGCCATAGCCGTACGGCGACGGCGGTGCGTACTGCCCGTGCGCGGACGGCCCTTGGGCCTGCTCCGGGGACCCTTGTGGCTGGTGAGGTCCGGGAGGCGGAGGTATGGACACGAGTACCGTGCTCCTGGTTCGGGCGGCGGGAACGGGCGTACGACTGGGCGAATGGTAAGCGGGGAACGAGGGGGAGGGTCATGCCGGCGACGAATGCGACGATCCGGGCAGTGAACGAGCCGACCGCCCGGTGGGCGCAGGCGTCGGACCCCGCTGCCGGGGTCGGCACGGTCTTCTCGGCCGCGGGCGTGTGACCGCTGCTCGACTTCCTGGCGGACAACGCGGACGGAGCGGACGGCCCGGCACGGTCGGAGCCGGCGGACGCGGTCGGCCTCGCGYCGGACGAAACGGCGGGCGCGGCACGGGAGTTGCCCGGAGCGATGGGCGCCATGCGGCGATGTGGGTCCCGGCCTGCGCGTGGTGAAGGAGCGCGTCGCGAGGCCGCAGCCCCGCCGCACACGCCTCGTCCTCGCGGCGGGCCGGGTCACCGACCCGGAGCCGTACCGCGAGGACGAGGAGGACTAGTGAGTCAGGGGCACGACGAGGGCTAGAACTGCAGCGCCCAGGCGTCGATCCGCCCGGTGTCGATGTTCGCGTTGTCGCTGACGCGGAGCTTCCACGTGCCGTTGGCGGCCTCCGACGAGGCGTTCACCGAGTACGTGGTGTTGATGTTGTCCGAACTGCCGCCGGTGCCGTACGACTTCATCGTGTACGCCGTGCCGTCCGGGGCGATCAGCTGGACCTGGAGGTCGCCGATGTAGGTGTGCACGATGTGGACCTCGACGGCCAGGGCCGAGGGCGCGTTGCCGGAGACGCCGGAGACCGTCACCGGGGACTCGACCGTGGAGTTGTCGGCGATGGCGTAGTCACCGGTGTTCTCAAAGCGCGGGCCGGGCGGGGTGGTCGTACCGCCGCCGACGAAGAGCAGACGGTTGGGCGAGCCGGTGCCCGGGCTGGTGACGACGCCGGTCGTGGCGGCGGACGTCAGGGCCGTGGAGACCTGGGCCGGGGTGGAGGTGGGGTGGTCGGCGAGGTAGACCGCGGCCGCGCCGGCGACGTGCGGGCTCGCCATGGACGTACCGGAGATGGTGTTGGTCGCCGTGTCGCCGGAGTTCCAGGCCGAGGTGATGGACGAACCCGGCGCGAACAGGTCGAGCACCGAGCCGTAGTTGGAGTAGCTCGCCTTGGCGTCGGTCGAGGTCGTCGCGCCGACCGTGATGGCCTCCGTGACGCGGGCGGGCGACTTGGTGGAGGCATTGGTCGACTCGTTGCCTGCCGCCACGGCGAAGGTGACGCCGGAGGCGATGGCGTTGCGCACGGCCGTATCGAGGGCGGTGTCGGCGCCGCCGCCGAGGGACATGTTGGCGACGGCCGGCTTGACCGCGTTCTGGGCGACCCAGTCGATGCCGGCGACGACCTGCGCGGTCGTACCGGAGCCGGAGTTGTCCAGCACACGGACGCCGACGACCTTGGCCTTCTTGGCCACGCCGTACGAGTTGCCCGCGACCGTGCCCGCGACGTGCGTGCCGTGGCCGTGGCCGTCCTGGGCGGTGTTGTCGTTGTCGATGGCGTCGTAGCCGTAGGAGGCACGGCCGCCGAAGTCGCTGTGGGTGATGCGGACGCCGGTGTCGATGACGTACGCGGTCACGCCCTGCCCGGCCGAGTCCGGGTAGGTGTAGGAGCTGTTCAGCGGCAGGTTCTTCTGGTCGATGCGGTCCAGGCCCCAGGAGGGCGGGTTGGTCTGGGTCGCGTCGATGTGGAACGTGCGGTTCTGCACGACGGAGGCGACCGCCGGGTCGGCGGCGAGCCGCTTCGCCTCAGCCGCGGAGGCCTCGATCGCGTAGCCGTTCAGGGCCTTCTTGTACGTCCGCTCGACGTCGGCGCCGTACTTCTGGACGAGGTCACGCCCCGCCTTGGAGCCCGAACGGGCGTGGTCCGCCCTGAGGGTCACGATGTAGCTGTCGGCGACGGCGTTGGCCGCGCCCTGGTACTGGATGCGGCCCTCGGGGGCGGCGGCCGCGGCGGGGAGTGCGGAGACGAGGCCTGCGACGAGGGTCGCGGTGGCCGCTGCGCTGAGCGCGGCGAGTCTTCGCCTTGAGTCTCTGCGGGAGTTACGCATCACTGCCATCTGAGGGGTCCTCCTCAATCGGTGGTGCGCTTGTGGGGGTGACGCACGCCGACTGAGTCGACAGGGGCATGTCAATCAGCTGTGCCTTTCCTGTGCGTCAGGCGAAAGATTGAGGCCTCCACAGGAATTGCACAAGGGCCACTACACGGCGAACTCGGCCCAGACGACTTTGCCGGGGGTGCGGTCGGCTACGCCCCACTTGTCGGCCAACGCGCCGACCAGCAGCAGGCCGCGGCCGCCCTCGTCGGGGTCGTCGGGGGTACGGGGGACTCCGGTTCCGCTGTCATGGACCTCGACGCGGATGACGATGCCGTCGTAGCGGACGCGAAGGAGGAAGCCGCGGCCTGGTGGGACGCCGTGGAGGAGGGCGTTGGTCGCCAACTCGCTTACGCAGAGGAGGAGGTCGTCGGTGCGGTGCCAGTCGGCGAGGCTCCAGTACTTCAGCGACCACGCCGTCAACTGCCTGGCGGCGGGGATGGATCGACGGTCGCGAGCGTAGAACTGGTCGCGCTGGCAGGGGAGTTCGTTTGGGGCAATCACGGTACGAATGTCGCGCAGAGTCAGTAGCGTGCAGCAGTGCGTGAGCCCGTACGGAATTTTTGTACGGGCCCATGCTGGGGCGGTACTCCGCTGTGGGGAGTTAGGCAGGGCATGAACACCAAGAAACTGTCGCGGACGAAGAACCAGTCGACCATGCGGATGCTGGGCAAGCAGCTCCAGAGCGCCCGCAAGGCGGCGGGATACACGCAGAGTTCCCTCGCCCAGGTGGTCGAGCTGGACGAGGAGACCATCGCGTCGATCGAGCAGGGCAGGCGTCCGCTGCTGCCGCACGTCGCCGTCCGCCTGGAAGAAGTGCTGGACTCGAAGGGCATGCTGCTGGCGGGCATCGAGAACATGCCGGAGATCGATCAGTTTCCGCTCAACGCGGCGCAGTTCAACATTCACCTGCGCGAGGCCATTGCCATCTCCTGGTACGAGTGCCTCGTCATGCCCGGCCTGCTCCAGACTCCGGAGTACGCCCGCGCGGTTTTCCGGGAGCACGTACCCGCGTTCGACGAGGACAAGATCGAGACGAGGACGGCCGAACGAATCGACCGTCAAGAGATCCTGCGTCGGCCGTCTCCGCCGACGCTGAGCTTCGTCGTCTGGGAGCCGGTGCTCCATCTCCGCTTCGGTGGGGCGGAGGTCCGCCGCGCACAGCTCCAGCACCTGTGCGAGCTCACCGAACTCCGGCAACTCGTCCTCCAGATCCTGCCTCTTGACGCGCCCTCGCACGCCGGGATGGCAGGCCCGTTCACCATCCTGGAGACAGCCGACCACCAGCAGCTCGTCTACGCCGAAAGTCAGCTCGGCAGCCACTGGATCGCTGCCCCGGATGAGGCGGCCAACTTGGCCCACAAGTATGCGATGCTCCGGTCGCAGGCCCTTTCCCCGAAGGACTCCAGTCGCTTGCTCGACCGTCTGCGAGGAGAACAATGACCAGCACAGCACTCCGATGGTTCAAGTCCAGCTACAGCTCCGATTCAGGCACGGCCTGCCTCGAAGTCGCCTTCACCCCCCGCACCATCCATGTCCGTGACTCCAAGAACGACCCGGCGGACGGCCCCACTCTCCAGATAGGGCCCGCCGCCTGGACGGCGTTCACAGCCATCAGTCGTCGAAAGCCGTAACCCTGGCTCGCTTCTCCCACGCGGCCACGTCACCCCGCACCTGGTCGAGGTGACCGAGCACCGCATCGACCCCGTCGTCGCCCAACGGCAGCCGCAGCGGGGTCTGTTCGGCCTCCAGCGCGGCCAGGATCAGGGCCGCCGCCTTCGCCGGGTCGCCGGCCTGGGTGCCGTCGCCGCCGGAGACGAAGCCTCGGGTCCGGCTCACCTTGGGGTACAGGCCGCTGTCCGTGCTGGTGCCGGCCCGCCCGGTCTTGAACAGCGCCGTTCGGAACGAGCCCGGCTCCACGATCAGCACCTTGATGCCGAACTCGGCGACCTCGTCCGCGAGCCCCTCGGACAGCCCCTCCAGCGCGAACTTGGTTCCGCTGTACGCCGAGAAGCCCGCGAAGGACATCTGGCCGCCCATGCTGCTCATCTGCACGATCGCCCCGGAGCGCCGCTCACGCATGTGCGGCAGCACGGCGCGGGTCAGGGCGACCGGCCCGAAGACATGCACCTCGAACAGCTCGCGCAGCTCCTGCTCGGTGGTCTCCTCGAAGGCGCCCACGTGCGTGCGGCCCGCGTTGTTGACCAGGACGTCGATCCGACCGTGCCGGGCGATCACATCCCGTACGGCGGCCTCAGCAGCCCCCGTGTCGCCGACGTCCAGGCGCAGCGCCTCCACCTGGTCGGGGTGTGCGGCCACGAGATCGGCCAGCCCCTCGGGCCGCCGTACCGCACCCACCACGACATCGCCGTCGGCGAGGGCGGCCTCCGCGATGGCCCGTCCGAAACCGCTGCTCGCGCCGGTGATCAGCCACACCTTGTTCATGACAGCTCCTCTGTTGCCGTGATGTGGACCAGCCTGCTGCGGAATGGCGTTGCCCGTCCAAGACCCACGCTGATAACCGATGGTTATGACCATGGACGTTCATGTACGGGATCTGCGCTACTTCGTCGCGGTGGCCGAGGAGCTGCATTTCACCCGCGCGGCCGAGCGGCTGTACGTCTCCCAGCCCGCGCTCAGCAAGCAGGTGCGGGCGCTGGAGCGGCAGCTGGGTGTGGAGCTGTTTCGCCGCGATCCGCAGGGCGTGACGCTCACCGGGGCGGGCGAGGCGCTGCTGCCGCACGCCCGGCGGGTGCTGGACGCCTGGTCGCAGGGGGCGGCGGCGTTGGAGGCCGCCCGGGCGGCGGCGCGCGGCACGCTGGTGGTGGGCATGAGCACCAGCCCCGGTCGAGGCGGCCTGCTCCCCGCGATCCGCTCCCGCTTCACGGCAGCCCACCCGGACACCGTGCTGCGGCTGCGGCAGGTGAGCTGGGCGGACGCCACCGCCGGGCTGGCGGACGGCGACGCCGACGTCGCCTTCGTCTGGCTGCCGCTGCCGGACGCCGACCGTTACGGCTGGACGGTGGTCGCGCGGGAGTCCCGACTGGTCGCCCTTCCGGAGACCCACCGCCTCGCGTCCCGGCCCGAGATCGATTTCACGGATCTGGTGGACGAGCCGTTCCTAGCTCTGCCGCCCAGCGCGGGTCCGTTGCGTGACCACTGGCTGGCCATGGAGGAGCGGGGAGGGCGCCCACCGCGCATCGGGGCGGAGATCGCGAGCACGGAGGAGACGTACGAGGCGCTGGTCGCGGGGCTGGGGGTCTGCCTGGTGGCCACGGGCAACGCTCCGTTGATCAGCCTGGGTGGCGTGGTGACGCGTCCGGTGCGCGGGCTGTCGCCGAGCCGGTACGCACTGGCGTGGCGCCGGGAGGACGCCGGGCGACCCCTCGTACGGGCGTATGCGGAGGTCTGCCGGAGAGTGGCGGGAGGGGAGTGAGACGTACGGCCGTGTGGCCGCTTCTCGTTCACGCCCGTTCGGTCACGGGCTCGGTCGGGGTAGTGCCCAGCCGTGCCTGTTCCTCCTCGACGATGTGGCGGGCCAGGGCGATGTCCGAGATGTCGACGGCGTCCGGGGTCGCCTCGGCGACCGCGCTGCGGCGGGCGTAGGCGTCGAACAGGCGGGACTTGTTCTCCAGCATCCGCACCAGCCGTTCGTCCACTCCGCCCGTGCACAGCAGGCGGTGCACCTGGACCGAGCGGACCTGGCCCATGCGGTGGGCGCGGGCGACCGCCTGGTGTTCGACGGTGGGCTTGAGCTGGGGCTCGCAGAGGATGACGACGGAGGCGGCCTGCATGTTGAGGCCCACGCCGCCGGCCTCGATCTGCGCGAGCAGGACCGCGTGGCCGGGCGCGGCCGCGAACTCGTCGACGAGCTGCTGCCGACGGGCGGGCGGCACGCTGCCGGAGATCGGGCCGAAGACCTGGGGCTCGTTCGACTTGGTTGCGAGCGCGCTCTGCGTCACTCCGAGGACGTCGCGGAAGGCCGAGAACACCACGACCTTGAGCCCGTTCTCGGCGGCCTCCGCGGCGATCTCGCGCAGCCGGTCCAGCTTCGCCGACCGCTCGGGACGCGCGTACGCCGCCCTGCGCATGGCCATGAAGTTGCCGGCGCGCACCGCCTCGCGGTACGCCTCCTCGTCCTGCGCGCTGGGCTCCTCCCACTCGTCCGTGTGCTGGAGCGCGGGGAGTTCGGTGAGGACGTCCTGCTGGTTGCGGCGCAGATAGACCGGTGCGACCGCCTTGCGGAACGCCTTGGAGCCCGCCACGCCGTCGTGGTCGTCGACGCTCTCGGCCAGCTCGGGCTGGAGGATCCGCACCAGGCTGCGGAATTCCTCGACGCGGTTCTCCATGGGCGTACCGGTCAGGAACAGCACGCGGTCGCAGTGCTCCGCCCACTCGGAGACGGCCATCGAGCGGCGGGTCCTGGGGTTCTTCACGAAGTGCGCCTCGTCGACGACGAGCATGCCCAGCTCGCCGCCCCCGGGCACCGGGAAGCCGCGCAGGGCGTCGAAGGTGGTGACCGCGACGCCGCCCCGCCCCTTCCAGTCGGCGAAGGCGTCCTGCCGGTCCGGGCCGTGCAGTGGGCTTGCCCGCAGTGCGCTGCGCTTGTCGATCTCGCGGGTCCAGTTGATGAGCACGCTGGCCGGGCAGACGACCAGGAAGTGGCTCTCGCCCTCGCCGGCGAGGTGCGCCAGCGCGGCGATGGCCTGGATCGTCTTGCCGAGCCCCATCTCGTCGCCGAGGATCACCCGGCGCTGAGCGAGGGCGAAACGGGTGCCGAAGGCCTGGTAGCCGCGCAGGGAGACCCGGCGGTGCGTGTCGTCCAGCGTCTGGGTCCTGACCCGCTCGGCCACCTCGTCCGGCAGGAACCCCTCGGCCGCCGCCGGGTCGGGAGCGCGGCCCGAGAGCTCGGCGAGCAGGCCGTAGTACTCGGCGGAGCGGAGCTCGAAGTCGACCAGGGCGGCCACGTCGGACTCCGGTCGGCGCAACAGGTCGACCGAGGCCTGGGCGAGCAGGTGCGGCACCTCGTCCTGGTCGGCCTGCGCGGTCAGGGTGCGGACCTCGGCCAGGGCCGCCAGCGCGCGCTCCCGTCCGGCCCGGCCCGCGAGCAGCATGCGCAGCCGCCCGGCCGTGGGCGCCGCGTCGGCCAGCGGCGGTCCGAGCCGCTCGGTGAGCGTGCCGGCCGTGCCGACGGCCCGGCGGGCCTCGGGGCCCGCCTCCACCAGGACGTTGAGCGCGACGACCAGTGCGGTGGTCCGGGGCTCCGGCCGGTCCACGTCGATGTGTACGGCGATGGTGTCGCGTACGGCGTCGGCGATCCGCCGGGCGGCGGCCACCGTCTGGTCGGCCGTCTGCCGTCCGACGCCGGGCAGTTGCCGTAGCCGGTACGGACCGGCGTCCAGGACCTGTCCGACCGTACGGAAGCCGCCCTTCTCCACCTCGCCCAGGCGCAGCCTGCCTTCGGTGAGGTCCTTCAGACGGGCCACCGGGATGCCGTCCAGCTCGCGGCGGGCCAGGTCGTCATGGATCGGTTCGAGGGCCGCGTGCACGGCCTCGACGGCCCGCGCGTGATCGTCGACGACGGCCTGCGCCGCCTCGAACAGCCGCCGCCCCCTGGCCACCGCCTCCCAGAACTTCGCCGACCCGTCCCCGACAAACTCCCAGCGCCGCACGGCCCCTCCCCTTCGCCGACCCCCCGGCCGGTGATCGCTCGATCAACTGGCCGCCACAGTAGAGGGGCCCACTGACAACGACGCCACGTGCGGGTGGCGACACCCCCCGTCCCCAGGGGTGGCAGGATGCGGGGACGCGATGGGAGGGGCGAGAGGGGCCGTGCGGCGCTGGGAGTTTGTCGGGGACGGGTCGGCGAAGTTCTGGGAGGCGGAGGCCGAGGGGGCCACTGTCACCGTGCGCTACGGGCGGGTCGGCGCGGAGGGTCGTACGCAGCTGAAGGAGCTGGACTCGTCCGAGGCGGCCGAACTCCATCTGGCGAAGGTGATCGCGGAGAAGGAGCGCAAGGGGTATCGGGAGGTCTCGGCCGAGGTCGAGGCGCCGGTCGGCGGCGGGGTCTCGGCGTCGACCTCGGCGTCGACCTCGGCCTCGGCCCCTGCCTCCACCTCCACCTCTGCCTCCGCCTCTGCCTCTGCCTCTGCCTCTGCCTCTGTCGAGGATTCGGCGCAGGTTGGGGAGTCGGCGCCCGCCTCGTCGGACGAGGTCGTCCTGCCCGACGAGGAGACCTTCGAAGTACCGGCAGCCTGGCGGCGGTTGGTCCACCCGAGGCGGGGCGGGATCAGGCGTGGTGCCGTCGCACCGCGCAAGGACGCCGAGGAGCTGGTGGCCGGCCGGCTGAAGGAGGAGGCGGACTGGGTCGAGCAGATGCTCTCCTCCCCGCTGAGCGACGCCCGGCTCGTCGACGCGGCCCGCGCGCATCTGAGCGGGAGTCCCAGCCCGCTCGGCGCGGCCGCCCTGGCCGCGATGACCATGCACTACCAACTCCCCAGCGGGGTCTTCGTGGACACCTGGGTCCATGACCACGGCCTGGCCTTCGCCGCGCGGGCGGTCGTGGAGTACTTCGACATCGAGGCCTACTGGCTGCAGTACGGCATGAACCGGCAGGATCCCCGGCTGCGCCCCCGGCCCGTCGGTGGCCGTGTCGAGACCCAGTGGGCGCGCCCCCACTTCGCCGACCGGATGCGGGCCCTGCTCGCCGCGGCCGACGAGGTCTCGTACAGGGAGGCCGTCGCCGCGCTCGCGCCGTGCCGGGTCGCGGAGCGCGGTCGCATCGTCGTGTCCTATCTGGTGCCCGGCGAGCGGGAGTGGGCCGCCGAGTGCTGCACGGGCGAGGTCGCGGACGACCCGCTGCTCCGGGAGATGCTGCTGTGCTCGATCGGCTCCCCGGACGAGCTCGGCCACTTCGGCGGCCGGCTGCATCTGCACTGGGGCGGCTGGTCGATGGCGTTCGTCGCCACGCTCGCCGAGGGCACCGGCACCGCCTTCGCGCCGATGCTGGAGGAGGGGCTGGACGTCGCGTACGGCTCCGACCGGACCAAGGCCCTCGCCGGTGCCCTGGTCGAGTTCCCCTCGGACGACGCCTTCGGCATCCTTCTCGCCCGCGTCGAGGACAAGCACGTCCGCCCGCATCTGCTGGAGGCCATGCGGCGTTACCCGGTCCGCGCCCTGCGCCTGCTGGGCAAGGCGGCGCTCGGCTCCGCCAAGTACGCGTCGATGGCACAGCAGTTGCTGGCCGCGCACGTCCATACGCACCGGAAGCTGACGGCCGCCGTGCTGCCCGACCTGCCCGCGGCCGTCGCCGACCTCGTCGAACCGATGCTGACCAGCAGTGACCGAGTGGCCGACGCCCCGCCGCAGGCGCTGCCCGCGCTGCTGGTCAGCCCGCCGTGGGCGAAGAAGCGTACGGCCCGCAAGGCGCGCGTGGCGGACGAGAGGCCGATCGTCCCGCAGGCCCGGGTCGCCTGGCTGCCGGGTGAGCAGGAGGAGTGGGCCGGCACCAAGTGGTGGTACGCCGAGTGGCGCAAGGATTACACCTGGGCCAAGGAGATCGAAGCCCTCCAGCGGGGCGAGCAGTTGAAGGACGTCCGGGACGTCCAGCTGTTCATCGACAGGCCCGAGGACGTCGTACGACCGCTGCTGGCCGTCTGTGCCCCCAAGGACTACTGGGACGGTGAGCCCCCTCTCAAGCGGGTCGCGGCCAAGCACGAGATGCACGCCCTGCCGTTGCTGCTGCACGCCGCCGCCCGGCATCCCTCCACCCTGGGGACGCCGGTCCTGCCGTATCTGAGTGTCGAGGTCGCCGCGCTGGTGTGCGACTGGCTGGCCCGCCTGAAGTCGGCCGACGCGACGGCCCGCGCGTGGCTGGTGCGGCACGGTCTGGCCGCCGTCCCGTTCCTCGTCCCGCACGCGGTGGGCAAGCCCGGCACCGTGCGCCGGGGCGCCGAGCAGGCGCTGCGGCTGGTGGCGGACGCCCGGGGCGGGGAGGCGGTGCTGAAGGCGGTCGCCGAGTGCGGGCAGGAGGCCGCGGTCATCGTCGAGGAGATGCTGTCCGCCGATCCGCTGGAGAGCGCCCTTCCGGCGCGAATGCCGGCCGTGGGTGCCTGGGCCGACCCCGCGCTGTTGCCGCAGATCCTGCTGAAGGAGGGCGGTGCGCTGCCCGCCGACGCGGTACGCCACGCCCTGACCGTGCTGGCGGTGTCCAAGCCCGGCGAGGTCTACCCCGGCCTCGACGTGCTGACCGAGCACTGCGCCGCCGACTCCCTGGCGGTCTTCGCCTGGGGCGTGTTCGAGCAGTGGCGGCTCGCCGGGATGCCCCCGAAGGAGAGCTGGGCGCTGCACGCGCTCGGCTGGCTCGGGGACGACGAGGCCGTGCGCCGCCTCACGCCCGTGCTGCGCGCGTGGCCCGGCGAGGGGGCGCACCACAGGGCCGTCGAGGGGCTGAACGTCCTCGCGGCCATCGGCACCGACGTGGCGCTGCTGCATCTGCACGGCATCGCCCAGCGCGTGCCGTTCAAGGCCCTGAAGGTCCGCGCCCAGGAGAAGATCGCCGAGGTCGCCGAGGGTCTGGGCCTGACGGCCGAGCAGCTGGGCGACCGGCTCGTCCCGGACTTCGGGCTGGACGCCGACGGCAGCACGGTCATCGACTACGGCACCCGGCAGTTCACGGTCGGCTTCGACGAGCAGCTGCGCCCGTACGTGCGCGACGCCGACGGCAAGCCCCGCAAGGCCCTGCCCGCGCCCGCCGCCAAGGACGACCCCGAGCTCGCGCCGGCCGAGCGCAAGCGGTTCGCCGCGCTGAAGAAGGACGTCCGTACCGTCGCCGCCGATCAGGTGCGGCGGCTGGAGGCGGCGATGGTCGGCCAACGGGCCTGGTCGGCCGCGGAGTTCCAGGAGCTGTTCGTGGCGCACCCGCTGCTGTGGCACCTGGTCCGGAGGCTGGTCTGGCTGAGCGAGGCGGACGGCGCGGTGACGGCGTTCCGGGTGGCGGAGGACCGTACGTTCGCCGACGTCGGTGACGACGAGCTGACGCTGCCCGAGGAGGCGAGCGTCCGTCTGGCGCATCCGCTGCACCTGGGTGAGGACCTCGGCGCCTGGTCGGAGCTGTTCGCCGACTACGAGATCCTGCAGCCCTTCCCGCAGTTGGGCCGGGCCGTGCACGCGCTCACCGAGGAGGAGGCCGCGAGCCACCGGCTGGCCCGATTCGAGCAGGCGACCGTGCCGGTCGGCAAGCTGCTCGGGCTCACCAAGCGCGGCTGGGAGCGGGGCGAACCGCAGGACGCGGGCGTGGAGCGCTGGTTCTCCCGGCGGATAGACGACCGCCGGTACCTGGTGATCGAACTCGATCCGGGTATCGCGGTGGGCATGGTCGAGGAGTTCGGCGACCAGGTCTTCGAGGCCGTCTGGCTCGACGACAGCCCCGGCGACCACTATCCGAGGCGGGACTATCCGCTGCGCTTCGCCGGGCTCGACCCGGTCATCGCCTCCGAGATCCTGGCCGACCTGACCGAGGTGACCTCGAAGTGACCATCACCGAGGAGCAGTTGCAGCGCCCACCCGCCGAGGTCCGCTACGCCGACGAGCTCGCCGCCCTGCGCGCGGCCGACGGCGACCCGCGCCCGCCGGGCTGGCAGCTCAGCCTGCGCGCCGCGCGCCGCTTCGTCGTCGGCGACGAACGGGCAGGCGTCAGCCGCAAGTTCGTCGGCAACGTCTCCCTGGTGGAGCGGTCCCTGGTCACCCTGGCCACCAACCGCGGTCTGATGCTGGTGGGAGAGCCGGGCACGGCGAAGTCGCTGCTGTCCGAGCTGATCGCGGCGGCCGTCAGCGGCAGCTCCGCGCTCACCGTGCAGGGCGGCGCGGCCACCACCGAGGACCAGATCAAGTACTCGTGGAACTACGCCCTGCTGGTTTCCGAGGGCCCCTCGCCCCGCTCTCTCGTCCCCGCGCCCATGCTGCGGGGCATGACCGAGGGGTGCGTCGTGCGCTTCGAGGAGATCACGCGCTGCCCGCTGGAGGTGCAGGACTGCCTGCTGTCGCTGCTGTCCGACCGGGTCATCGCCATCCCCGAACTGGACGGGCCGCAGGGCATGGTCTTCGCCCGGCAGGGCTTCAACGTCATCGCCACCGCCAACACCCGCGACCGCGGCGTCAACGAGATGAGCGCCGCGCTCAAACGCCGCTTCAACTTCGAGACCGTCTTCCCCATCCCCGACTTCGACACCGAGCTCGCCCTCGTCGAGGCCGAGGCCACGGCGCTGCTGCGGCAGTCCGGGGTGGAGGCGGCGCCGCGCCGGGACGTGCTGGAGGTCCTGGTGGGCACCTTCCGCGAACTGCGGGGCACGGCCGGGCGGGGCGAGCGGATGTCGACGGTGATGAGCACCGCCGAGGCCGTGTCCGTCGCGCACGCGGTGGGGGTGCGCGGCTGGTTCCTGCGCGGCGAGGCGGGCAGCGCCGCCGACGTCGTGGCGAGCCTTGCGGGTACGGCCGCGAAGGACAGCCCGGAGGACCTCGCCCGGCTACGTCGGTTCCTGGAGCAGGAGGTCTCGCGGCGCAAGGGCGGGCAGTGGCAGGCGTTGCACGACGCGCGGCATTTGCTGGCGGACTGATGCCGGGCACTTCGAGGACCGTGGACGCGATGCCGCCCGCCGTCGGCCGCGCCGTCTTCCTCGGCGTACGGCACCATTCGCCCGCGTGCGCCCGGCTGGTCGGCCGGGCGATCGAGGAACTGCGGCCCGCGTATGTCCTGGTGGAGGGCCCGGCCGACATGAACGACCGGCTGGGCGAGCTGCTGCTCGGGCACCGGCTGCCGGTCGCGGTGTTCAGTCACTACCGGGACGAGACGCGCGTCGCGACCTCGTGGGCCCCGCTGTGCGACTACTCCCCGGAGTGGGTCGCGCTGCGGGACGGCCATGCCTCGGGCGCCGAGGTCCGCTTCATCGACCTGCCCTCCTGGCACCCGGCGTTCGCCGAACGCGCCGACCGGCAGACCAACCGCTACGCCGACGCCGAGGCGAGGTACGCGGAAGCGACGGAGCGGCTGTGCGCGCACTTCGCCGTGGACTCGGTGGACGCGCTGTGGGACGGGTTGTTCGAGATTGCGGACGGGGGTGATGTCGCGGACCCGGGCGCTTTCGCGGACCCGGGCGCTTTCGCGGACCCGGGTGATAGCGCGAACGCGGGTCGCATCGCGGACGCGGGTGGCATCACGGACGCGGGTGGCATCACGGACGCGGGCGATCCGGATGACCCCGCTGGCCCCGGTGGCCCCGGTACCCCGGACGACCTACAGGCGCGCCTCGACGCCTACTTCGAGCTGGTGCGCGGGGACGCGGAGGCCGACGCCGGTGACCGGGCGCGCGAGGAGTACATGGCGTCCTGGGTGCGGGCCGCCCTGGCACACGCCGGGGAGCGACCCGTGCTGGTGGTGACCGGGGGCTTCCACCAGCCGGCGCTGCGCGCGTTGACGTACGGGAGCGACGGCGGGGGTGACCTCCGATCCGACGTCCCCGAGCTGCCCGACCGACCCTCCGGCCGATCCTCCGGTCGGCTCGACCACCGGCCCTCCGACCAGCCCTCCAGGCCCTCCGAACACCCCGCCGTCGCTCCCGTACGTCAACGCGCGCAGCGCCGGCTGGTGGAAGCCCCCGGTCACCACCAGCACGGGT
>NZ_RDBN01000005.1:327990-376281 GCF_008042075.1 Streptomyces sp. UW30 | reverse complement strand
CGCCGACGCCGTTGGCGACTTCTCCGCCGAGCACCACCGGCTGGCCCTCGACTACGCGGCCGCTCGCTGCTCGGTGGTCACGACCACCGAGGAGGTCTTCCGATGAACTCGCGGCAGTTGCTCGAACACGTGCTGGGACCCAATCCGGGCCCCTTCGCCCTGCTGCACCGCCCCGAGACCCTGGGCCTGGACCGGATGGAGATCCTGCTGGGCCAGGTCAGCACCCCGGCCCGGCTGGCCGACATCCCGCTGGCCGACATCCCGCCGGCCGGGCGGCCCGGCGAGGTCCGGCAGGAAGCCCTGGTCCTGGTGCCCCATCAGCAGATCACCGAGCGCGGCTTCGCGGCCGCCGCGGACGGCTCACCGCTGCTCGCGATGTCGGTGACCGACCAGGGTCAGATCGCCACGTCCGAGGCGCTGAGACACCTGCCGGACGAGCCGATCGCCCTGGCCGGTGGACGTTTCGACACCGAGGACGACGCCTACGCCGACACGGTTCGCGCGGTGCTCGCCAACGAGATAGGCACCGGAGAGGGCTCGAACTTCGTCATCAAGCGCTCGTTCGTCACCACCATCACCGGGTACTCCACGCGCAGCGCACTGAGCCTGTTCCGCCGGTTGCTGACCCGGGAGACCGGCGCCTACTGGACCTTCCTCGTGCACACCGGTTCTCGAACCTTCGTCGGCGCCACACCGGAGCGCCACGTCAGCCTGCGGGACGGCATCGCGGCAATGACCCCGATCAGCGGCACCTACCGCTATCCCCCGACAGGGCCGGTCCTGTCGGAGGTCATGGACTTCCTCACGGACGGCAAAGAGACCGACGAGTTGTACATGGTCCTGGACGAGGAACTGAAAATGATGGCCCGGGTCTGCCGGGGCGGTGGCCGCGTGGTGGGCCCGTTCCTGCGGGAAATGGCCTGGCTTGCGCACACCGAGTACATCATCGAGGGGCGCAGCGACCTCGATCCCCGGGACATCCTGCGGGAAACGATGTTCGCGCCCACAGTGACCGGCAGCCCGCTCGAGAACGCCTGCCGGGTGATCGCCCGCTACGAGCCGCGCGGCCGCGGGTACTACGGGGGCGTCGCGGCCCTCATCGGCCGCGACGCCGGCGGCGCGCGCACCCTGGACTCCGCGATCCTCATCCGCACCGCCGACATCAGCACCTCGGACCTCGACGACAGCGGACATGTCGAGGTCGGGGTCGGCGCGACCCTGGTCCGGCACTCCGACCCCGACGCCGAGGTCGCCGAGACCCGTACCAAGGCCGCGGGCCTGCTCTCCGCGCTGGGCGCCGACGAGCGGCTCGACGCGCACCCGCTGATCCAGGAAGCCCTGGGCAGGCGCAACGGGACGATCGCACGCTTCTGGCTCAGCGACGCCCACTCGCGATCCCAGCCGCACCCGGTGCTGGCCGGCCGCCGGGCGCTGGTCATCGATGCCGAGGACACCTTCAGCTGGATGCTGGCCCACCAACTGCGCGCCATCGGGCTGACGGTGCAACTCTCCCGCTTCGACGCGCCGCACCGCTTCGACGACCACGATCTCGTCGTACTGGGCCCCGGTCCCGGCGACCCGCGGGACGCCGACCACCCCAGGATGGCCCACCTCACGTCGGCGATCGAGCACTTGCTGGCCCGGCGCATCCCCTTCCTGGCCGTGTGCCTGAGCCATCAGTTGCTGAGCCGACACCTCGGGCTCGGGCTGAGGCGCCGGGAGGTCCCGAACCAGGGCGTCCAGCGCGAGATCGACCTGTTCGGCTCGCGGGAACGGGTGGGCTTCTACAACTCCTACGTGGCCTGCGGGCGAGCCGAACAGTTGGAGTGTCCGGGAGTCGGCGAGGTGAAGGTCTGCCTGGACGCCGGCACGGGCGAGGTGCATGCCCTGCGCGGGCCGCACTTCAGCTCGGTGCAGTTCCACCTCGAATCGGTGCTCACCCAGGACGGGGAGCGTGTCCTGGGAGAACTGCTGGCACCGCTGACGGAGACCGAGGAGGTACTCAACGCATGAAAGCCACCATCTCCTGGTGGGACCTCTCCGGGTCCGACCAGACCATCGAGTCCCTACGCGCACACCTGCGCGACGAGGGCGTGGAGCCCTGGGCTCAGATACACGGGCTTCGGTCGAAGTTCTGGATCTCCGACCCGCAGACCAACCGCTGGGGCGCGGTGATGCTGTGGGAGTCCACGGCCGACCTGACCGCGCCGCTGCCGCCGAACCGGGCCACCGAGCTCATCGGCTACCCGCCGACTCTCCGCATGATGACCGACGTCGAAGCCATCGTCGAAGGTGTCCACTCCGGTCGGGCAGCCGATCTCGGCCTGGCCTTCGGACCGGTCAGGACGTCGTCATGAGCGTGCTGGCCAACTCCGCGGCACCCACCGAGTTCTCCGCCCCGCCCGCCGAACCGATGGGGCTGGTCCGAGCCTGGTTCGACAGCGCGGTCGCGGACGGCGTCTGCAAGCCCGCCTCGCTGGCGTTGGCCACCGCCGACGCCGGCGGCCACGCCTCGACCCGGATGGTGTCGGTGCTCGCGATCCGCGACACGGGGCTGGTGTTCGCCAGCCACGCCGGCAGCCGCAAGGGCCGCGACCTGGCGGAGACGGGCTGGGCGTCAGGCGTCTGGTACTGGCGTGAAGTCGACCGGCAGGTGATCGTGAGCGGCCCGACCCACCCGTTGCCCGACGCGGAATCCGACGCTTTGTGGACCGCCCGGCCGGTCAGTGCGCTCCCGATGTCGGTGGCTACGCAGCAGAGCGCGCCGCTGCTGGACGAGGACGCGCTCAGGGAACGGGCCCTGGAGCTGAGTCGCGCCGGCTCGGAGCTGCGGCGTCCGGCCACCTGGCTGGGCTACCTGCTCGAACCGGCGTCGGTCGAGTTCTGGCAGACCGCCCCGGACCATCTGTATCCGAGGCTGCGGTACGAGCGCGCTGACCCCGGCTGGCGCATTGACCGCCTCCAACCCTGACCGCGCGCTGGACAGTGCACTCGAGAGGAAGAAGGCAAATCGATGTGTGGCATTACGGGCTGGGTCTCGTTCGATCGGGATCTGACTCAGCAGCGCGCCGACCTGGACGCGATGACAGCGACCATGGCCTGCCGGGGACCGGACGCCGAGGGCGCCTGGCTCGACCGGCATGCGGCGCTCGGCCATCGAAGGCTGGCGGTCATCGACATCGAAGGTGGCACCCAGCCCATGGTGGTGCACACCGACGACGGTGCGGTGACGATCACCTACAGCGGTGAGGTCTACAACTTCACCGAGCTCAAGAGTGAGTTGCTCCGTCGTGGCCATCGGTTCCGGACCCGCAGCGACACCGAGGTGGTGCTCCATGGCTACCTGGAGTGGGGCGAAGCGGTCGCCGAACGGCTCAACGGCATGTACGCCTTCGCCGTCTGGGATGCCCGGGTCGAAAAGCTCGTGATGATCCGCGACCGGTTGGGCGTCAAGCCGCTCTACTTCTCCAGCACCGATGACGGGGTGCTCTTCGGCTCCGAGCCGAAGGCGATCCTCGCCAACTCGCTGGCGGACCGCGCGGTCGACCTCGACGGACTGCGCGAACTGGTCAGCTTCACGCAGACGCCGGGGGCTGCGGTGTGGTGCGGGATGCGCGAGGTGGTACCGGGCGGCGTGGTCACCGTCGACCGAGGCGGCCTGCGTGAACACCGCTACTGGACCCTTCCGACCCGTGCCCACACCGACGACCGGGCGGCCACCGTCGCCAACGTGCGCACGCTGCTCGAGGACATCGTGGGCCGTCAACTGGTCTCCGACGTGCCGCGCTGCACCCTGCTCTCCGGTGGGCTGGACTCCAGTGTGATCACGGCACTCGCCGCCGCCAAGCTCGGCAAGCCCGGGGAGCACGGCGAGCCCGGCGAGAAGGTGCGCAGCTTCGCGGTGGACTTCGTCGGGCGGGAGGACGACTTCGTCGCCGACGAACTGCGATCCACGTCGGACGCCCCCTACGCGCGTGAGGTGGCCGCACACGTCGGCTCCCTGCACGAGCCCATCGTGCTCAACCATGCTGCGATCGCCGACCCCGCGGTGCGCCGTGCGGTCATCACCGCGCGGGACAGTCCGCTCAGCCTCGGTGACATGGATGCTTCGCTGTACTTGCTGTTCCAAGCCATCCGCGAGCATTCCACGGTCGCCCTGTCCGGGGAGTCCGCCGACGAGGTCTTCGGCGGGTACAGGTGGTTCCACCAGCCGGAGGCACAGGCCGCGGACACCTTTCCCTGGATGGCCGTCTTTGTCAGCGGCGCGCGGGCCCAGGTGTCCGATCGGTTCAATGCCGATATCACCGCTGCCCTCGACCTGCCCACCTATATTCGCGACCGCTATGCCGACGCGGTTGGCGAAGTCGAGCGGGCCGACGGTGAGAGCGACTTCGAGATGCGAATGCGGGTCATGTGCTATCTGCACCTGACTCGTTTCGTGCGCATGCTCCTGGAGCGCAAGGACCGGATCAGCATGGCCGTCGGACTGGAGGTCCGGGTTCCTTTCTGCGACCACCGACTCGTGGAGTACGTCTACAACACCCCGTGGTCGATGAAGACATTCGACGGCAGGGAGAAAAGCCTGCTCCGCGCCGCGACTGCCGACCTGCTGCCCCAGTCGGTGCTGAATCGGACCAAGGCTCCCTATCCGGCCACTCTCGATCCGCTGTACACCGGCGCTCTGCTACAACAGTGCAAGGAGCTCCTCACGACCGACGATCCGGTGTTCGATCTGGTCGATCGCAGCTGGCTGGAAGAAATTACGCGGCGGGACTCGGGCGCGATGCCCATCGACGTCCGTAACGGCATGGAGCGAGTACTCGATCTGAGCACCTGGTTGGACATTTACCGCCCCGAGCTCCGTCTCCACTGACACCCTCGATGCCATCAGATCGAGGTGTCGGAGGCGACATCCGCAGGAAACACCCGTCCCACAGGAGAGGTAATTCAAGTGGCACACACGATCGTCAATCCCGACGGTTTGCACGACCCGGGCCCGTTCGGCTACAGCCACACCGCCAACGTCCCGGCAGGCACGGAGCTGGTGTTCGTCTCGGGGCAGTACGGGTCCGGCCCGGACGGCATGGTCGTCTCGAAGGACTTCAACGAGCAGGTCAAGCAGGCGTTCAGCAACCTCGCCACGGCCCTCGCGGCCCACGGGCTCGACCTCACCGACGTCGTCCAGCTCAGGACGTATGTCGTGGAGCCCGACTTCGACAAGCTCGGGGCGATCGGCCAGGCCGTGGCGAGCGGCGGCGCCGAGAAGCCGCCCACGCAGACGGTGATCGGGGTGGCCGGCCTGGCCATGCCCGACATCCTGTTCGAGGTCGAAGCGGTCGCAACGCGGTCCTGACACCCTGCCGCCGCCCGTGTCCGGGGGTCTTCACCCGGACACGGGCGGCGGCGCGGGGCCGTGCGACAAGCACCGAGAACAGGCCACAACTGGACGGTCACATCAAGGAATACGGGGATTCGAGATGGCAGACACCAGTACGCAGCCCGAGGGATTCGGCACCGACGTCGAACTCCGCCGCCGGCACCGCGAGGTTGTCGCGGACTACATGAGCCGAAAGGGCGAGAACCGCCTGACGCGGTATCTGCTGTTCGCCGAGGACGGTAGCGCCGGCCTGTACACCACGGATACCGGAGAACCGGTCGTCTCGCAGGGCCACGAGAAACTGAAGGCGCACGGCGAGTGGTCGTTGCGAATGTTCCCCGACTGGGAATGGATCAACGTGCAGATCTTCGAGACACAGGACCCCAACAGGTTCTGGGTCGAGTGTGACGGCAAGGGCGAGATCCGGTACCCGGACTACCCGGTCGGCACTTACGAGAACCACTTCATACACTCGTTCCTGCTTGAAGACGGAAAAATCAAGCAGAACCGCGAGTTCATGAACCCGTTCCAACAGTTGCGGGCCTTGAGTATCGAGGTGCCGAAGATCAATCGCGGCGGGATCCCCACGTAGGGACCAGGTTCAAGTCGTTCGACATCACTCACGCCAAGGAGCGTCAGATGGGATCTCAACTCAACCCGTACCTCGCCTTCAACGGGAACGCACGGCAGGCGATGGAGTTCTATCGGGACATCCTCGGCGGAAAGCTGGAGCTGGGCACGTACGCCGATTTCGGCTCGCCGGACGCGCCCAACGCCGACCAGGTCATGCACGCCGTGCTCGACACCCCGGACGGCTACCGGCTGATGGCGTGGGACGTCCGGAAGGAGGTGCCGTTCAACCCGGGCAACAACGTCGCGCTGTACCTCGGCGGCGACGACGCCAAGATCCGCGACTACTTCGAGAAGCTGTCGGCCGGCGGCATGGTGACGCTGCCTCTCGCGAAGCAGTCGTGGGGTGACGAGGCCGGCACGCTCGTGGACCGGTTCGGGATCACCTGGATGGTCAACATCACCCAGCGGCAGTCCTGATCGACCACGGGTCACTGCGTTCGAAGGCGCCCCGAACCGATGACGGACGAGTTGGACAACAGGTTGGAGCGGATCGGGCGGCACCCCTTCCGCGCGAAGTTCCGGCTGGTCGGAAGGGACCGCGCGGTGGTCGACCTGCGCGGGATCGTGACCGTCCGTAAGCATGCCGAGGATCTGATCGGTCGCAGGCTGGCCCCGGCCGAACCGCACAACGACGGCCGGCAGACGCCGTATCGAGGGCATCCCGTCTTCGTCGCCCAGCACGCCACCGCGACGTGCTGTCRCACGTGCCTCGCGCGCTGGCACGGCATCCCCGCCGGGCATGCGCTCGACGAAGCCGAGCGGGCCTACGTCGTGGAGGCGATCTGCCGGTGGATCGTGAAGCAGTACGCGCCCCACCACCCGCCGCCGTGACCAGGCCGACGCCCGCTCGGCGGCGGCCGGCGGGCTCGCCGTGACGGAACAAGGAGGTACGTGTGACAGTCGAAGTGCAGGCCACTCGAGACGTGGTCGACATAATCACCGGCGGGTGGCGGGCGCAGGCCCTCTACACCGCGGTCAAACTCGGCCTGCCGGACCACATAGAGGCCGGCCGGAACACCTGCGCCGAACTCGCCAAATCAACCGGGGCGAATGAACAGGGCATTCACCGCCTGATGCGCCTTCTGGTGGCGATGGGCGTGTTCGAGGGCAACGAGTCGACCGGTTACCGGAGCACGACGGTGAGCGCGGCGCTGCTCGACGGCCCGCAGTCCCTGCGCGACATGTGCCTGCTCTACGGCGAGGAGTTCTACTCCGCCTGGGGCCACGCCCACCACGCCATCAGCACGGCAAGCTCGGGTTTCGAAGTCGCCTACGGCCGGTCGTTCTACGACTACCTCAGTCAGGACGCGGCCACCGCCAGGCGATTCCAGCAGACCATGAACGCCGGAAGCATGTTCTTCCACCAGGTGCCCGAGGTCTTCGACTTCTCCGGCGGCAAGACGGTCGTGGACGTGGGCGGAGGGGGCGGGCACCTGCTCGCCACGATCCTCGGCGCCACACCGGATGCCGCAGGCACGCTCTTCGACCGCGAACACATGATGCCCAAGGCGCGTGAGCACCTGGCCGCCGCCGTCGGACTGGACCGCGTCCAACTGGTCGGGGGCGACATGTTCAAGGACGTCCCGACGGGCGGGGACGTCTACATCCTGTGCCGGGTGCTGGCCGGCTGGGACGACGAAGCGGTCGTCAAGGTCTTCGAGAACTGCCGCCGCGCCATGGCGGACTCCTCGTCGCGGCTGCTGATCCTCGATCGTTTCGTCGAGGACGTGGACTCCACCGTGCTGCCGGCTCTGTGGGATCTGCACCTGCTGATGACAACCGGCGGCGAGCACCGCACCGTTGACAGGGTCGAAGGGCTGCTGAACCGGGCCGGTCTGGACATTGCGCGGATCGCCGAATTGCCCATGGAAACGACCGCCCTGATCGCCGCGCCACGTCCCCGGAACTGAGTTGGCAGAACCTCGGGTGGAGCACGAGTAACAAGCAGACGGGAGATCTCCGGTGCCCAAGATGGCAACAATCGGCGTCTATGGCTTCGACGGCGAGTCTTTTCTGGAACGACTGCAACAGGCCGACGTGTCCCTGCTGCTCGACGTACGTGCGCGCCGCGGCGTCCGAGGACCCGAGTACGCCTGGGCGAACTCACGCCGGCTGCAGGCGGCCCTCGCCGATGCCGGGATCGCCTACGAGCACCACCGTGAACTCGCTCCGACAACCGAGTTGCGTCAGCTCCTGTACGCCGAGGATGACCGCCTCGGGGTCGGCAAGCGTTCACGCCGCGAGCTCGCCGGCGAGTACACCCCCCGCTACATCAGCGAGATCCTCGACAGCGCCGACCTCGCGCCGATCGTGTCGGCGCTGCCGGGCAGCGGGATCGCAGCGCTGTTCTGTGTGGAGCGCGACCCTGAGGCCTGCCACCGGTCGTTGGTCGCCCAGCGGCTGACCGAGCGGCACGGCGTCACCATCGAGCACCTGCGGCCGTCGTGATGGGTGACATTCTTCCGGGCGGCGGGCCGCGACCGCGGATAGCGGTGTTCGCCGGGCCGACGGCGACGATTCTGAACACACCGGACCTGATCACGTCGAACAAGGCACGCAGCCTCCACGGTCTCCCGCCACGCCCCTCTCAGTTCGACGTCCTACGCCCTCAGCGGCTCGCGGCACCTGTGACGGTGTACATCGAGGCGTTCAGCGCGCACCCACTCGAACGAGACGCGGCCCATTTGTACGCGCCCCCGGACGGCTGGCTCGACAAGGACGGCTCATTCCACAATGAGCAGCCCTTCGACGACTCCACACCGGTGTATGTCGTCGAACTTCACCCCGACGACGGTCCCTACCCCCTCCCCTACATGGCCAGGCAGGCGAACGGGTCCGCTTGGGAGGAAACCGCGACCACACCGTTCGCACCGCCGGGAGACGCTCGGCAGACGTTCTACCCCGATGCCCGCCGCCTCTACGAGGACATAGAGCGGTTCGGCCTCGCTGACCACGGCAGTCCCGTCGAGCTGGGGTCGATCGCCGACTTCGACTTCTTCCGCGCTGCTCCGTCGGGCGGATACACCGCGGACCCCGATTCCGAGCGCCACGGGCAGGACTTCTTTGTCTACTATCCCTACCACCTGCAGAGCGAACCCGGCCTGACGAACCTCGCCCAGGCGACCAACCAGGTCCAGGCCGTCCTCGCCACGGGCGAATACGCCGGCGCCCAATGGCTGGAGGGAAGTCCGACCGTCGACGAGACCCTGTACTGGCTCGGACTGATGGTCGATACGACGGTGCCACTCGTCGGACATGCCGCTCAACGCCGTCACCAGTCGTTGAGCGCCGACGGCGACCGCAATGTGGTGGACGGCGTCAAGTACATCGCGTCGGGCGTCGCCGTGAACGAACGGGGCGTAGACCGCGTCGGTGCCTGCGTGATCGTCGATGAACTCGTCTACACGGCCCGGGACGTGACCAAGGTCGACGCCCGGCCAGGGGGTTACGAGGTCACCGGCGGCCATGGGGGTGTCGTTGCCGACCTGGGTGGCTACGGTCCCCCTCAACTCACGTATCTCCCGGCCCGTAGGCACACACATTGCTCGGATCTGCGCCTCACCATGCTCCCCAAGCAGGTGACCGGCGTCGCCGGCACCTTGGACACGGGCGTGTCCCTGGTCGACGTCTCGACCAAGGACGCCGACGGACTCGTACCCACCGCCATGCCGGAAGTCACGATCACCAAGTACAGCCGGTATGCGGCATCGGGGACCGGCAGCGAGGGTCCGCCCGCCCCTGACGACGAGGTCGAGATCCTTGCCCGGATCAAAGCCAATCTCGCCGGGGCGCCACTGGCCGGTTTCGTATGTGAGGGCATGTCGCCGTTCGGGATGGCCGACCCGACGAGGAATGCGGCATTGAGCGTCGCCCTCTTCGCCGGGATGCCGGTGGTGCGCACCGGCCGCGGCAACACCGGAGGCATGGCGTACCGGACCGACCCGACGTTCATCTCGGGCAACAACCTCACGGCGACAAAAGCACGCCTGCTTCTCATGGCCGCGCTGCTCAAATTCGGTGCGCTGCCCCCTGCCGCCGATCCGTTCAACCCGACCTCCGACGAGCGTGCGGCCACGGAGCGCGCAGTCGCCCGATACCAGGCGCTGTTCGACACCCACTGACCCGATACCTGAACCGACTTCAAGAACGGGGACCCATGGGCACCTATGAGTACGCGGTGGCCGACGTCTTCACCGAAGTCCCGCTGGAAGGCAACCCGACCGCGGTCTTCGTGGATTCCGCCGGTATTTCCGCCGAGCGCATGCAGCAGATAGCCCAGGAGATGCACCTGTCGGAGACCGTTTTCGTCCTCCCCGCGGAAGACGATGGTGATGTGCGGGTCCGCATCTTCACCCCGGTGAACGAGTTGCCGTTCGCCGGGCATCCGACCCTGGGCACCGCCATTGTGCTCGGCGAGTCGCACAAGGCGGACACGATCCGGATGGAGACCGCCATGGGCACCGTGGCGTTCGACCTTGAGCGTGCCGACGACGGCCGGGCCGGCGCGGCTCGCATGTGGCAACCCGTCCCGACGTGGGAACTCTACGACCGCGCGGACGAGTTGCTCGCCGGCCTCGATCTGGCGGCGTCCGACTGCACCCTGCCGGTCGAGGTCTACCGCAACGGGCCGCGGCACGTGTTCGTCGGCCTGGACAGCGTGACTGCGCTCTCCGCTGTGGAGCCGGACCAGAGGATTCTCGCCAGGCTGCCCGACATGGCCGCCAACTGCTTTGCGGGATCGGGCTCGCGATGGAGGCTGCGGATGTTCTCGCCCGCCTATGGCGTGGTGGAGGACGCGGCCACCGGCTCGGCCGCGGGTTCCCTCGCGGTACACCTGGCCCGGCACGGTCTGATCCCGTTCGGGGAGTGGATCGAGATCCGCCAGGGTGTCGAGATCGGCCGTCCTTCGACGATGCGGGCCCGGGCGATGGGGACGCCGGAGCGGATCGAGTCGGTCCAGGTGGCGGGTTCCGCCGTCGTCGTCGCCCGGGGAACGCTGTACGCGTAGGTGTGACGGCGGACATAGGGTCCCTGCATGAACTACCAACCCACACAGGAAGGGCCACCGCGCGTGTCCAACACTCGCAGCCGACTCCGGCGCCTGGATGTGCTCCGTGGCGATGGCCGGGTGGAGGGATGACGACGGAGGAGCAGGGGCTGTTCGACCTGCCGACGTCCGACACCCCGCCCGCCGAGCCCGTGCGGGCCACCGCGCCGTTGGCGGTGCGGATGCGGCCGCGCACGCTCGACGAGGTGGTCGGCCAGGCGCACCTGCTGCGTCCCGGCGCGCCGCTGCGGCGGTTGGTGGAGGGCGGCGCCGCGGCGTCGGTGCTGCTCTACGGCCCGCCCGGCACCGGGAAGACCACGATTGCGCGCCTGCTCGCCACCGCCGACTCCCGGTACTTCGTCGCCCTCTCGGCGCTGTCCAGCGGAGTCAAGGAACTGCGCGACGTGATCAGCGACGCGCGCCGCCGCCAGGACCGCCAGAACCGGCAGACCGTGCTGTTCATCGACGAGGTGCACCGCTTCTCCAAGACCCAGCAGGACGCGTTGCTCGGGGCGGTCGAGGACAGGCTGGTGTTACTCGTCGCCGCCACCACGGAGAACCCGTCGTTCTCGGTGGTGTCGCCGCTGCTGTCGCGGCTGCTGGTGTTGCAGCTCCAGTCGCTGAGCGAGGACGAGCTCCGCGACCTGCTGCGGCGGGCGGTGACGGATCAGCGCGGCCTCGACGGTTCGGTCTCGCTGGCGCCCGAGGCCGAGGACGCCCTGGTGCGCCTTGCCGCCGGCGATGCCCGGAGCGCGCTCACCGCGCTGGAGGCGAGCGCCGACGGAGTGGCTCACACGGGCGGCACGGTGATCGACGTCCCGGCCGTGGAGCGGGCCATCGCCGAGGTCACTGTGCGCTACGACCGGCAGGGCGACCAGCACCACGACATCATCAGCGCCTTCATCAAGTCGATCCGCGGCTCGGACCCCGACGCCGCGCTGCACTACCTGGCCCGCATGCTCGTGGCCGGGGAGGACCCGCGCTTCGTCGCCCGGCGGCTGCTGGTGCACGCCAGCGAGGACGTCGGACTGGCCGACCCCACAGCGTTGCAGGCCGCCGTCGCCGCGGCGCAGACGGTCCAGCTGATCGGAATGCCCGAGGCCCGCCTCGCCCTGGCACAGGCCACCGTGCATCTGGCCCTGGCGCCGAAGTCGAACGCGGTGATCGTCGGAATCGACGAGGCCATGGCCGAGGTCCGAGCGGGCGCGGTAGGTGAAGTGCCGGCCCACCTCCGCTACAGCCGCTACGCAGGCGCCGCGGAGCTGAACAACGCGGTCGGCTACCGCTACCCCCACCGCACGTCCGAGGGAGTCCTGGAGCAGCAGTACCCCCCGGACGCACTGGTGGGCAAGGACTACTACCGCCCCACGCAACACGGCGGCGAACGCACCCTGCACGAACGCCTCACGAAGCTCCGCCGCACGGTCCGCGGCGAGTAGGGGTACCGACGCAGAACTCAGGGGCCCGACCCCGATGAGTCGAGCCCCTGGTTTGTCGACCGTCAGACGTTGAAGCGGAACTCCACCACATCCCCGTCCTGCATCACATACTCCTTGCCCTCCATCCGCGCCTTCCCCTTCGCGCGGGCCTCGGCCACCGAGCCGGTCTCCACCAGGTCGGAGAAGGAGATGACCTCCGCCTTGATGAAGCCCTTCTGGAAGTCGGTGTGGATGACGCCGGCCGCCTCGGGGGCGGTGGCGCCCTTCTTGATGGTCCAGGCTCGGGATTCCTTGGGGCCGGCCGTGAGGTAGGTCTGCAGGCCGAGGGTGTTGAAGCCGACGCGGGCGAGGGTGGTGAGGCCGGGCTCCTCAGCGCCGACCGACTCCAGCAGCTCCATCGCGTCCGCCTCGTCGAGCTCGGCGAGGTCCGCCTCCAGCTTGGCGTTCAGGAAGATCGCCTCGGCGGGGGCGACCAGGGCCCGCTGCTCGTTCTTGAAGTCCTCGTCGGTCAGTTCGTCCTCGTCGACGTTGAAGACGTAGAGGAAGGGCTTGGTGGTGAGGAGGTGCAGGTCGTGGAGGAGTTCCTCGTTGCCCGAGCCCTGGACGATGCCCTGCGAGAAGAGGGTGTCGCCCTTCTCCAGGATCTCCTTCGCCGCCTCGACCGCCGCGACCTTCGGCGCGATGTCCTTCTTGATCCGCGACTCCTTCTGGAGCCGGGGCAGGACCTTCTCGATGGTCTGGAGGTCGGCGAGGATCAGCTCGGTGTTGATCGTCTCGATGTCGTCCTTGGGCGAGACCTTGCCGTCGACGTGCACGACGTTCTCGTCCTTGAAGGCGCGGATGACCTGGCAGATCGCGTCGGACTCGCGGATGTTCGCGAGGAACTTGTTGCCCAGGCCCTCACCCTCGGAGGCGCCCTTCACGATGCCCGCGATGTCGACGAAGTCGACGGTCGCCGGGAGGATGCGCTGGGAGGAGAAGATCTCGGCCAGTTTCGTCAGCCGGGCGTCCGGGACACCCACCACGCCCACGTTGGGCTCGATCGTGGCGAACGGGTAGTTGGCCGCGAGCACGTCGTTCTTGGTCAGGGCGTTGAACAGGGTCGACTTGCCGACATTCGGCAGACCGACGATTCCGATCGTGAGCGACACGTTGCGACTTCCCGTACGTGAGAGGACTTCTGGGGCTGGGCTGGGGCCCGGTCCTTCTTCGATCGTCGATGCAGATGCACGGGCCGATCCACCAGTCTACGGCGTACCGGGCCCCGCCCCGGCGCCCCGTCGAACACCTGGCCAACGTCCGTCCCCGGGCGTGTCTGAGGGCCGATTCGCCACATAAACCGACCTAGGTTGGTCCAGTGAGGCAAGACAGGGCGTGACCTGCCCGGTACGGGGCGGGGGCCGGTCCGCGCGAGGTGTGGGCCGCTCGACGCCGGGCGAGGGCGGATTTCCGCCGGACGGGGACAGTGTGGAGCGGGGCGAGAGGCGTACGGGGCGCGGCGAGGGCAGTTTCCTGCGTGAGGGGAACAGTGCAGGCGCCAGGAGCAACGAGAGCGGCGGGAGTGGTTCGCGACGGTCATCCGGCTGGTCCGCCCGCGCCGCACAGGCCCGGGCATCCCGAGGCATGGCCCCCGGTGGGCCCGCCCGCTCCACGCGTCCCGGCCCGCAGCGCCGGCCGCGCTCGGAGCAGGCGGCAGCGGCGGTACGGCGACCGCTGCCGACCCCCGCGCCACAGCCCGTGAGCCGGTTTCCCAACCCCAGGCTCACCGGACTGGGCAGCGGCCTGTTCTGCGGGGCCGTGATGCTGCTGCTCGGCTACCTCGACTCGCTGCTGTTCGACTCGCTCGCGCTGTACAGCGTGCTGTTCCTGCCGGTGTGCGCGCTGACCGCCCTCTGGGTGCGCGACGGCGATCTGCTGACCGCGCCGGTGGTCGTGCCGATCGCCTTCGCCGTGGGGCTGCTTCCGGTGGCCGCGGACGGCGGGGGAATCAGCGGTCACCTGATGGGGCTGGTGACCGGCCTCGCCACGGAGGCCGGGTGGCTGTACGGGGGGACGCTGATCGCCGGTCTCCTGGTGATCGCCAGGAGAGTGCGCCTGGTGGCCCGGAGGGCGGCCGCCCGCCGTCGGCAGGGGTGAGCGGTGGCTAGCCGTCTCTCTCCGCCGCGTGCATCGCGGCACCGACGATCCCCGCGTTGTTCTGGAGCTCGGCCGGGACGATCTCGGCCTTGATGCCCTCGATGTAGTGCAGGAACTTCTGGGACTTGCGGCTCACCCCGCCGCCGATGATGAACAGCTCCGGGGAGAACAGCATCTCGACATGGGCGAGGTACTTGCGGACGCGGTGCGCCCAGTGCTCCCAGCTCAGCTCCTCGTCGTCCTTGGCCTTGCTGGAGGCGCGCTTCTCGGCGTCGTGGCCGTGCAGCTCCAGGTGGCCCAGCTCGGTGTTGGGGACCAGACGTCCGTCGATGAACAGGGCGCTGCCGATACCCGTGCCGAAGGTGAGGAGGATCACGGTGCCGCGGCGGCCGCGCCCCGCGCCGAAGTGCATCTCGGCGACGCCGGCCGCGTCCGCGTCGTTGACCACCGTCACCGGGTGGCCGCCGAGGCGGTCGCTGAACAGCGTGCGCGCGTCCGTGTCGATCCAGCTCTTGTCGACGTTCGCCGCCGTGCGGATCGTGGAGCCGTCGGTCACGACGCCGGGGAAGGTGAGCCCGACCGGGCCCGTCCAGCCGTAGTGCTCGACGACCTGCTTCACGCCGTCGGCGACTCCGTCAGGGGTGGCCGGGTGCGGAGTGAGCACCTTGAAGCGCTCCTCCGCGAGCTCGCCCCTGTCCAGATCGACCGGAGCGCCCTTGATCCCGGATCCACCGATGTCCAAGCCGAAGATCTGCATGGCCCTACGTTACGACGGACGACTGACGGTCACTCCCCGGAGTCACCGGAGTCAGCGGCCCCCGTGCGCCCGGCGATCAGCGACGCCGCCTCCTCGCGCAGGTCACGGCGCAGTTCCTTCGGCAGCGAGAAGGTGATCGACTCCTCGGCCGCCTTGACGAGCTCGACGTCGCCGTAGCCGCGCTGGGTGAGCCACTCCAGGACCTCCTCGACCAGCACCTCCGGCACGGAGGCGCCGGAAGTGACGCCGACCGTGGTCACGCCCTCCAGCCAGGCCTCGTCGATCTCGCTGGCGAAGTCCACGAGGTAGGCCTCGCGCGAGCCGGCCAGCTTGGCGACCTCGACCAGCCGCTTGGAGTTGGAGGAGTTGCGCGAGCCGACCACGATGACCAGCTCGGCCTCGGCGCCCATCTGCTTCACCGCGAGCTGGCGGTTCTGCGTGGCGTAGCAGATGTCGTCGCTGGGCGGGGAGATGAGCTGCGGGAACTTGTCCTTCAGGGCGTCGACGGTCTCCATGGTCTCGTCGACGGAGAGGGTGGTCTGGGAGAGCCAGACCACCTTCGACTCGTCGCGGACCTCGACCTTGGCGACGTCGCCCGGGCCGTCGACGAGCTGGATGTGGTCGGGGGCCTCACCGGACGTACCGATGACCTCTTCGTGGCCCTCGTGCCCGATCAGGAGGATGTCGTAGTCCTCGTTCGCGAACCGGACGGCTTCCTTGTGGACCTTGGTGACCAGCGGGCAGGTGGCGTCGATGGTGGCGAGTCGGCCGCGCTCGGCCTCTTCGTGGACGACGGGGGCGACGCCGTGCGCGGAGAACATCACGATGTTCCCCGGCGGCACCTCCTCCGTCCGCTCGACGAAGATGGCGCCCTTCTTCTCCAGGGTCTGCACGACGTACTTGTTGTGGACGATCTCGTGCCGGACGTAGACCGGAGCGCCGTACTGCTCCAGGGCTTTCTCGACGGCGATCACGGCGCGGTCCACACCCGCGCAGTAGCCACGGGGGGCGGCGAGCAGGACACGGCGGCCAGGCGAAGCAGTCATGCGTCCCATCGTAAGGGTGCGTTCGGGGCATCGAAGATCGCGTGGGTGACGGGTTGGTGCGGAGACTGACGGCGGGCTGTGAGGGGTGGGCAACGGCACTGCTGGTGAGGCACCGACGCAGACGTGGGTCGAAGCCCGTGCCGAGCCCCGGTCGGCTGGGCCGTGTTGTCGGTCGTGGCCGTTACGCTCGCGGCATGGCTGTGAACACGACCCCGGAGTCCCCCCTGCCCGTCGGCGAGGTGTCGCGGCTCATCGGGGGGTGGATCGATCGGCTCGGGGCGGTGTGGGTCGAGGGACAGATCACCCAGTTGTCGCGCCGGCCCGGGGCCGGCGTGGTGTTTCTGACGTTGCGGGATCCCTCGTACGACATCTCCGTCAGCGTGACGGCGTACCGGCAGGTCTTCGACGCCGTCGCCGATGTCGTGAGCGAGGGCGCCCGGGTCGTCGTGCTCGCCAAGCCCGAGTGGTACGCCCCGCGCGGGCAGCTCTCCCTGCGGGCCACCGAGATAAAGCCCGTCGGCGTCGGCGAGTTGCTCGCCCGGCTGGAGATGCTGAAGAAGGCCCTCGCCGCCGAGGGGCTGTTCGCGCCGGAGCGGAAGAAGGCGCTGCCCTTTCTGCCTCAGCTCATCGGGCTCGTCTGCGGCCGTGCCTCCGCCGCCGAGCGGGACGTCCTGGAGAACGCGCGGCACCGCTGGCCCGCCGTCCGCTTCGAGGTACGCAATGTCGCCGTGCAGGGCGTGCACGCCGTGCCGCAGGTCGTGCAGGCCGTCAAGGAGCTCGACGACATCGACGACGTGGATGTGATCATCGTCGCCCGAGGCGGCGGAAGCGTCGAGGATCTGCTGCCCTTCTCCGACGAGCAGCTCGTGCGTGCCGTCGCCTCGTGTCGTACGCCGGTCGTGTCCGCCATCGGGCACGAGCCCGACAACCCCCTCCTCGACCACGTCGCCGACCTGCGCGCCTCCACCCCGACCGACGCCGCCAAGAAGGTCGTACCGGATGTGGGCGAGGAGTACGAGCGCGTGCGGATGCTGCGCGACCGGGCCCGGCGCTCCGTCCAGGCGCTCGTCGAGCGCGAGGAGCGCGGGCTCGCGCACGCCCTGGCGCGGCCCTCGATAGAGGATCCGCACCGGATGATCGACGAGCGCGCCGATCACGTGGCCTCCCTCCTCGACCGTGGCCGCCGCTGCCTCGGTCACCTCCTCGACCGTGCCGAGTCCGAGCTGACGCACACGCACGCGCGCGTGGTGGCCCTCTCCCCCGCCGCGACCCTGAAGCGGGGGTACGCGGTGCTGCAGCGGGCCGACGGGCATGTGGTCCGCGACCCGGGCGAGGTGAGCGCTGACGAGGCGCTGCGGGCGCGGGTCGCCGAGGGGGAGTTCTCCGTACGAGTCGACGCGGAAGTCGACGCACGAGCCGATGCATAGGGTGGGCGAATGACCAGCAAGGTGGATGAAGCGCTCGGCTACGAGCAGGCCCGGGACGAGCTGATCGAGGTCGTCCGGCGGCTGGAGGCGGGCGGTACGACGCTGGAGGAGTCCCTCGCGCTCTGGGAGCGGGGCGAGGAGCTGGCCAAGGTGTGCCGGCGCTGGCTGGACGGGGCGCGGGCGCGCCTGGACGCGGCCCTCGCCGAGGAGGCCGAGGCTGGGTCCGCCGAGGACGGCGGGGACGAGTCGTAGGGAATCAAGCCTGGTGAGGCTGTGAAGCGGATCACCACACCCCGCTTTTCGTTGAACCTTGAACTTCTCTCGCGTACCGTCGGAGACGACAACCGGTCCCCGGTCCGTTTACGACGCACCACGCACTTTCGAGAAGGTTCACGCATGTCTCTCGTTCTTGACCCCACCGCCCAGGACCTGCTCTTCCGCGAGGCCCGCACCGCGAACACGTTCACCGACGAGCCGGTGACCGAGGAGCAGATCCAGGCGATATACGACCTGGTCAAGTACGGCCCCACCGCCTTCAACCAGACCCCGCTGCGCATCACCCTGGTCCGCTCCGCCGAGGCCCGTGAGCGCCTCGTGCCGCACATGTCCGAGGGCAACCAGGCCAAGACCGCCGCCGCCCCGCTGGTCGCGATCCTCTCCGCGGACAACGAGTTCCACGAGGAGCTGCCGACCCTGTTCCCGGCGTTCCCGCAGGCGAAGGACGTCTTCTTCAGCGAGCGCCCGGCCCGCGAGAACGCCGCCGGGATGAACGCCGCCCTGCAGGCCGCGTACTTCATCGTCGGCGTCCGCGCCGCCGGGCTGGCCGCCGGCCCGATGACCGGCTTCGACTTCGAGGGCGTCCGCAAGGAGTTCCTGGACGACGACCACACCCCGCTGATGGTCGTCAACATCGGCAAGCCGGGCCCCGACGCCTGGTACCCGCGCTCCCCGCGCCTTGCGTACGACGAGGTCGTCACCACGGTCTGAGCCCGTCGGGCCGACCCCACGACCGCACATGACGAAGGCCCCCGGCGCTGCAGCCGGGGGCCTTCGTCGTGCTCGGGTGCTCACCGCGCCCGCACGGTCACTTCGCCTTCAGGGCCTTCGCCATCTGCGTCAGCTGCTCGAACGACCCCGTGCCCGCCACCACGGTCGTCGCGCCCTTCTCCTGGTGCACCAGCGCGTCGTAGCGACCGCCCGTGTACCGCGTCCAGGTCCGGTCGCCGATCTCCTCGGTGACCTTGGTCGCCCGCCCGCCCTGCGTGGCCTTCTCCAGGAACGTCGCCGGCTTCTCGGCGGACTGCTCGACCTGCACGTAGTCCCCGTCGGCGGTGTGGAAGCCGAGATGCCAGGCGTCGAAGTCGGCGCCCTTGAAGCGCACGGACGTCGCCTTCCAGGTGTCGGCCAGGCCCTGGGGCGCGACCACCGGGTAGGACGCCGCGCGACGGGCTGTGAGCAGCTCGACGCGGTAGTCGATCCGCGGGAGGTCGGGAGCCTTGTCGTCATGGGGGACGAAGACATAGATGACCCCCGCCGCGAGCACGGTCACTCCGAGCGAGAGGACCATGTTGCGGACCGTTTTCTGCTTACCGTTCGAACCTGCCACGCGCCCTATCGTCGCAGGTGCCCCGCCCGCTCATCCGTGGGGCCCCCTGCTCATTGTGTGCGCCCGAGGATAGAGTCAGGGACGTCACCCTCATCCGGCCGTCGTCGTATCAGAAAGGTGCGTGTCGATGACCGAGAATCATCATCATCTGCCGTCCGAGCTCGAAGTGCCCAGCGAAGCCCCTGACCGCAACCTCGCCCTGGAGCTGGTCCGTGTGACCGAGGCCGCGGCGATGGCCGCGGGCCGCTGGGTGGGCCGCGGCGACAAGAACGGCGCCGACGGTGCCGCGGTGCGCGCCATGCGGACCCTCGTCCACACCGTGTCGATGAACGGCGTCGTCGTCATCGGTGAGGGCGAGAAGGACGAGGCGCCCATGCTCTTCAACGGGGAGCGGGTCGGCGACGGAACCGGGGCCGAGGTCGACATCGCCGTCGACCCGATCGACGGGACCACGCTGACCGCGAAGGGCATGCCCAACGCGATCTCCGTGCTCGCCGCGGCGGACCGGGGGTCCATGTTCGACCCGTCCGCCGTCTTCTACATGGACAAGCTGGTCACCGGCCCCGAGGCCGCCGACTTCGTCGACATCGACGCGCCCGTGTCCGTGAACATCCGCCGGGTCGCCAAGGCCAAGCGGTCCACGCCCGAGGACGTCACGGTCGTCATCCTCGACCGGCCCCGGCACGAGGGCATCATCAAGGAGATCCGGGACGCCGGCGCGCGCATCAAGCTGATCTCCGACGGCGATGTCGCCGGGTCGATCTACGCGCTGCGCGAGGGCACCGGCGTCGACATGCTGCTCGGCATCGGCGGTACGCCCGAGGGGATCATCTCGGCCTGCGCCGTGAAGTGCCTCGGCGGCACCATCCAGGGCAAGCTGTGGCCGAAGGACGACGAGGAGCGGCAGCGGGCGATCGACGCCGGGCACGATCTGGACCGGGTGCTGATGACCGATGACCTGGTGTCCGGGGACAACGTGTTCTTCGTCGCGACCGGGATCACCGACGGTGAGTTGCTGCGGGGTGTGCGGTACCGGTCGCAGAACGCGACGACCGACTCGATCGTGATGCGGTCGAAGTCGGGGACGGTGCGGCGGATCGACTCCGAGCACCGGCTGAGCAAGCTGCGGGCCTACAGCGCGATCGACTTCGACAGGGCGAAGTGAACTAGCGCCTGACAGCTGGGGGCCGGTGGATCGTCGGCGACTGCGGGTCCGTTGCGGCCTGTCGCGCGGTTCCCCGAGCCCCTTGCGGAAATACGCAGCCAACAGGGCGCCCCCGGTGCGGAGGGGGCGCCCTGTTTGTTGCTTCTCAGCCCGCCTGCGCTATCCGGTTCGTCGCCCTCGCCGCCTTCTTCAGCTCCATGTCGCGGCGGCGGCGCCGGGCCAGGACCACGCGGCGCTCCGCCGCGGTGAGGCCGCCCCAGACGCCGTACGGCTCGGGCTGGAGGAGCGCGTGTTCGCGGCACTCGACCATGACGGGACAGCGGGCGCAGACCCGCTTGGCCGCCTCCTCACGGGAGAGGCGGGCCGCTGTGGGTTCTTTGGAAGGGGCGAAGAACAGGCCGGCCTCGTCGCGGCGGCACACGGCTTCTGTGTGCCATGGGGCGTCTTGGTCCCTGTCTCGCACTGGCACCCGCTGGGCCGGAACGGCAGCTACCTGCAGGGACGAATGCGGCGGTTGCAGCACGGTCTACTCCTGACGACGGCTTCGCGAGCGAGAGACGATGCAGCAAGGTCTACCCGCTGTGCGCGCGCCTATGCAGTGAGTTCCGAACCGCTGGATTTCGGGGAGTCCTGCGCACCGCTGTGCGGCCCTCCAACGGCCCGGAAGCCGGAGTCGGGGGGTCCGATTCACAACCGTCAACGATCCAGATGTTTGCGCAAACCCTTGTCGACCTTGCGCTGAACCCGGTCGAGAATGTCCGCGACGAGCTTGCCCCGTTTCGGCCTGCCCTCGATGTTGCCCAGCACGGCCCAGCCGTCGACATGGACGACCGGCGCCTCGGGGTCCTCCGCGTCGAGGTGGTCCACCTCGAAGTTGCCGAGCACTCCGCCGCCGGTGCCGCGCAGCGAGACGTTCTCCGGGACGCGGACCTCGACATTGCCGAAGACCGAGATCGCCCGGATCACGACCTGCTGGTACTCGAACAGCGCCTCGCTGAGGTCTATCTCCACGCTGCCGAAGATCGCGTACGCGTGGATGCGGCGGCCCGCGCGCCAGCGGCCTTTGCGGACGGCGCTGCTGAAGACCGCCACCACGTTGTCGTCGGGCTCGGCCGGGATCAGATCACGGGTGACGGCGGCGGTGGCGGCGATGTGGATCGAGGAGGGGAAGACGTCGTTGGAGGACTGCGAGGCGTTCACGTGATCATTGGGGTGGACGTCCCGCCCGAGCCGCTCGGTCGCGAGGGTGGCGATGACTGACCTCCCATGGGGAGCAGATCGGTGTACGCGAACTCAGGCATGGCGCCCATTCCTCACTCGACAGACAGCGCGGCTGACCTCCATTGGCAGCGTCCACCAGCGTAGAACCTGCCACTGACGGCGAGCTTGTGAGGTAAGGCTCAGTTCGMCGRCCGTCTTGGCCGCCAGGGCACCCTCGACCCGCTCGGCGTGCTCGTCGGCGGTGACGCGCCCTTCGGCCAGGGCGTCGCGCAGGATGTCGGCGATCCGATCCCGATCGGCGTCGGAGGCCCGGAGCTCGGTGGCGGCAGCGGGTGCGGTCTGCTTCTGAAGGTCCACGAACGCAGCGTACCCAAACACGATAGATCGCGATAGCCCCCGTCAGGATCATTCGACGGCCGTCGAACTGAGCCTTACCTCACAAGCTCGCCGTCAGTGGCAGGTTCTACGCTGGTGGACGCTGCCAATGGAGGTCAGCCGCGCTGTCTGTCGAGTGAGGAATGGGCGCCATGCCTGAGTTCGCGTACACCGATCTGCTCCCCATGGGAGAGGACACCACCCCGTACCGGCTGGTGACCTCCGAGGGTGTCTCCACCTTCGAGGCCGACGGGCGGACGTTCCTCAAGGTGGAGCCGGAGGCGCTGCGCAAGCTGGCCGAGGAGGCCATCCACGACATCCAGCACTATCTGCGCCCGGCCCACCTGGCGCAGCTGCGGCGGATCATCGACGACCCCGAGGCGTCGAGCAACGACAAGTTCGTGGCGCTGGACCTGCTGAAGAACGCGAACATCGCGGCCGCCGGCGTGCTCCCCATGTGCCAGGACACCGGTACGGCGATCGTCATGGGCAAGCGCGGGCAGAACGTGCTCACCGAGGGCGGCGACGAGGCGGCCCTCAGCAAGGGCATCTACGACGCCTACCTGAACCTCAACCTGCGGTACTCGCAGATGGCTCCGCTCACCATGTGGGAGGAGAAGAACACCGGCTCCAACCTCCCCGCGCAGATCGAGCTGTACGCCGCGGACGGCGGCGCCTACAAGTTCCTGTTCATGGCGAAGGGCGGCGGCTCCGCCAACAAGTCGTTCCTCTACCAGGAGACGAAGGCCGTCCTGAACGAGGCCTCCATGATGAAGTTCCTGGAGGAGAAGATCCGTTCGCTGGGCACGGCCGCCTGCCCGCCGTACCACCTGGCGATCGTCGTGGGCGGTACGTCCGCCGAGTACGCGCTGAAGACCGCCAAGTACGCCTCCGCGCACTACCTGGACGAGATTCCGGCCGAGGGCTCGCCGCTCGGGCACGGGTTCCGGGACAAGGAGCTGGAGGAGAAGGTCTTCGAGCTGACGCAGAAGATCGGGATCGGCGCGCAGTTCGGCGGCAAGTACTTCTGCCATGACGTGCGGGTGGTGCGGCTGCCTCGGCACGGCGCCTCGTGCCCCGTCGCCATCGCCGTGTCCTGCTCGGCCGACCGGCAGGCCGTCGCGAAGATCACCGCCGAGGGCGTCTTCCTGGAGCAGTTGGAGACCGACCCGGCGCGGTTCCTTCCGGAGACGACGGACGAGCACCTCGAGGCCGACGGTGACGTCGTCAAGATCGACCTGAACCAGCCGATGGACGAGATCCTGGCCGAGCTGACCAAGTACCCCGTGAAGACCCGGCTTTCGCTGAGCGGGCCGTTGGTCGTGGCGCGTGACATCGCGCACGCCAAGATCAAGGAGCGGCTGGACGCGGGTGAGGAGATGCCGCAGTACCTGAAGGATCACCCGGTGTACTACGCCGGTCCGGCGAAGACGCCGGAGGGTTACGCGTCGGGTTCCTTCGGTCCGACGACGGCCGGTCGTATGGACTCCTACGTCGAGCAGTTCCAGGCCGCCGGTGGCTCCAAGGTCATGCTCGCCAAGGGCAATCGCAGTAAGCAGGTCACGGACGCGTGCGACGCGCACGGCGGGTTCTACCTGGGCTCCATCGGTGGGCCGGCGGCCCGGCTCGCCCAGGACTGCATCAAGAAGGTCGAGGTCGTCGAGTACGAGGAGCTCGGCATGGAGGCCGTCTGGAAGATCGAGGTCGAGGACTTCCCGGCGTTCATCGTGGTCGATGACAAGGGCAACGACTTCTTCCAGGATCCGGCGCCTGCGCCGACGTTCACGTCGATTCCGGTGCGGGGGCCTGGGCTGGCGTAGTACCTGCGGTGCGGCGGGGAGGGGTCGCCCCCGCCGCCCCTACCCGTCCCATCCCCAAGGGGCTCCGCCCCCTGGACCCCCGTCGGCCCTGAACGGGCCTTGTCCTCAAGCTCCCCCAAGCTCTTCGAGCAGGGGGACCCCCCAGACGGGCTGGGGTGCGCGTGAGGCCTTCTTGGTGACGGTGCGACCGAGGTGGCCACCGTGCTCGGCGCGATGTCCAGGTCGGCCGCGCACTCGGCGTCGGACAGGTCGTGGACATAGCGCAGCACCACGACCGTCCGCATCCACATGGGCAGTTGCTGCAGCGCACGCACCAACTGGTCCCTGCTGTCGGCCTGTCCGTACTCGTCGCCGGGAGCGGCCCGGCCGGGGCCGTCCGCCTGCGGCACCGTACGGCGGAAGCGGCGCCGGCGGTCGTCGGCCAGGCTCACCATGCTCCGCCGTACGTAGGCGTCCAGGGCGTCCTCGGCCGAGATCATGCGCCACTTGCGGCAGGCCCGCTCCAGGGTCTCCTGGACCAGGTTCTCGGCCGCGTCGCGGTTACCCGTCAGGACGAGGGCGCCCCGGAACAGCGCGGCCGACCGACCGAGCGGGGACGAAACCGTGGAAGTCCCTCGGTCGCGTCGCGGCGGCCCGTCAGGACGAGGGCGCCCCGGAACAGCGCGGCCGACCGAGCGGGGACGAAACCGTGGATGTCCGTCTCCACACGCCTCCTCCCTTCCTGTCAGCCCGTCCTCCACGCGGTCGTCGCCCGATCTGCTGCATGAGCCGGGTGAGACCCCGGTCACAGCGGCCGATCGGCATCCGGGCCGGAGACACCGCCACACGGGCGGCCCAAGCGCGGAACATCCCCGCCGCCCCGATCGCTGATACAGGCATGAGCGAATACCGCATCGAGCACGACTCCATGGGCGAGGTACGCGTCCCGGCCGAAGCCAAGTGGCGGGCGCAGACCCAGCGGGCCGTCGAGAACTTCCCCATCTCCGGCCAGCGCATCGAGCGGGCCCACATCGAGGCCCTCGCCCGGATCAAGGGCGCCGCCGCCAAGGTGAACGCGGGACTCGGGGTGCTCGACAAGGACATCGCCGAGGCCATCGAGGACGCGGCCGCCGAAGTCGCCGGGGGCCAGTGGGACGAGCACTTCCCGGTCGACGTCTTCCAGACCGGGTCCGGGACCTCGTCCAACATGAACACCAACGAGGTCATCGCCACCCTCGCGACCGAGCGGCTCGGGCGGGACGTCCACCCCAATGATCACGTGAACGCCTCGCAGTCCTCCAACGACGTCTTCCCCTCCTCGATCCACATCGCCGCCACCGCCGCCGTCACCCGTGATCTGATCCCGGCGCTGGAGCACCTCGCCTCGGCCCTGGAGCGCAAGGCCGAGGAGTTCGCCGACGTCGTGAAGTCGGGGCGGACCCATCTCATGGACGCCACGCCCGTGACGCTGGGCCAGGAGTTCGGCGGGTACGCCGCCCAGGTGCGGTACGGAGTCGAGCGGCTCCAGGCCTCCCTCCCCCGCCTCGCCGAACTCCCCCTCGGCGGCACGGCGGTGGGCACCGGCATCAACACGCCCCCCGGCTTCTCCGCCGCCGTCATCGAGGAAGTCGCCCGCGCCACGGGGCTGCCGCTCACCGAGGCACGCGACCACTTCGAGGCGCAGGGCGCGCGGGACGGCATCGTCGAGACCAGCGGACAGCTGCGGACCATCGCGGTCGGACTGACGAAGATCGCGAACGACCTGCGGTGGATGTCGTCCGGGCCGCGCACCGGGCTCGCCGAGATCAGCCTCCCCGACCTCCAGCCGGGGTCCTCGATCATGCCCGGCAAGGTCAACCCGGTCATCCCGGAGGCCGTGCTGATGGTCGCCGCGCAGGTGGTCGGCAACGACGCCACGGTGGCCACCGCCGGCGCCGCCGGCAACTTCGAGCTGAACGTGATGCTTCCGGTGATCGCGAAGAACGTACTGGAGTCGATCCGGCTGCTCGCGAACGCCTCCCGGCTGCTCGCCGACCGCACCGTCGASGGCMTCGTCGCCCACCGCGAACGGGCCCGGGAGTACGCCGAGTCGTCACCCTCCGTGGTCACACCGCTCAACAAGTACATCGGGTACGAGGAGGCCGCCAAGGTCGCCAAGAAGGCGCTGGCGGAGCGCAGGACGATTCGCCAAGTCGTCCTGGAGGGCGGGTACGTGGAGCGTGGCGACCTCACGCTCCAGCAGTTGGACGAGGCCCTCGACGTCCTGCGGATGACACGGCCGTAACCGATGATCACGGCCGCGTGAACCGTGACGGGCGCCGCAGCGTCGTATGCCTGTGGCACCTAATATCTGTTCATGGCAGACGGTGGAGCGATGACGACGCAAGTGGAAGCGGGCGGATCGACGGAGTTCTGGGCGCCCGGGACACAGATCCTGTGGCGGTACCGGGAGAACGCCGGCCGTCGCTTCCACATCGCGCGTCCCGTCACCGTCGTACGCGACGACGAGGAGGTCCTCGCCGTCTGGCTCGCTCCGGGCACGGAGTGTGTGAAACCGGTGCTCGCCGACGGGACGTCGGTGCACCAGGAGCCCCTGGAGACCCGGTACACCAAGCCGCGTTCCGTGCAGCGCGACCGGTGGTTCGGGACGGGTGTGCTGAAGCTCGCGCGGCCCCGTGAGCCGTGGTCGGTGTGGTTGTTCTGGGATCCCGGATGGCGGTTCAAGAACTGGTACGTGAATCTTGAGGAGCCGCTGGCCCGTTGGGCGGGCGGAGTGGACTCCGAGGACCACTTCCTCGACATCTCCGTGCATCCGGACCGCAGTTGGCACTGGCGGGACGAGGACGAGTTCGCGCAGGCCCAGCGGGACGGGCTGGTGGACGAGGAGCTGGCCGCGCGGGTGCGCCGGGCGGGCCACGACGCGGTGGACGTGATCCGCGCCTGGGGGCCGCCGTTCGCCGACGGCTGGCAGAACTGGCGCCCGGATCCCTCCTGGGCTGTACCTTCTTTGCCTGAGGACTGGGATCGCACGCCCGCGCACATGTCCTCATGAGACCCTTGATGCGCCCCCGGGCAACAAACGTAGGATCGTCCTCCGCAAGGGCGCACAAGGGCAACTACCGGAGTGCGCGCCGGGCTTGACCGATCGTCACCGAGGGGCGGCAGGACGTGAGCGAGGGTTACCAGGGCGACGCCGGGACGGGCAGACGCTCCACCGGCGGCACAGGAACTGCCTCTGGCCACGCGGGGATTCCGTTCCTGGGGCATGTATTCCGGGTATCGGAGTCTCGGCGGGACGAACTGTGCGCGCGGCGCGCAGCCCCGGACGGATGGATTCGAAAGGCGTGACGGAGCAGCCGACCTCCTTCGAACGCCCCGAGACGGGCGTCGACCCCGCGGAGTCCCGCGGGGCGCTCGTGCGTACCTCGACACCGTCGACGACGCACTCCACGCCGCCGCACACCCCCGGCGGCGGCACCGCCTTACCCGCGCAGGCGCGCACCGGAGACACCCCCTCCACGCCGGGCACCACCACACCGTCCGGCCCGAGCAAGGAGCCCCCAGTCATCGCCGGCAACGGCCCCGAGCACTCTCAGCCCTCCGTCGCCGCCGAGCCCGACACACACCGGCCGCGGCCCGTTCCGGAGGCCATCCCGCCCCAGCCCGGCACCGAGCAGTCGCAGGCGTCCGCCGAGCGGCGCACCGGTCAGGGCGGCGTGCAGCCTGGCCGGCCCACGCCCATGCGGCGCGACGGTGACCGGCTGCGCTTCGTGGGCGCCGCCACCCGGCGCATCGCCCGCGGCATCGACCTGGACGAGATCGTGATGGGGCTGTGCCGGGCGACCGTGCCGACCTTCTCCGACGCGATCCTCGTCTATCTGCGCGATCCCCTGCCGGTCGGCGACGAGCGGCCCACCGGCCCCGTGGTGCTGCGGCTGCGCCGCACCGACCGCATCCCCGAGGACCGGGACAGCGAGAACGGCTTCCTGCCCGCACAGCAGCAGCCGGAGCCGACCGAGCTCTCCGAACTGTCCACCCTCACCGCCGAGCTGTGCGAGGTGCGGCCCGGCGGCGCCCTTGCCGAGGTGCTGCGCGGGGTACGCCCCGTGTTCGCCGACGCTCCCGCCGCCCGCGCCGCCCTGCCGGAACTCCTCGGCGACGACGGCGAGTTGATCATCCCCGACGGTCAGCGCGCGATTCTCGCCCCGCTGCGCGGCCGCCGGCGTGTCATCGGCGCCGCGGTGTTCCTGCGCCGCCCGGACCGCCTCGCCTTCGAGCCCGACGACCTCCTCGTCGCCGCCCAGCTGGCCACGCACAGCGCGCTCGGCATCGACAAGGCCGTGCTGTACGGCCGTGAGGCGTACATCGCCGACGAGCTCCAGCGCACCATGCTCCCGGAGACCCTGCCGCGCCCGACGGGCGTACGCCTGGCCTCCCGCTATCTCCCCGCGGCGGAGACGGCCCGGGTGGGCGGCGACTGGTACGACGCGATCCCGCTGCCCGGCAGCCGGGTCGCCCTCGTGGTCGGCGATGTCATGGGCCACTCCATGACCTCGGCGGCGATCATGGGCCAGCTGCGCACGACGGCCCAGACCCTCGCCGGCCTCGACCTGCCCCCGCAGGAGGTCCTGCACCACCTCGACGAACAGGCCCAGCGCCTGGGCACCGACCGCATGGCGACCTGCCTCTACGCGGTCTACGACCCGGTATCGCACCGCATCACCATCGCCAACGCCGGCCATCCGCCACCCGTCCTGCTGCACCTGGGCGGCCGGGCCGAGGTGCTGCGCGTGCCCGCGGGCGCGCCGATCGGCGTCGGCGGCGTGGACTTCGAGGCCGTGGAGCTGGACGCGCCGGCCGGGGCGACCCTGCTTCTCTACACCGACGGCCTGGTCGAGTCCCGCCTGCGCGACGTATGGACCGGCATAGAACAGCTGCGCGAGAAGCTCGCCGCCACCGCCCAGCTGACCGGGCCGGACCATCCGCCGCCGCTGGAAGCCCTGTGCGACGAGGTGCTGGACATGCTCGGGCCGGGCGACCGGGACGACGACATCGCGCTGCTCGCGGCCCGCTTCGACGGGATCGCGCCGAGCGACGTGGCGTACTGGTTCCTGGAGCCGGAGGACGCCGCACCGGGCCGTGCCCGGCGGCTGGCCCGGCGTGCCCTGGCCCGCTGGGGACTTGAGGAACTCACCGACTCCGTCGAGCTGTTGGTCAGCGAGGTCGTGACGAACGCCGTGCGGTATGCCTCGCGGCCGGTGACCCTGCGGCTGTTGCGCACCGATGTGCTGCGCTGCGAGGTCGGTGACGATGTGCCGCAGTTGCCGCGGCTGCGGCAGGCCCGGGCCACGGACGAGGGTGGGCGGGGGCTGTACCTCGTCAACCGGCTTGCCCGTCGTTGGGGGGCGACCCGGTTGAGCACCGGCAAGGTCGTCTGGTTCGAGCTGAATCGAAGCTGATCGCCGTAGGGGAACTGCGCGATCCCGATCGCGGGTTCGTCGTGGCTTGCCGCGCAGTTCCCCGCGCCCCTCGGGGGCGCTGTCCTACTGGTCGTTGTCTCCGGGTCTGCCCGGGTCCAGGGTGATGTCGCCCGTCGGTTCGACCGTCGGCGTCGTCGTGGGCTCCTCGGTCGTCGGCTCGTCCGTCGGTTCCTCGGTCGTCGGCTCGTCCGTGGGCTTCTCGGTCGTCGGCTCGTCCGTCGGTTCCTCGGTCGTCGGCTCGTCCGTCGGCTCCTCGGTCGTCGGCTCCTGCGAGGGGGTCGGCGTCCACGTCGGCTGGACCGCCGCGCCCTGGTCGGTGTCGAGGTCGAACCGGGCGTCCGGGTCCGTCACGCCGAACATGTACGCCGCCCAGATCTGCGCCGGGAAGCCACCGCCGTTGACGCGGTCGAAGCCGCCGGCGCCGTACATCTTGGTCTGCGCGTGGGTCTTGTCGTCCTCACCGAACAGGCCCACCGACGTGACCAGGTCGGGCGTGTAGCCGGTGAACCAGGCCGACTTGTTGTCGTCGGAGGTACCCGTCTTGCCGGCGACCTTCTGGCCGTTGCGCTTGGGGTTGTTCGCCACGGACTGCCGGGCCGTACCGTCGTCGACCACGCCGGTCAGGACCGAGGTCACGGTATCCGCGGCCTCGGGGCTGATGACCTGCTCGCCGATCGGGTCGGGGATGGCGACCGTGGTGCTGTTGTGCTCGGCCTTCTTGAGAATGCCGGGCGTGACCTTCTTGCCGTGGTTGTCGAGGGTGGCGTACACCCCGGCCATCTGCAGCGGGCTCGCGCCCATGGTGCCCAGGGTCTGCGCGGGCACGGCCTGTTCCTTGGCGGTGTCCATGCCGAGCTTGCCGGCCACGTCCATGACGTTCTTCATGCCGACGTCCACGCCCAGCTGCGCGAAGACGGAGTTGACGGACTTGTTCATCGCCGTCTGGACGGTGATGTCGCCGTAGTCCCGGTCGTCCTCGTTCTCGGGCGCGAAGCCGACCTTGTCGCCGTCGGCGTCCAGGACCGGGCGCTTGCTGGTGCCGTCGTAGACCGTGCTCGCGGTGATCGGCTTGCCGGACCGGGTCTCGGCGCTCTCCTCCAGGGCGGCGGCCAGGATCACCGGCTTGAACGTGGAGGCGGGCTGGTAGTCGGGGCGGGTCGCGTTGCTCGTGTAGTGCTTGAAGTAGTCCACACCGCCGTACAGGGCGACGATCTTCCCCGTCTTGGGGTCGACCGAGACCGCGCCGGCCTGGACGTCCGCGTCGACCTTGCGCTTCTTCTTGTCCAGCTTGCTGGTCAGTTGGGCCTTGACGGCCTTCTCCAGCTCGGACTGCTTCTTCTTGTCGATGTTCAGGGTGATGGTCCAGCCCTGGTCCTCGACCGCGGCCTCGGCCTGGGAGCGGGTCAGGCCCTTCTCCTCCATCAGCTGGTCCTCCAGCTGATGGTTGGCGAGCTCGATCAGATAGCCCTTCTGGCCCTCACGACCGGCGGTGGGCTTGGGCTCCTTCGGCTTCGGGAGTTCCGTCATGCCCTGGCGCTCGGCCTTGCTCAGCCAGCCCTCCTCGACCATGTTGTCCAGGACGTAGTTCCAGCGGGCCGTGACCAGCTTCTTGCCGGTTTCGGACGCCGCCTGCCAGTCGTACTGGCTCGGCGCCTGGAGCAGCGCGGCGAGGTACGCGCCCTGCTCGACGGTGAGCTTCTCGGCGTCGACGCGGTAGTAGGCCTGGGCGGCGGCCTGGATGCCGTAGGCGCCGCGGCCGTAGTAGCTGGTGTTGATGTAGCCGGCGAGGATGTCGTCCTTGGACATCTGGCGGTCGACCTTCAGGGAGATGACGATCTCCTTGAGCTTGCGGCTGACCGTCTGCTCCTGGCTGAGGTAGTAGTTCTTGACGTACTGCTGGGTGATGGTCGAACCACCCTGCGCGCCCTTGCCCATCAGTGTGTTGAGCACACCGCGGGTGGTGCCCTTCAGGTCGATGCCGTGGTCGTTGTAGAACGTCTTGTTCTCAGCCGCGACGAAAGTGCGCTGGACCTTCTTCGGCACCTTGGCCAGGTCCACGATCTCGCGGTTGACCTCGCCGTCGCGGGCCAGGGTGGTCGTGCCGTCGCTGTACTTGTAGACGTTGCTCTGGCGCTGCGCGGCCTGGGCGGCGGCGTTGTCCGTGGGCACGTCCACCGCGAGGTAGAGCGCGATGAAGGCACCGATGGCGAGCAGGCAGAACCCGAGGAACGTGCCCAGGATCTTCTTCCAGGTGAACAGCCGGCGTATTCGGCCCTTGCCGTCAGCGCCCTTGCCGCCGCCCTTGGCCGCACGCCGGGCGGCCGCGCGGCCTCCGACGGCAGCCGACGGTGCGCCGATCACGGTGGTCGACGGGCTGCCCTCGGTGTTCGACGGCGTCCCGGACGAACGCCGGGGCGCAGCGCGGCGGCCACCGCGCTGCCGTGCTCGTCTCTCTTCCGCTCGTCCCATGGGTCCGTTCCGCTCCGCTTCGTTCTTGTGTGCACTGGTGCCACACAGGTTCGCCGCTCAGGTCAGCTCAGAAAGCTAACACCGCACGATGTGACAAAGGGCGGTCGATCCGGTCTTTTACGGACGTGAGAATCAGCACCTGCCCCACCGGAACCGACGACTGAGGGGTGCGTAGGGTTGCCCGGGCGGGGTAAAGTGATATCACTTAGCTAGACCGAAGCTAGTGGATACCCACTGCGGCTTCCGAAGGAAACGGGGGACACCACCCATGTCGAACGACAAGAGCGACGCCACATCCGTCATCACCGACGTGCCCGACATGCCCGCGCCACGCGTACGGGAGTTCACGGCGCACAGCATCGGCGGCGGGCTCGCCCTGCTGCTCGGCCTCGTCGGCCTGCTGGTCGGAGCAGGCCTGATCGTCACCGGCGGCGTGGTCACCGGGGCCGGCGCCAAGGCGGCCCTGATCGTCATAGGCATCGTGGTCGCCATCGCCGCGGTCCTGGCGATGTGCGGGCTGAACATGGTCGCGCCGGGCGAGGCGCGGGTCGTCCAGCTCTTCGGGCGGTACCGGGGGACGATCCGGGAGGACGGGCTGCGCTGGGTGAACCCCTTCACCTCCCGCACGAAAATCTCGACCCGGGTCCGCAACCACGAGACGGCCGTACTGAAGGTCAACGACGCCTACGGCAACCCGATCGAGCTCGCCGCGGTCGTGGTGTGGAGGGTCGAGGACACCGCGCAGGCCACCTTCGAGGTGGACGATTTCCTGGAGTTCGTCTCCACCCAGACCGAGGCGGCGGTGCGGCACATCGCCATCGAGTACCCCTACGACGCCCACGACGAGGGCGGCCTCTCGCTGCGTGGCAACGCCGAGGAGATCACCGAGAAGCTCGCCTTCGAACTGCACGCGCGCGTGGAGGCGGCCGGTGTGCAGATCATCGAGTCCCGCTTCACGCATCTCGCGTACGCTCCCGAGATCGCCTCCGCGATGCTCCAGCGGCAGCAGGCCGGGGCGGTCGTCGCGGCCCGGCGGCAGATCGTCGACGGAGCGGTGGGCATGGTCGAGGCGGCGCTCGCGCGGATCTCGGAGCGGGACATCGTGGAGCTGGACGACGAGCGGAAGGCGGCGATGGTGTCGAACCTGATGGTGGTGCTGTGCGGTGACCGTGCCCCGCAGCCGGTCCTCAACACCGGGACGCTCTACCAGTGACGGTCCCCTCCGGGGGTTCAGCCCCTCAGCGTCGGCCGCAGCAGCGCAAGCAGGTGCTGCTGCGGCTGGACCCGTCCGTGTACGAGGCGCTGGCGCGGTGGGCAGGGGACGAGCTGCGCTCGGCCAACGCGCAGATCGAGTTCCTGCTGCGCCGCGCGCTCGCGGAGTCGGGACGCCTGCCGGGCGACACCAAGCCGATTCCACGCCGGGGACGCCCGCCCGCGAACCCACCCGAGTCCCAGTAGCAAAACCGTGACAATGGCCCTTCACCTGGGCCTCCACACCCCCCGCCATGATCTACACACTCCGCGTATACATGCGGGGTATACACCCCGTGTAGTGTCCTCCCCATGTCCATCGGTCACACCCTTCTAGGGCTCCTGGAGTCGGGCCCCCGCCACGGTTACGACCTCAAGCGGGCCTTCGACGAGAAGTTCGGTCACGACCGGCCGCTGCACTACGGCCAGGTCTACTCGACGATGTCCCGGCTACTGAAGAACGGCCTCGTCGAAGTCGACGGGATCGAGCCCGGCGGCGGGCCCGAGCGCAAGCGGTACGCCATCACCGACGCCGGGATCACCGACGTACAGCGGTGGCTGGCGACGCCCGAGAAGCCGGAGCCGTACCTCCAGTCGACCCTGTACACCAAGGTCGTCCTCGCCCTGCTCACCCGGCGCAACGCCGCCGACATCCTCGACACCCAGCGCGCCGAGCACCTGCGCATGATGCGCATCCTCACCGACCGCAAGCGCAAGGGCGACCTGGCCGACCAGCTGATCTGCGACCACGCCCTCTTCCACCTGGAGGCCGACCTGCGCTGGCTGGAGCTCACCGCCGCGCGTCTCGACAAGCTCGCCGAGGTGGTGACCAAGTGACTCATCCCCCCGGTTCCCTGCTTGCGGCCGACGGGCTGTACAAGGCCTACGGCCCGACCGCCGCCCTCGACGGCGCCGAGTTCTCCATCCACCCCGGCGAGGTCGTCGCCGTCATGGGGCCGTCCGGCTCCGGCAAGTCCACGCTGCTGCACTGTCTCGCCGGCATCGTGCCGCCCGACTCGGGGTCCATCACGTACAACGGGCGCGAGATGGCCACCATGAACGACGCCCAGCGCAGCGCGCTCAGGCGCTCCGAGTTCGGGTTCGTCTTCCAGTTCGGGCAGCTCGTGCCGGAGCTGACCTGCGTCGAGAACGTCGCCCTTCCGCTGCGGCTCAACGGCACCTCCCGCAAGGAGGCCGAGAAGGCCGCCCTCACCTGGATGGAGCGGCTGGAGGTCGACGACCTGCGCAAGAAGCGGCCCGGCGAGGTCTCCGGCGGTCAGGGGCAGCGCGTCGCCGTCGCCCGCGCGCTGGTCACCAACCCGCGCGTGCTGTTCGCCGACGAGCCGACCGGCGCGCTCGACTCCCTCAACGGCGAGCGCGTGATGGAGCTGCTGACGGAGGCCGCCCGGTCGACCAACGCCGCCGTCGTCCTCGTCACGCACGAGGCACGGGTCGCCGCCTACTCCGACCGCGAGATCGTCGTACGGGACGGCAAGTCCCGGGACATGGAGCGGGTCGTATGAGCACGGGTCAGTGGGTCAGGGATCTGGGCATGGGGGTCCGGTTCGCCTTCGCAGGCGGACGTGAGGGCTGGGTCCGTGCCCTGCTGACTGCCATCGGAGTCGGGCTCGGCGTGGCACTGCTGCTGCTGACGACCGCCGTGCCGAGCGCGCTCACCGAGCGCGACCATCGCGGCAGCGCCCGGGACGACTTCACGTACGGCGCCGATGTGCTGCCGAAGGCGGACGACACGCTGATCATCGCCGATGCCGGGACGACGTACCGCGAAAAGGACGTACGCGGCCGGCTCCTGGAGCCCGAGGGCGCGAAGGCGCCGCTGCCGCCAGGTGTGGAGAAGTTCCCCGCGAAGGGCGAGATGCTCGCCTCGCCCGCGCTGAAAAAGCTGCTGGAGTCCGACTCCGGCAAGGTGCTGCGCGAACGCATCCCCTACCGGATCACCGGCACCATCGAGCAGAGCGGACTGGTCGGGCCCGCCGAACTCGCCTACTACGCGGGCGCCTCGGGGCTCGCGGAGCGCATTTCCGGCGGCTACGTCGAGCGCATCGACTACTTCGGGCCCTCCGCCGGGGTTCAGGACGACGGGATGGATCCGATCCTGATCCTGCTCGTCATGATCGTCTTCGTGGTGCTGCTGCTGCCGGTCGGAGTGTTCATCGCGGCAGCCGTACGCTTCGGCGGCGAGCGCCGGGACCGCCGGCTCGCGGCGCTCCGGCTGGTCGGCGCGGACGGGGGGATGGCGCGCCGGGTCGCCGCCGGCGAGGCGCTCGCCGGGGCACTGCTCGGGCTCGTCCTCGGCACCGGCTTCTTCCTGGCGGGACGCCAGTTGGCGACCCTGATGCAGGTGCGGGACATCAGCGTGTTCACGAGCGACCTCAACCCGTCGCTCGGGCTGGCGCTGCTGGTCGCCGTCGCCGTACCGGCCGCGGCCGTCCTGGTGACGCTGTTCGCGCTGCGTGGGGTCGTGATCGAGCCGCTCGGTGTGGTCCGTGCGGCGAAGCCCCCGCGCCGCAGGCTGTGGTGGCGGCTGCTGCTGCCGCTGGGCGGCCTCGCGCTGCTCTACCCGATGGTGGGGCAGGGCAACGACAACGGGAACTTCAACGAGTGGATGGTGATCGGCGGCACCGTGCTGCTGCTGGTCGGCATCACCACGCTGCTGCCCTGGCTCGTCGAGGCCGTGGTGGCCCGGCTGAACTCCGGCTCGGTCTCCTGGCAACTGGCGGTCCGCAGGCTCCAGTTGAGCAGCGGTACCGCGGCCCGCATGGTCAACGGCATCGCGGTCGCGGTGGCCGGGGCGATCGCCCTGCAGATGCTGTTCGCCGGCGTCGAGTCCGGCTACACCGAGGACACGGGCAACGACGTCAACCGGGCCCAGATGACGTTCAGCGTGCGGGACGACATCAAGCTGAGCGAGGTCACCGGACAGTTGGCGCGGACCGAGGGCGTACGCCACGCGTCGGCCCTTTCCGAGGGCTCGCTCGGAGACAAGGCCAAGGAGCCCGACAACTCGGTGGAGGTGGCCGTCGGCAGCTGCGCCGAGCTGCGCGAGGTGGCGCGTCTGACGTCGTGCCGGGACGGCGACGTCTTCCGGATCCTCGGCAGCCAGTACGGCGAGGGCACGGAGAAGATCACCAAGGCGGGCGGCACCCTGTACTTCGACCCGGGCTACCCCGGGTCGACAGCACACACGACGTCCTGGAAGGTGCCCACCGGCATCAAGACGGCAGGGCCGCGCGAGGATCCGACCGGCTACGAGCGCGGCGGCCTGCTGATCACCCCGCGCGCACTGCCCGAGGGCGCTGCGGCCGGCATGTACCAGAAGGTGTTCCTCTCGCTGGACCAGTCGGTACCGGACGCCGCCGAGTACGCGCGCAACACCGCCGCGCGGCTCGATCCGCTGACGAGCGTGAACACCCTGGCCTCCACCCGGCAGACCGAGGAGTTCCGCGCCATCCGCACCGGCCTGTTCGTCGGCGCCACCTGCGTCCTGGTGCTGATCGGCGCGAGCCTGCTGGTCTCCCAGCTGGAGCAGCTGCGCGAACGCAAGAAGCTGCTGTCGTCCCTGGTCGCCTTCGGCACCCGGCGCCGCACCCTGAGCCTGTCGGTGCTCTGGCAGACCGCGATCCCGATCGCGCTGGGGTTGCTGCTGGCATCGGCGGTCGGACTGACGCTCGGCGCTGTCCTGCTGAAGATGGTCGGCTACACGGTGAGCGTCGACTGGTCGAGCGTGCTGGCGATGACCGGCATCGGCGCTTCGGTCGTCCTCGCGGTGACCCTGCTCAGCCTGCCGCCGCTGCTGCGGCTGATGCGTCCGGACGGGCTGCGCACGGAGTAGCCGGACCTGATGAGGACCCGGTGCGGTGGTCCGCTCCCTCGGGGGCGGACCACCGCACCGTACGTCCGTCACAGCCCGCCGTGCTCCCGCATCACGCGTCTGGCCTGGGCGAAGAGCATGCCCACGTTGACGGACTTGCGGCACACGGCGACGGCCACGACGTCCTGCTGGTCGTTCATGCGCAGGAACAGGTGCGTCAGGTTGTCGCTGTTGACCAGGATCTCCTGGAAGTAGTGCTGGTCGGTCTCGATGCCGCGGCGCTCCTTGAAGACGTCCTCGATCGTCACGACCGTACGTCCCTGGAACAGGTCGAGCGTCGCCCCCGCCAACAGGTCCAGAACCTCCGTCGGGTGGGTCTCCACCGTCTCGTACGACAGCAGCATCCCGGTCGACATATCGACCGCGCCGGAGGCGACGCAGTCGGGTGTCTCGCTGCGCAGCGCCTTCACCAGGGACATGACCCGGTCCGAGAAACCGGCGTTCATCCGCTTCGAGGCCATGAGGTCACGCCCTTCCGTCTACTGGTGCCGTCGCGGCCAGGAGGGCACCGATACGCCGCAGGGCGGGCTGCGTTTCCTGATGGAGCCGGTCGAGGTCGATGCCCTCGTCGCCGAGGACGACCATGAGGGCGGTGTCGCCGACTGCGTAGAAGGCGGCGCAGCCGTGGCTGCCGTAGGCGACGGTCTTGCGGAGCGTGCCCCGGCCGGTCGCCTCGGTCGCGCGCCGGGCGATGCCCAAGCCGGCGGCGGCGATGGCGGCGAGGCCCTCGGCGTCGATGGTCTCCGCTGTGTCCGCCGCGATGAGCAGGCCGTCGGCGGCTGCCACGGCCGTGTCGGTGATGCCGGTCACTTGCTCGCGCAGGCCCCGGATCTCCAGGGCCAATGCTTCGTGATCCATGTGGTGAACTCCCTGGCGCCGGGCGGTGCATGTCCGATCCCACGGCCGGCGCCGTCTCTCTTTCTCGCGACGGTTCTTCGTCCGCGACGTCTCAGACACCGGTCTCGGACGGGCGGATGCGGCTGCGCAGACGGAAGAACCCTTTCCAACTCGTCCCGTTCCTGCTGGGTCCGAGAGTCTCGGTGATGCCACTGGCCCCCGGCCGCCGCCGAGGCAGATTCCGGGAAGCCGCGGGGTCCGGCACGACGGCCGGGATGGGGGTGGTGTCCGGGACCGAGGTGGGGGTGTCCAGGTTTCGGGAGGTGGCTTCTGGCGACTTGGCCACAGCGGACGCCAGTGCGGACAGCACTTGGGGCGGTATGTGTGGCGTGCGACAGGCGGCCGGTCGGGTCGACGTGTCCGGCACCCTGGGCAGCAGCCCGGCCAACGGGACGCCCGTCGTCACGGGGGTGTGTCCGGAGGGGAAGGCCAGGTGCCCTTCCTGGAGCATGCGGGACAGCTCGACGGTGACCGTGAACACGCTGCGGCCGGTTCTGAAGGCTATGTCGCGGCCGGTGCGGCGGCCGTCGGCGTGGGACAGCAGCTCCCGTTGGGAGGGCGGGAGCCACCGGAGCTCGTCGTCGGTTGCCGGCGCCGGTACCAGCCGTGCGCCGTCGGGCAGCACGGCCCGGGGTAACGCCGCCAGCGCGGCCAGCTTCCTGGTGGCCTCCTGGAGCAGCCGCGCCGGCGCCTCGCCGTACGGTACCGGCGCAAGCGGGTGCCCCTCGCCGAGCGCCTCGCACCCCTCCACCCGGCCGGCGAGGACCGCGAAGACCGCGTCCTGCATCGCCATCATCGATACGACCCGGAGCTGCACCGACCCCGCGTACCCATGGCTGACCAGCCCGTTCTCGGGCCACCGCCCGGCCCCCGGCTCGCGCATCAGCTCCGCCCACTGCGCACCGCTGACCCGCCCCGAGCGCAGCAGCAGGACGTCCGGCCCCGGTGCACCCGGGCTCTCGACGGCGACCACCAGCCCGTTGCGGAAGTGGAAGGTTCCCCCGGGCCGGCCCGACACCCGCAGTTCCCCCGTGCACAAGCCCGTCGCGACCTCGGAGAGGGCCCGCGACAGTCGCTCGTAGCCGTCCCGGTCAAGGGAATCCCGAATGCCCGCCATCACTCCCCTTGATACGCGAATTTCGCACATACGCGTGGTGCGTAGCACTGAGGGAGTATGTGTACCAGTGTGGGCGGCCGTCACTCAGAGAGTCGCACTACCTGACGGAAGATGAAGTCTTCCGCTTTTCAAGGCGCTTTGTCGGACGTCCATTTGAGCAATTGGCACCCGGGTTCGCCCGAACACATCAGCGGCAGTATCGCCACACCCGTACCGGCAGCGGCCGCAGGGCATCGCGCAGGGCCACCGCGAGCTCCTCGTACTCCGCTCCCCGCGCCGCCCCCGCCCGCATGGCCAGGGCGACGCGGCGGGTGGGGGCCGGGTCTGCGAAGTACCCGGTGAGGAGCTGGCTGCTGCGGGTTGTCTCCAGCTTGAGGGCGGTGCGCGGCAGCAGGGTCACTCCCAGCCCGCCCGCGACGAGCTGCACCAGCGTGGACAGCCCGGCCGCCGTCGTCGTCACGGGAGCGTCCGCCCGGCCCGCCTCCCGGCAGATGTCGAGGGCCTGGTCGCGCAGGCAGTGCCCCTCGTCGAGAAGCAGCAGGTTCAGCTCCTTGAGCGCCTCGCGCGCGATGCCCTCGCGGCCGCCGAGCCGGTGGTCGAGCGGGGTGACGAGCACGAAGTCCTCGTCGAAGAGCGGGAGTTCGGCGACGCCGGGCACACCGAGGGGGACGGCGAGCAGCAGCAGGTCCAAGCGGCCGGTGAGGAGGCCGTCGACGAGGCTCGCGGTCTGCTCCTCGTGCACCTGGAGGTCGAGGTGCGGATAGCGGTCGTGGACGAGCCGCAGCACGGTCGGCAGGAGGTACGGCGCCACGGTCGGGATGACGCCGAGGCGCAGCGCACCCGTGAACGGAGCCCGGACCGCCTCCGCCTCCTCCAGCAGCGCCCCGACCTCCGCCAGCACGGCCTTGGCACGTACGGCGAGGCGTTCACCGGCGGGCGAGAGCAGCACCTTGCGGGTGGTGCGCTCCAGCAGCGTCACTCCGAGTGACTCCTCCAGGGCGGAGACGGCACCGGACAGGGCGGGCTGGCTCATGCCGATCGCGGCCGCCGCGTCCCGGAAATGGAGGTGCTCGGCGACGGCCGCGAAGGCACGCAGCTGGGCGAGACTGGGCTGTCTCCTCTTACTTACGGTCACTGATAGCACCCTCCGATCAACCGGACCGAGTGTAGCTATTTCCCGTATCAATGCAGCCTGTGCCAGGATCGGTAAGGTCCAACCCAAGGGAGACACCTGTACTGAACAGGTGTCTCTTCGCTGCAAGGAGAGCGTGTGCTCACTGTCGGTGACAAGTTCCCCGAGTTCGAACTGACCGCCTGCGTCTCGCTGGAGAAGGGCAAGGAGTTCGAGACGATCCACCACAAGACCTACGAGGGCAAGTGGAAGATCGTCTTCGCCTGGCCGAAGGACTTCACCTTCGTCTGCCCGACCGAGATCGCGGCGTTCGGCAAGCTGAACGAGGAGTTCGCCGACCGCGACGCCCAGGTCCTCGGTTTCTCCGGTGACTCGGAGTTCGTCCACCACGCCTGGCGCAAGGACCACGACGACCTGCGCGACCTGCCGTTCCCGATGCTGGCCGACTCCAAGCACGAACTGATGCGCGACCTGGGCATCGAGGGCGAGGACGGCTTCGCCAAGCGCGCCGTCTTCATCGTCGACCAGAACAACGAGATCCAGTTCTCCATGGTGACCGCCGGCTCCGTCGGCCGTAACCCCAAGGAGGTCCTGCGGGTCCTGGACGCCCTCCAGACGGACGAACTGTGCCCGTGCAACTGGAGCAAGGGCGACGAGACGCTGGACCCGGTCAAGCTGCTTGCCGGAGAGTGACGGACATGTCCCTCGACTCCCTGAAGTCCCGCATTCCGGACTACGCCAAGGACCTGAGGCTCAACCTGGGCTCGGTCATCGGCAATTCGGACCTCCCGGCGCAGCAGCTGTGGGGCACCGTGCTCGCGACCGCCATCGCCGCACGCTCCCCGATCGTGCTGCGCGAGCTGGAGCCGGAGGCGAACGCGAACCTCTCGCCGGAGGCGTACACCGCGGCCAAGTCCGCGGCCGCCGTCATGGCGATGAACAACGTGTTCTACCGGACCCGGCATCTGCTGTCCGACCACGAGTACGGCAACCTGCGCGCGGGCCTGCGGATGAACGTCATCGGCAACCCCGGCGTCGACAAGGTCGACTTCGAGCTGTGGTCGTTCGCGGTGTCCGCCATCAACGGCTGCGGCCTGTGCCTCGACTCGCACGAGCAGGTGCTGCGCAAGGCCGGGGTGGACCGGGAGACGGTCCAGGAGGCCTTCAAGATCGCGTCCGTGATCCAGGCGATCGGCGTCACCCTTGACGCCGAGGCGGTGCTGGCGGAGTAGCTTTCGCCGCTCAACGCGGGGCCCGTTCACCTCGACGGTGAACGGGCCCTTGTCATTGCTCCGACGCCGACTTGGCCAGGTCGGCCGGCGGCTGCGCGGAAGCCACGTCCACCGCCGACGCGCCCCTCGGCTCGGGCGCATAGCGAAGTGCCGCCTCCTGCGAGTGCGCCTTCAGATACCCGACGATCGTGTTCGACACCGCCACCAGCGGCACGGCCACCACCGCGCCGCCGATCCCGGCCACCATGCCGCCCGCCGCCACGGACAGGACGACCGCCAGTGGATGGACGCGGACCGCGCGCCCGAGGATGAACGGCTGGAGGATGTGGCCCTCGATCTGCTGCACGGCCAGCACGACGATGAGGGTCATGACCGCGGTGAAGACGCCCTGTGTCACCAGCGCCACCACGACCGCCAGCGCGCCGGAGGCCACCGCGCCGACGAGGGGGATGAAGGAGAACAGGAAGATGAAGACGGCGAGCGGGACGGCCATGGGGACGTCCAGGAAGTAGATGCCGATGCCGATGAACACGGCGTCGATCAGGGCGACCATCACCGTGCCGCGCACATACGCCGTCAGCGTCGCCCAGGCCCGCGGCCCGGCGCCCGCCACACCCGGACGGGCCGCGGCCGGGACGAGCTTCAGGGTCCACTGCCAGATCCGCTTGCCGTCGTAGAGCAGGAACAGCGTCGAGAAGACCGACAGCAGGATGCCGGTGAGCGCCTCGACGATGACCGTCACGCCTTCGAGGCCGGCCGAGGTGATCGCGTCGGTGTTGGCGCCGATCGCCTCCCGCAGGTTCTCGGCGATGTCGTTGATCTGCTTGTCGGTGACGTGGAACGGGCTGTTGAGCAGCCAGTTGCGCAGCTCGTCGATGCCGTCCTGGATCTGGTCGGAGAGATTGTCGATGTTCTCCATGACCTGCCAGGTCACGAACCAGCCCATCAGCCCGATGACGACGAACCCCAGGATCGCCGTCAGGGCGGTGGCGAGCCCGCGCGGTACGCCACGCCGGGTCAGCCAGACCACCGAGGGCTGCATCAGCGCGGTGAGGAGCAGGGCGATGACGAAGGCCAGCACGACGAGTTGGACGGCGCTGATGACCCGCATCAGCACCCAGACGGTGCCGGCCAGCACCAGCAGCCGCCAGCCGGCCTCCGCGGCGACCCGTACGCCCCACGGCACGACCTGTGCGGGGTCGGGGCGCGGCGGCGGGGCCGTGGGCGCGTAGTCGGGCGGTCGTGGCACGTGGTCGACGACGGGCGGCGGGTCCTCAATGGGGGGCGGCACAGTGCCGACGGCGGTCTGCGGCACCGGCTGGGGCTCCGGGCTCTCCCCTTCCACCGCCGCGCGGCGCTCGTCCAACCGCTCGCTCATCTCGGTCAGACCGGCACCGAGCCGACCCAGCCACCCTGGCACTCGCGACATGATCCGTCCTCTTCCCCCGTCTTTCCCCACCACTCCCCCCTGGAGTCGTTGAATCCGACCGTACATGGCACCGGTCGGAGAAGAACGAAAGCCCCTCACCGAAGGACGGTGAGGGGCTCCACAGGGTTGAGCGCGGGCTCAGTACCAGCTGTTGGCCTGCCAGAAAGCCCAGGCTCCGCAGGGGCTGTCGTAGCGGTCGTTCATGTAGTTCAGGCCCCACTTGATCTGGGTGGCCGGGTTCGTCTGCCAGTCGGCGCCGACGGACGACATCTTGGATCCGGGCAGGGCCTGGAAGAGGCCGTAGGCACCGGAGGAGGGGTTGACGGCCTGGTAGTTCCAGTCGGACTCGTGGTCCACGATGTTGCTGAAGCACTGGAACTGGTCGCTCGGCACCATCTGGCGGGCCATCGACTGGATCTGCGAGATGCTGTACGAGCTCTGGACCGGGAAGTCGCCGGCGGAGGACCGGGAGGCCTTCGCCTCGGCCTCTTCGCGCTCCTTGGCTTCCTCTGCCGCCTTCTCTGCCTTCTCGGCGGCTTCCTTCTTCTCGATCGCGCTCTGGGCGGCAGCCTTGCGGGCGGCCTCCTCGGCGTCCTTCTTTGCGCTCGCGTCCGCTGCGATGGCCTGGACATCCGCTTGCGCCGACAGGGACTCGGTCTGCACCTGGGCCTGCTGGCCCGCGGGTATGTCAGCGAGGAGCGTCGAATCGGCTGCCGTCGCCTCGGCGTCGTTGTTCTGCGCGGTGCTGCCCGAGGCAACGCCGACGACGCTTCCGACAGCGGTGACCGCGGTGGCAGAGGCCACTGCGAATCCCCTGACCGAAATCGGACTCACACGGGTTCCTTCCAGCATCGCCCGCTTCGGTGACCCTGGCGGACGCAATCTTGCCCCTGGCTCTGGCCTCCCAACTGCGGGGTCACGGGAGGCGCGGACCCGATGGGCAACTCCCGGACAGGGAGCACCACGTGGTGACTCGGGCGGCATACGACGGCGCTATGCAATTGGTGGTGCTGCTGTGGTTCCGTACCGCTGGGGGTACAGGTGTGTCGTATGCGGGGCCTGACAGGAGTGAGACTCTGCCGCACCCGGACGCCGCAAGGCAATTCTGTGTTGCGTGTGAAAGCTCACACCTCGTTTGTCCCAGGGGTTTTGCGGAAAGCCGCACACGCCAAAGCGCCGCCCGGCTAGGCTCTTCGCCTTTCCGGACGGCGCCAACTGCCGCGTAACCACTATGAAGTTGGGCAGTTCTCTACAGGTCCGAGCAGACCCGTCAGATCTGGCCGTCTTCGAGCATTTCGGTCACAAGGGCGGCGATCTGGGACCTCTCGGACCGCGTCAGCGTGACGTGGGCAAAGAGGGGATGTCCCTTCAGTTTCTCCACCACGGCGACGACACCGTCGTAGCGCCCGACCCTCAGATTGTCCCTCTGGGCCACGTCATGGGTCAGAACCACCCGCGAGTTAGCACCAATTCGGGACAGAACAGTCAGCAGGACATTCCTTTCCAGCGACTGGGCCTCGTCCACGATCACGAACGCGTCATGCAGCGAGCGTCCGCGGATATGAGTGAGGGGCAGCACCTCCAGCATGCCCCGCGCGGTGATCTCTTCGATGACCTCGCGGCTGGTGACCGCGGACAGCGTGTCGAAGACCGCCTGCGCCCAGGGGCTCATCTTCTCGGCCTCGCTGCCGGGCAGATAGCCGAGCTCCTGCCCGCCCACCGCGTACAACGGCCGGAAGACCATCACCTTCTGGTGCTGACGGCGCTCCAGCACCGCCTCCAGACCCGCGCACAGCGCCAGCGCCGACTTTCCGGTGCCGGCCCTGCCGCCCATGGACACGATCCCGATGTCCGGGTCGAGCAGCAGGTCGAGCGCGATGCGCTGCTCGGCGCTGCGGCCCTTGATGCCGAAGGCCTCCCGATCGCCGCGCACCACCCGGACGTTGCCCTCGGGCGTGATCCGGCCCAGCGCCTTGCCGCGCTCGGAGTGGATCGTCAGCCCGGTGTGCACGGGCATGTCGGCGGCCTCGGGGACGTAGACATGGCCTTCCTCGAAGAGGATGTCCACCTGTTCGCCCGGCAGGGTCAGTTCGGACATTCCGGTCCAGCCGGAGGAGTCCGTGATGGCGAGCTCGGCGCGGTACTCCTCGGCGAGGAGACCGACGGACGAGGCCTTGATCCTGAGCGGAAGGTCCTTCGACACAACGGTGACGTCGAACCCCTCGGCCTGCAGATTGCGGGCGACCGCGAGGATGCGGGAGTCGTTGTCCCCCAGGCGGTAGCCGGTCGGCAGAACGCTGGGGTCCGAGTGGTTGAGCTCGACACGGACGGTGCCGCCGAGGTCCCCGATCGGAATCGGGGCGTCGAGACGACCATGCTTCACCCGGAACTCGTCGAGCAGGCGCAGTGCCTGCCGGGCGAAGTAGCCGAGTTCGGGATGGTGCCGCTTGGCCTCCAGTTCCGTCACCACGACGATGGGGAGCACGACCTCGTGCTCGTCGAAGCGGTTCAGAGCATTCGGGTCGGCCAGCAGGACGCTGGTGTCGAGAACGTAGGTGCGCCGGTCGGGCTTGTGGCGCTTTGTGCTGGTCACCACGGAAGGACGTACCCCCTCGGATGAGGTCGGGGAGCGACGGAGTGGAGCTGGACCGGTCGTCGGCCGCTGTGCACGGGCCGAAAACCGGCCCCCCGCGTCTTCTTCCGTGCCGTGACCGCACGGTGGGGCTGGTGCAAAGGGCCTCCCGGGCGGACGGCTCCGGCGCCGCCCGCTGAGATACGACACCCGTGGTTCGGGTGTCGACCTGCTTGGCTTATGCCCTCGAACATGCGGTGCCATGCTTACGCATATGACGGCGCCCTGGTGAACTCCTTGTTACTTCCGCCCCAAATGCGGCACTCGCACTGCCGCTGGGAACGCGCTGTTTCAGCCGCCGTAGCGCCGGTGCCGCGCCGCGTAGTCGCGCAGGGCCCGCAGGAAGTCGACCTTGCGGAAGGCCGGCCAGAAGACCTCGCAGAAGTAGTACTCGGCATGAGCCGTCTGCCAGAGCATGAATCCGGACAGCCGCTGCTCGCCGCTGGTGCGGATCACGAGGTCGGGGTCGGGCTGGTCGCCGGTGTAGAGGTGGCTGCCGATCAGGTCGACGCTGACGGAGTCGGCGAGGTCCTCGATCGAGGTGCCCTTGTCATGGGCGTCGACGATCATCGCGCGCACCGCGTCGGCGATCTCCTGGCGGCCGCCGTAGCCGATGGCGACGTTGACCAGTATCCCCTCGACCTGTGCGGTGGCCTCTTCGGCTTCCTTGAGGGTGGTCTGCATCCCGGACGGCAGCAGATCGGGGGTGCCCACGTGGTGCACCCGCCAGCGGCCGTCGGCGGCGAGGGTGCGGACGACGTCCTCGATGATCCCGAGGAGCGGGCCGAGCTCGTCCTGGGGCCGATCGAAGTTGTCCGTCGACAGCAGCCAGAGGGTGACGACCTCGACGTCCGTCTCGCTGCACCAGCCGAGGAACTCCTCGATCTTCTCGGCACCGGCGCGGTGACCGTGCACGGTGGTGGAACCCGAGGCCTTCGCCCAGCGCCGGTTGCCGTCCATGATGACGCCGATGTGCTTGGGCACCTGAGCGTGGTCCAGGTGCCCCTCCACCCGGCGTGCGTACAACCTGACCAGCAGGCCGCGCAGCTTGTCGCGCAGGTTCACGTGTTCGTCAGCCCCTCGGTACGGATGCGGTCCCCGCGGGCCGCAGCCTACCCCTGCGGGGCTTGGGCCGGGTTTTCGGGTGCGGGTCGGCCGTCGGCGCCTTGAGTGGGGAGCGCATCGGTTTTTGGGCGGCTGCGGGTTGGTTGTGGCTGGTCGCGCAGTTCCCCGCGCCCCTTGAGGGCGCGGGGGCCCCCGGCGCTTGAAGGCGGCCCCGTGTGAGCAAAAAAACGGGCCGGTCCGTGGGGGGGAGACGGACCGGCCCGAGGGGGGGTTTCCACCATAACCCTTCGTAAGTGCTGCTGTGTGCATCGGCGTGCCACAACTACTCTCCGAAGTCGCTCGGCGACGGGGCGGTGGCCGCGAAACGGCTCTTTCATGGCGGATTCATGGCGTGACAGGGGCGGATTCCCAGGGGAAACGGGTGGGATACGGCCGGATCCGGAGGTTTTGGCGTCTCTTGAGGCCTGCCTGGCGACTTGTCCGCGCTTCCCTCCCCCGGGTGACCCTGAGCGCGAATGGCCCCTTGACGACATGCGGGGACCGGCGGGGAGGAGGCGGCTTCGGCGCGACGCGCGTTCAACAGGGGGCCGAATCGAGGGCACGGCACCGCGCAGTCCCCTCCACCACGCGGTGCCACCGCGCAGCTTTGCGTACGCGAATTGCCTTGGTCCGAACTTACGTGGGGGAGGGGAGGAAATCGAGTCGGCCGCCATAACAATGTGGAAAAGGTGAAGGTTCCTTGGATGCGCAGGGACTGAGGGGCCTTCGCGCACGGATGCACGGTTTGCACCTTGTGCACTCTTGGGGCCAAAGCGGACAGCTTCTGACCTATACCGGGGCTAACGTCGCCGTATGACGAGGGCCATTACATGGGACGAAGCGAGTGCTCGGCGGCTGGAGCGGCAGTTCCTGACCCGTCCCGCCGTGCCCGGCACCCCGGTCGCGGAGGTGGTCGGGGCGATGCTGGGCGCGCATGCGCAGGTGCTGTCGGCGGCCGAGGTGTCGGTGGGGGTGCGGGCCGCCGGGGTGACGCGGGCGGATGTGCGGGCCGCGCTGTGGGAGGACCGTTCGCTGGTGAAGACGTTCGGCCCGCGCGGAACCGTCCATCTGCTCCCCACCGCCGAACTGCCCCTGTGGTGCGGTGCGCTGACCGCCATTCCGACGGGCCACAACGCGTTCGCCCCGGACGTCCGGGTGACGCCGGAGCAGGCGGAGCAGATCGTGGCGGCGATCGGGGACGCCCTGGACGGGGTGTGTCTGACCGTGGAGGAGCTGGGTGCGGAGGTCGTGGCGCGCACCGGTCCCTGGGCCGGCGACCTGGTGATGCCCGCGTTCCAGGAGCTGTGGCCGCGCTGGCGCCAGGTGATGCACCGGGCGGGCCAGTCGGGCGCGCTGTGCTTCGGCCCGAACCGGGGCCGGAAGGTGACGTACACCCGTCCGCCGTCAGCCGCGCCGGTCCCGGGCGCGACGGCCCTGCGGGAGCTGGTCCGGCGCTATCTGCACGCGTACGGACCGGCCACGCCCCAGCACTTCGCCAAGTGGCTGGCCGCCCCGGCCGGCTGGGCGGTCTCCCTGTTCACGGAGCTGGCGGGGGCCGGGGAGATCGAGGAGGTCGCCTTCGAGGAGGCGGCGGGCTGGGTGGTGGCGGGGGACACGGGGTTCCCCGA
>NZ_RDBN01000005.1:282548-327890 GCF_008042075.1 Streptomyces sp. UW30 | reverse complement strand
GCATGTGCCCGTCGAGTTCGACGAGGCTCGTCGGGTTGCCACCGCCGAACGCGTACCGATTGCTGGTGTAGGGGTCGGTGCCGAGACGCATGTCGGACAGCGCCCCGTTGTACATGTCCCGGGTGGTGAAGCGGTTGAGGCCTGGGCTGTAGTTGCGGAAGCCCATGTCGTAGGTGCCGGACTGGGCATCCCAGCGCTTGGCGTTGAAGCGGTAAGGGTTGTAGGCCTCCTTGGTCGGGTCTGCGGCATCGGGCTTGTCGATGCCGGTGAACTCGGAGTCGTCGTCCTTGCCGTAGGCGGTGTAGCCGTAGGTGGCCTTGGTGTCGCCGTTGTCGTCCGTCAGGGTCTCGACATCGGTGTGACCGTTGTAGCCGTAGTAGCTGTCCTCGGTCGTGCCGTCGCCGTTGTGCTTGACCTGCGACAGGCGTTCGCCCCAGGGGCTGTACTGGTACGACTTGGTCAGCGTGCCGGCGACCTTCTCGTCCAGGACCTCGTTCGACAGGCCCAGGTACTCGAAGTCCGTCGTCTTGCCGTCCGCCGTCTTCGACCTGGTGCGATCGAGTGGGTCGAAGGTGTAGGTCGTCGACTTCATCGCACCCGCCGAGTCCTTCTTCTGGGACTCCACGACGTGGTCGAAGCCGTCGTACACGCTCCGCTCGATGACCTCGCCGCCCGAAGTGATGGTCTCCATGCGGCCGAACGGGTCGTAGTTGTAGTTCGCCGTGCTGCCGGAGACCGTCGCGGTGAGCAGCCTGTTGCGGTCGTAGTTGTAGCTGGTCGTGACGTCCTTGACCGTCTGGCTGATGACGTTGGCGTTGTTGTCGTGGACGTACGTCTCGGTGCCCGCGCCATTGCCGGTCTTGACCGACTGCTTGAGCCGGTTGGCCGGGTCGTAGGTGTAGTCCGTGGTGGAGTCGAGGTACGCCGAGTGGTTGTCGGCGTTCATCTTCTTCGCCACGTCCTGCGACTTGTTGCCGTTCGGGTCGTAGGCGTAGGTGTGCGAGTCGACGAGGGTGCCGTTCGGCTTCTTCTCCGCCGACGTCTTCAGCGCCGCGTCCAGGTAGTACGTGTAGTCGACCGTGTTGCCGTTGGCCTTGGTCTCCTTCAGCTTCAGGCTGCGGTCGGTGTACGTGTACGACGTGACCTTCGGCGACGCGTCCGTGGCGGACTTGCCGACAGAGACCGTCTTGACCAGTTCACGCAGGTCGTACGTGTACTTGGAGAACTGGTCCGGGTGGGTGATGGTGTCCTGCTGGCCGTCCGCGTCATACGTGTACGACGTGGACTTCTTCTCCACCCCTGCCAGGTTCTCGGTGACCTTCTGGACCTGGTTGAGCCCCGTGTAGGTGATCGCGTAGTTGTCGATCTTCGCGGTCGACGAGGTGTCATCGATCTGGGTCAGGTTGCCGTTGAGGTCATAGGAGTAGGCGAAGTTCGTCTTCTCCGTGTCCGCCGGGTCACCGCTGGTGTCGCGGACGAGCTTGACCGCGTCGGCGACCACGACTCCGCCGCTGTTCTGGAACAGCTGCAGCTTGGCCGCGTTGCCCTGCTTGAAGGCGTAGGAGCCAAGCGAGACCCAGGTGCCCTGGTTGGCGGTGGCGTTCTGGTCGATCGTCTTGTCGGCCGTCCCACCGTCGTAGGTCACCGTGTACTTGGCCGTGGTCGCGGCGCCCGTCACCTTCGGGAACTTGACGTACGTGGCGTACGTGCCGTCCTTGGGGATGTTGAGCGTCCATGCGTAGGCGTCCGTGCCCGTGGCGGCCGTGTGGGTCTCGTGGTTGTAGCCCTGCTGGCCGGTGATGTCTCCCTTCGTCCAGGTGCCGGTCTTGGCGGTGTTCTGGGTGTCGGAGTTGTCGACGAGGGCGACCGACTTGCCGACCGGGACGCCGTCGTCCGCGCGGGACTTCAGTGAGCCGTCGGGGTAGAACGACCACGTCATGGTGCGGTCCGTGGAGCCGCCCGCCGAGGTCAGGGTGCGCTTGGTCTGCTGGCCCAGCTCGTTGTAGTCGTACGTTGTGGCGATGTCCCACGGGTCGGTGGACGCCTTCACCCAGCCGTTGTCGTAGTAGCTGTAGGTGGTGTCGTTGCGGACCGTCTCACCGTCCGATGGCGGCAGCGAGGTCTTCGCCACCCGGCCCACCTTGTCGTATGCCGTCTCCCTGTAGACGTTCGGGTCGTTGTAGCGGCTGTCCGCCGGGTCGTAGGGCTGGTACTGCTTGGCCGGCCGGTTCAGCTCGTCGTACTCGGTACGGGCGGTGAACGCGGTGGTCGTACCGGCCGCGACGGCACGCGGGCTGATCACCTTGGTGGTGTTGCCGACCTGGTCGTACTCGAACTTCGTCGTGCGGTACGTGATGGTCGACGTGCCGTCGTGCGGGACCTTGACCTCGGTCTTCTTGCCGCGCTCGTCGTAGATGACGGTCGTGGTGTTGTTCTCCGCGTCCGTCGTCGAGACGACCAGCGAGTCCTTGTCGTAGGAACGCTTCGTGGTCTTGCCCGCCGCGTCCGTGACAACCGTGACCCGGTGGTCCAGGTCGTAGTCGGTCTTGGTCGTGAAGTCGGTCGTGTCGGTGGTGGCGTTCTTCTTCGGGTCGATGACCTTGGTGACGTTGCCGACGTTGTCGTACTCGTACGAGACCTTGTCGCCCTTCGCGTTGACCACGGAGGTGAGCTCGTCGATCTCGTCGTAGTAGTTCGTCGTGACGTAGTCGGTGGTGTCCGTCGTCGTTGCCGTGCCCTTGGGCTCGGTCGTCGTCTTCAGGTTGCCGATCTTGTCGTAGGTGTACGTCGTGGCACGTGGGCTGGTCAGGTTATTCGCAGGCGCCGTCGCCGACGTGACCTGGTCCGCGTTGTCGTACACCGCCGTGGAGATCGCGCCGTTCGGCGCCGTCGACTTGGTGACGTTGTCGTTCTCGTCGTACACCGGCGCCGGTGTCGTGATCACGACACCCGTGTCCTTGGGTGCGGTGTTGACCAACGGACGTCCGAATGTGTCGTACGTCTGCGTGGTCACCTTGCTGTTGGCGTCGGTGACCTGGGTGACCTGACCGCGCTCGTCGTAGACGAACCTCGTCGCGTTCGACTTCGCGTCGGTGATCGTGTCCGGGTAACCGGTAGCCCCGAAGCCGCTGTACGTCGTGGCGTGGCTGTTGGGGTCGGTCGCCTTGGTCAGCTGGCCGTAGGAGTCGTAGTCGTACTTCGTGGTGTAGTCGTCCGGCACCGTCGTGGTCGCGACACCCTTGGGGTCCGTGACCGTTTTCACGTTGCCGAAGGTGTCATAGCCGAACTGCCACTTGCGGTCCTCGGGAGAGGTCTTGCGGAACAGATCGGCGGAGTAGCCGTCGGCACGCGTCTGGTACTCGTACTTCGCGGCGTTGGCCGGCCACTTGGTGGTGTCCGTGACGCAGGTGGCCGTCTGGTCCGGGACCCCGGTCTTGTTGTTCTCCGCATCCCGCTGCCAGAGCGGATACCCCGTCTTCTGGTCGTAGCAGTACGCGGTCTTGGCGCCGTTGTCCTCCTCCAGATACGTGACGTTGTTGTCCGCGTCCCAGCTCATCTTCGCCGTCTGGGACTTGGCGTTGGTCGTCTGGACCGGGCGGCCGAAGTCGTCCGTCACGTACTTCGTGGCGTGCGTCTCGGCGTCCGTGACAGTGGTGTCGGTGAACTTCGTGTTCGTGGTGTTCGCCGCGTACCCGAAGCCCGTGTCGTAGCCCAGCCGATCCTTGATCGTCTTGGTCCACCAGTGGTACTTCGGGTCGTCACCCGCCTGCGGCGCGTAGTACGCCAGGTCGGTGCCCTTGCCGCGCGGGTCGGTGATCTTGACCAGCTTGACGTTCTTGTTGCCCTGGGTGGAGTCGTAGGTGAACTTGAAGTCCTTCGGCTGGGAGGAACCCTCGCCGTCGGTCATCCAGCCCAGCAAACCCGTGGTCGTGTAGTAGAAGGAGATCTTGCGGGTCGGCAGGCCCGTCACCGACCCCGAGATGTCCGTGATGGACTTGACGTGGTCGTAGATCTTGGGCTCGTTCAGGTTGGTGCCAGTGGCCTTGGCACCCGTGGCGGTGATGTACGTGTAGGTGGCGTCACCCGAGACGACGCCGCCCTTGTTCTCGTACTTCCGGTAATAGTCGATCTTCATCGACTGCCGGCCTGCCGGGTCGGTGATGTACGTGAGGAACTTCGTCGGCTTGTTGCGGGACTTGCGCTCCTCGTACGTGTACGTCTGTGTGTTGCCGTTCTTGTCGACAACGGACGTCAGGTAGCCATCGCAGCCGAAGAGGAACCGCGTGCCGTCCGGGCGCATCAGCGTCCAGGCGTCCGGGATCGGGTCCTTGTTCGGGGTGCAGTCCAGGCCCGCCTTCATGGTGACGCGGTAGTGGACGCCCGCCGGGGCCTTCCAGGTGCCGTCTGCCTGCTTGGTGAAGACGTGCGTCGTGCCGTCACCGTCCGGGAGGCGGATTTCCGTCGCGTTGGCGTTGGGGTTCGGGTGGAAGTCGAGCGGCGCGCCCAGGCGGATCGGACCGGCCGCCTGACCGGACCAACCGTGACCGAGCACCGTGTCGGAGGTGTCCAGTGAGTTGTACGCGAACCTGGCGAACGTCGTCAGACCCCGCCCCGGGTTGGTGAACGCGTTGTACGACCACACCGTGTTGCCCGACGCCAGGTTGTTCATCACCGTCGACCCGGCGCCGGTGTTCTTGCCGGTGTAGGAGTAGAACTTCTCCAGACCGAGGGAGTTGGAAGTCGGGTCCTCGACGGCCACGTTCTGCTTCAGCGACGGAATCCCGCCGGTTCCGGCGGACAGCCAACTGCCGTCGGAGACCTTCTTCACATCCCAGCCGAGCACGTAGTCGGTGCGCTTGCTGCCCGAGTCCGAGTTGATCGGCGTCTTCACCTGCGCCTGGATCGTCGCCGACGAGCCGGGAGACAGCGCCGGAATCGCCGTCGACAGCTGGTTGCCGCCGGTCGTCACGTCCGTGCCGTCGGGGAGCTTCCAGGTGTACGACAGCTGCCGCTCACCGCTCGCCCAGGCGGCACTCGTCGTGTTGGTGACCGTGAACTCCACCGTGTACGTCGAGTTCGGCGTCATCCGGGCCGGAGTCTGCGGCGCGTAGTACGTGTCCTCGGTAGTCGAGTCGACGTAGATCACGCGCAGCAGCGGGCCGAGCTGCTGGTCGGACGTCTCCGAGGCCAGGAACACCGTCCGCTCCTGCGGGCCGGTGGACGTCTCGTCCTTGAGCTTGACCATGGCGCCCTTGTTGGACGTCGGGGTCTTCACCCAGCCCTGGGTGAGCGAAGTGGCGTCCCACCAGTGCCGGCCCACCTCCGAGACGGAGGCGACGGTGTCCGAGACCGTGGCGGAGAAATCGCCGCCGGCCGTCGTCCACGCCGTGCCGGTGGCGGCGCTGTTCCAGGTGGCCTGAGTCTCGTTGAAGTCCCTTGTCAGGCCGTGGAGTTCGTAGATCGCACCGTTGGTGTCGGTGGTGGTCTCCGCGCCCCACATGAACAGCCGCGATTCCAGCACCGTGGCGGTGGTGGGCAGGTCGCTGGTGGGGAACTTCATGACCGAGCGGGTCTTGCCGTACGTGGGCGAATTGTTGCCCACCGTCAGCCAGTTCTGGCCCGCGCCCGCCGAGTCGATGGTGTCGAGGTTGGTGGTCGGGGTCGCGGAGGACAGCGTGGTGTCCGTGTTGCCGGCCGCGGTGCCCTGGATCAGCTTCATCGTGCGGCCCGCCTTCGGCACGCCGACGATGCGGGTGGGCGAGCCGAGCAGCTGGCCGTCGGCCGTCTTCACCGCGATCTGGTAGTAGTACGACCGCCCGATCTCCGCCGAGGAGGAGTCCGGGGTCGGGGTCGCGGTGGTGTCCGTGTACGTCGTCGCGGCCTTGTCGATCGGCGCGATCAGCGTGGCCGCGGACGGCGTGAACGCCTGCTGCGTGGAGCGGTGCAGCTGGTACTCGGCGATGTTCAGGTCCGCATCGCCGGTGGTGTTGGAGTAGGCCTTCCACGACAGCTCCGGGCCCGTGCCATGGATCACCGTCGGCGAGTTCAGCGTCGTGCCGACCTTGCCGTACGTCACGGTCAGCCGCGGGATCGTGGCGGTCTCGCCGCCGTAGTCGCCGTCACCGGACTCGTAGCGCGGGCCGCCGAGGGGGTTGGCCGCCTCGTCGGTGGCCTTCAGGACGAAGCCGTGGTTCGTGGCGGTGCCGTCGACCCACTTCTGCACGGTGTCGCCGACCGGGAAGCTGTGCCACCGGTTGTACTGACCCGCCGACTTGGTGATCCTCGCCGGGTCGACCAGGCGCACCGCGTCCGCGACCAGCGCCTGGCTGGTCGGCACCGAGGTGTCCTTGAGCTCGACCTTGTAGGCGCCGCCCTTGTTGAAGGTCAGCTCGTTGGTGTCACCGCCGAGCGAGGTCCACACGCCGCCGGTGCCGGTGGTCTGGTTGACGTTGTACGTGCTGGTCGCGCCGCCTGCCGCGGTAACCGTGTAGGGGGCGGCGACGGCCCGGTTGGCGCCCTGCACATAGTGCGCGTCCACCCGGTAGGTGCCCGTCTCCGGCACCCGCATCGGCCAGGTGAAGGAGTCACCCGTGATCGAGTCGAGGTTGAAGCGGAAGGTGTCCCCGACCGCGTTGGCCGTCGTGGCGGAGGTCGCCCACGTCCCGACCGCCGCCGTGCCCGCGTCCTCGTCGTCGATCTGCACCGACGTCGACGACTGCTCACCCACCAGGTCGCTGGTGCCGGCCCAGGTCGCGGTCGTCTCGTCCCACGCCTTCGTGGCCCGGTACACACCGATCTGCGTGTTCGTGGTGGCCGTGGTGTGCGCCTGGTCGTAGTACATCTCCAGGCGCGCCGAGTCGATCTTCGTGCCCGACGGGATCTCGTCCAGCGGGAACTTGATCAGAGAACGGGAGTTGGCCGTGGTGGAGGTGCGGCCGGCCGACAGCTTCCAGGTGGTGTTGAAGTTGGTCGACGGCTGGTCCGACAGGACCATGGTGTCCTGGGACTGCGACGGTGACGGCGCGATGGTGATCGTCGGGTCGATGACGACCGGGTACTGGCGGTCCTTCGACGCCAGCCACTTCGCGTCCGGAGTGACCGTCAGCTTCCAGGACTTGCCGTCCTTGGTCAGCTTCTGGGTGACCTTGGTGCTGTAGGTCCGGCCGAAGACGGAGGCGTCCCGCTTCTTCGCGTCCGTCATGTACGGCGCCGGGATCACCATCACCGGCGTGTTCGGCAGCTCGCCGTACAGCGCGATCGAGCCGTCCTTGCGGGCCTTCGGTATGAGCCCGTCGGTGTCCAGCGTGAAGGTGAACTTCAGCGGGCCGTCCGGGCGTTCGGCGAGGGTGATGTTCTCCTTCACCCGGCCCGGACCCACGACGTACTGCACGTCAGCGCCCTGCACCGCGTCCTTGTACGTGACCGTGGAGCCCTTGGCCGACGGCTTCAGCGCGCGGGCCGCGCCCTCGACGCCGAGGGTGACCGAGCGGCCGTCCGGTGACTGGAACCGCACCAGCCTGTCCGCCTCGGCGCCGAACCAGCTGCGGCCCTCATTCGTCGTGTTGGCGAACGCGAAACCCTTCGCCTGCGACGCGCGGACCGTCGTATCGACCGGCTTCCAGGACCTCTTCTTGCCCGACCCCGAGCGGTAGGACGTCGGCACCGCCGACAATTCCGCCTCGACACGTCCGTCCGACAGCTGCCAGAACCGCGCGTTTGCCGTTCGTTTACCCGAGAGCTCCCTGACCCGCTTCGCCTTCGGGTCGTTCTTGGGCCAGGAAACCTTCTCCCGATCCGCTATATCCAATTCGTCATGGGACGGCGGCTCGTCCAGTCCGCCGCCGTCCTCGTCGTCATCCGCGAACCAGCCCTTGACGGTGTCGAAAATCCCCTTGTCGTCACCGTCATCAGCGGGCGCCGCATACGCGACCTGGGGCAACGCGGTGCTCGTCACCGCGGCTACCACCAGGCACGCTATCAGCTTGCCCAGTCCGGATTTCACGCCAAACCTTTCCTCGTGCGCCATGGCATAAACATGCCGCCAGAATTCGTCCCACCCATGGGAAACGAGGCCATGGGCAGGGGCGCCGGGTTTCTATTCATTTTGGTGACGCCGTGTCAAGTCCGTGGACAATACGGACCATTGACCGTGCGGAGACCGTGGAGTGTCCGATATGTTCCCCCACTGGCCATCGGCGGACAGCGTCATGTATAACCCCGTCGATTCATCTTGAGCAGCCGTATTCGAAGGGGGAATTCCATGGCCGGCGACACACGGGAATCCGCAACGCCATCGCTTTTCCGGCGCGCGGACCGGTCCGGCATTGTCGTGGCGGGCGCGGTACTGGCCGCCTGCGCGGGGCTCGTCGTGTACGGCGTCGTCGACTCCGGCGAGGGCGGTGACAAGCAGTCCGAGCGCAGCGTCCCGACCGCCTCTGTGACCTACGAGGTGACGGGCGAGGGCTCCGCCGACATCACCTACCAGGCCCGCAGCGAAGCCGGAACGGCCACCGTCGTCAAAGCCGCCGCCCTGCCCTGGCGCGAGACCGTCGACGTCCCCGTCGGCCGGGACCCGATCGTCAGCATCGTGCTCACCGAGAAGGGCGGGCAGGCCCGCTGCACCCTCGCGATCCGCGGCCGGCACGTCCAAAGCGCCACGGCCAGCGGCACGTTCGGCCGTGCCACCTGCACCGGTGCCCTGCCCGCCGGGCCCGCGACCGCGAGCTGACCCCACCCGCCTTACCGCCCAGCAAGGAGTTCCCCGTGCAAGCCCTTCCCCGGCAGGTTCTGATCACCGCCGCAGCCCTCAGCGCCCTGGCGATGACCTCCGCCTGCGCCGGGCAGGACGACCAGCAGACCACGGCCGCCGACTCGGTGGAGGTGTCACGGTCACCCGAGGAGCCCGCCGCCCGCACCGCATCGCCCAGCGCCTCCGGCTCCCCCTCCGCCGGCCCCTCCGCATCTGCGTCCGACCGCGCGTCCGCCTCGCCCTCGGCGTCCGCCTCCCCGTCGGACAGCGCCACCAGCGGGACCGTCGGATCCGCGAGCGGATCCCGTGACACGGCGGCCGCTCCGGCCGCCCCTGCCGCACCCGACTTCCCGGTACCGGCCGAGGTGGGCGACGCCACCCAGCTGATCACCGTGAAGGCCGGCGGCTCCTACGCCACCGTGACCGCCTGGGCCAAGGAATCCTCCGGCTGGAAGGCGCGGTTCAGCACCAGCGCCGCCCGCGTCGGCTCCAACGGCGTGACCGACGGGGCCACCCGGCAGCAGAGCACGTACACCACGCCCACCGGCACCTACACCATCACCGAGGGGTTCGGTCACGTGGCCGGCGGCACCGCCATGCCGTACCACGTGGTCACGGACGACGACTGGTGGGTACAGGACCCCGAGTCGAAGTTCTACAACTCCCTGCACGGCGAGCAGGGCGCGGACTTCCCGCTCACCGAGTCCGGCGATCGCGGCAGCGAACACCTCGTCAACTACCCCGTCCAGTACGCCAAGGCGCTCGTCATCAACTTCAACCGATGGCCCGCCACCCCGGGCCGCGGCGCGGGCATCTTCCTTCACGTCAACGGCAACGGCGCCACCGCCGGCTGCGTCTCCGTGCCCCGCGCCACCATGGACCGCATCATGAGCTGGATGACGCCCGCCGCCCACCCCCGGATCGCCATCGGCTGAGCGCGAGCAGCACCGCCGAGCCGCCGAAGAGCACCGCCGTGATCAGCAGCCAGCGGGCCAGGAAGCCGTCTGGGTTCAGGGCGGTGGCGCGGGCGTAGCGGTCCGCCACGCGGCCCGTGATCAGGGGGAACCAGACCAGCAGGAGCAGCAACGAGAGCGCGGCGGGGACGCGGACGTACGGCATCCAGCTCCGGCGGTCGACGGCCTCGAAGCCTCGTAGGAGTGCCTGGTCCGCCGCCCCGTACAGCGGCACCAGGACGAGGTCGTGCACGATCGCCGCGCCCACGAACCACAGCGCGACCTCGAACCAGTCCCCCTCCAGCAGCCGCACCCCCGCGTATCCGGCGAGCGCGAACGAGCAGGCGAGGAGGAGGATTTGGAGGGGGCTGCCGACCGGAATGAGCTGGGGGCGTCGCATCACAGGTCTCCGAACGTCATCCGCGCCACCCACTTGGTGTTCAGCACACCGGGCGCGGCGGGCACGATGATCCGCGCCGGGTAGCCGTGGTCGGGGGTCAGGTCCTCGCCGTTGACGGACAGGGCCAGCAGGGAGCGGGAGTCGGCGACCTGGTTGGCGCGCATCGCGGCCCGGCGGAAGGCGCCGCGCTGCTGGAGCGACTCGACCAGTACGTCCGGCGGATCACCCTCGTATCCGACGAGCGCCGCCAGGTCCCGCAGCCGTACCCCGCGCCACCACTGGTCCGAGGTCGACCAGCCCTCCACGCAGGCGATGGGCAGCGCCGCGCTGTGCAGGGGCATGGCGAGCAGGTCGGCGCGGCTGAGGCGGACCGTCCGCCCGTCCCGGCCGACGACCACCAGCCGCCACGCCTCCTCGCTGGTGTCGGCGTCGCGGATGCCGGCGTACGCGGCCGTCTTGTTGATCTGGAAGCCGTTCGGGCCGTTGCCCGGTTCGGCGCCGCCGTGCGGGGCGAGGAGGGCGGTCCGGCGCAGCACGTCGAAGTTCTGCCCGACGGTCGTGAGGAAGAGAAGCAGTGAACCGCCGCCCACGAACCACAGGGCGCCGCGTCGCGAGACGGTCGGCTCGGCGGGGTTCGGCGGGACCAGGTCGTTCTTCTCCTCGCGCAGTTGGCGCAGATTGCGCCAGGCCATGGGCGTCTTCAGCACGGCGTGCGCGACGAACGCGGCGATGAAGACCCACGCCCCGTAGAAGTGCAGCGTGTAGAAGGAGCCGGGGAAGATGTAGTCCAGCTGGACGTTGAGCACGCCCGTCACGAACTCGAACAGCGCGCCCCCGACCAGGAGCAGCAGCGAGATCCGCTCCAGCGCGTGCGCGAGGGACCGCGCCGGCGGCAGGGTGAAGAGCCTCGGGATCACCGACCACAGCTTGGCCAGCAGCACGGGGATCAGGGTGATGCCGAGCGTGACGTGGATGCCCTGGTTGAGCCGGTACAGCCAGTGCGGGTCGGTCGACCAGGAGAAGAGGTAGAAGCCGAGGATCCCCTTGTCCGGGGTCTTGTCGTTCACCGGCGACAGGTTCGGGTTGTAGGCGGCGTACGACACCAGCCCCGTGACGAACAGCACCGTGATCCCGACGAGCAGGACGACGCCGAGGACCGAGGTGAGCCAGGGGCCGCGCAGCGGGCTGCGCCAGAAGGAGGGAGAGAAGGGAGACCGAGCCATGCGACGACCGTAGGCCGATGCGGGGCCCGCAAAGCCGCTGTGAACCATGACGAATCTCTGACGTCCGCGCCCGTCACGCGTCCGGCGCACCCCGGGCGTCCTAGCGTCTGAGACGTGACCAGCGATCTTCTGCCCGAGGCCCCGGCCGACACCCGCCCCGCCGCCCGCCGGGACCTCCGCCGCGATCTGTACGCCGCCGCGGCCGCCGCCCTGCTCTTCGTGACCGCCGCCGTGGTCGGCACCGTGATCGAGCATCGGGACGGCACCCTCTTCGTCAACTGGCCACCGCTCCTGGGCGACTGGGGACCTCACGTCGGCCCGGGAACCCCGGCGGCCGTCGCCGTCGCGGTCGCCGTGGTGGCGTACGGCCCCGCCCTGGCCGCCCGGCTGCCCTGGCGGCGGCTGCTGCTCGCCGTCTGGGGTGCGGGCACGGCCTGGACCTTCTCACTCGCGCTGATCGACGGCTGGCAGCGCGGCATCGCCCGCAGGCTGACGACACGGTACGAGTATCTCCAGGTCATCGACGACTTCCGGGACATCCCCGCGACGCTGCGGCACTTCACCGAGCACATCGTGGTCGGCGCCTCGCCGGAGCACTGGCCCCCGCACATCGCCGGGCATCCCCCGGCGGCCACGCTCACCTTCGTCTACCTCGACCGCATCGGGCTGGGCGGCGGCGCGTGGGCCGGCGTCTGGTGCATCACCGTCGGGGCGACCGCGGCGCTGGGCATCCTGGTCACCATCCGCACCCTCGCCGACGAGAAGCTCGCCCGCCGCGCCGCGCCGTTCCTGGTGCCGGCTCCGGCCGCGGTGTGGATGGGGACCTCCGCGGACGGCTACTTCGCGGCGGTCGCGGCCTGGGCGGTGGCGCTGCTCGCGCTCGCGGTGACAGGTCACCGGCCGCGCCGGACCGGCCTCGCCTCCGGCCTGCTGTTCGGCCTCACCGTCTATCTGTCGTACGGCCTGACGCTCTTCGTCGTGATCGCCGCGGCCGTCCTTCTGCTGGGCTCCGAGCGCATCCGGCCCCTCCCCTTCGCGCTGGCGGGTTTCGTGGTCGTGCCGCTCGTGTTCACGGCACTGGGCTTCTTCTGGTGGGAGGCGTACGACCTGCTGGTCACCCGCTACAACCAGGGCGCCGGCGGCACCCGACCGCAGGCCTACTGGGTGTGGGCCAACCTCGCCTGCCAGGTGCTGGTGGTGGGGTTGGCGACGGCGGCGGGGCTGCGGCGGACCGGGGCCGTGGTGCTCCGGCGGGAAGGTACGGCCGCGTTCCGTCTCGGTGTGCTCGTGCTGGGGGCGCTGGCCGCGATGCTGGTCGCCGACCTGTCCGGGATGAGCAAGGCGGAGACGGAGCGGATCTGGCTGCCGTTCGCGCTGTGGCTGCTGCCCGCCTGCGCGTTCCTGCCGCGACCGCGCGCCTGGCTCGCGGGGCAGGCCGTGCTCGCGCTGCTCGTCAATCACCTGGTGCTGACGGGGTGGTGAACACAGAGACGGAAGAGATAAGGTTAGGCTTACCTAAGTCGACCCCGTGTTGGAGAGGTCTCCATGCCTGCTGCCGTCTGCTCTGAGCCTACGCCCGCCGAGCGTGCCCGCTCGGTGCTCTCGGCGGCCGGCTCGCTGACCGTCACCACGAACGGCCAACGCGTCGAACTGATCGGCCTGCACACCGTGGACGCCGCCGCACGGCTGCTTCTGCACAACCCGTCGGACGGCGACCTGGCCGCCGAGCTCGCGGTGGCGCCCCACGGTGACCTGACCGCCCTGGTCGAGTTCACCGACGTCGCCCCCGTCGCCGTACGTGAGCGGGTGCGTGCCCGGTTGACGCTGGGCGGCCGGCTGACCGCGCTCGGCCCGAAGACCCTGGTGTTCCATCCGGCCCGCGCCGTGCTCACGGACGACGACGGGACGGCCGTCATCGGCCTCGACGAGCTGACCCTCGCCTCGCCGGACCCGCTGGCCACCCACGAGGCGGAGATGCTGGCCCGGCTGGACGCGGCCCACGCCGACACCGTCGCCCCGCTCGCCCGGCTGCTCCCGGCCCGGCAGCAGCTCGGCGCGAGCGACGTACGGCCGCTGCGGCTCGACCGGCACGGCCTGGTGCTGCGGTCGCAGACTCCGGACTCCCACCACGACACGCGTCTGCCCTTCGCCACCGCCGCCACCCACCCGGGCGACGCGGTGCGTCAGATCCACGTCCTGCTCGCCCGGGCCACCGCCCGTCCGCGCCGCCGCCACCTGCCGAGCAGGTCGTAGGCGCGGCCCACAGCCGCCGACCTCCGGGCCGTTCGCCGAGGCCTTCCCGTCTCCTCAGCGAAGGCGCCCGGAGGTCGGCTCAGTCACGGACCCCTGCCGCCAGGCGCTCGGTCGTCCGCAGGAGAGAGACACTGAACGGGTGCTGAGGAACCGTCAGGATCCGCTGCGCCGCCCCCTGTTCGACGATCTCCCCCGCGTCCAGTACGGCGATGCGGTGCGCCAGGCGCGCGGTGTCCAGGTCGTGGGTGACGAGGACGAGCGCCGGGCCGTCCTCCTCGCGTGCCAGTCCCGCGAGGACGTCGAGAATGCCGCGCCGGGTGACCGTGTCCAGGCCGGAGGTGACCTCGTCGCAGATCAGCACGCGAGGGCGGGCGAGCAGGGCGCGGGCCAGGGCGGCGCGCTGGAGTTCGCCGCCGGAGAGCTCGCCGGGGCGGCGCCGGGCCGGCCCCTGCGGCAGGCCGAGGCGCTGGAGAGTGGCTGTCGCCTCGTCCGTCGCGGCCCGTTCACCGGCGCCGTGCAGCCGTATCGCCGTGCGGGCCACCTGGTCCAGCACGGGACGGTGCTCGTCGAACGCGGCACGGGCGTCCTGGAAGACGTACTGCACGGCGGCGAGTTGGGCGCGGCTGCGGTGGCGCAGGCTGCGCGGGAGCGGTGTGCCGTCGAGCAGGATCTCGCCGTCGTGGTCACGGTGCAGGCCCGCGAGGCAGCGGGCGAGCGTGGTCTTGCCGCTGCCGGAGCGGCCGACGACGGCGAGACACTCACCGGGGTGCAGGACGAGGCGCGGGGCGCGCAGCACGACGGTCCGGCGATCGTGTACGGCGGTCAAGTCCCGGACGGACAGCACCGGTTGACTCCGGGCGGCGCCCGAACCGTCCGGCGGGGCCGTGCGCTGTTCGTCGAGCAGTCGGCGGGTCCACTCGTGCCGGGGCTCCGCCCACAGCCGCGCCGCCGGCCCCGACTCGACGACCCGGCCCGCGCGCAGGACGAGGACCTCGTCGGCGAGAGCGCGCACCACGTCGAGGTCGTGGCTGAGCAGCACGACCGCGATGCCGCGTGCCGCGACCGCCGCCAGTTGCTCGACGATACGGGCCTTGGTCAGCGCGTCCTGCCCGGTGGTGGGCTCGTCGGCGACGATGACGCGGGCGCCGAGCAGCAGGGCCTGGGCGAGGACGACGCGTTGCTGCTGGCCGCCGGAGAGCTGGTGCGGATGCCTACGCAACAGCGCCTCGGCGTCCGCGAGTTGGGCGTCGTCCAGGGCACGCAGGACCAGCGCGCGGGCTGCCGTACGGCGCTGCGGGCGCGGCAGGTGACGGACCTGGGGGCGGGCGATGTCGTCGAGGAGGGCGCCGACCCGGCGGGCCGGGTTGAGGACGGCGGCGGGGTGCTGGGGGACGTAGCCGACAGGGCCGTTGTCGGCTCGCCGTACCTCGCCCGTGACGCGGGCGCCCGGCGGGTACTCGCCCAGCAGGGCGAGCCCGGTGGTGGTCTTCCCGCTGCCGGAGGCACCGACCAGGGCGGTGACCCTGCCGGGCAGCACCCTCAGGTCGACTCCGTCGACGATCACCCGACCGTCGATCTCCACGCGCAGGTCGCGGATCTCGACGACGGGGCCAAGGCTCACGGGCGCCCCTCCTTCAACGGGGCCAGGGCTCACGGGCGTCGCTCCTTCTTCTCCAGCGCGGCGTCGAAGAGCAGGTTCGTGCCCATCGTCAGCGCCACGATCAGCAGTGCGGGCACCACCACGGCCCAGGGCTGCACCAGCAGGCCGGTGCGGTTGCGGTCGACCATGACCGCCCAGTCGGCGGCGTCCGGCGCGACGCCTACGCCGAGGAACGCGGCCGTCGACACCAGGTACAGCACACCGGTCAGCCGGATCCCGGCGTCGGCGGCGAGGGTGCGCAGCGCCGACCGGCCGACGTAGCCGACAGCGATCCGCCACCGGGTCTCGCCCTGCATGCGCAGCGCCTCGACGGCCGGGCGTGCGGCCGCCTCCCCCGCCGCGGCCCGCACGATCCGGGCGGCGTCGGGCACGTTGACCAGCGCCACGAGCAGCGCGAGCCCCACCGCGCCCGGCGACAGCACGGCGGCCACCAGCAGGATCAGCAGCAGCGACGGCACGGCGAGCAGCACGTCCAGCGGCCGCATCAGCAGGTCCTCCAGCCACCGCAGCCGGGTGAGCGCGCTCGCGAGCGCGACCGGGACGGCGACCAGATAGGCGAGCGCGGTCGCGGCCAGGGCGGTGACCACGACCGTACGGCCGCCCAGCAGCACCTGTCGCCGGACGTCACGGCCCACGAAATCGGTGCCGAACCAGTGGCCGTCGCCAAGGGTGAAGGAGGTGGCGCGGGGGCCGGGGGCGCCGGCGAAGAGGGGTCCGAGGAGGGCGAGTGCGAGCGGGATTGCGACGACGGCGAGGCCGAGCGCGAAGCGGCGATGCCTGGTCATGCCGCCACCCCCGCGCGGGGCGTGAGCCGGTGGGCCACCAGGTCGGCGCCGAGGTTGAGCACGACCGTCAGCACGCCGAACACCACGGCCAGCCCCTGCACCACCGGCACGTCGCGTTCGGCCACGGCGTTGAGGAGCACCGTCCCGAGGCCCGGGATCACGAAGAGGGCCTCTACGACGATCACGCCGCACAGCAACCAGTCGACGGTGCGGGCGAGTTGCTGCACGGCCGGGGCGAGCGCGTTCGGCAGGGCGTGGGCGTAGCGGACGCGGGCGCCGGGGACGCCGTAGCGGCGGGCGTGGGCGGCGTAGGGGGAGGCGAGGGCGTCGACCATGCCGGCCCGCACCAGGCGGGACAGGGAGCACACCGGGCGGGACAGCAGGACCAGCACGGGCAGGACCAGCACCGCCGGTTGGGCGAGCAGGTCGGTGCCGTGGCCGACGGCTGTCGGCGGCAGCCAGGCCAGTTTCAGGGCGAGGACGGTCACCAGCAGTACCCCGAGGGCGAATTCGGGGACGGCGTAGACGGCCAGCGTCACCGAGCTGACCAGCCGGTCGACGAGCCGTCCCTCGTGGCGGGCGGCGAGTACACCGAGGCCGAAGCCGAGCGGGACGAGGAGGGCGAGGGTGAGGGTGGCGAGGATCAGGGTCGGTCCGAATCCGTCGGCGAGGTACTGGGTGACCGGGCGGCCGGAGGTCAGGGAGGTGCCGAAATCGCCGTGCAGCAGGCCCGTCGTCCAGTCGGCCAGCCGCTCGTGTGCCGGCCGGTCCAGGTCCATGGCCTCGCGGATGGCGGCGATGCGCGCGGGGTCCGGCTGGTCGCCGGCCAGGGCGACCGCCGCGTCGCCCGGCAGCGCCTCGGTGAGCGCGAAGACGAGCAGTACGACGGCCACGGTTTGGGCTGCGCCGAGGAGGAGGCGGCGGACGACGAAAGTGCCGCGATGGGTCGTTGGGCGTCTGCCGCGCCGTCGTGGCTGGTCGCGCAGTTCCCCGCGCCCCTTTGGGGCGCTGACCAACCGTGTCCTCACGCCAGCCACACCTTGTCGAAGCGTGCCCAGTCGAGGGTGTTGGCGGGTGCCTTGGTCTCCACTCCCTTCACGGTGCGGGCCGTTCCGATGATCCAGTCGGCGAAGCCCCAGACGAGGAAGCCGCCCTCGGCGTACAGCCGGCGCTGCATGCGCTCGTAGACGGCGGCCCGATCGGTCTTGTCGCGGGTGGACTGGGCCTGCTGGTAGAGGGCGTCGAAGTCCTTGTGCCGCCACTTGGTGGCGTTGGTGGTGGAGTCGGTGAGCAGGCGCTGGGAGAGGTGGGCCTCGATGGGCATGGCGCCGGAGCGGTAGCAGCACAGGGCGCCGCCGTCGAGGATGTCGCTCCAGTAGGAGTCCTTGCTGCCCATCTTCACGTCGATGGTCACGCCCGCCTTCGCGGCCTGGTCGCGGAAGATGCCGGCGGCCTCGGTGAACCCGGCGGCGACGGCCGAGGTGTCCAGGGTGACCTTGAGCTTCTCGGCGCCGGCCTGCTTGAGCAGGGCGCGGGCCTTGTCGAGGTCCTGCTCGCGCTGCGGCAGGCCGGCGGCGTAGTACTCGTAGCCCTTGCCGAACAGGTCGTTGCCGACCTCGCCCGCGCCGGACAGCGCTCCGTCGACGAGTTCCTGCCGGTCGGCGATGAGGAAGAACGCCTCGCGGACCCGCTTGTCGTCGAAGGGGGCCCGGTCGGTCTTCATGCAGAACGCCTGCATGGCGCTGTTGCGCAGCCGCACGATCTCGATCTGGCCCTTGTCCTCGTGGGCGCGGGCGGTGGTCGGGTTCAGCTCGTGCGCGTACTCGACCTGGCCGCCGAGAAGGGCGTTGACGCGGGCGGACTCCTCGTTGGCGACGACGAACTCGACCTCGTCGAGGAGCGGGGCGCCGTCCCAGTGGTCGTCGAAGCGGCGGAGGACGGCGGAGCGGCCGGGCGCGAAGGACACGAACCGGAAGGGGCCGGAGCCGATCGGCCTGTCGTCGAACTCGGTGGCGTCCTGCGGGACGATGTACGCGCCGAACGCGGCCAGCACGTTGGGGAATTCGGCGGTGGGCCGCTTGAGCACGAACTCGATGCCGCGCTCGCCCGTCGCACGGCTGGCGTCGAGGTCGATGGGCTCCAGGGACGCCTTCGCGCGGAACGCCTGCTTCGGGTCGGCGATCCGGCGGTAGCTGTAGAGGACGTCCTTGGCGGTGACCGGCTTCCCGTCGTGGAAGGTGGCCTGACGCAGCGTCACCTGCCAGCGGTCCAGGCTCTTGTTGGACTCCCACTTCTCGGCCAGGCGGGGAACGGCGGAGAGGCCGGCGTCGTAGTCGGCGAGCTTGTCGAAGAGCGCCTTGGCTCGGGCGACGTCCGCGAAGAGGTTGGCCAGGTGCGGATCGAGGGTCTCGCTCGCGCCGCCGCCGGCGAAGGCCGCGCGCAGCCGGCCGCCGCGCTTGGGGCTACCGGATCCACCGGCCGCCTTGTCGTCCGTGCCGCCTCCGCAGCCGACCAGGGCGAGGGCGGCGGCGCCCGAGGTGGCCGCGAGGAAGCCGCGTCGACGCAGGCCGGGGAAACGTTCGTCGTTCATGAGTGGTCCTTCTTGTCTTTCGGGTCAGGGGGTGTGCAGTCGCGCGACGACGTGCAGCCGGTCCGCGTCAGTGCAGGTGCCGGGCAACTCGCCCTGTCGCCACGGGGGTTCGGTGCGCGGGCCGGGGCCGTCGTGGAGTTCGAGCACCTCGAAGCCGTGCGCGGCGAGGAAGTGCCGCAGTTCCTGCGGGAACAGCAGCCGCCAGGCGGAGCGCTGTTCGACGGGCGGTGAGCCGTCGTCGGACGTCCAGAGGCGGGTACGGCGCAGGAGTTGGGCGGTGCGGTCGACGGTCAGGGTGGTGGTGGACCGGTAGGCGGTGCCCCGCCAGGTGAAGGCGCTGCCGGACGGGCCGTCGAGCAGGTCCGTACGGCCCAGGAAGTACGCCCCGTTGCGCATCTCCGCGACCAGCAGCCCGCCCGGCGCGAGGGCGCGGCGGCAGGAGGCGAGGAAGCCGTCGAGCTGGTCGTTGGTGTGGCAGTACAGCAGGGAGCTGTCCAGGCAGACGACGGCGTCGAAGGCGTCCCGGCCCAGCTCGAAGCCGTGCAGGTCGGCCCTGACGTACGCCGGGCCGGGGTGTTGGGAGCGGGCGTGCGCCAGCATCGCCTCGGAGAGGTCGGCGCCGGTCACCGTACGGCCCACGGAATGCAGGTGGGCGGCGTCGCGGCCGGTGCCGCAGCCCATGTCGAGGACGCGCGGGCCGGCGCCGTGGCGGCGCAGGCAGTCCTCGGCCCAGCGTCCGGCGAGCCGGTCGGGGTCGGGGAAGCGGGCCTCGTAGAGGGCGGGACGGTCGGTGAGGAGGTTGCCGCCGGTCATGCGTGGGCCCTCTCGCGCACCGGTTCCGCGAGCGTCGGCAGCGCTCCACGGCGACGCAGCCACGCGACCCCGCCCGCCGAGGCCAGCCCGAACAGCGCACAGCTCACCCACGGCAGCCATGCGTGCCCGCCGCGCTCCCCGGCGTCCATGGCCCAGCCGACGAGGGTGTTGCCGACGGCCGCGGCGATCCCGGAGACGACGTAGAAGATCCCGAAGTACGTGCCGGTCAGCTCGGGGCGGCCGAAGCGGGGGATCAGCTCCATCACGAACGGCGACGCGATCATGATGCCGAGGTAGAGCAGCAGCGCACTGGCGAGGACCGGCACCGCACCCGTGGTGAAAGCCGGCGGCACAAAGGCGAGGCCCATCACTGCCGGCCCCATGGCGATCCAACGCGCCCTGCTGCCACGGGACTTGAGGCTGCGGGTGATCCTCAGCTGAAGCGCCAGGTTGGCGACCGTACCGACGAGGAAGACGATGCCCGCCGCCCCGTCCCAGCCGGTGGCCTCGCGGGCCCCGTCGGGCAGCAGCAGATAGAGCTGGTTCTCCAGGGTGAACATGCCGACCATGGCGAACGCGAAGGCGAGGAAGGCGCGGTTGCCGAGCACCTCGCGCCAGTCCCCGAGGACGCCGCTGCCGGTCGGCTCGACCTTGCGCGCGGGCAGGACGAGGGCCTGAGCCACGGTGAGCACGGCGAAGATCCCGGCGGCGGTGAGCGCGGACGTGCGGAAGTCGACGAGGAGCAAGGCGCTGCCCAGCAGCGGCCCGATCAGCGCTCCGGTCGTGGCGAAGACGTTGAACAGCGCGAACGCCTCGGCCTTGCGCTCCCCCGCCTCCTGCGCGAGATACGTCCGCACGGCCGGGTTGAACAGCGCCCCCGCGAGCCCGCTGAGCACGGACGCGGCGAGCAGTATCGGCAGCCCGTCCCCGAGCGCGAACAGCGCGAACCCGACGGTCCGCAGCGCGCACCCGGCGATGATGACGCCCCGCGCCCCGAGCCGGTCCGACGCCGAACCGCCGATGATGAACAGGCCCTGCTGGCTGAGGTTGCGCACGCCGAGGACGATCCCGACGACCGCCGCCGACATGCCCAGGTTCTCGCCGAGGTGGGTGGCGAGGTAGGGGATGAGGAGGTAGAAGCCGGTGTTGACGCCGAGCTGGTTGACGAGCAGCAGCTGGACGGCGAGCGGGAAGCCGCGCATCTCACGCCACGTCCGCATGCGCCGTCACCTCCTCGACGCCCAGACCGGGCAGGGAACTCGGGCGTACGAAGCCGTCGGCGCCGCCGATCCCCCGCCACGGGTCGCGGGCGAGCAGCAGATGCCCGTCCAGGTCGGCCCAGCGGGCGCGGCCGGCCAGATGGACGGCGGGCGCGATGCCGAGGCTGCTGGCGGTGAGACAGCCGAGCATCAGCTCCGTGCCGCTGCCCTCGATCAGCTCCGCGATCCGCAGGGCCGCTCGGACTCCCCCGCACTTGGCGAGCTTGACGTTGACGCCGTGGACGCGCCCGGCCAGTCGCCGTACGTCCTCGACACTCACCGCGTCCTCGTCGGCGATGACGGGCAACGGTGACTTCTCGGCGAGGGCGGCCAGCGCGTCCGTGTCACCCGGTGGCAGCGGCTGTTCGACGGCCTCGACCCCGAGCGCGGCGAACCGGGGCAGCAGACGCTCGGCCTGCGGGGCGCTCCAGGCCCCGTTCGGGTCCAGCAGCAGCCGCACATGCGGGGCCGCGTCACGGATGACCCGCACGCGCTCCACGTCCTCCTCGGCATCGGACGCGCCCGCCTTCACCTTGATGATCTCGAATCCGTCTCCGACGAGGCGCCTGGCCTCGGCGGCCGCGTGCGGGAGCGAGGTGATGCCGATGGTGCGGGCGGTGGCGACACCGACCGACGTGGCGGTCCCGAGCAGTCGGTGGACGGGCACTCCGTCGCGCTTGCCCATGAGGTCCAGCAGCGCGGACTCGACGGCGGCGATGACGGCGGGCGGTACGGCACGGGAGGGCAGGGCTTCCAGGGCGCTCTCGGGGTCGGCGAACCGTTCCAGACCGATCGCCGAGATCAGCCGGACGAGCGTGTCGGCGTCCAGCCCGTAGTACACGCTGGTGACGGCCTCGCCGTATCCGGTGACTCCGTCGTACTCGACGCCGAGCCACACGGCGTCGCGGGCGGTCATGGTGGAGCGGGATATGCGCAGTGGCTCGGCGAGTTCGAGACGTACGGTGCGCAGGCGGGCCTTCATCGTGTCCTTCCGAAGGAGAGGGGATCGGCGACCCGTGTGCACCGCGCCCACCCGCTCGCCTCGGCGGCGTACGGGTGCGGTATCTCCACGGGGCGGCTGGCGGCATCGGCCGGGTCGAGGCCGTGGGCGGCGAGGAAGTCGTCGTCGTAGACGGTGCCGAGGTAGCGGTGCGGCCCGTCCGGGAAGACGGTGGCGACGACCGCCCCGGGGTGCACGCGGGCCGCCCAGGCGGCGACCCGCGCCACGGCCCCCGTGCTCCAGCCGCCGCTGACGAAGCAGCCCCGGGCAAGCCTGCGGCAGCTGTCCACCGCTTCGGCGGGGCCGATCCAGTGGACCTCGTCGAAGGCGTCGTAGGCGACGTTGCGCGGGTGAATGCTGCTGCCGAGGCCGCGCATCAGGCGGGGGCGGGCGGGCTGGCCGAAGATCGTCGAGCCGGTCGCGTCGACGCCGATGAGCCGCAGCGCGGGCCAGTGCCGGCGCAGCGGGCCGATGACGCCGGCGCTGTGGCCGCCCGTGCCGACGCTGCAGACCAGGATGTCCAGGTGGTCGAGCTGGGCGGAGAGCTCTGCGGCCAGGGAGGCGTATCCGGCCGTGTTGTCGGGGTTGTTGTACTGGTCGGGCCAGTAGGCACCGGGGAGTTCGGCGAGCAGTTCGCGCAGCCGGGCGAGCCGGGCCGCCTGCCAGCCGCCCTGTGGTGCGGGGCGGTCGACCAGCTCCAGGCGGACGCCGTGTGCGCGCAGCAACTGCTGCATGGACGGCTCCAGTTCGCTGTCGCCGACCAGGACGACGGGGTGGCCGAGCGCCTGCCCGGCGAAGGCGAGTCCGATGCCGAGCGTGCCGGAGGTGGACTCGACGACCGGGGCGCCGGGGCGCAGTTCGCCGCGCTCCCGTGCGCCGAGCAGCATCGACACCGCCGCCCGCGCCTTCATGCCGCCCGCCGCGAGCCCTTCGAGCTTGGCCCAGAAGCCGGGGTGGGCATGGGGCAGATCGGCGGTCACGCGGACGACCGGGGTCCGGCCGAGCAGGGCGAGCAACTCCGGGTGCGCGGTGGGGCGTACGGCTGTCGCGGTCATCGCGCACCCCCGGAACAGCGGTAGCGGTGGACGACCCCGGGTCCGCCGTCCAGCCAGAAGAACGGGTACGGCTCCGCGCACACCGCGCTCACCCCGTGCCCCAGGAAGCGGGGCAGCACCGCGCTCCCGGTCTGCGCGAACAGCACCAGCTGCTTGCCGTGCCGCAGGGCGTGCTCACGCAGCGGTTCGAAGGTGCCGTTGCCGACGGTCATCCCGGAGACCAGCAGCGCGTCGCAGCGCCCTGCGGCGGGGAGCGCGTCGGTGACGACCTTCTCGTCCCACTCGGTCACCCCGCCCTTCAGATCGCACGGCACATAGCCGAGCCCGTGTGAACGCAGCGCCTCCAGAAGGGAGTTGACGACTCCGACCACCAGCACCGTGCCCCCGTCCGGCAGATCCAGCAGCTCCACCACGGCCCTCGCCCGCGCCCGTGACTTCTCCAGCGACGACCCGGCGGGCAGGGCGAGGGGCCGCGCCCCGTGCTCCGGCGTGTGCGGGGTGACGTGCATCAGGTAGGCGTCGAGGGCGGCCACCCGTACCGCCGGCAGCGGATGATCGAGGAGCCGTGCCACATCGGCGCCCACGCAGTCGTCGAGCGCGCCGTCGGGCAGTTCCCCGGGTTCGACCGCGCACGACCCGACGGCCTCGGCGAGGCGCAGGCTGAGAACCTCGTTGCGGTAGCCGGTGCCGCGCCCGTCGTGCCGGACGGCCTGCCGGGTGGTGAAGGCGACGGCGATGCGCAGCGTGCTCGGGTCGGGGCCGAGGGCGCCCGCGCGGACGTGGGCGACCAGATCGTCGTACGTCCGGCCACGCGCGGTCGGCCGTGCGCTGACGGCGGTCATCGGATCACCAGTCCGGCGCGCAGCCCGGCCAGCAGGCGCTCGACCCGGTCGCGGGCGCCGGGGCCGTCGGGGTCGCCCGCCATGACGTGACCGAGGTACTCGTTGTTGCTGCCGGCCGCCTTCACGGCCTTGCCGGGCTCGGCCAGCCGCACCTCCAACACGCCTGGTTCGGCGGCCATTTGACGGCCGTCGAGCGCTTCGAGGGTGCCGGAGCGGTCCGGGACGAGGAAGCCGATGGCGGCGCTGCGCAGCCCGGTGTCGGTGCGCCTGAGGTCGGGCCTGCGGCCGAGGGCGACGTCCACGAAGGCGGCGGCGAGGTCGATGCCGGTGACATGGCGGACGAGTTCGGTGATGCGGTTGCCGGCGGGCCGGGGGTTGACCTCGACGACGCGCGGCCCGGCGGAGGTCAGCTTGATCTCGGTGTGCGCGACGACGGCGTCCGTCAGCCCGAGCGCCTTGAGCGCGCCCAGCGTGGTCTGCTCGGCGGCCTCGATGTCGGCGAGCGACGATGCGGCCGGGAACATGTGGCCGGTCTCGATGAAGGCGGGCGCGCCGCCGACGCTCTTGTCGGTGACGCCGACCATGTGAACGGCGCCCGCGTAGGACACGGTCTCGACGCTGACCTCGGGGCCGTCGAGGAGCTCTTCGAGGAGGACGCCCGGGGTGCGGCGCTGGCCCCGGGCGTTGACCGGGTAGTCCGCCAACGCCCGGAAGAGCTCCGCCAGTTCGGCCTCGTGCTCGATGCGCCGCACATACATGCCCGCGCACAGGTCGACGGGCTTGGCGACGAGCGGGTAGCCGATGTCCTGCGCGGCCCGCGCGAGGTCGGTCCACTCCTCGTGCACGGCGAAGCGCGGTCCGGGGAGGCCCGCGTCGGCGAGGACGCGGCGGGTGGCGTCCTTGCGGCAGGCGCTGTGCACGGCCTCGGGTCCGGGGCCGGGGAGGCCGAGGTGCGCGGCGATGCGGGCGACCGTCGGCAGGTAGTAGTCGCAGGAGGTGATCACCCCGTCGAAGCCGAGCACCGAGTGCATCCGCTCCACCTCGGGCAGCAGGGCGTCGGTGTCGTTGGTGTCGGCGGTGAGCACATTGCGGGCGCCGAGCAGCGGATGCGCCGCCCCTTCGGGCGCCGAGCGCAGATAGTGATGCAGGTCACGGGTGAGGAAGGTGAACTCGTGCCCGCCCTCGCGGATGGCGCGTGGCAGCAGCCTGCTCATCGATCCGACCCAGCTTTCGACCATCAGCAGATGAGCCACAACTCCCCTTTTCGTGCCGTGAGTTCAGATGTCGGGGCAGCCCGGGGCGCCCCTCGGCGGGAGGGGGCCGGACTTGACGCGCACACGTTATCGATAATCATTTTCATTTGCCACCCCGTTCTTACCTTGCCCCGAGACTCGGAGAGACCTTGTCCGCCCTGCCCCGCCCCACCGCCCTGCTGTGCGCCCTCGCCACGGTCGCCGCCCTGCTCCCCACGGCCACCCCCGCCCGCGCGGCGGCCTCCCTCACCTTCGGCGCCTGCCCGGACTCCGTACCGAGGCCGCCCGCGCCGGACCGCGTGGAGTGCGGGCGGCTCACCGTGCCGCTCGACCGGCGCCACCCGTCCGGCCCGCGCATCGAGATCGCCGTCTCCCGCGTCCCCGCCTCCGGCACCCCCGCCGAGCGGCGCGGCATCCTGCTGGTGAACCCGGGAGGACCGGGCGGCTCCGGGCTCCCCTACGCGGTGACCAAGCGCGCCAAGCTGCCCGCGAGCGTGCGGCGTTCGTACGACGTCATCGGCTTCGACCCGCGCGGCGTCGGCGACAGCGCGCCCGTCGACTGCGGCGCCATGGGCGGCCTGTTCGCCGCTCCGGGCACGGACCCGGTGCCGGTGGGCCCGCGGGCCGAGCGGACGTACCTGACCTCACAGCGGCACATGGCCGACGACTGCGCGACGGGCGCGGGCGCACGGCTGCTGCCGTATCTGTCCACCGAGCAGACCGCGTACGACATGGACGCGATCCGCGCCGCCCTCGGCGAACCGCGCACGAACTTCCTCGGTGTCTCGTACGGCAGTTACCTGGGCGCGGCCTACGCGGCACGCTTTGCGCACCGGGTGGGCCGCATGGTGCTGGACAGCGTGGTCGGGCCCTGGGACTGGTACGACTTCGACGTGATCCAGAGCCGGGCGCTGCTGCGGGCCCGCGACACGTTCCTCGGCTGGACGGCCGCGCACCCGGACCGCTTCGGCCTGGGCGGCGACACGGCGGCCGTACGGCGGTCGTATCTGCGCGTGCGCCAAGGGCTTGCCGCCCGCCCGGTGGACGGCTTCGGCCCGGCGGAGTTCGACCGCGCGGTCTATCGCGCCCTCGGCCGCACCGAGCGCTGGTCGGGCCTGGCCGACGGGCTGCGCGCCTACCTCACGGACGGCGCCGTGGACGGTCTGCGCCCGGCATCCGCCTTCGACAGCCCTGAGTCCCGCACCTACGAGGCAGCCAACCGGATCGTGAAGTGCGCGGACGGTCCGGGGCCGGCGCCGCACGAGATCGTGGCGGACATCCGGCGCATACGGCGCCTCGACCCGCAGCCGGTGCTGACCGGCCTGGAGGCCACGACCTGCGCCTACTGGCAGCACCGCCCCGACCGCCGTACACCCCTGGGCGGTCCGGCCACCCCGCCGGTCCTGCTGGTGGCCTCCGCACACGACCCGGTGACACCGATCCGGGGCGCGCACGAGCTCCGGGAACTGCTGCCGGGCTCCCGCCTGATCACCCTTGAGCACGACTACTCCCACGGCGTGTTCGCCAGTCGCGGGAACGTGTGCGTGGACGGGGCGGTGGCCGCGTATCTGGTCGACGCGAGGGTGCCGGAGGCGGACGTGCGCTGCTCGGGACCGGGGCTGCCCCTGGTGCCGGCTAGCTGACGGGGCTCGGGGTGCGCGGGCTCGGTGTCAGGTCGACGGTGCGGTCCCGGCTGTCCTCGTCGCCCACCTGGTAGATGCCCGGTGCGATGCTCACCGAGTTGCGCAGGACCTCGGGTCCCAGGCCGGGCTGGGACTGGGGCCAGCGGGTTTCGGTCGACCACTTCACCCCTCTGAGGCGGTCGACGTTCAAGGTGCCCACGACCGTCCCCAGATCGGCGCCCGTGAGATCACAGCGGTGCAGGTCGGCGAAGTCCAGCACCGCCCGCCACAACTGCGCCCCCGTCAGGTCGGCGTCCCGAAGGACCGCTCCGCGCAGACTGGCCTCGGACAGATCGGCCGCACGCAGGGAGGCCGTGGGCAGGTGCGCGGCGTTCAGCTCCGCACCCGCGAGCACGGCGTCGTCGAGTACCGCCCCGGCGAGATCGCTCCGGTGCAGCCGGGCCCCGGACAGATCGGCGCCGCCGAGGCCCGCTCCGACCAGCTTCGCAAGGTCGAGCCGGGCTCCGGTGAGGTCCGAGAAGCCGAGGTCGGCACCAGTCAGGTCGGCCCCGGTGAGATCGGCGCCGTGCAGCGCGACCTCGTACAGGTTGGCGCCCGCGAGGTCGGCGCCGCGCAGGACGACGGGCTCCCCGTCCGCCGCACGGGCGCGCAGCGCTTCGGCGAGCCGGCCCACCTCGGAGCCCGGCATCGCCTCGTCCCCGCGGCGGGCGATGGCCTCGGCGGCAGCGGCGCGGGCGCGCTCCGGGCTGTCCGGGGACGCCAGGTAGAGGAGTTCGCGCAGGATCTGTTCCGTGGTCCTCTTCGTCATCGTGGCTCCATTGCGGGCCGTCGGGACTCGGGCGCGCTCCGGGGCGGTGCGATCGCGCACATCGGGCACCGGGTGGGGTCCGGCGAACGCAGCAGTGACAGGGCGAAGGTCTGCGCCTGCTGCTCGGCGATGCGCAGGGCGTCACGCCGCTTGAGGCCTTCCAGGTCCCTGCCCTGGAGCAGCCTGTTGACGATCAGCTGCCAGTGGTCCTCGGCCGCGTCCCAGTCGCTGTCATGCCATCGCGCGGTGAACTGCTCGGCGAACTCGGCGCAGGGTCCACCGCAGGCGTGGAGCTCGAACAGGGAACGCAAGGTCATCCCCCGTCGGAGTTCGCCGGGGACGTGGAATGCCGCCTGAGCTCGTCGAGGATCTCCGCGAGCTCGCGGGTGCGGTGCGCCTGGATCTGGTCCGTCACCGCGTATCCGACCGCACCGCCGACCAGCGCGGGCACGGCGGCCCACCCGGCGATCGACAGGGGCCAGGCCGACCACTGGGGGCTGACGTCTCCCGGCGAGTCGATACCGATGAGCACGTTGTAGGCGTCGGTCCAGCCGATCAGTGCGCCGTTCAGCGCGAAGAGCACGAGGAATACGACCAGCAGGGGGACCGCACGCAGCAGGAGCCAGCGGTGCAACCGGGACAGGGCGTCCCGGGACCTCCACCAGCGCGAGACCCGACGGCGCAGGCCGGGGGGCGGCGGAGGCGGGATACCGGGCGTGCCTGAGGTCACGGTCCGACCGTAGCGGATGCGTTGCGCCAAGTCGCCTTCCCCGTCCCTGCGTTGGGCGGCGCGCGTTCCCCTGAACGGCTGGACAGGCGGCCCCCGCTCCCGGAACATGAGCGGCACCCCTGGTCACCCGCACGGAGAGACGATGCGGCCCGATTCCAAACGTCAGCTCGCCTCCGCAGTACGTCGCATCGTCCGCGCCGAGAGCCCGGCGGACATCGCCGAGGAACTCTGTCAGGTGGCGGTCCCCGACCTGTCCGACGCGGCCGTGGTCTACCTGCGCGCCGGCACGGAGCGTACGGGTGGATCCTCGACGGCCCTTCTTCAACTGCGGCTGGGCGCCAGCGGATCCCTTTCCTCGCGGGGGCCCCGGCTCCCGGTGAGGGAGCCCCGCCCCGACCCGTCACTGGCGGCGAGAGCGCGTGTGCTGGCGCCCTCGATGACCCGCTCCATGCAGCGCGTCGCCGAAGCGGTGACGAACGACCCGGCGGGCTGCTCCGGCCTGACGGTCACGGCACTCGCCGAACGCGTCGGCGCCAGCGAGGCCACCGTCGTGCGCACCGCTCGGCTCCTCGGCTACTCCGGCTATCGCGACCTGCGCCTCGCCCTCGCCAATGCCGCCGACGCGTCGCGGCCGGTGGAAGCGGGACGTGGGCTGGGCCGTGCCATGGGCGGAACCGCGCCGACGGCCACGTCCGTGCCGTCGACCGGCGTCCTGGCCAAGCTTCTGCACGCGGGTGACGTCCTGAGCAGAGAGGCGGGTGACCTGGATACCGCCCTCGTCGAACTTCTGGGTCCCAATCCCCGATTGCCGAAGGGCAATCGCGTCCTTCTCGCCCCGCTTCTCGCCTCGGCGGAGGTGGTCGGGGCAGCCCTGTTCCTCCGGCGCCCGAGTCGTGCGGGGTTCGAACCGCACGACCTCCAGGTGGTCGACGAGCTCGCGGTCCACGCCGCGTACGGTGTGGCGGCACCACCGGCTCCGAAGCCGCCGCAACCGACACCGCCCCCGCCGAGCCCCCTGCCGCAGGCGTCCGCCGGACGGCCTACCGGTGAAGGCGTGCCGCCCGGCAGGCCGACGTCCGTGGGGCAGGGTGACCGGCTGCGCTTCGTGGGCGCCGCCACCCGGCGCATCGCCCGCGGCATCGACCTGGACGAGATCGTGATGGGGCTGTGCCGAGCGAGCGTGCCGACCTTCTCCGACGCGATCCTCGTCCATCTGCGCGACCCCCTGCCGGTCGGCGACGAGCGGCCCGCCAGCCCCGTCGTGCTGCGGCTGCAGCGCACCGACCGCATCCCGGAGGAGTGGAACACCGGGGGCGGCTTCCGGCCCGGGGCCCAGGAACCGGAGCCGACCGAGCTCTCCGAACTGTCCGCCCTCACCTCCGAACGGTGCGAGGTGCGGCCCGGCGGCCCGCTGGCCGAGGTGCTGCGCGGGGTACGCCCCGTGTTCGCCGACCGGCCCGCCGCCCGCGCCGCCCTGCCGGAACTCCTCGGCGATGACAGCGAGTTGATCATCCCCGACGGTCAGCGCGCGATCCTCGCCCCGCTGCGCGGCCGCCGCCGTGTCATCGGCACCGCGGTCTTCCTGCGCCGCCCGGAACGCCCCGCCTTCGAGCCGGACGACCTCCTCGCCGCCGCCCAGCTCGCCACGCACAGCGCGCTCGGCATCGACAAGGCGGTCCTGTACGGGCGCGAAGCCTTCATCGCCGACGAACTGCAACGCACCATGCTGCCGGAGACCCTGCCGCGCCCGCCCGGTGTGCTCCTCGCCTCCCGCTATCTCCCCGCGGCGGAGACGGCCCGGGTGGGCGGCGACTGGTACGACGCGATCCCGCTGCCCGGCAGCCGGGTCGCCCTCGTGGTCGGTGACGTCATGGGCCACTCCATGTCCTCGGCGGCGATCATGGGTCAACTGCGCACGACGGCCCAGACCCTCGCCGGCCTCGACCTGCCGCCGCAGGAGGTCCTGCATCTGCTCGACGAGCAGGCCCAGCGGCTCGGCACCGACCGCATGGCGACGTGCCTGTACGCGGTCTACGACCCGGTGTCGCACCGCATCACCATCGCCAACGCCGGCCATCCCCCGCCCGTCCTGCTGCACCCGAGCGGCCCGGCCGAGGTCCTGCGTCTGCCCCCGGGCGCCCCCATCGGCGTCGGCAATGTCGACTTCGAAGCCGTGGAACTGGAGGCACCGCCCGGAGCCACCCTGCTCCTCTACACCGACGGCCTGGTCGAGTCCCGCCTGCGCGACGTCTGGTCCGGCATCGAGCAGCTGCGCGAGAAGCTCGCCGCCACCGCCCGGCTGACCGGGCCGGACCATGCGCCGCCGCTGGAAACCCTGTGCGACGAAGCTCTGGAGTTGCTCGGTCCCGGCGACCGCGACGACGACGTCGCGCTGCTCGCCGCACGCTTCGAGGGGATCGCGCCGGGCGACGTGGCGTCCTGGTTCCTGGAGCCGGAGGACGCCGCACCGGGCCGTGCCCGGCGGCTTGCCCGGCAGGCGCTGGCCCGTTGGGGGCTGGAGCAACTCACCGACTCCGTCGAGCTGTTGGTCAGCGAGGTCGTGACGAACGCCGTGCGGTATGCCTCGCGGCCGGTGACGCTGCGGCTGTTGCGCACCGATGTGCTGCGCTGCGAGGTGGGGGACGACGCACCGCAGTTGCCGCGGCTGCGGCAGGCCCGGGCCACGGACGAGGGCGGGCGGGGGCTGTACCTGGTGAACCGGCTGGCCCGGCGGTGGGGCGCGACTCGGTTGAGCACCGGGAAAGTCGTCTGGTTCGAGACGGAGCTGCCCTGACGTGGTGCCGGGCATCCCGTCTCACGGCAGCGGCTGCTCCGTCCAGATGATCTTGCCTTCGGGGGTGTAGCGCGTGCCCCAGCGCTCGGTGAGCTGGGCGACGAGGAACAGGCCGCGGCCGCCCTCGTCGGTGCTCTGGGCGCGGCGCAGCCGGGGTGACGTGCCGCTGCCGTCGGAGACCTCGCAGACCAGGGCGCGGTCGCGGAGCAGACGGAGCCGGACCGGGCCGGTGGCGTGGCGGATGGCGTTGGTGACCAGTTCGCTGGCGATCAGTTCGGTGGTGAAGGCCAGGTCGTCCAGGCCCCATGCGGCGAGCTGGGCGGTGACCGCCGCGCGGGTGCGCGAGACGACCGCCGGGTCGGTGGGCAGGTCCCACTGGGCCACGCGGTCGGCGCCCAGGGTGTGCGTGCGGGCGACGAGCAGCGCCACGTCGTCACCGGGGCGGGCCGGGAGCAGGGCGTCGAGGACGGCCTCGCAGGTCTCCTCGGGCGGGCGGCCGGCGCCTGCCAGGACGGCACGGAGCTTGTCGAGGCCGGCGTCGATGTCGCGGTGCCGGTCCTCGACCAGACCGTCGGTGTAGAGCACCAGTTGGCTGCCCTCGGCGAGCTCCAGCTCGACCGTCTCGAAGGGCGTGCCGCCCAGGCCCAGGGGCGGGCAGGCCGGCAGGTCGAGGAAGTCGACGGTGCCGTCGGGGGCGACGACCGCGGGCAGGGGGTGCCCGGCGCGGGTGAGGGTGCAGCGCCGGGACACCGGATCGTAGACGGCGTACAGACAGGTGGCTCCGACGATGCCGGAGTCGGGACTGTTCTCCGCCGCCCAGCCCTCGCCCCTGTCGAGCCGGCCGACCAGGTCGTCGAGGTGGGTGAGGAGGTCGTCGGGCGACAGGTCCAGGGAGCAGAAGTTGTGCACGGCGGTGCGCAGGCGGCCCATCGTGGCGGCGGCGTGCAGGCCGTGCCCGACGACGTCGCCGACGACGAGTGCGACCCGGGCGCCGGACAGCGGGATGACGTCGAACCAGTCGCCGCCGACGCCGGCCTGCGCGGGCAGATAGCGGTAGGCGACCTCGACGGCGCTCTGCTGGGAGCGTCCCCTCGGCAGCAGACTGCGCTGGAGGGCGAGCGCGGTGTTGTGCTCGCGGGTGTAGCGGCGGGCGTTGTCGATGCAGATCGCCGCCCGGCCGGCCAGCTCCTGGGCGAGGGACAGGTCGTCGTCCTCGAAGGAGGCCGGCTGGAGGGACCGGTAGAAGCTGACCACGCCGAGCGTCGTTCCGCGGGCCCGCAGCGGCACGGTGATCAGGGAGTGGATGCCCGCCTCGAGCACCGGCGTCAGCCGCTCCGGGTCCTGCGCGATCCACCCGTCCGCCTCGGTGAGGACCGGTTCCATGACGGACTGCCTGGTCTCCAGGGAGCGGGCCTGCGGCGTGGACGGGACGTACTCGACGGTGTCCCCCACGTCGTACAGATTGTGCGGCTGCCGCCGTACGGCTCGGATGGCCACCCGGCGCAGCGCGGATCGGCCGCCGAGCGCCTCCGGTTCCTCGCCGCGCAGTACCGCGTCGGGCAGGTCGACGGCCACGAAGTCGGCGAACCGGGCGACGGTCACCTCGGCGAGTTCCTCCGCGGTGCGGGTGACGTCGAGGGTGGTGCCGATGCGCACGCTCGCGTCGTGCAACAACTCCAGCCGCCGACGCGCCAGTACGGCTAGCCGCCCCACGCCGGGCTCTCCTACGAGGAGCAGCCAGCCGTCGGCACTGGCGGCCTCGCCGTCCGGGGTGGAGGCGGCCTCGCCGTCCGGGGTGGAGGGGGGCCGACAGCACCTGCGCATGCGCGCCCAGCATCGCCCCGACCACCTCCGCGACCGGGGTGCCGGGCACGGCGGGACGGGTCAGGAACTGCCGCTCAGCCGCGTGAGTCGCTGTTCCCCGGGGAGGCGTACCGGCGGGCGCTGGACAGCACCTGCGCATGCGCGCCCAGCATCGCCCCGACCACCTCCGCGACCGGGGTGCCGGGCACGGCGGGACGGGTCAGGAACTGCCGCTCAGCCGCGTGAGTCGCTGTTCCCCGGGGAGGCGTACCGGCGGGCGCTGGCGGGCGGCCAGGCCGGGAACTTTCCGGTGGTGCTGGTGGACGGCCGGGTCGCCGGGGTCTGGCACCAGCGCCGCCAGGGCCGTCGTACGACGGTGACGGTGGAGTTGGTCGGGCGGCGGCCGACGGCCCGGCTGGAGCGGGAGCTGGGCGAGCAGGCGGAGCGGGTGGGGGAAGTGCTGGAGGCGAAGGCGGAGTTGGCGGTCGGGGAGGTGACGGTCGGCCCGCACGCGTGAGCGTGCGGCGGGCTCAGGCGCCGGGTTTGCGGGCGTCGAAGAGGTGGCGGGTGCTGTGCGCGACGAAGGGCCCGTCGGACTCGATCCGCTCGTGCAGGGCGCGCAGTCGGGGCTCGTAGGCCTCGACGGTGAAGCCGGGCACCATCCAGACGACCTTGCGCAGGAAGTGGACGACGGCCGCGATGTCGTGGAACTCGATGCGGAGTTCCTCGGCACGCAGGTCGACGACCTCCAGGCCGGCGGCCTCGGCGTCGGCGCGTTCGCGCTCCGGGTCCCGGCCGCCGCGGACCTCGTCGGGCTGGGGGCCGAGGAAGTACTCGACCAGCTCGAAGACGCTGTGGGGTCCGACGTGCTGCGCGAAGTAGGTGCCGCCGGGCCGCAGCACGCGGGCGATCTCCGGCCAGCGGGCCTGAACCGGGTGCCGGCTCGTGACCAGGTCGAACGCCTCGTCGGCGAACGGCAGCGGGGCGTCCTCGGGCGAGGCGACGACCGCGACGCCGCGCGCGGCGAGCAGGGCGGTGGCCTTGGCGACGTTCGGCGGCCAGCCCTCGGTGGCGACGGTGAGCACGGGAGCCTTCGGGGCCCGGCCGAGGGCGAAGTCGAGGACCTCCCCTCCCCCGGTCTGCAGGTCGAGCGCCGCGCTCGCTCCGGCCAGCCGGTCGGCCACCGCGACGGCATACCCCCAGCTGGGCCGCGCCTCGCTGGCCCGCCCCTCGAACCAGGAGAAGTCCCAGCCCTCGGTGGGCACGGCGGCGCCCTCGGCGACGAGCTCCTCGAACGACCCGTTTCCCTGTCCCATGCGGTGCATGATCGCAGGGCGCTGTCAGTGGCCGCTGCTAGTTTTCGGCGCCATGACGAACTCGACGTACACGGCGGGTGAGAAGGAAACGCTCCGGGCGAGCCTGGACCGGCACCGGGACGCGGTGCTGTGGAAGTTGGAGGGGCTGGACGACGAGCAGCTGCGCCGCCCGATGACCCCGACGGGCACGAGCCTGCTGGGCCTGGTCAAGCACCTCGGCTCGGTGGAGTACGGCTGGTTCGTGTCGGTCTTCGGCGGCGAGGTGGAGCCGCTGTGGTTCGACCCGTACAGCGACGAGGACATGCGAGCCGACCAGGGCGAGACGACGCAGCAGATCGTCGATTTCTACGGCCGTGCGCGCGCCGCGGCCGACCGCATGATCGCCGAGCGGTCGCTGACGGACCTGGGGCAGCCGTCGTGGCGGGACGCGGAGGTGTCCCTGCGGTGGGTGCTCGTCCACATGATCGAGGAGACGGCACGGCACACGGGCCACATGGACATCGTGCGGGAACTGCTCGACGGGGCGACGGGGGATCAGCCGCCGGGTTGATCGGGAAGCACGAGCAGCACATGCTCGTGGTCGCCGTGTCTGAGTGTGCCGGCGTGCCGGAAGCCGTGCCGTTCGAGGAGCCGTACGGACGCGGTGTTGGCGTGGAAGGGGTCGGCGTACAGGGGGCGGGTCCGCTCCAGGGCGAGGAAGAGGGCGAGGGCCTGTGTGCCGACGCCCCGGCCCCAGTACGGCCGTCCGAGCCAGTAGCCGAGGAAGCGGCGCTCGCCCTCCCACCAGGCGACGACGTGCCCGGCCACGTCGCCCCCGGCCACGACGGTCTGCACCAGGCAGGTCTCGTCCCCGAGCACGCTCGTCCGCCAGTGCTTCAGGAAGGCGTCCCGCGGCCGGGGCGTGAACCTCGACCGCCGGACGGCCTCCTGGTCGTGCTCGTAGGCGAGGAACGCCTCCAGGTCGGAGTCCAGAACGTCCCGGATGCGTACGTCCGCGATGTCGTCGCTCATTTCAGGAGTCTGGCAGGAGCCACTGACAACGGGCCCGAGCAGGCGGCGCGGGCGGCCCGCGCTGCTACGGCACCAACGGCCGCACTTCCTCCGCCACGAACCGCACGAACCCCTCCGGATCGGGCTCGTCCCCAGTCGGCTGGAGCACGACGGTGTCCGCGCCGGCGTCCGCGAGCCGCTGGACCGCCTTCGCAACGGCCCCCGCGTCCCCGGCGACGCCCAGGTCGGACACGGACGCGAGCCCTTCCTCGGCGAGCTCGGCCTTGAGCCGGGCGGCCCCGTCGGGACCGGTGGCGGTGAGCAGATAGACGACGATCCCGTGCGGCTCAGCATCGGAGCGTCCCGCCGACTCCCGCCCCTCGTCGATGAGCTGGCGCGCCTTGCGCACGCCCTCCGGCGAGGTCGACGCGGTGAGCAGCGTCCCGTCGGCCGCCTCACCGGCCAGCCGCAGCGAGCGGGGCCCGGTGACGCCGGCGATGACGGGCACCGGCTCGGCGGGCGGCCAGTCGAGTGCGACGTCGTCGAGCCTGACGTACCGCCCCTCGACGGTCACCCTCTCTCCGCGCAACAGGGCCCGCAGCACGTCGAGATGCTCCCGCAGCAGCGTCACCGGCGACTCGACCCGTGCCCCGACCTGCCCCATCCAGTCCTGCACGCCATGTCCGACGGCGAGGATCGGCCGCCCCGGGAACATCCGGTACAGACTGGCGGCCTCCATGGCGGTGATCGCGACGTTGCGCAACGGCACGGGGAGGAGTCCGATGCCGACGCGGATCCGCTCGGTCCAGGCGAGGGCGGCCGCCGCGGTGGAGATCCCTCCCTCCCGGAAGCAGTCCTCCCAGAGCCACAGCTCTTCGAGACCCGCCTCTTCGGCGAGCCGGGCTACGGATCGGAGACGTTCGGGGGCCAGCTGGGGGCGGAATACTGCGCCGAGTCCGGTCATGGGGCCTTCCTACCCGGGTAGCACTCGGCGGACAACAGGAAATCGAGGAGGTGGCTGAGGATGGGGCGACGCCTGCGTGATGGGCGGGGGGTGCTCGTCGTTCACGGCGAGCGGGGTGACGTGTCGGTGCCCCTGGAAATCGCCTCGTCGTACCGGGCCCGTACGAGGGGGCTGCTGGGGCGGGACACGGTCGACGGCGCGATGCTGCTCACGCCGGCCGGCAGCGTGCACACCTTCCGGATGCGCATGCCCATCGACGTCGCCTATCTCGACCGACGGCTGAAGGTCATCGCCGTACGCACCATGCCGCCGGGGCGACTGGGCCTGCCCCGGCTTCGTTCACGGCACGTACTGGAGGCGGAGGCCGGGGCGATGGCCGGGTGGGGGGTGCGGGTGGGGGTGCGGATGACGGTCGAGGCCGAAGGCGGGGCCGTCAGTGCCGATCCTCCTCCCCCATGAGCCCCGTCCGCAGCAGTGTCGACTTGCCCGACTGGGGGCCGCCGACGATCTGCCTGTGGCCGGCCGCGCCGGAGAAGTCCCGGTACAGCGTGTCGCGCCGCTACTCGAAGGGCTTGTCGACGCCCCCGAGCGGCACGATGAGGCGCCCCGCACCCTCATAGTCGGGCCGGGTCAGGCCTCGGCCCTCGGCCCTCGACCCCGGCGAGGCCGGGCAGCAGGCTGTCCAGCGAGGGCGGGTTGTCCAGCGGCGGCAACCACACGCGGTGTGCGGCCGGGCCCTGGCCGGTGAGCCGGCGGGGGCCGGGCCCTGGCCGGTGAGCCAGCGGACGATGACGTCGAGGACGGTGTCAGCCTGCGGGTCGTCCCGGCCCGCGCGCGGGTCCGGCACCGGCGCCTGGGACCGGGAGGTACCCACCCTGAGCCGGCCTCGGGGCAGGGCAGCCGTACAGGCCGCTCGCCCCGTAGGACTGGCCCCCCTCATCCGGTGCCCGTGTCCGTGCCACCGATGAATTCCTCGCCCACCGATTCCACGCCCACTACCAGGGTCACCGTGGAGCCTGCCGCGGCCTCGCCTCCCGTGGGCTCCTGCTGGATGACCAGGCCGGCCTGCTCGGCGGAGGCGGGCGCGGTGCTGACGGCGGCGACCAGCCCGGCGCCGTTGATCTCCTGTTCCGCCGCCGCCTGGGACAAGCCCACGACGTTGGGCACGGTCACCGTTCCCGGGTCCGTCGGCTCTGCCGCGACCAGCAAGGTCACCGTGGAGCCAACGGCTGCGGTCCCGCCGCCCTCCGGTTCGGTGCCGGCGACGAGCCCCGCAGACACATCGGGGTCGTCCACCGTCCGTGTCTCGACGACGAGGCCCACGGCCTCCAACTGCTGGGTTGCGTCGGCTTCGGACAAGCCCCTGGTCTGCGGAATCTCGACCAGCTCCGCGCTCGGCGACTCACTGCTCTCCCCGTCGCCGCCGCCCGTCAGATCGGGATCCTCGGGCAAGTCGATCTCGACCTGCTCGTCGGGGTCCTTCACATCCACGACGGTGAGGGACTTCTGCGGTTGCTCGGCCTTCTCGACTCGCACGACCTGGTCCTTCTTGACCTTCCACTCCTTGTTGCCCTTGCCTTTGCCCTTGAACTCGACTTTCACATCGCCGGGTTCGTGCTCGCTCACCGCCAGCGGGTTGCCGCAGTTGCACTTCACGCGTGGCACCCCGAACACGTCGACGAGTACGGCGGTACCCGCTTCGAGGACGGCGTCGTAGCGGTTGGCACGGCCCTTCTTGTAGCCGTGGTTGGCGACGAGGGTGTCGTTGGCGAGGACGACTTCGGTGAGGGACTTGACGAACTTCCTCACGTTCTTGTTCTTGGCGCCGACCCCCAGGGCCTTGGCCCAGGCGGCCTTCTTCTTGCCGTTGCCCGCCCGCAGCAGGAAGTCGATCAGCAGGTCCGGATCGCATACGTCGATCTCGGCGCTGCCGCCGTACAGTCCCTGCTCGTTGCCCTTGCGTGAGCCACCCTGGTCGGTCAGGTTGCGCCCAAGCTTCAGGCCGTCACCGAGGCCACCGCTGAAGAAGGCGTCCTCGGCGAGATACCCGACCGCCTCCGCGGCGACCGTACGGGCCACGCACGCCAGGCCGGTCACGGACCCGAGGACAATGGCGAAGGCGAGGAACGCTCCTGCGGTCCTGAGTGTGAAGGTGCGGAATCCCAGAACGGTTGCTGTACGTAATTGTCGCGCGGTACGTGCCATGTGCTCCCCCGATATTCCCCCGTGACGCGGACCTCAATGGGTCCAGCATCCTCAGGACATGGGCCGGACCAAGGCGGTGACCAGCGCGGCCACGCCTCCCTGAACAGCGGAGAGGACGGCGTCACGGGCCCCACCGGAAACCGCCCGGCCGAGAGCCCGCAGGCGGCTCGGTTGGGACTGCACGGCTGCGACGACCGCGCCGGGATCCATCACGGAGCCGTCGGGACCGACCAGGCCTCGGGCTGCCAACTCCTCCACGAACGAACGCAATTCGACGATCGCGGCGTCGATTTCTGCTCGGGACGGTCCCTCTTGGTTGGTGACCGTGATGTGGGCGTTGTCGCCGGCCTTGTACTGGTCACGACCTACTTTGTCGCCGTGCACCACGTCCCCGTGAATGTGTTCCCCATATCCGGAGTGAGACATTTCCCAGCCCTTCGACGGTGTTCAGGTGAACGAACGGTTCCCACTTCCGCTCATCTTGTACTGGTCCCGGCCGGCCTTGTCGCCCATCACCACATCTCCGTGCACTTGTACGGAGGTCGGCTGGGAAGGCGGATTCTCGATCGCCCCGACAATGACGTTCTTGATCCGGTGAATCTCGGAGGCATCGGTTCCGGACAACGCGGTGTACTGCGTTCCCGCCGTCTCCAGGACAAGAGCGAATTGCGGCCTCCTGATGAAGAGCCGGTAGACCAGCTGCCCCAGGAGGCAAGCGGCGATCAACCCGGCGACAGCGGTGATGGGGGGCACCAGCTGGCGGGCTACCTCCTCGACGTCAGGGCCGACCTCCGGTGGCAGTTCGGGTGGTATGAATTCCGCCGCCGCGTGGAATCCCAAGACGATGAGAACGACGATGAAAAGCGGCCGTAGCGGATACCACGTCGCTCGCCTTCCGCCCCACACGAGTTGCAGTGTCTGAACCCTGGAAATGTTCGCGAGCGGATAGACCTCATGCCCGATCTGGACCACTCTTCGGCTGATGATGATCTCGCCGACGTGTCGACGTGTCATGCGGATCCCCCGATGCTCCATACCAATGCATGATGCAGGCGAACGGGCCTGCCATCGGTATGCGACGAGGAGTAGTGTGCATGGCTGGCATTCGGTCAACAAGCCTTTTCCGAAAGGTGGTTATTCGAGGGGCGAACGAGACGGAGGGTGCTCCGCCGGCCCGGATGTGATGGGTCAGGAACCGAACCACCGGATGCCCGCCTCCCCCAGCCTCGCGGGCGCAACCACGCCCACAGCCGGACCGGTCACCCTGCGTCGATGTCAGGCCGGATCTCCACGGTGAAGGCCGCGTCCTCAGGGCCGGCGCCCTCCTTGTCCTCCCAGACGATCACGCGCAGATGCCTCCGCGCGGCGCCTCCCGCCTCCCACTCGGTCACCAGGTCGGTGACGACGAGGGCGGCGACGTACTCGGCGGTCTCTTCGGGATCGTCGGTGATGACGGTTCCCCGCCGCCGCTCGGCCTGGACGCCGTAGGGGAGCCAGCCCTGCGAACCGTGCGGCTCGTCGACCCGGTACACCCAGCGCTTCTCGGTGCCCATGTCCCCGATCCTCGCACTCCAGGGGCACCACGCGCCGGATCGGATTGTCCGGCCACAGCGACTGCCCTCACCATGCAGATTCAGGCGGTGGTCATGCAGATTCAGGCCGGGTCCCGACCTCGCTTCAGCCTGCCACGCGGGCGACGGTCGCGCGGACCCACTTGCCGCCCTCGGGGGCCGTTCCGCAGGACCAGGTCTCGGCGAGTGCGTCGACGATCAGCATGCCGCGTCCGCGGTCCTCGTCACAGCCGGCCGTCCGCTGTACCGGGGGCATCGCCGATCCGTCGTGCACCTCGACATGAAGTGCGTGGGGCTCCAGCAGCAGCCGGAGCGTGACCAGCCCGCTTCCGTGGCGAATGGCGTTCGTGGCCAGCTCGCAGACGATCAGTACGGCGGCTTCGACGAGTTCTTCGGCTTCGCCCCACAAGCGCAGGGCCTGTGCCGTGAAGGTCCGCGCCTTCCGGGCGGAGGTCAGAGCTGCCGGCAACGTGAGCGAGGCGGAGGTCGGCTCGGCAGCCCGGGGGATGGCGATTTCCGTCGTAGCAGCCATTGCCTTACAGCCTTCGCTCGGATGAGCAGCTACAGCTCATATGCGTGCATTGCACTCCATTAAAGATTCACGAAAGGCGATGTCAATAGGCATCGGGATGCCCAAGGAAAACATGAGCAGTTTCTGCTCAGACGAGCAGATGACACCGTGCACGATGACGCCGCGTACTCACCGCATGACGTCCGGTGGCAATCCCGCGTCAGAGCAGCGTCTCGGCAACCCCGGCGTCAGTGACGATTCCGTTGAAGAGGCCCGTTTGAAGGGCCGCTGCGGTGGCGGCCGCCCGTTGGACCCCATCGGCCATGAGGAGTACTTCCGGCACCTTGCGCAGTTCTTCAAAGCTGATGGCGATGACCCGCTCGGTGAGTTCCGGGGCGATGATGCGCCCTTCGGCGTCGAGCAGTTGGCCGGCGACTTCGGCACACACGCCCCGGCTCCGGTATTCCTCCCGCTCGGCCTCGCCGAGTGCGTCGAATACGGTGGACAACCCCGGTCCCCATCCGCCGACGGTGACCACGGCCTTGGTCACCAGACCGAAGCGGCTCACCGCATCGACGATTCCGGGCTGTTCACGCAACATCCGGGCCGCCGTGGCATCGGGCAGCAGCAATGGCGCATAGATGGGATAGACGACTCCCCGTGAAATGGTGGCGGCCCTGCGCACCGCCTCCACGGCCGTCGCGTCCACGGGACGCAGCGGGGTCACTCCGCACAACTGAACCACCGTGCAGCGGGCGAGTGTGGTCAGCCCGAGGCCGACAGCCTCGATCTCGGGACCCCAGACCATTCCGAGGACATCGTTTTCCGTGACGATTTCGGCAAGGAGGTCGGCGGTGACCGCGCCGAGGCGGCGAGTGGCCTGCACGGTGTCTTCCAGACCAGAGCGGCGGTCGTCGATGACGATGGAATGCCGCAGGTCGTAGCGCGTGCGCAGAGCGTCGGAGAGATCGGCGTCGAGTTCGGCCGGGATGCGGATCTCCAAACGGATCAGACCGTCACGCAGGGCCGATTCCAGGGTCCGGGCCACCTTGAACCGGCTGATGCCGAATTCCTCGGCGATCTCCATCTTGGACTTGCCCTCGAGATAGAACCGCCGGGCCGACGCCGATCTCTCCGACGCTCTGCGCACGCGCTACGACCTGCGGCATTCCATCGTCATCGACGACCGCCGCGATGGTCTGGAAGACACCGTGCAGGCCACTCGCCGCCTCGGCGCGGTCACCGCCGACCTCCTTGCCGAAATCGTCACGGAAAACGATGTCCTCGGAATGGTCTGGGGTCCCGAGATCGAGGCTGTCGGCCTCGGGCTGACCACACTCGCCCGCTGCACGGTGTCTTCCAGACCATCGCGGCGGTCGTCGATGACGATGGAATGCCGCAGGTCGTAGCGCGTGCGCAGAGCGTCGGAGAGATCGGCGTCGAGTTCGGCCGGGATGCGGATCTCCAAACGGATCAGACCGTCACGCAGGGCCGATTCCAGGGTCCGGGCCACCTTGAACCGGCTGATGCCGAATTCCTCGGCGATCTCCATCTTGGACTTGCCCTCGAGATAGAACCGCCGGGCCATCGCCGCGGTCTGCACCAGGTATTCCGGGCCGGCCTCATGTGCGCGCATGGCAGCCTGGCCTTTCGGGAGGGCGCTCGGCGTCGCCGCTCGAATGAGCAGACGGGTCTCATATGCGCCGTTTCTCCCAATTAAAGCTCCATGAAGGGGGCTGTCAACGCGGGTCGCTTCCTGGGAGAAGAGCGCGTCAGCGCTACGAGCGCGGGAACGACACCTCAACCCGTCGGTTCTTCTTCCGGCCCTCCTCCGACGCGTTCGAGGAGATCGGGTACTGCTCGCCGTAGCCCCGCACCTCGTACGTGACCGTGGAGTCGTTCAGCTCCGATTCCAGGATTCCCTGTACGGCGTTCGCGCGCTTCCTGGACAGGACGTCGCCGTGGGCCGAGGAGCCCAGGTTGTCGGTGAAGCCGAAGACCCGGATGCGCGTGGCGTTCTGTTTCTTGATCTCCTCCGCGATCGAGGCGATACGGGCCTTCGACTCGCCGGTCAGCTTCGCGCTGTCCTTGGGGAACAGGACCTCCGCCTGGAGCGCGAACTTCACGTCCGCGTTGGTGTCTTCGCGGCGTTCCTCGCCGGCCTGGTCCTCTACTACCTGCTTGATGTCGAGGACTTTCGGTTCGGCGAGGGTGGCACCCTCGGGGAGCTTCAGGTCGGGGTCGTTGGCGTCCACCTCGACGGGCGCGGTGGCCGTCGCCTCGGTGCCGGGCGGGACGCTGGGGTCGTCGGCGGCGTCTGCCGTGGTGGCGCCGAGGATGTTGGCGGCGACCATGAGGGTGGCTGCGGTGAGGGTGAGGGAGAGGCGGGGGGTGCGGGTCATGGGTGCCTCACCCGGCGATCGTGATGTCGGCCGGCGCGAACATGGGCAACTGGAGGGACACGTCGGCCGTGTCCGTGGGTGGTGCCGGGAACTGCATGAACACCGGTATGGTCTCGCCCGACTTGATGGAGGAGATGCCCGTGGTGGTGAGCGGGCGGCCGTCCGTGTCCCTCAGGACGTAGTAGCGCTTCTTCCCCTTGGAATCGACCAGCGTGGCTCCACCGAACGAGCGGCCGTTCCTGATGATCTCGGTCTCGTTGCCGCTCAACTGTGCAGGGATGGCCAGTGTCTTGTCGCCGTCGCTCTTCAAGTCGCCGCTGACCGTGATGAAGCCGCCTGAGTCCCGGGCGACGGAGGTGATCTGGAGCAGCAGACCATTCGGGCCCTTCAACTCGGCCAAGATCTCACCCGTCTGCCCCTCCTGAGCACTCGGATCCGATCCATTGCTCTTGGACGCGGACGGCGAAGCCTCGGGCTTCTTGTCGTCGCCTCCACTGCCGCAGCCGGCCGCACCGAGGGCCAGTCCGGCCGCAATGGTCATCGCGACCATCCCCCTACGGGCCTTCGTGGTGATCCGAATGCTCATGCCTCTGCTTCCTTTGTCATTCGTCGTTGGCTTGTCAGTCGGCCAGGTGGACGTCGAAGAGGTCCTCGGGGTCCGGAAGAGTGCTCGGGTCGTCCGGGTCCGGGTCCCAGTTCGTGTCGTCGTCGCAGGTGAGCTGCGGCAGTGGCAGTGGGTCGTTCCCGTCGCCCGCGTCGGCGTCCTCGCCGGGAAGGTCGAAGGGGCAGAGTGGCTCGATCACGGCGATGGCTGACGCCTTCGAGTGCTTGTCCTCCGTGCCGGGGACGATGGAGTCGCCGACGGACTTGTTGGTCTCGACATCGACCTTGTAGCCCAACAGCCCTTCCGGTACGCATCCTTGGACATCGGCGTCATTCTGGGCCGCGAGTTCGTACGCCCGCTGGCAGTCGTCGAACACCGCGGTGTCCCCGTCGAGAATGTCGTGCCATTTCGCCGGGTCCCCAACGACCTCCAACCAGTCCCCCGCCAGTTGGTCCCGGGTCTCCTGCGCCGCGGCCAGCGCCGCCGCGTCGGCAGCCGTCTGGGCACCGTTCCTGTTGGCCGCGGCCTGGCCGACCGCAAGGTACGCGAACGCGAGAAAGAGCAGACCCGCCACCACTGTGATGTAGATGGGGAAGGCCTGCCCTGAGTCGTCGCACCTACGGGGCCTCGTCAACCGCCGGTTACCTCGGTGATCTTGTCCGTGATCGCGTTGAAGATCGTCTGCCCGATATCCGTCCCCGTAATGGCCAACACAATCGCCACCACCACCGCGATGATGCCCAGATACTCCACCGCCGTCTGCCCCTTGTCGTCCCGCACGGCCCGGGAACGCAGGTACTCGACGGTGGTGTTGATCCAGTTGCTCATGGTGTTCCCCTCCGGGCTCGCAAGTCCTACGAGAAGTATCGGGAGAAACGTATGCGGGGTTACCCCGAACACCAGAGGGTCCCTGGACCCAATTGCGGGCCGCGGCCGAAAACCGTCGCTCAGTCATCGCCGGTCAGCTCCGTCCTGGGTGGGAACCCGGGGCCGTGCCCAGCCACTTGGCGGCTGCCTCCGCGCGGCTGGTGCTGTGGAGTTTGGCGAAGATCCGGTTGATGTGGTTCTTGACCGTCTTCTCGCTGATGAAGCAGGCGGCGGCGATCTGCTGGTTGTTCATGCCCGCCGCGATGAGGTCCATGATCTCCGCCTCCCTCCTGCTCAGCCGGAACCGTGACCTGTACGACGAAGACTGTCCCATGTTTGGTTGCACTTGCGAAAGCGATTCCACCGAATTCCCTGTAACAGTTGGGAGTTCGTCGTTTGCTTGCGCGAGCGGCGCCATTGCCGCAGCCGCTGCCGTGGGCGTGAGACGCGAGCCGCCCCGCCTGATCTCCCGTACGGCCTCCACCAGTTCCCCCGCCGTGAACTCACCGTGGACCATGTAGCCGGAGGCCCCTCGCCGCAGCGCCTCCCGCACCGTCTCCGACTCCCCGCTGTACGTCAGCATCATCACCGGGGCGATCCGTACGAGGTGGGGAAGGGCGGCGATGCCGTCCAGGCCCGGCATCCGTACGTCCAGGAGGATCACGTCGGGGCGGTGGCGGCGGGCCGCCTCGTGGGCCTCGTGGCCGTTGGTCGCCTCGGCCACCACCCGTATGTCCGCGTGGCTGGAGAGGAGGGCCGTCAGGCCTGCCCGGACCACCGGGTTGTCGTCGGCCACCACCAGGCGCAGCGGCGTGGCGGGGCCGGGTGCTTGCGACTTGGTCATGAGGTCGTCGCCTTCATCGTCGTCAGGGCCGCCAGGGGCAGTTCCAGGCGGACCTCCGTGCCACGGGCGTGGGCGCCCTTGCCGAAGTCGATGCGGGCGCCTATCGACGCGGCTCGTTCGGCCATGCCGAGGAGGCCGAAATGGCCGGTTCGGCGCAGGTGATCGAGGGTGGTGTCGGGGGGCAGGCCCCGCCCGTCGTCCTGGACGGTCAGGCAGAGCACCTCGCCCTGGACGCCCGCCCGGACGTCGACCTTCGTCGCGTTAGCGTGACGGTGAGCGTTCTCCATCGCCTCCGCCGCCGACGGGAACGAGGACTTCACGATCAAGGACCCGCGCATCACGGAGTCCAGCGGCCTCGCCGCCTCGCGCCAGCACCCGGGCATCTACTGGACGCACAACGACCAGGACACGGGCGCCTACCTCTACGCCGTCGACAGCAGCACCGGCGAGACGGT
>NZ_RDBN01000005.1:272527-282448 GCF_008042075.1 Streptomyces sp. UW30 | reverse complement strand
CTTCGGATCGCTGACGGGGGAGTAGGGGGAAGAGCCGTGGCGGGGATGCCGTTGAGGGTGAGGTCGGGGAGCGTGAGGCCCGGCCTTGGGCTGCTGCGCGGTCGTCGGCTGCCGCGCCGGTCCGGGGAACCGGTGAGGCCGTCCGCGAGAATCCCGCTCCAGGTCAACGCCCTCCAGGCGATGTGCCGCCAGGTCTTCGGCTTCCGGCTCGCCATGATCGCCCTCGCGGCACCCGGGGCCCTGCTGGGCGCGGCGCCGGGACTGGGCACGCGGCTGGTGGGCGCGGCGGTGGTCGTCACCTTCATGGTCTCCTACGCCCTGTTCCGCGACTGGGAACGCTTCGGCCCCCTCCTCCTGCGCCACCCCACCCTGCTGGCGGCGGACACCCTCTTCACCTCCCTGCTCCTGATATCCGCGGGCCCGGACACGACGCTGGCCTACGTCAGCGTCTGCACCCCGCTCCTGGCCGGCATCGTCTACGGCTACCGGGGCGCGGCGGTGTTCGCGAGCGCGCAGTCCCTGATCCTGCTCCTGGCCTACGCGATCAACACCGACGCCCGCTCGACGGGCCTGACGGACAAACTCCTTCTCCCGGGCCTGTGCGTCATAACAGGTGCGCTGGGGTCGTCCCTCCGTAACCTCATGCTCCGCTTCGGCACGGCAACCGAGGCTCTGACGACGGTTCGGGCGCGCCTCGCGGTCACGGAGGCGGTGGGCGCGGAACGGGCCCGGCTGGCCCGCGAGATGCACGACTCGGTGGCGAAGACGCTGCATGGCGTGGCGCTGGCGGCGGAACCATGAACGTCGTGATCATCAGCGTGGCCCTCGGGACCGCCCTCGCCGCCTTGCGGCGGGCGTTCTGCGCATCAGTCCTGCGCATGTCCTTCGCCAGCGCCACCAGCGTGTCGACGATCGGCGCGCCCAGCTCCTCCCCCTGCTGCAACGCCGTCACGAACATCGCCACCTGCTCGGAGTCGTTCCGTCGCCGCAGCTCCGTGAAGGCCTGGCGGCGGCTCATGCCGAGGTCCATCTGGCGCAGGGTGATGCGCAGTTCGTCCGCCCAGGGGCCCTCGTACTTGGCGGCGACCCGGTCGAGCGCCTGGCGGAAGCCCAGGCCCGCGCTCACCACCACGGCCAGGACGTCCAGGAAGTCCGGCAGCGTGCGCTCGATCTCGTCCTTCCTGATCCGGATCGCCGCCCAGATGCCGACCTCCGTCCAGAAGGCGCCGAAGGCCAGCAGCAGCAACGCCACCAGGAACTGTCCCCGCAGCAGGAACACCAGGAAGCCGACCGCGCCCAGGAAGCCGTACACCGCGCGCCTGGCCGCATAGCGGTCGATGGTCAGGCCGCCGGGGTTGCCCGCGAGGTCGATCCTGCGGCGGTACTTGGCGACCAGCTTCGGGCCCATCAGGCGCAGTACGGCGGGGGCGTAGCGCATGCCCATGCGGTCGATCAGCGAGTCCACGGCGCCGGTGCGGGTCGCGCCGATCTCCAGGGCGAGTGCCAGGTCGCTGGGCAGTTTGGTCTCCGCGCGGTACATGCGGATCGCGGCGAAGACTCCCCACACGCCGAGGGCCATCACCGTCGCCAGCAGGATTCCGATTCCCGTCATCGTCGTCCCCGCCCCTCAGACGTCGATCCGCGACATACGGCGGATCAGGATGAAGCCGACCGCGTACAGGCCGAAGGCGATGAGGACCGCGGCTTGCCCCAGGGGCGAGCCCGTCATCCGGTCCAAGGCTCCGTCCTTCACCCCGTTCATCAGGAACAGCGACCCGATGCCCAGCACCGGGACGGCGTACGACGTCATGCTCACCTGGGCGAGCTGCGTACGGACCTCGCGTCGGGTCTCCTTGCGCTCCTCCAGCGTCTCCGTGAGGTTCCGTAGTGCGCTCACCACCTGGCCTCCCGCCCGGTTGGACAGCACCAAGGTGGTCACGAGTACGACCAGCTCACGCGACGGGAGGCGTTCCGCCAGCTCGCCCAGGGCGTCGTCCATCGAGGCGCCGAGCGCCAGCTGGTTGGAGACCTTGGCCAGCTCCTCGCCCGCCGGGGCCTCCAGCTCCTCCGCGGCCAGGCCGATGGCCGTGCGCATGGCCAGGCCCGCGTGGGCCGCGTTCGCCAGGATTCGGGCCATTTCGGGGAGTTGGTTGATGAACCTCTCGATGCGCTTCTGGCGCTGCCAGTTGAGGAACTGGACCGCCGCCCACACGCCCAGCAGGCCCGCGATGGGGCCGAAGAAGGGTGCCAGCGTCGCCTGGCCGATCAGCCACAGGCCCGCCACCGTCGCCAGCATGTAGACGAAGAACTCGCCCGGCGTGACGTCCAGGCCCGTCGCCGCCAGCCGCAGTTCCAGCTGCTTGCCGAGTTTCGTACGGCGCAGGCGGCGGTCCAGGTCGGCGAAGCGGCGTCGGCGGCCGCCGGCCCCGGTGAGCTGGCCGGTGGCGGAGAGCCGGTCGACCAGGGCCTGGCGCTGGGCCCGCCCGGCGGCGTAGGCGTGGACGCCCACCACGGCGAGCGCGCAGGTCAGCAGCGCGACGCCGGTGGTGAGCGTGATGCGGGTCTGGAGGTCCACGGCGAGGGTATGGGGTTCCATGGCGACGGGTTCCTACCTGGCTTCTCGGGTCGCGAGTTCGAGCGGGGTCTGGGCGACGCCGAAGGCCTGGGGTATCGGCTGGCTCGCCATGTAGAGGCGGTCCGCGGTGCGGCGCGGGAGCGGGAAGTACGCGAAGGCGCCGTGGACGCGGCCGTCCGGGGTCATGGGCCGGGAGTTGAAGCGGGCCACCGTCACGAGGCGGTACGGCTCCGCCCCGTGGCTGTCCAGGATCGCGATCTCGGTGATCCTGCGGGCGCCGTCCGGGAACCGGGTCAGCTGGATGAGCACGTCCACCGCGCTGTTGATCTGGTCGTGCAGTGCCTCGAAGGGGACCGTGACGTCGGACATGGAGGCGAGGGTCTTCAGGCGCATCAACGCGTCCTCCGCGCTGTTGGCGTGCACGGTGGCCAGGGAGCCGTCGTGGCCGGTCGACATGGCCTGGAGCATGTCGAGGGACTCGCCGCCGCGGACCTCACCGACGACGATCCGGTCGGGGCGCATCCGCAGGGAGTTGCGGACCAGGTCGCGGATGGTGATCTGGCCCTTGCCCTCGACGTTGGGGGGCCTGGACTCCAGCCGGATCACATGCCCCTGCTGGAGCTGGAGTTCGGCGGAGTCCTCGATGGTGATGATGCGCTCGGTCTCGGGGATCAGCCCCGACAGCGCGTTCAGCAGCGTCGTCTTTCCGGTGCCCGTCGCGCCCGAGACGATGATGTTGAACTTCGCCTGCACCAGCCCGGCCAGCAGATACACCATGGGCTCGTCCAGCGATCCCAGGCCGGTCATCTCGTGCAGGGTGAAGGAGCGGGGGAAGCGGCGGATCGTGAGGGTCGCGCCGGTCAGGGACAGCGGCGGGATGATGACGTTCACGCGCTCACCCGACGGCAGCCGGGCGTCCACCATCGGGTTGGACTCGTCGACCCGGCGGTTCACCGTGGAGACGATCCGCTCGATGGTCTGCATCAGCTGGTCGTGGGAGGGGAAGCGGAGCGGCAACTGCTCGACGCGGCCCCCTCGTTCGACGAAGATCGCGTCGGGGCCGTTCACCATGATCTCGGTGATCGACGCGTCTTCGAGCAAGGGCTCCAGAATGCCGAGGCCCAGCGCCTCGTCGACCACCCGGCGGATCAGCTGCGAGCGCTCGACCGTCGACAGCACCGGGCCCTCACGGCTGATGATGTGGCCGAGGACTCGTTCCAGGCGGGCCCTGCGCTCGGCCGCCGCCAGCGAACTCATCTCCGCGAGGTCGATCTCCTCCAGCAGCTTGGCCCGGTAGGAGGAGACCAGATGTCCGTCCTCGCCCCGGCTGCTGTTCTCCTCCGGGGTGTTGATGCGGGACCTCAGGCTCATGGGGATCCTCGTTCAGTGGTCGAGCGGCATGGTCGCGGTCTTCTGGGCGGGGTCGAAGTTCCAGCCCGGGACGATCGGCGGGATCGGGACGGTGGCGGTGACGGTGACTTCGTCTCCGCCCTGCACCTCGGAACAGGTGACGGTCAGCCAGTCGCTGATCGCGTTGACACAGCCGTCCTGCGCGCTCTCGTCCAGCGAGGCGGCCCGCGCCCCCGCCCTGGCCGCCGTACCGGCCTGCTGGGCGGCGTAGGCGATCAGCCCGACCTGGATGCCGGCCATGGCGACGAGGATCAGGATCGGGATGAACCCGAGGTACTCGATGGCGACCTGACCGCGGTCGCGACCTCGGTCACGGCCTCGGTCGCGGTCACGGCCTCGGTCACGGTCACTGCCTCGGTCGCGGCCTCGGTCGCGGCCGTCCCTGCGGCGAGGGAGGAGTCGGTACGACATCTCAGTCCTTCTCCTCCTGTACGGCCCCCGCGTGGCCCTCGACCGTGAACGGGAAGCCGATCGCGCCCGGGAAGAGCACAGGCACCCGGAGCGTCACGCGCGACGTGACGAAACCGCCGCCCGCATCGCAATCCACTTCGGCATCCCCCTGCCATGCGTCCGGAAGGTGCTCCCGCCCCGCCTCCTGGCAGGCCGACTGCCCCTCCGACGCCGTCCCCGCCCGAACCGCCTCGTCCGCAGCATTCCCCGCGAGGGTGAACGTGTACCCCACCAGCACGCACTGCCACAGCAGCACCAGGGTGATGATGATCAGCGGCAGCATCCCGAGGAACTCGATCGCCACCTGTCCCTTGTCCCCCCGTCCCCGCCGCCTCACCGCCCTATTTCCTTCCGCCTCCGGAAGGTCAGCGCCGCCCGCTCGCCACCGCCCCGCGCCCTGCCATTGCGGCGCTGTACGGCTACGGCCCCCTCCGTGCCCTTGACCAGCCCCAGCTCCCCCGCGAGCGCCCAGAGCGCCTGCTTGACCGTGCTCTTGGCATCCAGCTCGTGCAGCCGGCCGGCATCCACCGCGCCCTGGAGTTCCTTGAAGTTGGCGGGGATCGCGGTGGCGGCGATGCTCGTGCCGGTGATGCGCTGGATCAGGGCGGGCTGGATCTCCGCACCGCGCGTGTGGCGGTTGACGACGATCATGGTCTCCTCGGCCTTGCGGATCTGGAGCCGGTCCCACATCCGCACGGTGCGCTTGGCGCCGCGCACCGCGACCACGTCCGGGGTGGTGACGAGGAGCGCGGTGTCGGCCATCTCCACGGCGGCCGCGCTCGCGCCGGACAGCTGGGAGCCGCAGTCGATGACGACGACCTCGTAGCGGGAGCGCAGGGCGCTGACGATGTGGCGGGCGGCCCGGTCGGTGACCTCCTCGCCGCGTTCGCCGTCGCCGGGGGCGAGCAGCAGCGCCACGCCCGTGTCGTGCCGGAACACCGCGTCGGCCAGCACGCGCGGCGTGATGTCGTTGATGGCGGCCAGGTCGACGACCGAGCGGCGGAACTGGATGTCGAGGTAGGACGCGATGTCGCCGGTCTGCAGGTCCATGTCGAGGAGCGCGGCGCTGCGGCCCGACGCCTGGGCGGCGAGGGCCAGCTGGATGGCCGTGAGGGTCGCCCCCACGCCTCCCTTGGCCCCGCTCACCGTGACGACCGTGCCGCCGACGCCGCTGAACACGTCGCCTCCGGCGCCCAGATGGCGCCGTACGCCCATGGACCACTGGGCGACCGCGTTGACACGGCTGGCCAGCTCCTCGTAGCTCAGGGGCAGGGCGACAAGGCCCCGCGCGCCGTAGTCCATGGCGGCCTGGAAGAGGCCGGGGCTCGCGTCGGAGGTGACGAGGATGACGCCGACGGCGGGGAAGCGCAGGGCGACCTCGCGGATGAGCTCCAGGGCCGGGACCGGGCCGATGCGTTCGTGGACGACGACGACCTCGGGGAGTTCGTCGATGGACTCGGCGGCCAGGCGGGCGAGGGTGTCGACGAGCTGGGTGGAGTCGGTCACCGGGGCGACCGGCTCGGCGTCGGGGAGCTGGCTGAGCAGCGTCGTGAGGGACCGGACCGCGTCCGCGTCGCCGACGGCCGGGAGGATCCTCGTGGGCATAGGGGCCTCTCACTTGTCCTTGGCGAGTTCGTACGAGCGGTTCGTCGCGGGGATGTCGGAGTCCTCGCCGGGTGCCACCAGGGCGAGCCGGACCTCGTCGGCGAACGACTCGGCGTATGTGAGGCGCTGGGCGTCGATCGGGTCGAGCGCGAACGTGATCGGGACGGCTTCGGTGGGCCGCCGGCCGTTGTCGTTGTCGTCGGGCTGCAGCGAGGTCAGCTTGCCCACGTCGATGACCCGGGCGTTCTCGACGATCAGCCGGGACTGGTCGGGGTCGGAGTCGCGATCGCCCTCGAAGGTGGCGTAGACGTTGACCTTGGAGCCCGCGGTGATCTTGCCGGCCACGCCGGTCGCCGCGTCGATCATGATGGCGATCTCCTGCTCGCCCGTCTGGAGGGCGGGCTGGTCGACGATCATGTCGCTCTGGAGCAGCGAGCCTTCCTTGAGAGTCGTGACGGCGATCTTGCCCTGGATCTCGCGGAGGCTGGTGACCGCGTTCTTCGACAGCCACCGCTCGGGCATCTCGATCTTCTCGAACTGGCCCGCGCTGAGCGGTGTGTAGGGGGCCACGTCTCTCTTGAGCTGGTACGCGGTGACCTCGGGCCCGACCTTGGACTTCACGTCGCTGATGACGGACAGGACGCCGGCGAAGGCGCCGAGGGCGCAGACGATCGACAGGAGCAGGAGTATGACGCCGCGGCGCTGACGGGAGTTCATGAACCGTGCAACCTCATTGGGGGAATCGGTCGGGGGCGGTCGGATCGGGCTCGGGTCCGGTCAGCCTGCGCGGGCCGGCTGTTCGTGGGTGGGCGGGGTGGCGGAGCAGAAGACGCAGCGGTCGCCGATGACGTCGATGCCGCACCAGTGACAGGAGTTCTGCCTTACGGAGGTGACGAGCTGGTAAAGCACCGACAGGTCGGGCAGATAGGCGCAGAACTCGATCAACTTGGTCGTCCCCCACCAGGCGGCCGACTCGGCGGGCAGGACCACCTCGCGCAGGCCCTGCGCGTTCCAGGACTTGGCCAGCACGGCCGAGACCCAGTCGGACTGCAGCTGCCCCTGCGCGACCAGCATCGAGGTGCCGAACTCCGGGCCGGGGAGGGTGACTCCGGGTGCCATGCGCACGAGTTGCGGTGCCGGGTGGGCGATGACGCCGAACTGGCTGCCGGGCATCCAGGACTTGGCGTGCGACTTGAGGTCGACGGGGACGCGGTCGAGTCGGGTGACGGAGCCGAGGAGCGCGCCGGCGTGGAGGTAGTGGGTGAGCAGCCGGCCGGCCGAGGCGAGGACGCCGGGGCTGAGGTCGCAGGAGGCGAGCTGGCGCAGCTGGCGGGCGAGGACGGCGAGTCCGAGCGGGGGCAGCTCGGGGCAGAACACGGCGATCCGGTCGCTCTCCAGCAGGGACCGTACGGTGTGCAGCCGTTGCCGCACGGCCCGGGGGGCGGCCTGCGAGCAGACGACGATGACATGGCCGTGCTGTTCGATCAGGGTCTGCATGCCCGCGAGCGACCGCTCCAGCGGCTCCCGGTCGAGGTCCTGGAGCACGACGGCGGGCACGGTTCGCTCATCCTGCGCCGGCAGCGCCATGTCGGCGCTGGTCACGGCAATGGCAGTTGGCACGCGTCGCTCCCCGTTCCCGCCCGGTCCGGTGCACGGGTGTTACTCCGGTGCACCGAGATGACTTCATTGCGTGACTATCTCAGCACTGTATCCACGGCTCCATGACCGGAGAACAGCGTTTGTGTAGCGGGGAAGGAACTCTGCTCGCACAACTCACGCCAAAACGGGGCAGGTTACGCACACCAATTCTCCATGACCGGAATCCCTTGACACTCGGATTGGTCTGGACCAACTTGGTTGACATGTTCATACACAGACGACAGGGGCGTCGCGGCCGACCGGCACGCCTCTGGGCGGCAACCGTCACCTCCGCCCTCTCCCTCACCTTCCTCAGCGCGGGCCACGCGTCCGCGGCGGACGTCAACAACGCCAAGAACGCCGGCTTCGAGTCCGGCCTGACCAACTGGACCTGCTCGGCGAACAGCGGCACGACCGTCACCTCCCCGGTGCACGGCGGCGCGACCGCCCTGAAGGCGACCCCGGCCGGGCAGGACAACGCCCGGTGCACCCAGTCCGTGGCGGTGAAGCCCAACTCGACGTACACGCTGAGCGCCTGGGTGCAGGGTGGCTACACCTACCTCGGCGCGACGGGCACGGGCACGACCGACGTCTCGACCTGGACGCCGGACTCCTCCGCCTGGAAGCAGCTGTCGACCACCTTCACCACCGGCGCCTCGACGACCTCCGTGACGGTCTACACGCACGGCTGGTACGGGCAGGCGGCGTACTACGCGGACGACTTGTCGGTGTTCGGCCCCGACGGCGGCGGGGGCACCGACCCGACCCCCACGATCCCCGGGGCGCCGAGCGGGCTCGCGGTGTCGGGGACGTCCTCGTCGTCGGTCTCCCTGGCCTGGAACACCGTCTCGGGCGCGACCGGCTACAACGTCTACCGGAACGGCACCAAGGTGACCGCGGTGACCGGCACCTCCGCGACCGTGACGGGGCTCGCGGCCGCCACGTCGTACTCCTTCCAGGTCACGGCGACCAACTCGGCCGGTGAGTCGCCGAAGTCGGCGACGGTGACGGGGACGACCACGGCGGGCCCGGTGGGTCCGGCCCTGCCCAAGCACGCGGTGACCGGCTACTGGCAGAACTTCAACAACGGCGCCACCGTGCAGAAGCTCGCCGACGTGCAGTCGCAGTACGACATCATCGCCGTCGCCTTCGCGGACGCGACCACGACGCCGGGCGCGGTGACCTTCAACCTGGACTCGGCCGGACTGGGCGGCTACACCGTCGACCAGTTCAAGGCGGACATCAGGGCGAAGCAGGCCGCCGGGAAGAAGGTCATCGTCTCGGTGGGCGGTGAGCGGGGCACGGTGTCCGTGAATGACCCCACGTCCGCGACGAACTTCGCGAACTCGGTGTACTCCGTCATGCAGGAGTACGGCTTCGACGGCGTGGACATCGACCTGGAGAACGGCCTCAACGCCACCTACATGACACAGGCGCTGCGCTCCCTGTCCGCGAAGGCGGGCTCGTCGCTGGTCATCACGATGGCGCCGCAGACCATCGACATGCAGTCGACGTCGAACTCCTACTTCCAGACCGCCCTGAACATCAAGGACATCCTCACGGTCGTCAACATGCAGTACTACAACAGCGGTTCCATGCTGGGCTGCGACGGCAAGGTCTACAGCCAGGGCTCGGTGGACTTCCTCACCGCCCTGGCCTGCATCCAGCTGGAGGGCGGCCTCGCCCCGTCCCAGGTCGGCCTCGGCCTGCCGGCCTCGACACGGGGCGCGGGCAGCGGGTACGTGGCGCCGTCCGTCGTGAACAGCGCCCTGGACTGCCTGACCAAGGGCACGGGGTGCGGTTCCTTCAAGCCCTCGCGGACCTATCCCGACCTGCGGGGCGCGATGACCTGGTCGACCAACTGGGACGCGACGGCGGGCAACGCCTGGTCGAACGCGGTGGGGCCGCACGTGCACGCGCTGCCGTAGGTCACCCCGCCGGACGGTAGTGGCCAAGCACCCAGGCCAGCTGCGGGAACCACTCCTGCAGCCGGGCCCGGGGCTTGGCCTCCACCGCGCACTCGTAGAACCGGCCGTCCGGGTAGACCACGGCGACCATCAGGGCCTTGCCGTCCGGGCTCGCCTTGTAGTGGACGCCGTGGATCTCGGGCCAGCGGAATTCCAGCGTGTGCCCGGACATCTCGAAGACGACGCCGGACGCGTCGACGACGATCGCGTTGCGCTTGTCCACGGCCAGGAACTCCGGGCCGGCCGGTACCGGAGCGGGGTGGGGCGGGACCGGCC
>NZ_RDBN01000005.1:186980-272427 GCF_008042075.1 Streptomyces sp. UW30 | reverse complement strand
CATCACGCTCCCCTCGGCACCCTTGTCGCCCGGCCCCCGGCGGATGGCGACCTTGGTGCCGTCGGGCAGGGTGGGCCCCTCGCCCTTGTTCGGCGTGGGTGTCTGCGCCGAGCGCCGCTGCTCTTCCTCGACGACGGCGTCTACGCCCCGCCGCCACACCCCGGCCGTGACCAGCTCTTTCAACTGGGTCATCCGTCAGGTCCTTCGTCCGATGCTCGCTGTGCTCACCGTGAACTCTCGGTGCCGCGGTGACATTCTTCCTCGCCCGTCGGAACCCGATGGTTTGCTGTGCCCGTGGACCAGGACGAGAAGCACTCCGAGGCGCGGGGACGACGACTGCGGCCGAGGCCGCGGGCCGTGGTGGTGGCCGGTGCCGTCGCCCCCGCATGCGTCGCGATGGGCGCGGCACTGCTCGGTACCTCGTCACTCGGGCCGAACCTCCGCTGTCCGGAGCCCAGTTGAAAGAGCTGGTCACGGCCGGGGTGTGGCGGCGGGGCGTAGACGCCGTCGTCGAGGAAGAGCAGCGGCGCTCGGCGCAGACACCCACGCCGAACAAGGGCGAGGGGCCCACCCTGCCCGACGGCACCAAGGTCGCCATCCGCCGGGGGCCGGGCGACAAGGGTGCCGAGGGGAGCGTGATGTGGACCGTCGACACCCTGCGGACGGACGGTCTCCGTGTGGTGATCAGCGCGTACAACCCCGGCAGCCGTGGCGTTCCGGCCCGCCCTACCCCGGATCTGACGATGGAGCAGCTACGGGAGATCGCGCTCAGCCCGAAGTGGGACCGGTTCCGCTGAGCGGCTTCACCGCGGCATCTAGAAGAACTCCGACCACGGCTGGTCCCAGACCTGCTTCAGGCACAGCACCAGGAACAACAGGCCGGCAATCGCGAGCATCACGTTGCTCACCGGCCCGTTGCGCCACTGACTCGGCGTGCGCGAGGAGTTGAGGAGCCAGATCAGGGTGCCGGCGAGGAACGGCAGGAAGGCCGCGCCCAGCACGCCGTAGATGATGATCAGGCGGAAGGGTTCGTCCTGGAAGAGCAGGACGATGGGCGGGAAGGTCAGCCACAGCAGGTACGCCCGGAACGGCCAGGAGCGTTCGCGTGCGCCGGAGGCGACCTCCTCGCCCTTCTGCTCGCCCTGTCCCCGGAAGCGGGCGACGAAGTCGGCGAACATCAGGCTCACGCCGTGCCAGACGCCGATGAGGGAGGTGAAGGAGGTGGCGAAGAAGCCGATCAGGAAGAACTTGGCCGTGGCGGTGCCGTACTCCTCCTCCAGGATGTCGCTGAGCTGGAGCAGCCCCTTGTCGCCGCTCGCGATGGCGACGTTCGCCGAGTGCAGCAGCTCCGCGCCGACGAAGAGCATCGCGACCACGAAGATGCCGGTCGTGATGTAAGCGACGCGGTTGTCGAGCCGCATCACCTTCATCCAGCCGGTGTTCGTCCAGCCCTTGGCGTTGACCCAGTAGCCGTACGCGGCAAGCGTGATGGTGCCGCCGACGCCGCCGATCAGGCCGAGGGTGTTGAGGATCGAGTCCTTCTCGTCGGGCAGGACGGGCAGCAGTCCGGCGAAGGCGTCGCCGAGGTTCGGCGTGACCCGGATCGCCAGATAGACCGTCACCACGAACATGACGCCCACCAGGACCGTCATGACCTTCTCGAAGACGGCGTACTTGTTGAACCAGACGAAGACCAGGCCGACCAGACCGCAGGCGATGGCCCACCACTCCAGGTCCATCACCTCCGGGAACAGCGCCTGCAGCGGCAGTGCGCTGGACGACATCGCGGCCGCGCCGTAGACGAAGCCCCAGATCACGACGTAGACGACGAAGAACCAGGTGGTCCAGCGGCCGAGGCTCGCCCAGCCGTCGAAGAGGGTGCGGCCGGTGGACAGATGCCAGCGTCCGGCCGCCTCGGCAAGGGAGATCTTGACCAGGCAGCCGATGATCGCGGCCCACAGCAGGGTGTAGCCGAAGTTGCTGCCCGCGATGAGGGTGGCGACCAGGTCACCGGCTCCGACGCCGGTCGCGGCGACGACGATGCCAGGGCCGATGTACCGCCAACGGGACCTGTCGGGTGGGGGGTTACTGCCGGTGGATGCCTCAGTGGACGTGGGGTTACCTGTGGTGTCCGCCATGCAGATCAAGAAACCGTAAAGAGGCCGAGCCGACAAGGGGGCGGGAGCGGACCGGCTAGCCGCAGAACGATCCGCCGACGACCAGGCCCGGCGCGCACCGGCAGGTGCCGAGCTCGAACCACACGGTCTTGCCCGCCCCGTCCCGCACCTCGCACCGCAGAATCCCGTGTGCGGCGGACAAGGTGAGCCGGAACCGTCTCGCCGCCCGCCGCACGGCGTTCGTGGCGAGGTCGCTCACCAGGCGCTCGGTCATGTCCACCAAGTCGTCGAGATCCGCGAGCCCCCATACCTCCAGCTGCCGGCGCACCTCGGCGCGGGCCTCGCCGACCGCGGAGGGACGGGGGTCGTACTCGACGCTCAGATGGCCTGCCCCCAGGGGCGGTTGGGGATACGAGCCGTACAGCATGGGTCCAGAGTGACGGGTACGGGAGTACGGCCACATGGGGAGAAATACCCGATTCCATACCTGCGTCGGGGACTGCCTACCCGTACTGCAGCCGTACGCTCGCCCTCTCCCCCTCGTCGCGGACATCGACGTACGCGCACACCTGGCGGGCGAACCACAGCCCCTGCCCGGGTTCCGGTTCCACTCTCGGCGGCGGTACGAAGCCGGCCAGCGGGTCGTCGACGCGGCGGGCGACGCGCAGTTCGCAGACGCAGGCCGGGGCGTCGCCCCACAGCAGCGTGTCGTCGAGCGGGCCGAGGGCGCCAGCCGCCTCGGTGACGGCCGTGGCGAACAGTTCCACGTCCGCGGCGGGCAGTCCCTGGACGGTGCCCCAGGTGCGTACGGCGTCGGCGCTGGGGGCCGGGCCGGGGAGCCGCTCGGCGTCGGCGGGCGGCGCGGGCAGCGGTACGGCGTCGAGTTCGGCGGCGAGCCGGACCGGGTCCACGTACACGCCGGTGTCGGGGTGGGCCCGGCGGGCGGCGGCGACGATGGCGTGGCCCGCGACGCGGGAGTCGTAGGCGCACAGGGCGGTCGTGGCGAGCGGGGCGAAGAGGAGGTTGGCGAGCGCCTCGTAGCGGATCCACTCGGCGGTCTCGCGCGGCGAGCGGCCGGCGCGTCCGCCCCAGACGGGTTCCATGAGGAGATGGACACGGCCGCCGGGGCCGGCGTTCTCGGTGAGGTAACCGGCGCCCCGGGCGATCGCGTTGGCGGCGGAGCCGGTGTACCACTCGGTGTGCGGGACGAGGCCGACGTGCTTGGCGTCGGTGCCGAGGGCGTCGCGCAGGAGGTCCAGGTTGGCGGGGGCGACGATGGCCACGGGCGGGGGTTCGCCGGTTGCCGCGAGGGCCTCGGTGAGGAAGGGCAGGGCGGCGGCGAGGAACTCCTCGCCGCTGCGGAAGACCGTCATGCGGTGGTCGAAGCGGTCCTGGGGCGGGGTGGGCGGGACGGGTCGGGTGGTCATGGGTGCGGACTCCCCTCGGGTGCGAGTCGATGGTGGTGGGTCGGACGGCGGGCCGGCCGGGGGTCTCAGCTCTGCGCCGCCACCCAGGCGGCGATCTGGCTGCGGTTGCTGAAGCCGAGCTTGCGCAGGACGCGTTCGACGTGGCCCTCGGCCGTGCGGCGGGCGATGACCAGGCGGTCGGCGATCTGCTGGTTGGCGAGCCCCTGGGCGACGAGTTCGGCGACCTCGCTCTCCCGGCGGGTGAGGCGGACGCCGGTCGTCGGCCGGTCGGATCTGTGGCGGCCGTTCCCCTTGCGGGTGGCCGTGGGCGGTCGGGGCCGGGCCGTGTCGCCGACGGCGTACTCGACGGTCCGGGTGAGGTCGAGTCCGGCGCCGCGTTCGTACGCCCGCTCGTAGCCGGGTGGGCCGAGGGCCTCGCGTGCCCGGGTCTCGCTCTCGCGGCGGGCGGACTTGAGGGTCGCCGATCCCCAGCGGTCGCGGTCGATGGCGGCCCAGGTGCGGTCGGCGGCACCGAGCAGGACGGCCGCGCGCTCGTGGGCGCCCTGCTCGGTGGCGGTGCGGGCCAGGAGGTCGAGGGTGAGGGCGATGCCGATGACGTCGTGCACGGCGAGCTTGAGGCGCAGGGCCTGGCGGGCGTGGTGTTCGGCCCGGGGCCAGTCGCGCTGCACGGTGCGGGCGAGGGCGAGCATCCGCAGGACGTAGGAGTGCACCCACTCCTCACCGTGCCGTTCGCACATCCGGCGGGCCCGCTCGCAGACCTCGACGGCGCGCTCGGCCTCGCCCAGGAAGCCCAGCGCGCAGGCGAGTTCGACCTGGTCGAGGCCGTGCAGGCTGAGGTGCTGGCCGGGGACGGGGCCGCGGGCGACGCTCGCCTCGAAGTGCCCGAGCGCGGTCGGCAGGTCGTCCATGAACAGGGTGATGACGCCGATGACGTACTCGGCGTGCGCCGCCTCCGCCGCGTCGCCGAGGTCCTGGGCCAGGGCGTGGGCGTCGCGGGCGAGGGCGAGGCCCGCGGTGAGGGCGTGGGTGGCGGCGGCGAGGAGTCCGGCGATCCACAGGCCGCGGGCCCTTTCCCGGGTGGGTTCCGGGTTGGCGGCGAGGGCGCGGTCGAGCCAGTGGCGGCCCTCGCGCGCGGCGCCGCAGGCGTGCCAGTGGAACCAGAGGGTGCCGGCCAGGCGCAGGCCCGTGAGGCGTTCGTCAGGCGTGGTGAGGCTGAAGTCGAGGGCGGTGCGGAGGTTGTCCTGGTCGGCTCGCAGCCGGGCGACGATCTCGCGCTGCCCGGGTCCGAACCAGGCCCGCTCGCAGGCGGTGGCGCGGCGCAGCATCCAGTCGCGCTGGCGTCTGCGCGCGGCGGGTTCCTCGCCGGGCAGGCGGCGCAGGCGGTCCAGGCCGTAGTGGCGGAGGGTGTCGAGGAGCCGGTAGCGGATGCCGTCGGGGCCGGGCTCCCGGGACAGTACGGACTTGTCGACGAGGCCGGTGACGGCGTCGAGGACGTCGTGGTCCTGAAGCGGCGCGGCCCCTTCGCCCGGGGTCACCCGGGGCTGCGACCCGGCGCACACCGCCTCCGCCGTCTCCAGGTCGAAGCTTCCCGCCAGCACCGACAGCCGGGCCCACGCCAACTGCTCGCGGTCGGTGCACAGTTCGTGGCTCCAGTCGACCGCCGCGCGCAGGGTCTGGTGGCGGGGCAGGGCCGCGGGGCTGCCGCCGGTGAGGAGGCGGTAGCGGTCGTCGAGGCGGTCGAGGAGCTGGTCGACGTCGAGGACGCGCATCCGGACGGCGGCGAGTTCGATGGCGAGGGGAAGGCCGTCGAGGCGGCGGCACAGCCGGGCGACGGCGGCCCGGTTGGCGGCGGTCAGGCGAAAGCCTGGTACCACGGCGGCGGCCCGGTCGGAGAACAGGGCGAGCGCCGGGCAGCCCTCGGGCGAGGACAGGTCGCCGTCCGGGTCGGGGACCGGCAGGGGCCGTACGTCCAGCAGGTGTTCCTCGGTCAGGCCCAGGCGGTGGCGGCTGGTGGCGAGGATCCGTACGCCGGTCGTGCCGTGCAGCAGGGCGGCGGCGAGTTCGGCGCAGGCCTGAAGCAGGTGCTCGCAGTTGTCGACCAGCAGGAGCAGCCGACGGTCCCGCAGGTGTTCCACCAGGGCCTGGAGCGGCGGCCGCGCGGAGTGGTCGTGCAGGTCGAGCGCGTCGGCGGCGGCGAGCGGGACGAGCGCGGGGTCGTCCAGGCCGGAGAGGGGCACGAAGCGCACGCCGTCCGGGAAGGTGCGCCGTACGCCGGCCGCGATGCGTGCGGCGAGGCGGGTCTTGCCGACGCCGCCGGGCCCGGTCAGGGTGACGAGGCGGGCCCTGGCCAACAGCTCGCGGCCGACGGCGAGTTCGTCGCGCCGGTCGACGAAGCTGGTCGTCTCGACCGGCAGCTGCTGATCCCGTCGTGGCGCTGATCCGCCCATGATCAGCCGTTCCTCCGGGTGAGGTCGCAGGGAGCCGGTAAGTCCACGGCCGGGGAGGCGGTGGGTGCGCCGGTCCCCGCCGGCCGGCGCTCCCACCGCTCCCCCCTTACGCGGATCACCACACTCCCCCCGGCCCGCACCGCCCCGCACGCCTGGATCACACCGCCGGGTGGACTTACCCCGGGACCGCTCCGCCCGCAGGCCGCGCGCGTACACTACGCGGCCGATTTTCGGATGGTTCGGGCCATCGGCGAACCGGTCACCCTTGACCTGTACATGCCGCCGCCGGACGATGAACGCCACACCCGCACCACGTACGTCGCACTGAACCCCACCCCCCACAAGGAGAATTCATGCGACTTCGCATACGCGGCTCAGGCGGCCGGAGCGGCAGACGCACCGCCGCCCTCGCCACCCTGCTCGCCCTCGCCCTCGCGGCGCCGATCTCGGCGAACGTGTCCGCGAGCGCCGACAGCGCCGCCAAGGCGGCCCCCTCGGCCGACGACATCCGCCAGTACGAGGTCCGTCTGCACTCAACCGCCAAGGACCGCACGGCACTTCAGCAAGCCGGCGTGACCGTGGACGCGAGCGACGACCACGGCGTCGTCGTCTCCGGCCGGGCGGACCAGATCAAGAAACTGAAGGCGCTCGGCTACGACGTCACCCCGCTCGGCACGGTCCCCGACCGGTCCGCCAGCGAGGACGACATCCGCCTCAACGACTTCCCGTCCGGCGACTCGCGCTATCACAACTACGCGGAGATGACGAGCGAGATCAACTCGATCATCTCGGCCAACCCCTCCATCGCGAGCCAGCGTGTGATCGGCACGTCGTACCAGGGCCGGAACATCACCGCCATCAAGATCAGCGACAACGTCGGCAGCGACGAGGCCGAGCCGGAGGTGCTGTTCACCCATCACCAGCACGCCCGTGAGCACCTCACCGTCGAGATGGCGCTGTATCTGCTGCGCGAGCTGACCTCCGACTACGGCAGCGACTCCCGCGTCACCAGCATGGTGAACAACCGGGAGATCTGGATCGTGCCCGACCTCAACCCGGACGGCGGCGAGTACGACATCGCCACCGGCTCCTACCGGTCGTGGCGCAAGAACCGCCAGCCCAACTCCGGTTCGTCGGCGGTCGGCACCGACCTCAACCGGAACTGGAACTATCGCTGGGGCTGCTGCGGCGGGTCGTCGGGGTCGACGTCCTCGGAGACCTACCGGGGCACGTCCGCCGAGTCGGCGCCCGAGGTGAAGGTCGTCGCGAACTTCGTACGCAGCCGGGTCGTCGGCGGGGTCCAGCAGATCAAGGCCGGCGTCGACTTCCACACGTACAGCGAGCTGGTGTTGTGGCCGTTCGGGTACACGTACTCCGACACCACGACCGGGATGACGGCCGACGACCGCAACGCGTTCGCCGCGGTCGGGCAGAAGATGGCGGCCAGCAACGGCTATACGCCGGAGCAGTCCAGCGACCTGTACATCACCGACGGGTCGATCGACGACTGGCTGTGGGGCAACCAGAAGATCTTCTCGTACACCTTCGAGATGTACCCGCGGTCCGGGGGTGGGGGGTTCTACCCGCCCGACGAGGTGATCGAGCGGGAGACTGCCCGGAACAGGGACGCGGTGCTGCAGTTGCTGGAGAACGCCGACTGCATGTACCGGTCGATCGGGAAGGAAGCCCAGTACTGCAGCTAGTGCGTCTCCTCGAAGTAGGTGTCCAGAACCGCGTCGAGTTCTGACTCCCACTCCTTGAAGCGGCTCCTGGCCGTCGCCTCGATCTCGATCGGGTACCAGCGGCGGTCAGGAGTGTGCACCGTGACGGTGAAACGCTTCCCGAACCGCGGGGCCTCGGTCTCGATCGCGCCGATCTCGTCCCAGCGGAACTCGCACTGCTGGTCGTCCAGGGTGAGCCGAACGCCCTTGTGGTCGGCGACGATACGGGCCCGGCGATCGGCGGCCTCGAAGACGGGCCCGTCGGCCGGGGCCTCGTCCTCATCGGCCTCGTCGTCGGCGTCGTCATCGGCCTCGTCATGGGCCTCGCCGTCATCGGCCTCGTCGTCCTCGGTGGTGTCTTCACCCACCTCGTCGAGGTCGCCGACCTCCGCCTCGGGTTCGTCGGCGGTCTCGGGGACCGACTCCTCGGAGTCTCTCTCCTCGCCCGCCGGCTCCTCCTTCTTCGCGCCCTTCGGCGCCACGGACGCGGGTGAGGTGAGCCCGGGGATGAAGGCCGGGTCGAACCCGGCGCCTTCCAGGGGCTGGCTGCCTGAACCTATGCGCTGCTCCACAGCCGAGCAGTATGGTCGACAACCCTGTGTCCCGCACAACCAGCCCCCGCATCGTTATACGAAGAGGCTCAACACCCCCGCCACCACGAAGCCGGCCACCGACAGGACACTCTCCAGCACGGTCCACGTCTTCAACGTGTCCCGCTCGGTGATGCCGAAGTACTTGGCGACGATCCAGAATCCGCCGTCATTCACGTGCGAGGCGAAGATCGAGCCCGCCGAGATCGCCATGATGACGAGGGCGATGAAGGCCTGGGAGTGGTCGCCCTCGGTGAGGAGCGGGGCGACGATGCCGGCCGTCGTGACGATCGCGACCGTCGCGGAGCCCTGGGCGACCCGCAGGACCAGCGAGATCAGGTACGACAGGACGATGACGGGCAGGCCCACGTCGTTGAAGGTGTCGGAGAGGGCCTGGGCCACCCCGCTGGCCTTGAGGATGGCGCCGAAGACACCGCCCGCGCCGACCACCAGAAGGATGTTGCCGACGGGCTTGAGCGACGAGGTCGACACCGTCTCCAGGGACTTGCGGGACCAGCCGCGGCGGATGCCCAGCAGGTAGTACGCGAGCAGCAGGGCGATCGTCAGGGCCACGAACGGGTTCCCGAAGAACTCGATCACCGAGCGGGCGGTGGAGGGGTCCAGGGCGATCGAGGAGAACGTTGCGGCCAGGATCAGCACCAGCGGCGTACCGATGATGCCGAGGACCGTGCCGAGCGGGACCGGCTTCTCCTGGGGCTCGACCCCGGCCTCCCGCTGCTCGTTGATGACCGCGAGCTTCGCCTCGGCCGCCGCCTCGACCATGTCCTGCGGCACGGCGACGAAGATGCGCTTGCCGATCCACGCCGAGTACACCCACGCGGCCAGCACCGCCGGGATGCCGCAGACGACGCCCATGAGGATGACCCAGCCCAGCTCGACGTGCAGGAGGCCGGCCGCCGCGACCGGACCGGGGTGCGGGGGCAGGAAGGCGTGGGTCATCGACAGACCCGCGAGCAGCGGCAGGCAGTAGAGCAGTACGGACTTGCCGGAGCGCTTGGCGGCGGCGTACACGATCGGCGCGAGGACGAAGATGCCGACGTCGAAGAAGACCGGGATGCCGAAGATCAGGCCGGTCAGGCCCATGGCGAGCGGGGCGCGCTTCTCGCCGAAGAGGTTCAGCAGCCGGGACGCCAACACCTCGGCGCCGCCGCTGACTTCGAGGATCGCGCCGAGCATGGTGCCCAGGCCGATGATGATCGCGACATGGCCGAGGATGCCGCCCATGCCGGACTCGATGGTGGACACGGCGTCGCTTCGCTGGACCGTGCCGAAGAGTTCGGTGACGGAGAGGCCGGCCATCAGGCCGACGACTATGGAGACGGCGAGGAGCGCCACGAAGGGCTGCAGACGCGTCTTGATGATCAGGAACAGCAGGAGTGCTATGCCGATGGCGGCGACGGCGTCCCGCACGTCCGCCAGCTTCACGCTGAGGGCGGCTCGACCGGCCGGGAAGGCGGTGGCGACGGAGGCGACCTTCACGCCGGACCCGGCGACGGCCTCCTTGGCGGGGACACGTTGAAGACGTGGACCGTGCTGGAGAGTGTCCTGTCGGTGGCCGGCTTCGTGGTGGCGGGGGTGTTGAGCCTCTTCGTATAACGATGCGGCGAGAGGGAAGGATATCGGGGACAATTGGGGGTCCTCTGCGTAAGTACATACTGCTTTCGGGCAGGGGGGATCGCGGCATGGCGTCCCAGGGGTGACGGACACCATGCCGTGTGCGGCGTGCGGGAGTTGCGTCGGGCGTCAGCCGAGTACGGCCAGCGCGTCGATCTCGATGAGCAGCCCCGCCGGCAGACCGACGTAGACGGTCGTGCGGGCGGCGGGCGGCTGGGTAAGCCCCTGCTCCTCGAAGTAGGTGTTGTAGATCTCGTTCATCTCGGCGAAGTGCGCGACGTCCGTCAGATAGACGCGGATCATCATCACGTCGTCCCAGGAGGCGCCGCCCTCCTCCAGGATCGCCTTGACGTTGGCGAGGGTCTGGAGGGTCTGCGCACGCAGGGTGGGGCCGGCGGGCGTCGGGGGCTTGCCCTCCTCGGCCGGCAGGAAGCCGACCTGACCGGCGACCTGGAGGATGTTCCCCTTCTTCACACCGTGCGAGAACTTCGCGGGCGGCGTGGTGTGGGTCTTCGGGGTGAGTGCGATCTTGTCGGTCATACGGTGCCCTTCGCTGAGGTTCTGCCGGAGTACTCTCCGCTGATGTCATCGGCCGTTCGGCGCACCAGCGGGAGCAGGGTGAGAAGTTCGTCGGCGGTGACGACGACGTTCGGCGCGGAGACCGACATCGCGGCGACGACCCGGCCGTCGGCACCGCGGATCGGTGCGGCCACGCAGTTGATGGACTCCTCGTGGCCACCGAGGTCGGTGGCCCAGCCCTGTTCGCGCACCTTGCCCAGTTCCCTGAGGAAGGCGTCCGGGTTCGGCGTCGAACGGGCCGTGTACATGGGGTAGTCGAGCTTCTCGGCGAGGACGCGGCGTTCGTGCTCGGGCTGATCGGCGAGCAGCAGCTTCGCCACGGCGGCGACGGTGATGGCCACGGGTTTGCCGATCCGCGAGTACATCCGCACCGGGTAGCGGCTCTCGACCTTGTCGATGTACAGCACCTCGTCCTCCTCGTAGACGGCGAGGTGGACGGTGTGCCCGCACTGCTCGTTCAGCCGTACGAGGTGGGGGTGGGCGATCTCGCGGATGTCGAGGTTCTCCATCGCCTCCTGGGCGAGGGCGATGAGGCGGGCGCCGAGGCGGTAGCGCTGGTCGGACTGGCGGTAGACCATGCCGTGCTCGTGCAGGGTGCGCAGCAGGCGCAGCGCGGTGGACTTGTGGACGCCGAGGCGGTCGGCGACCTGGCCCAGGTCGGCGGGGCCCTCGGCGAGCAGCGGCAGGATGCTGAGTGCGCGGTCGACGGTCTGGCTCATGGCGTACGTACCTCCTCGGCGGCCCGCTCAGTGGCTTGCGTCCAGCCGGGGCCGAGTCGAAGTTTCTCCCACCCGGCGTCGTCGAGGGCGGCCAGGCGGTCGGCGGTGTCGCGGGTTGGGGGTGCGGCCAGGTCGCCGGGGGCGGTGAGGGTGGCGGCGGCCCAGAGGTGGCCGTGGCGCAGCCGGTCACGCAGGGGCAGGTCGCGGAGGGTGGCGGAGAGGAATCCGGCGGCGAAGGCGTCGCCGGCACCGGTCGCTGCCGCGACCTTGACCGATGGGGCGGGGACGAAGACGGTCGGCTGCGAGGTGCCCGGTGTTGACGCCGGGCGGGAGTGGGTCGCGCGGCCCGGCGCCTGCGGGGTGCCGCCCTTCTGTGGGACGGGCGCCGCCCTGGGCGGCACGATGGCCCGCGGCTCGGCGGACGAGTGCGACCGCGTACCCGTGGCTGTGCCCTCGAAGAGCGTCGCCCCCCGTGCCCCGTCCTTCACCACCAACAACCCCGGCTCCGGCAGCAACACCCGGATCGCCTCCGCCCCACCGGACACGCCCCAGGCCGCCTCCGCCTCGTCGGTGCCGACGAATACCACGTCGCAGGCGCGGGCCAGTTCCAGGAGTACGGACGGGCCGTCGGCGTCCCGGCGCCACAACCCCGGGCGATGGTTCACGTCGAAGGAGACCAGCGGGCGCCCCTCCCCCGGAGCCGTCAGTTCGCGCATCAGCTCCAGGCAGCCCCGCGACAGCGCGGCCGTGATCCCCGACAGATGCAGCACCCGCCCCGAACGCACCGCCCCCAGGTCCACGTTGGCCGCGGACATCGCCGACGCCGCCGAACCCGCCCGGTAGTACGCCACCTCGTGCGCGTCCGTGGCCCGGTCGCCGGCGGTGCGGAAGTACACGCCCGTCTGGCGGGCCGGGTCCCGGCGTACCGCCGAGACGTCCACGCCGTACCCCCCGATCGCCTCGACCAGATGGTCGCCGAACCCGTCGACCCCGACCCGGCTCACCCACCGCACGGCGTGCCCCGCGGCGGCGAGCCCGCACACGACGTTGGACTCCGCGCCGCCGATCCCGCGCTCGAACGACGGCACGTCGGCGAGGCGTCCGGGGCGGGAGGGCAGGAACGTGACCATGGACTCGCCGAGCGCGACGACGTCCACGCCGTCGGGGGCATTGCAAGGTCCGGTGAGGGTCACGATCGTCGTAGCTCCAGACCTTGTGGTGGATGGATCGGCGGCTCCGTTGACCCCCGGTTGGCCGAGATGTTAGACAGCGGTAAGCGATATACGCAACGGATGTTGCAGATACTGCAACATCACAGATCAGGGAGGTTCCATGAGCAACGAGGCGCTGGCCCGTCTGGCCGAGGAACGCGTCGACCACCGCTTCAAGGGCCTCCCTCCGGACGCCGACGGCTTGTCCGTGGCCGAGTTGGCCGCTCAGCGCCGCAACCTCTTCACCGACGGCTTCGCCACCCCGGTGCTCGCGCTCTCCGCCGAGCGCCTGGAGCACAACCTCGACCTCATGGAGGCGTACGCCACCCGCCACGGCCTCGCCTTCGCCCCGCACGGCAAGACCTCCATGGCGCCCCAGCTCTTCCAGCGGCAGATCGAGCACGGGGCGTGGGGCATCACGCTCGCCGTGCCGCACCAGGTGCGGGTGGCGCGGGCGTACGGTATCGAGCGGATCTTCCTCGCCAACGAGCTGGTGGACGCGGCGGCCCTGCGCTGGATCGCCGCCGAGCTGGCCGCCGACCCGGACTTCCGGCTCATCTGTTACGTCGACTCCGTGCGCGGCGTGGAGCTGATGGACGAGGCGCTGCGCGACGCCGGGGCGACCCGTCCTGTGGACGTCGTCGTCGAGCTGGCGGCCGGCGACGGTGCCCGTACGGGCGTCCGTACGGAGGCGGAGTGCGCGGCGATCGCGGACGCGGTGGCCGCCGTACCGACGCTGCGGCTGGTCGGCGTCGCCGGGTACGAGGGCGAGGTGCCGAACGCGACCCCCGAGCGGGTGCACGCCTGGCTGCGGCGGCTGGTCGCCCTCGCCGCCGAATTCGACAAGGCGGGCCGTTTCGCGGGGCTGGACGAGATCGTCGTCAGCGCGGGCGGCAGCGCGTGGTTCGACGCGGTGGCGGACGAGTTCGCCGGGATCCCCGAACTCTCCCTGCCCGTGCTGAAGTTGCTGCGCTCGGGCGCGTACGTCTCGCACGACGACGGCCACTACCGCAAGCTGACCCCCTTCAACCGGGTCCCGCAGGAGGGCGCCCTCGAACCCGCCTTCCGGCTGTGGGCCCAGGTCGTCTCCCGCCCCGCCCCCGACCAGGCCTTCGTCAACGCGGGCAAGCGCGACGCGGCCTACGACCTCGACCTGCCGTTCGCCCAGGTGGTCCGCCGGGACGGCGCCGAGCGCCCGGCCACCGGCATCTCGGTGACGGCCCTGTCCGACCAGCACGCGTGGCTGGCGACGACCGGGGAGGCGGACCTGGAGGTCGGTGACTGGGTCGGGATGGGGCTGTCCCACCCGTGCACGTCGTTCGACAAGTGGCAGCTGATCCCGGTCGCCGAGGCGGACGGGACGGTCGTCGACTACATCCGCACGTTCTTCTAGGGGGTGGCGGTCGTGGAAGAGCTGGTCATCCGGGATGCGGAGGTCGTCGACGGCAGCGGCGGTCCCTCCTACCGCGCCGACGTGGTCGTGGACGGCGGCAGGATCGTGTCGATCGTGCAGGAGGCTGCCGCGGCCGGCTGCCAACGCCCCGAGGCGCGCCGGGAGCTGGACGCGGAGGGCCTGGTCCTGTCCCCCGGCTTCGTCGACATGCACGCCCACAGCGACCTCGCGCTGCTGCGGGACCCCGACCACAGCGCGAAGGCCGCGCAGGGCGTCACCCTGGAGGTCATCGGCCAGGACGGCCTGTCGTACGCGCCCGTGGACGACCGCACGCTCGCCGAGGTCCGCCGCGCGATCACCGGCTGGAACGGCCACGGCGACGACATCGACTTCGACTGGCGGACGGTCGGCGAGTACCTGGACCGTCTCGACGCCGGTTTTGAAGGCCGGGGCATCGCGGTCAACGCGGCGTATCTCATCCCCCAGGGCACGGTCCGCGCGCTCGCCGTCGGCTGGGAGGACCGGGAGGCGACTGCCGAGGAGCTCGACCGGATGCGGCAGTTGGTCGCGCAGGGCCTGGAACAGGGCGCGGTCGGCCTGTCGTCGGGGCTGACGTACACGCCCGGCATGTACGCCAAGGACGCCGAACTGACCGAGCTGTGCCGGGTGGTGGCGCAGTACGGCGGCTACTACTGCCCGCACCACCGCTCCTACGGGGCCGGGGCCCTGGAGGCGTACGAGGAGATGGTGGCCCTGACGAGGGAGGCGGGCTGCGCGCTCCACCTGGCCCACGCCACCATGAACTTCGGCGTGAACAAGGGCCGGGCGCCCGAGCTGCTGTCCCTGCTGGACAAGGCGCTCGCCGAAGGGGCCGACATCAGCCTCGACACGTACCCCTACACGCCCGGCTGCACGACCCTCGTCGCGATGCTGCCGAGCTGGGCGAGCGAGGGCGGCCCGGAGGCGATCCTGGCCCGCCTCGCGGACGACGACACGGCCGAGCGCATCCGCCACCACATGGAGGTCGTCGGCGCGGACGGCTGCCACGGGGTGCCCATCGAGTGGGACACGATCGAGATCTCGGGCGTGAGCGACCCGGCGCTCGGGGACCACGTCGGCCGTACGGTGCGGCAGTCGGCGGACGCGCGCGGCGAGGCCCCCTGGGTGACGGCCCGGCGGCTGCTCCTCCAGGACCGGCTGGGCTCGACGATCCTGCAGCACGTGGGCCACGAGGAGAACGTGCGCACGATCATGCGGCACGGCGTCCACACGGGCGGCTCGGACGGCATCCTGCAGGGCACGAAGCCGCATCCGAGGGCGTACGGCACGTTCCCGCACTACCTCGGCCACTATGTGCGGGAGTTGGGAGTGCTGTCCCTGGAGGAGTGCGTGGCCCATCTGACCTCGCGCCCGGCGGCGCGGCTGCGGCTGCCGGACCGGGGGCTGGTCCGCGAGGGCTACCGGGCGGACCTGGTGCTGTTCGACCCGCGGACGGTGGCGGCGGGTTCGACGTTCGAGGAACCGAGGAGGCTCCCGACGGGCATTCCGTACGTCCTCGTCGACGGCCGTTTCGTGATCGAGGACGGGCGCAGGACGGACGTACTGGCGGGGCGGGCGGTCCGCAGGACGACTCGGTGACTTCGAACCGCCCGCCGCGAGGTGTTACGGCTTGGGCAGCACGCACCCACTGGCGTTCAGGTCGAGCTTGTTGTCGACGCCGAAGCAGGCGGAGATCTGGTACGTCTCCTGGGCGTAGTTGATGCCCTGGTGGACGGTCACGTTGCCGCTCTCGTCGACCTCGCACGGGTTGTTGACCGTGCAGCGCTGGCCGTCCTCGTTGCCGGTGTTGTTGACGGCGACGACCTTGTTGGTGGCCTGGTCGATGACGGGGGAGCCGGAGGTGCCGCCGATGGTGTTGCAGGCGGAGGTGTAGCGGACCGAGTCCTTGAAGGTCCAGTCGCCTTCCTTGAGGCGGTAGGCGAACCCGTCGACGTTGCAGCTGTACAGGCGCTTCCAGTAACCGGAGGCCACGGTGATGGCGGTACCGGCGACGGGGTGCGTGTCCGCCATGGTGAGGGCGTTGATGCCGTACGAGCTCTTGATCTGCCCGTACGTGGTGGTGAGCTGATAGATCGACACGTCCGTGTCGGTCATCGTCCCGTACGCGATCTTGCTGGCGCGCAGCGTGGCGACCCGGCTGCCGGAGGCGTTGAGCAGGCTGAAGGTCCTGCTGGACGCCCGGTCGACGACGACCTCGCCGGGTCCCGGCATGCCGGTCTCCAGACAGTGGCCGTTGGACATGACCAGCGCGGGGTCGTTGTCCTCCGAGTCCGAGAACCGGACGACCGAGCCGGAGCAGTTGCTGAGCGCGACGGTACCCGCGAAGTTCACGGCCTTGGCCTTGGGGGTCAGGACCTGGCCGAGGGTCTCCGTTGTGGACGCTACGGCGTCATTGACCACGGACGTGACGGAAGACGTGTCCGTGCTCTTGCCGAAGGAGTCGGCCGAGTTCACGGGAGCCGCGACCGCGGGTGCGGCGCCGGCCCCGGCTATTGCCAGGGCGAGGAGGGCGGCGCCGAGAGATTTTCTCATGTGGGGGTCCCCTCATACGAGGAAGGTGACCGGAAGATCTCCGGCCACCCGCACTTTTGTCATGCGCATTCTCACGCAGGAGGGGGGTGTGGACAAGGAGTTGATTACCGGCGAGTTCAGGCCGTAGGGGTTTCCCTATCACGGGGTTGCGGGGCACCGGCCCGTCGGCGCAGGACGTTCACGAGAGGGGGATGGGATCACCACAGTCGGCGCCGTTTCGGCCTGCCCGGCTACTTGGGACCCTTCGTGTTCCCCTGCCCCCGCCCCGGGTTGCCGCCAGGGCCGCCGCCCGGTTCCGTGGCCGTCGCCGTCGCCGTGGCCGTCGCCGTGGCCGTCGGTGTGGACGGGGCCGCGCTCGTGGCGGAGGAGGTCGGTGACGGCCCGTCGCTCTTGCCGCCCTCGCCGGCGTCATCGGACGCGGAGGCACTCGCCGACCTGTCCGGGGCTTCCTTGCGCGAGGGGCCGGTGACGTCGGGCGCGGCGGACGTGGCCGGGCCGCCGCCCGCGGAGGCGGGGTCCCCTGCCGTCGGGTTGGTGCGGTCCGGGGTGCCCTGCGGGTCGGACGACGAGCCGGACAGCCCGAAGGCGGCGATCAGCGCCGCCGCCGACACCGCCCCCACCACACCGGCGGTCACCGCGACGCGCCGCGTGAGCCGGACGCGGGGCTGGTGCCGGCCTCGGTGGCTGCGACGGCCGCCGCGTCCCGCGTCATCGCCGTCGCCGTAGTCGTAGCCGTCCTCATAGACGTAGTCGTAGCCACCACTGGCACCGGAGGCCCCGCCGCCGGCACCGCGGGCCTCATGGGCACCATCCGCCCCATCGACCACCGGAGGCAGCTCGGTCGTCTCGTCGTACGCGTTCTGCCACCCGTGGGCGGCAGCGGGGTCGACGTACTCCTCGTACACCGGGGGCGGCTCGGCCTGCGGGTGGTACACGTTCGGCGACGCCTCGGGCACGTCGGTCGACTGGATCCCGCCATGGGTGTCGTACGCACCGGGCGCACCGTTTGCGGTATTCGCCCCGTGCGTTCCGTTCTCGTGCTCGGGCGGCCTGGACATGACCGCGCATTGTAGAGACGGGAGGGGCCCACGGGACAGCTACCGCCGATAACAGCCCAAACCCGCCCGTCTCACGTGTCGGGAAACACGGCCCAAGGGGCGTTACCGGGCCGTAAGCTCCTGGACATGCAGGTGATCCAGTCGACCAAGCTCGCCAACGTCTGTTACGAGATCCGGGGCCCGGTGCTCGAGGAGGCGATGCGGCTCGAGTCGGCGGGGCATCGGATCCTCAAGCTGAACACCGGCAATCCGGCCGCGTTCGGCTTCGAGTGTCCGCCCGAGATCCTGGAGGACATCCTCCGCAACGTGTCGTCGGCCCATGGGTACGGCGACGCGAAGGGCCTGCTGGCCGCACGCCGGGCCGTCGTCATGCACAACCAGACCCTGGGCGTCGAGACCGACGTCGAGCACGTCTTCATCGGCAACGGCGTCTCCGAGCTGATCGTCATGGCGATGCAGGGGCTGCTCGACGACGGGGACGAGGTCCTGGTCCCGGCTCCTGACTATCCGCTGTGGACCGCCGCCGTGTCGCTGTCCGGCGGCACCGCCGTCCACTACCGCTGCGACGAGCAGTCCGACTGGATGCCCGACCTCGCGGACATCGAGCGCAAGGTCACCGACCGCACCAAGGCCCTCGTCATCATCAACCCCAACAACCCGACGGGGGCCGTGTACGACGAGGCGATGCTGCGCGGGCTGACGGACATCGCCCGGCGGCACAACCTCCTCGTCTGCTCCGACGAGATCTACGACAAGATCCTGTACGACGACGCCACGCACACCCCGACCGCCGCCGTCGCCCCCGACCTGCTCACCCTCACCTTCAACGGCATGTCGAAGGCCTATCGGGTGGCCGGGTACCGGGTGGGCTGGATGTCGATCTCCGGCCCGCGCGCGCACGCCGACTCCTACATCGAGGGCCTCACCATCCTCGCGAACATGCGGCTGTGCGCGAACATGCCCGGTCAGCACGGGGTCGTGGCCGCGCTCAGCGGCCGGCAGACCATCAATGACCTGGTACTTCCGGGCGGGCGACTGAAGGAGCAGATGGATGTCGCCTACGAGCTGCTGACGCAGATCCCCGGCGTGACCTGCGTGCGGCCGAAGGGCGCGCTGTATCTCTTCCCGCGCCTCGACCCCAAGGTGTTCAAGATCAAGGACGACCGGCAGATGGTCCTGGACCTGCTGCGGCGCGAGAAGATCATGGTCGTCCAGGGCTCGGGCTTCAACTGGCCGGAGCCGGATCACTTCCGGGTGGTGACCCTGCCGACGGTCACGGACCTACGGGACGCGGTGGGGCGCATCGGGCGGTTCCTCGACGGATACGGCCAGCCCTGACGCTCACACTGCGTGTACGGACGGTCCTGTTTTGTGAACCGCTCAACTTTAGACAGAATCTAAGCTAGGATGGTTTCCTGTCAGCACAGGAGGCCATCCCATGTACGAACCGATCCGAACCAAGTCGGTCCACAGCACGATGGCCGGCAACCCCACCACCGACTTCCCTCACCGCTCGCGTGAGGAGGAGCTGGACATCCAGCTCGCCGGTCACCTCGCCGCACTGCTCGCCGTCACGGACGAACTGCGTGCGACGGCGCCGTCGGAGGACCTGGACCTCGCGGCCGAGCGGCTCGCCGGGCAGGTGGCCCGGCTGCGGGACGGTCGTAGGCCGGCCCGCGCGGTTGCCTCCGGCGGTCAGCAGAAGGTGGCGGCGCTGCATCAGCGTGCGCATGCCCTTGCCGGGCGGGCGCTGGTCGTCGCCGCGTCCCGGGCCGACACGGCGGCTGCGATTCTGGCCGCCGAGCGGATGGACGCGCATGCCGCCGCGCAGGCCGAGTCGCAGGAGTTGACCGGCGTCGTGTGACACCCCCTTGAACGGCCCCGGTCCGCGTGCACCCGCAGCGACGCGCGGACCGGGCGCCACAGCACTGCGTTGGCTCGGGCCGACTTGCGCCCTCGCCATGGGAGTTGCTGTTGTGTCGCGGCTGCCGGTCCGTCGTGGCTGGTCGCGCAGTTCCCCGCGCCCCTGGAGGGGTTGACTTACCCCGTGTTGTAACGGGACCGGGGTGACACCTCCCGTTCATCCCCGTTGACCGGGAACGTTGGATTCCGGGAGCACTCTCCCCGGCGTGAGACGAATCGCTGGAATCATCCTCGCGGTGGTGCTGATCGGTGGCGTGGTGGCCGCCGTCGTCGCGGGCCGCAGCAATGGGGACAACGGCACGGCAACGAAGACCGTGCAGGCGGTGATCGGATCGGAGAAGGCCGAGTTCTTCGCCGATCCCGACGTGGTGAAGGCCCTCGCCGCCAAGGGCTACACCATCAAGGCCGAGACCTCCGGGTCCTGGGCCATGGAAGGGCTGGACCTCAAGGGCTACGACCTCGCGTTGCCGTCGAGCCAGGCGCCCGCCCGTGAACTCGCCGCGAAGTACAAGGTGACGGGGACTCTCCCCCGCCCCTTCTACTCGCCCCTCGTCGTCGTGGCGCACAAGAACGCCGCCGAGGTGCTCGCGGCGAACGGGCTCGCCACGCTGGACGAGGCCCACCGCGGGACGCTGAAGATGGCGGCCTATCTGGACGCCGCCCGCGACGACCGCACCTGGCAGCAGCTCAAGGGCGCCAAGAAGTACGGGGAGTTGACGGGCACGCTCTACCTGTCCAGTACCGACCCCGAGACCTCCAACTCCGGCGCGCTCTATCTGGCCGCCGCCTCCTATGTCGAGAACGGCGGCAAGGTCGTCGCCTCCGACGCCGAGGTCGAGCGCACCGCACCGCTGCTGCACAAGCTGGTCAGCGTGCAGGGCGCCCAGCAGTCCGGCAGTGACGCCGTGTTCCGGGACTTCGTCAGCGGTGCCGGCAACCCGCTGGTCGTGGTCTACGAGTCCCAGGTCGCCTCGCTGCTGGCTCAGGGACAGCAGCCCGACGACCTGGTCGTCCTCTACCCGGACACCACGGTCAACAGCGACCACACCGTCGTACCGCTGACCGAGAACGGCAAGGCCGTCGCCGAACTCCTCTCCTCGGACCCGAAGTTGCGCGAGCTTCAGGCCCGGCACGGGTTCCGCCCGCAGGGCGAGGCCAGCGAGTTCACCTCGGACACCACCTACCTCAAGCAGGAACTGACCGGCGTCCACCAGGCGGCCGTGCCCACCTCCAAGGTGCTGCACGAGCTGGCTCGACGGGCGCGCGGATAAGGGGGGCCACCGCACATGAGCACCAACGACGACACCTTCGTCCTCACCCCGCCCGAGCCCGTGGCCGCCGTGCCGCGCGAGAAGGCCGGCGGGCTCGTCCCGGTCGACGAAAGCGTCCGTACCGACATGGCCGACAAGGCCTCCGCCTACGTCGACGGGCTCGCGACGCTCGACGCCCGCTCCCCCGAGTTCGCCGGCAAGGTCGGGGAGATCACCGCCCTGGGGGCCGGGGAGATGCGCACCGCTGCCGCGCAGTCCAACCGGATGCTGGAGCGGACCATCCGGAGCCTGCCCGACAAGGGCGGGGACGCCCAGTCGCAGGTCGCAGGCTCGCTGGTCGAGCTGCGGCGGGTGGTGGAGGACCTGGACCCGCGGGATCTGCCCGCCTCCAAGGGGCGCAAGTTCCTCTCCAGGCTGCCCGGCGGCAACAAACTGCGCGACCACGTCGCCAAGTACGCCTCCGCGCAAGGGACCCTGAACAAGATCGTGGGGTCGCTGCGGGGCGGGCAGGACGAGCTGCGGCGGGACAACGCCGCGCTGCAGACCGAGCGGGTGCGGCTGTGGGAGACCATGGGCAAGCTCCAGGAGTACGTCGTGCTGACTCAGGCCCTGGACACGGCCGTGGAGCGGCACATCACCGAGGTCCCGGACCCGCAGCAGGCCGACAGTCTGCGCGCCGACATCCTCTTCCCGGTCCGGCAGAAGCACCAGGACCTGCTCACCCAGCTCGCGGTGTGCGCGCAGGGATACCTCGCCATGGACGTCGTACGGCGTAACAACGAGGAGCTCATCAAGGGCGTCGACCGGGCCGCGACCACGACCGTGTCGGCGCTGCGCATCTCCGTGATGCTGGCCTCCGCGCTCGACAACCAGAAGAAGGTCATCGAGCAGGTCAACGCCCTGCGCGGGACCACCGAGGACCTCATTCGCGGCAACGCCGAGATGCTCGCCACGCAGAGCGGCGAGATCCAGCGCATCGCCGCCGACCCTGCGGTGGGAGCGGAGACGCTGCGCAACGCCTTCCAGCAGATCTACCGCACCCTCGACACCATCGACAGCTACAAGGTCCAGGCGACCGAGGCCATGGCGGCGACGGTGGAGAACCTGACGGCCGAACTGCAGCACGCGAGCGGCTACCTGGAGCGCAGCCGCTCGCAGGGCGCGCTGGAGGGTGGCCTCGGATGAGAGCACGCATGCTCGCGCCGGCACTCGCCGCCCTGGCGCTTGTGACCGCCTGCACCTCGCAGAAAGCGACCGACGAGCCCGACAACGCCCCGAGACCCGGATCCCTGCGCGTCCTCGCCTCCAGCGAGCYCAGCGACATGGCCCCGGTCCTCGACCGGATAACCGACGACACCGGCATCGAGGTCCGGCCCACCTACATGGGCACCCTCGACGCCGTGGAACTGCTGGCGAAGGGCAAGGCGGACGGGCAGTACGACGCGCTGTGGCTGTCCTCCAACGACTATCTGCGGCTGCGGCCCGAGGCGGCGAAGAAGGTCGTCTCGGAGACGCCGGTGATGTCCAGCCCGGTCGCCATCGGGGTCAGGTCGACGACGCTGGGCTCGCTGGGCTGGACGCCGGACGACGTGACCTGGTCGCAGGTCGAACAGGCCGTGCAGGACGGCAAGCTGACCTACGGCATGACCGACCCGGCCCGCTCCAACTCCGGCTTCGCCACCCTCGTCTCCGTCGCCTCGGCCCTGTCCGGCGCCCAGTCCGCCCTGACGGACGCGGACGTCGACAAGGCCGCACCCCGGCTGAAGGAGTTCTTCAAGGGGCAGAAGCTGACGTCCGGTTCGTCGGGCTGGCTGGCGACGGCGTACAAGCGGCGCGGGAACGTCGACGCGCTGCTCAACTACGAGTCCGTCCTCAAGGGCATCCCGGGCCTGACCGTGATCCGCCCCAAGGACGGCGTCGTCACCGCCGACTACCCGCTCTCCTCGCTGGCGTCGACGAACACCGCGACCCGCGACGACGTCCGCCGCCTCACCGAGGCCCTGCGCACCGAGGACGCCCAGCGGATGATCACCGAGCGCACCCACCGCCGCCCGGTCGTCGCCTCCGTCGAGCCCGCGTCCGGCCTCGACACCGGCCGGCGGCGCGAACTGCCCTTCCCCGGCACCCGTTCCGTCGCCGACGGACTGCTCGACGCGTACGAGAACGAACTGCGCCGCCCGTCCCGGACGGTCTACGTCCTCGACACCTCCGGCTCGATGGAGGGCGACCGTCTTGAGCAGCTGAAGAAGGCGCTCACCGACCTCACCGGCGACTTCCGCGAACGCGAGGAGGTCACGCTGATGCCGTTCGGGTCGACCGTGAAGACCGTGGCCACGCATGTCGTGGATCCGGCCGACCCGAAGGCCGGGCTCGCGGGCATCCGCGAGGAGACCGACGCGCTCACCGCCGAGGGCGACACCGCGATCTACACCTCGCTGGAGGCGGCGTACCAGCATCTGGGCTCCGGGCGCGACACCTTCACGTCGATCGTGCTCATGACGGACGGCGAGAACACCGCGGGCGACGACTCGGCCGACTTCCACGCCTTCTACGTCGGCCTTGACCGCGAGCGGCGGGCGACGCCCGTCTTCCCCATCCTCTTCGGCGACTCCAGCAAGTCCGAGCTGGAGAACATCGCCGAACTGACCGGCGGCCGTCTCTTCGACGCCCAGGAGGGCTCACTGGACGGCGCCTTCGAGGAGATCCGTGGCTACCAATAAGTCGGCCCCGGGCAAGGCGCTGGCATACCTGGAGTCCCGCAAGAACATCGCCGGGAGCGCGTGCGGGCTGCTCGGCCTGGTGCTGACCTTCACCGGGGTGGCGGGACCGTACTGGCCCGTCGTCGTGGCCGGCCTCTACGGCGCGGGCGCGCTGATCGCCCCGCCGGAGCGGCCCGCGCTGCCCGACTTCCCGGATCCGTCGGCCCAGCTGGACGAGCTGCGCGGCGACTTCGAGAAGCTGCGCGGCTATCTGACGGACGTCGAGCTGTCGGTCACGGCGGCCACCCGGCTGCGGGAACTGACCGAGCTGCTGACCGCGTTGCTCGACCGGGGCTGGGTCGCCGAGCTGCTCGCGCACGATCCGGAGGGCGTGCACGTGCTCTCCCGGATCGTGCGGCGCGATCTGCCCGAGGCCGTCGACAGCTTCGTACGGACGCGCTGGTGGACGCGGATGTCACCGGGCACCGAGTCGCCCGAGCTGCATCTGGAGCGGCAGCTCGGGCTGTTGAAGAAGGACGCCGAGAAGCTGGCGGCGGGCCTGCGCGAGGTGGAGGCCCGCCGCCAGGAGTCCCACACCCGGTATCTGGAGGACCGGGGCGGGACGGACGGAGTCAGCGCCTGACGTAGACCGTCGCCGAGGCCGTCGACGCCTGGTGCAGGTCGTCGCCGGGCCAGCCGACCGTGTAGGTCGCGTTGCCCCGGGTGCGCGGCAGGTCGTTGATCGTGAAGGTGCCGTCGGCGGCGACCGTCACCGACGACAGCGTGCCGGTGCCGAGCCGGTCCTTGCGGCTGACCTTGAGGACCGCGCGGTCGGGCAGCGCCTTGCCCTGCGCGGTGAACGTGCCGGTGATCTCGACGCCCGTGCTCAGGGAGCCCTCCTCGGGCGCGGTGAGTGCGATCGAGGTGGGTGCCTTGCCGACGGACACCGTGGTGGTGATGTCCTCGGCGGGGCGGTGGGTCAGATCGCCGAGGTAGGAGACCGTGTAGGTGGCGTCGCCGACGAGGTCGGGCTCGTCGAGGACGGTGAAGGTGCCGTCGTCCTTGACGGTGAAGGTGCCGAGCTCATGGGTGCCGCTCGCGTCGGTGCGGGTCGCCTTGACCTTCAGGGGCTCGGCGGGCGCCGGGCCGTCCTGCTCCAGCTTGCCGCGTACGGCGAGCGGTTCGCCGGCGGCGGCCTGGGCGGGGCTGTGGGTGAGGCCGCCGGTGAAGCGGGCGTCGTACTGGACGGCCGGGGGCTGGATGATGTGCAGCCAGTACTGGGAGCCGGCCGCGTTGGTGGTGACCGCGAACAGCCGGGAGCCGTCCGCCGCCCACTCCAGGCCGCGCGCCGCGACCCGGTCTCCGTCGAGGCTGCCCTCGAAGGCGAACTCCAGCGGGGCCGTGGCGTCGGCCGGGTCGGCGGGCTGCACCAGCAGGTCGGGCGTGGAGCCGGTGGCCGAGGCGCCGCGGGCGATGTACTTGCCGTCGCCGCCGAAGGCGACCGCGCTGGCCGAGGCTCCGTCGGGCAGCGCCTGGTAGCCGTCGGCCGCGTCGGACAGGTCGCCGGTGTTCAGCAGCCGCGTCCCGGCGCTCGCGTCGGCCACGGCGACCTTGCTGCCGTCGGCGGACAGCGCCATGTCCTTGAGGTCCAGGGCGCCCTTGCCGTCGGCGTCGGCGAATCGCCGGGCCGCGTTGCGTACGAGCGAGCCGCCGCCGGCGTCGTACACCGTCAGGAACGGGTTGGTCGCCGCGGAGTTGAGCGGCTGGCCCATCAGCATCCGGTCGCCGGGGCCGGCCTCCAGCTGGAGCTTGCCGTAGTCCTGCCAGTCGGTGCGCCCGGAGGTGTTGGTGGCCGGCGCGTAGGAGTCCAGGTAGGTCAGCGTCGTGTCGCACTGCGAGGTGTAGTACGAGTACGGCGTCGTGTAGTACACCTGCCCGCCCGAGAAGGCGAGGCTGCGGCCGCAGGTGTCGGTGGAGACGTACAGGCCGTTCGAGGCGTAGGTGCTGGTGTCGTAGCGCCAGATGACCTCGCGACCGCCGACGTAGAGCGTGGAGCCGTCGGCGTTCAGTGCGAGGCCGGAGATGTGCTGGGTGGTGCTGATCGTGGTGATCCGCTCGCCCTGGAAGTTGTAGACGGCGATCTGACCGGGGTTGCTGTAACTGCCCATGTTGCTGTCGGCGATGTAGACCCGCTGGTGCGCGGAGTCCACCGCGAGCGCCGAGTACGAGGTGATCGGCAGCTTGGCCACCGCCTCGGAGGCCGCCGCGTGGGCCGCGGGTGCGGCGGCGACGGTCAGGCCGGTCCCGGCGAGTGCGGCGGCGAGCAGTGTGGCCGCGAGACGTCTGGGACGGTGTGCTGTATTCAACTGTGCCCCCCACAGGCTGAATTGAGCGTCCACTGGGATCAGTGACGCTCCTGTGAGGCATATGAAACAGTCGTGAAGATCGTGCGTTCAAGGCGGCACGACCGCAAAAGGGGCCCGATACAGGCGAGGGCCTGCCGTCGCGTTGTTCCTCCCGTCGGGGCGGACGGGAGGGTGCGACGACAGGCCCAGAGCCCCGTACGCCGTTGTACGGAACCTCGCCGGTCTGTGGTGTTCGTGGTGCTGTCACCGCGGCCGGCCGTGACGATTTGCTGGTCAGGGCACGATCGGAGCCGGCCGCGGCGTTTTGGGGGGCTGTTCTCAGCCCAGGCGCTGCACCAGCGCGTTGTACTCGTCCCACAGCTCCTTCGGCGTGTGGTCGCCGAAGGTGTTGAGGTGGTCGGGGACGAGCGCGGCCTCCTCGCGCCAGATCTCCTTGTCGACGGTGAGGAGGAAGTCGAGGTCGGACTCGGCCAGTTCGAGGCCGTTGGTGTCCAGCGCGCCCTTGGCCGGCAGGACGCCGATCGGGGTCTCGACGCCTTCGGCCTTGCCGTCGAGGCGCTCGACGATCCACTTCAGGACGCGGCTGTTCTCGCCGAAGCCGGGCCAGACGAACTTGCCCTCGTCGTTCTTGCGGAACCAGTTGACGTAGTAGATCTTCGGCAGCTTGGACTGGTCCTTGTCCTTGGCCACGTCGACCCAGTGGGCCATGTAGTCGCCCATGTTGTAGCCGCAGAAGGGCAGCATCGCGAACGGGTCGCGGCGCAGCTCGCCGACCTTGCCCTCGGCGGCGGCGGTCTTCTCGCTGGCCACGTTGGCGCCGAGGAACACGCCGTGGTTCCAGTCGAAGGACTCCGTCACCAGGGGTACGGCGGTGGCGCGGCGGCCGCCGAACAGGATCGCCGAGATCGGCACGCCCTTGGGGTCCTCCCACTCGGGCGCGATGATCGGGCACTGCGAGGCGGGGACGGTGAAGCGGGCGTTGGGGTGGGCGGCCGGGACACCGGATTCGGGCGTCCAGTCGTTGCCCTTCCAGTCGGTGAGGTGGGCCGGAGTCTCCTCCGTCATGCCCTCCCACCAGATGTCGTTGTCGTCGGTGAGGGCGACGTTGGTGAAGACCGAGTTGCCCCAGAGCGTCTTCATCGCGTTGGCGTTGGTGTGCTCACCGGTGCCGGGCGCGACGCCGAAGAAGCCGGCCTCGGGGTTGATGGCGTACAGCCGGCCGTCCTCGCCGAAGCGCATCCAGGCGATGTCGTCGCCGATCGTCTCGACCGTCCAGCCGGAGATCGTGGGCTCCAGCATGGCGAGGTTGGTCTTGCCGCAGGCGCTCGGGAAGGCGGCGGCGACGTACTTCGACTCGCCCTGCGGCGGCGTCAGTTTCAGGATCAGCATGTGCTCGGCCAGCCAGCCCTCGTCGCGGGCCATCACCGACGCGATGCGCAGGGCGTAGCACTTCTTGCCGAGCAGGGCGTTGCCGCCGTAGCCGGAGCCGTAGGACCAGATCTCGCGGCTCTCCGGGAAGTGGGAGATGTACTTGGTGCTGTTGCACGGCCAGGGCACGTCCTGCTCGCCGGCCTCCAGCGGCGCTCCGAGCGTGTGCACGGCACGCACGAAGAAGCCGTCCTCGCCGAGTTCGTCCAGGACGGCCTGGCCCATGCGGGTCATGGTGCGCATGGACACGGCGACGTAGGCGGAGTCGGTGATCTCGACGCCGATCGCGGAGAGCTTCGAGCCGAGCGGGCCCATGCAGAACGGCACGACGTACATCGTCCGGCCGCGCATCGAGCCGCGGAAGACGCCCTTCTCGCCGGCGAAGACCTCACGCATCTCGGCGGGGTCCATCCAGTGGTTCGTCGGGCCCGCGTCCTCCTCCTTCTCGGAGCAGATGAAGGTCCGGTCCTCGACGCGCGCGACGTCGGTCGGGTCGGAGGCCGCGTAGTAGGAGTTGGGGCGCTTGATCGGGTCGAGCTTCTTGAAGGTGCCCTTCGCGACGAGTTCCTCGCTCAGACGCTCGTACTCGGCCTCGGATCCGTCACACCAGACCACGCTGTCCGGCTGCGTCAGTTCTGCGATCTCGTTCACCCACGAGACCAGTTCGCGGTGGTTGGTGGGAACGACGGGGGGAGCCGCGATGTCGCGCGCCACGGTTGCTCCTAAATGAGGGGTTTCTGTCCTGAATATGCCCTTGTATGCCCCGTGGGGGCCGCGACCCGGATGCTGCGCGGGCCGATCGGCTGTTCCGATCTTCCGCGCTCATCCGGTGCCGACCGCACTCATTTGATCATCCGACGCGTCTGCGCATATGTCCAGAGGGCGTCACAGGTGAGCGGCGTGAGCATCGCCACTCATCCAGATGTTTTCGATGCGTCACCACGGCTTCACCCCGGGTGCGCCCATTCCGGGTACCCCGTGAGACGATGGCCACTTACGAGCGCCCATCTGGCCGCCCTGACGCGTAACTTACGGTTCCGTAGGTACGATGCCCCGCATGACTGCGCCCGTCCCCGACGCGCCCATGGACACGCCGGCCGCCGGCCGCGGTTCAGGCACGCCCTCGCTGCCGCACCAGATCGCGCACCACGCCCAGCACCTCACGGGCGAGATCAAGCCCAGACTCCGGGGCTGGCTGCATCTGGGCATGTTTCCGGCCGCGCTGGTCGCGGGCCTGGTGCTCACCGCCCTCGCGGACTCACCCCGGGGGCGTATCGCCTGCGGGATCTATGCCCTCACCGCCTGCCTGCTGTTCGGCGTGAGCGCGCTGTACCACCGGGGCAACTGGAGCCCGCGCATGGACGGCATCCTGCGCCGGCTGGATCACGCCAACATCTTCCTGATCATCGCGGGCACGTACACGCCACTGACGATGCTGCTGCTCCCGGGAGCCAAGGGCCAGTGGCTGCTGTGGGGCATCTGGGGCGCGGCCGCGGCGGGCATCGTCTTCCGGGTCTTCTGGGTCGGCGCCCCGCGCTGGCTCTACACCCCCTGCTACATCGCGATGGGCTGGGCGGCCGTCTTCTTCCTGCCGGACTTCATGCGCTCCGGCGGCATCGCGGTGCTGGTCCTGGTGATCGTCGGCGGTCTCCTCTACAGCGCGGGCGGCGTGATCTACGGCATCAAGCGCCCGAACCCGTCACCTCGCTGGTTCGGCTTCCACGAGGTGTTCCACTCCTTCACGCTCGCCGCGTTCGTCGTGCACTACGTGGGGATCTCGCTGGTCGCGTACCAGCACGGATAACCGCTCCAGCACAGCAAGGGCCACGGCTTCCGAGCCGTGGCCCTTTTTCGTACCTCCATGAGATTGACAGTAACTCCCTTTTGATAGTTACTCTCATTTCATGGAAACTGTCACTCCAGATCCTCGCCGTTGGTGGGCCCTGGCCGCGCTCGTCGCCAGCATGCTGACCCTCGGCTTCGACATGACGATCCTCAACGTGGCGCTGCCGACGATGGCCGCCGACCTCGGCGCCGGCACCGGCCGGCAGCAGTGGATGGCGGACGCCTACGTCGTCGTCTTCGCGGCGCTGATGCTGCCCGCGGGCCTGCTCGGCGACCGCTTCGGGCGACGGCGGATGCTGATCACCGGGCTCGGGATCTTCCTCGCCGGGTCACTGGTCGGCGCACTGGCCGGCGACGTGGACGCGGTGATCGCCGCGCGTGCCGTGATGGGCGTCGGAGCGGCCCTGGTCACCCCGCTCGCGCTCTCCGTACTGCCCTCGCTCTTCGGCCCCGACGAGCGCACCAAGGCCGTCGGCATCATCTCCGCCGCCTCGGCGCTCGGCCTGCCGCTCGGCCCGATCACCGGCGGCTGGCTGCTGAACCACTTCTGGTGGGGCTCGGTCTTCCTGGTCAACGTCCCGATGGCCGCCATAGGCATCGCCGCCTGCGTCTTCCTGCTCCCGGAGACGAAGGACCCCGCCTCCCCGAAGGTCGACACCGTCTCCACCGCTCTCACCGCGACCGGCCTCGGCGCACTGATCTACGCGATCATCGAGGCGCCCACCCGTGGCTGGGGCGACCCCCTGGTCCTCGCCATGCTCGGAGCCTCGGTCGTCCTCATCGCCGCGCTGGTGCTGCGCGAACGCCGGGTCGAGCGGCCCATGCTCGACATGACGCTGCTCGCCCACCGCGGCTTCCTCTTCAACACCGTCGCCGCGACCATGGTGATGTTCGTCCTGACCGGCCTGCTGTTCGTGCTGCCGCCGTACCTCCAGACGGTCCTCGGCCACGACGCCCTCGGCACCGGTATCCGGCTGCTGCCGATGATGGGCGGCATCCTGGTCGCCTCGCGGACGGCCCCGCCGGTCGTCACCCGGTTCGGCGCGCGGGCCACGGTGAGCGCGGGCCTGGTCGTGCTGGCCTTCGCCGCGTTCCTCGGCAGCCGTACGACGGTCGACTCCGGCTACGGCTTCACCGCGCTGTGGCTCTCCCTCACCGGCCTCGGCTTCGGCTTCTCGCTCATGCCGGCCATGAGCAACGCCCTGGGCACGCTCCCCCGCGATCGCGCCGGCAGCGGCTCCGGGCTGCTGATGACCATGCGTCAGGTCGGCGGTGCGATCGGTATCGCGCTGCTCGGCAGCCTGCTCTCTGGTGCCTTCCAGGACCGGCTCGACGTCACCGGCCTGCCCGCGCAGGCCGCCGACACCGCCCGGGAGTCCGTGGTCGCGGCGCACATCGTCGCCGAGCGGACGGGCTCCGCCGAGCTCGCGGCCTCCGCGAACAGCGCCTACGTCCATGGCATGGGCGTCGCCCTGCTGGTGTGCGGCATCGCGGCGCTCGTCGCCGCGCTGCTGGCCGCCGCGTTCCTGCCGGGCACGCCCGATGCGGAGGCCCCAGGGACCCCGGACATGGCTGCGGAGCGGGCCGATGCCCGACAATGAGCCCCATGACCCCCGCACGCCGCTCTCCCCTGACCGACCGTCCCCAGCTGGGGCTTCGTGAACGGAAGAAGATCAAGACCCGGACGGCGATCCGCGACGCGACGTACGCACTGATCAAGGAGCAGGGCTACGACGCGACCACGATCGAGCAGATCGCCGAGCGCGCCGAGGTGTCGCCGTCCACGGTCTTCCGGTACTTCCCGACCAAGGAGGACATCGTCCTCACGGACGAGTACGACGCGATCCTGCTGGACGAGCTGCGCAAGCGGCCGGCGGACGAGCCGTGGATGCAGTCCCTGCGGTACGTCATGCGGCTGGCCATCACCGCCGCGACCGAGGAGGAACCCGAGGCCATCAAGCTGCGCTCACATCTGCTGGTCCAGGTCCCCGCGGTGCGCTCCCGGATGCTGGAGAGCATGTCGGTCACCGGCCGCATGCTCTCCGAGGCCGTCGCCGAGCGCACCGGCCTGGCCCAGGACAGCTTCGAGGCGCGGGTCTTCACGATGTCCCTCATCGGCGGCCTCGCGGAGATCTCCCTGTACTGGGCCGAGAACGACTTCCGGGACGACCTGGGCGACCTCCTCGACCGCGCCCTGGACGTCATCGAGCACGGCCTGCGCACGAAAAACACCTGAGGCGCGAGCGCCGGGCCGTGCCATCCTGACCGGGTGAACGGTCCCGCGATCCACGTCGAGTTCGCCCCCGAGCTGCGCCTGTTCCTCCCCAACGGACGGCGCGAGGCCGGTGCCGCCCAGGTCACCACCGACGGTGTCTCGACCCTCGGCCATGTCGTCGAGTCCCTCGGCGTCCCGCTGACCGAGGTCGGCACCCTCGTCGCCGACGGCCACGAGATGCCGGTGTCGCACATCCCGACGGCGGGCGCGACCGTGTCCGTACGGCCCGTGGCACGCCCCCAGCGGGTGCCCGGCGCTCCCCTGCGCTTCCTGCTCGACGTCCACCTCGGCACCCTCGCCCGCCGGATGCGCCTGCTCGGCGTGGACACGGCGTACGAGTCGACGGACATCGGCGACCCGGCGCTCGCGACACGCTCCGCCACGGAGAAGCGGGTCATGCTGAGCCGGGACCGGGGGCTGCTGCGGCGGCGCGAGCTGTGGGCCGGCGGCTATGTCTACAGCACCCGCCCCGAGGACCAACTCCGCGACATCCTCGACCGGTTCCGCCCCGAGCTGCGTCCCTGGACCCGCTGCACCGCCTGCAACGGCCTGCTCAAGGAGGCCACGAAGGAAGAGGTGGCGGACCAGCTTCAGGGCGGGACGCAGCGGTCGTACGACGTCTTCGCGCAGTGCACCCAGTGCGGGCGCGCGTACTGGAAGGGCGCGCACCACGAGCAGCTGGTGGCCATCGTGGAGCGCGCCCTCGCGGACTACGGGAACTAGCGCCGGGTCACATCACCCTTCCCGCAGGCGATTGCGTCCCTGTTCGTGTCCAGCCGCAGCGGGTCGTCCCTGCCGTTGACCTTCAGAGGGCCGTAGTCGTTCTTCTTCAGCCAGTCGCAGCGGGACTTCGTCGTCGGCTTCACCGTCGGCGGGAAGTCCGTCGGGACGCACACGTTGGCGGAGCCGTAGTGGCGGTCGCAGCCGGAGACGGTCGGGCTGACCTTCTGTGACGTGCGCTTCTTGCCGGGGCCCGTGACCTTGCCCTGGAGGTTGTCGGCGAAGTCGTGGACGTGCGCGGAGGAGTCCGTGGCGCTCAGGGCCGAAGGACCTTGCAGGTGGACCCACTTGGCGACCGACGGCACGCCGTTCGCGTCCACCGCGAAGAGCATGTACCAGCCGGGCGGGGCCAGGTTGGGGTTGCTCGTCACGTTCAGGTCGACGTTGTTGCCCTCGACGGACAGGGGAAGATCCACGAACCGCTGGTTGGGGTCCGACGAATGCGTCACCGCCGCCGGGCGGATCAGCTCGGCCTTGGCGATCGGCCGGTCGACGGTGATCCGCTGCGTGTCGCCGTACGTCCACTCGGAGTCGATGACCGAAGTGATCGTCGGGCGCTCGCCCTTGAGGAGATAGGGCGGGGTGTAGATCGACACGTCGTGGTTCCAGGACCCGTTGCCCGGGTTGTCGCCGGTCGCCATCACCCGGCCGTCGGGCAGCAGGAACGCCGAGGAGTGGTAGCCGCGCTCCTCCGGGTCCGCCGCCACCGGGTCGAAGGTGCCCGTCGCCGGGTCGTAGAGCGACGACTCGTACACCGGGTCGGCCCGGTTGTGCAGCGCGCCGCCGGTCTCCAGGACCTTGCCGTCGGGCAGGAGCACCGCGGAGACGTACATCTTGCCCTGGTTGCCGGTCTGCGGGACCTTGCCGCCTCCGAGGTCGACGGTGCCCTGCGGGAGCGGCGGTCCTGCGACGTAGGACGGGCTCGGCTGCTTGAGGTCGATGACGTCGGTGAGGCGGTTCGCGTCCGGGTTGGAGTCGATGTTGCCGCCGCCGATGGTGAGGACCTTCTGGTCCTGGGCCGGGGGCAGCAGCACGCTCGCGGACTGGTCACGCTCGTCCTTGTTCTGCAGACCCGGGATCTGGGTGACCGTGTTGGCGTCGTAGTCGTAGACCGCCGAACCCGTGCCGGGGATGTTGTTGCCGAAGACGTGGCTGCCGGAGTAGAAGAGGCGGCCGTCCTGCATCAGGATCATCGACGGGTACAGGCCCCAGTACGACCAGGTCTGGTTGACCTTCCAGAGCTCCAGCCACTTCTGCTCGGCGTCCGACCACAGCTCGGCGGTCACCGAACCGGTCGAGTCCTCCTTCAGGCCGCCGAAGGAGATGACGTCACCGTTGCCGAGGACAGTGGCCGACGGGTACCAGTGGCCGTCGTTCATGTCGTTGGTCTTGCTGTACGTCTCGGTGACCGGGTCGAAGATGTACGAGTCCTTGTACCCCTCGTAGCCGTGCCCGCCCGGCACCGGATACGCCTTGTTGCCGCTCATCACGAGCACCCGCCCGTCGTCGAGCTGGACGTGCCCGGCGCAGAACATGTCCTTGGGCGTGGGGATCTGCTTGTAGGTGCCGTTCTCGGGGTCGTAGACCGCGCTGGTGAACGTGCCCGCCTCGAACATCTCCTGGCTGTTGCCGGAGCCGGCGATCAGCAGCACCTTGCCGTTGTTGAGGACGACGGAGTGCATGGAGCGGACCGGGTTCTGGGTCGGCAGCACGTCCCAGCGGCCGTTCGCGCACTCCTCGGCGGTGCCCGTGCACACCGGGTCGGGGACGGGCTCGGCGACCTGGTCCATGGAGTAGTCGTCGGTGGTGACCGAACCGGTGCCGTAGACGGAGACGCCCCAGGCGATCCGGTCGGTGCCCGCGGGAACCTCGGGCGTGCGGACCGTGGCCTCGGTCCAACTGCCCGCCATCTCCAGCGTCTTGAGGTCGGTCCAGTACTGCCAGCCCGCCGTGGCGTCGTGCCGGAACAGCGTGACCGAGGTGTCGGGGGTGGTCGACTTGTACCAGAGCCCCAGGTCGTACTGCTTGCCCGGCGTGACGACCGGCGCGCACTCGGCGGACTCGGTGATGAGCGCCTTGCGGTCGCCGTCGACGCGGCGGGTGAGCGTGACCTTCATGGCCTTGCCGCCGGAGTGCGCGTCGGCCACCGTCTCGAAGGTGAAGTCGTTGTCGCCCCAGCCGGACTTCTTCCAGCAGTAGGGCATGTCGTCGGTGCCGGCGGTCTCGAAGCCGGGGTTCTTGATGAGGTTGGCGGCGGAGGCGGACTGGGGCGAGGTGAGCAGGAGACCGGCGGTCAGGGCGCCCACCCCGACCAGTGCGGTCCTTCTTCGGTGTCTGTTGACGAGGCGCTTGTTCATGCGGCTCTCCTATGCGGTGCGACTCCCGGGCCGCCGACCGATACGGCGGCTCGGCAGATAGACCAGCGCCTCGGTACCGGCGAAGCGCAGGACGAAGGTGATGACCAGGGCCAGTGCCGTGGCGGGCAGCACGGCCAGCCCGAACTGGCCGACGAGCAGCGCGATCAGCGGGATGCGCAGCACCAGGTCGGCGTTGGCGAGCAGCGCGAACCGTACGGTCCGGTCCGCCCAGTGACGGTGCTGCCGCCGGTCGCGGAACAGCAACTTCTCGATGAGCAGGAAGTTCCAGGCCACGCCGAACTGGTTGGCGACGATCTCCGCGGGCAGATAGTGCAGGCCCATCTGCGTCATCGCCCACAGCGCGCCCAGGTTCGGTACGAAGCCCGTCAGCCCGATCAGCCCGAACACCACCATCCGGGACAGCGGGTCGGCCGTCCGCAGCCCGGCGAGGTGCCGCAGGAAACGCCGCCCCTCGGCGGCCGTGGACTTGGACTCCCCCGCGAACCGCTCCTGGAACACGAACGGCACCTCGGTGACCGCGCGCGGGCGGCTGCGGACCGCCAGCTCCAGCAGGATCTTGTAGCCGAGCGGCTTCAGCGCCTCCGCGGTGATGTCGCTGCGCCGGATCGCGAAGAAGCCGCTCATCGGGTCGCTGATGCCGTGCAGCCGCCGCGGGAAGAGGGACTTCGTCAGCCAGGTCGCCGCCCGCGACACGGCCACCCGGTAGCTGCCCGCGAGCCCGGCCCGGCTGCCGCCCTTGATGTACCGGGAGGCGACGACGAGTCCGGCGTTCGCGCGCTCGCCGGTCGCCACCAACTCCGGCACCAGGGACGGCGGATGCTGGCAGTCGCCGTCCATGACGACGATCCAGTCCGAGCCGGCCGCCTTCATGCCCTCGACGACCGCGCCGCCGAGCCCGCCGACGGGTTCGTCCCGGTGGATGACGGTGACCGGGAACGGGCAATCCTGGGCCGCCTCCCTGATGACCTGCGGGGTGTCGTCGGTGGAGTCGTCCACGAAGACGACCTCGCAGGGCAGCCGGGACGGCACCGACTCGGTGATCTGGTGCAGCAACTGCCGTACGTTCGCCGACTCGTTGAAGGTCGGTACGACGATGGTGACGGCGCCCGGCTCGGCGACCTCGGCGGCCTGCACTGCCGGATCGCCGAGCTCCTCGGGGGCGGTGTACTCGTGAGTCATCGAACGCCTCCGGAGGCTGTCTGGATCTGGCGGATCTCGATGCGGTCCTCGCCGCTGCCGAAGACGGCGACCGGCTTCGAGTGCTCGATGGCCGCCTTGACGTTGGGTAGATCGACCGCGTCCCGCCGCACCGTCGGCGAGGCGACCACGTAGTCGAGGTCCTTCCAGCCGCGCGGCATCGTCTTCGTCACGGCCGGGTCGAGGTCGGCCTTGTAGAACCAGATGACGCCGAGCCCCGGCTTGTACCCGGCGTGCACCAGGTCCAGCCACAGCGCGTCGTCGACGAGGACGCGGGTGTCCTTCGGGTCCGCCACCTCGGTGGACAGCCACTTCGAGGCCGCCTGGTAGGGCGCGTTGGCGTCGGCGGTGACGGCGGTGCGGTCACCCTCGTACCAGCTCGGTACGACATAGGCGCCGGCGGCGATCGCGAGCACGGCCGCGAGGGCGTACCGTCCGCCGGTCAGGTACCGGTGCTCGGCCTCGGAGTGCCATCGCCGCAGTACGGCGTGGGCGACGGAGGCCGTGCCTCCGGCGAGGACGAGGGCGAGGAACGGCAGCGCCTGGATGACGTACATCGCGGGCAGGTAGCCGCCCGGGCGCATGGCCACCAGGGCGAGGATCACCACCGCGAACGACGGTCCGGCCAGCGCACGGGCGGTGACCGACCAGCGCCAGGTGACCAGGAGGAGCAGGCCGCCCGCGAGGCCGCCGACGATCAGGACACGGTCGTAGTAGAGCCACGACTGGAGCACGCCCCAGGAGCCGGAGCCCTGGTCGAGGATGAAGCCCGAACCGGGTCTGGTCATCTGGTACTTGATGCCGTCCCACAGCGAGACGTGCCCGCTGCCCGGCATCAGCTCGCCCTTCAGCAGGGCGAACAGGGGGTAGGAGAGGCCGATCAGGGCGCAGGCGGTGACGGCGCCGGTCAGGGCGAACTTGCGGGTGTCGCGGTGGCTGTGCCGCCACATGGTGATCAGGACCGCGGGGAGGACGAAGAGCATCGTCTCCTTGGTCAGCACGGCCGTGGCCGCCGCGATACCGGCGCCGAAGTGGTGCCAGAGGTGGCGGCTCGGGGAGGCGGCGAGCGCGAAGGCGACCAACGTCCACATCACCGCGAGGTTGTCGAGGAAGATCTCCCGCTGGAGCACGACCGACAGGGGCGACAGCCCGAACAGGACCATGCCGAGCCCGGCCGCCCAGCGCGGCAGTGACAGCCGCCGCCCGATCACATAGACGAGGACCGCGCTGGCGGCGCTGATGACCAGCATCGCGGCGCGCATGGAGCCGACGGTCATCGACTCGGGGCTGAGCGCGGCCGGTATCCAGGTCAGCAGGGCGAGCTGGATCCAGCCGAGCGGCGGGTGGTCGTACCAGTACGTGTAGTGGGCCAGGCCCCGGCCCTCCTGGACGGCCCAGGCCTGGGCGAGGTAGGTGCCCTCGTCGTCGCTGAGGGTCGGGTAGTCGGCGATGTTCCAGCCCTGCACGACGAGGATCGCGACGAGGAGTACACCGCACAGGATCAGGTCGGGCCGGGAGGAGCGGAGGCGGAGCGGCGGGGTCGTTCGACCGGTCGAACGCTCCATGGGGACAGGCCGGCGCTGCGCGGGGACCTTCGGAGTGGTCACCGCGGGAAGGGTGGAGGTCACGCAGGGACGTCCTCTCGGAGGTCGCGGGTCACTTCGGCATCGGTGACGTCGGTGAGATGCGCGCCGACGTGCGTGGTCAACTCCCAGTCGTTCTGGCCGCGCTGCTCACGCCATACGGCGCGGACGGCGGCCCCGGCGAGGAGGACCTGATAGAAGGGGCCGCCCACGACGAGCTTCAGGTAGTGGACGAAGCGGACGCGCAGCCCGTACTGCTTGCCGAAGTCGTGCAGTCCGACGATCTCGAAGACGAAGGTGACGAGCGCGGTGACGGCCGGCAGGAAGGTGATGAAGGCGACGCTCACGGACACGTCGAGGAAGACCGCGATCGCGATGTTGAGCGGGATGATGAGCCCGGTGAAGGCCTGCATGAACGGCGTCATGAGGGTGTACCGGGCGAGCAACCGCTGGCCGAAGGTGGGCAGTTGCTTCCAGTCCTTCTTCCGGTAGACCTGGAGGAAGCCCTGGTTCCAGCGGGTGCGCTGCTTCAGCAACGACATCAGGCTGCCCGGCGTCTCCTCCTTGGTCACCATGTCGGAGTCGTAGGCGACGACGACCTTCTTGCCGACGCTGGACAGCCGCACACCCAGATCGCAGTCCTCGGCAAGGCAGTTGGGATCCCAGCCGTCGGCCTCCCGCAGCACGTCGGTGCGTACGAAGACGGTGTTGCCGCCGAGCGGGATGAACCCCTTCTGCGCGTGCAGGTGCAGCCGGGAGCGGAACCAGAAGAAGTACTCCAGGCAGTTGCGCAGGCTGTACCAGCTGGAGTGGAAGTTGATGAGCTGGACGCCGCCCTGGACCACATCCGCCTTCGTCGTCCGGAACGCGTGGTCGACGTGGGCGAGGAGCTCCGGATGGACCTGGTCCTCGGCGTCGAAGACCCCGACGACATCGCCGCGGCAGTGCGGCAGCGCCGTGTTCATGGCCTTCGGCTTGTTCTTCTTCTCGTGGGTGTCGACGACGACACGGACGCGCGGATCACGCGCCGCGGCCTTCTCGGCCACCTCCGTGGTCTCCGGGTCGTCGTGCCCGACGATGACGATGATCTCGAAGTCGGTGTGTGTGGACTCCAGCAGCCGCTGGATGGTGTGGTCCAGCACGGCCTGTTCGTGGCGCGCCGGAAGCAGCAGCGAGAACGACAGATGCTCGCCGCCGTCCGGTCTGCTGAACCGGGTGGAGGCAAGCACCTCGGGCGTACGCCACGCGTGCATCTGCCACCACAGGGTGAAAGCCGCCATCCAGAACAGGGCCAGCGAGACGACAGTTATGAAGACAGACGTCAGCAACAGATCCCCCCAGATCCCCAATGCCCCCTGCCGCGACAGTGAGTCACATCTGTCGCGGAACTGTGTAGACATTAAGGGGGATCTGTGAAGTCCGCAGGCCGTTTCGATGAAGAGCGCGTTTCATCACAACGGGCCCCGAGAGTGAGCAATTCGAACACAGGCTGCGTAACTACCCGCTGCCGGCCTCCATTTCACCTGCTCAGAGCGGTCCGCAGCCGTTCCGGATCGGTGGTCGGGGCGTCGCAGGTGAAGTTACGGCAGACGTAGGCGGCAGGTTCGCCCTGCTGCAGGGGGCGGTCAACGAGGAGCGGGAATTCGCCACTCTCCGGAGTTCCCGCGGCCACGACCGCGCCCGGCGCGGTGCCGAGAAGCGCCGTGTGGTGCAGGGCCTTTGTGGCGGGGTCGTCCATCGTCGGCCCCACGACCGCGACCTCCCGCGGCCCGTCGAGGTTGGCCTCGGCGACCGCGAGCCCCCAGCCGATGAAGCGGGGCACACGCGGACCGAGGGCCTTCACGACGCCCAACGCCTTTTCGGCGGCGGTGCGATGCGGCTCGGCACCGGTCTGCGCGGCATAGCTCAGCAGGGCGCCGGCCGCCGCGGTCCAGCCGGAGGGGGCGGCGTTGTCGGTCGGGTCCTGGGGACGGCGGATCAACTGCTCGGCGTCGGCAGCCGTGTCGTAGAGGGCACCGGACTCCTCGTCGACGAAGCGGGCGAGCACGTGGTCGAGCAGGAACCCGGCGAAGTCCAGCCAGACGCCCTCGCCGGTGACGGACGCGAGCGCGAGGAAGCCCTCGGCGACATCGGCGTAGTCCTCCAGCACACCGGCGTTCGCGCCGACCCGGCCGTCCTTGCTGGTGCGGGCGATGCGGGCGTGGTCGTCGAGGTGCAGCCGGACGAGGAGGTCGGCGGCGCCGAGGGCCGCGTCCACGAGGTCGGGGCGGTCGAAGTAGGCGCCGGTCTCGGCGAGGGCGGCGATCGCGAGACCGTTCCAGGCGGCGACGATCTTGTCGTCCCGGCCGGGGGCGGGGCGCTCACCGCGCTTGTCCAGCAGCCGCTGCCGTACGGACGCGACCTTCTCGGCGTCGAACAGACCGTCCTGTTGCGGGAGCTGCAGGACGGAGGAGCCCTGCTCGAACGTGCCCTCCTCGGTCACACCGAAGTGGCGGGCGGCGAGTTCGGCGTCGTCGTCTCCCAGGACCTCGCGCAGCTGCTCCGGCGTCCAGACGTAATACACGCCCTCGACGTGCTTGCCGGTCCCGTCGTCACTGTCGGCGTCGAGCGCGGAGGCGAACCCGCCCTCGTTGGTGCGCAGTTCACGCACCATGAAGTCGGCGGTCTCCAGCGCGACACGGCGGGCGAGCTCGGAGCCGGTGGCGCGCCAGAGGTGGGCGTAGACGCGGCACAGCAGGGCGTTGTCGTACAGCATCTTCTCGAAGTGCGGCACGACCCAGTCCCGGTCGACGGAGTAGCGCGCGAACCCGCCGGCGAGCTGGTCGTAGATCCCGCCGCGCGCCATGCGCTCACAGGTGTCCTGCGCCATCTGCAGCGCGCCCTCGGCGCCGGTCCGCGCGTGGTGCCGCAGCAGGAACTCGATCACCATGGACGGCGGGAACTTGGGCGCGCCCCCGAACCCGCCGCGCTGCGGGTCGTACTCCCGGGTGAGCCCGAGCAGCGCCTGCGCCAGCTCCTGCTCGCCGGGGGCCTCGGGTCCGCCGTAGGAGATCTCCCGCCCGGCGAGATCCCGGACGATCTTCCCGGCCACCTCGGCGACCTCGTCCCGCCGGTCGACCCAGGCGCTGCGCACGCCCTCCAGCACCTGCCGGAAGGACGGCATGCCGGAGCGGGGGGTGGGCGGGAAGTAGGTGCCGAAGTAGAAGGGCTCGGCGTCCGGGGTGAGGAACACCGTCATGGGCCAGCCGCCCTGGCCGGTGGCCGCCTGGACGGCCTCCATGTAGACGGCGTCCACGTCGGGGCGTTCCTCGCGGTCGACCTTGATGTTGACGAAGTGGGCGTTGAGGTAGTCGGCGGTCTCCTGGTCCTCGAAGGACTCGTGGGCCATGACGTGGCACCAGTGACAGCTGCTGTACCCGACGCTGAGCAGGACCGGTTTGCCGCTCTTACGGGCCTCCTCGAAGGCCTCGGCCGCCCACGGCCACCAGTCGACGGGGTTGTCGGCGTGCTGGAGGAGGTACGGGGACGTCTCATGGGCCAGTCGGTTCGGCATACCTCCATCCTGCCCGACCGGGGTGCTCCGGCAGGGGTTCCACCCGCGAGTGATCCCAGGAAGCGGCACCCTTCACCCCGGGGCGGACGATGCAGCGGGTGACGACTGACGCGACGACCTTCCGCTTCTCCTCAAGCTCCATCTCCCCGGACCGCCAGCGGTCACGCACGAGCGGTGGCAGCTTCGCCAGCCCTTGCGCTTCAACGACCCCTTCGATCCGCTGTCCGCTGTCGGTGTGCCCGCGTGCCAGGTCAGCGACCAACTGGTCGAATCCGGGTCGCGCCACGCCCGTCTTGGATGCGCTGCGCCCGTTGTCGCTGTATGCCGCGACGACGACGCAGCCGTGTTCGTGCGCGGTCCGCTCATTGATCCTCAGCTGATAGCGCACACCATGCCCATCACGCTGCCGGACGTCCTCCGACGTACGTGCATAGGACGCAACCGGAATCAACCCGCTCGGCTCTCGCGCGGCATGGTGGTTCACAAGGCCCCCGATTCGACCGTTCACCCGACAATCAAATAAACGAGCGAGCCACTTCGAAGTCACGGAAGCCGGTTCGATGATCGCGGCCCTCTCGCGCTCAGGCCTCCCCCGAAGGACACTCATAGGCAGAGGAGTTGCCGCCGGAGGGGGACTTGACATGCGGGACAGCCATCGGACTGAGGCCGAGCGGCTGTTGGCTCGGGCCGTGGAGGAGGAGGTGCGGCGCTCGGGCGGACGTACCGAGGGGCAGGTGCTGCTGTCGCGGGCGCGCGGCGCGCTGGACGCCATGGCGCAGGCGGCGGCCGAGGAGTACGAGGCGTACACCAGGGCGCTGGACGAGGCGGAGGCCGGCCGGCTCACCTTCGGGCAGCGCTTCGCACGTGAGGGCGGTGCCACGCCGCTGATGGTGGCCGGCGTCGCCGCTCTCGCGGCCGTCGTGTCCGACCTGGCGCTGGGCACCGGCACGGGCACGGCCGTCGGCGCGGGTGTGACCGTCGGTGTCGTGGGCGCCGCGGCGACGGTCGTGAAGGTGGCCGGCACGCATCTGCCCGCCGCCCATCACCGCGCGGGCGCCGTCGGCCAGCCCGGCGGCCCGCAGCAGCTGCGCCTGCAGTGGCTGACGGCGCTGGAGGTACGCGGCATCCGCCCCTTCCTCGACCAGCAGCGGGTGCTGAGCGCGTCCACCGGCCCGAAGAAGACGGGGCCGCGGCTCAGGGGCACAGACAAGAGCGCCGCCGCGCGGGGCCGCAATGTGCTGGAGCAGTCTTTCGCCCAACTCCCCGAGCCGATGGGCCCGTTCGCGGGTCGCCGGCCGGAGATGGCCCGCATCGGGCAGTGGGTGCAGGCGGCACGCGCGAGTACGGAGACCAAGCCGACGGTCGTCGTCCTGCACGGCCCGCCCGGCAGCGGCCGTACGGCACTGGCGATCCGCGCGGCCCACGAGCTGAAGGACCAGTTCCGCGGCGCGTGCGTGGTGGACCTGCGCGGCGACACCGCGGAGGAGCCGCCGCTGTCGACGAGAGACGCGCTGCTGCACCTGCTGAACCGTTTGGGCGCCCCGCGCGAGCAACTCCTGTTCCGGGAGCGTTCGTCGGCGGACCAGCAGGTCAAGCGGCTCAGCGAGCTCTACCAACAGCACCTCGCCGGCCTCCCGGTCACCGTCGTACTGGACGACGCCTCGGACGCGGCGCAGGTCCGCACCCTCGTCCCCGAACGCTCCGACAGCCTGGTCCTGGTCACCTCCCGCGAGCCCCTCGACCTGCCCGCGGATCTCGCGGCCTGGGTGCACCAGCTTCCGGTCGAGGCGCTGGACGCGGCGGGCGCGGAGGAGCTGCTGACCGCAGCGGCGCAGGATTCCTCGGGCCCCTACGACGCCGAATCCGCCGACCTGATCGGGCAGTTGTGCGGCGGCCTGCCGCTGGCGTTGCGCATCGCGGGCTCGTCGCTGGGCCCGCGCTCCCCGCGCACGCTGGCGACGGATCTGGGCGCGTACGGCCCGGTGGAACCGATCGAGCGCGTGCTGTGGCTGCGCTACACCGACCAGTCGGACGTCGCGAGGAGCCTGCTGCGCAGGCTGGCGCTCGCGGGCCGGGCGTCGCTGGGTGCGGCAGCGGCGGCGGCGCTGCTGGCCACGGACGAGGCGGAGGCGACCCGTCATCTGGTGGCGCTCGCCCAGTCGGGCCTGATCGACCACGTCCGCGGCAACCGCTACCGCCTGCACGACCTGGTCCGCGCCTTCGCCCAGGCCCGCCTCCTCGACGAGGAGGAGCCGGCGGAGCGCACGGCGGCGCAGGAGCGGCTGATCGTGAACTACGCCGGTCTTGCCGAATCGGTCCTGCGGCTGGTCGACGGCAACATGTCGACCCGCTCGGACCGCTTCAGCCCGCACGGCTTCACCTCGCTGGACGACGCGCTGCGCTGGCTGGACGACGAGTCGAGCTTCATCACGGCGGCGCTCAGGCACGCGGAGGACGCCAACCAGGCGGCCGTACTGAACCTGCTGGGCGCACTGTGCGACTACTGCCTGCTGCGCGGCGACCTCTACCGCCTCGGCGAGATCAGCGAGCTCGCGCAGGCCGTGGACAAGGGCCTGCTGGTCCGCTCGGTGCAGTGGCGGACCGGCATCGCGGCCCGCCAGCTCGGCGAACTGGACAAGGCCCGCGCGACCCTGACCTCGGTGGTCGAGCTCTACATGGAGGCGCAGCACGACGCGGGCGCGGCCCGTGCCCTGTGCTCCCTCGGCATCACCCTCCACCATCAGGGCAACCTCACCGAGGCGGCGACGAAACTCCGCGAGGCCCTCGACCTCCAGTCGGCGCCCGAGCTGGCGACGGACCGCGCCTGGACGATGCACGCGCTGGCCGCGGTGGAACGCGACCGGGGCCGGATCGCCGAGTCCCTGGACCTGCTGACCGAGTCCCTGTCGCTGCACCGGGCCGGCGAGTCACTCCACGGCGAGGCGTGGGCCCACTTCCAGCTGGGCCAGCTGGGTCTGCGGATGGGCGACGTACCGCGGGCGGAGGAGGACCTGCGGGCGGCCCTGGATCTGTACGGCCGCACGCGCGACGCCCGCGGCGAGGCCTGGGCCCTGACCCAGCTGTCCCGGGCCCGGCTGGTCGCCGGTGACCCGTCCCCGGCGGTGGACGGACTGCGCCAGGCGGCCTCCCGTCACCGCGACAACGAGGACGCGCGCGGCGAGGCGTGGTCCCTGTACTACCTGGGCCAGGCCCTGGAGGAGACGGGCAACCTGGACCTCGCGGTACGGGAGCTGGAGCGGTCGCGGACGATGTTCTCGCGGATGCGTGACGTGTACGGGCTCGCGTGCGCCCGGCACCACTCGGCGCGGGTGACGCGCGACCAGCGGGCGGCCCAGACGGGCTCCCTGCGCAACAGCGGTTTCGCCCGCCAGCTGCTGGTGGACGGTCGGGCCGACTTCCAGCGCATCGGCGTCGCGCACGGCGAGGCGTGGACCTGCCTGGAGCTGGCGGTGGTGGACGCCGGGAACACCCGCACCCAGCAGGCGCTGGCGCTGTGCGACGACGCGGTGGGGCTGTTCGCGTCCTACGGCGACCGGCGCGGCGAGGACTGGGCCCGCTTCCTGCGCTGCACCCTGCTGCCGTACGCGGCCCCCGGCGGTGTGGACGTCGGCACGGCGGTGGCGCAGGAGGAGCTGGCCCAGCTGTCCCGCACCGGCCATCCGCTGCGGGACGCGAAGCTGGACGACTACGTCGAGGCGTACCAGCTCCTGCTCGAACGCGGCGTGAACCTGGAGGCGGGATGGCAGGCCTGGCGGCTCGGCATGGTGCCGAACCGCCACGCACGCGAGGTCATGGGGGTGGCGGCGGCCGCCCGGCACTGACGTGTGCCGGGCCCCCGGGGACCTTCGCCCTCAGCCCTGCTGCGGCTTCGCCGCGCCGGTCGCCTCGGCGGAGTCCCCGGAGTCTGCCTTCGGATCCGGGGCCTCCATGAACTCGACCCTGTTCATGTGGCGGTTCATGGACTTCATCAGGCCCCACACCGCCAGTGCCATCACCGCGAAGACGATGAAACCGAGGACGCCGGGGGTGACCTTGTCCTCGTCCACCTCCTTGGCGAGGGTGGCGAGCTGTGTCATTGCCAGGCTTGCGCTTGCGCTCATGTCAGGCATTGTCGCGGATGCCCGCAAAGAGGTCGTCCTCGGGGAGGGAGGTATCGACGAGGGACTTCGCGAGCTCGTACTCCTCGGTCGGCCAGACCTTCTTCTGCAGCTCCATCGGGACGCGGAACCAGCCCCCGTCCGGGTCGATCTGCGTGGCGTGGGCGATCAGGGCCTTGTCGCGGATCTCATAGAAGTCGGCGCACGGAACATGCGTGGTGATCGTGCGCGCGACGCGCTCGAACTCGTCCCAGCGCTTGAGCCAGTCCCCGTACGGCGACTCCAGGCCGCGGTCCAGCATCGCGTGGTGCAGCGCCTCGGTGCGGGGGCGGTTGAAGCCCTGGTTGTAGTAGAGCTTCTGCGACTGGTACGCGGGGCCGAACTCGGCCTCGGGGTACTTCTCGGTGTCCGCCGCGCCCTCGAAGGCCACCATCGAGATCTTGTGGGTCATGATGTGGTCGGGGTGCGGGTAGCCGCCGTTCTCGTCGTAGGTGGTGATCACCTGGGGACGGAAGCGACGGATCTGCTTCACCAGCTCACCGGCCGCCTTGTCGACGTCCTCCAGGGCGAAACAGCCCTCCGGCAGCGGCGGCAGCGGGTCGCCCTCGGGCAGGCCGGAGTCGACGAAGCCGAGCCACTCCTGCTTCACCCCGAGGATCTCGCGGGCCTCGTCCATCTCCTTCTTGCGTACCTCGTGGATGTGCTCCTCGATGTACTTGTCGCCCTGGAGCTTCGGATTGAGGATGGAGCCGCGCTCCCCGCCCGTGCAGGTCACGACCAGCACGTCCACCCCCTCGGACACGTACTTCGCCATGGTGGCCGCGCCCTTGCTCGACTCGTCGTCGGGGTGGGCGTGCACGGCCATCAGTCGCAGCTGGTCAGTCAAGACTCAATCCTCATAGTCGGCGCCCCGGTGTGCCCCGGTGCGATCGGCGGCTTCTATAGTGACCGAATCGAGGGGCGGATAATTCCGCGGTACGGCCCCCAGGCCCCTCTTTCGGGACATCGGTCCCGCCCGGCGGAGAGGACGATCATGAGCACGGCGAGCACGCGCCTGCCCGAGGGCCGCTACGGCCGCTCCTCGGACGCACGCGCCGACCGCACGCTCAAGGTCGTCGGCGCCGTCCTCGGGGCGCTACTGCTGGGACTGATCGGCTATTTCGCCTATCACTACGTCGGCCAGAACAAGATCAGCGCCGAGGTGATCGAGTTCGACGCCCAGAAGGACGCGGTGAAGGTGCATCTGGAGGTCCGCAAGGACGCCGGCGCCTCCGGCTACTGCACCCTGCGCTCCCAGGCGGAGAGCGGTGCCGAGGTGGGCCGGGCCGACTTCCGCTTCGACGGCGACGCCACCCGGATCGACAAGGTCGTCACGCTCCGCACGACGTCCCAGGGGACGACGGCCGAACTGCTCGGCTGCCACGCCGGCTGATCCGGTCGACCGGATACGACCGCACTTGACCGGCACCGACCGGGTTCACCCTGAATACGTAAGCGCTGACCTGCGTTGATGCGATTCTGATGGCTTATGTCCTCCCCCTTCGGCCTTTGAATTGTTAGGCTCGTGGTTTCGCCCTTCCATGAAGGAACATCCTTCTGGGTAGGGCGATGCTTTGTATTCCCAGTACCTACGAGGAGCACCTGTGACCCAGACCAGCGAGAACGTCACCTGGCTGACCCAGGAGGCGTACAACCAGCTCAAGGCCGAGCTGGAGTACCTGTCTGGTCCTGCGCGCACTGAGATCGCCGCCAAGATCGCGGCCGCGCGCGAGGAGGGCGACCTGCGCGAGAACGGCGGGTACCACGCGGCCAAGGAGGAGCAGGGCAAGCAGGAGCTCCGTGTGCGCCAGCTGACCCAGCTCCTGGAGAACGCCAAGGTCGGCGAGGCGCCGGCTTCGGCGGACGGTGCGGTGGCGCCCGGCATGGTCGTGACGATCGCCTTCGACGGTGACGAGGACGACACCACGACCTTCCTGCTCGCCTCGCGCGAGTACGCGAGCTCGGACATCGAGACGTACTCGCCGCAGTCCCCGCTGGGCTCCGGCGTGATCGGCCACAAGGTCGGCGAGGACGCGGACTACGAGCTGCCGAACGGCAAGACCGCCTCGGTGAGGATCCTGAAGGCCGAGCCCTACAACGGCTGACTCCGCCCTCAGGACCAGCAGGACCATTCCTTCCGCGAGCCCCCGGCCGCCTCCCGGCGCCGGGGGCTTCGTCATGCCGTCGCGGAGCGGTACTTCCGGACCGCCAGGGTGCGGAATATGGCGATGATCAGGAGCGAGTAGATCAGCGAGGCCCACACCGGGTGCTGCATGGGCCAGGCGTCCGAGTGTGAGACCCCCGGGTTGGCGAAGAGCTCACGACAGGCCTGGACCGTGGCACTGAAGGGGTTCCAGTCGGCGACGTGCCGCAGCCACGGGGTCATGTGGCTGGTGTCCACGAACGCGTTCGAGATGAACGTGACCGGGAACAGCCAGATCAGCCCGCTGGACGTGGCCGCCTCAGGGGTCTTCACGGACATCCCGATCAGCGCGCCGATCCAGGTGAACGCGTAGCCGAGCAGAAGCAGCAGACCGAAGGCACCGAGGACCCTGCCCGCGTTCGTGTCGCCGTTCGAGCCCACACGCCAGCCGACCAAGAGTGCGACCACGGCCAGCACGACCAGCGTCAGGGCCGTCTGTACGGAGTCGGCGAAGGTGCGCCCGGTCAGCACCGCGCCGCGTGCCATGGGCAGGGAGCGGAAGCGGTCGATGAGGCCCTTGTGCATGTCGTCGGCGATGCCCGCGCCGGAGCTGGCGGTGGCGAAGGTGACGGTCTGCGCGAAGATGCCCGCCATGAGGAAGTTCTTGTAGTCGGCGGCGCTGGTGCTGTTGCCGATCTGCATGGATCCGCCGAAGACGTACGTGAACAACACGACGAACATGATGGGCTGGATGAGCCCGTAGATGATCATCTCCGGGATCCGGGACATCCGGATCAGGTTGCGTTTCGCGACGACCATCGAGTCCCGGACGGACTGGCTGAACGGGTTTCCGGCCGGCGCGACCCGCACGGCGTCGGTGATGGCGCTCACTTCGCGGCCTCCTTTGCGTCGTTCTCCTCGGCCTTGGCCTCTGCCGCATGGCCCGTCAGGGACAGGAACACGTCGTCGAGGGTGGGGCGGCGCAGCCCGATGTCGTCGATCTCGATGCCACGGGTGTCGAGCTCACGGATGACCTCGGCGAGGAGCTTGGCGCCACCGGTCACGGGCACGGTGAGCTTGCGCATGTGGTCCTCGACCGTGGTGTCGCCCTTGCCGAAGCCGCTCAGTACCTGCGAGGCGGTCTGTATGTCGTCGCGCTCGTGCACCACGACCTCGACGCGCTCGCCGCCCGTGCGGGCCTTGAGCTGGTCGGAGGTGCCGGTGGCGATGACATGGCCGTGGTCGACGACGGCGATCTCGTGTGCCAGGTGGTCGGCCTCTTCGAGGTACTGGGTGGTCAGCAGCAGCGTCGTACCGCCCGAGACCAGTTGTTTGATGACCTCCCACAGCAGCTGGCGGTTGCGCGGGTCGAGGCCGGTGGTCGGCTCGTCCATGAACATCACGGGCGGTGAGACCACCAGGGCTGCCGCGAGGTCGAGGCGGCGGCGCATACCTCCGGAGTAGGTCTTCGTGGGCCGGTCCGCGGCGTCGGCGAGATCGAACTGCTCCAGCAGCTCGACCGCGCGGGCCTTCGCCGCCTTGGCCTTCATCTGGTAGAGCTGGCCGACCATCTGGAGGTTCTCGCGGCCGGTGAGGTACTCGTCGACGGCGGCGAACTGGCCGGACAGGCCGATGGAGCGGCGGACGGCGTCGGGATGTTTGAGGACGTCGACACCGGCGACGACCGCCGAGCCGCTGTCCGGCTGCAGCAGGGTCGTCAGACAGCGGACGGCCGTCGTCTTGCCCGCGCCATTCGGCCCGAGCAGACCCAGGACGGTGCCCTCGGGGACATCGAGGTCGACACCGTCCAGAGCCCTTACGTCACCGAAGGTCTTCACCAGGCCTTCGGCATAGATGGCGCCTGGCATATGAGTCTCCACGTCATCGGGGAAGCTTCGGAAAGCCTAGGTTTGCACTTTTCATTCATTGCAGTGGCGGATTCACGAGACACACCATAACGCGATGTATCGCGTCTCTCAATGGACTTACCCGAATGAGTGACAAAGAGCCTCCGACCTGGACTTTCGCCCGCCGCGCCGCCTCAGCCGATGACGGTGTAGCCCGCCTCGCGCAGGGCTTGGCCGACCTCGACGCAGTGCACGGGGCCCTTCGTCTCCAGGTGCAGCTCGACCTCCGCCTCCGTGAGCCCGAGCCGTGGGTCGGTCCGTACGTGGCTCACATCGAGGACGTTAGCGTCCACCACTGACAACACCCCCAGAAGTGTGGCGAGCGCGCCCGGCCGGTCCGTCAGCCGCAGGCGTACGGCCAGGTAGCGGCCCTGCGCGGCCATGCCGTGCCGCAGGACGCGCTGGAGCAGCACCGGGTCGACGTTGCCGCCGGAGAGCACCGCGACGACCGGGCCGTCGAACGCGCCCGGGTCGCTCAGCAGCGCCGCGACCGGACTCGCCCCGGCCGGTTCGACGACCAGCTTGGCCCGCTCCAGGCACAGCAGCAGGGCGGTGGCCAGCGCGTCCTCGGTGACCGTGCGGACCTCGTCCACGAGATCGCCGATGATCCGGAACGGCACGTCACCGGGCCGGCCGACCTTGATGCCGTCGGCCATCGTCACCGGGTTCTCCACCGCCACCGGCCGCCCTGCCGCCAGCGAGGGCGGGTACGCCGCCGCGCCCGCCGCCTGCACGCCCACGATGCGCACGTCGGGCCGCAGCGACTTCACCGCCGTCGCGATGCCCGCCGCGAGCCCTCCCCCGCCGATGCCGACGACGATCGTGCGCGCCTCCGGGCACTGCTCCAGGATCTCCAGGCCGACCGTGCCCTGACCTGCGATGACGTCCGGGTGGTCGAAGGGGTGGATGAACACCGCGCCCGTCTCGGCCGCGTACTCCTGCGCCGCCGCCAGCGTCTCGTCGACGACCTGCCCGTGCAGGCGCACCTCGGCGCCGTAGTCCTGCGTGGCGCTGATCTTCGGCAGCGGGGCGCCCTTCGGCATGAACACCGTCGAGCGCACGCCGAGCAGCGACGACGCCAGGGCGACGCCCTGCGCGTGATTGCCGGCGCTCGCCGCCACGACCCCCGCCGCGCGCTCCTCCGGGAGCAGCCCGGCGATGCGCACATAGGCGCCGCGCAGCTTGAACGATCCCGTCCGCTGGAGGTTCTCGCACTTGAAGTGCACCGGCGCGCCCACCAGCTGGGACAGGTGCCTGCTGCCCTCCATCGCCGTCACCCGCGCCACGCCCGTCAGCATCTTCTGCGCGCCGCGTACATCGTCGAGCGTGACGGGAGGCAAGGAGTCAGCCGTGCGGTAGCTCATGACACAAGTCTCGCAGTTCACAGGCGCAAGGCCCCGGTGTGACCAAGCACCGAGATGGGTTTCCGCAGCCCCGGTACACCCCGGGTCCGGGCCGCGTACCCTGTCCCCCAACCCAGCACCCCCTTCATGAAGTGAGCCCCCGGCCATGCCCACAACACCTGAAATGTCGATGGACATGACGACCGTCGTTGACAGCGGTCTCCTCGACACGCTGCAGCACGAGGTGGCGGTGTTCGCCCGCCGTGCCGAACAGACCCGGCTCGGTGGGGTCGGGCAGGTGCGCAACTCCATGGACCGCGCCGCATACCTGCTGCTCAACCGCCTCGACAAGGAAGGCCCCATGGGGGTCAAGGCGCTCGCCGCGAGCATGGGGATCGACTCGTCGACGGTCACCCGGCAGGTGGCGCCGCTCGTCGACACGGGGCTCGTCAAGCGGACCTCGCACCCGGAGGACGGGCGCGCGGTGGTGCTCCAGCTGTCGCCGCGCGGGCAGTCGCGACTGGAGGAAGTGCGCTCGTCCCGGCGACAGTTGATGGCCGAGCTGACGCACGACTGGGCGCCCGAGGAGCGCGAGTCGTTCTGTGCGCTGCTCACCCGCTTCAACACCGCGTTGTCCACCCGGATGGCGGCCCAGGGGATCTCGGGCGCGGAGCCGAACGCGGCGACCTGACCGTCCTGGGCGACCTGATCGTCCTGGGCGACCTGACCGTACTGAAGGGTTACCGCCCGCACGCATTCCGCGACGGGCACGCGCGTGGGCGCGCGTGATCCGCTCCCGGCTCTTGACCCGGGGCCGTCGCTGGCCTCATATGAAACCGGGTCCTCCTCGTACGCGGCCGGAATGTCACGTACGCAGCGGGGACGGGTTCCTCAGGACGCGGTCAGGCGGGAGGGGCGGTGGGACGACGCAAGGCGGTCCAGGACGCCCGCCGGGACCGGGAGTTCGAGGCGTTCGTCGCGGGCGCGGCCGGGCGGCTGCTGCATGCCGCCACGCTGCTCACCGCTGAGCCGAGGGACGACAACCCGCGCGCGCGGCGCCTGCTGACGCTGTCCCTCGCGCACACGTACGCGTGCTGGGACCGACTGCGCGGCGAGGACCCGTACGACCGGGCCCGCCAGTATCTGGCCACCCGCTTCTCGCGGGCCGCCTGGCACCAGTACGGCGGCCTGGGCGCCCTCGGCCGATCCCGCCCGCACGCGGACGGCCCGCTGGCGAGGCTCTCACCGCAGGAACGCCTGATCCTGGTCCTGCGGCTGTATGAGGGCGTCGCCGAGGAACAGGTGGCGGCTCTGCTGGGTCTGCCCAGGGAACGCGTGCACGCGATCTGCGACCGGGCGACGGCCACACTGCTGCATCCGCCGCGGGGTCCGGCGCCGAGCGTGCTGGGAGCGAAGGTGGTGTCGCCGTGAACCGTACCCAGCGGGAAGCGGCCGCCCGACGGATCATGGAGAGCACGCCGCCGCCCGTGCCGCCGGAGCTGTACGCGGAGGTCGTACGCCGAGGTGGCCGCCTGCTGCGCCGCAGGAGGGTCGTCGTACGGCTGACGTACCTGCTGCTGTTCGCGGCGATGGTGACGTTCGTGGTGTGGGCGCTGGTGGCCCGCCCGTGGGTGGAGCCGCCGTCGGAGACGACTCCACCCCTGACGGGCTGGTGAAACCTTTTCGCTGCGCCCGTGGCCCGTGCCCCGGCCCCTAGCCGAGCGCCTGCTGAAGGTCCTCCAGAAGGTCATCGACGTTCTCGATGCCCACGGAGAGGCGGACGAGGTCGGCGGGCACCTCCAGGGCCGAGCCGGTCACCGAGGCGTGGGTCATGCGTCCCGGGTGCTCGATGAGGGACTCGACGCCGCCCAGGGACTCGCCGAGCGTGAACACCTTGGCGCGGTTGCAGACCTCGACGGCGGCCTCCTCCCCACCCGTGACCTGGAAGGAGACCATGCCGCCGAACGTCTTCATCTGCTTGGCGGCGACCTCGTGACCGGGGTGCTCGGGCAGACCCGGGTACAGGACGCGCGTCACGCGCGCGTGCCGGGTCAGCATGTCGGCGATCTTCGCGGCGTTCTCGCTGTGCCGGTCCATGCGCACCGACAGCGTCTTGGTGCCGCGCAGCACCAGCCAGGAGTCGAAGGGCCCGGCGACGGCGCCCATGGCGTTCTGGTGGAAGGCCAGTTCGTCGCCCAGATCCGGGTCACTGACGATCAGCGCACCGCCGACGACGTCCGAGTGCCCGCCCATGTACTTGGTCAGGGAGTGCACCACCACATCCGCGCCGAGGGACAGCGGCTGCTGGAGATACGGCGTGGCGAAGGTGTTGTCGACGACGAGCTTCGCGCCCGCGTCCCGGGCGATCTGCGCGACGACGGCGATGTCGGTGATGCCGAGCAGCGGGTTGGAGGGGGTCTCCACCCAGACGACCTTGGTCTTCGGGGTGATGGCGGCCCGTACGGAGGCCGGGTCACTGGTGTCGGCGACCGACCACTCCACCCCCCACCGGGCAACGACCTTCGCGAACAGCCGGAACGTGCCGCCGTACGCGTCATTGGGGATGACCACGTGGTCGCCCGGGCTGAGCAGCGTACGCAACAGGCAGTCCTCGGCCGCCAGTCCGGACGCGAACGCAAGCCCTCGTCGGCCGCCCTCCAGGGCGGCGAGGTTCTCCTCCAGGGCAGTCCTGGTCGGATTGGCGCTACGGCTGTACTCGTAGCCCCCACGCAGGCCGCCGACGCCGTCCTGCTTGTAGGTCGAGACCTGGTAGATCGGCGGGACGACCGCGCCGGTGAGGGGATCGGCGGTGTTGCCGGCGTGGATCGCAAGGGTCTCGAAATGCTGACTGATGTGCCTGTCGCTCATGAGCACCGAGCGTAGTGCGCGAACGCTCCGGATGCCGGACGGTGGCTTTTCCCAACGGATACCGAAGCCACGGGGCCGGATCGCGTACCCGTACGGGCCGGCAGTCGCGTACGGCGGGAAGGGGACACGTCGGCCCGACCCACAAGACAACCGTGAGGCGCTACACGCACCCCCACCGGGCGGCAACGGACCGCCGCAGGCACCAAGGCGCACCCCCACCACCGCCACAGAACCCTTTCTCCACAGCCCCCTTTCCACAGGCTCCCGACCTCGTTGGCCATTTGTCGGCGGCGTCTGGAACGCTGGAGGCATGGAGATTCTCTGGGTCCTGGTCGCGCTACTCATGATCGGCTTCGTGCTGGTGCCGTTCATGCGGCGCAGGCGAGGCATGATCGAGCAGGTCCCGCCGGGTCACCCGGACGCCGCGGACCCGGCGAACTACGGCTTCGCACTGCAGGAGGAGCTGGACATCCGCATGCCCGGCCCCGACAAGGACCTGCTGGACGTCCTGGACCTGGTGCAGCGCACCCAGGACTACCGGGCGGCCTCGCAGCTCCTGGCCGGCACCGAGGCAGAGGGCGAGCGCCGCTGGCAGCGCGTGCAGGCCTTCGCGGGCGCCGCCGCGCTGGAGTTGCAGCAGCGTCCGGGCGGGGTCAGCGAGCCGCCGGGCGGGCAGTGGCTGCGCGTGTGGCGGACCGAGCAGCCCAAGGACGCCGGCGGAGCGGCCGTGCACGCGGAGTTCCTGGTGCAGCAGGCGTGGCGCACGGCGACGCCGGGCACGGACGAGTTCCGGATCATCATGGAGGAGGCGAGGTCGGCGTGCGGCGAGGCGGCCCTGCTGGCTCCCGGTGACCCGATCCCGTACATCATCGAGCTGTCGGTCGCGCGCGGACTCGCCTACCCCCGGCCGGAGTTCGAGCAGGTCTGGCTGAAGATCCTGGACCGCGCCCCGGCCCACATGGGCGCCCACCTGGCGGCCCTGCACTACTGGTGCGAGAAGTGGCACGGCTCGCGCCAGCTGGCCAACGAGTTCGCGGAGGCGGCGGCGGCCCGCGCGCCCCAGGGTTCCCTGCTGGCCGCGATGCCGCTGTTCGCGGTCTTCGAGCACCTGCCCGAGGTGAACCTGGTCAGCGGCTTCTACCAGAGCGAGGTAGTGACGAAGGCGATCCACGGCGCGCTGTTCGCGGTGCACGCGGCCCGCCCCGACGACCCGATGCTGGCGCACGTACGCCACCTGCTGGTCTTCTTCCTGGTCCGCGGTGAGCGCTGGGCGGAGGCCATGGACCAGCTGATACACGTCGGCGGCCATGTCGGCGCCCTCCCGTGGACGCTGTTCGCCGACCCCGCGGCGGAGTTCGCGGTCTACCGCGCCCTGGCGGTGGCGGGCTACGAGGCGAACGGCGGAAGCCCGGCGACGCTGCCGCACTGAGCAGACGTACCGGTCTCGCGGGCACGGGCCGGAATCCGAGGACCCGGCCGTACGTTGCAGGCGGGGGAGGCACCCCTGCCGATCGCGTCCCGTCTCGCATGGTCGTAGTCGTGATCGTGGTCCTGGTCGTGCTCCTGGCCCTGGTCCTGGTCGTGGCCGGTGCGAGGGGCCTGTTGCGCTCGTCGCTCAGCGCTCCCGCAGGGGACAATGGGAGTCCCTCGGGGCAGGTGAGGTGGTGACGATGCCCCCATGGCGTCTGCGCGACTATCACGATGACGATCTTGACCAGGCCATCCAGATCTGGGACCAGAGCCGCCAGGCCGACGAGGACCGGGTGTTTCCCGCCTCCGAGGTGATGGCCGCGGCCAAGGCCGGTCAGACGGCGGTGGTCGCGGTGGTCGGCGACGAACTGGTGGGCATGGCCGTAGCGCAGTCCTCCGGCAAGCGGGGGTGGATCCTCCTGGTGGCACTCGCCTCTCAGTGGCGCGAGCGCGGGATCGGCAGCGCTCTCCTCGCCGAGCTCGAACGGCGCCTGCGGGCAATGGGCGTGCGCCACATCAGTGCACTGCTGCCCGTCGGCGCCGCCGGCACGAAGGCTCTGGAGAACTCCGGCTACCGGTCCCGCGACGGCCTGACCTACTACGAAAAGCTCGAACCGGCAGGGGCCGCCAACGCCGAAGTCCTCGCGTCACTGGGCGGGCGCATGCTGCCCGAAGGGCTGTGGGACGCCGTGGCCGGCATGGAGCGGGAGAAGCAGGTCGTCGAACGCCGCGTTGTGCTCTCGCTGACGGAGCCTGCGCTGGCCGATCGTTACGGTGTCGTCCCTCCCAAGGCAATCATCCTGTTCGGTCCTCCCGGCACCGGGAAGACCAGCTTCGCCAAAGCGGTGGCCTCGCGGCTCGGCTGGCCGTTCGTCGAGCTCTTCCCATCACGGCTCGCTGCCGACACGAGCGAGGGGCTGGCCGCGGCGCTGCGGGAAGCCTTCGCGGACCTGGCGGAACTGGACTCGGTGCTGCTTTTCATCGACGAGGTCGAGGAGATCGCCGGCGTGCGGTCCGGGAAGGCGGTCGATCCGGGGCACGGCGTGACCAACGAGTTGCTCAAACTGATCCCCGTCTTCCGCGAGCACGACGCGCGGCTGCTGGCCTGTGCCACCAACTCCGTGCGCTCGCTCGACCCGGCCTTCCTCCGACCTGGCCGGTTCGACTACGTCATTCCCATCGGCCCACCGGACCCGACCGCCCGCGCCGCGATCTGGGCGCGCTATGTCAGAGCCTCCGCCGACTCAGTGGACTTCACCCAACTGGTCAACGCCAGCGCGTTGTTCACCCCGGCCGACATCGAATTCGCGGCACGCAAGGGGGCGCAGGCAGCATTCGAGCGCGAGGTCACACACCGAAGGGGTCGACCGGCCACCACCGAGGACTACCTGACCGCCATCGCCGACATCCGGCCGACGCTCACCGCGCAGGCCATCAAGGACTTCTCCGAGGACATCGAAAGATTCAGCCGCCTTTGACACACCGCGGGCGCCGCCCACTCGCGGGCTCAGCCGCATTCACCACCCCTACGACGGCTGCGCAGACGCCATCGCGACGAGCCCCGAAGAGCGGAATCGATTGCCTGACAGCCACCGTGACCGACCGCCTCGAAACCGGGCCGGCCCCCTATGAAAGGCTCGCGGCGCGCCTCATCGGTTCCCTGGGCACGGAGCCACTCCCGCCGTCGCCCTGGTGAGCCCTCAGGGCCGACGAAAGTGCGGCGGAGGTGCGGCGAAGGTGCGGCGGAGGTGCGGCGGAGGTGCGAAGTCGCCCGGTGGGCCTTTGACCTTGACACGGTGACAAGGCGTTCACTGCTTGCCGAGGAGGTGGTCTCGATGACCATGGCGCGACAGGACACGGATGCGATGCGAGCGCTCCAGGCGCTGGAGGACGACCGTTCGTCCGTGCGGCTGCGGGCGGCTCTGGCGGTCGGCACCACGCCGGATCCCCGCTTCGTCGACAAGCTCGTCGAGCGATGCGCGATCGAGCCCGAGTTCTTCGTCCGCGACATGCTGACCTGGGCGCTCACCCGCCACCCGACGTCCCTGACGCTCCCCGAGCTGCTCCGCGAAGTCCGCTCCGAGCGGGCGCAGGCGCGCAGCCAGTCGCTGCACACGCTGTCCAAGATCGGGGACCGGCAGGCGTGGCCGGCGATCACACGGGCGCTCCTGTCCGACGCCGACGACGAGGTGGCGCGCAGCGCCTGGCGGGCCGCTGTCGTGCTCGTGCCGGAGGGCGAGGCGGCCGGGTTGGCCACGGTGCTGGCGACGCAGCTCGGACGCGGTGAGCGGGAGACGCAGCTGAGCCTCAGCCGGGCGCTGGTCGCGCTGGGGGAGGTCGTTGTGCCTGCTCTGCGTGCTGCGGCGGCGGCCACTGACCGGCGTGTGCGCACGCACGCGCTCGCCACGGAACGGCTGCTGCGCGATCCGGATGCCGGATTCGAGTTCGCGATCGAGGAGGCGAAGCGCGTGGTGGCCCTCGGCGGGTCCGGCCAGGAGGGATGATCAGGAGGGACGATAGGAAGTGTTGATCGGTGAGGTGGCGCGACGGTCCGGCGTCAGTGCCCGCATGCTCAGGCATTACGAGTCGCTCGGCCTGTTGCGACCCTCGGGTCGTACGGGCTCCGGCTATCGGGAGTACTCCGGCGACGACATCCGGCGGATCTTCCACATCGAGAGCCTGAGGTCACTGGGGCTGTCGCTGCGTGAGATCGGACGCGCGCTCGACGATCCCGGCTTCACGCCCTCGGCGCTCGTCGACGACCTCATCCGTCAGAGACAGGAACTCATCGCGGCCGAGACCGAGCTGCTCACGCGGCTCCGCCGGATCGATGCCGCGGAACCCGCCGACTGGGAGGACGTCCTCCAGGTCGTCGCCTTCCTCCAGGCGCTGGGGTCGAAGAGCGCAGCCGCACGTCAGCGCGCAGCCCTCTCCTCGGCCGGCGTCATTCCGGTGCCGGTGGAGGCCCTGGTCGAGGCGGTACTGAGGGAGACGGAGCCGAACGTCGCCGGAGCCCTTCGATGGGCGCTGGCGCGATCGGGTGACGGCGGCACGGCCCTGCTGGCCGAGGGCCTCGGCTCACCGGTGGCCGCGGTGCGGGAACGTGCCGTTCAGTCCCTCGCCGAGATGCCCGGCGATGAGGCCGACGCCCGGCTGCGGGATGCCCTCGCGAGCCCCGATGTCGTGGTCCGCGGCCACGCGGCTCTGGCGCTCGGGACGCGTGGAGTGGCCGATGCGATCCCGGTGCTCATCGGCATGATCGTGGCGGGAAGGAACGACACCGATGCGGCAGATGCACTGAGCATGCTGGCGAGCGACACCGCGACGGCGGATCGGATCGCCACCGGGCTCGTCGACCGCCTCACCCACGACACCACTGAAGGGCCTGCACGCGTACGGCTGACCCAGGCGCTGGCGGACATCCCGGGGAGCACGGCTTCATGTGCCCTTGTGGAGCTGTCGCATGACGCGGACCGTGCTGTTGCGCTGACCGCGGCGTACCTGCTTCAGCTACGCGACGCACGGTGAGGGATGGATCCTCCTGGCGTGCCGCGGACGGCGGAGCCTGTGCCAGTCAGACTCCGCCGTCCGCCCGTCCGCCCGTCCGCCGGGCCGCCGGGCCGCCTCGCCGTCAGCCCTCGGCTCGGGCGGGCAGCCGCCATCCCGGGCGCGGGAAGTGGCAGGTGTAGCCGTTCGGGTAACGCTGCAGGTAGTCCTGGTGCTCGGGCTCGGCCTCCCAGAAGGGGCCCACCGGCTCCACCTCGGTGACCACCTTGCCCGGCCAGAGGCCGGAGGCGTCCACATCCGCGATCGTGTCCTCGGCGATCCGCTTCTGCTCGTCGTCCACGTAGTAGATCGCCGAGCGGTAGCTGAGGCCTATGTCGTTGCCCTGGCGGTTCTTCGTGCTCGGGTCGTGGATCTGGAAGAAGAACTCCAGGAGCGCGCGGAAGTCGGTCTTCGCGGGGTCGAAGAGGATCTCAATGGCCTCCGCGTGCGTGCCGTGGTTACGGTACGTCGCGTTCGGCACGTCACCCCCGGTGTATCCCACGCGGGTGCCCGTCACGCCCGGAAGTCGGCGGATCAGCTCCTCCATCCCCCAGAAACATCCGCCCGCCAGCACGGCCCTCTGCGTCTGCGCAGCCATTGCGGTCCTCCCATATCTTTCAGCTCGGTCACTCGGGCTGCTCTGCTCGCACACCGCCGGCATCCCATGCCCACCCTCCTCAACGCCCGAGGGGTCCAGGCGATTCCGAGCCCGTCCGACCGGCCCCGGGGGCGCCGCCCACCGACCACGGCGAGAGTCACACCAACGCGCCGGCGACCACGTAAGCCTGCGCCCCTACTTCTCTCCTGAGCAATACGGCATTCTTGCAAAATGAGCCGATCGCAGCGCCTGCAGTTGAGTCATCAAAGGAGGCGGACACGGCCACCCCAGTCTCCGCAGTCTCATCAGAACCAGCGGCGCCTTTTATGGGCAACAATAACTTCAACGACGCTGGCGGCGATCGTCACAGTATTCGCCACTGGTTTCGCAACGGCGATCGCTGATGCAGTGACCGGCTTTTTCCTGGAACCTACGGCTCCGCAACTCAAGTCGACCGAGGTGCGGTACTTGAAGCCCTTTGGGCTCGATGGCCAACCAAGTCCGGGCTTCTCCATTTCCACCCGGCACACGGGCGGACACTGCATTGAGAGCATGCAAAGCACGGACCCCGGAACTTTCCGCTGCTTTACCGCCAGCTACGTGTTCGACCCGTGCTGGCAGTTCGGCGGGGATGACGACGACGTGGGCTGTCTGGGCGATCCATGGAGTCGAAGGCTGACCACGATCCAATTATCCAAGCCGATCGAGCGGGCGGGGCATGATGTGCCCGGGACGGTTCCGCCCTGGGCTCTGGAAGTGCAGCACCCCGAGAAAATGAGTATGTTCATGCGCTGCACCAGGGAGGGGGGAACGGCTACTTGGTTCGGTGCGCTCCCCTTCATTTTCACGTGCCGCAACTCTGAAGGAGAGATTGTGGGCTGGGCCGGCGCCGACGTCGAAAGAAGAGAGGACCGCCCCTGGCGCGTGCTCTTCACTGAAAAGGGGTCCGACCAGATCGTGAGGGCCACAGTGAAGACCGCGTGGATGTGACAGCGCTAGCGCACCACGCGGTGGCGGAGGTAGACGACTTTTGAGCTGAAGGTGCGGGTCTCGACGAGTTCGAGATCCACCCGGCGCTCGTGCCGGGGAAAGAACGGAATGCCGCCGCCGACCAGCACCGGGTAGACCACGGTCCGGTACTCGTCGATCAGACCCGACGCCGCCGCCTCGGCGGCGAGCGTCGCGCCGCCGATCGCGATGTCGCCCTCCCCCGGCTCTGCTCGCAACCGCTCGATCTCCTCCGCCAGGCCGCCGGAGACGAGGCGGGCATTGCCCTCCACCGCCGACAGCGAGGTGGAGAACACGACCTTCGGGAGCGGGTTCCAGAGCGCGATCCACTCGAGCTGCGAGTCGTCGAGCGACGGATCCTGGTCGGCGGTCTCCCAGTACAGCATCGTCTCGTAGAGCCGTCGCCCCATCAGGTGGACGCCGACGTCACGGATCTCGTCGATCCAGAAGCGAAAGACCTCCTCGTCGGGCCCCGTCCAGTCGAAGTTGCCGTCCGGCCCGACGATGTAGCCGTCCAGTGAGACGTTCATTGAATAGGTCACGCTGCGCATCCGAAGGCCTCCTCGGTGAGGGGTTCGACWGTACGACCGTCGGACGCCGCAGAACTCATCGCGACACGGGGGCATGTCCCGGGTCCGAGTGGGGGGTGGCCGGGGCGGTTACTGGCGGGTTCACAGGGGTTTGTAAGATCCACTTCGACCAATGCAAGCCCAAACATGGGGGAACAACTCATGACCAAGCGCATTTCCGCTCTGGCCGTCTCCGCGGCCATCGTCGGCGGCCTCTTCATCACGTCGGCACCCGTCCACGCCGCCACCTCGGCCGGCCAGGGCGCGTTCTCCGCCAAGGCTGCCGTCACCTGCAACCCGAACCAGCTGGGCCAGCAGATCGCCAACCTCAAGCGCAAGGCCGCGCAGCTGAAGCAGCTCGGGGAGACCGCGGCGGCCAGGAAGGCGCTCAACGACGCGGCCGCCCTCCAGAAGAGGCTCGACGCGTGCGTCAAGGGTGACGAGGACGCGAGCAAGCCGTTCCCCGGATAGGTTTTTCAGTTCCGGTTCGCTGTGGCGCTGCCCGTCCCGTTCCACGGGAGGGGTGGCGCCACACGCTTGTGCGGCCGTGGCGGGAGTACGGACGTCAGCCGCCCGCCTCCGGGCCCCAGTGCTCGGGGTCCCCTCCGCGCCAGTCGATCCACGGCGCCCCCGCCACCTCCGCCGGGTCGATCTCCAGCCCGGCTCGGCGGAGGAACTCCGCGACGTCGGCCGCGTTGTGGGCCAGGCCGAGGATCTCGCCGTCCACGCGCACGCGCCGACCGCCCTTGGGCATCGGCGGATGCACGATCACGCGGACCTGACCGGATCCGGACAGGTCCGCGTCAGGATCATCCGGGACATGCGGGCCCTCATGTCGGCGCGTCATTGCTGGAGCCGCTCGCTCATGTCCCCGTCCGGCCGTCCCAGGTCACGCAGCTCCTGCCAGGCCGCGGGGCTTGGGCGTCGTTGCTGCCAGTAGGGATGGAAGAACAGCCGAGCCGACAGCCGGTACAGACGCCGGCGCAGCTCGGTACGGCCGGGCCGCTCGGCGAGCTGTCGGTAGGCGGCACTCCACTCCTGCTGTGCCTGGGCGAGGTCGTCGGGGAACGGTCGCATGACCTGATTCAAGCATGTGTTCGATTTTCAGGGCCAGCGAGAGAGGCGTGGATCATCCGGTCGCGCCAGGGTGTCACTCGGTCACGGATGGCGTCATCAGGCACCCCACCGCCCTCGCCCCCGCCAACCGGCTGACCTTCAGGGCGAGTCGCGGATCCGTCTTTCGGGGGGCTGGGACGATTCGCCCATGGCCGCGTCCAGGGCAGGCACTGCGCCGAGTTCGGCAACGGCGCGACTCGTCCTGTTGACGCTCGCGGCCGGCCAGTTCCTGATGGCACTCGACAGCTCCGTCATGAACGTCTCGATCGCGACCGTGGCCGACGACGTGGGCACCACGGTCGCGGGTATCCAGGGGGCCATCACGGCATACACCCTGGTGATGGCGATGTGCATGATCCCCGGCGGCAAGGTGGGGGCACTCATCGGCCGCAAACGGGCGTTCATGATCGGTTGCTGCATCTACGGCTGCGGCTCCCTCACCACGGCGCTCGCGCCGAGCCTGCCCGTGCTGCTGCTCGGCTGGTCGTTCCTCGAAGGGGTCGGGGCCGCGCTCATCCTCCCCGCGATCGTGGCGCTCGTGGCCGGCAACTTCGCCACCGAACGACGTCCCGCGGCCTACGGACTCGTAGCGGCGGCCGGCGCTGTGGCGATCGCGCTGGGGCCGCTCATCGGCGGTGTGGCGACGACGTACTTCTCGTGGCGGTGGGTCTTCGCCGGTGAGGTCCTGGTGGTGCTCGGCATCCTGGCCCTCGCCCGCCGCATCGCGGACGCGGTGAGCGCCGACCGCTCACGCATCGATCTCGTCGGCTCCCTGCTCTCCGCACTCGGGCTCGGGATCTTCGTCTACGGGGTGCTCCGCTCGGACGAGTGGGGTTGGTTCCGGCCGAAGCCCGACGCGCCTTCGTGGCTCGGGGTCTCCCTGGTCGTCTGGTTGATGCTGGCCGGGCTGCTGCTGGTCTGGCTGTTCCTGCGCTGGGAGAGACGACTTGTTCAGCGGCACAGGACGCCGCTCATCGACCCGGCCATGCTGGAGAACAAGCAGCTCACCGGCGGACTGACGATGTTCTTCTTCCAGTACCTCGTGCAGATGGGCGTGTTCTTCGTCGTACCGCTCTATCTGTCGGTGGCCCTGGGCCTGTCCGCGCTCAAAACTGGGGCCCGCATCTTGCCGCTCTCGGTCACGCTGCTGGCGGCCGCGGTACTGATCCCCCGATTCCTCCCCGACGTCTCACCGCGACGCGTGGTCCGGCTCGGGGTTCTCGCGTTGCTCGCGGGCGCGGTCGCGCTGATGGCCGCGCTCGATGCCGACGCGGGTGCGGAAATCGTCACGATCCCGCTCGCGTTGATCGGGCTCGGCATGGGGGCGCTGGCGTCCCAGCTCGGGTCGGTCACCGTGTCCGCGGTGCCCGAGCGGCAGAGCGCGGAGGTCGGCGGCGTCCAGAACGCCGTCACCAATCTCGGCGCCTCCGTCGGGACCGCGCTCGCCGGTTCGTTGATGATCGCCGCGCTCACGTCCTCGTTCCTGACCCAGGTCGACCAGGATCCGGCGGTGCCGGCCGACGTCGTGGACCGGGCGACCGTAGAACTCCAAAGCGGTGCGCCGTTCCTGTCGGATGCCCAGCTGCGGACCGCGCTCGAAGAGGCCGGCGTCAGTACGGAACTGACTCAGGCCACGCTCGACGCGAATGCCGAAGCCAGACTCGACGGCCTGCGCGCCGCACTCGCCGTCCTTTCGCTCACCGCTCTCCTCGCGCTGTTCTTCACCGACCGGATCCCGACGACCCAGCCGCAGTCGACGGCACCGTCCGGGAAACAGGCATAGGGGGTCCGCTCACCCGTCTCGACGCGCGCCACGTGGTGACGGTGCCTACGCTTGGATGGCAACCGCCGGGCCGGGCGGGGATCCGGGCTGGGGGATGGCGGTTCAACCGCATACGGCACCAGGAGGCGGCCCCACCATGGCTACTGCATCTGAGACTCCCGTACTCGACACGATCGCCGCGATGACGCTCGACTCCGTCGAGCGCTGCCACATGGACGACCGAACGCTCATCCTCGCCCGCCTCGCCGCACTCGTGGCGATGGACGCACCGGCGATCTCCTACCTGGCTCACATGAGCCCCGCGATCAAGGCGGATTTCACGGTTGAGCAATTGCAGGACCTTCTCGTCGCCATCGCGCCCGTGGTGGGGACGGCACGGGTCATGTCGGCGGCGGGGCACATCACCGAGGCGTTCGGTGTCACGCTCGCGCTGGCCGAGAGCGAAGCCGAGGCCATGGCCCAGGCCGAGGCGGACAGCCGTAAGGCTTCCTGAGGCGAAGCGATGGCGCGGCCGGCCGGCACAGCTCGTGCCGGCCGCGCCGGTCCGTACGAAGGCCAGGTCCGCGATCCGGCCCTGGTTTCAGGTTCCGTCAACTACGCGGCGTCCGCGGGAAGTTCCCGACCTCCGTCGATGCCCGGCGCCTACGACAGCGTGGCGTGACGCTCGACCGCGTGAGTGAGCCTGTCCTCGATGCGGTCCAGGACGCTGATCATCGCGTCCTGCTCATCCGCCCCGACGATGGAGGCGCCCGAGGTGCGCGACCTGGTCGTGCGGCTGCGCAAGGCATGGCCGGGCGCCTTCATCCTCAACCCGTTCACCGGTGCGGAGCCGACCGGACCCGACGCGCTCGCCCTGATCGAGGACGGCACCGCCGACCTGATCGCCTACGGCGGACTCTTCCTCGCCAACCCCGACCTGCCCGCCCGCCTGGCCGCCGGCGGCCCCTTCAACACCCCCGACCGCGCCACCTCCTTCGGCGGCGACCACCGCGGCTGCACCGACTACCCCGCCCTCGGCTGACCGAGGAGAACGGCCGTCCGGTCAGCCGTCCCGGCCCGTGTTGAGCCGGGCCGCCTGGCGGGTCAGGTAGTCGCGTTCGGCGAGGTTGGGGGCCTGGTGGGCGGCCTCGGTGTACAGCCGGGCCGCCCTCGTCAGGTCGCCGTCGCGCTCGTGGAGGTAGGCCGCCACCGCGGTGTGGCGGGGCAGGGAGTCGTCCAGTGCCGCAAGTGCCGCCAGGCCGGCGCGCGGTCCGTCCGCCTCGCCCACGGCGACCGCTCGGTTGAGCCGGACGACCGGGCTGTCGGTCAGGCGCAGGAGCTCGTCGTACCACTCGACGATCTGCACCCAGTCCGTCTCCTCGGCGGCGGGCGCGTCGGCGTGGAGTGCCGCGACGGCGGCCTGGGCCTGGAACTCGCCCAACCGGTCGCGGGCGAGGGCGGATTGGAGGATCACGACGCCCTCGGCGATCAGCTCGCGGTCCCATCGGCTGCGGTCCTGATCGGCGAGCGGGACGAGGCTGCCGTCGGGCGCGGTCCTGGAGGCGCGGCGGGCGTGGTGGAGCAGCATGAGGGCGAGCAGCCCCGCCACCTCGGGGTGGTCGATCGCGGCGGCGAGCTGCCGGGTGAGCCGGATGGCCTCGGCGGCGAGGTCGATGTCGCCGGAGTAGCCCTCGTTGAAGACCAGGTAGAGGACGCGCAGCACATTGGCGACGTCGCCGGGCTGGTCGAGGCGGACGCCGGAGACGGTGCGCTTGGCGCGGCTGATGCGCTGCGCCATGGTCGCCTCGGGCACCAGGTAGGACGCGGCGATCTGGCGGGTGGTGAGCCCGCCGACGGCGCGCAGGGTGAGCGCGACCGCGGACGACGGGGACAGCGACGGGTGGGCGCACAGGAAGTAGAGCTGGAGCGTGTCGTCCGCCGAGGACGCGGGGCCCGGCGGCGGTTCCTCGTCCACGCGGTCCTCACGCCGGCGGCGTGCGGTGTCCGCCCGGGTCGCGTCGAGGAACTTGCGCCAGGCCGCGGTGACCAGCCAGCCCTTCGCATCCCGCGGCGGGTCGGCGGGCCAGACGCGGACCGCCTCGACGAGTGCGTCCTGTACGGCGTCCTCGGCCGCCGCGAAATCTGCTCCGCGGCGGACGAGGATGCCGAGCACGCTCGGCGTGAGGCTTCTCAGCAGTGCCTCATCCATGCATGAGGCATTCCGTGACGGTGGGCGCCGAGCCCAGGAACGGGCGCACCTCCAACCACTCGTGGATCGGCTTGCCGCCCGCACCGGGGGCGGCCGACAGTTCCCCGGCCAGCTCGACGGCGCGCTCGTGGCTGTCGACGTCGATGACCATCCAGCCGGCGATGAGGTCCTTGGTCTCGGCGAACGGGCCGTCCGTGACCGGCGGACGCCCCTCGCCGTCGTACCTGACCCACGACCCCTCGGGGGCGAGCGCCTGGCCGTCGACGAACTCGCCGGTCTTCTCCAGCCGGGCCGCGAAGTCGTTCATGTACTGCACGTGCGCCGAGATCTCCTCCGGCGTCCACCGGTCCATGGGCACGTCGTTGACCGCAGCCGGAGCGCCTCGGTAGTGCTTGAGCAGCAGGTACTTGGCCATCGTTCTTCTCCTCGGTGCTGGTGCGACCCATTGTGGTCGTGTTCACCTCTGGGACGGAGCCGGACGCGGGTTCTCGACATCGCCGCCGGATTTTCTTTTCCGGGAGCCGGCGGGTGGTGGCGTTCGGTCGGGGGGCGGTTGTCAGTGGCGGCTGGTTTCATGGGGGCATGGCCAGGACGACCGTCGCCGTGGAGCGGCGTATAGCGGCGGGTCAGGGGACGGTGTGGGAGTCCCTGACCGATCTGAGGGGCATGGCGGACGTGCTCAGTGGTGTCACCCGCGTCGAAGTCCTCACGGACGGGGCCTTCGGTGTGGGCACGCGCTGGCGGGAGACACGGCGGATGTTCGGCAAGGAGGCCACCGAGGAGATGTGGGTGACGCTCTGCGAGCCGCCCCAGCGCTATGTGGTGGAGGCCAGATCGCACGGCACCCACTACATCTCGGAGTGGCTGGTGCGGGCGGACGGCCCGTCGGACACGACGGTCCGGATGACGTTCACCGGCGTGACCTCCGGCGCCGTCGCGGGCGTGCTCGCGAAGCTGCTCGGCAGCATCGGCACCCGGGCCGTGTCCAAGGCCATCGCGAAGGACCTGGAGGACATCGCCACGGCGGTCGAGAGCCGCGCCCGCTGACACCGACCCGCTGATACCGACCCGCGCAGGCGGACCCACGCCCCCGTACGGCGGTCAGGCCGGCGTGCCCGACCCCGCCTTCGTCGCGTCCGCACCCCAGCTCGCCAGCAGCCGCAGTGCCTCCGCCGACGGTGACCCCGGTTCCGGGTGGTACGTGATCAGGGTCTGTTCCGTGCCGTCGGTCAGGCGGAAGGACTCGAAGTTCAGGGTCAGCTCGCCCACCAGCGGATGCCGAAGGCGCTTGACGCCGTAGCTCTTCTCCTTGACGTCGTGGTTGGCCCACAGCCGCCGGAACTCCTCGCTCTTGACGGAGAGTTCACCGACGAGGGAGGACAGGCGCGGGTCGTCCGGATGGCAGCCGGCGTCCATGCGCAGGAAGGCGACCATGTCGGACGCCTTCTGGTCCCACTCCACGAACAGCTCGCGGTACTCCGGCCGCAGGAACACCAGCCGCGCCCAGTTCCGCTCCTGCGCCGGCAGCTCCGACCAGTCGCCGAAGACGGCCGCCGCCATCCGGTTCCAGGCGAGGATGTCCGACCGCCGGCCGGAGATGTACGCCGGGACGCCGTCGATCGAGTCGAGCAGTTGCCGCAGCACCGGCCGCACCTGTTGCGTGCGGGTCGCCGGCTTCTTCTTGTGCCGCTTCGGCTTCGCCAGGTGGCTGAGATGCGCCTGCTCGGCGTCGGTGAGGCGCAGCGCCCGCGCGATGGCGTCGAGGACCTCCGCCGAGACATTGCGTCCGTTGCCCTGCTCCAGGCGCGTGTAGTACGCCACGGACACCCCGGCCAGCTGCGCCAGCTCCTCCCGTCGCAGCCCCGGCACCCTGCGGTGCCGCCCGAAGTCGGGCAGTCCGACGTCCTCGGGCTTCAGCCGGGCCCGCCGGGTGCGCAGGAACTCGCTGAGCTCGGCACGCCGGTCCAGGCCGGCCCCGGGGTCGGCGGCGGTGTCCGTGAAGGGTCCTGTCATGGATCCGGGCCGTTCATCCATGCCTCAAGTATTCCCCGTCGTACGCACACGAGCCTGTCCCCGTCAGTAGTAGGACCAGCGGACGTACGTACGACCGAGGTCTGGGTGGACTGCCATCGCTTCGGCAGGCTGAAAAACGTGCCCGGACGTAGAGCAGAACCAGAAGGCAGCCGGGCGCGAAACCCCCGCTAGGAGAACCCCGGCATGACCACCGTTGCCGCATACGCAGCACCCGCCGCCAAGGCTCCGCTGGAGCGCACCACGATCGAGCGCCGTGAGGTCGGCGAGTTCGACGTCCTGATCGACATCAAGTTCGCCGGTATCTGCCACTCCGACATCCACCAGGCCCGTGAGGGCTGGGGCGAGGCGATCTTCCCGATGGTCCCCGGCCACGAGATCGCGGGCATCGTCTCCGAGGTCGGCTCCGGCGTGACGAAGTACCAGGTCGGCGACCGCGTGGGCGTCGGCTGCATGGTCGACTCCTGCCGTGAGTGCGAGAACTGCAAGGCCGGTCTGGAGCAGTACTGCCTCAAGGGCCAGACCGGCACGTACAACGCCGTCGACAAGAACGGCGAGCCGACCTACGGCGGCTACTCCGAGAAGATCGTCGTCGACGAGAGCTTCGTCCTCCGCATCCCCGACGGCCTGTCCCTGGACGTCGCCGCGCCGCTGCTGTGCGCCGGCATCACCACGTACTCCCCGCTCCGCCACTGGAACGCCGGCCCCGGCAAGAAGGTCGCGATCCTCGGCATGGGCGGCCTCGGCCACATGGGCGTGAAGCTCGCGCACGCGCTCGGCGCCGAGGTGACGGTGCTGTCGCAGTCCCTGCGCAAGAAGGACGACGGTCTGAAGCTGGGCGCCGACCACTACTACGCGACCAGCGACCCTCAGACCTTCAAGGACCTGTACGGCAGCTTCGACCTGATCCTGTCCACGGTCTCGGCGCCGCTGAACCTGGACCGGTTCCTGTCTCTGCTCAAGACGGACGGCGCCTTCGTGAACGTCGGCGCCCCCGAGGAGCCCGTCTCCCTCAACCTCTTCTCCGTGATCGCCGGTCGCAAGACCCTCGCCGGCTCCGGCATCGGCGGCATCCGGGAGACCCAGGAGATGCTGGACTTCTGCGCGGAGCACGGCATCGGCGCCGAGATCGAGCTGATCGACGCCGACGGGATCAACGACGCGTACGAGCGGGTGCTCGGCAGCGATGTGCGGTACCGGTTCGTGATCGACGCGGCGACCATCTGACCCAGGTCGCGAAGCTGCCGCCCCAGATCGAGGGCCCCGGAGCCGCACTGCTCCGGGGCCCTCAGCGCGTCCCCGTGCGGCGCCCCAGCAGCCACAGCAGATACGGCCCGCCGACCAGCGCGGTGAGCGCGCCGACCGGGATCTCCAGCGGGGGCAGGAGAGTGCGGGCCACGAGATCGGCGGCCACCAGGACGACCGCACCGGTCAACGCCGCGTTGAGCAGGGGCAGTTGGGGCGTGCGCGTCAGCCGGCGGGCGAGTTGCGGGGCGGTCAGCGCCACGAACCCGATCGGTCCCGCCGCGCCGGTGGCCGTGGCGGCGAGGACGACGCCGAGCACGGTGAGACCGAGGCGCGCCCGGTCGACCCGTACTCCCAGCCCGGCCGCCGTCTCCGGGTCGAGCCCGAGCGGCCGCAGCGCCCGGCTCGCCCACACCAGGCCCGGCAGGGAGGCCACCAGCACGACGGCCAGAGGTCCGGCCTGCGCCCAGCCCCGCCCGTTCAGACTCCCGGTCAGCCACAGTTTGACCTGCTCGGCGGCCTCCAGCTCGCTGTCCGTGAGATACAGCTGGACGACGGCGGACAGCGCGACCCCGATGCCGACGCCGGTCAGCACGAAACGGCTCGGCTGCATCCCGCGCCGCCAGGCCAGCGCGTAGACGAGGGCCGCGGCGACGAGTCCGCCGAGTACGGACACGCCGGGCATGGCGCTCGGCGAGCTCACGGCACCGGTCGCGAGCGCCAGCACGGTCGCGGCGGCGGCCCCGTGCCCGACGCCGATGACATCCGGGCTGGCCAGCGGATTGCGGGTAACGGTCTGCACGAGCGCCCCGGCCGCCCCGAGCGCGGCACCGACGAGGGCGCCGACGGCGATGCGGGGGACGCGCAGCTCGTTGACGACGAGGTCGTGCGGGCCGGCCCCGGTCCGCAGGGTGCGCCAGACCTCGCCGGGCGGGACGTAGGTCTGACCGACGCAGGCGGAGACGAGCATGACGCCGGCGAGCAGTCCGAGGAGGACGACGGCCACGGCGGCGGAACGGCGGTGGAGGAGAAGAGAGATACGGGGATGGGGACGCAGGAGGGTCAGACCGGCGGGCAGAGCGACCGGGCGCCGGGACGGCTCATCGACGACCGGAGCCGGAAGGCCGCCGTTCATGACATGGCCGCCCTTCACGACAGCGCCCCTCTCCTGCGCACCAGCACCACCAGCACCGGCACCCCCACCAACGCCGTCATCACCCCCGCCGGCACCTCGGCAGGGGCCCGTACGACCCGGCCTGCCACATCGGCGCCCAGCAGCAGCGCCGCCCCGAGCAGCGCCGACAAGGGCAGCACCGCCCCGTACCCGCCTCGCACCAGCCGCCGCGCGAGATGCGGCACGGCCAGCCCCACGAAGGCGATCGGGCCCGCCGCGGCCACCGCCGCGGCCGTGAGCAGCGTCGCCCCCAGCGCCGCGGCGCCCCGCACCAGAGCCACCCGATGCCCCAGCGCCCGAGCCGTCTCGTCCCCCAGGGCCAGGGCGTCCAGCCCGCGCGCACAGGCCAGCACCAGCGCCGCGCCGCCCAGCAGGAACGGCAGCATCCGTACGACCGTCCCCGCGTCCCGCCCGCTGAGCGCCCCCACCTGCCAGAACCGGAACTGGTCGAGCGTGGCGGAGCTGGAGGTCAGGACGACGGTGGTGGCGCCCGCCGTCATGGCCGACAGCGCGGTCCCCGCCAGCGCCAGCTTCACCGGCGACGCCCCGCCCCGCCCCCGCCCGGCGATGCCGTACACCAGGCACGCGGCGACGACGGCTCCGGCGAAGGCGTACCAGACGTAGCCGCCGAAGCCGTTCGCGAGGCCGAGGGCGATGGCGAGGACGACGCCGGCCGCGGCCCCCTGGCTCAGCCCGAGGATCCCCGGGTCGGCGAGCGGGTTGCGGGTGACCGCCTGGAGCGCGGCGCCCGCGACTCCCAGCGCGGCACCGGCCGTCAGTCCGACCTCCGTGCGCGGCAGCCGCAGCGACCGTACGACCAGGGCGTCCGCCGAACTCCCGCCGTGCAGCAGGGCGTCGAGCACGGCGGACGGCGGCACGGAACGGGTGCCGACGGCGAGGCTGAGCAGAGCCACGACCGCCGCCGTCAGGACGGCCGCGGGCCAGACGAGCCTCCGGCTCACGAGCCTCACACGATCCTCACTGGCCGAGATGCCCGGCGAGCTGCCGTACGACCAGACGCGCGGCGGTGGGACCGGCGTTGAGGTACCACGGGTCGTCGTCCACCTTCACCGCGTGCCCGGCCTCGACGGCCTTCATCGACTTCCACAGCGGCCCCGCGACGATGCTCGCGGCGTCCGTCCTGGCCGCGTCGCCCTGCACGGAGTAGAAGATCCAGTCGCCGTCGGCGGTGTCGACGCTCTCCGGGCCGATGTCCTCGGAAATGGCGTTGAACCGCTGCGCCTCGGGCCGCTTCAGCCCCATGTCCACGGCGAGGGACCCGGTGAACGACGAGACCCCGAACATCCGGGTGCGGTCCGGTGTGAACCGCACCATGGAGACGGCCGGATCCCCCTCGATCGCCTTGCCCTTCGTCGCGGCGTCGGCGGTGATGCCGTCCAGCAGGTCCTGCGCCGCCTGCCCCTTGCCGACGGCTTCGCCGACGAGCAGCAGGTCGCGCTTCCAGTTGATGCCGTTGCCGGCGGTGATCACGGTGGGCGCGATCTTGGACAGCTTGGGGTAGAGGTCGCCGAGGGAGTCGTTGGCGAGGATCAGGTCGGGCTTGGCGGTGGCCAGCGTTTCGAGGTTGGGCGCCTGCCGGGTGCCCACGTCGGTCATCGCGGCGAGCCGTGCCTTGTCCTGGGGGAAGGCGTCGGCGAGGTAGCCGGGCACGAGGCCGGCGTTGTCGGCGCGGGTGGTGGCCGTGGGCACGATGCCGAGGGAGAGCAGGTCGTCGAGCTGCCCGGTGCTGAGGACGGCGACCTTGCGCGGCTCGGCCTTGACGGTCGTACTGCCCTGGAAGTGCTTGACCGTGCGCGGGAATTCGCCGTCCTCGTCGGTGTCGGCGCCCATGCCGGCGGCGAGCGCGCCGGGCGCGGCGGAGGGCCCGTCGCCGTCGGCGGTGCCGATGACCTGGTTGCGCGAACCGTCCTCCTTCTTGGCGCCGTCACCGCTGTCGCCCGAGGACGAGCAGCCGGCGAGCACCCCTGCGACGACGACCGTGGCCAGGACGGCCCTCACTGAGACTGCGCGCACGACGACTCCCGCGATCGATCCAACGATCAAGTAGTTGATAAGGCAAGGCTTACCTTAACCGGTTGAATCACGTACGGAACTCGGGCCCGGGAGTCGCAGGACCCAAGGAGTAGCCCCGCACCCTCCTTGCGACCGATGTGCCGTACGGCCGCCCTGCCTAGCGTGAAGGCAATGGAGCCCGTCCGAACCGTGCACACGAGGAGGCAGCCCCGATGACCGTCCAGCTCAACCACACCATCGTCGCCGCGCGCGACAAGAAGGAGTCGGCCCGGTTCCTGGCCGACATCCTGGGCCTGGAGGTGAGCCCGCAGTACGGCCCCTTCATCCCGGTCGAGATCCCGAACGGTGTGACCCTGGACTACCTCGACTCACCCGGCGCGATCACACCGCAGCACTACGCGTTCCTGGTGTCGGAGGACGACTTCGACACGATCTTCGGCCGGATCAGGGAGGCCGGGCTGACGTACTGGGCCGACCCGTACCACCGCCGTCCCGGCGAGATCAACCGCAACGACGGCGGCCGGGGCACCTACTTCGACGACCCGAACGGCCACAACCTGGAGATCCTGACGAGGCCGTACGGCAGCGGCGGCTGACCGACCACCGCCGCCCGTCTGTCACATCACCGCTCCGCCCGGCGTCATATCGGCGCAGGCACCTCACAACGCGATGGAAGCGGAGCGGTCATGACATCAACGATCCTGGTCACGGGCGGTACGGGCACCCTCGGCGGCCATGTGGTCCCACTGCTGCGGGCGGCGGGCCACGAGGTGCGCGTCCTCAGCCGCCGGGAGCGCGCACCCGAGCCCGGCGTCGAGTACGTCACCGGCGACCTGATGAAGGACGAGGGCGTCGAGGCGTCGGTGGCGGGCGCCGCGACGATCCTGCATCTGGCGGGCGGCCCGAAGGGCGACGAGGTGGCGACCCGCAACCTGGTGCGCGCGGCGGCCCGCGCCGGCGTCGGCCACCTCGTGTACATCTCCGTCGTCGGCGCGGACCGGGTCCCGCTGGCCTGGCTGCGGATGAAGCTGGCGGCGGAGCGGACGGTGGCCGACTCCGGGATCCCCTTCACGACCCTGCGGGCGGCCCAGTTCCACGACCTGACACTGAAGATGGTGCGGCAGATGACGCGGCTGCCGGTCCTCCCGTCCCCCGGCGGGCTGCGCCTCCAGCCGGTCGACTCCGGCGAAGTGGCCGCCCGCCTGGCCGAGTTGACGCTCGGCACCCCGTGCGGCCCGGTCCCCGACATGACGGGCCCGAGGCTCTACGACCTCCAGGCCCTGGCCCGCCCCTACCTCCACCTCAGCGGCAGGCGCACCCGCCCGTCCCTGCCGGTCCGCATCCCGGGCAAGGCGGGTCGGGCGTATCGGGCGGGGGCGAACCTGACGCTGGAGGGGGCGGAGGTCGGGAAGCGGACGTGGGAGCAGTTCCTGGCGGAGCGGCTGGGGCGGGAGGACCTGCCGGAGTAAGCGCTCACTCCGTACCGTTTCTCACGAGGTCATGCCTCGCGCCGAGCGTCACCCCTGATACGGCGGCGCCGCCCCCCAGTTCCACCTCGGCACCGGCTGCTCCGCGGGCGGCGCCGCGTCCGGGCCCGAGAAGTACACCGCCAGGCGCGTCCCCCACTCCACGTACGCCAGGAACGCCGAGCGGAACTCGGCGTCCGTCGGCAGGCCCGCCTCGTCCGCCGCGTCCTGGATCAGGTTGACCCAGCGGCGGCGCTGGGGCTCGGTGATCCCGCGGCCCATGTGCTTGGCGACCATGTGGCCGTGGCCGCCCTGGGTCTCGGAGTAGGCGGGCGGGCCGCCGAAGACCTCGCCGAGCCAGAGCGCCACGTGTTCCGCGTGGTGCGGGTCCAGGCCCGCGAACAGCGGGGACAACAGGTCGTCCTTGAGCACCTTGTCGTAGAAGGCCGACGTCAGCCGGGCGAACGCCTCCGCCCCGCCCGCCCAGGCGTACAGCGTGGGCACGGAGGCGCCGGCGCCGCGGACCGTCGTCGGCTTGTAGTGGCGCATCTCCTCTATGTGCGTGATGTACGGGCGGATCTCGGCGAGGAAGTCGGGGAACAGCTCCGACTTGCGGAATCCCTCGATGTGGTCGTCCGTCGACGTCCAGGTGATGCGCAGGATGAAGTGCTCGAAGTCCTCCTCGCAGCGGGCGAGTTCGTAGTCGACGCAATGGGGCGAGGCGGCCAGCTGGACCGCGGCGCGGGTGTAGGCGGACAGGAACTCCGCCGACTTCTGCTCGGGGATGCGGTATCTGATGTATTCGACCGTGTGAGCCGTCATGGCCTCACCGAAACACGAAAATCGAGCGGACGCTCGTCCTCCGCCCCCTCAGGCTCTCCGGATCACCGCGATGTCGAGTTCCAGGGCCACTTTGTCCCCGATCACGAACCCGCCCCACCTGACGCCCCGGTCCGGTGTGGAGCCCCGAGAAGCTGCGGCCCCGGACGACGGCCTGACGCCCTCGGACACGCGAAAGCCCCGCCGGAAGCAGCACCTCCGGCGGGGCTTTCCCTGCTCAGGACCTGGTCAGGGCCTACTCGGCGTCGTACGGCTCACTTGCCGTAGTACGCGTTGTAGATCGAGACCGTCGCCTTGTTGCCCTTCTTGTCGGCGACCTTGGCGTGGAAGGAGATGCCCTTCCCCTTCGCCGGGTTCTTCACGGTGATCTTGCCGTCCTTGACTTCGAGCTTCTTCCAGGTCTGGCCGTAGTCGTACGACACGTACACGTGCAGCGACTTGAGGTTGGCGCCGGCGGCCGCGCCGACGACGCTGACCGGGAACGTCACCTTCTTGTCGGCCTCGACCCGGCTGTCCAGGCCGGTGCTCGCGTTGAAGCGGACGGTGGAGGCCGGGAGCGTGACGCGCTCGGCGGCGGACTTCTTGGAGCGGAAGGTCCAGCTCGCGTCGATCCGCGTGGAAGCGGCGGCGACCTTGACGCTGCGCTTGACCGAGGTCGTCAGCTTGTACTCCGCGTCCGCGGCCGGGACCCGGAACATCTCGCCGAACAGCGGGTCCTCGTTGCCGGCGAGCTTGGTGCCGTTGCGGTACAGGCTCGTGGTCACCGCGCTGAAGTCGGACGAGCCCGCGTGCTTGCTGCCGTCGGCGAACAGCGGCAGGAAGCCGTAGATGTCGTTGCCCTCACGGAACAGCCCGAAGTCCTTGTTGATGTGCGGGCCGAAGACCGCGGTGTTGAAGGTCTTCGAGTAGCTCTGGCCCGCCTTGAAGGTCTGCGGATCGCCCAGCGTGTAGTAGGCGTCGATGATCGGGAAGCCGTCGGCGTCCTGGCCGGCGCGCTGCTCGAAGTCGAACGTCCACTGGATCTTCTCCGACGTCGACAGGTACATCGTCCGCGTACCCGGCAGCTTCTGCTCGACCGGTGTGCCGAACACGACGTCGTCGGGGAAGAGGCCCAGCGGGAGCAGGGCGCCGGTCTTGTTGGACGCCGAGGCACCCAGGCGGTTCGTCACCTTGGCGAGCTCGCTCGCCTTGAAGTGGCGGACCTTGTCGCCCTGGATCTTCTTGACCTTGGCGGTGGTGGCGACGTCGTACTCGGCGCCGGCGCCCTTGGTCCACTGGGCGTTCCAGGTCTGGGTCAGACCGGTCGGAGCCTCCGGGCCGAGGTGCGCCATGCGCAGGTTGGCGTAGGAGTCGAGGCCGACGCCGAGGCCGATGCCCGCCGGGTCGTAGAAGTAGTTGCTGCTGGCGAGGACCTGCTTGGCCTGCGCGTCCGGCACGGTGATGTCGGCCGACTTCGTGGTGCGGGCGTCGATCGTCACGGAGGTGTTCTTGGTGACGTTCAGCTTCGGCTGGACCAGCCAGTCGAGGCCGCCCTCAAGGTTCACCCAGTCCTTGGCGATCCAGGCGTCCAGCAGGTACGAGCCCTTGGGCAGCCGCATCTTGGTGACGCCGGTCTCGGCGAGCGGAACCTGGTAGCCCCGGTTCGCCGCCAGGCCGGAGAAGCCGAGCAGGGCGGTGTTGTACTCGGGGGCCGGCTTGCCGTCCCTGCCGATGTGCTTGACGGTGACGTCGTACGACTCGACCTCACGCTGCACCGCGGCGCCGGTGCGGACGCTCTGGCCGTCGCCGGTGGCCGTGACGTACGCGGAGTACGCGCCGTCGACCGTGCCGCCCAGCTTGGTGTCGGCGGTGAAGCCGACGGAGGCCTTGCCGCCCGCCGGGACCGTCACCTTCGTCGCCCCGAGCTTGAAGAAGCCGGCCGGAGCCGCCTGACCCCTGGGGTTGGTGGCCGTCGCGGAGAGCTGGAGCGTGACGTCCTTCGTACCGAGGTTGCGGTACGTCAGCTGCTTGGTGACGGGCTTGTCGTCGGTGTGGGGCCACGCTTGCGTGCCGAAGCTCACCGACACCGGGTCGGCGATCACGGACTGCTTGATGGCCTTGTCGACCTGGATACGGCCCGAACCCTGCTGGAACGGCGTGTACTTGCCGCCCTTGGCGGAACCGGTCAGCGCGCCCTTCAGCTCGGCGTACGTCCAGTCCGGGTGCTGCTGCTTCAGGATCGCCGCGGCGCCCGCGACATGCGGGGTCGCCATGGACGTGCCCTCGATGGTCAGATAGCCCGGCGGATTCTCGCCGACCTCCTGCTCGATGAGGCTGCCCTTGGCGGACGCGGCCGTGATGGCGACGCCCGGCGCGGTCACGTCCGGCTTGATCGCGCCGTCGCCGACCCGCGGGCCGGTGCTGGACCAGGGCGCGAGCGCGTCCCTGTCGTCGACGGCGCCGACGGTGAGCGCGGCCTCGGCGCTGCCGGGCGAACCGACCGTCTCCGGGCCGGAGTTGCCGGCCGCGATGGCGAAGAGGATGCCCTTGTCGGCGGACAGCTTGTTGACCATCGCCTCCATCGGGTCGATCTCCGGCGTGTCCATGCCGCCGAGGCTGAGGTTGACGACCTGGGCGCCCTGCTCGGCGGCCCACTCCATGCCGGCGATGATGCCGGAGTCGTCGCCGGAGCCGGTGTCGTCGAGGACCTTGCCGCTCAGGATGTCGGCGCCGGGCGCGACACCCTTGTACTTGCCGCCGGACTTGGCGCCGGTGCCGGCCGCGATGGACGCGACGTGCGTACCGTGGCCGACCTTGTCCTCGGCGGTGGCGGCCGGCGTGAAGTTCTTGGCCGCGATCACCTGGTCCTTGAGGTCCGGGTGGGTCGCGTCGACGCCGGTGTCCAGGACGGCGATCTTGACGCCCTTGCCGTCGTAGCCGGCCTCCCATGCCTTGGGGGCGCCGATCTGCGGCACGGACTTGTCGAGGCTGGCCTTGCGGACGCCGTCCAGCCAGATGTGCGCGATGCCGGAGGCCGCCCTGTCGCCGTTGGTGAGCGCGTCCCACAGCTCGGGGGCGTCCTGGTGCGGGGTCTGCACCGCGTCCGCGTTCAGGGACTTCAGGGTCCGGCGCAGCTTGCCCGCGTCACGGACGTCGGCCTTGGCACCGGCCGCGGCGCCCTGGTAGCCGACGATGACCTTCAGGCCCTTGGCCTGGGAGGTGCGGGTCGCGGACTTGCCCAGCTCGGTGATGTCGAACAGCCGCTGGTCGAGCTTGCCGGTGGCGAGCAGGCGGGCGGCGTCGGCCGGGATCACGAGGGTGTGCCCGTAGGCCTGGCGTATCTGTACGGGTATGTGCTCGCGCCCCTTCGCCCGCTCCAGGCCGACCACGCGGCCCTTGGAGTCGACGGACACCCGGTCACCCGTGATCAGGGTGATGCGGTGGGGGGACGTGAGCGAGGGCGCGGCGCCGGACGGACGCTGCTCCGGTTCGGCCGACGCCGGGCTGGTCATGCCCGCGGCGAGGGCTACGGCGGCCGCCGTGGCGACAGAGGCCGCGCATGCTCTATTGACTTTGCTGCGCAAGTTTCCCCCTTGCAGAAGGTCCGGGCGAATTTCCCCGTTCGCCCGGCCGGGGGAGGTCTCCTACACATGCGCGCCGCCCCCCGGAATACGGAGTATGCCGAGGGGCGATCAGACACCTCAAGAGATGAGAAGAAGGTAAGAAGCACGCCGGTCGACTGTTACGCGACGGCGCGAACTCCGTTACGCAGTTGCCGGGTTACGCCCCCGCGTTCTCCTTGACACTGATGCGGCCCTTGCGAATGGTGGCCAGCCGCGGGGCCTTCTTCGCGATCGCCGAGTCGTGGGTGACCATGATGAAGGTCAGTCCCAGTTCCTTCCACATGCGTTCGAGTACGTCCATGATCTCGTCGCGCATCGACTCGTCGAGGTTTCCGGTGGGTTCGTCGGCGAGCAGCACCTTCGGTTCCTTGACGAGTGCGCGGGCGATGGCGACGCGCTGCTGCTGGCCGCCGGACATCTCGGACGGGAGGTGTCCGAGCCGCTCGCCCAGCCCGACGGACGTCAGCGCCTCGGCGGCCCGCTCGCGACGGTCCTTCGCCTTGATGCCGAGGGGAACAAGGGCGGTCTCGACGTTCTCCTGCGCCGTGAGGGTCGGGATCAGGTTGAAGGACTGGAAGACGAAGCCGATGTTCTCGCTGCGGACCTTTGTCAGCCGGGTCTCGGAGAGCTTGGCCAAGTCGGTGCCGTCGAGGACGACTTCACCGGAGGTCGGGCGGTCAAGACCGCCGAGCATCTGGAGGAGGGTGGACTTGCCACCGCCGGTGGGCCCCTGGATGACGAGACGGTCCCCGTCGGCGATGGTGAGGTCGACGCCCTCAAGGGCGTGCACGGTGTCCTTGCCTCGGGTGTAGAGCTTGGTGACGTTTCTGAGGTCGTACATGGTGGGTGGCTCCTGGGAGAGGTTCGGGGTGGTGCGAATCGTGTGTCGGCTGCGGGTGGATGGGGGCTGGTCGCGCCCACGCGGCGGAGCCGCATCTCGGCAGAGCCCCGCGCCCCTGGGGCGTTGCAGTCCCGTCGGCCGTCGCGGCTTGCGTGGCTGTGGGCCGCCGTAGCCCACCTGGCTGCGGGCAGTCGTGCCGCTGGGGCGGCACGGGTGGGCGCAGCGGCACCCCGTCGCGCCGGGCTGCGCAGCCACCCACCCCGGCCCCCCGCCGACGTCTGCTACTCGACGCGCCTCAGCGCATCCGCCGGCCGTAGCCTCGACGCGCGCCAGCCGCCGAACGCACCGGCGATCAGGCCGCCGGCAACCGCCAGCCCCACCGCCAGCGCAACCGTCGTAAGGCTCACCGGCGCCGTCAGCGCGACGTCCAGCGTCGAACCCGCTGACTGCCGCATGGGGCCGCCGCCACCGGGGCCGCCGCCCATACCGCCGCCGCCCCCGGAGCCACCGCCGAGCTGGGCCTGGAGCGTCGGGCTGATCGCCGTCACGACGTACGCGCCGGCCAGTCCGACCGCGATGCCCAGCGCGCCGCCGAGCAGGCCGTTGACGACCGCCTCGCCGACCACCTGCCGGGTCACCCGGCCCGACTTCCACCCCAGCGCCTTGAGCGTGCCGAACTCCCGCACCCGGCGCGAGACGGCGGAGGAGGTGAGCAGGCCGGCGACCAGGAACGCGGCCACGAGCACCGCGATCGAGAGCCACTTGCCGACACTCGTCGCGAGGGAGGACGCCGTCGACAGGGAGCCGGACACCGTGTCCGCGAGATCCGCCGAGGTCGTCACCGTCGTACCGGAAATGTTCTTCTGGATGGTCGACTTGACGGAGTCGATCCGCTGGGAGTCCGTCGCCTTGACGTAGATCGTGGTGACCTTGTCCTTCGCGTCGGCGAGCGTCTGCGCCTGCTTCAGCGGGATGTAGAGGTTGGCGGCCGCGTCCCCGCTGTCCGGCGTGGCGATGCCGATCACCTTGAACTTGGTGCCCTTGACGGTGACGGTGGACCCGACCTTGAGCTTCTTCTCCTTGGCGTAGGAGGTGTCGGCGACGACGACCTTGGCGTTGGTCTCCGTCGACTTGAACGTACGACCGCTGGTGATCTTCGACGAGGTCAGCGGTCCGAGCGCCGGCTTGGTGACGTCGGCGCCGTAGACGGAGTAGTTGTTGACGTCGAAGTCGGCGYCACCGCCGCGCACTTCGCCCTGCGGCTGGCTGCTGCCGCTCCCGCCCTGCCCGGGCCCACCGCCCTGCCCCCCGCTGCTGCTCTGGTCCTGCTGGAACTGGCCCCGCGTGAACTGCCCGCTGACCTTGACGACCTGGAGGCTCAGCCCGCCGACGACGTCGGACACGCCGCTCTGCGAGCCGACCTTGGTCACGGTCGAGGCCGACAGCGTCTGGAAGCCCTGGACCATGACGCGGTCGGTGGACTGCTCCTCGTCGGAGCCGTCCTCCTGCGCGTCGAACTGGAAGCGCGGGCGGTCGGAAGTGCTCGCCGCGGGCTCGGCGGCCTTGGTGACGGTCATGTCCGTGCCCAGGCCGTACAGGGACTGCAGGACCTTGTCCTGGGCCTTGCTCATGCCGGAGGACACGGAGGTGACGACGATGACCAGCGCGATACCCAGCGCGAGTCCGGAGGCGACGACGAGGGCCGCCTTTCTGCGGCGGCGCAGCTCGCGCCTCAGGTAGGTGAAGAACATGCGCCGCAAGCTAGGGACAACGCGTGATGAAGGGATAAGGCCGGAATAAGAGGAGGATGAGAAGCCTGGGACCGCCCCCGGAAACGCCGATGCCGCCCCTGGGGGCGGCATCGGTTGGCTGTGAGGCAGCTGTCAGACGGCCGAACCGGCCTTCCACTGCGCCCAGTCCATGTTCCAGCCGTTGAGGCCGTTGTCCGGCGCGATCGTCTTGTCGCCGGTGTTCTGGACGACCACGACGTCACCGACGATGGAGTTGTTGTAGAACCAGTAGCCCGCAACGCCCTTGTCGTTGGCGCCCTTCGTGTCCGACAGGCCCACGCAGCCGTGGCTGGTGTTCACGCTGCCGAAGATGGACTTGGCACCCCAGTAGTTGCCGTGGATGAAGGTGCCGGAGCTGCTGAGGCGGATGGCGTGCGGCACGTCCTTGATGTCGTACTCGCCCTTGCCGTCGTCGTCCGTGAAGCCCACGGTCGCGCCGTTCATGCGCGTCTCCTTGAACTTCTCGGACATCACCATGACGCCCTGGTAGGTCTTGTTCTCCGGCGAACCGGCCGAGATCGGGATGGTCTTGATCGTCTTGCCGTCCTGCGTGACCTTCATCTGCTTGGTCTTCGCGTCGACATAACTGACCTGGTTGCGGCCGATCTTGAAGGTGACCGTCTTCTCCTGGACACCGAAGACACCGTCGGCGCCCTCGACGCCGTCCAGGGCCATCTTCAGGGTGACGGTCGAGCCCTCCTGCCAGTACTCGTCGGGCCGGCAGTCCATGCGGGTGTCGTTGAACCAGTGGCAGACGACTTCCTGGCCGCTGGTGGTGGAGACGGTGACGCCCTTCTGGACTGCCGCCTTGTTGCTGATCGACTTGTCGAAGTTGATCGAGACCGGCATGCCCACGCCGACGGTGGAGCCGTCCTCCGGCGTGAAGTAACCGAGGAAGCTGTTGTCCGGGGAGACGGTGGTGAAGGAGGCGTTCTCGTGGGCCTCCAGGCCCTTGGCGTCCTTCGCGGTCACCGCGATCTTGTAGGTGGTCGAGCGCTCCAGCTGGGCGTTGGGCTTCCAGCTCGCCTTGTCGGCGGATATCGCGCCCTCGACCGCGGCGCCCTCGGCGGTCGTCATCTTCACCTCGGTGAGCGAGCCCTTGCTCACGGTGACGGCGGCGGAGCTGTTGATGGAGGCGTTGTCGGTGCCGTCCTCGGGCGTGATCTTGATCTGGGCCTCGGAGGTCTTCTTCGCGGCCGCCTCGTCGACCTTGGACTGCGAGGTGTCGCCGTCGCTCGCGGAGGCGTCGCCGCCGCCGGAGCAGGCCGAGAGCACCAGGACACCGCCGAGCAGTGCGGACGCGACCGTCAGGCCCTTGCGCCGCCTACTGTTCGTCATCACACGCTTCTCCATCTTTCCCGAATCCCCAAAACCCCGAGAGTCCCCGTAAGAATCTTCAACGCTACGACCGGTTCGTCCCGTTCCACATCCCTTGAATGTGTGGGGCACGCCACTTCCGCCGGGGCGCGTGGTGCGGATGTCGGTCAGTGCGCAGCATGAGACGACGAAACCCCGGGCGGCGGTTGCCACCCGGGGTCACGAATTCCCCAAGAAGCCTCAGCCGACCCTCGCGGCCCCCTCGCCGTCGAAGTCCTCTTCGCCATCATCCTCGTCGAGGTCCCAGTCCGGCGAATCCGGGTCGTACTCGATACGCTCGCTCGACCAGGACGCCTGGGCGAGCTCGACCCCCGGCACCTCGCTGACCAGGTCGAACGGATCAACCAGATACGCGAGGGCCTCCGCAGTGTCTTCCGTCACAGCGCTCTCGGCGTGAGCCCGCTCGTCGACCGGCACCGTGGTGTCGTCGGAGATGCGCCGCAGCGCGGCCTTGGTGACGGCGTCCGCGTCGTCCACTTCGAGGACGAGTTCCACGCGAAGCCGTACAAAACGTGATGTTTCTGGTGTACTCATGCCCGGAGCGTACGGCGCATTCCTCCCGTGACTTTCCCGTGACCCGCGATTTTCACTAACATCGCCCCACACGGCCAATTCGCCAGCGCCACAAGGGGATCGATATTCCGTGTCCGCCGCTCACCGATCGTCGTCCACCGCACGCCGATCGCTGCTGACCGCCACCGCCGCGGGGGCCCTGCTGGGCGCCCTGTGGTTCGTGCCCTCCGCGAACGCAACGGGCGGCGACCCGGCGAGAACTGAGCCCTCGGCGGCCCCTACGACCCAGGTCACCCAGCAGGCGCGGGCCACCTCCGAGGGCGCGGCCGACATCTCCGCGGACGACACCCGGCTCGCCGACACCGGTAGCTTCGACACCACGCCGTACGTCGTCGGCGGGACGCTGTTCCTCACCCTCGGCGCGGGCTTCATCGCCTACTCGGTCCGCCGCGAACGCCTGGGCTTTTAAATTGGCTTGACGCCCCGTTGACCTGGGCTTCATAGTCCGCCCATGAAGAGATCATCGGGCGTGCGTGCAGCCGCCACGGTTGTCGTGAGTGCGCTGACGCTCGCCCTTGCCACGGCTTGCGGTGGGGAGTCCGGCAGTTCGGACGCGAAGGCGCTCAGCGCCGCGGAGTTGAAGAAGGCGATCATCGCCCAGGGCGATGTCGAGGGTTACAAGGTGGACGCGACCGGCAAGCGGCTGCCGTCCAAGGACGAGATCAAGAGCAGCGACGAGCAGTGCCGGCCGCTCGCCTACACCATGGGCGGTCTGCCGCCGGGCGAGGCGGCCGTCTCGAACACCGCCGTCATCGCCACGCAGGACAGGAAGAAGCCCACCGACAAGCCCTCCAAGTCGCTCGACGACTTGAGCGAGGGCGAGATCGAGGACTCGCTCACCGACGCGATGAGCCTCGACATGACCGTCGTGGGACTGTCCTCGTACGACGGTTCCGGCGCCGAGGACACCTTCAAGTCCGTGTCGGACGCCGTGAAGAACTGCTCCAAGGGCTTCCCCGCCGTCATGCAGGGCGAGGAGCAGAAGACCACCGAGGTCACCGAGGAGAAGGCGTCCGGGGCCGGTGACGAGTCGATCGCGTTCGTCATGAAGAGCGACCTGGAGGACGGCGACGTCGGCACCACGCACTTCGAGGTCGTCCGCCACGGCAGCACCATCGCCACGTACTACACGATGAACCTCGGTCTGATGATGACGGACAAGGCGTACGACGTCCCGGCCACGATCATCGACGCGCAGGCGACGAAGCTGAAGTAACGCGCAGGGGCCCTGCCGTTGTCCGTCCTCGGTGCTCAGACGGACACGACAGGGCCCCCTTCCATGTCACTGCAGCGGGCCGGTGACCTTCTCGGCCGCCGTGACCAGCTCCCCGGCCCGCACGAACGCGTCGGCCGCGGCGAGGTCGGGCGCCAGGAACCGGTCCGGTCCCGCACCCTGCACACCGGCGGCCCGTACGGCGTCGATGACCGCCTGTGAGGCCGGGGCCGGGGCGAGCCCCTCCCTCAGCTCTATGGCGCGGGTGGCGGCGTAGAGCTCGATCGCGAGGACGCGCGTGAGGTTGTCCACGGCCGTGCGCAGCTTGCGGGCCGCGGACCAGCCCATGGAGACGTGGTCCTCCTGCATGGCGGACGACGGGATCGAGTCCGCGGAGGCGGGCACGGCCAGCCGCTTCAGCTCGCTGACCAGGGCGGCCTGGGTGTACTGGGCGATCATCAGCCCCGAGTCGACACCCGGGTCGTCGGCGAGGAAGGGCGGCAGCCCGTGGCTGCGGTTCTTGTCGAGCAGCCGGTCGGTACGGCGCTCGGCGATGGACGCCAGATCGGCGACGGCGATGGCGAGGAAGTCGAGGACGTAGGCGACGGGTGCCCCGTGGAAGTTGCCGTTGGACTCGACGCGCCCGTCAGGCAGCACCACGGGATTGTCGACGGCCGAGGCGAGCTCCCGCTCGGCGACGAGCCGCGCGTGCGCCATGGTGTCGCGGCCGGCGCCGGCGACCTGCGGCGCACAGCGCACCGAGTACGCGTCCTGCACGCGGGGCGCGTCGTCCTGGTGATGCCCGGTCAGCGCCGAACCCTGCAGCACGGCCAGCATGTTGGCGGCGGAGGCGCCCTGACCCGGGTGCGGCCGGATGGCGTGCAGCTCGGGTGCGAGGACCTTGTCGGTCCCGAGCAGCGCTTCGAGGCTCAGTGCGGCGGTGACGTCGGCGGACTTGTAGAGCGTGTCCAGATCGGCGAGGGCCATGACGAGCATGCCGAGCATGCCGTCGGTGCCGTTGAGGAGGGCGAGGCCCTCCTTCTCGCGCAGCTCGACCGGCGCGATGCCGTGCGCGGCGAGCAGCTCACCGGCGGGCCGCACGACGCCGTCCGGGCCCTCGGCGTCCCCTTCCCCCATCAGCGTCAGCGCGCAGTGCGACAGCGGAGCGAGGTCACCGGAGCACCCGAGGGACCCGTACTCGTGAACGACGGGCGTGATACCGGCGTTGAGAACATCGGCCATGGTCTGCGCGACCTCGGGACGCACACCCGTGTGCCCCGAGCAGACGGTCTTGAGCCGCAGGAACATCAGGCCCCGTACGACCTCGCGCTCCACGCGCGGCCCCATGCCCGCGGCGTGCGAACGGACGATGTTGCGCTGCAGCTGGGCCCGCAGCTCCTGGCTGATGTGCCGGCTCGCCAGGGCACCGAAGCCGGTGGAGACGCCGTAGACCGGGTCGGGCTTGGCCGCCAGCGCGTCCACGATCCCGCGGGCCGCGGTGAGCGCCGCGAGCGCCTCGGCCGACAGCTCGACGAGGGCCCCGCCCCGCGCCACGGCAAGAACGTCGGACGCGGTGACCCCGGACGTCCCCACCACCACAGTGTGCATATCCATATTCAGGAGCGTACGCACTGAAGACGAAGATGTCACTAGTGGATGAGCGGTACACCCCTTACAACGCGGGGGCGCGTGCGCTCTGACGCCGGCCTGCACGCTTCAGCCCGTCCGGCGTTCAAGGCAGCCGCCCCCGGAACCGCCGCCGCTCCACGGCCCCCTCC
>NZ_RDBN01000005.1:177944-186880 GCF_008042075.1 Streptomyces sp. UW30 | reverse complement strand
CCTCGAGGGCCGGGAGGCGTGGCGCAACCACAACCGGGTGCACCGCTGGGTCGGGGGCGCCATGCTCGGCGGCGCGTCCGTCAACGACCCCGTCTTCTGGCTGCACCACGCCTTCGTGGACATGCAGTGGTCCCGCTGGCAGCAGCGCCACCGCAATCACCGCTACCTGCCGGCGAAGCCGCCGGGGCGGGGCAGCGACCAGCACCGGCGGATCGTCGCCCGGCACGAGCGGCTGCCGCCGTGGGACGTGACACCGGACGAGCTGGAGGACGTCTCCAAGATCTACCGGTACGCCTGAGGGCCGGTGCCGACCGGACCGGACCGGACCGGATCGGACCGGACCGGGGCGGGGCGGGGCGGGGCGGGAAAAAAATGGCTCAGCTCCCGCGGCCGGTGTCCACTAGCCTCCGGGCATGGCTACCGATCCGACGGAACAACTGGTCCGACTGTTCGCCGAGGAGAGCCGGGTGCGTGCCTTCGCCGCCGTGGCGCTGGGCGCGGGGAGCGCCGAGGAGGTCGCCCGGGCGGCGGGACTGTCCCCGAAGGACACCGCTCTGGCGCTGCTGCGGCTGCGGGAGCAGGGCGTGGTGAGCGCGGCGGACGACGGGGAACTGGGCGTCGCCTACGACCTGTTCAGGCAGTACGCGCGGGCTGCGGCGCAGCGCGGGACCGACTCCGGCGCCGCCGGCGGCCCGGACTCCGGGGATGCGCGGACCGACATCGTGCTGCGGACCTTCGTCCGGGACGGGCGGCTGGTCCGGCTCCCGGCACAGTGGACCCGCAAGAAGCTGGTCCTGGGGTACATCGCCGAGCAGACCTTCGAGCCGGGCGTCGAGTATCCGGAGCGCACCGTGAACGAGCGGCTGCGCGCCTGGTGCGAGGACAGCGACGACATCGACCATGTGACGCTCCGGCGCTACCTGGTGGACCTGCACCATCTGCACCGGAGCGAGGGCATCTACCGCCGCCCCGCCGAGGGCGGCTACGACGGGGCGGCTGACAGCGCCTGACCCGCCGGCGTCACGGCAGTCGCCGCACGGGCTCACCCGCCAGGTACGCCTGGATGTTCTCCACCGCCTGGCCGTAGTACGTCGCGTAGTTGGCCTGCGAGACATAGCCCAGGTGGGGTGTGGCGAGGAGGCGGGGGGTCGTACGCATCGGGTGGTCGGCGGGGAGCGGCTCGGTGTCGAAGACGTCGACGCCCGCACCCGCGATGCGGCCCTCGTGCAGGGCGGCCAGCAGGGCGTCCTGGTCGACGATCGCCGCGCGTGAGGTGTTGATCAGATACGCCGTCGGCTTGAGCAGGGCCAGTTCGGGTGCGCCGAGCAGGCCGCGGGTGCGGTCGCTCAGGGCGAGGTGGATGGAGACGAAGTCGCTGTCGGCGAGCAACTCCTCCTTGCCGTTGGCCAGATGGACGCCCACCTCGTCGGCGTACTCCTTGGTGAGGTTCTGGCTCCACGCGCTGACGTGCATGCCGAAGGCGAGGCCGACGTGGGCGACCCGGCTGCCGATCTTGCCCAGGCCGAGCAGGCCGAGACGGCGGCCGTGCAGGTCGGCGCCGACCGTGCTCTGCCAGGGGCCGCCCGAGCGCAGCGCGTTGCTCTCCTGGACGAGACCGCGGGCGAGGCCGAGCAGCAGGGCCCAGGTGAGTTCGACGGGTGGTGTGGAGGAGCTGGCCGTGCCGCAGACGGTGACGCCGTGCGTCTCGGCGGCGGCGTAGTCGATGACCGAGTTGCGCATTCCGGAGGCGATCAGCAGCCGCAACCGGGGGAGACGGGCGATCAGACCGGCGGGGAAGGGGACGCGTTCGCGCAGGGTGACCACGATGTCGAAGTCGGCGAGCGCCGCGGCCAGCGCGTCCTCGTCGGGGAAGTGCGTGGTGAAGGGGACGACCTCCACCTCGTCCGCGAGCGGCGACCAGTCGGCGGCCTCGGTCGCCGCGTTCTGGAAGTCGTCGAGCACAGCACAGCGCAGCCGCACGGTGGTTCCTTTCCATGGCCGGGACGACCCAACGGGAACGACTGTACGGAAGCGATGCGGGCGGGGCCGATTTCGGCCGGTGAGTCGCGCGGGGAGAGGGAGTCTTAAGCAGACCGATCGGTTTGGTTACCGGTGTGCATCCGCTGACCCTGCGTCACGGGCTCGGTGGACTGCGGGGAGCTCGCCTCGTACTCCTCGAAGACCCGCTCGCCCCGGTCCGGCGACAGGTCGAGGGCGGCCAGCAGCGCCGGAGTCGAGATGCTCGGCAGGACGTGGCGGAGCAGGACGCTGACGCGGCGCCCGAGGTCGGCGCGGTTGCAGCGGGCCTGGCTCATCGCCTGGACGCCGGCGAAGGCGCCGTTGAGGAACTCGGCGGTCTCGGCGACGTCGACATGCGGCAGGAGTTCACCCTGGGCCCGCGCCTCGGTGAGGATCTGCTCCAGCTGTTCGGTCCAGGCGCGGAAGGCGGCGTCCCGGTCGAGCTCGCGTGCGCCCTGGTCGAGGGCGAGGGCGACACCCGCCTGCACCAGCGGATCGCGCTGCAGCCGGTAGGCCATGACCATGCCGTGGTCGACGAGCTTCTGCAGCTTGCTGGATCTCTCGGGGAGCCGGTCGATGGGCAGTTGGGCCTCCAGCACACCCAGCGCGACCTCTTCCTTGGACGCGAAGTGGAAGTACAGGGCGCCCCTGGTGACTCCGGCGCGGTTGAGGATCTCTTCCACGGTGGTGGAGGCGTAGCCGCGCTCGCCGAACACCCTGGCGGCCGCTTCGAGGATCGAACGGCGCGTCCTGATCGCGCGGTCCTGCTGGGCCATGGGTCCCTCCACCGTGTGCATGCAGCACATTACGTCGTGTATTGAAAAGAAAACCGGATCACACGTAGGTTACTCGGCGGGCGGGAGCACTCGCTCTGGCCAATGACTCGGGGGGAGCCATGGACCGGGTGCGATCTGTCGACGCAACCGCACGGAACGAGCCAACCACAGGTGCTGCCGGGCCCGTTCCCACAACGGCGGTATGGCATGAGGAGATCAGCGGCGAGCAGGTGCACCGGCCGGATCCACGGGACGCCTTCCCCACCGCATGGCGCCGCCTGGACGACACACACTTCCAGATCAGGGCCCACTGGCCGCACCGGCACCGGTTCTTCACCGCGGTGGCCGGACGCTTCCAGGACCCCTTGCTGATACCGGAGATACTGCGGCAGAGCGCGATGCTGCTGGCGCACGCCGCCTACTCGGTGCCCCTCGGCGACCGGTTCGTGATGCAGCGCATCCGGTACTCGGCGGCGCCGGCCGGGCTGCTCCTCGACCCCTCACCCGAGGGCGTCGTCGCCGACCTCACCTGCGGCGGCGTACGACGCCGGGGCCGTCGGCTGGCGGGCATGCGCTGCACGATGGTGCTGCGCCGACTGGGCCGGGTCGTCGCCACCGCCGACGGACGCCTCGACTGTGTCTCGGACCGGGCCTATCGCCGACTGCGCGGTGAGCGGCTGTCCTTGGCCGGCCGTCCCGTGCCGCTGCTGCCCGGACTGCCGCCCGGGGTCGTCGGCAGAACGGACGCCGCCGCCGTCGTACTCGCACCCTCGCCGCGTCCGGGGGCCTGGCAGCTCCGGATCAACACCGCGCATCCCACGCTGTTTCGACGGCCGGACGACCATGTGCCGGGCTTCGTGCTGCTGGAGGCGGCCCGTCAGGCCGCGACGGCCTTCTCGCTCTTCCCCGGCCTCATGGTCGTCACCGACATGGACATGGTCTTCTCGCGGTACGCCGAACTCGACAGCCCCTGCTGGATCGAGGCCGACGCCCTGGCCGAGGGCGACCCCGACCCGAGCACGATCCAGGTGCGCGGCCTCCAGGACGACGCCGAGGTCTTCCGCTGCACTGTCACGGTCGCGGCGGCGGACGGATCGTAGGCCGAGAGGGAGGACCCACCTTGTCATCACGCATCCTCGTCACCGGGGGGAGCGGGTTCATCGGCGGGCATGTCGTCGCCGCCCTGCGGGAGTCGGGCGGCGTCACACCGTCCCGGGTCCGGCTGCTGCTGCGCGACCCGGCGCGCCTGCCGGCCGGCGCCGCCCCGGCGGCGGAGGTCGTGCGGGCGGACCTCGCCGACCCCGAGTCGCTGCGCGGGATCTGCGACGGCGTCGACGTCGTCCTGCACTGCGCCTCCCGCATCGGCGGGGACGAACGGAGCACCGAGTCCGTCAACGACCACGGCACCCGGGCCCTGGTCGAGGAGGCAGCACGCGCCGGGGTGGGCCGCGTGGTCTACGTGAGCACGGCCGCGGTGTACGGCCGGGGGCCCTTCACCGGCGCGCCGCCCGGGAAGCTGCCGCCCGCGCCCGCCTCGCCGACCAGCCGTTCCCGTGCCGCCGCCGAGCGGCATGTGCTGGACGCGGGCGGGGTCGTGCTGCGCCCCCACCTGGTGCTCGGGACCGGCGACCGCTGGGTGGTGCCCGGGCTCGCCGCCCTGCTGGGAGTCCTGTCGGCGAGCCTGAAGGAGTGCGTGGCCCGGCACTCCGTCGTCGACGTACGGGCGTTGGGGCGCGCCGTGGTCGCCGCCGGGCTGTCGGAGCGGGACCTGGCGGGCGCGCATCACGTCAACCACCCGGAGCCGGTGGACAGTTCGGAACTGCTCGACACGGTGGCCGGCCGGCTCGGCCTGCCACTGCCGGGCGCCGCCCTGGACATCGACGAGGCGCGCGCCCGGCTCGCCGGACAGCCGCGCGCACTGCACCACCTCGGCATGCTCGCCGTGGACCACTGGTTCGCGGACGACGGCTTCTGGACCGGCGTCGGTGTCGATCCCGGCGCGGGGTTCGCGGAGCTCCTGGCCGAACACGCCCCGTGGTACCGGGAGTTGCTGGAGGGCTGACCCCGACGGGTTCTCCAGCGGCTGGTCCTTGATCCCGCGGTTGATCCCGCGCTTCATCACCGCGGGTGATCCCGCGGTTTCTTGAATCCGCTTTTTCTTGAATCCTCGTTCTGTATTTCTCCTTTCCTCGACACGCAGGGTCTTCGTGAATATCAAACGCGCACTGACGGACAAGATCGCACTGGTCACCGGAGCCGGCCGGGGCATCGGCAGAGGCATCGCCGAGCGGCTCGCCCGAGACGGGGCGCTGGTCGGCGTCCACTACGGCCGCAGTGAGGCCGCCGCACTGGACGTCGTGGCCCGCATACGCGAGAGGGGCGGCCGGGCCTTCCCGGTCGGGGCGGAGCTCGGGGTGCCCGGCGACGCCGACGCCGTCTTCGCGGCCTTCGACGCCGGGGTGCGGGAGCAGACGGAAGGGGAAGCCGATACCGCGGGCCCGCTCGACATCCTCGTGAACAACGCGGGAGTGAGCGGTTCGGGGCGCATCGGGCAGGCGGATCCGGAGGTCTTCGACCGCATGATCGCCGTGAACGCCAAGGCGCCCTTCTTCCTGGTGCAGGGCGCGCTGGAGCGGATGCGGGACGGCGGGCGGGTCGTCAACATCTCCTCGCTCGCCTCACGGCGGGCCTTCCCCGAGTCCGTCGCGTACGCCATGTCCAAGGGGGCGCTGGACACCATGACCCTGTGTCTGGCGAAGGAACTCGCCGGTCGCGGCATCACCGTGAACACCGTCGGGCCCGGGTTCATCGCGACGGACATGAACGCCCGCCGCAGGGCGACGCCCGAGGCGCGGGCCGCCCTTGCCGCGCGCTCCGTCTTCGACCGGATCGGCAGCCCTTCCGAGGTGGCGGACGTGGTGGCGTTCCTCGCCTCCGAGGACTCCCGCTGGATCACCGGTCAGTACCTCGACGTGAGCGGGGGCACCGATCTGTGACGCTGCCCCGGGTCTCAGGGGGCGGCCGGGCCGACGGAAGCCGGGACGCAGCCCGTGCGCAGGGCCGCTGCCGACGCCCGGTGCGCGGCGTCCGACCCTGCCGGGTCCAGGTGCGTGAGGGCCGGGGGAGCGGCCAGTGTGGGCAGCAGCAGCTCCCAGAACGCGGTGAGGGTGAAGCAGGACAGCCACTCCGGGTTGGACCTGCTCAGTACCTCGTACCCGACGGTCGACGCCACCAGCGCGCCCGCCATGTGCTGTTGGAGCACCCCCTGGGCGAGCGTGCGCTCGTCGTCGGCCTCGGCCAGGAGCTGTTGCACACAGCACTGCCACTCCTGACGCAGATTGAGTCCCGTGCCGTGCTCGGTCTCACAGCCGAGCACGAACCCGGCGTGTACGACGATGCTGCGGCGGAGCAGATCGGCCAGGGCGTGCGAGACGTCGACCAGGGCCTGGAGCGCGCTGGTCCGCCGGCCGTGGACGAGGCGCGCGGCCCGGCGCAGGGAATGCGACGCCTCGGTGCGCAGGGCCTGGGCCAGGGCCGCCTTGTTCTCGAAGTGGAAGTGCAGCGCGCCGGAACTGACCCCCGCCTCGGCGCTGATGACGGACAGCTTCGCCCTGTCGTAGCCGTGCAACTGGAACTCCCGGGCTGCCGCGAGCAGCAGGGCGTCGCGGGTGCGGGCGGCTCGTTCCTGCTTGGTCATCGTGGGCCTCTCACCCGCACCGCGATTTCCCAGATGTTCACTTCCGTGCTCCTCCTGCTCAGGTCCCGGTGAGGAAGGGCGTGGATCATAACAAACCGTTTTGACTGTTTGTCGGCCTCTGCCTGACATCGGCGAAAGTGCCCTCCGCCTGCGAAGTCGCGGAAAAATGACGTCATTTCCCTGTAGTTTCGCTGAAGTATGCGGTCCTGAGCCTGATTTGACGTTCCGTTGAACGGCATTTGTGCGAGACGTCGACGAACCTAAGGATCATTGACATACCGGAGCATCGGTTTGTAGGTTTCCAGTGAGCGTTCTAATGTGAACGATTCGGGCAAAGCTGGACTAGCTAGGGGGACTAATGAGCCAGCGTTCAATGAATCTGGTGGAGCCTCACATACCGGCTCCCCGGCGTGGGGAGGTGGGTGCGGCGGCCTGGCGGGTTCTGGTCGTGGAGAACGACGCGGTTGAGGCGGAAGCCCTGGTGCGCGCGCTGAAGAGGCACGGGCACGAAGTGGACAGCGTGACCTCGGGAGGCGCCGCGCTGCAGTCGTACGCGGACGCCGATCTCGTACTGATCGACCTCGAACTCCCCGATCTGGACGGGCTGGAGGTCTGCCGCGGCATCCGGTCCACCTGTGACGTCCCGGTGATCGCCGTCACCGCCCGCGGATCCGAACTCGACCGGGTGCTCGGCCTCCAGGCCGGCGCCGACGACTACCTCGTCAAGCCGTACGGTTTCCGGGAGTTGATGGCCCGGATGGATGCGGTCATGCGCCGGGTCCGTACGCCGGAGCCCGCCGCACGGGTCGTCAGTCACGGCCCGCTGCGCATCGACGCGGGCTCTCGCGAGGTCACCCTGCACGGACGCCCGGTCGACGTCACCCGCAAGGAGTTCGACCTGCTGTACATGCTGGCCTCCCACCCCGACACGGTCATTCCCCGCAAGCGCCTCATCCATCAGATCTGGGGCGACTCCTGGTCCCGGCGGACCGTGGACACGCACGTCAGCAGCCTCCGCAACAAGCTGGGCGGCAGTGGCTGGATCGTCACCGTGCGGGGCGTCGGATTCCGTTTCGGCGGGGAGAGCGCCTGAACACAGGGTTGGAAAAAGGGGCACCCCCGGACGCGGGGGTGCCCCCTTCTGATGCGTCCACCTCGGGAATTTGGCATTCCGCTGAGATTTCCCGACGTTCCTCTGAAGTTGCTCGGACACAGCCGCACAGGGCCTGCGGAATCTGACCTGATCCTGAAAGGAACGCCCTTGTAGGGGTGGTCGGGTGCAGGCGAGGCTTTGATGCACCGTCCGGTGACGAATGAGGAGAGCTCGTCGTGCGCAAGGTGCTCATCGCCAACCGTGGCGAAATCGCTGTCCGCGTGGCCCGGGCCTGTCGGGACGCGGGGATCGCGAGCGTGGCCGTCTACGCGGACCCGGACCGTGACGCTCTGCATGTCCGCGCCGCGGATGAGGCGTTCGCCCTGGGCGGTACCGCGTCATTCCGGGGGACAACCCCCGGACCCCCGGCAGGAGAGCAGGTCGGCAAGGGCGGTCGGCACGGACATCGCGAGGCGAGCCCGAGTGACACCCCGGCGACCAGTTACCTGGACATGGACAAGGTGCTGAAGGCGGCGCGCGAGTCCGGCGCGGACGCGATCCACCCGGGTTACGGTTTCCTGTCGGAGAACGCCGACTTCGCGCAGGCGGTCCTGGATGCCGGTCTGATCTGGATCGGTCCGCCGCCGCAGGCGATCCGTGATCTGGGTGACAAGGTCGCCGCCCGGCACATCGCCCAGCGTGCCGGTGCGCCGTTGGTCGCCGGTACGCCGGATCCGGTGGGCGGGGCGGACGAGGTGGTGGCGTTCGCCGAGGAGCACGGTCTGCCGATCGCGATCAAGGCGGCGTTCGGTGGCGGTGGCCGTGGTCTGAAGGTGGCCCGGACCCTGGAAGAGGTCCCGGAGCTGTATGAGTCGGCGGTGCGTGAGGCGGTCGCCGCGTTCGGCCGCGGGGAGTGCTTCGTCGAGCGCTACCTCGACAAGCCCCGGCATGTGGAAACCCAGTGCCTGGCCGACTCCCACGGCAACGTCGTGGTGGTCTCCACGCGTGACTGCTCGCTGCAGCGCCGGCACCAGAAGCTGGTCGAGGAGGCCCCGGCGCCGTTCCTGTCGAAGGCGCAGGTCGCCGAGCTGTACTCGTCGTCCAAGGCCATCCTGAAGGAGGCCGGCTACGTCGGCGCCGGCACGGTGGAGTTCCTGGTCGGCGCGGACGGCACGATCTCCTTCCTGGAGGTCAACACCCGTCTGCAGGTGGAGCACCCGGTCACCGAGGAGGTCGCCGGGATCGACCTGGTCCGGGAGATGTTCCGGATCGCCGACGGCGAGGCGCTGGGCTACGACGACCCGCCGCTGCGCGGGCACTCCTTCGAGTTCCGTATCAACGGCGAGGACCC
>NZ_RDBN01000005.1:166053-177844 GCF_008042075.1 Streptomyces sp. UW30 | reverse complement strand
CCACGGCCCCCTCCCCCGACGGCTCCGCGTCAGCGAGCCGCACCACCGGATCGTCCGGCCCCTCCCGCCCCGCCACCACGGCCCGTTCCGCCCGGACCGCCTTGGCCTGGTACTGCGCCGCATCAGCCAGCCGGAACAACCGCCGAGCGGAACGCACGGGCCCGATGGGATCCTCCGTCGACGCGACCCCGCACGCCACGCCCTCCCCCAGCTCCAACTCCCGCGCACGACGGCACAGTTCATCCGCCGCCTTCACCACGTCATCGGCAGGCGACCCGACCACCAGCAGACAGAACTCGTCCCCACCGAGCCGAGCGGCCAGAGCCCCCGGCAACATCGCGCCGCACAGCGACAACACCGACCCGAACCGCTCCAGCAACCGATCCCCCACGGCATGCCCACAGGTGTCGTTGACGCGCTTGAGCCCGTTGAGGTCGGCCACCACGAGGCTGACGACGACACCCTGACCGCGATGCCGCTCGATCGCCTCCTCCAGCCGCACATCGACGGCCCGCCGATTCGCGAGCCCGGTCAGCGCGTCGGTGAACGCCAGCCGCCGGGCCTCCTCCAGCCGCTCGCTCTGCGCCAGCCCGGCGGCCACGACAGAGGCGAGAACGGTCGCGAAGTCGGCGTCCCCACGGTCGAAGACCGGCGCCCCGGCGGCCCGGGCGACGTACAGCTCCCCCCAGGCCCGCCCGTTCAGCACGATCGGCGCGACGACGCAGCAGCCCCGCCCCCGCCGCCGTAGCGCGGCGACCCGCTGATGGATGTACTCGGGATGCCCGGCGGCGGGCCCCTCGGCCGTCTCGACCCAGGCGTCGGGCTCGCCGCCGGCGACCCACCGCTCGTGCAGAAACTCGGTGATCTCCGGGAACTGGTGCACGGGATAGGTCTCGTCGCCCGGGAACTCCTCCTCGCCCCGGGCACGGTCCCCCACGTTCACCAGCACCCTCAGCCGCCCGAGCTCCCGCTCCCACACCGACAGCGCGGCAAAGCTCCCGACCAGCGCCCGACACGCCCCGAGCGCCGCCGCCCGCCAGGACTCACGCGGGGTGTGCGCCGCCGCCATCCCCTGCGCCAACGCCACCACGGCCGCGAGCCGTCTGTCCTCACCCATCACTCCAGGCTAGGGAGTTTTGCCCAGATTTGAGACGTTGGCGTGGCGAACGGGGAGGTCACGAGGCATTCAGCCACCGCGGCTCCGCCCCACACGTCACCCGGGATCCGCCGCGGCGCCACCGCAGAACCCAGGCAAGCTCACCGAGAAGCAAGCCGCCGGGCAGGCTCCACCCCGCCCCTCACCGCGCCCCAGCCCTGTCACCACCCCAGCCTCCGACCGCGCCGCAGCTCCTCACTCCCCCGGCCACTCGGCCCTCCGCTTCTCGTTGAAGGCCGCCACCCCCTCCGCCCGGTCCCCCGAGAACGCCACCGCACGCCACGCCGCGTCCTCGACCTCCAGACCGGCCCGTAGATCCAGCCCGTGCCCCAGACGCAGGGCCCGCTTGGCGGCCCGCAGGCCCACCGGGGAGTTCGCCGCCATCCGTGCGCCCAGGGCCAGGGCCTCCTCCCGGTCGCGCCCGTCCTCCACGAGCACGTCCACCAGCCCCAGCTCCCGCGCCTCGGCGGCCTCGACCCGCCGTGCCGTGAAGATCAGCTCCGCCGCCCGTGCCGCGCCCACCCGCCGGGGCAGCAGCTGCGTCCCGCCGCCGCCCGGGATCACCCCGACGGACACCTCCGGCAGCCCCACCACGGCCGTACCGTCGGCCACGATCACGTCGCACGACAACGCCAGCTCGAAGCCACCCCCCAGCGCGAAGCCGTGCACGGCCGCGATGGTCGGCACCGGCAGCTCCAGCACCCCCGTGTAGGCCCCCCGCGCCACCGGCCGCTGGCGCACCAGATCCGCGTCGCTGAAGGAGTTGCGCTCCTTCAGGTCGGCCCCGACGCAGAACGCCCGCTCATGCGTCGAGGTCAGCACGACCACCCGTACGTCACGGTCCGCGCCCAGCGCGGCGCACGCCCCCGCGATCGAACGGGCCATCTCCGTCGAGACGGCGTTCATGGCCTTGGGCCGGTCGAGGACGAGCTCCGCGACATGCCCGACCCCGTCGCCGTGTCGCCGCACCAGCACGTACTCCCCGTACCGCTCCTCAGTCATGACGCCCTCCGGTTAACGCGGGTTAACAACACTCGCCCCGATCATCGCAGCCGGACCCCGCCGGGGAAAGGCCCACCACGGGCGGTTCCCGAGTCGAGTCCCGACACCCCGTTCGAGTGACATCCCGCCCAAGTCCCGCACTACCGCCAACGACAGCGCATAACGTGCGCGAGCCACAGCGCAATGGGGGCGCGAGCGCGTTGGGAGGGGTCGTGATGGGTGGGACGGCACAAGAGCCGCAGGCGAGAGAGGCGGCGGGCAGTACGGAAGCGAGCCCGGCACCGACGGAAACCGAGACGGCCGGCCGCCTCTTCGGCGCTCGCGGCCGCCATCGCCGCCCCCGCCCCCGCAAGGCCCTCCTCGCGGCCGGCGGCCTCGCCCTGGCCGCCGGCGCCCTGAGCCTCGTACGCCTGACACCCGACGCCCATGTCACCGGCCTCGGCACACCGGAAGCCGACCCCGCCCCGGCCCCCGGCACGGACACGGACAGCGCGACCAACGCCGTCGCCACGCTCCCCACGCCCGCCCCGAAGCCGAGCCCGTCGGCCACCTCCGCGATGGGCGGCCTGGGAGCGACACCGACGACGGGCACGATCGTCGTACCGACCACGAACACCTCGGCCACGCCGCCGCCCGACGAGCGGGGCCGCCCGCCGGCCGGGGCCCCCGGGCCGACTCCCTCACCTGCCCCCACGGCACCGACCGGCCACGCACCGCAACCGGGCCCCACACGGACTGCCACACCGAGCCCGCCCGCGACGAGCCCCCCGACCTCACAGCCGGATGACCCCGACGGGGACGTGTGCGTCCCGGTCATCGGCCTCTGCGTGGACCCTCTGGACAACGACAACTGACACACGACCCCGCGCCGCAACGCCATCACAGGGGCGCGGAGAACCGCGCGACAAGCCCCCACCCACCGGCACCCGGCCCACAACCCGACTGCCCCACGGCGCTCACTCGCCCCCGGCGGCAGCCCTCCGCGTCAACAGCCACGGCTCGACCACGCCGAGCCCTCGCACGGGCCGCTGCCACATCGGCTGGAGCGCGAACCGGTACACCGGCGGCTCCTCGCCCTCCTTCTCCGCGGCGACCGCGGCCTCGGCCGCCTCCGCCTCGGACGCCGGCGCCTCACCCGTTCGGATGAGCTCCTCGGCGAGCGCGCTGTCGACGAGGACGGCGTCGCGCGGGGCTATCGACGTCAACCGGGAGGCGAGGTTCACGGTCGTACCGAACACATCGCCCATCCGCGTGGTCACCGTGCCGAAGGCGATGCCGACGCGCAGCTCGGGCATCGTCTCGTCGCCCGCCATCGTCTCGATGAGGCGCAGGGCGATCTCCGCGGCGACCCCGGCGTCGTCGGCCGCGTACAGCACCTCGTCGCCGAGCGTCTTGATGAGCCGTCCGCCGCGCGCGGCCACCAGGTCGGCCGCCGTGGTCTCGAAGGCCTCGACGAGTTCGCCGAGCTCCTCCTCCTCCATGCGCCGGGTCAGCCGCGTGAACCCGACCAGGTCGGCGAAGCCCACGGCGAGGCGCCGGTCGACCATCTCCTCGTCGTCGGCGGCCTGGATGACCCGGCCGGCCGAGGCGGCGAGCTGGCGGCGCCAGACGTAGACGAGGAACTCCTCCAGCTCGGGCAGGAGCAGCTCGATGATCGGGTACGTCACCTCGGTGCGCGTCATGCCGGGTTCCGGGGGCTCGGTCAGGCCCTCCAGGAACGAGTCGATCTGCCACTCGGCCAGCCGGGCGGTGGTCTGGCCGGTGGACCGCGCCACCTGCACGGCCATGGCCTCGCTGAGCAGTCCCGCCTCGACGAGACCGGCGAGGCGCCTGAGCGCCAGTACGTCGGCCTCGGTCAGCGCCTTGGCCTGCCCGATGTCGGCGAAGCCCATGGCCCGCCAGAAGCGGGACGCCAGCTCCATGGAGACCCCGGCGCTACGGGCCGCCTGAAACGGGGTGTAGCGCCGCTCCGCGCCGAGGATGAGCTGTTCCAGACGCAGGGCGAGCGGATCCTCGCCGGGCTCGGCGGCAGGGGGGTCAACCCGGCCGTCCGCGCCCGTGCCGGAGCCCGTGTCGTCGACGGTCACGCCTGCTGCCCTTCCGATCTGCCGCGGTCGGTCATCGACCGGCCTTCACTTTACGGCAGGTGTGCGCCAGCTCACTCCGTAAGAGAAAGCCGACCGTGCCGTACTTCCGCTGGTGAGGTGTCCGAGGTGGGTGCGGGCCTCGTCCCCGGTCACGGGGCGGGCCGGACCGGCCTGGTCACGCCGGTCGCAGGTGCACGATGTCCCCGGCCCCCACCGGCTCCTGCACGCCTTCCTCCGTCGCCAGCACGAGCCGTCCGTCGCCGTCGACGGCGACCGCCTCCCCGGTGATCGCCCGGTCGCCCGGCAGCTCGGCCCGCACCACCTTCCCCAGCGTCGCGCACCCCGCCGCATACGTCTCCTGCAGCCCGCTGACCAGCGGATCCCCCACCGCGGCCCGCCACCGCCCGTACCACTCCTCCAGGGACCGCAGCATCCCCCGCAGCAGCGGGTCCCGGTCCGTGCTCACCGCCCCGGCCAGCGCCAGCGAGGCCGCCTGGGGCACCGGCAACTCGTCGGCACGCAAGGTGACGTTGATGCCGACGCCGATGACGACACCGGCCTCCCCGGCCCGCTCGGCGAGGATGCCGCCGGTCTTGCGTTCCTCGTCGCCGACGGTCACCAGCAGGTCGTTCGGCCACTTGAGTGCCATGTCGACGCCCGCCGCCCGGGACAGCCCCGTCGCCACGGCGACCCCGGTGAGCAGGGGCAGCCAGCCCCATCGGGCCACCGGCACCTCGGCCGGGTTCAGCAGCACGGAGAAGAACAGTCCGGAGCGGGCCGGTGCCGTCCAGTTGCGGTCCAGGCGTCCCCGGCCGGCCGTCTGCTCCTCGGCGACCAGGACCGTGCCCTCCTCGGCCTTGCCCGCGGTCGCCAGGTCCACCAGGTCGGTGTTGGTGGAGCCGGTGCGCTGCACCACCTCCACCCGGCGCCACAGACCGCCCTCCCGCACGAGACCGCGCCGCAGCGCGGCGGCGTTGAGCGGCGGGCGGTCCAGGTCGGACCAGCGGCTGTCGTCTGATGCATCTCGCGGCGTCATGCAAGCCACCCTAGGTGTGGCAAACGCCGCACTGCTGATTCCCAGGCCCGCCACTACTCTACGGATGAGTAACCGTCCCCCCTTTTGAGCAGGCAGGGAGCCGCGATCCCGATGTCCGAGCCGGAAGCGATCGACATTCACACCACCGCGGGCAAGCTCGCGGATCTCCAGCGTCGTATCGACGAAGCGACGCACGCCGGCTCCGCACGTGCCGTCGAAAAACAGCACGCCAAGGGCAAGTTGACGGCCCGTGAGCGCGTCGAGCTCCTCATGGACGAGGGCTCGTTCGTCGAGTTGGACGAGTTCGCCCGGCACCGGTCGACGAACTTCGGCCTCGACAAGAACCGCCCGTACGGAGACGGAGTGGTGACCGGCTACGGCACCGTCGACGGTCGGCCCGTCGCCGTCTTCTCCCAGGACTTCACGGTCTTCGGCGGAGCCCTCGGCGAGGTCTACGGCCAGAAGATCGTCAAGGTCATGGACTTCGCGCTGAAGACCGGCTGCCCGGTCATCGGCATCAACGACTCCGGCGGCGCCCGCATCCAGGAGGGTGTGGCCTCGCTCGGCGCGTACGGCGAGATCTTCCGCCGCAACACGCACGCCTCCGGCGTCATCCCGCAGATCTCGCTGGTCGTCGGCCCGTGCGCGGGCGGCGCGGTCTACTCCCCGGCCATCACCGACTTCACGGTCATGGTCGACCAGACCTCGCACATGTTCATCACCGGCCCGGACGTCATCAAGACGGTCACCGGCGAGGACGTCGGCTTCGAGGAGCTGGGCGGCGCCCGCACCCACAACTCGACCTCGGGTGTGGCACACCACATGGCCGGGGACGAGAAGGACGCCATCGAGTACGTCAAGCAGCTGCTGTCGTACCTGCCGTCCAACAACCTCAGCGAGCCCCCGGCGTTCCCGGAGGAGGCGGACCTCTCCCTCACCGACGAGGACCGCGAGCTGGACACGATCGTGCCGGACAGCGCGAACCAGCCGTACGACATGCACACGGTGATCGAGCACGTCCTGGACGACGCCGAGTTCTTCGAGACGCAGCCGCTGTTCGCGCCGAACATCATCACCGGCTACGGCCGCGTCGAGGGCCGACCGGTCGGCATCGTCGCCAACCAGCCGATGCAGTTCGCCGGCTGCCTGGACATCGACGCCTCCGAGAAGGCGGCGCGCTTCGTGCGTACCTGCGACGCCTTCAACGTCCCGGTGATCACCTTCGTCGACGTCCCCGGCTTCCTGCCGGGCGTCGACCAGGAGCACACCGGCATCATCCGCCGAGGCGCCAAGCTGATCTACGCCTACGCCGAGGCGACCGTCCCGCTCATCACCGTCATCACGCGCAAGGCCTTCGGCGGTGCCTACGACGTCATGGGCTCCAAGCACCTCGGCGCCGACCTCAACCTCGCCTGGCCGACGGCCCAGATCGCCGTCATGGGCGCCCAGGGCGCGGTCAACATCCTGCACCGGCGCACCATCGCCGAGGCGGAGGCGAGCGGCGAGGACCTCGAGGCGGTGCGCGCCCGGCTGATCCAGGAGTACGAGGACGCCCTCCTCAACCCCTATGTCGCGGCCGAGCGCGGCTACATCGACGCGGTGGTCATGCCGTCCGAGACCCGCCGGCATGTCGTGCGCGGTCTGCGTCAGCTGCGCACCAAGCGGGAATCCCTGCCTCCGAAGAAGCACGGCAACATCCCCCTCTAGGCCTGCTGGGAGCCGCCATGAACATCAAGGTCCTACGGGGCAACCCGACACCGGAGGAGCTGGCCGCCGCACTGGCGGTGGTCCGCGCCCGCGCCGCGGCGGAGGCATCCATCCCGCCCGGCGCCCCCACCCCCCGCGACTCCTGGGCGGACCCGGCCCGTATCGCGTCGCAACGGCTGCCGCAGCCGGGCGGGACGACCTGGGCCCGTACCTACTGGCCCGGTTAGTCAGAGGATCGTCGACACGGCTTCGGCCATCACCTCGTACCCCGCGTCGTTCGGGTGCAGGTGATCGCCGAAGTCGTACGACGGCCGCAGCCGGTCCGGATCCGCCGGGTCGGCCGGTGCCCGGTTCAGGTCCACCACCGCGTCGTACTCCCCCGAGCACCGGATCCATTCGTTCAGCTCGTGACTCACCTTGGCCGCGTGCTCACCCCAGTGGTCCGAGCCCCCGAACGGCAGCAGGGTGGCGCCGATCACCCGTAGCCCCGCCGCCCGGCCCTGCCGTATCAACTCCCGGTGTCCGGCGATCAGTTCCTCCGCCTCCACCACCGGCGCCGGTTTGTACGTCGGCTGCTCGTCCGTCTCGCTGAAGCCGATGTCGTTGAGGCCGAGCAGGACGACGAGCGTGTCCACGCCGGGATGGTCGAGGACGTCCCGGCGCAGGCGGTGGACGGCCTTGTCGCCGTACCAGGCGGAGTCGTTGAGCAGCAGGTTCCCGCCGATGCCCGCGTTGAGGACGGGCCGTCCCGTGCGCTCGGCGAGCGCGTCCGACCACCGCCGGTTCGCGCCCGGCGTCGAGCCGAAGCCGTCCGTGATCGAGTCGCCGAAGAGCGCGACGGCGTCCGCACGGCCGGCGTCGGTCTCCACCGCCGACAGGAAGTACCAGGACTCGCTCGCGGCGTCGAAGCCCGCGCCGCCGGGCTCCGCCGTCAGGTCGCCCTCGCCCCGGTAGCCGGTCGTGAAGGCCTGGGCGTGGAAGGTCGCGGGCCCGGTGGCGGCGTCGAAGTGCAGCGTGACGGTCACGGAGTCCCCGGCGGCGACGGCGAGCGGGACGTCGTCGCTGACGACCTGCCCGCGCGCGGGTATCCCGACCTGCCCGGCGCCCCCGAAGGTGAGCCGCGTCAGCGACCCGGGCTGCACGGCCGCCCCTTCGTCCGTACGCCCCACACTCGCGCCCGCGACACGGACCGGTGAGGCGCCGTAGGCGTTGGAGAGCCGTACCCGCACCCGGCCGCCGCCCGCCGACAGCCGGACGACCTGCCGAAGCGACTGGCGCCAGAAGCCCTCGCGGGACCAGTTGGGTGTGAAGCCCTCACTGGGGCGCTGTGGTGACGCGGTCCAGGAAGCGGTGAACATGACGCATCCTCCCAACGGAACAATCCAAACGGAACCGTAGTCCCTTTAGCTAATGAAACCGTAGCACCGTTTGGAGAGAAGTTGAGTATGCGTACTCAGGCGCCGCCCCGGACCCCCGACCGACGATGGAAGGCATGCTGTGGTCCGACCCCGAGAACGAGCCGCCCAAGGAACTGCGGGACATGCAGGAGATGTTGCGGCGGCTGGGTGTTCTCATGGCGCTGGCCATGGTGCTGACGATGATCGTGCTCGGGCTGAGGTGAGTCCGGCCGGGTACGTCGATACGCTGACCGCATGACTGATCAGCCGCGCCGCCGACTCGTCCTCGCCTCCCAGTCCCCCGCCCGCCTCAATCTGCTCCGCCAGGCCGGACTGACCCCCGAGGTCATCGTGAGCGGCGTCGACGAGGACGCCGTCAGCGCGCCCACCCCCGCCGAGCTGGCGCTCGCCCTCGCGGAGGCGAAGGCCTCCGTCGTGGCGGCGCGGCCCGACGTCAAGGGCGCCATCGTGATCGGCTGCGACTCGGTCCTCGACCTGGACGGCCAGGCCCTGGGCAAGCCGGCCGACGCCGAGGAGGCCACGGCCCGCTGGAAGTCGATGCGCGGGCGGGCCGGCACGCTCCAGACCGGCCACTGCGTCTACGACACCGTCAGCGGCCGCTACACCTCCGCCACCGCCTCCACGGTCGTCCGCTTCGGCGACCCGACCGACGAGGAGATCGCCGCGTACGTCGCCTCCGGCGAACCCCTCTACGTCGCCGGAGCGTTCACCCTGGACGGCCGCTCGGCCCCGTTCATCGACGGCATCGACGGCGACCACGGCAATGTCATCGGCATCAGCCTGCCGCTGGTGCGACGGCTGCTGGGCCAACTGGGCATCGGCATCACGGAGTTGTGGGCGCCGGCGGAGGGGTGACCGGCGAGCCGCCGGCCGGGGAACCGCCGACGGGGGAGCCGTCGCCGCCCTTGCCTCCGTCGGGCGCGGCGTCGGCGGGCCGGTCCGGCGCGGCCTGGCCGTCGTAGGTCATCAGCACCAGCACGATCAGGCCGAGCACGGCGATCATGAACACGAACGCCGTCCAGCCCACCAGCCCCCAGGTGAACGCGCCCAGCAGCCCGTGCACCACGGCCGCGCTGATCAGCAGGATGCGCCCGAGGCCGGCCGGGGCGCGGTCGCGCACGGCCACAAGCAGGGCAACCAGCGCGCACAACGCGAAGTAGGCGCCGAAAACGAGGCCGCCGATCTTCGAGGACACCGACATCACGTCAGGATCCAGACCGGCCAGGGACATGTCCTGCCGGTCGACGACGACGCCGAGGAACCAGTTCAACCCGGCGATGCCGAGCGCCTCGACGAGGAGCACGACCGCCACCACCCACGCCACCGGCCTGCGCACCACCGGCCCCCACCCACTTCCGAGCTCTTCGAGCGCCGCACCCGTCGAATCCGGGCACGACGATGGTTACCCCAAGTACGTTCGAGACATCGCGAACGCTACTAACGGGTAAACCCCGGGACAAGGGTTTGGGAGATGGCAAAGATGCATTGGGCCATTCGTAGGGATTCCACAAAGAAACCGAGTGGCCCGCAGCACGTGATGACAGAGACCTTGACCACAGAGGGGAGCTAGGGTTTTCCGGGAGAGACCTGCGTACCGTGGCGCGACAAGGGATTTCGCAGGTCGGGCGAGCCTGGAATCACGCTCCGTGTGGGCAAGCTCACCACTGGGGACGGGTCGAAGTGTCGTGTCGGCAGTCCCTAAACTCGGCTTGTTTCAAGGAGGGAGCCTCAATCGTGCGCAAGGTGCTCATCGCCAACCGTGGCGAAATCGCTGTCCGCGTGGCCCGGGCCTGTCGGGACGCGGGGATCGCGAGCGTGGCCGTCTACGCGGACCCGGACCGTGACGCTCTGCATGTCCGCGCCGCGGATGAGGCGTTCGCCCTGGGCGGTGACACCCCGGCGACCAGTTACCTGGACATGGACAAGGTGCTGAAGGCGGCGCGTGAGTCCGGCGCGGACGCGATCCACCCGGGTTACGGTTTCCTGTCGGAGAACGCCGACTTCGCGCAGGCGGTCCTGGATGCCGGTCTGATCTGGATCGGTCCGCCGCCGCAGGCGATCCGTGACCTGGGTGACAAGGTCGCCGCCCGGCACATCGCCCAGCGTGCCGGTGCGCCGTTGGTCGCCGGCACCCCGGATCCGGTGGGCGGGGCGGACGAGGTGGTGGCGTTCGCCGAGGAGCACGGTCTGCCGATCGCGATCAAGGCGGCGTTCGGTGGCGGTGGCCGTGGTCTGAAGGTGGCCCGGACCCTGGAAGAGGTCCCGGAGCTGTATGAGTCGGCGGTGCGTGAGGCGGTCGCCGCGTTCGGCCGCGGGGAGTGCTTCGTCGAGCGCTACCTCGACAAGCCCCGGCACGTGGAGACCCAGTGCCTGGCCGACTCCCACGGCAATGTCGTGGTGGTCTCCACGCGTGACTGCTCGCTGCAGCGCCGGCACCAGAAGCTGGTCGAGGAGGCCCCGGCGCCGTTCCTTTCGAAGGCGCAGGTCGCCGAGCTGTACTCGTCGTCCAAGGCCATCCTGAAGGAGGCCGGCTACGTCGGTGCCGGCACGGTGGAGTTCCTGGTCGGCGCGGACGGCACGATCTCCTTCCTGGAGGTCAACACCCGTCTGCAGGTGGAGCACCCGGTCACCGAGGAGGTCGCCGGGATCGACCTGGTCCGCGAGATGTTCCGGATCGCCGACGGCGAGGCGCTCGGCTACGACGACCCGCCGCTGCGCGGGCACTCCTTCGAGTTCCGTATCAACGGCGAGGACCCGGGCCGTAACTTCCTGCCCGCGCCCGGCACCGTCACCGCCTTCACCGCGCCGTCCGGCCCGGGTGTCCGCCTGGACGCCGGTGTCGAGTCCGGCAGCGTGATCGGTCCGGCGTGGGACTCGCTGCTGGCCAAGCTGATCGTGACCGGCGCGACCCGCGAGCAGGCCCTGCAGCGGGCCGCCCGCGCGCTGGACGAGTTCACCGTCGAGGGCATGGCCACCGCCATCCCCTTCCACCGCGCGGTCGTCGTCGATCCGGCGTTCGCCCCGGAACTGACCGGCTCCGCCGACCCGTTCACCGTCCACACCCGGTGGATCGAGACCGAGTTCGCCAACGAGATCAAGCCCTTCGCCGCCCCGGCCGACACCGACACCGAGGAAGACACCGGCCGTGAGACGGTCGTCGTCGAGGTCGGCGGCAAGCGCCTGGAGGTCTCCCTGCCGGCCTCCCTCGGCATGACCTTGGCCCGCACCGGCCTGGCCGCCGGCGCCAAGCCCAAGCGGCGCGCGGCGAAGAAGTCCGGGCCCGTCGCCTCCGGCGACACCCTCGCCTCCCCGATGCAGGGCACCATCGTCAAGGTCGCCGTCGAGGAAGGCCAGGAAGTCAAGGAAGGCGACCTCGTCGTCGTCC
>NZ_RDBN01000005.1:151193-165953 GCF_008042075.1 Streptomyces sp. UW30 | reverse complement strand
GCATGACCTTGGCCCGCACCGGCCTGGCCGCCGGCGCCAAGCCCAAGCGGCGCGCGGCGAAGAAGTCCGGGCCCGTCGCCTCCGGCGACACCCTCGCCTCCCCGATGCAGGGCACCATCGTCAAGGTCGCCGTCGAGGAAGGCCAGGAAGTCAAGGAAGGCGACCTCGTCGTCGTCCTCGAAGCGATGAAGATGGAACAACCCCTCAACGCCCACAAGTCCGGCACCATCAAGGGCCTGTCCGCCGAAGTCGGCGCCTCCCTCACCTCCGGCGCCGCCATCTGCGAAATCAAGGACTGACGCACAAGGCACCCGAGGCGCCCGGCGGACTGGAGCAAGCAGTCCGCCGGGCGCCTCGTTCTATGCTCGGTGGCATTCTGGAGACACACCGGGCGGGCGAGAGGCAGGTGAGAGCGATGGTGGGCACGGCTTCGAGCGAGGCCGCGGAGAGCGGGAGCGCGGCACTACCGCCTCGCACGATGCGCGCCGACGCCCGCCGCAACCACGAGCGCCTGCTCACCGAGGCCCGCTCCGCCTTCGCCGAGCACGGCACGGACGCGTCCTTGGAGGACGTGGCCCGCCGGGCGGGCGTGGGGATCGGCACCCTCTACCGTCACTTCCCCAACCGCGACGCCCTGTTGAGCGCCGTCTTCGAGGACGCGGCCGGCGATCTGCTGGCCCGCTCCCGGGAACTCCTGCGCTCTCCGGAGCCGTGCACGGCACTGGTGACGTGGCTGCGCGAGATGGTCACGCACGCCGGCGAGTACCGCGGTCTGGCGCACGCCCTCATGTCCGTCTCCGACGGCGACTCCTCGGCCCTGGCCCGGTGCAGCGGCCCCATCCGGGAGGCGGGCGGCACGCTGCTGGCGCGGGCTCAGGAGTCGGGTGCCGTCAGGCCGGACGTCTCGATCGGCGACCTGCTCCAACTGACCCACGCGATCGCGCTGGCGGCGGAGGAGACACCGGACGACCCGGAACTGGCGGACAGGTTGCTACACCTGACGCTGCGCGGCCTGAAGCACCCTTGAGCGGGCCGGCCCAGGGGCGCGGGGAACTGCGCGACCAGCCACAACGCAGCCGCACCCGCGCGTCGACACGAGGCCCTACGGCGAACAGGCGGCCCTACCGCCGCCGCAGATCCGCAACCCGGGCCCGCTCCCGCTCGGCCCCCTGTTCCCCGAGCACCGCGGCGGACCTCAGGCCCGCGCCGGCGGCCGGCACCTGACCCCGCCGCGGTCCCGGCAGAGCGCGCCGCCGCGCCGGGACCTCGTCACCCCCCGACGCCCCACTCGCCCCGGCCACGGCGATCTGCACCCCCTGGTCGGCAAGAGCCTGCAGCTCGGTGTGCGCACGGTCGTCATGGGCCGGCGGCTCGTCGGTGACCAGGCGTGTGATGACATCCGTGGGCACCGTCTGGAACATCGTGTCCGTGCCGAGCTTGGTGTGGTCGGCGAGGACGACGACCTCCGCGGCCGCCTGGACGAGCGCCCGGTCGACGGAGGCCGAGAGCATGTTGGACGTGGACAGCCCGCGCTCGGCGGTCAGACCACTGCCGGAGAGGAAGGCCCGCGACACCCGCAGCCCCTGGAGGGACTGCTCGGCACCGCTGCCCACCAGCGCGTAGTTCGACCCGCGGAGCGTCCCGCCGGTCATCACGACCTCGACCCGGTTGGCGTGGGCCAACGCCTGCGCCACAAGAAGGGAGTTGGTCACGACGGTCAGTCCGGGCACCCGGGCGAGCCGGCGGGCCAGCTCCTGCGTGGTGGTCCCCGCCCCGACGACGATCGCCTCGCCCTCCTCCACGAAATTCGCGGCGAGGTCGGCGATGGCCGTCTTCTCGGCGGTCGCGAGATGTGACTTCTGCGGAAAGCCGGACTCCCGCGTGAACCCGCCCGGCAATACCGCACCGCCGTGCCGGCGGTCGAGGAGTCCTTCTGCCTCCAGTGCGCGCACGTCCCGCCGTACGGTCACTTCGGAGGTCTGGACGACGCGGGCGAGCTCACGGAGCGACACGGCCCCGTTCGCTCGCACCATTTCGAGGATCAATTGGCGACGTTCTGCAGCGAACACGAAACTGACAGTAACCCCAACGACCGTCTGGTTTCAGCAGTTTGCGCCGAATAACAGAAGTTGTTCGCACGCAAGGGCAAGGAGTGGTATAGAGCCTAGTCCCGACGCCTATGCCGTACGCATGCTCGACAACTCCCTGTGACCAGCGAGGAGTCGGTTCCGGCCGTCAGAGTTCGCCGCCGGACTTCCGGGTGTGGAGCTGCCGTGCCACCTCGGCGATCGAGCCCGAAAGGGACGGGTACACGGTGAAGGCGTTCGCGATCTGTTCGACCGTCAGATTGTTGTCGACCGCGATCGAGATCGGGTGGATCAGTTCCGAGGCGCGCGGGGAGACGACCACACCGCCGACCACGATGCCCGTACCCGGACGGCAGAAGATCTTGACGAAGCCGTCCCGGATGCCCTGCATCTTCGCGCGCGGGTTGCGCAGAAGGGGGAGCTTGACGACCCGGGCGTCGATCTTGCCGCCGTCGACGTCCGCCTGGGTGTAGCCGACGGTGGCGATCTCGGGGTCGGTGAAGACGTTGGACGAGACCGTCTTGAGGTTCAGCGGGGCCACCGCGTCGCCGAGGAAGTGGTACATGGCGATCCGTCCCTGCATCGCCGCGACCGAGGCGAGGGCGAAGACGCCGGTGACGTCACCGGCGGCGTACACACCGGGGGCCGTGGTCCGGGAGACCTTGTCGGTCCAGATGTGCCCGGACTCGCGCAGCTTGACGCCGGCCTCCTCCAGGCCCATGCCCTCGGAGTTGGGGATGGCGCCGACGGCCATCAGGCAGTGGCTGCCGCTGATGACACGGCCGTCGGCGAGGGCGACCTCGACCCGGTCCCCGACGCGCTTGGCGGCGGCGGCACGCGAGCGCGCCATGACGTTCATGCCGCGGCGCCGGAAGACGTCCTCCAGTACGGCGGCGGCGTCCGGGTCCTCACCCGGCAGCACGCGGTCGCGGGACGACACGAGGGTGACCCGGGACCCGAGCGCCTGGTAGGCGCCGGCGAACTCGGCGCCGGTGACACCCGATCCGACCACGATGAGCTCCTCGGGGAGCTCGGTGAGGTCGTAGACCTGGGTCCAGTTGAGGATGCGCTCGCCGTCGGGCTGGGCATCGGGCAGCTCGCGCGGGTGACCGCCGGTGGCGATGAGGACGGCGTCGGCGGTGAGGGTCTCCTCGGTGCCGTCGGCGGCGCGGACGACGACCTTGCGCGAGCCGTCGAGGCCCTGCATGCCCTCCAGCCGGCCACGGCCGCGCAGGACCCGGGCGCCGGCCCGCGTGACGGAGGCGGTGATGTCGTGGGACTGCGCGAGCGCGAGCCGCTTCACACGCCGGTTGACCTTGCCCAGATCGACGCCCACCACTCGGGCGGGCGTGTCGATGTGCGGGGTGTCGTCGGCGACGATGATCCCCAGCTCCTCGTAGGAGGAGTCGAAGGTGGTCATCACCTCGGCCGTGGCGATCAGGGTCTTCGACGGTACGCAGTCGGTGAGCACCGACGCCCCGCCCAGACCGTCGCAGTCGACGACGGTCACCTCCGCGCCGAGTTGAGCGGCGACCAGCGCCGCTTCGTATCCGCCGGGTCCGCCACCGATGATCACGATCCGAGTCACGTACCCCATTGTCCCGCACGCCTCACCGTGGTACCGCCTGGGGCCCCGCCCGAGACACCACCGTTACGGGAGGGGCACACGATTCTCCTGCCGTACCCTCTCCCCATGTCGCTCTACGCCGCGTACGCCGGCAATCTCGACGCGCGGCTGATGACCCGCCGCGCCCCCCACTCGCCGCTGCGCGCCACCGGCTGGCTGAACGGATGGCGACTGACGTTCGGGGGCGAGCAGCTCGGCTGGGACGGCGCGCTGGCGACGCTCGTCGAGGAGCCGGGCGAGCAGGTCTTCGTCGCGTTGTACGACATCGCTCCCATGGACGAGGACTCCCTGGACCGCTGGGAGGGCGTCGGTCTCGGCATATACCGCCGGCTGCGGGTGCGTGTGCACACGCTGGAGGGCGAGGAGCCGGCGTGGGTGTACGTGCTGAACGCGTACGAGGGCGGACTGCCCTCGGCGCGGTACCTGGGCGAGGTCGCGGACGCGGCGGAGTCGGCGGGGGCGCCGCACGACTATGTGATGGAGCTGCGCAAGCGCCCCTGCTGAGGCATGCGCCCCTCCAGTCACACCCGTCACACGATTTCGTTGGAAACGACAAGACAACGATCGCCATCCCGTGAGCTCTGTCATCTACGCGCGTAGGCCCAAACCGGCTACCCTCAGTCGCGTGAACGCATCTCTTCTTCCGGACGACATCCAGGGCGACCCCCATGCCGCCGCCGACGCCGCCGCCTCGCGCCTGCGCGAACTCACCGGCGCCGAGACCCACGACGTCGCCCTCGTGATGGGCTCCGGCTGGGCTCCGGCCGTGGACGCCCTCGGCGCACCCGAGGCCGAGTTCCAGGTCACCGAGCTGCCCGGGTTCCCCCCGCCGGCGGTGGAAGGGCACGGCGGCAAGGTCCGCTCCTACCGGATCGGCAACAAGCGCGCCCTGGTCTTCCTCGGCCGCACCCACTACTACGAGGGCCGGGGCGTTGCGGCGGTGGCCCACGGCGTGCGCACCGCGGTGGCGGCGGGCTGCAAGACGGTGGTCCTCACCAACGGCTGCGGCGGGCTGCGCGAGGGCATGCGTCCCGGTCAGCCGGTGCTGATCAGCGACCACATCAACCTCACGGCGACGTCTCCGATCATCGGGGCGAACTTCGTCGACCTCACCGATCTGTACTCGCCGCGGCTGCGTGCGTTGTGCAAGGAGATCGACTCCACGCTGGAGGAGGGGGTGTACGCCCAGTTCCCCGGCCCGCACTACGAGACGCCCGCCGAGATCCGTATGGCGCGGGTGATCGGGGCGGACCTGGTGGGTATGTCGACGGTTCTGGAGGCCATCGCCGCGCGTGAGGCCGGGGCGGAGGTGCTGGGTATCTCCCTGGTGACGAACCTCGCCGCCGGGATGACGGGTGAGCCGCTCAACCACGAAGAGGTTCTGCAGGCCGGGCGTGACTCCGCGACGCAGATGGGCTCGCTGCTGGCGCAGGTGCTGGGGCGTCTGTAAGACGTTTCCTCGCCCCCGCCGCCCCTACCCGTCCCGTCCCCGGGGGCTGCGCCCCCGGACCCCCGCTTCGGCCCGAAGGGCCTCGTCCTCAAACGCCGGACGGGCTGAAATCCAGCCYCTCCGGCGTTTGAGGAGCGGGGTCTGGGGCGGAGCCCCAGAAGGATGGGACGGGTAGGGGCGGCGGGGGCGAAACCAACCCTCCCCACCCCGAACCACACGACCGAGAGGCTGACCGACGTGCACGACGACCTCATCGCCCGGGCGCAGGCCTGGCTCGCCGAGGACCCCGACCCGGACACCCGCGACGAGCTCGCCAAGCTCATCGAGGCCGCCGACGTCACGGAACTCGCGGACCGCTTCAGCGGCACCCTCCAGTTCGGCACCGCGGGCCTGCGCGGCGAACTCGGCGCCGGCCCCATGCGCATGAACCGCACGGTCGTCATCCGCGCCGCCGCCGGCCTCGCCGCGTACCTCAGGAAGCAGGGCCACACCGACGGCCTCGTCGTCATCGGCTACGACGCCCGCCACAAGTCGGAGGACTTCGCCCGCGACACGGCCGCCGTCATGACCGGCGCCGGCCTGCGCGCGGCGGTACTCCCCCGCCCGMTGCCCACCCCGGTCCTCGCGTACGCGATAAGGCATCTCGGCGCGGCGGCCGGCGTGGAGGTGACCGCCAGCCACAACCCGCCCCGCGACAACGGCTACAAGGTCTACCTCGGCGACGGCTCCCAGATCGTCCCGCCCGCCGACGCGGACATCGCCGCCGAGATCGACGCCGTACGGTCGCTGCACGACGTCCCCCGCCCGGAGTCCGGCTGGGAGACCCTCGACGACAGCGTCCTCGACGCCTACCTCGCCCGCACGGACGCGGTCCTCGCGGCCGACTCCCCCCGCACGGCCCGCACCGTCTACACGGCGATGCACGGCGTCGGCAAGGACGTCCTCCTCGCCGCCTTCGCCCGCGCCGGCTTCCCCACCCCCGCGCTCGTCGCCGAGCAGGCGGAACCCGACCCGGACTTCCCCACCGTCGCCTTCCCCAACCCGGAGGAGCCCGGCGCGATGGACCTGGCCTTCGCCAAGGCCCGGGAGACGAGCCCCGACCTGATCATCGCCAACGACCCCGACGCCGACCGCTGCGCCGTGGCCGTCCCGGACGGCGCGGACTGGCGGATGCTGCGCGGGGACGAGGTCGGCTCCCTGCTCGCCGCCCACCTCGTCGGCCGCGGAGCGCAGGGCACCTTCGCCGAGTCGATCGTGTCATCCTCCCTCCTCGGCCGGATCGCGGAGAAGGCGAAGCTCCCCTACGAGGAGACCCTCACCGGCTTCAAGTGGATCGCCCGGGTCGACGGCCTGCGCTACGGCTACGAGGAGGCCCTCGGCTACTGCGTCGACCCCGAGGGCGTGCGCGACAAGGACGGCATCACGGCCGCCCTGCTGATCACCGAGCTCGCGTCCGTGCTCAAGGCCGAGGGCCGCACGCTTCTCGACCTCCTCGACGACCTCGCCGTGGAGCACGGCCTGCATGCCACCGACCAGCTCTCGGTGCGCGTCCAGGACCTGTCGGTCATCGCCGACGCCATGCGGCAGCTGCGCGAGCAGCCGCCGACCGAGCTCGCCGGGCTGGCCATCACCCGTGCCGAGGACCTCACCCGGGGCACGGACACGCTCCCGCCCACCGACGGTCTGCGCTACACCCTCGAAGGCGCCCGCGTCATCGTCCGTCCCAGCGGCACGGAGCCCAAGCTGAAGTGCTACCTGGAGGTCGTCGTCCCCGTGGGGACGCACGCCGACCTCCCGGCCGCCCGCAGCAAGGCGGCCGGCCTGCTGGCGGAGATCAAGCAGGACCTGTCGACGGCGGCGGGCATCTGAGCCGTACGACCACCGCCTGATCGTTCCCGAAAGGGTGCCCCCATCCGGAGGCACCCTTTCGGGCGTTTTCCGCACGGCGGTTGACCCCCTTGCGGGCACCGCTGCGCACAGCGGTCAGGCCCAGAGCAGCAGCGCGGTCCACCCCAGAGCCACGAGCACCGCGAGCGGCCACAGCGGGCGTCCGCGGCGGCGCTCGTCGGTCAGGCCGGTCGGCCGCAGGGCGGGGTCCCGCCACATGGCGGTGATCTCGCGGGCCAGTCGGTCGTAGGGGTGGACGAGGCCCGCCCTGCGCTCCAGCCATCGCCACCGGAGCGTGTCCACCGACCACTCCCCGAAGGCACTGCGGCGGCTGTCGATCTTCAGCTCGTGCCCCTTGCTCCGAACGATCCGCAGGTCGTCCCAGGCCATCTGGCGCGGCCCGCGCAGCCCGTTGAACCACAGCCCCGCCCGGTCGGCGGTGACCCGCCACGCGAGCTGGCGCGGCACCAGCAGGGCCACGCCGATCCCCAGCGCCCCACCGAGGACGTACCGCCACAGCCCGCTCTCGTCCGCGAAGAGGACCCACACCCAGAGGGCACCCAGCGCCACGGACAGCCAGTCGGGCCACCCTGCCCGCCACCGCCGCACCTCCACGGCCTCCTGCCCGCGCAGCCGCCCGGCGAGGTCCTCGACGGCCGCCCGCCGCCGCTCCTCGTCCGCCACCGCACGCTTCTCCCCCGCGAGCCGACGCCGTGCGGCCCCCTCGGAGAGCGGCCGCACGGGCCCGGTGGACCGCTCGACGACCGGCTCGACCGGCGCGTCGTCCTCCGCCTCCACGGGGGCGCTGACCAGCAGGATCTCGGCGCCGTCGCAGGGGAGACCGTAGAGGACGGCTTCGCGCACGGGACCGGGCTCACCGGCATCGAGCCGGTCGAGGATCTCCTGGATCTCGGGGTCGTCGAGCTCGTCGTCGTCCCCCTCGTCGTCATCCCCGTCTTCGCCGTCGCCGTCCTCGTCGTCGATCTCCGACGTGGCGACGACGAACAGTGGCCGCACAGCCTCCAGGTCGTCGGCGGCGTACACCTCGGTGTCCAGGTCGGCGTTCTCCCGCACCAGCACCCGCAGCACGGGCACGGGCCCCCGCCGCAGCGAGGCGGCACGCCGGCGCCCGAGTGCCGCGGACAGCAGCAAGGTGACGCCCAGCCCGACCACGTACCAGCCGAGGGCAGGGGCGAACCCCCGGTCATCGGCGGGGCTCCGGTCCCCGGCGGTGACGACCAGTACGGCACCGACCACCAGCGGGACGAGCCCGGCCCAGGCGAGGAACGTGCCGCGTCGAATCGGCGCACCGCCGTCCGGCAGGGCCCCGGTCACGCCCCCGGCGGCGGCTGCGGCCACCGCCCGCTGCCGCCCCCGCGCGACGAGCCGCAGCATGGCGGCCACCCACAGCACAGCGAGGGCGACCACGACGGCCGCGCCCCACGCCCGCGGCGGGCCGGCCCAGCCGAGCAGGACGACCCCGAGCAGGACCGGCGCCGACAGCCGTACGGCCTCGGGCCGCACCGCCACCCACAGGATCTGAAGGGCGAGGCAGGCGGCCACCCACCCCCGCAGCCCGGCGAACAGCGCCAGCCCGCTCACGAGCACCCCGGCCGCGAGTACGAGGACCGCCACGGCGGGCGTCCCCGCCCGCACAGGCACCCAGCGCGGCGCAAGGGCGGCAATCCAGCGCCGGGCCTGTTCGGCGTCCCAGGGAAGACAGCCGTCGGGCAGGGCGGACTCGGGCAGCGGCACGGGCCGCACAGTGTTCGTAGTCATCGCTTCACAGACACTCGGACCACGCGGGTGGTTGCGGTCCTCGGCCCGGTGTCCGGGTGGGGGACGGTCGTCGTGGCCGAGGTGGTGGCCGATCATGTCCCAGGAAGCTGTGAGGGGCGGTCGCGCCCCTCACGCCACCACCGGCAGAACTCAGGCCACCGCCAGCAGAATCAGCAGCAGCACAGCGCCCGCGACGACCGGCCCCGCCACCTCGTAGGCCCAGCGCACGGTCACCTCGCCCTGCGCGGACTGCGACTGTTCCCGCTGTTCCAGCAGTTCCCGCAGGTCGTCCATGACCTTGTCGGTCTCGGCCCGCATCGGCCCGTCGGCGTCGACGTCCCCCCGGGGCGCGCCGAACCCGAGCCCGCCGAACGCCGGTCCGCCGCCCATGCGACCGCTCCGGTCGCCCCGCGAGGCGGAGCTGCGTTCCGAGGTCGCCCGGGCGGTGCGCCGCGCCGCCTTCTTGCGGGCTCGCAGCGAGACCGGGACCGCCCAGAGCTGGTACTTGGTGCCGGACTTGGCGACGACCTCGTTCGAGTAGCCGGAGCGCAGCGCGGCGATCTGGCCCCAGGGCAGCACGATCACGCGGAGCGGGTTGCGGATGCGCAGCCGTTCCTCGTTGGCGTGGACGGCGGGGCGCAGGGTGAACGCCGCCACGAGCGGCACGAGGAGGATGAGCGCCGCGAGGGCCAGCCACTGTGTGCGTCCCTCGCCGCGCACCAGGGCGTCGATGCCGAGCCAGAGCACGATGCCGAGCAGGAGGACTCCGCCGACCATGCCCATGGGTGAGCGGTAGACCCGGTCCTTCGCCGTGACGTCCGTGAGTGCGTGAGCTGCGGCAGATGCATTGGTGGGCATGGTCACCAGACGAGCATATCTACGCGCGTAGCGGCTGTACACCCCGAGGACCCGTTCTCTGGGGGACGGCTCCATGGGACGCCGCCCGCACCCCCTGGGGGCGCGGGGCTGAATCGAGATGCCGGGGGTCGTCATGTGGCCGATTCTGCCGTATGCCTGCGGCGCTCGGGCGGGGGCCCATTCGCGGTAGGGCTGTGCCTTGTGCGCGGGTGCGGGTCGTGTGGCGCCGGTCGCGCCCACGCGGCGGAGCCGCATCTCGATTCAGCCCCGCGCCCCCAGGGGGTGCGGGCGGCGTCCCATGGAGCCGTCCCCCAGAGAACGGGTCCTCGGGGTGTACAGCCGCTACGCGCGTAGATATGCTCGTCTGGTGACCATGCCCACCAATGCATCTGCCGCAGCTCACGCACTCACGGACGTCACGGCGTCCGACAGCACGCTGCGCCGTTTCCTCCACGGGCTGCCGGGTGTCGACGCGGTCGGCCTGGAGGGGCGGGCCGCGTCCCTCGGTACCCGTTCCATCAAGACGACCGCCAAGGCGTACGCCATCGACCTCGCCATCTCGATGGTCGACCTGACGACGCTGGAAGGCGCGGACACCCCGGGCAAGGTCCGGGCGCTCGGCGCCAAGGCGGRCCGCCCCGACCCCACCGACCGTACGGCCCCGCCGACGGCGGCCGTCTGTGTCTACCCGGACATGGTGGCCACCGCCAAGGAGGCCGTCGCCGGGTCCGGCGTGAAGGTCGCCTCCGTCGCCACCGCCTTCCCGGCCGGTCGAGCCGCCCTCAGCGTGAAGCTGGCGGACGTGCGGGACGCCGTCGCCGCCGGTGCCGACGAGATCGACATGGTCATCGACCGTGGCGCGTTCCTCGCCGGGAAGTATCTGAAGGTCTACGACGAGATCGTCGCCGTGAAGGAGGCCTGCGGGGCGGCCCGCCTCAAGGTCATCTTCGAGACCGGCGAGCTGTCGACGTACGACAACATCCGGCGGGCGAGCTGGCTCGGCATGATCGGTGGAGCGGACTTCATCAAGACGTCCACCGGCAAGGTCGCCGTCAACGCCACCCCCGCGAACACCCTGCTTATGCTGGAAGCGGTACGCGACTTCCGTGCCCAGACCGGCATCCAGGTGGGCGTGAAGCCGGCCGGCGGGATCCGGACGACCAAGGACGCCATCAAGTTCCTCGTCCTGGTCAACGAGACCGCAGGCGAGGACTGGCTGGACAACCACTGGTTCCGCTTCGGCGCCTCCTCGCTGCTGAACGATCTGCTGATGCAGCGGCAGAAGCTGGCCACCGGCCGCTACTCCGGCCCCGACTACGTGACGGTGGACTGATCACCATGGCATCGGTATTCGAATACGCACCGGCTCCCGAGTCCCGCGCGATCGTCGACATCGCGCCCTCGTACGGCCTGTTCATCGACGGCGAGTTCGTGGAGGCGGCCGACGGCAAGGTCTTCAAGACCGTCTCGCCGTCCTCCGAGGAGGTCCTCTCCGAGATCGCCCAGGCCGGCGAGGCGGACGTGGACCGTGCCGTGAAGGCCGCCCGCAAGGCCTTCGAGAAGTGGTCGGCGCTGCCCGGCTCCGAGCGCGCGAAGTACCTCTTCCGCATCGCCCGGATCGTCCAGGAGCGGGCTCGTGAGCTCGCCGTCCTGGAAACCCTGGACAACGGCAAGCCGATCAAGGAGACCCGCGACGCGGACCTCCCCCTGGTCGCCGCGCACTTCTTCTACTACGCGGGCTGGGCCGACAAGCTCGACCACGCCGGCTTCGGCGCGAACCCGCAGCCGCTGGGCGTGGCCGGCCAGGTCATCCCGTGGAACTTCCCGCTGCTGATGCTGGCGTGGAAGATCGCCCCCGCGCTCGCCACCGGCAACACGGTGGTGCTCAAGCCCGCCGAGACGACCCCCCTCTCCGCGCTCTTCTTCGCGGACATCTGCCGTCAGGCGGGCCTGCCCAAGGGCGTCGTCAACATCCTTCCCGGATACGGGGACGCGGGCGCCGCGGTCGTCGCGCACCCGGACGTGAACAAGGTCGCCTTCACCGGCTCCACGGCCGTCGGCAAGGCGATCGCCCGGACCGTCGCCGGCAGCCGCAAGAAGGTCACCCTCGAACTGGGCGGCAAGGGCGCCAACATCGTCTTCGACGACGCCCCGATCGACCAGGCGGTGGAGGGGATCGTCAGCGGGATCTTCTTCAACCAGGGCCAGGTCTGCTGCGCGGGCAGCCGCCTGCTGGTGCAGGAGTCGATCGAGGAGGAGCTGCTGGATTCCCTCAAGCGCCGCCTCTCCACGCTCCGTCTCGGCGACCCGCTGGACAAGAACACCGACATCGGCGCGATCAACTCCGAGGAGCAGCTGTCCCGGATCACCTCGCTGGTCGAGGCGGGCGAGGCGGAGGGCGCCGAGCGCTGGTCGCCGGCCTGTGACATCCCGGAGAGCGGCTACTGGTTCGCCCCGACGCTCTTCACGAACGTCACCCAGGCGCACCGTATCGCCCGCGACGAGATCTTCGGCCCGGTGCTTTCGGTCCTGACGTTCCGTACGCCGGACGAGGCCGTCGCCAAGGCCAACAACACGCCGTACGGCCTGTCGGCGGGCATCTGGACCGAGAAGGGCTCGCGGATCCTCGCCGTGGCGAACAAGCTCCGGGCCGGTGTCGTCTGGTCCAACACGTTCAACAAGTTCGACCCGACCTCGCCGTWCGGCGGCTACAAGGAGTCGGGCTTCGGCCGCGAGGGCGGCCGTCACGGCCTGGAGGCGTACCTCGATGTCTGATGTGACCCGACTCTCCGTCTTCAAGACCTACAAGCTGTACGTCGGCGGGAAGTTCCCGCGTTCCGAGAGCGGCCGGGTGTACGAGGTGAGCGACTCCAAGGGCAACTGGCTGGCGAACGTACCGCTTTCGTCCCGCAAGGACGCCCGTGACGCGGTGGTCGCCGCACGCAAGGCGTTCGGGGCGTGGGCCGGCGCGACGGCGTACAACCGCGGTCAGATCCTCTACCGCATCGCCGAGATGCTGGAGGGCCGGCGCGAACAGTACATCCGCGAAGTCGCCGACGCCGAGGGCCTGTCGAAGTCGAAGGCGGCGGCCCAGGTGGACGCGGCGATCGACCGCTGGGTCTGGTACGCGGGCTGGACCGACAAGATCGCCCAGGTCGTGGGCGGCGGCAACCCGGTCGCGGGCCCGTTCTTCAACCTCTCCTCGCCGGAGCCGACGGGCGTGGTCACGATCGTGGCCCCGCAGGAGTCGTCGTTCCTGGGCCTGGTGTCCGTGCTCGCCCCGGTGATCGCGACGGGCAACACGGCGATCGTGGTGGCGTCGGAGAAGGCCCCCCTCCCCGCCCTCTCGCTCGGCGAGGTGCTGGCCACCTCCGACCTGCCGGGCGGTGTCGTCAACGTCCTGTCCGGCCGTACGGCGGAGATCGCGACGCCGCTGGCCGCACACCAGGACGTCAACGCGATCGACCTGGCCGGCGCCGACGACGTACTGGCGAAGGAGCTGGAGATCGCCGCGGCGGACAACCTCAAGCGGGTCCTGCGTCCACAGCCTGTGGATGACTGGTCGGCCACACCTGGCATCGACCGTATGACGGCGTTCCTGGAGACCAAGACGGTCTGGCACCCGACGGGTTCGCTGGGCGCATCGGGCTCGTCGTACTGACGGCGGCCCCTCGAACCGGAGAGCCGCGTTCCCCCTCCGTCCAGGGGGAGCGCGGCTCTCTGCCACCGTCCCGGCACTCAGGGTGTTCAGGTGAACGCGAGATGTAGTCGAGGTGTGACGCGCACTGCAAACGCGGTACGCCGGGTCGTATCCCGCCCGGGCGATGCCTCACACTGGTGTCCCGTGAGTTCCCCTTCGCACATATCGACGCGAGTCGTGCTGCTCTGCGGCCCCTCCGGCTCCGGCAAGTCCCTTCTCGCCGCCCGCTCCGGTCTTCCGGTACTGCGGCTCGACGACTTCTACAAAGAGGGTGACGACCCGACCCTGCCCCAGGTCCCCGGGAGCTCCGACATCGACTGGGACCACCCCGGATCGTGGGACGCGGACACGGCCGTCGCGGCGATCGCCGAGCTGTGCCGCACGGGCCGCACCGACGTGCCGCTCTACGACATCTCCCTCAGCGCCCGCACCGGCGTGGAGACGGTCGGGATCGGGCGCACCCCGCTCTTCATCGCGGAGGGCATCTTCGCGGCCGAGATCGTGACCCGCTGCCGTGAACTCGGCGTACTGGCGGACGCGCTGTGCCTGAGCCGGGGCCCGGTGAAGACCTTCCGCCGTCGCTTCGTCCGCGACCTGAAGGAAGGCCGCAAGTCGGTGCCCTTCCTCCTGCGCCGCGGCTGGCGCCTGATGCGCCTGGAGCGCTCGATCATCGCCCACCAGACGTCCCTGGGCGCCCATGCCTGCGACCGCGACGAGGCCCTGGGCCGCCTGACCGCAGCCGCGGCGGGCCGCTGCCCGGCGGCCACCCCGGCCACCTGAACGGAGTCGGCGCCGACTCCGTCGTAGGACCGGAAGAACGGTCCCGTGGAAGGAAGCCGATGACCACAGCCCCGCGTACCGMCCGGCGTCCGCTCATGGCGGCCCTGCTCCTCGTCGCGGCCGTCGGCTGCGCGCAGCAGGGCGTCCCGGAGCCGGACGGTGCGGCGCAGGCCTCCTGCGCCTACGTGGTGACGTACGCCGAGCGCTCCTATCTGGGCGTCGCGAACACCGACTTCACCGTCGGGGAGAAACTGGGCACCGCCACGATCCCGGAGTGCGACGACACCCCCGGCGACCCGGAAGGTGCCGTCCCCGAGGGCAGGATCACCGCCTACAGGGTCGAGGGGACGGACCCGGCCGTCGCCATCGCCGTGGGCGACACACCCGCCGAGGCGACCTTGATGAAGGTCCACTGAGCGCACAGCGAAGCGGGACTGGACGGACCCCCCGGCCCTCCAGCCCCGCTCTCGTTGTGCTCCGCCCACGGCGATGGCGACGGCCGGGTCCGTCCCCTCGACCCTGTAGGCGGTGATCCTGCCCTCGGGGACGGCACCTTCCGGGTCGCCGGGGGTGTCGTCGCACTCCGGGATCG
>NZ_RDBN01000005.1:146013-151093 GCF_008042075.1 Streptomyces sp. UW30 | reverse complement strand
GTCCCCCCACTTGTTACCGCTCCCCCGCGGTCCCCCCGAACCTTCAGGCGACTAGCTCCCCGAAGGCGTCCTCCTCGTCACGGCCGAAGCTGAGGACCTCGTCCTCGCGCAGCCGGCGGAGCGACCGCCAGATGCTGGACTTCACCGTGCCGACACTGATGTCGAGGATCTCCGCGATCTCCGGGTCGGTGCGGCCCTCGTAGTAACGAAGGACCAGCATCGTCCGCTGGAGTTCGGGCAGCCGGGCCAGCGCCTGCCACAGGACCGCGCGCAGCTCCGTGCCGCGCATCGCGTCCGTGTCGCCGGGCGTCTCCGGCAGCTCCTCGGTCGGGTACTCGTTCAGCTTGCGGCGGCGCCACGCGCTGATGTGCAGGTTGGTCATCGTCCGCCGCAGGTAGCCCCCGACGGCGGCCTTGTCACTGATCCGGTCCCAGGCCCGGTAGGTCGAGAACAGCGCGCTCTGCAGCAGGTCCTCGGCCTCGAAGCGGTCACCGGTCAGGTGGTAGGCGGTTGCGTACAGGGAGGCGCGGCGCTCCTGGACGTAGGCGGTGAACTCCGCCTCCGACAGCGAGCGGCGCTGCTCCCCCGAGTTCTCCCTGTACGCGGCACCCCCGTGCGTTTCCCCCGTGAAACCGTCAACCACCGTCATGTACGCGGTGTGCTGACGCCCGGTGCCGCGAGCGCACCCCCGCCCGCTCACGGCACCGGACTTCTCGGAACCCCGGCCCCCGTTCACGTCGTGCAGACGCGTGATCACTGCGCTGGTGCTGGTGCCGTGCAGCGTATTCATCTCGCGCCCCCCGTCGTGGACTTCCGGTGTTCTGCTTGGTGCGGCTTGCTGTGTTGCGTCCTGCTGTCTTGCCTACGCCGAGAAGCTTGCCCGGGCACCTTCATGGCCGTGTCCGCCGACTGTCACAGACCTGTCACAGGGGCCGGTGCCAGGACCGGCACAGCGCGAGCACAGCCAACAGCGCTACGCACACGTATCCCTACTGCTCGTACAGGTGTCGAAACACCACCCCCACATGGGCCAGAATGAGCCCCGTGCCTTCCCTGTTGCTGATCGAGGACGACGACGCCATCCGTACGGCCCTGGAGCTCTCACTGACCCGCCAGGGACACCGTGTGGCCACCGCTGCCACCGGCGAGGACGGTCTGAAACTGCTGCGTGAACAGCGGCCGGACCTGATCGTGCTGGACGTGATGCTGCCCGGCATCGACGGCTTCGAGGTGTGCCGTCGTATCCGGCGCACCGACCAGCTGCCGATCATCCTGCTGACCGCGCGCAACGACGACATCGACATCGTGGTCGGACTGGAGTCCGGCGCGGACGACTACATCGTCAAACCCGTGCAGGGGCGGGTCCTCGACGCCCGTATCCGGGCCGTGCTGCGGCGCGGGGAGCGGGAGTCCAACGACGCGGCGGTCTACGGCAGCCTCGTCATCGACCGCGCCGCGATGACCGTGACGAAGAACGGCGAGGACCTCCAGCTCACCCCGACCGAGCTGCGCCTGCTGCTGGAACTGAGCCGCCGGCCGGGCCAGGCCCTGTCCCGCCAGCAGCTCCTGCGCCTGGTCTGGGAGCACGACTACCTGGGCGACTCCCGGCTCGTGGACGCCTGCGTCCAGCGCCTGCGCGCCAAGGTCGAGGACGTCCCGTCGTCCCCCACGCTCATCCGTACCGTCCGTGGTGTCGGCTACCGCCTGGACGCGCCTCAGTGACGGACACGCAAGGGGGTTTCCGCGGCTGGGCCGCGGCTCGCAAGGGAGTGTGGTCGAGGCTGCGTTTCACCAGCCTGCGCCTGCGCCTGGTGGTCGTCTTCGGCCTCGTGGCGCTCACGGCCGCGGTATCGGCCTCCGGCATCGCCTACTGGCTCAACCGCGAGGCGGTCCTGACCCGGACGCAGGACGCGGTGCTGCGCGACTTCGAGCAGGAGATGCAGAACCGCGCGGGCCTGCTGCCCGAGGCGCCGACGCAGGACGAACTCCAGCACACCGCGGGCCAGATGGCCAACAGCAGCCAGCGCTTCTCCGTCCTGCTGGTCGCCCAGGACGCGGAGGGCAGTCCCGCCTACGGCAGCTCCGGCGGCCTGGACGGCTTCACGCTCGCGGACGTGCCCAAGTCCCTGCGCACCGCGGTGAACGAGAAGCAGCAGGTCAACTCCACCAACAAGGCCGAGTACCACCTGTACTGGCAGCGCATCGTGGAGGACGACACCCCGTATCTGATAGCCGGCACGAAGGTCAACGGCGGCGGCCCGACCGGCTACATGCTGAAGTCCCTGGAGCAGGAGGCCAAGGACCTCAACTCCCTCGCCTGGTCGCTCGGCATCGCCACGGGCCTCGCCCTGATCGGCTCCGCGCTGCTCGCGCAGGCAGCCGCCACGACCGTACTGAAGCCGGTGCAGCGCCTCGGCGTCGCCGCCGGCCGCCTCGGCGAGGGCAAGCTGGACACCCGCCTGCGGGTCTCCGGCACGGACGAACTGGCCGACCTGTCCCGGACGTTCAACAACGCCGCCGCGGCGCTGGAGAAGCGGGTGGCCGACATGGCCGCACGGGACGAGGCGTCCCGCCGCTTCGTGGCCGACATGTCCCACGAACTGCGCACACCGCTCACGGCGATCACGGCCGTGACAGAAGTGCTCGAAGAAGAGCTGGAGGCGGAGTCCGGCTCGATGGACCCCATGATCGAGCCCGCGGTCCGCCTGGTCGTCAGCGAGACGCGCCGCCTCAACGACCTCGTCGAGAACCTCATGGAGGTCACCCGCTTCGACGCGGGCACGGCCCGCCTGGTCCTCGACCACGTCGACATCGCCGACCAGATCACGGCCTGCATCGACGCCCGAGCCTGGCTGGACGCGGTCGACCTGGACGCCGAGCGCGGCATCATGGCCCGCCTCGACCCCCGCCGCCTGGACGTCATCCTGGCCAACCTCATCGGCAACGCCCTCAAGCACGGCGGCTCACCGGTGCGCGTGGCGGTCCGCGAAGAGGACGACTCACTCGTGATCGACGTAAGGGACCACGGCCCGGGCATCCCCGAGGACGTCCTCCCCCACGTCTTCGACCGCTTCTACAAGGCCAGCGCCTCGCGCCCCCGCTCCGAGGGCAGCGGCCTGGGCCTGTCCATCGCCCTGGAGAACGCCCACATCCACGGCGGCGAGATCACCGCCGCCAACTCCCCCGAGGGCGGCGCGATCTTCACCTTCCGTCTCCCCCGGGACACGTCGGAAGAACCGCCCCCCGACGCGGACGGCAACGAAACCGAGGGCAAGGACACGAAGAAGGGGGACGCATGATGAACACACGCCGCCTGCTCACCTGCTCCGCCCTGTCCGCCGCTCTCCTCACCGGCTGCGGCATACGCTCCACCGAGGTACCGACCGACTTCGGCCCCGCCCCCTCCCGCGTGCGCTGCTCACTCTCCGAACCGAACATCTCGACACAGGCCGAGCGGGGCCTCCCGGTCCAGGTGTTCCTGCTGTGCGGCTCACAACTGGTCGCCGTGGACAGGACGGTACGCGTACCGGACGGCACGGCGGACTCCGCACGCCGCGTCCTGGTGGCCCAGGGCCTGCTGGACGAGCTGGAGGCGACTCCGTCGCCCACCGAGAAGGAAGCCGGCTACACCACGGACGTCCGAGGCGCCATGGGAGTCACCGGCCCACGCCCCGCCGACCCCGACGAAACCCTGCGCCTGAGCACACCCCCCAACGACCTCACGTCGTACGCCCTGGCCCAGATCGTCTGCACGTTCTCGGACTCCTCGGCAACCGAGGGCGACGGCTCGGTCATCCTGGGCGGCCCCACCACCGAGCCCCCGAGCCGCTACGAGTGCACGGACGAGGTCCGCACCAGGCCGGGCAGCAACGAGCCCCCCTCGACCGAGGTCACGGACGACTGAAGACGCCGCACCCCCACGGCGCCGCACCCGCACGGCGCGGCACCCGCGCACGGCGGCAAGGGGCCGTGCCGGGGGGTGTCCGCCCGCAGCGGCGGGCGTCAAAAAACAGCACCTCTCTGAGGAACAGCAACCGCCCGACCGAGGACGGACACCCCCCGGCACGGCCCCGACCCACCACACACCCGCAGGCGCTACGCGAACCCCCACCAAACCGGCACATGCGCCGCAGGCATCAACACGCACCCCCACCCAACGGCACCCGTGTGGCAGACACCTCACACGGTTACCCCGCCCCCCGGAACCGATCCCGCCGGGGGGCGCGTCTACGGGGGCGTGCAGCGTCAAGGCCCCATCGGCGGCACCGCCGCGATCCGCATCCGCGCGACGGGAGGCATCCTCCTGGTCGCCCACCTCGCATTCGTCGCCTGGCTCACGCTGCGCCCCCTGGACGTCCCCTGGGTGACACCGGCCAACCTGCACCCCTTCGCCGGCATCAGAGCAGACCTCGCCCTCGGCTGGCAGGAGGCCGCCCGCCGCATCGCAGAGGGCCTCGCCCTCCTCGCCCCCCTCGGCGTACTGATCCCGACGGCACACGGCAGCCTCACCGCCTCCCCCCTCGGCTCCCTGGTCCGCACGGTCGCCGCCGGCGCCCTGATCTCCCTGGGCATAGAGCTGCTGCAAACCGGCGTCCCCGGCCAGGTCGTGGACATCGACTCACTGCTCCTGAACACCCTCGGCGTGGCCCTCGCCCACGCGGCGATCGTCCCGGCGGCCCGCATCCACCTCCGCCGCAGGTCCAAGCGCGCCCAACGAGCCACCAGACCCCAGGATGAGCCCACTCAGGGTCGTACCCCGACGATTCCCAGGGTCGGGATAGCTCCCTAGAGTGACGCTTTGCCCGGTTCGTCTTCGTAGCGTGGATGTCAGATGAGGCACCCACTCGAAAGGCCCCACAAAGGCAGGCCTTCGACCGACGCTCACGAAGGAGCCGCACCATGACCGCGCTCGCCCGACCCACCAACGGCCGCATGATCGGCGGAGTGTGCGCCGCGGCGTCCTTCGTCAGCTCGGCCGTGTCGACGATCCGCTCACAGGACATGTACGCGCTGTCGGCCGCCTCGCAGAACAGGTCGTCGAAGTACGGGTCCGGGCCCAGATACTGTCCGTTGCCCAGCC
>NZ_RDBN01000005.1:117833-145913 GCF_008042075.1 Streptomyces sp. UW30 | reverse complement strand
CGCCCCAGCGGCGCGTTCAGGACGAGGCGAACTCAGCCGAGCGGAAGCCCGTTCACCGGCAGCCCCTGGGTCGGAAGGGCCGTGGTGGGCAGCCCCTGCACCGGCAGCCCCTCGGTCGGCACCCCCTGCAGCGGCAGCCCGCCGAGCAGCCCGGCGACCACACCGGTCGGCCCACCGGCCACCGCCTGCTCGGCGGCCGGCTGCGCGGCGGACAGTCCGGCGCCGAGGGCCTCCTGCCCCTGGGCCAGCCCCGCACCCCCCTGCGCCAGTCCCGCACCGGCAGTGGGCGCCGCCTGCGAGAGGTTCTCGGCGGGGAGCGTCCGGGTGACGGTGTCGAGCGCCGAACCGGCGGCGTCCGGCGTGACCGGCGCGGCGTTCGCGGCACCGGCGCCCGCGGCGGCGAAGGCGGCACCGAGAGCGGCGACACCGAGGGTCTTGGCAGCAGACTGCTTCATGAAATGCGTCCTCGAAAATTGGTTACGGGGATGTAAGCGGTCCTCGACCGTAAACACGCCCCGCACCCGGCCGCAAACATCGAAATGCGGACGGATTGTGAATGCCGCCCGCATTCCGTGTGACCACAAGGCCCCAGGTCAGCCCTGCTCTTCTACAGAGTCGCTGGTAGACGCGGTCTGCCGGAACAGCCACTCGGACTTCAGTTCGGCATATCCGGGCTTGATGACGTCATTGATCATCGCGAGCCGTTCATCGAAAGGAATGAACGATGATTTCATCGCATTGACGGAGAACCACTGCATGTCATCGAGCGTGTATCCGAAAGCGTCGACAAGATGCTCGAACTCCCGGCTCATACTCGTATGTGACATCAGCCGGTTGTCGGTGTTCACGGTCGCCCGGAAGTGCAGCCGGCGCAGCAGCCCGATGGGATGGGCGGCATACGAATCGGCGGCGCCCGTCTGGAGGTTGGAGCTGGGGCACAGTTCCAAGGGGATGCGCTTGTCCCGTACGTACGAGGCGAGCCGCCCCAGCTTCACGGACCCGTCGGCATGCATCTGGATGTCGTCGATGATGCGCACCCCGTGCCCCAGCCGGTCGGCGCCGCACCACTGCAGGGCCTGCCAGATGGACGGCAGCCCGAAGGCCTCGCCGGCGTGGATGGTGAAGTGGTTGTTCTCGCGCTTGAGGTACTCGAAGGCGTCGAGGTGCCGGGTGGGCGGATGCCCGGCCTCGGCGCCCGCGATGTCGAAGCCGACGACGCCCAGGTCGCGGTAGCGGTTGGCGAGTTCGGCGATCTCCAGCGCGCGGGCGGCGTGCCGCATGGCGGTGAGGAGGGCGCCCACGCGGATGCGCTGGCCGTTCCGCCGCGCGATCTGCTCGCCCTCGCGAAAGCCCTCGTTCACGGCCTCGACGACCTCTTCGAGGCTGAGCCCGCCCTCGAGGTGCTGTTCGGGCGCGTAACGCACCTCGGCGTAGACGACGCCGTCCTCGGCGAGGTCCTCGGCACACTCGCGGGCGACCCGGACCAGGGCGTCGCGGGTCTGCATCACGCCGACGGTGTGGGAGAAGGTCTCCAGATACCGCTCCAGGGATCCGGAGTCGGCGGCGTCCCGGAACCAGACGCCGAGTTTGGCCGGGTCGGTCTCGGGGAGCTGGGAGTAGCCCGACTCGTGGGCCAGCTCGACGATCGTGCCGGGGCGCAGCCCGCCGTCGAGGTGATCGTGCAGCAGAACCTTCGGCGCCCGGCGGATCTGGTCCGAGCTCGGGGTGTTCGCCTTCTGGGCAGTCTCGCTCGTCATTTCCGCACCATAACGCCTACGCGCGTAGATCACCCGCTGAACACCCCATTTTCCTGGTTGTACGAATCCGTCGATACGTAACGGTGACCCCGAGGACGGGTGGCGTACACCGATGCTTCTGACACTGTTCTGTCATGGCACACCAAGCGACGCCGGTGCGCAGGGTCCGGCTGGGCAGGGCGATCGGGCCGGAGCCGACGGCGGTGAGCGGAGTGGTTCTCCTGCTTCCCGGAGGTGACGAGGTCTCACATCGCAAGCCGGCAACGTTGTTGGCGACCTCCTCTGTGCGGACACTGGGGCGCCGTCTGACGCGGGCGGGACGCGAGGACGGCCTGGCCACGCACGTCGTCCGCTACCGCTTCCGCGGTTGGAACGGCAACGCCGCGAACCTCGCGAGCGACGCGCTGTGGGCGGCCGACGAGGCCGTACGGCGCTATGGGGATGTCCCCGTGTGCCTCGTCGGGATGGACATGGGCGCCCGGGCGGCGCTGCGCGCCGGGGGCCACGACGCCGTCAACTCCGTGCTGGCGATCGCCCCTTGGCTGCCGGAGGAGGACATGGCGGCCGCACCCGAACCGGTGAAGCAGCTCGCGGGCCGGCACGTGCTGGTCGTGCACGGCACGAACGACGAGCGGACCGACCCCGAGCTGTCGTTCCGGCTGGCGGAGCGGGCGAAGAAGGCGAACCGGGACGTGTGCCGGTTCGAAGTGCACTCCGACCGGCACGCGTTGCATCAGCACCGGGCCGAAGTCCTCGCGCTGGCCGAGGACTTCGTCATGGGGGTGCTGTTCGGCAGGGCGTTCTCGCGGCCGGTGGCCGACGCGTTTGCGGCTCCGCCTCCCTTGGGACTTCGGATGCCGTTGGCTGCCGGGTTCGGGAAGTCGTTGCGGCGCTAGCCTCGTCGGGGGCGTCGGTTCGTCGGCGGGTGCGGCATCATCGCGGCTTCTCTCGCAGTTCCCCGCGCCTCTTGGGGCGTTGCCCTTCAGGTGGGCAGCAAGTTGCCCCTCCTCGACAGGAGGAACCTCTTGAAGGCCGCTACGGGCGGCGTGTCCGGGCGGTCCGCCAGCCACGCGACGCCGATCTCCCGTGCCGCCCTCGGGGCCGTCACCGTCAGTTCCACCACTCCTGGGCGGGGTACGGCCGGCGGAGGAAGGAGCGCAACCCCCAAGCCCGCCGCCACCAGGCCCCTCAGGGTCTCCGCCTCCTCCCCCTCGAAGGCGATGCGCGGTTTGAAGCCCGCCTCCTGGCACAGGTCGTCGGTGATCCTGCGCATGCCGTAGCCGGGTTCCAGCGTCACGAACGTCTCGTCGGCGGCCTCCACGAGACGGACGCGCTTGCGCGAGGCGAGGCGYTGATCGGCGGGCACGACCAGGCGGAGCTTCTGCTCGTCCAGTCGGCGGGCCACCAGGTCCGGGGCGTCCGGCACCGGGGACGTCAGACACAGGTCGAGCTCGCCGGACCGCAGCCGCTCGATCATCGCCTCGCCGTAGTTCTGGACGAGGCTGAAGCGGATACGGGGGTGGTCGGCGCGGAAGGCGTGGATCAGGCCGGGCACCGTCTCCGCGCCCATGGTGTGCAGGAAGCCGAAGGCGACCTTGCCGGTGGCCGGGTCGGCGTCGGCACGGACCTCTTCGGCGGCCCGCCCGATCTCGGCGAGGGCGCGCTCGACGGAGCCGAGGAAGGTGCGGCCGGCCGGGGTCAGGGAGACCGTACGGCCATGGCGGGCGAACAGGTCGACGCCCAGGTCCTGTTCGAGGCGGACCATGGCGCGCGAGAGCGTGGACTGCGGGACCTGCATCTCCTGCGCGGCGCGGGTGACGTGCTCGGTGCGGGCGACGCCGGCGAAGTACGCGAGGCGGGGCGCCAGCAACATCACCATGTCTTCTGTGTCACTGGATGGTGACAGACGGGCCCGTGACCTCTGCTGATGCTCCATGGGAACGATTATGGCGATTCCATGCATTGGACGGATCAGCGGGAGCGTCCGTAGCTTCGAAGCATGTCTCCCGCCAGTACCGAGGCGTCCATCACCGTGGGCGCCACACCCGCAGTCCCCGTCGTCGACTCCCGCATGGCCCCGGGCGGCCCCGGCTACCGCCGGATGAGCTTCGCCCTCTTCCTCGCCGGTGTCGCGACCTTCGCGCTCCTGTACTCCACACAGGCCCTGCTGCCGCTGATTTCGGGTGAGTTCGGGGTGGCGGCGAGCGAGGCGAGCTGGACGGTGGCGGCGGCCACCGGCGGTCTTGCGCTGTTCGTGCTGCCGATGAGCGCGCTGTCGGAGCGGTTCGGACGCCGTACGGTCATGACGGCGTCGCTGGCGGTCGCGGTGACCCTCGGACTGCTGGTCCCCTTCGCGCCGAACCTGACGGCCCTGGTCGTGCTGCGGGCGGTCCAGGGCGCGGCGCTGGCAGGACTGCCGGCGTCGGCGACGGCGTATCTGGCCGAGGAGGTCCGGCCGAGGGCGCTGATCACGGCGATCGGGCTGTTCGTCGCGGGCAACAGCGTCGGCGGGATGAGCGGCCGGGTGATCACCGGCTGGGTCGCGCAGGAGTGGGGCTGGCGGGTCGCGGTCGGTGTGATCGGCGTGATCGCGGTGGCGTGCGCGGTGGCCTTCCGGCTGCTGCTGCCCGCGCCGCGCCACTTCAAGCCGGGCTCGCTGCGCCCGCGCGTCCTGGCCCGCACGGTACGCGAGCACCTGGCGAACCCGCTGCTGTGCCGCCTGTACGCGATCGGCGCGCTGTTCATGACCGTGTTCGGCGGCGTGTACACGGTGATCGGCTACCGCCTGACTCAGGCGCCGTTCTCGCTGCCCCAGGGCATCGTCGGCTCGATCTTCCTGGTGTACCTGGTCGGCACGGTGTCGGCGTCCACGGCAGGCCGGCTGGTGGGCCGGCTGGGTCGCCGAGGCGCCCTCTACGCGGCGGGCGCGACCACGGCGGCAGGCCTGCTGCTGTCCCTGGCGGGCTCGCTCCCGATGGTCCTCCTCGGCCTGGTCCTGATCACCGGCGGCTTCTTCGCGGGCCACGCGGTGGCGTCCTCGGCGGTCAGCAAGACGGCCACCCGGGGCCGCGCCCAGGCCGCGGCGCTCTACCAGTCCGCGTACTACGTCGGCTCCAGCGCGGGCAGCACGGTCGGCGCGATCGCCTTCCACGCGGGCGGCTGGGCCGGCACGGTCGGGGTCGGCCTGCTTGCGGTGCTCGGCGTGGTGACGATCACCGTCCTCGGAACACGTGCGGCTCGGGCCCAGCAGCGGCTCGCTACGGCCTGAGCCGCACGTCCCCTTTCCCCCCGACCGGGGTCGGCCGGTCGGGGGGAACGGCTTTTGTACGCCTCTCACCTGGGTGTTCGTCCGCTCCGGGGGCCGTTGTCAGTGGGCTGCGGTAGCTTCCAAGTACTGGGCGCAAAGGCGCGAGACAGCACGGCCACAGGGGTGGGTGGACGATGAGCGACGGCACGGCGACAAAGACGACGGACCTCGATATCAGGCTGGAGAAACACCGCGTCGAACTGACCGGATACTGCTACCGCATGCTCGGCTCGTCCTTCGAGGCCGAGGACGCGGTGCAGGACACGATGGTGCGCGCCTGGCGGAGCTACGACAAGTTCGAGGGGCGTTCCAGTCTCCGCTCGTGGCTGTACCGCATCGCGACGAACGTGTGCCTGGACATGCTGACGGCCGGCAACAAGCGGGCCCGCCCGATGGACCTGACGGAGTCGACGCCGCTGGCCCAGGCGGCGCTCTCGCCCCGTCCGGACAACACCTGGCTGGAGCCGATGCCGGACAGCCGCGTGCTGCCGACCACCGAGGACCCGGCGGAGGCGGCGGTCGCCAAGGAGTCGGTGCGGCTCGCCTTCATGGCCGCCCTCCAGCAGCTGCCGCCCAAGCAGCGCGCGGTGCTGATCCTGCGCGAGGTGCTGGCCTGGCGGGCGAGCGAGGTCGCGGAGCTGCTCGACACGACGGTCGCATCGGTCAACAGCGCCCTCCAGCGGGCCCGCGCCACCCTCGCCGAGCAGCAGCAGCCGGGCGCCACGGCCACCGTCTCGGACCAGCTGGACGAGGAGCAGCAAAAGCTCCTGGACCGGTATGTCGCGGCCTTCGAGGGCTATGACATGACGGCACTGACGGCGCTGCTGCACGAGGACGCCATCATGACGATGCCGCCGTTCGACCTGTGGCTGACGGGCCACGACGACATCACCGGCTTCATGACGACGCTGGGCTCGGCCTGCGAGGGCTCACGGCTGCTGCCGGTCCAGGTGAACGGTCTGCCGGGCTTCGCCCAGTACAAGCCGGACCCCGAGGCGGGCGGCTACACACCGTGGGCGGTGCAGGTCCTGGAGATCTCAGACGGCCGGCTCACCGGGTTCCACTTCTTCCTCGACACCAAGCGCTGGTTCCCGCTGTTCGGGCTCCCGCTCCACCTCGAAGCGCAGGCCGACCAGGTCGAGGAGGGCGTGTAGCCCGGGATCGGGGTCACGCAGCCTGATCCGGCCCCCGGCCCGCCGCGCGGCGAGCTGGAGCCGCGCCAGCAGATCCACGACACCGAGCCCGGGCGGTCCCAGCCCACCCACATCGCACACCACGACTCTCGCCCCACCGGTCTCCAGCCGGGCCCGTACGTCGTCGCACAGCCCCGCCACCTCGTCTCGGGTGACGGGGCCGGCCAGCACGAGTACAGCGGGTGTCATGGCGTCCACGATCGGTAGACCGGGCGGGGGCGGATAACTCATCGCGGCCGGGGCCTCCCTTCCGACGCGCGCTGCCGCGCTTCCGTGCCTCGCGGGGTGTCCGCCGACCGAGATCACATTGACCCGGTCCCCTCCTTCCCAGGAGGGTTTGCTGTATGCCCCACGTATCGTCTCACCCCCGAATACCCTGCGGCCTGCACCCCGCCAAGGAGGTTCCGTGCAAGGGGTGTTGACGGGATTCGCGGTGATCGCAGTCGTCATCGCGGTGGGATATGCGATCGGCCGCCGCGGCTACCTCGGCGTCCACGGCCGCGAGGTCCTCACCAAGCTGGCCTTCCACGTGGCGTCCCCGGCCCTGCTGTTCACCACGCTGGCACAGACCGACCTCTCGGTGATCTTCTCCAGCCGCCTGCTGGTGACGGCACTGAGCACGGCCGCGGCGGCCGGGGTCTTCGTCGCGGTGGGTGTCGTACGGCACTGGGGCGTGGGCCGTACGACGATCGGCGCGCTGTGCTCCAGCTATGTGAACTCCGGCAACCTCGGCATCCCGATCGCGGTGTACGTCCTGGGCGACGCGTCCCTCGTGGCGCCGGTGCTGCTGTTCCAGCTGGTCGGGGTCACCCCGATCGCCCTGACGATCCTCGACCTGTCCGGCAGCGGGGCGAAGAAGGCCCCCCTGTGGCGCCGCCTGCTGACCCCGCTGCGCAACCCGATCGCGGTCGGCTCACTGGCGGGCGTGGCGGTGTCGGCGACGGGACTGCGCATCCCGGCCCCCGTCCTGGACCCCCTGACCCTGATCGGCGGCATGTCGGTCCCGGCGGTCCTGCTGGCCTTCGGCATCTCCCTGTGCGGCAGCACGATGCCCGGCCGGGGACCAGACCGTCACCCGGTGTTCCTCTCGGTCGCCCTGAAGTCCGTGGGCCAGCCGGCGGCGGCCTGGGCACTGGCGGCGGGCGTGTTCGGCCTGCGGGGCGCTCCGCTGCTGGACGTGGTGGTGACCTCGGCACTGCCGGCGGCCCAGAACCTGTACACCTACGCGTCGAGCTACCGCGTGGCCGAACGACTGGCCCGGGACTCGATCCTGCTGTCGACGGTGATCTCGGTGCCGGTGCTGGTGGTCGTCGCCGCGCTCCTCGGCTGAGCGGGCGAGAACCCCGAACACAACACGACGGGCCGGGACCCCGAAGGCCCCGGCCCGTCGCACGCTCACGCGTCTCAGGCGATTCGTTCCAGCACCACCGGCGACGCCGTGAAGTCCGTCCCCGCCGCGGCGATGTCGTAGGAGCCCTCCACCGACTGGAGCGCGTACTCGAAGCGCTCCGGGGTGTCGGTGTGCAGGGTCAGCAGGGGCTGGCCCTCGGTGACCGTGTCGCCCGGCTTGGCGTGCATCTCGACGCCCGCGCCCGCCTGCACCGGGTCCTCCTTGCGTGCGCGTCCGGCGCCCAGGCGCCAGGCGGCGACGCCGATGTCGTAGGCGTCGAGGCGGGTCAGGATGCCGGAGGAGGGGGCCTTGATGACGTGCTGCTCGCGCGCAACCGGCAGTTCCGCGTCCGGGTCGCCGCCCTGGGCCGCGATCATGCGCCGCCACACGTCCATCGCCGAGCCGTCGGCCAGGGCCTTCGCGGGGTCGGTGTCCTTCACCCCGGCGGCGTCCAGCATTTCGCGGGCGAGAGCGATGGTGAGCTCCACGACGTCCGCGGGGCCGCCGCCCGCCAGGACCTCCACCGACTCGCGGACCTCCAGCGCGTTGCCCGCCGTGAGGCCGAGCGGGGTGGACATGTCCGTGAGGAGCGCGACCGTCTTCACGCCGTGGTCGGTGCCGAGGCCGACCATCGTGGACGCCAGCTCACGGGCGTCCTCGATCGTCTTCATGAAGGCGCCCGTGCCGACCTTGACGTCCAGGACCAGCGAGCCCGTGCCCTCCGCGATCTTCTTCGACATGATCGAGGAAGCGATCAGCGGGATCGCCTCGACCGTGCCGGTGACGTCCCTGAGCGCGTACAGCTTCTTGTCCGCGGGGGCCAGGCCGTCGCCCGCCGCGCAGATCACCGCGCCGGTGGTGTCCAGGACGTTCAGCATCTGCTCGTTGGAGAGCAGGGCCCGCCATCCCGGGATCGACTCCAGCTTGTCCAGCGTGCCGCCGGTGTGGCCGAGGCCCCGGCCCGACAGCTGGGGCACGGCGGCACCGCACGCCGCCACCAGGGGCGCGAGCGGGAGGGTGATCTTGTCGCCGACTCCGCCCGTGGAGTGCTTGTCTGCCGTCGGGCGGGACAGCGACGAGAAGTCCATGCGCTCGCCGGAGGCGATCATCGCGGCCGTCCAGCGGGCGATCTCACGGCGGTTCATGCCGTTGAGCAGGATCGCCATGGCGAGCGCGGACATCTGCTCATCGGCGACCTCCCCGCGGGTGTACGCGTCGATGACCCAGTTGATCTGCTCGTCGCTGAGCTCACCGCGGTCCCGCTTGGTGCGGATGACGGAGATGGCGTCCATGGCCATGGCTTGGCTTCCTTCCGAGGGTTCCAGAAGCCGTACGGCCCCTCCGAGCCGGTCGCGTGAGCGACTCGGAGGGGCCGTACGGGAGTTACTTGCGTAGGTGGCCGGGCCCGAAGGCCTGGGGCAGCATCTCCGACAGCGGCAGGATGCCCGCCGGGGTCTCCAGCAGGAGCTCCGGGCCGCCGAACTCGAAGAGCAGCTGACGGCAGCGGCCGCACGGGACCAGCACATCGCCCTGGCCGTCCACGCACGTGAAGTGCGTCAGCCGGCCGCCCCCGGTGTTGTGCAGCTCCGAGACCAGCCCGCACTCGGCACAGAGGGCAAGGCCGTACGAGGCGTTCTCGACGTTGCACCCGGTGATCGTGCGGCCGTCGTCGACCAGGGCCGCGACCCCGACCGGGAAGCCGGAGTACGGGGCGTAGGCCCGGGACATGGCGTCCAGCGCCGCGGCGCGCAGCTTGTCCCAGTCGACGTCGTGGGCGGCGGGCGCCATCACTTGCCCTGGCCCTTCCGGTACGGCAGGCCGTCCGCCTTCGGCATCCGCAGGCGTTGCGCGGACAGCGTGAGAACGACGAGCGTGACGACGTACGGCGTGGCGGAGACGACCTGGTTGGGCACCTCGTTGGTGGTGGCGTACCAGGTGTACACCAGGGCGCCGACCACCGCGGTGATCATCGACGGGGCGTACTTCTTGCGGACCACCATCCAGATGGCGCCGATGATCAGCAGGAGCGCGCCGAGCAGCAGCAGGGCGTGGACGTTCGTGGAGCCGCCGCGCAGGTTGAGGCTGTCGGTGTAGCCGAACAGGCCCGCGCCCAGGGCGAGGCCGCCCGGCATCCAGTTACCGAAGATCATCGCGGCGAGACCGATGTAACCGCGGCCGCTGACCTGGCCCTCCAGGTAGAAGGGGTTGGCCACGAGGGAGAGGAAGGCGCCACCGAGACCGGCCAGGCCGCCGGAGATGATCACGGCGATGTACTTGTACTTGTAGACGTTCACACCGAGGGACTCGGCCGCGACCGGGTTCTCACCGCAGGAGCGCAGGCGCAGACCGAAGGCGGTGCGCCACAGGATCCACCAGGTGCCCGGGATCAGCGCCACGGCGATCAGGGTCAGCCAGGAGACGTTGGTGACCAGACCGCCGAGCAGACCGGCGATGTCCGAGATGAAGAACCAGCCCTGGTTGTTGAGGTCCCGCAGCCCGTCGGACAGGCCCGGGATCGTGAAGTGGCCGAGCGAGTCGACCGCCGGGGACTGCTTGGCGGAGCCGCCCGCGTGACCCACGAAGGCGAGGGGCGCGAGATAGCGGGTGATGCCGAGGGCGAGGATGTTGATCGCCACACCGGAGACGATGTGGTTGACCCTGAAGGTGACGGTGGCGATGGCGTGCAGGATGCCGCCGATGCAGCCGCCGATGATGCCGACGACGACACCGGTCCACGGGCCCCACTGGAAGCCGGCCCAGGCACCGAACCAGGTGCCGAAGATCATCATGCCTTCGAGGCCGATGTTGACGACGCCCGCCCGCTCGGCCCACAGACCGCCGAGACCGGCGAGGCCGATCGGCACGGCGAGCTGGAGCGCGGTGGACATCTGGCTGACGTTGGTGATGCCGTCGGCGCCGGTGATGATGCGCACGATCGAGGTCAGCGCCAGGGCTCCGGCGATGACCAGCAGCAGGACTTGCCACGACAGGCGGCGGCCGGTGGGTGCGGCGGGCTGCAGCGTGGGCTGGTTGACATCAACCGCTGAGGTCTGCGGGGCGCTCATCGGCCAGCCACCTCCTTCGTGTTGTTGGCGCCGAGGACGTGACCGGCAGCCAGTTCGGCGCCGACCCGGCGCTGCTGACGGCGCAGGCCCCACTCACGGACGGCCTCGTAGGAGACGACGACGGAGAGCACGATCAGGCCCTGCATGATGACCGCGATCTCCTTGTCGTAGCCGTGGAAGTCCAGCTCGGGCGAGGCCTTGTCGAGCCAGGCCCACAGCAGGGCGGCGAACGCGATGCCGACGGGGCTGTTGCGGCCGAGCAGGGCGATGCCGATGCCGAGGAAGCCGATGCCGGTGGGGAAGTTCAGGCTGTACGTGTGGGTGTCGCCGAGCAGGATCGGCAGACCGGCCATGCCCGCGATACCGCCGGAGAGCAGCATGGCGGTGAGCACCATGCGCTTGGGGTCGACACCGCTGGCCGCGGCGGCCGTCTCCGAGGCGCCGGAGGCGCGCAGGTCGAAGCCGAAGCGGGTGCGGTTGAGGGTGACCCAGTAGGCGATGCCGAGCACGACTGCGAGGAAGACCAGGCCGTAGATCTCGCCGGCGTCGCCCATGCCGATGCCGGGGATCCAGCCGGACTCGTGCATCTCGCCGGTGGTGTTGTTGTTGCCGACCTTGACGCCGAAGACGCTCGGCAGCCACAGGTAGCCGATGACGGAGGTGGCGATCGCGTTGAGCATGATCGTCGCGACGACCTCGCTGACGCCGCGGGTGACCTTGAGGACACCGGCGATGCCGGCCCAGAAGGCGCCGGTGCAGACCGCGGTGAGGATCAGCAGCGGGACCTGGAGGGCGGCCGGCAGGTTGGCGTGGGCGCCGACGATCGCGGCCATCATGGCGGCGAGCTGGTACTGGCCGTCGACGCCGATGTTGAACAGGTTCATCCGGAAGCCGATGGCCACCGCCAGGGCCGCGATGTAGTACATCGAGGCCTGGTTGATGATCAGGACCTGGATGTCCGAGAAGCCGAGCTGCTCGAACATCAGGGCGTACGGCTCGACCGGGCTCTTGCCCGAGGCGAGCAGCACGATCGCGCTGAGCACGAAGGCCACGGCGAGCGCGATGACCGGTCCGGCCACCGCGAGGAGCACGCGCTCCTTGTCGAACTTCTTCATCAGCGGGCCTCGTCTTCGCCGGACTCGGGGGACTTGCTCAGGTCGGGAGTCTGGGAGGTCGTGTCGTCTTCGTCGTCGTGCTCGAGGTGCCCGGTAGCGGCACCCGTCATCGCCGAGCCCAGTTCTTCCGGCGTGACGGTGGCCGGGTCGGCGTCCGCGACCAGCTTGCCGTTGTAGATCACGCGGAGGGTGTCGGACAGGCCGATCAGCTCGTCCAGGTCGGCGGAGATCAGCAGCACGGCGAGGCCCTCGCGGCGGGCCTCGCGGATGTGGTCCCAGATCGCGGCCTGCGCGCCGACGTCCACACCGCGGGTGGGGTGCGCGGCGATCAGGAAACGCGGCTTGGAGCTCATCTCGCGGCCGACGATCAGCTTCTGCTGGTTGCCGCCGGACAGGGAGGCGGCGGTGACGTCGATGCCGGGCGTGCGGACGTCGTACGCCTCGACGATGCGGCGGGTGTCGTCCTGCGCGGCCTTCGGGTGCAGCCATACGCCCTTGGCGTTGGGCTTCTCGGTGACGTGGCCGAGGATGCGGTTCTCCCAGAGGGGGGCTTCCAGGAGCAGGCCGTGCCGGTGGCGGTCCTCGGGGATGTAGCCGATGCCCTGCTCGCGGCGCTTGCGGGTGGTCCAGCCGGTCATCTCCTCGTCGGCGAGGGTGATCGTGCCGGAGTCGGCGCCCTTGAGGCCGATGAGCGCGTCGACCAGTTCGGTCTGGCCGTTGCCCTCGACGCCGGCGATGCCCAGGATCTCGCCCTCGTGGATGGTGAAGGTGATGTCGTCCAGCAGGGCCTTGCCGCCGGCCGCCTCCAGGCGCAGCTTGTCGACGGTGATGACCGGGCGGTCGGTGACCGTGGATTCGGCCGTCTCGGGCGTGGGCAGCTCGCTGCCGACCATCATCTCGGCGAGCTGCTTCGGAGTGGTCTCGGCGGGGACGGCCGTGCCCACCGTCGTACCGCGGCGGATCACGGTGATCTCGTCGGCGACGGAGAGCACCTCGCCCAGCTTGTGGGAGATGAAGATGACCGACAGGCCCTCGGCCTTCAGCTCGCGCAGGTTGTCGAAGAGCGCGTCGACCTCCTGCGGCACCAGGACGGCCGTCGGCTCGTCGAGGATCAGCGTGGTGGCGCCGCGGTAGAGGACCTTGAGGATCTCCACGCGCTGGCGGGCGGCGACACCGAGCTCCTCGACCAGGCGGTCGGGCTCGACGCCGAGGCCGTAGCGCTCGGAGATCTCCTTGATCTTGCGGCGGGCCTTGGCGCCGATGCCGTAGAGCTTCTCGCTGCCCAGGACCACGTTCTCGAGGACGGTGAGGTTGTCCGCGAGCATGAAGTGCTGGTGGACCATGCCGATGCCGCGGACGATGGCGTCGGCCGGCGACGAGAAGGTGACCTGCCGGCCGTCGATCGCGATGGTGCCCTCGTCCGGCTTCTGCATGCCGTAGAGGATCTTCATCAGCGTCGACTTGCCGGCGCCGTTCTCGCCGACGAGGGCGTGGACAGTGCCCTTGCGGACGGTGAGGTGGATGTCGTGGTTGGCCACGACGCCCGGGAATCGCTTGGTGATCCCGGCGAGCTCGACGGCGGTCACCTGACCGTTGACCGCCGCGTCGGCCGGAGGGCTGCTGGACGCGTTGATGGCGCACTCTCCTGGGGACGGGGGTCGTCTACGCGCGTAGCGCCCCTATGGCCTGATAAGGGGCCGACGCACCTCGACAACGGGGTACGGGGAGAAGTCTCCCCGTACCCCGTTGAGCGGACGTAACCCCTTGGTTACCGCTGCTCAGGGTCTTGCTTCGTCAGCTGGTCGCGACCTTGATCTCGCCGCTGACGATCTTCTCCTTGGCCGTCTTGATGGCTTCCTGGAGCTCGGCATTGTCCGCGAACTTCGGGTTGGAGTTCGACAGGCTCACCTCGCCGGTCTTCAGATCGCCACGAACGATACCGGTCCCGGGCTTACCGTCCTTGACCGACTTCGCAAGGCTGTGGACCGCCTTGGCGACGTCCTTCATCGCCGAGGTCAGGATGTAGTCCTTGTACTTGGCGAGGGCTTCCTGGTTGTACTGGTCGGAGTCGACACCGATCGCCCACACCTTGTTGGCGGCGGCGGCCTCGATGACGCCCTGGCCGGACAGACCGGCGGCGGCGTAGACGACGTCGGCCTTCTTCTCGATCTGGCCCTCGGCGGCCGTCTTGCCCTTGTCCGGGCTGGAGAAGCCACCCTCCTCCGCGGTCTGCGTGAGGTACTGGGTGAGGACCTTGGCCTGCGGGTTGGTGTCCTTGACGCCCTGCTCGAAGCCGGCCTGGAACTTGTGGATCAGCGGGATGTCCACACCGCCCACGAAGCCGACCGTGTTCGTCTTGGTGCTCTTGGCCGCGGCGACACCGGCGAGGTACGAGGCCTGCTCCTCGGAGAAGACCAGGTCGGCCACGTTCTTCGACTCGACCGTGGAGTCGTCCACGATGCCGAAGGTGGTGTCGGGGAACTTCTCCGCGGCACCCTTCACGGCGGCGGCGTACGCGTAGCCGACACCGATGACCGGGTTGTAGCCCTGCTTGGCCAGCGACGCCAGTCGCTGCTCCTTGTCGGCGTCCGTCTCGCCCTCGGTGGGCTCGACATCGGCCGTGTCGTACCCGAACTCCTTCTTCGCCTGCTCCAGGCCCGCGTAGGCCGCGTCATTGAAGGACTGGTCGCCCTTGCCGCCGACGTCGTACGCGATGGCGAGGCCCTTGTTGCCGCCCTTCGACTCCGAGGAGGCCGAGGTCGAGGTGCCGCCACAGGCGGAGAGCGCGAGGGCCAGAGAGGCGGTCGCTGCGCCTGCGACCGTGATCCGGGAAATCCGGCGCATGTGTTGAGACTCCTGTCGTAACAGCGCCGGACGGTACAGCTCGGGTCAGCTTCACAGCAACGGCGCTGGCTTTCGCCGCAGATTAACGCGCGTAGACCAGCCTGAAAACCCCTTCTGTCCACCTTGTTATGCGGCCGTGCCCAACTCCACGCGAGGACTTGACCAAGGGCTTGCCGACAGCAAAGGGCGGATGGCAGTGGGTGATCTTGGAATCAGGCAAACACGAAGCGGGCGGGCACCCTCGGATGCCCGCCCGCTTCACAGCTCCAGGACCGTGACTACTCGGTCTTGACCTTGATGGAGCCGTCGATGATGCCTGCCTTGGCCTTCGCCACGGCGTCCGAGAGACCGGCGATCTTCGCGAACTCCGGGTTGGACTCGGCCAGGCCGACGCCGTTGACCTTCAGGTCGAAGGTCTGCGTGCCGGTCAGCGGCTTGCCGTCCTCGACGGACTTGGCGAGCGTGTAGACCGAGCCGCCGACGTCCTTGAGGGCGGAGGTCAGGATGTAGTTCTTGTAGTTGGCGAGAGCCGCCTGCTCGAACTGGTCGGAMTCGACGCCGATCGCCCAGACCTTGGCCTTCGCGGCGGCCTCGATGACGCCCTGACCGGACAGACCGGCGGCCGCGTACTCGACGTCGGAGCCCTTCTCGATCTGGCCCTCGGCGGCGGCCTTGCCCTTGTCCGGGCTGGAGAAACCACCCTCCTCGGCGGTCTGCGTCAGGTACTGCGACAGGACCTTCACCTTGGGGTTGGTGTCCTGGACGCCCTGCTTGTAGCCGGCCTCGAACTTGTGGATCAGCGGAACGTCCACACCACCGACGAAGCCGACGGTGTTGGTCTTGGTGGCCTTGGCCGCGGCGACGCCGGCCAGGTAGGAGGCCTGCTCCTCGGCGAAGACGAGGGAGGCGACGTTCTTGCCCTCGACGACCGAGTCGACGATGCCGAAGGTGGTGTCCGGGTACTTCTTGGCCGTGGCCTCCATGGCGGGGCCGTAGGCGAAGCCGACGCCGATCACCGGGTTGTAGCCCTGCTTGGCGAGGGAGGCCAGACGCTGTTCCTTGTCGGCGTCCGTCTCGCCCTCGGTGGGCTCGATGTCGGCGGTCTTGTAACCGAACTCCTTCTGGGCCTTCTGCAGGCCCGCGTACGCGGCGTCGTTGAAGGACTGGTCGCCCTTGCCGCCGATGTCGTACGCGATGGCGAGACCCTTGGTGTCGCCGCTGCTGTCACTGTCGCTGCCGCCGTCGCTGCTGGTACCACCGCACGCCGTGGCGGCGAGCGCGATCGACGCGACCCCCACCGCGACACGGGTCAGTTTGGATGTCCGACGCATCGTGTAGTCCCCATTCTCCAAGCCCCGCAGTGGGTGCTGAGTTCGGCGCACATTAACGCGCGTAGACACTCCTGGGAACGGGGTTTCGCCTTGCCGTTATCCATTCGTGCCGATGGCCGGTTACGGCCTTGTGAACCATCGGATCGAAAGGCACACACAGGGCGACAGCACCCGAGGTGCCTCCACCCTGATGGCACACAGGACCGCCCGCCATGGGGCCAGACTCCCCCCGCCGTGTACCGACCGCAACCGGAACGCCGGCGGCAATGGGCCGATCGGGATACGGCCGGGCCACACGGGCCCGACCGGCCGCGAGGAGCCCGCCGGGCGACCGCGCCCCGAGCGGCGACGGCGACGGCGCCTAACCGGCGGCGTCGAGAAGTGCCGCCGCCGTGAAGAGCTCCACCCCGGCCGTGATGGCCGACTCGTCCACGTCGAAGTCACCCTGGTGCAGATCACGACCGACCCGGTCCCCCGGCATGCGCACACCCAGCCGGGCCATGGCGCCGGGCACGTGCTCCAGGTACCAGGAGAAGTCCTCGCCGCCCAGGCTCTGCTCGGTGCTCTCGACCGAGTCGGCGCCCCGGCGGGCCGTCATGGCCTCGTGCAGCAGCTCGGTCGCGGCGGGGTCGTTGACCACGGGCGGGACACCGCGGATGTAGTTGATCTCCGACTTGGCGCGATGGAGGTTGGCGACCTCGTCGATCGCGGCGACGACGAGGTCCGGCGCCTGCCGCCAGGTGTCGAGGTCCAGGCAGCGCACGGTCCCGGAGAGCTCGGCGTGCTGCGGGATGACGTTGGGCGCGTGGCCGGAGTCGATCCGCCCCCAGGTCACCGCGAGGCCGCTGCGGGCGTCGGTGCGCCGGGCGACCAGCGCGGGCACGTCGGTGACGACCCGGGCGGCGGCGGTGACGAGGTCGGTCGTCAGATGGGGGCGGGCGGTGTGCCCGCCGGGCCCGTCGAGGGCGATTTCGAGCCGGTCGCAGGCCGAGGTGATCGCACCTTGGCGCAGGCCGATCTTCCCGGCGTCCACCTTGGGGTCGCAGTGCACGGCGAGCATCCGGCCCACCCCGTCGAGGACCCCGCACTCGACGACGTCGGCGGCGCCGCCGGGGAGCACCTCCTCGGCGGGCTGGAAGATCAGCCGGACGGGCCGGGGCAGCTGCCCGGCCTTGAGCAGCTCGGCAAGCACCAGCCCGGCGCCCAGCACCACGGTCGTGTGCACGTCGTGCCCGCACGCATGCGCCCGGTCGGGCACCGTCGAGCGATACGGGCAGTCACTCTTCGTGTCCGGGATGGGCAGGGCGTCGATGTCGGCGCGCAGGGCGAGCATGGGGCGCCCCTCGTCCCACTCCCCGATGTCGCAGATGAGCCCTGTTCCGATGGCGAGCACGCGGGGCTCCAGGCCGGCCTTTTCCAGCCGGGCCTTGATCGCGGCGGTGGTACGGAACTCCTGGTTGCCGAGCTCGGGATGCATGTGCAAGTCGCGCCGGAACTCCACGAGTTCGGCACGGAGCGCCTCCGGCAGGGCGCCGGGGAGGAACGCTGCCCCTGGTTGATCGGCCTCGGACTCTGGGGACATCAGTTGGTTCACCCTCTGAAGGGTAGGACGCCGAGGTGGCCAACTGACCCTCGATCAACAAAAGTTCAACCCGTTTGGGGAAGAAAATCTGGCCGCCCGACGCATAGGTATCGGTTTGGGTGGGTAAACTCGCCCGTCTTTCCGTCGAGTCGATCATGGAATCGACGGAGAGTGACGATGCCGACCCTCCACACTCCACGGATACCACGCCGCGAACAGAACCGTCGGTTGTGTTCACCTGTCGGGATCGCGCACGCCCGGTGAACGCGCCGGGCGCGCCCGGGGGCGTCCAGCCCGGAATCGGACCTCGGCCTCCTGACGGGGGCGTCGATGCCGACGGCGCTCGGTCGGCTCGATCCGTTCCCAGTGGCGCGCGAGCACGTCCTCGATCTCGGCCGGCGTCCGACCCGGGCCTGGACCAGCCACAGCAGGGTCGGTCGACCGGTAACCCTGGTAGCGCGCGTCTATTCGGGGTTCATCCCCCTTGTCGTCGGCCAACGCCCGTGCCAGATCGGGGAGTTCGCGATCGGTGCCGGTCGGTGCCGGTCATCCCCTGGTCGGTCGCCGGGGGTTGAGCCGAGGAACGACCATGAGTCTCGCGGTCTAGCTCTCCCGTCGACCCAGCCTCGGTCAGGCCCCGGTCACCCGCCCCGGGAACTCCTGGCACACCCCCGGTGAACTCCCGGACGCCCGTCCGCCGCCCGCACTAGGGTGCGGCGCGTGACCGCCGAGAACCCCCAGAACCCCTCGATCGCCGAGTACGCCGACTTCCTGGAGGCCACCCGCGCCTCGTACGACGCCATCGCCCCCGCCTACACGGACCGCTTCTCCGACTGGCCGGCCGACAGCGCTCCCCTGGACCGCTCCCTCGTCACCGCCTTCGCCGAGCTGGCCCGCGAGCACGCCCCGGCCCCCGTCGCGGACCTGGGCTGCGGCCCCGGTTCCGTCACCGCCCACCTCGACGCCCTCGGCACGCCGGTCTTCGGAGTCGATCTCTCGCCGCGGATGGTGGCCCTGGCCCGCCGCGCGCACCCCGGACTCCGGTTCCACGTGGGCTCGATGACCGCGCTGGACCTGCCGGACGAGACCCTGGGCGGGATTCTCGCCCTGTACTCGGTCATCCACATCCCGGACGACCACCTGCCCGCGACGTTCGCCGAGTTCCAGCGCGTCCTGAGGCCCGGTGCCCCGGTGCTGCTGGCGTTCCAGTCCGGCGACAGCGAGGACCGTCTGCACATGTCCGAGCGCTTCGGCCAGGAGATCGCGCTCGACTACCACTGGCGCACGCCGGACACCGTCATCGAGCATCTGGGTGATGCGGGGCTGCGGCTCCACGCCCGGATCGTGCGGGAGCCCGGCGGCGAGGAGAAGCGCCCGCGGGCGTTCCTCCTCGCCGAGAAGCCTGGTGCAGGAGGGCGCTGACCCACCGGCCTCAGACCGCGCTGACCGCCGACAGCCGGTGCACGTCCCGCGCCGTCCCGGTGACACCCGACAGGAAGCCCTGCGCCCGCGGCGAGGCGTTCTCCGTCAGCCACGCGGGGTCGATGTCGCAGACCGCGACGCGGACCTCCGTGCCGGACAGGGCCAGCGGCAGGGTGTGGACGACCGTTGACGGGAAGCTGAGGATCGTACGGCCTATGGGCCCGCGCCGGGCGATCAGCTCCAGCGGGAGGTCGGGACGGACGATCTCCAGGCCCGTCTCCACCGCCAGCCGGTGCAGCTTCTCCGCGCTCTCGCGGCGGTGGGCGAAGTAGCGGGTGGCGCCGTGTGCCTTGGCCAGGGAGCGGACCGCTTCGAGGTAGCGGTCGCCGTCGACGACGCCGGTTTCGACCAAGGACGTGCCGACCATGTCCGCGCCCTTGGTGATACGGGGCGGCCCGAAGCGGTCACGGGTCCAGGCGAAGGTGTTGGCGGTGACCGTCACGCCCGCCAGGGTCTCGTCCATCGGCATGGAGGAGAAGATCTCCACCCGGCGATTCTGGCTCGGCGTGAGGCGGCGGCGGGCCGAGGACGAAACGGGCGCGAAGATCAGGTCCCTGGGCCCGGGGCGCCCGCCCTTGCGGTGCCAGCGCACCAGGCGCTCCCCGCGGGCGAGCTGGGCGACGAACTCCATGGTCGCCGTGCCGTCGTCGACCACGACGAGGTCATGGGCCTTGGTGATCGTCAGCAGCAGCTGTACGTAGCGGGAGAAGGGGTCGCCCAGGACGACGCGGTCGGCCCGGCGGAGCAGGCCCGAGAGGCCGCCGATGGTGTGGAAGGGTGCCAGGGGGCCGCCCCGCGCCTCCTCCCAGCGGACCTCGTGACCGTCCTCGCGGGCCAGTTCGGCCATCCGGCGGAGCTGGCCGCGGGTCATCGGATCGATCGGGGACAGGACCACGAGGGTGAGCCCACCGGGCGGTGCGCCATGGGAGTGCAGGGTCTGGGCGTGCGCCCACTCCAGCACGTTCAGGAGCTGTACCGGACTCTCGACGAAGGCGAGAGTCTGATGGCCGGCTGACCCGGCACGGGGGCTCATCGGCGTACGACCGTCCCGTCGTAAGGCGCTCTCGGCGCGCTGGGAACTCAAGGCGTTCTGGGCGGAAGGGGCGGACGCCCGCCGGCGTCCGCCCCACACCACTTTTCTACTGTCGGCAGTCGACTCAGACCTGGACCGGCTCGCCAGCAGCCGCGGCGATCTCGGCCTCGGCGACCACACCGGCGACACGGCGCAGCTTCTTCATCGGGCCGAGCTCGGAGTCGTAGACCTTCTTGACGCCGTCACCGAGGGACTCCTCGATGGTGCGGATGTCGCGGACGAGGCGGGTCAGGCCCTGCGGCTCGACCGAGGCGGCCTGGTCCGAACCCCACATGGCGCGGTCCAGGGTGATGTGACGCTCGACGAAGGTCGCCCCGAGCGCGACCGCGGCGAGCGTGGTCTGCAGGCCCGTCTCGTGGCCGGAGTAGCCGATCGGGACGTTCGGGAACTCCTTCTCCAGCGTGTTGATCGCGCGGAGGTTCAGCTCCTCGGCCTTGGCCGGGTAGGTGGAGGTGGCGTGGCACATGAGGATGTTGTCCGAGCCGAGGACCTCGACCGCGTGGCGGATCTGCTTCGGCGTCGACATGCCGGTGGAGAGGATGACCGCGCGGCCGGTGGCGCGCAGCGCCTTCAGCAGCTCGTCGTCCGTGAGGGACGCGGAGGCGACCTTGTGGGCCGGGACGTCGAACTTCTCCAGGAAGGCGACGGCCTCGGTGTCCCACGGGGAGGCGAACCAGTCGATGCCGCGCTTCTTGCAGTGCTCGTCGATCTGGCGGTACTCGTCCTCACCGAACTCCACACGGTGGCGGTAGTCGATGTAGGTCATCCGGCCCCAGGGGGTGTCGCGCTCGATGTCCCACTGGTCGCGCGGGGTGCAGATCTCCGGGGTGCGCTTCTGGAACTTGACGGCGTCACAGCCGGCCTCGGCGGCGACGTCGATGAGCTTGAAGGCGTTCTCCAGGTCACCGTTGTGGTTGATGCCGATCTCGCCGCAGATGTAGACGGGCTTGCCGGGGCCGACCTCACGCGAGCCGAAGTTGCGCAGACGGGAGTTGGTGCTCATGGCAGAAGATGTCCTTACTTGGTGAGGGAATCGAGAGAGGGGCCGAGGATCCAGCTGGCGATCTCTCGGATGGCGCCGTCCCCGCCGGGTGTGGCGGTGACCGCGCGTGCGGCGCCGCGCACGACGTCGTGGGCGCTCGCGACCGCCACGGGCCAGCCCACGAGGGCGAAGCACGGGAGGTCGTTGACGTCGTTGCCGACGTAGAGCACGCGCTCAGGCGCGATGCCCTGCTCCTCGCACCACTGCTTCAGCGCGAGGTCCTTCCGGTCGATGCCGTGCAGCACGGGAATCTGCAGCTTCCGTGCGCGGGCGGCGACGACCGGGTTCTGCTCCGAGGAGAGGATGAGCATCTTGAGCCCGCTCTTGCGCAGGGCTGCGATGCCGAGGCCGTCTCCGCGGTGTACGGAGACGGCCTCCTTTCCATCGGCATCGATCAGCACCCTGTCGTCTGTCTGGGTGCCGTCGAAGTCCAGTACGACCGCGTCGATGTCGTCCGTGGTCGGGAGGGCGCCGGGACGGTCCGCGTCGAACAGCGGCGCCAGCGCGCGGGCGCGGGCCAGGTCGTGCGGATCGTCGATCTCCAGCACCCGGGCGGGGTCGGTGCGCACGAGTTCGGTGCGACCGAAGAAGCGGTGCTTGTGCTCGCGGAAGCCCGCGGCGTCCATCGCGTAGGCGGCGCCGGTCTCCAGGAAGTCCTGGGGGCGGTCCTGGCGGCGCGGGCGGAAGGACTTGTCGTGGTTGACGCCGTAGCCACCGCCGGCGGCAGCGCGCTCGGACTCGGCCGCGGCCGGCTCGTCGTCGCCGTGGCGCCACACGAAGCCGTGGAAGGGCGCGACGGTCAGCGCGGTGTCGGCGCCGTTCGCGACGATCGCCTTGACGACGCCGTCGAGGTCCTCGCGGATGATGAACGGGCTGGTGCACTGCACGAGCAGGACCACGTCCAGCTGCGTGCCGTGCTGTGCCTCGTGGGCGTCCATGGCGTGCAGGACGGCCGCCTCGGAGGTGGCGGTGTCACCGGCGATGGCGGCGGGGCGCAGCACGACGTCGGCGCCGGCCTGCCGGGCGGCGGCCGCGATGCCCTGGTCGTCGGTGGAGACGACGACATCCGTGACGAGCCGGGAAGCCCGGCACTCGCGCACCGCGCGGGCCACGAGCGGTACGCCGCCGACGGGCATCAGGTTCTTCGCGGGCACGCCCTTGGAGCCGCCGCGCGCGGGGATCACGGCGAGCACGCGGGGTGCTGAGGCGTCTTGGCCTGCTTCCGGGTTGGACATGGGCATTACTCCTTGGGCTCCTTGCGAAGGCTGCGGGGCGCGTCCCGGCGCCCCGGTCCCCGGGTCGGTCGTCGGGTCGCTCACAGCTCCCCCATCCGCCGGATGACAGGGGCCACGCGCTGGACGCCATGGCGGTAGGCGCCGCGTGCCGCCCGGCGCACTATCTGGCGGACCGGGCCGGGCTCCTTGTCGTGAGCGGGGGCGCCGGGCAGCGGGCTGCCGTCCGGGCCGAGGTGGTGGCGGGCGAGGATGCCGGGCAGATAGCCGGGCGCGGTGGCCGGCGTGTAATACGGCGTCAGGGCGGGCATTCCGCCGGGCCGCCCGAGCAGCTTGGCGATGCGCTCACGGGCCGGGTCGAAGGCGGTGGCGTAGGAGCCGTCGGCGCAGACGCCCTGCCGGGACACCCACTCCTCGTCGGCCGTCGGCCGGTGCCCCTCGTCGAGCTGGTCCCAGGAGGCGAGGCAGCCGGAGCCCACGAAGTGGTGGTTGCCGAGCACCTCGCGCACGCCGAGGTCGCTGAGGACGACGGTGGGGATACGGCGGTGCAGCGACTCCAGCGCAGCAGTGGAACTGATGGTGACCATCAGGTCGGTGCGGTCGAGGACCTCGCCCATGTTGCCGTACACCAGTTTGAAGTTGGCCGGCGGTTCGAGCCGCTGGACGAGCTTCTGGTACGGCAGTTCCTCGATGTGCGTGGTGTGCTCGCCCGGCTTGGAGCGCAGCTTCAGCAGCACCTCGCGCTCGGGGTGCTTGCGGGCGTGCTGGATCAGGCGGTTCAGCAGGTACGTACGGTCCTTGCGGTTGTCCGGCACGGAGGGCTGGGCCGCGAAGACGACGGTGTACGGGTCGTGCTCGCCGGTGTAGGGCTCGCCGCCGAGGAACGGCAGTGCGACCTCGGTCACCGAGGAGGCGTCGGCGCCGACCCCCTCGTACACCGCGCGGAAGCGCTCGGCGTCCTGGCGGGAGTTGGCGAGGACGAGGTCCGCGCCGTGCCGCAGCAGCAGGCCGTCGGCGAGCTTCTCGTAGACGACGCCGACATAGCCGGTGACGACGACGGGCCGCTCGGCCTTGCCCTCCCACACCCGCTTCAGGCCGTGCAGCATGGCCTGCACGCCCCCGCCGACCAGGGCGAGGACCAGGACGTCGTACGACTCCTGCGCCATGGTGCGCAGGAACTCGACGGCGGTCACCTCGCTGAGGGAGTCGGCGTGGACGCCGACTTCCTGGAGCTGACGGGCAGTGGGGGTGGCCCGGCCGCGCAGGAGGTATCCGTCCAGACGGATGTCCGAATCCTCCGGAGCGATACGGTTCGCGGTGAGCGCGCCCCATTTCCACCGGGTGTCGGAGTCCGCGAGTACGGCCACTCGCCGGGTCTTTGTCGGAGTCACTGGCACGTCGAAGACGCTAGGAAGCGATTTCAAGGTTCCGCCCAACCAGAATGCAACAAACGGTTAACAGCACATCGACTAACGACGAATCGAGGCCAGAAGTCGTTGAAAAAAAGCCTGGTTCACTGCATCGCCACGCGTCGTTCACCTGACATCAAGCTGCGAGTAAAGACGGAGGCCGGACCGCCCCCTAACGTCCCTCGGGTGGTCAAGCTCTCCGTCATCGTGCCGTTCTACAACGTGCAGCAATACGCGCCAGACACCCTGAAGAGCCTGCGTGCGAACACACGTCGGGACTTCGAGTTCATCCTCGTCGACGACTGCTCGACGGACGGGACACCGGACATTCTCGCGCGCGCGGAGCGCGAGCTGCCGGGCGCCGTACTCGTCAGACACGAGCAGAACGGAGGGCTGGCCACCGCGCGGAACACCGGGATCGACAAGGCGCGCGGCGAGTACCTGACGTTCCTGGACGGCGACGACTGGCTCGCCCCCGGCTACTTCCCGCAGCTCCTTGCCGCCATCGAGGAGTTGGGCTGCGACTTCGTACGCACCGATCATGTGCAGTCCACGGGGCGGGCCCGCAGCATCCACCGGGTGCCGCACGGCCGGCGCTGGACGGTGATGAACCCCCGCGAGGCGATCCTGCCCGCCGACCGCTCGACGTCGGTGGACTACGCGTACGCCTGGGCCGGCATCTACCACCGCCGCCTGGTCGACCGCGGGATCCTGCACTTCACCCACGGGCTGCGCACCGCGGAGGACCGGCCCTGGATCTGGAAGCTGCACCGGGAGGCGGAATCCTTCGCCGCGGTCGGGCTTCTCGGTGTCTACTACCGGCGCGGAGTGGCGTCCTCACTCACCCAGATCGGTGACGTGCGGCAACTCGATTTCATTCGTGCGTTCGATCAGGTAATCGACGAAACGGCACGTGACCCCGAGGCCGATAAGCTGCTTCCGAAAGCTGTGCGCACCTATTGCGCGATCATGGCTCATCATCTCGGACAAATCGAGAGGTTCGAACCGGCCGTGGCTCGAAAACTGCGCTCGATGAGCGCCGCCGCCCTGAAAAGAATGCCGCAGGACGTGCTCGCGGAGGTCATGGACTCGATGGACGCGCAGCGCGCCGCCCGGCTGCGTCGGGTGCGCCGCAGGGCCGTCGGGGCCCGGACGGTGGCCGCCTGATGCCTCGCACGACCCAGATCTTCTGCGCCTCGACCCTGTACGGCGCCGCGACGCTCGCCGCCGCCCTGGACGCCGGGCTCTTCGAACCGGCCGACCGCCGGCTGCTGTTGGTCACCAACAACGCGACCAACCCCGAGATCACCCCGTCCGTCGACACCATGCCGGGCTTCGCCCAACTGAGCGGGCGCTTCGACGAGGTGCTCTCCTGGAACGAGACCATCTCACCGTTCCACCCGAGCGGTTGGTCGCCCCGCGAGAACGACATCCCCATGTGGGAGCGGTACGTACGGCTGCTGTGGAACCTCGGCGACGACGAGATCCAGCTGGCCGTCGAGTCCGTCCAGGTCAATCCGGCGCTCGCGCTGTGCCAGCTGTTCACCGGCGCTCCGGTCGATGTCTACGCGGACGGCCTCATAAGCTATGGCCCCACGCGCGACAAGATCGACCCGCTGGTCGGCACCCGTGTCGGCCGGCTGCTGCACCTCGATCTCGTCCCGGGCCTCACCCCGCTGCTGCTCACCGAGTTCGGCGTGCCGTCCGAACTGGTGCCGTCCGAGGTGTTCCTGAAGGTGCTCGGCGAACTCACCGAGGCGGAGACCGCGCTGCCCACGCCGTCCGGCGGCGACCAGCCGGCGCTGCTGCTCGGCCAGTACCTCTCCGCACTCGGCATCCTCACCGACGCCGAGGAGGAGGAGCTGCACCTGCAGATGGTGCGCGGCGCCATCGCGCTCGGCCACCGCACACTCGTCTTCAAGCCGCACCCAGGCCGAGGCCTACCTCTCCAAGCATCTGAACCCGCACACCTGGCGCTACTTCAAGCGCAAGCGCCTGACCTCACTGGCCCTGCCCGGGGCCGTGCCGGCCCAGCTCTCCTTCATCCCGCGCAACGCGACCGTGCGCCGCCTGGCGCGCCGGGCCCGAGCGCTGAAGCAGGTGGCCGGCCGAAAGTAAACAGAAACAAGGGGTGGTTGTTCATCCGTGTGACACCTTTGCGCTCCCTGAGCGTCAACCGTCACTCACCTTTCACCCGTCCGAGGGACATAGCGTTCGGTCATCGTATGAAATGGCATCGTCCATCACGTACGACTGAACGCACCTCGAGGCTCCCAGGAGAAAGGCCACAGGATGAGCGCGGCTGACCAGGCCACGGCCGAACAAGCCACGGCCGCCCAGGCCACGGCACCGCCGGCACCAGCGAAACCCCGGTTGAACCAGGTCATCGCCGCGCGGCCTCCTGTCCGGTCCCGCAAGGAGAGCAGGCTGCGCGCCCTGGACGGGCTGCGTCTGATGGCCGCGCTGATGGTGTGCATGTACCACTTCACCGGCAAGAACGGTGAAGTCGAGTCCTCCTGGCACCAGTCCCCCGGGGTGATGTTCCCGACGCTGTCGCAGTTCTCCACCTACGGCAGCCTGGGCGTGCAGTTCTTCTTCGTCATCAGTGGCTTCGTGATCTGCATGAGCAGCTGGGGCCGCACCCTGGGCGACTTCTTCCGCTCCCGGATCTCCCGCCTCTACCCGGCGTACTGGGTGGCCATCGTGATGGTCACCGGCGCCGCGGTGCTGCTGCCGGTGGTCGTCCACCCGGTCCGGCCGGACGAGCTCCTGGTCAACCTCACGATGATGCAGCAGCCGCTGGGCGTGCCGCGGGTCCTGGGCGTGTGCTGGACGCTCTGGGTGGAGCTGAAGTTCTACGTGCTCTTCGCCCTGTTCGTGATCTGGAAGGGCGTCACCTACAAGCGGGTCGTCACCTTCTGCATCCTGTGGGTGCTGGCCAGCGCCTTCGCCCGGGTCGCCGACAACCCGCTCACCGACGAGCTGGTGATGCGCGACCACGCCCCGTTCTTCATCGGCGGCCTCGCGCTGTACCTGATCCACCGCTTCGGCAGCGACCTGCTGCTGTGGGGGATCGTCGGCATGTCCTTCCTGCTGGGCCAGCGCTACTCGGTCACGGCACTGTGGCACCCGGGCGCCCAGGGCGAGTTCCACCGCAACCCGTACGTCATCCAGGCGATCGTCTTCTTGGCCTTCGCGGCCGTCGCGGTGGTGGCGATGGGCTGGATGAGCTGGGCGAACTGGCGCTGGCTGACGGTGGCCGGGGCGCTGACGTACCCGTTCTACCTGATCCACGAGCACCTGGGCTGGTTCTTCATCCGGGTGCTGCACCGGGGACTTGGGCTCGGCTCCTACGAGACGCTTGCGCTGTCCGTGCTGAGCCTGCTGGGACTGGCGTATCTCATGAACCGGTTCGTGGAGAAGCCGTTCGGGCCACGGCTGAAGAGGGCGTTGCCGGCGGTGCGGCTGCGTTAGGGGCCGTTGGTCGGGTGCGGCTGCGTTAGGGGCCGTGGGTCGGTGCGGCCCGGTGGGGGCTGGTCGCGCAGTTCCCCGCGCCCCTTGGGGGAGGCGCTGCGCGCCCCCAAAAAAAGCGAGTGCGGCGCGTCCCCCGGWCCGGGGGACGCGCCGCACTCGCTTTTCGGGACCGTCCGCTACTTCCGCGTCGTCTGCCGCAGCTGGCGCACGGCCTTGCGGACCGCCGGGTGTCTGCGCAGGGCCTCCGCGCGGACCGGGCTGCCGCCGGGCAGGCGCAGGCTGGTGAGGCGGCGGCGCTTGAAGTAGTGCTGGTAGCGCGCCAGGTTGGCGCCGAGCCAGGCGGCGACCTCGTCCCGCGCGGCGTGGTGCTTGCGGGACTGCATGCAGTAGCCGACGCTGCGCACCAGCGGGGCCAGCTCCTCGGCCATGCCGGAGAGTTCGAGCGGGGCGCCGATCTCGGCGGTCTCCGCGTTCGGCAGGGCCGCGTCGATGATGGTCAGCGGGATGCGGTTGCTGTTCTSGTACGGCGTGATGCGTTCGAGGAGCAGTTCCGTGCCGACGCGGGCGACCGGGATGCCGTAGAAGGCGGCGGCGGTCATCAGTGCCGTCGAGAAGCAGCCGATGACGAGCTTCGGCTTCAGGAAGGCGAAGACGGTCTCGGCGAGGACGGGCTCGTTGAGGACCGTGAGGTTGACGCCGAGTTCCTTGGCGACCGCTTCCAGGGACTCGTTGAAGACCGCCGGCGCGCTCGGGTGCGGCTTGAA
>NZ_RDBN01000005.1:103813-117733 GCF_008042075.1 Streptomyces sp. UW30 | reverse complement strand
TCCGCGTTCGGCAGGGCCGCGTCGARGATGGTCAGCGGSARGCGGTTGCTGTTCTCGTACGGCGTGATGCGTTCGAGGAGCAGTTCCGTGCCGACGCGGGCGACCGGGATGCCGTAGAAGGCGGCGGCGGTCATCAGTGCCGTCGAGAAGCAGCCGATGACGAGCTTCGGCTTCAGGAAGGCGAAGACGGTCTCGGCGAGGACGGGCTCGTTGAGGACCGTGAGGTTGACGCCGAGTTCCTTGGCGACCGCTTCCAGGGACTCGTTGAAGACCGCCGGCGCGCTCGGGTGCGGCTTGAACAGCACGTCCTGGTGACCGGCCCGGGCCGCGGCACGCAGGAAGCGGATGTGCAGCTGCTCCTCCTCGTCCTGGGTGATCAGGTCGATGGCCGAGAGGTACTGGCCGAGGAGGACGGCGGTGGGCGGGTTGTCGGCCGGGAGGCGCTCGGCGAGGATGCCGGCGCCGGACTCGCCGATCTGCGCCAGCACGTCGACGATCGCCTCGTTCGGAACGGCCTCGGGCTCGACGCCGTACTCCGCGAGGAGCATGGGCGTCAGGCCCGGCACCAGGTCCAGATGCAGGACGCGCTTGATGCGGCTGCTCATGCCGTGCGGGATGCGGTTGCGGGTGGGGCCGTAGCTCATCAGGCCGTCCGCGTACACATGGATCGGGCTGTCCGCGAAGATGTCCGCGACCGCGCGGGAGGGGTTGGCCTGGATCGACTCGCAGGCGATCTCGACGGGCTCGTCGCCCAGGTTCCAGGCGAGGCGTACGGCCTTCTCCCACAGCAGGGTGTCCTGGCCCCGGGGGGACCAGCCGGCCGGGTGGTGCGGGGAGATGAAGTCGTTCCAGGAGCGCACCTCGTCGAACTCGGGGGCCAGCTTCTCGAAGCCGGCCATCTTGTTCAGCGGGGTGCCGACCTCGGGGATGGCGGCGGTGTTGCTGACGACGAGTATGCGGCGAACGCCCTCGCGCGGCCCGAACTGGCCGGCACGGATGGCGGCGGTGACCGTCGCGGCCGCGTACTGCGTGGCCGAGAAGAACATCTGGATCATGCCGCCACTCCCTTCATGCCACCCCGTATCCGGCGCAGCATGTACACGCGCTCCTCGCCCATCCCGACGAGGGCCTCTTCCAGTTCGTCCTCCGACATCCTGCCCAGCGCCTCGGCGGCCATCTGCTTCAGCTTGGCAGCGATGCTGCGCTCGAACCGGCCGCGGCTGAGCAGCTGGTGCGCGATGACGACGCAGTAGTTGCGCAGCGCCTTCTTGCGCAGCTTGCCCACCTCGGGGTCGTCGGCGAGCTCGGCGAGGACCAGGTCGAAGGAGCGGAAGAAGTCCAGCTGGCGAACGTCACCGATCTGAGTGAGCGAGCTGGCCACGCCGCGGCGGTAGAAGACGCCGCGCAGACTGGCGACGGCGTAGGAGTCGGCCCTGCGGTGCAGGTCCCAGATCCAGGGGCGGTCCTCGGCGGTCTTCAGTCCGTCGTGGAAGCGCAGCATGCCCTTGTCGAGGAGGCGGCGGTGGTAGATGCCGGCCCAGGCGTAGGGGTAGTCGACCATGGTGGTGTCGTCGACCGGGAGGATCGAGGTGCGCGGGTCGAGGGGGGTGTGGCGGCGGCCCTCGGGGGCCCGGTGCACGGTCCGCTCGATGCCGGTGACCTGGACGTGGTCGGTGCGCACGAAGTCGACGTCGAACCGCTCGATGGCGTCCACGAGATCCGCGAGATAGCCCGGGGCGAGCCAGTCGTCACCGTCGAGGAAGGTGAGGTAGCGGGCCTCGGAGGCGTCGATGCCGGTGTTGCGCGCGGTGGCCAGTCCGCCGTTCTGCTCGTGCCGTATCACCCGGCTGTTCTTGAGTCTCTTCGTCAGCGTCAGCAACGCTTCGTACGTCTTGTCCTTGGTGGACCTGTCCTCGACGAAGATGAACTCGAAGTCGTCCCGTTCGTTGTTGACCAGGCTGGTCACGGTCTCGGGGACATACGACTCGATGTTGTAGCAAGGGACGATCACGGACAGTGTCGGGGGGCGGTTGGTCACGCGTACACCTGGGCTCTCTCCGGGGCGGATCCCTGCGACCGTAGGAGACGTTCGACGCCGGACATTGACCCCTTGGCAGCCATCAGGTGAACGAAAAGTAACGGCCCGACCTCCTTTTCCGCGAATCCCCAGCGAGGACTTACCCGCGGCCGGACGACTGGCCCTCACCGACCCCCGTACCGCGCCTCGATCCCGGCGATGACCAGCGCCAGGCCGTCCTCGAAGTGCCGGTCGTAATCGGTGAAGATCTCCGCGCCCGCCTGAGCCGACAGCGGAAAGTCGGCCATCAGGCGGGCGCGTTCGTCGATGTCGTAGCCCTCACGACGCATCCCCGGCTGCGGCACGACGCCCTGCTCCTCCGTGACGAAGCCGAGCGTGTAGAGGTACGTCGTCGAGGTCGCGCGGACCGCGTGCGCGAGGGAGAACCCCGCGGCCGTGAACACCCGCAGCGTGTCCTCCATCTGCTCGGCGTGCACGATGCCCGTGAAGCGTGAGCCGCTGAAGACCTTGGCCCCGTCGCGGTAGCCGAGCAGCGCCGCGCGCAGTCCGCGGTTGGCCTTCAGCAGCCGCTCCCGCCAGGTGTCGTCCGGGTCGAGGGGCGTCCCGGCGAGCATCCGGCGGTACATCTCGGTCGCCATCTCGTCGAGCAGGGCCTGCTTGTCCTTGAAGTGCCAGTACAGGGCCGGCGCCTTGACGTCCAACTCCTTGGCGATGGCCCGCAGGCTCAGGCCGTCCAGGCCGACCTCGTTCAGCAGTTCGAGGGCGGTGGCCGCGACGCGTCCGCGGTCGAGGGGCGCTCGTCGTTCCGTAGTCACGCTTGACAGCTTAACGGCGTTAAGGGCACTCTCGTGGTCGACAGCACTTAACAACGTTAAGGGGGAATGGCATGAACATGGATGTTATGTCCACGGACCCAGTGGATGTAGTGGATGTAGTGGACGTAGTGATCGTGGGCGCGGGGCCGACCGGACTGGCCCTCGGCATCGACCTCGCGCGGCGCGGCGTGGACGCGCTGGTCGTGGAGCGGGCCGAGGAGCTGTTCCCGGGCTCGCGCGGCAAGGGGATCCAGCCCCGCACGATGGAGGTCTTCGACGACCTGGGCGTGCTCGACCCGATCCGGGCGGCGGGCGGCAGCTACCCGGTCGGGATGCTCTGGCAGGACGGCGAGCGGGTCGGCGAGCACCGGATGTTCGACCCCGCCGAGGCGACGGAGGACTCTCCGTACGACGAGCCGTGGATGGTCCCGCAGTGGCGGACCCAGCGGATCCTCTTCGCGCGGCTGCGGGAGCTGGGCGGGAAGGTCGCCTTCGGCCGGAAGGTCGTCGGGGTCGCCCAGGACGAGGCCGGGGTGACGGTCCGCTTCGCGGCCGGCGAGAGCGTCCGCGCGCGGTACGTGGTCGCCGCCGACGGCGGCCGCTCGGCCGTGCGCCGGGCCCTGGGCATCGGTATGACCGGCGAGACTGTCGACCCGAACCCGACGCTGGTGGCGGACGTCAGGATCACCGGTCTGGACCGCGACAACTGGCACATCTTCCCGCCCCGCCCGGAGGGCGACGGCTTCCTCGCCATCTGCCCCCTCGCGGGCACGGAGGACTTCCAGGTCACGGCGCAGTTCACGGACGGCTCGCCGGTGGACCTCTCCCTGGAGGGTGTGCGCAAGGTCGTCGCCGCGCGCTCGCATCTGGCGCCCGAAGACGTGACCGAGGTGCGGTGGGCCTCGAACTTCCGGCCGCGGGCGGCGCTCGCGGACCGGTTCCGGGACGGGCGGGTGTTCCTCGCGGGGGACGCCGCGCACGTCCACTCACCGGCCGGCGGGCAGGGCCTCAACACCAGCGTGCAGGACGCCTACAACCTGGGATGGAAGCTGGGAGCGGTCCTGCGGGACGGGGCGGACGAGGCCCTGCTGGAGACCTACGAGGAGGAACGGCGGCCCATCGCGGCGGACATGCTCGGGCTGTCGACGAGCGTGCACCGCGGTGAGGTGCGGCGCGGGCAGGCGACGCGCCAGCTGGGCCTCGGGTACCGGGAGACGAGTCTGACGGCGGAGACTCGGCAGGCCCCGGGGGCGGTGCGGGCGGGCGACCGCGCACCGGACGGGACGCTGGGCGGCGTGCGGCTGTTCGACGCCTTCCGGGGACCGCACTGGACGCTGGTGGCGGTCGGCGTGCGGGCGCCGGAGCTGCCCGGGGCGGTCAGCGTGGTCCGCGGCGCGGCGCAGGAGTCGTACGGGACGGGCCTGTTCCTGGTACGGCCGGACGGCTATGTGGGCTGGGCGGGCGATACCGGCGACGGGCTGCCGCGGTACCTGGAGCGCACCGGCCTGTAGTCACGAACCGGCGAGGGACAGCTTCACCGCGAACCCGAGGAAGAGCGCTCCCGCCGCCGATGTCGCGCCCGCCGACAGGCGCTTGCGGCGCCGGAAGGCAGTCGCCAGCTTGGTGCCGCTGAATATCAGCGCCGTGAGGTACAGGAAGCTCGCCACCTGCGCGAAGGCCCCGAGGACGACGAACGACAGCGCCGGGTAGGCGTATCCGGGGTCGACGAACTGCACGAAGAAGGCGACGAAGAACAGGATCGCCTTGGGGTTGAGGAGACTGATGACGAAGGCGCGGCGGAAGGGCCGCTCGTCGGTGACGGCCTCCGGCGTCTCGGTGGGCGCCTTCTCCCGCCGGGTCCGCCACATCGCCCAGGCGGCCCGCAGCATGCCGATCGCCAGCCAGGTCAGGTAGCCGGCTCCGGCGTACTTCACGATTCCGAACAGCACGGCGTTCGCCTGGAGCAGCGAAGCGACTCCGGCGGCGGAGAGGGTCATCAGCACGGTGTCCCCGCACCACACTCCGGCCGCGGCGGTGTACCCGGACCGGATCCCGCGGCGGGCGGCAACGGACAGCACGTACAGCGAGTTGGGGCCGGGCAGCAGGACGATCAGGACGAGACCGGCCAGATAGGTGGGGAGATCGATGACACCGAGCATGAGAGGGAGTGTCGCACGGGGCTCTGACATTCCGCCCGGGCGTCTCAGATCCGGCAGATCAGGCGGGTCGGACGGGGCGGGCGGGTCGGGCCGGGGCAGGCCGGCCGATCGGGCCGGTCGGGCCGGTCGGGCCGGTCAGAAGGTGTCCGACGGGACGTACGTCCCCCAAACCTCGCGCAGCGCGCCGCACACCTCGCCCACGGTCGCCCGGGCCCGTAGCGCCTCCTTCATCGGGTACAGGACGTTGTCCTCGCCCTCGGCCGCCTTCTTCAGGGCGGTCAGGGCCGCGTCCACCGCCTGCCCGTCGCGCGCGGCGCGCAGGCTCGCCAGGCGTTCGGCCTGCTGGGCCTCGATGGCGGGGTCGACGCGAAGGGGCTCGTAGGGCTCCTCCTCGTCCAGCTGGAAGCGGTTGACGCCCACGACAACCCGCTCGCCGGAGTCGGTCTCCTGAGCGATCCGGTACGCGCTGTGCTCGATCTCGCTCTTCTGGAAGCCGTGCTCGATGGCCGCCACCGCGCCCCCGAGGTCCTCGACCCGCCGCATCAGCCCGACCGCCGCCGCCTCCAGGTCGTCCGTCATCCGCTCGATGACGTAGGAACCGGCGAACGGGTCGACCGTCGCCGTCACGTCCGTCTCGTAGGCCAGCACCTGCTGGGTGCGCAGGGCGAGTCGGGCCGACTTGTCCGTGGGCAGCGCGATGGCCTCGTCGAAGGAGTTCGTGTGCAGGGACTGGGTGCCGCCGAGGACCGCCGCGAGGCCCTGCACCGCGACCCGCACCAGGTTCACCTCCGGCTGCTGGGCCGTCAGCTGCACGCCGGCCGTCTGGGTGTGGAAGCGCAGCATCAGGGACTTGGGGTCCTGCGCGCCGAACTCCTCGCGCATCACCCGAGCCCAGATGCGGCGGGCGGCGCGGAACTTGGCGACCTCCTCCACGAGCGTCGTCCGGGCCACGAAGAAGAAGGACAGCCTGGGCGCGAAGTCGTCGACGTCCATGCCCGCCGCGAGAGCCGTGCGGACGTACTCGACGCCGTCGGCGAGCGTGAAGGCGATCTCCTGCGCGGGTGACGCGCCCGCCTCGGCCATGTGGTAGCCGGAGATCGAGATCGTGTTCCACTTCGGGATCTCGGCCCTGCAGTACCTGAAGATGTCGGCGATCAGCCGGAGGGAGGGCTTCGGCGGGAAGATGTACGTGCCGCGGGCGATGTACTCCTTCAGCACGTCGTTCTGGATCGTGCCGGTGAGCCGGTCGGCGCTCACGCCCTGCTCCTCGGCGACCAGCTGGTAGAGGAGCAGCAGCAGGGCCGCGGGCGCGTTGATCGTCATCGATGTCGACACCTGGTCCAGCGGGATCCCGCCGAACAGCACCCGCATGTCGTCGATCGAGTCGATGGCCACGCCCACCTTGCCGACCTCGCCGTGCGCGATCGGGGCGTCGGAGTCATGGCCCATCTGGGTGGGCAGGTCGAAGGCGACCGACAGGCCGGTCGTGCCGTGGGCGATGAGCTGCCGGTAGCGGGCGTTGGACTCCGTCGCCGTGCCGAATCCGGCGTACTGGCGCATCGTCCAGGGGCGGCCGGTGTACATGGTCGGGTACACGCCCCGGGTGAAGGGGTACGAGCCCGGCTCGCCCAGCTTCTGCGCCGGGTCCCAGCCGGTCAGCGCGCCCGGCCCGTACACCGGCTCGATGGGCAGTCCGGACTCCGACTCACGCGTCATGGTGTGTCCCTCCGCGTTGTGTCCCACTCCGTCTCCCACCATGCCCCGTAGTTCGCCGGGGGTCACCCGCGGGGAGCATCTCAGGGTGACGTCGAGCGGCCGGTCGGGGGGTCGCGCTGAGACACCGGGGGGCGGGATGCGTATCAGGGGCATGGCAAGGATGCGTACCGGGGATACGCGGAAGGTGCGAACCAGAGGTAGAGGCAGGGGCAGGTCCAGCGCGGTGCTCGCCGCGGGCGCCACACTTACCGTGCTGTGCGGCTGCACCGTGCAGGCCTCCGAAGGCGAACGGCACTCGCCGGTGCACATAGAGCTCCCGAGCGGGTCGCCGTCCTCGAAGTCGGCGAGGCCCGACGACAAGCCGCGCTCGACGACGGCACCCGCGGCGCCCGTCGTGCTGTGGGCGCGCGGCGACACGGGCCGTGACGTGCGCGAGCTCCAGGCGCGGCTGCGGCAGGTCGCCTGGCTCTTCGACGGGCCGACCGGGACCTACGACGACCTCACCGAGCAGGCGGTCAAGGGCTTCCAGGGCAAGCGCGGGCTGCCCGAGACGGGGCGGACCGACGAGGTGACCTGGGAGCGGCTGCTGGCGATGACGCGCGAACCCGGCATGTGGGACCTGTATCTGATGGGCGGTCAGCCGGCCGACGCGCCGGACGCGCGGTGTCTGACCGGCCGGGTGCTGTGCATCAGCAAGTCCAGCCGGACCCTGCGCTGGATGGTCGACGGGCGCACGGTGGTGGAGGTGTCGGTGCGGTTCGGCTCGCAGTACACGCCGACCCGGGAAGGTGAGTTCACCGTCTACTGGAAGTCACGGCACCATGTGTCGACGCTCTATGACTCCCCCATGCCGTACGCGATGTTCTTCAGCGGCGGCCAGGCGGTGCACTACTCGTCCGACTTCGCGGCCAGGGGTTACGCCGGAGCCTCGCACGGCTGTGTCAACGTGAGCGACGAGCCGGCCATCGCGCAGATGTTCGCCCAGGTGCGGAACGGCGACAAGGTCGTCGTCCACTGGTGAGGCGCGCAGACGGAGTGCGGATGTGGGGCGCGGGCGGGACCGGGGGAACGTGTCCCGCCCGCGCCGATGCACGAGCCGCAGGTACGGGGGGAACCCCGGCTCTGTGCTACGGCCGATGACCAGTCGGCTCACTCTCATCAGCGCCGTAGCGGCCGAAAACGTCACCCTCAGGCCGAAGTATTTTCCCGAAATCATAAAACCGCAGGTCAGAGGCTTGTGATGGAGAGGCGACGACGTGTGTCCTGCTCGGGGCGTCGTACGTCGCGCTCAGAGCGCGCTGGACGACCTGAGCGTGGGCGTGGACGCGACAAGGCGCAGCGTGGTGCGGTCCGGCAGGAGGCCGGTCAGGGTCGACGAGGTCCGCGCGGCGGCGTCCGAGTGCCGGCCGTCGCGGTCGCGGTGGCCACGGGAGTGGTCCTCGTCGTCGCTCCGGTCCCTGCCGTTCCGGTCGCCCTTGCCGTTGCCCTTCCCGTGGCCCTTGCCTCGGTCCTTGTCCTGGTCGTCGTCGCCCTTGCCCCGGCCCGTGTCGTTGCCGTCGCCCTCGCCGCCGTCGCGCTGGGACCGGGTGCTCTCGCCGGCGCCGGCGAGGACCTTCTTGCAGTACTTCCACACGCGGGCGCTGCTGCCCGCCGCGCCTTCGAGGGTGCGGCGGCGGTCCGGGGGCAGCGGTCTGCCGTCGCGTACGTCACGGCAGTAGGAGGTGACGGCCTGCCACCAGCTGCCGGGCTTCGCCCCGTCCTTCCCGTCCTTCGACGCGGAGTCGTGATCCGCGGCCGGGCCGCCGGGTGCCGCCGGGTCCTCGGGGGAGCCGGAGGCGGTGGGGTGTTCGGAGCCGCCGTCGGGCGTGGGCTCCTCGTCGCCACCGGTCTGCGGGGAGGGCGAGATGAGCGGGTGTTCCGGGGGTACGGGCGCGGAGACCGTGGCGGCCGGGCGACCCGGTTCGTTCCGGTCGAACAGCGTCGGCAGGACTCCGGTTCCGGCTGCGACCGTGATTCCGCCGACCATGCCGACGGCCAGCGCGGCGGCGAGACCGAGCCGTACGGGACGGGCCCAGCGGGGGCGGCGCAGGACACGGGCGGAGCCGCCGAGCTGCACGAGAGGGACGTCGGCGGTCTCGGGGGCGAACCGGCCGGGGCCGTCGCCGACGGTGGCGCCGGCCTCGCTCCGGCCCGCGCGCGCCGCACGGAACGCCGCCAACGCGGCGGCCTCTCCGGGGAGTTCCTCGCTGGTCAGCGGGGTTTCGACGGTCAGGGCCTCAAGCGTCTTGGCGAGGCGTTGGGCTTCGTCGCGGTCGGCCGCGTCGACAGCTTCGAGTGACTCTCCGCGCAGCAAACGCTCCGCCGTTTCGCGGTCCAGCCACCTGTACTGCTCGTCGGCCATCACACATCCTTCTGCGTCCGCGAACGCATATGCGTCACACTCGCCGACGTCACCGCACGGCCGCGCGCTTCTCGCTGGGGAGGCAGGGCGTCGAGCACCCCGGCCGATTCCGGATCGTCGCCGAGCAACTCGGCGAGCCGCTTCAGGCCCCGGTGCGCGGCGGTCCGTACGGCACCCGGACGCTTGCCGAGCGTCTCCGCGGCCGTCTTGGCGTCGAGCCCCACGACCACGCGCAGCACGACGGCCTCGGCCTGGTCCTGCGGCAGCCGCGCGATGAGGGAGAGGGTGCCGTCGGTGGCCAGGGCCTCGATGGCCTCGCCCGCGGTGTCGGACTCGCCGGCCTTCCCGGTCAGCTCCGTCTCGTCGCCGCCGATCGCGGGCCGGCGGCCGCGCATGCGTATGTGGTCGAGCGCGCGGTTACGGGCTATCCGGGCCGCCCAGCCGCGAAAGCGGTCCGCGTCCCCGCTGAACCGCTCCAGGTCACGCGCTATCTGCAGCCACGCTTCCGAGGCCACGTCCTCGGCGTCCGGGTCGCCGACCAGCGTCCGCACGTATCCGAGCAGCCGCGGGTGCACGGAGCGGTACACAGTCCGGAACGCGGTCTCGTCCCCGTCCTGTGCCGCAAGCACCGCGGCGGTCAGCTCCGCGTCGTCCCCCAGCACTACGTACCTCAATTGGTGGTTGCGGTTCCAAGACCGCAGGTCGTTGCGGTGGTCATACACCCACCGCGTCCGGCGCGAAAGGCACGTTACGGCCTGAAACCGCTGCCCGTCCATGTCCGTACAACATGCAACTACCCGAGAATCCTCGTTCTGTCCGCCCGGGTGTGACAGAAAACGCAGTCATGGCGCTGTAGAGAGTACGGGCCGCCGCGCGGCCCGTGCCGCGCGACGGCCGGGGCCTCTCCTGTGGGGGGTGGCGGCCCCGGCCGTTGCCTCGGTGCGCATCCGGGGCCCGGTCTCGCGAGCCTGAGCCGCAGGTCGAAGCCGCGGGTCTTCAGCAGGTCATCGCCCGGCCGGGGAACGCCGTTGGCCCCCGCCCCTGGACCCGGGACCTGGGCCCCCCGAGTCAGTCCTTCTTCTCGGCGTTCTTGCCGGAATTCGCGTTCTCGCTCTCGCTCTCACTGCTGTCCTGGCCGTTGCCGGTGGCGCCGCCACCGTTGGCCTTCTTGGTCGGCTCGGCCTTCTTCGTCGGCTCGGCCTTCTCGGTCGGCTCGGCCTTCTTCGTGGGCCCGCTCTTCGCCGCCGCCAGCTGCTCGGCGCAGTACGCGGCCACCTTGTCCACGCCGCCGGCCGCCGTGAGGAACCGCTGCCAGGACGTCGAGTCCAGGGCCTTGCCGCTGTCCTTGACCTGGTCGTAGGCGCGGCACTTGGCCTCGGTGTCCTGGGCGGTGCCCGGATGGCCGGGCTTTGCGGAGGCGGCGCCGGACGCCAGCGACGGGTCGGGAGCGCTGCTGGCCGGGGTGGGCCTGCCCTTGTCCTCGGCGGAGTCGTCCGAGAAGCCGGACGTGCCGATCGCGGCGAACGCCGCCCCGCCGAGGGTGAGGCTAGCGACGAACACGGAGAGCATGGTCTTCAGCGACAGCGCCAGTCGCCGCTGCTCGCGCGGCCGCCAGTCGTCGCGGCGCCGGGTGCGCGCGCGGTGCGCCCCGGCGTCCCGGGCGGCCCGGAAGGCCGCCACCGCCCGCTGCTCGCCCTCGACGTCCAGGCGGTGTCCGCGCAGTACGGCGGCGGAGAGCAGCGCCTCCAGCGCCTCGTCGTCGAGCACCGCGTTCGCCCCGAGTGCAGGACCTGAGCCCTGCCCGGACGCATGACCGGTGGCGTGGCCCGAGCCGTGACCGGAAGGGACGCCGCCAGGGTGCACACGCCGACGGCCGGGGGCCCCACCGCCGCTCTGCTGTTCACCCATGTCCGTCTACCGTCCCTGTCCGACTTCCTCGATCGACCTACGGGGTGTGCGTGTCGCACACGTCCCGCCTGGCCCATATGGCTCTCAGGCCCATGCAGTCGCGATGACCCATGTGGCCTACGTAATCAATGTGACAGCTGTGACTTACGAGTCCGTAGAGCCTGTACGTACGTCAGGCCCCGTACGACTCACGCGCCCGTTCGTCGACCGGTCAACGACGGCAGTCCGGCAGGGCAGTCACCCTGCCGCCGTCGTCACCCTCACTGTTCATTTCGATTCCCCCAGCGTCCGGGGGCCGTCATCCGTCACACCTTGGACGCCCAGCTGCTTGGCCAGACGCTTCAGCCCCCGGTACGCGGCCGTGCGCACCGCACCCGGGCGCTTGCCGAGCACGCGCGCGGCGGCCGGGGCGTCGAGGCCGACGATCACCCGCAGCAGCACGGCCTCGGCCTGGTCCCGCGGCAGCCCGCTGACCAGCTCCAGGGCCTGCTCCGTGGAGATCGACTCCACCGCCTGGTCGTACGTGCTGTGCGGGCCGGGCAGGTCCAGTACGTCCTGTTCCAACGCCGACGACCGGGGTCGTACCTTCTGCCGGCGCAGATGGTCCAGCGCCCGGTGCCGGGCGATCGTCGCGGTCCAGCCCCGGAACCCGGTCCCGTCGCCCTTGAAGCGGCCGAGGTCCCGGGCGATCTCCAGCCAGGCGTCGGACGCCACGTCCTCCGCGTCGTCCCCGACCAGCCCGCGCAAGAACCCGAGCAGTGCGGGCTGCACCAGCCGGTACGCGACCGCGAACGCGGCCTCGTCACCCTCCTGGGCTCGCGCCACGGCCGCGCCCAATTCCCCGTCGTGCGCGCGCACGCGGCGGGGTTCCCCTCCCTGGCCCAAGAACTGTCCTCGTCCGTACCGGTTCGTGGCGGATCCACACCTCGCGGCGCGGCCACCCTTGCCCACGTCCCTCCACGGTCATCAGCGCCCGAGCTCACAGAAGTGTCACAGGGCCCGCCCGGAAGCGGCCGCCCTACAACCCTCGCGACCGGTCGCGAGTCAGAAACGCCGTGATGAGGCAGGGGCCTTCGCACATTCATGTCACAGGGATGGCATACGATGCCGCCCGCGCCCCCCATAAAGATCACTTAAGAGGATGTACACGTCATGGCAATCGCTGCCCCTTATCGTTCTCTTCGCGGCATATCAGCCGTCGTCGCTCTGCTCGCGATCGGCGCGGTGGGGTGTTCGGAGGTCTCGGACGCCGTCGACGGCGCCAAGGACGGCGCGAAGAAGGTGGCTCGCCAGCGCTCGGTGTACTCGCTGGACATCGGGGACTGCTACAACCCGAACAGCAAGGGCGAGGGCACCGCCTACACCGTCGAGATCGTGCCGTGCGCCGAGGCGCACGCCGGTCAGGTCGCCGGTGAGTTCTCGATCACCGAGGAGAAGGCGTACCCCGGCGACGACGCGATCTCGGCGATCGCCGACAAGCGGTGCCCGGTCGAGGCGGGGAAGTTCGCCCCGGACACCTGGGCGCTCCCCAAGGGCGTCGCGATCTTCTACTACACCCCCACCAAGGAGAGCTGGGCGACGGGTGACCGCGCCGTGAGCTGCACCTACACCAAGGAGTCGGGCACCTTCACCGGCGAGCTGAACCCCGACGCGAAGTCGTTGAAGGCGGAGCAGACCACCTTCCTGAAGGGTTCGAACGGCGTCTACGAGGCGCTGTGGACGACCCAGCCCGAGAAGGACACCGTCGAGGAGGACCTGCCCGGCTACAAGGCGCAGGCCAAGGCCGTCGCGGCCGCCCTCGACGCGCACGTCAAGGGCCTGGACGGCATCGAGGGCGCGGAGGTCGGCAAGCTCCGCGCGCAGCTGAAGAAGACGGCCGCGCACTGGACGAAGGCCGCGCAGGCCGCCGACGCCGACGCGTTCTACATCGCCTACGACTCGGCCTTCACCGGCATCGACCCGAACAAGACGGTCGCCGCCCGCAAGGAGCTGGGCCTGGCCACCACCGTCCCGGCCGACGACGCCGAGGTCTGGGCGAGCTGACGCTCCCCTCAGCAGCGGGGCCGGGTCCGTCAAGGACCTGGCCCCGCTTGTTTGTTGACAGTAAGTGACGTTCTTCGTACGGACTCGTCCGCGAGTGACAATTCCCGCCGTCTGTGCGCTGCCTGTATGTGCCACCTGTGTGACAGGTGATGCGCTCGTGACCATTTACTAGGGGTGGGACAGTTGAGTCCTCGCAGGACCCATGCGTACAAACCGCTCAGCCTCAAGAGACGTGCGTGGCTGACGGTGGGAGCCGTCGTACTGAGCGGCGCCGGTGTCGTGACGTACGCCATCGCGGACCCGTCCGCGCCGGCCGGCACCAAGCGGGAGAGCCGTGCACCGGCCATCCACACGCTCAAGCTCAAGGACCGCGGCTCGGGCCGCAAGGGTCTGCCCAAGCAGGACACCGACCGCTTCAGCGCGGTGGTGCTGACCTGGACCGACCCCGAGGCGAAGGCCAAGGGCACGCCCGAGGTGCGCACCCGGGACCTGGAGACCGGCGAGTGGTCCGGCTGGCAGAAGGTCACGGTCGAACCGAACCAGGCGGACGGCGAGGAGGGCGCGCGGGCGGCCCTGCGCGGCGGCACCGAGTCGGTGTGGACCGGCGACGCCGACGGCATCGAGGTGCGCGTCGTGAGCGCGGACGGCACCGAGCTCGGCGGCCAGCCCGCCGGCATGGACGTCAAGCTGCTCGACCCGGGCACGGACCCGAAGGGCGCGATACGCCCGGCCGCCTTCGCCGCGGAGGAGACCACGGCACCGGCGACGGACACCCCCGTGCCGACGGACCCGGTCACGCCCACGGAGACGGCCACACCGACCGACCCCCCGGCGCCCACG
>NZ_RDBN01000005.1:27381-103713 GCF_008042075.1 Streptomyces sp. UW30 | reverse complement strand
GTCGTAGTCCGTGGACGCGCCCCGGCCCTCGACGGTCGTCAAGCCGCCGGTCATCACGCAGGCCGAGTGGGGCGCGTCCACGGACTACGACGGCACCCCGGAGTACGGCACCGAGATCAAGGCCGCCGTCGTACACCACACCGGCGTCGACAGTGACAACGGCCTGTCCTGCGCCGAGTCCAGGGCCCGGATGCGCACCATCCAGCAGGGGCACTTCAGCGAGGGCTACTTCGACGTCGGCTACAACTTCGTCGTCGACAAGTGCGGGCAGATCTTCGAGGGCCGCAGCGGCGGCATGGACCTGCCGGTGATCGGCGCGCACGACGCCGGGTTCAACACCAACACGGTCGGCATCTCGTACATCGGCAACTTCGAGAAGGCGACGCCCAGCCGCGCCGGCCTGGACGCCATCGCGCGGATCGTGGCCTGGAAGTTCGGCATGTACGGCATCGACCCGACCGGCAAGGTCACACTGACGTCCGGCGTGGACCAGGGCTACAGCGGCAACAAGATCCCGAAGGGCACGTCGGTCACGCTGCCGCGTGTCTTCGGCCACCGGGACACCAACGCCACGGCCTGCCCCGGCGCGAACCTCTACCCCAAGCTCACCCGGATCGCGCAGACCGCCAAGACCCCCGGCATCTCGCACGCCCTCGCCACCTCGGACTTCAACCGCGACGGCATCGACGACCTGGTCGCCGGCACGCCCCGCGCGCTGAGCAACGGCGGCACCCTGACGCTCGTCCCGGGCGGCCTCGACGGCCCGGTCCCCGCCTCGAAGCGGACCCTCACCCAGAACAGCACCGGCGTCCCCGGCTCCCACGAGTCCGGCGACAGCTTCGGCGCCGCCACCGCGTGGGGCGACGTCAACGGCGACGGCTTTGCCGACCTCGCGATCGGCGCGCCGGGCGAGGACGACACCAGCGGCAACGCGGACCGGGGCCAGGTCACCGTCATGTACGGCCCGGCACTCGACACCGGCTTGTCGTACACGACTTCGGGCACGGTCACGGCGGCGGGCGCCAGGCTCGGCTCGACGGTCACCGTCGGCGACTTCAACGGCGACGGCAAGGCGGACGTGTTCGCGGCCGGCACCGGCAAGGGCGGCAACTGGCACGTGCGGCTGACCGGCGGCGCGACGACGTCCGGCACGCTCACCACGGCCACCGCCGCCGTCGCCTACCTGGACGCCGCGACCGGCGACTTCAACCGGGACGGCTACGCGGACGTCGCCCTCAACTACCGCGACACGGGCGGCATCGGCCGCGTGCTCCGCTTCGCGGGCTCGGCGACCGGCCTCACCAAGGCGGGCGTCATCTCCGTCAAGGGCGGCCGCTCCATCGCCGCGGGCGACGTCAACGGCAACGGCTACGACGACATCGTCATCGGCCAGCCGGTCGCGTCCGAGTCCGGCGGCCTCTCGGGCGGCCAGATCACGATGGTCCCGGGCACGTCGACCGGCTTCACCACCACCGGCATGACGACGATCCACCAGGACACGGCGAACGTCGCCGGCGGCAACGAGTCCGGCGACCTGTTCGGCGCCTCCGTCTCGGTCGGCGACTACAACGCCGACGGCTTCGCCGACGCCCTGACCGGCGTCCCCGGCGAGGACTTCCCGCGCGCGGGCGTGAACCAGGCCGACGCGGGTGACGTGCTGCTGGTCAAGGGCACCTCGACCGGCCTGACCGGCACCGGCTCGATCCGTCTGTCGCAGGACACGACCGGCGTGCCCGGCACGGCGGAGAGCAACGACCTGTTCGGCTCGGCGGTGTCGCTGACGGACCTGTCGGGCTACGGCCGCGCGGACCTGACGCTCGGCGCCGAGGGCGAGGACGGCACGGACGGCATCGTGATGTACCTCCCGAGCAACAGCACGGGCCTCGGCTACGCCCAGGCGGTCATCCACAGCAAGACCGCGCTGGGCACCCCGACGGACGCCCACCTGGGCCAGATCCTGACGCCGTAGGGCACCGAGAACAGCTGACCCGGCCGGGACCCCGCCCATTCACGGGGTCCCGGCCGGGTCATGTCCGCGCCCGTCGGCTACGGCCGCGTCGCGTCCCGGCACAGCAGCCGCAGCGACCCGTCGCCCGTGAAGCACCGCCGCGCCTCGTCGATCGGGTCCCACATCCGCCCGTCGGGCGTGCGTATCCAGTGGTCGCCGCCCGTCGCCCACCACTCGGCTCCGGTCTGACGGACGATCACCTCACCGGCGTACGCGCCGAATCCACGCAGCGTGTTCTCCACGGCGGCGTACGGCGTCCCCTCGCGGCGCAGGCTCCCGATCATCCGGTCGACCCGCCACAGGCTCTGCTCCGAGTAGTCGAGCCGCAGCCGGGCTCCCTCGCGCATCGTCGCCACCGCGTCCGCCGCCCACCGCACCGGCTTGGTCGCGGCTGCGGGCCTGGTCTCCGCTTGAGTCGTCACACCCTGGAGAGCGTGCCCCACCTGCGATTCGTCACCCGGATCCGGCGACTTTCCCGGACCGGTGCAGGACCACCCCACCGCGCCCGCACGACAGTCACAGGACTCCCCCAGGAACCAGGTTTACGCCGGCGTCCAAGTTGACGCGGGAGTGACGCTTCGCCGCTCCCGTGCGCTCCAGTCACTGATGAGCATGTACTTCCATCTGCGCGCGGTGCCGCCCTCGGCCCTGCGCAACAGCGCGACCTGGTTCCAGCGCCTGTTCGAGGACGACTGGGACACCGTGCGGGAGCGGATAGGCCGGCATCGCGAGGAGGTGCTCGACAAGCTGTACGGCGACGTCGAGATCCTCTACTGCGGCATCCCCCCGAACCACGCACCGGACGGCCCCCGCACCCGGGTGATCCTCGGCGGCCGGCCGGCCTTCCACACCGATCCCGCCCAGCCGCCGTTCCTGCTGCTCACCGCGTCCCAGGTGACCGGGGTCGCCGAGTTCCTCAAGGGGGCCGACTTCGACGACCTGTGGCGCGAGGCGCGCATGCAGCTGCTGCGGCCGTACGACGCGCTGGACGCGGAAGCCGAGGTGCGCGGCCTCTTCGCGGCGACGCACCGCGACCTGACCGCCTTCTACGCGCAGACGGCCGAGTACGGCGACGCGGTGGTGAAGTGGCTGCTGGTCTGAAGGAACCGGGGCGATCCGGGCGTCAGCTCCTGCCCCGGGCCCGCCGCGACACCACCGCCCGCAGCACCCGGCGCCCCTCCGTCGACACCTCCAGCGCCTGACGCAGCCCGGCCGCACCATGGCCGGCGAGCAGCTCCAGGACGCTGACCTGGCGGCGCAGTTCGGCGGCGACGAGCGGTGACATGCCCACCGGGCGGACCGCGACGGGCGCCCCACCCTCCCGGACCGTGTCGAGGGACCCGACGGGAGAGTCGGTGTCGCCCTCGGCGGGGTCGAGCAGCCGGTGTATCTGGAGCGAGGCGACGGAGCAGGCGTCGGCCCAGATCCGCGCCTCGGCGGCGGACCGTACGGCGGGGGCCGCGGCCAGCATCCGCCGGGCGAGCAGGGCTGCCTCGTCCTCGATGTCCTCGTCGTCCACGATGTCGGCGACGCCCAGCTTGCCGCGCACCTGGTCCAGCAGTTCGCCCCAGACGGCGGGATCCCCGCCGCTCGCGAGGTTCGCCCACAGGGGCCGCAGTGCCTCGTCGTCACCGCCGAGCAGTGGCACGCATCGATCCAAACAAGCCAACCCGCTGGCGGCCAGTCCGCGTTCGTCGGCCTGAGCGATCAGTTCCACCAGGCTCATCCACGCCTCCCAAAGCGGGTCGGTTATGAGGGTCGGGGTCCCCGCACAGGCCCCTGGCAGGCGCACCGTCCTTAACGGAGCCCGCACCTCCCCTTACTGCGTGCGACGACCCGGGAGTGTCACAGCGGCACGACGCCGAGCCGGTCGAGCAGCCGAAAGAAGAGGTTTTCGGCCAATGGGTCCGCCTCGGCGGTGAGTACGTCGACGACGGACTCGGCGTTCACCTCGTGCCCGGCCTCGGCGGCCCAGGCGACGGCCCGCTCGGCGGCGTCGGGGGGTTCGAGGAAGTAGTCCTCCAGCGTGAGCCCCTCGTCCGAGGCGCCGAGATACCCGGCCATGGCGGCCCGCGCCAGGCAGGTCGTCCACGCCCCGCTGTCCGGAGCCGCCGCTTCCACGACCACACAGTCGCTGTCCATGACGTACCCGAAGAGCGCGGGCGCCCCCGTCTCCTGGGCCAGCGCGTTCATGCTCCCGACGTCACCGCCGTTGCTCGGGTACTCCCACACCTGCCAGCCGCCCGGCGCCTCGTCGCGCAGGGTCAGCCCCTCGGCGCCCGACAGCGCGTCCAGCTCCGCCAGCGGCCGCCGACCGCGGCCCACGACGAAGTACCCCCAGTAGCCCATCCCGGTTCCCCCTGGCTGCTCGGTTCGGCTCGGGCCGAATACACCACATTCGTACAGGGATTCGCAGCCGGATGGGTCAATCCACGGCTCAGTCCAGCCGGTCCGCGAGCGCCCTGAACTCGGCCCAGGTCAATTGCGGCTTACCCGCGTCCCACAGCTTCTGCACCGTCGCCCGCAGCGGCATCCGGATCCCGGCCGCCACCTGGGCCTGGGTCTGCGAGTTCGCGAGGTCGCACCACACCGCGAAGGACCCGCCCAGGATCTGGGCGTCGTACTTGGCCGGCACGGCCGTCGTCCCCCGCAGCACCCGCGGCGTCCACTGCTCGTAGATCCGCTGGCCGGTCGGATAGACGAAGGTCTGCGGCTCCCCGAGCACGTAGTAGAGGAACTCGTCGTTGTAGTTGATGACCTTGCGTCCCGTGCTCAGATACGCCAACGGCTCCCGGGCCCCGATCTCCTTGCCCGTCCAGTACGCCACCTGGATGTCCTTGTCCGGCTGGACGGAGGTGTCCCGGAAGAACCCGTCGTTCCAGGCCCGCGGCGTGCGGTCGTGGGCGCGGACGGTGTCGGCGCGGTCGTTGAGCCACCCGGTGGTGAGGTCGGCGACGGTGCTGCCGGAGCCGTAGGTCTTGCGGGCGGCGGTGGCGAGCTGCGGGTAGGACGCCTCGGGGTTCGAGACGACCAGCGCCTGGTACTCGTCGCCGCCGAGGTGCCACTGGTTGCCGGGGAAGAGTCCGGCGTACTCGTTCAGCAGGTCGTCGACGATCTCGGCGGACTCGCTCTTGGAGATGTCGATGGCGCCGCGCGTCGCGACCCCGTTCACATTGCGCAGCTGGAGATCGGGGTGCGCCGCGATGACGGCCCCGAGATGCCCCGGCGAGTCGATCTCGGGCACGACCGTGATGTGCCGGCTCGCGGCCAGCCGGACGATCTTCCTGACCTGCGCCTTGGTCAGATGCTGCTGGGAGACGATCTCGGGATGCGAGTCGGACGCGATGCGAAAGCCCTGGTCGTCGGAGAAGTGGAGCCCCAGCTGGTTGAACTTCAGGTCCCCCAGCTCCCGCACCCGGTCCTCGATCCAGGCCGCGGTGAAGTACTTGCGGGCGATGTCGAGCATGAACCCGCGCACCGGCTTGGCGGGCTCGTCGCGCACGACGCCCTCCGGCGCCGTACCGCCGTCGTGCACCTCCTGCTTGAGCGTTCGGGTCCCGTAGAAGACCCCCGCCTCACCGGGCCCGCTGATCGCCACGTTCCCACCGCGCACCGTCATGGTGTACGACTCCGGGTCCGCGCCCTCGTCGTCGTTCAGCGCCAGCCGTACGTCCCCGGCGCGCACGTCGTTCTTCTGCCCGGCGTACGTCAGCCCCAGCTCACCGGCGATGAGCCGCCCCTCGTCGGCGAGTTCCGCGTCGCTCACGACGACCCGCTTGTTGCCGGCGGGACGCCAGCCGGGCCCGCGGGCGGCGGTGTGGGAGGTGACCGCCGGGATCGTCCGGGGCGCTTTGGAGAGCGGATACGACCGGGTGGGCGCCGGGGTCGGGGCGGCCGTGGGTCCGGAGTCGGCGGCCTCGGAGGTGCCCGGCGCGGACCGCCGCTGCTCGGATCCGGCCGATCCTCCGTCGCCCCCGGAGACCAGGAGCCCGAGGCTCACCCCGGCCGCGACCGTCACGACGACCACCGCGACGATCAGCACCCATGTCTGTTTCAGGGCCCTTTTCGCCGGTGCGCGGCGCCTGTGCTTGTGCTGACTCACAGCGCCAACCTAGGCCCTGTGAACGCCATCGAGGCGTCCACCACACGTTCCGAAACTCTCCCGTTCGGCTGAAATTCGGGCATCCGTCGGACACCTCATGCCCACACTCGGTAACGTGGCGCCACTCCTCCCCCAAATTCCCCTGCCGAAACCCACGTGACGCCCACACACCTTCCCGGCCGAGTGGCCATACCGTCGCTGCCCGAGCAGACGCGCACTCCACCGTCCCCGAACGCGCTGGAGCCCTTCAACACAGCTCCCGTCGGCGAGGTCCGGCAGACCCTCCTGACCTGCCTGAACAGCCCCCGCTGGGCCGACCGCGTCGCGGACCACCGCCCGTACCCCGACGTGGACTCCCTGTTGGCCGCGTCCGACGAGGCGGCCTACGACCTGTCCCCCGGGGACCTGACGCAGGCCTTGGCGGAAGAAACGTTGCCTGCGCTTCCGGAGGGCGCCTATGCGGCGGCCCACACGGCACTGAGCGCCGCACACGCCGCATACGAGGCAAAATTCGGACACGCCTTCATCATCTGCCTGGACGGCCTGTCCCACGCGGAGACCCTGGACCAAGTACTGGCAGGCATCCGGTCACGTTTGGCGAACGATCCGGAGGAGGAACGGGTGGTCGCGGCAGAGGAACTCCGACGCCTGGCAAGGGGGCGACTGATGGACGCCCTGGGGGCGCGGGGAACCGCGCGACCGGCCACAACGGCGCCGCGCCCGGCATCGCATCGGACATCCCGCCCTATTGGCCGCCAATGACCCATACGCGTGCCAGTTTGATCACACAGCCAGACCCCCGCTAAGCCCAGCGCCAGCGCATCGCTACGATGCTGGGGGCCGGTGGACCGTACCCGGCCGGGCCCGACCGACAGCACAAGCCGGCGCGGCCCCAATCCCCGCTCCCGGAGGAACTTCCGTGCCGGCTGGAACGCTGTACCGCGGCCGGGAAGGAATGTGGTCCTGGGTGGCTCATCGAGTCACCGGCGTCCTCATTTTCTTCTTCCTGTTCGTTCACGTGCTGGACACCGCCCTCGTCCGAGTCTCTCCCGAGGACTACGACAAGGTCGTGGCCACGTACAAGACGCCGATCGTCGCGCTGCTGGAGTACGGCCTCGTCGCCGCCATCCTCTTCCACGCGCTCAACGGCCTGCGTGTCATCGCTGTCGACTTCTGGTCGAAGGGCCCGCGCTACCAGAAGCAGATGCTCTGGTCCGTCGTCGGCCTGTGGCTGGTGCTGATGCTCGGGGCGATCTACCCCGTTCTCGGCCACGCCGCTCGTGAACTGTTCGGGAGCTGACGCGCATGTCCACCACTGAGAAGACCGCCGGTATCGGCCCGGTCGAGGGCGAGTCCCTCTACAACGTCGACAATCCGGCCCCGTACATCGAGGCCCCGCGCAAGCGCACCAAGAAGACCCCGAAGTCCACGCGGGGCAACTTCGAGATGGCCGCCTGGCTGTTCATGCGCCTGTCCGGTGTCGTGCTGGTCGTCCTGGTCATCGGCCACCTGCTGATCCAGCTGGTGCTGGACGGCGGTGTCTCCAAGATCGGCTTCGCCTTCGTGGCCGGCCGCTGGGCGTCCCCGTTCTGGCAGGTCTGGGACCTGTTGATGCTGTGGCTCGCGATGCTGCACGGCGCCAACGGCCTGCGCACGGTCATCAACGACTACGCGGAGCGCGCGAACACCCGCCTGTGGCTGAAGGGCCTGCTCTACACCGCCACGGTGTTCACCATCCTGCTGGGCACGCTGGTGATCTTCACCTTCGACCCGAACATCCGCTAGGCACGGGGCTGAGGCAACCACCATGAAGATCCACAAGTACGACACCGTCATCGTCGGCGCCGGTGGCGCGGGCATGCGCGCGGCCATCGAGTCGACGAAGCGCAGCCGCACCGCCGTGCTGACCAAGCTCTACCCCACCCGCTCCCACACGGGCGCCGCGCAGGGCGGCATGGCCGCGGCGCTGGCCAACGTGGAGGAGGACAACTGGGAGTGGCACACCTTCGACACGGTCAAGGGCGGTGACTACCTGGTCGACCAGGACGCCGCCGAGATCCTGGCGAAGGAGGCCATCGACTCCGTCCTCGACCTGGAGAAGATGGGCCTGCCGTTCAACCGCACCCCGAACGGCACCATCGACCAGCGCCGCTTCGGCGGTCACAGCCGCAACCACGGCGAGGCCCCGGTCCGCCGGTCCTGCTACGCCGCGGACCGCACCGGCCACATGATCCTCCAGACGCTGTACCAGAACTGCGTCAAGGAGGGCGTGGAGTTCTTCAACGAGTTCTACGTCCTGGACCAGCTGATCACCGAGGTCGACGGCGTCAAGAAGTCGGCCGGTGTCGTGGCGTACGAGCTGGCGACCGGCGAGATCCACGTCTTCCAGGCGAAGGCCGTGATCTACGCGTCCGGCGGCACCGGCAAGTTCTTCAAGGTGACGTCGAACGCGCACACGCTGACCGGTGACGGCCAGGCGGCCGTCTACCGCCGCGGGCTGCCGCTGGAGGACATGGAGTTCTTCCAGTTCCACCCGACCGGCATCTGGCGCATGGGCATCCTGCTGACGGAGGGCGCCCGTGGTGAGGGCGGCATCCTCCGCAACAAGGACGGCGAGCGCTTCATGGAGAAGTACGCGCCGGTCATGAAGGACCTCGCGTCCCGTGACGTCGTGTCCCGCTCCATCTACACGGAGATCCGTGAGGGCCGCGGCTGCGGCCCCGAGGGCGACCACGTCTACCTGGACCTCACCCACCTCCCGCCGGAGCAGCTGGACGCGAAGCTCCCGGACATCACGGAGTTCGCGCGCACCTACCTCGGCATCGAGCCGTACACGGACCCGATCCCGATCCAGCCCACCGCGCACTACGCGATGGGCGGCATCCCGACGAACGTCGAGGGTGAGGTCCTCTCGGACAACACCACGGTGGTCCCGGGCCTGTACGCGGCCGGCGAGGTCGCCTGCGTGTCCGTCCACGGCGCCAACCGTCTGGGCACCAACTCGCTGCTGGACATCAACGTCTTCGGCCGTCGGGCCGGCATCTCGGCGGCGGAGTACAGCCAGAAGGCGGACTACGTGGAGCTGCCGGAGAACCCGGCGGAGCTCGTGGTCGAGCAGGTCGAGCACCTGCGCGCCTCCACCGGCACCGAGCGGGTGGCCGTGCTGCGCAAGGAGCTCCAGGAGACCATGGACGCGAACGTCATGGTGTTCCGTACGGAGCAGACGATCAAGACGGCGGTGGAGAAGATCGCGGAGCTGCGCGAGCGCTACCGGAACGTCTCGATCCAGGACAAGGGCAAGCGGTTCAACACGGACCTGCTGGAGGCCATCGAGCTGGGCAACCTGCTCGACCTGGCCGAGGTCATGGCGGTCTCCGCCCTCGCCCGCAAGGAGTCCCGCGGCGGTCACTACCGCGAGGACTACCCGAACCGCGACGACGTCAACTTCATGCGCCACACCATGGCGTACCGCGAGGTCGGCGACGACGGCACCGAGTCCATTCGTCTCGACTACAAGCCGGTCGTCCAGACCCGCTACCAGCCGATGGAGCGTAAGTACTGATGGCAACCCCCGTTATGGACAAGGTCGAGGCGGAGTCCGCGGCCTCCCCGTACATCACGGTCACGTTCCGGGTCCGCCGCTTCAACCCGGAAGTCTCCGCAGAGCCCGTGTGGGAAGACTTCGAGCTGGAGATCGACCCGAAGGAGCGCGTCCTCGACGGCCTGCACAAGATCAAGTGGGACGTCGACGGCACGCTGACCTTCCGCCGCTCGTGCGCCCACGGCATCTGCGGCTCCGACGCGATGCGGATCAACGGCAAGAACCGCCTCGCGTGCAAGACGCTGATCAAGGACATCAACCCTGAGAAGCCGATCACGGTCGAGCCCATCAAGGGCCTTACGGTCCTGAAGGACCTGGTCGTGGACATGGAGCCGTTCTTCCAGGCGTACCGCGACGTGATGCCCTTCCTCATCACGAAGGACACGAACGAGCCGACGCGCGAGCGCTTCCAGACGGCGGAGGACCGGGAACGCTTCGACGACACGACGAAGTGCATCCTCTGCGCGGCCTGCACGTCCTCGTGCCCGGTCTTCTGGAACGACGGCCAGTACTTCGGCCCGGCCGCCATCGTCAACGCGCACCGCTTCATCTTCGACTCGCGCGACGAGGCCGGCGAGCAGCGCCTGGAGATCCTGAACGACAAGGACGGCGTCTGGCGCTGCCGTACGACGTTCAACTGCACGGACGCCTGCCCGCGCGGCATCGAGGTCACGAAGGCGATCGCTGAGGTCAAGAAGGCGTTGATCACTCGACGGTTCTGACCTTCCGTCTCCAGCCTCGGGGCCCTGTTTCCGTCACTTCGGGAACAGGGCCCTCTGGTGTTTTTGGCCTGTTCTCGGCGCTACTGAAGGGACCGTTCCGCCGYCACACTCCGATCGGGGAACGACCCGTCAGCAGGGGAGTCTGGGGGGAGGGGGCCATGGCCGAAGGTTCGCCGGAGCCGGGACAAGCCACCGACGTCCCTCCGGCGCTGGGGCATGGCGCAGCGCTCAAAGAAGCCCATTTCGTGGCGGCGCCCCTGCTCACCGCGGCCGCGCTCTCGCTGGCCGGCGTAGTCGCCGGTGCCGAAGACGAGTTCCTGTGGCCGGGTCCCACACTCGTCCTGTTGGTGATCACCGCGATGACGTTGATCTTCAGCATGCAGCTCAGCTACAACGCGCGGTACTACTTCTACGCCTACGCCGATCTTGCCGAGTGGTTCAAGGGAATCGGGGACGGCTCCGCTCCCGAGTCCTACATACGGTCTCAGCACAGGCTCGCCACTTACATGTGGCGGACGCGCAATGACAGGGCGGTGCGCTTCTACAACTACGGCACCCTGATGCTCGGGCTGGGGGTCGCCGCGTCCCTGGCACCGCCCGACTGCGGCAAACAGGTCGTATGGCGCTGGACGGCCTCGGCCATCGTGCTGGCCGGCTCGATCGCGGACGCCATCTGGGTTCTCATCATGAAGCCGCCCTCGGGGGCCCACGACATCCCGTAAGCGACTGGACTGGAGGAAGCATGCTGCACGACGCGGTACTTCCCGGCGCGCGCATACTGGGCGAGCCGTGCCCGGCCTGCGGTGCGGAACTCGGTTACCGAGCCACGGGTGCTCCCTTGCACTCCCTCAGGTCCGTCGTCCGGCTCGCCGACGCGTATCAGGAGGCGATCGAGGGCAGGGACGCGGTCCTCAGGGAGCGACTGGGAGCGGCGCTGAACTCGGTGGTGCATCGACACGTGTGGCAGAACGGGCAGCAGGTCCCCTGCCCCTATCTCCACCTGTCTCCCTGGCTGCTGGCGCAGTGCCGGGAACCCCAAGTCGTGGAGACATGGCTCGAGGCGTTGAAGAACTGGCTACCCACGGAAGGTACGCACACCTAGGGGCCACCGGTGTCATGGCCTCGGTTCCGGGAGCGACCGTGGTCGTAGGGCAAGTCCGCCCCCCTCCCGCCCAGAAACTGGTCCGAGACGCGGAGGAACATCTCTTCCTCGGCGTCGCGATCGGCCGGGAGGCTGTAGTGCAGTGCCTCCAACAGGTCGAAGCGGTGCAGGTCGTAGGCCACGTGCATCAGTCCCGCATAAGCCTGCGCCGCCGTCACGGCGCCTTTGTACGCCGTCGCCGCAAGACCGAGCTCCAGACCGCAGAGCCACCAGCACGACGGTTCGTCGTACAGCGCCAACGCGCTGGTTCCGGTCAACGCCAGGAACGACCAACAAAGGTTCACGGCCGTGTCGAGAGCGTCGCGGGATGATCGCAGCAGGACCACGGCGCGTTCCGAGACCTGAAGGTACAGCCGTGGCCAGGAGGCCAGCGTGGTGAGTCCGTAGCGCTCCCCTGCCGAGATCTCGCCCGCCCGCAACGCGTTGCCCAGCGCGGTGGGCATCAGGACGTCCTCCGGCGGCCGTGCGGCCAGGCGACGTTGGGCGTCAGCCTGCACACGCCGGGCGCCACCCCCTCGTACGCTCGCGTCGGCTCTCCTGCTCAGGGCGTGCCGGCGCSTGCGCTGGACCCCGATCATCACACTCGCGAGCCCTGCCGTCACAGGCCAGCGATCCCAGTAGCCCTCCAGCACGCGCACGGCACGCACTTGAAACGGCTGGAGCAGCAGGCCGAGAAGCACCGCGCACGAGGAGATCACGACCAGTGCGCCGAAGGCCGTGGCCGGGCGCTCCGGGGGCACCGCACGCCAATCGCTTCTGCCTTGAAAGCTCCCCGCCCGCACCAACGCGAGCACCCCGGCGACGAACAGCGCGCACGGCGCGAAGTGCACCGACAGCACCCGTCGCACGAAGCCCGCCCTCCCCATACGCCCCCTGAGCGCTGTTCAGTATGAGGTGCGGCCATCCGCGGGCCGGAAGGAGGTGCCGCTACAGCTGGCTCAGGATCGTCGGGTCCGTGATCTTTGTGTCGGCCGCCAGCATCATCGCCTTGCTCAGGATCACCGCCAGCATGCGGTCCCCCTCGTAGGGCAGGTAACCCGCCTGCGGGGCCGACGGGTTGGACTTGGGGACGATGCACAGGTACTGGTCGTTCGGGGTTCTGAGGATGTTGCCCGAGCCGAGGTGGATCTTGTACGTGTGGCGTTCGCCCTTCACGTGCAGGAAGCGGCCCTCGATCGTGCAGCGGTCGGCGATGGCCAGCCTCGGTATCAGGCGTTCGAGCAGCGTCCGGCGGGTGTGCGCGCTCGCGCCCAGGTCGCCGAAGCCGTACGACGTCCAGTACTCGCGGAAGCGGCCGCCGGGGCCGCCGTCCTGCCAGGTCGGGTCGTTGCCGACGCTGGCCACGCCGACGAACAGGTCGACGTCGCGCAGGACTTCGGACAGGACCAGGGGCGGGATGTCCGTCAGGGGCAGTGCCGCGACCGGGGCCGCGCCGTGGCCCAGCCACATGCGGTACTCGCCGCCGCAGCAGTGCGCCGAGTTCTGCGGGGCGTCGATCGGGTAGAAGCGGACCTGGTCGGTGCGCAGGCGCAGGAAGCTGCCGGAGTCGGTGATGTCCTCGTAGTTCTCGCCGTCGTCCCCCGTGATCCAGTACTCGGCGCGCAGGCCCCACTGCGGCAGCTCCCGGACGGCCGGCGGCGCCTCGTCGTCCACGGCCAGGCGGAGCTTGTTGTGCCAGCCCCGGATCGCCGCGAGGGAGTGGAACTGGTGCTGGCGAAGGAAGTGCGCCGCGAAACGGTTGGAGTACGTCCCCGTCGCCCGCTCGGCGTCCGTGAGCAGGTACACCTCGCGGTGGGCCTGCTTGAAGGGCTGGGTGATGCCGTGCCGCTCCAGCCAGTCGCGCCAGGCGACGATCTCGGCGGGCTCGTGGCCGACCGGGTGCCAGAGTTCGACGCGGTTGCCCTCGGTCACCGGTGCGTCGGCCAGGGTCCGCAGCTCGCCGTCCGCGTACCCGGCCGTCGTGCCGTCGACCGTCCACAGCAGGCGGCGCGCGAGTGTGCCGACCAGCGGGTGGTCGAGGTAGCGCTCGCGCCAGGCGGCGTACGACCAGGTGCGGCGCGACAGGAACTGGCGGTCCAGGCGCTCGCTCTGCGCCGACAGCATCTTGTCGATGTCCTTGACCGCGGCCTTCAGCTCCTTGAGCTCGTCGGCATGGTCGCGGCGTACGGCTGCGGGGACGCTCTTGACGGCCTTGCCGCCCGCGTTGTGCCAGCTCAACACCGCCTTGGTGCCGCGGACTTCGAGCAGCGCCGTGACCTCGCCGAGCCGGTGCTCCGCGCGGCCCACCTCTGTCAGGCCGTACCCCGGTACGGCCAGTTCCTCGATCTCCTCCCGGCTCAGGCCCATCGCCTCCGCGCGGGCGTCCAGCGCGGTGTTGAGGACCTTGAGGGTGCCCTTGAAGGTGACGCGGGTGGCCAGCCGGGCGAGTTCGGCGAGGGCCGGTTCGTCGTCGATGCGGCCCAGCGCGATGACGGCGGCGTTGGCGACCTTGGGGTTCACCGGTCCGAGGCCCGCGACCTTGCGCAGGGCGGTCTCGACGAGGGCGCCCAGGGTGCGGGCGGTCTCGGGGTGTGCGGGCAGGAGGGAGAGCAGCCAGGCGAGGCCGCGCAGGGCGTCGGCGTTGTACGGGTCGAAGGTGGCGTTGGGATTCGGGCCGTAGGGCGGTTCGAGCAGCAGGCCGGTGCGTGGCCTGCCCGCGAGCCGCAGCCAGGACAGCAGCCGCTCCCGCACCTCGTCGGCGTCGAGTGCCGCGATCAGGGCCCGGCCGGTCCGGTCCCACTTCGCGGACGGGCGGGTGCTGGTCGCCGTGGCCGCGTGGGCGAGCAGTCGCCGCCGAGCCCGGCCACCTCGGCGAGGGCCCGGTCGGACCATGTCTCGCCCGGATTCACCGGGGGGCCGTCGAGCCGCGCGACCAGGTCACCCAGGCGCTTCTTGCCGTTCCACACCGTCAGATACGAGCGGCGGATCACGGCGACGAACTCGTCGGACAGCTCCCGTCCGTCGGCGAACTCCTGATCGGCGAGCCGGACCAGCCCGCTCGGGTCGTGATGCACGTCCTGGTCGGCGATCAGGCCGATCAGCGCGGCGCGTGTGGCGGGCGGCTGTCCCTCGGCGGCGGCCCGCAGCATCCGGAAGCTGTTGAGCAGGTCCACGATGTGGCGGCGCCCGACCGCGCCGGGCTCCAGCTCATGGTACCGGGCGGCCAGCCCGTGCAGGAGCCGGGCCTGGAAGGCGGTGTCCGCGGCATAGACCGCTTCGGCGACGCTGTGGCCGTCCCGGCGCCACCTGCCGTGGGTCATCTCGAAGAGCCCGAGCAGTTCGGGGACGAGCCGCTCGGCGTCCTCGGCCTCGATCAGGTCGAGGGCCTCGCCGACCAGCGCCGCGTGTTCCGGCGTCGATGCGGCCATCAGCCACCCACCAGCGCCACGAGCTTGAGAAACGTGATCTCGGTGCCGAGCCCGAGCTCGATCTCCTCGTCGAGGTCGGTGATCTGACGGTCCCCCACGAGCACGAGGAAGCCATTGCCCGCGAAGGCCTTCAGCGCCAGCGCGGTCTGCGCCTCGGGGTCTATCCGGCGGGCCGTGCGCATCGCGTACCCGTTCAGCACGCGCTCGGCGTCCCGCGGCTGCACCAGGCCCTGGAAGACCTCCGGCGTACCCGCGTGGTACTCGGCGACCTCCTGGAACACCCGGCGCCGGATCAGCTCACGCACGGCGAGGCGCTCCTCGGCGATCTCCAGCCCCCAGCCGTCGCCACGGCTCCCGCTTGTCGTCTCGTCGACGAACGTCACGATTCCCATGCCGACGACAGTACGAGCCACCACTGACAATCACCGATTTCGGCCGATCATCGCCTTACTCTGACGGTATGTCAGATGACGAGTCGTACGAACTGCTCGGGTTCGACAACGTGCTGCTGCCGGTCGGGGACCTCCGCGAGGCCGTCCGGTTCTACGAGCGGGCCGGGTTCGCGGTCGGGTTCCGGCTCGACGAGGCCGGGATCGCGTCACTGAAGGTCGGGGGCGAGACGCCGGGCCTGCTGCTGCGTCAGGAGGAGGCGGTGGGGCACCGGCCGCCGCCGTGGCCCTCCCCCCGCGTTTGGCTGGAGGTGCCGGACGCGCGGGCGGCCGCGTGCGCGTTGACCGACGCGGGCATCGCGCCGCTCGACCGGGCCTTCTCCGTGGCCACCGGCTGGACCGTCGAGTTCGCCGACCCCTGGGGGAACGTCATCGGCCTGACCGACTACTCCAAACGGCCGGAGCTCGGACGCCGGCCGTGACGCCATCTCCGGGACGCCATCTCAAGGAAGGGACGTGACGGAGGCCTCACGCAATTGAGTTGAACATGTTCAAAGGCAGGGCCTACAGTCATCCCTGTCAGCGTTTTGAACGTGTTCAAGAAGGGGGAGGCCATGGACCGTACGGTCATCGCCTACGTCATCTACCTGGTCGTCAGCATCGCCCTCACCATCTGGGTGGCCCGCACACTCAGCCGCAACGGGCGGATCTTCCTCGCCGACGTGCTGCGCGGGAACGACAAGCTCGCCGACGCCGTGAACCACCTGCTGGTGGTCGGCTTCTATCTCGTCAATCTCGGCTTCGTCGCGCTGTACCTGAGCGACGACGACACCGTCCTCGACACGCGCGGCATCTTCGAGGCCCTGTCGACCAAGCTCGGCGTGGTGCTGCTGGTGCTCGGCGTGATGCACCTGAGCAACGTCTACGTACTCAACAAGATCCGGCGGCGCGGGGTGATGGAGCGCGAGCAGGTGCCCCCGGTCGCGCCGCAGGACTGGGTCGCCCCGTCGGCCGGGGCCTGAGCGGGGCCCGGCATGACAGCCGACACGACGGGCGCCGCTACAGGCCGGGCCGCGGTCCGCGGCCTCACCGTCCTCTACGACGCCCAGTGCTCGCTGTGCACCTTCCTGCGCGACTGGCTCGTACGGCAGCCGCAGTTGGTGCCGCTGGAGATGGTGCCGGCCGGGTCCGACGAGGCCCGGCGGCGCTTCCCGGACCTGAACCACGGCGCGACGCTCGAGGAGATCACCGTCGTCGGCGACGCCGGGCAGGTCTACCGGGGCGGCCCCGCCTGGGTCGTCACGCTGTGGGCGCTGCGCGAGCACAGGGGACTCGCGCATCGCCTCAGCACCCCGTCGGGGGCACGGCTCGCCAAGGGGGCCGTGCTCGCCGCCGCGAAGTGGCGCGGGACGCAGTGGGGCGGGACGGGACAGGGCCTACCGACGCGGGGACGGGTGGTCGTACGACCCGAGTTGGGGGTGGACGTACAACGCGCCGGGGTGCGACGACGGCACCTGCGCCACCCGCTGAGGGCGGCGGCAAGAAGGGCAGACCTGGCGCCAACCCGGCCCGAAGGGCTCGCTCTCGGACTCCGTTTCTGGCATGCACCCTTCCAAATCCGCGCTCGGGTTGGCACGCTGCCCCCGGTTCTCCACTCCGCACTCGCACCGACTGTCGGTTGCCGGGCGGCCACCTGGCCGCCCGGTCCCCCCATCGCAGAAGGAGTACGCGTGAGAGGCATACCCCGCCTACCCCGCCCCGTCCTCGGCGCCCTGCTCGGCGTCACCGCGCTGCTCACCGCGAGCGCCCTCGCCACCCCCGCGGGCGCCGCGCCGAGGCCCGACACCTCGACCGGCGTCAGCTCCGTCCCGGCCGGCGCGCAGCAACAGGCCCGTGACTTCTGGACCTCTGAGCGGATGCGCGAGGCGACTCCGCTCGACCTGGTGGGCGTCAGCGGCCACATCGACGGCGGCTCGGCGCCCCGCAAGGGCGCGGCGACCACCGTCGCGCCCACCTCCCCGGCCGCGCCACTCGGCAAGGCCGCAGCCGGCATCGGCCTGATGGCCTTCCCGAACAGCGGCGGCCAGTGGACCGGCGGCGGTGCGGTCGTCAACACGGCGGGCCGCGTGTTCTTCAGCTACCAGGGCCGTACGGCGTCCTGCTCCGGCAACGCCGTCACCAGCGCCAACAAGAGCACCGTGATCACGGCGGGCCACTGCGTGAAGCTGGAGGGCGCCTGGCACACCAACTGGGTCTTCGTGCCCGGCTACCACGACGGGCAGGCACCCTACGGCCGCTGGAGCGCCTCGAAGACCCTGTCCACACCACAGTGGACGGCGAGCGAGGACATTAACTACGACGTCGGCGCGGCCGTCGTCTCCCCGCTGGACGGCAAGCGCCTCACTGACGTCGTCGGCGGGCAGGGGCTGGCCTTCAACACCGGCTACAACCTGCGCATGTACTCGTTCGGCTTCCCGGCCGCCGCCCCGTACGACGGCGAGAAGTTCATCTACTGCAGCGGCACCACCAACCGGGACTTCCTGCTGTCGAACGACCACGGCATGAACTGCAACATGACGGGCGGCGCCAGCGGCGGCCCCTGGTTCACGCAGTTCAACGAGTCCACGGGGACCGGTCTGCTGTCCTCGGTGAACAGCTTCAAGTACAACTTCCGGCCGAACCGGATGTACGGCCCGTACTTCGGCGCCGACGCCCAGAACCTGTACCAGACGGCACAGGCCTCCTGACGATCGGCGCAAACACCACTCGTTAGGCTCTCGTTCCGTGCCCTCGAAGAACGACAGCCCTGAACAGGGCGACGCGCCCAGCAAGTCCGAGCAGACCCGTGCCCTGATCCTGGAGACGGCCATGCGGCTGTTCCAGGAGCGCGGCTACGACAAGACGACCATGCGGGCGATCGCCCAGGAGGCCGGGGTCTCCGTCGGCAACGCGTACTACTACTTCGGGGGCAAGGAACATCTGATCCAGGGCTTCTACGACCGGATCGCCGCCGAGCACCGGGCGGCGGTCCGGGAGGTCCTGGCCCGGGAGCGCGATCTGGAGGCGCGGCTCGCGGGCGTGCTGAAGGTGTGGCTGGACATCGCCACGCCGTACCACGAGTTCGCGGTGCAGTTCTTCAAGAACGCCGCCGATCCCGACAGCCCGCTCAGCCCCTTCTCCCCCGAGTCCGAGCACGCGCGCGTGGAGGCCATCGACATCCAGCGGGAGGTGCTGGCGGGCGCGACGAAGACCAAGGTGCCCGAAGAGCTCCGGGACGTCCTGCCGGAGCTGATGTGGCTGTCCCAGATGGGGCTCGTCCTGTACTGGATCTTCGACCGCACCGAGGGCCGTGAGCGCAGCTACCGGCTCGCCGAGCGGGGTGCCCGGCTGACCGCGCGGGGTGTCTCGCTGGCGCGGTTCCGGGTGCTGCGGCCGCTGGTGCGCGAGGTCCACGAGCTGTTCACGGACTTCCTGCCGGGGATGACGAACGCCATTCCGGATCCGGCGAAGCGCAAGGCGGACGGGAACACCACCGGCAAAGGGGCGCCCGCCGAGGACGAGCGCCCCTGAAACCGTCTGCGGCCGACGTCAGTTGACGGCGTCCACCTCACCCTCGGCCAGCTCGACGTCGTACACCAGCGGCCCCTCGGTCACGACCACCTGCCCGGCCCGGGAGCCGTACGATGCGGCGCTCGCCGCCAGCAGATACGTCCCCGGCGCCGGCACCGCGACGATGTACGAGCCGTCGGCCAGGGACGTCACCCCGTCCAGCCGGCGTCCGCCCTGGGTCAGCAGCGTCACCGCGGCGCCCTCGACCGGCTCGCCGTCGGCTCCCCGGACGAACCCGTGGACGACCGAGGACCGTCCGGGCACCACCGGCTCCTCCCCGGCCACCGGCGGGTCCTCCCTCGGCTCGACCGCCAGATGCGGCAGCCGCTTCTCCAGCCAGTCCGGCAGCCACCAGTTCGCGTTTCCGAGCATGTGCATCGCGGCCGGCACCAGCGCCGTACGCAGGATGAAGGCGTCCAGGGCGACGGCCGCCGCGAGGCCGATGCCCGCCATGGCGCCCTCCATGTCGCCGCTCAGCACGAACGCGCTGAACACACAGATCATGATCAGGGCGGCGGAGTTGATGACCCGGCTGGTCTCCGCGAGGCCGACGCGCACCGCGCGCGCGTTGTCCTTGGTGTGCACCCACTCCTCGTGCATCCGGCTCACCAGGAACACCTGGTAGTCCATGGAGAGGCCGAACAGCAGGGACAGCATGATGACCGGCAGGAAGGACGTGATCGGGCCTTCCTTGCCGACGCCGATGAGCTCGGTGCCCCAGCCCCACTGGAAGATCGCCACCAGGACGCCGAAGGACGCGGCCGCCGCGATGAGGTTCATCAGCGCGGCCGTCAGGGGCACCACCAGCGAGCGGAAGGCGACCAGCAGGAGCAGGAAGCCCAGCGCGATGATCGTCGCGACGAAGTACGGCAGGCGGTCGGCGGTCACCGCGGCGAAGTCCTTGAAGACCGCCGTCACCCCGCCCACATGGGCCTCGGCGCCCGTCGGCGGGATCACGTCCTCACGCAGGCGGTCGATCAGCTGGTCCGTCTGCTCGGACTGGGGTGACGTCGTCGGTACGACCTGGATCACCGTGACACCGTTGGCGGGCGGTACGGCGGCCACCTGGGCGACGCCCTCGGCGGATCGGATGCCGTCCACCAGACCGGCGGGGGCATCGCCCTCGACGACCACCTGGAGCGGGCCGTTGAAGCCGGGGCCGAAGCCCTCGGCAAGCAGGTCGTAGGCCTGCCGCGTGGTGGTCGACTCCTGGTGGTTGCCCTGGTCGGTGGCGCCCAGGCGCAGCGACAGCACCGGGATCGCGAGCACCGCCATGACGACGACGGCCATGGCCGCGACCGGCCGCGGGCGCCTTTGCACGGACGACGCCCAGCGCGCCGCGAGCCCGCTCGCCTCCGCCGGCTCCGGTCCCGCGGCGGCGAGCCGGCGACGCTGGCGGCGGCTGAGCACCCGCATGCCGAGCAGGCCGAGCAGGGCGGGCAGCAGGGTGATCGCGGCCAGGACGCTCATGACGACGGTGAGCGAGGTCGCGACGACCACGCCGTCCAGGAACCGCATGTTCATGACCAGCATCCCGGCGAGCGCGATGCACACCGTGCCGCCCGCGAACAGCACGGCGCGCCCGGACGTGTTGAGGGCGGTCACGGCCGCGTCCTCGGGCTTCATCCCGCGCAGGATGCCGCGCCGGTGCCGGGTGACGATGAACAGGGCGTAGTCGATGCCGACACCGAGGCCTATCAGCGAGCCGAGCAGCGGGGCCACTTCGGGTACGTCCGTGACATGGCTGAGCAGCATCGTGCCGATCAGGCCGGTGCCGACGCCCGCGATCGCCACGACGATCGGCAGCAGCATCGCGAAGAGCGAGCCGAAGGCGAGGAAGAGCACGACCGCCGCCGCGAGGATGCCGACCCCCTCCGCGAGGCCCTGCGGCGGCTCCTGGGTGAGGGCGATGGCCTGGCCGCCCAGCTCGACCTGGAGTCCGTCGCGCTCGGCGGCCTGCGCCGTGTCGACGACGTCCTCGATCAGGTCCTTGGGGACGGCGTTCGCCTGCTCGGTGAACGTGATCTGCGCGTACGCGATCCGCCCGTCCTTGCTGATCTGCGCGGCCCCTTGTGCCGCGTACGGGTCGGTGACCTGGCCGACCCCCTTCATCCGCCCGATCTCCTCGAGCGCGGGTTCGATCCGGGACCGTACGGACTCGTCCCGTACGGATCCCCCGTCCACCTTCCACACCACCGTGTCGGTGTCGCCCGCGCTCTGCGGGAAGGCCTTCTCCATCAGGTCGTACGCCGTCGCCGAGTCCGTGTCCGGGAGGGAGAAGTCGTTCGCGTAGTTCGTCCCGGCGCTCGAACTCGCCGCGCCCAGGCCGAACAGTGCCCCCAACCACAGCAACAGGACCACCAGCCGGTGCCGATAGCACCACCGTGCCAATGCCGCCACGCTCAACGCTCCTTATTCGGTTTCGGTCGGTCCCCCAGGTCCTGGGCAACAGCATTGGCGGCGGCACACGCGCGTGGGGATGCGTCGGCCATGACTCTCAAGGAACTCCAAAGCAGAACCGGCCCGGTTGTCAGTGGGTGCGCCGATACTGGTGGCATGACGACGGGTTCAGGCACGGTGCTGGTCGTGGAGGACGAGGAGTCCATCGCGGACGTCCTGGCCATCGCCCTGCGCTACCACCGGTTCGAGGTCATGACGGCGGGCACGGTCCGCGACGCGCTCAGCCTCGCCGAGCGCACCCGCCCCGACGCGGCGCTGCTCGACGTCATGCTCCCGGACGGCGACGGCCGCGCCCTCGGGCGTGAGCTGCGCGTGCGGCGGCCGGACCTGGCGCTCGTCTTCCTGACCGCGCGCGACTCGCCCGCCGAGATCGTCGGCGCCCTCGGCTTCGGCGACGACTACATCACCAAGCCGTTCGACGTCGACGTGGTCGTCGCCCGCCTGACGGCCGTACTGCGCCGCACCCGCCCCGCCGACGTCCTGCCGCAGCGCCCGCCGATCAGGTACGGCGACCTGGAGCTGGACGAGACGACGTACTCGGTGCGCCGCGCGGGCCGCACCGTCGAGCTCACCCCCACCGAGTACGCCCTGCTGCGCTTCCTGGTGCGCAACGGCGGCCGGATCGTGCCCAAGGACCAGCTCCTGCGCCACGTCTGGCAGTACGAGCACACCCCGCCCGAGTCGACCGTCGTGGAGACCTACATCAGCTATCTGCGACGCAAGCTGGACGCCCTGGGGCCGCCGGTGATCACCACGCGGCGCGGCGTCGGATACGGGCTGGCATGAGGATCCCCCGGATCTCCCGCGTCGGCCGCCGGCGCGGGATCCACTCCCTGCGCGGCAAGCTGACCCTGACGAACGTGGCGCTGCTCGCCGTGGGCATCGTCGTCGCGACCGCGGTCAGCCTGATGACCGCCCGGTTCTACCTGCTCGACAAGGTCGACACCGAACTGAAGGGGGCGCGCGCCACCCTGGGCCAGGCCGGGTTCACCCTGCGCCAGATCGAGTCGCTCAGCGAACTGGGCATCGCGCTGGACAAGTTCAACGACGGCGGAGCCGCGGACACGGATCCGCTGCCGACACCGTCCATGGTGTACGTCGCGGTCGACTCCGGCGGGAAGCCGGTGGCCCTGGGCCCGCTGGAGCCGACACCCCGGCAGCACGCGCTCGCCGCCGCCGCGAAGGACCCGGCCGCCTTCGCCGCCGCCGAGGATCCGCGGGACGTACGGGTGGAGGGCGACCGCTACCGCATGGCCGGCGCGCGGCTGTCGGACGGCACCGTCGTGCTGATCGCCATGCCGACCGAGGGCCTGCACGAGGGCATGGGCAAGGCCCTGCGGATGGACCTCGCCGTCGGCACCCTGCTGCTGGCGCTGCTCGGCTGTCTGACCATGTTCAGCGTGCGCCGCCGGATGCGGCCACTGGAGGACATGGTGGAGACCTCGTCCGCGATAGCCGAGGGCGATCTGACCCGGCGTGTCCCCTCCAGCCGGGACCCCACCCTGGAGGTCGAGCAGCTGCGGGTGGCCCTCAACTCCATGCTCCACCAGGTGGAGTCGGCGTACCGCACGCGCGAGCACAGCGCGACCCAGCTGCGCCGGTTCGTCGGCGACGCCTCGCACGAGCTGCGCACCCCGCTGTCCGCGATACGCGGCTACCTCCAGCTGTACGACCGGGGGATGCTGCCGGAACCCGCCGAGCGCAAACGCGTCTGGGACCGGGTGAACGGCGAGGTCGACCGCATGGGACGCCTCGTCGACGAGCTGCTCACCCTCGCCCGTCTCGACCAGCGGCCCGAACTGCGCTTCCGCAACGTCGACCTGAGCCGGCTGGTGCGCGACGCCGCCGAGGATCTGCGGGTGCAGCAGCCCGAGCGGCCCCTCACGGTCTGCGCCGACGGCACGCTGCTCGTGCACGCCGACGAGTCGGGGCTGCGCCAGGTGCTGGGCAACCTGCTGAGCAACGTGCGTACGCACACGCCCGCCGATGTGCCGGTGCGGCTGGGGCTGGAGCGGTCCGACGGCGTCGTACGGCTGTGGGTCGAGGACAAGGGGCCGGGGCTGTGCGAGGAGGACGCGGCACGGGTCTTCGACCGGTTCTTCCGGGCCGGCGGGGGTGCGGGCAGCGGGCTGGGGATGGCGATCGTGCAGGGCGTGGTCGAGGCGCACGGCGGCGAGGTCACGGTGCGGACGGCGCCGGGTGAGGGACTGGCCGTCACGGTGATCCTGCCGACGAGGCCGGCTTCACGGTCGTAACCGTCACTCGGTCTGTCATGGACCGGCGGCATGCGGTCCGTCATGGTCCGGCGCGGGCGAGTACGAGCGCCCACACCGTCTTTCCGTGGCGTCCCCGGCTCCACACCCCCCAGGCGGCGGCCAGGTTCTCCACCAGGTGCAGGCCGCGGCCGGTCTCCTCCCACTCCCCCACCACCCGCAGCTGTGGCTCCAGTTGGCCCTCGTCGGACACCTCGATCAGACAGGAGCCGTCGGCGAGCGCGGTGACGGCGACCTCGAACTCGCGCTCCAGCGGAAGGCCGTGGCGTACGACGTTGGTGGCCAGCTCGGAGACGAGCAGCACCGCGTCCTGAAGCGCCGGATCCCGTGGCGCGTGCCCCCAGTCGGCCAGGTGGTCCCGGACCCGGCGCCGCGCGAGACCGACGGACGCCGGATGCCGGGGCAGCCGGAAGGCGTTGCGTCTCAACACGTTTGCTCCTCACCCCACGCACACCTCCCTCACATGGTGCGGTGCCGCGGGGTCCCCCGGCATCACCTGGGTGATGTCAAGGCAGCGAGATCGCGTCAGATCCAGGTGAGACGCCAGAGGCGGAAGACACCGGTGCCGTCGGACAGGTACTGGCCGCCGCCGACCTCCTCACTGGAGACGACGTACTCCTTGGCCTGCCAGAGCGGGATCACCGGGACGTCGCGGGCGACGGCCGCCTGGAGGGAGCGGAAGTCCTTCGTGGCCTCGCTGCGGTCGGCGTACTGCTGGCTGGCCGTGATCAGCTGGTCCACGGCCTTTTCGCTGTACCCGGTGTTCATGGTGCCGTTCGTGCCGACGAGCGGGCCCCCGTAGGTGTCCGGGTCCGGGAAGTCGGCGACCCAGCCGACGGCGTACGCGTCGAGTTTGCCGCTCGCCCACTGCTTCTGGAAGGCGGTCCACTCGTAGCCCTTGAGCGTCACCTTGAACAGGCCGCTCGCCTCCAGCTGCCGCTTGATCTCCGCGGCCTCCTCGGCTCCGGAGCCGCGGCCGGTCGCATAGCCGTAGGTGAAGCGGACGGGCAGACTGACGCCGGCCTCGCCGAGCAGGACGCGCGCCTTGGCGGCGTTCAGCTTCGGGTAGGTGTCGAAGAACGACGTGGTGTGGCCGGTGATGCCGGTCGGGATCAGCGAGTACAGCGGGTCGACGGTTCCCTTGTACACGGTCGCGGCGAGCCGGTCGCGGTCCACCAGCCAGGCCATGGCCTGCCGGACCCGGACGTCGTGCAGGGGCGAACCCTTGCGGGTGTTGAAGTAGAGGTTGCGGATCTCGGAGCTGTCGGCCTCGGAGACACGCTGGCCCGGGTCGGAGGCGTTCAGGCCGGCGAGGACCTCGGGCGGCAGCGTCCGGGTGGCGACGTCGACCTGCTTGTCCTTCCACGCCTTGTCCAGGGCGTCCCCGTCGCCGTAGTAGCGCAGTTCGACGGGGCGGCCGGTGCCGCCGAGGGCGCCCTTGTACTGCGCGTTGGGGGCGAGGACGGCATGCTCGTCCTTCGCGTAACCGGTCAGGGTGTACGGGCCGGTACCGTCGACAGCGTTGTCCGAGCGCAGAGCCTTGGCCGGGTACTTCTCGCGGTCCACGATCGCGCCTGCCCCGGTGGCCACCTTGAGCGGGAACGTGGCGTCGGGCGACGACAGATGGAAGGTGACCTTACGGCCGTTCGCGGTGACCGAGCCGAGGGTGTCCAGCAGGCTGGACGGGCCGACGTCCGACTTGATCCGCTTGACCCGGTCGAAGGAGTACTTCACATCCTCCGCCGTCATGGCGCGCCCGCTCGGGAAGGTGAGTCCCTCGCGCAGCTCGCAGCGGTAGGTGCTCAGACCGGTGCCTTCGAAGCCGCAGCTCTGGGCCGCGTCGGGCACGGGTGTCACGCCGCCCGGCTCGAAGGTCAGCAGCGTCTGGAAAACGTTGCTGAACAGCGCCCAGGAACCGGCGTCATAGGCGCCGGCCGGGTCGAGCGATGTCACGGCGTCCGTCGTGCCGACCGTGATGGTCCGGTTGTCGTCCTGCTGCGACGGCAACAGCTGCCAGCCGCCCACTCCCACGGCCGCCAGCACGAGCAGCGTCGCGAGAATCCGCATGCGAATCGAACGCATGGGTGTGCCCTCTCCCCAGGCCCTGAACGGGCCCCCGCATGAGCTTTGGAATGCGCCACTCCCCTAAGCGGCGCGCACACCTAATCACACGGATTTCATCAGGGGGAAGAGGATTCTGACGACATGAGAAAGAACTTACCTACGGGTGTTTCCGGCAGGTTTCACAGGCCGTTCACAGAGTGAGGGTGGTGGTCCGGCCGCCCGGCGGCGTCAGGCCTGACGGGACGCCAGCTCGATCACCGTGATGTCCGACTCGGCGCCCACACGCGTGGGCGGGCCCCAGGCGCCGGCGCCCCGGCTGACGTACAGCTGGGTGTCGCCGTACCGCTCCAGACCGGCCAGGGTGGGGTTCGCCAGGTTCGCGACGAGGTTGCCGGGCCACAGCTGGCCGCCGTGGGTGTGGCCGGAGAGCTGGAGGTCGACGCCGTGGTCGACGGCGTCGTGGATCTGGACCGGCTGATGGGCGAGGAGCACGCACGCGCGTGCCTTGTCGCGGTCGCCGAGGGCCTTGGCGAAGTCGGGGCCCTGGCCCTCGCTCTCGCCCGCCACGTCGTTGACACCGGCCAGGTCGAAGTGAGGCAGTTCGGTGCGGGCGTTCTCCAGCGGGCGAAGGCCCAGGCGGCGCACCTCGTCGACCCACTGCTCGGCGCCCGAGAAGTACTCGTGGTTGCCGGTGACGAAGAAGGCGCCATGTCTCGCCCGGAGCCCGGCGAGCGGGGCCGCCGCCGGGCCGAGGTCCTTCACACTGCCGTCGACCAGATCGCCTACGACCGCGATGAGGTCGGGCTGGGTGGCGTTGATGGTGTCGACGACCTTCTGCGCGAAGCCCCGGCCCAGGATCGGGCCCAGATGGATGTCGCTGACGACCGCGATCCGGTAACCGTGCGCCGCGCGCGGGAGCTTGGCCAGCGGGACGGTGACCCGCTTGACTTTCGGGCCCCGCAGCACGTCGTAGGTGCCGTAGCCGACGGTCCCCACGGCGGCCGCGGCGGCGGCACCGGCGATGACGCGGGAGACGAAGAGGCGSCGGGTGGGGGTGGCCAGGGAGCCGGGTGGGGTCGGGGAGCCCGGGGCCGGGGTCACGGAGCCCCGAGATGGAGGCGTGGAGCCCGGAGCCGAAGGCGGCGGGTCCGAGGGGAGGTCGGTCGCCGACGCCGAGTCGGTGGCGGGGGACGTGGCCGTGGTCACTCCGGCCGGCACCGGCTCGCGATCCGGCTCCCGTACGGCCTCCTGGTCGCCATCGCGTCGTTCGACCCACCGTCGCAGCAGTGGCCGTACGACCTCACCGGCGAGAACCGCCAGGAACAGATACAGCGCCAGGGCCAGCCACAGGAAGCCCGGCCAGGCCAGGACCTGCTGGAGCCAGAAGGGCGCGCCCGTGCGCTCGGCGACCAGGGCGCCGATCATCAGCGCCCAGCCGCCGGCGATCACCACCGCGCCCGCGCGGCGCACGAACCCGGGAGCGCGGGTCGTGTCGCGGAACAGCCGACGCCACACCCACCAGTTGCCCGCCACCAGGACGGACAGCACGAGCAGCGCGACGAGCGCGAAGACGATGACCACGCGGACGTTCCCTTTCCCTTGCGTGACGAGTGAACGTCCCGGGCCTTGGCCGAGTTCCTATGACATCCGGCGCAGTGCGCGCACTGAGCGCAACCCAATCACTCCGACGACCGTCCCCAATACGAAGGAGACGACGGCGAGCATCAGGTGCACCCAGAAGTACGCCGTCGGGTGACCGTCGTCGAACGCGAGCCCGCTGCTGTCCTTGATCAGATTCTTGACGAAAGTGACCCAGATGATCCAGCTCCACACCCCGAAGGCGAGCAGGAACCAGGAGACCGGGCGGCTGAGCTTCATGAGTTCAGTATCAACGGCGCCTGTCCGGCCCTCCGAGCGGGGTGGGGACAGAAGCGGGACTTCCATGGCAACGGCATGTACGTTCTCCGTCGTGCCCGCACCCAAGAAGACCTCCAGGCGAGCCCTGCTGGTCACTTCCGCCGTCGTGTCGTCCCTCGCGCTGACCGCGCCCGTCTCCCACGCGGCCCCCAAGCCGTCACCGAGTACGAGCCCGTCGGCCACTCCCCCGGCGAACATGTCGACCGTGGGCGGCGAGCGGCTGGGGCAGGCCGGTACCCAGGCGAACCTCGCGAGCGGTGTCCCCGTGCTGCCCAAGGACCTGACCGCCCGCTCCTGGGTCATCGCCGACGCCGAGTCCGGTGAGGTGCTCGCCGCGCACAACGCGCACTGGCGGCTCCCGCCCGCGAGCACCATGAAGATGCTGTTCGCCGACACGGTGCTGCCGAAGTTCCCGAGGAGCGTCGAGCGCAAGGTCGTCCCGTCCGACCTGGCGGACATCGGGTCCGGCTCCAGCATGGTCGGGATAAAGGAGGGCGAGACCTACAGCGTCCACGACCTGTGGCTCGGCGTCTTCCTTCGCTCCGGCAACGACGCCGTGCACGTGCTGTCGAAGATGAACGGCGGAATCGCCAAGACCGTGAAGGAGATGAACGAGCACGCCGAGGAGCTCCAGGCCCTCGACACGTACGCGGTCTCCCCCGACGGCTACGACGCTCCGCGCCAGGTCTCCTCGGCGTACGACCTGACCCTGATCGCCCGCTCCGGGCTCCAGAAGAAGGACTTCCGCGAGTACTGCTCGACGGTCACCGCCAAGTTCCCGGGCCAGACGACGAAGAACAAGAAGGGCAAGTCCGTCCGCGAGTCCTTCGAGATCCAGAACACCAACCGGCTGCTGGCCGGCGACAGCGACATCCCGGTGTACCAGGGCATCGCGGGCGTCAAGAACGGCAACACGACGAACGCGGGAGCCACCTTCACGGGCGTGGCGGAGCGGAACGGCAAGGTGCTGCTCGTCACGGTCATGAACCCGGAGAAGAGCGAGCACAACGAGGTCTACAAGGAGACCGCGCGGCTCTTCGACTGGGGTTTCCAGGCGGCCGGGAAGGTCCAGCCGGTGGGTGAGCTGGTGCCGCCCAGGGGCGCGGCGCAGGCCAGCGCACAGCCGGGTGCGAACGACTCCGGGCAGGCCGGTGGCGCCGGGGACGGCGAGAAGTCCCCGAAGTCGGCGGTGGGCGCCTCGGCCGCGAGCGGTTCGACCGGCATCGGGGTGGCGCTCGGGATCACCGGCGGAGCGCTGGTGCTGCTCGCGGCGGGCGCGTTCCTGATCAACCGCCGCTGGCCGCTGCCCGACCTGGTGCGCCGCCGGGGCCGTTCCTGACGCCGGGCTCCTCTGATTCGGCGGCTGAGCCCTCGGACTCGGCCGCCGAGCCGTCGGACACGTCCGCCGCATCCTCGGAAGCCTCCGCCGAGTCCTCCGAGTCGGCCTCCGAGTCGGCCTGCGAGTCCTCGGACTCGTCGGCGAGTTCTGCCTCCTTGCCGCTCGTCGCCGTCCACGCGGCGCAGAACACCACCAGTTTCGCGGTGAAGTTGATCCATAGGAGCAGGGCGACCGGCACGCCGAACGCGCCGTACATGCTCTTCGTGGCCACGCCCTGCATATAGCCGCTGAGCAGCAGCTTCAGCAGTTCGAACCCGATCGCGCCGATCAGTGCCGCCACGACCAGCCGACGTCGCGGCGGTTCGACGCCGGGCAGCAGGGTCAGGACGTAGAGCAGCAGCAGGAAGTTCGCGAGTACGGCGACCAGGAACGCGGCGATCTGCAACAGGATCCCGCCCCAGCCGTCCTCGTCGATGCCCATCTGCCGGGTGATCCAGCCGACCAGGGCGGAGGCGACGGTGGAGGCCGCGATCGTCACGAGCACGGCGCCGCCGAAGCCGACCAGGACGCCCGCGTCCTTGGCCTTGCGCAGGATGGCGTTCTCCTCCGGGTCGGGCAGCTCCCACACCGCGCGCAGGCACTCGCGCATGGAGGTGACCCAGCCGATGCCGGTGACCAGCAGAAGGGCGCCCGCGATGAGTCCGACCGTGCCGGCGTTCTGGACCAGGCCGCCGATGTTGAGCTGGTCGGCGATGCCGGGCACCTGGTCGGCGATCTTGTCCTCTAGTTTGTTCTGCTGCTCCTGGCTGAGCGTCGCGGCGGCGATGGCCGCGGCCAGGGTGAGCAGCGGGAACAGCGCGATGAAGCTGGTGAAGGTCATCGCGGCGGCCAGCCGTGTCCACTTCACCCGGTCCATGCGCTCGTACGACCGCCACGCGTGCGTGGCCATCAGCCAGGTCATCGCGGACCCGACGACGGGGAGTTTTTTCAGCCAGTCCATGATCCGACTCTGCCCTCCGCTCGGCAGACCAATGTCCGAGTGCCCCAAAACCGCAGGATCGTAGCCAGCATCATGCCGATCGGGCAGAGCAGCTGTACGACCGCTCGCTCCGGCGACGTTCACCACGCGGAAGCCGGCGTGGGGGCGCAGGAGGCCCCTGCGGGGGTGCCTAGCAATTGGCCACCGCCAAGCCGTACATGGCCGCCGACACCATGAACAGCGCCCCGAACCCGGTCGTGATCAGGAACCAGCGCCGACAGAGCGAGAACTACGACCATATTGGGCGACATCCCATTAATCACCCATTTTGCGGAGGGGAGGAATGTTTCAGGACTGATCGCCCGCATACGGGCGCTACGGTCGCCGACATGCCTGCCGACACCGTCTCCGTCTCCGTCTCGGGATGGGGCCGCACCGCCCCCACCACCGCCCGTCTGATCCGCCCCAGGACGTACGAGGAGGCCGTGACGGCGGTCCGGGGCTGCGGGACCCGCGGAGGCATCCCGAGGGGCCTGGGGCGGGCGTACGGGGACGCGGCGCAGAACGCCGGGGGCACGGTCCTTGACATGACCGGCCTGGACCGCGTTCACGCGATCGACGCCGACAGCGGCATCGTGCTGTGCGACGCCGGGGTCTCCCTGCACCGGCTGATGGAGGTACTGCTCCCGCTGGGCTGGTTCGTACCGGTGACGCCCGGCACCCGCTATGTGACGGTCGGCGGCGCGATCGGGGCCGACATCCACGGCAGGAACCACCACGTCTCGGGCTCCTTCTCGCGCCACGTCCTGTCGCTGGAACTCCTCACCGCCGACGGCGAGATCCGCACCGTCGGCCGCGGCACGCCCCTGTTCGACGCGACCACCGGCGGCATGGGCCTGACCGGCGTGATCCTCACCGCGACGATCCAGCTCCAGCCCGTGGTGACCTCGCTGATGTCGGTCGACACCGAGCGCGCGCGGGACCTCGACGACCTGCTGGCCCGCCTGTCCGCCACCGACGGCCACTACCGCTACTCGGTCGCGTGGATCGACCTGCTGGCGAGCGGCGCGGCGACGGGGCGCGCGGTGCTCACCCGTGGCGACCACGCTCCCCTGGAGGCGCTGCGCGAGGGCACGCGCGCGCGTAGGGAGCCGCTCGCCTTCCGCCCCGGCCGCCTGCCCGCCCCGCCCGCTCTCCTCCCGGAGGGCCTGCTGAGCCGCCGCACCGTGGGCTGGTTCAACGAACTCTGGTACCGCAGGGCGCCACGCGCGCGTACCGGCGAACTCCAGAGGCTCGCCCGCTTCTTCCATCCGCTGGACGGCATGCCGCACTGGAACCGGGTCTACGGCCGGGGCGGCCTCGTGCAGTACCAGTTCGTCGTCGGGCACGGCCAGGAGGAGACACTGCGCCGGATCGTGCGGCGCGTCTCGGCGCACCGCTGCCCGTCCTTCCTGGCCGTCCTCAAGCGCTTCGGCGACGCCGACCCCGGCTGGCTCTCCTTCCCTGTGCCCGGCTGGACGCTGGCCCTGGACATCCCGGCGTACCTGCCCGGGCTCGGCGCGCTCCTGGACGCGCTGGACGAGGACGTGGCCGCGGCGGGAGGGCGGGTCTACCTCGCCAAGGACTCCCGGCTGCGGCCCGAACTGCTCGCCGCGATGTACCCGCGCCTGGACGAGTTCCGCGCGCTGCGCGCCGAGGTCGACCCGCGCGGGGTGTTCGTCTCGGACCTGGCCCGCCGCCTCGCCCTGTAGCCCCCGGCATCGGATCCCTCGAACCCTCCGAACTCCCGCCCCCATCAAGCCTCCCCGGCCCCTCAGACCTCTAGGAGCTGTCGTGAAGGACGCCTTCGGCCTCCCCCAGTCCCTGCTCGTCCTCGGCGGTACGTCCGAGATCGCGCTGGCCACCGCACGCCGCCTGATCGCGCGCCGTACCCGCACGGTGTGGCTGGCGGGACGCCCGTCACCGGCCCTGGATCAGTCGGCGGCCGATCTGCGCGCCCTGGGCGCCGAGGTGCGCACGGTGGCCTTCGACGCGCTCGATCCCGAGTCCCACGAGACGGTGCTCGGCAAGGTCTTCGCGGAGGGCGACATCGACATGGTGCTGCTCGCCTTCGGGATCCTCGGCGKCCAGGCGCGCGACGAGCGCCAGCCGCTGAACGCGGTGCGGGTGGCGCAGACCAACTACACGGGCGCCGTGTCGGCGGCCCTGGTCAGCGCGGGCGCGCTCCAGTCCCAGGGCCACGGCTCGCTCGTCGTCCTGTCCTCCGTCGCCGGCGAACGGGCCCGCCGCGCCAACTTCATCTACGGCTCCAGCAAGGCCGGCCTCGACACCTTCACCCAGGGTCTGGGCGACGCCCTGCACGGCACAGGCGTCCACGTCATGGTCGTACGCCCCGGATTCGTGCGCTCGAAGATGACCGCGGACGTGGAGGAGACTCCCCTGGCGACCACCCCGGAGGCGGTCGCGACGGCGATCGAGGTGGGCCTGCGCCGCCGCTCGGAGACGGTGTGGGTGCCGGGCACACTCAGGGTGGTGATGTCGGCGCTGCGGCATGTGCCGAGGGGCCTGTTCCGCCGGCTGCCGATCTGAGCGCTGTCCGAGCTGTCTGAGCGCTGTCTGAGCGCCCGCGTCGGAGGCGCCCCAAAGGGGCGCGGGGAGCTGCGCGACCAGCCACGACGGCGCCGAGGCCGAACAACGACATTAAGTCGCACCCACCCGTCCCGGCGCACCCTGCGGAGCTACCCCGCCGGGATCGACCCGCGCTCCACATGCCCCGCCTGCGGCGGCACCACGGCGCTCCCGAAGGCGAAGTCCCGCAGCTTGCGCCACACGCCGTCGGCGCCCTGCTCGTAGAGGGCGAAGCCGGCGCAGGGCCAGTGGGCCTCGTAGTCGGCGAGTTCCTCGAAGGCGCGGTCCATCGACTCCTCGTCGATGCCGTGGGCGACCGTGACATGAGGGTGGTACGGGAACTGCAGTTCGCGTGCGACGGGCCCGGAGGCGTCGCGGACCTGCTTCTGCAGCCAGGTGCAGGCCTCGGCGCCCTCGACGACCTGGACGAAGACCACCGGCGACAGGGGCCGGAAGGTGCCGGTGCCGGACAGCCGCATCGGGAAGGGACGCCCGGCGCCCGCGACCTCGACGAGGTGCGCCTCGATCGCGGGCAGCAGCGAGGAGTCGACCTCTGTCGGCGGCAGCAGCGTGACGTGCGTGGGGATGCCGTGAGCCGCGGCGTCGCCGAAGCCCGCGCGCCGCTCCTGGAGCAGGCTGCCGTGAGGCTCCGGGACCGCGATCGACACGCCGATCGTTACGGTCCCCACGTCGTCTCCTGTCGTCTCTCGGTGAGCTCGCGCCCTGTTGGTGAGCGTGAGTGGCCGCCTGCGCGGCCACCCGGCTATCGACTGTACGGCCACGACTGTGCTGCGGGCAGGCGCAACCGTAGTGATGTGCAGCGCTGTGCGGTGGTACGGCCGTGTTCCGGCCGTGTGCCGTGGTGCGGGCTCAGTGCTTGGCGGGCAGGAAGCCCACCTTGTCGTACGCCTGGGAGAGCGTCTCCGCGGCGACGGCCCGCGCCTTCTCCGCACCCTTGGCCAGGATCGAGTCCAGCGTCTCCGGGTCGTCCAGATACTGCTGGGTCCGCTCCCGGAAGGGCGTCACGAACTCGACCATGACCTCGGCGAGGTCCGTCTTGAGCGCACCGTAGCCCTTGCCGTCGTACTTCTGCTCCAGATCCGCGATTCCCGTCCCCGTGAGGGTCGAGTAGATGGTGAGCAGGTTGCTGACGCCCGGCTTGTTCTCGGCGTCGTAGCGGATGACGGTGTCGGTGTCGGTGACCGCGCTCTTGACCTTCTTGGCGGTGGCCTTGGGGTCGTCGAGGAGGTTAATGAGGCCCTTCGGCGTGGACGCCGACTTGCTCATCTTGATCGACGGGTCCTGAAGGTCATAGATCTTCGCCGTCTCCTTGAGGATGTACGGCTTCGGGACGGTGAAGGTCTGGCCGAAACGGCCGTTGAAGCGCTCGGCGAGATCGCGGGTGAGCTCGATGTGCTGGCGCTGGTCCTCGCCGACCGGGACCTCGTTGGCCTGGTACAGCAGGATGTCCGCGACCTGGAGCACCGGGTACGTGAACAGGCCGACCGACGCCCGGTCCGCGCCCTGCTTTGCGGACTTGTCCTTGAACTGGGTCATGCGGGAGGCCTCGCCGAAGCCGGTGAGGCAGTTCATGATCCAGGCGAGCTGGGCGTGCTCGGGGACGTGGCTCTGGACGAAGAGCGTGCAGCGCTCGGGGTCGAGGCCGGCCGCAAGGAGCTGGGCGGCGGCGAGCCGGGTGTTGGCGCGCAGCTCGGCCGGGTCCTGCGGGACCGTGATCGCGTGCAGGTCGACGACCATGTAGAACGCGTCGTGGGTCTCCTGCAGCGCCACCCACTGGCGGACGGCGCCGAGGTAGTTGCCGAGGTGGAACGAGCCTGCGGTGGGCTGGATTCCGGAGAGCACGCGGGGTCGGTCAGAAGCCATGTCCCCCATTCTCTCAGGTCCCGGAGGCCGGTCCGGAACTGGTCGGAAACAGATGGGAACCGATCCGTGCCCGGCGGTGTAACAAAGGTGTGAGGACGCGGGAGGGGGGCCGCATCGTCGATGAGGCCGCGGTGATCGCACGCGTACGCGCCGGAGAGCCGGAGGCGTATGCGCAGCTGGTGCGGGCACATACGGGCATCGCGCTCAGGGCGGCCGCCGCGCTCGGGGCCGGTGCGGACGCGGAGGACGTGGTGCAGCAGGCCTTCGTCAAGGCGTACTGCTCGCTGGGCCGCTTCAAGGACGGCGCGGCGTTCAAGCCGTGGCTGCTGGCGATCGTGGCCAATGAGACGAGGAACACAGTGCGTACGGCAGCCCGCCAGCGCACGCTCGCCGGGCGCGAGGCGGCGTTCGCGGAGGCGGAGCCCCTGATACCGGAATCGGCGGATCCCGCGGTCGCCGCCCTGGAGATAGAGCGCCGTGCGGCGCTCCAGGCCGCCCTGGAGAAGCTGAGCGAGGAGCATCGCCTGGTCGTCACCTACCGCTATCTCCTGGAGATGGACGAGTCCGAGACGGCCCAGGCCCTGGGCTGGCCCCGGGGCACGGTGAAATCCCGGCTGAACCGCGCACTGCGCAAGCTGGGGCGGCTACTGCCGGATTTTCAGCCTCGGGAAGGGGGTGATGAGCATGGGTGACGGACGGAAGCCTTACGACGATGACGGCGAAGGGGCGTACGAGAGCGGGGGACGGCGTGCGCACGGGCATGGGCGTGCGTACGGTCGTGAGGGCGCCGGGGGCGGCGAAAGCGCCGGTCGGAGCGGCCGGGGTGCCGTTGGCAGGGGCTCCGGTGACGGCGGTCGGCGTGGAGAGGCGGCGGCACGCCTGCCGGAGGAGCTGCGGGCGCTCGGGCGTTCCCTGGACGCGCGGGATGCGGCGGACGGCGCCGAGACGATGGTCGAGCGGGTGCTGGGGCAGATACTCGCCGAGCAGATGCCCGTGCCGGTGGCCGAGCCGCCGCGTGCGGCGCAGCGGCTGCGGGCGGTGCGGCGCTGGGCGCGGGTCCGCCGGCGTTCGCTGACCGCGGCGCTGTGCGGCCTGCTGACGGTGCTGGTGCTCACGCCCCCGGTGCGGGCGGCGGTCTTCGACTGGTTCGGCTTCGCCGGGGTCGAGGTGCGGTACGACCCGTCGGCGGTCCCCTCCCCCGGCGCCGAGGTCCCCGGCTGCGGCCGCTCGGTGTCACTCGCCCAGGCCGAGCGCCGGGCCGGCTTCGAGCCGCTGGTGCCGAAGGAACTCGGCGTGCCGGACGCGGTTGCGGTGACGGACGAGCCTCGGGGACGGTTCCTGATGAGCCTGTGCTGGCGCGAGGACGGGCGCACGATACGACTCGACGAGCGCCTGGCGAGCCTGGACGTCGGCTTCGCCAAGTCGGTGCGCGAACCGCCGGAGTGGATCTCGCTGGCCCCCGACGCCTCGAACAGCACGGCGGCCGACACGGCCCTGTGGTTCGCCCGGCCGCATCTGCTGACCTTCTGGCTGGTGGACGCGAGCGGGGAGCACTTCACCCGCGAGGAGCGGACGGCCGGTCCGACGTTGCTGTGGACCCACAACACCGAGGGCGAGAGCGTGGCGCTGCGGCTGGAAGGGGTGGCGTCGAAGGAGCGGGCCCTCGCGATTGCGCGGTCGGTGGAGAGGGCGTCCGAGGCGGCGTCGAAGTAGCCCTGGAAACAGCGGACCGGCGATTCAGGTCCGGATTCGTGGGCTGGATTCGCGGGCCGGGTTCGCTGTCCGGGTTCGCTGTCCGGATTCGCGGGCCGGATTCGCGGGCCGGATTCGTCGTCCAGGCAGCGTGGGCCAAGCAGCGTGGTCCCGAAATAGTCGGTTCGGGGTGGGAACCCAGGCGGGTCGGGCGGTGTACCAGAAGTGACAAGCGGCTCGGGGACGGGCCGCACGGGGATTGCTTCGGGTTGGGGGTTCGGATGTGCGGACGCGGACATGGGGTCGGTCGCCTGGAAGACCGGCTGGGGGGACAGGAGACCGGCTGCTCGGGCCGGTGCTCGCGCGGACGCGGCTGGTGGGCCGGCCGGCGGGGCCGGTGTCGTGAACTCACCGCGCTGACAGGGGCGTTGGCTGCGGCGCTGGCCCTGCTGCTGTGGGGCGCCGCGGCCCCGGCATCGGCCGGAGGACCGACGAGCGTGCTCCTGGTCTCCCCGGAGAGCACGGAGACGGCCGCCCTGTACTACTCCGACAAGGAGTACGAAGAGCTGCAGCAGCTGCTCGGCACACTGGGTGAGGGCACCCGTGACAAGCCGCCGGAGGCCGGACTGACGGCAGCCCGTCAGATCAACGTCACATGGATGGCTCATGACGTGTCCCCCTGGCGCCTCGACCAGGTCTACCCGGTCGACATGGGGAAGGACGTCTGGATACACACGGCGGCGCACCTGGACAGCACGCCGAACGGCACCTGGCATCGAGCCGATCACCCGTCCGAGCTGCGCACCCTGCTCGCGAAGCTGGGCCTGATGGGCAAGGTCTCCTCCGAGGGACGCGCGGCGATCTTCCCGCCGGACGGGGACGCGTCCGGGACGGACGACGGCGCGGAGGACTCGTCGGCGCCCGCGGCGGACGAGGCGGCCGGGACCTCCCGGGCCGGGGCGGAGTCGACTGACGGCACCGACTGGTGGTGGGCGCTGCCGGGCGCTGCGGCCGGAGCGATGCTCGCGCTGGTGCTGCGCCCCTTCGCCACGCGACTCCTACTGGACCGTCTGCGGGGCGAGCCGGGGCCGAGGCAGGAGCTGCGGGACATATGAAGACCGATCCGGGCGGAGGGTTGCGGCTCGCGCTGGTCGTGGTGGCATCGGCGGCGCTGGCTCTGTGGGGCACAGCGGCGGCCGCCTGGGCCACGCCGACGCAGGGCCGGGACGCCCCCGATGTGGCGATGGTGGTCGCGGGCGGCACGGGGCGTACGACGGCACTGCACTCCGGTCAGCCGGGCTTCGCCAGACTCTGGCAGCTGCTCCAGCCGACGTATGTCGGGACGGAGCGGGTGCCGCAGGACTGGGCGGAGGGGCGTCATCCGTCGATACGGATCACCGTGCTCTGGGGACTGACGGGAGTCGGCGGCTGGCCGCAGACGAACCGGGCGCCGGGAGGGGACGTGGCCATAGAGCGGCAGGACCAGCTGTTCCTGGCCGGGGACGGCACACCCTGGGTGCGCTCGGACCTCGCGCCGGACGTGGAGGACGACGACATCCGCTGGCACCGGGCACCGCGCTCCGTCTTCGAGCGGCTGGACCTGGGAGGACTCCTCGGCGAAACGGAGGGCGAGCTCATGGCTGCCGCTGCGGGAACGGCGGCCGGGGGCCGGTCCGGCGTGGTGTTGGGTGATGCCTGGTGGGCGCTGGCGGGGCTGGCCGTCGGGTTCGCGACGGGCGTCGGCGGCACCCTGCTGATACGCCGCGCGGCGGCCCGGCCGGAAGCCGGACCGCCGCGTCAGGAACCACGCCACGAGTTGATCGACCTGGATCTGTAGGTCGTCGGCGCGTAGAGGCGGGCGTCAGCCCAGGTCGATCTCCGGGTACAGCGGGAAGCCGGTGACGAGGTCGGTGGCCCGGTGGGAGATCTCGTCGGCGATCTTCGCGTCGAGGACGTGAGCGGCCTTGGACGGAGCGCCCGACTTGGTCGTGCCGGCCTCGGTGGACGTGAGGACGCGGTCGATGAGGGCGGCGACCTCGTCCATCTCGGCGGTGCCCAGGCCACGGGTGGTCAGGGCGGGAGTGCCGATGCGGATGCCGGAGGTGTACCAGGCACCGTTGGGGTCGGCCGGGATGGCGTTGCGGTTGGTGACGATGCCGGACTCGAGGAGCGCGGCCTCGGCCTGGCGGCCGGTGAGGCCGTAGGAGGAGGCGACGTCGATCAGGTTCAGGTGGTTGTCGGTGCCGCCGGTCACCAGGGTCGCGCCACGGCGCATCAGGCCCTCGGCCAGTGCGCGGGAGTTGTCGACGATGCGCTGGGCGTAGTCCTGGAAGGAGGGCCGGCGGGCCTCGGCGAGGGCGACGGCCTTGGCGGCCATGACATGCGGGAGCGGGCCGCCGAGGACCATCGGGCAGCCGCGGTCGACCTGGTCCTTGAGGGAGTCGTCGCACAGGACCATGCCGCCGCGCGGGCCCCGCAGCGACTTGTGGGTGGTGGTGGTGACGATCTGGGCGTGCGGGACCGGGTCGAAGTCGCCGGTCAGGACCTTACCGGCGACGAGACCCGCGAAGTGGGCCATGTCGACCATGAGCGTGGCGCCGACCTCGTCGGCGATCTCGCGCATGATCCGGAAGTTCACGAGACGGGGGTAGGCGGAGTAGCCGGCGACGATGATCAGCGGCTTGAACTCGCGGGCCGAGGCACGCAGCGCCTCGTAGTCGATCAGGCCCGTGGCGTGGTCGGTGCCGTAGGAGCGCTGGTCGAACATCTTGCCGGAGATGTTCGGGCGGAAGCCGTGGGTGAGGTGCCCGCCGGCGTCCAGGGACATGCCGAGCATGCGCTGGTTGCCGAAGGCCTGACGGAGCTCGGCCCAGTCGGCCTCGGAGAGGTCGTTGACCTGGCGGACGCCGGCCTTCTCCAGGGCGGGGGCCTCGACGCGGGCGGCGAGGACGGCCCAGAAGGCGACGAGGTTGGCGTCGATGCCGGAGTGGGGCTGGACGTAGGCGTGGCGGGCGCCGAAGAGCTCGCGGGCGTGCTCGGCGGCGAGGGATTCGACGGTGTCGACGTTGCGGCAGCCGGCGTAGAAGCGTCGCCCGATGGTGCCCTCGGCGTACTTGTCGCTGAACCAGTTGCCCATCGCCAGGAGGGTGGCCGGAGAGGCGTAGTTCTCGGAGGCGATCAGTTTGAGCATCTCGCGCTGGTCGGCGACCTCCTGGCCGATGGCATCGGCCACGCGCGGCTCGACGGCGCGGATCACGTCGAGGGCGGAACGGAAGGCGGTGGACTCGTTGGAGAGGGGCTCGGCTGACATGGGGACCTCCGGACGTCGTGTGCAGCGATCACGGTACGGCCCAGGCGCACGGCACTCGGTCTGGACTCGGTCCAGGGGCCGCTCCCCGATGGTTCGTCCATCCCAGCGCGCCAGTCACGGCCCGCCGATCAGCCTACCGGGCGCGCCGGTCAGCCATGGCCGCACGTCCACCATGCGAGCAACGATAGGAGGGGGGCCGCACGGCACTCGTAAGGCAGGAATTGGACAGTGGCCGCGAGCCTCGTGACTGCCGGGACACGAGCCCTCGCGGTGGCGGAAACGGAGAGCCCTGTGAGTACGTCGAGCACCACCCAATCGCTGATCGCCGCGATCGACGCGCACAGCGCGCACAACTACCACCCGTTGCCGCTCGTCGTGGCGACGGCGGACGGGGCCTGGATGACGGATGTGGAGGGGCGGCGGTATCTGGATCTGCTGGCCGGTTATTCGGCGCTCAACTTCGGGCACGGCAACCGGCGGATCCTTGCGGCGGCGAAGGCGCAGCTGGAGCGGGTGACGCTGACGTCGCGGGCGTTTCATCACGACCGGTTCGCCGCGTTCTGCGCGCAGCTCGCCGAGCTGTGCGGGATGGAGATGGTGCTGCCGATGAACACCGGGTCGGAGGCGGTGGAAACGGCCGTGAAGACGGCCCGGAAGTGGGGTTACCGGGTCAAGGGCGTCCCGGCGGAGATGGCGAAGGTCGTGGTCGCGGGCAACAACTTCCACGGCCGTACGACGACGATCATCAGCTTCTCCACCGATCCGGAGGCGCGGGCGGACTTCGGGCCGTACACGCCGGGCTTCGAGATCGTGCCGTACGGGGATCTGACGGCGATGCGGGATGCCTTGACGGAGAACACGGTGGCTGTGCTGCTGGAGCCGATCCAGGGCGAGTCGGGGGTGCTCATGCCGCCGGCCGGTTATCTGTCGGCGGTGCGGGAGCTGACGCGGGAGCGGAACGTGCTGTTCGTGGCGGACGAGATCCAGTCGGGGCTGGGGCGCACGGGACGTACCTTCGCGTGCGAGCACGAGGGAGTCGTGCCGGATGTGTATGTGCTCGGGAAGGCGCTCGGTGGCGGGGTTGTGCCGGTGTCGGCGGTGGTGTCGTCGGCCGATGTGCTCGGGGTGTTCCGGCCCGGGGAGCACGGGTCGACGTTCGGCGGGAATCCGCTGGCGTGTGCGGTGGCGCTGGAGGTGATCGCGATGCTGCGGACGGGCGAGTTCCAGGCCCGGTCGGCCGAGCTGGGCGCGCATCTGCACAGGGAACTGGGCCTGTTGACCGGGACGGGCCGGGTGACGGAGGTGCGGGGACGCGGGCTGTGGGCGGGGGTCGACATCGCCCGGGCGTACGGCACGGGGCGGGAGGTGTCCGAGAAGTTGATGGACCGGGGTGTGCTGGTGAAGGACACCCATGGGGTCACGATCCGGATCGCGCCGCCCTTGGTGATCGGGAAGGAGGATCTGGACTGGGGACTCGCCCAGTTGCGGGGCGTGCTCGGGCTGTGAGTGCGCCGGTGCGGGTGCCGCCTGCCTCAGCGGGGCGCGGTGTGGTCGAGGATCGCGGTGGCGAGCGGCTTGTGGATCTCGGGTGACAGCGCGTGGCCCATGGACGATCTCTCCATCAAGCGATACGATACGTCTCGTCTCGCACACTCTTGAGTGAGCCCATCGGTCCGCCGCACCCACAAGGAGCCCCATGGAGCACGTCATCGACCTCGACGAGGCACCCGGCATCCGCCTCTGGGCGGAGGATCACGGCGCTCCCGGCTCACCTCCCCTCCTGCTGATCATGGGCGCGCTTTCCCCCGGCCTCGGCTGGCCCGACGAACTGGTCGCCCTCCTCGCCGCCCAGCACCGCGTGATCCGCTACGACCACCGCGACACCGGCCGCTCCACCTGGGCCTACGACGACCGGCCCTACCCCCTCACCGCCCTCGCCGAGGACGCCCTCGCGGTCCTGGACGGACTCGGCATCGCACGCGCCCACGTCGTCGGCATGTCACTCGGCGGCATGCTCACCCAGCTCCTGATCGCCGACCACCCCGACCGCCTGCTGAGCGCGACCCTGATCGGAACGGGCGCCCTCAGCGACACCCCGTACCGCGACCCGGAGGGCACCCGCGTCCCGCCCGAGGAACTCCCCGGCGTCGACCCCCGCATCGTGCAGCTCTGGTCCCAGCCGTGGACGGACCAGGGCCAAGAGGCCGAGCTGAACCGGCGCGTCGAGCACTGGCGACTACTGTCCGGCGACCAACTCCCCTTCGACGCCGACTACTTCCGCACCCTGGAACAGCGGGTCATCGCCCACACCGGCCACCACAGGCCCGCCGACGCCCACGCCCGCGCCGACACCTCCGGCATGCTCCGCACCGAGCAACTCGCCCGGACCACGGTCCCCACCCTCGTCACCTCGMCCCCCGCCGAACCGCGGGGCGGGGGCTGCTCTTCCGGGGCGGTGATGTCGAGGAGTTGCACGCGCTGGTCAGTGCGCGGTTCGCGCCGCACCGGCTGACAGTGCTGGACGAGCACCCGGTCGACGGGCGGTTCCGGTGTGTGCACGAGGGCGGCGTGGCGCTGTACGAGCTGGGGTACGGGGCTGAGGTCGATGTCACGCCGGGTGAGCTGCCGGAGTTCTACAACATCCATGTGCCACTGGCGGGCGACGGTGTCGTGACGGCGGACGGGGTGGCCCTGGCGTCCTCGCTGAGCGTCGTCAATCCGGGGCAGCGGCTGTCGATGCGGTGGAGCGGGCAGACCCTGAACCGGGTGCTGATCATTCCCCGGGCCACGCTCGACGGGGCGCTCGCCGTGCGGCTGGGTGAACTGCCGTCCGCGCCGCTGCGGTTCGCGCCGGTGCTGGATCCGCGGGTGGGGGTGGTCGGGGCGTGGTTGCGCGTGGTGCGGGCGTTCGCCGAGTTCGCCGACTCGGAGTTGGCGGAGCGGTCGCCGCTGGGGGTGGGGCACTTCGAGCAGTTGGTGGTGAACGGGCTGCTGGACGCGCAGCCGCACATGCTCAGCGACACGGTGGCGGGGCGCGGGCCGGCGGTGCTGCCCAGTGCCGTGCGGCGGGCCGCGCACTTCTGTGCCGAGCATGCCCATGAGCCGATATCCGTGGCCGACATGGCGGTGGCGGCGCGGGTGAGTGTGCGAAGCCTCAGGGAAGGGTTCCGGGTGCATCTGGCCACGACTCCGCTGGCGTATCTGCGGCGGGTCCGGCTGGATCTGGCGCGGCGCGATCTGCTGGCCATCGCGGACGGGCACGGGCTCGGGACGGTCACCGATGTGGCGTTGCGGTGGGGGTTCGCGCACCTGGGGCGGTTCACCGGGCACTATCGGCAGGTGTACGGGGAGACGCCGTCACAGACGTTGCGGCGGGGCTCGGGCTATCCACAAAAGGGGGCGGTTTCCGCCGTAAGCGGATAGCTGGGTGGCGGGTGCCGACGCGATGCTGGAGTCCTGCCGCCCGGGTCGTGAACAGTGGTTCGGGGGAGCCGAGCCGGGCGGCAGCACCGGCCGCGCGGCCCGCTCTCGCCCGACTCGCCTTCCGTGTACGGCCGTTACAGGATCACGTGCGGCAGGAAGCGCGCGTACTCGTCCGTGATCAGGCCGGACGACTCGCGGATGCCGAGGCCCGCCGACTCGTCCTCGACGACCCACGCGCCGAGGACGACGTGGTTGCCGTCGAAGGCGGGGAGCGGGGCCAACTGCTGGTAGCAGCAGGGCTCTTCGCGGACGATCGGCTCGGCGGCGGGTTCGTGGATCGTGACGCCGGCGCCCTCCCTGCCCAGCAGGGGCTTCGCCACGTAGCCGGTGGTCGTCGCGAGGTCGCGAGGCCCGTCGAGGTACGCGGGGAGCAGGTTCGGGTGGTCCGGGTAGAGCTCCCAGAGGATGGCGAGGAGCGCCTTGTTGCTGAGGAGCATCTTCCAGGCGGGCTCGATCCACAGGGTCGTGCCCGTGCCGCCGCCGTTGTCGAGGGTGCCGAGGACGTGGTCGGCGAAGCGGTCGGTGGTGAGCCACTCCCAGGGATAGAGCTTGAAGCAGCTGCGGATGAAGCGGAGCTGGTTGTCGACGAAGCGGCCGGAGAGGCGGTCCCAGCCGATCTCCTCCATGGAGATCCAGCCGGTGTCCAGGCCCGCCTGCTCCGCGGTCTCCTTCAGATAGGCGACCGTCATCATGTCCTCGCCGAGTTCGTCGGCCGAGGAGTACGCGAAGTGGAGCGGGGCGCCGGGCGGGAGCAGGGCGGACTGTTTCTTCCAGGCGGCGACGAGGCGTTCGTGCAGGGAGTTCCACTGGTCGGCGCCGGGGAAGCGGTCCTCCATCCAGAACCACTGGGGCGAGGCCGCYTCGACCAGGGAGGTGGGGGTGTCGGCGTTGTACTCCAGGAGCTTGGCCGGGCCGGTGCCGTCGTAGTGGAGGTCGAAGCGGCCGTAGACGGACGGGAGTTCGGCGCGCCGGCGCCAGGCCTCGGCGACCGCGTCCGCGATGCGCGGGTCGGTGATGCCGAGGTCGGCGAAGCGGCCGGTGGAGGCGATGTGGTCCGCCGCGGCGAGGCACATGCGGTGGAGTTCCTCGACGGTCTCCTCCAGCGCCTCGACCTCCGGGAGGGAGAACACGTAGTAGGCGCTCTCGTCCCAGTACGGGCGCAGGGAGTCGTCCGGGTGGCGGGTGAGGGGGTAGACGAGGCCCTGTTCCTCGACGGTCTGCTGCCAGTCGGGGCGGGGCTCGATCGTGCGGCGCTGCATCTCGTACGGGTCCTGCTCAGCCGCCGCTGCTGCCCGAGCCCGAGCAGCCGAAGCCGCCTCGGTCGACGGCCTCGCTGCGGCTGAAGGTGCCGAAGTCGGCGTGGCCGTCGTCGATGTCGGCGTCGTAGTACCAGGCTGCGTCGGAGCTGCCGGTCTTCTTCTTGCCGCTCTTGCCGTACGAGGAGCCGGAGCCGGTGGTGGAGTTGCAGTTCTTGTCCGCGACGATCTTGTAGCCCTCGTAGGTGTAGCTGTCGCGGTCGACGCAGCGGCGGTCGGGGTCGGAACTGCAGGAGGTCAGGGCCGCGGCTATGACTCCCATGCCGCCGAGTACGACTGTGCTGGAGCGCAGCCTGCGTCGCGTTTCTGCCATGTGTGTCTCCCCCGGTGTTCCCTGTGCCCGGCCGTCGATGACCCGGCCGTCGATGACCCGGTTGTCGGGTCGGTTGTCCGTCGGTTGTCCGGTCGGTTGTTCGTGGTTCGTCAGGCGGACAGCCTAGAGATCGGTGAGAGTGCGGCTGTCGGAGGGCTGTCGATCTTCCGCTCGCCTACAGTCGCTTTGTGCTGTTTGGGATGCTGTGTGCGCTGGGTGCGGCGGTCTGTTTCGGTGCGRCGACCGCCGTCACCGCGAGACTGGACGCCAACGCGGCGCTCACGGCGTAGATGGGAAGCGACAGCAGGGCCACGACCTGCAGCACGAACCCCATCCCGTCCAGGCCCAGCCCGGCCAGATACCGCCACTGGCGCAGCGCCCGCAGCAGCACCCCCGCCTCGCCGCCCGGGCGACAGTCACCGTCCGGTCAATCCCCGCGGCTCACCCCGGCCAGACGATCGCCTGCACCTCGCTGTAGGCGGGTCGGGAGGGTGGTGGGTGTCATGCGCCGGCCGGCATCTTCCAGCGGGCGAGCACCTCGACGCCCACCACGACGAACGCTCACCCCCCGTCCTCAACGCCGGAGGCATCCGCACCCGGCGCCTCCCCAAACCGCGCCAACGCCAACGCCCCCGCCCAAGCGTGATCCGGCGGCGTCCCGTATCCCACCACCAGCGCGTCCGTCGGATCCGCCGTGGCGGACTCGTGGCGGAACGAGTTCACGCCATGCAGGGCCAGGCCCTGCCAGGTGGCCGCCTGGACCACTGACCGTTCCGTGCCGGGCGGGAGGCGCAGGAGGACGTGGAGGCCGGCTGCGATACCGGTGACGTGGAGGTGGGGGGCGTGCGTGGACAGGGCCCGGACCAGGGCGTCCCGGCGGCGGCGGTAGCGCAGGCGGGCGGCGCGGACGTGGCGGTCGTAGGCGCCGGAGGTCAGGAACTCGGCCAGGGTCAGCTGGTCCAGCACACCGCAGGTGTCCGAGCCGCCCTTCGCCGCCGTCACCTCCTTCACCAGCGCCGGCGGCAACACCATCCACGCCAGGCGGAGGGCGGGGGCCAGGGACTTGCTGGCCGTGCCCAGGTAGACCACCTTGTCGGGGTCCAGGCCCTGCAGCGCGCCAACCGGCTGGCGGTCGTAGCGGAACTCGCCGTCGTAGTCGTCCTCCAGGACCAGTCCGCCGGTGCTGCGCGCCCAGTCCACCACCGTCCCCCGGCGGTCGCGGTGCAGCGGCACGCCCATGGGGAATTGGTGGGCGGGGGTCAGGAGTACCGCCCCGGGGCGCAGGTCGCCGGATGTCAACTCCCCTGGGTTCGTGCCCAGTTCGTCGAAGGGGAGGGGTGTTGTGGTCAGGCCCGCCGCCGTCAGTTGCTTCCAGTGCGGTGGGAGGCCGTACGACTCCACCGCGATCGTCTCCACACCGCGCGCCCGCAGCACCCTGGCGAGCAGTTGCAGGCCGTGCACGAAACCCGCGCACACCACGACGCACTCGGGGTCGGCGCGTACGCCCCGTGCGCGGGCGAGGTAGCCGGCGAGGGCGGTGCGCAGTTCGGGGCGGCCGCGGGGGTCGCCGTAGCCGAGGGCCTGGTTCGGGGCGGTGAGGAAGGCGCGGCGGGCCGCCTTGAGCCACTCCGTGCGGGGGAAGGCAGCGAGGTCCGGCGTACCGGGGATCAGATCGTAGACCGGGCCCGGGCGCTCCGGGTGAGGTGTGGCCGTGGTGCCTGTCGGTGGGGTCACCGTGCGGTCGGCCACTCTGGTCCCCGAGCCCTGGCGGGCGGTGAGCCAGCCCTCGGCGACGAGTTCGGCGTACGCCTCGGCGACCGTGTTGCGGGCGATGCCGAGGTCGGCGGCGAGGGAGCGGGACGAGGGCAGCCGGGTGCCGGGAGCCAGGCGCGCGCTGCGGACCGCCTCGCGCAGGGCGGCGGTCAGGCTGAGACGCAGGCCCGGTCCGGACGGTTCCAGGTGGAGGTCGACGCCCAGAGTGGCCCAGGGTTTCGGCATGGAAGTGGACCATACTCCTGGGCTGCTTCGCTCCTAGGCTCGACACCATGACGACGATCGACAGCACCCCCGACACCACGACGGTCGAGTACGCGGCCGAGCGGCCCGCCCGGCTCAACTGGGCCAAGCACGCCCCCGAGGTCTACAAGGCGATGGTCCGCGTCGACGCGGCCGCCCGTAAGGGACTCGATTCCAGGCTGTACGAACTGGTCAAGATCCGCGCCTCGCAGCTGAACCACTGCGCGTTCTGCATCGACATGCACACCAAGGACGCGCTCGCGGCCGGCGAGAGCGTCGAGCGGATCGTCCAGCTCAGCGCCTGGGAGGAGTCGGCGCACTTCTACACCGCCAAGGAGCTCGCGGCGATCGAGCTCACGGAGGCCGTGACCGTCCTGACGGACGGGTTCGTGCCCGACGAGGTGTACGACCGTGCCGCCGCGCACTTCGAGGAGCCCGAGCTGGCCCAGCTGGTCTCCGCGATCGCGGTGATCAACGCCTGGAACCGGTTCGGGGTGACCTGCCGTATGACGCCGGGGCACTACCGGCCCGGTCAGCATGCGTGAGCCGACATACACAGCCATCGACAACGGGAACCGGGTGATGGTCGCCCGCCGCATTCCACCAGGGGGATACACACCGTGACCGACAGCGTGGGCAGCACCGTCACCAAGGTCGAGACGTTCCGCGCCCTGCACCGGCGCAGGGCCCCCGGCGACCCGCTGGTCCTGCCCGGCCCCTGGGACGCCGCCAGCGCCCGCGTGTTCGTCGAGGCCGGGTTCCCCGCGCTCGCCACGCCCAGCGCGGGCGTCGCCGCCTCCCTCGGCCACGAGGACGGGCAGACCCCGGCCGACGAGATGTTCGCGGCGGTCGCGCGGATCGTACGGGCCGTGGACGTGCCGGTGTCGGCGGACATCGAGGGCGGGTACGGGATCGCGCCGAAGGAGCTGGTGGAGCGGCTGCTGGAGACCGGCGCCGTGGGGTGCAACCTGGAGGACTCCGAGGGCGGGGTCCTTCACGACCCGCGCGCGCACGCCGACTGGCTCGCCGAGGTACGGCACGCCGCCGGCGACCGGCTCTTCGTCAACGCCCGGATCGACGCCTTCATCCGGCCGCCCGGTGACGCCGACCCCAAGCAGGCCGCGGAACAGGCCATCGCGCGGGCCGCGTTGTACGTCGCCGCGGGCGCCGACTGCGTGTATCCGATCGGCGCCCCCGTCGGCGTACTGCCGCTGCTGCGGTCCGGGATCCAGGGGCCCGTCAATGTGCACGGCACGGTGACCGGCGGCCCCTCGTCCACCGAACTCGGTGAACTCGGGGCCACCCGCGTCACGTTCGGGCCGGGGCTCCAGCGCGGGGCCGTCGAGGCGCTGCGGGAGATCACGGCCGGTCTGACGAGGTGAGCGTCAGGACAGCCACGTCTTCCACGTGGACTCGTGGCTGTCCGCCCACTTCTTCGCCGCCTCCTCGGGCGACAGCTTCTGCTCGGCGATCATCAGGGAGACCTCGTTCTGGTCCTCGGTCGTCCACTTGAACTTCTTCAGCAGGGCCGCCGCCTCGCCGCCGTTCTTCGAGAAGTCGGCGTTGAGGTACTTCTGCAGCGGGGTGTGCGGATAGGCGCAGGCGACCTTTTCCGGGTCCGCGTCGCAGCCCTCCTTGTACGCCGGCAGCTTCACCTCGGTCATCGGGACTTTCTTGAACAGCCACTGCGGCTCGTACCAGTACGTCAGGAAGGGCTTCTTGGCCTTGGCGAACTGCTTGAGCTGCGTGATCTGCGCGGCCTCCGAACCGGCGAACACCACCTGGTAGTCCAGGTCCAGGTTGTTCACCAGCGCCTTGTCGTTGGTGACGTAGGACGGCGAGCCGTCCATCAGCTGGCCCTTGCCGCCGCTCTCCGCCGTGCGCATCTGCTCGGCGTACTTGTTGAGGTTCTTCCAGTCGGTGACGTCCGGGTGCTCCTTGGCGAAGTACGTCGGGACGTACCAGCCGATGTGGCCGGTGACTCCGAGGTCGCCGCCGGGCACGATCGTCTTCTTGTCCTTGACGTACCGCTGCTCCTCCTCCGGGTGGCCCCAGTCCTCCAGGAGAGCGTCGACCCGGCCCTGGCTGAGGGCGTCCCAGGCGGGCACCTCGTCGATCTGGACGGTGTCGACGCGGTAGCCGAGCTCCTTCTCCAGCAGGTACTGGACGACGGCCACGTTGGCCTGCGCGCCCACCCAGGACTGGACGGAAAGGGTCACCGTCTTGGCGCCCTGCGCGTTCGCGAAGGGCGAGGACTGCTTGGTCATGTCGGCGGCGCCGCAGCCGGTCAGCAGCAGCAACGAGAGCGCGGACACGCCGGCCACTGCGGCAGTCGTACTCATCCGTATACGCATGTCACGCTCCCTTCTTCGCGCGGCGTTCCGTCGGCTGGGTCACCCGGTCCAGCATCAGGCCCAGGCAGACGATCGCCGCGCCGGCCACCAGACCGGTCGCGAGGTCGCCCTGCGCGAGGCCGAAGACGACCTCGTAGCCGAGCGCGCCACCGCCGACCAGGCCGCCGATGATGACGACGGCGAGGACCAGGACCACGCCCTGGTTGACGGCGAGCAGCAGGGCGGGCCGGGCGAGCGGGAGCTGGACCTGGCGCAACTGCTGGGCGGGGGTCGCGCCGAGCGAGCGCGCCGACTCCAGGGCGGCCGGGTCGACCTGGCGCAGGCCCTGGGTGGTGATGCGGACGACGGCGGGCAGCGCGTAGACGACGGCTGCCGCGGCGGCCGGGGCGCGGCCCACGCCGAACAGCGCCACGACCGGGATCAGGTACACGAACTGCGGCATCGTCTGGAAGACGTCCAGGACGGGCCGGAGCATGCGCTCGACGCGGTCGCTGCGGGCCGCCGCGATGCCGGTCGCGAAGCCCAGGACCAGGGTGACGGCGACGGCCGCGAGGACCTGGGAGAGGGTGTCGAGGGACGGCTTCCACACACCGAGCACGCCGATCGCGGCCATGGCGAGCACGGCGGTCAGCGCGGTGCGCCAGGTGCCGATCAGCCAGGCCAGGGCGGCGACGATCAGCAGCACCGACCACCAGGGCAGCCACTGCAGGCCGTCGCGCAGGGGGTCGAGGATCCAGGTGGTGAAGTGGGCCGCCCAGTCGGCGGTGCCGCCGACGACGGGGACGCCGGAGTAGAGGTGGTCGGTCATCCAGTCGACGGCGCGGTTGACCGGCTCGGCGATGTTCAGGTCCCAGGCGTCGGGCCAGTCGAGACGGCCCGCGAGACGTGCGGCGACCGCCACGGCCAGAGTGCCGGCGAGCGCGTACAGCCAGCGTGCGCGGCCGTTCGGCTGGGGCTCCTCGCCGAGGCTCTCGCCTGCCGCGCAGGTCACCCGGTCCAGGACGACGGCGAGCAGCACGATCGGGATGCCGGCCGCGAGCGCGGCGCCGACGTCGACCGAGGCCAGCGCCTGGTAGACGCGGTCACCGAGGCCGCCGGCGCCGATGACGGACGCGATGACCGCCATGGACAGCGCCATCATGATCGTCTGGTTGAGGCCGAGCAGGAGTTCCTTGCGGGCCAGCGGTATCCGGGCCGTCAGCAGGCGCTGCCGTGCGGTGGAGCCGAGCGACTCGACCGCCTCCAGCACCTCCTTGTCGGCGCCGCGCAGACCGAGGGCGGTGAGGCGGGCCATCGGCGGGGCGGCGTAGACGACGGTGGCCAGGACGGCGGCGGGGACGCCGATGCCGAAGACCAGGACGACGGGCAGCAGGTACGCGAAGGCCGGGAGCACCTGCATGGTGTCCAGGACGGGGCGCAGTATCCGGTCCATACGGTCGGACAGACCGGCCGCGAGACCGAGCAGCGCGCCCACGGCGGCCGAGGCGAGCACCGCCACGACCATGAGCGCCAGGGTCTGCATGGTGGGTACCCACATGCCGAGGAACCCGCAGGCCAGGAACGCTGCGGCCGTACCGGCGGCGAGCCGCCACCCGGCGACGCGCCAGGCGATCAGGGACGCGGCGGCGGTGACACCGGCCCAGCCGGCGGCGAGCAGCACCAGGTACACGGCGCGTACGGAGAGCACGACCGCGTTGCTGATGTGCCCGAAGAAGTAGAGGAACAGCGGGTGGCTGTCGCGGTTGTCGATGATCCAGGTGCTGACCTTGGTCAACGGTTCGGACAGGTCGACGGTCAGCGCGCCCGGCCAGGAGCCGCTCGCCCAGCGGGCGTTGGCCAGCGGGACAAGGATGGCGGCGAGGAGCGCGAGCAGCAGGAGCTTGCGCAGGGCGGGCCGTTTGAGGAAGCCGGGCAGTGCTGCCCGGGGAGCGGTGGCGGTGACGGTGGCCATCAAGCCACCTCCCTACTCTGCTCCGTCCCCGCTACGACGCCGAGAAGCCGTTCGTGGTCGACCACCCCCAGACAACGTCCCCCTTCCATGACCCGGGCCGCGGCACCGGTGCGTGCGACGGCCTCGATGGCCTCGGACACGGTCGCGTCCGGCGCGAGGGCGGGGCCGTTGCCGCCGGCCTCCTCCGCCGACGCGGTCCTCATCGCCGTACGGACCGTCAGGACCTGTTCGCGCGGGACGTCACGGACGAACTCGCGGACGTAGTCGTCGGCCGGGGAGCCGACGATCTCCTCCGGGGTGCCCAGCTGGACCACGGCGCCGTCGCGCATGAGGGCGATGCGGTCGCCGAGCTTGAGGGCCTCGCTGAGGTCATGGGTGATGAAGACCATCGTGCGGCCCTCCTCGCGGTGCAGGCGGACGACCTCCTCCTGCATGTCCCGCCGGATCAGCGGGTCGAGCGCGCTGAACGGCTCGTCGAAGAGCAGGACCTCGGGGTCCACGGCGAGCGCCCGGGCGAGGCCGACGCGCTGGCGCTGGCCGCCGGAGAGCTGGCCCGGCCTGCGGTGCTCCATCCCCTCCAGGCCGACCTTGGCCACGACTTCGGCGGCCCGCTCACGGCGCTGCGCCTTGCCGACGCCCTGGATCTCCAGGCCGTACGCCACGTTGTCCAGGACCGTGCGGTGCGGGAGCAGGCCGAAGTGCTGGAAGACCATCGCGGCGCGGTGCCGGCGCAGTTCGCGCAGGCGGGCCTTGTCCATGGCGCGCACGTCCTCGCCGTCGATGGCGATGCTGCCGGCCGTCGGCTCGATCAGCCGGGTCAGACAGCGCACGAGCGTGGACTTGCCGGAGCCGGACAGGCCCATGACGACGAAGACCTCGCCCTTGCGGACGTCGAAGGACACGTCACGCACGGCGGCCGTGCAGCCGGTGCGGGTGCGCAGCTCGGCGGGCGTGAGCGCGGTCAGCTCGGGGTCGGCGGGGACGCGGTGCGCCTTGGGGCCGAAGACCTTCCACAGGCCTTCGACGGAGAAGACCGGCGCGGTCGGGGGCTTACGGGTCTCGGGCGAATCGGGCGTCACGGTCTGGGTCGTCGTACTCATCACGCCTCACCTCCAATCAAATCGACGGCCTTCTCCCCGACCATGAGCACCCCGATCATCGGGTTCACGGCGGTCATCGTCGGGAAGACGGAGGCGTCGGCGATACGGATTCCTTGCAGGCCGCGGATCCTCAACTGCGGGTCGACCACGGCAAGTTCGTCGTCGGCGGCGCCCATGCGGCAGGTGCCGGCCGGGTGGTACACGGTGTGCGCGACCTTGCGCGCGTACTCGCTCAGCTCCTCGTCGCCCGTGACCTGCGGGCCGGGGCACACCTCGCGCTTGAGCCAGTGCGCCAGCGGTTCGGTCTTGGCGACCTCACGGGCGATCTTGATCCCGTCGACGAGGGTGCGACCGTCGTAGTCGTCCTCGTCGGTGAAGTACCGGAAGTCCAGCGCGGGCTTCACGGACGGGTCGGAGCTGGTCAGGTACAGCCGGCCGCGGCTCTTCGGCTTGGGGATGTTCGGGGTCATCGACACCCCGAACTCCGGCCGCTCGTAGCCGAGGCGCTCCGGGTTGTCCGTGAACGGGACCTGGTAGAAGTGGAACATCAGGTCCGGGCCCCGGTGTTCGGGGTCGCGGCGCACGAACAGGCCCGCGTCGGAGTCCATCGCGGAGTTCTCCGGGATGGGTCCGTCGGTCTCCCAGACGATCACCGACTCGGGGTGGTCGAGGAGGTTCTCGCCGACGCCCGGCAGGTCGTGGACGACCGGGATGCCCAGCTCGGTGAGGTCCCCGCGGGGGCCGATGCCGGAGTGCAGCAGCAGGCGGGGCGAGTCGACGGCGCCCGCGCACAGCACGACCTCGCGCCGGGCGCGGACCAGGATCTCCTCGCCGTCCTTGGTGCGCATGTGCACGCCCTCGGCGCGGGTGCCGTTGAGCTCCAGCTTGTGCGCCCAGGTCTCCAGCAGGATCGTGAGGTTCTCGCGCTCGTCCATCACCGGGTGCAGATACGCCACCGACGCCGAGGAGCGCTTGTTGTTCTCGGGGTGGTAGGCGAGGTCGAAGAAGCCGACGCCCTCGGTGAAGGGCTGCTTGTTGAAGCCCTCGACGCGCGGGACGCCGAGCACGTCCTGGGCGGCGTCGACGAAGTCACGGGCGATGGCGTTCCGGTCGTTCTCGTCGACCGGGACGATGTTGTTCTTGAGCCGGGCGTAGTACGCCTCCATCGGCACCGCGCCCCAGCCCTTGGCGCCCGCCTCCTCCCACTCGTCCCAGTCGGACGGCAGCGGCTTGAAGGCGATGAGGGTGTTGTGGCTCGAACACCCGCCCAGCACGCGGGCCCGGCTGTGCCGGATGTGCGAGTTGCCACGGGGCTGCTCGGTGGTCGGGTAGTCGTAGTCCAGCTCGCCGCCGAGCAGACCCATCCAGCGGCGCAGGGTCAGGACGTCGTCGCGGCCGACGTCACTGGGGCCGCCCTCGATGACGGCGACGGTGATGTCGGGGTCCTCGGTGAGGCGGGAGGCGATGACGGAACCTGCGGTTCCGCCGCCTATGACGACGTAGTCGTACTCGTGGGTGTTCTCGGGCATGCGGGTGGTACTCCAAGGGGGGTTGATCAGGGCTGACTTGAGGGGACGGGGTCAGCCCGTGAACCAGCGGACCGGCTTCGGCGCGAGGTTCTGGTAGACGTGCTTGCTCTCGCGGTACTCGGCGAGTCCGGCGGGGCCGAGTTCACGGCCCACCCCGCTCTTGCCGAAGCCGCCCCACTCCGCCTGCGGGAGGTAGGGGTGGAAGTCGTTGATCCAGACGGTGCCGTGCCGCAGGCGGCCCGCGACCCGGCGGGCCCGGCCGGCGTCGGCGGTCCAGACCGCGCCCGCGAGGCCGTACTCCGTGTCGTTGGCCAGCGCGATCGCCTCGTCCTCGGTGCGGAAGGTCTCGACGGTGAGGACCGGGCCGAAGACCTCCTCGCGCACGACCTTCATCTCGCGGTGGCAGTGGTCGAGGACGGTCGGCTCGTAGAAGTAGCCGCTCTCCGGCCGCTCCGGGGACGGCTCGGGGCGCTTGCCGCCGGAGCGCAGCACCGCGCCCTCCTTGAGCGCGGATTCGACGTACGACTCGACCTTGGCGCGCTGTTGCTCGGAGACGAGCGGGCCGCACTCGACGCCGTCGGCGGTGCCGCGGCCGAGGCGGATCTTCTGGGCGCGGCGGGCGAGTTCGGCGACGAAGCGGTCCCGGACGGACTCCTCGACGATCAGGCGGGCGCCCGCCGAGCAGACCTGGCCGCTGTGGATGAACGCGGCGTTGAGGGCCTGGTCGACGGCGGTGTCGAAGGCCTCGTCGGTGGCGCAGGCGTCGGCGAAGACGACGTTGGGGTTCTTGCCGCCGAGTTCGAGGGCGACCTTCTTGACGGTGGGCGCGGCGGCCTGGGCGACCTTGGTGCCGCTGATCAGTCCGCCGGTGAAGGAGACGAGGTCGACGTGGGGGTGCTCGGAGAGCCGGGCGCCGACGGAGTGGCCGGGGCCGGTGACGATGTTGGCGACGCCGACCGGCAGGCCCGCCTCGACGAGCAGGTCGATGAGCGCGACGGTCGTCAGCGGGGTGATCTCGCTGGGCTTGACGACGAAGGTGTTGCCGGCGGCGAGCGCGGGCGCGATCTTCCAGCTGGCTTGGAGGAGGGGGTAGTTCCAGGGGGTGATCAGCGCACACACACCGACCGGCTCATGGACGACGACGCTGTGGATGTCGGGCGAGCCCGCGTCGACGACCCGGCCGGGGGCCTCGGCGGCGACGAGGTCGGCGAAGTAGCGGAAGGCGTCGGCGACGCAGTCGATGTCGACACGGCCCTCTTCGACGGTCTTGCCGGCGTCACGGGCCTCCAGCAGGCCGAGCGGCTCACGGTCGCGCACGAGCAGGTCGGCGACGCGGCGCAGCAGGGCGGCACGCTCGGCGACGGGCGTGCGGGGCCACTCCCCCTGGCCGCCGTCGAAGGCACGGCGGGCGGCCTCGACCGCCAGATCGGTGTCCTTCTCGTCACCCTCGGCGACCAGGACGAACGGTGTCGCGTCCGCGGGGTCGAGGATTTCGCGCGTCGCGCCGGAGACGGCCGCACGCCATTCCCCTCCCACGTGGATGGTGCCGCGCGTCTGGAGTTCCGTACTTTCCGCCATGATCGGTGTTGCCTTCCGTTCCTGTTCAGAGCCCCTGTGTCACACGTATGTCACCCATGGGACCGAGTGCGCCTGCCCCTCGGTTGCGGATGCATGCGCGATCCATGGCCGAAAGTGTGCTGGGTCACTGAACATGCGGGCAAACCAGACAAAACAGGAACCGGCCGGGCTGGACCTCGACCGGACCTTTGACTAAAGTCAAAGAAATATGAAGCCAGTGTCGGCAGAACAGGTGACGGCCTTCCGTCGCTTCAACCGCTACTTCACGCGCCGCATCGGCGTACTGGACGACCACTACCTCGGCCAGGACCGCCCGCTGGGCGAGGCGCGGCTGCTGTTCGAGATCGGGGACGGGGTGTCCCTGCGTGAACTCAGGAGCCGGCTCGGGCTGGACGCCGGGTATCTGAGCCGGATGGCCAAGGCGCTCCAGGCCCAGGGCATGGTCAGGCTCAGCACCCACTCACAGGACAGCCGGCTGCGCATGATCGAGCTGACGCCGGCCGGACGGGTGGAGGTCAAGGAGCAGAACCGGCGGGCGAACGTGGTCGTCGCCGGGCTGCTCGACGGCCTCAGCGAACCGCAGCGCGCCGAGCTGACCGGGGCGCTGACCACCGCCCAGCGCCTGCTGCGCCTCGCCGGCATCACCGTCGCCCTCGTCGACGGCGCCGCACCGGACGCCCTGGCCTGCCTGGACGCCTACGCGGCCGACATCGACGAGCGGTTCCCGGAGGGGTTCGACAAGGACGACCTCGTACGGCCCGAGGAGGTGTCCGGCGACGCCGGCGCGTTCTTCGTCGCGTACGAGGAGAGCCGCCCGGTGGGCTGCGGCGCGCTCCGGCGCCTGGAACCCGGCGTCGGCGAGATCCGCCACGTCTGGGTGTCCCCCACCGCCCGCCGCCTCGGCCTCGCCCGCCGCCTGCTGGCAGCCCTCGAACAGGAGGCCACCACCCGCCACTTGACCGTCGTACGCCTCGACACCCACGCCTCACTCACCGAGGCACAGGCGATGTACCGGGCGTGCGGATACACGGCGATCCCGGCGTACGACGACAATGTCTACGCCAGCCACTGGTTCGAGAAGCGGCTGGCCGTCTGAGCCTGCGGTGCGCTCTGCGTCGACCCTGCGGAGATCGGCGCCGGGACCGGGGTGCGCGGGCCTGGGTGGCTCGCGCTCAGCCGCTGGTGGAGGGCCAGCAGTTCTGGTGCCGGGTCGACGCCCAGGTCCTCGGCGAGGCGCTTGCGGACGGCGTCGTAGTGGAGGAGAGCCTCGGCCGGTAATCCGCATCGGTACAGGGCGGTCAGCAGCTGCGCAGCCAGTCGCTCGTCCAGCGGGTGGGCGGCGGCCAGCTCCCGCAGCCGAGGGAATGTTGAGGAAACCTGTACGCGCAGGTCGTACGCCCTGGACCATGACCGCTCGGAGGACAGGGCCTAGGGAAGGACGGACCGGTGGAGATCCGGTTGCTGGGACCGGTACAGGCGTGGGCGGACGGGGCCGCGATCGACGTCGGCCGCCCTCGCCAGCGGTGCGTGCTCGCGGTGCTCCTCATGGAGGCCAACCGCGTCGTACCGATCGAGACACTCATCGACCGGGTCTGGGGCGACGATCCGCCCGCTTCGGTGCGCAACGTGGTCTACGGCTACATAGGCCGCCTGAAGACCGCACTGAGCGGGTCCGGCCCGGCGGCGACGGACATACGGCTGAACCGGGTCTCGGGTGGCTACGAGCTACGGGTGCCGGACGAGCGTGTCGACCTGTACAGCTTCCGTGACCTCGTCGCCCGTGCCCGGGACTCCGACGACGACCGGGCGGCCGAACTCCTGCAGGGAGCCCTGGAGTTGTGGCGCGGCGAGCCGCTGTCCGGGGTGACAGGAGCGTGGGCCGACACGACCCGTGCCGGTCTGGCGAGGGAGCGCGTCGACGGCTGGCTCAGGTACCACGAGGTGCAGTTGCGCAGGGCGCGCCACAGCGAGATCCTCCCCCGGCTGCGGGAGCTGGCCGCCGCCCACCCGCTGGACGAGCGACTGGCTGCGCAGCTGCTGACCGCCCTGTACCGATGCGGATTACCGGCCGAGGCTCTCCTCCACTACGACGCCGTCCGCAAGCGCCTCGCCGAGGACCTGGGCGTCGACCCGGCACCAGAACTGCTGGCCCTCCACCAGCTCATCGTCACCAACGACCCGACCCTGGCCGCACCGACCCCGCGCCGTTCCGGGATACCGGCCGAACTGCCCCACGACGCCGCCGGTTTCGCGGGCCGCACCGACGAACTCGCCCGCCTGCACGCACTGCTGGACAGCGGCCCGGCGAACACGGTCGTGATCTCCGCCATCGGCGGCGCCGCGGGCATCGGCAAGACCGCCCTGGCCGTGCGCTGGGCACACCAGGCGCGGTCCCGCTTCCCGGACGGCCAGCTGTACGTCAACCTGCACGGCTTCGACCACGACCGGCCGCCGCTCACGCCCACCGAGGCGCTCGAACTCCTGTTGCGGAGCCTGGGCCTGGAAGCCTCGGAGATCCCCTTGGCCGAGGAGGCGCAGGCACGCGCGTACCGCACCCTGCTGGCCGACCGCCGCCTGCTCGTCCTGCTCGACAACGCGGCCTCGGCTCAGCAGGTACGTTCGCTGCTCCCCGGCAGCCCGTCCTGCTGCGTCGTCGTCACCAGCCGCAACCGGCTCGGCGACCTGGTCGCCCACGACGGCGCACACGCCCTGCCCCTGGACCTCCTGCTGCCGGAGGAGGCCCGCGCCCTGCTGAGCGAGGCCCTCGGCCCGAACCGGCTCACCGCGGAACCGCCCGCGGTGGCCGAAGAGTTGATCCGGCTGTGCGGCAGTCTTCCGCTGGCACTGCGGGTCGCTGCCGCGAGGTTGGCGGGCGATCCGGGCCTGCGCCTGGCGGACCTGGTCGCCGAGATGTCGGAGGGCGACCGGCTGCAGGCCCTGGCACCGGACGACACCGGCAACTCCCCTTTGCGTACGGCGTTTTCCGCCTCGTACCGGGTCCTGTCGGACGGGGCGCGGCGGTTGTTCCGGCTGCTCGGACTGTTTCCCGGGGCGGAGTTCACGGCCGAGATCGCCGCGGCTCTCCTGGACCTGCCGCTGTCCCCGGCCCGCCGGCTCCTCGGCGGTTTGGCCGGGGCCCACCTGATCGAGCCCGCGGCCTCGGGCCGGTACCACTTCCATGATCTCCTCCGTGAGTACGCGCTGGAGCGTGCCCAGGTGGAGGAGGTGGCGGCGGATCGTGACGCCGCGTTGAGACGGGTCCTGGTCTGGTATCTGGGCGCTGCCCGGGCCGCCAGTGGAAGCTGGCTCTTCCCGCAGTTGCCCGACGATCTCGTCGCAGGCGAGCAGCCGGGCCTGCCGCCCGCCGCCGGAGCCGGACGATGGCTGGACGCGGAGCGGGCGAATCTGCTCGCCGTCATCAACCACGCGGCCCGTCACGGCCCCCGCCCGGTCGCCTGGCACCTGACGAACGCACTGTTCGGCTACTTCTGGCTCCATCTGCCGCGGGCGACATGGCAGGCCACCGCGCAGACCGCACTGGACGCCGCCACGGCCGAGGGAGACCTGTTCGGCCAGGCTGCCATGCACAGCAGCCTGGGACTGCTCAAGTCGGACCGGGGGCATGGCACGCAGTCACTGGAACACCACACGCGCGTACGCGAGATCAGCCGGGAGCTCGGCTGGGCGACGGGCGAGGCGGCGGCGCTCGGCGGCCTGGCCCAGACAGAGTGGAGCATGGCCCGCCTCGACAGGGCGCGCGAGCATGTCACCACCGGCCTGCGGATCACCCGGGAGGCCGGGAACCGTCACCTCGAAGCGCTCGGGCTGGTGGTCCTCGGTGTGACCTGCCGCGATCTGGGCCGACTGCGCGAGGCCGCGGAGCACCTCGAATCGGCGATCGGCCGGAACGAGGAGATCGGCTGGAACGACCACAGCCTGGCCCTGCAGAATCTGGGCTGGGTGTACTGGGAACTCGGACGTCTGACCCATGGCCTCGACGCGCTCGGTCCCTGGGTCACCTCTTCGGGGCGAGGCGGCTACCGCAACGACCGCGCCATGATGCTGGACGCCGTCGCGAGGATCAACATCGAGCTCGGCCGTCACGGGGAGGCTCTGGAACAGGCCGAGCGTGCCCTCGCGATGGTCAAGGACAGGGGACGGCGCTGGATTCAGGCCGGCATCCTCAACACGATCGCCGCCGCTCAGCGGAAGCTGACCCACTTCGACCTGTCGCTCCAAGCCGGCCGGCAGGCCGTGGCCCTGGCCCACGACTCGGGATCCCGGCGTACCCAGGCGGACTGTGTGCTGGGCCTGTCCCTCACACACCGGCAACTGGGCCGGTACGACGACGCCCGCACCCACGCCGAACGGGCGCTCAGCATCGCCCGCGACCACTGTTTCCGCGTGGTGGAGGGCCAGGCGCTGACCGCCCTGTCGGCGACGGCGAAGTCGGAGGGATCGCACGCCACGGCCGTGGAACTCGGCACCGAAGCCCTGGCCATACACCGCCGCACCGGCCACCGCCTCGGCGAGGCCCGCACGCTCCTGGTCCTCGGCATGAGGCAGGAGGCGTGGGACATCTTCACGGACGTCGGCGTGCCGACGCGGGAGTAGACGCCCGCGGGCCCCGTACCGGAAGAAACCGGTACGGGGCCCGCGGCTGACGCGTCTGGCGCAGGTGGCTCAGATGAGGCCGAGGGCGCGGACCGCCTCGCGCTCCTCCGCCAGCTCGGCGACGGAGGCGTCGATCCGGGCGCGGGAGAACTCGTTGATCTCCAGGCCCTGGACGATCTCGTACTTGCCGTCCTTGGTGGTGACGGGGAAGGAGGAGATGAGCCCCTCCGGCACGCCGTAGGAACCGTCGGACGGGATGCCCATGGAGACCCAGTCGCCGTCGGCGGTGCCGTTGACCCAGGTGTGGACGTGGTCGATGGCGGCGTTGGCGGCGGAGGCCGCCGAGGAGGCGCCGCGGGCCTCGATGATCGCCGCGCCGCGCTTGGCGACGGTCGGGATGAAGTCCTCGGCGAGCCACTTCTCGTCGCTGACGACCTCGGCGGCGTTCTTGCCGGCGATGCTGGCGTGGAAGATGTCCGGGTACTGGGTGGCGGAGTGGTTGCCCCAGATCGTCAGGCGCTTGATGTCGGCGACCGTCGAGCCCGTCTTCTTCGCGAGCTGGGTCAGCGCGCGGTTGTGGTCGAGGCGGGTCATCGCGGTGAACCGCTCGGCCGGTACGTCCGGCGCGGCGGCCTGCGCGATGAGCGCGTTGGTGTTGGCCGGGTTGCCGACGACGAGGACCTTGATGTCGTCCGCGGCGTTGTCGTTGATGGCCTTGCCCTGCGGCTTGAAGATGCCGCCGTTGGCGGAGAGCAGGTCACCGCGCTCCATGCCCTTGGTGCGGGGGCGGGCGCCGACGAGGAGGGCGACGTTGGCGCCGTCGAAGGCGACGTTCGGGTCGTCGCTGATGTCGATGCCCTGGAGCAGCGGGAACGCGCAGTCGTCGAGCTCCATGGCCGTACCCTCGGCAGCCTTCAGCGCGGGCGTGATCTCCAGGAGACGCAGCTTGACCGGCACGTCCGCGCCGAGCAGCTGGCCGGAGGCGATGCGGAAGAGCAGGGCGTAACCGATCTGGCCGGCCGCGCCGGTGACGGTGACGTTCACGGGAGTGCGGGTCATGGCGTTCTCCGTATGACAGCTGGCGATGGGGCGTCTCTGCCCCCGGGGTGCGGGACCTGGGCCCTGAGATGATCGATCTCTTGGCGTCGAGAGATCCACCGGTCAGGCTATCGCGCCTCCGGTATCCCGCACGGCCGGGTCCGTGTGGCCCACCCCACAGGATGACCATCAGTACGGCAAAAAGGGGCGGCCGCCCGGTCCGGGAGAGGGAAACCTGGGCGGCCGCCTGTGGGGGTACCGATGCCGGACTCCCGTGGGGGTACCGTGCGCGTGCCCACTTTGCCGACGGCCATTCCTGCCCAGCCGGATTCTTTTTCCGCCCCCGCCGCCGCTACCCGTCCCACGCTGAAAGACGCGGCCCGGACAGCGCCCCGAAGAGGCGCGGGGAACTGCGCGACCGGCCACCGACGGCCGTTGGTCGCGCAGTCCGCCCGGCGTGAGCCCCCGGGGCGCCCCTTACTGCGTGCACCCCTCCGGGCCGGCGGCCAGCGTCGCGCAGGCGATTGCCTCGCCCGCGTCCTTCACGGCCACCATCGGCGTGTACGCGATCGTGTCGCCGGCCACCGTGATCGACCCGGTCTCCTTCGCCTTGCCGACCGTCACGGCCACCTCGTCGCCCTGCGCGGCCTGGGTGATGCGCCCCCACGCCGCGCCGCACGTCTCGCTGTAGCGCACCTCGACCACGGCCGTGCCGACGGTCGCGGTCTTGGCGGTGGTCACGAGGTCACCACTGCACCCCATGGCCTCCGCGTCCTTGCCGGTGCAGGAGTCACCGCTGCACTTCACGCCGACCGGCAGGTCGGTGTCGGTCGAGGTGGTCGGCGAGGGCGACTTGGCGGCGTCCTCGTTCTTCTTCCCGCCGACGCCGTCGGTCAGGTAGAACACCGCCGCGATCACCACGAGCACACCGACGACGCCCGCGAGGAACATCGTCAGCCGCCGCTTCCCGCCGCCCCCACCGGCGCGGCGACTGCCGGGACGAGGCCCCCGCGGAGGCTCGCTGTACGGACTCGGGGTCCCCGGCGTCCACGCGGCACCCGACTCCGCCTCGGACGGCCCGGACACACCGGACGCGCCGGACACACCGGATGCCGCGGAGGCCCCCGTCGCACGGCTCCCCGTCTGGGACGGCCCTCGATACCCCGCCAGGCCCCAAGAGTTGGCCCCGGAGGCCTCGTCCTCGCGGACGTCACCCCCGCCGGACCCCCGCACCGGAGCATCCCGGACCACCGCGTCCCGCACCTCCGGCGCCTTGGGCTGCACGGGCACCGAAGGCGGCACGGTCGGTGCCACACCGGCCGGACCCGCCACCCCGGGCGTGGGCGCGGCCGTGGCGCTGCCGCCGCGGCGTGAGCCCTTGGCCGTCTTCGCGCCCCCCTTGGCGTTCGCGGGCGGCGCTCCGAACTCGCTCAGCGCCGCGCGGGCCTGGGAGATCCGGATGGCTTCCATGGTCATGTCGTGGCGCATCTCCGAACGGCTCCACGCACGTTCGGCGAGCTCCCACATCGTCGTCAGGTGAACCGGATTCGTACCGGTGACCTCGGCGAGCGCCACGATCGCGCCCTTGGGCGCAAGGAGCCGCCCGTTCAGGTACCGCTCCCAGGACGTCTTGCTGTATCCCGTGCGGTCGGCCAACGCCGCGACGCTCAGACCGCTGCGGTCCACGAGCCGACGCAACTGGCTCGCGAACTCCCTGACCTGCGGATCGAGTTCATCCGGCAAGGCCCTCCAACGAGGCATTGCTTCCCCCCTCTTCCCCCCGGTTCGTGCTGGTGTTTCTCGCGTTTTCCCCGCGCGTGGTGCCCTCTGCCGAGTCCCCGATGTGGCTACCCACAGGGATGCGCCACGTAAGGATCTCAGTTCCCGGGGTGGGGGCGCACGGGAGCATTGGGACTGCGGGCATGCACCGTCGCACGCCCGCCCAACCGCGTCCAGTGTTCCACCGGCTCCCCTTGCCGGCCGACACAACCCTGGCAGTAAGCCCTTACAGACAAGCGGGACGCCCCGGACGTCCCGATCGACCACGCTAGCCCGCCCACTGAACGACTTCCTTGCAAATGCGCGAACTTGTCAACACATCGACACACAGAACGCACATAAAAGATCACTCACGTCACATGCGACCTATTCGGGCAAGTCCGACGCGGCCGTCCCAGCGGACTCACCCCAGCGCAACGGCCCCGATCACCGCCGCCAGCACCAGCACCAGGACGAGCACGACGGCGACCATCAGCAGCCGGCGCGACGGCGGCCCGGTCTCCTTGGGCGGCGCGTCCCACCAGGGCAGCGTGGGATCGTCCTCGTACCCCTCGTCGGAGTACTGCTCACCCCCGGCGCCCGCAGGGCCTGYGGTCTCCCCCGCCTCCCCCGTCACATCCGGCTTCCCCGGCACCGTGACCGGCTTCGGCCAGGCCTGCACGGCCAGTTCCCAGCGCACCCCGAAGCGTTCCGCCTCCTCCTTGCCGACCCCCGCGACCCGGCACAGCGCGACGACCGCCTGCCGGGGCGGGGGCTGGGTGGCGTTGAGGTAGCGCTGCCAGGAGGACTTGCTGTACGCGGTGCGCGCGCCCAGCGCGACCAGGCTCAGGCCCGTACGGTCCTTGAGCTGCCGCAACTGCACCACGAAGTGCCGCACCTCCGACGGCAGATCGTCGGGCAGCGGCTGCCACGCACCCATCGCTCACCTCCGAACCAGACCCGATCGGGTGACGACACGACACGGCGCCTTGGTTCCCCGACGTGTCCGACGTAGCGGAACGGTCACTTCCGTGCCACAGCGCACTGACAGCCGTTGAACAGCGCCTTCACCGTGCCCGAGGGTTGACGCAGACGGCGGTCCGTCCTTCCTCGGGGGAGAGGACGGACCGCCGTCGCGCCGCAGGGTTTTCCGCGGGCTAGTTCTCCACCGTGAAGTGCAGCGTGTCCTTGAGGAACGGGACCTCCAGCAATGGCTTGGGCTGCGCCATCAGCGCCAGCAGCACGATCGTGAGGCCCAGCACGCCGTACGTCACGATGTCCGTGAAGCGCGAGCGCACCGCGAGCATGCCGACGCTCGGCAGCAGCCACCGCATCACCGCGCCGGCCAGCAGGGCCCCGCCGATCAGCAGCGTGCCGACGCGGAACACGTCGAGCGCGGTGACCAGCAGTCCGACCCCGACCAGTCCGAGGACGACGAGGACGGGCCACTGCCGGGCGGGCGCCGGCAGGTCGCCGGACGCCGCGCGGCCGCCGCCCTCGGGGCGGGCCGTGTCCCGGGTGAAGAGCGGGAAGCGGCGGGTGGTCCGCCGGGGCCTGCCCTCCGCGTCCGGCGCGCTCACCGGATCCCGGACCTCGATGTCGTCGGTCTCCTCGATGTCCTTGATCTCCTCCGCCTTACCGGCGCCCGGTTCAGCCGACACTGCGCTCCGCCGCCTCGACCACGTTGACCAGCAGCTGCGCCCGGGTCATCGGACCCACGCCGCCGGGGTTCGGGGAGATGAAGCCGGCCACCTCGGCGACGCCGGGGTGGACGTCGCCCACGATCTTGCCCTCGGCGTTGCGCGAGACGCCGACGTCGAGGACGGCCGCGCCCGGCTTCACGTCCTCGGGCCGGACCAGGTGGGCGGAGCCCGCGGCGGCGACGATGATGTCGGCGCGGCGCAGGTGCGAGGCCAGGTCACGGGTGCCGGTGTGGCACTGGGTCACGGTCGCGTTCTCGCTGCGCCGGGTCAGCAGCAGCGGCATCGGACGCCCGATGGTCACACCGCGGCCGACGACCACGACCTCGGCGCCCTTGATCTCCACGCCGTACTGGCGCAGGAGCGTGAGGACGCCGTTGGGGGTGCAGGGCAGCGGGGCCGGCTCGTTCAGGACGAGGCGGCCGAGGTTCATCGGGTGCAGGCCGTCGGCGTCCTTGTCCGGGTCCATCAGCTCCAGGATGCGGTTCTCGTCGATGCCCTTGGGCAGCGGCAGCTGGACGATGTAACCGGTGCAGGCCGGGTCCTCGTTCAGCTCGCGGACGACGGCCTCGATCTCCTCCTGGGTCGCGGTCGCGGGCAGTTCACGCTGGATGGAGGCGATGCCCACCTGGGCGCAGTCGCGGTGCTTGCCGGCGACGTACTTCTGGCTGCCGGGGTCGTCCCCGACCAGGACCGTGCCGAGTCCGGGCGTGACGCCCTTCTCCTTCAGCGCCGCCACGCGGGCGGTCAGGTCGGACTTGATCGCGGCTGCGGTGGCCTTGCCATCGAGAATCTGGGCGGTCATGACTCCCATCTTCCTGGATGACGCCCTCCCGGTTCCAATCCGGGTCCCACGTGGCCTGCGTCACCCCATCTACGCCTGTATCCGCCCATGATCAGCGATGTTGCACTTGCACAACACATAGGGAATGCGGCTGGACAAGTAAGAGCCGACTAAAGAACGATGTGACTGCAGTGCCGCGGGCTGTACCGGGGGGACGAACCGCATTCAGTCAACTCTCCTCCGCACCGTGCCGCGCGTCCCCGCACTCGGACAACGGAGGAAAGACCGCCATGAGTTTTGGCGACCCGAACAACCCTTACGGCCCGCCTCCCCAGCAACCGCCGGCCGCTCCCGGCTACGGCTACCCGCAGCAGGCTCCCCCCGGAGTCCCGCCTCAGCAGGGCTACGGCTACCCACAGCAGCCGGCGTACCCCGGCTACCCGGGGGGCAACCAGATGATGCCGCAGTCGATGCCGGGCTTGCTCGTCACCGCGCGCGTGTTTCTGTTCATCATCTCGGCGGTCCAGATCTTGGCGGGCCTCGCCTGGCTCTACGTTGCGGCCATCGCCAACGACGTCTCCGATGCCGCAGACGACCTGAGCTCCTCCTCCGACGACCCGTTCAGCTCGATCGGCGAGGGCGGTGACATCGCAGCAGGCGTTCTCGTACTCATCGCGCTCATCGCGCTCGGTCTCGCTGCTCTGTCCATCACGCTCGGTGTCAAGTTCAGCAAGGGCGGCCAGGGCATCCGGATCACCACGGTGGTCTACGGCGCGCTCGGCACAATCGTAGGGGTCATCGGCCTGTTCGTCGGTCTCGACTCAGGTCTGGCCACAGCGGTCATCTTCCCGTTGCTGTGGGTCGTCTTCGGCGGCATCATCACCGCCGCGCCGGTGGTGCCCAGCGGCACGGCGTGGTTCAACCGCCCCCGCTACTGAGCTCACTTGCACCCGGCTGGGCTGTGCCTCCTCTCCGCTCGAGAGGGGCCACAGCCCAGTCGGCATTTCACGACATCTCACCGAGGTCGGTAACTCGTTTCGCATTAAAGGTAACTTGACGTATAACTCTGGCCAGTGATTTGCTCCCATTGCCGCCATCTTGACCAGTGCGCGGCCGACGGCCGAATGACCAACGGCTGTCAACACAGTTCAAGGGGACAGGGGCACCATCCGTATGCCCCTCCCTGTGAAAACGGGAGACCACACACTTGAATACGTTCTCGCAGCGCAAGGTCCGCACGGGCGTCCTGGCCGGGACCTCCCTCCTCACCGCGGTCGCCATGCTCTGCACGGCATCCCCCGCCCTCGCCGAGACGGCGAACACGACGGCGGCCAACGCCGCGTCCGTGGTGGAACGAGCCACCGGCACAAGGGATCTGGCCCTGTCGACCGCCGCGCCGGACGGCGCGGCCCGCGCCGTCACCAGCTCGGAGTCGGGCTCTGTGACGGTCACCGCGCCCACTGACTCTCTCGGCTCCGTGGAGCACACCGCGGCAGACGGCACCAAGTTCCGTCTCAACCTGCCCGAGACCAGGCAGGTCACCGGCGTCAAGGCGGGAGCGGGCACCGTCGTCTACGAGGACGCGGCCGAATCGACCGACCTCGCGGTTCAACCGACCGCGGATGGCGGCGCACGCACTCTGGTCACGCTCAAGGACAGCGCCGCACCGGACGAGTACCGCTTCGGCCTCGATCTTCCGTCCGGCACCGAGCTCCTCGAGGACGGCCAGGGCGGGTACTTGATCACCAAGACGGGCAGCAAGGGCGCGGTCGTGGTGGGCTCCATCGACGCACCGTGGGCCAAGGACGCCACTGGAAAGGCCGTGCCGACCGCCTACCGCATCGAGGGCGGTTCGCTGGTCCAGAAGGTCACGACCACCGGCGACACGGCCTTCCCCGTGGTCGCGGACCCGAAGGTCAGTGTTGGCTGGAACATCTACATCAAGTTCAGCAAGGCCGAAGTCAAGGCGCTGAAGGGCAAGGTCGCTCACGCGGATACCTCCGTCGCGATGTGCGGTCTGCTCGTCAACCCCGTGGCGTCCGTGGGATGCGCCCTGCTCGCCGGCACGGTGATCAAGAGGATCCAGGGCGTGTGGGCGTACGCCGCCGCGCACGGGCGTTGCGTGGAACTCAAGTTGACGTACACCGGCCAGTTCGGCGACATCAAGCACTACAAGTGCTGATGAAATCTCCGCAGTCGGGGGTCGGTTCACGCCAATAACAGCCCAGGGCCGTGTCTCACCTGTTCGAGGGGGACACGGCCCGGCTGCGTCGCCCTACTCTGACGTGGGTAGCCGTCAGGCACGGGGAGACGCACCTTGTACAGCATCATCGTGGTACCTCCGCCGACCACGGAGGACGAGAATCAGCGCACCCAGCACAGGCTGGCGCCCGGCGAGCGGCTCGGCTTCGGGCGATCCGTTTCCGACAACGACCTCGCGATCGTGCACGACGGGGTGTCCCGCAGAGCCGGTGAGATCACCGCGCAGGGCGCCTTCTGGATACTGAGCAACCTCAGCCGGGAGCAGACGTACGTCGTCGAGAACCCGGAAGGCGCGGGTGAGCACATCAAGGTCGGGCCGGGGCGGTTGGACGCCCCGATCCCGTTCGAGTTCTCGCGGATCGTGCTGCCCGCCGCCGGTGATCTGCTGGCGATCGAGGTGTGGGCGCCGCGCCACGACTACCTCAGCTCCGAGGGCAGTCCGGACGGCGCCACCACCGCGCCCGCCTTCTCCGTGGACCGCACGAAGCGCTACTTCGCCGTCCTCGCCGCCCTCTGCGAACCCCGCCTGCGCGGCGAACCGCACGCCGCGCTGCCCACCGTCGAGCAGGTCGTGGACCGGCTGCGCCCCACCTGGCCGGCCGCCTCGCGCACCTCGGTGCAGTGGAACATCGACTACCTCGCCGTGAAACTGCGCCTCAAGCCCGGCCCGGAGACGGCAGACACCGGCCCGCGCCTCAACGGCAAGAAGGAGTCACTGGTGTCGCTGGCCCTCCGGTTCGATCTCGTGCGGGAGGACGATCTCATCGTGCTCAAAGAGGCCGCCTCCGGCCGGGTGGTCCGGTGACCGAGCCCTACGCCGTGCCGGTGCCCAGGGGGTACCGGGTGGGCGTGTGGGAGGTGCGGGAGCCGATCGCCACGGGGGCGTTCGGCAGCGTCTACGAGGCCAGACGCGTCGGCGACGACGAGACGCAGCCCGCCACGGCGGCCCTGAAGTTCCTGCCCACCGGCACCGGAACCCCCCGCCAGCTCACCCACCTGCGCGAACTCATCGAGCGCGAGGTCGAGTTGCACCGCCGGCTCAAGCAGCCGCGGCTGATCCGGATGTACGACACCCTCACCGTCGACGACCCGGCCCGCCCCGCGCTCGACGGCGCCACCGTCCTCGTACTGGAGAAGGCGGAGGGTTCCCTGTCCACGCTGCTCGCGGCGGACCCGCGCCCCGAGGCGGGTCCGGCGCTGCTCGCGCAGATCTGCGAGGGTCTTGCGCAGCTGCATCACGCGGGCTGGGTGCACGGTGACCTCAAACCGGCCAATGTGCTGCTGATGGCGGACGGTTCGGCCCGGCTCGCGGACTTCAACATGGCCGCGGAGCTGGAGGGCACACACGCGTACACGCCCGCCTTCTCGACGCCCGACTACACCCCGCCCGAGCTGCTGTGGTCGGAGATCGGTGAGCGGGGCCGCCGGATCCGCCCCTCGGCGGACGTGTGGGCCTTCGGCGTCCTGGCCCATCTGCTGCTGACCGGCTCCTTCCCGCTGCCGGGCGCCACCCCCTCGACCCGCCGTGACGCGGCCGCCGCCTATGCGCGCGGCACCGACGAGCTGCGGCTGTCCCCCGAACTGCCGGAGGTCTGGCGAGAGATCGTCCGCGACTGTCTGACCCGCACGCACGAGGACCGCGTCGGCACGCAGGACCTACTGCGCCGGGTGGAGGCCGCGGCGGGCACGGGCCGCTCACCGCGTCTGCCGCGCGCCCTGCTCCCCCGCCGCCGCTCCCGCCGTACGACGATGCTGGCCGCCGCGAGTGCGGTGGTGGCGGTGTCCGCCCTGGGCTACGGCATCAGCAACTGGGCCGGTGGCGGTACGGGCGCCGGCGGGACCCCGGGCGGCGAGAACACGAAGGTCACGACCGCGAACTACGGCGCTGCCGAACTCCGTACCGACAAGGGCATCCCCGTGGCCTACCGGCGCATCATCGTCGACTCGGCCCATGACTGCGTCCAGCCGGAGGTCACGCCCGCGCTGATCGCCGCCCTGTTGAAGGCGGAGAGCAACTTCGACCCGGACCTGTCCGACCCCTCCGTCGGCAAGGAGGGCGAGTACGGCATCGCCCGCTGGACGCCCAGCCTGCTGCGCTGGTGGATCCGCGCGGACGGCGTCCCCGCGGAGGAGACTCCCAAGCCGCCCCTCACACCGGCCGAGTCCATCCCGGCCGTGGGCCGCTACCTCTGCTACATGGAACCCCTCCTGCGTCCGACCGGCCTGTCCGGCGACCGCCAGGTCCTGCTGGCGGCCGCCTACCGCACCTCGACCAAGGTCGTGAACAACACGGGCGGAGTTCCCCCGAAGTACCGCGACTACGCCACCCGCGTCGCCCACTACCTCAAGGAGTACACGCCGCCCGGCAAGAAGTGACCCTGAGAGTTCTGAGGTACCGCTCGCGCGGAGTCGGCGTCACGGTGGCAAGTGTCCGATCTGCGGCTTCCGGTCTCCTCGGGGGAGGGCCGGAAGCCGCAGCTTGGTTATTGCGGTGATCTCCGGCGCGGATAGAGGGAAGATACACACACCGGCGCACAAGACGCACGGTTCACAACTCCACAAGGAGGCTTCCCACTTGAGACCGACCCGTATGGCCCTGGCCCTCGTCTCGACCGCCCTGGCCCCGGCACTTCTGCTCGCCACCCCGGCCATCGCCGCCGAGTCGGCACCGTCGTCCGCCACCACCGTGGCGACGGCCTCCGACATGTCCGACGACGATGTCCGCGTCGCGATCATGCGGATCATCGGCGACCCGAGCACCGGCAAGGCCGTCTACGCCGCCGCGCAGAAGGCCATGGACGGCACGATCGAGGACCAGCGGTACTTCCTGGAGACGGGCCGCGGGATAGCCCAGGCCGAGGACGACCGCGTCGCGATCGCCCGCATTCTCGCCACCGCCGACCCGAAGACCGACAAGGCGGTCATCAGGGAGGCCAACGAGGCCCTCGACGCCAACACTCCGGAGGCTCTGAGGGCCTTCCTGGAGACCGGTTACCGCCTCGCCCGCGCCGAGGACGACCGCGTCCGCATCGCCCGCATCCTGGCCGACCCGACCATCAGCGACGCGTTGCGCGCGGCGGCGGAGGAGGCCATCGACGGAACGCCGGAGGAGCTCCGGTACTTCCTGGAGGTCGGGCAGTACGAGGTCTCTTAGAGGGACTTGACGAAGAGGGCCCAGGCGCGGGTGGGGAACACCAGCGCCTGGGCCCTCCGGGTTTCTGGAGTCGCGGACGGGGACGAGGTTGGGGAAGATGTCGGCCACCTCGACGCACACGGTGTGGTGCGAACTGCCCACCGGGATACAAGAAGCGAGTGCGCTCTGAGGGGCCTGCGCGACACACGAGCCCGCGATAGCCTCGGGGCAACTGGGGTGACTGACTCAGTGTGTTGGGACATAGGTACATCGGGGGTTCCATGTCGGACCAGCGGCCCACGCCGCCGCACTCGTCCACGTCCACGGACGCCGCCCTGGAGCAGGCCGGGGCGCGCCCGCTGCGGTCCGCGGACCCGACGCGTATCGGCCCCTACCTTCCCCTCGGCCTCCTGGGCAGCGGCGGTATGGGCCACGTCTACGTCGCCCGCCCCGCCGACGGCGCCCCCGGGCTCGCCGCCGTCAAGGTGATCCGTCCCGAGTACGCCGAGGACCCCCGGTTCCGGCGGCGCTTCGAGCGGGAGGCCGCCGTGCACTCCCGGGTGCACACACCGCGCACGCCCGACCTGCTCGGCACCGGGTTCGACGACTCGCTGCTGTGGATGGCGACGCAGTACCTGCCCGGCCTGAACCTCGCCGAGGCGGTGCGCGAGTGCGGCCGGCTGGAGCCCGCCGGGGTGTGGCGGCTGGTCGCGGAGATGGGGCAGGCGCTGTCGGCGCTGGCCGCCGCCGACGTCGTACACCGGGATCTGAAGCCGTCCAACGTGATCCTGTCCCTCCAGGGCGTGTACGTCATCGACTTCGGCATCGCCCAGGCCGCCGACGGCAGCGCCATCACGTCGAGCGGGAGCCGGGTCGGCACGCCCGCCTTCATGGCGCCGGAGTATCTGCGCGAGGGCAGCTGCGACACCGCCTCCGACGTCTTCTCGCTCGCCGGGAGCCTGATCTACGCCGCCACCGGGCACGCCCCGTTCGGTGACGGCACGGGCGTCGACGTGATGCACCGGGTCGCCTTCGAGGAGCCCAAGCAGGAGATCATGGCCGAACTGGCCGCCGTGGACCCCGCGTTGGCGGCCCTGATGTCCGCCTGCCTCGCGAAGGATCCTGCCGGGCGGCCCCTCCCGCGGCAGCTGATCGAGGCCGCCACGGCCGCCGGACACGGGCACGGCCACGCGCCCGCCTGGCACGAGCCCCTGGGCGCTCGGCTGCTCGCCCGGCAGCAGGCATGCGAGGTGCTGGAGCGGGTCGCCGTACAGGAGACCGTCCAGTTGCGTACGCCGGTACAGCCGCCGGTCTTCCCCGGTCCCTCAGTCGGGGCGCCCACGCCGCCGGCCCCGTGGCAGCACGCCACGCCCACGCAGACCCCGGCCCCCGAGAACGGCGGCAGGCGGAGCAGACGCAGGGTCTACCTCGCCGTCGCCGCAGGTCTCGCCGTGTGCGCGGTCGCAGCGGGGGCGTTCGCCCTCACCCGCCCGCCCCTCGACGAGACGGCGTCGGCCAGACCGGGGGCGGCCGAAAGCGCCCTCCCCGGTGGCGCACGAACCTCTGCCCTCCCCAGCTCGTCCGCCTCGCCTTCCGGCAAGAAGAAGGAGTCGGAGAAGGCCGAGCCTCGGGAATCGGACGTCACGGCGTCCGAAAGCTCGAAGGCGACGCCCGACAGCGGCGCGGACGGAACCCGGCCCACCCCCACCGACGACGCCTCCACCCCGGCCGGCGGCGGCCAGCGCCGACAGCGCCTGCCCCATCTCCGCGACCAGCCGCCACACCCCGGCGGGCTCCAGCCGGCCGCACTCGCGCACCGCGCTCCAGCCGGCCGCACTCGCGCACCGCGCCCACCACACCCGCCACCCCGCCCTGGATCTCCCAGTGCACGTACTACTCCGGCAGCGAGCTCACCGTGCAGGGCAACAAGGGCCAGCGCGTGGTCCAGGTGCAGTGCATGCTCACCCAGCGCGGCTACAGCGTCGGCTCGTCGGGCGTGGACGGAGAGTTCGGCAGCGCCACGCTGGCCGCCGTGAAGCAGTTCCAGGGGGCCAAGGGCCTTGAGGTGGACGGCGAGGTGGGCCCCAACACCTGGGCGGCYCTGCGCAGTTCGACGTAGCAGCCGAATCGGCGCGCAGTGCCGCCCAGGTCGGATGTCCGGCCGAGGCCGGCGCTCCGTGTCAGTGGAAGAAGTGGCGCGTCCCCGTGAAGTACATCGTGACGCCCGCCTTCTTCGCGGCCTCGACCACCTGCTCGTCACGGACCGAACCGCCCGGCTGGACCACGGCCTTCACGCCGGCCTCGGTCAGGATCTCCAGGCCGTCGGGGAAGGGGAAGAAGGCGTCGGAGGCGGCGTAGGAACCCTGAGCGCGCTCGGCGCCGGCCCGCTCCACGGCCAGCTTCGCGGAGTCGACGCGGTTGACCTGGCCCATGCCGACGCCGACCGAGGCGCCGTCCTTGGCGAGCAGGATCGCGTTGGACTTGACGGCCCGGCAGGCCTTCCAGGCGAAGGCGAGCTCGGCCAGGTCCTCGGCGGAGAGCGCCTCACCCGTCGCCAGGGTCCAGTTCGCCGGGTCGTCGCCGTCGGCCTGGAGGCGGTCGGTGACCTGGAGGAGGGCGCCGCCGTCGATGGGCTTGATCTCGACGGGGTTGCCGGGGCCCTCGGGGCAGCGCAGCACGCGGATGTTCTTCTTCTTGGCGAGGGCTTCGAGGGCGCCGTCCTCGTAGTCCGGCGCGACGATGACCTCGGTGAAGATCTCGGCGACCTGCTCCGCCATCTCCTTGCTGACCGGCCGGTTGACGGCGATCACGCCGCCGAACGCCGACAGCGGGTCACAGGCGTGAGCCTTGCGGTGCGCCTCGGCGACGTCCGCGCCGACCGCGATGCCGCACGGGTTGGCGTGCTTGATGATCGCGACGCAGGGCTCGGTGTGGTCGTACGCGGCACGGCGGGCGGCGTCCGTGTCCGTGTAGTTGTTGTACGACATCTCCTTGCCGTGCAGCTGCTCGGCCTTGGCCAGGCCGCCGCCGTTGCCGTCGACGTACAGGGCGGCCGGCTGGTGCGGGTTCTCGCCGTAGCGCAGGGTGTTCTCGCGCTCCCAGGTGGCGCCGAGGAACTCCGGGAACTGCGAGTCGTCCAGCGGGGCGTAGGAGGAGGCGAACCAGGAGGCCACCGCCACGTCGTAGGCGGCGGTGTGCTGGAAGGCCCGCGCGGCGAACAGCTTGCGCAGTTCGAGGGTGAAACCGCCCTCGCGGACCGCCTGGAGGACGGCGGCGTACGCGTCCGGGTCGGTGACGACCGCGACCGACGGGTGGTTCTTGGCGGCGGCGCGCACCATCGACGGGCCGCCGATGTCGATCTGCTCGACGCACTCGTCGGGGGTGGCGCCGGAGGCGACGGTCTCGCGGAACGGGTAGAGGTTGACGACGACCAGGTCGAACGGCTCGATGCCCAGCTCGGCCAGCTGCCGCTGGTGGTCCTCCAGGCGCAGGTCGGCGAGGATCCCCGCGTGCACGCGCGGGTGCAGCGTCTTGACGCGGCCGTCCAGGCACTCGGGGAAGCCGGTGAGCTCCTCGACCTTGGTCACGGGGACACCGGCCGCGGCGATCTTCGCGGCCGTGGAGCCGGTGGAGACGAGCTCGACGCCCGCCTCGTGCAGGCCGCGCGCGAGGTCTTCCAGACCGGTCTTGTCGTAGACGCTGACGAGCGCCCGTCGAATGGCCCGCTTGTTGCTCTCGGCGGTCACTGGATAACTACCTTTCGTCCCTCAATGCGGTGGCCGTTGCGGGCGATCCGCCCCACGACCTCGACGAGCAGCCTTCGCTCGACTTCCTTGATGCGCTCGTGCAGAGCGCTCTCGTCGTCCTCGTCCCGGACCTCGACCACGCCCTGAGCGATGATCGGCCCGGTGTCGACGCCGTCGTCGACGAAGTGGACGGTGCAGCCGGTGACCTTGGCGCCGTACGCGAGGGCGTCACGGACGCCGTGGGCGCCGGGAAAACTGGGGAGCAGGGCCGGGTGGGTGTTCACGAACCGGCCGCCGAAGCGCGCGAGGAACTCCTTGCCCACGATCTTCATGAACCCGGCGGAGACGACGAGGTCGGGCTCGTGCGCGGCCACCGCCTCGGCAAGCGCCGCGTCCCACTCGTCGCGGGTGTCGTAGTCCTTGACCTTCCGCACGAAGGTCGCCAGCCCGGCACGCTCGGCCCGCGCCAGCCCCTCGATGTTCTCCCGGTCGGCGCCCACGGCCACGATCTCGGCGCCGTACGCCTCGGTGCCGACGGCGGCGATCTCGTCGAGGAGCGCCTGCAGGTTGGTGCCGGATCCGGAGACCAGCACGACGAGGCGCTTGGCACGCTCGGCCACGGGCTTGGCGGCCACGGTGGGGCCCTTTCTCGGGGGTGTGTTCTTCGCGGCCGACGCTTTGTATATTCGTACGAATGCATCGCGCCCCGGGATACGGGGAAGTCTACGAAGCGGCCGACCGTCAGCAACGATACCGGCACTCCCGACAGCCCCCACGGGACGGGGGCGTGGCCGGAAGGTAGCGTCTGGGGGGAGCGGGCTCGGGAACGCGGTCGTCGTGCGGTGCGTTCTTCGTGTGACAGCTCAGGACAGCCAGCCGTATCACCAAGGGGAAGACGCTCACTTGATGCCGGACCGCAGCTTGCGACTCCTCACGCTCCCCCCGCAGTCCTTGCAGGGAGGGGAGCACAGCGGCGTGCTGCTGCGGGAGCGCCCCACCTCGCCGCCCGACGCCCCGTCGGGCGGGCAGAACGGCGACCAGCAGGGCAGCGGCGGCCAAGGGCAGGACGACAACCCCTTCGCGCCACCGCCGGAGGGCACGCCGGACCGCCCGTGGCAGCCGCGCCGCCCGTCGGGCGACGACGACTCGCAGGGCTCCGACCAGGGCGGCGACAACTCCCCGTGGGGCAATCAGTGGAGCGACCGCCAGCCGGGCCGCTCCCCCGGCGGCTTCGGTGAGAACCCGCGCGGCAGCGGGCAGGACGGCCCCGGTGGCGGCGGCCCGGGCTCGGGCATGCGCTGGGACCCGACCGACCCGGCCCAGCGCCGCGCTCGTTACGCCCTACTGTCCGGCATGTGGGCCTTCTTCTTCGCCTTGTTCAGCTGGCCGTACATGGCCCTGCTCCTGGGCGCGCTGGCCCTCTACTGGGGCATCACCAGCCTGCGCACCAAGCCCCGCAGCCCCGACCCGGACACCCCGGCCCCGCAGAACAGCGGCCGCCCCCAGACGACGGCGGCGGTGAGCGGCCTGGTCACGGCATCCCTCGCCATCGCGGTGGTCGCGGCCGGGTTCGCGGCGCAGGTGGTCTACAGCGACTACTACACCTGCCGCGACGACGCCCTCACGAACGAGGCGCAGCAGTCCTGCAACGAGCATCTGCCCAAGGAGCTCCGGGGGATTCTGGGCGCGGAGAGCTGAGCCCGGGTCATCGGGGGTGCCCCTCGGGGGCGTTCGGTGAGTCCGGGTTGTCTTCGGCGGGCGGGGTCTCCTCGGTGGCCGGTGTCTCCTGGGTGGCCGGTGCCTCCTCGGTGACCGGCAGTTCCCGCTCTTCCGGCGCGTCCGGCATCTCTGGTACATCGCGTGCGTCCGGTTCCTCGTCGTCGCGCCAGGACGAGGGCGGGGGCGGCGGTGTTCTGCGCCGTGGCGTTCGCCGTGCTGGCCACGCTGTCCGGCGGGCCGCTGGGGCTGGGGGCGCTCGCACGGTTCGGGCCGGTGTGGTGGCAGACCGGGGCGGCGACGCTCGGGTGGGTCGCGCTGGTGGCCGTGCCGGTGGCGGTGCTGGTGCGGGGCTGGCGGTGCTGGTTGGAGCAGCGGCGCGCGGAGCCGGTGGG
>NZ_RDBN01000005.1:17257-27281 GCF_008042075.1 Streptomyces sp. UW30 | reverse complement strand
CGGGTTGGCGGCCGCGCTGTACTCGGCCGGGGGTGAGCTGCGGCCGTCCTGGCTGTGGACGGTGGTGCGGGTGCCCCTGGTCACGATGGCGGCGGCGGGGGTCGGGGTGTGGACGGCGTGCGAGCGGCGGCCCGAGGTGCTGGACGGTCTGCTGGTCGTGCTGCCGYCCCGTGCGCGCCCCTCGATCCCGGGTACCAGACGGCGCACCCGGGCCGGCAGCACGACCAGCAGACCGTCCAGCACCTCGGGCCGCCGCTCGCACGCCGTCCACACCCCGACCCCCGCCGCCGCCATCGTGACCAGGGGCACCCGCACCACCGTCCACAGCCAGGACGGCCGCAGCTCACCCCCGGCCGAGTACAGCGCGGCCGCCAACCCGACGCCGAGGTACCCGAGCACGACGCCGGCCCACGCCGTACCGATCGACACCAGCGGCACTCCCTCGCCCCCGTCGGCCGCCGCGTCCCGTGCCGCCCGGTGCACCAGCCACACCGGCAGCGCGAGCAGCAGCAGCGGGGTGACTCCGACGGGTGCGGGTACGCCGGAGAGCGTGTCGGTGCGGACCAGTTCGGCGCCGTGCGCCAGCAGCCACAGCACGGAGGCGATCCGCAGGGCGCCGCCCGGTCCGCTGTCCGGATAGGGCGAGCTGATCCACAGCGCGATCACCACCACGGCGAACACACCGAGCCCCAGTCCAGCCGCCACCGCACCGCCGAAGAGGCTGGCGCCCAGGCCGGGCGTGCGGCGGCGTACGCGGGTGAGCAGGGGCGTTCGACGAGCGGTCATCTCGATCACGACCGCCATGCTCCCAACGACACGCGCTTTCCCGTCGTAACAGGCGAACCTCCGATGTGTCGCTCAATATATGTTTATGTACTTTTTCGACCGAAAGGGCGCCCGGTGACGCAGACCCCCGCAGCCCCGCTTCCTCCGCCCAAGGAACGCCGACGCCTGCGCGAGGCCGGTTCATTGACGCAGGATCAGGTCGCGGAACGGGTGGGCGTCAGCCGCGAGACGGTCCGCGCGTGGGAGAGCGGCCGTACGGAACCGTGGGGCCGCAGGAGGGAGGCGTACGCACAACTGCTGCGATCCATCGCCGACAAGACGGAGGTTCAGGAACCCGAGGAAGTACATGAGATGACGGCACCGTCCAAGGGCCGGCTCACCCCGGCGCAGGCCTTCGACGCGCTCTACGCCTTCTGCGCGCCCGCTCTCGTGCGGCAGACCTACCTGCTCACCGGGCGCCGCGAGCTCGCCCGGGAGTCGGTCGAGCGGGCCTTCCAGCACGCCTGGCAGCGCTGGCCGGAGGTGGCCCGCGACCGGGATCCGGCGGGCTGGGTGCGGGCGACGGCGTACGACTTCGCGCTCTCCCCCTGGCACCGGCTGCGCCCCCGCTACCGGCACCCCGAACCGCCGCCCTCCGACGTGTCCGACCGCGCCCTGCTGAACGTGCTCCTCCAGCTGCCGCCGGCACAGCGCCGCACGCTCGTCCTCTACGACGGTGTGGGCCTCGACCTGCCCGAAACGGCGGCCGAGACGGAGGCGAGCACACCGGCCGCCGCAACCCGCCTCCTGCACGCGCGCACCGCGGTCGCCGCCCGCTTCCCGGGCCTGTCCGACCCCGTCGAACTCCACCACCGCCTGGCCGAACTGGCCGCCACGGAGCGGTTGCGCGCCGCCAGGCCGACGACGGTGCGCGACGGCAGCGAACGCCGGGCGCGCTTTTGGACCCGGGCCGCGATCGCGTTCACCGTGACGCTGATCGGCACGACGGCACTGACGCTGCGGACCGCTCCCACGCAGTACGAGCCGCCGGTGCCGCCCGGCGCGACGGTGCGCGGGGTGCCGCCGAGGATGGCGCCGGGGCCGCTGTCGCAGAAGGAGCTGGAGCTGCGGGACAAGCTGCGGTCGCAGTTGCAGGCCGGCCCGGTGAGACTCCTGCCGCTGACCACGTGAAGGCGTACGCAGACCGAGGGCGAAAACGCCCGGTGGGCCCGCCCCCTCTCGGGGAACGGGCCCACCGGCCTCCTGCTGATGGCCGTGACCGAGGTCAGCCGCCCAGGATCTCGCGAGCCAGCTTCGCCGTCTCGGTCGGCGTCTTGCCGACCTTGACGCCCGCGGCCTCCAGGGCCTCCTTCTTCGCCTGCGCCGTACCGGACGAACCGGAGACGATGGCGCCCGCGTGGCCCATGGTCTTGCCCTCGGGGGCGGTGAAGCCCGCGACGTAGCCGACGACCGGCTTGGACACGTTCTTCGCGATGAAGTCCGCGGCCCGCTCCTCGGCGTCGCCACCGATCTCGCCGATCATGACGATCAGGTCCGTGTCGGGGTCGGCCTCGAACGCGGCGAGCGCGTCGATGTGCGTGGTGCCGATGATCGGGTCGCCACCGATGCCGACGGCGGTCGAGAAGCCGATGTCACGCAGCTCGTACATCATCTGGTACGTCAGCGTGCCGGACTTCGAGACCAGGCCGATACGGCCCGGCTTGGTGATGTCGCCCGGGATGATGCCGACGTTCGACTGGCCCGGGGTGATGATGCCGGGGCAGTTCGGGCCGATGATCCGGGTCTTGTTGCCCTTCTTGCCGGCGTACGCCCAGAAGGACGCCGAGTCGTGCACGGCGATGCCTTCGGTGATGACGACGGCCAGGCCGATCTCGGCGTCGATGGCCTCGACGACCGCGTCCTTGGTGAACTTCTCCGGCACGAAGATGACGGAGACGTTGGCGCCGGTCTTCTCGATGGCCTCCTTGACGGTCCCGAAGACGGGTACCTCGGTGCCGTCGAAGTCCACGGTCTGACCCGCCTTGCGCGGGTTCACGCCGCCCACGACGTTCGTGCCGTCACCGAGCATGAGCTTGGTGTGCTTCATGCCGGTGGCGCCCGTCATGCCCTGGACGATGACCTTGCTGTCCTTGTTGAGCCAGATAGCCATGGTGTGTTGTGTCCTCGTCCTGAGTGCTTACTTGGCGGCGTGAGCCAGTTCGGCGGCCTTGTCGGCCGCGCCGTCCATGGTGTCGACGCGCTGGACCAGCGGGTGGTTGGCGTCGGTGAGGATCTGTCGGCCGAGCTCGGCGTTGTTGCCGTCGAGGCGGACGACGAGGGGCTTGGTGACGTTCTCGCCGCGGTCCTCGAGGAGCTTGAGGGCCTGGACGATGCCGTTGGCGACCTCGTCACAGGCGGTGATGCCACCGAAGACGTTGACGAAGACGGACTTGACGTCCGGGTCGCCGAGGATGATCTCCAGGCCGTTCGCCATGACCTGGGCCGAGGCGCCACCGCCGATGTCCAGGAAGTTGGCCGGCTTGACGTTGCCGTGGTTCTCACCGGCGTACGCGACGACGTCCAGGGTGCTCATGACGAGACCCGCGCCGTTGCCGATGATGCCGACCTCGCCGTCGAGCTTGACGTAGTTGAGGTTCTTCTCCTTGGCGGCGGCCTCGAGCGGGTTGGCCGCGGCCTTGTCGTGCAGCTCGTCCCAGTCGTGACGGAACTCGGCGTTGTCGTCGAGCGACACCTTGCCGTCCAGGGCGAGGACGTCACCGGAGGCGACCTTCGCGAGCGGGTTGACCTCGACGAGGAGGGCGTCCGACTTGATGAAGGTGTCCCACAGCGTGACGAGGACGTTCACGACCTTGTCGGCGACCTCGGCCGGGAACTTCGCGGCCGCGACGATCTCGCGGGCCTTGGCCTCGTCCACACCGTCGATGGCGTCGATCGCGATCTTCGCGACGGCCTCCGGGCGGGTGGCCGCCACCTCCTCGATCTCCATGCCGCCCTCGACGGACGCGATGGAGAGGAAGGTGCGGTTGGCACGGTCGAGGAGGAAGGAGACGTAGTACTCCTCCAGGATCTCCGGGGCCGTCTCGGCGATCATCACCTTGTGGACCGTGTGGCCCTTGATGTCCATGCCGAGGATGTCCGTCGCGCGGGCGACGGCCTCGTCCGGGGTGGCGGCGAGCTTCACGCCACCGGCCTTGCCACGGCCGCCGACCTTCACCTGGGCCTTGACGACGGACTTGCCACCGAGGCGCTCAGTGGCTGCGCGGGCCGCCTCAGGCGTGTCGATGACTTCACCGGCCAGCACCGGTACATCGTGCTTGGCGAAGAGGTCCCTCGCCTGGTACTCGAACAGGTCCACGCGCTTCCGTCCCTATCAGTGATCTCGCGGTTCGTTGGATGCGTGGGCGTGCCGCGAAGGGCAACGTGACGTCCGCTGTCACAAGGGAGGCGCACACGGTGTCCGAGCGCGCGGCATGTCCGTCTCGCAGGTTATCGCTGCTTGAAGGAGGCCCCTAAATCGAGGGTCACACCTCAGCGGTGATACCTGTCACATGATGCCGCGAACAGCGGGAATCACTGGCACGGCGTGCCGACTGTGAGGTGCCGGTGAGGCGGCGACGAGGTGCCGGGCGAGGAGTCGGGCCAGGACCTCACCGGGTTGGGGTTGACCCGGTGAGGTCCCTTGAACAGCCCGAAGGGGCACGAATGGGCCGCCCCTGTGGGCTCTGGGCGGGTGATCCCCACCCCAATGGGGATCACCCGTCCTGTCCGCGAGGTCCCGGCCGGATGAGGCCGACGGCTTTCGGCCGTCCGGGGCCGTGTGCCTCGCGGAGTCGTCGGTCGCCGGGGAGCGCGGTGATCACGCTCGCCGTGGCGGCTGAGGTGTCGTACTCGGCTCCGCCGGGGGCTGTCGTACGACGGGGGAGGGCGGTGCGGTCAGACGCCGTACCGTCCGAGGTCGCCGCGGAGGTCCTGCGCGTAACCCGGCGTGACGGACTGGGCGACGCCCCGGACGCCGGTGACGGCGTGACCCGCCAGCGGGCCGGCCGAGTCCTGGACCGTGCCGGTCAGGTCCGCGGCAAACGGCGCGACCTGCCCGGCGACCCCGTACGCGAACGGGTCGACCTCGCCGACGACGCCGCCCGCGAAGGGCCGGACGCCGTCCGTGACGCCGTACGCCAGGGCCGTGGCGCTGCCGCCGACGCCGTCCACGACCGGCCGGACGGTGTCCACGACCGTGTCGACGACGGGCCGCACGGCGCCGGTGACGCCGTACGCGAACGGCGGCACCTGCTCGGTGACGCCCTCGGCGAAGGGCATGGCCTGCCCGGCCACGCCGTGCACCAGCGGGTCGACCTGGCCGACGACGCCGCCCGCGAAGGGCCGGACGTCGTCCGTGACGCCGTACGCCACCGCACCCGCGTCCGCGACGGCCTGCCCGGCGACGGGCACGACGCCGTGCACGGCGGTGTCGGCGACGGGCGGCAGGACGGTACCGGTGGCGTCCGCGGTGACCTGGCCGACCAGGCCGGTGGCGTAGAGCGGTACGTCGGAGGCGACCCCGTGCACGACCGGCCGCACGTCGGAGACGGCGCCGGAGGCGATGGGCCGGACGTCGGTGACGGCGCCGTGGGCGAGGTGCCCGGCATCGCCGAGCGCGCCGTGGGCCACCGGCCGCACGCCCTGAACGACTCCACTCGCGACCGGCTGGACCCCCTGGACGGCCCCGGCGACAACCGGCTGCACGCCCGCGACGGCGCCGCCGGCCACCGGCTGGACGTCGGCGACCACGCCGTACGCCAGCGCGGTCGCGGCGCCGACCGTGTGCGCGGCGGTCCGGCCGACCCCGGCGACAGCGCCGTGGGCGACCGGAACAACGCCGTCCACCGCCTGGCCCACGACCGGGGTCACCCCGTATACCGCGCCGCCGACCACCGGCTGGACGCCGTCCACCGCATGCCCGGCGACCGGAGTCACCCCGGCGACGGTGCCGGTGGCGGCGGGGACCACGCCCGCGACGGCGTGCCCCGCGGCCGGGACGACGCCTTCGACGGCGCGGCCGGCGACCGGGACGACGCCGTGCACGGCTCCGGTGACGACCGGCGGGACGACCGCGTCGGCGGTCTGCCCGACGACCGGGGTGACGGTGCCGGGGACGGTGGCGACCGTGCCGACGACCCGCTGCTCCACACCGCCGACCGTGCCGGTGACGTGGCTCGGGACGGCGGAGACGGAGGCCTCGGCGGCGGCCGTGACCGCGGTGGCCCGGCCTGTGGCGGTGGCCTTGGCAGCCGTTGCCGTGTCGGCGACCCTGCCGTCGACGGCGTGCGCGACGTCGGCCGCACCCCCTGCGGTGCGCCCCGCGCCGGCGACGGCGTACTGCGCCTTCGTCCGTACGACGCCCTCCACGCCCTGCGCCTGCGCACGCGCGGCCGCCTGGCCGCCCTGCAACTTCGTCTGCGCGGCGGCGAGCGCCTGCTCCAGCTCGGGGGCGAAGGCGGCGAGGGGACCGAAGAGGTAGTCGATGCTGCCGGGGTGATGGGGGGTGTTCGGGATGTCCGGGATGTTCGGGGTGTTCGGGGTGGGGTGCGCCGCGTCGCGGACGTCGGTGACGGTGGCGGAGACGTCGGCCTCGGCCTGCGCGGCGGCCTTGTCCGCGCGGGCGGCCTTGGCGCCCTGGAAGGCCTGGGCCGCGCCCTTTGCCTTGGTGGCGGAGGGGGGCGTGACCTTGGCGTCGACGTAACGGCGGGCCTGCTCGGCGGTGTTCGCGGGCGTGGTCCTGGCGGTACCGGCGACTGTGCCGGCGGGGCCGTCGGTGACGCCCTCGGTCACGTCGGCGACGGTGTCCGTCACGCCGGAGACGACGCCGTTGAGGGTGTCGGTGACGCCGCCGAGGAGGCCCGGGGCGTCGGCGCTGTCGGGGGTGTCGGCGGTGTCGGTCGCATCACTGGCCTGGTCCGGGACGGAGAGGGTGGATGCGGGCAGCTCGTCCGCGCTGGCGGCGGTCGAACCGAGCGCCCAGGCGCCGGTGACACCTGCGGCTATGACGATCGAACGGCGGATGTTCTTGTTCATCGTTGCGTCGGATCCCTAGATCTTGGGGCTCCGAAGGACCCCGGAGGATCGGAGAAGTGAAGCTCCGGGACTTCGGACGGTTTGGGGATATTCCGGCACCGATCACGGTCGCGGTCCGGGAAGTCGGGACCAGCGGGACCGGGTACGGCACCGGCGGCTTCCGTCCGGGGGGATGTCGCGGGACATCCGGGAACTGGGGAGTGTCCGGACGGACGGGCAGACCTGTTTCCGCCCCCGCGCGGCAGGTCTACGGCGGGGAGGATCGGCCTACTGGCCTACGGGCCTAGGCGGGGGAAACCGGAATGTCCCGGTGCCTGTCCTGTATGGCGTCCGCTTCGACGCGGGCGGCGCGGCCGGGCACCAGCAGCAACGGCACGCGTCGGCTCAACGAGACCGCGTGTGCGTCCCCGTGCCGGGGCGTGCCGTTGTCGCCCGCCGCGTGGTTGCCCTGCACACCGCCGGGGTGGTCGGTCGGTGCCTGAGGCACGGGGGCGTAGCCGGACGGCGTGGTGCGGTGCGCAGGACCGGCCGACGGGGCGTGGGACGCGGTGCCGTCGGCGACGAAACGGGGGCCGTAGACGCCGTTCGCCTCCTTGCCGGTACGTCCCTTGTCAGCAGGTCCGTCAGCCGAGCCGGGCGCGTCCGGCCCCGGCTGCGGCGTCGCGGTGACCGGAGCCGGCAACGTCTGCGCGGGCAGCGCGGGAACACCGGCGCCCGGCAGGTCCGGCAGCCCGGGAAGGGCGGGGAGGTCCAACTCCGGCCAGCTCGGCCAGGTCGGCGCCTCGGGTGCGGTCGGCAGCGCGGGCAGCGAGGCCAACGGCGGCACCGCCGCCTGCACTTCGGCCAGCCCCGCGGCCAGCTCCTCGGTCACCGTCCGCACGACATCGCCGACCGGCTGCACGACAAGGTGAGGTGCCTGGGCCCGAGGAGTTCGGTCCTCGGGAGCCGGGGTCCGAGGTGCCGCCGGCTTGGCGGGCGGCACCGTCGACTCGTCGTGCGGCACCGTCGACTCGTCGTGCGGGCCGGGCTCGGACGGCGCGGCCGACGCGGGAGGAGTCGCAGCAGGCTTGGAGGGAGTCACGGCAGGCGGGGAAGGATTCGCGGCAGGCGCGGAAGGACTCGCGGCAGGCGCGCTCAGGAGCTGCTCGACCGTTCTCTCCGCCGACGACCGGGGTTCGTCCGCCGCCGTGCCCGACGCGGAGGACACCGATGAAGCGCCGACCGACACCCCGTCCGCCGCGTATGCCCGCTCCCCGCAGAGGAATCCGATCGCGAGCAGACCGCCCGCCACCAGCACCAGTTGCAGCGCACGCCGCCCGCCCGCGACGCGCAGGACGCGCGCGGCGGCACCGGGCAAAGTGGCTGGCCAGGTCAAGACGAGGTGGTCCCTCCGAGCGGCGGACGAAGTGCACGTGACGAGCGTCGAGTCGGCTGGACTCGGTACGGACGGGCGGCGCGACGGCGCACCGGCGATGAGGCTTCGATCCTCGCACGCCCCTCATGCGGTCGCGCAAGCCCCCTGTTACCGATGCGTACTCATGTCCGTTTTGCTGGCCGAAGTCGGTCATCGCTTGGTCGACAAATCACCGGTAATTCCTCGCCATTACCTCCCCGAAGCCATTCTCAGACCGCGTCGGGCACCGGAATCGGCCGCTTCTCGATGGCCGCCGCCATCACCTCCGGGAACAGGTCGGGCGTACAGGCGAAGGCCGGTGCACCCAACGCGGCGAGCGCGGCCGCGTGTTCCCGGTCGTACGCCGGCGCCCCCTCGTCCCACAGCGCCAGCAGCGCCACGAACTGCACCCCCGACGCCTTCATCGCGGCGACCCGCTTGAGCATCTCGTTGCGTATGCCGCCCTCGTACAGGTCGCTGATCAGCACGACCACCGTCTCCGCGGGCCGGGTGATCTGCGACTGGCAGTACGCGAGCGCCCGGTTGATGTCCGTGCCGCCGCCGAGCTGGGTGCCGAAGAGGACATCGACAGGGTCGTCGAGCTGGTCGGTGAGGTCGACGACGGAGGTGTCGAAGACGACCAGCCGTGTGCTGATGGACCGCATCGACGCCAGCACGGCCCCGAAAACCGACGCGTACACCACGGACGCCGCCATCGACCCCGACTGGTCGATGCAGAGGATGACCTCTTTCTTCACGGACTGCGACGCCCGCCCGTAGCCGATGAGCCGCTCCGGCACGATCGTGCGGTACTCCGGGAGGTAGTGCTTGAGGTTGGCCGCGATGGTGCGGTTCCAGTCGATGTCGTGATGGCGCGGCCGGCTGATCCGGGCACTGCGGTCGAGCGCACCGGTGAGGGTGGCCCGCGTGCGGGTGGCGAGCCGCTTCTCCAGGTCCTCGACGACCTTGCGCACGACGGCACGTGCCGTTTCCTTGGTGGTCTCCGGCATCGCCCGGTTGAGCGAGAGCAGCGTGCCGACGAGGTGCACGTCCGCCTCCACCGCCTCCAGCATCTCGGGCTCCAGCAGCAGCGTGGACAGCCCGAGCCGGTCGATGGCGTCCCGCTGCATGACCTGGACGACGGACGAGGGGAAGTACGTCCGGATGTCCCCGAGCCACCGCGCCACGGACGGCGCCGACGCCCCGAGCCCAGCCGAACGGTCCTTCCCCGACTGCGCCCTGTCCCCCTTCCCGTACAGCGCGGTCAGTGCTCCGTCCATCGCGGTGTCCTTCCCGGACAGCGCGCACCCGGTGCCGTCGGCGTCGTCCCCGCCGAGCACCATCCGCCACCGCCGCAGCCGCTCCCGGGCCGGATCCATCACCTCGGTCGGCATCACCTCGGTCGGCGTCGCCCCGGTCGGGATCGGCGCGCTCGTCATCGGCGCGCTCCCTTCCAGGGCCGCTCCCACAGCGGGAGTACCGGCACGGTCGTCGTCATGGGCCGGCCCTGCGCCGCGAACCCGTGCGGTTGCCTCCCGGCAGCCGCCGTCGTGGTCCGCTCCCCCGACTCCCTCACTCCGTCAGTCGTCATCCCGTCGCCCCCACAAGGTTGTTGTCCGTGAGGCCGCCGTCGGCGCCCTCGTCCACTTGCACCTGGTCCAGCCCCAGCAGCAGCCGCACCACCGGGAGGACCGCGTCCGCCCGCTCGGCATCGAACTCGGCCGCGAATCCGGGTATCCCGGATCCGCCCACCCTCGCGCCGCCCCGCTCCCC
>NZ_RDBN01000005.1:0-17157 GCF_008042075.1 Streptomyces sp. UW30 | reverse complement strand
GACCTGCCACCCCCACGGATCGGCTCCCCGACGAACCCCCGCGCGGGCGCCCCCAACCGAGGTCGTCCTCGTTCACACGCTCACCTCTCGGCACGCCCGGTAGAAGTCCGTCCAGCCGTCCCGCTCGCGCACGACCGCCTCCAGGTACTCCTGCCAGATGACGCGGTCGGCCGCGGGGTCGCGGACGACGGCGCCGAGGATGCCCGCGGCGACATCACCGGGGCGCAGCACCCCGTCGCCGAAGTGGGCGGCCAGGGCGAGGCCGTTGGTGACGACGGAGATCGCCTCGGCCGTCGACAGCGTGCCGCTCGGCGACTTCAGCTTGGTGCGGCCGTCGGACGTGACCCCGTCGCGCAGCTCGCGGAAGACGGTGACGACACGGTGGATCTCGTCGATGCCGTCGGGCACGGCCGGCAGGTCGAGGGAGCGGCCGATCTGGTCGACGCGGCGGGAGACGATGTCCACCTCGGCCTCGACGCTCGCCGGCAACGGCAGCACGACCGTGTTGAAGCGTCGGCGCAGAGCGCTGGAGAGGTCGTTCACCCCACGGTCGCGGTCGTTGGCCGTGGCGATGAGGTTGAAGCCGCCGACCGCCTGCACCTCCTGCCCCAGCTCCGGTATCGGCAGCGTCTTCTCCGACAGGATCGTGATCAGCGTGTCCTGCACGTCCGCCGGAATACGGGTCAGCTCCTCGACGCGGGCGGTCATCCCCTCCGCCATGGCCCGCATGACGGGGCTCGGCACCAGGGCGTCGCCGCTCGGCCCGTGCGCGAGCAGCTGCGCGTAGTTCCAGCCGTACCGGATCGCCTCCTCCGGAGTGCCCGCGGTGCCCTGCACCAGCAGCGTCGAGTCACCGCTGACCGCCGCGGCCAGGTGCTCGGAAACCCACGTCTTCGCGGTGCCGGGCACACCCAGCAGAAGCAGGGCGCGGTCCGTGGCGAGCGTGGTGACGGCGACCTCGACGAGGCGGCGCGGGCCTACGTACTTGGGTGTGATCACCGTGCCGTCCGCAAGCGTGCCGCCCAGCAGATATGTGGACACGGCCCACGGCGACAGCTTCCAGCGTGCCGGCCGTGGACGGTCGTCCTGCGCGGCCAGCGCGGCGAGCTCATGGGCGAAGGCATCCTCGGCATGCGGTCGCAACGCCTCGGTCGGTTCGGTCTCCCCCGCCTCGACGGATGTCGGTTCTACGGACACAGGCATGGCAAAGTCCCCCTCCAGCTCGGCCGGTTCAGCCGTTTCGGATCTGGCACCCACGTTGCACCACGCCACTGACAATGCGTTCCGACCTGCGCAAACGCGCTCACGCCGCTTTCCGCCGGCCCGCTGCCCGGGCCGATTGTCAGTGGCGGGATCTACCTTCGATGACATGACTCAGCAGGGGGTGCGCTGGACCGCGGACCAGGTGCTGGCGCTGGCGCCTGACGCCGCGTCACGCAAAGCGGGAAGCAAACTCGGCGCGGCGGGGCCGTGGTCCGAGGCGGGGAGTGCCGACGAGGGGACGGTGTGGGGGCTGTGCAAGGGCAGTGGCAGCAAGCCGTATCAGACGGTCATCGACATCGCGGACGCGTCCGGGCCCGCGTACAAGTGCAGTTGCCCGAGCAGGAAGTTCCCGTGCAAGCACGCGCTCGGGCTGCTGCTGCTCTGGGCGGGCGGGGACGGCGCGGTGCCGCCGGGGCAGCCGCCGGACTGGGCGGAGCAGTGGATAAAGGGGAGAAGGCAGCGCGCCGAGGAGAAGCGGACGGCGGGCCCGTCCGGTTCCGAGTCGGCGTCCGCTGATCCGGAGGCGGCTCGACGCAGGGCGGAGCGCCGGGCCGTGCGGGTCACGGCGGGGGCGACGGAGCTGGAGCAGCGCCTGACGGACCTGCTGCGCGGTGGTCTCGCCGGCGCGGAGCAGGCGGGGTACGGGCTGTGGGAGGAGACGGCGGCCCGCATGGTCGACGCCCAGGCTCCCGGACTGGCCTCCCGGGTGCGGGAGTTGGGGGCGATCCCGGCATCCGGGCCGGGCTGGCCGGTGCGTCTGCTGGAGGAGTGCGCCCTGCTCCATCTCCTCGACCAGGGCTGGCTGCGCCGCGAGCGGCTGCCCGACGGCCTGGCGGACACGGTCCGCTCCCGCATCGGCCTGCCCGCATCGGCGGACGGCCCGCCGCTACGGGATCGCTGGCTGGTCCTCGCCCAGTACGACACGGCCGACGTGAAACTCACGACGCGCCGGATCTGGCTGCACGGCGCCGACTCGGGCCGTACCGCGCTGCTCCTCTCCTATGGCGCGGCCGGCCGCGCCCCGGAGCTGACGCTGCCGGTGGGGCTGGCCCTGGAGGCGGAGCTGGCGGCGTACCCCGGGGCCGGCCAACTGCGGGCGTCGCTCGGCGAGCAGTTCGCGCCACCGGCACCCGCGTCGATACGACCGCCGGGCCTGACGCCGGCCGAGGCCACCGTCCGCTACGGCGAGGCGCTCCGCGACGATCCGTGGCTGGACTCCGTCCCGGTGACCCTGGACCGGGTCATACCGACCCAGGACGGCGACTCGTGGCAGCTGGCGGACGCCGACGCGGACACGGCACTGCCGCTCACCCCGGCCGCCCGTGCCCGTCCGGGCCTGTGGCGCCTGGTCGCGCTGTCGGGAGGTGTGCCGGTGAAGGTGTTCGGCGAGTGCGGCCACCGCGGCTTCACCCCGCTCACGGCCTGGCCGCAGGGGGCGGGCGAGCCCGTGCAGCTGTGCTGAGCGACGCGCCCTTTCCCCCGACCCCTCCACGGCACCCAGCACACCGAGGCAGAGAGGAACGAACCTCATGAACAGTCCCTCCGTTCCCGTGGATTCGCCCGCGCCGAGCGCCTGGGAGGAACTCGTCACCGCGGCACTGCTCGGGACGGACCGGCGTACACCTCCGGGCTGCGCGCCGGGCCGGGAGGCGCCGGTGGCACTGCTGGACGCCGCGGCCGTGGAGACCGTGTGGCGGCGGGCCGGGCTGCGACCGGCGCGGGCGGCCGAGCCTCCTCAGCCCGCCCCCGAGGACGCCCGAGCGACGCTGCCCGCTCCGGCAGCCCGCAGGCTGGCGATGCTGTTGGCCGACCGTCCCGGCGTCGGCGGTGGCGGCCGCAGAGGCACGGCGCCGGACCTCGTGGAGCTGCTGCCCGAGTGGCTCGCGCGTGCCAACGACCGGCGTCTCGCGCCGTCTCCCGAGGTGCTGCCCGCACTGCTGGACGCGGCACGGGGGCGTACGGATCTGCGGCCGGCGGCGCTGACGTTCGCGGGCCCGCGCGCGGTGTGGCTCGCCCGGCTGAACCCGGACTGGCGATTCGCCCTGCGCGCGACACCGGGCGGGGGCGCGGCTCTGCCGCATCTCGAGGACTCGGCCAAGGTCCAACAGCTGTGGCGGGAGGGCCTGTTCGCGGAGCGGGTCGCCCTGCTCTCCGCGATACGCGCCCGTGAGCCCGTCGCCGCGCGCGAGCTGCTGACCACGACATGGGCAACGGAGCGGGCCGAGGACCGGCTTATGTTCCTCGACTCGCTGCGCATGGGGCTCGGCCCGCAGGACGAGCCGTTCCTGGAGCAGGCGCTGGCCGACCGCAGCCGCAATGTCCGCGCGACGGCGGCGGAGTTGCTGTCGGCGCTGCCTGGTTCGGCGCTCGCGGCGCGGATGGCGGTGCGCGCCGGGTCCTGCGTGGCGCTGGATCACACGGGTGACGAGCCGACGATCAGCGTCGAGGCACCGCACGAGTGCGACCCGGGCATGGAGCGCGACGGCGTGGTGGCCAAGTCTCCGGCGGGGCGGGGTGAACGGTCGTGGTGGTTCGGCCAGTTGGTGGAGGCGGCACCGCTCGGCGCCTGGGCGGGTCGGCTCGGCGGGCGTGCGCCCGGGGAGATCGTGGCGCTCCCGGTGACGGACGACTGGCAGGCCGAGCTGCACGCGGCATGGTGCCGGGCGGCCGTGCGGCAGCGGGACGCCGAGTGGGCGAGGGCGCTGCTCGGCTCGCCCTCGGCCCCGGAGGCCGGCGGTCCGGGGGCGGTGTCACTGGCCGAGCGGGCGAAGCTGCTGGGCACGCTGGGCTCGGCCGAGCGGGCCGAGTGGGTCGCGGGGTTCATCGCGACGCACGGTCTGTCGGAGGCGTTTCAGCTGCTCGGGGTGTGCGCCGTGCCCTGGGCCGCGCCGCTCGGGCGGGCGGTGGTCGACGCGCTCAACATCGCGCGGGACGCGGGGAGTTATCCATGGAGTTTCAGCGGAGTGATGGGCCTGGCCGAGCGCTGTCTCGACCCGGCCGAGGGAAACCGCCTGGACGGCCTGCTGGCGGTACCGGACGAACCGGAGGACGCGTCACCGGGGGCCGGGGGGTACTGGGCGGAGGCGTTCCAGCGGCTGGTGACGACGTTGCGCCTGCGGGCGGCGATGATCGAGGAGCTGGAGCCGACCGTCACCCCAGCTCACCCGCAGAGCACGACGGTCTAGGCCCCGGCCGGCTGCCGGACGTTCGCCCGTACCCAGTCCACGATCGACTGCGTGGTCGCGCCCGGCGTGAAGATCTCCGCGACACCCTTCTCCTTCAGCGGGGGAATGTCCGCCTCGGGAATGATCCCGCCGCCGAAGACGAGGATGTCCTCCGCCTCGCGCTCCTTGAGCAGTTCGATCACGGCGGCGAAGAGGGTGTTGTGGGCCCCGGAGAGGATGGACAGACCGATCGCGTCGGCGTCCTCCTGGATCGCGGTGCCGACGATCTGCTCGGGGGTCTGGTGGAGCCCGGTGTAGATGACCTCCATACCGGCGTCGCGCAGCGCCCGCGCGATCACCTTGGCCCCGCGATCGTGGCCGTCGAGTCCCGGCTTGGCCACCACCACGCGGATCGGACCGGCTGCCACACCCATCACTGCCTCCATGAAGCGACTACATCCATCCGTACCGACAAGCACTACTCATGTATGAGTTATGCCGCACTCACCGCACATGTCATACATGGTGCGCGTATCGCACATTTCCGCCGCTCACCGCACCGGACGCGCCCTCACGGCACGGACGCCCCGGGCCACGTCGCCCGGAGAAGTGAACGAACGTTATCGCCAGCATCCCGCAACCGGCAGTTTCGCGGTGCAGACCGAGGGGGAAATCACACGGTGGGACACGTTCGCCGCGCACCGTTCCACATCTTTGCGGCACACGGGCCGCAGCAGCCTGCGGTACACGCGTCGCAGCGGGACCAAGCGCATCGGGAGCCGCAACGAGGTCGCCGCACCACCGCGCCGCAGGCCGCGCGACGCGACGGTGCGGCGCGCCGACGGTGGTACGAAGGGCACGTAGGGCAGGTAAGGCACGACAGCGGGGAAGCCTCGTCGCCACACCGACAGGGAGCCCCGTACGGTCATCGGCGCACCACGGCCACCAGGGCCGGCTCGCGCACCGCGCGCCTCGCTTGCCCCACGCGCCCTCGTCATACCCCGCCGGCCCCCTCGGCCGCGACTTCCCACGAGGGCACACGGGGGCCGGAGCCGTCCTCCTGCGTGCCGCAAGGAGGTCGGCCATGAAGGTCACCGGGGCAGCACTCCCCTTTCTCCCGCTTTACCGGCGTCTGCTCCCGAGCAGCCTCGCCGGCCTCTCCATGGCCCTGCTGAAGGCGACCGCCCTGGAGATCGCGATCCTCGCCGGGCACCTTCTCCTCTACCCCTCCGGCATCACACAGGAGCGCCGCACCACCGTGTGATTTCCCCCTCGGTCTGCACCGCGAAACTGCCGGTTGCGGGATGCTGGCGATAACGCGGTGCGGATGTCACAGGTCAGCGGGGAGTAGTTGAGCGACTCGACCTGGTGCCTGCCGTGCTGGGCGAGGTTGCGGCGCAGCACCCCCATGCTCCCCTCCCCCGAAACCGCCAAGCTGCCGACGCAGACCAAACCCCCCGTCGTCCTGCTGCACGGCTTCATAGACAACCGCTCGGTCTTCGTCCTGCTGCGCCGCAACCTCGCCCAGCACGGCAGGCACCAGGTCGAGTCGCTCAACTACTCCCCGCTGACCTGTGACATCCGCACCGCGGCCGAACTGCTCGGCCGGCACATAGAGGGGATCTGCGAGCGCACCGGCAGCAAGCAGGTCGACGTCGTCGGACACAGCCTCGGCGGGCTGATAGCGCGTTATTACGTGCAGCGCCTCGGCGGCGACCTGAGGGTCCGCACCCTCGTCACGCTCGGCACCCCGCACTCCGGCACCCGTGTCGTCCCGCTGGCGAACGCGCACCCCATCGTGCGCCAGATGCGCCCCGGCTCGCCCATCCTGGAGGAGTTGGCCCGCCCCGCACCGGGCTGCCGTACGCACTTCGTGAGCTTCTGGAGCGACCTCGACCACCTGATGGACCCGTTGGAGACGGCCTGCATCGACCACCCGGATCTGCTGGCGCAGAACGTCCGCGTGAGCGGCGTCGGCCACCTCGCCCTTCCGGTGCACCCCGCCGTGGCGACCGGGATACGGCAGGCCCTCGACGCCACACGTCCGGGAGCCGCAGCCGTCCCCCAGTCCGACGGCATGACAGTGGCCTAACCGCGCCCCGGCGCCCCAGGGCGGTCGTCCGACATCGAACAACCCTCGAACACAAGGCCAACATCGCGCCCGTAGTCCGCCAAAACACGGCCGAATGCCCGTTTCCTGCGCGCGCGAAACCTGCGGAAGATTGTCGTGCCCGCGTACTGCCGGGTACAGTCGCCGCACTGCTCTGGCAGCCCCTGTTGTCGAGGCGAGAGAGAAGTTGGTGAACGATCGTCACCCGTCGGGGACCATGACGTCTCCGGCTTCGGCTCCCGATGCCGCCTCGGCGCACTACGCGTCGTACGGCGCCCAGGAAGCCCACTACGGTGACTCCACCACGTACGGCACCTACGACGCCAACGGATTTGCCACCGCCGGTCACTGCGCCCCGACCTTCGACGCGGACCCCCTCTTCGGCAGCCTCCCCGGCGACGGCACGGGCGCGTACGACGCCACCCAGTGGTCCACGGGCAGCCACCAGAGCGCGCACTACGACGCATACGCGGCCCAGCACCACGCCGCCTACGACACCGGGGCGTACGAGACCGGGGCCTGGACGACCGACCACGAGCGACTCGCCTTCGTCCCGCAGCAGGCCAACGGCCATGACGTCTCCGGCCAGTGGGACGCGAACGCCTGGCTCCAGCCCGAGCAGTCCGGGACCCCTGCCGACCAGACCCAGCACTGGGAATGGGGCACGACGGCCTTCGACACCGGGGCGTACGACGCCACCCAGTGGAACTCCGACGGCAGTCCGGCGCAGGCGCCCGACGGCTACGAGCAGCCAGCAGAATCCTTCGACCAGCAGGCGACTGCGCACTTCGACCAGATCGAGCACGGCGCCCCTGCGTCGTACGACGACGCCACGGCCTATGCCGAGCACCCGGCCTACGACGAGCACACGCCGTACGACCACACCTCGTACGACGACCCGGCCCAGCACGAAGGCGAGTTGACCTCCACCGGCGAACTCCCCGCCGCGGCCCCGCTCCTCGACGACCAGGAGGAGACCACTCCGGCCCCCTCCCCCCGCGCCGGCTCCCGCAGCGGGGCGCGGTCCCGCCGCCGTACGCCTCCCAAGCGCTCCGCGCTGCTGACGGTCGCTGTGCCGTCGGCGTGTGTGATGGGCGTCGCGGGTATCGCCGCCGCCTCCGTCGGCACGCTGACCGACGACAAGGACGCGTCCACGCTGGCCTCGGAAGGCGAGGCCGTGAAGCCGTCCGCGGCGAACAACAAGCTGGACAGCCAGCTGGAGAGCCTTTCCGCCGGCGCGGACGACTTCGCGGACCGGGCGAGCCGGACGCAGGAGCGCATCGACCTCAAGGCCCAGCAGGCGGCCGAGAAGCGCAAGGCCGCCGAGGAGGCGGCCCGCAAGGAGCGGCTGCGCCCGAAGTTCGCGATTCCGGTCTCGAACCACGGCCTCAGCGCCTACTTCGGCCAGTCCGGAATCAACTGGATGTCCGTGCACACCGGCATCGACTTCCCCGTCTCGTACGGCACGACGGTGATGGCCGCGACCGACGGCACCGTCCGCACGCAGTGGAACAGCGCCTACGGCAACATGATGATCGTGACCGCGATGGACGGCACGGAGACGTGGTACTGCCACCTCTCCAGCTACCGCGTCGCCTCCGGTACGACGGTCAAGGCCGGCGACCCCATCGCGTACTCCGGCAACTCCGGCAACTCGACGGGCCCGCACCTGCACTTCGAGGTGCGACCGGGTGGCGGCTCGGCGATAGACCCGCTGTCCTGGCTGCGCAGCCACGGGCTCGACCCCACGTGAGCAACGCCTGACGACTTGCCGGTACTGACGACTTCACCCATGCGCCCCCGTCCTCGACGGGGGCGCATGCGCGTGAGTGCTACAGCTTCTCCACGGGCGCATACCGCAGCAGCAGCCGCTTCGGCTTGGTGTCGCCGAAGTCGACCGTCGCCTCGGCGTTCGCGCCCGTGCCCTTCACCGCCATCACCGTGCCGAGCCCGAACTGGTCGTGCGTGACGCGGTCACCGACGGCCAGCTGGACGACCGGCTTGTCGCCGGTGCGGCGCGTGGCGAAGCCGGACGCACCCGAGGCCGAGGAGCGCGAGCGGGACGAGGACAGCGAGGCGGCGACGCCGGACGCCGGACCGGAGGAGACGGGCGCGGTCGCCCCCGTGCGCTTCCAGTCGACGTGCTGAGCCGGGATCTCCTCCAGGAAGCGGGACGGCGGGTTGTACGAAGGCTGCCCCCAGGCGCTGCGCATCGACGAGCGCGTCAGATACAGCCGTTCACGCGCGCGCGTGATGCCGACGTACGCGAGCCGCCGCTCCTCCTCCAGCTCCTTGTTCTGGCCGAGGGCGCGCATGTGCGGGAAGACGCCGTCCTCCATGCCGGTGAGGAAGACGACCGGGAACTCCAGGCCCTTGGCGGTGTGGAGGGTCATCAGGGTGATGACGCCGGAGCCGTCCTCCTCCTCGTCCGGGATCTGGTCGGAGTCGGCGACGAGCGCGACCCGCTCCAGGAAGTCCGCGAGCCCACCGGTGGCCTCGCCCTCGCCCGACTCCTGCTCGAACTCCAGGGCGACGGCGGCGAGTTCCTGGAGGTTCTCGATCCGGGTCTCGTCCTGAGGGTCGGTGGAGGCCTGCAACTCGGCCAGGTACCCGGTCCGTTCGAGGACCGCCTCCAGGACGGTCGCCGGTCCCGCGCCGGACTCGACGATGGTACGGAGCTCCTCCATCAGCGTGTTGAACCGCTTGACGGCGTTCGTCGACCGCGCGGCCATGCCGTACGCCTCGTCGACCCGCCGCAGTGCCTGCGGGAAGCTGATCTTCTCGCGCTGCGACAGGGCGTCGATCATCGCCTCGGCGCGATCGCCGATGCCGCGCTTGGGCACGTTCAGGATCCGCCGCAGCGGCACGGAGTCCTCGGGGTTGGCCAGCACGCGCAGGTAGGCCAGGACGTCCCGGACCTCCTTGCGCTCGTAGAATCGGACCCCGCCGACGACCTTGTAGGGCAGGCCGACGCGGATGAAGATCTCTTCGAAGACACGGGACTGGGCGTTCGTACGGTAGAAGACGGCGACGTCGCCGGCCTTCGCGTCGCCCGCGTCCGTCAGTCGGTCTATCTCCTCGGCGACGAACTGTGCCTCGTCGTGCTCGGTGTCCGCGACATAGCCGGTGATGCGCGCGCCTGCGCCCGCGTTGGTCCACAGGTTCTTGGGGCGGCGGGACTCGTTACGCTCGATGACCGCGTTGGCGGCGCTCAGGATCGTCTGGCTGGAGCGGTAGTTCTGCTCCAGCAGGATCGTCGTCGCGTCCGGGTAGTCCTCCTCGAACTGGAGGATGTTGCGGATGGTGGCGCCGCGGAAGGCGTAGATCGACTGGTCGGCGTCACCCACCACGCACAGCTCGGCCGGCGGGACGTCGTACTCGTTCGGCGGCACGTCGACGGGGTGCTCGCGCGTACCGACGAGCTCGCGCACGAGAGCGTACTGCGCGTGGTTGGTGTCCTGGTACTCATCCACCAGCACATGCCGGAAGCGACGGTGGTAGTGCTCGGCGACGTCCGGGAAGGCGCGCAGCAGGTTGACCGTCGTCATGATCAGGTCGTCGAAGTCGAGGGCGTTCGCCTCCCGCAACCGCGACTGGTACAGGACGTACGCCTGCGCGAGGGTCTTCTCGAAGCCGTCCGTCGCCTGGGAGGCGAAGTCCTCCTCGTCGATCAGCTCGTTCTTCAGATTGCTGATCTTGGCGCTGAAGGACTTGGGCGGAAACCGCTTGGGGTCGAGATCCAGATCACGGCACACGAGCGCCATCAGCCGCTTGCTGTCGGCGGCGTCGTAGATCGAGAAGGACGATGTGAACCCGAGCTTCTTGCTCTCCCTGCGCAGGATGCGCACACACGCGCTGTGGAAGGTCATCACCCACATCGCGTTCGCGCGCGGGCCGACGAGCTGCTCGACGCGCTCCTTCATCTCGCCCGCGGCCTTGTTGGTGAAGGTGATCGCGAGGATCTGCCCCGGATGCACGCTCCGCTCGGCGAGCAGGTGGGCGATGCGATGGGTGAGCACACGGGTCTTGCCGGACCCGGCCCCGGCCACGATGAGCAGCGGGGTGTCGGAGTGGACGACGGCGGCACGCTGGTTCTCGTTCAGCCCCTCCAGCAGCGCCGCGGCGTCGATGGCGGGGCGCGGGGCGCCGTCGCGGTAGTAGCCGTCCCGGTCCGGTGGCACGTCGAACTTCCCACCGAACAGATCGTCCGGAACCGGCTCCGGAGTGTGATCGTCCTCGGGCGGCGGCGGGTGTTCTTCCTCGCGGGCCCGTGGGGCCTGGAGGTCCGCCAGGAAGCTGTCGTCAAAGAGGCTGCTCATCGCTCTCCGAGTCTAGGCCGCGCCACTGACAACCCGCCGCCGCCCGAGGACGATCACACTCCGGAGCCGGTTCCGGACGATCTGTTCGGTGGGAAGTTCGACGTGCCACCGGACCGGGACGGCTACTACCGCGACGGCGCCCCGCGCCCCGCCATCGACGCCGCGGCGCTGCTGGAGGGGCTGAACGAGAACCAGCGTGCCGCCGTCGTCCACTCCGACACCCCCCACGCACCCCCCGAACCGCCACTTCGGTCAGCACACAGCGTGAACTCGACGTCCCCGTCCCGGGATCACGCTCACTTACGGTCACCCGCGGCCAGCACCCAGCACTTCCGCACAACGCGTCACCGACGCGACACAGCGAGGTTTAGCGTCCTCCACCAGGTGACCGGCTCCCCACCGCCGCCCGGGCCAGGGGCGGCAGTCGGACACCACCGCCGAGAAAGTCCGGCGGCGGCCCGCTCCCCCTGTGCAGGCCGCCGCCGGACGCGTAACCCGCCCCGGGCGGTTGTACGTCGCTCCCCCCAGGCGCTCGTACAGCCGCCGTCCTCCGGGGCGCAGTACGCCCGGCGCCGCCCTGACGGACGTACGGGACGAGGCGGCCGTACGAAAGGACGTGCAGTCCACGTGGCAGCGCACCGAAAGCCCCGTCAGCGCTCGGCCGGCGGCAACACGGCCCGCACGGCATGGACGATCGCGCTGGCGGGCGCGGCGACGGCGACCGGATTCGACGGGACCGGGCACGCGGAGCCGCAGCTGACACCGGCGCAGGTGAAGGCGAAGGTGGACAGGCTGTACCAGGAGGCGGAGGCCGCCACCGAGAAGTACAACGGCGCGAAGGAGAAGGCGGACGCGGCCGAGCAGCGGATCAGGACGCTTCAGGACGAGGCCGCCCGCAAGACGGAGAAGCTCAACTCGGCGCGGGAAGCGCTCGGTTCGATGGCCGCGGCGCAGTACCGCGACGGCGGCCTCGACCCGGCCCTCCAGCTCGCCCTCTCCGCAGACCCCGACCGCTACCTGGACGGCGCGGAGTTCGCCGAGCGCGCCGGCAACCGGCAGGCCGCGTCCGTCGCGAGCGTCCGCGGACAGCTGCGCGAGATCGAGCAGCTGCGCGGCGCCGCCCGCATCGAACTGGCCTCACTGAAGTCCCGCCAGGCGGAACTGAAGCAGCACAAGAAGACGATCACCGGCAAGCTGGACACGGCCCGCACCCTGCTGGGCCGGCTGACCGCCGAGGAGCAGGCCCGCCTCGACGATCGCGCCACCCGCTCTTCGACCGGCGCCCGCGAAGCCCTGACCGCCCCCGGCTCCGCCACCTCCCAGGCCCCCAACTCCCGCGCGGCGGCCGCCGTCTCCTACGCCTACGCCAAGCTCGGCAGCCCCTACGTCTGGGGCGCGACCGGCCCCAACGCCTTCGACTGCTCCGGCCTCACCCAGGCCGCCTACCGCTCGGCCGGCCTCTCACTGCCCCGCACGACCTACGCCCAGATCGACGCGGGCCGCCGCGTCTCCCGCTCCGAACTGCTCCCGGGCGACCTGGTGTTCTTCTACTCCGGCATCAGCCATGTGGGCCTGTACATCGGCAACGGCCAGATGATCCACGCCCCCAACCCGTCCGCGCCCGTTCGGGTGGCGCCGTTGGACGAGATGCCGTTCGCGGGAGCCACGAGGGTGTCCTGACCGAGCCCGGGCCACGGCGAACCAGCCGAAGCCCCGGCCCCGGTGTCACACCAGACGCCGTGCCGTGGCCCACCGCGTCAGCTCGTGCCGGTTGGACAGCTGGAGCTTCCTCAGCACCGCCGAGACATGGGACTCGACCGTCTTGACGGAGATGAACAGCTGCTTGGCGATCTCCTTGTACGCGTACCCCCGCGCGATCAGCCGCAGCACCTCCCGCTCGCGCTGGGTGAGGCGGTCGAGGTCCTCGTCGACCGGCGGCGCGTCCGTCGACGCGAACGCGTCCAGGACGAACCCGGCGAGGCGCGGCGAGAACACCGCGTCGCCGTCCTGCACCCGGAAGATGGAGTCGACCAGGTCCGTGCCGGTGATCGTCTTCGTCACGTATCCGCGCGCCCCGCCGCGGATCACCCCGATGACATCCTCCGCGGCGTCCGAGACGGACAGCGCCAGGAAGCGGACGGGCTGTTCGCTGTCCGCCATCAACGGGGCGCAGCGACGCAGGACTTCGACCCCGCCGCCACCCGGCAGGTGCACGTCGAGGAGGACGACCTCGGGCCGGGTCGCGGTGATGACCGTGACCGCCTGGTCGACGTCCGCGGCCTCGCCGACGACCTCGACTCCGGTCTGTTCGGTCCGGCCGATCTCGGCCTGGACTCCCGTACGGAACATGCGGTGGTCGTCGACGAGGACCACGCGCGCGTGCCGCTCGGCAGCGCTCCCGCCGGTCGACTCCACGGGCTCGCTCGCCTCGGTCGGGTCGCTCATGACGTCTTCTCCGCCCTCTCCATCTCCAGCTCGACCTCCGTGCCGCCGTCGGGCACCGCCCGCAGCCGGGCCGTTCCGCCGTTGCGCTCCATGCGGCCGATGATCGATTCTCTGACGCCCATGCGGTCGGCGGGTATCGAGTCGAGGTCGAAGCCCGGACCGCGGTCCCGGACGGACACGAAGACGGTCTTTCCCTCCACCTCGGCGTAGACCTGCACGGCGCCGCCCTCGCCACCGTACTTGGCGGCGTTCACCATCGCCTCGCGCGCGGCTTGCATCTGTGCGGCGATCCTCTCGTCGAGCGGGCAGTCGCCGACGACCACGACCTCGATGGGGACGCCGTGCTTGTCCTCCACCTCGGCGGCATTGCGCCGCACCGCGTCGGCGAGGTTGGCGGGTTCGTCGGCCTCGTCCTTGCCGGTGCCCTCGGGTTTGTACAGCCAGGTGCGCAGGTCGCGCTCCTGGGCGCGGGCGAGGCGGCGCACCTCGTTCGCGTTCTCCGCGTTGCGCTGGATCAGGGTGAGGGTGTGCAGCACCGAGTCGTGGACGTGAGCCGCGACCTCGGCGCGCTCCTGGGCGCGGATGCGCATCAGGCGTTCCTCGGAGAGGTCCTGGGTCATCCGGACCAGGTACGGCCCCGCGAGCAGCGTTATCCCGACGAGGACCGCCAGGGCCGCCTGGAGGACGGAGCCGAGGTGGGCGGCCGAGCCCTGCAGGACGAAGATTCCGGAGACGCCGGTCGTGACGAGGACGACACCGCCCGCGGCACGCAGCAGAGTAAGGGTGCGCCGGCGCCGCCCGACCTCCATCCAGCGGGCCCGGCGTGCATTGTCCGCCTGGCGCCAGACGAGGSCGACGCCCGCGCCGACGAGGACGGCGGGCAGGAGGTAGGCCTTGGCGCCGTTGCCCAGGTCCACGCTGCCGACGAAGACCATCGCCACGGCGACCATCAGGAGCAGCGCGACGATCTGGCCCTTGTCCGGCTTGCGGGTGACGAGTCTGCGGCGGCCGTCGGCCGCGGTCTCGGTGGCGAAGGGGGACGGCCGCTGCGCGTCGACCCCGCCGACGCCGAGCGGCACGAAGAACCAGAACGCGGCATACAGCAGCGCACCGAGGCCGTCCGCCATGAACAGGCCGACGAAGACGAGCCGCACCCAGATGACCGGCAGGCCGAGATGCCCGGCGAGCCCCCGCGCCACGCCCCCGAGCCAGCGTCCGTCACTGCTGCGGTAGAGCTTGCGCGGCGGCCGCGGTTCGGCGAGTGGCGCTGTTGCGGCTTCCGGCATGCCATCGATGTTCACACGCCCGGACGGCCGGAGCATCAGGGTCGACCCCCTAGACTCCCCTGATCTTCGGGGTCCGTCGCCTCGAACGCTTCCCCCGCACCCGACTCAGGGCCGATATCAGGGTCCGACCAGGGTCATTCCGACTCCCGCCACGCCGACCCGCCCGTCACCATGGACACATGACTGATCACCAGCACGCCGCGGACTCCGTGCCCGAGCCGGAGGGCGTGCCCCCCGCGGGCACCCCGTCCGGCCCGGCACCCGCGAGCGCCGCGGGTGAGGAACCGCGCGCACACGCGGACGCGGAAGCAGAGGCGTCCGCGGAAGCGGGCGGACTCGCCCCGCCGCACAGGTTCCGGCGCGACCGGCGGCACAAAATGCTGGCCGGCGTGTGCGCCGGGCTCGGGCGGCAGTGCGACATGGACCCGGTGATCTTCCGGATCACCCTCGCCGTGCTCTCCGCGACCGGCGGTATAGGCCTCATCTTCTACGGCTTCGCCTGGCTCTTCGTCCCGTATGACGACGAGGACGAGAACGAGGTGCGCAAGCTGCTGACCGGCCGCGTCGACGGCCAGGCGCTCACGGGCGTGCTGTTCGCGCTGGTCGGCTGCGGCGTCTTCCTGACGCTGCTGAACAACGGCGGCGTGCTGGCCTTCGCCGTCGTCCTCTCCGTCCTCGTGGCCGGCGCCGGTTACTGGTCACGTCACCGCGGCACCCCCGACCCGGACCCCCTCGCCGCCCAGGCCGTCGCCGACGCCCCGCCGGAGGCGCAGGCCCCACCGGTCCCCGCCGCCTACCCGTCCTGGTGGCGCGAGCCCATCGTCAAGGACGGCACGCACGAGGGCGGCACGGGCTATCTCTGGGGCCCCCGCGACTCCCGCGACCGCGACATCGCGGCGGCGGTCAACATCGGCCTCGGCGCCACCTGGAGCAGCCGCCAGGACATTCGGGCCCGCCGCTCCCGGCAGCCCAAGCCCCGTGGTGCCCGCTGGATCGGCGGCTGGGTCTTCCTGCTGGCCCTCCTCGCGGGCGCCGCCGGCACGGGCGCCACCTGGGAGGACCACGCACTCGGCACCAGCCTCCAGACGGGTCTGGCCTGCGCGCTGCTGGTCATAGGCCTGGGCATAGCCATCAGCGCGTTCCTGGGCCGCACGGGAGCGGGCTCCGTCTTCCTGGCGATCATCACCGCGGGCCTGCTGGCCGCCTCGGCAGCGCTGCCCAAGGACATCAGTACGCAATGGATCGAGCGAACGTGGGAACCGGCGGCCGTGGCCGACGTACAGAACCAGTACGACCTGGGAACCGGCGTGGGCACCCTGGACCTGACCCGGCTGGATCTCTCGAAGGACCGGACGGTGACGACCAGAGCCGATGTGGGCGTGGGTCAGCTGAAGGTGATCGTCCCCAAGGACGCGACGGTGAAGGTGAGCATCGACGTGGGCGTGGGGGACATCCAGCTGCCGGGCGAGGACGAACAGGACGTGGACGTGGCACCGGGCAAGCACAAGGAACTGACCCTGACCCCGACCGCGGGCACCAAGAGTGCGGGCACGCTGGACCTCGATCTGAGCGTCGGCGTCGGACAGGCGGAGGTGAGCCGTGCTACGTCATGAGTTCCAGCCCGGAAGGCTGGTCGCGGGCGCCTTCCTGACCATCGCGGGGATCGCCTACGCCGGTGACGCCGGCGACGCCTGGGAGACCCCGTGGTTCGCGGTGATCCCCTTGGTCATCGGCGGCCTGTTCCTGGCAGGTGCGACGGCACTCCTGACCCGGGCGATACGCAGACGCCGCGGCACACCGCGTGCGCCCCACACACCGCCCTCGCCGGACGCACACACCTGACCGGCTCCCCCGACCACCGGGAGCGGACGGGAGCTACCGATACCCACCCGTCCGCTGTCGTCGCCGCGCCCGCAAGGCGGCATCCAGCGACAACATCGGGGCACCCGCGAGCACGAGCGGCAGCCAGGCCATCAGATAGGCGAGGTCATTGCCGTAGTAGTAGGGATCGGAGGCCCAGCTGACCGTCAGCCACAGACTGAGCGAGATCAGCGCCCCACCGAGTGCCGCCAGACGGGCGAACAGCCCGATGAGCGTGCCGATCCCGACGGCGAGCTCACCGAAGGCGATGGCGTAACCGAAAGCCACCGGGGCGTCCAGGGCCATGTCGACCATCGCCGGAATGGCCGCCGAATCCTTCACGGCCCGCATCATGTCGCCGATCGAGCCGGCGCCGGAGTCCTTCATGAAGGCGCTGTCGGTGAGTTTGTCCAGGCCGGCGTAGATAAAGGTGACGCCGAGGAAGACGCGGAGCGGGAGGAGTGCGTAATGGGCGGCGGTGTCCCGCCAACCCCGGTTGCCGTTGAGGTAAGGGGACTGCGTGTCCGTGTGCATACCGTGAGTCATCGCCCGTAGCCGCCTCTCGCCCGCCGTGCCGTGACCCCTCAAAAGACGATACGTACGCAATCTCTGCGCCGCTCAACCATGCCGCCCGTATTCTGCGCCGCGCGTTGCCGGGTGAACACCCCCCCAACCACATCGGCCTCACCGGGGGCTGCCGCCCCCAGACC
>NZ_RDBN01000049.1:11839-138610 GCF_008042075.1 Streptomyces sp. UW30 | reverse complement strand
GTGCTGGGGCGGAGGGGGCGGTCGGGGGTTTTCAGCCCGCCTGCGAGGGGGTCTGCTTCATCTCGTCGACGATGGCCCGCTGCATGATCGCGCTGGTGTAGAGCACGGTGCCGGGGGTGATCAGGGCGTCCGTGCCGGTGTTCTTGCGGACCTGGACGGTGCGCTGGCCGAGGAAGACATCGGTCTTCCGGTCGAAGATCCATTCCTCGCGCTGCCCGCTGGTCTCGTCGAGCCGGGCCACCGCGATCCCGTGCCGTCCGGCGGCGTCCACCGCGTCGTCGACCACGACCACACCGGGGATCTTCGCGGCGGCCTTGAACAGCGCCGGGTAGAGCTCGGCCGGCGGGTAGCTCTCGCCGAGCAGGTCGCCGATGGTGGTGAAGGCCTGCTGGTCGGGGGTGTTGCCCATCCCCTCGGTCTCCTTGTAGATCTTGGCGAGCAGCTTGTCCGGGTCGGTGGTGAGCGCGGCGAGGTAGTCGTACGAGGGAGCGTTCAGCGTCGCCTCCGGGGTGTTGCCCTGCTCGTCGGGGAGGCTCAGGGTCTCGCCCTCGGGGCCGTCGTTGACCGAGGGGTCGATCAGCCAGCCCTCGGTGCCGTCCGCGGACTCCCACACCTGACGGGTGTGCAGCGCGTGACTGGCCAGGCTGGACTTGTCGCCGACGGTCTTCACGAAGCTGTCGGCGGACTTGGACTCGACGTAGATGAACTGCCCTGGCTTGACGTCGGGGTGGGACGTGTCGGCCGCCGCCAGCGAGATCCGGTCGAGCAGCTGGGGCATGCCCTTGGTGGTCGTCGCGCCGATCCGCGTGGTCAGCGCCGGTCCGGTGGCGACGCCGCTGTCCCGGACCCCGCCGGCGCCACTGCTGCTCTGCCACACCCCGGCGACGACCGCAGCCGCCACGGCGACGGCCGTCAGGGGCAGCGCTATCGCCGGGCGCGGGAGGCGCAGGCGGCGCTTCTGCCCGGGCGCCGGCGTCGTGTTCTGCTCGTCCTGCCGCATGTCGTGGATCTGGGCCATCAGACGCTCCTTGTGGAACTCGTGGCGGCCCGACGGCAGGTCACGCGCCGTATGCGAGAGCAGCTCGGTGGCGCTCTCGTCCCACTCGGCCGGGTGCGGCCGGGGCGTGTTCGCGTTCATCGGTTTCCCTCCTGTGCGGGCCGGATCACGCTTGTGTGATCACCTCTTGTCTGTCGGGCGGGCCGGCCGCCTTCCCGATTTCCGTGAACTTTTTCGTACGACGTCCGGGCCGCGGGGCGGACGGCCGAGGCGTCCTCGGCGTGGGTGCGCAGCTTCTTGCGGGCCCGGGACAGCCGGGAGGCCACCGTGCCGACCGGGATCCCCAGTGCCTGCGCGGCGGCCTCGTAGTCCAGGCCCTCGCCCAGACAGAGTGTGACGACCTCGCGTTCCGGTCTGCGCAACTTGGCGAGCGCGGTGAGGGCCACCGACAGACGGTGCCCGTCGTCGACCCGGTCGGCCACCTCGTCGGCATGGTCGGGCACCGACAGCTCGGCCGCCGCGGCGGCGTTCGCGGCGGCTCGGTAGCGCCGGTTGCTGCGGTACTGGTTGCGGGCCGTGTTGGTGGCGATGCCCAGCAGCCAGGGCCGCAGCGAGCCGCCTTCGGGGTCCACCCTGTCGCGCAGCCGCCATGCCTCCAGGAAGGTCGCGGCCATGACGTCCTCGGCCACGGACCAGTCGGCGGTCAGCCGGAAGGCATGGTTGTAGACCGCGCGGGCGTAGCTGTCGAAGAGCTCCGCGAACGCGCTCGATTCCCCGGCCCGTACCCGGGTTCGCATATGAGTGCTCACTTCAATGAGCTGTCCGGCACCCGGCCCCGACTTCCCGTGACCTGTGTCACATGCGCGCCAGTGCCATGAGCAGCGGCGGTCGGCGTCTTCGTCTCTCGCACGACAGTGTCGCGGATCAGGGAGACGCTCCAGTCGCGCAGGTCCATGTGTGCGGTGACGGCGAGGGTGGTCACCTCGCTCGGACGGCAGGTGGCTTATGCGGCAGCGGGGCCTGCTCGCCGTCCGACGGCCAGCAGGTGAGAGCTTGCCGCCAGCAGCTCCGGGTACGGCTCCGCCATGCGGGCCGCGGTGAGCGCCGATTCGAAGAGCGCGGAGGTCCGGAAGTCGCTTCCGGTGTTTCGCTCGGCCGCGGCGAGCATCGACCAGGCCGGGCCCTCGACGCCGAACACCTCGGTGGCCTCGAAGCCCGCCGCGGCCACCTCGTCGCGCAGTTGCTCGCCGCTGTGGAAGTAGGCAGCGGTGAACGCCTTCTTCCCGTCGTGGATCTGGGAGGCGAGGATGCCGTCGATGCTCCTGCGCATCGCCTCCTTGTGCAGGTGCGCGAAGGCGGCGTGCTCGAACAGGCTGGAGTACCGGTTGATGCCCGCGGCCGCCAGGAGGCCCCCCGGCTTGAGTACACGGCGGGCCTCGGCGAGGGCCTGGTCGCGGTCGGCGCGTTCGAGCAGGTGATAGAGGGGGCCCAGCATGAGCACCACGTCGTAGGACGCATCCTTGGCGGTGAGCCGGCGGGCGTCGCCGAGCTCGACGGTGGCGCCGGTCTTCTTGGCCTGCTCGATGTGACGGGCGATCGGGTCGATGAGGTGCAAGGCGTAACCGTCGTCGACGAGCCACTGAGCGTGAGCCCCGGGCCCGCCGCCGACGTCGAGGATGCGGGCGGGCGGCGGGGGCAGGTAGCGACGCAGCAGTTCCTGCGTGCGTACCATCTCAAGTCGGCCGTCAGCCGTCGTACTCAGCCGCTGGGCCTCGTCGACGGTCTCGGTGTAGAACCTCACGATCTCCGGCGCTACCTCGGTGCTCGTCATGGGGTGCATTCTGAGGGCTGACCGGTGGACCAGTCCAGTGATCGGAAGTGCGCACCGATGTCGTTGCTGAAGTACGAGCAGATTGCCGAGGACCTGCGGACCCGGATCGCGGGCGGCGAGTTCGGCCCCGGTGAGCTGCTGCCGTCCGGCCGTGACCTGGCGGAGCAGTGGGATGTGTCCAGGGCGACGGTGGTCAAGGCGTACGACGTGCTCCGTAATGACGGTCTGGTCATCGCGCGCCAAGGCGCGGGGTTCACCGTGGTGGAGACGCCGGTGGCGCGGCCTGCCGGTGGGCGCCGGGCAGGCTCCGCCCGCGTGTCGGGTGGTGCGCCTTTCCGGCGGTTGGGCGTACCCGACCGGATCGTGCCGCCGGAGCACGTGAGAGACGTCCTCGGGCTGAGGGCCGGCGAGACCGCATTGCGCCGGGCGCGGCTGGTCCTGCTGGACGACGGGGCACCGGGCACGCTGGTCACCGCCTGGTTCCCGCCGGATATCGCAGACGCTGCCCCTCGGCTGGCTATGGCGGGCCCGATCGCCGAGGGGACGACCCACTACGTGCGGCGTGAATCAGGTCGCTCGCCCTTTGAAGGCGTTGACGTCAAGTGGGTGCGTCTGGCCACCGGGGAGGAGGCTCGCCTTCTTGAGGTGGATCAGCCCGTTGCCGTCGCTGTCGTGCTGCATATGGCGTATGACCAGGACCGATGCCCCCTGGTGTGTGAGGAGGGCGTCACTGCCTCGCACGCGTTCGAGGAGACCGACAGGTACCCGATGAGGTAGCGCTTCTCTCGACCCGCTTGACTGGACCGGTCCACCGGTCCAGTCTCTTTTTTTGTGCCGTGCTCGTCGGCCGCGTCTGCGGTCGCGCTGTGCCCGGCTGCCGAAAATGCGAACCCCGGCGACCGCTGACACGGCCCCGGGGAGCGGCCAACCTGAGAGAGCAGGTCGACATGACAAACGCTACAGGCGCCAGAGACGCGCGGGTCAAGATGACTATCCGCGTATACACCGTGAACCGCTACGGCGCGGTCACTCAGGAGCGCGGCACCGTGGACATCGTGCATGGCTCAGAGCCGCTGCCATTGATGTCTCGGAGCCTGCCATGTGCGTGCCCGCGCTGCTGTGCGGAAGGCCGGTGGTGACCCGGTGGTGGCTACTCGGGACGAGCCGGACCCGTTGCCGGTGGGCATCGGCTCAATGCGCTCGGCGGCAACATGGTTCCTCGCTCAGAAGACGCTGCCCCCGTACGGGATCGTCCAGGGCTTCGACACCGACTTCCGCGCCTTCCTCGATGGCCTGCTCATTCCGCGGATCGAGCAGCTCATCGGCGAACGTCCCAACGACGACGGGCCCACGAACGGAGCGATGGCGGGAGTCGGTGAGGCACGCCGACGGCTGCACGAGCCTGTGGCCGAGGGACTGAACGGCGAAGTCGCGCGTGTGAAAGGGCTCGCCCGGTCGGTCGTGGCCCTGTGTGACCACCGCGACGAGCTCGCGGCGTACGCCGCCACCGATGGCGGCCGGCCTGCCCCGGCGTGAAGGGGCCCCGGGCGACCGCAGGGTCAGGGTCGCACCGCGCACGATGACCGAAGACAAGGAGCCCCGATGATGCAAGAAGCGATCCACCGGATGGCCGGAGGCGGCGGAGGCGAGGGCGGCGACAGCCTGCCCGGCGAGCCGTGGCCCGGGCCGACCGACGAGCCGTCACCTGACGGTGGACCGAAGGCCATCGGCTGAGATGGCACTCGACGGAGTGGAGGAGGAGCGGTCCGAGCTGGGCCGTTCCCTCCTTGAGCGTAGGCACCTGACCGCCGACTGGATGCCGTCCTTCACGGCCGTGCCACGGTCCGCGTTCCTGCCGAAGCGGATGTGGCCGTACGACATGGACACCGGTCGTACCGTCACCGTGGACCTGGGGGACGAGCCGGGCCTGTGGTTCTCGTACGCCAACTCCGACGTGCCGATCGTCACGCAGTGGGACGACGGCAGGAGCAAGGGCCGCGGCACCGTGCCGACGTCGTCTGCGTCGATGCCGTCCGTGGTCTTCCGCATGTTGCAGGACCTGGAGGTTGAGGCCGGCCAGAGGGTACTGGAAATCGGGACGGGCACGGGGTGGAATGCGGCGCTGCTCGCCCACCGGCTCGGCCACGAGAACGTCGTCAGTATCGAGGTCGATTCCGCGGTGTCGGCAGCGGCACGGGAGCGATGCGCCCGGTTCGGCGTGCCACTTCTGGTGCTCGAACGCGACGGGGAGGACGGTGACGAGGCGGGAGGGCGGTACGACCGGATCATTGCCACGGCTGGGGTGCGGCAGATTCCCGCTGCGTGGATCCGTGACACCAAGCCCGGCGGGATCGTCCTCGCGCCGTGGGGCACGCACTTCCGCAACGAAGACGCCCTTGTGCGACTCAACGTGAGTGACAACGGGACTGCCGAGGGACGCTTCCTGGGGCCCGTGGAATTCATGAAGATACGTGCTCAGCGGTCGCCGTTCGCCGGGCACGACGCGTACGTCACGGACGGCGTGAGCGGGGCCGACCGGGGCACGACGACCGTCACGGAAGACGAGTTGCTGGGCGCGGGCCGCTTCACGCCTACGCGGTTCGCGATCGGGCTGAGAGTGCGGGACTGCCACCACACGGAGGCGGAGAAGCGGGACGGCGCCCGGCCCGTGTGGTTCTACGGGCTGACGGACCGGTCGTGGGCGTGCGTCATGTTCCGTGACGGCCGGGAGGAATCCCAGGTCTGGCAGTCCGGGCCGCGCAGGCTCTGGGATGAGGTGGCCGCCGCGCTCGCATGGTGGCGTTCGGCCGCCGAGCCCGGCTTTGAACGGTTCGGCTTGACGGTCACCGAGGACGGTCAGCGCGTCTGGCTCGACGTGCCGTCGGAGGCATGGGACATCTGAGCCGACCCCGCTCGCCTGCATGCCGGAGAGGATCCCCGTAGCGGGCGTCACGGGCGCCCCGGGCATCCGCCTCACCGGCCTCGATGCACTGGCCGCGCCACCCCGCCCCGAACATCGCGGACGTCGGCTGACGCGGCCGTGGCCCCACTACCGCCGGGTCAGAGACCGAACTCCTGCGCAGGCAGCCCGAGTACCTGGCACGCCTCGCGCAGGACCTGCTCCTCGGCCGGCGCGATGTAGCCGTCCGCACCCGCGACCACGAAACCGGTCTGGACGACCGCCCGGGCCTCCGTGGGCTTCTTCGCGGCCTTGGCGATCTCCTGAAGGGCCTCGGCCTTGCCCTGCTGGAAGTTGAACGACATCTGGTCGACGTGCTTGTTGAACCGCTGGCGCAGCTGCTCGGAGGGGAAGTTCTGCAGGACGTCGTTGTTGAGGATCAGCGACTCCACGTGCTGGCGCTCGGCGGGGTCCACATTCCCGTCGGCGGCGGCGACCAGGGCGCACATGGCCATGCTGGCGTCCCGGTAGGCGCCGCTCTTCAGCTCCGTCTTGAGAGAGGTGAGCTGGGTCTTCAGTGCGCTGACCAGCTGCGCCTTGGACCCCCCGCCCGACCGCCCGCGTCCACCGGACCCCGTCCCCGGCTGCCCGTGTCCACCGGGCCCCCGCGTGCCCTGGGCCTGCTGCTGCAAGCCCTTGGCCTGGTCCTTGATCCGATCCCACATCGCCATCCGTGCCACCTCGGCTTCAGCCGTGTCGTTCCGGTCGTCCTCATGCGCTTCGCGTGCCATCCAGCCAACGTCCGCCCCGCCCCAGGAGTTCCAGGCTCCCGACGCCGCTCACCGGACCCGACGCCCTTCGGTGTGCTCAGCCGTACAGGGCCACCCTCGGGGCCACCGTGCCCTCGGCCCGCGGGTCGACGACGGTGAGCCGGTAGACCTGGGTGAGGGTCTCGCCAGGGTGCAGGGTGCGCCGGGCGGTCGGGAGGTCGGTGAACAGCGTGCCGGACTGGGTGCCGACCTGCACGGGCCGCCAGCCGCCGCGCGCGGTGCGCCGCTCCACCTCGATGTCCGCCGGTTCGAGGTAGGGGCCCGCGTCCGGCGACAGCACCAGGAGCTGCGGGGCGACGGTCCGGTCCGTTGTCCCGCCGTTGTGGTGGGTGACGATGACCTCGCGCCGCTCTCCGTCGGACGGGAGGGGGCCGGCGGGCAGGTCGACGAAGCCGGTGGGGGCCGTGGGTGTCTGCCTCTGCGGGGCGGCCGGCGCCTGCGCCACGGCGTCCTGCGTGGCCGCCGCCGTCGGTCCCGCCGCGGCCAGGGCGGACAGCGCCACCACGAGGGTGACGAAAGCGAGCCTGGGGCGACTGTTCTTCAACGACACGTTCGCTGATCCTTCGGATTCGCTCGGGTGAACCGGCCTGACCGGCAAGGCTGTCGGCCACGCACCTCGTCAAGGGTACGCAGTACACGCCGGGCACCGGATCCCGTCCATCGAGGCGGGTGCGGCGGCCCGCGATCCGACCGGATGCGAACGCGAAGAAGCGGGGGCGTCCTCGGGGAAGCGTGACGGGACGGCCTACGAGCCCGGCGGGCGGAATTGGACCTGTCGGCGTGACGCCTCGTCGATCTCGTCGACGGTGAGCAGGGGCGTGGCCCGGGTGTGGAGCGCGCCGCTGGCCTTGACGGTGAGGCTGACGGCGGCCATGGACACCGGGTCGGGGAAGTCGACGATGAGGACGAGGTCGTCCTGCCCGAACGTGAAGTACATGGCCTCGACCTTGCCGCCGAGGCCGCTGACGACCTGGTCGACGGCGGTGCGGCGGCCGCTCGCGCCCTCCTTGAGCAGCCCCTTGGTGCCCTCGGACGTGTAGGTCGCCTGGATGAGGAACTTCGGCATCGGGACGCTCCTGCCCATCGCTGGTCCGGTCTGCGCAAGGGCCTTCCCGCTGCCGGGGCGACCACCACGCACCGCCCGGCCGGATTCACCCGTTGGCGGCGGGATCTCCTACCAGTCCGCGGATCTTCAGGACGGCAACATCCTGAAGATCTACCACGCGGAACCGGACTCCCCGCACGAGGCGGCCCTCCAGCTGATGACTGCCGCCGGACGTGTCGAATCCGCCGACCCCCGATCGACGTGAGAGTGAGCCAGGACTTCCCCCACGCATCACAGGAGCACCCACCGTGACCGTAACCGCGGACCTCGCCATCTCCCTCGACGGCTTCATCGCCGGAACCTCAGTCACCGTCGACAACCCGGGCGGCGACGGCGCCGAGCCGCTCTTCGAGTGGATCCACAACCTGGCGAGCTGGCGTGAGCGTCAGGGGATGGCCGGTGGGGAGGACAACCGTGACTCCGAGGTGATGCGTGAGTGGTTCGACGCCACCGGGGCGGTGGTGATGGGCCGGACCATGTACGACACGGGCGAGGAGTTCTGGGGCGACAACCCGCCCTTCCGCACCCCGGTCTTCGTGCTCACCCACCGACCGCGSCCCACCCTCGTCAAGGAGGGCGGCACCACCTTCACCTTCGTCACCGACGGTATCCACAGTGCCCTCGACCGGGCGAGGGCCGCGGCCGGGGACAGGAACGTCGACATCGCGGGCGGCGCGAGCACGGTGCGGCAGTACCTCGCGCAGGGGCTCGTCGACGAGCTGCAACTGCATGTGGTGCCCGCACTCCTCGGAGCGGGACTACGGCTCTTCGAGGGCCTCGGCCGGCGCGACCTGGAGCCGCTCAGGGTGGTGGACACGCCCCTCGCCACCCACCTCAAGTACCGCTTCGTGGGCGGGTGAGGTCCGGCTTCGGCTACCGGCCCGCGTCCAGCGCGGCCACGAACTGTTCGAGGCGCAGGGCGACGCCGTCGTCGTCGTTGGACGCGGTGCGGTGGTGGGCGGCCGCCAGTACGGTCGGGTGGGCGTTGGCCATGGCGTAGGAGCGGCCGACGGACGTGAGCATGGGCAGGTCGTTGGGCATGTCCCCGAACGCGGCGATCTCGTCCCTGCCGATGCCGAGCCCGCGGCTGAACTCGATCAGCGTGCTGGCCTTGGTCACCCCGGGTGCGCTGAACTCCACCAGGGACAGCCCCGTGGAGTACGTGGTCTCGGCACGGGCGCCGGCCGCTCGCCGCGCCTGGTCGTGGAAGACGTCGAGGGCCAGCGTCGGATGGTGGGCGAGGACCTTCACCATCGGGTGGCCCGGCGGCCGGGCCAGGAGTTCCTCGGCCGGGCCGATCAGATCGACGGCGTCCTCGCCGTACGACCAACTCGGGTACGCCGCCTCGTGCGCGAAGTCCGTGTCGTACTCGAAGGCGAAGGACACCCCGGGCACCGCCGCCCGCACCCGCGCCACGAGCTGCGCCGCCTCACCGGCCGGGATCGGCCGGGTCCGCTGCACGGTCCCGTCCGGCGCGTGTACGGCGGCCCCGTTGGCCGCGATGACGAAGTGCGGCCCGAGCGTCTTCAGCAGAGGCGGCACCGCCCGTGGCGGGCGTCCGGTGACGAGCACGACACGGATGCCGGCGTGCTCGGCGGCTTCCAGCGCGCCGCGGGTGCGGGAGGACAGGGTGCCGTCGCTGCGCAGGAGCGTCCCGTCCAGGTCGGTCGCCACGAGCCGCGGCGGCGGCGAGGTGCGCTCGGTCGGTGTCGTCGCCATGGTGGCCGCCTTCAGCTGTCCGCCGGGATGGCGGGAACGACGGTGATCGTAGTCGGGGCGGCGCGGCGACTTCCGGGCCGGGCACGGCAAAGCCGTGCAGCACCGTTGACACCCGGCTGCCCCGGCCGGAGACTCATGCCCAGTCGACTATGAAGGAATTTTCACTCAGCGAACAGGCTCGAACAAGCTCAGGCTCCCACCACCCCAAGGACGCAGATGTCCCGCTCCCTCACACCCCCCGGACCCCGTCCCGCGCACACCTTCCGCACCGTGTTCCCGGTCCTGGCCCTGTGCTGGCTGGCCGTGTTCTTCGACGGCATGGACGTCAACATCTACGGCGCCGTCATGCCGCACATGCTCGACGACTCCGGCCTCGGACTGACCCCGGACACCGCGGGCACCATCGGCAGCTGGACCACGTTCGGCATGCTCATCGGCGCGCTCACCGCCGGAAACCTCACCGACTGGCTCGGCCGCCGGATGATGCTCGTGGCCAGCGTGAGCCTGTTCTCCGCCGGGTCCGCCCTCTGCGCCCTGGCCGACGGAGTCGGCGTGTTCGGCGCCGGACGCTTCGTCGCCGGCCTGGGCCTCGGCGGCCTCATGCCGCTGTGCCTGGCCATGGTGATGGAGTTCGCGCCGCCGCGCCGGGCCGCCCTGACCACCGGCCTGCTCATGACGTCGTACCACTTCGGAGGCATGGCGGCGACCGGCCTCGGCCTCACCCTCGCCCCGGCCGCGGGCTGGCGCTGGGTCTTCTGGGCGGGCGTGCTCCCGGCCGTGGTCGCCGTACCGCTGCTGCTGCGCCTGCTGCCGGAGTCGCCCGGAGTGCTGCTGGCGCGCGGTGAGCGGGACCGGGCCGACGCCGTCGCCGACCGCTACGGGCTGCCCCGGCCCGTCGAGGTCGCCGCCCCGGCCGCCGGCGCGGCGGGCAGGCTCGCCGCCGTACGGGAGCTGTTCCACCCGCGCTCACGCTGGGCGACCCCGCTGCTGTGGCTGGCGTCCTTCTGCGGGCTGCTGCTGGTGTACGGCGTCAGCACCTGGCTGCCGCAGATGATGCGCGCCTCCGGCTACGGCCTGAACTCCTCCGTCAGCTTCCTCCTGGTCATCAACGCGGGCGGCATCGTCGGACTGCTGATCGCCGGCCGGGTCGCCGACAGGTTCGGCGCGGTACGCGTGTCGGCGATCTGGTTCGTCCTCACCGCCGCCGGCGCCCTGCTGCTCAAGGCCCACCTGCCGCTCGGCGTGACCTATGTCGTCGTCGCCGTCACCGGTGTCTGGCTGTTCAGCGCACAGGTGATGGTCTACGCCGCCACCAGCACCGTCTACCGCGACAGCGAACGCGCCGCCGGCCTCGGCTGGGTCACCGGAGTCGGCCGCACCGGAGCCGTCGTCGGCCCCTGGCTGATCGGCGAACTCGCCGCGAGCGGCAACGAGAGCTGGGGCTTCACCACCTTCGCCCTGGCCGGACTCGGCGGCGCACTCGCCATCTGCCTCGTCCCGGCGGCCCGCAGGTTCGCCCGCGACGACACCAAGGCCCCGGCGCCGGCAGCGGCCGGCGCCGGCACCTGAACCAGGACGCCGACGCTTCCCGCGTCAGCCGCCCCCCTCCGCCTCGGTCTTCGTCGCCGCCCCCCAGATCCCCGCCGCCACCTGCTCGGCGAACTTCGTCGGCGGTGGATCGTTCGGCAGCTGCGCCGGAATCGTCGTGCCCTTCTTGCCGCCCGCCCGGTCGGCGAACAGGGTGACCGTCAGGGCGAGTCGGGTGTCGTAGCCCGTGGTCCACACGGTGCGGCGGGTGGTGCCGCCGCCCGCCCCGCCGGTGATGAGGACCCTCTTCTCCGCCGGGAAGGCGGCGGCGTCGGCGGGGCCCCCGGGGACCGGCACGGACCCGGCCCCCGTTCGCGCGTCCGCCAGGTACGCCATCTGCTCGTCCAGCACGCGCCGCACCTCGGGACGCGCCCGGTAGACGGTGCGGCCCTCCCGGGTGATGCGCGCGACGGTGTACGGGGTGGCGTACTTGCCGCCCGCCCCCAAAGTCGCGTACGCCGAGGTCAGGTTGAGCGGGGTCGGCGCCGGCGTCGCCAGCAGTGCGCGCAGCGGGTCACCCGGCTTCACCTTGCCGAACGGCTCCAGCGCCGTCCCCGCCTCCACCGCCCCGCTCACCGCGTCGTTGAACGGCTGGCGCGCGTAGTCCGAGCCGCCGTACAGCAGCCGCAGCGCTCCGTCGCCGGGCACCATCCCCACGACGGCGGTGTGCACCCGCACGCCGCGCCCGCCGCCGGGACGATCCTGGACCAGCTGCGTGGCACGGTCCTGAAGGGCCAGGTCGAAGGTGGTCGTCACGCTGTAGCCGCCGCTCGCGAGCTGGTCCTCGGTGATGCCGAGCCGGTCGGCGGCCTCCTCGGCCGCGACGTCGATCAGATACTGCCGCTGCCCCTCGGTCTCGCCCGGCGGATAGAACCGGAACGCCGGGAAGCGTGCCTCGGCCCGCTGCTTCGCCGTGATGGCGCCGCTCGCCGCCATCGCGTCGAGCACCCACTCCCAGCGGTTCTCCAGCCTCGCGGTCACCTTCCCGTCGGAGCCCGCCTTCTCGTAGTACGACGGGATGTTGACGATGGAGGCCAGCGCCGCGCCCTGCGCGACCGTCAGGTCCTCGGCGTCGACGCCGAAGTAGTTGCGCGCGGCGGACTGGATCCCGGCCGCGCCGCGCCCGAAGTACACGGTGTTGAGATAGCCCTGAAGGATCTCGTCCTTGCTGCGGGTGCGGTCCAGCTTGATCGCGATGAGCGCCTCGCGCGCCTTGCGGGACAGCGACCGCTCCGGGCTCAGCAGCGCGTTCTTCACATACTGCTGGGTGATGGTGGAACCGCCCTGCTGGTCACCGCCCGTCAGCGTCGCGAGCGTGGCCCGCGCGAGGGCCCGCGGCGAGATCCCCCGGTCGGTACGGAAGGAGCGGTTCTCCGCGGCGATCACCGCCTCCTGCACATGCCGGGGCACCGCGGACAACGGCACGTCCTGCCGGTCGACCGGCCCGCGCCGGCCCAGATAGGCGCCGCCGGAGTCGAGGAACACGGTGCTCTGCGTGACGGTCTCGGGGTGCGGCTTCGGAATGGTCGTCAGGTGGTACGCCACGACGACCGTCGCGCACAGCAGCGCGACCAGGGTGAGGAAGGCGTAGCCCAGCCGGCGAAGCCGTCGGCCCCGGGTGCGCCGGAGCCGGATCCGCAGCGGGGTGCGCTCGCGGTGCCGGGGCCCCGGAGTCGTCGTCCTCGCGTTCACGTCCGCCACCACTTTCGCGTTCATATCCGCCACCACTCCTCGGCCGACCGCGCGGCGACCTTGCCCGAGGCGTCGTACACCGTGACGATCCGTTCGTCCCCGCCCGTGTCGAGGAGCGCCTGCATGTGCTGCTTGGGCAGCGGGGCGCTCGCGTACCAGATGCCCCAGCCCGGACTGCCCGCCAGGACGAGAACCTTCGCGGTGGCCCTGCCGCCGTCGCCGGTGCGCACCTCCACGCGGCCCGGTTCGCCGTTCAGGCCGTGGAAGAGCCCCGACAGGAAGAACCCGCCCTTCACGTTGTCCACCCGCAGGGTGACGCCCGGATCGTCGGACGGCCGGTCACTGTCCTCCAGCCCCTCCGGGCGGACGGGCACCGACCAGTGCCCGCCGTCGGCCGTGAGCCACACCCGCACCCCCGGCCCGGCGCTCACCCGCTCGCCGGGCGCCACGACCCGCATCGGGCTCGCCGCCGACGACGCACGGCCCCCGGCCGCGGACGCCTCGTCCCGCTCGCCCCCGCCCCCGATCCGGTCGGCGGCGAACAGGGCGCCGGGCGTGAGCAGCGCCGCGCAGACGGCCGAGACCACGGCGACCCGGCGCCGCCGCAGCACACGGCCCCGGGCCTGGACTTCGGCCAGCGGCACCTCGGACGGCACGACGTCCAGGGCGGCGCCGGCATACACCTCGCGCAACCGCGCCGCGTCGGCGCCGGACGCCCGCAGCCCTTGCCGGACCTGGGCCCGCACCGCACCCACCGAGCAGCCCAGCACCTGGGCGATCTCCGCGTCCGTCAGTCCCTCCCAGAACCGCAGCACCAGGACGGTCCGCCGCCGCGCGGCCCGCCGTCCGCGCAGCCGGCGCAGATGGCCCCGCACCAGGCAACGCTGTACGTGGAAGTCCACGTCGTCGCGCGGAACCCGCCGCCACCACGCGCACATCCGCGCCAGCGTTCTGCGCACCAACTCCTGCGCCGCACCGGGTTCGTCGGTGAGCAGTCGCGCCGTCACGACCAGCCGGGGCCAGTGCGTGCGGGCGTAGGTGGCGAAGTCGTGGCCGGCGGGGTGTGCGTCGTGAGTCGGGGGCACGTGGGGCTGTCCTTCGGCTCGGGAACTGGGTCGGTGGTGCGGGTAGGTTGAACAGCCGAGGAGCCAACACCGTTGAGGAAAAGGGAGCCTGGAACCCCTGTGCGCCGTCTTACGGGTGGGTTGCGCTGCGCTGGATGCGACCTACGGGACCTGTACGCACGGCGGAGGTGGCCCGGTTGCACGGCAAGGGCAGGGAATCCGGTGGGGGCATGACCGAGGACGAGTTCGACGCGTTCTACGCGGCCGCGTTCCCCCGGCTGACCGGACAGCTCTACGCCTTCACCGGAGACCACGGCGAGGCCCAGGACGTCGTACAGGAAGCGTTCGTACGGGCCTGGGACCGGCGCCGGCAGTTCCTGGCGGACAGCGCACCCGAGGCGTGGATCCGCACGGTGGCCATGCGGCTGGCGGTGAGCCGCTGGCGGCGCGCGAAGCGCTGGCTGGAACTGGTACGGCGTACTCCGCCGCCCGACTCCACCCCGGGGCCGGGCCCCGAGTACACCGCGCTCGTGGCCGCCCTGCGCGAACTGCCCGAGGTTCAGCGGATGGCGATCGTCCTGCACCATTTGTGCGACCTGAGTGTCGAACAGGTAGCCTCCGAGACCGGTGCTCCCGTGGGGACCGTCAAGGCGAGGCTGTCCCGGGGGCGAGCGGAACTGGCGAAGCGTCTTGCGGGGGACGAGGCCGACGGGCCGGTCCGGAAGGAGAGCGGCCGTGTCCGATGAACTCTCCGCCGCGCTGCGCGAGTTGGCGGCAGGGCAGGCAACCGCGCCGGTCGTCGACGGCGCCGGGATCCGGGCCCGCGCGATGCGCCGCAGACGCCGTCGTCGTACGGCCGTCACCCTCGGCGCGGGGACCGTGGCCCTCGCCGTCCTGGGCTTCGCGCTGCACCTCAACCTCGGCGCAAGCCCGGATCACCCGCCCGGGAACCGGATCCCGCCCGCGACGCACTCCTCTTCCACCCCGCCGCCCACGGTCACCCCGTCGCCCGCCTCCGCCACGCTCGACCTGCCCCGGCACTCCCTCACCGTCGACGGCCGGGTCCTGCGGGTCCTGTCGGACCTCGACGGCCGCACCGGGTTCACGGGCCCGCTCACGGTCACCGCGAAGCACGCCTCACTCGTCCTGGGCGTCGAGTTGGCCTCCAAGGGCCCCGTCAAGGTGAAGGTGCCCTACGTGGTCGAGCTCCGCGACACCCGGGACCAGCCCCTCTACGTCGGTGCCCTCGTCGAGCCGCCGGCTCTGGGCAACCTGGACACCACCGGCGACTGGATCGGCCTGGAGGCCAAGGACGCCGCGTGGTTCCAGGCCCGCGTCCGGGCCGGCGAGGCCATCGCGGTGACGACCGCCATGAGACCGCCCGCGCCGCCGTCGCAGACTTCACCGGGAGCGCAGCCCTCGGTATCCGCGCCCGAGGAACTCTCTTCTTGATCCACCGCTTTACGTGTCTCGTCCGCGGATGCCAGAGTCTAGGAACTCCCGACCGAAAGCCGAGGCAGGCCATGGCCATCGACCTGACCGCCCTGCGGGCCCAGTTCCCCGCCCTCGACCAGGGCCTCGCCTTCTTCGACGGCCCGGGCGGGACCCAGACCCCGCGCCCCGTCGCCGACGCCATCGCCGCGACGATGACCCGCCCCCTCTCCAACCGGGGCACCGTCAGCCCGTCCGAGCTCAACGCCGAGCGCGCCGTGACGGACTTCCGCACCGCCTACGCCGACCTGCTCGGCATCCCCGCGAGCGGCATCGTCCACGGACGCAGCGCCACGCAGCTCACCTACGACTTCTCCCGCCACCTGGCCAAGGGCTTCGAGCTCGGCGACGAGATCGTCCTCAGCCGCCTGGACCACGACTCCAACGTCCGCCCCTGGATCCAGGCCGCCGAGCGCGCCGGGGTGACGGTCCGCTGGATCGAGATCGACGCGGAGACCACGGAGCTCGACCTCGACTCGTTCGAGCGGGCGCTGTCGCCCCGGACGCGGCTGGTCGCGGTCACGGCCGCCTCGAACGTGCTGGGCACCAAGCCGCCCGTCCGCCGCATCGCCGACGCCGCGCACGAGGTCGGCGCGCTGCTGTTCGTCGACGGAGTCCACTACGCCGCACACCACCTGGTGGACGTACGGGCCCTAGGCGCCGACCTGTTCGTCTGCTCGCCGTACAAGTTCCTCGGACCGCACTGCGGTGTGCTCGCCGGGGCGCCCGAACTCCTCGAAACGCTCCACCCGGACAAGCTCCTGCCGTCCCCCGACAACGTGCCGGAGCGCTTCGAGTTCGGCACCCTGCCCTACGAGATCCTGGCGGGCGCCACCGCGGCCGTGGACTTCCTGGCCGCTCTGGCCCCGAGCACCGCGCCGACCCGCAGGGAACGGCTCGCCCACTCCCTGGCGGCCCTGCACGAGCACGAGCGGACACTGCGCACCAGGCTGGAGGACGGCGTACGCGCACTCGGCGACGCCGTCACCGTTCACTCCAGGGCGGCCGACCGCACCCCGACCCTGCTGATGACTCTCGAAGGCCGCGACGCCCGCGAGGCCCAGGCACACCTCGCCGCCCGCGACGTGGTCGCCCCCGCCGGATCCTTCTACGCCTACGAGCCCTTCACGGCGCTGAAGCTTCAGAGCCCGGCGCTGCGGGCGGGCCTGGCGCCGTACAACACGACCGAGGACGTGGACCGTTTCCTTCAGGGCCTGTCCTCGTTCCTGTGATCCGCGTTCCTGTGATCCGCGGCGCCGCCGCCCCGGCTCGCCCTACGTGCCGTCCTGCCGGCGCACCATCTCGTTGATCCAGGCGGGAGCGAAGGGAGACGTGCAGCCCGGCGAGGTCGGATAGTCCTTGAGCACCTCCAGGCGTTCACCGATGGCGAGCGCACGGGCGCGGTACTCGGCGTGCTCGATGCCGATCTGCGCCAGGCAGTGGTTCATCGCCCACTGCAGGCGCTGCGGGGCGTCCTTCATCTCCGTCTCGATGACGTCGAGCAGTCCCGCGAGGTCGAGGCCCTCCGGCTTCTTCGCCACGCGTTCGGTGGTCAGCGCCCACCCGGCGCTCGCGACCACCGGGTCCGGATCGGCGAACCAGGTCAGGCGCAGCTTCTCGGCGTGCGGGTTCTTCTTCACCACGTAGTTCACGAGCCAGTCGTGCACCTTGGGCGTACGCGCCTCACGCACCATGGCGTCCAGCTCGTCCCGTTCGAATGCCTTGGGGCGGCAGATCAGCAGTGCCAGCAGCCGCGCCGCGGTGTCGTCCGTCTCCCAGAGCCGGCGGGCGAGTTCCTGCTGCTGCTTCAGCCGCTTCGCGAGCGCGCGGAGCTTGCCGAGGTTCACACCGTGATCGTCACCGTGCTTCTCGTTCACCGCCCGCGCCTTCGGATCCTCCAGCCCGGCCAGCTCCTCCAGCACCTCGGCCACCGTCGCCTCGGTCGGTGTCGTCCCGGCCACGTCGGCCTCCTGTCGGTCGTGTGCGCTGCGGATGTGCCGTGCACGGCCCGAGCGTAATGTGGTCCGGACGAGCGGAGGATCAGCGATGGGCACAGTCACGACCGACGACGGCACCACGATCTTCTACAAGGACTGGGGTCCCCGCGACGGGCAGCCTGTCGTCTTCCACCACGGATGGCCGCTGAGCGCCGACGACTGGGACAACCAGATGTTGTTCTTCCTGGCGCAGGGCTACCGGGTCATCGCCCATGACCGTCGTGGGCACGGCCGCTCGACCCAGACCCCGACCGGCCACGACATGGACACCTACGCCGCCGACGTGATCGCGCTCGCCGACGCGCTCGATCTGCACGGCGCCTTCCACATCGGCCACTCCACCGGCGGCGGCGAGGTCGCGCGCTACGTCGCCCGCGCCGAGCCCGGCCGGGTCGCGAAGGCGGTGCTGGTGGGCGCCGTGCCGCCGCTGATGCTCAAGACGGAGTCCAACCCGGGCGGCCTGCCCATCGAGACCTTCGACGCCTTCCGCCGGGGTGTCGCCACCAACCGCGCACAGTTCTTCATCGACGTCCCCTCGGGGCCGTTCTACGGCTTCAACCGCCCCGGTGCGAAGGTGTCGCAGGGGCTGATCGACAACTGGTGGCGGCAGGCCATGATGGGCGCCGCGAACGCCCACTACGAATGCGTCAAGGCGTTCTCCGAGACCGACTTCACCGAGGACCTGAAGCAGATCGACGTACCCGTCCTCGTCGCCCACGGAACCGACGACCAGGTCGTCCCGTACGAGGACTCGGCGCCGCTGTCGGCGGGGCTCCTCAAGAACGGCACGCTCAAGAGCTACGAGGGCCTCCCGCACGGGATGCTGTCGACGAACCCGGACGTCCTGAACCCCGACATTCTCGCGTTCCTGAAGTCCTGAGGAGCTCGCCGCGGGGACCGGCGGGCAGGCTCCGTGCCTACGCCGGCGGCGTCACCAGCCCAGCAGTCCCTCGCCGGCCCGCGCGTCCTGGACCGGCGCGGCCGGAGGGACGTCGTGGCAGGTGAAGCCGAGCCGGGTCAGCGCCCGGCGCATCTCGCCCGTGGTGAAGTCGCGGCGGTCCTGCCGGGTGAGCACCTCCCCGACCTGCATCACGGGGTAGACGCGGCGGCCGATGGTCACGGCCACTCCGGTGACGGGTTCGGGCGTGACGCCCTGCATCGACTGCTCGACCTCGCTCTTGATCAGGTCGAAGGGGAAACCGGCGATGACACAGCGCATGGATGCCTCCACAGACTCGGGGGGAAAGGACCGGAGGGGGTCGACCGCGCGAACGGCGGTCAGCAGGTGAGGGCGAGGACGCCCAGGGCGTAGCCGTGCTCGTCGATCACGGGGGACACGTCCTGGGCCCGGGCCCGTATGGCCGCTTCCGCTTCGCTGAGCACGGCCACGGACGACGTGAACGGTCCGCGGTCGAGGGGGATGTCCCGCAGCCGCGTCCGGTCGCTGTACCAGGTGCCGCCGCCGCGGTGCTCGGAGAGCTGGGCCCGGGTGACCAGTCCCGTGCATCGCCCGTCCGCGTCCTGGAGGAGCAGGTGCGGGACGCGGGCGCTGATCAGCACGGACAGAGCCACGTCGACGGTCATGTGGTCGTCGACCTGGGGCCCGGGGGCGTGCATGGCGTCGCGGGCGGTCAGGCCGGTGCCTTCGGACTGCTCGGCCTGCCGGGTGCGGTACGGAGTCGGCGTCAAGGGATGCTCCTCTTCGTGGGTGCGGTCGGGACGGGTGACGGCTTCGTCCCGACCGCTGTGAGTGAGTCCCGTTGCCTTGGCTATGGGTTGTTCCTCGGGGCGGACCGACGGGTCCGGCCGGAGCCTCGCCCGCTCCCACCGCGGCCATTGGCCCCGGCGCTGCCACCGCGGCCGTTCGCCCCTGCGCTCCCGCCGCCTGTCCGCCTCCTGGAGCCCCGGCCCGCGGACCCCGTGCGTTCGGGTTGTTCGGCGACCGGTACAGGGATGGTGACGGGCACGCCGGACGGGGGCCGGGCGCCGGTGATCCGGTGCAGTTCGTCCTCGCCGGGGCGAACCCGGGCGGTCCGCGCGGTGACGCCGGCATCGGCCATCAGGCGGTCCATCGATCGACGCTGGTGCGGCAGGACGAGGGTGACGACGGTGCCGGACTCGCCCGCGCGGGCGGTACGGCCGCCGCGGTGCAGGTAGTCCTTGTGGTCACCGGGCGGATCGACGTTCACGACGAGGTCGAGGCCGTCGACGTGGATCCCGCGGGCGGCGACGTTGGTGGCCACCAGGACCGTGACACGGCCGTCCTTGAACTGGGCGAGCGTCCGGTTGCGCTGCGGCTGGGACTTGCCGCCGTGCAGGGCCGAGGCACGCACACCCACGGACAGCAGGTGCTTGGCCAGCCGGTCCACCGCGTGCTTGGTGTCCAGGAACATGATCACCCGCCCGTCGCGGGCGGCGATCTCGGTCGCGGTGGCGTGCTTGTCGTCGTCACGCACGTGCAGCAGATGGTGCTCCATGGTGCTGACGGCGCCCGCGGACGGGTCGACGGAGTGCACCACGGGGTCGCGCAGGTAGCGGCGCACCAGGAGGTCGATGTTGCGGTCCAGGGTGGCCGAGAACAGCAACCGCTGGCCACCGGGACCGACCTGGTCGAGCAGCGCGGTGACCTGCGGCATGAAGCCCATGTCGGCCATCTGGTCGGCTTCGTCCAGGACGGTGATGGCGACCTGGTCCAGTCGGCAGTCGCCCCGCTCGATGAGGTCCTTGAGGCGGCCGGGCGTCGCCACGACGACCTCGGCGCCACCGCGCAGCGCACTGGCCTGCCGGCCGATCGCCATGCCGCCCACCACGGTGGCGAGCCGCAGACGCAGGGCGCCGGCGTAGGGGGTGAGCGCGTCGGTGACCTGCTGCGCCAGCTCGCGGGTGGGGACCAGGACGAGGGCGAGCGGCTGTCGGGGCTGGGCCCGCTGTCCGTCCAGCCGGGCCAGCACGGCCAGGCCGAAGGCGAGCGTCTTGCCCGAGCCCGTGCGCCCGCGGCCCAGGACGTCCCGGCCGGCCAGCGCGTTCGGCAGCGTGGCTGCCTGGATCGGGAAGGGGACGGTCACGTCCTCGGCGGCCAGCGCGGTCAGCAGACGTGCGGGCATGTCCAGTTCGGCGAACGTCCGGACCGCCGGCAGCGGCTCGGTAAGCGTCACGGGCAGGGCGAATTCCTGCGAACGGGTGGTGGAGCGTGCTCCAGGGCCGCTCCTTCGTCCGGCGGCCGGACGGGGGTTCTGCCCACCATTGCTCTGCGCGTGAATACGGCCGCTGCGGGGGTTGTCCGCCGAGCGCGTGGAACTTCTGTCCGCGCGAAAGCGACCCGGATTTCCGCCGGTGCGGCGGGTGCGGTTCATGGAAGGAACCTTCCTCGATGCGGCGTATCGAGGAATTCCGACCGGCGGCGCCGAGCCGCACACGGATTCACAAGAATGAGCCGAAGAAATACGAAAAGGCCCGCACCCCAAAGAGTGCGGGCCTCAGTCGAACGGTCGCGTCAGCGTCAGGCGGGAACGATGTTCTCGGCCTGCGGGCCCTTCTGACCCTGCGTGACGTCGAAGGTAACCTTCTGGCCTTCCTGAAGCTCGCGGAAGCCGCTGGTGGCGATGTTCGAGTAGTGGGCGAACACGTCAGCGCCGCCGCCGTCCTGCTCGATGAAGCCGAAGCCCTTTTCCGCGTTGAACCACTTCACGGTGCCAGATGCCATATTGAATCTCCCTAGGGGGGCAGTGCCGGAATCCGCACTTTACGGATCCGAGTCGCCGCGATGATCACCCCTCCGGAAAGATCCGGAAAGCTGTGCAAAGAAACAAGTCTCTGGCAATCAAAACTGCAACTTCTATTACGCTAACACAGGTCGGGCCGAAGTTTCATGCCTTTTTTGGGTCGGACCGAGAATCCTCGTCCGTGCCGACCCGTATTTCTGTACCGGCGGCACTAGGTATCCGTGCCGCGCTCGGCCAGCTTCCGGCGCATGTCCCGGTTCAGGCGCAGCGCGTCGTCGAGCTGGTCSWCCAGGGAGACGATGCGGCAGGCGGCCTCGATCGGGGTGCCCTGGTCGACCAGCTCGCGGGCCCGGGCGGCGATGCGCAACTGGCGGCGGGAGTAGCGCCGGTGGCCGCCCTCCGACCGCAGCGGGGTGATGAGCCGGGCTTCGCCGACGGCCCTCAGGAAGGCGGGGGTGGTACCGAGAACGTCGGCTGCTCGCCCCATGGTGTAGGCGGGGTAGTCGTCGTCGTCGAGGTTCCCCGCGACAGGGGCGTTCTCAGCGGGCATGGCACCTTCGTTCCGGGGGCGGGCGACGGGCCCGGGCGGTCGCGGCATGCGCGCTGCGAAGGACTCGGTACCGTCTGCCTCGTGCGACAACCCTAGCGCCGTCGGCCGGGAAAATGTGGCTTCGCTGCTACAGACTTTTCCCTGGCCTCCCGCGCGGGCCGAGAAGGGCCGGCGCACGGGCATCCACGAACGCGCCGGAACCGGTCATGGATCGTTCACGTGGTGGTCACGCCTGGCGGAACGGGAGGCTCCGCACCGGTGTCGAGGAGGATCTGCTCGGCCCCTTTGAGGTTGTCGGCGCGCACCGCCTGGGCCATCGCCGCCCGCGCCGCGGTGGGCGACGCGTCGCCCACCGACGAGGCGTCGAGGTGCACGACCTGGCCGTCGACGACCAGGCGCGTAGGCAGTCCGTCCCAGGCGGCGGAGTCCAGGCCGACCCGGGAGATCGGTCCGAGGTGTTCGGACAGCGTGCGAATCAGACCTGGCAGTTCGGTGGCGACGTCACGGGAGCGCGGCCACCACGCGCCGTCGAGTACTCCCGTGCGCTCCTGTGTCGTCTCCAGCCGCAGGAGGGCCGTACCGGGGCGGACGGATTCGTGTACGCCGTCCGGGAGGCGTCCCACGGCGGGTGGCGGATCGGTACCGGCCACTGTGCTCACCTCCTGCGCGTCCTGCGAGGAATTCTGGTGGCAATATGAACGGCGCGGAAAATCGTGAGAACGAGTCGGGGCCCGCACCTCATGGTGCGGGCCCCAGCTGCGAAGTACGCGTCAGCGCCGGTGTCAGGCGGGAACGATGTTCTCGGCCTGCGGGCCCTTCTGGCCCTGCACGATGTCGAACGACACCTTCTGGCCTTCCTGCAGCTCACGGAAGCCCTGGGTCGCGATGTTCGAGTAGTGGGCGAAGACGTCGGGGCCGCCGCCGTCCTGCTCGATGAAGCCGAAGCCCTTTTCGGCGTTGAACCACTTCACGGTTCCGGTGGCCATTCTGTTTCTCCTTCGGGAGACGGTGTTCGGAGCCGCCCTGTGCGGAATCCGGTCGCCGTGATGATCTCCCGTCGGAAAAATCTTCCGGGAACCACACCTGCAACTGTTACCGAGACTAGCACGGGCCGATTGACCACGCGTGTTAAACAATTCCAGCAAGTTCGCTGATCAGGGAATATTCCTCGCACGCCCCACGGAAATCCCCCGTACCGCCGTCAGGGATTGCTCCGTCGGGGCGATGCGCCGCGCCACGATCCTCGGTCCGGTCGGGCCGAGGGGTGGCCGGCGGAGGTCTATACACCACCTCTATACATCATGCGTATACGCGCTGTGTATAGTGAGGCGCCATGACGGAGACCTACCTCCTGCCGATCCGTACGGCCGCGCTGATCTTCCCCGCGCTGGCCTTCGTGATGTTCGTGCCGACGGCGATCGTCCTGTACCGGCGGCACGGTGTCATGACCCGGTGGCGGGTGCTGTCTCTGTACGGTGGCGTGTTCTACGGGCTCACCGCCTTCTGCATGACGATCGTGCCCCTGCCGAGGCGGTCGATGGACGTCTGCAAGGCCTATCCGACCTTCGCCGAACCCCAGCTCACACCGGGCGTCGCCTTCTCCGACATCTGGAAGGAGGCGCACCACCGCGTCACCCTCGACGCGCTGGTCCTGCACAACCCCGCCTTCTGGCAGACCGTGTTCAACCTGATCCTGCTGGTGCCGCTGGGAGTGTTCGTACGGACGCACTTCCGGCGCGGCCTCGCCGCGGCCACGGCGGCCGGGTTCGCGGGATCCCTGTTCTTCGAGCTGACCCAGTACACCGGGCTGTGGGGCCTGTACTCGTGCCCGTACCGCCTCTTCGCCGTCGACGACCTCATCGTCAACACGGCCGGTGCCGCCTTCGGGTGGGCGCTCGCCGGACCGCTGGTCCGCGCGCTGCCCGAGCTGTACGCCCTGGACGGCCGCGCGCTCGCCCAGCTCGCCGCCGGCCGGATCCCCTTCGGGCGCCGTCTCGTCGCGCTGCTGCTGGACGTGGTCGGCGTCGTCCTGCTGACCCTGGTCGCCGGGGTTGTCGCGCACGTGGTGACCGGCGGGGAGGGGGACCTGCTCGTGCCGCCGGCCGTCCTCGGACTGTGGTTCGTCGTCATTCCGTGGCGGACGGGTACGACGCCGGGCAAGCGCGTCCTGCTGCTGCGGCTGGCCACGCCGGACGGAGAGCGGCCGGGCCTCGCCGGGCTCGCGCTGCGTGCCCTGGCCCTGAGCCCCGTCCTGGCGCTCGCGTGCCTCGCCGCGGGCGGTGTCCTCGCCGGCGGGACGGTCACCCTTGCCATGCCGTCCGTGCTGACCGCGATCGCGGACGGCGCGGTGGACTACAGGAACGTGGCGTACCGCCTCGCGGCCGACCCGGTGCTCGGGCTCTTCCTGCTGCTGCTCCCGGTCCTCTGCCTGCTCCTGATCGGTAGCTACGTGAGGGCCGTACGGCGCCATCCGCAGGGCCTGGGCCCGCACGAGCTCCTCTCCGGCGTCCGCAACCAGGCCCTCCCGCACTCGCGAGCCAGGACCCAGCCGCAGTCGCCCGCCCCCAACGCCGCACCGCCGATCGCCACGGTCGTCGGGCCGAGCTCGGCGGCGTCCGAGGGCCCGACCGCGACCGCGCGTCGCCCCGAGTACGAGCACGCCTCTCACTGACGCCCGGAGCGCTCTTCGGTGAGCCATTCGGCGAGGGCGGTCAGGGTGGCCTCGACGCTGTCCGTCATGTACCGGCGGAGCGCGTCCAGGTCGGCGCGGGTCGTGCCCAGCACCGGGTCGAGGCGCAGCAGTTGCCAGGACTGCTGGACGACGGTGCCGCGCCCCTGGGGGCGGAAGGTCCAGCCCCAGCGCACGATGCCGTCCTCGGCGCCACCGACGACGAAGCCGAACGCGGTACCGGGGTCGGCCCGCACGACCTGGGAGCGGGTGGTCCACTCCTTGCCGTCCCTGCGGTTGCGGCCGCTGAACCAGGCGCCGACCCGGGGCCCGGCACCCTTGTCGAAGGCGACGTCGGTGGCGTGGGGACTCCAGCGGCCGATCGCGGACACGTCGCTGATCACTGCGTAGACGCGGGCCGGTGCGGCGTCGACCCATGCGCACCTGGTGAAGGCGAAGTCGGCTGCGTCCAAGGCCTCGAAGGGGTCGTGTCGGGTGCTGGTGGCGCTCAAGGCGTCCTCCTGGGTGCGTGCGGGATGCCGGATCGGCGGCCCCACTCAACCGACGGCGGGACCGGTCGGCCAGACCCGCCGTTGCCTATCCACACCTGGGTCAGGCTGTGTGTTCCCGGTCGCCGGATACTCGGATCCATGAACGGAAAATCGCAGCTCGGCGACTTCCTTCAGACGCGGCGCGGACAGCTGCGCCCGGAGGATGTCGGGGTGCCCACCTACGGGGAGCGCCGGCGTGTGCCGGGTCTTCGGCGCGAGGAACTGGCGCTGCTGGCCGGCGTGAGCGCCTCCTACTACACCCGGCTGGAACAGGGGCAGTCACTGAGCGCATCGCCCGAGGTGCTGGACGCGATCGCCGGTGCCCTGCGGCTGGACGAGTCCGAGCGGCGGTACCTGCACGACCTGGCCCGAGTGGACAGGCAGCGCAGCCGGGGCCGGCGTCCCGCGCCGGAACGGGTGACGAGGGCGACCCGCCAGTTGCTGGACGTGCTGGCGGACGTTCCCGCGATCGTGCTCGGCCGACGCAGTGATGTGCTGGCGTGGAACCGCCTGGGCCACGCCCTGTTCGCCGGTCACCTGGACCCGGACGGTCCCGACCTGCCGGCCCGGCGTCCCAACATGGCCAGACTGGTCTTCCTCGACTGCCACACCCGCGACCTGTACACGGACTGGCCGGGCAAGGCCAGGGCGGTGGTCGGGAATCTGCGCCTGGTGGCGGCCCAGCACCCGCACGACGCGGCACTGCACGCCCTCCTGGGCGAACTGTCCGCGAACAGCGCCGAGTTCGCCGCGATGTGGGCCGACCACCGGGTCAAGGCCTGCACCGTCGCAGCGTACGAGATGCGGCATCCGCTGGTCGGCCCGCTGACCGTCATCCAGCAGACCCTGAGCAACGGGTCGGGCCCCAGCGTCGTGGTCGCCACCACGGAAGCGGGCTCGCCCTCGCGGGCCGCGCTGGCCCTGCTCACCCAGGCCACCGGCCGGCCCACCACGCAGGCCGACTCCTCGGCGGCCCCGGCGCGGACGCTGCCCCGCGCAGACAAGGGCTGACCCCTCACACACACCGCCATCCCACCCACGTATCCCCACCCATGCGTCGYCGTGCCGCTGCCGCATGCCCGAAAACAGCGAAGGAACCATGTTCAAGAAGCTCAAGAGGTCCGCAGTGACGGTGGGCGTCCTGGTCGCGGCCGTTGCGGCTGCCGCGAATCCCGCTCCCGCCTCGGCCGTCTCCCCGCCGCTGAGCGGCGCCCGGATCGCCGCGCACTTCGACCTGGCCAAGGGCCGGACACCGGAGAACGTCGCCCTGGCACCGGGCGGCGCCGCGTACGTCACCTTCGCCAAGGCCCGCCAGGTCGCCGAGGTCTCGCCCAAGGGCGCTGTCCGGATCCTGGCCACCCTGCCCGAACCCCCCGACGGCGGCGTCCACACCCCGGCCCTGGGCTTCCCGCTGACCACCGGCCTGGTCCGCGCCCCCGACGGCACGCTGTACTTCCTGTACGCCACCGGCACACCCGACCTCACCGGCGTATGGCGCCTGCGCCCCGGCGGCACACCGCGGCGGATCGCCCCGCTGCCGGCCAATGGCCTCCCCAACGGCCTGGCGCTGGACCCCTGCACCGGCACCCTCTACGCAGCCGACTCCGTGCTCGGCACCATCTGGAGCGTGCCCACCACGGGCGGCGCTCCCACTGCCTGGTCCACCGCACCCGAGCTGGCCTCCGCCGGCTTTCTCGGCGCCAACGGCCTGAAGATCCACAACGGGGCGCTCTGGGCCACCAACTTCGACCAGGGCACCGTCCTGCGCATCCCCGTCCGCCGGGACGGACGCGCCGGCGATGTCCGCACCAGGGCCACCGACCTCCCGGGGATCGACGACATCGCCTTCACCGGCCGCGGCGACCAGCTGCTGGCCGCCCTCGACGGGCCGAACGAAGTCGCGCTCGTCCAGTCCGACGGCAGCCACTCCACCGTGCTGACCTCGGCCGACGGCCTGCAGAACCCGACCTCCATCGCCCTGCGCGGCGCCACCGTCCATGTGCTGAGCGCCGGCTGGCTCACCGGCAAGGACCCCAACCTGATCCGCGCCCGCCTGTCCCGGTAGGGCCGCAGGCACAAGAACCCACCCGAGAAAACCGCACCGTACGGAGAAACACCATGCAGGACGCATACGAGATCACTCTGGGCGAGGTCACCGTCACCCGGATCGAGGAGATGCACGGGCCGATCATGCCCGCGGACCAGTTCTTCCCGGACCTGCCCGAGCAGGCCTGGCGCGACCACCGCGAGACGCTCGTGCCCGACCACCTGGGCGCCGAGGACGCCATGGTCCATGTCGCCATGCAGACCTGGCTGTTGCGCAGCGGCGGCAGGACCATCCTGGTCGACACCGGTGTCGGCAACGACAAGGCCCGCCCGGCCGTCGCCGCGTGGGACCACCTGCAACTCGACTACCTCGGCAACCTCGAACGGGCCGGCGTGCGGCCCGAGGACGTCGACCTGGTGGTCAACACGCATCTGCACGTCGACCACGTCGGCTGGAACACCCGTCTCGTCGACGGCGTCTGGGTGCCCACGTTCCCCAACGCCACCTACCTGATGCCCAAGGCCGACTTCGACTTCTGGAACCCGGCGAACAACCCGGACATCGCCGGAGGCGTCAACGAGAACGTCTTCGAGGACAGCGTCGCGCCCGTGCACGCCGCGGGCCAGGTGCGGCTGTGGGAGACGAGCCACCCCATCGACGCGCACCTGCGCCTGGAAGCAGCCCCCGGCCACACTCCCGGGTCCGGCGTCGTCAAACTGCACTCCGGCCCCGACCGGGCACTGTTCGCCGGTGACCTGCTGCACACCCCGCTGCAGGTCACGCACCCGGAGCACAACAGCTGCTTCTGCGAGGACCCCGCGCAGGCCCGCTGGACCCGCCGCAGGCTGCTCGGCTGGGCCGTCGACAACACCGCCCTCGTGCTGCCCGCGCACTTCAGCGGCCACAGCGCCCTGGAAGTCGAGGACATGGGCAGCGGCTTCGCGATCAGGAAGTGGGCACCGTTCGCCCGGTACTGACACCGCCCCTGAGCCACGGCCCGTAGAAGGGAATGCTCGTGCACCACCATCGCAACCCGGTCGTCACCACCGCACAAGGAGCGGTCCGCGGCCTCGGCCGGGGCGACACCGCCGTCTTCCTGAACATCCCCTACGCCGCCCCTCCACAGGGCGCCGCCCGGTTCGCCCGGCCGCGGCCGCACGCCTCCTGGGACGGCGTACGGGACGCCACCGTGCCGGGACCCACCGCGCCGCAGACCGAGCGCAGGCTCGGCAGCGTGGACATGTCCCCCTACTTCGGCACCGGTTGGACCCGCGGGGAGGACTACCTCACCGTCAACGTCTTCACCCCGGCAGCCGCGGGCGGCGGCCTGCCCGTCATGGTGTTCGTCCACGGCGGCGGGTTCGTCGCCGGCTCGACGCGGTCCGAGATGTACGACGGCTCCGCCTTCGCCCGCGACGGCGTCGTCCTGGTCACCCTCAACTACCGCCTCGGCATCCCCGGGTTCCTCCACCTGCCCGGAGCACCCGCCAACCGCGGCCTGCTCGACGTCGTCGCGGCGCTGGCCTGGGTCCAGGAGAACATCGCCGCCTTCGGCGGCGACCCGCACCACGTCACCCTCTTCGGCCAGTCCGCCGGGGCGACCCTCGTCGGCGGCGTCCTCGCCACCCCCGGGGCCACCGGCCTCTTCCACCGCGCGATCGTCCAAAGCGGCAGCGGCCTGGGCGCGTTCACGAGCGAGCAGGCCGAGCGCGTCACCAGGGCGGCGGCCGAAGCCCTGGCCATCGAGCCACGCGTCGACGCCTTCGCGGAGGTCTCCGACGAGCGCCTGCTCGATGCCGCGTCCCGGCTCGCGGGCATCGACCTGCGGACCGAGACGCACAGCGACCCACTGGCCGGGCTCAGCCCCTTCGGCCTGTGCCTCGACACACAGCCCGCCCGATCCGTGGCCGCCGGCCTCGGCGCCGGCATCGACCTGCTCATCGGGACCAACACCGAGGAGGGCAACCTCTACCTGGTCCCCCTGGGCAGGTACTCCACCTCGACCGCCGCCGACGTCGACGCCGAGGCAGCGCGCTCGCACCCGGATCCGGGCCGGCTCGTCCGGGCGTACAGGAAGGAGCGTCCCGAGGCGTCCTTCGGCGAGCTGCGCTCCGCCGTCATGGGCGACGCCCTGTTCGGCGCGGGCAGTTGGGCCCTGGCCGAAGCACATGCCGCCCACCCGGAGTCCGCCACCTTCTGCTACGAGTTCGCGTGGCGCTCCCACGCCCTGGACGGACAACTCGGCGCGGCCCACACGATGGAGCTCCCCTTCGTCTTCGACCTGGCCCATCTGCCCCGGCTGCACGGACCCGCCGGCCTGCTCGGCCCCGACGAGCCTCCCGCGGACCTCGCCGCCCGCATGCACCGGACGTGGGTCCGGTTCGCCAGGACGGGCAACCCCGGCTGGGACCCGTACGACAAGGAGCGCCGGGCCACGATGCGGATCAACGCCGAATGGACCCAGCTCGACGACCCACGCGCCCGGGAACGGCTGGCGTGGGCCGGGGCCGGCCGGACCGGCCGTACGTGACGGCCGGTCCGGCCCATGGACGGACCGGAGTCATCGGCTACCGGTTACCGGCTTCCGGCTGGCGGAGCCGCCACCACGCGGCCGACGCGTCGCGCAGGGTGTTGGTGCCGCAGTGCACCTCGCCCATGCCGAGGTGGTACGTGTACCAGTCGTCGATGTACGACACCTTCAGGCCGACCTTCCGGTACACGGCGGTCACCGCTTCAGTGAAGAGGTCCTTGCCGCCCACGACAGGGCCCCACTGACGCGGAGCGAGGTAGCGGTCGCGGCCCAGGAGCACGCCGTTGACGGCGCCGGGGACGTATGCGCTGGTCATGACCGTCGCGGGAGCCGCCGCGCGCGGGGCGGCCGGGTTCTCGGCGAGCCACTTCTGCTGGCCGCGGTCCTCAAGGGTGTCCACGAGGGGGGAGCCGGCGCCCATGCGCGTCAGGCGCGGCACGGGGATGGCCTGTCCGCCGTCGGTCGGTGCCTCCGACTCGCGGGTGTACAGGGCCGGAACCCGCACGATCTCGTCGTCGGTGACGCCGGTCTCGCGCTTGAGGATCTCCAGGTTGGCGGTGATGCGCCGCGCCGCCATCTCGTTGTCTGCGACGAGGTGCCGGGAGGCTAGCGCCTGGTCGATGGTCTCCTTCGGGGCCGGGGCGCCGGCGCGGCCCGGGACGGAGAACATCTTCGTCCTGCCATGCCCGTCGCGTGCGGCGTCGCGCAGCAGCCGCAGTCCGGCCTGCGGGTCGGCGACGCCGATACGCCAGCCACGCGGGGTGTTCGCGGGCAGGAACTGCACGAACTCGTCGACGTGCCCGACGCCCAGCCAGGAGGTGTCCAGCAGCAGCGGGTCCTGGAGCCCCTGCGACGTGAGCAGCGTGCGCATCACCTTGGACGGGCGGGCCCCGCCGTCCCCCCGCTCGCCCATGATGACGCGTCCGGCCGGGAAGGAGCGCCCGCCGTGCGCGTAGGGCGGGATGGTCTCCAGGTTGCCCATGGAGTTGAGCGACCAGTCGTCCGGCTGAACGGAGTCGGTGACCTGTACGACGCCGACGTCCCGCCCGCGTACCTTCTCGAACAGCTCCCGGCCCGCCTCCCGGTCCGGCTGGGCGGAGCGCAGCATCACGCGCATCACCTGCCGGTGGCCGCCCGGTCCGGTCATGCTGACGTAGGCAGGCTCGACGAAGTCCTGGGCCCAGGGGTCGCCGTACTTGTCGAAGGTGACCAGCGGCTTGGTGACACCGGCCGCCTTGACCTCCTTGTCCAGGTCCTTGACGAACTTCCGCTGCAGGCGCCCGTACTCTCCGCCGCCGCGGACCTTGGTGACCATCACCTGCTGGGTGTTCTGGAGGTGATGCTGGGTCAGCAGCGGTGCGACGCGCAGGGTGACCGAGTCGGACGTGGTCCCCTGGGCGGAGTCCACGGTCAGACGGATCACCGCACGCCCGTCCCACTTGGCGCTGTCCCGGACGACGTCGGTCGCCTCGACGCCGAGCTCCGCACCCGAGCGCAACTCGGCGGCGGTCAGCCGGGTCCGGGACGTCACCGGCAGCCACTCGCCGGCGCGCTTGAGGAAGAGGTGGGTGTGCTTGCCTCCGGTGGTGACCTGCAGGCTGCCCTTGGCGTCGGCGGGCAGGCCGGGCAGGGGCACGGACCGGATCCGGGCGAGGTCGGCGGCGTCCGCGCTGCCGTTGACCACGGTGTCGGAGGCGTCGTTGCAGGCGGCCAGCTTGGCGTCGGACAGCGGTCTGCCGCCGGGACCGGTGACCGGGCAGCGCTTGGTGTCGTCGTCGATGTTGGGCAGGGTGAGCGCACCGCGACCGACGGACCAGCCGTCCTCACCGGTCGCGTCGGTGTCGCCGGTGACGTCGACCCGCCCGTCGCGGTTCACATCGGCGCGCAGATCGGCGTGGCCGGACGGTCCGGTGGCGGGGGCCGACCAGGCCGGGCCCGCCAGCGCGGATCCCGCGGCGGCGAGCGCCAGCACCAGGGAGCCGGCGGGGTACAGGCGTATGCGTGCCCGAGCACGCGTAGGTGTACGTGAACGCACGGCGCGTTCCTCTCGGTTGGGGGGTGTCGCCGTGCAAGAGGAGGAACTGTGCGTGGTGCGTTCACTGTGAGGCGGGACTTACCACCTGGGTCTGACGACGTCAGGCGCAACGGCGGCACGGACCGGACGGTCGGGGGATTGACGCCGGCGCGGCGCGGGGTGCGGTTCAGTGGTCGTCGCGGATGGTGGTCGCGATGCCGTTGCTGATGACCACCTCGGCGCTGAAGCCCTTCTTGGCGGCCGTCTCCAGTTCGGCCTCGGTGCACTCGGTGCCGCCCTGGCCGCCCTCGCCGGTGTTCGCGTCACCGCAGATGTCGCCGTAGCCCCAGATCTTCGTGTCCTCGGCGAGAAGGAACTGCTGCTCGACGCCCTTCATGTCGGAGACCGTGTACTTGCCCGGCGCCAGGTAGGAGACGTTGCCGAACCAGGTTCCGTTGACGCCCTTGCCCTTGTTGATGCCTTCGACGACGGTCTCGCCGGAGCCGGAGCCGGTGTCCTGCTGGGGGGCATTGGACGAGCCGTTGACGCCCTCGGAGCCCTCGGAGCTCTCAGAGTTCTCGGAGTTCTTGGAGCTCTCGGAGTTCTTGGAGTTCTTGGAGTCCGGCGTCTTCTCCGCGACCGCTGTCGCGCCGCCCGTTCCGCTCTTGTCGGCCGAGCCGGCTTCGGTGCCGCTCTGGCACGCCGTCATCAGCAGCCCGGCGGTGATCGCGGCGGTGGCGAGGACGGCCTTGCGCAGGTGGCGGTGCATCACGGGAGGTTCCTTCCGAAGCGGCGGTAGTGGGAAGCCGGCGGCCTTCTCCGCCGGTTTCCCGCTCTGTGCTGACTAGGAGGAACCCCAGAGCCCTCAGGTCACGCCTGTCCTTCGTTCAGGACACCGCCGTGGCGCGGCCGTGACACGGCAACACATCGGCACTGGACGGTGGTTCGCCGTCGCGCCGCCTTGCGCCGCACCCGGTCCTGCTACCGCCTCGGCCCCGTGAAGGCGTAGGTCGTGGTGCCGGCGATCGTGAGGGCCAGGGCCGTCCAGGTGGCCGCCGGCGTGCCGGGCGGCAGCAGCATCCAGGTCGCCACCTGCGTCGGCGTACTCGTGGCGGGCGGGGCGAAGAACGACAGCGAGAGCCAGGCGAACGGCAGCGTCCATGCGTACTGGCCGCCCGAGAGCGCCGCGCCCAGGGCGGCCAGTCCCATCAGGCCCGCGCTGTCCCGGACGACGAACGCGGTGGTGCCCATGTCCGCGCCCATGGCCCGCACGGCGAGCAGCATCGCGCCGACGACGGCGGCGGCGAGCAGCACGTGCGCCGCTCTGCGGGGCACCCAGCGGATCGCGGCCGTCCGGTCCAGCGCGACGTCCTGTCCGCCGAGCCCGATCGAGGCCGCCATCGCCCCCATGGCGAGGACGAGCACGGGCAGCCGCGGATCACCGGGCCCCTCGCCGCCGTCCCGGGCGAGTGCCGCCACCGCCACCGTGCTGATCACCAGCGCGGCGAGCGACGCGGGCACCTGACGCGAGCGCGCGTACAGCGTCAGCCATCTCACCGGGACGCACCGCCGGACAGTACGTCGAACGCGTCGCCCTTGCAGGAGAGCGCGGTGGCGTGCGCGGCGTTGATCCGCGAGAGCTGCTCGGCCCGCGGGAGCGCCTTGAGTTCCTTCCACGCCGGGCGGGCCAGGGCGATCTGCGCACCCGAAGCGGGGCCGGGGTCGCCGAGCGGCTCGAGGTCGCCGAGGACCCAGGCCGCCGCGACGACCTGCGCGGCGTCGTCGCCGCCCGTGCCGCTCCAGCCGGCGGGGGAGCACCCGGGCACCAGGCCCTTGGCGACCAGGGCACGGGTCAGCTCCTTGTCCTTCGCGGCGGCGATGATGTCGTCGTCGAAGTCGAAGAGCACGGTCTCGCGGGACCACTGCGGCGTGGCGCCGTAGGGAAGTAGGGCGGTGTTCTCCCGCATCGAGACCGGCGCCCGGTCGCCCAGGGCGTCGTGCAGCAGACGCAGCGCTTCCTTGCCGGGACCCGCCAGGTCGGCGAGTCGCTCCTTGTGCGCCTTGGTCACGCACACCGGGCCGTCGCACACCGGCGCCGCGGCGGCCTCGTCGACGACGTACATCCGGCGCGGGTCGGAGGGAAGGACGAGCAGGGCGAGCGCAGCGCCCGCCAGGACGGGCGTCAGGGCGACCAGCCGGGTGCGCGGGGTCGCGGCGACCAGCAGCGCGAAGCCGGTCGCGGCCATGCCGAGCAGCCAGATCGTCTGCCCGAGGTGCACGGAGGCGGAGACGGTGACGAACACGTCGCGCACCTCCTGCACCTCCGGTGACAGCAGCGAGACCAGGTTCGGCTCCGAGTTCGTGATCCCCTCCGCCGTGGTCGTCCGCGTCCGGCCCAACGACATGTGCATCAGGGCCGTGAACGCGAAAGCGCCCATGGCCAGCGCGGGCGGGGTGAGCACGGACGGCAGGGCCCGCCCGGCCCCCATCCCCAGCACGGCACCCGCGACGAGGAACAGTGCCCCCACCAGCGAGATCGGCAGCCACCCGAGGTGTGTGTAGTCGGTGTTGGCGAACACCTGGACGCCGCCCACGAGGACGAGGAGCGCGTAGGCCGAGGCCAGCGTGATCGCCGTCGCGCCCGCCAGTGCGGCCGCGCGGTGCCGGGCCGGCCTCGGTGTGCTCGTCAGCAGCTCGGGCATCTTCGAGCGGCGGTCGCGCAGGCCCTGCAGCGCCCCGAGCCCCACGGCGAGCGGCCACAGGTAGAACAGCAGGGAGCGGGTCCACATGGCCAGGGACGTCCACTGGGCCGTCCACGCCGTCGTGCCCCGCCACCACCCGGCGTTCAGCAGGTACAGGAACGCCAGCGCGCTCGTCAGGACCACGGCGCCGGCCCACGGGGCGACGGAGCGCTTCAGCTCGATGCGCAGAACGCGGATGTTCACCAAGTCCCCTTTCCCTGGTTCGGGTTGAGCAGCATGGCCGAATAGCCGCGCTCCAGCGGACTGTCACCCACGTGCTCGGGGCCGCCCACCGAGGCCAGTTCGTCCGGAGGCCCCTGGAAGACCAGCCGCCCCTCGGCGAAGAGCACCACGTCGGTGCAGGCGGCGGCGACGTCCTCGACCAGGTGGGTCGAGACGACCACGCAGGTGTCCGTGCCCAACTCCTGCAGCAGCTCGCGAAAGCGCAGCCGCTGCGCCGGGTCGAGGCCGACCGTCGGCTCGTCCAGCAGCAGGATCGTCGGATCGTTGACGATGGCCTGGGCGATGCCCACCCGCCGCACCATGCCGCCCGACAGCGTCTTCATCCGTGAGTCGGCGCGGTCCGCCAGACCCACCCGCTCCACGGCACGCTGCACCGCCGCCGGTATGTCCGCCTTGGGCACCTCTTTCAGCCACGCCATGTACTCGACGAACTCGCGCACGGTGAAGCGCTTGTAGTAGCCGAACTCCTGCGGCAGATAACCGATCCTCCGGCGCAGCGCACGGTGTTCGCCCCGGCCGCCCACGGACTCGCCGAGCAGCTCCAGGGTGCCCTCGGTGGGCCGCAGTACGGTGGCCAGCGTCCGGATGAGGGTGGTCTTGCCCGCCCCGTTGGGGCCGAGGACGCCGTGCACACCGGTGCCCAGCGACAGGTCGAGCCCGTCGACGGCCATCCGCTTCCTGCCGACCCTGACCTTCAGCCCGGTGGCCCGGATCTCCCAGGCGTAGGCCGTCGGTGCGATGTCGGCCGCGCTCACCGCGGGCATCATGTGGTGTTCCTTTCCGGTGGTCAACGGTGGGTTCCCAGCACGGAGTACGCGCCCCTGCGGGCGATCACGACACCGATGCCGAGCGTGAGGATCAGCCCCCACACGGGCAGGCCGACCGCCTGCAGGGCGAAGGTCGTACGGCTGGTGGCCAGGGTCGGCGCCACGACCACGGCGGCCCATACGGCGGCCAGCACGACCGCGGCGCGGGTCACACCGACGACACCGCCGAGCGCCAGGGTCGTGGAGGTGAAGGCCAGACAGGGCAGCAGCCATTGAGCGGCCGTCACCCCCGTCACCCAGCCGGCCACCAGCAGCGCGGGAACGACCACGGCGAGCACGGACGCTGTGCGCCGCAGCACCAGCTGGAGCCCGGCCCTGGGCACCGACGCCGTCAGCTCGTACGCCGGGTCGAGACCGCGCGACCACGATGCCGCGACGCCGAGCACCGGCAGGACCGGGGCGAACAGCAGCACCAGCGACACCTCGCCGGAGTCGATGTCGACCAGGTCGAGCAGCAGCGCGAGCAGTGTCACGCTCACGACCATGCCCAGCCACGGCACCATCGTGGGCGTCAGCCAGCTCGACAGCCGCGCCGACCGGTGCCGTCGGCGCGACACCGGTGTGCCGGCGGCCAGTTGGGGTTCGAGGCCGGACCACACGGTGTCGACCAGTGCCGTGACGGCCGGCGTCTGCGCCGCGACGGCGGCCGACAGCCGGTCCCGGCAGACCCGGCACACCTCCAGATGGGCCTCGACGGCCCACACCTCGTCGGCGGCGAGGTCCGTGCCGCCGCGCGCGTAACCGTCGATGATCCGCATCGACGCGTGCTCCACGCTCATGTCAGCGCCCTCCGCATCGCGATCCGGGCCCGGCGGGCACGGGTCTTGACCGTGCCCTCGGGCAGCCCGAGCAGGAGAGCGGTCTCCCGGACGGACAGCCCGTCGAGGACCATGGCCTGCAGTACCTGCCTGAGTTCCGGTGCCAGATGCCGCAGCGCGTCACCGACGTCCCCGCCGACGGTCACCGCGAGCGCCTCGTCCTCGGCGGCGGGCGCCGCGTCGGCGAGGGCGGCGGCCGGCGGCGGCTCGGCATGGTGGGCCCTGCGCCGGAAGGCGTCGACGAGGCGGCGCGCCGCGATCGTCCACAGCCACCCGACGGCCGTCCCGCCCACCGAGGCCCCCGCGAACGCGCCCGCCGCGCGCCACACCGCCAGATACGTCTCCTGCATGACCTCGGCGACGATCTGCTCGTCGGCACAGCGCCGGCGCAGCCGCACCGCCATCCACGGCGCGGTGCGCCGGTACAGCTCCTCGAACGCCGCGCGGTCACCCGTGGCAACGAGCTGGACGAGACGCTCCTCGTCGAGCTCGCCCGGTGCCTTCCTGACTGATCTCACACCCGCTAGACGCCGGGCCCGGACCGCCGGTTTTCCCCTTTACGTGATCCCCGTCACATGTCTCGGCGTCACATGTCTCGGCGTCACATGGCTCAGCGCAGCGCGCTCTTCTGCTGCCACTCGCTCCACGAGACATTCCACGCCCCGAACCCGTTCCCGGGCGCGACCACGCCCTTGGTGTCCTTGCCGGTGATCTCGAACGGGTCGCCCGGCCGCACCTGCCCGTAGAACCAGGCCGCGTTCGCGTCGCTCATCCCTATGCATCCGGAACTGTGGTTGGTGTTGCCGAAGTAGCGGGCGTTCCACGGGGCGGCGTGCGCGTACATGCCCGACCAGGTCAGCCGCATCGAGTAGTCGACCATCTTGTCGTAGGCGTCGGCCAGGCCCACGGTCTCGGAGTTCATGTTGATCGTGCCCTCCTTGGCCATGAGGACGGCGGTTCCGCGCCAGGAGCGCTTGTCGCCGCCGGGCGTGCCGCCGGAGACCGGTATGCGCCGGACCGTCTCGCCGTCACGGACGAGGGCGAGCTGGTGGCTGTCGAGGTCCACCTTGACGATCTGCCGGGCGCCGATGGTGAAGGTGGTCGTGTAGTCGCGTACGAACCAGCCGCCGTCCGCGCCCGAGTCGGTGCCGTTCAACTCGGCCTTCAGCGTGACCTTGGTTCCGGGCTTCCAGTACGTCCTGGGCCGCCAGTCCACCCGGTCCAGGCCCGACCAGTCGCGCATCCAGCCCCAGGAGCCCTCGGTGTCGTTCGAGGTGGTGATCTTGAGCTGCTTCTCGACCTCGGCCTTGTTCTTGACCGGATGGTCGAAGACCAGGGAGATCGGCTGGGCGACGCCGACGGTGGCGCCGGCGCCCGGTCGCCAGTCGACCTTGTTGACCTTGGCTGCCTCAGCCGTGGAGAAGGCGGCCTTGCTGGTCCCGGCGGCTGCGCCCGCGGTCCGGGTCGCCGCCGTCACCTCGTACGACGCGCCGGGTACGGTCTTGCGGTCGGAGACCCACGAGCGCCCGTCGGCGGCGACCTTGCCGGTGAGCCGGTGGCCCTCGGTGTCGGTGACGGTCACCGAGGTGAGTGTGCCGCCCGCGGCCGTGACCTTCACAGGCTCGCCCGCCGGAACCCGTTCTCCGCTGGGCGAGACGGTGACCGTGACAGGGCGGTCGTCGGCGCTCGGCTTCACCTTGTTGTCCGGTGCGCTGGGGGAGCCGCTCGACGAGCAGGCGGCGAGCGGCGCCAGCAGGGCGGCCGTGGCGGCGGTCACGACGACGGCCCGGACGCGGGCATGGGCGAGTACACGTGTGCGCGACAACGGGACCTCCGGGAAGGGCGACTGCGGGGTGGGTGAGTCGGCGATGTCGTGACTGTAGAGCCGGAAAACCCGAGGTCAGCCGCTCCGGAGCGATGTGACGGCGACTGGTGAGGAACGGTCATGGTCCGGTCACATTCGCCGGACGGAGCGGTCATGGGCCGCTGTGAATCTCCTTTGTGTCCCCGCGACAGGCCCGGGGAGAAGGAGAGGCTCAGACTGTGTCAGCGCTGCTCGTGCCGCCCAGCCGCGTGCCCCAGGCACGGAACCGGGACGTGGCCCTGCGAACCATCACCGCTCAGACCTACCGCGCCTTCCTCGCGACCCCCGCCGGTGCGGCTCTCGGCGCCGGATTCCTTCAGTGCCCGTCCTGGGCAGAGGTCAAGGAGGGCTGGCGCTCCCAACTGCTCGGCTGGGGGCCGGATCCCGAGGCAGGCCGGCTGACGGGCGTGGCCCTGGTGCTGCTGCGGCAGTTCCCCGGCACCCGCAAGTACTTCGCCTACCTCCCCGAAGGGCCCGTCGCCGACTGGAGCGACCCCGACGTCGACGGCTGGCTCGGTCCGCTGCTGGAACACCTGCGGCGCGCGGGCGCCTTCGCCGTACGCATAGGCCCGTCGCCCGCCTACCGGCGCTGGGACGCCGCCCTGCTCAAGCCGCTCACCGGCCCGGGCCGACGCCTGGGTGACGTCCTCGCCAGTGAGGTCGACCCGCTCGGCACCGCCGTCGCCGAGCGGCTGCGGGCCCGGGGCTGGCACCGCTGCGGTGGTGACGGAGCCGGAGGGGAGGGGACAGGAGGGGACGGGGACGCCCAGCCCCGCCACGTCTTCCACGTGCCGCTCGCCGGACGCACCACCGAGGACCTGTGGTCCGGGCTCAACCAGGAGTGGCGACGCAATGTCCGCCGATCCCAGAAGGAGGGCGTGGAGGTGGTGGTGGGCAGCGCGGCCGAACTCCCGGAGTTCTACCGGCTGCTCGGCATCACCGAGCGACGCGACGGGTTCCGGCTCGGCCGTTCCCTCGCCTACTACGAGCGTCAGTACGCGGCGCTCAACGCCGAGGAACCGGGCCGGATGAAGCTGTACCTCGCCCGGCACCGAGGAGAGATCCTCGCCGCCCACACGATGATCACGGTGGGCCGCCGGGCCTGGTACCAGACCGGCGCCTCGGCCGACCACCGCCGCGAGGTCCGCCCCTCCAACGCCCTGCAGTGGCGGATGTTGCAGGACGCCCACGCGCTCGGCGCCGACGTGTACGACATGCGCGGGGTACCCTCCACACTCGATCCAGACGAACGTGCGTACGGACTGCTGCGGTGGAAGCTCGGCACCGGGGGACAGGTCGTCGAGACGTTGGGGGAATGGGAGAAACCCTTGGGCGGCAGCGCCAACCACACGCTTTACCGCGCCTTCCAGGCGTACTTGAACCGCCGATGAAGCAGACGACGCCGGCGACACCGACCAAGCCGGCCGGCACGGACAGCCCGAAAGCGACGAACGCTGCCCGCGGCAGTGCCGTCATGGCCGCCGGATCCATTGTCTCCAGGGCCACCGGTTTCGCCCGCTCCGCCGTGGTCGCGGCAGCGCTGGGCACCATCGGGCCGACCGCCGACGGCTACGCGGTCGGCAACGCCCTGCCCACCATCGTCTACGTGCTGCTCCTCGGCGGCGCGCTGAACGCCGTCTTCGTGCCCGAGCTGGTCAAGGCCGCCAAGGAGCACGACGACGGCGGCGCCGCGTACACCGACCGGCTCGTCACCGTCTGCGTCGTCGCCCTGCTGGCGATCACCGCGACCGCGGTGTGGGCGGCCCCCTCGATCGTCGACGCGTACACCGACTACACCGGCGAACAGGCGGCCATGACGACCGCGTTCGCCCGCTACTGCCTGCCGCAGATCTTCTTCCTCGGACTGTTCACGCTGCTCGGGCAGGTGCTCAACGCCCGTGGCCGGTTCGGCGCGATGATGTGGGCGCCCGTCCTCAACAACCTCGTCGTCATGACCGTCTTCGGCCTGTACCTGGCGCTGGCCATGGGCGGCGGGGACACGCTCACCGCGACCGAGACCGCCGTGCTCGGCTGGGGCACGACCGCCGGTATCGCCGCCCAGGCACTCGCCCTCGTCCCCGCGCTGCGCGCGGCCCGCTTCCGCTGGCGGCCCCGCTTCGACTGGCGCGGCAGCGGACTGACCCGCCCGCTGCGCGCGGCCGGCTGGCTGGTGCTGCTGGTCCTGGCCAACCAGGCCGCCTACTGGGTCACCACCCGGCTGGCCACCACCGCGGGCCTCGACGGCGGCCCCGGATACGGCGCGTACAACAACGCCTATGCCCTGTGGGTCGTACCGCACGGCATCATCACGGTCTCCGTGGTGACCGCGCTGATGCCCCGGATGAGCGCGGCCGCCGCCGACGGGGACACCGCGGCCGTGCGGCGCGACGTCTCCCACGCCCTGCGCGTCAGCGCCTCGGCCGTCGTACCCGCCGCCTGCGCGCTGTTCGCCCTGGCCCAGCCGGTGATGACCCTCGTCTTCGGATACGGCAGGACCAGCGCCGACGACACGGCCGCCATGGCCGGGATCCTGATGGCCTTCGCGCCGGGACTCATCGCCCTGTCCGGCCAGTACGTCCTGTCCCGCGCCTTCTACGCGCTCTCCGACACCCGTACGCCGTTCCTGCTCAACCTCGTGATCGTCGCCCTCAACGCGGGACTGTCCCTGGCCGCCGCGCACCTGCTGCCGGCCCGTTGGGCCGTGACGGGCATGGCGGCGGCGTACTCGCTGGCGCTGTGCGCGGGCTGGGCGCTGACCGGCCTGGTGCTGAGCCGCCGGCTCGCCGTCGAACGCCCCCTGCGCTCGTCCGCGGTCGGCGCCCATGTGCGGCTGGTGGTGGCCGCCGTCCCGGCCACCGTGCTGGGCCACTTCGCGGTCCTGGGAACCGCACCGGCGGGGGCGGTGGTCTCCACGGTTGCCGGCGCCATCGCCGTCATCGTCACCTTCGCCCTGCTCGCCCGTCCGCTGCGGCTCGCCGAACTCGACGCGCTGCTCTCCGGAGTACGCCGGCGATGGACCCGGACCCGGACCTGACCATCATCGAGGGAGAACCACCGATGCCCCGCGTGCTCCTCATCGAGGACGACCCCTCCGTACGCGAGGGGGTCGAACTCGGTCTGCGCCGCCGCGGCCACGAGGTACGGGCGGCCGCGACCGGCGAGGCCGGCCTGGCCGCGATGGCCGAGTTCCGCCCCGATCTGATGCTGTTGGACCTGATGCTGCCCGGAATGAACGGCGTGCAGGTCTGCCGCCAGGTCCGCGAGCACAGCCAGCTGCCGATCATCATGCTCACCGCGCGCGGCGACGACTTCGACGTGGTCATCGGCCTCGAAGCGGGCGCCGACGACTACATCGTCAAGCCCGCCCGCACCGAGGTGATCGAGGCCCGGATCCGGGCCGTACTGCGCCGCCTGGACGACGGCGGCGCGGGCCGACAGGCCATCGAGTTCCACGGCGAACTCGCCATCGACCGGGTCGGACTGACCGTCACCAAAGCCGGCCGCCCGCTCGCGCTCGCCCCCTCGGAGCTCAAGCTCCTGCTGCATCTCTCCGGCGCCCCTGAGCAGGTGTTCAGCAGGCAGCAACTGCTGGAGCACGTCTGGGATCACAGCTACCACGCCGACGCCCGGCTGGTCGACGCGTGCGTCGCCCGTCTGCGCGGCAAGATCGAGGACGAGGTCGGCAGCCCCCGCTACGTCCAGACCTTGCGGGGCTTCGGCTACCGCTTCGGGCCGCTGTGACCGCCGGTTCCCAACGGTCGCGCTTCAGGGCGTTCGGGCTGCGTACGCGATTGTTGTTCGCCTTCCTGCTGGTCGCCGCCGTCAGCGCCGGCACCACGGCCGCGCTGACCTACCGTGAGGCCCGCACCGCGCTGCTGGAGACGGCCCAGGACACGGCGGTCACGTCGTTCCGTGACCAGGTGCAGCAGACAGCCTTCGGGCTGCCCGTGCAGGGAGGGGAGGACCTGGAGTCGGTCCTGCGTGACATCGCCCGCAAGGGCAAGCCGCATCCCTGGGTGGTGTTCGCCGAGTACGGCTCCGTCCGCGCCTCCTCGGGCGAGAACCCCGTCTCCACCGTCATCACACCCGAACTGCGCCGGGCCGCACGGGCCAACCCCCACGGCAGCTTCGAACGGGTCGTCAAGGACGGCGTTCCCTACCTGACCATCGCCATGCCCATGGTCTTCAAGACCAGCCCCGACAGCGTGCTGCCGAGCGGGCTCGTCCTGTACGCCGTCATGCGGATGACCGACGAGCAGGTCAACGTCGACGCCCTCCTCATGGCCGGCCGGGACGGCGCCCTGCCCGGCCTCGCCATCGCGCTGATACCCGGCCTGATCGCCGCACGCAGCGTGCTGCGCCCGGTGCGGGAACTGCGCCAGGCGGCCCGGAGCATGGGCAGCGGCAGACTCGACACCCGGATCGCGGTGCGCGGCAGCGACGAACTGGCGGACCTGGCACGTACCTTCAACGAATCCGCGGGCCAACTCGAACAGTCCGTACGGGAACTGCGCGAGGCCGAGGCCCGCGCCCGCCGCTTCGCCTCCGACGTCTCGCACGAACTGCGCACCCCCCTCGCCGGAATGCTCGCCGTCACCGAGGTCCTCGACGAGGACGCGGATCACCTGGACGCCGACACCGCCCGCGCGGTCCGGCTGGTCAGCGCGGAGACTGGCAAGCTCGCCGTGCTCGTCGAGGACCTGATCGAGATCTCCCGCTTCGACGCCCGCGCGGCCGAACTGAACGCCGACGAGGTGGACGTGGCCGAGGCCATTCGCAAGACGCTGCAGAATCGGCACTGGACCGACAGCCGGGTCCGTGTCGAACTCCCCGACGGCATCCGCGCCCGGCTCGACCCGCGCCGCTTCGACATCGTGATCGCCAACCTCGTCGGCAACGCCCTGCGCCACGGCAGCGAGCCGGTCACGGTACGCCTGCGCACCGAGGCCCGCTCCCCGGCCACCCCCAGCCTGCTGATCACGGAGGTCGCGGACAACGGCCCCGGAATTCAGCCCGCCGTGCTCCCGCACATCTTCGATCGCTTCTACAAGGCCGACGCGGCCCGCACCCGCTCGGCGGGCAGTGGCCTGGGACTGGCGATCACCCTGGAGAACGTGAAGCTGCACGGCGGGACGATCCGCGCGGGGAACCTGCCCGGGGGCGGCGCCGTCTTCACCGTCGAGATACCGCTCCATGCGGAGGAGGCCGGCGGATGAGCGTTGCGCGGACGCGCCGACGTGCGGCGGCCGTCGCCCTCACCGTCGCGGCGACGGCACCGCTCCTCGGCGGCTGCGGTATCCAGGAGACCGACGTCATCGAGGCGGGCGGTCCCGCCAGCTTCCAGGCCTTCCTCAACCGCGACTACGACATGCTGCTCTTCTTCCGTTCCCCCGACGCAGGGCTGAGCGCCGTGATCCGGACGACCGAGCCCTCGAACGGGTCCGCCGACACGGCCGGCCCGGTGCCGACGGAGAAGGTCGTCCTGGCGTTGCTCGCCGGCCCGGGGAAGGAAGACCGAGCCGCCGGCCTGAGCACTGCCCTCCCCGCCGCCCGCCCCGGTGGAACCGTCAAGGTCGAGCCCTCCTCGAACGGCAGGGTCACGACCCGCCTGCCCCTCGCCCTGAAGGGGCTGGACAGCACGGCTCTACGTCAGCTGACCTGCACGATCGCCTACAGTCAGGACGCCGACGGCAAGGTCGTCGTGCAGCTGACGGGCCAGGACGGAGCATCGAGGTCCGACACCTGCCCACTCGCCCCCGGCAGCACCGGTAACGCATCCGCGGAACCCGAGGTCCGCACACGGACCACACCGCCGCCCGGCACGAGCGGCTGAGACGGCATCACCTCCCACCGTCCGAACGAGCCATGGCCGACTCGCCGGCCCGTCTCCACCTTGTGCGACCTGACGCTTTAGTAGAGCGACGGTTTGACCCTGGGCTTCAGCGGGCCGGTCATGAAATCGAGCAGCTCTTCTGCACTCGGAGGCCATCGACTCGGAATGGAATGTGGTTTGACTTTGACCTTCAGTTTGTATCCGTCCCGAACTGCCCTGCGAAGCAGGATCCCACTCAACGTGAGGCATGCTGCAACTATTTTCGAAAGAGTTGGATCGGGAATGAACCCCGCTGCTACGCCTGTCATGTTCGTGGCGTCCGCGATATCCAGCGTTTCTTTGGTGGTGAACTTTATCGTCCAGCCATCCAAATGACTTCCCTTGACTTGAGCCAATTCCCCTCCCGATATCCCGTGCGGCCTGCAACTCTGGGCCTACCCGGATGCCCATTCATGGACACGTTGCTACGCGCGCATTTGAGCTGTGACCTCTGAAGTACCTGCGTCTCACACGTTGAGCGGATAGAAGGTGCCGGGAGAGCCCGGAGGGGATTGTTCCGGGCGGACCGGATTGAAAATGAACGATGTCGACGCTTTCGCCGAGAACCGAACGCCTCCCACGTGCGTGATACCGGAGAAACGTGTTGGCATGCACACGAGGGCGGGGGAACGCGAGTGGGATCCACAGCACGCGCGAGAACGGCGGCATTGGCCGCCGTGATGGCAGGGGCGCTGGTCACGGGAGCGGTATCGGCCGGGGGGCAGCCGGCGCAAGCCGCCGGCGCCGCCGCGGATGGCGGGGCGAAGGCCCCGGCGAAGGCGAAGCCGACCGCGACCGTCACGCTGATCAGCGGCGACCGCGTGGTCGTCGGCTCCGACGGTCGGGTGGTTCGGCTCGTGCGCGGCAAGAGCCGCGAGGGGATCGGCTTCTCGGTGCGGCGCGAGGCCGGCCACACATACGTCGTCCCGCAGGACGCCCTGCGCCTGGTCGTCGACGGCGTGCTCGACCGGCAGCTCTTCGACGTCGCACAGTTGGTCAAGGACGGGTACGACGACGCGCACCGCACCACGCTGCCGCTGATCGTCGGATACCGGCAAGACGGCACCGGAGCAAGGGACTTCACCGCCGCCGGCGACCCGTTCGCGGGCGTGCCCGTCCGGGAGCGCCGTACGCTGCCCGCGGTCGGCGGCGAGGCCTTCGAGGCGCCCAAGGCCGGTGTGCCGGCACTGTGGGCGGCCGTCACAGGTCGCTCTTCGGCCCGCACGTCAGGCGGGCCGGTCGCCCATGTCTGGCTGGACGCGAAGGTCCGGGCCACCCTGGCCGAGAGCGTGCCGCAGATCGGCGCGCCCGCCATGTGGAGGTCGGGCTACACCGGCAAGGGCATCAAGGTCGCGGTCCTGGACACGGGCGTGGACGAGACCCACCCGGACCTCAAGGGCGTCGAGACGGCGCAGAAGAACTTCAGCGAGTCCCCCGTCGTCAAGGACCGCTTCGGGCACGGTACGCACGTGGCGTCCATCCTCGCCGGGAGCGGTGCGAAGTCCGGCGGCCGCTTCAAGGGGGTGGCGCCCGACGTGAAGCTGCTGGACGGCAAGGTCCTGGGCGATGACGGCTTCGGAGGCATCTCGAACATCGTCGCCGGCATGCAGTGGGCCGTCGACCAGGGCGCGCAGGTCGTCAACATGAGTCTGGGCTCGCCCGACACGCCGGGTGTCGACCCGATGGAGGCGGCCATCGCCCGGCTCTCCGGCAAGGCCCTGTTCGTGGTGGCCGCGGGCAACGAGGGCGACGGGCCCCGCACGATCGGCTCGCCTGGCAGCGCCCCCGCGGCCCTCACCGTCGGCGCCGTGGACAAGCACAACGCCATCGCCGACTTCTCCAGCCGCGGCCCGAACCTCGACGGCACGCCCAAGCCGGACATCACCGGCCCCGGCGTGGACATCACCGCCGCCCTGACCACGCAGAGCGAGGAGCCTTCGGGCGAGGACTACATCGCGCAGTCCGGCACGTCGATGGCCTCCCCGCACGTCGCGGGCGCCGCCGCCCTGGTGCTCCAGCAGCACCCGGACTGGAGCGGAGCCCGGCTGAAGGCGCTCCTGACCGGTTCGGCCAAGCCGAACCCGCTGCTGAACGCCCATCAGCAGGGCGCCGGCCGGGTGGACCTGGAGCGCGCCGCCACGGCGACGGTCGTCTCCGAGCCCGGCTCCCTCGGCTTCGGCTTGCATGCCTGGCCGCACGCCGACGACAAGCCGGCCGCCAAGACCCTCACCTACCGCAACTACGGCACCCAGGCCGTCACGCTGCGGCTGAGCGCCTCCGGGGTCGACCCCGCGGGCCGCCCGGCCCCGGCCGGCATGTTCACCGTCAAGGACGCCCAGCTCACCGTTCCGGCCGGCGGCACCGCGAAGACCACCGTCACCGCCGACACGCGCGAGGGCACCGTCGACGGCGTCTTCGGCGGCACCGTCCTGGCGTCGGGAGACGGCCAGGAGGTGCGCACCGGTCTGGTGGTCGAGCGGGAGGCGGAGTCGTACGACGTCACGGTGCGGCACATCGACGCCGACGGGGCGAACCCGCCCGCCTACGCGACGACGATCAACCCCGCGGACGTGGGCGGGAAGTACGTCGAGCTCCCGTACAGCGCGAACGGCACGGTGGTCCAGCGGCTGCGCAAGGGCTCCTACCAGCTGGAGAGCCTGGTCTTCGCCGAGGACAACGAAGTGGGCTTCTTCGTCCAGCCGGTTCTGAGGGTGACCGGGAACGTCACGGTCACCCTCGACTCCCGCAAGGCGAAGCCGTTCGCCGTGAAGGCCCCGGATCCGGCCGCCAAGCTCGTCACCTCGACCGTCGGTTACTACGACGAGGCCCTGGGCGTGAGCAACACCTGGTCCACCAACGGCGTGCCGCCGATGCGCACCGCCGCCCTCGGCCCGGCCTCCGACACGATGCGGGCCCAGTTCAGCGGGGTGTGGAAGACGCCCGGCGCGGCCGGCAGGAACGTCGACTACCGGCTCGCCTTCAACCGCAAGGGGAGCTTCTTCACCGGCCTGACCCGCACCCTCACCCGGGCCGATGTGGCAGAGGTGAAGCTCGGGTTCGGCGCGTCCGTCACCGGGGCCAAGGGACAGGTCGCCATCAGGCCGATGGACGAACGCGGGATGACCATCGACGCATCGGAGCCGCAGGAGCAGAAGCTGCCGCAGGCCACCACGCACTACCTCAGCACGGCCGGCGTGCGCTGGTCCTGGACGGCCGCGCAGCTCAACGCCGGCAGTGAGGTACGCATGCTGTACACAAAGGAGTTGGTGACCTACAAGCCGGGCTCCAGCCACACGCTGAGGTTCAACACCGGTGTGGTCGGCCCCGATCTCGCGGCGGGGAGCCCGCAGGAGCAGGGCGCCGAGCGGACCGGCGACTACATCAGCGCCAGGATCCCGCTGTTCAACGACGGCAGCGGCAACCCGGGTTCCTCGATCGTCACCGGCGGCTTCGCCCGGCTGGAATCCGGCGGGCGGATCCTCGCCGAGGGCCCGGCCACGGACTGGGTGGGCGCCGAGGTTCCCGCCGCGTCAGCCGCGTACCGCCTGACGGTCGAGGCGAGCCGCTCCGCCGAGGACACCTCCACCAGCACGAAGGTGGCAGGGGTGTGGACGTTCAGCTCGGCCCGGCCGGCGTCGGACGGCACGGCCAGGCTGCCCCTGTCCACGGTGCGACTCGCGCCGAAGCTGAGCCTGCAGGGGACGGCTCCGGCGGGCAGCACGCTCACGGTGCCGCTGAAGCTGAGCGGCGCGGCCGCCGCGGCCGGGCAGGTCGCCGCGCTGACCGTGAAGGTCTCCTACGACGGCGGCCGGACCTGGAAGCCGCTCACCGTGACGACCGACGCGAAGGGGGCGCGCTCGGTGAGCGTGAAGCACCCGGCGACCGCCAGGGCCGCGACCTTCCGGGTGGACCTGAAGGACAGAGGCGGCAACACGGTGCGCGAGACGATCACGAACGCCTACCGGCTCGCCCCGTGAGGTGACCCCACGACGGTGACCGCCACCCGGCGCCGCCACAACACACCGGCCTGGTCCCCGCACTTGCGGGAACCAGGCCGGATCCGCGTCCGCTCGCGTCGGCTCAACGCACCGGGAAGCCGCAGGAGTAGCCCTGCTCCTTGAGCCGGGGCAGGATCCGGCGCAGGGCCTCGACGGTCTGGGAACGGTCGCCGCCCGCGTCGTGGAAGAGGAGCGTCGGCCCGTTCGGCAGCTCCCGCTCGACGGTGGCGACGATGGCGTCCGTGCCCGGCCGCTCGAAGTCCTTGGTGTCCACGTTCCAGCCCAGCGGGCGCATCCCGCGGGAAGCGGCGAGCTTGCGGCTGTAAGGGGTGAAGGCCCCGCCGGGCGCCCGGTAGTACACCGGCCGTACGCCCCCGGACGCCTCGGTGATCATGCGTTCGGCGTCGAGTATCTGCTGGGACTGGTAGGCCTCGGACTGCTTGTCCATGGTGGTGTCGTGCGACACCGAGTGGTTGCACAGCAGGTGCCCGGCCGCGACCACCTTCTTCACGAGGTCCGGGTGGGCCTGCGCCTGCGTCCCCACCATGCAGAACGTGGCCTTCACCCCGTACTCCCGCAGCACGTCGAGGACTTGAGGGGTCCACACGGGGTCGGGGCCGTCGTCGATGGTGATGTTGACGCCGCGCGTCCCCTTGTCCGAGGCGTGCACGATGGTTTCTGCGACCGCCTTGACGTCACTGGCCGGCTTGGCCGACGCGGTCGCCTTCGGCGACGAGTCGCCCGCGAGACTGGCCTGCGCGGTCCACACCGAGGCACCGGTGGCGAGCACCGTCACCCCGAGCGCCGCCCCGATCAGCTTGCCGTACCAGCCCCGCCCGCCACCGTGCCGTGCCATGTCCGCCCCCGCTTCCGCGCAGTTCCTCGCCGGTCCCCGGTCGCCTCGCGACCATCTGGCAGGACGAGGAACGGCGGCCACGGGATCCGTCCGTTACCGATCACGGACAATCTCGGGGGCGTTCGCGGACAACTCGGCCGACACCGGCCACGGTTCGGGGTGACGAGGGCCTCGGGCATCGAAGGCCGGGCGCGCACGGTGCCGGCTGAGGGCAGGCGGACGCCTCCAACTGTGTTGGTGGGTGGCCTGCTTACGGGAAGGTCAGGCACAAGGCGCCGGCTGTCGAAACCACCGGGACTGCTGGGAGCTAGGCCGCCTCGGGGCGCGCCGCACGCATGCCCGAGGTGGGCTCCTGCGCGTCGTCGAGCGGGAAGGTCTCGTCCTCCCCGAAGTCCGGAGCCTGGAAGGGGTTCGTCGCCGGAGGCGGCGATGCCGCGGTGGAGCTGCGGGTTTGCCCTTCCAGGGCGGAGAACAGCGACGTCAGATCGATGAGAGTCTCTCTTTCACTACAGGTCCCTGAAGGGGACCTGGTGTGCCGTGACCGGGCACAGCGGTCCTACAGCTTGGTCATCTTGGAGTACGGGCTCAGGATCCGCATCTGCGACGAGCCGAAATCCACGAGTGCCGCGATTCCGTCCTCGATGCCGATGACCCGGCCGAGACCGTACATGTCGTGTGTGACCTGGTCGCCCACGGCGAAGTGCTTGGGAGCCGGGGTGACCGGGGCCTTGAAGGGGCTGGTAGGCAGATGGCGCTTCGGAGCAGCTGGCTTTGTCATTGCCCCCAGTATGCGCCAAGGGCGGTCCCGTTCGCTGTGGTCGTCGGCACAGATCCGAACTGCAACAACCGCTTTGCGAGATCGGTCCGGAAGCGAGACCTGATCCCTCTGGACAGAGAGAAAGGCCCAGGTCTCTGACCTGGGCCTTCTGCGGTCCGTGCCTGATCACCAGCCGCTGACCCGGCCCCAGACGGCCTGGACGGCGGGCGCGTCGTGCGCCGGCCGGGTGCTGTCGATGACGTGGTAGCCCCGGTGCTGGGCCGCGGTCGCGCACGCGTGGTTGGGCAGGATGCGCAGGCGGGTGCCGACGGGCAGGTCGGGCAGGACGGCGCCGTCGCGCACGGTGAGAGTGCCGTGTTCCTGGCTCGCGGCGCTCATCACCAGGCCCTCGACGAGATTCCCGCGCAGGTCGGTGACCAGGCCGTAGCCCTGGTCCTGGGGCTGGCCCGCGGTGCCGCGGTCACGGGACATGGCCATCCAGCCGCCGTCGGTGAGGATCCAGCCGTACTCGGGGCGGTGGCCGATGACGGTGACGACGACCGACAGAGCGAGGTCGTCGATCCGGCAGACGCCCAGTCCGGCCATGACCAGGTCGAAGAAGACGTAGTTGCCGGCGCGCAGCTCGGTGACGCCGGTGAGGTCCTCGACGGCGTGCGCGGTGGGGGTCGAGCCGACGCTGACGGTGTGCACCGGCAGTCCGGCCGCGCGCAGCTTCCCGGCGGCAGCGACGGCGGTGTCGCGTTCGTTCCGCGCGGCCAGCCGCTGCTCTTCGGGGGTGTGGGCGAAGTAGGACTCGCCCGCGTGGACCAGGACGCCGTCCAGGCAGCCGGCGTCGTGCAGGGTGCGGCCGATGTCGACGAGTGCGGGGGCGTCGGTCCTGACGCCGCCGCGGTGGCCGTCGCAGTCGATCTCGATCTGGGTGGGGATGCCGAGGCCGGCCGCGCGGGCGGCTTCCGCGACGCATGCCGCCTGCTCGGTGCTGTCCAGGATGATGCGCAGGGTGACCCCGCGGCGCAGGAGGGCGATCACGCGGGGCAGCTTGTGGGGGTCGATGCCGACGGCGTACGTGATGTCGGTGTAGCCGCCGTCGGCGAACGCCTCGGCCTCGGCGAGGGTGGAGACGGTGACGGGGCAGGGTGTGCCGCCGTGCAGGAGGGCGGCGACGTCGAGGCTCTTGGCCGTCTTGACGTGCGGGCGCAGGGCGACGCCGAGCCGGTCGGCCCTGACCGCGAGGCGCTCGATGTTGCGCCGGGCCTTGTGTACGTCGACGACGGCGAACGGGGTGTCGGGATCGGCCAGGGTCCGTGCGGGGGCGGGCGGGGTGCTGTTCACAGGGCGACTTCCGTGTTCTTGAGAGAGGCCGGGCCGAGGCCGATGTGCGGGAGGTACGACGTGCGGGGGTCAGTCGACGGCGGCAACGGCGTGCACCTCCACGGCCGATCCGTAGTGCAGCTCCTTCACGCCGGCCACCGCGCGCTGGGGGCGGTGAGATCCCAGCCACTGCGCGTAGAGGCGATCGAACGCGGGCCAGTCCCCGATGTCGGTCACGTACACGGTGACGGACACCAGCCGGTCGCGGCTGGTGCCGGCGCCGGCCAGACAGGCGTCGATGTTGCGCAGCACCTGCTCGGCCTGGACGGCGAACGGCTCCCGGGTGAGCTTGTCGCCGTCGGGTGTGACGGGCAGCTGGCCGGAGATGTGGGCGAGACCGCGGTGCACGGCGATGTGCGAGTAGTGGCCGGCCGGCGCTGTCAGCTCCGCACTGTCGATCAGGGCCGGCGCCGCGGGAACGGGATCAGTGGTCGAACCGGCGGTGGTCATGAAGACCCTTTCACTTCGTGTAGTTGTAGACGGTCGCCCGGGACACGCCGAGCAGGTCCGCGATGGCCTGCGCGGCGTCGCGCGAGTCGAAGTAGCCGTCCTGGTGCAGCTGCCGTACGAGCGCCTTCTTGCCCTCCCGGCTCAGCGACCTCGGCGTGCCTCCGCGTTCCGCGGCCAGCGCCTCGACCGTCCGGCGCAGCTCGCGCGCGTTGCGGTTGCGCAGGGTCTCCAGGGGCTGGTCGCGGTGCTCGGTGTCGGTGGCGACCAGGTTGGACAGGGCGAGTGTCACCGGTGACAGCACGGAGACGTCGAGGTTCAGGCACAGGGCCGCGATGTATTCGCCCGCCGCGTTCTTGATGCCGATGGAGGTGCTCTTCGCGGGGCGGCCGTCGGGGAACCGGCCCGGGTAGTTCTGGATGACGCTCGGGTACTGCGGGTCGGCGATGCGGGCGAGTCCCAGCTCGGTCGCGGAATCCCCGACCTGGCGGCCGGAGAGGTTGTTCTCGATCGCCCGGATCGCATGCTGCGGGTCACGCAGATCGTGCAGGACCACTTCGCACAGGCCGGGGAACATCCGGCCCAGGGCCACGGCGATCTTCTCGGCCTCCCGGATGAAGTGCTCGTCCGTGCCGTGGTCCATGGATCCTCTTCCGCTGTGGGCACCCAGGCTGCCTGGGGAACAGGAACGATATCCACGGCTGGCTCAACTGTCCAGATTTGGATTCACAGTCCAAAGTCATCCACGGTCCAAAGTCTGGGTCAGGAGACGACGCCGAACCCGCCGGTCCACGAGATCTTCTCGGCGGCCGCGAGGCTGATCTGCAGGAACGCCATCGCCTCCAGCTCACGGGCTCGCTTCAGCCCGCCGGCGTCCACGGCCCGCAGGCCGGCCGCGCCGACCACGTCGGCCAGCAGTGCCTTGGCGTCCGCGTCCTCGCCCGCGATGAGCACCGTGGTGGGCTGCCCCCCGACGGTGCCGGCGGCGAGGGTGGCCGCGAAGTTGGTGTTGAACGCCTTGAGGACCCGCGCCTCGGGCAGCGCCGCCGCGATCTCGGCGGCGGCCGAGCTGTCGGCCGCAACGGTCAGCCCGTCGAACGTCGCGGAGTCGATCGGGTTCGTGATGTCCACGACCACCTTGCCGACGAGTTGATCACCACGTTCGGCGACGATGTCGGCGACGGCCGGATACGGGACCGCGAGCACCACGATGTCGCCGGTCACCGGCTTGTCACCGGCGGAGGTGTTGAGCTGCTCGACGGTGTGGCCGCCCTTGGCGGCGAGGCCGGCGATCGCCTGGCCCATCTTGCCGGTGCCGATGATGCTGATGTGCGCCACGGTGACCTCCTGTGCTTGTCCGGGCAGCGCCGGATGCCGACAGGTCGGACCTCGGCGAACACGCGCTGCTCGACGACGCGGCCGCCCCGCAATTCAGTGTTGTCCGGATCGGTGAGGGTCACCAGCGGTGGGGTAGTGGGGCGGTGGGGCGGTGGCCTGCGGCGGTCGCCCTGCCTGTCGGCGTCACCCGGGGGAGGGCGCGCCGGTGACCAGGTCGTCCAGCTCGGCGGCGAAGAGCAGTGCGGGGTCGATTCCCATACCGGTGAACTGGCCGGCGAGTTCCAGGGACAGAACGCCGTGCAGCCGGGTCCAGAAACTCAGGGCCCGGTGGAGCGCCGCGGGCGGAGCGGGATGGTCGCCCGCCCAGTCCCGGTGGTCCTCGAGGTGCGCGTCGAACGGTGTCGCCGGTCCGCCCAAGGGCAGCGCGGCACAGGCGTTCAGCAGGGTTGCCATGATCTCCGCCGAGATCGCGGTGGTGTCGTCGGGCGCCTGGTAGCCGGGGACCGGCGTGCCGTAGATGAGGAAGTAACGCTGGGGGTCCTGCAGGGCCCATCCCCGCAAGGCGTGCGCCAGCCCGGCCGCATCCGCTCCGGCCTGCGCGGCCGCGCTGAAGGTGTCGGCGAGGCTTCGGTACGCGTCCCTGACGAGCTCGGTGATCAGATCGTCGCGGCCGCCGAAGTACCGGTACAGAGCGGGTCCGCTCATGCCCATCTGCTTGGCGATCGCGTTGAGGGAGAGTGCGGACGCGCCCGCCGTGGCGATCTGTTCCCACGCGCGCTGCTTGATCTCCGTACGCACCTGGGCGCGGTAGCGCTCACGCGGGGTCTTCGCTTCCGAGTTCACCATAGTTAGAGGTTATCACTGAAGCTATTGACTCTCCCGAATCTGAGTTATAGCTTCTAACTAACGCGAAGCCGAGTAACTCAGACTCTGTGGAGGTCGCCATGAATGCCATGAACGCCGCGAACGCCGAAGGACTCGTCGAGGTCGTTCTGCCGGGCAAGGTCGAGCCCGAAGGGCTTCGGATCCGGCAGGGAGCCGTACCCGCCGCGGGCCCTGGTCAGGTCGTGATCCGGATGGAGGCGACCGGCGTCTCCTTCGCCGAGCAGCAGATGCGGCGCGGCCGCTACTACGACCAGCCCCCCTTCCCGTTCGTCCCCGGCTACGACCTCGTGGGTACGGTGCTGGCGACCGGCGAGGGCGTCGAGCCCGGCCTGGCCGGCACTCGGGTCGCCGCGCTGGTCAAGGTCGGCGGCTGGGCCAGCCATGTGCTCGTCGACGCGGCGGACGTGGTGCCGGTGCCCGACGGGATCGGCGCGGCGGAGGCGGAGACCCTCGTCGTCAACGGCATCACCGCCTGGCAGATGCTGCACCGCAAGGCCCGCGTCCGTGCGGGGCACACCGTCGTGGTGCACGGCGCGAACGGCGGTGTCGGTTCGGTCCTGGTCCAGCTCGCCCAGGCCGCGGGCGCCCGGGTGATCGGCACGGCGTCCGAGCGCCACCACGACGCCCTGAGGGAACGGGGAGTCGCCCCGGTCGACTACCGCGCCGCCGACGTCGCCGCCCGGATCCGCGAACTCGCCCCGCAGGGGGTGGACGCCGTCTTCGACCACATCGGCGGCCGCGGCATCGTCGACTCCTGGCGACTCCTCGCCCCCGGCGGCACGCTCGTCTCGTACGGCAGCGCCTCGACCAGGGACGACGAGGGCTCCAAGCAGTGGCCCGTGCTCAAGCTGCTCGGCCGGGTGTGGCTGTGGAACGCCCTGCCGGGCCGCCGCCGCGCGTACTTCTTCAATGTCTGGGCCGGCCGGGCCCTGGCCAAGAACCGCTTCCGCGCCCGTCTGCGCAGCGACCTCACGCAGGTCTTCGCCGCCCTCCAGCGCGGCGAGGTCACGGCCCAGATCGCCGCGCAACTGCCGCTCACCCGCATCGCCGACGCCCTGCGCCTGGCCGAGTCGGGCACCGTCGCCGGAAAGGTCGTACTGAACCCCTAGCAAGCACCGCACCCGAGTGGCCCGACCCGATCACCGCAACGAATCGAGAGGAACCCCATGTTCAGCACCGGCCCGTCGAAGTCACCCCGCGCGGGTAAGGCCGCGGTCACGACCGCGCTTGCCGTCGCCGCCGTTCTCGCGAGCACCATCCCGACCGCCCAGGCCACACCTCATGGCGGTACGTCGTCCCGGTGCGGCGGGCGAGGCGTCGACTCCGACGCCCTCATCCGCTACGAGTCCGACGTCCTGATCAAGGCGCCACTGAGCACGGTCTGGAAGCTGCAGACCGACGTCGAACGCTGGCCGTCCTGGCAGCCGCCCGTCACCACCGCCGAACGTCTCGACTCCGGCCGTCTGAAGCCGGGTTCGCGGTTCCGGTGGACGACCCCCGCGCCCGCCACCCCCACGACGCCCGCCACCACACTCGCCATCACCTCCACCGTCCAGGAACTGAGGCGCCACGACTGCATCCTGTGGAGCGGACCCGCGATCGGTGAGGGGCTGCGTATCGACGAGGGCGTCCATCTGTGGACCTTCAAGAAGGTCAAGGGCGGCGTGCGCGTCCACACCGAGGAAACCTGGACCGGCGACCAGGTCGAAGCAGACGTGCCCACCGCGACCGCGGCCCTCGCCGGGGGCCTCGAAGCGTGGCTTGACGACCTGAGGACCACCGCCGAGGCCGACGCCGGCGAGCACCCGCGTTCCCACTGACCGGATCGGGCGGCACCGTCCGGTCAGGTGGACCCGTCGGGGCTACGGGAGAAGGCCGTGTCGCCGGCCGTCGCCACGATCGCGTCCTTGACGAGCAGCACGCGCGGCGGGGTGCCCTGAGCCTTGTCCCCAGGGTCGTCCAGCGCGGAGGTGCGCCACACCTCCGCTCCGGTGCGGCTGTCCAGTGCCAGCAGACGGCCGAAGCGGTTGGAGAAATAGACCCGCTTGTACGTCGCCGACACCACGGGCGCGGACAGACTCTCCATGTCCGTCGTCTTCTGCCAGAGTTGCCTGCCGCTGTCCGCCGACACCGCGGTGACCGACCCGTTGGACCGGACGAAGTAGACGACGCCGTCCACCAGCGTGGCCGCGCCGGTCAGCGGACGTGCCAGCGGTATCCGTCTGACCTGCCGGGTCTCCGGGTCCACTCGCAGCAGCGCGTTGTACGGCCGTTCGTACCCGGATTCGTAGACGTCCTTCGCGGTCTGGGGGGCGAGGAACAGGGGTTGCCCGCCCACAGCGCCGAGCGCTTGCGCCTTCCGGGGCAGTGCGGCGGTTTCCGTCAGGCTGCCGGGTTCGAGCTTCATCAGGTCGACCGGGGCCTGGCCGGGCTCGGTGCCGGCCGAGCACAGGGCGTAAGGGGTGCCTCCCAGCACCGACGTGGTGCAGTACTCGTCCAACGAGGGCGCCCGCCACAGTTCCTTGCCGGAAGGACCGTAGGCGACGAACCACGCGTGGTCGTCGGACAGGGTCAGCAGTCCTCCGTCGTACAGGATCGCGTCCTCGGACCCGCTGATGTCGCGTTGCCACCGCCGGTGTCCGGTACCGGCATCGAGGGCCACCAGGCGCCTGGTCGTATCGTCCGGATCCTCGTAGACGTAGACCAATCCGTCGCGGACGCCGATCGGTTGCACCCCCTGAGGGCGGGTGCCGGCTCGCCACAGGGTGCGGCCGGAGGCCGCGTCGATCCTGGCGGCCGTGAAGCCCGTACCGCCGCAGAACAGGGCCGTTCCGTCCGCCACGCATCCGGGGGCCTGGTAGTCGAGAGGGACACCCGGCACGTCGTACCGAAGGGCCGTGCGCCACGGTCGCCAGCCGTCGGGCAGCGACGCGGCACGAGCGGTGGCCGTGGCGGCGGCGTTGTCGGAGGGGGTGGTCGTGTCCCGGCCCGAGACGAAGACGCCCGCCGCGACGGTCAACCCCGCGACGGCAAGCGCCGTGCCGAGGCCGGCCAGCAGCATCCGGGTCCGGCGTCCCTTGCCGGCTCCGGATCCGGTGCGGGTCGCGGCGTGCGCGGAGGCGGTGGCCGCGCCCCAAGGGGCGGGGCGGGGCCGGGGTTTCGCGGACTCTCTGACCCTCTGGGGCGCGGTGGCGTCGGATTCCGGCAGCGCCCGCAGCATGCGATGCAGATCCGCCGGTTCCGGCCGTGCGGCCGGGTCCTTGTCGAGGCAGCGCTCGACGATGCGCAGGAGCGCTTCGGGCACCCCGTCGAGGTCCGGGGATTCGTGCATCACCTGATAGCCGGTCATATAGGGGCTGTCGGCGTCGAACGGCCCTGTGCCGACGGCCGCGAACACCAGCAGTGACCCCAGCGAGAAGACGTCCGAGGCCGGGGTGACCTCTCGGGGAGAGGCCAGCTGTTCCGGCGACATGAAGGGCGGAGTGCCGATGATGCGCCCGGTCACGGTGAGGCTCTGGTTGTCGGAAGCGCGCGATATGCCGAAGTCGATGACGCGCGGCCCGTCCTCGGTCATCAGGACGTTGCCCGGTTTGAGGTCCCGGTGCACCAGGCCCGCCCGGTGGATGTCGCCCAGCGCCTCGGTGAGCCCGAGCCCCAGCGCGCGCAGTTTCCGCCCGCTCAGCGGACCTTCCTTCGCCACGACTTCGGCAAGCGTGGGCCCCGGCACATGGAGCGTCGCCATCCACGGCCGGTCGGCGTCCGGGTCGGCGTCCACGACAGGCGCGGTGAAGGCGCCGCTCACTCTGCGCGCCGCCGCGATCTCCTGCCGGAAGCGTGTGCGGAACTCTTCCTCCTGGGCGTACGACCCGCGCACGAGCTTGACCGCGACCTGCCGTCCCGAGGCGGAGACTCCCAGATAGACGACTCCCATGCCGCCCACCCCGAGCCGACCGAGAAGGGTGTACCCGCCTATGGACTCCGGGTCCCCGGTGCTCAGGGGCGTCATCGCCGATCATCCTTCCCAGCGCCTGCCTGCCTCACGGGGATCAGCGTAGGGCCTGCCGCCCCGGGGGCGGAGCGGCGCCTGTCACGGATCTGCGTCACTGTGCCCCTGAGCCGAGCGAGGGGCATCCGTCCTGTTGGGGGCTCAACTCGGGGCACCAGACGGGTTTCCGCCCCGGCCCCGGCACGCGGTCGAAGAGGTCGTACAGCGGCGCCGGTGACACCAGGCGGTCGCCGTGCAGGCGCCGACGCCAGAACACGCCGGCCGGCCGGGTGCGATGCGGCGGCGGGAGGGAGAGAACGTGCGGCTGCCCCAGACAGGCCGCGTCCCCGTGCGGCTGCCCCAGACAGGCCGCGTCCCCGTGCGGCTGCCACCGCCTGCTGGTGCCGGGCGGCACGAGCCGGATCAGCCGGCCCCGGTCGGGGTCCTCGACGACCGGTCCGCGATGACGGTCGGGTTCTGCGCGACGGTGTTCGCGGCGAAGGCGTTCCGCGGCGTGGGTGGGGTCAGCGGGCGCTGCCGATGGTGCGGTCGGCGTCGGAGCCCTTGAGCATGAGGGTGGTTTCCTCGATGCGCTGGAAGCGGCCGTCGGGGGCGAGGTCGGCGAAGACGTAGACCTCCATCGTGACGGTGGTGCCGTCCTTCTTGGTGATGTGGCAGGTGTGCCGGTCGGCGTACTTGTCGCCGTCGTAGAGCTCTTCGTGGACCTCGACCTCGCCGTCGGCGACGAGCGTGCGCAGGTGGCTGATGTGGTCGAGGAACTGGGCGCGGTCGGCCCACTCGCCGTCGGTGCGCTGGCGGTAGTCGGGGGTGAAGTGGCGGTCGGCGGCCTCGGTCAGGGTGATGTCGTCGTCGAGGAGAAGGTCGGTGAGGGCGGCCTTGATGCCGGTGCGGGTCATGAGAGGTCCTTCGAGGAGATGCGGACGGGAGGGATGCGTGGCTCAGGCGCCGGTGGTGGTGAGGGTGGTGTCGAGCCAGTCGTAGATGCGGGCAAGGCAGAGGCGCATGCCGCCGGTGTGGCAGTGGGCGCCGGCGCCTTCTTCGGCGGTGAACACCATCAGGGTCTTGGGGCAGGTGAGGTGGTCGTAGAGCTGCTCCGGCTGGCCCTTGAAGAACTCGTCCTCGGCGGCGTCGCAGACGAGGGTGGGGCACTGGATCTTCTCGGCGATGCCGCCGCCGAGGGTGTAGTCGAGGTAGGAGGCGCTGAAGGCTCGGGGGGTGTCGACGCCCATGACGTACATGCCGTGGTTGATCGCCCACCGCGCCGTCGCGTCGGTGGCCATGATCCGCTCCATCGCGTCGTCGAGTTCGGGGGCGGAGTCGGCGCGCAGGAGGCGTTCGGCTGCCTCACGGTCGCCGGGGATGTTGCGGACGGATACCTGGCCGAGGTCGTAGACGCCGTCGACGGCTATCAGCGCGGCCAGGCGGTGTTCGAAGGCCGCGGCCCTGGGGGCGAGTACGCCGCCCATGCTGCAACCGAGGAGTGCGATGCGGCTGTTGTCGACCTCGGGGAGGGTTTCGGCGAAGTCGATCACCGGGGTGATGACGTTCTCCCAGTCGGGGCGGAAGACCAGGTCCTGGTGGTGGCGCGGTCCGGGCTGACCGGGGCCGTCGAAGACCAGCACGGTGTAGCCGCGCTCGACGCCGGCCAGTGCCCCGAAGAAGTGCATCTCCTCGGCCGTGCCGTCGAAGCCGTTGTGCATGATCAGGGTCGGCCGCGGCTCTCCTGTGGTGTCGGCCCGGTAGAGGTAGCCGGGCAGGGTGGTGTCCTCGTACGGAATCCCGACCGGTTCGATGACCGGGGTGTACAGCGCCGCCGCCGAGCGGAAGCAGGCCACGGAGCGGTCGTAGGCGTGGTCGTGGCGGGGGTCGCAGGGGTGGCCGTGCAGGAAGAACTCCGCCGAGCGGTAGTAGTTCGACGCCCGCAGGAATCCGTCCCGGGCGCTGATCGTGTGGCCGGCGTCCAGGGCCTTCTGCGCTTCGGCCGACACCCGGTCGGCGGTGGCCAGCCACTCCTTGTGCCAGCTGTCGTAGTCGCCCTCGACGATGCGCTCGCTGGTGGAGACGACCTCGCCGAAGTCGGCGCCGCCGTAGGCGATGTGGCTCATCGAGCGCAGGGTCTCGTACCAGAACTGGGTGTTGTTCGGGAACAGCAGCTGCTTCATGGCGCCCTCCTCGGAACCGCCGCAAGCACGGATCTGTGCTTGCGGAGATGACAGTAGACCCATGAGCGCCGCGAAGCAAACATCTGTGCTTACGATGTGGGGGTGACTTCGAAACAACCGGCCGCCCGCATCCGCAAGAGCTCCGAGCAGGTCCGCTCAGCCGTCCACCAGGCGGTCATCGACCTGCTGTCCGACTCCGAGGGCGCGGACCTCACCATCCCCGCGATCGCTCAACGCGCCGGGGTCAACCACACCAGCATTTACCGGCGTTGGGGTAGTCGTGAGGCTCTCCTGGCCGACGTGGTCACCGCCCGCCTCGAACGGGACTGGCCGCTGAACGACACCGGCACCCTGCGCGGGGACCTCACCGCCTGGGTGGAAGCGGGGGTGGAGAGCATCCGCACCCCCGAAGGCCGGCTACTCGTGCGAGCCGTCGTCCTGTCCATGCCGAGCAGCGCCCACACGCAGGCGGAACGCGCACAGCAATTCCGGCGCCGGCTCGACTCCATCGAGCGCATCCGCGAGCGGGCCGCGGCCCGTGGCGAAACCCCGCCGCCCGTGGAGGAGATCCTCGACCAGCTCATCGCACCGCTCTACCTGCGGGCGATCTTCGGCATCGACCTGCCGGCCTCCGGCTACGCGGAACTCCTCGTGGACAGACTCCTTGCCAACACGGCTGCGCCGGGCTCGGCGTAAGCGTGGCGCGTCCGGTGCGATGCCGCGGCCGTCGGCACAGAAGTAGGCGCGGCAGACCTTGAGGACCAGGTGCATCTCCCGGATACTTCCGGCCACGGCGTGCAAGTCGGGCCCCACCGGCCCGGCAGCGCCATCGCTCCGTGCCGCCCAGCGCCTGCCGCGTCGGCCGGTGCCCGGAGCGGGAACCCGCGGACGCCGCACCGCAACCGCTGTGGCCGAAAATGTGTCTCTCTTCGCGCGTGGCCCGGTCGTTCGGGAGCGGGTGAGGTTGCGGTGGCGCGCAGGCCTGGGGGGATGGAATGAACGCATGGGCAGTGCCCGGATACGCCGAATCACTGGAGCTCGGGTCCGGGGCGAGCGGACGGGTCGTCCTGGCCGTACATGAGGAGACCGGCGTTCCGGTCGCGGTGAAGTACCTCAGCGAGTCACTGCGCACCCGGCCGGGCTTCGTGCACGATTTCAGGGCGGAGGCGCGGCTGCTCGGCGGACTTGAGAGCCCGTACGTCACCGGCTTGTACGAGTACGTGGAGAGCCCGCACGGCGCCGCCATCGTGATGGAGCTGGTGGACGGTGTCTCGTTGCGGACGCTGCTGACCGGACAGGGCCCGCTCACCCCCGAGGCCGCGCTCGTCGTCCTCAAGGGATCACTGCTCGGCCTGGCCGACGCGCACCGCGTCGGCGTCGTCCACCGCGACTACAAGCCGGCGAACGTCCTGGTCGTCCCGGACGGATCGTCCAAGCTCGTCGACTTCGGGATCGCGGTGGACGCGGGCACCAGCGCCGGTGTGGCGGGAACCCCGTCCTACATGGCCCCGGAGCAGTGGACGGGCGCGCCTGCCTCACCCGCCGCCGACGTGTACGCGGCCACGGCCACGTTCTTCGAGTGCCTGACGGGCCACAAGCCGTACGCGGGTGACAATCTCGCCGAACTCGCCCTGCAGCACGTCGACGCACCGATCCCCGTGGACGAGGTCCCCGAACCGATCCGGGATCTGGTACGGCGTGGTCTGGCCAAGGACCCTGAGGAACGGCCCACGCAGGCCGAGGCGTTCGTCACGGAACTGGAGGCGGCGGCCGACGGCGCCTACGGGCCCGACTGGGAGGAACGCGGTCGCGGCCGGCTCGCCGCGCTGGTGGCACTGCTGCCGCTGCTGCTGCCCTCGGCCCGTAGCACGCCCCGGACCACCACGGACACCGCACGCACGGTCCTGAGCCGGGAGGCGGGGCACGGCTCGGCGCGGTCGTGGCTGCCCGGCCGGCCCGGAATGCTCGTCTCAGGTGCCGCCGTGCTCCTGGGTGTTCTCCTGACCTACTCAATCCAGTACACCCCAGGGGCTGACCAGCAGCAGGCGGCGCAGTCCCTGGCCACCACCAGCGCGCAGCCGGGCGCGCAGCCCGCAGCGTCCACCGCTCCCACCGGGTCGGCCTCCACGTCCTCGTCCCCGACGCCCACCGCGTCGGCCGACCTGTCTGCGTCACCCGGTCTGTCGCCGTCAGGAGCGGCGCCCACCGGGACGGGGGGACCCTCGGCCTCTGCCACCTCCGCCACCTCGGCCGGGGGCCAGGAGACGACCACGCCCGCAGGTGCGACCACCACGGCGACGCCGACGACCGCTTCCCCCGCCTCGCCTGCCGCTCCCGCCGTCAAGGACGTCGCGGTGTCGGCCTTCCGGCAGACGGGCCCCACGACCGCCACGGCAACCATCGACGTCACCACGGACGGCACCGGTCCGGTCTCCCTCACCATCGCGTGGTTCAGAGGCGACACCGCGGGACAGCTCGGCGCCCCCGACGGTGCGCCCCAGACCTTCGAGCGCAGCGGCGCGACGCAGTACACGATCACCGTCGACCACGCCTTCCCACGCGATGGCTGCTACTGGGCGGTTCAGGCCACGACCACCCCGGCCGCTGCCGACGGTGGCGCCTCGCAGCAGCTCCTGACCAGGCAGTGTGAGATCCGATGACCGCTCAGAACGGCCGAACTCCCGCGCCCGCCGAAGACCACGAGCCGACCGAGGTGCTGGTACCCGCGGACGAGCACGCCTCCACTCTCCACCTCGGCCCCACCGACGACCGCCCCCCGAGCGGCGAACCCGGCCCCGCCGACGCCGAGTACAGCGCCACCGTGCTGGCCAGCCACTGGATCCAGAGACCTGCGTCGGGCGACACCCTCATCGAAGAGCCCTCGGCGGAGACGGGGCCGACGCTGCCCGACCGCGTCGAAGGCACCGTGCTGCGTTTCGGCCCGGGTGTGACCGCCGACGTCGCGCACCGCACCCACCGCACTCTGCCCGCCGTGCCGCCGCCTCGCACGCCCCCGCGCAGACACCTGCGCAGACACGCCCTGCCCGCGCTGGTGCTGCTCTGTGTCCTCGCGTTCCTTGCCTGGCAGCGCCTCGGTCCGTCCGCCGCGGTGAGCGCGGTGGCGGTCACCGCCCGGCCGACGGTTCTGGGGTGCGACGGCACCGCGGACATCGTCGGCCTCGTCACGACGAACGGCCGTCCGGGCAGAATCTCCTACCGCTGGATCCGAAGCGACGGCACCACCTCGGGCGTTCTGAGTGAAGTGGTGGTCCGGGGCCAGCGACAGGCGCGTCTTCACCTGCTGTGGACGTTCCAGGGCGAGGGCCACCGCTCGGCACAGGCCGAGCTGCGCATCCTCTCCCCGACCCCGCGCGGGGTCACCGCTCACTTCACGTACGACTGCCCCTGACGGGCCCACCCCTAGGTCTGTGCCAGGCCCGTGGTGGGTGCGGGCGGGGCGGCGGGCAGCGGCTGCTCGGTCCAGATGCACTTGCCGTCGAGCGTGTAGCGGACACCCCAGCGCTGGCTGAGCGCGGCGACCAGCTGCAGTCCGCGCCCGCCTTCGTCGGTGTCCAGGGCACGGCGGACGCGGGGGGTCGTGAGGCTTCCGTCGGAGACCTCGCAGATGAGGGTGCGGCTGCGAACGAGGCGCAGTTGAAGAGGTCCCCTGGCGTGGCGCACGACGTTGCCCACCAGCTCGCTGGCGAGCAGTTCCGTCGTCATCACCAGCTCGTCGAGCTGCCATTCGGCGAGTCGGCTGCGGATGTGGGAGCGGGCCTGACCGGCCGCGACCGGGCTGTCCGGGAGCGTCCAGACAGCTATGTCCTCGGGGCGCAGAGCGTGCACCCGGGCGACGAGCACGGCCGCGTCGTCGCCGGTCTGCTCGCCCTCCGGCAGCAGGGCCGCGGTGAGCGAGGCGCACAGTCGGTCCAGGCGGCCGGCCTCGTCCGTCCGCTCCTTGACATGGGACGGCGCCCACGGTCCGGTCGCACGGGCAGGGGGCGCGGCGTCCGCCACCGTGGCGAGGGCGGTGGCCAGTTGCACGATGCCGGTGTCGATGTCGCGGCGGGCGGACTCGATGAACCCGTCGGTGTAGAGGACCAGGAGGCTCCCCTCGGGCAGCACCAGCTGGGTCGTCTCGAAGGGCGGGTCGGCCGCGCCGAGGGGTGGGTCGGCCGTCACGTCGAGGAGGCGGACCGTGCCGTCGGGGCTGACCACGGCCGGCGGCGGGTGCCCGGCGCTGGAGACGGTGCAGTTGCCGGTGGCCGGGTCGTACACGGCGTACAGACAGGTGGCGTAGAAGTCATCGCCGAGATCACTGACCAGGTCGTTGAGGTGCGCGAACAATTCGTCGGGGGGCAGTTCGAGGCCGGCGAGGGTGTGTACGGCGGTGCGCAGCCGCCCCATGGTCGCCGCCTCGGACAGGCCGTGGCCCATGACGTCGCCGATCACCAGCGCGACCCGGTCGCCGGACAGCGGGATGACGTCGTACCAGTCGCCGCCCAGCATGCCCTCGCTGGCCGGGAGGTAACGGGCGGCGGTGGTGACGGCGGGCAGCAACGGCAGTACGCGCGGCAGCAGACCGCGCTGCAACTCCTGTGCGCGGTGATGCTCGGCGTCGTACAGCCGGGCCCGCTCCAGCGTCTGCGCGATCAGCCCGCTCAGCGCGATCAGCAGTCCGCGCTCGGTGTCCTCGAGGTGGCGCGGCGTGTCGAAGGAGATGACGCAGCCGCCCACCACGTGCCCGGAGACCATCAGCGGGAGGAAGGCCCAGGAGTGTTTTCCGCCGAGGGACGCGAAGTCGGCGAGCCCGGGATATCGGGTCTCCAGTTCCTGTGGGGAGCCGATGAACCGCGGCACACCGTCGCGAAGTGCCTGGTCGAAAGGGTTGTTCTCGGGCCGGTCCGGGAGCCGGTCGATGTACGAGCGGGGGTAGCCGACGGATTGGATCGTCGGGGCGGCGCCGGGACCGGAGGCCTGCACGATCAGCCCCGAAGCCCCGACGAGCGGCAGCATCCGCTCCGCCACGGCGTTGATCACGTCCTGCACGGTGAGCGCCTCGGCGAGTGCCCTGGTCAGGCCCCCGATACGGGTGGTGCGCTCGGCGGCCGCGCGCTCCTCGGCGGCCCGTCTGGCCTGCGTCTCCCGCTTGTCGGTGACATCGGTCAGATAGACCGTCAGCCCGTCGGGCACCGGGATGATCCGCAGGTGGTAGGAGCGCCGGTCCGTCGGCGACGTCACGTCGAGACCGGTGGCGACGCGGTCCGCCATGGCACTGCGACACCGTGATGCGAGGGCGGGCACGGCGACCGCCGACAGTTCCCACAGCACTCGGCCGATGAGATCGTCCGAGGGACCGAGCAGCATCTGGGCCCGCTCGTTGACGTACATGACCCGCCCGTCGGAGTCGACGGCGAGGAAACCGTCGCTCATGTGCTGCAAGGCACGGCCGACCGAGTCCATGGCTGCCCGGGTCTCGGTGGTCTCCCACAGACGGCCCACCATACGGGCCGGAAGCCCGTCGTCACCCTCGGTGATCCGCCCCCTGGCCTCCACCCACCCGACGGTGCCGTCGGGGCGGAGCACCCGGTGCCTGACGCTGTACTCCCCGCCCTTGCGCAGGGACTGCTCCGCCTTGGTCACCACGGCCGGCAGATCCTCGGGATGGACCAGTGCGCGCCAGGTCTCGATCCGTCCGTCGAAGTAGTCCGGGGGCAGGCCGAGCACGAGCGCCATCTCGTCGTCCCAGATGATGTCGCCGGTGCGGATGTTCCAGTCCCACGCGCCGACCGGCACGGCCTCCCGTGCCGCCCGGAAGTCCGACCCGGTGTGCCGGTCCGCGGAGCCGGCACCCAGCAGGTCGGCGATCCACCGTGCGGCCACGTCGAGAAGGTCGCGCTCGGCGGCGGTGGGCGGCCCGGGCCGCCTGGTCACGACCGACAGTGCCCCGAGGGTGCCCCCCTCGTGGGACAGCGGAACGCCCACCACGCCGGTGTGCGGGGCGGGGGTCCGGCCGGGGGAGGCCGGCAGCCACACCACCGCGCGCTCTTGGATCGCCCGGGCGGCTGCCGCCCCGGTCTCGGCCCCGACCTGCTCCTGGCTGAGGCGGAGGCCTTCCGGCATTGCGCTGGTCAGCGCGGGTTGCAGGCGAAGACTGCCACCGGGCCCGTCGCACAGGTACACCATGCCGATCAGGGCGTCGGCGGCTGTCACCGTCTGCCGCACCGCCGATCGCAGCGGAGCGTTTTCGGTATTTTCGCCCACTTTATTATCTTCGCACCGGGCGGGGGGTGCAGCGGCGGGGTTCACGCCCCCACGGGGCGCCCGAGCCGATGGGCTCGGCAGCGGGCGCCCCGAGGTCGATACCCCCTATACGACGGCCTTGTACCCCTGCCAGCCCGTCGCGATCCTCGTACGACCGCCGAACGACCCCTTACCGTCACCACTGTTGCGGTACAGGTTGCCGCTGGTGTCGCGCGAGACGAGGTCCGCCTTGCCGTCGCCGGTGATGTCTCCCACTCCGACGACCGCGTTGTAGGAAGCGCCCCAGTTCGAGAACACCTTCACGCGGGCCTTGAATGTGCCCCTGCCGGTGCCGTCGTACCGGTACAGGTTGTTCGACGTGTCCTGGGCCAGGAGGTCGCCGATGCCGTCGCCGTTCAGGTCACCGGCACCCACGACCTTCTTGTACGTCTTCCAGTTGTCGTACAGCTTCACGCGCGCCGACAGCGTGCCCGTGCCGGTGCCCTTGTACAGGTAGACCGTGCCGGTCGAGGCGTTGCGGGCGATCAGGTCCGGGCGGCCGTCACCGCTCACATCCCCCGGCGAGGTCAGCACGTCGTACTGGCCCCAGCCCGAGGTACCGAGTGAGGTGTACGGCGTCGAGGGCGTCGCCGCCTTGCCGCAACCCGGGCGGTAGGCGCGCAGGGCGCCGCTGCTCAGCCGGACCAGGACGTCGTTGCACCGGTCGCCGCTGAGGTCGCCGAACGGCACGAACCTCGAGGTGGTCGGCCAGCCTGCGCCGGAGACCTTGCTGCCCAGCGTGCCCGTGCCGGTGCCGCGCTGGATGGTGAGGGTGCCGGAGGAGTTGAGGGTGAGGACGTCGCCGACGCCGTCGTTGCCCGCGTAGTCGCGCGGTGCCGCCGCTCCGGCCGTCACCGTGGTGGTGCCGGAGAGGGTGAGGGCGGCGCCCTGGCCGTCGGCGGGCTGGGCGGTGAGCGTCCAGGTGTAGGCACCGTTGGCGACGAGGCGGCCCGCGGAGTCCTTTCCGTCCCAGGCGGCCTTGAGCAGACCGCGGGCGGCGGAGCCGGACACGGTACGCACGCTGACGTCGGACGCCTTGTGGCGGACGGTCGCCTTCCAGGAGGCGGCGGGCTTCGACAGCCACCAGGTGCCGGACCAGCTCGCGGCCCCGGACGTGACCGTGGAGTCGATGGCCGACAGCGCGGATGCCGGAACGCCGGTCGGCAGCAGGTGGACGCGCTGCTCGCGGTCGGCGTAGGCGACGCCGCCGCCGAAGCGGTCCACGGTCCAGGTGGTGCCCACCCCGAGGTTGTCCCGGCCGAGGTCGGTCCAGCCGGCGAGCTTGCGGCTCGGCAGGTCCGTGTGATTTCCGCTGGCCGGCAGTCCGTTGTGCAGATCGATGAGGATCAGCCCGCTGCCCGACTGGATGCCGCCGACGCGCTCGACGAGGTAGCCGTCGCCGAGCAGGACCCTGCCGGCCGGGGCGGTGGCGGTGCGCTTGGCCACACGGTCGTAGACGCCCGAGCCCTGGACGTCGCCCCAGGCGTCCTCACAGGTCCAGTACACCCAGCGGCCCACGGCCTGGAGGTCGGACGGAGTGCAGCCGTTGCGGGTGGTGAAGGACTCCACGGCGGTGCCGGACGGAAGCCGGGTGGCCGTGACCTTGCCTCCCGTGGCCGCGCCGCTCCACAGGGTGTTGCCCCAGACGGCCGCGGCGACGCGGTCGCGCTCCTGCATGACCTTGCCCGCCGAACCGTCGGGGAACTCGCCGATGTACTGATCGCCGGAGGAGGCGCCGTCGACGACCGCGTACCGTCCGGAGAGGTCTTTGAGCTGCGGGCTGTCGTCGCCCGTGTCGAGGGTGGGGCCCCAGGTGGTGGCGCCGTTGGCGCGCAGCATGGTCAGGCCGGACTCGGTGGCGTCGCGGCGGCCGTGGTGGCCGGTGCCGTCGGCGAACATCCGGATGCAGCGGGTGGCGCCGGCGGTGCAGTCGCCGTCCCGCCCGCTGACCAGTCCGTCCACGGTGGTCTTGGTGACGCCCGGGGTGCCGCTCGTGGTGAGCCAGGTGCTGCGATAGGCGCCGATGATCGTGCCGGGCTCGTACAGCGTGCTGTTGTCGGCCGTGGTGAGGATGCCGTTGCCGAGCGAGAGGCCGTTGATCTGCGCGGGCATCGGCTGCACGGCGGCCAGGCGGCTGCGGGTGACCGAGCCGTCGGCGGTACGGGCGATCCGGTACATGCCCCAGTCGAGGTCGCCCCGCTCGACGTACTGCTCGGCGCCCGCCACGAGGACGGAGCCGTCCGGCGCCTGGACGATCCCATGGGCGGCCGGGTCCATGACCTTGGTCAGGTCGGTGTCCGTGCCGTCGGACGTGAGCGCCCACAGCGGCTGGCCCCGGTACCTGTTGTCACCGGGCGCCACCGGTTCGAGGCCGAGCAGCTTGTCACCGACGATCCCGTACGCAGCCTGGTAGGTCAGGGCGCCCGTGTCGAAGGTACGGGGCGAGGCGGACAGGTCGTCGCGGTCGTACAGGTCCGCCTTGCCGCGCCCGCTGCGCAGCCGCAGCACCGAGTCGGCGCCCAGCCGGAAGCCGGTCACCTCCCAGCCGTCCTCCGGGTTGATCCGGTCGGGCAGTGCGCTGAACTCGCCGGTGGCGAGGTCGACGATGCCCCAGTGGCCCCAGCTGTCGTCGTCGGTGTCGTAGCGCAGGATGACGGACCGGGCGTCACCGTCCTCGACGACGATGTTGCCCGCACCGTCCGGCAGCCCGGTCACGGGCGTCTGCCCGGCCCCGCCCCCGTCCTCGACGCGCCACAGCTGGTAGGCGTTCGGGTTCCCGTTGAAGCCGCTGGTGCTGGTGAGGACCGTGTTGCCGAAGGTGCCCCGGTAGGCGTGGTACTCGGGCACCGGCACCACGGTGGTGCCGCCCGAGGTGCCCGCGCCCTGGAGGAGGGTGACCTGCGAGTCCTCCTCCGAGTAGAGGGCCACGGTGTCGGAACCGTCCCCGTAGTAGCCGGGTTGGAAGGACGCGGCCTCACGGAAGTAGCCGCTGTCGATGTCGTACTGCACCGGGACGTCCAGCCGCTGCTCCAGTGCGGTCGTGGTGCCGGTGGCGTAGTCCGTCCACAGGAGCCGGTCGTCGCCCTCCTGGGCCCAAAGGAAGCCGCTGGTCCCCGCGTTGAGGATCTGCGTGGCCCTGGGGACGGCACGCGGGGCGGCGGGCAGTACGAACTCTCCTGCCGCGGCGGCCGACTGCGGCGCAGCTGCCGCCGAGGACGGGACGCCGGCGAGCGGAAGGCTGAGAGTCAGCGCCGTCGCCAGGACGGCCGCGGTACGTGCTGAGCGTGAACCAAGAGCCGGTCTGTGTCTGTGTCCGGGTCGGCCGAGTCGGGCCACCGTTCCTCCTGAAAGGCAAGAAGAAGGCATGGCGGGACACACGGCAACGCCCTGGCAATTCCCCCGGCCCCCCGGCCGCTCCCCCCACGCGCGTGACGGGAGCCTAACAGCATGTTCATGACTGGCTGCAGTGACTTACCTGCACCGTACGGCCGTTGACACCTGCGACCGCGCCCCCGATGCGGGGGTGAACCGGGGGCGCGGAGTACGGCGTTTCAGGCGTGGAGCAGGAGGCTGAGCTCCTGCGGGAGCCCGAGGGGACCGCCCGGCTTCGGCTGGAGTGCTTCGTCCAGCTCGAAGGCCCAGCGATCGGACGGCGCGCAGCCGAACGTCTTCGCCGCGAGCGCCGGCAGGGACCGTGCGGCGGAGGCCGCGCTGTCCCACAGCAGGGCCAGGCCCTGCCGGTCGGCGGTCGGATCGGTGAGCCAGCGGCTCGTTCTCAGGCCTGGGAACTCGCCGGCGGAGGAGGAATCGGGGCCGATGCCGGAGGTTTCCGGTCGGCCTGCGGATTCCTTGCTGTCCGCGTGTGGGGTTCCGGCGGAGCGAGTTCCGTCCCACCAGGCGATGACGACATGCATGGGGTCTCCAGCTGCAGAGTGTCGTGCGTGATGATGCGGTGTCCCCGTTGACACCCTTGCGTGGCGCAGGCCCATGGCGCGAGCCGTGGTTCAGATCAGATCAGAGCTGCGAGCCCCCGGTGGCGTCGATGACCTGCCCCGTCACCCAACGGGCGTCGTCCGAGGCCAGGAAGGCCACGACGTCGGCCACATCGTCGGGGCGGCCCACGCGGCCGAGTGCCGAGAGCTCCCCGGCGGACTGTTCGGCGGCTTCGTTGCCCCGGAGCCAGGACGCGTTCATGTCGGTGTCGATGATGCCGGGCGCGACCGAGTTGACGGTGATGCCGCGGTTTCCGAGGGCCTTGGCGAGCGTGAGGCTGAAGGTGTCGATGGCGCCCTTGGTCATGCCGTACGCGATGATGTCGGTCAGCGCGATGCGGGTCGCCCCCGACGAGAGGTTGATGATGCGGCCGCCGTCCCGCAGCCGCTTGAGCCCCTGCTGCACCAGAAAGAACGGGGCCCGCACGTTGACGGCGAACACCTCGTCGAAGGCCTCGGGTGTGGTCTCCTCGATGTGGCCGCGGGGCGTGATGCCGGCGTTGTTCACCAGGATGTCGAGACCGGCGTGGTCGCCGTGCTCGAGGACCTGGCGGTCGAACTCGGCCCACAGGGCCTCCACGTCACCACCCGCGCCCAGCTCGGCCCGTACGGCGAACCCCGTGCCGCCCGCGGCCCGGATCGCCCCCACCGCCTCTTCGGCGGCAGCGGTGTTGCGTCCGTAGTGCACGGCCACGAGGGCGCCCTCCCTGCCGAGCCGTTCGGCGGTGGCCCGCCCGATGCCGCGGCTGCCGCCGGTCACCAGAGCCGTCTTGCCCGTGAGTGAACGCATGACCTTCCAATCTGTAGCGATGGCTATGGAAAAAGCTTACACGCAATACGTAGCGATCGCTGTAAAATTCATGCCATGACGACGACGAGGCGGGGACGACCGCGAAGTTTCGACCGCGAGGCGGCGCTCGTGCAGGCCACTCGGCTGTTCTGGGAGCACGGCTACGAAGGCACGTCCATCGCCGATCTGACCCGGGGCATGGGGATCTCTCCGCCCAGCCTGTACGCGGCCTTCGGCGACAAGCGCACCCTGTTCACCGAGGTCGTCGACCGCTACGGCGGAACGTTCGGCGCCTTCATGGGCAGGGCGCTGGAGGAGGAGAGCGACGCCCGTGCGGGGTTCGCCAGAATGCTGCGCGAGGCGGCGACGTCGTACACCGATCCCGACCACCCGGCAGGCTGTCTGGTCATCACGGCGGCGATCAACTACTCGGCGCAGACGGCCGATGTCGAGCGGGACCTGCGGGAACGCAGGGTGGCGAACGTCCGCGACTTCGAGGAGCGACTGGCCGACGCCGAGAAGGTCGGGGCGCTGCCCGAAGGTGTCGAACCGCGCGCCCTGGCCGTCTACTTCGCGGCGGTGGTCCAGGGCATGTCCCAACAGGCGCGGGACGGGGCGAGCGCGGGGGAACTGGAGCGGGTGGCCGAGCTCGCCATGTCGGTGTGGCCCGTGCAGAAGGGGGCGTGAGCACATCTGCTCACGCCCCCTTCTGTACGGGCCGTTGGATCCCCGGCGAGGGTTCACGCATGGCGCCCTGCGGGTTCTCACGAAGAGGCCGGCTCCTCTTCGCGTGGAACGGCTTCGGTGCCCCGGCACAGCCGGGCCACGACGTGGGCGTACCTCTCGTCGAAGGCCAGCACGTTGAAGGCCGCGTCCAATTCGCGATCGAGCGTGGGACTGGCCTGTTCCCAGAAGGCGTGGCCCGCTTCGGTCATCCGGATACGGCTGACCCGCCGGTCGCCGGACCAGGAGCCGCGGCTCACCCAGCCCGAGCGCTCCAGCTGTGCGAGCATTCGGCTCGCCGAGGAAGCCGTCACGCCCAGCCGCCGGGCCACGGCCCCGACCGTCATCGGCTCCGGATGCCCACCGGCCACCGCACCGAGTGCCATGAGCGAGGCCAGGCTGACGTCATGACTGCGCTGGAGCGTGCGGTCCAGTTGGTACCCGATGGTGGTGAACAGGGGAAGGACTCTTTCCCAGAGCCGGGAGCCTGCGTTGGTGACGGTTTCGGGACTTTCGCCGCCGTACGGCTCGGCCACAGGCTGCTTCCTCGTTCGTTCTGGCACGGGTCCGGCGCTCGGTGACGGTTCGGCGCGGGCGGGTCACGGCACGAGCAGGAGCTTGCCCCGCACGCCGCCCTCGGCCAGCGACCGATGAGCCTCGGCCGCGTCGTCGAAGCCGTACTCCCTGGCGGACCGCAGCCGAAGGGCGCCGCGGTCGACGGCTTCGGTGAGCCCGGCGAGACCCGCGCCGTCCTGTTCGACGTGGTTCACCGTCACCGTGATGCCGCGTTCCGCGACCGGACGCCTGGTCGGCACGATGGAGACGACGCGCCCGCCGTCTCGTACGGCACCGATCGCCTGCGGCAGACCCGCGGTTTCCAGCAGCCCGTCGACGTCGGGTTCGCCGGCGGTGGGTGGCTCGGTCGCCCCGACCCTCACCTCCGTCGCGCCCAGCGCCAGCGCCTCCTCGGCGTCGGCCGCGTGGCGGACCTGCGCCACGACCCGCCATCCCCGCAGCCGCGCCAGCTGCACCGCAAGCCCGCCGACCGAGCCGACGGCGCCGGTGACCAGCAGCGTGGCACCCTCCGGCAGGCCGAGGGCGTCGAGTGCCTGCTGCGCGGTGAGTCCGGCGAGCGGCAGTCCCGCGGCCGTGGTGAGCGGGACGGAGGCGGGGGCGGGCGCGGCGATGTCCGCGGGCAGGGCCACCATCTCGGCGTACGTCCCCCGTCCCGTCGCCATTTGTGCCGACATCGCGATGACACGGTCGCCCGGGTGGAAAGCGGTGACGTCATCGCCCACGGCCGTGACGGTCCCCGCCACGTCCCAGCCGAGGACCATGGGCGGTTGAAGGGCGCTGTGTCCCGCGTGCCGTCCGGCCCGCGTCTGGAGGTCGACCGGGTTGACCCCGGCCGCCGAGACGCGGATCAGGACCGCGGACGCATCCGGTGCGGCGGGCTCCGGAAGGTGCGACACGGTGAGCTTTTCCGGACCGCCGTACGCGGAGAGGACGACAGCACGCATGGTGCTCCCTTCTGTAGGTGGGCTTCGAGGCCGCGGTCAGGGCGTGAGCAGTTCGGGGATGCGGGGCGGCAACCGGTCCGACACGGCGGCGGCCAGAGTGCGGACGGTGATGAGGCGCACCGGATCGTCGCCCGCTCGGACCCGTCCTTCGGCCCCGTGCGGCACCAGTGCGATCTGACCGGCTCGTACAGGCCGGTCGCCGGTGGCCGCGGCGACGACGAGTTCCCCGTCGAGGACCAGCAGTGCCTCCTCCACACCGTGGCCGGAGGTCAACTCCAGGGTGGCGCCCGGGGGCAGCGTCCAGTGTTCGACCGCCTCGCACTCGCTGTGCAGCATGCCCCTGCGGACCAGGCACTGCCAGTCGGCCGTGGTGGCGGCGGGAGTGGTGCCTGTCGCCGCCCGGACCGTCGCGTCCAGCGCCGAGATGATCACTTCGCCTCCGACACGTGCTGTGGCACGGCCAGCGTCACGATCAGCAGCCGCAGCGCGCTGTCCGCCTCGACCGTGGTCGTCGTACCGGCGCCGAGGGTGACGCAGGTGTCCGCCGCCAGCTCGGCCGACGTGCTGTCCGCGGCCGTGGCCCGGCCCCGGCCGCTGTGCACGAACACCGCCAACTCGGCGTCCGGGCGGCCCAGTACGCACTGTTCGCCGGCGTCGAGGTCGGTGACGTCGACGCTCCTCAGCGGGCCGTTGAAGACACCCGCGGTCGATACCGTGCGTTCCTCGAAGAGGTCGTGGATGGCGATCTCGCCCATGGCGGGAACCTCCGGTGTGTGATCGGCTCCGGACAGAACGGCGCCTGTGCCCGGCGCGAGGGTTTCGATCACCCACCAGTCGAGGTCGGTGTCGGAGGAGTTGCGCAGCCCGTGCACATTGCCCACGGCCGTCAGGGCGAGTGAGCCCGGGGCGACCGGGTGGGGCCGGCCGTTGAACAGGAACTCCCCGTGGCCGCGCAGGATGAGATAGATCTCCTCGGTCCTGGTGTGCCGGTGCTCACCGCTGACCCCACCGGGAGGGATGGACGCCCATTCGACCGCCTCCGTGGGAGACGCGAGCTGGCGTCGGCCGGCGAAGCACTTCCAGCGGGTGCGCCCGGCCGCACCGTGCACGCCGTAGACCGTCGCCGCATCGGTCACCGTCCCGACCGATGAGAAGGCGGGCGCGTCCCACGCAGTGCCCGCGGGAGCGCGGGGCGGCTGCGGGCGGGCCACACCGGTCGAGCGGCTCAACGGGCCACTCCTACCGACAGCTTGGCGAGCTGCTCCGCTGCCGCGGCGAGCTCGTCCTCGGTGACGTCGTTGACGAAGACCGCGCTGCCGATCCCGACGGGCAGCGGCAGCCGCTGCTTTCCGTCGCGGTGGCGGACGGTGTCACGCAGCGCGGGCACCAGCACCTCCGACGTGCACAGCGGGTGCCAGGCCGGCAGTCCGAGCCGGTCCATCACGCCCAGGATGCGCTCGCGCTGGTAGGCGCTGACCAGGCCGCGGCGCTCGGCCATCACCGTGGTCAGCGCCATGTCCACCGTCACGGCCTCGCCGTGCAGCAGGGCGGGCAGCGCGCGCATCTCGATGGTCGGGCTGAAGGTGTGGCCGTAGTCGACGACCCGTTCCAGCACCTTCTCCCACAGGTTCGGCTGGAGCTCCTCCAGCATTCCGTGGATGGCGCGCTCGACCACCTCGGTCGCGGGGTCGAGGTGCAGTCCGTGGGCCGCGAGCCGCTGGTCGACCGGGGCGTCCGCCGGGGTGAGCCCGATGCCGGACGCCGGGCTCTGCAGCTTGTCGCGCAGGAGATCGGTGCCGTGCTGCTCCAGCAGGTCGAAGAGCCGGGCGTCCTTGATCAGGGCGATCTTGAGTATCTCGGCGAGGCCGTTGCTGATGTGCCGGTCGCCGAGGGTGGTGAGGAACGTGCGGTCCAGCAGGGTGCGGTCGGCCGGGAAGTACGTGCCGAGCCGGTTCTTGTGCCCGTTGTGGTTGACGCCGGTCTTCGCGCCGACGCCCGCGTCGACGAGGCCGATCAGCGTGGTGGGAATCCGGATGAACGGAGTGGAGCGACGGTAGAGGCTGGCCGCGAAGCCGACGGTGTCCATGAGGACCCCGCCGCCGATGGCGATCACCGGCTCCCGCCTGCGGTCGATGCCGAAGTCGTCCAGGGCCTCGGTGACGCGCAGCACCGCGTCCACCGACTTGTGCGTCTCGCCGTCGTCCAGGACCAGGATCCGGTGCTCGACCGCGTGGTGTGCGAAGTACGTGCGTATGCGCTCGCCGTAGAGCGCATCGACCACGGAGTCGGTGACGACGAAGCGGCGCAGGCCGGTCGTGCCCACGGCGTCTTCCAGAATCGTGGGGTTCTGCGGATCCAGGAGGTTCTCGCTGGCCCGGATCTCGTACTGAACCGGATTGCTGGTCTGCACCGACCAGTGCGTCACCGGGCTGCCCACCGCGAAGAGGCCGTCGTTGCCGCGGGTGGTCTGAGTGTCTTGCTGCATCAGGCGTCTGTCCTTCGACGAAGAGTTTCGGTTCTTGTCCGTCGTGGATCGATTCGGGGCAGCACGAATGAATGTCGCATGGCGAAGGCCGAAGCCTTCGGCTGCTGGACCTGGCCACTGTCCGTGGCGCGGTCCCCCCGTTGCGGATGACCCTGCCACAAGGTTCATTGCGCACGCAAGCACCATCATGATCTGTTGACGCTTCAAGTCACGGAAAGCGCCAGCTGGTTCGCCCAGGGGAGGCTGGGTCAGGAAGCATGCTTCCGCAAGGAGTCGCGTTCCTTGCGGGTTGCGCTCCGAGGAGGGTCACGGCACGCGAAAGCCCCTGCCGGTCACGGCAGAGGCTTCGGGGGGAGGGGGTCAGTGGTCGAGTGTCGGGGCGTAGCGCAACCGGGCCACCACCGAACTGGTCCTGCTGTCCAGAGCCGCCACTTCGAGGGCCAGGCCCACCTCCTCGCGGAAGAGCCTGCCTATGTCCGCGACGATCGCGCGACCGGCGTCGGTGATGCGTACGACCACGCCTCGGCGGTCCGTCTCGTGGGCGACGCGTTCCGCGAGCTCGCGCTTCTCCAGGCGTGCCACGGCCCGGGTGGCCGACGACTGGTTGAGCCCGAGCTGCTGGGCCAGTTCGTTCATGCGTATGCCGGCCGGGTCGCCCGTGCTCATGGCCTGAAGGGACAGAAAGTCCGTAAGCCCCAGCCCGAAGTCCTCGGACAACCTTCTGTCCAGCTGGGTCCCGACTTCCGCGACCAGTACCGACAACTGGCTCCAGAGCTCGATGCTGTCTTCTTTGCGCGATCGCATGACTGCTGCCTTCTTCATGTGCCCGAAGGGCATCGGCGTCTGCTCCGGGAGCGGAGGGTGTGAGGGGAGGAGGCAGGTCGGGGCTTTCCCGTGGCAACCGGGGCGGCCGAACCTCGCGGACAGGATACGAGTTGCAGCTTCTCGAGAAAACCCGCGGTAAACCTGATTTTTTCCATGCCCACACAATGAACTTGGCGGTTCCTTGATGGCGGGATGGCTTTGGATCACTCGGTGTGAAGCTTGAATATGCAGGTCAGCAGCTATGTGTAGGTGTGCTGGCGCATCGGTCCTGTCGGCTTTTTCCTTGCGCGCGCAATGATGGTGCTCTACTGTCGCCATCGGTCGGACGCCCTGCCCCAGCTGTGGGCAGCGGGCGGCCCGCCGAGGGCACTCGTCGTGCCCGCGCCGGGGCCACGGGCACCCGGCGCACTTTCGAAGGGGGACTGCATGCTCAGTACTGCGACGACGTCATCTTCCGTACCGGTGCTCGCCGGTCTGCCGACGGCGCGTGCGGTGGACCACTACGCGTTCACCGTGCCCGACCTGAACGAGGCAGTCGGCTTCTTCACCGAGGTGTTCGGCGGTGAACTCTGTTACCGGGAGGGGCCGGTCGAGGACCCGTCCGGCGACTGGATGACACGCAAACTGGGCGTGCACCCGCAGGCCCGGGCCCATGTCGCCGTGGTCCGGCTCGGCCCCTACAGCAATCTGGAACTCTTCGAGTACACGGCACCCGGTCAGGTCACCTCGCTGCCCGGCCCGAACGACGTGGGGGGTCACCACCTGACCCTGCGGGTGGCGGACCTGGACACCGCCGAGGAGCAGCTGCGGGCGAGCAACGTGGTCCGCCTCGGTCCCACCGGCCATGACGGACGCCCGGAAGAGGAACGCCGCTGGTTCCTCAGCCCCTGGGGCATGATGCTCGCCCTGTGCGGACCTGCGCGTCCCGAGACCCGCGAGGGCGCGCGCACGACGGGCCGATTCGTACCCGAGCCGCTGTCGCACACCACCCAGGGGCGAGGGCCGCTGGGCTTGCTGGGCGTCGACTCCGTCGGATACACAGTGGCCGATCTGGACGCGGCGACGGCGTTCTTCACCCACGTCCTGGGCGCCGAGGTCGTCGAGACGTCCGACGAGACCTCGGCGGACCACACCGGCCACTGGCCGCCCGGGGCCGAGCGGACCCGACGGGTGGTGCTGCGCACCGGCCCCACGGCCAACTGCGAACTGTCGCAGTGCGGAACGAACGCCCTCCACCGGCGCCCGCCCCTCAACAGCGACATCGGTGGCCACCATCTCGCCTTCTACGTCGACGACGTGGACACGGCCGCCGCCTACCTGAGCCGGCAGCCCGGCGTGACGTTGATGGGGGAACCGGAAACGATCACCGCCGGGCCGATCGCCGGGGACCGCTGGCTGTACTTCGGCACGCCCATCGGCATCCAGATGGAGCTGATCCACATGCCGGACGGGTCACTGCCCTACGAGGCGCAAACGGCGGCCCGCCGTGCCGCACCCGGACATCTGCGCTGGCACGACCGTCCCTGAAGCGGACGGCCGTCGGCACGCACACCACATCACGGGGGACTTTCTTGAGCACGCTCACACAGTTACCGACCCGCCCCGCCGACGCGCTTCGCAAGGCCGACGAAGCGGGAGTGGCCGTCTGGCTCGACTGCCGCCACAGCGCACCGTCCGAGCCTGTGCCGCAGGCAGGTAAAAGGCCCGACGAGTACGTCCATGGCCTGCTTGCCCCGGGCGCACCCGCGGTGCGGCTCGGCGCCGACCCGGTGGAGATCGTCGCCGCCATGGCCGACAGGCGTAACGCCGTCACAGTCGGCCCCGTGCATTCCGTGACCGGCTACCGACGGGCCATGGACACGATGCTGACCGCGCTGGAGACAGCGGTCGCCGAGGGCGCTGCGCGGCCGGCGCACCCCATGGCGATCGAGTACTCGCTCCCGGGCGTCGACGCCGCGGTGAACGCACGCCTCGATCTGGTCGGCAGCTGGGAGGCCAAGGCGATGCGGGGACGCGCCGGGCTCGCCGGGGCCCATCTGATGTACGCCGCCCTGCAGCGCGATCTCGCAACCGACCGCTGGGCACGCCTGTTGGCCGGCGGGGCCCGGGCCCCGTATCTCCTGTGGTCCACCGGCGGCCCCTCGGTCCCCGCGGACCGGAGTGTCGACTACGCCGAGAAGTGCCTGTTCCCCGGCACGGCCCTGGCCCTGTCACCCGCTGCCCTGCGGGAGTTCGACGAACGCGGTCTCGTCACGGGCCCGACCGCACTCGATGCCGCCGAGGCACGGCGCGTGGTCGCCACCATCGCCTGGTTCGGCGTACGCCTCGACGCCACCGTCGGCTGACGCGTTTCTCCGTCGCTCACGGTTCATTCGACCGCCTCCATTGCCGTCCCGCGGTGCCCGCTACGCCCTCGCCGCATCCCGGCGCGTTCGGCTGCCCCGAACCCGGCGCTTCGGGCGCGCCCCCTCACGATCACAAGGACTCACCCCATGAAGACCATGAAACGCCGCATATTCCTCTCCGGTACGGCCGCCGCGGGCGGCGCCCTCGCGGTCGGCACGGCCGGACAAGGCACCGCAGGAGCGGCCGAACTCCGGCAGGCACCCGCGGCCGCGCCCGCCGAACCGGTCCTGGTGGGCCCGGCGGACCGCCGCTATGCCGACCTGCGCCGCGGCACCAACCAGCGCTGGGTCGGCAGCCCGGAACAGATCCGCCTCGTCACCACCACCGAAGAGGTCGTGCGAGCCGTCCAGGACGCGGTGGACTCCGGACGCCGGCTGGCCGTACGCAGCGGCGGCCACTGCTACGAGGACTTCACCACCCACGAGGACATCGCCGTCGTCCTGGACCTGTCGCAGATGGCCGATGTCTCGTACGACGCACAGCGCCGCGCATTCGCCGTACAGCCCGGCGTGCCCCTGGGCCGTGTCTACGAGCGCCTCTACAAGGGCTGGGGCGTCTACCTCCCGGCCGGCAACTGCCCGAGCGTCGCGGCCGGCGGACACATCCAGGGCGGCGGCTACGGCTCGATGAGCCGACGGGACGGGCTCGCGGTCGACCATCTGTACGGCATCGAGATCGTCGTGGTCGGAGCGGACAAGAAGGCACGCGTGGTCACCGCCACCCGTGAGGCCGATGACCCCAACCGGGAACTGTGGTGGGCGCACACCGGCGGTGGCGGCGGCAACTTCGGTGTGGTGACCCGCTACTGGCTGCGCTCGCCCGACGCCGTCGGCACCGAACCGGCCGATCAGCTACCGGCCCCGCCCCGTGAGGTGTGGCTGAGCGAGGTCGCCTGGCCCTGGCAGGACCTGAACCAGAGCCGCTTCACCCGGCTGATGTGGAACCACGGCGACTGGCATGCCCGCAACAGCGCCCCCGACTCCCCGTACACCGCACTGTTCAGCCAGCTCAAGCCCTTCCACAAGTCGGCCGGGGCGGTGGTGCTCGACTCACTGGTCGATGCCGGCGCTCCAGGCGCCGAGCGCATGCTGCAGGGCTACATCGACGCGGTGTCGGCCGGTGTGGGGGTGAAGCCGCAGGTACGTCAGTACCGGCGTATGCCGTGGCTGCACGCGACCCAGTGGCCCGGCTTCACCGGCCCCGACCCCACCGTCAGGTTCAAGGGCAAGTCGGTCTACGCCAAACGCAACTACACGGACGCGCAGATCGCGGCCGCCTACCGGCATCTGACGCGTGACGACTTCGCCAACCCCGGCGCTCTGCTGATGATCGCGTCCTATGGAGGCGCGGTGAACAAGGTCGGCGCCCACGCCACCGCGGTGCCCCAGCGTGACTCCGTACTGAAGTACCAGGTCGTCTCCCTCTGGAACGACGCGGCCGACGACGCGGCCAACATCGGCTGGGTCCGCGAGTGCTACCGCGACATGTTCGCCTCGACCGGCGGTGTGCCGGTGCCGAACGACATCAACGACGGATGCTTCGTCAACTACGCCGACGTGGACCTCGGTGATCCCCGCTGGAACACCTCCGGCGTCCCCTGGCACGACCTCTACTACAAGAACGGCTACCGGCGGCTCCAGAAGGTCAAGGCCGCCTGGGATCCCACCGGCTTCTTCCGGCACGCCCAGTCGATCCGTCCTGCCTAGACCCGGCCCGGCACCACGCCGCCCGCCGTCTCCTCACGTATCCAGGTGGTCCTCGTGTCCCATGCCCGTTCCACGCCCGAGCCGGCTGCCCGGCTCTCGTCCCTCACCGGGATGCGGTTCCTCGCCGCCTTCCTCGTGTTCCTCTTCCATCTGTCACTGCTCGACGCCTATTCGGCCCCCGAAGGCGAGCACGGTCCGTTCGCCGCCGCGCTGAAGAACGGCGGCTGGGCGGGCGTCACCTTCTTCTTCATCCTCAGCGGCTTCGTCCTGACCTGGTCGGCCAGGGACAAGGACAACGCGCCCGCCTTCTGGGGCCGCCGGCTCGCGAAGATCTACCCCAACCACGTCGTCACCTTCGTGCTCGCCCTCGTCCTGTACGCGTCGGCTTCCGCGACCCTGGACCGGGCCGTGCCCAACTTCTTCCTGCTCCAGGCGTGGATACCGCGCGACGACGTGTTCTTCAGCATCAACAACCCCAGCTGGTCGCTCTCCTGCGAACTGGTCTTCTACCTGCTGTTCCCGGTACTTCACCGGAAGGCGTGCCGGATCGAAGCCCGTCGACTGTGGTGGTGGGCCACCGGTGTGGCCGCCACGATCGTGGTCCTTCCGCTGATCGCCCAACTCGTCCCCGCAGGCGTCGAGTTCGGGCCGAACCACGCCAACTCCCCGCTGTACGGCCACTCGATCAACCAGATGTGGTTCGTCTACATCCTCCCGCCCACCCGGGTCCTCGACTTCGCGCTCGGCATCCTGATGGCCCGGATCGTGCTCTCCGGCAAGTGGATCAAGCTGGGTGTCCTGCCGGCCCTGGCCCTCAGCGTGATCGGCTACGCGGTGAGCCTGAAGGTGCCTTTCCTGTTCTCCCTGAACGCGGTCGTCGTCATCCCGTTCGCCCTGCTCATCGCGGCGACCGCGGCGCGGGACGCACAGGGCGTGGGGACAGCGCTCGGCGGCCGCGTGTGGGTGTGGCTCGGTGAAGTGTCCTTCGCCTTCTACCTGGTACATCAGACGCTGCTGTCCTTCACACAGGAACGCCTTGGTTTCCGGGAGGCCGACTCCGCCGTCGAGGCGGTCGGGGTCGCCGCGCTCGTCGCCGCGGCGAGCCTGCTGCTGGCCTGGCTGCTGTACGTGGGAGTCGAGCGGCCGGCGATGCGCGCCTGGTCGCGCCGAGCGCGGGCCCGTGCCCGGGACCGGGAGGCGAAGGGCGCCGCCGCCCTGCCCGCCGAGCCGAAGACCCCGATCCGGGAGGACAGCGAGAAGGCCGTCACCGCCGACGTTTCCTGACCCCCTCGCCGTGTGCCCATGGCCAGAGACCCTCCGGGCCATGGGCACGCGCCCCGGCCAGAAGCCATTCGGGCTGTGGGCACGCGCTCCGGCGCTGCGACACGAACCCGCGTCGCGGCGCCGGCGCGTCCCGCGGCTCACCTCTGAGGAGCATCACCATGCCCTTGCCCGTCCTCGCGATGATGCTCTGCACCTTCTGTGTCGGCACCGCGGAAAGCGTCATCGCCGGAATCCTTCCCAACATCGCCGGCCACGTCGGCGTATCCCTGAGTGCCGTCGGCATGCTGATCAGCGTGTACGCGATGGTCGTGGTGATCGCCGGCCCGTGCCTGACGGCCCTCACCGTCCGGTTGCCCAGGGCCGTCCTGCTGCCCGGCATGATGGGCGTGTTCATCCTCGGCAATGTCATCGCCGCACTCGCCCCGGGTTTCGGGTGGCTGGTCGCGGGCCGGATCGTGAGCGCTCTGGCCCACTCCACCCTCATCGCCGTCTTTGTCGCGTCCGCGCGTGACATGGCGCCGCCTCACCGGCGGGCCGCGTCAGGAGCCAAGGTCACTCTCGGCATCGGCCTCGCGACTGTCGTCGGCGTGCCGGCGGGAACGCTGATCGGCGACAACTGGGGCTGGCGTGCCACGTTTTGGGCGTTGGCCGTACTCAGTCTGCTGTCGACGCTGCTGCTCATGCGCCACAACGTCCCCGAGCCGACACCGGCCGAGGACCTCGGCGCCCACCCCAAGGCCATGGACAGCCGCCGCGGCTTCACCATTCCGGTCCCCATGATCCTTGTCGCGTCGGCCATCGTGCTGGGCACCGGTGGTGTGTTCGCCCTGTACACGTACGCGTCTCCCTACCTGACGCACGTCGCCGGATTCGAGTCCTCCACCGTCACCGTCCTTCTCTGGCTCTACGGTTTGGGCGGTATCGCGGGCAACCTGCTCGGCGCCCGGGCGGCAGACCGTCATCTGACCGCCGCGGCACTCACGACCCTGGGCACCGCCGCGGCCGCCCTGCTCCTGCTCGTCCTGCTCGTCGACAACGCCTGGGCGGTGGCCGTCCTGTTCTGCGTTCTCGGTGCCGCGTACTTCGCCACCATCCCGGCGCTCAACTCTCAGATCGTCGCCTCCGCAGGCCCCACGTCGGCCGCGATGGCACTCACCGTCAACAATTCGGCCTTCTGCGTCGGAATCGCGCTCGGCAGCTGGCTCGGGGGCGCCATCCTGGCACGCGGGCACAGCGTGCTCCTGGTCCCGGCGGGAGGCGCCGTGCTGGCGGCCGCAGGGCTGCTGGTGAGTGGAGTCACCAGTTGGCTGCTGCGCACAAGGCCTGCGATGAGCGAGCCCCGGATCCCGGCCGAGGTATGAGAACGGCATTTGCCGGCGAAGCTGTCGGCCGGTGACGACGAGGCGTTCGCGGCTGCAGGTTGGGGCGTCGGTCATGCTGCGCTGCACACGAACGATGATCGATTGTTCACGCCGGTTACGCACTGTGTCTGGCGCTCTTGTCGTACGCCTCCTGGTGGCGTCGGACCTCGGTGTGATGCTCGGAGCTCCAGGCGGCCAGGTGCTCGATGGCGGAGAGCAGGGAGGCGCCGAGGCCGGTGAGGGAGTACTCGACCCGGGGCGGTACCTCCGCGTGGGCAGTGCGGTCGACCAGGCCGTCGCGCTGCAGGCGCTTGAGGGTGAGGGTGAGCATGCGACGGGAGATGGCGGGGATCGTGGTGTCGAGGTCCGAGTAGCGGGCCTCGCCGGCGGCCAGGGCGCCGATGACCAGCATGCTCCACTTGTCGCCCACCAGGTCGAGGATCTCGCGGATGAAGTCCGCGTCCTGCTCGTCCCAGCGCGCACACGGGCCCGAGAGGCGCAGTACGTTCGCCCGCGCCTCGCCGGTGGAGGCCGCCTGGCCCTCATCGCTGTTCACGGATGACGCCCTTCCGATGTTCCTCGGGAACATAAAAGTGCCTTTTGTAACGTTCTTTCCGTTCCTGCACAGTGGCCTACGCGCCAGGCGTCAACGCCCTGGTCGAAGCGGTCGTTCTGCGCCCAGGGCGGCAACCGTCGGGCACTTCCAGCGTATTCCCGCCTCGTCGTCCCCGGCACTGTTCCCCCCTGCCGCGCCGGCGCCGCACCCTCGCGAGCCGAAAGGATGTGCCCAGCCATGGAAGGGCTCAAGGACAAGGTCTTCATCGTCACCGGAGGCGGATCGGGCATCGGCGCGGCCACCGTGCGGCGGCTGCTGGCCGAAGGTGCCCGGGTGTCAGCGGCCGGTACCGACGCCGAGAAGCTCGCGCGGGCCCGCGAGCAGGCGGCGGAAGCGGCCGATCGGCTGCTCACGGTCCAGTTCGACCTTCGGGACGAGGCTTCCATCGCTTCCCTGGTCGCCCGGACCACCGACCACTTCGGCCGGCTCGACGGCGTCGCCAACGTGGCTGCCGCCGTCGGCGCGGACCTCCTGGCCCGTGACCAGGGCGTCGACACGATGGATCCCGAGGTGTGGGCCGAGATGATGCGGATCAACGTCACCGGCGCCGGGCTCGTGATCCGCGAGAGCCTGCCGGCGATGGTCGCCTCGGGCGGCGGCTCGATCGTCAACGTCTCCTCCCTGGCGGCGTGGCAGCCGGAATCGTCGCCCGCCGCATACGCCTCGTCCAAGATCGCCCTGCATGCCCTCACCCGCCACACCGCTCACGCGTGGGGCAAGAAGAACATCCGGGCCAACGCCGTCGCCCCCGGGGTCGTCCTCACGGAGAACGTCCGTGCCGGCACGCCCCCCGAGGTCCGCGAGGCCCTGCTGACGAAGACCGCGCTCCCGCGGCTCGGCGAGCCCGAGGACCTCGCCTCCATGATCGCCTTCCTGCTGTCCGCGGAGTCCGGCTGGATCACCGGCCAGATCCTGTCGGTGGACGGCGGCCTGACCATGCGCGAGTAGTTCGGCTCCATAAATGACCGGGGTTACCGCACTCAGCAGTCGGTGCGGGGTCACTTGGGAACATAAAAGTGCCTTTTGTAACCCTCGTCGCGCTCCTGCACAGTGGACTGCAGGCGGCGCATTCCCGCCTCATCGCCTCCGGCCTCAAGGAAACGGTGAGCCTCGCCGCCGTCGAATAAAGGGTCGGTCCTTATCAGGAAAGGATATTCACATGAAGAAGATCGCACTGGGATGCGAGGGGCTCCAGGTCTCACGTCTGGGCCTCGGCTGCATGGGCATGTCCGGGGGCTACACCGGCGCCGGCACCGACGACGCCGGGTCGATCGCCACGATCCACCGAGCCATGGAGCTGGGCGTCACCTATTTCGACACCGCTGAGATCTACGGTCCGTACACGAACGAGGAACTGCTGGCCAAGGCGTTCGCCGGTCATCGCGACGAGGTGGTCATCGCCACCAAGTTCGGTCAGATCAACCACCTCGTGCCCGAGGAGAACGGGCTGCCGGTCCTCGGGCTGAACGGCACTCCCGAGAATGTGCGGCGGGCGGTCGAGGGCTCGCTGCGACGTCTGAACACCGACTACATCGACCTCTACTACCAGCACCGGATAGACCCGGGAACGCCGATCGAGGACACGGTCGGGACGCTTTCCGAGCTGATCGAGGAAGGCAAGATCCGCCACTACGGGCTGTCGGAGGCGGCGCCCGCCACCATCCGGCGTGCGCACGCCGTGCACCCGGTGACCGCGATCCAGACCGAGTACTCGCTGTGGACGCGCGACCCCGAGGCCGAAGTGCTCCCCACCGTGCGTGAGCTCGGCATCGGCTTCGTGCCCTACTCGCCGCTCGGCCGCGGCTTCCTCACCGGCACGATCCGCTCGCTCGACCAGCTCGACGCCGAAGACTGGCGCCGGTCCAACCCGCGCTTCGAGGGGGACAACCTGGAGGCGAACATCCGGATCGTGGAGCAGGTGGACGACGTAGCCAGGCAGCTCGGCGCGACGCCCGCTCAGGTTGCGCTCGCGTGGCTGCTCGCGCAAGGCGACGACATCGTGCCCATTCCCGGCACGCGCCGGGTCGCCAACCTGGAGCAGAACGTGGTGGCGGACGAACTGGTGCTCTCGGCCGAGCAGCTGGAGCAGCTGTCCGAGGTGGCGGCGCCCGTCGGCGACCGGTACGCCGACATGAGCCGCATCAACCGGTAGTCCACGCCCGTTCGGAGGGGTCCCGGCTCGCGTGAGTCGAGATCACTCGGCAGATGCGCGATGGCCTGATGGCGCTCCTGGGGGCCGAAGAGGTTCTGTGCCTGCCTGGTGGGATCACCGATCCCGGCATCGGCCCGACGCCACGAGGCAGCACTCCCCAGAGCCGGCCTCAGCCAACAGCCAGGACCTCATTGATGAGCAGTGTGTTCTCCCGGTCCGCAGCGTCGCCGACGGCGAATTGGCCGCGGACGTAGGCGTACGCGATGCCGAGGCGTGGGCTCGCGAACGCGGCGGAGCCGGCTGCCCCCGAGTGGCCGAAAGCGTGGGAGCCGAGGGCAGGGTAGCGGACGTCGTAGAGCTGGAAGCCCAGCGTGAACCGGCTCTCGGCCTTGGTGACGAGGTCCGGCCCCACCGAGTGGGGCCGGGTGAACGTGGCGACCGTATCCGCCGTGAACAGCGGCGGAGTCCCGTCGAGACCGCCGAGGAGAGCCGCGTACGCTCCCGCCGCACCCCGTGCGGAGGCGACACCGCCCGCCGAGCCCTGGCCGAGTTCCCGGACGCGCCGGACGTTCGAGAAGGTGGCCAGGTCGGGCAGGTGCCGGGTGCTGAAGGCGATGGCGCCCAGGTCCTGGCCCTCCGGGGGTCCTCGGGGGCGGTGATCTGTCCGGGCTCCGGGGCGGCGGGTCGCATCGGCCGGTAGCGGGGTTCCAGATCCTGCGGCAGGCCCAGATGGAAGCCCAGCCCGTGCGGGCGGCGCACCCGGTGCTCCCACCAGTCGTGCAGGGTCCGGCCCGTGGCACGGCGTACGACCTCGCCGACGAGTGCGCCGATGACCAGGCCGTGGTAGCCGAAGGCCGTGCCGGGCTTCCAGTATGGCTTCTGTGCGGCGAGCCGCTCGGCGAGCACACGGTCGTCGGCCAGTTCCTCGACGGTGAAGTGCTCGTCGATGCCGATGACGCCGGCCTGGTGGGCCAGCAGTTGCCGCAGGGTGATGTCCTCCTTGCCGGCCTGCCCGAACTCCGGCCAGTACGCGGCCACTTCCCGGTTGAGGTCGAGGACTCCGTCCTGGACCAGCAGGGCGACGACCATGAACACCGCGCCCTTGCTCACCGAGTACACGCCGAAGAGCGAGTCGCCGTCCACCTCCGGACCCGCCCAGAGGTCCACCACCAGCCGTCCGTCCCGGTACACCGCCAGCTGTTGTCCAGGGGCCTCGGGCTGTGCGTCGATCACGTCGGCGAAGGCGGCGCGCACTCCTTCGTACCCGCTGTCCGTCCACCCGTGCACCGGGTGTGGCTCATAGGCGTTCAAGTCGGTATCTCCTCCTTGGTCGGCATCAGCGGGACCGGCCCCGGTCGATCCGCCGGGCGGGGGACTCACAAGGCCCTGACATGGCTGGTGACGCGTCCCTCCTCGTACAGGTGGAAGGTGAGCGCGAGTGGGGCTCTGCGCCTGGGCATGTCCGTTCGCACCTGCCGCCGACACATCGCGGACACCATGGTCGAACTGGGCGCCCAGAGCCGCTTCCAGGCGGGATACCTGTGGGCCATGCGCGCCCGACGGAACTCGGCGTAGCAGCGGGACGCCGGCCCGCTCCCGACGAGGGGACTTCACCAAGTCGCGGGCTGCGAGCGCTACGACGGCCTGCTGCGTCTGCACATCCTGCCGACGTTCGGCGGCAGAGACCTGGACGAGATCGCCCCGCCCTCCGTCCGCACGTGGCGAGCCGGGCGCCTGAAGGCGACCAGTACTTGTCGTTGGGCTGGTAGCGGCGAGACCAACGGTGAGCCGTGTCCAGTTCGTTGAGGATCATCGCGGCGCGTTCGGCGTCGAGCGGCTGTGCCGGGTGCTGGAGGTCTCCCGGTCCGGGTTCTACCAGTGGCTGAAGGCTGCCCAGGCCCGCCTGGCGCGGGCGAAGGTCCGCACCACCATCCGTGATCCAAACGACAGGCCCTGGGCCGGGCACCCTGACAGATGTCAGGTACCCGGGGCCGCCCCCCGTGCCCTTCACTAGGAACAGGTTCGCGAAGGTGTACCGCAGTCTCGGCGTGACCCGCTCGTGCGGAGCGGTCGGCACAAGCGCGGACAATGCCGCTGCGGAGAGCTTCAACGCCGGCCTGAAAGAGAGATCAAACGGTGTCCACGCTTCGGGGGAAGCCCTCCACGCCAGTTCGACCTTGCCCCGGGAGCATGCCGATGAAGCGGGCCGACGGCCCACGCCGGACGGTGGTATCGAGTGGACGCAGCACGCGACGCGCGACCACCACGGTGGGGGCGATCGCCGCGCTGGTCTCGCTCGTCCTGACCGGATGCACGGCGGGCACCGACGCGGCCCACCGCGCCTCGCCGGCCGGCGAGAAGCTCACCTACGCCCAGGACCTGCGGATCTCCGACGCCGAGCAGCACCTCGTCGCGCGCTGCATGAGGAAGCAGGGTTTCCGCTTCTGGGAGGAAAAGTCGCTGAGCCTGGAGGAGAGCCGGCCGGTCGGTTACGTCCAGGACGACGTCGACTGGGCGCGCAGCCACGGCTACGGCAGCCGGATCACGGCGAAGGAGGACCGCGCCCGCCTGCGCAACCCCAACATCGCCTACCGCAAGACCCTTTCCCGCCCGCGCCAGAAGGCGTACGACATCGCGATGGACGGCGGTCAGGACGCCGTACTGCTGACGTCGCGGACACCGTCCGGCGGCACCATCACCAAGCGGTCCGGCGGCTGCGCCGGCCAGGTCGAGAAGATGCTGTACGGCGATCCGGCGGCATGGTTCCGCTCCGACGCGACCGTCAGCAACCTGCGTCCCCTGTACGTGGGCAAGCTGCTGCGCGACAAGGAGTTCAAGAGCGCGGTGGGCGCCTGGTCGCGCTGTATGGGCAAGGCGGGCCACCCCTTCCCCGACCCTGCCGCGGCCCGCCGATCCGTGCGCGAGCACAGCGCGGAGCAGACCCGGGCCGAGGAGGCCAGGACCTTCGCGAACGAGACGCGGATCGCGGTCGCTGACGCCACCTGTGCCCGCTCCGTCTCCCTCCGCTCGATCGGCGAGCGGCGCGAGGCCCATTACGTCGGCGAACTGGCCGGAAAGTACGGCGACGTCCTCGACGCCCGCCTGCGGATGCAGCGGCGCGCCCTCGCGCGCGCTGAGCGCATGGTCCCCGCCCGCACCTGATCCGGGCCGCGCAGGCCCCGACTTCCGTGACCCCACGTCACGGACAGACCCGCGACGACGCTCGCGGATCGTCACCCCGCCCACGCCGCCCACGAGGCGGATGCAGAACAGGAATTCGTCATGCGCAAACTGACCGTCTCCGTCGCCACCCTGGGCATCGCGGCCCTCGGCATCGCCATACCGACCGCCGCCCACGCGGGCCCCGGCTGCAATGCCGACTGGAACTCGCACGGCCGTGACGGCAACGTCCGCGCCTGGGACGGCACCGACTGCGGCGGGACGCTCCTCGGCGTCACCCCCGGCAACGACCCCGCGTGGGGCGACGGCTCCGGGCCCTTCCAGGGCTCGGACGCGGACAGCGCCTCGTCGGTCATGAACAGCGGTTTCCTCGGCGGCAAGGACGTCGTGGCCTTCTACTGGCGCGAGCAGCCGGACGAAACGTCGTACGGCTGCCTCAGCCCGGGCGAGAAGTACGTGGACGACCTCAGCCGGAACCGCTTCACCAACGACGCGAACATGAACAACAACATCCGGTCGCACGTCTGGGTGACCGCGAGCGCCTGCGCCCCGGGCTCCTTCATCAGCTGAAGCCCCTTGTACCAGCCGTAGGGGGCGGGTTGGTGGCGTCGCACCGAAGTGGCCCGCCCCCTTCTCACAGGGGTGGCCCCTCCGGACCTCGGACCACGGCCGATCAATCGGTGACCCGGGCCTGCTGGTCCTCCGCCTTGTCGGGGAAGACCAGACGCACACCGCAGCCGATCACCCCGAGACAGCTCAGTATGACGACGAAGCGAGCGACCCTCGCGGCGCCGTCCCACTCGGTCGAGGGCCCGAGAGCCAACCAGAAATCGAGACCCATCGCCGCGATCACCAACACCACGCCAGTCAGCCGACGCACCCCGTGCTCCATTCCCCCGCGATCTCCGAGCAAACCAGCCGATAACTCTACCTGTCGGTAACTGCACCTGAAGCCAGGCCCGTTGGCGGTCGGCCGACAGTCCCGTCCTGCTCAAGCGCGTCCCGGGTTCAGAAGCGGCTGACCATGCCCGGGATACCGTGCGGCGTCGGCAACGGCAGCGCCGGCCGTGAAGCGGCTGTGGCCCCAGGGCGTGGTGTCAGTGCGAGGCAGGTCGGGTGGCGGGCTGGAGTCGGAACGAGACGGCTTCCATCAGGCGTTTGCGCTGCGTCTTCTGGACGGCGGCGATCCGCCAGCGGCCGTCGGACTCGCGGACGACCGTGTAGGTGGCGAGCTTGCCCAGGCGCTTCGGCCTGCGCTTGCCGACGTCGCCGTACGTGGTGACGACCGCGGTGTCGGCGCCGTAGAAGCGGATGTCGTTGATCTCGACGGTCAGTTCGGTGCCCTTGAGGAACCCGTCGAACAGGGCCTGATGGGCGCGGCCGATCTCGCTCCCGCCGCGGTAGACGGTGCCGGCGAAGGTCACGTCGGTCGCGTCGTGCGTGAAGCACCGGCCGTACGCGGGTCCGTCGCCGTGGTTCCAGGCCGCGCGGCTCTCCTCCAGGAGGGCGCGGATGGCGGTGGCGTCCGTTTCGCGTGCGAGGTGGGCGTTGTCGGTCATCACTTCTCGGCCTCCGGCTTGGTGGACGGGTCCCACAGGAACGAGATGCGCTCCATGACGGACTGGCGCTTGGTGTTGTGGAAGGCGGCGATCCGCCAGTCGCGGCCGCTCTGGCGGACCAGCGTGTAGGTCTGGGTCTTGGACAGTTCGCTCGCCTTCTTGGGCGTGCCCGTGTACGTGTCGCCGCGGGTGGTGACGATCGCCGTGTCGGGGCCGTAGAAGCGGATGCCGAGGAAGGAGTCGGCGAGCCTGGTGTCCTTGAGAAAGCCGTCGAACAGGGCGCGATGGGCCGCGGTGATGTCCTTGCGGCCCTGGTAGTGGGTGCCGACGTAGGTGGTGTAGGTGGCGTTGGGGGTGAAGCGCTCGCCGTACGCGGTGGCGTCGCCGCGGCCCCATGCGTCGGTCATCGAGCGCAGTGCGTCGCAGACCGCCCGGTGGTCGTCGGCCGTCGGTGCTCCGGCGGCGGTCGGGGTGATGTCCGGGGTCACCACGCCGCAGTCGCTCTGGCCGAGGTTGCGTACGTCGGAGGTGGCGTCCAGCCACAGGTACGCGGATCCGGCGGCGACGGTCAGGGCCAGCGCGGTCGCGCCCAGGACCCGTTTGACGGTACGGCGGCGGGAGCGGCGGGGCGGGGCCGGGGTGATGGTCGGCTCGGGCGGTGCGACGGTGGCGGTGGCGGTGCTCATGATGTTCCCCCTCGTGGTAACTTCATAGAAGAAGTAGCTGCGTTGCAGATTTATCTTCCTTGAGGAAGAGATTAGGGAGTGGAGAAGCCTGTGTCAACGTCGTCCATGCGATCCGACGCGAGCCAGGTCTATCGCCGGTACTTGAGTGCCGTGATGCTGCACGGCCACGCGAGTGCCAGAGCGTGCGGACTTGGCGCCACCGACCTCTACGCGCTGAACATCCTCCAGCTGTCAGGGGCGATGACTCCTGGCGAACTGGCCGAGCGCACCGGCCTGACGACGGGGCCGACCACTCGCCTGATCGACAGACTGGAGCAGGCGGGCTACGTCCGCCGCGTCCCCGATGCCGGAGACCGGCGCAAGATCATCGTCGAACCGGTCGGAAAGCCCCTCGAACTCGATCGGGTCATGACCCCCGCGCGGCAGAAAATCGGCGAGATCCTCGGCGGCTGCACGCCGGAGCAACTCGACGCCCTCTTCGACTACTTCACCCGCGCCGCCCAGGCTTACCAGGAAGCCGCCGAGCAACTGCGCGACGACACCGCCGGCCACTGAAGCCCGGCGCCCCCGGACCCACCCGGACCCACCCGGACAACGCACAAACCCCGGGTCGTTGACTGGCGGGCCCGTTGTCAGTGCCCGCGGCTATGGTCGCAAGCGCGCGGTCGGCTTCCGGGGGTTCCAGCTCTGAAGGGAATGGTTGCATCCCCGGCCTGTCTGGGGGCGGCCCGGAGATACGTCCGGGACCCAACCGACGGCCGGGCTTCGTCGATGGCCAGCGGATGACCTGCCAGCGCCGACCGCGCACCACTTCTCTCGCGGGCCGACCGGGGCCAGGGTCGGGGCGCATCCTCCTCGGAGGGCTGCGTAGAGTACCCGCGGTCATCGATGGGAGAAGACGGTGGACGCGGTCGAGTTCCCTCTCAGCGCTCGGGTGCGTGGGGCCCGGCGATGGCTCGTGGCCGCGAGCGCGGCGGGTGCCGTACTCGTGGCAGCCGCCGTGGCATCCGTGGTCGCCGACGCCGCCGGCTGGGCGTCGGTGCCGCGCGCGATTCAGGCGGGTTTGGTGCTGGTGACGCTGCTCGTGCTGCCCGTCGCCTGGGTGGGAGTGCACGCCGTGTGGGCGCTGCGCGGGCGGGCCGAGCTGTTCATCGCCGCCAAAGAGCACCCGCGGCGGCGTCCCACCGACCGACAGTTGGTCGACCACCTGCGCAACGAGCACCCGCTCACGCCACTGTGGTGGATGGTTGCCGTCCTCAGCAGCCTCGGCACGCTCTGCCTCGGGGTCGCGCTTCCGTTCGCCCTGGCGGACGGCGCCGTACTGGCCGGTGTACTCCTCGGGACCGGGCTCGCCGTGTCCCTGGCCGCCCTGACCTTGGCCGTGCCAGGTATCCGCCGCGCCGCCAGCCAGGGTTCCGAGGACCGAAGGCGGCGTACCGAGCTGTGGCACCTGCCCACCGCCGTCGAACGCCGGCTCACGATCCCCCTCCTGGGTGCCGGCGACGGGGCACACCCCGGAGCCTGAACACACGGCCACCGCTGCCCCGCGACGAATACGCAGTTTGCCGCCGGGGGGCGGAGGTGCGTCAGTAACCGGTGCCGCGCTTGACCTGGGCCCGCTCGGTCCCATGGGTCGCACCCTTGTCGTCCAACGTGCGACACGCGTCGGCAATGTCCTGGCTCAGGCGATCGATCTGCTCGCGGCTCAGGGTCTCCTTGACCAGGGCGCGCATGATCTTCACCCGCTCCGCGTTGGGCGGGAGCGTGTACGCCGGCACCATCCAGCCGCGCTCGGCCGAGAGTTGCCAGGCGACGTCGGACTCGTCGTAGGGGTGCTTGCCGGCGAGACGGAAAGCGACCAGCGGCAACTGCTCGAGGTCGCTTCCGATCACTTCGAAGCGGCCGCTGCTCCGCAGGTTGTCCGCCAACGCGTGGGCGTTCTCCTGCATCATCTTCATGACGTAGGTGTAGCCCTGGCGACCGAGCCGGACGAAGTTGTAGTACTGCGCGAGCACCATCGAAGCGCCGGTGGAGAAGTTCAGCGTGAACGTCGAGTCGGTCTTGCCCAAGTAGTTCTCCTGGAACACGAGGTCCTGGGGCAGGTCGGACTCTTCGCGGAAGACCAGCCAGCCGATGCCGGGGTAGACCAGGCCGTACTTGTGTCCCGAGACATTGATCGAACGGACCTGCTCGAGCCGGAAGTCCCATTTCGAGTCCGGGTAGAGGAAGGGCCACACGAATGCGCCGCTGGCTCCGTCCACGTGGATCGGGATGTCGAGGTCCCGCTCCTTGCGGACGTCCCGCAGGAGCTTGTCGATCCCGACGACGTCGTCCTTGTGGCCGGTGAACGTGGTGCCGAGGACGGCGACGACGCCGATCGTGTTCTCGTCGAGGTGGGGCTCCACGTCCTCCGGGCCGATCGTGTACTTGCCCTCGGCAAGCGGCACGATCCGCGGCTCGACGTCGAAGTAGCGGCAGAACTTCTCCCACACGACGTGGACGTCCCCGCCGAAGATCAAGTTCGGTCGGTCGACCGACAGCTTGGCCGCCTGGCGGCGCTGCCGCCACTTCCACTTCAGCGACAGCGCCCCGAGCATGATCGCCTCGGACGAGCCCTGGGTCCGGCATCCGGTCGTCTTGCCCGGCGCGTTGAAAAGGTCGGCGAGCATGCGTACGCAACGCTGCTCGATCTCGGCGGAAATCGGGTACTCCGCATGGTCGATGAAATTACGGTGGAGATTCTCGGCGATGATCCGTTGCGCCTCCGGCTCCATCCAAGTGGTGACAAACGTGGCGAGATTACGCTGCGGGTCACCCTCCATGGCGAGGTCCACATCCAGCAGCCTCATTGCGTCCGTCGCAGCCATGCCTTCCTCGGGGAAGGCCTCCGAGGGAGCGGGCATGGTCAAGAATCGGTTACCGAAAAGGGCTACATCGTCACGTTTAGTCATATGACGATTCAAACAGCGCCGGTGCCCGCCTCGGCGAGGGACACGCCGAGGCGACATAGCGAGGCTCTGAACCTCCCGGAGTTCGTCGGCTTGTCCTGGAGCGATGGCCGACGGGACGGCCACTCAAGTCGCGGCCTGGTATGGGGTTTCGCGGCAGTCGGTCAGGAGCCGAGAATTCTGCGCTTCTGCTCCTCGAACTCCGCTTCGGTGAGTATCCCTTGGGCCTTGAGTTCACCGAGCTCTTTCAACTGGGCGATCGTGTTGTCCGAGGTGTTGGCCGCCGGGGCCGACGGCGGTGCCGCCGGGGCTGGTGCGGGCTGCTCGGTGGGGGCCTGCTGGGCCCAGCGGCCCTGCTGGCGCCGTGACACTCGGTTGGAGACGGCGGTTGCCGTTCCGGCGACGACGGCGGTGCGCGCGACCCCGCGGATCAGACCTGGCATGTTTCTTCTCCCTGCAGTTTCCGGGTTCCGGTTCCGGTTCCGGCTCCGGGTTCCGGCTCTGTTTCCGGTTCCGGCTCTGGTCTCTCGTTCTGGTTCTGGTTCTGGTCTCTCGTTCTCGTTCTGGTTCTGGTTCTGGTTCAACGGTGGGCTCAGTGGCCCCGGTTCAGGAGGAAGAGCGCTCAGGAGGCAGAGCCCGGTTCGGCCGCGTCCAGCGCGGCCAGGACCGCTTCGACCGGGATGCGTCCGCTCGCCACCAGCTGCGCTCCACCGCGCCGGAGCGCCCCGGCAAGCGGCGCTGCCCACAGGTTCTCGTAGACCAGAATCCCCGCGGAGTCACCGGGCTGGAGAATCGCGGCCGCCTCCTCCATGTCGTCCCGGCCGAGCAGGCCGGAGGAAGCCCCCTCGAAGACGGCCAGGTCGGCCTTCGCTTCCCCGGTCAGGTCGGCGATCTCCACGGCGACGACGGAGTTGTCCAGCTCCTTCTTCACGAACGCCAGGTCCAAGATCCGGATAATGCCCCGGTCGACCAGATCGACCAGCAGGGGAAGGCCTTCGCCCGTCATGTGGCTGCCCGGGAACTCGACCACCAAGTAGTCGATCGGGCCTATCTCGTTCACAGCGTCGCCCATGTCCATCCCTCACTCACTGTCCGGTTCGAGGAAGTCCGTTTCGGTGCCGAGGCCCTCACTGTCGGGCCATGTGCATACGCATCTCGCTGTCCGCATCGGTGATGAGCTCGCCCGACAGGTCGATGGTCACCGTGTGGATCGTGCCGGTGAACCGGAAGGGCGACCGGTACTCGGACGTGACCGGCTGGCCGGGGTTGGCGCCGCAGGTCATCCCGCCGGGGTTGAACATGACCGGGGTGGTCAGCGGGAACTCGGACGCCCCGACCGGGCGGCGGTCGACGTACAGCTCGGCACGCCCCGGTGCGCCCTTGCCTGCGGCGAGGTCGGGCTTGCCCGTCGGCTGGAACTCGAAGCGCAGCTCGTGCCGGCCCGCGGGGAGGGGGTCGGTCGAAGACACCGTGTAGAGGGCGCGAGAGACGTAGTTGTGGACGTACGTCAGCTTGCCCTCCTTGATGTAGAGGCTCCAGCCGCCGGCCATCGAACCCTGGCACATCAGCACTCCCTCGGCGCCGTCGGCGGGGAGCTCCACGTCGGCGGTGATGCTGTGCGGACGGTTGAGCACCCGGGGGGCGACGGAGGGCGGCAGCGACTGGGTGCCGGGCCGGAAGGTGTAGCTGATCCGCTCCTTGCCGATCTGCGGACGTTCCGTGGACATCCGCGCCAGGGCGCTGCCGTCGATCGGCAGCACGCCGTACTTGCCGGCCTCCACGTACCACAGGGAGATCAGCTCGATGGTCTTGGCGCGGTGGTCGGCGGCGACATCGCGGGTCTCCGCGAAGTCCTCGTCGATGTGGTACAGCTCCCAGGCGTGGGCATCCAGTTCGGAAAGCTTCTCGGAGCTGATGGGGGTGCCGAACGGCTGGCGCGCCTCGGTGTAGGAGGGGCCGGGCCAGGGACATACGGCCCGCCAGCCGTCGTGGTCGATGGCACGGTGCCCGAGCATCTCGAAGTACTGGGTGCGGTGGCGCGTCGGCGCGGCCGGGTCGTCGAAGGTGTGGGCGAAGCTGACGCCGTGCATGGGGGACTGGGTGACGCCCTTGATGGTGTCGGGCGGCTCGATCCCGAGGATGTCGAGCACGGTGGGGACCATGTCCACGAGGTGGGCGTACTGGGTGCGCACCTCACCGCGCGCCTTGATGCCGCGCGGCCAGTGGACGAGGAACGGGTCGCTTGCGCCGCCGCGGTAGGTCTCCCGCTTCCAGCGCCGGAACGGCGTGTTGCCCGCCCACGTCCAGCCCCAGGGGTAGTGGTTGAACGTGGTGGGGCCGCCGAGCTCGTCGATCGCCTTCAGGCTCTCCTCGATCGGTTCGGGAGCGTTGTTGAAGAACTGCGCCTCGTTGGTCGTCCCGGTGACTCCGCCCTCGGCGCTCGCCCCGTTGTCGGAGACGACCATGATGAGCGTGTTGTCCAGTTCCCCGATCTCCTGGAGGAAGTCCAGCAACCGACCGATCTCGTGATCGGTGTGGGACAGGAACCCGGCGAAGACCTCCATCATGCGCGCGGCGAGCCGACGGGCGTCCGGGGACAGCGAGTCCCACTCCGGGACGTCCGGATCGTGGCGTGAGAGAACGGCGTCGGCGGGTACGACACCGAGCCGCTTCTGGTTGGCGAACGTCACCTCGCGGTAGGCGTCCCAGCCCTCGTCGAACTGCCCCCGGTAGCCGTCGGCCCACTCGCGCGGCACGTGGTGCGGCGCGTGGGTGGCGCCGGGGCAGAAATGGAGGAAGAACGGCTTGTCGGGGGCGACCTGCTTGGCGTCGGAGATGAAGAGCATCGCCTTGTCCGCCAGGTCCGGGGTGAGGTGGTAGCCCTGTTCCGGCGAGGCGGGGGGCTCGACCTGGTGGTTGTCGTACACGAGCTCCGGATACCACTGGTTCGTGTCGCCGCCGAGGAAGCCGTAGAACCGCTCGAAGCCGCGGCCGAGCGGCCAGCGGGTGTAGGGGCCGGTGGGGGACTCCTGTGCCGAGGGCATCAGGTGCCACTTGCCGAGCATGTACGTGTTGTATCCGTGCTCCAGCAGCATCTCGGACAGGAACCCGTTCTCGAACGGGATGTTGCCGTTGTAGCCGGGATAGCCGGTGGCCATCTCGGTGATCGCCGCCATGGCGTTGGCATGGTGATTGCGGCCGGTGATGATGCACGAGCGCGAGGGCGAGCACAGTGCCGTGGTGTGCATGTTGTTGTACAGCAGTCCGCCCGCGGCCAGCCCGTCGAGGCGGGGCGTCCGCATCGGACCGCCGTAGCAGCCCAGTTGTCCGTAACCCGTGTCGTCGAGCACGATCGTCAGCACGTTGGGCGAGCCCGGCACCGCCCCCGGCGACTCGGGCCACGCCGGGCTGGACAGGTCCGTGGTCCGCCCGATCACCCCCGGGAAGGCGCTCCCCGGCCTGTACTCGGTCACTGGCATCGTGCCCGTCCTCTCGTCCCGCCGAGCCGCTGGACGTTTCGGCGGATGGACCCGCGTGCGGCGCTTCTCACCACGTGACGTGTCCGGGTGTACGGCTGCGGCGGTTGGGGTCGTGCGCGACGCCGGCCGCGGGCCGGGCCCGCCCTGGCGGGACCGTCGCTTGGGCATGTTCCGGCGAACGCGAGACCCGGCCGGATGCGGGCCGCTCGGCAAGATCGCGGACCGCCGGGCGGTCGGAATTCCACCGGAACCATACGCACGGCGTGCGCCTGTTCCCGCCTGTTCGGTCCTGCGGCCGAGAGCAGTCCGGTTGCCGGCCCACTGCGCGGGCGTGGGCACTACGATATTTATGCTAGATCCGCGACAGGAAAGCTGCCACCGGGCCTCACGAAACCCGTCGGGGAATCAGCAAATCTCCGATTCCGTCCGCACGGCGCCTGTGCAACAGCCGTGCGCGGTGCCTCCTGGCCAAACACGACGGAAATGGTCGGGCACCGGGATACGGACTATGTATCGATGGCTTTTCCGCCGACGCCGACGCCGCCGACAAAGCGGCCGCGCTGATTCCGAATATGCTGGAACTCACCAGGTTCGCCGATTCCAGCTCTGCCCGACCAGGCATCGGCGATCCTGGTATTCGCCAAATACCGGGAATGCGATCTCGGTCCGTACATTCCATCAGCCAAGAGGCATGGGGTGGTTGACCAGCGCCAGGACCCTGGCTATTTCGACGGTGTCGTCATTCGTGGGTGGCACGAGCCCCCTCACCGGCCGCTCAGCAGGTCGAGGGTCTCGCTGAGGAAGTCCTCCACCGGCATGGAGGACGCGTCGTCCTCCTCGCCCGCCGCGCGGTGCTCTCACGCCCGGCACGGTCCTGATCTCCGGCACCATCCCCATGGCCCCCGGCGTCGACCAGTTCGCGGCAGTTCGCGGTGCGCGGTGCGTCGACAGGCCGATGCCCCGGCTTCCGCAATGGACTTGCGGAGGCCGGGGCATCGGTGGGTGGGGACGCGGTGGTGGGTACCCCGACGAGGACCTAACCGTGCCCCGGACAAATGGGACTGTGAGGGCGGCAGGGCCTGATCAACACTTTCGACCGACTGGTGCTTCACGCCGCGCACGACCGTCGGCCTGACCGTAGTCCGGTCAGAACCGCAGCACCTCGCGGTCGAGCGGATACCGTGCACGGTGAAAACCCGCGTACGGCGAGGGCGTGATCGGCAGCACGCCGGTCGGCTGCAGGCCCAGGTTGTCGTCCCAGAGCCGGGGTTCGACCTGTCCGAGGACGCGGAACTGCCGGAAGGTGTACGGCGGGCTGTCGGTCGGGAAGAACTCGGCTGTGGTCGTCACCTGGAAGTGCAGGTGCGGCGTGGCGGAGTTGCCGCTGTTGCCGATCAGTCCGAGGACCTGGCCGGATGCGACCCGGTCGCCCTCCCGGACTTTGAGCGAGCCGGGTTTCAGGTGGGCGTAGAGCAGATAGCGGCCCGGCGCGACTTGCAGGGTGACGTGGTTGCCGACAGTGTCCTCGATCGGCGGGGTGGGCGGCGTGAGTGGCGGCGGGTTGTCCGCGATTCCGTCCTGCACATCCACCACTCTGCCGCCGGCCGAGGCCAAGACCGGCTCACGGTAGCTCAGGTAGCTGGTGAGCTGTGTGGGGTCGCCTTGCCAGGTCTGCCCTTGCCTGCCGACCCGGTACCAGTCGATCGCGAAGCGCTGCGGTACGTCGAAGCGACCGTTGATCGGGCCGAGGCCGCGCCGGTGGTGGGTGTTGCCGCAGCACGACTCACTGGAGTACCAGGTGCCGGGGCGGACCGGCGGGCTCAGGTTCAACGGCGCGGTGCGGGCGGTCGGGGTGGCCTGCACCGTCTCCTCGAAAGCGGAGGAGCCGGAGGGGGTCAGGACGGCACCCGAGAGATGGTGTTCGAGGACCTCGGGCGCCCGCTGACCGCGGTCGAGGGTCAGGTCGAGCCAGATGATCCACTGCTGGGAGCCCTGGATGACGGTCGGCGTCGGCGCCGGGGGCGCCGGGGTGTAACCGTCCGCACCCGGCAGGGGGTCGCCCACCGGATTGGCGGCCTCGGCCAGCGCCTGCCCGCTCAGCGAGCCGATGACCCGGTGCGTGCGGGCGTCTCGGACGTCGACACGGTCGAGCCGCAACGGCGTGCTGCTGGGCAAGGAGCTCGTGGTGAGCAGTTCGTACGAGAGGTGCGTCTTGCCGTCCGTGGCGACGAACGGCGTCGGGTGGGTCATTACTGCCGCTGTCAACGGCGTGAACTGTGCGCCGGGCACCGGAGTGGCCGCGCCGGTTCCGTGCCCGGGTCCCGCTGAGGCCACCAGCATGCCGGCCGCGAGCACGGCAGCGGCGAGCCCGCGAAGTAGCGGGCTGCGGCCTGTGCGGTTGCGAGGGTCGCGCTTTGCCATTGCGCTCTTCCATTCGTCGGATCCGGGGCCGTGAAAGACGCCGGCACGCCCCGCGCCGAGGCGCAGGCCCATGTAATCCGGCGGCGCGCCGCTCCGGGCGGAGGGCGCCGGAGTCAGGTGCCGAACTGCACCCGTCCAGCCGCATCGACCACCGAGTCCTTGCCTCACGGCAGCTTCGGGGCGCTGCACGTACGGACGACGAGGTCTGAGAACGCCTCCGTGGCCCCGGCCCTCGCCGCGCAGGAGGACGCACCCCCAACGCCGACCTCGTCGAGGCCGTACGTCTGTCCCCCCTCGTCCTGCCTGCGCCGCACCAAGGCGCTGGAGGAGGACGGGGTCCTGGCCGGCTACCGGGCCGATCCGGGCCGCAAGCGCCTCGGCCTCGGGCTGACCGTGTTCCTCTCCCTCAAGGTCGAGTACTCCCGCACCAACTCCCAGGTGGTCGAAGAGGCACTGAAGGGGATCGACCACGTGGTCACCTGCCACGTGGTCTCCGGCGATGCCGACTTCATCGTCGAGCTCGCTGTACCCGACCTGCGCACCTTCGAGAAGGTGCTCGTTGAAGCGCCTGGCTCGCCTTCTCTGCCCCCCGGGCTGGTCGACGCGCGGGGCGAGTGAGCGGAGCCGGTGCGACTGCACACGAGTGTCATCTGCGGAGCGGCTGAGACCGGAAGGCTTCGCGCGGACAGCACATCACGAGCCCACGCCTCGGCCTCGGTGAGCTCGCGGACGCTGTGGTCAAGGGCTTGTCACTCCCTAGGCCGCGACCTGTCAGCGGCGGTCAGTACAGGGCCTTGTAGCCCTGCCACCCAATGGCGATCCCGCTGCGAGGACCGAAGGAGCCCTTGCCGTCGCCGTTGTTGCGCCACAGCTTGCCGGAGGTGTCGCGGGAGACGAGGTCCGCCCTCCCGTCCCCGGTGACGTCGCCGACGCCCACCACGACGTTGTAGGAGGCACCCCAGTTGTCGGCCACCTTGACCCGCGCCCTGAACCCGCCGGTCGCCGTGCCCACATACCGCCACAGCCTGTTCGACGTGTCCTGCGCCAGCAGGTCTCCGTACCCGTCACCGTTGAGGTCGCCGACGCCGATGATCTTCTTGTAACCGGACCACTTGGAGAAGATCTTCACTCGTGCCGAGAGCTTTCCGCTGCTTGTGGCCTTGTACAGGTAGATGTCACCGGTGGACGCCTGGCGGGCGATCAGGTCCGCCCGGCCATCACCGGTGATGTCGCCCGGTGAGGTCAGCACGTTGTACTGGTTCCAGCCCGAAGTGCCCAGTGTGGTGTACGGCGTGGATGTCGTCAGGGCTTTGCCGCACCCCGGGCGGTACGCCCGCAGTGCACCGCTGCTGAACCGCACGAGCACGTCATTGCAGCGGTCACCGTTCAGGTCTCCGAACGGCACCACCGTGATCGAGGCCGGCCATCCCGAAGCCGAGGTCTTCGTCGAGAACTTCCCGGCGCCGTCGCCGCGATGGAAGGAGAGTGCGCCCTGGGTGGTGAGCGTGAGCAGGTCACCGATGCCGTCGGACCCGACATGGTCGCGTCTCACCGCGGCACCACCGGTCAGCTTCAGCGTGCCGGACGCCGTCGCCGACGCACCGAGCTTGTCGGCCGGGGCCGCCGTCAGCGTCCAGCTGTACGTGCCGTTCGGCACATACGCGCCCGTCGACGTCCTGCCGTTCCAGGACGTACGGACCTCGTCGTGCGCGGCGCCACCGGACAGGGTGCGCACGGTGGCCCCGGTCGCCTTGTTCCTGAGCACCAGCGTCCAGGACGCGGCCGGTTTCGACAGCCACCACGTGCCGTCCCACGAGGACGACGAGTCCACCAGGCCGACCGAAGATTCCGTCCTCGCTCCCAGGACCGCGATGTCCGTGGCGGGGACGCCACTGCGTAGGACGTGGACGTCCTGGGAGGCCGGGTCCACGTAGGCGACCAGGCCGGTGTACGGATCGACGTCCCACCTTCCGGCCTTGGCCGCCAGGGTCCGGCTCACCGCGGAGCCGCTCGTGACGTCCGTGAGGGTCAGCGCTCCGGATGCGGAGTCACGGGTGACCAGGAAGCCGTCGCCCAGGCGCGGCTCTCCGCCCGTGGGCACGGTGATGAGCGTCTTCCTACGGGTGTCGTACACGAAGGCCTTCCACACGCTGCCCTGGGCAGAGTCGCACGAGCCGGACCAGAACACCCAGCGTCCCACCGCCTGGAAGCCGCCCACCGCGCAGCCGCTGCCGACCACCCGGAACGACGTGATCGTGTTGCCCGAACGCACCTCCGTGGCCGTGACGATGCCGTCCCTGGCCGCCGTCCACAGTGCCTCCCCCCACAGCACGGAGGGGACCGCACCGGCCGCGCCCGTACGGGTGAGCACGACCTTCCGTGTATCCAGATCCGCCACCGCCAGGCCCTCTCCCGCGGGCGTGGGCCCATACCAGGCCGCATACCGGCCCGCGACGTCCACGAGGCCATGGTCGTCCTGGAGGCCGGAGGTCACCACGGTGCCGGGAAGAGGCTGCCCCCGGTCCAGGACGGACACCTCCCCGGCCGTGTTCTTCATGACCGCCCGGCCGTCGCCCGTTCCCATCAGGTCGGGACAGCTCCCGTGGTCCCCGGCCATGACCCCGCACCTCGGGGTGGCCCCCCGGTCCGTGCGCGTGCCCACCGTCAGAGCGTCCGCCGTGGTCAGCGAGCGGCTGTACAGGTGTGTCGCCCCGTCGCCGGACTCGTAGGTCATCAGCTCACCGCCGCTCAGATCGAGCGACTCGATCCCGCTGGGCACGGGCGGAAGGTCCACGATCCGGCGGACCAGGGGCAGACCGTCGGCCCCCGCCTGGACCTTGGCGATGCCGTAGTCCAGCGAGGACTCTCCGCCGGCGAGGATCAGGCCGCCGTCGGGGGTCGTGACGGCAGCGGGATCGGACCGCTTGAACAGGGGCAGCTCCGCGGAGCCGTCGAAGGGCAGCGCTGACACACTCCAGACGGAGGAGTCGCTGCGCCGAGCGACCACGAGCGCGTCACCGACGACGCCGAGGATCTTGTTGTCAGAGGTGCGGGGGAACGCAACCTCGTGAGTGGGCGCTTCGTAGGCACCCTGGGCGTACACCCGCACCCGGGACGTGCCGTACCAGCTGACCAGGTAGTCGGATCCCACCACGGTGTCCGTGCCCGCCACCAGCGGTGGCAAGATCGTGGCGGCACCGGTCTCCGCGTCCACCCAGGCGTACTGGAGGCCCGGGTCCGGGCCGTAGTAGTTGACGAGGATGCCGGAGGCCGAACCCCTGGGATAGAAGGGGAAGACCACCCCGTCCGGGAGTCCGGTGACAGGCTTCTGCACCGTGCTGCCGTTCTCGTTGCGCAGCAGGAAGAGCCGAGTCCGTTCCCCACCTGTCGATGTGCTGGTCAGGACAGTACGTCCGTACGTCTGCAGATAGCTCTGGCCCGCCGGGATGGCCACGGTCTCCGTCGTACCGGTTCCCATGTCCCGCAGCAGGACTTGCGCACCGCTGCTCTGGGACGGGCGAAGGGCGACGACGTCCGAACCGGTGCCGTACACACCCGCGGTGCGCGGTTCGAGTCGCTCGCCGCCTTCCACGGGCTTGCGGCTGCCGTCGTAGCTGGTCCACCAGAGGCCGTGCCCCTCGGCGGTGGAGCGGTACTCCAGGAAACCGGCAGCCCCCGCGCTCTGCAGATACGCCGTGCGCGGAGTCGTGCGCATGGTGGCGGGAACGATGATCTCCGTTGCCGTCTCCGCGTGCGCGGGAGCCACCAGCGGCACGGCGGACACAGAGAGCGCCAACCCGATGAGCGTGACAAGGGAGCCACGCATGAAGGCATGACGAGTCACTTGCTTCCCCTCCCCGACGGAGGGCCCCATCCCCCCGAACAAGCGGGCGGATCCTAACACTTGTTCAAGGCGAATGACCTTGCCGAGCCGGTTGGCCGGCCCGTGTACGGACGGCGCGGCGCCCACGCGTACAAGCCGCGGAAGGTCCCCGCACTCAGAGTCGGCGATCGCCGCGTGTTCGCACCCCCAGCTCAAGCCAGGCTTCCGAGACTGGAGGCGTTGCGCGTACGGCTGCCGTCCGGAACCCGTGCCCTCAGAATCGAACTCGCGCTCTCAGCTTGGGAAGCGACGGCGCTTGAGTCGACATTATGGCTCTGACCTGGGCAGACGCCTTATGTGTGAGGTGGTCGTGCGGGTCGGATCGCACCGCTGTTGACCGTGGTTGCCCGACCCTACGGGCACGCTGTGGGCACGGCTTCGAATAGCGGCGGGCAGGAGACATGTGCGAGCGGGCTCTGGGTCTGACTCAGCCGGTTCGGAGATGCAGCCCGGAGGGCATTTCGCGAGTGCACAGGATGCCCGGCGAAGGGCATTCCAGTCAGGCTTGATCGTCCCGCTTCGGCGGAGCAACTGATGCCTGACCTGGCACACTTGCCGGGCTTCGGGCCCGTACCAGTGAAGTGCCTGGCCGGTTACGGCGGCGATGCACTGGAAGCCCCGGTGCGGTGGAGAAGCGTCAGTGCCTGCACCTCAGCCGTGGCGGTAATCACGAGATCGACGGCTCGGGCGCTGCGGTGCTGTCGTGCCAGCTCGGTGATGGGGTTGATGGCGATGAGCCCGGCTGCTGCCGCCTGGTCGCATCCGAACTGCTCGGAGTCGCCGCACAGCAGGAGGGCGAGCTGTCCCAGGCTGTGCGCGTCCGGCACTAAAGCGTGCAGCTCCTGGACAAGACGCCCACGGATCAGCTTCGACCTGACCGCGTTCCGTGCGACATCGGGGCCTCTCAGAGCATCGCTTCACAGTCGTAACCAACTGCCCGCCGAAGCCGCAACTCCGCACCACTCCGATAACATGTTCGAACTCGCGATGGTTGCCCCTATCGCATTTCATCTATCCAGTCATTCGAATAAATCGGCCAAAGATTGATATCTAGAGCATCGCAGGCGTTTTCGCGGATAAGTGGCATAACTTCGCTGGTCGCATGGCGTCATTGGCGCGCGACGCTGTGGGGCGCGGCGGGCGTGGTGGCTCTTGGATTCCTCATCACGCTGGAGATCGCCGCACGCCGCTACGGTCAACCGGGGCCGATTGCCAACCAGGTGAAAGCCCTGATCTTTGCCCCGAAACCGGGACCGCTGTACGGCGGTATGGCGTTGATGATGACGGTGCTCCCTTGGCGGCAGCGGTTCATCGCGGCTGGTGCCGCAATCGGTATCGACCTCGCCTTCCTGCTGGCGCGGTGGGCATGCGACGCCAAGATGAACGACGGCCATTCCTTCGGCACCGGTGCGTTGTGGGTGATGTTGGGCTATGCGGTCATCGCTGTCACGCGCCGCACCGGCCGAGAACGCGTCGTGCTGCTGAAGGGCGTCGGGCTGGGCCTGTTGCTCGTGGCCGGCCGCAAGACCGGCGATACCTGGCTACTCATCACGTCGAAGACTCGCCCGGCGGTGCTCGACCAGTACGTGGCAACCGCCGATCATGCGCTGGGCAACCCGTCATGGCTGGTCGGCCGGATTGTCAAGGCCACCAGCCCGATCAGTACCCACCTTCTCCACTTGGTCTACGGTCAGCTCGCGGCGGCCGCGGTTGTCGTCGCGCTCTACCAGCTGCGTAACGTGGCGGTCGAGCGCCGCTTCCCGAGCCATCATCTGGTGCGCACCTTCCTGGTGATCGGCCTGCTCGGGCCGGGCGTCTACATGCTCTTCCCGGTGGTCGGACCGGTCTTCGCCTACGGCCCGGGCGCCTCCGGCACCGGCGGAGTGCACTGGGCGATGGCCAACCTGTGGCCGGACATGCCGCCGCCGATCAACACCCCACACCCGATCCCGTACGACGAGATCACCCCTCGCAACTGCATGCCCAGCCTGCATACGGCGTGGGCTGTCGCGATCTTCGTTCATTCCCGCGGCGCCCCCCGGGTTCTGCGGTTCGCGGGCACGTTCTGGCTGATTGCCACGCTCGCTGCGACGCTGGGATTCGGCTACCACTACGGCGTGGATCTCGTCGCCGGCGTGGTGTTCGCGCTCACCATCGAGGCAGCGCTGCGCTCGCTCGACCGTGGCTGGGACCGGCCAGGAATCCAGCTGGTCATCTACGGCGCCACGGTCTTTGCCGCGCTCCTGGTGTCGTACCGCTGGCTGCCGATGGAGATGGCAAGAAATCCGGGGATATTCGGGCCACTTCTCATTCTGGCAATGACCTCAGTGGTCTATGGATACGCACGGACCGCCAAACTACGGGAACCGACGGTCACACCGGCGCGGCAGCCCGAACTGCAACTTGAATCACTTTGAGCCACGCTGCACTACTGAGGTTGAAAGCGTGATGTGGTCGAACTCCGGGAGGGGCTCGCCCTCTACGCCGGGAGGAAAGACAACTGCCCCACCCTCGGSTCTTCGGCCTGGGGGTTTCGCATGGAGTGGGTGACGAGAATCGAACTCGGCCTCTCAGCTTGGGAAGCGACGGCGATGTTGTTTCGGTGGCCCGCCTGAGCCTTGTACATGTCCATGAAGCGCACCAACGTCTACGCCGACCCCGAGGACCTGGCCATCATCAAGGAGGCCGCCAAGCGCCGAGGTATAGGCGAGGCCGAGATCATCCGCCAGGGCATCCACCTCGCTGCCATGGCGAACCGGGTCTGGGAAGAGCCGATGTTCTCACGCACCTTCGAGGGACCGGTGATCATTGTCGTCGCCGATACGCCTGGCCTTCTGGCAGCCCTGGACTCGTCTCATTCGGAACACGGGGCGGCGAACGAGGCAATCATGGCGGCCGGCCTGCTGGTCATGTCCCCGCTCCTGCTGGCCGAACTGGATCACATGGCGACACGTGAGCTCGGCAGGGAATCCGCCCTCAGTGCGGTCGACGACCTGCGGCGCTGGATGAGCCGGGGTCGTGTCGTCATACCGGAGATCACGGAGGACCACCTGGGCGCCGCCCAGTCTGTCCGTGTCCGCTACCGCGCGCTGGACCTCGACCTCGCCGACGCGGTGAACGTGGCGCTTGCCTCCGACTACGACACGGACGCGATTCTCACCCTCGACCGACGGCACTTCCGGGCCGTACGCCCGTTGGGCCGATACAAGTCGTTCCGGGTACTCCCCGATGACCTCCTGATCTGACGCAGGGGCCTTCGGCGGTCAAGTGCTCGCTCCCGCAAGGGGCCTGAACACCGCCAGCCTGAATCGAGACTCAATTGATCGAAGGTTGGTCGATTGTGTAGAGGTGGCCTAGAGGGCGACCGATCGTCACAGCCACCGGATCCTCCGCGCCGCCCTGGTCACGACCGCCGCATAGCCGACGCCGACCGCGAGGGACGCGAACAGGGCGGTGAGCGGGAAGTCCTCCTGGAGGTAGGGGTAGACCTGGTAGTGCGTCAGGTAGATGTACAGGGAACCGCTCGCCAGGATGCCCGCCAGCGCGCTGACCGGTCCGATGCTGGGCAGGGTCGGCACCCAGATCAGCAGCCCCAGCCCGGCGATGACGAGGGCCGTGCGCAGGGGCTGGTCCTGGAACAGGCCGGGCAGGGTGAGCAGCAGCACGGCCGTGAGCAGGACCCGTTGCCGCACGGTGCCGGCCCGCGCGGCGGCCCACCCCAGCGTGAACAGCCAGAAGACCACTGAGGGGCTCAGCTGGGGGCGGGCGGATGCCAGGCCCAGCAGGTCGTAGCGGCCGACCAGGCCGACGGCCATGAGCGCCAGCGGCACCCCGAACACATACCGCCGCTCCAGCCGGTCCAGCAGCGGTACGGCCATGAGGGCGGCGAGGAAGACGAGGTAGTAGATCAGGGCCTCCACGAACCAGTAGGCCCAGTCGAAGCGGTCGTTCCCCTGGGAGAGCAGGCTGTTGAGCAGCACGGCGTTGGCCGGGTCGTAGAAGTCGGTCAGGACCACCGCGCCGGTGATCCACACCATGCTCGGTATCGCGATGCGGGCGATGCTGCGCCCCATGTGCCGTACGCGCTCGCGGCGTGCGGCGTCGGTCAGCTGGAAGCGGGCGAAGTTGTAGCCGGCGACGCCGATGAGGATGTGGGCGAAGCCCTTGATGCTGAAGACCTGGACGTGTGAGCCGACGATGAGGACGATCCCGACCGCGCGCAGGGCGATGCCGGTCTCCAGGGTGCGGCGGGTCCGCCAGGCCTGTGGGGTCGACCAGGAGCGCAGCGCTCTGCGGACTCCCGGTGCCGGCCGGGCCCGCCGCGGTTGCGGCCCGACCTGTTCGTGAGGTCCTTTCGCCACGGGTGCTGCCATCGTGCGCAGTTCGCGGATCGTCCTCGTGTGCCAGTCGGTGGGCAGGTGACCCAGCGCCTCCTCCAGGCGCAGGGACATCTCGACGTAGCAGAGGGAGTCGCCGCCCAGGCCGGAGAAGCTGCTGTCCTGGGTGACGTCGGTGCGGTCGAGGATCGCCGTGTAGAGAAGGAGGAGATCCTCACCGGTGCCGGGCGCCGCCTCCTGGTCCGGGCGCGTCAGGTGCCGTACGGCCTCGTAGTCGGGCTTTCCCGAGGCCAGGCGGGGGAGTTCGGCGAGCACGCGGACCCGTATCGCACGGGCCGGGAGCCCGCACGCCTTCGCGACCAGTCGCCGGATCCGCGCATCGTCACCGGCGCCTTCGCGTGCGGCCACCGCCAGCGCCTCGCCGTCCCCCGCGCAGTACGCGGTGACCCCATGAGCAGCCAGCAGGCTCTCCACCTGCTGTGGGTCTATCCGCAGCCCGAGGATCTTCGCGAAGCGGCTGCGGCGGCCCACGATCTCGTACAGCCCGTCGGACGCGCGCCGGGCGAGGTCGCCGGTGTGCAGTTCCTCCACCGTCCGGCCCAGGGCGAGGTCGGCCGGGTTCTCTGCGTAACCGAGCATCACGTTCGGGCCCGAGTAGAGCAGTTCGCCCACGTCCGGGCCATGGCCGTCGACCGGTTGCAGCCGGAAGGAACCGCCGGGTATCGGCACACCGATGGCTTCGGGGCGTTCGGCTGCGAGATGCGGAGGGAGATAGGCCATGCGGGCCGTGGCCTCGGTCTGGCCGTACATCACGAAGAACTGCCAGCCGGAGCGGCGCCCCGACTCGGCGTAGCGCGCCACGCGTTCCGGTGCCAGCCTGCCCCCGGCCTGGGTGACGCGGCGCAGGTGCGGCAGCTCCATCCGCGCGAAGCCGATCCGGTCGAGCAGGTCGAACGTGTACGGCACCCCGGCGAGCGAGGTGCCGCGAGTGGCACGGAACTCCTCCCAGAAGGCGGCCTCGGACACCGACCGTTCGGTGAGGATCAGGCCGGCGCCGCGCAGCAGGTGGCTGTGGATGACGGAGAGGCCGTAGCAGTAGTGCATGGGCAGCGTGGTGGCCGCGCGGTCGGTGTCGTCGATGCCGAGATACATGGCGATGGACTCGGCGTTCGCCTGAAGGTTCTTGTGGGACAGCCGCACCAGCTTGGGCGAGCCGGTCGAGCCGGAGGTGCTCAGCAGCAGGGCGAGGTCCGGGTGGAGGGTGTGGGCGCTGGAGGGGTGACGTTCGTCGAGGCTCCAGGTCCCGTCGGTGTGCGGGCGGGCCACGACGTCGGGGGCGTACGCCTCGGTCAGCGAGCGGATCGTGCTCTCGCTGTCGCCGGGGACGAGCAGGACGGGGTGGCCTGCGGAGAGGGCGGCCAGGTGCGTGACCAGCGCGTCGGTGCGGTTGGCGCCGGCCAGCAGCACCAGCCGCCGTACCGGCCCGAGGCGCTCGGCGGTGGCGGTCACTCGTTCGGCCAGTTCGCGATACGACAGATCCCCGTCCGGCGTGATGAGCGCGACGCGGTCCCCGTAGGCCGCGAGTGCACGCGTGAAGGGCACGGTTTTCGGCCATGGTGCTGGATGCGACTTCGGGACGGTGGGTGCCGGGAGGGATCCGGAGAGGTGGATCACGGGGGCGCGCCCTTTCCGCGGCAACGTCCGCTGCTAGCACAGAACCCTTGACGGTTAGGTGAGCTTTACCTTATTCATGGCATGGCCATAATCAAGCCACAGGGAAGTCACAGATCGCTTCGCCCCAGGCGAGCCCCGTAGGAAGGCACACACCATGCGACGCCCCTCGGTTCGCCGGATCACTGCGCTGGTCGCGGCCGGCCTGTTGCTCCCCGCCCTCGCGGCGTGCGGCTCCGACGACAAGGACAGCGGCGGCAAGGGCGGCGACTCCTCCCTCGTCATCTACTCCGGCCGCAACGAGAAGCTGGTCAAGCCCCTGCTGGACAAGCTGGAGAAGGCCGTCGGCAGCAAGGTCGAGGTGCGCTACGGCGACAGTGCGGAACTGGCCGCGCAGATCCTGGAGGAGGGCGACCGCACCAAGGCCGGGCTGTTCTTCTCGCAGGACGCGGGCGCGCTGGGAGCGCTGTCCAGGGAGGGCATGCTGCAGAAGCTTCCCGCGGCCACGCTCGACAAGGTCGACGAGGCGTACCGCGGCTCCGACGGCGACTGGGTCGGCCTGTCGGGGCGCGTCCGCGTCATCGCCTACAACCCGGACGAGGTCGCCGAGGACAAGGTTCCGGACAGCGTCTTCGACGTCGTCAAGCCGGAGTGGAAGGGCAAGGTCGGCTTCGCGCCCACCAACGCCTCCTTCCAGGCCTTCGTCACCGGCATGCGCGTGCTCAAGGGCGACGACGTCACCCGCAAGTGGCTCGAGGACCTGAAGGCGAACGGCGCCAAGACCTACGCCCACAACCTCGCCACCCTGGACGCCGTCGAGGCCGGCGAGGTCTCCCTCGGCCTGGTCAACCACTACTACTGGTACGAGCGCGTCGCCGAGAAGGGCGAGGACAGGGTCGACTCCAGGCTGCACTTCCTGCCTGGCGAGGACCCCGGCGCGCTGATCAACGTCGCCGGCGCCGGCATCCTCAAGGACAGCGGGCAGAGCGCGACCGCCCAGAAGGCCGTGGACTACCTGCTGTCGAAGGAGGCACAGACCTACTTCGCGGACACGACGAAGGAGTACCCGCTGGCCGCGGGCGTCACCAGCACCGTCGAGGACCTGCCGCCGTTCGACTCCCTGCAGTCCCCCGACATCGACCTCGCCAAGCTGGAGTCCCTCCAGGAGACACTGGCCATGCTCCAGGACGTCGGGCTGGTCTGACCCGTCGTGCCCACATCGCCATCCAGCTCGCGCCCGACCGGAGCCCCGGCCCCGGCCGGGCGCGAGCACGTGCGTGAGGCAAGCGGGGGCCGTACGTCTCGCTGGTTCCGTACGCCGGTCAGGGCATTGCGTACGCCGGTCAGGGCATTTGGTACGTCGCTCAAGGCCCGCAGGCCCGATCGCCGGCCGCCCCTGATCCTGCTGGTCCCCGCCTGTGTCGCCGCCCTGTTCGCCCTGTTGCCCCTGGGCTACCTCGCCGTCCGCGCCCTGGAACGCGGCCCGGCGTTCGCCTGGGACGTCGTCGCCGACGAGCGCACGCTCGACCTCCTCGGCCGCAGCCTCGGCCTGACCGCCGTGGTCGTGGCGGCGTCCCTGGTACTGGGAGTCTCCCTGGCCTGGCTGACCGTGCGCACCGCACTGCCCGGGGCCCGCGCCTGGTCGGTGCTGGCCACGCTGCCGCTGGCGGTGCCGAGTTACGTGGCCGCGTTCGCCTGGCTGTCGGCCGAGCCGGGACTGGCCGGCTTCGGCGGTGCCGCCCTCACCCTGACGTTGGTCAGCTTCCCGTATGTCCATCTGCCGGTCGCCGCCGCGCTACGGGGCATCGACCCGGCGCAGGAGGAGGCCGCGCGCTCCCTCGGCCACGGCCCGCTGCGGACGTTCGTCCGGGTCACGCTCCCGCAGCTGCGACCGGCGGCCGCGGGCGGGGCACTGCTCGTCGCGCTGTACGTGCTCTCCGACTTCGGCGCGGTCTCCCTGATGCGCTACGACACCTTCACCCGGGCCATCCACACCTCCTACCGCGCCTCCTTCGACCGCACCCCCGCCGCCGCCCTCAGCGTCGTCCTGGTCGTCATGACCGTCGCCCTGGTCGCAGCCGAGGCGCGTACACGGGGCCGCGCCGGGCACGCCAGGACCGGAACAGGCGCCGCTCGTCCGGCGGTTCCGGTGGCTCTCGGCCGGTGGCGGCCACTCGCCCTGCTGTGGTGCGGGGCGGTCACGGCCGTCGCCGTGGCCTTCCCGCTGGGCACCCTCGGGTACTGGCTGGCCGTCGGCAGCTCGGCCACCCGGGACCTGGGCGGACTCGCGGAGACGGCTTGGGGCACGTTCGGGGTCGCGGCAGCGGGCGCGGGTCTCACGACACTCCTCGCCCTGCCGGTCGGGGTGATCGCGGCCCGGCACCGGGGCCGCGGCGCCCGGCTGCTGGAGCAGGCGGCGTACGCGGGCCACGCGCTGCCCGGCATCACGGTCGCCCTCGCGCTGGTGTTCTTCGCCGTGCGCTACGCCTACCCCCTCTACCAGCAACTCCCGCTGCTGGTCTGCGCGTACGCGGTCCTCTTCCTGCCGGTCGCGGTGGCCGCCACCCGCGCGGCCGTGCTCCAGGCACCGCCCGTCCTGGAGGACATGGCCCGCTCGCTCGGACGACGGCCGTGGCAGGTACTGCGCGAAGTGACCGTCCCGCTGGCCGCACCCGGGGTAGCCGCAGGGGCCGCGCTCACCTTCGTGGTCTGCATGAAGGAACTCCCCGCGACCTTGCTGCTGCGCCCCACCGGCATGGACACCCTCGCCACCCGGCTGTGGACCGAGACCGGCGCCGGCTCTTTCGCGGCGGCCGCCCCCTACGCCGCCGCGCTGATCCTGCTGGCCGCCGTCCCCTCGTACCTCCTAGGCAGGCACCGGACATGAACGAACTGCACGTCGCAGGACTCACCAAGTCCTACGGAGCCGGAGAACCGGTCCTGCGAGGCCTGGAACTCACCGTCCCGGCAGGCGCGTTGGCCGCCGTGCTCGGCCCCTCCGGCTGCGGCAAGACCACGATGCTGCGGATCGTCGCAGGGTTCCTGCGCGCCGACGCGGGCACGGTCCGGCTCGGCGACCGCCTGCTCGCCGGCCCCGGCGTCCACCTCCCGCCGGAGCGCCGCCGCATCGGCATCGTGCCCCAGGAGGGCGCCCTCTTCCCGCACCTGAGCGTGGCCCGCAACGTCGCCTTCGGACTGAGGGGCACCGACCGGGCCGAACGCCGTCGCCGTACCGAGGAGTTGCTGGACCTGGTAGGCCTCGCCGGATACGGCGACCGCATGCCGCACGAACTCTCCGGCGGCCAGCAACAGCGCGTCGCCCTGGCCCGGGCACTCGCCCCGCGCCCTCAACTCGTGCTCCTGGACGAGCCGTTCAACGCCCTCGACAGCGCGCTGCGGACGGGAGTGCGCTCCGACGTACGGGCCGCGCTGCGGGCAACGGGCGCCACGGCGATCCTCGTCACCCACGACCAGCAGGAGGCCCTGTCCACGGCCGACCTCGTCGCCGTCGTACGGGACGGCCGGGTCGCCCAGTGCGCCACCCCACAGGACCTCTATCGCCGCCCCGCCGACCCCTGGATCGCGGACTTCGTCGGCGACGCCGTCATGCTCCCCGGCACCGTCGACAGCGACGGCACCGCCCGGACCGCCCTGGGCCCCGTACCCCTCGCCACCCCGCCGGGCGACTTGCGCGCCGGCACGGTTCTACTCCGCCCGGAGCAGCTCCGGCTGACGGACGTGGACTCCGAGGACGCGGTCAGGGGCACGGTCACCGACGTCCGCTACTACGGCCACGACGCCATGGTCACCGTGACCGTCGAGGGCCACGACACCCCGGTCGGCATCCGCGTCGCGGGTCTGCTCGCGGTCCGCCTCGGGGAGAAGGCGGGCATCCGTGTCGTGGGGGAGGCGGGCTTCCACCCGTAGGAGCGGTTCGCCATGCCCGTATCGGTCTGGACAATGAACAAACCCCAGGCCGTTGACCTGGGGTTTCTCTCTGGAGCGGGTGACGAGAATCGAACTCGCGCTCTCAGCTTGGGAAGCTGCGGGCATCGAGGGCCCGTCGTCGGCGTTGACCTGCTCGAACGGCAGGTTCGCCACCTCTGTGGGCTCGGCTGCTTTCACCGTGATTCCCCGCTGTTCCCCGCTCGATCTGGTGCCCTTGTGGTGCGGTCACTGTCGGCGTGGGGCACTACGAGCCGGCGCGTCTGCAAGTGCCTCATAGGTGTTGCTTGGCTGCTCTGACGAGTCGGCTGATGTCGTCACGGGTTCGTACCCTGGCATCGTCGAGTTCTGTTCTGCTGGCTGTCTTGGACAGCGTCGTAATGTCTGCGAGCACGTTCTCCGCGGCCTGGCTCAGCGTTTCGTCATCGGTGAGCATCTGTGCCCGGAACAGTGTCTCTTGGGCGTTGGAGCGTAGGTCGTAGGCGCGGATCCGTACTGTGTCGGGGTCCTCCGGTGGTGGCTGTTCGTGCTCGCAGAACCAGAGGTGAACCAGGCAGCGGCGGTAGTTGACCAATGCGCCGGCGTAGGCGGAGAAGGCATCGAGTCGTTCCTGTCGCAGCTTCTCCTGGCGGGTGAACTGGTGGCTCTTGTCGGCGGTGCGCTGCTGGAACGCCAGGGTTATCCCCGAACCAAGCAGCGTTCCCAGGACGGCTATGCCGCTGGCGATGATGGTCTCCACACTCCAAGCTGATCACGCCTTGCCGTCCTCCGTGGGCTGTGAGCGGACTCCGATGGCAACACGATTTCCAACTGTGGGAGTGGGATGGTGGGCTGAGTGTCTAGGCGTTCACCTGCGGTCATGGGCGTTCGGTCGTGGGAGCCGCCACCAGAGATAGTCCTGCCTGAACGGCCGTGAACGAAGCTGAATGAGACGGAAACTGAGACGGTGAACCGGCGGAGGCTGTTTCACTCCTCACCAGGTGGGATGAGGCGATCGGCGCTCTCAGCGTCGTCCACATGCCCATGGGCGTCGACGGTAATGGGGGTGGCTCCGCCCTTGGACGTGACCAGCCATGCGAGCACCTGCTCGGTCAACGGGCTGTCGTCGGGCCCTTCATCCTTCCAGTACGCGCGCCAGCCGCCTCCTGGGATGGCTGCCACCACCTGGCCGGCCTGCTCGAGGTGGGAGAAGTCCGGGTAGTCCGTCACGGGACGGCGAGTACCGCGTTTGGGATCGACTACAAGGGCAACGCCGGTCGCCTCCTCCCAGGCGTCCACGTGCACTGTCCGGCCGATCATTGTCTCCGTGCCGGTGAAGATCGCGAGCCAGCCTGTCCCGTTGAAGTAGCGCATGCGGTCATCGTCCATGACGGGCGCCGACCTTGACGTGCGTGACCAACTTCTGTGCCCCGGCTGAACCTCAGCTTGGGAAGCTTGGGTTCTGTACGGGCGGTTACACGGCTGACCTGTGGCGGAGACGCGTTGGACTCTGGGCGTCTCCGGTGTCAGTCACCGCCGTTCCCCGTGGTTCCCCACTCGATCTGGCACGCGAATGGCACGGCCGTCGCTTTGCGCCGGCCGGGAGTCAGCCCACCACCGATCCCCTCCGCTACCGTGGCAGCCCATGACGGTCCTGATTATCGGTGGCAGTGGCTTTCTGGGAACTGAACTGGTCCGTCAGGCCGTCGCGGCCGGGCACCAAACGGCCGCGACGTTCGCCTCCCGTGCCGGCAGGTGCTCGGGTGTCGCCTGGCATCCGCTTGACGTCCGGGACCCTGCGCGCGTCGCCAGGGTGATCGCCGACGTTGAGCCCTCGGTCGTCCTCAACGTGTCAAGTGGCCAGTCTGACTGGGCAGTCACCGCCGACGGCGCGATCCGCGTGGCGCTGGCTGCCGCCGAGCAAGGCTGCCGCCTGGCCCACGTCTCCAGTGACGCGGTGTTCTCCGGTGCGCACGTCCGCTACGACGAGAGCAGTCTGCCCGATCCGGTCACTCCCTACGGCGCCGCAAAGGCCGCAGCCGAGACGGCGGTGCGGCTGTTGGTGCCGGGTGCCGTTGTCGCCCGCACCTCGCTGATCCTCGGACGCGGCCAGTCCGGGCACGAGCGCATGGTGCATGACTTGGCGGCCGGCACCCGTGGCGGGGTCCTGTTCACCGACGACATCCGTTGCCCGGTACATGTCGAAGATCTGGCCGCCGCCCTGTGGGAGCTCGCGCTGTCCGACGCGGCCGGGGTGTTCCACCTCGCCGGGCGGGATGCCCTGAGCCGTCACGACCTCGGTGTGCTCATCGCCCGGCACCAAGGACTTGACGGTGCGCACCTGCCCGCCGGGCGACGAGCCGATTCCAACCTGCCCGGGGCCCTCGACGTACGCCTCGACAGCCGTGCAACGCAGGAGCGATTGCGGACCAGACTCCGCGGCGCCCAAGAGTTCCTCCGTGAAGACGACCGCAGCCTTCAGGAGCCGCTCGTGGCCAACGAAGCAGAACGAGGCGGATAGGGCGGGTCAAGCCCAGGGCTGGCTGAGCACCGCTTTAGGAGAGAGGCTGGGGTGTTGTGCCGGTGACCTGGGGCTTCGATGACTGGTGAGGTACCGGACAACCTAACCGCCAGACCGCCTCGTTGACCGTGGCTGACCGCTGCATCTGGCACGGCAGTGGCACGAACCTCAGCCGACGACAGCCAGCCACGACGGCGGGTGCGCCGCCCGACCAGGCGCGCGTGTGCCTCGCTGTACCCCACCGGCCTCAACCACGCTGTCGGCTTATGCCTCAACCAGAACTGAACGTGACGGCCGGCCCAGACCAGGGTGCCTAGCTGGTTTGCCAGCGGGTGCTTGAAAGGGTGCTGCATGGTGTTCTCCCATGCGGGATGTCCGGCGGGCGCCGTCTGACAGGTACCGGAGACGTTGAATATGAAATACCTGACGGTGCAACGACCCTGCCATATAGGGGAATTGCTGGAATGCCGGTAGCGGCGTAGCGTGGATATGGCAATGACCTCTGCACCTTCAGGTGCTACCGAGTGGCGTCTGTTGCGTTCGGGGGCGGTGGTCGAGGCCGTAACAGCTGGTCATTCGTATGAGGCTATGAGCGGACGATGGAAGAAGGCGAGCAACCGTGGCGCTGCAAGTGCATTTCGCGATACTCGGCTGCGTAGAGCAAGAGGATACTTTCGGCGATGACACCCCTGTCATCAGGTGGAATGGCCAGGAGACTTGGTCGGGCGAGCTGGATTCTGGTGAGGAGGTAGACACGAATCACTTCGTGCTCTTCGGTGACTCAGATCCAGGCATCGTCTCGCTGACCGAGAGGGACTGGCCGGACGCAGACGACCATCTCGGGCACCATACAATTAGAAAGGATGAGGTAGGCCAGGATTGGCGTCGAGCGATCTTCCGATCTGACGAGGCGAGTTACTACCTGGACTACCAAGTATTCGAGGGATAAGGAACGGCCCTTCACGGACGAGGCTGTAGGCAGGGCTCTAGAGCTAGAGCCGTGGAGTCGACCGCCCCAGCCACGATGTACCCCCTTCTCTGACGCCAGGCGACTGATTGCCATGAGCGCGGCCCGGACGCCGGCCGGGCTGGAGCGGGGCGGAGACAGGAGCGCAGGCCCGGCCGGGGGTCGGGCCGCGCGCGGGGAGCGGAGCGAGCCGCCTTGAAACCAGTAGAGAAAGTTGTAACTCAGTCGGGCGAGTGGGCTGTGTCTTGTCTCGGTTGATGCTTGACGCAGTGGCCTCACCTGATACTTGACACCGCATGTCTCGGCTTGGCTGCATGTGCGCCCGGCGTAGATCCCTTGGCCTACGCTTCGGTTCATGGGGGCGATGAACTGGAGCGGCGTCCGAGAGCGGGTGGAGGCTCTGGCCCGTGCTGACAAGGCGCGGGAGGTCTTCGGCGCGTGGGACATGTACGGGGGAACGGGGCACCACTTTCGGCTTGCTGATCCGCTGTCAGAGGCGGGTGTCGCCGAGGCAGAGGCTCAGTGGGGTGTCTCGCTGCCTGCGGACTACCGGGCCTTCCTCCTCGAAGTCGGCGCCGGCGGTGCCGGACCCTTCTACGGGCTCACGACCCTGTCCCGCACAGATGCCGGGTGGCTGTGGAGTGACCCCGGTGGCGGTACCGTCCACGAGCGACTGCGCTTGCCCTTCCCGGATGTGGAAGAGAGTGTGCGTGCTCAGGTCGAGCATGAGCGCAAGGAGCCCGTGGAGTCCGACTTTGAGGATGAAGCCGCCTTCGAGGTTGCGTACCGCGCCTGGCTGGAGGAGGACGAGAGGCTGTCCGACTGGTTCTTGTCCGGCGCTGTGTGCCTGAGCCACGAGGGGTGCGGCTACTTCGACTGGCTGGTCGTGTCTGGCCCACAGCGCGGGCAAGTGTGGGTCGATGAGCGTCCAGGGGACGGGCGGTTCAGTCCCCTTGGGCAGGTCGGATTCGCGGAGTGGTACCTCGGCTGGGTCGAGAAGACTGAGGCTGTCGTGCGGCGTGGCCGCTAGGACGGGTAGTCAGGTGCTCCAGGCCTGAAGGCGTATGCGCAGGCTGGGAGTTCGACACCTTGGCGGTGGGCCAACGGTACGAAGAGCACGGGGCGGATCGTCCATGTCACGCGGATGCGATCTTGGGTGATCGATACGGCGCAGGGCTCCGACCGTAGGAGGGCTCGCCGCGTCTCTATGCGCCCCTCGTACAGCCAGTCCCACGCCTCGTCGGACGCTTCGGAATCCAGCGCCGGAGTGATCGCACGCAGGGCGATCGCAACCCATCTGTCGGCCTGTGCCGCCGAGTACGCGTCGATTGATGCCAGAAGTGCCGGCCGCCGTTGCTGGTCCAGGTCCTCGGTCCAGCACTCGCACCAGTAGCCCCACTGCGGCTTGTCCATCAGCATGGGTGGCCTCCACAGCGTGGGTGGGCGAAGAGTTCCGCGGTGACGGTGTGGCCGCCGTCGGTCTCGTGGACCACGACCCGGTGCGCGATGACGCTGACCATGCCCAGGCCTCGGCCGTGCTCAGCGTCCTGGTCCTGGTGCTCGACCTTCGGGGCCGCGCCGGTACCGCCGTCGTCCGTGACCGACAGTGCGATCACCTGTGGGGAGACCGCGAGCYCCAGGTGGAAGCTGCCGGATTCCTTGCCGCTGGCCGTGTGGAGGATCGCGTTCGCGCTCAGTTCGCTGACGATCAGTTCCGCGTCCTCTGCTAACGGTGATCCGCGCAGGATGTCGCGGGTCCATCGGCGGGCCCGGCTCACCTCTTCCGGAAATCCTGGGCAAGTGAGCCCCCAGACCCGGGCGCTACTCGTATACTCGTGCATACAAGTTCCTTCGTGCTGGTAGGCCGCCATGTGCAGCGGGTTCGGGCTAGACGAGTTTCACGCCGTCATGGGCGCGAATGGCAGGCGGAGACGCCGCGTCCATCGCGTCCAGGACGCGGATCGCGTACGCCTCGTCGGCGAGTTCGGACACTTCTTCTCGGGTGGCCCAGCGCAAGGCGCGAGTCTCGCTTCCGGTGGTGGGCGTGCCGTCGGCGGCTTCGCAGCGGAAGACCAGGGAGACGATCAAGCCTGTCATGTTCTTGTAGACGCCAGTCAGGGTCGCGGGAAGCGTGATCTTGATGCCGGTTTCTTCGACGACTTCGCGCTGGAGGGCCTCGGGGATGGTCTCCTCGCGTTCGAGGACACCGCCCGGTGGTTCCCACTTGCCGTTGTCGCGGCGCTGGATCAAGAGGGCACGGCCGTGGGTGTCGATGACGACCCCGGCGACGCTCACGGAGTGCGGGCGTTCAGTGCTCACGTTCCTCGGCCCTCTCGGCTGGCTAGGCTCTCCACCGTAGCAACAAGACTCGCCCACACGTCTAGATACCTAAAGGAGTACACGTGAGCGCTCTTCCTTCCGGCCTCCTCGGCGATCTCGACCCCACGAGTGATCGTGCGGTCTTCCGGCAGATTGCTGATCAGCTGCGTGAGGCCATCGACCGTGGGCGATTCAGAGAGGGTGACAAGCTGCCCTCCGAGGCTGACCTTGTCGAGCATTACGGGGTATCCCGGATGACGGTCCGGAACTCCTTCTCCATCCTCCAGGGCGAAGGGCTCGTGCACGCCGAGCACGGCAAGGGCGTATTCGTCCGGCCCCGGCCACCCGTGCGGCGCCTCGCCTCCGACCGGTTCGCCCGGCGCCACCGGGAGCAGGGCAAGTCCGCGTTCATCGTCGAGGCGAATGCGGCCGGCAGTCACCCCCAGGTCGACAGCCTGGAGGTCAAGGAGGAGAAGGCCAGTCAGGATGTCTCTGCCCGGCTCGGGTCCGTGCGGCGCGTGCTGGCCCGCCGGCGTCGGTATCTGCTCGACGGACGGCCCGTGGAGTTCGCTACCTCCTACCTGCCGCTCGACATCGCACGCGGTACGCCCATCGCCGAGCCGAACCCCGGGCCCGGCGGCATCTACGCCCGCCTCGAAGAGCTGGGTCACCGCCTCGACCACTTCGAGGAGGAGATCCGGGCCCGGATGCCTTCGCCTGTCGAGGTGAAGACGCTCCGGCTGGCCTCCGGTGTGCCGGTCATTCATCTGATCCGGACCGCCTTCGACACGGAGGGGCGGGCCGTGGAGGTCTGCGACACGGTGATGGCGGCTGACGCGTACGTGCTGTCGTACCAGCTTCCGGCGACCTGATCGTCATGGTTTGAGGTGGCGCGCGGGGGCGATTTCCGGACTCGTACACCCCAACAGGCATACTCGTATAGACGAGTGGGCAAGTTGTGTGGCAACGTGGTTTGCGCGATCCCGTCGATCGGGTTCGTAGACCGCATCATGTATAGACGAGTAGATAGGGGAACTCCCTTGCGTACCATCCGTGTTGAGACCTCCGGCTCCACGATCCTGCTGACCGAGGCTCCTGAGCCCAAGGTTCGCGACCGCCAAACCGGAGAGATCGCCAAGGACGCGACCAGCGGTGAGGCGCTGATGACGATCGGCGTCGTCTACATCGAGGACGGCGAGTCGTCGCTGATCAAGGTCACCGTCCCCGAGGGCGGTATCTCCGAAGGGCTGACCCTTGGGGCGCCTGTCTCGCTGCCGGGACTGGTGGCCCGTCCGTGGGAGAGCGTCTTCAACGGGCAGCAGCGCCACGGCATCGCCTACCGCGCCGCCGCCGTCACCCCGGCAGCGTTCCCGGCCTCCACGGGGGCCGCTGCCTGATGGCCGACATAGCAACGCTCCTGGAGGTGGGTGGTCCTGTCGCCGCACTTGGCGGCGGGGCCGCCTACGCCCGGGCCAAGCACCCGGCGGCGTATTGGTCCACGGTCGGCCTGCCGGTATCCACAGTCCGGCTGCTCAGCTCGTACGGCTCGGTCATGGAAGCGTGCGGCCTGACCGTCGCACCGTCCCGGCTTCGAGTCCTCGCCGTCAAGGCCACCACCCGGCGTGAGGTCCGGCCCGTTCCGCCGCGTCGGGGGATCATCCGGCCGACTTCGACCGGTCTGCGGCTTCGTCTCCGGCTCGCCCCGGGGCAGGAACCCGCCGACGTCGCCGCCTCAGCCGAACGGCTCCGGCATGCCTGGGGCGTTCACGGCGTCTACGTCACCACGCTCAAGCCGGGTGTGGTTGAGCTCCGGGTGGTCGGCTACGACGTGCTGCGGCGGGTGCGGATGCCCCACAAGGTCGTGGGCGGGTTCCTCAAGGTGCCGGTGGCACTGCGAGAGGACGCCACCCAGTTCGTACGCGACTACCGCACCATCCCGCACCAACTCACCCTCGGCGCCACGCTGTCCGGCAAGTCCATGTACCTGCGCCACCTGATCGCCGGGCTGGCCCGTCAGCACGTCGCCCTGGTCGGCATCGACTGCAAGCGGGGTGTGGAGCTGGCTCCCTTCGCTTCACGGCTTTCGGCACTCGCCACCGACCCGGAGCAGGCGGCTGACCTCCTGCCCGTACTCGTTGAGGAAATGGAGGATCGCTACGACCTGATCAAGGCTCGGCAAGGCATGGCACGCAGCACTCCGGACGAGGAGATCACCTCTGACATCTGGGGCCTGCCTGAGCACGAAAGGCCCGTGCCCATCGTTCTGTTCGTTGACGAAGTGGCCGAACTCTTCCTGGTCGCCACGAAGAAGGACGAGCAACGCCGCGATGAGATGGTCACCCAGCTGATCCGGCTCGCCCAGCTCGGCCGTGCCGCCGGTATCTACCTGGAGGTCTGCGGGCAGCGCTTCGGCGCCGAACTCGGCAAGGGTGCCACCATGCTGCGAGCCCAGCTCACGGGCCGCGTCTGCCACCGCGTCAACGACGAAGCCTCCGCCAAGATGGCCCTCGGCGACATCGCCCCCAAGGCGGTCTTGGCCGCCTGCGCCATCGCCCCCGAGCGTCCCGGCCTGGCCGTCGCCGGTGACACCTCCGGCGGCTGGTCCCGCATCCGCACGCCGTACCTCTCCCTCGGCGACGCCGCCGAGACTTGCCGGGACTCAGCGCACATGGTGCCCGACCTGCCCGCGCTCAAGCGCTTCCAGCCATAACTGACTGGCCTTCCCAACCCGGTCGGCGTGACCACCTCACGCCAACTCCCTACCCCTCCCATGCCTGAACCCGAAAAGGAGCCGCATCATGCGCGCCCACATGGCCCGTGTCGACGCGGTACTCGTCCAGGCGCTCATCGCTGCCGCGCTGTCCTTCGCCCACCTGCACGACATCGCCTCGGCGGCCGGACAGGACGGATGGAAAGCATGGGCCTACCCGATCAGCGMCGACCTGCTGCTCGTCGCTGCCTGGCGTCGGCTGCGCTCGGGTGACGCGAAAGCGGCTGGGTGGTGCTGGTTCGTCATCGCGCTCACCGCATCCCTCGGCGCCAATGTCGCCACCGCCGGACTGCTCGACATGAACGAGGTGCCGGCCTGGCTGCGCATCCTCGTCGCGGGCTGGCCCGCCGTTGCCTTCCTGGGCGGAACCCTCCTCGCCCACTCCGCCCCGCCGACGGCACCGGACACCGAAACCGAGCTCGACGTCGAGGCCACCGAGGACCAGGAAGACGGGCCCGAACTCGCCCCAGGGCCAACCCAACCAGCCCTCGGAGTGCAACCCGAGCACCCCACTGTCCCGGCCCCAACTGCCCTGGTCGACCACGCCCGCAAGGTCGCCGCTGAGCACCACACCCGCACCGGAAAGCCCATCGACACCCCAACCCTGCGCGCCCGTCTCGGCGTCCCGGCGCCCATGGCCGAAGCCATCGCCGCACAGCTCTGAAAGGAGACCCACGTGACTGCCAACCGCCGTTTCCGCAACGTCGTACGCATCGGCCCCGTCCAGGTCGGCACTTCGTACGACGGCCAGGGCCGAGAGAAGCACACCGCTGCCTGTACGGCTCCGCGCTGCGGCTTCTCCTCCGACTACGACAGTCGGGCTGCCGCCGAGCTGGCCGCTCGCACCCACCGCTGCCCCGTCTGCTGAAAGGACCCCGCACCCGTGACTGTCAGCCTTCCGCTCGTCGTCGTCCTCGGCTTCTTCGCCTGGGGAGCGGTCAAGTTCCTCGGTGTCCGGACCTGGATCGTCGTCCTGATCGCCCTCTTCGGCTTCTGGCTCTCCCACACCTTCATGGCCCCAGCAATCGAGTCCGGCACGCGCTCCGGCGTGGACGTCATAAACGGCTCACATGACTAGACGAGTAGATGAGAAAGGGTTCGCTGTGCTCCTGCCCAAGTACCCCGACAACCCGACCCCGTCGCCCGCGCACGTCCACACGCCGACTACTCCGACGCCGGTCGGGCGCTCGCTCCCGCAGGTCTCGATCAGCACGGGAGCCGTCGTGGCCGTGATCACGGGTGGCGTGGTTCTCACCGCGCTCCTGGCGGCCGTCGCCGTCTCGGCCATCTCCGTGGCCATCGCCGCCGTGGTCCTGCGCTCCCTGCTTCGCGACCACCACAGGCGCTGAACGATGCATGACCTCCGGGGCGGCGCGACACGGCCAAGCATCCGCCGCCCCGGGGGCCCATTCCTCCCGACCGAGCCAGCCAGAAGGAGAATGCCATTTTCACCCGCACCTCTCCGCCCCCACTGCCGGAACTGATGAACCTGGCCTCGGACGGTGCACTGCCGGGTACCCTCCGCCAGCTCTCCGGCCTTGGCGGCTGCACTCACCCGATCCGCCTCGACGGCCACCGCACCGAGTACGCCATCGACACCACGACCGGTGAGATCGGCCGAGTCCTCCAGCACCTCGACTCGGCGGCGTTGCCAGCTGGTCAGCTCCTCGTCCGGTGCAACAACCGTCGTACGACTCGCTGCCCGGCCTGCGCGGAGGTCTACCGCCGCGACACCTTCCACCTGATCACCTCGGGGCTGCGCGGTGGCAAGGGCACCCCTGAAGACGTCGCCGCACACCCGCGCGTCTTCGCCACCTTCACGGCACCGAGCTTCGGCCCGGTCCACAACCGCCCCACCGGTCCCCCCGGAACAGTCCGCCCCTGCCGCTGCGGCGTCCTCCACGACCAGGACGACGACGCACTCGGCACGCCCCTCGACCCGCACACCTACGACTACGAAGCGGCAGTGCTCTGGAACGCGCACGCCGGCCAGCTCTGGCGGCGCTTCTCGACGTACCTGCGCCGAGAAGTCGCAAAGCGTGTGGGCCTGTCCCAGCGACGATTCCGCGAGCACGCCCGCGTTTCCTTCGCCAAAGTCGCTGAATACCAGAAGCGGGGCGCCGTCCATTTCCACGCCGTCATACGCATCGACGGCCCCGGCGGCGCTGACACCGCGCCCCCGGCCTGCGCGACTGCCGAGTTGCTCACCGATGCCATTCGCACCGCCACAAACAAGGTCCGCGTGGACGGTCCGGTTATCTCCGGACGAGCCCACACCTTCACCTTCGGCCGCCAACTCGACGTCCGCACCATCCGATCCGCCGACTTCAACGACGGCCAGGAGCTGACCGAGCGGGCCGTCGCCGCGTACATCGCCAAGTACGCCACCAAGGGCGCCGAAACGGCCACGGGAGCTCTCGACCGCCCCCTGAAGTTCGTGGCCGAACTCGCCCAACTCGACCTCAGCGACCACGCCCGCCGTCTGATCCGAACCGCGTGGACCCTCGGCGCGCGCAAGGAACTGGAACACCTCCGCCTGCGGGCCTGGGCCCACATGCTCGGCTTCCGCGGCCATTTCTCCACCAAGTCCCGGCGCTACTCCACCACCCTCGGTGCCCTCCGCGACGCCCGCGCCGAATGGCGCCGAGCGCAAGCAATGGCCAACAACCCCGAAGGCGAGCAGGGGACGACATACGTCCTCGCCCACTGGGTCTTCGCCGGTACCGGCCTCACCGACGCTGAAGCCTGGCTTGCTGCATCCCTTGAACCCGCCCCCGGAACGGAAGGAGAGCCCACCGCATGAACGACCGGTACCTGTCCGTCGACCAGGTCGCCGAGCTGCTCGGCACGACCGCCCGATTCCCTCGGCGGCTGATCGAGGAGCGGCGCATCCGGTACGTGAAGGTCGGCCGGCATGTCCGCATCCCGGAGAGCGCAGTCGAGGAGTTCATCAACTCCCGCACTGTCGAGCCGATCAGGCTCCGTCGCACCGGACTTCGGAGGGCTGCCTGATGGCCAACAAGAAGGGGAGACGCCGCAGGTTCGGTGCCGTGCGGCAGTATCGGTCCGGCCGTTGGACGGCGTCGTACCTCGGACCTGACGGTGAGCGCATCCGCGCGGAGGAGACGTTCGAGACCAAGAAGGACGCGGAAGTCTGGCTGTCCCAGGTCGAGGCAGACCTGACCCGAGGGGACTGGCGTGCTCCCGATGCTGGGGTGGTCAACTTCCGTGTCTACGCCGAGAAGTGGGTCGAGGAACGGGAGCTGGCCGTTCGTACCGACGACCTGTACAAGCACCTCCTCCGGCTGTACATCCTCCCGACCTTCGGCGCCCTGGACCTGGACGAGATCACGGCTCCGCGAGTGCGCGAGTGGTGGGCTGAACGCCTCCGCACCACCAAGGCGAAGACGACCGTCGCCAAGGCCTACCGCCTCCTCAAGGGCGTCATGGAGACCGCCGTCGACGACGACCTGGTCACCCGCAACCCATGCCGCATCAAGGGTGCGGGCAAGGAGTCAGCCACCGAACGTCGTATCGCCACCGTCGCCCAGGGCGACGCCCTCGCTGAAGCGATCGGTATCCGTTGGCGCCTCATGGTCTACCTCGGTGCGTATGGCCCGATGCGCCCCGAGGAGCTGGCGGGCCTGCGTCGCCGGGACGTCGACGTCGACAACCTGGTGCTCCGTGTCCGTGTCGCCGAGCCGGAGCGGACCAACGGCAAAAGGGCTCCCGGTGAGACCAAGTCCGACGCCGGCGTCCGGGCTGTCGTTCTCCCGGCCTTCCTCCACAAGGAGGTGAAGCAGCACGTCGCTTGGTTCGCTGAGAAGGGACCCGACGGTCTGGTGTTCGTGGGTGAGAAGGGAGCTCCGTTCCGCCGGACCTCCTTCGGCCGGAAGTGGCGGCGGGCTCGTGCTGCTGTCGGTCTCCCGGACGGCTTTCGCTTCTACGACCTTCGTCACACCGGGCACACCCTCTCGACCCGCTCTGGAGCCACCCTCAAGGACACGATGGTTCGCGCCGGCCAGTCCTCCGAGAAGGCCGCGTTGATCTATCAGCACTCCGACGAAGAGCGGCAGCGCGAGGTGGCCTCAGGGCTCGACGACCTGGTGCGTGCGGAGCGTGCGAAGCACCACAAGGACAACCCTGCGCACCACAGTGCGGAGGCCGCCGAAGGCTAATGGTGCGGTTGTGGTGCGCGCCCCGCGCACCGGTCTAGACAACAAAGAACCCCCGGGCCGCTGGCCTGGGGGTTTCGCATGGAGCGGGTGACGAGAATCGAACTCGCGCTCTCAGCTTGGGAAGCTGATGTTCTACCATTAAACTACACCCGCGTAAGACGCCCGCTTTGGGAAGATTCGAGATCATCCGGGCGGTGTCCGATCGCCTGGTCACTGTACCTCATCACCGGCCCCCGGCGCTGACGCCGTGGGGTCTGAGTGTGTT
>NZ_RDBN01000049.1:0-11739 GCF_008042075.1 Streptomyces sp. UW30 | reverse complement strand
CCTTGACCCCGTCCATGGAGCGCCGCTCCCGCGTGACCTGCAACGGGTGATCGGGCACCCGAAAAGTGGTGGCGCTGACGTCCGCCTTATCGCCTTTTGGCACACTGTCCGGATCCGAACGGCCGGTGAAGGAGAACCCCACATGTCGATGGTCGGCAGCCTGCGCAAAGTCGCGAACCTGGCGCGGCGCACCCGCCGTCGCCGCGTGGACCTCAGCCACCCGGCCCGCTCCCCGCTCGGCTCGACGGTGGTCAACTGTGTCGTCTATCAAGACGGCGTCCGCCGGCCCGGGAGGGACTCCGTGGAGGAGGCCGTCCGCCAGGTCCGCAAGCGCCGCGGTGGCTTCGTCTGGCTGGGCCTGCACGAGCCGAGCGAGGGGGAGTTCGCCGGGGTCGCGGAACTGTTCGGCCTGCACCCGCTCGCCGTCGAGGACGCCGTACACGCGCACCAGCGCCCCAAGGCCGAGCAGTACGGCGAGGTCCTGTTCTCCGTCTTCAAGACCGTCACCTACGTCGAACACGCCGAGCTGACCGCGACCAGTGAGGTGGTGCACACCGGCGAGATCATGGTCTTCACCGGCCCCGACTTCGTCGTCACCGTCCGCCACGGCCGGCACGGCTCCCTCGGTCCCCTGCGTGAGGACCTCGAAGCCCACCCGGAGTTGCTGGCCAAGGGCCCCTCCGCCGTCCTGCACGCCATCGCCGACCACGTCGTCGACGACTACGTCACGGTCGCCGGCGCCGTCCAGAACGACATCGACCAGGTCGAGGCCGACGTCTTCTCCCCGCACAGCCCCCGCAACGCCGATGCCGGACGCATCTACCAGCTCAAGCGTGAACTCCTGGAGCTGAAGCGGGCAGTGGTGCCGCTCGCGCGCCCCCTCGACCGGCTCGCCACCGAACCCCGAGCCTGCGTGGACAAGGAGATACAGACGTACTTCCGGCACGTCGCCGACCACCTCACCCGCGTCACCGAGCAGATCCACGCCTTCGACGCCCTGCTCGACTCCATCCTTCAGGCCCACCTCGCGCAGGTCACCGTCGCCCAGAACGAGGACATGCGCAAGATCACCGCCTGGGCCGCGGTCATCGCCGTACCGACCATGGTGTGCGGTGTCTACGGCATGAACTTCGACCACATGCCGGAACTGCGCTGGACCTTCGGCTACCCCCTCGTCCTCGGCGTCATCGTCACCGCTTGCTTGGTCCTGCACCGCAACTTCAAGCGCAACGGCTGGCTGTGACAATGACTGCCTGAATTCACAGTTCTCTGAGCTCCTGGTCGGCCTGGTCCTCAACGCCACCCTCGGCTGGGCATGGCCGACCCCATCGCCGCCCTCGTCATCGCGGGCATCGCCGTCAAGGAAGGTCGCGACGCCTGGCAGGGCAAGGGCTGTTGTGCGCCCGCGGCCGCTGTGGTGCCTGTCGCCGACGCCGAGGCGGGCGACGCGTGCGGCTGCGGCCCCCGCTGTGCCTGCCGCGACTGACCGCCCATGTACGCCGAACGGGCCCGCCTTCCAGTGATGCGCGCCTACACCTCGATGTGCGCGCCCATGATGACAGTGCGGTCGCGGGGCAGGCTGAAGTGCTCGGCGGCGTCGGCCGTGATGTAGGAGGTGGCGATGAACAGCCGCTTGCGCCAGGGCGCCATCGTCGGTGCCTCGCCGCGCCGGAGTTCGATCTTCGACAGGAAGTAGGACGCCTGGTCGAGCTGCAACGGCCCTTCCGTTTCGGCCGGGTCGAGCAGGGCCAGGCTGCCGGGCACGTCCGGTGTCTCCATGTAGCCGAACCGGGCGGTGACGTGGATGATCCCGTCGTCGCCGTAGCCGAGGTCGTCCACGACGACCCGCTGCTCGGCCGGGACACGGGGCACCGGCTCGGTCTTGATGGAGAGGATCACGACCTGCTCGTGCCGCACGTGGTTGTGCTCGACGTTGGCCCGCATGGCGAGGGGCGCGGTCTCCTTGTCCCGGTTCAGGAACACGGCCGTGCCGGGGACCTGGCGGGCTCCGGCCTCGCCACTGCGGAGGTCGTCGACGAACTCGGGCAGCGACCCTTCGGCGCGCGCTCGTTGTTCGGTGACCAGTTCCCGGCCCCGCTGCCAGGTCGTCATGACGGTGAACGCGGTGAGTCCGATCAGCAGCGGCAGCCACGCGCCGTGGACGAGCTTGGTCATGTTGGCCGCCACGAACAGCAGGTCCACGACGAGGAGCGCGCCCCCGCCGACGGCGAGCAGCCACTTGGGTGTACCCCACTTGGCTCGGGCGACGTAGAGGAACAGCAGGGTGGTGATGGTGATGGTGCCGGTGACCGCCATGCCGAAGGCATAGGCCAGCTCCGCGGAGCTGCGGAAGGCGAAGACCAGGGTGAGGACCGAGACCATCAGCAGCCAGTTGATCCAGGGGACGTAGATCTGACCGATGGTGGATTCGGAGGTGTGGGCGATGCGCAGCCGCGGCAGGTAGCCGAGTTGGGCCGCCTGGGAGGCGACCGAGTAGGCGCCGGTGATCACCGCCTGGGAGGCGATCACGGTCGCCGCCGTCGCCAGGATGACCATCGGCCAGCGTCCCCAGTCGGGCACGAGCAGGAAGAACGGGCTGCTGATGTTGTCCGGATCGTCGAGGATCAGCGCGCCCTGGCCCATGTAGCTGAGGACACAGGCGGGCAGGACGAGGAACAGCCAGCCCCGGGTGATCGCCCGGCGGCCGAAGTGCCCCATGTCCGCGTAGAGCGCCTCGGCGCCGGTGACCGCGAGCACGATCGCGGCCAGGGCGAAGAAGGCGGTGCCCCAATGGCCGAACAGGAAGCCCAACGCGTACGTCGGTGACAGCGACTTGAGGATGTCCGGGTGGTCGGTGATGCCGACGACGCCGCAGGCACCGATGGCCACGAACCAGAGGATCATGACCGGCCCGAACACCCGGCCCACCGCCGCGGTTCCCCGGCGCTGCACCAGGAACAGCATCACGATGATCACCGCGGTGATGGGTACGACCGCGTCCTCCAGGGACGGCTGGACGACCTTGAGCCCTTCGACCGCGGACAGCACCGAGATCGCCGGGGTGATCATGCTGTCGCCGAAGAACAGTGACGCGCCGAAGATGCCGAGTGCGGCCAGGACGACGGCGGCTCTGCCTCCGCGCTGTGCGTTCCACCGTCGCAGCAGGGTGATGAGCGCCATGATGCCGCCCTCGCCGTCGTTGTCGGCGCGCATCGCCAGCAACACATAGGTGACCGTGACGATGATCATCACCGACCAGAACACCAACGACACCACCCCGAACACGTTGTCCGTCGTGACCGGGACGGGGTGCGGGTCGCTCGGGTTGAACACGGTCTGGAGCGTGTAGATCGGGCTGGTGCCGATGTCGCCGAAGACCACGCCGAGAGCGCCGATGACCACCGCCAGGCGCACCGTGTCGCGCGCGCTCGGCCGGTGGGTCTTCAATGCCTGCGACGCGGCTCCGTCATCCGACTCGGTTCCCTGCCGGTGATCGGCCATGGCGCTCCTCCTCGTACGAGCCGCTGAGCTGCGGACCCGGGGCATCGGAGCGGACGATACCGACCCCATGGCGCAACCGTCGGTAGGGGCGCTGCTTCCTCCAAGGGACCGCTGGAGTGTCGGCGCCGCCGAGCTGTGCACGCACCTGCCAGGGCAACGGCGCCGAGAGCAAGGCCGACGCCGAGCACCGGCTGGAAGTCGGCGGGCCCTGTGCCGCCTCCGACGGTCCGCCCCGACAGCGGCCGGCCGACGGCGACTTGTAGCGCGGCGACTTCCAGCTGTGCAGACCCATGCAACATGCGGCGGCGGCACAGCGACACAGGGCCGTCTCGCGCTCGCGTGTGCGCGAGCTGCGGTCAGGAAGCCACGCGTACGGCAGTTCGGTGGCGCCGGTGAGGTAGTCGTCGGCGAAACGCGTCGGATGACGCCGTGGGCGTGGAACGCCGCCCCGAGGGAGGCCGGCGGCCCCCGGAGCGCACCAGGCAGGCATGTTGACCGCCCTGCTGGACGAACTCGCCCAGATGCTCCTGTGATCCGGAGGCCCGCCGCTCACTCCCCGGCTACCCGAGAGCGGTGGACGCGCCGGAGGCTGAGGAGTTCGGCGACGGCCTCCAGCCAGCGGGCGGCCTCCTCGTCGCCGTCGACCCCGCCGGCGGCGGTGGCCGCAGACTCCAGCCACGCGCGCACCATGGACACCGCCTCATCGCCCGGCACCGGCTCGCGCAGCTCAGCCGCGTACCGGACACCCCCGCTGCGTACCACCTTGGCGAGGAAGGCCACCGCCCGCGGCTGGATGCCGAGCCGGTCCAGCAGGACGGCGGCGCCCACCGCGCCGTCGCCGAAGAGGGCGGTGCGGTGTGGTCCGGCGAAGGAGAGGCCGTAACGCAGCATCGCCGGGATGTCCGACTGTGCCAGCTCGTCGTCGGTCCGGCCGGGGGGCGAGGTCTGCGGCGCGGAGGTCATGGCTTCCCCACGGTGACGGTGTACGTGTGGATGGTGGCTCGGTACTTCTCGTCGGGGGTGGGGCTGCCGCTGGGGACAGGGGACGGGGTGACGGGACCGCCGGCATCGCCGCCGCCGGCGCAGGCACCGTGCGGGCACTGGATGAGCCGGATCTTCGTCGTGCCCGGACCGACGGCCTTGAAGTCGAAGAAGTCCGTTCCGCTCCCGCTGCCGACGGCGTCGTCGTCGGCCTCGATCTCCTCCCGCTTGTCCGTCTTCCGGACGACATCAGGGTCGGGTTCCGGCGATGTCAGGTACCACCATTCCCCCATCGCGGTCTCGACCGGAACGGACAGCGTGAACTCCTCCCCCTCATCCACCTGTATCTGCTTCTCACCCAGCTCGTAGGTGTCCGGCCCGGTGAGGCCGCAGCCCGCGAGCGCGGTCATCAGCAGGGCGGGAAGGGCGAGTCGGCGCAGGGCGCTGGTCATGACGCTCACTTATCGGTCGGCGGGCAGGTGGACGGCATACGCGTCAGGCATGCGAGAGTCGGAGGCCTTGTCCATGTGGCCGTTGACGAAGTCGTCCTCGCTGACCCAGGTCGTTTGGCCCCACGGGTTGTAGATCTGCAGCATGTCGCCCTCCTGGCCGATCACCATCATCTGGTGTCCGTGCCGGCCGTCCTTGTCGTACCCCTCCACTTCGATGGGGACGGGTTTGCCCTCGGCAACGGACTTCTCGATGTCCGGCAGCACGTCACGGCGCTCGTCCGCACCGCGAACCTGCTGGTACTCGTACTGGCTGCCGGTGTGCGGGCTGATCTCGTCGTTGGCGATCTCGTTCTGCCCGTCGCTGTCCATTCCATCCGGAACGTCGGACCACCAGTGCGCGTCGTCGCCGTCGCCTTCCTCGTGCATGCGCAGCTGTTCGTCGTGGAGACGGTCGCGGAAGGCATCGGGGTCGTTCTCCTGCCCGGACGGTCCGCCGGTCAACTCCAGGGCGTAGACGGGATCGACCATGGCGCGGGCGGTCACGGTGCTCGACGGCACACAGGTGTTGCCCTCCTGGGACCATTTCTCGTCGCCGAACCACTGGTAGTCGGTGTTCTTGTTCGACCCGTCCGCGTTGACCCCCTCGCCCACCTTGCTGTCGCCGGCCGTGACGATCGGGCTGAGATGCTGCTGAAGCCAGGACGGGTCCTTGTCGTGGATCTTGTCGCGGAACTGGCCGACCTCGTCCACGTCATATCCCGCGGCCAGCGCCTTGACCAGATACGCCCGCTCCTGCGGCGTCTTGGCCTCCGCGAGCATCCGCTCGAAGCGGGCCTCGTCCTGCGCGTTCATCTTCTCCATGAAACGGCCGGAGCGTTCGAGGTCGCCCGCGGTGAGGAGTTCGTTCTGTTCCTGCGGGCCCCCGGCCACGCCGACGTCGGCGAGGACGAGGCGGTCGGCGGCGGAGATGTTGTCGGTGTGCATGCGCCCGGCACGGGCCTCGGCCGCGTACTTGTTCAGCTCCCGCGCCGCCGCCCGCACCGCGTCGTCCGCCTCCTGCGCGGCGTAGTAGAGGAAGTTGGCCCCCGTTCCCGCGATCTCCTGGGCCCGCTTGCGGTCGGCTTCCTCGGCGTCCTTCTCGACCATGTCGTCGAAGAAGCCGTCCTCGCCGCCGAGTATCGTGCGGGCCTTCCGCAGCTGCTCGCGGCCGTCGGCGTCCTTGGACTGGGCGGAGGTGAGCGCGTCAGAGAGGTCGTAGAGGGCCTTGGACGCCTTACGGAACGCCTCGGCCATCTGCTCGGCGGAACGGCCGGCCGCCGCCACCACCTCGGCCGCCTTGGCGCCGGTGCTGCCCACCCACACCGACGGAAGCCCTGACGCTGCGACATCCTCGACCCGGTGCTGTACGTCCGCGGCATTGTCGGCCTGGCCCTTGTAGCGCTGGGCGATGGCGTCCAGGGTGCTCGGGGAACCGACAGGCGCGGAGACACCGAGGAGATTGCCGATGGCCTCCAGGACCGCGTTCTTGCTGTCTGCCGTCGCGAGGTCTCCCGTGTAACGGTCGATCTTTTCCTTGCGGTCGGTGGTGGATTCGCCTGCGTCAGCCATGTGGTGGGAGCCCGCTGTCCTTGCTCAGGTGTCAGGTGTCAGGTGTCAGGTGTCAGGTGGAAGCAGACACGTCGGCCGCGTGCAGCGCGGTCGCCGGTGTGTCGGTCTGTGTGGCGTGCGCCGGTCCGTCAGTCGAAGTCGGCGAGGCTCGGCGGAGGCGTGCCCGGGGTGGGCTGGGTGCCGATGGGCGGCCCACCGAGGGCGGCGGGGCGCGCGCCCGGGGTGAGGCCCGTGGTCATCCCCGGGTGGGCGGCGGCGGGTGCGGGCATGGTCGTCAGGCCGTCGTTCGCGCCCGCGGAGTGCAGCGCGACGATGGTTTCGTGGTCGGCGCTCTCGTAGTTCTGCTGGGAGATGCTGACTTTGTCCGCGAGTTCGTGCAGCGCGGCTTCGAGCGTCTTCGCCTCGGCCTGCCAGGCGGCGGCGAAGTTGTCGTATGCGGGGCCGGAGTCCGAGCCCCCGAGAGCGTCCGGTGCGTAGCACATGGGGTCTTCCACGGCCTTGCGTATGACGCCGACGTCGTCGCCTGCCCGGTCGAGCTTTCCCGCCTCGCCGTCCATGCCGCTCGCGTGAATCCTGTAGCCGTCCGAGCCCGCACCGGCCATGTTCCCCGCCCCCTGATCTGAACGGCCGAACACCCCCGTCGCGGTCCGTGCCTTCTGGCCGGAAATGATACCTGACCTGGTGTCATGAGCACGTGGTCTCACGGGCCGCTGTCCGGGCCGGACTTCGCCACACTCAAGCAGATCTCACAGAGCAGGGCCTGAAACGTACGCCGGCAGCGCGGGCAGCAGAGCCACGCATTGGCTCCAGAACGGGTCGGTCAGTGATGTGCATGCCAGCTGCTGGCTGATCTCATCGATGGCGGCCAGTGCACGGCTCGGTCGTGACGCTCGTTTGACGCTCTGGAGCTCCCGCCGAGGCTGACCCAGGGCATTCACCGCTCACTGATCGCGTCCTCTGTCACAGCGCCGGCAGACGCAGGGCCAGCAGGGCCACGTCGTCGGTGCTGCCGGGCGGCATACGGGCGAGCAGTTGGTCGCACAGCGTGTCCAGCGGTACGTGGGCGAGCGCGAGGGCGTGGCGGCGCAGCCGGTCCAGGCCGGTGTCGAGGTCGCTGCCGGGGATTTCGATCAGGCCGTCGGTGTAGAGCAGCAGGGTGGAACCCGGCGGCAGGGGGTGCGTGGCGTCCGGCCGGCCCACGCCGGTGTCCACGGGGGCGCCCAGGATGAGTCCCTGTCCGGCTTCGAGGTACTGCGCGTGTCCGCCGGGGGCCAGGAGGAGAGGCGGCGGATGTCCGGCGCTGGTCCACCGCAGTGTCCATGGGCCGGTGTGCGGGTGGCCCTCGACCTGTGCGAGGACGAGGGTGGCCATGGGGACGGTGGTGATGGCGGGCATGGCGTCGTCGAGGCGGTCGACGACGGCGCCGGGCGGTCCGGTGTGGTCCCAGGCCAAGGACCGCAGGATGCCGTGCAGTTGGGCCATCCCGGCGGCCGCGGTCAGGTCGTGGCCCACGACGTCGCCGATGACCAGCGCGAGTGTGCCGTCCTTCAGCTCGAACGCGTCGTACCAGTCGCCGCCGACCTGGGAGCCGGCGGGGGCGGGCTGGTAGCGGGCGGCCAGCCGCAGACGGCCGGGCTGGGGCGGCGAGGCGAGCAGGTTGCGCTGCATGGCCTCGGCGACGGCGCGCTGGCGACCGAACCGCCGTGCGTTGTCGATGACCAGACCGACCCGGCGGCCGATGTCGCTCACCACCTCCAGGTCGGCGGCGTCGAAGGGGTGCACCGGATCAGTGCGCACCACCGTCAGGGCGCCGGTGATCTGCCGACTGGAGCCCAGCGGGACCGTGATGGCGGACGTCGCGCCCACCGACCGCAGGAAGTCGCTGTGGGTAGTGGCCAGGGGAGAGCCGGGCGGTGCGGTCGTCTCCGCCTCGTTGTGTGCGTCGTGTGCGTCGTGTGCGTCGTGCGCGTCCTGTGCGCCCTGCGCGTTCCGCTCGTTCTGCTCGTTCTGCAGCACTGGATCACCTCCGTGCAGCACCTGGACTAGAGCTGAGCGGTCCGCCTCCGCGGTCTCGGGGAGGCGCTCGCGCCCGCCCTCCAGCCCTGCGTCCCGGCCCGCGGGGCCGGTCACCGCCACCCTGTGGACCTGCCCGGAACCGGTCCGGAGGTCCACCGCCGCCCAGTCGGCGAGGCGAGGAACCAGCAGGCGGCCCAGCCGGGCGAGGGCATCGTCGGTCTCCAGGGTCTGACCCAGTACGTCGGTGATCTCCGCGACCAGCGTCAGCCGCTCGTTGAGGTCCTCCAGAGCACTCGTATAGGCCGCACGCTCCCGGCGCGCGCTGCGGTCGCCCGTGATGTCGGTGAACAGCACGGCCATGCCCTTGAACGAGCCGCCGTCCGTCAGGGGAGAGGCGGACCACGAGATCGTGACCAGGCGACCGTCACCGCGCACGTAGCTGTCGCCCTCCCCGCGCGCGGCGGCCCCCTCGGCCAGCGCCCGGAGCAGCGGGCACTGCTCGCGCAGGAGCGTGCCGCCGTCCGTGTCCCGGTGCAGCAGCTCGTGCGCGTCCTTCCCGCGGATCGCGCGGGTGGCTCGGCCCAGCATCCGTTCGGCGGCCGAGTTGACGGCGACGATCCGGCCGGACGGATCCACCACCATCAGGGCTGTGCTCAGCTGCTCGACGACCTGCCCCCAGAAGTCCGGCTCGGCCGCCGGCCACGACCGCCCCTCACCTCCCGCACCGGGGAGCGCATCCTCCACCACGCCGCCCTCCAGCCATGGCAGCCTCCCACCGAAGACCGCGGACGCATCAGGGGAACCGACACATCAGTACCGATGGTCCCCTGACGGGAACCCGCTCGCACGGCCGACACGAGATCCTGCTCGCCCGCCTCTGCCCTGATGGACGGGGCTTTCCGTGCCGGCCCGCCGGCGTTGGGCGCCGCCGGGTCAGCCGTGATCCTCCTCCTCGGCCTCCATGATCCGTATTCCCTGATGTGTCAGCGTGACCGTCGCGGGTGTGTCTCCGTGGGCCCAGCGGACCGTGACGAGTCCTTCGCCCACGAGATAAGTGCAGGCCGCGGCCAGATCCTGCTCAGGGATCGCCAGATCGTCACGCAGCTCGGCCCCGGAGACATCAGGAAGGCCTCTGCCTTCCATGCCCTCGTACAGGACTTTCATGATCGCTTCACGGTAGTTCTTCCGCTGGTGCAGTGTTGCCATGGTCGCCACCACCCGTGCCGACCCGAGTACCTGCCCACGACCAGTGGGTTTCATCGGGGGCTCTGTCCGTGTGAACGCGATGCCGCTTCTGAAACAGACGTGGTTGTCGCACGGGCGGGAGTACGGTGGACGGCACGAAGACTTTTCGTATGCCGGAATTTCCGACCGGCCCCGGACCGTCGTCTCGTGTTCCGGAATTCTCCGGACCATGTGCCTTCCACCGCACGCCACCGTCCTCACATGGGCAGCCCGTGACCCCGGCCGCGCATCCGCATCCAGGCCGAGGAGCCAGGTATGCCCTTCAGTCCGAGCACGTCCACGACGGTCACACCGTCGGATCCCGCCCCGTCGCCTCCGGGCTACGACGGGACGTCCCCCTTCCCGCCGGACGGCCCGGCGCCCGCGCGCGACGGCGGTGAGCGGCTGTACGTCACGGTGACGGCGGTGATCGTCATCCTGCCGTTCGTGGCGATCGGTCTCGCCGGCTGGCTGCTGTGGGGGAGTCTCATCCGTCCCGCCGACATCGTGCTCGCCGTCGTCCTGTACACGATCACGGGCCTCGGCGTCACGGTCGGCTTCCACCGCGGCCTCACCCACGGCGGCTACCGGGCCGTCCGCCCCGTGCGGATCGCGCTCGCAGTGGCCGGATCGATGAGTTTCCAGGGCGACGTCATCGGCTGGGTCGCCACCCACCGCCGCCACCACGCCTTCACCGACCGGCCGGGCGACCCGCACTCCCCGTACCGCTACGGCACGCATCTGCGCGGCCAGCTGCGTGGGCTGATCCACGCGCATGTGGGCTGGCTGTTCCGCAACGACCGGACGCCGCCGGAGCGTTACGCCCCCGACCTCCTCGCCGACCGCGACATCCGCGCGATCGCCCGCGCCTTCCCGGCGCTGTGCGTCCTCACGCTCGCCCTGCCGTTCGCGGTGGGCTGGGCGATCGGCGGCAGCTGGTTGTACGGCGTAACCGCCCTGCTGTGGGCGGGACTTGTGCGCATCGCGCTGCTCCACCACGTCACCTGGAGCGTGAACTCCCTCTGCCACATGATCGGTGAGCGCCCCTTCCGCACCCGGCGCCACGACCGGGCCACCAACCTGTGGCCCCTCGCCCTGCTCTCCTTCGGCGAGAGCTGGCACAACCTCCACCACGCCGACCCCACCAGCGCCCGCCACGGCGTCGACCGCGGCCAGCTCGACCCCTCCGCAGCCGTCATCCGGCTCCTCGAACGCCTCGGCTGGGTGCACGACGTGCGCTGGCCCACCGCGGACCGGGTCGCCGCCCGCCGCGCCTGACACCGGCCACACGCCTTCCCGTCTCCCTCTCTTCCACCTCCGCGGCACGGCGCTCGACAGGAGCTTTCATGACCACCGCACTGCAACCCCCGCTTCCCTCCCATCCCCTCCTGCGCATGCGCCTGGCCCCGCACGCCGGCATGCCCCGGCCCATCGACGGAGCGTGGTGGCCCCGTTCGTACGATCTGCTGGTCGAACTCCCCCGGCTGCTGGCCGGGTTGCCGCGCGCGTGGGGTCACATCACCAGCGTCACCGTCAACGGGGCGACGTGGTCCGCGATGCCCGGCCGGATGCTCGTCGTCAACGAGGTCGTGCGACTGCGCAGGACCGTGGCGGCATCCGCCCCGCACACGATCGTCCTGCTTGCCCCCGGCCGGGGACGCTGGGACCTGCTGGTCGTGCCTCCGGATACGACTGAGGAGGCCGCGGAACCGCTCATGGCAGCCGCCGCCGGCGATCCCGTGTGACGGCACCCGCCCTTGCGCTGCCCGGCCGCGGCGGGCGACGCGCCTCGCGTGCAGTCATATCCCGACCGTGCGTTGCTGATTCCGGCCGTGTGACGGGAAGGCACCGCCGCTCCGGTCCTTCCCGGCCCGCGCCCTGCTTCCGTGGCGCGCCCGTTCCGCCGTCATGAGCGCGGTCGCGGTCTTCGGCGGACCGGTGTCCGCGCTCGCGGCGG
>NZ_RDBN01000048.1:2918-49728 GCF_008042075.1 Streptomyces sp. UW30 | reverse complement strand
GTGACCGTGGAGGCGTCGGTGCGGGCCATGAAGCTGTTCGCCGACTGGACGTCATGGTCGGCGAGTGGGACCTGTGGGCCGCCGGCCACACCGTCGGCCCGATCCGCACGGAGTTCGCCTGGCTGGAAGGCGGCACCGTCCTCGCCCAGCGCGCGGACATCGGCCCTGACACCGCCCTCCCCGGCGCCTGGGCCCCGAACGCCCCCTTCCCGACCCTCGCCCTGATCGGCTACGACGACACGTCCGACGAATTCACCGTCCTCTACACCGACGGCCGAGCGGTCGCCCGCGTCTACCAGGCCACCATGACCGACCGAACCTGGCGCCAATGGCGCGCGGCCCCCGGCTTCCACCAGCGCCTCACCGTCACCGTCAGCCCCGACGGCAACACGATCGACGGCCGCTGGGAACAGTCACCCGACGGCGAACAATGGACGACGGACTTCGACCTGATGTACGTCCGCACGGGGAAGGCGGGCGGCTGAAGGGTTTCGAGGCTGGTCCCCGCACGGCCATTGCCTGGGTAAACGGACTTTGAGTAGCCTGTGTTCGTTATTCCGATCGGCTGTTGAAATATCGAACGCAGCCTGACTGACACCCAAGGGAAGGGGCCGGACGTGGGACGCCTCGTACCAGCCGTGACGCGGGCTCTCGACATTCTCGAGCTCTTCCTCGACGGGGACGGCACGCTGTCCGCCCCCGACATCGTGCGCAAGCTCCAGCTGCCGCGCACCACCGTGCACGAACTGGTCACCACGCTCGCAGCCCGGTCGTACATCGTCCAGGTTCCCGGTCAGCCGGGACGGTACCGCCTGGGCGTACGGCCGTACCAGCTCGGGAGCCGGTATGCCGAGCAGCTCGACCTCGCCGCCGAGGGGCAGCAGGTCGCGCGGTCCGTCGCCGAGACCTGCGACGAGACCGTGCACGTGGCCATCCTCGAAGGCACCGACGTCATCTACATCGCCAAGGTCGATTCGACGCACGCCGTGCGCATGGTGTCCGCCGCCGGGCGCCGGCTGCCCGCCCACTGCACGTCCGTCGGCAAGATGCTGCTGGCCTCGCTTCCCGAGCCGGAGCTCAGCTCCCGTATCCCCGACGGGGCCGAGCTCGTCGCCATGACACCCAACAGCATCACCGAACCCGGCGCCCTGCGCGAGGCCCTCGCCGGGATCCGGCAGCGGGGGATCGCCGTCGAGAGCCGGGAGTCCAACCCGGACGTCAGTTGCGTGGCCGCACCCGTGCGGGACCGTACCGGGCAGGTCGTCGCCGCCCTCTCCATCTCCGTCCCCATGATCCGCTGGAGCGACGAGCGCCGCGCCGAGCTGGAGCAGCTCGCCGCCAAGGGCGCCGCCGAGCTGTCGGAGCGCCTCGGACACCGGAACGTGGCATGAGCGGCCAGTACGAGGTCGCGGTACTGGCGCAGGCCGAGCTCGGCGAGGGGCCCACCTGGGACGCGCGCAGCGGTCGGCTGCTGTGGATCGACATCCTCCGGTCGCGGGTCCACACCTTCGATCCCGTCTCCGGGCGCCGGTCCGTGCGGACCACCCCGCAGCACGTCGGCGCCGTCAAGCCCCGCGTCGGCGGCGGGCTCGTCCTCAACCTGCGCGACGGGGTGGGACTGCTCGATCCGGACGACACCTTCCGCTGGCTGCACCACGAAGCCGTCCCCGGCCGCCGCGCCAACGACGCCGCCGTCGCCCCCGACGGCTCCCTGTGGGCGGGCACCATGCGCTACGACGAGGCCCCCGGCGGCGGCAGCCTGTCCCGCTTCACCGGCGACGGTTCGGTGGACCTCGTCCTGGACGACGTGGCGGTCAGCAACGGCACGGGCTGGAGCCCCGACGGCGGCCTCATGTACTACGTCGACTCGCCCACCCGGCGCGTCGACGTCTTCGACCACGTGGACGGGGGCGTCGTGGGCCGGCGGCCGTTCGTCGAGATCGAGGACGGCGCCGGTTTCCCCGACGGGCTGACCGTGGACGCCGACGGCTGTGTGTGGGTGGCCCTGTGGGACGGCGCGGCGGTGCGCCGCTACACGCCGAGCGGTGAGCTGGACCGCGTGATCGAGCTCCCGGTGCCCCGGGTGACCGCGTGCGCGTTCGCCGGGCCCGACCTGAGCGACCTCTACATCACGACCGCCCGCGTCGGACTGGCCTCGCCGCTTGCGCTGTCGGGCTCGCTGCTTGTCGTACCCGGCGCGGGGAAGGGGCTGGCCCAGCCGGCCTTCGCCGGCTGACGAGGGAGTCGGCCAACGGCCCCGGACGGTGGTACGCGTCAGCTCACCGTCCGGTCCAGCTCCCGCAGGATCTCCCGCTCCTCCTTCGTCAGCGGCGCCCCCACCGCCGCCGGCAACGGCGGGCCGCTCAGCGTCGCCAGTACCGTCGAGGGGCGCAGCAGTCGCGTCGGCCCCGTCGTCATGCTCGTCACGTCCCACACCGCCGACGCCGCCGTGTACGAGCCGGTCGCCGTGCGGATCATGCGGCGGGTGTACGCGGTGAGCGCACGGTCCGCGAGCCCGGGCGAGCCGCCCCGCGTATCGGGGAACCACACGTCCTGGCTCACCGCCATCGTCCACGCCGCCTCCACCGACCGGGCCGCCGCCCGCTGCACCCGACGGGCGAGGCCCGCCCCGTCCAGGCCCGTGCGCCGCAGCTCCCCGCTCAGCACCTGCGCGCCCATCGCCGCCACCGACATGCCCTGCCCGTACGTCGGGTTGAAGGTGGCCAGCGCGTCGCCGAGGACGACGAAGCGCTCGGGCCAGTGCCGCGTCTTCTCCAGGTACCGCCGGTGGTTGCTGGTGCTGCGGCTGACATGGACGTCGGTGAGCGGTTCGGCGCCGGAGACCAGCCGGCCCACGATCGGGTCGGGCAGGTCGAGGGCGTACCGCAGGAAGGCCTCCGGGTCCGACGGCGGTTCACCGCCGCCCCGGGTGCCCGCGAGGCTCACCATCCAGCGGTCGCCCTCGATCGGCAGCATCATCCCGCTGCGGCCGGGCCGGCCCAGGTAGGGGTTGGCCTGCACGATGGTCAGGGGGAAGCGCTCGGCGCCCACGGGGGTGCGGTAGAGCCGGGTGGCGTTCACCAGACCGGCGTCCACCGCCTTCTCGCGGACGTCCGAAATACCCAGCCCTGCCAGCCATTTGACGACCCGTGAGCCGCGTCCGCTCGCGTCCACCACGAAGTCGGCCGGGAGTTCCTCCGTACCGGCGGCGGTCGCCAGGCGCACTCCGGTGACCCGCTGCCACGAGCCCGTCAGCTCCAGCGCCTGCGCCTTGCGTATCTCCACTGTGGTGTTGGCCAGCACCGCGACCCGTATCGCCCAGTCCAGCAGCGCCCGTGTGCTCGTCAGCATCTGCGGTCCGGGATGCCGCCAGCGTCGGAACCAGCCTTCGGGGGTGAGGGCGACCATGCCCGAGGCGAGCGGGACCTCGCGCGCTCCGGCGGCGAGCAGATGCTTGCGCATGCTCACGCCCGGCACCAGGTCCTCCATCGCGGCGAGACCGCCGGCCATCAGCAGATGCGCGTGGCGTCCCTGCGGGAGGCCCTTGCGGTGCTCGGGCCCGTCGGGCAGCTCGTCCCGGTCGAGGACGACCACCTCGTCCGCGACGGTGGACAGTGCCGCCGCGGCCAGCATGCCCGCCAGTCCCGCACCGATGACGACAGCTCTACGCGACATGCGACCCCTCGCACTCAGTGGCCGTGAAGGCCGGCCGACGGGCGCCCCGGCGCCCCGAAAGGGGCGCGGGGAACTGCGCGACCAGCCACGACGGCGCCGCAGACTGACGACGACACATCGCGGCACTCCCCATCGCGGCGCTTCCCGCGGAGCGCTTAGGCTCTCACCGTACCTTCACGCACCGTGCCCGCGGCAGCCAATCCCCCCAGAGCCTGCGCCAACTCCACCAACCCGCCCGCACCGGACACCTCGGTGGCGTGCAGCCGGCAGGTACTCGGCGCCCTGAGCGGCTCCTCGCGGGCCGCCGCCCGACGGGCCGCGGCGGCGAGCATGGCGGCCTCCGCGGCGACGCGCGCCTCGTGCACGGGGCGGCCCTCGGCCAGGGCGGCCGACCGCGCCCGCTCGCGCACCCGGTCGTCGAAGTAGGGCGCCAGCGCCAACAGGGCGTCATGGATGGCCACTTCACGCCAGTGCAGCCGCTCCGCGGGCGACTGCCACCAGGAGGAGGCCGGCTTGGGGGCCGTGGACACGAACCCCACCCGCAGCCACAGCGGGTCCAGCCGCCGGTAGTCGCGCAGCCCGCGCCAGTGCCCCACGGCGGCCGGCAGCAGCCTCGGCAGCACGAACCCGGCGGAACAGAGCAGCGCGGCCAGCGCGGCCATCGGCGGGGCGACCTTGGTGGACAGGAAGTCCAGGTCGTGCCCCGTCCAACGGGCCACCACGGCCGTGTACTTGGTCAGCTGGAACCCCACCAGGTCCAGCAGCGCACCCAGGAAGATCAGCCACAGCCCGGCCCGCAGCAGCCCGGTGACCTCCCGGCCCCACCGCACGCACACCACCGACATCGCCACGATGGCCGCGCTGTGCCCGAGCAGATAGAGCACGATCATCTCGCGCATGCCGGGGGTGTTGGCGTAGTAGGTGTCGAGGTCGTTCAGCCGCTCCACCTGCGCGTCCGCCAGCGTGAACAGCACGACGACGGCCACGATCAGCGGGACGTACACGGCGATGCTGCGCAGCACCAGCCGCCGCACCCGCTCCCGGGGCCCGCCCCGCCAGTTGATCAGCAGGATCAGTAAGGAGCAGCTGTACGCCGAGAGCAGCCCGTAGGTCAGCGGGGCGCCGAAGTTCGGGATCCCGGTGAGGTCGTTGACGGCGGCCAGGGTCATCGGCGCCGAACAGAGGAACACGACGGCGCCGAGGACGATGGCCACGCAGGTGGACACGGTCAGCGGGTTGCGCAGGGCCGACGGCGTCCCCGGCGTCGTACGCGGGCGTCGCAGCAGCACGGCCGCGGACAGCGCGAGGACGGCGGCCGCCAGATAGACGACGAGACTCATACGGCCGAGCTCCGTTCCGCCGCCATCGCCCGCACCCCGGCCGTGGCCCGGCGTACGAGAGGCGAGGTGGCCAGCGCGTCCGCGATCCGCACGAGCGCGTCGGGACCGGGCGCCCGCTCCTGGAACCACTCCGACTCACCGGCGTGCACCGGCCGCCGGACCCGCCCGGACGCCGGTCCGGGAGCCTCGTGCCCGCGCTCGTCCTGGTCCGCGAGACAGAGCCCGGCCGCCGCCGCGATCACCGCCGCCCAGGCTGTCGCGGCGGCCCGCTCGGGGTCGCCGGTCGTGCGCAGGGCGGCCTCGCGGGTCTCGTCGTACAACTCCCGGTCGACGTAGGCGTCCAGGTGGCTGAGCGCGTTGTGGATGCTGGTCTGGCGCCAGACCAGCCGGGTGGCGGGGGAGGACCAGCGCGGGCGCGGCAGGCGCAGCCGGCGCCGGGTGAGGATGTCGTCCAGTTCGCGCTCCAGGGGTGCGAGACGTACGTACGTCCGCCAGGCCCGCCGCCACTCGGCCAGCCGGGGCCCGGCCACCGGTATCAGGACGCCGGTGGCCGTCAGCAGGGCGCCGAGACCGGCGGCGGCCTGCGCGACGTCCGTGCCGAGGGCGGGCCAGTCCTGCCCGGACCAGCGGGCGGCCACGGCGACGAGCTTGGACATGCTGTACCCGGCACCGCACACGGCCCCGGCCCCCAGGGTGATCAGCCCCGCGCGCAGCGGACCGCGCACCTCGCGGGCCCAGCGCAGCGCCGAGAACGCGGTGACGGTGACGGCGGTGAGATGCCCGGCGAGATAGAGCAGGATCATCTCGCGCAGATACGGCGTCGTCGCGTAGTAGGTGTCCAGGTCCTCCCGGCGCTCCACCGGGGCGTCACCCAGCAGGAACAGCACCGCGATGCACAGCACCACACCGGCGTAGGCCAGGACCCAGCGGCGGGTGGTGCGGTGCACGCCGGGCCCGCCGCGCCACAGGGCGACCAGGATCTGGGAGGCGGCGCTGTACGCGGTGATCGCCGCGTACGTCAGCGGCGCCGCGAGGTTGGGGATCCCGCTGAGGCGGTTGACGCCGCCGACGGTGGGCGGGGCGCCGAGAAGGAAGCAGAGGCCGCCGAGGCCCAGCACCGCGCAGATGGTGAGCAGGTAGGGGTCGCGGCGATGGCGGATCAGGTCCGGGGACTTCACCACCAGGCCCAGCCACAGCGCCGCGCAGCTGACATAGCCGAGCAGGCCGTTCATCTCGTGGTCCCGCGGTAGTTGAGTGCGGCCCCGATGCGTCCGGCCAGGTCCTCGCCGTCGGCGCCGGCCGCGAACACGGAGTCCGCCGAGGCCTCCAGCCAGGTGCGCAGCCGACGGCCCATCAGCATGCCGAAGCGGTCCGCCTCCTGCTCGTCGGCGAGGGTGAAGTCGGTGCGCGCGGCGGCGGGTTGGGTGCCGGACCCGGTGCCGCACCGCTGGTGCATGTGCCACACCTCATGGCAGAAGATCACGATCTGGTGCCATACGGCGGCCCGCTTGTCGACGATGACGTCGTCGTGCGTCTCGCGCTCCAGCCACAGCCCGCTCGCGGTGTGCGGCGGAAACACCTCACGGTGGACGACGATCGGACGTCCGCGCCACTGGACGGCCGAGTCCACCACCGCCTGGAACAGGGTCTCCGCGTCCGCGGGGACGGGCACGCGCATGGGGCCGATGAGGGCGTCGGCGAGACGACGCATCTCCCTGTTCGTACGCACGGTTCTCCCCGTGGCTGCTGGACGTTCGACCCTGTGCAATATGCCAAGCCGCACGTCGCCTCAGCCACCTCCAGCACCGGCGGTCGGCCAGGGATGGCCGAAACCGAGCCTGTGCACGGCCAACGCCGGGTCCTCAGAGGTCGTCGTCCTCCGCGGGGTTCCGCTCCGTGATCATCTCGGCCCATTCCGCGAGCGCCCGCAGCTTGCGCGGCGACATGTGCGGCGCGCGCCTGGCCAGCCGGTAGAACCCGGGGGTGCGCAGCGGGGCCAGCGGATCGGCCTTCGCCTCCAGCTCTCCCAGCACCGGCTGGAGCGCGGTGTGCAGCGCCTCCGCCTCGTCCGCCGTGAAGAAACCGGCGGGCAGGTCGAAGTGGCGGCGGATCCGGTCGGCGTGCTCCAGACTGGGCAGTCCGCTGCGGCGCCACTCGCTCAGCCACTGTCTGCTGGTCCCGGCGATTTTGGCCAGTTCGTCGAGCGAGTAGCGCTTGCCGTCGGGGCGGCGCCGGGTCTCGCGCAGGAAGTCCAGCCGCTGCCGGACGCGCTCGTCCAGGCTCGTCTCCGGCACGCCGCGCCCCGCCAGCAGGGCGGCGACGGTGTCCGTGGGGATGCCGGTCGCGTACGACAGCTCCGCCACGTCCAGTACTTCGGCCAGCAGGCCCGGCCGTCCGGTCAGTTCCTCCAGGCGCTCGCGCAGTTCGGCGAGGGAAGCGTGGGCGTCTCTCACCGAGGTCTCCCTGTTCTCCCTGGGCGCGTTCGCCGGATCCGTGGCTGGGCTGACGGGAGCGTATCGGGTCGCTCCCGTCGCGGCCAGCGGCGTACGGCAGCAATAGCTGCTCTCTTTCGCAGCAATGGTTGACAGTAAAGGTCACCGCGAGCAATGATCGCGTCACTGAAAGACGCATTCCGCTTGCGCGACGTGTGCCTTTCACGAGGTGCGACTTCCGGCTGCGCACCCGCCTCTTGACGTGGCCGGATGAGGCCGAGGCCGCCTCGACGGGGGACGCGAGCACTGTCGGCTCGCCGTCTGCGAGGCAGCCTCGGGCTGTCACGGGGGTCCGGGCGCTGCCTTGGGGGAGCAGCGCCCGGGGCGCCCGCCCCGTTCTGAACCCCCGCTAGCCGCAGCTCAGTTGGGGACGCGCACGTCGTCCGGCCGGACCTGTACGCGCGCCCGCTCCCGCACCGCCCGGATGTCCTCGGCGTCGCGCAGGGCCCGGGACATGGCACCGATGTCCCGCAGCAGTTCCGTGGTGTCGGTCCCGCCCGTGCCGTCGCCCTCGCGGGCCCTGCTCCTGGCGTCGACGGCGTCCAGGATCGCCACCGCGGCGGCCAGCGCCTTCGCCCGCTGGGTCGGCAGGCCGAGCGCGACGGCGGCGTCGTAGGACCGCCTGCGCCGCTCCTCGTCCACGAACCGGGCAAGCGGCAGCAGCACATCGCGGATGAACGTCTCCCGGCGGATCAGCCGCAGCTCCGGGGTGGCGCGCAGGGCGAAGGGGATGCCGCCGCCGTTGACGGACCGCATCAGCTGGTACAGCGGCCGCAGTTCGTGGTGGGCGAGCCGGATGCGCCAGCGGTCGTGCAGATACTGGCCGGCGTGCGGAAGGATGAAGCCCACCGCGACCAGGATGGCGGACAGACAGGCGATGGGCGGCGCCACCGCCGTGCTCAGCCAGTCCAGGTTCCGGCCCGCCCAACGGGTCACCACGGCGGTGATCTTGGCGGCGTCGAAGACGAGTTGCAGGGTGTAGCCCACGCCGAGGAACTTCAGGCCCCAGCGCAGCCAGGCGTCGAGTCCGTCGGTACGGATCCAGTTCCAGATCAGCCAGTTGGTGATCAGGGCGGCCGTGGTGTGCGCGAGCAGATAGAGCACGATCATCTCGCGCACGTACGGGGTGGTGGCGTAGTACGTGTCCAGGTCCCGCAGCCGCTCCACCGGCACGTCCGCCAGGGCGAACAGCACCCACATCGCGACGATCACACCGGAGTAGACGGCGACGACCCCGCGCATGGCGCGGCGGGTGCGGGGGGAGCGGTCGGACAGGCCGCTGCGCCAGGTGATGATCAGCAGCAGACAGCACGCGCAGAACGCGGTGAGCAGGGAGTACACCCAGGGCCCGGAGAAGTTCACGATCCCCGTCAGCCGGTTGACGCGGGCGATCGTCGACGGCGCCACGAACACGAACACCGAGCAGGCGAGCAGCAGCAGCCCGCCGACGGCGCGCAGCAGCGGGTCGTTCCACAGCCGGATGATGCTGGGCAGCTTGATGCCCAGGGCGGCGGCGAGGATCCCGGCGGGGATCCACCAGAAGTTCGGATAGAACTCGTTGACGAACTCGACGGGCGTCAGCGCGAGCGCCGTCATGGCGTTGCACCCCTCTTCCGTCCCCGGTAGCCGAGGGAGCGCTGTACGGGGTCGAGGGGCAGGTCCGCACCGCCCTCGCCCGACAGCAGCGGCCGGAACGCCGCCGCCAGCCGGTGCCCGAAGTCGTCGGCCTCGGCCTCGTCCCGCTCCCGGGAGCCGTTGCGCGCGGCCACCGTGAGGGCCGTGTCCCGCCAGCCGGGCGTGCCCGCGAGCGCGTGCGCGGCGGCGGTCCCGGCGCTGTGATGGTCGCGGTGCCCGGCGTGCAGATGCCACAACTCATGGCCGAGGACCACCAGTCGCTGCACCGCCTCGGCCCGCTCCTCGACGATGACCAGGTCGAAGTCCTGGAACTCCACCCACAGCCCGGTCACTTCGATCTCGTCCGGAAACCGCTCGAACCGCAGCTCCACGGGCCGCCCGCCGCGCCGGGCGCTCATCTCCGCGCACAGTGCGCGGCACAACTCATCGACGTCGACCGGGGGGTGGGGTCTGGCACGCACGGCCGCGCTGAGATCGGAAGCCAGGTCCCGCATCCCGGTGGCGGCGGGAGAGCGCCGGGGCCGTAACACCGAAGCGACCCGGGCCGCCTTCCTGCGCGCGCCCGCGATGTCCATCGCACCCCCTGTCCCCCCGCCGTTCGGCGGGCCGTTCGAGCCTACGCGGCCCGAAGTGCCCGCGTCATGTGATCCGGCGACCGTTGTTCAACCGGGAACGAAGCGCTCCGCGGGTGGGGCCGGGTCGGGTCGTTGGTCGTCCGCGGGTCCGTGGGGGCTGGTCGCTCCCCCAAGCTCTCGGCTTTGCTCGAGCAGGGGGGACCCCCATCGCGGCGGAGCCGCATATCGACACAGCCCCGCGCCCCTTGGCGTGCTGCAGCGCCCGGCGCCGACTTCGCGACGTCGCTGAGACCCGGACGTCGGCCCGGAATTCGTGCACGAGGCATTGACTGGAAAGCGCTTCCATCTTACGGTCCCGTTCGAAGTTACGGGCATAATTCGATATCTCGAACCAGTAAGGGCAGGCAATGGGACGACCTGACCTGAATCGCAGGCAACTTCTGGCCACCGCGGGCGGATTGGCGGTGGCCGGCAGCTTCGGCTTCGCCGCACTGGGTACCGGCGCCGACGCGCTCGCCTCCGGCGCGGACACCAGGGTGCGCTACTGGAACCTGTTCAGCGGCGGCGACGGCTCCAACATGATCGCGATGCTGGACGCCTTCCGGGCCGCGAACCCCGGCATCGACGTGAAGGACTCCACCCTCCAGTGGGGCAACCCCTTCTACACCAAGCTCGCCATGGCCGCCGCCGGCAACCGCGCACCCGACCTCGGCGTCATGCACATGGGCCGGGTCACCGGCTTCTCACCCGGCCGTCTCCTGGACGCCTGGGACGTCGACCTGCTCGCCGAGTACGGCGTACGGGAAGGGGACTTCAACCCCGCCCTGTGGCAGCGCGGCGTCATCGACGGCAAGCTCTACGCCCTCCCGCTCGACATCCACGTCCAGCTCTGCTTCTACCGCAAGGACGTCCTCAAGAAGGCGGGCCTGCTCGGCGCCGACGGCCGGATCGTGCCGGTCACCTCGACCGACGACTGGTTCGGCGTGCTGAAGGAGGCCAAGAAGGCCACCAGGAAGGGCCTGCAGACCATCGGAATGTGGGTCAACGACCAGAACTTCCAATGGTGGTTCTTCGTCGCCTTCTACACCCAGCTCGGCGGCACCTGGTTCGACGCGGACAACACCGAGGTCACCTTCGACACCGACAAGGCCACCCAGGTCCTGGAGTTCCTGCGCCGGCACGTCACCGACGGGTACGCCGACCCGGGCATGGGCTCCGTCGGAGCCGAACAGTTCATCAACGGCGCCCCCTTCGCCTGGGAGGGCAACTGGTCGGTGCCGGTCTACTCGGGCGCCGAGCTCGACTACGGCGCCGTGCCGCTGCCGCCCGTCTTCGGCGAGCAGGCCACCCACGCCGAGTCGCACGCGTTCGTCCTGCCCCACCAGTCCGACCGGGGCGGCGCCACCGACGACGGGGCCCACCGGCTCGCCGCGTACATCGTCACGCACGCCCGGCAGTGGGCGGCCGGCGGCCACATCCCCGCCTACACACCCACCCTGTCCACCGCCGCGTACCAGAAGCTTCAACCGCAGAACGAGTACGCCTCGGCCATGGACCACCAGGCCACCGAACCGAAGGTGTGGTTCGCGGGCTCCACCGGCATCCTCGCCCAGCGCGTCGGCCCGATCGTCGTCTCCTCGACGCTCGGCTCCGCGAAGCCCGACGTCGTCGCCCGCCGGATGAGGAGCGAGCTCAGCACGCTGCTCGCCATGCAGAACCCCATGGACGGCAAGACCGCCGCGCAGGGAGGTACGGCCGTATGACGACCGCCGAGACCGTCTTCGCACCGACCCGCGTCACGACCGCCGCCGACAGCGCCACCCTCCGCCGCAAACAGGGCTTCCAGCACGGCGGCTGGTTCGTCGCGCCCTTCCTCGCCCTCTTCGCGCTCTTCGTGATCTGGCCCCTGCTGCGCGGCATCTACCTCAGTTTCACGGACGCCAACATCACCGGCGACGGCGCGAGTTTCATCGGCCTCGGCAACTACCGCGAGGCCCTGGGGGACCCGCTGATGTGGGACGCGCTCGGCCACAGCGCGTACTTCACGCTCCTGGTCGTCCCCTGCATCACGGTCCTCGCCTTCCTCCTCGCGATGCTCGCCCACCACATCGAGCGCGGAAAGTGGCTGTGGCGCCTGTGCTTCTTCGCGCCCTTCCTCCTCCCCTCCACGGTCGCCGGCAACCTGTGGCAGTGGCTGTTCAACCCCGGCACGGGCATGATCAACCACCTCTTCGGCATCGAGACCCCGTGGCTGACCGACAAGTCGTACGCCATGCTCGCCCTCGTCATCACCACCCTGTGGTGGACGGTCGGCTTCAGCTTCCTGCTCTACCTCGCCGCGCTCCAGTCCATCCCCGACCACCTCTACGAGGCCGCCAAGCTCGACGGCGCGAACGCCTGGCACCGCATGGTCCACATCACCCTGCCGATGCTGCGCAACATCACCGGCCTCGTCATCGCCCTGCAGATCCTCGCCTCGCTCCAGGTCTTCGACCAGGCCGTCGTGATGATGGACTTCGGCCCCGGACCGGAGAACTCCACCCGCACCTTCGTGCAGTACACCCTCGAAGAGGGCTTCACCAGCTACCGCGTGGGCTACGCCTCCGCGATCTCCATCATCTTCTTCGTGATCATCGCGGCCGTCGCCCTCGCGAGGATGTGGCTGCTGCGCAACCGTGAGGAGAGCGCCGCCCGATGACGACCAAGGCGTGGACACCCAGCCAGATCCTGCTCACCTTCCTCGGCGCGGCCGTCTCGGTCGTCTTCCTCGCCCCGTTCGCCTGGGGCCTGTTCACCTCGCTCAAGTCGGAGACCGAGGCCGTCGAGGTGCCCCCGCACTGGCTGCCGGAGGACTGGACGGGCCAGGCCTGGACGGCCCTGTTCGAGTCCGGCAACATCACGGACTGGTTCGTGAACTCCCTGGTCGTCTCGGTCTGCGTGACGTCGGTGGTGCTGCTCGTGAGCGCACTCGCCGGATACGGCTTCGCCCGCACGGAGTTCCGCGGCAAGTCCGTCCTGATGGGCGTGGTGATGGCGGGCCTGATGATCTCCCCGGCGGTCCTCGGCGTCCCGCTGTTCACCACGGTCCAGCAGATGGGGATGGTCGACACGTACTGGGGCATGATCCTTCCTCAGTGCGCCCCGGCCGCGATGGTCTACATCCTCTACAAGTTCTTCCAGGGGGTCCCACGCGAGCTGGAGGAGGCCGCGTTCATCGACGGCGCGGGCCGCTGGCGGGTCTTCTTCACCATCGTCGTCCCCCTCGCCCGCCCCTCCCTTGCGGCGGTCGGCATCTTCACCTTCATCGCCTCCTGGAACAACTTCCTCTGGCCGTACATGGTGACCAACAACCCCGACCTCATGACCATGCCGAACGGCATCGCGACCGTCATGAACTCCTACGGCATCCAGTGGGCCCAGCTCATGGCCGGCGGCCTGATGGCGGGCCTGCCCCTGATCGTCGTCTTCGTCTTCTTCCAGCGGCAGATCGTGGCGGGCGTGGCCCACACGGGCCTGGCGGGTCAATAGGCGGCAGGCCGAACGCCCCAAGGGGCGCGGGACTGCATCGATTTGCGGCTCCGCCGCGATGGGGGTCCCCCCTGCTCGAGCAAAGCCGAGAGCTTGGGGGAGCGACCAGCCCCCACAGACCCGCACTCGCCAACGCATCAGATCCACCCACCCCGAAAGGCGCCCATGCACACCGCCCGTTTCACCCTCGACCCCGCCTTCACCATCGGCGAGGTCAATCCCCGCCTCTTCGGCAGCTTCGTCGAACACCTCGGCCGCTGCGTCTACACCGGCATCTTCGAACCCGACCACCCCACGGCCGACGAGAAGGGCCTGCGCCAGGACGTCCTCGCCCTCGTCCGCGAACTCGGCGTCACAGCAGTCCGCTACCCCGGCGGCAACTTCGTATCGGGCTACAAGTGGGAGGACTCGGTAGGCCCCGCCGAGGACCGCCCCCGCCGCCTCGACCTCGCCTGGCACTCGACGGAGTCCAACCGCTTCGGCCTCTCCGAGTACATCGACTTCCTCCGCAAGATCGGCCCCCGGGCCGAGCCCATGATGGCCGTCAACCTCGGCACCCGCGGCGTCGCCGAAGCCCTCGAACTCCAGGAGTACGCCAACCACCCCGAGGGCACCGCCCTGTCCGACCTGCGTGTCGCCCACGGCGACAAGGACCCCTTCGGCATCAGGTTGTGGTGCCTCGGCAACGAGATGGACGGCCCCTGGCAGACCGGCCACAAGACGGCCGAGGAGTACGGCCGTGTCGCCGCCGAGACCGCCCGCGCCATGCGGCAGATCGACCCCGGCGTCGAACTCGTCGCCTGCGGCTCCTCCAGCCAGTCCATGCCGACCTTCGCCGAGTGGGAGGCGACGGTCCTGGGGGAGACCTACGACCTCGTCGACTACATCTCGCTGCACGCCTACTACTGGCCCGAGAACGGCGACATCGACTCCTTCCTCGCCTCCGCCGTCGACATGGAGTCCTTCATCGAGAACGTCGTCGCGACCGCCGACCACGTGGGCGCCCGGCTGAAGTCGAAGAAGCGGATCAACCTCTCCTTCGACGAGTGGAACGTCTGGTACCTGCCCGAGTGGGAGGCGCGCGCGAAGACGTTCGAGCAGCACGACTGGCCTGAGGCGCCGCGCCTGCTGGAGGACAACTACAGCGTCACCGACGCCGTCGTGTTCGGCTCGCTCCTCATCGGCCTGCTGCGGCACGCCGACCGCGTCACCGTCGCCTGCCTCGCGCAGCTCGTGAACGTCATCGCCCCGATCATGACCGAGCAGGGCGGCCCGGCCTGGCGGCAGACGACGTTCTTCCCCTTCGCGCAGGCCGCAGAGTACGGCCGCGGCCAGGTCCTCGACGTCCGGGTCGACTCACCGACGTACGAGACGAAGAAGTACGGCGAGACCGACCTGCTGCACGCCACCGCCGTACGCGCCGACGACGGCACGGTCACCGTCTTCGCGGTCAACCGCAGCCGCACCGAGGCGCTGCCGCTCGATGTCGCCCTGAACGGCCTCGACCTGACGCGGGTCATCGAGCACAGCGCCCTCGCGGACGCCGACCCGGACGCCCGCAACACCCTCGACGACCCCGAGCGGGTCGCCCCGCACCGGGTCGAGGGCACGGCGCTGGAGGACGGCCGCCTCACCGCCGTACTGGAACCGCTGTCGTGGAACGTGATCCGGCTGGGCCGACCGACGGGCTGAGCGGGCCGGATGAGAAATCCTCACGGGGTCCCAAGGCTGCGCMCAGCTTGGGACCCCGCTCGTGGACGGCAGCCTCGGCATGGCATACGGGGTGACGTCGACCACGCTGCCGCCGGCCCTGGGCACCGGACGTGGCCGAGTCCGTGCAGGAGCGGCAGCCTGTCGGCACCTGACCGAGCCGTTCAGGCGGTACTGACGCCCACTGTCAAGGTCGCCTTGCAGCCGTCCGACACGCTTTCGCCGAGTGCCGTGAGGGTCAGCAGGCCAAAGGGCGCGCCTGCGTCGTCGTCGCTGCCGTCGTCCGTCAGTCGGGTCTCCTTGGTGGTGTTCGCCGAGTACGGCGAGGTCGCCTGGATCTCGGTGCTGATGTCCGGGTGGAAGAACAGCTGCCCGGTGTGAATGATGTCGCCGCCTGTGTACGAGTCGTCGGTGAGCGTCACGTCTGTGTGCACTCGCATATGGATCTGCGTTTCCCGTCATGCGAAGCAAGTCAGGAGCCGAGCTGAGGAACGGCTTCATGTGCGGCTGTGAACGACCTGGGGATCCAGTGGCCAACTGTGTTGTAAATGGCTGGAGTTCACCCTGGCTGGCGCTCACGTGGCTACCTACGCTGCGAACGCCTTCGGCCTTCACAGAAAAGTCACCGCTTCTTCAAAGGTTGAACGAAGATGTGGCGACGCTGAAATGTGGGGCTGGGGGCGCAGCCACCCCCCATCCCCAAGGAGAGATCCATGGCACGTGGACTCCTGCGGTTCCTGCTGAGCGGCGGCGCGCTGGCCGCTCTGCTGACCGCCGCGTTGCCCGCACAGGCGGCTCCCGCGTTCGAAGACCCGCCGCCGGACAAGATCGTCATCAAGGTCGCCACGGTGAACGGCTCCGGCTGCCCCCAGGGCACCACCGCCGTCGCCGTCTCGGAGGACAACACCGCCTTCACCGTGACCTACAGCGACTACCTCGCCCAGGTCGGCGGCAACTCCGACCCCACGGCGTTCCGTAAGAACTGCCAGCTCAACCTGGTCGTGCATGTCCCCGGCGGCTTCACCTACGCCATCGCCAGCGCCGACTACCGCGGCTTCGCGTCCCTCCAGCCCGGCGCGAGCGCCATGCAGAGAGCCTCGTACTACTTCCAGGGCTCGCCGAACACGCAGTTCCGCAACCACCCCTTCAGTGGCCCGCTCGCCGACAACTGGCAGGCCACCGACGAGACCGACTGGGCCCAGCTGGTCTGGGCGCCCTGTGGAAAGCAGCGCAACTTCAACATCAACACCGAGCTCCGGGTGAACGCCGGCACGTCCTCTCCGAGCAAGGTCAGCTTCATGACCATGGACTCGACGGACGGTGACATCAGCACGGTGTACCACCTGGCGTGGAAGGAGTGTCCGCGCCAGTAGCGGCACCGGTACGCAGCCGAGCCGCGCCCGCTGGTGGCAGCCGGGCGCGGCTCGGTGTCGGTGCGGGTCGGGTCAGTTCGCCACTCCGAGGGTCAGCGTCCCCGCGTAGCCGGCGGAGGTCGAACTGCCCAGCGCGGTCAGGGTCAGCAGCCCGGACGCGGCGCCCCCGTCGTCGTAGATGCCGTCCTGGGCGAGGGTGGTGCGCGGGACGGTGTTGGCGGCGTAGGTGGCCAGGGCCGCGACCCGCGTCGTGATCGTCTCGTTGAAGAAGAGCTGGCCGGTGTGGAGTTCCTGGCCGCCGGTGAACGAGCCGTCGTCGGTGAGCGTGACGTCGGTGTGCACCTTGACGTGGATGTGGACGCACCGGCCGCGGTACCAGCCGGGGTACACGGTCGTGATGCGTGCGACGCCGTTTGACCCGGTGAGCACGCCGCCGCGCAGGAACGTGCCGTTGTCGGGCTCGTCGTGGCCGTTGTTGCCGACGAAGCCGGAGTACTCGCCGAGGGCGTCGCAGTGCCAGATCTCCACCAGGGCGCTGCTCAGGGGTGCGCAGGTGTCGTCGTCGACGACGGTGAGGGTGAGCTCCAGCGGGATGCCGGTCTTGTCCTCGCTGATGTCGGCGCGGACGAGCTGTCCGTCGAGGTAGTAGGGGCCTTCGGTCATCTCCTTGGTGAGGGTGCAGACGGCCGCTGCGGCTACGGGGGCCGGTGCGGCTGTGGGGGCTTCGGGCGCGGCGGCGCCCACGGCCAGGGTTGCGGCCGTGGCGCCGGTGGCGATCAGTACGGTGCGGCGTCCGATCGCGGTGGGGGTTGCTGCCTTCGAAGTGTCTGTCATGGACACGGCACCGTAGGAAGGCATCCTGTTGGCGGGCTGTCAGTTGGGCAAAGTGACGGGACGTCAAGTCCGTTGCTGGACAGCTCTGGACAGCTCTGGACGGCTCTGGACGGCTCTGTTCAGGCAACCGACGGCGGAGTGGTCCCGCGACTCTCTAGCGTTGGGCACATGACCGACAATCGGATCGAACTGGCCGACGCCGTACAGGCGGTACGGGACGAATTGATCACCGCGGCGGCTCGTTCGGCCGGCCAGGACGTGACCTTCGAAGTGGGCGACATCGAGCTGGAGTTCAGCGTCGAGCTGCACAAGGAAGTCACGGGAGGGGTCAAGGTGAAGGCCTGGGTGATGGAGGCCGGGGTCGATGGCGGCGGGGGCACGACACGGACGCATCGGGTGGCGGTCACGCTCAGGGCGCTGGACTCCAGGACCGGGCAGCCGTGGAAGGTGCGCAACGAGAGCCGGGGGAGTGTCGGGCGGTTCGGTGATGGAGAGAACGGGCGGTGATCGGGAGGCAGGTTCTGGAGCGGGCCGTTGTGGTGTGGGGGCGCGGGCAGGGGAGCGGGGTGTTGCTCGATGAGCGGACGGTGCTCACGGCAGGGCATGTGGTCGAGGGGAGTGAGACCGTCGAGGTGGTCCACCCTTCGTCGGGCAAGCCGGTGCCCTGTCGTATCGGCTGGGCGAACCAGAGACTCGACGTCGCCTGCCTGATTTCCCTCGTGGATGTGATCAGCGCCGAGTGCGCCGCGCCCATGGGCCGTCTCCGCCTCGGCAAGCTCGGCACCGACGTCCCGCTCCCGCACTGCCAGATCGTCGGCTTCCCCGAGATCCAGCGCTACGGCGAGCACGGCGAGGACCTGGAGTACGACCAGTACCGCGTGACCGTGCTGCCCATGGCCGGACGGAACAAGGGCGCTGTCACCTGCGAGCTGGACCAGCCGGCCGCCGATGAGCGCCGGCGCCGGACCTCACCGCTCGGCGGACTGTCCGGCGCCCCGGTCTTCGCCGGCCCGGTGCTGCTCGGTGTGGTGACGCAGGTTCCTCAGGGCCGTCACCACCTCAGGATCGAGGCGGCACCGATGTCGGGCATCATCCAGGAAGGAGCCATGGGGTTCCTCCAGACCCGGCTCCAGATGATCACCGAGGTCAACCCCCAGGACGAGCTGTTCGAGAGCCGGTATGCGCAGGACCTGAGTGCGCAGTACCGCAAGATGGAGATCTTCGGCATCGAGGAACTCGGCCGGAGCGAATCCCGCTGGGACCTCGACACCGCCTATCTGAGCCTGCGAGCCGAGGCTGCCGCCTACCCGTCGTCAATCCCCGGCCCGCGACGGCCCGGCCCGGCGTGGGACAGTGCCCAGCGCATCGAGACCCTGCTGACCGACCGGCCCCTGGTCCTGCTGCGCGGCGAGGCGGGCGCCGGCAAGACGACCCTCGTCTGGTGGCTCGCTGCCCATGCCGCGAACGGCACGCTGAACGACGATCTCGCCGAACTGAACGGCCTGGTCCCGTTCGTCATCCCGCTGCGTGAGGTGCACGCGCGCGGTGGACGCTTCCCCACGGTGTCGGAACTCCTGGCCGCCGGGCGGGTCAGCACGGACGGCCAGCCCGACGGCTGGACCCGCCGGGTACTGGAAGCGCGGCGCGGACTCCTCCTGGTGGACGGCCTGGACGAGGTCCCGGCGGAGGAGCGGGAGGAGGCCCGGCGGTGGCTGTGCGCCCTCCTGGACCGGTATCCCGGCACCCGGTGCCTGGCGACCGTGCGCCCCAACGCGGTCGAGGAGCGGTGGCTCAGAGGCGACGGCTTCGCCGAGCTGACCCTCCTGCCCATGAGCGACGACGACATCCGCGCCTTCGTGCACGCCTGGCACAACGCGGCCCGTCTCGAATGCCGCGAGGAACACGAGCTCCTCACCACCCTGGAACAGGATCTGGCGCACCAGCTGGAGCGGAACCCCGCGCTGCGCGACCTCGCCCGTACCCCGTTGCTGTGCGCCGTGATCTGCGCCCTGCACCGGCGCCGCCGAGGTCTCCTGCCCACAACACGCTGGCAGCTTTACCGCGCCGCCCTCGCCATGCTGCTCGGCGGCCGCGACGCGGGCCGGGGCGTACTCAACGCCGAACACGTCCGACTGGACTCCGACGAACAGCACACCCTGCTCCAGCGGCTGGCCATCTGGCTGGTCCGCATGGGACAGCAGCAGCTGACCCACGCGCAGGCCGTCCGTCAACTGTCCCTCGCCATGCGGGACATGCCCCAGACCCAGGATCACGGCGGGGCGCCGGAGAAGATCCTGCGTTTCCTGCTGGACCGCAGCGGGCTGCTGCAGGAACGGGCGGACGACGCGATCCAGTTCATCCACCGCACCTTCCAGGACTTCCTGGCGGCCAAGGAGTTCCATGAGAGCGGCTACTTGGAGGAACTCCCGCAGCACGCTCTCAGCGAGTACTGGCAGGACGTGATCGTGCTGGCCGCCGGGCACGCGGCGCGTCCGGCCGCCGGCCATCTCATCACCGACCTGCTGGGCCGCGGGGACGCCGCCGAGCACCGCGGCGAGCAGTACCGCCTCTACGCTCTGGCCGCACGGTGCGCGCTCAACGTCCAGTCGTTGAACTCCGGTCTGATAGAGATGGCGAAGGACCGGATCGGCTCTCTCATGCCGCCCCGGGACCGTGAGGAGGTCGAGGACCTCGCGGGTCTGGGCGACTGGGTCGTGGGGCTGCTGCCGGACGCGGAACAGCTGCGCGACCGCGTGGCCCTGAACACCGTACGGCTCCTCGGCCGCGTACGCAGCGCGAAGGCCCGGCAGAAGCTGAGGCAGTGCGCGGCGAATCCGGAACCGGACATCCGCGCCGAGGTCGCCAGGGCCTGGGATCTCCACCCGCTCCAGGATTACGTCGACGAGGTCCTGGACGGGGCCCATCTGCCCGACCTGCTGGTCGACAAGCCCGCGAAGTTCCTACGACTGCCTCGCCTGGGGTCCGTCGCCAAGCTCACCGTGCGCGGCTCGTACTTGGCGGAGGAACTGGACGCCCAACTCCCGGCCCAGCGTCTCGAATCTCTGGCGATCTGGGACAACGAGGCGATCGAATGCCTCGGCTTCCTGCGCGGCCGACCGGATCTGAGCGTTCTCGAACTACAGGACTGCCCAGCCCTGTGGGACCTCTCCGCGCTACGGGACCTCGGCCTGACGGCACTTCGCCTGACCGGAATCACCCAGGGAGACATCGCCCCGCATCCCGGCGTGCGCCACCTGGAGGTGGGCATCGAGAGCCTCGGCCGGCTCGGAGAGCTGGAGGCATGGCCGAATCTGCGGGCGCTGACGGTCGAGGGGTACTGCCGGAACCCGCTCTGGATCCTCCGCTCCGCGCGCCGCGCGCCCCGGCTCACCCGGATCGCGCTGGGGATCGACTCACTCCGCGAACTTCAGCCGGTGGAAGCGCTGCCTCGGGTCGAGCGGCTGATGCTCACCGGGTTGTGGGACTACCGGGACACCAGGGAGCTGGGCCGCGTCTTCCCCGGCCTGAGAAGGCTGGCCCTGGGCCTGAGAACGACGGTGCCGGGCACGCTCGACCTGCGGGACCTGCACGGCAGGCCTGACCTGCGGGTCGAGTTGTGGAGTTCAGGACCGAGCGAGCCCGACCTCGTGGGAGCGGAGGCCTTCGGCGACCGGCTGCGGTTCCATCAACTCCCGCAGGCGTAGGCGAGGAAGTCGGCCCAGGTGGTGGGGGAGAGGGTGAGCTGGGGGCCCGCCGTGTCCTTCGAGTCGCGGACGTGGATGGTGTGGGGGCAGGTGGCGACCTCTACGCAGTCGCCGTCACCGCTGCTGCTGTAGCTCGACTTGAACCACGTCAGTTCGCTGGTGCTCATAGCTCTCCTCGCATCCGCTGCAACAGGCTCACGGAGTCTTCGGGGGTGAGAGCCTGTGAACGCATACTTACATACCGCTTCTGGAGGACGCTGACCTCTTTCGGGTCGGATACGAGCAGGCCGCCTCGCTGCCCCTCGCAGTAGGCGAACCACTTGTTCTCCGGAGTCTCAAGGAGCTGCATTGGGCCAGCGAGCCCTGAATGCGTCTCGCGTACCGTCGGCATGATCTGAATCTCGATGTTCCGCAGTCCGGCGATCTCCATCACGTGGTCGACGAGTTCCCGCGTGACCTCCAATCCGCCCGTTCGCCGCCGGAACAGGTGCTCCTCCAAGACGAAGGCGAACGCCGTGTTCGGTCGCTCCCGCAGCAGCTCCTGCCGTTCCGCCCGCGCTACCCACTGCGCCTCGATCTGCTCGTCGCTCAGCGGCGGCAGCTGGTTCGTGAACAGCGTCCGCGCGTACGCCTCAGTCTGCAACAACCCCGGAATCAACCGGCATTCGTACGTGTACAGCGTGATCGCCGTCGACTCCAACTGCGCCCACCGCCGAAACCACGCCGCCAACCCCGGCTGTCGAGCCAGATGCCGCGCCGCCTTCATCAAGGCACCCGTATTCCCCAGCACCGGATCCGACCGCTCCGGGAACGTCGGATCCGGCATCCGCCTCCCCAACTCCACCGAAGCCACGCTGTGTTTGGACAGCCCGACCAGATCCCCGAACTCTTCCCGACTGAGCCCCGCATGCTCCCGCAGGGCCTGTACAACCGCCCCGAACGTCCGCAGACTGTCCGACGACTCCGGCTCGCCACACGTTCCCGCACCCGCACCATCGACCACCGTTGGTCACCTCCCGCGCACATGGTCACGGTCGGTCACGTGTACTGTCCAGTGCGTAACCGCGTACGCTCGCGGACCGTACGCGGCGCTCACCTGGTGAATCACCCTCCACGGCCGCCAAATTGAGCGCATGTCAGCACCGCTCGCCCAGCGCCTCAGCGCCACTCCCCGCGGCGCCCGCCTCGCCCGGCACCTCACCCTGAACCAGCTCCAGGCATGGGGCATCCCGTACGGCAGCGACGTCTCCGAGGCCGTCGCGGTGATCGTCGCCGAGCTCGCCGCCAACGCCGTCATCCATGGCCGCGTTTCCGGACGGGACTTCGAGCTGCGCCTGTCCCTGCCCGCGGGCAGCGTCCGGATCGAGGTCAGTGACACCCTCACTGAACAGCGTCCTCCGAAACCGGGCGACGTAAGGCATCCGGACCCGCTTGACGAACACGGCCGCGGACTCGTTCTCGTCGAGGCCCTGGCCTCCCGTTGGGAGGTGCTGGACCGGGAGCCGCCCGGCAAGACGGTCCGCGCGGAGGTGGATCTGCCGGGGTGGCTGTCGCTTGGTGGCGGGTGAGGCTGCGCGAACCATTGACGCGCAAGGGGTTCGATTCTACGGTCCCGTTCGAACTTGCGAGCAGCGTCCGAGATACCGGACGAATGAACACCCCCACCCGCAAGGAGGACCCGCATGAGCCGCATGAGCCGCATGAGCCGCAAACGCACGACCCTCCTCGCCCTTCCCGCAGCCGCCCTACTCGCCCTCATCCCATCGGCGGCGTCGGCCTACCCCAACCCCGGCCGGGTCACCGGATCCGTCGTCACCCACGACCCGTCGATGATCCGCACCTCCTCCGGCCAGTACCTGCTCTACGCCACCGGAGGCGGCATCGCCAACAAGACGTCGTCCGACCGCACGGCCTTCAGCGCGGGCGCCGACGCCTTCGGCAGCCGCCCCGGCTGGTGGTCGACCTACTCCTCCGTGCCGGAGGCCTGGGCGCCGGACATCTCGTACCACGGCGGCAAGTACCTGATGTACTACTCCGTCTCGAAGTTCGGCTCGAACACCTCCGCCATCGGCCTGGCGGGCTCCACGACCGGACTGCCGGGCAGCTGGACCGACTACGGCACCGTCTACACGTCCGGCTCCCCCAGCGACTACAACGCCATCGACCCGAACCTCTTCGTCGACGACGACGGCAAGTGGTGGCTGTCCTTCGGCAGTTGGTGGACCGGGATCAAGATGATCCAGATCAACCCGTCCACCGGGAAGCAGCTCTCGTCCAACACCACCCGCTACTCGCTCGCCTCCCGCCCGACCGGCACCAAGGCCGTCGAGGCGCCCTTCATCGTCAAACGGGGCGGCTACTACTACCTCTTCGCCTCCTACGACACCTGCTGCGCCGGCACGAGCAGCACCTACAAGGTGAAGGTCGGCAGGGCCACGAGCATCACGGGCCCGTACGTCGACAAGAGCGGTGTCCCGATGATGAGCAACGGCGGGACCCCGGTCCTCGAATCCCACGGCAGCGTCATCGGCCCCGGCGGACAGTCGATCATGAACGACGCCGACGGCGACCTGATCGTCTACCACTACTACGACGGCAACGACAGCGGCACCCCCAAGCTGGGCATCAACCTCCTGAACTGGAGCACCGGATGGCCCGTCGCCTACTGACCCTGCCGGCCGCGCTGGATCTCGTACCGCGACGGCAACTACTGCCTGGTGACGACGAGTTGGACCGATGTCATCACCAAGCGATCAGTTGGCTACCCTGAACCACCCCGGCCGCACCTCGGTCAGAAGCGGTTGCAGCGACCGCAGTAGGAGTAGGTGCCGATGTGATCACTCCGGCTGATCCGGCGCGAACGGGCCAGGCCGAGGACATCTGCCAGTCGCTCCCCTGACCCGTGGCTGAAGGGATTGTTCCATGGGCCGCCGGCGTCTCCGCGGGACGGCGTGTCAGGACAGGCCGAACATCAGCCACGCCTGCTTGGCGGCGAAGTCGGGGTAGAGCGCGTGCATGGCGTCGAACAGCTCCCGGTCGGTGGACGTCTTTTCCTGGAGGCGTCCGAAGTCGGTGAGGTAGCGCCTCGTCGTCTCGATGCACTCGGAGGTGTCCGGGGCGCCGGGCTTCTTGTGACCGGCCACGGCCGTCTTCGGGTTCAGTGCCGCCAGCCGGTCCAGCGCGGCGATCCAGTTCTCGCGGATCTCGGGGGTGGTCTCGGCGACGTACGAGTGGCACTGGTTGTACAAGACGTCACCACCGACCACGAGGTCGATCGACGGGACGTACAAGGAGGTGCTGTTCTTGCCGTCGGTGTGGCCCTGCTCGATGATCCGCAGCTCGTGGCCCTCCAAGGTGAAGGTCTCGTCCTCGTAGGGCTCCGGCAGCGCGAGCGTGGTCGGCATCTGCCCCGGGAACCACTTGCGGAAGGCCGGCAGCGCCTTGCCGTGCGCTCGTGCCAGCTCGACCGAGCCCGGTGTCGCAATGGCGCGGGCCTCGGGGTAGCGCCGGAGCAGCACGCTGAGGCCGCCGAAGTGGTCGAGGTGGCCATGGGTGATGTAGATCGTGGTCAGGTTGCGGTGGTGCAGGGCGACCCAGTCGGCCAGTGCCTCGGCCTCGGGGACGGTGGTCAGCGGGTCGACCAGGACGGCGTCGTGCTCGCCGTAGATCAGGGTCGAGGTCATCGGATCCCAGGCCGTCGGCGCTCCGAACGGCCGGGGCCGCTCTGCCACCAGTGGCTTCTCCGGGGCGGTGAAGACGTTGACGTTCAGCTGAGTGGTCATGTGACTCGGTTCCTGTCTGTCATACGCATGCGGAACTTCGGACCAGTGGGAGCGCACAAGCTTCCTTGCATGTTCTATGTCATACACCATAGATTAGGTTCAGCGAGTCCGCCTGTGTGGGCAGCCCCCACATCTCCGCGACGAGGAAGACGGACCAGCATGGACGAACGTTGGACCTCCGCGGCCGGGCCCATCTCCGGCTGCGCGGGGCGTACTGAGGTGGTGGTTTCGTGAGCCCTCGTAAGAGCGACAGTCGCGAGCGGATGGTCAGCAGCACCGTGGCCCTGCTGCGCGAGTACGGCGCGAGCGCGACCAGCATCGACCGGGTGCTGGCCCACAGCGGCGCCCCGCGCGGCTCGGTCTACCACCACTTCCCCGGCGGGCGGACGCAGCTGGTCGAAGAGGCGGTCGAGCTGGCCGGCGACTTCATGGCCGGCGTGATCGAGGCCGCCATGCAGGCCGACGATCCGGTGGCAGGCATGGACACGTTCTTCACCGTGTGGCGCGACCAACTCGTGAAGAGCCGCTTCCGGGCCGGCTGCCCGATCGTGGCGGTGGCCGTGGAGGCCAACGACGAAGCCCCCCACCTCGCCCGCTCCGCAGGCGAGGTCTTCGCCGGCTGGCAGGAGGCGTTGACGGCCATGTTGCGGCGTCACGGCCTGGCCGAGGACCGAAGCCGCCGGCTTGCCGCCCTCGTCGTCGCCGCGGAGGAAGGAGCGGTGGTCATGTGCCGGGCTCAGCAGAGCACCGCCCCGATCGAGGCGGTCGCCACCGAGATGCACGACCTGCTGGCCCATGCACTGAGCAACCGCCCCGATGCCGACCCCGCTCCGAGCAGTACACCCCATATCCACTGACCCGTATCGCCGACGACGACGCCGACGCCCGCATATACGCCCAAGTCCTGACCACCCTGCGCGACACCACCAACCCGCTGGGCTGACAGGGCAGTTGACAGGGCCGGCCCGTGGCTTCGAAGTGTGCTCCGCCCCGTACGGCCTTCAGCCCTCATGTGCCCCTGCTGACCTGACGAAGCCCGCCGTCGAAGCGGCTTGAGAACCACACAGGAGAACGACCGTGACCACCACCGACATCGCCGCCATGACCGGCCTGGAACTGATGCGCTGGGTGCAGACCGAACGCCCCACCGACATCCCTTCCATCGGCCGCCTGCTCGGCATGCGCTTCGACGAAGTCGACAACGGCCGCGTCGTCATCTCCCTCGACACCCGACCCGACTTCGCCAACCCCCTCGGCACTGTCCACGGCGGTATAGCCGCCACCCTCCTGGACTCCGTCATGGGCTGCGCCGTTCATACGACCCTGCCTGCCGGCGTCGGTTACACCACCCTCGAACTCAAGGTCAACTACATCCGAGCAGCCCGCACCGAGGGGCAGACCCTCACGGCGACAGGCTCCGTCATCCACGCCGGCCGCCGCACGGCCACCGCCGAGGGAAGGGTGCTGGACGAGCAGGGCCGGCTTGTCGCTCATGGCACGACAACCTGCCTGATTCAAGGATGAGCGTCGGCATCAACCCTGCGGAGGCAGACCTTCGTTCACCAACCCGGGGCCCCGGACCGCGACATGCGCCGGCTTCCGGTCCCGTCTGACCGAGTCCTGAGGAGGGCTACCCGTGCAGAGATTCGAGTTCGTGAAGAAGGGCGAGCTGCGATACGTCGACGCTCCGATGCCGGTACTTGAGTCCGACGACGACGCGATCGTCCAACCGGTCGTCTCGACGACCTGCGACCTGGACCGCTTCATGATCGCGGGTCTGGCCCCGTTCGAAGGCCCGTTCGCCCTCGGGCACGAGACCGTGGCCAAGGTCATCGAGGTGGGCGACAACGTCTCGCACGTGAAGCCTGGTCAACTGGTCGTCCCCGCCTGGCATGTCGCGTGCGGCACCTGCGCCTCGTGTGTTTCCGGCCGCCCCACCGGTTGTACGAACGTTCCGCGGAACGCGATGTTCGGCCTGCCCGTCGGCGGTGACTACGGCGGCTTCTTCTCCGAAGCGGTTCGCATCCCCTTTGCCGGCTACGCATTGGCACCGCTGCCCGAGGGTGTCAGCGCCCGCGCGGCAGCGTCGGTGAGCGACAACTTCTCCGACACCTACGGCGCGGTCGCCCAGGCGCTGCGCAATGCGCCGAGCGCCGACGTTCTCGTCATCGGAGGAACCGGCTCAGTCGGAGTCTTCGCTGTCACCTTCGCCAAGGCACTCGGTGCGTCCTCGGTCTCCTACGTCGACGCCCTCGACCCCGAGTGCGTTGAACTTGCCCGCCGACTGGGCGCCGAGATCCTCGACGAAGTGCCCCGGGGCCGCGAGTTCCCAGTGACGTTCGATGCGTCCGGCCGTCCCGACGGGCTTCATACAGCCCTCCGCGCGGTCGCCCCGGGCGGCACTTGTCACAGTTTCGGCATCTACTGGCAAGACGTCGCCGTGCCCGCGTACTCGATGTACATGCAGGGCGTGACGTTCACGACGGGCCGGCCCGACGTCGGTCCGATCATCCCCGACGTACTCGCCCTCATCGCCGACGGCACCGTTGACCCTCTCCCGGTGTTCTCCGACGTCGTGAGCTTCGAGGACGCCCCGACCGCCCTGGCCCAAGGCCTCCGCAAGCCCCTCGTCGTCCGCGACGGCTACTGAACCAACCAACTGAACCGAGCAAGGAGAAACGCATGCACCGCATCGTCGTCGAGTACTTCGGCCCCGCCGACCCCGACGCCTTCGACGCCCGGTACCGCGACGAGCACGTCGCGCTGGTAAGGGCCATCCCTGGCCTCGTCGACTTCCACCTCTCCCACCCACGCGGGCTCCGCGGCGTGACGCCGTATCTGGTGGCCGAGATGTCCTTCGCCGACGAGGACGCCGTGGCTACCGCACTGCGGTCCGCTGAGTTGGCGGAGGCCAGAGAGCACGCGGCAGGGTTCGAGGTCGCTTCGACCGCCCTGTACACCTCCTCTCCACGGCAACCCTGAAGCCGGCCGACAGCCGGGGTGGGCGGTCCGAGCGGACCACCAGGTGCCTCTGAATCCGTCCTGACGACAGAGGAGTACCGACCGATTGCTGTGACTCCCTGCGCCGCCGGCAAGGGCGGTCCGAAGCGGCGCAGCTAGCCCGCCGCCCCCATCCCCGCCGCATTCGGCCAACTCTGGCTGTTCGGCCACCCGGTCGCCGGCGCGGGCGTAAGCCCCGGCCCGGTCGTCCCCCGAACCTGCGCCGCCGTAAGTCCACCCCGAGCCGGCACCCCCGGCGGGGTGGGACCGGGCATCGCCGCAGCCGCGGCCGGCGCAACCGGCGACGGGAACTGCATCGGCGCGGGTGCCACAGGCGCAGGTGCCACAGGCACCGGCGCGGGCATGGGCGCGGGCATGGGCGCCGGCGCCGCGGCCGGGGCCACCGGAACCGGCGCGGGCATCGGCATACCGCCGCCCTGCGGCATCGCCTGCGGCTGAGGCGCCGCAGGCATCGGCGCCGCCATGGCCTGCGCGGCGAGCCCCGGCATGCCGGCCCCGTTCGTGGAGCTGACCAACCGGTCCACGGCCGCCGTACCCGAGCTGTAGTTGGTCCCTGTACCCAGCTCGGGTACGGCGGCTCCCCTCCTGGACCCGTAGAGCACCTGCTCCAGGCCGGACACCAGGCGACGCACGTCCACCTGGGGGCGCACCACGAGTCGCAGGAAGCGGCTGGACGAACCGATCTTGTTGCCGCACTCGCGGACCAGGATCCGGTGCTCGGTGAGCAGCCGGTCGCGGACCACGGTGCCCTCGGCGCCCACGGGGAGCCGCACGAAGAGGAAGTTGCCCTGTGACGGGTAGACCGTCAGGCCGGGCAGCTGGGCCAGGTGGCTGGCCATGTCGAGGCGGTCGCGGCGCACCTGGTGGAGGCTCTGCGCGTACTCGGCGCCGTGGTTCTTGAGCATGAACACCACGTGCTCGGCGAAGGCGTTGAGGTTCCACTTCGGCAGCATGGAGCGGACCATGCCCGCGAGGGCCGGGTTGGCGACGAGGTAGCCGAAGCGGATGCCGTGCAGGCCGAAGTTCTTGCCGAGGGAGCGCAGGACGATGACGTTCGGGCGCAGCATCGCCTCCTGGACGACCGACGGCTCCTGCTCGGCGTCGGCGAACTCCAGGAACGACTCGTCGATGATGACGAGGTCCAGGTCAGCCATGGCGTCCATGAACTGCACGAGCGCGTGCTTGTGGAGGTAGCCGCCGTCGGGGTTGTTCGGGTTGCAGATCACGGCCACCCGGGTCCCCCTGGCCCGGATGAACTCGGCGTACTGCGCGAGGTCCAGGGCGAAGCCGCTGGACTCCTGGAGCGGGAACATGTCGACCCGCTTGCCGGTCTCCATGGGCTGGTCGGTCCAGCGGCCGAACGTGGGGACGGGGATGGCGAGGGACTCACGGACCATCAGGTGGTCGATCCAGGTGATCAGCTCGGTGGAGCCGTTGCCCATCGCCACGCACTGCGGCGGAAGCTGGAGCAGGCTGCACAGTTCGGCCGTGATCGTGTCGGCGCTGCTCGGGTAGTACGTGATGATGTCCCGCAGCCGGGCCCCCATGTCCTGGAACATCTCCGGCGTCGGGAAGTACGGGTTGCAGGGAATGCAGAAGTCGACCGGACCGGCCCCGTCGCCGCCCTCACGCGTCAGCGCCGCCATCGACGGGCTGTGTGCCGCGGTGCTGCGGAACAGCGAGGTGACGTTGTCGGCCATGGAACCTCCGTAGGGGGCGGGCCCGGTGGMSACSACCGGGCCCGTCGTCTTGGGTGGCCCGCGCGGGGGAGCACGGGCCGCCCTTACATACGGAGACTGGGGTGGCGCTGTTCAACCACTGAGAAATCGGTAAGAACTTGTGTGCCACCTGTGAAGATCAGTCAGAGACGACGTCTCGGACGTCAGCGGCTGAACGAGTGGACCGTCGTCGAACGGTACGTCTGCCCAGGTCGCAGCACCGTCGAGGGGAACGACGGCTTGTTCGGCGAGTCAGGGAAGTGCTGCGTCTCCAGGCACAGTGCGTCGCCCTGCCGGTAGGTGCGGCCGGACGGGCCGACCAGGGTGCCGTCGAGGAAGTTGCCGGAGTAGAACTGCAGGCCGGGCTCGGTGCTCGCCATCCGCAGGGTGCGGCCGGAGGACGGGTCCTTCAGGGTGGCGATCCACTCGGGGCGCGGCGAGATGCCCTTGTCGAGCACCCAGTTGTGGTCGATGCCCTTGCCGTACAGCAGCTGCTGGTGAGCCTCGCGCAGGTCCTCGCCGATCGCCTTGGTGCGGCGGAAGTCGAAGGGGGTGCCCGCGACGGGGGCCAGCTCACCGGTGGGGATGAGGCCCGAGTCGACGGGGGTGTAGCGGGAGGCGTCGATCTTCAGCCGGTGGTTCTCGATCGTGCCGCTGCCCTCGCCGGCGAGGTTCCAGTAGACGTGGCTCGTGAGGTTGACGACCGTGGCCTTGTCGGTGGTGGCCTCGTAGTCGATGCGCCAGTCACCGTGCCGGGTGAGGGTGTACGTCACCTTCACCTTGAGCGTGCCCGGGTAGCCCATCTCGCCGTCGACGGACGTGTAGTACAGATGCAGGCCGACGTCCGAGCCCTTGGTGAACGGCTCGACGTCCCACACCCGCTTGTCGAAGCCCTTGGCGCCGCCGTGCAGGCTGTTGACGCCGTCGTTGACGTTGACCTGGTAGGCCTTGCCGTCGAGGGAGAACTTGCCCTTGCCGATGCGGTTGCCGTAGCGGCCGATCAGTGCGCCGAAGTACGGGCTCTTGGCGACGTAGTCCTCGATGTTGTCGAAGCCCAGGGAGACGTTGGCCAACCGGCCGCGGCGGTCCGGGATCTCCAGGGACTGCACGATGCCGCCGTAGGAGAGGACCTTCATCCGCGTGCCGCCGTTGGCCAGCGACCAGCTGTAGACCTTCGTGCCGTCGGCGAGTTTGCCGAAGAGCGACTTCACCGGCGTCCCGCCTCCCGTGGCGTGTGCGCTGCCGATGGTCGCGGCGGTGATCCCCGCCGCCGCGGCGCCGGCTATGACCGTACGTCTGCTCATGTCCATGTGCGGCTCCTGCTCAGGAAGTTGAACCGAGAGTGGAAGGGCCCCGCCTTCCGGCGGGGCCCCCTTGGACTTACGAACCGACCTTGCGCTTGTTCCACACGTCGAACCCGACCGCGGCCAGCAGCACCAAACCCTTGATGACCTGCTGCCAGTCGGTGCCGATGCCGACGAGGTTCATACCGTTGTTCAGCACGCCCAGGACCAGGCCACCGATGATCGCGCCGAGGACGGTGCCGACGCCGCCGCTCATCGACGCGCCGCCGATGAACGAGGCCGCGATCGCCTCCAGCTCGAAGTTGAGGCCGGCCTTGGGAGAGGCCGCGTTGAAGCGGGCGGCGAAGACCAGACCCGCCAGGGCCGCGAGCATGCCCATGTTCAGGAAGACCAGGAAGGTGACCTTCTTGTCCTTCACACCCGACAGCTTGGCCGCGGGCAGGTTGCCGCCGATGGCGTAGATGTGGCGGCCGATGATCGCGTTGCGCATGACGTAGCCGAAGCCGACGAGCAGCACGCCCAGGATGAGCAGCACGATCGGGGCGCCCTTGTAGCTGGCCAGCAGCATCGTCAGCGTGAGGATGGCGGCGCCGAGCGCGACCAGCTTCAGCAGGAAGAGGTTGAAGGGCGGGACGTCGAGCGAGAACTCCTGCTGGCGGCGGCGGTCACGGAACTCCTGGAAGACCACGAGCGCGATCATCGCGAAGCCGAGCAGAAGTGTGAGGTTGTGGTAGTTGGTGTCCGGGCCGACCTCGGGCAGGAAGCCGTTGGCGACCTTCTGCAGACCCTCCGGGAACGGGCCGAGGGTCTGGCCCTCCAGGAAGATCTCCGTCAGACCGCGGAAGATCAGCATGCCCGCGAGGGTCACGATGAAGGAGGGTATGCCGCCGTACGCGATGAAGAACCCTTGTGCCGCGCCCGCGAGGGCACCCATGGCGAGGCAGAGGATCACCGCCACCGGCCAGGGCAGATCGTTCCGCACCATGAACACCGCGGCCATCGAGCCGATGAACGCCGTCAGCGATCCCACCGACAGGTCGATGTGGCCCGCGATGATGACCAGCATCATGCCGATCGCGAGGATCAGGATGTAGCTGTTCTGGAGCACCAGGTTGGAGACGTTGCGCGGCAGCAGCAGGTCGCCGTCGGTCCACACCGCGAACAGCACCACGATCAGGCCGAGCGCGATCAGCATGCCGTACTGCCGCATGTTGCGGCGCAGGCCGTCCAGCACCAGCTGGAGCAGGCCGTCACCCGCGGCCCCCGAGCTCTTCCCCGGCGGCGCGGGGGCCGGGGTCTTGGCGGTCACATCCGTGCTCATCGGGTTACCTCTTTGTCCTTTGTCATCTGACGCATCAGCGATTCCTGCGAGGCCTCGGCCCGCGAGAACTCGCCGGTCAGCCGCCCCGCGGCCATCGTGTAGATGCGGTCACACATGCCGAGCAGCTCCGGCAGCTCGGAGGAGATGAAGACGACCGCCTTGCCCTGGGCGGCCAGCTGGTCGATGACCGTGTAGATCTCGTACTTGGCGCCGACGTCGATACCGCGCGTGGGCTCGTCCAGGATCAGCACGTCCGGACCCGCGAAGATCCACTTGCTGAGGACGACCTTCTGCTGGTTGCCGCCGGACAGCTTGCCCACCGGCTCGAAGACGGTCGGCGCCTTGATGTTCATGGACTTGCGGAAGGCCTCGGCGACCTGCCGCTCCTCGTGCTCGTCGACCACGCCCCGGCTGGCGACCTTGCCCAGCGCGCTGAGCGAGATGTTCCGGTTGATGGTGTCGATGAGGTTCAGGCCGTAGTGCTTGCGGTCCTCGGTGACGTACGCGATGCCGTGCTTCACCGCCTCGGGGACGGTCTTCGTACGGATCTCCTTGCCGTCCTTGAGGACCGAGCCGCCGTGGTAGCGGCCGTACGTCCGCCCGAACACGCTCATCGCGAGCTCGGTGCGGCCGGCGCCCATCAGGCCCGCGATGCCGACGATCTCCCCGCGCCGCACGGACAGTGACACATCGTCGACCACCTTGCGCTGCTGGTCGATCGGGTGGTGCACGGTCCAGTTGCGGATCTCCAGGGCCGGGGCGGTGCCCTCCTCCGGCTCGTGCGGCGTGCGGTCCGGGAAGCGGTTCTCCAGGTCCCGGCCGACCATGCCGCTGATGATCCGGTCCTCGGTGGTCTCCGGCGCCTTCACATCGAGCGTCTCGATGGTCTGGCCGTCACGGAGGATCGTCACCGAGTCGGCGACCTTGCGGATCTCGTTGAGCTTGTGGGAGATGATGATCGAGGTGATGCCCTGCTTCTTCAACTCCAGGATCAGATCCAGGAGTTTGCCGCTGTCCTCGTCGTTCAGGGCCGCGGTCGGCTCATCCAGGATGAGCAGCTTCACCTTCTTCGACAGCGCCTTCGCGATCTCCACGAGCTGCTGCTTGCCCACGCCGATGTCGGCGACACGGGTGTCCGGGTGGTCGGACAGGCCGACCCGGCGCAGCAGCTCGGTGGCGTGCCGCAGGGTCTCCCGCCAGTCGATGAACCCGCCCTTGGCGTGCTCATTGCCGAGGAAGATGTTCTCCGCGAGGGAGAGGTACGGCGACAGCGCCAGCTCCTGGTGGATGATGACGATGCCGTAGTGCTCGCTCGCCCGGATGTCCCGGAACTCGCAGACCTCTCCCTCGAAGAGGATGTCTCCCTCGTAGGTGCCGTGCGGGTGGACGCCGGAGAGGACCTTCATCAGGGTCGACTTGCCGGCGCCGTTCTCCCCGCAGATGGCGTGGACCTCGCCCTGCCGGACGGTCAGCGTGACGTCCGACAGCGCCTTGACGCCGGGAAAGGTCTTGACGATCGAGCGCATTTCCAGGACGGGTCCCGCCATGGTCGTGCCTTCCAATCAGAGTGGGCCGACGGGTTACTTGAGGTCGCTCTCCTTGATGTAGCCGGAGTCGACGACCTCCTTCTGGTAGTTGGTCTTGTCGACCGCGACCGGCTCCAGCAGGTAGGACGGGACGACCTTCGAGCCGTTGTCGTAGGTCTTGGTGTCGTTGACCTCGGGCTTCTTGTCGTTGAGCAGGGCGTCGACCATGCCCGAGGCGACCTTGGCGAGCTCGCGGGTGTCCTTGTAGACGGTCATCGACTGCTCGTCGGCGATGATCGACTTCACCGAGGCGACCTCGGCGTCCTGACCGGTGACGACCGGCAGGGGCTTGCTCTTGGACCCGTAGTCGTCCGACTTCAGCGCGGACAGGATGCCGATGGAGATGCCGTCGTACGGCGAGAGGACCGCGTCGACGCGCTCGCTCTTGTAGGCCGAGGTCAGGATGTCGTCCATGCGCTTCTGGGCGGTGCCGCCGTCCCAGCGCAGGGTGGTGACCTGGGTCAGCTTGGTCTGGCCGGAGCGGACGACGAGCTGCTTCTTGTCGATGTAGGGCTGTAGGACGTTCATCGCCCCGCCGAAGAAGTAGCGGGTGTTGTTGTCGTCGTTGGAGCCGGCGAACAGCTCGATGTTGAACGGGCCCTTCTTGGAGCCGTCCTTCAGGCCGAGCTTCTCGACCATGTAGTTGGCCTGGAGCTCGCCGACCTTCTCGTTGTCGAACGACGCGTAGTAGTCGACGTTCTCGGTGCCGAGGATCAGGCGGTCGTAGGAGATGACCGGGATGTCCGCGTCCTTGGCCTGCTGGAGCACGTTGTTCATCGACTTGTTGTCGATGGCCGCGACGATCAGCGCCTTGACGCCCTGCGTGATCAGGTTCTCGATCTGCGAGACCTGCTGGTCCGGGTCGTCCTCGCCGTAGACCAGCTTGGTCTTGTAGCCCTTGGACTCCAGGTCCTTGACGACGTTGTTGCCGTCGGCGATCCAGCGCTCGGAGGACTTGGTCGGCATCGCGATGCCGATGGTCGCGCCTTCGGAGCTGCCCGAGTCGTCCTTGGAGCCGCKCTCGCCGCTCTGGCCGCAGGCGGACAGGGTCAGGGCGAGGGATGCGGCGGAGGCTATGGCGGCGAGMGCGGCTCTGCGAGTACGCATGATCATCATCCTTGATGTGTGTGAGCAGGGCTCGGTCTGGGCGGTTGCGACGACGCGTGTCGAGGGCTGTGCGGGTACACCGAGGGTGTGTGGGATTGTGTTCGACTGCGTCTGCTTCTGTGAAGGGGGTTTGTCCGGAACGTTATGCGGGAGTTTCGAATCGCTTCAGAGTTCCGGGCAGTCGTGAACCGAGTGGCGCCATGTCGCCGTCAGCTCCGTGCCGTGCGAGCAGGTCCAATGCCAGCCGTCCGCGCCGTACGCGTTCCCGGGCGGTGGCCAGCGTCAGGTCCCGCATGTGGTGTCCGTAGGGATAGATGCCGGGGGCCTTGGAGAGCCCGAACTTCAGATAGAGCGGTGCGCCACGCCGGATCAGCTCGGCGACCTCGTACATCCGCACATAGCCGCCGAGATCGTCGGGGGCCTCGATGTACATGTCCATGGGGGCGGCGGAGACCCGCCGTATCTCGGTGAGGTGATCGAGCGTCAGATCGCTGGGCACGTTGACCGAGTCCGCGCCCAACTGCTCGTACACCGCGTACGCGGCGGGATTGACGGGCCCGATCAGCGCGCTCACCTTGAGAGTCGTGTCGGCCGGGATGATCCCGGCGACCCGCGCCCGGTGCAGCGTCCACAGCACGCCCTCGTCGGCGACGAGCAGGCACTTGACGCCCAACTCCGTGGCCCGTACGGCGTCTTCGACGCAGCCGGCGACGGCGTCATGGCCGCGTGCGCGCAGTCCGGCCCCCCGCGAGTCGGTGCGCGTGGAGCCGCCGATGTCCCAGGTGCCGCGCGGGCCGGTGAACAGGCAGAGCTCGATGTCGCGTTCGGCGGTGGCCTCGACCATCTCGGTGATCTCGGTATCGGTCAGCATCCACACGCCGCTGCCCTGACTGATCCGGTGGACCGGCACGTCGAGCAGCGAGGCTTCCTTCAGGACGACGGCCAGCGCTTCGGGACCCTCGCACGAGGGGATCTCGGTGCGCCAGCGGCCGCCGCCCGGGAACGTGTGGGGCGAGGCGTCGGCGGGGGAGAGGTCGGGCGCGGCCAGGCCGAGGGCGGCGAGAACCTGCTCACCGGGGCGGCGGGCTGCGGAAGCGTCGGTCACAAGCTGTCCTTCTTGTTCGAAATATCGGACGAGGTTCGCGGCTCGGGGTGTGCGGGGCTTTGGGTGTACGCCGGTACGGGGACCGTCAGGTTGCCCCCGTACCGGCGTACGGCTGAGGGGGCCTCAGGGGCGAAGGAGGACCTTGCCCACCTTCGGATCGCCGGACCCGACGAGCTCGATCGCCTGCGGGAACTCCGTCAGCGGCAGCTCGTGCGTGACCAGCGGCAGCGGATCGAGCAGCCCGGCCGCGAACACGCGCACCGTGTGCGCCCAGGCGTCCGGCGGCGCCCCGAAGACGGTGTGCACCTCCAGCTGCCGTACGACGAGATCGGTCGGGTCGAGCCCCTGCGCACCCGGCGCCGGGATCCCGGTGAGGACCAGCCGCCCGCCGCGCCTGAGCAGGGCTGCGGACACGCGCGCGGCGTCGGCGGACCCGGCGGTCTCGATGACGACGTCGAAGTCGCCCGGGAGCTCCTGGTCCTTGGTGCGGAAGTCGGTGGCGCCGTACTGCCGCGACAGCGCCTCGCGGTCGCGCCGGGTGCCCACCACGAGCAGCTCGGCCGGCGAGCCCGCCTTCAGGAACTGGACGGCGAACATCCCGAGCGTCCCGGTACCGACCACGGCCACCCGCTCACCCGGCAGCGCGTTCGCCTTGAGCGCGGCGGCGGCGATACAGGCCGCCGGCTCAAGCAGGGCGGCCGCGGTGAGGTCGCAGCCGTCCGGCAGGACGTGCAGCAGCCGGGCAGGAAGCGTCAGAGTGGCCGCCATGGCGCCCGGCTGGGTGAACCCGGTCTCCTCGTACCCCGCACCGCACAGCGTGGTCTCACCGGCGTGACAGCGGTCGCAGACCTGGCAGTTGCGGAAGCCCTCGCCGACGACCTTGCGGCCGACGAGCGAGTCCGGCACCCCGGCGCCGACGGCGGCGACGGTCCCGGACCACTCGTGGCCCGGCGTGAGCGGGTAACGGACGTACCCCTCGGGCCGGTTGCCCTGGTACACCTCGCGGTCGCTGCCGCAGATGCCGACCGCGTGGACGCGCACCAGCGCCTCACCGGCCTCCGGCTCGCGCGGCGTGTGCTCGGTGAGCCGGTGCTCGCCGGGCGCCTCGATGACGACGGCGGTGCTCACTGCGCGCCCTTGGGCTTGCGCTGCTCCCAGCCCTCGGCCCACAGGTCGAACCGGGCCTGCTGCTGCGGGAACTCGGCGGCGGCGTCGGCGTCGAACTCGACCCCGAGGCCGGGGGCGTCGGAGAGGTGGAAGTAGCCGTCCTCCGGGTTCACCTGCGGGGCGCCCTTGACGACCTTCTTGATCTCCGCGTCGGCGAAGTCGTTGAAGTGCTCCAGGATCTTGAAGTTCGGGGAGGTGAAACCGACCTGGAGCGACGCGGCGGTCAGGACCGAGCCGCCCACGTTGTGCGGGGCGACCAGCACGTAGTGGGCCTCGGCGGTCGCGGCGAGCTTGCGCGTCTCCCAGATGCCGCCGATGTGACCGACGTCGGGCTGGATGATGTCGACGGCCTGGCTCTCGAAGAGCTCACGGAACTCGATGCGGTCGTGAATGCGCTCACCGGTGGCGACCGGGATGTCGACCTTGGCGGCGACCTTCTCCAGCGCCTTCAGGTTCTCCGGCGGGCAGGGCTCCTCCAGCCAGGCGGGCTTGAAGGGGGCCAGCTCGCGCGCGAGCCGTACGGCGGTGGCGGGGGAGAAGCGGCCGTGCATCTCCAGCATCAGCTCGGCGTCGGGGCCGATGGCGTCCCGCACGGCCTCGATGAGGGAGACGGCGTACAGGGTCTGCTCGTGGTCGAGCTCGAAGTGCCCGGTGCCGAAGGGGTCGATCTTGAGCGCCTTGTACCCGCGCTCCATCACGCCCTGGGCGGCCTTGTGGTACGCCTCCGGGGTCCGCTCCGTCGTGTACCAGCCGTTGGCGTACGCCTTGACCTTGTCGGTGACCTTGCCGCCCAGCAGCTGCCAGACGGGCACCCCGAGGGCCTTGCCCTTGATGTCCCAGCACGCCATCTCGATCACGGCGATACCGGACATCACGATCTCGCCGGCCCGCCCGTAGTCGCCGTACTTCATGCGCCGCACGAGGTCCTCGACAGCGAACGGGTCCGATCCCAGAATGTGGTTGGCCTCGGCCTCCCGCAGATAGCCGATCAGCGCGTCGGTGTGGCCCAGCATCCGGGTCTCGCCGACTCCGGTCAGCCCTTCGTCGGTGTGCACCAGGACGTAGGTCAGGTTGCGCCACGGCGTCCCGACCACGTGTGTGCTGATTCCGGTGATGCGCACGGCAGTTGCCCCTTGCTGCGTCGTCGGCTTCTTCGGTGTCGCATCCGAGCGTGTTCGAAATTTCGACACACGTTCGAAATGCTGACGTGACAGTAGGGAGGGCGTGGTGGGGGTGTCAATGGGTCGAACGCATAACGGTTTCGACACCGCTTTCGATACGGATTTCGGGCACCCCGTCGCGGAGCGTGGGGGGCGTCTCTGGCGTGTCGTGGCATATCCGTCAACTCGCCATGCGGGAACGGTTTGTTTCGTACAGAACTTTCACAGCTGTGACTAGGAACTGTGCGTCTGTGGAACCTAGTCTTCCCGCGTCATGGACTACTGCCACCCGTGCCGACGGCACCTGAATGGCGCCCTCGCCTGCCCGGGGTGCGGCGCCACGGTCGAACATCGCCCGGTGTACGCCAGTGCCCCGAACGAGGCGTACCCGCAGATGGCCGACCGGACCGCGGCAGCCGCGGCGTACCAGGGCTCGTACCAGGGGTACGAGGGGCAGTACGGCGGCGGTTACGGCGCGGACGGATACGGCGGGCAGTACGACGAGCCGGGCCCTCAGGAGACCGAGGCGGCCGCTGACGCCGCCGACGCTCCGGAGGCCGAGTCCGTCGCCTCGGCCGCACCGGTCGGCGGGCGGGCCGCGCGGCGGGCGGCGCAACGCCGAGGCCGTGGCCGCAGGCGCGGTGCCGACGAGTACGCCGAGAGCCACGAGTACGCCGAGAGCCACGAGTACGCCGAGAGTGACGCGTACGACGAGAGTGACGCGTACGACGACGAGGACGACGCCGACCTGGACGAGGAGTCCGAGGCGGGCGGCGCGAGCCGTCGCGATCGCAAGGCCGCCGCGCACCGGCGCCGCCGTCGCCGGGTCCTGCTGATCGCCGCAGGATTCGTCCTGGCCGCCGGAGGCCTGAGCCTGGCGGAACTCGGCATGGACGCCCCGGGCAAGAGCGCCAGTCCGGCCGCCGCCGGGGACGAGTCCGCGGAGGGCGCTGCCGAGGCCGAGGTGTCGCCCTCGCCGGACGCGACGGAGGGCACCACGGGAGCGGACGCGGACAATCCGTCGAAGGACCCCTCGGCATCCCCTTCGGTCTCCAAGTCCCCCAAGGACAAGAAGGACGAGGACAAGGACGGGACCCCGTCGAAGGACCCCCAGTCGTCGGCGACCGGCGGCGGCTCCGGTCCGTCCACTTCGGACCCGGCTCCCACCCCCACCGCCGAGGACCCGGCACCGACGACGGAACCGACCACCTCCGACCCGACTCCGGACCCGTCGCCGTCGGAGACGTGCAACCGGTTCCTGTGGTGGTGCACGTAAGCCGTTCACGTTCGCCAATCCGGACGATCGTGACCGCGTGAGGTGCGGCTGCCCGTGAACGCCAGCCGCCGCAGGGCCCGCCAGTCGACCGGCGGCCTGCTTCCGGGTACCCCCGGCCGCTCGCGAGGTACCCGCACGCGCAGGGCGCCGGGCAGGATGCGGCACACGACGGGGGTGGGCAGCAGCAGCGCCTCGCCGTCGACGCCGACGGGGATGTCGGGAGCGTCGGCGTCGATCACCACCTCGGTCGCGGCCAGCGCGGTCAGCCCGCGTGCCTGCTGGCCGCGCAGCAGACCGGCCGCCTCGGCGGCGTTGTCCACGCTGACGCCGAGCACACCGAGGGCACCGGAGTCCAGCCGCGGCCGCCGGCCGAGACCCGCCGCATCGCCCAACTGGTAGGGATTGTTGCTGATCAGCACCCCTTGGGGAGCGTCGATGGCCACGTGCCCCGCCCGCACGGTCAGCCGTGGGCCGGCGTCATGGGTCAGCAGATCCGGGAGCTCCCGAAGGATGGTCCTCACCTTGTCGTCGCGGTAGGCGGGGCTCTGCACCACCACCGCGTACGCCCCGAAGGACGCGGTGTTCACGAACACGCGGTCACCGATCAGGCCGAGGTCGATGCGCAGTTCGACCCCGTCGGTCAGCGCGTCGAGGCAGGCCGACGGATCCTCCCGGTCCAGGCCGAGGTCCATGGCGAAGTGGTTGCGGGTGCCGGCCGAGATCACCACGAAGGGCAGACCCCGCTCGGCGGCCACGCCCGCGACCAGCGCCTGCGTGCCGTCCCCGCCGGCGACCCCGAGCAGGTCGGCGCCCTCGGCCACGGCCCGGCGGGCGAGTTCCCCGACGTCCTGGGGATGCGCCGGATCCAGTACGGCGACCTCGGCGCCCCGCTCCCGGGCCTTGGCCACGAGGTCGAACCTGCCGACCTTCCCGCCGCCCGAGCGCGGGTTCATGATGAGGAACGGCGCCTCGGCCTTCGGCGCCGGACGGTGCTCGGTCCGTGGACGGTCGGCGTCCGCGGCGAGGGCGGCCCGCCCGATCAGCGCCGCGACGGCCCACAGTGCGAGGGCCGACAGCACGGGCCACAGCAGGCCCACCGTCGAGTAGGCCAGCAGCACCGCGGCCGGTGTCAGCAGCGCGAGGACGGCGGCCAGCATCCGGATCAGGCCGCGACGGGAGAGGGTCCACCACAGCGCCGCGGCCGTCGCGCCGAGCCCGGCCAGGCCCACGAGGAGCAGCGCGATGCTCTTGACCCCGGCCGCCGTCAGCAGCAGCGCGATCGCACCGGCCGCGACCAGCAAGGCCAGCCGCGCCGTCCACCGTTGCCCCGCGGCACCGGACCGATCGGCCGTGCCGGACGCCCGGCCCACCTTCCGCATACCGACCACAGAGGCATCCCACCGCCCGCGCCCCGGCTCCGCATCACCTGCTCCGGGTGATCCGGCCGCGTCCGCGCGCCACGCCGGGCCTCGGGACCGGCCCGGCGGTCAGGCCTGCGCGCCCAGCATCCGCCGCAGCAGATCCCGCAGGGACAACCGCTCCTCCTCGGAGAGCCCCGCGAGCGGCTCCCGGGCGAAACGCAGGGAATCCCGCAGGCCACGGGCCACCTGGCGGCCCTCGTCGGTGACGGCCGCCAGCTTGACCCGCCGGTCCGCCGGGTCCGGGCGGCGCTCCACCAGGCCCCGTGCCTCCAGGCGGTCCACGATCCCGGTCACGTTCGACGGCTCGCAGCGCAGCCGCTGTGCCAGCTTCCGCATCGGCAGCGGCTCCAGCGACAGCAGGGTCAGCAGCCGTGCCTGTGCGCCGGTCAGGCCGTGCTCGCCGGCGGCCTCCTCGTACTCCTCGTGGTAGCGGGCCACGACCGCGCCGATCAGGTCGACGACTTCGAGGGTCAGCTCATCCGGACGGCGGATCTTGTGTGGAGTGGCCATGGTCTCAGGGTAACCCCGTTACTTGACATCCTGAAATATTCAGTAGCATGGTTGTTTCAGATGCTGAAGTAAAAATACCCGTACCGAAAGGCGCACCCCCCATGAGCAACCGCGAGTGGCACCTCCTCTCCCGCCCCGTCGGCTGGCCCAAGGACGAGGACTTCGCCCTGGTCGAGACCGAGGTGCCGACGCCCGGCGAGGGTCAGGTGCTCGTACGGAACAAGTACCTCTCCGTCGACCCGTACATGCGTGGACGCATGTCGGCCGCCAAGTCCTACGTCGCCCCCTTCGAGCTCGGCAAGGTCATGCAGGGCGGCGCCGTGGGCGAGGTCGTCGCCTCCAACGCCGAGGGCATCGCGGTCGGCGACCACGTTCTGCACTTCTTCGGCTGGCGCGAGTTCGCGGCCATGGACGCGAAGGCCGCCGTCAAGGTCGACCCGGATGCCGCCCCGCTGAGCACCTACCTCGGCGTCCTCGGCATGACCGGCCTGACCGCCTACGCGGGCCTGCTGCGGGTCGGCGCCTTCAAGGAGGGCGACGCCGTCTTCGTGTCGGGCGCCGCGGGTGCCGTCGGCAGCCAGGTCGGCCAGATCGCCAAGCTCAAGGGTGCCTCGCGGGTCATCGGGTCCGCCGGCTCGGACGAGAAGGTCAAGCTCCTCGTCGAGGAGTACGGCTTCGACGCCGCGTTCAACTACAAGAACGGCCCGGTCTGGGAGCAGCTCAAGGAGGCCGCCCCGGACGGCATCGACGTCTACTTCGACAACGTCGGCGGCGAGCACCTGGAGGCCGCGATCGGCGCGCTCAACCTCGGCGGCCGGGCCGTGATCTGCGGCATGATCTCCCAGTACAACTCGACCGAGCCGACCCCCGGCCCGAGCAACATGGTCAAGATCCTGCAGAACCGGCTCCGCGTCGAGGGCGTTCTGGTCGGCGACCACTACGACCTCCAGCCGGAGTTCGTCCAGGAGGTCGGCCCCTGGGTCGCCTCGGGGCAGCTCAAGTACCGCGAGACGGTCGTCGAGGGCGTCGAGAACAACCTGGAGGCGTTCCTCGGGGTTCTGCGCGGCGACAACATCGGAAAGATGGTCGTCAAGCTCTGACGTCCCCGGCCGCCTTCTCCAACTTTCCGGTATGCGGTAACTTCTTTCCGAAACCGTCGTCGATCGTGGGCGCGAGTCGCGGCGGACCGAGGAGGAGAAGACACCGCATGTCCATCCAGCAGAGCGATGTCCTGTACACCGCCGTCGCCACCGCCGAGAACGGTCGCGACGGCCGTGTCGCCACCGACGACGGCAAGCTCGACGTCGTCGTGAACCCGCCCAAGGAGATGGGCGGCAGCGGCGCCGGCACCAACCCGGAGCAGCTGTTCGCGGCCGGCTACAGCGCCTGCTTCCAGGGCGCCCTGGGCGTCGTCGCCCGCCAGGAGCAGGCCGACATCTCCGGCTCGACCGTCACCGCGAAGGTCGGCATAGGCAAGAACGACGACGGCTTCGGGATCATCGTCGAGATCTCGGCGGCCATCCCGAACGTCGACGCCGCCACGGCCCGGGACCTGCTTGAGAAGGCTCACCAGGTTTGCCCGTACTCGAAGGCGACGCGCGGAAACATCAGCGTGACGCTGGTCTGACACCGTTCGTTGTATGACGGAGGCCGCACCCCTGGACGTGGGGTGCGGCCTCTGTGTCGTCGGGACAGTGGCTGTTGGTGGGCCGTTGCCCGGCGTCGGTGTGGGTTCAGCTCGCCAGCGCTGCGCTGTGTGCCGCCCTCACCAACCGTTCGTTCTCCTGTGCCGCTCCGCCCGGGAAGGCGCAGCGGCGGCGGGTGTAGCCGTAGGCCAGACCGCTGCGGGGGTCCGCGAGGGCCTGGGAGCCGCCGGCGCCGCTGTGGCCGAAGGTGCCGGCGCCGAGGAAGGGGTACAAGGTGTCGGAGAGCGCCTGGAAGCCCAGGGCGTAGGACCTGTGGATCCGGGCGACCAGGTCGTAGCCGGTGGAGTGGATCTGGCCCACCTCGGCGATCGTGTCCGGCTTCAGCAGGGGCGGGCGCCTCTCCACCTCACTGATCGCCGCCGCGTACATCCCGGCCAGCCCGCGCGCGGAGGCGACGCCGCCCGCCGACGCCGGTCCGCTCGCGCGCACGGCACGGGAGTTGGGGTAGTCGGCCAGCTCGCCCGGATCCGGCACATGCGTGTTGTAGGCGATCGAGGCCAGCGTGTGCGGCCCCGTAGGAGTCGCGTCCAGCACCGCCTGCTGCTCCGGCGTCGGCGCCATCGGCTGCACGGAGCGATACCGGGGCTCCAGCTCCTCGGGCAGCCCGAGGTGGAAGCCCAGGCCGTACGGGGCCCGGATCCGCTCCTCGTAGATCTCCTGGAGTGAACGGCCCGTCGCCCGCCGCACCACCTCGCCGGAGAGCGCGCCGATCACGAGCGCGTGGTAGCCGAAGGCCGTGCCGGGGCGCCAGAACGGCCGCTGGTCGGCGAGGCGTTCGGCGATGGCGCGGTCGTCGGCGATCTCGTCCCGGGTGAACCCGGCGTCAAGACCGACCAGCCCGGCCCGGTGCGAGAGCAGCTCGCGCAGCGTGATGCCGGCCTTGCCCTCGGCCCCGAACTCCGGCCAGTAGTACGTCACCTTCCGGTCCGGCTCCAGCGTGCCCTCCTGGATGAGCAGCGCGACCACGAGGTGCGCGGCGCCCTTGGTGGAGGAGAACACGCCGTAGAGGGAGTCGGCCTCGCAGCCGTCACCGGCCCACAGGTCGACGACCTTCCGGCCGTGTACGTAGGCGCACAACTGTCCTTCGTAGTCGGGGAGTTCCCCCGCCACGAACGCGGCGAACTCGTCCCGTACGGCCTCGAAGCCGTCCGCGACCGTGCCGTGGATCCCCTGCGTCATCCGCTCTCCTCATCTGCTGCCACTGGCCTGGGCCATGCCGAACAACGCCCTTCCCACCTGGGCGAATTCCCCCTTCGGGTGATCCCTGAACAACGGCTCGGTGCCGAACAGGACCGCCCGCGCGCCGCTGACCACCGCGGCCCGCCCCGCCGCGTCCGAGGGCCCGCCGGAGCCGTCCTGCGACGGCCGCCAGTGCCCGGAGAGAAGCGGATTCCCGGTCGCGTACGCCTGCTCCACCCGGACGTCCGGACCGAGGTCGGTGAACCACACGGGCGCGTAGACGAAGCCGTGCGAGGGGGCGCCGCGCATCAGGGCACTGCCCGAGTTCGCCACGCGCACCACGCCGTTGGCGTCCCCGTTGCCCTCGACCGGCTTCACGGCGAGCAGTCCGGCCGCCGCGTTGAGTGCGGCACCGGTGGCACCCCGCCCGACCAGGGCGTGCCGGTCGAGGAAGGCGTCGAGTGCCGTGCGGGCCGCGGGGCTCAGGCCGTCGTGGTCCAGTCCGGCCGACACGAACAGCACGTCCGCCGACGACCAGTCGAACCCGGCGTTCAACACGGCCGTCGACACCGGAGTGACCTCGAAGTTCATCTCCCGCAACGCCAGCAGCTCACCCGGTGTGACAGCCGCGGCGACGCGGGTGCGGTGCAGCGGCGTGATGCCCCTGGCGGTGGTGGCGTCGAAGGCGACGTCGTACGTTTTCGCGGCCGCCGCGGCCTTGGAACGCGCCGACGCCGGGATGATCACACTTGCGTCGGCTGCCTGTCGTACCGAAACCCCCTGCCGCAGAAGGGAGTTGACGGCCGCGATCTCGCGCGGGTCGTCCAGGCGCAGGCGCAGGTCGCCGCGCGGGGCGACGTACGCCACGCGGGTGGCGGCCGACACGGGCCGCAGCGGCGCGGCGGCGAGGCTCCCGCGTGTCACGGGCGCGACCGTCGCGCCCCACAGGCGGCCCAGACTCCAGCCCGAGATGTCGTACATCACCGACACCTTGTCGCTGATGTCCCGCCCGTCGGCGAGCAGCACGTTCGCCAGACCGCGCTTGGGCTGGCGCAGGTCGACGACGTAACTGCCCTTCGCGTACGTCCGTCCGCCGAGCCGGAAGGAGTGCAGCGCCCGCGTGACACGGACGTCGTTGGCGAGGAGGTGGTCGACGAGGCGGGCGGCGGCGGTGGCGGAGCGCTGGGCACCGGTGCCGGCCGGGATGACGTAGGCGCGGGGGAAGGTCGTCGTGTAGACGTCCTCGGGGCCGATGCCGGGGACGCCCGGGACGGTCTCCTCGGACACCGGCACCTGCGCGGCGCCCGCGGCTCCCCGCCGGAAGACCTCGATCTGGTCGGCGACCAGTGAGGTGCGCCTCGCCTGCACGAAGTCGAGGGTGGCACGCAGGGCGGCCCCGGCGACGTCCACGTTGATCGCGGAGCGGCGGCGCAACTCGGCGGTCGGCAGGGTGTCGTACTCCTCGTTGTTCACCGGCAGCGGGATCTCCACCGTGTGCGCGGCGACCGTGCCGTGGAAGGCCGCGTACTGCGGGGTGAAGATCGGCGGCCAGTCGTCCCAGCCCTCCTGCTGGTCCCGGAACGGGATCTGCGCGGGCTCGACGCCGTCCTTCTCGGCCGTGTAGCCGAGTCCGTTGACGGCGGCCTCCATGCCGAGGGCGTTGGCGTAGGTGTTCTTCAGGAACAGGTCGTACTCGTAGTTCTCGCCGTGCGGGGGAGTCGTGGGCTCGATGAGGGTGCCGTTGACGTAGCCGTGCAGGTCGAGCATGACGGCCGGCTGCTTGTCGATCTGGATCTGCCGCATCGCCCGCACCTCGGGCTGCGAGGCGGTGACGAAGTCCCGGTTCATGTCGAAGCCGTTGGCATTCGTACGCGTTCCGGCGATACGGCCGTCCGGATTGGCGGTGATGTTGAAGTAGAGGCGGCTGTGGGCGAGCAGATCTCGCGTCCTGCCGTCGTTGGCGGTGGCGAGCCGCTCGATGAGCTTGAGGGAGGCGTCGGTGCCTTCCCACTCGTTGCCGTGGATGTTGTTGTTGAAGAAGACAGGGGCTTTGTAGGTCTTCTTGAGCGCCGGGGACTTGGCGGCGAGGGCGGGCGCGCTCTCGATGAGCTCGCGCATGCGCGCCTGGGCGCGGGCCTGGCGGGCGCTCTCCGGGGCGGTGACCGTGACGAGATAGAGCCGGTGCCCGCCGGCCGACCGGCCCGCGACCTCGACGCTCACCCGCTCGCCGAGCGCCTGGAGGGCGTTCAGCCTCGGCGCGATGGCGTGGTACGGGGTGAGGCCGAGCTTGATGGACTTGTCGGCCGGGTTCTCGGGATCGGGGGCGAGGACCTGCCGGCGCGGGTAGCCGCGGCTGTCGTCGCCGAGCACCGCCTCGGCGGCGGCCTCGGAGTCCGCCCCGGCGGCGAGGGCCCGCTGGGCCGCGCTCACCGGCGTCCGCGCGGCATGCCCGTCGAGCGCGGCCTCGCGGTGGACCGGGGGCCGGGGCTCGGCGACGACAGCCGCGGCTACCCGCGCCGGCAGGTCCTCGCCCCCGATCCCGAGAACCCGGCCGACAAGTCCATCAAGCTTTTTTTTTTTC
>NZ_RDBN01000048.1:0-2872 GCF_008042075.1 Streptomyces sp. UW30 | reverse complement strand
CGGCGGCGGTGGGCGGGGTCAGCAGCAGGGATCCGGCCGTCGCGAGGGCGAGGACGGTGATGGGAACGGGTCTCGCAGGAACGGTTCTCGTGATGCGCACGCGTATCTCCTCCGGGAACTTCCTGAGATCGGTACGGCGAGGTGTACCTGTTCGACTCAACCGCAACAAGAGGGAGTTGGTGTCACGGATGCCCCGGACGGCTCATTTCGAGGGCAGGGGTATCGCGATCGACACCTTCGGGATCCGGTGACCGTGCCTCGAAGCGGCCGTGACTCCGGTGTGACACGCCCCGGCTAGAGTGCCGTACATGCGTGATCTTGGGGCCGGTTTCAGTTATCTCCTCAAGGGCCAGCGATGGGTGGCCCGACACGGGAAGAGTTACGGGTTCGGGCTGCTCCCGGGCGTGATCACCCTTGTCCTGTATGCGGGGGCGCTGGTCGGGCTCGCGCTCTGGGGCGAGGACTTCGTGGGGTGGTCGACGCCGTTCGCCGACGACTGGTCGAGCCCCTGGCAGGGCCTGTTCCGCGGCTTCCTCACCGCGGTCCTGTTCGCCCTGAGCCTGCTCCTGTCGGTGGTCACCTTCACCGCCGTCACGCTCCTGATCGGCCAGCCCTTCTACGAGAACCTCTCCGAGAAGGTCGACCGGGACGTGTCCCCCGACGGCACGGCGCCCGAGTCCGGCCTGCCGCTCTGGCGCGAGCTGCTGATCTCGGCCCGCGACAGCCTGCGGATCGTGCTGCGCGCCGGGGTGTGGGGCGTGCTGCTCTTCGCCCTCGGGTTCATCCCGGTCGTCGGCCAGACGGCCGTACCGGTGATCGGCGTCTTCGTCACCGGCTTCTTCCTCACCGAGGAACTCACGGCCGTCGCCCTCCAGCGCCGCCGCGTCGAACTCCGCGACCGCCTCACGATGCTCCGCTCCCGCAAGACCCTGATCTGGGGCTTCGGAGCCCCCCTCGCCGCGGCCTTCCTGGTCCCGTTCGTCGCGGTGTTCCTGATGCCGGGAGCCGTGGCGGGGGCGACGCTGATGGCGCGGGAGCTGATGGGGGAGGAGACCGTCGAGGGGGGAGGAGAAGCGGACGGGGCCCCTTTTGACGGGCAGTCGGCCTACTCCGGCTCAACGCCCGCGCCGACGCCCGGAGCCTAGGAAGCCGACGTCGCCTCCAGCGCCACGCCCACGATCGCCCGCACCTGCGCGATGATGTCCAGCCGATTCCGCACGAACTCGGGATCCGTCACCGCCCCGGTCGCCGGATCCGTGTTCCCCGCGCCGAACTGCAGCACCGGCGTGTGCACATGCCCGCCCGGCAGCACGTCGTGCAGCCCCAGCCGGTCCCGCAGCAGGGTGGCCCGGTAGGCGATCTCGTTGGACAGGTAGTCCCCACCGCCCCCGGCCCGCGCGGTGGAGCCCGGCGTCGGCCCGTCCGGCCGCACCACGGCCTGCGTAGCGCCCGCCGGGATCTCGGTCACGCTGGTGTTGTCGTACACGGGGAAGCGCCCGGAGTTCGCGGCGACGATCTGCGCGTACGGCAGGGTCGTGGTCGTCCACTGCGGCTGCGTGCCCGGATCGGAGACGGGGACGGTCTCCGTGCGGCCGATGTTGTCGTTGTCCTGGAAGCCGCCCCGCCAGGCCCCGTTGGTCCGCTCCACGTCGAACCGCCCGACCCGCCCCTGGCTCACGGTCGTGAACAGATCGACCCGCTTCAAGTGCGGCCGCAGCGTCCGCTCCACGGTCCCCTCGGCGAAGTCCTGCCAGCGCACCGGGAACACGGCGGTCTCCACCCGCGCCGGACCGTCCGCCGTCTCGATCACCGTGCCGTCGAGGGCGAGCGCGGTCGCTCCGGACGGGTTCGAGATACGGATGTCACGGTCGAGGGTGAACGGGTCGAACCCGGTGACCAGAACCCGCTTGAGCCCGCCGTGCGGATACCGAATGTCGCTCTGCCCACGCGACGTCCGCTCCAGCGCGTCCAGCAGCGCGCCCCGCTGACCATCACTCAGCCCGAACCCCGGCTCCCAGGTCCGCACGTCCCGCGTCATCGACAACCGCGCCCAGTACAACGGCCGATCGTCGTCCCGGCTCAAGTCACCCCCCGCAGGCCCCCGCCCCTGCGCCCGGTCGACGGCACTGCGCCACAGCGCCGACCCCTCGCGTACGACGACACGCTGGGCCTGTGCGTAGGAGTGAGCCGCCTCCAGATCGCGGGCGAACTGCGCCGCGGCGGCGTCGAATCCGGAACGGCGCAGTATCTCCTGGGGGACCGCCTTGTCGAGCCGCTGCTCCTCGACGGTGGGCGTCGCCGCTGCCGTCTCGGCGGCAGCGGCGCTCCCCGCTGTCGGGGCCGAGAGGCCGGCCAGCAGAGCCAGTCCGAGGACGCCGATCCGAACACGTATGGAATTCAAGGGAGTTCCGGTCCTTCCGTCACGGTGGGGGGCTGCATGTGCGTCGTGCGGGACGCCGGAAGTATCGCGTGACGGGAGTGGTCTACGCCATGGTGCGGGAGGTCACCGTCACCGCCGACTCCCTCAGCGCACCCAGGAATTCCACCCCGGCAGGCGTCAGCGACCGCCCCCGCGCGGTGGCCGCGTACACGGCCCTCGCGGGGCCGCCCTCGTCGAGCACCGGCACCAGACGGACGTCGGGGCGTACGGACGCGGCGGCCAGCGCCGGGACCAGGGCCACGCCGAGGCCGGCGGCGACGTACCCCTGCTTCGCGGTCCACTCGCCGACGACGTGCGCGACGCGCGGCCTGAAGCCCTGCCGCAGCGCCGCGTCGAGGAGGGTGCCCTCGGGGCGGGAGCCACCGGAGATCCAGTCGGCGTCGGCGAGTCGGCTGAGCCGCACGGGGCCCTCGTGGCGGGCGAGGGGGTGGG
>NZ_RDBN01000047.1:12109-20220 GCF_008042075.1 Streptomyces sp. UW30 | reverse complement strand
GTCTTCTTCATCTTCTCGATGTCGAGGCGGCGCACGGGCCAGGGGCCCTTGGTCATCTCGGAGCCGAGGAAGAAGTTCCGCCACACCGGCATCAGGGGGACGACGGCGAGGTCCTGGTAGACCGTGGCGATGCCCTTGTCGAGGGCCTCGCGGGGGGTGGAGAACCGCACGGGTGCGCCGTCGACGAGGAACTCGCCCTCGGTGTGCTGGTGCAGACCCGAGATGATCTTGATGAGGGTCGACTTGCCGGCGCCGTTGTCGCCGAGCACGCAGGTGACCTGGCTGGGGAACACCTTCAGATCGACGCCGTGCAGCGCACGGATATTGCCGTACGACTTGCCCGCCGCTCGCAGTTCGACGACCGGGGCGTCCTTGTCGGGGGCCTTGTCTTCGAGGATGGCGCCGTGGGTGCCGGTTTCTTTGCTGGTCATTCGGGTCACCTCCGGGTCGCCGTGCGCTGGACCCACAGATTGATGAGGACGGCGCCGAGGAGCATCACGCCGAGGAACGCCTTGAACCAGTCCGGGTTCCAGCCGGCGTAGACGATGCCCTGCTGGACCATGCCGAACATGAACGCGCCGAAGACCGGGCCGATCGCGGAACCCGCACCGCCGGTCAGCAGACAGCCGCCGATGACGGCCGCGGCGATGTAGATGAGCTCCTGGCCCACGCCCTCGCCCGACTGCACGGYGTYGATCTGAAGGTGTTCCCCAGCCAGGTCACCTGCGTGCTCGGCGACAACGGCGCCGGCAAGTCGACCCTCATCAAGATCATCTCGGGTCTGCACCAGCACACCGAGGGCGAGTTCCTCAACCAGGCGCCGAAGCCGACCAGCATGAACAGCGAGATCTTGGTGAAGGTCACCGGGACACCGACCGCCCGCGCGGACTGCTGGTTGCCGCCGACCGCGAAGATCCAGTTGCCGTACTTCGTACGCAGCAGCACCCACGTCGCGATGGCGGCGAAGACCAGCCACCACACCACGGTGATCTTCACGTTGACCCCGCCGACGTCGAAGGACGACGCGAAGACCGCCTTGGCCTGCTCGAAGCCGTCCATGTCGCTGATGTCGTCGGTCGCGACGTTGCCGGTGACCAGCTTGGTCACCGCCAGGTTCACGCCCTGGAGGATCAGGAACGTACCGAGCGTGATCAGGAAGCTCGGCAGCCCGGTCCTCACCAGCATCCAGCCGTTGAACAGACCGACCGCCAGCGACACCGCGAGGGCGACGAGCACGCCCACCCACACGTTCATGCTCAGCTGGTACGCGGTCATGCTGGCCGTCAGTGCGGAGGCGATCACCGCGACACCGGCGGACAGGTCGAACTCGCCGCCGATCATCAGCAGCGCGACCGGCAGGGCCATGATCCCGATGGTCGACGACTGGTACAGCACGTTGGCCATCGAGCTGCCGTCGCGCACCGGGGGCGCGGCGACGAGGAAGAACACGAACACCGCGACGGCGCCGAGGAAGACGCCCACCTCGGGTCGGGCCAGAAGCTGCAGCGCCAGAGGTCGCTGCCGGGTCCGCCCGTCGGATTCCTTGCCGGGGCCGGAGGCCGGCGGTGTGGTCACCGCCGGCGCAGCCTGTTGGGTCATGCTCATCACCGGGTGCCCTTCGCGGCGAACGTGCCGATCGTCTCGACGTTCGTCTTGTCGACGAAGGCCGGACCGGTCAGGATCGGCGCCTCACCGCCGCCGCTGTAGTTGCCGTTGTTCTTGTAGAGCCACAGGGAGTCGACCGCCAGATAGCCCTGGAGGTAGGGCTGCTGGTCGACGGCGAACTCGATCGAGCCGTCCTTGATGGCCGCGATGAGTTCCTTGTTCAGGTCGAAGGTGGCGATCTTCGCCTTGCTGCCCGTCTCGTCGACCGACTGGGCGGCCGTCAGCGCGATCGGGGCGCCGAGCGTGACCACCTGGTCGATGGAGGAGTCCTGCTTGAGCTTGGCGGTGATCGTCGACTTCACGGACGGCATGTCGGCGCCGTTGACGTAGAGCTTGTCGGTCTTGCCCTCGAAGCCCTTCTCCACGCCGGCGCAGCGCTGCTCCAGGTTGATGGCGCCCTGGACCTGGATCACGCACAGGGCGTGCTTGGCGCCGGTGGAGTTGAGCTTGGTGCCGAGCGCCTCACCGGAGATGGCCTCGTCCTGGCCGAAGAAGGACAGCAGGCCCTGCTTCTGCCAGTCGGACATGCCGGCGTTGAAGCCGACGACCGGGATCCCGGCCTTGACCGCCTTGGCGACCACGTCCTTCATGGCGTCCGGCTTGGCGAGGGTGACGGCGATGCCGTCGACCTTCTGGTCGATCGCGTTCTGGACCAGGTTGGCCTGGTCGGCGGCGGTCTCGTCGTTGGAGTAGATCAGCTTGACGTTGTCCTTGGCGGCCGCGACCTCGGCGCCCTTGCGGATGGTGTCCCAGAACGTGTCGCCGGAGGGGGCGTGGGTGACCATCGCGATGGTCATACGGGGCGTGGTGGCCTTGCCCGCGGACACGCCGCTGTCGGCGTCCTCGGCCTTCTTGCCGCCTGAGCTGCTGGAACAGCCGGCGAGGACCAGCGTGGCCGCGGCGGCCACGGCCACGGCGGGGGCGAGTCTGCGGGAGCGGGGGAGGAACGTACGGCTCATGGTGCGTGCACCTCACTGTGCGATGGGGCGTGGATCCGGCGGACGCCGTCCGGCGTGAACGGGAACAGACTTTGTCGGTACAACCGAATGTTTTAAAGCGCTTTAAGTTCTGGTACTATCAAGCCGGTTTCATCGATGTGTCAAGGGTGTTGCGCCAGGAGATTCGGCGGGGAGGTCCACGTGGGTGACGTCGAGTCCGGGCGTCAGCGCAGCGGCGCGCACAAGCGCCCCAGGCTGGAGGACGTGGCCGCCCGCGTGGGCCTGTCGACCGCGTCCGTGTCCCTCGTGCTGCGCGGCGTGCCGGGCCCCAGCGAACGCACCCGGCAACGGGTCCTGAAGGCCGCCGCTGACCTCGGCTACCAGGTGGACCGCACCGCCAGCATGCTCGCCAGCAGACGCACGCGGCTCCTCGGCGTCATGGTCGACATCCACAGCCCCTTCCACGCCGAACTGGTCGAGCACCTGCACATGGCCGCCGAGGAGSYSGGCTACGACCTCGTCCTGAGCACCCAGACCCGCACCCGCGACGAGCACACCGCCGTCGAGACGCTGCTGGCCTTCCGCAGCGAGGCCCTGATCCTGCTCGGCCCGACCGCCCCCGCCGACACCCTCGCCGCCCTGGACCGCAAGGCCCCCGTCATCGTCGTCGGCCGCCGTATCGCCGACGGGGAGCTGGACGTCGTACGCACCGCCGACGACGAAGGGGTCGGCCAGATCGTCGACCACCTGGTCGGCCTCGGTCATCGCGAGATCGTCTACGTCGACGGCGGCAAGGGCGTGATCGCCACGGACCGGCGCCGTGGATACCGCACCGCCATGCGCCGGCACGGCCTCGACGTGCACATCAGGGTCCTGCGCGGAGACAACACCGAGGAGGCCGGCGAACGAGCAGCACGTCAGCTCCTCGACTCGGGTGACCTCCCCACCGCCGTCGTCGCCTACAACGACCAGTGCGCCATCGGCGTCCTCGCCGCCCTCCAGCGGGCCGGTGTAGCCGTCCCGGGCGAAGTGTCCGTGGCCGGCTACGACGACGACACGCTGTCCCGGCTGAGCTGCTTCAACCTGACCACGGTCAGTCAGGGCGCCCGGGAGCAGGCCCGCTATGCGGTCGCCGCCGCAGTGGAGCGCCTGGATCAGGATCGGGTCGAGCCCCGCGAGGTGGTCCTCACCCCGGAGCTCGTGGTGCGGGGGACGATCGCCGGGCCACGCTGATCCGCGGTCGCCTGTTCACCGTTCTAGTCGCCGGTTCACCGTTCCAGCGGCTTGTGCGCCGTCTCGGGGGAGCCCCCTTTCTGCCGCTGTTACTTGCCTACGGCGTCCGGGATCGGGCCGTACACCGCGTAGGGATTGGTGAAGGCTGCATCGACCGTTCGATGGTGAGCGTCGATTCGTCCTCCTGCCGGCCCCGGCCCCGCAAGCACGCTGCCGGGGCCGGCAGGAGACCGCCGCGGGTGCCAGGCCCTCTAGAGCGCGCTGAGTGCCTGCATCGCATCGCGTTCGATGCGCGAGAGCTCGTGAAGGAGGGAGCCGGCCTCCACGAGGTTCTTCGCGTCGCCGGATTCGCCTGCTGTCGCAATGAGTGCGGCGACCTCTGTCCAGAGGGTGGCGGCCTCGGTATACAGGCTGTGGCCGGTGCGCAGGTGGCTGCTGTCGGTCAGCTGGGCACACTCGGCGAGGAAGTCCCGGTAGAGATTGCGGAACAGGGCACCGCCGGTGCCGGCCTTCTCCATGAGGACGGCGGCCCGTGGCAGGTCCTCCCGCGGATTGTCGCTGCGCTGCAGCCACTTTGGCACTTGCTTCGCCGTCTTCTCGATGCCCCGGTGGCCCAGGTTCGCGATGGGCGGGTTCAGGAAGGCCTCGGCGCAGGTCTTGATCGCGGGGATGATCCGGTCCTGCGGTGACGTCAGGTCGCTGGGCGCTGTGACGGTGAAGGAGCGGTGCTTGGCGGTCATGGGGCCGCGCTCGGCTCTGGCCCTGGCCAGGCCGGCGAGGCTGGTCGAGACGGCTCCGCCCTGCGGGTCGGTGTCCACCAGGTAGGCGTCCTGTTCGTCGTAGCCGTACATGGCCACGATGTGCCCGCCGAAGTGCACCTTGGTGCTGAAGTAGTCCAGGTGGTAGCTGTCGAGCTGAAGGCCGACCGGCTGACCGGCGTCGATGGGCGCCGCCACGTTCTGCCAGGCCTTGCGCGCGGAGGTGGTCTCCCCGACCAGCAGCTCCAGCCCGAGTACGGCGGCCAGGTTCCTGGTGAGCTCGAACGGCTTGACCCGGCCTCCCAGGAAGGGAAAACCCATGCCTTTGCTGTCCCAGTCGATGAAGGACAGCCCGGAGCCGAGCCCGAACAGCATGGGCTCGGACAAGTCGAGTCCCTCATGCCGCAGCAGCACGCCGAGCGCCGTGGTCTCGCAGTGCTGCATACCGCGGATATCGACGCCTCTCACCATGATCATTGCGCTCATTCCCCGCCTTCACCAGACGACGACATGAGAATCGCCGAAGCCGTACCGGATTTCACCGTGCCCGTTCCCACGCCCGCACAGCGTTAGCATCGGTCCCCGTGATCGTATGGCTCAACGGCACCCACGGCGCAGGCAAGACGACGACCAGTGCACTCGTGCAGCAACTGATCCCGGATTCACGGGTGTTCGACGCCGAGAAGGTCGGCGAGACACTCATGGACATCACGCCGGGGCTGCCCGGGACGGACAACTTCCAGCACTGGCCGCCGTGGCGGCCGCTCGTCGTCGAGACCGCTCGCCACGTACTCGACTACACCGGCGGCATTCTGGTGATGCCCATGACCGTCCTGGTCGAGCAGTACTGGCGCGAGATCAGCACGGGCCTCGCTCACCATGCCATCCCGGTACGGCACTTCGTCCTCCACGCCGACCAGGACACCCTCCGAGGGCGCATCGAGGGAGACAGTCTTCTTGGCCCCTCCCCTTTCCGCCTCAAATACCTCGAGCCCTACGCCGAGGCGGCCCGCACCTGGCTGCACGACGAGGCCGAGGTCATCGACACCACTCACCTCACGCCCGCCCAGGCCGCCCTGCTGATCGCAGAGGCCGTCAAGAGTTGAGGTCCACCCCGGGGAACCGGCCCCGCCGCTGGGGCGTGATGTGGACGTCGGTCCACGGCGAGGCTGCCCGTCCCGTGCGGCCCGGCCCGGCGGAACGGTCAGGCGGCGCGGCCCAGCACCACGGGGCCGGCGGATGCCGCGGCGCGGGCCGCGGTCGCGTGCACGGGACGGGCGGCGCGGACGGTGGCCGCGACCTGCGAGCGGCTCCGCGCGAAGACAACGACGCGCAGCACCGCGAACCGCGCGACACCGGCGAGTGCGGAGGCGGACAGGTAGACGACCTGCTCGAGCGCCGCACCGGGTGCCGCCATCAGTTGCCGCAGGACAAGCATCGCCACGGAGGTCACCGCATACGCGGCCGCCGCGGAACCGGCCGACTGCGCATGCTGGCGCCAGGTCGCGCGCGGGCCTGCGCCGAAGGTGAAGCGGGCATGCAACTCGGTGGCGAGGAGCGTGGAAGCCGCGGTGATCAGAGCGTTGGCCAGGCCCCAGTAGATCCAGGAGGCGAGGGCCGCCACGGCGAAGCTGGAGGCGAGCCCCACTCCGCCGCCGAAGAGGACGAAGCGGGCGAAGGCGGTGAAGGTGCCGGGTGCCGACTGCTGCTGACTCTGCGCTGTCTCCATGCTCCGACCCCCTTGATCGCTCGCTCTTGTGTGCCGTGACGGTCTGATGGCATTCACCGGGGCATTCCGACAGGCGGCCCCTGATGCGGGAGGAGACGGTGCGTCAACTCGTCACGGGGTGAGCCGCACGCGGATGCCCAGCGTGCTGTCCTTTCCCCGGAGGCGGCTCTCGAGGATCATGAGGCGGCCGACGATGCCGTACTTGCGGGCGATGAGTTTGCGGTAGCGGGCGCCGGTGGCAGCGTCGGTGATCTCGGCGGTGGCCGGGACCGGGTCGCCCGTCGGGTTGCCGCGCAGGTCGCAGGGGCCGACGAGGATGTCGCCGCGGGCCCGGATCCGCTTGACCTTCCAGGAATCGGCCGGGGTCCGCACACCCAGCGTGTCTCCGTCGCGTACCACCCACACCGGGGTGGCGACCGGGGTGCCGCTCTTGCGGAAGCTGGTGACCAGCATGTACTTGCCGGCGCCGAGCAGCTCCAACAGCGTGTCGTCCATGATGCGTTCGTGTTCCTTGTTCTTGCGTTCGAGGTCGTTGGCCACGTGGCCGGCGTACTGCGATGCCGGCTCGCGCATGGGGATGCCTTCTTCCGAGGAGAGGGCGGGGCGGCGGCGCGTGTGAGGTTGCGAGGTGGGATCGCCTGCCGCCGCCGGGTCCGCCAGGGATGGTTCAGCTCAGCGGGACGTCGAGGACGGCCTTGCGGTGGCTGAACGTCTCGATGGAGTAGCGGCCGTGGTAGTTGCCCATGCCGCTTTCGCCGACACCGCCGAAGGGAAGCGTCGGCACGGCGAGGTGGCGCATCGGCAGGCCGAAGTTGAGGCCGCCCGAGGAGGTCTCGGCGGCGAGGCGGCGCTTGGTGGTGTTGTTCTCGGTGAAGGCGTACAGGGCGAGCGGCTTGTCGCGGTCGTTGATGAACGCGATCGCCTCGTCCAGGTCCGCCACGGTCAGGATCGGCAGGATGGGGCCGAAGATCTCCTCCTGCATCACGGGCTCGTCGGGCCGGACGTCGGCCAGCACGGTCGGGGCGATGTACGTGTCCGCGCGGTCGGTCTGCCCGCCGGTGACGGTGTGGCCGGAGCCCAACAGAGCGGACAGCCGGTCGAAGTGCCGCTCGTTGATGATCCGTCCGTAGGTGTCGGAGGTCTGCGGGTCCTCACCGAACAGCCCCTTGATCGCGACGACCAGGGCGGCCTGCAGTTCGGTCGCGGTGTCCGGGTCGGTCAGGACGTAGTCGGGGGCGACGCAGGTCTGTCCGGCGTTGGCGAACTTCGTCTGTGCCAGGCGCTGCGCGACCGTGGTGACGTCGGCGTTCCGGTCCACGAACACCGGTGACTTGCCGCCGAGTTCGAGGGCGACGGGGGTGAGGTTCTTCGCGGCGGCGGTCATCACGATGCGGCCGACGGTGCCGTTGCCGGTGTAGAAGATGTGGTCGAAGTGCTGCTCCAGCAGCACGGTGGTCTCCGGCGCGCCGCCCTCGACGACCGCGGTCGCGTCGGTGTCGAGATACGCGGGCAGCAGCTCGGCCAGCAGTGCCGAGGTGTGGGCGGCGTATTCGGCGGGCTTGATGACGACCGCGGTCGTCGAGGGCGGCGCGCCGGAGACCACCGTGCTGCTGGAGCAGCACTTCGACCACATCTTCTACACCGGCAACGGCACCGTCGGCCGCATCGTGATGACCGCCGCCGCGAAGAACCTCACCCCCGTCGCCCTCGAACTCGGCGGCAAGTCACCGGTGTTCGTGGACCGGAACGCCGACGTCACCACGGTCGCGCAGCGCCTGGCACAGACGA
>NZ_RDBN01000047.1:0-12009 GCF_008042075.1 Streptomyces sp. UW30 | reverse complement strand
TCTGGGGGGAGGGGTGCGGAGGGCTCCAGCAGTGCCGACAGCTCGGTTTCCCGCGCGGCGATGTCCGCCTCCAGCCCCGGCGGCAGTGCCGAGGTCCAGATGCCGGGACCCGCGGCGAGCCTCTCCAGCAACTCGTCGGCGGTGGGACGGGCCTGCGGTGACTTCTCCAGGCAGGCGGTCAGCAGCGGCGCGAGCGTCCGCGGTACGCCGTCGAGCACGGGCTCCTCGTGGGCGATGCGGTACAGCAGTTGTGCGGCGGACGGTTCCTCGCCCGGGCGCAGAAAAGGCCCGTTCCCGGTGACGGCGTACACCAGGACCGCGCCCAGGGAGAAGATGTCGCCGGGCTCGGCCGATATCCCCCCGGTGACCTGCTCCGGCGCCATGTAACCGGGGGAGCCGATGACACCCCCGGTACGGGTGTGCCGGGTGTCGTCCGCGGCCCGGGCGATCCCGAAGTCGATGAGCAGCGGGTGACGGCGGGCGAGCAGCACGTTGGACGGCTTCACGTCGCGGTGCGCGAGCCCCGCGCGGTGCACGGCCCGCAGCCCCTCGGCGAGTTCGGCCGCCAGAGCTCGGACGGCGGACTCGGGCAGCGGGCCGTCGGACTCCACCCAGTCCGCGAGCGAGGGCGCGGCCACGTACTCCGTGGCCAGCCATTGCGGCCGTTGCCCCGCGGGGCTGTAGTCGACGACCGACACCGTCCACGGGGAGCGCACCTGGTCGCTGTTGGCGATCTCGCGGGCGAACCGCTGCTCGAATCCGGGGTCCAGCCCGAACTCGGTCCGTACGGTCTTCAGGGCCAGCGGACGACCGGACGCGGTGCGGGAGACAAACACCTGCCCCATTCCGCCGGCCCCGAGTCTCGCCAACAGGGGGTAGCCGCCGATGGCCGGCGGATCGGTGGGATCCAGACGTCTCATGAACCTCTCCGGGCGCTGCTCGGCCCGCAGGGGCGGGACACCGTGGGTGCGGGAGACGTAGCGCCGTCCGTGATGCACGCGGGCCCGTCCTGTACGCGATGCATTCATATCAGTTGGTGCGGCGCTGGCCTCCGTCGCCGGAATCGGTGAAATAGGCAGCGCTCTCCCGGTCAGCCGGGTAGTACGACTCGATCGCTACCTCGTCCAGGGTGATGTCCAGCGGGGTACCGAACGTGGTGATGGTCGAGAACAACCGCAGTTCTCGTCCGTCGAAGCGAATGATCATGGGGATCACGACCTCGGACTCGATCGGATGGCTCGTGTCCTCGGGGTCCGGCGCCAGAAGTTCCTCGTAGAGCGCGGTGAGCTCGGCGTCGGGAGCGGTGGCGAGCTGACGTGTGATCCGAGTGCGGAACACCGCACGCACGTCGGCGAGGTTGACGACCATCGGGGCGAACCCGCGCGGGTCCAGTCCCAGCCGCACCAGGTTGACCGGCGGTCGTAGCAGTTCGGGAGCAACGTGTGCGAAGAACGGGTCGACAGCCCGATTGGTCATCACGATGTTCCATCGTCGATCGAAGACCAGCGCCGGGTACGGCTCGTGCGCGGTCAGCACCCTCTCGAGCGCGTCCCGGGCTGCCGTCATCGCGTCACCGTCGAGCGGGCGCTCGGAGTACCGGGGTGCGAACCCGGCGGCGAGCAGGAGCCGGTTGCGATCACGCAACGGCACATCGAGCTGCGCGGCGAGCCGGAGGACCATGTCGGCGCTCGGGTTGGACTTGCCGGTCTCGACCAGACTGACGTGGCGAGCGGAGACGTCGGCGGCGATCGCAAGATCGAGTTGGCTGAGCCGTCGGCGCTGCCGCCATTGCCGCAACAGCTCCCCGACCGTGTACATGGTCGTCGAGGCTATGTCCTCGTAGAGCCGTGCGCCATGAAATCCGAGTTCATCGACAGCCATCGCAGGCGGCAGAAACACTGCCCTCATGACGACAGAGAACATGAGCACCGTCCAACGGGTGCTGGCTGAACTGGTCGCGACGGGCGAGGTCGATGCGCTTGAGGCGGCGCTGAGCGAGGACTTCGTCCATCACAGGCCGGATTCGACCTCGCGCACCAAGACGGAATGGCWCGCCGCTGTACGCGCGTCGCCGCTCGCTGACATGCGCGTCGACGTCCAACACCTGCTGTCCGGCGACAATTACGTCGTGATGCACTCGCTGCGCCGGCTTCCCAGCGCGGGGCTGGAGATCGCGGGCGTCGACATCTGGCGGTTCGACGACGGGCTGATCGCCGAGGCGTGGGAGATCCTCGAGCCGGCGGCTCAGGCAGCCGCCAATCTGGTGTGGTGGGAGCCTGCTGAGAACTGACCGGACAGCCGTCGTGTTGACGCCGACTCCCGTGCTGCTGCCGGGAGTCGCATCGGCCCAGCCCGCGGCGGCCGCCGACACCGCCGCCCAGGGCAAGCCGACGAAGCCGCCCGCGCGCGAAGAGGCGCGAGCAGGAACGGCTGGCGCAACTGTGGGGCAAGACGCCCTCGACGGCCTGCGCGACACCGCTCGCAGCGCCGCTCTCGGGAGGCGGGTCCGGTGTTCTCGCACATGCGGCCGGCCGGCACGTCGCGGCGGCCGACTGCGACGAGACGGAGGATGGCGGCGCCGCCGACGCCTGTCCACTCCCCACTCCCGGTACGGCAGGCCCCAGGCCCCGCGCCTGCCGCCGGCACGGGCGCCGACCGGCGCCGCTCGCCGTACGACGACTACCTGTGAACCCGGTGTGACGGCTCCCGGCACTCTCCCCGATCCGGCTTTCTGATCGACGAGATCGTCCGTGGGTGGGGGGCGGCGTTGTCYGCGGCRGCCCGCGGTGGGGGCGAAGGGGCCGTCCAGGGCTGCCCATTGCAGCAGCAGGATGGTCTTGCCGTCGGCGATGCGGCCGTCACGGGTCATGGCAAGGGCCTCCCCGAAGGGCAGTTCGAGGACCTCGATGTCCTCGCCGTCCTCCTCGAGTCCGCCGCCGGTCCCGGTCCGGTCGGCCGGGGTGTAGGGGGCGGCGAAGAAGTGGAGGCGTTCGGTGACGGATCCGGGGCTCATGTAGGCATCGAGGACATGGGTGAGCGGGCCGAGCGTGACGCCGAGTTCCTCAGCGCTCTCACGTCGGATGGCGGTCGGCGGGTCGTCCGTGTCGAGCAGCCCCGCAGCCGCTTCGACGAGCATGCCGTCGGGGTGGTCGTTGACGTAGGCCGGGTAGCGGAACTGACGGGTGAGCAGGACACAACCGCGTCCGGTGTCGTACGGCAGGACGACGGCGCCGTTGCCGCGGTCGTAGGTCTCGCGCTGCTGGGTCTCCCAACGCCCGTCGCGACGGCGGTAGTCGAAGGTGGTGCGGCGCAGCACATGCCAGCCCTGGGACGTGAGCTCGACGTCGCGAACCACGACGTCGGGGTTACGGGACAGGCCATGTCCGGCCCGGTCGAGGCCTGTGCGGCCGCGATGGTCGGGGGCGTCGATGCCGGGGCGGCCGGTCACGCGGTCTCCTGTGGGATGCGGCGGGGGATCTCGGCCACGTCGTGGTAGACGGGCAGGCCGCGGCGGCGGGCGGTGGCGACGTCCTGGTCGGCGCCGGCGGAGTCGCCGGGCAGGCGCAGCACGGCGTCGCAGTGGGCGAGGAGGCGGTCGGCGGTCGGGTAGAGCACCTGATCGGCGAGGGGGTCGGTGGGGCCGGCACCGGCTGAGTGCAGGACGGGCAGGGCGATCCACTCCCCGATCACCGGGAGGTGGCCGGCGGCGAAGACCGGCCAGGCGGCCGCTTCGAGGCGGGCGAGGTTGGCGGCCATGGCCTCGGGGGAGCCGTCGGTGCCGGAGCGGTAGGGCCCCGCGATCAGGATGAGCATGGGCTTGTCGGTCACAGGCGTTACGATACATGCAGAAACGTGCAAGAACAGGAGAGAGTGCGGATGCTGGCTGCTGAACGCCGTGACCACCTGCTCGGTCTGCTCGCCCACCAGGGCAAGATCGTCGCCAAGGACGTCGCGGCCGAACTGGGGATCTCCGAGGACAGCGTGCGACGCGACCTACGCGAGCTCGCGGCCGAGGGACTGTGCCAGCGGGTCTACGGCGGCGCGCTGCCTGTCTCTCCGGCCGTGGCGGACTACGCCGCCCGGCAGACCGTGGCGCCCGACGGCAAACGGAAGGTTGCCTCGGTGGCCGCCGGGCTGGTCCGGCCGGGCGGCACGCTGATCCTCGACGGCGGCACGACTGCCCTGGCCGTCGCCCACGCGCTCCCGCAGGACCTGGCCTGCACCGTGATCACCCACAGTCCGACGATCGCCGCCGCCCTGCTCGACCACCCGCAGGTCGAGCTCTTCCTCCTCGGCGGTCGCATCTTCAAGCACTCCGCGGTCGCCTGCGGTGCGGCCGCGGTCGAGGCGGCGCAGAACGTCTCCGCCGACCTTTGTCTCCTCGGCGTCACCGGCGTGCACCCAGAGGCGGGACTGACCACAGGCGACGCCGAGGAGGCCGCGATGAAGCGCGCGCTGGCTGCGCGGGCCGCGGACACCTACGTCCTCGCATCGTCCGAGAAGATCGGCACGGCGTCGCGGTTCCGCGTCCTGCCTTGGGACAAGGTCAGCGGCCTGATCACCGACGCCGAKCCGCACAACGCCGTCGTCGAGCAGCTCACGGCGCTCGGTGTCGAGGTCCTGGAGGCGGGCTGATTGCTGACTGGTGCGGCGAACTCGTTCATCGGCCGAGGGTGCGTGGCGGCAGTGGCTTTGAGCGCTACGTCCTGCTGCGCGGCGGCGTGAGGCTGTTGCGTCACCGAGCTGCCCGTATCCGCAGGGCTGTGACGGACCAGTCGATCAGCGGGGCGAGGCGTTCCGGTGCCGGCCAATCGTTGATCAGCGCGAGCAGCTGGAAGTACTGATCCCTGCGCGGATCGCTCGCGGCTTCCAGCCGGTCCAGCAGCCGGCAGTGCGGTTCGGCGTCATCGGGACAGCCATGGGCCTGCGCGCAGTGAGCGGTGAGCGCCGCGACGACAGGATCGGCCTGCGGCGAATCCGGGGTGATGCCGCACGCCACAGCTGGTCCCACGAGATCACGGGCGACGGCGATGGTGTCCGGGCGCGGTGGTGTGGGGGAGCCGACGGGCAGGTGGGCCGCATGGTCCTCGGTCAGGCGCCGCACACTGGCGCGGAAGTCCGGGTCCAGCGTCAGTTCCGCCAGCTCCACCCATGCCCTGACCTGCTGGTCCGTTGGGTTGTCGGGGAGCTCGGGTGTCATGGAGCGCCGGGCTGCGGCATAGAGGGAGCCGGTGTGGAGGCCACCGAAGACGGTGTCGAGGAAGTCGTCGATCAAGCGTCGGCGTTCGGCTTCGGACAGGGTGGCCAGCTGGTGCATGAGTTCCATCTCCTCGGGGGTGGGCTCGCGTTGGGCGGCGGCCGTCAGCACCGCCCGTCGCAGACGCAGGATGCTGATCTCCACGTCCAGTGCGGCGGCATGCTCCGCGGCGACTTCGCTGAGCGTGAGTTCCTGGTCCACGACCCGCCGGATCACGTCGAGACCGAGTCCCAGTCCCCGCAGTGTCCGCACGAGCGCAAGGCGGGCGACGGCATCCGGGGCGTAGCGCCGGTAGCCGGCGTGGGTGCGGTCGGCAGGCGCCACGATGCCGCGATCGGAGTAGAACCGGATCGTCTTGACTGTCAGCCCGGTGCGCTGGGCCAGTTCACCGATCGAGTAGAGGGTGCCGCCGTCCATGAGCCCACCTTCCTGTCTCCCCCTGCAGGAGACTCAAGTCCGCGCCCCGCGTCTTCACGCCCTGCTGTTGGCTCGCTGCTTCTGGAGGTGCGCGAACGCCTCAGGCCTGGCCGGATCGTGGCGACAGCAGCCGGCGGCCACGGGGGAGACCAGGACACAGCCTCCAGCGGGCGATGGCCCACCACCACATAGCGTCACCGAGGGAGGGCACGGGCCCGTCGGGCTCCGCGTCAGGACACGGCGAGGACGCAGAACTCGTGGCCCTCCGGGTCGGTCAGGCACGTCCACGGGACGTCGCCCTGGCCGAGGTCGAGGTCGGTGGCGCCCAGGGCCCGCAGCCGGTCCACCTCCGCTGCTTTGTCGTCACCGGGGTACGGCAGCAGGTCAAGATGGACGCGATCCGGCACCGTCTTCACGTCGGGCGTGCGGAGGAACTCCAGATACGGGCCGACACGCTTGGCGGAGCGCAACACCGCATGTTCGTCGCTCACCTCGTGCAGGGCCCAGTCCGTCGCCTCACCCCAGAACCGGGCCATGGCCCGCGGATCCGCGCAGTCGACGACCACCGCGGCGATCGGCCCGGTGTCCCGGTAGACCTCCCGAGGCTCCAGCACGCAGAACTCGTTGCCCTCCGGGTCGGCGAGGACCGTCCATGGCACGTCGCCCTGCCCCACGTCGACGGGCGTGGCACCGAAGGCCTTCAGACGCGCGACCAACTCCGCCTGATGGGCAGCAGAGGTGGTGGCGAGATCGAGGTGCACACGGTTCTTGGTCGTCGTCTTGGGTTCCGGGACGGGAACGACGTCAATGCCGACGACGACCGGGTCCGGCCAGACAATGCCGCCGACGGGCCCGACGTACGTGGTCACGCCAGGGCTGTAGGCACTCCAGCCGAGCGCCTCCGCCCAGAACCGGCCGACCGCCAACCCGTCAACAGCCTTCATGTTCACCTGAACCGGTCGCAGCGCCATGCCCACGATCCTATGCACCCGCAGTGCAGCGACCTCCGCGACAGGGTTTCCCGGCGCGGTCGCGCGGGCCCACTCCTGCTGACGCAGTTCGTGTGTCGTAAGTCCGTTCGTAGAATTCGGCGTTGACGTCGCCGGATCGCCCCCCATCGGTCAGCGCGACCCTTTTCGCGGCGTAGCCACAGCTACGCCTGGGCATCTCTCTGCCGTGCCTGGCGGATTCCTGCATGTCCCGGCCTGGGCCCAGGCCCTGGTGTTGGCTTTCGGATTTCTTGCATTCGGATTGAGCGGTCTTCTCGCGCGCCCCTGGTTTCGGCGGCACTTCGACGACGATTCCGACCACGACGAGCGCGTCACCTTCCTCGTCGAGGTCGTCGGCGTCTTCTACGCCCTGCTGGTCGGGCTGGTGGCGGTCGGCGCCTACGACCACTACGTGGAGGTGAAGAGGCTGGTCAATCAGGAAGCCTCACAGCTCACCACGGTCTATCGCGCGGCTCAGTCATTTCCCAACAGCCGCCGATGCAGACTCCAGTCGCAGGTACGCAATTACGCCGAGAACGTCATCGACGACGTGTGGCCGAAGCAGAAACAGGGAGAGATCGAGGAGGACCAGGGGAGACTGGACGCGGTGTTCGAGTCGCTGATGTTCTACAAGCCGCAGAATGACCAGGAATCCAATGCCCAGTCGGTCACCCTCCAAGCCTTCAACGAGTACAACAACCTTCGTCGTGAACGGCAGGGCGAGGTGGAGATCGGTCTGCTGCCCGTCCTCTACACGGTCCTATTTCTCGGCGCGGCTGTGACCCTCGCGGCGACCTGGGGCCTCGTCGGCGTCAGACTGATCGACCACATGGCCATCACCGGCCTCCTGTCGCTCTTCATCGGCGTCTTCCTGTCCCTGATCGTCGCGCTGGACTACCCCCTCCAGGACAGCAACTCGATCCCGCCCAAGCCCTGGCAGGTCGCGCTCACGAAGGGAATGGGGGCGCCCGCCGAGGGCCAGAAGCAGGTGTCCACCTACTTCGGAGAGTCGACGGCGGACCGGGTCCCGGGCTGTCTTCTGAACGTGTCCGACTACGTGTCGTTCGCGAACTCGGAGCAACTCCCGCAGTGAGGTACTGATGCCGAACAGGCGCGGTGGGCGACTGACCCGGATGGCGCTGTCGGGAGCCCTGCTCGCCTCGCTCGCGCTCGGCCCGGCCGCCTGCACAGGGGACTCCGCGGACGAGGACGGCACCACGGTCACGGTGGCCGCCGTCGACTTCATGCGCACCATCGACGAACTCGTCGACGACTTCGAGAAGGATCACCCGGACACAAAGGTGAACCTCGTGTTCCTGCCGGAGAACACGCTGCGGGCCCGGGTGCCGAGGGACATCGCCTCCGAGGTCGGCCACTACGACGTCGTCGCCATCGGCCCCTACGAGGCACCGATCTGGGCATCGCGGGGATGGCTGACCCGCCTCGACACCCACGCGGCCCGAGGCGACTACGACATACGGGACTTCATCCCGACCGTACGCAAGGCGCTGTCGTACAACGGCCGCCAGTACGCGGTGCCGTACTACGGTGAGTCGTCCTTCCTCATGTACCGCGAGGACCTCTTCGCGAAGGCCGGCCTGACCATGCCGGCGCACCCGACCTGGCAGCAGGTCGCCCGGCTGGCGGCGCAACTCCACGACCCCGGCAGCGGCGTCGCCGGGATCTGCCTGCGCGGCGGCCCCGGCTGGGGGAACCTCCTCATGCCGCTGAACACGGTGATCCTGACCTTCGGCGGCCGCTGGTACGACGAGCACTGGAACCCGCGGCTCACCTCGCCGGAGACGAGGAAGGCGGTGCGGTTCTACGTCGACCTGGTCCGCCGCCACGGCCAGCCCCGCGCCTCCGAGAGCGGGCCCGCCGACTGCCTGGCGACGATGCAGCAGGGCAGGGCGGCCATGTGGTACGACAGCACGGCCCTCGCCGGCAATCTGGAGGACCCGAGGCACAGCAAGGTCGCCGGCAGGATCGGCTACGCCGCCGCGCCGGTGGTGCGCACGGCGAGCTCGGGCTGGCTGTGGGCCTGGTCACTGGCCATCCCGGTCACCGCCAAGAACCCGCGGGACGCATGGGAGTTCGTCGCCTGGGCAACGTCCAAGGGCTATCTCAGGCGCTACGGCGAGAGGCTCGGCTGGGTACGCGTGCCACCCGGCAGCCGCCTGTCCACCTACCGTCTGCCGCAGTACCGGAAGTCCGCGCAGGCCTTCGTCGAACCGACCCTGGACGCGCTCGCCGCGGTGAACCTCAAGCGCCCTGGCATGCATGAGCAGCGGTGGACCGGCATCTCGTACGTCGGCATCCCGGAGTACGCGGGCCTCGGCAACCGGGTGTCCGCGGAGATCTCCGCCGCGATCGCCGGCCGGCAGACGGTTGATGAGGCGCTGGCGAAGTCGCAGTTGTTCGCGCGGGATGTGGTTGAAGGCGGCGGATACCGGGACTAGCGGCAGTTGGTTGTCCGGCAAGGAGGGGTGGGCCCCGGCCTCCCGGGTGGGAGGCCGGGGCCGGTGGGGGAGTGTCAGCCGACCTTGAACACGGTCAGTACGGCGGCGTGGTCGGAGGTCCAGAGGTTGTCGGCAGGGTTGGTCTGGGACGGGTTTCCGGTCCAGAGCGTCTCGGACGACAGGACGGTCAGCGGGCCCTTGTAGTGGATGAAGTCGATCCGGTCCTGCGGCTCGGGCTCACCGGCGTGGCTGTCGTAGCCGTAGCCGCCGGTGAAGGTCTTGTAGACCGGGGACCAGGTCGCGCCGGGGTCGGTGGCGGGGTTCGGGTGGGCCTGACGGTAGGAGTCGGTGAGACCCGCGTTCTGCACGGCGACCGAGGTGGGCCACGGGACGGCACCGTAGCCGCAACGGCTGTTGGCCGCGGTCCAGTCGAGGTGGGAGGCGGCGTTGAAGTCGCCGACCAACAGCACCGGAGTCGACGCCGAGGCCGCGAGGTCGCCGTTCATCGCTGAGACGATGGAGGTGATCTCACCGGTCCGGCCCGAGGACGCTTCGCGGTCCTTCAGCTGCTGCACGGTGAGGTGGCCGAAGCAGGCGTCGTACGGCCCGTACGGGGTGTAGCCGAGGTGGGCGCTCCACAGCCGCAGCGACCGGGAACCGAGGTCGATGGTGGCGGCAACGGCCGAGCCGGCGACCGTGGGCGTGGTCGCGGTGATCGGGTATCGGCTGATGACCGCCTGGTCGCTGTTCTGGTAGTAGCTCCAGCCGAGCGCGGAGGCGATCTGCTGGGCGGCCGTTGCGCTGTTCTCCTGCACGCCGACGACGTCGACGTCCTTGTCGAGCAGGAACTTCAGTTCCTTGTCGAGCCCGCCGTTCACCATCGTGCCGCCGTGCCACAGGTTCCAGGTCAGTGCCCTGAGCTGCGGGACGAGCACACCGGACTGGACTCGGATCGTCACGGTGGCGTCAGTGGTGTTCCCGGCGGAGTTGGAAGCCCGCACCCCGACGGTCACGGTTCCCGCCGCTGTGGGCGTCCCGGACACCACACCCGCCGAAGACACGGACGCCCACGCCGGGCCGGAGGTCTTGCTGAACGTAAGCCCGGTCGTGTTGCCCCGCACGAGACCGGCGACCGTCGCGCTGTAGGGGGCAGAGACCTTGCCGTTGCGCAGCGGGAACGCGGTGGACACCCACGACGGCGCGGCAGTGTCCACCACCTTGAACGAGACAGGCTGCGCGAGCCAGGTGTAGCCGTCGTTGTGGAGGTAGTACAGGACGTAGTTGCCGGGGGTCAGTCCGGTGGTCGACAGCGAACTCGTGCCGCTCGTCCCGGGCGTGTACACCCACTTGGTCGAGGGCCCGACATAGGTCTGGTTGACCGGCCCGTTCCCCGGATCGGAGTAGAGACCGACCCAGTTCTTGGCGTTGCTCGACGTTGTCGTGTAGCTGAACGAGACGGGCGAGCCCGCCGTGACGGTCGCCGAGGTCACGTTGAGCGTGCCGGACGGCGCGGCGGCCTGGGCGGGTCTGATGAACAGCAAGGCGGCTGCGAGAGCCATCACAAGTGCCAGGAGTCTGCGCATGGGCGCTCCTTGGGGAGAGGGATGGGCGCCCACGGTGGCCTTCGGAGGTGGAATTCCGGTGGCCTCCAGTCGACTTCCCGCCCAAACCGAGCCAACTTGTCTGAACAAGTGAGCATCTCTCTGTCTCGATTTCCCTGTACTCCCCAAACTCCGTCCCTCGTGCTGCGCACTCGCGACGGGCCGGCCCGGGTATGCCTCCAAGGTGGCGCTGCTCGCCGCCTCCCCGCCCATGTGCCCCAGCCCATGTGTCCCACATCACACGCTCCAAGCGCAGCGTTCCGCCCGCTCCACAGCCTTTTCCAAGGTGTAGGGAACCGGCGACAACAGGGGCGTGTGAATGGAGCGGGCTCGGGCCGGTGAGTTCGATGAGTTTGTGGCGGCCCGCTGGTCGGGCTTGTTCCATCTCGCGCGGCTGCTCACCGGAGGGGATCGACATCGGGCCGAGGACCTGTTGCAGGAGTCCTTGGTCAAGTTGTGGTTCGTGTGGGCGAAGGTCGGCGAGGAGGCGCCCGAGCCGTATGTGCGCAAGGTGATGGCGCGGGCCGCCGCGCGGTCGGCGCGGCGGCGCTGGTGGGGCGAGCGCCCCGTCGAGCAGGTGCCCGACATGGCCGTCACCGGCGATGTGTCCGCCACCGTCGCCGAGCGGTCCCGTCTCGAGGCCGCCCTCGCGCAGCTCACGGCACGGCAGCGGGCCGCCGTGGTGCTGCGCTACTACCAGGACCTGCCGGACCGGCAGGTCGCCGAAGCGCTGGGATGCCCGGTGGGCACCGCCCGTTCGCATGCCGCCCGGGGTGTGGCGCGGTTGCGGCAGATCCTGGCCGACGTCAACGAGCCGGTGGGGTGAGCCATATGGAGGACCTTGAGATGGATCACTTCGAGCGGCAGCTCGCCCTGATGATGCGGTCCACGGAGGAGCACACCCCTTACGAAGTCCGGCAGCAGGAACGGCTGCGTGGGGGCGTACGGTCTCGGCGCCGGCTGCGCGCCGCCCGGAACGCCGCGGGCTCCGTCCTCGCGGTCGCCGCCATCGGGCTCGTGCTCCTGCTGCGGCCCGAGGGCGCCGAACACGTCGAGCCCAGTTCCCCCCGCCCCGAGCCCGCAACCAGCKCCACCAGCTCCGAGCCGGGCCCCTCGCCCACGCTGAACTCGACGCACTCGCCGAGCGCGCCGCCCTCCACGGCGGACGGCGGCGCCGCCACGACCACGTCCCCGCCTCCCGCGACCGAGAGCGCCACGACCGGGGCCACCTCTCCGCCGCCGACCGGCACCACCGAGACGGCCTCACCGCCGGTGAACACCACGAC
>NZ_RDBN01000046.1:39920-75978 GCF_008042075.1 Streptomyces sp. UW30 | reverse complement strand
GGGTGACGGGGCGCACCCCCTGCGGCATCGTTGAACTGCGCGTTCTCGCGGGCTCCGGCAGTCTGGTCAGATGGGAGTCTCGGACCTCCTGCTGGTCGCTCTGGTCCTCCTGCTCGGCCTGTGCGGAGTGCTGGTGCCCGGTGTGCCGGGGTCGTGGCTGGTGTGGGCCGCGGTCATGTGGTGGGCGCTGAAGGATCCCCAGCCGGTCGCGTGGTGGGTGCTTGTGGGGGCCACCGTCGCGCTGTTCCTCTCCCAGGTGGTGCGCTGGGCCCTGCCACCGCGCCGGATGCGTCCGAACTGGGCAAGCCGCCGTATGACCGTGTACGCCGGGGTGGGCTCCTTCCTCGGCTTCTTCCTGATCCCCGTGCTCGGCTCGATCCCCGGCTTCATGGCCGGCATCTACCTGGAGGAACGGCTCCGCCTGGGCCGCCACGGCGAGGCGAGGGCCGCGCTGCGGACGGCGATGCGGTCGGGCGGGTCGAGCGTGCTGGCGGAGCTTTTCACCTGCCAGCTGATCGCGGGGGCGTGGCTGGGCGCCGTGATCTGGGGCTGATACATCGGGTCTCTCCCTTCTCACTCCCCACCCACTACCCCACTATTGACGACCGATGGCGTGTTCTCTACGTTGCGTCCCGGGATAGCTCCGATGAATCTCCACGCAGCTGTACGAGCCGCCGGGAGGCGCGCCATGCCCAGCCCGTCCAGACGTACCGTCCTCGCCACCGGTTCCGCGGTCGGCGGGACCCTCCTCGCAGGCGCACTGCCCGCACAGGCGAGCGCGGCCGCCCCGCAAACCGCCTCCCGACCCGGCTCCGACCCCTGGCGCACCGTCCTCGACGACGCCGACCTCGTCTGGCGGCGCATGCCGGCGACCTGGTACGAGGGCCCCTTCCTCGGCAACGGCTTCCTCGGTTCCGGCATCTACGCCGAGCCCGGCGCCGCGACGAGCGCCGTGCGCTTCAACGTCCAGCACTCCGAGGTGCAGGATCACCGCCCCGAGTTCGGCTCGCTGTTCGGGCTGGCCCGCCTCCCGATCGGCCACTTCACGCTGGAGCCGGCGGGCACGATCACCGGCGTGGACTGGCGGCTCGGCCTGCGCGACGCCGAGCTGACCGGCACGCTCACCACGGACAAGGGCACGCTCACCCTGCGGGCCCTCGTGCACAACGACCGCTCGGTCCTCGCCGTCGAGGTCACCCCGAGCGCCGGCGAGCGCGACTTCCGGTGGGTCTTTCACCCGGCGGACGCGATCAGCCCCCGGGCGGCCTTCAAGCCGCTGCCCGACGGCTACCGGGGCAACCCGCCGGCCGAGGTCGCCGAGCACGACGGTGTGTCCGCCGCGGTGCAGCCCCTGCTGGCGGGCGGACAGCACGTGACGGCGTGGCGGGAGCGGAGCCGGGGCGGGACGCGGACGCTGTACGTCCATGTCGCGCACTCGTACCCGGGGACGTCCGCGCTGGACCGGGCGCTGAAGGCCGTAGGCCGCACGAGAGCGCTGCCCTACTCCGCGCTGGCGACGACGCACCGGGCCTGGTGGCACGCCTACTACCGCAAGAGCTTCCTCTCCCTCCCCGACGCCCGCATGCAGCGCTTCTACTGGATCCAGCTCTACAAGACCGCCTCCGCCGCCCGCCGCGACGCCCCGGTGATGGCGACGAGCGGCCCCTGGCTGGAGCCCACCCCGTGGCCCAACACCTGGTGGAACCTCAACGCACAGCTGGAGTACTGGCTGATCCACGGCTCCAACCACCTCGAACTCGACGCCATCACAAGGTCGTTGAGCGAGTTCCGGGACAACCTGGCCAAGGAGACGCCTGCTCCGTACCGCGCCGACTCCCTGGGCATCCCGCGCACCACGGACCCGGCCTTGATCAACGGCGCCGCGGGCCCGCTCACCGGTTACGGCGTCGGCATCCCCGGCCAGGACCCGCCCACCCCCGAGGTCGGCAACCTCACCTGGGCCCTGCACAACGTCTGGCTCAGCTACCGCCACACCATGGACGAGTCGATCCTCCGAGACGTCCTGCACCCCTTGCTGCGCAAGGCGATCAACTACTACCTGCACTTCCTGGAGCCGGGCGGCGACGGCAAGCTGCACCTGCCGGCGACGTTCTCCCCGGAATACGGCGGCGACTCACGCGACTGCAACTACGACCTGATGCTGCTGACCTGGGGCTGCCGCACGCTCCTCGACACGGCCGAACTCCTGGGTGTCGAAGACGAGTTGGCGCCGCGCTGGCGCGAGGTGCTGGCCAGGCGGGCGCCGTACCCGACCGACGCGAACGGCTTCATGATCGGCGCGGACATCCCGTTCGCGAAGTCCCACCGCCACTACTCCCACCTGCTCGCGGTGTACCCGCTGTACGAGCTGACCGGCCGCACCGCCGACGAACGGGCCCTGATCGAGCGGTCGTTGGCCCACTGGGTGGGCTTCGAGGGCGCCCTGCAGGGCTACACCTTCACCGGCGCGGCGTCGATGTCCGCGCTGCTCGGCAAGGGCGAGGACGCGCTGACGTACCTCGGCGAGCTGATGAGCAGGTTCGTGCAGCCCAACACCATGTACAAGGAGTCGGGCCCGGTCATCGAGACTCCGCTGTCGGCCGCACAGTCGCTGCACGACATGGTGTGCCAGTCCTGGGGCGGGGCGATCCGCGTCTTCCCCGCCCTCCCGGACGCATGGGCGGACGTGACGGTGCACGGCTTCCGGACGCAGGGCGCGTTCCTGCTGTCGGCGGTCCGCGCGGGCGGCGTCACCCGCTGGGTGCGGCTGACCAGCGAGGCGGGTGCGCCCTGCGTCGTACGGCACGGCATCGCGGGCCCGGTCGAGGTGCGGGACGGACGGGGCCGTCCGCTGCGCTACTCCGACGCCGGGGAAGGGGCGATCCGCATCGCCCTGTCGAAGGGGGAATCGGCGCTGGTCACGGCCCGGGGCGAGCGGCCCGACCTGACGATCGCGCCGGTGCGGCCGAACGGTGAGGCGCCGCGCTGGGGGCTCCCTGCCGAGTAGGCCCACGGACCTGGGACGAGCAGCCGATGCGCCGGCCGTGGATGCGTGTTTCGCTGGCCGTATGACGGGTTTCAGCGACGAACTGGGCCCGTACTTCAGTGAGGAGGTCATCCGCATCCGTCCGCGGTGGGTCCGCAGCTGGGGGCTGGCGGACGACTGACGTCACGGCGCGGCCCGGAGCGAGCCCTCCAGCGTCAGCAGCGTCACCTTGCGGTCGAGGCCGCCGGCGTACCCGGTCAGGGAGCCGTCGGCCCCGATCACCCGGTGGCAGGGGCGGACGATCAGCAGCGGGTTGGCGCCGATCGCGCCGCCGACGGCCCGTACGGCGGCGCGGGAGGCGCCGATCCGCGAGGCGATCTCGCCGTACGTCGTGGTGGCCCCGTAGGGCACGTCGTCGAGGGCGGCCCACACCCGCTCCCGGAACTCGCTGCCGTTCGTGCTCAACTCCAGCTGGAACTCCTTGAGTTCACCGGCGAGGTAGGCGGCGAGCTGTTCCTCGGCCGCGCGGAAGAGCGCGGGGTCGCGCCGCCAGCCGTCCTGGACGGTCCGCCCGCCCTTCTGCCCGGGCACGGACAGGGAGGTCAGGGCGCCGGTGGCGGGGGCGGCGGTCAGGAGGAGGGGGCCGAGCGGGCTGTCGAGCTCGGTCCAGTGGGTCGGGGTGGTGGTCATGTCGGTCCTGGCTGTCATCCCGGTCCTGGCTGTCATCCCGGTCCTGGTGGTCTTGTCTGTCCTGCTGGTCATCAGTACTCCAACTCCCCTGCTGCACGCAGGTGTTGCCAGGCGTAGGAGCGCCAGGGGCGCCAGCCGTCGGGGGCGTCGACGCCGGGCGGGGCGACGTCCGGATCGCCGAGGGCACGGGTCCGGACGGCGGCGACCGTGCCGGGGTCCAGTCCGGGCAGAGCGCGCAGCGCGTCCCGCGCCTCGTCCCGGTCCGCCCCCGGATCCAGCCGCAGGGCGCCGTCGGCGAGGGCGGCGGTCAGCGCGCCGAGGGGGCCGTGCGGCTCGGCCTCGGCGAGGACGGCCGGTTCGGGGAACAGATGGGTGAGGCTGCCGCACGGCGCGTCGAGTGCCTTCCCGTACCGCCGCACCAGCCGCTCGGCCGTCGCCGGCCCCACCAGCACCCGTACGGCCAGTTCCTCCGCGTCGGCCGCACCGGGCGACCGCAGTCCCGGCCGGGCGGCGACGAGCGGTCCGAGCCGGGCATCGGCACCGAGCCGCTCGTCGACGGCGTACGGGTCGGCGTCCAGGTCGAACAGCCGCCGCAGCCGCTGCACGGCGGTGGTCAGATCGCGCAGATCGGTGAGATGAAGCCGCGCGTCGAGCCAGCCGCCGGGATGGGCCTCGCCGCCCTCCCGCCCCGCTCCACCCGCTCCACCCGGCCTCTCCCCCACCGCGACGATGGCACTGCCGTGCGGCAGACGCAGCGTGCGGCGGTAGGTGCGGCTCCCGTGCGGGCCGGAGACCTCCTCGATGCCGGGCACGGCCTCCCGGGCCAGCAGGTCGAAGACCGTACCGGCCTGGTAGGGGCCCCGGTGGGCGAGCCGCAGGGGTATGCCGGCCGAGGGGGTGGCCGTACGCCCGGAGGACCGGCCACCCCTCGGCGCGGCGGCGCGCAGCTCGCTCGGGGTCGAGGCGTACACCGCCCGGATCGTGTCGTTGAACTGCCGCACACTGGCGAACCCGGCCGCGAACGCGATCTCCGTGATCGGCAGGTCGGTGGTCTGGAGCAGGACCCTCGCGGTGTGCGCCCGCTGGGCCCGGGCCAGCGCGACGGGGCCCGCGCCGAGCTCGGCGGTGAGCTGCCGCTGCACCTGCCGCGCGCTGTAGCCGAGCCGCGAGGCGAGCCCGGCGACGCCCTCCCGGTCGACGATCCCGTCGCCGATCAGCCGCACGGCACGCCCCACGACGTCGGCGCGTACGTTCCACGCGGCCGACCCCGGCGCGGCGTCCGGCCGGCACCGCCGGCAGGCCCGGAAACCCGAGCCCTGCGCGGCGGCGGCCGTCGGGAAGAACCGCACGTTGCGCCGCTTCGGCGTGACCGCCGGGCAGCTGGGGCGGCAGTAGATGCCGGTGGTCTCGACGGCGAAGAAGAACTCGCCGTCGAACCGCGCGTCACGGCTGCGCACCGCCTCGTACCTGGTGTCTTCGTCCATCACGCTGTCCAGTCTCCGCCGGGACAGGCTGAGCTGCTAGCGGAAATCGGACACGGCACTGCAACGTCCCCCAGGGGCGCGGGGAACTGCGCGACCAGCCACGACGAACCCGCAGCCGCCGGCCGGCAGATGAGGCTGCTCCCCGGCACGCCCCCAGGAGGCGCTACCGCCGATTTCCCCGCTTCGCCTCCATCGCCGCGCGCCCCTCCGCCCCCTTCCGCTTCCAGTCCCGCTTGATCTCGGCCCGCAGCCGTGCGTCGGTCTTGGCCACGATCCACTGGTTCTCCCGCATCAGCTTGCGGTAGCTCTCCAGCCGTCGTACCGGCAGCTCGCCGTCGWCGACGGCGGCCAGCACCGCGCACCCCGGCTCGCTCTCGTGCGCGCAGTCCTGGAAGCGGCACCGGCCGGCCAGTTCCTCGATCTCCGAGAAGACCTGGCCGACGCCGGCCTCGGCGTCCCAGAGCCCGACACCGCGCAGCCCCGGTGTGTCGATGAGGACACCGCCGCCCGGCAGGGCGAGAAGGTTGCGGGTGGTGGTCGTGTGGCGGCCCTTGCCGTCGACGTCACGCGCGGCCTGGACCTCCATCACGTCCTCGCCGAGCAGCGCGTTCGCGAGCGTCGACTTGCCCGCGCCGGACTGTCCGAGCAGCACGGACGTACCGCCGCCGACGACCGCGGTGAGGACGTCGAGCCCGTCCCGCATCGTCGCGCTGACGGTCAGCACCGGCACACCCGGCGCCGTGGTCTCCACGTCCTGGACGAGGTACGAGAGCGTCACCTCGTCCGGTACGAGGTCGGCCTTGGTGAGGACCACGACCGGCTGTGCGCCGGACTCCCATGCCAGGGCGAGGAAGCGCTCGATACGGCCGAGGTCGAGTTCGACGGCCAGCGACACGGCGACGATGGCGTGGTCGACGTTGGCGGCGAGGATCTGCCCCTCGGACCGCTTGGAGGAGGTGGAGCGTACGAAGGCGGTACGGCGCGGCAGATACGTCCGTACGTAGCGCGGGTTGCCCGTCGGTTCGACGGCGACCCAGTCGCCCGTGCACACGACCCGCATCGGATCGTGCGGGGTGACGAACGCGGTGTCGGCGCGTACGACACCGTCGGCGGTGACGACGTCGCACTGCCCGCGGTCGACCCGCACGACGCGCCCGGGCAGCAGCCCCTCGGCGTCGTACGGGGTGAACGCGTCGGCCCAGGAGGAGTCCCAGCCGTAGGGAGCCAACGCGGAAGAAACAGAGGTGGAAGTCAACGGGTGACCCTTCACGAAGACAGGCCCCGGCAGCCGCGCACACGGCGCGGAAGGAAGTGGATTCTGGGTTCAGCCGGCGGCCACGGAGGTGGACTTGATGATCTGGATGCGGGCAGCGCTCGTCGCAAAGACAGCCACCGCTCTGAACCGCTGTCACTCTAGCCCGGGACCGCGAAGGCCCGTCAACCGATTTATGACGTGCAGTCGTCGCCGTTCAGCGTGAAGTCGAAGGCCGGTGAGTTCTCGCCCTCCCAGGAGGCCAGGAACCCGAAGGCCAGCTCGCCGCCTGCGGGAACCGTCCTGTTGTAGTCCGCGGCGGTGGCGGTGACCCGGGTGCCGTTCTGGGCGAAGTTCGCGTCCCACATCTGGCCGACCTCCTGGCCGTCGCGGAAGGACCAGGCGACGCGCCAGTCGTCGAGGGCCTGTTCGGTGCTGACGGTGACGGTGGCCTGGAAGCCGTCGGGCCACTCGTTGACGAGGTCGTAGGCGACCTCGCACGTCGGTGAGGCGCTCTCGGACGGTTCCGGGTCGTCCTCGCGTGCCGTGGACGACTGGGTGCCCTGGGGTTCGGGCTCGGGGTTCTTCGGCTCGGGCGAGTCCTCGCGCGGACCGCTCCGCGACGGGGTGGCGGAGTCGGCCGAGTCCGTGGGCGGCCGGGTCGCGGCCGTCACCGGCAGGGAGAAGCCGGGGTCGGCGACCGGCTGCCCCTCGGACGGGGCACCGCCGGCCGCGGCGCCGTCACCGGTGGAGCCGCCCGGCATCATCGACACGGCGAGGGCGAGCGCGGAGACCAGGACGGCGGCGACCAGCAGGCCGCTGCGCACGACGCGCGCCTTGTGCGCGCCGGGGTCCGGCGGTCCCGCGTCCGCCGGGTCGGCGCGCCCGGCGCCGAGGCGCACCTCCGCGGCCCGGCGGCGGCGCTCCAGGTAGGCGAGGCCGCCCCAGCCGATCACTCCGCCGGCCAGGGCGCCGGGCAGCCCGCCGCCGTGCAGCCGCAGACAGGCGGCGGCCTCGGCGCACTGCACACAGGTGGCGAGGTGACGCGAGAGGTCACCGGGCGCCTCGGCGGCGTGGGAGCGGGTGACGGCGTCGAGGAGGCGGGCGTAGCTGCGGCACCGCGCGTCCATCGGCGTGTCGAGGTGGTTGCGGTGGCAGCGGTCCCGGAACAGGCGGCGCACCTCGGCGAGTTCGTCGGCGACGGTGGCCGGGTCGAGGCCGAGCCGGCGGGCCACCACGGCCTGCGGCAGCGCCTCCACCTCGGCCAGCCACAGCAACGCCGCGTCGGGTTCCTGCATGTCGCGCAGTCCGCGCAGCGCGAGCGGGCGCTGGAGCGGGAGTCCGGTGTAGCGGGCGGCCTTGTCGGAGTTGAGCCACAGGCGCAGGTCGGGGTCCAGCTTGTGTCCCTGCCCGCTCTCCTCCCAGGCGGCCGCCGTGGTGCGCACGGCGGTCAGGAGGAGGGGGATCCGGGGCAGGCGGGCCGGGCGGCGGCCGGCGCTTTTGAAGGTCTCGGCCTCGCGGGCCTCGCGTATGCCGGCGGAAAACGCCTCGGCGGCCAGTTGGTTGGCCGCCGAGGACCCGGCCGTGCACAGGTCGGCGTACGACAACACGGCGTCCCAGCACTCGGAGAACAGCGCGGCCTCGGTGGCGTCCTGGGGAGTCGGCAGGTCGGGCATGGGTCTCCTGCATCCACATGCGAGGTCAACTCGCCATATTGGCAATGGAGTTGGGGGGAACCTCGCGGCAGGGCATGAGCCTTTCACGTATTCAACACAACTGACAAGCGCCGTGTTCACATGTCATGACAGACCGCCGCGCCCGTACAAGTGCAGTCACTTGTACGGGCGCGGCGGTCTGTCCGTCTCAGCTACACCGTGGCGGAATTCTCCGCCGGCAGGCTGTCCATGAAGGAGCTCACCGAGAACACCGCGTTGCCGGGGCCGGGCGGGCCGTAGCCGGGGGGCGAGGACAGACCGAAGTCGTCCATGGTGGCGCGGTAGGCCTCCAGCAGGCGGATGTGGTACTCCAGCGGCGCGCCCTGCGGGTTGGCCTTGCCGAGCGGGGTCGTCGGCTCGGGGCACCAGGTGGTGAAGCGGGGCGTGATGCCCTGGGACATGAAGAAGCGCAGGCCCTCGGTGGTGGACGCGATGGCCTCGTCGACGGTGGTGAAGCCGAAGGGTTCGGCCATCTCCACGCCCGCGACGAAGTTGGGGATGACGTTGCGCGCGCCGAAGATCTCCGCCGAGTCGAGGATGCGCTTGTGCCACTCGTCGCGGCCGACGTAACGCTCCTTGCCCGGGCAGTACATCTTGAACAGGTACTCGTCCCACACCTCGTAGTTGGGGTGGTAGATCTGCACGCCGTAGTCCTTGAAGCGCTGGACGTCGTCCTTGGGCAGGGCCTGGGCCACGACCTTGCCGATCCAGCGGTTCGGGAAGTGCTCCTCGATGGCCTTGGCGTACATGCCGTAGAAGTCGGCCTCGTCACGGCCCTGGAGCTTGGAGGTGATGGCGCCGCCGGTGAGGGTGTAGGCGGTGGAGGTCTTCGCCGTGTCGTACCGGTCGATGATCTCCAGGGCCTCCAGGACCTCGTCGACGTCCTTCACGCCCGTGTAGGGCCGCCCGGCCGCCTTGTGCTGGCGCCAGTTGTGGTTGATGTCGCAGTACTGGCACTCCTCCTTGGCGCCGAAGTACTGGCAGACCCGGAAGACGGTCAGGTAGATCAGGTAGCCCCACTGGATGGTCGGGGCGACCTCCATCACCGACTTCCCGTTGGAGAGGGTGTGCCGGTAGTACTCCGGCATGGGCGGCACCCCGACGTCGGAGATGCGCTTGCCGTCGAGGTAGAGCCCGAGCATCCCGTCCTCGTCGGCCGCCACGCGGTACGGCGACGTCGGGTTCACGCGCACCGAGACGACGGTCCGGCGCAGTTCGTACGGGCCGCCGGTGAGGATGATCTCCTCCGGCGGGCGACGCAGCGCGGCCTCGCCGAGCTCGGGCAGGGTGCCGTGGTCGAAGGAGAAGATGAAGTACGACTTCGGCTTGACCTCGCCGCCCTCGTTGTCGCTCAGGGCCGACGGGTCGAAGGCCACCCCGCCCCGGAGCAGATCCTCCTTGAAGACGGCCTCCCGCGGAACGTGCGGGAATCGCTCCATCAGGTCCTCGACCAGTGCGGTGCGGCTGCCCATCCGTAATCTCCTCCCGGCTCAGGCGTACGACTCCTCACGGTATGCCCCCGCCCGGGCCGAGGCCGCATCGGGTCCCCTCCCGGGTGTATGTGTCAGGCATCTCCTCGATCGCCGAGGCCGCCGCCATCGACGTCGGGAACAGCGGCAGTGACCGTTCTCCACGCCTCCCGCGCCGGCGCCGCAGGGTCGCCCGGGTACGCCAACTCCCTGCCCGCCACCAGCCGGGCCGCCTCCTCGACGCCCGCGCGTCCCAGCCGGACCGCCTCGTTCCCCTGGCCCGCCCCGCCGGGCATCAGGGCCAGCCCGCGGGGGCCGACGAGGTGGCGGGTCTCCGGGGTCGCGGGGGCGTGGATCGTGACGACGTCGCAGGTGCGCGGCAGGTCGTCGAGCGGGAGGGGGACACGCCGAGGGCGGCGGCGCCCGCGTCGTCGCCGTACGGGTCGGTGAGGGCGGGGACCTGGCCGAAGGGGCGCAGCAGCTCGATCACCTTGCGTCCGATGCGCGAGGCCCCGATGACGCCGACCCGGCGGCCATGGTTGCCGATGCCGGGCACCAGCCCCCAGCCGGGGAAGACTCGTCTGGCGCAGCCGGTCGCAGGACCTCTTCGCCCTTCACCGAGCCGGCCGAGTGCAGCACCGCACGCAGCCCGGGGGCGGCGTCGAGGTGGGGCGGGTGTGGTCGGTGTGGTCGGCATGGAAAACGTTCTCTACGGTAGGCAGCCGCGGATGAGAGGGTCACCGCACAGGCACTCACCCTGGAGGACGGCGAGGATGACGGAGACGATCACCAACTGGGCGGGCAACATCACCTACACCGCCAAGGAGCTGCAGCGGCCGTACTCGATCGACGCAATCAGCGCGCTGGTCGCGGGGAGCACACGGGTGCGGGTGCTGGGCAGCGGGCACTCCTTCAACGAGATCGCCGAGCCGGGCCCCGAGGGCGTCCTGCTGTCGATCGCCGATCTGCCTCCGGTGATCGACGTGGACCGTGCGGCCCGTACGGTGCGCGTCTCGGGCGGCGTACGGTACGCCGAACTCGCCCGCGCGGTGTACGCGCACGGCCTCGCGCTGCCCAACATGGCGTCCCTGCCGCACATCTCGGTGGCCGGCTCGGTCGCCACCGGCACCCACGGGTCGGGCATCGGCAACGGCACGCTGGCCACGTCCGTGCGAGAGGTGGAGCTGGTCACGGCGGACGGGTCGGTCGTGACCATCGGCCGCGGCGACCGGCGCTTCGGCGGCGCCGTCACCTCGCTGGGCGCCCTCGGCGTCGTCACCGCGCTCACCCTCGACCTGGAGCCGTCCTTCGACGTCGAGCAGCACGTCTTCACCGAACTGCCGCTGGACGGGCTGGACTTGGCGGCGTTCGAGACGGTGATGTCGTCGGCGTACAGCGTGAGCCTGTTCACCGACTGGGGCGCGCCGGGCTTTCGGCAGGTGTGGCTCAAGCGGCGCACCGACCAGCCGATGCCCGACTTCCCCTGGGCCGTGCCCGCCACCGAGAAGCTGCACCCGGTGCCCGGGATGCCCGCGGTCAACTGCACCGAGCAGTTCGGGGTGCCCGGGCCGTGGCACGAGCGACTGCCGCACTTCCGGGCGGAGTTCACGCCGAGCAGCGGGGCGGAGCTCCAGTCGGAGTATCTGCTGGCGCGCGAGCACGCCGTGGCGGCGCTGCGCGCGATCGACGGGATCCGGGGGACCGTCGCCCCCGTGCTCCAGACCTGCGAAGTGCGCCTGGTCGCGGCCGACGAGCAGTGGCTGAGCCCCGCCCACGGACGGGACACGGTGGCCCTGCACTTCACCTGGATCGAGGACACGGCGGCCGTACTGCCGGTGGTGCGGCGGCTGGAGGAGGCGCTGGCCGCCTTCGAGCCGCGACCGCACTGGGGCAAGGTGTTCGCGGCGCCGGCGCAGGTCGTACGGGGGCGGTATCCGAGGCTGGCCGGCTTCCGGGCGCTGGCACGGGAGCTGGACCCGGAGGGTAAGTTCGCCAACGTGTTTGTGCGGGATATCCTCGGCGCCTGATGCGCGGCTGACCCGCGACTGATACTCGCCGGTCCCCCACACCTGGTGCATCCAGCGGAAAGACTTTCTACAGCCCCTTTCCTAACCCCTTGTCGAAAGTCCGCCGCACACCATAGCCTGGCGCCGCGCCGGTGCCGACGACGACCCGGCCCGAGCGAAGGGACGGGGGCACCCGGTGAAGCGCACTTCACGCGACATCCGCACGGCGAACCGCTACGAGGTGCTGCGCCAGATCATCGCCGCGTCGCCCACCTCCCGGCAGGAGCTGGCGGCCGCCACCGGCCTCAGTCTCGCCACGGTCGCCACGCTCGTGGGCGAGCTGCTCGACCTCCGGATGATCACGGAGGTCGGGTTCGAGGACTCGGCCGGAGGCCGCCCCCGGGGGCTCGTGGCCGTCAACGCCTCCGGTGGCGCGCTGATCGGCGTCGACATCGCGGAGACGTACGTGCGGGTCGAGCTGTTCGATCTCGCGCTGAACGTCCTGGCCCGCGCCGACGAGGACATGCGCCCCGGCGAGAGCCGGCCCGAGCAGGTCGTCGGCCATGTCGCCGCGGCCGTCGGCTCGGTGGTCGCGCAGGCCGGGGTGGAGGGCGCCCGGGTGCTCGGCGTCGGGGTGAGCGTGCCGGGGCAGGTGGACCGGGACACCGGCGTCGCCGAGTACGCGCCCAACTGGGACTGGCACGACGTGCCGCTGCTCGACCTGCTCGCCGAGCACATCGCCTACCCGCTGTACATGGACAACCCGCTGCGCGCCAGCGCGGTGGCCGAGCTGTGGTTCGGCGCCGCGCGCGGTCGCGGGGACGCCGTGGTGGTCAACCTCGGCACCGGTGTGGGCGCGGGGCTTCTGCTCGGCGGCGGGCTGCACCGGGGTGTGAGCAACAGTGCCGGTGAGTGGGGCCACACGACGCTCGTGCTGGACGGGCGACTGTGCCACTGCGGCAACCACGGCTGCGTCGAGACGTATGTCGGTGCGCCCGGAATCATGGTGAACCTGCGGGAGCTGGCCGCCGACAGCCCTCTGCTGCACCCGGAGGACCAGACGGCGACGATCGACGCGCTGGCCCGTGGGATCGCGGCGCAGGATCCGGTGGCGCTCAAGGTGGTCCGGGACACGGCCCGTTATCTGGGCGCGGGGATCGCCGACCTGGTGAACCTGTTCAACCCCGAAGTCGTCGTGCTCAGCAGCTGGGTCGCCGCCGCGCTCGGTGAACCGCTGCTGCACGAGGTGCGCGAGGCCGTCGCCCGGCACGCGCTCAGGCGGCCGCTGGCCGCCACCGAGATCGTCCTCTCCGCCATCCCCACCGACCCGGTGTGCCTGGGCGCGGCGACCTTCGCGCTCGAAGGGGCGCTCCAGAGCGTGGGCCAGAGGACTGCCGCAAAACGCACCACCCCCGCAAGGAGCCGTACCGCACCACCTTCGTGACGACGGAAGGGATGCACGTGACTCTCCCCCGCAGGAAACCCCACCCCCGTAGATCCGTTCTGCTGACCGCCGCTGCCGCACTGGCTGTGGCGGGCCCTCTCATATCCGCCCCGACCGCGGACGCCGCCGGCACCCCGGCGGCCGAGGTCTCCCCGCACGCCGCCCAGGCCATCGACAACATCGGTGCCTCCGGCGCGTGGTGGGTCAACGACCTGAAGAACTTCGACCCCAAGGTCCAGGCCCGGGTCGCGAGCCTGCTGTTCTCCTCCGGCGGCCTCGACCTCAGCGCGTACCGCTACAACATCGGCGGCGGTGGGACGGGCGTGACCTATTCCCCGCGCGCCGCCGAGGACTTCCTGGGCGACGACGGCACGTACGACTGGAGCCAGGACAAGGCGGGCCGTACGTTCCTGTACGCCGCCGCCAAGTACGGCGTCGAGGACCTGATCGGCTTCGTCAACACCGCGCCGGCCGCGTGGAAGACCAACGGCAAGAGCTGCGGCGGCTATCTGAAGGCGGAGAACGAGCAGGACTTCGCGAAGTACGTCGCGGACGTCACCGACCACTTCACGAAGCAGGGCGTGAAGCTCGACTACATCAGCCCCTTCAACGAGCCGACGAACAGCTTCGACTCCTGCGGTCAGGAGGGCATGCTCGTCGACGTCCCGCAGCGCGACGACATCGTGCGGGCGCTGGGCGCCGAGCAGCAGGCCCGAGGGCAGAAGACCGGCATCATCGCCGACGAGTCGACCAGCACGGTGAAGTTCAACGACGAGGTCCCTCGCTGGATCAACGAGCCGGGCACCGCCCAGTACGTCGACAAGCTGGCCCACCACACCTACGACAACCCCTCCGACGCCAACCGCGCGAAGGTGTACGAGACGTCGAAGTCGGCGGGCAAGACCGCCTGGTCCACGGAGGTCTGCTGCTTCGGCAAGGGCGGCACGGGCTGGGCGCAGGAGTACGACCCGACGATCGACGGCGGTCTGAACCTCTCCCGGATCATCTACAAGGACTTCGCGACCGCCCACGACTCCGCGTTCCACTGGTGGGTCGCCCTGTCGGAGATGATCGGCTCCGACCCGCTCGCGAAGAACGACCAGGGCTGGAACGACGGCCTGATCTACTACGACCCGAACTACGCCACGAACGGCAACCAGACGCTGTACTTCACCAAGCGGTACTACGCGCTCGGCCAGTACAGCAAGTTCGTGAAGCCGGGCTCGGTCATGCACGACGTGACGGGGCTGCCGGAGGGTGTGGAGGCATCCGTGTACGACCGGGGCGGCAAGTGGGTGGTCGTGGTCAACAACCACAACACCGCCGACACGGCCCTGGACCTGCACTTCAACAGCAGGTCGCCGCTGCGCGCGACCCAGGCGGTCCGCACGTCGGCCGACGAGAACTGGGCGAACGTCGCGAAGCCCGCTGTGAAGGGCGCCGCGGTGTCCGCGTCGCTGCCGGCCCGCTCCATCACGACGTACGTCCTGGACCAGAAGCCGTACGGCGCCACCACGGCCGTGACCGGGGCCTGGCAGGGGGAGCAGTCGGGCAAGTGCCTGACGGCGGACGCCTCGGGTTCGGTGATCGGCGCCTGCACGGGCGGGGCCGGGCAGTCGTGGTCGTACGACGGGCGGGGTGCGCTCAAGGGCGTGAACGGCTATCTGACGGTGGGCGGTTCGGGGCTCGCGGCCTCCGCCGACTTCACCGGTGACGCCGGGCAGCGCTGGCTGCTGAACTCCAACGGGCAGATCGTCAGCGAGGCTTCCGGCAAGTGCCTCGACGTCGGCGGGCAGGCAACCGCCGACGGCAGCAAGGTGGGCGTGTACACCTGCAACGGCGGCACCAACCAGGCCTGGTTCCGGCAGTAACTCCCCTTTCGGACAAGGGGGTTGCGGGCCCTCGGGGCGACGGCTCGCAACCCCCTCACGTCCGGTATCCCGAACGTTGCACAACGCTTCGTGCCGACTTCGTCCAACCCCTTGCCGAAGCCTTAGCCGAAGGTTAACGTCCCGCACCGCACCCCCATTTGAGCCATCTGGCGCTGAGCCGCTCCCTCTGGGACGTAGCGCCGCAGCCGCACTCGAGACAAGGACGTCACCATGTCGGCATCGAGCAACAGCAACTTCAACCGCCGGACCGTACTGCGGGCCGCGATGGGCCTGGCCGCCGCCGGCGGGCTCGCGGCGTGCGGCGGCAACAACGGCCGTGGGGGCGGGTCCGGTTCGGGCAAGAGCCTCGTGCAGTACTTCCACGCCTATGGCGAGGCGGGCACCGAGCAGGCGATCAAGAAGTACGCGAAGGCGTACAAGGACGCCGACGTGAGCACGCAGTGGATCACCGGCTCCAACTTCGAGCAGAAGCTGTTCGCCGCGCTGCTCACCGGCAACGCGCCCGACGTCTTCGAGTTCCACCCGCAGATCCAGCTCATCAAGAGCGGTCAGGTGGCGGACCTGACCGACATCATCGAGCCGGTCAAGAGTGACTTCAACCAGGCCGACATCACGTCGCACACGGTCGACGGCAAGATATACGGCGTCCGGATGATCGACGACCCGCAGTTCTTCTTCTACCGGCCCTCGCTCTTCGAGAAGGCGAAGGRCGAGGTGCCCACCACGCTGGAAGAGCTGATCGAGGCCGCCGACAAGCTCACCACCAGCAAGGTCAAGGGCGCCTTCCTCGGCAGCGACCTCACCCCGGTCCAGCACAACCTGATCTGGTCGGCCGGCGCCGACACCCTCACCGCGGACAACAAGCCCGCCTTCAACACCGACGCCGTCGCCGACGGCCTGAAGCAGCTGCGCTCCCTGTTCACCAGCGGCAACCTGCTGCTCGGCGCCCCCACCGAGTGGTGGGACCCCTCGGCCTTCACCCAGGGCCTGACGGCGATCCAGTGGTGCGGCATGTGGGCCATGCCGGCCATGCAGCAGGCGCTCGGCGACGACATCGGCGTCTTCCCCTTCCCGAAGGTCGGTTCGGCCGGCAAGAAGTCGGTCTACAACGGCGGCTGGTCGATGTTCGTCAACGCCAAGGGCAAGAACGTCGAGGCGGCCAAGGAGTACGTCAAGTGGCTGTGGCTCGACCAGAAGGAGTACCAGGAGGACTGGGCCACCTCCTACGGCTTCCACATTCCGCCGCGCACCTCACTCGCCCAATCCGCCACCAAGCTGAAGTCCGGTCTGCCGGCCGACGGCGTCAAGCTGTTCAACGAGTTCGGCCACTTCGACAACATCGGCTGGACCCAGGCCATGATCGCCTCGTTCAACGACGTGATGGCGAACTCCGTGCGCAAGGACGGCGACCCGAAGGCCCAGCTCGCCGCCTGCGAGAAGAAGGTCGACGCCGAGCTCCAGAAGCTGTTCGGATAGGCCGCCGGGCGGATCTCGACATGTCGACCACCACCTCACGCGAGGTCGCCTCCCCCGCCCCGGCCAAGGTCTCCAAGGACCGGCCGCGGCGGGGCCTGAGGGCGTCCAGCAACTTCAACTTCTGGCTCTTCACCGGTCCGTTCCTGATCGGCCTGGTGATCTTCGTCTTCGTGCCCATCGGCTGGAGCATCTACCTCAGCTTCTTCGAGGCACGCTTCACGGTCACGCCGAGCGAGTTCACCGGCTTCGACAACTACAGGCAGATCCTCACCGACACCGACTTCCGCAACTCGCTGGTCACGTTCACCGTGTTCGCCGCGTTCATCGTGCCCGCCACCTGGGCCATGTCGCTGGGCCTTGCGATGCTGGTCAACCGGTTGCGGTTCATGCGGGCTTTCTTCCGTTCGGTGTTCTTCCTGCCGACCGCGGTCAGCTATGTCGCCGCCTCGCTGATCTGGAAGATGTCCCTCTTCAACGGCGTCCGTTTCGGCCTGGCCAACACCGTCCTCGGCTGGTTCGGCATCGACAACATCGCCTGGCTCGCGGTCCCCGACCCGCCCTGGTACTGGCTGGTCATCGTGACCGTACGCCTGTGGCTGCAGTCCGGCTTCTACATGATCCTGTTCCTGGCGGCGCTGCAGAACATCCCGCGGGAGCTGTACGAGGCCGCCGCCATCGACGGCGCCAAGCCGGGCTGGCAGACCTTCCGGTACATCACCCTGCCCCAGCTGCGTGCCACCTCGACCGCGGTGATCCTGCTCCTGCTGATCGCCGCCTACCAGGCCTTCGACGAGTTCTTCAACCTGCTCTCGAAGGCGACCTGGGGCCAGCCCCCGCTGGTCGAGCTGTACAAGATGGCTCTCGGCGAGAACCAGAACTACGGCGCGGGCAGCGCCGGCGCGGTCGTGCTGACCCTGCTCATCTGCGTCGTCACACTCTTCCAGGGCAAGATCATGGGCTTCGGAAGGGGTGAGGAGTCCAAGTGACCACCACAGCACCCGAGACCGGCAGGACGAAACCGGCCAGGAGCAGGCGCGGCAGCGGTGTCATCGGCAACACCGGGCTGTACGTCGCGACCGGCGTCGCCGCGTTCCTCTTCCTGATCCCCTTCTACCTGATCGTCCGCAACGCCCTGATGACGGACCCGGAGATCACGGGCGAGGAGTGGACGTGGTTCCCCACGGACATCCAGTGGGGCAACATCACCGAGCCGTTCGACGACGTCACGGTCGACTTCGCCCGTGCCCTGTGGAACTCCGTGGTCGTCGCCGTCCTGCACACCACGGGCATCCTGCTGATCTGCTCGATGGCCGGATACGGCCTGGCCCGCATCCCGTACAAGCACGCCAACAAGGTGTTCTACGCCGTCCTGGCGACCCTGATGGTTCCCACGGCCGTCACGTTCGTGCCCAGCTTCGTCCTCGTGTCGTCACTCGGCTGGGTGGACAGTTACCGAGGTCTCATCATTCCGGGCCTCTTCAGTGGTTTCACCTGCTTCCTCTTCCGGCAGTACTTCCTCGGGTTCCCCAAAGAACTGGAGGAGGCGGCACGCGTGGACGGGCTCGGCTACTGGGGCGCGTACTGGCGTGTCGTGGTGCCGAACTCGCTGAACTTCTTCGCGGCGATCGCCACGATCACGTTCATCAACGGCTGGAACGCCTTCCTGTGGCCGCTGGTCATCGGCCAGGACCCGAGCGCCTGGACGGTCCAGGTCGCGCTCTCGTCGTACATGACGAACCAGACCGTCAACTACCACCTGATCTTCATGGCCACGGTCATTTCCATCCTGCCCCTGGTGTTCGTGTTCCTCTTCCTCCAGCGCTGGCTGGTACAGGGGATCGCACAGACCGGAATCAAGGGCTGAGCAAGGAGACAGATGTCTTTCCGCACTACCCGAACCGTCGACTACGTAGAGGACGTCTCCCCGGGCCGCGGGGCCCTCCCGCCCCGCGCCTGGTACGCCGCCTCGGATGCGAAGTCCCTGTCCCTGGGCGGCGACTGGCGCTTCAGGCTCTCGGCGACCGCCGACGCCGAGGACGACTCCTTCGCCGCCGAGGGATACGACGCCGGGGACTGGGCCGAGGTCACGGTCCCCGGCCACTGGGTCCTGCAGGGCGACGGCGCGTTCGGTGCGCCGATCTACACCAACCACCTCTACCCCTTCCCGGTGGACCCGCCGCGCGTCCCGACGGAGAACCCGACCGGCGACCACCTGCGCGTCTTCGACCTGCCCGACGACTGGCCGGCCCCGGACGACGGCGGCGCCGTCCTGCGCTTCGACGGCGTGGAGTCCTGCGCCCGCGTCTGGCTGAACGGCACGGAGCTCGGCGAGTTCAAGGGCTCGCGCCTGCCGCACGAGTTCGCGGTCGGTCAGCTGCTGAAGCCGGCCGGCAACGTGCTCGCCGTCCGTGTGCACCAGTGGTCGGCGGGCTCCTACCTGGAGGACCAGGACCAGTGGTGGCTGCCCGGCATCTTCCGTGACGTCACCCTGCTGCACCGGCCGACGGGGGCGGCGGGCGACTTCTTCGTGCACGCCTCCTACGACCACACCACGGGCGAGGGCACCCTGCGCGTCGACTCCGACGTCGACGGGCGGGTGTCCGTGCCCGCCCTCGACATCGATGTCGCGACCGGTGAGCCGGTCACGGTCCCGGTCGAGCCGTGGTCCGCGGAGACGCCGAAGCTGTACGACGGCGAGCTGGTCACCGCGGGTGAGCGCGTGCCGCTGCGCATCGGCTTCCGTACGGTCGCCCTCGAAGACGGCCTGATCAAGGTCAACGGCAAGGCGGTCCTCTTCAAGGGCGTGAACCGGCACGAGTGGCACCCCGAGAAGGGCCGCGCCCTCGACCTGGAGACCATGCGCGAGGACGTGCTGCTGATGAAGCGGCACAACCTGAACGCCGTACGCACCTCGCACTACCCGCCGCACCCGGCCTTCCTGGACCTGTGCGACGAGCTGGGCCTGTGGGTCATCGACGAGTGCGATCTGGAGACCCACGGCTTCACCGAGCAGGGCTGGCGCGACAACCCCGTCGACGACGACCGCTGGACGCCGGCCCTGCTGGACCGCGCGGCCCGCATGGTCGAGCGCGACAAGAACCACCCCTCGGTCGTCTTCTGGTCGCTGGGCAACGAGGCGGGCACCGGGCGCGGCCTGACCGCGATGGCCGAGTGGATCCACGGCCGGGACGCCTCGCGGCTCGTGCACTACGAGGGCGACTGGAACTGCCGGAACACGGACGTCTACTCGCGGATGTACGCCTCGCACGCGGAGGTCGAGCGGATCGGGCAGCACCTGGACGGCGGCCCGCACGCCCGGCGCGACCTCCCCTTCATCCAGTGCGAGTACGGGCACGCGATGGGCAACGGCCCGGGCGGCCTCGCCGACTACCAGCAGATCTTCGAGCGGTACGAGCGGCTCCAGGGCGGCTTCATCTGGGAGTGGATCGACCACGGCATCAAGCATCCCGAGCTGGGCTACGCCTATGGCGGCGACTTCGGCGAGGAGCTGCACGACGGCAACTTCGTCTGCGACGGGCTGATCTTCCCCGACCGGACGCCGTCGCCGGGGCTCGTCGAGTACAAGAAGGTGATCGAGCCGGTCCGTATCGAGGGCGCCGGCGCGGACGGCACCGTACGGGTGACGAACGCGTACGACTTCGCCGATCTCTCGCACCTTCGCTTCGAGTTCTCCCATCAGGTGGACGGCATGCCCACGGGGGCGCACACGCTCACCGTGCCGCCGCTCGCGCCGGGTGAGTCGGCGGAGGTCAAGCTGCCGGCGCCCGCCCCCGACGGCAACGGCGACGAGGTCCAGTGGACGGTCCGGGCGCTGCTCGCCGAGGACACCCCCTGGGCCGGCGTGGGCCATGAGGTGGCGTGGGCGCAGCGGACCGTCGCGCCGCGTGCGGCCCTCCCGGCGGCCACGGGTGCGGGGCCCACGGCCGACGGCGACCGGATCGTGCTCGGCCCGGCCGCCTTCGACGCCCGTACCGGTGCGCTGCGGTCCATCGGCGGGGTGGACGTCACCGGTCTGCGCCTGGACGTGTGGCGCGCCCCCACCGACAACGACGAGGGCGCGTCCTGGCAGGACGACGCGCGCTACGGCTCGCTGTGGCGGGGGCTCGGCCTGCACCGTATGCGGCACCGGCTCGACGGCGTGGAGGCGGACGGCGACGCGCTGACCGTACGGACCCGGGTGGCGCCCGCGGCCCGGGAGGTGGGCCTGCGCACGGTGTACCGGTGGACGTCGGACGGCACCCGACTGCGCCTCACCGTGTCGGTCACTCCCGAGGGCGACTGGAAGGTGCCGCTGCCCCGGCTCGGCGTCCGGTTCGGGCTGCGGGCGGCGTCCACCGGGATCGTGTCCTGGTTCGGCAGCGGAGGTGAGGCGTACCCGGACACCAGGGCCGCGGCGAAGGCCCTGCTGTGGGACGCCGACATCGAGGAACTCCAGACGCCGTATCTGCGGCCGCAGGAGAACGGCGCCCGGTCCGACGTGCGCTGGGTGGAGCTCGGTGGGCTGCACATCGACGGCGAGCCGGAGTTCTGGTTCAGCGCGCGGCGCTGGACGACCGAGCAGCTGGACGCCGCCCGGCATCTGAGCGACCTCACGCCGGGCGACACGGTCTGGGTCAACCTCGACCACGGCCAGCACGGCATCGGCTCGCAGTCCTGCGGTCCGGGTCCGCTGCCGCAGTACTTCCTGAAGGCCGAGCCGGCGGAATTCTCGTTCGTGTTCTCGCCCGCCGAGTGACACGCTTCCGTGTCGCGGCCGGTCGGCAGCGCATGCCGACCGGCCGCAACTTGCGTGCAGCACAAAGGAGTTGATGCCCCTTGAGTGACAGCATCGAGGTTCGCGGCCTGTCCCGAACCTTCCACACCACCGTCCGCCGCCCCGGGTTCGCCGGCGCACTGCGCTCACTCGTCAACCCGCAGAAGGTCGCCAAGCACGCCGTCTGCGACGTCACCTTCTCCGTCGCCCCCGGCGAACTCCTCGCCCTGCTCGGCCCGAACGGCGCCGGCAAGTCCACCACCATCAAGATGCTCACCGGCATCCTCACGCCCACCGCCGGCGAGGCCCGGGTCGCGGGTGTCGTGCCCTACGAGGAGCGGGAGCGCAACGCCCGCAACATCGGCACGGTGTTCGGGCAGCGCACCCAGCTGTGGTGGGACCTCCCGGTGCGCGAGTCGTTCGCGATCCTGCGGGACATCTACGAGGTGCCGAAGGCCGAACACGCGGCGCGGCTCAAGGAGTTCGACGACCTCCTCGACCTCTCCTCCTTCTGGGACACCCGCGTCCGCCACCTCTCCCTCGGCCAGCGCGTGCGCTCCGACCTGGCCGCCGCGCTGCTGCACGACCCGCCGGTCGTCTTCCTCGACGAGCCGACGATCGGCATGGACGTGGTGGTGAAGGAGCAGGTGCGGGAGTTCCTGCGGCACCAGGTGGAGGAGCGCGGCCGGACGGTCCTGCTGACCACCCACGACATGACGGAGGTCGAGCGGCTCGCCGAGCGGGTGGTCCTGATCAACCACGGGCGGCTCGTCCTGGACGGCACGCTCGACGAGATCCGCCGCAAGTTCGGCTCGACCTGGCAGGTGCGGGTGACGCTGGCCGACCCGCACTGCGAGGTCGGCTCCCTGCCGGGCATCGCCCTGCTGCGCCGCGAGGGACCGAAGGCGGTCTTCGGGCCGGACGGCTCCGACGCACCGACCGTGCACCAGGCGCTGAAGCAGGTCATCGAGCGGTACGAGGTGACGGACCTCGCCCTCGACGAGGCGGACCTGGAGGACGTGATGCGGGCCGCGTACGTACATGCCGGTCCCGGGACGGAGGGAGCCTGAGATGGCCTCCGTCCTGCACGGCTGGCGTGCCGCCCGCGTCACCCCGCTCGGCGAACTGCACACACCGCCCCGGATGACGGCCGTCCTGCTCCGGCTGACCGTCCAGGTGGTCCTGGTGGCGTCACTGTGGCGCGGGCTGTACGCGCACACCGGGACGACCGCCGGGCTGACCCGCGAGCAGGCGGTCACCTACGCGGTGATGGCCGTACTGGCCTCCCGGCTGCGGGAGTTGGACCAGCACGCGGGCCGGGACACAGTGCTTCAGCACATGCACTTCGGCACGATCGTGTACTGGTATCTGCGCCCGCTGCCGCCCCAGCGCTACTACGCCCTGCGCGCGCTGGGCGAGCAGCTGTACGGGCTGGCGTGGGCGCTGGGCGGGTATGTGGTCTGCCTGGCCGCGGTGGTCGTGGAACCCCCGAAGTCGGCGGCCGCGGCAGGGGTGTTCGCGGTGAGCATGCTGCTGGGCCAATGGGTCCTCTACTACGTCATGCTCCTGCTCGACCAGCTGTGCTTCTTCACCATCCGCAACAACTCCGCGATGCTGATCCTGATCTTCGCGCAGAACCTGCTGTCCGGGGTGTACGCGCCGCTGTGGTTCTTCCCGGACTGGTTCATCACCCTGAGCGCGTTCCTCCCCTTCCAGGCGACCCTGAGCGTGCCGCTGTCGATCTACGTCGGCCGCATCGAACTCGGCGACACCACAGGGCAGTTGGCGGTGCAGGCGGCGTGGGTCGTCGTGCTGGCCCTGTTCACCCGTCGGGTGTGGCGGCGGGCCGCGCGGCGCGTCATCTCGCAGGGAGGCTGAGATGTCGTCGAAGGCTGTGAAGTCGCTGCGCATCGTGTGGCGCATCTCGCTGCTCAACATCCGTGCCGCGATGGAGTACCGCACGGAGTTCCTGCTGAACATCGCGATTGGCGCGATCTGGCAGATGTCGGTGATCGTGTTCGCGACGGTGCTGCTGGCCCGGTTCACGGGGATGGGCGGCTGGGACAGCTCCGACGTCCTGCTCATCCCGGCGGTCCGGATGCTCGCGCACGGGCTGTTCGTCCTGCTGCTGGGCCGTGTGCACTTCATCGGCCGGCAGGTCCAGGAGGGTCGGATCGACATCTATCTCCTGCGCCCGATGCCGGTGCACCGCCAGGTCCAGCTCGACTACTTCCCCACCAACGCGATCGGCGACCTGACGGTCGCGGCAGGCCTCATGGTGGGCGCCCTCGGCCGCAGCGACCTGGACTGGACGGCGGGCCGCGTCTCGTACCTGATCGCCGCGGTCATCGGCGGGATGCTCCTGGAGGCGGCCCTGTTCACGGCCGTGGCCGCCGCGTGCCTGCGCTACCCCGCCGCCGACTACTGGGGCCGCTGGCTGGAGGAACTCCTCGGCACCTTCGGCAGCTACCCCCTGAACGTCCTCCCGAAGGCAGTGGGCGGCTTCCTCACCTTCGCCCTCCCCCTCGCGATTCTCTCCTACGACCGCCCCGGCTGGACGGACGGCGAGCGGCGACGCCGGGTGTTGAGCCGCCGGGCGCTGCTGGTGACGGCCCTCGTCGCGCTCGAGGTGTTCCGCACCTGGCAGTCCATCGAAAACGCGGCGCAGCACGTGCAGCAGGAGACCCGTCAACTGGGTCTGGGCGGCCGAGGTAACGGGCCATGACGCGCAGGGCGCTGTCGCTGTTGCCGAAGGCGACGACCTTGCCGTCGGACTGGAGGGCGAGGGCGTTCGCCCGGTCGCCCGCGCCGAAGTCGGTCGTGGTGCGGCCGCCCGTGCCGAAGCCGGTGTCGAGGGTGCCGTCGGCGTTGAAGCGGGCGAGCAGGAAGTCGCCGGGCGACCCGCTGCCGCCGGCGACGATCCGGTCGTCGGGCTGGACCACGAGGTCGCTCACGCGGGCTGTGCCGCCGAAGTCCGTGGTCGCGACTCCGCCGGTGCCGAAGGTGGTGTCGCGGCTGCCGTCGACGTTGTAGCGCACGAGGGCGAAGCGGTCCGCGCTCTGTCCGCCGACGATGATCCTGCCGGTCGACTGCACGGCCACGCTCTCGGCCCAGTTGTATCCGCCGAGGTCCGTGGTGACCTTGCCGTCGCCGCTGAAGGTGGTGTCCGGGCTGCCGTCGGGGTTGTAGCGCGCCACGGCGAAGTCGAAGAAGCTCTCGCCCGCGGAGCCGGCCATGACGATCTTCCCGTTGGGCTGGAGGGCCATGTCCTGCGCGGTCGCACCGCCGCCGCCCGTGTCGGAGAACGCGGTCATGGTCACGCCGTCACCGCCGCCGAAGGTGCCGTCCGGGCTCCCGTCCGGCAGGTACCGCAGGACCGCGAACCAGCCGCCGGCGAACGCTCCGGCGACGATCCTCCCGTCGGGCTGCAACGCGACTCCGACGGCTTCCTCCGCGCCGCCGGCCAGGCCGGGGCTGACCCAGCCGTCGCCGCCCCCGAAGGAGGTGTCGACGCTGCCGTCGGAGTTGTAGCGGGCCACCGTGAACCAGCAGCAGCCCGCGAACTCGTCGTCGGTCTCCTGGTGGCGGCCGGCCACGACGATCTTCCCGTCGGGCTGTACCGCCACCCGCTGGGCCACGTCGTTGCCGTTCTCGAAATCGGTCAGCACCTCGCCGTCGCCGCCGCCGAAGGACGTGTCGACGCTGCCGTCGGAGTTGTGCCGTGTCAGGGCGAACTCGTCGTCGAGGTACTCGGGGTCCTGCTCCCCTCCGACCGAGACGATCTTTCCGTCGGGCTGGACGGCCACGTCCTCGGCCTCGGCGGAGTTGGTGGTGGTGATGCTGACCCGGCCCCCGGTGCCGAACGTGGTGTCCAGGTCACCGGGTGCGGCGAACGCACCGTGCGGTACGGCGACGATGAACGCCAGCGCCATGACCAGGGCGGTCAGGGCACGTGAGGCTCCCCGTAGGGAATCAATGATGGACATGGCGCCAGAGTCCGGATGCGAGAGGGCGCCCTGGAGCGGCTGGCCAGTGAATCGGCTTACTGCGCCGCAGAGTTCCACCCTGCGGGTGACCGCTGTGACGATATGAAGCACGAGGCCGGCCGGTCAGGTCCGGTGACCCGAGCCTCGTATCGGCGTGAAGAGCGCGGCGACCGCGATCAGTACGCAGCACGCTCCCGCCAGCAGGGCGACCGGGGCGGTGCCGTGGTGTTCCGCGGCCCAGGTGAGGACGGCCGCGCCGATCGGGGCCGCGGAGTACTGCAGGGTCCAGAAGGCGGAGGTGACCCGGCCCAGGAGCGGTTCCGGGGTGACCTCCTGACGCAGCGACATGGAGCAGGTTCCCGCCATGCCGACGCAGGCCAGGAAGGCCGCGGTCAGGGCCGCGACGACGGGGACGTCCCGCGCCCAGCCGAGCCCGGCGAAGGAGAGGCCGCACACCGCGACCGAGCCGGTCCAGGTCGCTCCGAAGCCGAGCCCGCGGCGGACCCGGGCCACCAGCAGGGCGCCGGCGATGGTGCCGAGCGCGCCGACGGCCATGACGGTGCCGACCGCGTCGTCGTCGTGGCCGAGGTCGTGCTTGAGGTGGTAGATGACCAGGTCGGTGAGGCCGAGGGTGAGGAAGCTGAAGACGAACAGCAGGGCCGTCAGCGCGCGCAGCACCGGGTGGCCGCGCAGGAAGGCGATCCCGGTGCGCAGGTCCCGCCACAGTCCGGTCCGCTCCGGCGACTTGCCGGGCCGCTCACGCAGTCGTACGAAGACCAGGCACGCGGCGGAGACGCCGAAGCTGGCCGCGTCCACGCCGACCGCCGTGGCGGGGCCGGACCAGGCGGCGACCAGGCCCGCGCACAGCGGCCCGAGCACGCCGGCCGCGGCGGCGGTGGCGTTCAGCCGGCCGTTGGCCTCGGTGAGCCGCTCGGTGCCGACCAGGCCGCGGACGACGGTGACATAGCCGACGGCGAACAGCATGCCTACGGCCTCGCACAGGGGCAGCACGACATACAGCAGCCAGATCTGCGGCCCGAACAGCCAGACCAGCGGGACGAGTCCGTACAGCGCCATGCGCACGAGGTCGCAGCCGATGAGCAACTTGCGCCGGTCGACGCGGTCCACGACGGCCCCGGCGAACACCGCCGCCACGACCGCCGCCGCCCCGCCGACCGCCGTGAGCAGGCCCATGCGGGCGAGCGAGCCCGTCGCCTGGAGCACCAGCAGGGGCAGGGCGATCAGGGCGAAGGAGTCGCCGAGGACGGAGAGGGTCTGCGCGGCCCAGAAGATCCCGAAGTCCCGTTGCCGCCACAGCGGGCGGGCAGGGTCGTCCGGGGGCGGCTCGGGAGGTCTGCGACGTCGATCGGCTTCGCCGTGGCGTTCCGCCTCGTACGTCACCCGACCCCCCGTCCGAAACCCGACTCCGTAACCCCGGCAAGCCTACGATCCGCTCAGTGGTCGGCGCAGCACGGGGTGGGATCCGGGACCTCGAAGGGTACGAGGGTGCCGCCCACCGCCGGCATGGCGGTCAGGACGAGTTCGTCGTTCTGCCAGCCGGGGCGGACATGATCGCCCGTCACCAGTAACGCGTCCGGGGCGGGTTGGCCCTGCCCGCCCAGAACCGTCACGCGGTCGATCGCCGAGCGGGACAGGACGTCGGCGATCGTCAGCGTGCCGGTCAGTGCGCCGACGCCCGGGTAGAGGACCGCCCGGCCGACCGCGTCCGGGATCCCCGGCGCCACGTCGTGGCCTCCGGCCGCGAGCCGCTCCTGGGCGGTACGCAGGAGCGACTCGGACGGGAGGGCGAGGGAGAGAGCGACGCGCGGGCGCTCTCCCCGCACCAGGTGGGTGCAGCCGAACACGCCCTCGGGGAGGGCGAGTTCGGCCGCCAGGCCGTGGAGCAGGTGGTCGGCCGCGCGAAGGTCCCGGATCCTCGCGTCCACGGTCAGAACGTACGGGGTCACGAGGGCAGGACCCACACCGGGTTGGAGTAGAACCACAGGTCGCGCCACGGGTCGGCGTCACCGACGACGTCGATGGCCGGGCCGGCCGGGTCCACGGCGGCGCCCATCGGCCCGACGCCGCCCCGGTTGCCGTCGGTGCCGCGCACGCGCACGTAGACGGGGCAGTCGACCTTGCCGAGGTCGTAGGTGAGGCGGACCGTGCCGCTGGACTTGTTCACCTCGTAGGACTTGACGACCTTCGCCGTCGGCGCGGTGAACGTGTCCTTGTCGGCGACCGGGCCGGTCACGTCGCCCTGGATGACGTCGACACGGGCCAGCTTGGGCACGAAGCCCGCCCAGTTGGGCCCGCCGGCCATCGCCACGTCGACCGTCAGCGTCACGTTGGTGCCCTTGCGGACGTGCAGCGCGCCGCCGAGCGTGGCCCAGCGGTACCCGCCGCTCACGCGGACGTCGAGGGCGCTGAGCAGCTGGCCGTGGTCGACCCAGATGCGGCCCGCGCGGATGCCCTCCATGACGGCGGCGTAGGAGAAGCCGTCGGAGCCGACGTGCGTACGGCTGTACTGGCCGGGCCAGTAGTCACCCTGGGCGATGTCGATCTGGCCGCCGTAGACCGGGTCCGGGTGGCGGCCGTCGGTGTCGAAGTTGCCGCCGGTGCCGCGCGCCGCGGTGTCGGCGTAGACCTGGTGGGAGTCGGAGTTGGCGGTGATCCACCACGGCTTGCCCTCGGCGAGCAGGCTGTCCCACAGGCCGCCGACGGTCGCCGTCATCCAGTCGAAGCCGCCCCAGGTGCGGTAGCTCTCCAGCGGGAAGCCGGCGAAGGAGTTGGCGCTGGGGTTGTTGTCGTAGATGCCGCGGGCGCGGCCGGGACCCATGGGGGCGGGCAGGCCGGCGGCCTGGTGGCCCGGGGCGCCCTCGAAGCCGATGGCGATCTGGCGGGTACGGCCCGCGTCGCGCCAGTTGCGTATCTCGTGCGGGGAGTCGACACCGCGTCGCGCCGGGTGGTTGGCGAGCATCAGCGCGTCCTTGACCTTGCGGCGCTGGACCTGCTCGGCGAGGAAGTTCAGGCCGGCGATGGCGAGGGCCTCGTTGGCGGGCGTCGAGTCGGAGGCGCCCTTGACGCTGCCGTCGTAGTCGGTCTCGAACTGCTTGAGGACCGAGACCTCGTTCTGGCCGGGGTGCACGAAGACGGTGCCGTGCTCGGCGGCCGGGATGTTCCACTCCAGGCCCTGGAAGACGAGGGTGTCCTCGTAGGCGGCGCGGGCCGCCCGGATGTCCGGGTTGACCTTCTCGACGCCGATCTTGGCGTGGGTCGTGCTGCCGTGGTCGGTGATGACCAGCCAGTCCATGCCGTGCTTGGCGCCCTGGCGGACCTGGTCGACGACGCGGTACTTGCCGTCGCTGCTGTACTGGGTGTGGATGTGGTGGTCACCGGACAGCCACAGGAAGCCGTTGCTCCTGCGGCCCGCGGAGGCCGGCGCCTCGGTGGCGGAGGCGGAGGTCGCGGCGGCGGCAGCGGTCGGCGCGACGACGCTCGCGGCGGCCAGACCCGCGCCCAGCAGACCGGCCCGGCGCAGCAGGGTACGGCGCGACTGCTGCTCGGGGGTCAGGGCCTCGTCGGGCACGGAGGGGTCGAAGGCGGCGGGCAGAGCGGCTGCCGCGTCGTGCGAGTGGTCGTGGTCGTGTCCGTGGTGGTGGTGGCCGTGCGCGTGCCCGTGTCCCATGAACGCCTCCTGGGATGCCGCTGCCTGCCAGCGGCTGCCTTCTGCGGCGCTGTTGCGCCGCCTGTGGAGGATCAAGGCGAAACATGAACATTGAACAAGCGGCGCGTGGCCACGGAGTGCCACCGACGCGGCGGAACGCCGCGACTCTCACAGTTTCCTCAACTGCCCTTGTACGTCAGCCGGGTTGACACCGAACCTGAGCAGCGCTCACCTTCAGAATTCAACTTCTTCGTCACCCCCGGAGACACCCCCACCATGAGAAGACTGATCGGCACGCTCGCGGCGGCCGCGCTGGCCCTCACCGGCCTCACCGCCACCGCCGCCACGCCCGCGACAGCCGCCACCTCCGGCTCCTTCAACGTCCTGACGTACAACGTCGCGGGCCTCCCCCTCGGCCTCGGCGACAGCGACCCCGAGACGAACACCCCGCTCATCGGGCAGCGGCTGGCGCCGTACGACATCGTCAACGTCCAGGAGGACTTCAACTACCACGCCTCGCTGTACGCCAACGACACCCACCCCTACCGCACCGCGACCAGCGGCGGCGCGGGTATCGGCGACGGCCTGAACACCCTCTCGGACCACTCCTTCGAGGACTTCGAGCGGGTGAAGTGGAACAACTGCACCGGCACCAACTGCCTGACGCCGAAGGGCTTCACGCTGGCCCGGGTGCGCCTGGCCGAGGGCGTGTTCGTGGACCTGTACAACGTCCACACCAACGCCGACTCCGACGACGCGGCGCTCGCCGCCCGCCGCGCCAACGTCGAGCAGCTGTCGGACTTCATCCAGGCCAACTCGGCCGGCAACGCGGTGATCGTCATGGGCGACACCAACACCCGCTACACGCGCACCGGCGACAACATCCGCACGCTCGTCGACGAGAACGGCCTCACCGACGCCTGGGTGCGGCTGGTCAAGGGCGGCACGCCCCCGGCGGCGGGCAGTGACGCGCTGCTGTGCGACGCGAAGGCCCCGACCGACGACTGCGAGGTCGTGGACAAGGTCCTGTACCGCGGCAGCGAGCTGCTGACCCTGAACGCCACCCGGTACCACAACGACTGGGCGAAGTTCCTGCGTGAGGACGGCAAGCACCTCTCCGACCACTTCCCGCACACGGTCGACTTCTCCTACACCCTCGACTCGTCCCTCAAGGCGAGCGACTTCTTCGGCGGCCCGCACGGCACGACCTTCAACGACGCCGACGACCTGCCGGCGACGCCCGCGCCCCGCACCCTGACGCTGCGCGGCGGCTCCCGCCTGGACGCGGTGTCCCTGACCCACGACGGCGCCGCGGCCCTCACCCACGGCGGCACGGGCGGCACGGCGACGTCCCTGACCCTGGCCTCCGGCGAGCACCTCACCGCCGTCAAGCTGACGCAGGGCCAGAAGGACGGGCGTACGCGGATCTTCTCCGCCGCCTTCACCACGGACAGGGGCCGCACGCTGTCCGCCGGTACGGCGACGTCGGACACGAAGACCTTCTCGGCGCCGTCCGGGTGGCAGATCGTCGGGTTCACGGGTCGGGCCGGCGACGAGATCGACAAGCTGGGGGTGCTGTACGCGCCGATCGGGTGACGGTGCGAGACTTCTCCGGTGACACCGGAGGCTCTTGGACCGTACAACCGCCGGGTTCGCCTGGTCGTCGAGGTCCGTGACGACCAGGACGAACTGGAGCTGGCGAGCGGGGTGTTCGGCGCCCAGGGGTGGGGAGTGCGGCCTGCGCGCGCCGCGGACTCGGTCACCGTGGACGACGGGTACGCGGGGCTGATCGTCGAGATCCCGGTCCACGGCTCGCGCTGGACCGCGAGGTCGACGGCCGTGGAGCAGCTGACGACGCTCGCCAAGCGGCGCAAGCTCGACCTGTGGGTGCGCGAGAGCAAGCTCATCCCGCCCAAGTCCGCGCAGACACAGACCGTCTATCACGTGCACCGCAAGGCGCCGGACGACGCGGGGCCCGTCCTGCGGTGGCTGGCCGAGCACTGGACGGCCGTCGGCGGCCTGGACATTCGCCACACGCTGCACCTGCGCGGCGAGTACTCCGACGAGCAACGGACGCAGGTACTCGCGGAGTTGGAGGCGCGCAACATCGGCGGGCCGCCGTTCGATCCCGACACGCACGACATACGCCGGGCGATCGGGCCCCGGTCCGAGGCCGGGTCCACGGAACGCCGTCGCGAGGCCGGCCGGATCGCGGTGATCAGCGTCATCGTGCTGGCCTGCGTCGCGAGCGGCGTCCTCCTCGGCGCGCTCGGTTCCCCGTGGCGTTTCACCGCCCTGCTGGTCCCCGCGGCCATCTGCTGGCCGACGGGCGCGTGGCTGACCTCGAACGCACCCCGTCCGAAGCTGATCCGGCTGGGCTGCGGCGTCGTCCTCACGGGCAGCGGGACGTTCGCCGGCTGGATGTGGGGGCGCTCCGAGGACGCGGGGCTGTCCGGGATGCTGGCCGGCCTGGGCATGGTCCTGGGCCTCGGGCTCACGGCCTTCGGGCTGTGGTACGCGCTGAGCGCGTCCTGGTTCAGCCGCAACGTGCAGTGGTTCCTCCCCGTCCTCGCCGCGCCGCTGCCGTTCGTCATGCCGTGGGTAGGGGCGTTCCTGCACGCCGTCTACCTGGAGGACATGTTCGGGATCCCGGCCGACGCGGTGCATGTGGGCTTCTACTGGCAGTACGTCGTGGCCCTGCGGCCGCTGGTCGTGGCCGTGCTGTTCCTCCTGGGGCTAGTCGCGGTGGCCGGCTGGGCCCGGCACTTCAACGTGCAGGCGCCCGTCAGCGCGTTCTTCCGTCTGATGCTGGTCCTGACGGGGATCGTCGCCGTCCTGACCGTGGTGCAGATCGCGCTCGACGACGTGGAGAAGTCCGCCGACCGGACGATGCGGGCGGCAGCGGCGGGCCACCGTCCCCCCGGCTACTTCGGCCTGCACCCCGAACTCGTCTGCGTCAAGCCCCTCGGCGCCGAGACACCCGTCGTCAACGGCCCGGTCCCGACCGGACACCCGGTGCTCTCGTTCCAGCCGAGCGGTGACACCGTCTGGCTCTGGGACCCGTCACCGTCCCGAGGCAAGGACACCTTCCGCCACGCCCTGCGGGTGCGGGCAGAGGACGTGGAGTTGGTGATGGCGGACGGCGGGCGCTGCTCGCGCTGACCGGCCGCCCCTTCTGCGCAAACGCCCTTTCTGCGCGCCGCATCAAGGCCCTCCGGCGGAGTGCCCCCGCTCACTCGCTCCGCAGCACCTCCGCGATCGTCAACCGCCCCGCCCGCCGTGCCGGCACGAACGCGCCCAGCATCGCGATGACCAGCCCCGCCAGGGCGAGTGCCGTCAGGGCCGGGGCCTGCCACACGTCCGTCATGTACGCGGGCAGGGTGATGTCCACCGCGTCCGCCATGCGTGGGATCACCAGCTCGTAGCCCGCCACGCCCAGCGGGATGCCGAGCAGGGAGCCGATCGCGCCGAGCACCGCCATCGACGTCACGGACATCACCGTGACCTGGCGCGGCGTCATGCCGATGGACTTCAGCATGCCCAGGTCGCGCCTGCGGTCACGGGTGTTGAGGACGACCGTGTTGAAGACGCCGAGGGCGGCGACCACGGCGAGCATGACGGTGAGGGCGGTGGCGGAGCCGACGATGGTCTGCGTGATGGAGTTGGAGCCCCGCACATCCGGTGAGATCCCGGGGTCGGCGGCCCGTGCCGCGCGGGCGTAGGCGGTCGGGTCGGTGCCGTCCCGGAGCGCGACGTGGTACGCGATGGGCTTCTCGTCCGGGGCCAGCGCCGCGAGCGTGGGCCAGTCGGCGACCACCACCCGGGCGTTGCTCTCCATGAACTCCCCGACGACCAGCACCCGTTCGGTGCGACCGCCCTTCTCCAGACCGACCCGGTCGCCGACGCGTACGCCGTTCTGGCGCAGGAAGGCCGACCCGGCCACGATCTCGCCGCTCGCGCGCATCCACCGGCCGTCGGTGAGTACGCCGCCCAGTTCGAGCCGGTCGCCGCGGCGGCCTTCGAGGATCACCGGATGCGCACTGCCCGCGAGGCGTACGTCGACGGAGGCCCGGGCGGTGATCCCGGTCGCTCCGGGCAACCCGCCCAGCAGCGACTGGAGTTCACGGTCGTCGTGCTCCGGCCGGATCTCCTTGCCGTGCTTGAAGTTGGAGGCGTACACCGTCACTTGATAGGCGTCGCGCCCCGCGTTCCCGAACCGGTCCATCGTCGTCGCGAGGCCGGTGGCGAACGTCACCGTGGTCACCCCGAGGACCACGGCAGCCAGCGTCAGGACGCTTCGGCCGGGCCGGGCGAACGGCAGGCCCACGCCCAGGCTCACCGAGCGCGGCAGCCTGCTGCCGGCCAGGCGGCGCTGGATGCCCAGGGCGCGGCCCGCGCGTGGGGCGCTGCCCGCGCTGATCGCCCGTGCCGCCGACATGCGGTGGGCGCGCAGCGCGGGGGCCAGCGCGGCGAGGAGACACACGGCGGGCATGCCGAGCAGCGTGACCGCGTTCACCCAGGCGGAGACGGAGACGCTGCCGTGGAACACCCCCGCGTCGGGCCCCGAGAACACGAACTCGAAGAAGAAGCCCGCCAGCAGGTTTCCGGCAGCCGTGCCGAGCGCGCACCCGACGACCGCCGGCACGGAGATCATCGTGAGGTAGACGGCGACCACCTGCCCCGGCGTGAAGCCGAGCGCCTTGAGTACCCCGATGTGCCGGAACCCGGAGATCACCGCGCCGCTGACCACGTTGGCGATGATGAGCACCGCCACCGCGATGCCGAGGATGCCGAAGGCCATCAGATAGGGCGTGTACGCCCGCGCCGAACCGCTCACCTGGTGTTTGAGGGCGAGATACGACCGCGAGGCGGTGAGCGCGTCCGCCGGGAGCCCCTCGGTCACGGTGGCCAGCTGTGCGCGCAGCCGGTCGTCCGAGGACGCGCCCGGGAACCGGAACAGCATCTGGGTGGCCGTCGGCCGCAGCACGTCGATCTGCTCGGGCGCGACCCAGGCGTCCGCCGTGCGGCTCAGGTCGAAGGCGAACCCGACGACGGTGAGGTCCGGGCCGCCCGAGGGCATCGGGAGCCGCTTGCCGAGGTCGTCCGGGGTCCAGTCGGACTGCCGGTTCAGCACGACCTCGCCGGGCCGGGTGGCCCAGCGTCCCGCCCACAGATCCAGCCGGTCGACGGGGCCGTCGGGGTCGGCGCGGCCGACAACTGTGATCTCGCTGCCGAGCCCGAAGTGCATGCCGGCGTCCGGCAGTTCGACCGTGGCCTGCGCATAGGGGCCCGCGGCGGCCTCGACGCCGGGCTGCCGGGCCGCCTGCGCCAACCGCGCCCGCGAGACCTTGTCCGGGTCGAACACGGCGACCACATGAGGGCCGCGCTGCTTGCCGAAGGCCTTGTCGAAGGGGGCGGAGGCGGCGTCGAGCAGGCCGAGGGCGATCACCATGGCCACGGTCGAGGTCAGGGTGACCAGCGCGATGACGAGGGTCTGGAGTCTGCGCCGCCGTACCGCCGCGCGCGCGGCGCGCCACACGGCCCTCATGCGGACGGCTCCAGGGTGTGCTCGCCGGTCACCCGGCCGTCGGCGAACTCGATCAGGCGGCCGGCGCAGCGCCGGGCTAGATGCTCGTCGTGGGTCACCAGGATCAGCGTCTGGCCGATCTGGTTGAGGTCGAGCAGCAGATCCATGACCTGTTCTCCGGAGCGGCTGTCCAGTGCGCCGGTCGGCTCGTCGGCCAGGAGCAGGGCGGGGCGGTTCATCAACGCCCTTGCGACGGCGACGCGTTGGCGCTCTCCGCCGCTGAGCACGGCGGGGTAGGCGCCTCGCCGGTCGGCGATGCCGAGCTCGTCGAAGAGCTCCAGGGCACGGCGGCGGGCCTGCCGGGCCGGAGTGCCGGTCAGCTGGGCCGCCAGCGCGACGTTGTCGAGTGCCGACAGGTCGTCGATCAGGTTGAAGAACTGGAAGATCATGCCGATCCGGCGCCGCCGGTACAGGGCGAGCCCCTTCTCGCTCAACTCCCCGACGCTCTCCCCGTGCACGACGACCGCGCCGCCCGTCGGCCGGTCCAGGCCGGCGATCATGTTGAGCAGCGTGGACTTCCCGCACCCCGAAGGTCCCATCACCGCGACCGCCTCCCCCGCCCGGATCTCCAGCGACACCCCGGCCAGCGCCGTCGTCTCGCCGTACTCCTTGCGCACGCCGTCGAGTCGTACGACGACCTCTCCCCTGCTGTCCTCGACTGTCATGGGCAGGACGCTACGAGGCGGAACCGGCCCGGGCATCCCTCCCCGGATGGCACATCGCCGGGCGCCTCATCCTCCGGATGCAGGGCGTGCGTCTCCCGGCCGATGCGTACGCGGGGAATCGTCTGCCAGGGTGAACCCCATGGGGGACTGGACTTCGGGGTGGGTGGCGGCGGCGGCGTACGCGGCCGTACTGGTGCTGAGCGTGGCGCTGCTGCGGACGCGGCGCCGCCTGCGGGATGCCGTAGGGGAGCGTGGCTGGCTGCTGGAGCGGGAGCGGGAGAGCGCGGCCAGCGCGGCGGTCGCCGCCGAACGCGACCGTATCGCCCGCGAGTTGCACGACATCGTCAGTCACAACGTCAGCCTGATGGTGGTCCAGGCCGGCGCCGCCCGCGAGGTGCTGGGCACGATGCCGGACGAGGCCGCGGCGGCGCTGCGCGCGGTGGAGGACGCGGGACGGGGCGCGATGACGGACCTACGGCATCTGCTGGGGGTGTTGGCACCGTCGCCGAGCGGCGAGGACGACGACACGGCGGACGACCCGAAGGCGTACGGCGCCCCCGCCGCCGACCTCGCCCCGCAGCCGGGCATGGACCGGCTCGGCCAACTCGTCGACCGCGTCTCCTTCGCAGGGCTGCCGGTCGAGGTCCGGATCTCCGGCGAACCCCGCCCGCTCCCGCAGGGAATCGACGTGACGGCGTACCGCATCGTCCAGGAGGCGCTCACGAACGCGCTCAAGCACGGCGACGGAGGAAAGGCCGAGGTCACGGTGCGCTACGCGGATCACGCGCTGCGGGTGGAGGTGCTGAACACCGGGCCGAGCGTGCTGACCGGCGGGGCACCGACGCAGCCCCGCCCCGTCGCGCGGTACGGGGCGGGCACCGGCCGCGGCCTGCTGGGGCTGCGGGAGCGGGTCGCGGTGTACGGCGGGGACCTGGACGCCCGACGACGGCTCGGGGGCGGTTACC
>NZ_RDBN01000046.1:11876-39820 GCF_008042075.1 Streptomyces sp. UW30 | reverse complement strand
GTCCAGGGGGATGCGGGCCCGGACGCGGTAACCGCCCCCGAGCCGTCGTCGGGCGTCCAGGTCCCCGCCGACCTGGCGTCCCTCACCCCCCGCGAACTGGAGGTCCTGACCCTCCTGGGCCGCGGCCTGTCCAACACGGAGCTCGCCGCCCATCTCACGCTGAGCGAGGCCACCGTGAAGTCCCACGTGGCCCGCATCTTCGCCAAGCTGTCCCTGCGCGACCGCGCCCAGGCCGTCGTCCTGGCCTACGAGACGGGACTGGTCCGGCCGGGCCGAGCCCCCGAGCACTAGCATCACGCCCAGGCACCCCAGGTTTCCGAAGTCGTAAGGACGCACCCCATGGCCCGCGCAGGACTCACCGCCGACCGCCTCGCGGTGGCCGCCGCCGAGCTCGCGGACGAGGTGGGGTTCGAGAACGTCAGCCTGTCCGCGCTGGCGCGGCGCTTCGGGGTGAAGGACGCGAGCCTGTACTCGCACGTCAGGAATCTTCAGGACCTGCGCATCCGGGTCGCCCTGCTGGCCGGCGGCGAGATGATCGACCGGATCGCCGCGGCCGTGGCGGGGCGGGCCGGCAAGGACGCGCTGGCCGCCTTCGCGGGCGCCTACCGGGAGTACGCCCTTGAGCACCCGGGCCGGTACGCGGCGACCCAGATCCGCGTCGACCAGAGCCTCGTCGCCGACTCCCCGGCCATGCGCCGCACCGCCGAGATCACCTACGGCATGCTCCGCGGCTACGGCCTCGCCGAACCCGACCTCACCGACGCCGTCCGGCTGCTGCGCAGCACCTTCCACGGCTACTGCTCGCTGGAGTCCACCGGCGCTTTCGGTGCCCCCCGCGACGTGCGCGAGTCGTGGGACCGCGCGATCGACGCCCTGCACGTGGCCCTCGCCAACTGGCCGCGCAGCGAGGACAACCGGCCGTTGCCCCAGGTGCCACGCTGACCACTTAGACTGGAAGCTTCGCGGAAGTCACACGCCGCCACCACGGGGGAGGGAGCGCGTCTTGTCCCAACAGCAGCTCGGACGCGGCCCCTTGAGGTCCCGTCGGCCCGATCCCGCACCGACTTCTCCCGACGCGGACCACCCGGACACCTCGCCCCCGGCACGCTTCGTCGGCTGGCTCGGGGGCCTCGGGGCCGCGGCCGCCGGGTACGGCGTGTTCCAGTTCCTGTTCAGCGTGCTGCCCGACTCCATCGACGGTTCGGCCGCCCGGTATGTGATCTCCGGGGTCAGCGGGCTCGGCACCTTCGTCGCGGCCTGGCTGGCGGCGGGCCTGCTGCGGGCGCGGGCGGACTCGGGCACCCGCGCTCACGCCCCCGCCGTGGGGACCGCCGCGATGGCACCCGGGGCGCCCGGCCCGCTCCCGCGCGTCTTCACCGCCGCCTACGAAACCCTCGTCGACCAGGTGTCCGTCGTGGAGGACCCGGACCACGGGCGGCTCACCGGCTGGCCGCACTCCCTCGGCGAGGACACACCCTCCCGGCCCACCCCCGTCGGCACCGCCTACGGCCTGCACATCATGCTCGACCTCGGTGTGCCCGAGGGACGGCTGAGCACCGGCGACCTGGTGGACACGCTGTGGCGGCTGCGGCTCCCGGACGGCGGCTGGTCGGCGCGCTCGCAGGGCTCCGAGGCGCGACCGGAGGTCACCGCGCTGGTGCTGGGAGCGCTGGCCCGGGCGGGCGCGTCCACCGAGCGGCTGGCCGCCGAGGTGGACCGGTGCACCGGCGCGTTCACCCGTCAACTCGACCGCACCGGGCGGGAGTCCACGCATGTCGTGACGACCGTGCTGCGCGGGCTGCTGCGCGCCGCGCCCCGCTCCGAGGTCCTGCCCCTGCTGCGCGAGGCCCTCGCGGACGGCGCGATCAGTGACCCGCGCCGCGACCATCTGCGCTGCTGGGGCTACCGACTCCAGCCTCCGTACGGCAGGCCGTCCCCGCTGCACACCGCGCAGGCCGTCGTCGCCCTCGACCGGGCCGCCCGGGTGCTGGGCGAGGAGGGCGACGCACGCGCCGCGCGTGCCCGCGCCGCCCGTGAGGACGGCATCCGCTGGCTGCTGTCCTGCCCGGAAGCCCCGCACGACATCTGCCCGGACCTGGCGAACCTCCACGAGGAAGTGCGCCGACCGCGCCCGGACGACCCCACGCGCCACGAGGTGCTGAACGTACGGCACTTCACCGCCTCCTGGCTGGCCCGCGCCCTGCTCTCGCCGGGCGCGCTGGAGATCGCCCGCGCGGAGGGTCTGGAGGAGGAGCTGCGGATCCGGCTGGAGGGGGCCGTCGCCGCGGTGTGGGCGGGCCAGACCGACGGCATCTGGCTGTGGGAGCGGGACGAGAGCACCGAGCAGCGGCGGCCGATGTGGATGACCTATCAAGGTCTTTCGGCGCTGCGCTCGCATGCCGTATGGATGTACCAGCCGCGTGGCTGAAGTCGGTTGTGACGAGCGGGTGTTGGAGGATGAGTGCATGGGCGGTCGGCAGGTCCTGGCGGCGCGGAGGCTGCTGACCGGGGCGCTGGACGGTGAACCGCCCGAGCATGAGCTGGTGGCCGCGGCCCGCTCCGTCGTCACGGAACTGGGCTCCCCCGAGCGTCTGTTGGAGCTGGTCGCCGAACTCGCCTCGGGCGAGGGCGATCCGCAGGCCTGCGCCCGGCTGTCGTACCGTCACGTCCTCGGCTTCGACAAGCTGCTGCTGATCGACGGCGGCCCGCGTCAGATGCTGCGCGCGCATGTGTGGCATCCGGGTGCGGGGGCGATCGGCGAGGAGGACATCCACAACCACCGTTCGCCGCTGGCCTCCTATGTCGTCGAGGGCCGGCTGGCCATGGAGCTGTACGAGGTCGACGACGAGCGCGGCGGCGGTTTCGCGGCGGCGCGTTACGCGGAGTCGCTGGCGCAGCGGTCGGCCGACTGGGTGCTGAAGCCGGCCGGTCCCGCGCGGCTGCGGCTGACGCATGTCGGGCAGTACGCGGCGGGCAGTTCCTACGCCCTGCCCGCGCACACCCTGCACCGGGCCTGGTGCGACACGGACGCGCCGACGGTGACGCTGTTCCTGGAGACGGGCGCCGAACGGCGGCGCCACACCGATGTGTTCACGGCGGCGGGCCCGCATCCGGGCGCGGTGGCGAAGGTGCCGCTGACCGCGGAGGAATATCTGGGGGCGCTGCGGGACCTGGCGGAGCGGCTCAGAACTCTGTGAAGGCCTGACGGACGATGTCGAGGTTGTACTCGTCGATGTCGACCGCCGTCAGCTCGGCGCGGGCGAGCCAGGTGGAGTCCTGGTCGGGCTCGGGCAGGGTGATCGCCGCGGTCAAGGGCCGGACCAGGAAGTTCTCCTGCCAGTTCTTGATCTCGTGCCCGCGGTAGTCGCTGAGGAAGGACGACTCGCCGACCTTGCGGACGATCTCGCCGAGCAGGCCGGTCTCTTCCTTCAGCTCGCGCAGGGCGCCGTCCTCGGGACTCTCACCGGGCTCCAGCTTCCCGCAGGGAACGCCCCACACCCGGGGCAGGAACCGCTCCTTCTCGCTGCGGCGCACCAGAAGCACCCGCTGCTCTTCGTCCATCACGACGGCGGCCGCCAGTCGCCTGTCGCCGGGGATGTCCATGGTCATGGTTCCTCGGTCCCTCGCCGGTGATGAGTCCAAAGGGTGTGATACCCGGGAAAGAGTCAAGGCTAACAGGAACCTAGGTCCCGTCGCTGTGAGTCGCGTCGCTCCGGTGACTGAGTGCGTCCACGTCACCGTAGGACGGGACGACCCCGCGTGGTGTGCGCCCCTCCCGGATCTCCACCGCGGTCTCCAGCGCCGCGCCCAGTGCCCGCCGGTAGAGCAGCGAGCCGAGGCTGACGCGCCGGACGCCGAGGTCGGCGAGCCGGGGAAGGGTGGGGCCGGACGGGGAGTAGAGGATGTTGAGGGGGACGTCGAGGTGCTTCACCAGGGCGGCGATCTCCCGGGGTTCGGTGAGCCCGGGCACGAACACCCCGTCGGCGCCCGCCCGTTGATAGGCGTCGAGACGGGCCCGCGTGTCCAGCTCCCCGCCACCGAGCCAATACGTGTCGGTACGGGCGTTGACGAAGAGGCCGGGCGCGGCGGCCTTCACGGCGGCGATCTTCGCGGCGTGCACCACGGGTGAGCCGAGACCGTCCTCCAGGTTGATCCCGACCGCTCCCACGGCCAGGAGCTCCCGGGCGAACTCCCCCACCTCGTCCGGGTCCTCGCTGTAGCCGTCCTCCGCGTCGACGGAGAGGAGGTACGGACCCGAGCCGAGGGTGAGGGCGAGGCGGAGGGTCTCGTCGCGGGTGGCAGACGCCCCGTCGGGCAGGCCGACGGCCGCGGCCACCCCGAGGCTCGTCGTGCCGATCGCGGGGAAACCCTCGGCGGCGAGCGCCCGCGCCGAGGCGTGGTCCCAGGCGTTGGGGAGGAGCAGCGGCTCGTCGCCGTGGTGGAGTTCGGCGAAGGTGGTCACGGTGGTCTGTCTCCCTACGGTGTCGGCGGCGGGACTCTTGCAGGCGGTCTCCGTCCTGCTCGAAACGTTAGGCCCGGGTCGGTTCGGCGCGTACCGAAGTGATCCAGCGCACACTCGCCGCGCCTCGGCAACCTTGCCGCCCTGGGGCGGCGACCGGGGGACATGACTTCCGCAGGACGCACGCCCCCCGCTCCCGGCTCCGCCGGCCACCGAAGAGTCCGCGCGGCCCGCAGGCCCGTCATCGCGGGCCTCGCCGCCACAGCCGCGCTGGTCGGTGCCTGGTACGCCACCGCGGGCGCGGCCACCGCACCGAGCCTCACCCCCACGACCGGCACGGTCACCCTGTCGGCGAAGTTCCCCTACCTGTCCGCCGGCTACAACAACACCCGCGAGTGGACGCGCACGGCGACCGCGGCGGCCCCGAACGGCACCCTGCGCGTGGCCTGGCCCGCGGCGGACGGCGTCCACGTCACCCCGCTGACCGCCACCGGCACCCGCTCGGGCGCGGACACGGTCGTCAGGGGCGCCAAGGAGGTCGGCGGCCTGGTCGCGCACAACGACGGCTTCGCGCTGCTGACCCGCGTCGCCGACACGAACAAGTGGAAGGAGACGGCCGCCGCGGTCATCCGCTACACGAACGGCCGGCAGACCTTCCGCACAAAGCTCACCGGCACCGCCTCGAACGACACGTCCCCGACCCTGGACGGCCGGCTGACCTGGAACGGCTCCAAGTACGGCGCCTATTTCGTCGTGCACGGCGCGGGCGGCTTCGCCGACGGGCACTTCGGCGACAAGCTGTCGTACGTGAGCGCCAAGGGCGCCAAGCTGAGCGGCGGTTGGAGCTGGGGGTGCAGCCACAACGAGGGCATCGCCCTGCACGCCGAGACGACCGGCGCCTTCACCTCCCTGTGCTTCGACGACTGGCGCTCGGGTCTGTTCGTGTCGACGGGGATCGGCGCGCCCGACAACGCCCCGGTCGTGCAGCGCGAGCAGTGCTGGGCGGGCTACTGCGGCGGCACGTATCCAAGCCGTTCCGGCGATCTCGTGAAGTCCTCCACCGGCCGTTATGCCACCGCCTTCGCCTCGCGCGGCGCCGCGTCCGCGAAGAAGAACCCCGAGGACTCCAGCGGTCGCGGCTGGACGGTCACCCCGAAGACCAGCACCCACCAAGTGGCCGTCGCCTTCCTCAAGAACCGCAACTCCGGTCCCGGCAAGGCGATCCACCTCTCCCACAACAACGGCACGGAACACGTCAACGTCCGCCTCGCCCCGTACGGCAAGGACCGCCTGCTGCTGTCCTGGGAGTCCCTGAAGAACGCCAAGTGCAAGGACGGCACCTGTACCGGCGCCTTCACGGGCACGAACTTCCGCCTCATCGACTGGAACGGCACGTTCCAGAGCGCCACGAAGGTCGTCAACGCCCGGATCACCGGTGACATCGCGGTGCAGAAGGACGGGACACTGACCTGGGCGTCCGTGCCCGTCACCCCGTCGTACGCGACCCCGCTCACGGGCGCGTCCCCGACCACGACGACCCTGCAGATCGCCCGCCTGAGGCCCTGAGGCCGGCCCGCGGGCACGTCGACCGTCGTCGCGGTCATCCGCCTTCCGGCGCGGGGACGCCGATCCGCTCGGCCATCCGGCGCATGACGTCGACCGGCAGCGCCGGATTCCCGGCGGCGGCCTGCGCGTCGCCGTCGCCCCGCAGCAGCCGGGTCAGCAGCCGGACCGGCAGGTGGGGATGGCGGGCGGCGGCGTGCCGGACGCTGTCGTGCGGGTCCTCCAGCAGCAGCGCCGCGGCCACCGGTGACAGGCGGGGGTCGGTGGCGGCCCGGTACCGCACCTCCCTGCTCGGGTCCCGGCTGAGCCGCTCCACCAGTTCGGGCGTGGACTCCGGGTCGTCCAGGGCGAGTCGGCGCATGCGCGGGTTCGGGTCGTCGGCGTGGCGCAGGAGGTCCTGGCGGGGGAAGTTCGGGTGGCTGCGCGGGCGGTCGGGGGTGCTCAGGCTGCCGTCCCACCACTGCCACACCCGCATGAGCATGTCGGCGGGAGCGTCGTCGCAGGACTCGGCGAGGAATAGCTGGACGACACGGTCCTCGTCCCGGGCGAGGCGGTCGACGACGTCCGGGGGCAGGTGCCGGGCGCGGGCCACGCTTCTGCGGACGAGGGGGTGGGTGGAGGCGGCGAGGCGGCGCATGGCGTCGTGGTCCTTGTGGAGCGCGACGACCCAGTCGAGCTCGTGGTGGTGGACGCCCGGGTCGAAGTCGATACGGATGCCCGCGCGTTGGTCCTCCGTGAGGTCGGCGCGCGTCGACACCAGGAAGCGGACAGCCTCGTCCGGATCCTCGCCGAGGAGTGCGACCAGGTCCGCGTCGAGGCGTGGATTGCGGGCGAGGGCGCGGCGCTCGTCGTCCTCCCCGTGGCGTGCCAGGTGCGCGGCGAGGTCGCGCTCCAGTCGGGAGGACTCCAGCACCCGGGCCTTGGACTCCAGGGTTTCGTACACCGAGCGGGGCATCGGGTGCTGCCGGTGGTGGAGCAGCCGGGCCGCCGCGCGCACCTTCGCGTCGGCGTCGGCCATCAGCGCCTCCCGTGCACCGGCGTCGAGATCCGGCCAGGCCGCGTGGCAGGCGGCGTACCGCACCCCGTCGTCGGGGTCGCCGGCCAGTGCGACGGCCACGGCGGTGGGCAGGGTCGTGAGGTGGGCGGCCTCGGAGCGGATGCGCGCGGACGGGTCGGCGGCGAGCCGGCGGCAGAGGTCCTCGGGGAGTGCGGCCCGGCGCTCGGCGGCCAGCATGGTGAAGATCCACCGGCGGCGCTCGTCCTGCGCGCCGAGGATCAGGCTGGACCACTGCTCGGGGGTGATGTCCGACTGGTACTCGGCCGCCATCACCCGCATCTTCCAGTTCGGGTGGGCCAGCATCGCGGCCACGACCTTGGTGGGCAGGGGGCGGTACAGGGCGTAGTTCGACCTCTCCAGCAGCAGGGGATGCAGATCCTCCGGGAGGGCCGGATGCAGCGAGAGTCCGAATGACCAGGCTTGCAGCAGCCGCTCCGTGGGCTTCGGCCCCTCGAACAGCGACTCCCAGGCCGCCGCCCGCTCCTCGGTCGTCTCCTCGGCCGCAGCCCGCGCGGCGTCCTCCTGTCGCTCCCTCAGCCGGTCGACGGCGACGAGCCAGACGTCGTACTCCTCTGTCGTGGCCCCCACCAGCGCGTCCCCGGCCTGCGACATGGTGACGAACTCCGGCTGCCCGGGCCGCTCTCCCAGCACTGCGGCCAGATCCCAGCCGTCGGTGAGCCGGACCCTGAACCAGCGGCCCGTGCGGTTGCCGGAGAAGTCGATGAGGAACACCCCGTCCTCGTCGAGGATCCCCGCCTCGCAGGCCAGCCGGTGCCACTGGGCGTTGATCTCGGCGACGAGGTCGGGCCGGTCCGCCGCGACGGTCACGGTCGGTTCCGCCTCCCAGGCGACGACATGGCGTCGCGCGAAGGGCGGCGGCAGCACCTCCTCGATGTCCCAGTCCCCCACCATCGAAAGCCCGGCCCGCTCCAGCACTTCGACCGACTCGTCTCTCCCACCCATGATCGCCATCCTCCCCGACACCCGCCCGCCCCACCGGCCTTTTCACGGCCTGCGGCTGCTCAGGTCCGCACGCTGACGCCCTCGCCGTCCGTCAGCCGTGCCTCGACCTCCCGCCCGTCGCTCCAGCGGACGTGGATCGCGCCCTCCTCATCCACGCGCACGGCCACCAGCTCGTCCAGCGGCGTGGGGGCCGGTTCGGCGGTGAGCCGGGTGAGTGCGACGAACAGGGTGTCGGTATCGCCGGTGGCGCCGGAGAGGCGGCTGTCCAGGGCGACGACCGGTCGGATCTCCCCCCGTACGTCGTCCCGGCAGGCCCAGCCGGTGACCCGCACCGGCGTCCCCGCCGCCGCTCCCGCCACCAGGTGCGCCCGCACCTCCACTGCGCCGTGCGCGAGCACGAGGCTGGTCACCCGGGCTCCGCCGCCCGCCGAGTGCCGCGAGGCCGCCCAGCCCTCCCCCACACCGAGCGGCACGATGTCCGTACGGCTCGGGTCGCTGCCGACGATCACGCTGTTGTCGTACCACCGCGAAGGGACGGTAGCCGTCGAGTAGGCGAGGCGTGTGTAGTACGGGTCGTAGCGGACGTCCTCGCTGCCGTGGTTGTGCAGGCGCACCAGGCCGTCCGAACTCGTGGACTGCACAAGCCAGTTGGGGGCGGCAATGGCGGTGACCGCGTCCTCGCGCTCGGCGGGGGCCGGCTCCTCCGCCGCCGTCCAAACCTCGTGGTCGGCCGGGAGGAGCAGGGCGAGGAAGGCCTTGCTCGCCCAGTACGGGGACGCGGGGCCCGAATAGCCTTGCAGGACCGTCTCGTCGGGGCCGTGCCAGCCGAGGGTGAGCAGGCCGCTGTCGTCCACCGCGCCGCGCTCCAGGAAGTACTTCAGCGCGCCCGAGGCCAGCCGCCTCGTCTCTCCTGGCGACAAGGGCGTGTGCCCGGTCAGGGCGCCCAGCCACAGTGGGGCCGTGGTCGCGAAGCGGTACGTCAGCGACCGGCCCTGGTGCATCGGGGCGCCGTCGCCGCCGAACAGGCGGGCGTAGTCCCGCAGATGGCGGGAGAGTCTGCCGCCGTACAGGTCCAGGAGCCGCTCGTCCCGGTCCAGCCAGGCGTGCAGCACCGGGTACAGGTGCATCGCCCAGCCGTTGTAGTAGTCGTACTTGCGGCCGTCGCCGTCCGTGTACCAGCCGTCGCCGACGTACCAGTCCTCGATGCGCTCCAGCCCCCGGTCGATCGCCTTGCGGGCCTCCTCGGTCCCGTGGCCGATCTCCTGGAGGAAGCCGCCCACCGTCACCGGGAACAACTCCCAGTTGCAGGGCCAGGCTTGGGCGGTCAGCGCGTCCCCGAGCCAGGCCGCCGCGCGCTGCCGCACGCCGTCGTCCAGCCGGTCCCACAGCAGGGGCCGGGTCAGTCGCAGCGCGAGCGCGATCGACGCGGCCTCGACGAGCGGCTGGCCGCGGTCCTCGATGCGCGGCCAGACGCCCGCGACGCCGGCCGCGAGACCGTCGGCGTAGCGCTCCAACGCCGTCTCGTCCCGGCGCAGCGCCGCAAGGAGGAGCGTACGGGCGTAGCCCTCCAGGCCGTCCGAGAGGCGGCCCGACCAGCTCTCGTGGTCGCCGGGGAAGTGGTAGAGGGCGCGGTCCTGCGTGGCGTACGGCTCCACTGCGGCGAGCAGGGCGTCGGCGGCGGCCTCCCAGTGGGCGCGCGTGTAGCCGGTGCGCGGGCTGAGCGTGCGGTTGTCCGGGGGCAGGTGCATCGGATCTCTTTCTCGCCGGCTCGGTCAGGCCTGGGGCGCCCCGGTTCCGGTCGAGGCGCCCCAGGGGTTCATCCCACCCGCACCAGGCCCTGGGGCACCAGGTGGCGGGCGACGAGCTCGTCGCGGACCAGTCCCGCGTACACCGTGGCGCCGTGCGCCGAGGTGTGGGTGTTGTCCCGCTTCTCGTTGTACAGGTACAGCGCCTTGGACGCCTCGACGCCCAGGGACTCCACCAGCGCCTTGGTCTTCGCCGTGAGGTCGATCAGGGGGACGTCGTGGGCGGCGGCGACCGAGCGGATGACGCCGGGGTGGTTCACCCCGAGGCCGTTCACCAGCAGCGCCGTGTCGTTGTCGAGTGTGCCGTCGGCGTTGAACCAGCGGCGCACGATCGGGGTGACCAGGACCGGCTCGCCTCCCTTCTCGCGCGCACCGGCCACCAGTGTCTCCAGATTCGCGCGATACGTCGCCTCGTCGGTCGTCTTGTCGTTGTGCGCGAGCTGGATCAGGACCAGGTCGCCGGGGCGGATCCGTGGCCGGACGGTGGCCCAGAGGCGGGTGTCGGCGAGATAGCTGACCGTACTCTCGCCGGAGTCGGCGTAGTTGGCCACCGACAGTCCCTTGCGGAGGTACCCGGGCAGTTGCTGGCCCCAGCCGGAGTACGGGTCGCCGGGCTGGTCGCAGACCGTGGAGTCGCCGACCAGGAAGATCTGGCGGGTGTGCCGCGCGGGGGTGACCCGGATGTCGGCGAGGGCGGGCGCGGTGCCGCCGAGTCGCAGGTCCAGGCCGGGGGTTCCGTCGGGCCCGGTGGGCTCGCCCTCGGGGGTGCGGACGTCGACGGTGAAGCTGCGGGAGACGCGCTCGCCGGCGGCGACGGCGGTCTCGGGGAGCAGCGCGCGACGGGTCTCGCCGGTGACGCTCGTGCTCGACGCCGCCTCGCCGCCCAGGAGGACCAGGACGTCGTAGGTGCCGGGAGGGACGTCGAAGTGGCAGACGGTGGCGGTGCAGTCGGTGATGCCGAGGGGGCGCTGACCGCCGTACGCCTGAGCTGGTACGGCCGTCGCCACGGCACCCAGGGCGGCCGCCACCAGTGCGGCAGTGCTGAAACGTCTCATCCGCGACTCCTCGCTCGGCTGGACCCGGCGTGCGCCTGGACCGTACCCGTTTCAACAAGCGCTTTCTAGCCCATGACGCCAGTTCAGAGAACTGCCCAGGACTTGCTCGACGTAAGCCCTTTCGCTAAATCGATTCAACTGTCACCCTGCACAACACCCGCACCCCACACTCCGAAGGAGGCACCCCCATGTCCGGATCCCACGGCAGATCCGTTCGCCGCCGCACCTTCGTCCTCGGCGCCACGGCCGCGGCCGGCACAGCGGCCCTCGCCGGCACCGCGCGCGCCGCGGCGTTCGGCTGGAGCGACGACGGCTCGAACTACGTCGTCGACACCGGCGCCAACCTGGTCTTCAAGGTCAGCAAGACCAACGGCGACCTGACGTCGCTGGTCTACCGCGGCACGGAATACCAGGGCTACGGCGGCATGAACTCGCACATCGAGTCCGGCCTCGGCACCTCCACCGTGACCGTCAAGCAGTCGGGTTCGACGATCCTGATCTCGGTGGCGTACGGCACTCTGCGGCACTACTACGCGGCCCGCAGCGGCGAGAACAACGTCTACCTGTGGACCGACAAGGCCGACACGTCCGTGTCCGCGACCCGCTACATCCTGCGCGTGAAGAAGGGCCTGTTCCTGAGCGACGAGCCCGACTCCTACGCGTACACCAGCAGCACCGTCGAGGCCTCGGACGTGTTCGCGAAGTCCGACGGCCAGACCCGCTCGAAGCACTACTCCAAGCTCCGGGTGATGGACTACGACTACATCGGGTGGTCGGGCGGCGGTGTCGGTCTGTGGATCGTGCGCAGCAACCACGAGAAGGCGTCCGGCGGCCCCTTCTACCGCTCGCTGCTGCGCCACCAGAGCGCGGACGGCGGCGGCCTGTACGAGATCCTGTACTACGGCCAGAACCAGACCGAGGCCCAGCGCTTCGGCCTCCAGGGCCCGTACGTCATCGCCCTCACGGACGGCGGGGCGCCCTCCTCGGCGCTGTTCCCGGGCACGCTCACCACCTCGTGGGCGGACTCGCTCGGCATGTCCGGGTACGTCGGCGCGAGCGGGCGCGGCAAGGTGGCCGGCGTCGGCATCTCCGGGCGGAACACGGCGTACCCGTACACGGTCGGGCTCGCCAACTCGGCGGCGCAGTACTGGGGTTCGGCGCGGTCGTCGGACGGCTACTTCTCGATCGGGGGTGTGCTGCCGGGGACGTACACGCTGACCGTCTTCAAGGGCGAACTCGCCGTGTACACGGGGTCGGTGACGGTCACGGCCGGTAGCACGACCACGCTCAACACGATCGCCGTACCGTCCTCGAACGACCCCGGCAACGCGAGTGCCATCTGGCGGATAGGCGACTGGAACGGCACGCCCGGCGGTTTCAAGAACGCCGACCTGATGACGTACGCGCATCCGTCCGACGTCCGGGCCGCCTCCTGGACCGGCAATGTGGTGGTCGGCAACAACGAGACGGCGTCCTTCCCCTGCTACCTCTGGAAGGACGTCAACAGCGGGATCCTGGTGTACTTCAAGCTGACGGCGGCGCAGGCGGCGGCCGCGCACACCCTGCGGATCGGGGTGACGACGGCGTACGCCAACGGCCGCCCCCAGGTGACGGTGAACGACGCCTGGACGTCCGCCATCCCCTCCCCGCCCACCGAGCCGAGCACCCGGTCGCTGACCAACGGCTCGTACCGGGGCAACAACCACACGTTCACGTACAGCGTGCCGGCGTCCGCCTGGAAGACGGACACCGGCCAGTACAACGTGCTGCGGATCGATGTGGTGAGCGGTTCGGGGACGACCGGCTATCTCAGCGCGGGCACGGCGATCGACGCGATCGACCTGCTCGCCTGACGGCATCTCACGTCCCGCGCGTCCACTGCTGGTTGGTTCCGCCGTTGCAGGTGTAGGTGATGATCGCGGCGGAGTTGGCGGTGGACGCGCCGTTCACGTCCAGGCACTCGCCGCTCGCGCGGGAGACGACGTTGACGTAGGAGCCGGTGGTCGTGAGCGACCACTGCTGGCTGGTCGCGGAGGCGCTGCAGTTCTCCTGAGTGACCGTGTTCGCGTTCTCCTGCACACACAGGGAGCTGTGCCGGGTCATGAGCTGGTAGTAGCCGCTGCCGACGGGCTTGAACCAGTACTTCTGGTTGGTGCCGCCGTTGCAGTCGTACTGCTTGATCTCGGCGCCCGCCCACTGGGACTGGCTGGTGACATCGGCGCAGCGGCTGCTGTGCCGGGCGATCAGCGTGTTGTACGTGGCGCTCGTGCCGCTGATCGAACCGGTCGCCGTGTCGACGGTGACCTCCGGGGACCAGGACATCGACATCGAGGTCGAGGTGGGGAAGGCCAGCGGCAGCCAGACGTAGCGGGAGTCGTTGACGGTGCCGCCGAAGGAGTTGCCCCAGCGGTCACCCAGGTAGAGGTACGAGGTGGTCGAAGTGCCCTGCACGGGAAGGACGTACGCGGTCTGCGAGCCGTAGGTCGTGGAGTCGCCGGCGTTCGTCATCGCGGTCCACGGGCCGGCGATGTCGGTGGCGGTGGCGTACTGCTGCTGGTTGGGGCTCCAGCCGGTGGCGCCCGAGGTCAGCATGAAGTAGACGCCGTTGCGCTTGAACAGGGCCGGTGCCTCGCGGTGGCCGCCGTGCCAGGGGTCGGCGACGAGACTCGCAATGCCGGTGTAGTCGGCGGTCAGCCGGTATATCTGCAGGTCGTAGTTCTCGCGGGCGGCCGAGATCATGTATCCGGCGCCGTCGCTGTCGACGAAGACCGTGATGTCGCGGGACATGTGCTCGCCCAGTGGTCGGAAGCTGCCCTGCCAGGTGTAGTTGCCGTCCACGGTGTCGGAGACGGCGACGGCGGCTCGGGCCTCGCTGTAGTCGGTGCCGTTCTCCTTGTGCATCCACATGACGAACTTGCCGGTGGAGGCGTTGTACATGACCTTCGGGCGCTCGATGTTGGCACTGGCCAGTTCGGCGGCGCTGGACTGGGTCAGGACGTGGTTCCTGAACTCCCAGTTCTTCAGGTCGGTGGAGCGGTAGGCGTCCACATAGCGGAAGGTGTTGTCGGCGTTGCGGTGCTCGCCGAACCAGTAGTAGTACGAGCCGACCTTGAGGACACCGCCGCCGTGGGCGTGCACCGGGTTGCCCGAGGTGTCGGTGAACTGCGTACCGGTGGTGACGGTCTGGGGTGCGGCCTGGGCGGGGCCGGCCGTGGCCAGCGCGCCGGCGAGGGCCAGGCAGAGGGCCAGCAGAGCGGCGTAGGCACGTCTCATCTCACACACTCTCCTTGAGCGGCGGTGCGGGCGCCGGCGGCTGCGGCGCCCTTCAACAGCCTTCTGCGGCTGGGGACTTCGGGCAGATCGTGATCGCGGCTCAATGCGGCCTGCCTCTCAGCACTGGGGAGATTGTTCGGAGCTGTTTGAGGTTGTTCGAGATAACGAACAAGATCTGACACATTACGAACGAGTGAAAGGTAAGGGTGAGTCACCCGGAGGTCAACGAGTCCGGCGAGACAAACAGAAACGCGCAATTTCTGTTATCGACGGCCACCCAGGCCCGTCCCCGATCACGTGCGCAGCCTCACCCACAGGACAGCAGCGACCGCAGGCGCCCTCGCCGCGGTCGCCGCCCTCACCGTCACCGCTCCCCCCGCGGCGGCCGCCGGCCCCCGGGACGTATCCGCCGACGTGCTCGGGGGCCGGGACGTGACGCTCAGCGGTGACACGGTGGTGACCGTGCCGCCCGGGACGACGACGTACGACGGCGTCCTGCGCGGCGAGGGCACGCTCACCGTGCGCGGCACCGGGACGCTGATCCTGACCAGGGACAGCGACTTCACGCTCCCGAAGTCCCGGCAGCGGCAGAAGGTGAGCGTCCTCGGCGGCAACCACCCGTACGTCACCACGACCGCCCCGGACCCGCCCGCGATCACGGTCGAGCGCGGGGCCACCCTCCAGTACGGCGACGGCGGCACGGCCGGGCTGATCGGCCACTTCCCCTACGGCACCCCGGCGTTCCGGCTCAACCAGGACAACATCCGGGTCGACGGCACCCTGCGGCTGTCGCTGAGGAGCGCCTACAACCTGGGCACGATCAGCGGTTCCGGGCTCATCACCCAGCCGCGCTTCCTGTGGGGCACCTGGGATCTGTCGGGCACCCACTCCTTCTCCGGCGTGATCGACAACGGCACGCAGGTCAACGCCGGACGGCCGGAGTTCGCGACGTCACTGCCGAACGTGCGCAAGGTCCTCAACCAGGGCACCTTCACCGTGGACACCCCGCTCGGCCGGACCGTCACCCTGGGCATGGACTTCTACCAGCGCGAGTACGGCAGCGACATCAACGTCCAGTCCCGGCCGGGCGGCAAGGTCGTGCTCACCGGGCAGTACAGCTGGTCCGACCGGGGCGGCGACACCGATCCCGCGCTCAGCGACCCGGCCCTGAACTGGACGRCCGCGCGGAAGAACGTCAACAAGCGCGGCACCAACATCAAGGGCGCGGACGTCCAGTGGGGCGACGGGACGACGAACCGGATCTTCATGCCCGGCACCGCCGAGACCGTCTACATCAACCTGCTCGCGGCCCGCTCCCGTTCGCGGCTCACCTTCGACTACAACGGCCCCGTCACGCTGGGCGCACCCATGGGCGGCGGCAGGTATCACGACACCCTCTCCGCGCTCGGCGCCGGCGACGTCATCATCAAGGGCAGACCGGGCAACGACGTCACCTTCGCCGCCGTGCAGCACTACGACGGCTCGACGACGGTCGGCCAGGGCGCGGTCCTGCGTCTGGGCAGCGGACGGCGGGGCGGCGACGGCGGGCTGTACACGCAAGGCGCCCTCTACAAGGTCGTGAACGACGGCTCGCTGGTGCTGAACAACGTCGGCAAGTCCCTGACCCTCTCCCGGATCAGCGGCAGCGGGTCGCTCACGCAGTCGGGGTCCGCGACCGCGACGCTCACGGGCTCGGAGGTGACGTACACCGGCAGGACGACGGTCAAGAAGGGCACGCTGGCACTGCGCGGCGGCGCGACGCTGGACCGCAGCAAGGCCATCACCCTCGTCTCCGCCGACTCCCGCCTGGACACGGGCACTTCGGGACTGCGCGTGGCGACGACCCTGACCGGCAGGGGCACCGTGCGGGGCGCGGTGACGAACGACGGCGTGGTCACGAGCGGTCTCACCGTCTCCGGCGACTACACGCAGTCGGCCAAGGGCGAACTGGTCCTGCGCGGCGGCCCGTTGAGGGTGACGGGCGCGGTCCGTCTCGCCGGCGACCTGGACCTCGCGTCCGCCGCGACGGCGACGAGGCCCGCCCGGAAGATCACCGTCCTGGACCACCAGGGCCGGGCGAAGACGACCGGCACCTTCACCGGCCTCGGGGAGGGCAACAAGCTCCAGCTGAACGACACCACATACCGCATCTCCTACCGGGGCGGCGACGGCAACGACGTGGTCCTGACCACGGTGACCGCGAGCGCCTCCCCCGGCTCGGACACCCCCCGCACAGCAGCCGACTCGGTCGCCTCCCCCGGCCCCCGGACCGCGAGCGCCACGGGCAACGGCCTCGGCTGGTGGCCGTACGTGCTGGCCGCCGGGCTGCTCGTGGGGCTCGCGATGCCGGCGACAAGGCGGGCGCGCGGACGCGGGCGGCGGCGGGGAGGCAGGCACGCGGCGCACGGCCGGTGACCGACGGCTGTCCCGTCTCATATGCCGGTCACCCACCCCGCCTCGACTACCGTCGTCAGCATGACCAGCACCATCACCCTCGCCGAAGCCCTCGCCGCCGGGACCGTCGTGCTCGACGGCGGCATGTCCAATCAGCTGGAATCCGCCGGGCACGACCTGAGCGACGAGCTGTGGTCGGCGCGGCTGCTCGCGGAGCGTCCGGAGGCGATCACCGAGGCCCATCTCGGGTACTTCGAAGCGGGGGCGGACGTGGCGATCACGTCCAGCTACCAGGCCACGTTCGAAGGGTTCGCGGGGCGCGGGATCGGACGGGAGCGGGCGGCGGAACTGCTTGTACTGAGCGTGGAGTTGGCGCGTGAGGCCGCGCGGCGGGCGCAGGCGAAGGGGGTCGCGCGGCCGCTGTGGGTCGCCGCGTCCGTCGGGCCGTACGGGGCGATGCTGGCGGACGGCTCCGAGTACCGGGGGCGCTACGGGCTGAGCGTGGCGGAGCTGGAGCGCTTCCATCGGCCCCGGCTGGAGGTGCTCGCCGGGGCCCGTCCCGACGTGCTGGCGCTGGAGACGGTTCCGGACGCCGACGAGGCCCAGGCGCTGCTGCGGGCGGTGCGCGGGCTCGGGGTGCCGGCCTGGCTGTCGTACTCCGTCGCCGGTGACCGTACGCGTGCCGGGCAGCCGCTGGAGGAGGCGTTCGCGCAGGCCGCCGACGCCGACGAGGTGATCGCGGTCGGCGTGAACTGCTGCGCGCCCGAGGATGTCGAGGGCGCCGTCGAGATCGCCGCCCGGGTCACGGGCAAGCCGGTCGTGGTCTATCCCAACAGTGGCGAGGCCTGGAACGCGCAGGCGCGTGCCTGGGAGGGACGGTCCAGCTTCACGCCGGAGCAGGTGCGGGGGTGGCGGGAGGCTGATCGGGGGGTGCTGTCGGGTGGGGCCGGGGGCCATCGGGTCGATCGCCCGGGCGCTGACGGGGGCGCCGTAGCCGCGTACAGAAGGCTCGTCCCGCCCCGTCACCCACTGCTAGCCTCCGCACCGGGAACCGGTTGCCACGCTGTTGTCACCGGTGCTCGACGCAGAGGGGGGCGGACAGGATGACCAGGAAGAGCGCGGACACGGCAGGCAGCACCATCCGGGACGTGGCGGCCCGTGCGGGGGTGTCCGCGTCGACCGTGTCGCGGGTGCTCGGCGGGGTGTATCCGGTGAGCTCGGCGACGCGTACGCGCGTGCTGCGGGCCGTGCGTGACCTGGACTATGTCGCCGACGCGCGGGCGAAAGCCGTCGCGGGCGTCGGCACGCCCACCCTGGCGTTCGTGCTGGAGGACATCACCGGGCCGTCGTTCGCGCACATGGCGTACGGGGTGGAGCGGGAGGCCCGGCGGCTCGGGCATCTGTGCCTGGTGTGCACGACGGAGGGCGACGTCCAGCACGAGGTGGAGTTCGTCGAGATGATGCGCGCCCAGCGCGCCGCCGCCGTGATCCTCGTCGGCGGCTCGGCCGACACCCCCGAGTACCGCGAGCGCACCCGCCGTATGGCCGACTCGCTGGCGTCGGCGGGCTCCCGTCTCGTGCTGTGCGGCCGGCCGCCGCTCGGCCCCGGGGCGCCGGTCACGGTCATCGAGTACGACAACGAGGGCGGCGCCTACGCCCTGGTCGCCCACGTCCTCGCCCAGGGCCACCAGCGCGTCCTCTTCCTCGGCGGCAAGCCCGAACACACCACCGCGCAGGGCCGCGAACGCGGCTATCTCGCCGCCCACCGCGCCCGCGGCCTCGACCCCGACCCGGCGCTGCTCCTGCACGGCGACTTCACCCGCGACTGCGGCCACCGCCTGATGCGCGAGGCTCTCAAGCAGGGGCTGGAGTTCACGGCCGTGGTCGCCGCCACCGACATGGTCGCCGCCGGCGCACTCACCGCCCTCCACGAGGCCGGCCTCGACGTACCCGGCGACGTCTCCCTGGCCGGCTACGACGACATCCCCTTCGCCCGCGACCTGCACCCGGCCCTGACGACGGTCCACGTCCCCTACGAGGAACTGGGCCGCCTCGCCGTCCGCACCGCCCTGGGCCGCACCCCCGAGGACCCCGCCGAGCATCTGCTGCTGGGCACCCATGTGGTGGTACGGGACTCGGTCGCGCCGCTCGACCGGTGAGCGTCAGTGCCGACGAACCGCCCCCGGCAACCGCAGCCGCCGTACGACCGATCGCACCTCCGCGCCGCGCGTGAGCGGACCGTCGGCGAGCGGCGGCGCAGGGGCGGTTTCCCGAGCCGCCGCGGCCGCCGTCCACAGGGCCAGCTCGGCGTCGCGCGGGCCGTGCGCCGTGTGGGTGGCGCCGTCGCCGAAGATGCGTACCGGGTGCGTGTCGTCCCAGGTCTGCCACCCCGGGTCGCCCTCCACCGCGAACCGCACCCACGTGCGGTGCATCTCGTCCGCGAGCTCCGGCGGGGCGCCCTCGCCGGCCAGTTTGCGGGACTCGGGGACGTCTCCGGTGTCGAAGACGAAGCCGAGCTCCAGGGCGTGGCAGGCGCCGAGGTCGGGGAGGGTGGAGGGCCAGGCGAACTCGTAGACGTACGACGACCCGGCGTGGGCGTCGGCGAGGCGGTGCAGTGGGACGCGCAGGAGGTGGTCGGTGACCATCTGGCCGACGATCTCGGCGGTGCCGGCCTCCGGGTGCAGGGCGCGGTAGCCGCGAGGTACTTCGGCGCCGACGCGGCAGCGGGCCATCGCGCCGGCCAGGGCGACCGCGCCGAGCCGGTCGACGCGCTCCAGCAGCCCGCCGGGCACCAGCCACAGCCGGTACTCGTCGCGGGTCCAGCCCAGCATCAGGTCGACACCGGCCGCGGCGTCACCCTCCGTCAGCGCCTGAAGCGGATCGCGGGGCACGATGTCGCCGTCGACCACGATTCCGAAGGCGGGACCGCCCAGCACGGGGCTGCTCAGTCGGCCCACCTCGGCCTGGGCGCGCAGGAGCAGCTCACGGTCGACCTCGGCGAAGGCGGCGGCCGTGGCGGGGATCTTCAGCCGGGTCGCCATCCGGCGCACCATCCGCCGTACCTTGTCCCGCTCGGCGGCCTCCGGCGGCCCGCTCTGCAGGATCGCCCGCCGCACCAGGCCCTGGGCCTGCGGGGCGGCGAGCAGCGCGCCGATGCTGATCGCGCCGGCGGACTGGCCGAAGACGGTGATGCGGTCGGGGTCGCCGCCGAAGGCCGCGATGGAGGCGTGCACCCATGTCAGGGCGGCGAGCTGGTCGCGCAGGCCGGGGTTGGCGGGGGCGTCCGGGAAGTAGCCGTAGCCCTCGACGCCGAGCCGGTAGTTGACGGAGACGAGGACGACCCCGTCGCGGGCGAAGGGCCGGCCGTCGTACACGGGCATGCCCGAGGAACCGCGGGTCAGGGCGCCACCGTGCAGCCACACCATGACCGGGAGGCGGGCGGCGGGGCCGGGCTCCGGGGTCCAGACGTTGAGGTTGAGGCAGTCGTCGCCGGGCACGACCGGGTCGGACAGATAGTGCGCGAAGGCCTCGGAGTACGGCGGTTTCGGCGGGGTCGGCCCGAAGGCCGCGGCCTCGCGCACACCGTCCCAGGGCTCGGGCGGGACGGGCGGCCTGAACCGCAGCGGGCCGAAGGGGGGCGCCGCGTAGGGGATGCCCCGGAACACGGCGACGCCATCCTCTTCGTACCGGCCCCTCACGGCACCGTACGGTGTCCTCACCACGGGGTCCGTCACGGGAACTGTCCGGACTGCTGCCATACGTCCACCAGCCTCCTCACCGCGCTCGTGCACCGTGAAGATCAGAGCAACTCATTGTGGCCCGATATTCCGGCACACGAGCGGGTGTGAGGGCTGTTCGGCCCAATGGCTACTTGGCGTACATCAGCGTGCCGAAGCCGAGCTGGTCGAAGCCGCCGCTGTCGGAGCCGTAGTCACCGCCGCCGCCCTCGGGGGCGACGGAGAAGCACATCTGGGAGATGTACTTGTCGTCGAGGTTGACGCGCCGGTTGTAGTGGTAGTGGAGCATGGCCCAGACCGGGCGGACCTGGCCCCGGGACGCTGGCGAGATGACCGTCTGTGACTGCGGGGCGCAGTTCTGGCCGCTGCCCCAGTTGTAGGTGGTGAACGGGACGCTGTTGCCCAGGTTGTACTTGGCGACGTACTGGGCGGCCTTCATGAAGCGGCGGCCGTCGTAGGAGTACAGGTCGTCGCCCTGGTTCCAGGCCATCTCGCAGATCGCGCCCATCTGGCCCATGCCCATCATGGTGTGGCCCTGGTCGCGGCCGGACTCCTGCCACTGGCCGAGGTCGTAGCCCTCGACGCCCGGATACAGGAACGGCACCGCCTTGGTGAGGGCGCCGTTTCCGGCTCCGGTCCTGAAGTAGTTCACGGCCTGGTCGTACTTGGCGGCGTTGTCGGTGAGGATCCCGATGGCCATGACCGAGGCCATGTTGCACAGGTCCCAGTTGGCCCAGTAGTTGGTGATGCAGGCGTCGTTGTGGCCGGTGAGGAACTGGTTGTTGAGCGGGTAGAAGACCCGGACCGTCATCTCCTGGGCGGCGGCGAGGTCGAATCCGCTGTAGCCGCGCAGGAGTTCACAGGCGTTCGCGAACTGCCAGCCGTAGATGCCGGCGGCGAGGAACCGGTCCGCGTTGCCGGTGACCGTGGTCAGGGTCCTGGACCAGGCGTTGAGGATGTTGGCGGCGGCCACGGCGTTCGCCTCGGTGCCGCCGACCCGCCAGCGCAGGGCGTTCTGGTAGGCGGCGGCGATGTCGTTGTAGAGCAGGCCGTAGTTCTGTCCGGTGCCGCCGCGGATGATCGTGGCGGTGGCCCGGTTCGTCCAGGTGGACTGGGAGTGGGAGTTGGCGGTCAGCCGGTTCCAGCCGGACAGCCAGGGATCCGTGCCCGCGGCGACCCTGACCTTGGCGCGGTTGATGTCCCCGGCGTTGTGGAGCATGCCGGGGTGGGTGAAGGTCGCGGGGGCCGCGTCCGCCGTGGAGGCGAGGGACGCGGTGCCCAGCGCGACAGCCGCGGTGAGACCACCGGCGGTCTTCAGCAGACCTCGTCGGCTCAACTCACCGTTGGAGCGGTGCTGGTGGGGGGAAGTGCGGCTCATTTCGGTGCGACTCCAATCCGTGGAGGGATCAGTCGGGTTTGATGCTCACCTCGTCGAACTCGGCGGTGCAGCGGGCCGCTTGGTCGCGTGAGCAGACCACGAGGCCCACGTGGTAGGGGGCGTCACCGAACCCGGGGATCTCGCCGGTGGCGAGGGTGGTCCAGGTGTCGCCGTCATCGGTGGACAGGGCTGCGGTGAAGGCGGTCCCGACGCGCTTCAGCCGCAGCAGGGAGGGCAGAGCGGCCGTGCCGCTTCCGGTGAAGGCCGACTTGCCCGCGACGGTCGTGCGCAGCATGAGCTGCGCGGTGGTTCCTGCGGTGACGATCGCCCCGGCGGCCTGGTCGAACGGCGACAGCGACTTGGCCATCAGCAGCCCCACCTGGTCGGCTCGGGCGCCCGTGCGGGAGACGAGCCGGGCGGTGATCTCGCAGTCGCCGGTCATCGTCCGTCGCGCGAACTGCCCTGTCATCCCCTGGTTGTTGACGGACAGATCGGCCCCCGCACCGCGCACGGTGAAGGTCCCGCCGTCGTACGACGTGCAGCCCGGCGTACGGATCGCGACCACACCCAGCGTCCCGAAGCCCCGCTCGTCGAGCACCGGGTCACCCAGGTCGCCGTACGTCCAAGGGGCCGGTGGGGGTGTGCCGACGGTGAGGCCGAGCGTGCCGGTGCCGTCGCCGGAGGCATTGCCGGCGGTGGTGGTGACGGTGAACTCGCCGCTCTCGGTGGGCGTTCCGCAGACGTGGCCGGTGCGCCTGTCGAGGCGGAGACCGTCGGGAAGCCCGGCCGCGCTGAACCGTACGGGCTCGTGCGAGGCGCGCAGGACGTGCCGGAAGGGGACGCCCTTGTTGGCGAACTCCGAGGTCACGGAGGTGAGTTGGGGCACGCTCGGACTCGGCATCCGTGCGGAGGACGCCCTGGAGAGCGGGCCGCGACCGCCCAAGTTCGTCTTCGCGACGGCGTAGTAGTACGTCGTCCCGGGCGCGCCCGTGGCGTCCGCGTACCGGATCCGGGCGCCGAAGCCGACCGGGCCGACGCCGGTCGCGATGGTCTCGTAGGGGCCGTCGGCGGCTCTGGCGCGCAGCACCTTGTAGCGGGCGGACAGGTCCGGGTCGGTCCAGGCCAGCTCCACGGCGTCGGCGCCGGTGGACGCCGTCAGGCCGGTGGCGGTGCGGGCGGGACGGGGCACGGACCAGATCTCGCCGGACGCCGCCGAGGTGACGGTGACGTTGTCGAAGGCGCCGGTGCCGGTCTCGGCGTACTCCGCGTCGACACCGAGGCAGGAGGTGAGGACCAGGCCCGCGTACGCGATGCGGCCCAACTCGACCTCACTGGAGCCGACTTGGATCCAGCGGATGCCGTCCGGCGAGATCGCGCCCGTGCAGCGGCGGCCCCTGCGGGTCACCCGCACCCAGTAGGGCGCCCGCAGCCGGTAGCCGTCGCCCGCGCCCTCGACGTACGGGGCCTCGATCGGCGTCGCCGACTCGGGCAGCTCACCGAGGTCGGAGATCGGGAAGGCGGCTGCCGTGGTGATGGCCTGCTGCTGGGTGGGCGGGACGGGGGTGGATCCCGTGGCGCAGACGGCGGCCCCGGACTGGCGGCGTACGGTCCACACGCCGCTCCAGGTGTGCAGCGGCAGCCCCTGGATCAGCATCGAGGCGTGCGCGGCGTCCGCGTCGAGGGAGCCGCGCAGGGTGACGCCGATCTTGGCGTACTGCGAGCTGAGCGGGAACACGACCCGCGCCGTGATCGTGCCGTCGCCGGGCAGCGGCAGGTGCACGGAGCGGTATGTGTCCGCGGTGCCGGACGCCTCCAGCACGAACCGTTCGCCGTCGTAGGCGGCGGAGCCGGGGATCCGCACGTCGCCGACGTCCTGCGTGGACCAGGGGCGAGGAAGACCGGCGGTGGCGGCGACCGGGCTCGAACCGGCGCTCCTGCCAAGGGAGTTGGAGGACATGACCGTGTAGCAGTACGTCCGCCCCGCGCGTACGTCGGTGTCCTTGTACTGCGGCCCGGAGATCCCGGCGGCCATCGTCTCGTACGGCCCCTCCGGACGGCTCGCCCTGCGGACCGTGTACGTCGTCGCCCACGCGGACGGCAGCCAGGCCACCGTCACGGCGTCCAAGTCGCCGAGGGCGGTGACGCCGGCCGGGGCCGTCGGTGCGGTCGGTGACGGGGCCTTCGTCCCGGCGTAGGTGAAGGTGCCGAAGCCCGGCAGGTCGTCGTTGCTGCCCTCGACGACGCGGGCGCCGCCGCTGCCGCGGAAGACGGCGGCCTCGGTGAACGGGGTGTCGAGGCCGCGGACGCCGGCGTAATGGGCGTAGTACATCTCGTGGACCGGCGGCAGCGTGCCGCGGACCTTGTCGGAGACGGTCGTCTTGAGGTACTTGCCGGTGCGGTCGAGGTCGGGGGTGAAGGGGACGTCGCCGCCGAGGTTGTAGCGGGCGGCGTACTCGGCGTTCGCGAGGATGCGGTGGTCGTCGAAGGCCCACAGGTCGACGCCCTGGTTCCAGGCGACCTGCGCGGCGTCGCCCATCAGGCCGACGGCGAGCTGCTCGTGGCCCTGGTCGCGGCCGCTCTCCTGGCCCTGGCCGGCGTCGGTGACCACCCGGCCCCGGACACTGCCGTTGCCGGCGCCGGCCGCGGCGAACCGGAGCGCGTCCTCGAAGAGGGTGCGTTCCTCGCAGAACACCCCGATGGCGAGGATGGACTGAACGGCGGTCAGATCCCAGTTGCCGTTGGCGTAGAGCATGTAGCCGGAGATCGCCGGATACCAGACGTCGAGGAAGGAGCGCTCACAGCGGGCGATGTCCGCGTCGGCCCAACCGTCGTAGTCACTGTGGCGCAGCAGTTCGGCCGCGTTGACGAACTTGAAGGCCTGCAGTCCCGCGCCGAGCGGGCCGTCGGCGCCGGTGACCATGGTCAGGGACGCCGACCAGGCGTTCAGGACGTCCCGCGCCTTGTCGGCGTGGGCGCGCTCGCCCGTGACGCACCACATCAGGGCGTTCTGGTAGGCGGCGGCCGAGTCGGCGACGGCCTGGTTCTGGAAGTTGGTGGGGCCGCGGCCCCAGGAGGTGATCTGGCCGGTGTTCTGGACGGCGTACGTCGACTTCGAGCGGGCGTGGGCCGCGAAGGCGAGGTAACCGTCGTGGATCGGGGCCTCCTGGGCGGCGACGGCGGCCTTCATCCGGGCGAGGTCGTCGGCGGTGTGCAGCAGTCCCGGGTGCGTGAACGGTGTGATGCGGTGCTGTTGCTCCGCCCGTGCGGTGCCGGGTGCGAGCAGTCCGCTCGTGCCCGATGCCAGCAGCAGGGCTGCCGTACCGCCGAGGAAGCCCCGGCGGCTCGTCACGGGGGTCGTCATGACGCGGCGGCCGCCTCTGCCTCGGCCGTGGTCAGGAACTTCAGGTTCAGCACATGCTCGTTGGCGTGCATCGGGATGGTGTCGGTGGTGAGGTACCAGCTCGGCTTCTTCATCGAGTCGGCGATCACCGTGCCGTTGACGACGAGGTTCTCGAACGTGACGTCCCTGATGGCGTGCTTGGCGTCGTAGCCGAGCAACAGGCAGGTGGCGAGCGGCTTGCCCGTGTAGGAGAGGTCCTTGATGTGGACGTTCTGGATGCCGCGACCGACCGAGGTGTTGTACTTCGTGTTGTACATGATCCGCATATGGATGAGCTGGCCCCAGCGGAAGTCCTCGACGCGTACGCCGTCGACCTTCACGTTCTTGATGAGGTTGCTGTCGCCTGCGTTGAGGGCGATGCAGCCCTGGTAGCCCATCTGGGGCTCGCGGTGGTCGCAGATGTCGAGGTTCTTGAAGGTGAGGTTCCTCAACACCTCGGGGTTGTCGGTGTTGCCGTGCGTGCCGACGTTGATGGGGTGGGCGACGTCCGCCCAGAGGGTGGAGTTGCGGACGGTGATGTCGGTGGTGTCGCCGTAGTACTCCCAACGGTGGGTGTAGAGGGCGATGCAGTCGTCGGAGTTGCGCATGAAGACGCCGTCGACGACGACGTTGCTGCTGCAGAAGACGTCGATGCCGTCGCCCCAGCCCTTGGAGCTGAAGGAGCCGAGGCCCTTGATGGTGACGCCGGTGGCCTCGCCGAGCTGGACGGCGTAGCCGTTCGGGTTGAGCACGGTGACGGCGCCGATGGAGATGTTCCGCGAGTTCTCGACGAGGGCACCGCCCGCCACCGTCCCGGCGAGCACGCCGCGACCGGCGAGCCCGGCGTGCTCGACGTTCCGGAAGACGACGGTCGCCTTGAGGACGGCGCCGCCGTCGAGGTAGACGGTCTTGCCGGAGGGGACGTTCAGGTAGCCGTCGGCGGTGGTGTGGACGCCGGGGCCGTAGTAGAGGACGTTCGGGTCGTCCGGCTGGGGCTTCTTCTCTGTCGCGCGGGCGAAGAGGTGCAGACAGTCGAAGATGTCGTCGTTGATCTGGACGACGACGTTGCGCGGCCGGTCGAGCGTGAAGCGCAGGGTGTCACCGAGCAGTTCGGGCTTGATGCCGTACGAGTCCGGTCTCACCCGGACCTTGTCGGTGCCGCCCTTGAGACAGGTGACCTCGATCTCCACGGAACCCTGGAAGTCGAAGTACGCCAGCGACGAGCTGTAGACCTTGCCCGAACCGGTGGTGGGGTTGATCTCCCCCAGCTGCGGGCGCCAGATGTCGAGGGTCTGCCACGCGCCGTCAGGGACGGTACGCACCCGCACCTTGAAGCTCGTGTTGGTCGGCATGGCGGTCGGGCGGGGGTAGGTCACCAGCTTCGGCTCGGTGCCGGCGTCGGCCGCCCGGGCCGCCGTGGACGTCACGCCGGTGAGGCCGGCGGCGAGGGCGGTGGCGCCCGCCGCCCGGAGGGCGGTCCGGCGCGACAGGGACGAGTTCATGCGGGGCTCCTCAGGACACAAGTGGTCGGCAAGGGGGGCTACTTGAGCCCGGACAGAAACCGGTTGCCGGAAACCGGTTGCCTCTCGTTGACGCAGAGCTTCGACCCGGTCCAGAAACGGCGTCAAGAACCTTGACGAACTTTCGAAAAGAGTCTGTAGCGTCGGGGTGACGCGAGGATCCGGGAACCGGTTGCTGACGTGCGATGCAGTGCGAGTGCGCTGGAGAACGGCCCGGAGAATGCTCAGAAATCGGTTTCGGTGTGACGCCACCTCCGAGCCAATTGACCGGCCCCGTGAGCAGATCTACGGTAGAAGACGCTTTCTGAAACCGTTTCTGTTCGTTGTCTCAACCAGTGCCTCAACCCGTGCCTCAACCCGTGCCTCAACCAGTGCCTCAGGAGAGCCATGCCCAGCCCGCACCTGCCGAGGGCCCTTTTCGCGATGGATCCGGTGCACCTCCCCCTGCTCTTCCCGCCGCCGCTCATGGCCCGGCTGAGGCAGACGGCCGAGATCGACCCGGCGCTCGTCGTACGGGACTTCACCGACCCCGCCGCATCCGACCCCGCGGCGGCCGAGGCCCTGGCCCGGACGGAGGTGCTCATCACCGGCTGGGGCTGCCCCCGCCTCGACACCGACGTCCTCACCGTCGCGCCGAAGCTGCGCGCCGTCCTGCACGCTGCCGGCTCGGTCCGCTCGCTGGTCGGCGAGGCCCTGTGGAAGGCCGGCGTCACCGTGTCCAGCGCGGTCACCGGCAACGCACTGCCGGTCGCCGAGTACACGCTCGCCATGATCCTTCTCGCCGGGAAGGACACCTTCGCGCACCGGGAGCGCTTCCGCAGCACGCACACCTACCCGACCCAGGGCGAGACCGCCGCGACCGGCAACGTCGGCCGCCGCGTCGGCGTCATCGGGGCCTCGCGGGTCGGCCGACGACTGCTGGAGCTGCTACGGCCGTTCGACTTCACGGTCCTGCTGCACGACCCGTACGTCAGCGTCGCCGAGGCCGCCGAACTGGGCGCCGAGTTGCTGTCGCTGGAGGACCTGCTGAGGCACAGCGACATCGTCAGCCTGCATGCGCCGGACATCCCGGAGACGTACCGGATGCTCGACGGGGAGCGGCTGGGGCTGATTCGGGACGGCGGCGTGCTGATCAACACCTCGCGGGGGGCACTGGTCGATCCCGAGGCGCTGACGGACGAGCTGGTCGCCGGGCGGCTGCATGCGGTGCTCGACGTGACCGAGCCGGAGCCGTTGCCGGCGGGGTCGCCCCTGTACCACCTGCCCAATGTGTTTCTGACGCCTCATATCGCCGGGTCGCTCGGGAACGAGCTGGAGCGGCTGGGGCGGATCGTGGTGGAGGAGTTGGAGCGGGTGGCGGC
>NZ_RDBN01000046.1:0-11776 GCF_008042075.1 Streptomyces sp. UW30 | reverse complement strand
GGTTGCTTGAGAGGGGGTGGGGTGGGGTGGGTCTGGGTCCGTAGGCACAACCTTGCGGCCCGCATGCCGAATATCCGGCTCGGTCGCCCCGGGGGCACTACATGCCGGTGTCGGGAGATCCGCGCGCCCCTCCGGCTCTCGCGGCCGGCGCGTCGGAACAGTGCCGGTGGGTGGGCCGCTGCTCGGCGTCTTGTGCTTTCAGTGGGCCGGGGTAACCCGTGGGATACGGTTTCTATGAGGTGGGTTCAACCGTGAAGGAGCCGCAGGGGTGAGTCAGCGCAAAGTGGGCGGCGAAGCCGGTCGGGCCACCATCCGGGACGTCGCGGAGCGCGCCGGCGTCTCCGTCGCCAGCGTGTCGCGTGTGCTGTCCGGCAACTACCCGGTGTCGGAGGACCTGCGCCGACGCGTGATGAAGGTCGTCCAGGACCTGGACTACGTCACCAACGCCCACGCCCGCTCCCTGGCCGGTGGCGGTACGCCCACCGTGGCGATCCTGATCAACAACATCACCGGCGCCGCCTTCGCCCATGTGGCCAAGGGCGTCGAGGGCGCTGCCACGCTACGGGGCTGGCTCTCGCTGGTGGGGACCACCGGGGACGACCCGGAGCGGGAACTCGCGCTGGTCAACCTCATGCGCCAGCAGGGTGTCGCCGCCGTGGTGCTGCTCGGCGGCGCCTACGACTACGACGAGTACCAGCTGCGCATGGCCCGCTTCGCCCGCTCGCTGGACGCGGCCGGCTCCCATCTGGTCCTGGTCGGCCGACCGCCGCTGGAGGGTGATGTGCCGGCGACGACGGTGGACTACGACAACGAGGGCGGCGCCTACGCCATGGCCAGCCATCTGCTGTCCGCGGGGCATCGGCGGGTGCTCGTCCTGCCGGGCCATGCCGAACTCACCACCGCGCAGGGCCGGTTGAGGGGAGCACAGCGTGCCTTCGAGGCGTACGGCGTGCCGTTCGACTCGGGCATGGTGCGGCACGGGCCGTACGACTACGAGCACGGGTACGAGGCCGTGGTGGCGGCCTTGGAGGAGACGCCGGACTTCACGGCCGTGCTCGCCGGGACGGATGTCGTCGCCGCCGGGGCCATGCAGGCGCTGCGGGCGGCGGGGCGGCGGGTGCCGGAGGACGTGTCGATCGTCGGGTACGACGACATCCCGCTCGCCTCCCAGCTCACCCCTCAACTCACCACCGTGCACGTGCCGTACGAGGAGATGGGGCGGGTGGCGCTGCGCGCCGTGGCCGACCGCCGGGAAGGTACCGGGGGTCGCCGGAAGGGCGGCGACGGGGACCATCTCGTGCTGGGCACCCATGTCGTCGTACGCAACTCGGTGCGGCCGCCCGGTCGGCGGGACTGAGCCGAGCCAGGGCCCGAGGGTAGGTTCCACCCACTCCTTCGGGAGTGCCTTGAGCGTCTGTTACGTAATCGGTTTCCATCTGGATTACCGGGATTCCCCTCGCCGCCCGGCACCCTCTCAGGCGTCCGGCATTCCCGTTCGATCCCGTCTGACCTCCTGATATTCCCTCGCGTTGTGACCCGCCGACCGCCCCCGGCAAGTCACCTCACCGACAGCCCACCGAAACAAATCACCGCACCCCTCTTGCTATGCGCGGACCCTCCGCCCTACGGTCCCTGCAACCGCTTACTACAGCTTCCGCTTCCGCTTGGCCGACCCCCCGCAACCGAGCCGCCGCATTCCGGCCGCCGTTCCTGGCCAGCGCCCCCGAGCCGTCGCCGCTTGAGCAAGAACGCTCTCTCATTCCGAAGGATCACGGTCAGATGAACTTCACCAGCTCCCGGAGAAGGTTCGCCTCCGCCGCCGTCGCGGGAATCGCTCTGACAGGTCTGCTCGCCGCCTGCGGCGGATCCGACTCCCAGGACTCCGGGTCGGGAAACAACGGCTCCGGCCCCGTCACCCTCGACTTCTGGGGCTGGGCCAACGGGCAGGAGGCCGTCGTCAAGGCGTTCAACGCGAGTCACAAGGACGTCCAGCTCAAGTACACCAAGGTCACCGACCAGTTGACGATGCAGAAGCAGCTGACCAACGCGGTCAAGGCGGGCAACGCGCCGTGTCTGCTGCAGAACACCGGTGAGTACGTGACCAGTTGGGTCTCGCAGGGCGCGCTCGCCGACATCACGCAGTACGTCGGGTCGAGCAAGGGCAAGTTCAACGCCGGCTCGTGGGCGGCGGGCCAGGTGCAGGGCAAGGTCTACGGCGTTCCGACCGCCTCGGCGCCCGCGTTCACCATCTACCGCACGGACCTCTTCGAGAAGTACGGCCTCAAGGCACCGGCGACCTGGGACGACTTCATCGCCGCGGGCAAGGAGCTGAAGAAGCACGGCGTCAAGATCACCAACTACGCCGGTGAGGACCCGAGCACCCTGGAGGTGCTGGCGATGCAGGCCGGGGCGCACTGGTACCGCATCGACGGCGACTCCTGGGTGGTGAACTTCAAGGACGAGGGCACCCTCAAGGCCGCCAAGGTGATCCAGGAGATCGTCGACAATGACCTGAACTCCAAGCTGTCCTTTGCCGATTACGCCGCCGTGCAGCGCAACTACGACGACGGCGGCACCGCGACCCGGCAGATCTCCACCTGGCAGATGTCCGGCATGGTGCAGAACTTCACCAAGTCCTTCGGTGACTGGGCGCTGTCGCCCTGGCCGACCTTCAAGGGCGAGGCGGCCAAGACGCCTGCGGGGACGAACCAGAGCGCCAATCTGACGCTGGTGTCCGAGCAGTGCAAGAGCAAGGAGCAGGCCGCCGCGGCCGCGCTGTGGATGTCCACCGACAGCGGTGCGGTCAAGACCATGGCGAGCCCGGAGACCGGCAGCGGGGTGATGCCGGCGCTGGCCGACGGCGACTCGTATGTCTCCGACGCGATCTCCGAGAAGCTGCTCGGCAAGAACTACGAGCCGGGCAGGAAGGTCGTCACGGACAGCCTGGGCACCGTGACCACCGACTGGACGTTCGGACCGAACTGGACCGCGATGTTCACCGAGATGCAGGACGAGTGGGCCGCCGTCGTCAGCAAGAAGCAGAAGGTCACCGACCTCCTGGACCACATGCAGGAGTGGACGGTCGACGACCTGTTGCAGCGCGGCATCAGCGTCAAGGGCTGAGGCGGACTCGATGATTGCCTCCCAGCGCTGGAAGGGTGCCGCCTTCACGGTGCCCTTCCAGCTCGGCTTCGCCTTCCTCTATCTGCTCCCCATCGGCTACGCCGTCCACCAGTCGCTGTTCCTTCAGAAGCAGTCCGGGCTCGGGCTGGGCGGTGCGACCACGGAGTTCGTCGGGCTGGAGAACTACCGGCACGGGCTCACCGATTCGGCGTTCATGACGTCGATCCTGCGGGTGGTGCTGTTCGCCTGTGTGCAGATCCCGTTCATGCTGGTCGTGAGCCTGGTTCTGGCGCTGTTCCTGGACGCGGTGAGCGCGAGGGTGGCCGGGCGGTTCCGGATCCTGCTGCTGGTGCCGTACATGATTCCGGGCGTGGTCGCGGCCATCGTGTGGATCAACCTGTACAGCCCCGAGGTCGGACCGCTGACCCCGCTCGGTGAGGTCTTCGGATTCGACTGGAACTTCTTCGCGCCCTCCATGGTGTGGCCGGCCATCGGCAATCTGCTGACCTGGCACGGCATCGGCTACAACATGGTGATCATCTACGCGGCGCTCCAGGGCGTGCCGCGCGAGCTGTTCGAGGCCGCGCGGCTGGACGGGGCCGGCGAGCTGCGGATCGCGCTGAGCATCAAGATCCCGTTCGTGCGCGGGGCGCTCGTCCTGACGGCGCTGCTGTCGATCATCCAGATGCTGCAGATCTTCAACGAGCCCGCGCTGTTCCGGAACGTGACCCCGCAGACCGTCAGCGACAGCTTCACCCCGATCATGATCATCTACAACCAGGCGTTCAACGCGGGCAACTACCACTACGCCGCGGCCCTTTCGGTACTCCTCGCCCTGATCCTCGGGGTGGCGTCCCTCCTCTTCTACCGGCTGACCGCGAGGGAGGCGGACTGATGGCGCTGACCGCGCATCGTAAGGGGGACAGGACCGAGACCGGGGCCCCGTCGCCGCGTGGGCGGGCCGTGCGGCGGCTCAACCGTCCCGATCCTGCCGCGCGGTCCCGGGGTGGCCGGCGGTTCATGCTGGTGGGGCTGGCCCTGGCCAGTGTCTACAGCCTCTTCCCGGTGTACTGGCTGATGATCGCCGCGACCAAGGACCGGGTGGGGTTATACCAGAGCAACGGACTGTGGTTCTCCGGCTGGCATCTGTGGGACAACGTCCAGCAGGTCTTCACCTACGAGGACGGCATCTTCCTGCGCTGGACCGCCAACTCGTTCCTGTACGCCGGTGTCGGCTCCCTCGGCGGCACGCTGATCGCGCTGGCCACGGGCTACGGGCTCGCCCGCTTCGACTTCCCCGGGCGAGGCGTGGTGTTCGCGTGCGTCGTCGGTTCGTTCCTGATCCCGATCGCGCTGCTCACGCTGCCGCTGTATCTGCTGTTCTCGGCGATCGGGCTGGTCGACACCCCCTGGGCGATGCTGATCCCGTGCCTGATCAACCCGTTCAGCGTCTATCTGGCCAAGGTCTACACCGAGGCCACCATCCCGTTCGAGCTGCTGGAGGCGGCGCGGATCGACGGCGCCGGTGAGGTGCGGATCTTCTTCAGCATCGTGCTGCGGATGATGACCACGGGCGGCGCCACGGTGTTCCTGCTCGCCTTCGTCAACACCTGGAACGCCTTCTTCCTCCCGCTCACCGTGCTGCGCGGCGAGGAGAACTGGACCCTCAACCTGGGCCTGTACAACTGGTCCGGCAAGCGCCTGGAGTCGGGCGTCGACGTGACCAGCCTTGTCCTGACCGGCGCACTTCTGTCCATCGTGCCGATGGCGATCATGATGGTCGCGATGCGGCGCTACTGGCGCAGCGGCGTGACGTTGGGGGCCCTGAAGTGACGGCTGATTCCCCGGGAGCTCTCAGGTGACCCTGCTGCGCAACCCCGTCATCCGCGGATTCGCCCCGGACCCTTCCCTGGTGCGGGTCGGCGACTGGTACTACGTGGCGACGAGTTCGTTCGAGTGGTTCCCGACCGTCCCGATCCACCGCTCCCGGGACCTCTCGCACTGGGAGCACGCGGGCCATGTCCGGGGCGCGGTCCCCGGCGACTCACTGGCCGGGGTCCCCGACTCGGGCGGCATCTGGGCGCCGTCGCTGAGCTGGGACGGTGAGCGGTTCTGGGTGGTCTACTCGGTGGTCCGTTCGGTGGGGACGCCGTACTTCGACGTGGACACGTATGTGAGTACGGCGACGGAGGCGGGCGGCAAGTGGACGGCGCCGCGACGGCTGCCCAGCCACGGATTCGACCCCGCGCTGTTCCATCAGGAGGGGCGGCTGTGGCTGCTCAACCTCCAGAACGACCATCGCCCGAGCGGGCGGCGGTTCGCCGGGATCGTACTGACTGAGTTGGACCGGGAGACGCTGACCCCGGTCGGGGACACGCATCTGCTGCTTCAGCACGAACGGCTCATCGAGGGGCCGAAGTTGCTACGGCGAGACGCCTGGTTCTATCTCGTGCTCGCGGAGGGCGGCACGGGTGTCGAGCACGGGGCGATCGTGGCACGCAGTCGGGCGATCACCGGCCCTTACGAGCTCGACAGCCAACCCCTGTTGACGACGCGCGACGATCCCTCGGTGCCGTTGCAGAAGGCCGGCCACGCGGAGCTGGTCGAGACGCCGGGCGGTGAGTGGGTGATGAGCCATCTCACGGCACGGCCGTTGCAGACGCCGGCCGGGCCGCGCTGCCCCCTCGGTCGCGAGACGGCGATCCAGGCGGTGACGTGGGACGAGGCGGGCTGGCCCCGGCTGCGGCACGGGGGTTGGCATCCGGCGGTCGAGGTCGACGTACCGACGCGTTCCGCCGAGCCGGAGCCCCAACCGGCCGGTCCCGGCGATCCGTTGGGCTGGCCCTGGAGCACCCTGCGCGGCTACGCCGACCCCAGCTGGGCCGATGCCACCACCCGGCCGGGCTGGATCCGGCTGCGCGGCCGGCACGGTCCCGAGTCGCGGTGGGCGCACAGTCTGCTCGCCCAGCGGATCACGGAGCACCGCGCGGAGGCCGAGGTCACCGTGGAGGCGGGGCCCCGGTCCTTCACCCAGGCCGCCGGGCTGGTCCTCCGGTACAACGCGGAGGCCTGTCTGAGCCTGGACCTCACCTGGGCGGAGCCCGAGGGCGAGGAGCAGTGCGGGCAGCAGTGGCGAGGCGTGGGACGTACCGTGCTCGGTCTGGTGGAGCGTGAGGAGTCCGGTACCCGGCAGGTGGCCGTGGTGGAGGTGGACGCGGGCGTGCCGTTGACCTTGGGCGTGACCGTCGAGGACGGGTGGGCCCGGTTCTGGTATCTCCGCGGGGGTGTTCGCACGCCGGTCGGGCCGCCGCTGGACTTCTCCCAGCTGTCCGACGACCACGGCTCCAAGCTGCGCTTCACCGGGGCGATGGCGGGCGTGCATGCCGTGGATCTCGTCGACGCGTCGTTCACCGCCGACTTCACGGGATTCCGCCTCACCTGCTGGTAGCCCGGGGCTTGTTCGAGGTTTCGAAAGTCGCGGCCCATGGACTCCTGCGATGTCCTGCCCCTTCCGGACTCATCGCGGCGAACCTAGGGTAGGAAGCGCTTACTGTTTCCGTGCTGGTCGAAACTTTCATGGCCTCGGGCGGGCCGGAGAGGTGGTTCCCGATGGTCCGTACGGGCGGTGCGAGCGTGGCTGCCGGGCCTACCCTCGCGGTCGTGGCCCGCGAGGCCGGGGTGTCCGTACCGACCGCCTCCAAGGTGGTCAACGGCCGGGAGGACGTGGCCCCCGAGACCCGCCGCCGGGTCACCGAGGCACTGGACCGGCTCGGCTATGTCCGAAGACCGCGCTTCGACGCGGCGAAGACGCCGGGCCTGGTCGACCTCGTCGTGCACTCGCTGGACACCTCGTGGTCGGGCGCGGTGCTGCACGGAGTGGAGGCGGCGGCCCACGACGCCGGGCTGGAGGTGGTGGTCTCGGCCGGTCTGACCCGGACGCGGGGCGCGCGACCGGAGCGGGGCTGGCTGGACAAGCTGATCGCGCGCGGCTCCTCCGGGGTGCTGTTCAACCTGGCCGAGCTGACGGAGTCGCAGTACGCGTGGCTGGAGCAGCACCGCATCCCGTTCGTGATGATCGACCCGGTGCTGGAACCGCCGCCCGGCGTGGTGTCGGTGGGCGCGGCGAACTGGCACGGCGGCGTGACGGCGACCGAGCACCTCCTGGCGCTCGGCCACCGACGTATCGCCGTCGTCGCCGGTCATCAGCGCAAGATCTGCAGTGCCGCCCGGGTGGCCGGCTACCGCTCGGCGCTCGCCTCGGCCGGGGTGCGGCACCGTCCCGAGTACGTGCGGCACGCCGGCTTCGACGAGGGTGTCGCGCACCGCAGGACGCTGGAGCTCCTCGATCTGCCCGAGCCGCCGACGGCCGTCTTCGTCTGCTCGGACCGGATGGCCCTCGGGGTCTACGAGGCTTTGGCGGAACGGGAGTTGAGTGTGCCGCAGGACGTGAGCGTGGTCGGCTTCGACGATCTGCCGGAGGCCCGCTGGATCTCCCCGGCCCTCACCACGGTCCGCCAGCCGCTGTCGGAGATGGCGGCGACGGCACTGCGGCTGCTGGTGCGGATGATGGACGGAGAGCAGCCGGAGAGCACGCGGACGGAGCTGTCGACGCGGTTGGTGCAGCGGTCGAGCACGGCCGCCCCGCGTGAAGCGACGCCCTGCTGAACCTCTCGCCCCACCTGCCTCGGCAGCCCCCGCACCCGGTTCCCCGACGTTGGACCGACAGGGTGGTCGATGCGCCGCTCGGCACGTGTGCCCTGGTCGCGGCGATGATCGCTGCTAGCTTCGCGAGCTGTCGGAGGGGTCCCGGGTGCCGTGCGTCTGGCCGAGGCGGGGCCGTCCCTATGAACTGAGGCGAGGTTGACGGGTATGGGCGAAGAGCCGGACGAATCCGCGGTTGCTCCGTTCAAGCGCAGGAAGTTCCTGGCGTCGGCCGCGTTGGCGGCCGGGGCGCCGACCGCGGTCGCGGGGCCCGCGCAGGCCACCGCGGAGCCGGCGGGCGCGGAGCCGGCGGGCGCGGCTGCCGCCGAGGCCGGCCTCGCGGGCCTCGGCACGGCCGGACTCGGGTCCGTGGCGCAGCTGATGGCCGTCCCCGAGGACAGTCGCGGGGTCGCCTGGCTCAGGTCCGCCCTTCAGGTCGCCGTGGGGCTCGAACTCTCCACCATTCCGCCCTACTTGTGCGGCTGGTGGTCCGTCAGGGACCACCGCAGCGAGGTCGCGCGGATGCTCCGGCGCATCGTCGGGGACGAGATGTACCACCTGGGCATCGTCTGCAACCTGCTCGTGGCCGTGGGCGGCAGGCCGCAGATCAAGGCCGCCGCGCCGGTCTACCCCGGCCCGCTGCCCGGCGGGGTGCGCGCCGGGGTGACCGTCTATCTGTCGGGCCTCACCAAGCCCTTCGTGCGCGACGTGATGATGGCGATCGAGGCCCCCGAGGTGTCGCTGGCCCGCAGCGTGCAGGCGTCCCCCACCGTCGGACAGTTCTACGACGGCATGCTCGGCGCGTTCCGGGCGGTGCGGCCGGACCTGTCGACGCGGGAACAGGTGACCCAGCACATCGACACCGACGAACTGCGCCCGGTGCGCAGCCTCGACGACGTGGAGCACGCCATCGAGGTCATCAGGGAGCAGGGCGAGGGCACCGACAGCTCCCCGACCGACTCCTTCTCGGACGACCGCCCCGCGCACTACTACGCCTTCGGGGAGATCTACCACGGCCGGGAGCTGCGCGAGACCGACGACGGCTGGCGGTTCGTCGGCCCGCCCGTGCCGTTCCCCGAGGTGCGCCCCATGGCCCCGGTCCCGGTGGGCGGCTGGCGCAACACGCCGGCCCATGTCGGGGGGCTGCTGTTCCGCTTCGACGCGATGTACAGCACGGTGCTGGACTCCCTCGACGCGGCCTGGGCGGGCGGTGGCCACCGCACCCTGAGCGCGGGCATCCGCACCATGCGCGGGCTGGCGAAGCCCGCCGTGGAACTGATGGAGATCGGCCTCCCCTCCGGCCGGGGCACCTACGGGCCCCAGTTCCGCGCGCTCCGCAGGCCCCGCCGCTGAGCGTCACTCCGTGACGGCGGGCTCTCAGGGCCGAACACCCGGGGCCAGAAGGCGTCCCTGATCCCCGGATCCACGGCCCTGAGAGCCCGCACGACCGGCCTGACCCTCCGTCGGGCCGTCAGGGCCGGGCCGGCCGCCACGCCCGGGAGTCGTGGCCGGTGCGTACGGCGTGGTCGACGGTGGCCGGGCAGAGGCTTCGTGTCCGGCCCGGTTACCGCCGCGACCCCTCGGGGTTCGCCGCCCAGTCGATTCCGCCGAGGAGATGGGCGCGGAAGTCCGGGTCCGCGTACGCCTCGGTGGCATGCCCGAGGGCCGTGTAGAAGACGCGTCCCGCGCCCTGCTCGCGGCACCACGCCAGTGGATGGTCCGCGCCATGCCGCCGCCCTCGTACGACGACTCGTCGGCACGGAGCAACACCCGTACCGCGGCACGAGGGTTGGTGCGGAAGTCGTACCACTCGTCGACGAAGTCCCATACGGCGGGCAGGTGCCGGGTGGCCGGGTGCGCGCGGTCCTCGACCATCGCCCTGCCCGGCTGGTACTCGGGGTGCCGGTCGAAGCGGGCGCCCAGCAGTTCGCCGTAGTACGGCCAGTCGTACTCGGTGCAGGCCGCCGCGTGCACCCCGACGAAACCGCCGCCCGCCTCGACGTACGCGGCGAGGCGCGCGCGACCGGCGGGGGTGAGGACCTCGCCGCTGGTGGAGAGGAAGACGACGGCCGCGTAGGCGTCGAGGGGCGCTTCGAAGGCGCGTGGGTCCTCGGTGTGGTCCACCTCGAAGTCGCCTAGCGTGCGGACGGCCTCGACGCCGGCCGGGATGGATTCGTGCCGGTAGGCGGTGGTTCGGGTGTGGACGAGGAGTCGTACAGGCACGCGAACGAGCCTAGGCGAGGCGGGGGCCGCCTCCCACTCCCGACGGTGATCGGAAAGTTTCGACGCCCGCGGAAGCGATGTCCAACAGCCGGGGCTGTTGGGTCTGTTCACTCCTGGGCGTGACAGCGCCCTCGCGACAATGCGTGCATGACCCATGACTGGCAGCAACAGATCCACGCGCTCCACGAGGAGTTGGTCCGCCGTGACGACCCCGCCGCCTGGGTGCGGGAGGCCGACGCGGTGGACGCCTCGGTGCGGTATCCGGGGTTCGCGCTGCGTGGGCCGGTGTTCGGGGTCGCGGTGCGGGATCCGGCGGCGGGGCCCGGTTGGCGGCTGCTGAAGCCGGTCGTGAACGGGATGCCGCAGATGTGCCGGGACGCGCTGAACACCTACCTGTGGTTCCGCGCGAAGGACGGCACCGACGATCCGGACGTACGCCGTGAACTCCTCGCCGCCGTCGATGTGTTGAGCCGGGAGCCGGTGAACGAGGTCGAAGCGTGCGGGGTGCGGTACCGGATCGTGCGCGGGGACGAGTTCACCCGCTGCGACGACCACGGCCTGGAGCCACCCCGCCCCACCGACCCGGAGCCCGCGGAACGGACCTGGAACTTCCGGGACGACCACACCCCCTCGCCCGACCTGGACCTCGTCCTCGATGCGGACCCCTCCGACGGCCCGATGGCCGGTGCCCTGCGGGCGTGGCTGCGCGGGTTCGCCTACCGGGGCGTGCGCTTCCCCGCCGACGTGCGCGGCGATTCGGAGCGGGCGGTGCGCTCGCATCCTCAGGTCGTGCTGTTGCCGACGTGCTTCGGCGTGGTCGAGCGCGAGCACACCGGCTGGGAGCCGACCCTCGCGCTCCAGGCCACCCCCCACGACGCCCGGCGGGTGCTGCACGACGCGCTGGCCGAGATGTGGCCCATGCTGTTCCGGTTCGACGACGCGAAGAAGGCCGTGTACGCGAAGGCGGCCGAGGAGTTCCGGGCATTGGAGCGCGCCGACGAGGTCGAGGTGGCGGACCGAGTGTTCCGGATCTGCCGGGTCGAGCGCGTGCTGCGCATGGGCCCGGACGGCCCGGAGACCGCGCGCCCCTCGGACGTGGACGAGTACGGCCCGATGAAGATCCATCCGACGCTGCTGCCCGACGGCACCGTCGTTTTCGACGAGTGAGCGCCCCGCAGTGGCGCACAGGTGTTCCATCACAGAGGCCGCTCTGCGTAGCCTCGGCTGCGATGAACGCCATTCCCGCGCTCCTGGATCACCTCGTCCTCGCCACCCCCGACCTGGCCGCCACGGTCGCCGACTTCACCCGGCGCACCGGCGTGGCCCCCGCCCCGGGCGGCGTGCACGTCGGGCTCGGCACCCGTAACTACCTGGTGTCCCTGGGCGGCGCCAGCTACCTGGAGATCATCGGTCCGGATCCCGAGCAGTCCGCGCCCGGCGAGCCCCGCCCCTTCGACGTCGACGGGCTCACCGTCCCGCGCACGGTCACCTGGGCCATCAGCCCGCCCGACCTGGACGCGGCCATCGCCGCCGCCCGCGCCCGGGGCTACGACCCCGGCCCGGCGCAGTCGATGAGCCGCCGCAAGCCCGACGGCACCCTGCTCCAATGGCGCCTCACCGACGGCGACGACGCCCACCCCTCGGGGCTCGTCCCGTTCCTGATCGACTGGAGCGCCACGGTCCATCCCACCGCCTCCGGGCTGCCCACCACCCCCCTGCTGTCCCTGAC
>NZ_RDBN01000045.1 GCF_008042075.1 Streptomyces sp. UW30 | reverse complement strand
GGGTCTGGTCGATCAGTGAGGCGTCGGCTGTTTCCTGGGCGAACAGGATGTCGCGCAGGGGCACGTCGAGCAGTCCGTCGAAGGCCGTGAAGACCTCGTCGAGGGCGTCGGCGAACACGGGGTGAGATGCGTACAGTTCGCGGCCCATGCCGATGCGTTGGGCGCCCTGGCCGGTGAACAGGAAGGCGGTACGGCGTCCTGTCGCCGCTTCGCCGGTGATCACGTTCGCCGAGTCGGTTCCCTCGGCGAGGGCGGTCAGGCCCTGGATGAGGTCGTCGGTGTTGGTGCCGGTGACGACGGCGCGGTGGTCGAAGGCGGCGCGTTCGGTGGCGAGGGCGTGGCCGATGTCGGTGACGGGCACCTCGGGGTGCTGTTGGACGTAGGTCAGTAGTCGGTTGGCCTGGTCGCGGACGGCCTGCTCGGTCTTGCCGGACAGGACCCACGGCACGACGGGGACGGTAGCGGATGCCCCGGAACCGTTCTCCCCGCCGTTCCCCTCGCCGTTCTCCGTGCCGTTCTCCTCCCCGACTGGTGGTTCCTCGATGACGACGTGGGCGTTGGTGCCGCTGATGCCGAAGGAGGAGACGCCTGCCCGGCGTGGCCGTCCCTCGGTCTCGGGCCAGTTGCGGGCTTCGGTGAGCAGTTCCACCGCGCCTGCGTCCCAGTCGATGTGGCTGGAGGGGTTGTCGGCGTGGAGGGTCTTGGGCAGGACGCCGTGGCGCATGGCCTCGATCATCTTGATGACGCCGCCGACGCCGGCCGCGGCTTGTGTGTGGCCGATGTTGGACTTGAGGGAGCCGAGGTGGAGGGGGGTGTCGGTGGGGCGGTTCTGGCCGTAGGTGGCGAGGAGTGCCTGGGCTTCGATGGGGTCGCCGAGGCGCGTGCCGGTGCCGTGTGCCTCGACTGCGTCGATGTCGTTGGCGGTGAGCCCGGCGTTGGCGAGGGCTTGGCGGATCACTCGTTCCTGGGAGGGGCCGTTGGGGGCGGTGAGTCCGTTGCTGGCGCCGTCCTGGTTGACGGCGGTGCCGCGGACGACGGCGAGGACGCGGTGGCCGTTTTTGCGGGCGTCTGAGAGTCGTTCGACGAGGAGGAGTCCGACGCCTTCGGACCAGCCGGTGCCGTCCGCGTCGTCGGAGAACGACTTGCAGCGGCCGTCGGTCGAAAGACCGCGCTGACGGGAGAACTCCACGAAGGTGGTGGGTGTGGCCATGACGGTGACGCCGCCGGCGAGGGCGAGATCGCACTCGCCGTTGCGCAGGGCGCTCGCGGCCATGTGGAGCGCGACCAGTGACGAGGAGCAGGCCGTGTCGACCGTGACCGCGGGACCCTCGAACCCGAAGGTGTACGACATACGGCCCGACGCCACACTGCCCGCGCTGCCGGCGGCGAGATAGCCCTCCAGATCCTCCGGCACGGACCCGGTGGTGTTGGCGTAGTCGTGGTACATCACCCCGGCGAAGACACCGGTACGGCTGCCCCGCAGCGTGGCCGGGACGACACCGGCGCTCTCCATCGCCTCCCATGCGGTCTCCAGCAGCAGGCGCTGCTGTGGGTCGGTGGCGGTGGCTTCGCGTGGGGACATGCCGAAGAACTCGGGGTCGAACAGGTCGGCTTCGTGGAGGAAGCCGCCTTGGCGGGTGTAGGAGGTGCCGGTGTGGTCGGGGTCCGGGTCGTAGAGGTTCTCCAGGTCCCAGCCTCGGTTGGAGGGGAACTGGCTGATGGCGTCGGTGCCGTTGGCGACGAGGTTCCACAGGTCCTCGGGGGAGGAGACCCCGCCGGGATAGCGGCACGCCATGCCCACGATCGCGATCGGCTCCAGGGACGCGGAGTCCGCCGTCACGACGGCCGCGGTCGCCGCCCCCTCCTCGCCGAACAGCTCGTGGTGAGGGGGAGGAGGCCGAGGCGTTTGATGCGGTGGAGGTCGGTGTCGTGGAGGTCGTTGGTGATGGTGCTGGTTTGTTGCCAGAGGCCCCAGGCGAGGGAGGTGGCGGGGAGGTTGTGTGCGGTGCGGTGGTGGGCGAGGGCGTCGAGGTAGGTGTTGGCGGCGGCGTAGTTGGCTTGGCCGGCGTTGCCGATGAGTCCGGCGATGGAGGAGTAGAGGACGAAGGCGGTGAGGTTGAGGTGTTGGGTGAGTTCGTGGAGGTGCCAGGCGGCGTCGATTTTGGGTTTGAGGACGGTGTCGAGGCGTTGGGGGGTGAGGTCGGTGGTGATGGTGTCGTCGAGGACGCCGGCGGTGTGGATGACGGCGGTGAGGGGGTGTTCGGTGGGGATGGTGTCGAKSAGGTGGGTGAGGGCKTTTTTGTCGGTGACGTCGCAGGCGGTGATGGTGATGGTGTGGGCGCCGAGTTGGGTGAGTTCGGTGGCGAGTTGGGTGGCGCCGGGTGCTTGGGTGCCGCTGCGTGAGRYGAGGAGGAGGTGTTTGGCGTTGTGGTGGGTGACGAGGTGGCGGGCGAGGAGGGTGCCGAGGGTGCCGGTGGCGCCGGTGATGAGGGTGGTGCCTTGGTCCCAGCGGGGTTGAGCACTCTCGG
>NZ_RDBN01000044.1:54596-61883 GCF_008042075.1 Streptomyces sp. UW30 | reverse complement strand
GCTTCCCCGTCTCCAGGTACCGCGACACGGCAGCGTCACCGCACGCGTTGCCGTTGTCCAGATACGAGTCGTGCCCCGTCGAGTTGACGGTCACCATCACGGCCCGCCTGCCATAGGCATCCCGCAGCTTCAGCGCCCCGCTCAGCGGCGTGGCCACATCCCGCTCGTTCTGCACCATCAGCACGTTCGACGGCCCCCGGTCCGACACCCGCAGCGGAGCCTCCCGCGGCGCCCACGGCCACGAGGTGCACGCAAGCGCGTTCCTCGGCATGCCCGCCGTGAGCGGATACTTGGCCCGGCTCTCGGCGACACCCTTCTCGTACCCGGCCGCCGACTTCGGCCACGCGGCGTCGTTGCAGATGGTCCCGGCGCCGACCGCCATGTAGTTCTGCAGCGCCTCCTCGGGCGGACTCGGCGGCGCCGGCGGCAGCGTGCCCTTCTCCGCGGCCGTCATCAACTTCGCCAGAACCCCGTAGTCGTCGGGGTCGTAGAGGCTGCTCAGCATGGTCTGGCGCAGCACGTTGCCGTTCAGCTCCGCCGGGTTGGCTCCGGGCCAGGGGATCGGCTCGCGGTCCAGGCGGGCGGCGAGGGCGAGGAAGCGCGAGCGCACCTCGGCCGGTGTGCCGGCGACGCGGTCCGGGTTGCCGGGCCTGGACGCCCACTTGGCGAATTCGGGGAAGTTGTCCTCGACGCCCACCTCGAACGCCCGCAGCCAGGCACGCTCCGCCTGCACGGGGTCGGGGTTGTCGCTGCTGTCCAGCACGATCCGGTCGGTACGCTGCGGGAACAGCTCGGTGTAGGCGGCGCCGATGTACGTGCCGTAGGAGACGCCCCAGGCGGACAGCCTGTGTTCACCGAGGGCGGCCCGGATGCTGTCGATGTCCCGGGCGTTGTTGAGGGTGCTGATGTGCTTGATCAGCTCGCCGCCGTTACGGGCGCAGGCGTCCGCCAGGCGCCGGGCCTGCGCCATGTTCTCGGTGACGGAGCCGTCCGGAGCGGGCCAGGGCAGCCGCTTCACCACCGACAGGTCGTCGTGGCCGATGTCGCAACTGACCGGTGTGGAGGGTGCGTTGCCCCGCGGGGCGAATCCGATCAGGTCGTAGGTGTCCCGCACCTTCTGCGGCAGCTTCTGCCCCTTGCCGGACGGGTCGGCGAGGCTGTCCCCGCCGGGCCCGCCGGCGATCAGCAGCAGCGCGCCCCGGCGGGCGGACGGCTTCTCGCTCGGGATCCGGGAGACGGCGATGTCGATCTTCGGGCCGCCGGGGTCGGCGTAGTCCATCGGCACGGGCAGGGTCGCGCACTGCTGGCGCGGATCGAGCCCCTCACCCGCGCACTTGGTCCACTTCAGCGGCGCGGGCGCGCCGGTGGCGGACGCGGTGAGCGGGGTCACGATTCCGAAGACGACTCCGGAGGCGGCGGCGATCAGGGCGGCACTCTTCGTGATCTGCTTCATGCACAGCAGCCTGACGGACCTTCACGGAGCGTCACATCCGGGCAACTCCCTTATCTCTCCTGGGGATTACCCCCATACGACCACTAGGTCAGCCCCAGCACCATGATGAGCCGGTCCTCCCCGGGCCCCAGATAGTCCCGGTGCACGCCACCCTCGGCGGCGAACCCCAGGGTGCGGTAGAGCATGATCGCCGCGGCGTTGGTCGGCTCCACGGTCAGCCGCACCTCGTGCACCCGCTCCCTGCGCAGCTGGCGCAGCACCTCCAGCATCAGCCGCTTGCCCAGCCCCCGCCCGCGCTGGTCGGCGCTGACGGCCAGGCTCAGCACCCAGCACACATAGCCGTCGGAGGTGGTCACGAAGAGGACATAGCCGTGCAGGTACTCCCCGTCGTCGAGGACGAGGATCCGGTCGCCGTGCACGTCGATGTGCTGACGGAGCACGAAGTACGGGTACGGATCGTCCGGGAAGACCTCCCTGTCGACCCGGAGGAGTTCGGGCAGGTCCGTATCGGTGACGCCCCTCATGGTCAGCGGTCGATCGCTGCTGTCGGCGAGGAACGCCTGGTCAGCGCGGTGACCCAGAAGAGGGAAACGTTCCTCCGGTACAGCCATCAACTGCCCCCTATGTGATGGAATGGAGTCACTCATGCGGGTGAGCACCCGTTGCCGGCCGTTTCAGGTGCTCGGTTGGAGATCCGCCCATCTTGAGCAGGGCAATCCGGTGGTTCAAGAGTGCGAGATGCTTATGCCTCGACGCGCTCCCAGTGCGCCTTCCATTTGGTACCGTGAGTGAATGACCCAGAGATCGTCGGGGGGCGTCCAGTTGAAGAACGCTGAGGTGCGCTGGGCGGCATTCGACCCGATCGCCTACGTTGATCACAACTACCGCGACTTACAGGCAGAGGACGCGGAGATCCTGCACATGGTACGGGATCATTTCGGCGATCATTTCCGGAAGCAGGGCAGCGGCCCCGTCTCCGGTATCGATGTGGGTGCGGGCGCCAATCTCTATCCCGCACTCTCCATGATGCCGTGGTGCGACGAGATCATGCTCTTCGAGCGCTCGTCGGCGAACGTCGGCTACCTCAGAAGCCAGGTCGAGTCCTACGACCGGAACTGGGACCAGTTCTGGAGCGCCCTGTGCGAGCACGAGGCGTACAACTCCCTTGGTGTCGACCCGCGTGAGAGGTTCGGCAAGGTCGTCTCCGTCGAGCAGGGCGACCTCTTCGACCTCGCGCGGTACGAGCGGCGGTGGTCCATGGGGACCATGTTCTTCGTCGCCGAGTCGATGACCTCGTCCCACCAGGAGTTCAGGCTCGGCGTCGAGCGTTTCATGCGCGCCCTGGCCCCCGGCGCGCCCTTCGCGGCCGCCTTCATGGAACATTCGAAGGGCTATCACGCGGGTGAGCATTTCTTCCCGGCATGTGACGTGGGAGAATCCGAGGTGCGCGCGAGTCTTGAGCCGTTCGTGGGCGACTTCAAGGTCCAACGGCTCTCATCCGAGGCCGAAGTGCGCGACGGATATTCCGGAATGATCGTCGCCTACGGATGGCGCAGCAATTCGGACTCGATCATTCCGATCGGGTGATCGGTGAATCATCGCAGTGAATCTTCACAACAGAAGAGGGATATTCCTCAACTGATGGCAGTGCGGTCTGTGCGAGGGGCATGGGATGCAGATCAAGCCACGCCAGCATCTGCTGGACATCTGGCAGGGAGTCGCCCGTCACTCTTTCGACGGGGGAGAGTGGGAATGGGGCGAATGGGGCGGAGAGAGCAGTGTGGCCGACGCCGAGCGGCTGCTCTGCCTGCTGTACCCGGCAACCGAGATCCCCGCGTTCCGGCTCGACGACCCTGACACCACACAGGAGGACGTCCAGCAGGTTCTGAAGAAGGCCGGCGGACGGCTGGACATCCCGGCCAACTTAGTCGCGGCCGCGGCCCAGTTCATGAGCACGCACACCGKTGACGACAAGCGGCCCACCTTCTCCGGGGGCTACTACTTCGGCTCGGCGGACAAGAGCAGGGACGTCACCGAGGAACAGCGCCGGGTCGGCGTGGTCGACTCCTTCTCCATGTCGATCACCCTGTGCCTCGCCACGCTCGGCTTCCTCAAGATCTACGAGACCAGAACCAAGCGCAGCGACGTCCGGGACACCATCGCCGAGCTGCGCCAGGCCACCAGCAACCGGCTGACCGCCGCGATGGTGAGCCTGCTGCGCTCCTTCGTCGTCAACGTCTTCGACACCGACTCCTCCCAGGGCCGTACGCTCTCCGAACTCCTCGGCCAGGGACGGCTGTCGCAGCGCCAGGTGCTGAACAAGTTCCAGAGCCGCTTCCGTGCGCTACGCGCGGCGATCGTCGAGAGCGTCTACCTCGGCATCGACGTCCAGGAAGGCCTCAAGGACGAGAACCAGCTCTTCGAGTGCGGCTGGGCCTGGACCATGGTCAAGGACTCGCCCGAGGTCGAGACCACCGAACCCGTCGGACCGCAGCCCGAGGGCGTCGCCAACGCGGTGCCGTACCTGTACTTCACCGTGGTCGCCCTCGACGGTATCCAGGACCTCTTCTCCGACCGCACCCTCACCCTCGGCCTGCTCAACACCGAACAGCAGCGGCTCGCCGAGGCGCTCCGGCTGCGGTGGGAACTCACCCAGCAGTACTGGTCCCGCATCGCCCGCTTCGACGACGACCGCTGGCCCCTGGAGGACATCCCCTGGCGTACGACGGGACAGAAGCTGGAGTCCGAGTACTTCTCCCTGTCCGTCGCGGCCATCCTTGTGCACGACCTGATGCGCCGCCGGGCCACCGACGACGACCTCACCCGCACCGTCGGCGTCATGGAGCGCCTCGCCGAGCGCGGCCGTATCACCAGCCGTATGACACGCGCCGACCCGATGGCGTACGCCCCCACCGGCATCGCCGCCAGCGTCACCAGCGCCGCCCCCGCCGCGGCCACCCGGCGCCGCCGCTCGACCACGCCCCGCTTCCGGATCGCCGGAAACGGCGCCGGAGAGGGCCGGATCGTGTACGCGTCCTCGGCGAGCAACTCCCGCAGCCGCTCCTCGAAGTCCCGCTCGCCGTCGGCTTCCTGTCGCTGCTCGTCGTCGTTCACCGGCTGCCTCCCTGCCCGGACGGCGTCATCCGGGCGAGCCCCGGAAACGTACGCAACTTCGCCAGCCCCTTCGACGCCTGGCTCTTGACCGTGCCGACGGAGCAGCCGAGCACCTCGGCGACCTCCGTCTCCGACAGGTCCTCCCAGTAGCGCATGACGACCACCGCCCGCTGCTTGGGCGGCAGTTGGGCCAGCGCGCCGAGCAGCGCACCGCGCTCGTCGACGCCCGCGTAGCCCTCGTCGCGCCCCGCCTGCTCGGGCGGCGTGGCCGTCAGCGCCTCGGCGACCCGCCTCTTGCGGAACCGGTCGCTGTTGCAGCTGACCAGCATCCGCCGGACGTAAGCCTCGGGGTTGTCGGCACGCGCCACCCGGCGCCATGAGCGGTACGCCTTCGCCAGCGCCGTCTGCGTCAGGTCCTCGGCATGGTGCGCGTCGCCGGTGAGGAGATACGCGGTCCGCACCAGGTGGGACCACCGCGCCCTGACGAATTCCTGGAACTGGGCCTCTTGTTCGGCCTGCATCAAGCACCCCTCCCTCGCCCTCCAGACCACCGAATGCGAGGAATCGGTTGCCCGGTGCGTCAGACGAGAATCCGCGAGAGCAGGCGCGCGGTCTCCGCCACCAGGGCATCGTCCCAGGCCGCGTCCTGGGCGGGCTTGGTGGACAGGACGGCGAGGACGACGGGGGCGCCGTCGGGGGTCCAGGCGATGCCCACGTTGTTGGTGGTGCCGTAGGAACCCGAACCCGTCTTGTCGGCGACGGTCCAGGTCGGGGGCAGACCGGCGCGGAAGCGTTTGCCGCTGGTCGTGTTGCTCAGCAGCCAGCGCGTGAGCAGGCCGCGGTCCGGGCCGTTCAGGGCGTCGTCGGCGAGGACCAGCCGGCCGTAGGTGCGGCCGATGGCGCGGGCGCTCGTGGTGTCCGTGACGCGCCACGGCTCCGCCGAGTTGAGCTCCGTCTCCCAGCGGTCGAGGCGGGTCACCGGGTCGCCCAGGGAGCGGGCGAAGCGGGTGATGGCGGTGGGGCCGCCGAGTTCGCGCAGCAGCAGGTTGCCCGCGCCGTTGTCGCTGTAGGTGATGGCGACCTCGCAGAGCTCGGCGACCGTCATCCCCTCGGCCAGGTGCTCCCTGGTCTTGTCGGAGCCGGACTTGGGCAGGTCCGCCTCCGTGTAGTGGATACGGCGGGCCAGGAACTCGCCGTCGTGATCGAGGTCCCGCACGACGGCCGCCGAGGCGAGCGTCTTGAAGAGCGAACACATCGGGAAGAGTTCGTCGGCGCGGTGGGTGACGGTCCTCTTCGTACGGACGTTGTGCGCGAACACGCCCAGCCGGGCGCCGTGCTGCCGCTCCAGTTCGCGGAAGCGGTCGGCGCCGGCGGCTCGGGCCGGTGCGCCGGTCAGGAGCGCGGCGGTGGTGGCGGTGCCTGCGGTGAGCAGGGTGCGTCGGCCTAGGATCTCGGTCTCCTTCGCTCGGCTTTCGTCTGACGGATCGTGACGATCTCTTCAGTGATCGACGCCGTACGTCATCCCTTGGTTGCCGCTGCGTAGACCATCGGCGGACGGCGGGGCGGGGCCGCGCTCGCCACAGTGGCCGTATGGAGAACACCGAGGGGATCAGCCGGGCACGCTTTCTCGCGGGGGCCGCGGCCGTCGGACTGGCGGGGGCGGTGCTGCCGTCGTCGCAGGCCGCGGCGACCGGGGGAGGGCCGAAGCGCAAGGGACTGAAGCACCGCGGCGTCGTCTACACCGTGGGGGCGGGCGAGACCCCCGGGACGGCATGGAGCGCCGCCCGGATGCGGGGGGACGTCCGCGTCATCCGCGACGACCTGCACGCCGACACGATCGACGTCACCGGCGACGGCGTCGACCGCCTCGTCGCCACCGCCGCCGAGGCCGCCGAACGCGGGCTGCACGTCTGGCTCCAGCCGACCCTCGGGGACGTGCCGGAGCGGGAGATCCTGGACTCGATCGCCGAGTGCGGCCGCTTCGCCGAACGGCTGCGGCGGCAGGGCGCGAGCGTCGACTTCAGCGTGGGCTGCGAGTTCTGGCTGTTCGTGCCGGGGATCATCCCCGGCGAGACGGTCCTGGACCGTGTCGAGAACCTGCAAAAGGGCAACGTCGACATGGCGAGGATGCAGCGCCGCCTGGCCCGCTTCACCGCGAAGGCGGCCACCGTCGGCCGCTCCGTCTTCCACGGCCGCCTCAGCTACGCCGCCGCCCAGGACGAGGAGTTCGAGCCGGTCGACTGGAACCTCTTCGACATCGTCGGCATCGACTACTACTCCTCCTTCCGTCAACACACCGACTACGTCCGTGAGTTGCGCCGCTATCTGCGCTGGGGCAAGCCCCTGGCCATCACCGAGTTCGGCACGTGCGCGTACGTCGGCGCCCCCGAGGCGGGCGGCATGGGCTGGAGCATCGTCGACTACACGAAGGAGCCGAACGAGATCAAGGGCGACCCGGTGCGCAGCGAACGCACACAGGCCGCCTACCTGACCGATCTGCTGGACGTCTTCGAGTCGATGAACCTGTACGCGGCGATGGCCTTCGAGTTCGTCACCCCCGACGCCCCCCACCGCCTCTACGACCCCGACGACTACGGGGTTCTGGCGAAGTTGATGACGGCCGCGGAGAAGGGCACGCTGCCGCCGGCGCCGCCGAGTCCGCCCGAGGAGGCGCTGCAGAACTACATGGCGGTCGGCGCCGGGACCATCTGCAACGACGC
>NZ_RDBN01000044.1:49505-54496 GCF_008042075.1 Streptomyces sp. UW30 | reverse complement strand
CACAAGCCTGCGTTGCAACCACAGCGGCGCCGTCATCACCCACCACTGGATCGACCCGGCCAACTGAGCCTGCGCCTGCGGGCACGAGCCCAGGTGAGCGTGCCCACGGGCGGAACGGCGAAGGCGTTGAGGATCAGCCAGCACAGGAGGGCCGTGCCGGGGGCGGCTGTGAAGCGTGCGTACAGGCCCAGCAGAGCGGCCAGCAGTGACAGGGCCGGCAGGGCAAGTTCGGGCCGGTCGATTCCCACGAGGGTGTTGAGGAGCGCCACGAGCAGCAGCGCTCCGCCGAATGCCGCTGCCCACACGAGAGGGGTGGCCGCTGGGCGGGGCACGGGCCTGGCTCCCGTGGTGATTAACGCCCACTCGATCATGCTGACGGCTCCTTCCGGTTGTCCCGCTGGCCGGCGGCAGGGCACCCTGCTCCGCAGGGATGTCATGCTGACCGCGGGCGCAAGGATTTTCCCACCCCGGCGTCGACGCCCTTGCGTTGGCCGATTCCGACCACGTCAAGGTGCCACCAGGCAGGCCGCGACGGACCGGGACCGGGCAAGAAGGAGGACAGCAAGACTGACGGCAGGGCTACGGAGGACAGTTCACCGGGGTTGCTGAGCAGACCGAGCGTGGGCGGCGAGTACCGGAGCCGGTCGTTCAGGCGGGCTGCCACAGCTCGACACGATGGCCCTCGGGATCGGTGACCCAGCCGAATCGACCGACACCCTCCATGTCCTGTGTTTCCTCGTCCACGTCCGCTCCCTTGGCGCGCAGCTGCGCGAGCATCGCGTCCAGGTCGCGGACCCGGAAGTTGAGCATGGTTTGCTGGGCGCGGGATCCGAAGTAGTCGGTCTCGGACTCGAACGTCGCGAACACCGTCAGCCCGGCTGCCTGCTGCCACAAGCCGTGCTCGTCGGCGTCCAGGCCCAGGCAGTCGCGATACCACGCGCTCAGGGCCGCCGGGTCGGCAGCGCGCAGGAAGTATCCACCGATTCCCAGCACACGTTCCATGCCGCCATTTTGCCAGGGCGGCGATCGGGCGGCCCGGCACCACACCATCGGGGCTGCTTCGGTCCCGGTCAACTTCGAGGAGCGGCTGGTCGACCTCGCGGGCCGGACCAGCACCACTCCCCCGCGCTGACGACCGCAGCACCGGCTCAAGGCCAAGCGCCCTGCCGTCAACTCGTGAAACGCCAAGTCCCGTGCGCCACCTGGTAGATGGCGAACCCGGGCTCCGTACGCAGATGCCGGGCACCGTCAGGTGCCGTCACCTCGTCCCGGGCGGCCGTGGGGACATGGACCTCCGCGACCGCACCCACCGGCACCCGCACCTCCATCGTGAAGCCGGCATCCGTCTGTGCCCAGGAGACGCCCGCGGTTCCCCGGACGGTGCGCATCGCCGTCCGGGCCCAGTCCACGCCGGTCCGGGCATCGGGCCGCACGCAGAACGTCGCGTAGCCGGCGTCGCCCGGGCGCAGTCCTGCCACGTTCTCGTAGAGCCACTGGGCCACGGTGCCCTGGAAGTAGTGGTCGCGGGAGCGGGAGTCGAGCGGCCACATCTCCCACATGGTGTCCGCGCCGTTGTCGTGCCAGTAGCCCCAACCGGGGTAGGTGCGCTGGGTCGCGACCGCGTGGGCCAGGTCCGGTCGTCCCTGCGCGCACAGCACCCGCAGCAGCACGCTGGTGCCCAGCGCACCCGTGTCGAGGTGGCGGCCGCGGCGTTCGATGTCCCGCACCAGGCTGTCGAAGACCGATGCGCGGGCGGTGTCCGGCACCAGACCGAAGGCGAGCGGAATCGCGTTGGAGGTCTGCCGGTAGCCGGGGTCCTTGGCCGTCCGGTAGTAGCCGTCCGCGCCCAGGAACTCCGCGTTGAGGGCTGCTTTGAGCTTCTCGGCGGCCTCCCGGTAGCGCGTCACCACATCGTCGGCGTGCAGCACCTCGCCCATCTCGGCTGTCGCCAGCAGCGCCCGATGGAGGTAGGCGGTCGCGGTCAGCCGCGTGTCCTCCGGGGGGTTGCCGCCGTAACCGGGGGCGAGGTAGTCGCCGAGTGCCGTGACGGCGAGGCCGTCGCGCAGCCGGGACAGCTCCCAGTCCAGGTAGCGGGTCAGCGTCGTCCAGTGCTCGCGTGCCGCCCGCTCGTCGCCGTACACCCGGTAGAACTCCCGGATGAGGAAGGGGTACACGGTCGTCCACTCGGGCGAGGGCCCGAGCTCGCCGTATCCCCAGCCGCCGCTCGGCACGATCACGGGCAGCTGACCGTCCTCCGTCTGGCTGTCGGCAAGGTCGCCCAGCCACTTGGAGAGCATGCGGTGCATGGCGAACGCGTAGGTCATCACCGGCGTGCCGAGCTGGGCGTCGCCGGTCCAGCCGTTCTTCTCGTACATCGGGGTGTCGGTCGGAATGCCGTGCATGTTGTTCAGGACGGTCCGCCGCATGGCCTGGTCGAGCCACTCGTAGAAAGGCTCCGAGCAGGCGAAGGAGCTGACCTCGTCCAGCGGGGTGTGCACGAGCCGGCCGAGGATCTGCCGGGCGTCGGGCGTCTCGGGAAGGCCGCTGATCTGGACGTACCGGAAGCCCTTGTAGGAGAAGGAGGGCTCCCAGGTCTCCTCCTCGCGGCCGGCACAGATGTACTCGTCGCGCTGGAAGCGGCCGGGCACGTGCGACGTCTCGGCCGACACGCTTCCGTCGGGCTTCAGTTTCTCGCCGTAGGTGAGCTGGAGACGGGTGCCCGCGGGAAGGTTCCCGACCGTGATCCGGGCCCATCCGGACATGGTCCGGCCCATGTCCACCAGGTGCACCTCGGGGGCGAGTCGGGTGATCCGCTCGGGGTGGAAGGATTCGATGACCTCGATTCCGTCGTGCGGCTGCGCCCGCAGGCGTCCCTTCGGCGCGCTCTGCGCCTCGGCCGGGCGCCAGGCGGAGTCGTCGAAGCCGGGGCTGGTCCACGGGCCCGGTTCGCGCCGGGCGTCGTATGTCTCCCCGGCGTAGAGGGAGTTGGAGAGCGTGGGTCCCTCGGTGATCCGCCACCGGTCGTCGGTCACGAGTGCGGTGCGGGAGCCGTCGGGGTACTCGACCTCCAGGCGGGCGATGAGGCGCGGCTCCGAGTGCCATGGCGGCCGGTGCCAGTTCCAGACGTTCGGGGTGGTCATGCCGAAGAAGCCACGGCCCAGGCTCACCCCGATCGCGTTGCCGCCACGGCGAAGGAGTTCCGTGACGTCGTGGACGGTGTACAGCACGGTCTCGTCGTAGTCGGTGAATCCGGGGTCGAGCACCTGGCGTCCCACACGCCGGCCGTTGATCTGCGCCTCGTAATAGGCCAGGCCGCTGATGTAGAGCCTGGCCCGGCTGATCCGGCCCGGTATGTCGAACTCCCTGCGCAGGAGCGGGGCCGGCTGCTCCGGCATGGTGACACTCACTCCGGTGCCCCAGGGGCCTTGGCCGTAGGGGGCGAGCACCACCGCCGGGGGCCACGCCGAGTCGTCGAACTCCGGTTCCTGCCAGCCCTGTTGCTCCGTCTGCGTCGCACGCCATCCGGCGCCGCTGAGGAGTTCGTACGTCCGCCCCGTCGACGTCTCCACCCGCAGACGGACCAGCAGCCCCGCGGGGTTGACCGAGGCTCCGGCACGGTTGGTGGCCGTGGCGGCGAGGACGACGCCCGTCCCGGCGGCCGCGGCCTCCCGCACTTCCTGCGTCACGTCGGCGGTGTACCTCAACGGCCAGCCGTCCTGCTGCTGCGGGGCATCCACTGACGGCTGGCCGTTGAGGTACAGGGCGAAGTCGTCGTCCGCGGTGGCCACGAGGGTCGCCTTCACCACCTCGGCGTCCTGCGGCAGGTCGAAGTGGGACCGGAACCATCTGGTGCCTACGGGGGCGTTCTCCAGACTCGCTCCGGTTGCCCAGATCCACGACGCGCCGGTGAAGTCGAGGGGCGTGGGCGTGTCCACACCGATCCAACTGGCGCCCCACTCCTCGGGCGACAACGTTGTCTCCCACCAACGGGGCGCACTCCAGGCCGACGCCTTGCCCCGCCCGTCCCACACCCTGACCCGCCAGGCGTACCGAGTGCGCGGCTCCAGGGCCKGTCCGCCATAGGCCACGCCGACACTGTTCGCGGACATCACCTTGCCCGAGTCCCACACCGGCGATCGGCCCCACCCTGTCCCACCGGTGGTGACCTGTATGCGGTAGGCGCTCTGCCGTGCGCCCTGCCCCGGGGACGCCAACTCCCAGGCGAGCCGGGGGCGGGCCACATCGGTTCCGAGGACGTTCTCGGCGTACTCCACGGTCGTGCGCGTGACGCGAAGGCCGTCGGTTCCGCCTCCCCCGGAGCCCTGCGACCCGCCGGTCGGCACCCCCGATGCGGGAGTCGMGGCGGAGGCGACGGAAATTCCGGCACCCACCGTTCCCGCGGTGGCGCGAAGAAAGGTCCTGCGGTCCCAAGTTCCGGGCATATCCACTCCCCTGCTCACTGTGCCCATTCCAGGAATGAAACGATTCAACGAGCTCTCACTCGAATCCTATGAGCGAGCCATGTCCGGCTACAAGACTCCGGAGGCGCCCGGTCGGCGATCCGGCGGGAATTCCCGACACAGGGCCCCGGCCGGGCACTGACCGGGCGCCGACCGGGGAGAGGGCAGATCAGGACTCTTGCGCCCACCCTCGACACGACGCTCCTCAAGGGCTGGTACGAGCAGCACGCCAGGTGATCCGAGGCGCGCGGCCACGAACACTCGGCCCGCTACGCCGACAGCTCCCGGCCCTGCGCGCTGGAGCACCTCAGCGCGAGGGCCGCGATGTCGTCGTCGAGCCTTCCGCCGCTGTGCTGGAGCAGATCCAGGTGCAGCTGGTCGAGCAGTTCACGGGGCGGCTCCGGGTCCTGCCGCCGCATCCAGTCCGCCAGCGGGAAGAACTGCCCGGCGTGGTCCCGGGCCTCCGATACGCCGTCCGTGTAGAGCAGCAGCTGGTCACCGGGGGCGAGGGCGATGTCGTCGACCCAGTAG
>NZ_RDBN01000044.1:0-49405 GCF_008042075.1 Streptomyces sp. UW30 | reverse complement strand
CCCCGGCCGCGGCCCTTCGGGCCGCCGTCGCCCGCGCGCTCCTGCCCTGGCACGCCGCCCCCAACCCACCGGCCGCCGCCACGGCTCCGCGTTACGGGACCGCCAAGGAGACAGAGGACGGGTCCGCGGTACCGCCGACCCGAGCGGACGAGGCTCTCTCTCCCCCCCGGCCTGACGGCACAGTTCGCGACCCTGGCCGCCCCAAGGTCATCTGCATCAACGGGGTTCGTTGCGTCAGGCACGGCCACCCTGCCCTGCGACGCTACAAGATCACGCAACTCCACAACGGCCCTGCGCCGGGACCTGCCATGCTGAGCAGGTTCGAATCGATCCTCACGCCTTGGAGGTTTTGATGCGTGCAGGCGTCGTTGTCGCCGCGCAGCCCGGTGTGGAGGACCTCGCCGTACGGGCCGAGGAGTTGGGCTTGCACAGCTTCTGGGTCAACGACACCCCGATGGTCCACGGCGACCCCTTCGTCGCCCTGAGCCTGTGTGCGAAGGCCACCAGCCGCATCAGGCTCGGCATCGGCGTGACCTCACCGGCGCTGCGCTCGGCCCCGGCCGCCGCGAGCGGGCTCGCCAGCCTCAACGCCCTGGCACCGGGCCGGATCATCTGCGCAGTCGGCACCGGAAACACCGCCCGGCGCACCCTGGGCATGCGGCCGACCACGGCGGCCAGGCTGGAGAACTTCACCGTCGCACTGCAAGACCTGTGCGCCGGACGCTCGACCGAGTACCGCGAAGGTGACCGGGTCCGCGACATCCGGTTCCTGCACGCAGGGGCACACGTGAACACCGCCGACCCGATCGAGTTCGTCGTGGCCGCGCTGCTCGGACCGAAGGCCGCCGCCGTAGCCGGCCGCCGCGGCACCGGCCTGATCTCCTTCGGCCTGCTGGACCCCACCGCCTGGCACGCGCTGCACGACACCCGCCGCCACGCCGCCCAGAGCACACCCCGCGACCCCGACTCCCACACGGACTCCCGGGCGGACTCCTACGTGGTCACCTCGCTCCACCTACTCGACGAGGACGAGGACCCCCACGGCGACGCGGCCCGGGACGCGACGGGCCACCTCATCCTGTCGCTGCTGGCCTTCGCCGCCGACACAGCCGCCGACACACCCGCCTTCGCCGAGCAACTCGGCCCCGAAGAACGCGAGGCGGTGCGGCGGCTCCTCGACCGGCGCGGCACCACCGCCAACGCGCCGGACCGGCACACCAAGCTCTACCCCAACCACCTCGGACGCATCGCACCGCAGGACCGGGACCTGGTTCTGCCCTCGCTGATGAACACCCTGGCCCTGGTCGGCACCCGCGACGACCTCCTCACCCGCATCACCACCCTGGAACAGGCCGGCGTCGACGAACTCCTCATCCAGCCAGTGATCGACCCACCCACCGAGATGGCCCAGCTCGCGAAACTCCTCACCTGAGCCGACCCGACCGCCGCACGTCCATGACCCACACACCCACAAGACCACCAAGACATTACAATCGCCCTGCCCTGGAGTTCCCATCGTGGTCGGTGACGGCAGTTGAAGTCTCGTGATGGTGCTGTCGGCGGAATGCCAGCAGCACGTCGAACCACGGGCCTGTCCCGGCCTTTGTGACCGGGACGGGACACTCCTGCGCACGCCTCAGAGGATGCGCCAGGCGACTGCGTATGGCTGGGCGAACCGGGTGATCCGGTGGGCGCTGACGACGACCTCCACATCGCCGGCGGGGATGTCCTGCCACAGCACCTGCTCGACGTTGTTGACACGGTCGAATCCGGGGTCCGTGCCCATGTTGCCGTGGCGCTCCTGACCGGCCGCCCGGACGATCAGGTCGAGGTCGTTCTGCAGGGCCGCGCCAGGGGGGTCCGTCCACACGAGGGTGACCTTCAGGGTGCGGGCCGCCCCCGCCGGGATCGTGATGGCGAATGCACGCTCTTCTCCCTGGTCCAGCTCCTTGGCATCGGCGAAGCCCGCCCGGCCGACGTCGGTCGGCAGGACGACGGCACGCTGGAGGTTGACGATGCCGAAACCGGAGCTGTTGTTCGGGGAAGCGCCCGCCTCGGTGGGGCTGTACTGGCCGGGGAGTTCCTCGGCGCCGTTGATCAGCATGGCCTTGATGAGCGCGGCGCTGGGCTTCGGCGTGCCGTTCTCCACCAGCGTCTCGCGCAGCACCGCCACACAGCCGGCGACCAGCGGGGTGGCCATGCTGGTGCCGCTATCGAACATGTATGCGGGATCCGCGGAGACACCGAAGAGGTGGCCGTCGGCAGCCACGCGCGAGCGGGTTGACAGGATCGACGTACCGGGGGCTACGACATCCGGACAGTACCGGCCCTCCTGGGTCGGGCCGCGGCTGCTGAAGGCCGCCAACCCGGCCGGGTTGTCCGCCATCCGGTTGCCGTGGATCGGCGGGGCGGGGAACGAGAGCGGCCTCAGCTCGTCATAGGTGCGGGAGATCTCGGGGCGATTGCTTTCACTGGCGCCAACGGTGATGACGTTCTTGGCTCCGGTCTCCCCGCTGACGGACCGCAGGTTGACGCGGCCGTCACCATCGCGGTCCGTGCCGTCGTTGCCCGCAGCGAAGCAGATGACGAAGTCCTTGTTCTCCCAGACCATCTGATCGGCTTCGGCGGCGCTCTGGTTGTAGGGAAGCCCCGGGGTGATCGGGCCCCACGAGTTGGTGTGGATCCGCGCCCCGTCCTCCAGGTAGGGCGGCCTGAACAGATCGAGCAGGTTGTCCGGGATGCCGGTGAGAGAGCCGTCCTCGTCGATCAGGGACTGGAGGACCAGTCGCGCCTCGGGAGCCGTGCCGGTGACGGCGCCGCCCATCGACGCCGACGTCCCGTCGCCGAGGACCGAGCCCGCCACGTGGGTGCCGTGCCCGTCGGGGTCGTCCGTCCGCGAGGGGCTCTTACGTCCCAGGGCGATCAGGCGCTTGACCCGGCCTTTGAAGGCGGGGTGCACATCGGTGATCGACCCCTTGTCAAAGCCGGTGTCGGCGACGCACACGATCTGGCCCTCGCCGCGGAACTGCGTGCCGTTGAGTGACACGTGGGCGTGCATCAACGTCCCTGCGACGGTGTTGTACAGCACCCTCTCGGGGACTTCCTCGATGGTCCGCACCTCGTCGAGCGCGGCCAGTGCGGCCAGGTCCTCCTCACGGACCGTCACGCGCAGCTTGCCGTGGTCGGGCCGAACGTCGCCGCGGCTGACTCCGGCTGCCGCAGTGATCCGGTCCCGTACCCCGTCCGTACTCGCGTCGACGTCCTCGTGGAGGACGATGTCGACGGTACGGGTCCGGGTGCCTGCCGTCTCGAGGGGCTCGGCCAGCACGGCGAGACCCGGGCGGAGTCGGGTTGACCGGAGCGACTGGGCGATCTTGAAGCCCCTGAGGTACACATCCGCCCAGGCCACGAAGGGCAGTGCGCGCACGGCGGCCAGATCCGTGGGCCGGTAGCCGCACAGGTAGGTGTCGTCGGGAACGTATTCCTGGATCACCACGCCGAGTGCAGCGAGTTGCTCCTTCTCCTCGGGCGTAGGCGGGTGCGTGGTCTGGACGAGCAGGTAGTTGGACTCGGTGGCGTCCTCGGACGTCAGCGAGTGGGTGGCCATCTCATCGGCCTGGGCCAGCGGGTCCACCGTGACGCCGTTGATGGTGATACGGGACATACCGAACTCCCGGAGGGTGCGGGTGAGGGTGAAGACGCTCACCGGGCAGCCATGGCTCTCTCCACCAAGGCCCGGGCTGGCGCCCACCCGACCGGAGCCCGTCCGGGACGGCGGCACGCCCGGCTGCGCGGTCACTTCCGTTCAGCGCACACGCTAGGCGGGCGACTGCCCTTCGGCACGTGGAGCCCCGGGGAAGGCCCCCATCCGGGCCCGATGTTGCTCCGAGGGGGGCGTTCCCGCCGACAGGTGGTTTTCAGGTGCGCGTACTGGCAACGGGCTACGGACCTCCGCCGCCGGCTCGCGGGCGTGTGCCGGGCCGCAGTACGGGTCGCGCAGCAGCTCGCGGCCTGGTTGGCAAACCCGCCCGGTGAATTCTCGTGCAGGAGCAGACCGTCAGGTGCGGTCATTCCCTTCACCCGAATGCCCCTTGGAGCAGGCCGACAGCATGTGACCGGGCAGGAGATGTGGCAGCGTCACGAAAGCCTGGCCCCGTGCCGCACCTGGCGGTGCAGCTCTTCCTCTCTTCCTCGCAGGGCTCCGAGGCCACGGCTTGTCGACGTTCCTGGTGCCCTTGCTTCATGGAAGGCGAACGGTGGTTGGTGCGGTTGTCGAGGCAGGAGCGCAGTTCGCACTGTCATGGGGAGAGTTCGATCTGGGGCAGTACTTGGGGCTGGTGCTGATCGCGGCGGGAACGCTGGTCGGGGCCTGGTCCGGGCGACGTTGGTCGCATCACTCGACGATGCTGCTGGGGGCCGCGTCGGGAGTGCTGCTGGCAGTAGCCGGAGTCGACGTCGTGCCGCATGCGCTTCATGAGGCGAACGAGGCGGGGCTGTCCGGCTGGGTGGTGCCGGTCACCGTGCTGACGGCTTTCATCCTTGCCTCAGCGGGACGCCTGATACACAAGCGGGGTGAGCCGGGGCGTCTTGTGAGTGCCGGGACAGCGGTGGCCCTCGTGGTGCACCGGCTGGTGGAGGGCATGACGGTGGTCCTGCTGACCTCGGTGCCCGTGGTGGCCGCGCTGGTCGTGCACTCCATCAGTGAAGGGCTCGCGCTGACGGCGGTCCTCGATGCACGGAGCCGACGGCGCCTGACCCCGTGGCTGATCGCCGTCTGCCTGAGCCCGCTCGTGGGCGGCTGGATCACCGAGATGGCTCCCGTTCCAGAGTGGGTGCATGTGCTGCTGCTGGCAGCGGTCGCGGGGGTGCTGCTGCGGGGTGCGACCACGGCCCTGGCCCTGGCCCAGCGCCAAGGCCTGACCGGGGAGTTGGCGGGGCCGCCGGTGCTGCTGGCGCTCGGGTCGGCCGGCATCGTCACCATGACGGCCGTACTGGTCCTGCGCTGACTGCGCCCCCTGCTTCCGCGACAGGCTCCGGCCGGTTCACAAAACTCCGGCCCTGGTCCGCCTGTGCCCCTCGGCTGGATGGCACGGCGGGTTCACCTCTCTGAAGGTTTCTGAACCGAACGCGATGGGGCGGCCGCCGACGCCGGTACGGATCAGGAGCCCCCTACTCGGGCGTCCCGACCAAGCTAGGAGCAACATGGCGAACGGTGTCGCGTTTGTACGGCGAGACGCGAGCAACATGAGGGACTGGGATCCGGCGCTGTACTGGTATGCCCGGGCTGTGGGGAGGATGCAGCAGCGGCCGGGCACGGATCCGACCAGCTGGGTCTTCCAGGGGTGCATCCACGGCGTCCCACCCACCATCACGGAGACGAACGAGGCCTTCAGCCAGTGTCCGCACGGTGGCTGGTTCTTCCTGCCGTGGCACCGGGGCTACCTGTGGTACTTCGAGCGGATCGTCCGGGCGACCATCAAGGAGATCGCCGCCGAGGAGAACATCACCCCCGACCCCTCCACCGGCTGGGCCCTGCCCTACTGGGACTACGCGCTGGACACGCCCACCTCGGACCCGATCGAGGACTTCACCTCGCGCGCCCTTCCGGCGGCATTCCGCAGCCCGAAAATGCCGGACAGCCCGAACGGCACCAAACTGACGGTCGACAACCCGCTCTTTCTACCGGAGAAGCAGGCGACATCCACAGCGGACTTCTGGCAGACCCCGCACCGCAGCCCGGGCACGAATTCGGCCTTCGAGGTGCTCCCCTACACCGACATCAATCCCTTCACCGCCATCAGCCAGACGGTCTTCGCCGCCACGCACACACGTCAGACGGACCAGCCGAGCTTCGGCAGTGAGATCAGCTACACCTCCATGGACCACTTCCGCCGCGGCTTCGGTGAGCTGGAGAACGTCCCGCACAACCAGGTCCACGGTGGTGTCGGCGGCTGGATGGGGTCCGTTGCGGGCGCCGCCCGTGATCCGATCTTCTGGCTGCACCACAGCAACATCGACCGGCTCTGGTCCAGTTGGCTGAGCAAGGACAACCTCAACCCGGACCACACGTCCTGGCTGGACCAGACGTTCATCTTCTTCGACGAGAACGGACAGATCCAGAAGCCCACGAGCAGGGAGTTCCTCGGCATCGATCCGCGCGACTACGGATACGAGTCGCTGACTGACGGGAATGGGACGCGGCCCGTGGTCGTGCCGCCTGCCCAGGTTCCCGAAGCGGGCGAACGGGTCCTGGCGACCGCCGCCGGCAACCCCCGCCAGCTCCTCAGCCTCCACGAGCCGACCGAGGTGTCCCTCGAACCGGCCGACGCCGTCAGCCGGGCCATGCGGTCCATGACCGCCCCCAGCACGCCGCAGAACCTGATCCTCACCGTGCACAATGTGCGCACCGACGTGCCGCCCGGAACGCCGTTCCACGTCTTCCTCAACGGCCCCAGCGGCGAACTCGACCCGGCGGGCCCCTACTTCGTCGGCTGGATCTCCTTCTTCGGCGCGGCCGACGTCGACGGTGCGCTTCACGACCACGGCGGCCACGACGTGAGCTTCGATGTCACCGAGCAGGTCCTCCGCCTGCAGGAGCAAGGTCTGCTGCCGGACGGGCCGGCCACGATCTCCATCGTGCCGTCCGTCCCCCAGCCGGTGGCGGGTGCCGCCGACGCCGCCGCCAAGGCGACCGCACCGCAGCCCAGCTTCGGAAGCATCAGCCTCACCACCGTGTAGCCGTCCAGCTGCCGCGGCACACCCACCGGTCGGCGGCGCCCCGGCGGTACTTGCTGCCCGGACGTGCTCGGTCGACCGGGCTGGGTCGGCTTTTGGACCCCGCCGCCACCCTGACATGCGTGCCCTGGTCGGCTACCGATATCGGCGTGGGCGCGGGTGGCCAGCCACTCGTCCACGGGATGATCCGTGACGGGGATGTCCCCCGGCCAGCCCCGCACCAGCGGCGCGGGGAGCTCAGGCCCTCGTTGACCGGGGCACCGTGCGGACAGATGGATCGCGACGGACGGCGATCATCATGCGGCTGCGGCCGGGCTTGCTCGGGTCATCGACCTACCGGACGTCGAAGGTGGGCAGCAGGTGGTCCAGGTCGGCCACGATGCTGCGGATCCGCAGTGCCTCGGCGTCACTGAGGGCGACTGGAGGGAGCCGTGCGGCCCGGGCCTGGTCGCCCTCGGTAATCCCGGGCAGCAGAACGCCGCCGGCGGTGCTGGCCGGAGCCGCCACGTCACCCGGCCAGGTCCCGCTTGGACTTGTCGCTACCGCCGTAAAGCTGGCCTTGGACTCCGGGTCGCGGGTCCCGGACAGGCCGCTGCCGTCTTCTGGGTGGCAGTCTGGGCATTCGAGGCCGCGTCCAGCCGGGCGCCAGAGCGCTTCCAGCCAGCGGGCACGAACAGCAGCCATGACACCCGATGCTGCCCGGACCGTCCCTGTCTTTCCCAGGATCAAGCAGGTCGCTGGCCCCAGGCGCGGCACTGTCACGCCCGTTGGGTTGGGGCCAGGTCGGTGTGCAGCAGGTGGTGGTCCGAGTACGGGGTGGGCTGCACGCGGTGCCTGAGCGAGGTGATGCCCCGCAGGAAGATGTAGTCGAACCTGGTGTGCCAGTCGGTGGTCGGCGTGCAGGTGCCGGCGTCCGAGGGACGGCAGCGGGGGTCCGCGTCCGCGGCCAGTGCCCACATCGGGGCGAGTTCGCCGGCGTCCGGCATGGCGTTGAAGTCGCCTATCACGATCGCACGGTCGTACCGGGCGACGTCTGCGGCCAGAACGCCCGTCTGACCCGCCCGGACCGTCTCTTGACGCCGATGGGCGAGGTGGGTGTTGAAGACCCGCACCGACCGGCCGCCCACCAGGGTGGTGACGGCCATGTACCCACGGTCCTCGGATCCGCCGTCGGGGTACTCCACGCTGACACGGTCCGTCATCGGTGCCGCCGACAGGACCGCCTGACCGAAGGCGCCCGGACTCCACGGCACTCCCCCGCACCGGCCCCAACTGCGCAGAACCGTCCCGTACTCGACGTGGTAGACCAGCCCGTGGAGGTGCTCCAGATAGTCGCGGATCTGTTCGACGTCCCGCCCGCACGCTTCCTGCAGGCCGATCACCTGGGGCGCATACGAGGCGATCTGCGCTGCCCGGTCAACGTTGCTTGTCTCGCACGGGTTGCAGATATTCCAGGTCATGACCCGGTTCGGTACCACTTCCCGGACAGCACCGGCGGGCAGTGGCCCAGGGAACAGAGCATCGCCTGGCGCGCTGGGCCCGAGGAGCACCATGCAGGCCACCACCACGGCACCCGCGAACAACCGCGTGCCCCTTGCCAGCACCATCACCCTCCCGAAGCGGATATCGCCCGGCTTCCGACATCTGTGAGCACGAGGTTATGCGACCCAGGCGCCGACACCCCATGTTGTGATCCTCAACCAGGATCCCTGCCGCTGCCCCGGGAGGGGCCGACAGCCCCCGCCGACCCTGACCTGAACCTGAACCCGACCCGTCCCCGGCCACCGCCCACAGAGCGGGCGCCCAGCGGTGGGCTTCGACGATGACACCGTCTTCGCCTTCCAGGGCGCGATCGCCCGAACCTGGGGGGACCTCGACCGCTGAGCCCACCGCCCGGGATGCCGGCCCGTCCCTACCGATGACGGCCTCCTCACCAGGCTCCGGGCCGTACGCAATCCCGAGAAGCCGTCCTGCATCGAGCGGGAGACCACGATCGGTCGTTGAGTCCGTGATGGCCTTCGGGCAGGGGGCTGATCCGCATCGCGTGTCCGACTTGTGGCAGGGTCAGTCCCATACCAGGTTGAGGGAGCGTTCGAAGTTGACGTATCCGGCGCGGGCGAAGGACTTCGCCATGGGGACGTTGCCGAGGTCCGTCGATGCCCTTATCCGGTCGACACCCTCGGCGGCCAGGATGCGGGTGCCTTCGGCGAGGATCTCGTCGATGTAGCCGTTGCCGCGATGTGCGGGCAGGACACCGATGTACGCAATGATCGGGTGGTAGCTGTTGCGGGCCGGGACCACGAAGCCCACCGGACCGCGCCCGCCGGGGAGTTCGGCGATGCGCCACCACTCGTGCGGGCTCTTGAACCCGGCAAACTCTCCGTCGTAGTGGCGTTCCGCCGCTTCGCGCGGGCTCAGTCCGGATGACAGGTCCGCCTGGCCGTGGGCATCGAGGGTGCCCTCCATCACCGGGGTCATCAGGGCGAGGAGGTCCTCACGGTGGGCCACCGGGCGGAAGACGAGACGTCCCCTGGGCTCCGGGAGCGGGGACGACGGGGTCCACTGCAGCCGCAGCCGCTCGACCAGCAGCCGTGCGCCGGTGCTCTCCAGCACGCGAGTGCGGGAGTCGACCACCTCGCGCGCCGCGGGGTCCTCGTGCCAGTCGGGCGGGACGAAGCGGCAGTACTCCGGCAGCTTCGCGCCCGCCGGGAAGACGGTCGCCGTCGCCGTCTCGAACAGCCGCAGGCCGATCTCGTCGCGGTCGGCCCGGGGCAGCGTGTCGTCGATGTCGAAGAAGTCGAACTGCAGCGGGACGTCACCGCCCGGGGTGGTCCACCAGGCGAGCCGGGCGAGGAGGCGGTCGCCGTCGAGGGCCACCCATGACCACTCGGGGCGGCGGCGGCCGGCTGCGAAGTCGTCGGGCAGTTCGTGGTCGAGGACGTAGGAGAGTCGGCAGAAGAGATCGATCTCCTCGGGGCCGGTCAGAGGTCGGTAGCTCACCGATGTGAGTTTCAAGTCAGCTCCTGTGAAGGGAGACAGCGCTCCGGGCCCGGTAGGTCGTGCTGGTCAGGCACGCCGAGTGTCCGGGCACGGGCAGAGGGCGTCGCGGGCCGCATGGCGCTCAGGCCGATTCGAGTATCGGGCGGACTTCGAGCGCCTCCGGGGTGGGGAAGCCGCGGGCCAGCTCGATGGCCTCGGCGTGGTCGGCGACTTCCAGTACGAACCAGCCGCCGAGGGTCTCCTCGCCGCTGTGCACGGGCCCCTCGGTCACCGCTGCGGACCCGTCCGCCGTCTTGCGCACAGTGACGGGGCCCCGGTGCTCGGTGTCGAGGGCGTCTCCGCCCACCAGTTTGCCCGCTGCCGCGAGTTCGCCGATCCAGGTCTGGTAAGCCTTGCGGTAGCCGTCGCGGTCGGCCTGGATCCGGGCGCGTGAGGCATGCGTCTCGAAGATCACGAGGGCGTATTTCATGAGGCGTTCCTCTGTTCGGTGTTCTTGGTGGTTCTGGTGGTGTCCGGTTCGATGCGGGCCAGCGCACCCATCTCCAAGGCCGTCCACAGGGCGCCGTCCGGGCCCACTGTGATCCCGTGCGGCTCGGAGGCCGGGGTGGGTAGGTCATGGACGGCGATCCTGCCGTCCGAGGTGACGGAGCCGACGCGGTTGCCGCCCCACTCGGTGAACCACGCCGTGCCGTCGGCGTCGGTGGTGACGGCGTGCGGCCGGGCGGAACGGTCGGGCAGCGGGTACTCGGTGATCCGCCCGCCGGGTGCCATCCGGCCGATCTGACCGGCCGCGATCTCGGTGAACCAGACACTTCCGTCCGGGCCCACGGCGATACCCACCGGCCCGGCCGCCTCGGTGGGCAGCTCGTGCACCGTGATGCGGCCGTCCATGCCGATACGGCCGATGGCGTTGGCCTGGTTCATCGTGAACCACATCGCGTCCTCGGCCGCGGCGATCGCGGAGGGGAACGCTCCGGTGCGCGGCAGCGGGTACTCGGTGGCCACTCCGTCGGTGGTGAGGCGGCCGATGCGGTCGGCGGCGGTCTCGGTGAACCACAGCGCGCCGTCCAGCCCTGCGGCGATACCGAAAGGCCCGCACTCCGCGGTCGGCAGCGTGAACCCGGTCACCCGGCCGGCCAGCGTGATCCGCCCGATCCGGTGCGCCCGGTACTCCGTGAACCACAGCGCGCCGTCCGGCCCGTTGCTGATGACCGTCGGGCCGCTGTCCGGGGCGAGTTGATGACTCGTCGGCTCCTGTCCCGGGACCAACCGGCCGATCCTGCCGCTGTGCACCATGGTGAACCACAGCGCGCCGTCCGGGCCGGTGGTGATCGCATACGGGCCGCTGTCGCGACCGGACACCGCGTACTCCTCGATGGCCGGGGGCATCACCGCTGCTGCCCCAGACCTTCGGCGACGGCGATGCGCTCGATGTCCTGCGGGGATCCGGCCATGATGGTCCGGGCGTGCGCGGTCACCAGTTCAACGGGCCAGTCCCACCAGGCGCTGCGCACCAGCCGTTCGATGTCGCTGTCGCCGAAGCGCTGCCTGATCGTCCGGGCCGGGTTTCCGCCCACGATGGTGTACGGCGGCACATCGGCGGTGACCACCGCTCCGGCCGCGATCACTGCGCCGTCGCCGATCCGCACCCCCGGCATCAGGGTGGCTCCGTATCCGAACCACACGTCGTTGCCGACCACCGTGTCCCCGCGGCTGGGCATGCCGGTGACGAGGTCGAGGGTCTGCTCGGCCCACTCCCCGCCGAACATGGCGAAGGGGAAGGTGGACACCCCCWTCGACGGGTGGTCCGCGCCCGCCATCAGGAACCGGGTGCCCGTCGCGATCGCGCAGTACTTGCCGATGATCAGCCGTTCCGGACCGTAGGCGTACAGCACATTTCGCTGCGCGAAGTCCGTCGCCCCGTCGGGGTCGTCGTAGTAGGTGAAGTCACCCACCACGACGTTTGTTCCGGCAACCAGTGGCTTGAGGAAGACGACCCGCTCATGGGCGGGCAGGGGATGGACGGTGCTCGGGTCAGGTGTCACGCAGCAATCTCTCCGTGGGGGTTGGTACTCGGGGGGCGGAGCGCAGGGCAGCGAGGTCTCACGCCCGACGAGGTACGCGCCCCCCAGACCGTCGGCCGACTTGAGCGGGCCGGTCCTGCCACCTCGCGCCGGCTCATGTCACCGGCGGGAGGCCTCCCGGCCTGCTCCCCAGCATGCATACCGGAGCAGCCCAGGAGCAACAACCGATCTTGTTAGGGTCGTTAACCCAGAGGTTCACGACTCGGGGAACCAGAACGGAATCGGGGGACGGAATGGAACTGCGGGACATAGAGATCTTCCTGACGCTCGCGGAAGAGCTCCACTTCGGCCGCAGCGCCGAACGCCTGCATGTCTCCCCGGCCCGTGTCAGCCAGGCGATCAAGAAACAGGAACGCGCCATCGGCGCCCAACTCTTCGAGCGCACCAGCCGCCACGTACGGATGACCCCCATCGGAGAGGTGTTGCTCCAACGGCTCAAGCCGGCATATGAAGCCATCCAGGACGCCATAGCGGAGGTGACAACCGTCGACCGCCACTCGGCCGGCACCCTGACACTGGGGGTCATGGGCGCACAGATGCACGACATGGCCCCGCTCCTGACCCGCTTCCGGGCCCGGCACCCGTCCGTCGAACTCCGTTTCCGGGAAGTGTTCTTCAGCGATCCATTCGGAGCCCTGCGGGCCGGCGAGGTCGACGCGGTGACCACTTGGCTGCCGGTTCGCGAGCCGGACCTGACCGTCGGAGTGGTGCTGCGCGAGGAACCTCTGCACCTGATGGTGTGCGCGGATCATCCGCTCGCCCGGCAGGAGTCGGTGAGCATGGAGGTGCTCGGCGATCACATCGTGCCGCGCCTGAGTGGCCCCATACCCGCCTACTGGGAGGCCGCCGTCCTGCCGGCCCGCACTCCGGCCGGACGCCCCGTCCGCCGCGGCCCGGCCGTCACCACCTTCAACGAGATCCTTGCACTCGTCGCGGCAGGCGACGCAGTCTGCACGGTCCCCGACGAGGGACGGCGTTACAACGCGCAGACGGACGTCGTCTACCTCCCCCTCCACGATGCCCCGCCCGTCCAGTGGGCCCTGATCTGGCGCACGGACCGCGCGACCCCGCTGGTACGCGCACTCACCCAGGCGGCGACGGACTACGCGGACCCAACCACGCGTTAGAGATGTGCGGGGCGTCGGTGTCTGTGTCCCCTGGTCTCCATCCGGCCCGTCCGCGAGGTCGCTCCGGGGACGGCCGCCACGGTCCGACTGGATCGTCGAACTCGGCATCGGCTCCGGCAGCCCACCCCACCCAGTTCCACGAGGGCGACCGCTACGCCGCTGGCAAGCAACAACGCCCCGTCGACCGGGACGAAGCCCGCCGCCTCCTCAAGACCTGCTTCTGATGCGCTCGTGGCAGAGGGGCACGTCGGAGTGGGTGCAGTCATCGGACAAGTCGCGCCCAACGGTGCTGACCTGGAAGCCGAAAGACGCAGGCACCCACCCGCATTTTGCGCGGCTCAACCCCGAGGATGCGAGACGAGCTTCTCGCTCACCTGCACGGCCAACTGCACCAACGGGCTCAGTCGCCATCGCCGAATATTCGATGACATTGAGTGCCATCACTAGGATGAGTGACATGGGTCGATGGATGCCGGACGCAGCGGGCCGACTGTCGCGGGCCGCGCTTGAGCTGTACGAGGAGCGCGGCTTCGAGGACACCACGGTCGCCGAGATCGCCGAGCGGGCCGGTCTGACGAAGCGGACGTTCTTCCGTCACTTCCCCGACAAGCGCGAGGTGCTGTTCCCGCTCTCGGCCCGGATCCACCAGGTGATCGTCGACGCCATGGCCGCCGCGCCTGCCGACCTCTCGCCGCTCGCCGTCGTCCTGGAGGGGTACGGCGCCGCTGTGGACATGGTGAACACGGCGCATGCGCACGCACGGCGTCGCCGAGCCGTCATCGTGGCCAACCCGGAGCTTCGGGAACGAGAGCTGACCAAGTTCGCCGCGACCAGTGCGGCCGTGACCGAGGCGTTGTGCGAGCGCGGTGTCGCGCCGCAGGCCGCCTTCCTGACCGCCGCGGCGGGTGCCGCCGCATGGAGAGCCGCGCGCGAATGCTGGATCGAGGGTCCGGAGACACAGGACCTGCACGCCCTGCTGCGTGAATCCGTGGAGGAGCTCAGGGCCGCGGTCGCCGCCCCCCTCGCGCCGTAAGCCACAGGCACAACAGCCGCAGCCACGCCTCTCCTTGCCGCTCTCGTTTTCCATGACACCTGGTGTCATCACTGTTACGATGACACCTGGTGTCATCACATGCCACATGTTCGACCGGGAGGGTGCATCGCGCATGTCGGAAACGTTCGACGAGGCAACCACGCTCAAACGACGAACCTTCGTCGCGGCGTCGACAGCGGCGGCCGGTCTGCCCCTGCTGACCTCGGATCGCCTGCCCACATCCACATCCACATCCACATCCACATCCACACCCGCGCCGGCCGACCGGCTCTCCACCGTCCGTCTGACGGTCAACGGCGAGCAGCGCACCGCCCAGGTCGACAACCGCACCTCACTCCTCGACCTCCTCCGCGAGCACCTGGACCTCCCCGGCACGAAGAAGGGCTGCGACCAGGGCGCCTGCGGAGCCTGCACGGTGCTCGTGGACGACCGGAGGGTGAACGCCTGTCTCACCTTCGCCGTGATGCACCAGGGCGCTCGCGTCACCACGATCGAGGGACTCGCCCGGGGCGAGCAACTGCACCCGCTGCAACAGGCGTTCATCGACCACGACGGCCTTCAGTGCGGCTACTGCACGCCGGGGCAGGTCATGTCGGGCGTCGCCTGTATCGCCGAGGGCCACACCGGATCCCGGGAGGAGATCCGCGAGTGGATGAGCGGCAACCTGTGCCGGTRCGGGGCGTACACGAACATCGTCTCCGCCATCGAGCAGACGGCCAAGGAGGCATGACCGCGTGCATCCCTTCGCCTTCAGCCGAGTCTCCACCGTCACCGCCGCGCTCAACGCCGGTGCCCGCGAGGGCCGTTACATCGCCGGCGGGACCACACTGGTCGACCTCATGCGGGAGACCGTCGAGCGCCCCGCGCACGTGGTCGACATCAACGGGCTGCCGTACAAGGACATCACCGTCACCCGACGAGGGTTGCACGTCGGTTCCCTGGTCCGGATGAGCGAGCTGGCCGCGCATCCGGAGGTGCGCGCCGCGTACCCCCTCCTCTCGCAGGCCCTCGAACTCGGCGCCTCGGCTCAGCTGCGCAACATGGCCTCCATCGGGGGCAACATCATGCAGCGGCCCCGCTGTCCGTACTTCCGGGACGTCCACTCCGCGTGCAACCGCCGTGACCCGGGCTCGGGTTGCGACGCCCGGCACGGTGACAACCGTATGCAGGCGATCCTGGGCACGAGCTCCCACTGCGTGGCAACTCACCCCTCCGACCTGGCAGTCGCCCTCGTGGCGCTGGACGCCGTGGTCGAGGTGCGAGGCCTCGACGGCCCTCGCTCCATCCCGGTCCAGGACTTCTTCCTCCGCCCCGGAGACACACCGCAGAAGGAACACTCGCTCAGGTCCGGCGAACTCATCACCTCCCTCACCGTCCCCGCGGGAGCGCACACGCGCCGCTCGGGCTATCTGAAGGTCCGCGACCGACAGTCGTACGAGTTCGCCCTCGCGTCCGCGGCGGTGGCGCTGGACATCAGGGGCGGTGTGGTGCGGGGTGCCAGGGTGGCCGTCGGCGGTGTGGGGACCGTGCCGTGGCGGCTGCCCAAGGTGGAGGAGGCGCTCGTCGGCAAGCGGCCGGGGCGCCGGACGTGGACGGAGGCCGCGGCCCTCGCGGCCGAGGGCGCCGTACCACTGTCCGAGAACGCCTTCAAGGTGCGGCTGGTCGAACGGACCGTACGCCGCCAGCTCATGACGATCGGAGGACAGTGATGGCGACGACCGTCGTCGGGCAGCCGCTCTCCCGTGTGGACGCCCGCCGCAAGGTGACCGGAACGGCCACCTACTCGGCCGAGCACCGCGTCGAAGGCCTGTTGTACGGCGTGATCGTCAACGGCACGGTGGCCCGTGGCACGGTGAGCCGGATCTCGGTGGACGCGGCGCTCGGCCACCCGGGCGTCCTGCGAGTCCTGACCGACTTCGGCAGCCTGCGGCTGGCCCACCCGGTCGATCAACTCGCCTTCTACGGCCAGCCCATCGCGGTCGTCGTCGCGGAGACCCTGGAGGCGGCGACCCATGGCGCCTCGCTGGTCGAGGCGACGTACGAACGGCAGGACGCGGTCACCGACTTCGACGATCCGGACGCCCCGTCGCAGACACCGGAGGACGAGCCCGACTACAGCCGCGGCGACCCCGCGGGCGCGCTGGCTTCGGCGCAGGTGAAGGTGGACCTGGAACTCACCAGCGCCCGGGAGAACCACAACCCCATCGAACTGCCCTCGACCATCGCCCGGTGGCAGGACGCACGGTTGACACTCTGGGACAAGTCCCAGTGGGCACAGGGCGCCGCGCGCACGGTGGCCGGCGCGCTCGGCATCGCCGTCGGCGACGTACGCGTGCACAACGAGTTCCTGGGCGGAGGGTTCGGCAGCGGAATCCAGACCTACGACCATGTCATCCTGGCCGCGTTCGCCGCGCGCGAGGTCGGCAGGCCCGTCAAGGTGGTGCTGACCAGGCGTCAGTTCTACTACGGCACCGGGTTCCGGCCGGCCAGCCGGCACCGGATGGCCCTCGGCAGCAGTGCGGCCGGGCGCGTCAGCGCTCTCGTCTACGAGGTCCGTATCGAGAACGCGCGTTACCGGACCTACACGGACGGCCTGACCGACCTGCCGAAGTTCCTCTACGGCGTCCCCAACACCCGTACCGCCTACCGGGTCACGCCTGTCGACGTCCACTCTCCGGCCTCCATGCGAGGCCCGGGCGTGGTGCTCGGAAACTTCGCCCTGGAAACCGCGATGGACCAGCTCGCGCACGAACTGGCCGTGGATCCCGTCGAATTGCGGCTGCGCAACGAGCCGACGCGGGACGAGGTGTCGCAACTGCCCTTCTCCACGCGGAAGTTGCGCGAGTGCTACGAGACCGGTGCGCGCCGCTTCGGCTGGTCCCGCAGGCACGCCGAGCCGGGCTCGCGCACGGACGGCGACCTCCTCATCGGCATGGGGATGGCCACCGCGAGCTACCACAACAACCGACGCGACTCCAGCGCACGGGCCCGGATCAACGCCGACGGCACCGCCGACGTCTTCGCGGCCACCGCGGACATGGGCCCCGGCACCACCACCTCGGTCATGCAGGTAGCCGCGGACGCCCTGGGGCTGCCCGCCTCGGCGGTCACCTTCAGGCTGGGCGACTCCAGCTACCCCACCGCGCCCCTGCACGCGGCGGCCTGCACCATGGCGAGCGTGGGCTCGGCCGCGCACACCACCTGCAACGCGCTGAAGACGGAGTTCATCCGCAGGGCGGTGGCGGACCCCGACTCCCCTCTCCACGGCGCGAATCCGGCGGATGTGCACGCCCGCGACGGCTACTTGTCGGCCGCCGACGCAGGAGCCCGGGACAGCTACCGGGACATCCTGCGCCGCGCCGGTCTGCCCAGCCTCGAAACCACCGGCAACTGGGGCCCGGGCGACGCCGATTCAAAAATCTCCACCTACGGCTACGGAGCCGTCTTCGCCGAAGTCTCCGTCGATCCCCTGCTGGGCCTCGTCCGCGTACGGCGGATCTTCGCGGCGTACGACGTAGGGCGGGTGATCAGCCCCAAACTCGCCCACAGCCAGGCCATCGGCGGCATGGTCGGCGGCATCGGAATGGCCCTCCTCGAAGGCACCGTCACCGACCACCGCGACGGCCGCATCGTCAACGCGAGCCTCGCCGACTATCTGGTGCCGGTGAACGCGGACGTCCTCGACCTCGACGCCGCCTTCATCAACACCGAGGACCCGCAGGCCGATCCGATCGGTGTGAAGGGACTCGGTGAGATCACCATCGTCGGGGTGGCACCTGCCATCGGCAACGCGGTGTTCAACGCGACAGGCAAACGCCTGACGGACCTGCCGATCCGTCCTGAGGCACTACTTTGACCCGCACGGACGACCTCGCGACGCTGTGGCGCGAGCGGCACCCGGAAGGGCCGCCCCGCGCGCACAGGTTCCGCAGTACAGACGAACTCGCCCCGCATCTGGCCGTATCGACGCGCGGCCCCTTTCCGGGTCAGGCCAGACCGAACTTCTCGGCATGCACCTGCCGCGCGGGGACCTGCAACTCCCGCAGACCGGAAAGCACGGCCCCGGTCATGGCAGGCGGACCGCAGACATACACATCCCGTTCGGTGATGTCAGGGACCAACTGGTGCAGGCTGCCCGCGCCGAACGGCGGGGCGCCGCCCTCGCCGGTCCTGCCGGTGAGCAAGTGCAACCGTCCACCCCGAAGCGCCACCAAGTGGCGCACCTCGTCCAGCAGCACGGCCTCGGCCTCGCTACGAACCCGGTACAGCACCACAACGTCGCCGGCCGACTGCTCCTCCAGCATGGCCCGAACGGGCGTGATCCCCACACCGCCGGCGATCAGCAGGACGCCGGGCCGGCTCCGGTGCAACGACGTGAACGCCCCGTACGGCCCCTCGACGAAGGCACGGCTGCCCACGGGGACATGGCGCAGGCCGGCGCTGGCGCTGCCCACCGCCTTCGCCGTCAGGCGCAGCCCCTGCCCGTCCGGCGCCGCCGACAGCGAGAAGGGATTGGCCAGCCACCAGTGGTGGTGCCCGGGGAACCGCCAGATACAGAACTGACCCGCCCGGGCAGGGAGTTTGTCGAGACGGCGGCCGGTGACATACACAGACACCACGTTGTCCGACTCCGGCACCACGGCCGCGACGCGGAACCGGTGGTAGGCGTTGCGCCACACCGGCATGACGACCCGACCCGTCAGCAGCGCGCCGAACGCGAACAGCCACAGGATCCACCAGTAGGCCGTGGCGAACGCCGAGGACGTGAACGTCGTCGTCTCCTGCAACTGGTGGACGAACGACAGGCCCAGAGCCACGTAGAGCAGCAGGTGCAGACCGTGCCACACCTCGTAGGGCAGCCGACGCCGCAGCGGCCGGATGGAGATCGTAGCGATCCCGACGATGACGGCCGCGGCAAGCATGCCCAGCAGGGAGGCGGGCACCCCGCTCAGAGCGACGAACGTCTTCCCCATGGACGTGTCGTCGAGTGTGGCGTAGCCGAGCACCACCAGCGTGGCGTGAGTGAGGACCGTCCACAGCAGGGAGAAGCCGACCCAGCGGTGCCACACCGTGAGCCGGTCCATTCCGATACGGCCATCCAGCCACGGCAGCCGGGCCACCAGCAGCAGTTGGAACAACAGCAGCAAGGCCGCGTGCAGCCCGAAGAACTTGGCGACCGTGAGTATCCCGTTCTTGCCCGACCCGGCACTGAGGAACAGCGCCTCCACGATCACCACGTTGACGATGACGAATGCCCACATCGTCCAGCGCGCCGCGTCCACTGGTAGTACGGCGCCTGTGCGCACCGTGTTACTCGCCGTCGCCATTGGTTGCCCCCATCCCCCGTCGCCGCGGTACTCGCGGCCCGTGTGCACAAACCCCATTGAGACCGAGGAATCCGGCCGGATACCCACCTCATACACGCCTCGATCGGGTAAGAATACGGCCCGCAGACCCTGTCCGTTCATGCGTGGAACCACCCAATCTGGGGGCTATTCGACGGCTGCTTCCCGGCAGTCCGACGCTTCGACGGCGGCGGTGGGAGGCCGGCCGCGTGAAAGGGACGCTGCTGACGTGGTCCGCCCGAGGCCGGCCAGGTCGTCTCGCCGTGTCGCCACAGGAGCCCTCCTCGGCGGATGCGCCTGGTGAGCGTCATACTGCTCGCTTCCTGCGCCGAGCCCCACCTCGGGAGAGTCGCCTTCCCCCAACTCCTGCCGCTAGGTTGCTCCTTGCAGGCTGAATCGGGCTGATCTGGAGGACACCGCGTGACCGAGATTCCCGCCGCCGCGACCGAGGCGCGCAAGCGAATCAAGACCGACCAGCCGCACACGGCCCGAATCTGGAACTACTGGCTGGGCGGCAAGGACAACTACGAGGTCGACCAGGCCGCCGGAGACCAGATCCGCACGTTGCACCCCGGCATCGGCGACTACGCCCTCGCAGATCGGCAGTTCCTCGGACGCGCCGTTCAGTACCTCGCCGGCGAACGCGGGATACGGCAGTTCCTCGACATCGGCACCGGCCTGCCCACGGCCGACAACACGCACGAGGTCGCTCAGCGCATCGCGCCCGGAGTCCCGCATCGTCTACGTCGACAACGACCCCATCGTGCTGGCCCACGCCGAAGCCTTGCTGACCAGCACGCCAGAGGGACGCACCGACTACCTCGACGAAGATCTGCGCAACGTCGACACCATCCTGGAGCAGGCCGAGCGAATCCTGGACTTCAGTGAGCCCGTGGCACTGATGCTGCTCGGCGTCGTCATCTTCATCGAGGACGACGATGAGGCGTCCGGGATCGTGCGCCGCCTGATGGACCGACTGCCCGCAGGAAGCCACCTCGTCCTCTCGCATACGATCACGCGGCCTGACATGCCCGACGTCGACGCCGCGGTGGCGTTCTGGAACGAACACGGCACACCGAAGCTGACCCAGCGCACACCAGCCGACGTCGCCGGATTCTTCAACGGGCTGGAGCTCCTCGAACCGGGCATCGTGTCCTGCAACCGCTGGCGACTGGACGACGGCGAGAGCGGTCTGCCCGCCGAAGTAGCCATGTTCGGCGGCGTGGGACGCAAAGCCTGATCGCCTTCCGCCGGGGAGGACGGTGATGCAGCACACGACGCAGGCTACGGGCGCAGCGCCGGCCGACGACGGTTTGCCGCGACCGGATTGTTGGTTAGGGTGACAAGTGGACGCTGATCCCGATGCCCCTGACCAGGGCGATCGCCGGGTCGGCGAGTTCGGGGCTGGACAGGCTTGCGGCTTCTGCCGGGTCGTAGAGGCCAGGAGCGGGTGTCCGCAGGGCAGTTGTCATCGCTGGAGCGTGGGTCGGACACGACGGGGGGCTCGCGTTGGATCGCCTGGCCGGAGCGGAAGTGGAAGTCGGCCCAGTCCAGTGCGTGCCTGCCTGGTGGGGAAGCTTGCTCGATCCAGCGGCCCAGCCCGTATTGGATGACGATCCCAGTCGTGTCGGCGAGTGGCAGCGCGCAGACAAGAAGGTCACCACCGCAGGTCGACAAGACGCGGTGAGCGTGTGAGCGGGCGGTCGGCGCCCGCGGTGCTGCCCTCGTCGCTGCGCGTGTGGCTCGGGCTGATTGCGGCCCTCGCCGCGCTGGTGGTCGTCGTGCTCGGGGTCGTGTATGCCGACGCCGGCCGGGCCGGCAGGGTGGACGCGCGGATCTGGGCGGCGGTGGAGGGTGTGGGGCCGCTGTGGCGGCACGTCGCTCTGGCCACGGACTTCTTGGGCGAGCCTGTCGGGGCGGCGACGCTGGTCGTGGCCACCGTGACGGGCTGCCTGCTGCTTCGGCGACCTCGCGCAGCCGTGCTCGTCGTTGCCGGCGTCGGCATCACCGTGGCGACGGCGACGCTGCTCAAGCACCTGGTGGGACGCACCATCCACGGCGACGACAACCTGTCCTACCCGAGCGGGCACACCGCCTTCCTCACCGCGCTCGCCTTCGCGGTGGCGCTGCTCGTGACCGGGCGGTTCGGCCTCGGCAGGACGGCCGGCACCTCACTCGTGCTCGCCGCGGGGCTCGTCGCCGGCGCCGCCATGGGCTGGGCGCAGGTCGCCCTGGGCGCGCACTACCCGACCGACGTCCTCGGCGGCTGGTGCACCGCGCTGGCGGTGACACCGGCGACCGCGTGGCTGGTCGACCGGACCGCCGACCGGCTGGGCGATCGGACGGCCGACGCCGGTCGGCGGGAGCGTCGCTGACGTCCCGTCACGCCAAGCGGCGGAAGACCGGCTTCACCGGCCGCCCGGCCAGCCAGGGGGTGGGATCACCCGCATCCAGCGCCTTCCGGTACACCGCACATGCCTGAGCCACCACGTCGACGGTGTGATCGATGTCGGCGTCGTCGAGCGCGCTGCTCACCACGAACGACGGGGCCAGCACTCCGCCCGCAAGGAGCCGGCGCAGGAACAGGGTGCGGTACTCCTGCGACGGCTGCCCCTTCTCGTCAAGGGTGGCGAAGACCAAGTTGCTGGCCCGGCCCCGGACGACGATGTGGTCGCCGACGCCCATGCCGGCCGCGGCCTCGCGAACACCGGCGGCCAACCGCTCGCCGAGGGCGTGCAGCCGCGCGGTGATGCCCTCCTCGACGTACGTGGTCTGCACGGCCATCGCGGCTGCCAGCGAGTGCGTTTCCGCACCGTGCGTGGTCGACAGCAGGAACACCCGCTCGCCGGAATGGCGAAGGCCGCCCCGCTCCATCAGATCGCGGCGCCCGGCCAGCGCGGAGACGGCGAAGCCGTTGCCCAGCGCCTTGCCGAACGTGGAGAGGTCGGGGACGACGCCGTACAGGCCCTGGGCGCCCGCCTCGGACCAGCGCAAGCCGGTGATCATCTCGTCGAAGATCAGTACGCAGCCGTGCCGGTCGGCCAGCTCGCGCAGGCCGGTCAGGTACCCGGGCGGCGGCTCGGTGTGGGTGGCGGGTTCGAGGATCAGGCAGGCGACCTCGTCCCGATACCGGGTGAGCAGCTCCTCCGTCGCGGCCAGGTCGCCGTAAGGAAACGCCACCGTGAGCTCGTCGGTCGCCGCCGGAATGCCGGCGGACATCGGCGTCGTAGCGATGAACCAGTCGTCGACGGAGAAGAACGGATGGTCCGCGCAGATGGCCACCCGTGGGCGCCCGGTGGCGGCGCGGGCCAGGCGCACCGCGGCGGTGGTGGCGTCGGAGCCGTTCTTCGCGAACTTCACCATCTCGGCGGTCGGCACCGTGGCCAGGAAGCGCTCCGCGGCCTCGACCTCCACGATGGACGGCCGCACGAAGTTGCTGCCGCGGTCGAGTTCCCGCCGCACCGCCTCGATCACGCGTGGGTGCGCGTGGCCGAGGCTGACCGAGCGCAGACCGGAGCCGTACTCGATGTAGCGATTGCCGTCGACGTCCCACACGTGGGCACCCTGGCCGTGGCTGATGACCGGGGCCAGGTTCTCGGGGTACTGGTCGTCGCCCTTGGCGTAGGTGTGCGCGCCCCCGGGGACCAGGGCGTGCAGCCGCTCGTTCGCCATCCGCGACCGGGGCAGTTGGAACTCTTCGGTGTCCACGCCGACCTCAACTCTCTGTGTGCTTCAGGACCTCGGCGAGGCTCGGCGCCTCCCGGTCCCGCTGGGACATCGATGTGACCGGCAACGGCCAGGGGATGGCGAGCTCCGGGTCGTCGAAGGCGATCGTCACGTCCTCGGCCGGATCGTGCGGACGGTCGATCCGGTACGAGGTGTCGGCGGTTTCGGTCWGCGCCTGGAAGCCGTGCGCGCAGCCCGCCGGGATGTAGAGGGTCGTCTGCGTCTCACCGGACAGTTGGAAGGTGGCGACGTTGCGGTAGGTCGGCGAGTCCGCCCTCAGGTCCACGACGACGTCGAAGATCCTCCCGTACGAGCACCGCACCAGCTTGGCCTCACCGGCGCCGGAGCGCAGGTGCAGGCCGCGCAGCACGCCCCGGGCCGAGCGGGACACGCTGTCCTGGATGAAGGCGTTCGGGTCGAGGCCCGCCGAGCGGACGACGTCGGCGTCGAAGGTGCGGCAGAAGAAGCCGCGTTCGTCGGCGTACGGGGTTGACTCGAAGAGGTACGCGTCCGCGATCTCCGGGACCTTGGTCGCTTTCATTGGGCCTCCCGCAGAACGTGGGCGTGGTCGGTTGTCGGGAACAGGACCGCGGTCAAGGCGGTGAACTGATCCTCAAGTTGCCCAGCGGCAACCAGGTTCCGCTCGGTGAGGGTCCGCCGTAGCTCCGCCGATCGCTGCTCCAGCTCCCGGAACTGCTCGTGCAGCCGGTCGGCGTCGACCTCGCGAGCCGGGTGGCAGTACGCGCCCAGACCCATCCGAGCCATGAGCGCGTCGCTCTTCGCCGCATAGCTGAGCGCGAGCGTCGGCACGCCGACCTTCAACGCGCAGACCAGGTTGTGGTACCGGGTCGCCACCACGGCGTCGGCCGCCGCCATCTCCTTCATCAGGTCGGCCAGCGAGGCCGCTTCGGCCGCGGTGACCAGCGGTGAGTCCACCGCGTCGAGGATCGCGGCGACCACCGGCACATCGCACTCGTCGCCGGTGAGCAGCCGGACCGGCCTGCCGTCCTCGACCAGAGCGCGGACGAACCGGGTCGTCCCGTCGACGTAGCGCCGGTGGATCTCCTCGGCCCCGGCGCGGTCGTCGTCACTGCCGTGGAAGTCCATGACGCCGACGCAGACCGGGCCGTCCGGCGGGTCCGAGGGCGCACTCGCCGGCAGCGTCGGCAGGGCGAAGGCGAGGTCCGGGTAGACCTCGTCGTGCGCGGTGTTCACGCCCATCGCCCGCATCGCGTCGCGGGATGGGGTGTCCCGGTACGAGCGGTACGCGGCCAGCCGCGCCGACCAGCGCACCAGGGCCCGGGTCAGCCGGTTGCCGATCGGGGCGGCGCCGACGCCGACCAGCGCGACCCGGGTGCGCAGCAGCCGGCCGGACGCGCAGAGCAGGAACAGCGAGTACGGGAAGCCCCACGGCCGCAGCGGCAGTGTGGCCTCCAGGACGCCCATGCCCGGCACGATCACCACGTCGTGCCGGCGCACCCAGGCGGCGGTGCGGACGGCGTCGACGATTTTGCCCAGACCCTTCGCCGCGATCGCGCGCGCACGCGACGCGGTCCGGTACTCCCCGCGGTACCAGTGCAGCCGCGACGCGGGGATCCGGTACCGGGCCGCGACGACCTCGGGTCCGCCGCACAGCGCGTCCACGACCGCGTCGGGGTGYTCGGCGCGGAGGTAGCCGAGCACGGCCTCGAGCGACCCGTCGTTGCCGAGGTTGCCGGAGCCGAGCAGGCCGAACACCCCGACGCGCACAGGCGTCACCCCTGCCTCCCTTCACGACCTTCGCGGCCTTCGCGGCCGGCGACGAGGGCGTCGACGGAGACGGTGAGCCGGTCCGGGTCGACCGGGGCGCGGTCCTCGACCCGCTCGCCGGCGCCGGGCCGGACCCGGCTGGTCATCCACGCGGCCAGGTGGCGGAAGCACGCGCGCCGGTCGGCCGGGGACAGCGGCGCCCGCCGGATCGCCGCGACGAAGCCCCAGACGTACTCGGCGAGCAGCCGGGGCGTCGGGTGCAGCGGGCCTGCCCGGCGCGGGTCCAGGTTGACGCACCGGGAGCGCTTGGACGGGTTCGCCCGCTCGGCGCGGGTGGGGTGGTCGCGGCGGAAGTACAGCAGTTCCGGCACCTGGTGGAAGGGCCCGTTCAGGACGATCTCGGCGACGAACGTCCGGTCCGCGTGGTGGTAGCTGTTGTGCGGCCTCACCCGGCGCAGCATGTCGGCACGCATCACCCCGTAGAAGTCGTCGCCACCGGGCTCGAACAGGAAACTGCGGAAGCGCTCCGGCGCGTGCGGCGAGTCGGTGGCGAGCCCGTACTCGTACGGGACCTTCACCTGTCCTTCGCCGTCGATGACCGCCTGGTCGGAGTGCGCGAGGATCACGTCCGGCCGCTCGTCCAGCGCGGATACGCAGCGTCGCAGCAGGTCGCGCGCGTAAAGGTCGTCGTGCGAGGCCCACTTGAACAGCTCGCCGCGGCATTCGGTGAACACGTAGTTGTGGTTCGGCGCGGCGCCGATGTTCCGCAGCAGCCGGATGTACCGGATGCGCGAGTCCTGCGCGGCGTACTTGCGGCAGATTTCCTCGGTCCCGTCGGTCGAGGCGTTGTCGGAGATGACCAGCTCGAAGTCCTCATAGGTCTGGCCGAGCAGGGCGTCGAGCGATTCGGCGAGGTACTCCTCACCGTTGTACACGGGCAGGCCGATGCTCAGCCTGGGTCGCGCGGTCATGGCGTCCTCACTTCGGGAATGGAGTGCTGGTGGTGCTCGCGCAGGGCGGAGCGCAGCTGGAGCCACCACACGGCGGAAGCGGCGAGGGTCGCGGCGGCGACGCCCCAGGCCGAGCCGACCGTGCCGGCCAGGGCCGCCCCGCCGAGCCCGCCTGTCACGTAGCAGGCGGAGGCGAACAGCTGGCAGCGAAGGCTGCGCCGGGCCGCGGCGAGGGCGCGCAGCCCGGCCGCCGCGCCGGTGCCGAGGCCCGCGCCCGCGACGCCGAGGGTGACCGGCACGATGAGCTGTGCGGCGGAGTGCCAGACGTCGCCGAGCACGAGTTCGCCGGCCCGGTCCGGGATCAGGAGCAGCGCCCCGCCCCAGAGCAGCGCGGCGGCGGCCTGCCCGCCTCCCAGCAGGAGGCAGAACTTGCCGAGGCGGTGCGGGGCCTGGCGCAGCACGCGTGCCGCCTCCGCGACGGTGACCAGCGAGAGCCCCATCAGCACGGCGAGGAACGGGCCGAGCAGGAGCTCGGCGCCGCGGACCGCGCCCACCGCGCCGACCCCGACGATCGCGCCGAGCCCGTACGCCCGCAGCTGGCTCGCGCCGCTGAGGCTGACGTTCTCGACCAGGTACCGGTAGCCGAGGTCGCGTTGCTCGCGAAGCCACGCGCGTGCCCGGGTCATCCGGGGCCGGATGCCGGACTGGATGCAGCCGTACCCCGCGGCCACCGTGGCGGACGCGCCCCAGGCGAGCACGAAAGCGGCCACGCTGCCCACGCGGGCCGCCACGACCATGGCCGGGACGAGCGCGACGCCCCAGACGAGGTCGTTGACGAACGCCTTCCGTCCGACGCCCGCGGCGAAGAACGAGTACCGCCAGGCGTCTTGGAGCAGCAGCCCCGGCAGCATGACGCCGAGACAGGCGAACGCAGGTCCCACGCGGCCGCCGAGAGCGAGGCCGACCACCAGGCACGCGGCACCGATGGCCGCACCTACGCCGAGCGCGGTACCCGACGACCGGGCCACCGCCCGGCGCCAGGACGCGTCCGACACGCCGCTGAAGCGCACCACGAGCGGATCGGTGGCAAGGCCGCGGGAGACGTTGAGCACCACGCCGTAGGTCACCCAGGCGAGGCTGAACACGCCGAACGCGGTCACGCCCAGCGAGCGCGCCACGTAGATCCCCACCGCGAAGTTGCTGATGCTGGAGGCCGCCTGGTCGGCCAGTCCCCAGGACAGCCGGCCGGCGAAGGCCCGCCGGGCGGATCCGGCCGGTGCCGTCGTCTTCTCCTCCTCGGTGGTCATCGGTGTCATGCCTTGATCAGCCCGGCGCCGTGCAGGGCGTCGGCCGCGGCGGCGACGGTGTCGAACGGCAGCCCGGACCGCTCGGTGACGTCCAGCAGACTGTGCTCGCCGTCGGAGAGGCTGAGCACCCAGAGCATGGCCATCTGGGCCTGCTTGGTGTCGCTGCGGCCGCCGAGCGCGTCGTACAACCCGCGCCGGCCCAGCTGTGGTTCGCCGTAGGGGCTGAGGTTGACGTAGCTCCGGTTGCGGTCGAGGACGGCGAATGCCTCGCGGCAGACGGCAAGGGTGTCCGCCATCGCCTCCGGGAAGACGAAGTCCGGGTTGTCCGCCGAGGTGTGGTACTCGGGGTAGCCGGCGTACGGGGTCCGGCTGAGGGAGCCCACGCCGAGGTTGAACCCGGGTGAGCAGAACTGCCGCTCGTCGTAGCCGTACGGAGTGAACTCGGTGACGCGGTGCGGGCGTTCGGAGGCGGCCAGTACGTGCCCCATCACCCGGTCGATCTCCGCGTCGCCGCGTCTGCTCTGCTTGTACGTCAGTTGGCCCGAGTCGCCGGCGCAGGCCAGCACCAGCCCGTGCTTGACCCGTTCCACTCGCTCCGCGTTGCGGGCCAGCCAGGTGATCGCCCCGATGGTGCCGGGCGCGAACAGGAACCGGTAGGTGTACCACGGCGTCTCCTGCGCCAGCGCCCGTGCCAGGAACGTGGCCACCGCGATGCCGGCCAGGTTGTCGTTGGCCAGCGACGGGTGGCAGACATGGCAGGAGACGATCACCTCGTCGGGGACCTGCCCGGGGACGACGTACTCGGCGTAGGTGAGGTGGCCATCGGCGAGGGTGGAGTCGATGCGCACCTCGTACTCGCCGTCCGGCAGCGCGTCCAAGGTCTCCTGGGCCAGGCAGAACCCCCATTCCGGCTTGTAGTAGCTGGTGCGGTACGGCACCCAGCTCGGGTGGTCCGGAAGCGTGTGCAGGTGCGCGCGCACCTCGGTCAGCGGCATGGTCGCCGACACCGGCACGCTGTAGCCGAGCACGTGCAGGCTGGACGCGGCGAAGTCGACGACCCGGTTGCCGGCCGCGTCGGCGATGTACGCGTCCCGGATGTTCCACTCCTGCGGCACCGTCCAGTCGAGTACCTGGGTCCCGGTCGGCACCTCGTGCGTCTGGAGCGGGATGTACTCGCCGACGATGTCCAGGGTGGCGCGCACGCCGTCGCCGGTGATGCTCCGGCACAGCGGGTACAGCCGCTCCACCAGCGCGTGCATCTCTGCGCCGGGCTGGGTCATCGGCGCCACCGCAGGGTGTCGTCGACGGTGCCGGCGTCGGACGCCGCGCGCAGCACGGCAAGACGGGTGAAGCGTCGCTCGAAGTCGTCCCGGGTCAGCCCGAACTTCCGGTAGGCGTCGGCGAGTTCGAGCGCGCCCTGCTTCACCGTCCACTCGCAGTCGAAGCCGGGAATCGCTGCACGGAACCGGGAGAAGTCCACCCGGTACGACCGCGGATCGGCGCCCGTCTCCCCGGTGATCACCACCTTCGAGCCGGACACCGCCTCGGCGACCTGCTCGGCGATCTCGGCGACCGTGACGTTGTTGATCTCGCTGCCGATGTTGAACGCCCGGTCGTGCACCGCGTCGCGCGGCGCGGTCAGCGCTGCCGTGAAGGCCCGTGCGATGTCCGCGGCGTGGACGAGCGGGCGCCATGGGGTGCCGTCGGACATCACCAGGACTTCGCCGGACAGGAGCGCGTGGCCCACCAGGTTGTTCAGCACGATGTCGGCGCGCAGCCGGGGCGAGTAGCCGAAGGCGGTGGCGTTGCGCATGAACACCGGGCTGAAGTCGCCGTCGGCGAGCGCGTGCAGGTCGTCCTCCACCCGCACCTTGGACTCCGCGTACGGCGTCACGGGGCGCAGCGGGGCGTCCTCGGTCACCAGGTCGTCTCCGCCGGAGGCGCCGTAGACCGAGCAGGTGGACGCGTACAGGAAGCGCTGCACCCCGGCCTCGCGGGCGAGGCGGGCCAGCCGTACGGAGGCGTGGTGGTTGATGTCGTAGGTGAGCTCCGGCGCCAGCGATCCCAGCGGGTCGTTGGAGAGCGCGGCCAGGTGGATCACGGCGTCGACTCCGGCCACGTGGTCGGCCGTGACGTCGCGCAGGTCCACGCGGGGCCCTGGCGGGTCCTCGGGAAGCGGGCCAAGGACGCAGTCCGCGAACAGGCCGGCGTCGAGGCCGACGACCTCGTGACCGGCGGCCTCAAGGACCGGGGCCATCACGGTGCCCAGGTAGCCCTGGTGTCCGGTGAGCAGTACGCGCAAGTTTCAGTCCCCCAGATCGAGCGTGAGTTTGGTGACGGCGAACGCCTCGGCGTAGCGCGCGTGGCATTCGATGCCGCGGATGCGGGCAAGCCCGAGGAAGGCCTCCCGGTCGTACCAGGGCCGGTGCCGCTGCGAGGGATAGTGCTCCTGCAGCAGCCGCACCTTCTGTTCGGCGATCTCCGGCGACAGCGGCTGGTACGCCGACGGACGGCCGAGGTCGCCGTCCCACTTGACGATCTCGTAGCCGAGCACGAGGTGGTCACGGAAGGCGGTGGGTATCAGCTGCGCCAGGCCGCGGTGGTCCTGGTGCGCGTCGTCGGTGCGCGGTGCCAGGACCAGATCCGGCTCGGTCTGTCCGCGCAGTTCCTCGACCGCGGACTTGGCCTCTTCCCAGTACGCGGGCAGCCGGCCGTCCGGCAGCTTGTGCACGGTGAGCCGCAGGTCGGCGCCGGGGCAGAAGGCGGCCAGCGCGGCCCGCTCCTCCTGCTCCCGGTCGCTGCCACCGCCGGAGAGCACCAGTGCGTCGATGCGGATGCCCGGCCGTGCGAGGCACATCGTCAGCAGGGTGCCGCCGGCGCCGATGGCGATGTCGTCGCAGTGCGCCCCTACCGCGGCGATCCGGTCCAGGCGCCCGGCCTCGAGCCGGATCACGCGGTCGCCCCCGCGCTGTCCCGTTCCCACACGGCCCACGGGCGGTCGCCCTGGGCGTAGGCGGCGTCGAGCGCGGCCCGCTCCTTCACGGTGTCGGTCGGCTTCCAGAAGCCGCGGTGCTGGTGCGCCACCAGCCGGCCGCGCTTGGCCAGTTGGGCACAGCCGTCGGCGACCAGGTCCCCGTTCTCCGGGATGTGGTCGAAGACCTCCTGGCGGAGCACGAAGTAGCCGCCGTTCTCCCACAGCGGCATGTCGCTCACCGCGGTGATGCCCCCCACCAGGCCGTCCTCGCCCAGATCCACGCAGTGGAACGACGACTGCGGCGGCACCACCATCATCGACGCACCGGCGTCGCGCCGGGCGAACCGGTCGATCATCTCGGGCAGCGGGGCGTCGGTGAGGACGTCGGCGTAGTTGGCGAGGAACATCTCGTCGCCGTCCAGGTGGTGCCGTACCCGGCGCAGCCGCTCCCCGATCGGCGACTCGATGCCGGTCTGCGCGAACGTGATCGTCCAGTCGGCTATGTCGGTGGACAGCAGCTCGGTCCGACCGCCCCGCAGCACGAAGTCGTTGGACGTCGTCTCCTCGTAGTTGAGGAAGAAGTCCTTGATGTGGTGCGCCCCGTACCCGAGGCACAGGATGAACTCCTTGTGCCCGTAGTGCGCGTAGTAGCGCATGACGTGCCAGATCAGCGGGCGGGGGCCGACCATCGCCATCGGTTTGGGCACGTCGTCGGAGGAACCGCTGCGCATCCGCATCCCGTAACCGCCGCAGAACAGGACGACCTTCATGACTTGACCTCGACAATGCTCAGTTCCGGGATGGGGAAGACGAGACAGCCGCCCCATTCGTGGATGAAGGACAGCTGCTCGATCAGCTCGTCCCGCAGGTTCCACGGGAGGACGAGCACGTAGTCGGGCTTGTCCGCGGCGATCTGCTCGGGCGGCAGGATCGGGATACGGGTGCCCGGGGTGAACCTGCCGTGCTTGTAGGGGTTGCGGTCGACCGTGTACGCGAGCAGGTCGGGCCGGACGCCGCAGTGGTTGAGCAGGGTGTTGCCCTTGCCGGGGGCGCCGTAGCCGACGACCGTCTCGCCGCGCTCGGCCGCCTCGATGAGGAACTTCAGCAGGTCCCTGCGCACCTTGGCGACGCGGGCGGAGAACTCGGTGTACCCGGACAGTTCCTGAAGACCGGCGGCCTTCTCCCGGTCGAGCACGTCGGCCACCCGCTGGGAGGGCTCGCCGGCCACCTCGGCCGGCCGGGCCCACAGCCGGATGGAGCCGCCGTGCGTGGGCAGCAACTCGACGTCCACGAGCGCGAGTCCGCCGCTCGCCAGCGCCCGGATCGCGGACGCGACCGTGTAGTACTGGAAGTGCTCGTGGTAGATCGTGTCGTACTGGTTCTCCTCGATCAGGGTCAGCAGGTGCTGCACCTCGATGGAGACCCAGCCGTCGTCGGCGACCAGGGCGCGCAGGCCCTCGGTGAACCCGACCACGTCGGGGATGTGCGCGTACACGTTGTTCGCCACGACCAGGTCCGCCGGGCCGTGTTCGGCGCGGACGGCCGAGCCGGTGTCCGGGGACAGGAACTCCGTGAGCGTGGGCACACCCGCATCGCGCGCCGCGGCGCCGACGTTGACCGACGGCTCGATGCCCAGGCAGCGGATCCCCCGGTCCACCACGTGCTTCAGCAAGTACCCGTCGTTGCTCGCCACTTCGACCACGAAGGCGTCGGGACCGAGACCCACCCGCTGCACGGTGTCGGCGACGAACGTGCGCGCGTGCTCCACCCAGGAAGTCGAGTACGAGGAGAAGTACGCGTACTCCTTGAACGTCTCCTCCGGCGTGATCAGCGGCGGGATCTGCGCCAGCCAGCAGTCGGTGCAGACCCGCAGGTGCAGCGGGTACGCCGGTTCCGGTTGATCCAGTTGATCCGCGGCGAGAAAGCTCTCACATGGCGGCGTCGCCCCAAGATCGACGACGCTCGCCATCGCTTCCGAGCCGCAGAGTCTGCATCGTGTCATTTACTTTCCCCATCCCCCCTGCTCGCGCGGGTGTCTCCGCCGCGAACCAGTGCTGACCGTCCCGCGATCGCGGTGCGGTACCCCTCCACCAGGCGCTCAAGGCCTACGGCCGGGCTGAACCCCTGCTCGTAGCTCCTCCGGGCCGCCTGGCCCATCTCTTGGTTGCGGGCCGGCTCGGCCGTGATCCGGCGCATGCAGTCCGCGAGCGAGGCGACCTCGCCCGGCCGGTGCAACAGCCCGGTCACCCCGTCCTCGACGAGTTCGACGAAAGCGCCGTGACCGGCGGCGACGGTCGGGACCCCCGCTGCCATTGCCTCCACGACCACCAGGCCGAACGCCTCCAGCCACGTCGAGGGAGCCACCACGGCGACCGACCGTGCGATGGCCTTTTGGCACTCCGCCGTGTCGTACAGGCCGACGTAGCGCACGTCGTCCCTGCCCGCCGCCCACGCGGTCACCTCTCGCTCCAGTGGCCCCGTGCCGGCGATCACGAGTGGCACGCCCACACCGCCGCTCGCTGCGAGTTCGTCCCACGCGGCCATGAGCAGCCGCACGCCCTTGGCCTCCGCGAGGCGGCCGAGGTAGAGCAGGTGCTCACCGGCGCTCTCTCGGCGGGCTCCCGGGTCGGGCACGAAGTTGTGCTTCACCGCCAGCAGCTCGGCCGGCATGCCGGCCCGCACCAGGACGTCGCGCTGCGCGGCGGATATGCAGAAGAACCGCTCCACGCCGGACCACCACCGCCGCCGGTTGACCGACAGGCTGAGCGCGAGCGGCACCGTCGCGAGCCGGGAGTTGCGGTAGCAGCCGTGCCGGACGGCGGGCAGCGGCGTGGACCCGACGCACTCGGTGCACGGCCGGCCGTCCCGCTGCAGCGTGCCGGGCGGACAGACCTGGGTGTAGTTGTGCAGCGTGGCGACAGCGGGCACGCCGGCGTCGGCGCAGGCGGCCAGCACGGCGGGCGACAGAAGCGGGAAGACGTTGTGGACGTGCACCACGTCCGGTCGCTCGGTGCGAAGCCGGGCGGCGAGTTCCGCGCGGACCGCCGGGTTCCACGGCACAAGGAGCGGCACCGCGACCTTGCCCATCAGGGACCGGGTGGCGATGGTGTCGCTGCGCCGCTCGAACATCCCGACCCGGTGGCCGGCCGCGCGCAGCAGCTCCACCTCCTGGTCGACGACCTTGTTCTCCCCGCTCGGCTGTGCCGAGGCGTAGCGGTTGTGCACCACGAGGACGTGCATGCTCAGGTCACCTCCGATTTCCGGGCCCATCGCGGGACATGGCGTCGAGGGGCTGCGGGTGTGGGGACAGGCGTGGCCGCGGCAGGTGCCGCAAGAAGTGAGGCGGCCACGGCCAGATGCAGCAGATACGGCGAGGCGTCGCCCAGGCCGGCCTCGGTGTACGACGCGATGGCGCAGTAGCTGATGAGGAAGATCGCGCAGGCCCTCGCCAGCGACGGTGGGCGCAGCAACGCGACGCCGCCCAGCACGATGAGGATCGCTGCCACGATGGCGACGCCGGTCAGACCCTGCTCCTCGTAGACGGCCAGCCAGCTGTTGTCGATCGGCAGCCCGCCGAACGACTTGTCGCCGAGGCCCATGCCGAACAGCTGCTCCGAGGTCGTCCGGGGCGCTGCCAGCAGGGCGTCCCAGACCTTGGCCCGACCGGTGAGGTTGGAGAAGTTCTCCTGGCTCTGTCCGCGCAGGAACCATGCCTGGAGGGCGGAGCTGAACGCCACCGCGGCCACCGTGGCGCACAGCACCGCCCAGGCGAAGAACCGGCGGGCGGCGGCGCTGGTCAGGATGAGCGAGCCGATCGCCAACACCAGCCCGATGAGCAGGCCGAGCGTGGCCGTCCGGGTGTGGGTCAGGGCGAGCAGGACGAGTGACGGCACGATGACCACGGCTGCGCTGGTCCTGTCGGTCCGGCGGCCCAGCAGGAGCAGCACGGTGAGCCCAATGATGACCGCGGCGTACTGTCCGATCTGCGGCGGGGTGAGCGGCCACAACGCGCCGACGAGGCGTCCGCCGTAGAGATCGGGCAGGGCCGCGCCCGGTGAGATGACCAGGCCGGCGGCCACCGACCCGAGCACCACGAAATACATCCGGATGTGATGCCGGACGAACGTCGGGCTGCCGTCCCACCAGCGGCTGAGCAGCCACAGCGTGCCGATGAAGAGAGTCAGCCGGGCGCAGCGGAACAGCGCACCGAACCCGGACTCCAGGTTCACGCTGGAGATCACGCTCGGCACCAGCAGCAGGCTGAGCAGGAACAGGAAGGCGCTGGCCCGGATGCGCAGCCGGAGATTGACTGCGAGCGCCAGCGCGAACGCGGCGACCAGCGCGCCCATGGTGGCCATCTGGATGAGGGACCGGGGCAGCGGGATGATGGTCTTCGCCCCGGCGGAGCCGAGCGTGTTGAGGATCAGCAGCCCCCAGGCCGTCCCGACGATCTTCGACGTGTGGTCCGCGGCCATCTCAACCACCGCCCCGTGCGCGGAAGGTGCTGCCCGCATCCTGCTGGTACGGCATGCCCTGCCACTGCCGGGAGTCGAGCTCTCGGCTCGGGTCGTGGGCGATGAAGCTCCATGGTCCGAGGTAGACGTTGTCGTGCCAGCGGTTGTGCTGCTTGCGGGTGATCGCCTCGGCCACCCGTTCGCCCTGGTACGGCGACCAGTCCGGATAGGTGCCGTAGTTGGCCAGCACCGCCATTCGGCCGCACTTCACCGTGCACTTGACGACGGACGTGTCCAGCACGAAGCGGTTGTGGTGGATGTCGACCCGCTGCGTCTTCCACCGGCAGTCGGCGTAGAGCGGTGCGGTGGCGATCGCCGGCTGTGCGCAGCGGTCGGTGTTCTTCACCAGCAACGTGCAGTCACCGGACGAGGTGTTGGCCGGGCTGTTGCAGAACCGGTCGGCGTTTTCCCACAGGGTGATCCCGGACCAGTTGTTCTCCAGCACGTTCCGGTAGATCTCGATCTTGTTGGTGCGGGCTCGGATCCTTGGTTCGCCGCCGGACTCGGACAGGTAGACGGTCGCGAACGGGAAGTTGTCGCCGCGGTCGGCTTCCCTGCGGCCCTCGACCCAGTTGTTCCGCCGGATCGTGTTCTTCCGGATGACCGCGTTGTAGCTGGTCTCGTAGATCAGCGCGGCACCGTCGTTGGCCTCGAGCACGTTGTTCTCGATGCGGAAGTCGTTGTTGTTGGTGTCCGCCCACAACCCGGTTCCGCGGTTGTCGTGCACCCAGTTGCCGCGTACGTCGGCGCCGTTGACGGCCCAGAACTTGATGCCTCCGGTGCAGCCGCAGCCCTCCCGCCGCCGCTCCCAGTCGCCGGTGTTGTTGCCCACGATCTCGTTGCCCTCGACCACCAGGTCCCTGATGCGGCCGCCGGACTTGTACGCGTTCATTCCGTACTGGCCGTTCTCACGCAGGCAGTTGGCGCGGACCTGCTGGCGGGCGCCGGCCATCAGGCCGGCGCCCGAGTTGTGCTGGATGGTCGCGTGCTCGATGACCCAGCCGTCGGCCGAGTCGTGGTTGACCACGCCCTCGTCCGGCGGGGCCACGAAACGTTGCACGGTCAGGTAGCGGATGGTGACGTCGCGGGCGGTGCCGCCGAACGCGTACTGGTTCTTCTTTCCGCCGTCGAGCACCGCACCCGGCGCACCGAGGTAGCGGTTCCCCTCCTTGGGGATGACCTGGGCGTAGCGGTCCGGGTCGAGCCTGTGCTTGCCCGGTCGAAGCCAGAACGTGGTGTTCGCAGGGCTGCTCTTGGTCTTGGCCGCCAGGTCACCGACCACCCCGGGGTCGACCGTCACCGCGCCCGCGGGCGCCTTCGCGGGCCCGGCCGCGGGCTTGGCGCACACCCGGGCCACGGGCGTGGACGGCGTATCGGTCGGCATTGCGCGGGCGTCCGGCGTGTTCGCCCCGCCGCCCGTCGTGCTGTCACAGCCGGTCGCCGCCAGCAGGGCCAGCGCCAGCGGTGCCGCCGCCAACGCCCAGTGCCGCCCCTTGATCCCCACGCGTCCCCCTAGCCCCGGAACCTGAGCACGGTGGTGAACCCCTGCGCGCCGTCGGCGAAGCCGGTGCCGACCAGCGTGGTGGTGGGTTCCTTGCGCCCGAAGCCGGCGGAGTACCAGCCCAGCGGCGGGTCGCTCTCGCCACGGTGCGCCCGCCAGGACAGCTGCCCGGGCAGGGCGAGCACCGCGGAGCGGTCCTCGCCGTCCCGGGTCCAGGTGAGCATGGCCCGGTCCCCCACCAGGTCCGCGGCGATCTCCGGGCCGAGGTGGAACGCCAGGCGTACGGCCCGGCGGGGGCCGCTCACCTCGTCGACCACCTTCAACTCCTGGCTCGCGGCGGTCAGTTCCACCCGGCGCCGGTGCACGGAGCCCTGGTAACCGTCGTGCTCGGCGCACCAGCGGGCCACACCCTCGCCGGAGGTCTCCGTGGCCAGGACGCGGCTGCGGGCGTGCCGGGTCCACAGGAACGGGCCGCCGGAGACGGACTGGTCACCGCCGTCCAGTTCAAGGGTGTTGTGGCCGAGGGTCGACCGGAAGTACTGCCGCCACTCGGGCTGCCCGTGGTAGCAGAACGTCCCCGGGTCGGCGAGCACATCGACGCCGTCGTGCCGGACCTCCACGGACAGTGCGTCCGCGTGAGCATGCGCGGCGATGGACAGGAAGCCGTGCGGACCACCGTCGCAGCGGCACCAGATCTCCTCCGGGCCGCGCAGGATGGTAAGCCCCGCGTCGGCGAAGTGGGCCGGTCGGCTTGCCGGGCGCGTGACGGCGCCGTCTTTCGCGTACGGCCGGATGAGCGCGGCAAGCAGCGGGGTGCGCACATCGGTGCCGGTCACCGTCGGCCACCACTCGAGCCGGCCGAACACGGCGTCCCCGGTGGCCAGGAGCGAGGCCCAGCGGTCGGTGCCCGCGCCGTCCACGACCAGACCGTGCCCGTCGTCCGCGTCCCCTTGGCGCGGCGGCCGTAGCCGGTTGTCCACGACGGCCGCGAGCGCGTCGGTCATCCGCAGCAGCACCAGCCGGATCGACGCGGGGACCGGCACGCCTGCGGCATCCGCCTCGGCCACCGCGGCCAGGCCGAGCTCAAGGACGAGTCCGTGGTACTCGGTGGCCAACTCGCGGTTGAGGCCGGAGCCGAAGGTGTTGCTCTGCAGATGCCGCTGCAGCGACCGCAGCGCGTCGGCTCGCCAACGCTCCGAGGCGGGGAACCATCCGAACGCGCAGGCCCCGGCGAACTGCCCGGCGGCCTCGGCGATGATGTGGTTGTTCGCCGAGGACCCCCGGCTGGGGAAGGCGGCCAGCCAGCGCTGGTGGTGCCAGATCTGGTTCAGCGCCACCGGGTTGTCCTCGAACAGCCCGGCCGCGCCCGGCCAGCCGTCGAGCAGCCGGCGGATCCACACCCAGGACAGCAGTCGGATCCCCAACTCGATGCCGCTGATCCAGTGCACTCCGTGCAGCGGCGCGTTGGCCGCCCACCACAACCGCAGGTGCTCGGCCACGCGCTCGGCGTACCGCTCGTTCCCGGTGATCGCGTAGGCGGCGGCGAGCACGGTGAGGTACTGGTGCCGGGACGGCTCCCAGATCTGCTTGATGTCCCCGACCACGTCCTCGTTGCGGTACGGCACGTCGAAGGCGTACCCCCACGGTGCCCGGCGCCCGGTCTTCGGGTCGTACCACCAGTCCGGGTCGACCAGGTCGTCGCGGTCCACCCCGAAGAACTCGGCGTGTCCGGCCATCAGCCGGTCCGCCTCGGCGATGAGACGTTTCGCGGCGTCCGGTGGCACCGCGGCGATCGTCCCGGCGGGCAGCACCGCCGTGAACCGGGCGCCGGTCACGCTCGGGCAGTCCGGCGGCGCCGACCGCCACCGTCGTCTGCGCACCGCGTCGCCCGCCCGCCCGCCGACCTCCCGCGGTCCCATCCGGGACAGCCGACGCAGGTACCAGCCCGCGCTCATGGTCATCGAGCGCCCGCCAGCATCACCGGCGCGCCGCCGGCCAGGCCCGCCTGCACGGCGAGGGTGGCCGCCGTGGTGGCGACCAGCGACTCCAGCGGCACCGGCATCGGCCCACCGGTCCGCACGGCCTTGATGAACGCGGCCAGCTCGGCGTTCTGGCCCTTGTCCCGGGCCTTGGGCAGCCGCGAACTGACCCATCGTTTGGGGCCGTAGACCGAGGCACGGACGAAGTCGTCGAGCCGCAGCACCTTGCCGTCCGCGACGAGGTCCAGCGTCTCCTTGGGGAAGCCGGCCGCGCCGGTGGTGACGTAGCTGATGGTGGCGGTGGACCCGTCCGGGTAGCGCAGCACGACCTGCAGGTCCTCGTTGCCGGACGTGGCGACCGCGTACACCGAGACCGGGTCGGCGTCGAGCAGCCAGCTCGCGGTGTCGATGAAGTGTCCGCCCTCGCCGGCGAACCGCGAGCCCTCGGTGCCCTGTTGGAGGTACCAGCTGCCTTGCTGCAGCCGGCCCGCGTTGACCAGGTAGCGCAGGCTCGCCGGACCGGTCCGGGCGCCGAACCGCTTCCTGGCCTCCTGGAGCAGCGGCGCGAACCGGCGGTTGAAGCCCACCTGCAGCCGGTCGTTGCCGGACTCCTCGACCGCCGCGAGCACGCCGGCCAGCTCGTCCTCGGTGAGGGCCAGGGGCTTCTCCACGAAGACCGTCTTGCCGGCGAGGAGGGCCTTCCGGGTCAGTTCGGCGTGCGAGCTGTGCCGGGTGACCACGAACACCGCGTCGATGGACTTGTCGCCGAGCACGGCGTCGAGATCGGTCGTCGCCTCGGCGAAGCCGAACTTGCGCTGCGCGTTGGCCGCGGACAGCGCCGTCGTGGTGACGACCGTGGACAGCACGACGCCGTCGCGCGGTGCCAGATGCGGCAGCAGCATCGACGTCGCGTAGTTTCCCGCGCCGACGAACGCCAGCCGCACCGGCGAATTGGCCGACCGGGCAGGGGCGGACGCTTGGCCGCCGCGTCGCACCGCGGGCACCGCCACCTCCGGTGCCTGCGCTTCCCCCTTGTGTTCGGGGTACCGGAAGAGCACGGCCACGGCCTTCAAGTCGCCGTCCTTCAGTCGCTGGTAGGTCTCGACGGCGTCGTCGAAGTCGGCGATGTGGGAGACCAGCGGCTCCACGTCGACGCTGCCGCGGGCGAGGAGATCGAGGAAGCAGGCCAGGTTGCGGCGCTCGGTCCAGCGCACGTAGCCGATCGGGTAGTCGCGCCCCTCGAGCTCGTACTCCGGGTCGTAGCGCCCGGGACCGTAACTGCGGGAGAACCGGACGTCGAGCTCTTTCTCGTAGTACGCGTTCCACGGCAGGTCGAGGCGGCACTTGCCGATGTCGACGACCCGGCCGCGGTCCCGGCAGAGCCGGGCGGCCAGCTCGACGGGCTGGTTGCTGCCGCCGCCGGCCGCCAGGTACACCTGGTCCACGCCGTGGCCGTCGGTGAGTTCGGCGACGGCGGCTTCCACCGCCGCGGACGCGGGGTCGCCGCAGGCCGCGGCGCCCAGGCGCTCGGCGAGCTCGCAGCGCACCGGGTCGGGGTCGACCCCGACGACACGGACCCCCGAGGCGGTGAGGAGCTGCACCACCAACTGCCCGATCAGACCGAGGCCGATGACCAGCGCCACTTCGCCGAGCTGTGGCTCGCCCTGGCGGACGCCCTGCAGCGCGATCGAACCGACCGTGCCGAAGGCCGCATGCCGGGGCGCGAGGCCGTCCGGCACCGGGGCGTAGAGGTTCTTCGGCACCCAGTTCAGCTCGGCGTGCAGCGCGTGCTCGTTGCCGGCGCAGGCCACGAGGTCGCCGACCTTCACATCGTCGATCCCGGCGCCGACCTGCTCGACCACCCCGCACAGCGAGTAGCCGAGCGGTGTGTAGGAGTCCAGCTTGCCCATCACCTTGCGGTACGTGGCGGGCACCCCGTTGGTGGCCACGCTCTGCATGACCTTGGCCACCTGGTCCGGACGGGAGCGGGCCTTGCCGAGCATCGACATGCCGGCCTCGGACACCTTCATGAGCTCGGTCCCGGTGGATATCAGCGAGTAGGCGCTGCGGACCAGCACCCCGCCCGGCTTGCACCCCGGTACCGGAACGTCGAGCACCGCCAACTCGCCGCTCTTGTAGTTCTGTACAACCTGCTTCACCCGAACTCCTCTGATTCCTAAGCCGTTAACCGAGCGCTGTCGCCGGACCCAGAGGTCGCGTCGCGATACCAGTACTCGAGGGTCAGCACATGCCACAGATGCTTGGAGAAGTCCCGCTGCCCGGCGGCGTCCTCGGCGACCATGCGGGCCAGTGCGTCGCGGCGCAGGAACCCGGACTTGACGAGCACGCCGTCGTTCACGACCTCGCGCACCAGCGGTGCCAGATCCCTGCTCATCCAGGCCCTCAGCGGGGCGCTGAACAGACCCTTGGGCCGGTAGACGATCTCCCGGGGCAGGATCGAGGTGGCCGCCTCCTTGAGGACGGCCTTGCCCTGCCGTCCGGCGATCTTGCGATCGCCGGGCACGGCGAACGCCGCCTTGACCACCTCGACGTCCACGTACGGCACCCGCACCTCGGTCGAGGCGGCCATGCTGGCGCGGTCCGTGTACGCGAGGTTCAGGCCCGGCAGGAACATCCGGGCGTCGCCCAGGCACATGCGGTTGACGAAGTCGTCGAGTTCGTTGTCCTCGTAGATGTCCGCATGCTCGCTCAGCACGTCGTCGACCGTCCCGGCCAGGTCCGGGTCGACCAGGGCGAGCAGCTCGTCCTGGTCGTACATGGTGTAGCTGCGCCGGAACGCGGTCTCCTCCGGCAGGTCGGCGAAGGAGAGGAACCGCTTCGCGAAGCGCACGGACCGGTACCCGCGGCGGCTCGTCGCGACCGGCAGCCGGTCCACGGCCCTGGACAGCCCGCGCCGCAGGGGCCGCGGGATGCGCTGGTAGCGCAGCGCGAGCAGGTTGGCCAGGTGCTTGCGGTACCCGGCGAACAGCTCGTCGGCGCCCATCCCCGAGAGCATCACCTTGACCCCGGCCTCGCGGGCGGCCGAGCAGATCAGGAAGGTGTTGATCGCGGCGGGGTCGCCGATCGGCTCGTCCAGGTGGTACGTCATCTGCGGCAGCAGGTCGAGCACGTTCGGGGCGATCTCGATCTCGTGCAGGTCGACGCCGAACCGCTCGGCGACCTGCCGGGCATAGCGCAGGTCGTCCGGCATCGCCTCGAACTTGGCGTCCTCGGCGCGGAATCCGATCGTGTAAGCGGAGATCCCGGGTTGGTCGCGGGCCGCCAGCGCGGTCAGGTAGCTAGAGTCGAGACCGCCGGAGAGGAAGGTCGCCACGGGTACGTCGGAGAGCAGGTGCTGCCGGGTCGACTCCTCGACGATGGCCGCGAGGTCCGGCTGCTCACCGCTGCGGGCCCGCTCCCGGCCCTCGGCGGCGACGTCCTTCAGGTTCCAGTACCGGCCGCGCTCCACCCGGCCGTCGGGCCGGCACCGCAGCCAGCTCCCCGGCGGCAGCTTCTCCGCCTCGCGGAACGCGCAGCGCGAGTCCGGCACCCAGTAGTAGAGCAGCGAGGCCACCAGCGCCGCATGGTCGACTTCCAGCGATCCACCGGTCACCGCGGCGAGCGCCTTGAGCTCGGAGGCGAACACCAGGCCCTCGCCGCGGCGGAGCAGGAACAGCGGCTTGATGCCCAACTGGTCGCGGGCGAGCACCAGTTCACCGGTTCGTTCGTCGAAGATCCCGAACGCGAACATGCCGCGCAGCCGGGGCAGGCAGTCGGTGCCCCAGCGCCGCCAGGCCTCCAGGAGCACCTCGGTGTCGGAGGTACCGCGAAAGCGCACCCCGGCGGCTGCCAGTTCGGCCCGCAACTGCGGCGCGTTGTACAGCTCGCCGTTGTACGTCAGGACGAGGCCGCCCGAAACCATCGGCTGGGCGCCGGTCTCGGTGAGGTCGATGATGCTCAACCGGCGGTGCCCGAGGTGCACTTCGCCGTCAGCGACGGGGTGGCTGTACCGGCCCGCCCCGTCCGGACCGCGGTGGGCGAGGGTCTCGGTGAGCCGGTCGGTCACGACCTTGCCGTCCGGCCATCGATAAGTGCCTGCGATGCCACACATGTGCTAGCGCGCCTCCTGGTCGCTGTCCGGGACTCGAACCGCCCATGACGGCCGCTCAGTCCGCAGCCGGCCCGTCACGTTCTCCCGGGCCAGCCGCTCGTTGTGGCCGCGCAGCGCGGTGTGCAGGCCGTCCCACAGGGTGCCGTCGGTCCGGTCCCGCGGATCGGGGTCGATCAGCACCACACCGATCACCGGAATGAGCAGGTCGGCGAGCTGCCGCGCCACGGTGTGCAGCCATGCGGCGCCGGCGTGCCCGGCACGCACGACGAGCACGGTCTGGGTACCGAGGTCCGGGAGGCCGGTCCACGCCGTGCCGGGCGCGACCGAGCCGACGCCGAGCCGGCGCACCTCATGCGGCACGGCCGCGGCACGCTCTACGCCGACCACGTCCGGGCCTCCTGGCTTCTGGCCGCGGTGGGCGCGCTGCAGGCCCGGCAGATCATCGATGACGACCACCGGTCCCTCCGCCGCCAGTGCCCTGGCGAGGTCCAGGGCGATCACGCTCGTGCTGCGCGCACAGCCCAGTTCCAGCAGCGACACCGGTTCCGCGGAGCCGCGCACGGTGCGGGCCAGGGACGCGGTGAGTCGTGCGCGTGCCGCCCGGATCCGTCGGCGCTGCCACAGCCTGGCCGACCAGCGGGGCGTGCGGGGCAGCTCCGCGATGACCGAGGCGCCGAGGTTGCCTGCGATCTCCCGGCGCAGCACGGGGCGGTCCGCCACCACGGTGCCGACCGCGGCCACCGCGAGCCCGAGGACGAGTCCGAGGACGAGACCGATCGCGGCGTTGGTGGCGGCGGCCTTGGGCAGGGAGTGCTTCACCGCGCGCGGGGCGTCCACGATCTGCGTACCGGCGACGATCCGGGGAGTGCCCATGCGCGCCTCCTCGGCGCGCTGGTCGAAATCGGCGATCCGCGAGTTGAGCTCCGCCCGGCGGGCGAAGAGCGACTCGATGCTCGCCGACGCCTTCGGTTCGCTCTCCGGCGATCTGTCCCCGATCGCCTCGTTGACCTGGGCGAGTTCGTCCCGCATACGGTCGGCCTGGTCGCTCAGGGCCTTGGTCTCGGCCCCCGCGGCTGCCCGCATCCGCCGCACATGGTCGGCGACGAACGCATCCGCCAGCGCCTTGGCCCGGGCCACCGCTTCCGCGTCGGTGTCACCTGTCACATCGATCTGCAGCAGGTTGTTGGTCAAGCCGGTGCCCCGGTAGTCCTTCATGAAGTCTTCCGGCGGTTCCGCGGACTTGAGGGACTGCAATGCCTTGGCCGCGATCCGTGTGGTCCCCAGCAGTTCCACGTCGGTGCGGATCAGCGTTCCGGTGTCGTTCGGCTGGTCCTCCTTGTGCGCGACCAGCACCTTGGTCACCGCGGCGGGCGCCGGCGGCCGCAGGACCGCGAGCGCGGCGCCGAGCAGCAGCCCGAGCAGCGCAAGGGAGCACCAGAGGCGGCGGCGCCTGCGCACCGACACCACCAGTGCCTGCAGGTCCAGTAGGTGAGTGACCGCCGACGACTCCGAAGTCGTGCTCGTCGTCATGCGGAACCTCCCCTCGCGTGGCCGGGAACCGCGAGCGCCAAAGTGGCGTCGTCCGGAGGCTGGTCGGCAGACCGCGTCGGCAGGACCTGGACCGGGCCGGCGACGACGATGCCGACGACCTCGTGTCCGCCGTCCGCACACGCCTCGGCGATGCCGGCGAGCTCCCCTGCGGTCCAGGTGCCCGCGCTGAGGATGACCAGGGCGCCGGACTCGGTGCCGCGGTCCGGCACCAGCGGCCGGTCCACCGACACTTCCACCACCCGCAGCATGGGGTATCCCCCGCTCGAAGAGCTCGGGGAAGGATCGCTCTTGGCCTCCAACACCAGCTGCCCGGCGGCCCGGCGGGCGATGTCGTCGCCCTCCGGGACGACAACGAGCAGCCGCCGAGGGGCGGGCAGCCGGTCCCGGAGTCGAGCGCACACCCGTCGGTAGCGGATCCGTCTGCCGGCCTCGTCGCCGGACCTCTGCGGGGTCGGTATGTCCCACCGGGTGTCGACGCCCAGCAGTCGGCTGATCCGGGCTCGCGGGCCACGGCCTTGGGGCCGTTCACCAGGCACGTCGACGGTACCCAGCAGCGTCGAGCCCAGCGCCGCGGCGATCTCCGGTTCGGTGCGCAGTCGGCGGTTCACCCGTGCCGCGGTGAGATGGCCGATGACGGCGAGCAGGAAGAACAGCAGCGCCCCGGCGACGATGAGTTGCATCCTCGTCGGCGGTGCCTCGCCGGTCGGTCGGGCCGCCGGCCCCATGACGACCATGCCGGCCTTGTTGGTCGCCAGGTCGGCCTCGTCGAGCTTCGTCATGGCCTCTTCCAGCGAGGTGCGCAGTTTCTCGAGAGCGGTGCGGGCCTGCACGCTCTCCACGGTCCTGCCCGGATCGGCCGCGTTGGCCAGGTCGGTGATGCGACGGTTGGTCTCCACGACCTGCTCCCGCAGTGCTTCGGGCGCCGTGGCCGCGTCGGTGCTGCCGCCTGCGATCCGCGCGGCGAAGGTGACGAACTCCTGGGCCACGCGGTCGGAGAACTGTTGCGCGCGCTCCGGGGTGTCGGCCGTTCCCGAGATCTTGATGATGTTCCCGTCGGCGGCCTTGGCGCTCACTCGATCCCGCAGCTCGGCGGCGCTGACGCCGCTCCAGCCGAGCTTGTCGGCCACGGGGTCGACCACCGACGAACTGGTCGCGATGTCCACCTGGGTCAGCAGTTCGCGCTCTTCCCACTGTCCCGGCAGCAGTACGGACGTCGACGCCGTGTAGCGCGGCGGGAACAGCACCACCGAGGCGCCGTAGCCGACGAGGGCGCCCACCACGGTGAGGACGGCGAGCAGCCGCCAGCGCCGACGGAGAATCCGTCCGATCGTGACCAGGCGAATCGTGTCATCGCTCAAGGGCGCTGCCTCCCCCGTGCCCGGGACGGGTCGCCCGCCGACACCGGACTGTGGTCACGGCACGCGGCGGCGTAGGCGGCGAGCAGGGACGCTTGCGAGTTCCGCCAGGAGAGCTGCCCGTTGATCCGCTCCTGGCCGATCTTGCCCATCCGGGACCGCTGTTCCGGATCGTCGAGGAGCTGCGTGATGAGCCCCGCGAACTCGGCCTCGTCGTTGGCGGGCGCGTAGACGGCGGCGTCGCCGGCGGAGACTCTTGCCTCCCGGAGGTCGAACGAGACGATCGGCCGGCCCATCACCATGTACTCCAGAACCTTGTTCATGGTCGACACGTCGTTGAGCGGATTGCGCGGGTCGGGGGAAAGGCACACGTCCGCGGTGGACAGGTAGCGCACCAGGTCGGCGTCCGGAATGCGCCCGGTGAACTGCACCTGCTCCGAGAGCCCGAGCTRCCGGGACAGGTCCACCATCGCGTCGAAGGCGTCGCCGGCGCCGACGAACACCGCATGCCAGTCGGTCCGTCCGAGGTCGTCGCGCAGCTTCGCGAGGGCCCGCAAGGCGTAGTCCACGCCGTCCTGCGGTCCCATGACGCCGAGGTAGCACAGCAGATGAGGCTTGCCTCGCTTCAACTCCGGCTCGGGCGGCACCGGATGGAACCGGTCGGTGTCGGGCGCGCTGCGCACCACGAAGACGTCCTCCGGGCGTCGGCCGCCGCGGCGCACCGCGACGTCCCGGTAGCTCTCGTTCGTGGCGAGCACGATGTCCGCGGCCCGGTAGGTCCGCCGTTCCAGCGCGCACACGGCGCGGTAGAGCAGGTCCTTGCCGCGGTCGAACCGGGAGAGGTACAGCTCCGGCACCAGGTCGTGCTGGTCGAAGACGAACCGCGCGCCGCGCCGCTTCAGCCACCGTGCCGGCAGGAAGAGCAGGTCGGGTGGGTTGCAGGCGTGGACCACGTCGACCGGGCCGACCTTGCGGGCCAGCCGGAACGTGTGCCACAACGCCGATCCGTACTCCCGCAGGTAGCCGGCAGGACCTCCGGTGGCCGCGCGCAACGGGTAGCGGTGGATCCGCACCCCGTCGATCTCCGCCTCCGGCTCCGTGTCCCGCTTCTCCCCCTGGGGACAGATGACGTGCACCTCCCAGCCCGCGTCGCGCAGTGTCGTGCACTCCTGCCACACGCGCCGGTCGAACGGCACCGACAGGTTCTCCACCAGGATCAGCGCGCGCCGGTCCGGCCGCTCGCCTCTGGCTATGTCACCAAGCAAGGCCCACGTATCCCGGTTCGGCCCGGCGCGCCTCGGCGTCGGGAAGGCGGATGAGGTCGACGATCACCGAGCCGTCGCCATGGGGCAGCGCCGAAAGGACGGCCGGCTCCCTGGTCCCGACCAGGTACACCTCGGCATGTTCGAGCACCTCGTCGAGGGAGCCCGCGAGCAGCTGTGCGAGGTGCGGCAACCGGGTCTCGATGTACTCGCGGTTCGCGCCGAGCAGCCGGGAGAGGTTCACGTTGGGGTCGTAGATCCGCAGGTCGTACCCAGGACCGCCTGGAGCTCGTCCAGCATGGCGATGTCGTGCACGGAGAGGCCGTCCCGCTTGAGCGAGCGGGCTCTCGCGGAGGTCGTCGGTGCCGGGTTTGAAGGACAACCCGAACAGGCCCACCCGGCGCTTGCCGGTGCGCTCGACCAGCTCCACCGCGCGCTGCAGATGCGCGGAGTTGGAGGGCAGCACGTGGGAGAGGATGGGCACCGAGACGTCGGCCCGCTGGGCCGCGTGGACCAGGCTGCGCAGGTCCTTGGGCAGGCAGGAGCCACCGAAGGCGAAGCCGGGACGCAGGTAGGCGGGGCTGATGTTCAGCTTGCGGTCGGCCAGGAACACGTCGATCACCTGGTGCGAGTCCACCCCGAGTGCCTGGCATATCGCGCCCAGTTCGTTCGCGAAGCCGATCTTGAGGCCGTGGAACGCGTTGTCGGCGTACTTGATCGCCTCGGCCGTCGGGATCGGCACCCGGAAGACCTCGCCGGGCAGTCCCTCGTACAGCGCAGCCACCATGTCGCCGCTTGCCGCGTCGAGTTCACCGATGACGGTCTTGGGCGGGTCGAAGAAGTCCCGCACGCTGGTGCCCTCGCGCAGGAACTCCGGGTTGACCGCGACCCCGATGTCCACCCCGGCCGTGCCGCCGACGTACTTCTCCAGGATCGGTACAAGGAGGTTCAGGCAGGTGCCCGGGAGCATGGTGCTGCGGAACACGACGGTGTGCCGCCCACCCCGCTCGGCCACCGCGGCACCGATCTGCTCGGTGACCCTCTCCAAGTACGTAGTGCACAGGCTGCCGTTGGGCTCCGACGGCGTGCCCACGCAGACCAGCGACACGTCGCTTCCCATGATCGCCTCGCGGACGTCGGCGGTGGCGCGCAACGCCCCGGTCCGCACGACCTCGGCGATGAGCTCGCCGATCCGCTCCTCGACCACCGGCGCCTTGCCGTCGTTGACCAGGTCGACCTTCACCTGGTTGACGTCCACGCCGATGACTTCGTGACCCAGGCTGGCCAGGCACGCGGCCGACACGCAGCCCACGTAGCCGAGCCCTAAGACGCTGACTCTCATATCCCGTCCCTCCCCCCAGGCATGCCCTTGCGGCCTGCCTTCCGTTCGCCTGCCGGACTGCGCCCCCCGCGCATCAGTAGGCCCCCTGTCCCTGGAGCACCGCACGCAGCGTCTTCCACAAGATCACTGTGTCGAGGGCGAGCGACCAGTCCTCCACGTAGCGAAGGTCGAGCCGGACCGCCTCCTCCCAGGGCAGGTCGCTGCGTCCGCTGATCTGCCACAGGCCGGTGAGACCGGGCTTGACCAGCAGCCGCCGCCGGATGTCCGGGCCGTACGCGGCGGACTCCTCCGGCAACGGAGGCCTCGGACCGACGAGCGACATCGATCCGGTGAGTACGTTGAAAAGCTGTGGGAGCTCGTCGATCGAGTAGCGGCGCAGCACTGCTCCCACCCGGGTGACCCGTGGATCCCGGCGGAGCTTGAACAGCAGGCCGGCGCCCTCGTTGAGATCGGCCAGCGCGGCCCGGGCTCCGTGAGCCCCGGAGACCATGGTGCGGAACTTGAAGAGGGTGAACTCGCGGCCGTCCTTGCCGACTCTGCGCTGGCGGTAGAACGCCCCGCCCGGGCTGTTCACCACCACGAGCAGCCCGACGAGCACCATCAGCGGCGAGAACAGGATCAGCAGGATCGCCGCGCCCATCCGGTCGACGACCTCTTTGACCGCCCGGCGGCCCCCGGTGAAGGTCGGCATGCTGACCCGCAGCAGCGGGATCCCGAGCACCGCGTCGACGTGCAGCCGCGGGCCGGCCACCTCCATCAGCACGGGGGCCACGACCATCTCGGCATCGCTGCCTTCGAGGTTCCACGCCAGCCGCTGCAGCCGGTCCGGTGACCAGTGCGGGTCCGGTGTGACCGCGACGACGCGGTAGCCGTCGTGGCGGACATGCTTGGCGACGTCCTCCAGCAGGCCGATGACCGGCACTCCGTCCAGCTGGTCACCGTCGAGCCCGCGACCGTCCGTCGTGCACACCGCATCCACCCGCCAGCCGAGGTGCGGGAACTTGCGAGTCCGGCTGATCAGGTCGCGCACGGTGGCCGGGCTCCCGGCAGCGAGCACCGGTCTCAGGCACTGTCCTTCCTTTCGCTGTTTGTGCAGCGAAAGGCGGAGCAGATACCGCTCGGTCATGGTGATGAGCGCGATCGCGGGGATCGCTACGAAGATCCAGAGCTTGATGTTGCGTGAGGTGAGGGCGATCCCGCCGAGCGCCAGCACGACGGTCGCCGTGAACAGTGAGCGTCCGAGCCGGCGGAATTCCTCGGCGCCCTGGCCGAGCACCGCCGGAGCCCACGACCGGCTCACCGCAAGCGCGCCCAGCACCAGCAGCTCGGTGCCGAATGCGAGAATTCCCCACTTCTCGTGCCAGTTGGCCGCGTCCCGGGACCCGAAGAAGTTGCCTATCGCCGCCACCACCAAGGCGGTGGCCACGGTATCGCTGGCGATCACGGTACGGCGGTACCGCTGCTCCCAATCGTTGGCCGGCTGTCTCAGTGCCCCGTTCGTCAGACGCCCACGCGCCGACGGAAAAGGGCCTACTAATCCCCCCTGCCGCACAGAACCCCCCCGGTCCGTGGATCCGGCTTCAAATCTTGAGCACATTTTCCACACACCCCTCTCTTCAGGCGGGCCCCGATGGTCTAGATTGACCGTGCTTCGCATGCTGGGACACGAGGCAACAAATGGTGATCTATCGGTCAGGTGTCACGGACGGCCAGTAGTACGTCTCTTGGACGTCTCTTGG
>NZ_RDBN01000043.1:362536-425984 GCF_008042075.1 Streptomyces sp. UW30 | reverse complement strand
GTTCCGGGGAGGGGCCCAAGGCCCCCCGCACGGCCTCTCCCGTTCCCGCCTGATCGATTGGCCTGCTCATGACCAACACAGTCCCCAAGGGGTCACCGATACCGCAGTCCGCCGACGCCGGCGGCCGGATCGAGCTCGCCCCCGAGGCGTTCCCCGCCGACAGCCCCTTCGCCAACGAGGATCTGCGTCCCGTCCCCGTCTCCGAGCGCAAGTGGACGACGTACAACTTCGCGGCCCTGTGGGTCTCGATGGCCCACTGCATCCCCAGCTGGACCCTGGCCTCCGGCCTGGTCGCCCTCGGCATGGACTGGAAGCAGGCCGTCTTCACCATCGCGCTGGCCAACGTCATCGTGCTGCTGCCGATGCTGGCCACCGGGCACGCCGGGCCCAAGTACGGCATACCCTTCCCGGTGCTGGCGCGGGCCTCCTTCGGGCTGCGCGGCGCCAACATCCCGGCGATGATCCGGGCGGCCGTGGCCTGCGGCTGGTTCGGCATCCAGACCTGGATCGGCGGCAGCGGCATCTTCGCGCTCGGGTCCAAGCTCACCGGGGGCCACTGGGAGAACGCGGGCAAGATCGCGGGCAACCCCTGGCCGCTGTGGCTCTGCTTCATCCTGTTCTGGGCCGTGCAGATCGCGATCATCTACCGCGGCATGGACTTCCTGCGGCACTTCGAGAACTGGGCCGCGCCCTTCGTGATCGTCGGCGCGCTGGTGCTGCTGATCTGGATCGCCGTCAAGGCGGACGGGTTCGGCGCGCTGCTCGACCAGCCCTCGAAGCTCGGCTGGGGCCCCGACTTCTGGCCGGTCTTCTTCCCGTCACTGATGGGGATGATCGGGTTCTGGGCGACTTTGTCCCTGAACATCCCTGACTTCACCCGCTTCGGCGCCAGTCAGAAGGCGCAGACCTGGGGCCAGTCCCTCGGCCTGCCCACGACCATGACGCTCTTCGCAGTCCTCGCCGTGCTGGTCACGTCCGGCTCCGAGGTCGTCTACGGCGAGGCGATCTGGGACCCGGTCACCCTGGCCGCCAAGACCGACAGCGCCTTCGGGCTCCTGTTCGCGCTGATCGTCGTCCTCGTCGCCACCATCTCCGTGAACATCGCGGCGAACGTGGTCTCCCCGGCGTACGACCTCGCGAACCTGGCGCCGAAGCTCATCAACTTCCGTACGGGCGCGCTGATCACCGGTGTCGTCGGCGTCCTGATCTTCCCGTGGAAGCTGATCTCCACGCCGGAGTTCTACATCTTCACCTGGCTCGGCGTGGTCGGCGGCCTGCTCGGCACGGTCGCGGGAATCCTGATCGCCGACTACTGGATCGTCCGCCGCACGGTCCTGCACCTCGCCGACCTGTACACGCCCGGCGGGCGCTACTGGTACACGAACGGCTGGAACTGGCGCGCGATCGTCGCCTTCCTCGTCGGCGGCGTCCTCGCGGTCGGCGGCTCGTACTCGGGCGTGGGCGCCGACGGATCGAAGACCGGGCCGTTCCCGGCCGATGGACTGATCCCGTTCCTCAAGCCGCTCGCCGACTACGGCTGGGCGGTGGGCCTGGCCACCTCGCTGGTGCTGTACGTGGTGCTGATGGGCGGGCGCAAGGAACGCGCCGAGGCCTGACACCGCCCTTGCGGGACTCTTGCGGGACCGGAGGACGGTCAGCTCTTCTGACCGTCCTCCAAGGCGGCCACCGCCTCCTTGGCCGCCTTGATGGCACCCTTGTTGATCTCGTCGGTGTCGGGCGCCTTCTTCGACTCGAAGTCGCTTCCGCTGTAGGTGATGGAGATCAGCGCGTTGGAAGCGCGGACCAGCACCACACCCTCGCGGGTCTGCTGCTTGTCCTCCGTCGTGAGGTTCACGACGGAGTAACCCGCGTCGCCGAGCCCGGGGACGGCGCCCCCGCCGCTCTTGTCCGCGACGCGCCCCTTGTAGGACTCCTCCGCCGCCTCGTCCGACGCCGTGACCTCGAAGGACACGTCCAGCCAGCGGTACTCGTAACCGTCGAGCGCGTTCCACGAGCAGGTGCGGCGCACCTTGGAGTCCGTCGACGGGAGCTCCTTGCCGGCCGCCTTGGCGCCGGGCACGAGATCCTTGATCGACTTCGAGCTCAGGCCGTCGCACGGTGCGGGAGCGGCGGCGTACGTCTTCGACGCAGCCGCCGTCGCGGGAGCCGAGGGCGAGTCTTCATCCGTCTTCTGCGTCGCCGTCCGGTCCTCGGCGGCCGGCGTCGTGGCGGGGCTGGAGGACAGCGCCCAGCCCGCCGCGGCGAGCACGACGACGGGCGACAGACGCGCGGTGAGGGCGAGCGGCAAGGGAAGAGAACGCACGGCGCACTTCTCGTGGGGGACGGTGCGGAAGGAGTCCGCACTGCGGACGGGACGCCAGTGTCACATGACTCCCTGTGAGGCGGAAGTGCCAACTCGCTCCGTGCTGACGCCATTACGCATGGGCCTCGAATACGTGGTGTCCTGGTCCAGTTACAGGGCCTCCTGGATGATTTGGGCGGAAAGTGCGCTTTCGATGCGGTTCACGGCGATGAAGGCGCCGTACGCGACGAGGTGCACCAGACAGCGGTCGGTGTGCTCCGGCCGGCGCCAGGCCGCCACGTCCTCGTCCGTGATGCGGTACGGCGCGAGGGCGGCCAGCAGCACCAGCCGCGCCCCGGGACGCTCCCGGCGGTCCGGGAACCCGTCCAGGGCGAGCGTCGGATGAGTGCCGTCCCAGTCCTGCAGGGCCGCCTCCACGAGGTCGTGGTCGTCGGCGTCGAGGAGGTCCGCCCCTCGCATGGCCGCCCTCAGCAGCGCCGCGTACGCGATGCCGACGGGCGTGCCGCGCGCCCATGCGGGGGCCTCACCGGGGTCGATGTCGTCGAGCAGCGCGAGGGACTGGCCGGGGCGTGCGCGGCGGCGCACGGTCCGCGAGAGCGCGCGGCCCGCGATGCTCCGTACCGCCCGCAGGCGCTGTGCGCCCGCCGGGAGCAGGTTCTCGGTCAGCAGGGCCGACGCGATCCGGTTGATGAAGTGGAAGGTGAGCGCGGTGCCGAGATGGGCGGCGGCCTGTTCGCGCGGGAAGGGGTACGGCGCCAGGTCGGCGCCGGGCACGCGCGTGTGCCGCCCCCAGGCGAGCAGGCGCGCGTGCTCCTCGCTCTGGGGCAACTCCCCGCGCGCCACCCGCTCGGCGAGCGCGTGGTCGCCGGTGGCGTGCAGCAGCACGGTGTGCGCGTCCACGCAGAACGGGCACCTGTTGGCGAGCGACACCCCGAGCGCCACCAGCTCCTTGCCGGTCCGGCTGCCCGCGCCGGCGATGAGCGACTCGCGCAGCAACGCCCAGGCGGGAGCCAGGAGTTCGGGTGCGCTGGACAGGACCACGAAGGTGGGGGGCTCGGCGATGCCGAAGTCGAGGGCGATCTGCGCGTACACCTCGGCGACGGTGCCGGCGGCCGACCTGGGCGGGAGGGGTTCGGTGAATCGGAAGGGTGTGGGCATGGTCAGCAGGGTGCTCCGCCGGGGCGGTGCGGGTCGTCGTACGGGCGAAGGGAGTCGGCGCTGCGCCGGCGGGGCGGGCCGGTGCCCCGCACTACTACGCCGGGAGTAGTCCGGGAGCCGTCCACAGGGCTGACGCCGCTGTCGGTGGGGCGGTCTAGTGTGCGGGCATGAGCGGGTACCGCATCACACGCGAGCGGTTCGCCGACGCGGCCGTCGCGGTCGTGGTCGGCGCCATCACCGTGCTCGCCGCCGTCGCGGACGACCGGGCGGGGCCCGTCGACTGGGCTCTGATCGCGGCCGGTTCGCTGGCCCTGGCCGCGCACCGCACCGCCCCGCGCGCGGTGCTCGCGATCACCGCAGGCTGCCTGCTCGCCGAGGTGTTCCACGCGGGGCCGGCCGCCACCCTGGCCATCCCCGTCGTGGGCGCGGTGCACACGGCCTCGCGGACCGGACACCGGGGCACGGCCGCCGCGGCGGCCGCCGTCTTCCTCGGCGGCTATGTCGCGGCGGGTTCGGCGACCTCGCACGTCGTGAGCGAGACACTGCTGCTGGCCGGATGGTTCCTGTGCGCGGTCGTGACCGGCCTGGCCGACCGCAACTGGCAGGCGTATCTACGGCAGACCGAGCAGCGCGCGCTGGAGGCCGAACGCACCCGCGAGGAGGCGGCGTTGCGCAGAGCGGGCGAGGAACGCCTGCGCATCGCACGGGAGTTGCACGACTCCCTCACGCACAGCATCTCGATCGTCAAGCTCCAGGCAGGCGTCGCCGCGCACTTGGCCCGCAAGCGCGGTGAGGAGGTGCCGCCCGCCCTGTCCGCCATCCAGGAGGCGAGCGGCGAGGCCATGCGCGAGCTGCGCGCCACGCTGGAGGTGCTGCGCACCGACGAACCGACCGGCACGCCGGCACTGCTCGTGGAGCGGGCGCGGGCCGCCGGGCTGGCCGTTGACCTGACCGTGACGGGGGACGAGCGGCCGCTCGCGGCGACGGTCGACCGGGCCATGTACCGCATCGTCCAGGAGGCCCTCACGAACGCGGCACGGCACGCGGGACCGGCGAAGGTGAGCGTCCAACTCGCTTATGGTGAGGGCGACTTGACCATAAGCGTCGAGGACGACGGCACGGCCGACCCGTCCCGTGCGGCTGCTCCCGGCATCGGCCTGACCGGTATGCGCGAGCGCGTCACGGCCCTCGGCGGCACGCTGGCCGCCGCCCCCCGCGCGGAGGGCGGATTCGTGGTGCGGGCGTGCTTGCCGCTGGGAGAGGCGGGGGGACTGGTGGCGTGATCAGGGTGGCGCTGGTCGACGATCAGGCGTTGATGCGGGCGGGGTTCCGGGCCCTGCTGGACGCCGAGGACGGTATCGAGGTGGTCGGGGAGGCGGGGGACGGCGAGCGGGGACTGGCGCTGATCCGGGCGCAGGTGCCCGACATCGCGCTGATCGACGTACAGATGCCGGTGATGACGGGTATCGAGGCGACCCGCCGTATCGCCGCGGACCCGGCCCTGTCGGACGTGCGCGTGGTGATCCTCACCAACTACGGCCACGACGAGTACGTCTTCGAGGCGCTGCGGGCCGGCGCGAGCGGCTTCCTGCTGAAGGACACCGAGCCGGCCGACCTGCTCCAGGCGATCGAGGTGGTGGCGCGTGGGGAGGCGTTGCTGTCGCCCGCGGTGACCCGCACCCTCATCGGCGAGTTCGTCTCGCGTCCGCCCGACCGGGCCACGGCACCGGGCCTTGAGGGCCTGACCCGCCGCGAGCGGGAGGTCACGGCGCTGGCGGCGCGCGGCCTGACCAACGAGGAGATCGCCGCGCACATGGTGATCAGCCCGTTCACGGCGAAGACCCACATCAGCAGGGCGATGACCAAGCTGGGGGCGCGGGACCGGGCCCAACTCGTGGTGTTCGCCTACGAGTCGGGGCTGGTGGCGCCGCGCAGCGCGGACACGTCGGCATCCTGAGCCCCGGGGCCGCGCTCGCCCTCGAACGCCGCCAGGATCCGCTCGGCGGCCAGCGTCGCCGTCAACTCGCCGTCCCTGACCCGCTGTTCCAGCTCCGGCGCGACGGCCCGCACTGCCGGGTCGGCGTGCAGGCGGCCCAGGAGTTCGTCGCGGACCATGGTCCACGTCCAGTCGATCTGCTGGTCGCGGCGCTTGGCGGCGAGACGGCCGGTGGACTCCAGCAGCGTCCGATGCTGTTCGAGGCGGTCCCAGAGCGTGTCCAGGCCGATCGACTCGCGCCCGCTGCAGTGCAGGACCGGCGGCGTCCAGGCGGCGTCCCTGCCGTGCATCAGACGCAGAGCACCCGCCAACTCCCGTGCGGCGGCGCGGGCGTCTCGCTCGTGCGGGCCGTCCGCCTTGTTGACGGCGAGCACGTCGGCCAGTTCCAGGACGCCCTTCTTGATGCCCTGGAGCTGGTCGCCCGTGCGGGCCAGCGTCAGCAGCAGGAAGGAGTCCACCATGTTCGCGACCGCGGTCTCCGACTGGCCGACGCCGACCGTCTCCACCAGGATCACGTCGTAGCCGGCCGCCTCCATCACCACGATCGACTCACGGGTGGCCTTGGCGACCCCGCCCAGCGTGCCGGCCGTGGGGGAGGGGCGGATGAAGGCCGCCGGGTCGACCGCCAGGCGCTCCATCCGCGTCTTGTCGCCCAGGATCGACCCGCCCGTCCGGCTGGACGAGGGGTCGACGGCCAGCACCGCGACCCGGTGCCCGAGCGCGGTCAGCATCGTGCCGAACGCGTCGATGAACGTCGACTTCCCGACCCCCGGCACCCCGCTCACGCCGATCCGCCGCGCCTTCCCGCTGTGCGGCAGCAGCTCGGTCAGCAACTGCTGTGCCAGCACCCGGTGCTGGGGCCGGGTGGACTCGACGAGCGTGATGGCGCGCGCGACGATCGCACGCTTCCCGTCGAGCACACCCTTCACATACGCGTCGAGATCGATCACAGCTCGTGCCCGAGATCGGCTCCCAGCCGCCGTACGAGGTCGTACGCGGCGTCCGGGATCACCGTCCCGGGCGGGAAGACGGCCGCCGCGCCCATCTCCAGCAGCGTCGGCACGTCCTGCGGCGGGATCACCCCGCCGACCACGATCATGATGTCCTCGCGGCCCTCCTCGGCCAGCGCCTCCTTGAGCGCCGGTACGAGTGTGAGGTGACCGGCGGCCAGCGACGACACCCCGACGATGTGCACGTCCGCCTCGACGGCCTGGCGGGCCACCTCGGCAGGTGTCTGGAACAGCGGGCCGACGTCGACGTCGAAGCCGAGGTCGGCGAAGGCGGTGGCGATCACCTTCTGGCCGCGGTCGTGGCCGTCCTGGCCCATCTTGGCGACCAGGATGCGCGGACGGCGGCCCTCGGCCTCCTCGAAGTCGGACACGAGGGTGCGGGTGCGGTCCACGGACGGGGACTCCCCGGCTTCGTTGCGGTACACGCCGGTGATCGTACGGATCTGGCTCGCGTGCCGGCCGTACACCTTCTCCAGGGCGTCCGAGATCTCCCCGACGGTGGCCTTCGCGCGGGCCGCGTTCACCGCCAGCTCCAGCAGGTTGCCCTCGCCCCCGGCGGCCCGGGTCAGCGCATCGAGCGCGTCCTGGCAGACCCGCTCGTCCCGCTCCGCCCGCAGCCGCCGCAACTTCTCGATCTGCTGGGCGCGCACGGAGGAGTTGTCGACCTTGAGGACGTCGATCTGCTCGTCGGTCTCGACGCGGTACTTGTTGACGCCGATGACGGGCTGGCGGCCGGAGTCGATGCGGGCCTGGGTGCGGGCCGCGGCCTCCTCGATGCGCAGCTTGGGGATGCCGGCGTCGATGGCCTTGGCCATACCCCCCGCGGCCTCGACCTCCTCGATGTGCTGCCAGGCCCGGCGTGCGAGGTCGTACGTCAGCTTCTCGACGTACGCGCTGCCGCCCCACGGGTCGATGACCCGGGTCGTGCCGGACTCCTGCTGGATCAGCAGCTGGGTGTTGCGCGCGATGCGGGCCGAGAAGTCGGTGGGCAGCGCGAGCGCCTCGTCCAGGGCGTTGGTGTGCAGCGACTGCGTGTGGCCCTGCGTCGCGGCCATCGCCTCGACGCACGTGCGCGTGACGTTGTTGAACACGTCCTGCGCGGTCAGCGACCAGCCCGAGGTCTGCGAATGGGTGCGCAGGGACAGCGACTTGGAGTTCTTCGGGTCGAACTGCTTCACCAGCTTCGCCCACAGCAGCCGTGCCGCCCGCAGCTTGGCGACCTCCATGAAGAAGTTCATGCCGATCGCCCAGAAGAACGACAGCCGGGGCGCGAACGCGTCCACGTCCAGGCCGGCCTCACGGCCCGCGCGGATGTACTCGACCCCGTCCGCGAGCGTGTACGCCAGCTCCAGGTCGGCCGTCGCACCCGCCTCCTGGATGTGATAGCCGGAGATGGAGATGGAGTTGTAGCGCGGCATCCGCTGCGAGGTGAAGGCGAAGATGTCGGAGATGATCCGCATCGACGGCTTCGGCGGATAGATGTAGGTGTTGCGGACCATGAACTCCTTGAGGATGTCGTTCTGGATGGTCCCGGCCAACTTCTCGGGCGGCACGCCCTGTTCCTCCGCCGCCACGATGTACAGCGCCAGCACCGGCAGCACGGCGCCGTTCATCGTCATCGACACGGTCATCCTGTCCAGCGGGATGCCGTCGAAGAGCTGACGCATGTCGTAGATCGAGTCGATGGCGACGCCCGCCATGCCGACATCGCCCGTCACGCGCGGGTGGTCGCTGTCGTAACCCCGGTGCGTGGGCAGGTCGAAGGCGACCGACAGGCCCTTCTGGCCGGCCGCCAGGTTGCGCCGGTAGAACGCGTTGGACTCCTCGGCGGTGGAGAAGCCCGCGTACTGGCGGATCGTCCAGGGCTGGTTGACGTACATCGTCGGGTACGGGCCGCGCAGATACGGCGCCATGCCCGGGTAGGTGCCCAGGAAGTCCAGGCCCTCCAGGTCACGGCCGGTGTACAGCGGCTTGACCGCGATGCCCTCGGGGGTCTCCCACAGCGGCTCGTCCCCGCCCGTGGCCTGCTTGACGGCCGTACGCCACTCGTCGGCGCCGCCGGCAGCGGTCGGGGTCCCCAGCTCGATCCCGGAGAAGTCGGGGATTCCCATCAGGACACTCCCATGCGGTCGAGGGTGGCGGACAGCACGGCGACGGCGTCACAGCCCGCGAAGACGTAACTGTCGACATCGGTGTACTGCCCGGGGCGGCCCGCGAGGAACACGTGCCTGGCGCCCGCCGACCTGAACTCGGCGGCCACTGCCTCGGCCTGCTCCGCGTAGAGCGCGTCACTGGAGCACAGGCACACCTCGGTGGCGCCGCTCTCGGCGAAGGTGCCCTCGGTGACGGGCTCGATGCCGCCCGCCTGGAACAGGTTCGACGCGAAGGTGAGCCGCGCGGTGTGGGCGGCGGCCGGGCCGAGCGCGGCCAGGTAGATCCGCGGCCGGGACCCGGTGGCGGCGAGGTGGGCGTCGGAACGGGCACGCAGCGCCTCGTACGCCTCGTCACGGCGGACGCGCGGAAGGCCGCCGGACCGGACCTCGGGAGCGGGCTCGCGCTCCACCGGCTTCTCGGCGAGGTTCGGGAACTCGCTGACGCCGGTGATCGGTTCGCGCCGCTTGACGAGCTTGCCGGTGCGCGCCGCCCAGGTCTCGGCCAGGTCCTGGCCGAGCCGTCCGGAGCGCAGGGCCTCGGCCTGGCCGCCCGCACCCTCGATGCGCTGGAAGAACTCCCAGCCCGCCTCGGCGAGTTCGTCCGTGAGCCGCTCCACGTACCAGGAGCCGCCCGCCGGGTCGATCACCCGGGCCAGGTGCGACTCCTCGATGAGGATGGTCGAGGTGTTGCGGGCGATGCGCCGCGCGAAGGCGTCCGGCAGGCCGAGCGCATGGTCGAAGGGCAGCACGGTCACGGAGTCGGCGCCGCCGACGCCGGCGGCCAGCGTGGCCACCGTCGTGCGCAGCATGTTCACCCAGGGGTCGCGGCGCGACATCATCACCGGCGAGGTGACGGCATGCTGCACCTGCGCGCTCGGCGCCCCGCACACCTCGCTCACCCGCGCCCACAGCCGGCGCGCGGCCCGCAGCTTGGCGATGGTCAGGAACTGGTCGGCGGTGGCCGCGTACCGGAACTCCAGCTGCGCACCGGCCTGTTCGACCGTCAGCCCGGCCTCGGTCAGCTCCCGCAGATAGGCGACACCGGTCGCCAGCGAGCAGCCCAGTTCCTGCGCGGCCGAGCCACCGGCCTCGTGGTACGGCAGCGCGTCCACGGTCAGCGCCCGCAGCCCCGGGTACTCCTCGGCGCACAGTCGCGCCAGCGTGGCGACGGCGGCGAACTCCGAGGACTTTCCGGTACGGGCCTCATGGCCGAGCGGGTCCGCGCCGAGGTTGCCGCGCGCCGCCTCCTTGGCGACGCCCCGCTCCTCGTACAGCCGCAGCAGCTCACGCGCGGCGGGCTCCACCTCGGTGCCCGCGTCGAGGACGACGGGGGCCAGGTCGAGGTAGACGCCCTCCAGGGCGCGGCCGAGTTCCGTCACCGGGATGCCGCCCTCGCCGAGGACCAGCCAGAGCGAGGTGACGCCGTTCTCCAGGTCCGCGAGCACCACGCTGTCCTTGAGCGCCGTGTGGCGCTGGCGCACATCCCAGCCGCCGGCCGTGTTGCCCTCGGCGCGGCCGCCACGGACGAAGGGGGCGAACCCGGGCAGACCCGTGTCGGGCGCGGCATCGCGCGCGGTGTACAGAGGGCGGGTGCGCAACCCGTCCTCCAGGGCAGTGGACAGGGCTTCTTCCGCGGCCGGGCCCGAGACGTCCTTGCCCGCCTTGCGCAGCACACCTTCCACCAGGTGTTGCCACTGCTCATGGGTTGCGTCAGGGAACTCGGCGGCCAGCGAGAGCCCGTCGTCAGGCAGGACCGTCATGCTCGGATGCTAGGTCAGATCATCAAAGGAGCAGCAGAGGGCACGGCTGTGACCTTGCCCTCTCCCACATTGTGACCTGGGTCTCCGCACCGAAACCGGCGGTCGGGGAACGTCCGTTCCGCGGCTTTCATCACAGGTAAAAGTTCGGTCAGGGCTGGGTCCCGGGAGCCGCCCGCCATTGGTCATGTCCTGGTCGAGCAGTACGGTCAGTGCGATATCGACGACGGCGAAGCGGAAGCCGGTGGGAATCCGGCACGGTCGCGCCACTGTATGCCGCCCCTTGGGAAGGGCGGCGAGTCAGACCCGTGGCCGTCGTCATGTGCACCACCGAGATGGGACGCGAACTCCCAGAGGAGGCCCTGCCATGGCGCAGCATGTCGCTCAGCCGACCGCCACCACCCCCGCTCTCCCCGCCAAACTGCCGATCGGCGCGATCGTCCCCTGGGCGGTCTTCTTCGGCATCCTGATGCTGGTCCTGCTGTACTTCGTCGGCGCCGAACAGGGCGCCACCTCCGTCGTCTCCGGCGAGGACGTCCACGAGTGGGTGCACGACGCCCGCCACCTCCTCGGCTTCCCCTGCCACTGACCCGAGGGACGCCGAACACTCATGAACTCCGCAACGGTAAGAAACCTGCTCGTACGGGGCATGCTCGCCGGCCTCGGCGCCGGTGTACTCGCCCTGGTCGTGGCCTACTTCCTCGGTGAGCCGAGCGTCGACAAGGCGATCGGATTCGAGGAGGCCCATGCCTCCGGGCACGAGCACGAGGTCGAACTCGTCTCCCGCAGCCTTCAGTCCACCGCGGGCCTCGCCACCGGTGTACTGATCTACGGGGTCGCCTTCGGCGGCATCGCCGCCCTCGCCTACTGCTTCGCCCTCGGCCGCGTCGGCCGCTTCAGCCCGCGGGCCACCGCGCTGCTGCTGTCCGGGGGCGCACTGCTCGCCGTCTACGTCGTGCCGTTCCTGAAGTACCCGGCCAACCCGCCCGCCGTCGGCGACCCCGACACCATCGGCAAGCGGACCACCCTGTACTTCCTGATGATGGTGCTCAGCGTCCTCCTCGCGGTGGCCGCGACCATCCTCGGCAAGCGCCTCGCCCCGAGGCTGGGCACCTGGTACGCCACCGTCGCCGCGGTGGCCGCGTTCGCCGTTGTGATCGGCCTGGCGTACGCGTTCCTGCCGGTCGTCAACGAGGTTCCCGCGGACTTCCCGGCCGCCGTGCTGTGGAGGTTCCGGATCTCGGCGCTGGCCATGCAGGCCACGCTCTGGGCAGGCTTCGGGCTGCTCTTCGGCGAGCTGGCCGAGCGACTGCTGAATCCCAGACCGGCCGCCGCGGCTTCGGCCCCGGCGGTGGCTGCCCCCAGCTGACCGGAATGCGATCACGTGAGAGGGCCCGCGGAACCTTCCGGGGGCCCTCTCACGTTCTGCGGACACCGAGTTGACGGGACGGGACATGGCACGGACGACCGGCCGATTACCCGACGACCCTGCGGGCGAGGAGCGGAGGAGCCGAGTGGCCAGACACCCACAGCCGCGCCGCATCACCCTCGGCGGCCACGAGGCGGTGGCGCTGACCGTGGAGGAGTACGAGCAACTGATGGCCAGCCGACGGCAGATCGGCGGCCAGAGCGCCCGGGTGCGCGTACTCGGCCAGCAGGTCAAGCGCACCGAGCAGCTGCTGCAGGACCTGGAGACGCTGGTCGCGGCGCCGCCCGCCCGCTGCCGGGAGCAGGCGGGGACGGCGTGCGCCGGCGATGCCGTGCCGCAGACGGACACCGACACGGGCTGTCTGCGCTGCGCCATCGCGGCACTGCTGCGTCGCCACCGTGACACGGCATCCTGAATCCCCCGGACGCTCGTCCCTAACCGGTGTGCGGCGCGGCAAGGGGCCGCCCCAGCCGCAGGTTCCAGCGCCCGGACCGTCCACTGAGCTCCGTCGCCGTCAGCGGGGCGACGTCAAGACGCCAGAAGGCCGCCACGGGCATGCCGAGCGCATGAACGACGGCGGCGCGAACGACCTCCGGCTCGACCACGGCGAGCGTACGGCCGTCCAGGTCCTGCGCGGCCGTCAGCCACCGGGCGACCCGGTCGCAGAAGTCCCGCACCGACTCACCCCCGTGCGGTGCGCAGCCCGGGTCCGTGAGCCAGCGGTTCACCGACTCCGGCTCGACGGCGGTCACCTCGTCGAGCGTGCGGCCCCGCCAGCGGTTCATCTCCAGCCCCGCCAGCTCCGGCACCGCAGATCCGCGCAGACCGAGCGCCTCGGCCGTCTCCCGGCAGCGCAGGCTCGGCGAAATGAGCACATCGGCGGCCGAGGGCAGGGTCCCGGCGGCCGCGCGGGCCTGGGCCGTGCCGCTGTCGTCGAGCGGGGTCCGGCCGTCGTCGAAGCGGGCTTGGCGCAGGCCCCCGTTCATCGCGGGTGAGATCAAGGTGACGCGGCTGGTCACGCGGTCGCTCCTCCTGCCGGGGTCATGACGTGCTCCTCGCTGCCCTGAGGCCCTCACCACGTGAGCGGTGAGGGCCCTTGGCCGGTCGGCCGGGTCAGGACACGGACAGCTCGCTCCGTACCGTACGGGCCGCTGCCACCAGGTTCTCCAGCGAGGCCCGGGTCTCCGGCCAGCCACGGGTCTTCAGACCGCAGTCGGGGTTGACCCACAGCCGTTCGGCGGGGATGGCCTTCAGGCCGGTGCGCAGCAGCTCGGCCGCCTCCTTCGCGCTCGGCACCCGCGGGGAGTGGATGTCGTAGACACCAGGCCCGGCCTCGCGCGGGTAGCCGTGGGCGGCGAGTTCACGGGCGACCTGCATGTGCGAGCGGGCGGCCTCCAGGCTGATGACGTCCGCGTCGAGGTCGTCGATGGCCTGGACGATGTCGCCGAACTCGGCGTAGCACATGTGCGTGTGGATCTGGGTGTCCGGCCGGACCCCGGCCGTGGTGAGCCGGAACGCCTCCGTGGCCCAGGCGAGATACGCGTCGCGGTCCGCGGCGCGCAGCGGCAGGGTCTCCCGCAGGGCGGGCTCGTCGACCTGGATGACGGACGTCCCGCCCGCCTCAAGGTCGTTCACCTCGTCGCGCAGGGCGAGGGCGACCTGTCGGGCCGTCTCGCCGAGCGGCTGGTCGTCGCGGACGAAGGACCAGGCGAGCATGGTGACCGGGCCGGTGAGCATGCCCTTGACCGGGCGGTCGGTGAGGGACTGGGCGTACGTCGTCCAGGGCACCGTCATCGGTTCGGGCCGCGAGATGTCGCCGGCCAGGATCGGCGGGCGGACGTGGCGGGTGCCGTAGGACTGCACCCAGCCGTGCTGTGTGGCGAGGTAGCCGGTGAGCTGCTCGGCGAAGTACTGGACCATGTCGTTGCGCTCCGGCTCACCGTGCACCAGGACGTCGATGCCGGTCTTCTCCTGGAAGGAGATGACCTCCTGGATCTCGGCCTTGACGCGCTCCTCGTAGCCCGCCGTGTCGATCCGGCCCGCGCGCAGGTCGGCGCGCGCGGTGCGCAGTTCGCCGGTCTGCGGGAAGGAGCCGATCGTGGTGGTCGGCAGCAACGGCAGCCTGAGGTGCGCGCGTTGGGCGGCGGTCCGCTCGGCGTACGGCTGCGAGCGGCGGGCGTCCGCCTCGGTGACGGCCCCCGCACGGGACCGGACGGTCGCGTCGCGGGTGATCGGGGAGCCCGCGCGGGAGGCCAGGTCGGCCCGGTTGGCGGCCAGCTCGGCGGTGATCGTGCCGGTGCCCTGGGCGAGCCCCTTGGCCAGGGTGACGATCTCGGCGGTCTTCTGCCTGGCGAAGGCCAGCCAGCGCAGGATCTGCGGCTCGATGTCCCGCTCGGCCGACGCGTCGAGCGGCACATGCAGCAGGGAGCAGGAGGCCGAGACGTCGACCTGGTCCGCCAGTCCCAACAGGGTGCCCAGCGTGGTGAGCGACGCCGACAGGTCGTTGACCCAGACATTGCGGCCGTTGACGACGCCGGCGACCAGCCGCTTGCCGGGCAGCCCGCCGGCGGCGGCGAGCGCGTCCAGGTTGGCGGCCGCGGACTCCGTGAAGTCCAGCGCCAGCCCTTCGACGGGTGCCTTGGCCAGCACCGGCAGCGCCTCGCCGAGCCGGTCGAAGTACGAGGCGAGAAGCAGCTTCGGACGGTCGGTGCGGCCGCCGAGGTCGCGGTAGGCACGCCCGGTGGCGTTCAGCTCGGCCGGGGTGCGGTCCTGGACGAGGGCGGGCTCGTCCAGCTGGACCCACTCGGCCCCGGCCGCGCGCAGGTCGGCCAGGATCTGCGCATACACGGGAAGCAGCCGGTCCAGGAGGGTGAGCGGCTCGAAGTCCGCGGCGACTCCGGGCGCCGGCTTGGCGAGCAGGAGGTACGTGATCGGGCCGACCAGGACCGGCCGGGCGGCGAGCCCCAGGGCCAGGGCCTCCTTCAGCTCGGCGACCTGCTTGGTCGAGTCCGCCGTGAAGACCGTGTCCGGCCCCAACTCGGGCACGAGATAGTGGTAGTTGGTGTCGAACCACTTGGTCATCTCCAGCGGCGCGACGTCCTGCGTGCCACGGGCCATGGCGAAGTAGCCGTCCAGGGCGTCGGATTCGACGGCGCCGCGATGGCGCTCGGGGATGGCGCCGAGTGCGACGGTGGTGTCCAGGACGTGGTCGTAGTACGAGAAGTCGCCGGTCGGCACCTCGTGGATGCCGGCGTCGGCGAGCTGCCGCCAGTTGGCCCGGCGCAGTTCGGCGGCGGTGGAGCGCAGCGCGTCGGCGGTGACGCGGCCCTTCCAGTAGCCCTCGATCGCCTTCTTCAGTTCCCGGTTCGGGCCCTGGCGGGGGTAGCCGTACACGGTGGCCCGTGCTGCCGCGGCTGCGGGCTTGGTGGTCACGGAGATCTCCTTCGCGAGATGAATCCCTGAGATCCCGGGGACGGGACGAGAGCGCGAAGGGGTGACGTACCGAAGGGCAGCGACCGTACGGCCGTCCGCTCGGTTGTGTACGCCGACCCGCCCTCGAGGTCACCGGGATGTCCGCGCACGAGTGCTTCGTACGGGGGCAGTTGGCAGGTCTTCGGACTCGCGGGCACGTCCTCACTCCGTGAGGACACCTACTGGCCGTCGCTTCCCAGGGCCGGTACGTCGGACCCAGTGCGTATGACGGCGGTCGTTCCCGCTCACCGCTGCGGGGCAGTCCCGGATTCCCACCGGGTTCCCTCTTGCGACGCATCCCGCCTGGCGGACGGGGCGAACCAGCTGCGTCGGCCAGCCTACAGCTCAGGCCCGGCCGTACACGTGGAACCCCTGCCCGGACTTGCGGCCCAGCAGCCCCGCCTCGACCATCCGCTGGAGCAGCGGGGGAGGGGCGTAGAGGGGCTCCTTGAACTCGTCGTAGAGGGACTCGGCGATCGAGGCGACGGTGTCCAGGCCGATCAGGTCCGCGAGCCTGAGCGGGCCCATGGGGTGGGCGCAGCCCAGTTCCATGCCGGTGTCGATGTCGGCGGCGGTGGCGAAGCCGGACTCCGCCATCCGGATCGCGGACAACAGGTACGGGACGAGGAGCGCGTTGACGACGAAGCCCGCCCGGTCCCGGGAGCGGATCACGGTCCTGCCGAGCGCGCCGGCGGCGAAGTCCTCGACGACGGCGATCGTCTCGGCCGAGGTGTGCAGGGAGGGCACGACCTCCACCAGCGGCAGCACGGGTACCGGGTTGAAGAAGTGCAGGCCCACGACCCGGTCCGCGCGGCCGGTCGCCATGCCGAGCCGCATGACCGGCAGCGAGGAGGTGTTGGTGGCCAGCACGGCCGCCGGATCCTCGACGATCTTGTCGAGCGCGGCGAACACCTCGGTCTTGGCGTCCGGGTTCTCCACCACCGCTTCGACCACGAGCTGCCGGTCGGCCAGGTCCTCCAGGCCGCCGGTGAACACCAGACGGGCGAGCGCGTCCCGCGCGGCGGCCTGCTCCAGCTTGCCGCGTCGCACACGGCGGTCCAGCGACGCCGTCACCCGTTCCCGGGCGGCGCGGGCCGCGACCGCGTCCACCTCGCACACCACGGTGTCGAGCCCGGCCAGCGCGCACACCTCGGCGAACGGCCGCACCAGATCGACCGTACGCGCGACGACGTGGAGGTCACCGCCGGCGACCTGCTGTCGGTGCGCCGGATCAGCGGCCCGCCGACCTCCGAGGGGGTGCGCACCAACATCGCTGTCGCCCTCAGGTACTTCGCGGCCTGGCTGCGCGGTCAGGGTGCGGGCCTACGACTGCCGACGGCTGCGTCAGTGGCTCGCCGGGGACGCCAGAGCGGACGGGGTCAGCCGGCGCCGGCTGCTCACCCTGCTCGCCGCCACGGCAGCCGCGACCGCACTCCCCGCGCCCGGCCCCGCCCGCGCCGCGGACACCCCGATCGTCAAGCCGCTGCCGCCCGAGTGGTTCATCCAGCGCGGCACCAACGCCGAGACCCGCTGGGAGGCCCTGCGCGGAACGGGCCACCACACGCCCAACGAGCTGTTCTTCGTCCGCAACCACACCACAACCCCCGTCCTGGACGCCGCCGACTGGCGACTGCGGCTGTGGGGCAGCGGGCTGCGCGGCGCCCCTGGCGAGGACAAGCCGGTGGAGTTCGGATACGACGATCTGCGCGCCCTGCCCGCCGTCACACGGACCGCGTTCGTCGAGTGCGCCGGAAACGGCCGTAGCCACTACACGACCCAGCAGGGCGAGACGGTCACCGGCACCGCCTGGACGCTGGGCGCGATCGGCGTCGCCCGCTGGCGCGGGGTGCGCCTGGCCGACGTCCTGCGCAGGGCGGGACTGTCCCCGTACGCCGTGGACGTGCAGCCGCGTGGCCTGGACGCCGAGTACGTCAGCGGCGGGGAGAGCCTCGGCCGGGTGCGGCGTCCACTGCCGCTGGCCAAGGCGCTGGACGACGTGCTGCTCGCGTACGAGATGAACGGCGAGCCGCTGCCGTACGACCATGGGTATCCGGTGCGGGTGCTGGTGCCCTCGTGGGTGGGGATCTCGTCGATCAAGTGGGTCGGCGACATCGAGGTGTCCGCGCGGCCGCTGTTCTCACCGTGGAACACCACCTTCTACCGGCTGTACGGCCCCTCCTACCCGCAGGAGGGCAGCGCCCCGCTGACCCGGCAGACGCTCAAGAGCGCCTTCGAGCTGGCGAGCGGCGCCACGTTCCCGGTGGGGGAGGGCCAGGTGCTGCACGGCCGGTCCTGGTCGGGCGGGGGAGGGATCGCCCGGGTCGACGTCAGCACCGACGGCGGAACGAGCTGGCACCGGGCCCGGCTGCACGACCGGCCCCGCGCCGACACCTGGACCCGTTGGTCCATCCCCTGGAAGCCCGAGACACCGGGTGCCACCCACCTCCTCGCCCGCGCCACCGACACCGCCGGTCGCCGCCAGCCGGATGTCGCCGTACCCAACACACAGGGCTATCTGTTCGACGCCGTGGTCCGGCATCCGGTGACCGTGACCTGACCGGGCCGCCTCACGAAGAGCCCTCATACGCACGGGCGTTGCGCACGAACAGCTCGTGCAGATCCCGGACGGCCCGGGGCACGGAACCGGAATGGCGGCGTTGCAGGACCAGCAGTACCTCGGTGGCGTCGCCCGCGAGCGGCCGGACGGTGATCGCGCCCCGCCGCTCCAACGGGTCGCCGATCACACTGAAGTCGGGCAGCACCGTCGCCCCCAGCCCCTCCGCGACCATCAGCTTGCCCATCTCCGCGCCGTCGGTGGAGTAGGAGAACGACGGCGTACGGCCGTCGAGCAGCCGGTGCAGGAAGCGGTGCATGACATAGCCGGACCGCATCACCACCAGCGGCTCCGTCAGGAGGCTGTCCGCGTCCACCGTCTCCAGGGCGGCCAGCGGACTGTCCGGCCGGACGCACACCACCGGCCGGCCGCGCAGCAGTTCGGTGGTCTCGAAGCCGGGCGGCAGGTCGTCGCCCCCGAGGTAGTTCACCAGCCCCAGATCGAACGCGCCCTCCAGCAGCCCACGATGGATCTCCGACTGCTGGGCGCCGACCAGCTCGACCTGGGTGAGCGGGTGCGTGCCCCGGAACTCCCGCACCGTCGGGATGACCAGCGGGACGGTGGCCGTGTTGACCGTGCCGAGCCGGACCATCCGGCTGATGCGGTGCTGGTCGCCGGCCGCGCCCCGCAGCCGGTCGACCGCGTCCAGCACGCTCATGATGTGCGGCAGCAGCTCCCGCCCCTCGTCACTGATCTTCGCCCCGGACCGCTTGCGCTCCAGCAGATCCACGCCGAGCTCGCGCTCCAGATTGCGCACGGTCTCGCTCAGCGCCGGCTGGGAAAGGTGCAGTTCCTCGGCGGCGCGCCGCAGCGACCCCGAACGCGTGACGGCGGCGATGTATTCGAGCTGTTCGATACGCACGACAAGGACCCTGCCGTCCGCCGCTCACCGTGTTCAAGGGAATCCCTGTCACAACCTCGTGAATACCTGCTCTCAGCATGTGGAATCAACACCGGACATTCTTGACCGTCCCGACTTCCCGCTGCTTTGATCGATGGCATGAAGCGACAGGACCTCACGCGGCGACGCCACGTCGACCTCGCGCGTGTCTCCAGTTCCTGCTGTCGCTGTCGGATCTGAGCGCACCCGAGGGAAACCCTCGCACTCGCGCCGTTCTCCCTTCGCGAATTCCACTGCCGGCCGTTTTCCACGGTGATTTCGGCTTTCCCGGGAACGTCGTCCCCGCACGTCCGAATCCCGATCACTGAACACGTTTCCCTGTCACGCACGCGCCCTTTCTGTGCGTGCGCAGTCCTGCCAGGAGTTCCCCATGCCCGTACCGCCCGGATCCGACCCCGTCCGCTTCGCCTACTGGGTGCCGAACGTCAGCGGCGGCCTCGTCACCAGCACCGTCGAGCAGCGCACCGACTGGGGCTACGACTACAACCGCGAACTGGCCGTCCTCGCCGAGAACAACGGCTTCGACTACGCCCTCAGCCAGGTCCGCTACATGGCCGGCTACGGCGCCGAGTTCCAGCACGAGTCGACCAGCTTCAGCCTCGCCCTGCTCCTCGCCACCCAGCGGCTCAAGGTCATCGCCGCCGTCCACCCCGGCCTGTGGCACCCCGGCGTCCTCGCCAAACTCGGCGCCACCGCCGACCACCTGTCGAACGGCCGCTTCGCCGTCAACGTCGTCAGCGGCTGGTTCAAGGGGGAGTTCACCGCACTCGGCGAGCCCTGGCTGGAGCACGACGAGCGCTACCGCCGCGCGGAGGAGTTCATCCAGGCCCTGCGGCAGATCTGGACCGAGGACCACACCGAACTCGCCGGTGACTTCTACCGGTTGCGCGACTTCTCCCTCAAGCCCAAGCCGCTGAACACCCCCGAGCGACCGCACCCGGAGATCTTCCAGGGCGGCAACTCCACCGCCGCCCGCGCCATGGCCGGCCGCGTCTCCGACTGGTACTTCAGCAACGGCAAGGACTTCGACGGCGTGACCGAGCAGATCGACGACGTCCGCTCCTCCGCCGCCCAAGCGGGCCGCAGCGCACCGAAGTTCGGCCTCAACGCCTTCCTCATCGCCCGCGACACCGAGGCCGAGGCCCGCGACACGCTCCGCGAGATCGTCGCCAAGGCCGACACACCGGCCGTCCACGGCTTCCGCGACGCCGTCCAGCAGGCCGGGCAGTCCACCGCCGACGGCAAGGGCATGTGGCAGGACTCCAGCTTCGACGACCTGGTCCAGTACAACGACGGCTTCCGCACCGGCCTGATCGGCACCCCGGAGCAGATCGCCGAGCGGATCGTCGCCTACAAGCGCCTCGGCGTCGACCTCTTCCTCCTCGGCTTCCTGCACTACCTGGAGGAGGTCGAGTACTTCGGCAAGCGGGTGCTGCCGCTCGTCCGCGAACTGGAGGCCCAGGCAGCCGAGTCCGAGCCGATCGCCGCCCGAGCCTGACTCAGGCCCAGCCACCCGCATCCGACACGCCCCGAAAGGTCCTCACCATGGCCACCGTCCTCTCCGTCTCCGGAAGTCCCTCCGCCACCTCCCGCACCGCCCGGCTGCTGCGCCACCTGGACGACCGGCTCGCCGCCCAGGGCCACGACGTGATCCCCTTCGACGTCCGCACGCTCCCGTCCGAGGCCCTGCTCCACGCGGACTTCGGCCACCCGGCGATCGTCGAGGCCACCGCCCTGGTCGAACGCGCCGACGGAATCGTGATCGGCACACCCGTCTACAAGGCCGCCTACTCCGGCCTGCTGAAGTCGCTGCTGGACCTGCTCCCGCAGTACGCGCTCGCGGGCAAGACCGTCCTGCCGCTGGCCACCGGCGGCACCACCGCCCACGTGCTGGCCATCGACTACGCCCTGCGCCCGGTGCTGAACTCCATGGGCCCCGCCCACATCACGCCGGGCTGGTTCACCCTCGACAAGGACATCAGCGTGGGCGACGACGGCACCCTCACCGTCGCACCGGCCGCCGCCGAGGCCCTGGCCCATGTCACCGACCAGTTCTCGATCGCCCTCGGGGGGCGCCCGACCCTGCTGGCGGCCACCGGATGAGCGCCGCGACGGTGATCGCCGACGACGCCGAGGCCCTCGCCGTCGCCACCGAACTGGCCGCCGAGTTCCGCAAGGACGCCGCCGAGCGGGACGCGCACCGCAGACTGCCGCACGCGGAACTCCAGCGGCTGTCCGCCTCCGGGCTGCTCGGGGTGACGGTACCGGCGCAGTTCGGCGGCGCGGACGTCCGTACGGAGACCCTCGCCGAGATCTTCCGGCTGCTGGCCTCGGCCGACGCCAGCCTCGCCCAGATTCCACAGAGCCACTTCGTGTACGTGGGCGTGCTGCGCCGACAAGGGACGTGGGAGCAGCGGGAGTTCTTCTTCGGCGAGGTGCTCGCGGGCAAGCGGTTCGGCAACGCCCAGTCGGAGGCCGGGACCAGCCACGTCCAGGACATCCGGACGCGGCTCGCGCGGCGCCCGGACGGGTCGTACGTCCTGAACGGCGTCAAGCACTACTCGACCGGCGCCCTGTTCGCCGACTGGATCCCCGTCCTCGCCCGCGCCGACGACGACAACCTGCATGTGGCGTACGTGCCGCGCGAAGCGCCCGGCGTCACGGTCGTGGACGACTGGGGCGGCATGGGGCAGCGCACCACCGCCAGCGGAACCGTCCGCCTGGAGTCGGTGCCCGTGCCCGCCGACCGGGTGGTGCCGCACCACCTCACCTTCCAGGGGCCTCAACTCCACGGCTCCGTCGCCCAGTTGCTGCACGCCGCCATCGACGCGGGGATCGCGGCCGGTGCGCTCGCCGAGGCCGTGGAGTTCGTCCGCACCAAGAGCCGGCCCTGGTTCGAGAGCGTCGGCGAGGGGCACGCCACGGCCGCCGAGGATCCCTTGCTGATCCAGCGGTTCGGCGAGCTCGCGATCCGGGTACGGGCCGCCGACGCCCTGCTCGCCGCCGCGGCGCGGTCCGTCGACGCCGCCCGCGCCGACCTGACCGACGACTCGGCTGCCGAGGCCTCGATCGCGGTCGCTGCCGCCAAGGTGACGGCGGCGGACGCGGCCGTGGAGGTCGGCAGCGCCCTCTTCGAGGTCGCGGGCACCCGGTCGGCGCTCGACTCCCTGGGCCTGCACCGCCATTGGCGCGACGCCCGCACCCACACCCTGCACGACCCGGCGCGCTGGAAGGTCCAGCACATCGGCCGCTACGTGCTGCGCGGCGTCAAGCCGCCCCGGCACGGACTGCTGTGACCGACGACCCCGAACGGAGACCCCCCATGTCCCTCACCTTCCACTGGTTCCTGCCCACCAACGGCGACAGCCGCCATGTCGTCGGCGGCGGTCACGGCACCCCCGCCACGGTGTCCGGCCGCGACCGGCCGCCGACGGTCGCCTACCTCAGCCAGATCGCCCGTGCCGCCGAGGACCTGGGCTTCGTCGGCGCGCTCACTCCGACGGGCGCCTGGTGCGAGGACGCGTGGCTGACCACGGCCATGGTCGCCCAGCACACCGAGCGGCTGAAGTTCCTGGTCGCCTTCCGGCCCGGCTTCGTCTCGCCGACGCTCGCCGCGCAGATGGCGTCCACCTTCCAGCGGCAGACCGGCGGACGGCTGCTGCTGAACGTGGTCACGGGCGGGGAGGGCCACGAGCAGCGCGCCTACGGCGACTTCCTCGACAAGGACGACCGTTACCGCCGTACCGGTGAATTCCTCCAGATCGTGCGGGGGCTGTGGGAGGGCAGGACCGTCGACCTGGTCGGCGAGCACCTGCAGGTCGAGGACGCGAAGCTGGCCCGGGTGCCCGACCCGGTCCCCGAGGTGTACTTCGGCGGCTCCTCGCCCATCGCCGGGGAGATCGCCGCCCGCCATGTCGACGTCTATCTCACCTGGGGCGAGCCGCCGGCCGCCGTGGCGGAGAAGATCGCCCGGATCCGGGCACTGGCCGAGAAGGAGGGCCGCAGCGTCCGCTTCGGCATCCGGCTGCACGTCATCACCCGGGACACGGCCGAGCATGCCTGGGCGGAGGCCCGCCGGCTGCTGGCCGGGTTCGACACGGAGACCGTACGGGCCGTACAGGAAGGGCTCGCCCGCAGCGAGTCCGAGGGGCAGCAGCGCATGCTCGCGCTGCACGGCGGCAGCTCCGACGACCTGGAGATCCACCCGAACCTGTGGGCCGGCATCGGGCTGGTGCGGGGCGGCGCGGGCACGGCGCTGGTCGGCAGTCACGACGAGGTCGCCGATCGGATCGCCGAGTACCACCGGCTGGGGATCGACGAGTTCGTGCTCTCCGGGTACCCGCACCTGGAGGAGGCGTACTGGTTCGGCGAGGGCGTGCTGCCGCGGTTGGAGGCGCGTGGGCTGTGGACGCATCCGTTCCGCGGCGCGGCGGCCGCACCGGCCGTGGCCCAGATTCCCTTCGCGGGGGCCGGCAGCCGGGGGTGACTTCACCTGCGCCCGCCCGTGTCCGGCCTCGCGAACAGGCCGGTCGGGAGCGGGAATCGGCCACACCGCACACGCATTCCCTAGATTTCCTATCGAATTACTAGGGAAGTGTTGACCCCCGTCGGTGGAGCGAGTGAGGATGACGCCATGACGATCGCCCCACCGGCCCCGGCCGCTCCGTTCGGTGACTCCGACCGGGGCGCACCCGTGACGTCGGCGGACGGGGCGACAGAGTGGGGAACTCCACGGGAGGACTGGCCGCACATCGCCCGTGAGCTCGCGGACGACCTCGCCACAGACGCGGTCGAGCGCGAGCAGGCCGGCAAGCTCCCGCTCGACGAGGTCGCGCGGCTGCGCGAGTCGGGGCTGCTGTCCCTGCTCGTCCCGGCCGAACGCGGCGGCGGCGGTGCCGACTGGCGCACCGCCCACACCGTCCTACGGACCGTCGCCGCGGCCGACGGAGCCGTCGGGCACTTGCTGGGCAGCCACTACTTCCTGTCCTACTGCGCCCGGTTCTTCGCCGGCCCCGACCGTGCCGCGCGCATCGAGCGCACCTTCGCGGCGGGGCAGTGGTACTGGGGCGGCGGCATCGCCTCCCAGGAACCGCCGCTCATCCTGACCCCCACCGCGAACGGCTATCTGCTGGACGGCCACCAGCGATACGGCTCCGGAGTCGGCGTCGCCGACCGGCTGCTGGTCCGCGCCGCCGTGCCCGGCACCGGCGAGCCCGTCGCCGTCCTCGTCGACACCGCCCAGCCGGGCGTGGTGAGCGGCGGTGGCGGCGACACCTTCGGGCAGCGGCTGGCCGCCGCGGGCGGCGTGTCGTTCGACTCCGTGCCGGTCACGCGCGACGACGTGCTCGGCTCCCTCTCCTCCGACGACGGCGCCCTGTCCCCCTTCACCGGCCTCGCCGCGCCGACCGCTCGGCTGGTCTCCGCCCAGTTCTGTCTCGGCGTCGCCGAGGGGCTGCTCGGTGAAGTCCGCGAGCACGGCCGGACGGTTGCGTCACCCTGGCACCCCTTCTCACCCCAGCCCTGGTCGGGCGGCCCGCCGCAGGATCCGTACGTGCTCACCGCCTACGGCGAACTCGCCGTCGCCGCCCGCGCCGCGTCCGCCCTCGCCGACCAGGCGGGGGACGCTCTCACCCGTGGTCTTGAGCGGGGGGAGGACCTCGACGACGAGGAGGGCGCGGAGATCGCCGTCCTCGCGAGCGCGGCCGAGGCCGCCGCGGCGCGGGCCGCGCAGGAGATCACCACCCGCGCGCTGGAGGCCGTCGGCGCGACCGCCGCCTTCGCCCGGCACGGCCTGGACCGCTTCTGGCGCGACACGCGCACGCACACCCTGCGGGAGCCGGTCGCCCACCGGCTGCGCGAGGTCGGGGACTACTTCCTCAACGGCGCGCATCCTCCGTTCAGCCTTCCCGCCTGACCGAGGGGTCGTCCGTGAGGACCGGGACTGCGGTGAGGGATAATCGCGGCATGCGGATCTCGGCCAGAGCGGACTATGCGGTGCGGGCGGCTTTGGAGCTGGCCGCGGCAGGCGAAGACACCTCACTGAAGGCCGAGGCCATCGCCGAGGCACAGGGCATTCCGCACAAGTTCCTGGAGGGCATCCTCGGCGACCTGCGCCGGGGCGGCCTCGTCGTCAGCCAGCGCGGCGGCAAGGGCGGCTATCGGCTCGCCCGACCGGCGGACACCATCGCCATCGCCGAGGTGATCCGGGTGGCGGACGGCCCCCTCGTCTCGGTGCGCGGCGTACGCCCGCCCGACCTCTCCTACATCGGCCCCGCCGAGTCCCTGCTGCCGCTGTGGATCGCCGTGCGCGCCAACGTTCGCAAGATCCTCGGCGAGGTCACCCTGGCCCACGTGGCCGCGGCCAAGCTGCCCGACGACGTACTGAGCCTCGCGGACGACCCCGACGCGTGGACGAACCCCTGACCGGCGCCCCGCCGGCCGGCGGCCCTCAGCCGGCCGGCTTCTCCCACACCGACACGTGCTTGCCGCTCTCACTGGTGAACGGCTCGCGCGTCCAGCTCTCCCACCTCTCGCGCAGCCGCAGACCGGCGAGCCGGGCCATCAGATCCAGCTCGGCCGGCCACACGTACCGGAACGGGATGGACCAGTGCTCGGCGCGGCCGTCGACGATGGTGACGTAGTGGGAGCTCATCGCCTGGGTGGCGACGTCGTAGGTGTCGAACGCCCACTGGGTGTCGCTGATGTGGAACGGTACGGCGCTCTGCCCGGGAGGCAGCCGGCGCAGATCGGGCACGCCCACCTCGACCACGAAGCAACCACCGGGCCGCAGATGGGCGGCGGCGTTGCGGAAGCAGTCGACCTGGGCGTCCTGGGTGGTCAGATTGTCGATCGTGTTGAACACCAGGTAGGCGAGCGAGAAGTCGCCCGCCACCCGCGTCGTCGCGAAGTCCCCGATCGTCACCTCGACGGCGTCACCGCCGGGCTTGGTACGCAGCCGGTCCACCATGGCGCGGGACATGTCGATGCCGTGCACCGGGACGCCCCGGCCGGACAGCGGCAGCGCGATCCGGCCGGTGCCGATGCCGAGTTCGAGCGCCGCGCCGTCGCCGGCGAGTTCGGCCAGCAGGTCGACCGCCGGGTCCACCACGTCAGGGCTGAACATGTCCGCGGCCGAATCGTCGTAGCCGGCAGCGATCTTCTCTCCGAAATAGCCGTCGTCATCGATCACGCCGGGACCGTACTGCGGCCGCCGCACCGAGGCACGTGAATTTCGCGGGCGGTCGATTCGGGTGGACCTGTACTCCGGCACCGGAGGCGCCCCGGCCGCCGCCGACGGCGCGTTCATCAACTACCCGGACACCGACCTGGCCGATCCCGCCCGGAACACCGGTGCTCCGTGGCAGACCCTGTACTTCGGCGACAACTACCGCCGCCTCCAGCGCGCGAAGGCGAAGTGGGACCCCCGCGACGTCTTCCACCATGCCCTGTCGGTACGCCCGGCCTGAACGGCGGTGGGCGTGGGAGCCCGGCACCGTCGCTCCCACGCCCCGCCGCGCCGTCCCCGGAGATCGGGCCGCCGAGGTGAGCGCCCGTGCCCTGATCGAGGCGGTGTGGTGAGCGGGTGGTGAACCGGCGGGCCTCCACCCCGCCGACCACGAGGTGCCGGACGCCGCTCAATCCGCGGACGCCGTCTTGACGTGGGCCGCGTACGGACCGACACTCTCATCAAGTTTCCTAGTGAATTGGTAGGGAAGCATGGGGCGTCTTGAGTCGGTCACCGGTCGAGTGAGCCGTACGCCCCTTCTCACGTCCCGCCGTCACATCGATCTGCTCCGCGTCTGCAGCGCGATCTGACCCCCTGAGCCGAGCCTTCACGTCGCTTCCGTACGCGTACGTCCACACGCCTGCCCCGGGGAGAGTCATGTCCGTCACACCGCTGGCCGCCCACCCGTCCGCACCGACCGCTCCCGCCTTCCGGGGCCGGATCGGCCGGGACGCGCGCAGCGGCCACTACGCCGTGCCGCGCCGCTACCGCCTCCACCTGACGACCGCATGTCCGGACGGCCTGCGCATCGCCGTCGCCCACAGCCTGCTGGGCCTCGACTCCATCTGCCCGACGACGTTCCTGCCCCCGATCCCCGACTGCCCCGACGGTGGGCACGCCGTGCTGCGCCCGCTGTACGACGCCAGCGCCCACCGGTACGCCGGACCGGCCCTCGCGCCGGTTCTCAGCGACGACTGGTCCGGGCGCATCGTGAGCACGCACGCACCCGACATCACCCGCGACCTGGCCCGGCGCTTCGGCGGCTGTCGGCTGGAGCTGTACCCGTGCGGCGCGGAGTCGGAGATCGAGGCCGTCGAGCGGATGTGCGCGCAGGACATCGAGGAGGCCGCGCAGGGCGCGGGGGCAGCCGGCGCCGAGCGGGCGGAGCGGGACGAGGCGCTCGGGACACTGCTGGATGCGCTGGGCGCCCTGGACCGGTGGCTGGACGGGCGCGAGTACCTGATTCGCGATCAAATCACCGCCGCCGACGTCGAGTTGTGGGTCACCCTCGTCCAACTCGACACCGTCCACCGGCACCACCTGGACGCCGCCGCGGTGCAACGCGTCGCCGCGCACGCCACCCTGTGGGCCTACGCCCGCCGGCTCGCCGCGCACCCGGCCTTCGGCGCGCATCTCGACCTGGACGCCATCTCCCGCCGCCACCACGCCCGTTGCCGGGGCCTGGAGGACGCCGGAGCGGCCGTCCAGATCCTGGACTGGGCGGCCCACGCGGCGGCCGGAACCGGGGCGCGAGCGCAGGTCGAGCGGCCATGAGCCGGTCCGCACCGTGGACCGGCGTTGACATTCGTTCGGGCAACTGTCTTACTTACGGCCCAGAACGGTCATGAGCGTCAGCGACAAGCCCTGGCTCGCTGACCGGCAACCCTCGCATCGCGGTGGGGTGCCCCAGGTGACGACCGGACCGGATGACTTCGGTAAGCGCGAAGGCCCCAAAGGGGCCGGAAGAGTGAGTGACACCATGGACGCAGCTCCCAGGACGGCCGTACGCCGCCCCCAGAGCCGCGCCCTGGCGTACGCGACCCTGTTCGTCGCCGACCGGGCCGTCGATCTGCTCCGCGTCAACAGCGCACTGTGTACCGCACCGGGCTGTGCCCGCAGCCGCGGCTGACTTCTCCCGTCCGCTGCCCCGCACTCCCTGACGAACACCGCCTCGGCGGTGTGCTGTCGTCCGCCCACCCCCCGGTGACCGTGCGTCCTCCCGCGTCCTGACGAGCCGCAGCCGCAGTGCGGCTTGTCGTCGCCGCGCCGTGCGCCGCGTTCCGGGGACATCCGACTCCTGCCGGAGCCCTCCATGAGTGAACCCCCAGGCGCCGTCGTCTCCCTCGCCGAGGCACCGCCGCCCGCCGACGCCCCGCCGAAACAGCTCGCGGCCCAGCACGTGCTGCCACTGAGGCGGCCAGGCCGCTGGATCGCCACCGCGGTGGTCCTGGTCCTGGCGGCCCAGTTCGTCCACGGCCTGGTGACCAACCCCTTCTACCAGTGGGACCGTTTCGGCTACTGGTTCCTGCGGCCCACCATCCTCGACGGACTCCTCATCACCCTCGAAGTCACCGCCTACAGCGCGGTGTTGGGCCTCCTCGGCGGCGTCCTGCTGGCACTGGCCCGGCTCTCGAAGAGCCCGGTGCTGCGCGCGATCAGCTGGGTCTACGTCTGGGCGTTCCGCTCCGTCCCGCTGATCGTGGTGCTGCTGTTCCTCTACAACTTCAGCGCCCTGTACAAGACGCTGAGCGTGGGCATCCCCTTCGGACCCGCCTTCTTCTCCTTCGACGAGTCGAAGCTCGCCACCGACATGGTCATCGCCGTCGTAGGCATCAGCCTGCACGAGTCCGCGTACGCCGCCGAGGTCGTCCGCGGCGGCGTCCTCTCCGTCGACCAGGGCCAGCACGAGGCGTCCGCCGCGCTCGGCCTGCCCAAGGGCTACCAGTTCCGCAGAATCGTGTTCCCGCAGGCGCTGCGCTCCATCGTGCCGAACTACGTCAACCAGCTCATCGGCCTGATCAAGGGCACCTCGCTGGTCTTCTACGTCTCCCTGCTCGACCTGTTCGGCTCCGCGCAGTCCATGGGGTCCACCTATCCCGGCGACATCGTGCCGCTGCTGATGGTCGCCACCGTCTGGTACCTGATCCTCACCAGCGTCGTCTCCGTCGTCCAGTTCTACGTCGAGCGGTACTACGCCCGGGGCGCCACGCGCTCCCTGCCGCCGACCCCGTTGCAGAGGCTGCGGACCGGTCTCACCGACCTCAGGGCCCACATCCGCAGGGAGGCCGCCGTATGACCGCCGAGACCCAGACCCTCCTCGACAACGCGCCCGCCACCGTGGAGGTGCACGACGTGCACAAGTGGTACGGCGCCCACCGGGTGCTGAACGGCGTCGACCTGACCGTGCGGCCGGGCGAGGTCACCGTGATCATCGGCCCCTCCGGCTCCGGCAAGTCCACCCTGCTCAGGGTCATCAACCACCTGGAGAAGCCCGAGATCGGCCACGTCAGCCTCAACGGCGAGCTCATCGGCGTACGCCGGCAGGGCGACCGGCTCAAGGAGCTGAGCGAGCGGGCCATCCTCACGCAGCGCGGCAGGATCGGCTTCGTCTTCCAGAACTTCAACCTCTTCCCGCATCTGACGGTCCTCGACAACGTGGCCGCCGCCCCGGTGGCGACCGGCAAGCTCGCCAAGGCCGAGGCCCTGGAGCTCGCCCGCGACCTCCTCGGCCGGGTCGGACTCGCCGACAAGGCCGCCGCCTACCCACGGCAGTTGTCGGGCGGCCAGCAGCAGCGCGTGGCCATCGCCCGCGCCCTCGCCCTGCGCCCCGGCGTCATCCTCTTCGACGAGCCGACCTCCGCGCTCGACCCTGAGCTCGTCGGCGAAGTCCTGTCCGTCATCAAGGACTTGGCGACCAGCGGCACCACCCTCGTCATCGTCACCCACGAGATCGGCTTCGCCCGCGAGATCGCCGACCGGGTCGTCTTCATCGACGGCGGCAGGATCGTCGAGCAGGGCCCGCCCTCCGAGGTCCTCGACAAGCCGCGCCACGAGCGGACCAGGGACTTTCTCAGCAAGGTCCTCTGAGCGCACCGCTCCCCACGAACTCCCCCCACGCGTCACCCTCACCACCCTCCCGAACACCAAGGACGGCCATGCCCACCCACATCTCCCGACGCAGCCTGATACGCGGCATCACCGCGGCGACCGCGGTCGCCACCCTCGCCACCGGGCTCGCCGCCTGCGGTGGGAGCAGCGACGCCGCCACCAGGACGAACGACAGCGGGGGCACCGTCACCGTCGGCCAACTGTCCAACGGTGCCGCCAAGGAGACCACCCTGAAGGTGTCCGAGGTGAAGTCCATCAGCGCGAAGCTGCCCGACGCCCTCAAGAAGAGCGGCAAGCTGGTCATCGGCTCCGGCACCCTGCCCTCCGGGGCCCCGCCGCTGGGCTTCGTGGGCAGCGACCAGAAGACCCTCACCGGCTCCGAGATCGACCTGGCCCGGCTGGTCGCGGCCGTCCTCGGCCTGGAGCCCGAGGTCAAGCGGTTCACCTGGGAGAACCTCTTCGTCGGCATCGACAGCGGCAAGGTGAACGTCGGCTTCTCGAACATCACCGACACCGAGGAGCGCAAGCAGAAGTACGAGTTCGCCTCCTACCGCAAGGACGACCTCGCCTTCGAGGCGCTCAAGGACTCGAAGTTCAGCTTCGACGGCGACTACAAGGCCCTCGCCGGCAAGACCGTGTCCGTCGGTGCGGGCACCAACCAGGAGCGGATCCTGCTGGAGTGGAAGGACAGGCTGGAGAAGGAGGGCAAGAAGCTGACGGTCAAGTACTTCCAGGACAACAACAGCACCTACCTGGCCCTCAACAGCGGCAAGATCGACGCCTACTTCGGCCCCAGCCCCAACCTCTCCTACCACGTCACCCAGACGAAGAGCACGCCCAGCCCGACCAGGATCGCGGGCCAGTTCTCCGGCGCCGGGGCGACGCTCCAGGGCCTGATCGCCGCGACCGCCAAGAAGGACAGCGGCCTCGCCGAGCCCCTCGCCGCCGCGATCAACCACCTGATCGAGAACGGCCAGTACGCGAAGTGGCTCGCCGCCTGGAACCTGTCCAACGAGGCCGTGTCCAAGTCGGAGGTCAACCCGCCCGGGCTGCCGCTGGACAATTCCTGACAGCTCGTCACATGACTGCCCGCCATGCACGCTGACCCGAGGAAGGAATCCGCCTCCGTGGCCGCGGGCCGACCCGGCCGCGGGGGCCGACCTGCGCACCTGCCTGGTGCGCACACCGGGAACAGCCCACCAGGCCGGGGCGTTGTGACTCACGACGAGATGTGCGAGGCGCCGAAGCGCGCGATGCGACGGACGGAGGTGGCGGACGTGACGCACCTGTTCCACGCCGTCCACCTCCACTCCCGGCCCCACATCGACCTCCAGCGCGTGTCCGCCGCGCTCTGTTGTTCCTGACGTTCCCTCACCCGCCGTGCCCCCTTGAGCGAGGGCCGGCGTTCTCGTACGGACTTCCAGGAAGGCACCGACCCGTGTCCTCAGCATCCTCTTCCTCCCTGCACCTCGCCGTCGCCCTGGACGGCACGGGCTGGCATCCCGCCTCCTGGCGTGAGCCGGTGGCCCGCCCCCGGGACCTGTTCACCGCCGCCTACTGGGCCGACCTGGTCACCGAGGCCGAGCGCGGGCTGCTCGACTTCGTGACCATCGAGGACGGCCTCGGCCCGCAGTCCTCCCACTTCCTGGACCCGGACGAGCGCACCGACCAGGTCCGCGGCCGCCTCGACGCCGTCCTCATCGCCTCCCGCGTGGCCCCGTTGACCAGCCACATAGGTCTGGTGCCGACGGTGGTGTCCACCCACACGGAGCCGTTCCACATCTCCAAGGCCATCGCCACCCTCGACTACGTCAGCTCCGGCCGCGCAGGACTGCGGGTACAGATCACCGCCCGCCCGAACGAGGCCGCGCACTTCGGCCGCCGCACCATCGCGCGCATCGAGGCCTACGACAGCCCGGCCGCCCGCGAGGTGGTGACCGACCTCTTCGACGAGGCCGCCGACTACGTCGAGGTGGTGCGGCGCCTCTGGGACAGCTGGGAGGACGGCGCCGAGATCCGGGACACCGCCACCGGGCGCTTCATCGACCGCGAGAAGCTGCACTACATCGACTTCGAGGGCAGCCACTTCAGCGTCAAGGGCCCCTCCATCACACCCCGCCCGCCGCAGGGCCAGCCGCTCGTCACCGCCCTCGCCCACGACACCGTCCCCTACCGGCTCGTGGCCCGCGCCGCCGACGTCGGCTATGTCACCCCGTACGACGCCGACGAGGCCCGCGCCGTCGTCGCGCAGATCCGCGCCGAGCAGAGCGCGGCAGGGAGGGCGGCCGAACCCCTGCACGTCTTCGGCGACCTGGTGGTCTTCCTGGACGACGACCCGGCCGCCGCGACCGCACGCCGGGAACGGCTCGACGCGCTCGCGGGACAGCCGTACACGAGTGACGCCCTGGTCTTCACCGGCACTCCCTCCCAACTGGCCGACCTGCTCCGGGAGTTGCACGGCGCCGGACTGTCCGGCTTCCGGCTGCGCCCCGCCGTTCTCGGCCACGACCTTCCGGCGATCACCCGGGGACTGGTCCCCGAACTCCAGCGTCGCGGCGTCTTCCGCCACGCCTACGAGGCCGACACCCTGCGCGGCCTACTGGGTCTCGACCGCCCCGCCAACCGCTACGCAGCCGCCTGAGCCGGAAGGACCGCACCGACATGACCAAGCCGSTGAAGCAGATCCACCTGGCCGCCCACTTCCCCGGCGTCAACAACACGACCGTGTGGAGCGACCCGCAGGCCGGCAGCCACATCGAGTTCAGCTCCTTCGCCCACTTCGCGCGGACCGCGGAACGGGCCAAGTTCGACTTCCTGTTCCTCGCCGAGGGGCTCAGGCTCCGCGAACAGGGCGGGAAGATCTACGACCTGGACGTCGTCGGCCGCCCCGACACCTTCACGATCCTTGCCGCGCTCGCCGCCGTCACCGAGCACCTCGGGCTGACCGGCACCATCAACTCCACCTTCAACGAGCCCTACGAGGTCGCCCGCCAGTTCGCCGGCCTCGACCACCTCTCCGGCGGCCGCGCCGCCTGGAACGTCGTCACCTCCTGGGACGCCTTCACCGGCGAGAACTTCCGCCGCGGCGGCTTCCTGCCGCAGGAGGAGCGCTACTCCCGGGCCAAGGAGTTCCTCGCCACGGCGAACGAGCTCTTCGACTCCTGGCACGGCGACGAGATCCTCGCCGACCAGGAGACCGGCACGTTCCTGCGGGACGCCAAGGCCGGCGCCTTCGTGCACACCGGGCAGCACTTCGACATCCACGGGCAGTTCAACGTCCCGCGTTCGCCCCAGGGCCGCCCCGTCATCTTCCAGGCCGGTGACTCCGAAGAGGGCCGCGAGTTCGCCGCCGCCGAGGCGGACGCCATCTTCAGCCGCTACGGCACCCTGGAGGGCGGCCGCTCCTTCTACACCGACGTGAAGTCCCGGCTGGCCAAGTACGGCCGCCGCCCCGACCAGTTGCTCATCCTGCCCGCCGCGACCTTCGCCCTCGCCGACWCSGACGCCGAGGCCGAGGAACTCGCCCGCGAGGTGCGCCGCCAGCAGGTCAGCGGAGCCACCGCACTCAAGCACCTGGAGTTCGTCTGGAACCGGGACCTCTCGGCGTACGACCCGGAAGGCCCCCTCCCCGACATCGACCCGGACGTCAGCGACAACCACATCTCCAAGGGCCGCGCCCAGGTCCGTATGTACCGGGACCCGCTGGCCACCGCACGCGAGTGGCGCGAGCTGGCCGAGGCAAACAAGTGGTCCATCCGCGACCTGGTCATCAACACCGGCAACCGGCAGAACTTCGTCGGCTCCCCGGCCACCCTCGCCAAGACCATCAACGACTTCGTGCAGGCCGACGCCGGCGACGGCTTCATCCTCGTCCCGCACATCACTCCGACCGGCCTCGACGAGTTCGCCGACAAGGTGGTGCCGCTGCTCCAGGAACAGGGCGTGTTCCGCACCGAGTACGAGGGCACGACCCTGCGCGACCACCTCGGGCTGGCCCACCCCGACGACGCCCGGGTCCGCGACGAGCGGGCGGCGTCGTGAAGTTCCTCGCCATCACCTTGATCGTGCACCGCCCGGACCCCGTCACCGGGGTCCTCAAGCCGACGCACGACCGGTTCCGCGAGGTCCTCGACAACGCCCTGCTCGCCGAGGAGCTGGGCTTCGACGGGTTCGGCGTGGGGGAGCGGCACGAGCGGCCGTTCATCTCCTCGTCCCCGACGGTCGTCCTCAGCCATGTCGCCGCCCTGACGAGGCGGATACGGCTCTTCACGGCCGTGACGACGCTCAGTCTGCTCGACCCGGTGCGCGCCTACGAGGACTACGCCACCCTCGACCACCTCTCCGAGGGGCGCCTCGACCTGATCATCGGCAAGGGCAACGGCGCCGCCCAGCGCGAGCTGTTCCAGGTCACGCCGGAGGACCAGTGGGACCGCAACGCCGAGAGCTACGAGGTCTTCCGGCGGATCTGGCGGCAGGACAAGGTGAGCGCGGCGACCCGCTTCCGCCCGCCGCTCACGGACGCCGAGGTGTGGCCGCGCCCCTACCAGCAGCCTGTCCGCGTCTGGCACGGCAGCGCCACCAGCAAGGAGTCGGTCGACCTGGCCGCCCGCTACGGCGACCCGCTGTTCTCCGCCAACGTCACCCATCCCATCGAGCCGTACGCCGAGTTGATCCGCCACTACCGCGAGCGCTGGGAGCACTACGGCCACGACCCGGCCGACCTTGCGATCGGGGCCGGCTCGGCGGGCATCCACGTGGCCCCGACGTCCCAGCAGGCGCTGGCCGCCTACCGACCGGTCTTCGAGGCCAACCTGGCCTTCTACCGCCAGGTGGGACTGCCCGTCGTGTTCGAGACCCTGGAGGACTTCGTCGAGCGCAGCTCCGCCCTGATCGGCAGCCCGCAGCAGGTCATCGACAAGGTGCACCGCTACCACGAGCAGTTCGGCCACACGGCCCTCCACCTGCACGCGGACGCGAGCGGCCTGACCGACACCCAGCACCGAGACTCACTGGAGCTGTTCCAGTCGGCGGTGGCACCCGTGCTGCGCAAGGACATCCCGGACCCGCCCTTCGCATGGGCCCCGGTGTCTCCGGCAGCACCGACCGAGCAGGAGCGAGTCCATGCCTGACATCCCCCTCGGCGTCCTGGACCTGGTACCGATCTCCTCCGGCTCGACGGCAGCGGACGCCCTGCGGAACTCCATCGATCTCGCCCGGCAGACCGAACGCTTCGGCTACGCCCGCTACTGGTTCGCCGAACACCATCTCAACCCGGGCGTGGCGGGCACGTCTCCCGCGGTCGTCCTGGCCCTGACCGCCGCGGCCACCTCCACCATCCGCCTCGGCTCCGGGGCCGTACAGCTCGGTCACCGGACCGCGCTGTCCACGGTCGAGGAGTTCGGCCTGATCGACGCCCTGCACCCCGGCCGCCTCGACCTGGGCCTCGGCCGCTCGGGCGGCCGCCCACCGGGGGAGAAGGCGACGACTGCGACGGCGACCCCGATCGTCGACGGCCGCGCCCCCAACGGACTGCTGATCCCGCCCCGCTTCTCCTTCGAGCACCTGCTCGGCTCACCCCGCGTCGCCCTGCAACGCAAGCTGCTCCTGCTGCCGGACGCCGAGCCACAGGACTACGCCGAGCAGATCGACGACATCCTCGCCCTGCTGGCCGGCACCTACCGCTCTCCCGAGGGCATCGAGGCGCACGTCGTGCCGGGCGAGGGCGCCGAGGTCGAGGTGTGGATCCTGGGCAGCAGCGGCGGCCAGAGCGCCGAGACTGCGGGCGCCCGGGGCCTGCGCTTCGCGGCGAACTACCACGTCAGCCCCGCCACGGTGCTGGAAGCGGTCGAGGGCTACCGGTCCTTCTTCCAGCCCTCCGAATCCCTCGACAAGCCGTACGTCACCGTCTCCGCCGACGTGGTCGTCGCCGAGGACGACGCGACAGCCCGTGAACTCGCCACCGGCTACGGCCTGTGGGTCCGCAGCATCCGCACCGCCGAGGGCGCCATCCCCTACCCCACACCGGAGGAGGCCCGCACCCACGCCTGGCACGACAAGGACCGAGCGCTGGTCCAGGACCGCCTCGACACCCAGTTCGTGGGATCACCGAGCCGGGTCGCCGACCAACTCGAACAGCTCCAGGAGGCCACGGGCGCCGACGAGTTGCTGATCACCACCATCACCCACGCCCACGAGGACCGGGTGCGCTCGTACGAACTCCTGGCGCAGGAGTGGCAACGCAGGTCCTAGCGGCGGAGAGCTGTGGGCGTCGGCGTGGGCGGGACGTCACCCTCCCCCGAAGGTGGCGTCCCGCCCACTTTCCCCGGCGCCGGACAGTGGACTGTTGCGCCCGTGCGCGTCAGCGGATTCGTGCCGTCACCAGCACATGACCGCTGTCTCCCCCGATCCCCAGTTGGCATAGAGGCGCACCCGGACGAAGTAGCGACGGCCCTTGACGAGGCGGGCCTTGAGCGTGGCGTTGTGCGGGGTGCCGCCGTCGTCCTGGGCGGTGAGGTAGCGGGGTTCCCCGTCTCGTTCCTCGAAGACCACGACCACGGTGTCGCTGTCGCCGAAGGTGCCCAGCGTGTACTCGCGCGTCTCCGGCGGCTCGACGACGAAGTCGGCCTGCTCGGCCGGGCCGAGCCGCAGCGGCACGGAACGGAAGGGCACCAGCTCGCGCGGCCCCGGCGTCTCGGCCGGCGGATACCAGCGGCGCACGAACTCCTGGTCCGCCCCGGACAGCACGCCCGGCGGGTTCAGGCCCGCGCGGAACTGCTCCGGCTCCAGGATCAGCCCGGCCGTGAAGGGGTACTCCATGATCGACTGCGGGTCCCAGGCGGAACCGTTGACCTCGTTCGCGTCGAGCTTGCGCAGGATGTTGAAGAACGTCTTGTCCCGGCTCCAGAAGTTCGGCGGGCCGGCCAGATCGGCGTACACGGCCTCGTCGTCCCAGTGGATCCCGGCGAACGGGCTCTGGTGCTCGTGGAGCATGCCGAGCGCGTGCCCGATCTCGTGCAGCGCCGTCCCGCGCTCCCCGGCCACGGTCAGGTCCCAGCCGAAGTTCATGGTGCGCTCGTTCAGGCCGAGCTGGAGCGCGTCCTTGCCCACCGTCGACCAGGAGCCGTCGCCGAGCTGGAACCCGATCCGCAGTTCGGCCTCCGACCGGTCGTCCACCTCCACGAACGACAGCCCGATGCCGAGCCCCTGCCACTCCTGGAAGCACTCGCGTACGACGTCCCGCTGCTCCTTGCTGCCGACCCACGAGACGTGCCGGGTCTCGCCGGTCTCCGGGTCCGGGATCGCGGATCCGTCGGAGTCCCGGTCGAAGAAGTGGTAGTGCAGCACCGTGCCGTTGACCCACATCCGGTGTCCGCCGATGAGCGCACTGAGCCGCTCGGCGGCCAGCCCCGGTGCGAAGGCGGGCGCCGACTGCTGCGCGAGGGAGCAGTAGCGAGCGGTCATGCGGACAGCCTGCCGTGGGCCTGCCGTCGGCGCCTGAGTCGGGGGCTACTCAAGTACCCGTGTATCAGAGGTGAGTCACCGCGCTCCTATTGCCGTGACGACCTACGTACGCGACGCGAAGACCCTGGAACTGCCCTGGCCGTTCACCGGCCGGGAGGACGAACTGGAACTGGTCCGCGGGGCCTTGACCGCCGGCCGGCACGGCATCGTGGTCACCGGCCCGGCAGGCAGCGGCAAGACCCGGCTCGTCACCGAGGCGGCCCGCGGCACCGAGTTCGCCCGGGTGGCCGGCACCCCCGAGACCCGCCGTATCCGCTTCGCCGCGTTCGCGCACCTCGTCCCCGAGACGGCCTCCCTGCACGGCGCGTTCCAGCATCTGTCGGCCGTACGGCTGCTCCTGGTCGACGACGCCCACCTCCTCGACGACGCCTCGGCCGCCCTCGTCCACCAGCTCGCCGTGCACGGCCGCACCCGCCTCCTGGTCGTCACCACCGACAGCGCCCCGGCCCCCGGCGCGATCTCCCGGCTGTGGACCGGCGAACTCCTGCCCCGCCTCACCCTGGAGCCGCTGCCCCGCGAGGACACGGCCCGGCTGCTGGCCGCCGAAGCGGCGGGCGCCGGCCTCGAACCGCTCACCGTCAACCGGCTGCACCGCCTGTGCCAGGGCGACCTGCGGCTGATGCGCGACCTGGCGGGCGCGGCGCGTGAGAGCGGCCTGCTCACCCGCGTCCCGGAGACGGACGAGTGGGCGTGGCGCGGCCCGGTCCCGATGACCACGACCGTGCGCGAGCGCACCGCCCACGTCCTGGACCGCACCAGCACCGAACAGCGCGAGATCCTCGAACGCCTCGCCTTCGCCGAGCCGTTGCCGCTGGACCTGGAGGCGGACCGGCTCGATCTGCGCGCCCTGGAACACCTGGAGGCCGACGCGCTGGTCCACGTCGACGACCAGGGCGCCGTCCGCCTCGCCCGCCCCCTGCACGGCCCGGTGCTGCGGGCCGCGGCCGGCCGGCTGCGGGCGAGGCGGCTGTCCCGTACGCCCGAACAGTGCGGCCCCGCCCTCGACGCCGAGCGGGCCGCGCTGAGCCGCCGTATCGAGCGGGCGGACGTACGGGCCGCGTCGGCGCCCGTGGGGGAGTGGCTGGTCGCGGAGGGCGCGCCGGTGCCGGCCGGATACGCGGCCGTACGCGCCCGGTTCACGCGACTGCGCGGTGAGCTGCGGGAGGCGGCCGCGTGGGCGCGGGAGGGGCTGCGGGGCGTCGGTGACGATCCGGCCTGCCGTCGCGAACTCGCCCTCGCCGCAGCGCAGTCGGGCGACGCGACGGCCGCGCACGAGATCCTGGGTGGCCGCCCTCACGGGGGTGGGGCGGTCACCCGGCCGACGGCGGCCCGCGGCGCCGACGGGTCGGCCGAGGCGATCGGCGGCGACGCGTACGACGCCGTCCGCCTCGGCGACCCCGAGCGCGCCGCGGGCCGCCTGAGCGGCGTCTTCGCCGAGCACGCCGACGCGCTCGCCCGCTCCGACGGCCCCGCGCTGGACCAGGTGGCCGAACAGCTCCGGGAGCGCGGCTTCCTGCTCTATGCGGCCGAGGCGCACGCCCAGGCCGTACGGGCCCACCGCGACCCGCGTGCCGTGCGCACCTCACGCACGCGTGCCGTCGCCCTGGCCCGCCGCTGCCAGGGCGCCCGCACCCCGGCCCTGTCCGGGCTGGTCCTCGGCGAACTGACCGCCCGGCAACGGCAGATCGTCACCCTGGCCGCAACGGGCCTGAGCAACCGCCAGATCGCCGAGAAACTCACCCTGTCCGTCCGCACGGTGGGCAACCACCTCTACAGCGCGTACGCCCGCCTGGGCGCCAGCGACCGCGGCGCACTGCCGTGGCTGGTGGAACTGCCGGACGCGCAGCCGGCGTAAGCAAGTCGACCGCGTGCCGCCGATGAAAGCCTCAGGCAGCCCCGAACGCCGAGAACGCCCAACCGGTCGCCCGATGCAGCGCATCCCCCGGCAGCGCCGCCCGCGCGTCCCGCAGCGCCTCCGCCAGGGAGAGCCCCTCACTGAGCCCCTTGTGCAGCGCGAGCATCAGCGGCACCACCGCGGCGTCGTTGACGGGCGCCGTGCAGGCCACCACCCCGGCCGTGCCCAGCGGCAGCAACGCGGTGACCAGGCCCAGCAGTTCGTCGGCGCCGACGGAGGCGAACCGGGCGGTGTCGCAGCAGGACAGGATGATCCGGTACGGGCTGCGGTCCAGTCGCTCGAAGTCGTGCACGATCAGCGGCCCGTCGGCCATCCGCAACGACGAGAACAGGGGGCCGTCCGCGCGGAACGTGCCATGGGCGGCGATATGAGCCAGCGCGGCTCCGTCGAGCTCCTCCAGCACGCGCGGCACCCGCGCGTCGGCGTGCTCCAGGACGACGGCGCCGCCGTACCGGCCGGCCAGATGCGGCACCTCCGCGCCACCGGTCGCGAGGCCGGGCCCGCGCACCAGCACCTGACGGCCGCCCGGCGGCGGCTCGGTCTCCCGGGCGCGCAGCCAGCCGCTCGCCGACGGCGACACGCTGAGCACCCGCTCCCGCAGCGACGGCAACAGCGCCCACGGCACCCGGTGCAGCCGGGCCGGCGGCACGACCACCACGGGGCCGTCACCGAGATGCGCCGCCGCCGGACCGAGCAGCAGCTCCTCCAGCCGCCGTCCCGCGGCCTCCACCACCGGCAGCCGCCCCTCCGCGCCCGGATGGGCCAGCCGCCGCAGCCCGGCCTGCACATGCTCGGCCTCGGTCTCCGCCTCGGCCAGCAGCCCGGCCTCGTACCGACGCACCCGCCCCTGCCCGCACAGCAGCACCTGAACCCGCCCGTCCAGCACGGCGAGTTCGACCAGTCGTACGTCGTCGCCCAGCCGGTCCAGCAGCCGGCCCGGGGCGAAGCGGTCGCCGTCGCCGGGCGTGTCGCCGCGCAGGTGCAGCGTCCGGGACCGGATCTCCCGCTCCAGGCGCCGCTGTTCGCGCTCCAGCGCCGGAACCGGACGGGCGTCGCGGCGCGCCTCCTCGGCACGCGCCGCGATCTCCCGGAACGCGGTCAGGTCGCTCAGCAGCTCCGGGTCGGCCGGCGGCCGGGTCGGCGGCGTCGACAGCGCCGTGGCCCGCCAGCGCTCGCTCCACACCAGCAGCCGGCGCGGACTGCCGGAGTCGAGGCTGGCCTGCTGGGCCAGCGCGGCGAGTTCGGCGCCCTGCGCGGTGGCGCGGGCCCTGAGCTCCGAGGCGCCCAGCGTCATCCGGTGGGCGTCGAGCACGTCCAGTCCGCGTCGGCACGCTTCCAGGACGCCGCGCCCGGACCCGGCCGCCTGGGCCCGCAGCGCCTGCGCCGCCCAGCCCGTCATCCGCGCCAGTGGCGGCCCGCTGCGCCTGCTGCGGGCGGCGACGCCCAGATGCCGCTCGGCGTCGGCCCGCCAGCCCAGCCCGAGCGCGATCCGGCCCGCGAGCAGCGAGGCCTCCGGCGCGGCCGGCGCGCCGAAGGAGGCCAGCCGGTCCGCGACCGCCGCCGTGTCGGCCACCAGCCGCCCCGAACTGCGCCCGGCGGTCACCCGCGCCTCGATCAGCACCAGCCGCGCATGCGTCTCCCACCAGCTGCGCCGCTGCCCCGCGAACAGCCGTACGGCCATGTCGGCGCGAGCTATCGCGGTGTGCGCGTCGCCCGCCAGCCGGGCGGCCCGCGCGGCGACCAGCAGCAGCTCCGCCTTGCGGGTGGACTGGCCGCCGATGCCGTCGAGCACGGCGATCGCCGCATCGGCCTCGGCCAGCGCCTCCGGAGCCAGCCCGGCCGCCATCAGCACCTCGCAGCGGCGGATGTTCAGCATGAACGTCGGCGTGCCGAGCTTGGAGTAGCGCTCCTCGGCCTCGTCGAGCAGCCGCAGCGCCGCCGGGATGTCGCCCGACCGGAACGCCGCGAGGCCCCGGCTCTCCACCGCGTCGGCCTTGTCGTGCTCCTGGCCCGTGGTGTCCCACAGCGCCTCGGCCGCGGTGAAGTCGGCGTCCGCCCGGTCCACGGCGCCGAGCGCCAGATGCACGGTCGCGCGCAGCGTCAGCGCCCGGGCCGTCCAGATGACGTCGTCCACCTGCCGCAGCACGGGAATCGCCCGGCGCACGTCCTCCAGCGCTTCCCGATGGTGGCCGAGCACCCAGCGGGCGTAGGCGCGGCGGAACAGCACCCGGGCGCGGGTGTGTCCGCTGCCGCGCTCGATCCCGCGCTCCAGCGCGGCCAGCCCCTGCTGAGTGCGCCCTGCGTGCACCAACGCGACCCCGAGCGCCGCCAGGACGTCCGCCTCCCGGTCGGCGGAATCCGCGCGTGCCGCGAGATCCCGGGCGCGCCGCAGGTGTTGGAGGGCGATGCGCATGTCGCCCCAGTCCCGCTGCCAGATGCCGATCACCTGGTGGGCGACGGAGGCGTGCAAGGGCGAGGGATCGGCGTCGAGCAGCCCCTCCGCCCTCGCCAGCGCGTCGTTCGGGGCGGCGAACACCATCGGCAGCAGTTCGAGAACCGATTCGCTTCCCGCGGTCACTCCACGGATGGTAGTTGCCCCGGAACCGTGCCACACGGGTTTGGCGCTGTATCAATCAGCGACCCGGTGGCTCAAATTGACGACCGTCGCCTCAGTGGGAGGACACGCCATGGCACCACAGCGATTCCACGAGCAGTTCGAGCAGATCCAGCGCTCCATGCCCGACGTCCCCCTCGCGATGGGACCGGACGACTCCGCCGAGTTCATCTACGAGAAGGGCTACGTGCTGGTCCGTGACGGCGAGGACGCCCGCGTCGTCGAGGACACCGTGCGCGCCCACTTCACCGCCGAGCCCGACCTGGTGCAGGACCACGTGCGCCGCGCGGGCCCGCAGACCAACCGTTCGGGCATCACCCGCATCCAGGTCGGCGACCCCGGCGAGGGCGACCGCAGCGGCGACCGTCCCGTCGCGCACGCCCTGCGCGCCCTGCGGGAGTCGGAGGGCCGGGCCGGCCGCCGGCTGGTGAGCCGCAACCACCTGGTGTCGATCGCCGTCAACTCCTGTCCCGGCGACGAACCCGGGCCCGTCACGCAGGCCGAGGGACTCAACCCCGCGCTCGCCGAAGGCACTTACGACGCGGACAGCGCCATCGGCGTCCTGGTCGTCGACACCGGGCTCATGGGCGACTTCCGGTCCTCCCCGCTGCTGGCCCACACCGACGGCGACGCGCAGATCAAGGAGTGCGACGACGACGGCGTCCTCCAGCAGTACGTCGGCCACGGCACGTTCATCGCCGGTCTCGTCGCCGCCGTCGCGCCCAACACGGACGTCGTCGTGCGCAACTCCCTCAACGACGCGGGCGCCATCCTGGAGTCCGAGTTCGGCGAGAAGCTCTTCGAGGCCGTCGACGCGGGCGGCTGGCCCGACATCCTCAGCCTCTCCGCCGGCACCTCCAACGGCCGCACCGACGGCCTGCTCGGCGTCGAGGCCTTCATGCGGGAACTGCGCGAACAGCGCACGCTGCTCGTCGCGGCGGCCGGCAACAACGGCAGCGCCACGCCGTTCTGGCCCGCCGCCTACGCCGACCTGCCCGACTACCAGGACGTCGTGCTGTCGGTCGGCGCCCTGCGTGGCGACGGCGAGTTCGGCGCCTGCTTCAGCAACCACGGCCCCTGGGTGAAGGTGTACGCGCCCGGCGAGCGCCTCACGAGCGTCCTCACCGGCTTCGACGCGCCCGTGCCGTACATCTACCAGCACTCCACCTACGACGCCTGCCGGTACGGCTTCGGCTACGCCTGCACCTGTGTGTCCCCGCGCCACACCGGCGTGTTGAGCGAGGCGGGCACCAGCAGCGGCACCAAGCCCGACCAGGTGATGTTCGAGGGGCTCGCGCACTGGAGCGGCACCTCGTTCGCAACCCCCCTCGTCGCGGGCCTGATCGCCTCCCACATGAGCGGGCAGCAGGAGTCCGACCCGCGAGTCGCGCGGTACAAGATGCTCGCCGCGAACTCCGGCTACGCGGAGGTGCGGGGGGCGCACGTACCGGCGCTGCGCCCCTCGACCTGGCGTCCTGTGCCCGTTCTGCCGCCGGCTCCTCGCTCATGAGGGTCGGAACCCTCCCCTCCGCGGCGTACGATGACTTGCCGTACACGAGGGGTGGGGCTGTGGACCGTGCAGATGTCGGCGCCTTGGTCCAGTCCGCCGTCGACGGTGACGCGGCGGCCTGGAAGGCGCTGGTGGAAGGGCTGAGCCCACTGGTGTGGTCGGTAGTGCGCGCCCACCGGCTGAGTGACGCCGACGCCCATGAGGTGTACCAGACCGTCTGGTTCCGTTTCGCCCAGCACCTGGGGCGCATCCGTGAACCCGACAAGGCCGGGTCATGGCTCGCGAGCACCGCGCGGCACGAGTGCCTGAAGGTGCTCAAGAGCTTACGGCGACTGACCGTGACGAGCGATCCGCAGCTGCTCGACCGGGTCAGCGAGGACCGTACGCCCGAACAGTCGGTCCTGGACTCGGAGGAGGCCGCCGCCGAGTCCGAACGCATCCGCTGGATGTGGCAGGAGTTCGAGGAACTCGGCGACCGCTGCCGCCAGTTGCTGCGGGTGCTGATGGCCTCGCCGCCGCCCAGCTACCAGGAGGTGTCCGCCGCACTGGGCATCGCCGTGGGCAGCATCGGTCCGCTGCGGCAGCGCTGTCTGCGCCGGCTCAGGGCCCGACTCGACGCGCGGGGGGCGCAGTGAACGACGACATGCACGACGACGTGACGGGCGAAGGGGCCCCCGGCGCCGACGGTTTCGACATCGAGCTGCTGGAGGAGGAACTCCGCCAGGCCGCCGCCATCCTGGACCCCGTACCGGCCCAGCTGCGCCAGCTCGCCGTCGAGGCGTTCGCGCTGCACGACCTCGACGCCCGGATCGCCGAGTTGACCTTCGACTCGGTGGAAGACGCCATTGCGGTCAGGGGGGCGACGGATGTGCCGCGGATGCTGACCTTCCGCGCGGGCGAGGTGACCGTCGACGTGGAGGTGACGGCACAGGGCCTGATGGGGCAGGTGCTGCCGCCGCAGCAGGCGCGGATCGAGGTGCTCGGCGGCCCGCAGACGGCCACGCCGGTTGTCGCCGACGACATGGGCCGCTTCACCAGCGACGCCCCGCCCTCCGGCCCGTTCGCCCTGCGACTGCGGACCGGCGGGGAGGTCGTGGTCACGGAGTGGCTGCGGGCCTGAGGCACGGCCTCAGCGCGAGGCGGCGTCCACCAGCGCCGCCAACGCCCGCGTGAGCCGGGTGAGTCCGGGACCGGCCGGACCGCCCGGCTCCGCCATGTACGTGTCCCTGCGGATCTCGACCATCAGCGCGGCGACCCGGGCCTCGACGCCGTAGAACTCCAGCGGTACGTACGTGCCGCTGAAGGGACTGTCCAGCCCCGCCTCCCCGCACGGCGCGAACGCCTCCCGCGCCGCGGCGAGCAGCTCGGGCGGCGTGTGGAAGGAGTCGGTGCCCAGACAGACCGGCGGCCGCGGGCCCTCGCCGTGCAGCTCGTAGGGGAGCCGGGCGGTCGGGTAGGAGTGGACGTCGATGATCACCGCCCGTCCCGTGGCGGCGAGCCGGTCGGCCACGGCGTGCGTCATGGCCTTCGCGTACGGCCGGAAGTACCGCTCGACGAGCGGCTCCGGGTCGGTGTCGGCGGGCCGCAGCTCCGCGAGGTGCGTCGTCCGGGTGTAGACGGCCCCCATGCCCACGGCGAGCATCTCCTCCCGCTCGTCCGGGAACCGCTCCGGGTCGACGACCAGCCGGGAGAGCTGGTTCACGAACCGCCAGGGGGTGACGCCGGCCGACGATGCCGCCGCCTCGGCGAGCTCCGCGGTGTGCGCGTCGACGATGTGGTCCAGCTCCCGCTCCAGCGCGCGGTCGTCCAGCGTGATCCCCGCCCGCACCTCGGGCGGTATCTCTCGCGCCGAGTGCGGCACATGCAGGATCACCGGCGATCCCTCGGCACCGGGCAACAGGTCGAAAGAGGGCATCCGGCTGCTCCCGTGGCGTTGTCAGTGGTGTCGTGCACCATCAGAGCATGGACATCAGCAACCAGCAGGTGAGCGCACACCCGTTCCTCAAGGCGCTCTACGGGGACGACTACTACCCCGAAGAGGCGGTGGACCGGGGCAAGGAGATCCTGCTGCGCCTGTGCGCGCGCATCGAGGCCGAGCGGCCCGCGGACGTGGCCGCGCTGTACGTGCTGACCCACGCGGCCACCGACGAGTTCAACGACCTGCAGGACGACGACTTTGACATCGAGACCGTCGCCCGCGAGGAGATAGCCGAGGCGTTCTGGTTCGTCTCCCAGGCCTACGGCTTCGCGGACGCCGACATGGAAGAGCTGATCGCCACCCGGGACTGGTGACACCGATGACCGTCCACGAGCTCTCCCGGGCCGACGCCCGACGGATCGCGGTGCGCGCACAGCTGCTGGAGGGCGCTCACCGGCCGGACGGGCTGCTGGATGTCGTACGGCGGCTGACCCTGCTCCAGATCGACCCCACCGCCGCCGTCGCGCCCAGTGCCGACCTCGTGGCGTGGAGCCGGCTCGGCTCCTCGGGGTACTCACCGGCCGACCTGACCGACGCCCTGGCGGACCGGACACTGCTGGAGCTGCGGGCCATGATCCGGCCTGCCGAGGATCTCGCGCTGTACCGCGCCGAGATGGCCGAGTGGCCGCAGCGGGGTACGCCGTCGTCCTGGCGGGACTACCACGGCATGTGGGTGGCCGCCAACGACGCCTGCCGCCGGGACATCCTCGACCGGCTCGGTGCGGCGGGGCCGCTGCCGTCCCGTGAACTGCCCGACACCTGCGCGCTGCCGTGGCGGTCGAGCGGGTGGAGCAACAACCGCAACGTGACCAAGCTGCTGGAGCTCATGGTGCAGCGCGGCGAGGTCGCCGTGGCGGGGCGCGGCGGCGGCGACCGGCTGTGGGACCTGGCCGATCGGGTCTACCCCGACACGCCCGCGGTCCCCGTGGCGCAGGCGCTGCGCATCCGGGACGAGCGCCGGCTGCGGGCCCTGGGCATCGCCCGCGCGCGGGGTCCGGAGTGCCAGGTCGAGCCGGCGGACGTGGGGGAGGCGGGTGAGCCGGCCGTCGTCGAGGGTGTGCGGGGCAGATGGCGGGTGGACCCGGCCCAGCTGGGGCAGCCCTTCACCGGGCGTGCCGCCCTGCTCTCGCCCTTCGACCGGCTGATCCACGACCGCAGGCGGACCACCGAGCTGTTCGGCTTCGACTACCAGCTGGAGATGTACAAGCCTGCCGCCAAGCGCCGCTGGGGGTACTTCGCGCTGCCGATCCTGTACGGCGACCGCCTGGTGGGCAAGCTCGACGCCACGGCGGATCGCAAGGCCGGGGTGCTGCGGGTCGACGCGATCCACGAAGACGAACCGTTCGGCACGACGGTGACCGCGGAGGTCGGCCGCGAGGTCGAGGACCTGGCGCACCGGCTCGGGTTGGAACTGGTCCTGCCCCGGTAGGCGCGTTCCCGGGAATGCCGCGTTCGCAGGTGCCGCCACGTGGCGCCGGGCGTCCGCGCCGCCGCACAGGCCGGCCCGCACACGGCTCCGCCCCGACCGGTTGCGTACCGGTCGGGGCGGGTGCTCACACGGTGGCCCGGTCAGGGCTCGCGCGTCAGCTCAGGGACGCGAGCGCCTCGTTCCAGGTGGCCGACGGGCGCATCACCGCGGCGGCCTTGGCCGGGTCGGGCTGGTAGTAGCCGCCGATCTCGGCCGGCTTGCCCTGGACGGCGTTCAGCTCGTCGACGATCTTCTGCTCGTTCGTCGCGAGCGTCTCGGCGAACGGGGCGAAGGCCTTCGCCAGCTCGGCGTCGTCGGTCTGCTTGGCCAGCTCCTGCGCCCAGTACAGGGACAGGAAGAAGTGGCTGCCGCGGTTGTCGATGCCGCCGACGCGACGGGTCGGGGACTTGTCCTCGTTGAGGAAGGTCGCCGTGGCGCGGTCCAGCGTGTCCGCGAGGACCTTCGCGCGGGTGTTGCCGGTGGCGGTCGCGTACTGCTCCAGGGAGGGCACCAGAGCGAAGAACTCACCGAGGGAGTCCCAGCGCAGGTAGTTCTCCTTGACCAGCTGCTGGACGTGCTTCGGCGCGGAACCGCCGGCGCCCGTCTCGAACAGGCCGCCGCCCGCCATCAGCGGGACGACCGACAGCATCTTGGCGCTGGTGCCCAGCTCCAGGATCGGGAAGAGGTCGGTCAGGTAGTCACGCAGCACGTTGCCGGTCACCGAGATGGTGTTCTCGCCGCGGCGGATGCGCTCCACCGACAGCTTGGTGGCGTCGACCGGGGCGAGGATACGGATGTCCAGGCCCTCGGTGTCGTGCTCCGGCAGGTAGGCGTTGATCTTGGCGATCAGGTTGGCGTCGTGCGCGCGGGTCTCGTCCAGCCAGAAGACGGCCGGGTCGCCGGTGGCGCGGGCGCGGGTGACGGCCAGCTTCACCCAGTCCTTGATCGGCGCGTCCTTGGTCTGGCAGGCGCGGAAGATGTCGCCCTCGGCGACCGGCTGCTCGATGACCACGTTGCCGGCCCCGTCGACCAGGCGGACCGTGCCGGCCGCCTTGATCTCGAAGGTCTTGTCGTGGGAGCCGTACTCCTCGGCCTTCTGCGCCATGAGGCCGACGTTCGGGACAGAGCCCATCGTCGACGGGTCGTAGGCGCCGTTGGCGCGGCAGTCCTCGATCACGGCCTGGTAGACGCCCGCGTAGGAGGAGTCCGGCAGCACCGCGAGGGTGTCGGCCTCCTGGCCGTCCGGGCCCCACATGTGGCCGGAGGTGCGGATCATGGCCGGCATCGAGGCGTCGACGATCACGTCGGACGGCACGTGCAGGTTGGTGATGCCCTTGTCGGAGTCGACCATGGCCAGCGCCGGGCCCTCGGCGAGCTCCGCGTCGAAGGACGCCTTGATCTCGGCGCCGTTCGCCAGCGCCTCCAGGCCCTTGAGGATGCCGCCCAGACCGTCGTTCGGGGACAGGCCGGCGGCGGCGAGGGCCGCGCCGTACTGCTCGAAGGTCTTCGGGAAGAAGGCGCGCACCACGTGGCCGAAGACGATCGGGTCGGAGACCTTCATCATCGTGGCCTTGAGGTGCACGGAGAACAGCACGTCCTCGGCCTTGGCCTTGGCGATCTGCGCGGTGAGGAACTCGCGCAGGTTGGCCACGTGCATCACGGAGGCGTCGACGACCTCACCGGCGAGGACCGGTACGGACTCGCGCAGCACGGTGGTGGAGCCGTCCTCGGCGACCAGCTCGATCTTCAGCGAGTCGGCCTCGGAGATCACGACGGACTTCTCGGTGGAGCGGAAGTCGTTCTCGCCCATGGTCGCCACGTTCGTCTTGGACTCGGAGGTCCAGGCGCCCATGCGGTGCGGGTGGGTCTTGGCGTAGTTCTTGACCGAGGCGGGGGCGCGGCGGTCGGAGTTACCCTCACGCAGGACCGGGTTCACGGCGGAACCCTTGATCTTGTCGTAGCGGGCCTGGATGTCCCGCTCCTCGTCGGTCTTCGGGTCGTCCGGGTAGTTCGGCAGCGCGTAGCCCTGGCCCTGGAGCTCGGCGACGGCGGCCTTGAGCTGCGGGATCGACGCCGAGACGTTCGGCAGCTTGATGATGTTGGCCTCGGGCGTCTTCGCGAGCTCACCGAGCTCGGCCAGGGCGTCCGGGATGCGCTGGTCCTCGGTCAGGTACTCCGGGAACACCGCGATGATGCGGCCCGCCAGCGAGATGTCCCGCGTCTCCACGGCGACACCCGCCTGCGAGGCGTACGCCTGGACCACCGGCAGGAAGGAATACGTTGCCAGGGCCGGGGCCTCGTCAGTGTGCGTATAGATGATGGTCGAGTCAGTCACCGGGTGCTCCGCTCCACGTCTGCAACATTGCTCGACATCAAGATATCTCGTGATCGACCCGTACTCGACAGGGGTCCGCACACCGGCGCGGGACGCGTGCCGAGATCTCGAATCCGCGCAAACGGATCCACCACCTCCGTGCAACCGGATCAGTTGATCCCACAGTCATGAAGGGAGATCACCGATCCGGCGGCCGGTCCTGACCACCCGGCCGCCTCAGCGAAGGCGGACCATGAGATATCGCACCAGAGTGACGGCCCCCGCGGCCGCCCTGATCGGCACCGCGGCGGCCCTGACCGTCGCCCCCTCCGCCCAGGCGGCACCGACGCACACGGGGACGTCGGCCGCGAAGACCTCCGGCACCCCGGGCCCCGAGACCCTCGGCGACACCGTCTACCCGGCCCTCGGCAATGACGGCTACCGCGTCTCGGCCTACCACCTCGACTTCTCCTACGCCGCCACGACGCGGCTGGTCGACGCCACCGCGACCCTGAAGATCCGCACCACCCAGGCCCTGAGCCGCTTCTCCCTCGACTCCCTCGGCCTCGACATCCGCTCCGTCCGCGTCAACGGCCGGGGGGCGACCTTCGAGCAGGTCGACGAGAAGCTGCGCATCACGCCCGCACGGACCCTGCCGGCCAAGTGCCAGGTCACCGTCTGCGTCGAGTACTCGGCGGACCCGCGCCACACCCTGCCCCACACCGGCTGGGTCGACACGCTGGACGGGTTCGCGGTGGCCTGCCAGGCGGACTCGGCGCACACCGTCTTCCCCTGCAACGACCACCCGTCCGACAAGGCCGACTTCTCGTTCCGCCTCACCGTCCCCAGCGGCCTGCGCGGCGTGGCCACCGGCCTGCTCGTCCGCACCGAGAGCCTCTCCGACGGCCGTACGGCGTACACGTACCGCTCCCGCGAGCCCATGGCCACCGAGCTGGTGCAGATAACGGTCGGCGACTACGTGATCAAGGACCGGCAGGGCCCGCACGGCCTCCCGCTGCGGGACGTCGTCCCGACCGCGCGTGCCGCGGCACTGGAACCGGCACTCGCGCTGACGCCGAAGCTGGTGGAGTGGTTGGAGGCCCGCCTCGGGGCGTACCCCTTCGAGACGTACGGTCTGCTGCCCTGCAACTCCGACGTCCCGGAGCCCTTCGGCTTCACCGGTCTGGAGACCCAGACCCTCACCATCTACCGGCCGAACTATCTGCTCCAGGAGGAGAAGAAGATCGGCTCGCACATGATGCACGAGCTGGTCCACTCCTACTTCGGCAACAGCGTCAGCCCCGCCACCTGGGCCGACCTGTGGATCAACGAGGGCCACGCCGACTTCTACGGACTGCTCTACCGCTATGAGCGCGGCTGGCCGGACTCCCTGGGCCTGACGACCCTGGAAGCCCGGATGAAGAACACCTACGCGCAGGGCGACCAGTGGCGCCACGACTGGGGGCCGGTCGCCGCGCCCAACGCGGCGAACCTGTTCGAGGGCCAGCGCTACCTGGGCGGCGTGCTGGTCCTGTACGCGCTGCGCAACCTCGTCGGCGAGGACGCCTTCACCGCCCTTGAGCGGGCCTTCCTCGCCCGGTACCGCAACTCCTCGGCGTCGACGGAGGACTACATCGCCGTCGCCTCGGAGATCTCCGGCCAGGATCTGACCGGTTTCCTGCGGGACTGGCTGTACGGCACGAAGACACCGCGGATGCCCGGACATCCGGACTGGACGGTCACCCCGGTGAACCCGTCCCGCGCCGCGCCGCACAGCCGTAAGGGCAGCCGGTCCCACGACAACTCGGCCACCCTGTAGGGACGTTCGGGTAGATCAGTCGAGGCGGACGGGGGTCACCTCGTCCGCCTCCTCGGGCATGCGCTGCTGCGGAATGGCGACCGTGCCCTGCTGGATCGCGACCGTGCGCGTGGGCGCCGGGATGCTGATGCCCTCCTTGCGGTAGCGCCGGTGCAGGCGCTTGATGAACTCGTGCTTGATCCGGTACTGGTCGCTGAACTCGCCGACGCCCAGGATGACGGTGAACCCGATGCGCGAGTCGCCGAAGGTGTGGAAACGGATGATCGGCTCGTGGTCCGGCAGGGCGCCCTCGACCTGCGTCATCACCTCGGCGATGACCTCGTTGGTCACCCGCTCGACGTGGTCGAGGTCGCTGTCGTAGGCGACGCCGACCTGGAGCAGGATCGTCAACTCCTGCTCGGGACGCATGAAGTTCGTCATGTTCGTCTTGGCGAGCTCCCCGTTGGGGATGACGATCAGGTTGTTGGAGAGCGCCCGCACGGTCGTCTGACGCCAGTTGATGTCCTCGACGTAGCCCTCCTCGCCGCTGGCCAGCCGGATGTAGTCACCGGGCTGGACCGTCTTGGAGGCGAGGATGTGGATGCCCGCGAAGAGGTTGGCGAGCGTGTCCTGCAGGGCGAGCGCGACCGCCAGACCGCCGACGCCGAGGGCGGTGAGCAGGGGCGCTATGGAGATGCCCAGCGTCTGCAGCACCACCAGGAAGCCGATGGCCAGGATCAGGATCCGGGTGATGTTGACGAAGATCGTGGCGGAGCCGGCGACGCCGGGGCGGGACTGTGTGACCGTCCGCATCACGCCGGCGATCCCACGGGCCGTCGCCAGCGTCACGACGAAGATGAGCAGCACGGTCAGGGTCTGGTTGACGTTGTGCTGGACCGTCTTCGTCAGCGGCAGCGCCGCGCCCGCGGAGGCCGCGCCCCCGAGGAACGCCGCCCACGGCACCACGGTCCGCAGCGTGTCCACGATGAGGTCGTCGCCGCTCCAGCGGGTGCGGTCGGCGTGCTTGCCCAGCCAGCGCAGCAGCATCCGCAGCAGGAACGCGGCGAGCAGTCCTGCCGCCACCGCGATCCCTGCGATGACCAGGTCGTCCACAGTGAGCGCTCGCTTCACCGGTCACCCCCGAGGAGAGAAGCTGCGGCGAATCCCTTCGCCGACGGCCGGATGTGAAGTCTCGTCACGTTGTCACCTGCTCGATTTCCGCGATGTGCCGTCGCGCCGGTCACCCCGTCCCCCGTGACCGGCACGAGGGCTCATCCTGCCGTATCGGGTACACGTGTTCGTGCCGGGAGCGTCGACGGGACGGCCTCATCGGTCGCTTTTCGGGCCTTCTTCGGGCATTCTCCCTCGGACTTCTCGCTGCGTCTGGGCCGAACGGCCGCGCTCCGGGGCTCGCTTGATGCGTGCGCGCCGCACGGGGGTCGCTTGCCTGCGCGCGCTCCGGCGGATGACGCGGGCGAGGCGTCAGAATTCCGTGAAGGCGGCGAGGCGTCAGGGTTCCGTGAGAGCGAGGCTTCAGAGGTCCGTGAACGACCCGTGCCGCCCCGCACCCGAGGCGAAGCGCGCCGCCCCCTCCAGGCTCTCCGCCAGCACACCCATGCCGTACCGGAGTTCACCCCGCATGGCCGCGGGCTCGTCCAGCCCGTCCTGGTCGAGCACCGAGGCCCGGTCGCCGCGCAGGCACGCCTGCGGGAACCGCGCGATCGTGGCGGCCAGCTCCTCGGCCTCGGCGCGGGCACGCCCGGTCGGCACCAGGCGGTTGGCGAGCCCGATGTCGTAGGCCTCGCGTGCCGGGACCGGCCGTCCGGTCAGGATCATGTCCATCGCGCGGCTCGTGCCGATCAGCCGGGGCAGCCGTACCGTGCCGCCGTCGATCAGAGGCACGCCCCAGCGGCGGCAGAACACGCCGAAGACGGCGTCCTCCTCGGCCACCCGCAGATCGCACCACAGCGCCAGTTCAAGGCCGCCGGCCACGGCGTGACCGGACACGGCGGCGATCACCGGCTTGGACAGCCGCAGCCGCGTCGGCCCCATCGGCCCGTCGCCCTCCTCGGCGACCCGGTTGCTCCGCTCGGTGCCGAGCGCCTTGAGGTCGGCGCCCGCGCAGAAGGTGCCGCCCTCGCCCCACAGCACCGCCACTCGCGCATCGGCATCGGCCTCGAACTCCCGGAACGCGGCGACGAGCTCGGCGGCGGTCGGGCCGTCGACCGCGTTGCGGACCTCGGGGCGGGAGAGGACGACGGTGGTGACGTGTCCCTGGCGCTCGCTGCGGACCGGCATGGCGGGGTCCTTTCCGTGGGTCGGACCCCGTACGTTACTGACCGGTCACATGACCTTCCACCGGTACGGAGCGGTCACATGACCTTCCACCGGAACCGAGCCGTCGCATGACCTTCCACCGGAACCGAGCCGTCGGATGACCTTCCCGCGAACCGAGCGCTCAGATGACCTTGAGGCGCACCAGCGCCCCCAGCGTCAACGCCCCCGGCAGCAGCGGCAGCCACACCGTGATGATCCGGTACGCCAGCACCACAGCCGTGGCGACCGCCACCGGACCGCCCGCCGCCACCAGGGCCACTATCAGCGCCGCCTCCACCGAGCCGAGCCCGCCGGGCGTCGGCACGAGGGCGACGGCGACGGTCGCCGCCAGATACGCGAGCGCCATGTGCGCCGGCGGTACGTCCAGCCCCAGGGCCAGACCGACCAGCACCAGTCCCGCCGCCTGAAGCGCCGGGAAGGCGATCGAGCCGCCCCACAGCGCCAGCGCCCGGGAGGGACGGGTGTGCACCGAGCGCGCCTCGCCCAGCGCGGTGCGCAGGAAGGACATCACGGCGGTGCGCAGCCTGCGTACGAGCGCGAAGACAAGGACGACCACGACAGCGGCGGCCCCGATGATCAGCAGCAGCGGACCCCATGCCCCCTGCGGAAGGAGCGGGCCGAGTCGCAGCGCGTGCGGGAAGGCGATGAGCAGCGCGGCCAGCAGGCCGACCCGCGCCACGCTCTCCGCCATCAGATACAGGGCCAGCGCGGCCGAGGAACGCGCGAGCGGCAGCCCGCACACCGTCATGAAGCGCAGGTTGACCGCGCTCGCGCCGAGCCCGGTGGGCAGCAGATGGTTGGCCGAGCCCGCAGCGAACTGCGTGACGAGCAGCCGCAGCTTGGGCAGCCGGTCGACCACGGCACCCTGCCGGGTCACCGCCGCCGCCACCCACGTCAGACAGGTGGCACCGGCCGCGGCGAGCAGCCAGGGCCACTTGGCCGTCGCCAGATGGCCGATGCCCTCGGCGAGCACGGCCCGGTGCTGCACCGCCACCAGGATGACGAGGGCGAGCGGAAGCAGGACCAGTGTCTGGCGGATCGGGATGCGCCGGAGCAGGCGTCCGGCGTGGAGTCGTACGGCGGTCACACTGGGAGAGGTTTTCCGTGTCGCGACAACGGCGGGTTGCGGATGCGGAGACGGCGTCTTACGGACCGGCTGCGGACGGACACCGATCTTCGCGAAGTCGCCGATATTGACCTCAAGGTCGCTTGAGGTCCTACGTTCCCTCCCATGAGTATGGAGACCACAGCCTGGACCCAGCTGCACAGCGTCATGACCGCCGAGCGGGAGCGCCGCCCGTTCGCCCGCGCCACGCTGCGCCGCATCGCCGCGTTCGCCCGCCCGCACCGCCGCAGGATCGCGCTCTTCGTCGTGCTGGGGGTGCTGAGCGCGCTGCTCGCCGTCGCGACCCCCGTCCTCGCCGGACGCGTCGTCGACGCGATCGTGACGGGCGGCGACGAGGGCACCGTCGTCCGCCTCGCCCTGCTGATCGCCCTGATCGCGGTCGCGGAGGCGGGGCTCGGGATCCTCGCGCGGCGCCTGTCGGCGGCTCTCGGCGAGGGTCTCATCCTCGATCTGCGGACGGCTGTGTTCGATCATGTGCAGCGCATGCCGGTCGCGTTCTTCACACGCACTCGTACGGGCGCGCTGGTCTCCCGTCTCAACAACGACGTCATCGGCGCGCAACGCGCCTTCAGCAACACCCTGTCCGGAGTGGTCAGCAACCTCGTCACGCTGCTGCTCACCCTCGCCGTCATGCTCACCCTGTCCTGGCAGATCACCCTGCTCGCCCTCGTGCTGCTCCCGGTGTTCGTGATCCCGGCCCGGCGCATGGGGCACCGCATGGCCGGGATGCAGCGGGAGGCGGCCACGCTCAACGCGGCGATGGGCACCCGCATGACCGAGCGCTTCTCGGCCCCCGGCGCCACGCTGGTCAAGCTCTTCGGGCGTCCGGAGGAGGAGTCGGAGGAGTTCGCGTCCCGGGCCCGCCGGGTCGCGGACATCGGCGTCCGGACGGCCACCGCCCAGTCGGTGTTCATCACCGCGCTCACCCTGGTCTCCGCCCTCGCCCTGGCCCTGGTCTACGGCCTCGGCGGCTGGTTCGCCCTGCGCGGCACCCTGGAGCCGGGCGCCGTCGTCGCGCTGGCGCTGCTCCTGACCCGTATGTACGCGCCGCTCACCGCGCTCGCCGGCGCCCGCGTCGAGGTCATGAGCGCCCTGGTCAGCTTCGAGCGTGTCTTCGAGGTGCTCGACCTCAAGCCGCTGATCGAGGAGAAGCCGGACGCCAGCGAGGTCCCCGAGGGCCCGGTGTCGGTGGAGTTCGACAACGTCCGCTTCGGCTACCCCTCCGCCGACAAGGTCTCCCTGGCCTCCCTGGAGGAGGTGGCCACCCTCGACACACGCGGCGGCGCCGAGGTCCTGCACGGCATCTCCTTCCGCGCCGAACCCGGGCAGACCGTCGCCCTGGTCGGCTCGTCCGGCGCGGGCAAGTCGACGGTCGCCCAGCTGCTGCCGCGGCTGTACGACGTCGACGAGGGCGCCGTGCGTGTGGGCGGTGTCGACGTCCGTGACCTGAGCGCCGGTTCCCTGCGCGGCACCCTCGGCATGGTCACCCAGGACGGCCACCTCTTCCACGACACCGTTCGCGCCAACCTGCTGCTCGCCCGGCCCTCGGCGAGCGACGCCGAACTCTGGGACGCCCTGCGCCGCTCACGCCTCGACGAACTCGTACGGTCCCTGCCCGACGGCCTCGACACCGTCGTCGGCGAGCGCGGCTACCGGCTCTCCGGCGGGGAACGCCAACGCATGACCATCGCCCGGCTGCTGCTGGCCCGCCAGCGCGTCGTCATCCTCGACGAGGCCACCGCCCACCTCGACAACACCTCTGAGGCGGCCGTCCAGGAGGCGCTCACCGAAGCACTGGAGGGCAGGACGGCGGTCGTGATCGCGCACCGGCTCTCGACAGTGCGGGCGGCGGACCTGATCCTGGTGGTCGAGGCCGGCCAGATCGTCGAACGCGGCACGCACGAGGAGTTGCTGGCGGCCGACGGGCGCTACGCCGAGTTGCACCGAACACAGTTCAAGCAACTGGATTCGGCCAAGGTCGACGGCCGTACCCATCAGGAACACACAAACAACGACAGCATCATTGCTTCCCCTGTGGTCACAGCCTAGTGTGCGTTGGGTTTCCCAACAGCACCGCACACGATCTGACGCCCCTCAAGCCGTGGCGCGCACTGTCGTGCCGAGGAAGGCCACCGTCGATGCCGTTTTCTCCCGCGTCCCCCGCCGGCCCGTCCCGTTCGCAGGGCGTGCCGGTCAGCCGCCGCCGTCTGCTGGAGGGGGGAGCCGCCGTGCTCGGTGCGCTCGCCGTCTCCGGATCGTCCGCCATGGTGCACGCGGCCGACGGGACCGGGACGGCGGCGGGCACCGCGGAGTGGAACGGTCACATCGACGTCTTCCGCATCGGCACCCAGCCACCGCACACCACGCTCATGCCGTACGCGGACGTCAGCCAGGCGCTGGACGCCGACCGCACCCGCTCGCCGTACCGGTTCAGCCTGGACGGCAAGTGGAAGTTCGCCCACGTCGAGCGGCCCGACGACCGGGACGTCGACTTCCATCGCACCGACCTCGACGACAGCGACTGGGACACCATCCCCGTCCCCTCCGTCTGGCAGATGCACGGCTACGACCGCCCGATCTTCGTCAACATCACCTACCCCTGGTGGGGACCGAACGGCCTCGGCGAGGAGGCCCAGCCCCCGGCCGCGCCCACCCGCTTCAACCCGGTCGGGCAGTACCGCCGTACCTTCACGGTGCCGCGCGGCTGGGCGGGGCGACGCACCTTCCTGCACTTCGAGGGCGTCAAGTCCGCGCACTATGTGTGGATCAACGGGGAGTTGGTGGGATACGCCGAGGACTCCTTCACTCCGGCCGAGTACGACATCACCCCGCACCTCAAGCCCGGCACCAACCAGATCGCCGTCGAGGTGTACCGCTTCTCCGACGGTGACTGGCTGGAGGACCAGGACATGATCCGGCTGAGCGGGATCTTCCGCTCGGTCTACCTCTACTCCACGCCGGCCGTCCACCTGCGCGACTTCAAGCTGGACACCCCGCTCAGCGCCGACTACACAGCCGCCGAGTTGTCCGTCACGGCGAGCGTGCGCTCGTACGGGGGTCCGGGGGCGGGCGGCTACTCGGTCGAGACGCAGCTGTACGACGCCGGCGGTCACGCGGTTTGGCCCAGGCCGCTTCAGCAGGCGGTCGACCTCGGCTCCGCGCCCGCCGGTGAGGATGTGACCGTAACTGCGAGCAGAGCCGTGCCCGCGCCCAAGCTGTGGTCCGCGGAGCACCCGAACCTCTACACCGCCGTGCTGCGGCTGCGCGACCCGGCCGGAGAGGTGATCGAGACCCTGTCGCACCGCGTCGGCCTGCGCGAGTTCGCGCTCAAGGACGGGCTGATGCGGATCAACGGCCGGCCCGTCTCCTTCCGCGGCGCCAACCGGCACGAGATGCACCCCGACAGCGGCATGGCGCTCACCCGCGCGCACATGGTCCGGGACATCGAGATCATCAAGCGGATGAACATGAACTCCGTCCGCACCTCGCACTACCCCAACAACCCGATCTGGTACGAACTCGCGGACGAGTACGGCCTCTATCTCGTCGACGAGACCAATCTCGAAACCCACGGCATCCGTGGCGAGTACCCCGGCAACCACGCCGACTGGACCAAGGCCTGCGTGGCCCGCGCCCAGAGCATGGTCCACCGCGACAAGAACCACCCCTCGGTGGTCATCTGGTCACTCGGCAACGAGGCGGGCAGCGGCAGCACCTTCGTCGCGATGCACGACTGGATCAAGTCCTACGACCCGACGCGCGTGATCCAGTACGAGGGCGACGACCGGCCGGCCATCAGCGACATCCGCTCCGAGATGTACGACAGCCCCTCCCGCGTCGAGCAGCGCGCGAAGGACACCGCCGACACCCGGCCGTACGTCATGATCGAGTACGCGCACGCGATGGGGAACTCCAACGGCAACTTCAAGGAGTACTGGGACATCGTCCGCCGCTACGACATCCTCCAGGGCGGCTGGATCTGGGACTTCGTCGACCAGTCACTGAACTGGCCCGTGCCCACCCGTAAATTCCTCACCGAGGCCGGGCCGGGCGGCGGCCTGCGCGGCGAGATCCTCACCGCGAGCGGCACCTTCGACCGCGCCAAGGGCGTCTCCGGCGCCACCGTCTTCCCCCGCGACGAGCGCCTCGACCTCACGGGCTCGCTCACCCTGGAAGCCTGGGTCACCCAGCACTACACCGGCTACGACCAGCCGATCCTCGCCAAGGGCGACACCCAGTACGCCCTCAAGCAGACGAACGGGAACCTTGAGTTCTTCATCTACGGCGGCGGCCAGTGGATCACCGCGAGCTGGGCGCTCCCGGCCGACTGGACCGGCGCCGAGCACCACATCGCCGGTGTCTTCGACGCGGACGCGGGAAAGCTGACGCTCTACGTCGACGGCGAGGTGAGGGCCACCCGGACGACCACGCGCAAGCCGGCCTCCAACACCGCGCCCCTCGCGCTCGCCACCGATGTCGACAACCCCACCCGGGAGTTCAGCGGCACGATCCGCCGGGCACGCGTGTACGCGCGTGCGCTGAGCGCCGCCGAACTCGGCTCCGACGGGCGCGGACCGGGTGACGACGGCGTACGGTTCTGGTTCGACGCGGCCACGGTCGCCGTCACCGAGAAGCGGCCCCGCCAGAAGACCTTCTTCCCCTACGGCGGCGACTGGGGCGACAACCCCAACGACGGCACCTCCAACGCCGACGGCATCGTCACCGCCGACCGCCGCCACACCGGCAAGGCGGCCGAGATCAAGCGGATCTACCAGGCGGTCCACGCGACACCTGCATCGGGCGACTCCCTGGCCCCCGGCTCGGCGATCACCCTGACCAACGAGTACCTGTTCACCAACCTCCGTGAGTTCGACGGCAGTTGGGCTCTCATGGCGGACGGCGAGATCGTGCGCAGGGGAAGGCTCAGCCGCGCCCAGCTGGACATCCCGCCGCTCGGCACCAAGGACATCACCGTGCCGGTGACACTGCCCGACGACCCGGCCCCCGGCACCGAGTACCACCTCCAACTCTCCTTCACCACCAAGGAATCCACTCCTTGGGCGAAGGCCGGCTTCGAGGTGGCCAAGCACCAACTGTCCCTCGACGTGGACGTACCGGCCGTGACGCCGGTCCCGCTGGCGAGCGTGCCCGGGCTGACGTACGAGGACGACGACAAGGCCTTGACGGTGCAGGGCAAGACCTTCTCCGTCACCGTCGACAAGAGCACGGGGACCATCACGGCGTACGAGGCCCACGGCACCCGGCTCATCGACTCCGGTCCCGTGCCCAACTTCTGGCGCGCGCCGACCGAGAACGACCGCGGCAACGGCCAGCACACCCGCAACCAGATCTGGCGCGACGCAGGCAAGAACCGCAAGGTGACGGATCTGAAGGTGCGCCCCCTGCAGGACAAGGCGGTGGAGATCAAGGTCACCGGCACCCTGCCGACGACGACCGAGTCGACGTACACCACGACCTACACCGTGTTCGGCAATGGCGAGATCAAGGTCGACAACACCCTGCACCCGGGCGCCGCGTCGCTGCCGTACATCCCGGAGGTCGGCACGCTGCTGTGCCTGCCCGGGCGTTTCGATCGGCTGCGCTACTACGGCCGCGGGCCGGAGGAGAACTACGTCGACCGCAACGACGGCACCGACGTGGGCGTGTACTCCGGCAAGGTGTCCGAGCAGTGGACGCCGTACATCCGCCCGCAGGAGAACGGCAACAAGACCGACGTCCGCTGGATCGCCCTGACCGACGCCGACGGCACCGGCCTCCTCGTCTCCGGGGAGCCCCTGCTGGAGGTCAACGCCTCGCATTTCACCCCGGAGGACCTCTCGTCCGGGGTCCGCCACGACTATCAGCTGACCCCGCGCGACGAGGTGGTCCTGCGGGTGAACCACCGCCAGATGGGCCTGGGCGGCGACAACAGCTGGGGCGCCCACACCCACGACCAGTACAAGCTGTTCGCGAACCGCGACTACTCCTACTCCTACCGACTGCGCGCGCTGACCGACGCGGACGAGGCGACGGCGGCGTCCCGGAGGCCGACGGCGGTGGAGTGACCGGACGCGACCGGCGTCCTGTTCAGCTCGGGTGCTTCACACTCACCCGCACGATCATGGTGCCCCTGTTGTCCTGGGCGCAGGCTCGGTTGAAGAGACCACGCACCACCGCGCCTGCCGGCGGCGCCGTGCCGGCCAGTGCCCACAGCAGCCGTTCGGACGCCATGTACTCCAGGGAGCCGACCAGTTCGCCGGTGGTCGGCAGGGACTCCCCGTCGTCCAGGGCGGCGATGCCGAAGTCGGTGAGGACGGCGCTGCCGTCGGGGCGCAGCAGGATCATTGCGTATCCGTGGTCACCGTCTCCCGATTGTCTTCGTGAGTGGCGGTGGACAAGCTCGTCACGCTGACTCGTACGGCCCGTCAGCGGCACGTCCACATGTCCAGTGCCATCGCGCCCCGATGTCTCGGGGTGACCGTGCCACGCCCTCACCCTCGGAGAACATCATCGTGCGCATACCACGTGGTCGAAGATCCGGCTCATCCCGTCAGCCATGGCGTTCCCTGATAAGTTCCCGCACTCTCACCCTCGTCGCGGTGCTGGCCGTGGCCGCCGCCCTACTCCCTCTGGTCGGCCTTGGCCAGGGTGACGCCGAGGCCGACAGTTCAGGGGTGCCCGGCCCTGCCGGTGCGGGGTTCGCCCCGCACCACGGGGTGGCGCCCGCCGCCGCGATGGAACCCGCCGCACCTGTGCTGTCACGGGACAGGTGGACGGCGACCGCCAGCGACGAGGAGAGCACCGCTGAGAGCGGACGCGCCGCCAACGTGCTGGACGGGGACACCGCCACCATCTGGCACAGCAAGTGGTCGGGAACCCCCGCTCCGTTGCCGCACAGCATCACCATCGACATGCACAGCACCGCCGTGGTGTCGGCGATCGTCTACCGGCCGCGGGCCGGCAGCCCCAACGGCCGTATCGGCAGGTACGAGATCCGGTTGAGCGACGACGGCCGGACGTGGGGCGCACCGGTGGCCACCGGCACGCTCGCGGACGACGCCACGGTCAAGACGCTGTCCTTCGCGGCGCAGGGCACCCGGTATGTGCGGCTGACGGCTCTGAGCGAAGCGGGCGGACGGGGTCCGTGGACGTCCGCGTCGGAACTCGACCTGCTCGGCGATCCCGGTACCACCGCCGGTGTCTTCGACCTGTCGCGCGAGGGTTGGAGCGCCACGGTCAGCGACGAGGAGAGCGCCGCGGAGAGCGGACGCGCCGCCCACGTGCTGGACGGCGATGCCTCCACCATCTGGCACAGCAAGTGGTCGGGAACGCCTGCTCCGTTGCCGCACAGCATCACCATCGACATGAAGACGTCCCACACGGTCTCCCAGCTCACCTATCAGCCGCGTCAGGTGGGCGTGAACGGCCGGATCGGCGCCTTCACCGTCACCACCAGCACGGATGGTGCCTCCTTCGGTGCGCCGGTGGCCTCCGGCACCTGGGCCGACAGCGACACGATCAAGGGCGCCTCGTTCATCCGGCCGGTGACGGCCCGGTATGTGCGGTTGACCGCCACCACGGAGGCGGGTGGCCGCGGCCCCTGGTCCTCGGCGGCCGAAGTCCGGCTGGCCGGCCCGGCGGATCCCGCCCTCGCGGGTGCGTGGGGCCCGGTGAAGGGCTTCCCCCTGGTTCCGGTGGCCACCGCCGTCCTGCCGAACAACAAACTGCTCGCCTGGTCGGCCTACGGCGTCGACCGGTTCGGCGGCAGCAATGGCTACACCCAGACCGCAATCATGGACCTGACGACCGGCCAGGTCACACAGCGGCGCATCGACAACACCGGACACGACATGTTCTGCCCGGGGATCGCCATCCTGTCCGACGGCCGCGTCCTGGTCACCGGCGGCAGCAACGCGGAGCGCGCCAGCATCTACAACCCGGCGACGGACGCCTGGACGTCGACTGCGGACATGCACATACCCCGCGGCTACCAGGCGATGACCCTGCTCTCCAACGGCGAGGCCTTCGTCCTGGGCGGTTCCTGGAGCGGCGGCGCGGGCGGCAAGAACGCCGAGGTGTGGTCTCCTGCCACGGGAACGTGGCGCTCCCTGCCCGGCGTTCCCGTCACCTCGACCATGACGGCCGACCCGGCGGGTCCCTACCGGGCGGACAACCACCAGTGGCTGCACGCCACTTCGGGCGGCCGGGTGCTGCAGCTCGGCCCGAGCAAGCAGATGAACTGGATCACCACGACCGGCACCGGGACCATCGCCCCGGCCGGGACCCGTGCCGACAGCCAGGACGCCATGAACGGCAACGCGGTCGCCTACGACATCGGCAAACTGCTAACCCTGGGCGGCGCCACCGCCTACGAGAACTCCAAGGCCACGAACCGTGCCTATACCGTCGACGCGAGCGGCAGCGGACAGCCGGTGAGCGCCCGCGCGGGGGACATGCGCTTCGCGCGCGCCTTCAGCAATAGCGTGGTCATGCCGGACGGGAAGGTCGCGGTGTTCGGCGGACAGTCGTATCCGGTTCCTTTCAGCGACGCGACGTCCGTCATGACCCCGGAAATCTGGGATCCGGCCACCGGGAAGTTCACGCCCGCGGCGTCGATGGCCCTCCCGCGCAACTACCACAGCGTCGCCAATCTCCTTCCGGACGGCCGGATCTTCTCCGGCGGCGGGGGCCTGTGCGGGGACTGCGCCACGAACCACCTGGACGGCGCGATCTTCACCCCGCCCTACCTGCTCAACGCGGCCGGTAGACGATCGCCGACACCACGGCGGTGCTGTGCATGTCGATGGTGATGCTGTGCGGCAACGGAGCGGGGGTTCCCGACCACTTGCTGTGCCAGATGGTGGCGGTGTCCCCGTCCAGCACGTTGGCGGCGCGTCCGCTCTCAGCGGTGCTCTCCTCGTCGCTGGCGGTCGCCGTCCACC
>NZ_RDBN01000043.1:305235-362436 GCF_008042075.1 Streptomyces sp. UW30 | reverse complement strand
CCACCTGGCCGGCGCGATCTTCACCCCTCCCTACCTGCTCAACGCGGACGGCAGCGAGAAGCCCCGCCCCGCCATCACCGGTCAGGTGCCCGCCCGAGTGGGAAACGGCAGCCAGTTGTCAGTAACCACTGACAAGGCCGTCACGTCCTTCGCCCTCGTACGCGCCGGCGCCGCGACCCACTCCACCGACAACGACCAGCGACGCGTACCCCTGCGACTGCGGGCCACGTCCGCCACCTCGTACGAGGTCGACATCCCGGCTGACCCGGGCATGGCCCTGCCGGGGACGTACATGCTGTTCGCGCTCGACGCCCAGGGAGTGCCGAGCAAGGCCCGGATACTGACGATCGGCTGAGCGGGACGACCCGGCCGGGCAATCGCTCGCCCGGCCGGGTCGCCGGGTCGGTTAATTGCGTAGCCGTGATTCACCGTCACGGATGGGCAACTGCTGTGCGCCGCGCCTAGGTTCGTTGCATCGCCCAGGCGCGCCGTCCCGAGCCCGGCGCGGTGACGACGGGAGCGAGTCGTCATCGCGCGTGCGGGAACATGCCCGGCGCGTCTCGCGATGTGTCCCCGCCCCGCGAACCAGGCGCGAGACACACCCGCCCGGTGTCGAAACGACCTCCCCCGGCGTGACGACACCGGGCGGCTCCGTGCCCGCAACGGCCCGGACACACCCCCTGTACGACCTCGTGCACGCACACCAGTCAAGACAGTCATCGCCGTTGGGCCGACCGGCCGGGAGACAACATTCGTGAGGAACGGAATTCCAGAGTTCGTGATGGAATTCAATGGGATCACCGAAGCACTCGACACTGCGAAAACATACGTGTTGGGTCGTGATCCGCATGCGGACATTCCATGCCAGGAGGCGTTCATCTCCTGGCGGCACGCTCAGATCCACTGGGACGGCCAGACCTGGGTCCTGCAGGATCTGGACAGCACCAACGGCACATACGCCCATGGCCGGCGCATCACGCTGGCCACGATCGCCGACGGTGCAGTGTTCACCGTCGGCGACGCCGCCCACGGTGTGCAACTGCGCTTCGCCTGCGGTGACGCGAGCGAGCCGTCGTCGTTGATCGCCCGGCAACTCTCCGTCAAGGTCAGATGCGGCAAAGGCTCAAGAAGGCTGCTGAACAGAGTCAGCTTCGTGGCGCCTCCGAAATCCCTGATGGCGGTGATCGGGCCGTCCGGTTCCGGAAAGTCCGTCTTGCTGCGTGCCTTGACCGGTCACCAGCGGAACGTCAAGGGCAAGGTGCGCTATGAGGGGCAGAACCTGCCTGGGTGTTTCGCCCAGTTACGTCACCAGATCGGTATCGTCCCGCAGCAGGACGTTCTCCATCCACAGCTCACGGTGCGGACCGCGCTCCGTCACACCGCAACACTGCGGTTCCCCCGCGAGACCGACGCTGCGGAGCGCGACCGTCGGGTCGACGAGGTTCTCAGTGACCTCAAACTCGACCTCCACGCCGACCAAACCGTCACCACGCTCTCGGGTGGGCAACGGAAGCGTGTTTCAGTCGCCCAGGAACTCCTGACCAGGCCTTCGCTCTTGCTCCTGGACGAGCCTACCTCCGGCCTGGACGCGGGCATGGACCGTGACGTCATGCGCCTGCTGCGGGGACTCGCCGACGGCGGCAGGACCGTCCTGGTGGTCACACACTCTGTCCGGGAGCTGGAGTTGTGCGACAAGGTGCTGGTCCTCGCCCCGGGAGGGTCCGTGGCGTACTTCGGTCCCCCGGAGGAGGCACTGGAGTTCCTCGGGCAGGACACATGGGCCGATGTCTTCTCCGCCTTCGAGGCGCGCAGTGGCCACGACTGGGCCGGCCGGTGGCATGAGTCGCCCCAGTACATGGCCTTGGCGACCGCCCTGCGGACGCCGGACACGCAAGTCTCCACGGCCCGTCAGATCGCCGCCCCGCCGAAGCCACCGCGTTGGACCACCCAGTTGTCCACCCTGGTCAGCCGATACCTGGCCGTCCTGGCCTCCGACAGGGGGTTCATCGGCCTGATGACCCTGCTGCCCATTGTCCTCGGCTTGGCCAACACCCTCATACCTGCCGATTTCGGCCTCCGGAAACCGCCCGACGGCACATCGAACGTCGAAGCCGGCACCATCGTCGCTTCTCTCGCCATCAGCATGTGCTTCGTCGGTGCCACGAACTCCGTTCGCGAACTGGTCAAGGAACGGGCGATCTACGAGCGGGAACGGGCCGCAGGTCTTTCCAGATCCGCCTACCTGGCGTCGAAGATCGTCGTACTGGGGCTGATCACGGGCGCGCAGGGAATCGTGCTGTGCGCAATCAGCCTCGCCCCTCGCGACCTTCCGTCCGAAGGCGTCGTCATCAAGGGCACCCCGGCCGTCGAGATGACTTTGGTCATCATGCTGCTCGGGTTCACATCGATGATGTGCGGCCTGGTCACGTCGTCACTGGTGAAGACCGCCGAGAGAACCATGCCACTCCTGGCTCTCTTCTCTGTTGCTCAGTACATGTTCTCCGGCATCGCGTTCAGACTCAGCGGTAGCCCCGGTGTCGAGCAGGCGGCCTGGCTGGCGCCCTCACGCTGGGCCGTCGCGGCCCATGGCGCGACGCTCGATCTTGAGCAGGTACTCCGTCCGCAGGACAGAACGACAAGCCCCCTCGCCACTGACCCTCTTCGGCAACACACGCTCGGCCAGTGGCTGATCGACACAGGAGTACTGCTGGCCGTTGCGCTCATGTGCTACCTGCTCACGATGCAACTCCTGCGCCGCCTCGAACCGGAACCCGTACGAAAGCCGAACCGACCTCGATGACAGTGTGGGGGATAGGGGGCGAGTCGCAGGTCGTGAGTGATGAGGAATGTGGTGCGCTCGGTGGTCGGGCGGCGCAGCGGCTCGGTGATCGCGGATGCGCCCATACGGTTGCCCGAGCGGCGCTGGCCAAGGCCGTTACCTCGATTCTGGCCACCGCCACGCCCGCCGCACACTGCAGAGCACGCCCCGCGTCCTGCTGCTGGGCAAGGCTCTTCCGCTGAACGCTCCGTCAGCCGATCGTCCAGCGCTGGTAACTCGACCCGGTGTAGCCCGCCTGAGTAATGAGGTCCCCGTCGCTCGGTCCGGCGACAGTGAGCGCCAGACGGCTGTGCTTGGCGAGGATCCTGCCGTCACCGGTCACGATCCACTTGGAGTTGTCCGCGCCGTCGAGCGGATACTGGATGACTGACGTTCCGCTGCTCATCCTGCTCTCCGTCACGTTCATCGCCAGGCCGGATACCACGTTGACGATCTCGTACGTCCCGTCGGCATTGGGCGTGAACCGCCAGTCCTGATGGTCGACGGCGGCCGAAGACCGCTGGTCGAGCTGCGTGCCCCAGTCCCGGGAAGCGTTCGGAACGTTCAGGACCTTGCCCGAACCGACGTTGGTCACCCGGTAGATGCCGTTCCACGAAGGTGAAGGCGAGGGCTTCGGCGTCGTTGACGGGGTGACCGAAGGTGAAGAAGGACGCTCAGGCGTTGGGCTGGTCGTCGGGGGAGCAACGGTGGAGGAGGCGTCGGTTGAGGGTGTGGGCTCGTGCGCCACGGGCTCTCGGCCCTCGGGGCCGGCAACGGTCGGCCTGGACGTCGACCGGTCGGGCGGAAACCCATTGCCGTCGTCATCGAGTGGCGCGGGCAGGACGAGGAAGGCGAGTCCGACGGCGAGAACGGCACCCCCGGCGAGACCGCCCGAGCGCAGCGGAGTGCGCGTGACCTGGGACCACCACCCCGCACCACCGTCCGGTGTGCCGGAAAACAACGCCCCACTGGCGGTGCCGGCTCCCCCCTCGGCCAAACGGGCCGCCACATACTGCGACTCGCCCCACAGCAGCACCCCGACCGGCAGCGCCGCACCCAACCGGGCGTTCAGATCGGCAAGTTCGATCAGCGCGCCCCGGCAACGGTCGCACTGCGCGAGATGCCGCTCGAGGTCCTTGCTCCTACGGCGGCCGGTGCGGCGCACAGCGGCACCGAGCAGCCCGGTGAAGCGGCGGCACTCCCCGCTCGAGGAAGCGCTCTCGGCGTGCGCGACAAGATAGGCCTCCCGCAGTCCCTCCCGCGCCCGAGATGCCAGCGACCCGACACCACTCGCGCCCATACCGAGGAGAATGCCCACCCTTGAGGCCGGCTCGCCCTCGACGACGGAGTGCCACAGAACGGCCTGCCAGCGCTCGGGCAGCGAACGAAACGCCTTCATCACGAGGCTGCTGTCCTCCAGGCGCAGTATCCGCTCCTCGCTGCTTTCCGCCTTGTCGTTCTCGGGCAAGTTCGCGAGCCACTGCTCGAAGTCCGGCGCCAGCTCGATGTGGCGAGCCGTAGTGGCCCATTCGGCGGCGATGCGGCGGACAACCGTGAGTAGGTAGGGGCGCCAGGCGGCCTCCGGACCACCACCACGCCGTACGGCTTGCAGGGTCCGGGCAAAGGCCTCCGAGGCAAGGTCCTCGGCGGTGTGCGCATCACGGCAGCACATGCGTGCGTACGCGAGTGTCGCCGACCGATGTCGCCGGTACAGCTCCTCCACCGCTGCGTCTGAGCCCAGCTCCCTTACCTTTCGGGCGAGTTCGGCGTCCGACGCGGCGACTTCGCTGTCAACGGACATGCGTGAGAGAGGCCTTCCTTGTGCCGACTACGAGGTGGAACGACATTCCCGATCAATCTTGCCCCTGCGGTCCTTATCGGCAAGACGGTGATACGCGAATACCTATACCCAAGAATTCCGAATGGCTTCTGCTCTCTTCGCCCTTGGGAAAACATGAGGATTGTTCATCCGGCCGACCCGCTGCTGCGGGTTGTACGCGCCAGGTCATGCCGGGAAAGCGCACCCACCTTCCGCAAGGCGCGAGCCACATGCTGCTCCACCGTCCGTGGGGACAGATGCAGCGTGGCTGCGATCTCTCGGTTGCTCAGGCCGGCACCGGCGAGTTGCGCGACCTCCTGCTCGCGCGGCGACAACCGCCCGTCGTAGCTGGGGCGGCCGGGGGGACGCCGCCGGTGGGTACCCGGATGGGCCCGTAACTCCGCTCCCACGCGTGCGGCATCCCACGTCGCGCCGAGCACTTCGAATTCGCGTGCGGCTTCGGACAGTTGCTGGATTCCTGCGGCGGTCTCCAGGCCGCCCGCCAGAGCGCATCGTCCACCGGCCTCCGCGACGAGGGCCGCCTCATAGGGCCGGGGCAGCACGCTGTAGCACATTCGAGCACGCTGGAAGTACTCCACTGCCGCTTGGAGTTCGCCGCTCGCCTCGGCCAGTAACGCTCGGCACCACGTCAGTGCGGCCACGGCGGTGGGGGCCCGTTTGCCCCCAATGCCAACGGCGAATTCGTCGGCCATCCCTCGCGCGACGCCCAGCCCCCCGGCCCGAACCGTCGCCTCCACCGCCCATGGGGCCAACTCGGCCGCCCACACCCATACGGCCTTCTCCCGCAGCCTGACCCATGCCTCGCCCGCCTCGCGTGCCGCGGCCGCGGGGTCCTGACGAGCCAGCGCAAGCCTGATGCGTACTCCTGAGGCCGCCGCCACCAGCGGGACCGCGCCATCGTCCCCGGACAGATCGGTGCTGGAGAGCCAACTGCCCACGTCGGTCCACTCGCCCTTCGCCAGGGCGAGCCGTGCGTGCACCAGGGCGGCATCGCCGTCAGGGGCCGATCCGGCGTCCACATCCCGGGTCAGTGCCCGCGCCCGGGCGGCCAGGCCGGACCAGCGGCCGGTCATCATGTCCAGAAGCAGGGAGGTGCAATGCGCGTTCCGTTGCGTATACGGCGCTCCGCTGCGGGCGGCCAACCGGGGCGCCTCGGAGAGCAGTTCGCGTGCCCGCACGTACTCGCCCAGCCAGACAGCCGCGTCCGCGGCGTTGGCCAAGCCACGGGCAGTGTGCCGGACGACCCGCGAATCGTCGCTGTCCCGGGGCAGTTGTTCCAGGTATCGCCATCCGAGCGGGTCACCAACGCTGAGCAGCACGGTCGCCCGGTTCGCCGCGACCGCCGCCCGGACTTCGGCATCCTCGCTCTCAGCCGCTGTCGTCCCGGCCCGCGTCAGCCAGGCGAGGTTGTCCTTCAGCGGGCCGGAAGACCAGTAGGGCAACGCCAGGGCCGACATGGCCCGCGCTGCCAGTACCGGGCAGCTCTCCAACTCCTCGACCGACCTGAGCAGTTCCACCCGCCCTTCGCGGCCCCGCCCGGCCTGGTTGCCCAGGAAGAGTCCGAGGTGGAGGCGGATCTCGCCCCGCACTGTCTCGGGCAGCGCCCGGTCTTCGACCAACCGGCGCAGGAGTTCCACCGTCTGACCGGAGCCCAGCCCGATGGTCGCGCTGCGTGCGAGTATCAAGGCCAGCCGAGGCCGGTTCGACTCCACTACCTCAGGGTGCGCCAGCGCGTCCTCGAGCAGCGAGATCGCCAGCTGGTGGTCGCCCGCCTCGACCGCTTCCTGCGCGGCATTCCCCACGCTCTCGATCCAGTCCGTGGTGCGACCGGTCGCGAGCTGATGACGGGCCAACCGGGCCCATGGCGCCGGACGGCGGGCTTCCAGGGCCGCGGCGGCGCGCCCGTGCAGCTCGCTGCGCACCGGACTCGGCACCAGCCGATACACGGCCGCGGCCTCCATCGGTGACCGCAGGCCGTACTGATCAGGCCCCAACTCGTGCAACACCCCTTCGCACAGCGCCGTCACCAGAGAAGCGCGGCCGTTCTCCGTCGACAGTCCGGCCACCCATGCCAATTCGTCCTCGCTCGCCGTTCCGTCGAGAACTGCTGCCGCCCACACCAGGCGCCGCGGCACCTCGTCCAGCGCCGCCAAGCGACCGGCCACCGACTCGGCGAGACGCAGCGGCACCTCGGCTTCGTCCACGTCCCTGGCAGTGAGCCGGCTCCGGCCGGCGGCCCCTGAGGATCTCGGGCCCGGCGGCGGAGCGGCCGCCCTCAGCTCCTCCAGCACATCGGTCACGACCTGCGCGATCCCACCCGTCCGCTCGTGGAGCCGGGTCAGGAACGGAGCCGAGCAGCCGTCATCACCCAAAGCGTCCACCGCCATCCGCTGCACGTCGGCCGCGCTGAGCGGCCCGAGCCGCAGATGGATCACCGGCAACTCGGCCGGGTACCCCACCGGCGCACCCAGCACCAGCCCGGGACGGGCCAGCTCCTCGGGGCGGTAGGTCATCACGACACGCAGTCCGGCCGGGGGATCGGCCAGCACGGTTCGCAGCGCGTGAGCGGCCTGCTCATCCGCGCGGTGAACGTCCTCGGCCACCAGAAGCACGGGCGAACCAGTGCCGCCCGAGGCCACCAGCTCCCCCAGAGACGATGCCGACAGCCGACCTGACCACGGCGACGCAGCCGGGGCACCGGCCTGCGTGGCGCCGGGACGATGTCCCGACCCCGCCTCCGGTCTCACCGACACGTTGCCATTCGGGTGGCATGGTCCGTCGACGACGGGAGCACCCGACGCCTCGAAGGTCACCATCAGGCGAGCGGCCTGGCCGGATTGGGAGCGGGCCAGCAGCCACTGCACGAATCTGGTCTTGCCCGTCCCCGCCTCGCCCTCGACCAGCACCAGTGCGGACGTGCCCGGCGCTGCCGACGCCAGCGGCCCGCGAACTGCCTTCTCCCACTCACTCTCACGCACTGCGGTCCCCCTACTTCGTTTCCTCGCACTTGAGCTTCAGCCGGCAGCCGGCTGGTCAGGCCGGTCCTGGTCCGTCCGGTATCCGGCGTCAGCTGCCAAAGCTGTTGGCTGTGACAGGGCGGACCTTCTTGCCCGATGAAGAGTGAGACTCGGCGACTACGTCCCGCGGCGTCACCAACTCGTTACATTGAGGGCTCCGGGACCCCCGGGGTTCCCGAGGTCCCGGGCTCGCATCCGCCGCCGCCACGGCAACTCCCGGCGGGGTAAACGCCTTGAATATGGCGTATCCGTATTTCGGGCGTCCCGCTTGTGCCGTCGGTCGGGTGGCAGCCACGGTCGGAGTGGTCTCTTGATCCCCCGATGCCTGTCAACGGGCACTCCAACGGAGTCCGATATGGCCACCACCGAATTCCCTCACCCCGCCAAGGCGCCTGCTCCGGTGCCATGTCTGGTGTTCCGCATCGCTCGGTCGACGCCCGCCACCGTGCGAGACCTACGACACCTTGCGCGCCATACAGCCCAGCAATGGGCGATCCCCGAGGGGCCGTGCCACTCGCTCGCGCTCGTCGTCAGCGAATTGGTCACGAATGTCGTGCTGCACAGCACAAGCCCGGACGTCGCTCTGCTGATCACCTTCGACAACTTCGCCCTGACCGTCGAAGTCATCGACAACGGACAGCGGCTGGAGGATGACGCCGGATTCTCCGCCATGGAGCAGCACGCCTCCTTCGGGCGAGGACTCGACCTGGTCAGAGCGTGCACCGACTGGCACACGATCCAACGCACCACGGCCGGTACCCGAGTAACGGCGCATATCCCCGTCACCAGTCGCGAGCCCGGGCGGCTGCCTCAAACCGGCGCATGAATCATGCACGTCGCCCGCATCACCGACCCCTCTCTCATGGAACCTGGAAGGCATTGCTGCTCCATGGTCGACAAGCAGGACGAAACACCCACTGACGCCGAGGCCCACGCCGCCGCTTCGCGGAGCCATGAATCCGACATCACGCTGGCGGAGTTGCGCCGGAGGCATCGTGACCAGGTGCTCGCGTACGCCTACACCTGCTGCCGTGATCCGGAGAGCGCCGACGATCTCACCTCGGAGGCATTCGCCCGCGCGCTGAGCGATGCCCGGGCCGGCAGCGCTCCCACGGTCGCCTGGCGCCCCTATCTGCTCGCCCTCGTCCGCCGCACCGCTGCCGACTGGGCGGACACCGCCCGGCGTGCCGAGCTGTCCTCCGACTTCCAGCAATGGCTGACCGACTCGCAGGCGAGCACGGCCGACGGCACGGAGCCCGAGACCATTCAGGAGCGCCTGCGCCGCCGTGAGGACGACAGCGCCGTTCTCACGGCGTTCCGTTCCCTGCCCGACCTCTGGCAGGCCGTTCTGTGGCACACCGAGGTGGAACGGGAACCGGCCGCTTCCGTAGGTCACTTGCTCGGCGTGGACGAGAGCGGAGTCGATCCGCTCCTGTCACGAGCCACGCGAGGGCTCCGGGATGCCTACCTGACCGCGCACGAGCGGAACTCCGCCACGAACGAATGCCGCACTTACGCCTCCATGCTCAGCATCGCCCCGCGCCAGTCCGAAGACGGCGCGGTTGAGGGCCCGGACCGGCATCCTTCGCAGTGCCACCGCTGCCGCAGGGCGCAGATCGAGCTCACCGCGATCGACGAGCAACTCGGTTTCATCCTGCCGCTGGGGGTTCTGCTGTGGGGAGGCCCGGTCTATGCCGTGCACCGGATGGTCGAGACCTGCCGGAGTACCGACGACAGGATTCCTGCCACGCATGCCGACCACGCCCTGGTGGACGACCGAATCGAGCAGCGGCCATGGGCCGGCTCACCGCTTCGCTCCGGGATGGTCGCCTGTGGCCTCGTCACCGCCCTCGGGCTCGCCATCCTCACGCTGCCGGAGATCCTCCACGGTCAGGACGAAGCGCCCTCGGCGGCTGCTTCGCAGGTGGAGCCGGAGTGGACGCCACCAGCGTTCGACGTCCCTCTGCCCACGCTCAGCCGCCCTACGTCACAGCCGTCCCCCACCGCATCACCACGCCGAGCCTCACCGACGCCCGTGGCATCGGTCACGGCAGCGGACCAGAGACCCACGGCGGCCATGAGACCTCCACTCGGACCGGTCACCTGGTCGGGCGCACTCCGCAACGCGGGAGTCAGCGCCCAGTGCGTCGAGTCCGCGGGCACGGGCGTTGTCCAGAACCCGTGCAACGGCAGCAGCGCCCAGGTCTGGGAGGCGGTGTCGTTCAAGGCGAAGCCGGGCTACTACTACCTGCGCAACGCAGCCAGCGGTGAGTGCATCGACTACCACGTAGGCGTTCAGCGTTTGCACGGGAACGCGGTCGACATCGAAGTCGCCATGGGCCCGTGCCGCTACACGGCGGAAGGACAGCTGTTCCGTTTCGACCCCTTCGCGGGCACGAGCGGCGACAGCAGCTACCTCCTGCGTGCCGAACTCGACGCCGCGAAGCCCTGGAACGAGATGCAGCTCGGGATGCGCGACTGGTGGGACGGGGAAGGTGCCACGCCGCCTCCGGAGCGGAACGCGCCGGTCGTGCTCACGTACCACTACTACAACGCCGTACGGCTCCACTACCTCGCCGAAGGCCGGGCACCCGCACCGAGCGCGCCCTCGAGCACGGCGGCCGCCCCGCCGAACTGACCGACGGCACTGACAGACAGAACTGACAGACGGAACTGACCGACGGAACTGAGCGAGTCCTTTCGGCTCCCGTGTCTGCCACCTACCACCGGAACAACAAGGGGAAAGGCTTGTATGCAATTACTCCTCGGTCCGCGCCCACGGCAGCAGCAACTCGCCGACGCGGCCTTGATGCTTGGGGCGCGCAAAGGACAGCTTGAGTTCTTCCGGCTTCTGTACCGCCGCCACTATTCCGCTGTGCAGGCCTATGCCTCCCAGTGCGTGGCAGGCCCGCTTGCCGCACAGGAGGTGACCTCGCGCGTCTTCGAAGTGCTGTTGCAACGGATGCAGGCGGGGGAGGCGTTTGTCGAACGCCGTCATGCCGGCATTCTGCGCGTTCAACTACTCGGACACGTCCGCACCACCGCCATCGCATACTGGCACCATGAGCCCGAGTCCCTGCGGCCGGACTTCCGCAGTTGGGTCGAGGCGGGCGCGAGGTGGCCTTGGGGCGAGGACGGTCAACTGGGTGTCGCGTTCGAGAGACTCCCTTCCCGCACGCAATGCCTGCTGTGGCATTCACTGGTCGAGCAAGACGCCCCAGCTTTGACGGCCCGTATCACAGGACTGCCTTCCCACGCGGTGCGCAGTTCGAGCGACGACGCCAGAAGGGCGCTGCGCCAGGCCCGGACGGACCTGTATCTGGAGCGGCTGGAACTCCCGGACTGCAGGGACGCGATCCAGCGCCTGGCGGCGCGGCAGGGTGCGCCACCCGCTACGAACGACGCGGCCCATCTGCTCGCATGTGCGGCCTGTATGAGCGTCTACGAAGACCTCACCCAACTCGACGCGCAACTTGAAGCACAACTGCCGGCCCGCCTGCTGGGGTGGTGGACCGGGCGGGAGTATCTGCGAGCCAAGGCCGCCATCCCCATACCGCTGGACGATCCGCCGTTCCTGGCAAGGCTGCTGAGGCAACCCCCCACCGATACCTCCACGGAACCCACGCGCGCCCGCCGGGCCGCCCCACGCACGAAACGAGCACGCGGCACCGGACGGAGGCGCGCATCCCGGCTGCACTCCTTGCCCCCTGTACTCGTCAGCCATTCCCGGACCGCTGCCGCTGTGACGGGCTTCCTCATGGGCATCGGTACGGGCCTGCTCCTGCTGACGGCTTGCACCCAGCCGTCCGGCGCGCAGCAGGAGCCGCCACGAAATTCACCGTCACCCACCCTTTCGGCACGAAACGGAGTCCGGGCCGACCAGTACTCCTCACAGCAGGAAACCGTCACCGGCTCCACCCCCGGCACTCGCCTCCTGGGATCCATGTCCTCGCTACGGTACGACGGGGTCCGCTTCTCCGCCGAGGACACCACCGCCCACGTCAGACTCGCAGGCCCCGCGGTGACAGGCGCCTGGATCGAACTGAGGGTCGACTCCCTCGCCGAGGTCCCGCTGGCCCGGATCGCGCCCAGCGCCGACGGTTCCGTGACCGACATGTCGGTGCCGATCACCCCCGTCGACGGCGTGCACCCTGTCCACGTGGTCGCCCACTGCCCCAAGTATCGGCCGAAGTGCATAGAGCTCTATTCCTTCGGCACCGGTACCGCATCATCGGGCCGGTGACGACCGAGGGACCGGTGATTTCCCGCGACCCGGTTTCGCCGTATACGGGGACGGTCGCGCCCGGTGCCTCGGACGCTGTCGCCGCAGCGACCGCCCTCGCGCCGAACTCGGTCATCCTGGCCGCCACATAAGCCCTGTGGGTCCGGGGCGCCCCGTGCGGCGGCGCCGAACATGGGGCCGTAGAGGCGGCACTCATCGATCCCCAGCTGGTCGGCGCGCACGCCCGGACAGGCTTCCCGCACGTCGCCCCGGGCTCCGGAGGCAGGCGGGGCGACATCGCTCTAGCTCAAGCCGAGCAGCTGACCGACGGACCGGGGCGGCCCGCTCGGCAGCCGTACCGCGGGCGGCGGTGAGCCGCCGGCGTGGGGTGGGTTCGGCGTTGACGATGTGGTCGGTGGCACCCGGGCCCTACAGTCTGCCCTTCACCGATCGGCTCGGGACTCGACGACGGGGAGACGGGCCACGACGCGGGTGCCTGCAGGGGAGGGGTGGATCGTGCACCAGTTGGTGCAGGCCCCGACCAGGTCCAGTCCTCGGCCGAACGCGGCGTCCTCGTCCTCCGCCACACGGCGGTCGGCCTCGCGCGTCAGCCAACGGCCGGAGTCGGTCACTTCGACGGTCAGCGCGACGCCGTCGAAGACGATGAGGGTCGTGACCTCCGCGCTGCCGCTGTGCAGCACGGCGTTCGTCGCCAGTTCGCTGACGACGAGCGACAGCGTCTCGCTCGCGTCGTCGGGAAGGGCCCACTGCTGGGCGGTACGGCGCGCGAAGCGACGTAGCTCCGGCACGGTTTGGGGCACCGCCCTGGCGATGCACAGGGCGCGCAGTCGTGTCGGTCCGCGGCGCGCTACCGATAACGGCCGCGGGCAGTCGGTGGTGTCAGGGCGAAGGCCGTCTATGAGGGCCATGCCAGTTTCTCCCGGAGTGGTCGCTGGTGTGCTGTGTGCGGGCATTGCTCCGACCGTGGCCGCCGTCGTACCGCCGGGACAAGCAGGGGAACCGACCTTACCTATACGTAATAACGCTGAGTACGCACGAGGTGACCCCCGCCTCTGCTTCGATGAGATCGCAGGGCTGCGAAATGGCCAAGGTGTTGAATCAGCCGTGGTTGGACAGCGTCCTGCCAAGCGCGGAACAACACAGGGGGACCCGTGATACGTGAGCGGGAGTGGGAGACGGCGGTACGCGAGCCACTGGCGTCGGCGCCGCCGGACGCGACGACGCTCGTGCTCGTCGACGGGGCGGCGGGGACGGGCAAGACCCGCTTCGTGAAGTGGCTTCTGGCGCTACGTGAGTTCAGCGCGATGCCGCGCCTGAAGGTGACGTTCTCCCCCTCGGGCGCCGTTGCCCTCCAGGAGCAGGCCCCCTTGAAAGGGCCCGCGTCACCGATGCCGAAGAACGGCTCCCTACGTCGCCCCGCAGGCACCCGGCCCCTAGCCCTGGGGCAGCCGGGACAGGCCGCACTCGCGACCTCCTCCCTGGGAGAACTGGCGGCATCGCTCGGCTCCGGTGGCCCGGTGCTGCTGGTGGCCGAGAACGTGCACCGCGCGGACGAGGAGGACGCACACGCGCTACGCACCCTCCTGGCCCACCCTCCGGCGGGACTACGCGCCGTGCTGACGTATCGCCCCGAGGAACTGGCCCGCCCCGGGCTGGTGCTGGGCGCGCCCGTGGGCTATCCCGCCGAGATGAGCCTCGTACGGCTGCGGCTCGGGCCGCTCGACGAGGCGGAGGTCCACGCGATGGCGCTGGAGGCGCTGGGCGAGGAGCGCTGTTCGGCCCAGTTCGTCACCCGGCTGCATGAGCGCTCGGGCGGCATCGCGCAGGCGGTGGCCGATCTGCTGACCGAGCTGAAGGCGGCCGTCGCGCTCCCGGACGACAAGCCCACGGCGCCCGGCCCGGCCCGGCTCACCGCCCGGCACGTGGACGAGGCCCCGGTGCCGGTCCGGCTCACCGAGCTGGTGGTCGGCCGTATGGCGGCGCTGGACGATCAGACCCGGCGCCTGGTGTGGGCGGCCGCCGTGCTCGACGACCTCGGGACGGAGGACGAGTTGGCCTCGGTCGCCGCTCTGCCGGCGGAGCACGGCCGGACGGCGCTCACGGCCGCGCTCTCCGAGGCGGTGCTGCACGAACTCGGGCTCGGCCGGTACGGGTTTCGTATGCCCATGGAGGCCGCGGCCGTGTATCTGCTGCTGCCCGGCCCGGTGCGCCGTGAGCTGCACGGCCGCGCGGCCGAGACGCTGGCGGTCAGGCGCCCGGCGCCCTGGGCGCGGCTGGCCCGCCATCAGTTCGCGGCCGGCCGGATCCCCCAGTGGCTGGAGAGCGTTGAGAAAGCCGCCGTCGAGGCCGTCGAGGCCGGGGACCACCAATTGGCGATCTCCTTGCTGGAGGACGTGCTGGCCCATCCGGTGGTCCAGCAGCCCGACCGGGTCCGGCTGACGTTGATGCTCGCCCGCAGCGCATACAACGGGCTGCGGTCGGACCAGACAGTGGAGGTCCTGCGACGGCTGGTCGACGACCCCGAGCTGCCCGCCGCCGTGCGCGGCGAGATCCGGCTCGACCTCGGGCTGCTCATCGGCAACCAGGTCGGGCGGCCGCGGGAGGGACGTACCGAACTCATCAGAGCCGTACGGGAGTTGGGCGCCCAACGGGCGCTGGCGGCGCGGGCCATGGCCGCGCTCGCGCCGCCCTACTGGCCGACCGGCCCGCTGGCGGAGAACCTCGCCTGGCTGGCGCGTGCAGAGACGACGGCGGCCGAGAGCGGGGTCGCGGCGGTACAGGCGGCGGTCGCGGCGAACCGGGTGACGGTGCTGCTCAGCGTGGGCGATCCGGACGGATGGCGGGAACTGGCGGAGCTGCCCCGGCAGAGCGACGACCCGCGGATTCTCCACCACGCGGCGCGCGGTCTGTTCAATGCCGCCGATTCGGCTGTCTGGTTGGGTGAGTACGCGCGTGCGCGTGAACTTCTGGCCGAGGGGTCGGAGCTGGCCGCCCGCAACGGGGACGCCTACATGGCACAGGGGCGCCGGGGGACCGCGCTGCGGCTGGACATGGCGACCGGCAACTGGGCGGGTCTGAACGCTCGGGCCCGCGCGCTCGTGGCGGACGCGGGCGAGATGCCGTACGTCGCCTGCGACGGCCTGATCGTGCTCGGCCTGCTCGCCGTGGCCAAGGGCAACTGGAGCCAGCTCGGGGACTGGCACTTCGGGTTCCTGGCCGGGGACGACTGCCCCGTACCGGTGGCCGCGGTGGCCGCGGGCAGCCGGATCAGGCCGGCCCAGGCTCGCGAGGACCTGGAGGGTGCGGCCCGGGAGGCGGCCGACGCATGGGCCAGGCTCAGGGCGAAGGGCGTGTGGGTCTGGGCGGCCGAGCTGGCCCCCTGGGCTGTCGAGGCAACGATCGGGGCCGGCCACCTGGATCTCGCGCGGGACATGGTCGATGAGTTCGCGGCAGGCATCGAGAGCCGACAGGCGCCCGCCGCCACGGTGGCCCTCACCTGGTGCCGGGCACTGCTCGCCGAGGCGGACCGGGCGTTCCCGGAGGCAGCCGACGGCTTCCGGCACGCCCGTACCTGTTACCGGGAACTTCCCCGCCCCTACGAGGCGGCCCTCGCCGCGGAGGCCGCCGGACGCTGCGCTCTGGCCGGGAGCCCGGGGGAAACAACCGCGGGAATCGCCGAGCTGACCACGGCGGCCGAGGAGTTGGAGCGCCTCGGGGCGACCTGGGACCTGGCCCGGGTACGGGCGCAGCTGCGCGCCCACCCCGGTGCCGAACGGCGGCCTCCGGGCCGTCCCCGGTACGGTGAGCAGCTCTCGCCGCGTGAGCAGGAGGTGGCGGAACTCGCCGGGGCCGGTCTGAGCAACCGCGAGATCGCGGCCACTTTGCATCTGTCCCCGCGGACGGTGGAGCAGCATGTCGCGCGCGCCCTCAAGAAGTTGGGCGCGGTCTCCCGGCTCGAACTGGCGGGGACGGTCCGTGGCGGCGAGCGGGACAGGTGAACGCGGCGGTTCCCGGCACCCGGTGCCTCAGCGGTCCGCCCCGACGAAGTCCCTGATCCGACGCCCTCCGACTCCCTCATCCGTAGGCCGCGCAGTTATGTACGTACCCGTGATGTGCCGTCACGGATAGGTAACTCCGGTCCTTCGAGCCTAAGTTCGTTGCAACGCCGCAGTCTCCGCTGCATCCGGGGCCGCACGATGCCGGTCGGGAGAGACCGGCTCGGGTGGCCACAGCACGCGAGGTGAGGCGCGTGTGTCCACCGTCCTGGCGACGCGGGGCGGAACACACCCACCCGGTGCGGGCCTGGGCATCCCCTGTCCGCCGGCAATGGCGGAGGCCCGACCGCACCGGGTGGCCCGCAGTCGGCCAAGCCCGGCCAATCCCCTTCAGACACCCCGGTGTTCGGCATGCCCGAATCCCGTGCATCGGATCGGAAAGGAACCAAGTGAACCAAACGCATCGAAAATCCCACCGCGGGCGCATACTCGTGGCCGCCGCCCTCGGCACCACGCTCTTAGGTGTCGCTGCCGTGGCCATGGCGGGAGAGGAACCTCCCACGCCGACGCCTCTCACAGCCCCCGCCGCGTCCTCGGCCGGAGGCAACCGCGTCCCCGAGCCGTGGAACCGGTCCGACCCCGAGGCCGGCCCGACCATGCCGGACGCCCGGCACCCGTCCACACCTGCCGGGACCGGACAGGCGGTTGACGGTACGGATCTCGACGCCTGCTTCGACAACGCCTGCGAGGTCGAGGTGACGGGCGCAGACACGATCCAGCTCGACGGTACGGCGGGCGTCGACGAACTCAGTATCGACAGCGTCGCCGACAACACACTGACCCTCACGGGTTCGTCCGGCAACGGCGCTCAGCAGTCCACCGCCAGCCAGACCGCCCCGGGCCGGTCGACGATCAACGATCTTGTGGTCGACCTCATCAGTGTCGACGGGGACCGGGCGATCATCCGGCTCTCCCTATTCGGTTCGCTGCGGGACAGCACCACCGAATGATCCGTTTCCCAGCGGATTCACCTCCCGATTCCCCTCCCGATTCCCCTCCCGAGCCCCCTCCCGATTCGCATCCGAATCTCCGTCTCTCCGTCTCTCCATCTCTCCGTACGAAGGACCGATCGTGACGCATTCACACGCCAGGCGTGCGCGCGGCAAGCGCACGGCGTTGGCAGTTGCCGCAGGCGTGGCGCTGTCCGCCACCCTGACCACATTCTTCTTCGCCAACGCGGACACCCCGACGAAGACCCGGCCGGAGGCTTCGCCCTTGGCCGGATCGCCCCGGATGCTCGCCGCGATGCAGCGTGACCTGGGCCTGACCACGAAGGAGGCACACACCCGGCTGGCTCAGGAAGCCGACGCGTCAGGCAAGGTCCCGTCAGTGCGGCGGGCCTCAGGAGCGAGCTGGGCGGGAGCGTGGTTCGATGCCGAGAAGGGGCGGCTCGCGGTCGCCGTCACCAGCACTGCCGCCGCGCGGCAGGCCGAGGCCCTGGGTGCTGTGCCCACCGTGGTCTCCCGCAGCCAGGCCGAACTCACAGGCATCGTGGACCAGCTCGACAGCGGGGCGGCCGGTGAGCCGCCTGCCGCGGTGACCGGCTGGGGAGCGGATCCGCGCACCAACAGCGTGGTCATCACCGTGGCCCGCGGACAGAACAAGGCTGACCCGTTCCTGACCCGAGCCCGCGCACTCGACCCTTCTGTGCGCGTCGTGGAGGGGGCGGCCGGGCAGCGTCAGCAAGAGGGAGAAGGGGAGGTGCGCGGCGGTGACGCATGGACGCCCGGCAACGAGTCCAATTGCTCCATAGGGTTCGCTGCCACGGGGGCGGACGGCAGCCGGCACTTCCTGACTGCCGGCCACTGCACGAACGACACGGGCCAGAGGGCATCCGCCGGCGACGGATCCGAGATCGGCGTCGTCAACGGCAGTGTCAACGGGGTCGACGGTGACTTCGGCAAGGTCGATGTCAACGCGGACGTCAGGCTCACGTCGACCGTCAACGCCTACGGCCAGGCGGCCAACGTGACGGTCTCCGACGTGGGCGAGGCGCTGGTGGGCCAGTCCGTGTGCCGGTCCGGCCAGACGACCGGGTTCCGCTGCGGCACTGTCCAGTCCGTTGACCGGACCCTCACCTTCCAAGGCCCCGATGGCAGCCAGACGGCGGTGGGCGGTCTCACCGAGACCGACGCCTGCTCCGCCGGCGGAGACTCCGGGGGTGCCTACGTCTCGGGCACCACGGCCGTGGGAACCCATGTCAGCGGCGCCGGAGAGTGCGGCTCCGCCGGCTCCGTGGCCAGCTTCCAGCCGGTCCAGGAAGAGCTCGACTTCTTCGGTCTGACGCTGGTGACCGGCGAGGACAATGCCGGTGGCACCGGCAACGTCCCCGCCGAACCCGAAAGCCCCGCCGTCACCCCTGGTACCGGCACCGATCCAGGGTTGTGACCCGACCCGCCCACCAGCACCGCGCGGTTCCACCCCGTACCGGTCCGGCGGCCCTGGCGACCGAACTCGCCGATCTCGCACGGCAGTCAGCTCCGCTGGGGCCGGCCGGCAAACTCTAGGCATCTGCGGATGGTCCGTTGGTCCGTGCAGGTCGCGCCACCCCGGCGTCAAGGCGGGCCACGGAGCCGCTGGGCCGATGCGGCAGGTCTTACCGGCGGCCGGCAGCGTGCAGGCGGCGGTTGAGCTGCAAGCACTCACTCTCCTGTGCGCGGTGGCCACTGACCGATACCGGTCCAGTGAGACGGGAATCCGCACACTGTGCCGTAGAACGACAAGCCGCCCGCCGTCGTGGACCGGACGGGCGCGCTTGCCGTCTGTGGAACCGAGGATCACCACTCCGGCCGCTCGCGATGCTGCCTCAGGCCGCCACGATTTCGTCGTGCGTCGGGTGACCATAGCGTGTGGGGGTGATCGGTACCACGGCGCGATGTCATGCCTTGTGTTAGTCTCACTCGTTTGCGTGGTCGTCGCGGTGGGCGATTCTGCCTGTTCGGTTCCGCCTGTGCGTGGGCTGTTCGATCCTGCCGGGCCTTCCTCGGTACGTCCCCCTGCGGAAGGCTGTTCATGAAGCATCCCGACGACTCCGGCATCGCTCACGGCGGTCCCGTCCAGTCAGAGACCACGACTCCGGCGCTGCCCCCGGCCGTCTCCTTCGCCGGCTTGGAACTGCCGGTGGAGGTGCTGCGGACACTGAGCGGGCTCGGGGTGCGCGAACCCTTTCCGATCCAGGCCGCCACACTGCCTGATGCCCTGAAGGGGCGCGACGTCCTGGGGCGCGGGCGCACCGGATCGGGCAAGACGCTCGCCTTCGGCCTGCCTCTGCTGACACGTACGGCCGGGCGCCGCGCCGAACCGAAGCAGCCCCACGCTCTGATCCTTGTGCCCACCCGGGAGCTGGCCCAACAGGTCACCCAGGCGCTGGCGCCGTACGCCGAGGCATTGCGGCTGCGGATGGCCACGGTCGTCGGCGGCATGTCGATCGGCCGGCAGATCGCCGCGCTGCGCCAGGGAGCCGAGGTGGTCGTCGCCACCCCCGGACGCCTGCACGACCTGATCGAGCGCAACGCCTGCCGCCTGGGACGGGTAAGAATCACCGTGCTGGATGAGGCCGACCAGATGTGCGACTTGGGATTTCTGCCGCAGGTTACCGAAGTGCTGGACCAGGTGCACCCCGACGGTCAGCGGATGCTCTTCTCGGCCACTCTGGATCGCGACGTCGATCAGCTGGTCCGCCGCTACCTCCACGACCCCGTCGTCCACTCGGTCGACCCGTCCGCGGGCACCGTCTCGACGATGGAGCACCACGTTCTGGTCGTCCACGGCCCTGACCGCTACGCCGTCACCACGGAGATCGCCGCCCGCGACGGCCGCGTCCTGCTGTTCCTCGACACCAAGCACGCCGTCGACCAGCTCACCCGGCATCTGCGGGCCAGCGGGGTGCACGCCGGGGCCCTGCACAGCGGCAAGTCCCAGCCACAGCGCACACGGACCCTGTCGCAGTTCAAGAACGGCCAGATCACCGTTCTGGTGGCGACCAATGTCGCAGCCCGTGGCCTGCACGTCGACGACCTCGATCTCGTGGTCAACGTCGACCCGCCCACCGACCCCAAGGACTACGTGCACCGGGCCGGCCGCACCGCCCGCGCCGGTGAGTCCGGCAGGGTGGTCACGCTCGTGCTGGCGGCCCAGCGCCGCGAGACGAGCCGCGTGATGGCCGGGGCCGGCATCGAGCCGACCGTCACCAAGGTGCGCTCGGGCGAGGCGGAGCTGAGCCGGATCACCGGCGCCAAGGCTCCCTCTGGCACCCCGCTCGACGGCGGGCCCGCCGCCCCTCGACCCAAGAACAGCAACGCTCCGTTCCGCGGCCTCGGTACCAGCAAGGACGCCTCCCGCGGCGCCGGCGGCAAGTCCCGAAAGGCCGGCGAGGCCCGCAAGCTCGCCGAGGCCCGCAAGGCCGCCCTCGTGCGTCGCAACGGCTGAGAGCCGTTGCTCTGTCAGCGAATCTCCTGGCCACGGGATTGACAAGATTGACAACCCTCGGCCCGGCTCGAAGCGCGTCCTGTGCCCCCACTGCGAAGCGAACGCCCTCGGCGGCGAGTGGGATACCCGCCGAAACGGAGCAGCGTGATGTTGCCGGCGCCCCGCACTGCGCCCGGCATGACAAGCTGTGCTGGCCCACTCCCGAACCCAGGAGGTCACCATGACCGCAGAGCCCGAAACTACGGAAGGTTCGGAGTCGGCTGCCCCCGAGACGTCCTCCCTGACGCCGGACAGCGACGGCAACTACGACCTCAAGCGCAAGTTCCGTGAAGCCCTGGCGCGCAAGCGCGGTGCGCAGGCGGACGCGGCCGATGTTGCCGCCAACCCGGATGCGTCGAAGGTGCGTGCGGCGCACGGCCCGGCTGCGAGCCAGCGGTCGTTCAGGCGTAAGAGCGGCGGCTGAGTCGATCAGCCCCGCGGTCCGGCCGCTTGACTGGCACTCCGCGCGCTGTCCACTGGCGCGTCCGGTGCCGTGGCCCGCAACGCGCGCATGTCCGTGTGCGCGTTGCGGGCGAGGCGTAGCCGGCGGTCTCGCCTGCGGGATGGCCCAACCGCGGCTGGCGCGGGTCGGTGGCGCCGCCGCACCGGCGTTCCCGGCCAGGACGTCCGGCCGCCGACGTGGACGGCATCCAGCACGCCACCGACCTGTAGCCCGAACGCCGCCGGCGCTTCATGGCCTGCTGGCACGGCATCCTCACGTGACGGGGCTCTCAGTGCGGTCCGGAGCGCCGTTCCGTAGCCTGGTCCCGCCTGTTGACCTGAACAGTGCCCCGGGACGTCTCCACGTCCGCCTGGCACAGGATCGGGAAACTCAGTAATCGGTCGGCATTGATGCCTGAACAGCAGGCGGTAAATCAGCGCGAAGTCAGCCGATGTAGGGTGAAAAGCCGCCCTTGACCTGCATGAGCAGGCAGGGAGCCGATCAGCAGGAGCGCCCCCAATGCTGCGTACTCTCTTCAAGTCCAAGATCCACCGTGCCACCGTCACCCAGGCCGACCTGCACTACGTGGGATCGGTGACCATCGACGCGGACCTGCTCGACGCCGCCGATCTGCTGCCCGGCGAGCTCGTCCACATCGTCGACATCACCAACGGCGCCCGCTTGGAGACCTACGTCATCGAGGGCGAGCGCGGCTCGGGCGTCGTCGGGATCAACGGCGCCGCCGCCCATCTCGTCCACCCCGGCGACCTCGTGATCATCATCAGCTACGCTCAGATGACCGACGCCGAGGCGCGGGAGTTCGAGCCGCGGGTCGTGCATGTGGACGGGGCCAACCGGATCGTGGCGCTGGGCGCCGACCCGTCCGAGCCGGTGCCGGGCTCCGACCAGGAGCGCAGCCCGCAGGCCGTGCCGGTGGCCTGACGGCCGCACTGCTCGACGCCAGACGCCAGACGCCAGACGTCAGACGGAAGACGGACCAGGGAGCGTGTCATGAGCGACATCGAGATCCGCGACGACCGGGCGGCGGGCCGCCTGGAGGCACTCCAGGGCGACGAAGTCACCGGCCACATCGAGTACTTCGTCCTCGAATCCCCGGCGCGCGCCCTCGTCCCCGTCCACACCATCGTGGAACCGGCCCACGAGGGGAAGGGCATCGCGGGCTCCCTGGCACGTGAGCTGTACGGCATCGCGGCGCGCGAGGGAGTCGTCGTGGCGCCGCTGTGCCCCTACGTCGTGAAGTGGGCCGAACGCCACCCGGACGAGGCCCCGGCCGCCGACCCGGCGCTGCTGGAGGCGGCGATGGAGTGGCTGCGGGAGCATCCCGAGCGGTTCTGACACGGGGCGGCTGCGTCGAAGCGCGGCTGCGTGAAGGGCGGCGGTGTCGAAGGGCGGCTGTGGCGTCGGGCGGTGTTGAAGCCGGGCGACTGTGGGCCAGGGCTGTTCCCACGACGTACATCCGAGTCGGCGCCGCCTCGGGCCGTCCCCGACGGGCCCACTTGGGCGCCGTCATTGACGCGGGTGAGTGACTGGTGGCGCGCCCGTCGGGTACGCGGGGGAGTAGTCCAGAGCCGATGTCACGGACTGGCTGGAGGACGCCATGACCAACCCGTTTCCGGACCCGGTCCATCCAGGACCGCCCCCGAGCCCGGAGCCACCGCACCCGGAGCCGCATCCGGTTCCGCCGCCAGAGCCCTCGCCGGCTCCCGAGCCGCCCCCGCCCGGACCGCCCGACGCCACAGCCGCCCTTCGACACCGCCGCCCTTCACGCAGCCTCGCTTCGACGCAGCCGCCCCGTGTCAGAACCGCTCGGGATGCTCCCGCAGCCACTCCATCGCCGCCTCCAGCAGCGCCGGGTCGGCGGCCGGGGCCTCGTCCGGGTGGCGTTCGGCCCACTTCACGACGTAGGGGCACAGCGGCGCCACGACGACTCCCTCGCGCGCCGCGATGCGGAACCCGTGCCGAACCCCGAGCCCGGGCCGCCGCTCACCTGAGCGCGAAACTCACGGAGGGTGAGATTTTCTCATCACGTAACTCCGTTGCGTGACGGTTCGGTCGCTGCCACCCTGGGTCACCTGAGAACGCGTACGGGGGACGGGGGTCCCGCGATGGGGGACGTCGCGAAGATCGAGATCGACAAGAAGCGGGCGAACGGCGCACGGGTGCCGGGGACCGGGGGAGTCGAGGTCGTCGAACTTCTGGTGCCGGGACTCGGCCCGGTGGACCGGGACCGGATGCTGCGCCCCCGCGGGCGTGGCCGGGAGACCGGGGACGACAAAGCCGGGTTCTACCGGTCCGCCGACCGCGACCCGGGCGTCGTACCGGGCACCGAGGATCAGCGGCTCGTCCGCGAGATCTACGACTGGACCCGGCTCACCATCGGCGGAGCCTCCCGGGCGCTGTGGCTGTTCCTGATGCCGTTCCTGCTGATCAACCTGGTGGCCTGGATGCAGCCGCGCTGGCCGTCCGGCGTGGACGGGCGCGGGACCAAACTGGCCGGCGCGGTCTACGAGTTCGCGGCCCGGCTGCTCGCCCTGTCGCTCACGGTGCTGGTGGTCGGCACGTTCGGCCAGGTGGCCATGGACCAGTTCGCCTGGCAGTGCCATCCCGCCGTGGAGAAGCGGGTGTGCGGCGACCAGGCCGGCGAGGCGCTGGCCGGTCTGCCCGGCCCGCAGTGGGGACTGGCGCTGGCCGCGCTCGTGCCGGCCGGGGTCGCCTTCGTGCTGCTGCGGGTGGCACGGGACGCGAAGCAGGAGTATCTGCCGGTGCTGCCGACCGTCACCGCGGACGAGGCGGAGGCCGCACGGCGCCGGCGCGACGCCGACGGCCTGCCCCTGGAGCTCGCGGGCTTCTGGGAGCACAACCGCCGCGACCCTGGGATAGCCGCCCAGCACGTGTGGGCCGGCCTGCTCACCACCGCGGCGCTCCTCACCTGGACGCCGATGCACCAGGATCCGGCCGGGAGCACCGCGAAGACCATCGGGATCGCCCTGTTCGCCGTGATCTCGGCCATGGCGCTGGTCGTGGTGGTGTCGGTGCCCGCGCTGTACCGCAAGTGCGGCATCCGGCTCCCGCAGCACTCGTTGCGGGCCAGGCTCGTGGCGAGGACGTGGTACCTGTCCACCAAGCCGATCAAGATCGAGCGCGAGTCCGGCACGGTGATGCTGCTGCCGCTCTGGCCGACGCGCTATCCCCTTCCTGCCGGAATCTGCTGCGCCGTCGTCAACGCGGCGGCCCTGCTGTACTGCCTCTGGCCGGACCGGCAGTGGCGCGTGGAAGGCCAACTGCCCGGAATCCAGGTGCAGTCCACGGCACTCTTACTGGCCCAGGGCGTGGGCGTGGCGCTGCTCCTGATCTCGGCCGTGCTCCTGCCGCGGAAGGGCACCCGGCGCGGCATGGCCCTGTTCGGTCACGCCGGCGCGGCCGTGGCGGTGCTGGCCTGTTTCCTGGGCTGGCTCTACACCGTGGCGCTGGCCCAGTGGACGAGCGCGTGGCTGGCCGAGGACCGGGCCGGGCCGGTGGTCACCGAGCCCGTCCACCGCATGGGCATGATCCTGCTGCCGGTTCTCGTGACCGTGGCGCTGGCCGCGGTGGTGATGTGGGCCGTCGTACGCCTGCTGCCCGTCCCGGCCGCCCCCGACGTGCCCCGTCCCGCGAACCTGCACCGGTCCGATGCCGACCTGACCAAGGACGACCAACGTCATCTGAACCTGCTGACGGCCGCCCGTCGCCGACACACCTACCTGCTGCGCGAGCTGAACTGGCTGATCGGGTTCAGCGCGCTCGCGATCGTGGTCTGGATCGTCCTGTTCGACCAGCTCAAGGACCTGCGCAAGCCCGAGGAGGGGGCGCGCAGCCTGATCTACGACCTGCTGGGCGCCGCCAGTGTGCCGCTGCTCGCGGCCCTCGCCGCGCTCATGCTGTTCGCCTTCCGCACCCTGGCACTGCGCCCGGAGATGCGTCAGAACGCCGGTCTTGCCTGGGCGTTCGGCGCGTTCTGGCCGAGGGCGGTGCATCCGTTCGCGCCGCCGTCATGGACGACCCGGGCGGTGCCCGAACTGGTACGCCGTCTTCAGTTCCTGTTGCGCGAGGAGCACAGGCTCGTCCTGATCCGGGCCTCGTCGATGGGGTCGGTGCTCGCCCTGGCGGCGGTCTGGCAGCTGGAGGCACATGAACGGGAGCGCATCGGGCTGCTCACGTCGGGCTGCCCGGTGGGGATGTACTTCAGCCGCCAGTACCCCGGGTTCGTCTGCGGCGACTCGATCCGCTGGCTGGCACCCTGCGGAGCCCGCGCGAAACTCGGTGCCTGGACCAACGTCTGGCGGGACACCGACCCGCTGGGCGGACCGGTCGGCATCGAATGCGTCGACCGCCAGTGGCCCGACGACGCCGAGGACTGGCAGGGCGTCAGAGGCGTGATGGCGCGGCGGTCGGAGCGGCACCCGGTCTTCCCGCCGATCAACGGCCACCGGAACTACACCACGGACGACCTGATGATCCGCGAGCGCGACCGGGTACTGGAGCGGCTGCTGCGCGTGCGCGCGGCGGGCGACGTGATAGCGCCGCCCACCGCAAGCCCCTAGGCCCACAAGGGCCACCCGTGCCCCCGAATCGGCCGGCCCGTCGCTCCTACGGGCCGATCTCGAACCGAGGCGGCCGCAGGCCCGCCAGGCAGGACCTGTTCGGTGCGGTCGGGGAGTTGAAGAACGAGACGGTGATCGCTTGCGCGCACGCTGATTCGGCGAAGGCGACATGGGCGACGTAGGGGACCGTGACGGCGGTGGACCGGCTCAGCGTGCGGGCGGCGTAGGCGCCGTTGCTCGCCCCGGTCTGGGCGTCGAAGCCTGCCGACATGACGAGCGTCGGGATGCTGCTGCGCGTCACGTTCCTGATCGAGTGCGGGGCCGGGGGGACGCTCCAGGCACGGCAGTCCGCGTGAAGGAAGGGGAGCTGCGGTGCGTTGGCCAGGACCGAGCGGGGGAACGACGGGAAGGCGCGCCGTCCCGCCCGGATCACGTCGGCCTCGCTCTCGAAGGGGGTCCACTCGGAACAGAAGACGCCGTAGGCGAGGCCGTGGGCGAGTCTGCCGATGGCTTGGGGGCTGAGTTTTCCTCCGGCCCACTGCTCGGCGATGCGCTGTGGGTTGCCGTGGGCCAGCTCGTCGATGGAGCGGGGTACTCCGGCCGCCAGGTGGGTGGCGGAGGTCAGCCAGTTCACCAGGACTCCGCCGTCCAGCACGACCTTCACCGGGGCCGGGCGGCCCGGGACCGTCACGGTCGTGGTGATCGGCCGCGCCTCGAGCCGGCGGACGAGGCGCTCGAAGGTGTCCGACAGGTGCGGGTAGCGCCGGTTGCAGGAGCGCTGCTGGGCGCAGGCCTTGAACAGGCCGTCGAAGCCCTGGCGTGCGGCACTCCAGGTCAGGCTCGCCCCGGCGAGGGACGGCGGGAGGACGCCGTCGATGCCGACCGACCGGACGCCCTGCGGAAACTTGCGCATGTAGGTGAGGGCCAGATCGGTGCCGTAGGAGATGCCGAACACGTTCCACTGCCTGATGCCGAGCGCGACGCGCAGGGCGGCGTAGTCGGCGGCGCTCTCACCGGTGTTGTAGGCGCTGAGGGCGGCCCCTTGGCGCTTCAGCTGCTCGCGGCAGGCCCGCGTCGCCCGGACGTGCAGGCGTCCGGTGGAGGGTGCGCCGTAGACGAGGCCGACGGAGTCGGCGTTGAACTGGTCGATGTTCGGGCACAGGAGAGCCGGATCGGCCGAGTACGTTCCGCGCTGCGACATGAAGATGACGTCCCGGTCCCGGTTCAGGCCGCCGTCGATCGCCAACTGGGCCTCGGAGACCGCGTCGTCGCCCGGCCCGCCGGCGAACCACACGATCGGGTCGGCCGCCCGTCTGGTCACCGCCGCCACGATCGCGACGCCGAGGGTGATCTTCCGCCCCTTGGGCCGGTCGTGCTTCTCGGGCACGGTGAGCGTGCCGCAGCGGGCCCCTTCGAGGGCAGGGATCGGATCCGCGGTGCGCGGGCAGGGGCCCGGCACGAAACGGGCGTTGCCCACCGTGCGGGCGACCGTGCCGAGCGGTGCGCCGGGGCCGTTCTCGGCACGGGCGGGCGCGGCGACGAGACCGGCGAGAAGGAGACCGGCGGTGGCTCCGGCGAGCGCGGCAGGGAGCCGGCGCGCGGTGCGCCGCTGGTGGGGCTGACGGACGGACATCATGCGGTCTCCGGGGTGGGCGTGATGGTGAACGGCTTCGGCGAGAGCCCCGGCACACAGCGGGTGTCGGGCGCGGTCGGACGGGCGAGGAAGGAGGCCAGGACGTTCTGCGCGCAGGGCGACTGGGGGACCACCCAGTGGCCGATCCCGGGAATGCGCACGACGGTCGACCGGGGCAGCGTGCGGGCCGCGTAGGCGCCCCAGCGCGCCCCGGTCTTGGCATCGAAGGTGCCGGACAGCACGAGGGCCGGCACCGTGCTGACGGTCGTCACACGCTGGACGGCGGTGCGGTCCGGGACGCTCCAGGCGCGGCAGACGTCGTACTCGAAGGGCAGCTGCGGCGCCTGCGCCAGGACCGTGTCCGGGAACCCGGGGAAGGCCCGGCGCCCAGCCCGCAGCAGGTCGGCCTGCGTGTAGCCCGGCACCCACTCACTGCACGCCACCGACTGTGTGAAGCCGTGCGCGAACTCGCCGAGGACGGGCGTGGCGCCGGCGGCGCGGGCCCGCGCGAAGCGGGTCGGGTTACCGCGGGCGAGCTCGTCGAGGGCCGCGGGGACGTCGACGGCCGGGACGGCGTTGGCGACCAGCAGACTGACCAGGGCGCCCCCGTCGAGGACGACCTTCACCGGGGCCCCTCCCGCCGGCGGCCGCGCCATCACCGTCAAGGGGCGCGCCTCCAGCCGCCGGACCTGTTCCGTCAGGACACGCGGGAGGTTCGGGTAGCGCTTCTTGCAGCGTGGCTGAGCCGCGCAGGCCGCGAAGATCGTCCGGATCCCCTCACTGGCGCTGTCCCAGGTCCACGGCAGACTGACGATCTGCGGGGGCACGACCGAGTCGATCGCGACCGAGCGCACGCCCCGGGGGTGCCGGCGCAGATAGGTCAGGGCCAGGTCGGTGCCGTACGAGTAGCCGTAGACGTTCCACCGGTCGATGCCCAGCGCCCTGCGCAGGTCGGCGAAGTCCGCCGCGTTCTCGGTGGTGTTGTAGGCGCTCAGCTCCACTCCGCGGGCCGTGACGCGGGTGAGGCGGTGCCGGCACTCCTTGGTCGCGCGGACCAGGAGCCGCCCGGTCGACGGCGCGTCGTAGCGCAGCCCCACGGCATCGGCGTAGAAGCGGTCGACCTCCGGGCAGGCGAGGTTCGGCTGTGCGTGGAGCGTCCCGCGCTGGGCCATGACGATCAGGTCGCGGTTCCGGTTCAGGCCCGAGTCGATCAGGAAGGGGATGTCCCCGATGGCGTCGCCTCCGGGACCCCCGGTCATGAACACCACAGGGTCCTCGGCCGGCCTCGCCGATGCGGCCGGGATGATCGCGACGGTCAGCCGGATCGTCCGCCCGCCGTGCCGTGCCCGGTTCTCGGGGACTTCGAGGACCCCGCACCGCCCCGGAATCGGCTCGGGCGCGGCCGGGCAGGGACCGGGCACGAACCGCGCCGGAGCAACCGGCCGCGGCTCGCTGGGGGGCGCGGGCACGGCACCGCTCGGCGTCGGGGCGAGCACGGCCAGGAAGGCCAGGCCGGCCGCGAGGAACGCCGCCCCGGTGCGCGCGTCCCGGACGCGTCGTCGTGCGGACCGGTACCGCGTCCGCCGTCGTACGAATCTGCCGCTCCCGTGAACGGACGGCAGGCCGCCCGCTCTGATGCCCTGTCCCGTCATGTGATCCCGTTTCTCCGACGTCCCGGCCGCGGCGACGTCGACGACGCCGCGTGAGCGCCGCCCGCCGCCACGAGATGCGGGCGGGCACGGCGTACGCCAGCCTGAGCGCGCGGAAGGACGTCCACCACTGGTGGGCGCCACTCGGAGCAGCCCGCCTCACCCGGACAGGGGTCCGCCCCGTGCCCGAAGCAGAGACCCGGGCACGGGGCGGTCATATGACGGACCGGACAGGTCCTAGGCGGACACCTCCGACCGGTCCCCGCCCCACAGCGTGTGGAACGAGCCGTCGCGGTCCGTGCGCCGGTACGTGTGCGCACCGAAGAAGTCCCGCTGCCCCTGCGTGAGCGCCGCCGGGAGCCGCTCGGCACGCAGCGCGTCGTAGTACGCGAGGGCGGCGGCGAAGCCCGGCGTCGGCACGCCCTGCCGGGTCGCGGCGACCAGGACCTCACGCCAGTCGTCCTGCGCGGCGGCGATCTCCTGCGCGAACGTGTCGTCCGACAGCAGGCTCGGCAGGTCGGCCCGGGCGTCGTACGCGGCACGGATACGGTCAAGGAAGGCCGCGCGGATGATGCAGCCGCCACGCCAGATCGCGGAGACGGCGCCCAGGTCGATGTCCCAGTCGTACTCGCCGCGCGCCGCGTCGATCTCGTGGAAGCCCTGCGTGTACGACACGATCTTCGACGCGTACAGCGCCTGCTCGACCCAGTCGGCGAAGGCCGCGGCCTCGGCCTCGCCGAGCGGCGTCGCCTTCGGACCGGCCAGCCCGTGCGAGGCCTCGCGCAGCGCCGCGTGCCCGGACAGCGAGCGGGCGAAGACCGCCTCCGCGATCCCGGACACCGGCACGCCCAGGTCGAGCGCGATCTGCACGGTCCAGCGTCCCGTGCCCTTCTGCTCCGCCTGGTCGACCACCACGTCCACGAACGGCTTGCCGGTCGCCTCGTCCACGTGGGACAGCACCTCGGCGGTGATCTCGATCAGGTACGAATCCAGCCGACCCTGGTTCCAGGTGCGGAAGATCTCCGCGATCTGCGCGGGCTCGTACCCGGCGACGTCCCGCAGCAGCTGGTACGCCTCGCCGATGAGCTGCATGTCGGCGTACTCGATGCCGTTGTGCACCATCTTCACGAAGTGCCCGGCGCCGTCCGGACCGACGTGCGTCACGCAGGGCGCGCCGTCCTTCGCCTTCGCGGAGATCTTCTCCAGCATCGGGCCCAGCGAGTCGTACGACTCCTTCGGGCCGCCCGGCATGATGCTCGGGCCGTGCAGCGCGCCCTCCTCGCCGCCGGAGACGCCCATGCCGACGAAGTGGATGCCCTGCTCGCGCAGGTCACGCTCGCGACGCCGGGTGTCGGCGAAGTGCGCGTTGCCACCGTCGATGATCATGTCGCCGGGCTCCAGCAGCGGCGCGAACTCCTGGATCACCGCGTCGGTCGGATCGCCGGCCTTGACCATGATCACCAGTCGCCGCGGTCGCTCCAGCGCCGCCACGAACTCCTTGGCGGTCTCGGCCGCGATGAAATCGCCCTCGCTCCCGAACCCCTCCACCAGCGCCCGCGTACGCGCCGGCGTCCGGTTGTGCACCGCGACCGTATAGCCGTTGCGGGCGAAGTTCCGGGCGAGGTTGCGGCCCATGACCGCGAGACCCGTGACGCCGATCTGCGCCGAAGTGCTCATGCGTTGGCTCCTAGTGCCCTCGATATATCAGCGGTGCCGGTCCTGCCCGCCAGTATTGCCCCATCGTCCATCCTGACGTGCCCGTACTCCGAGCGCACATCCGGGTGGCGCGATGTCGCAGCCTCATACGCACGGAACGCCCCGGCGCACTCAGCTGTTCCGGGTGGTCGGACAACATGCGCCCCTTCCACGCCACTTGGCGTGAACAGGCGGCTGATTTGCTGTCTTGTCATGGCCTGTTCGCAGCGCTTACTTTTGCCCCTCCTGACGCATGTCAATGGGGGGCTCCTTCATGGCCGTACGCGGCCGGCACCGCCGGTACCAGCCGAACAGGATCAACCGCGCCTCACTCACCGTCACCGCGGGCGGCGCCGGGATGGCGCTCCCCCTCATCGGCACCGGCGTCGCACACGCGGCCGACGTGGACACCTGGAACAAGGTCGCCGCGTGCGAGTCGACCAACCGGTGGCAGGTCAACACCGGCAACGGCTTCTACGGCGGTCTGCAGTTCGCCCAGTCGACGTGGGAGGCCTACGGCGGCACGCGGTACGCGGCGCGCGCGGATCTGGCCACCAAGGACCAGCAGATAGCCGTGGCGGAGAAGGTGCTGGACGGGCAGGGCCCCGGCGCCTGGCCGCTGTGCTCGGTCCGGGCAGGTCTGACCCGGGGCGGCGACACCCCCGACATCCAGCCGGCCGGCACCACGGAGAAGACCGCAAAGAAGACCCCGAAGACTTCGGTCCAGGACGTCCAGCCGCAGACCACCCCCCAGTCACGGGCGGGCAAGGCCGAGATGTACACCGTGGTCCACGGCGACACCCTCTCGGAGATCGCCGATGCGCAGGAGGTCAAGGGCGGTTGGCGGGGCCTGTATGCCGCGAACCGCAAGGCCATCGGGTCGGACCCCGACCTGATCCTGCCGGGACAGCGGCTCGCCCTGCGCGGCAAGGCGGCCACCACCACGGAGCCGGCGCCCACCACCAAGTCCACCCCGAAGAAGACCTCGTCCGAGCCGCAGGAGCAGGCCACGACGAGCAGTCGCTCGCTGGTCGCCCCGGTGAGCGCGGCCACCGGCACGCCGTACCGCAAGGCGGGTTCGTCCTGGTCGAAGGGCTACCACACCGGTGTCGACTTCGCCGTGCCGACCGGCACGTCCGTGAAGTCCGTCGGGGCCGGGCAGATCGTGAGCGCCGGATGGGAGGGCTCCTTCGGCTACCAGGTGGTGATCCGGCACGCCGACGGCCGCTACACCCAGTACGCCCATCTCTCGGCGATCTCCGTGAAGGACGGGCAGTCGGTGGGGCCGGGGCAGCGCATCGGCCGGTCGGGGTCCACGGGCAACAGCACGGGCCCGCACCTGCACTTCGAGGTGCGGACCGGGCCCGGCTTCGGTTCCGACGTCGACCCGGTGGCGTACCTCAGGTCCGGTGGCGTCAGGATTTGACGCGCATGCGGTGCCGGTCCWGGACCGGCAGCGGGACATGCGGGACGTACGGGCCGCCGTAGAAGGGGCCGTAGAGGTTCGGGGACTCCTGGTTGTCGGGACGCGGCTCCGACTCCTCGTACGGCCCCTGGGCGACCTGCGCCGGGATGAGGATGCCGTCGATGCCCTCGATCCCGTCCGGCACGAGAATCTCCTCGTGCGCCGCCGTCCCGGCCGGTTCCACAACGCCCTCGAGCAGTTCCGCCGCGGGCATCGCGGCCGGTGCCGGCTCGGTGAGCGTCGCCTCGGAGGCGGCCGTCTCGGTGCGTGCGATCCGCTCGGTCGTCAGCAGGATCAGGCCACCCGCCGCCACCACGCCGCAGCCCAGGGCGAGCACGGTGCCGGTCGTGCCGTAGCGGAAGGTTTCTCCGAACATCGTGATGCCGACCGCGGCCGCCACCACCGGGTTCACGACCGTCAGCGTGGCCAGCGGCGCCGCCAGACCCGCACCGCGGTAGGCGGCCTGGGACAGCAGCAGACCGGACGTGGCGAAGACGCCTATCGTGGCCAGGGCGGGCAGGTCGGCCGCCGACACCCCGCCGCTCCAGTCCACCGCGACGATCTTCGTGAACACCGAGGACATGCCGAAGGCGATGCCGGACGCGGTCGCGAGCAGCATGCTCCGCACCGCCGGATGCCGGTGCGCCGCCCGGCCCGCGACCATCAGCGTCACGACGATGCCGCCGGTCACCAGCGCCACGGCCACCCGCTCCGCGGTGTCCAGCGACTGCGCCTCGGAGGCGCCGACCAGGGACAACAGCCCGGCGAGTCCGACCGTCGCCATGATGGCGCCCCGCCAGGCCGTCGACCCGGCCTTGCGGCCCACGAAGAGCGCCGCCATCGGCAGCGCGAACACGATCGTCAGGGCACCCAGCGGCTGCACCAGACTCAGCGGACCGAAAGCCAGCGCCACCACGTGCAGCAGACCGCCCAGGCCGTTCAGCGCGACCGCCGCCCACCAGTCCGGCCGGCGCATCGGCGCGAACTGCTGCCCCGGGGAGGACACCGCGACACGCTCCTGCACGATCGCCCCGCCCGCGTACGCGACCGCGGAGACGAGCGACAGAAGCACGGACAACGCGAGGGCACTCATGAGCTGCTCCTCTGCGTGAAGCGGGGGCGCGAACCCCGGCGCGGCGAACGGTCGGCTTTCATAATCAACACGATGCCTCGAAAACCTCTTCCCGTCGTCGTACCAGAGCACGCACTGTGTCGTACTGCCGATGGAGTACTACGGCGCCGGACTCATCCCCAAGACGGGTGACCCCCGGGGGAGACCCCCAGGTGAAGACCCCGACGGCCCCTGGTACTACTGCTCTTCGTGGATCTCGACCCCGATCTCGCCGCGCTCCGGCCGCTCGGCGGCTTCTTCGTCCTAAGCGCGGCCGGGGAAGCTGTTCGGCCACTCGCGACGCTGGCGCAGGCCTACGCGGAACCCGGGCCCGCGGAGCCCGGGGATCCCCTTGCCTTCCGGGTGCGGAAGGTCGCGGACGCCCTGCGCGCCCCCGAGCCGCGGATCGCCGCCTCCGTGGCCCAGCAGGGCCTGGCCGCCCGGCTGTGGTCGGTGACGCTCGGCTGCGCCGCCCTGTACGGCGCCGTCCCCGACCTCGACCCCAGCCTGCTGCGCTGGGACCCCGACGCCGGCGCCCCCGACGACCTGTGGCTCGCCGAGGTACGCCCGCGCCCCGCGGACGCGTCGACCGTCGCGGACGTCGTCCTGCACGGCCACCTCGAACCGCTGACCGCCGCCCTGCGCTCCCGGTACCGAGTCGCCGACGGCCTGCTGTGGGGCAACGCGGGATCCGCGCTCGCGGGCGCCGCCCGGCAACTCGATCAGTGGGCGCGCGCCCACGGCCGCACGGACGTCGCCGCACGCGCCCACGCCCTGACCGTCGAGCTCTTCACCCATCCCCTCCTCGCCGGCACCGGCACCCTCCACGGAACCGCTTTCCGGCGCCGCAGCTGCTGCCTCTACTACCGGGTGCCGGGCGGCGGTCTGTGCGGTGACTGTTGCTTCACACGAGCCCCGCGCTCTTCCCCACGCGCCCCATCTGGGTGACCATGAAAGGGCAACCAGCCGCTGAGAACAGGGGGTTCCGGGTGCGAGTGGGCCTGCTGACCCGGGAGTACCCGCCGGACGTGTACGGCGGCGCGGGTGTCCATGTCGAGTTCCTCGCCCGGGAGTTGCGGGATCTCGTCGACCTGGAGGTGCACTGCTGGGGCGAGGGCCGCGCGGTGGGCGTGCTGCGCCACCGCCCCTGGTCCGCCCTCGACACCAGCAACGACGCGCTGCGCACCTTCTCCGTGGACCTCGCCATGGCCGCCGGCCTCGAAGGCCGCGAACTCGTCCACTCCCACACCTGGTACGCCAACCTCGGCGGTCACCTCGCCAAGCTCCTGTACGGCATCCCGCATGTGATGACCGCCCACTCCCTGGAGCCGCTGCGCCCCTGGAAGGCCGAGCAACTCGGCGGCGGATACGCCCTGTCCAGCTGGGCCGAGCGCACCGCGATCGAGGCCGCCGACGCGGTGATCGCCGTCTCCGGGGCCATGCGCGAGGACATCCTCGGCTGCTATCCGGCGCTGGACCCGGCCCGCGTCCACATCGTGCACAACGGCATCGACACCACCCTGTACCGGCCCGACCACCGCACCGACGTCCTCACCCGCTTCGGCCTCGACGCCGACCGCCCGTACGTGCTGTTCGTCGGCCGCATCACCCGCCAGAAGGGCGTGCCCCATCTGCTGCGCGCGATACGGCACATCGACCCGGCCGCACAGGTCGTGCTGTGTGCCGGCGCACCCGACACCCCCGAGATCGACCAGGAGTTCCGCGACCTCTACCAGGAGCTGAGCCGGGTCCGCGAGGGCGTGCACTGGATCCCGCAGATGCTGCCCCGTCCGGAAGTGATCCAGCTCCTCACACACGCCGCCGTGTTCGTCTGCCCTTCGGTGTACGAACCCCTCGGCATCGTCAACCTGGAGGCGATGGCCTGCGGAACTCCCGTGGTGGCCTCGCAGGTCGGCGGCATCCCCGAGGTCGTCGACGACGGCAAGACCGGACTCCTCGTCCCGCTGGACGACGACTTCGAGGCGGGCCTCGCGCGGGCGCTGGACTCCGTCATCGGCGACCCGGAGACCGCCCGGCGGATGGGCGAGGCCGGACGGGAGCGCGCGGTGGGGGAGTTCGGCTGGGACGCCGTGGCACGCCGGACCGCCGGGCTCTACCGGGAGATCCTCAAACAGGCTTAGCGCGCGCGACTCAGGGGCAGGCTGGCATCAACCACGGTGAGGGGAGCGGCCATGCGTCGTGGCGGACCTTCGGTGCTCGGAATCGTACTGGCGGGCGGAGAAGGCAAGCGCCTGATGCCCCTGACCGCGGACCGCGCGAAACCAGCGGTCACCTTCGGCGGCACCTACCGCCTCGTCGACTTCGTCCTCTCGAACCTCGTCAACGCCGACATCCTGCGCATCTGCGTCCTCACGCAGTACAAGTCGCACTCCCTGGACCGGCACATCACCACGACCTGGCGCATGTCGAGCCTGCTCGGCAACTACGTGACCCCGGTCCCCGCCCAGCAGCGGCTCGGCCCGCGCTGGTTCCTGGGCAGCGCGGACGCGATCCTGCAGTCACTGAACCTGATCTACGACGAACGGCCCGAGTACGTCGCGGTGTTCGGCGCCGACCACGTGTACCGCATGGACCCGCGCCAGATGCTCGCCCAGCACATCGAGGGCGGCGCCGGCGTCACCGTGGCGGGCATACGCGTGCCGCGTATCGAGTCGTCGTCGTTCGGCGTGATCAGCCCCGGCTCGGACGGGCAGACGGTGGAGCGGTTCCTGGAGAAGCCCGCCGACCCGCCGGGCCTCCCGGACGACCCGGAGTGCGTCTACGCCTCGATGGGCAACTACATCTTCACCACCAAGACCCTCGTCGAGGCGCTCCAGCGGGACGCCGAGGACCGGAACTCCGTGCACGACATGGGCGGTTCGATCCTGCCGCAGCTCACCGACCGGGGCGAGGCCCAGCTGTACGACTTCAGCGCCAACCACGTGCCGGGTGAGACCACCCGCGACCAGGGCTACTGGCGGGACGTGGGCACGCTGGACGCGTACTACGACGCCCACATGGACCTGATCGCCGAGCGCCCCGCCTTCAACCTGTACAACCGCAGCTGGCCCATCTACACCCACTCGGGCCAGCTCTCCCCGGCACGCTTCAACGCGGGCGGCATGGCCAGCGAGTCCATCATCAGCGCCGGGTGCCTGATCCGCGGGCAGGTCACGCGGTCCGTGCTCTCGCCGGGAGTCGTGGTCGACCCCGGGGCGGTGGTGCAGGGGTCGGTGCTGCACGACAACGTGCACATAGGGCGGGGCGCGGTGGTGCGGGGCGCGGTGCTCGACAAGAACGTCGATGTTCCCCCGGGCGCGACGATCGGCGTCAATCCGGAGCGGGACTCGGATCTCTACACCGTCTCCAAGGGCGGCGTGATCGCGCTGGGGAAGGGACAGCAGGTGTCCTAGCGGTCGTCCGATCGCGGTGCGGGGGGCCGCCTCTTCGACGGCCCCCCTTCCCGTCCGCTCAGCCGCCGCGCGTGAAGACCTCGCCCCGCTTGGAACCGGTGGAGCAGAGCCTCTTCTCGTCGGCCGTCATCTTGCGGGACTTGACCACGACCGCGTTGTGCCTGCCGTCCGTGCCGTTCGGGGCGGGGCCGGTGATCACGTCGGGTACGAACCAGTAGTAGTGGCCCCACTTGGGGTCGTCGTAGTGGGTCTGCCAGGTGCCGGTGATCCGCTGCATCACCTGCGCGCGGGAGATCCAGCCGACTTCTCCCGGCTGGACGTTCACGGTGAAGGTGCTCGTCTCCGTGTGCGAGCTCTGCCAGGTGTAGTTGTACGTCGCGGTCACACTGGCGGTGATGATCCCTTCGATGCCCCCGCCGACGGTGACCGAGCCTCCCACCGAGTGGGAGGAGCCCACGGTGTCGGCCCACGACATCGACTGGGAGGCGGGCGAGGCGGTGCAGTTGTAGAGCAGTTCCGAGACCTGACGGGGCTCACCGAGGTAAGCCTGGCCGATCTCCGGGGAGTTGAAGCCGCACTTGCCCTCCCCGGAAGCGCAGTCGGCCATGATCTGCTCCGCGGTGGGCTGCTCCTCGGCCGCGGCGGGCACGGCCGCCGCGATCATCCCGAAGGCCGTCGCAGCCAGCACCAACGTGCGGCCGCCGTACCGCGATGCGCGGTTCCTCGTCATGGGTGTTGCCTCTCGCCGTACATGCCGTACATGGGGGGACGGCGACATGGCCCGTTGTTCTCACTGGGCTCAAAGTCACCGCGTGGTGCCCACGAGGCTCACGTAATCGACGGCCGAGCTACACCAAGAAATAGTAAAGTTGTACTTGATTCGGCAATTGATGAACCGTCAATTGCGTGTCTGGTAGCGCCAATTGACCGATCGGAACGCTGATCCAGACTTGTCATGTTCCTGGACGGGCGGTGGAATCCGTGCTGTCATGCCAATAAATGTCCATGACAACGTTGTTATGGAGGCTCTGTGCGCACACGATGGCTCAGAAACCGACTCGGACTACTGCTCGCCGCAACCCTCGGGATCGCGGGACTGACCGCGGCACCCGCCCCGGCCGCGGCCGACGATCCCGTGGAGATCCATGGTCTGAAGGGCGAGTACTACACCCACTCCGCCCCCGGCGCCTTCGACTTCCACGAGCTCAAGGCGACCGCCTTCGACCCCACGCTCGACTTCGACAACCTGGAGCCGCGTCTGGCCTTCACCGCCGGCCGTTCGGACGACGTCAGCGTCCGCTGGACCGGAAAGATCGTGCCGGAGCGGACCGGCCCCCACACTTTCTCGATCATCGGCGACAACGGCTTCCGCCTCTGGGTGGACGGAAAGCTCGCCATCGACCACTGGGTCGACGACTGGGACCGTGAGCAGATGGCCGCGCCCGTCGAGTTGACCGCAGGCACCGCCTACGACATCAAGGTCGAGTACTTCGAGCATTACGGCGGCTCCAACCTCCATCTGCGCTGGACCGAGCCCGGCGGCAGCAAGGCGCCCGTCCCGCAGTCCGCGTTCCGCCTCCCCGACGGCTTCGACTACGACGGAGCCATCGCGGCCACCGTCCTCGGCGACGGCCGCACGCTCAAGCTCGACTTCGCCCGCGGCCTCTCCGCACCCCCGGCCGGCGTCACCGACCACCTCAACGCGGTGATCGGCGGAGCCACCTGGCCGCTCGCGAGCGCCAAGGTCGATCCGGCCGACCCGAAGGCCCTCCTCGTCGGGCTGAAGGAGCCCGTGGTCGGCAACAAGACCGGGACGGCGCGTGGCATCGCCGATGTCCGCTACGACGGAGCGGGCGGCCTGGCCGACACCGGCGGCAACGTTGTCAAGGCCTTCCTGAGCAGCGGCCCCAACCGCTCGACGTATCAGCTGCGGACGAAGTGGGCCGACGAGGTGGGCCCGGGCAACGCCCACCCCGAGTACCCGCGCCCGCAGCTGACCCGGGACGCCTGGCGCAACCTCAACGGCAGCTGGCAGTTCGCGGCGGCCGAGGCGGGGGAGCGGCCCCCGGTCGGCAGGGACCTCGCCGAGCGGATCCTCGTCCCCTACCCGGTCGAGTCCCAGCTCTCCGGCCTCGAACGCCACGAGGACCGCATGTGGTACCGCCGCACTTTCACCGTCCCGGCCGACTGGCGCATCGGCTCCGGCAAGCGCCTGAGCCTCAACTTCGGCGGCGTCGACTGGCGGTCCGAGGTGTACGTCAACGGCACGAAGGTCACCGAGCACACCGGCGGCTACGACAAGTTCAGCGCCGACATCACCGACGCGCTGAAGCCCGGCCGCACCCAGGAGCTCATCGTCGGCGTGTACGACCCGACCGACGCGGCGAACGGCGAGAACCCGCCGCTCGGCAAGCAGCGCCTGGACCCCAGCGGCATCTGGTACACCCCGTCCTCCGGCATCTGGCAGACGGTGTGGATGGAGCCGGTCGCCCCCGACCACGTGGACGGGCTGAAGCTCACCCCCGACGTCGACGCGGGCACCCTGACCGTCGAGCCGCAGGGTGTGCGCGACGGGGTACCCGTCACGGTGACCGTGTACGACGGACGGCGCAAGGTCGCCACCGCGAGCGGCCGCACCGGCGGGCCGCTGACCCTGACCCTCCGCGATCCGCACCTGTGGTCGCCCGACGATCCGTTCCTGTACGACCTGAAGGTGGCCGTCGGCGCCGACCGCGTCGGCAGCTACTTCGGCATGCGCTCCATCGCCGTCGAGAAGGTGAACGGCGTCCCGCGCATGGTCCTCAACGGCGAGCCGATCTTCATGATGGCCACCCTCGACCAGGGCTTTTGGCCCGACGGCCTGCACACCGCCCCGACGGACGAGGCACTCGCCCACGACCTGAAGGCGCACAAGCAGCTGGGCTTCAACTCCGTGCGCAAGCACATCAAGGTCGAGCCGGACCGGTGGTTCTACTGGGCCGACCGGCTCGGTCTGCTGGTGTGGCAGGACATGCCCGCGATGACCGCGGGGGTGAACCCGGGTGCCGAGGCCCGCGCGCAGTACGAGCGCGAGATGAAGCAGATGATCGACGAGCACATCAGCAGCCCGTCGGTGGTCATGTGGGTCACCTTCAACGAGGGCTGGGGGCAGTACGACGTCGGCCGGATAGCCGAACAGGCGAAGGCCTGGGACCCCACCCGGCTGGTCAACAACCAGTCCGGGCTGAACCTCGGGGCCGACGGCAATGCCGGCGACATCATGGACGAGCACGGCTATCCGAGCCCGGCCCTGCCGCCGCGCCCCGACGGCGAGCGGGCGCTGGTCAGCGGCGAGTACGGCGGCCTCGGCCTCGCGGTGCCCGGTCACGCCTGGTCGGTGCAGCAGTCGTACGTCGACGTCGACCCTGCGACCTACACGGACGGCTATCTGGCCAGACTCGACGAGGTGCGGGCCCTGGTCTGCAAGGGCGGCAACGGCGCCGTGTACACCCAGATCACGGACGTCGAGGGCGAGCTGAACGGGCTGCTGACCTACGACCGTGCCGTGCTCAAGCCGGACGCGGCACGGCTGAGGGCCGCTCACGAGGCGCTGATCCGTGACGCCTCCCGGGTGACGCCCTCGGGATGCCCGGTGCCGCTACCCGTGGTGGAGTGACCTCATATGCACCATGAGTCCCGCCCCTTTCACGAGGGGCGGGACTTAATCTGTCGTTAACTGAGCGTAGCTTGATCGTACTTGACTGTAATCGCCAGAGGGCGATTGACTGCTGGTCCACCCTTCGTCGACGCGAGGCAAGCCTTGACCTCTGACCTGCTCGCACCCCTCGACCTGGCGTTCTGGAACATCGAGTCCGCCGAACACCCCATGCACCTGGGCGCCCTCGGCGTCTTCGCGGCACACACGCCCACCGCGGGTGCTCACGCGGCCGACCTGCTCGCCGCCCGTGCCGCGGCCGTGCCGGGACTGCGGATGCGCATCCGGGACGCCTGGCAGCCGCGCGCCCTCCTCCAGCCGTTCTCCTTCGGCGGCGCCACCCGTGAGCCCGCCCCGGACTTCGACCCGCTCGACCACGTCCGGCTGCACGCCCCGACCGCCGACTTCCAGGCGGTGGCGGGCCGGCTCATGGAGCGCCCGCTGGAGCGCGGCCGGCCGCCGTGGGAGGCGCATGTGCTGCCGGGCGAGGACGGGGTGTCGTTCGCGGTGCTGTTCAAGTTCCACCACGCCCTCGCCGACGGACTGCGGGCGCTGACGCTCGCCGCCGCTGTCCTGGACCCGATGGACATGCCCGCACGCAAGCCCCGCCCGGAGGAGCCCCGGGGCCGTCGCCTCCCGGATGTGCGCAGGCTGCCGGGACTGGTGCGCGGCGCCGTGTCCGACGTGGGCCGGGCCCTCGACATCGGCGCCTCCGTCGCCGTGTCGACGCTGGGGATGCGCTCGTCGGACGCGCTGACCGCCGAGTCGAGCGGCACTCGCCGTACCGCCGGGGTCGTCGTCGACATCGACGATGTGCACGTGATCCGCAAGGCCGTCGGCGGCACCGTCAACGACGTCCTCATCGCGGTCGTCGCGGGCGCCCTGCGCCGTTGGCTCGACGAGCGCGGCGACGGCAGCGAGGGAGTCGCGCCGCGCGCCCTGATCCCTGTCTCCAGGCGTCGCCCGCGCACCGCACACCCGCAGGGCAACCGGCTCTCCGGCTACTTGATACGGCTCCCGGTGGACGACCCCGAGCCGCTGCGCCGCCTCGCCACGGTCCGCACCGCCATGGACCGCAACAAGGACCTGGGCCCGAACCGGGGCGCGGGCGCCGTCGCCCTGCTCGCCGACCACGTCCCGGCGCTCGGCCACCGCATCGGCGGACCGCTGGTCGGTGGGGCCGCCCGGCTCTGGTTCGACATCCTCGTCACCAGCGTGCCGCTGCCCGGCATCGCCCTGAAGCTGGGCGGCCACCAGGTCACCGAGGTCTTCCCGTTCGCCCCGCTGGCCCGCGGCCAGTCCCTGGCGATCGCGATCTCGACCTACCGCGGACGCGTCCACTACGGCCTCGTCGCCGACGCCGAGGCCGTACCCGACCTCGATGTGCTCGCGCGGGCCGTGTCCGAGGAGGTGGCCGAGCTGATCACCGCCTGCGGTCCCTGAGCCCCTCTTCCCCGGGCCCGCTTCGCCGGATTTTGGAGGTCCGGCCCGGCGCTCCGTACAATTCCCCGTTCGAAAGCGGGCGCGATCGGAGCGCCGCTCGGGTGATCAGGGAAACGGCAGCGCGATGACGGTGACAGAGGAAGGCTCGGCGATCACGGACGAGGTCGTGTACGAGCCGGGTGACGAGGTCGTGTACGGCCCCGGCATCGACCCCGAACGGCTCGCCGTGTGCCTCAGCGTGCTCGACGAGCTCGACAAGCTGGAGGTCGACCACCCCGACGCCATCGCCGTGCGCCGGGCCACCGCCGGCGTCTACCGCACCGTGAAGCAGCGCCGCCGCCAGGAGCGCCGGGCCGCCAAGACCGCCCACGACAAGGCGGTCACGGAGGCCACGGCGACCGGCTCCGCGCAGCGCATCGACGACGAGACCGAGGGTCTGCTGCCGTCGTCGGCGACGCAGGAGGGCAGGATCGCGGGGATACTCCAGCGCCCGCGCTCCTGCTACACCTGCAAGACCCGGTACGTGGAAGTCGACTACTTCTACCACCAGCTCTGTCCGGACTGCGCCGGCCTGAACCGCGACAAGCGCGACGCCCGCGCCGACCTCACCGGCAAGCGCGCCCTGCTCACCGGCGGCCGCGCCAAGATCGGCATGTACATCGCGCTCCGGCTGCTGCGCGACGGCGCCCACACCACGATCACCACGCGCTTCCCCAAGGACGCCATCCGCCGCTTCAAGGCCATGGACGACTCCGCGGACTGGATGCACCGCCTGGAGGTCGTCGGCATCGACCTGCGTGACCCGGCCCAGTCCGTGGCCCTCGCCGAGCAGGTCGCCGAGGCGGGCCCGCTCGACATCCTCGTCAACAACGCGACGCAGACCGTACGCCGGCTGCCCTCCGCCTACGCCGCGCTGGTCGAGGGCGAGAGCGCCCCGCTGCCCGCCGGGGAACTCCCCGCCCACCACGTCATCGGCGCCTTCAACTCCGGCGCCGTCGACGGCCTCGCCGCGCTGCCGCTCGGCACCAGCGGCCTCGACGCCCAGAAGGTCGCCGACCTCGCGCTCGTCGCGGGCAACGCCAGCGTCGCCCGGCACCTGGACGGCACCGCCATCGACGCGGGCGGGCTGGTCCCCGATGTCGTCGACTCCAACACCTGGGTGCAGACCATCGACCAGATCTCGCCGGTGGAGCTGCTGGAGACCCAGCTCTGCAACTACACGTCGCCCTTCATCCTGATCAGCGCGCTGCGGCCGGCCATGGCCGACGCCGCGAGGAAGGCGTCGAGCGGGCGCGCGTATGTCGTGAACGTCTCGGCGATGGAGGGCGTCTTCGGGCGTGGCTACAAGGGTGCGGGGCACCCGAACACCAACGCCGCCAAGGCCGCCATGAACATGGTGACCCGGACCAGTGCGCAGGAGATGTTCCAGAGCGACGGGATTCTCATGACCTCGGTCGACACCGGGTGGATCACCGACGAGCGGCCGCACTTCGACAAGCTGCGCCTCGCCGAGGAGGGCTTCCACGCGCCGCTGGACCTGATCGACGGCGCGGCTCGGGTCTATGACCCGGTCGTGCGGGGCGAGGCGGGCGAGGACGTGTACGGCGTCTTTCTGAAGGACTACGCGCCGGGTAAGTGGTAGGCGGGTTCGGTCGTGCGTCTGCGGGCCGAGTGTGGCTGGTCGCGCAGTTCCCCGCGCCCCTAGGCGGGCCGGTGCGCACGCAGGTGTTCATGAACCGCGAACGCTGTGGCCGGTCCCGCGGAACGCACCCGTGTCCCGCCGTCCACCAACAGATCCGCTCCGGTCACCCACTCCGCCGCGTCCGACGCCAGCCACACCACCGCCCGCGCCACGTCCTCAGGCTCCCCGATCCGGCCGAGCGGCAGCCCGGCGGCGACCTCCTCCTCGCCCGGCTCCCACACGAACCGGGCCATCTCGGTGCGGATCAGTCCGGGCGAGACGGAGTTGACCCGCACCTTCGGGCCCAGTTCGCCGGCGAGCTGGCGGGTCAGATGGAGGAGGGCCGCCTTGCTGGTGCCGTAGGCCCCGATGCGGGGGCCGACATGGGCGGCGCCCTCCGTGCAGACGTTGACCACCGCGCCGCCGTGTTCGCCCATCCAGGCGTGCCAGGCGCACTGCACGAGCCGTAGCGGTGCCTCGACGTTCACCGTGAACGCCTCGCGCCACGCCATGGGGTCGACGTCCATGAGGGGGCCGTAGGGCAGGTTCGTCGCCGCGTTGTTGACGACGATGTCGATCCGGCCGAACTCGCGCAGGGCGAGATCCGCCACCGCCCGAGGATGATCGGCGTCGGCCATGCTCCCGGCCGTCCCCACGCCGCCCAGCTCGGCAGCCGTCCGCCGTACCTCGTCCGCGTCCCGCGCGGTCACGCATACCCGCGCCCCGGCCGCCGTCAGCTCCCGGGCGACGGCGTGCCCGATGCCGCGTGTGGCGCCGGTGACGATGGCGGCCCTGCCCTGGAGACGGTACGGCGACGTCATCGCCGTACCGTCTCATGACGGGTCGTCAGTTGGCAGCCCCGAGCGGCGAGTTCCTGGAAGCCACCAGCTCCAGTACCGCGCGCCAGTCCTCCAGCACCCCGGCGTCGAACTCCACGCTGCGGCCCTCCTCGTCGGCCTGGTGCAGGCGCAGCAGGTCGTCGTCGGCGATCTCGCGGGCCCGGCAGTGGTCGCGGACGAGGTGGGAGACCCGTTCGCCGAGCAGGGGTCGCACCGCGTCCGCCGCGCTGTCGGAGTGGCGGGTGACATCGCCCGGGCGCAGCAGCGGGCCGATGGCATGAACGAGCCCCGCGACCTGGAGTTCCTTGTCGGCGGGGCGGGCACGGCGCAGTAGGGCGGCCGTCTGTAGTGCGTGTTGGTGGAGATCGACTCGGGCGCTTCCGAGGGCCGGTGCGTCCCGGGTGCCCCGGCAGGCGTACAGCAGATCCATCAGCTCTTCGACACTGCGCAGCTCCATGCGTCAGTCCTCCCGCCGGACAAGCCGTTGCCGTCCGTCAGCAGATCATGGCCGCCTTGCGAACCGGCCAACGGGACTTGAACTGCGCTGCGTCCATCGGTCCGGTGCCGGGCGGCGAGGAGCCGTTGAGCCGAACGAGTGATTGGTAAACGACACATTACAGAAGAAAACAGTGAATAACGGGCAGGTGAAAACCGGTCGACTCCGGATAGTTACACGTTGTTTGCAGCCCCATCGAGCGGGTACCCGCTCATTTGGTTAATCTGTAGTGGACGGACAGCAATACAGGGTCCCAACCCACACCCATGGTCCGTCCCGGGACAAGCCGGTGCACAACGGCCTGCTCTCGCACCAGTTATCCGGCGCCACCGCGTCCGAGCCGACTTCGAGTAAGACCCGAGCGGGCGTCAGGTGCCGGACCGCAGACTGGTCCGGCCCGCCCCGAGGGTGATCCGACACAAAAGGAGTGCGCGGTGACACCTGAGAAGACGAATCGTGAGCAGCGCCCCAAGGAACGCACGGAGCGCGCGGGCCGGTCGAAGGAGATCGGCAGTCTCGATGTGTGGGCCAGGTCCGCCCCCATCCGCCTGGCGGGGTACGAGGACGACCTCGCCGAGCCCCACATCCTGCCCAGCGTCGACTGACGGGGGCAGAACCCTCGCGATCGCCGATCGCATGGGCGTGCGAGACTCACGCCCATGCTGATCAGAGAAGCCGCGGCCGACGACTGGCCGCGGATTTGGCCTTTCTGGCACCGGATCGTCGCCGCCGGCGAGACCTACGCATGGGATCCGGACACCTCTGAGGACGCCGCCCGGGCACTGTGGATGAACCCGGCCAAACATGTCTACGTCGTCGAGGACGACGCCGGATCCCTCGTCGCCTCCGCCTTTGTCACCCCCAACTACGGCGGCCCGGCCGCCCGGATCGCCAACGCCGGCTTCATGGTCGACCCCGATCACGGCGGGCGCGGCATCGGCCGCGCGCTCGCCGAGCACATCCTGACCGCGGCCAAGGCCGAGGGCTACCGGGGCATGGTGTTCAACGCCGTCGTCGAGACCAACCCGGCCGTGCGTCTGTGGACCTCCCTCGGCTTCACGATCCTCGGCACGGTGCCGGACGCGTACGACCATCCACGGCACGGCCGGGTGGGGCTGCACATCATGTACAGGGACCTCTGAAGGCCCGCCCCTCGTCCCTGCATGTCATCCTCGTTTGCCTAAATGCTTTAGGCAGGTGCATACTCGCTTTCGGTAAGCGAGAGGATGGCTATGGCACGCGTAGGGCTGACCACGGAACGTCTGGTCCGGGCCGGGGCGGAGCTCGCCGACGAGATCGGCTTCGAGAAGGTGACCGCGTCGGAGCTCGCCCGGCGCTTCGACGTCAAGGTCGCGAGTCTGTACTCGCACGTGAAGAACTCCCAGGACCTCAAGACGCGTATCGCCCTGTTCGCGCTGGAGGAGCTGGCGGACCGGGCCGCCGACGCCGTGGCCGGACGGGCGGGCAAGGACGCACTGGTCGCCTTCGCCGACGTCTACCGCGACTACGGTCTCGAACACCCCGGCCGCGCCGCCGCCGCGCGGATGACGCTCGACCCCGAGACCGCGGCGGCGAGCGCCGGTGTCCGGCACGCGCAGATGACCCGCGCGATCCTGCGCGGCTACGACCTGACGGAGCCGGACGCGACACACGCCGTACGGCTGCTGGGCAGCGTCTTCCACGGCTACGCAAGCCTGGAGCTGGCGGGCGGCTTCAGCCACAGCGCTCCCGACTCCCAGGAGACCTGGACCCGGATCCTCGACGCTCTCGACGCCCTGCTGCGCAACTGGCCCACCGAGCCCACCCCTTGACCGACAGGCAGAGGACATGGACACCGAGCACGACTGGATCACCACGCCCGTCACCGCCGACCTGCTGCGCGGCGCCCTCGACGTCGAGCGCACCGAGCACGGCGTACTGCCGCACCGGCTGCCCGCCCGGGCCCGCGCGCAGAACACCGACGGGCAGCTGGCCATGGCCGAGTCGCAGTCGTCGGGCGTACGGCTGGCCTTCCGGACCCGCGCCACCGCCGTCGAACTGGACACGCTGCCCACCAAGCGCACCTATGTGGGCGCCCCGCCCCGCCCGGACGGCGTGTACGACCTGCTCGTCGACGGCCGCCCCGCCGGACAGGGCACCGTGACCGAGGGCAATGTCGTGGTCATCGACATGATGGCCGGGACCGCCGAGTACCGGCCCGGCCGCGTCGGCACCGTCCGCTTCGCCGGGCTCCGCGCGGGCGACAAGGACATCGAGATCTGGCTGCCGCACAACGAGACCACCGAACTGGTCGTCCTGCGCACCGACGCCCCCGTCGAGCCCGCGCGGGAACCGGGCCGCAAGGTGTGGCTGCACCACGGCAGTTCGATCAGCCACGGCTCCGACGCCGCGAGCCCCACCGGCACGTGGCCCGCGCTCGCCGCCTCACTCGGGGGCGTGGAGCTGATCAACCTGGGACTGGCCGGCAGTGCCCTGCTCGACCCGTTCACCGCCCGCGCCCTGCGCGACACCCCCGCCGACTTCATCAGCGTCAAGATCGGTATCAACCTGGTCAACATGGACCTGATGCGGCTGCGCGCCTTCGGCCCCGCGGTCCACGGCTTTCTCGACACCGTCCGGGACGGACACCCGACGACGCCGCTGCTCGTCGTGTCGCCCATCCTGTGCCCCATCCACGAGGACACGCCGGGCCCCTGCGCGCCGGACTTCAGCGGCATGAGCAACGGCCGGCTGAGGTTCGTCGCCCTGGGCGATCCCGCGGAACGCGCGAGCGGGAAGCTGACGCTGGGCGTCATCCGGGACGAGCTGGCCCGCATCGTGCGGCAGCGGGCGGCGGACGACCCGAACCTGCACCACCTCGACGGCCGCGAGCTCTACGGCGAGACCGACTCCGCGGAGCTGCCGCTGCCCGACGACCTCCACCCCGACGCCGCCACCCACCGCCGCATCGGCGAACGCTTCGCACGGCTCGCGTTCGGGGCGGACGGGCCGTTCGCGGCGACGACGTAGGCAGTCAGGCGCGTACAGGCCCTACTCCAGCGGAGCCGTCCGCCGCCACGGGCCCAGCTCCTCGATGCGCTCCGCCAGCGCCAGCAGCTCCGCCTCCGAGCCGGGGCGCCCGACCAGTTGTACGGCGGTAGGGGCGCCGGACGGCAGAGTGCCGAACGGGATCGCCATCGCGGGCCAGCCGGTGAGGTTCCACGGCGGGGTGAACGGCGAGTAGTTGGTGTTGGCCATGACGTTGCGCAGCCAGCCCCGCTCGTGCCAGGGCTCGGACCTGGGGGAGCGGCGGGCGAGTGCCGGGGTGAGCAGCACGTCGTACTCGGCGAAGAACGGTTCGAGGCGCCGGCGCAGCTCGTCCCGGCTCTCACCGCCGCGCACCCGGTTCACGAACCGCTTGCCGACGGTGGCGTGGACCCGAGTCCGGCGGGTCAGCCGCTGCGGGTCCAGGTCCTTGGCGTCCACGGCGGTGCCCGCGGTCCAGTGGGTCAGCGAGGTGACGCCCAGCGACATCGGATACGGCGGGTCGGCGCGTCGCACCTGGTGACCGGCCTTGATCAGCAGACCCGCGGCCTCGCGGGCGGCGGTCGCGTACGGCTTACTGAGGGCGACCCCGGCTATCGGGCTGCGCAGGGACACGGCGATCCGGTACGTACTCGGCGTGTCCGGGCGTATCACCTCGGTGTCGGCGAGGACCGACAGCATCAGGCGCGCGTCCTCGACCGTGGTGGCCAGCGGGCCGTTCTCCGACATGCCGAACCAGTCGCCGTCGCTGACGCCGGCCGGGACCACACCGGTGCCGGGCTTGATGGTGATCAGGCCGCAGTTGGCCGCCGGTATGCGCAGCGAGCCCATGCCGTCGTTGCCGAGGGCGATCGGCACCATGCCCGCGGCGACGGCGGCCGCGCTGCCGCCGGACGAGCCGCCCGCCGTGCGCGAGGTGTCCCACGGGTTGCGGGCGGTGCCGTGCACGCCCTCCGTGGTGCCGAAGACACACAGCTCGGGGACGTTCGTCAGTCCCACGACCACCGCACCGGCGGCACGCAGCCGGGCCACGGTCACATGGTCGTCGTCGGCCGGCGTGTCCGGTGTCGCCGCGGAACCGATCCGCTTGGACTCGCCGCGCACCGCGAGGTTGTCCTTGACGGCCACCGGCACACCCGCCAGGGGCAGTTCGGCGAGGTCGCCGCGCGAGGCCACCTCGTCGGCCTCGGCGAGCGCCGCCTCGGCCCGCACCACCCGGAACGCGCCGACGCCGCCGTCGAGCCGCGCGATCCGCGCCAGGTGCTCGGCCACCACCTCCCGGGGCGTGGCCCGCTTCTCGCGGACGGCGGCGGCGATCTCGGCGGCGGTCCGACCGACCCAGCTGGTCACGGGCGCTCCTCAAGGCTTACTCGCGAGTATGTAGGACGAACTCTGCCGCTCGGCGAGCCTGCCGTCGAGAGGGTGCCGGGCTTGGATATTCGCGTGGGTGTTGTTGGACTTTTCGCGGCGCCCCTCTTCTTTGCCGCCCCGTTGACCTGCGCCTCATCCGATCAATAAGTCAACTCGGCTGCTTTCGGCTCCCATTGACAGCCCTTGGGGCCAGCTCAATCATCAGACATCCGATGAATGGGGATGTCCTATGAGGAGACGCTGGAGATCGGCCGGAGTCCTCGCGGCGCTGACGCTCTTGCTCACGGCGCCACTGCCGGCGGTCGCCCGGGAGGAGCCGGCGGCGCCGGTCACAGTGCCCGCCCTGACCGACTGGACACCGGCATCCGGCAGTTACGGCTACGGGCGCTCCACCCGTCTGGTGGCCGACGGCGCGAGCGAACGGCGCGTCGCGGGCACCCTCGCCGACGACCTGCGCGACGCGGGCCACGGCACCGTGCCCGTGGTGCGCGGCGCCGCCCGGACCGGCGACATCGTCATCGACGTCCGGCCCGCCCGGACCTCCCTCGGCGCGGAGGGCTACGAACTCACCGTCGGCAAGCGGCTGTCGGTGACCGCGGCGACCGAGACCGGCGCCTTCTACGGCACCCGCACCCTCCTCCAGCTGCTCGCCCAAGGCGACCGGATCCCCGCAGGACGCACGGTCGACGTACCGCGCTACAAGGAACGCGGCGTCGGCGTCTGCGCCTGCTACATCCACGTCTCCCTGCCCTGGCTGGAGAACCTGGTCCGCGAGATGGCGTACCACAAGCTCAACCAGCTGCTCCTCGAACTGAAGGTGAAGAGCGACGCCCACCCCGAGGCCAACACCTGGGGCTACTACACCAAGGACGAGATCCGCGGCCTGGTCGCCCTCGGCAAGCGGTACCACGTCGAGATCATCCCCGAGATCAACTCCCCGGGCCACATGGACCCGTGGATCGAGAACCGCCCCGATCTCCAGCTGACCGACTCCGACGGCAACAAGCAGCCCTCGCGCCTGGACATCACGAAGCCGCAGGCCCTCGCCTACTACACGAGCCTCGTCGACGAGTACGCCCAGGTCTTCACCTCGACGTCCTGGCACATGGGAGCCGACGAGTACATGCTCGGCTCCGACTTCGCCAAGTACCCGCAGATCCTGAAGTACGCCCAGGACAGGTACGGCCCCGGCGCCACACCCCAGGACGCGTTCATCGACTTCGTCAACCGCGTCCACGCCCACGGGGCGGATAAGGGCAGGAAGCTGCGCATCTGGAACGACGGGCTGACCGGCGCCAACACGGTCCCGGTGGCCGCCGGGACGACGGTCGAGCACTGGCTGAACGTGGCGACGAAACCGAGTCGGCTCCGCTCCCAGGGCTATCCGTTGATGAACGCGGCCTATGCCCTCTACCTCGTCCGCGGCGGCTTCCACAGCGACACCAAGGGGCTGTACGAGCAGAGCTGGGACCCGCGCAGCTTCGAGGGCGAGAAGCTGGCCACCGCCGAGGGCATCACCGGCGCCAAGATCAGCCTCTGGCCCGACAACGGCCGGGGCGAGACCGAGAACGAGGTCGCCGTCGCCCTGTGGCCCGCGCTGCGCCACCTCGCCCAGGCCACCTGGGGCGATCCGCACCCCGACGCCACCTACACCGGGTTCACCGCGCGCGGCGCGGCCGTCGGGCACGCACCGGGTTGGCGGGACCTGACCCGGGTGCCGGTGGCCGACGGCTCGTACACCTTCCGTACGCAGGGCCGGTCCTTCGACGCCGAGGTGGCCCGCACCGCCGACGGCCATGTGACCGTGCGCACGGCGGACGGCTGCCTGGAGATCCGGGGCGGAAAGCTCACGCTCAACGTGCCGCTCCAGCCCGGGGTGGAGGCGACCCCACAGTCGTGCGACACCCGGAACACCCTCCAGCGCTGGCAGTTGGAGCCCGCCGGCGGCGGCTACCGGCTCGTCAACGCCATCACCCGGATGACGGTGAGCGTGACGGACGACGGCCGGCTCGTGCAGTACCCGCCGGACCAGCGCACCCCCGCCCTGTGGCAGCTGACCTGAGGACCTGACCCGAGGAGCCTTCCCATGGCCGTTTCCCGACGCGTCTTCGTCGCGACAGCCGCAGCCCTCGCCGCGACCGGCGCCACCGGACCCGCCCTCGCGGCAGCCACCGCTCGCGTGCAGGACCCGCGCTACCGCATCCCCGTCAGCCCTGACGACACCGAGGCCGACCTGGTCCGCAAGGCCTCCCAGGTCCGCCCCACCGCACGGCAGATCGCCTGGCAGCGCCTGGAACGGACCGCCTTCCTGCACTTCGGCGTGAACACCTTCACCGGCCTCGAATGGGGCACCGGCGACGAGGACCCGGACGTGTTCCAGCCGGCCGGCCTCGACACCGACCAGTGGGCCCGCGCCCTGCGCGACGGCGGCTTCAAGCTCGCCATCCTCACCGTCAAGCACCACGACGGCTTCGTGCTCCACCAGACCCGCTACACCAACCACTCGGTGGCATCCAGCAGTTGGCGCGACGGCCGGGGGGACGTCCTGCGCTCGTTCGCCGACTCCATGCGCCGCCACGGCATCAAGGTCGGCGTCTACATCTCACCCGCCGACGAGAACCAGTACCTCCACGGCGTCTACGCCAACGGCAGCGCCCGCACCGACCGCACCGTCCCCACCCTCGTCGAGGGCGACGACCGCACACCGCCACGGTCGTACACCCTGCCGGGCACCGACTACGGCGCCCACATACTCAACCAGCTCTACGAGGTCCTCACCGAGTACGGGCCGATCGACGAGGTGTGGTTCGACGGGGCCCAGGGCCGGATCCCGCCGGACAAGGTGGAGAAGTACGACTGGGACAGCTGGTACGCTCTCGTCCGCTCACTCGCGCCCGACGCCGTGATCGCCGTGTCCGGCCCCGATGTGCGCTGGGTCGGCAACGAGGGCGGGCTGGCCCGGGAGGACGAGTGGAGCGTCGTACCGGTCCAGGAGAAGGACTACGGTCGGACCGACTACGCCCTCGCCTACGACGCTCCCGACATGGGCAGCCGTGACGCCCTCGTCAAGGCCAGGCCCGTCGCCGACCACCTCCAGTGGTGGCCGGCCGAGTGCGATGTGTCGATCCGGGACGGCTGGTTCTATCACGCGGATCAACAGCCCAAGAGCGTGGAGCAGTTGACGGACATCTACTTCCGGTCCGTGGGCCGCAACTCGGTGCTGCTGCTCAACATCCCGCCCGACACGGACGGCCTGCTGCCCGCCGCCGACGTGGCACGGCTGCGGGAGTTCCGCGAGCGCGTGGACCGCGAGCTCCCGCAGGACCTGGCCCGCGACGCCCGTACGACCGCCGCACCAGACCGTGTCACCGTCGACCTCGGCCGGGAGCGGGAGGTGGACCGGATCCGGCTGGCGGAGGACATCCGGCACGGGCAGCAGGTCGAGAGCTTCGTCGTCGAGGCGCAGCGCGACGGCGCCTGGACCGAGGTGACCAGGGCCGGCGCGATCGGCGCGAGCCGGATCATGCTGCTGGCGGCGCCGGTGCGGGCGCGGCGGTGGCGGGTCCGCGTCACCGGCTCGCGCGCGGCGGCACGGCTCGTGGACTTCGGGCTGTACCGCTCGCAGGTCTGAAATTCGGTTGACCGGGGCGGGGCCGTGCGGGCTGGATGGTGCATATGGCCGACATTCAGGGCTCGTACGACAACCTGTTCACCGCCGTGCCGAACGCGCTGGCCGCCATGCTGGACGCGGGGGACGCGGGTGGCTCCGTCGCGGTCTTCGTGGACGGCGAACCGGTCGTGGACGTCTGGGGCGGCTTCGCGGACGCCGACCGCACCGTCCCGTGGGAGCGCGACACAATCGTCAACGTCTGGTCGGTGACCAAGACGATGACGGCCCTGTGCGCCCTCGTCCTGGCCGACCGCGGCGCACTCGACCCGGACACCCCGGTCTCCCGCTACTGGCCGGAGTTCGCGGCGGCGGGCAAGGAGAAGGTGCTGGTACGGCACCTGCTGTCGCACACCGCCGGCCTGCCCGACTGGGACGGGCAGGCCGAGGACCTCTACGACTGGCCGTCCGCCACGGCACGGCTGGCCGCGCGGGAGCCCCGGTGGGAGCCGGGCACCGCGGCCGGGTACCACTCGCTCACCCAGGGATTCCTGGTCGGCGAGGTGGTGCGCCGGGTCAGCGGCCGCAGCGTGGGCGAGTTCCTCGCCGAGGAGGTGACCGGGCCGCTGGGCGCGGACTTCCACATCGGCCTGGCCGCCGAGCACGACCATCGGGTCGCGCCCTCGATTCCGCCGACCGGGCAGGGCGAGGACTACGCGGCCAGCGCTCCGGGCAACCCGGAGGGCTCCGAGGCGGGCAACGGCGTGCGCGTGAGGGACGGGAACAGCCCGGCCTGGCGCCGCGCCCAGATCCCCGCGGCCAGCGGCTTCGGCAACGCCCGCTCGGTGGCCCTCGTGCAGTCCCTGATGGCCTGCGGGGGCGAGGTGCGCGGAGTGCGGCTGCTGTCCCGGGCGGGCTGCGACCGGGCGTGGGAGGAGCAGTTCAACGGCGACGACCGCGTCCTCGGCATGCCGATGCGGTGGGGCCTGGGCTACGGCCTCTTCGGCACCACGTACGGGTGGGGCGGCTGGGGCGGATCCCTGGTGATGATCGAGCCCGGCAGCCGGATGGTCGTGGCCTACGTGACGCAGCAGATGCGCGAGCCCACGGAGGACACCCGGGGGATGGAGATCGTGACGGCCGCCTACGAGGGGCTTCAGGGACTGCTGGTCTAGGGCCGTACGACGTGGGTGGCGCGCCAGCCTGTCACGCGCCCCGCGCCACCCCCGTACTCCCGCGCTCGATCAGCCGCGGCACCGGCACCCGTACCGCCCGCGCCGACCCCCCGTCCAGCAGCGCGGTCAGTTCGCGTGCCGCTGTGCGGCCGAACTCCACGCTGTCCCGGGACAGCGCCGACAGCCATGGCTTGACCATGCGGCACAGTGCCGAGTCCTCCCAGGACACCACCGAGACGTCCGCCGGTACGGAGAAACCGAGTTCGGCCGCCGTGGCGGCACCGGCGACGGCCATCACGTCGTTGTCGTAGATCAGCGCGGTCGGCCCGGCGACACCCTCCAGCACCCGGCGGGTCACCGCCGCGCCCTCGGCGTCGGAGTAGTCGGTGGTCACCGACTTCACCTCGGTCAGACCCCGCCGCCCCGCCTCGGCGCGCAGCGTACGGATACGGCGCTCGGTGTGGGCGAGCCCCGGCAGGCCGGCGATGTGCACGATCCGCCGGTGGCCGAGGGCGTACAGGCCGTCCACGACCGAGGCCATCGCGCCCGCGTCGTCGGCCCAGACGGTCGACAGGCCGGGGTGCCGGTCGTCCGGCGCGCCGCCGATCACCACGGCGGGCAGGCCCAGTTCGTCCAGAAGGTCGGGGCGGGGATCGTCGGTGCGCGGGTCGACGACCAGGACGCCGTCCACCCGGTGCTCGGCCCACCAGCGCCGGTACACCGCGCACTCGTCGGCGACGTCCTCCACCACCTGGAACAGCAGGCCCAGATGGCGCTCCGCCAGCACCTCCTGGATCCCGGAGACGAGTTGGAGGAAGAAGGAGTCCACACCGAGGGTGTCCGCGGGGCGGGCCAGCACGAAGCCGACCGTCGCCGCGCCCTCCCCGGACAGTGCGCGCGCCGCCGTACTCGGCCGCCAGCCCAGGTCCTCGGCGACCCGCCGCACCCGGTCACGGGTGTCCTCGGACACGCCGGGCCGGCCGTTCAGCGCGAAGGACACCGCGCTCTGGGAGACCCCGGCGTGCCGCGCTATGTCCTTCATCGTCGGCCGACGGGCCGGTGACCGCTTGCCTGACATGCTGATTCCCCATTCCGCCGCCCCATTCCGCAGCAGTATGCACTAATGCGGTTCAGGTGCGGGAACCTAATGCGGTTCAGTTCGGTGATCCTAATGCGCATTAGTCACTAAAGAAATTAGCTGCGCGAGAGCCATTGACGGGCCCGTGGAGCGGCATGCAGGGTCTGCCTCGTCGACCAACCCGTCCGCAAAGGAGGCCGGTTCACGGTGCCCATATCCCGTAGAGCCCTCGCTGCCGCATTCGCCGTCTGCATCGCCCTGCCGCTCAGCGCCTGCGGTTCGGGAGGAGGCGGCAGCGCCACCGCCGACGCCTCCGGCAAGGTCGAGGGCGACATCACCTTCCAGACCTGGAACCTGCGCGCCATTTTCAAGGACTACTTCGAGGGCCTGATCGCCGACTTCGAGAAGAAGTACCCCGGCACCGACGTCAAGTGGATCGACCAGCCCGCCGAGGGCTACGCCGACAAGATCAGCGCCGACGCGGCCGGCGGCACGCTCCCGGACGTCGTCAACGTCTCGCCCGACCTGGTCGCCCCGCTCGCCAAGGCGGGCCTCGCCCTCGACCTCGACAAGGCCGCGTCGCAGTACAAGAAGGAGTATCTGGAGGGGGCGTGGGCCAGCCATCGGATACCGGGCATGCAGGGCACGTACGCCTTCCCCTGGTACCTCAACACCGGCCCGCTCTTCTACAACAAGACCCTCTTCAAGGAGGCCGGCCTCGACGCGGAGCAGCCGCCGAAGACGTACGACGAGGTCTTCGACGCCGCCCTGAAGATGGCGAAGGAGACGGACGGCAAGGTCGCCACCCTCGCCAACGTCCCCACCGTCGAGGACTTCGGCCGCTACGGCGTCGAGCTCATGAACAAGGAGGGCACCGCCTTCAGCTTCAACGACGCCAAGGGAGTCGAGCTCCTCACCAAGTACAAGGAGCTGTACGACGCCAAGGCCCTCGACCCGCAGGCGCTGACCGCCACCCCCGAGTCGTCCGGCAAGAAGTTCCTCACCGGCGCCGTCGCCATGAACCCGGGCAGCGCGCTGGACCTCGGCAACTTCAAGAAGCAGGCGCCGAACCTGTACAAGAACATCGGCATCACCGACCAGATCACCAGCACCGGCCACGTCAACATGTACGTGATGGGCGTGATGGTCAACGCGCAGACCAAGCGCACGCCGGCCGCGGTCGCCTTCGCGCACTACGTCACCGACGCCGCGCACCAGATGTCGTTCGCCAAGCAGGTCGCCATCTTCCCCAGCACCGCCGGCTCGCTCGACGACCCGTACTTCACCAAGGAGGACGGCACCGACGAGACACGCGTGCGGGTCGCCGCCGCCAAGTCGCTGAAGAACGCGGTCAACTACACGCCCGTGCTGTTCAGCGAGCAGATGAAGACCGAGCTGCGCAACGAGGTGGCCAAGGCGTTGCAGGGCAAGGAGAGCCCCAAGGAAGCTCTCGACAACGCTGTCAAGGCCTGCAACACGCTGCTCCAGCAGCAGGGGTAGTACGCGATGGCCCTCTCCACCGTCTCCCGGGTGCGGCGCCAACTGCCCGCCAGCCCCTGGCTGTTCGCCGCCCCGGGCCTGCTGATCACCGGCGCCTTCATCCTGTACCCGTTCCTCTCCACGCTGGTCAACGCCTTCACCGACCGCCGCACCCTGATCCCGGGCGAGTTCGTGGGCCTGGCCAACTTCCGTGAGCTGCTCGGCGACGACATGTTCTGGATCGGCCTGCGCAACAGCACGCTGTACGTCCTCGGCGTCGTGCCCGCGCTCGTGATCCTGCCGCTGCTGCTCGCGCTGCTCGTGCAGAAGAACATCCCCGGCATCACCTTCTTCCGGTCCGCCTTCTACACCCCGGTCGTCGCCTCGATCGTGGTCGTCGGGCTGATCTGGGTGTGGCTGCTCGACGAGCGCGGCCTGGTGAACTCCCTGCTGGAGACCATCGGCGTCGGCCGGGTCGGCTTCCTCAGCGACCAGTGGCTGCTTCTGCTGAGCGCCATGGCCGTCACGGTCTGGAAGGGCCTCGGCTACTACATGATCATTTACCTGGCCGCGCTCGCCAACGTGCCCCGCGAACTGCACGAGGCGGCGGCCGTGGACGGAGCCGGATCGATCCGCCGCTTCCTCACGGTCACCGTGCCCGCCGTCCGCTCCACCATGGTCCTGGTCGGCGCGCTCTCCTCGGTCGCCGCCTTCAAGGTGTTCTCCGAGGTGTACCTGATGGCGGGCCCCAGCGGCGGCCCGGCGGGCGAGGACACCACCCTCGTCATGCTCGTCCAGCGCACCGGCACCGGCCTGACCGGCCGGGTCGGCTACGCCTCGGCCATCTCGGTCGTCGTGTTCGTCG
>NZ_RDBN01000043.1:268124-305135 GCF_008042075.1 Streptomyces sp. UW30 | reverse complement strand
GGCCGCGCTCGCCAACGTGCCCCGCGAACTGCACGAGGCGGCGGCCGTGGACGGAGCCGGATCGATCCGCCGCTTCCTCACGGTCACCGTGCCCGCCGTCCGCTCCACCATGGTCCTGGTCGGCGCGCTCTCCTCGGTCGCCGCCTTCAAGGTGTTCTCCGAGGTGTACCTGATGGCGGGCCCCAGCGGCGGCCCGGCGGGCGAGGACACCACCCTCGTCATGCTCGTCCAGCGCACCGGCACCGGCCTGACCGGCCGGGTCGGCTACGCCTCGGCCATCTCGGTCGTCGTGTTCGTCGTCACCGTCGCCCTGATGCTGCTCGTGCTGCGCGCCGACCGGAGGGACGAGTCATGAGCGTCATGGAGAAGGTACGGCCCACCGCCGAGAAGCCGGCCGTCACCCGCGAACCCCGGATCACCGACGAACACGGCCGCCGCGTCCGCGTCTGGGAACTCGCCCTGCGCTACCTGCTCCTGCTCGCGGTGCTGGCCCTCACCGTCGGCCCGTTCCTCTGGCAGCTGTCGACCTCGCTCAAGGGCCCCACCGAGGACATCTTCAGCTCCCCGCCGAAGTTCCTGCCCAGCGACCCCACCGCCCACAACTACCAGCGGGTCGCCGACACCATCCCCGTCTGGGACTACGCCCTCAACTCGCTGAAGGTCGCCACCGCCAACGTCGTCACCAACTGCGTCGGCGCGGCACTCGCGGGCTACGCGCTCGCCCGGCTGCGCTACCGGGGCCGCCGGGTCGCCACGCTCGCCTTCATCCTGGCGATGCTCGTGCCCGTGGAGGGCATCATCATCGCCCAGTTCACGACGATGCGGGAGCTCGGCCTCAACAACACGCTCATCGGCGTCGTCCTGCCCGGCTCCATCAGCGCCCTGAACGTCCTGCTGATGCGCAACGCCTTCCTCAACCTGCCGTACGAGATCGAGGAGGCGGCCTACGTCGACGGTGCCAACGTCTGGCAGCGGTTCCTGCGCATCGCGCTGCCGTCCGTCAAGGGCACCCTCGCCGTCGTCGCGATCTTCGCGTTCATGGGCGCCTGGGACGACTTCCTCTGGCCCCTGATCGTGCTGAGCGACCCGTCCAAGTTCACGCTGACCATCGGCCTCAACTATCTGCACGGCACCTTCGCCAACGACGAACGCCTCGTGGCCGCCGGCACGATCATCGCCGTCGCGCCGCTGATCGCCCTCTTCGCCTGTCTCCAGCGGTACTTCTTCCGCGGCGTCGGCGAGGGCGCGGTGAAGGGCTGAACCTCCCCCACTGAGTGCAAGGACACCGCATGCCTTCTGCCGTGCGCTTCGGCGTCAACTACACCCCGAGCGTCGGGTGGTTCCACCACTGGCTCGACTTCGACCTCGACTCCGTACGCGCCGACCTCGACTCCATCGCGGCGCTGGGCCTCGACCACGTGCGGGTCTTCCCGCTGTGGCCGTACTTCCAGCCGAACCGCACCCTGATCCGGGGGCGAGCCCTCGAGCAGCTGGTCCAGCTCGTCGACGCCGCCGCCGAGCGCGGTCTGGACGTCAATGTGGACGGCCTGCAGGGGCACTTGAGCAGCTTCGACTTCCTCCCGGCCTGGACCCGGACCTGGCACCGCCGCAACCTCTTCACCGACCCGGACGTCCTCGACGGCCAGGCCGCCTACCTGCGCACCCTCGCCGCCGCCCTCGCCGACCGGCCGAACTTCCTCGGCATGACCCTCGGCAACGAGGTCAACCAGTTCTCGGCGGGCCCGCACCCCGACCCCGACCGGGCCACCGAGGACGAGATCGACCACTGGCTCACGCGCATGCTCGCCGCCTGCGAGGAAGGCGCCCCGGGGCGGCTGCACCTGCACGCGGAGTACGACGCCACCTGGTACCAGGACGACCAGCCGTTCACGCCGGCCCAGGCCGCCCGGCACGGCGCCCTCACGGCCGTGCACTCCTGGGTCTTCAACGGCACCGCCCAGCGGCACGGCCGTACCTCCGTCCCGGCCGAGCACCACGCCGCCTATCTCGTCGAGCTGAGCAAGGCATGGGCCGACGACCCGCACCGCCCCGTCTGGCTCCAGGAGGTCGGCGCGCCCGCGCCCCTGGTCCCGCCCGAGCATGCCGCCGCCTTCACCGAGGCGACCGTCGCGAACGCCCTGGACTGCCCCGACCTGTGGGGCATCACCTGGTGGTGCTCCCACGACGTGTCCCGGGAACTGGCCGACTTCCCCGAACTCGAATACGGCCTCGGCCTGTTGACCAACGACCGTAAGCCCAAGGACGCGGCCCTGGTCCTGGCCCGCGCGGTGAGCGAACCGGCGCCCCTGCCCGCGCCCCGCACCACCGCCCTCGTCGTCCCGGCGGACCCTGCCGCCCGCTCGCTCTGCGCACCGGGCGGCCCCGTCTACGACGCCTTCTTCCGGCTGGTCGCCGACGGAGCCCGTCCGACCACCGTCCTGGACACCCGAGCCGCCGACGCCGGCCACCTCGCGGCGCGCGGCATCACCCAAGTCGTCACACCCGACCAGGTACTCCCCACCCCACAAGGAGGCACCCGCTCGTGAACCCCACCAGACGCACCGTCCTGATCGCCGGCGCCACGGCCGCGCTCCTGCCGTCGCTTCCGGCGACGGCAGCCCCCAAGCCCAAGGCCCCGGCGCTCCAGCCGTACGCCTCCTACTGGTACCCGGACTCCCTGCCGTCCGGCACCCCGGGCACCGGCATCACCTGGCGCAGCCTGAAGTCCTGGCGCCCCGCCGACGACGCGGACCTCGCCTTCAACGCGTCGAGCGTCCCGCTCGCCCCGCGCTTCACCCCAGCCCCGGTCAACGGCACCGCCCGCGCGGGCCAGGCCCGCATCCAGTCCCTGGTGTCCTTCGGGCCCACTGCGAGCAACCCCTCCCAGGGCTCGGCCACCGCCGACTACTACGCCCTAACGCACTGGGCGTACATCGACGAGCTGGTGTTCTGGGGAGGCTCCTCCGGCGAGGGGCTGATCCTCGCGCCGAACGCGCCGATCGTGGACGCCGCTCACCGCCACGGCGTGCCCGTCCTCGGCAACATCTTCCTGCCGCCCGTCGCCTACGGCGGGCAGTTGCAGTGGACGCGTGACCTGGTCCAGAAGGACGCGGCCGGGCGGTATCCGCTGGCCGAGCGGCTGGTCGCGGTCGCGGCGGCGTACGGCTTCGACGGGTGGTTCGTCAACGCCGAGACGAGCGGCGGGAACGCCGCCCTGGGCGCGGACATGCTGGGCTTCCTGCGCGAGTTGAAGACGCTCGCCAAGGCCAAGGGCCAGCGGGTCACCTGGTACGACTCCATGACCGTGAACGGAAGTGTGAGCTGGCAGGGGGCGCTCAACTCGCAGAACGAGGCGTTCTTCCAGGCCGCCGACGACATGTTCGTCGACTTCCGGTGGACGGCGGCCAAGCTGACCTCGTCCGGGCAGCGGGCCGGTCAACTCGGCCGCAGCCGCTACGAGTTGTGGGCGGGCGTCGACGTCGAGGCGAACGGCTGGAACTCGTCCGTGAACTGGGACGCATTCGTGCCGCGCGACAAGGCGCATGTCGTGTCGGTCGGCTTCTACCGGCCCGAGTGGACCCGCAACCACCTGCCGGCGGACGGCAGGACACCCGGGGACTTCCACGCCGCCGACGACCGGTTCTGGACCGGACGGTCACTGGATCCGTCGAAGCCGGACGGCACCGACAGCTGGCGGGCGCCGGCCGTCTCCGTCGCCGACCGGTCGACGGTCACCACGCTGCCGTTCGCGAGCGTGTTCAACACCGGGCACGGGCTCCGGTGGTACGAGGCCGGGCAGGTCACGTCGGACGCGCCCTGGAACCACCTGGGCCTGCAGGACCGGCTGCCCTCCCGCCGCTGGGTCGTGCACACGGACGGGCAACGGCCCACGGTGACCTTCGACTTCGCGGACGCGTGGCGCGGCGGGAGCAGTGTGCTCGTCGACGGGGCACTGGACCGGCCGGCGGTGCTGGACGTGTATGCGACACGGCTGCCGGTCACCGGTGACACGGTCGTCGAGCTGACCCACCGGACCGACGTGGGCGGCGTGCAGGTCGAACTGGCCGTCGCCACCGCCGACCCCACCACGCCGGGGGCCACACCGCCGTACAGCTACTTCCCCGTGAGCTCGACCGACGACTGGCAGACCTCGACCGTACGGCTCACCGGCCTGACCGGCACCGTGCACGCCATCGGTGTGCGGCTCACCGCCGGCGACGGGCCCGTGCAATGGCGGCTGGGCGGTATCGCGGTGCGGAACGCGACCGAGACGCCCGTCTCGCCCACCGCGCTGCGGATCACCGGTGCCGCCGGCGGAGACCTGCGCTTCGCCTGGAACCCGGCCCCCGGCGCCGTACGCCACCACACCCTCCACCGCCTCCTGGCCGACGGCACCCGGCGCTTCCTCGGCGCCACCTGCCAGAGCGCGTACTTCGTCGGCGGCCTGCGGCCCGAACAGGGCGAGCAGGAGGCACGGTTCGAACTGCGTGCCGTAGGGGAGCTCTACACCACGTCGGCCCCCGTGACCGTCACCCACCGCTGGTAACCCCCCGCCCGGACGACCTACGGAGCACCCCGCATGCATGACGACCGCAACCTGGTCGAAGCCCGCCTGAGGCGTGTCCTCGACGAGCGCATCCGCCCCGCCGTGTACCCCGAGTCCGTACCGCTGGACGTGGCGGTGTGGCACGCGCCCGGCGAGCCGGTGCCCGTCGCCGACGGACTCGCGGCCGAACCCGAGCCGATCGAGGTGGGCGCCCGCTGGGGTGCTCCGTGGGGCACCAGCTGGTTCCGGGTCACCGGGACCGTGCCCGAGACGTGGGCCGGCAGGACCGTCGAGGCCCTGCTGGACCTCGGCTTCGACGAGAACATGCCCGGCTTCCAGTGCGAGGGCCTCGTCTACCGGCCCGACGGCACTCCGGTGAAGGGCCTCAACCCGCGCAACCAGTGGGTGCGCATCGGCGCCCCCGTGGAGGGCGGCGAGGAGGTGCGGCTGCACATCGAGGCGGCCTCCAACCCCGTCATCCTCGATTACCACCCCTTCCTGCCCACACAGCTGGGTGACAAGGAGACCGCCGGCAGCGCACCCCAGTACACCCTGACCCGCATGGACCTCGCCGTCCTCGACGAGACCGTCTGGCAGCTGGTCATCGACCTGGAGGTGCTCGGCGAGCTGATGGCCGAGCTGCCGGTGGAGTCCGCGCGGCGCTGGGACATCCTGCGGGCGGTGGAGCGAGCGCTCGACGCGATCGACCTCCAGGACGTGAACGGCACGGCGGCGCGGGCCCGGCAACTGCTGGCCGACGTGCTCGCCGTCCCCGCCGTGCCGTCCGCCCACCGCATCAGCGCCGTCGGGCACGCGCACATCGACTCGGCGTGGCTGTGGCCGCTGCGCGAGACGGTGCGCAAGGTGGCCCGCACGACCTCCAACATGACCGCGCTCATCGAGGACGAACCCGACTTCGTCTTCGCCATGTCGCAGGCCCAGCAGTGGGCCTGGGTGAAGGAGCACCGGCCCGAGGTATGGGCGCGGGTGAAGAAGGCGGTGGCGGACGGGCGGTTCGTACCGGCCGGTGGCATGTGGGTGGAGTCGGACACCAACATGCCGGGCTCGGAGGCGATGGCCCGGCAGTTCGTGCACGGCAAGCGGTTCTTCCTCGACGAGTTCGGCGTCGAGAACGAGGAGGCCTGGCTGCCCGACACCTTCGGTTTCGCCGCCGGACTGCCGCAGATCATCAAGGCGGCGGGCTCCAAGTGGCTGCTCACGCAGAAGATCTCCTGGTCGCAGACGAACAAGTTCCCGCACCACACCTTCCAGTGGGAGGGCATCGACGGCACCCGGATCTTCACGCACTTCCCGCCCGTCGACACCTACAACTGCTCCATGAAGGGCAGCGAGATCGCCCACGCGGCCCGCAACTTCAAGGACAAGGGAGCGGCCCGGCACTCCCTCGCCCCCACCGGCTGGGGCGACGGAGGCGGCGGCACGACCCGCGAGATGATCGCCAAGGCGGCCCGGCTGCGTGACCTGGAGGGTTCGGCCACCGTCGGCTGGGAGACCCCGGAGGCGTTCTTCCGCAAGGCCGAGGCCGAGTACCCCGACGCCCCCGTCTGGGTCGGCGAGCTCTACCTCGAACTGCACCGCGCCACCCTCACCAGCCAGGCCAAGACCAAGCAGGGCAACCGCCGCAGCGAACACCTGCTGCGCGAGGCCGAGCTCTGGGCGGCGACGGCCGCCGTGCGTACCGGATTCCCTTACCCATACGAGGAGTTGGACCGGATCTGGAAGACGGTGCTGCTGCACCAGTTCCACGACATCCTGCCCGGCTCGTCCATCGCGTGGGTGCACCGTGAGGCCCGCGCCACGTACGACCGCCTCGCCGGCGAGCTGAACGCGATCATCGACGCGGCCCAGCGCGCCCTGGCGGGCGAGGGCACGACCGAGCTCGTCTTCAACGCCGCCCCGCACACCCGCGAGGGCGTACCGGCGGGCGGGGCACGCACCCCGGCGACCGAGGGCCGGACGGCACTCGCACCGCGCCCCGACGGCGGCTTCGTCCTCGACAACGGCCTGCTGCGGGTCGAGATCGACGCCCGGGGCCTCGTCGTATCGGCGTACGACATCGAGGGCGACCGCGAGACGATCGCGCCGGGCGGCGCCGCCGGCCTGCTTCAGCTCCACCCCGACTTCCCGAACATGTGGGACGCCTGGGACGTCGACGCGTTCTACCGCCACACGGTCACCGACCTGACCGACGTGGACGAGATCGCCCCCGGCGACGACGGGGCGTCGGTGCGGATCGCGCGGACCTTCGGTGACTCCCGCGTCACCCAGATCCTGTCCCTCGCGCCGGGGGAGCGGCGGCTGCTGCTCGACACGGAGGTCGACTGGCACGAGACGGAGAAGTTCCTGAAGCTGGCCTTCCCGCTCGACGTGCACGCGCAGCGGTACGCGTCGGAGACCCAGTTCGGGCACTTCCACCGGCCCACGCACACCAACACCAGCTGGGAGGCCGCCAAGTTCGAGGCCTGCAACCACCGCTTCGTCCAGGTGGCGGAGCCGGGCTGGGGCGCCGCCGTCGTCAACGACTCGACGTACGGCCACGACGTGACCCGGACCGTGCGCACCGACGGCGACCGCGGTACGACCACCACCGTCCGCGTCTCCCTGCTGCGCGCCCCGCGCTTCCCGGACCCGGAGACCGACCAGGGCGTCCACCGCTTCCAGCACGCCCTGGTGCCGGGCGCGGACATCGGGGACGCGGTGCGCGAGGGCTGGCGGATCAACCTGCCGGAGCGACGGATCACCGGTGCCGGGGAGGTGGCTCCGCTGGTGACCGTGGACCGGGACGCCGTCGTGATCACGGCCGTGAAGCTGGCCGACGACGGCAGCGGGGACGTGGTGGTGCGCCTCCACGAGGCCCACGGCGGCCGGGTACGGGCCACGCTGACAGCGGACTTCGAGGTCACGGGCGTGACGGCGACGGATCTGCTGGAGCGTGCGCTGCCCGAGCCACTGTCGTACGACGGCCCGCGCGTCGCGCTTCGGCTGCGGCCCTTCGAACTGGTGACGGTACGGCTGCGGCGGGCCGGGGTCCACTGACGGCGAACAACGGCGCGCCGTCATGAAGCGGACGGCAACTGGCCCCACAATCAAGGAGGTTGGCGTTACTTTTCGCGCCTTGGAGGCACGTATGAAGCTTGTCACGCGAGGCCGGCTCGGCTGGCCCGCATCCGCCGCACCCACGCAGACTTCGACCAAGGGCGTGAAGGTCCACTACGAAGGCACCACGGTCAGCGCCGAACTCCTCGACGACCACGACCTCTGCATCGCCGAGTGGAAGTCGATCAGGAAGTCACATCTGGCGAACGAGCAGGAGAACTACTCGGACATCGCCTACAACTACGGCGCCTGTCCGCACGGTTACCTCCTGGAGGGCCGTGGCCTCGGCAAACGCACCGGGGCCAACGGCAACCAGGAACTCAACCGCGCCCACTACGCCATCGTCGGCCTGGTCGGCGACAAGGGGCTCACCAAGCCGACGGACGCGATGCTGGATGCGATCCGCGACGGCATCGAGCTGCTGCGCCGCCACGGGGCCGGCAAGGAGATCAAGGGGCACCGGGACGGCTTCGCCACGGCGTGCCCGGGCAAGCACCTGTACGCATGGGTGGAGAAGGGCGCCCCGCGTCCCGGTGGTTCGACGCCCGATCCCGCACCGGGACCGGTGGTCGATGTGTCGAAGGTGGTCGCCGCGGCCCTGCACGACCCGGCCAAGGCGGGCACGCCCGTGTCGTACGCGGGCGTCAAGACCGTGGAGAAGGCCCTCGTCGCGGAGGGCCTCCTCGAATCGAAGTTCGCCGACGGCCACTTCGGCACGACGACCGTCAAGGCGTACGCCGCCTGGCAGCGCCGCTGCGGATTCACGGGCGACGACGCCAACGGCATTCCCGGCCAGGCGTCACTGGAGAAACTCGGCCGGGAGCACGGCTTCACCGTGAAGCCGTAGAGCGGTCATGTCCTGGGCCTTTGCCCACCCCCGCGGGGGTGGGCAAAGGCCTTCCGCGACTTGGCGCTGATCAGCCGCCGAGCTGCGCCCGCAGCCACTCCTCCACCTCGCCCACATGCGCCGCCCCCGCGGCCCGGGCCGCCTCCGGATCGCGGGCCACCAGGGCCCGGTGGATCGCGGCGTGCTCGCGGCGGGTACGGGCGAACGCGCCCTCCTCCTGGTAGCCGCGCCAGACGCGGGCGCGGAAGGTGCGGGAGGACAGGCCGTCCAGGATGGCCGCCATGGTGTCGTTGCCCGCGGCCGTCGCGATCTCGCGATGGAAGGCGAGGTCGTGGGCGAGGATCTCCTCGGGGTCGTCGGTGGCGTTCATCGCGGTCAAGTGCTTCTCGACCTCGGCCAGTTGGTCCGGGGTGATACGGGCCGCCGCCAGCGCGGTCGCCGTCGACTCCAGGATGCGGCGGACCTCCAGCAGCTCCACCAGCCGCGGGCCCCGGGACAGGTCGGCCACGACGCCGAAGGTCTCCAGGAGGTCGCCGGCCTCCAGCTGGGTGACGTAGATGCCGGAGCCGTGCCGGGCCTCCAGCACGCCGAGCACCGTCAGCGCGCGGATCGCCTCGCGCATCGAGCTGCGGGACATGCCCAGCTGGGCGGCAAGATCACGCTCGGTCGGCAGCCGCTCGCCCGGCTCCAGGCGACCCTCGGCGATCAACGCCTTGATCTGCTCGATGGCGCGCTGTGTCACGGTGCCCTTCTGCGGGGCTGTCTCGTCCACGCCATTCCTCCACTCACCGGGTGCGCCGCAGTCTAACCGCCAAGGTGGTCGGACCACTACGGCCGGAATCCGTGAAAATCTGCCGCTGGAGGGTGTTCCTCCGGGGGAGTGGTCTGATAAGTATGCGGGCATCTGCTCGAAGACGCTCAACGAGGAGCCACCAGATGCCCGGCAGGACAGTGGGGAAGCGGAACAGGTTTCGGATGGTTTCGGTGGTCGCCGCGGCGGCGGGTGTCTCGCTCGCGCTCGCCGCGTGCGGCAGCACCAAGGACACCGGCGGCTCCGGCAGTGCCGGAGGCGGTGGGACCGGCAAGGTCGGGGTGATCCTGCCCCTGCTGACCTCGCCGTTCTGGCAGTCGTACAACGACTACGTGCCGAAGATGGCCGACTCCGAAGGCGTCGACGCCCTCAAGACGGTCAACTCCAACAGCGACCCCTCCCAGCAGATCACCGACATCAACAACCAGCTCAACCAGGGTGTCAAGGGCCTGGTCGTCGCCCCGCTGGACAGTGCGGCCATCGAGGCCGGCCTCGACCAGGCCGAGCGCAAGGGCGTGCCGGTCGTCGCCGTCGACGTGGCGCCCGACAAGGGCAAGGTCGCGATGGTGGTGCGCGCCGACAACGTGGCGTACGGCGAGAAGGCCTGCGACTACCTCGGCAAGAACATCACCAGCGGCAAGGTCGTGCAGATCATGGGCGACCTCGCCTCGGTCAACGGCCGCGACCGCTCCGAGGCCTTCCGGGCCTGCGTGAAGAAGAACTTCCCCAAGCTGAAGGTCCTGGAGATACCGGCCAAGTGGGAGTCCGACACCGCGGCCTCCAAGCTCGACACCCTCCTGAACGCCAACCCCGACATCAAGGGCATCTACATGCAGGCCGGCGGCGTCTACCTCGCGCCGACCCTGCAGACCCTGAAGTCCAAGGGGATGCTGAAGAAGGCCGGGGAGGCCGGGCACATCGCCATCGTCTCCAACGACGGCATCCCGCAGGAGTACGACGCGATCCGCAAGGGCGAGATCGACGCGACCGTCTCCCAGCCCGCCGACCTGTACGCCAAGTACGGCATGTACTACATCAAGGCGGCAATGGAGGGGAAGACGTTCCAGCCGGGCCCGACGGACCACGACTCCACGATCGTCAAGCTCCCCAGCGGCATCCTGGAGGACCAGCTGCCCGCCCCGCTGGTCACCAAGGACAACGTCGACGACCCCAAGCTCTGGGGCAACACGGTCAAATGACGACGCCACTCGCCCAGGCGCGGGACATCGTCAAGCGCTACGGCCCCACCACCGCCCTCGCCGACGGACGGCTCACCGTCCTGCCCGGCGAATCGCACGCCCTCGTCGGCCGCAACGGCGCCGGCAAGTCGACCCTGGTCCAGATCCTCACCGGACTCCAGGCCGCCGACGAGGGCGAGGTCCGCTTCGACGGCGAGCCCGCGCCCCCGCTGGCCGACCGGGACGCCTGGCGCCGCAAGGTGGCCTGCGTCTACCAGAAGCCCACCGTCGTCCCCGAGCTGACGGTCGCCGAGAACCTGTACATCAACCGGCAGCCGCTCAACCGCGGCTTCATCAGCTGGCGCAAGCTGCGCTCCGAGGCCGCCGAACTCCTCGCCACCTGGGACGTCCACGTCGACCCCGAGGCCCGCACCGCCGACCTCAAGGTCGAGGACCGCCAAATGGTGGAGATCGCGAGGGCGCTCAGCTTCGGCGCCCGCTTCATCATCCTCGACGAGCCGACCGCCCAGCTCGACAAGCGCGAGATCGAGCGGCTGTTCACCCGCATGCGGGCGCTCCAGGACTCCGGCGTCACGTTCCTGTTCATCTCCCACCACCTCCAGGAGGTGTACGAGGTCTGCCAGACCGTCACGGTCCTGCGCGACGCCCGCTGGATCACCACGGCGCCGGTCGCCGAACTCCCGCGCCGGGCGCTGGTGGAGGCCATGGCGGGGGAGTCGCTGGAGGCCATCGCCGAACAGGCCGTGGACCCCAGGGACGTCGACCACGACGCCCCGGTCCTGCTCGACGCCCGCGGACTCACCTCGCCGGCGTACCAGGACATCGATCTCACCGTCCGGCGCGGCGAGGTCGTCGGGCTCGCCGGGATCAGCGGCAGCGGCAAGGTGGAGCTCGCCGAGTCCTTCGCGGGCCTGCACGCGCCGACGAGCGGAATCGCCCAACTGGACGGTGAGCGGCTGCCGTTCGGGGATGTGCGGGCCGCCCTCGAGGCGGGCGTCGCCTGTGTGCCCCGTGACCGGCACGACCAGGGCCTCGTCGCCGGCATGACCATCGGCGACAACGCCACCATGAGCGTCCTGGACCGGCTCGGCCGCTTCGGGTTCGTCGGCGCCGAACGCAAGCGCGGCTTCGCCACCGCCCTCATCGAGCGCCTCGACATCCACACCGAGGGCCCCGACCAGCCCGTCTCCGACCTGTCCGGCGGCAACGCGCAGAAGGTCGTCATGGCCCGCGCCCTCGCCTCCGACCCGCGGCTGCTGGTGCTGATCAACCCCACCGCCGGCGYCGACGTGAAGTCCAAGGAGTCCCTGCTGGCCCGCGTGGACAGCGCCCGCGAGGACGGCATCGCGGTGCTCGTCGTCTCCGACGAACTCGACGACCTGCGTCGCTGCGACCGCGTCCTCGTCCTGTTCCACGGCCGTGTCGTCGCCGAGCACCCGGCGGGCTGGCGCGACCACGAGCTGATCGCCTCCATCGAAGGAGTGGACCACCATGGCTGACACCAAGGCCCCACCGGCCCTGCCCGTGAAGGTGCCGGACGCCCGTGCCGCCAGGACGGTCCTGCTCCGTCGAGCCCGCGAACTCGCCCTGGTCCCGGCCCTGTTGCTCCTCTTGGTGCTCGGTGCGGTCGTCAACGACTCGTTCCTCACCGAGCGCAACCTGATCTCGATCCTCGGTGCCTCCGCCGCGCTCGCGATGGTCGTGCTGGCCGAGTCGCTGGTCCTGATCACCGGCAAGTTCGACCTGTCCCTCGAATCGGTCGTCGGCATCGCGCCCGCCGTCGGGGCGCTGCTCGTACTGCCCGCCGCCCAGTCCGGCTGGGGCACCGAACTGCCCGCCGTCCTCTCCCTGTCGGCGGTCCTCGTGGCCGGCGCGGCCGTGGGCGCCTTCAACGGCATCCTCGTCGTGAAGTTCAAGCTCAACGCGTTCATCGTGACGCTGGCGATGCTGATCGTCCTGCGCGGACTGCTGGTCGGCGCGACCAAGGGCAAGACCCTGTTCGGGATGCCCGACAGCTTCTACTCCCTCGCCACCACGACCTTCATCAGCATCCCCATGTCGGTGTGGCTCGCGGCGGCCGCCTTCGCGATCACCGGGTTCGTGCTGAAGTACCACCGCATCGGACGCGCCCTGTACGCCATCGGCGGCAACGCGGATGCCGCCCGCGCGGCCGGCATCCGGGTCGAGCGCGTCATGCTCGGCGTGTTCGTCGTCGCGGGCACCCTCGCGGCCGTCGGCGGGATCATCCAGACCGGCTATGTCGGCGCGATCAGCGCCAACCAGGGCAACAACATGATCTTCACGGTGTTCGCGGCCGCGGTGATCGGCGGTATCAGCCTGGATGGCGGCAAGGGCACCATGTTCGGCGCCCTGACCGGCGTACTCCTTCTGGGCGTCGTCCAGAACCTCCTCACCCTCGCCCAGGTCCCTTCCTTCTGGATCCAGGCCATCTACGGCGGAATCATCCTGATCGCCCTCATGATCGCCCGCGTGACCACGGGCCGGGCCCAGGACTGATCGGGCGTCTCCCAGCCGCCCGACCGCGCGCCTCGCCGGCGAGGCGCGCGCCTTCCCGCCACCGACCGAAAGGCCCTCTGTGTCCCCGACCTCCGGCACCCCCGGCGCTCGCGTCCGCGTCACCGCGCTCGACACCTACGACATCCGTTTCCCCACCTCGCGCGAGCTCGACGGCTCCGACGCGATGAACCCGGACCCGGACTACTCGGCCGCCTACGTCGTGCTGCGCACCGACGGGGCCGACGGGCACGAGGGGCACGGATTCACCTTCACCATCGGGCGGGGCAACGAGATCCAGGTCGCCGCGATCGAGGCGCTGCGCGGCCATGTCGTGGGCCGGTCCGTCGACGAGCTGTGCGCCGACCCGGGGACCCTCAACCGCGACCTGATCGGCGACAGCCAGCTGCGCTGGCTCGGCCCCGAGAAGGGCGTGATGCACATGGCGATCGGCGCGGTCATGAACGCCGTGTGGGACCTGGCCGCCAAACGCGCCGACAAGCCGCTGTGGCGGCTGCTCGCCGACGCCGACCCGGAGTGGATCGTCCGCCAGATCGACTTCCGGTACCTCACCGACGCGCTCACCCCCGAGGAAGCGCTGGCGATCCTGCGCCGGGGCCGGGAGGGCACGGACGAACGCACGGCCCGGCTGCTGGAGCGCGGCTACCCGGCCTACACCACCTCCGCCGGCTGGCTCGGCTACGACGACGACAAGCTCACGCGGCTCGCCGCCGAGGCCGTCGCCGACGGCTTCCGGCAGATCAAGCTGAAGGTCGGCGCCGACCTGGAGGACGACGTACGGCGCTGCCGCGTCGCCCGCTCGGTCGTCGGGCCGGACATCCGCATGGCGATCGACGCCAACCAGCGCTGGGACGTGACCGAGGCCATCCGCTGGACCAAGGCCCTCGCGGAGTTCGACCCGTACTGGATCGAGGAGCCCACCAGCCCCGACGACGTCCTCGGCCACGCCGCGATCCGCGAGGCGGTCGCCCCGGTGAAGGTCGCCACCGGCGAGCACGTCCAGAACCGGGTCGTCTTCAAGCAACTCCTCCAGGCCGGAGCCCTCGACGTCGTCCAGATCGACGCGGCCCGCGTAGGCGGAGTCAACGAGAACCTCGCCATCCTGCTGCTCGCCGCCAAGTTCGGCGTCCCGGTCTGCCCGCACGCGGGCGGCGTCGGCCTGTGCGAACTCGTCCAGCACCTGTCGATGTTCGACTACGTGTCGGTCACCGGCACCACCGAGGACCGCGTCATCGAGTACGTCGACCATCTCCACGACCACTTCCTCGACCCGGTGGTCATCAGGGAAGGTCACTACACGGCACCCACCGCGCCGGGCTTCTCCGCCGCCATGCGGCCCGAGTCGATCGAGCGCTACACGTTCCCGGACGGCGCCTTCTGGGCCGCCGACCTCCAGACGCAGAAGAAGGGGCACGCGGCATGAGCGACTTCGACGGTCTCAAGGCGCTGGTGACGGGAGGCGCCTCCGGCATCGGCCGGGCCACGGCCGAACTGCTCGCCGCGCGCGGTGCCCAGGTCGCCGTACTGGACCTGGACCCGTCCTCGGTCGACAAGCCGCTGCTCGCCTTCCGCGCCGACGTCACCGACGACACCTCCGTACGCGAGGCCGTGGCCGCCGCCGTGGCCGACCTCGGCGGACTGGACGTGGTGGTCAACAACGCCGGCATCGGCGCCCAGGGCACCGTCGAGGACAACGACGACGCCGAGTGGCACCGGGTCATGGACGTCAATGTCGTCGGCATGGTCCGGGTGGCCCGCGCAGCCCTGCCCCACCTGCGCCGCTCCTCGCACGCGGCGATCGTGAACACCTGCTCCATCGCCGCCACGGCCGGACTCCCGCAGCGGGCGCTGTACAGCGCGACCAAGGGCGCCGTGTACTCGCTCACCCTCGCCATGGCCGCCGACCACGTCCGTGAGGGCATCCGCGTCAACTGCGTCAACCCCGGCACGGTGGACACCCCCTGGGTCGGCCGCCTCCTCGACGCCGCGGCCGACCCGGGCGCCGAACGCGCCGCGCTGGAGGCCCGCCAGCCCACCGGCCGTCTCGTCTCGGCCGCCGAAGTCGCGGGCGCCGTCGCCTACCTGGCGAGCCCGCTCTCCGGCGCCACCACCGGAACCGCCCTCGCCGTCGACGGCGGCATGCAGGGCCTGCGCCTGCGACCGGTGGGCCGGTGAGCCTCCCCCGGGGACTCGGCTTCGGAGCCGCTGTCATCGGCAACCTCTACACCGAGGTCACCGACGAGCAGGCGCACGAGACGGTGTCCGCCGCCTGGCAGCGCGGCATCCGCTACTACGACACCGCACCCCACTACGGCCTCGGACTGTCCGAACGCCGCCTCGGCGCGGCCCTGCGCGAGCACCCGCGCGAGGAGTACACGGTCTCCACCAAGGTGGGCCGCCGTCTGGAACCACAGGCCGGCGGCGGCGGCGACCTGGGACACGGCTTCGCCGTCCCCGCCACGCACCGCCGCGTCTGGGACTTCACCGCGGACGGCGTACGACGCACCCTGGACGCCAGTTTGGAACGGCTCGGCATCGACCGCGTCGACATCGTCTACCTCCACGACCCCGACGACCACGCCGAGCAGGCCTTCCGGGAGGGCTACCCGGCCCTGGAGAAGCTCCGCTCGGAGGGGGTGGTCGGCGCGATCGGCGCCGGCATGAACCAGGCGGAGATGCTCACCCGCTTCGTCCGCGACACGGACGTCGACGTGGTGCTGTGTGCGGGCCGCTACACGCTGCTCGACCAGAGCGCGCTCACGGAACTGCTGCCCGCCGCCGTGGAGCGAGGCGTTTCCGTGGTGATCGGCGGCGCCTTCAACTCGGGTCTGCTCGCGGATCCCAAGCCGGGGGCGACGTACAACTACGCCGAGGCACCCCCTGAGTTGCTGGACAGGGCCCTGCGCATGAAGGAGATCGCGCGGCGTCACGGCATCACCTTGCGAGCCGCCGCGCTGGCCTTCTGCATGGCCCACCCGGCGGTGGCGAGCGTCCTGGTCGGCGCCCGCTCGGCCGATGAAGTCCACGACTGCGTCGATCAGTTCGCCGCACCGGTCCCCGCCGCCTTCTGGCAGGAGCTGCGGGACACCGGACTCCTGGTCGCCGAGGAGCCGCGATGAGAGTCGCCCTGCACACCAAGGTCCGCGCGGACCGTGTCGCCGCGTACGAGGCCGCTCACCGGGAGGTGCCGGTCGAGCTCACGGACGCGATCCGCGCCGCCGGCGCCACCTCCTGGACGATCTGGCGCAGCGGCACCGACCTCTTCCACGTCCTGGAGTGCGAGGACTACGGCCGACTGCTCGCCGAACTGGAGAAGCTGCCGGTCAACGTGGCCTGGCAGGCCCGCATGGCCGAGCTTCTCGACGTCGTGCACGACTACTCCGACGGGGGCGCGGACGCCGGCCTGCCCGTCGTCTGGGAGCTGCCGTGACGATCGTCGACGCCCACCACCACGTCTGGGACCTGTCCGTACGGGACCAGGACTGGATCACCGGTCCCGGACTCCAGCCGCTGAGAAGGAACTTCTCGGTCGACGACCTCGCCCCCGAGGCGGGGGCGGCCGGAGTCGGTCGTACCGTGCTCGTCCAGACGGTCACGGTCGCCGAGGAGACCCCCGAGTTCCTGGCCCTTGCCGCCGAGCACGAACTGATCGCGGGCGTCGTCGGCTGGACCGACCTCACCCGCCCGGACGTCGCCGAGGAGCTGGCCCGGCTGCGGGAGCTGCCCGGCGGGCGGTATCTCAAGGGCATCCGCCACCAGGTCCAGGGCGAGCGCGACCCGCAGTGGCTGCTGCGCGCGGACGTACGGCGCGCACTGGCCGCCGTCGCCGATGCCGGGCTGGTCTACGACCTGGTCGTACTGCCGCACCAGCTGCCCGCCTGCGCCCAGGCGGCGGCCGGCCTGCCCGGACTCACCTTCGTCCTGGACCACTTGGGCAAGCCGCCGATCGCCTCCGGGGGCCGCGAACCCTGGGCGTCCGACCTCCGGGCCCTCGCCGCCCTCCCCAACACCGTCTGCAAGCTCTCCGGCATGGTCACCGAGGCCGACCCGGCGACCTGGACGCCCGACGACCTGCGTCCGTACGCCGAGGTGGCCCTGGACGCCTTCGGGCCGGACCGGTTGATGTTCGGTTCGGACTGGCCGGTGTGCACGCTCGCGGCCTCGTACGAGCAAGTGCTCGCTGTGGCACAGGAGTTGACCGCACCGGCCGAGCGCACGCAGATCTTCGAAACCACCGCCACCCGCGTCTACGACCTCTGAGCCACCCCCGCCACCCGCGTCGGCGGCAGATACTCCCGCACATACGTCCGCTGCCAGCACGCGCCCGTCTCCCGCAGCTCCCGCCAGGTCGTGTACCGGTAGCGGAAGAGGCGGGCGCGGACATAGCGCGGCGGCTCGTCGGGCGGGAAGGGCGAGCGGCGCAGCAGCTTCAGCGTGTCGCGGTCGTTCTCCAGGAGCCGCTTCACCAGGGCGCCGAACCACGACCCGGCGTAGGCGGGCGACAGCGCCGCGAACCACATCAGCCAGTCCAGCCGCAGATGGTACGGCGCGAACTGCCGAGGCCAGCGCCGGGGATCGCCGGGCTTGCCCTTGAACTCGTACTCCCGCCAGTCCGAGTCCTCACGCGGCATGTCGTCGGCGGTGCCCTCGATCACCACCTCGTAGCGGATCCTGCTCACGCTGCCGAACGCTCCGTAGGTGTTGACCAGGTGGAGCGGGTCGAAGGAGCGGTTCATGATCTGACGGCGGGAGATCATGTTCGCGACCGGGTGGTAGCTGAGGAACAGCAGCAGCGCGGCGACCGTCAGGACCACGACCTCGTACCACAGCGGCGCGTCCGGCAGCGACGGCGGATCGCTCGGGAGGCCCAGCGCCGACAGGGCCAGCACGATGGTGATCCAGTTCAGCCAGGAGAAGTTGCCCGACAGGACCAGCCACAGCTGGGTGACGATCATCAGGGCGGCGGCGCCCGTCGCGACCGGCTGCGGGGTGAAGAGCAGGACGGGCACGACGAGTTGCGTGAAGTGGTTGGCGGCCACCTCGACCCGGTGCACAGGCTTCGGCAGATGGTGGAAGAACCAGCTCAGCGGGCCCGGCATCGGCTGGGTCTCGTGATGGTGGTCCAGACAGGTCAGCTTGCGCCAGCAGGCGTCGCCGCGCATCTTGATCAGGCCCGCCCCGAACTCGACGCGGAACAGGATCCAGCGCAGCAGGAACAGCACCACGATCGGCGGCGCCACCTCGTCGTTGCCCAGCAGGACGGCGAGGAAGCCGACCTCCAGCAGCAGGGACTCCCAGCCGAACGAGTACCAGGTCTGGCCCACGTTCACGATCGACAGATACAGCGCCCACGGGACCAGCCACAGCAGCATGGCGCCCCACAGGGGCACCACCGAGTCCAGCCCGGCCAGCAGCGCCGCCGACACCGCGCAACCGGACCAGGCGCACAGGGCGAAGAACCGGTCCGAGTAGTGGAGTTGGAACAGGCTCGGCGCGGCCCTGAAGCGCACCTGCGCGACGAAGCGCGGCACGGGCAGCATCCCGCGCTCGCCCATCAGCGCCCGGAACTGAAGGGCCGCCGTCAGGAACGCGACGAGGTACACGCCGGCCAGAGCCCGCTGGAAGACCAGCCGGCTCGTCCAGTAGTCCGGTGCGACGAACCAGTCCACGGCCGTACGCCTCCTTTCCTCATTGTCGCGCCCCCACGCGCCCGCGCCCCTTGCCCTGGGTGACTCTCCGTATACCACTTCTCCGCTTGCGTAACCCATGTGAGTGAAGCAGACAATGGTGACGAATTTCCTGACGACCGGCGGGAGGACGTGGTGCGGACACCCACCCGAACCATGGTCACGGCCTGCGCGCTCGCGGCGGCGCTCCTCGTCGCCGGGTGTGGCGGCGGCAGCGACGAGAGCACGGCATCGAGCGGGGAGGTCTTCCTCCAGCCCGCGGCCGACCAGGGTCCGGATCCCTTCACGGACTCCACGGCGACCGCCCCGGCCGTCGCCTCGCCCCTCGCCCGAACGCCGCAGCCGGCACAGTCGGCGCGGACCGGACCCCAGTTACTGTCGGGCGAGACGCCCGGCCTGTACGGCGGCACCCGCGGGGCCGGGAGCTGCGACATCCGGCGGCAGGTCGACGCGCTGGCCTCCGACCGGGCCAGGGGCCGCGTGTTCGCGCAGAGCGCGGGCGTCTCCCAGGCGTCGATACCCGGCTATCTGCGCGGGCTGACCTCGGTCGTGCTGCGGGCGGACACCCGGGTCACCAACCACGGGTTCCGCGACGGCATGGGCACCGGCTACCAGTCCGTCCTCCAGGCGGGCACCGCCGTCCTCGTCGACAACCACGGAGTGCCGCGTGTGCGCTGCGCCTGCGGCAACCCGCTCGCCCCGCCGGTCGGGACGCAGGCCCAGGCCGGTGTCAGGGGCCGGGCCTGGTCCGGGTACCGGCCCGCCCGGGTGGTCGTGGTGGCGCCGGCGACCCAGGTGATCAACGACATCACGATCATCAACGTCGTCGACAACACCTGGATCGAGCGGCCGGTCGGCCATCGGGGCCACGACCACGACCATGTCGTACCGCCGGCGAAGCCGGTGCCGCCGCCCCGGGTGCCGCACCCGCACGACAGCCCCTCCGGCGACCTGCCCGGACAGGACAGCGCGACGCCCACCCACGAGAGCGCGCCCCCGTCGGGCGAGAGCGCCTCCCCGTCGGGCGAAGGCACCTCCCCGTCCGGTGAGAGCGCCTCCCCGCAGAAGCCGCCGGCCGACTGCGTGACCCCGCACGTCACCGTCACCCCCGGGGCCACGGACGACATGCGGGCCAGGGCCCCGTCGGACCCCCGGTCCACGGACTGCCCCACGGCCACCGCCACGGCGCCGCCCCCGCAGACCTCCCCGGGCTCCTCGCAGGAGGTCGGCCCCGAGGCCGTCCCGGACAGCCCGGACGCGCCCGACGGCGATGGGCTGATCCCGGACGACCCGGGCGCCACCGACAGCATCTTCGGCAGCCCCACCGACGTCTTCGACGGCTGACCGACGCCGGGGCGCGGTCCGTACGGTGAGCGAGGACGGTTCCGTCGCCCCAGYCGAAGAATCCGGCAAATCCTGGCAAGGTGGCCCCATGGTTGATCGGGGAGCGAGCGCCCTGTCACTCCCGGACGACTGGCCCGCCCACCCGGACCCGATCCTGGCGCTCAATCGCATGGGCACGTTCGACTGGGACCTGGACAACGGTGTGTTCCACATGGATGCCCAGGCCCACGAGGTCTTCGACCTGCGCCCCGACGAATACGACGGCAACCCCATGACCCTGGCGATCCGGGTGCCGCGGCCGGAGGGCTACCGGCTGGACGGCCTGGTCTCCCAGGCCATGAAGGACGGCAGCGAGAACTACGGCGCCTATTTCCGCATCCGCTGCCGCGACGGCACCCTGCGCTGGACCCACACCCAGGGCTACATCCGCCGTGACGAGACCGGCCGTCCCCGGCGCATCGTCGGCGTCGTCCGGGACGCCACCGACGAGCTCGCCGAACGCGAGGAGCGGCGCGAGCAGGCGGACGAGGACGAGGCCCGCCGCCAGCAGACCAGCGTCGTCCAGCTGACCACGGCCGCCCTTGCCCACGCCCGCACCATCCAGGACGTCATCGACATCCTCAAGGACACCCACGGCCTGACCCACCTCGGCGCCACCAGCCTCGTCATGGGCCTGGTCGAGGCCGGCCGCATCCGGCTGGTCGCCGAGGGCCCCTCCGGCAGCTTCGTACCCGGCACCCTGGTCACCCGGATAGACGAGCAGTACCCCATGAGCGAGGTCGTACGGACCCTCAGCCCGCGGTTCATCGAGTCGCCCGAGGAGTTCGCGGACAGCTACCCGGTCCTCTGGCCGCACATCACCGACCTGCACATCACATCCGCCGCCTACATGCCGCTGATAGCCCAGGCCAGGCCCATCGGCGCGATAGGCCTGCTCTACAACGACCGGCACGGCTTCTCCGCCGAGGACCGCAACGTGCTCCTCGCCCTCGGCAGCAGCATCGCCCAGAGCCTTCAGCGGGCCATGTTCTACGAGCAGGAGAAGGACCTCGCCACCGGCCTCCAGCAGGCCATGCTGCCCCGCACCATCCCCAGCGTGCCCGGCGCCGATGTCGCCGTGCGCTACCGCTCCGCCTCCCTCGGCCGGGACATCGGCGGCGACTGGTACGACCTGATCCCGCTGCCGGGCGGCCGGGTCGGCGCCGTCATCGGCGACGTCCAGGGCCACGACACCCATGCCGCCGCCGTCATGGGCCAGCTCCGCATCGTCCTGCGCGCCTACGCCGCCGAGGGGCACACCCCGGCCACGGTGATGGCCCGCGCCTCGGTGTTCCTGCACGAACTGGACACCGACCGCTTCGCTACGTGCCTGTACGCCGAGGCCGACCTGTCCACCGGCGTCATGCAGGTGGTGCGGGCCGGCCATATCGACCCGCTGGTCCGTGAGCCCGGTGGCGCCTGCCGACGGGTCTCCGTCGAGGGCGGGCTGCCGCTCGGCCTGTCCGCGGAGTTCGGGCAGCTCGAGTACCCCGTCGGCACGATCGAGCTGGACTCCGACCACACCCTGCTGCTGTGCACCGACGGCCTGGTCGAACAGCCCGGCGCCGACCTGGACGACGGCATGCAGACCCTCACCGCGCTCATCGCCTCCGGCCCGGACGACGTCCGTGACCTCGCCGACCGCCTCATCGACGTGGCCGAGGAACGCGGCGGCGACGACGACGTGGCCCTGCTCCTGATGCGCCGCCGTGTCCTGGACGCCCCGCAGGCCGGCGGCCGGCTCCAGCAGCACGTCGCGCCCGGCGACCCCGAGGCCCTCACCGCGGCCCGGCACATGATCCGCGCCGCCGTGCGCGCCTGGGGCGCCGCCGACCGCGCCGACGAGATCGAACTGGTCGCCGACGAGCTGATCACCAACGCCCTGATGCACACCGAGGGCTCCGCCGTGGTGACCCTGCGGGTCCTCGCCGGCTCCGAACGCCGGCTGCGTGTCGAGGTCGAGGACTCCTCCAGCGCCCTGCCGCGCCGCCGTGACGCGGGGGAGTCGGGCGTCTCCGGCCGCGGTCTGCTCCTGGTCGACCTGCTCACGGACGTGTGGGGCGTGGAGGCGCGGGGCGGCGGCAAGGCCGTGTGGTGCGAGTTCGTCGTGCCGGAGCGGCCCTGACCGCCGTACCCGACGCGGCGCGTCCGCGGACCCACCCGGCACTGTCGGCGCCGGATGGCACTCTGGACGTATGCCGGAACTCCCCGAGGTGGAAGCGCTCAAGGACTTCCTGACCGAGAACCTGGTCGGGCACGAGATCGTGCGGGTGCTGCCCGTCGCGATCAGCGTCCTCAAGACGTACGACCCGCCGGTCTCCGCAGTCGAGGGCCATGAGGTCACCGCCGTACACCGCTACGGCAAGTTCCTGGACCTGGAGACGGCCGACGGCCCGCATCTGGTGACCCATCTGGCCCGCGCGGGCTGGCTCCACTGGAAGGACCGGCTCCCGAGCGGTATGCCCCGCCCCGGCAAGGGCCCACTGGCGCTGCGCGTCGCCCTGGAGACCGGCGCCGGCTTCGACCTGACGGAGGCGGGCACGCAAAAGCGCCTCGCGGTGTACGTCGTCCAGGACCCGCAGCAGGTCCCGGGCGTGGCCCGGCTGGGCCCGGACCCGCTGGCCGACGGCTTCGACGAGGCGCGCTTCGCGGCGCTGCTGAAGGACGAGCGCCGCCGGCTCAAGGGCGCCCTGCGCGACCAGAGCCTCATCGCCGGAGTCGGGAACGCCTACAGCGACGAGATCCTGCACGCGGCCAGGATGTCGCCGTTCAAGCTGGCGGCGTCACTGACCCCCGACGAGACGCGACGGCTGTACGAGGCGCTGCGGACGACCCTGACCGAGGCGGTCGAACGCTCGCGCGGGCTGGCGGCCGGCCGCCTCAAGGCCGAGAAGAAGAGCGGCCTGCGGGTCCACGGCCGCACCGGCGAACCCTGCCCCGTCTGCGGCGACACCATCCGCGAGGTCTCCTTCAGCGACTCCTCGCTCCAGTACTGCGCCACGTGCCAGACGGGCGGGAAACCGCTGGCGGACCGCAGGATGTCGCGGCTGCTGAAGTAACTCCGTACGGCTGCATTGCACGGCGGCTGTACTACTTGGTCAAACCCTCGTGGCGGCCAGTCGTAGCGCTCTACTGTCGCCCCATGGTTGAGGCGCTTGTGGGAACGACCGGCGGAATCATCGCCGCGCTGATCGGCGCATGGGCGGCGTTACGGGCGCGGCGTCCGCGCGAAGCCGAGCTGGAGCTCGTGGACGTATCTGCCGGACAAGGGGAGTCCACCCTGGTCCACAGCTGGGAGGGGCGCTATGACGCCGCCGACACGTGGTCCCATGTCGTCGTTCTGGATGTGAAGCTGCGCAACCGGGGCGGCAGTACCGCGGTCCTCAAGCGGCTGGAGCTGGAAGTGGAGGAGGCCGGCTCATTCGGCTTCAGCCGGATGGAGTTGATGGCGGCGATGCCCTCGTCCGCGACGTACGACATCGAACTGTCGCCCCCTCGCTGGCCCTACCACCCCGTGCGGGAGAAGGCCCTCTCCCAGGTCATTCCAGCGGGCGACGCCGACCGGTTCGAGATCCGCCTGCATGTGACGGCGCCGGACCGTATCCGCGAGCTCTACCGTCTGCGTTTCGACCTGTTCTACAACGGCGACGACCGGCGGGTCTGCGCCGGGCCGATCGCCGTTGCATTCCCCCGCGCGCCCCTCGCGACCACCGAGCCCGAGTGCGCGCGGATCATCGACATCCTGGCTCCGGCGCGGTTCATGTCGCCGGAGCTGCGCAGCACGCTGCAAGCTGCCCGGGCCCTGCTCGCCGAGCGGTCCGAGCCCTCCGATCTCCGTGAGTGATTCCGGGATCCACGGATTCGCTAACGCGGTTTGAGCGTCACCAGATGCTCCCCGTCGGCCGTGCGCACCTCATAGCGCACGATCTCGTCGGAGTGCATCGCGGACGCGCCCGTCATGGTGTTCTCGCGGGCGTCGTGGTGGGCCACGGACCAGCTGGTCACGGTCTCCTCGGAGCCGTCCCGGCCGATGGCGATGAGATGGCAGGGGCGGGGGCCCGCACCGTCCTTCACCTTCAGCTCCACCTGGCTGCCGTACATCTCGTTCTCGGTCGTGACCTGCGCCCACACCCCGGACCGATCGTCGGTTGCCTCGACGATCTGAACGGATCTGTCGTCGCCGCCCGCCATGATCGCGACGCCGGGTGCGGCGAGGGCGATCACGACCGAGGCGGCCACGGCGTACAGCGTGCGCCGGCGCCGGGCGCGGTGGCGGACCGCCACCGCTTCGAGCAGCCGGTTCAGCATCTGCGGGCCCGGCTTGGCCATGGGGTGCACGAACTGGGGCGTGGACCGCCGGTACAGCATCAACTGGCGGGTGATGGGCCCGAACTCGGTCACGTGTGCCGCACAGCGGGGGCACTCCATGAGGTGGTCCTCGAAGCGGAATGCCTCCGCCTCGTTCAGCACGCCGAGCGCGTACGCGGCGACGTCGCGATGCCTCTCCAGGGACCTCATGCCGAATCCTCGTGCCGTTGGGTGTGGGGTGTGTTACTCCTTGCGCCCACTGGTACGCACCAGACAGTCGAATCACTCAAGGCCTATACAGAATCGCAACCAAGGGATTCGGAGCGGTCGGCGTCGAGGATTGGTCCGAGAGGGAAAGAACTCAAAAAAGATGGATGGCGAGGTGTCCGAGCGGCAGTCCGAGCTGCCACGCCGGCGTCCACACCTTCGGTCCCTCGTCCTCACCGACCAGCGCACCGCCGCCCGGCACGGCGTTCAGGTCGGGCGCGAGCAGCTCGGTCTCCTGCAGCCAGCGCCAGGCCGCCTCGGCCAGCTCCAGGTCGGGCGCGGGCCCGCCGGACTCGGCCGCCTCCTTCGCGAGGCTCGCCATGCGCTCGCGCACCCAGTCCTGCCACGGCTGGTCGTAGGCCGTCAGCGACAGCCAGGTCTCCAGCTGGGTGACCACCCGGATGCCGGAGAGCTCGCCGTCGGTGTCGGACAGGAAGATGGTCAGCGCCAGGGCGTCACGCCCGGCGCGGAACTCGAAGGACGTGGGCGGCATGAGATCGCCCGTGCGCAGCAGCTCGTCGGCGATGTACTCGGCGTACAACCACGCCATGGGGACGGTCAGTTCACCGCCACCGGTGCCGTCCGTGCTCTCCTGACCTCTGTGCAGCATCCCTTCCTGCCTTCCTCCGGTGAGTGCGTCGCCCTACCCCGGGGCCCTGGGCCCTTGCCCAATCCGGAACACGGATGAGGACAGCCGATTACTCAACCGGGGTATTCAGCAAGGCGCTTTACGGAGGTTTGACTCAGCCGTCGGTTTCACTGCAGGTCGGCTGCGTACCCCGGAAGCACCCGGCGCAGGGCGCGCAGCGCATAGTACGCGCGGGACTTCACCGTACCGGGCGGAATTCCAAGTGTTTCCGCGGCCTCCGCAACACTCGCCCCTCGGAAGTACACGAGCACCAGGACTTCACGGTGCTCGGGAGTGAGAGTCTTCACAGCCTCGCGGACGTCGAGCATCTCGGCGGCCCGCTCGGCGTGGTCGGAGATCACGCGCGCGTTCTCCAGGATCGCGTCCCCGACCTCCGGCGGCCGCGCCTGCCGCGCCCGCCGCGCGTCGATCGCGAGCCGCCGCCCGACGGTCAGCAGCCAGGGCCGCACCGAGTCGAAGTCGTCGGCGCGCAGGGCCTCGGGATGCTGCCAGGCGCGCACCAGCGTCTCCTGCACCAGGTCCTCGGCACGCTGCCGGTCGCCGTCACAGAGCCGGAGCAGGAGCGCGAAGAGGGGCCGGCCGTGCTCGCGCTGCAGTGCGGCGAGCTCGTGCTCGGCGGTCGTCCCGTTCGTGAGGGTGATTCCGGCCGTCATGGCCGTATGGCATCGCAGGTGGCAGCTCTCGGACAGGGAGCACACACGGATCTGCGGCGGACGGTCGATCGCGTCGGCGAACGGTTCGACGAACGGTCCCTTCCGCAAGGCGGGGCGAGCCGGACGGGCTAATGGAAACGGCCGGATTGTTTGCGAGAGTGCCATATTTCGTACCTATTTTGGTGCGTATATACGACCACGAGGGGTGAGCTGATGATCGCACGCAGTCGGCTTGTGGCCATCGCCGTCACGGCCATGCTTGCCGCAGGTGCCGCCTGCCAGGCCCACAACCGCGAGGCCTCGGGGCGCCCTGCCCCCTCCGCCGGTCCCCGAGGCTTCACCCTCGTCGCCTCCGGCGACGTCCTCCCGCACACCGCCATCAACGATCGCGCGCGCTTCGACGCGGGCGGCAAGGGGTACGACTTCCGCCCGATGTTCGCAGGCGTGCGATCCGTGGTCTCCCGCGCCGACCTGGCGCTGTGTCATATGGAGACCGTCTACGGCGAGAACGGGGACTACACCGGCTACCCCCTCTTCAAGTCCCCGCCGGAGGTGGCCCGGGGCATCGCCTCGGCTGGTTACGACGGCTGCTCCACCGCCTCCAACCACAGCCTCGATGACGGCGCCGCCGGCATCCTGCGCACCCTGAACGCCCTCGATCAGGCGAAGGTGCGGCACGCGGGCACGGCCCGCACCTCGGGAGAGGCACGGGGCGTGACCGTCCTGCGCGCCGGCCAGGCCAAGATCGCGCACCTGGCCTACACCTACGGCGTCAACGACTTCCCGCTCCCGCCGGGGCAGCCCTGGGCGGTCAACCTGATCGACCGGGAGAAGATCCTGGCCGACGCCCGCGCCGCCCGGAAGGGAGGTGCCGACGTGGTCGTCGTGTCGATGCACTGGGGCACCGAATGGCAGGACGACCCCGACGAGGACCAGTTGACCCTGGCCCGTGAGCTCACCGCCGCCCGCACCGGCGACCGCCCCGACATCGACCTGATCCTCGGCACCCACGCCCATGTGCCACAGGCCTACGAGAAGGTGAACGGCACCTGGGTGGTCTACGGCATGGGCGACCAGGTCGCCGGCGCGATGTACAACCACCAGGGCGTGCAGGACCCGCGCGGCAACGAGTCCACCCTCGCCCGCTTCACCTTCACGCCGCCCGCCCGGGTCGGCGGCCGGTGGGAGGTGGCGAAGGCCGAGTACGTCCCGCAGTTGTTCGACATCGACGCCGGCCGGGTGCTCAATCTCAACCAGGCCATCGCCAAGGGCGCCGAACTGAGCGGCGTGCGTGACAAGATCCGGGACGTGGTGCTGAGCCGGGGCGCGGGCGAGGACGGGCTCGTCATGGGGGAGTAGGTCAGTCCACGTCCCCGCCGTGGTCGAAGGTCTTCAGCATCTGCTTCAGTACGCGCGCGCACGCCTGGAGCTCGGCTTCGGTCAGATCACCGCCGACCTGCCGGTTCAGGGCGTGCTCGCGCGCGAGGATCGCGGTGATGACGGTCTCGCCCTCGGCCGTGATCCGGATCAGCGAGGACCGCTGGTGCGCGGGGTTGGGGGTGGCCTCGGCCCAGCCCCTGGCCACCGTGTCGTTGACCATGCGCTGCACGAACTGCCGGGTCAGTGCCATGACCCGGCCCATCTGGGGCACCGTCATGGGCCCGTATCTGTGCAGCAGCACCAGCACGGAGCGCACGCCGACGGACACCCCCTCGACCTCTTCGCCCTGTTCGAGCTTGCGCAGCCCGCGCCGGTAGAGCGCGCCGATCAGGTCGAACACCTCGCTGATCCGGTGGCCGAGTTCGTCGGGGGAGAGGGGCTTGTCGGAGTCGGTCACCGGGCCATCATGACACCTTGGTTGCCAAACCGCTCCGAAGATGACACCTTGGTTGTCATGACGACAGTGATGAACGCTTCGGATCTGCGCTTCTTTCCCTCTGCCGACGGCGACCTCGCCTACCTCGACACCGGTTCCGGGGACCTCGTGGTTCTCGTCCACTCCGGGTTCGTCGACCATCGGCTCTGGCACGCCCAGATCCCGGCCCTCGCCGCCGCCGGACACCGCGTGATCGCCCTGGACGTACGCGGTCACGGCTCCTCCGCCAACGCGAGCAAGCCCTTCCGCTGGGCCGACGACGTAGCCGGCCTGCTGCGCCACCTCGACGCGGGCCCCGCGGTCCTCGTCGGCCTGTCCATGGGCGGGCTGGTCGTCACCAACACCGTGCTGGAGTACCCGGAACTCGTCCGCGCCGTCGTCACCTGCGGTGCCGCGACCGGGGAGTTCCGGTACACGGATCCCTTCAACCGAGGCCTACAGGCGGAGATGGCGCGCACCCTGGCCGCCGGGGACATCGAGGGCTGGCTCGAGGCCTTCGAGCAGGTCCTGCCCGGTCCGGGGCGGACCGTCGACGACGTCGACCAGGACAGCCTGCGCCTGATCCGGGACCTGGCCCGCGGCACGCTGTCGAAGCACACGCCGGGCGAGAAGGACTGGTTGGTGCCCGTGGCGGACACCTTCGCGCGTGCGGCGGACATCACCGCCCCGCTGCTCGCCCTCAACGGCGGCCTGGAACCCGCCGACATGCTCGCCGCGGCCGAGCGGCTCGCCGCCACCGTCCGCGACGGCCGCACCGAGGTCGTCGACGGGGTCGGCCACTACCCGAACCTGGAGAAGCCGGGGGTCTTCAACAAGATCCTGCTCGACTTCCTGCGGAGCCTGTGACTCCGGGCGATACCCGTCGCCCGCACACGGTGGCTGACGGTGGCGCCGCAGCTCGTGCGCCGGGGACGCGAGCTACGGCACCACCGTCACCGGCCACCGCCCCGCCTTGACCAGCCGAATCGCGACCGAACCGACGATCCGGTGCCCGGCCTGCTCCGAGGCGCCCACCACCACGGCGTCCGCCTTCAGGTCGTCCGCCGCCGTCACCAGCCCGTTGTAGGGGTCGCCCTGGAAGGTGTGGAACTCCCAGCGGACGTCGAATATCCCCTTGAGCCGCTCGGCCGCGTCCCGGATCTGGGCGATCAGATCCTCGGCGATCTCGCTGGTCGTGTCCGCGACCGGGGCCCCGAGCGCCGCGCCCGCCGTCATCACCGGCTGCACGTACACAATGGCGAGCAGGGCGTTCTGCCGCCGGGCGAGGCCTCCCGCGTACGAGGCCGCGCGCATCGAGGAGTCCGAGCCGTCCACTCCGACCACGATGACCTTGGGCCCGTCCGTGCCCCGCTCGAACTGGTGCGAGTGCTGTTCCGTCACGAACAGGAGGCTATCGGAAGCCGCAGGTCCCACCGCCGGCCGGGACGCTCGACGGGCGAGGAGGCCGGGGGCTTCCTACAGTCGGAACATGAGTGCCACCGTGGAGGCCGCGCGGGACAAGGACGTCACGGGCCCGGCACGGCCGCCCGGACACGGCCTGATGAGCAGGGTGCCGGAAGGTTTCGCGACCTTCTTCGGCGCCCTCGGACTGCTCTGCGTCCTGCTCGCCCTCATCCCGCCGCTACGGGTCGCGCTGCGCCCGGTCGTGCGTGCCCTGGACCAGATCATCGTCCCCGTCAGCGCCAACCTCGCCTACGCCGTCTTCCTCTTCCTGCTCGCCGCCGCGACGGCCGCCCGCAAGAAGATCGCCTGGTGGCTGGTCGTCATCTATCTGGGCCTGCTCGTCCTGTCCGACATCCTCGGCACGGTCGTCGGCGACTACGCCGACTCCGTCCCGTCCCTCATCGTGTGCGGCCTCGCCCTCGCCCTGCTGGTCGTCGCCCGGGGGGAGTTCTACGCCGCCTCCCGCAGAGCGGCCGTACGAAGAGCCCTCGGCGTCCTGCTCGTCGGACTCGTCATCGGCATCCTGGTCGGCTGGGGCCTCGTCGAACTGTTCCCCGGCACGCTGCCGCAGAGCCAGCGGCTGGCGTGGGCCGCCGACCGGGTCTGCGGCGGCCTGGTCTCCGGCACCACCTACGACGGACGGCCGCCCCGCCCCCTGTACTTCCTGCTCGGCCTCTTCGGCGCGCTCGCTCTCCTCAACGCCGCCGCGACCCTCTTCCGCTCGCAGCGCATGGAGGCCGCCCTGCACGACGACGAGGAGGCCCGCATCCGCGCCCTCCTCAAGGCCTACGGCGAGAAGGACTCCCTCGGCTACTTCGCCACCCGGCGCGACAAGGCCGTCGTCTTCTCGCCCAGCGGCAAGGCCGCCGTCACCTACCGCGTCGAGGCCGGCGTCTGCCTCGCCAGCGGGGACCCGGTCGGCGACCGGGAGGCCTGGCCGCACGCCATCGCCGTCTGGCTGGCCGCGGCCCGCCGGCACGCCTGGGTGCCCGCCGCGATGGGCGCCTCCGAGGACGGCGCCACCGCCTACGCCCGTGCCGGACTCGGCGCCCTCCAGCTCGGCGACGAGGCGGTCCTGCGGGTGCAGGAATTCGACCTCGACGGCCGCGACATGCGGGTGACCCGGCAGGCCGTCCACCGCGTCCGGCGCACCGGCGCCCACTGCCGTATCCGCCGCCACTCCACCCTCGGTGAGGCGGAGATGGAGGAGGTGGTCCGCAAGGCCGACGCCTGGCGCGACACCGAGACCGAACGCGGCTTCTCCATGGCCCTGGACCGCCTCGGCGACCCGGCCGACGGCGACTGCCTCCTCGTGGAGGCCCTCGGCGAGGACGGTCAGCTGCTCGCCCTGCTCTCCTTCGTGCCCTGGGGCAAGGACGGCATCTCCCTGGACCTGATGCGCCGGGACCGCGGTGCCCCCAACGGCGTCATGGAGTTCATGGTCGCCGAAGTGTGCGCCGTCGCACCCAAGCTCGGCATCCGCCAGATCTCCCTGAACTTCGCGGTCTTCCGCTCGGTCTTCGAGGAGGGCGCCCGCATCGGCGCGGGACCCGTGCTGCGGCTGTGGCGGCGCCTGCTGCTGTTCTTCTCCAAGTGGTGGCAGCTGGAGGCCCTCTACCGCTCCAACGCCAAGTACCAGCCCCAGTGGTTCCCGCGCTTCATCTGCTACGGCGAGGCCGCCTCCCTCGCCCGGATCAGCCTCGCGTCCGGCATCGCCGAGGGCTTCGTCTCCGTACCGTCCCTGCACAAGCTCCGCAGAAAGGGGCACCCGAGGAACGGACCGCGCCCCGCCACCACCGAGGGACTGCCCTCGCTGGCGGCGCTCGGCCTCGAAGGAGGGGACGAGGCCGGGGTGGCCGGGCCGGATACGGGCCTGCCCGAGCAGGTCCGCATCCGGCACCACACCCTCGACCGGCTGCGCGCCGAGGGCATCGACCCCTACCCGGTGGGCATCCCGGCCCGCACCCACGCCCTCGCCGAGGTCCGTGCGGGCGAGCAGGTCACCGTCGCCGGCCGGGTCATGCTGGTCCGCGACTTCGGCGGCCTCGTCTTCGCCGTGCTGCGTGACTGGTCCGGCGACCACCAACTCGCCCTCACCCGCAAGGACTCCGGCGCCGCCCTCGACCGCTTCACCGCCGACACCGACATCGGCGACCTCATCAGCGCCACCGGCCTGGCCGGCACCAGCGACAAGGGCGAACCCACCGTCTTCGTCACCTCCTGGCAGCTCATCGGCAAATGCCTGCGCCCCCTGCCCGACAAACGCCGCGGTCTCGCCGACCCCGAGGCCAAGGTCCGCATGCGCTATCTCGACCTGGTCTCCAGCCCCGCCGCCCGCGACACGGTCCGCGCCCGCTCCACCGCCGTCCAGGCGCTGCGCCAGGGCCTGCTGCAGCGCGGCTACCTGGAGGTCGAGACGCCGGTGCTCCAGCAGATCCACGGCGGCGCCAACGCCCGCCCCTTCACCACCCACATCAACGCCTACGACCTCAACCTCTACCTGCGCATCGCCCCCGAGCTGTACCTCAAGCGGCTGTGCGTCGGCGGCGTGGAGCGGGTCTTCGAGCTCGGCCGCACCTTCCGCAACGAGGGCGTCGACTACAAGCACAACCCCGAGTTCACGATCCTGGAGGCCTACCAGGCGTACGCCGACTACGACGTGATGCTCGACCTCGTCCGCGAGCTGATCCAGGGCTGCGCGAGCGCCGCCTTCGGATCGCCGATCGCGCACAAGGACGGCAAGGAGTACGACATCTCGGGCCAGTGGCCGGTCAAGACCGTGTACGGCGCGATCTCCGAGGCGCTCGGCGAGGAGATCGACCCCGACACCGAACTGCTCAGACTGCACCGGTACTGCGACCGCGCAGGCGTGCCGTACATCGCCGAGGACGGTCACGGCGACGTCGTCCTGGAGATGTACGAGCGGCTCGTCGAGGAGAAGACCCAGCTGCCCACCTTCTACAAGGACTTCCCGACCGACGTCTCCCCGCTCACCCGCCAGCACCGCCTGGACCCCCGGCTCGCCGAGCGCTGGGACCTCGTCGCCTTCGGCACCGAGCTCGGCACCGCCTACTCCGAGCTCACCGACCCCGTCGAACAGCGCCGCCGCCTCACCGCCCAGTCCCTGCTGGCCGCCGGGGGAGACCCCGAGGCGATGGAACTCGACGAGGACTTCCTCGACGCCCTCGAATACGCCATGCCGCCCACCGGCGGACTGGGCATCGGCGTCGACCGGCTGGTCATGTTCCTCACCGGCCTGACGATCCGGGAGACCCTGCCGTTCCCCCTGGTGCGCCGCCGCTGACCGCCTGACGACAGCTGGTCCGCGCGAGTGCATTCGCTCACCCGTTCCGGTGTCGCACTGGTGCGCCGCTCTCTCGCCGGGCGACTCATCAGACATGACGAAGGATCAGCTGCCCCCGCGTCTGCTCACCCGACGCCGCGCGCTGCTCGCCGGCGCCGCCGCCGTCGGAGCCGCCGGCACCGCGGGCCTGTTCACGACGTTCACGGGCGACGAGCCCGTTCACCGGGCCTCCCCGGCCCCGGCCCAGGGCCCCCAGAAGCGCAGCGCGCTCAAGCCCTCCTCGTACCGTCTCCAGCCCCTGACGGGGTACGGCCCGCCCAAGGCGGCCCCCCGCCGCACCCTCGTACGCCGTGAACCCATGCTCCAGGTGTCCGCACGCGGCCGCACCATGGTGCTGAGCTTCGACGACGGCCCCGACGCCCGCTACACCCCACACATCCTGGACACCCTGCGCGAGTACGACGTCCGCGCGATGTTCTTCGTGTGCGGCGAGATGGTCGCCGACAACAAGGACCTCGTGGCCAGGATGGCCGACGAGGGCCATGTCGTCGGCAACCACACCTGGTCCCACCCGCTGCTCACCCGGCTCAGCCGCGGACGGGTCCGGCGGGAGATGGAGCGCACCTGCGACATCATCGAGGAGTCGTACGGTGAGCGCCCCGCCTGGTTCCGCGCCCCCTACGGCGCCTGGAACCGCGCCGCCTTCCAACTCGGCGCCGAACTGGGCATGGAACCGCTGGCCTGGACCGTCGACACCCTGGACTGGACCACCCCCGGCACCCGCACCATCGTGGGCCGGGTCGAGGACGGCGCCGCCCCCGGCGTCGTGGTGCTCTCGCACGACGCCGGGGGCGACCGCTCCCAGAGCGTCCGCGCACTGCGCGCCTATCTGCCGCAGCTGCTGGACGCCGGATATCACGTCACCGTCCCCCGACGGCATTACGCGTGACGGCTTTCGCCGCCCGGTCGGGGAAGGCTCGGAGAGCTCAGCGGACCTCGACCAGGCTGGCGAAAACGACGACGTTCCCGTCATATCCGGTCTGCTTGGAGAAACCGCCACCGCAGGTGATGACCCGCAATTCCGCGGTCCCCTTGGAGGCGTAGACGCGGTCTCCGGGGAAGTCGTCCTTCTGGAACACCTCGACGCCGTAGATCTCGAACACGGCCGTCTTTCCGTCCTTGCGGACGACCTCGACGCGATTTCCCTTCGCCAGCGAGCCGAGACCGTAGAAGACGGCGGGCCCCTGAAGGTTGTCGACATGGCCGACGACCACCGCGGTGCCCTTCTCGCCCGGCGAGACGGAGCCGGTGAACCAGCCCGACAGATTGGGGTCCTCCGGGGGCGGCGCGCCGACCCAGCCGTCCAGGTCCAGGCCGACCGGGATCGCCGGCGCGTCGACATGGATCGCGGGGATGCGCACCCGGTCCGGCAGGGCGAACGGCAGCGGCCGCGCGGCCCGGGAGAACACCGCGCCGGGCAGCTGCCGGTCCGCGGCGGCCGCCGAGGCGGGCTGCGGCGGGCCCTCGTCGAACTCCCCGGATCCGTTGCGGACGAGCGCGAGACCGGTCAGCAGGACAAGCGCTATCACGCCCCAGGGAGCACGCTTCCTCCGTCGCTCCTCCTCTTCGGCCAGCTCGAAACCGGACATTCGACTTCCCCTCTCGACGCGGCCGTCGCCACGTCATTCGCGCATACGAAAACGCTAAGTCCCGCAGGCGAAACCGGCGACGGGGCAGAGACGAACGGGTGGCCCGAACTGATTCGGTGCGCCATCCGAGTTGCCACCGGCCGGAAAATTCTGACGGTCCGTGACCTGCGACAATTCCGATTGTGGGGTTGTCCTCCGGCGTGTCCTCTCACCAGGACGGACCATCGCCGAAATGCGGCCTCGGGCACGGCAACTGAGGGTCTTTCTGGGAGGCGCTTTCTCGCCGATCGATACCGGGGACGGTACCCGGGGCGTCTTCCGCGGAGGATCACATGCGAAGCACTCGTACCCTGGCGGTCGCCGCCACCGCGGTCGCCGCCCTCGGTCTGGCCGCCCCGGTGGCCGCGGCACGCGACGGCATGCCCGTCGGCCCGAGCAACATTGTCGCCCTGCCCAGCGTCATCGCCCGCGGCGGGCAGCTGACCATCACCGTCGACGGCTGCCCGCAAGGCGGCACCGCGACCTCGGACGCCTTCCGGCCCACGACGTTGACCCCGGTCGGCGGCAGCACGGCCAAGGGCACCGCGACGATCGACCGGAACGCGAGGCCGGGTTCCCACAGCATCACGGTCACCTGCAGAGGGGCGGGCCGGCCCCTGACCCACCCCAACGCCTTCTCCGTCATCGGCGGCGTCCGCGGCGGCCTCGGCGGCAGCACGTCCACGGGCGCGACGCCGACCGACATGGCCATCGGAGGCGGACTGATCGCCGTGGCCCTCGTCGGCGGCGGGGTGTTCTGGATGCGGCGGCGGGCGGAGAAGCGGATCTGACGCGCTGTCCGGCGTGAACCGCCGACAACGGGAGACAGGCCGCACGTGCGCAGACCTTCGCCCCGGCCCCCTTCATGGGGATCCGGGGCGAAGGTCTGCGTGTGCGGCTGCCGGTGTGTCAGGCGTCGTCCTCGCCGGTGCCGCGCCGGGAGAGGTGGTACGCGGTGCCGAGCGCGGCCGTGATGAGCGCGGCGCCCAGGCCGATCTCCTTCAGGTCCAGTCCGGCGAAGGTGCCGCCCTCACCGGCGTGCGCGCCGTGCTCCGGGTGATCGGGCCGGTCCGGCCGGTCCGGCCGGCCGCCGGCGATGGTGAGATCGACGCTCTGCCAGAAGGTGCCGCAGTAGAACGACACCTCATGGACGGTGCCAGGTCTGGCGTCCCGGTCGACCCTGGCCCAGGCCGTCGTCCGCCCCCGGTGGATGGTGACCGTGTCGAAGACCCCCGACGAGACGGTCACACTCTGCTCGCACCCGGTCGCGCGCAGCCGGACGTGTTCGCCCGGATCGACGGTGGTGGGCCGGACACTGGCCCAGAAACCGGAGTTGTCGCCCTGCGCCTGCGCGGCGGGCGCGGTCACGGCGAGGGCGCTGACGCCCAGCAGGGCTGCAGAAGCGACGCGTATCGCACGCATGGTGTGTCTCCCGCTCCCCGAGGAGCAGTCGCGGACCTTTTCCGCTTGCGCCAGAAATGCACCTCGGTGATCGAAACGCTAGGAAGGTGCGCACACCCGCGCGATCGGTGTCGTCCGAATGGGGCAAGCGTGTGGGCCGCTCAGGGGACGGCGTTCGGGCGACCGGGGGACGGCGGCGGCGTGGCGGGTTCACATCGAGTGCCGCCGCGGCCGTCGCCGCCCCCGGAGTGAGGGCCCGTCAGCCCCCGGCGTGGGGGAACAGCGCGAGGAACGGTTCCGCCGACGCCGTGACGCCACGGCTGTAGGGATCGTCGAAGTCCCAGATGAGGAAGAGCAGGAAGGCGATCAGCGCGGAGAACAGCCCGGCGAGGATCAGCTCACGGGCCGTGCGCCGGATCTGCAGGGCGAACACCATCCCGATGGTGACGACACCGCCGGCCAGCAGTCCGAACCACACCACGCCGGGCATGGTGTCCCCGGTCGAGTTCGCGCGGGCGTTGCGCGCCTGGTCGGCCGCGGTCACCTGGTCGAGGACCGGCTGGTAGGCCTGCGCCTCGAAGTCGTTCCTCGGCTCGTAGTCCGTCACGTCCTCGCGTACGCGCTGAAGGAGCTGCGTGCCGCGGTCGGTGACGGAGCCGTGATCCATCATGGTCTTCCACTCGGTGGTGACGACGTGTCCGACATAGGCGTTGACATCGTCCCGAATGCGGTCGCGGACGTCGGCCGGATACACCCGGACCCGCTCCGAGACCTCGTGCAGCGCCACGGCCTCCGCCTGGACATGGTCCTGGGCGGCGCTGCGGGCCTCCCACACGCCGGCGATGGCCAGGCCCAGCACGATGGCGTACACCACGCCGATCCACATCGTCATGTACTCGATGACGTCGGGGGTCTCGGAGGGATCCTCGTCGTCGGGCGCCGTGCGGTGCCGTACGAGGGTGATGATGACCACCACGGAGCAGGCGGCCAGCATCGCGAGGGTGAGAACAAGCCATTCCGGCAAGAGGGACCTCCAGGATCAACGCGGACGGAGCGCGGCGACGGCGGCGATGGCGGGCACCGCGATGAGCAGGACGAAGGTGAGCGGAGCGGGGGCGGAGTCATGCGCCGCCCGCTTGTGCGGGGCGGCCCGGTAGGGCGGGTAGTGCACAGGGGTCGCGGACGGACTCGGGGCGTGCCTGGCCGACGGCTTCGGCGTGGGCGTCGGGGTGGGTGTCGGCGTCGGGACCGGCCGCGGGCGTGGCGGCGCGGGCCGCGGAGCCGGCTGCGCCGGGGC
>NZ_RDBN01000043.1:185615-268024 GCF_008042075.1 Streptomyces sp. UW30 | reverse complement strand
GGGTCGGCGTCGGGCACTGCGGGGGAGTCGGCCAGGTGAGGCTTCCGACGACCGCGACCGACTGCGCGCCGTCCGGGCCGGTGTCGGCGTAGGCGCAGACCGTCGCCCCGGCCGCTCCGGCCGGCGCCGACACCAGCAGCCACGTCAACGTCGCCACCGTCAACACCCTTGCGGTCAGGGTGGATTGGGTCGGTTCGAGTCCATGCACGACGAAGATCCTGAGGCCATCGCGCGCCCGCGTATGCCGGAGAGCGGCCGAAATGCCCCGAACGAGGGAAGGATGGCCCTCGAAAGGTTTGATCAGGGGGCGTGGGCGTAACCGCCGGGGCATGCGCGTGCGGCGCCTCACAGCTTCCGGAAAGAAATTTGTGCGCCGATTGAACACGAGAGTGGTGCTCATGCGTACTTCTTGTCGTGCGGCGGCGCAGCAGGGCGCTGCAACACCCTGGTGAATATGGGGAGTTGACGATGAAGACCTCGTGGCGGAGCGCCTCGCTCGTGGTGAGCGCCGTGGCAGTGGCGGCGCTGACGACGGCATGCGGCTCGGAAACCGCCCCGCCGGCGAGCAGCCAGAACGTGGGTGCCACGGCCGCGGCCGGCGACTACGGGAGCGGTACCGGTCTCGGATCCGGTTACGACACGGGCGCGGCGGGCCAGGAGAGCGCCGCCACGCAGGCCGCCACGGCCGGTGAACTGGCGGTGTCCACCAACGCCGAACTCGGCGAGGTGCTGACCGACAGCGCCGGGATGACCCTCTACCGCTTCGACAAGGACGTCGCCGAGCCGCCCAAGTCGAACTGCGACGGCGAGTGCGCCACCAAGTGGCCGCCGGTCCCCGCGGACGACGCCACGGCCGGCGTGGGCATCGACAAGAACAAGCTCGGCTCGGTCACCCGGACCGACGGCACCAAGCAGCTGACGATCGGCGGCTGGCCCGCGTACCGCTTCGCGAAGGACACCAAGGCCGGTGACGTCAACGGCCAGGGTGTCGGCGGCACTTGGTACGCGCTCGCCCCCACCGGCAAGAAGGCACAGGGAGGCGGAGCCGAGGCGGGCGACCTGCCCGGTCTGTCCACGCGCAAGGACTCCAAGCTCGGCGAGATCGTCATCGACAAGAACGGCCACACGGTCTACCGCTTCATGAAGGACTCGCCCTGGCCGATGAAGACGGCCTGCACCGGCGAGTGCCTGGAGAAGTGGCCGGTCATCGCGCCGGTCGACGCCGAGGACACCGAGGGCATCGATCTGAAGGGGTCCGGTCCCAGGGGCCAGGGCTACGTGGTCTTCGACCGGCCCGACGGAATCAAGCAGCAGACCATCGACTGTGTGCCGATCTACACCTTCGCCGGTGACAAGAAGCCCGGTGACACCAACGGTCAGGGCGTCGGCGGCACTTGGTTCGCCATCCGCCCCGACGGCAAGCCGGTCGGCGCGTAGCAGCAGTAGAGATCAACCTCCGGTCCGCCCCCTGAGCTCCACGCGCAGGGGGCGGACCGGTTTGCCTGCATTCACCGCTGTCCTTCGCCCTCTTTCACCATGGTTCGCAGCACTGTGGAATGCTTCGGATGCTTTTCGCAGAGGGTGCGCGGGGCGGCAATTCGGCACGTGCCACTGGCAGTGACCGGGAACGGATGGTCAATTTCCGTTTCCGCTCGCTCCTTTGGCGGGCGATCAGTAGCCTCAGCTCGAACACCGGATCGCCTACGCCTTGGAGAGATAGATGGAGCGTCCCGCCTGGGCCCCACGGAGCATCGACATCTCGGTGCCGAGCGTCTCCCGGATCTACGACTACTACCTGGGCGGTTCGCACAACTTCGAGGTCGACCGGGAAGCGGCCCGCAAGGCCATGGACTTCATGCCGGGCCTCCCCAAGATCATGCAGGCCAACCGGGCGTTCATGCGGCGCGCGGTGCGCTTCGCGGTCGACGAGGGCATCACCCAGTTCCTGGACATCGGCTCCGGGATACCGACGTTCGGCAACGTCCACGAGGTGGCCCAGGCCGCCAGCCCCGGCGCACGCGTGGTGTACGTCGACCACGACCCGGTCGCCGTCGCGCACAGCCAGGCGGTTCTGGCAGGCCACGACGACACCGACGTCGTCGCCGCGGACCTGCGCAAGCCCCAGGAGATCCTGCGCAGTTCCGAGGTCGAGCGCCTGATCGACCTGAACCGGCCAGTGGCGCTGCTGCTCGTTGCCATACTGCACTTCGTGGAGGACGAGGACGAACCCTACGAGGCGGTGGCCCAGCTGCGCGACGCGCTCGCGCCCGGCAGTCTGCTGGTGCTCACGCATGCCTCGTACGAGGGAATCCCGCTGCCCGAGGAACGGGCCAAGGGCACGGTCGACGTATACAAGGACATTCGCAACCCGCTGATCATGCGCTCGCGCGAGGCCATCGCGCGGTTCTTCGAGGGGTACGACATGGTGGAACCCGGACTGGTGCCGATGCCGCTCTGGCGACCGGACACCGCACCGGAGGACGAGGATCCGTATGCCTTCTCCGGTTTCGCCGGCGTGGGACGTACGGCGTGAGCGCGGGGGCGGACGGGCCGGAGGACAGACTCCGCCGGTTCGCGACGATCTGGAGCCGGGCGGTCTTCCCGGTGACCTCGACGTCGTCGACCCGGCCGGAGTTCGAGGAGCAACTGCTGCCGCTCGCCCGGCGGTTGAGCAAGGCACTCAAGGCCAGGACGTTCGACGCGGACGAGGGCAGGGCCGTAGGCGCCGCCCTGGTCACCGCGCACTGCACCGACCCCGAGGCGCTCAGCCGCTCGCTGGACTGCGTCGACGCCTATCTGGTGCTGTACTGCGGCGACGGCGGTGACCAGGAGGACCTGCGGGCGCGCTCCTCGCGGCTCCAGCACGCCATGGCCGCCGGGTTCGCCCAGGCGCTGCGCGAGCGGACGTTGGCCGAGCAGGAGGCGATCTCCGCGGCCGCGCTCAAGGCGCAGGGCGTGGTCGCCCAGGCGCTGCACGCCACCGAGGCGCGGTTCCGCGCGGTGTTCGAGGGCGCGGCCATAGGAATCGGCATCTCCGACCTGACGGGCAACATACTGCAGGTCAACGGCGCCCTGCTGCGGATGTTCGGCGTCTCCGAACAGGCCATCCGCAGCCGCAACGTCAAGGAGTGGACCCACCCCGAGGACGCGCCGCAGACCTGGACGCTCTACGACGAACTCGTCCGCGGAGAGCGCGAGCACTACCACGTCGAAAAGGCCTTCTACCGCCCCGACGGAACGGTCCTGTGGACCAACCTCACGGTCTCCCTGCTGCGCGACGCCGACGGCGAACCGCAGTACCAGCTGGCTCTGATGGAGGACACCACCGAGCGGCGGCTGCTCAACCTGCGGCTGCGCTACGAGGCCACGCACGACGCGCTCACCGGCCTGCCCAACCGCACCTTCTTCTTCGAGCGCCTGGAGAAGGCACTGGGCGCCGGAGAGGGCCAGCGGTTCGGGCTGTGCTACCTCGACCTGGACGGCTTCAAGACCGTCAACGACAGCCTCGGCCACGCGGCCGGCGACCGGCTGCTCGTCGAGGTCGCCGACCGGCTCCAGTCGTGCGCCACGGCGCCCGGCGAGATGGTCGCCCGGCTCGGCGGTGACGAGTTCGTGGCGCTGACCACCGGCCCCGACACCGAGCGCGAGGTCGACGAGCTCGCCACCCGGATCATGAACGTGCTGGTCGCCCCGATCAGCGTCGACGGACGCGAGCTGACCGTGCGCGGCAGCATCGGCATCGTCGAGGGCCCGGCGGGGGAGCGCGGTCCGGCGGAGGTGCTGCGCAGCGCCGACATCACCATGTACCGGGCCAAGTCGGCGGGCGGTAACCGCTTCGAGCTGGCCGACCCGGAGGCCGACGCCCGCGCCATCACCCGGCACGGGCTGACCACGGCGCTGCCGACGGCCCTGGACCGGGGCGAGTTCTTCATCGAGTACCAGCCGCTGGTCCATCTCGGCGACGGCAGTGTGCGCGGCGCGGAGGCCCTGGTGCGGTGGCTGCATCCGCAGCACGGCGTCCTCGGCCCGGACCGGTTCATTCCGCTCGCCGAGCACACGGGACTCATCGTGCCGCTCGGCCGCTGGGTCCTGGAGCAGTCGGTGCGCCAGGCCCGCGCATGGCGGGAGCGTCACGACGGTGCAGGGCCCTTCCGCATCAACGTCAACCTCTCGCCGTGCCAGCTCAGCCACCCCGGACTCGTCCAGGACACCGTCGACATCCTGGAGCGCGCCGGCATGGCACCCGATGCCCTCTGCCTGGAGGTCACCGAGTCGGCCCTCATCGGCGCCGATGCCGACCTGCTCAAACCCCTGCGCCGGCTGGCCGAGATGGGCGTCGACATCGCGCTGGACGACTTCGGCACCGGCTATTCCAACCTCGCCAACCTGCGCCGGCTGCCGGTGAGCATCCTCAAGCTGGACCGCTCCTTCACGCAGAGCATGCAGCGGTTCCCGGCCGACCCCGTCGACCTCAAGATCGTCGAGGGGATCGTCTCCCTGGCCCACGGCCTGAACCTCGCGGTGACGGTGGAGGGCGTGGAGACCGGCGCCCAGGCCGAGCAGCTGCGGATTCTCGGCTGCGACACGGCCCAGGGCTGGTACTACGCCCGCCCGGGCCCGCCGGAGCGGCTGCACGAGCTGGCGCTGGTGGACGCGACGGGCTGAGCCACCGGGGCCGTACGGGACGCGGGGCGCACGGCCGCCCCTCCCGTGCGGCTCCGCGCCCGTCGGTTAGCGTGAGGAGTGTCGAGGGCGGTACCGCACCCCCCGGTCGGTCAGCGGAAAGGCAGGACCCGCCATGCCCGACAGGCCGATCGATCTGGATCTGCGCAAGCTGCGCTACTTCGTGGCCGTGGCCGAGCGACGGCACTTCGGGCAGGCGGCCGTCGCCCTGCACGTCACCCAGCCCGCACTGTCCCGGCAGGTGCGGCAACTGGAGCACGAACTGCGGGTCGAGCTGTTCACCCGCAGCACCCGCGACGTCGCGCTCACCCCGGCCGGCGAACAGTTCCTGCGCGACGCCAAGGCACTGCTCGCCGCCGCCGAGGCCGCCCAGGAGCGGGCCCGGCGCATCGATGCCGGGAACGACGCGCTGATCGTCGGGTTCATGCTCGGCACCGACGTCGGCCTCGCGCTGAACGCGTTCTCCGCGCGCTTTCCCCGCGTGTCCATCGAGCTGGTCCGCCTGCGCTGGTGGAGCCAGGCGCAAGCCCTGCTGGACGGCAGCGTCGACGTCGGGTTCGTCCGGCCGCCCCTGGAAGCAGAAGGGGTGGATCTCCTGCCCCTGTACACCGAACACATCGCCGCCGTGCTGCCCGTCGATCATCCGCGGGCACGCGACGCCAAGGTCGCCCTCACGGCCCTGAACGACGATCCCGTCCTGGAGTACGCGGAGGCGACCGAGGCCTGGTCGGCCGTATGGAACGCCGATCCACGCCCCGACGGCACCCGGCCCGGCCACGGCCCCGCCTTCCACGACATGGAGGAACTGCTGGGCTACGTCCGGGGCGGGCGCGGCATCGCCTTCGTGCCCGGCTCCGTCGCCGCCGCGTTCCCCCGGTCGGACATCGCCTACGTCCCGGTCGCCGACGCGGCGCCGGGGCAGGTGTCCCTGGCCTGGAACGGCAAGCGCCCCTCGCACCTGGTGACGAGCTTCGTCGAGACGGTCCACGCCGCCGCGCGGGCCAGAGGCACGGCGTAGACCTGCGGTGATGCCGCCTGGGCATCAATCGGGCCGTAACCGGCATTGGACGGGACCACAGCGGGCTCGGAGACTCGGAAGTACCAGGAACTCGACTGGTGACTTCCCCGACCACCACCCCATGGGAGCCCGCGATGCGTGCTGCTGTCGCCACCGGCCCGAACCTTCCGCTCGCCCTCGACCACCTCGACGTCCCCCAGCCCGGCGCAGGAGAGGTCGTCGTCAAGGTCACCGCCTGCGGAGTGTGCTTCTCCGACCTGAACCTGCTGCGCGGCCACTATCCCTTCGCCCGGTACCCGGTCGTCCCCGGCCACGAGGTCACCGGAGTGGTGACCGCCGTCGGCGAGGGCGTGACCTTTCCCGAGGTCGGCACCGTGGTGGGCGCGCAGTTCCTGTACGACTCCTGCGGGCACTGCGACTACTGCGTGCGCGGCGACCAGATCCTGTGTCCCCGCAAGCGGATCACCGGCGTCGTGGCCGACGGCGGCTACGCCGAATACGCCCTGTTCAAGGCCGACTTCGTCACCCCGCTGCCGGACGGCCTGGACCCCGTCGCGGCGGCGCCGCTGATGTGCGCCGGCCTCACCGCCTTCAACGGTCTGCGGCAGGCCGGCGCGACGGCCGGTTCCCGGGTCGCCGTCGTCGGCCTCGGCGGAGTCGGTGCCCTGGCCGCGCGCTACGCCACCGCCATGGGCGCCCGTCTCGCCGTGGTGGGCCGCTCCCGGCGCGGTGAGGACCAGGCCAAGGCCCTGGGCGCGGAGCTGTTCGTCGCCACCGACGACTCCGACCCGGCCGACGCCCTCAAGGCGTGGGACGGCGGCGCGGACGTCGTGCTGAACGCCGCCCCGTCCACCGCCGCGGCCGCCGCCACCCTGGGCGGTCTCGCCCCCGACGGCACACTCCTGCTCCTCGGCTACGGCAGCGAGCCGCTCACGCTGCCCACCCCGCCCATGATCCTCAACCGTCTCCACGTGGTCGCCTCCCCGTCCGGCTCACCGCACGACCTGCGCGACACCCTCGCCTTCTCCGCGGCCCACGGGATCATCCCCGAGGTCACGCCGATCACTCTGGAGCAGGCGCCGGCCGCCCTCGACGCGATGGCAGCCGGAACCGCCCACGGCCGCAGCGTGATCACCTTCGCCTGACCGMCCGCGCCCTCGCCGACGCCGGCCACACCGTCTACGCCGGCATACGGCAGACCACCGGCCGCAACGCCCCGGCCGTCGCCGACGCCCGGACCTACGCCGACGAGCACGGTGTCGCGCTGCGCACCGTCGAACTCGACGTCTCCAGCCAGGAGTCCGTGGACGCCGCTGTCGCGTCGGTCACGGCCGAAGCGGGCGGGATCGACGTCGTCGTCCACAACGCCGGGCACATGGTGCTCGGTCCGACCGAGTCCTTCACACCCGAGCAGATCGCCGAGATCTACGACACCAACGTGCTGTCCACCCAGCGCGTCAACCGTGCGGTCCTGCCGCAGATGCGCGACCGGCGCGACGGACTGCTGCTGTGGGTGGGGTCGTCCAGCACCTACGGCGGCACCCCGCCCTACCTCGGCCCGTACTTCGGCGCCAAGGCCGCGATGGACCACCTCGCCAAGAGCTACGCCGTGGAGCTGAGTCGCTTCGGCATCGACACGTCGCTCGTGATCCCTGGCTCCTTCACCTCGGGCACCAACCACTTCGCCCACGCGATGCACCCGCAGGACACGGCCACCGCGCAGGCGTACGACGTCTTCTACGCCGGTCTGATGGACGACGTCGGCAAGGCACTGGCCGCCCTGGCGCCGGCCGACGCCGATGTCCGGGAAGTCGCCGACGCCATCGTCCGCGTCGTCGACACCCCGAAGGGCGAACGCCCGTTCCGCATCACCATCGACCCGGCCGACGACGGCTCGGAGCGGGTCAGCGACCTCGCCGACGGTGTCCGTACCGAGTTCTACGAGCGCATCGGCATGACGGACCTCCTGGCTCCGCGCACCGCCGGCTGACGCTCACCGCTCCAGCAGCATCCGCTGCAACTCCCGCGCGGCCCGCGGCGGCGCCACATCGCTGCGGTGGGCCAGCGCGATCGTCCGGTGCAGCCCGGGCCGGGCCAGCGGGGTGACCCGCAGCCCCCGGCCCGACCGCGCCGCCACCATGCGCGGTACGACGGCCAGGCCCAGCCCGGCCCGCACGAACCCCAGCACCGCGTCCATCTCCCCGCCCTCGACCGCGAAGTCCGGCTCGAAGCCCTCCGCACGGCACGCGGCGACGGTCAGTTCCCGCAGGTCGTAGCCGTGCCGGAACATCACCAGGCGCTCGCCCTCCAGATCGGCGATGCGCACCGTGCGCCGCCCGCCGCCGGGGCGGGGAGCCTCGGGGGAGGAGACGACCACCAGGTCCTCGCGCAGCAGCTCCACCGTGGTCAGCGCCGGGGACGGGCTCGGCAGGGGCAGCACGACCAGGGCCAGGTCCAGGGCGCCGCGCGCGAGCAGCCGTACGAGATCGTGCGAGCCGCCCTCCTCGATCAGCAGCTGGATGCCGGGATAGCGGTCGTGGAAGGCACGCAGCACGTCCGGGAGCAGGCCCGTGCACAGGCTCGGCGTCGCGCCGAGGCGGACCCGGCCCCGGCGCAGCTGCACCAGCTCCTGCACCTCGTGCCGCGCGGTGTCCGCGTCGGCCAGGATGCGCCGGGCCAGCGGCAGCAGGGCCTCCCCGGCGTCCGTCAGCGTGATGTTGCCGCGCGCCCGCAGGAACAGGTCCGCGCCCAACTCCCGCTCCAGCGACTTGATCTGCTGCGACAGCGAGGGCTGCGCGACATGCACCAGGTCGGCGGCCCGGGTGAAGTGCCGGGTCTCGGCGACCGCCACGAAGTACTGGAGCTGCTGGAACTGCATCCTGCAAGCATAGGTCCTGCCTATCGAAACGAGCCCGATCATGTCTTGGACCGATGGGGTGGCTCGGACGTAGCGTCCTGTTCCATGGCTCTGGCAACGCGGACGGACAGACGGCCGTCCATGGCACGCACGGTGTGGGACTCCAACGTCGGCAAGAAGACCGTGATGGCGGTCAGCGGGCTGATCATGCTGGCGTACCTGGTCGTCCACATGATCGGAAACCTGAAGATCTTCTTCGGGGCGGGCGAGTTCAACCACTACGCGCACTGGCTGCGCACCGTCGGCGAGCCGTTCATGCACTACGAGTGGACGCTCTGGCTCGTCCGCGTCGTGCTGGTCGTCGCCGTCGTCGCCCATGCCACGTCGGCGTACCAGCTCAGCCGCCGCGACATCAAGGCGCGCCCCAGCAAGTACGTGCACAAGAAGCCGCGGGCCTCCTACGCCACGCGCACCATGCGCTGGGGCGGCATCATCCTCGGCCTGTTCATCGTGTGGCACATCCTCGACCTGACGACCGGCACCGTGCACTCCGGCGGCTTCCAGGAGGGCCACCCGTACCAGAACGTCGTGGACACCTTCTCCACCTGGTACGGCAACGTCATCTACATCGTCGCGATGCTCGCGCTCGGCCTGCACATCCGGCACGGCTTCTGGAGCGCCGCCCAGACCCTCGGCGCCGGCAGCCGCACCCGCGACCGCGCCCTGAAGGCCACGGCCAACATCCTCGCGCTGCTGCTCACGGCCGGGTTCATCGCCGTACCCGTGGGCGTCATGACCGGATTGGTGAGCTGACATGTCTACCTACGCCGACTACCCGACCGGCGAACCGGTCGTCGACACCAAAGCCCCCTCCGGCCCCGTGGGCGAACGCTGGGACAAACGCCGCTTCGAGGCCAAACTCGTCAACCCCGCCAACCGGCGCAAACACACGGTGATCGTGGTCGGGACGGGCCTGGCCGGCGGCTCCGCCGGTGCCACCCTCGCCGAACAGGGCTACCACGTCGTCCAGTTCTGCTACCAGGACTCCCCGCGCCGCGCCCACTCCATCGCCGCGCAGGGCGGCATCAACGCGGCGAAGAACTACCGCAACGACGGCGACTCCATCCACCGCCTCTTCTACGACACCGTCAAGGGCGGCGACTTCCGCGCCCGTGAGTCGAACGTGCACCGGCTCGCGCAGATCTCCGTCGAGATCATCGACCAGTGCGTGGCCCAGGGCGTGCCGTTCGCCCGCGAGTACGGCGGACTGCTCGACACGCGCTCCTTCGGCGGCGTCCAGGTCTCGCGGACCTTCTACGCCCGCGGCCAGACGGGCCAGCAACTGCTCCTCGGCGCGTATCAGGCGCTGAGCCGGCAGATCGCCGCGGGCAACGTCGAGATGCACCCCCGTACCGAGATGCTCGACCTGATCGTCATCGACGGCAAGGCGCGCGGCATCGTGGCCCGGGACCTGATCACCGGCAGGATCGACACGTACTTCGCGGACGCCGTCGTCCTCGCCAGCGGCGGCTACGGCAACGTCTTCTACCTGTCGACGAACGCCATGAACTCGAACGCCACCGCCATCTGGCGGGCCCACCGGCGCGGCGCCTACTTCGCCAACCCCTGCTTCACGCAGATCCACCCGACGTGCATCCCGCGTACCGGCGAGCACCAGTCCAAGCTGACGCTGATGAGCGAGTCGCTGCGCAACGACGGCCGGATCTGGGTGCCGAAGGCCAAGGGCGACGACCGTCCCGCGAACAAGATCCCCGAGGACGAGCGCGACTACTACCTGGAGCGCATCTACCCCTCCTTCGGCAACCTCGTGCCCCGCGACATCGCCTCGCGCGCCGCGAAGAACGTGTGCGACGAGGGCAGGGGCGTCGGTCCCGGCGGACAGGGCGTCTACCTCGACTTCGCGGATGCGATTGGGCGCATGGGCCGCAAGGCCGTCGAGGCCAAGTACGGCAACCTCTTCGACATGTACCAGCGGATCACCGACGAGGATCCGTACGAGGTGCCGATGCGGATCTACCCGGCCGTGCACTACACGATGGGCGGCCTGTGGGTCGACTACGACCTCCAGACCACCGTCCCCGGCCTGTTCGCCATCGGCGAGGCCAACTTCTCCGACCACGGCGCGAACCGGCTGGGCGCGAGTGCCCTGATGCAGGGCCTGGCCGACGGGTACTTCGTCCTCCCGGCCACCATCAACGACTACCTCGCCCGCAACCCGCACCACGAGCAGGTCACCGACCAACACCCCGTCGTCCAGGAGGTGCTGGCCGAGACCCAGGACCGTCTCAACCTCCTGCTCGCCGTGGACGGCGACCGAACCCCGGACTCCTTCCACCGCGAGGTCGGTGAGCTGATGTGGGAGTTCTGCGGGATGGCCCGCACGGAGACCGGGCTGCGCAAGGCGCTGGAGCGCATTCCGCAGATCCGCGACGAGTTCTGGCGGCGGATCAAGGTCCCGGGCACCGGCGAGGAGTTCAACCAGTCGCTGGAGAAGGCCAACCGCGTCGTCGACTACCTGGAGCTCGCCGAGCTCATGTGCCTCGACGCACTGCACCGCAGCGAGTCCTGCGGCGGCCACTTCCGCGAGGAGTCGCAGACGCCGGACGGCGAGGCGGCCCGCAAGGACGACGAGTTCGCCTACGCGGCGGCCTGGGAGTTCACCGACACGGGCGCCGCTCCCGTGCTGCACAAGGAAGACCTCGTCTTCGAGTACGTCCACCCCACCCAGCGGAGCTACGCATGAAGCTCACCCTGCGCGTCTGGCGGCAGCGCAACGCCGACGCCGACGGCACCATGTCCACCTACGAGGTGGACGGCATCTCCGCCGACATGTCCTTCCTGGAGATGCTCGACACCCTCAACGAGGAGCTCATCCTCAAGGGCGAGGACCCGGTCGCCTTCGACCACGACTGCCGCGAGGGCATCTGCGGCGCGTGTTCACTCGTCATCAACGGCGACGCGCACGGGCCCGAGCGGACGACGACCTGCCAGTTGCACATGCGGTCGTTCAAGGACGGCGACACGATCGACATCGAGCCGTGGCGGGCCTCCGCGTTCCCGGTGATCAAGGACCTCGTCGTGGACCGGTCCGCGTTCGACCGGATCATCCAGGCCGGCGGCTACATCACGGCCCCGACGGGCGCGGCTCCCGAGGCACACGCGACGCCGGTGCCGAAACCGGACGCCGACCTCGCCTTCGAGCACGCCGAGTGCATCGGGTGCGGGGCGTGCGTGGCGGCCTGCCCCAACGGGGCGGCGATGCTGTTCACTTCCGCCAAGATCAACCATCTGAACGTGCTGCCGCAGGGGGCGCCCGAGCGCGAGACGCGGGTGCTGGACATGGTGGCGCAGATGGACGAGGAGGGGTTCGGAGGGTGCACGCTGACCGGCGAGTGCGCCACCGCGTGCCCCAAGGGCATCCCGCTCATGTCCATCACGGGCATGAACAAGGAGTGGCTGCGGGCTGTGCGCAAGGCGAAGCGGTAGCTTCCGGGCGGGGACGGCCCCGCGGGCGGCTGCGGGTGCGGCACTACTTGTCGCGCAGTTTCCCGCGCCCCTGAGGGGTTGCGATGAACGTTCGCCGGTGAGCGCGGACGGGCGGGGTCGGGAGTGGTGCTCCCCGGCCCCGTCTCGCGTTTTTCTCTCGTCAGGTGAACAGCACTGGACCGCCCGGCTGACCGATCGGGCACCGGAATGTGGACGACCGGTACGAGTTCGCGCCGTTCAACATCCGCACATCCGCTCTCCTGGCACATGTCACGCGTACGCCAACCGGCATAGGAAGAACAGGGGCGGCACATCGCATCGCTCCAACCGAGCTCCGCTCGCCGTCCCCGGCCCGTGACCAGGAGTAAGCCATGACCGGCGTACTGACCGTCGACCGTCCCCCGCACCCCACGGCACCCATCCGATACACCGTGGGTCTCGCCCGCAACGAGGAGGACGTGCGCGCCGCCCAGCGGCTGCGGCACGACGTCTTCGCCGGCGAGATGGGGGCCCTGCTGTCCACCCCGCAGCCGGGTCACGACATCGACGCCTTCGACGCGTACTGCGACCACCTGCTCGTCCGCGAGGAGGTGTCCGGACAGGTCGTCGGCACCTACCGGCTGCTGCCGCCGGAGCGGGCCGCTGTCGCGGGCCGACTCTACTCCGAGGGCGAGTTCGACCTCTCCCGGATCGACTCCCTTCGTCCGAACCTGGTCGAGGTCGGCCGGTCCTGCGTCCACCCCGACCACCGCGACGGCGCCGTGATCAGCCTCATCTGGGCCGGCATCGCCCGCTACATGGTCGACCGCGGCCACGAGTGGCTGGCCGGCTGCTGCTCGATCCCGCTGGCGGACGGCGGCGCCCTCGCCGCCGGGACCTGGGACCGGGTGCAGGCCAAGCACCTGGCCCCGGAGGAGTACCGCGTACGGCCGCTGCGGCCCTGGGAGCCCACGGCGCCCGTCCCGGCCACCCGCACCGAGCTCCCGGCCCTGCTGCGCGGCTACATCCGCCTGGGCGCCTTCGTGTGCGGCGAGCCCGCGCACGACCCGGAGTTCGGGGTCGCCGACCTGTACGTGCTGCTGTCGATGCGCCGGGTGAACTCGCGCTATCTGCGGCACTTCCTCTCGCTCGTCCCGGCGTGACGGACGTGGCGGCCATGAGCACCTCCGCGCTCGGTGCCGTGGAGATCCCCGCGGCGATCGCTCCCACGGCCGGTACCCCGGCCGTGGGCAGCACGAGCCACCCGGCCGACGCGGGAACCCTCTGGCGGCCCAGCGCTCCCTGCACCCCGCGCAGTTGCATCGACGCCACAGGACCGGCCAGAGCCATGCCCCTGGCCGTCCTGCGGATCGCCGCGGTCCTGCTCCTGCTGGTCGTCGGGTTCGCGGCGACTCCGCTCGGCGGGCGGATCCCCGCGGGACTGGTCCGCCGCTGGAGCCGGTGGGTCGTACGGGCCGCGGGGGTCCGGGTACGGATCGCCGGCGGCACGGCGCCGGACGGCGGGCTGCTGCTCGTCGCCAACCACGTCTCCTGGCTGGACATCCCGCTGCTCGCCGCCGTGCGCCCGGCCCGGATGCTCGCCAAGTCGGAGATCCGTGACTGGCCGGTCGCCGGGTGGCTGACCGCGCGCAGCGGCGCGCTGTTCATCGACCGGGATCGGATCCGCGCCCTGCCCGACACGGTGGCCCGGATAGCCGAGGCCCTGCGCGCCGGTGAGGCGGTGACCGTCTTCCCCGAGGGCAGCACCTGGTGCGGCCGGGCCCAGGGCCACTTCCGCCGGGCCGCCTTCCAGGCCGCCCTCGACGCGGGCGTCCCCGTGCAGCCGGTGCGCCTGAGCTACCGCGTCGTCGCAGGCTCGCCCACCACGGCGGCCGCCTTCGTCGGCCAGGACTCGCTGCTGGCGTCGGTGTGGCGGGTGGTGAGGGTACGCGAACTGGTCGCGGAGGCGGAGGTGCGGGAGCCGATCATGCCGGGCAGCCGCCCCGATCGCCGCTCCCTGGCCGACGCGGCCGAGGCGTCCGCGCTGCCGGACGAACGTCCGGTCCGGGTCCCCAGGCCGCATCGCGCGGCAACCGGCGGGCCCGCCTCGGGGTCGCAACAGCTGTCGTCGCCGGCCCCCTCGCGCGAGCCCCTCACAGCATGACGCGGGCGAGACAGGGCGCCATCGCGCGCCCTGTCCCTCATGTCCACCCGAGCGGGCGGACCCGCCGCCACGATGCGCCCGCCCGCGTCCTGGCCGTCCGGGTGCCGGTCGATTGTGTTCCCTGTGCCCGCTGCGGTCGTGAGCAGCCTGTGGCTCCGGCGGCGTGGTGCGCACCTCTCATGGCATGGCGCGGGTGAGATAGGGCACGGTGGTGCTGCCCTGTTGCCACCCGAGCGGGCGGACCCGCCGCCACGATGCGTTCGCCCGCGTCCCGGCCGTCCGGGTGCCGGTCGATTGCGTCCCCTGTGCCCGCTGCCGGTCGTGAGCAGCCTGTGGCTCCGGCGGCGTGGTGCGCACCTCTCATGGCATGAGGCGGGTGAGGTAGGGCGCCGTCGCGCTCCCTGTCGCTTGTGCCACCCGAGTGGGCGGGCCCGCCGCCACGATGTGTCCGCCCGCGTCACCGCCCCCTGGCCCCAGGTCGATCACCCAGTCCGCGCCCGCGACGACGGACATGTCGTGCTCGACCACCACGACGGTGTGTCCGGCGTCGACGAGGCCGTGCAACTGGCGCATCAGCACCTCGACATCGGCCGGGTGCAGTCCGGTCGTCGGTTCGTCGAGGAGGTAGAGCGTGTGGCCGCGACGGCCGCGCTGCAACTCGCTCGCCAGCTTGATGCGCTGGGCCTCGCCGCCGGACAGCTCGGTCGCGGGCTGCCCGAGCCGCAGATAGCCGAGGCCCACGTCGAGCAGCGTGCCCAGGCTGCGGGCCACGGCCGGGGTGTCCGCGAAGAAGTCCGCGGCCGCCTCGACCGTGAGGTCCAGCACCTGCGCGATGTTCCGCCCCCGGTACGCCACTTGCAGCGTCTCGGGGTTGTAGCGAGCCCCGCCGCAGTCCGGGCACGGTGCGTACGTGCTCGGCAGGAACAGCAGCTCCACGCTGACGAACCCCTCGCCCTGACAGGTCTCGCAGCGCCCTCCCGCGACGTTGAAGGAGAACCGCCCGACGCCGTAACCACGCGCCCGCGCCTCGTCGGTGGCCGCGAACTCCTTGCGTACGACGTCGAAGAGGCCGGTGTAGGTGGCGAGATTCGAGCGCGGGGTGCGGCCGATGGGCTTCTGGTCGACCGAGACCAGGCGGCCCACGCCCGCCAGCTCCTCGGTGATCTCGCCGATCAGCGTGGACTTGCCCGATCCCGAGACCCCGGTGACGGCCGTGAACACGCCGAGCGGGAACTCGGCGGTCACCCCGCGCAGGTTGTGCCGGGTGACCGGGCCGACCTTCACCTGGCCGTGCGGGGCGCGCACTTGGCGTACGGCGGCGGGGGAGTCGTCGAACAGGAAGCGTGCCGTCGCCGACTCCGCGACCGAGGCCAGCTCCGCCACCGGCCCGCTGTGCAGCACCCGCCCGCCGTGCTCACCCGCCCGCGGCCCCACGTCGACCAGCCAGTCGGCGCCGCGCACGACGTCGAGGTGGTGCTCGACCACGAACACCGTGTTCCCGGCCGCCTTCAGCCGCGCCAGCACCGTGAGCAGCGCCTCGGTGTCCGCCGGGTGGAGTCCCGCGGACGGCTCGTCGAGGACGTACACGACACCGAACAGCCCGGACCTGAGCTGGGTCGCCAGGCGCAGGCGCTGGAGCTCGCCCGCCGAGAGGGTGGGGGTGGCCCGGTCGAGACTCAGGTAGCCGAGGCCGAGCTCGACGACCGGTGCGATGCGGGACTTGAGGTCCTCGGTCAGGACACGGGCCGTCTCCGAGGCGCTGCCCTCCAGCGTGCCCGCCAGCTCGATGAGCGGCAGTGCGGCCAGCTCGGCGATCGTGCGCCCCGCGAACGTCACCGCCAGCGCCTCGGGCCGCAGSCTGCGGCCACCGCACGCCGGGCAGGGCGCGGCAGTGAGGAACCGCTCCGCCTTGGCCCTCAGAGTCGCGCTCTTGGAGTCGGAGAACGTCTTCATGACGTACCGCCGGGCGCTCATGTACGTGCCCTGGTACGGCCGTTGGATGCGGTCGGCGTCGCGCACCGGGTGGACGGTGACGACCGGCTGCTCGTCGGTGAACAGGATCCACTCCCGCTGCCCGGCGGGCAGCTCGCGCCAGGGCCGGTCCACGTCGTACCCGAGCGCGTCGAGGATGTCGCGCAGGTTCTTGCCCTGCCAGGCACCCGGCCACGCGGCGATCGCGCCCTCCCGGATCGACAGCTCGGGCTCCGGGACCAGCAACTCCTCGGTCGTACGGTGCACTTGGCCGAGCCCGTGGCACGCCGGGCACGCCCCGGCCGCCGTGTTCGGCGAGAACGCGTCCGAGTCGAGCCGCTCGGCGCCGGGCGGGTAGTCGCCGGCGCGGGAGTACAGCATCCGCAGGGAGTTGGACAGGTTGGTGACCGTGCCGACCGAGGAGCGCGACGTCGGCGCCGAGCGGCGCTGCTGGAGGGACACCGCGGGCGGGAGCCCGCTGATCTCGCCGACCTTCGGCGCGCCGACCTGGTGGATCAGCCTGCGCGCGTACGGCGCGACCGACTCGAAGTAGCGGCGCTGGGCCTCGGCGTAGATCGTGCCGAAGGCGAGCGACGACTTCCCGGACCCGGACACCCCCGTGAACACGGTCAGCACATCGCGCGGAATGTCGACGTCCACACCCTTGAGGTTGTGCTCACGGGCGCCGCGGACGCGGACGTACGGGTCGTGCGGGTTGTGCGGGGAGTGCATGGGGCGAGGGCTCCGGGAGATACGCGTGGGGTCGGGTGCAAACCCCGCGATTCTATGCGAACAGACGCGGCGTCCGCATGAGCCACCTGCTGTTCACGGAGCCTTCGGCTCACCCACACCCCTCGCCCATAGCGTCTCGCCAGTCTCTCTTCCTACCGAGGAGTATCGTGAGCGCTTCCGCTCTGAGCACTCTCACTGCCGCGCTGCTGATGGTCACGGGCGCCTCCGCCCCGCAGCCGGTCTCCGTCTCCGCCCGCGTGGAGACACCCGCCGTGTACGACGACGAGGCGGGCGGCAACGCCGACGCCGACGACCCGGCCGTCTGGGTCGACCCCCACAACCCGGGGCGCAGTCTCGTGATCGGCACCCTGAAGGAGGCCGGGCTCGACGTCTACGGCCTCGACGGCACGCGCCTGCAGCACATCGCCGCCCCCGCCGCGCCGGGCGAGGACGCCGCGCCGGGCCGCTTCAACAACGTCGACGTCGTCTACGGCTTCGAACTGGGCGGCAAGAAGACCGACTTGGCCGTCGTCAGCGACCGAGGCCGGGACCGCGTCCGCGCCTACGCGATCGACCCGGCCGCCGTGGCCGCGGGCCGGCCCCCGCTGCGCGACGTCACGGCGGCGAACGCCGCACCCGTCTTCTCCGCGAGCGAGACCGACGTCGACGACCAGCGCACCGCCTACGGCCTGGCCGCCTTCAGCGACGACGACAACGCCTACGTCGTGGTGTCGCGCCGCTCGGAGACCCGGGTACGGCTGCTGCAGCTCCAGGACCGCGGCGGGCGCGTCGGCTACCAGACCGAGGACACCCTCGACCTGCCCGGCTCCTTCACCCTGCCGAACGGCAAGAGCTGGACGCCGTGCGCCGACCCCGGCGATCACGCACAGGTCGAGGGCATGGTCGTCGACCAGGAGAAGCACGTCCTGTACGCGGCCCAGGAGGACGTCGGGCTGTGGCGGGTCGCGCTCGACGACGAGGAGTTCGAGCAGCCCAAGCTGATCGACCGGGTGCGGGAGTACGGCACCCCGTGGACGTATGACGCCGAGGAGGAGTGCGTCATCGACACCGCGAACGACCCCGGCTTCGGAGGTGAGCACCTGAGCGCCGACGCCGAGGGCGCCGCGATCTACCACGCCGCCGACGGCAAGGGATATCTGCTCGCCTCCAGCCAGGGCGACAACACGTTCGCCGTGTACGAGCGCCAGGGCCGCAATGCCTACCTCGGCTCCTTCGCCGTCACGGACAGCGCCGCCACCGACGGTGTGCAGCACTCCGACGGCGCGATCGTGGTGAACGTCCCGCTGGGCCGGTCCTTCCCCAAGGGCCTGCTGGTCACCCACGACGGTGAGGCGGCGCCGGCGGACGGGGACCGGGAGGGCACCAACTTCAAGTTCACGCGCTGGGATTCGGTGGCCGGCGCGTTCCCGAAGCCGCTGACGATCGACACCAAGTCCTTCGACCCGCGCGACACGGACTGACGCACGTCCGGCGGCTCGCCCGGATCACGCCTCGGCGATCCGGGCGAGCCGCCGGTAGGAGTCCACCAGTGCTTCACGGTCGTACGTACTGGTCGTGACCAGCACCTCCTGCGCCCCCGTTTCCTTCAGCACCGTCTCCAGCTCGTGCGCGACCTGCTCCTCGGTACCCGCGATGTGCCCGGCGAGGCCGCCCTCGTAGAAGCCGCGCTCCTTGTCGGTCATGGTCAGCGCATCGACTTCCTCGGCGGGCGCCAGCGGCGGGAAGGTGCCGTGGGTGCGCGAGTAGGCCATCGCCCAGGCCTCCGGCACGAGCAGCCGCCGGGCCTCCTCGGGCGTGCCGGCCACCGCGATCGTGCCGGAGATCACGACGTACGGCTCACTCGCCCAGAGGGAGGGCCGGAAGTGCTCGCGGTAGTGATCGATCCCGCGCCGCATCTTCTCCCCGCTGCGCAGGTCACCGATGACCATCGGCAGCCCCGCGCGGGCCGCGATGTCCGCGCCCTCACCCATGGCCAGCACGAACGGCGGCACGGCCAGGCCCTCGGCGGGCCGCGCGTGCACCCCCGTCGGCGAGGTGCCGCGGAACCAGCCGAGCAGCTCCTGGATCTGCGCCGCGAAGTCCTCCGCGTCCCCCTTGTCCCGGCCCAGCGCCCTGCGCACGCCGTCGGTGAATCCGACGGACCGCCCCAGCCCCATGTCGACGCGCCCCGGGAAGAGCGACTCCAGCACCCCGAACTGCTCGGCCACGACCAGTGGTTGGTGGTTGGGCAGCATCACCCCGCCGGTGCCTACCCGGATGGTCCGTGTCGCGCCGGCCACGGCGGCGGCCAGCACGGTCGGCGCGGAGCCGGCGACGCCGGGTACGCCGTGGTGCTCCGAGACCCAGAACCGGTGATAGCCGAGGTCCTCGATCTCCCGGGCCAGCCGTACGGTGTCCCGCAGCGCCTCTGCGTTCGTGTGGCGCTCGCGGGTGCGGGAGCGGTCGAGGACGGAGAAGCGGGTCGCGGCGATCACGGAGCTCATACAGGGTTCAACACCTGGGAGCCCGCGGGATTCCTCACGGTGCGATGTTGTGGTTCAGGCGGAACAGGTTGCCCGGGTCGTAGCGCCGTTTGAGCTCGCGGAGACGGCCGTGGTTCGTGCGGTAGTTGTCCCGCACGCGGTCCTGGTCGTCGGCGTCCATGAAGTTCACGTAGCCGCCCTGCATGGCGTGCGGTTCCAGCCGCCGGTGGAAGGCGCGCACCCAGTCCTTCTGGGCCTCGCAGTCCTCCCGGGTGGTGAGCGTCGGGCTGAGCGCGATCGAGTAGTCGGCGTCCCGGTAGGAGAAGGCGGTCTCCTCCGGCCCGATCCGGTGGCAGGCCCCGTCGATGGGGAAGACGACCGTCACGCTCTGGATGGACGGCGTGGTGGGGCCGTACTCGACCAGGGCGTCAATGGCCCCGTCGGGCAGGCCCTGGGTGAAGGAGCCCTTCCAGTAGTGGTACAGGCCGGCGGGCACCAGGTCGTCGAAGAGGGTGTTGATCACGGGGTAGGGCATGCGTTCCAGATGGCGGCCCAGTACCGGCCCCAGCGAGGCGACCCGGTCCCGGATCCGGTCGTCCTCGTCCTGCGGCCCGGTCCAGCAGGCGACCATGCCGCACACCGGTCGCCCGTGCCAGCGCTCCGGCAGGAACGGCACCGGCGGTCCGAGCCCGACGAGGAAGACGGCCCCGAGCCGTTCGTCGGCCTCGGCGACCAGCTCCCGGTACCGGCGGATCACATCGGCGTCGAGCGGGAAGAACGTCGGTCCGCCCAGGATGTCCGCGATCGGGTGCAGCCGGTACGCGAACGAGGTGACGACGCCGAAGTTGCCGCCGCCCCCGCGCACCGCCCACATCAGGTCGCTGTGCTGCTCGTCGGTGCAGGTCACGAAGGATCCGTCGGCCGTCACCAGGTCCACCGAGACCAGGTTGTCGCAGGCCAGACCGCAGCGCCGGGCCAGATGACCCATGCCGCCGCCGGTCGTCAGGCCGCCCACGCCGGTGGTGGAGACGATGCCGCCGGTGGTGGCCAGCCCGAACGCGTGCGTGGCGTGGTTGACGTCCGCCCAGGTACAGCCGCCCTCGACCCACGCCGTGCGGGTGTCGGGATCGACGCGGATCCCGCGCATCAGGCCGAGGTCGAGGACGGCCCCGCCGTCGCAGGTCCCGTAGCCGGGGACGCTGTGGCTGCCGCCACGCACGGCGAGCGGCAGGTCCTGTTCGCGGGCGAAGTCGACCGTGGCGATGACGTCGCCCGCGTCGACGGCCCGCACGATGATCGCCGGCCGCCTGTCGTGCATCGCGTTGTAGACCTTGCGGGCCTCGTCGTAGACCGGATCGCCCGGCTCCACGATGGTCCCGCGCACGGCACCGCGCAGCCGGTCCAGGAGTCGGTCGTCGAGCGTGGGTGTGGAGGGGGTCGGTGTGTGGGTGGCCATGACCCCACCTGCTTTCCGCTCCGGGTCGGGAAGGGGTACCTCTCCGGTCTACGCCGCAGCGGCGGCGGGCACATCGCCGCAATCGCCCATCGCCGGCGGAGCGGCATGGGCGATACGGCCCATGGGCGGCGTCAGGCGAGGCCGTGCCGGTACGCGTACGCCGTCGCCGCCGCCCGCGAGGACACGTCGAGCTTGGCGAAGATGTTGTTCAGATGCCGGGCGACGGTGTGCTCGCTGATCACCAGCTCCGTGGCGACGGCCCGGTTCGTACGGCCCGCCGCGACCAGCCGCAGCACCTGGATCTCCCGCTCGGTGAGCCCGCCCGGCCGCGGCCGGCGCACATCGGCGAGCAACGCCGCCGCCCGCCGCGCGTCGGGTACGGCGCCGAGCCGGCGGAACTCCTGCTCGGCGGCCCGCAGCTCCATCCGGGCCCCCTCGGCGTCCCCGGCCGCCCGGTCGGCGGCGGCCAGTGTCATCCGCACCTGGGCCGCCTCGTACGGCACCCGGAGCTCCAGCCACAGCATCAGCGCCCGGCGCAGCCGGGGCAGCGCGCGGTCGAGGTCGCGCGCGGCGAAGGCCACCGCACCGCCGGCCGCCGCGGCGCTCGCGTGCAGCGGCGTCGTCTCCGAGCCGCACCGCCGCTGCCAGTCCCCGGCGAGGGCCTGGAGCTGCTCGGCGGCCGCGCGCGCCTCGGCCGTGCGGCACAGCGCCAGGGAGACCTCCACCTGGGCCGCGAGCAGTGCGCACCGCTCGAGTGGGCCGGCTTCGGGGGCCTCGGTGAGCGCGAGCCGCAGGGCCGTGGCCGAGGCATCGGCCTTGCCCTGGGCCAGCCGCAGCAGGGCGAGGCCGGGCTGCGGGTCACGGCCGAGCTCGTGGGTGCGGTCGTACGACTCCTCGGCCGCCGTGAGCTCTCCGCGGCGCCGCTGGATCTGGCCGACCAGATAGACCGCCTCGGCCGCCGACCGCCGCTCGTACGGCAGCAGCTCCGCGCAGGTCAGCTCGGCCTCGGTCAGTGCCTGGGGCCAGCCGCCGCGCAGCTCCAGCACCTGCACGCGGTGCACCCGGCACAACCCGCGGAAGTTGTTCTCGGCCGGCATGGCCGCGCACCACCGCATGGCCGCGTCGGTCCACTCGGCGGCGCGTTCCAGATCGACACACGCCATGGACTGCTGCAAGCCCAGGCAGTAGACCCACCCGGTGAAGAAGGAGCTGAGCTCGCCCGCCATGGCCGCGCACATGGCCTCGTCCAGGAGGTCGAGCCCTTCGCCGACCCGCTCCTGGGCCACGAGCACGCCCGCCTGTGCCTGGAGGCCCATGGCGAGCAGATCGGGGCTGCCGCCACGCCGGGCGATCGCGGACATGTGCCGGGCCGCCGTCATCGCCTCGTCGAACGCGCCGCGCCGTTGGGCGTCCTCCGTGTCGACCCAGGCCAGGTAGCACTGCTCGACGCACTCCGGCTCGTCCCTCAGCTGCCGTCGCGCCCGGCGCAGCCAGCCGGCGGCCACGGCCGCGCGCCCCGCCAGCTGGTGCTCGTAGAACAGCAGCCAGGCCATGTGCCCCGCCTGCCGGGCCGCACCGGCCGCGACATACCCGGAGTAGGCCCGCATCCGCTGGACGATCGACTCCTCGATCCGGCTCGTCCACCAGGCGGCGTCGGCGAACGCGGCGCAGTCGTCGGGCGTGAGCAAGGCGGTGTCCAGGCCGTCCAGCAGCCGGTACGCCACGGCCCACGCCTCATGCGCGGCGGCGTCCCTGGCCCGCCGCAAGGTGTCCGCGGCCGCCCTGTCGATCGTCCGCTCGGTCACCCGCGGCTCCCTTCTCGCGCTCTGCGAGCAGGCCCGGCCCCTCACCAGAATAGGCGGCCCGGGCGCCGGGGAGTCGGGCAACGGCCCAAGGCCATCGTGCGTCGTTACGGGCGGGGCATCTCCTGTTGGAACCCGGTGGCGGAGCGGCCGGCCGGCCGCGGGATCCACGCGGTCGCGGTCGACCTCGATGGGGATCCCCGCCGAGGAACTGACCGCCACCGCGCAGCGCTACGGCAGCGTCCCGCACGCTTACGTGACCTGTACCCGGGACAACGCCATCCCCCTGGCGCTGCAACACCGCTTCATCAAGGAGATCGGCGCCGTGTCGGCCTCCCCGGCCGCCGTCACCGAACTCTCACTCCTTGCTGCCCACCAGCATCCGCACCTCGAACTCCTCGTAGGCGGCGTCGTCCTGGGGCTGCCGGCGCTCGCCCAGTACCGTGCCGAGCCAGCCGAGCAGGAAGCCCGCCGGGATGGAGACGATGCCCGGGTTCTGGAGCGGGAACCAGGCGAAGTCGTAGTCCGGGTAGAACGAGCCCGGCGTGGCGGACACCACGGGGGAGAACAGCACCAGCAGGATCGAGCAGACCAGGCCGCCCCAGAGACTGAGCAGCGCTCCCTCGCCGGTGAAGCGGCGCCAGAACAGGGTGTACACGATCGTCGGCAGGATCGCGGACGCCGCGATGGCGAAGGCGAGGAACGCGAGCGTCGCTGTGTTGGCGCCCCAGGAGACGAGCGCGAGCAGCATCGCGAGCACACCGATGACGACCGCGGACAGTCGCGCGACCATCAGCTCCTCCGTCTCGCTCGCCCGCCCCTTGCGGATCACCTCCCCGTACAGGTCGTGGGCGAGCGAGGAGGCGGCGGCCAGGGTGAGGCCGGCGGCGACGGCGAGCAGGGTGACGAAGGCGAGGCAGGACAGCAGGGCCGTGAGGATGCCGCCGCCCAGGTGGCCCGCGAGGAGCAGGACCGCGGAGTCGCCCTTGTGGTCCGTCTCCGCGATGGTGTCCCGGCCGACGATGGCTGTGGCGCCGAGGCCGAGGACGCCGGCCGCGAGACAGACCAGGCCGACGAGGCCGACGGCCCATACGACTGAGGAGCGCAGGACGTCGACCTTGCGCGGGGCGAGCAGGCGCATCAGGACGTGGGGGAGCGCGGCGAGGCCGAGGACGATCGCCAGTTCCAGGCTGAAGAAGTCGAGCTTGCTGGTGGTGCTGACGCCGTAGCGCAGTCCGGGTTCGAGGAACCGGGTGCCGGCGCCGCTGTGGTCGGCGGCGGCGGACAGCAGGGTGTTCGGGTTCCAGTCGTAGCGGTGCAGCACCATGACCGCGGTGATCGTCACGCCCGCCACCAGCATCACGGCCTTGATGATCTGGATGACCGTGGCGCCGGGCGCGCCCCCGATGGCGGCGTAGACGATGACGATCGTGCCGATGACGACCACGCACAAGGTGCGTGTCGCGGCGCCGGGCTCGCCCGTGAACTGGGTCAGCAGGGCGATGCTGCCGACGAGCTGGGCGACCAGGTACAGGGTCGTGATGGCCAGCGTGCACACGGCCAGGGCGAGCCGCGCCGGGCGCTGCAGCCGGGTCAGGCGCAGGGCCAGTGTGTCGCCGAGGGTGAACCTGCCCGCGCGGCGCAGGGGTTCGGCGATCAGCAGCAGCACCATCATCCAGGCGACGACGGTGCCGCCGAGGTACAGCAGTCCGTCGTAGCCGTTGAGGGCGACCAGCCCGGTGCTGCCGAGCAGTGTCGCGGCCGACAGGTAGTCGCCGCACATCGCGAGGCCGTTGCGCAGCGGGGACATGGTGCGGTTGCCGAGGTAGAACTCGCTGATCTCGTCGCGATGAGGGGCCGTCAGCAGCGCTATGAACAGCGTGACCACGACCACCGACAGGAACAGCACGAACGTCAGTTGCAGGCTGAACCGGTCGACGATGCCTTCGGACATGGTCACCACGTGCGGTACCCCCTGGAGCCGGGCTGGGCGGGTGCGCGCAGCGGGCCCGACTCGTGCTGGTGCAGGCGTGAGCTGAGGCCGCGGGCGAGCGGGTCGACCCGGGTACGCATGTGCCGTACGTACCACCAGGCCGTCAGGCCCATCACGACGAACTGTCCGAGCCCCAGGGCCAGGCCGAGCGTGAGGTTGCCGGTCAGACGCTCGTTCATCAGGCCGGGGAGGGTGTGCGACAGCAGCACGTACAACAGGAATCCGCCGACGGACAAGAGTGTCGCGCGGACGCCGAACCTGCGCTGGGCGCGGCGCAGGGTGCGGAATTCGGGATCTTCGGATATACGTTTGGCCGGTGCCGGTTCTCTATTCGGCGAACCGTATGTGAGGGAATTGTCGTGCCGTGGTGAAAACTCGGGCACAGGCGCACCTTCTTCGCTGCGTCATGCCGAACACACTGGGGAGTGCGGGCCTGATGGGGGGACGGGTGGTGGGGCGGCGAAAGCCGGAAGCCGGAGTATGACAGCGCTCTCTTCGGGCAATCAACCACCGAGCTGAATTGCCACCACCATTGCCACCACGTGCTGGCGCATTCGTACCCCTCGCGATTCTCCGGCGATCTTGCGGGGCCTGCAGAAAAGGTACCTGAGGGAATTAGTCCGGACCATTTCTTTCCGTCGGACTGTCTCAATTCAGAACCCGGGTTCCAGCGGTCGCGCCAGGGCCGGAGAGGGAGCCCCTCTAGGGTGAGTGGTGTGACCGACAGCAACGAGCACCCGCTCGCCGTCTTCGACCTGGACAACACCCTCGCCGACACGGCGCACCGGCAGCACTTCCTGGAGCGCAAACCGCGCGACTGGGACGCCTTCTTCGCGGCGGCCCCGCAGGACCCGCCCATCGAGGAGGGTGTCGCGCTGGCGCGCGAGAGCGCCGAGGAGTGCGAGGTCCGCTATCTGACCGGGCGACCCGAGCGCTGCCGGCGCGACACGCTCGACTGGCTTGCGGAGCACGGGCTGCCGGAGGGGCGCTTGTATATGCGGCGCAACGACGACCGCAGGCCCGCCCGGCGCACCAAGCTGGAGATCCTGCGCCGCCTGTCCCGCACCCACGAGATCCGGGTGCTGGTGGACGACGACGAGCTGGTGTGCGAGGACGCCGAACGGGCCGGTTTCACCGTCGTACGGGCACGCTGGACCGCCCCGTCCGCCGCGCTGAAGGTGGCGCAGGAGCGGGAGGGGCGGACCTGACGACAGGGACCTGTGCTACTCGGATTCGTCGAGGCGGAAGCCGACCTTCATGGTCACCTGCCAGTGCGCGATCTCACCGCCGTCGAGCTGGCCACGGACCTCGACCACCTCGAACCAGTCCAGATTGCGCAGCGTCTGCGAGGCGCGCGTGATGCCGTTGCGGATCGCCTGGTCCACGCCGTCGGGCGAGGTGCCGACGATGTCCGTGACCCGGTAGGTGTGGTTCGACATGTGGGTGCTCCTCTCACACGCGTCACTCCACCGTGCCCCAAGGCGGGGCATCGCGCGAGCCGTCCGTCAGCGTGCCACGCTCAGTGACAGTGCGAAGCGGCCCTCGCTGTCCGTCCACCAGTGCGCCAGCTCCAGCCCGGCCGCCGACAGTTCCGCGCGTACACCCTCCTTCCGGAACTTCGCCGACACCTCGGTGCGCATCTCCTCGCCCGCCGCGAACTCCACGGCGAGGTCCAGCGCGGGCACCTTCACCGTCTGCGCCGTACGTGCCCGCAGCCGCATCTCGATCCACTCGTGGTCCGGGTCCCAGCGCGCCACGTGCTCGAAGGCTCCCGGATCGAAGTCGGCGCCCAACTCGCGGTCGATCACCGTCAGGACGTTCTTGTTGAACGCGGCCGTCACCCCGGCCGCGTCGTCGTAGGCGGCGACCAGGACCCTCTCGTCCTTGACCAGGTCCGTGCCGAGCAGCAGCGCGTCACCGGGGGAGAGCAGGGCCCGCACCGAGGCGAGGAACGCCGCCCGCTCGTGCGGCAGCAGATTGCCGACCGTGCCGCCGAGGAACGCCACCAACCGGGGACCCGGCGTGTCCGGCAGGTCCATCCCGGCGGTGAAGTCGGCGATCAGGGCATGGACGTTCAGCCCCGGCCGTTCCTCGACGAGCGCCTGCCCGGCCTGGGCGAGCGCGCTCTCGCTGACGTCGACGGGCACGTACGTGTGCAGCCCGGTCAGGGCGTCGATCAGGTGGCGCGTCTTCTCCGAGGACCCGGAGCCCAGCTCGACGAGAGTGCGGGCGCCGGTGGCGGCGGCGATCTCCCCGGCCCGGTCGACCAGGATCTCCCGCTCGGCGCGCGTCGGGTAGTACTCGGGCAGCTCGGTGATCTTCTCGAAGAGCTCGCTGCCCTGAGCGTCGTAGAACCACTTCGGCGGCAGCGTCTTGGGCGTGCCGGTCAGGCCTTCGAGGACGTCGGCGCGCAGGGCGGCGTCGGTGGCGTCCTCGGGCAGGGTGCGGGTCAGCAGGAACGGACTCACGTGCTGGGCTCCTTGAGTGGTGCGGGGACCAGGGGGTCGCCGGGTTCCTTGAGGGGGGTGAGGAGAACGTCGGTGCGGCTCGCTGCGAGGAGGGTGCGGTCCGGGACCTCCTGCCAGTGCGGATCGTCGTCGTAGGGCTCGGAGGCCACGACGGTGCCGCCGCCGGGCCGGGTCAGATACCAGAGCGTGTCGCCCCAGGCGGTCGCCGCGATGGTCTCGCCGCTGGTGAGCAGCAGGTTCAACCGGGAGCCGGGGGCCGCCTCGGCGACCTCCACGACCGTGTCGGCCAGCGCCTGCCCCATCTCGTCGCCGCCGCGCAGCCGCGCGAGCACCAGCGCCCAGACGAACGCCGAGTCGTTGCGGGCCTCCAGCGACAGCAGGTCCACGGCAGGCACGGTCGGGACGAGCGGTGCGAGCGAGCCCGGCCAGCCCTTCACGGCGCCGTTGTGGCTGAACAGCCAGGGACCCGAGGCGAACGGCGCCGCCGCGGCCTCCTGGTCGGCGCCCGGCACCGTCGCGTCCCGTACGGCCGCGAGCAGCGCTGTGCTCCGTACGACCCGCGCGAGATCGGCGAAGGACGGATCCGCCCAGATGGGCCCGGCCCGGCGGTACCGCGCCGGCACCGGGTCTCCCTCGGCGTACCAGCCGACCCCGAAACCGTCGGCGTTGACGGTCCCGTGCCGCTGGCGCCGAGGTGCCCAGGACTGGCGGTACAGGCCGTGCTCGGGCTCCCCGAGGAGCCGGCCGAGCGGCTCCTCGGGGCCCAGGTAGGCCAGATGACGGCACATCAGACGGTTCCGGCGGAGCGGGCCGTGCGGAAGCCGGAGAAGATCTGCCGCCGTATCGGATAGTCCCAGTTGCGGAAGGTGCCCCGGCAGGCCACCGCGTCCACGGCGAACGAACCGCCGCGCAGCACCTTGTGCTCCGGCCCGAAGAACACGTCCGAGTACTCCTTGTACGGGAACGCCTGGAAACCCGGGTACGGCAGGAAGTCGCTCGCCGTCCACTCCCACACGTCACCGATCAACTGCCGTACACCGAGCGGCGATTCGCCCTCCGGGTAGCTACCGGCGGGCGCCGGGCGCAGATGCCGCTGGCCGAGGTTGGCATGCTCGGGCGCGGGGTCGGCGTCGCCCCACGGGTAGCGCGTCGAGCGGTCCCCGGCCGGGTCGTGCCGGGCGGCCTTCTCCCACTCGGCCTCGGTGGGCAGCCGGCGTCCGGCCCAGCGGGCGTAGGCGTCGGCCTCGTACCAGCACACGTGCAGCACCGGCTCGTCGGGCGGGACGACCTCCGTGACGCCGAAGCGGCGCCTGAGCCACTGCTTGCCGTCCCGGCGCCAGAACAGCGGCGCGTGGATGGAGTGCTGCCGGATGTGCGCCCAGCCCTCCGGCGTCCACCAGCGTTCGGTGTCATAGCCGCCGTCCGCGATGAACGCCTGGTACGCGGCGTTCGTCACCGGCGTGACATCCATGTAGAACGCCGGGACCTCCCGCCGGTGCGCCGGGCGCTCGTTGTCCAGCGCCCAGGGCTCGGTGGAGGTGCCCATCGTGAACGGGCCGCCGGGGACCAGGACTTCGGACGGCCCCGTGAACAGGGGCACCGGGTCCGGGTCCGGCGCGGTCAGGGCCTGCGGGCCCTTCCGGAGCTGATGCGTGATCAGCATCGTCTCGTCGTGCTGCTGCTCGTGCTGCGCGATCATCCCGAAGGCGAAGCCCGCCTCGGTCAGCCGCGTCCCGTGGAACGCGGTGCTCTCCAGGATGTCCAGCACTCTTCCGCGCACCTCCGCCGCGTAGTGCCGGGCCTCGGTCGGCGGCAGCAGTGGCAGCGTGGGCCGCGCGGCGCGCGGGTGCTCGAAGGCGTCGTAGATGCCGTCGATCTCGGGCCGCATCGCGTCCCGCCCGCCCACCGTCCGGAGCAGCCACTGCTCCTCCTGGTTGCTGATGTGCGCGAGGTCCCACACCAGCGGAGACATCAGCGGCGAGTGCTGGGCCGTCAGGTCGGGGTCCTCGACGCAGCTGGTCAGCAGGGTCGTGCGGGCACGGGCGGTGGTGAGGGTGGTCAGTGCCCGCTCGCGGAGAGTATCGGCGTCGAAAGCGGGGTCCGTCATGTGCGGATGTCCTTCCCGTGCAGGGTGCGGTCCGTGCCGTAGAGCTCGTCCAACAGGTCGTCGGCGGGGCAGCGGCCCCGTACGACATAGCGGTCCCGGTACGCCGCCACGGCGTCCACGACCTCGGTCGTGGCGCCCAGCCGGGGCAGGGCCCGAAGTGCCGTCGCGAAACAGATGTCCGCCACCTCCCGCAGCTCGGGGTCGGCGAGGCCCGAGCGGGCCGCGTCGATCCACAGCGGGTTGTGCGGGGCGGGCAGCGGCCGCGCGCGCTCGGCCAGCGGCTTCACGGCCCGGTACGCGGTCTCGGCCGCCTCCGGGTCGTCGAAGAGCGCGGTCGCCACGGCGAGCGGCACGATCCAGCCGTTCTCGCCGGGCTGGGCGTCGATCATGCGCAGTTCCAGATGGCCACGCGGTCTGACCGGCGGGAACAGCGTCGTGAGGTGGTAGTCCAGGTCCTCCTGCGTCGGCGGCCTGGGCGCCCCCGATCTGGTCCACTCCCGGAACGAAAGACCGTCCGGGACATCCCACGGGCCGTCGTCCTCCCGCCGTACGCACATCACCGGCGCGTCCACCACATGCCGCGCCCAGGCAGCCCGTGGATCGCCGTCCAGCGCAGGAGCGCCCGCGCGCCCCGCGCCTATCTCCATCCACAGCAACTGGCGGGTGGAGAGCCAGCCGGTGGGCTCGCCCCCGGCCAGCGGGGAGTTGGCGAAAGCGGCGACGAGCACGGCGCCCAGATGGTGTGCCAGCCACCAGCGCCGCCCGTGCCCGAGCGGTCCTGGCTCCTCGTAGCCCGCGTCCAGGCAGACCTGCACCGAGGCGGAGGTGCACATCATGGCGCGACCGGCCGGGCCCGCCCGGTCCAGGTACGCCTCCATGGCGTCATAGCGCGGCTGGCGCAGGAAGCGCCGGGGCGTGTGCCAGGGATCGTTGCCCATTCCGACCAGACCGAGATCGTGCTCGCGCAGTACCGCGCGGGCGGCGTCGAGGTCGGCGGAGACGGTACCGATGCACTCCATGAGCGAGGTGGCGGGCGGGGAGCTCAGCTCCAGCTGACCGCCGGGTTCGACGGTGAGCGCCGACCTCAGGGGCACGGTCCGTAGTGCGGCGTAGGCCGCTTCGAGTCGTTCGGGTGTCACGGGGAGCTGCGGGCTGCGCAGCTCATGGACGAGCCATTCCACTTCGACCCCGAGGGTGCGTGGCGGGCCGGTCTTGAAGCAGATGCCCCGGACCAGGGCCTCCACCTCGGCTTCGGTGACTGCGGAGCGCGGCTGCTCCGTACAGTCGCTCACCGAATCTGACATGTCTTGGATCCTCCTGAGAGTCCACGATGCCGCCCGGCCCGGATCTTGTGGGCGGGCCGGCACACTCGTCCCACCCAAGACCTTCTCGTCGCTTCGCACAAGGGTGCGTACTGGCACGTTCCGGGTACGTAATCTTTGCGTTCCTGGCGTTAGCAGGGGCTTTCCCGATTGTTCTCGGTCGGCTGTGGGCCCGGAATTTCTGTTGCACCGCATCACCAGCATCGCTCAGGATGCCCGCATGAGCACGGCGGGGGAGATCGCGGGCGGCCGCGAGGGTTGCACGACGAGGGCGCGCACATCGGTGGCGCGCGGTGACATGGCGCGCACAGGGGTCGCGCCATGAGCGCGCGCCTGCGCGGCATCGCGCAGCAGACGGAGCAGATCGTGGCGGCGGGGACGTACCGGGCGCCGAACGGCCGCGAGGTGTCCGTCGCGGCGGCGATCGAGGCGGCGCGGGCGGGCACGCGGATGTACGGGCCGGGTCCTGTGCCGGTGCCGTCGTTCTCCGCCGTCGATACGTCCTTCGAGGTCACCGGCGAGAGCAGCCTGGAGGCCGCCCACCGGCTCGGCGGCGACACGGCCGTACTGAACTTCGCCTCGGCCCGCAATCCCGGCGGCGGCTTCCTGAACGGCGCCCAGGCCCAGGAAGAGGCCCTGTGCCGCGCCTCGGCGCTGTACACCTGCCTGCTCGGGGCCCGCGAGTTCTACGACCACCACCGCGCCCACCGCGACCCGTTCTACACGGACCGTGTCATCCACTCACCCGGCGTGCCCGTCTTCCGCGACGACCGCGGCCGCCTGCTGGACGAGCCGTACACGACCGGCTTCCTGACCGCCGCGGCACCGAACGCGGGGGTCGTCCGGCGTACGGCCCCCGAGCGCACCGCCGAGCTGCCCCGCGCGCTCGCGACCCGCGCCGAGCGGGTGCTGGAGACGGCCGCCGCGCACGGGTACCGGCGACTCGTGCTGGGCGCCTGGGGCTGCGGGGTGTTCCAGAACGAGCCCGCGCAGGTGGCGGGCGCGTTCCGCGCGCTGCTCGGGTCCGGCGGCCGGTTCGCCGGGGCCTTCGACCACGTGGTGTTCGGGATCCTCGACCGCACGCCGGACAGCCCGGTGCGAGCGGCGTTCGCCAAGGCGTTCTCGCAGCGTCAGGTCCAGCCGTAGCGCTCGTGCAGACGCTGCCGGACCAGGTTGAACCGCCCCCGGTCCAGGGCGCACGCCTCCCGGCGCATGCCCTGCTCGTGCAGCCGCAGGATGCGGTCCACGTCCACCCAGGAGTCGCGGCCCGACCGGTCCCACGGCCCGCTGCCGATCGCCACCCACTCACGGTCCCCGTCGTGCCGCTTGCTGGAGAGCTGCACGGCGAGGAGGGTCCCGCCGTTCTCCCGCGCGACGACCAGCACCGGGCGGTCCTTGCCCCGTCCGTCGTTCTCCTCGTAGGGGACCCAGGTCCAGACGATCTCGCCGGGGTCGGGGTCGCCGTCGTGCGCGGGGGAGTACTCGGTGCGCACCTTGCCGACCGCGCGCGGGTCGGCCTCGGTCGTGGCGGTGGGGCCGAAGCGGCCCGGAACGTTCTCGTCGGTATACGTGCTCACGGGGGCACCTTAGGGGCTGCCCCCGTGAGTTACGCGTGAAGGGTCACTTCTCGTCCATCGGCACCTTCTGGTTCTGGGCGAGCCCATTGAGCGGCGAGGCCTCCGCAGCCGCCTGACCGTTCTGCTGCATCGACGAGAGCAGCTGACGCGCCAGACCCAGCCCCGTACCGCCCATGGTGAGCGCCTTGGCGAACATGTCCGCCATGCCGTCGGCGCCGTTGAGCACCACCATGTTGTCGACGTTGCCGAACGCGGACGCGCCGGCCAGCACGATCTCCGGCCAGTTCTCGGCGAGTTGCTGGGCGACGACCGCTTCCTGGTTCTCGGCGAGGGCCGCGGCACGTGCCTTGATGGCCTCCGCCTCCGCGAGCCCCTTGGCCTTGGTCGCCTCCGCGTTCGCGAGCCCCTTGGCCTGGGCCGCGGCTGCCTCGGCCTCACCGGTGGCCCGCGTGGCCGCAGCCGTGGCCGCGCCGCGCGTCTTCGTCGCCTCGGCCTCGGCGCCCGCGGCCGTCTTGACCCGGGTCGCCTCGGCGGCGGCCGCCAGCTCCGTCTCCTTCGCCTTGGCCTCGGCCGCCGAGATACGCGCGTCACGCTCGGCCTCGGCCAGTGTCCGCTTCTCGTAGGCCTGCGCGTCGGCGGGCTTGCGGACATCGGCTTGGAGCTGCTGCTCACGCCGGTGCGCCTCCAGTTCGGCGACCCGCGTCTCCTGGACGACGACCTCCTGCCGGGCGGCCGCGTCGGCGAGCGGCCCGGCCTGCCGGGCCTTGGCACCCGCCTTGTCGCGCTCGGCCTGGTAGCCGGCCTGGAGGATCTCGCTGTCCCGGGTCGCCTCGGCCATCCGCGCGTAACTCTGCTGCTCCGCCTCGGTGGCGAGCCGGTTCGACTCGGCCTGCGCGATGCGCGCGTCCCGCTGCACGGCCGCCGCGTGCGGGGCGGCCAGGTTCTTGATGTACCCGGTCGGGTCCTCGATCTCGTGGATCTGGAGCGAGTCGACGATGAGGCCGAGCTTCTCCATCTCCGTACCGCACGCCGCCCGCGTCTGCCCGGTGAGCTTCTCCCGGTCGCGGATCATGTCCTCGACCGTCAACCCGCCCACGATGGACCGCAGATGACCGGCGAAGACGTTGTGCACCCGCTCGGACATCAGCTTCTGCTGGTCCAGGAAACGGCGGGCCGCATTGGCGATCGACACGAAGTCGTCGCCCACCTTGAAGATGACCACGCCCCGCACTCTCAGGGGAATGCCCTGGTGGGTCACGCAGTCCACTTGCAGCTCGGTCTCGTTCAGGTCGAGCGACAGCTTGCGCACCGCCTGCACACCGGGCAGCACGAGCGTGCCGCGCCCGGTGACGATGCGAAAGCCCATCCCCTCCTCCAGCCCCTCCATGCGGTGCTTGGAGCCGGAGATGACCAGTGCCTCGTTGGGTTCTGCGACCCGCCACATCATCTTGAACAGACCGATCGATGCGAGGAATGCGGCTACCGCCACCCCCGCCACGACGCCGACAACCATCGGCATACGCCCCCTTTGCATGGTGCCCTTACGGCACCGAACGAATGGGAGTGTGCGCCTGTGCCGGGCGCAGGTACAGACGTTGACGGATCCTTGTCGCAACCTTGACGCACAGGTCTCTCACCTGCGACGGAGCGAGCTCAACTGTCGTATGCCGACTGGACGTAGACCGTGCGCGGCGGCTGGTACTCCACCACCATCACGACGGTGCCGCGCTCGATCCGCTCCGTCCCGGTGGCGGGATAGGCGAGGAAGTGCTCGGCGCCGCCGCGCACCCGCACGATCACCTCGCCGACGAGTCCCGGCCCGATCGTCCCCGTGACCCGCCCCATGAGCCCGACCATCGACGCGTCGTCCATGGTCACAGCGTAGGGCCTGTGCCCGGGAGTTGGTGTGGGTCAGGCAACCGCACTGGGCGCCGTCTCGCCCTGCTGCGGCGGCCACAGGTCGTGCCACCGCAGCTCCGCCTCCAGCTGCGCGGCCAGCGCGATCAGCAGCGGCTCGCTGTTCGCCGGCCCGAGCAGCTGGCCGCCGACGGGCAGCCCGCCCACGAATCCGGCGGGGACGTTGACGCCGGGCCAGCCCAGCACGTTCCAGGGCCAGGCGTAGGGGCAGGCGGCGATCATCGCCCGGTCGGTGGCGAAACCGCCGAGGCCGAGCATCGCGCCGATCCGGGGCGGGGCCGCGGCTGTCGTGGGCGCGAGGACGACGTCGTACGACTCGTAGAACCTGCCGATACGGCGGTGCAGGACCGCCTCCGCCCGCCGGGCCGCCCGCAGCGGGGCCCCGCCGAGGAGCCGGCCCAGGCGGGCGGCGCTGCGGGTGCGCGGGTCGAGCAGTGCGGGGAAGGGCACCTCGTCGGCCCACTCGGCGATACCGGCCGTCGCGCGCGGGATGAACGTCAGCCCGATCTGGCCGTACGGCGGATCGGCCTCCTCGACATGGTGCCCCAACGCGCTGAGCCGCTCGGCGAGTTCGACGATCCTGGCCCGCACCTCCGGTTGCAGCCGGGCGGGCAGGGCGGTGAACGGCGGCTTGAGGGAGAGCGCGATGCGCAGCCGGCCGGGGTCGCGGCCGACGGCCTCGGAGGCGTCGATGGCGGGCGGCCGGTGCGGGTCGCGTTCGTGGTTGCCGGCGGCGGCGTCCAGCAGCAGGGCCGCGTCGGCCACCGTACGGGCGAGGGTGCCGTTGACGGTGATGCCCTTGAAGGACTCGCCGCGCGGCCAGGTGGAGACCCGGCCGCGCTGCGGCTTGATGCCGATCAGGTTCGTCCACGAGGCCGGGATCCGCACCGAGCCGGCTCCGTCCGAGCCGAGTGCGGCGGGCACCAGACCGGCGGCCACGGCGGCCGCCGAACCGCCGGACGAGCCGCCCGGCGTGTGGTTGTGATCCCACGGATTGCGCGTCGCGCCGAAGGCGGGGCCCTCGGTGAACGGCCACTGCCCCAGCTCACAGGTGTTGGTCTTGCCGACGATCACGGCCCCGGCCGCGCGCAGCCGACGTACCGCCTCACCGTCCTCGGCGAGGGGCGGGAACTCTCCCGCGCACCCGAACGCGGTCGGCTCGCCCGCCACGTTCATGTCGTCCTTGACCGCGACCGGAACGCCGAGCAGCGGCCGGTGTGCCCCGGCTGCGAGCTCCCTGTCCGCGGCCTCGGCCTCGGCGAGCGCGGCCTCGGCCCGCACCACGCGGAAGGCGTTGAGGGACTCCTGCGTCGCCTCGATCCGCGCGAGCGCCTCCGCGACGAGGGCCCGCGACGTCACCTCCCCGTCGGCCAGCGCACGGGCGGACTCGGCGAGGCCTACGGCACGGTCGGGTGTCATACGGGGGCACCTCCGGGACGACGTTGTCTACCGAACGGTAACGTCAGTCGGGCCGGCGGCGGAACGTTTTCGCCCGGTGCGGCTCCGAGGTTCACCACAGGTTTCTCCCAGGTCCCGCTTCCACGTGTGCAAACCATTGACGCGCCGGGACCTCACCCCTACCTTCTGATCGAATTTCCGAACCATGTTCGAAACCACGAACATGCGTGACTCGGAATCGTCCCCTGAACCGTAGGGAGAGCCGCACGTGACCAGACGCCCTCACACCCCGTCCCGCCGCACCCTGCTGCGCGCGATGGCCGTCCTGCCGGCCTCGGCGCTGGTCCTGGGCGAGGCCCCCGGCCTGCTCGGCACAGCGCTGGCGGCCGCACCGCCCAGCGGCTCGGCCACCCGCTACACGATCGTGCCGTTCCTCAACAGCAACGACGGGACCGTGAACGTCTATCAGTCGGACGACGCCACCGACTTCCGTCTGGCCAAGGCCTCCGCCTACACGCCGCCGAGCAACCGCATCCGCGACGCGAGCATCCTCAGGCACACCAACGGCTCCTACTACATCACCTACACGACCCATACCTGGCAGGACACCAGCACCACCATCGGCTTCGCGCGCAGCACCGACCGGGTCAACTGGACGTTCCTGTACGACTACACGGTCCCGATCGCGAGTCTCTCCCGGGCCTGGGCGCCGGAGTGGTTCGTCGACAGCGACGGCAGCGTGAACGTCATCGTGTCCTGCTCCACCACCGACGACGAGTGGATCTTCACCCCGTATCTGCTGAAGGCCACGAACTCCGCCCTGACGGCGTGGAGTTCACCCGTCGCGCTGTCCGGCATCGGCGAGAACCACATCGACACGTTCCTCGTGAAGATCGGCTCCACCTACCACGCCTTCACCAAGAACGAGACGACGAAGTACATCGAGTACGCGACGGCCTCCAGCCTCACCGGCCCCTACGCGATCTCCCGCACCGGCGACTGGGCCGGCTGGGGCAGCTACCGCGAAGGCCCCGCGCTCATCCAGCTCGACAACGGCGGCTGGCGTCTGTTCTTCGACGGCTACGGCGACGGCACGTACTACTACAGCGACAGCTACGACACCTTCGCCACCTGGTCCGCCCCGGCCGGCCTGCCCGCCGTCTCCGGAACGGTCCGCCACTTCACGGTCATCAAGGAGACCGTCTCGGGCGGCCCGACCCTGGCGAAGAACGTCACCCGCTCCTTCCAGTCGGCCAACTTCTCCACCCGCTACTGGCAGGTCCAGTCCTCCCTGCTCAACCTCCCGGTGGTCAGCGCCTCCAGCACCACCGCCGAGAAGCAGGCGTCGACCTTCACGGTCGTGGCCGGCCTCGCCGACGCGAACGGCTACTCCTTGCGCGACTCCTCCGGCAAGTACCTGCGCCACTACGACTTCCGCGCCCGCTTCGACACCAACGACGGCACGTCGACATTCGCCAAGGACGCCACGTTCGTCGCCCGCACGGGTTCGTCGAGCGGCTCGATCCGCTTCGAGTCGTACAACTACCCCGGGTACTACCTGCGGCACTACAACTACCAACTGCGGGTGGACCGGACGGACGGCACGGATCTGTTCCGGCAGGACAGCTCGTTTACGCCGGTGACCTCTTGGGCCTGAGACCTGCTCGGCGCGATCGGTCTTGAGCCCAGCGGCCGGCCGGTTCCGGGGAGGGAACACTCCTCGGAACACCGCCGGCTTGGACCGGGAGGTCGGCATCCCGACGGTTCCTTAAAATGACCCCATGGCTTCCACCACTCGACGTCGCTCCAGCGCGGCTGACCGACGGTCCGCACTCGAAAAGCGGATCCTCTCCGTGATCGAGGAGCTGCTGCGCGATGGGGTGACCTACACCGAGCTGAGCGTGGAGCAGATCGCCAACGCGGCGGGCATCTCCCGCTCCACGTTCTATCTGTACTTCCGCGACAAGGTGGATGTTCTGCTCCGGCTGAGCGGATCGCTCAAGACGGAGAGCTACGCGATCACGTCTTCCTGGCGGCCCTGTGGTCCGGGCGGCGGGCTGGACGGTCTGGCGCGTACCTACGAGCTGATCCTTCGGCACTACCGCGAGCATGCGGCTCTGCTGTCGGCGATCAACGAAGTGGCCGCGTACGACCCGGCGGTCCGGGACGCATGGACGGCGGATCAGGACCGTTTCACCGACAACCTGGTGACGGTACTGAAGGAGGAGCAGCGGGCCGGGCGGACACCCGCAGACGTCGACCCCGGGCTTGCCGCCAGGATCATCGTCCAGGGCGGCGGTCAGGTCATCGCCCAGCAGGTGCACGGCAGCGACGAGGACGACGTGACCGTCGCACGTGAGCTGGCAAAGGGTTACTGGTACGGCGTGTTCCGCCGCGCCCCCGAACCGGCCGTCGACTAGCCGGTGCACGCCCCGCATCGGGGCTGTGTGCGGTGAACTCGGGCCTCCTGGAAGGCCCTTGCCTCGGTCCGGTCGAAAGGTCCCTCCTGGACAGTACGTTGGACAGTGTGTCCGATGACCTTTAGGCTCGGTGCGTCAGCGCCGCTGGGCGCTTTTGGCATTCCCTACCGATCTGAAAGTGGACTGCTGTGACTGATGGGGATTCCCGTCCGGCTCTGCTCCTGGTGCACGGGGCATGGCACGGCGCATGGTGCTGGGAGAAGCTGACGTCGGTGCTGGAGGCCGACGGGTGGCGGACTCGGGCGGTCGATCTGCCGAGCGCCGGTGAGCAGGCCGGCGTGCAGGACGACGCGCAGGCGGTCCTCCGGGAGTTGGAGACCATCGACGGCCCGGTCGTGGTCGTCGCGCACTCATACGGTGGCATACCGGTCAGCCAGGCCGTTGCCGAGGCGGGGAACGTGTCGCGCATCGTCTATCTGGCGGCGTACCAGCTGGAAGCCGGTGAGAGTCTCCTGGGGTTCCACGGTGCGCCGGTCTCGCCGGAGCCGGGTGGTTTCGTGGCCGTACCCGACAATCCCGTCGCGCTGTTCTACGGCGACGCGCTCCCGTCCGAGGCCGACGAGGCCGCCAAGCGACTGGTGCCGCAGAGCGCGAGGTCCTTCAACGACACCCTGACCGCGGCGGGGTGGCACACCGTCCCGTCGACGTACGTACTCTGCGAGGACGATCAGGCCCTGCCCGCGCAGAGCCAGCAGATCATGGCGGCAAGGTCCGGCGCGGTCCACCGGATCGAGGGCAGCCACTCGCCGTTCCTGTCGAAGCCGGCGGAACTCGCAGCCCTCCTGGCGAGCATCACCCTCCAGTCGGACAGCTGAGCCGAGTCCGCAGCCTCACACGAGCACTCACCCCAGTTCAATCACCTGGCAGTGTCCGCTGCCGATGACGGGAGTTCGGGTCAGAACAGGCCGTTGCTGTGCGGGAGTTCGGCGGGGATGGGGGCGATGACGTCCCAGTGCTCGACGATCTTGCCGTCGGCCACCCGGAAGAGGTCCCAGTAGGCGACCGGGACGCCGAACTCGCCCTCCGACTGCAGCAGTACGAAGTCGCCCTCGGCCACGACCTTGTGGACGGTCTTGTAGACCAGGTTCTTGCCCTGCTCGGCCCACTTGCCGGCGGCGACGCCGAAGCCGCCCAGGCCGTCGCCGGCCTCGGGGTTGTGCTGGTCGTAGGTCTCGGTGGAGATGTAGTCGGTGAGCACCGAGTAGTCGGCGCCCTTGAGGACCTTCTCCGCGAACTCGGTGACCAGGGCGCGGTTGGCCTCGGTCCTGTCGAGGTCGGTGGCCCGGGTCGGACCGTCGGTCTGGGTACGTCCGCTGACGGTGTCCTCGACGACCGGCGTCAGGGCGTCCCAGTGCTCCGCGAGCCTGCCGTTCTCGACGCGGRAGAGGTCGAAGGCGACCAGCGGGACGGGGCCGAAGCCGTGGTAGGTGCCGTGCAGCGCCACCAGGTCGCCGTCGGCGATGACCCGGGCGCCCTCGTAGCGGAAGCCGTCCGGCAGCGAGGAGACCAGGGCGCGCAGGGCCTCCGGGCCGTCGGCCGCGAGCGAGCTGTGCTGGACGTAGCCGGGGGCGACCCAGCGGTCCACCGCGGTGGGGTCCTTCTTGCCGAACAGCTCGCCGGCGGCTTCGACGGCCAGGTCCTTGTTGCTCATGACGCGTTCCGTTCTGCTGCGGTGGCGGCGGTGCTCCGGTGCCCGCGGCCTCCCCTTCATCCTGGGCGGCGCCTGCCCGGCGAGCGAGGTAGCATCTGGAACCATCATGGTCAGAAGTGGACAGGCTGCTGACGGGTCCGCGCTCGCGACGGTGGGCTACAACAACCCCGCCCGGCCTCAGCTGGGCGTGGAAACCCTCACGCACAGCGAGCTGACGAGCCGACTGTCCCTGGAGGAGTTGAGCAGGCCGCACCGGCCGGACTTCCACCAGCTGACCCTGGTGACCGGCGGCCGGGGAGTCGCCATGGTCGATTTCGTCGAGTACCCGTGCGCGGCCGGGACGCTGCTGCACGTCCGGCCGGGGCAGGTCCAGCGCATCCCGCGACCCCTGCCCGACGGGTCCGACAGACGCGGCGCCCCCGACAGTTCCGGCGTCCTCGAAGCAGCCGTCGTTCTGTTCACGGGCGCGTTCCCGTCCCACCTGGAGCGGATCGCCCCGCTGCTCGGCCACCCGCTCGGGCCGGCCGCCCGGACCGTTCCCGAGGGCGAACGCACCGGTATCTCCCACGCGTTGGACGAACTGGCCCTGGAGTACCGACGCGCCGTCGAGGAGGCGGAGGCCGCCGGCCCGACCATCGACCTGCTACGGCAACTCCTCGGCGCGCTGCTGCTGCGCATCGCCCGGCTGCCCGGCCCCGACGGACCGGACGAGGGCGACACGGGCGGTACCGGCGGTGCCGGTGACGACGCCTACCGCCGCTTCCTGCACGAGCTGGAACGCTCTTTCACGGACACTCGCAATACCGCCGACTACGCCGCCCGCATCGGCTACTCCCCGCGCACCCTGAACCGCCTCTGCCAGGCCGCGACCGGTCGCACCGCAAAGACCCTCATCGACGCACGTGTCGTCCTGGAGGCCAAGCGGCTCCTCGCCCACACGACCCTGCCGGTGGCAGCCATCGGCCGCCGCCTCGGCTTCACCGAACCGACCAACTTCGGCAAGTTCTTCACCCGCGAGACCGGCGGCACACCGGGGGCCTTCCGCACGCGGGAACGGGGCTGAGCAAGGGCGTCCCGGCGTCCGGGGTCGGCCTCTTGCTCCTCAGACGGCGAGTGCCCTGGTGTTGCGCAGGCCCGAGTCGACGAACGCGGCGATCTTGCTCGGATTGAACACCCACATCAGCTGGTGAACGCCCTCGCGCGAGGCCGCCATCGTCATGAACGTCGAAGGTCGGCCGTCCCGGTAGAGCAGCACGCCGCCGCGTCCGTTGGCCTCGACGTGGCGGACCTCCACCCCGACCCAGAACCGTCGAGTGGCGGTCGCCAGGTTCGCCACCCGCGCACGGCCCAGTACGGGGACGCGAGCGGCGCCCCGGATGCCGTTGCCGTCGGACAGGCTCACGGCATCAGGCGTGAGGACGGCCTCCAGCGAGGCGACATCTCCGTTCCGCGCCGCCGAGACGAAGGCATCGAGCAGCTGTCGATGGGCCACCGCGTCCACCGTCTCGCGCTGGTCGGCCTCAAGATGCTTGCGGGCCCGGCTCACGATCTTGCGTACGTTGACGATGCTGAGCCCGAGCATTTCCGCGATGTCGGAGTAGGCGTAGTCGAACGCCTCCCTCAGAACATAGGCGGCCCGTTCCGTGGGATTCAGTTTCTCCAGTACGAGGAGGAGAGCGAATTCCAGGGCTTCGGCCCGTTCGGCGCCCACCTGGGGATCGTGGCTCGTGTCGACGGGCTCGGGAAGCCAGGGGCCGATATACGTCTCGCGGCGGACGCGGGCCGACTGAGCGACGTTGATGGCCAGCCGGGTGGTGGTGCTCGACAGAAAGGCCGCCGGGCTGATCACCACGGAGCGGTCGGTCTTCTGCCACCGCATCCAGGCCTCCTGCACCACGTCCTCGGCCTCGGCCGCGCTTCCCAGCACGCGATAGGCGATACCGAAGAGCCGCGGGCGGAGTTCCACGAAGACGGAAACGGCGTCGTCCAGGTCGCTTTCCGTGGGGGACGTCTTGAGATGCATGATCCTGCGGTCTCCGTTCCTCCGGGTACCCGTGCCCGGTGGCGGTCCTTGAGCTTCGCGGCTCTTCCCGACGCGTCTGCTTCACTGACCGGACGGCTCCCCGTTCTGTGACAGGCCTGCCGTGTCAGAGAAGACCGCAGGTGTGGTTCCAGGTGCGCAGCTTGTCGGGGTTGACGGTGACCCAGACCTGCACGACCTGTGGCCCGGCGACATCAAGGCTGATCACGGCGGCGACCTGACGTCCGTACTGCACCATCAGCCCGGTCCGCCCGTTGACAGCGTGTGTGTCCAGAGTGGTCCGCGGGTGCCGCGCCAGCAACGTCAACAGACTCCGCGCCACCTGCGCACCCCCGTGCACCGGCTTGACCAGCGCACGCACCTTCCCGCCGCCGTCGAAGAAAGCCGTCGCATCCACCGCGAGCAACGACGCCAGCACCCCTTCGTCCTCACTCACGCACGCCGCACGCACCGCCCCCACCACCGCGTCGTGCTCCGCCACCGACGTCGGCAGCCCGCGCCGCGCCCGCAGACTCTGCCGCGCCCGGTCCGCCGGCTCCACGCACTGTGGCTCGCTCTGCCGGACGATGTCCGCGACCGCCCCCGGCGCCAAGGCGAACACATCGTTCAGCACGAACGCGGCCCGCTCCGCCGGAGGCAATGAATCCAACGCCTCCAGCAACACCCCGCTGACTCCAACATCCCGCCGTGAGCGACCGACCGCACCTCACGCAGGTCGGCGACGGACAACGCGGCTGATCACACAGCGCCCTCCTCCCGATCGACGAGGGTCGCGACGCACGGGTGAGAAACGGGCCGATGTCACAGGATCCGGGCCTGTTCGGTCTCACCTGACAAGCGGGCGCATCACGAAATCGATGTGGCAGTTGTCCTGTGAAGCTGCGCGCGAGGGAGGTCGGGCTGTGGCGGGCGCGGACGATGCGGTGTCGTTGGTGGAGTTGCTGGATGAGCGACGGCATCTGGTGGACGTGGCGTTCTGGATGTTGGGCCGTGAGCGTGAGGCCGAGCGCGTGATCGACGAGGCGTATCGGCAGTGGTTCGGGCTGTCGGATGCCGAACGGGCCCGCATCGTGGACCCGCGGTCGTGGCTGGCGCGGGTGGTGGGGGGTATCTGTCTGTCCCGGTTGGCGTCGCCCGGTCGGGACAGGGCCTGCGTGACGTCGGACGCGGGCGATGCGGTGGGGCGGGGGGTGCTCGCGGAAGAGGTCAGCGGGGTGTTGCTGGAGGCGTTGGATTCATTGCCTCCGGCGGAGCGGGCCGCGTTCGTGCAGGCCTTTCTCGCGGCGGCCGAGTACGGGGACCTCGCGCATCTGGAAGCGGCCCTCGTGACGGGCGTGGGCTGCGAGTCGATGCCGCACGGGGCGAGCGCGTAGACCGTACGGCCGCTTACGACCATGACCCGAATTCATGAACACCCCACCGTCACCGGCTCAACAGCCGCCTCAGCCAAGCCAGATGCGCCGCCCGGCACGCCTGTGACACCACCGCCTGCGGAGCAAAGCCGTCGAAGCCGTGGAAGCCCCCGGGCCACACATGCAGTTCGGCCACACCGCCCGCCTGCCAGATCCGCGAGGCGTAGTCGACGACCTCGTCGCGGAAGGTCTCCGCGGACCCCACGTCCAGGAAGGCCGGCGGCAGCCCGGAGAGGTCCTCGGCGCGGGCCGGCGCCGCGTAGGCGGACACGTCGGGGCCACCGCGCCGCGCGCCGAGCAGCGCCGTCCAGCCGGTCTCGTTCGCCGTACGGTCCCAGACACCGAGGCCCGCCATCTGATGGACGGAAGGGCTGTCGTTGCGGTCGTCCAGCATCGGGCACATCAGCATCTGACCGATCAGCTCCGGACCCCCACGGTCCCGGGCGAGCAGCGCCAGCGCCGCGGACAGCCCGCCACCCGCGCTGGCACCGGCGACGACGACGCGCCGCGGATCACCACCGAACTCCGCCGCGTGTCCCGCCGTCCACTCCAGACCGGCGTACACGTCCTCGATCGGCGCCGGGTGCGGATGCTCGGGCGCCAGCCGGTACTCCACCGACACCACGACCGCGTCCAACTCCTTCGCCCAGGCCAGCGGAGCGTCGACACCGACACGGTTGGTGCCGATGATCATTCCGCCGCCGTGGACGTGGTAGATCACGGGCCGCGGGCCCGTGTCGGCCGGAGCGGCGGGCCGGCAGATCAGCAGCGAAATCTCCGGCGCGCCCTCGGGGCCCGGCACCGCACGGTCCTCGACCTCGAAGTAGCCGTCCAGAGTCAGGTCCAGGTCGGCCAGCATCTGTATCCCCGCACCCTGGCGGACCTCGGCTATGTCGTCCATCGTGAGGCCGGGTGAGATCACGTCCTTGATGAGCTCCAGCGCGGCGGCGAGCTCGGGATCGAACGGGGGCGGGGCCTGGGTCATGGCAACTCCTCACACAGGGGGCACACATGTGCCTCGCGGCTCTGCCGTCAGCATCCGCGCACCGGCCCCGGACACGGGGCCGCCGGACGGCGGAAGCTGCCCGCCGTCCGGCGGGTGGCACACCCGTGACCTGGACCTTGCCAGGAGATGACCCGCTGTTCACCGCCCCTGGGTGGAAGCGGTCGCCGGGTGGCAACGACGCTGGCAAGGCCCCACCTGCACCGGGAGTAGCACCTGTGAACGTTTCCCCCACCCTCTGGCTGCTGACCGTCGTCGCCCTGTGCGCGCTCGTCGCCGTGGACTTCTTCATCGGTCGCAAACCTCACGACGTTTCCATCCGGGAAGCCGGCACTTGGACGATCGTGTGGATCGTACTGGCCTGCCTGTTCGGCCTCGGGCTGTCCGCGTACGGCGGTGCCGGGCCCACCGGCGAGTTCTTCGCCGGGTACATCACCGAGAAGTCGCTCAGCGTCGACAACCTCTTCGTGTTCGTCCTGATCATGGCCAAGTTCGCGGTGCCGTCCCAGTACCAGCAGCGCGTCCTGATGGTCGGCGTGATCGTGGCGCTCGTGCTGCGTGCCGGCTTCATCGCGGCCGGCGCGGCGATCATCTCCGCGTTCTCGTGGGTGTTCTACCTCTTCGGCGCCTTCCTGATCTGGACCGGCTGGAAGCTGATCCAGGACGCCCGCAAGGAGGAACACGAGGAGGAGTACCAGGAGAACAAGCTGCTGAGGATGGTGGAGAACCGCTTCGGCGTGGCCGACCGCTACCACGGCACCAAGCTGTGGATCGAGCAGAACGGCAAGCGTGTCATGACCCCGATGCTGGTCGTGATGCTCGCGATCGGTTCCACCGACGTCCTGTTCGCGCTCGACTCCATCCCCGCCATCTACGGGCTGACGCAGGACCCGTACATCGTGTTCACGGCCAACGCGTTCGCGCTGATGGGGCTCAGGCAGCTGTACTTCCTCATCGGCGGTCTGCTGAAGAAGCTGGTCCACCTCAGCTACGGCCTGTCGATCATCCTCGGCTTCATCGGCGTGAAGCTGGTGCTGCATGCCCTGCACGAGTCCGGGGTCCACGTCCCCGAGATCGGCATCCCCTTCTCGCTCGGCTTCATCGTGCTCGTCCTGGCGGTGACGACGGTGACCAGCCTGCGTGCTTCGAGGCAGCAGCAGGAACGGGCATCTGCCGAATCCGTGTGAGCCGATGCAGTAGATGGCGTCCGAGCGCCACCGCGGTCAGCCCCGCGACCAGCACGCACACGCCGGGCCACCCGAAGCGGCCGTAGGCGCGGGCGCCCAGCCAGGAGCCCACGGTGCCGCCGAGGTAGGCGCACGTCATGTAGGCGGTGTTGAGCCGGCTGCGGGCGTCGGCGCCGAGGCCGTAGATCCGCACCTGGTTGGCCACCATGCCGGACTGCATGCCGACGTCGAGCAGCAGTGTGCCGACGACCAGCGCCGTCAGCCCGGGCACGCCTCCCAGGCCGCCGAAGGCAAGGACCGGTGCCGACGCGCCGACCACGAGAAAGCACACGAGGTTGACGCGGTCCGGGCCACGGCTGTCCACCAGCCGCCCCGCGACCGGCGTGCACAGCATCGTCGCCGCGTTGACCAGGGCCAGCAGCCCGGCCGCCGTCGCATCCAGGCCGTACACCGGGCCCGTGAGCAGCAGTGCCACGCCGGTCCAGACCGCCGAGAACCCGGCGAACACCGTGGCCTGGTACAGGCACGAGCGGCGCAGCTCGGGCTCGGTGCACAGCAGACGCAGGGGCGCGGCGAGCAGCGCCGGGTAGGACGCCGCGGTGGACGCGGGCAGCGCCGGCAGCATGCGGGCCAGCAGGGCGGCGACCGCGAGGGAGAGCGCGGCGGCGACGACGTACGGCGCCCGCCAGCCCAGCCAGTCGCCGAGCGCGCCGCCGAGCGCGCGGGACACCAGCATGCCGGCGAGGGCGCCGCTCAGCAGGGTGCCGCTGACCACGCCCCGCCGCTCGGCGGGCACCAGGCCGGCCGCCAGCGGGCCGGCGAGCGGGGCGATCACCGTCGCCGTGCCGACGAGGACGCTCGCGGCGACGAGCGGCAACAGCCCCTGGGCGGTGCTCGCGGCGAGCAGGCCCAGGCCGGTCAGGGCGAGCAGGGTGACGAACAGCGGGCGGGGCCGCAGCCGGTCGCCGAGCGGCACGAGCAGGAAGATGCCGGCCGCGTAGCCGAACTGGGTCGCGGTCACCACCGTGGCGGCCGCGTCGGGGGAGACGCCGAGGCCGGAAGCCACCAACGGGCCGATCGCCTGCGGGAAGTAGACATTGCCCACGGCGACTGAGCACGCGAAGGCGAGCAGCGCGATCGCGGAGGTAGTCTGCCGGTGGTTGTGATCCGTCATGTGCCGAAGTCCACGCCGGTGACGGCCGGTTGCCAAAGGATGTAGCCCGGGGCTTAATGATCAGCTTCCTGCTCGACGTCGACGACCTCGCGGACACCCGGTTCGCGATCTCGCCGCTGCGCGAGGTCATGGGCAGTCTGCGGGCCCTGCGCGCCCCCGCCCTCTTCCCCCTGCACTCCCCGTGGCGCCGCTCGGTGCTCGACCGGCTCGAAGTGGCCGACGCCCGGCTGCTGCGGGCCCTGGTCGGGCAGACCCTCGTCCTGCCCGACTTCCTCACCCCGCGCCCGACGACCTTCGCGCCCACGCTGGAGGACCAGCTCGCCGTCGTACGGGCGACGCCACCCGCACTCGTACGCCGCGACCTGCTCGCCACCCACACCCCGCACCCCCTCCCCGAAGCCCTGCGGCAGATCACCGCACCCGGCGACGGGCCGGTGGCAGAGCTGCTGGAGGAGTTGTCCGAACTGCTGCTGCGGTACTGGGAGTTGGCCATACGTCCGGACTGGCCGCGGATGCGGCTCGTGCTGGAGGCCGACATCACCCACCGTGCCCGGCAGCTGGCCACGGGCGGCGCCCAGCTCCTCTTCGCCGACCTGCACCGCAACGTGCGCTGGCGCGACGGTGTCCTGCGCGTCGAGCAGATGATCGGCCGGCACGAGGTGGACGGATCCGGGCGCGGACTGCGCCTGCTGCCGTCCCTGTTCGCCCACAAACCCGCGCCCCCGGTCAGCGCCGACGAACCCCCGATGCTCGTCTATCCCGGCCGGGGCGCCGCGACCCTGTGGGAACCGCCGCCCGAGCCCGACACCTCCGCGCTCACCGCGCTGCTCGGTGCACCTCGCACCACGGTCCTTCGGCTGCTCGCCGAACCGCTGCCCACGGTCGAGTTGGCCCGCCGCCTCGGTGTGACGCCGAGCGCGGTCTCCCAGCACCTGAAGGTGCTGCACGCCACGGGACTGGTCACCCGGACCCGCGACGGCAGGCGCGTGCTGTACCGGCGCACGGGGCTCGGGGACCAGCTTTCCGAACGGGCTTGACTTCGAGAGCGCTCGAAGTTCTAGCGTCGTCAGGGACAGGGCACGGTCAGGGTCAGGGCGAACGGAGACAGGACATGCGGGTCGGCGTGCACATCAACCGGTTCGACCATCCCGGAGGGGGTCCCGCGCTCGGCGCCGAACTCGCCGCCGCGGGCGCCGCCGCCGAGGCTGCGGGCGTGAGCTGGCTGTCGGTGATGGACCACTACTTCCAGATGGAGTTCAACGACCGCGCCGAGGACCCCATGCTGGAGGCCTACACGACCCTCGGCTTCCTCGCCGGCCACACCTCGACGGTCCGCCTCGGCGCCCTGGTGACCGGCGTGACCTATCGCCACCCCGGTCTGCTCGCCAAGATCGCCACCACGCTCGACGTGCTGTCCGGCGGCCGGGCCACCCTCGGGATCGGCGCGGCCTGGTACGACCGCGAACACGCCGGGCTCGGCGTGCCGTTCCCACCGGTCGCCGAACGCTTCGAGCGGCTGGAGGAGACCTTGCGGATCTGCCTCCAGATGTGGGACCCGGACACGAACGGCCCGTTCGAGGGCAGGCACTACCGGCTCGCCGAGACCCTCGGCGTCCCGGCGCCGGTCAGCGCCCCGCACCCCGAGATCATGATCGGCGGGGGAGGGGAGAAGAAGACGCTGCGGCTGGTGGCCCGGTACGGCGACGCGTGCAACCTGTTCATCACCTCGCCGGAGGAGGTCAGGCACAAGCTCGACGTGCTGCGCGGCCACTGCGACACCGAGGGGCGCGACTACGACGAGATCCGCAAGACCGTCGTCTACTCGGGCGAGGCCGCAATGACGGGCGACGTCGACGCCTTCACCCGCGAGATCGCGGGCTACACCAAACTCGGCATCGACACGGTGATCCTCGGTCCCCGTACGGGGGAGCCGGCGGCGTTCATCGAGAACTTCGCGGCTCCCGCCGTACAGCGGCTGGCCGGGCTCGACTGAGCGCCGGCGGCTATCGGCAGGGTGTGCTCGACCGGGTGCCGGCGTCGGCGGGGCGGCTGCGGGAGACGATCCGCATCCCGCGGGCGTCGACGACCCGGACCTGCAGCGAACCGCAGCCGCACCGCGTCCACACCGTGCTGCCCGCCGCCGTGGTGTGCCGGGAGATGACCTGGAAGGGCTCGGCGCCGTCGGGCCACCCGCAGTGCGGGCAGAGGGTGCCGGTCGTGCTGGTCATGGTGACTCCTCGCTCCTGGTGTGGCTGATCGACCGTCGCGACACCATCAAGGGTGCGATGCGCCTTCGTACACGTCCAGGTTGACTTTGTGGACCTCACCTTGAAGCGTGGGCTTCATGATTGACCTGCGCCGACTGCACGTACTGAGGGCCGTGGCGCACTACGGCACGGTCACCGCGGCCGCCCGCGCCCTGCACTTCACCCCGTCCGCCGCCTCCCAGCAGATCCGGCAGCTGGCCCGCGATCTGGGCGTCGACCTGCTGGAGCCGCAGGGCCGCGGGGTGCGCCTCACCTCGGCGGCCGAGAGCCTGCTCGCGCACGCGGACGCCATCCAGGCGCGCTGGGAACAGGCCGAGCTCGATCTGCGGGCCGACCACGGCGCGCCGGCGGGGCTGCTGCGGGCCTGCGGTTTCCCCCTGGCCGTCTCGGTGCTGCTCGCGCCCATGGCGTCCCGGCTGCGCACGATCCATCCGCGCCTCAGTGTCCGGATCCAGGAGACGGTGGTGCCGGTCAGCTTCGACCTGCTCTTCGAGGGGGAGAGCGACCTGGCCGTCGTCGAGGCCACGATCTACAACCCGCCCCTCGGCGACAGCCGCTTCGACCAACAGCCGCTCCTGGACGACCCGTTCGACCTCGTCGTCCCCGAGGACCATCCACTCGCCGGGCGGGACGACGTCGGCCTGGCGGAGGCGGCGCGCGAGGAATGGATCGCGCCGGTGCCGGAGAGTCCCTGCCGTCCCCATGTGCTGGCGGCGTGCGGCGAGGCCGGGTTCACCCCGGACATCGTCCACCACGCGATGGACTGGAACGTCATGGCCCACCTCATCGCCCATCGCCTCGGCGTCGCCCTGATCCCCCGTCTCGCCCAGTTGCCCCCGCACCTGCCGATCACCCGGGTCCGCTGCACGGGAAACCCGCACCGCAAGCTCCTGACCTGCACAAGGGGCGGCGGCCACGAACGCCCGGCGGTCGCCGCCGCACTGTCGGAACTGCGCGAACTGGCACCCAAGGCGGTGGCCTGAGGCGCGAGAAAGGGCCGGAGCACTGAGCTCCGGCCCCTCGGGGTGACCCGTGGTGGGGTCAGGCGGCGACCGCCTCGCCCGCGTGCCCGTGGACGCGCGCGATGACCTCGGTCAGCTGGGCGGCGACCTCGGCGTCGTCGACCGGGTGGGTCTCGGCGAAGCGGGTCACGGAGCCGGGGATGGACAGCTTGACGTCCTCCAGCACCTTGCCGCCGGCGATGCCCACGGCCTTGCGGGCCTCGTCCTGCGCCCATACGCCGCCGTACTGGCCGAAGGCGGTGCCGACCACGGCGACCGGCTTGCCGCCGAAGGCGCCGGCGCCGTACGGGCGCGACAGCCAGTCGATGGCGTTCTTCAGCACGGCCGGGATCGTGCCGTTGTACTCGGGGGAGAAGAACAGGAACGCGTCGGAGGCCTGCGCGGCCTCACGCAGCGTGGCGGCGGCGGCCGGCACGCTGCCCTCCACGTCGATGTCCTCGTTGTAGAAGGGGATGTCGGCCAGGCCCTCGAAGAGCACGACCTCGGCGCCCTCGGGAGCGAGCTTGACGGCCGCCTCGGCCAGCTGACGGTTGTGCGAACCGGCACGAAGGCTGCCGACGAGCGCGAGGATGCGAACAGACATGCGAACTCCAAGGATGCTGAAACATTGCCGTTACGATCCGGACCGGGGTCCGTTTACGTTTCTAGCACCCTAAGCGGACCGCGGTCCAGTTTCATTCCCGATGCTTTACGCTGTCTTCATGTCCGCCGCCCTGCCGCCGTTTGCGAAGCCTGAGGAGCCCTTCGGCACGCCCGAGTTGCTGGAGGTCGGCTCCGCCCCCGACGAGCCCTGCCTGCGCGCCGACGCGGCCCGCAACCGCGCCCGGCTGCTGGAGGCCGCCTCCGAGCTGATCGCCGAGCACGGCGCGGCCGGGGTCACCATGGAGGCGGTGGCCGCGGCAGCCGGGGTGGGCAAGGGGACGGTCTTCCGCCGCTTCGGCGACCGCACCGGCCTGCTGACGGCGCTCCTCGACCACTCCGCGAGGAAGCTCCAGGCCGACTTCCTGAGCGGGCCGGCGCCGCTGGGCCCCGGTTCGCCCCCGGTCGACCGGCTGCGCGCGTTCGGCGTGGCGGTGCTCTACCGCTCAGCCGAGCAGCTGGACCTGCAGCTGGCGGCCCAGCCGGAGCCGACCCGCCGGTTCAGCCACCCCTCGATCAAGGCGCTGCACACCCACGTCATGGTGCTGCTGCGGCAGATCCAGCCCGACGCCGACTGCGACCTCCTCGCCCAGACCCTCATGGCGTACCTCGACCCCGCCCTGGTCCACCACCTGACCATGCAGTGCGGTATGCCCATGGAGCGGCTGGAGGCGGGGTGGATCGACCTGGTGGCCCGGGTGACACGCACACAGGTGTGAACGTTCCGGGGTGCCCCGGAGCACGCCGACCGAGCGGCGGCAGACCCTAAACGGAAGTCCGCACACAGGTTCTGCAAAGATGCCGTACGTCATGGTGCAGATACCGAAAACGCCCGCGCCCGCTTCCCCCGCACAGCGCTCGGTACCCACGAGCGCCGATGTGGCCCGCCTGGCCGGCGTCTCGCGCGCGACCGTCTCCTACGTCCTCAACAACACCAGTGCCGTCCGTATCAGCGAGCCCACCCGCCGCCGCGTCCACGAGGCCGCGAAGGAACTCGGCTACGTCCCGCACGCCGCTGCCCGCAGCCTGCGCGCCGGGCACAGCCGCATGGTCCTGATGCCCGCGCCCAGCTTCCCCATCGGCTCCCTGTACGGCCGGTTCCTCAGCGAGCTCCAGCTGGCCCTCGGCCGCCTCGACTACACCGTCGTCCAGCACGGCAGCGTCGGCCTGCACAGCGACGAGGCCGCCCGCGCCTGGGCCGAACTGCGCCCCGTCGCCGTGCTGGTGTCGGGCTCCGGCCTCGGCCCGAAGGGCGTGACGGTGCTCAAGCGCTCCGGCGCTCGGGCCGTCGTCACCCTCGGCCCCGAGTCCGTCGACGGAGCGCACGCCCTGCTGATGGACTACGAAGCCGTGGGCCACTGTGCGGGCAGCCACCTGTACGAGCGCGGCAGGCGCCGTATCGGCGTCGTCGTGCCCGAGGAGGACGGCCTGGAGTCCTTCTCGGCGCCCCGCCTGGAAGGCGTACGCCGCGCCCTGCACGGCACGGACGCCACTCTCACCGAGCTGCCCCTGGCCTACGACGAGGAGTCCGCGGCCCGCCTCGCCGCCCGCTGGCGCGACCTCGGCCTCGACGCCGTGTTCGCCTACAACGACGAGTACGCGATGCTGCTGACCCGCGCCCTCAAGGACGAGGGCATCCGTGTCCCCGCCGAAACGTCCGTCATCGGTGCCGACGACCTGATGCTCGGACGGCTGCTGCGGCCTAGGCTGAGCACGGTCCATATCGAGCTGCCGTCCGGCCGGGACCTCGCGGAACTGGTCGACCGCGCGGTGCGCAGCCCGGGCGCCGCGCCCGAGACGCACAAGGTGCTGGGGGCCACGGTGGTCCACCGCGAGTCCAGCTGAGGCCTCGCGAGCCCGGCCGACGTACCGTCGAAGCCAGGGAGGCGTGGGAATGCGCACGACGGTCGGCATCATCGGCGGCGGTCCCGCCGGACTGCTCCTCGCCCGGCTGCTGCACCGCGCGGGCGTCGACTGCGTGGTCCTGGAGGCCAGGACGCGGGAGTACGTCGAGCAGCGCCAGCGTGCCGGAATGCTGGAACAGGGCACGGTCGACGCGCTGCGCGAGGCCGGCGCCGCCGAGCGGCTGGTGGCCGAGGGTCTGGTCCACCAGGGCATCGAGCTGCGCTTCGACCGGGAACGCCACCACATCGACTTCCCGGCCCTCACCGGTGGCCGTACGGTGACGATCTACGCGCAGACCGAGATCGTGAAGGACCTCGTCGCGCTGCAACTCGCCGACGGGCCACCGCTGTTGTTCGAGGCGGCGGCGCTCGCCGTCGAGAACCCGCAGGGCGCCACGCCCGTCGTACGGTTCCGGCACGAGGGCCGTGAGCGGACGCTGACCTGCGACTGGATCGCCGGCTGCGACGGCTTCCACGGCATCTCCCGCGATGTCTTCCCGGCCGGGACCGGCCGCTCGTACGCGCACGAGTACCCGTACTCCTGGCTCGGGATCCTGGCCGAAGTCCCGCCGTCCTGCGACGAGTTGATCTACGCGCGCGGTGAGCGCGGCTTCGCCCTGCACAGCATGCGCTCACCGTCCGTCTCCCGGCTCTACCTCCAGGTCCCCAACGGCACCGACGCCGACGACTGGCCCGACGACCGCATCTGGGACGAACTTGCCGCCCGCTTCGCGATCGACGGCGACTGGACCCTCGAACGCGGCCCCATCTCTGCCAAGTCGGTGACGACGATGCGCAGTTACGTCCACGAACCGATGCGCCACGGCCGCCTGCTGCTCGCCGGGGACGCCGCCCACATCGTCCCGCCGACGGGCGCCAAGGGCCTCAACCTCGCGGTGGCGGACGTAAGGGTGCTGGCCCGCGCCTTCATCGAGCTGCATCGCACAGGGAGCACACAACTCCTCGACAGGTACTCGGAGTTGTGCCTGCAGCGGGTGTGGCAGGCCACCCGGTTCTCGGACGACATGACTAGGATGTTGCACGCTCAACCAAACGGGGATGCGTTCGACGACCGGATGCAGCTCGCACGTCTGCGCCGGATCACCGCATCCCGCCACGCCGCCGCCGAACTGGCCGTGAACTACTCGGGACTTCCGCTCCCGCTGTGAGTCCCGCCGGTGACCGAACGGAGAGTCGCATGCCGTTGCTCGACCCCAGCACCTGGCAGTCCCCGTCCCTGTCGGGAGACGAGCACGTCGTCACCGAGCCCGCCACGGGCGACACGCTCGGCACTGTCACCCTGGCCACCGCCGAGGACATCGGCAGGGCCGCCGAGGCCGCCCACGCCGCCCAGGGCGAGTGGGCCCGCGTCCCGCACTTCGTACGCGCCGCCGTGCTGCGCAAGGCCGGCGACCTGTTCACCGAGCACGCCGACGAACTGCGCGAATGGCTCGTCCGCGAGTCCGGCTCCATCCCGGGCAAGGCCGACTTCGAGCTGCACGTCGCCGCTCAGGAGTGCTACGAGGCCGCCGCCCTCGCCTCCCGCCCGGCCGGCCAGGTCCTGCCCAGCGAGGCGCCCCGGCTGTCGTACACGCGCCGGGTGCCCGTGGGCGTCGTCGGCGTGATCCCGCCCTTCAACGCCCCGCTGATCCTCTCGATCCGCTCCGTGGCCCCGGCCCTCGCGCTCGGCAACGCCGTCGTGCTGAAGCCGGACCCGCGCACGGCGGTCTGCGGCGGCCTGTCGCTCGCCGCCGTCTTCGCCGAGGCCGGTCTGCCCGAGGGGCTGCTGCACGTCCTGCCGGGCGGCGCGGAGGCGGGCCAGGCGCTGGTCGCGGACCCGCACGTGCCGGTCATCTCCTTCACCGGGTCCACGGCCGCCGGCCGGGCCGTCGGCGAGGCCGCCGGACGCCATCTCAAGCGCGCGCATCTGGAACTGGGCGGCAACTCCGCCCTGATCGTGCTGGAGGACGCCGACATCGACGCGGTGATCTCCACGGCCGCCTGGGGTTCCTTCTTCCACCAGGGCCAGATCTGCATGACCACCGGCCGCCACCTCGTCCACCAGTCGCTGTACGAGGAGTACGTCGAGCGCCTCGCCGCCAAGGCCGACTCCCTCGCGGTCGGCGACCCGCACCGCGCCGAGGTCCACCTCGGCCCGCTCATCGACGCAGGTCAGCTGGGCAAGGTGCACGGACTGGTGGAGGCGAGCACCTCCCGGGGCGCCAAGCTGGCCGCGGGCGGCACCCACGAGGAGCTCTTCTACCGGCCGACCGTGCTCGCCGGCGTCGACGACGAGACCCCCGCGTACGCCGAGGAGGTCTTCGGACCGGTCGCTCCGGTACGCCCCTTCGCCACGGCCGACGAGGCCGCAGCCCTCGCCGCGGCGAGCTCCTACGGCCTCTCCCTGGGCATCGTCACCCGGGACACCGCCCGCGGGCTCGACCTGGCCGAGCGGATCCCGACCGGGATCGTGCACATCAACGACCAGACCGTGAACGACGAGGCCGTCGCCCCCTTCGGAGGCCTCGCCGCCTCCGGCACCGGAGCCCGGTTCGGAGGCGAGGCCAACCTGGAGGCGTTCACCGAGATCCGCTGGACGACGGTGCGCGGGGATGTGGCGGCGTACCCCTTCTAGATCCGGCGGTCGGGGCCGGATCCGGAATCCGGCCCTTACTGGCCGTCCTGCTCGGCCTGCGCCTGCTGGGTCGCCACGGCCTTGCGGACCTCGTCCATGTCGAGCCCCCGGGCCTGCCCGATGACGTCCGTCAGGGCGGCCTCGGGCAGGGCACCCGGCTGGGCGAACACGGCGACGCGGTCACGGACGATCATCAGCGTCGGGATCGACTGGATACCGAAGGCGGCGGCCAGCTCCGGCTGCGCCTCGGTGTCGACCTTGCCGAACACCAGGTCCGGGTTCTCCTCCGCGGCCTTCTCGTAGACCGGGGCGAACTGACGGCACGGCCCGCACCAGGACGCCCAGAAGTCGATCAGGACGAAATCGTTCTCCGTGACCGTCTCGTCGAAGTTCTCCTTGGTGAGCTCCACGGTGCTGCTCATGGCGTAATTCCCTCTTCCTGGTGTCGGGGGCGAAGCCGTCGGCGACAACACGACCGTACGGTCACGTATTCCGCGCGCGTACCCGTGTGGCCACGTCGCACACCACCCGCAAGACTGACCCCATGACGGAAACGGATTCCATCGCTTACGACGTCGTTGTGCTCGGAGCCGGGCCTGTGGGGGAGAACGTCGCCGACCGCACCCGTGCGGCCGGCCTCTCCACCGCGGTCGTGGAGAGCGAGCTGGTCGGCGGTGAATGCTCGTACTGGGCGTGCATGCCCAGCAAGGCCCTGCTGCGCCCGGTCCTCGCCCAAGCCGACGCCCGCCGACTGCCCGGCCTGAGCCAGGCGGTCCAGGGCCCCCTGGACACGGCCGCTGTCGTCGCCCGGCGCAACGCTTTCACCTCGAACTGGCAGGACGACGGCCAGATCCAGTGGCTGAACGGCATCGATGTCGACTTCTACCGTGGCCACGGCCGCCTCGCCGGACCCCGCACGGTGGAGGTGACCGGCCCCGACGGCGAACGGAAGGTCCTGACGGCCCGGCACGCCGTCGCCGCGTGCACCGGCACCCGAGCCGTCCTGCCCGATCTGCCCGGACTCGCCGAGGTCAAGCCCTGGACCAGCCGCGAGGCCACCAGCGCCCAGGCCGCGCCCGACCGGCTGGTCGTGGTCGGCGGGGGAGTGGTCGCCACCGAGATGGCGACGGCCTGGCAGGGCCTCGGCTCGCAGGTCACGCTCCTCGTCCGCGGCAAGGGCCTGCTGAACCGCATGGAGCCGTTCGCCGGGGAACTGATCGCCGAGGCGCTCACCGAAGCCGGCGCCGATGTCCGCACCGGCACCTCGGTCGAGTCGGTGACCAGGGAGAACGGCACAGTCGTGGTCATCACCGACCAAGGCGAGCGGATCGAGGCCGACGAAATCCTCTTCGCTACCGGGCGCGCCCCGCGCACCGACGACATCGGCCTGGACACGGTCGGCCTGGAACCCGGCTCCTGGCTGCCCGTCGACGACACCCTGCGCGTCACCGGCAGCGAATGGCTGTACGCGGTCGGCGACATCAACCACCGGGCCCTCCTCACCCACCAGGGCAAGTACCAGGCCCGCATCGCGGGCGCGGCGATCGCGGCACGTGCTGCCGGTGAGCCGCTGCTGGACGCCGAGTGGGGTGCCCACGTGGCCACCGCCGACCACGGCGCCGTCCCCCAGGTCGTCTTCGCCGACCCCGAGGCGGCCGCCGTGGGCCTGTCCCTCGCGGAGGCGGAACAGGCAGGCCACCGGGTCCGCGCCGTCGACCACAACCTCGTGGTCGCGGGCTCCTCCCTGTACGGCGACAACTACCGCGGTCGCGCCCGCATGGTCGTCGACCTGGAGCGCGAGATCCTCCTCGGCGTCACCTTCGTCGGCCCCGGCGTCGGCGAGCTCATCCACTCGGCGACGATCGCGGTCGTCGGCCAGGTGCCGATCAGCAGGCTCTGGCACGCGGTGCCGTCGTACCCGACGATCAGCGAGGTGTGGCTGCGGCTGCTGGAGACGTACCGGGACAACTGACGCACGGCGCCGAACGGCCGCTCACTCGGGCAGTGCGAAGCCGAGGGCCCTCGCCGCCCCGTCCGGGGCCGGCTGGGCCCAGTGCTCGGCCATCGCCTGATTCGAGGAGAGCGAGCGCAGTTCGGCCCGGTCCAGGTAGAGCACGCCGTCGAGGTGGTCCGTCTCATGCTGCACGATGCGGGCGGGCCACCCCGAGAACACCTCGTCGACGGCCCGCCCGTGCTCGTCCTCCCCGGTCAGCCGCACCTCGGTGTGCCGGGCCACCACTGCCTGGTAGCCCGGGACGCTCAGACAGCCCTCGAAGAACGCGGCACGCCCGCCCCCGAAGCCTTCGTACGACGGGTTCACCAGCACCCGGAACGGCTGCGGCACCCGTCCGCGCACCAGCCGGATCTCCTCCGGCACCGGGGCCGGATCCTCGATCACCGCGATCCGCAGCGATACGCCCACCTGCGGCGCGGCGACGCCGACGCCCGGCGCCGCGTGCATGGTGATCCGCAGGGCTTCTACGAAGCGGGCCAGCAGCGCGGAGTCCAGCTGGCCGTCGAAGCGCTCGGTGGGACGCCGTAGCACCGGGTCGCCGGCCGCCACGATGGGCAACGGACCCCCGGTGGCCAGGAGTTGCTCGACCTGCTCGGCCAGCGGTGCGCGATGGTTCGGAAGTGCCATCGCGCCAGGATGCCACGGTGCCCGCACGAGGGGCGGACTCCCTTGTGACGTACGTCACTTGAGAGGGCGGGAACTCGACGGCTCGCTTCCCCGACTACTGGACCGCCACAGCACCACACGTCCCCACCTCCGGAGAAGCCGCCGATGTCCACCGCTCCCTCGACCACCACGGCGGAGGCGACACCCCCCGACGCCCCGGCGTCGTCGCCCCGCAGATGGGCACCGCTGCGCCCGCTGATCCTGCGTCTGCACTTCTACGCCGGCGTCCTCGTCGCGCCGTTCCTGCTCGTCGCCGCGGCCACCGGCTTCCTGTACGCCGGGGCGTTCCAGGCCGAGAAGATCGTGTACGGGCACGAGATGTACGTCCCGGTCGGTGACGCGAAGCTGCCGATATCCGAGCAGGTCGCCGCCGCGCGCAAGGCCCACCCCGAGGGCACCGTCTCGGCGGTACGGCCCTCCCCGGCCGACGACGAGTCCACCAGGGTGATGCTGTCGGGGGTCGAGGGCATCGACGCCGACCACGCGCTGGCCGTGTTCGTCGACCCGTACACCGCCGAGGTGCGCGGCGCCCTCGAACAGTACGGCTCGACCGGCGCGCTGCCGCTGCGCACCTGGATCGACGAGTTCCACCGCGATCTGCACCTCGGCGAGTCCGGCCGCCTCTACAGCGAACTCGCCGCCAGCTGGCTGTGGGTGATCGCGGCCGGCGGCCTCGTGCTGTGGTTCTCCCGCCGCCGCGCCCTGCGCAAGGTCCGGGGCACCGGCGGACGCCGCCGTACGCTCGGCCTGCACGGCACCGTCGGCGCCTGGGCCGCCGTCGGCTTCCTGTTCCTCTCGGCGACGGGCCTGACCTGGTCGACGTACGCCGGAGCCAACATCGACGAACTGCGCACCTCGCTGCGCCAGGCGACCCCGTCCATCTCGGCTTCGACGGGCGGTGAGCACGGTGGCCACGGCGGCGCCGCCGGTGCGGGCGGCAGCGGCGAGCACGGCGTCGGCCTCGACAAGGTCCTGGCCGCGGCGCGCGCCGAGGGCCTCGGCGATCCCGTGGAAATCGTGCCGCCCGCCGACGCGTCCTCCGCGTATGTCGTGAAGCAGGTGCAGCGCACCTGGCCGACCAAGGGGGACTCGGTCGCGATCGACCCGACGACCGGCGAGGTCACCGACGTGCTGCGGTTCGCCGACTACCCGGTGCTCGCCAAGTTGACCCGCTGGGGCATCGACGCCCACACCGGTGTCCTGTTCGGCCTGGTCAACCAGATCGCCTTGATGGCGCTCACGCTCGGCCTGATCCTGCTGATCGTGTGGGGTTACCGCATGTGGTGGCAGCGCGGCCGCGGCTCCGCCTTRGGCCGGCCCATCCCGCGCGGCGCCTGGCAGCAGGTGCCGCCGCAGATCCTGGTCCCGCTGGTGGCGGTCGTCGCCGTGATCGGCTACTTCGTGCCGCTGCTCGGCATCTCGCTGGCGGCCTTCATCGTGGTGGACGTGGTGCTCGGCGAGATATCCCATCGCCGGGGGAAGCGCACACCGGCCGACGCGAGCTAGTTCGAACGCACGGCCAGGGGCCCGGTTCCGGAGGGAACCGGGCCCCTGGCATTTCCTCTGTTCCTCTGTCGCTCTGCTGATCAGAGTTGCTCGAAGTCACCCGTCAGCGCGGAGGCGAGGCGGATGTGCGGCTCCGCCTCTACGTCCCGCCCCTGGCGTTGCAGGGTGCGGCCGAGCATCAGCCGGGCGTACTGCTCGACGGGGTCGCGCTCGACGATGACGCGCAACTCGGTCTCCGCACGACGCAGTTGGGCCGAGTGGTAGTAGGCGCGCGCCAGCAGCAGCCGCGGACCCGTCTGCTCCGGCACCTCCTCGACCAGCTTGCCGAGGACGCGCGCGGCGCCCGCGTAGTCCTTGGCGTCGAAGAACAGCTGCGCGCGCTCCCAGCGCTCGGCCGGTGTTCCGTGGTCGTAGTACATCGTCTCCACCATGACCTCCTTCGTCGCGCTCAACGAAGGCCGGTGGTTCAATATTCCACTACTTGTTCGTGCTGGTCATGGCCGCGAACTCGGCGTTGGCGCGCTCGGTGATGAGGCTCAGCACCCGTCCGGCGACGGCCAGGTCCTCCTTCGGGATGCCGGCGTAGACACGGGCGGTGATAGGGGCGGTCGCGGCGGACGTGCTGCTGTACAGCTCGCGTCCGGCGTCCGTGATCCGTACCGCGGACGGCTCCTGAGGGGCCAGCAGCTCCGCCGCGATCAGCTCGTCGACCGTGGAGTGGGCCAGTGCCGGGTCGATCTTCAGCGCGTCGACGACACCGCCGACCAGGGCGTCCCGGTCGACCGGTCCGTCGGCGACGGCGACGAGGCGGAGGGTGACGGACCACTGGAACGTGGCGCCGTGGCGGGCCAGTACGTTCTCCAGCAGCGCGCGGCTCGCGTAGTGGGCCAGGGCTATGACACGGGGGTCGAGCAGGGGAGTGGTGGTGGTCATGACTGCTCCTTCTCGGACTCACTGTCCATGGCGAACGGGTCAAGAGGTGCGTCGAGCAGGGTTGCCAGGTCGCGCGTGAACTCCCGCGTACGCGCGCTGTCCAGCCCGCCGAGCGGCGTCAGCAGCTGTTGCAGGAGACCTTGGACGACCTCGATCGCCTGCCGGGTCCGCTCCCGGCCCTGCTCGGTCAGCGCCAGCTGGACCGCGCGCGGGTCGCGGGGATCCCGGGTGCGTTCGAGGAGTCCGGCGGCCTCCAGGGAGCGCGCCAGCTTGGACACGTACAGCGGTTCGAGCCCGGTGTGGTCGGCGAGGCGCCGCTGGCTGGGGCGCTCGCCGCGGCGCTGCATGCCGTACAGCGACGCCACCAGGGCGTACTGCGCGTGGGTGAGCCCCAATGGGGTGACGGCCCGGTCGACCGCGACCCGCCATTTCGTGGACAGGCGCCACACCAGGAACCCAGGCGAGGCGCTCTCGGAACCCTTGCTCATGCTGCATACAGTACATGGCTACTATATCCATGGCTACTATTTTCTCGAACGCATCGAGCCAGCCCGGGGTTACGGACTGACGAGGCGGCCCCGGCAGGGCTAGGTTGGGCGTCATGAGCAACCTTGATCGCGAGGCGGTGCCCGCCGTCTGCGGCGGCCGCGGCTTCGTCGTGGCGGAGCCCGTACGCGAACTTCTCAGCCCTCGCCGCGTCAAGCTCGGCGAATCCACCGAGGTCCGCCGCCTGCTGCCCAATCTGGGCCGTCGTATGGTCGGCGCCTGGTGCTTCGTCGATCACTACGGTCCCGACGACATCGCCGACGAGTCCGGCATGCAGGTGCCGCCGCACCCGCACATGGGCCTGCAGACGGTGAGCTGGCTGCACGAGGGCGAGGTGCTGCACCGGGACTCGACGGGCAGCCTCCAGACGATCCGCCCGCGCGAGCTGGGCCTGATGACGTCCGGCCGGGCGATCAGCCACTCCGAGGAGAGTCCGAGGCCGCACGCCCGCTTTCTGCACGGCGCACAGCTGTGGGTCGCCCTCCCCGACAGCCACCGCCACACCGACCCGCACTTCGAACACCACGGCGAGCTGCCGATCGTCACGGCACCGGGTGTGCGGGCCACGCTGATCCTGGGCGGCCTCGACGGCGCGACCTCGCCCGGCACGACCTACACCCCGATCGTCGGCGCCGACCTGGCCCTGACGCGCGGCGCCGACGTACGCCTCCCGCTGGAACCGGACTTCGAGTACGCCGTCCTGTCCATGTCCGGCGAGGCCCACGTGGACGGTGTGCCGGTGCTGCCCGGCTCCATGCTCTACCTCGGCTGCGGCCGCACCGAACTCCCGCTGCGCGCGGAGTCGGACGCCGGCCTGATGCTCCTCGGCGGCGAGCCGTTCGAGGAGGAGCTGATCATGTTCTGGAACTGGATCGGACGGTCCCAGGAAGAGATCGTGCAGGCGCGTCAGGACTGGATGGAAGGCTCGCGGTTCGGGGAAGTGAAGGGGTACGACGGGGACCCGCTGCCTGCCCCTGAGCTGCCGGGGGTGGCGTTGAAGCCGCGGGGTAGGGTGCGTTGACCTGTAGGAATGCCTGAAGTCACGCGGTTGACGAGCGGGCGGCGGTCGGGCGCTGCTTCCCGCTTTTGGATCGCTGGCGGGAGCGCGGCAAAGCGGGTGTCGGGAGTGGTTTCGGGTGGCGGACGATTCCACGGTGTGGCTGTCTGTGGGCGGCCGCGGCAGGACGCTTGCTGGCCTGATGCTGACTTTGCTGACGTCTAGTCAGCTGTCGCAAACTGAAATTTGAGAGGGGAGCTATCCCCGCCTGCGCGGGGCACGTGGGGATGGCTCTGTACCGGGCCTGGGGGCGAACCTGTCACGTGCCTGACGCGCCCGGCGTGAGCGGAGCAGTTCGAGGCCGACCGGCACGAGCGAGACGGCGACGATCACGGCGATGATCGGCAGGAGGTAGCGGTCGACGTTGGGTACCGAGGTGCCCAGGCCGTAGCCGGACAGGACCAGGCCGACGGTCCACACCAGGCCACCGAGGATCTGCCACAGGGTGAACGTGCGGGCCGGGACGGCCAGCACGCCGGCCAGCGGGTTCAGTACGGTGCGCACGATCGGCAGGAAGCGGGCCAGGACAATCGCCTTGGCGTGGCCGTATCGGTGGAGGATGTCGGCGGCGCGGTCGGCGCCGTCGCGGACCTTGCGGGACTTCGTCCGGGCCAGGAACGCCGGGCCGGCCTTGCGGCCGAGCAGGTAGCCGGTCTGTGCGCCGGCCAGGGCTCCGGCCGCGGCGGCGACGAGAACCCAGGGCAGAGAGAGACGGCCGGGATGGCCGGCCGGGCTCGCGCAGAGCAGTCCGGCGGTGAACACCAGCGAGTCGCCCGGCAGGAAGAAGCCGACGAGCAGGCCGGTTTCGGCGAAGAGGATGACGGCGATCCCGAGCGTGCCGAAGGCGGCGAGCAGTGACTGCGCATCGAGCAGGTTCACAGCGAGGTGCACCGGCGCTGCGGCGGGGTGCGCGAAGGTCATGGACGAGCCTCTTTCACTGGGCCGATACGGGCATGGGTCAGGCGGGACTCGGACGCTCGAAGGCGCAGGCCGTCGGCGAGCGTCTATTCTGTCTACAGGACAGTAGTCGGTCTACATCACTGTAGACGCTTTGGGGGCGGAGGGCGTTCCATGACGGACACCGAGGGTGAGCGCAGGCCCGCCGGCGAGCTGGAGGCCAGCGTGCTCGCGGCACTGTGGGCGGCCGGTGCACCGCAGTCGGCCGCCCAGGTCAGAGCGGCGATATCCCAGGATCTGGCGCGCACCACGGTGGCAACCCTGCTGGGGCGGCTGTGCGAGAAGGGGCTGGTGGGACGGCAGCCCGGCCGACGCGGGTTCGTCTACTTCGCCGTGCAGGACTCCCATGGTCTGACCGCCCGGCGCATGCACCGAGAACTCGAGCAGGGAGGCGGGGACCGCAGTCTGGTGCTGGCCCGGTTCGTCGAGGGGCTCAATCCGAACGACGAGGCCGAGCTGCGCCGCCTGCTGGAGGAGGGCCGCTCGTGATCGCCCTCCTGCTGATCCCTCTGCTGCTGCCCTGGGCGCTGGTGCCGCTGGCGCGGCGTACCGCCGAGCGCGTGCGCCCGGACATCGCCCTGTGGACGATCACCGGCGCCGTGGCCGCCCTGGCTCTCGGCGTGGCCGCCTGCCTGGGTGCCCTTCTGCTTCCGCTCGCGCTCCGCCTCCCGGCGCTTGCCGAACTTGCGCACCTGCTGCAGCCGGTCCAGGCGGGCCCGGCACTCCTGGTGTCCGGGGTGTCCGCGCTGGCGGCCGGCGCGCTCGCGGTGACCGTGGTCGCCGCAGCGCGGGGCGCGGCGGCGGAGGTGGTGCGGCTGCGCGCAGCCCACAAGCGCGTGGCGGGACTGCCGGACGCCGGGGGGATGTACGTGCTCGACGACGACCGGCCGGACGCGTACGCACTGCCCGCAGGCCTGCGGGGAGCGGGACGGATCGTGGTGACCGCGGGCATGCTCCGGGCTTTGGACCCGGCCGAACGCGAAGCACTCCTGGGCCACGAACGCGCCCATCTGGCCGGCCGCCACCACCTGTTCCTCGCCGTCGCGCAGCTCGCCGGCTGGTGCCATCCGGCCCTCGCCGCCGTCATCCCGCAGGTCTCCTTCGCCGCCGAACGCGCTGCGGACGAGGCCGCCGCCCGGGCGTGCGGAGACCGTCGGCTGGCCGCGCGGGCCGTCGGGCGCGCCGCCCTGGCCGCCACCTCCCGCGAGGCCGGGGCCCAGTTGCCGACCGTTGCGGCCGGAGGAGCCACCGGCCCGGTGCCCGCACGGGTCAAGGCCCTGCTCGCCCAGGCTCCCGCGCGGCGCATCGCCCCCGCCCTGATGGCCATGGCCCTGGTGTGCACCGCGGCGGGCGCATCCTCCCTGGCCGGGGCCGTCCTGTTGCACCGCGGCGTGGAGATCGCGCAAGGCGAGCACCCCTCCGAATAGCGCGGTCTGCCCCGAGAGTGACGCCTACTTAGGTCAGCCTTCCCTGAGCGACTACATTTATGTAGACTCCGCGACGGCTCGCGACGTGCTCCGTCGCGGGCTGCTCTGACCTACCCCCGTGAATCGAGGCACCATGTCCGCCAGCTCCCGCCGTCTTCTTCTCGGCGCCGGCACCGCGATAGCCGCTGTCGTATCGCTGGCGGGCTGCACGCAGAAGAACGACGCCAAGGCCGGGGACGGCGCGATCCAGGTGGTCGCGAAGGACGACGCCTGCGAGGTCTCGAAGAAGGAATTCCCGGCCGGTCACCTGAGGCTGGACGTGGAGAACAAGGGCTCCAACGTGACCGAGGTCTACGTCCTCTACCCGGACGACCGGATCGTCACCGAGCGCGAGAACATCGGCCCCGGCACCAAGGCCACGGTCACCGCCGAGATCAAGGCCGGCGACTACGAGATCGCCTGCAAGCCCGGCATGAAGGGCGATGGCATCCGCCAGAAGGTCACCGCCACCGGCGGCGCGGCTGCCGCCAAGCGTTCTCCCGAGATGGACAAGGCTGTCGCCGCCTACCGCCAGTACGTGCAGACGCAGGCCGACGAGACCCTGCCGAAGGTGAAGGTGTTCACCGACGCCGTGCGCGCCGGTGACGTCGAGGCCGCGAAGAAGGCCTACGCACCCTCCCGCATCGGCTGGGAGCGCACGGAGCCGGTCGCCGAGTCGTTCGGCGACATCGACCCGAAGGTCGACGTCCGCGAGGACGGCCTGGAGGACGGTCAGGACCCGGCGAAGGACTGGACCGGCTGGCACCGCCTGGAGAAGGCGCTGTGGCAGGACAAGAAGATCGGCGACCGCGAAAAGCAGCTCGCCGACCTCCTCGACAAGGACCTCGTGGACTGGGTCAAGCGCGTCGGCCGTGCCGAGATCACCCCGACCTCGATGGCCAACGGCGCCAAGGAACTTCTCGACGAGGTCGCCACCGGCAAGGTCACCGGCGAGGAGGAGCGCTACTCGCACACCGACCTGGTCGACTTCAAGGCCAACGTCGAGGGCGCCCAGAAGTCCTTCGAGCTGCTCAAGCCGGTTGCGCGGAAGAACGATCCCACGCTGGTCGCCGAGCTCGACAAGCAGTTCGCGGCGTTGAACACGCTGCTCGACAAGTACCGCACCGACAAGTCGAGTTACGTCTTCACCTCCTACGAGAAGGTCGGCAAGGAGCAGCGCAAGGAGCTTTCGGACGGCGTCAACGCGCTCGCCGAGCCGCTGTCCAAGCTGGCCGCCGCGGTCGTGAAGTGAGCCCCCACACCGAGGAAGGCGAAGCAGCTGTGAGCACGGGTGAGAACACCGCGCCGTCACGGCGTGCGGTCATCGGCTGGGGCGGCGCCGGAATCGCCCTAGGTGCCGCCGCCGCGGGCACGGCCGTCGCCCTGAGCGGCGATGGCGGCTCCACCGCCCCGGTCGCGGTGACGGGCGGGGCTGTCCCCTTCCACGGCGTGCACCAGGCCGGTATCGCCACCGCCGTCCAGGACCGGCTGCACTTCGCCGCCTTCGACGTGAAGACGACCGACCGCGCCGAGCTGGTGCGGCTGTTGAAGGACTGGACGAGGGCCGCCGAGCGCATGACGGCGGGCCGGGAGGTCGGTGAGGGCGCCTACGGCGGGCTGCCGGAGGCGCCGCCGGACGACACCGGCGAGGCGCTCGGCCTCAAGGCGTCTCGGCTCACCCTCACCATCGGCTTCGGTCCCTCACTCTTCGACGACCGCTTCGATCTCGCGGCCCGGCGGCCCGGCGCCTTGGTCGACCTGCCCCGGTTCCCCGGTGACAACCTGGACGCGGCCCGCTCGCACGGCGATCTGTGCGTCCAGGCATGCGCCGACGACCCTCAGGTCGCGGTACATGCCATCCGCAACCTGGCCCGGATCGGCTTCGGCACGGTCGCGGTGCGCTGGTCGCAGCTGGGCTTCGGCAAGACGTCCTCGACGACCCCCGACGCGCAGACGCCGCGCAACCTGTTCGGCTTCAAGGACGGCACCCGCAACATCGCGGGCACCGAGACCGAGCGGCTGGACAAGCACGTGTGGGTGTCCGGCAAGGACGCCGAAGGTGCGGCCGCATGGATGGACGGCGGCTCCTACCTGGTCGCCCGCCGGATCCGGATGAACGTCGAGACGTGGGACCGCACTCCGCTCGGCGAGCAGGAGGACATCTTCGGCCGCGACAAGCGCGAGGGCGCCCCCGTCGGCAAGGCCAAGGAGCACGACGAGCCGTTCCTCAAGGCGATGAAGCCGGACTCGCACGTGCGCCTCGCCCACCCCGACACCAACGGTGGGGCGACCATCCTGCGCCGCGGCTACTCCTTCACTGACGGCACCGACGGCCTCGGCCGCCTGGAGGCCGGTCTGTTCTTCCTGGCCTACCAGCGCGATGTGCGCACCGGATTCATCCCCGTGCAGACCTCGCTGGCCCGCGGCGACACCCTCAACGAGTACATCCAGCACGTCGGTTCGGCGCTGTTCGCGATCCCCTCGGGCGTCCGGGACACGGACGACTGGTGGGGCCGGGCGCTGTTCGCGTAACCCGCCCCCGGCCCCGCTGCTTCACGTGAGAAAGGACCCGGCATGTTCGGGAATTACCTGATCGGCCTGCGCGAGGGCCTGGAGGCGAGCCTCGTCGTCTGCATCCTCGTCGCCTACCTCGTCAAGACCGACAACCGCCGCCAACTGGCGCCCGTCTGGGCCGGAGTCGGCATCGCGGTCGCCCTCTCCCTCGCCTTCGGCGCGCTGCTGCAGTTCGGGTCCTCCACCCTCACCTTCCAGGCCAAGGAAGCCCTCGGCGGCAGCCTGTCCATTCTGTCCGTCGCCCTGGTCACCTGGATGGTCTTCTGGATGCGGCGCACCGCGCGGCACCTGAAGTCCGAGCTCCAGGGCAAGCTGGATGCCGCGCTCGCCATCGGCACCGGCGCCCTGGTCGTCACCTCCTTCCTCGCCGTCGGCCGTGAGGGCCTGGAGACCTCCCTGTTCATCTGGACCGCCGTCCAGGCCACCGGCGACGGCATCCGCCCCCTCGTCGGTGCCGTCCTCGGGCTGGCCACCTCCGTCGTCCTCGGCTGGCTCTTCTACAAGGGCGCCCTGAAGATCAACCTGGCCAAGTTCTTCCGCTGGACCGGCGCCATGCTCGTCGTCGTCGCCGCAGGCGTCCTCGCCTACGGCATCCACGACCTCCAGGAGGCCGACTTCCTGCCCGGCCTGCGAAGCCTCGCCTTCGACATCTCCACCACCATTCCCCCGGACTCCTGGTACGGCACCGTCCTCAAGGGCGTGTTCAACTTCCAGCCCGACCCCACCGTCCTGCAGACCATCGTGTGGGCGCTGTACGTCGTACCGGTCATGGTCCTCTTCCTCCTCCCCGAACGTCCGAAGCAGACGGTCCCGGCGCCCGCGGCCAACCAGCCCGCGGCGCAGTAAGACCGCCATGGGGCGCAAGGACGCGTGCGTGCAACGGGAGGGACGGTGTACGAACCCAATGAGTCCGAACCCAATGAGTCCGAACCCACTCCGGTAACGGATTCGCCGAGCCCTGATCAGGTAATCGCCTGGCTGAAGGAACGCGGCGCCATCGAGCATGCCCTGCACACCTCGGTGGACGGCCTGCCCAGCGAACGCGACGTCACCCTGGCGCGGATGGGGGACGTACTCCAGGCCACCGCTCAGGGCCTGCAGCCCCAGGCCGCCGCGGTGTGGGCGGGCGTCCCCGAACCCGTCCTGCAGGGCTGGATCGACAACGACCCCGCGTTCGCCTCCGCTCTGTACGCGGCCACCGCTCTGGCGGCCGCACACGGGCTGAAGCGGGGTCGGCACACACCGGCGATGCTCCGAGTCCTGCTGGTCGCGATGAGCAACGGCACCACGACGGTCGGCGCGATCAAGCTGGCGGGCTTTCCAGGGAGGCACTTCCGTTCGCTGGTCAGGGCTTCGTCCGCGCTGGAGGCCCTCCTGGAAGCAGCCCGTCGCGCGCGGCCGCTGAAAGCGAGGAGCGGTGCCTTCGTTCCGTCGTCGTACCGGCCCAGGCGGCCCGGACAGAAGCCGCCTTCGCCGTGGACATTCCGTCTCGTCCGGCGTGGTGATCCGGACATGTCACAAACCGAGCCTGACGCATAGGCGGTAACGCTGGTCATGCCTGACTGGAGCCGGCGTCACACGGTCGGCAGGCTGACCGTGAATCGGGCACCGGGCGTGTGCCTGGGGTCGTACGTCACCTCGCCTCCTGCGTTTCGGGCGAGGCGTCGGGCCAGGGGCAGCCCCAGGCCCGCTCCGCCGTGTCCGTCGCCGGGATCCGCACGGCTGCCGGCCTCGAAGAGCCGCGGGGCGAACGGGGCCGGTACGCCAGGTCCGTCGTCGATGACGTCGATGAGGACTGCGTCGGGTGCGCTGTACGCACGGACGGTGACGCGGGAGCGGGCGTAACGGCAGGCGTTGGCCAGGAGCGGACTGACGATCCGTTCGAGGAGGGCCTGCGGGACTCCGGCCACCAGGCGTGGGCCGTCGGTGACCACTGTCAACTGGGATGCCGCGTCGAAGGTTTCGGCCAGTGAGTGCACGGTGGTCAGGACCTCGGCGGTGCCCGGATCGGCGAGTGTGCCGTCGCGGGCGTCGTCCAGGAGGACGTCGCAGATGCTGCGCATGGACTCGGCGGCATCGGCGATGACCTTGTGGGTGGCCTGGGTCTGATCGGCCGTGCGGGGGCGGCTCTGCCACCAATCGAGTTCGGCGATGATCCGGCTCAGAGGTGTGCGCAGCTCGTGCGAGAGTTCTGCGGTGAGCTGCCGCTCGTGGCGCAGCAGGGTGCGGATGCGGTCGAGCAGGGCGTCCAACGACGTGCCGAGGCGGGCGAGTTCGGTCGGGTGTCGGATATGGCCGAAGCGTTCGTCGGAGGCGACGGCGCTCCTGCGGATGGCCTGGTCGGTCATCGTACGGACGGGCCGCAGTGCACGGCCGACCGCCAGCCATGTCAGGGCGTACGTGCAGGCGAGCATCACGACGTCCAGCGCGAGCGATCCCAGGAGCAGGGTGTCGGCGGAACTGCGGTAGGGGGAGAGATCCAGCGCGGTGACCACCGCGGCCTCGCTCCTTCCTCCGGGCAGCGGGTGGGAGCACAGCCGGAGGGGGCCGTGGACCTCGGTGGTGGCACACCGGTGCCCGCCGCGTGCCACGAGCGCGTCGGCGACGGGGGTCAGGTCGCCTGCGGTCGGCGGCTGCTCGATCCGGCGTTGGGCGGCGTAGATCCACACGTTCGAGTCGAGGGGGTCGTCGTGGGAACTCTCCAGGACGCGCACGGTCGTGCCGCTGGTATCGACGGTCGTCGCCACGGCAGCGGCGCGGTTGCGCAGTTCGTCGTCCGCCTGGTGCTGGAGACGGTGCTGGGCCACGGTGTTGAAGGCGACGGTGAGGACCAGCATCAGCAGTGCGGCCGTGATGAGGGCCACGAGGGAGAGCCGGCCACGCAGTGTGGAGGGTGCCAGGCGATGCAGGAAGGCGGTCGCGGCGGACTTCGGCAGGTGGCGGCTGTCCCTCATGACAGGCGGTGGCCGACCCCGCGGGCCGTGGCGATCGTCCGGTCGCTGCCTGCCTCGCGCAGCTTGCGGCGCAGTCGGGTCAGGTACTGGTCGAGCGTGTTGTCGTGGACGTGGGCCCCTTCGGGCCAGGCCGCCCGGACCAGGTCCCGGCGGCGGACGATTCCGCCGGAGGCCGACATGAGCGCGGCCAGGAGACGGAATTCGGTCGGTGTCAGATCGACCGGAGTGCCGCGGACGCGGACCGCGTGCCGGACGGCGTCCAGTGTCAGGTCACCGGCTGTGGCGGCGGGCGGCGGCGAGGCCCGTTTGAGTGCTGCCCGCAAGCGGGAGGCGAGCTCGGCGAGGTGGAAGGGCTTGGGCAGGTAGTCGTCGCCTCCGGCGGAGAAGCCGGCCAGTCGGTCGGTGAGCCGGTGATGGGCGGTCAGGAAGATGACGGGAGAGAGGAATCCGTTCGCGCGCATCGCCTGGCACACGTCTCGCCCGTCGGCGTCGGGGAGCCCGATGTCGAGCACGGCGGCAGAGACTTCGGTGGTCGCCAGCCGCAGGGCGGTGGCCCCGTCCGGTGCGGGGACGGTGTCGAAGTCCTCGTCGCGCAGTCCGCGCATCAGCACGTCACGCAGGGCGTGATCGTCCTCGACGACCAGGATCGTCTGACGCATGGTTCTTCCTCCACTCCCGCGACGGGTCCGTTGGCATTTCGGGGGTGCTCATCGGCCTCGGGTGTCCCTCGCGCTGGGTCTCGGTCCGTCGCGTCGGGGTCCATCGCCCGGGCAGCAAGTAGGCAGCGCCGCACAGGCAGACGCCGAGCCAGCCGAGGGCGAACAGCCAGCCGCCGACGACGTCGGTGAACCAGTGGACGCCGAGGTAGACGCGGGTCAGCCCGACCAGTACTCCCCAGCAGCCGACGACCAGGGCGAACAGGGTTCTGCCGCGCGGGCCGTACACGCAGATGGCGATGATCAGCAGGCCGGCGGTGAGGGCCGCCGTGGTGGTGTGACCGGACGGGAACGCCCATCCCGAGGCATGTGTTTGCCAGTCCGTCCGGGGTGGCCGCGGCCGGGCGACGAGCATCATCAGTGCGTGTCGCAGCGCCTGGCCCGACCCGAGGCAGGCCAGACACAGCGCGACGGCGAGCGCGCGCTGCCGCAGTGTGCGTCCCGCGATGATTCCGGCCAGAGCGGCCAGTCCGAACGGGACGGCACCCGTTCCGGTGGCGGTCAGTCCGCGAGCGAACGCCACCATGACGTCCGGCCGGTGGCCGACGGACCAGGTATGAAGGCCCCCATCCGCGAACAGCATTGCGCCGTCGTGGCCCACCACGAACATGGTCAGCACGCCGAACGCCGTCCATGCGCCAAGGCCACAGCAGCCTGCCAGCTCGGCGATGTCGCGGCGCTTCACGACGCCGCCGGCAGCAGACGCAGGCTGGTCGCCTTGAGGCGCAGGACCAGTACGCAAGGAGCGACTACAAACATGTAGACAGTCTACTGGACTGTAGACGGTGGCAGGGCTGGGGGCGTACGGCCGCTGGTTCTCGTCCCAAGGGTGGAGGATTCAATGAGGCCCGCTCTCGGCACGATGGCTCGGGCGGGACGGGGCGCCGGGTGCGGGTGCGGGGTGATCGCGGCGCGCAGTCAGGATACGTTCAGGGAACCGCTGGCACGGTCGTGACTCATGACCTACGGACTGCCCAAAACACCAGACTCCGCACGGGACGCGAGCGATCCCACCCGGCACTCACATCGCCTCCGCCTGAACAAGGTCCCCGAAGTCACCGTCTACTTCTGGATCATCAAGGTCCTGTGCACGACAGTCGGCGAGACCGCAGCCGATCTGCTCGACGAGAAGACCGGGCTCGGCCTGACGGGCGTGTCCGTGCTCATGAGCGCTCTCCTGGCGGTCGTCCTGGTCGTCCAGTTCCGCACGATCGCCTATCGCGCGGGGGTGTACTGGCTCGCCGTCGCCCTGATCAGCGTCGTCGGCACGCTGATCAGCGACAACCTGACCGACAACATGGGTGTACCGCTGGAGACGAGCACGACGGTGTTCGCGATCGTCCTGGCGGTCGTGTTCGTCATTTGGTTCCGGCGCGAGCGGACCCTGTCCATCCACAGCATCGACACCACCAGCCGCGAGTCCTTCTACTGGCTGGCGGTGCTGTGCACCTTCGCCCTCGGCACCGCAGCCGGCGACCTGGTCTCCGAGCGGGTGAACCTCGGCTACTGGCCGGCCGCGGTCCTGTTCGCCCTGGCCATCGCAGCCGTGGCGCTCGCCCACTTCACGCTGGGCCTGGACCCAGTGTGGAGCTTCTGGATCGCCTACATCCTCACGCGCCCGCTGGGCGCTTCGATCGGCGACTACCTCTCGCAGCCGACCGGCAACGGCGGCCTCGGACTGGGCACCGTCGTCACGAGCGGGCTCTTCCTGGCGGTCATCCTCGGCCTCGTGGTCCACCTGACGGTGACCCGCAAGGACGTCACCGATCCCCGACGCGTCCCAATCTCTGCCCGCAACCGGTGATGAGAGAGCTGTCCGATGCCACCCGCCAGCGGCATGCACTGGCACTCACGGGCGGCCTGGCTTTTGCGACAAGACCTACCTCCCGTCAGCGCCCGTGGTGCTCATGGCCGTGATTCTCGCGCCGCTGCCCCATAACGATGACCAAGATCGCCCCTCGTCGAGGCGGGCGCTGCGTGTCCTCATCGTGCTTGCCATCGGGTACTTCGCCCTCTGGGCCACCGGCACGCTGGGCGTCATGGCGCTGTCGTACTGGGCGCGGGCGGAGACGCCTGCCCCAGCGGGAACCAGGACAGTCCAGGGGATAGGCCACTTCCAGCCGGTCGACGACGCCGGACATCTGTGGCGCGGCGCCGCCCCGTCGCCCGCCGGCTACCGGGCACTGGCGGGTCTGGGATTCACCACGGTCGTCGACCTGCGCGCCGAGCATATGGACGCGGCCGAACTGGCGAAACCGGGCGACGCAGGGCTGAAGGTCATACGGCTGCCCATTCGCGACGGTCAGACACCGGAGCCCTCACAGGTGCACCGGTTCCTCGACGTCGTAGCCCATTCCAACGGCAAGATCTTCGTGCACTGCGGTGCAGGAGTCGCGTTGCCGGTGGTGATCCTCAGCCGACTGGTGGATGCGCCGCGACGCATCCTGTCGTTCCTGTAGGCCGCACCGTGCCGGATCCGATCACGTACTGGGCACGGGTGTGGCGGGTGCGGTCGAGGCTTGAGCGTTCAGGCTGCGGCTGTAGCGGCGCAGAAGGAGGACGGCGGTGGTGGCGAGGCCGATGAGGAGGCCGAGCCACAGGCCCCGGGTGTCGCCGCCGAGCGGGTAGGCGAGCAGCCAGGAGGCCGGCAGACCGACAGCCCAGTAGCCGATCAGTGTGATGCGGAAGCCGCTCTTGGTGTCGTCGAGACCGCGCAGCAGGCCGATGCCGATGTTCTGGGCGCAGTCGAAGAACTGCAGGACGGCAACGATGACGAGCAGGCTGGTGGCGATCTGCAGCCCCTGATGGTCGGCCGGCGCATTCGGGTCGAAGTAGGGCCGCAGGACAAGGTGAGGCACTGTGAGGTAGAGGATGCCGACGAGCGTGGTGACGGCGGCTCCGCAAGCAAGGGCGGTGTTCTTGATGCGGCGTGCGGCCGGGTGGTCGCCGAGGGCCAGTTCGCGGCTGACGTTGATGGATGCGGCGTGGGACAGGCCGACGGCGACCTGGAAGACGATGTAGATGAGTTGGTTGACGGCGGTGTGGGCGGCGAGCGCGGCGGCACCGAAGCTGCCGGCGAGCAGGGCGGTGACAGAGAAGAAGCCGGCTTCGGAGCCGTAGGTGGCGGCGATGGGTGTGCCCAGACCCAACAGGCGGCGGACGGTGGGGGCGTCGGCGCGCCAGAAGGCCAGGCTCAGCAGCGGGGCGAGCTGGGGGTCGCGGCGTGCGGAGGCGTACAGGGCGAGGAAGGACAGCAGGTAGACGCTGCTGGTGGCGACGCCGATGCCGGTGAGGCCGAGCTTGGGCAGGCCGAACGTGCCGTGGATGAAGATCCAGTTGAGTCCGGCGTTGACGGCAACGGAGGCAAGGGTGATCTGCAGCAGGGCCTGGGGGCGGCGCATGCCGACGGTGAATTGGCGGATCGCCTGGAACCACAGGCAGGGCACCAGCCCCGGGGCGAGGGCTGTGAGCATGCCCTGGGCGCGGTCGGCGACGGCGGCGTCCTGGCCGAGGAGGGTGGCGGCCTGCCCGATGAGGATCATCAGGACCGCGCCGGCGATGCCGGCGAGGGTGCCGACAGCCATAGCGGCGCGCACCAGGCCACGTACCTCGTCCTCGCCCGCAGCCACGTCGCCGGTAGCCGCGGCTTGTTCGGCCTGATCTGCCTGCTCGGCCTTTTCTGCGCGGGCTGCGGCGGCCGCGACCTGGTTGCCGACGGAGGTGACGAGCCCGACGCCCATGGTGCGCAGCTGGTTGAAGATGACCAGGGCCAGGCCGCCGGCGGCCAGGGCCTCGGTGCCGAGCAGGCCCATCATGATGGTGTCGGTGGTGGTGAGGGCGACTTGGGCGAGCTGGGTGAGGGCGAGCGGGATCGCGAGGGCGGCCAGGGCGCGGCTGTCGCGGACGAGGGTGGCGAGCTGCTGCATAGGGGTGTCAGTTCCTGCGGAGTTTGGTGAGGGTCTCCTCGATCTCGGCCTCGATGACCGGGTCGAGGAGCGTGCGGTCGGTCATCCAGTCGTCGTTGAAGACGGTGTCCATGTACTTCTCGCCGCCGTCGTTGATGAAAGCGACCATCACGTTATCGGGGGCGAGCTGGGGCAGGCGGGCCAGGGCCTCGTGGACGACGCCGCCGGCGGAGCCGCCGATGAGCAGGCCGCAGTTGCGGGCGACGGCACGGGCGGTGGCGAAGGCTTCGACGTCGCCGACCTTGGCGCCCTCGTCGATGAGGTCATAGTCGACGAGCAGGCCGATGGTGGCGCCCTCGGGGGTGCCGGTGCCGGACTGGTAGTAGTCGTGCGCGGGCGGGCCGAAGGCGATGGAGCCCTTGGGCTCGACGCCGATCACGGTCAGGTCGGGGACGCTCTTCTTCAGCTCGCGGGCGGTGCCGCACAGGCCGCCGCCGGTGCCCACGGCCCCGATGAGTACGTCGACCTGGTTGTCGAGGGCCTGGGCGATCTCGCTGCCGACGTCGTAGTAACCGACCGCGTTGCTGGGGTTGTTGTGCTGTTCGGTGAAGAAGGTGTTGTCCCTGTCCCGGGCCATGTCCTCGGCGAGTTCCTCGCGGGCGGCGGTGTGCAGCTCCTCGCCGTCGCTGTCGGCGTCGACGTAGACGAGTTCGGTGCCCATGGCCTTCATGCCGCGCAGTTTGTCGACGGCGGCGTGGTTGTCGACGACGGCGGTGAAGCGGTAGCCGCGCTCGGCAGCGAGGACCGCGAGACCCAGCCCCGTGTTGCCGGAGGTGGACTCGATGATGTGCCCGCCGTCGCGGAGTTGGCCGCGGGCCTCGGCGTCGTCGACCATCTGGCGGGCCATGCGGATCTTGGCGCTGCCGGTGGGGTTGAACATCTCGAGCTTGAGCAGCAGGCGGGCGCCGTTGTCGGCGCGGGCGAGCTCGAACAGCGGGGTGTAGCCGATGAGGTCGGATATCCGGCGGACCACCGGCGGGCGGTGAAGGGCGTCGGTCATGGCGTCAGGGCTCCGTGGGGACGGCGGGTGTGGACGAGAGATCAGCGGTCGAGGCGCCAACGGGGCCGGCCGGTGTCGTCGGGGTAGTCGATGACGACCTTCGGGGGCAGCGGCAGCTCGTGGAAGGACGACTCGTTGGAGTCCATCTGGTAGCCGGCGGTGTTCGGGTAGACGAGCAGATCCCCGGCCTGTGGCCGGACCGGGAAGGCGATCTTGCGCCAGGTCAGGAGGTCGGAGTCCAGGCAGCTGGCACCGGCGACACACGCCCGGTAGGGCATGGCCCCGTGGGGGTCGGCGATGCGGTCGGTCAGCAACCGCGGGTCGGGCAGGTACTCGCTGTTGAACCACTGCTCGGACAGACTCAGGCTGGTGCCGTCGACGGTGACGATGCCGTACCCGTCCCGGTCCTTGACGCCCTGAACGGTGAAGACGGATGCTCCGGCCCGGTCCAGCAGGGCGCGGCCGGGCTCCAGCAGCAACATCACCCCGGCCTGCCGCAGCTGCTCGGCCAGGCTCGGGCCGTTGCCCGAGGGGCGGGCTGTGAGGACGGCGCGCAGCGCGTCGGCGCCGGCGACGGGCGAGTGGTAGGGGTAGAAGTCGCTGTTCGTGAACGTCTTGCCGGCGTGGTAGTCGCCGGGGTGCTGCTCCTGCTGGAACGTCTCCCAGGCGTCTTTGGGAACGTAGTCGACGGCGAATCCGCCGCCGATGCTGATCCGGTCGGCTTGGAGGCCCAGCACCCGCGCCTTCAGGCAGAGGTCGACCAGGTCGCCGGCGAGGTCGGCGCGCTGCTGGGGGTCGTAGCCGGACAGGTGGAAGCTGAAGCCCTCCATGCGGATGCGGTCGCCGGCCTGGGCGCAGCCGCGCATTGCCTCGTCCAGGTCCTCGTCGTTCAGCCCGAAGCGGCTCTCCGGTTGGGCCGGCGGGTGGACACGCAGCAGCACCCTGGGCGGCCGGTGCACAGTGAGGGTGAGGACGCGGTCGAGTTCGTCGAGGGCGTCGACGGCGATCAGCGCGCCCTGCTGGGCGGCGACGCGCAGCAGCGCGTCGGCCTTGGCGGGGCCGGTCACGACGAGGTCCTCACCCCGCACCCCGTGCCCGAGCGCCTCACGCAGTTCCCCCAGCGAGGCGACGTCGACGCCGCCGCCCAGGGCGGCGCAGCGGTCGATGAACACCGCGGCCTTGTTGGCCTTCTTGCCGTAGTAGACCCGGCCTTCGACCCCGGCGTCCGCCAAGGCGCTGTGGAAGGCGGCGAGGCTCGTGTCGAACCGGTGCGGCAGCAGGTAGTGGAACGGCCCGCCGAGACCGTGAGCGAGTTCCTTCAGCAGCCCGCTCGTGCGAAGACCATCGTCGATCGGGTCGGGATGGACGGGCAGGGTCAGCGCCACAGGGCCACCTCGGTCCCGAGCTTCTGCTCGGAGGCGAGCTGGGCGAAGCGGTGCCCGAGGGCGATGTCGGTGACGACCAGGCCGCTGTTGTAGGCGAAGATGCGCTGCTTGGCAGAGGTGCGGGCCTTGGAGACGCCGGACATGATGACGGGCAGCTCCAGGTCCACTGCGGGCAGGCTGCCATCGCTGTCGGCCATGTCGGTGCCGGTGACGTTCATCTGGGCCTCGCTGGTCGCGATGACCCGGTCGGCGCGGTGCAGGGTGGAGGGGGCCAGACCGTGGCCGACGAGGATCGCCGTCGCGCCGGGCTTGAGCCAGTCGGCCTCGACGGCTGCGGGGGTGTGGGCGCCGGCGGTGGCCACGATCACGTCGGCCTCGCGTGCCGCGGACCTGAGGTCGTCCACCACCTCGACGTCGCGGTCGGGGAAGTGGCGGGCGAGTTCGGCGCGGACAGCGGCGATGCCGTCCGGGTGGGTGCCCGACAGCAGCAGGCGCCGCAGCTTCGGCAGGGTGGTCAGCAGGAACGGCAGCGCGAGGCGGCCCTGGGTGCCGGTGCCTATCACCAGCGCGGTCGTGGCGTCGGGTGCGGCGCACTCACGGGCCAGGAGCGCGGAGACGGCCGGGGTGCGCAGGGAGCCGATGCGGGAGCAGTCCATCATCGCCACCGGCAGGCCGGTGACGTCGTCGTAGATGGTCAGGGTCGTGTAGTAGTGCTGCTGGTCGCGGCCCTTGTCGAGGCCGTGCTTGTAGGACGTCTTGATCGCGACGACGTTGCGGACGCCGTCGCGGCCGAGCATGGCGTAGGAGACGGAGTGCCCGTCGGCGGGCTTGACCGTGAGCTTGCGCGGGTTGTCCGACTTGCCTGCGGCGAGGGTGCGGTAGGCCTGCTCGACGGTGTCGACGACGTCGGCGAGGGAGATGTCCAGGCCGGCGAGGTCGCTGGTGGACAGTACGCGCAGGGTGGTGTCGTCCCGGTCCATGAGGTGGCCCTTTCGAAGTGGTGGAGCGGCGGCAGAGGAAAAGGCGGGTTCAGTCGGCCCAAGCGGTCAAGGCGGCTTGGCCGTAGCCGTGTTCGTCGTGCTCGGCCGACGGACGGGTGGGGCGGCCTTCGACGCGGACCGAGGCGCGCTTGAGCCAGCGGTCGGTGCCGTCGTAGCGGGCGCGGAACGGCACCCGGCCGTGGACGACGATGTCGTTGTCGACGACCAGGACGTCACCGGGCTGAAGGCTCACCGCGACCGACACCCGGGCCAGTTCGTCCTCCAGACGCTCATACGCCTGGCGCCAGGCTTCGTCGGCCTCGTCGACGGGGGTGTAGGCGGGGTCGAAGCGCATGGTCAGACCCTCGGGCGTGTCGAAGAGGGTCGGGACCGGGGCGGGCCGTCCGGCGAACTGCTGGGCCTGCTCGTACGCGTCGTCGGGCAGGATCGGCACGACCGGACGCTTGAGCTGGGCGACGTCCTCGRCGGCGAGAGCGGTCAGACGGATGCTGGCCGCGGTGGTGGCGATGTCGTCGTGGTTGCGCATGCAGCACAGCAGGAGCAGGTGGGCACGGCCGGGGTGGAAGGCGTCCTCGGTATGCGGGGTGAGCAGGACGGCGCTGGAGGCGCCGGTCTGCGCGCTCTCGTGGCCGGGCGAGGGAACGATGTTGTGCACGAAACGGCCGTCCTGCTGGCCGTCCCAGGCGATCGGCGTGCCCATCAGCGCCGAGACGAGCAGCAGGACCACATCCCACAGCGCGCCGGCGTCGCCGACGGACGACCAGTGGCCCGGGGTGGGCCCGAGTTCGGCGTCATCGAGGTGCAGGCCACGGAGCACGAACAGTCCGTCGGCGGTGTCTACCGGTCGCAGCGCCTGCCGCACGCTGTCCGCGAGCTGGGCGCATGCCGCGGGGAGGGCGGCGAGCAGTCCGGGAGCGGTGGCGGACCCGTGGTCGGCGAGCAGTTTGGCCGCGGCGGTGGTCAGTTCGGCGGCGGATGCAGCGTCGAGAGAGCGTACGGGGGCAGGGGTGGGCACGATGGCACCTTCCAGGGCAGGGCGAAGCGAAGCGCGGGCATGCGGCAGCGCCGCACCGGCTTGAAAGTGGCGGGGAGAAGGCGGAAGTCGTCGAGGTCCGGAGCGGCTCGGGGTGCTGCCGGACGCCAGGAACGTAACAACGCCACGAAGGTAAGGCAACCCTAACCGATTGATTGACTACATCAACGTAGTCTCAGTTTCGGTCGAATTGGCCGCATTCGCAGGAACGTCAACCCCCGCTCTGAGCAGGCAAGTTGACGATTCCACTGCTCTGTCCGGATGTGCCCGAAGCCGTTGGGGCCACCTTGCGTAACCTGGCCGGAATCGGTTAGGTAAGCCTAAGCAACCCGAGTACGACCTGAGACGAGGACCAGACGTGGGTGTCACCAGACGACAGCTGCTGTGGGCCGGCACCGGTATCGGTGTGGCCGGATTTCTCGCCGCTTGCAGCAGCGGCAGTGGCGACTCCAAGGGCACAGCGCCTGCGGGCGGGGAGGGCGAGAAGCCCCGCGCGGGCGGCACGTTGAGAGTCGGTGCACTCGGCAAGGCTGCCGCCATCACTCGCGATCCGCATGGCACCCAGGCCAACGAGAGCGACTACCTCATCATCAGCCTGATCTACGACACGCTCACGGTCCCCGGGGACACCTCGAACACCGTCCGCCGCCTGGCCGCCTCCTGGAAGCCGTCCGCGGACCTGAAGACCTGGCGGTTCACCCTCGCGGAGGGCGCCACGTTCCACGACGGCACCCCCGTGACGGCCGAGGACGTGGTCTGGTCGCTCAAGCGGCTGCGGAACACCCCTGCCGGCAGTGCGCGTCTGCCGGGCATCCGGCCCGAGTCCATCAAGGCCGAGGACGCCAAGACCGTCGTCCTGGTCTCCGACTACGCCAACGCCGAACTGCCGCTGCTGACACGGCTGACGACCTTCGTCCTGAAGAAGGGCACCAAGGACGGCGAGCTCGCCAAGGCGCCGGGCACCGGCCCGTTCAAGCTCGACTGGTACCGCGACGGCAACGCCCGCCTGGTGCGCAACGACGACTGGTACGGCGGCAAGGTTCTCCTCGACGCCATCGAGGTGAAGATCTTCGAAAGCCCGCAGGCCATGGCCAATGCCCTGCTGGCCGGGCAGATCGACCTCGCCTCCAACGTCGGTGCCGTCGCGGCCCGTACGGCCGAGGCACGCAAGGACGTCCAGGTCCTGCGCCGTCCCAACGACATGGCGATGCCCATCGTCATGCGCACCGCCGACGGCCCGTTCGCCGACGCGCGGGTGCGCGAGGCACTGCGGCTGGTGGTGGACCGCAACGCCATGGTCAAGCAGGTTCTCTCCGGCTACGGCACCGTCGGCAACGACATCCTCGGCACCGGCGACCCCGCCTTCGCCAAGGACATCCCGCAGCGCAAGCGCGACATCGCCAAGGCCAAGAAGCTGCTGGCCGAGGCCAAGTTCGACACCTCCAAGACCTACGAGCTGCTCACCACCGAGGACATCGCCGGCCTCGCCGAATCCGCGACGCTCTTCGCCACGCAGGCCCGCGAGGCGGGGGTGAAGATCAAGGTCGTCAAGCAGGACTCCAAGGCGTTCTGGGACAGCACCTGGCTCAAGGGCGACCTGTACACCACGTACTGGGGCACCAACGACTCGGTGGTGTTCTTCGCCTCCAAGACGATGCTCTCCGACGCCGGACAGAACGAATCCGGCTGGAAGAACTCCGCCTTCGACGCGGCCTACCGCAAGGCCATGGCCACCAAGGACGCGACCGAGCGCGGCGAGTTGCTGCACAAGCTGCAGGAGATCGAGCACGTCGAGTCCGGCTACCTGCTGTGGGGCATGGCCGACGGCATCGACCTCGCCGGCTCCGCCGTCCGCAGCCTGCCCAAGCTGCCCGGCTACGGCCGTGTCCAACTCGAGAAGACCTGGCTGGCACGTTGACCACGCTCCAACCGCCCGGCGCGGCCGTCCCCGCGCCGCCACGTGGCCCGGCTCGCATCCTCCAGGGTGCGGGCCGGGCCGCCTGGCTCGCCGCCCGCCGCCTGGCGATGCTTGTCGTGCTGCTCGCCGTCGTCTTCGCGGCCGTCGAGGCGCTGCCGGGCGATACCGCGGGCGCCACCGCCGACCGCGGCGCCGGTGCGGCCGAACTCGCCGCCCGGCGTGCCGCCTTGGGCCTCGACCGGCCGCTGGCGACACGGTTCTGGGACTGGATGACGGGACTGCCCACCGGCGACCTCGGCACCACCGCCCGCGGCGAGCGGGTCACCGACGTGCTGTCCGGCCCCTTCCCCAACACCCTGCTGCTCGGCGTCCTCGCGCTAGTCCTCGCCTTCAGCGGCGCCCTGGCACTGGGCAGTTGGTCCGCGCTGCGACCCGGCGGGCGAGCCGACCGCACGATCGACGCGGCGGCCACCACGGCGTTCGCGCTACCGGAATTCGTCGTCTCCGTCGCCCTGTTGCTGCTGCTGTCCCAGTGGGCCGGCTGGCTGCCCGCCGTCACACTCACCGGGCCCGACGGCGCACCTGAGTCCTGGAACATGCTCGTCCTGCCGCTGCTCGCCCTCGCGATCCCGCAGATCGGCTGGAACACCCGGATCGTGCGCGGTGCGCTCGCCGACCAGGCCGCCCTCCCGCACGTGAAGGCCGCCGTCCTCGACGGCCTCTCCCGCCGCCGGATTCTCACCCACCACATGCTTCCCGGGGCCCTGCCCGCCGTCGCCGCCGGCCTGGCCACCTCGGCCGGCATGCTCCTGGGCGGCGCCGTCGTCGTCGAGACACTCTTCAACTACCCCGGCATCGGAGCGGTCCTGGCCGGCGCCATCACCGACCGCGACACCCCGCTCGTCGCCGGAGTCGTCGCCGCCACGGGCGCCGCCATCAGCCTGCTCCTGCTGCTCGCCGACCTCGTCCGCACCACTGCCCTGGGAGAGCGCCGATGACCGCCCCCACCCCGAGCGGCACCACAGCCGAAGACGCCGCGGCGGTGCGCATCCCTCGCTCCCGGCAGCGGGCCGGAGTCCTGCTACGGGCCCTGCCCGCAGGACTGCTCGTGCTGCTCGCCCTGACCGGGCCGCTGATCGCGCCCCACGCCACGGACACCCCCCTCACCTTCCCCTACGCCACCTCGGGGGACGGTGCCCTCCTCGGAGGCGACCTCCTGGGCCGCGATGTCCTCAGCCGCCTCCTGGCCGGCGGTGCACCCTTGATCGCGACCGCCCTGGTCATCGCCGTCGCCGTCACCACTGGCGCCACCGTCCTCGGCATCATCGCCGCACTGCGGCCCGCCCTCGGCCGCTGGATCGAACGCGCCGCCGACCTTGTCATCCTCCTGCCGGCCGTCCTCGGCATCATGCTCATCGCCCTGGCCTGGCCCGGCGGAGGACGCCTCGCCATCGGCGCAGCCGCCACCGTCCTCGGCATCCCCTACGCCGTGCGGATCGTCGCCGCCGCGGCCGCACCCATCGCCGCCACCGGCTATGTCGAAGCAGCCGCCGCAGGCGGCGAGCGCCTGTGGCACCTCGCCGTCCGCGAAGTACTGCCCAACCTCCGTGCCACCCTGCTCGCCCTGTTCGGACTGCGCTTCGTCGAAGGCGTCTACGTCGTCTCCGTCGCCGCCTTCCTCCAGCTCGGCCCCCAGCCACCCGAAGCCGACTGGGCCCTGATGATCCGTGAGAACGCCGCCGGCATCACCCTCAACCCCTGGGCCGTCGCCGCACCGTGCCTGGCCATCGGGCTGCTCGCCGTCAGCGTCAACCTTGCTGCCGAAGCCCTCGCCCCCGCCCGGACCACCCCGGAGACACAGCTGTGAGC
>NZ_RDBN01000043.1:158529-185515 GCF_008042075.1 Streptomyces sp. UW30 | reverse complement strand
ACGCGTGTCCTCCAGGGGATGTCTTGTCGGTGGCGGCAGTGTCTGCCGCGGACCCGTCTGCCGTGGACCGGTCTGCCGTGGACCGATCCGTTGCGGCCCCGTCTGTCGCGGACCCGTCTGTCGCGGACCCGTCTGTCGCGGACCGATCCGTGGCAGCAGCACTGCCCGAGGCGGCTCGGTCTGTCGTCGCCTTGTCCGTCACGGCTCGATCCACCCCCGCCCCCGCCTCGGGCAGTGCTGCTGCCACGGATCGGTCCGCGACAGACGGGTCCGCGACAGACGGGTCCGCGACAGACGGGGCCGCAACGGATCGGTCCACGGCAGACCGGTCCACGGCAGACGGGTCCGCGGCAGACACTGCCGCCACCGACAAGACATCCCCTGGAGGACACGCGTGACGACCACCACCCCGCCGGTCACCTTCGACGACGTCCGCGACGCCGCCGCGCGGCTCAAGGGCGTCGCCCACCGCACCCCGGTGCTGCGCTCGCGCACGCTCGACGAGCTCGTCGGCGCCGAGGTCTTCCTCAAGTGCGAGAACTTCCAGCGAGTCGGTGCCTTCAAGTTCCGCGGTGCCTACAACGCGGCCTCCCGCCTGTCCCCGGAGCAGCTCGCGCGCGGCATCGCCGCCTACTCGTCCGGCAACCACGCCCAGGCCGTCGCCCTTGCCGCCCGGGAACTCGGCACCACCGCGGTCATCGTCATGCCCGAGGACGCCCCGCCGTCGAAGCGGGCGGCGACCGAGGGCTACGGCGCCCAGATCGTCACGTACGACCGCTACACCGGCGACCGTGTCGCGATCGCCGAGGCGCTGGCCGCCGAGCGGGGCCTCGCCGTGATCCCGCCCTACGAGCACCCGCACGTCATGGCCGGACAGGGCACCGCCGCCCTGGAACTGCTCGAAGAGGTGGGGGAGTTGGGCGCGCTGCTGACGCCGGTCGGCGGTGGCGGGCTGATGGCCGGCAGTGCCACCGTGGCCAAGGGGCTGTACCCGGACATCCGGATGATCGGCGTGGAACCGGAGGCCGGGGACGACACCAAGCGCTCCCTGGAGGCGGGGCGGCGCATCAGCATCTCCGTGCCGCACACCATCGCCGACGGGCAGGCCCTGCACACCCCCGGCGAGCTGACCTTCTCCGTGAACCGGCGGCTCGTCGACGCGATCGCGCTGGTCGGCGACGACGAGATCCGGGACGCGATGCGGTTCGCCTTCGAGCGTCTGAAGATCGTCGTAGAGCCGAGCGGCGCCACCCCGCTCGCCGCGCTGCTCACCGGCCGGGCGGGCGCGCTGCCGGCCCGGGTCGGCGTGATCATCTCCGGTGGCAACGTCGACGCCGGGCGTTTCGCCGAGCTCTGTGGGAACCGGGCCTGAGGGGGCGTTCCCCGGTTGGCGGCGCCGGTTGGACAGGCGGACGATTGAGGGGTAGAAGGCCGGCCGCCGACGGCGGTGTCCAGGGCCGCCGGGGAGACCGGCTCCGGCCGCGGTGACACGCGGCCGGAAGGGAGCGCGTCATGTTGGAAGTGAAGACGCTCGACAAGCCCGACGAGCGGCGTGATTTCCCCCGCGGCCACCTCGAAGCGGTCCACATGCCGGAGCTCGACTTCGCCGTGGCGACCTTCGAGCCCGGTTGGCGCTGGTCGGAGTCCGTGGCCCCGCTCGCGGGCACCAAGACCTGCCAGATGCACCACAACGGCTACGTCCTCCAGGGCCACCTGCACATCCGCATGGACGACGGCAATGAGACCGACATCGGCCCCGGCGACGTCTATGTGTGCACGCCCGGGCACGACGCCTGGGTCGTGGGCGACGAGCAGGTCGTGGCCTACGACTTCCAGGGGCAGACGGCGAGGGAGTTCGGCAAGAAGAAGTAGCCGCCGACCCGCAGCGGAACCGACCGCCGGCCCCCGCGTCGGCACGTCACACGGTGACGACGACCTTGGCGCGCGCGTGCTCCACCTCCAGGTACCGGATGGCCTCGGCCGCCTCGCTCAGCGGATACGTCCGCTCGACGACCGGGGTGATCTTCCCGGACTCTGCCAGCTCCCGCAGCGCCGCGAGGTTCGCCCTGCTCTGCCGTGCGGAGATCTCCAGCAGCTGGTGGGGCCGTGCGAACGGTGCCACCAGCCGGCGCTTGAGGAACAGCCCCATCGGTCCGACGACGCTGCCGCCCTCGTACACCCCGCCGCCGGACAGGACGAGCGTCCCGGCGGGGGTCAGCACGCGTCGGAACTCCCCGAGCGAGTGGTTGCCCACCAGGTCCAGCACCACGTCGTACCGCGTGTCGCCGCGGGTGAAGTCCTCCTGGGTGTAGTCGATGACCCGGTCCGCGCCGAGTGACCGCACCATGTCGATGTTCCGTGTGCTGCACACGGCCGTCACCTGGGCGCCGTACGCCTTGCCGAGCTGCACGGCGAACGTGCCCACGCCGCCCGAAGCGCCGTTCACCAGGACCGCCTGGCCCGGCCGCACCCGGGCGACGTCGCGCAGGCCGATGAGTGCGGTGTTGCCTGCCAGAGGTATCGCCGCCGCCTGCTCGAAGGTCAGGTTGGCCGGCTTCGGCCCCACCTCGGTGTCCCGCGCGCACACGTACTCCGCGAACGCGCCGTCGGCCTCCCCGTACACCTCGTCACCGGGCTTCAGGTCGGTGACCGCGGACCCCACCGCTTCCACCAGCCCGGCGAAGTCCCGGCCCCGCACCGGCGCCTTGGGCCTGCGCCACCCCATCATGGAGCGGCCGATCACCGGGTCGCCGTGCATGAGGTGCCAGTCGTACGCGTTGACCGAGGCCGCGTGCACCCGCACCAGCACCTCATGGGCGCCCGGCACCGGCCTGTCGATGTCTCTGAACTCGAGTGCGTCCGCCGAGCCGTACCTGTCCTGAATCACTGCCTTCATGGGATCCCCCTCCGCTCCTGCCGAGCGTATGGAATCCCCCTCGTGCGGACCATCGGGGACGAACCCTGAATTTTCTCCGGGGTCGGGCCTCCCCTTGCCCTGAGGAAACCGATCGGTTTACGCTTCAGGGCATGGGAAACCGATCGGTTTCCCGAAGCTGAGTATTGCGAGGGAGACTCCCATGACCGCCATCGAAGGTTCCGTGGCCCTGGTCACCGGCGGCAGTCGCGGCATCGGCCGCGCCCTGGTCGCGGCCCTGTACGAGCGGGGCGCCAAGAAGGTGTACGCCACCGCCCGCGACCCGCACACCGTCACGCACCCCGACGCCGTGCCGCTCGCGCTGGAGGTGACCGACCCCGCGTCCGTCGCGGCGGCCGCCGAGCAGGCGCAGGACGTCACCTTGCTGATCAACAACGCCGGTGCCGCGGTGAACGCGAACTTCCTCGACTCGTCGGTCGACGACGTCCGCCGCGAATTCGAGACCAACTTCTACGGACCGCTCCTGGTCACCCGGGCCTTCGTCCCCGTCATCGAGCGCAACGGCGGCGGCCACATCCTCAACGTCCACTCCGTGCTGTCGTGGGTCGGCCTCGCCGGCTCCTACAGCGCGTCCAAGGCCGCCTTCTGGTCGCAGACCAACTCGCTGCGCCTCGACCTGAAGCCGCGCGGCATCGAGGTCACCGGCCTGCACGTCGGCTACGTCGACACCGACATGGCGGCCGCCGTCGACGCGCCCAAGTCCACGGCCGAGAGTGTCGCGGCCCAGGCCCTCGACGGGATCGCAGCAGACGCCTTCGAAGTCCTCGCCGACGACCTCACGCGGCAGGTCAAGGCGGGCCTCTCGGCCGATCCGGTCGCCCTCTACCCGCAGCTCGCCGCCTGACTAGACCGGCAGAAGCCTCGCCACCAGTGCGCTGAGCTGCCGGGCGGTGCGGCACTCGTGCATCTCGACCAGCTCGGCGTAGGCGGGTGCCGCCGAGTCGCCGGTGCCCCAGCGGGAGCGCTGCTCGGGGTTCAGCCAGTAGACGCGACGCGCCTGTCCGGCGATCCGCCGTACGGCCGGCAGGTTCGGGTCGCTCATGTTCGTACGGGCGTCGCCGAGGACGAACACCGTCGAGCGCGGACCGACCGCGTCCCCGTACCGCTCGGCGAACTCGCCCAGTGCCATGCCGTAGTCGCTGCTGCCGTGATAGCCGGTGAGCGTGGCCTCCGCCTCGATCCGGGTGCTGAGCCCCTCCGGATCGGCGGTGCCGCGCTGCAACAGCCCGGTCACCTCGTCGATCCGGTTGACGAAGGCGAACACGCGCACCTTGCTGAACTGGTCGTGCAGCGCCTGCACCAGCAGCATCGTGAAGTCCGAGAAACCGGACACCGACCCCGACACATCGCACAGCAGCACCAGTTCGGGGCGAGCCGGACGCCGTCTGCGCAGCACCGGCCGCATGGGCACCCCGCCTGTCGACAGCGACCCGCGCAGGGTCCGCCGCAGGTCGATCGTGCCGCGTGCGGCACGGCGGCGACGTGCCGCGAGCCGGGTCGCCAGCTTGCGGGCGAGCGGCTGGACGGCCCTGCGCAGCTCGGCCAGTTGGGCCTTCCCGGCGAACAGGAAGTCGACCCGGTCGGCGGTCGGGGCCACCGCCCGCCGGGCGATCTGCGGGCGGTGGCCCCGACCGCCGGGCGATCTCGTCCCGACCGCGCCGCTCGGCCACCCGCCGGCGCGCCTCCGCGGCCACCAGCGTGCGGAAGTTCTCGATACGCCGCCGGATCTCGTCCTCCAGCAGCCGGTCCGCGAACCCCGAACTCCCACCCCGCCCACGGACGTTGTCACGCACCCGGGCCAGCAGGGTCTGCGGGCGCAGCCGCTCCAGGGTCTGGTACGACGACCAGCCGTCCGACTCCGGAGAGGAGCCGTAGCCGCCGAAACCGTCGACCGCCTCGGCCGCCAGCCGGCCCATCATCGCCTGATCGTCGGCTGCCAGGGCCGCTGCCAGCCGGTCCCGCAGGTCGTCCCGTCCCGCGGCCTTCTGCTCCGGGCCGCCGACGCCGCGCGGGAAGTACAGGTCGAAGACGGGGTCGAACACCTGCCGCTGCCCGGTGCCGTGCAGCAGCGTCGCCGCCAGCCCCTCGCGCAGCAGCTCCCGGTCCGCGAGGCCGAGCGCCTCGATCGCCTGCGCCGCGTCCACCGTCTCGCCGGTGCCGATCCGGACGCCGTGCGCGCGCAGCGCCCCGACCAGGGAGGTCAGCCGCTCCGCCACGCCCGCGGGCGTGGTCACAGGGCGTCCAGGTCGAGCTTGGCGGTCGCCTTGAGGACGTCGTCCTGATGCTTGAGCAGCACACCGAGGGTGGCCCGTACGACCGTCTCGTCCAGCGAGTCGGCGCCCAGCGCGAGCAGGGTGTGCGCCCAGTCGATGGTCTCGGCGACCGACGGCAGCTTGCGCAGGTCCATCGCCCGCAGCGCGCCCACGACCCGCACGACCGAGCGGGCCAGCGCCTCGTCGAGCCCCGGCACCTTCAGCCGTACGATCCGGCGCTCCAACTCCTCCTCGGGGAACCCGATGTGCAGGAAGAGGCAGCGGCGGCGCAGCGCCTCGGACAGCTCACGGCTCGCGTTGGAGGTGAGGACGACGAAGGGGCGGCGCGTCGCGGAGATGGTGCCCAGTTCGGGGACCGTGACCTGGAAGTCGCTGAGCACCTCCAGCAGCAGGCCCTCCACCTCGACGTCGGCCTTGTCGGTCTCGTCGATCAGCAGCACCTTGGGGTCGTCGCCCCGGATGGCCGTCAGCAGCGGCCGGGTGAGCAGGAACTCCTCGCTGAAGATGTCGGTGCGGGTCTCGTCCCACGTCTCGTCGCGGCCCGCGCTGATGCGCAGCAGCTGCTTGGCGTGGTTCCACTCGTACAGCGCCCGGGACTCGTCGACCCCCTCGTAGCACTGGAGGCGCACCAGCCGCGCCCCGGCGACCTGGGCGACGGCCTTGGCGAGCTCCGTCTTGCCGACCCCGGCCGGGCCCTCCACCAGGAGCGGCTTGCCGAGCCGGTCGGCGAGGAAGACGGTCGTGGCGACCGCGGGCGAGGCGAGATAGCCGGTCTCGGCCAGGCGCGCGGACACGTCGTCGACGGATGTGAACAACGGGGCCTCCAGTTCGGCGGCGACAGGCGGCACAGAACAGGACACCTATCTAAGCGCTTGTTCAGTTGATGATGCCACGGGGATTCCGTGCACCGGAAGGTGGTATACCGATCGGTTTCCTCTTGCCTCTCGGCGAGGTAACCTCGCCGGTATGGCCACAACAGACAAGGCGTCCACCAGGGACCGACTCCTCGACGCGGCGGCCGAGCTCTTCTACCGCGAGGGCGTCTCCATCGGCGTCGAGGCGCTGTGCCGGACGGCCGGTGTCTCGAAGCGGTCCATGTACCAGCTCTTCGCGAGCAAGGACGAGGTCCTCGCGGCGAGCCTGGCCCGACAGCTGCCGGAGTACGAGACCCAGCTGGCGCCGGACTCTCAGGGTGCCGCCACCCCGCGCGAGCGGATCCTGCACGTCTTCGAGCGGCTGGAGAAGGTGTCCACCGAGCCCGCCTACCAGGGCTGCCCCTTTCTCGCCGCGCTGGTCGAGCTCAAGAATCCGGAACACCCGGCGAGCGCGGTCGCCCGCGGGGCGAAGGACTGGATGAAGGACTACTTCCGTACCCAGGCCGAGGACGGCGGGGCCCGGGACGCGGAGCTGCTCGCCCGTCAGCTGATGCTGGTCTTCGACGGGGCCAGCGCACGGTCCGGGGCCCGGGTCGAGACGCTGGACGGGCTGACCGTCGCGACGGTGACCACGCTGCTGGACGCGGCCGGCGTGACATGACGGGGCGGCCGCCGATGCGACCGCCCCGAACACCCACCCCCCTCACGAGGCCACCGCGACCGCCCTCACAGCCGCAGTGCGCAGCATCCGCCGGGCCGTGACGAGGCCGGTCCCCAATGTCACCGCCGCCGCGACGGCGACCACCGCGAGCCCGATGCCGTAGACCTCACCCGGCAGCACCTCGTCGGAGCGGACCACGGTGAACGGGATGATCCCCGCCAGCGCGGCCAGCGCGCCGAAGAAGACACCGGTGACCGTCAGGATCAGCCCCTCGACGCCCACCGTCCCGAGCACCTGCCCCGCAGTCGCCCCCGCGAGCCGCTGCTGCCCGAACTCCCGGGAGCGGTAACTCGTCGCCGCGTACAGCGAGTTGACCAGCATCACGCAGACGAAGACCACGATGATGCCGACGACCGTGAAGTTCAGCGTCTCCAGGGTCTTGTCGTCGATCGACTTGGTGATGCCCAGGGCCTCGACCGTGTCGCTCTCCACCGCCTGCATGGTGAGCGTGGCCGTCGCCACCGCCGTGAACAGGATCAGCGACATCAGGATCCCGGCCAGATGCCCGGCCCGCTCCCGCAGATTCCGAACCGCCAGCCAGCCGCTCGCCCCGCTCAGCGGCAGCCGGTCCAGGACGGCCTCCAGCAGTCGCGGCGCCATCAGCGCGAAGCCCACCGACAGCAGGATCGCCCCGTAGGCGGGCGGCGCCATCAGGGCCGCGTCCGACGCCGAGAACGCGAACGTGGAGGAGACCGACGCCGCCCCGGCGAGCAGCGCCGCGTACGCGAGGAACTTCCGCGCCCCGCCCCGCTTCTCGTGCCCGCGCGTCGCCCGCCGTACGGCGAGGAAGGCGGCGCCGGCCGACGCGAGCAGCGTGATGTCGATGCCGGAGAGTAGCGCGATCGGGCCGAAGGAGTGCTCGACGGATCCGGCGACCTGTCCGCTGTCCTGGAACAGCTCCAGCAGCGCCCGGCCGCCCAGCATCGCCGGGCCGATCGCCAGCGCCGCGCCCACCAGGGCCACGACCACCGCCTCGCCTACGACCATCCGCTTCAGCTGCGCAGGAGTCGCCCCCGAGCAGCGCAGCAGCTCCAACTCGGCCGCCCGCTGGCGGACGTTGACCGTCAGGGTCGAGGCGACGGCGAAGAAGACCAGCAGGGTGCCGTAGCCGCCGACGACGCCCGCCGCGGTGGACAGTGTCTCCGCGCTGGTCGGGTCGACGCCGTCCTGCGCCGCCGTGTCGTGCATCGAGTTGAACGTCATGATGATCGCCGCGCCCAGGAACGCGGACAGCAGCGTCGCGAGGAACCGCCCGGGGCGGTGCCGGATCGAGCGCAGGGCCAGCATGAACATCGCTCACACCCCCAGTGCCACGTCGTCGCCCAGGTGCGCGAGGCGCTCGGCCACCGCGTCCGGGGTCGGCGCGTCCATCCGTCCGGCCAGCCGGCCGTCCGCCAGGAACAGCACCGCGTCCGCGTAGGAGGCGGCGACCGGGTCATGGGTCACCATCACGACGGTCCGGCCGTGCACCCGCACCGCCTGCTGGAGCAGCCGCAGCACCTCGCGCGCGCTGCGCGTGTCCAGCGCCCCCGTCGGCTCGTCCGCGAAGATCACCCGGGGCTCGGTCACCAGCGCGCGGGCGATGGCCACACGCTGCCGCTGACCGCCGGACAGCTGGTCGGGGCGGTGCCCGAGCCGGTCGCCGAGGCCGACGGAGGTCAGGATCTCCCTGGCCCGCCCACGGTCGACGCGCTGCCCGGCGAGCTTCAGCGGCAGCACCGTGTTCTGCGCGACCGTCAGCGTCTCCAGCAGGTTGTACTGCTGGAACACGAACCCGATCCGGCCCCGCCGGAACTTCGTCAACTCCGCCTCGCCGCCCCCGGACAGCTCGGTGCCGTCCACCCGCACGATGCCGCTGTCGGGCCGGTCGAGCCCGGCCGCGCAGTGCAGCAGCGTGGTCTTGCCGGAACCCGACGGCCCCATCACCGCCGTGAAGGTGCCGCGCCCCAGACCGAGTGTGATCCCGTCCAAGGCCCTCACTGCGCTGTCCTGCGAGCCGTGGGTCTTGGTGACCTTGACCAGCCGCAGCGCCTCGGCGGCGGGTCCCTTGTCGTGCGTGCGTCGCGAACCTGCGCGAAACATCGTCATCACCCTCCGTCCGGCACTCCCTGTGCCCTGCCGACGAAGCTACGGACGCGGCGACCGGACCACATGGGGCGCAGAACCCGTCTTCCCGGGTGTACTCAGCGACACCCCCGACGGGGGGCCGGCACCGGTGAGCGGCCGCGATGTCAGTGGTGGGCTGTACTTTGCGACGCATGGGGATCTATCTGGTGAGCGTGGGCGCGCAGGAGTGGTTCGGCGAGGAGGAGGACGGCCGGGGGGACGTCGCCGCGGCGCTGAACGAGGAGTTGGGGCGGCGCGGGCTCGCGCCGCTCACGAGCGTGCCCGAGGAGTCGGAGTTCACCCGGGTCTCCGGGACGGCCTTCGAGGAGAAACTCGTCCCGCCCATGGACGGCTTCGTCGCGCTGTGCCGGGCGCACCTGTCGAGAGCGGAGGAAGAGCTCCTCCTGGGCTGGACGGTGCTCGTGCCGCTGTCGCTCGACGAGGAGATCGAGCTGCCCGTCGAGTCCGCCTACGACCTGACGACCACCGTCGCCGGAGCCCCGCAGGTCCTCGCCCTCGCGCAGCGGCTGGCGGCGGCCGTGGAGCTGCCGTCCGACGAGATACCGGCGACGTCCGACAACCTGGAGCTGACCAGCTGGTTCCTGGACGGTCAGGCGAAGGGGACCGCGGCGTCCCGGCCGGGACGGTGGGGCGACGACCTCGACGCCGCCTTCTACGTGGCCGTGTATCTGCGCGCCGCCCAGCACTCGATACGACGCGGCTGCCCGATCGTCTACTCCTGACGGCGGGCGGAGGTCGCGGCTCCGTGAAATCGGTGACAGGACTGGTGCCTTGGGAGACTTCCCCGCAGGGGCCCGATGCCGGTACAGGTGTGACCATGACGGAAAACGGGGGCCGCCGCCAGGCGTGGTGGCGGGGAATGCGGGAGTCGGTCCAGGGGGCGGACACCGAGCTGTGGCCCGAGGGGCTGATGGAGGTCGTGCCGGACGGGCTCGACCGTGAGTACGGGCAGTTCGGCGATCTGTATCCGCAACAGCAGCTCCAGTTACAGCTGCTCTACGGCGCCTCGCAGCGCGCCTTCGAGCGCAGGACGCGCGTCTCGGCACGGATCACCGTGGTGCGGGTGCTCGGCAACACCCTGAGCGACCAACGGCTGCGTGAGGCCAAGCCGAACGAGCATCTGACCGAGTATCTCGACCAGGAGATCGCCGACTTGCGGGGCCGGCTCGCGCAGGACAGCGCGACCGCCGTCAGCCGGGGTCTCAACTTCGGGCTCGCCATGGGCTCGGCCGCCAGCCTGGCGCTCCTCGTCGCGCCGCTGCTCTGGGGCGTCGACCTGCTCGGCGCCCTGGGCGTGACACTGAACTGCACCAACCGCTGGAGCCTGCTCGGCGCCTTCGTGTGCGGCGGCGTCGGCGCGTTCGGGGCCGTGCTCAGTGTGCTCGTACGGCTGCGGGGGAGCGCCGACCAGCTGGCGCGCCGGCAGACCAACGGCCGCGAGGGCATCGTGGTCCCCGGCCAGATGGCCCGCAGTATGCGTCATGAGGGCGTGTACCGGGTGTTCGTCGGCTGGATCCTCGCCCTCGCCGTCTACTTCCTGCTCAGCGGCGGCATCGTGACCGTCTTCGAACCACCCGCCACCACGACCGAGATCTGCCCGGCGCCGGGCAACCCGGGATCGGCCGCCGCCGGCACCGAGTTCTGGGGCTTCTGGTGTGCCATCGGCTTCGTGGCGGGCTTCAACGAGCGGTGGGCCTTCGGCATCCTGAGCCGCGACTCCACCAGGCGGCCGGGCAAGAGCTCCTGATTCCACTTTTGAACGGTTTCAATAACTGGCCCCAGTGATGGGGGACTTCTGTTGGATTCTGCACAGTACTTGTCCTGATCGTGGCATGGACACTGACCACTTCTGCCACTAGCTTCAACCGTCGTTCGAGCTGAATCGTTACAACTCCGAACCGAACCCAGCCGAAGGGACAACGGCATGAACGACGGAGTCGACAGCACGAAGGGCAAAGGGGTGCGCCGGCGGACCGTGCTCACCACGGCACTCGGCGCCGCGCCGCTTGCGGTGGCGGGCGGCATCGTCACAGGAGGCCCCGCAGCGGCCGCCGCACCGACCTCGCCCCGCACCGCAGTCGAGGGCCTGACGGTCGAGCACCGTACGAACCCCCTCGGCGTGGACGCCGAACACCCGAGATTCGGCTGGCGCATGGCGTCCACGGTGCGCGGCCGCCGCCAGTCGGCGTACCGGATCCTGGTGGCCACGGCGCCCGACCGCCTGACCCCCTCCCGCGCGGACGTCTGGGACAGCGGCCGTGTCACCTCACCGACCTCGATCGCCGTACGCTACGGCGGCCCCGCCCTGCGCCCGTCCACCCGCTACCACTGGACGGTGAGAGTCTGGGACGAGACCGGCCGCGCCGCCCCCGCCGCCCCGACCGCACGGTTCGAGACCGGCCTGCTCGGCACCGACGGCGTCACCGGCTGGGACGGCGCCCGGTGGATCACCATGGCGGGCAAGCGGCCCCACACCCCCGGCGCCCCGCTCCTGCGCCGACAGGCCCGACTGACGGGACGTCAAGTAAGCGCCGCCAGGCTTTACATCACGGCCCTCGGCCTGTACGAGGCCCACATCAACGGCCATCGCGTCGCCGTACCGCAGGGCGACGGCACCACCCACGAGCTCCTGACCCCGGGCTGGACCAACTACGACAGCACCGTCAACTACTTCACCTACGACGTCACGGACCTGGTCGCGGCCAAGCCGCACCAAGGCCAGGTCACCCTCGCCGCCGTGCTCGGCAACGGCTGGTACAACGGCCGTGTTTCCGAGAACAGCGCCTACTACTCGACCGACGGCAACCCACTGGCCCTCAAGGCCAAGCTCCTGGTCCGGTACACGGACGGATCCGAGCAGAGCATCGTCACCGCGCCCGGCGACGACTGGAAGGCCACCGACACCGGCCCCTACCGCGCCGACGACATCTACGACGGCCAGACCTACGACGCCCGCGAGGAACTCCCGGGCTGGACGGCGAACGGCTTCGACGCCTCCGGCTGGGCGGGCGTGACCGAGCACGACCACGCCACCAGGTTCCCCGACGCGAAACTGGTCGCCTACCCCGGTGAGAGCGCCCGCCTGATGCCCCCATGGGATCGCCGGCCGCACTCCATCACCGTCTACACCGGCGTGTCCGGCCGCAGCGACAGCCCCAACGGCAAGGGCCGCATCGTCGTCGACCCCGCCCGTACCGTCACCGACCCGGCCACCGCCGCCGATGCGGCCGTGACCCTGCGCCCCGGCGACACCGCCGTGATCGACCTCGGCCAGAACATGGTCGGCGTGCCCCGCTACACCCTGCGCGGCCCGGCGGGCGCCCAAGTCACTCTCAAACCCGGCGAGATGCTCAACGACGACAGCGAGGGCGCCGACGGCCCCGTCGGCTCGGTCTACCGCGCCAACCTCCGCTCCGCCAAGGCGACCAGCACGTACATCCTCAAGGGCGACCCCGCCGGCGAGACCCACGAGGACTCGCTGACCTTCTACGGCTTCCGCCATGTCTCCGTCACCGCGACGGACACGGTCACCCTCACCCGCTTCACGGGCCGGGTCGCGACCTCCGCCCTCCGTGACATCGGCACGATCACGACCGACGACACCGACGTCAACCAGCTGATCAGCAACGTCCGTTGGGGCCAGCGCGGCAACTACCTCTGGGTGCCCACCGACTGCCCCCAGCGCGACGAACGCCTCGGCTGGACCGGCGACACCCAGCTCTTCTCCCACACCGGCCTCTACAACGCCGACTCGGTCAACTTCCTCAGCCACTTCGAGGACATTCTGATCGACTCGCAGAAGACCTACGGACAGGACGGCGCGCAGTTCACCTGGGTCGCCCCCGGCTCCCGCTACAACCAGCCGATCCCCGCGAGCGGTTGGGCGGACTGCGGGGTCGTCGTCCCGTGGACGGTGTGGCAGATGTCCGGAGACACCACGGTGGTCGACCGCAGCTGGACGGCCATGACGAGGTACATGGACTGGATCCGGGCGCGCACCGGCGACACCTACGCCGGACAGGGCGCGATCTTCGGCGACTGGCTGGCCTTCCAGGACACCAGCACCCAGCTCATCAGCGATGTCTACTACGGCTACAGCGCCCGGTTGATGGCCGACATGGCCCGCGCCACCGGCCGCACCGCCGAGACCCGCGCCTACGACGACCTCTTCGCCCACATCAAGCGGGCGTTCATCACCAAGTACCTGGCCACCGACTCGGGCGGTCGGGTGACGGTCCGCTCCAGTCTCGGTGACGCACCGCCGACGGGCGGCAGGACGGAGGACAACAGCCAGACCGCCCTGCTGTGGGTCCTCAAACTCGGCTTCCACGACACCGAGGCCCAGCGGCGCGGGCTGGTCGCGCTCCTCGCCGACAACATCGGTAACGACGAGGCCTACAAGGAGGCCCACCCCGACAGCACCCGCGTGAAGTACGCCGAGAACACCCTCTCCGTCGGCTTCCTCGGTGTGAACGTCCTCGCGCCCGTGCTCACCGACGAGGGCCGCGTCGACCTGGCGTACCGGCTGCTGCACCAGGACGCCATGCCGTCCTGGCTGTACTCGGTGCGGGGCGGCGCCACCACCATCTGGGAGCGCTGGAACTCGTACTCGAAGGAGGACGGCTTCGGCCCGGTCGACATGAACTCGTTCAACCACTACTCCTACGGCGCGATCATGGAGTGGATGTACGAGAGCATGGCCGGCATCGCCAAGGACCCGGCCCACCCGGGCTTCCGGCACTTCTTCCTACGGCCCCATCTCGACCCGACCGGCAAGGTCACACGGGTCACCGGCGCCCATCTCTCGCCCTACGGCGAGATCGTCAGCGAGTGGCACAAGGACGACCGGAAGCTGACCTACCGGGCCGAGGTACCCGCGAACAGCACCGCGACGCTGCGTATCCCCACCACCGACCCGTCCACCGTCCGTGAGGGCCGCACCCCCCTGGCCGAGGCCGACGGCGTCGAGTACCTGGGCTTCGCGGACGGCGTCGCCTCCTACCGGCTGCCGTCCGGCCGCTACGCGCTGACGTCCGCGCTCGCCTGACCATCGCCCACCAGCACCACCTCCAGGGTGCGCGGACCGTGCACCCCCTCGACCCGGTCCAGCTCGATGTCGCTGGTCGCCGAAGGACCGGAGATCCACGTCATCGGGCGGACCGGGTCGAGGCGTTCGAGGGCCTGCGGGACGGACGACACGACCTGCTCGGGAACCCGAACGACACAGATGTGGTGGTCGGGGACGAGCGTGATGCGGCGTCGGCCCTGGTCGGGGGAGCCGTCCAGGACGATGGTGCCGGTCTCGGCCACCGCCACGGCACACGCCGTGACCACGCTGTCGACCTGGTCCAGCTCGCGCGGGGTGCTCTCCGACCGGTCCGCGATCCGCTCGGCGACGGTCGCCGCGAGCCAGTCGGTGTCGAGGCCGGGCGGCACGAGCACCGTCTTCGCGCCGCGCGCCGCGAGCATCCCGGCGATCGTCGCCGCGAGATCGGCGGGGCTGCACCGGTGCACGATCGCCCGGTAGTCCGCCAGGTTCTCGGCCAGCAGATCGACGGTCTCGGCGACACTGCGCTCCCCGTGCTCGCGCAGATAGTCGCGCGCAACCGCCTGCTCGTACGGCGTGTCGTCCTGGGTTACGTCGGTCAGTGCGCGCCGCACCCGGCCCAGGATCCGTTCCCTGCTGCTCACTTGGCGCCGTCCTTCCCGCCGTTGGTCCGCTGCCACCAGTCCCGGAACGGCTCCGCAGGCACCGCCGGAAGATCCCGCGTCCCGCTCCACGCCTTGCCCGGTCCGGGCAGTGAGCGCGGATGCAGACGGCGGGTGCGCGAGGCGAGCCGCTGGCCCGTCCGCAGGGCGCCCGGGTGGCTGAACGCCCAGCGCGCCGCCCGCATCGCGGCCCGCTCGGCGGCATGCCCCTTGGCGGGCTTCAGCACCACCTTGTTGCCCTTCGCCGTCACCTCACCGCCCGCCACGACCCGCTCCCGCAGATGCACCAGCACCTCGGGGATGTCGATGGCGACCGGACACACCTCGTAGCAGGCGCCGCACAGCGTCGACGCGTACGGCAGCGAGGCGTCGATCTCGCTTGCCACGCCCCGCAGTTGAGGACTGAGGATGGCGCCGATCGGACCCGGATAGACGGAGCCGTAGGCGTGCCCGCCGGCCCGCTCGTACACCGGGCACACATTCAGACACGCCGAGCAGCGGATGCAGCGCAGGGCCTGGCGGCCGACCTCGTCGGCGAGCGTGTCGCTGCGGCCGTTGTCGAGGAGGACCAGATGGAAGTCGCGCGGTCCGTCACCGTCGGTCGTACCGGTCCACATGGTCGTGTACGGGTTCATGCGCTCGGCGGTGGAGGAGCGGGGGAGGGTCTGCAGGAACACCTCCAGGTCCCGCCAGGTGGGCAGGATCTTCTCGATGCCGACGACCGAGATCAGCGTCTCGGGCAGCGTCAGGCACATCCGCCCGTTGCCCTCGGACTCCACCACGACCAGCGTGCCGGTCTCGGCGACCATGAAGTTGGCGCCGGAGATGCCGACCTTGGCACGCAGGAACTTCTCGCGCAGGTGGAGGCGCGCAGCCTCGGCGAGTTCGGCGGGGGTGTCGGTCAGGCCCTCCGGAGCCGGACGGCCCCACTCGCTCATCTCCTTGCGGAAGATGTCCCGGATCTCACCCCGGTTGCGGTGGATCGCCGGGACGAGGATGTGGGAGGGCCGGTCCTTGCCCAACTGCACGATCAGCTCGGCGAGATCGGTCTCGTAGGCACGGATGCCCTCCGCCTCCAGAGCCTCGTTCAGCTCGATCTCCTGCGTGGCCATCGACTTGACCTTGACGACCTCCGACTCACCGGTCGCCTTGACCAGATCGGCCACGATCCGGTTCGCCTCGTCGGCGTCGGCGGCCCAGTGAACCGTGCCGCCCGCCGCCGTCACCGACTCCTCCAACTGCACGAGATACCGGTCGAGATGGCGCAGCGTGTGGTCCTTGATCCGCTTGCCCGCCTCGCGCAGCGCCGCCCAGTCGGAGACCTCCGCGACGGCCTTCGCCCGCTTGGCGCGGATGGTGTGCGTGGCGTGGCGCAGATTGCCGCGCAGGGTCGCGTCGTGCACGGCCTCGTGCGCGGCCTTCGGAAAGGCCGGCATCCCCAGATACGTCCCGCTCATACGGCCGGCTCCTCCTCCGTGCTCGCCAGGATCTCCGCGATGTGCACCGGCCGCATGCCCGTCCGCAGCCGGGCCATGGTCCCGCCGATGTGCATGAGACAGGAGTTGTCGGCCGCGCACAGCACCTCCGCGCCCGTCGACTCGGCGTTGCGCACCTTGTCCGCGCCCATCGCCGCCGAGACATCGGAGTTCTTCAGCGCGAACGTGCCGCCGAAGCCGCAACACTCGTCGGCCCCCGGCAGCTCCGCCAACTCCAGCCCCTTGACGGCCTGGAGCAGCCGCCGGGGCCGATCGCCGAGCCCCAGCCCGCGCAACCCATGACAGGTCGGGTGATAGGTCACCTTGTGCGGGTAGTAGGCGCCCACGTCCGTCACCCCCAGCACGTCCACCAGGAACTCCGTCAGCTCGTACGTCTTCGGCACCACCGGCGCCAGCGTCGCCGCGAGCGTGTCCCCGCGCCCCTCGGCCCGGGCCCGCTCACCCATCCGCGGATACAGCTCCCGCACCATCGCCCCGCACGACCCGGACGGCGTGACGATCGCCTCGTACTCCCCGAAGACATCGGAGAAATGCCGGGCCAGTGGCTCGGCCTCATGCCGGTATCCGGTGTTGTAGTGCGCCTGCCCGCAGCAGGTCTGCGCCATCGGGAAGTCGACCTCGACGCCCAGCCTGGTCAGCAGTTTCACCACGGCGCGCCCGGTGTCCGGATAGAGCGTGTCGTTGACACAGGTCAGGAACAGGGCGACACGCATCGCGGCTCCTTGTGATCGATCATCCGATGAGTGCAGGGTAATGCGGCAGCGCGGCCTGGGGGAGACCCCTTCACCGTCGGGCGAGCCGGTCCTCCGCCTCGCGCCAGCGCGCCGCGTCCCCGGACGGCTCGTACCGGACCAAGGGCTGCGTACGGGAGAGCAGGCGCCGCCCGTCGGTGAGGTCGCCGACCAGACCGTGGGCCCGCGCCTGGACGAGGACGTTCCCGAGGGCGGCGGCCTCGGCCGGACCGGCCACCACCGGCAGCCCGCAGGCGTCGGCGGTGAGCTGACACAGCAGGGCGTTGCGCGTGCCGCCGCCGACGACGTGCACGACGTCGACGGGGTGGCCGGCGAGCCGCTGCGCCTCGGTGACCGCCCGGCGATGGGCGAGGGCGAGCGAGTCGAGGATGCACCGCGTGATCTCAGCGGGCGAGACGGGCACCGGCTGCCCCGATGCCCGGCACGCCTCGGCGATCCGCTCCGGCATCCGCCCGGGCGACAGGAATGCGGCGTCCCCCGCGTCCACGACCGACCGCAGCGCGGGCACCTCGCCTGCCGCCGGCAGCAGCGCGCCCAACTCCGGCTCGCCCCAGGCTCGTAGGCACTCCTGGAGCAGCCACAGCCCCATGATGTTCCGCAGATACCGGACCGTGCCGTCCAGCCCCAGCTCATTGGTGAAGTTGGCGGCCCGGCTCTCCTCGGTGAGCACAGGGGCGCCCAGCTCCAGCCCCGCCAACGACCAGGTGCCCGTACAGATGTACGCGAACCGCTCGCCCTCGGCCGGAACGGCGGCCACGGCGGAGGCGGTGTCGTGCGACCCGACCGCCGTCACCGGCACCGGCCCGGTGAGCCCGGTCTCCTCCAGCACCTCGTCACGCAACAGCCCCGCAGGATCGCCGGGTTGCCTGAGCGGCGCGAACAGGCCCAGGTCGATGCCCAGCCGGGAGGCGATGTCGTACGACCAGTCGCGTGTGCGGGGATCGACGAGCTGGGTGGTGGAGGCGTTGGTGAGCTCGGTGCCCTGCTCGCCGGTGAGCCAGTACGTCAGCAGGTCGGGGATGAGCAAGAGGCGCTCGGCGTAGGCCAGTTGGGAGGACTCACGCGCCGCCGTCAACTGATACAAGGTGTTGAAGGGCGCGTACTGCAACCCGGTCGCGGCATACAGCTCCCGCGCCGGAACACTCGCCCACACCTTCTCCGCGACCCCCTCCGTCCGCGAGTCGCGGTAGTGCACGGGATTGCCCAGCAGCGCCCCGTCCGCGTCCAGCAGCCCGTAGTCCACGGCCCAGCTGTCGATCCCGACGGAGTCGACCTGCCCGGCCGCCCGCAGCCCGTCCAGCACCCCGGCGTAGAGACCGAGGACATCCCAGCGCAGCCCCTCGGGCGCACGCACGGGCCGGTTCGGGAACCGGTGTGCCTCGGCCAGTTCCAGACTGTCGGGGCCGACGCGGCCGACCATGACACGTCCGCTGGACGCGCCGAGGTCGACCGCGGCGTACGACTTCACGCCCGCGCTCACCGCAGGAAGGCGGCCGCGACGCCGGCGTCGACCGGGATGTGCAACCCGGTGGTGTGCGTCAGGTCCCCGCCGGTCAGGGCGAAGACGGCGTTCGCGACATGCTCGGGCAGCACCTCCCGCTTGAGGATGGTCCGCCGGGCGTAGAACTCGCCGAGCTTCGCCTCCTCGACCCCGTACACGGCGGCGCGCTGGGCACCCCACCCACCGGCGAAGATGCCCGACCCGCGCACGACACCGTCCGGGTTGATCCCGTTGACGCGGATGCCGTGCTCGCCCAGCTCGGCGGCCAGCAGCCGTACCTGGTGGGCCTGGTCCGCCTTCGTGGCGCCGTACGCGATGTTGTTGGGCCCGGCGAACACGCCGTTCTTGGAGGCGATGTACACGATGTCACCGCCCACCCCCTGAGCGATCATCACCCGCGCCGCCTCCCTCGACACGAGGAAGGAACCGCGCGCCATGACGTCGTGCTGGAGGTCCCAGTCCCGGGCCGAAGTCTCAAGCAGCGGCTTGGAGATGGAGATGCCGGCGTTGTTGACGACGAGATCGACCCCACCGAAGGCCAGCACGGCGGCCTTGAAAGCGTCGGCGATCTGCTCCTCGGACGTGACGTCCACCGTCACCGCGACGGCCTTGTCGGACCCGCCCAGCTCCTGTGCGACGGCCAGGGCGTTCTCGGCGTCGAGGTCCGCGACCACGACGCACGCCCCCTCGGCGACGAGGCGCTGCGCGATGGCCTTCCCGATCCCGCTGCCCGCGCCGGTCACCAGCGCGACCCGCGTCGCCAGCGGCTTGGGCTTCGGCATCCGCTGAAGCTTGGCCTCCTCAAGGGCCCAGTACTCGATGCGGAACTTCTCGGACTCCTCGATGGGTGCATAGGTCGATACGGCTTCGGCCCCGCACATCACATTGATGGCGTTCACATAGAACTCACCGGCCACCCGGGCGGTCTGCTTGTCCTTGCCGAAGCTGAACATGCCGACACCCGGGACGAGCACGATCGCCGGGTCGGCGCCGCGCATCGCGGGGGAGTCGGGCAGGGCGTGCCGCCGGTAGTAGGCGGCGTACTCCTCGCGGTACTCGGCGTGCAGTTCCCCGAGCCGCGCGACGGTCTCCTCCAGCGGAGCCGTCGGCGGCAGATCCAGCACCAGCGGCCGCACCTTGGTCCGCAGGAAGTGATCGGGACAGGAGGTACCGAGCGCGGCGAGCCGAGGATGCTCGGCCCGGGCCAGGAACTCCAGCACCACGTCGCAGTCGGTGAAATGTCCCACCTGAGCCTTGTCCTGCGAGGCGACGGCACGCACATACGGCGCCAGCGCCGCGGCCCGCTCCCGCCGCTCGGCCTCGGGCAGCGCCTCGTACCCCTCGATGACGGGCCCGAAGGGCTCGGCCGTCCCCTTGTCCTCCAGGAACTTCTCGGCGGTCCGGATGATGTGGAGCGAGTTCCGCTCGCACTCCTCGGAGGTGGCGCCCCAGGCGGTGATGCCATGTCCGCCGAGCACGCACCCGACGGCCTGCGGGTTGGCCTCCTTGACGGCCGCGATGTCGAGCCCGAGCTGGAACCCGGGCCGCCGCCACGGCACCCACACGACGGTGTCCCCGAAACACTCGGCGGTCAGCTTCTCGCCGTCAGCGGCGCAAGCGAGCGCGATGCCGGAGTCGGGATGCAGATGATCGACATGGGCGGCCCGCACGAGCCCGTGCATGGCGGTGTCGATGGACGGAGCGGCCCCGCCCTTGCCGTGCAGGCAGTAGTCGAAGGCGGCGACCATCTCGTCCTCACGCTCGACGCCCGGGTACACATCGACGAGCGCCCGCATCCGATCCAGCCGCAGCACCGCCAGCCCGCCCTCGGTGAGCGTGCCGAGGTCGCCTCCGGACCCCTTGACCCACATCAGCTCGACATCACCGCCGGTGACGGGATCGGTGTCGAGACCTTTCGCGGAGGCGTTGCCCCCGGCGTAGTTGGTGTTGCGCGGATCAGCGCCGAGCCGATGGGACCGGGCGAGGAGGGCGGCGGCTTCGCGATGGGTTGCCATGAACCTTCAGTCCTTTTGAGCGAGGGAGGAGTGCACTTACCCAGGGGCGCGGGGCAACTGCGCGACCGGCGACAACGGCCCCGCAGCCCGCAACGAGACAGATCCCGGCAGACGCTCACGCCCCCCAACCGGCCTGCTGCCCACCAAGGCGCTCGGCCACGATCTGCTCGGCCCACCCGGACCGCCGATACGCACCCATGGGATCCGCGTCGAGCCCCATCTCTTCCCGGACCTCGGCCAGCAACGGCCGCACATCCGTGTTGTAGGCATCCATGAGCACGGCGTTGGCGCCCAGCACGTCGCCGTCGGCCTGCGCCGCAGCCAACGCCTCCCGGTCGACCAGCAGCGCTTTCCCCGTGGCTTCCTGCACGTTCATCACCGACCGGATGATCGCCGGAATCTTCGCCTCGATGTTGTGGCACTGATCGAGCATGAACGCCACGTCGGACGTGAACCCACCCCCACGCACGACCTCGTACATGATCCGGAACAGCTGGAAGGGATCGGCGGCCCCCACCATGAGGTCGTCGTCCGCGTAGAACCGCGAGTTGAAGTCGAACCCGCCGAGCTTCCCCTCCCGCAGCAGCGTCGCGACGATGAACTCGATGTTGGTCCCGGGCGCGTGATGCCCGGTGTCGACCACGACCTGAGCCCTGGGTCCGAGCTTCAGACAGTGCGCGTACGCCGTGCCCCAGTCCGGCACATCGGTCGTGTAGAAGGCCGGCTCGAAGAACTTGTACTCCAGCAGCATCCGCTGCCCGTCCCCGAGCCGCTCGTACACCTCGGCCAGCCCCTCGGCCAGCCGGTCCTGCCGAGCCCTGATGTCGTCCTGCCCGGGGTAATTGGTCCCGTCCGCGAACCACAGCTTCAGATCGGTGGAGCCGGTCGCGTCCATGATGTCGACGCACTCCAGTAGATGATCAAGAGCCTTCCGCCGCACCACTGCGTCCGGATGGCAGATGCTGCCCAGTTTGTAGTCGTCGTCCTGGAAGGTGTTGGAGTTGATCGCCCCCAGCTTCACGCCACGCTCCTCGGCGTGCTTCGCCAGCGCCCCGTAGTCGTCGACCTTGTCCCACGGGATGTGCAGCGCGACGGTCGGGGCCACGCCGGTGAACGCGTGCACCTGAGCGGCATCGTCCAACTTCTCCCGCGGCGTACGCGGAACACCCTGTTGCGCGAACACCTTGAACCGCGTCCCCGAGTTCCCGTACGCCCACGACGGCGTTTCGACGGCCTGGGTCTTGAGTGCGGCCTTCACCGCGGCGATCTCGGTCACTTCAGGGCTCCTGTGACGTCGGGACGGACGTGTTGGACGGTGGACATCTGAAACGCTTCACTGTGAAACGATTCAAGACGGGAACGTATGGGCCCCCCGAAGGGGTGTCAAGCCCCGTGACCAAGGCTGTTTCATGTGACTCGGCCGCGACCTTCGTTCATCGAAACTTTTTCGACACGGACCCATTGACGCGACATGCGCTCCGTGCCTAACGTCCCGGCAACCAAGTTGAAACCTTTCACGACGCCGAGAGGCCCGTCCCGCCGGCGTCGTCGAGGAGCCCCCATGACCCACCCGTCCACCACGGGTCCGGCCCCGGTTCTGGCGCTCAGGGACGTCTCCAAGTCCTTCGGTGCCGTCCGCGCCCTGCGGGACGTCTCCCTGGAGCTGTTCCCCGGGGAGGTGCACGCCCTCGCCGGGGAGAACGGCGCGGGCAAGTCGACCCTCATCAAGGCGCTCGCCGGCGTGCACCGGCCCGACGCGGGCCAGGTGCTGCTCGACGGCGCCCCCGTCGTCTTCCACGGCCCCGGCGACGCCCGCGACGCCGGCATCGCCGTGATCTACCAGGAGCCGACCCTCTTCCCCGACCTGTCGATCGCCGAGAACATCTTCATGGGCCGCCGGCCGCGCCGCGCCCTCGGCCGCATCGACCACAAGGCCACGCACACCGCGACCCTGGCCCTGATGCGGCGCCTCGGCGTCGAACTCGACCCCGACCGCCCCGCGCGCGGCCTGTCCATCGCCGACCAGCAGATCGTCGAGATCGCCAAGGCACTCTCCTTCGACGCCCGCGTCCTGATCATGGACGAGCCGACCGCCGCCCTCACCGGCAGCGAGGTCGCCCGCCTCTTCGGCGTCGTGCGCACCCTCCGCGAACAGGGCGCAGCCGTCCTGTTCATCTCGCACCGGCTGGAGGAGATCTTCCAGATCTGCGAGCGGGTGACGACCCTGCGGGACGGGGCCTGGATCGCCAGCGAGTCACTGGACGGCATGACCGAGGACGACCTCGTACGCCGCATGGTCGGCCGCGACCTCGACGACCTGTACCCCAAGCAGGACGTCAAGCCGGGCGAAGTCGCCCTGAGCGTGCGCCGGTTGACCCGCGAGGGCGTCTTCACCGACGTCTCCTTCGACGTACGGCGCGGAGAGATCGTCGGGCTGGCGGGGCTGGTCGGCGCGGGCCGCACCGAGGTCGCCCGAGCCGTGTTCGGCATCGACCGCTGGGACGCCGGTGAGGTCTGCGTCGACGGCAAGTCCCTGACCAACGGCGCCCCGTCCACCGCCATGGCCTGCGGCCTCGCCCTCGTCCCCGAGGACCGGCGCGCGCAGGGCCTGGTGATGGACATGTCCATCGAGCGCAACATCGGCCTCACCGGACTGCGTACGACCGTCAGGGCGGGGCTCATGGACCGCGGCGCCGAACGCAGCCGCTCCCTCGACTGGGCCGTCAAGCTCCAGGTCAAGTACGCCCGGATCGCCGACACGGTGAACACCCTGTCCGGCGGCAACCAGCAGAAGGTCGTCCTCGCCAAGTGGCTCGCCACCGGCCCCAAGGTGCTGATCGTCGACGAACCCACCCGGGGCATCGACGTCGGTACGAAGGCCGAAGTGCACCGGCTGCTCAGCGAGTTGGCCGCCGACGGGGTGGCCGTCCTGATGATCTCGTCCGATCTGCCCGAGATCCTCGGCATGGCCGACCGCGTGCTCGTGATGCACGAGGGCCGCCTCACCGCCGAGATCCCGCGCTCCGAAGCCACCGAGGAAACCGTGATGGCCGCAGCCACCGGGAGGGCCGCCGCATGACGGTGATCACTCCCAAAGAGGCTCCCGTGACCGACGTACCCAAGTCCAGCGGCACCCGCCTCGTCGACCGTGTCTTCAAGATGCGCGAACTCGCCATCCTGGTCGTCTTCGTGGTGATGATCGCCGTCACCCAGCTGGGCAACAGCGAGTTCCTCACCGAGCAGGGCATCAAGGACCTGCTGCTGAACGCGACGWTCCTCGTCCTGGTCGCCACGGGCCAGTCGCTGGTGGTCATCACGAGGAACGTCGACCTGTCGGTCGGCTCCACGCTCGGCATCAGCGCTTTCGCCGCCGGCACGTTTCTCCAGGGCGGCGGGAACCCGGTCGTGGCCGTGCTCCTGGCGGTCCTGATGGGCATCGGCTTCGGTCTGCTGAACGGCCTGCTCGTCAGCCTCGGCCAGGTGCCGGCGCTCGTCGTCACCCTCGGCACGCTGTACATCATCCGCGGCATCGACTCCATCTGGGTCGGCTCCCGCCAGATCACCGCCGCCGACCTCCCGGACGGCTTCGTCGACTTCGGCGCCGGCGGCCTCTCCGCCGTGCCGTGGCTGGCGCTGATCGCCCTCGCCGTGCTGGTGGCCACCGCGTACTACCTGAAGCACTTCGGCAGCGGCCGCGAGCTGTACGCCCTCGGCTCCAACCCGGAGGCCGCACGTCTCGCCGGTATCCCGGTGCGTAAGCGGATCCTCGCCGCGTACACCTTCTGCGGGGCGCTCGCCGGACTCGCGGGCGCCCTGTACCTGGCCCGGTTCGGCAACGTCGACTCCGGCACCGGCAACGGCTACGAACTCACCGTCGTCAGCGCGGTCGTGGTCGGCGGCGTCGTCTTCACCGGCGGCTCCGGCAGCGTCTACGGAGCCGCCCTCGGCGCGCTGCTGCTGACCTCCATCAACAGCGTGCTGCCCGCCCTCGGCGTCAGCTCCGTCTGGGTGCTCGCCATCAACGGCATCCTGCTCATCCTCGCCATCGCCGTGGACCGTGTGGTCGCGCTGCGCGTGGCCAACGCCCTGAAGAAGAGGAACGCCCGCCATGGCTGACTCGTCGCTCGCGCGCGCCGTCCGCTGGGACACAGTCGTCGGCGCCCTCCTCATCGTCGTACTGCTGCTGTCCTTCGGCTTCGTCGACGGCTTCGGCAACGCCCTCAATCTGTCCTTCCTGATCGGCAACACGCTGCCCATCGCGCTGATCGCCCTGCCGATGACGCTACTGGTCGTCTCGGGTGAGATCGACCTGTCGGTCGCCTCCACGGCGGGGCTGTCGGGGGCCGTGATGGGCGCGCTGTGGAACCAGGGGATGACGATCGAGACGATCATTCCGCTGTGCCTGCTGCTCGGTGCCGTGTGCGGGCTCATCAACGGGCTGCTCGTCACGCGGCTGGGGTTGCCGTCCCTCGCCGTCACCATCGGCACGCTGGCCGCGTACCGGGGGATCGCTCAGATCGTGCTCGGGTCGGATGCGGTGACCGACTTTCCGACGCAGTACCTGGACTTCGCGGCCGGGCGGATCGGCGACACGTTCCTTCCGTACGCGTTCCTTCCCTTCCTCGCACTGCTCGCCATCGCGGTGGTCGTCCTGCACGCCACGCCGTTCGGGCGGTCGGTCTTCGCCACCGGCGCGAGCGAGGAGGCCGCGCGATTCGCCGGTATCCGTGTCAAGCGGCAGAAGTTGATTCTGTTCACCGTCACCGGGCTGATGGCCTCGCTCACCGGGATCTTCTGGGCGCTGCACTACGCGAGCGCTCGCTATGACAACGCCACCGGGCTCGAACTCTCCGTTGTCGCCGCGGTGTTGCTCGGGGGCATCGACTTCGACGGCGGCAAGGGGACGTTGGGTGGTGCCATCGCCGGAGTGTTTTTGCTGGGGGCGCTCCAGAACGTGATGAGCCTTCAGGACGTTTCCGCTCAGTCGCAGATCGTCGTCACGGGTGTGTTGCTCGTGCTTTCCGTCCTCGGGCCGCGGGTTGCGCGGCAAATCGCCGTAGCGCGGGCTCAATCGTCCGGCTAAAGGCCGTATGTGGCTGATCGCGCAGTTCCCCGCGCCCCAAAAAAAGGGCGTTCCAGTTCACCCTCTTCAAAAGGATTCCTCATGCGCAAGTCATCCCTCCGCCGTACCTGCGCGGCCCTCGCCGCCGTCACCTCCCTCGCCCTCGCGGCCACCGCCTGCGGCGGCACCACCAAGGAGGACGTCAAGAACGACGACGCCTCCGCCGCCACCGCCGGAAAGGCCGACCCGAACGCCGCGTTGAAGAAGGGGCTGACCGTCGGGTTCCTGCCCAAGCAGGTCAACAACCCCTACTTCACCTCGGCCGACAAGGGCGGCGAGACGGCGCTGAAGGAGCTGGGCTCCAGTTACAAGGAGGTCGGGCCGAGCAGTGCCACCGACACGGCCGGACAGGTGAGTTACGTCAACACGCTGACCCAGCAGCAGGTCGACGCGATGGCCGTGTCCGCGCAGGACCCGGGCGCCCTGTGCACCGCGCTCAAGCAGGCCATGAAGAACGACATCAAGGTCGTCACCTACGACTCCGACACCACCGCCGACTGCCGCAACGCCTTCGTCTCACAGGCCTCCGCCGAGGACCTCGGCCGCACCGAGGTGCAGCTGCTCGCCGAACAGATCGGCTACAAGGGCGAGATCGCGATCCTGTCCGCCGCGCAGACCGCGACGAACCAGAACACCTGGATCGACTTCATGAAGGACGAGCTCAAGGACCCCAAGTACAAGGACATGAAGCTCGTCAAGATCGCCTACGGCAACGACGACGCCCAGGCGTCCTTCCAGCAGACCCAGGGCCTGCTCCAGGAGTACCCGAACCTTAAGGGGATCATCTCCCCGACCACCGTCGGCATCAAGGCCGCCGCCCAGTACCTGTCCGGCTCCAAGTACAAGGGCAAGGTCAAGCTGACCGGCCTCGGCACCCCCAACGACATGCGCAAGTACGTCAAGAACGGCACCGTCGAGGCGTTCGAGCTGTGGGACCCGGCGAAGCTCGGTGACCTCGCCGCGCGTACCGCCGTCGCGCTGGTCTCCGGCCAGATCACCGGCAAGGAGGGCGAGACCTTCAAGGCCGGCGAGACCACGTACACCATCGGCAAGGACGGCGTGATCAGCCTCGGCAAGCCGACCGTGTTCGACGCCGAGAACATCGACCAGTTCAACTTCTAGGCCGTTCGACATCCAGGATCTGGAGGGCTGTTGATGCAGCGCGTGTGCTTCCTGCTGAAGGTCAGGGCGGACCGACTGGACGAGTACCGCGAGCGGCACGCCGTCGTGTGGCCGCAGATGCTCGCAGCGCTCTCGGCCACCGGCTGGCACAACTACTCGCTCTTCCTGCGGGAGGACGGCCTCCTGGTCGGCTACCTGGAGACCGAGGACTTCGCCGCCGCCGTGGCCGGGATGGAAGCCACCGATGTCAACGCCCGCTGGCAGGCGGAGATGGCGCCGTTCTTCGAGTCGCTGGACGGCGCCCGCCCCGACGAGGCCATGAAACCGCTCACCGAAGT
>NZ_RDBN01000043.1:100387-158429 GCF_008042075.1 Streptomyces sp. UW30 | reverse complement strand
GGTCAACAACAACGCCTTCCAGAAGAACGGCCTGCTGACCTACAAGGGCTACCAGTACGCGGCCTGGTACACCGCGGACCGAGGCGCCGTCGTCGGCCGTCGCGCCCTGGGCGCCGGCACCTGGTCCACCGTCAAGGCCGGCCACAGCCTGCGCTACGACGACTCCCACAACGTCATCTCCATGGGGGTCTCGAAGGTGGACGGCCGGCTCCACCTCAACATGGACTCGCACAGCGACGGCTTCACCTACGTCAAGTCGGTCGCCGGGCTGATGGACAACCCCGCCTCACTGAGCTGGACCGCGAGCCGCTTCGGCGCACCCCAGTCGACGATGGACGGTCTCGCGCTCACCTCGCAGTTCACCTACCCGCAGTTCATCTCCACGCCGGAGGGAAAACTCCAGCTCAGCTACCGGGTCGCCGTCTCCGGCAACGGCCGCAACGCCCTCGCGGAGTACGACGGTTCGGCCTGGAGCAACCTCGGCGAGTGGTCCAGCTCCACCGGCACGTACACCAGCGAGCACGGCTCCTCCACCGCCCGCAACATGTACCTGCACGGCATCGACTACGACCGGGGCGGGCGGCTGCACTCCTTCTTCACCTGGCGCGAGCAGAACGGCTCCGTGATGTGCTCCGGCGGCGGCATCACCAATCACGACACCGGCTACGTCTACTCCGACGACCGCGGCCGCACCTGGCGCAACAACGCGGGCACCGTCGTCGGCACGACCGGCGGCTCCGACAAGGTGGCCGTCACCGACAGCGGCCTGGTGATCGACGCACTCAACCCGGACCACTCCCTGATGAACCAGGAGAGCCAGTTCACCGACTCCGCCGGCCTGCCGCACGCGATCATCAGCTACGTGCCCGGCCGGTTCGGCCAGTGCACCACGAACTACGTCGCCGACCGCACCGCGAACGGCCGCGCATTCCACCTCCGCAAGAACTCCTCGGGCACCTGGCAGAAGACCGAGATCCCGGTGCCGCTGAACTCCAGCCAGCGCACCAAGCTGATCCTGGACAAGTACGACAACGCGTACGCGATCTTCCCCTTCTGCCGGATCGCCGGAGCCTCCAAGGCCTCCGGGTACTCGGACTGGGCGGTCCTGTACGACGGCGTCACGGCCGGGCTGAACGCCTTCGGCGAGGTCGTGATCGACGAGACCCGCGTCGGACAGGACAACTTCCTGTCGATCATGTACCAGGAGAAGTCCAGCGGTACGACGCCCTCGGCGCTGCGTAACCTCAACTTCCGCCTGCCTGCCTGATCGCAGCCGTTGTGGGCGGCTTGACGGTAATGTTCCTTCGCGCCGCTCCCACGCATCACGAGTCCTTCTGGAGGTCCCTGCCCGATGGCCCAGTCGGTGGGTATCAAAGACGTCGCCCGAGCCGCCGGAGTCTCCGTCGGCACGGTCTCGAACGTCATCAACCGTCCGGACACGGTCGCGACCGAGACCCGGGCGCGGGTGCAGTCCGCGATAGACCGGCTCGGCTATGTCCGCAGCGAGTCCGCGCGCCAGCTGCGCGCGGGCCGCAGCCGGATCATGGGCCTGCTCGTCCTCGACATGGGCAACCCCTTCTTCGTCGACGTGGCCCGCGGCGCCGAGCGCACCGCGCGCGACGCCGGGCTCGGCGTGATGGTCTGCAACAGCGCACAGAGCGCGAGCGAGGAGGCCGACTACCTCTCCCTCTTCGCCGAGCAGCGGGTGCGCGGCGTCCTGCTGACGCCCGCCGACGCCACCGGCCGCAACATCGAGATGTTCCGCCGGCACAACATCCCCTTCGTCCTCGTCGACCGGGTCGCCGAAGGCACCACCGAGTGCTCGGTCTCCGTCGACGACGTCGCGGGCGGCGCCCTCGCCGTGCGCCATCTCGTCGACGCCGGGCACCGCTCCATCGCCTACGTCAGCGGCCCGCCCGGCCTCAACCAGGTCCGCGACCGCCGTACCGGCGCCCTGAACGCGCTGGACGAGGCCGGCCTCGGCCCCGAGAACCTGCGCGAGCTGCCCACCGAGCGGCTCGACGTCGCCGCGGGCCGGGACGCCGGCGCCCGCCTGCTCGGCCTCGCCGAGCGCCCCACCGCCGTCTTCTGCGCCAACGACCTGCTCGCCCTCGGCGTGCTCCAGGCCATGTACGCCGCGGGCGTCGGCGTCCCCGACGACCTCGCGATCGTCGGCTACGACGACATCGAGTTCGCCGCCGCCGCGGCCGTCCCGCTGACCTCCGTACGGCAGCCCGCCGTCACCATGGGCACCCTCGCGGCCGAGATGCTGCTTGAGGAGACGGAGGCCGAGACCGGGGTGAAAGAGCACGAGCACCGGCGTGTCGTCCTCCAGCCGGAGCTGGTGGTGCGGCGCTCAAGCCTCGCGGCCCGCTGAACCGGAGACGGTCCGGACCCGCGCCCGCTGATCGGCCGTTCAGTACGATTTCATGATCCCGGGKCTCGGTCGGCGCAGGAACATGTGCTGAACTGGGACGCGGCCCGAAAAACCATTCGTCCCGGGAGCCCTGTTGACCGTCAGCTACCGCCAGCCCGGCGTCGTCCTCACCGACCGCCGCTTCACCGTGCCCCTCGACCACGACGACCCGACGGGGGAGACGATCGAGCTCTACGCCCGTGAGGTGGTCGCCAGCGACAAGGCGCACCAGGAACAGCCGTGGCTGGTCTACCTCCAGGGCGGCCCCGGCTTCGGGGCGAACCGCTTCGTCGGCAAGGGCGCCTGGCTCGGCCGCGCGCTGAAGGAATTCCGCGTCCTGCTGCTGGACCAGCGCGGCACCGGACACTCCACACCCGCCAACCGCCAGACGCTCCCGCTGCGCGGCGGCCCCGCAGAACAGGCCGACTACCTCACGCACTTCCGCGCCGACTCGATCGTCCGCGACTGCGAGGCGATCCGCCGGGACGTGACGGGAGGCGCCCCCTGGACCGTCCTCGGCCAGAGCTTCGGCGGCTTCTGCACGGTCAACTACCTCTCCGCCGCGCCCGAGGGCCTGACCGCCGCCGTCATCACCGGCGGCCTGCCCTCCCTCGACGCCCACGCCGACGACGTCTACCGCGCGGCCTACCCCCGCATCGAGCGCAAGGTCGCCGCGCACTACGCCCGCTACCCGCACGACATCGAGCGCGCCCGCCGTATCGCCGACCATCTCCTCGCCGGCGACGTGGTCCTGCCGAACGGCTACCGCCTCACCGCCGAGGCCTTCCAGTCCCTCGGCATCCTCCTGGGCGGCAGCGAGGGCAGCCACCGCCTGCACTACCTGCTGGAACACGCCTTCGTGCGCACCCCGCAGGGCCAGGCACTCTCGGACGCCTTCCAGGAGGAGGTGCAGGGCCTGCTGTCGTACGCGAGCCACCCGCTGTACGCCCTCGTCCACGAGCCGATCTACGGACAGGACGCACGCCCCACCGCATGGTCCGCCGAGCGCGTGCGCGCCGAGTTCCCGCAGTTCGACGCGGCGAAGACGCTCGCCGGGGACGGCCCGCTGCTATTCACCGGCGAGACGATCCACCCCTGGATGTTCGACTGCGACCCGGCGCTGCGCCCGCTGCGCGAGACCGCCGACCTCCTCGCCGCCCGCACCGACTGGACGCCGCTGTACGACTCCGTGCGCCTGGCCGCCAACGAGGTGCCGGTCGCGGCGGCCGTCTACCACGACGACATGTACGTCGACACCGCCCACTCCCTGGCCACCGCCCGCGCCATCCGTGGGCTGCGGACCTGGGTCACCGACGAGTTCGAGCACGACGGCGTACGGGCCGGCGGCCCCCGCGTCCTGGACCGGCTGCTAGCCCTCACCCGTGACGAGGCGTGATGTCGGTGTGACGCGTTAGGGTGCGGGCATGACCGAGCCGACGATCACTCAACTCCAGCCCATGCCCGACGACTGGCAGCGCGCGCTCGCCGTCGTCGCGCACCCGGACGACCTGGAGTACGGCTGCTCGGCCGCGATCGCCGCCTGGACCGACGCCGGCCGCGAGGTCGCCTATGTCCTGGCGACCCGCGGCGAAGCCGGCATCGACACCCTCGACCCCGAGCGGTGCGGCCCGCTCCGCGAGCGCGAGCAGCGGGCCAGCGCCGCGGTCGTGGGCGTGTCGGCGGTGGAGTTCCTCGACCACAAGGACGGCGTGATCGAATACGGCACCGCCCTGCGCCGGGACATCGCCGCCGCGATCCGCCGCCACCGGCCCGAGCTCGTGATCACGCTCAACCACCGCGACACCTGGGGCGGCGTCGCCTGGAACACGCCGGACCATGTGGCCGTCGGCCGCGCGACGCTGGACGCCGCCGGGGACGCGGGCAACCGCTGGATCTTCCCGGAGCTCACCGCGCAGGGCCTCGAGCCGTGGAACGGCGTCCGCTGGGTCGCGGTGGCCGGCTCCAGCACGCCCACGCACGCGGTCGACGCGACGCCGGGCCTGGAGCGCGCGGTGCACTCGCTGCTCGAACACCGCACCTACATCGAGGTGTTGACGGACGAGGACCCTGAAGGCTACGTCCGCGGCTTCCTCACGGCGAACGCCGAGACGACGGGGGAGCGGTTCGGCGGGAAGCCGGCCGTGGCGTTCGAGCTGTTCAGCCGGTAGCTGCGGCGGGCCGACGGAGGAGACGGGGGACCGGTGAACGACACGAACGACATGAACGACACGGAATTGCTCGCCGACCGCTTCGAGGAGCACCGAGGCCACCTCAAAGCGGTCGCCTACCGCATGCTCGGCTCGCTGGCCGAGGCGGAGGACGCCGTCCAGGAGGCCTGGCTGAAGCTGAGCCGCACGGACACGGACGGCATCGACAACCTCGGCGGCTGGCTGACCACCGTGGTCGGCCGGGTCTGCCTGGACATGCTCCGCTCCCGTACGCGCCGCCACGAGGAGCCCTTGGACGACACCTTCGTACCGGACCCTGTGATCCGTCCCCTGACGGAGATCGATCCGGAACAGGAGGTGCTCCAGGCCGACTCGGTGGGCCTGGCCCTCCTGGTGGTGCTGGAGGCGCTGGAGCCGGCAGAGCGGATCGCGTTCGTGCTGCACGACATGTTCGCGGTGCCGTTCGACGACATCGCGCCGATCGTCGAGCGGTCCTCGGCCGCCACCCGGCAGCTCGCCAGCCGAGCCCGCCGCCGGGTGAAGGGCGCCACCCCGTCGAGCGAGCCCGACCGCGGCCGGCAGCGGCAGGTGCTCGACGCCTTCATGGCCGCCGCCCGCGCGGGAGACTTCGAGGCGCTGCTCGCCGTCCTCGACCCCGAGGTGGTGCTGCGGGCCGACTCCGGGCCGCTGGTGCGTGGTGCGGCGGCGTCCAAGCTGGTGCGCGGCGCGAAGCCGGTGGCCGAACAGGCGCTGCTGTTCGCCCAGTTCGCACAGTACGCGCAGTTCGTGCTGGTCAACGGGGAGGTCGGGGTCCTGCACGCGCCCGAGGGGCAGCCGCAGTCGGTCATGGGCGTCACCATCGCCGACGGCCGGATCACCCACATGTACATCCTGGCCGACCCCGAGCGGCTCGACGGACTCGATCTGTCGGACCTCGGCGGCTGAGTCAGGCGGCCACGACGAGCGCGCCGACCGTGCGGTGCGGGCTGACCGCCCGCCCGTCCGGGAGCACCTCGCCGGTGTCGTCGAAGGCGATGGTGCCGTTGCACAGCAGGTACCAGCCCTGCTCGGGGTGGGCCGACACGATCACGGCGGCCTGACGGTCCGGGCTGTCGACGGTGGGGCACGGGGGCTGGTGGCTGCACATGACGTCTCCTCGGTTTCCTCGATGCGGTGCTGCTCCTGCTTTTCGTCGGCTCGTATCTCCGTGGTACCCGAGCTTGTTTTCCGTTGGATGAGAGGACCCCCACAGCACCGGAAACTCATCGGTGAGTTTTCGCCCCGAGCGGGACATTAGGCTGGTGACATGCAAGATCAACCCGGCGACCTCATCGACCTGCGCGGAGACTGCGCGAACTGCTTCGGGCTGTGCTGTGTCGCGCTGCCCTTCACCGCCTCGGCGGACTTCGCGCTCGACAAGGCCGCCGGGACGCCCTGCCGCAACCTCCAGGACGACCACCGCTGCGGCATCCACGCCAGGCTCCGGCAGAGCGGCTTCACCGGCTGCACGGTCTACGACTGCTTCGGCGCCGGTCAGAAGGTCTCGCAGGTCACCTTCGCCGGACAGGACTGGCGCGCGGGCTCGCGAGCGGACGCCCGGCGCATGTTCGACGTCTTTCCGGTCGTCCGCCAGCTCCACGAACTGCTCTGGTACCTGACCGAGGCGCTCACCCTGCCGGCCGCCCGCCCCCTCCAGGCCGAGCTGCGCGAACTCCTGGACGCGACGGAGGAGCTCACACGCCGCCCCCCGGAGGAACTCGCGTCCCTGGACGTGGCCGCGCACCGGCAGAAGGTCAACGTCCTGTTGCTCAGGACCAGCGAGCTGGCGCGGGCGGGTGTGCGCGGCCGCAAGAAGGAGCGCCGCGGCGCGGACCTGATGGGTGCCCGGCTGAGGGGCGCGGACCTGCGGGGCGCGAACCTGCGCGGCGCCTACCTCATAGCCGCCGACCTGACCGGCGCCGACCTGCGCGGGGCGGACCTCATCGGCGCCGACCTGCGCGACACAGACCTCACGGACGCCGATCTGACCGGCGCCTTCTTCCTCACCCAGCCCCAGCTGAACGCGGCACGGGGCAGCGCGGGCACACGGCTGCCCGAGTCAGTCGGCCGCCCCGCGCACTGGACAGCGCAGCGCTGAGGGCGCGTCCTCCTCGGCGGGGGACGAGGCGGGCTCCCTCGGCGCGGGGACGGCAGCCCGCCGCTCCAGGTTCAGCCGCAGGCCCTGCGGCATCAGCGTCAGTCGCTCCGTCACCCGCAGCCGGTACGCCGGATCGTCCCGGAACTCGTAGCGGCGCAGCAGCAGGCCCAGCACCAGCGTGGCCTCGTGCAGCGCGAACTGGCGCCCGATGCAGGCCCGCGCCCCCGTCCCGAACGGCTTGAACGTGTGCGGCGCCCGCGTCCGTACCGCCTTCGGGTCGAACCGGTCCGGGTCGAACCCGTCGGCGTCCGCGCCCCAGACCTCCGGATCGCGGTGCAGCATCGCCGTGAGCACCAGAGCCCAGGCGCCCCGCCGCATCGGATGGACCCCGCCGAGCACGGTGTCCTCGCGGGCCTCCCGGGCGAAGGCGGGCGCCGTCGGCCACAGCCGCAGCGCCTCGTCGAGCACTCGGCGCACATAGCGCAGCCGCGCCACCTGGTCGTAGCCGGGCGTCGCCGTGGCGCCCCAGACGCGGTCCACCTCGGCGCGGGCGCGGGCCGCGACGTCGGGGTGCCGGGAGAGGTAGTGCAGGGCGAAGGAGAGCGCGCCCGAGGTCGTCTCGTGGCCGGCCACCAGGAAGGTGATCACCTGTCGGCGGACGTTCTCCGCGGAGAGCCGTTCGCCGGTCCGCGGGTGCGAGGTCTCCAGCATGCGGTCCAGCAGGTCCCCGTCCCCGGGCCCGTGCGCGATGCGGGCGCGCACCAGGTCGTCGACGGTGTCGTTGAGATGGGCGATGTCGGCCTCGTTGCGGCGCGCTGCCTTGCGCAGCAGGAGCGGCCACGGCACGGTGTTCAGCCGCTGCGCGTAGGTCAGGGTGCCGACCATCGCGGTCACGAAGGGGTGCGGGCGGGCGCGTTCGAACGAGCCGAAGTCGTGCCCGAACCCGGTGCGCGCGATGGTCTCCAGGGTCAGCTTGGTCATGTCGCCGGGCACGTCCACCGCCCGGCCCGCCGTCAGCGCGCGGTCCCAGTGGTCCATGAGCCGGTCGGTCACGGCCAGCATCATCGGGTGGTAGCCGGCCATCGCCTCCCGGCTGAACCCCGGTGCCAGGACGTCGTGCGCCAGCTGCCAGTTCGGCTCGTGGTTGTACGCCGTGAACAGGCCGTCGCCGGCGACCGGCCGCAGATTGGCGACGCCGAGCCCGACATGCTTGGCGAAGCGCGACTCGTCCGCCATGTCGGCCGCGAGTTCGGAGCCCCACACGAACACGAACTCCTTGTTGAAAGCCCGGCGTCGGAAGATCGGCCCCAGCTCCCGGGCGAACCGCACGGAGTCCTGCACCGGCGTACGCCTGCTGGCTCCCAGCACATCGCCGAGCAGCGGGAGCCGGTGCGGGGGACGCGGTATGCGGTACAGCTCCGGCCAGCCCTGCTCGGCACTGCGGAAGCCCTTGGGAAGTCCGGTCCCGGTCGTCGTCTCCGCCATGACGCGATCTCCCTTGATCCGGCGACACCTTGCGACGCGGCGCTCGTTGTACGTGAGTTCAATAGCGCGATTCAGTCTGATCCGGCTGTTGAATCCACGTCAAGTAAAGTGCGGGCATGGCTGCGAACCAGGGTGGGCGCACACGCCGCCGACTCAGCACCGAGGAGCGCCGTGAGCAGCTTCTCTCGGTCGGGGCGCGGCTGTTCTCGGAGAGTCCGTACGACGAGGTCTGGATCGAGCAGGTCGCCGAGATAGCCGGTGTCTCGCGCGGGCTGCTCTATCACTACTTCCCGACCAAGCGGGACTTCTTCGCGGCCGTCGTCGAGCGCGAGAGCGTGCGCATGCTGCGGATGACGGCCGCCGTGCCGGGGGTTGCGGTGCGCGAGCAGCTTGCCGCGGGCCTCGACACCTTCCTGGAGTACGTCGAGGCCCACGCCCACGGCTACCGCGCCTTCCATCGCGCCGACGCGGCCGGCGACCAGGCCGTGCGCAAGGTGTATCAACGGGCCCTGGCCGCACAGGAGCAGCAGATTCTCGCGGCGATGGCGGCGGACCCCGAGTTCGGCCCGCTCTACGCGGAGCGGCCCGAGGTCCCGGTCGCGGTGCGGGGTTGGCTGGCGTTCACGACGGCTGTCTGTCTTGAGTGGCTGCGGGGCTCGGACCTCTCCCGGGACCAGGTGCGCGACCTGTGTGCCCGTGCCCTGCTGGGCGTCGTCGCCCCCTGAGCGCCCCTCGCTCCCGCAAAGAGATCGCACAGGATCGGTGGGGCTGGTTGGCCTGCGGCTCGATCTTCGATAGGTTAGGCAAGGCTTACCTAAGGAGGTATGGGATGGGTGACAGCCAAGCCTGGACGGCGGCTCCTTCCGCGGCGGAAAGTGCCCGGTCGGTGCTCGCCGGCGCGTGGTCCTGCGGGGTGACCGCGGAGAGCTGCCGTGAGGAGCTCGTCGGCGCGCACACCGTGACCGAGGACGGTCGTGTCCTGCTGGAGGTGCCGGAGGACAGTGTGCTCGTCACGGCCGCGATCTGCGCGCCCCGCGGAGAGCCGTCGGCCGTCCTGGAGTTCGCCGACGTCGCCCCCGTGCCCGTCCGTAAGCGGATCCGCACCCGGCTCTGGCTCTCCGGCTGGTTCACCCCCGATGAGGGCAAACTCGCGTTCAACGCGACCCGCGTGGTGCTGCGCCGGCCGTCCGGTGCCGTGGTCGTGGACCTCGACGAGTTCGCCGAGGCCGCGCCCGACCCGCTGGCCACCGCGGAGGCCCGGCTGCTCACCCATCTGGCCGACTGCCACCCGGACGCCGTCGAGCGGCTCACTCGACTCGTCGACTCCGACAGCCTGCACGGCGTCGTCCGCGTCCAGCCCCTCGCCGTCGACCGGCACGGACTCACGCTGCGCATCGAACGCGCCAGCTCCCACGGCGACGTACGGCTGCCGTTCCACCGGCCCGCCGACGACGTCGCGCAGCTCACCGAGCGCATGCACATCCTGCTCGCGCAGGCCAGCGCCGCTTCCTGCCCGCGCGCCCTACAGCGGCAGCGCACAGACGGCGACGGGTGACCCGAACGGCTCGCCCGCGAGCCGCAGTTCACCGCTCGCCTCGTCGACATGGAAGACGCTGACGGTGCTCGACCGCTGGTTCGCCGCGAACAGCAGCGCGCCGTCCGGTGAGAGGGCGATCTGCCGCGGGAAGTCCCCGGACACCGGCACCGTGTCGAGCAGCCGGAGCCGGGCGCCCTTCGCCTCCACCGCATAACGCGCGAGGCTGTTGTGGCCCCGGTTGGCGAGATAGGCGTATCGGCCGTTCGGCGTCACCACCAGCTGCGCCGGATAGCTCGTGCCCGAGCCTGTGCCCGTGTCCTGCTCCTCGCCGATGGCCAGCCGGCCCGTGCCGGGGTCGTACGCGCAGACCGCGACGCTGTTGTCGACCTCGTTGGCCAGGTAGGCGTACCGGCCGCCCGGGTGGAAGGTGAGATGACGCGGGCCCGCACCCGGCTTGGCCTGCGCTCGCGCCACCTCGCCGAGCGTGCCCGCCTTCTGGTCGAGGCGGTAGGTGTACACGGTGTCCGTGCCCAGGTCGACGGCGAGCACATGGCGGCCGTCGGGGCTCGTGACGAACTGGTGGGCGTGCGGACCGTCCTGGCCGGGGCCGGGTGCCGGACTGGAGTGCGTGACCAGCTCGGTGCGCTCGCCCAGCGCGCCCGAGGCGTCGATCGGGTGCACGGCCACGCTGCCCGTGCCGTAGTTGGCGCTCAGCAGCCAGCGTCCGCTCGGATGCACCGACAGATGGCAGGGCGCCGCCCCGCCGGTGCTCCGGCTCCCCAGAACCTTGCGGTCGGCCAGGCGTACGGCGGTCACGGCGCCGTCCTCGCGCTCGTTCACCGCGTACAGCGTCCGGCCGTCGGGGTGCAGTGCCAGATACGACGGGTCGGCGACGCCGGGAATCGTCCCGGTGCCGGTGACGGCGCCCGTGGCCGGGTCGTACGTGGCGAGGCCGATGCCCTGGCCGCCGCCCTGCACGGAGGTGTAGGTGCCGAGGTAGAGGGGGTGCGGGCCGGACGGCTCGCGGCTCTCGGTCTGGGCGCTCGGGCGCGTCGCGGGACCGGTCGACTCCGAGGTCGCCGCGTCGGCGGTGTCCGCAGGGGCCGGCGCGTCGTCGCACGCGGTGGCCGCCGGGAGCGTCACACCGGCGGCCGATCCCGCGAGGGTTCCGACGAATCGGCGCCTGCTCAGCCCACCACTGCCCATGTCCACACCTCAGGTCGTCGGTCGTCGTGGTCGCGACAGCAACCTTGGCGTGGATCGCCTGTCGAGCGCAAGAAGAGCAACGGTAGTTGCATCCTGTGCAATGACGCTGGGGTGGTGGGCCGTCTCGTGCCGTCTACCAGTCGCCGTCCTCCACCGGCTTGCCCTGCGCGTCCTTCAACGGCACCACCTGGCCCGGCGTCGGCGCCTGCCAGGGCTCGTGGTCGTCGCCGAGCCAGTCGCCGACCGGCTGGACCGCGCCCAGCGTGTCGGTGGGGGCGAGATCGCCGGCGTCCTCGTCGTAGTAGTCGAACCAGGGCAGCCCCGCGCGCGTGTACGCCGCCCGGTCGACCGGCGACGGCGGGGGAGCCTCACCGGTGATCCGGCGCCACTCCGGCGGCGTCACCAGATGGACGAAGACCCGGCCGCCGGGTGTCTCGGCCCAGTCCGACAGCTGGCGGTCGTCCTCGTAGACCTCCTGGCGCATGGATCCGCCGACGCCGAGGCCCATCGCCGCGGCGGCCCGGGGCGCCCCGCCCGCAGGGGCGGAGGCGGGCGCCGGGGCCGAGCCCGGGGCGGGTGGCGCGGCCATGGGCATCGCGGCGCCGTAGCCGCCGAACTGCGGCATCGCCCGCGCCCGCTCGGCCCGGCGCCGCTCCTCCTCGCGCCACTTCGCCAGCCGCGGCTCCTTCAGCGCGAACGACTGAAGCTGTACGCCGCCCCAGACCTCCTCGCCGGTGACCTGGCCCTCGACGGTCGCGCCCAGCCCCAGCGGCACCGCCACGAACTGGCGGACCGTGCCCTTGCCGGAGTTGATGCCGTCCAGCCACGGCTGGCGGGGCAGTACGACGTAGTTCTGCGGCTTGCGGGCGAGCCGGTCGCTCCACGGCTTCCCCGAGACGGCGCACACCTTGCCCACCCCGACCTGCAGGGCCGCCGGCTCCGTCGTGCCCCCGAAACTCAGCCACATGGCCTCGCGCAGATACACCGGGAGCATCACCCCGCCACGCGCCCGCCACGCCTCGGGAACGGTGTCCGGGAAGTCCGCCACCCGCCGGACCGGGAACTCGCCGAGCCCCGGCGGCAGCGGATGGGTGCCCGACTCGGGCAGCCGCAACGTGCGAATGAACCGCACCGCCACACCGCCCGGCAGCCGCAGGGTGTTTCCGTCGATCCGCACAGTGGTGTCCGCCATCGGCCCGCTCCCTCGCATCCGGCGCCGGCCCGTCCCGGCGTTCCCCTACCGAGAACGCGTGTCCATCCCGGTACGGTTCCGCCACAGCTGCTCCTGGACGCCCATGCGTTCGCGCAGCCGGGTCAGCCGCGGCAGCCGTACCCGCTGCTCCTGCGACACACGGTCCAGCTCCTCCAGTAGCCGACGCGAGCGGTGCTCGGTGTCGAGCTCGTCGATCATGCGGTTCACCTCGGTCAGCACGGCGCCGAGCAGCTGCCAGCGGTCCGTCTCGCGCTCCGCCTCCTCGCGCAGCAGCAGGGCGAGCTTGTCGCGGGTGCCCGCCGCGGTGCGCAGCTCGGCCGACAGCCGGGACTCCGCCGCGTCGGCGTTGCTGCTGACGTGCGTGGTGACCAGCACCGAGAAGCTGACGACCGCGTCGGCGATCTCGGAGAGCAACTGCTCCACGACGCTGCCCGTCTCCTTCGCGAACAGCGGCTCGGGCTCGCGTTCCTTCGCGAGGTCGGTGAGGGTGCGCGCGAGCACCCGCAGGACGACCGTGCAGATCTCCAGCGTGTCCAGTCCGGTGCGCAGCACCACGCGGTGCAGCAGGCTGTCACGCACGCGTGGATTGAGCCGCAGGCTGTCCTCGGCCTGTCTGAGCGCGGCGTCCACCTCGACGATGTCGTGGTCGAGCCGGCGCGCCTCGTGCAGCCGGGCCGCGGCCTGCTCGACCGGCAGCCGGCCGGAGGCCTCCTCGCCGATGCGCAGCATCAACTGCCGCAGCCGACGGGCCAGTCCCTCCATGGACTCACCGGCCTCGTCCACCCACACCGGCGGCGCGAGCAGAAGATTGAAGCCGAGCCCGACCACCGCGCCGATCAGCGTCTCCAGGATCCGCGCCCACGCCGTGTCCCCGACGGTCGTGACCCCGAGGACCAGCATCGCGCTGATCGCCACCTCGGGCACGTACTCGTCGACCCGCACCAGATGCCCGACCGCCAGCGAGGCCACGATCAGCAGCGCGAGGCTCCACCAGGTCAGGCCGACCAGGAGGCTGAAGGCGATGGCCACCAGGACGCCCGCCACCACCGAGTTCACCCGGCGGATGCCGTTGGTGAGCGTGGCGTACAGGGTGACCTGGACGACCAGCAGCGCCGTCAGGGGCGCGGTCAGCGGCGCGGCCTCCGGGCTCAGGCGCAGCGCGATGACATACGCGATCGTCGCCGCGGCCGCCGACCGCAGCGTCTGGACGACCACGGGGTCCCGGCGCAGCCTCGCCAGCCGCTCCAGGTACGGCGTCTCCTCACGTGCCACTCGCATCCTCGGGCTGTTCCCTTTCCGCCGATGCATCCCACACACCGCTTGCGGAACGTAACGGTCCGCAAGGAACCCCAGATTGATCGCAACGGGCGCGCTACGGCAAGAGGCTGGGCCGGTGATCGTCGACACCCGCGCGAGGCCGGGCGGCCGACCGGGTCCGGGTCGGGGGAAATCCCCCCGCCGTCCCCCCGGGTTGTCCGCATCGGAGAACGGAGGACCGCCGGATGGTCCCCCGCCGGCCGGAGCGCAAGCCTTGGATCATGAGACGGCATCGGACCGGATTAGTACTGACCCTGTTCATCATCCTCGCCGCCCTGACGACCGGCATCCCGGCCACGGCGGCGCCGACCCCCACCACCACGGTCGTCGCGGCGCTCGACCGCGCGGCACATCCGCTGCGCACCGTCGAACCGGGCGGCGACAGCAGCGATCTGCGCCCCCTGGACCGGATGATCGGCGACGCCCGGGTCGTGGGCCTCGGCGAGGCCACACACAGCTCGCACGACTTCTTCGCCCTCAAGGACCGCGTCTTCCGTCATCTCGTCGGGACGAAGGGCCTGCGCACCTTCGCCCTGGAGACCCCCTGGAGCACCGGACAGCGCCTCAACGACTACGTCCTGTACGGCAAGGGCGATCCCCGGCGCGTCATGCGCGAGGAGTTCCAGCGGGACTACCTGTGGTGGAACAACACCGACTATCTGCGGCTGGTCGAGTGGATGCGCGCCTACAACGTCGGCCACCCCGGCGATCCCGTCCGCTTCATGGGCGACGACATCGCCTGGACGGGACCCGAGTTGTACGACGCCGTCGAGGACTACGCGGCCGGCGCCCACCCCGAGCTGAGCGCACGGCTCGCCGAGCTCTACCGAGGGCTGCGGCCCACGGTGCAGACCGGCGCGTACATCGAGGCGTATCTCAAGCTGCCGTACGCCGAACGAAAGGACCGTGCGAACCGCACGGGCGAGGCGCTTCGGCTGCTTCAGCGGCAGGCTCCGGCCGCCGAGCGCGACGCGTACGACCGGGCCGTCCAGGACGCGCGGGTGATCGACCAGACCGCCCGGCAGTACGCCTTCGACTTCACCGACCCGGCCGGGATCGCCGAGGCCATGCGCTACCGCGACGGGGCGATGGCGGCCAATGTGGTGTGGTGGCAGAAGCACACCGGTACCAAGGTGCTGCTGTCCGCGCACAACAACCACGTCGGCTATGTGCCGGAGAAGCCGGCCGAGAACCCGAAGGTGCAGGGCGCGTTCCTGCGCGAGAGCCTCGGCGCGGGCTATGTCAGCGTCGGCCTGACCTTCGACCACGGTTCGTTCAACGCCACCGGTCAGGACGACGAGGTCATCCGCCGCTGGACGCTGGGACAGGCGGACCCGGGCAGCAACGAGCGGACCATCGACCGGGTGCGGTACCGCGACTACCTGCTCGACATGCGGTCCGTCGCAGCGCCGGCCGGCGCCTGGTTGCGGCAGGCGCGGCCGACGCGCAGCATCGGCACGGCCTACCCGGACGGCCCGCACGACATCGCGCTCGCCCGCAGCCATGACGTCCTGATCCATCTCCACCGGGTGGAGGCGGCGCGGCTGCGGGACCGGTAGGGGCCCGTCAGACGTACAGCTTGTCGAGGAAGGAGGACAGATTGCCCGTCGTCCGGGCGATCTGTTCCTCCAGTGTCAGGCTCTCCTCGAAGCGGCTCCCCGACTGCGGGACCTTCTTCCCGCGCACGTACAGGGAGCACGCCAGGTCGGTGCACATGTACAGGCCCACCGAATTGCCCTCGCGCCCTGCCGCACCCGCCTTGCGGGCCGTCATCAGCGAGACACCGCCGCCCGGATGGGTCGTCAGACACAGGGAGCACATGCTGCGGTGCAGGAACCCGCGCTGCGAGGACGGAAAGCGCAGGGTGATGCCCACGGGGCCGCCCTCCCGCTCGGTCACCAGATAGCTGCGGTCGGGTGCCCCCGGATCCCGCCAGCCGAGGAAGTCGAGGTCGTCCCAGGGGCGTTCGTCGAGATCGCGGGGGAGGGACACCCGCTTGGCCTCCCCCTTCGAGCAGTTGATAAATGAGTTGCGGATGTCCTGCTCGGCGAGTGGCCTCATGGGGAGCCTCCTGGGAGTCGGTCTGCGAAACCTAGGAGTCCTAGGTTTGCGCCTAGATTAGGCAGGCTGGATGAAAGGGAGCCAGTGAATTTCAGCGATCCCGGGTCACCTCGGTCCCGGGCGGCCCTGCGGCATGTCGCGGACTCCTCCACGGGGCCGGCCCTCGACCCCGATGTGCGTGTCACCCTCAACTTCCATCCGGACCGGCTCGTGCGGACGGTACCGATCCTGCGCGCGCTGGCCGAGGACGGCACGTACCACTCGCAGTTCGTCACCGGCACCAGCAACGGCGGGCTCACGGCCCACCCCGACGGCGACCGGTGGCGCTGGGAGAGTCGGATCTTCGGCGGGATGTACGACGACGCGAGCGCGCCCGAGCGGCCCGTGTACGGCGCGCTGAACTTCCGGCGCCAAGTCGTCGGCGCCGCCCCGAGGTTCGGCTCGGCGCACTTCCGCCTGACCGGCGAGGCCCTCGCCCGTGCCACCTTCTGCTACCCCGACAGCGCGGCCGAACCGACCGACTTCGGGGTCGCCGCGGGCATGCACCTGGTCGCCCTCGCCGAGACCGACGACCGGGACGCCCTCGACGACTACATCGAGGCGCAGATCCACGGCGCGGTGGTCCTCGCACGTGACGTGGAGGCCGTCGTCCTGGACGCCTGCTACCGCGGCACCCCGGTCGAGACCGCGGCCCGCCTCTTGCCCTGCCCCGTCGAATGGCACCCCGGCTACCGCCTCACCGTGCCCGAACTGCGCCGCCACGCGGACTACCGCGGCCAGGAGTACGTCGATCTCGGCGCCCGGATCGCCGAGGACGGCCGTGTCGACCCGCGCGTCATCGGGGACGCCGCGCGCACCGGACGGTACGAGCTCCAGGACCTGAAGAAGGTCTGGCACACCCTGGCGCGCTTCGGTGCCCCCAAGGGCGCGGGCACGGCCTACTCCGACCCGGCCGAGGCCGTGGGCGCCGGCGGCCACACCCCGGGGGCGAGCACGCCCAGTGCATAGGCGCGGGCGACCAGTTCCGTACGGTTGGCCGCGCTCCACCGTGCCGACAGGCGCCGCAGGTGGTAGTTCACGCCGTCCACCGTCAGGTCGGTCTCCCGGGCGGCCCGCGCAGTGGTGGCGCCCCCGGCGAGCAGCGCCAGGATGCGCGCCTCCATAGGCGTGACCCGCGTGGGCGGCGATTCGGGAGACGGCTCGCGCTCACCCAGCACACGGAGCATCACCAGCAGCGCCGGCGTCTCCTCCACGGTGTCGCTCACCGGGTCAGCCGTGAGCTCCCCGTAGCGCTCCGCACCGTCGGGAGCCCGCCAGCGCACCGACACCTGATAGCGCGAACGGTGTCGCAGCCGCAGCGCCTCGACGATCCGCTTGACCTGCGTCGCCTCCTGCGGCCGGAACAGCTCCAGCACATCCCGGCCGCGCAGCCGCCCCGGGGTCGTACCGCACTCCGCCGCCATCGCGGGGTTGGCCAGCTGGACCGCGCCGTACACATCACAGACCGCGACCGGCACGGCGACGCGGTCGAAGACCATCAGGGCGCGGTTGCGCCACACGACGGCCTCCGGGTGGGTCCGGTCCATCAGCACCTCCGGAGACCCGCTGCAAGAGCGGCTCATGGCTGTGCACTACATAATCATGTAGTTCCGGCGCTCCGGCGGGCGGGACCCGTCGACCAACCTGGATCGCAGTACTCCCGTACCGCGAAAGGCAGTTGTCGCGCCATGCCCCCCACCGCGCTCGACCCGCAGACCGCAGACGCCCTCCCGGGCGTCCCCGTCGCCGACATCTCCGCCACCGGACCCGGCGGCACACCCGTCCAGCAGGCCATGGAGCTGATGCGCGAGCACGGGCCCGTGTTCGTGCGGCGGCTGTACGGGCGGGACGCCCTGTTCGTGGGCGACCTGGACCTGGTGGCCGAGCTCGCCGACGAGCGGCGGTTCGCCAAGCACATCGGGCCCGGTCTGGAGAACGTCCGCGAGTTCGCCGCGGACGGCCTGTTCACCGCGTACAACGACGAGCCCAACTGGGCCAAGGCGCACGACATCCTCATGCCCGCCTTCGCGCTCGGCTCGATGCGCACCTACCACCCCGTGATGCTGAAGGTGGCCCGCCGGCTCATCGACTCCTGGGACCGCGACGCCCGCGCCGGACGGCCGGTGAACGTCCCCGACGACATGACCCGCATGACCCTGGACACCATCGGGCTCGCCGGGTTCGACTACGACTTCGGCTCCTTCGAGCGGCCCGAGCCGCACCCCTTCGTCGAGTCGATGGTCCGCTGCCTGGAATGGAGCATGACCCGGCTCGCCCGGGTCCCCGGCCGGGACTACTCGGCGGCCGACGCGGCCTTCCGGGACGACGCCGCCTACCTCGCCCAGGTCGTCGACGACGTCATCGCCGCCCGCACCGGCACCGACCAGAGCGCCGCCGAGGACCTCCTGGGCCTGATGCTCACCGCCGCGCACCCGGCCGACGGCACCACCCTCGACACCGCCAACATCCGCAACCAGGTCATCACCTTCCTGATCGCCGGGCACGAGACCACCTCCGGCGCGATGTCCTTCGCCCTGTACTACCTCGCCAAGCATCCGACGGCCCTGGAACTCGTACGGCGCGAGGTGGACGCGCTGTGGGGCGACCAGGCCGACCCGGAGCCGGCGTACGACGAGATCGGCAGGCTGACGTACACCCGCCAGGTCCTCAACGAGGCGCTGCGGCTGTGGCCGACGGCCGCCGTGTTCTCCCGGCAGGCCCGCGAGGACACCTTGCTCGGCGGACGCATCCCGCTGCGCGCCGGACAGGCCGCCCTCGTGCTCACCCCGATGCTCCACCGGCAGCCCGTCTGGGGCGACAACCCCGAGCTGTTCGACCCCTCACGCTTCACGCCCGAGGCCGAGGAGGCCCGGCCCGTGCACGCCTTCAAGCCGTTCGGGACCGGTGAACGCGCCTGCATCGGGCGGCAGTTCGCGCTGCACGAGGCCACCATGCTGCTGGCGATGCTCGTCCACCGCTACCGGCTGCGCGACCACGCCGACTACCGCCTCACCGTCAAGGAGACCCTCACCCTCAAGCCCGAGGGCTTCACCCTGACCCTGACTCCGCGCACCACCGCCGAACGCATCCACGCGCCGCTGCCGGGAAGCCTGCATGCCGAGGCACCGGGGGACACCGAGACCGCGGCACTGCCCGCCCGCGTCCGCCCGGGCACCCGCGCGCTCTTCCTGCACGGCAGCAACTACGGCACCTGCCGCGAGTTCGCCGCGTCCCTCGCCGACGAGGCCGCCGCCGTCGGCTGCGAGACCGAGGTCGCGCCGCTGGACGCCTACGCGGGCGGCCTGCCCACCGACCGGCCCGTCGTGATCACCGCCGCCTCCTACAACGGCCGCCCCACCGACGACGCCACCGCCTTCACCGCCCGGCTGGAGGAGCCCGGCGACGCCACGGACGTCACCTACGCCGTCCTCGGCGTCGGCGACCGCAACTGGGCCGCCACCTACCAGCAGGTCCCCACCCGCATCGACGACCGCCTCGCCGACCTCGGCGCCACCCGCCTCCTCGACCGCGCCGCCGCCGACGCCTCGGGCGACCTGACCGGCGCCGTCCGCGACTTCACGACCCGCCTGCGGACGGCCCTGCTGGAGCGCTACGGCGACCCCGACGCGGCCGCCACCGCCGAGGAACCCACAGCGGCCTACGAGGTCCGTGCCCTGACCGGCGGCCCGCTGGACGCCCTCGCCGAACGGCACGGACTCGTCCCCATGACGGTCACCGAGGCGTACGACCTCACCGCCCCCGACCACCCGCGTCGCAAGCGCTTCGTCCGTCTCGCCCTCCCCGAAGGCGTCACCTACCGCACCGCCGACCACCTCACCGTCCTGCCCGCCAATTCCCCGGCCCTGGTCGAGCGATGCGCCGCCGCGCTCGGCGTCGACCTCGACACCGTCCTGGACATCCGCGCCACCCGCCCCCGCCGCGACGGCCTGGCGGTCGACCGGCCGCTGACCGTACGCCAACTCCTCACCCGCCACGTCGAGTTGCAGGAGCGCCCCAGCACCGCCCAGCTGTCCGCGCTGGCCGCCGCCAACCCCTGCCCGCCGGAGCGCGTCGCGCTGACAGAGCTGCGCGACGATCCGCGCACCCTGGTCGAGCTGATCGAGGACTTCCCCGCCCTGCGCGGCGCCCTGGACTGGCCGACGCTCCTCGACCTGCTCACCCCGCTGCGCCCCCGCCACTACTCGATCTCCTCCTCGCCCGCCGTCGACCCCGGCCACGCGGACCTGATGATCTCCCTGCTTCAGGCCCCCGCGCGCTCGGGCAGGGGCGTCCACCGAGGTACGGGATCCGGCCACCTCACCGACGTCCGGCCCGGCGACACGGTGTACGCCCGCGTCCAGCCGTGCCGGGAAGCCTTCCGGATCGACGCCGGAACACCGGTCGTCATGGTGGCCGCCGGCACCGGCCTCGCCCCGTTCCGCGGCGCCGTCGCCGACCGTACGGCGGCCCTCGCGGCCGGCGACGAACTCGCCCCGGCCCTGTGCTACTTCGGCTGCGACGCCCCCGACGCCGACTTCCTGCACGCCGAGGAGCTGCACGCCGCCGACTCGGCCGGAGCCGTCTCGCTGCGACCGGCCTTCAGCACCGCCGGTACATTCGTCCAGCACCGCATCGCGGCCGAGGCCGACGACGTCTGGAAGCTGCTCGGCGCCGGCGCCCGGGTGTACGTCTGCGGCGACGGCTCCCGCATGGCACCGGGCGTGCGGGAGGCCTTCCGTACGCTGTACCGGGAGCGCACGCCGGGCGCCGACGACGCGGCGGCCGAGCGATGGCTGGACGCGTTGATCGCCGACGGCCGCTACGTGGAAGACGTCTACGCGGCGTAGGTCACAATGGGAGGCGGTCCGAACACGGTGGGGGACCAGGGGTGATCCGGAGGGAGCCGCATGGCGGGGCGTAATGGGCGCACGGTACGGGACCTCAGGCGGGGCAACCGTACCGCCGTACTTCAGCGCCTGTACTTCGACGGCCCCCTCAGCCGCTTCGAGCTGGGCCCGGCGACCGGGCTCAGCTCCGGTTCCGTCAGCAACGTCGTCGCCGAGCTGATCGCCGACGGCCTGGTCGAGGAGGCCGGCAGCGTCGACTCCGACGGCGGCCGGCCTCGCATCCTGCTGCGCGTCGCCCCCGGCAGCGGCCACATGATCGGCGTCGACGTGGGCGAGACCCGGGTGCGGATCGGCCTGTTCGACCTGACCCTCACCGAACTCGCCCGCGCGGAACGGCCGTTGGTGCGAGAGCGGTACGAGGTCGAGGGCATCGTCGGCCACGTGCGCGACGGCATCGCCGAGGTTCTCGCGGAGGCCGGTATCGGGCCCGAGCGGCTGCTCGGCGTCGGCATCGGCGTCCCCGGCATCGTCGAGGACACCGGCGAGCTCGGGGCCGTGGTGCACGGGCAGACCATCGGCTGGGACGCCGTACCGCTGGAGAAGCTCCTGCGCGACGGCTCCCAACTACCGGACGGCGTCCCGTACTTCATCGACAACGGCGCCCGGACCCTCGGCCAGGCCGAGATGTGGTTCGGCGGCGGGCGCGGCGCCCGCAATGCCGTCGTCGTGCTCTTCGGCTCCGGCGTCGGCGCCTGCCTGGTCACCCCCGAGGTGGAGCACGGGCGGGCCGTCGAGTGGGGTCATCTGACGGTACGGGTCAGGGGGCGCCGCTGCCGGTGCGGTGCCCTCGGCTGCCTGGAGGCCTACGCGGGCGCCGAGTCGCTCATCGACCGCTGGCGCGAGCAGGGTGGGAGCGTGCCCAAGGACGCCGACGAGGAGACCGCGCTGACGGCGATGCTGGCCGGCGCGTATCCGGCCGAGGGCCGGGAGGCCGACCCGGTGGCCGTCGGCGTGCTGGAGGAGACCGCCGAGTACGTGGGCGCGGGCCTGTCCGACCTGATCAACCTCTTTCAGCCCGAGCGCATCCTCATCGGCGGCTGGGCCGGACTCCAGCTCGGCGCCCGCTTCCTGCCCGACGTACGCCGGCACGCGGCCTCGTACGCCCTGCGGCATCCCGCCCACAAGGTCACCATCGACCTCGGCAGGCTCGGCCCGGACGCGGTCACCGTCGGCGCCGCGATCCTGCCGCTCGCCGACTTCTTCGCCCACGGCGGCAGGCGCGCCGAGCCCGCGCCGGACACTCGGCCCACCGAGCTTGCGGAGCGAGTGCCGACCTGAGGTTTCGCCGCCTGCGGGGACGGTACTCGCGGGGCCCTTGGACGACGCGAGGGAGGTGCAGCCATGGACGACCATCGTCGTGAGGCGCCGGGCGGGTCCGCGGATCCGGTACCCAGGGACCCGCCGGACCAGCAGGCGGGCGCGGGGGAGGACCCCTGGGAGGTGCCCGTGAAGCCCGCGGACGAAGCGGAAGCGGACGACGTCCCGGACACGGACGAGGCGGGCACGGGCCGCAAGGGCGCACCACGGTCCGGCACGGTCCACCCTGAACATCCGACGCCTCAGGAGCCGCCTGCTTGAGTCCGCTCGAACGCGCCCTCCCGCACTACCCGGCGAACGCGTCGACGCCCGTCAGCTCCGCGGACAGCTCCCACAGCCGGGCCGCCTGCGCCGGGTCGACCGCCCAGTCCTTGACGCCGCTGCGCTCCTCGCCTTCGACGGCGAGCTCGGCGATGTCGCAGTCCTCCAGGTAGACGCCGCCCATGCCGTCCAGCTGGGGCGAGGTCGCCGCCCACACCTGTGTGGCCGCGCCCTGCTCCGGCGTCTTGAAGGCCTCGGGATGGAGCAGGTTGCCCTGCTCGTCGATCCAGCCGCGCTCGACCATCTCCTCCCTGGGGAGGTGGCGCTGCAGCGGGGTGAGGATGCCACCGGGGTGGAGGGCGAAGGCCCGTACGCCGCGGTCGGCACCGAGCTTGTCGAGGTGGACGGCGAACAGGACGTTCGCGGTCTTGGCCTGACCGTACGCGTCCCACTTGTCGTAGCCGTGCCGCCAGTGGATGTCGTCCCAGTGGATCCCGGACTGGTGGTGGCCGCGCGAGGACACGGACACCACGCGGGCGCCGCCCGGCTCGATCGCCGGCCACAGGCGGTTGACCAGGGCGAAGTGCCCGAGGTGGTTGGTGGCGAACTGCGCCTCCCAGCCGGGCCCGACCCGGGTCTCCGGGCAGGCCATGATCCCGGCGTTGTCGATCACGAAGTCGACCGTGCGGCCGGACGCGAGGAACCGCTCGGCGAAGCCGCGCACACTCTCCAGGTCACCGAGGTCCAGCTCGTCCACCTCGACCCCGTCCAGGCCCTGCAGGGCCTCGCGCGCGGTGTCCGGACGACGGGCGGGCACGACGACCCGGGCGCCGGCCTTCGTGAGGGCACGCGTGGTCTCCAGACCCAGCCCCGAGTAGCCGCCGGTGACGATGGCGAGCTTGCCGGACAGGTCGATGCCGCTGAGTACGTCGTCGGCGGTGCTGCGGGCGCCGAAGCCCGAACCGATCTTGTGCTGTGCAGTGCTCATGTCCGGAACGCTACGAATTAGAGTGCTCTCGAAGTCAAGCCGACCCGGAGGAAGTGCCTCCGCACAGAGAAAAGCCCCGGCCGGACGGGGGATTCCGGACGGGGCGGTCAGAGGTGGGTGCGGATGGCGGTCGCCTCTCGGCGAAAGGCTCCACAGGGCTTCAGCCGAACGATCTTCCCTGTGGGCGAAAGGTGAGGCCCGGGGACACTGTTCCATCCACACCCACGGCTGGTTCAACGGGAAACTACCGGCGGGTGTTCCTGGGTTTGCCGCTGTGGGCGGTGATCTGTGTCACGCAGTCGGACGCGGTCACTTCTCGCACGTCCACGCCAGCAGCTCGTCCGCCGTCCAGGTGGTGAGGACCCGCTCGGCGGGCACCCCGCACTCCTCGGCGCGGGCACAGCCGTAGCGCTGCCAGTCCAACTGCCCGGGTGCGTGCGCGTCGGTGTCGACGGAGAACAGCACGCCCGCCCCGACGGCCCGGCGCAGCAGCCGCCGCGGCGGGTCCAGCCGCTCGGGCCGGCTGTTGATCTCCACCGCCGTACCGGATTCGGCGCAGGCCGCGAACACCTCGTCCGCGTCGAACTCCGACTCCGGCCGGCCCCGCCCCGTGATCAGCCGTCCGGTGCAGTGGCCGAGGATGTCCGCGTGCGGATCGCGTACGGCGGTGACCATGCGGCGGGTCATCGCGCGGGCGTCCATGCGCAGCTTGGAGTGCACGGACACCACCACCACGTCGAGCCGCTCCAGCAGCTCGGGCTCCTGGTCCAGGGAGCCGTCTTCGAGGATGTCGCACTCGATGCCGGTGAGCAGCCGGAAGGGCGCCCAGGTCGCATTCAGCCGCGCCACCACGTCCAGCTGCTCACGCAGCCGGTCGGCCGACAGTCCCCGGGCGACGGTGAGCCGGGGTGAGTGGTCGGTCAGCACCGCCCACTCGTGCCCGAGCTCGGCCGCCGTGCGGCCCATCTCCTCGATCGGGCTGCCGCCGTCCGACCAGTCGGAGTGCAGATGGCAGTCCCCGCGCAGCAGCTCCCACAGCGGCCCGCCGTCGGGCGGCTCGGCCGCGGGCCGTTCCTCCAGGTCCGACAGGTACCCCGGCACCTGACCGGCCAGCGCCTCGCGCACCACCTTCGCCGTCTTCGGGCCGACACCCCGCAGCGACTCCAGCGTCCCGGCCTGCGCGCGCGCCCGAACCTCGTCCTCGGGCAGCTCCGCCAGGACCCGCGCCGCCGTACGGAAGGCGCGTACGCGATACGTCGGCTCCAGGGACCGCTCCAGCAGGAAGGCGATCCGGTTCAGCGCCTGCACGGGGTCCATCGCCACCTCCACCTCCAGGGTTCCCCGGCCCCGCCGCGCCCGCACGGCGGCGGGGGGCAGGGCTCGGGTCCCCGATTCGAGATGTCCGGATGGTCTGAAGGATCCCTTGACGCGGGTAGCGCTCTACGCTCTATTCATGACCGAAAGCGCGAGCCCGCACATCTCACAGCCGCGGATCTTGGTGCTCGGGGTTCAGCCGGGCAAGCCTCCGTTCCGCATCATGGAGATCGACGGTGAGGTCGTCGGTATGCCGAGGACCATCACGGACGTCCTGGAGACTGCCGCGTACCACGGCATCAGGGTCCACGACCTGGACGACCCGGACGTGATCCGCTGGGTCGGCGGAGACAAGTTCACCTGGCGTCACCACTAGCCGGCCGGGTCACCCGACCGTCCACTTCTGGTTGGCGCCGCCGGAGCAGGTCCAGATCTGCAGCCGGGTTCCGTTGGCCGAGTTGTTCCCGGTGACATCGAGGCACTTGTCGGCCTGCGGATTGACGATGTCGCGTGCCGCTGTGACGGTCCATCTCTGATTGGGGCCGCCTGAGCAGTCCCACAGCTGGACGGTCGTGCCGTTGGCCGTGCCGTTGCCGGTGGCGTCCAGGCACTTGCCGAGCGCGCGGAGCGTGCCGTCCGAGCCGGCGGTCCACTGCTGGGCGCCGCTGCCGTTGCAGTCGTAGAGCTGTACGGGCGTGCCGTTGGCGGAGCTCGCCCCGGCCACGTCGACGCACTTGCCGCCGAGCCCCCTGATCGCGCCGCCGCCCGCGCTGTCACTGGTCGTCACCGAGACGTTGTCCACCACGAGCTGCTGCGGGAACACCGTGGAGCCGTTCGGGTCGCCGGGCCAGTAGCCGCCCACGGCGAGGTTCAGGATCAGGAAGAACGGCTTGTTGAAGACCCACTGCCTGCCGCCCAGGTCGGCGGGCGTGCGCCGCTGGTAGACGTTGCCGTCCACGGACCAGGTGATCGAGTCGGGCGCCCAGTCGATGGCGAAGGTGTGGAAGGCGTCGGCGAAGGCCTGGCCGTTCGGCAGGGAGTAGCCGGCGCCTATGCCGCCCGACCCGGAGTAGCCGGGGCCGTGGATGGTGCCGTGCACGGTCGAGGGCTCGAAGCCGACGTTCTCCATGATGTCGATCTCGCCCGAGTCCGGCCAGTTCACCGGTGTGCCGAGCATCCAGAACGCGGGCCACATGCCCTGTCCCCGCGGGACCTTCATGCGCGCCTCGACGTGCCCGTACTGGGCGGTGAACTTCCCGGAGGTGTTCAGCCGGGCCGAGGTGTACTGGCACGTGCCGTACCAGCACTGGTAGTTGGCTGGATTCTCGCGCCGGGCGGTGATGACCAGGTGACCCTGGCCGTCCAGTGCCGCGTTCTTGTTGCCCGACGTGTAGTACTGCCGCTCGTGGTTGTTGACGTTGTCGCCGGTCTCGATCTGCCACTTCGACGAGTCGACGGCGGCGCCCGCGGGCCCGTCGAAGGAGTCGGAGAACGTCACCGCCGCAGCCGAGACGTCCGGTGGTTCGGCCTGCGCGGGGCCGATCGCGGCGGAGGCGACCAGGACGGCCGACAGTGCGGCGACGAGACACGTGCGGAGCAGGCGTGGGGAGGCCATCGTGCTCCCTTCCGTACGGCGACCCGATGGACGGGATGCGCCGACCGAGGTGGGGGGTGAAGGTGTCGCCACTTGATTTAAGGAGTGAGATAAGAGGGCGTCAATACCTTGGTACGGACCAGTAGTTGATGAGGTAGGTCGATGAGGCAGGTTGATGAGGCCGGCAACCGTCGCCGTCAGGCCGGTCCGCGCGGGCCGTACGGCGTGTGGCCCGACCACGGGTGTGCGGCGTCCACCCTTCGTCCACCGCCGAACTGTTGAATTCCTAGGCTTCTCGTCATGAACGCCGCACACATCGGTGAGCTGCTCGCCGTCCTGGGCGCCGGCACAGCAGCCGGCGCCGTCAACGCCGTCGTCGGGTCGGGCACGCTGATCACCTTCCCGGTGCTCCTCGCGACCGGCCTGCCGCCCGTCACCGCCACGGTCTCCAACGCGCTCGGCCTGATCCCCGGCTCGATCAGCGGCGCCATCGGGTACCGGCGCGAACTGCGCGGCCAGCGTCGGCGCATTCTGAAGTGGGGCGCCGGCGCCCTGCTCGGCGGGCTCACCGGCGCGGCGCTGCTGCTGGCCCTGCCCGCCTCGGCGTTCGAACGGATCGTGCCGGTCCTGGTCGGGCTCGCCCTCGTGCTGGTCGTCCTCCAACCGCTGATCAGCAGAAGGCTGCGTGACCGCCGGGCCCGCACGGGCAGGTCCGCACGGCCCGACGGCGGCCCCCTGCTGCTGGTCGGACTGACCCTGGCCAGCGTCTACGGCGGCTACTTCGCGGCCGCCCAGGGCATCATCTACGTCGCCTTGATGGGCATGCTCCTCGACGACAGCCTGCAACGCCTCACCGCGGTCAAGAACGTGCTCGTCGCCGTGGTCAACTCCGTCGCCGCGCTGTTCTTCCTGGTCGTCGCCGACTTCGACTGGACGGCCGTGGCCCTTCTCGCGGTCGGGTCCGCGGCCGGCGGCCACTTCGGAGCCACCGTGGGCCGCCGGCTGCGTCCCGCTGTACTGCGCGCGTTCATCGTGGTGGTCGGCACGGTCGCGATCGTCCAGCTGGTGCTGCGTTAGGAGGAGCGGGGCGCACGGGCGTGCACCACGCGGCTCAGCCGCCGTCCCAGCAGGAGGTAGCCGACCAGGGCTCCGGTCGTGTTGAGGATGACGTCGTCGATGTCGAAGGCGCGCCCCGTCACCAGTGCTCCCTGTGCGAACTCGACGAGCAGCATCACGGTCGCCGTCAGCAGCAGGACCCGCAGGACGCCGCGCGTACTCGGCGCGACGACGGGGACCAGGACGCCGAACGGGATGCCCAGCAGCACATTGCCGCCGATCTGCCGGACGGCGTCACGCAGTTCGGGCTGGTCGAGGTAGGCCCGCAGCGTGCTGCCCGGCCGCAGGTTGGTGTGCGTCAGTGCCTCCGACGCGGGCGAGGGTTGCAGGGTGAGCTTCGCCAGTACGACGGCGAAGGCGACCATGAACGTGAAGGCGCACAGCATCGCCAGCAGCCGGGCCACGAAGCGCAGCGGACTCCGTCCGGAACGCGGTGTGCGCCGGGGCTTGGTGGAGCGTTCGGTCTTCGCGGTGCCCTTCGACTTGGCCGAGCCCTTCGGCTTCGCGGAGTTTTTCGACGCGGCGGAACCTTTCGATGGGGAGGAGCCCTTCGATGAGGAGGAGCCCTTCGACTTGGCGGTGCCTGCGGACTTGGGAGTGCCGGGGTGCAACGCGGCACGCGAACGTGGGGTTCCACGGGCCATGCGATCCTCCAGTCTTCAACTTCCCTGAGTAGTACGGGGTTACCCCGGTTCCGCGATGCGATGCCGCCGACCCGCCGACAGGCCGGCGGTCATCACCCGCCATGCCGAGTCCCTCGGCATGGACGTCAGGCCCCGTACGTCACCTTCACCTCCTTGAAGCCCAGGGAGTGCAGCAGCCCTTCGAGCATGTCGGACGTGTTGGTCTCGGCACGCGCGGTCAGCGCGCTCTCCTTCGCGGCGTCGCCGATGTGGCGTACCGCCAGCTTCTGCACGGCCTGTTCGCTGTTCGGGTTGTCCGAGAAGAGGTCGCCGAGGCGGTCGAGCAGACCACGCTGCTTGGAGACGGCGTAGGAGCGGTCGGGGTCGAGGGACGGTTCGCCGAGGGCGGCGTGCGGCAGACGGAGCGTGGCGGACGTACGGTCGTCGTTGACCGTGACGTCGTCCTCGCCGACCTTGCCGAGGTCGACATAGGCGTCCACGGTGCCCGCGCCGACGTACAGCGTGCGGGTGCCGCGGATCGCGTCGGGCAGGAACTTGGCGTCCTTCTCCAGATCGACGACGATCTGGAAGTTGCCGGAGGCGGCGTCGTAACGGCTCATGTCCTGGATGGACTGGAGCAGCGCCGGACCGGAGCGGTCGTTGGTCTCGGTGCCGAACAGGTCCTTGAGACCGGGGAGTACGCTCAGCCGGATCCCGGCGAAGAAGACCACGAGCACCAGTACCAGGGCGCTCACCGCCTTCGCCCAGCCGGGCATGCGCTTGTTGATGCGCTTGATGGAAGTCGTCATGTCGACGTTCCTCCTTCCCTATGTTCGGGGTACCCCCAAATCCCGTTCCGGACCTGTCCGTTGGCCGATTGCCTTCGGCGCCGGCCCCCACTACTGCCTGGGCGCCTGGCTCGCCGGCCTGAACTCGAACTCGCCCTGCACTGCGCGCACAGGTGGGCAGCAACGTTTCTGCTGAGGTAAGTAGCATGAGTCCGCCACCCGGAGTGATCATGCGAGGAGCGGTTCGTGCGAGAGATCGCCGTGTTCAGCGGTAGTGCCCACCCCGAGCTGGCGGCGGAGGTCTGCGCACACCTGGGGGTGCCGCTGAGCCCCACCCGGGTCAGCCGGTTCGCCAACGACTGCCTGGAGGTACAGCTTCAGGCCAACTGCCGCGAGCGGGACGTCTTCCTGATCCAGCCGCTGGTCCGGCCCGTCCAGGAGCACCTCGTCGAGCTGCTGCTGATGTGCGACGCCGCACGCGGGGCGTCGGCACGCCGGATCACCGTGGTCATGCCGCACTACTCCTACGCCCGCTCCGACAAGAAGGACGCGCCCCGCATCTCGCTGGGCGGCCGGCTCGTCGCCGATCTGATGGTGTCGGCCGGCGCGAGCCGTGTCCTCGCCATGACCCTGCACTCGCCCCAGGTGCACGGCTTCTTCACGGTGCCGGTCAACCACCTGCACGCGCTGCGTGAACTAGCCGCACACTTCCGGCGCCACGACCTGACCCGTACGACCGTGGTCTCGCCGGACCTCGGCAACGCCAAGGAGGCCGCCGCGTTCGCGCGGCTGATCGGCGCCCAAGTCGCCGCCGGCGCCAAGCAGCGGTTCGCCGACGACCGGGTCAGCATCAGCTCCGTCATAGGCGACGTGACCGGGCGCGACGTCATCATCCTGGACGATGAGATCGCCAAGGGCAGCACTGTCCTGGAACTCCTCGACCGGCTGCGGGAGTTGGGCCCGCGCTCGATCCGCGTGGCCTGTACGCACGGCCTGTTCGCGTCCGGCGCGCTGAAGCGGATCGGCGAGCAGCCGGACGTACTGGAGATCGTGTGCACCAACACCGTGCCGATTCCGGCGGAGGAGCGCACCGAGAAGCTGCAGGTCCTGTCGATCGCCCCCGCGCTCGCCGAGGCTGTGCGCCGCATTCACAACGGGGAGTCCGTCAGCGCCCTGTTCGACGCGCCGGCAACCGAATAGGCAGCGAGTCAGCGGAGCAACGCTCGGCATCACCCAAGCCGCGCGGCGCTCATAACGAGCCGGACTTGGCCTCGGGCCGGCCCAGGGCCGCGTCCGGCGTCGGATGCGGGGGCAGCAGGCGGGACAGACCGGTGATCCTGAGCATGCGCAGGGTCAGCGGGTGGGTGCAGACCAGGTGCACCTGGCCGCCGTGGTCCAGGGCCCGGCTGCGGGCCCGGTACAGCAGACGCAGTCCGGAGCAGTCGAAGAACTCGATGTTCCTGAGGTCGATCACGACGCGTGCGTCGGGGTGTGCCGTCACGCGGTCCAGGTAAGGGGCGATCTCCACCGCGGCCGCGATGTCGATCTCGCCGCGGAACTCCAGCACCGTGTGGTCCCGGTGCCGGTGGACGCGCAGATGCCGGCTGAACGGCGCGGGATCCTGCTGCATGACGACATCGCCTCCAACCTGGCCCCCTGCGGCGGGCTGCTCAAATCCTGTCCCCGCACTGCAAGTTACCCTCGATTGAGCGAATCTGAGCATGTTCGATTGACATATGTCTTTGAATTGCGACAGATGCTTCGCGTGATGTGCGGGACGTGGCTACGACAGCGCGTGCCAGGCTCTGGAGAGTGCCTGGCGGAACTGCTCGGTCTGATGAGCCGTGAGGTCTCGTACCATCCGCTCCTCCAGTTCCCGCACGGGTCCCTCGTGTCGGGCCAGCAGTTCGCGGGCGGGGTCGGTGAGCAGGATCAGCAGCTCGCGGCGGTTGTGCGGATTGCGCTTCCGGCGGACGAGCCCGCGGTTCTCCAGACTCCGTACCAGGTCGGCGATCGACTGTGCCGTGACGAACGAGTCGCGGGCCAGCTGGGCGGCCGACAGCCCGTCGTGCCGCTGGAGCACGGTGAGCGCCGTGTACTGAAGCGCTGTGATCCCGGACGGTTTGACCAGCTCGTCCAGGTGTGAGCGCACCACGAGCTCCACCTGTTTCACCATGTAGAGCAGCGACGGCGGTGCCTTGGTCTCCTGGGCGTCGAGCATGGGTTCAGCCTAGAGCATTGACAGGAATCCTGTCTGTAAAGAGACTGCGGACCAACAGGAATCCTGTTGGTTGAAATCTTGGCGATGAGGCTGAGGAGTGGCGATGACCACCTTCGAGATCGAACCCGGTCGTCTGTTCATCGGGGGCGGGTGGCACGAGGCCGCCGACGGAGCGCGCACCGAGGTGGTCGACCCGTCCCGCGGCACGGTCGTCACCACCGTCGCCGATGCCGGCGGCGCCGACGTGGACGCGGCCGTGCGCGCCGCGCGGGACGCCTTCGACGACGGCGCCTGGTCCGGGCTGAGCGGCCGTGAACGCGGCCGGGTGCTGCACCGGGTCGCCGAGCTGATCCGGGAGAACGCCGACCGGATAGCCGAGCTGGAGAGCCGTGACGTCGGCAAGCCGATCACGCTCGCCCACGCCGTCGACGTCACCAACGCGGCCAACGACTACGAGCACTTCGCCGCCCTCGCCCACTGTTTGGACGGTTCTGTCCGCGACACCCCGATGAACGCCCTCGCCTACGTCCGGCGCCGGCCGATCGGCGTGGTCGCCGCGATCACGCCGTACAACTTCCCGCTGATCCTGGCCGGTTCCAAGATCGCCCCCGCGCTGGCGGCCGGCAACACGGTGGTGCACAAGCCGGCCGAGGAGACCCCGCTGAGCGCCCTCTACATGGCCGAACTCTTCAAGAAGGCCGGTGTCCCCGACGGTGTGGTCAACGTCGTCACCGGCGGACCCGCGGCCGGCGAGGCGCTGCTGCGGCACTCCGGCGTCGACAAGGTCGCCTTCACCGGTTCGACCGCCGTCGGCCGGAGGGTCGCGGCCATCGCCGGCGAGGCGCTCAAGCCGGTCACCATGGAGCTCGGCGGCAACGCGGCCCACGTCGTCTTCGAGGACGCCGACCTGGAGAAGGCCGTCGGCGCGATCATCAAGGGCTTCGTCTTCAACACCGGGCAGTTCTGCATGGGCGGACCCCGGCTGCTGGTGGCGCGGCAGGTCTACAGCACGCTGCTCGGCATCCTTGCCGACGCGGTGCCCGGCGTGCCGCTGGGCGACCCGCGCAAGCCCGAGACCGTGATCGGCCCGATGGCAGGGGAGCGGCATCTGCGCAAGGTCGAGGAGTACGTCGAACTGGCCCGCAAGGAGGGCGGCCGCATCGTCTGCGGCGGTGAGCGGCTCGACCTCGACGGCGGCTACTACTACCGGCCCACCGTCATCGCCGACCTGCCGAACGACTCCCGGGTGATCCAGGAGGAGATCTTCGGCCCCGTCCTCACCGTCCAGCCCTTCGACTCCGAGGACGAGGCCGTCGAGCTCGCCAACTCCACGCCGTACGGCCTGGCCTCGGGCGTGCAGACCCGGCACCTGGCCCGCGCCCACCGCGTCGCCGACCGGCTGGCCGCCGGCATCGTCTGGGTCAACGACTGGGCGATGCTCGACCCGGCCGTCCCCTTCGGCGGCGTCAAGGACTCCGGCTTCGGCCGCGAGTACGGGCCCGAGGCGCTGGACGCCTACACCACCACCAAGTCCGTCGTCGTCTCGCTCGACTGAGCGCACCGCCAAGGAGATCCCCGGATGCCCATCCGCACACGCGCCGCCGTCGTCGAGTCCGGCGGAGCCCCCTTCACCCTGTCCGACGTGGAGCTTGACGAACCCGGGCCGCACGAGGCCGTCGTCCGCATGGTGGCGACCGGTCTGTGTCACACCGACCTCGGCGTGGCGAGCGGAGCACTGCCCTTCCCGCTGCCCGGGGTCCTCGGCCACGAGGGCGCGGGCGTCGTCGAGGCCGTCGGCCCGGCCGTCACCGGCGTCGTGCCGGGCGACCATGTCGTGCTGTCCTTCACCTCCTGCGGCGGCTGCCGCAACTGCCGGGGCGGCCACCCGGCGTACTGCGCGACCTGGCTGCCGCTCAACCTCATCGGCGGCCGCCGGGCCGACGGCACCGGCACCATCAGCCGGGGCGGCGAGGAACTCGGCGGCCACTTCTTCGGCCAGTCCTCCTTCGCCGAGCGGGCGTTGGTGGACGAGCGCAGCCTGGTGAAGGTCGACCCGGAGGTGCCGCTCGCGTCGATCGCCCCGCTGGGCTGCGGGGTGCAGACCGGGGTCGGCGCCGTCTGGAACGTACTCGAGCCGGTCACCGGCAGCACGGTCGTCGTCCTCGGTGCCGGAGCGGTCGGCCTGTCCGCCGTCATGGCCGCCGCCCTGAGTCCCGCCACCAACATCGTCGCCGTCGACCGGGTCGGCGAACGCCTGTCACTCGCAAGGGAGTTGGGTGCCACCCACACCGTCGACGCGGCCGAGGCGGACCTCGCCGAGGCGCTCGCCGAGATCACCGGCGGGCAGGGTGCTGACGGCGTCGTGGAGACCACGGGCAACGTCGGCGTCCTGCGCCAGGGGGTCGACGCGCTCGCCGCCCGCGGCACCCTCGTCGTCGTGGGCGCACCGCCGTTCGGCACCGAGGTCGCCCTGGACGTCAACGGACTGCTCGGCGGCAAGCGGATCGTCGGCCTCACCCTCGGCGACGCCGAGACGCAAGGTTTCATCCCGGCGCTGGTCCGGCTGGTGAAGGAAGGCCGGCTCCCGCTGCACCGCCTGATCAGCACCTATCCGTTCACGGACATCGACCAGGCGGTACGGGACATGAGCGCGGGCAAGGCGATCAAGCCCGTGCTCACGTTCTGACTCAGTCGACGGTCAGGACCAGCTTCCCCGTCGTCCGGCCGGTGTCGCCCAGCGCGTGCGCCTCGGCGGCATCGGCCAGCGGGAAGGTCCCGGCGATCTCGGGGCGCAGCTTGCCCTGCTCGACCAGGTCCACGATCGCCCGCATGCCGGCACGGTCGGCGTCCACGAGCATCCGCACGGCCCGCACACCCAGCCGCTCGGCCTCCTCGCCGAACTCGTCCGAACCGATCGGCAGGATCGAGACGACGACGCCACCCGGACGCAACACGCGCAGCGAGCGCACGGACGTCTCACCGCCGAGGGTGTCCAGGACGACGTCCACGTCCTTGACGGCCTCGGTGAAATCCGTCTCCCGGTAGTCGATCAGCTCGTCCGCGCCCAGGTCGCGCAGGAAGTCGTGCTTGCCCGCGCTCGCCGTGCCGATCACATACGCGCCCCGCGCCTTGGCGATCTGCACGGCCACGTGCCCGACCCCACCGGCCGCCGCGTGGATCAGCACCCGCTGCCCCGGCCGGACGTCGGCGTGCTCGGTCAGGGCCTGCCATGCGGTGAGGGACACCAGCGGGAGCGCCGCCGCCCGGGTGTGGTCGAGCACGGACGGCTTGTGGGTCAGGGCGCGCACCGGCGCGATGACGTACTCGGCGTGCGAGCCGTGGCCGAAGGGGTACGGCAGCATGCCGAAGACCTCGTCGCCGGGCCGGAAGGCGGCGACGCCGATGCCGACCGCCTCGACCACACCGGAGACGTCCCAGCCCAGGACGAACGGCGGCTTGCCCAGGAAGCCGCCGTTCGTGCGGTGCTTCCAGTCGGTGGGGTTCAGGCCGGCCGCCCGCACCCGGACCAGTACCTGGTTCGGGCCCGGCTCGGGGCGCTCCAGCTCGACTTCCTTCAAGGCCTCGGGACCGCCGAGGACGTCCTGGCTGATGGCTCGCATCGTGTTCACAGTGCTCATGGTGAAAGAGCCTGCCGGGGTCCGCAGCACCAGGAAATGGCATGATTGCCAACCTTCGATAGAATCGTGCCATGCGTGGTGAACGACAGGTGGAACGGGTCGTGGTGCTGGCCCTGGACGGCGTCTATCCCTTCGAGCTGGGCATCCCCAGCCGGATCTTCGGCGCCGCCGACGGCCGGTACGAGGTCCTGACGTGCAGCGTCGACGGCCGGCCGGTCCGTAGTAACGCCGACTTCACGATCGGCGTCGAGCACGGGCCGGAGATCCTCGCCACCGCCGACACCGTGGTGGTCGCCTCGGTCGGCGTGGCGTACATCCCCGCGGAGCTGTCTCCCGAGGCCGTCGCCGCGCTCGCGCGGATCCGCCCGGACGCGCGCATCGTGTCGATCTGCACCGCCGCGTTCGTCCTCGCGGCGGCGGGCCTGCTGGACGGCCGACGCGCCACCACGCACTGGCATGTGACCGACCTGTTCCGGCGCCGCTACCCGCACGTCGAGCTGGATCCGGACGTCCTCTTCGTCCATGACGGCCGCGTCCTCACCTCCGCCGGCGCCGCCTCCGGCATTGATGTGTGCCTGCACATCGTCCGCACCGACCACGGCAGCGAACTGGCCAACGCGGTCGCCCGGCGCTGTGTCGTGCCCCCCTTCCGGGACGGCGGCCAGGCCCAGTACATCGAGCAGCCCGTCCCGGAGAGCGGGGCCGCGAGCACCGCCGCCACTCGCGCCTGGGCCCTGGAGCACCTCGACGAGCCCCTCACCCTGGCCGACCTCGCCACCCACGCCCGGATGAGCCTGCGCACCTTCGCCCGCCGCTTCAGCGACGAGGTGGGCCTCAGTCCCGGCCGCTGGCTGATCCAGCAGCGCGTCGTCCGCGCCCGCCACCTGCTGGAGTCCAGCGACCTCTCGGTGGACCGGATCGCCGGCGAGGTCGGCTTCGCCACCGGCGCCTCGCTGCGCCAGCACCTGCACGCCGCGATCGGGGTGTCACCGCAGGCGTACCGCCGCACGTTCCAGACGACGGCCGTCCGCTAGCCCCGAGGCCCCCGCGGGGGCGTTGGCCGATCGGTCAACTTGTGGGTCGGTAAGAGCATTTATCGATTTTCGCTCCCTGGCGGAGAGTGACGGAATCCTCACGTCCGTCAACCCTCGAGGTTGATCCTTTTGTGTCCAAACCCGATAAGCTCCCGTTCAGCACTGCGGGTTGACTCAGTCGTGATCGGTCACTTCGCGGTGCGTACTCATGAGTGCGATCGCCAGCACACCCCCCATTGTTCGATCGTCGCCTCGAAGGATGCAGATGGAACTCGCCACACCGCCGTCGGCGGCGCGGCCCCCTGTCGCCTGGTACAGCTGGTGGCTGATGCCACTGGCCTTGGGAGGAGGGACCGTTGCCGCCACGTTCATGAGCTCGGAGCGAATAACCACCGCCGTCGCCGGCGTCGCGGCCACCACCGCCGGCACCGTGTGCGTACGTCTGCTGCTGCGCACCCGGGCGCAGTTGCGCCGGACGGAGAGCGAGTTCCGCACCTCGCAGGCCGAGCACTCCCAGCAGTGGCAGCAGCACGTGGCGGGCCTGGAGCGGAAGTTCAGCGCCGACCGCTCCGCCCTTGAGGGCCGCCTCGCCGAGCAGTCCGGTGCCTACGAGGCCCAACTGGCCGAGCAGGCCCGCGCCTACGAGGGGCGACTGGCCGAGACGAGCGGCTCCTACGAGGAGCGGCTGGCCCACGAGAGCACTTCCTACGAGGAGCGGATCGCCGCCCAGGCCCGGTCCTACGAGGCCCAGCTCGCCGACCAGGCAGAGATCTGGCAGGAGCAGTTGGCCCATCAGCTGTCCGCCGTCGCCCGCCTTGCCGACGAGCAACTGCCTGACGGGCTGCGCCGGTTGCGCGAGGGCGAGGCCATCGACGACGTCCTGCCGTCGGTCAACCAGTGCGCCAAGGTCGGCGCCGAACTTCAGGCCAATCTGCGCAAGGTCCTGCGGACCTCGCTCATCGGCGTCGAGGAGGAGTTCGACCGCTCCACCTCCGCCGAGCAGGCCGTGGTCGGCATCGGCAACCGCATCCACGTCCTGACCAGCAAGCTCCGCGGCCGGCTCCACGAACTCCAGGGTGAGCACGGACGTCTGCCCGCCGTCGCCCGGGGCCTGATGGAGCTCGACCAGGCGATCGGCCCCGCCGACTGTCTCGCCGCCAGCATCGGAGTCCTCGGCGGCTCCGACCGACCCGGCCGCCAGTGGCAGGAGCCGCAGCGCCTGCTGAGCGTGGTCCGCGGCGGCATCGGCCGGATCAAGGACTTCCAGCGGATCGACGTACGCCACCTGCCCGAACTCGGCGTCGACGGCGGCCTGGTGGACCATCTGACGCTGATCTTCGCCCACCTCCTGGACAACGCCGCGCGCTACTCGCCGCCCACCGAGCCGGTCATCGTCTCCGGCAAGGAGGTCCCGAACGGCGTCGGCATCGAGATCCAGGACTCCGGCAAGGGTCTGAGCGAGGAGAAGAAGCGCGAGGCCGATCACGCCCTGTCGGGCACCGCGCCCGGCGCCGGTCTCGGCGGAGTGTCCGAGGACGCCAACATCGGTCTGCGCGTCGTCGGCATCCTCGCCCGCCGGTACGGCATCCGCGTCACCTTCGCGGACTCACCGTGGCTCGGCACCTCGGTGGTCGTCGTGGTCCCGCACAAGTACTTCAGCCCGCTGCCCGCCTCCGCCTCCCCGGCACCGGCCACCACCCCGACGGCACCGGCCCGCGAGCCGGCCGTCGTCGCCGAGACGGCAGACCCGGCCGACCTCGCCCAGGCCGAGGCCATGGACACCACGCCCGGCGGCCTGCCCCGGCGCCGCAGCAGGCGGCACGAGGAGCCGCGCCACGAGCCCACGGTGCGCCCGGAGGGGATGGACAGGACGACCAGTGTCGCCGCCGTTCCGCCCGACGCGTCCTTCGCCGGGCTGGCCGCCTTCGCCACCGCGGGCCGCGAGGCCGGCGAGGAAGGCGCGACGGCCCACGGCCGCGAGTCCACCGAGCAGCACCGCACCGAAGAGAGCGACTAGTCCCATGACGCAGCAGGGAACCGACGTGAGCTGGGCGCTCCGCGACCTGGTGGAGAGCATCCAGGAGATCAACTTCGCCCTGGTGGCCTCCAGCGACGGCAAGGCCATCACCTCCTACGGCGCCGAGGACCCCGACGACGTGGACCGCTTCGCGGCCGTCGTCGCGGGCCTGCAGGCGCTGGCGCAGCCGGTCGCCGAGCAGTTCCCCAAGTACGCGGGACAGCTCAGGCTGGCGATGATCGAGGTCGACGGCGGCCACCTCTTCGTCGTACGGGCCGGTGTGGAGACCTATCTCGGCGTCCTCGCCCGGGAGGGCCTCGACCAGGGCCTGCTCGGCCACCAGATGAGGGACCTGGCGCGCAGGATGGGCGAGTTGCTCGGCACCACCGCGCGCCTGGAGGAGCACTCTGGATGAGTGCTCCCCGCCGGCCCTCGAACCCCTCCGGTCTGGAGCGCTACTACGTCCTCACCCAGGGGCGCAGCGGACCGGGCGGTTCGGCGTCGAGTCTCGACGTGGCGACCCTCGTCGTCTCCCGCACCGCCCCCGCAGCGGGGATGCAGCATGAGCACGAGGAGATCCTCCGGCGCTGCCGCGATCCGCTGTCGGTGGCCGAACTCGGCGCCCACCTCGGACTGCCCTTCAACATTCTTGCGGTGCTGCTGACGGATCTGCTGGAGGCAGGCCATGTCGAAGCCCGTGATCCCATCCCGGCGCACTCCGCCGGTCGCGGGCCCGACCTCGCGCTCCTTGAGGAGGTACTCAGTGGACTTCAAAGGCTTTGACGGGCCCGGCGGGCCCGGTGCCGGTGACACCCGCTCGGTGAAGGTGATGATCGCCGGCGGCTTCGGCACCGGGAAGACCACGATGGTCCGCTCGGTGAGCGACATCAAGCCGCTCACCACCGAGGAGACGCTCACCCAGGCCAGTGCCGACGTCGACCGTCTCATCGGCGTCGCCGACAAGACGCAGACCACCGTCAGCCTGGACTTCGGCAAGATCAGCCTCAACGACAGCCTGATGCTGTACCTGTTCGGCACCCCCGGGCAGGAGCGCTTCTGGTTCCTGTGGAACGGCCTGTTCAAGGGAGCCCTGGGCGCGGTCGTCCTGGTGGACACCCGCCGGCTCGCCTCCAGCTTCCGGGCGATCGAGGAGATGGAGCGCCAGCACGTCCCGTTCGTCGTGGCGCTGAACGTCTTCCCCGACTCCAAGGGCTACCCGGTCGAGGAGATCAGGGACGCCCTGGACATCCCCCCGCACACCCCGGTCGTGACCTTCGACGCCCGCGACCGGGCCTCCAGCCGTGACGTGCTCGTCGCCCTGATACGTCACTTGAAGGACCGCTCCGCCGTCGCACTGGAGTCCCGATGAACGCCCAGCCCTCGAACGATCCCGACGCGCCCCGCAGTTGCCCGCTCGGCCACGGGTCCGAGCTCACGCGGCTGTTCGGGCCGGAGGCGTCGACCGACCCGGGCGCCACGTACGAGCGGCTGCGCAAGGAGCACGGCTCCGTGGCACCGGTGCTGCTGGAAGGCGACGTCCCGGCCTGGCTGGTGCTGGGCTACCGCGACAACCGGCGGGTGCTCGACAATCCCCGGCAGTTCACCCGGGACGCGCGGACCTGGCGGGACTGGCGGGAAGGACGCGTCGACGACACCTCGCCGCTGATCCCGATGATCGGCTGGCGTCCCGACTGTGTCTCCCAGGACGGCGAGCCGCACCGCAGACTGCGCGGCGCGGTCACGGACGGGCTCCAGGCCGCGGCCGACCGCGGTGTGCGGCGGCACGCCACGCACTTCGCCAACAAGCAGATCGACGCGTTCGCCGAGGCCGGCCGCGCCGACCTCGTCTCGGACTACGCCGAACACCTGCCGATGCTCGTGCTCACCCGCATCCTCGGGCTGCCCCAGGGGGAGGGGCGCCGACTCGCCGAGTCCAGCGCGCACGTCCTCAAGGGCGGCGAGGACGCGCTCACGCACAACGACCGCATCATGGAGATCCTCTCCGCGCTCGCGGAGCGCAAGCGGGCCGAGCCCGGGTCGGACTTCACCACCGCCCTCATCGAGCACCACGCCGGTCTCGACGAGGACGAGGTCGTCAACCATCTGCGGCTGGTGCTCATCGCCGCGCACACCACGACCAGCAACCTGCTGGCCCGCGTGCTGCAGCTGATCCTCACCGACACCACCCGGCTCAGCGGGCTGATCAGCGGTGAGCTCGACATCTCCGCGGTGGTGCAGGAGGCGATGTGGAACACGCCGCCGCTCGCCGTGCTGCCGGGGCGTGTCGCGACCGCCGACCTGGAACTGGGCGGCCACCGGATCCAGGAGGGCGATCTCATGGTCCTGGGGCTCGCCGCGGGCAACGTGGATCCCGAGGTCCGGCCGGACCTCGGGGTGTCGGTCCAGGGCAACGACGCGCACCTGGCGTTCAGTTCCGGCCCCCACGAGTGTCCCGGGCAGGGGATCGGCATGGCCATCGTCGAGATCGCGGTCGACGTGCTGCTGCACCGGCTGCCGGGCCTGCGTCTGGGCGTCGCGGCGGAGGAACTCAGCTCCACCGCCTTCACCTGGGAGTCCCGACTGGACAGCCTGCCGGTCGAGTTCCCCGCATAACGGTCACAAGCGGGCCGTCCGGCCGGTTTGTCCCGGTCGGACGGCCGCGTCGTTCTCCACGTGGGCGGGCCTATACCGCGAGCAGGTCGTCCACCGAGCCGCGCCCGGCCAACTCGGCGGCGGCAGCGGGGCCTTCCTTCGCCGCGTGGTAGCGGCCCGTCACCAGCGCCCATTCGTAGTTGCCGTTGATCCAGTGCTGGATGGCCTCCACGCCCTTCCGCACCTCGTCCCGCGCCGTGGCGTCGAGGCCGAGCTCGTCGCACATCTGCGGGACGCTCGCCTCCAGTTCGAGGTACTGGTCGAGGCACGCGAGGGTCATCCGGTACGCCTCGTCGGCCGCCTCCTCCCACGAGCAGCGCCGCTCCCGGTGCAGTACGGCGATCAGGTTGTGGCCGTCGCCCCGGCGCTTCTCGCGCTCGAAGGAGTGGATGTCGTTCATGAATCCGATGGTGTCCGCGGCGAGGTCCCGCATCCGTTCCATCAGCGGATGCGCCATCACCTGGGCGGGCACCATGAAGCGCCGGCTGCGCTCGCCCGCGTCGATGCTGTGGTGGATGCCGACGGTTCGGCGCCGGAAGAGCGCGTACTCGTCGAGATCCAGCGTGCCCTCCAGCCCGCGGGATGCCAGGTCGACCTCCTCGCAGTGCGCCATGAGGAAGCGGCCCCAGGAGGCGGCGAACCGGGTCTGCCATGTCAAGGGCATGCCATCCGAAAGGTGCTTCCAGACCTCCGCCCAGGCCAGCGTGATCGGGCAGACCACACGGGGCCGGGTGCCCGCCGGGCGCAACGGCGTGACGATCAGCTCGCGCGCGACCTCGGCTATGCGGTCGGCGCGGTCGGGTTGGCCGGCGTCGAACTGGTCGTCGAAGAGGAAGGCCAGGGAGAACCAGTTCATCAGGACGACCAGGTCGTCCGCCGAGGCGTGCGGGTAGGTACGGGCGGCGGCCTGCGGCAGGTCCCAGGACTTGTACTCCTCGAAACCCGCCTTGCTGCGGATCAGGTCCATGTCCCAGATCCAGCGCAGATGCCGCGCCCGGGCATGCTCCAGATGCTCACTGACGGGCGTGTCGAAGGGCAGCTCGAACCTGACGTCCTGAGGCATGTGTTTCCTTCCGGGAGACGAAACGCAGAGTCCCCCCTGCCCCTGCGAACGGGCGGTCGCGACGACCGCCCGCGCACTCGAACTGGGCTTCGCGGTGTGAAAGTTGAACCGAGAAGCGGTACGAGGCTGCCCAGAGCGTAAATGATCTACGCGTGCCCCTGCCGTGATCTCCGTTACTGCTTATGCCTCTTGAGCTGCGTACACTCGCGCGCCTCCCACATATGTCCGCGCCACCCGCGTCTGCGCGATCGCCTCCACCGGCCCGTCGAACGGATCGCGGTCCAGGACCACGAGATCGGCCAGCGCCCCCACTCGCACCTCGCCCGTGTCGTCGAGATGGTTCGCATACGCCGAGCCGGCCGTGTAGGCCGCCAGCGCGTCGGCGAGTCCGATCCGCTCGCCGGGCAGGAACACCGGCGCCTCGGCACTCTCCGGCACCACCCGGTTGACCGCCACATGGACGCCGTGCAGCGGATCGGGGCTGCTCACCGGCCAGTCGCTGCCCGCCGCGAGCCGGGCACCCGAGCGCAGCAGAGTGCCGAACGGGTACTGCCACGCGGTCCGTTCGGGGCCCAGGAAGGGAATCGTCAGCTCGTCCATCTGCGGCTCGTGCGCGGCCCACAGCGGCTGGATGTTCGCGATCGCCCCGAGCCGGGCGAAGCGCGGCACGTCGGCGGGCTGGACTACCTGGAGATGGGCCAGATGGGGCCGCGTGTCGCTCGGCCCGTTGGCGGCCCGCGCGGCCTCGATCGCGTCCAGCGCGTCGCGTACGGCCCGGTCGCCCAGGGCGTGGAAGTGGCACTGGAACCCCAGCGCATCCAACTCGGTGACGTACTTGGGCAGTTGCTCCGGGTCGATGAAGCTGGTGCCGCGGTTGGCGGTGGCGCAGCCGCACTTGTCGAGATACGGGTCCACCAGCGCGGCGGTGCCGGTCTCGGCGACACCGTCCAGCATCAGCTTGACGCTGGTCGCGCGGAACCTGCCGTGGCTCAACGCCTCCCGGCGCTCGACCAGTTCGGGAATCTGCTCGGCGCCGCGCTCACGGTCCCACCACAGCGCGCCGACGACGCGCGCGGTGAGCGAGCCGTCCCGCGCGGCCGCCGCATACGCCTGCCCCGGATCGTCCATGCCGAGGAAGTCCCCGACGAGCGCGTCCTGCCAGGCGGTGATGCCGAGCGCGTGCAGCCGGCGCTGGGCATGCAGCAGGGCGGCCACCCGGTCGGCCTGCGTGGCGGGCGGGGTGAGCCGCCCCACCAGCTGCATCGCGCCCTCCTGGAGGGACCCGCTCGGCTCGCCGGAGGCATCCCGGTCGATCCGCCCGTCGGCCGGGTCGGGCGTGTCGCGCGTGATGCCGGCGAGCGCCAGGGCGCGGCTGTTCACCCAGGCGCCGTGATGGTCGCGGTTGGGCAGATACACCGGCCGGTCGGGCACCACCGCGTCCAGCAGCTCCTTCGTCGGCGTACCGCCCTCGAAGGCCTCCATCGACCAGCCTCCGCCGGTGATCCACTCCCGCTCGGGGTGCGCGTCGGCGTAGGCGCGCACCACGGCGAGGGTCTCGTCCGCCGTCCTGGTTGCCGTCAGATCGCACTGGGTGAGTTCCAGGCCGGCCGGCACCGGATGCACATGCGCGTCCTGGAACCCGGGCAGCAGCAGCCGCCCGGCGAGGTCCACCACCTCGGTCCGCGGTCCGGCGAGATCGTGCACCTCCTGACGCCCTACGGCCGTGATGCGGTCGCCGGTGACGGCCACGGCGGTCGCGGTGCGGCCCTCGGGCGTGAGGACGGGGCCGCCGGTGAAGAGGAGATCTGCGTGCATGTTCCTTTTCCTGTCGGGGAGTTATCGCGAGGTGGCGAGCAGCTGGGGCGCGTCGGCGTCGGTGCCCTTGCCGGTCTGGAAGTACGGCGACCTGCGCACCCACCTGGCCCACGCGGCGGCCACGAAGCCGGACGCGATCATCGCCAGGGGAGTGGACAGCAGGAACCACCCGTTGTCCGCGCTGACTTCGAAGTGGTCGGTGGAGGAGTAGAAGGACCAGCCGAGGTAACCGCCGAGGCCCAGCAGCGCGAACGCGCTCAGCGTCGGCAGGACCACCGCGCGCACCCCCTGCCGCCAGTCCTCGCGCAACAGCGAGCGGAAGCGGACGGCGGCCGCGAGAGCGGTGAGGGCGTACGACAGGGCGACCACGATGCCCACGGCGCTCACCGTCGCCATGATCATGTCGGCGAGCCGCGGGATGACCAGCGCGAGCGCCGCGACCGCCGCGGCCAGCGCGCCGATCAGCACCGTGCCGACGGCCGGAGTCCCGTACCGGGGGCTGATCCTGGACCACACCGGCCCGAGCGTACGGTCCCGGCTCATCGCGAACATCCCACGAGCCGTCGGGATCACCCCGGCCTGTAGCGAGGCGACCGCCGAGAACATCAGGGCGACCAGGGGAAGCGCGGCCCACGGCTGGGACGCCAGCCGCTCGCCGAAGAACGCGAGCCCCTCGGGGCCGTGGCCGACCAACTCCTCCTCGGACAGCACGCGTTGGAAGGCGACCGAGCCGAGCAGGAACAGCGCCAGCATGGTGAACAGGGTGATGATGCCGGCCCGGGACGCGTCGCGCGGGTCGCGCACCTCCTCGTTGACGGTGTACGCCGACTCGAAGCCCCAGTAGCAGAACACCGACAGCAGCATGCCCTGCGCGAGCGCGGTCGCCGACGGGATCGCGAACGGGTCGAACCAGCTCAGGCTGAAATCGTGCGGGCCGGTGACGATGCCGTATCCGCAAAAGCCCAGCAGGACGACGTACTCGAAGACCAGCAGTCCGGCCTGGAGGCGCGCGGCGGTGCGGACGCCGGTGACCGCGGTCAGCGTGACCGCGACCAGGACCAGGATGCCGACCGCCGTCGTCTGCGCGGTCGACCCGGGGTCCAGCGCGAGGCCGCCCACCCGGTGCAGCCCGGCGTCCCCGGCCAGCTGGAGCAGGGCCGAGCCGGTGACGGCCGTGGTGTACGCGAGGAACGCCACCACGGCCACGATGGTCACCCAGCCCACCATGAAGCCGAGCCACGGGGTGAGCGAACGGCCCACCCACACATAGCCGTTGCCCGCGTTCGGCTCGACCTTGTTGAGCCGGGAGTAGGCACCCGCGATGCCTAGGACGGGCAGGAACGCCAGCAGCATGATCGCCGGCAGATGCAGGCCGACCACGCCCGCGGTGACCCCGAGGCCGATGCCGATGCTGGTGGTCGCGGCCGTGCTGGACGCGGCGATGGCGATGCCGTCCAGGACGCCGAGGGACTTGCGCAGCTCGGGCCGCGCCGGTGGGGCGACGCTGTGGGACTGCTGGTCGGGCATGGCAGGTCTCCGCTCGCATCGGGGGCCCGGGCGGCCCCGATGAGCGGACATGAAACTGAACGAGGGCTTAACAAGTCAACGGTGTTGTCGTAAGGTGCGGGCACCGGCCCGAGGGAGGCAGTCCATGAGCGAGCGCGTCGTCCCGCCCGCCGAGCGCCGGCGCAGGCGCCCCACCAAGCAGGGCGTCGTCCTGTCCGAGGCCCTGATCGTCGAGACGGCCCTGCGGCTCATCGAGGAGCACGGCGCCGACGCCCTGTCGGTGCGCCGCCTCGGGCGGGCCCTCGGCGCCGACCCCAGTTCGCTGTACCGGTACTTCCGGCACACCGACGACCTGATGCTCGCCATCGCCGACGAACTCATCGGCCGTACGCTGCGCGCCTGGCGCCCCACCGGCAACTGGTGCGCCGACCTGCGGGACCTGGGCCTGCGCATGCACGAGGGCGCCCTCGCACACCCCCGGGCGGCGGTGCTCAGCTCGTACCGGGTGACCGGGCGGGCGTACGAGATCCAGGCCGTCGAGACCATGCTCGGCGTGCTGCGCCGGGCCGGTTTCCCCGACCCCGAGGCGGTGCGGATCTACCACGCCTTCGTCGACCAGGCCCTCGCCTACGGCGCCCTCGACTCGGCGAGCGTGGCGATGCCGAAGGCCGCGCGGGACGCGGAGGTGGCCGTCTGGCGGGGGACGTACGCGCGGCTGCCCGCCGACACCCACCCGCACATCGCCGCCACGGCCCGGCACCTCGTGGCGGACATGCCGCGCAGCTCCTACCCGGCGGCTCTGGACCTGCTGCTCAGCGCTGCCGCGGCCCGGCTGGCGGAAATCCGTTCCCGGGCCGGACATCCGACGGCCACACTGGACACGTCCGTCAACGCCGCCCCGTGAGGAGACCGTTCGCCGATGACCCAGCCACCCGCACGTTCCGCCGAGCAGCGCAAGCGGGACACCCTGCACCGTCTGGCACACGACGAGGACGTGTGGGTCGCCACCGCCGACGCCGACGGGGGAGTGCCGTATCTCGTGCCGCTCTCCTTCCTCTGGGACGGCTCGACCCTGCTCCTGGCGACTCCGGCCGCGAGCCCGACGGGCCGCAACCTGAGGGCGACCGGCAGGACGCGCCTCGGTATCGGTCCGACCCGTGACGTCGTCATGATCGAGGGCACGGTCGAGACGATCACACAGGCCGAGCTGTCCGGGGAGGAGGGCGACCGCTTCGCGGCCAGGACGGGTTTCGACCCGCGTCAACTGCGCACGCCCTACCTGTACTTCCGTGTCCTGCCCAGCCGGGTGCAGGCCTGGCGGGAGGCCGATGAACTGGACGGGCGGGAGCTGATGCGGGACGGGAAGTGGCTGGTGGCGGACTGAAACGGCCCGACCGGGAGACCCGTGGGGGACAGGGCGGCGGGACACGACCGTCCCGCGCCCAGGACCCCTGCGGAGGAAGCATGCCACTGGTGAAAGCGGGCTTCGTGGTGCTCGACTGCGCCGAGCCCGAGAAGCTCGCCGTGTTCTATACCGAACTGCTGCAAGGCGAGCAGACGGACGCGACCGCCAACCGCGTCGAGATCAGGGGCGCCGACGGCACCCGGCTCGCGTTCCGCCGCGACACGAACGCGACCCCGCCGAGCTGGCCACGCCCCGAGAACTCCCTCCAGGCCCACCTGGACTTCGTGGTGGAGGACCTGGACGAGGCGGAGCGCCGGATCGTCGGCCTCGGCGGCCGCCCCATCGAGGCAAAGGACGCACGGGGCGCACACGAGGAGCGCGGCTACGCCGACCCGTCCGGCCACTCCTTCACCCTGCGCCGTGTGGCGGCTACGGCACCGAAGCAGGGGTGAGGCGGCAGGGCGGGTCGGGGTGGGTCGCGGTCCCGGCCGCTCGCGCCTCGGTGGGGTGGGCAGCTCGGCGGGGTGTCCAGGTCCTCCACCACGAAGTCCAGGTGGGCAGCAGGGCCGTTCCCCAGCCACAACCGCCCCCGCCCACACGGCCTCCTCAGTCCCGCCCGCCGTCGGTGACCGGCCACACTCCCGTTGAGCGTTCGATCGCCTTCGCTCCCGTGCGGTCCGCCACGCTTCGGGCCACCGCGAAGAGGGCGCCCTGGACCGCGGCGGCGAGCAGGATCTCGCCCCAGCCGCGCTCGCGGTCCAGCGCGTCGGGGGCGTCCTCCTCGTGCCGGAGCGCCATCCAGGTCTTGCGGAAGGCGAGGCCGGCCAGCGTCCCGCTCGCCCAGCCGAGGGCGAACCCCATGGGCTTGTAGGCGAGGGGGAGTTTCAGCTTCTTCTGCTTGTTCTTCTTCGCCATGCGCGCCTGCGCCTCCTTCGTCCGTCTGGGCTGCCCGCGCGGCGGAACCCGCTCACCCTCGGGCACCGGCCCGAGGGGCACGCGATTCCGGTCGGGTTGATGCCGCTGTGCACCTGGTGGCAGTGCCGCTTGATGGGGGCGAAGTCGACGGTGTCACCGAATCCCGCTGCCCGGTAGAGGTCGCGGACGTACGCCGCTCCGCGTCCTGGAGGGGGTCGGCGATCGCCGGCGACAGGGCGTCCTCCAGCCCGAGCCGCCGCCGGGCCACCAGCGCCCGGCTCGCCCACGGACAGGCACGGCTGTCCATCGGACGGTAGCGGCCCGCCTCCACCGGCCACCCGTCCCGGTCGTCCGCCGTCATCCGGTCCGTGAAGCGCGGCCTCGACCGCTGGAACGGCTTCCTCCCGTACGCGGTGTGGTCCCCGCCGCTCATGCCGCGCTCCTCTCAGCACCCCGGCTACCCCGAGCCCCCGAGTCCCCCGATTTCCGTCGACGGCACCGTGTGAGGCCGATCCATCTGGGGAGTCGGCGAGAGATGAGCAGGACGACCGAGACACCGAAGACGGACCGCAGGACCCGTGTCACCGTCCTGGTGGCCCTCGCCGCCAACCTCGTCATCGCCGTGGCCAAGGCGGTCGGCGGGATCTTCGCCCACTCGCCGGCGCTCCTGTCGGAGGCGGCACACTCCGTGGCGGACAGCATGAACGAGGTCTTCCTGCTGGCCGCGCTGCGCCGCAGCCGTCGCCCCGCCGACGCGCGCCATCCCTTCGGCTACGGCAAGGAGCGCTTCTTCTGGTCGCTGCTCGCAGCCGTCGGCATCTTCGTGATGGGCGGCTGCTTCTCCGTCTTCCAGGGCATCGAGGCGTTGCGCAGCGGCGGCGGGGAGCAGTTCAGCGGCTATGTGGCGGGCATGATCGTGCTCGGGATCGCCTTCGTCGCCGAGGGCCTGTCACTGGTGCGGGCGCTGCACCAGGTGCACCGGCAGGGCGGCCTCGCCGACGGGCTGCGCGACCCGGCCCTGCGCACCGTCGTAGCGGAGGACGCCACCGCGGTGATCGGCGTGACCCTCGCCTTCACGGGCATGGCACTGCACATGATCACCGGGCAGGTCGTGTGGGAGGCGTCCGCCTCGCTCGCGATCGGCGCGCTGCTCGTCTACGTCGCCTACCGGCTGGGCCGCGACGCCCGCGACCAGCTGATCGGGGAGGCAGCCGACCCCGAGGCCGACGCCCGGATCCGTGCGCTGCTGGCGGCCCAGCCCGAGATCGACAGCGTGGAGGCGCTGTTCACGATGAAGACGGGCCTGGAGACGGCCCTGGTGGCGGCCCGCGTCGACCTGGTGCCCGGCCTCGACAGCGAACAGGTCGAGGAGGTGGCCGTCCGCATCAAACGGTCCATCGGCTTCGCGGTGGCCGAGGCGGACCAGGTCTTCCTCGACGTGACCGAACGCTCGGCCCACGAGGCAGAGGGAAGCCCCGCCGCGACGGGGGAGCGCGGCGGGGCCTGACGCACGTGTGCCCGGCCGATGCCGGTTCATGCGTACCGGTGGGAAAATTCTTTCGGAGCCCGGATCAGTCCTCGTCGAGGGGTTCCAGGACGAACACCGGGATCACCCGGTCCGTCTTCGTCTGGTAGTCCGCGTACGGCGGATACGCCTCGACGGCCCGCTCCCACCACTCGTCCTTCTCCGCGCCGGTGATCTCGCGGGCCTTCATGTCCCGCAGCTCCGGCCCGTCCCTGAGCTCCACATGAGGGTCGGCCTTGACGTTGTGGTACCAGACCGGGTGCTTGGGCGCCCCGCCCAGTGAAGCCACGACGGCGTAGCGGCCCCCGTGCTCCACGCGCATCAGGGGCGTCTTGCGGATCTTGCCGCTCTGGGCACCCCGGGTGGTGAGCAGGATCACGGGCATCCCCGTGTCCATCAGGGTCGTGCCCTGGGTGCCGCCGGAGCTCTCGTACAACTCGACCTGCTTGCGCACCCAATCGGTCGGGCTGGGCTCGTACTCGCCCTCAAGAGGCATGACATCGGTCCCATCGTCGTGTCCTGGTGCTGACTGCAACATTCCTCAACACCGGCCGGTGCGGGATTCATCCTGCCGGTGCTACACCAGCATTCTCACGGCCAGCGCCAGGATCACGCCGCTCGACACCAGCGCCGTCACCAATCGTCCCCGCAACCCCGTCAGCACCCGTCCCAGCAGCGCTCCGCCCCCGGCGAGCAGCAGCTGCCAGCTCGCCGACGCGGCGAACGCGGCCAGGACGAACACGCCCTGTTCCAGGGGCGATACGGCTTGCGTCGTGCGGGTGCCGAGGACCAGGGCCGCGAAGTAGATCACGGTGGCCGGGTTGAGCAGGGTGATGCCGAGCAGCGCCAGGTAGGCACGCGTCGGGCTCGGGGGAGGGGGAGCGGAGCGGGTGGTGAGGCGGTGGCCGCGGTAGTGCCGTACGGCGGTCACCGCACCCCGTACCGCGAGGACCGTCAGCACCAGGGCGCAGGCCCAGCGCAACGGCCCCAGCACCGGACGCAGCGCCGTGGCCAGGGCGGAGCCGCCGAGGGTGGCCGCCAGGGCGTAGAGCCCGTCGGCGGTCGCGACGCCGAGCGCGGCGCAGATCCCGGTCCGCAGCGACGAACGGGCGGTGAGGGAGACGAGATACGTCGCGACCGCGCCTACGGGGACGGCGATGCCGTAGCCCGCGAGCAGCCCCGCGACGAGCGCGGCGGTCACGACGTGGGAAGCGAGGGCCTCCGGGGTCGGCCGGGCTGCTGCTGGGACCGCACCGGACGGGCGGCGACGGTCGGCGGCAGGAAGGCGAGGGTCGTAGGCATGGCCGGATTCTGTGGGTGGCGGGGGCTCCTCGACAAGCGAGTTTCGCGGCAGGGCCGCGGATCACCGGTCGGGCGTCCGCCCGGCCGAAGCTCTGTGCGACGATCCCCGGCCAGATTGCCCGCGCGCCTGATCTGGCCGAACTTGGCGTCGTCAGCTAGATGCCCCAGGCATCTAATGAAGATCGGCACGACGCACTCTTCGGCTGCGAGGTCTTCCATGACGGACATGACGGAACCCCACACCGTCGCCTTCCCCCAGAACCGCACCTGCCCCTACCACCCGCCCACGGCCTACGACCCCCTGCGCGACGCGCGCCCACTGGCCCGCATCACCCTCTACGACGGACGCCCGGCCTGGCTGGTCACCGGACACGCCCTCGCCCGCACGCTGCTCGCCGACTCGCGGCTGTCCTCCGATCGCATGCGCCCCGGCTTCCCCGCGCCCACGGAGCGGTTCGCGGCAGTCCGCGACCGCAAGTCCGCGCTGCTGGGTGTCGACGACCCCGAGCACCGGGTCCAGCGGCGGATGATGGTCCCGAGCTTCACGCTCCGGCGCGCCGTCGAGCTGCGCCCGGAGATCCAGCGGATCGTGGACGAACGACTCGACGCGATGATCGCCCAGGGGGCACCCGCCGACCTGGTGAGCGCCTTCGCGCTGCCTGTGCCCTCGATGGTCATCTGCGCTCTGCTGGGCGTGCCCTACGCCGACCACGACTTCTTCGAGGGACAGTCACGACGGCTGCTGCGCGGCCCTACGGCCGCCGACACCAGGGACGCCCGTGACCGGCTGGAGGCCTACTTCGCCGAGCTGATCGAGAGGAAACAGAAACAGCGGGAGCCCGGTGACGGTGTGCTGGACGAACTCGTCCACCAGCAGCTCCGCGACGGCGACCTGGACCACGAGGAACTCATCGCCCTCGCGACCATCCTGCTGGTCGCCGGCCACGAGACGACCGCCAACATGATCTCCCTGGGCACCTTCGCCCTGCTCCAACACCCCGCACAACTGGCCGAGTTGCGCGCCGACGCCGGGCTGCTGCCCACCGCGGTCGAGGAGCTCATGCGGATGCTGTCGATCGCCGACGGGCTGCTGCGGGTCGCCGCCGAGGACATCGAGGCGGGCGGCGAGACGATCCGGACGGGTGACGGCGTGGTCTTCTCGACGTCGGTCATCAACCGCGACGAGTCCGTCTACCCCGACCCCGACGCCATGGACTGGCACCGCCCGGCCCGCCACCACGTCGCCTTCGGGTTCGGCATCCACCAGTGCCTCGGCCAGAACCTGGCCCGCGCCGAGATGGAGATCGCCCTGCGCACCCTCTTCGACCGCCTGCCGACCCTGCGGCTGGCCGTCCCGGCGGAGGAAATCCCCTTCAAACCCGGCGACACGATCCAGGGGATGCTGGAACTCCCCGTGACCTGGTAAGAGGCTCCGGTCATGCACAACGAAACGCACGAATCACGCCATATCCACATCGACATCGACCACGACCTCTGTATCGGCGCCGGCCAGTGCGCTCTGGCCGCCCCGTCCGTCTTCACCCAGGACGACGACGGCTTCAGCGCCCTGCTGCCGGGCCGGGAGGACGGCGGCGGCGACCCGATGGTGCGGGAGGCCGCCCGGGCCTGCCCGGTCAGCGCCATCACCGTGTCGGACGAGGGGAGTTGACGGCCACCACCTCACACGTCGCCAGTGGCAATGGGCGGGCCCGCACCCGATGCGGGCCCGCCACCCGCGGCACGTTTACCGCCCGCGGCACGGATTCCGTCCGCGGCACGTATACCGCCCGCGGTGCAGATGCCGGCCATCGCGCAGGCCCGCCAGCGGAGCGGCCACCGCACGACCTCAGCGCGCCGCCGCCAGTGCCCGCGCCGTCTCCCACGCCTTGGTTGCCGGGCCCGCACCCCTATGCGGGCCTGCTGCCCGCGGTACGGATACCGCCCGCGGTGCAGAGACCGCGCTGTCTCGGCGTGCCGCCGGCCGCACCCGCGCCGTCTCCCGGGCCCCGGCCGCCGGGCCCGCACCCGTTGCGGGCCCGGCGCCCGTGGCGCAGATGCCGCCCGCGGTGCAGATGCCGGCTCCAGGCCCGCCAACCGCGGTGCAGAGACTGGGCTTGGCACACAGGCCCGCCCGCGGTGCAGCGACCGCGCTGTCTCGGCGTGCCTCCAGCGCACCCGCGCCGTCTCCCGAGCCTCGGCCGCCGGGCCCGCACCCGTTGCGGGCCCGGCGCCCGTGGCGCAGATGCCGCCCGCGGTGCAGATGCCAGCCCCAGGCCCGCCAACCGCGGTGCAGAGACTGGGCTTGGCACACAGGCCCGCCCGCGGAGCACCGACCGCGCCGTCTCAGCGTGCCTCCAGCGCACCCGCGCCGTCTCCCGAGCCTCGCCCGCCGTGCTCGCACCCCTTGCGGGCCCGCCGCCCGCGGAGCAGCGGCCGCGCCGTCTCAGCGTGCCGCCAGCAGCGTCCGTGCCGCCTCCCGGGCCTCGGTCGCCGGGCGTGTGTTGCTCGTTATCCCCGCCGTGACCATGGCGCCCTCGGCCAGCAGGTACAGCGGCCCGGTCAGGGCGTCGGGGAGCCCGGCCTCGGTCACCAGTGAGGCGAGGTAGTCGCGGAACGCCCGCTTGTGCGCCCGGACCTGGTCCGCCACCCGTTCCGACCGCGCGCCCAGCTCGCCGTAGGAGTTGATCCAGGCGCAGCCTCGGAAGTCCTCCTCGGCGAACCACTCCTCCAGCCAGTCGAAGACGGCGATGATCCGCTCCTCGGGGTCGCTCCGCCGTTCCACGTATGCGGCGAGCCCACCGCGCCAGCGCACGTCGCGCCGTTCCAGATACGCCTCGACCAGCTGCTCCTTCGCCGGGAAGAGCTGGTAGAGCCGCTTGAGCGAGACCCCGGACGCGCCCCGGATGTCGTCCATGCCGACGGACTGGATACCGCGTCCGTAGAACAGCGTCTCCGCGGCGTCCAGTGCCTGCTCCCGGGCGGTTGCGGTGTCCATGGGCGACCTCTCCTTGACGTGAGAACGTGCGTTCTCCTACGGTAGCAGTCATGCGGAGAACGCKCGTTCTCCCCTCGCTCTCGCCGCCGATACGCCCGGAGGATGACATGTCCGACCGACCGCCCCTGCCCCCGTTCACCCGAGAGACCGCCGTGCAGAAGGTGCAGGCCGCCGAGGACGCCTGGAACACCCGCGACCCGCACAAGGTGTCGCTCGCCTACTCCGAGGACTCGGTGTGGCGCAACCGCGACACCTTCGTCACCGGGCGCGCCGAGATCGTCGAGCTCCTCACCGCGAAGTGGGCGCGCGAGCGGGAGTACGCGCTGCGCAAGGACCTGTGGGCCTTCGACGGCAACCGCATCGCGGTCCGCTTCCAGTACGAGTGCCAGGACGCCGACGGCCGGTGGTGGCGGTCGTACGGCAACGAGCTGTGGGAGTTCGACGAGCACGGGCTGATGACCCGTCGGGAGGCGAGCATCAACGACGTGCCGATCGAGGAGAAGGACCGCCGTCTCTTCGGCCCGCGGCCGGAGAACGAGCGCGGGCTGACCTTCCCGGTGCGCTAGGGCCGTTGAGTAGGGTTCCCGGGTGACCGAACAGGCCCAAAAACCCTTCCTCTACGTCGTCGTCTGCGCCGCAGGGATCGCCGTGGACGTCAGCAAACTGATCGGCGCCGCGCAGGAGCGGGACTGGGAGGTCGGGGTCATCGCGACCCCGGTCGCCCTGAACGGCTTCTTCGACACCGCCGCCGTGGAGGCCCTGACGGGCCGCCCGATCCGCTCGGCGTGGCGCACCCCCGCCGATCCGCGTCCCTTCCCGCCGCCGGACGCCGTCGTCGTCGCACCGGCCACCTTCAACACCATCAACAAGTGGGCCGCCGGTATCTCCGACACCCTCGCCCTGGGCACCCTGTGCGAGGCGTACGGCCTCGGCGTCCCGATCGCCGTCCTGCCCTGCGTGGCCGACGCCCTCGCCGCCCATCCCGCCTACGGCGACAGCCTGATACGGCTGCGCGGGATGGGCGTGCGCTTCGGTGAGCCGTACACCGGCGAGGCGGGGGAGGACGGCCGGCGGCCGGAGTTCGGCTGGGGCAGGGCGCTGGACCTGCTGGAGCGCGGCCGGGGCCCCGTCGGATGACGAGAACCGGTGCTGCGCCGTGGACGGGACCGGCCTGGAGCGCACACGACCACGTACGCTCCCCAGGAACCCCACCCGGAAGGCAGGAGCAGCAAAGATGCAGTACGTGAAGCTCGGTTCGACGGGCCTGGACGTGTCGCGGATCTGTCTGGGTTGCATGACCTACGGGCTCCCCGACCGCGGCGCGCACGAGTGGACCCTCGACGAGGAGGCGTCACGGCCGTTGATCCGGCAGGCACTGGACGCCGGGATCAACTTCTTCGACACCGCCAACGTGTACTCCGACGGCACCAGCGAGGAGATCGTCGGCAAGGCGCTGCGCGACTTCGCGGACCGTGACGAGATCGTGCTGGCGACCAAGTTGAACGGCCGGATGCGGCCCGGCCCCAACGGCGCCGGTCTCTCCCGCAAGGCCATCATGACGGAGATCGACCACAGCCTCACCCGCCTCGGCACCGACTACGTCGACCTGTACCAGATCCACCGCTTCGACCCGAACACCCCGGTCGAGGAGACGATGGAGGCCCTGCACGACCTGGTGAAGGCGGGCAAGGTGCGCTACATCGGGGCGAGTTCGATGTACGCGTGGCAGTTCTCCAAGATGCAGTACACGGCCGAGCGGCACGGCTGGACCAAGTTCGTCTCGATGCAGAACCACTACAACCTCGTCTACCGCGAGGAAGAGCGCGAGATGCTGCCGCTGTGCGCGGACCAGGGCGTCGGCGTGCTGCCGTGGAGCCCGCTGGCCCGTGGCCGGCTCACCAGGGACTGGGGCACGGTCACCGAGCGCAGCGCCAACGACAACTTCGGCAGCCGCCTCTACGTCGACAGCGACCGGGTCGTCGTCGAGGCCGTCACCCGCATCGCGAACGAACGAGGGGTCCCGCGCGCCCAGGTCGCCCTCGCCTGGTTGCTGCAGCAGGCCCCCGTGACGGCCCCGATCATCGGCGCGGCCAAGCCGCAGCACATCGAGGACGCGACGGCAGCGGTCGAACTGGAGCTGAGCGAAAAGGAGTTGGACGAGCTCCAGCAGCCCTACGCACCGCATCCGGTCATCGGCCACTGAAGCACCCCGAGAACGGGCGCGGGGCGCACTAGTGGGGTCCGTGCGGCGCGAACTCGGTGCCGCACGGACCCGCCCCCTCACTCTCGGCCAACGGCACACGGTCACCGCTCATCGACACCGTCCGGTAGTACGCGCCGATCCGCTCCGCCGAACGCCCCACGTAGTGACCGATGAACGACCGCCGGAAGCGATCCTGCGTACGGTTCGGCTGCGACCCGTGCACCAGACTCCCGTTGAAGAACAGGACGTCCCCCGGCTCCATGTCGACCGGCACGGCCGCCGAACCGGCCGGCGGCGCCACGTACTCCCGGGCGAAGGACACCTCCGCGTCCGCCGTTTCCGGACAGAACAGGTCCATGGCATGCGTGCCGGGGACGACTTCGAGACCGCCGTTGTCCCGGTCGATCACCTCGCAGGCGATCCACGCCGCCACACACGTGCCCGGCTCGACCCGCAGATAGAAGTTGTCCTGGTGCAGCGCCTGCCCCCTGGCTCCCGGCGGCTTGAAGTAGAACATGCTCTGCGCCGCCAGCACCTCCTCCCCGAGCAGCACCTCCAGCACACCGCGCAGCCGGGGATCGAGCAGCACCCGCAGCGCCACTTCGTCGATCTCGTGCGGCTGCATCACCCGCGGATACCCGCTCAGCGGATCGCCTCGCACCGGCCTGGGCTCGAAGTGCCCGGGCACCGGCCCGCCCGCGTGCAGCGCCGCGAACCGCTCGCACAACCGGTCGATCTCGTCGTAGCGGAACAGGCCGCGTACGACGGTGAAACCCTCCTCCCGGAACCGGTGCAGCCCGGCCTCGGGCAGGATGGGGGCGCCCGCGGCGCCGATGTCCGTGGCTGTCATGCGTCCACTCCTCGATGAGGTGTCCTCGGCCTGCCACGCTAGGCCGACACACGCTTCAGGAGGATGACCGTGAGCGCTGACGGATTGCCCGAGACTGCTGCCACGCCCGGTGCTCCTTCCCCGCCGCCCGGCCTGGTGGTGGTCGGGCACTTCGACCAGCCGCCCGGGTACGGGGTCGACCGGCCGCGCGGCGCGGACAGCTGGCTGTTCACCTGGACGACCGGGGGCCGGGGCCGACTGCGGCAAGGCCGCGCCGAGGCACGGGCCGGGGAGGGGGACCTGGTGGTGCTCGCGCCGGGCGCGGCGCACGGCTACGGCGTCGAACCGGGCGCGCCCCACTGGGAGTTCTGGTGGGCGCACTGCCAGGCCCGCCCGACCTGGCGGTCCTGGCTGCGCCCGTACGACGCCGGTGAGGGTCTGTACGTCGTCACGCCGACGCCGGTTGCGGTGCGCGGCCGGGTCGAGGCGGCGTTCCGCCGGATGCTCGCCGACGCCCGCTGGACCGGCACGGAGGCGCCGCCCGCCCCGGCGGCGGGGGAGGAGCCGGTCGCCGTCGCCCACGGCGCCGCGGCCCGCGAACTCGCCCTGTGCTCACTGGAAGAGGTCGTCCTGCTCACCGCAGGCACCGCGCGACCGGCGTCGCCCCGCCCCGGAGTCGACGCCCGGGTGCGGCGGGCGCAGGCGCTGATCGACGCCGACCCGGCCGCCCCGCACACGGTCCGCTCGCTCGCGGAGCACGTCGCGCTCTCGCCCTCCCGGTTCGCCCACCTCTTCACCGGGCAACTCGGCCAGTCGCCGATGGGCGTGTTGCGCGAGGCACGTCTGCGACACGCCGCCCGGCTGCTGGAGAGCACCGGCCTGTCCGTGGAGCGTGTGGCGGCCGCCTCGGGATTCGCCAGTCCCCCTCACTTCAACCGGGTGTTCCGGGAGCGGTACGGACGGCCGCCGGGTGCGTACCGGTCGGGTGGTCCAATGGTTGGCGCCTGACTTGTGAAGACGCGGTGAAGGCACGCTCGTCCGTATGACCAGGCAGGAAAGTTGAAGGGCGGACGTTCAATGGTTTGTGCGTGGGTCCGGGGGTCGGTGGGTGATTACCATTTCCAAATTGCTCCGCCGCGCATTTCGTAATGATCGAGGCGCGCTATTGACCACTCGTCAAATAGTGATCGCCGCGCACGCCGTGCACAAAGACCGGAATCGCTTGTTCTCTGCCCCTGACCTGTGCAAAGGTGTGCCTCGCTCCCTTAAGCCCCACGCTTCACAAGAGCCGTGCCCGGAGCCTATCCCTTGGTATGGACCTTTAATGCCGCATGCCCTCCGGAGGAATGCCGCCGTGCATGACGCAGGCCTGTCGAATTCCCCGACCGACGCCCGCATCTTTGAAGTCACCGACGCTCAGCTGAGCGCCGAACTCAAGAAGTGGACGGGGGTGTCACCGGCGCTGCACCCGGTCGGTGAACTTCTCGACCGGCACTGGGAAGCGGGCTTCGCCTATGCGCGGCTGTGCACCGCGGACGCCCGCTCGGCGGGCATGCTCACCACGGCGGCGTTCACCCGGCTCTTCGGCGAGACTCTGCGGCAGACCGGCCCGACGGCCGCCTGGCGCCCCCAACTCCTCGTCACCGTGCGCCGTATCGCGGCGGAGTGGGACACCGACCGCAGACGGGAGCTGCTCCACCCCGAGCTGCGGTCCGAGGCGCAGGGCGCGGAGCGCGTCGCCGCACGGTTGCTGCCGCCGGCGAACCGCAGGCTGCTGTCCGGGGCCTTCCAGCGGCTTCCCCAGTCGGCGCGCTGCCTGCTGTGGCACACCGAGGTAGAGGCCGAACCGCTGTCCGTACCCGCCGGACTCCTGGGCCTCGACGAGGAGTCCGGCCGCCTCGAACTCGGCCGCGCCTGCGATCGGTTGCGCGAGGAGTGCCTCCAGGTCCACAGCGAGCTCGCCCCCGAGCACGAATGCCGCCAGTACCTGCGGATGCTGGACGTGACCTACCGGCGTGGCGGCGTCGACATCGACCCCGACCTGCGCGGCCACTTGAACCGCTGCGCGCACTGCGGCGACACCGCCGACCAGCTGACCTTCTTCAACGACGGGCTCGGCGTCGCACTGGCCGAGGCGGTGCTCGGCTGGGGCGCGAGAGAGTACCTGGTGGCCAGAGCGAGCCTGGCCGACGGCACGGCCGACGCCGAGTCGGTGGCGCCGCCCGCTCCGAAGCCGGCCGCGGCGACGGAGATCGCGGGCGAGTCCTTCTTCGCCGACGTCGCCGCCCCCGCTCCGCCGCGCCACGCCGGTAGGTCACGTCCAGCATCCGCAGGTACTGGCGGCATTCGTGCTCGGGGGCGAGCTCGCTGTGGACCTGGAGGCACTCCTCGCGCAACCGATCGCAGGCGCGGCCGAGTTCGAGGCGGCCGGACTC
>NZ_RDBN01000043.1:88682-100287 GCF_008042075.1 Streptomyces sp. UW30 | reverse complement strand
CCACCAGGAACCCGTCCTGGGCGGGCGCCGCCGAGGCCGCGAAGGGCGATCTGCTCGGCCACGCGGGAGAGTCCTTCGCTCGCCCGGCGGAGTCCTTCGCCCCCGGTGCCGAGGTGTTCGCTCCCGTGGGAGAGGCAGCCGCCCCCACGAACCGACCCTTCGCCGCCTTTGCGGACCAGTCCTTCCCCGCTCCCGCGAGCCGGCCTTTCGCCGCCGCCGACACTCCCGCCTCGCCCGCGGAGTCAGGCACCCGAAGATCACGCCGTGCAGCCCGCCGAACCGAGCCCGGCACTCCCACCGGAACGGATACCGGCGCCGCCCGCACCTGCACCGGCCGCGTGGCCCTCAAGGCCGCCCGCCGCGCCGCCCGGCGCCGCAACCTCACCGCCGCCGTCGCGACCGTGAGCGCCCTCGTCGTCCTGCCGCTGGTCATCTGGTCCGTCGGCGGATCCGGCGAGGACTCCGCCCCCACGGCCGGCGACCGCCCCTCCGAGGTGCCCGACGCCGGCACGGGCTCCGCCACCAGGAACCCGTCCTGGGCGGGCGCCGCCGAGGCCGCGAAGGGCGATCTGCGGGGCCGGCTGCACAACATCGGCTCGGGGCTGTGCGTCGGCATCGTCGACGGGAAGGCCGTCGAGGGGGCGGAGACCGAACTCACCAAGTGCGCCTCGGAGCCGGGTCAGCAGTGGGCGTACGAGACCGACGGAATGATCCGCAGCGGCGCCGACCCCGGCCTCTGCCTCGACTCCCACCTCGGCTACTCGGTGCGGCTCGCCCCGTGCACGGGCCTCGCCGAGTCCGACACCGACAACATCCGCTACGACTTCACCCTCCAGGGCACCCTGGTGCCGCGCTTCGACCAGGACCTGGCCCTCAGCCCCGCCGCCACCGACGGCTCGGGCGCCTTGGTCCTCAAGACCCGCGAGGACGAGGGCGACGCCCAGCACTGGGTCGTCGACACATCGACGGCGGAGCTCCAACTCGCCGTGGTCAACTGGGACTCGACGGCCGACATGCCGAAGACGGCCACGCCGGCCCCGACTCCGACGCCCACTCCCGAGACGTCGAGGAAGCCGACGACCACACCGACACCGTCCGCGACGCCGTCGCTCTCGCAGCCGGCGTCCGCCGGCCCCTCCGCGTCCGACGACTGCTACGACAACCCGTACGACTGCTCGTGGGACGGCGACGACGGCTGGTCCGGCGGCGGGTACGGGGGAGGCTACGGCGGTGGTTACGGGCACGGCGGCGGACGTCAGTGAGCCGACGACCGGCCGCCGATGCCCAGCCGGCCGCGTCAGCCGCCGGTGCCCGGCTGGACAACCGTCAGGAACACCGACGACGCGTTCCCTGCCACGGGCACCTCACCGGCCGTCCACGCCACCTTCAGCTGATCCCGCTCGTCGGGCGGCGTCACGAGCAGTGCCTGCGGCAGGGCCGTACGGGCACCGCTGATCTCGGGGCTGGCGAAGGTCAGCCCTGCCCATGCGCTCCGGCCCGGTGTCAGCGTGACGGTCGTGGGCGTGTCGGGGGAGCGCTTGGGGTCCGGGCCGAGCTGCTTGCCGGAGGCGTCCACGAAGGCGGCACCGGGGTAGCCCCGCACGGTGCAGGTGCGGTCGCCGGCATTGGTCAGCACGATCGGGAAGTTCCGCTGCCCGGCGCCGGGACTGGGGCGGCCGATCGACGCGCGCAGCTCGGAGGTGTGGCAGCGCGTGCCGGGATCGCCCGACTGCGTCGCGGGGTCGGTGGTGTCGACAGAGGGCGGTCCGGTCGTGCCCGGCTTGTCGGAGGCCGGCCCGGTCGGTGGGCTCCCGGTGCCGGTGGTGGCCGGCGCCGACGTCCTGCCGCCGGTGCCGGCCGGCGTCTGCACCGCGCCCGCGGAGTCACCGCCGCTGCCGCACGCCATGAGCAGGCCCAGCAGTGCGACGGCGCTCACGAGGGGAGTCGCTCGGTGTAACGAGGGCAATACCCGTGCACGTCCCATGAATCACGACTCCCCGTTCTGACGCCGACTACTCGCCCACTGGTCGCCTACTCCTCGTCGAGGAGCCCGATCTCCGCCCAGATCGTCTTGCCGTCCGTCGTGTGCCGGCTGCCCCAGCGCTGGGTCAGCTGGGCCACCAGCAGCAGCCCGCGGCCGCCCTCGTCGAAGGTCTTGGCGCGGCGCAGATGCGGTGCCGTGTGGCTGGTGTCGGACACCTCGCAGATCAGCGTCGCCGCGTCGTGGATCAGCCGGAGCCGGATGGGGTGGGCGCCGTAGCGGATGGCGTTCGTCACCAGCTCGCTCACCACCAGCTCGGCGGTGAACGACGCCTGGCTCAGGCTCCAGACCGCCAGCTGCTCCACGACCTGCTTGCGGATGGGCGCGACGAGCGCCGGGTCCGCCGGGATGTCCCAGGTCGCCACGCGCGAGGCGGGCAGCCCCTGGGTGCGGGCCAGCAGCAGGGCCACGTCGTCCGCGACGCCGCCCGGCGGGAGCAGGGCGTGCAGGACACGGTCGCAGGTCTCGTCCAGCGAGTCCGACCGGGCCGACAGCGCGTCGCGCAAAAGCGCGTGTCCGGCGTCGACCTCGCGGTCCCGGGGCTTGATCAGGCCGTCGGTGTAGAGGGCGAGCACGGTGCCCTCGCGCAGTTCGACCTCGGCGGACTCGAACGGCAGCCCGCCCAGGCCCAGCGGCGGCCCGGCCGGCAGCGCGATCTCCCGTGGCTCGCCGCCGGGCGGGACCATGACGGGCGAGGGGTGTCCGGCCCGGGCCAGGGTGCAGCGCCGGGAGACCGGGTCGTACACCGCGTACAGACAGGTGGCGCCGACCTCGCCGGGCCCGGCCTCGACGCCCGCCTCCTCGGACAGCCGCACCACCAGGTCGTCGAGGTGCGTGAGCAGTTCGTCGGGCGCGAGGTCGATGTCGGCCAGCGTGCGCACGGCGGTGCGCAGCCGCCCCATGGTGGCCGACGCCTGGATGCCGTGCCCGACGACGTCCCCGACGACCATCGCCACCCGCATCCCGGACAGCGGGATCACATCGAACCAGTCGCCGCCCACCCCGGAGCGCGCCGCCGGGAGGTAGCGGGAGGCCGCTTGGAGGGCGGCGGTGCGCGGCAGGGACCGGGGCAGCAGGCTGCGCTGAAGGGCGAGGGCGGTCTCGCGCTCGCGCGAGTAGCGGCGGGCGTTGTCGATACAGACGGCCGCGCGGGCCGTGACCTCCTCGGCCAGCAGCGCGTCGTCGGGCGTGAACGGCCGGCGGTTCCTGAACCGGGTGAGCACGGCGACGCCGAGGGTGGTGCCACGGGCCTGGATCGGCACGGACATGGTGGTGTGGATGCCGTACGTGTTGATCCGCTCGGCGCGCTTGGGGTCCCAGGAGAGCCACTGTTCGAGATCGCCGGTCGACGTCGAGGCGACGATGGTGTGGCCCGCCAGCAGCGCGTCGGCCTGGGGCGACGGGGTGGGATACATGTCCAGGTGTCCGGGCTTGACCACGGCCTCGGGGCTGCCCGGGTTGACGGAGCTGTGGGCCGCCCGGCGCAGGCCGATCGGCGCGGACAGCGTGCCGGTGGCCGGTTCGCCCCCGTGCTCCGGAGGGTCCAGCAGGTCGACGCTGACGAAGTCGGCCAGGGCGGGGACACAGATGTCCGCCAGTTCCTGCGCCGTGCGGGTGACGTCCAGGGTGGTGCCGATGCGGACGCTGGCCTCGTTCACCAGCTGGAGCCGCTCCTGGGCCAGGTACTGCTCGGTGAAGTCGTGCGCGGCGACGGAGACGCCGCGCACCCGCCCCTCGGCGTCGGTGATCGGTGCCATCCGGGCCAGCCAGGCATGGGTTCTGTCCCCGCCGACCGGGACGTACGTCCGTACGTCGGTGCCCCGGCCCGTGGTGAGCACGCGAAGGAGCTGGCGCTCGATGTCCAGGCTCTGGCGTCTGCCGGTCAGCTCGGGCGCCCGCAGCCCGCGCACGTTCTCCTCGGAGAGGCTGAGGACCTCGGCCATGACGGAGTTGATCCTGCACAGCCGGAGCCGCTCGTCGTAGATCGCCATGGCGCAGGGGGACTCCAGCAGCCCGACCTCCCTCAGCGGATCGCCGGGCGGGCGCGGGCCGTCACCCTCGATCGGCGTGACCACCAGCCAGTGTTCGGGCCCCTCGTCCTGGGGCCGCAGGCGGTGGGCGAGCAGCCACACGGACACCGTGCCGCCGTCGCGATGGCGCAGCGTGAGGATGCCGTCCCAGCGGTCGCCGTCCGGGGTGAGGGACCCGCCGTCGGCCTCGCCGACCAGCAGACTGGCGGCCGGGCGGCCCACGACCTCGGCCGCCGGATGCCCCAGCAGCCGCTCGGCGCCGGCGTTCCACTCGACGAGCACGCCGCTGTCGTCGATGACCGCCCGGGCCGTCGCGGCCTCGTCGAACGGGTAATCCGGGCTCATGCTCGCCACTCCAACGCGCACACTCACGGTGAACAAGCGTGACATTTGCGCCCCAGCCTAGTGCTTCGGCGGCGTCCGCGAGCGAAACCCTCCGTCCGGACCGTTGACGGAGTGTCATGTCGCCAACAAGCATGGCTGCGTCCGCATCTGGGAGCGCTCCCATCGCGAGCGTCACCCGCACCTCTCTCTGAGGAGCCCAGACGTGAAACGACGCAGAACCATCCTGCTGTCCGTGACGGCCCTGCTGGCGGCCGCACTCACCGCGGTCCCGGCCGCACCGGCCGGCGCCGAGGAGGTCGAACAGCTCAGGAACGGCACCTTCGACACCACTACCGAGCCGTGGTGGACGACCAGCAACGTCACCGCGGGCCTGTCCGACGGGCAGCTCTGCGCCGATGTGCCCGGCGGCACGACCAACCGCTGGGACGCCACCGTCGGCCAGAACGACATCACGCTGGTGAAGGGGGAGTCGTACCGCTTCTCCTTCACCGCGATCGGCTCGCCCGAGGGGCACGTCGTGCGGGCGATCGTCGGCCTGTCGGCGGCGCCGTACGACACCTACTTCGAGGTGACCCCGGAGCTGAGCGTCTCCGGGAACTCCTACGCGTACACCTTCACCTCGCCCGTCGACACCCCGCAGGGCCAGGTCGCCTTCCAACTCGGCGGAAGCACGGACGCGTGGCGCTTCTGCGTGGACGACGCCTCGCTGCTGGGCGGCGTCCCGCCGGAGGTCTACGAGCCCGACACCGGGCCGCGGGTGCGGGTGAACCAGGTCGCCTATCTGCCCGCAGGGCCGAAGAACGCCACGCTGGTCACGAACGCCACCGGGAAGCTGCCCTGGCAGCTGAAGAACGCCGGTGGGACCGTCGTCGCCCAGGGCTGGACCGTGCCCCGCGGCACCGACGCCTCCTCCGGGCAGAACGTCCACTCCATCGACTTCGGCGCCCACCGCAAGCCGGGCAAGGACTTCACGCTGGTCGCCGACGGGGAGACGAGCCGCCCGTTCGACATCGCAGCCGCCGCCTACGAGCGGCTGCGCCTGGACGCCGTGAAGTACTACTACACGCAGCGCAGCGGCATCGCGATCCGCGACGACCTGCGCCCCGGCTACGCCCGCCCCGCCGGACACGTCGATGTCGCTCCCAACCAGGGCGACGGCGCGGTGCCCTGTCAGCCGGGCGTGTGCGACTACAAGCTCGATGTGACCGGTGGCTGGTACGACGCGGGCGACCATGGCAAGTACGTCGTCAACGGCGGTATCTCCGTGTGGGAGCTGCTGAGCACCTACGAGCGCGAACTGCTCGCCCGCACCGGGGAGTCCGAGAAGCTGCGCGACGGCACGCTCGCCATCCCGGAGAGCGGCAACAAGGTGCCGGACATCCTGGACGAGGTCCGCTGGGAACTGGAGTTCCTGCTGAAGATGCAGGTGCCCGCCGGGCAGCCGCTGGCCGGCATGGCGCATCACAAGATCCATGACGAGCAGTGGACGGGCCTGCCGCTGCTGCCGAGCGACGACCCGCAAAGGCGTGCACTGCACCCGCCGTCCACCGCGGCGACCCTGAACCTGGCGGCGACGGCCGCGCAGGCGGCACGCCTGTACAAGCCGTACGACAGGCAGTTCGCGGCGAAGACACTGGCCGCCGCCCGCACGGCCTGGTCGGCCGCGCTCGCCCATCCCGACCTGTACGCCTCCGAGAGCGACGGCATCGGCGGCGGCACCTACGCCGACAACAACGTCACCGACGAGTTCTACTGGGCCGCTGCCGAGCTGTATCTCACCACGGGGGAGCGGGAGTTCGCGGACCGCGTCCTCGGCTCACCCGTGCACACGGCGGACATCTTCGGCTCCCTCGGCTACGACTGGGCGAGGACGGCCGCGGCGGCCCGGCTGGACCTGGCGACCGTGCCGAGCGGGCTGCCCGGCAGGGACAAGGTGCGCCGGTCCGTGGTCGAGGGGGCGGACCGCTACCTGGCCACGCTGACGTCGCAGCCGTACGGGATGCCGTACGCCCCCGAGGGCAACCTCTACGACTGGGGCTCCAACCACCAGATCCTGCACAACGCCGTCGTCATCGCCACCGCCTACGACATCACCGGGGCCTCGAAGTACCGTGACGGCGCGGTGCAGAGCATGGACTACCTCTTCGGGCGCAACGCGCTCAACCTCTCGTACGTGACCGGCTACGGCGAGGTCAACTCCCATAACCAGCACGCCCGTTGGTACGCCCACCAGCTCGACCCGAACCAGCCGAACCCGCCGGCCGGCACGCTCGCGGGCGGCCCGAACTCGAGCATCCAGGACCCCTACGCACAGAGCAAACTCCGGGGCTGCGTCGGTCAGTTCTGCTACATCGACGACATCCAGTCCTGGTCGACGAACGAGCACACGATCAACTGGAACTCCGCCCTGACCCGGATGGCCTCCTTCGTCGCCGACCAAGGGTGACAGTCGGGAAGCCCGCTGCCGACGGGTGCGGCAGCGGGCTTCCCGCACGACGAGCGCCCGGCTAGGGGGTGACGTTCTTGACCGGGAGGTCCTTGCTCGCGCCCGCTATGTAGTAGTCCTTGGGCGCGGAGAAGACCACGAACTCGTTGTCGTAGTCCCGGATCTTCGCGCGGACGGTGAAGTTGCCGCGCGCGTCGGTGGTGGTCCGGGCGTTGTAGGCGCTCTCGAAGTACGTCCGCAGGAACACCCGGGTGCCCGCGATCGGGCCGTGCCCGGCCGGCCAGGTGACCCGGCCCTTCACGACGAGCGTGTCGCCCTCGCGCACCGTGGTCTTGTTGACCCGGTAGCTGATGGCGCCGGTCGCGGGCTTCACCTTGACCGTGGTGTCCGCGAACGCCATGTGGAAGTCGGTGGGGTCGGTGTCGTAGATCGCCCGGAACATCACCTGGTGGCGGGGGAAGAGGTAGGGGCTGGGCGTGTTCTCTACGCGGTCCGCAGGCACGTTCTCAAGGGTGAAGTGCCCCTCGGCGTCGGTGCGGACGGTGCCCGCACTGCGGGTCTCCCACTCGGTGGGATCGATGGGGTCGCCCCACGGGTTCCAGGTGTCGAACAGAACCGATTCCTCGAGCTGGACCGGTGCGTCGGCGACGGGCGTGCCGTCGGTGCGGGTCAGGGTGCCGGTCAGGTCGACCGTGCGGTGCTTGTAGTCCGTCGTGGCGGTGCTGCTGGTGAGTGTCACCCGGTAGTCGTCGCCGTCCGCGGCGTGTGCGGGCGGCACGACCACCGCGGTGGCGGCGAGGGCGAGAGCCGCGACGGCGGCCGATCGGGCGGCAGTTGAGCGCATGAACACGTGAACTCCGTTGGTGATGTGAGGGGTTGTCGTACCGGAACACCACAGGTGTCGGTATGGGGTGTGACAGCGGGACATCACCGGGGGTTGTAGGGATCGTCGGGAGCGGACCGTCCTAGTACATTCCGTTTGCCCTTTTGTTGCCTGCCCGTTCGCCTACCGTTCGTGTTCCACGAGCTCGCCGGGCCGTTCGTGAGCGGTCAGGGTGTGGAGTTGTGCCTGGTCCAGCGGCTCGTGCACCTCGACGTACTCCCCGTGCGGAAGCCGCTTGATCACACCCGTCTCCCGGCCGTGCAACACCCTTTCCCTGTCCCGTAGTCGGAGGCCGAGGCAGATCCGCCGCGTCACGACGAACACGGCCACCGGGACGACCGGCGCCGCGATACGGACCGCCCAGGTCACCGTGTTGATCGACAGATGGAGCCGGGTCGCCACGATGTCGTTGCCGCCGCCCGCCAGCAGGATCAGGTAGAGGCTGATCCAGGCCGCGCCGATCCCCGTGCGGACCGGGCGGTTGCGGGGGCGGTCGAGGAGGTGATGCTCGCGCCGGTCGCGCGTGACGCGAGCCTCCAGGAAGGGATACACACCGATGAAGACCAGCAGGAGCGGGAAGACCACGACCGGGATCAGCACCCCGAGGACGAGCGTGTGGCCCCAGAGGGTGATCTCCCAGCCCGGCATGATCCGGACCAGCCCCTCGGCGAAGCCCAGGTACCAGTCGGGCTGCGCGCCGGTGGAGACCTGGTCGGCACGGTAGGGGCCGTAGGACCAGACCGGGTTGATCGTCGCGACGGCCGCCATCAGGGCGAGGGCGCCGAAGACCAGGAAGAAGAAGCCGCCCGCCTTCGCCATGTACACCGGCATGAACGGGGCGCCGACGACATTGCGTTCGGTGCGTCCGGGCCCCGCGAACTGTGTGTGCTTGTGGTACACGACCAGCAGGATGTGCGCCACCACCAGCGCCGCCATGATGCCCGGGATCACCAGGATGTGCAGCGAGTAGAAGCGGGCCACGATGTCGTCGCCCGGGTACTCGCCGCCGAACAGGAACATCGACAGATACGTCCCGACGACCGGGACGGACAGCAGCGCCCCGTTCACGAACCGCAGACCCGTCCCCGACAGCAGGTCGTCCGGCAGCGAGTAGCCGAACAGGCCCTCGAACAGGCCGAGGAACAGCAGAGTCCAGCCGAACAGCCAGTTGATCTCGCGCGGCCTGCGGAACGACCCCGTGAAGAAGTGCCGCATCATGTGCGTGAGCATCCCGGCGACGAAGACCAGCGCCGCCCAGTGGTGCACCTGCCGCATCAGCAGACCGCCGCGTACGTCGAAGCTGATGTCGAGCGTGGAGGCGTAGGCCTCCGACATGCGGACGCCGTTGAGCGGCACGTAACCGCCCTGGTACGTCACCTCGTTCATCGACGGATGGAAGAACAAGGTGAGGTACACGCCCGTCAGGATCAGCACCACGAAGCTGTACAGGCAGATCTCGCCGAGCAGGAAGGACCAGTGGTCCGGGAAGACCTTGCGCAGGTACTTCCGGCCGAGGGTGTGGATGCCGAGCCGGCCGTCGAACCAGTCCGCGACCCGCTCGCCCCTGCCGGGCAACTCCCGGGCGCTCATGCCTCCCCCCGGTGCACATGCGTGAGCTTTTCGGGATTGCTCACCACGTAGACGCCGGACACCTGCTCGCCGTCCGGCGTGAGGTCCAGGACCAGGACGGCGTACGGCTCCTCGCCCTGGAACAGCACGGCCGCGRCGTCGCCGTTGACCCGGCGGTAACGCAGGTCCAGCAGGCCCGCCCCGCCGCCCCGGCGCGCGTACGAGCCGAGCAGCCTGACCGCCTTGTCCCGGCCGTGCACCGGACGCAGCCCCGCACCCCGTCGCTTGCCACCGCCGTCCGACCACACCGTCACGTCCGGCGCGAGGATCTCCAGCAGTGCGGCGATATCGCCGCCCACCGCGGCCCGCACGAACCGCTCGGTCGCCTCCCGCCGCACCCGAGGATGCGCCTCGTACAGCGGCCGCCGCGCGTGCACGTGCTCGCGGGCGCGATGCGCCAACTGCCGTACGGCCGCCGGCCTGCGGTCGAGGATCTCCGCGATCTCCGTGTGCGGGTAGCCGAACACCTCGTGCAGCACGAACACGGCGCGCTCCAGCGGAGTCAGCGACTCCAGGACCACCAGCATCGCGAGCGACACGGACTCGGCGCGCAGTGCCGGGTCCTCGGGCGCCTCAACCTCCCCCTGCGCGACCAGCGGCTCCGGCAGCCATGGGCCGACGTAGGTCTCGCGGCGGCGGCTGATCACGGCCCGTCGCGTCAGGGCGTGGTTGACGGCGACCCGCACCAGATACGCCCGCGGGTTCTCGACCCCGTCCAGTGGCGCGCCGCCGCCCCGCGCCGTCCATGAAAGCCAGGTCTCCTGAAGGACGTCCTCGGTGTCGGCGACACTGCCGAGCATGTTGTAGACGACGCCGAACATCAGCTCACGGTGCTCGACGAAGACGGCGGTCGCGTCGTCGGTGACGGTTTCGGGGATGTCGGACATACGTGGGGCCTCCCGGTGCGCGCTCACCACTGCGAGGCCCGGCGCGGGTCGGAATGTGACATCCCACGGCTGAATGTGACCTACGCCTCGGTGGCATCGGCGCGCGGTCGCATGTCCTGCGGCCCGGTCCGGCGCCCCCTGGTACCGGTGTACATCACACTTGACCTGCACGTATTTACGCGTGAGTACCCGAGCGGTACCGTGAGGAGCATGCCAGCTCTCAACGTGGAGTTCAGCGACCGCGAGCTAGAGGACCTCCGGCAGATCGCCAAGGAACGCGGTACGTCGATGAAGGCGCTCGTAAGGGAGGCCGCCGCGGCCGACATAGCCCGGCACCGGGCGCTGCAGGAAGGCGCCGAGGCGTTCCGCCGGTTCTTCGCGTCGCACGCCGACGAATTCGCGGCCGCCTTCCCCGACGACGAACCGTCTGCCAAGGGCGAGGGGCGGGCTGCCTGACCGATGGCACCTGTCATCCATATCGACGTGCCCTGGCTGCTCCAGCGGCACGAAGAGGTCCTGCCGGACCAGCCCACGATCAACGACTTCTCCGCGTTGGTCGCCGCCGTCGCCCGCCATCGCGTGGATCCGCCCCGTCTGGGCGTCGACTCCGACCCGGCCTGGCGGGCCGCAGCCCTGCTGCACACCCTCGCCCTGCTCAAACCGCTGCCCTCGGCCAACGCCCGCTTCGCCTGCGCCGCCGCGGTGGCCTACATGTTCGTCAGCGGCGTCGGCATCYACCCGCCCTACGGCGCCCTGGTCGACCTCGCCCGTGACCTGATCTCCGGCAAGATCGACGTGTACGGCGCGGCCGACCGGCTGCGCGCCTGGCAGATCTGACCCCGCCCGCCCCTGCGGCGATCCCCGTTCCCTCCACCCCGGGGCCGCCGACCTAGGGCGGGAGGAACGGGGTCGGCGGCCCATCCACAGGGCCTTCCGAAGGGGCCGCTTCCAGTGGACTGCGTGGACGCGTACGCCGGGGAGCGTGCGTGGTGCTCCGGCGCGTGCGTGGGTTTCACACGGGGCGCATGGAATGCCGAAAGGTGGCGAGGGTGCGGCGAGTTGCCGCCGTATCTGACTTTCTTTCAATGGGGCTGATGTTGCCCAAGTGCCTTGTTGGTCATCAGTGTGCTGTGCAAGGGTGAAGTACCCGTGGGGGGTTGGAATAGACCGGAGCACATTCGTTCCGTGGGGAACCGGTGCGGATGGGCGTTGGTGAATTCGCGCTCCCCGCGCTCATGTCGAAGAGGTACACACCAAGTCACCGGTCCTTTTCGGCGATCAGCACTTCTGTGTCTTGCGCGTGGGAAGGAATCCGTTCAGTGCCCACCCCCCACCCCCCTCGCC
>NZ_RDBN01000043.1:56072-88582 GCF_008042075.1 Streptomyces sp. UW30 | reverse complement strand
CGTTGGGGGCGCGCAGCAGGCGCAGGGCAGGGGTGGGCGGTTCGGGGTCGAAGACGTCGATGCCCGCTCCGGCCAGGGCGCCCTTCTCCAGTGCGTCGGCGAGGGCGTCCTGGTCGATCAGGGCGCCCCGCGCGGTGTTGATCACGAACGCCGTCGGCTTGAGCAGCGCCAGTCGCTCGGCGTTCAGCAGGTGCCGGGTCTCGTCGGTGAGCGGGGTGTGCAGCGAGACGTAGTCGGCGGTGCTCAGGAGCTCGTCGAGCGGGACGTGACGGGCATCGCCGAACTCGGCCTCCGTCCGAGGCGGCAGACGTCGGCGGCCCGCGTAGACGACGTTCATGTCGAACGCGACCGCGCGCCGGGCGACTTCCCGTCCGATCTGGCCCAGGCCCACGATGCCGAGCGTCTTGCCGCACAGCTCCGTCAGCGAGTTCTGGAGCCGGGGGAGTGCCCAGTCGGCGTCGGCGAGCGCGGTGTGGGCGGGGATCAGCTGCTTGGCGAGCGCGAGCATCAGGGCGAAGGTCTGCTCGGCCACGTTCTGCGCCTCGGCGCCGCTGGAGCCGATGTTGCACACGCTCACCGCACGCTCGCGTGCCGCGTCCAGGTCGACATAGTCGAAGCCGTGGCTCGCGCACTGCACCATCCGCAACTCCGGTGCGTAGGCGAGATGTTCGGCGGTGACCGGGGAGAGCGCGGTGATGATGACGTGCGCGGAGCCGAGCGCGGCCCGGTCCTCGTCGGCCGCCTCCACGACGGTGACGTTCGCGTCCTCGGGGAAGAGCGTGGCGAGGCCGGCGCCGATGGCACGGCCGCCCACGTGGGGCGAGATGACGGCGAGGACGTTCTTCGTGGCGGTCATGCGGATTCCTCGATGAGGTCGGCGGGGCCGATGGTGGCGGGTCCTGCGTGCCCGGACAGCGCGAGGGTGAGGTCGAGTTCGGCGAGCAGACAGCGGATGACGTGCTCGACGCCCGCCTGTCCGTCGAGGCCGAGCCCGTAGGCGTACGGCCGTCCGACGAGCACCGCCTTCGCGCCGAGGGCGAGCGCCTTGAAGATGTCGTCGCCGGTGCGGATGCCGCTGTCGAAGAGCACCGTCACCCGGTCGCCGACCGCCTCCACGACCCGGGGCAGGGCGTCGGCCGCGCCGACGGAACCGGCGACCTGGCGGCCGCCGTGGTTGGAGACGACCACCCCGTCCATCCCGGCGTCGGCGGCAGCACGCGCGTCGTCCGGGTGCAGGATGCCCTTCAGGACGATCGGGCCGTCCCAGTTCTCCCGCAGGAACGCCAGGTCCGGCCAGGTCTTGGCGGGGTCGGAGAACATGCCGACGAAGTGCATGACGGCCGCGTTCGGATCCTCGTGCACCGGCTTGGCCAGGCCGGCTTGGAAGGCGGGGTCGGAGAAGTAGTTGGCGGTGCCGACGCCGTGCAGGAACGGCAGGTACGCCTGGTCGAGGTCGCGCGGGCGCCAGGCCAGCATCGGCGTGTCCAGCGTGACCACGAGCGTGCTGAACCCGGCCGCCTTCGCCCGGCTCAGGAAGCTCCGGGCCACCTCGGGGTCCTTCGGCCAGTACAGCTGGAACCAGCGCTCGGCGTCCCCCATGGCCTGCGCGACCTGTTCCATGGGGGTGCTGGACGCCGAGGACAGGGTGAACGGCACGCCCTGCGCGGCGGCGGCCCGGGCTGCCGCGCACTCCGCGTCCGGGTGCATGATCGACAGCACGCCTATCGGCGCCAGGGCGATCGGCGCGGGCAGGGCGCGGCCGAGCACCTCGACGGACAGGTCCCGCTCGTGCACGTCCCGCAGCATGCGCGGCACGATCCTGCGTCGCCCGAGGGCCGTCCGGTTGGCGCGTGCGGTGCTGCCGTTGCCCGCGCTGCCCGCCACATAGCCGACCGGGCCGGGGCCGAGGCGCCGCTCGGTCAGCTCCTCCAGTCGCGTCAGATCGGTGGGCAGCCGGGGTACGGCTCCCGACATCCCGTTCAGATAGATCTCGTACTGGAAGTCCGCCCAGTGCTTGCCCATGCGTACGCCCCGCCTCTCGTCACTGAGAACGCGCTGTACGCAGACCATACCGACCGGTAGGGGTGCGAGTGGATCAGGGGGCGGTCACCGACTCGTGCAGGATGCGGGCCAGGTCGTGCGGCCGGGAGAACATCGGCCAGTGGCCGGTGTCCATGTTCACCAACTCCCAGCGGTCGCTCCTGAGGAGTTCGGCTGCGGCGCCCCATGGTTCCTCGCCGTCGAGGAGGCACTTGACGTAGGTGCCCGGGACTTCGCCCAACGGGCGGGGCATGACCGCCGGTTCGGTCAGCGTGGCGCCCGGGTGCGGGGTCGAGCCGTCGACGAAACGGGCGATCTGCTCGTCCGTCAGTCCCTGGCCCGCGCAGTCGGCCGCGGTGAGCGGCGGCCACGAGCCGTCGTTCCTCACGATCGCCGCCCGCACCTCGTCGCTCGGCCAGCCCGACAGGAACGAGTCCCCGTCCACGGCGACATTGGCGTCCACCAGCACCACACGCTTCAGCCGGTCCCCGATCCGGACGGCGGCCTGCCCGACCGGCACGCCCGAGTAGCTGTGCCCGACCAGCACGACGTCCCGCAGATCGAGGTGTTCCACCGCCTCGACGATGTCCTCGACGTGGGTCCACTGCCCGGGCGCCGGCACCTTCTGCTTCTCGGCGAGGCCGGACAGCGTCAGCGGATGGACGTCATGCCCGGCCGCCCGCATCTCCACCGCCACCTCGTCCCACGCCCACGCCCCGAGCCACGCTCCCGCCACCAGCACGAAATCGGTCATGCCCGCAACGTAGCGGACGGGTCTGACAACGGCTCCCCGTCACCCGGCGCACCCGGCCCGGTGATCGGCCGCACCGGCACCTCGACGGTCCGCGCCAGCCTTGCCCCCTCGGGCCCGTACACGGCCCTCGGTTCGGGGAAAGCCCGCAGCAGCCCCAGGAACAGCACGGCCGCGACGACCAGCGACAGCGGCAGGCCTATGTCCACCCCGTTCGCCAGATCGCCCAGCGGGCCGACGAACTGGCCGGGGATGTTGGTGAACAGCACGCCGACCACCGCGGCCACCCACCAGGCGGTCATGCCCCGCCAGTTCCAGCCGTGCGCGAACCAGTAGCGGCCGCCGCGCTGGCGTCGGTTGAAGACCTGGAGGGCGTCGGGGTCGTACCAGCCGCGACGGGTCCAGTAGCCGAGCATCATCACGACCATCCAGGGTGTGGTGCAGGTGATGATCATGGTGGCGAACGTCGAGATCGACTGCACCAGGTCGAGCGCGAAGCGCCCGACGAAGATGAACGCGATCGACAGCGCGCCGACCATGAGGGTCGCGTGCACCCGCGTGAGCCGCGGGAAGACCGACGAGAAGTCGAGGCCGGTGCCGTACAGCGCGGTCGTGCCCGTCGCCATGCCGCCGATCAGCGCCAGCAGACACACCGGCAGGAAGTACCAGCCCGGTGAGATCGCCAACAGCCCGCCGACGAAGTCGGGCGCCGCCGGGTCGACGTACTCGGGGACCTTCGTGGCGATGATGCTCGCGGTCGCGAGCCCGAAGACGAACGGCAGCAGCGTCGCGATCTGCGACAGGAAGGCGGCACCGATCACCTTGCGGCGCGGGGCGGACGCCGGGATGTAGCGCGACCAGTCGCCGAGGAACGCCCCGAACGAGACGGGGTTGGACAGCACGATCAGCGCCGCGCCGATGAACGACGGCCAGAACAGCGACTGTGTCGCCGCGTCCGCGGAGTCCGTGAACACGCCCGCGTACGACGGGTCGAAGTCACCGGCGAAGGCGATCACGCCGATCAGGAACAGCACGCTCGCCGAGGGCACGGCGACCTTGTTGACGAACAGCATGAAGCGAAAGCCGTACACGCACACCGCGAGGACCAGTCCCGCGAACAGGGCGTACGCGACGACGTACGACAGGTTGCCCCGATCCAGGCCGAACAGCCGGTGCGCGCCGCCGACCAGGGCGTCGCCGGAGCTCCACACCGAGATCGAGAAGAACGCGACGGCCGTCAGCAGCGACAGGAACGAGCCGACCACCCGGCCGTGCACGCCGAGGTGCGCGGAGGACGAGACGGCGTTGTTGGTGCCGTTGACCGGTCCGAACACGGCCATCGGGCACAGGATCAGAGCGCCCGCCACGACTCCGAGCAGCGTGGCCGCGAGGCCCTGCCAGAAGGAGAGGCCGAACAGGATCGGGAAGGCCCCGAGGACACAGGTGGAGAAGGTGTTGGCGCCGCCGAAGGCGAGACGGAACAGATCCAGCGGCGTCGCGGTGCGCTCGGCGTCGGGGATGCGGTCGACGCCGTGGGACTCGACCTCCGTCAAGGAGGGAGCGGGGGAGGGTTCGCCACCCCGGACGCCGCCCCCGCCTCTCTCTACGCCCCCTCGGCCCTGGTGCTCACCGTGGGCTACGGCGACAGCGCCACCCTGTCCTCGCCGGCACGCGCGGTCACCCTGACCTGCGCCCCGACGGCCTCGGGCACGCACCCCGCGCCAGGCTCGGCCTGCGCCGAACTGCRCGGGGTGAACGGCGACTTCGACGCCTTGAGAGGCAGAGAGGGCGCTCTGTGTACCAAGCAGTACGACCCGGTGGTCGTCACGGTCGACGGGGTCTGGCAGGGCAAGCGCGTCTCCTATGAGCGCACCTTTGCGAACGAGTGCGTGAAGAGCTCCTACGGGGCGAGCCTCTTCGCGTTCTAGGGACCGGGATCGCACGGTCCCCGYGCAGTTCGGCGCAGGCTCGCGGATGGGGAGTGTGAGCTGTGCCGAGGAGGCCCCTGCGATCTCGTATCGGGGGCCGGCCGGGCGGAGTGGGGCCGCCCGGTCGGCACCTCGTGACACTGCCTCGTCACCTGTCCTCCCCGGGGATCCCGGGGAGGAGAGGGAAGCGGCCCAGCAGACCCGCACCGCGCAACAGCCGCAGTATCCGCGGCGCGTCCGAGACGACGCGCAGGCGACCACCGTGTTCCCTGGTCCGGGTCTCGGCCCGGCACAGTACGCGCAGCCCCGAGCAGTCGAAGAAGTCCACCCGCCGCAGGTCGACCAGCACGTCCGACTCCGGCCCGGTGGCCGCCGCGTTCAGATGCTCGGCGAGGAGCGCCTCCGTCGCCAGATCGATCTCGCCCATGACCTCGACCACCGTGAACGGACCGCATATGCGGGTGCGGGCATGGGGATTGGCCGGGGGCGGCTTGGGGCCCATGGGGTCCACGGCCAGGTCCTCGGTCGGATACGGGGCGCGGTCGTCGGCGTCCGGCGTCATGTCCGCTCCACCTCGGCAGGGGCGCATTCGATCCGGGTTGTTACCCGGGGGCGGGGCTGAGCATCCCTGCGGCGCCCTGCGCAAGATCTAGTTCACTCGACCTGGTGAATTTCGCCCTTCAAGGCTTGACGCCTTGCCGGTCGACGACTCTTCGTATTCCTTGACGAGAATATAACCGTCGAGGCATATTGGACTCATGTCCGACGACGCCTCCCTCTGGAGCGCCCTCTCCGATCCCCACCGGCGGGCCATCGTCGCGCTGCTCCTCGAGCGGCCGCGGTCCGTCGGGGAGATCGTGGAGGCATGCGGGCTGAGCCAGCCGAGCACCTCGAAGCATCTGAAAGTGCTGCGGGAGGCCGGCCTGGTGCGGGTGCGGCAGGACGCGCAGCGCCGTGTCTACGCCCTCGATCCCGCCCCGATCGCCGCACTCGACGCATGGCTGGCCCCGTACCGAAAGCTCTGGAACCGCAGCCTGGACGCCCTGGGCCGCCGTCTCGACGAGACACGGCAGACGCCGGACGACACCTCGTACGACCCCGAGGGACCCACCACGAAGGACTGATCCACCATGAGCGCCGACCTCACCGGCACCTATCTGACCCTCGACGACGGCCGCCCGGCCGTCCGTTTCAGCCGCACCTACGACCATCCCGTCGAGCGCGTCTGGCGGTTCGTGACCGACGTCGACGAACTGGCCCACTGGTTCCCGTCCCGCGCCGAGATCGAACTGCGCCCCGGCGGCACGATCACGTTCGGCGGCGACCCGAACATGGAGGACTCCACGGGCCGCGTCATCGCCGTCGACGAGCCCCGCCACCTGTCCTTCGAGTGGGGTGGCGACGAGCTGCACTTCGACCTGGAGGCGTTGGACGAGGGGCACACCCGCTTCACGCTCACCAACGTCCTCGTCGCCGAGAACACCGCCGCCCGCAACGGCGCCGGCTGGGAGGTGTGCCTGACCGCCCTCGACGCGTACGCGCGCGGGGAGCGCTTCGAGGTGCCGCACGCCGGAGACGAGGCGCCCTGGAAGGGGCTCTACGACGGTTATGTCGCCGCCGGATTCCCCTCCGGTGCCGCCATCCCGGGCGTGGACGCCTGACGGTCAGGCCATCTGGCGTCGCACCAGCTCGTGCAGCCGCCCGCTCGTGTCCGCGAGGAGCTGAGCGGGCGGGCCCTGCTGGGCGACCTTGCCGTCCTCCATCACGATGACGCGGTCGGCGTCCAGCACCGTGGACAGGCGGTGCGCGATGACGATGCGGGTGGCGTTGAGGGCCTTCGTGGACTCGATGACCGTGCGCTGCGTCTCGTTGTCGAGGGCGCTGGTCGCCTCGTCGAAGAAGAGGATGCGCGGCCGGCGGATCAGCGCCTGGGCGATCATCAGGCGCTGGCGCTGCCCGCCGGAGATCGCGCCGCTGCCCGACACGATGGTGTGCAACCCCATCGGCATCCGGTTGATGTCCTCGGCGAGCCCCGCCATCTCGGCCGCCGCCATCGCCTCTTCCGGCGTGTACGGCTCGGTGCCGCAGATGACGTCCAGGATGGACCCGGTGAACGGCTGGGCGTGCTGGAGCACGACCCCGCACTGGCGGCGCACGGCCGACTGGTCGAGCGCGGCCAGGTCCTGCCCGTCGTAGAGCACACTGCCCGAAACCGGCTTGTCGAAGCCGATCAGCAGCCTCAGCAGCGTCGACTTGCCGCAGCCGCTGGGGCCGACGATCGCCACGAACTCGCCCGGCCGGATGTCGAAGGACACGTCGTCCAGGACCAGGGGACCGTCGTCGGAGTACCGGAAGGACAGGCGGCGCGCCTCGATCGAACCGGTCAGCGGGCCCGGCCGGGTGCTCGCCGTACGCACCTCCGGCGTGGCATCCAGCACCGGCTTGATCTCCTCGAACAGCGGAAGCGCGGCCACCGCCGACACGAACGCGCCGGTCAGCTGGGTGACCGAGGTCAGCAGCATCGTCACCGAGGTGCTGAAGGTGAGGAACGCGGCCGCCGACATCGACCCCCGCGCCGGTCCCGCAAGGAGCATGAACATCAGCAGCGTGCACAGCGGGAGATACACCGCGCCCATCACCGTGGTGAGGTTCTTGATCCGCCCCACCTTCTGCTGGAGCTCACGGCTGTGCGCGAACTGCGACGCCCAGGCCGCGTAGGCGTAGTTCTCGGCCGCCGCGACCCGCAGCTTCGGCAGGCCCCGCAGCGTCTGGAACGCCTGGTTGTTGAGCTTGTTGTTCAGCACCACCAGCCGCCGCTGCCAGCGCACCTGCCACAGCCCCAGACCCAGGAACACGGCGGCGATCACGACCAGCATGCCGATCGCCGCCAGCGCCATCGGCACGCTGTACCAGAACAGCAGCGCCAGATTCATCCCGCCCACCGTCAGGGACGAGGCGACGACAGGGCCGACTCCGGCCATCAGCCGGCGGATCGCGCTGATGCCCATGGCCTGGCTGGCCAGTTCACCCGTCGAGCGCTGGGTGAAGAATTTCGTGGGCAGCCTGAGCAGCCGGTCCCACAGGGCCGGTTGCAGCGTCGCCTCGATACGGCCCTCCAGCCGCAGGATCGTCAGGTTCTGCAGCAGCATGAACGCCGCGGCCACGACACTGCTGATCATCACGGCCAGACAGAACTGCACGATCAGTCCGGTCTGCGCCTTCGGCACGAACTCGCCGAGCACCTTGCCGGTCGCGATCGGCACCAGCGCACCGATCACCACCGTCACCAGGCCGCTGATCAGGAGGTTCGTGAGGTCACCGCCCGTGCCCTGCATGCTGAACCGCAGCAACCTCAGGGGGCTCAACGAGCGGTCGGGCAACGGACGGTAGAACATCACCGCGCGCGGCTCGAACTCCTCCGCGTTGGCCTTCTCGATCGGCGTCTCCCGGCCGGTCGCCGGATGGACGGCGACATAGCCGCCGCGCCGCCACAGCAGCGCCACCGGCGCACCCGACAGCGCCCGATGGCCCACCAGCGGTCCCACGTTGTCCCGCCACCACCGTCCGTCCAGCCGTACGGCCCGGGTGCGCACCCGCGAGGCGATGGCGACGCGCTCGACCGGGTCGAGCCGTTCGCTCTCCGTGCCGCTCTGCGCCGGCTCGGACAAGGTGATCCCGGCCGCCTGGGCGACCAGCTTGCAGGCGGCGTAGCTGGCGTCCGCGTCGGCGGCCGTCGTCCGCTTGTCGCTGCGTTTGCCGATGGACGCCAGCAGGGTCCGGTCGGCCTGCGCGCGTACCGCCTCGCCGGCCTTGATGCCCTCAGCGGTGCGCGTCTCGTGGGTGCGCTCCAGCTGCTCGATCCAGCGGTCCAGCGTGGTCAGCAGGCGGTACTGCTGGTCGACCATGGACTGCCAGACCGCCGGGTCCATCAGCAGGTCGGCGGCCGCCTCCGCGCCGTACAGCGAGCCGTACTGCACGCTGCCCGGCGGCACCTGCATCCAGAAGACGTCGTCGTCGGTGACCTCGGCGGCCCGTTCCGTGGCCATGGGTGCCTGGAAGAGGATGGTGAGGCTGCGGCCGACGCCGAGCGCGAGGGCGTACTCCAGTGGGCTCGTCGTCGGCGGGACGTACTGCGGGTTGCCGTACTCGTCGTACGACCAGGTCTGGGTGTTGGCGGGCTGGTACAGCTCGCGCAGCCCGATGCGGTGCACGACGCAGTCCCTGAGCGGACGGGCGACCAGCGTGTGCTGCGGTCCCGGGACCGGGCCGAGCAGCAGCGAGCCCGCCTCCAGACGGCCGAGGTGGTGCCAGTGCCCCTGCTGGCCGGCGTCGACCGCGAACAGGTCGACCGCGCCGGACGCGACCAGCCACAGCACCTGCGGGCCTTCGAGGTCGATGCGGTTGAAGCCGGCGTAGTCGATGCGCGTGCCCATCTGGCCGAGCGCGTCGAGGACGAGGTCACCCTCGTGGACGGCAGTCATCTCAACGCTCCTTGACCAGTGCCGCGTACGCGCCGCCGCGCGCCACCAGCTCCTCGTGCCGCCCGCGTTCGACGATCGTGCCGTGCTGGAGTACGACGATCTCGTCGCTGTCGCGCACGGTGCTGAGCCGGTGCGCGATCACCACACAGGCACAGCCGCGCTTGCGCAGGTTGTCCATCACGACCTGCTCGGTCTCGGCGTCCAGCGCGCTCGTCACCTCGTCAAGGACCAGGATGCTGGGGCGGCGCACCAACGCCCGCGCGATCTCCAGGCGCTGGCGCTGCCCGCCGGAGAAGTTGCGGCCGTCCTGCTCGACCTTGCTGTTGATGCCGCCGGGGCGGCGCATGACCACGTCGTACAGGGCCGCGTCGCGCAGCGCGTCCACCACCGCGTCGTCCGGGATCGACGGGTCCCACAGCGCCACGTTGTCGCGGATGGTGCCCTCGAAGAGGAACACCTCCTGGTCGACGAAGGAGACGGAGGCCGCGAGCGCGCCGCGCGGGATGTCCTCGATGCGCTGGTCGTCGATGCGGATGACGCCCTCCCACGGGGTGTAAAGGCCCGATATGAGGCGCGAGACCGTGGACTTGCCGCTGCCGGAGCCGCCGACCAGGGCGACCTGCCGGCCCGGGCCGACCGTGAGGTCGAAGCCGGTGAGCAGGGGCTTGTCGAGGGGGCTGTAGCCGAAGGTGATGTTCTGCAGTTCGACGTGGCCTTGCAGCCGGCGCGTCGACTCGCCGGTGCCGGGACGGCCGTACAGCGGGTCCGCCTCGAAGTTCTCCACGTCCTTCAGGCGGGCCACGTCGGCGGCGAAGTCCTGGATGCGGCCCGCGACGCCGTTCAGGCGGGTGATCGGGGCGGTGAAGCGGGTGACCAGGGCCTGGAAGGCGACCAGCAGACCGACGGATATGCCGCCCTCGACCGCGCGCATACCGCCGATCCAGAGGATGAGCGCGCTGTTCAGTGAGGCGAGCGTCGGGGCGACCACGCCCAGCCAGGCGCTCGGCACGCCGAGCCGCTGCTGTTCCTCCAGCGTGGTGGCGTGCTGGCCGGCCCACTTGCGGAAGTAGCCGTCCTCACCGCCCGTCGCCTTCATCGTCTCGATCAGTTGAAGGCCGGTGTAGGCGGTGTTGGTGAGCCGGGCGTTGTCCGCGCGCAGCTTCGCGGTGCGCGTGGCGCGCAGGCGGATGACGACGCGCATCGCGACGACGTTCAGCAGGGCGACGCCGATGCCGACGAACGTGAGCTGCGGGTCGTAGGTGTAGAGGAGGAGCGCGTACAGGACGACGACCACAGCGTCCACGCCCGCCGCCGCGAGGTCGCGGGCCAGCGTCTCGGCGACGGCGTCGTTCGACTGGAGGCGCTGCACCAGGTCGGCCGGGCTGCGCTGGGAGAAGAACGTCACCGGCAGCCGCAGCAGATGGCGCAGGAAGCGGGCGCTGGAGAGGGTGGAGGAGATGATGCGGCCGCGCAGCAGGTTCGCCTGTTGCAGCCAGGTCAGCACCACGGTGAGCGCGACGCAGGTCCCCATCGACGCGAACAGCACGCCCAGCAGGGAGGTCTGGCCGCCGATGAGGAACATGTCGATGTAGGTGCGGCTCAGCGCGGGCACCGCGGCGCCGACCACCACCAGCAGCAGGCTCGCCAGGACGGCGGCGGGCATCGTGCCGGCGGTGCCGCGCAGGCGGGCCGGCATCGCCCCGAGCACGCCCGGCTTGCGCCCGCCCTTGGCGAAGTCGTCGCCGGGCTCCATGACCAGGACGACGCCGGTGAAGCTGCCGTCGAAGTCCTCCATGGGCACGAAGCGGCGGCCCTTGGCGGGGTCGTTGATGTAGACGCCGCGGCGGCCGAAGCGGCGGCCCATGCCGTCGTAGACGACGTAGTGGTTGAACTCCCAGAACAGGACGGCCGGCGTCTTCACCTCGGCGAGGGCTGCCGTGTCCATCTGCATGCCCTTGGCCGTCAGGCCGTAGCTGCGCGCCGCCTTGAGCAGGTTGCTGGCGCGTGAGCCGTCGCGGGAGACACCGCACGCGATGCGCAGCTCCTCCAGCGGGACATGGCGGCCGTAGTGGCCGAGCACCATCGCGAGGGAGGCGGCGCCGCACTCCACGGCCTCCATCTGCAGGACGGTGGGCGTGCGGACGGTCTTCGCCCGGCCTTTGGGCACGGGGCGCTTCGGCGGGGCGGCGCGGCGCCTGCTCCGCGTCTGCTCCGCGGCGCTCACGGCAGCAGCCAATCGACGGGTCGCTCGTCGGCCAGCCGGATCGAGGCGTCGGCCACGGTCATGGAGGTGAGCGAGAACGGCGGTCCGTCCGCGGACGACCACTTGTAGCCGCTCTTGGTGCTCGCCCTGCGGTCCAGCTTCACCAGGACCGCGACCGGCCTGCCGTCCTTGGTGAACTGCTCACCCAGCTGGCTGTCGCCGAGGAACGCCGCGATCTGCTGCGCCGACTGCGCGGAGCGGTCCACCGACTTCACATGGCCGCGCAGCACGCCGTACTCCTGCGTGGGTACGGAGGAGACGGTGAGGTCCACGGCGGCCTTGTCGGGGATGGACGCGGCGTTCTCGGCCGGGACGTACACCGTCGCGTACAGGGGGTCCTTGGTGTGGGCGACCTTCTCCACGGCGGCGACATTCGCGCCGGTGGAGATGATCTGCCCGATGGTGGCGGCGAGCCCGGTGACCCGGCCCGCGGCGACCGTGCGCACGACCGACTCGCCCTCGGCGGTACGGACCTTCAGCACGGGGGAGTTGGCCGGCAGCTGCTGGCCCTGCTTGGCCAGGACCGCGGTGACCTGGCCGGCGACCGGGCTCTGCAGGATGTAGCTGCCCTGGCCGTGGGTGAGGATGGCGGGCGCGCCGACCGTGGAGGTCACCGAGCCGGTCACCGCCCACACGGACGCGGCGGCCATGACGACCACCGTCACGGAGAGGACCAGCCAGCCCTGGGGGCGGGCGAAGCGCACCGGAAGGTCGAGCTCCTCCGGTGACTGGAGCTTGGCGAGGGCCTGTTGGCGGAACTGCACGGAACTTTCCCTCACCTGATGATGAGCGGAGACCGGCGCACGTGGGCCGGTCGTGGTGCGTGGCGGTGCCTGCTTGTTCTGCGGCACCCGAAGAGCCCCGGAGCCGGGGAACGGCTCCGGGACTCAGCGGTTGTAAAAGGTGCGATCAGAGACCGGCGACCAGGCCCGTGACCGGGGCGGTGTTCAGGCCGGTGACACCCTCCACGGTGCCGACGACCGTGTCGACCAGGCCGGAAACCGGGGCGATGCCGTTGACGGCGTCGAGGGCACCGTTCACGGCGTTGACCTGCAGGCCGCCGGAGACGTTGTCGAGCTCGGCGTCGGAGATCTCGACGGTCGCAACCTGGGGGGTGGAGTTCATGATGGAACTTCCCTTCCTAATGGGTATTTCACAAGGGGGAGCGGCCCCTCTGGGGACAGATGACGGCCGCGACCGCTGGCGCCCGGCGCCCGTTTCCGGGAACCGTTCGTGGCTCCTGCGGTGCGATGGATCAAAGCACGCTGCGGGTGCGGGCTTCCAATCAAACGTAGGCCTCACCAGGGCACTTGAGTCTCACAGGCCTCGATCCGTGCAGACGAGGGCACGCCTTGTCGGCGACTTCTTCACATGCGTCACAGCATCGGCCCGGACAGGCTGTTGCCACCGCTTGGAAAGCGCATGCCGGTGCGGTGGCGAATCCGACACTCCCGCCTCAAGGGGGTGACCGGCGGTAGCCCCCTTGTGCAGAACCTCGGCGCCCGGTGACTTGGTTGAGTATTGAATGTGCAGATTCCCTGAAGCCAAGATTCCGCTCGGGATTCCCAACCGACCGTTACTGATCGGTGGCAGATCGTGTCAGCCCAGAAGGGCATACACCGTGCTGGCACGGGCCGCGATTTCCCCTGAACTCTCGTCCGTGATCGAGATGTCGGCGAACGCCATGCGGCGGCCCAGCTTGGTGACGACCGCTTCGATCAGGACATCCGAACCGATCACCGCGCGCTGGAACGACGTCGACTGCTGCACCGTCGTCATCGGCCCGTAGGCCCCGCGCGCCGCCGACACGGCGATCACCGTCGCGGTGTCGGCGGCGGCCATCAGCGCCTGCCCCGACAGCGCGCCGCCCTCCCGGGCCAACTCCCCCGACCAGGGCATTCGCAGGATCGCGCGGTCGTCCTGCACCGTCTCGACCCGCAGCCCGAGCTGGAGTACCCAGGGGGCGAAGTTGGCGGAGAGGATCTTGTCGGCTTCGGCGGTGGTCATCGTCATATGGGGGATTGTTCCCGCCGCCGGCCCCGTGGACGCGTTGCCTGGCCGAATAGGTGGCYCGAGTCGGTTGCCCGCAAACGGAATTGAACGCCCCACCCGGCCCGTGCGTACCCATTGCCAACCAGGCGCCCCGAACAGCTGCCGCGAAGACGGCGGCACAGACCCCGTCCCCCCAGGAGGTCGAGAAGTTTGAGTCACAAGCGAATCCCGAAGCGCAAGGCCGCGATAGCCGCGGGCAGCGTGGTGGCGCTCGGAGCGGCCGCGATCCTGCTGCCGAACGCCAACGCTTCGCAGGACGGCGCGTCGGACGACGCCGCCGCCCCCAAGACCCTGAAGTCCGCGGACGCCTCGGATCTCGCCTCGCAGCTCGCGGGAATGCTCGGAGACGCCTTCGCCGGTTCGTACTACGACGCCGAGAGCCAGCAGCTCGTCGTCAACGTCATCCCCGGCGACAACAACAACGTGGTCGTCCAGGCGACGAAGGCCGGCGCGAAGGTCCGTGAGGTCGAGAACAGCCTGTCCGAGCTCGCGTCCGGCGCGCAGACCCTGAAGTCCGAGGCAACCATCCCGGGCACGGCCTGGGCGGTCGACCCCAGAACGAACAAGATCCTCGTCACCGCCGACAGCACCGTCACCGGCGACAAGTGGGACACGCTGGAGTCGACCGTCGACAGCCTCGGCTCGGGCATGGCGACCATCAAGAAGTCGGCCGGCACCTTCAAGACGTTCCTCTCCGGCGGCGACGCCATCTTCGCCGGCGGCGCGCGCTGCTCCGCGGGCTTCAACGTCACCGCGGGCGACGGCACCCCCGCCTTCCTGACCGCCGGTCACTGCGGAGTCGCGGCCGAGCAGTGGTCGGACGCCGAGGGCGGCCAGCCGATCGCCACCGTCGACCAGGCCACCTTCCCCGGCGACGGCGACTTCGCCCTCGTGAAGTACGACGACCCGGCGACCGAGGCCCCGAGCGAGGTCAACCTCGGTGACCAGACCGTCGCGATCAGCCAGGCCGCGGATGCCGAGGTCGGTCTCCAGGTGCTCCGCATGGGCAGCACCACCGGGCTGAACGACGGTCAGGTCCTCGGACTCGACGCCACCGTGAACTACCCGGAGGGCACGGTCACCGGGCTCATCCAGACCGACGTCTGCGCCGAGCCCGGCGACAGCGGCGGCTCCCTGTTCACCCAGGACGGGCTGGCGATCGGCCTGACCTCCGGTGGCAGCGGCGACTGCACGGCCGGCGGCGAGACCTTCTTCCAGCCGGTGACCACGGCCCTCGCGGCGGTGGGCGCGACCCTTGGCGGCGACGCCGCGGGCGGCGCGGGCGCCGGTGACGAGGCCGGCGCGGGCGACGAAGCGGGCGCCGGTGACGACGCCGGTGCCGGTGCCGGCGAGGAAGCCGGTGCGGGTGAAGAGGCCGGAGCCGGTGAGGAAGCCGGAGCCGGTGAAGAGGCCGGAGCCGGTGAAGAGGTCGGCAACGGGAACGCCGACGGCACGGGCAACGGCCTCGGCGAGATCGTCGGCAACGGCGTCGGCAACAACTGACGCCCTGACACCGACGCCCGGATCCACATGATCCGGGCACACTCAGAGTGACGCGGACGAACGTGGTCCGGCCCTCCGGCGGGAGGGCCGGACCGCTTCGTTTTCCGGGGGCCGGCAGTCCGGCCACACCCGCACCGCCCGTCAGCCCCGTGCCCGCAACAACAGCAGCGCCACGTCGTCGGCCCGCTCATGCACCGACTCGCTGTGCCGCACGAGCAGATCGGCCAGCTCGTCCAGCGGACGATCCCCGGCCTGCTCCAGCACATGGCCGAGCGCGGCGAGCGCGTCCTCGATGTCGACGCCGGGAGACTCGATCAGGCCGTCGGTGTAGAGGACGAGCACACACCCTGGTGTGAGGTCGACCTCCGCCGTCGGATAGACGGGCGAGCCGTCGATGCCCAGCAGCGGGCCACCGGCGAGGTCGAGCACCCGCACCCGCCCGTCCGGCCGCCTCAGCAACGGCGGCGGATGCCCGGCACGCGCCATCACCGCCCGCCCATGCTGCGGGTCGAGGCGCAGATACAGACAGCTCGCGAACAGGTCGGAGCCGAGGTCGATCAGCAGCCGGTTGGTGCTGCGCATGACCTCCTCGGGAGCCTGCCCCACGGTCGTGTACGCCCGTACGGCGGTGCGGATCTGCCCCATCAGCCCGGCCGCCGTGACGTTGTGGCCCTGCACGTCCCCGATCACCGCCGCCGCCAGACCCTGCTCCGTCGGCACCAGGTCGTAGAAGTCGCCGCCGATCTCCATGCCGCGCGTGGCGGGAAGATAGCGCGCGGCCGCCTCGATGCCGGGCAGCGACGGCAGCGAGTGGGGGAGCAGCGCGGCCTGAAGACCGTGCGCCAGCTGGTGCTTGGCGTCGTAGAGCTGGGCCCGCTCCAGCGCCTGCGCGATGAGCCCGCCGAGACTGGTCAGGACGGCGCGCTCGTCCGCCGGGAAGAGGTGCGGCTCGGCGTAGGCGAGCACACAGGTGCCGACCGGCCGGCCGGAGGCGATGAGCGGCAGATACGCCCAGGCCCCGAAGCCGTCGGGGATCGAGTGCTGCGTCGGATACAGCCGCTCCAGGTGGTTCTGGGACTCGAAGAACGCGGGCACGCCGGTACCCAGGGCCTGAGCTCCCGGGGTCGGCTCGGCCAGCGGCAGTCCGTCGAACCGCTCCACGATGTGCGGATCCGGATAGCCCCGGTGACCGAGCACGTGCAGCCGCCCCGCCCGCGACCCGAGGACGACCAGGGCCTGGCTGCCGACGGCCGGGGCGATCTCGTCCGCGACCAGCTGCACCACGTCCTGCACGCTCGCCGCCTCGGTCAGCGCGCCGGCCAGGCTCAGGACCTGGGAGATGGTCACCAGCCGGGACGGGGCGTCGCCGGGCTGCGGCCCGCTGCGGGCCATCTCCGCCACCGCCCGTGCCCGGCTGATGCGCACGCTCAGACCGGTCGTGCTCGGATACATACGGAAGGACAGCCAGTCGCCGGGCGGGCGCAGCGCCAGGAACGACGTGGTCTGCTGGCTGAGCAGCGCGGCCCGGTAGCGGTCCTCGTAGACGGGGTCGTTGAGCCACGGGACGGCCGCCCACAGCTGGTTGCCGAGCAGCCGGCTCACGGGGACGCCGATCAGCTCGGCCGCCGCCGGGTTGGCGAAGCCGATCCGGCCGTGCAGGTCGAGCGAGCACAGCCCGTACGGCAGCCGCGACGCCATGCGCGCCGCCTCCACCGTGCCGAACCGGCCGGGCGTGCCAGCGAGCGCCGACCCGGCGACCAGATCGGGTTCCGGCAGGGGCGGGCGGCTCGCCTCGATGGCACGCTCCAGCCGCACCGCGAGCCGCCGGCAGCCGGCCGTCAGATGGTCCCGGTCCCGCTCCGACAGCTCCGGGGGGTGTGAACCGGGCCAGGTCACGAAGATCGCGCCGTAGGCGCGGGTCTCGGTGGCCACGGGCAGCGCGGCCAGCGCGAACTGATACGGCAGGACGACCGCGATCCGCGGAAAGCGGGCCGCCATGTCCTCCTCGCCCGGGATCCACACGAGCCGCCGCTCGCGCACCGCCTCGGCGACCGGGATCGGCGCGCTCAGCCCGACCCGCTCCCACGGCGCCGCGAACGCCCTGGGCAGCCCGGCCATCACCGCCATCTCCAGTACGGGTTCGTCGGCCGACAACAGATACACGGCACCGGAGTGCCCGTGCACCTCGTCCATCATCGAGGCCAGCGCGAGGGACAGCAGCGGCCGGCCGACCCGCGTCCTCGCGGCCGCCGGCGCCTGTGTGGACGTCTGCCCGTCGGACACCCCGACCACCTCCTCCGCGGAGCCGCGCGACGGGTCCCAGGGCTCAAATCTGCCCCCTGACGGCGCGCGGCGCACGGCGAGCGGCATCCCGCGCCCCGCGCGGGAGAGCCGCGCGTACCCCTTGACCGTGCGCCCATGCCCCCACAGTCGATGCGCGACACGGCGTGTGGGCGCCGCACGTGCGCCCCCGCGCACCCTGATGGCTGGTTCTTCGCGCCCGCAGACAGTCGCAAACGCTAAGAATGGGGCACGCGCTCAACACCATGAAGCGACGAATGCGGCGAACGGCGAGCTGGAGGGGCGGCAGTGATCCGTGTCCTTGTGGTGCACGACGCGTGTCTGGTGCGATCGGTGCTGGCCGAGTGGCTGCGCAGAGAACCCGGCCTGGGGGTCTACGACACCCCCTGGCGCAGCGCCTGCGCACGTGTGCGATCGGTGCGCCCGGACGTGTGCGCGGTGGACCTGGAGTACTCGGACACGTACGGCATCCCGCCACTCGGTGAGCTGCGCGCACGGGAACCCGGCCGGACACCACCGCACCTTCTCGTGCTCGCCAGTGCGAAGCGGCCGGGTCTGCTCAGGCGCGCGCTGGAGGCGGGGGCGATCGGCTACGTCGACAAGGAGGGCTCGCCGGACAACCTGGTGCGCGCCATACGCCGGGTCGCCGAGGGGGAACGTTTCGTCGACGACTCGCTCGGATTCGGGTTCCTCAAGGCCGCCGAGATGCCGCTGACCCGACGGGAGCTCAGCGTGTTATCCCTCGCCGCCGAGGGCGCGTCCGTCGCGGAGATCGCGGGGAGCCTGCACCTGTCCAACGGGACCGTGCGCAACTACATGGCGGCCATCACCCGCAAGACCGGGGCCCGCAACCGCATCGACGCCATCCGGATCTCGCAGGGCGAGGGATGGCTCTGACCGCTCGCGCGGTACGGGAGTCCAGGCGCCTACGAGTTCGCGGTAGCGCGCCGAGTTCCGGACGAGCTCGTCATGCGTGCCGTACGCCGTCTCGCGGCCGTCCATCATCAGGACCCGGTCCGCCCGGCTCGCCGAGGTGATGCGGTGGGCGACGACGACCAGGGTGGCGCCGGGGCGGGCCGCGAAGGCGCGTTCCGCGCGTTCCTCGGCCGCCGGATCGAGATGACAGGTCGCCTCGTCGAGCAGCGCCAGCCGGGCGTGCGACAAGTAGGCCCGGGTCAGCGCGATCAACTGCCGCTGGCCGGCGGACAGGGCCGCGGGATCCACGTGGCCCTCGGGCCCGCCCAGCGCGTCGAGCAGCTCCAGGAGGCCGACCGCCTCGGCTGCCGCGAGCAGCTCCGCCTCGGGGAGGGGGTCCGGCCGCAGATGGGCGAGGTTCTCCGCGAGGCTGCCGGTGAACACGTACGCCTCCTGCGGAATGAGTACCCGCCGGGCCACCGAGCCCGGCCCCACCGCGGCCCGTCCACCCACCCGGATCGTCCCGCACCGCGGCTCCAGCAGCCCGGCGACCAACGCGGTCAGCGTCGACTTCCCGATGCCGCTCGGCCCGACGACGGCCAGGTGGGAGCCGGGCGGGAGAGCCAGGTCGAGATCGTCGATCACGGGGACCGCGGTGGGGCTGTAGGCGAAGGTGACGCGGGAGAGGGCGAGGGCCGGGGGTGCGGTGGCGCACGGGCGATGCGTGGGTGGCCCCGGCGAGTGGGGGTGCTGGGGCAGTGGTCCGGGAGCCCCGGCTGCCGACGGGTCGACGCCGCGGTCGCAGGGCGGGTCGGATCGGGGTCGGCTCCGGTCGCCGATCGGCCCGGGCGCCTGCTGGGGGTCCGGGGTGTCCCGTCGCCGCCCCTGGCGGTCGTGTTGCGTGGCTCCCGCGCGCGGCCGGCGTCGCTGGGTCGTCATGCCGGACACGGGGCGCCCGCCACGACGCCCCGCCACACTGTCGGCGACGCTCTCCGGCGCCAGCCGCCGTAGCACCACCGCCAGGCGTGAGCCGCTCGTGCCCAGGCCGTGGACCAGGTTGTGCAGGGCGGGGAGGAGGGACTGGGTGACGTACGAGAGGGCGCCGACGAGGGCGCCGGTCGTCACGCCCCGGTGGAGGAGCCAGGGGGCGGCGGCGAGCAGCAGCACGATCGGGAGCTGTCCGCCGAGGGCGAGGGCGGCCACGCGTACGACGCCGAACCGGGCGAGGGAGCGGGCGGCCCGCCGCTCGGCCTCCACCAGGTGCCCCACGTCCACGGCGGTCCGTTCCTCGGCACCGGAAGCCGTGATGTCCCGCAGCCCCGGGCAGATGGCGCCGAGTCGGTCGGCCAGGGCCTCGTCGGCGGCGAGGAACGTCTCCTGCCGGCGGGCCAGCGGGCGCAGCGTCGCCGCGAACAGACCGACCCCCGCGACGAGCGGCGGCAGGACGACGAGCAGCAGCAACGGGGCGAGCGAGAACAGGCCCGCAAGCGCGCCGACGGCACTGAACACGAACGACCGCGAGACCATCACCAGCCCGGCGAAGGTGTCCCGCGCGATCTCCACCTGCTGGGTCAGCCCGGACAGCGCTCCCCGGTCCGCCTCGCGCACCCCGCGCTCCACGACCCGCCGCACGAGCCGGTCCCTGAGCGGCTCGACCAGCGCCGCGACGGCCGCGTACACCCGAGCCGTGCCGTACGCGCCGACCACGACCCCGACCCCGGCGACCCCGAGCCACCCGAGCCCGGCCGCAGTGCGCCCCTGGAGGAACCCGTCGTCCAGTGCGCGGGCCGGGGCGTAGCCGATGAGGAAGCTCTGCCCCGTCTCCAGGACCGACCACAGCCCGAGCGGCACGAGAACCCGCCACCGGGCCCGCAGATGGCGCAGCCCTCGGGAGAGGAGCCGGCCGGTCATCGGTGCGCCTCATCCGACGCCGCGGAGGCATCCGCGGGCGTTCCCGTCAGCGTCTCCCGGTACGCCGCGATCCCCCACAGCTCCTCGTGCCGCCCCACCGCTCGCACCCGCCCGCCGTCCAACCACGCCACCGCGTCGGCCCGGGCCGCCGTGGCCGCCCGGTGGGCGATCAGGAGGCGGGTGGCGGGCGAGCCGCCGTCGGCCAGGGCTTCGGTGATGCGGGCCTCCGTCACCGTGTCCAGGCTGGACAGCGCGTCGTCGAGGATCAGCAGGCGGCCACCGTGGGCGAACGCCCGCGCGAGACCGAGGCGTTGGGACTCGCCGCCGGAGCGTGGGGCGTCGGCCAGGGCGGTGGCGTATCCGTGTGGCAGGCGGCTGACGAAGTCGTCCGCGTGGGCGGTGCGGGCGGCCTGCCGGATGCGTGCGGGGGAGGGGGCCGTGAGGGAGAGGCCGATCGCGTCCTCGACGGTGCCGCCCAGCAGGACGGGGCGTTCGAAGGCGTAGGCGACGGCGCTCCGCAGGTCGTCGTGGGTCAGCTCGCTCAGGGGCACGCCGTCGAGCAGGATCTCGCCGCCGTCCGGATCGGCCAGTCGCCCGGCGAGAGCGGCGAGCACCGACTTGCCCGCACCTGAGCGGCCGACCACGGCGAGGGTGGTCCCGCCGGGGACGACGAGGTCGACGCTGTCCAGCACGGTGGTGCCGCCGCGCCGGGCGATCACCCCGCGCAGCTCCAGCCGACCGGGGCCGGGAGGCAGTCGGCGCCGGCCGTGGGCGCAAGCGGGCTCGGCGACGACCTCGCCGAGGCGTCCGGCCGCCGCCCGGGCCCGGGCCACGCCCGCGAGCTGTGCGACCAGCATGCCGACGCCGGTCGCCAGGACCGCGTAGCGGGAGGCGGCGAGCACCTCGCCGACGGACAGCCGGTGGCGGGCCAGGAGCACACCGGCGACGGCGACGACGCCGAGTTGCAGCAGCGGGGCCACGGTGACCGCCTGCGCGGCGGCCCGGCCCTGCACCTGCCACATGCGGTGCCCCGCACGGGAGAGTTCGGGCAGCGGACGCAGGACCCGAGCCGTCTCCCGGTCCGCCGTGCCCGCGGCCGCGATGGTGCGGTGACCGTCGACGGCCTCGGCGAGCGCGGCCGCGATCCGGCCCTGTTCGCGCTGGTACCGGGTCACGCACCGGGAGGTGTCACGGGCGAAGGTGCGCAGCAGTACGGCCAGTACCGGTGCCCCGGCGAGGAACGCGGCTGCGAGCCAGGGGTCGATCAGGGCGAGGGCGACGATGCCCCCGACCGGGCCGGTGAGCGCGGCGAGCAGCACGGCACGGGCGGCCGGTGCGGTGCCGGCCTGCGCGGCGTTGCCGACGAGCCGCGCCACCAGGTCGCCGGCTCCGAAACGGTCGGTGGCCCGCGGGCCCATGGCCAGGACGTGCCCGGTCAGCCGACCCCGCAGCCAGGCCGTCGTGCGGGCGTCCACGGTGCCGACGAGCACGCTCTGGCAGGCGTCGAGCAGGGCGAGCGTCAGCACGAGTGCGGCGCAGCACAGCACCCAGCCCGTGGCCGGAGCCCCCGCCAGCAGCAGGTCCAATGCGCGGCCGAGCGCCGCGGGGAGGAGCAGCCCGGCTCCGGTCGCGGCGGTGCTCACCAGGCACAGGGCCGCGATGCGGGCACCGCTGTGCCGGGTGGCCGAGCGCGGCAGCGCCCGGCACGGGTCATCGGCAGCGGTCGTCATACGGCTGCGGCCTCGCTCCCTGCTCCGGGAATGAGCCCCTGGCCCCGGAAAACGAGCCCTGGGCTCCGGAAAATGAGCCCCGGGCGGTTCCCCTCCCACGCAGGAGGGGAACCGCCCGGAGCCGTGACTGCACGATGTGTCAGAGGCAGAGGGTGATGCTGGCCTGGCTGGCGCAGAGCAGCAGGCTGGCCACGCTGCCGCCGCCGGTGTGCTCCTCGGTCTCCATCGTCTGCAGGTCGAGCAGTGCCATGTCGTTCTCCTTCTCATGGGGACGGGGTTGTGCCACGGCTCCGTCAGTTCGCGGAGCCGCGTTCCGGGCGCCGCGGTGGCGGCGGGAGGAAGGGCAGGTGGGCCGGGGCCGCGCCCGCCGCGTCGGTGCCGAGGGCGGCACGCAGGGCGAGCAGACAGCCGGCCGTTCCGGTGCCCAGGTCCATGGAGAGCCGCATCATCTGATGCCCCGGGAAGGCCAGTTGGCCCTGGTAGGACATCGCGTACCAGCCGAGCCCGGCGATCTGCTCGGCCGGCCGGTCGGCGCCGGCTCCCGGTGTGGTCGTGCGGCTGAGGTGGAGGATCATCCCGGCACGTCCCTGGAACAGGCCGGGCTGTGCGTAGAAGCGTGAGGTGGCTGCGGTGAGGATGCCCGCGCGGGCCCGCTCGAAGGAGCCGGTGTCGTCGTCGGCGTGGGCGAGGTAGTCGTCGAGGACCATCCCCACGCCCACGCTGCCGTCGCCCAGATACGGCATGGTCCGCCAGCCCTCGTCGACCTCCAGCGAGCCGCCCTTCTGCTCGACGCAAGCCGCCAGGTCCCGGCGCACTGCCTCGCCTGCCGCGTCCAGCAGCCGGGGCTCACCGGTCCGCTCGTACCGCCGCAGCAGGAACAGCGCGGGACCGCTCGCCCCCCGCAGCAGCCCGGCGCGGGGCCGGTGCCCGTCCGGTGACGGTTCGGCGAGACGCCGTACGAGGATGTCCGTGGCCTCGGCCGCACGCTCGCCCAGCTCCGGCTCGCCGGTGGTGTGCGCCAGCTCGTCGAGGACCAGGCCCAGGCCGGCCAGCCCGCCGCGCAGGTCCGAGGACAGGCGCTGCCACCGCTCCCGCAGGACCGTGTCGATCAGGTCAAGGGCCCGCTGCCGGTGGCCGAGCAGGTCGAGGACGTGAGCCACGCCCGCCAGGCCGTCGTACAGGCCCAGCGGCGTGCCGGTCGGCGGCGGGTCCGTGTGGTCCAGCAGCCAGCGCTCGCCCTCGTCGTAGCGCTCGGCGCCCGACGCGGCCAGGGCGTACAGCACACCGGCCGCGCCATGGGCCAGGCCGAGCCCGCCGCCGTCGGAGAACTGGCCGATGTCGCCGGGAAAGAGCCGGTCGTCGCGTTCCGGGGTGGCCGACGCGAGCAGCGCCTTGACCATCGAGTCGCGGCTGTAGGGCCAGTCGCCGGGCTCCACGAACGACACGGGAACCGAGCCCGGCCGAGGCAGCCGCGGCGCCTCGGCCACGTCCCGGGTGATCTCGGCGACCGCTTCGTCCAGGAACCGCCTCGGCACGTCCGGGAACCGGTCCGCGATCACCTCCGCCAGGTGCGCGGCCTTGTCGCGGTCCACCACGAACAGCGTGGTGACGGGCAGGAACAGTGCCAGCCGCAGGCAGGCCAGCGCATAGCGGTCGACGTCCACGCCCCTGCGGTCCGGCGGGGCCAGGAAGCCGGGGTGGGCGACGACCTGGCGGCCGTTCTCGCCGACCGGCGCGGCCGCCTCGAAGTCGAGCAGGGACACCGACTCCTCGTCGGGGGCGACCATGATGTTGAAGACGTGCAGGTCGTTGAAGACGATCCCGCGCGCGTGCACCGCCTCCACCGCCCGCTCGACCGCCCGGTGGATACGCAGCACCCAGGCCGTGTAGTCGGCCACGGCACGCGGATCGGGATCCGGGCCGATCAGCGGGTGGCGCTCGGCGAAGAAGGAGTTGAGGGTGCGTCCCTCGACGAAGTCCATGACCAGGAAGCGGTGGTCGCCGAGCAGGAACCAGTCCCGTACCTCGGGCACCACCCCGGTGCCCGCCAGCCGCTCCAGGGCGTACTTCTCCCGCTCCAGCCGGGCCACGGCGTCCGCACCGTCGGCGGCGAGGCCCGCGTGCGGCCTGCCCTCCTTCAGCACGACCTTGCGTCCGTCGCGCGTGTCCGTGCCCGCGTACACCCCGCCGCCGTTGGAGAAGTGCAGTGCCTTCTCGATGCGGTACGGCAGTTCGCCCACCGTCGTGGTGTTGCGGGCCGCCAGATGCGGCTCCAGGAACGCGGGCAGCGTCACCCACTGCGGTACCTGGAAGGACGGCGTCCGCCGGTCCGGCACCAGCGTGCCCGCGCCGTCCCGCACCGCCGGCACCAGCGCACCGCGCTCGTCGACGACGAACAGACGCGCGAAGGCGCCGTACCGGACATACAGCGGACCCTCGCCCCAGCGCAGGTCGGTCAGGATGTACGGCCCCTCGAAGCCCTCCAGCAGCCGGCCCAGCTCGCGCAGCACCGTGTGCAGCTGCTCCTCGTCGGCCGGGTAGACGGTGACGAACTTGCCGCTGGAGTCCCGGCCCGCGTACTTGGCGTTGCGCAGGTGCAGCAGGTGCGGGCCCGGCACGAACTTGAAGGGCACGGCCCGCGGCACGCAGTAGTCCCAGACGATCCGCGCGATCCGCTCGGCGTTCGCGAGGGTCGCCGAGACATGGATCTTCCAGCCCTGGGCCCGGTCCGGGAGCGGGCTGCCGTCCGCACCGAGCGGCGCCAGCGTCAGCCAGTCGCCGATCCGCGCCGACGTCCACCCCTCGGGGACCTCGCACCGCGCGGTCTCGTACAGCGGCGCGGTCCGCTGCCCATGGGCGGACAGCCGGTCCGGCGTCTCGTAGAAGTGCCTGTCCGCCAGCGCGTACACCTCGTAGCGCTTGTCCATACGTCCCCCTCCGCAGGCCCGGCACCGAGCCTTCCAGCGGGCCGGCTGCCACGGACAGTCACGCCTGTCACGAGATCACCGTGCGGAACGCATGCGTAAAGACATGTTCGGCGCCTTTCGAGCGCCGCGGCGTTCGACGGGTCCAAGAACGTTCACAAGGGCTGCGCAGGGGGCTCATAAGCGCTGTAATGGCGGACGTGGTCAAAGAGGGCACCGCGGAACGCAGGACGAGGAGTCTGCGCGCCGAGCGGGCCCTGAAGGCGCTTACTGTCGATCAGGACTCGCCCGAGCGGCTGCGGCGGGTCCTGGAGCAGGCACTCGTCTTCGCCGGAGCGGCCTTCGTCGCCGTCTACACACCGAGTGAGGACGGCGAGCTGCTCTGCCTCGTCGAGTCCGTCGGAGTGCCCCGCACGCTGTACGGCCTGCGCGACGGGTACGCGCTCGCCGGGCGCTCCCCGCTCGCCGACGCCCGGCGCACCGGCCGTGCCGTGTGGCTCGGCCCCGAGCAGCTCGCCCACCGCGCGGAGTCACGGCGGACGCCGTCCGGGGACTTCTCACTGGCCGTCCTTCCCGCCGAGGGCGACGAGGGCGGCGGATGCCTCCTCGCCGTGAGCGAGAGACCGGGAGGCTTCGACGCCGAGGACCGCGGGTGCCTGGAGCTGATCGCCGGGGCCGTCGCCTACCCCGCCCCGCCCGCCGCCGCCGAAGCGGGTGAGCTGCCGGTCAACGCCTTCAGCCTCGCCATGGACACCGGCCGCGTCGAGGTCGGCGACGACATCCTGCGGCTCTTCGGCCTCGGCCCGCAGGCCTTCGACGGCAAGGTCGAGACCCTGCTGGGCCTGACCGTCCCCGAGGACCTGCCGTCGCTGATGTCGGTCGTCGAGGCGGACCACATGTCCATCGGCGAGCGCGAGCTGGAGTTCCGCGTCCTGCAGCCCACCGGCCCGCCCAAGTGGCTCAGGCTGCGCGGCCGCCTGGTGCCGGGCGGCGAGGGCAACCCCGCCCGCCTCGTCGGCACCGTCGCCGACGCCTCCACCTTGCGCGCCGAGGTCACCGACGTGGCCCGCGTCCAGCGCCTCGCCGCCGCCCTCGCCACCGCCGGCACCGTCCGCGACGTCAGCCACGCCGTGGTCACCGCGCTGCGCAAGCCGCTGCGCGCCGACCGCATCGCGCTCGCCGAGCTGGAGCACGACCGCCTCGTCGTCACCGTCCTCGACCCACCCGAACCCGAGTCCTGGCCCGCGCTGTGGCGCCTGGAGTGGCGTACCGAATGGCCGGACGCGCCCGTGCGCGCCATGCCCACCCTCGCCGCCGCCCTGCGCGAGGGCCGCGCCCGGATCTGGCCCGCCGGCAGCCCGCTGGAGCCCGCCCTGGCCGAGGTCGGACCCGGTGGGCTGGCCGTCCTGCCGCTGCCCGCCGGGGGCCGGATGGCCGGTGCCTGCCTCATCGGCTGGGACACCCCGCACGAGTTCGGCCCCGACGAGCGCGCCCTGCTCACCGCCTCCGCGGGCCTCGCCGGGCAGGCCCTGATGCGCGCCCACGCCTTCGACGCCGAGCACGAGCTCGTCGGCATGCTCCAGCGCCAGCTGCTGCCGCGCCGCCTTCCCCGGCTGCCCGGCGCCGTGGCCGTCGCCCGCTATCTGCCGACCACGGCAGGGCTGGAGGTCGGCGGCGACTGGTACGACGTGATCCCGCTGTCCGACAACCACGTCGCCCTGGTCATCGGTGACGTCCAGGGCCACAGCGCTGCCGCCGCCACCCTCATGGGGCAGATGCGCACCGCGCTGCGCGCCTACGCCGCCGAAGGACACCCCCCGGACGTCGTCGTCCACCATGCCAACCGCCTCCTGATGGACCTGGAGACCGACCTCTTCGCCACCTGCTGCTATGTCGACGTCGACCTGGAGGAGGGCTCCGCCTGGTGCGTGCGCGCCGGACACCTCCCGCCGGTCCTGCGCCGGCCGGACGGCGGGACGGAGATCGCCGAGGCGGAGGGCGGCCCGCCGCTCGGCGTGATGCGGCAGGCCGACTTCCCGATGAGCCCGCTCCGGCTGGCGCCCGGCACCGTCGTCGCCCTGACCACCGACGGCCTCGTCGAGTCCGCCGAGGACGACATCGACATCGGCATGGACCGCCTCGCCCGTGAGCTCGCCCGCGCCGACCCCGCCCACCTCGGCCTCGTCGCCGACGCCCTGCTGATCGGCGCGCGCCGCAACGACGACATCGCCCTGCTCCTGATGCGCTACGACGGCATGGCCGTACGACCCCTGCGCGAGAGCTGGACGGTGTGGCGCGTCCCGCAGGCCGTCGGGCACGCCCGCCGCTTCACCCGCCGCACCCTGCGCGAATGGGGCGTGCCGCCGCCGGAGCGGGACGCCGTACTGCTCGTGGTCTCCGAGCTCGTCACCAACGCCCTCGTGCACACGGACGGCCGTGTCCGCCTCGATCTGACCCTCGTCAACCACCGGCTGCGCGTCGCGGTCGCCGACGCCTCGCCCCGCTCACCCGTCAAACCGACGAGCTTGAGCTGGGAGGCGACCGGCGGCCGCGGGATCCTCCTGGTCGAGGCCATGTCGGTGACGTGGGGAACGGTGCCGGTCAGTGGCGGAAAACAGGTGTGGAGCGAGATCGCCCTGAGCAACTGAAGCCCGCATTCCGGTGAACACCCGACGGCTCGGGGGTGGCGTACAAGCCAACCGACACCGTCAAAATGGCGGAATCGGGGCTAAGGTGAAGCAGATGAAGGCTCTTGTGCTGTCCGGTGGCGCCGGTACGCGCTTGAGGCCGATCACGCACACTTCGGCCAAACAGCTCGTGCCGGTGGCGAACAAGCCCGTGCTCTTCTACGGGCTGGAATCCATCGCCGCGGCCGGCATCACCGACGTCGGAGTGATCGTCGGTGACACCGCCGCGGAGATCCAGGACGCCGTGGGGGACGGGTCCAAGTTCGGCCTGGAGATCACCTACATTCCCCAGGAACGCCCGCTGGGACTGGCGCACGCCGTGCTCATCGCCCGGGACTACCTCGGTGACGACGACTTCGTGATGTACCTCGGCGACAACTTCATCGTCGGCGGAATCGCCGACCTCGTCGAGGAGTTCCGCGGCAACCGCCCCGACGCCCAGATCCTGCTGACCCAGGTGGAGGACCCGCGCGCCTTCGGTGTGGCCGAACTCGACGACGCCGGCCAGGTCGTCGGCCTGGAGGAGAAACCCGAACGGCCCAAGAGCGACCTCGCGCTGGTCGGCGTCTATCTGTTCACGCCGGTCATCCATGACGCGGTCCGCTCCATCACCCCGTCCTGGCGCGGCGAGCTGGAGATCACCCACGCCATCCAGCACCTGATCGACTCCCGCGCCGACGTGCGCTGCACCGTCATCAAGGGCTACTGGAAGGACACCGGGAACGTCGCCGACATGCTGGAGGTGAACCGCACCGTCCTGGAGGGCCTCACCCGCCGCATCGACGGCGATGTCGACGAGGCGTCGGAGGCCGTCGGACGCGTCGTCGTCGAGGAGGGGGCGCGCATCGTCAACTCGCGCATCGTCGGCCCCGCCGTGGTCGGCGCCGGCACCGTCGTCGAGGACGCCTACATCGGCCCCTTCACCTCCGTCGCGGAGAACTGCCGTGTCACCGACAGCGAGCTGGAATTCTCCATCGTGCTGCGGGACTCCACGATCCACGGGGTGGGCCGCATCGAGTCCTCGCTGATCGGCCGGCACGCGGAGGTCACCCCCGCGCCCAGCCTGCCCAGCGCCCACCACCTCGTCCTCGGAGACCACAGCAAGGTGCAGATCCACACATGAACCTTCTCGTCACCGGCGCCGCCGGCTTCATCGGCTCGACCTACGTCCGCACCCTGCTCGCCCGCGACACACCGGACGCGCCCGACGCGCCACGGATCACGGTGCTGGACAAGCTCACCTACGCCGGCACCCTCGACAACCTCGAACTCGGCCACCCCCGGCTGGAGTTCGTGCAAGGGGACATCCGGGACGCCGAGTTGGTCGACAAGCTGATGGCCGAGGCCGACCAGGTGGTGCACTTCGCCGCGGAATCCCATGTGGACCGTTCGATCGAGGGCGCCGGCGACTTCGTCCTCACCAACGTCGTCGGCACCCAGACCCTGCTGGACGCGGCCCTGCGCTACCGCGTCGAACCCTTCGTGCACGTATCGACGGACGAGGTCTACGGCTCTGTCGAGACCGGCTCGTCCACCGAGGAGGACATCCTGCGGCCCAGCTCGCCGTACTCCGCCTCCAAGGCCTCCTCGGACCTGCTCGCGCTCGCCTACCACCGCACCCACGGCCTCGACGTGCGCGTCACCCGCTGCTCCAACAACTACGGCCCGCACCAGTTCCCCGAGAAGGTCGTCCCGCTGTTCATCACCAATCTCCTCGACGGCGAGCGCGTCCCCCTCTACGGCGAGGGCCTCAACGTCCGCGACTGGCTGCATGTCGACGACCACTGCCACGGCGTCGAACTCGTGCGCACCAAGGGCCGCCCCGGCGAGATCTACAACATCGGCGGCGGCACCGAACTGAGCAACAGGGACCTCACCACCCTGCTGCTGCAAGCCTGCGGCGCCGACTGGGACCGAGTGCGGCACGTCGAGGACCGCAAGGGCCACGACCTGCGCTACTCCGTCGACTGGACCAAGGCACGCACCGCACTCGGCTACCGGCCCCGCCACGACTTCGCCGCGGGCCTCGCCGCCACCGTCGCCTGGTACCGCGACCACCGCGCCTGGTGGGAGCCCCTCAAGAGGCGCGCCGGTGAGGAGCACGGATGAGGTGGCTGGTCACCGGCGCGGGCGGCATGCTCGGCCACGACCTGGTCGGAGAACTGCGCGCCCGCGGCGAGCAGGTGACCGCCCTCGACCATGCCGCCCTCGACATCACCGCCCCCGCATCCATCGAGCGCGCCTTCGCCGCCCACCACCCCGACCTGCTCGTCAACTGCGCCGCCTACACGGCCGTCGACGACGCCGAACAGGACGAGGCACGCGCACTGCGCGTCAACGGCGACGGCCCACGCCTCCTCGCCAGGGCCTGCGCCGCCCACGGGGCCCGCCTCATTCACCTCTCCACCGACTACGTCTTCGCCGGGGACGCCCGCACCCCTTACGCCGAGGACGCGCCACCGGCCCCCCGCACCGCGTACGGCCGTACCAAACTGGCGGGTGAGCGCGGTGTGCTGGAGGAACTCCCGGCCGCCGCCGCGGTGGTGCGCACGGCCTGGCTGTACGGCGTCCACGGCCACAGCTTCGTCCGCACGATGATCGAGCTGGAGGGCCGCCTGGACACCGTTGACGTCGTGAACGACCAGCGCGGCCGGCCGACTTGGAGCGCCGACGTCGCCGCGTTCCTCGCCGACCTCGGCCCGCGCGTCGGCCGCGACGCGACCGGCGTCCTGCACGCCACCAACTCCGGTGAGGCCACCTGGTACGACCTGGCCCGCGAGGTGTTCCGGCTCCTCGACGCCGACCCGGACCGGGTGCGCCCCGTCACCAGTGCGGCCTTCCCGCGGCCCGCGCCACGCCCCGCGTACAGCGTCCTCGCGCACGGTCGCAGGCAGCGGCTCGGCCTGGCTCCGGCACGTGACTGGCGCACCGCCCTGCACGAAGCACTGCCCCGGATCCGCAAGGAGACCCTTCGTGAAACGCCATGAGTTCCTGCGGGAACTGCACAAGGTCAGCGGCAACCGCAACTACCTGGAGATCGGCGTCAACGACGGCCGCAGCCTCCGGCTCTCCCGCGTCCCCACCATCGCCGTCGACCCCGCCTTCAAGGTCGTCACGGAGATCCGCTGCGACGTCCACCTGGTCAAGGCCACCAGCGACGACTTCTTCGCCCGCGACAAACCGCTCATCCACCTCAAGGGCGGCCGCCATCCGCTGCGCAACCTGCGCCGGGGGCGCGGCCCGTTCGCGTACTGGCGCCGTACCGTCCTCGACCTGTCGTTCATCGACGGGATGCACCTGTTCGAGTACGCGCTGCGGGACTTCATGAACATCGAGCGGCACTCGGACTGGACGAGTGTGATCGTCTTCGACGACATGCTGCCGCGCAACGTCGACGAGGCGGCGCGGGACCGGCACACCGGTGCGTGGACCGGTGACGTGTACAAGATCGCCGAGATTCTCGGCCGCCATCGCCCTGATCTGGTGACGGTGCTCGTCGACACGCAGCCCACCGGGCAGCTCGTCGTCTTCGGGGCCGATCGTCGCAACACGGTGCTGCGTGACCGGTACGACGAGATCGTCGCCGAGTACGACGTGCCCGATCCGCAGAAGGTGCCCGAGACGATCCTCGACCGGGCGGGGGCGGTGGCGCCCGAGGCGTTGCTGGGGGCGAACTTCTGGAAGCCGCTTGCGAGGGCGCGATCTCTGAGGGTGGGGCGTGCTCGGGGCTGGGAATCACTGCGGAAGACGGTCGGACAGGCCGTCGGCGGGCGCTAGTCGTTCAGTGCGCAGAGCGCCATCGGGGGTGCCGCCATGTGCCGTGCTGCGTCAGCGGCTTGGTGGTGGCTGGCCGCGCAGTTCCCCGCGCCCCTTGGGCGGCGTTGCAGAACCGGCGTCATGACGCAACTCCTCGTAGCGGGCCATGCACGTCTCGTACGACGGGAGCAGCCCAGCCTGTCGGGCCTGCGCCAGCGACGGCGCCTGCGCGTCCTTCTGTGACAGCACCGGTGCGATGTGCTCCGGCCAGGCGATGCCCAACTCGGGGTCCAGCGGGTCCACCCCGTGTTCGTGCTCCGGGGCGTACCCGGTCGAGCACAGGTAGACCACCGTGGCGTCGTCCGTCAGGGCCATGAAGGCGTGGCCGAGCCCCTCCGCGAGGAACAGGGCGTGGTGGCTGTCGTCGTCGAGGCGCAGCGCCTCCCAGCGGCCGAAGGTGGGTGAGCCGACGCGGAGATCGACCACCACGTCGAGGACGGCGCCGCGCAGACAGGTCACGTACTTCGCCTGTCCCGGCGGCACGTCGGAGAAGTGCACACCGCGCAGGACGCCCCGGCGGGAGACCGAGCAGTTGGCCTGGGCCAGGGCCAGGTCGTAGCCGGTGGCCTCGCGGAACTCCGTGCCCCGGTACCACTCGTGGAAGCTGCCCCGCTCGTCCGGGAACACCTTGGGCTCCAGCGCCCACGCGCCTTCGATGCCGAGAGAGCGCATGCCGTCACCTCCTGCCGGCCCGGGCCCGCAGCCGGGTCGCCGTCCGGCCCACCACCGTGCCGAGCCTGCGACGGGCCCGGCGGACCAATCGCCGTAGCGCACCGGGGCCGGGGGCACGCACGGCATGCACCCCACCGACGCCGGCGCGCAGCACGAAAGGCAGTGCGAGGAAGCGCGGACCCGGCACGCCGAGCGCCACCCGCCAGGTCGCCCCCCTGAGGTCACCGAGCGGCAGCTCCGCCTCCAGCAGCGCGCCGGACACCTGTGGGGTCAGCCTGGCAGGCACCTCGTGGGTGCCGCGGGAGGAGGTGAGGCGCAGGGAGACCTCGGTGCCGTCGCGGGGGACGTGGAGCGGGAGCGGCAGCCGGAGCCGGCCCCCTGCCGTCGTCACGTCGTCCGGGGTGAGGGCGCCCAGTCCGAGGCGGCCGGTCGTGCGGTCGACGTCCAGGGCGAGATGCGCATGCGGTGAGGTCCAGTACGGCAGGACGACGTGATCGCCGGCCAGGGCGGCGGACGGGTGGGGGCGGGCACTTCGC
>NZ_RDBN01000043.1:41163-55972 GCF_008042075.1 Streptomyces sp. UW30 | reverse complement strand
GGCCGAGGCGGCACTCCTTGGTCCAGCCGCCCAGCCTGACGCGGACGAGCGCGTCCCACACGCCGGCGCGGGTGAGCGTGGCGGGGTCGACGGCGGCGCTCGCGCGCAGCACCAGCCGGACCCGGCCGTCGTCCCCGGCCGGCACCTCCTGTCGGGTGAACTCCACCGGCTGGAAGTACTGGGCGGCACTGGCCCGCTCGCGCACCAGCAGATCCGCGGTGGCCCGGTCGAACCGGGCGGCGGTGTCGGCGCCCACCCAGGCGATGGCGGCGGCCAGGTCCTCGGGCGGACCGTCGAGCGGCGCGGGCGCCGCGCCGGCGGCGAAGGTCATCGGCTCGGCTGCGGACGTGTACTGCGCGCTGAAGGCGACCCGCAGTGTGCCGTTCTCCCAGGCCACACCCTCGGGTACGGCCGTGAGGGCGATGCCGGCCTCCCACTCGGCGAACGCCTCGACGTCGTCGTACCGGCCGGCGGCGATCAGCGCGGCGACGACCTGCTGCGTCGGCTGCAGCCCGGCCGCGACACCGGGCCCGAAGCGCTCCACGACGACCTGGTGCATCTCCTCGAACAGCTCCCGGCGATAGTCCGCCGGGAGCGCGAGCATCCTGCGCGCGCGCATCCGTTCGACCATCTCCACCCGCAGCCAGCGCCGGAAGAGCCGGTCACGCAGGGGCCCCGGCTCGGTGTACCGCTCGACGACGTCCAGGGCCTCCCGGAGGTTCTTGAAGTAGCCGCCCGGGTCGAAGCGCTGGAATCCGGCGTTCGAGGCGTCGTCCCGGCGGACGTGGTAGTAGCAGACGTAGTCGCTGAGCACCGAGACGTTGGACGCGCGCAGATACGCCTCCGTGACGAAGACGTGGTCCTCCAGCCGCCGCCGGCCCTCGGGGAAGCGCAGCCCGATGTCGTCGAGGAAGGCGCGCCGGAACATCTTGTGCGGGGTCAGACTGTCGATCAGTGGCGCGTTCTCGACGGTGGCCCGCGGGTGGTTGCGCCGGAACAGCTCCACCGGAACCCCGCGGCCCTTGCCGGCCATTTTGCCGACCACGACATCGGCGCCGTTGGCCACGCCGTAGTCGTACATCCGCTCCAGGGCCTCGTCGCCGACGTAGTCGTCGTTGTCGACGAACATCACGTACTCGCCCCGGGCGGCGGCGATACCGACGTTGCGCGGCCTGCCCGACCAGCCCGAGTTCTCCTGGTGCACCACGGTCACCCGGGGCTCCGCGGCGGCGACCGCGTCGAGCCGGGCCGGCGTGTCGTCGGTGGAGCCGTCGTCGACGAAGATCACTTCGTAGGCGTCGGGCGGCAGCGACTGTGCGAGCAGCGAGGTGATGCAGTCCTCGATGTAGACCCCCGGGTTGTACACGGGGACGACGACGCTGACCTTGACCGGCATCCGGGTCCGAGCCCCCTAGGGGTCGCTGTGCGTTTACGTCAGATTACGGTGCTCGTGGCCAGATCCTAACTGTGTCACCGGTTTTGTCCACCGCTCAACCACGGCGGTCCGCACGGTGATCTTGTCCCTGGGTAGCTTGATGGCGTGCGCCTGCTGCTGATGTCCGACACCCACCTGCCCAAGCGCGCCAGGGCCCTCCCTGAGGCGCTGCTCGCCGAACTCCCGCGCGCCGACGTCGTGTTCCACGCGGGGGACTGGGTCGACACGGCCACACTCGACCTGCTGGAGAGCCGCTCCGCCCGCCTCGTCGGGGTCTACGGCAACAACGACGGCCCGGACCTGCGCGCCCGGCTCCCCGAGGTGGCGTACGCCGAGCTCGGCGGCCTGCGTTTCGCCGTGGTCCATGAGACCGGGTCCGCCCAGGGGCGCGAGGCGCGCTGCGCGGCCCGCTTTCCCGACCTGGACGTCCTGGTCTTCGGGCACAGCCACATCCCCTGGGACACGACCGCCCCTTCAGGTCTGCGTCTGCTCAATCCCGGCTCCCCGACGGACCGCCGCCGACAGCCCCACTGCACGTACATGACCGCGACCGTGGGGGAGGGCTCGCTGGGGGAGGTGGCGCTGCACCGGCTGCCTCAGCGGCGCTGAGGGCGGTGAGACAAGAACCGGGCCGCTCCGCGCGTGGGGAAGCGGCCCGGGCGCTGCTTATGCGCTGTCATGGACCTCCTTCCCGCTCAGAGGCTGTTTCTCGGAGACACGTAAGTCTCCGTTGTGGCGCGACTACCCGCTCTCGCCCGTCCTACACATCCTGATGGCGGTCACTTCCGTCCGGCCCGCCACCGCCGCAGCCGTGCCACCACCAGCACCCCCAGAACCACCGCCACCAAGGCCCCCGCACGCTTCACCACCGGCACTGCGGCCGAGCGGAGCAGGTCGAGCGGCTCCTGCGGTTCGTCCTCACCCACCGCCGCCGCACCGACCGCGGGCTCGGCCGGCCGCTCCGACAGGCACGCGGCGAACTGCCCGACCAGCCGGTCGCCCACCTCGGCCATCACCCCGCGCCCGAACTGCGCCGGACGTCCGGTCACCGCCAGATCGGTGCGCACCGACACGGCCGTACCGTCGTCGTGCTCGCTGAGCGTGCCGGTCATCGTGGCCCGTGCGGTGCCCTGGCCGTGCGTCTCCCGGCCACTCGCGACGAGCACCATGCGGTGCGCCGTCTCGTCCTGGTCCTCGAAGACGGCCGTGCCCTTGTACGTCACGGTGATCGGACCCACCTTGACCTTCACCGCGCCGGTCACGGTCTTGCCGTCGTACTCCTCGACGCTCGCCCCGGGCATGCAGGGCGCGACCCGCTCGATGTCGAGGAGCGTGCGCCAGGCCTCGTCGACCGGGACGGGGACGGTGAACTCGTGGTGCAGCTCCATGACTTCCTCCAGCCGGCTGCTACGACGAGGGATGGATGGCGCCCGCCGTCGCCGTGAGTGGGGCGCCGGTGCCGCCCCACCGCAGGGCGACGATCTCGGCGGCGACGGACACGGCGACCTCCTCGGGCGTACGGGCCCCGAGGTCGAGCCCGACCGGGGAGCGCAGCCGGGCCAACTCGCCCTCGTCGAGCCCGGCTTCGCTCAGCCGCTTCATCCGGTCGTCGTGCGTACGGCGGCTGCCCATCGCCCCGATGTACGCCGCCGGACGCCGCAGCGCCTCCTCCAGCAGGGGGACGTCGAACTTCGGGTCGTGGGTGAGCACGCAGATCACCGTGCGCTCGTCGGTGTCCGTGCCGCTCAGATAGCGGTGCGGCCAGTCCACGACAACCTCGACGCCCGCCGGGAAGCGCTTCGGCGTGGCGAAGACCGGGCGGGCGTCGCACACCGTGACCCGGTAGCCGAGGAAGTCGCCGATGCGGGCGACCGAGGCCGCGTAGTCGATCGCGCCGAAGACCAGCATGCGCGGCGGTGGTGCGAAGGAGTGCAGGAAGACGCTGACCGCGTCCTCGCGGCGCTCGCCGTGCGGTCCGTAGTGCCGGAGCCCCGTGGCGCCCAGGGCGAGTTCGCCGCGCGCGTCGGCGGTGACCGCCACGTCCAGGCCGGGCGTGCCGAGCGTGCCGGCGACCCGGTCCTGCCACACCGCCAGCGTCGCTCCGCGCGGCGCCGGTCCGTCGGTCACCGTCGCCACGGTCACCGGGCGGCCCGCCGCGACCGACTCGGCGACCTCGCCGAAGGACGGATCCGAGGCGGCCGTCACGGGACGTACCAGCAAGGTGATCTCACCGCCGCAGGTGAGCCCCACCGCGAACGCGTCCTCGTCGCTGTACCCGAAGGTCTCCAGCCGTGCCTCACCGCTCGCCACGACCTCCTGCGCGAGCTCGAAGACGGCTCCCTCGACACAGCCGCCGGACACACTGCCCACGACCTCGTCGTCGGGGCCCACCGCCATCGCGGCCCCGGGGTCGCGCGGGGCGCTGCGGCTGGTCGCGACCACGGTGGCGAGTCCGAACGGCACCCGGGCCGCGTACCAGGGGCTGATCACCGGGAGAATCTCACGCATCGTCCGCTCCTCTCACCACCGCCGCCGGCCGCTCCAGGGCGGCCAGGCTGTGCCCTTCGACGAAGGCGTCCACGCTCGGCAGGGCCGCCGCCATCCCGGCCGCCAGGGGCGCGTAGCCCGGGCGGGCCTTGCGCGGATTGCCCAGATCATCCGGTGCGCCGGCCGGTGCAGGCGGCGCATCTGGTCCGCGAGCAGCTCCGGATCGCCGCGCTCCCAGCCGTCGGACTGCAAGACCACGATCGCACCGCGCGCCATGCCGCGCTGCCCCCAGCGGTCCAGGAACGCCCGCAGCAGCTCCCCCAGCCGGGTACCCCCGCGCCGGTCGGGCACCGCCGCCGCGACCGCGGCCATCGCCAGGTCCGGGTCCCGGTGCCCCAGCTCACGGGTCACCCGGGTGAGCCGGGTGCCGATCGTGAACACCTCCGTACGGCTGCCTCGGGCGGCCGCGTGCGCGAAGCGCAGGAGCGCCTCCGAGTAGGGCGCCATGGAGCCGCTGACGTCCACGAGCAGCACGACCCGGCGGGGCCGCTCGGACCGCGCGTGCCGGCGCAGGCGCGCGGGCTCCCCGCCGCGCCGCGGCAGCTCCCGCACCGTCCGGCGCGGATCGACCTCGCCGCGTCTGGCCGGGGTCCGGCGTGCGGAGCGCCGCGCCTGGCCGCGCAGCGCGAACGCCGCCGGCAGCCGCCGCACCTGCTCCCGCTCGGCGGCGTCCAGATCGGCGACATCACGGTGGCGCAGGACTTCGACGGCGCCGGCTCCGCCGCTGACGACCAGCCGCAGCCGAGCGGGGAGGAGCGGACACCGGCCGACCGGAACGCGAACCGTCACCGAAGTACGCGGCGAACACCCGCTCGTAGCGCTCCAGGTCGTCCCGGTCCCCGCACAGCGTCAAGCGCCCCGCCCGGTACACGTCCGCCCGTATCCCCGGCCGCAGGACGTCCACCGCTGACAGGAAGGCGTGCACGCGCTCGGCGCTCGCGTCGACGCCCGCCGCGCGCAGGGCACGGGCGAAAACGAGGAGCGCGGCGTCCGCGGCGAGTCATGCGGCAGCGTTCGTTGAGCATTAATCCATTGCCTGCGCGGGGCGGGCCCTGCTGCACTGCACGGGACCCGTCGTCACGCACAGGGGAGCAGCAATGCGCACTGCGTTCATGTCCCCCCAGGAAGGAATCACCCCCTCATCGAAGGACATGACGCTTCGTGCATTTGCTCAACCTCGGGATCCTCGCCCATGTCGACGCCGGTAAGACCAGCTTGACCGAGCGCCTGCTGCACTCGGCCGGTGTGATCGACGAGATCGGCAGCGTCGACGCGGGGAACACCCAGACCGACTCGCTCGCGCTGGAGCGCCGGCGCGGCATCACCATCAAGTCCGCCGTCGTCTCCTTCGCGCTGGACGACGTGACGGTCAACCTCATCGACACCCCCGGCCACCCGGACTTCATCGCCGAGGTGGAGCGGGTGCTCGGCGTGCTCGACGGCGCCGTGCTGGTCGTCTCGGCCGTCGAGGGCGTCCAGCCGCAGACGCGGGTGCTGATGCGCACGCTGCACCGGCTGCGCATCCCGACCCTCGTCTTCGTCAACAAGATCGACCGACGCGGGGCGCGCTACGACGCCGTCCTGCGAGCCGTGTCCGAACGGCTGACGGCGGCCGTCGTACCGATGGGCACGGCCGACGCCCTCGGCACCCGCGACGCCCGCTTCGTCCCCGGCCTCGCACCGTCGGCGCTCGACGTCCTCGCCGACCACGACGACGGGCTGCTGACGGCGTACATCGAGGACACGGTCTCCCGCGGCGCCCTGCGCGCCGCCCTGGCCGACCAGTCCCGGCAGGCGCTGGTCCACCCCGTGTACTTCGGCTCCGCCGTCACCGGCGCGGGCGTCGACGCGCTGATCGACGGCATCAAGGAATTGCTGCCCGCCGCGGACGGCGACGCCGAGGGACCGGTGTCGGGGACCGTCTTCAAGGTGGAGCGGGGCCCGGCGGGGGAGAAGGTCGCCTACGCCCGGATGTTCTCCGGGACCCTGCGCACCCGCGACCGGATCCGCTTCGGCGCCGCCGGGGAGACGGGCGGCACCGGCGATCTCGGCGACTCCCGCGCCCAGGGCGAGCTCGGGGACCCCCGCGCCGAGGGCCGTATCACCGCGATCAGCGTCTTCGAAGGGGGGACGGATGTGCGGGGCGATGCCGTCGCCGCCGGCCGCATCGCCAAGCTGTGGGGCCTGGCCGACATCAGGATCGGCGACACGATCGGCGAGCCCCGCAAGTCGTACGGGCACTTCTTCGCCCCGCCCACCCTGGAGACGATCGTCGCCCCGTCCGACGGCGTGGACCGCAGGGCCCTGCACCGCGCCCTCACCCGCCTGGCCGAGCAGGACCCGCTGATCGACCTGCGCCACGACGAGGTACGCCAGGAGACCTTCGTCTCCCTCTACGGCGAGGTGCAGAAGGAGGTCATCCAGGCCACCCTCGCCGACGACTTCGGCCTCGACGTCACCTTCCGCGAGACGACACCGCTGTGCGTCGAGCGGCCGGTCGGCTCGGGCGGGGCGGTCGAGTTCAACAAGAAGGACGGCAACCCGTTCCTCGCGACGGTCGGCCTGCGCGTCGAGCCGGCGCCGGCCGGGTCCGGCGTGGAGTTCCGCCTGGAGGTGGAGCTGGGCTCCATGCCGTACGCCTTCTTCAAGGCCGTCGAGGACACCGTGCGCGAGACCCTCGGCCAGGGCCTGCACGGCTGGCAGGTCCCCGACTGCACGGTCACCATGACCCACTCCGGCTACTCGCCCCGCCAGAGCCACGCCCACCAGGGCTTCGACAAGAGCATGTCCAGCACCGGCTACGACTTCCGGGGCGTGACCCCGCTGGTCCTGATCGAGGCGCTGCGCCGGGCGGGTACGCAGGTGTACGAGCCCCTGCACCGCTTCCGCATCGAGGCCCCGACCGACACCCTGGCGGCCCTGCTGCCGGTGTTCGCCAGGCTGCGCGCGGTGCCGCAGACAACGGAGACACGCGGCGCCTCCTGCGTTCTGGAGGGATCGGTGCCCGCGGCTCACGTGCACGAGCTGGAGCAGCAGCTGCCCGGCCTGACCCGCGGCGAGGGCGAGCTGGAGAGCGCCTTCGACCACTACGCACCCGCCCCGCGCGGCACGCTTCCGCAGCGCCGGCGCACCGACCTCAACCCGCTGAACCGGAAGGAGTACCTGTTGAACCTGACCCGCAGGGTCGGCGCCTGAAAAGTCAGTGGGACGGCGCGGGCGACGTTCGTACCATCACCGCATGACTGCGGACACACGGATCGAGCAGGCCCAACTCCTCTACGAACGCGCGGTGTTCGGCGGCGACAGCGACGCACTGGCGACGGCCGACCGAGAGCTCGACGCGGTCGAGGCGGATCTCGCCCTGGCCCGAGGCAGGATCGTCCACGCCCGGTTCCTGGTGGAGCGGGCCGAGGACGCGCGGGAGCTGGAGCTCTTCGAGCGGGCCGCGCGGCTGTACGGGGAACTCGGTGACGTGCGCGGTGAGGGGGAGGCGCTGTTCTGGGTCGGCGCCTTCCATCAGGTGGTCCGCGACGACACCGAGAGCGCCCTGCCCGCCTTCGCCCGCTCCCTCGACCTCGCCACCCGCGCCGACGACCGGCTGACCATGTCCTACGCCCTTCGCCACCTCGGCATCGCGGACCACATGGCCAAACGCCTCGACGCGGCACGCGACCGACTGGAGGAGTCCACCCGTCTGSGCCGCGAGCTCGGTTTCCTGCCCGGGGTGGCCGCCAATCTCATCGGGCTCGCCCATCTCGCGGCCCAGACGGACCGGCGCGAGGAGGCCGCGGAACTGCTCCGGGAGGCGGCGGACGCGGCAGGGAAGGCGGGTGCGCAAGGAGTGCTGCGGTGGGTGGCCGAGGCGCGTGAGCACCTGGGGCTGTCCGACGGCGGATGAGACCGGGGTGCAGGCCGAGTCTCAACTTACTCCAGGGTCAGGAGTATTGACGGTGTCCTGATATCGCCGGACTGTAGTGGACATGCCGAACATACGAGCGCGTCTGCTGGTTGTTCTGGTCGTCCTCTTAGGATCCCTCACGGTGGCGGGCCCCTCTCCCGCCACCGCCGCCACCCTTCCCGACTCCCTCTGGTTCGACGAAACGCCCCTGACCGTGCAGAACGGCCGCTTCACCGACGGCCACGGCCGCGAAGTCGTCCTGCGCGGCTACAACGTCTCCGGCGAGACCAAGCTGGCGGAGAACGGAGGCCTGCCCTTCGCCTCGGTCGCCGACGCGAAGAAGTCCGCGACCGCGCTGCGCGCCCTCGGCGGCGGCAACTCGATCCGCTTCCTTCTCTCCTGGGCCTACGCGGAGCCCGTGCGAGGTCAGCTGGACACCACGTATCTGGCCGCCGCCACCGCCCAGATGCGCGCGTTCCTCGACGCCGGCATCCGCGTCTACCCCGACTTCCACCAGGACCTCTACTCCCGGTACCTGTTCGACCCCGACAGCTGGTACTCGGGTGACGGCGCCCCCAAGTGGGCCGTGGACGCGGGGGACTACCCGGACGAGTCCTGTGGGATCTGCCTCTTCTGGGGCCAGAACATCACCCAGAACGAGGCCGTGAAGCAGGCGTCGCACGACTTCTGGCACAACGAGTACGGCCTTCAGGACGCGTTCCTGACGACCGCCCAGAAGACGATGGCGTACGTCAGACAGAACGTCTCCGCCGCCGAGTTCGCGGGCGTCGTCGGCTTCGACCCGTACAACGAGCCGCACGCCGGCAGCTACGACTCCGGCCAGACCAGCCGCACCTGGGAACGGGACGTCCTGTGGCCGTTCTACGAGAAGTTCCGCTCCCGCATGGACGCGGCCGGCTGGCAGGACAAGCCCCTCTTCGCCGAGCCGAACCTCTTCTGGAATGCCAACCTCGACTTCCAGAAGCAGGAGGGCGGCCTGCTCGACGCGGGCACGCTCGGCTCGCGCTTCGTCTTCAACACCCACTTCTACGACCAGAAGGCCATCTCCGGCATCTTCATGTGGGGCAAGGCGGTCGACGGCCAGTACGCCGGCGACTTCGGCACGGTCCGCGACCGCGCCTCGGCCACCGGGACGCCCGCGATCGTCAGCGAGTTCGGCCACCCGCTGTCGGGCTCGGTCTCCGACAAGGCGCCGACCGTGCTCAAGGCGATGTACCAGGCCCTCGACTCCCGGGTCCCGGGCGCGAGTTGGTGGTCGAACCCGACCGGATCCGGCCCGGTGCTCTCCGGTACGCAGTGGCAGTGGGACATCTACAACGGACGCCACCACGAGCTGATGAACGACAACCCCGACAAGGTCCTCACCACCGGGGACGCCTGGAACGACGAGGATCTGTCCGCCGTACGCCTCGACGACTCGGGCACGGCGGTGCTGCGGCAGGACGCCAGGCTGCTCGACCGGATCTACCCCGGCGCCACCTCCGGGACGACACTCGCCTTCACCTACGAGGACCGCTCCCGCGACGGCGACACCACGCTGACCTGGAACCCGGTGCCGAGCTCCCTGCCGAACGTGGCGCGGCTCGTCGGATCGGGACAGTACGGGCTGCAGCTCTGGCGCTCGAACAGCGGCACGGCACCGACCGAACTGCACCTCCCGGCGTCCTTCCCGACCGGGTCCACCACGGTGGTCTCCGACCTGGGCACGGCATACGCCCCGCCGTCGTACACCTCGGCCACCCCGGTCGGCGTGGCCGCGGAACCGGGCGGCACGGGCAGCCGACGTCTGCTGCTCACCGACACCGACTCCGGGGTCCTGCACTACGCGCTCGTGACGAACGGGGCGAGCGCCCCCTCGGCCACGCTGCTGAACGCCGCACGGTCCGAACTCTCCGCCTGGGCCGCGCGGAACGCCGGATAGGAACCGCCGTTTGACCCTGCCCTTACGTCAGGCTGCACGCTGTACCCGACGAAAGGGCAGGTGAATGAGCTACTCCGTGGGGCAGGTCTCGGCCTTCGCCGGGGTGACCGTGCGCACGCTGCACCACTACGACCGGGCGGGACTGCTCTCGCCCAGTGGCCGCAGCGGCGCCGGTTACCGGCTGTACGACGACACCGACCTGGCCAGGCTCCAGCAGATCCTCTTCTACCGCGAACTCGGCTTCTCCCTCGACGAGATCGCCGAGATCCTCAAGGATCCGCAGGCCAACGCCCGGGAGTATCTCCGGGCCCGGGTGCGGCAGTTGACCGAGGAGATCGGCAGGCTCCGGCGACTGGCCGAGGTGGCCGAGCAGGCGATCGAGGTCCAGCAGACGGGCGTGCACCTGGATCCGGCCGAGCGCTTCGAGGTCTTCGGAGAGATCGACTTCGACCTCAGCTACGCCACCCAGGCACAGCTCAAGTGGCAGGACTCGCCGGGGCGGAAGGAGTCGATGGCACGCGCCGCCTCCCACACCAAGGAGGACTGGCGCCGGCTCATGGGTGAGGCCGCAGCCTGGCGCGCGGAGCTGCTCGCCGCCTTCGACGACGGGGAGCCCGCCGACGGCGAACGGGCCATGGACCTCGCCGAGGAGCACCGGCTGCACATCGCCCGCTGGTTCACCACCTGTCCGCCCGACATGCACCGGCGTATCGCGGACGACTTCGCCGCCGATCCGCGCGCCTTCGCGCTCGTCGTACCGCCGTCGCAGCAGCGGCCGGGCCTCGCCACCTATCTGTGCAAGGCCGTCCATGCGAACGCGGCCCGCCGGGCGGACCATGAGGAGGACGGATGAGGATCCTGATAGCCGCCGCCGGATCACGCGGTGACGTCGCGCCGTACACCGGGCTCGGGGCGGGCCTGCGCGAGGCCGGACACGACGTCACCCTCGCCACGACCGACGCCTTCGCGCCGCTGGTCCGGGAGGCCGGCCTGGAGTTCCGGAGCCTGCCCAGCCGCCCGCAGGCCCGCCACGAGGTCGAAGGGCGACGGGCGCTGATGCGCACCGCCACCGCGTTCGTCACCGAGCTCGGGCAGGGCTTCGCCGACGCGGTGGACGAACGCACGGACCTGCTCCTGCTCTCGACCACCACGGCACCGCTCGGCCGGCATGTGGCCGAGGCCATGGGCATCCCGGCGATCGGCGCCTACCTCCAACCCACCGCCCCGACCGGCGATTTCCCGCCGGTTGTCATGGGAACCCGCTCGCTGGGCCGCCTCGGCAACCGCGCCGCCGGCCGCTTCGCCCTGCGCATGGCCGACCGCGTCTACACCGAGGCCGTCAGCGCACTGCGCCGCCGCCTCGACCTGCCAGCGCTGGCACCCTCTGAGATACGCCGACGCCAGGAGCGGGCGCACGAGCCCGTCCTGCACGGCTTCAGTACGGCGCTGGTGCCGCGCCCGTCCGACTGGCGTACGGGACTCGACGTCGTCGGCACCTGGTGGCCGTACGTCGCCCCGGAACGCCGGCTCCCCGCCGAGGTGGAGGACTTCCTCGCGGCGGGAGCGCGCCCGGTGTTCGTCGGGTTCGGCAGCATGGCGGCCGGTCACGGCGAGCGGCTGAGCGAGCTCACCGTCCAGGCGCTGCGGCGTGGCGGGCTGCGGGGCATCGTCCAGGCGGGCAGCGCCGGACTCGCGGGCGACGGCGACGACGTCCTCACCATCGGCGACGTACCGCATGCCCTGCTGTTCCCGAGGGTGGCCGCGGTGGTGCAGCACGCCGGGGCGGGTACCACGGCGGCCGCGTTGCGCGCCGGAGTGCCCACGGTCGCGGTGCCGGTGACGGCGGACCAGCCGTTCTGGGCAGGGCGGCTCGCCGCGATCGGTGCCGCCACCGACCCGATCCCCTTCGCCTCACTCACCGCCGAACGGCTCGCGGACGCGCTCGGCCGGGCCGTGCGGCAGCAGGCGTACACCCGCGCCGCCTCGGTCGCCGCGCGGCACATGGCGACCGAGGACGGTGTGGGCGCGGTGCTCCAGGCCCTGGGCTGATCAGCCTCCCGTGGGGCTCGTCCAGCCGGGCTGCACGTGGCCCAGCCGGACCCGCTGCGGATGGTCGCCGACCGGGACGGACAGCTGCTTCTGGCCGGTGGCGAAGTCGATGGCCGTGACCTGGTCGGTGCCGCTCTCGGAGACCACGCAGGACTTGCCGTCGCCGCTGACCGTGGCCCAGTAGGGCTTGGAGGCGGTGACGAGCGGGCCCTCCTCAAGCGTGGTGCGGTTCACCACGGTCGCGTAGTCGTCCATCGTGCCCGCGACGCAGAGCTTGCTGCCGTCGGGGCTCATCGAGATGCCGTGGTGGCGTGAGTCGTTGACGAAGGTGGTGCGGTCGTCGCTGGTCGCCGGGTTCTTCGGCAGGGTCTTGGTGCGGGTGATCCGGTCGGTGGCCAAGTCGTACTCGAAGAAGCCGTTGAAGAACGACACCTGGAAGTACAGCTTCGACTCGTCCGGCGAGAACACCGCGGGCCGCACCGCGTCGGAGTAGTCCGTCAGGCCGATCGCGTCCAGCTTCGGGCGCATGTCGATGACCTTGACCTGCTGGTACGTGCTCGCGTCGACGACCGTGATGCGCCGGTCGCCCTTCGTCCAGTCCAGCCAGGGGGCGTCGGTCTGCGTGTTCACGTCGCCGATCGCCATGTTGTAGATGTACTTGCCGTCCTGCGTGAAGATGTTCTCGTGCGGCTTGTCGCCGGTGGCGAACCTGCCCAGCTCCCTGCCGTTCTCGATGTCCAGGACGTGCACGGTGTTCGAGGTCGAAGCCGACACGGCCACCCGCTTGCCGTCGGGGGAGACCGCCATGTGGTCGGCGCGGTAACCGGACACGGGGAAGCGCCAGTTGACGGCACCCGTGGCCAGGTCGAGGGAGACCACGTCGGCGAAGCTCGGGCGCGAGACGACCACGGACTTCCCGTCCGGTGTCGAGTACATGTCGTCGACGAACTGGTCGTGGCCCTCACCGACGCTGTTGCGGATCGCCATGAAGTAGATCCACTTGATCGGGTTGGCGTTGATCTCCGCCATTCGCTCGTCCTTGTCGGGGACGACGTTGACACGGCCGATCTTCGCGAAGTCACCGGAGGACTTGATGACATCGGCGGTGCCGTCCCAGTTGTTGCCGACGAACAGCACCTCGCGCAGGGCGGCGGAGGAGTCGGCCGCGGTCGCGGCGGTCGCGGAGGCGGAGACGGTCAGGGCGAGGGCGGCGGCTACGGAGCACAGGTGCCTGGGTCTGATGGCAGGCATGACTGCTCTCTCTTCCTCTGAAGGGGGTGGGCGTCATGAGTGGGGCATGCCAAAACGGGGCGTGGAATCTGAACACGAGTGCTTTCAGAGTCAACTTACTGAAAAGTAAGGAGGGGGTGCCCTTCTCCACAAGACTGCGTACACGACAAAATTGATCGTCGGGTCGGCGAGGCGGCGGGAGGACAGCGTGGCGGGCAGGCTCAAGGCGCCCACCGGTCGCTACGGCGGGAAGTCGGCCGAGGAGCGACAGGCCGATCGGCGGCGGCGATTCCTCGATGCGGCGCTGCGGTTGTTCGGGGACAGCCCCGGATTCCGGGGGACGACCGTCGCGGCCCTCAGTGAGGCCGCCGGACTGTCGACGCGTCAGTTCTACGAGGAGTTCCGCACCCTGGAGGACGTGCTGGCCGCGCTCCACCTCCAGGTCAACGGGTGGGCGCAGGAGGCCGTCCTGGCCGCGGCGGCCGAGGCGGAGGGCCTGCCGCTCGCCGAACGCGCCACGGTGATCTTCCGCGCGTACGCCGGGAACGTCACCGCCGATCCGCGCCGCATCCGCATCACTTTCGTCGAGATCATCGGCGTCAGCCCCCGCCTGGAGGAGCAGCGCCTCGCACGCCGAGCACGCTGGATCGACCTCGTCTGTGCCGAGGTGGCGGGCGCCGTCGCGCGCGGGGAGGCGGCGCCGCGCGACTACCGCCTCGCCGTGACGGCGTTCATCGGCAGCGTCAACGGGCTGCTGCACGACTGGAGCGCGGGGTGGGTGGACGCGACCCTCGACGAGGTCGTCGACGAGCTCGTCCGCATCCTCCTCGGCGTCCTCCAGCCGGTGGGACCGCGGCTCGCCGGGCCCTGACGCAGGTGCCGTGACGTCACGGCCTGGCGCGGACGGGGTCAGCCCTCGTCGTTCGTCTCGTTCTCGCTGTCCGCCACGGTGCTGAGGACCTTGAAGTCCTTGTCGAGATGGACGTCGGTCTGCTTGCCGTCGTCGAGGGTGACCTCGACCTCGTAGTAGCCCTCCTCGTCGCCGACCTCGGTGTCCGTGACCTTGCCGCCACCGGTGTGCGCCAGCGCGGCGGCGCTCGCCCTGTCGAACGCGCTGCCCGTGATGGGCTTCTCGGAGTCGTCCCCGCCGGCGGTGGCCAGGGCGATGCCGGTGCCGCCGCCGATGAGGGCGACCGAGGCCACGCTTGCGACGATCCACTTGCCCTTGCGCTTCATGTCCGCTCCCTGTGCCGCGCGGTGCCGTGCCCGCCGTGTCGTGCGACCGGGCCCGCGATACCAGCTTGCGACGAGGTCGCTGAACAGCCGCTGAACGGAGCTGAACGGTGATTCAGCCGCCGAGCCGGTTCACCGCGTCCAGCACGGGAGCCATGCCGTCCTCGGCGCGCAGCCCGTCGGCCAGGTCGCGGGCGCGCCGGCCGTAGGACGGGTCGCCGGTCGCCTGCCGCAGGGCTGCTGCCAGGGCGTCGGCCGTGCACCTGCGGAGCGGTACGGCGCGGGGCGCGACGCCGAGGGAGACCAGGCGGGCGGCCCAGAAGCCCTCGTCGAACTGGACCGGCACCGGCACGGCCGGCACCCCGGCGCGCAGCCCTGCGGCAGGCGACCGGCGACCCGTCCTACGGCCGGCGCGCCCGCGACCTGGCCGACGGGCTGCGCGCCGAGGACGGCATGGCTCCCGTGCTGGACGCGG
>NZ_RDBN01000043.1:18562-41063 GCF_008042075.1 Streptomyces sp. UW30 | reverse complement strand
GGCGGGGGTGGCGGGGGTGCGTCCGCGTGACCCTGGAGGGCGCGCCGMGGCGCGTGGTGGGCGCTCGGCGGCCGGACACGACCGTCGGGTCCGCCTACGGGGTGGCGGTACGGCCCACCGCTCGGGTTCCGGGAGCGGCGGCCGGAGCCGGGCGGGATGCGAAGTGAGCCTTCGATCGGGACGTCACTCCTCACCGGACGCCCCCGYCMCCGTCACTGCGGGGAGCCCCGACTCGGTCACCACCGCAAACCCCGCCTCCACCCAGGCCCGCATCCCCCCGACCACGTCCACGACGTCGGCGCCGCGTGCCGAGAGAATGGCCGCCGCCTCGCGGGACCGCTTGCCGGAGCGGCAGATGGTGATGACCGGGCGGGACCGCGCGGACTCGGGGAGGGGCTCGCCGGCGGACAGGGCGGACAGGGGTGCGAGGACGGCGCCGGGGGCGTGGCCCTCGGCCCACTCCTGTGCCTCGCGGACGTCCACGAGGACCGCGCCCGCGCCTGCCCGCTCCTGCGCCTCGGCCGGCGTGACGCGGGCCATGGGCAGCCCGGCCGTGCGGGCCGAGTCGAAGGAGTCGTCGACGGCGACGACATCGCGTCCCGCCGCGTCGAGAAGCGAGGCGGCGATGGCGGCGCGCATGCCTCCGGCGCAGTGCACCCACACGGTGCCGTCGGGTATCTCGGAGAGCCGGCCGCGCAGTTCGTGCAGCGGGATGTGCACCGACCCCTTGATATGTCCGGCGTGGCGCTCGGAGTCGCGCCGTACGTCCAGGGTGACCACGCCGTGCTGCGCGGCGAGGTCGGTGAAGGTGGCCCGGGGGAAGGAGCGCGGGCGCTCGCCCGGTCGTACCCAGTCCGCCGGGGAACCGGTGGCCGCCGCGGCCGGCCGGTCGATGCCGACGCGGACCAGTTCCCGCTGGGCGTCGGCGAGTTGGGCGGGCGTCTCGGCCAGCAGGGTCACCGGCTTGCCCCAGGGCAGCAGCCAGGCCAGGTAGGTGGCCGGCTGCCCGTCCGCCTCGAAGTTGACCGCCCCGGCGACATGGCCCTCGGCGAACGCCACGCGATGGCGCAGGTCCACCACCCACTCCCCGGCGGCCAGCCGCGCCGCGATCTCTTCGGCGTCGGCCCGGCGGGGCGGTGTCAGGTCCACCGGAGCCGGGCCCCGCGCGTTCGCGGGCCCCATGTGCGCGTAGTACGCGGGCACGTCGTCCAGCCCGGCGAGCAGCTCCGCGACGAAGGTGTCGACGTCCTTGACGAGGGCGTCGTTGACCTGCCGCTCATGCCCGATGGTCGTCGCCGCCCCACCGTCCGCGTGACCGGCCGAACAGAAGCTGCCGAAGCCGTGTGTGGGCAGCACCCGCGTCTCGTCCGGCAGCTCGTCCGCAAGCCGGTGCGCCGAGTCGTACTGCGCCCGCGCCAGCCCCCCGGTGAGCCCGGGCTCGACCAGGTCGGGCCGGCCCACGGTGCCGATCAGCAGGGAGCCGCCCGTGAAGACGGCCACCGCGCGTCCCGCCTCCTCCAGCACGTACGACGTGTGGTGCGGGGTGTGCCCGGGAGTGGCCAGGGCGCGCAGCACCAGGTCGTCCTCGATCCGCGTACGGTCCCCGTCGGCGACCGGGACCCGGTCGTAGGCGACCCGCGCCGCGGCCGGCACGAGATAGGCGGCGCCGGTGAGCCGGGCCAGCTCCAGGCCGCCGGTCACGTAGTCGTTGTGGATGTGGGTCTCCACCACATGGGTGATGCGCACACCCCGCCGCGCGGCGGCCGTGATCACCCGGTCGATGTCCCGCGGCGGATCGACCACCACGGCGCTGTGCGCACCGCCCGCCAGATAGCCGCGGTTGCCCAGTCCCGGTACGTCGATGGTGTCGACGAAGTACACGGCAGCACTCCTCTCCTGTCCTGGTGAAGCCCGTGCCCGCCCCGGTGATCAGAATTACCCCCGGGGGTATATGGACCACCGTAGCAAAGTACCCCCGGGGGTATTCGAGGGGAGTGGCCGGAAGCGGATGTGAAGGCCCCCACTCCGTGCCTTTACCGATCAGTCGCGTCTAGGGTCGGAACTGGACGAAGATCCGCCGAGGGAAGGGCTGAGCACCATGGCGCAGGAAGTGCGGGGCGTGATCGCACCGGGCAAGGACGAGGCCGTGCGCGTGGAGACGATCGTCGTGCCGGATCCGGGGCCGGGAGAAGCCGTCGTACGGGTCCAGGCCTGCGGCGTCTGCCACACCGACCTGCACTACAAGCAGGGCGGCATCAGCGACGACTTCCCGTTCCTGCTCGGTCATGAGGCGGCCGGAGTGGTGGAGTCCGTCGGCGACGGTGTCACGGACGTCGAACCCGGCGACTTCGTGATCCTCAACTGGCGTGCCGTGTGCGGGAACTGCCGGGCCTGTCTGCGCGGCCGGCCCTGGTACTGCTTCGCCACCCACAACGCAGGCCAGAAGATGACCCTCGCGGCCACCGGCCAGGAGCTCTCCCCGGCCCTCGGCATCGGCGCCTTCGCGGAGAAGACGCTGGTGGCGGCAGGGCAATGCACCAAGGTCGACCCGGCTGTGTCCCCGGCCGTCGCCGGGCTGCTGGGCTGCGGGGTGATGGCCGGCATCGGCGCGGCGATCAACACGGGCAACGTGGGCCGCGGCGACAGCGTGGCGGTCATCGGCTGCGGCGGAGTCGGCGACGCGGCCGTCGCGGGCTCGAACCTGGCCGGCGCCGCGAAGATCATCGCCGTGGACATCGACGACCGCAAGCTGGCCAAGGCCCGCTCGATGGGCGCCACCCACACGATCAACTCCCGCGAGACCGATCCGGTCGAGGCGATCCGCGAGCTGACCGGCGGTTTCGGCGCCGACGTCGTCATCGAGGCGGTCGGCCGCCCGGAGACGTACAAGCAGGCCTTCTACGCCCGTGACCTCGCCGGCACCGTCGTCCTGGTCGGCGTACCGACCCCCGAGATGAAGCTGGAGCTGCCGCTCCTGGACGTCTTCGGCCGCGGCGGGGCGCTGAAGTCCTCCTGGTACGGCGACTGCCTGCCCTCCCGGGACTTCCCGATGCTGATCGACCTGCATCTGCAAGGCCGCCTGGACCTGGGCGCTTTCGTCACCGAGACGATCGCGCTGGACGAGGTGGAGAAGGCGTTCGAGCGAATGCACCAGGGCGACGTCCTGCGCTCGGTGGTGGTGTTCTGATGGCCGCCCGCATCGAACGCCTCGTCACCTCCGGGCAGTTCAGCCTCGACGGCGGCACCTGGGACGTCGACAACAACGTGTGGATCGTCGGCGACGACCACGAGGTCATCGTCATCGACGCCGCCCACGACGCCGACGCCATCGCCGAGGCCGTCGGCGACCGGCATCTGACGGCGATCGTGTGCACCCACGCCCACAACGACCACATCGACGCCGCGCCCGCCCTGGCCGACCGCACCGGCGCCACGATCTGGCTGCACCCCGACGACCTGCCGCTGTGGAAGCTGACCCACCCGGACCGCGCCCCCGACGCCCATCTCCTGGACGGCCAGGTCATCGAGGCGGCGGGCGCCGACCTGACCGTCCTGCACACCCCGGGGCACGCGCCGGGCGCGGTGTGCCTGCACGACCCGGGCCTAGGCGTCGTCTTCACCGGCGACACCCTCTTCCAGGGCGGCCCCGGCGCCACCGGCCGCTCCTACTCCCACTTCCCGACGATCGTCGGCTCCATCCGCGACCGGCTGCTCACCCTCCCGCCCGAGACCAAGGTCCTCACCGGCCACGGTGACGCGACCACCATCGGCGCGGAGGCGCCACACCTCCAGGAGTGGATCGACCGCGGTCACTGAGGTCGGAACCGGCCGGACCGGAAGGCGATTTGGACGCGCGCCTGCGCCCGGCCGGGTGACCCTCGCGCAAAAGGCCGCGCCCTCCCCGTAAAAGACGACAGAAGATGTCCGGCTTACCCGGCACCCTCGATGGCGACACCACACATGAGGGCACGGGAGGCCGGACATGTCACAGCCGCTCAAGGACAAGGTCGCACTGGTCGCCGGGGCGACACGAGGCGCCGGACGCGGCATCGCCGTGGAGCTCGGGGCGGCCGGAGCCACCGTCTACGTCACCGGACGCAGCACGCGCGCCCGGCGCTCGGAGTACGACCGCCCGGAGACGATCGAGGACACCGCCGACCTGGTCACCGAGGCGGGCGGCCAGGGCATCGCCGTACCCACCGACCACCTCGACCCCGCGCAGGTCCGCACCCTCGTGGACCGGATCGCCGACGAACAGGGCCGCCTCGACATCCTCGTCAACGACGTCTGGGGCGGCGAGAAGCTCTTCGCCTGGGACAGCCCCGTCTGGGAGCACGACCTCGACAACGGCCTCAGGCTGCTCCGCCTCGCGGTCGAGACACACGCCATCACCAACCACCACGCCCTGCCCTTGCTCCTGCGGACCCCGGGCGGACTGGTCGTCGAGATGACCGACGGCACGGCGGACTACAACAGCGTCAACTACCGCGTCTCCTTCTTCTACGACCTCGCCAAGACGTCCGTGCTGCGCATGGCCTTCTCCCTCGGCCACGAGCTCGGATCACGCGGCGCCACCGCCGTAGCGCTGACCCCTGGCTGGCTGCGCTCGGAGATGATGCTGGACGCCTTCGAGGTGCGCGAGGACAACTGGCGCGACGCTCTCGCACGCGTCCCGCACTTCGCGATCTCCGAGACACCGCGCTACGTCGGCCGGGCCGTCGCCGCCCTCGCCGCCGACCCCGACGTGTCCCGTTGGAACGGCGAGTCCCTCTCCAGCGGGCAGCTCGCCCAGGTCTACGGCTTCACCGACCTCGACGGCAGCCGCCCCGACGCCTGGCGGTACATGGTCGAGGTGCAGGACCCGGGGAAGGCGGCGGACACGGCGGGCTATCGCTGAGGCGGGACCGGGTCGGCCGCCCTGACCGCCCAGCGCGCCGAGTGGCCCGGCGGGAGGCCTAGGTCCTCCCGCACCGCCCTGTAGTAGCCCTCGCGCCCTGTGCGCTGCTGCTCCAGCAGCGCCTTCCACGCTTGCCGATCCTGACTGCCCTCGCGAACGAACCGCTCCATCTCCAACGCCGTCATGACCCATGTCCGTGCCCTGTCCACCACGGTGGGGCTGCCCAGCATGATCAGCGCCTCACCCGAGGGATCCCTGCGGGTGGTGGCGTCGGCCAGCAGCGGCTTGGCCTCGTCGAGGGGCAGGGGATCCGGGTGCGGGTCGATGCCGAGCGCGGCGGCGACCCGGTAGGTCACGGTGACCGTCTTCTTCACCGACTGCGCGTAGTCGGCGTACACCGCGAGGCGCCGCTCCTCCCACCGCGCCGCCTGCTCCCGCCGAAACCTCGCCTGATCGCCCCGCACGACCACGACATACGAACCGAGAGCGCCGACCACGACGCCTAAGAGCGCGGGGAGTTGCTGAATGAACACCGACATGGACGCACGCTATCTGTCCGGATGATCGTCCCGGCACTACGGTTCGCTCCATGACGGACACGACGCGCTTCGCAGGTCACGGAGTCCTGATCACCGGCGCCGCCCGCGGCATCGGTGCCGCTGCCGCACGTCGGTTCGCCGAGGAGGGCGCGAGCGTCCTGCTGACCGACCGGGACGGGCCCGAGGACGGCGGCGGCGCTGCGCGGACGTGGGCTCGCGGCCGAGGCGCTGGCGTGCGACGTCGCCGACCGCGCGTCCGTCGAGGCCGCCGTCGCCCGCGCCGTCGAGGCCTTCGGCTCGCTCGACGTCCTGGTCAACAGTGCGGCCTCCTGCACACCCGACACCGATCTCTTCGAGGACGGCCCGGACGACGCGTGGGCCCTCGACCTCGACGTCACCCTGACCGGCACCTACCGCTGCTGCCGCGCCGCCCTCCCGCACCTGGCCGCCACCGGTCGCGGCGCCATCGTGAACATCGGCTCCGTCAACGCCCTCCAGGACTTCGGCAACCACGCCTACAGCGCCGCCAAGGCCGGCCTCGGCTCCCTCACCCGTACCCTCGCCGGCCACGCCGCCGCGCGCGGCGTCCGCGTCAACCTGGTGACGCCGGGCACGGTGCGCACCTCGGCGTGGGAGGGGCGGGACGCGGAACTCGACGCGATCCGCCCGCTGTATCCCCTGGGCCGGGTCGGCGAGCCCGAGGACATCGCCGCCGCGGTCGCCTTCCTGGCGTCCCGCGACGCGGCCTGGATCACCGGCACCACGCTCACCGTCGACGGCGGCCTGACCGCGGTCAACAGCGGATTCCTGGCGGCCGTCCAGCGCCGGGCCGAGGCCTGAGCCAGGCCCTGCGGGTTGGCGAAATTTCACTGTTCGGTCACAGCCCGGCCGGGAGCACAACCGAACCGCCCGCACACCGGTCTACCTGGCAGAAGTCCACACGAACGCTTAAGGGAAGGGCCCGGCCATGGGGGACATACGCAGACGGCGCGCCGTCGCACTCGGCATCACCGGCGGACTGGTCGCACCGCTCACACTCACGCTCGCCGCCAGCCCGGCACAGGCCGCGCCGAGCTGCACGACCCAGGCCGGCCCGTATCAGAAGCAGGTCGAGAAGTTCCTCGGCCGCCCGGTCGACGGCAGGCAGTCCAGCGCCGACTGCAGGGCCACCCAGGCCTTCCAGACCAAGCACGGCATCACCCCGAACGCCGGCTACGCGGGTCCCGTCACCTGGGGCGTGATGGACCTGATGAACAAGCAGAAGGCCGTCGGGAACAACCCCAACAGGGACGGCAAGTGCCCCGTCAACAAGGGCCGCATCGCCTGCGTGAACCTCACGCTCCAGCTGAGCTGGATCCAGGACGGCAGCAGGCTCGTGTACGGCCCGGTCCCGGTCCGCACCGGCCGTAACGGCTACGAGACCCGCACCGGCCTCAAGAAGATCTACTGGCGCAATATCGACCACGTGTCGACCATCTACAACGTGCCCATGCCCTACTCCCAGTTCTTCGACGGCGGCCAGGCCTTCCACTCGGTCGGCGTCAGCATGTGGAACCCGCCCGGCTCGCACGGCTGCGTCAACATGACGAAGACCGACGCCAAGAAGTACTGGTCGCTGCTGAAGAACGGCGACGACGTCTTCGTGTACGGCCGCAAGCCGGGCACCTGAGTCAGGACAGGCACCCGGCTCGCGGGTCGATGCCGGGGAAACGTCACGCCTCGGGCGCGTCCCCGAAGTCCGGGATCTCCAGCCTGGCCCCGCCCTGCCGCGCGGATTCGTGCGCGACGATGCCCGGCAGGGTGTAGCGGGCGGCGACCCACGCGTTCACGGACGGCAGGCTGCGGGTGTTGACGGCGGTCACGAAGTCGTCCACCAGGAAGTGGTGGCTGCCCTCGTGCCCGTTGTGCAGGTTGTCGAACGCCCGCGGCAGCCGGGCGCGGTCGTGCACCGGCGCCGACCCCGAGGTGAAGGCCGCCCGCAGCTCCGGCGCGATGTGCTGGAGCGACGGGTCGTCGGGGGACATGGTCGGCTTGGGCTCCAGCAACTCGCTGATGTCCTTGACGCCCTTCTTGTCCTGCCACAGGGCCACGGTGGCGAGCTGCTCCATGCTCGCCTCGGTACCGAAGAACCGGAACCGTGACTCCCTGATGTGCGAGGGGTAGCCGACCCGACGGAACTCGTTCGTACGGAACGAGCCACCGCCCGCGACCTCGAACAGCGCGGTCGCGTTCGACACGTCGTTGTCGAACTGGCTGACACCCTTGTCGAAGACGCCGTCGCCCCGGTCGTCCACGACGCCGATCGCCGAGACGCTGACGGCGTGCGTCTGCCAGGCGCCCAGCACCCCGCCCACGGCGTGCGTCGGGTACAGCAGCGGCGGATAGGAGGCGGTCGACTTCCAGTTCTCGCCGCCGCTGTACTGGTACGCCTCGTAGAACCCCAGGTCCATGTCGTGGACGTAGTCGCCCTCGGCGTAGAAGAGCCGCCCGAAGGCCCCCTCGGCGATCTGGTTGCGGGCGTGCACGGTCGCCGGGTTGTACTGGCTGGTCTCGCCCATCATGTACGTCAGGCCGGTCGCCTTGACCGCGTCGATGATCGCCGCGATCTCCTCCGTGGTGATCGCCATGGGGACCGCGGAGTAGACGTGCTTGCCGGCGTTCAGGCCCTGGAGCACCAGCGGGCCGTGGGTCCAGCGCTGGGTGAAGATGGCGACCGCGTCGACGGCCTTCGACTCCAGCATGGCCTCGTACGTCGGGAACGTACCGGCCAGTCCCTGTGCGTCGGCGAGTTGCCCGGCCCGCTCGGGCAGCAGATCGGTGACGTACACGTCGCTGACACCGGGGTGGGCCTGGAACAGCGTGGCGAACTGGCCGGAGAACTGGCCGGCGCCGACGATGCCGAGGGAGAACGTCATGAAGTGTGTGCCTTTCACTGGCCGAGGATGAGGTTGATCTGGTCGTTGGTCCTGGTCAGACCGCTCACCGGGGCGTCGTTGGCGTAGACGTCCTGCATGGCGGGGCGGATCAGGGAGTAGACGTCCGCCGCGTAGTCGGTGATCGGGAAGGAGAAGGTCGTGGAGGTCTTCTTGTCGGTGACCGGTTCGGTGAACGCGGACACGTCGATGCCCTTCTTCTCGTACGCGGCCACCGCCGCCTCCGTGCCGTCAGGGGTGGCGGGGAAGACGATGCCGTAGCCGCCGACGGTCTTCTGGCACTCGTCGGAGGCCAGGTACCGCACCCATTTCTTCGCGCCCTCCTTGTTGCGGGCGTTCTTGGTGACGGAGTCGGCGAGGCCGTTCATCATGGTGGCCCGCTTTCCGGTCGGGCCGACCGGCGTCGGGGCGGTGCCCACTTCGAGGCCCTTGGTGCCGTAGTACGTGGAGATCATCCAGGCGCCGTCGAAGGAGGTGGCCGCCTTGCCGGAGGCGACCTGTGCGTTGGCCGGGTTGGCGCCGTCGGTGTAGTCGGTGAAGGGCGCCAGGTAGCCCTTCTTCGCCAGGCCGAAGTACCAGTCGATGACCGTATGGAAGGTCTCGCTGTCGTACTGGTACTCGGTGCCCCAGCGCGCCTTGTCCGTGTAGTGCCAGCCCGCCGAGGCGGCCAACGGGCTCCAGGTGGTCTGGCCGTCGGCGTCGCCCGCGCCGCCCGTCGCCATCCCGTACACCTTGACGTTGTCCTTGTCGAAGCCCTCCTCGTCACCGCGCTTGCCGTTGTTGTCCACGGTCAGATGCGCGATGGCCTTCTCGAAGGTGCCGCCGTCCTTCGGGTTCCAGGAGAGGGTGTCGAGCTCCTCCGCCGTCAGCCCGGCGTCCTTGACCATCTTCTGGTTGTAGAAGAGGGCGACGGTGTCCCAGTCCTTGGGCGCGCCGTAGCGATGGCCGTCCTGGCCCTTCCAGTTGGCGGCCAGCCCCGCCTGGTAGGCGGAGMCGTCGATGCCGAGGTCGTCGAGCGGTTCGAGCACGTTGAGGTCGGCGAACTGCCCGAACTTCTGGATGTGGTCGGTGAAGACATCCGGCTCGGTGCCCGCGATGAAGCTCGCGGTGAGCTTGGTCCAGTAGTCGGCCCAGCCCAACTGGGTGATCTTCGCCTTCAGGCCCGGGTTCTGCTTCTCGAACCCTTTCGCACAGGCCTGGTAGGCGGGCAGCTGGTTGGCGTCCCACAGCCAGTACGTCACCGTGTTCCCGCCCGACCCGGCCGCACCGCCCTGTGCGCAGCCGGTGGCCAGGGACAGCGCCAGCGCTCCCGTCAGCGCCAGGATCGTCCTGCTTCGAACTCGCATCCCTGTCCCCTTACTTGATCCCGGTGAAGCTGATGGAGCTCACGATGCGGCGTGCGAAGAAGCCGAACAGCACGAGCATCGGAAGGGCGGCGATGAGCGTGGCCGCCATCAGGCCGGACCAGTCGTAGCCGCTCTGCGGGGTCTGTGCCCGGAAGATGGCGAGGGCCACGGTGAGCACACGCGAACTGTCGGTGTAGGACACCATCAACGGCCAGAAGTAGTCGTTCCAGGCGGTGATGTACGTCAGCAGCCCCAGCGTGAGGATCGGCGTGGAGGCCATCGGCAGCATGACCCGGAAGAAGATCCGGATCTTGCCGGCCCCGTCCAGCAGGGCGGCCTCCTCCACCTCCCGCGGCACGTTCATGAAGAACTGCCGGAGGAAGAWCACCGCGAACGGCGTCATGAACATCGTCGGCAGCGCCACGCCCAACAGGGAGTCCACCAGGCCGAGTTGCTTGATCAGCACGAAGTTCGGCAGCAGGGTGAAGATCGCCGGCACCATCAGTCCGGCGAGGAACAGCCCGAACACCTTGTCCCGCCCGCGCCAGCGCAGCCGGGCGAAGGCGTACGCGGCCATGGCGGAGAAGAAGATCTGGCAGACGGTGATCAGTGTCGAGACGACCACCGAGTTGATCAGGTAGCGCCAGAACTTGAGCCCGCCGCCCGAGCCGCCCTGGGCGATCGCCTCCTCGGTCGACTGCAGGCCGAGAGCCCGCTCGAAGCCCCCGGTCGTCGCATCGACCGGCAGCACGTCGCCGGGGTGGGCGGCGAGCGCCGTGTTCGAGGACAGCGCGGTGCGCAGGATCCAGTAGAACGGCAGCAGGGTGATGAGCACGATGGCGGCCATCACCGTCCAGGCCACGATCCGGCCGGGGGAGAGCCTGGGGCGCTGCGTGCGCCGTACGTTCGCCACCTTCGTCGGTGTAGCTGTCACGGCAGCCATGTCGGTCGCTCCCTTCCTCAGCCGAGGTCGCTCTGGCCGGCCCGGGTGAGCCGGTACTGCAGGACGGTGATCGCGCTCAGGACGACGAGCAGCGCGACGGACATCGCCGAGGCGTAGCCGAACTGGAAGCGGCCGAACGCGGCGCCGTAGATGTAGTACTGCAGGACGTTCGTGGCGTTCGCCGGTCCGCCCGCGGTAGTCACCGCGACCGTGTCGAACACCTGGAACGAACCGATCACCGTCATGATCAGCACGACCGCAAGGACGGGCCTGAGCAGCGGCATCGTGATCCGCCAGAACATCCGCCACTCGCTCGCGCCGTCCACCTTCGCGGCCTCGTACATGTCGTTCGGGATCGCCATGAGGCCCGCGAACAGCAGCAGCGCGGTGTAGCCGACGTGCCGCCACACGTTGATCAGGGCGATCGTCGGTATCGCCCAGGTCTCGTCCGCGAGGAACGGGATGCGCTCGGCGCCGAGCCCGGCGATGATCTCGTTGCCGATGCCGAGCTGGGTGTCGAGGATCCAGAGCCAGACGATGCCGGCGACGACGTTGGACATCAGATACGGCGTGAGCACGATCCCGCGCAGCACCGCCGACTGCGTCAGCCGTTGCAGCAGGACGGCGATGGCGAGCGCCGAGACGGTCTGCACGCCGATGTTGATGGCCACGTACTCGACGGTCACCACCATCGAGTCCCAGAAGATCGGGTCGTGGACCATCCGGACGTAGTTGTCCAGGCCCACCCACTGCGCCGGGGTCAGCAGGTTGAAGCGGGTGAAGCTGAGATAGATGCCCCGCAGCGTGGGCCAGAGCAGGAAGGCGGCGAAGCCCAGCAACGCCGGCGCGATGAACACCGCGGCGAGCCGCCCGTCCCCCTGGTTCTCGCGGGTCTGCGCCCGCCGTGTCCGTTGCTTCGTCCCTGCCCCCTCGGCGCCGCCCAGCGGCAGACGCGACGGAGGGCTGCTGGAGGCGATGGTCATCGGGAGACTCCCTCGTCTGCGGCTCGTCCTCGGTCACTTACTTTTGTGGCGGAAGAATCCAGCCGTCAAGAGGCGTGCCGACATCTTCTTCGAGCCGCACGGACGGCCCTAGACTGGCCTGGTTGGTTTTGAGGAGAAAAAAATCATGTGGGAGCCTGACGACCATGACCGCAAGTGCCGCCAGCTGGCTTCCTCTCAGCCCCGGTGAACGCTCGGTGGCGATCGAGGTGCTCCTCGCCGGCCCCTTGTCACGCACCGAACTCGCCCGGCGCCTCGACCTGTCCGCGGGCAGCCTCACCCGGCTCACCAAACCGCTGATCGAGTCGGGCCTCCTCATCGAGGTCCCCGAGGCGGGCGGCCCGGTGGAGGTACGCCAGGGGCGCCCGTCCCAGCCGCTGGACGTCGTGGCCGAATCACGGTCCTTCGTCGGCTACAAGATCACCGAAGACATGGTCTACGGCGTCGTGACCACCCTCAGGAGCGAGATCGTCGCCCGCTACGACCGCCCGCTGACCACCCATGAACCGGCCGGAGTCGTGGCACTGCTGGGGGAGATGACCGCCGAGCTCGCCGCGAGCCACCCCCGTCTCGCCGGCATCGGCATCGGAGTCGGCGGCCTCGTCGAGGACCGAGCCGTGGTCGGGGAGTCCCCGTTCCTGCAGTGGCGTGACGTGCCGCTCGCCGAGCTGGTCGAGGAGCGCACGGGGCTGCCGGTGGTCGTGGAGAACGACGTCGCCGCGCTCGTCGAGGCCGAGACCTGGTTCGGTGCCGGACGCGGCCTCGACCGGTTCGTCGTCCTCACCATCGGCGCCGGCATCGGCTACGGGCTGGTCCTGGGCGGCAAGCGGGTTCCCTACGCCGAGGAGGACCGCGGCTTCGGCCGGCACTGGATCCTCAATCCCAACGGCCCGCTGACCCCCGAGGGGGCTCGGGGCAGTGCCGTCTCCCTCCTGACCATCCCCAACATCCGCTACCAGGTGCGGGCCGCCACCGGCCGTGACCGGAGCTACGAGGAGATCCTGGAGTTCGCCGCGGCCGGGGAGCCGATGCCCGCCCGCGTCATCGAGGAGGCGGCTGCCGCACTGGGCGTCCTGGTCGCGCAGATCGCCAATTTCGTGCTGCCGCAGAAGATCCTTCTCGCCGGCGAGGGGGTGGGGCTGATGGATGTCGCCGGTGCGACTGTGGCGGACACCATGCGCGCTCACCGGCACCCGCTCGCCGCGCCGATCGACATCGAGACCAAGGTGTCCGACTTTCACGACTGGGCCCGTGGCGCCGCCGTTCTCGCCATCCAGGTGCTCGTTCTGGGGGCGATGGACGCCTGAACTCGGCGGCAGTTGTTGAGAGATGGACGTGATCAGCAACACGGTCCGATATGTCCGCATTGAGTGTGCTTACTCACAGCGCCTTCACGCCACGGGCCGTATGCTTCACAGCATGTCCACCACTGTTGAAATCGCCTCCGATCGATCGGCTGACGAGGTCAACGAGGAGATCCGGGCGCTGTGGCGCCGGTCGGGCGGGACACTGAGCGTCGAGCAGCGCGAGGAATACCAGCGCCTCGTCCTGGAGTGGGCCGCAGCGGCCCCGCAGACGGCGAAGGCGGCCTGACCGCTCGCCTCGGCGAAGGCCCAGGACTCTCTCCTCGGCCCGCCTCGCCCCTCGTCGGAAGACCCTCCCGAGGCGCCCCTGACCCAAGGGGTGCCTCTCTCACACCGACCTCGACCCGGGCCGACCCCCCGTCGGCCCGGGAACGGGACGGGACCCGTCACCCCCAGGTCGCCGAGTAGTACCGCCGGTATGCCTTGCGGTCCTGTTCCGCGCGGATGAAGCGGGTCGCCACCAGGGCGACCAGGCTGCCCGCGATGACCAGCAGACCGGGGCCCACGTTCTTCGGGTCCGCGAGCCGGGACAGCAGCGTCTCGACCGCCTCGCCGGCTATCGGGGCCGCCGAACCGGGAGAGGCCTCACCGGGTGCGATGGCACTCTGCGTCGCCGACGGCGCCGGCGCGGCGCCCTGCTGACCCGAGCCGTTCGGCGCCGCCACGATCAGCTTCATGTTCAGCGCGGCCAGCGCCTTGGTCACCGGCTGGAAGAACGTCGTGCCCCCCGAGGCACAGTCACCGCTGCCGCCCGACGTCACACCCAGCGCGATCCCCTCGGAGAACATCGGGCCACCACTGTCCCCGGGTTCGGCGCACACGTTCGTCTCGATGAGCCCGGTGACCGTCCCCTCGGGGTAGTTGACGGTGGCGTTGAGCGCCGTCACCTCACCGTCGCGCAGCCCGCTCGTGCTGCCGCTGCGGAACACCCGCTGCCCGACCGCGGGATCGGCCGCGCCGGTGATCCGCACCCCCTTGCCGGCACCGATGGACACCACCTCGGACCCGGCGCCCGCGTCCCCGCTCGCGTACTGCACCAGCGAGAAGTCACCGCCGGGGAAGCTCTGCTGGACGGTCTGCCCGATCTGCTGGGTGCCCCGGTTGTCGGCGAACCACACCGAACCCTTGGGCCCGCAGTGCCCGGCCGTGAGAATGAAGTCGCGCTGCCCGTCGGTGACGTTGAACCCGGCAGAACAGCGCCCGGCCGTCGACAGCAGCGGCAGCGCGCCGTTCAGCCGCGTCGTGAACGTGCCCTCGGTGCGCTCCATGCGGACGAAGCCGCCCATGCCGTCCGCGAGCTGCGTCATCCGGGACCAGTCGGCGGCCGAGACGGTGCTGTCGCCCTTCACGACGACCTCGTTCGACCGGTAGTCCATCACCCACGCCGTACCGGCCACCCGGGGCGCGGAACGCAAGCTCGACGCCGCCGACTTCAGGTCGTCCATGCTGTGGTCGACCATCTTCGCCTCGGCGCCCGCCTTGCGGACCTCGGCGGCCGCCTCCTCGTCGGTGACGGCGACGACCGGCTTCCCGGCGGCGCTGATCCAGCTGCCCGCCGTACGGGACGTGCCCAGACGGGAGGCCAGGTCGCTGCCGGTGTCGGCGGCCGAGGCGGCGTAGGTGCGCGGGACGGCGGAGGGGTCGCCGGGTTCGCTCGCCACGGCGCGTGTGACCATCGTTCCCCCGAGGAGGATTCCGCCGACGGCCGCCAGCCGTGTCACCCGCCGGACGAGACGTCGTCGTGCGTGCCTCATGCATGGCTCCCGAACCAAGTACAGCGCGGCAGCAACGCCGCGGGGCCCTCCCGGAGTTGAGCACCCTCACTCCATACGCACCCCGGCCCGCCCGCGTTCACCGCACAGGTGATCTTTCTCGCGCGTCCCCGCCCGTTCCGGCCGCCGTACGGCCCGCCTATCTTGAGCCCCATGACGAGGATCCCGCACGAAACGTCCGGTGAACCGAATCCCCTGCACGCCCTCTCCCTCGACCGTCTCCGACGTCGTACGAGCATGAAATGGCGCGCCTACCCCGACGACGTCCTGCCGCTGTGGGTGGCCGAGATGGACGTCATGCCGGCCGAACCCGTCGTCCGCGCCCTCACCGAGGCCCTCGCGCTCGGCGACACCGGCTACCCCGCGGGCACCGGCTACGCCGAGGCGCTCGCCGGTTTCGCTCAGAAGCGGTGGGGCTGGGACGGACTGGCCGTGGAGCGGACGGCGATCGTGCCCGATGTGATGCTGGGCGTGGTCGAGATGCTCAAACTGGTCACCGGACCGGGAGATGCGGTCGTGGTGAACTCACCCGTCTATCCGCCGTTCTACCAGTTCGTCGGCCACATGGACCGGCAGGTGATCGAGGCCCCGCTCGGCGCCGACTTGCGCATCGACCTCGACACGCTGGAGGAGACCTTCCGGCGGGCCACGCAGGGCAATCGCCGCGCCGCCTTCCTGCTGTGCAGCCCCCACAACCCGACCGGCACCGTGCACACCGCCGACGAACTGGCCGCCGTCGCCGCCCTCGCCGAGCGCCACGGCATACGCGTGGTCGTCGACGAGATACACGCACCGCTCACCGCCGGCGGGGTCGCGTTCGTTCCCTATCTCAGCGTCACGGGCGGCGGAAACGGACTGTCGCTGATGTCGGCGTCGAAGGCCTGGAACCTGGCCGGTCTCAAGGCGGCCCTCGCCATCGCCGGCCCCGAGTCCGCAGCCGAGCTGGACCGGATGCCCGAAGAGGTCAGCCACGGGCCGAGCCACCTCGGCATCATCGCCCACAGCGCCGCCCTGCGCGACGGCACCGACTGGCTCGACGCCCTGCTGGCCGGCCTCGACGACAACCGGCGTCTGCTCGCCGACCTCCTCTCCGAGCACCTCCCGGCCATCACCCACCGCCCCGCCGAGGCCACCTACCTCGCCTGGCTCGACTGCCGCGCACTCGGCCTCGGCGACGACGCGGCGGAGATCTTCCTGCACCGCGGCCGGGTCGCCCTCAACTCCGGGATCCCCTTCGGGACGGGCGGCGCGGGGCACGTACGGCTGAACCTGGCGACGTCGCCCGAGCTGATCGCGGAGGGCGTCCGGCGGATGGCGGCGGCGCTCGACTGAGACGGCCGGGGGGTGAGGTTCCGTGTCCCACCCCGCGGCCTACACTTCCCGCCATGGACGACACGTCGCTGGACCAGCTCGGCGCAGGCAAGTACCTGCTCGTCACCAGTTACCGCAAGAACGGCACGGGCGTCCCCACCCCGGTCTGGGTGGTCCGGGACGGGGACGCGCTGGGCGTGTGGACGGTCGCCGACTCCTGGAAGGTCAAGCGCATCCGGGCCCGCGGCGACGTCCTCGTCGGTCCTTGTGACCTGCGCGGCAATCCGACGGGGGACCAGGTCCCGGCGACCGCCGAGATCTGCGACGAGGCGACCAGCGCCCGCTACCGCGGGCTCATCGCCCGCAAGTACGGGATCACCGGCCGCCTCACGCTCTTCGGCAGCCGACTGCGCCGCGGAGCGAACGGCACAGTCGGCGTACGGATCACACTGACGCCCTGACCGAGGTCACGGGCGTCAGTGCGAGGGGTCACGAGGCGTCGAGCACCGTGCCCGTGATCACCGGGGCCCCGGGCTGCGGCTCACCGGAGTCGTCGATCGCCTGGAAGCGCACCGACTCGGCCGGCTCGGCCACCTGGTCCTTGACCGTCGGCACCCGGATCTCCGCGGTCGTCCGCCCGGGCTCGAAGTCCACCCACAGATATATGCCGTCCTTGGACAACGGGCGTTCCGGATCCGGGGACGCGCCGCTCATCTCCTCGTACCAGCGGGGGTCGACGTCCTTCGTCGACAGTTCCCGGCCGCCGGTGACCGGCAGCAGGGCGTACGAGGCACTCACGTTCGCGTCGGCCACCGCGGACAGCGACACCCGCCACTTCAGCGGCTTGCCCTCGGTGACACGGTCGGCGACCGGTGTCAGGGAGACCGTCGGCATCGGGTCGTCGTTCTGGGCGGTCACCCCGCCCAGGTGGGCGCCGACCACAGCGGTGCGGACCGCCTTCACGAACACGTCCCGGCCGGTGTCATAGCCGTAGCGCGTGTTGCCCTCGACCTTCACCGGTACGTCGATGGTGTTCGTGCCGGGCCGGACCGTCACCAGCCGGTCGGTGACGGTGTTCGTGGCCGGGTCCGTGGCGAACACCCGTACCTGCCCGCTGCCCTGCCCGGAGACGTTGACCGGCACGCGGTAGGTCCGTACGCCCGAATCCCCTTCCTTGACGGTCAGTCGGCCGATGTCGACGCGGGGCAGCGGGGCCTCCCGCACCTCGGGCGTGCCCGGCTGCCAGGCCCAGGCGTCCATCAGCCAGGCCCGCCCCGAGCGGGTGCGCGGGGTCAGCTCCAGGGACTTGACGTGCCGCAGGTCCAGCGCGGCCGCGTCGTCCGCCCCGATCGGCACGCGTACCTCGCGCGCCCAGTACGAGGCGGTCCGGTCCGAGCCCGGCAGAGCGTCGACCTTGACGCGGCCGAGGGTGCGGTGCCGTCCGGCGGTGTCGGTGACGGAGACGTCCAGCTGCGTTCCGCTGGTGTTCGGCGGGACGATGACGCGCAGCGCCAGCGCCTTCGAACCGGAGAGGGACAGCGGCCGGTCGGGGCTGATCCGCGCGGCGGACCCGGCCGCGGACCAGCGCAGCGCGACCGCGCGGCGGCCGGGTTCACGGTCGGTCTCCCACTGCGCGAAGTGCGGTGAGGCGCCCGCCGTCTCCGCCGACAGACAGGCCTTGGCCGCGGAGGGGTCCACCGCCGAGCACAGCTTGGCTCCGCTCACGGTGACCTTGCCGTCCGGCAGGAAACCGGCGCCGCGGCGCGCGCCCACCGCGTGGGTGAGGACGGTCGCGGGATCGGCGGAGGGAGCGCGGCGGGCCGAGCCGTCGAGCAGCGGACGCACGCGGTCGTCCTTGGCGACGAACAGCCGTGCCGCCGCCGCGATGTAGGTCGCGCCGGCCTTGTGCTGCTGGTCGGCGGTCAGCCGGGTCCTGGTGCCGGGGGAGCAGACCGGGTCGCGCCGCTCCTCGTCGGTCCAGAAGTCGTCGTCGGCGGGCGCCTCGGCCTGCCCCGGCGTCCACTCGCTGTTGAAGAAGTTGTGGTTGGCGCCCACCACGTACACCGCGCTGTGCAGGGCGGCACCGCGGCTGACCTGGCGGGTGCCGTCGACGTACACCTCGCCCTGGAGGTCGGAGACGTCGCCGTCACAGCCCGGCAGGATCGTCATCGACGGCACGTCCGCGACCGGGTTCTGGCCGAAGATCGTCGGGCCGATGAGCACGGTGCCGCGGATGTGCCAGCGCACCGGGCCGCGGGAGCCGTCCTGCGCCGGCGGCGGCGCGTAAAGGCTGTCCATCGCCGCCCGGTTGACGCCCTCGCCGCCGCGCGAGTGCCCCACGAGCAGCACCCGGGACAGATCGGCCCGGGGCCCCTGCCGTACGGCCGCCGGGGCCGTGTCCGGGTGGGCGGACCAGTCGGCCCAGCGGGCCAGATGCCGGCGCACCAGCGACGAGCGGGCCTGCGCTCCGCCGTCCTCGGCCTGCCAGTCCTGGCCGTTGATGCCGTTGGCGGAGATCGACACCGTCACATAGCCCTGGGAGGCCAGCAGGCGCTGGTCGCGCAGATAGCCGCGGTGGCTTGGCACCGGCTTGGCGCCGGCGGCGCAGGGCCAGTCGCCGGTGAGGTCGCCCTGCGGGGTGTAGCAGGTGGAGTGGCGCCCGTGCAGGAACAGGGCGAGCGGACGGCGGCCCTCGGCGCCCTTGGGCGTCACGACCACGGCCCGCATCTCCACCGGCTCGGCGAATCCGGGCAGCCGCACCGGGTCGAGGTCGTACTCGCCCGTGACGGTCCGGTACGTGCCCGGCTTGCCGGGGTCGACGGCGTTCGCCGGCGGCCGCTGCGGGACGGTCACTCCCGAGCGTGCGCCGGAGGAAGAGCCGGGGGCGGCGTCGGGCGCGTCCAACCGGCGCCCCGCGGCCCGCACTTGCAGGTCCTGCACGGAGTCCAGCCGGACCCCGTCGAGGCCGAGGCGGAACGTCCGCCCGTCCTTGGCCGGCGCCGGATGGCCGAGCAGCCGGTCACCGGCGTAGAACTCGACCCGGGCGTCCCCCATGGGCACCCGTTCGTCCGACCGCCAGACCAGTTTGCGCGCCGATCCCTCACCGGTGACGCTCCAGTCCGGCGGCAGCCCCTCGCCGCTGTCGGCCGACTCCGCGGGCGGTCTTGTCCCGGTCGCCGGTTGGGCCTGGGCCCATCCTGGCGACGACCCCACGATCGCGAGCACCGCCGCGGCGGTGACCCATATTCGCCGGGCACGATTCACGTGCCCCTCCTTCCGTTCGCTCCGGGACGGACGGTCCCGGGCCCTCACCCCGGGAGGACGGAAGGAGTTGGTCGTGCGTTGCCTGTGAAGAGAGAGAAAGGCGACCGGCGACCGGCCCATCGGCACGCGGACAGGACTGGGCGGGCGCCCGACGGGAAAGGCCACCCCAATGAGCCCAACTCCCGGGCGCCGCACCGCCGTTGTCGGCACCGGTCACCGCGCCCAGACCTTCACCCGGGCCCTGGCGGCACGTCCCCACCATCTCGTCGCCGCCCTGTGCGACCCCAGCCCCACCCGCATGGCCTTCCACAACCGGCTGCTGGCCGACGCGGGCGAATCCACCGCCACCCAGTGGGAGCCCGGCCGTTTCGCCGACATGCTCGCCAAGGAGGACATCGACGAGGTCGTCGTCACCACCGTCGACGCCGAGCACGACCGCTACATCGTCCCCGCCCTGAAGGCGGGCTGCCGCGTGGTCACCGAGAAACCGATGACCGTCGACGTGGACCGCTGCGCCCGCATCCTCCACACCGTCCGGGAAACCGGCAACTCCCTCACCGTCGCCTTCAACTACCGCTTCAACCCCGTGCACGAGAAGGTCCGCGAGCTGCTCGCCGGGGGTGCGATCGGCGAGATCCTCTCCGTCCACTTCGAGTGGCTGCTCGACGTACGCCACGGCGCCGACTACTTCCGCCGCTGGCACCGGGAGAAGCCCCGCAGCGGCGGCCTGATGGTGCACAAGTCAGGTCACCACTTCGACCTGGTCAACTGGTGGCTGGCGGACGAACCGAGTGACGTCTTCGGCTACGGCCGACTCGGCTTCTACGGCCCTGCGGCGGGCGAACGGCACGGGCTGCGCCGGGACTACGACCGCGCCCACGGCGCCGACCAGGCAGCCGACGACCCCTTCGCCCTGGACCTGGCGGCCAACGAGACCCTGCGCGCGCTCTACCTCGACGCCGAGCGCGACGACGGGTATGTGCGCGACCGCAACGTCTTCGGCGGGCCCGTCACCATCGAGGACGACATGGCCGTCCTGGTGCGCTACGCCGGGGGCGCCACGATGACGTACCACCTCACCGCGTACTCCCCGTGGGAGGGCTACCGCGTGATGTTCAACGGCAGCGCCGGCCGGCTGGAACTGGAGGTGGAGGAGAGCCGCTGGCAGCCGCCCACGACCCGGATCGGCTCCGACAGCGGCGCGCTGCACGGGGACACGGCCGCCGAGCGCGCGGCCGGGGCACGGCTCATGCTGCGTCCGCTGTGGCGGGCCCCGGTGGACATCCCCCTCGTGACCGCCCACGAGGCGCACGGCGGGGGAGACCCACGGATGCTCGACGCCTTGTTCGGCCGCGTCGATCCCGGGGGGTCGGCAGACGTGCGTACGGTGCCGGGCGCGGTGGCGCATCCCACGGCCACCGAACGCGACGGCGCGCTGGCCCTGGCCGTCGGGCTCGCCGCGAACCAGTGCTTCGAGACGGGACAGCCCGTCGCCGTACGGGAGTTGGTGCCCGGACTCCGGGCGGACTCAGACGGGCAGGGGGATCAGGTCCAGGCCCGGTAGGGCTCGTCGACCAGCTGGAACACCGGCTCGCCGCGGACCGGGTCCTTCGCCGTGGACAGCCGGACCCGGTCCCCGCTGTGAATGCCGATGACCGGGCCCATGACCCGGCCGCGCACGACGAACCCCTCGGCCATCTCGATGAGCGACACATTGCGGGCGGCGGGGGTGTTGCGATGGACCACCGTGGAGTGCCGGACCGTCCCCACGCCCTCGCTGCGCTCCGTGCGCAGTTCGCTGCCCTGGCAGACCGGGCACAGCAGGCGGTGGTACATGGAGGTGCCGCACCAGGTACAGCGCTGGAAGACGATGGTCTCCGTGTCGGGCGCCGCACGGTCGAGTACACCCGCCGCGAAGCCGACGGTCTGACTGGCAACGCTTCCTGAGTGGTGGTACACGCTGGTCAACTCCCTGCGCTCGGCCGGAATCCCACGTGCGCGGGTCGCCCGTGCACGCACGTGCCCGGTTCACCGTGCCACCGTGCACGCCGCCAGCGTATGGCACTCAGTGCCACACGTAAAGGCACTCCGTTCCCCGAATCTGGCGAGGTGTGACCGGGTGCCGATCAGTCGCGTTCGAGCGTGGCCTCGATCTCCTGGACCACCCGCCACAGCGGGGCGCCGCGCCGGGACACGACCACCACCACGTCCTGAGGCGTCTCGGCACGCAAGGGCGGCGGGGGAGGGGCCGTACCGAAGGCGGACTGCACATATCCGAGGGCGTGGTCCACCGCGGCGCCCGAGTCGTCCTGGCCGTCCGAGCGCAGCCAGGAGCGCAGCGCGTTGTTGTGCGCAGCGACCACGGCGGCGGCGATCACGTCGGCCTGGAGCGTGCCGTCGCGCCGGCCCGCGAAGCGCTCGCGCAGATACTCGGCCAGGGCCCGCTCGTAGCGCCAGACGACCGACAGCTCGTACGCGCGCAGCCCGGGCACCTGCTTCGTGAGCCGGTAGCGCTGCACCGAGAAGGTCGGGTTCTCCGCGTACATGCGCAGCACCAGCCGGGCCGCGTCGCACACCCGGCGCACCGGCTCGTGTTCCGCGCCGCTCGCGGCGAGGAAGGCCGTCATGTCGGCCAGACAGCGCTCGTGGTCCGGGAAGACCACGTCCTCCTTGGACGGGAAGTAGCGGAAGAACGACCGGCGTCCGACGCCGGCCAGCGCCACGATGTCGTCGACGGTCGTCTGCTCGTAGCCCCGCTCCAGGAACAGCTGGAAGGCCGCCGCGACCAGGGCGTCCCGCATCGGGGGCTTGGATGCCGCGGAGTCCGCGCCATCCGCCTTGTCCGGCTTCTCGGACCGCGGGCCGCGGCCGGGCGCCGCGCTGCTGGAGCTCATGGACGGAACGTAGCACTCGCGGATGCCGGGGGCGGGCGAGCCCGGTCGGCCTCGGAGGGCGGAGCACTCAGTTCCCTCTTCGCGCAGCACTGAGTGCCATCCTGGCATCCGCGAGTGCTACGTTCCGTCCATGAGCTCCAGCASCGCGGCGCCCGGCCGCGGCCCGCGGTCCGAGAAGCCGGACAAGGCGGATGSCGCGGACTCCGCGGCATCCAAGCCCCCGATGCGGGACGCCCT
>NZ_RDBN01000043.1:0-18462 GCF_008042075.1 Streptomyces sp. UW30 | reverse complement strand
GCCTTGATCCGAGCGCCGAAGTGGTCGGCGTCCTTGCGGGCGGCACCGAGCGCCAGGCCGACGAGGAGCGGTACCTGCCCCTCGGCGACGCCCTCCCGGTCCTCGGCGAACCAGATTCGACGCATCGTCTRCGCACCGCCCGACGCGTCCAGGGCCGACAGCGCTGCCGCCACGTCACCCTCGATGTTGACCTTGATCTCGATCGGCAAGAGGTCCATCGCTTCGCTCCCGCACGCTTTTGGACGTTGTCGCGTACTAGTTCGGGATCCCAGGTGCGCATGCATCCATCTCAATCCAGCTCAATCCAGGCTATCCGCACCGCCCTCGGGGCGCAGTCCGAACGCAGGCGGCCCGAGCGCTCCGGGGAGGTGCGCCGCCATCGGTCTGCTGTCCCTCCCGATACCCCCAACTCCGTCCGGGATGGTGCCGTTCGCCTCGCGAGATGCCCAGTCGCCCCATAGAGTCGCGTTGCCGCCACGAACGGACGGGCGGTGCGGCTCTTCGCGTGCGTACGAAGCGCTCCGCCCATGGCCCGGCGAGCCTGCTGTCATGCGGCCCAGCGGTCCGGCGGACGTCTCGCGCAGGAGTCGCGGGCACGCTGCGGCTCAAGCGATTGAGGAGTGCTCATGTCAGGACAGTTCGAAGCGACAGTCGAGGTGGATCGACCTGTCGAGGCGGTGTTCGAGTACCTCGCCGACGGGCGCAACGATCCGCAGTTCAGCCCCCGCGTACTCAAGATCGAGCGGGTTCCCGAGACCCCGACCGCCGTGGGAACGATCTTCCGCAGCACGGTCAAGGATGCCGGGATGAAGACGTCCAGGGAGTTCCGCGTCACCGACCTCGAAGCCCCGGTGAAGCTGCGGTGGGCCGAGGTGTCGAAGAACACCGTTACGGCCAGTGAAGGCGGCTACGACCTGGAGCGGCTCGGCGACGGCAGGACTCGAGTCCGTATCTTCAACGTTCTGGAAGGCCACGGCATCGGCAAGCTCCTCGTCGGCCTGGCGCTCGGTGCCGCCCGCAAGGACGCCGACCACTTCGGCGCTCGGATCAAGGCCGCAGCTGAAGCGGCGATCGTCTCGAACTGACCGCATCTCTGACGGGCCGGCCAGGCAGGGCGTCGATAGCTGGACAGCCAGGTGGCCGGGTCACGGTGCCATGACCCGGCCACCTCGGAGCCGGACTTGCCGCTGAACCAAAGGGGTCACTGCTGGTCGGGCCACGTCAGGTTGTCCACCAGCATTCCCAGGGCCGACTTCGGCACCCCGCCACTCGTCCCGCTGTCGGCCTGCCTCCAGGTTGAGCTTGTGTCCGTGGAGTTTGAGCCTTTGGTGTCGTTGACACCCTGAAAGATGCCGAAGTCAATGGGCCCGTCGTCCGCTGAGGCGGGGAGCGCGGCGGCGAAGAGGGCCGCTCCGGCGAGCGCGGCGGCAGTGATGATCTTCATGCCCGGCTCAACGAGGCGAGCGGCATCAGGATCTTCTGTCCCGTCCTTTTGGCCGAACGGCGGGGCAGTCGGGACAGTGGGGGCCGTATCCGCGAACCCCTGTCCTCAGGAGGGCCGCGAAACGCGCTCGATCGCCACCATGGCGGCATCGTCACCCAGATGTCCGCCGACGTGCCGCAGCAGGTCCTTGCACAGGTGGGCCAGGAGAGCGTCGGGACCGTGGCCGGCCTTGCCTGCCACCCGTTCGGCGAGCGGATAGAACGTGCCCTCGCCGTCGCGGGCCTCGATGACACCGTCCGTGTAGAGAAGGACGATGTCGCCGTGTTCGAAGGCGAACGCTTCCTCGGTGAGCTCGGTTTCCACGAACTCGGTGAGACCGAGGGGCGGCGCCGGGTGGCGGACTTCGAGAGGCCTGACCTGGCCGCGATGCAGGAGCAGCGGCGGGGGGTGCCCACAGTTGATCAGGTGAAGGACCGYCTCGTTGTCCGGGATGTCCAGCGCGGCGGCGGTGATGAACGCCTCGCCGCGATCCTCGGCCGCGGCGTCGAGAGCCGCGGGGTCGTCCAGGTCGGAGGAGACGGTTCCCTCGAGGAAGGCCATGAGCGCCGGCAGATCGGCCTGTCTGTGGGCCGCACCCCGGAAAGCGCCGAGCAGCAGGGCGGCATCCCCGACCGCTTCCAGGCCCTTTCCCCTGACGTCGCCGATGACGATCCGGATTCCGTGCTCCGTACGAGCGGCGGCATACAGATCGCCGCCGATCTGCGCCTCGGATTCGGCGGCCAGGTACACCGACGCGATGCGCAGCGAGCCGACCCGCTGGGGAAGCGGCTTGAGCACCACTTCCTGCGCGGCAGTCGCCACCGACCGCAGCTGCATCAGTTGCCTTTCATGGTGTTCTCGCCGGGCGGCGAAAGTGGTCGCGAACGCCGACATCAGGACCAGCGTGATCAGCTGAAAGGAGTGGTTCAGGTCCACGAGGCTGGTGCGCACCGCCGCCACCACGGACTGGGCCGTGACGGCGAGCGCGCCGACGCCGGCGGTCGTCCAGGGGCCGGCGAACGACGCTGTGACGGCGGGCGCGGCTACCAGGAACGGCCCGAGGTGGACGCTGGCCGGAGCCAGGATGTCGACCACCGTGACGATCGCAATCATCATGATCGAGACCGCCAGCAGCGGGTGGCGTGGCTCCTCTGACCAACGATGATCATTGAGGCGTCTCGGAACCATACGTTCTGGATACACCCCACCGGGCCCCGGCGCCCGCACTGACGCCCACCCCGCTTCATCGGGTGCGCTGCCGGTCCCTGCAAAGGCATGCGGTATGGCGTATTCCCGTCGTTCCCTGCTTGTCGAGGACATGCCAGTCTTGCGGCATCTGTCCACGGCCGCTCATGGATCCCGCCGCGACGAAGCGGCGGGAGGCGGTCGTGGGCGACAGGGGGAAACACATGCTGCGAAGAACGAGAACCGCGATCGGACTGGCAGTGACCGCGCTGGTCGTCGCACTCTCGGCCCCGGCCGTACAGGCGGACACGAGTGCCCCGGCGGCGCGGACGTCCGATCGCACCGGGGCGGACGACGCCGTCTACGTGATCCAGCCGCGCTCCGACGGCACGACATACACCGCGATCTACGAACCCGCTCCGGGCGTCACGGCCGACGAACTGCGCAGCAGCCTGCGTCGCCAGGGCGTCCGCGGTGTGCAGGACGCGAACAGCTCCCTCGACGTCGGCATTACCGGCTGCGCACCCGTCGTCGGCACCGCGTCCGCCTGGTGCGGCCACAAGTGGGACTACGGACCGTTCAACGACCCGCAGGTGTACTTCCTCGACCACAGCGGCGACTCGTGGCCCGTCACCGACGCCCGGGTCGACTGGTACCAGGCCCCCGGCATCGACGCCTACTACCGCTGGCACACCGCAGGATGCCCCGGCGGTGGCCGGCACTGCGTGCACGTGTACAGCGGCAGCTATGGAACCGACTGGTACGGCGTGACCGAGGCGTCCAGCTCGGGTGGCTACTTCGTCGACGGCAGCGTCACGGTGAAGCTCAACGACCAGGTCACCCCGAACACCTACGCGGCGCGGCGCAGCGTCGCCTGCCACGAGATGGGCCATGCTCTCGGCCTCGACCACAACGGATCCACCAACAGCTGCCTGTCCGTGCCGGAGTTCCCGCAGCACCCGTCGTCGGACGACTTCGCCGTACTGAACCAGCTGTACCCGAAGCCCGGCACCTGACCGGCACCCGCTTGTGCAACGTGGGCCGTGGGAGGAGCGGCCGGTCCTCTGCTCCTCCCACGGCGCATCAGCAAAAGCGCCTTTGGTCCCCGGTGTCACGCTTCCGAGGCCGTGACCGTCCCCTCGGATGCGCCGAGTTGGCCCATCAGCGTCTCCATGTCCGAGGCGATCCACTCTTCGGCCAGCCGGCCGTCGGCGACGCGGTAGAGCTCGATGCTGGAGTACTCGACCTGTCGGCCCGTGGCCGGGATGCCCCGGAACTCGCCCTGGTGCGTGCCCCGCATGGTGAGACGGACCGCGACCCGGTCACCCGACGCGAAGATGTCGTCGATACGGGCCTGGAAGTCGGGGAACGCCGTTCGCAGGTAGTCCGTGTTCTGCCGCCATGCGTCTCGGCCCCGCATCTGGAACGGCATCCCCGCGATGTTGATCGCGAAGTCCTCCGTCATGAGCTCGGTGCACCTGTCGATGTCGTGCTTGTTGAGGGCGGCGAAGGCGTCGCGGACGAGATCGAGGGCGGGCTGGTCGAGTCGGTGCTGTTCGGATGTGTTCACGGTGCTCCCTCGCAAGGTGGGTGCCGCATCGGCCGTAGCGCCGGATGCGCGCACGACCAGTAGAAACCGTGACGTCGCGACAAGGTCAACAGCAGATCGATCATGCTCGTCGGCCGAGTGGCGTCCTGCTCCGAGTGGGGCATCGGAGGCTCCCGGGGGACCCCGCTCGCGCCCGACCCCCTACTCCGGCTGCGTCGCGATCTGGATCAGGTTGCCGCAGGTGTCGTCGAAGACGGCCGTGGTGACGGGCCCCATCTCCAGGGGCTCCTGGGTGAAGCGGACGCCGTGGGCGCGCAGGCGCTCGTACTCCGCATTGACGTCCTGGACGGCGAACTGGGCGAGCGGGATGCCGTCCTGGACGAGCGTGTCGCGGTAGGTCTTGGCGACCGGGTGACCGACGGGCTCCAGGAGGAGTTCGGTGCCGCCGGGCTCTTCGGGGGAGACGACGGTGAGCCATCGGTCCTTCTCTCCCACCGGGACGTCGTGCTTCTTCACGAAGCCGAGAATCTCGGTGTAGAAGTGCAGAGCCTTGGCCTGGTCGTCGACGAAGACGCTGGTCAGATGGATCTTCATGGGGTGCTCTTCTCCGGTTCGGGTGTGTCGGGCACGTGCCATCGCTCGGTGATCTGCCGCAGTGGCGCCGTGTTCAGGTCGTGGAACTTGTAGCGGCCCTCCCGCCTGGTCTCGACGAGCCCCGCGGCCTCCAGCACCGCGAGGTGCTGGGAGACTCCCTGGCGGGAGATGGCCAGCTGATGCTTCATGGCCAGTCGCGAGCAGATCTCGAACAGTGTCTGTCCGGACTTCTCCGTGAGCTCGTCGAGGATGGTGCGGCGGGTGGGGTCGGCCAAGGCTTTGAAAAGGTCGTCGGCCACGACCCCAGAATAGGCAAGTGGTTGCTTGCCTATCAAGTCGAGAGATGCGCCGAGGGCCAGTTTTTGGCCGAGGACGGGTGAGAGCGGCGCTCGCCTCGCCTCACCGATAGCCTGCGTCACCATGAAGCGCGCCCGGATCCTGCCCCTGCTGCTCGTGCTCGGCGGCTCAGCCGCGGCGACCGGGCTGCTCCTCAGCGGGAGCCCCGGCGCGGCCGCAGCACTCCTGCTGGTGTTCCTGCTGCTCGCAGGCGCCAATTCGCCGCTGATCTTCCCGAGCTCGATCGATGCGCTGGAAGCACAACGCCGCAGCGCGGCCGACGGCCGACCGATCGTCTTCTGGCGCCCGGGCTGCCCGTACTGCCTGCGACTGCGCATCCGGCTGGGCCGCAGTGCCCGCCAGGCGTACTGGGTCGACATATGGCGTGACCCGGCGGGCGCCGCGGCGGTGAGGGCGGCCAACGACGGCAACGAAACCGTGCCGACCGTCATCGTGGCGGGGCAGCCGCACACGAACCCCGATCCTGCCTGGGTGCGCGAGCGGCTCTTCCCTTCCGCGTGATCAGGAGCGGTGTCCCGGCTCCCCGTCCTCCCGCGCCGTCCCACCGCAAACCCCCGGCTCCAGCGTCACCGTCACGAACGTCTCGCGGGCCCCGTCGGCTGTGGTGAGAGTCAGCACGTGTTCGCCCGGCGAGAGCGTGACGTCGAGTGTTCGGCCTGTGCCCAGGGTTCCGTCGCGTGAGGATGTCCAGCGCAGGTCGGAGGCGAAGGCGCCCGGGTCCTCCGGGGACACCGCCTGGCCCACCAGGGTGTGGGGTTCGTTCGCGGGGAGTCGTGAATCGTCGTCCGGGTAGAGGATCGCCGGTTCAAGTCCCTTGCGCGGGACGGGAAAGTGGGGGCTGTCGGCGAGTGCCGTATGCAGGCCGTCGGTCGCCATGACGCGGATGCGACACCGGCTGCCGCCGGGCAGGGCGTCGAAGTCGGCCGCGGTGCCCGGCTCGGGTTGAGGCAGGCACAGCGGGATCCAGTCCCGGCCGTCGGTGCTGTAGAGGGCCATGTACGACAGGGCCGTACGGTCCGGGTGGCGCCCCTCCCAGGTGATGAGCCGGACGCCGGTCTGCTCGCCGGCGCCTTGAGGCTCCCAGCGCAGCCGTACGGCGGGCTCGCCCTGCGGTGCCGTGAAGTGGTGCACCTGGCGGCCCTGGAAGAGGAAGCGCAGGGCGCGGGTGCCCTCAGCGACCTCGATGACGCCCGCGGCGAAACGAGGTGCGGGCAGCCCGGACCCGAAGGCGCACAGCGGTGCGGTCGCCACCGCCTCGCGTCCGACGATCCGGTTCTCGGCGTCCAGGCTGTGCACCACGAGCGCGTCGAGCGCGTCCTCGCCGAGCGCGGGAGGCGGGTCCGGAAGCCGGTCGATGCGGAAGCCGGGGGAGAGGTGGAGGGTGTCGGGGTCGCTCAGGGTTCCCGTGACCGTCAGATACCGCATGGAAGTCACCGTCCGCTCAGGCAGGGTTGTCGAAGACGATGTCGTAGCCCTCCCGGGACGGCCACGTGGGAGCTGAGCAGTAGCCCATGAGCTCGGGCGTGCCGGGTGGCCGTAGCAGGAGGTCTTCGACGTGCAGTCCGAGGGAGCGGCAGCGGCCGGGCAAGCGTGTGTCGTGCGGCCACGGCTCGCTGCCGCGGCACTGCGCATGGTTCATGCCGTGGGTGTGGCCCATCTCGTGCGCGATGACGTCCTCGCCCGGTGTGGAGATGAACACGGGCGCGGTGAACCACACGCGCGGAATCCCCATACCGCCCACCGGGTATCCCGCCAGGCTCGCGCTGAGCAGACCGGCCCGGATGCCTCCCGAACGCCTGCCGAAGAAGGAGGCGGTGGCAAGACCGGCCGTCATGGCGAACCAGCCCAGCAAGGAGTTCAGGTTCTGCCGGACGGGCAGCGTGATCGCCGAGTTGACCTGGAAGAACGGCACGGGCAACCGGGACAGGGCACCGCGCCGCAGCAAGCGGGTGAACGTGGCCGGCGTCGGGGCGGGCGAGGTGTTGCCGACGTCGATCAGCAGCAGCGGGGTGATCTCCTGCGGCCCGCGCGGCAACAGGTCGACGGTGAGGGTCCGTTCGGCGTTCCAGCCGCCGCCCTGGCCGTAGTGGCCGCGTACCCAGACGCGGGCGCGTAACTCGATCGTGGGGGAGTTGAGGGCGGAGAGCGGGAGCCGGAAGTTCAGGGAGCGGGTCAGGTCGAGGCTGCTGATGGTGTGGCGCGCCGCGGCCACGATCTCGCCGCCCGGGTTGACCGGCTGAAGGGGTGCGCCCGCCATGCCGGTCGCCGGGTCGGTCACCAGGAGGTCGCCGGTGATGTGCGGCCACTGGTTGCGGCCGGCCCCGGCGTCGAAGCCGTTCGAGACGCCCGAGGCGACGAACACCCGGACCACGGTGGCCCGGCCTCGGACGAGACGGACGGGACTCGCCGACCGGAAGTCCTCCTGCACCCCCTGATTGACCTCGATGCCGGCCACTTCGAGCGCGGGCACCGTGTCGGCGGGCGGCGGCTCCTGCTCGTACACGCACTCGGTGAGCTGCCTCTGCGCCGTGCGGATGTGCTCGCGCACCTTGTTGATCCGGCGGTTGATGGCCTCCTTCTCGCCGGCCCCGAACGGCTCATCCTTGGGCCTGCCCTCGCCTCCCGCCTCCCGGCGCAGCGCCTCCAGCTCGGCTTCCAGGGCGGCGATCAGATCGGCGTACGACTGGCACGGGGCAGGGACGGGCTGCATGGGCGTACCTCCTGAGCGGTCCGTCGGACGCACGGGGGCACGCCCCGTCGGCCCTGGCATATCCAAGTGCATCCGCGTCTGTCAGCCGCTCTCACCTGGACTTCAGCAGCACCTCAGCGCGGTGCATGACGCGCTGGTCATACCTCAGGACCAGGCCGCGACCATTCCGCGAGGCGGCATGTCCTCGCGCAGCAGCGGCCTTGACAGGCGGGTCGCGCTGCCCGATGCGCACGCCGAGCAGCAACGAGACGGCCGTCGTCTCCGGACTCGCCCGGCTGCGGGAACCCCCGTCGCCCTCCTTGACCGCCGCTCGGTGCTCCACGATGCTGTGTTGCGACACATGAGATGTGTGCCGTAATGAGCAACATGATTCCGAGTCTCGATCAGCCGAGGAGTGGCCATGACGCACCAGGTCCGTGCTGTCGTCGCGCGGGGCAAGGGCGCCCCCGTCAGCCTGGAGACGATCGTCGTGCCGGACCCCGGCCCGGGTGAGGCGCTGGTGAAGGTCGAGGCCTGCGGGGTCTGCCACACCGACCTGCACTATCGCGAGGGCGGCATCAACGACGACTTCCCGTTTCTGCTGGGGCACGAGGCCGCGGGCGTCGTGGAGTCGGTGGGGGAGGGAGTCACCGACGTCGCCCCCGGGGACTTCGTCATCCTCAACTGGCGTGCGGTGTGCGGACAGTGCCGGGCCTGTCTGCGCGGGCGTCCGTGGTACTGCTTCAGCACCCACAACGCCAAGCAGAAGATGACGCTGACCGACGGCACCGAGCTGTCGCCGGCGCTCGGCATCGGCGCGTTCGCGGAGAAGACGCTGGTCGCGGCCGGACAGTGTACGAAGGTCGACCGGACCGCGTCGGCGGCCGCGGCCGGGCTGCTGGGGTGCGGTGTGATGGCGGGCATCGGCGCGGCCATCAACACCGGCAAGGTCGGCCGGGGCGACTCGGTGGCCGTCATCGGCTGCGGCGGTGTCGGGGCCGCGGCGATCGCCGGATCGAACCTGGCGGGCGCGGCGAAGGTCATCGCGGTCGACATCGACGACCGCAAGCTGGACACCGCCAGGAAGCTGGGCGCGACCCACACCGTCAACTCCAAGGACACCGACGCGGTCGAGGCGATCCGCGAGCTGACCGGCGGTTTCGGCGCCGACGTCGTCATCGAGGCGGTCGGCCGCCCGGAGACGTACAAGCAGGCCTTCTACGCCCGCGACCTCGCCGGCACCGTCGTCCTGGTCGGCGTACCGACCCCCGAGATGAAGCTGGAGCTGCCGCTCCTGGACGTCTTCGGACGGGGCGGCGCGCTGAAGTCCTCCTGGTACGGCGACTGCCTGCCGAGCAGGGACTTCCCGATGCTCATCGACCTCTACCTCCAGGGCCGCCTGGACCTCGACGCATTCGTCACCGAGACCATCGCCCTGGACGAGGTCGAGAAGGCCTTCGAGCGGATGCACCACGGCGACGTGCTGCGCTCGGTGGTGCTCCTCTGATGGCCGGCGCCCGAATCGAGCACCTCGTCACCTCGGGGACGTTCACACTCGACGGCGGCACCTGGGACGTCGACAACAACGTGTGGATCGTCGGCGACGACCACGAGGTCATCGTCATCGACGCCGCCCACGACGCGGACGCGATCGCCCGCACCGTCGGCGACCGCGCCCTGCGGGCCATCGTGTGCACCCACGCCCACAACGACCACATCGACGCCGCGCCCGAACTCGCCGCGCGCACGGGCGCCCCGATCCTGCTCCACCCGGACGACCTGCCGCTGTGGAAGCAGACCCACCCCGACAGGGCGCCGGATGCCGAGCTCACCGACGGCCAACTCCTCACGGTGGCCGGCGTCGACCTGACCGTGCTGCACACCCCCGGCCACGCCCCGGGCGCGGTCTGCCTGTATGCCCCGCGGCTGGGGGCGCTCTTCAGCGGCGACACGCTGTTCCACGGCGGGCCGGGCGCGACGGGCAGGTCGTACAGCCACTTCCCGACCATCGTCGAGTCGATCCGCAGCCGGCTGCTGACCCTGCCGGAGGAGACCGTCGTGCACACCGGACACGGGGAGACGACGACCGTCGGCGCCGAGGCCCCGCACCTGCCGGAGTGGATCGACCGCGGCTTCTGACCCTCCCCGACCAGGGCTTCGTCGGGCGCCCGTTCCGCCTGTTCCCGCAGGTGGGTCGGGCGCTTCGGGCTGTCCGCGGGCCGGTCGGCCGGCCGGTGCGAACGAGGCGTTTTGACGCCTTGACAACGCTTCTGAGCGGCCCTCAAACTGGCGTTGCGCTTACCGCAATCCGTTTCGCTATACGCACCCGAGGTGTCATGATGATTCCCGCGTGCCGTCTCGCGGATCTCCCGCGAGGTGAGGCCCACCGGCTCGACATCGATCCGCCGGTCTCGGTGTTCCACACCGACGATGGTGAGTTCTTCGCCATCGACGACACCTGCACCCACCAGGACGCCTCGCTCGCCGACGGCTGGCTGGAGGGCTGCGAGGTGGAATGCCCGCTGCATGCTTCGAAGTTCGACCTGAGGACCGGTGCGGTCGACGCCCCTCCGGCGAAGCTTCCGGTCCGGACCCACGAGGTCGTGGTCGAGGGCGGCATGATCTACGTCCTGCTGTCCACGGACGCGCCGAACCTGCCGCCGTGCATCGCGGCGCGGCTCGCCGGAGGTCCCGCGTGAGGACCGTCGCCGTGGTCGGCGCCTCGCTCGCCGGCCTCTCGGCGGCCCGCTCGCTGCGCAGGCAGGGCTACGACGGACGGCTGGTCGTCATCGGGGACGAGCTCCACCGCCCCTACGACCGGCCCCCGCTGTCCAAGGAGTTCCTGGCCGGCACCCTCGGCGAGGCGGAACTCGCCCTGGAGTCGGACGACGAGGACCTGGCGGCCGAGTGGCTGCTCGGCACCCGTGCGGTCGGGCTCGACCCGGCGCACCGTGCGGTCCGGCTCGCCGACGGACGGGAGGTGCGCGCCGACGGCGTCGTCATCGCGACCGGCGCCGCGGCCCGCACCCTCCCCGGCTCCGAAGGGCTGGCCGGAGTGCACACCCTGCGCACCCTGGACGACGCCCGCGCGCTGCGGGACGAACTGGCCCGCGGCGGACGGCTGGTGGTGATCGGCGGCGGCTTCATCGGAGCCGAGGTCGCCTCCACCGCCCGGGCCCTCGGGCTGGAGGTGACCGTCGTCGAGGCGGCACCGACACCGCTGGCCGGCCCCCTCGGCGAGACCATGGGCGCCGTCGTCTCCGCCCTGCACGCGGACCACGGCGTACGGCTGCTGTGCGGTGTCGGCGTCAAGGGGCTGAGCGGCGACGAGCGCGGCGAGAGGGGGGTCCGCCCGGGCGGAGTCTCGGGTCGGGTCGACGCCGTCCTGCTGGAGGACGGCCGCACGATCCCCGCCGACATCGTCGTCGTCGGGGTGGGCGCGCGCCCGTGCGTCGAGTGGCTCGAAGGATCCGGCGTCGCCCTGGACAACGGCGTCAAGTGCGGCGCGGACGGACGCACCGGCCTGGCCGGCGTGGTCGCGGTCGGCGACTGCGCCAACTGGTACGACCCGCGCGCGGGCCTGCACCGCCGCATCGAGCACTGGACCGGCGCACGCGAGCGTCCCGACGCCGCGGTCGCCACACTGCTGGCGGGCGGCGCGGTGGAGCCGGGTGTGCCCCGGCCGCCGTACTTCTGGTCCGACCAGTACGGCGTGAAGATCCAGTTCGCCGGTCACGCGGCCGGCGCCGACAGCGTCACCATCGAGGACGGCACCCCGGACGAGCGCAATGTCCTGGCCGTCTACCGGCGGGCCGGGACCCCGGTCGCCGTGCTCGGGATGAACCAGCCGCGGCTGTTCATGCGCCTGCGCAAGCAGCTCGCCGCCACCGCGTCTTGACACCGCCCCGGCGGCATCCCATGCTGCGTTTCACATGACACGCAGTGTTGCTCCATACACAACGCCGTCCGGAGTCGCTCTTCCCGGCTTGTGAATGCCCCCTCCCCGACGTTCTCCCGAGGAGTGCACCGTGACCTCGACCGGCCTGCCGGACAGCCTGATCGCCACTCTCCCCGGCCCTTCCTACACGGACCCGGGGATCTTCGCCCAGGAGCAGGAGCGCATATTCGAGACCATGTGGTTCTGCGTCGCGCGCGCCTCGGACCTGGCGAAGCCCGGTGCCTTCCGCACCGTCGACGTGGGCCGCGAGAGCATCCTCGTCACCCGGGCGAGGGACAACGCCGTCCGCGCGTACTTCAATGTGTGCCGGCACCGCGGAGCCAGGCTCTGCACCGAGGAGTCGGGCGAGGTCAAGCGCGCCTTCCAATGCCCGTACCACGCCTGGACGTACGACCTGAACGGCAAGCTCGTCGCCGCCCCCAACCTCACCAAGATGCCCGACGTCGGACGCACCGAGTACGGCCTGGTGAGCGTGGCCGTGCGGGAGTGGCTCGGCTATGTCTGGGTGTGCCTCGCGGAGAACCCGCCCTCCTTCGAGGAGGACGTCATGGGCGAGATCGTCGCCCGCCTCGGCGACGTCGAGTCCATCGACCACTACGACATCGACAGCCTCTCCGTCGGCAAACGGATCGTGTACGACGTCAGGGCGAACTGGAAGCTCATCATCGAGAACTTCATGGAGTGCTACCACTGCGCCACGATCCACCCCGAACTCACGGAGGTGCTCCCGGAGTTCGCGGACGGTTACGCCGCCCAGTACTACGTGGGGCACGGCGCCGAGTTCGGCGAGGAGGTCAAGGGCTTCACCGTCGACGGCTCCGAGGGCCTGGACCGCATTCCCGGGGTCGGCGAGGACCAGGACCGCCGCTACTACGCGATCACCGTCAGGCCCCAGGTGTTCATCAACCTCGTCCCCGACCATGTGATCTTCCACCGGATGTTCCCGGTGTCCGTGGACCGCACGATCGTGGAGTGCGACTGGCTGTACCTTCCGCACGTCGTCGCGAGCGGCAAGGACGTCAGCCGGTCGGTGGAACTCTTCGACCGGGTCAACCGCCAGGACTTCGAGGCGTGCGAACGGACCCAGCCCGGTATGGGTTCCCGCATGTACGCCAAGGGCGGCGTGCTGGTGCCGAGCGAGCACCACATCGGTGCCTTCCACGACTGGGTGAACGAGCGCCTGGGCGCCCCCCTGCCGTAGTCCGGCGGATCAGCCCAGGTATCCCATCCGGTGGCTGATCTCGTGGGCGCCCTCGACCAGCACCGGAGAGAGCTCGTGCATGCGCTCCTCGGTGAGCCGGTAGGCGGGACCGGAGGCGCTGAGGGCGGCGATGACGTCGCCGTCCCGGTTGCGGACCGGCGCGGCCATCGCGTGCAGGCCGATCTCCAGTTCCTCCAGGGTCATGGAGTAGCTGCGCTCGCGTGCCTCGGCGAGGTTCTTCTCGAGCTTCGTCTTCGCGGTGATGGTGCGTGCCGTGACCTTCTTCATTCCGGCCTCGGTCAGCAGCGCCGCGCGCTCCTTGGCGGGCAGGTACGCCAGCAGGATCTTGCCGCTCGACGTGGCGTGCAGGGGGGTCAGCTGGCCGACCCAGTTGTGCGCGGTGATGGCTCCCGGGCCGCGCACCTGGTAAAGGTTGATCGCGAACTGCTCCTGCATGACAGCGATGTTCACGGTCTCGCCGAGCTCCTCGGCGAGGCGCTCGCAGACCGGGCGGCCCTGCTGCGTGATGTCGATACGGCCGGTGACCGCGCCGGCCAGGCGGACGATGCCGAACCCGAGCCGGTACTTGCCCCGCTCGCCGGCCTGCTCCACCAGGCCACGCGCCTCCAGGGCGCCGAGCAGCCGGAATGCGGTGGACTTGTGTACGTCGATCTCGGCCGCGACCTCGCTCACGCCCGCTTCGCCACGCTGGGCGAGGATCTCCATCACACTGATCGCCCGGTCCACCGACTGGACCCCGCCGGCCTGTGAATTCGACGTTTCTGTGTCATGACTGTAGTTGCTCACAGTGAAACTATACGCGTAGTAAACAACATGGCCGCAAGTAATCGCGTCGCAACAGAGACCCTGGAAGTTGCGTTGTTCGCAACCTGGTGCGTATAGCGGGACCGGGTCTAACATGCGTCGCGTATCGAAGACGCGAGCGAGACGAGGCACCATGGCTTCCCTGCAGTACGACTTCGTCATCGTCGGTGGCGGTTCGGCCGGCAGCGCACTGGCGAACAGACTCTCGGCGGACCCCGCGAACCGGGTGCTGGTCCTGGAGGCGGGCCGGTCGGACTACCCGTGGGACGTCTTCATCCACATGCCCGCGGCGCTGACCTACCCCATCGGCAGCCGTTTCTACGACTGGAAGTACGAATCCGAGCCCGAGCCCCACATGGGCGGCCGGCGCGTCTACCACGCACGCGGCAAGGTACTCGGCGGCTCCAGCAGCATCAACGGCATGATCTTCCAGCGCGGCAACCCCATGGACTACGAGCGCTGGGCGGCCGACGCGGGCATGGAGACCTGGGACTACGCGCACTGTCTGCCGTACTTCCGGCGGATGGAGAACTGCCTCGCCGCCGACCCCGACGACGAGTTCCGCGGCCACGACGGCCCTCTCGTGCTCGAACGCGGTCCGGCCACCAACCCCCTCTTCGGCGCCTTCCTGAAGGCCACCGAGGAAGCGGGCTACGCCCCCACCGACGACGTCAACGGATACCGGCAGGAGGGCTTCGCCAAGTTCGACCGCAACGTCCACCGCGGACGCCGCCTCTCGGCCTCGAAGGCGTACCTCAAGCCCGCGATGAAGCGGCCCAACCTCACCGTCAGGACCCGCGCCCTCGTCACCCGCGTCCTGTTCGAGGGCAAGCGGGCCGTGGGCGTGGAGTACCGGCGCGGCCGGGGTGCGCCCCAGCAGGTCCGGGCGAAGGAGGTCATCCTGTGCGGCGGCGCCATCAACTCCCCGCAACTGCTCCAGCTCTCCGGTGTGGGCAACGCGGCCGAACTGAGCGCCCTCGGCGTGGACGTCGTCCACGACCTGCCGGGCGTCGGCGAGAACATGCAGGACCACCTGGAGGTCTACGTCCAGTACGCCTGCAAGCAGCCCGTCTCCATGCAGCCGTACATGGCGAAGTGGCGTGCCCCCTTCATCGGGCTCCAGTGGCTCTTCCGTACCGGCCCCGCCGCCACCAACCACTTCGAGGCCGGTGGCTTCGCCCGCAGCAACGACGACGTCGACTACCCCAACCTGATGTTCCACTTCCTGCCCGTCGCGGTCCGCTACGACGGCTCCTCGCCCGCCGGCGGCCACGGCTACCAGGTGCACGTCGGGCCCATGTACTCCGATGCCATCGGCTCGGTGAAGATCAAGAGCAAGGACCCGCGCGAACACCCGGCGCTGCGCTTCAACTACCTCTCCACCGAGCAGGACCGCCGCGAATGGGTCGAGGCGATCCGGGTGGCCCGCAACCTCCTCAACCAGCCCGCGCTCGCCCCCTACAACGGCGGTGAGGTCTCGCCCGGCCCGAAGGTGGACAGCGACGAGGAGATCCTCGACTGGGTCGCCAAGGAGGGCGAGACCGCCCTGCACCCGTCCTGCACCTGCAAGATGGGCACCGACGAGATGGCCGTCGTCGACCCCGCCAGCCTGCGGGTGCACGGCCTTGACGGCCTGCGCGTCGTGGACGCCTCCGTGATGCCCTACGTCACCAACGGCAACATCTACGCACCGGTGATGATGATCGCCGAGAAGGCCGCCGACCTCATCCTCGGCAAGGATCCGCTCGCGCCGTCGAAGGCCGTGTACTACCGCCACCCCGACGCCCAGAAGCAGACGGAGCGGTAATTGGCCGCCGCAGGACTCCGGGCGCTGCTGGACAGCGTCCGCTACGAGGTGCTGCCCGCGAAGGCGACCGAGGACAAGGTCCTCGCCCATGTGCCGCGCGACGTCGTCGTCACCGTGACGGCGTCGCCGGTCAAGGGCCTGGAGCCGYCCCMCGACCTCGCCGTCCGGCTCGCTAAGCACGGTTACCGGGTCGTCCCGCATGTGCCGGCGCGGCTGCTGCGCGACGACCTGCACCTGAAGGAGGTCGCGGGCCGGCTCCGCGAGGCGGGCGTGGACGACGTCTTCGTCCCGGCCGGCGACGCCGACCCGCCCGCCGGGGTCTACGACGGGGCGCTGCCGGTGCTGCGCAGGCTGAGCGAGCTGGGCGGCCCCTTCGCCCGCGTCGGCGTCACCGGCTACCCGGAGAGCCATCCCCTCATCCACGACGACGTCACCGTCCAGGCCATGTGGGACAAGCGCGAGCACGCCACGTACATCGTGAGCAACCTCTGCTTCGACCCGAGGGTGCTGGGGGAGTGGATCGGCCGGATACGGCGCCGGGACATCGCCCTGCCCCTGTATGTGGGGGTGGCCGGGCCGGTGCAGCGGGCGAAGCTGCTGGCCATGGCGACGAAGATCGGGGTGGGCGAGTCGACACGCTTCCTGACGAGGCACCCCTCCTGGTTCCTGCGGTTCGCGACGCCGGGCGGGTATGCACCCGAGAGGCTCCTGACGCGCGCCGAGGCGGCACTGACCACCCCTTCGGCGCGAGTCGCGGGCCTGCACCTGTTCACCTTCAACCAGATCGCCGAGACGCAGCGATGGCGCCGCGCCCTGCTGGACCGCCTCGGCGACTGAACCAGGAGAGGCATGGCAGCCGACACCGACTGGCACCTGACCCGAACCTTCACCGGCGCATCCGGTGACGTCCGCTGGGACCGGCTGGGCCGGCCCGGCGGGCCACCCGTCGTCCTGCTGCACGGCACCCCCTTCTCCTCGTACGTCTGGCGTGCCGTCGCCCGTGCGCTCGCCCGCGAGCACGAGGTGTACGTCTGGGACATGCCCGGCTACGGGACCTCGGAGAAGGCCACCGGGCAGGACGTGTCCCTGGCCGCGCAGGGCCGCGTCTTCGGCGAGCTGCTGGGCCACTGGGGCCTCACGGAGCCGCTCGTGGTCGCCCATGACTTCGGCGGTGCCGTCGCCCTGCGGGCCCATCTGCTGCACGACGCCCGCTACCGGGCCCTCGCCCTGGTCGATCCGGTCGCCCTGGCACCGTGGGGCTCGCCGTTCTTCCGGCTCGTCGCCGAGCAGGCCGAGGTCTTCGAGCGGTTGCCGCCCGCACTGCACCGCGCCCTGGTGCGGGAGTACGTCGCCTCCGCCAGCAGCCCCGGACTGCGCCCCGACGTCCTCGACCGGCTCGTCGAGCCCTGGCTGGACGACTCCGGTCAGGCGGCCTTCTACCGGCAGATCGCCCAGGCGGACCAGCGCCACACCGACGAGATCCAGGACCGCTACACCGAGATCGGCGTCCCCACGCTCGTCTGCTGGGGCGAGGACGACACCTGGATCCCGGTGGCGAAGGGGCACGAGCTGGCCGCTCTCGTCCCGGGTGCCCGGTTCGAACCCATCGCCGGCGCGGGGCACCTCGTCCAGGAGGACGCCCCCGCGGAGCTCACGGCCGCGCTGACCGCCTTCCTCCAGCGGGAGCGGTGACGCGGCCGTATACGACGGGGGCGGGACCGCAATCCCGGCCCCGCCCTCCTGCCGCGTCGCTCAGCGGAAGACCACCGTGCGGTTGCCGTCCACCATCACGCGGCTCTCGCTGTGCCACTTCACCGCGTGCGCGAGTACCTGGGCCTCCACGTCCCGGCCGACCGTGACCAGCTCACCGGGGTCGAGGGAGTGGTCCACCCGGACCACGTCCTGCTCGATGATCTGCCCCTCGTCCAGGTCCGGCGTCACATAGTGCGCGGTCGCGCCGACCAGCTTCACGCCGCGCGTGTAGGCCTGGTCGTACGGACGCGCGCCCTTGAAGCTGGGCAGGAAGGAGTGGTGGATGTTGATGGCGCGGCCCTCCAGCTGCTTGCACAGGTCGTCGGAGAGGATCTGCATGTAGCGGGCCAGCACCACCAGGTCGACGTCCAGTTCGCGCACCAGCTCCAGCAGCCGTGCCTCGGCCTCGGGCTTGGTGTCCCTGGTGACCGGGACATGGTGGAAGGCGATGCCGTACGTTTCGGCGAGCCCCTCGAAGTCCCGGTGATTGGAGACGATCGCCGGGATCTCGATGTTGAGGGCGCCGGTGCGCCGGCGAAAGAGCAGGTCGTTCAGGCAGTGGCCGAACCTGGACACCATGATCAGGGTCCGGGTCGGCGTCGAGGCGTCGCTCAGGGTCCAGGTGATGCCGTAGGCCTGGGCGACGGGGCCGAACCGGAAACGCAGATTTTCCAACTCGACGTTCGGGTCGGAAACGTCGAAGTGAACCCTCATGAAGAAACGGCCCTGAAGCCGGTCGTCGAACTGCTGGCTCTCCAGGATGTTGCCGGAGTTCCTGACGAGAAAGCCGCTCACGGCGTGGACCAGTCCGGCGCTGTCGGGGCAGGAGAGGGTCAGGACGTACTCACGGCCAGGTTGCGGTCGAGGGGACATGTGCGGCCTCCGTCGGTGCGTATTGCACAACATGGTGAGCGATACGCAACATGGTCGGCTCGACACCGCGTTCGGTCAAGGGTGGGGCGGGTACGGAAGAGCCACTGGAGCCCGATGAAGGGGGCACGCCACTTCGCCATGTACGGCTGCATGGAGACGGGCTGCTTGCAGGCGTACTGGACGTAGACC
>NZ_RDBN01000042.1 GCF_008042075.1 Streptomyces sp. UW30 | reverse complement strand
CCCGGACCCGGCCGCTCTTGTCGACTCCGCCGATGCGGCGACACACCTCGTCGCCGGCCCAGGTTTCCGTCCGGCCCTGGAGCGCATGCGCGCCCAGGCCCAGTCCGTAGGCCCCGACTTCGACCTGCATACGGGGTTCCACGTCGGTGCCGCCAACCAGCCCACGCCATAACGAACCCGGAGGACATATCTCATGCCCAWGATCGACGTCTACGCCGCCAAGGGAAGGATCTCGGATCGCAAGGGGCTGGCTCAGGAGCTGGCTCAAGCGATCATGCGTTGGGAAAAGGTGCCCGTCATTCCGTTCTTCACGGACAACACCGCAGCCTTCGTGCACGAGTTGGACGGGGACGCGTTCGCCACCGCCGGTGGCAGCAACGACCATGTGCGCGTGACCGTGACCACGAACGCCGGTGCCCTGGACCGGGAGCAGCAGCTCGGTCTCGTGAAGGAGATCTCCGAGCTGGTGGCAAAGGCCGCCGGCGACCCGTCGCTGGCCGAGCGCACCTGGGTCGCCCTGACGGAGGCCGTGCCCGGTGGATGGGGCATCGGAGGCCACGCCTACACCAACGAAGAGATCGTTCAGCATGTGCGCGAACTGCTGGGAAAGAGCTGACTCACCTTCAATCAACAGTGAGCCGGTGGTCGGTAGGGTGCCACCCGGCTTGACACCGAAGCCGACGGCGACCTGCGCAAGCACGACACGCTCGCACAGATCGCCGTCGGCTTCGGTGTCTCGGTGAGCACCGCCCACACCTACACGACCACGGTGATCGGCCTGCCGAGTGTTTCTGTGCGACACCTGCTCCAGGTGATCCGTACCGAACCGTGGCGCGGACGGGTTACGTATCCTCCGAAGGGCACTGATCCAGCTCGCTCGGCCCACCGGGACTTCCTACAGACCCCGCGAGCATCGGTCGGTCAGACCGGGTTCACCGGTATCGTCCAGGCGTTGTTCTGGACCTGCTTGATGAGTTCTTCGGTGGCCGGCGGCCACACATTGCGGTACTTGCCGTCCTCGGCGGCGATGACCGCCACCATCTGGTCGATCATGTCCTGCGGGTCGTGCTGACCCTTCATGATCTCCGCGAAGGTAGCTTTGATGTCCTTCTCGCGGGTGAAGTTGATGGCGTCGTCCTGCCAGTGGTAGGTCGACTCGCCCATGCGGTCGTTGAAACCGGTGTCGTAGGCGCCGGGGTTGATGGTCTGGACGGTGATGCCGGTGGGAGCGAGTTCGTCGCGCAGCGCTGCGGCGATGGCTTCCAGAGCGTGCTTGCTGGCGCAGTAGGCACCGAGCCCGTAGGCGGTGAGCATGCCGCCCATCGAGCTGACGATGACGATGCGCCCCGCCGTGCCGGCGTCGACGAACTTTCGGATGACGCGCTGGGTGAGTTCGAGGTTGGCGAAGACGTTCGTCTCGAACGTGCTGCGGACCAGATCGACCGGGATTTCAGCCATCGGCCCACTCTCGCCGATGGCCGCATTGCTGACGAAAGTGTCGAAGTCCCAGGCGACAGCGTTTGCGATGTCGCGGGCATCGAGCACATCGAGCTTGTCGACCGTGATGCGGTCCTGCAGACCAAGCTCTGCGACATGCCGACGCAGTTCGCTGACCTGCGGCCAGATCTGGGTGGTGGCGATGACTTGGTGGCCAGCCTGCGCCAGGCCGATGGCGGTACCGCGGCCGAGGCCGCTGCCCGCACCCGTAATCAGGATCTTTTTCATGACGTCCTCTGCGGTGAGCAGTCGGTTGTTGGGTTCAGACGGAGTCTTTGACGCCAGCGCGGGCGACCTCGCCGTCTTGGGCGGGGAAGCCGCCCGAGACCCCGACCGCGCCGATCAGGGTCCCCGCGTCGTCATGGACTGCCACTCCACCGGCGAAGGGGWTCAAGCCGCCGTTGGTGAACTCGACCGTGGGTGCGGGTCCGCCCGGCTTGCAGTACTCCCAGAGGTGCTCACTGGGCCCGTTGAACAGAATTGAGGTCTTGGCCTTGGACAGGGCGATCTCGATCGAGCCGAGGATCGCTCCGTCCATCCGGGCGAAGGCCAGCAGATGTCCGCCGCCGTCCACGACGGCTATGGCCATCGGCACCCCGATTCCGGCAGCATGGGCACGGGCTCGTTCGACGATTGACTGGGCATCGTCCAGGGAAATGGTCATCGAAATTCCTTTGAACGCGTCTGCGACGAAGCCGTCCGAAGAGCCCTTCGAGCGGCTAGCTTCAGCTGATCACCTCCGCCCAATGCCGCTCCATAACATGAATGGGTGAGGGCTCCAACGCCTCTTGGATGCCGAGCAGATCAGCGGCCGGCCTTACTCATGTGATGTCGCGTCGAGCCGCTCTGGAGGGTGTGAGTGCTCGGCCGTGGATCGTGGATGACGACTTGTGGGCGCTGATTGAGCCGCTGCTGCCGCCGTGGCCGGAGCGGTCGCCGGGGGCTGCGCCCGGTGGCGGACCGGCTGTGTCTGCAGGGCATCCTGTACGTCCTCTGCAACGACACCACCTGGCAACTGCTGCCGCTGGAGCTGGGGTTCGGCTCCGGACAGACCTGCCGGCGGCGCCTGGAGCGGTKGCAGCAGGCCGGTATCTGCGACGGACGCGGGACCCCGCTCAAGGTCATCACCACCGCGGCCAACGTCAACGACGTCACCCAGACCCTCGCCCTGGCCGACGGCATCTCTCCCGTGGCCCGGCGCCCGGGCCGTCCACGCCGCCGCCCCGATTCGCTGCTCGGCGACAAGGGCTGCCCAGCTTCGGATCACCTTCCCTGATTCGCCCTCTGCAGCGGCAGGTAGTCGGTGTAGCCGACGGCGTCCGGGCCGTAGAAGAGGTGCGGCTTCGGTTCTGTGAGGGGCGCGTGGGTGGCGAAACGGGCGGGCAGATCGGGGTTGGCGATGAACGCCTGTCCGTAGGCGACCAAGTCCGCCAAGTCGTCGGCCAGGATCATGTTTCCCCGGTCCTGGTCGAACCCGACGTTCGCGATGATGGTGCCCTGGTAGAGCTTCCGGAAGTGCCGGAACATCTCGTCGCCCGCCAAGTCCGCCAGCGGTCCTCCGGCGGGGTCGGCCATCATGCCCATGAGTAGCAGGTGGGACAGGCCGTAGTCGTTGAGTCGGCTGAGCACGTACTCGCTGTCGGCCAGCGCTTCGCTTCCGGAGACGAACGCCCCCGTCTCGGACCATGCGGGTCCGGCCTTCACACCGACGCGGCGCAGGTCGACGTAGTCACCGACCGCCTCGATGATCTCGAAGAGGAAGCGGGCGCGATTCTCGATCGAACCGCCGTAGCGGTCCGCGCGCAGATTAGTGCGGGGGTTGAGGAACTGGCTGATCAGGTAGTTGAAGCCGGCCTGGAGTTGTACCCCGTCGAATCCGGCGCGCATGGCGTTGCGGGCGGCGGTAGCGAAATCGGCGACCGTCTGCCGGACATCGACCTCCGACATCGCCAGGGGCTCCACGGTGTGCTTGCGGCCCTCCGATGTCGGGGCCCGTAGCCCCGGATTGACGGCTGAGGGCGCGAGCGGTGGGCGCCCGTCGAGGAAGTCGGGGTGCGAGGCGGATCCCGTATGCCAGAGCTGGGCGAAGATGACTCCGCCGGCGCGGTGGACCGCATCCGTCACCCTTTTCCAGTGGGCGACCTGCTCGTCGGTGAACAGCCCCGGGACGTCGTGCCAGCCGATCGCGTCACGGCTGATCCACACGCCCTCGGAGATGATCAAGCCCGCTGAGGCGCGCTGGGCGTAGTACTCGGTGTGCAGGTCGCCGGGCAACAGATCGCGGTTCCGAGCGCGGGTTCGGGTCAAGGGGGCCATGACCATGCGATTCGCCAGCGGGAGGTCCAGCATCCGGTACGGCTGAAGCAGCGGCTGCGTCGAACTCGTCACTTGAGACTCCTGAGGAAAGCCGGGGGTCAGTACGCCCGTGAAGGCGCCGGGCCACAATCCGGGCGGCGTTATCCACCGGCCGCCTAACGCACAGAACTGCGCGTTAAAGTGAGACTAGCAGCTGCTCGCCTTAACGCAAATATCTGAGCTTCAAGCTGGTCGCGGACACCGGCGAGCGAGGCTCAGGAGCAGCGGCCCCGGGTTCGTCGCCTGCTGGAACAGGACGTCCGTGCACTGCCGGCCCGGCGTAGCGGCAGCTTCTGCCGCAGCCCGGCGCACTCTTCGGCCCACCCAGGGATCCCAGGCCGGCCTCATGTGTGTGCGGTCCGGTTCGGCTGGAGCCGACCGACGCCCCAAGGTGCGGGACGGGGGCGACAATGACGGCCACGTCCGACGTCCCACGCATGCGGAGCGGGGGTGTGGGGCTGGTGCAGAGTGCATCGATGGAGGGCGTAGGCGCCATCTCGGGCAGCGTCAGGGCAGGTAGGCGATCCGGTGGTAATGGGGCCACTACCTGGTCGACGACGTCGTCACCACTGAATGCGGTGCCCGGACGGGAGACGCTTGGTGCATACGGACAGGGCCTACTCCGTCGCTGGCGGTGGGGCCTGCCGGAACAGGGCGCGGTACTCCTGGGGTGAGGTGCCCACCCGCCTGTGGAAGGCTGCGCGCATGGACGCCGGGTTCCCGAGTCCGGTCAATCGCCCGATCCGCTCGATGGTCTCCGCGGAGGTCTCCAACAGTTCGCGTGCGCGGTCGATGCGCGCGTCCGTCAGCCATGCCATGGGTGAGGTGCCGGTCTCGATGCGAAAGCGGCGGACCAAGGTGCGCCGAGCCATGTGGGCGCGTGTGGCGAGATCGTCGACGGTAATCGTCGCTGCCATGTTCTCGAGCATCCAGTCCCGGACGGTGGCGAGTTCTTGGCTGTTCGGCCGGCTGCGGAGCTGGTCGATGTATTGCGCCTGTCCGCCGGGTCGTTGGGGCGGCGCCACCAGGAGCCGTGCCCTTGCGTTGGAGGCGGCGGCTCCGTGSTCAATCCGGATGAGGTGGAGACACAGGTCGATCCCGGCCGTCACGCCTGCCGACGTGAGGATGTCGCCGTCGTCGACGAACATGCGGTTTGGTTGGACTTCGATGCTTGGGTAGCGCCTGTGAAGCTGGTCCGACACCTGCCAGTGGGTCGTGGCGGGCCTTCCGTCGAGGAGACCTGCCGCCGCCAAGGCGAATGCTCCGGAGCAGATGGACACGATTCGAGCGCCGCGGTCGTGGGCCGCGCGGAGAGCGGCCAAGGCCTCGCTCGGAACATCGGCGTCGACGTCGTCGTATCCCGGGACGATAACCGTGTCTGCTCTTTCGAGCGAGCCAAGGCCGGCTGCACCGGTGACAGAGAACCCTGAGCGGGCCACGGGTACCACCTGCTCATACGTCGCGACCGTCAGCTCGTAGTTCGGGTCCATCGAGAAGATCTGCGCCGCGATGCCGAGCTCGAGCGGCAGCACGCCGGGCAGGCTCAACACGACAACGTGATGGCGCGGGGGCGCGGCGACGTCGCTGGAGATCATGGCCCAATTCTAGCGGAAGTAGGCACTCGGGCCACTGTTTGTGGAGGGCGGTGGCTGCCTAGGTTCGGACCATGAACGATCCTCTGGTTCTACCAACTGGTCCCATCGCCGACGCGGCCCTCGCGATCGTGCACGAGACGGTGGACAAGCAGATTGCCGAACACAGCCTGCGCAGCTTCTACTTCGCACGGCTGACTGCTGAGCACGAAGGCATCCTGACCGATGCGGCATACGACGAGGGCCTGCTGTTCGCAGCCACGGTCATGCATGACCTCGGGCTGGGCACGCTTGCCGAGGGCAACGCCCGATTCGAGGTCGAAGGCGCGGACCTCGCCGCAAAGCTGCTGGCTGAGCATGGGGTCCCTGACGGCGACATCAGCCGGGTCTGGGAAGCCAYCGCCCTGCACAGCTCGCTCGGGCTCGCCGACCGCATGGGTCTGCTGACCTACCTGACCCACAAGGGCGTCTTCACCGACGGAGGCCGCTTCGCCGAGCTTTCCCCCGAACTGCAGGAACCCGTGCGCCTGGCCTACCCGCGGTCGCCCAATGACCGCTCGCTCCAGGTGGCCATCATCGAACACGCCCGAAAGTCTCCGAAGGCCGCGCCGCCCTTCTCCATCGCGGCTGAACTGCTCAGGCAAGCCGGCGGCTGACGAGAGCCGGAGCGGGCCGGCGGCGGTACACACGAGTCGGACGAGGGCCGGTCGAGAACACCCACCGCCGAGTCCGTCGCCGTCCCCGCCACGTCCGAGCCGTACGCCGGCACCGTCGGCCTCGTCGCTGCCGTCATGGCCGGCGCCGGCGAGAACGCTCTTGGTGACCCGGCGAAGGTCGCCCAGGTCGTCACCCGGCTCGCGGACCTGCCCGAGCCGCCGCCGCGGCTGGTGCTCGGCTCCGAGGCGCTGGCCTACGCCCGCGCCGCGGCCAGGACCCCGGCCGACCGCGACGCCGTCTGGGCGGAGCTCAGCCGCTCCACCGACCGCGACGACGCCACCGACCAGCAGCGAGACCCCCTGGGACAGGCGGCCAACGACGCCGAGACAGCGTCCGCGGTCTCGCCGCGTTCAAGAACATGATGGCGACGTCCGCCGCCGACGCCTTCACCGGTACGCACCTCGACGTCCAGGACGTCATCACGTCCGGCGACAAGGTCGTCGTCCGGTTCACCAACAGTGGAACCACACTGGATCGTTCATGGGTACGCCCGCCACCGGACGTCGTGCCGAATGGCTCGGTATCGGCATCTACGTCGTCGCCGGCGGCAGGATCGCGGAAGCCTGATTGGAGAGGAGAGGACGTGCTTGGCATGCTCCTCCAGCTCGAAGCCGTCACGCTGCCGACGGCCGCGTGAACGAGCGCACCGCGCGGAATCACGTGGTGTGGAGTTGCCTAGTGACTTCGGTCAGGTCGGCGATGAACATGCCGGCGAGCTCGGCGGTGAAGCCGGTGCGAACCACAAGCCGCAGGACGGAGACGTCCTGGCAGGGAGCGGGGAAGGCATAGGCCGGCAGATGCCAGCCTCGTGCCCGCATCGCCTGGGAGACCTCGAAGACCGTGAAGCCCTGCGTGCCGGGTGTCAGGCGGAAGGCGAAGGCCGGGAGTTCCGAGCCGTCCGTGACCAGCTCGTAGGGGGAGATCGCCTCGATRCGGGTGGCGAGTACGCGGGCCGTCGTCCGGTTCTGGGCGGCCAGGTTCCGCAGCCCCTCGAAGCCGTACCTCAGGAAGCTGTAGTACTGAGCGACCACGTGCGCGCCCGGGCGGGAGAAGTTGAGGGTGAAGCTCGGATAGCGGCCGCCGAGGTAGTCGACCTCGAAGACCAGGTCGTCGGGGAGGGCCTCGGAATTGCGCCACAGGGCCCAGCCGAGGCCGGGGAAGACATGCCCGAACTTGTGTCCCGAGGTGTTGATGGAGGCGACGCGTTCGAGCTGGAAGTCCCACATGAGACCCGGGTCGAGGAAAGGGGCCACCATGGCGCCGGACGCACCGTCGACGTGGACGGGGATGTCGGTGCCGGTGGCGGACTGGTACCCGTCCAGGGCCATGCAGATGTCGGCAACGGGTTCGTAGGAACCGTCGAAAGTGGACCCCAGGACCGTCACGACGCCGACCGTGTTGTCGTCGCAGTGGGCGGTGAGGGTGTCGGGGGTGAGGTGGTAACGGCCCGGTTCCATCGGGACGAACCGGGGCTCCACCTCGAAGTAGTTGGCGAACTTCTTCCAGCAGACCTGGACATTCGCGCCCATGACGATGTTCGGGCGGGCGGTGTCCTTGCCCTGGCTGAGCCGGCGGTCCTGCCAGCGGCGTTTGAGCGCGAGTCCGCCCAGCATGGCCGCCTCGCTCGAACCGGTGGTGGAGCAGCCGCGGACCTGCGCCGGGTACGGGGCGTGCCACAGCCGGGCCAGCATCCGCACACAGCGCTCCTCCATCGCTGTGATCTGCGGATACTCCGCGCGGTCCGCGAGGTTCTTCTCCGCGGTCTCCGCCATCAACTGCTGGGCCTGTGGCTCCATCCATGTCGTCACGAACGTGGCGAGGTTGAGCCGGGCATTGCCGTCGAGCATCAGCTCGTCCCGCACGCGGCGGCTGACGAGTTCCGGCGACGACGCCGACTCGGGCAGCTCGTCGACCGGCAGCACGAGGGCGTCGGTGGGTTGGAGGTCGAGGCGGGGCGAAGAGGTGAGAAGGTCGGACTCGGTAACGGGCATGGCGTCGGCTTGCGGGATGGACATGAGTGCGTGGATGCCTTTCTGGCCTGTGTGACCCCGTGCACTCCGACGCTAGATCCACGGGCGGCCCGGCATCCGTGCCGATTACACCGATCCAGTGATCGATTTGCGGACTGATGAACTGGATTTTCCCTTGTCCATACTGGCTGCCGCCGCGACGGGTGTGGCGATGCCGATGGCCTTTGAAGCGGGCGGTCGACGGCTGATCGGGCAAGGAGCCGATGCCGTGCCCGCGGGGCGGAGCCACTGCCGCCCCGCGGGTGACATGCCATCAGGTCAGCATTCGCCGCCCCACACGGCGGAGTTCAGGGTCACGTTGCCGTACAGGCTGAACGAGTTGCCGGCGTCCGGCGGGTAGTGCAGGCAGCCGGACGAGGTCTGACCGGTGGACCAGGTGGCCCGCCACCAGATGTGGTCGGCGCCCGGGTACCGTACGCCGTTGTTGAAGATCGACAGGCCGCCTGCCGAGTGCATGTTGTACAGGTTGCCCGTCGACCTCCAGGTCGGGGCACCGGAGAAGCTGGTGTTGTTCCAGACGCACACGTTCTCTCGGGGGCAGTCGCTCTTGGCGGCGGATGCCGACGGTGCCATGGCCACGCCGGTGACCGTCATGGCCAGGGTCGCGAAGGCGATGGCCGTGAGCTTTCTGGGCATCTTCATGGCCCGGGATGCTGTCAGTGGAATCCCGGGCTCGGCAGGAACCTTTGAGTCAGCCGGGGTCCGCAGCGCGGATTCGGACAAGGGTGTGATGGCGTCGCGCGACGCGCGGGCATTCTCATCGGCACTGAAGCGAACGTTATGTGCGTGATCGATTACGGTGTGTGTTCATGCTGGCCGTGTCAGCCCCGCGACACCCCCGCTCCGCGTCACGTGCCGGAGCGGTGCTCGTGTTGTTGCTGGTCGCACTCGTGCATGTGCTGGCCTGCGCCCACGGCCCGACACTGACCGGCCAGGGCCGGGCCGACACTCCGCTCGTCGCTTCTGTCGCCTGCGGGCAGACGCCGCACGACCAGTACCGGGCGGACACCGGACCGTCGTCCCCGACCCACCACAGGGGAGCGCACTGCTGGGGCGGCGACGAGCCGACCGTGCAGCCTCCTCGTCGTGACGTCACGCCGGCCGTCCCCGTCGTCCATGACGTTCTGTCCGTGGGCCATGTCATCGCGCCGGCGCTCTCCACACGACCCGGCACAACGCCTCCTGCGCCCAGCGGCTCCTCCGCCGGGCACGCGCGAGCCCTCTTCGGCGTGTGGCGGACCTGATCGACCCCGCTGCCCAGCCCCGCCCCTGAGACACCCCACCCCGCCCCGCCTCGCCTCACCTGTTCAGGTGATGTGGAGGAGCGTGGTGTCGTGATGACCTTGCTAGAGCCTCGCGACGGGAGGCCGTGCGACGTCAGCAAGTCACCGTGGAGGTTGGCCGTGAGCGATCGACTCGAAGCAGGGCAGTCGGTTCGCGGACTCGCCGGTACGGTCCGGCCGGCGACGACACATCTGATCGTGCTGCCCGGCGGAGGCTACGCGGCACACTCCGCGCACGAAGCGGAGCCCGTCACCGGCTGGCTCGCCGGGCTGGGGCTGTCGGCGAGCGTGTTCCGGTATCCGCTGAACGTGCGTCATCCCGCGCCCCTGCTGGCGTTGCGGTCCGAGATTCGGCGGCGGCGGGAGCAGGGGGCCGATCGCATCGGGCTGGTCGGTTTTTCGGCCGGCGGGCACCTGGCGGGGCTGGCGGCCCTCGCGCCGAGCGACGACCCACGCGAGTCCGTCCAGTTCGCTGTCCTCGGCTACGCGATCACGTCGATGGAGACGGAGACGTACCGGCCTTCGCGCATCATCCTGCTCGGCGAGGACGCCTCACCGGACCTGCGCCGGGCGACATCGCTGGACTCGTTGGTCATCGCCGCGTCCCCGCCCTTCTTTCTGTGGCACACCGCCGAGGACATCTACGTCCCGCCAGAGCACACCTATCGCCTCGCTTCGGCCCTGGCCGCGCACGACGTCCCGCACACCGTGCACGTCTTCGCCCACGGCCCGCACAGTCTCGGTCTCGCCCAAGGCGCCGGGGACGCCGCCACCTGGACCGCCTTCGCGGCGTCCTGGATCGCCGAACAGCTCCACGCGGGAACCACAGCCGCGTCCTGACCGGACAGCTCTCACATGTTCGGGTGAGGGAACGGAATCAGCCCCCGCATGAGGATGGCGGAGGACTACATACCGCCCGGACGAAGTCGACGCGATGGACTGGTACTTTCGCTCGCCGCGTCACGGAATCGACCCCTCGAAGGGAGCCCATTCGGCCGGCTCCCAGCACAACGGAAAGCCGTGGCCAAGGACGCGGTGGACATGATCCGGCCGAGGTACGGCCAGTTCTACGGCTTCGAGGCGAGTGCACCTGCTCAACGCGGAACTCGTGGCGCTCACCGTATTCGCCTGGCGAGCGCGACACGACGCGAAATCCCGGACGCGGGCTCCCCATCAGCGCACGTGGAAAGAAGGAACCACTGTGACCACCATTCCTTCCCCCGCGGGGGCATCGGGCACCTTCCGGCTCGGCGGCGACCTACCCGTGCATCGCCTCGGATTCGGTGCGATGCGTATCACCGGGCCCGGTGTCTGGGGTGAACCGCGGGATCCCGACGAGGCGGTGCGTGTGCTGCGTCGGCTGATCGACCTCGGGGTGACGTTCATCGACACGGCGGACTCGTACGGGCCGTCCGTCAGCGAGCGACTGATCAAGCAAGCCCTGCACCCGTATCCCGCCGAGCTGGTCATCGCCACCAAGGGTGGCTTCACCCGGCCCGGGCCTGGCATATGGCACCCGAACGGCCGGCCGGAGTACCTGCGGCGGCAGGCCGAACTGAGTCTCCGGAACCTCGGCGTCGACCGCATCGACCTCTACCAACTGCATCGCATCGACCCGATGGTGCCGGTCGAGGAGTCGCTCGGCGAGCTGACACGGCTCCAGCAGGAGGGGAAGATCCGCCACATCGGCATGTCGCAGATCTCGGTGGCCGAACTCAAGCAGGCCCGCGCAGTCAGCGAGATCGTCTCGGTCCAGAACCGCTACAACCTCGCCGACCGCGCCTCGGAAGACGTCGTCGAATACTGCGAGGCCGAAAACCTCGCCTTCATCCCTTGGTTCCCCATCGCAACCGGCAGTCTCGCCGATCCCGGTGGCCCGCTGGCCCGGATCAGCAAGAGCAGCGGCGCGACGCCGTCCCAGCTCGCGCTCGCCTGGCTGCTGCGCCGATCCCCCGTGATCCTGCCCATCCCGGGGACGTCGTCGGTCGCGCATCTGGAGGAGAACGTCGCTGCCGCGGCAGTGCCGCRCTCGAACGAGGAGTTCAAGACTCTCGCCACGGCGGTCTGAGGCGGGCAGCCACGTCACGCTCGCCGGCTGCTCTCAACTCAGCGTCGGTCATCAGGAACGACCACCTCGACAGGCGGCTCGCCCGCACCATCACAGGTAGTGGAGGWCACATGCCAGTCTCGAAGGCACGCGCCACGTGGCATGGCGACATCCCCAGCGGTTCCGGTGACTTCACGGCCGGCGACAGTATCACCGGGGGTGTCACCTACAAGTCTCGCTTCGAGGGCGGCCCCGGATCGAACCCGGAGCAGCTCATCGGCGCGGCTCACGCCACCTGCTTCTCGATGGCGCTGGCCAGCGCTCTGGCCGACGCGGGCTTCCCCGCCCAGTCGATCGAGACCACAGCGTCCGTGACGCTGCGCCTGGTCGACGGGATTCCGACGATCACGAAGATCGAGCTCGTGACGGAGGGCAGGGTCCCCGGGGTCGAGGCGGCGCGGTTCCGCGCATTCGCCGACTCTGCGAAGGCGAACTGCCCGGTCAGCCGTGCGTTGGCGGGCGTCCCCGAAGTCACCCTGCGCGCAACTCTCGCCGACGAGTGAGGGTTTCGGCCCACCGCTGCTGAGCGGAGCCGGGCGCCGACCCACAGGATGTGCCGGCGCCGGAGACACCAGCAGACGGACGAGGGTGGCACGCGCCTGATCCATGACTCCGTCACCAGCGCCGTATCTGCCTACCAGGACGAACACTGCTTGGCCGTCGCCCGCTGCCATGACACCGACGTTCTCGCCCTGCTGCGGCGCATCGGCGCCCCCGCCCGATGAAATCGCTGCTTTGTCGCCCTCCCCACTCACCGAGGCAGATCGTGATGAACCAGATGCGCCAGATCACCACGTGGCTACGCAGCCGGGATCCCGGCCTGGCCGCCACACGGCGGGCCGCCCGGAACGCGTTGGTGATGCCCTCCCTGTTCGCCCTCTGCACCCAGGTCTTCCACGCGCCGGTCGTGGGCACGTTCGCCGCGTTCGGTGCGTTCGCGATGCTCCTGCTTGTTGATTTCACCGGCCCCATGGCACAGCGGCTGCGGGCGCACGCGACGCTCACGGTGGCGTGGCTGGTGCTGGTCGCTCTGGGCACCCTCGCGGCACAGTCGGTCTGGATCGCGAGTGCGGCTACGGTCGTGGTGGGCTTCGTCGTGCTCTTCTCCGGCGTGGTCAGCTCCGTCCTGGCCGGGGCCGCAACGTCGCTGCTGCTGGCATTCGTCCTGCCGGTGTCGACGCCCGCGCCGCTGACGCAGCTGCCCGACCGGCTGATCGGCGTATTGCTGGCGGGCGGGACCTCCATGATCGCGGTCTGGCTGCTGTGGCCGAGGAGGCAGGACGATCCGCTCAGCGCGCCGGCGGCGCAGGTCTGCCGTGCCGCGGCGCAGCAGTTGCGCACCGACGCCGACTACTTCGCGGGCCACACAGACGGTCCGGCCTTCGGGGAGTGCCGCGCCTGCGTCCAGCAGACCGTGTCGAGCGCGCAGGATCTGCAGCGAGCCTTTACCGCCACTCCCTACCGGCCCACTGGTCTGTCCACCGGTTCCCGGGCACTCGTCCGACTCGTCGACGAGCTGACCTGGCTCAGTGCCGTTCTGGCGCCGGCATCCCCCATGGACGAGCCCGGCCCCACGGGCGACCTTCAGTCCTCGGCGGTGCGCAGAGCTGCCGCCGAAGTGCTGGAGGCGTCGGCGGAGATGCTTGATGATCCCGGGGCCACGCCGGACCAGCTGCGCGCCGCGGCACAGAACCTTCGTGACGCTTTGACCGCACTGGAGGACGGGGCAGTCATCCGATTGCCCACACCGGACAACCAAGCAGGCGGCGGGCTTGACGTCGACACTTTCATCGACAGTCTCGATGTGTCCTTTCGAGCTCAGGAAGTGGCCTTCGTCGTGCTTCAGATCGCCCGGAACGTCGACCTCGCCCGGGCCGCGGACCAGCGCAGCGGGTGGGACCGCCTCCTCGGCCGCGAGCCGGGGTCGTCGACGGGCGCGCTGACCAGCGCCTGGGAGCGGGCGGCGGCGCACGTCGAACCGCACTCGGTCTGGCTGCACAACAGCATCCGCGGCGCCATCGGCCTGGGCATCGGAGTCGCGCTCGCCGATATGACCGGTGTACAGCACGGGTTCTGGGTCATGCTCGGGACTCTCGCGGTGCTGCGTTCCAACGCCCTCAACACAGGGCAGAGCGTCTTCCGAGCCGTCGGCGGCACCTTGGCCGGATCGGTTCTGTGCGCCGTTCTGCTCCAGCTCATCGGAAACGACACGATCGCGCTGTGGATCCTGCTTCCGGTCGCGGTGATGGCCGCCGGCATCGTCCCGGCCGCGATCTCGTTCGCCGCCGGGCAGGCGGCCTTCACGCTCACCCTCGTGATCCTGTTCAGCATCGCCCAGCCCGCAGGACTGTCGGTCATCCTGATTCGCATCGAGGACGTCGCGCTCGGCTGTGCGGTGAGCGTGGTCGTGGGCCTGTTCTTCTGGCCGCGAGGTGCGTCCGCCGCCCTGGCCAAGGCATTGGCGGAGGCCTATGTCGACGGCGCGCGGTATCTACTCAGTGCGGTGGCCTACGCGGTGTCCTGCTGCACTTTCGGACCCACGGCCCTCGAGATGCCGCAGGAGGGCCGTCAAGCGGCCGCTGCCGCGCGCCGACTGGATGATGCCTTCCGGACGTACCTGGCCGAACGCGGAGCGAAACCCATCCCGATGGGCGAAATGACAACGCTGATCACAGGTGTCGTCGGGCTCCGCCTGGCCGCCGACGCCGTCCTGGAGCTGTGGCGGCGCTCCGCGGGCGACGAGCCGCTCGAGGACCGGGCCGCCGCACAGCACGAGTTGCTGATCATGGCCGAACGGATTCTCCGCTGGTACGAGCGCCTGGCCGACGGACTGGAGAGCGCAGGAGCAGTGCCCCGCCCGCTGGAATCCGACCTCGGAAACAATTCGCGGTTGATCGAGGCGGTACGCCGAGACTTGCATGACGCGGATGGCCTGGCCACCAGGACAGGCATCCGCATCATCTGGACCGGCGACSATCTCGAAGCGGCTCGACGGCTGCAGTCTTCCGTCGCCACGGCTGCCGGCGACGCCGACGCTCGGGTTGCCGTGCCCGGATCAGCTTGAGCCTGCCCGCGATGACCCGGAAACCGGACCGTCTCCCCGTGCGCGTGCGACGACGGTCAGGCTGAGCGCTTACAGAGATCGTCGACGTAGGTTCGCACTTCCACCTCGGGCAACGTCCAGGGCAGGAAGATGACCCGGTAGATGATGGGGGCCACAACGAGGTCGATGACCTGGTCGCTGCTGAACGTACCGGCAGATCGGGCGGCGAAGCCGGCCGCTTCCGCCCGGCGGTCACGCAGGCAGTCCGACTCGCTCTCGCCGGCTGCGGCGGCTCCACCCCGAAGGAGTGCGGCGTTCACCGGCAGGCTGTAGTGACTGATCAACTCCTCGGCCCATACGGTCAGGTCGTCCCGCAGATCGCCGGTGTCAGGGAGGCCGCGGTCGGGGTCGAGCCGGTAGGTCGCCAGGTCGTTGATCATGGTCCGTGCATCACCCCACCGCCGGTAGATGCTCGAGTGATTGACTCCCGCACGCTCGGCGACCATCGGGATCGTGAGGGCATCGCTGCCATGCTCGGCGATCAGCTCCTCTACGGCCTTCCTGATGGACGTCAACACCATCGCACTGCGACCCCCGGTGCGCCGCCGCGGGGAAGATTCTCCAACCATGCATCCACTATAACGCACAGCACTTTGCATTAAGTCGCCCCCGGGTCTACTGTGCTCCTAACGCACAGAGCTTTGCCTTAGGAGGGCCAGAGGTGCTCAGCATCGCAACAAGGCATGACCACAGTCCCGCCCCCGTAGCCTCCGAGCCCGTACGGTCCCGCAGGCTGCTTCCCGCCTCCGCGACGTTCGCCGGGTCGGCCGCCGTCTTCGCGGCGCTCTATGTGGCCGCCGGCGCTCCCACTCCACTTCTGGTCGTCTTCGAACAGCAGTGGCACTTCTCTGCCTGGGTGCTGACGATCGCCTTCGCCGCCTACGCGCTCGGCCTGCTCGTTGCTCTGCTCGTCGCGGGGTCGCTGTCCGACCACCTCGGACGGCGGCCCGTCCTCATCGGATCTCTTCTGGTGGAACTCTCGGCGATGCTCATGTTCGTCTTCGCTCCGAACATCGGCTGGGTCATCGCGGCCCGCACGATCCAGGGCATCGCCACCGGCGCGGCCACGAGTGCCTTCTCGGCATCGGTCGTGGAACACGCCCCGGAGGACAGCAAGAAGCTGGGCATGATCATCACCAGCATCGCCCCGGCCGGCGGGCTGGGCCTCGGAGCCTTGCTGACAGGCGTAGCGATCCAGTTCAGCAGCCACGCATCCGTCATCGTGTTCTCGGCCCTCGCGGGGATCATGGTCATCGGCACGGCTGTCGCCGTCTTCTCGGCGGAGACGGTGGCCACGCGCCCCGGGGCGGCACGCTCTCTTGTTCCCCGTGTGTCCGTCCCCCGAGCCGCACGCCGTGAGTTCGCCGCGAGTGTTCCCGTTCACGTGGCGGCATGGATGTTGGGCGGCCTGTTCATGGGGCTCGTACCCACCATCATCCGGGACCTGTTCGGCCTGCACAGCGGTCTTCTGAACGGCGCCACCGCCTTCATCCAGCCGGCCGCGGCCGCCCTGGCCGGCCTCTTCCTCGGCGGTCTGACACCACGCCGCACCATTTTCGTCGGCGGTTGGGGCGTACTGCTGGGAACCGCGGTGAACATGGTGGGGGTCGCCACCGGAACTCTGCCCCTGCTGTGGGTGGGCGGCGTCATCGGCGGTGTGGGCTTCGGCGCTTCCTTCTCCGGCGCCATCCGGGCTGTCGCTCCCCTCGTGCAGCCCCAGCAGAGGGCAGGCCTCTTCGCAGCCGTATACCTGGTCGCCTACCTGAGCTTCGGAGTCCCGGCGATCGTCGCAGGCCTCCTGATCGCTCCGCTGGGCCTGCTGAACACCGTCCTCGGCTACGGGCTCGTCATCATCGCCGCCGCCGTCCTCGGGCTGCTCGCGCAGTATCGCCTCCGCACACGCCACTGATGAGCCGGAATGGTCCGTTCCAGGCACCACCAACTCTCACGGGCCGTGAACCCTATGGCCATCTCCCGAAGAACGAATAGGAGCCCAAGCAATGCCCCTGCAAGGCGAGTACGAGCCCAGCGCAACCTCGTGGGTGCGCGAACAGGTCGCGCAGTACGAGGCCAGCGACGGCGAACAGGGCGGGACCTTCCTGGACCTGCCGGTCATCATCCTGACCACCAAGGGCGTGAAGTCCGGAAACATCCGCAAGATGCCCCTGATGCGAGTGGAGCACAACGGGGCCTACGTGGTGGCCGCATCCAATGGCGGCGCGGACCYACACCCTGCCTGGTACCACAACGTGATTGCTCATCCCCTCGTCGAAGTGCAGGACCGAGCGGTCAGGCAGGACATGCTCGCTCGCGAGCTTCAAGGCGAGGAGAAGGCCGAGTGGTGGAAGCGCGCGGACGCCGCCTACCCGCCCTTCGCCGAATACCGGGCCGGGACCGATCGCACTATCCCGCTCTTCATCCTGGAGCCGGTCGCCGACGCGTGCTGACCGTCAGTCCCCCGGCGCCCATCTCAAAACCAGCACGACGACTGGAGCACAGAGCATGACACAGCAAATCTCACGGCCTGCCGACGCCTCAGGTGTGTTCCGGCTCGGCGGCAATCTCCCCGTCAACCGGCTCGGATACGGCGCCATGCAGCTCACTGGACCCGGTGTGTGGGGACCGCCGAAGGACCCCGAGGAGGCCGTGCGTGTGCTGCGGCGAGCAGTGGATCTGGGCGTCAACCTCATCGACACCGCGGACTCCTATGGCCCGTTCGTCAGCGAGCAGCTCATCCACAAGGCCCTGCACCCCTACCCCCCGGGCCTCGTCATCGCAACCAAGGGCGGGCTGTCCCGCTCGGGCCCGGACGACTGGCGCACCCTGGGCCGTCCCGAGTACCTGCGGCAGCAGACCGAACTGAGCCTGCGCCACCTTGGCTTGGAACGCATCGACCTCTACCAACTGCACCGCATCGACCCCAAGGTCCCGCTCGCCGACCWGGTCGGCGAGCTGCGCCTGCTGCAACAGGAGGGCAAGATCCGCCACATCGGCCTCTCCGAGGTGACGGTCCCGCAGATCCGGGAGGCCCGGGAGATCGCGGACATCGTCTCCGTACAGAACCTGTACAACCTGTCCAACCGCAAGGCCGAGGACGTGCTCCACTACGCCGAGCGGGAGAACCTGGGCTTCATCCCCTGGTACCCGATGGCCACGGGTCGACTGGCACGTCCGGGCGGCCTGCTTGAGTCCCTCGGCAGGACATACGGTGCGAGCCCTTCCCAACTTGCCTTGGCGTGGCTGCTGCACCGCTCCCCCGTGATGCTTCCCATTCCTGGCACGTCCCGCGTGTCCCATCTCGAGGAGAACACCCGCGCTGCGCAAATCACCCTGACGGACGTCGAGTTCAAGGAAATCGGCGAGGCCCTGTAAGAACGGCACAACTCATGGCCACCCCCAGGAGGGAACAGACATGCACACCCAACGTCCCGCGACGCTGAAGGACGCCGTAGGCCTCGTCGGAATCTTCAGCCGCGAATTGCGCTCCGAGGCCCCCGCGATGCAAGGCGAGTTGCGCGACGCGGCAGCGGAGCTGGAGGAACTCGGTTTCGGCGCGATCTGGCTCGGCGGCAGCAGCAGTGTGCACCACGCGGTGCACCTCGCCGAGGCAACCGACCGTATTGTCCTGGCCACAGGAATTCTGAACATTTGGCACGAGGCCGCGGAAACGGTTGCCGAGCAGCGGGCCGCGCTCGAGCACACCCACCCCGACCGGTTTCTGCTCGGCCTGGGCGCGAGTCACGCGCAGCTGGCCAGGAACTACCAACGCCCKTACTCCACGATGGTGGAGTACCTCAACGCCCTCGACTCCGCCACCACACCCGTGCCGGCACAGACCCGGATCCTGGCGGCGCTCGGACCGAGGATGCTGCGCCTTGCGCGCGACCGGGCCGTCGGCGCCCACCCCTACCTGGTCACCCCGGAATACATCGAGCAAGCTCGCCACATCCTGGGCGACGCAGCGCTCCTGGCACCCGAGGTCACCGTGGTCCTGGAGAGCGAGGCCAGGAGGGCACGCGAGACCGCGCGCCACTTCCTCGACTACTACCTCCGACTGCCGAACTACGCCGCCAATCTCAGGCGTCTGGGCTTCAGCGACGACGACCTCACCGGCGGCGGCAGCGACGTCCTGGTCGACTCACTTGTCGTCTGGGGCACCGACGACGCGATCAGCGCTCGCCTCGCCGAGTTCCACAGCGCAGGCGCCGACCATCTGGCCCTCCAGCTCATTACCGCGGAACAGAACGAGGCCCCGCCCCGCGCCCAATGGCGACGCCTCGCCGACCTCACCACACGGAGCAAGGCACAGCACGGCATCTGATCAGGAGACTGTCGGATTTTCACCATCGATCGTCATTCGCACACCAGGAAGGGGAAAGCCGTCTGGCCATAGCTTTGAAAGCGTCAGCCCGAGCGCATTCGACTGACCTACGCCTTCGACGCCTATTGCGGCTGGTGCTACGGCTTCGGGTCGGCGCTGCACGAGTTCGCGGCCGCCAACGCAGCCACCCCACCAACCTTCAAGTCGAGAAGGGGCATCGCCAGATGTCACCAACCAGAGTGGAACTTCTGACGCAGAGCATCGGTCTGGTCGTGAAGGCCGTCGACGAAGCGCCTCCGGCCAAGTACCAGGATCCGACCCCGTGTTCGGACTACACGGTGAAGGACCTCGTCAATCACATCGCCATGATGCTCCTGCTGACAAGGGACGCGGGCACACGGGCGGCATCGGACTCTGCTCTGCTGACCGCGAACCCGGTGCCCTTCCTCGCAGGACGGCCGAAGTCCGACTGGGCTGTCCTGGTCGCCGACAAAGCGGAGCCCGCCGTTAGGGCCTGGTCCGAGCCGACCGCATGGGACGGAGATGCGAGCCTCGGCGGACGTCCCATGGCCGCCTCCGCGCTGGGAGAGATCCTCATCGCCGAATTCGCCATGCACGCGTGGGACATCGCGGTGGCAACCGCTCAGTCGATCCATGTCCCCAAGTCGCTCGCCGTGGCCGCGTTCGAGACCTACACGCGTGAGGCGCCTCGCATGCGCGGTTTAGGCCTTCTCGCCGACGAGGTCCTGCCGCATACCGATGCGTCCCCGTTCGACTGCGCGCTGGGCCTGAGCGGCAGGGACCCTCGATGGAGCCCGCCCACGCCCACGCAATAGCACCGCGATCGCATCTGCGCGCAGCCGTGCCTGGTCAGACGAGGTTCGCCCTGGCAGCAACCGTGTGCGGGGTCCTGAGAGAGGTGATGCCGATGGCTGGCTCGGGACGTGGCTTGACCGGTTTCCAAGGGGGGTTTTCATTTTGGGCCAAATGAAAAACAGGTCTGGATTGCGCCGGCAGGGCGAGTTCCCGCTGCGCGGCCGCGAGGACGTGAGCCCGGTCGTGTCCAGGGTCTTGGAGTACTCCATGGAAACCGGCCAGTCCGCTGTCGTGGTGCTCAGCGGCGAGGAAGGGATCGGCAAGACCGCACTGACCGACGCGGCGGCCCGTGAGGCCGCTCGCACCGGTTTCACCGTAGGCCACGGCCGCAGCGACAGCGCTGTGGTTTCGCTGCGGCTGCCGGCATTGGTCTGGGCGCTGCGGACCGGGCGCAACCCGCTCGTCCCCGCCGAGCTCTTCGCTGAACTCGCTTCCGTCTACGAACGTCCGCCCTGGCTGCTCGACCGGATCGCCGATCTGCTGGAGACCGCTGCCACGCGTCGGCCCGTGCTGATGGTGCTTGAGGACGTCCACTGGGCTGACGAACTGACCGCGGCAGCCCTGCGCGTCCTGCCGGAGCGTCTGATCGGGCGTCGCGTCGTGTGGCTTGTGTCCACGCGGGACACTGTGAGCAGCCCGATGTCTCGCACCTTGGCGGAGATGACCCGGCAGCTCCCGTCGAAAACCATCGCTGTGCCCCCCTTGCCCATCGACGCGATGCTGCAGATCGCCCGCGACCGGTTGGACGGCGAACCAGGGCCGGCGTTGCGGGCGTTGCTCGAGGACGCCGGTGGCAATCCGCTGATCGCGGTCGAACTGGCCGAGGCAGCCCACAGGCTCGATCCCTACACGGAGCCGCCCCTACCCGAGCCTCTGGTAGCCAGGACCGGCGAACAATTGCGGTCACTGCCCGAGTCCGCGGCGCGGTTGGTGACCACGGGCTCCGTGCTCGGCACCACATTCACCCCCGACGCCGTCTCAGCGCTGCTGGACGGTCCGACCGGCAAGACGGTCCTGGACCAGCTGACCGAGGTCACCCGCATCGGCCTCCTCGTCGACGACGGCGAGCGGCTGTCGTTCCGGAGCGCAGTGCAACGCCGCGCCGTCTACGCGACACTGCCCCCCTCGATACGCGCGGCCTTGCACAGCAAAGCACTGCAGATGGCAGGCAGCGACCCCGTGGCACGTGCCCCACACCTGCTGGCGGGCGTCCGGCCGGGCGACCTGGCGACGGCCACGACACTCGTCGACGCCGCCGAGCGCACACGCGAGAGCGCGCCTGACGACGCGGCCCGCTTGGCGACCAAGGCGGTTGAGCTGGCCGACCCAGCAGTTCCGGAGTGGACGGAAGTCGCGGCGCGAGCAGTCGGCGTACTCGCTGGGACAGGCCACGACCAGGAGGCGGTCGCGCTCGCCGACCGCGTTGTCGCGCGGGCGCCGGCGACCGCCGTCCTGGTTCGTGCGGAAGTCTCGCTCGCGATGCCGTTGTGGCGACTCGGGCTACTGAAGACGATGCGAGCGCGGGCATGGCGGATCCTGGGCAGCACGGATATGTCCGAACCGGACAGAGCACGGCTCATCGCTGTGACAGTGCTCGCCGACTCACGTGCCGGCGATGTGGAGACCACGCGCGCGGCCGTGGACAAAGTGCTCGCGGACGCGCGCCGTGCCGGAGACGACGAGGGCGAGATGCTGGCGCGCTGGGCCTCGGCCGAGGTCGCCGGCCTCGAAGGCCGCTACCCGGTCTCCGGTGACCTGCTCGGCCGCTCGGCGGATCTCGAAGCAGCATTGAAATCGGCGGATGCCGACCTCACCGTCATGCCCGAGAACCGATTGGCGGCCGGGAACCTGCATGTTCGGCTGGCCCTGATCGTCTTCCTGCGTGGGGACCCGCAGGCACTGGAGAAGTGGGTCCGCTCAGCACAGCGGTTGCCGCTCGACGAGGATCCGYCGTGGCCGACAGCGCTGCTGATGCTTCAGACGCTACTGGCTGTCGCCCGTGACGACAGCCGGGCCGTCGACCTCGCTCCGCAGTTTCACCAAGACGGCGCGCTCCACCGGATGCAGTGGTTGCCGGAATGGCAGATCCTGGTGGCCCGTGTGGCGCGCGATCAKGGAGCCGGACCCTTGGCCCGGAAAGGCGTGTCGATGGCCCATACGTTTGCCGAGCGCAACAGTGGACTGACTGTGCCCGCGGCGGTCCGCGCCCACATCACCGGGCTCGCCACACAGGATCTCGTCCAACTGCGACAGGCGGTCGACACGTTGCGACCAGCCGGCAGGCCTCTCCTGCTGGCCGCGGCACTGGCGGACTACGGCGAGGCACTCGTACGTGCGGGCAGCCGCGTCGAGGGGCTGGCGGCGCTGGATCAGGCAGCGGAGCTCTACCGCAAGGTCGGTGCCCAGGGAGAGCTGCGCCGGCTGTTCCCGGTCGTACGCGCTGCGGGTGCGCGGCGCCGCTGGGCACCGGCCCTGCAGCGTCCGGAGACGGGCTGGGGCGCGCTGACCGATGCCGAACGGCGCGTGGCCGAATTCGTCGCCGACGGACACAGCAACAAGTCCGCAGCCGCCCAACTGTTCCTCTCGCCCAACACCGTCGCCACCCATTTGCGGGCCGTGTTCGGGAAGCTGGGCATCAATTCCCGCCTGCAGTTGGCCAAGGTTGTCACCGCTCAGCGCGAACGATCTCACCTGGATTGACGAGAGACCGCCATCGGTGGAGGTGCATATGATGCCGCGCTTGACGAAGGGGCGTCGACGGCGTGCGGTGCCAGGGTATGGGAAGAGGCCGAGGGTGTTCCAGGCGACCAGCCGAAGTCACTGACCGCCGCGCGCAGTTACTCCGGGTCGGCAGGGTGAACTTCCTCTCCGGGCCCCCTCACCGTCATCATCTCGCGACCGACCGCATAGGCGCGATTGTGCGTAGGCGGCTCGCTGTAACGCGGCAAGGGGCGGCCGGCGCAGCCGCCATCATCGAGCGGGTGAGCTCGGCGCGGCGACGTGTCGCCGCCACTCTTTTCACCACAATCAACGAGGTCCGGTGGGACGCTCTCATGGCATTGTCGCCACATGCTTGTACACGGAAACCAGTTCACCCCAGGTGACCTGCCGGAGACCTTCGACTACATCGTGATAGGCGCCGGCTCAGCCGGAAGCGCCGTCGCGGCACGCCTGCTCGAACACGAGGATGTGCGCGTACTGCTGCTGGAAGCCGGGGACGCCGTCGACGACGACATCGTGACCAGACCCACGCGGTGGGTGGAGAACCTCGGCTCTCGCCGAGACTGGCAGTACCAGTACGACACGGAACCCCACCTGGACGGACGGATCCTGCCACTGCCGCAGGGCAAGACGCTGGGCGGCTCAAGCAGCATCAACGGCCTCATCTGGATGCGTGGCGATCGCGGGGTCTACGACGAGTGGGCAGCTGCTGGGAACTCGGGGTGGGACTACGAATCCGTGCTGCCGCTGTTCCGGCGAAGCGAGGACTGGGAGGACGGCCCGAGCCCCCTACACGGCACCGGCGGACCGATCCGGGTGGAGCGGGCCCGGGACCTGCACCCGGTCGCGTCCGGGCTCATAGGCGCCGCACGCGCGTTGGACCTGCCGTATCTCGACGATCTGAATGTGCCGACGCCGTCCGGGGCGGGGCCACTGACCTTGAACGTGCGGGACGGCCGCAGGGTCTCCTCGTGGACCGGCTACCTGCAGGGCAAGGCTGACCACGAGCGGCTTACGGTCATCACCGCGGCGGAGGTGCGCAAACTCGTCACGGTGAGCGGCCGGTGCGTCGGTGCCGACGTCACCGTCGCGGGCCGCTCGTGGTCACCCCGCGCGACGCGCGAGGTCGTCCTCTCGGCCGGAGCGATCGGGTCACCATCCCTGCTGCTGCGGTCCGGCATCGGGCCTGCCCGGGAACTCGAACATGCCGGAATCGAGATCATCGCGGACCTGCCCGGAGTCGGTAAGAACCTGCAGGATCACCCGATCGTCGCCGGACTGTGCCTGGCTCCTGGAGAAGCACTTCCGCCGCCCAACAACAATCTCGAGGGCGCGAGCGTCATGTGGCACAGCCGTAGCGGCCTCCCCATCGCGGATGTGATGATCCTCGCCGTGCAGCTTCCCTATGTCTCTCGGGAGATCGGCCAACAGTACGACGTTCCGCCTGATGCGGTGACGCTCCTGCCGTGCCTGATGCGCCCCACCAGTCGCGGCTCGGTCCAGCTCACGAGCGCCGAGGGACCGGTACAGATTCGCGCCAACATGCTTGCCGAAGCCGCAGACCTCGACGCGCTGGTCGCGGGCGTGCACCTGGCCCAGGATCTGGCAGGCACCAAGGAGTTCTCCTCGGTGGCGGGGAGTTGGGCCGCACCAACTCGCCCGATGACTCGTCGCGAGACCGAAGCGTTCGTTCGGCGCGCCACCATGCCCTATGTGCACCCGGTCGGAACCTGCGCCATGGGCACCGGAGAGGACGCAGTGGTCGATCCCGTCCTTCGTGTCCGAGGCATCGCGGGGCTGAGGGTGGCGGATTCATCGGTGATGCCCTCGATCACTTCGGGAAATACCAACGCTCCCTCGACGATGATCGGGGAGTTCGCAGCTGCCCGCATCGGCGAGCAGTGAGCGAGGCGAGTAGACGAAGCTCGTGGACGGGGCTGGCAGCGACGCCCCGCGCTTCGCGCTCGATCGCCGGCCCATCGAGGCGCTCCTGCTCAGGTAAACAGGTGCTCGAGGTTGTGAGTTGCCGTCACCACATCCCACCTGGCCGTGGTGCTGCTGAACATACTGGCCGGCCGGCTGTCACGGGTACCAAGGATCGCGGCCGAGCGTGGCTTGCGGCCTCAGCGTGGCTTTCCGCCTACCCATGAAGTACGAGGCCGGTCCTGCGTCATGGCCACCGAGGCCGAGGAGATCGCCCCACCCGTGTCGAGCCCCGTCTGCCGCCCTCCAAGGCCCGCTACCGCGTGCTGACCCGGCCCGCCCCTGCATCAACTGATCGATCCGGGCCCCGACTTCGAGGACGTCTCCTGCCGCAGGGGCAGTTTGGGAACGATGACCGATGGTTGTGGTGCTTCAGGTGTGGCAGCCACGCACACCGCTCAGGAACATTCCGGAGGAGGCGGCCGGTGGGACGCCGTGCTGCCATTTCGGAACGGATCCGCGGTGACGCCCGGCAGCGGACGGTCCGCGGTCACCACCTGCCGGGCGTCCGCGTTCACGGCGACCTGCACATCCGCGGAGTACCGGCAGTTGCTGCCGAAGACGGCCAAGTTCCGGTCGGGACCGAGATCAGCGTGCCGTCCACGATCCACGGCCGCTCCGGACCGTCGGCCTGTCGGGCACGGACTCGGACGCCAGTAACGGTCCCGCCCGCTGAACGACCCAGAAGATGACGGAAGAGGGGACGTGCAACTGCCACGCTCCCGCACCACAACGGTGTTCAACACCCCTGCTGGCAGCGCAAGTTGACCAGCTCGCAGCCATGCGCAACAGGCTTCAGCGTAATCCCCTGACGCGCCGGCCCTCATCCAAATACGTGATGCCCTGGTTCAAGACCTTTCCTGATACTGACTGGGCCGGCGAAAGCCCCGAACTGTTGCCGCGACGTAGTCGGCAGCGAACCGAGAAGGAAGACATCATGGACG
>NZ_RDBN01000041.1:8471-19291 GCF_008042075.1 Streptomyces sp. UW30 | reverse complement strand
GTGCGGGACGGTGGCGTGGGCCGGGACGCCCGGCTTGTGCTCGACGGGGCCCCCGGCGGGCACCCCCATGACCATCTTCGGGTCGAACAGCACGACGGCGCCGGCTAGGAGCAGGAACGCGAGCGGGCCGACCAGCATCGGCGCGAGCAGGGAGGCGGGCGAGTCGCCTACGGAGGGGGCTCCCGTGCCGTGGAGATGGACGCTGAGAGCGGCCATTCCGGTGTAGTGCATGCCGCTGACGGCGAGGCCCATGACGAGGCTCGCGCCCACGCTCCACAGCAGTCCTCTGACCTGTCCGGCGGCCCACAGCGCGGCGGTGGCCGCCCCCATCGCTATGACGACGGAGACGGCCACGGTGAACGTGTTGTACTCCAGCTTGCCGTTGAGCCGCATGCCGGCCATGCCCAGATAGTGCATGGAGGCTATGCCGAGGCCGGTGATGGTGCCGCCCGTGAACAGGGCCGCTCCGCTGGCACCCCGGTAGCCGACTATGAAGATCCCGACACCCACCATGACGATGGCGACGGCGAGGCTCGCGAACGTCATCGCCTTGTCGTAGTGGATGGGCGTCCCCTTGACGGTGAACCCCATCATCGCGACGAAGTGCATCGTCCATATCCCGGAGCCGATGGCCGCCGAACCCAAGGCGAGCCAGCCCTGGCGCCAGGAGCGCGAGACGAGCATCGATCTGGTGGTGCAGCGCAGGCCGAGCGCGCCGCCGAGGCAGGCCATGAGGTAGGCCACCAGCGGTGTGACGAGTCCGTAGCTGAATCCGTCGATCGTGCCCTGCATACGCAGCTGCCCTTCCCGCCCTCTTACGTCCCGGAACCCCGTGAAATACGCCCCCTCCCAGGACCGCCCGAGCGGTCAGGGTTGAGGCAGAGGGTAACGCCCACCGCAATGGTCGAACGATTTTCCGGCAAAGAAACACGGCCTCGCCCCAGTTGTGCCGCACAGGTGAGCGGGCCCGGGCAACTCCATTCAATCTGTGGCCATTCTGCACTCCTCCGTCGTTGACCCTCTGCTGTCACAGTTGAGCTGTTCGTGATCGTCCGACGCGAGGAGTACGCATGCACGCGCGCGCTGTAGCCGCCACGGCGACCGCACTCCTGGGATCCGCAGCTCTGCTCGTTCCCACCCCCGACGCCCGGGCCGGTGCGGCCCAGCCCGAGATCATCGCCCATCGGGGTGCCTCCGCCTATGCCCCCGAGAACACGCTGGCCGCCGTCGACAAGGCCGCCGAGCTGGGTGTCAGCTGGGTCGAGAACGACGTCCAGCGCACCAGGGACGGCGAGCTGGTCGTCGTCCACGACGACAACCTCAAGCGCACCACGGACGCGGAGGAGGTCTTCCCCGACCGCGCACCTTGGAAGGTGAAGGACTTCACGGCCGCCGAGATCGCCCGCCTGGACGCGGGCAGCTGGTTCGGCCCCGCGTACGCGGACGCGCGCGTGCCGACGCTGAAGCAGTTCGTCGACCGCGTGGAGCTGCATCACCAGAAGCTGCTCCTGGAGATCAAGAACCCCGAGCTGTACCCGGGCATCGAGCAGGAGACCCTCAAGGTCCTGGACAACGAGGGCTGGCTGGACCGGCCCCACCTGGCCGACCGGCTGATCGTGCAGAGCTTCGGCGCCGGCAGCGTGCGCACCGTTCATGAGCTGAGGCCGGATGTGAAGACCGGTTTCCTGGGGACGCCGTCCGTGGCGGACCTGGATCGGTACGCGGCCTTCGCCGACCAGATCAACCCCTCGTACGCCTCCGTCTCCATGGGCTACGTCGCCGCCGTCCACGCGGTCGTCGGACCGCACGGCAGGCCGCTGGAGGTCTTCGTCTGGACCGTGAACGACGCGAACACCGCCCGGCTGGTCGCCGGGTACGGCGTCGACGGCATCATCACGAACACCCCCGACGTCGTGCGGGACGCCCTGCCCGCGAAGTGAGGCCCGCTCGGCGCCACCCGCTCCCGGGGGCGTTGTCAGTGGTGGGTCGTACGGTGGGCGCATGGACAGCCATGGGCAGTACGAGCAGCAGGTCGGGTGGGCCGTCGTCGGCACCGACATCGGTCCGCTGATGCTGGCCGCGACCCACGACGGCCTGGTCTGCGTCGTGTTCCACGCCACGCAGAAGGTGCGCGAGACGACGCTCGACCGACTGGCGTCCCGGCTGGGTGCCGAGCCGGTCGAGGCGCCCGGCTCCCCACTGCTGGCCGAGGCGATACGCCAGGTGAAGGAGTACTTCGCCGGTGCCCGGCGCGACTTCGAGCTGCCGTTGGACTGGTCGCTGAGCTCCGGCTTCAACCGGCAGGTGCTGCGCGAGCTGGCCTCCGGTGTCCCGTACGGCACGGTCGTCGGGTACGGCGATCTGGCCGGGCGGGTCGGGCAGCCGGGCGCGGCCCAGGCGGTGGGCATGGCGATGGGCGCCAATCCACTGCCGGTCGTCGTGCCCTGTCACCGGGTCGTGGAGAGCGACGGCGGCATCGGCGGGTTCGGGGGCGGTCTCGAGACCAAGCGGAAGCTGCTCGCGTTGGAGGGGGTACTGCCGGAGCCGCTGTTCTGAGGGCGCCCCGGTCTTTCACGGGGTGGGCAGGCGGGAGAAGAGGGGGGAGACTGCGCCTGTGACGACACCTTTCACCCACATGTACGCGGCCGGTCCGATGTGTTGTCCCCGGCCGGCGGGTCGCAGGCGCCGCACCACCCGGCGTGCGTCGTGACCGCCGTCGAGCGGCAGGTGGTCGTATCGGTCACGCCCGACCGGCTGCCGGCGCTGCGGCGCCGTATCCAGGCCGTGCTGATCACGACGCAGATCCTGGGCGGACTGGGTGTCGCCACCGGTATCGCGCTCGCGGCCGTCCTGGCCAAGGAGGTCAGCGGCACCGAGTCGCTGTCCGGGCTCGCGCCCACCGCCACCGTCGCCGGGACCGCGGTGCTGTCGTTGCCGCTGGCCGCGCTGATGACCGCGCGGGGCCGTCGTCCAGGGCTCGTGCTGGCGTATCTCATCGGTGCCGTGGGCGCCGCCGTCACCGTGGTCGCGGCCCGCGTCGGGAGCTTTCCGCTGCTGCTGTGCGGAATGGCCGCGTTCGGAGCGGCGTCGTCGGCGAATCTCCAGGCGCGCTTCGCGGCGGCGGATCTGGCCGAGCCGGAGCGGCGAGCACGGGCGATCTCGCTCGTCGTGTGGGCGACCACCATCGGCGCTGTCCTCGGCCCGAACATAGCCGCGCCCGCCGGTCGCAGTGTCACGGGCCTCGGGATACCGGCGACGGCGGGTCCGTTCCTGTGGGCGGCCGGGATCTTCCTGATATCCGCGCTCGTGGTGGCCGTACTGCTGCGGCCCGACCCACTGCTGACGGCGCGTGCGCTGGCACCGGCCGAGGAAGGGTCGCCCGCGGCCCGCTCGCTGCGCGCCGGGGTGGCTGCCGTGGCCGCCTCGCCGCGGGCGCGGCTCGCGGTGGTGACGGTCGCCGTGGTGCACACGGCGATGGTCTCGGTGATGTCGATGACCCCGGTCGACCTGGCGCACCACGGCGCCGGGATCGATCTGATCGGGCTGGTCATCAGCGGGCACATCGCGGGCATGTACGCGTTCGCACCGCTCATGGGGCGGCTGTCGGACCGGCTGGGGCGGTTGTCCGGGATCGGGCTCGCCGTGGGGCTGCTGGCGTGTGCGGTGTTCCTCGCCGGTACGGCGGGCGGCAGTCACAGACAGACGGCCGTCGGACTCTTCGTGCTGGGGCTCGGCTGGTCGGCGGGGCTCGTCTCCGGTTCGGCGCTGCTCACGGACTCCGTGCCGCAGCCGGCGCGTGCCGCCGCGCAGGGACTGTCGGACCTGGTCATGAACGCGTCCGCAGGCGTCGGCGGAGCGGTCGCGGGGCTCGTGGTCGCCAAGGCGAGCTACGGCTGGCTGAATCTCGCCGCCGCGTGCCTGCTGCTCCCGCTGGCGGCGTTGGCGCTGCTCACGCGGGGCAGGCGGGCGGAGGGCGTTCCCGCGGGCGACTGACGCGGAGTCCGGCTCGCTCCGGGGCGGCGCGGGCAGCATGTGGAACGGCAGACACGCGTTGAACGGCAGGCACGCGAGGGCGCGAGCCGCACGTACGTGCTGAATCCGCATGGGGCGCTGGACAGCGTACGGCCGGTCTGACGCCTGCGACGCGGGGCACAGCCGGTCTGACGTCTTCGACGCGGTGCCATGTCTGGAAGGGGGGCCACGCGTGCATGGCCCCCCCTTCCAGGTCCGCCTAGTCGTAGTGGCGGGCCTCGAAGACGTTGCCGTCGGGGTCGCGGAAGTAGAAGCTGCGCTTGGCCTTGCCGCGGGCGCCGAAGGAGTCCTGGGAGATGTCCGACACCGGCGCGGCGCGCTCCTCCAAGCGGGCGCGCAGGGCGTCGAAGTCGTCGCCGGGCAGCGCCAGGCAGACGTGGTTGACCGGGTGCCCGGAGCTCTCGGTGGCGCCCGGCAGCATCTTCATGCGTTCCGCCATGGTGAGCGGCATGAGGTCGAGGATGGTCTCCTCGTTGAGACGTACGGAGGGGAACGGAGCCGCCCCCGCGGCGAACTCCGAAAGCCTGACCGGCTCCATGCCGACCGCCTTCTCGAAGAAGTCGGCCGACGCCACCGGGTCACGTACCCAGAGGACGACATGGTCGAGACGTGCAGTGTTGTCCATCATGCAGCCAAGGCTGGTGTCGTCCGCCACAGCCTGCAAGGGGTTTGATCGGGCGTGGCGCCCGCCAGAGATGAGGGAGTACCGACGGACAGGAGGCAGGCGCGTGGTGCTGATGGTGTCGGAAGAGGTACGGGAAGCGATCGACGCGCGTCGACCCGTGGTGGCCCTGGAGTCCACGATCATCGCGCACGGGCTGCCGCGCCCGCGCAATCTTCAGGTGGCGCTGGAGCTGGAGGACGTCGTACGGCGGGAGGGCGCCGTTCCGGCGACGATCGCCGTGCTCGACGGGCGGCCCCATGTCGGCCTGGACAAGGACCAGCTGGAGCGGATCGCGAACGAGGACGGGATCCGCAAGCTGGGGCACCGGGATCTGCCACTCGCGGTGGCCGCCGGGGCGAGCGGGGCGACCACGGTGTCGGCGACGGCGCTGCTGGCGGCCCTCGCGGGCGTAAGGGTGTTCGCGACGGGTGGGCTGGGCGGTGTGCACCGGCAGTGGACGGTGACGCAGGACGAGTCGGCCGACCTGGGACTGCTCACGCGGACACGGATCACCGTGGTGTGCGCCGGGGTGAAGTCGATCCTCGATGTCCCGGCGACTCTGCAGCGGCTGGAGACGCTGGGCGTCGCGGTGGCCGGCTATCGCACCGAGCGCTTCCCCGGCTTCTACCTCTCCGACTCGGGGCACCCGGTGGACTGGACGCTCCAGGCACCGGAGGAGGTGGCCGCGGTGATGCGCGCTCAGGACGCCCTCGACGGGCCCGAGTCGGCGCTGATCGTCGCCAATCCGGTGCCGGAGGCGGAGCAGTTGGATCCCGAGCTGCACGCGCGCGTGCTCGCCGACGCGCTGCACGCGTGCGAGGAGCAGGGCGTCACCGGCCAGGCGGTCACGCCGTTCCTGCTGGACTACCTCGTACGGCACACGGACGGTGCCTCGCTGAGCGCCAACCTCGCGGCGGTACGCGGCAACGTACGGCTGGCGGGGCGGATCGCGGCGGCCTGGGCCGGGGCGTGAGCGCAACGTTGCCCGACGGATCGGGAAGCGGAGCGGGCACCTTGGGCACTCGTGACGGCGCGCTGCTGGTCGTGGGGGATGTGGTGACGGACGTCATCGCCCGGCACCAGGGGCCGCTCGCCTCGGGGACGGACACGGCCGCGGCCATCCGGACGGTGCCGGGCGGCGCGGGCGCCAATGTGGCCTGCTGGGCCGCGCATCGGGGCTGTGGTGAGGTGCGGCTGCTGGGGCGGGTGGGCGCGGAGGCCGCCGAGTGGCACGAGCGGGAGCTGACCGCGAGCGGGGTGGAGCCCTGTCTCGTCGTCGATCCCGAGGCGCCGACCGGGACGGTGATCTGCCTGGTCGACGCGGGTGCCGACGCCGAGCGGACGTTCCTCACCGACAGCGGCGCGTCCCTGCGACTGGAGCCGGGCGACTGGTCGGACGCGCTCCTCGACGGCGTCGGATGGCTGCATCTGTCGGGCTACTTGCTGTTCTCCGCGCCGAGCCGCGCGCTGGTGACGGTGGCTCTCGCGTCCGCACGCGCGCGTGGCGTGCCGGTGAGCCTGGATCCGGCGTCGGCGGGGTTCCTCGTGGAGCTGGGCGTCGACCGTTTCCTGACGCTGGTGGAGGGTGTGGACGTCCTGCTGCCGAGCCGTGACGAGGCGTGCCTGCTCACGGGGTTGCCGGACGCGGCGGACGCGGCGGCCAAGTTGAGTCGCCATGTTCCGCTGGTGGTCGCCAAGCAGGGCGCGGACGGCGCACTGGTGGCCCGGTCGGGCGCGGTCAGTGCCCACGTCCCCGCCGTGCCGACCGCGCCGAGGGACACCACCGGAGCGGGTGACGCCTTCACCGGTGCCTTCCTCGCCGCCCTGCTCGCCGGCGCCGGGCCGCAGGAGGCGGCTCTGGAAGGGTGCCGGGCGGGGGCGCTGGCCGTGGAACGGGTGGGCGGGAGGCCGCCGGAGACCGGGTGAGGTCGCCGACGTACCGAGGGCTGGTTCGCTGGGCTGCCGGCTACGGCTTGCGTCCCCATGCCGAGATCAGCGGTGCCGTTGCCAGATCCAACGTGCCGGAGGCCACGTTCGCGAGGTGGCGGTCGATGTCGTCGTCCGTGGCGATGCCCGCCGCGACCAGTTGCTCGCGGATCTGGCGGACGGTGGCGGACTCCAGGGCGGCGCAGGCGGGCGACGTCACCGGGAAGTACGCGTCGGCCGTCACCTGGCGCAGGCCGGCTTCGCGGAGGATGCGCGGGAGCCTGCGGCCGTAGGAGAGGTCGGCGCCGCGGTCGGCGAGGAGCTTGCGGAAGCCGTGGCGCAGTCGGTTGGCCAGCTGCTGCTCGGGGCCGTACTCGTCGGGGCAGATGAGGGGCTGGAGGGCGGGGTCGGCGTCCTCGACCAGGAGCCGGCCGCCGGGGCGCAGGGACTCGATCATCGAGCGCAACGCCCTTTCCCGGTCCGGCACATGGACGAGGACGAGCCGGGCATGCACGAGGTCGAACCCCTCCCCCGGCGCTTCCTCGGCGCTCACGTCGTGGACGCGGACCTCCACCGGTGGCCGGGCGGCGGAGGCGAGGTGCGAGGTGTCGATGTCGGTCGCGACCACCTTTCCGGTGGGGCCGACCTTCTTGGCCATCCAGGACACCACCGACGTGCCGCCTGCGCCGACCTCCCAGCAGCGCCAGCCGGGTCCGATGCCGAATCCTTCGAGGTGCCGGAAGGTGATGGGGTCGAAGAGGGTGGCGAAGGCGTCGAAACGTTCGCCCGCCTCGGTCTGCCGGTTGTCGAGGAGATATCCGTCGTTTCGCGTCATGCCGCGATCATCCCAGTTGCCCCGCTCGTCTTGAGCGGGCGACGCGGCGCCTACGACGAGATGGCGGACGTCCAGGACACGTGGGGGCGGCTCGGACCGGCGGGAGGCCGTGCCTGGTCCGGCGGGAGGCCGCGCGCCCGGACGGGAGGCTGCGGTCACGTGGGCGGGAAGCTGCGTCACGTGAGCGTGAAGCTGCCGTCACATGAGCGGAGCGCTGCATCCAGCCCGGCTGAGGTTGCGTCCTACCTGGGTGAGCCGGTTGTCCACAGGCGGGAACAAAGCGGAATCGGTGATTCCCACAGGCTTACCCGTCACTCACCACCGGCTGGCAAACTGGCACGCCAAGGCGCAGAGATGCGGCGCGAGGGATCCACGCAAGGAGATCCAGATGTCCATGGCAGGGAATCTGCGAAAGGTCACGGGCCTCGACAAGGTCGGCGGCCTCCGCAAGGTGGCACGGCTGGCTCGACGGCGCCCGCGCGTCGACCTCAGCCACCCCGCCAGGTCCCCGCTGGGCTCCTCCGTGGTGAACTGCGTGGCGTACCGGGACGGCGCGCGGGTCCCGGAGAGCGGTGATCTGGTCGACGTCGTGCAAAGAGTGCGCAAGCGCGGCGGCGGATTCGTCTGGCTCGGCCTCCACGAGCCGACGGACCAGGAGTTCGCGGGCATCGCCGAGCTCTTCGACCTGCACCCGCTGGCGGTCGAGGACGCGGTCGAGGCACATCAGCGGCCGAAGCTGGAGCGGTACGACGAGACGCTGTTCGCGGTGTTCAAGACCGTCTGCTACGTCGAGCACGAGCAGCTGACGGCGACCAGCGAGGTGGTGAACACCGGCGAGATCATGGTGTTCGTCGGCCGGGACTTCGTCATCACGGTGCGCCACGGACGCCATGGCTCTCTGGGGCCGTTGCGCGAGGAGTTGGAGTCGAACCCCGAGCAGCTCGCCAAGGGACCGGCGGCAGTGCTGCACGCCGTCGCGGACCACGTCGTCGACGACTATCTGAGCGTCACCGACTCGGTGCAGGAGGACATCGACGAGGTTGAGACAGACGTGTTCGCGGAGAACGGGGCACGGGCCGACCCGGGGCGGATCTACCAGCTCAAGCGGGAGTTGCTGGAGCTGAAGCGGGCCGTGGTTCCGCTGAGCCGGCCGCTGGAGGAACTGGCCACGGGGCCGCTCCGGGCGGTCGAGCCGGAGATACAGGCCTACTTCCGCGATGTCTCCGACCATCTGCTGCGGGCCAAGGAGCAGATATTCGCCTTCGACGAGTTGCTCAACTCGATCCTCCAGGCCCACCTGGCACAGGTCACCGTCGCGCAGAACGAGGACATGCGGAAGATCACCGCCTGGGCCGCGATCATCGCCATCCCCACGATGGTGTGCGGGGTTTACGGCATGAACTTCGACTACATGCCGGAGTTGCGCTGGACGTTCGGTTATCCGCTGGTCATCGGAGTGATATCCGTCGCGTGTGTGGTGCTGTACCGCGGTTTCCGACGCAACGGGTGGCTCTGACGCGCCCGGCCGATGCCCACATCGAGACGTCCTCGCCCGGCACGACCGGCCGGACGAGGACAGCCCGTGAGGTGAGCGGATCTTCGCCTAGTCAGGGCGTCGACAGGTCAGCGCATCGGGTCAGTGCGTCACCGAGTCAACGCGCCCTCGGCGCCGCGCTCATCGCATAGACGCTCTCGGCCCAGTGGCCGATCTCGTCCTCCGACAGGCTCCGGGCCAGATCGGCCTCGCTGATCATGCCGACCAGGCGCTTGTTCTCGATGACAGGGAGGCGGCGGATCTGATGATCCTTCATCTCCCGTAGCACGTCGCTGATGTCGGCGCTCGCGTCGATCCAGCGCGGGGTGCCCTGGGCCATCTCGCCGGCGGTGACCTTGCTCGGGTCGTGGCCCATGGCCACGCAGCCGATGACGATGTCGCGGTCGGTGAGGATGCCGCAGAGCCGTTCGTTCTCGTCGCTGATGGGCAGGGCTCCCACACCCAGCTCACGCATCAGCTGGGCGGCGCGGTCCAGGGTCTCGTGGGCCGGGATCCACTGGGCGCCGCGGTGCATGATGTCTCCGGCAGTGGTCATGGGCTACCTCCCGATGCCGGACGGCCGGCGCGGCGCCGGACGCACCGCTAGTCCCGGCGCCCTTCATTCTCGCCGTGGCGTCCGGCCCTTGCACCCGGAACCGAGCGGTACCGGCCATCGGCGGCGGGCGGCGATCAGGCCGAGAAGCGCACGAGTTTCCGCGGGAAGACGCGGATGATCACGCGGGTCTGGTCGTCCTTCTCGGCCGGTGGGTCGATGCCGAGGTACTTGTGCGAGAGCTCGAACGGAAGCCGCTTGGCCTCGTCCGGGACGATCTCGGCGATGCCGCGGATCTCGATGGAGGAGTAGGGGTTGGCGAGGTCGTAGACCGAGACGCTGACGCGGGGGTCGCGGCGGAGGTTGCGCACCTTCTGCCGGGTGTCGATGGAGGAGAAGAGCACGGTGTCGCCCTCGCGCTTGATCCAGACCACCGAGTTCTGGGGAGCGCCGTCGGGGCCGAGGGTGGCCACGCTGGCGAAGTTCCTGCCGTCCAGCAGGGTGCGGACGGTGTCGTCGAAGGAGATCGGATCACTCGTGGAGGTCGTCATGGCACCAGCGTATTTAAATGCACGTGCATGCAGAAGCGGTTTACCGGATCACGCCTCAACCGCTCCACGCCGGATGCCGCGGGTCGTCGGCACGCACCAGTACGTCGGCGGTGCCGGCCGGGTCGGTCTCCTGGCCGTAGCGCTCGTAGGCGGGGAGGGTCCAGTGCTCGGCCTCGGGGGTGCGGCGGCGTAGGGCACCGGGCGAGAGGAGGACATGGACGGTCAGATCGAACGGAAACCAGTGACGCAGCAGGAGGGGGCCGTGCAGCAACAGGAAGCCGCCGGGCGGGAGTTGGACGTGACGGCTGCGGGTGGCTCGGTCGGTGACCGGGTCCCACAGGTCGGGCAGGACGCGGCCGTCGCCACCGGCTTCGAGGGGGCCGAAGACCTCGCGCCACAGGGCGCCGGTGTCGACCCAGCCGTCGTAATAGGCCTCGACGTCCCGGTGGCCGTATTCCAGGCGGACGGAAGCGGGGCGCAGGAAGCCTTCCGCGCCGACGGTGAGCGAGGGGCGGCCGCGTATGCGCAGCGCCTCGCCGACCCGCTCGGCGAGGTCGCCGGGACGGGCCGCCGGGGCACCGTCGAAGGCGACGCGCGGCCAAGGGCTGCCGTCGGCCGGCTTCAGATCGAGCAGTCGCTCGGCCAGCTGTTCGCCGAGCCGGTCCCAGGTGATCGCTTCCAGTCGCACACGGCCCATCATGCGACAGGGGGTGGGTGGGGTGCGT
>NZ_RDBN01000041.1:0-8371 GCF_008042075.1 Streptomyces sp. UW30 | reverse complement strand
CCTCCCTCCCCACCCGGAGTTCGGGCCTCCGTTCTTCTGGACGTTCGCGTATGTGGTCGCGTCGCTCGGCCATGGTCACTGATGTCGTACAGGATTTCACTTGAGGTGATGGACGTGGCCGGGGCAGGATTCCGGCGGGAAGCGGGAGTTGACGTTGACATGATCGATGGGCCGTACTTCGTACTGATCGTGATCGGTGTGGTGGGGACCGGCCTCGTGGCCGGGGTCTTCTGTGCGTTCTCGACGTTCGTGATGCGCGGACTCGCCGCGCTGCCGCCCGCGCAGGGCGTCGCGGCGATGAAGGCGATCAATGTGACCGCGCTGATGCCGGCGTTCATGCTGGTGTTCATGGGGACGGCGGTGCTGTGCGCGGTGATCGCCGTGGTGACGTTCGTTCTCTGGCCGGACGAGGGGACGGTGGAGCTGTTGCTGGGCAGCGCGTTCTATCTGTTCGGCTCGTTCGGGGTGACCATGGTGGCGAACGTGCCCCGTAACAACGTGCTGCTCAAGCTGGAGGCGGGCACCCAGGAGGCGGCTGCGTACTGGCCGACGTACGTGCGGGAGTGGACGGCATGGAACCACGTCCGGACGGTCGCCTCGGCCGCCGCGACGGTGTCGTACGTGCTGGCCGTCAGCTGAGCAACGCCAGGTGGGCAACGCCGCCGAGAAAGCGCTGTCCCCCACTCTGCGCAGGTGACCCGTGAGACGTATCGTTGCCGCAAGAGTGCCGCCCGATGACGCACGGCTCCACCACGTCACATGCGCACGCGCACGCGAGGAAGACGGCCATGGCCGATCCCAAGGGTTTCATGACCACCCCCCGCCAGGACTGGCCGCGCCGGCCTGTCGAGGAGCGGGTCCGGGACTGGGACGAGGTGTACGTCCCGAGGGCGCTGCTGCCGATCATCAGCAAGCAGGCCGACCGCTGTATGGACTGCGGCATCCCCTTCTGCCACGACGCCTGTCCGCTGGGCAATCTGATCCCCGAGTGGAACGACCTGGTGTCGCGGGAGGACTGGCGGGCCGCGTCGGATCGGCTGCACGCGACCAACAACTTCCCCGAGTTCACCGGGCGGTTGTGTCCGGCGCCGTGCGAGGCCGGGTGTGTGCTGGCGATCAACCAGCCGGCCGTCACCATCAAGAACGTCGAGTGCGCCATCGGCGATCGGGCATGGGAGGAGGGGTTCACTCCACCTCGGCCGCCGGACCGGCTGTCGGGGCGGACGGTCGCGGTGATCGGCTCGGGGCCGACGGGGCTCGCGGCGGCGCAGCAGCTGACCCGGGCGGGGCACACGGTCGCGGTGTACGAGAAGGACGACCGGATCGGCGGTCTGATGCGGTACGGCATCCCCGCGTTCAAGATGGAGAAGCACCATCTGGAGCGGCGGATCGAGCAGATGAGGGCCGAGGGGACCAAGTTCCGTACGTCGACGACGGTCGGGCAGGACATCGGGGCGGCCGAGCTGCGGTCGCGCTACGACGCGGTGGTGATCGCGACAGGGGCCACGGCCTGGCGTGAACTGTCCGTTCCGGGCAGGGAGTTGAGCGGCATCCGGCAGGCGATGGAGTATCTGCCGCTGGCCAATCGGGTGCGTGAGGGGGATCTGGAGTCGTCCCCCATGTCCGCCGCCGGGAAGCATGTCGTCATCGTCGGCGGCGGGGACACGGGCGCCGACTGTCTGGGCACGGCCGTGCGGGACGGCGCCGCGTCCGTGACCCAGCTGGACATCTACGCCCAGCCGGACGCCGACCGGGACGAGGACGCCGAGCCCTGGCCGACGTATCCGAAGATCTACCGGCTCTCGGCGGCGCACGAGGAGGCGCGCGATCTGGAGACGGCGCCCGCGGCCGACGCGGACGCGCGCCTGTTCGCGGCGTCCACGCTCCGCTTCACGGGCGACGCCGACGGGCACGTACGGTCGCTGCACCTGGTCGAGGTGGACGCGCAGCGCCGCCGGATGCCGGACACCGGGCGGACACTGCCGGCCGACCTCGTGCTGCTCGCGCTCGGTTTCTCCGGGCCCGACCGGACGGACGGGCTGATCGATCAGCTCGGGCTGGAGATGGAGCCGCGCGGCACGATCACGCGGGACGCCGGGTTCGCGACGAACCTGCCGGGCGTTTTCGCCGCCGGGGACGCCGCCCGGGGGCAGTCGCTCATCGTGTGGGCGATCGCCGAGGGGCGGGCGGTGGCGGCGGCCGTCGACCGCCATCTGACGGGGAGTTCGAGGCTGCCGGCACCGATATCGCCGTACGACCGGCCCATGACCGTCTGAACAACGGGCCGGCGGCCACACTCCCCCCAAGAAACGTAGCGAACCGCGCCTAGGGCCTGATCCGCCGGACAGGCCCTAGCGCCTAGCGCCGCTCGTCCGTCCCCGCCACCTTCCCCGTGGCCAACGCCACCCTGTTCCACGTGTTGATCGTCATGATCAGGGCCAGGACGTGGGCCAGTTCCGTGTCGTCGAACTGGGCCGCCGCCTGTGCGTAGGCCTCGTCCGGGACGCCTCCGTCGGCGACCAGGGTCACCGCCTCCGTGAGGGCCAGGGCCGCCTGTTCCTTCTCGGTGAAGAAGTGGCGGGCCTCGCGCCAGACGGCGACCAGGTGCAGCCGGTCCTCGCTCTCGCCGGCCTTGCGGGCGTCGTTGGTGTGCATGTGGAGGCAGTAGGCGCAGTGGTTGAGGAGCGAGGCGCGGATCTGGATGAGTTCGACGAGCGCCGGGTCGAGGCCCTCGCGGGCGGCGGCGTCGAAGCCGACGATGGCGCGGAAGACCTTCGGGGCGGACTTCGCGAAGTCCAGGCGGGTGCGGGCGGCCTCGGCCTCGCTGATGGCGCCGGCGATGTCGATGTTGATGTCGGTGTTGATGTCGGTGTTGATGTCGGTCGTGTTCGTCGTCATGTGGACCAACCTACGGGCCTGAAAGACCGGCTGTAGGGTGCATTTCCATGGTGGAATCATGGGTCAATTCGGCGGAGCGGATCGGCGCCGACCTGCACCTGGACCTCTCGGAGGCGTCCGGGCCCGGTGGCCGGCGGGCCGCGCTGACCCGTGCGCTGCGCGACGCCGTGCGCAGTGGGCGGCTCGCGCCCGGTACCCGGCTGCCGCCGTACCGTTCGCTCGCCGCCGACCTCGGCGTCGCCCGCAACACCGTGGCCGACGCGTACGCGGAACTGGTCGCCGAGGGCTGGCTCACCGCCCGGCAGGGGTCGGGGACAAGGGTGGCCGAGCGGGCCGAGCCGCTGCGGCGCGCCGAGCGGGCGCCCCGTAGGACGCCCCGGATGCCGCCACGCGCGCGTGGGCCTCGGCACGATCTGCGGCAGGGCACGCCGGACGCCTCGGCGTTCCCGCGTGCGGCCTGGCTGGCCTCCTATCGGCGGGCCCTCCAGCAGGCGCCGAACGAGGTCTTCGGGCCCGGCGATCCCGCCGGGCGCGTAGAACTGCGCGAGGCGCTCACCGAGTACCTGGCACGCGTGCGTGGCGTGCGCACCGAGCCGGGCCGGATCGTGATCTGCTCCGGCTTCGCCCACGCCCTGCGGCTGCTGTTCGGCCAGGGACAGGGCACGGGTGCGGGCGGCGGCGTGCTGCGCGGGCCGCTGGCCGTGGAGGCGTACGGGCTGGGCTTCCACCGGGAACTGCTCGCCGCCGCGGGCGCACGGACCGTACCGCTCCCCCTCGACGAGGACGGTGCGCGCGTCGACCGGCTGGCGCGTGAGCGGGCCGTGCTGCTCACGCCCGCGCATCAGTTCCCGACCGGCGGCCCGCTGCACCCCGAGCGCCGCGCCGCAGTCATCGACTGGGCACGCGCGCGTGGCGGCGTGGTGCTGGAGGACGACTACGACGGCGAGTTCCGCTACGACCGCAAGCCCGTCGGGGCCGTCCAGGGACTCGATCCGGAGCGGGTGATCTTCATCGGCTCAGTCAGCAAGAGTCTGTCGCCCGCGGTGCGGCTGGGCTGGATGGTGCTGCCGGAGCGGTACGTCGGCGACGTGCTCGCGGCCAAGGGCGAGCGCGAGGCGTGGGCAAGCGTCCTCGATCAGCTGAGCCTCGCCGACTTCATCGTCTCCGGGGCGTACGACCGTCATGTACGGCGCATGCGGCAGCGGTACCGGAGCCGCCGCGACCGCCTCGTCGCCGCCCTCGCCACGCACGCGCCGCAGATCGAGGTCACGGGTGTGGCCGCCGGACTCCACGCGGTGCTGCGACTGCCGCCCGGCACCGAGCGGTCCACGGTGAAGGCGGCCACCTGGCAGGGCGTCGCCCTGGACGGCCTCGCCGAGTTCCGGCACCCGGACGCGACCGAGCCGGAGATGCCGGCCCGCGACGGGATCGTCGTCGGCTACGCCACGCCCTCCGAGCATGCGTACGGCGCGGCGCTGGACGCGCTGTGCGGGGTACTGCCACCTGGATGACGCCCACGCCGGGCCGCTGTCCCCCGGCCGGGGCAGCAGCACGCGCGGCACACCGCCACCCCCGGCCGGATCCTGCGAGCAGCTGGCGCCGCTCGAAGAGCTCGAAGAGGACCTGTGGGTGGCGCCGATGCAGCGCTTCCTCGACGTCGTCTCCACGGCCTCCGGCCCGGTGTTCGTGCACTGCGGCGCGGGAGTGGGCCGTACGGGCGCGATGGTCGCCGCGTACGTCGTGAACACCGGCGAGGAATCGCCCTCGCAGGCGGTCCGGCACAACCTCGCGGTCGGACCCCCGTCGATCGAGCAGATCTACTACGGGCTGAACCTCACCCCGGCCAAGGCGGAGCAGCCGCCGCTGCCGGTGCTGGTCGTCAGCCGCCTGGTGGACGCTCCGCGGCGCATCATGTCGTACCTGTGAGCATCGACTAGGGCTTGCGCCCCACCGCCCCGTACCCGGGAATGACCCCGTCGTCCTGACCCGGTACGGGCTCGCCCAGGTCGGGGTGCCATTGGTGCGGCACCTCGACGCCCGGCGGGACGAGTTCGAGGCCGTCGAAGAAGCGGGTGAACTCCTCACGGGAGCGCAGGGCCAGGGTGACGCCCGCCGCCTTGAGTTTCTCGGTCGCCGCCTTCGACTCCTCGGGAGTGAAGTCGGCGGTCGCGTGGGTCACCACCAGGTAGCTGCCCGAGGCGAGCTCGGACAACAGCCGCCCGACCAGTTCGTGCGCGCCGTCCTCGTCGGAGACGAAGTGCAGCAGCGCGACGAGGGAAAGAGCCACCGGACGACTGAAGTCCAGGACCTTCCGGGCACCTTCGACGATGGCGTCCGGATCACGCACATCGGCTTGCAAGTACTCGGTGACGCCCTCCTGCGTGCCGCGCAGCAGGGCTGCCGCGTGAGCGAGCACGATGGGGTCGTTGTCGCAGTAGACGACGCGCGCGTCGGGGGCGGTCCGCTGGGCCACCTGGTGGAGGTTCGGCTCGGTCGGGATACCCGTGCCGACGTCCAGGAACTGGCGCACGCCCTGCCGGGCCAGCCAGCGGGTGGACCGGTGCATGAAGGCCCGGTTGACCCGCGCCATCACGGGGACGCGCGGATCGAGGGCGAGCATCTGCTGCCCCATGGCCTCGTCGACGGGGTAGTTGTCCTTCCCTCCGAGATACCAGTCGTACATCCGTGCGGAATGGGGCTTGCTGGTGTCGATCTCGACGGGGTTCGGCCCGGTCATGACCAGCTCCGTAAGGTTCGAGGACGATACATGATCAACTCAGCACCAAGATAAGTGAATTGGCTCAACGCAATGGATTGAACAACGGGTCTCACGCCGTCAGGACAGCAGGAAGTCCGCCTCCCCCGCCTTGGCGCCCTCGATGAACGCCGTCATCTCGTCCGAGGTGTAGATCAGCGCCGGCCCGTCCGGGTCGGTCGACTGACGGACGGCGATCCGGCCGTCGGCGAGTTTCATCGCCTCCAGGCAGTTACCCCCGTTGCCCCCGCTCCACGGCTTGTGCCAGCCCTCGCTGCCCAAGTCCCGCGCGGGCATGCCGTTGTAGACCTGTATGCGCGGCTTGATGCGATCCATTCACAGCTCCTTGCGGAGATCCCGCAGGATCTCCTTCGTGCGATGTGCCGTAGCGGCCTGCGCCGCCATGCGGTCCATGACCTCGAGATGGGTCGCCACCTCGGCGCGCGCGTCGAGATAGACGGCGCCGGTCAGGTACTCGCTGTAGACCATGTCCGGCAGTTCTGACATGGCAAATCGGAACAGCACGAAGGGCCCGTACGTGCCGGGGTGCGGCCCGTTCGCGAACGGGGCCACCTGCAGCGTCACGTTGGGCAGCTTCGTGGCCTGAAGCAGCCTGTCGATCTGGGCACGCATCACCTCCGGTCCGCCCACCTGGCGGCGCAGCACGGTCTCGTCCATCACGACCCACAGCCGGGGCGCATCCTCACGGGTGAGCAGTTGCTGGCGTTGCATGCGCAGAGCGACATGGCGCTCGATGTCGTCGGGGCTGGTCTGGCCGATGGCGCCCGACGTCAGCACTCCGCGCGCGTAGTCCTCGGTCTGCAACAGGCCGGGCACGAAGTGGGGGTCGTACGACCGGATCAGGGCGGCGGCGCCCTCCAGGCTGACGTACATGGAGAACCAGCCGGGCAGGATGTCGTGGAACCGCTGCCACCAGCCGGGCTTGTTGGCCTCCTCGGCAAGCTGCACGAAGCCGTCGGCCTCGTCGTCGGAGACGCCGTAGGCCTTCAGGAGCAGTTGGAGGTACGGAATCTTGAGGGAGACCTCGGCCATCTCCATACGGCGGACCGTGGCAGGGGCGACGCGCAGGACGCGGGCGGCCTCCTCACGCTTGAGCCCGGCGCGCTCGCGCAGGTCCAGCAGGCGCCGACCCAGGACGACCTGGCCGACCGTCGGCGCGGACCGCGGCTCGCTCACGCTCCACCTCCACGAATGAATCCCGACAAGTCGATTGAATCCTGACAGGCCGACGGCGCCACTCGAAGACCTATTCGAAGATCGAGATGGATCTCCGACGATCCCAATTGGCGCCGTTCGGCATGCTGTTGCGAGCAGTGTGCCACGGCCGTCCAGAGAGTCACACAGCACTCTGCATTTTTCAGAGTGACTCTTGCCAAGTGTTCACGGCGGGGCGATAGTGGCAAGCGTGATTCCGTCCCCGCCCTTAGGAACAGACGCCACTGTGGTCCCCCACGGCCTCGGTGCCCCCACGGGAGTCGGCCCCCAGCAGGGTGTCGGCGCCGAGCGGCGGTTCCGGTTCGAACTGGCCGCACATCCGGGTTCGCCCGCCCAGGCCAGACGCCTGACCAGGGCGCGGCTGAACGGCTGGTCGGTGTGCGAGGACACCTGCGACACGGCGGCTCTGGTCGTGTCCGAGCTGGTCACCAACGCGATCGTGCACACCGCCAGCGAGCACATAGTGTGCGAACTGCGCGACGGAGCCGACCTGGTGCGCATAGCCGTACGCGACGAGGGATGCGCGCCGGGTGAGCCCCACCCGACGTCCGCGCGTCCCGAGGATGAGCACGGCAGGGGACTGCTTCTCGTCGAAGCCCTCTGCCATGCGTGGGGGGCCCTGGAACACGGGTCCGGACTGATGGTCTGGGCGGATCTGACACGCGGGGCCGCCCTCCGCGAGGTGCTGCGCACCGAGCACGCGCCCTGCAACGACCTCGGCTGGGGGTCCCGGCCCAAGCCGGGCCCGCCCGGGGGCGCGGGCGACGAGGACGAAGCCGAGGCGCGACACCACAGGGGAACGGGATCTGCATGGCTGTGAGCGGCGTGTCCGGCGGCGGTCAGGTACTGAGCCTGGACACGCTGGTCCGCTTTCGCCGCGGCATGCGCACATCCGCCGCCCCGCGCCGCCTGCCCGTTCCGGAGGGGATGACAGCTCCCCTGGGCTGCGACGCGGTGGCGGTTCCCGCCCGCTTCGGTCCGCTGATCCTGCCCCGGCTGCCGCGCGTGGGGTGCGTGTACGCCGACGACTCGCACTGGTGGTGGATCGTCCCGTCGGACTCCGACTACGCGCTGGAGTGGCCGGCGTCGGTGCGGTACACGACGGGGGCGGTCGTGCTGGACACCCCGCGTCTGATCCACCGGCCGGACGGGACGGTGCCGTACACGCCGCCGATTCCGCTGTATCTGGCGCTGTGCAGGGTCATGGGGACTACGCCGACATGGTGCAAGCAGATCCCCGCGTGAGGCACCGCCGGGTGGGCCGGGTTCTGTAGGTGCCGTTGGCCGTGGGAGTGCCGCCCCTTTGGCTTCCGTACCAGGGGGCTGCCGCCCCCTGCACCCCCGCTTCGGCCCTGGACGGGCCTCGTCCTCAAAGCCGGACGGGCTGTTCGGGCGGCGTACGCCCGCGTGCACCCCCCGCTCCCGTGAGGAGTTCACCCGCTTCTTCGACGGCCTCGAACTCGTCCCGCCGGGCGTCGAGGT
>NZ_RDBN01000040.1:5548-6397 GCF_008042075.1 Streptomyces sp. UW30 | reverse complement strand
ACTTTGGCCGGGAGCTGCTTTGGCGCGAGTGATCATGGCCCGAGTGATCATGGCCCCGTAAGCTTCCGGCGCGTCGGGCAGTCTGTGGACCTGCCCGTTAAAGCACGACGTGGGGGCCATGATCTTCGAGGCTCGCGCCAAAGTGGCTGGCTAAAGTCGTGGAGCCGACCGCCCCAGCCACGACGGGGTTTCTCTCACGTCATGCCCGCGTCCGCCGTCCGGCGGGTGGCCCGGTGCGGGATCAGCGGGCCGTACGAACGCCCACGCATCAGGCAGCGTTGGCCCYCATGRCACCGCCYCCACGATCCGGCCTCGGGAGGGGAAAGATCAACCGCAGCTAGACCTCAACGCCCCGCTTCCAGGGCCACGCCGCACCCCTTTCCACCCGGTTGCCTAACACCGTTAGGTCGGATCAACCGAGGGCCGCGCCGCCTCCATGTCTTCGCCACCGGCCGCACGTCGCCGCCCGCCCGTCGCCACACGCAGCGGCCACATTCCAACACGGGCACGGGGACGAACGATGATCCCCAACGGTGCAGGCCAAAGACGCTTTGTGCCACCGAAAGAGGCCGGATCGTGGRGGCGGTGYCATGTGGGCCGTAAGCGGCCTTTGATGCGCATGGGCGGAGTCTGCGGCGGTCGGGTTGGCGATGATCGACAAGCGCCGTCGGCCGCCGGACGAGCGAGCGCAGCGAGCCTTGATGAAGTAGGGAAACTCTGTCCGCGTCGCCGCACGTGGCGTATGTCTTGTCTCGGTTGATGCTTGACGTTGTGGCCTCACCTAATGCTTGACACCGCTTGCCTCGGCTTGGCTGTGCGCCTGGATATGGCGCATGGGGAGGGCCGAGG
>NZ_RDBN01000040.1:0-5448 GCF_008042075.1 Streptomyces sp. UW30 | reverse complement strand
GACGACGAGGCCGGTCTGGGTGGGGGCGTTCAGCATCTCGCCGAGCGTCCAGACGCACACCGTCAGCGCGATGACGCCGACCGAGCCGGCGAAGGCGGTGAGGCCGAAGCCGTAGCCGGCGAGCAGGGACGACACGATGAGGATCTTCGTCAGCCATGCCGGGCACGACGGCCAGTGGGCGGAGTGGGTGGCCTGGCACCTCCGGGAGGCCGGGTACGCGATCGAACTCGACCTCTGGCACTGGCGCACCGGCGAGGACTTCGTGCGGAAGATGAACGACGCGATGGAGCGGGCCTCCGCCGTCGTCGCCCTGTTCTCCCCCCAGTACTTCGCCCCGGGCCGGTACACCGAGGAGGAGTGGACCGCCGCCGTGGCCGGCCGGGACCGCTTCGTACCGCTGGTCGTCGAGCCCCTGGAAGCCGGGCAGTTACCCGCGATCCTGCGGCCCCGCATCCGCCAGGAGCTGCACGACCTGGAGGAGCCCGCGGCTCTTGAGGCGCTGCTCGAAGCGGTGCGCGGACGCGAGATCCCGACGACCTCGCCGGCCTTCCCCGGCAAGGCGGGCAAGGGGACGAAAAGCGCCAAGCGCTCCGGTCCCCCGGCACCTCAGGGGCTCCAGCCCCGCTTCCCCTCCGCCCTCCACGACCCCGCCGTATGGGACGTACGACAGCGGGGGCGCAACCCGCACTTCACCGGCCGCGACGAGATCATCGAGAAGGTGCGCCGCGGTCTGCTCAGCGAACGCCGGGCCGCGGTACGGGTGCTGCACGGGCCGGGCGGGGTCGGCAAGACCCAGATGGCCCTGGAGTACGCGCACCGCTTCGCCGGGCAGTACGACCTGGTGTGGTGGGTCGACGCCGAGCAGCCCGAGCAGGTGCCGGCCCGGTACGCGGAACTCGCGGCCCGCGTCGACGTGGCCAAGCCGGACGCCGGTGCCGAGATCAACGCCCGGTACGCCCTGGAACACCTGCGCACCAGCGACCGGTGGCTCATCGTCCTGGACAACGCCGAGGACCCGCGGCAGCTGCGCACCTGGTTGCCGGAGGGCTCCGGCCATGTGCTCATCACGGCGCGCGATCCGGCCTGGAGCAAGGTCGTGCCGGGGCTCGCCCTGGGGGTGTTCAGCCGCGAGGAATCACTCGGCTACCTCAACCGTCAACTGCCCACGCTCAGCACCGGGACGGCGGACGCGCTGGCCGACGCCCTCGGCGATCTGCCGCTCGCGCTGGCGCATGCCGCGGGCGCGCTCGGCGAGGGGACACCGCCCGACCACTACCTCCAGCTGCTCAGGACCAACACCGCCGAACTCCTCAACGACGGGGAGGTCTACGACTATCCGGTCTCGGTGGCGGCCACCGTCACCATCGCCGCCGAACGCCTGGACGCGGGCCGTCCGGAGGCGGCGGCGCTGCTGCGCCTGGCGGCGTTCCTCGGGCCCGAACCCATCCCGACGAAGTGGCTCGTCGAGGCCCGCGGCGCGCTGACCAGCGTGCCGGGGGACCCGAACGACTTCCGCTGGCCGAGAAACGCGCTCCAGCCGCTCGCCCAGTACGGGCTGGCGGTCGTCGGACCCGACGCGTTCCAGGTGCACCGGCTCACGCAGGCGGTGGTGCGGCATGCCGGCGGCGCCGGGACCGGGGACACCGTGCAGGACGTGGCAGCGCTGTTGGCTGCCATCGATCCCGGGGACCCCGAGCTGCCGGAAGCCTGGCCGGAGTGGGCATCGCTCACCCAGCACTTGACGGCGACGCTGGACGCGATGATCGACAGGGCGGAGCTGCGACCGACATTGCTGAAGGCCGCCCGGTACCTTGCCCGCAACGCGCAGCCCGAGGCGGCTCTCGGCCTTTCCGAGATCATGCACGCGAAGTGGAAGGCGTCCCTGGGCGAGGACGATCCCGACACGCTGCGCCCGGCGCACATGGTGGCCCTGGCCCTGCACGACATGGACTTGTACGAGGAGTTCTTGTCTCTCGTCGAGGACCTCCTGGAGAGGCGTCTCAGATTGCTCGGGAAAGACCATCCCGACACACTGAGTACAACCCACGACGTGGGTGTCGCCCTGCTCAACCTGGGCAGATACGTCGAGGCACACGGCATCCTCCAGGACGCCGCGGCACGTCGTCAGTCGAGACTGGGCGAAGACCACGTCGAGGCCCTCTTCTCCGTCGCCAGTACCGGGGCCGCCCTGATCGAGCTCGATCGGCTCGATGAAGCCCAACGCGTACTGACGGACGCCCTGGCCCGATACCACCGCACACTGAACGAGCACCATCCCGCTGCCCTGGAAGCGAAGGGCTACTTGGGCCAGACCATGGCTCGTCTCGGCAGAGACGTCGAGGCCCTCAATATCAAGGAAGAGGTTCTGGCGCTGCGCCGGCAGTTGCTGGGCGACAGACACCGGAGCACGCTCTTCAGCGCCGACAGCCTCGGCGTGACCCTCATCGACATCGGCCGGTACGCCGAGGCTGAGCGTCTCCTGCAATCCACAAGAACCCGCGTCCGCGAAACTCTCGGCACCGACCATGCCCTGTACAAGAGCATCACCATCGGTCTGGCCCAGGCCCTGACCCGCCAGGGCAAGACCCACGACGCCCAGCGCCTGCGCGCCTCCCTCAACCGGAAGAAGCTCCCGAAGAAGCGCCCCCGCTGACCTCACGGGTGCATCCGAGCACCCTTGATCACCTTGTCCACCGCATTCCGCGGCCCGTACACCGCCAGCCCCACCAGATCCAGCTCCCCTGTGGCGACGGCCCGCACCGCCGCCCGGTTGTCGCGGTCGTTGCCGGTCGTGAAGAGGTCGGAGGTGAAGACCGCGCGCGGCAGGGCGCGGGACAGCGCGCGGGTGTGGGCCGTCGTCAGCGTCTCCTTCGTGGCCTCGAAGACCAGGACCGGCTGGCGGAACATCGGCAGATAGGGGACACCGTCCGCGTCCTCGTAGGGGTCGCCGATCACCTCCGGGACCTGCGTTCCCAGGCCGCTGACCAGGAACGCGGTGACGTTCAGCCGTTGCCAGGGCTCCAGGTCCTCGCGCAGCAGGAGGGCGATCTTGGTATCGATGGGGGTCCCCCCGCTCGAGCGAAGTCGAGAGTGGGGGAGGATCGGTTCGTTGCTCATGGGCCGAGACTGCCGGGCGCCGTACGACAGCGTCTTGTACGTTCTTTGCATGGCACCGCAGCGTGATGTCTCCGCGTGGCGCCCGCACGTCCCGGGCGTCGTGGAGGTCTTCCACGCGCACTTCACCGAGTACGCGTATCCGATGCATGTGCACGAGGCCTGGACGCTGCTCATCGTCGACGACGGCGCCGTACGGTACGACCTGGAGCGCCATGAGCACGGCACGCCGCTCGACACGGTGTCCCTGCTGCCTCCGCACGTCCCGCACAACGGCTCCCCCGCCACCCCGTACGGCTTCCGCAAGCGGGTGCTCTATCTCGACAGCACGCGGCTCGGCGAGGACCTGATCGGCCCGGCGGTGGACTCCCCCGACCTCCGGGATCCGGTACTCCGGCGGCGGGTCGGCCAGTTGCACACCGCGCTCGCCCACCCCGGAGACGAGTTGGAGGCGGAGAGCAGGCTGACCCTCGTCGGAGAGCGGCTGCGCGAGCACCTGCGTGCGCGGTCGGTCGCAGGGGAGCGACGTGACCCCGCCCTCGCCCGCGACCTCCGTGAGCTCCTGGACGCACGCGTCGCCCAGGGCCTCACCCTCGACGAGGCCGCCCGGCTGCTGCACGCCCATCCCGCCCACCTGGTACGTGCGTTCAGCGCCGCCTTCGGCATCGCCCCGCACCAGTACCTCAACTCCCGCCGCGTCGAGAGCGCCCGCGCCCTGCTGCTGGGCGGGGCGAGCCCGGCCGAAACGGCGACCGCGACCGGGTTCTACGACCAGGCCCATCTGACGCGGCACTTCAAGAGGTTGGTCGGGGTGACGCCGGGGCGCTATCGCAGCAGCGCGCGCTGAGCGTCGTACAGATTGCGCGGGTGTACGACGTCCGTCGTGCCGTACAGCTCCAGGCGGGAGTGGAGGTCACCCACGAAGTCGGGGACGTCGATCTGGTCGAACTCCCTGACCTCGTTCAGGCCGACGGTGGCGGAGTACGGGGCCAGGCCGTCGAGGCGGATCATGCCCGCGCGGCCGTTCGTGACCCGGATGTTCCAGTGGGTGAAGCGTGCGCCGAACAGGGGGCCCGCGCTGGCGTCGCCGCCGTGGCGGCCGTTGTTGTCGACGGTGATGTCGGTGCGGACGTTGGCGAAGGGCAGGCCGCGGTGGCTGTCGAAGGTGCCCATCCGCATGTCGCCGCGTGACCAGACGTTGTGGGAGGACAGGCCCTCGACGTTGATGCCGTGCAGCTGGGTGCCCGCGGGGGCCGGGGTCGTGCGGGCCTCGATGGTGAAGTCCTCGATCAGGTTGTCGTGCGAGCCCTCGCGGCAGAAGTAGGGGTGGTGGCTGCCACGGCCCGCCACGCGCGTGTGCCGGAGTGTGCAGGCGGAGGCCGCCACCAGGCCGAAGCCGTTGTCGACGTGGCGGACGGTCACGTCGTCCGCCCAGCAGTCGTAGGCGCACTGGAAGACGACTCCGTTGTGGCCCTTGTCGAGGAGGTGGGGCTGTTGTGGGGTCTCCACTGCCTCCAGGGTCAGGCCCTCGACGCCCGATCCGGTCAGTTCGCCGACGTGGGTGGTCAGTCGGGGGTCCCACTCGGGGCGCAGGTCCAGCGGGAGCGGGCGTTCGAGGGTGACCTTGCGGCCCTGGACGCGGGTGATGCGGACCGGCCATTCGTAGGGGACGTACGACGTCAGTTTCGTCTTGTCGTCCCAGGTGTACGCCTCGGGGCCCGGGCCGCCGCCGCACATGTGCTCCAGCAGGGTGTGGTCGGCGTCGTCGGCGAGGCGGAGCAGGACCAGCGCGCCGGGGCGCAGTGCCGAGGGGTCGGCGACCGTCACCGTCCACGAGCCCTGGCGCGCCGGGGCGAGTGTCGTGAGGGTGCGCCACTCGTCGCGGCGGTTTCCGGTCCAGCCCTCGAACGGCCAGGCCTTCGCCCTGATCGCGGCCACGAGGGAGTCCCAACGGGCCGTCGGGGCCAGCCAGATGAGGCCGCCCGCCCAGGACCAGGACGACTTGTCCCCGCCGTAGCGGGAGCCGTAGGGGCCGATCAGTTCGGTGAGGTTCCGCGTCGCGTGGAGCTTGGTGCGGGCACTGCCGGCACCACGGAGGACCACGTTCGAGTGGCCGATGCGGATGACGTCGTCGATACGGAACGTGCCGGGCGGGATGGTGACCGTGCCACCGCCGGCCCGTCCGGCGGCGGCGATGGCACGGTTGATCGCGGGGGCGGAGTCGGTCGTGCCGTCCGCCACGGCGCCGAAGTCGCGTACGTCGGCCACGACGCGGGGGCGGGGGAAGCGGGAGGCTCCGCCGCGGTGGCCGGCCCGGCCGATGCAGGGGATCTG
>NZ_RDBN01000004.1 GCF_008042075.1 Streptomyces sp. UW30 | reverse complement strand
GCTTCCTGCCGGAGTTCGACAACCTGCTGCTCGCCCACGCCGACCGCACCCGGGTCATCCCGCCCGCGAACCGTGGCCGCACCTGGCACGCGAACATGCTCTACTGCCCGTTCCTCGTCGCGGAAGGTGAGCAGCTCGGGGCGCAGGCGTTCGAAGACCGCGCGCATCCGGGTCAGCCCGGACCAGGTCTGCATGTCCTTGACCGAGGCCGGCCCGAAGGCGGCCAGATAGCGCAGGACCGTCGCGTCGGGCGAGGCGGCCGGTTCGGCGGGGCGCTCCAGCCAGTGCTCGACGCTGGTCAGGGCGACCTGGGCGCCGCGGCCCCACAGTCCGCGCGGGGTGACCTGCACGAGGGGCAGCTTGCAGCGGGCGGCGACGGCCAGGGACTGCGGGTCGGCCTGCGGCCACTCGGCGCTCAGTGCCTCGCGCAGCTGCTTCATGGTGCGGGGCTCTGCCTCGACGAGCTCACGGGCGATCACGGCGAGCCGGTCCAGGTCGACGCCGACGAGGCCCTTGCGGAAGATGTTGATCTCGCGGTCCCGGGCGGGCTGCACCAGCGGGCGCAGGGTGAGGGCGTCGCCGGCGCTGTGCAGGTGGATCGTCGAGCGGATGGTGACGATCCGTACGGCCGAGCGGTCGGCGAGCTGCCCGGACAGCTCTTCGGGCGTGAAGCCGTCGAGGCGAGCGGCGAGCGTGTAGTACGGCGGCTTCACCTCCTGCGCCTGGAGGCCGACCAGATGCTCCACGGCCGCCAGGGCGGACATCGGCGAGCGGCGCAGCAGGAGCTGGCGGTCGAGGGTGGCGCGGTTGAGGGCGCGGGTACTGAGGACGGGCTCTGCCGTGGTCCGCTTCGTCATGCCTGGCACGCTAGCGACGCTTGCGGACACCTTCTGTCCGCAACTCTCCCCGGTCCTGGATCGGCTCGCCCCGCCCATGTCATTCGCCCCGTATATCCTGCTCGGTGATCACGCACCCGTCGTCCTGACCGGGAGGGAGCCGCAATGTCCGAGCGACGCCCCCGCCCCGCCGCGAAGAAGGCCATGAAGTCCGGCTGGCGCCGAGCCCTCACTCCTGCGCAGCCGCCGGAGCCGCCGCCCCCGGAGCCTTCGGAGCCCGCCGGGACACCGGAGCAGGCCGAGGCGGTGAGCGTCGTGCAGGCGGCGCTGTACCGGGACGGGGTGCGGGTGTCCTCCCCCGCCACCCTCGCCGAGACCTTCCGTGAACTGCGCGAACAGCCGTCCGGCATGGCGTGGATCGGCCTGGCCCGGCCCACGGAGGACGAGCTGCTGTCCCTGGCCGCCGAGTTCGATCTGCATCCGCTCTCCATCGAGGACGCGCTGGAGGCCCATCAGCGGCCCAAGCTGGAGCGCTACGGCGACACGCTCTTCGTGGTGCTGCGCGCGGCCCGCTATCTCGACGCGCCCGAGGAGGTCGACTTCGGCGAGCTGCACGTGTTCGTCGGCCCCGACTTCGTGATCACGGTCCGCCATGGAGCGGCCCCCGATCTGTCGGCGGTGCGCCTGCGCATGGAGGAGACGCCGGAGCTGCTCAAGCTCGGCCCGGAGGCGGTGCTCTACGCGATTCTGGACGCGGTCGTCGACGGCTACGAGCCGGTCGTGGCGGGCGTCCAGATCGACATCGACGAGATCGAGACCGAGGTCTTCCGCGGCGATCCCGAGGTCTCCCGCCGTATCTACGAACTCTCCCGCGAAATGGTCGAGTTCCAGCGCGCCACCCGCCCGCTCGTCGGCATGCTGCACGGCCTCATGGCGGGCTTCTCCAAGTACGGCACGGACGAGGAACTCCAGCGCTATCTGCGCGACGTGGCCGACCATGTCACGCACACCAGCGAACGCGTCGACGGCTTCCGCCAGGCCCTCACCGAGATCCTCACGGTCAACGCGACCCGGGTCACGCAGCAGCAGAACGCGGAGATGCGGGCGCTCGCGGAGGCGGGGTTCGAGCAGAACGAGGAGATCAAGCGCATCTCGTCGTGGGCGGCGATCCTCTTCGCCCCCACCCTCGTGGGCACCATCTACGGCATGAACTTCCAGCACATGCCGGAGCTGAGCTGGCGCTTCGGGTACCCCTTCGCGATCGGCCTGATGGGGGTCATCTGTGCCGGCCTGTACGTGATCTTCAAGCGACGGGGCTGGCTCTAGCCCCCTCGGACCGCGCTCCGCTCTTGTGCCGATGGCATCGAGTGGACCGCACACGTCCCCTCGGCCGACGATGCGCCGAGGGGACGTGTGCGGTCAGGGGTTGCGATGTCACGCCGTGGAGCAGGCGAGTTCGGACTCGTCGGGCCGGTCGAGCATCACGATGGTGGCAAGGCGCCGGTCCGAGGACCAGTCGGGATGACGTACGAGCTCCGGGGTGGCGCCGACGATGACGGTGAGCGGGATCATGTCGGGGAGCCGGGCCAGAAGACCGACGAGTTCCCTGCCGGGCTGGTCCGCGAGGTGCAGGTCGTCCACGATCAGGACCAGCGGACCGTCCTGTGCGGCGGCCTCCAGGAAGTACCGCCAGACGTCCATCCACTCCTGGGCGGTCAGCCACTCCGTGGTTCGGTTGACCGTCTCGAAGAGGGAAGTACACCGGGCGACCAGCCAGTTGGAACAGCTCTTCGCGGCGTCCAGGCGGTCGACTATGGCACTGATCTTCCTGCGGACGGCCCAGGGCGGATCGGAGTCCACCACTCCGGAGTACTGGGAGATGATCCTCCGGTGGAGGCCGAAGGGGCCCGAGTCGGCGGCCTCTTCCCTGCTCCAGGTCAGGACCTGTGCCCGGTCCAGCGTCTCGGTGGCGAAGATCTCCAGCTCGTGGAGCATCCGGCTGCGGCGCTCCTCGACGTTTCCGAGCACGGTGATCAGGTGTGGTTGCGACCAGCGGCTGCTGTGGGTCATCGCGCCCTGGAGCAGATCCAGTTCGCGCAGGTGGGAGTCGTCCTCGTCCCCTCCCGCGTCGCCCCGGGCAGGCTCGATCCGGCCCAGCAGCTGCCAGCGTGCGGGGGTGCCGGGGATCTCAGCGTAAGAAAAGTGCCCCTGGGTCTCCTCGCGGGTACGGTCGCACACCTGGACCCGGTCGGAGGGGGCCAGGTCGAGCAGGGCCCCGGACTCGTTCATCACCCTCGCGCCGAAGACCTTGGGCGGTGAACTCGCGCCGAGGGACTGGCTGACGAGGACCTCGCCGGTGGCGACGGACACCCGCAGCTTCGTGCGCACGCCCGCGGCCGCGCCGTCGCCGGATTCCCGCGGCGCAGCGGTCAGGACTCCGCGCAGCCCGTAGGCGGCCAGGACCGCGCCCAGGGAATACTCCTCGTCGTCCTCCTCGGCGGCGAACAGGGCGACGGTGGCGTCGCCCAGCGAGGAGATGACCACTCCGCCGTGCTGCTCGATCTCGCGTTGGACGAGACCGCTCATGCGGTCCGTCCAGGCGTCGACCTCGGCGCAGTCCTCCGGGGCGGGGTCGGGTTCGGCCCGCACGGCCAGGATGCTGGCCCGACGGCGCACCGCGGACGAGGCGGTGGATCCGGCGGCGGTCACCGCCGCGGGGCGGGCCGGGCCCGGGTCCGCCGGCATCGTGGTCTCCAGCGGACCGGCTCCGGGAGAGAGCGCCAGGGCCTCGGCGGTCCGGGTCGTGGCGTAGACGGCGGACAGGACCTTCGGGGCCGATGCGAGGAGGGGGACCGCGCGCAGGGGCGCCGCGGCCGCGCGCTGCGGGGTGGGCCACGCCCCCTGGGCCTGAGGCTGGGTCAGGGCCGGGAACCCGCCTGCCCGGACGTGCTCCTCGGTGCGCGGGGTCTCCTCCGCCGTGAGGGAGGCCACGGGCCTCGAACGGGGGTGCTCCCCACCGAGTACCAGCGCGAGGTCGGGGTCGTGGTTGAGGATCGCCTGCTGGAGCTGCTGGAGTTCCCTGCTCGGTTCGAGGCCGAAGTCCTCGACCAGCAGGTTGCGCAGGCGGCTGAAGACACCGAGGGCGTCCGATTGGCGCCCGCATCGGTACAGGGCGCGCATCAGCTGGCCGCAGGCGCGTTCGCGCAGCGGCTCGTTCTCCACCAGCGATTCCAGGTCACCGAGCACGGCCTGATGGCGTCCGCAGGCCAGCTGGGCTTCGAAGAAGTCCTCCAGGACGTCCAGCCGTGTGCTCTCCAGGGTGGACAACTCCGGCCAGGACAGGCCGGCTTCGGTCACGTCCACAAGGGCCGGGCCGCGCCACAGTTCAAGGGCGTCGTTCAGCAGCCGGCCCGCCTCGTCGGGCTCTCCGGCCTCCAGCCGGGAGCGCCCGTCCTTCACCCAGCGGTGGAAGAGATGCAGATCGATGTGGTCGAGCGGGACGTCGAGCGAGTAGCCGGGAGACTGGGTGCGCAGCGCCACCGGAGGGGACTCGTCCTGACTTGGAAGCAGAGCACGCCGCAGGCCCCAGATCGCGTTCTGCAGGATCTTGCGGGCGGTCATCGGCGCCTCTTCGACGCTCCACAATGCCTCTAACAGTTTGCTGGTGGGAATCGTTTGATTGGGATGAAGAAGCAGGTACCCGAGTGTCGCGCGCTGTTTACTTCCACCCAGAGGGATGACCCGTTCGCCCGTGACAACCTCTAGCGGACCCAACACCCTGAACCACATAGTTCCCCCCAGTGCTCGATGTGTGACGCAGAGCACGTTCCCCCCCTACGTCATTAGCGTAACCAATGCTACTAACGGTTTGCGTCGATACCGCAACGTTTTCTATGCCGAATTAACACATCGTTCAATCGGGCACCGGACGACCCAAGGCACGCCCGAGGGGGCGGAGACAGTTCTACCAGCCCGGACCGCCGACCAAGCCGCGCTCCGCGAGGCCGCGTGTCACCGCACCCACATCAGGTGAAACGGGATGATATCGGACCAAAACCGCAACATCCGAGCACGGGTGTCGATATTTGATCACGCCGCGAGGGAAATCGTCGGCCGTCCCAGGATGGGCGACCCGGGCTCCCGACGGCTAGGGCGAAATCATTACAGAGCGCGGACATTCTGTTCCTTGAGCCGTACCGGTTCCTGGAATAAGAGAAACCAGAATGAACCGGCGCGGAAATTCCAGAGAACGACGCTGGCGACGGTGCCGGAATTGCAGGAAACGCAACCGGGGCGGAAACGACCGCGCCCGCCGTCGGGCAGAGGCTGAGCCTTGCCGACGGCGGGCGGTGGAAGGGCCTGCCGGGAACGAAGTTACGCGACGGCCGCGGCTCCGCTCAGGTTCACGGCGACAGCGGCGGCCTGGGTGCCCGACTCGATGGCGCCGTCCACGTAACCGGCCCATCCCGTGGCGATGTCGCTGCCCGCGAAGACGAGGCGCCCGTGCGGCTGGCGAACCGCGCGCAGGGACCGCAGGAGCTGCCCCGGCCGCATGAAGGTCCAGGCGCCCTTGGCGTAGGGGTCCTTGCCCCAGTCGTGACCCTTGACGGAGAGCACCTTGGTGCCCGGGAGCACCTCGCTGATGGCGCTCTGGACCTGGGACAGGCTGTTGGCGTCCAGGTTCGGGTTGACGCTGAAGGCGACCAGCACCGTGCCCTGGCTCGACTTGTCGGTGTTCGCCAGGACCAGGTCGAGCGGCGCGCCGCTCTTGCCGTTCACCAGCGGACGCCCGATGTCACCCTGGACCTGGATGAGGATCTTCTTGGCCGTCGGCACCCCGACGGTCTCGGTGCTCAGCCGCCCGAACTCGGCCGGCAGGCCCGCGGTGAAGTTGATGGAGTTCCAGACGTTGACCGGCACGGCCACGACCACGGACCCGGCGTCGTACACCTGGCCGCCGGCAGTCACCTGCACGCGGGAGCCGTTGTCGGCGACCTTCGTGACGGGCGCGTTGTACACGATCGGGACACCGGACTCGGCGAGCAGCTTGGTGATGACGCCGCTCAAGCCGCCGACGGGGCGGGTGACGTTGATGCCGTGGAAGGTCTCGGTGTTGTAGCCGCACAGCGCCCACCAGCGGGCGAGCTGGGTGAGCGAGCCGCGCTCGAACCCGCCGCCGTAGGCGCCGGTGGTGGCGCTCACCCAGTTCTGCTCCAGCGTCGTCAGGCGCAGCTGGCGCGCCTTGTCGCCGAGGGTCAGCTTGTCGACGTCGGCCAGCAGGTCCGCGCGGTTGAACGGGTCGTAGGCGCGCGGCATGTACTGCTCCGCGCCCTCGACGAACCTGCGCAGCAGGGCGTCCTGGTGCTCCAGGAAGGCCAGGTCCTGCCGGGCGTAGCCGCCGGACTCGGTGGCGAAGACCGTGTAGTCGGGGTTCGGGTCGTCGACCCGGGCGATGCCCAGCCGCTGGACCTCGCCCCAGATCAGGGTCTGGCTGGGGTGGATCCAGGTGGCGCCGAACTCGACCGGCACCCCCGAGAAGGTGCTGGACCAGGCCCGGCCACCGACGCGGTTGCGGGCCTCCAGGATCAGGGCGCGCTTGCCCTTCTTCTTCAGCTCACGTGCGGCCGTCACACCGGCGAAGCCACCGCCGATGACGATCACGTCGTAGCTCCGTGAGCCCGCCTCCGCGAACGCGGTTCCGGCCGAGGCGACTCCGGCGGCCCCCACCAGGCCCGCGGCGGCCCCGGCCTTGAGTATCGCGCGGCGCGAGGCATGCGCCCTTCCGACGGATGTCTCTTTCATTCCACTCCCCTTGTGCATGAAGTTGACGGTCGTCCAGGAATGAGGTGCTGCCGTGGACAACTGAATGCGGGTCGACCCTAATGGCGGCATGGCCGAAAACGATGCGGTTTCTCCCACTGGCCGATAATCGTCCGTTTGAGCTCGCAAAATCGTGCCGAGACAGCTCGGTTACCTTCCGGTGGACCGGCAGTGGGCGTCCGAAGACCACCTCTCGGTAGCCTGTGCCGCGTATTCGGTAACCTGCCGTACATGGCTGTGGATGGCCGGAAGCGATTACTCGATGGTGGCTGGCAGGTGGCCGGTGGTCGGCTAGCTTTTCCGAGTCCCGAAATGGCAATGGGTGGCGAAATTGAACCGGGTTCCGTGTCCATGGTTCTATGCGTTTCCACATGACACATCGTCGGCCTGCGCCCCATGCCTTTCACTCATGCCGAACTGACCGAGGAGCTGGAATGGCCGTCAGGTCGACCGAAGCCGAGAACATTCTTAAAGCCGTACGGGAAATCGTTCCGACCCTGCGTGCGAACGGTCCGGCGTCCGAGGACCAACGCTGGATCGTCGAGGAGAACATCGAACTCCTGGAGAAGGCGGGTGTATTCCGGGTCGCCGTGCCGAAGCGCTTCGGGGGCCTGGACCTCTCGCTGAAGGAGCAGGTGGAGATCCTCACCGAGATCTCCCGGGGCTGCGGGTCCACCGGCTGGGTCGCCGTGGCCTGGATCTCCAGCGCCTGGATGGCCACCCTCTACCCGCTCCAGGCCCAGGAGGAGATCTTCAAGGACGGCTCGGTCCGGATCTCCGGCGGGTTCACGCCGACCGCGAAGATGGTCCCCACCGAGGGCGGCTACGTCCTCAACGGTGCCTGGCGCTTCAACTCCGGTGTCCGCGGGGCCCACTGGGACCTGCTCGCCGCGGAGCTGGAGCACGCCGACGGCACCGTCGAAGAGGTCTACGCCATGGTGCCGGTGGACGACCTGACGATCGCCGACGACTGGCACGTGTCGGCAGCCATCGCCACCGGCAGCTCGACCTCCAGTGCCACGGACCTCTTCGTGCCCGCCCACCGGGTGGTCACCCTTGAGCAGGCCGTGCTCGGCACGTCCGGCGGCGGCGCGGTCACCGGCTCCAAGGGCCGTGACTACAGCCTGATCAGCTACGTCGTCGCGGAGTCGGTCGCCGCCTACATCGGCATGGCCCGCGCCGCGTACGAGGAGATCGTCGCCACGGTCAAGGGCAAGCCGCTCGCGTACAGCAACGTGACCGACCAGGCGCAGCACCCGCTGACCCAGATTCAGATAGCGCTGGCCTACGGCAAGATCGAGGCCGCGGAGGCGCTCGCCGACACCTACCTGACGCTCCTTCAGGAGCGCGCGGACGCCGGCGAGCAGCCGACCTGGGACGAAAAGGCGGAGGTTCGCGGCAAGGCCGGCGTCGCGATCCTGCTCACCCAGGAGGCCCTCCAGGCGCTCCACTCCATCAGCGGCGCCGGCGCCCTGTCCCGCAAGGCGCACTTCCAGCGCTTCTACCGGGACCTGCAGGGCCTGGCCCGGCACGGTCTGATGGCCCCGAACATGGGTCTCGAGGTGCACGGCCGCACGCTGCTCGGCCTCGACCCCGACAGCCTCTTCCTTTAAAGACGCCGTCCCCGCGGGGGCGCTGATTCAACGAACAACCCTAAGGAGCAAGTCACATGTCGAACACGAACCAGGGTCCGGTGACCGTCCTCGGTCTGGGCATGATGGGCGCCGCCCTGGCCGCCGCCTTCGTGAAGAACGGCAACCCCACCACGGTGTGGAACCGTTCCGCCGGCAAGGCGGACGCGCTGGTCGAGCAGGGGGCCGTCTTCGCGCCCGACATCAAGGAGGCCATCGCGGCCAGCCCGGTCGTCGTGGCGTGCGTCTCCACCTACGAGGTACTGAACGAGCTCGTGGAGGGCGCGGCCACCGAGCTCAAGGGCAAGGTCGTCGTCAACCTCACCTCGGGCACCCCCGACGACGCCCGCGCCTTCGCGGCCTGGGCGGAGCAGAACGGCGTGCGCTACCTGGACGGCGCCATCATGGCCGTCCCGCAGATGATCGGCCTGCCCCAGGCCCTGATCTTCTACGCCGGTTCGCAGGAGCTGTTCGGCGAGCACGAGGAGCTGCTGAAGCTGCTCGCCGGGACCAATGTGTACCTGGGTACGGACGCCGGCGTTCCGCTGGTCTACGACCTCGGTCTGCTGTCGCTGCTGTGGTCGAGCCTCGCGGGGTACTTCCACGCCGTGGCGCTCGTCAACTCGGCCGGTGTCTCGGCGGAGGCGTTCACCCCGTTCGCGCTGACCTGGATCGAGCACGTCATCACCCCGGCGATCCCGCCGAGCGCCCAGGAGATCGACTCCAGCAGCTTCGAGACCGAGGTGTCCAGCCTCGCCGTCAACAAGGCCGCCATCGAGCACCTGGTCGCCACGAGCAAGCAGCTGGGTATCAACAGCGACTTCTCCGCGTCGATCCAGGCGCTGATCGAGCGTCGCGTCGCGCAGGGCCACGGCACCCACAGCCTGGCCAGCCTGGTCGAGGCCTTCAAGCAGGGCTGACCGCCGGCTTCACCACCGGGCCGCCCGGGTGCGACCGCACACCCACCCGGGCGGCTGTTCCGCCGGGCGGGCCCGTCCCCCCGTACTGGGCCGGTCCGGCGGCAGGGTGCACGGGTGGGGACTGAGGGGTGCCCGCCCGTGCACCATGCTGTCCGTCACGGCGGACGAATCTCCGAGCGAACGACGGTCACGGCGGGCGAAAGGTCCGCCCAGATCCGCCGAACGTGCGCGCAGGCCGGTGCCCGGGACGGGCTTCCCCGTCCCGGGCACCGGCCTGCGCGCGCTCTCGTGCTAAGCGCCGGGCAGCTCCAGCGGGCGCCGGTAGCCGCCCTGGATGATGTCGCAGGTGTCCCGCAGGGCCGTCTCCAGCCAGGTGATCTCGTCGTCCGTCAGCAGGATGGACGGCTCGAAGCGCAGCGTGTTGGGCGCGCTCGCGGTGGGGAAGGTGCGGAGCCGGTGGCCCCGCAGCAGGTGTCCCGCGACCAGGTAGCCGAACAGGCCGGACCGGGCGGCCTCGGCGACCGGGGCGGCCGGCGCGGCGGACTGGTCGTGGAACTCCAGCCCGAGGAACAGGCCCCGGCCGCGGACGTCCTTGACGACGTCGGGGTAGTCGTCGCGCACCGAGCCCAGCATCGCCAGCAGCCGGTCGCCCAGCTCGGCGGCCTTGCGGTACGCGGCGCCGCCGTCCGCCTCCAAAAGCTCCAGGACCTTCAGGGCAATGCGGTTGGAGAAGCCGTCCTTGGCGAAGGTCGAGCTGTGGATCAGCTCGAACTGGCCCTGGTAGCGCGAGGCACGGACCAGCAGCACCGAGATCTTGGCGAGGCCGCCGCCCAGGCTCTTGGCGAGGGTGTAGTAGTCACCGCGCAGGCCGAGGCGGGTACCGGCCAGGAAGTCACCGGTACGACCCATTCCGCTCTGGATCTCGTCCACGATGACCGGCGCGCCGACCTCCGCGCAGACCTCGTGGACCTCCTGGACGAACTCCCGCGGCACCTCACGGATACCGCCCTCGCCCTGAATCGGCTCCAGGATGAACGCGCAGATGAGGGGCGCCTCGTGCTCGGTCAGCCGGACCAGGCCGTCGGCCACCTCAAGACCGAACAGCGTGGCGCGCTCCTCGTCGGCGATCTTCCGCAGCATGCCGGGCTGGCCGAGCGGCACGAACCGGGCCTGCGCGGCCAGCGCCTTGAACGGGTTGCGGTAGCCCTCGTTGTGCGTGAGCTGGACCGTGCCGACCAGCTTGCCGTGGAAGGAGCCCTCGGGGGTCAGGAGCACCGGCGGGCGCCCGGCCTGGGTCGCGTTGCGGGTGACCAGGTGATGGGTGAGCTCGTTCAGCGCGGCCACGCCGGAGTCGCGGGCCTCCAGACCGGCACGCTCGAAGACCTCGGCGGGTATCGTCGCCGAGCCGTCCCGCACGGCCTCGCGCGCCGCGGTGATGCCGTCGTCGATGGTGGCCAGCAGCGCGCCGAGCCGGATGACCCGGTCCATCTCGGCGTGCTTGAGCGCGGCCTCGTTGGCCTCGGCGCCGGTGTTGGCGAAGATGGCGAAGTACGGCTCGTCGTAGCCGCTCTCCCGCCGTACGATCCCGCTCAGGGCGAGCGCCAGGCGGGCCGCTTCCGGGTGCAGCGAGAACTGCGAGTGGACCGGAACACCGGCGTCGAGCAGTTCCTTCGCGTGCGCGACGAGCGTCGGGTGGTGGTGGCCCAGAAGGAGTGAGCCGTATCCGCCCGCGTAGTCCAGGACGGGGATCTCACCCCCGTCCTCGGCTCGCTGATAGAGCAAGTTTCCCTCGGCCCGCACATATTCCGCGTCGAGGCCGGCGGAGGCCAGTACGGCACCCAGGTGCGGCTCGGCCAACTGCGTTTCTTCAGCGTGGGGATGCGATACATCGGTCATGGAGCCAACATGCCGAACCCGCACCAGTGCGTGGTCACGGCGTGGTCATCGGGGCATTTCGCACCGTACGAACCCTCGATTACTTGGCGATTGAACGCGGGAATGCGCTGAACGGATAGCTTCTCTGTCCAGCCCTTCGTTGCGTAGGGGCCAGCGAACCCGAATCCAAAGAGGGGGAAATGACTCCTGCATCCGCAGAGCTTGATCCCACAGTCTCGCGGACGGGGCTGCGCACGTCTGTCGAAGCCGCTTCGCTGCGGGATGTGATGTCGCAGTTCGCCACCGGCGTCACCGTGCTCACGGTGGGTGGCGAGCACATTCACGCCATGACCGCCAACGCCTTCAGTTCCGTGTCGCTCACCCCGCCGACCGTCCTTGTGTGCATTGCTCACAGTGCGGTCATGTTCGAGGAATTGACGGGGGGCGGGCATTTCGGCGTGAACATCCTGGGCGCCGGACAAGAACCGCTCGCCCGTCATTTCGCGGACAAGAAGCGCACTCTCGGCCTCGCGCAGTTCGAGGACGTCAAGTGGACGCCGGGCGCGCACACGGGTGCCCCGCTTCTGGCCGACGCGCTCGCCTGGCTGGAATGCGATGTGATCGACGCGCACGTCTCCGGCGACCACACGATCTTCGTCGGGAGGGTGCTGGACTGCCGGCGAGGCGACGGCGAACAGGCTCTGACGTTCTTCGACGGGAAGTTCGGCAGCGTGCCACGCGCCGCATGAAGACTCCGCGCGCCCGGTCGGCGCGCGGACGCACCAGACCAGTCGTCCATGACGACCCAGAATGAAGGAGCAGTCCATGACCACCTCGACGACCGACGTCGACCTGTTCAGCCTCGAACTCACCGACGACCCGGAGATCCAGAACGAGGTCTTCCTGAAGATCTTCAACTCGGGCAACGGTGCCGCCTTCGACAACCTGTACCGCCCCGACGCCATCTCCAACCTGACGGGCGGCCCGCTGACCGGTGAGGCCCGCACCAAGGGCATCATCGACCTGCTGGCGCAGGGCCCGACCCTGAAGTCCGTCGTCAAGCACTCCTACACCGCCGACGACGTCACGCTGATCGTCGTGGACTTCGAGCTGGGTCTGCCCGGCGAGGACGGCGAACTGGTCCAGATAAAGGGCACCTGCACGGACGTCATCCGGCGTCTCGAGGACGGCAAGTGGATGATGGCGGTCGACCGCCCGGTCGCCGACCTCACCGCCTGACTCCTCACGCGGTAACCGGCGGCGAACCAAAGCCGCCAAGAGGCCGGGCCGCCCCCGACGACGGGGCGCGGCCCGGCCTTGTCGGTGGGGTGACGCGGGTGGTGGGTGGGCGTGGGGGTTCAGGTGAGCGGTCTGCGGGGCCGCAAGGGCGTCTGCCCGTGAGTCCGTGATGCCCAAGTCTCGCTGAGCCCTTCGCGGCATCTCGTTCGCGGGGTGTCCGTGACGCAGAGAGCCGCATGACCCGGGGCACTCCGGGTCATGCGGCTCTCTGCGTCATCCGGGCCGGTGTGGGCCGGCTCGTGGGGTCGTCCCTCGGGTCAGTCGCGGGGCTCCTCGCCGAAGGGGTCGTCGACGGCGTACAGCCACGTGCCGTTCGCCTGCTTGCGCAGCACGTCCAGGCCGACGCCGCGGAGGCTCTCGCGGCCCGCGCCGTCTTCCGCGTTGACCTCCATCGTCCAGTCCACGACCAGCAGGGCCGTGTCCCCGGTGACGTAGGCCTCGCGGACGTCGGTCTCGATGCGCGGCTGCGTGAGGTCGAGGAACTCCTTGATGGCGGCCCCGCGTTCCTTGCCGCTCACCGGGTTCCCCTTCTCCCACACGATGATGCCCGCGTCCGTGTAGTGGGAGTCGACGCTCTCCGCGTCACCCGAGTTGAAGGCCGCAACATAGCTTTCAAGGTGCTCCTCGAGCTCCTTGGGAAGTGCGACGGCCGCAGCGTTCGGCATTCTTCTCTCCTCCGGTACGTGTGATAAAGGTGCGTGTGCGTGTGGATGAAATGCACGGCGAGGGTTGAGCTACAGCGGAAAAGCTATCCGTACGCCGGAACCGGCGACTCATCGCGGAGTAACACCCCGTCCGGCATTGCGATGAGAGCGCTCTGATTACCGTGCCGTGATCACGCGTTGGGTGTTCGCAAACCCGCCCTCCTTAGAGTCGAACAGGGGTCCAGCAGAGCCGTCCGGGCTCCGAATACGTGGACCGAAGTCTTTGACCAATGCGCCACGCAGCAGGGAAAGGGCAGCTGAAAGTGACGACGAGCGAGCACGACATCCATGGAGAAACCGCCGGGCAGCGCGGTGCGAGCGGCAGCCGGGCCGAGCCGATCGCCGTTGTGGGCATGTCGTGCCGACTCCCTGGGGCCGGCGGTCCGGCCGCGTTCTGGGACATGCTCACGCGCGGCGAGAACGCGATCACCGCTGTGCCGGAGGGACGTTGGGGTCCGGACGGCGGCTCACTCGGCGCCGGCCGGGGCGGGTTCCTGGAGGCCGTCGCCGACTTCGACGCCCCGTTCTTCGGCATCTCCCCGCGCGAGGCGGTGGCGATGGACCCGCAGCAGCGGTTGGTGCTGGAGCTGACCTGGGAGGCGCTGGAGGACGCCGGCGTCGTCCCGGCCACCCTGCGCGGCAGCAGGACCGCCGTCATCGTCGGCACCCTGCGCGACGACTACACCAGCCTGCTGTACCAGCACGGTGCCGAGGCCGTCACGCAGCACACCATGACGGGCGTCAACCGGGGTGTGATCGCGGGCCGCGTCTCGTACCACCTGGGTCTGCACGGCCCGAGCATGATCGTGGACTCCGCCCAGTCCTCCTCCCTGGTCGCCGTCCACCTGGCGTGCGAGAGCATGCGCGCCGGTGAGTCGGACGGCGCCCTCGTCGCCGGCGTCAATCTGAACCTGCTCGCCGAGAACGTCGTCACCGAGTCCCGCTTCGGAGCGCTGTCGCCCGACGGGACCACCTACACCTTCGACGCCCGCGCCAACGGTTTCGTGCCCGGCGAGGGCGGCGGCGCTGTCTTCCTGAAGCCCCTGAGCCGGGCGCAGGCCGACGGGGACCGCGTCTACGGCGTCATCCTCTCCAGCGCCGTGAACAACGACGGCGCAACCGACGGGCTCACCGTGCCGAGCGCGCAGGCGCAGGAGGCCGTGCTGCGCGAGGCGTACGAGCGCGCCGCGGTCACCCCGGACGAGGTGCAGTACGTCGAACTGCACGGCACCGGCACGCCGGTCGGCGACCCGCTGGAGGCCGCCGCGCTCGGCGCCGCGCTCGGCACCGGACGCGCGGACCGGGGCCCGCTGAACGTCGGCTCGGTGAAGACCAACATCGGCCACCTCGAAGGCGCCGCGGGCATCGCCGGGCTCATCAAGACGCTGCTGAGCCTGCACCACCGGCAGCTCCCGGCCAGCCTGAACTTCGAGACGCCGAACCCGCGGATCGACCTGGACGCGCTGGGCCTGGCCGTACAGCGTGAGCTGACGGGGTGGCCCGACGAGGACCGCCGGCTGGTCGCGGGCGTCAGCTCCTTCGGCATGGGCGGCACCAACGCCCACGTCGTGCTCGGCGAGGCACCCACCGCACCCACCGCGCCCGCCGCACCCACCGACGGGAAGCCCGCGCAGGCTCCCGCCCTGACGCCGTGGGTCGTCACCGGCCACGACGAGGACGCCCTGCGCGCCCAGGCCGCCACGCTGCGCGCCTTCCTCGCGGACCACCCCGGGCGGCCGGCTCAGGACGTCGGGCGGGCGCTCGCCACCACGCGGTCCCTACTGGGCCACCGGGCGGTCGTCGTCGCGGACGACCGCGAGACGCTGCTCGCCGGTCTGGACGCGGTCGCCGGCGGGGTCCCCGCCGCCTCCGTCGTCTCCGGCACGGTACGGCCGGGCGGTCCGGCGTTCCTCTTCACCGGTCAGGGCGCCCAGCGCACCGGCATGGGCCAGGAGCTGTACGACACCTTCCCCGCCTACGCCGCCGCCTTCGACGAGGTCGCCGACCATCTCGACCCGCTGCTCGGGCGCCCGCTCGCCGAGATCGTCGCGGACGACGAGGCGCTGAACCAGACGGGCGCCACCCAGCCGGCGCTGTTCGCGGTCGAGGTCGCCCTGTTCCGTCTCCTGGAGAGCTGGGGGCTGCGTCCCGACCGGCTCGCCGGCCACTCCGTCGGCGAGCTGGCCGCCGCCCACGTCGCGGGTGTGCTCTCCCTCGCCGACGCCGCGAAGCTGGTCGCCGCCCGCGCCCGGCTGATGCAGGCGCTGCCCACCGGCGGCGCGATGATCGCCGTACAGGCCACCGAGGCCGAGGTGCTGCCGCTGCTCGTGGGGCGCGAGGACGTGCTCGCCGTCGCCGCGGTCAACGGGCCCAACGCCCTGGTGCTGTCGGGTGACGTGGACGCGGCCACCGAGGTCGCGGACGCGCTGCGGGCCGCCGGGCACCGGACCAAGCGCCTGACCGTCTCGCACGCCTTCCACTCCCCGCACATGGACGCGATGCTGGAGGAGTTCCGCGCGGTCGCGGCCTCCCTCGACTACGCCGAGCCGGTGCTCACGGTGGTGTCCACCGTGACCGGCGAGCCGGTCACCGCCGGTCAGTTCTCCTCGCCCGACTACTGGGTGGAGCAGGTCCGCCGCCCGGTGCGTTTCCTGGACGCCGTCCGCGCCCTGGAAAGCGCCGGCGTGAGCACCTTCCTGGAGCTGGGCCCCGAGGGTGTGCTGTCCGCGCTGACCGAGGAATGCGTCCTGGACGCCGAGGCGGTCGCCGCCGTTCCGCTGCTGCGCGCCGGCCGGTCCGAGGCGCAGACCGCGCTGACCGCGTTGGCCACCGCGTTCGCCCGCGGCGCCGAGATCGACTGGACGGCGCTGTACGGCGACCGGCCCGCGCGCCATGTCGAGTTGCCCACGTACGCCTTCCAGCGCACCCGCTTCTGGCTGGACGGCGCGCGCAGGGCGGCCGTGCCGCTGCCGGGGCCCGCCGCCGAGGCCGCGCCCGACGCCACGGCGACTCCGCGCGGTGAGCTGGGCCGCCGCCTGGCCGCGCTCGGCGAGGCGGAACGCGAGAGCGCCGTCGACGACCTGCTCCACGCCCATGTCGCGACGGTCCTGGAGTACGAGCCGGGACAGCGGGTGCCTGAGCACACCCCGTTCCGGGAGCTGGGCTTCAGCTCCCTGATGGCCACCGAACTGCGCGGCGCGCTCGCCCGGGCCACCGGCCTGAAGCTCCCCGCGGGCCTGCTCTTCGACCACCCGAGCCCGCGCGAACTCGCCGGGTTCCTCAAGTCCGAACTGCTGGGCGCGACCGCCCGGATCGAGGGGACGGCCGCCCCGTCCGCCGAGGGCGAGGCCATCGCCATCGTCGGCATGGCCTGCCGGTTCCCGGGCGGCGTGAGCTCGCCGGAGGACCTGTGGCGCCTGGTCGCCGCGGGCGAGGACGCCATCGGCGAGTTCCCGTCGGACCGCGGCTGGCCGCAGGACCTGTACGACCCCGATCCCGACCGGCCCGGCCACAGCGCGGTGCGCCACGGCGGATTCCTGTACGACGCGGGCGGGTTCGACGCCGCGTTCTTCGGGATCTCGCCCCGCGAGGCCCTGGCGATGGACCCGCAGCAGCGCCTGCTCCTGGAGACCGCGTGGGAGAGCGTCGAGCGCGCGGGCATCGACCCCACCCGGCTGCGCGGCACCCGCACCGGTGTCTTCGTCGGCGCGACCGGCCTGGAGTACGGGCCGCGCATGGACGACGCCCCCGAAGCGGTCCAGGGCAGCGTGCTGACCGGCACCACCGCGAGCGTGATGTCCGGCCGGATCGCCTACCAGCTCGGCCTGGTGGGCCCGGCCGTCACGGTCGACACGGCCTGCTCCTCGTCGCTGGTCGCCCTCCACCAGGCCGTCCGCTCCCTGCGTGCGGGCGAGACCGACCTCGCGCTCGCGGGCGGCGTGACCGTCATGTCCTCGCCGGGCATGTTCGTCGAGTTCTCCCGCCAGCGCGGTCTGGCACCCGACGGCCGCTGCAAGCCGTTCTCCGACGCCGCGGACGGCACCGGCTGGTCCGAGGGCGTCGGCCTGCTCCTGGTGGAGCGTCTGTCCGACGCACGGCGCAACGGGCATCAGGTCCTCGGTGTGATCCGCGGCTCCGCCGTCAACCAGGACGGCGCCAGCAACGGACTGACGGCGCCCAACGGCCCGTCCCAGCAGCGCGTCATCCGGCAGGCGCTGGCCGACTCCGGACTGAGCGCGGCGGACGTGGACGCCGTCGAGGCACACGGCACCGGCACCCGCCTCGGTGACCCCATCGAGGCGGAGGCCCTCCAGGCCGCCTACGGCTCGGGACGCGACTCCGACCGTCCCCTGCACCTCGGCTCGCTGAAGTCCAACATCGGTCACGCGCAGGCGGCGGCCGGTGTCGGCGGCATCATCAAGATGGTCCAGGCGATGCGGCACGGTGTGCTGCCCAGGACGCTGCACGCGGACCGGCCGAGCAGCCATGTCGACTGGTCCGAGGGCACCGTCGCGCTGCTGACCGAGGCCCGCGACTGGCCCGAGACCGAGGGACGGCCGCGCCGTGCGGGCGTCTCCTCCTTCGGCATCAGCGGCACCAACGCCCACGTCATAGTCGAGGAGCCCCCGCAGGCCGCGGCCGCGCCCACCGACGCCTCATCCGCTCCGGACGGAGTCATTCCGGCCGGCCCCGCGCCGTTCGTGCTCTCGGCCCGCGACCGGGGCGCGCTCCGCGCGCAGGCCGCGCGGCTTGCCGGGTACGCGACGAACACCGAGGCCGCACCCGCGGACCTGGGTTTCTCGCTGGCGACGACCCGCGCCGCCTTGGAGCACCGCGCCGTCGTTCTCGCGTCCGGCACCGAGGACCTCATCCAGGGCCTGACCGCCCTCGCCGAGGGAACCGACTCGGCGAACGTGATCACAGGCGAAGCGACGACAGGACGCCGAACCGCCTTCCTGTTCACCGGCCAAGGCGCCCAGCGCATCGGCATGGGCCGCGAACTGTACGCATCTCACCCCGTGTTCGCCGCCGCCCTCGACGAGGTCTTCACGGCTTTTGACGGACTGCTCGACGTGCCCCTGCGCAACGTCCTGTTCGCCCAGGAAACAGACGACGCCGCACTGATCGACCAGACCCAGTACACCCAACCCGCCCTGTTCGCCGTCGAGGTGGCCCTCTCCCACCTGCTGGCGCACCACGGAACGCGGCCCGACCTGCTCGCGGGTCACTCCATCGGCGAACTCACCGCCGCCCACATCGCCGGCGTCCTCTCCCTCSAAGACGCAGCCAAACTCGTCGCAGCCCGCGGACRSCTCATGCAGTCCGCACCCCCCGGCGGCGCCATGATCGCYATCGAAGGCACCGAAGACGARATCACCGCCTCCCTCACCGGACACGAAACGTCCGTGTCCATCGCCGCCATCAACGCCACCACCTCAGTMGTCATCTCCGGCGACACCCACCACGTCGARGAAATCGCCCAGCAGTGGAAGACGGCAGGCCGCCGCACCCACCGCCTCACCGTCTCCCACGCCTTCCACTCCCCCCACATGGACGGCATCCTCAACGCCTTCCACGACACCGCCGCCACCCTCACCTACCACCCGCCCCGCATCCCCCTCATCTCCACCCTCACCGGCCAACCCGCCACCACCGAACAACTCACCTCACCCCACTACTGGACCGACCAAATCCGCGGCACCGTCCGCTTCACCGACGCCGGACCGGCACACCAAGCTCTACCCCAACCACCTCGGACGCATCGCACCGCAGGACCGGGACCTGGTTCTGCCCTCGCTGATGAACACCCTGGCCCTGGTCGGCACCCGCGACGACCTCCTCACCCGCATCACCACCCTGGAACAGGCCGGCGTCGACGAACTCCTCATCCAGCCAGTGATCGACCCACCCACCGAGATGGCCCAGCTCGCGAAACTCCTCACCTGAGCCGACCCGACCGCCGCACGTCCATGACCCACACACCCACAAGACCACCAAGACATTACAATCGCCCCGCCGCTGACCCTCGCCTCCAGGCAGCGGCCGGAGACTATCGTCTCGATCGAGGCATCAGCCACAGCGCCCTCCCAACTCTCCCGCCCGGAGACCGCGGCACAATCTCGACACGAACCCGGCCCTTCTCCCCCCTGGAACCACGCGCCCACCGGCGAACCGCTCCACCTGCCACGACAGCCCTGAGCTTGTCTTTTAAGGTCTGAGCCGCCCGAAAGCGTGCGACAAGGCCAATGCAGCCCCTGAGTAGGGTTGAGGCCATGGCCAAGGGAATGGGGCGACGGCCCAAGGTGGATCTGGACAGCGGCGTCGAGGACGCGACGATGCTCATCCTGGAATGGCTCGGCGAGCAGGGTGTAGGTGCAATGATCCGGGTCGACGCGGAGCGGATGCGTGACGGTCAGTCGGCGTGGACATTCGCAGCCTCTGGTGGGCCCCTGGGTGGTGGGATTCGGGCCGATGGGGCCTCGGCTGCCGAGTGCATGGGCAGGGCATTGCTCGGGTTGCGAGAAGCTGGGCTGGTCGTTCCCTTCTGAAGCCGTGTTCAGCGTCTGAACTGGTCGCGTTCGGTGATGGTTTCGGTGCGTCTAATGGTCTTGCCGACGTCGTAGCGGGTGGCGGGGCGCCGGTTCTTCGAGCCGAGCGGCCTGCCGGGACCCGGCCGGTTGGGTTTTGGCACACGGGCCGGGAGGGCAGGTTCGGGCGGAGGTTCCACAACCCCCGGCAGACCCGGGCCGGGGTGAGTCGGCCTGGGTCCGCCGGCTTCTCCCACGGACGGCGAAGGTCGGCGACCAGGGGCCGGGCGAGGCGCAGTCGGGTGTGGGCGGCGATGATCAGCCAGGTCCACCGGTCTGCCGCCGCGGGGGTGCGGAGGTTCGGGCGGGTCCAGCCCAGCGTCTGCTTGATCATCCGGAAGGTGTGCTCCAGATCAAACCTGCGCAAGAACGCCTGCCGGCGCAGATCGACGTCCTCACCCGACAGGCCGGTCGCCGACGACCACAGCCAGACCGGCAGTGGATCCTGACCGCCGGGCAGACGGTCGACCTCCAGACGGATCAACGTGCCTTCGATGACCGGGAGTTCGCCGGTGGTCGATCCAGGCCGAGCGCGTAGTCAGCCTCGGGTGAATGCGGCCCCAGGCCACCGTGCGAGCGGTGCCATAGCGGTCCGTGACCTGCACGGTCTCCGCATCCGGATCGCCCCAGGAATCAGGCTTGGCGAAGCGGAACTCCTTGCCATGCTTCGGCCGGGTCTCCTCCCTGTGGCGGAGAGATCCACGGACCGGAACCGGCTTGCGCATCTGCCCCATGACCTCCACCGGTAGTCCGGCCAGGAGATGGGCCAAGCACGGAGCGTCGTGTCCGGCATCCAAGACAACCAGGATGTCGCGGTCACCCACCTTCCAACGCCCCATCTCGACGAGGTCGGTGACCACCCGGCGGACCTGGGCGGCAGTGACCTCGGGGACGTCGTCGGCCGGCCCCAGCCAAACGAACGGCTCGTTCGGCCGGTTTGGGCGGGGCACACGAGTGGGTGCGGGCGAAGCTCGCGGGGACGTGCGGATGGTGTGCTCACGGCCTGGGGTCGCATGAGAAACCCGATCCCCAACGCGGGGTGCCGCACTGTCCACCGCAGGCGTGCACAGTGCGGCGGGGTTGTGCTGGCATCGGGTTCAGCTCGGCGGATGATGGTGCAGGCCGGAAGTGAAGGCCATGCTGATGCGGCTGACTGCATCAGCGACAGCTGACTCCGTTGTCTGCGCCGGCCGCAGCCATAAAGGGCATCCGTTGGCTCGTGTGTGACTGCCASCCTGAACGCCCTTCCGGCGGCACTGTATGTGTTGATCGACGACCCTGTGGCCACACGTCGCCGAAATGGGCGATCCCGCTGACGGGCAGGTCAGTCCCACTGCTCGTCCGCGAGGGAGCCGACCGGCTGCGGCTTGCCGATGACGGCCAGGGCGATGAAGAAGTTGATCTGGCCGATCGCGATCGTCAGGGTGGCCAGCGCCTTCTCGTCGTAGTGCCTCGCCACCTCGGCGTACAACTCGTCGGAGACACGCTCCCTGCCGTGCGGGGCGGGCTGCAGTGTGGCCTCCACCAAGGCGAGGGCGGCGCGCTCGGCGTCGGTGAAGTACGGGGCGRCCTGCCAGGAGGAGACGGCGGTGATGCGCTCCTCGGACTCCCCGGCCTTACGCAGGAAGCCGGTGTTCAGGATCGTCAGGTAGGTGTTGCCGACAATTTGCCCGGCACGCAAGTGGACGAGACTCATCGTGGCGCGCGGCACCGAACGGTTGCCCGTAGCCCGGAAGAGGGCGGCGCTGATGTCGTTCAACTCGGGCACGAACTCGGCCGGGTTGGGCATCCGGGAGATGGAGCTGTTCGTCATGGCTGCTTCCTTCACTTCGGCCTGGTTGGCGTCTTCACAGCACTGACGGACCGGCACACGCAGATGTGACAGCCCGCACCCACTTCCTGAATCCGGCCAACGAACTGCGTCCGATGCAGGCCCGGTTCACCCAACCCGCCACGGCGTGCGGACAGTGGCACTGAAGACGAATGATCTGGCGCACCACATGGGGTTCGACACAACTCCGTGGCAGCGACTGTTCACCCCGCGGCACGCCGGTGATGATCCCGAACGTCGCAATCGACGAGACCGACAAGACGTCGTACGAGACCCACCACTCCGGCGTCCGGAAGCGGGCTCGCGGCGTGTCCGCGACCCTCGACCAGACCCTGGCCCAGATCGAGGCCACCAGTCACCCGGTAGTGCACGACGACACCGTCGTCGACCTTCTCCAGGACGAGCCCGGGCACATCCGGCTGCCGAACAACGACGATGAGACCGTCGCGCCCGCCAGCCATCTGCAGCACGCCCCCGCCCCCGTCACGAGTACCGGGGCTTGCAGCAGGACCGCCACGGCGCACCCGGCCGGGCCCGAGGCACCGCGTGTGCCGGAAAACGCGTCGCAGCGACACAGCCCGCCGCCCGACTCCGCGCCCAAACCACGAGAGCCAACGCTCCGGGACGACCAGTCACGCAAGCCGAAAGCCCACGGGATGATCCGTGATGGGGATGTCCCCCGACCAACCCGCACCAGCGGCGCGGGGAGCTCAGGCCCTCGTTGACCAGGACGCCGTGCGGACAGATGGACCGTGACGGACGGCGATCATCAAACGGCCGCGACCGGGCTTGCTCGGGTCATCGACCTACCGGACGTCGAAGGTGGGCAGCAGGTGGTCCAGGCCGTACGGGACAAGGCCCTGCCGGTTCCGGTGCGTATCCGGCTGAGGTTCCGCGGCCGAACGCTACAGGCGCTGAAGGCGTTCGCTGTGGTGTTCGCCTTCGCCAGCGCCGCTGCACTGCGCTGGTTCATGGAGGCTCCGCAAAGGCTCGACACGCTACCGAGTACGCCTGCGTCATTCGCAGCAAGCCGGCACAGTCTGTTCCTGACGTCGGCCATCGTGCTCCTGTCGACCGCGATCAGCCTGGGCGGGATCTTCACGTGGGTCCTCGACTACGCGCGAGTGGGCCTGATGCTTGCCGCTTTCGCAGCACCCCTGCGCCTGGCGCTCGCGGTCGTCTCCACCGCTTACGGCAGGTTCGGCCTCGTGACGCGCCCGTACTTCGCGCTCACGGGTCGACTGCCCTGGCGGGTGCTGGACTTCCTCGATGACGCGTCCTGCCGCGGAATCCTGTTCCAGGTAGGGCCCGCGTACCTTTTCCGACACGAGCGCCTGCTGCAGAGCCTTCTCAACGAGCCGCCACCAGAAGCGCATATCGCGCCTGGCCACGATCGCGGCAGCAGCAACCGTCAGACCCCCACAGCCCAAGAGCGCAAGGACGGTACCGAGCCGTCCGCCACGAATTAGCCGCCCACGATGCGACAACGGACAGTCCCGTCCAACCAGCTAGCTGGGCTGCGGCGAAGTCACCTGTGCGCCGAGACAACGGCGCTTGGGGCTCGTGACGCGAGGAGCACCCGACTCTGGGCCGGGCGCTTTCGGCCGGCCGGAGAAGGCGCGCACGTGTTTTGGCTGCTGCCCGCCCGGCCGTCTCCGCGAGTGTTCCGTTTCACGGCCCCACAGCGGGTCGCGAGGCGACTCGCCCGCGGTGCGAAGGGTCTGTGGGACCTTCGCAAGAGGCTTCAGAGCTGGTACTGAGCAGTACTCAACTGAGCAGCTCAGCACGGGTGTTTGCTGTCAGTCATTGCGGATCCGTGTGGAGTGCGCGTGCGACGCGGGCAATGGCATGCGGGACGCTGGACAGTCCGGAGGCGATCGTGACGGCGCCAAAGGTGATCGCCAGGGTCAGGTACCAGTTGTACCCGTGAGTGAGCATCCAGCCGGTGAAGACCAGCACGCCGAGGGTTTTGGCCACTTGGGGCCAGGTGAGGGGAGCAGGGCGCGGTGTGGGGCGGGCGGCACCGGAGTTGACCGGTGCCGGAGACAAGGTGGGCACGTGATCCTCCTGGTAGGGATCGGACGACGGTCGTTGCGCCGCGGCGGATTATCTGTTGATTCCGGTGACGCATCGTGCATGTGTGGACCTGGTCACCGTATTCACGGCGGCAGGCTCCCAGGAAGGAAAATGCTGTCCAAAGAGCACTGCTGGCCGGGATCGGACAGCTGATTCTTCGGCCCGGCTCTGACACGACAACGATTGGACAGTGTCAACGGCCGCTGCACTGCAGTCCATACGGCTGAAGAATCGTTCCCGCGGACCGTACGGGTAGAAGCGGCGGGCCAGAGGCGAACATTGTTCTACATCTGACACTGCTTTGAAGATCGTCTTTTGCGCGCCGCAGGATCAACCAGCGCCGACTTACTGACTCCTCTTCCGCCACAGACGGGATGTCCGCGAGAAGGGACACATCACATGGTGTTCACCAGCAACAACGCCGGATCGGACGGACATCGGACGCGTACACGGTGCGAGCAGGGCGCCTCACGCAGTATCGTCGAGCCGATTACCTTGTGGTGCTCAACGAGGAGACCCGTGAGCGAACTCCCGCCGCAGATACCGATGTTTCCCTCCCTCGAGGAACTTCAAGATCATTACTCTTTCGGCAAGGCCCTGCGGAATCTGCGCAGGCACGCCAATATCTCCCTGCGCAAACTGGCGAGAAAATGCGATGAAGTCCATCACATTGCTCATTCAACGATCGAGCACTGGGAAAAGGGCGGCATTGTAGGGGAGCGTAACGAGCCAGCGTTCGTGCATGTGCTCAAGGCTCTGGGGGTGACCAGCCAGGACGATCTGGATGGGTGGCTGGAGAGCGCTCGCGAGTTACGGTCGCGCCCGCGTCCGTCCCCGCTCATCACCGAGCCCTACCGTGGCCTGAAGAGCTACGGCACCGAGTACGCACAAGTCTTCTACGGGCGGGATGCGAGCATCGGGCGCGTGCTGGACGAGCTCGTCGCGATAGAGGCGGGAGGGGGCGCCCTCCTGCTGACCGGGGCCTCCGGAGCGGGCAAGTCTTCCCTGCTCAACGCCGGAGTTGTTCCCGCGCTGGGCGAGAACCGGCTGTGCGGCAGCTCCCGCTGGCCGGTGCTGAGTGTGGTCTGCGAGAGCGATGAGCCGGACCCCTTGGTCGGTCTGGCCAGGGCCGTGGCCGCCCGCCTGAACGCAGAGGTGGAAGAGACCATCGCAGCGCTTCGCGGCGGGCCGCAGGCCGTCGGGGTTCTCATGCGGCAGATCGTCATGGCAGGGCCTGATGCCGGCCCCGGTGAGGAGCCACCACCGGACGCGGACGGCCGGGTCGTGGTCATCATCGACCAGTTCGAGCGGGCGCTGGTCAGCGCCGAGGACGGTCCGGGAAGCGAGCGGACGCTCGAAGCGTTCTTTGCCGTGCTGCGCATGATGACCGCGGCGCCCACAGCCGGAATCCTGATTCTGGGAGTGCGGCTGGACTTCCTCGACGCCGCCGACCGCCTGGTAGTTCGCTACCGTCATCTCCCTGCCGCTGCCACGCTGCCAGGTCATCTGCAAGGCATGGGACAGCAGGGGAAGGACGCCCGCCTGGTGCGCGAACCTGCCCCCCCGCGCGGAGATGTCGCCGAGCACTTTCTCCACGAAGCCAGCCTCCGGAGGCACCCTGAAGG
>NZ_RDBN01000039.1:64831-94580 GCF_008042075.1 Streptomyces sp. UW30 | reverse complement strand
GCGTAATACGCCCGCTGCTCGGCCTCGGGCAGGTGCCCGTTGAGGGGGAGGCGGGGTGCGACGAAGCGGTGCATGCGGGGTACGTCGTCAAGGCCACAGCGCAGGCCGCTGCGCAGCGCGGTCCGTGCGCCGGGGTCGTCCCGGCACAGTTCCTCGATCGCTGCGGTGTAGGCGACAAGTCGCCGTCGCCGGGCTGTCGTCGGGTCGTCGGTGACGGTCTGGGTGGTCATCAGGTGCCTTCCTGTGCTGCGGGGACGGGGGAGGGCGCGGGCTTTTTGCGTGTGCCGCCGAAGAGTTCGATGCGGGCGTTGGAGACGGCCTTGGCGCCGCGCTGAGTACGGGTGATGGAGGCGGTGACGGTCTCGTACGCGTCGGTGGCCAGCCGTATGAACGCGGTCCGGGCTTCGCTCTGGTCGAAGCCGGTGTCCGGCACGCGGCCGGTGTGGTCGAGGAGGCGGAAGCGGTTCCAGAACTCGGCCTCGGCTCCGGGCCAGTAGCGGGCCGTGGCCTCGGCCGCCCAGGTGTCGCCGTTCGCCTTCGCGTCGCCCGTGTACTCGGCCCAGGCCCGTTTGACCGCGCGCTCCAGGCGGCGCCCGTACATTTCGCCGAGCTGCCGCATCAGAGCAACCGCCGGCGCGGTCGCTGGCGCTTGCTCCTCGACAAAGCCGAGGACGGGGGGTGTGGCGGCGTCGACGAACTGGATGTCCTTGGCCTGGCCTTCCTGTTCGAAGCCCAGTGCCCGTACCCGCAGGTCCTCCGAGACCTCGCTGGCGTACTCGAACACCTGCGGCCGCCGGGCCTGAGATGTACCGGGAGGCTCTTTGAGTAGCAGGGCGTCCAGGTCGCGCCACAGCGCACGCTGTGCGTCGGCCGGGCGCGGGTAGCGGTTTCCCTGTTGGCTGATCTGCCAGATCAGGTAGTTGTCGTCGCGGGGAATGCGGCCCTTGCGGTAGGCCCAGGTGATGTAGGCGTCGCTTACAAGTTGCGGGCTGCTGTCGTCGGGAACGAGCAGCAGGGCGTGCTGGGAACACGCGGTCAGTCGCCCGCACGGGCCGACCGGCACCGGCGGTGTCTGATCCGGGTCGGGCAGTTCCTCCTGCTCCCAGGGACAGCGGTCTTCCTCCCGCCGTACGGTCTGCTCGGGCCGGACCAGGCCCGCCAGCAGGGTCGCGAAGAGCGTGGTCCCTTCGGGGTGGTAGGACAGGGCGGTGCGCAGCGGTCCGGCGGTGGCGCTAGCGGACTTGACCCCGTTCACCTCACGGGCCGAGCAGCGGCCGGAGGGCCCGTAGTAGTGCCACACGAGCAGGTTCAGCACCGCATCAGCCGTGGTGGGCAGGTCGGGTCGGGCGTCGCTGCCGTGGCGGAACCAGGCGTGCGTGTTGCCCGCAGGGCGGGTCACGATCAGCTTGTTCACCCCGGCGGTGTTGCCGGTGTCGCACTGTTCGACCAGCCGCGCGTCCTGCATCCACGGCCGGCCCTGCTCGGGGTCGTACACGAAGAACCGGTGCCGGTAGGCGTCGATGTAGGCGTCGATGCCGTCGCGGGGCAACTGCCCGGCGTCGTCCAGAATGCTCACCCGTCGCATGCCCCAGTCGCCGGGTCCGGCCTCGTCCAACGCGGTCACGCGGGCCGTCAGGGCGTACAGGATGCGCAGCAACGCGGAGTGCGCGGGGGGATCGGCGACCGCGAGAGTGGCGATGTCGTGGCTGTGGAGCAGAAGCTCGCGCAGCCCGACCAGCTCGGCACGGTCGCTTGGTGCGCCGGGGGCCCACCGGATGGGGATCCAGGGTTCGTCGAACAAGTTGTAAGCGTTGGTCGGCATCGGACTCCTGTCGCCGGGGTGCCGGTCACAATGGGGCGGGGCTCCGCTCGCGCGGAGGTGAACCATGGGCGGCCCACGGGGCAATGTGGATCTCAACCCCTGCCCGCGTCGGCGGGCGGACGCCGTCCCGGCAGCGGCTAGGAGAGAGGAACTACCCCTGCCGGGACGGCTGTTGGCCAACAACGCCAACCTAGATAAGTGGGCCGCCCCTTGGGGCAACCTTCAATGCGGGTCACTCGAATGGGTTAAGCGTCGGATTCCAGTCCCACCTCTGAGATCCGGATAGTCCGGCTGCCGTGCCGGCAGCTCCACGCAGGGACGCCACTTTCGCGGTCGTCGCTGACGGGTTGCATCCGGAGCAGGACCAAGTCGGACAGCACCGGGTGCTTGTCCCAGCCCTTCGGTACCGGGTGGCCCTCCGCTCCGCGTAGCCAGCGGCCCGGCACCGGCGCCACATACGCCATGACCTGCGCCAACGCGGCGTGGGAGAGCCCGTGCCGGCCGCCGGTGGGCACGGGGAGCATTCCGGACCGGTCGAGAGTAAGCGTGTGGTCGGGCTGCTCGTACAGGCACAGCACGCGCCCGCTGTCGGCGCCCAGCCTGGTGGTCAGCAGTTCCTCGGTAACGCCGGCTTCCCGGCGGCTGAGCTTGGACAGATCGCCGGCCACATCGGCGGGCGCACAGATAGCGACGATGTCCGCCAGGTGGGTCTGGGCTGCCTCGTCGGCCTGGCGTTCGGCGTCCATCCGCTGCAGCTCCCGCTGCGCGGACCCTTCCAGGTGGTCGACGAAGTCCTCCGCGTACACAGCATCGACCAGCTCCTGCACATCCTCCGGCACCGCGATGCCGGTGCTGGCCCGCGTGCGCAGCAGGTGTGCGGTGCGCTGGAGCAGCCCGGCGTCATACACCGACCCCCAGGTCCGGGGCACCAAGGTGGCGCCGCTGTCGCCCGCTGGTTCCAGCACGACCAGGCGCGGTGCGTCCTCCGGCAGCGCCCAGGCCGGCCGTCCGGTGGCGCCGCGCAGGTGGCGGCGTCCGCGACCGGCACGCTGCAGCAGCTGGGCGAGCGGGGCGAGGTCGCTGACGATCAGATCGAAGTCGAAGTCCAGCGACTGCTCCACCACCTGAGTGGCGACCAGGATCGAGGCCGGGCGGGGGCGGGCGACATCTTCGGGTGTGCGGGGTTTGCCGTAGGCCCTCTCGCACTCGGCAGTAATGCGCTGACGGGCGTTCGCGGGGTGGCGCGAGTGCAGCAGCCGCAGCCCGCCCTCCCGCGCGGCGAGGTGAGGGAAGGCCCTGCGCAGGTCACGGAAGGTCTGCTGGGCTTCGGCCACCGTGGTGCAGCACACCAGCGCGGTCCCACCCTCTGCGGCGACCGGCTCCAGGGCTTCCCGCAGGGCCTGACGGCGCCCACCCTCCTGTCCGGGGCTGCCGGCGGGGGCAGCCGTGTCCCACACAACGGGCCGCAGTCGCACGTCCAGGGTGCGGCCGCGCCCAGTGCCGACCTCGCGCGGCGTGCTCACCTCTCCGGTCGCGGCATCGGTGAACACCCAGCCCGGGTAGCACGGCTGGAGCGCGGACGGCTGAAGAGACCCGGCCCCGCGGCGGTAGGCGTCCACCAGGGACGAGGCGGTGCAGCCCGACAGCGTCGCGGACAACAGCACCACCGGGGCGCCGAACGCGCCGAGCCACTCCAGCAGACGGGTCAACAACTGGTGCATCCACGGCCCGTAGGCGTGCGCCTCGTCCACCACGAACACCTTGTCGGACAGCCCGAACAGCCGCAGCGCATTGTGGGTGAGCGGCAACACTGCGCTCAGCGCCTGGTCGATGGTTCCTGCACCCAGCGGGGCCAGCAGCCCCCGTTTCGGCCCGCGCAGCCATGCCCCGGCCTCGGTCGCCGTCGAGGTGTCGGCGCTCACCACCCCCTCAGCCGGCGCTCCCTCGGACAATGCGTCCGGGAACTCGGCCGGGCTGTAGGCGGGGCTCAGCCAGGCCATGGAGTGCAGCAGAGTCAAAGCCCGCTCCCCGCTCAGCGCGTGCTCGGCGAACGCGCTGACCCGCGGGTACATGGCGTCGGCAGTGGCCATCGTCGGCAGTGCGAAGAACAGCCCTCGAGCCCCCGCCGCGTGCCCCAGCACGGACGCCGCAAAGAGGGCTGCCTCGGTCTTTCCATCTCCCGTCGGCGCCGTGACGAGCAGCAGCCCCGCGCCCTTTCTCTTCACCATCGTTGGAAGATGTGCGACAAGATCGCCCTGGAGGGTGTTCGGCGGGAACGGGAACATGTCCTCGAACCGCTCCGCTGTGAACCGGGCCCGCCCCAGGCGAGCGCCTGCTACCAGACCCGGGGCTGCCTTTTGCGTACGCTCCCAGTGCTCGTCGATCTCCTCAGACGTCCCCCGCCACCCCGCTGGGGGCAGCAGAGCAACGATCGCCTCCGTCTGGCTGGCCAGCCAGTCCGCGACGACCACCAGACCGGTCACGATCACCGCTAACTCGGCCGGCAACCCTCGCTCCGGAACCGCCCACCCGCCAGTGACCCGTCGCAACTCCGCAAAGTGTGCGCCCCGTTGGATAGCCCACCCGTCTCCGCCGAGCCCCGGCCGGTAGGCACTTGCCTGGGCGACTTCCTTCGCCTGCAGCACAGCACCAAAGCACCCGTGGTGGCCGCCCAGAAGCTGCGCGATCTGATGGCTCACCGCAGCCCGCATCAAGCGGCTGGTGCCCGGATACCCCGCCTCGTCGAACAGAAGCGCCAACACCCAGTGAGTGGCCATCTCGTGACGAAATGCCCGCGCCTGCTCAGCACCCGGAGCAAACGCGTATGCAGGCTCGCTGCGTACGGCTGCGAAGGCCTCCGGAACCTGCGCCTGGAAGGGGGGAGTGATTTTCCCCAGGTCGTGCAGACCCGCCCAGAACGCCAAGACCTTACGGGCCTCGGTCACCGACAGCCCCAGCTCCTGAGCCGTCTTCTCGCGTAACTGATCGCTCAGCAATACATCCCACAGAGCACCGAACACCGCGGCGGTATCCAGCAGATGGCACATCACCGGGTAAGAACGCGGAAGACCATGCTCCTTACCCCACATCCGTGCATCGACCTGATGGCGACTGGGTGGGACGGACTCACGCTTCATCATGACGGCAACGGATAGCAGGCCCCACTGACAACGCGCCCTCACCTGCAGGAAGACGACAAGCCGGTAAGCCGGACCCTAGACTCCAAGCCGAGGGGACTCAGTTGACGCGTGAGGTCGCCGCTTCAGGGCCCCGGCCATCCATGCGTCGTAAAGAAGTTGCAAAGGGACTGAAGAAGCCCAGGTCAGCAAGAGTGCTCTCCGTGCGAGCGGAGGTGACCCGCCTGGGAGAAGGAGAACCGGACCGCATGAGCAGTGCTCTCCGTGCGAGCGGAGGTGACCCGTCGTCGAGCAGGCCGCCCAGTTCGGTGCCGTCGTGCTCTCCGTGCGAGCGGAGGTGACCCGCCCACTTCCTCGCCGCGCTCGTCGCCGCCGTCGTGCTCTCCGTGCGAGCGGAGGTGACCCGCCGTACCCGTGGCAGGTGGCACCCGAGCACATGTGCTCTCCGTGCGAGCGGAGGTGACCCGGTGACGAAGTCCGGTGGGTCGGGGCGTGGCCAGTGCTCTCCGTGCGAGCGGAGGTGACCCGGAGTGGCATGAACTCGGACGAACTGAAGCGGGGTGCTCTCCGTGCGAGCGGAGGTGACCCGCCGAACGGCAGGGCGACGAAGAGGCCTGGAACGTGCTCTCCGTGCGAGCGGAGGTGACCCGGTCGCCTGCTCCCGCCTGGGATGCGTCGATGGGTGCTCTCCGTGCGAGCGGAGGTGACCCGAATACGACGCGGCCCGCAGGTGTGCGGACGCCGTGCTCTCCGTGCGAGCGGAGGTGACCCGCGGGAGCGCCGCCAGACGCCGTTGTCCTCCCAGTGCTCTCCGTGCGAGCGGAGGTGACCCGCCGGCCGTGTCGGCGTCGCCGGCGCCCACGTCGTGCTCTCCGTGCGAGCGGAGGTGACCCGCTGATCCGGTCACTGGCGGCGTCGAAGCGTGTGTGCTCTCCGTGCGAGCGGAGGTGACCCGCTCTGGCCGACCTGCGCGAACAGCTGTACCGCGTGCTCTCCGTGCGAGCGGAGGTGACCCGATCCGTGACGGCTGGTCGTACGCCGACATCAGGTGCTCTCCGTGCGAGCGGAGGTGACCCGCCGTCTGGCCCGATCAAGGAAGCGCCGCAGGAGTGCTCTCCGTGCGAGCGGAGGTGACCCGCCGTTCACCACGCTCGCCGTGGGTATCGCCGTGTGCTCTCCGTGCGAGCGGAGGTGACCCGGTRGCGGTGTCGCTCATCTCGAAGGAGTGGGCGTGCTCTCCGTGCGAGCGGAGGTGACCCGCTGCGGGGCGTGCGGGCGGGGGAGATCAGCTCGTGCTCTCCGTGCGAGCGGAGGTTACCCGGTCGACGACGGGGCGCCCGCTATCTCGGGTGTCGAGCGGGCGACAGGCTTGTGAGGCATGTGCGCCTCAGTGCACCGTGCCTGACAGATATCTACGGGTTGTTCGGGCACGTACGGCATGTTCGCAACGTGGGAGCCGATCGCCGACGCTGCCCGTCACTGTCGAGCTTGAACCGTTCCCGTGCCCAGGGCGTCCATACGGGTACCTGACACCGTGGAGCAGTCGCACCATGAGCACATCTGGATCGCCATCCTGGCTGCACTGCGCACACGGCGCAGACCCTGCTGCCGACCCCGTTGGTTGCCGCGGCATCCACGTCCCTGACCACACCGCGTGCCTCGCCCACCTGACCGACGCCGACCGCGACGCCTACCTGGCTGGCCTGACCCCCGGCGCCAGCATCGACCACCGGGGCACCACCTTCACCGAATCCCTCCTCAACGCCTTACTCAACGCCGTCCGTGACCCCGCAACCGGTCACCCTCGCTTTGGCGACGCCTTGTTCGATTCGGCGACCTTCGAGGGCGCCGCCGGGTTCGAGTCGGCGACCTTCGAGCACTACGCCTGGTTCGAGTCAGCGACCTTCAAGGGCGACGCCGGCTTCGAGTCGGCGACCTTCGAGGACACCGCCTTGTTCGGGTCGGCGACCTTCGAGGGCGCCGCCTGGTTCGGGTCGGCGACCTTCGAGCGTGACGCCGGGTTCGGGTCGGCGACCTTCGTGGAGGCTGACAGGGTCGGGCCTTTGGTGTGTGCTGGGCGGGTTGTGCTTTCCGGCGCGAAGTTCGGCGGCCCGGTGACCCTCTCATTCGCTACGCGCCGTTTGGAGTGCCGTCGCACTCGATGGTCATCGACAGCGGAGATCCGCCTGCGCTATGCCACGGTGGACTTCGCTCATGCGGTGTTCGAGTACCCCCTCACGATCGCCGCGGAACCCGATCCGTTCGTACGCGCCAACGGCCGGCAACTGGTGGACGATCCCTTTTCGTGCGCGCCCGACTCCGGGGTGCGGGTGGCGTCGCTGCGAGGGGTGGATGCGGCCCACCTGGTCCTCGCCGACCTCGATCTGTCGGGATGTCTGTTCGCCGGCACCGTGCACCTGGACCAACTCCGCCTGGAGGGCTCCTGCACCTTCGACACCGCCCCGCCCGCCGTGTGGCGGCGATGGCCGCCCGTGCGGTTCACCGAGCGCCGCGTCCTGGCCGAGGAACACCACTGGCGTGCCAGCCAGCCGGGAGCAGTGTGGGGCTGGAACGTGGCAGTCCTCGGCGCCGGGCGCGCTGGGCCGATGCAGCTGGCCCCGGTGTACCGGGCTCTGCGCAAGGCCTTCGAGGACGGCAAGCACGAGCCGGGGGCCGCGGACTTCTACTACGGGGAGATGGAGATGCGCCGCCACGCCGAGGACATCCCCCGCAGTGAACGGGGGCTGCTGACCGCGTACTGGGCGCTGTCCGGCTACGGCCTGCGCGCCTCCCGGGCCCTGGCCTGGCTCGGCGCCGCCATGCTCCTCACCATCGTCCTGCTGATGGCCTCCGGCCTCGCCCAGGACACCCCGAAGCAGACCGCGACCGGCACCGTCCCGGCCGGCGGGGGCAAGGTCACCTTCGAGATCGACAAGGACGATCCCCAGAACCCCACCGGCAACCGGTTCACTGGCGAGCGCTTCGAGAAAGCCCTGAACGTCACCCTCAACTCGGTGGTGTTCCGCTCCTCCGGCCAGGACCTGACCACCGCCGGCACCTACATTGAGATGACCTCCCGTTTGACCGAACCCGTCCTGTTGGGCCTGGCCGTCCTCGCTGTCCGCAACCGCGTCAAACGCTGACTGCCCTGACCTGGCCTGGCGGAGCCCTGTGAACGGTTCGACCGAACCGTTTCCGGCTACGTGCCTTACTTGCCTGCGCCGTCGATCATGCTTTTGAACTGCACAGTAGCCCTTCGCCCCCTAGATACCTGCCGCCGTGCAGGCGGTGTGCTCTCCGTGCGAGCGGAGGTGACCCGCTCCGTAACTCCGCGGTCGTCATCCTGCTGACGTGCTCTCCGTGCGAGCGGAGGCGACCCGACGCGGAGGGCGGCGCCCTCGGGGGCGTCGGGGTGCTCTACGTGCGAGCGGAGGTGCCCCGAAGTTGGACGACGTGGACAGGTACCCGCCGCCGTGCTCTCCGTGCGAGCGGAGGTGACCCGTCGAGTACGGCCCAGATGGCCGGGCTCTTCCAGTGCTCTCCGTGCGAGCGGAGGTGACCCGGTGAACGTCATGGCGACGGCGAGGGGTCCGTCGTGCTCGCCGTGCGAGCGGAGGTGACCCGGTGAACGTCATGGCGACGGCGAGGGGTCCGTCGTGCTCGCCGTGCGAGCGGAGGTGACCCGTTCTGCGTGGCCTCCGGGTAGGCGTCGTCCGTGTGCTCTCCGTACGAGCGGAGGTGATCCGAATCCTCCGCACCGTGACGGCGGCCGGGCGCTGTGCTCTCCGTGCGAGCGGAGGTGACCCGTCCACCAGCAGAAAGCATGGGACAGCGGTGCCTCCGCCTGGACCCCACGACGCCGCGAGGCGTACGCGAACGATCAGGGCGCCGAGCCCTCGCTCGTCGCCGTGACTGCACGCTCCAACCGCAGCAAGGCTGACCAGGATCCCGCCGAGTGACTCCCCCCGCCGCCGACGTGCACTGCCGATACCTCGCCGAATGACAACGGCGCACATCCGTTGGCAGCATCCGTCACTAGGTGGAATGAACTACCCGGATTTGCCGACATTCCAGCGCCGCCCGAACTACCGTCTGGACGTGGCTTTGACGATCGGACGAGGGGTGGATGAAGGGCCGGGAGAGGCGGCTCGCCGTACTCGAGGCGCTCTACGAGCGCGAGCAGCCATCCGAGCACGATTGGGTCTTGGACCGCGACGTTCCTGGATCCTTCCAGCAGAGTGTGGAATCTGTGGTCCGCGAAGGGCTGGCCGAACTGGCGGACCGGGAGACCAGAGCCGAACTCTCCGCCCGCGAAGGGCGTCCCATTCGCTGGGCGGCCCGCCTTACCCCCTTCGGTAGCGATGCCCGTGTGTACGGGCGCGCCCGGCCGGTGTCCGAACCAGACCCAGAAGAGCCAGCGTCCGGGGAACAGTTGGTGAAGCTGCGCCCCACTCAGATAAACGCTCTACGCGTCTTCATCAGCATCACCAACGAGCTGGTCACCTCGCCGGCTGACAGCCTCGCCGAGCGGGTTCGTACTGCTGTCTTCAGCACTGTGGACAACCGCTGGTGCCTGTACCTGACCGGGGAGCAGGTCGAGTCGGTGGCGTACGGGCTCTACCTGCACACGCTGGCAGGCTCCGCGGCCGAGGCCAACCGCTTTGCCCGCGACTACGGCGTGGTCTACCGGCCCGAACCGGGGACACGTCAGCCGACGCCCGTGGCCACCCGCGCAGCGATCAGGCCGAATCACGGATGAGCGAAGACTGATCAGACCACGGTGGTTCTGTATCGCAGTACTGGGCGGCACGCTGGGGTCTCGCACTCAGAGCCGTCGGCGTGCCTGGCGGTCTTGCCGCGTTCTCGTGACCGTTTCTCCCTCTTTGTCGATCGGTTTTCAGCCGATCACATGATGCAGGGGAGAGGATGTTTCCGATTCCGTCCCGTCTGCGGCACCCGTCGTGCACGATGAGCGCCATCATGCTCACTGTGTGCAAGGAGAGATCGTGAGCCGAGGGTCGGCAACCGCGGCGGGTTCCGGCGATCCGCTGAAGTCGGGGCGTCGTGTGCGGTACATCAGGGACGAGATCGTCCCTTCCGCGCAGCGGATGGTTTTGGGAAACGCGCTGTGGACGCGCCGCACGGCTCTTGGCCTCAAGCAGGAAGAGGTCGCCCGGCTGCTGGGGGCGTCGAAATCCAAGGTGAGCCGGATCGAGACCGGGCAGCACCAGTTCAAGGAGCAGGATCTGGTCCGGTTCTTCGTCATCTACCAGATCACGGACCTGCTGGAGCAGCATCAGTTGCGGGAGCTGGCGCAGGAGGCCAACCAGCAGCCCTGGTGGCAGCCGTGGTCGGCGGTGGCCCAGAAGCACCTGCAGGCGGTGGTGAGTTTCGAGGACATGGCGCAGCGGATCAGGGTATACGAGCCGCTGCAGTTGCCCGGTCTGCTGCAGACGGAGGGATATGCGCGTGCGGTGATCGCGGGCGGCAGCGCGGATCTGCACCACCGTCAGGCCCTGGTTGATCTGCGGATGAAGCGCCAGGAGCGTTTCCGGGCGGCCGGTGAGGACAAGAAACTCCTCTGCGTCATCGACGAAGGCTCGCTCCGGCGCCGGTACGGGACGCCGCAGGTGATGCAGCAGCAGTTGGAGCACCTGATCGACCTTGCGGACGGCCCCCGGTACCTGATCCGGATAGCGGAGCAGGACCGTTACGACCTTCCGGTGCACATCGGTTCCACTACGATCTGGGACTTCGCCGCGCAGATACTCCCCGACATCGCGTACGCGGAGGTCTACGACGGCGGGCTGATCTTCCAGGACGAGGAGCAGGTCGACAAGCGTGCGAAGGCGTTTGACCGCCTGAGGAGAGCGTCGTTGTCTCCCCTGCGTTCGATACAGCGCCTCAAGGACCTGCGGCAGTCGGGCTACTACCAGTGAGACGGCGCGGGCGTCTACGGCTTGCGGCCCACGCCGGCATACAGCGACACCTGGCTGTCTGTCACGAGGGACGGCCCGCTGCCGGGTTCGGGTTGCCAGCGATGGGCGACGACCAGTCCGGGCTCGACGAGTTGGAGTCCGTCGAAGAAGCGCAGTACTTCGGTCCGGGTCCGGACCTGGATGGGGGTTCCTCGCTGCCGGTAGGTGGCCGCGATGGCCGCCCAGGCTTCCGGCTCGAAGTCACCCGTGCAGTGCGTCAGGCTCAGGCAGGAGCCTGACGCCAGCGGATGCATCAGTCGGCGGACGATCGTGTAGGGATCCTGGTCGTCGGTGACGAAGTGCAGCAGGGCGTGCAAGGTCAACGCCACTGGCCGGCCGAAGTCGATCGCGCCGGTCGCCTCGATGGCCTCCAGTACCTTGCCGGGCTGTGTCACGTCGGCGTCGACGTAGCAGGTCGTGCCCTCGGGTGTGCCGTCCAGGAGTTCGTCGGCGTAGACCAGGACGATCGGGTCGTTGTCCGTGTAGACGACCGATGCCTGCGGCGTCAGCTCCTGGACGACCTGGTGGAGGTTCGGCGCCGTGGGGATGCCGGTGCCCATGTCGATGTACTGGCTCACCCCTTGGCGGGCCAGGTATCGCCCCATCCGATGCATGTAGGCGCGGTTCGCCCGGGCCCCTACCTCAACGGCGGGGAAGACCCGTTTGACGGCCTGCGCCGCCTCGCGGTCCACGGCGTAGTTGGTCTTCCCGCCGAGGTAGTAGTCGTACATGCGGGCGCTGTGCGGCCTGTCCTGCCCTAATTCTGCTTCCGTGCCGCTTCCCGGCCCGGACGCCGGCTGTTCCCCCACGCTTTTCCCCTCATCGTGGTCCGCACGCCCCAGCGGGCGAGTGCACGCTCAACTGCCCGGCAGGTGGACCGAGTTGCGTCGGCCTCATCCCTACTGGCAGTCCCGACTCCCTGTCCAGTACGGAATTGCGGGCCGTTCGTTCATCCGTGCCCGCCTACCCTGGTCGGAACCCCGAGTGAGTTCTGACCACCTGCTCGCCAGGAGGGTGTTACGCCGAAGGGGCCCCGCTCCGGAGCGTTGCAAGGGCACACACTTGGCGATGGCGCGTGGCTCGCACCGCTCAGAGGTCACCCCCCGCCAGGGCGGCCGTGAATGCTGCGACCGCAGGACGCGAGACGCCCACAACACCGCCCTTCGGCTGCTTGGAGTCGCGGAAGAGAACCCGATCGCGGGTCGGGTGCGCGACCTCGACGCACGCCCCGTCGGGATTGCTGTGCGAACTCTTCTGCCAGCCCAGCAACGCATCGCGCCTGGTTTCAGCGGACCCGACCTGCGCATATGCCAGAGTCTCCATCGGTGAACCTCCGGGGTGCCTGAACTCTGCGCTCCGCAAATGCAATTGCATCTGCCCGTCACCAGGAGGATCGCCACCGTCGCGGCACCTATGCGCACTTGAGGGAACTTTGTCTTAATCGGGCTGATCCGTCGAGGGTGGCCTTGCGTCCGTGCCGACGTGGGTGCGTCTCGCGCCGTGTTCGCACTCACTTTCGCCTGCGCAACGGCAGTGCGGTCGGCCGCCTCGCGCCCCGAGATCACCTGGCAGGATGCCGCATCCCTTCAACGGAGGAGCAGTCACGTCACCACCGGCGCCTCATGGCCGACCCGATGAAACACACCGCTGGCCGTCGTGTGACTGGCGCAGCAGACGGGCCTCGGGGCAAACCGGTCATCTGGAACGGGGCACACCGCATGGAGGCGTCCGGGTGATCACCCCCAGGACGGACCACCAGCCGTCGGCTGCTGACTGTCCGCTCTCGCCTGGCCTGGAACAGGCCAGGCGAGAGCGATGATGCCCACTCCCAAAAATCTCGGCACGGGAGCGAGCCCTTCCGGATAGAAGGCCGACACCGAAGGGTGTCCTGGGTCCATTCACGCGGGTCTGCGGTGCAATTGCAAGAGAATCCGGGAACTTCCAACCGCACGCGTGCCGACTCGGCCAAACGCGCGCCACGGTGGGCATTTGTGCGCCCCGGAGCGGCATCCCGCAGATCCAATTGTTCCGTGATTCGGCGATCACGTCGCGTGACAAGTGTGGTGCGCGCCAAGCTGGTTGACCTCCCGGAGGACGGATCGGCACCCGTCTACCCGAGAGCCCGCAGTGACCTCCCCGGATGAGGTCGTACACCGAAGGACTATTGCGTGACGCATAAACAGAAACTGATCATCGCGGCGACGGCGACCGTGTTCGTCTGGAGCACGGTCATGGCGCTGATGGGACACATCGCCGCCGTCGCCACGCTCGCCCCGGCCCTCGGGCTGACGGTCCAGCAGATCGTCAACTCCGCCCGGTCGCACAGCGAGCCGGCCCCGGCACACCCCAAGGAGCCGGTCGGGGACCAGGAGGGGCGTGCCTCGTGACGACGTCCTCCGAACAACCGGCACGCGACTCCAGCCCGGCACCAGCGCGGCCCGGACGCAAACTCGGGCCGATCACCGAGTGCGTGGGCAGCGCCCACCGGGCCTGGCTGACACCGATGCGCGACGTCTACCTCACCAGCGGGCTGACCCTCAGTGAACTCAGCTGCCGGGTACGGCTGTCCAAGTCGAAACTCTCCGAACTGCTGCGCGGATGCGGCCTGTATCCCCGGTGGGAGATCGTCCTCAGCCTGTCCGCCGAGCTGAAGTTGCCCCAGTGGCCGCTGTACCGGCTGTGGCGGTACGCAGCGTTCGAAGCCCAGAAGACCCGGGATTGGATCGACCGCTGCAGCGAGAGGAGCGTGGCAGCTCTCACTACCTCGCACACGACCGCGCCCCTGGACCACTGCGCCTTCCACGAGTTGGTCGAGAGCGAGTACACCTTGTATGCCCAGGTCTTCCTCGACGACGAACAGCGCGACAGCGCGGTCTCCGACACCTTCGACATCCTCTGGCTGCGCTGGAACGACGCTCTGGCCAGTCCCGACACGCGGCGCTTCGCCTGGGAAGTCCTGCGCGCCACCGTCATGGCCAGGACACCGCACCTCGATGGGCGGCCCGAGTTCGGCGCCGCAGCCTTCAACACCGTCGCCTTGCGGCAACTGGCCGACGCCGCCGCGCGCATGAACCAGATGACCGAGAGCCTTCAGCTGTTCAAGGCCATCAGCAGGCTGCCGGAACACCAGCTCGACGTCATGGTGCTGCTCAGCCTGTGCGGGCTCCCCCCGGACAGCGTCTCCGCCCTCCTGGGTGTCCCGCTGGCCACCGTGCAGTCAGACGAGCGCCACGCCCTGCACTTTCTTGAGAGCGTCATCCCGCCCCCCGAGACCGAAAGGCCCCTTGCATGACCTACATCCACGAGATGATCTCCAGGGCCCTGCTCGTACGCGACCGCACGGTGCCCCGCGACATCGTCCCGCCCTCCACAGCGGCACATCGGCGGGATGCCTCCCTATTCGGCTCCCAACTGGCCCGGGAAAGCGCCTGCACCGAGGCCGCCGAGGACCTGCGCACCTTGTGCGAAACTCTCGTCACCCACATGCCCGCAACCTTCGTTGCCGAATTCGTCACCGACCAGGTGCCCGAGCCGCGCAGCGCCCTGGTCCTCGCATGTGTCCTGCAACTGACAGACACGGACGACGGGGCACGCTACTGGTGGCAGTACGCCGCCGGCGCCGGACAGCCCGCCGCCGCGTACTGCCTCTACCTGCACCACCTTTCCCTGGGCGAGAGAGCTGCCGCCGCCTGGTGGCACCGCCAGACAGACGACGTCCAGCCTCCGCCCGAGGTGCCCGCTCGCGCGCACTCATCCATCTCGCAGCCCGTCCGCTCATGGTTCGCGCACGACGCCGACACCTCTGCCACCTCGATCCTGAGCTTCCTGCTCCACGTTGCCAAGTACACCGCCCGGCCCCGCCCCGCGGCGGTCACGGAACTCATGGCCTACGTTCCCCTTGCGGTTGCTGCCGGCTACCTGCGTCAGCCCGATGCCGAGCTGCCACTGCCCGGCACGGGATTCGCCCGCAAGATTCGTGCCCTACTCCCCGCTGCCGCCAACAGACGGCGCGTACTCGGCACCGTTCCAGCTCAGCCAGATACCCACGTCAGAGCGGGGCATGACTCCAGTGAGCCCCAGTGTGCCAATCGCACCACGGAGAACTCCCCAGCCATTCACTCGTAGGGGGAGTCCTCAGCGCAGCCTCCGCGGGCACGCACCGCTTCGGGGGCAGCGGGTCGGGCTGTATGCCATGGCGCTCCGGGACGGACTGCGGGGTGTCGGTGTTCCAAGCACCCACCGCCAGCAGGGAGGTTGCCGCCGTCCACGATCCACAGCCGGTCCGCGGCATCCGCCAGACGGGCCACGGGCTCCACGTTCACCCAACCGGTTGCCCGAACTCCGTGTGGCGCTTTGATGCCCACGCGGAGCTGGGTCACCGGCATGGAGCGGGGTGGCGGGAGGCCGATCCATCTTCGGCCTGAGCTGGCAATCGTGCACACAGTATGGGAATCAACCCGGGGAAAGCTGATCTCCGGCTGAGTTCTGTCGGCCGTAACATCGTGAGATCGCCTGACGAACTTCAGCCAACCTCGCCCGCGCTCTTACGATTACACGACCCTCCGCTTCACAGGATCCACACAGGTCGCGCAACTCCTGCACAAGGATCCGCGACGTTCCGGTTACGGGCACCTTCAAGCCAGGACCTGCTGTGCTCCAGAAGAGGCTTCTTGTGGCGCGTGTTTATGTCGTGCCTACAGTGATCGCCTTACGGCCTGGTACGGGACCTAGACCGCCCCTACCTCGCTGGCCGGACTGCACGACCATCGCGGGGGAACGTCTAACGCGCCACGCCGTATGTCATGCCCCCGCCTGCCGCTTCACCGAGGAGGGGGAACGATACCTGTGCTGAGACAAGTGTCGAAGAAAAGACGGCCGCTGCTGTGCTTGGTTATCGCCTGGTGCTTGCTGCTGGCCGGAGTGGCGCAAGCGTCCACTGTCGCAGGTGTGAAGCAGACAGTGGATGCAACCGTCCGGATCGGTCCCGGGCCGACGCCCGCCAAGGCGCAGACGGCAATGAGCCTGAAGCAGCGCCGCGCTCAGGTTGCGAAAGACAGATCTGACCAGCAGTTGAGAAGCCCTCTCGACACGGTCGAGGCATCGGATCGATTCCGTGATTGGCAATTGAAATCCGTCCCGCGGGATGAGAAGAAGAAGGCTCAGTCGGCGAAAGGCGCCGCCGCTGACCCTCTGATCAAGGCCTGGGTGTTGCGCACCGAACTCCGCGACAGCGCCGGTAACATCCGAGGATTGAACGACGGCCTTGCTGACCCCAAGATCCAATCGTTCGGGGCCATGCCGCCGGTTGATGGTGAGAAATTCACGGTAGTGTCGAATGTTTTCTACATTACCAACTCGGGTGTAGGTCAGGATCTTGGGCCCAAGCCAGTAAAGGTACGCCTCGCTTGGACCTGTAGTGTCTACGGATACTACGCCAGGTATACCGACTATCGAACCGTCACGGTGCCCTCCATGACCCAGGCGCAGGAGAGCCATGGAACCGTGGTCACGTTCGACTTCACATTCGATGAAAACGTCTGTCGTGAAAGCATCGAACGGAACGAAAAAGCTGCCTCCCCTAATCCCTATGACGGCAGTATGTGGTTCGGGGTCACCGTCCAAGGTACCAATTTCGATGGAAGTGACAGTGAGTGGACCGTAGGGACTGGGCCGGACGTCAACGGCTTTGCCCTGTCGGGTCTCCCGGATTCTCAAACTTATGGATCGGGCTGCTCAACCAATGTCGCCGGCGCAAGGCCTTGCACGAAAACCCGCGGACTCGGCATAGACACCGCCACCGGATCCTTCAAGGGTTCTGCCACCGATGCGGCACTGCCGGGCATCACCCCCACGCTCATCTCGCGCAGCTACGCGTCCAACAACTCCGCCTCCGGGCCGATGGGAACCGGCTGGTCGGTCGACTGGGACACCAAGCTGGACATCAGTACAGACGGTGACGTAACCCTGGTGGCCGAAGACGGCTCACGCTACCCGTTCACCCAAGACGACACAGGGGCCTTCAGGGCACCGCTGAATACGCATTCCACGCTCCGAAAAACGGCATCAGGATACGAGCTGAAGTCGCAGCTGGGAGACCGTCTCGCCTTCGACCCGTCCGGAAACCTCCTCAAGCGGAAAACCTATCAAGGGGGTGAGACGACCTACAGCTACAGCGACTCGGGCCAATTGGCGCAGCTAGTGACCCCGGAGGGGCGAACGGCGGACTTCACGTACTCCGGTGGCATCATTTCGGAAATTTCCATCTCCGATGGCCGAAAGATCAGCTACGGTTATACGTCCGGGCGTCTCACTTCCGTGGTTGGTCTCGACGGCCAGCAGACCAGATATTCTTACGACGACGCCGGCCGCTTGCAGAGCATTACGGATCCCCGCGGAAACACCACCGTCAAGAACACATACGACAGTTCCGGACGAGTCAAGACGCAGGATCTGCCGTTGTCTGGAACCGTCTCCCTCACTTACAAGAACGGCGGGACGGATACCATCATGCCTGATGGTGGTATCTGGACGGACGTCTACAGTCGAAACGTCCTGCTCGCCGAGTATGATCCGTTTGGGAACAAGACCTCGTATGAGTACAGCTACCGGCTTGACCCTGTCGCCGTCACCGATGCGCTAGGCAACCGATTTGTTACTGCCGTTGACAAGGTGGGGCGTCTCATCAGGGAACAAGGACCGCTGACGAAGCAACTGTGGAAATACGATTCGAGTCGTGATGTCAGCGACCTGCAATATCAGTACAACGGGAACAGTAAACGGAGCTCCTACAGCTACGACACCTCCCACCGCCTGACGATATCAACCGACCCGCTCGGCAAGGCAACGAACTACACCTACACCGCGCAAGGCCAACTGGAGACCGTCACCGACCCTCGGGGAAAGCTGACCACGTTCGCATACGACACCGCTGGCAACCGAGTATCGGAAACATTTCCGGACGGCTCCCGCCAGGCCTGGGGATACGACGCCGCCGGCAACTTGACCAGCGCAACCGACCCCCGCGGAACTGCAGGCGGTGCCACCCCTGCGGAATTCACGACGTCCTATGGCTATGACGCGGCAGGCCGGCTTCTCTCGACGAAGGACGCCAAGGGCAACACGACCCGCAACACCTACGACGTGGCGGGCAACTTGGCCACGGTGACCGACGCGGCAGGCAAGACCACGAGCTTCACGTACGACGCCGCCAACCGGCTGACCGAAGTGAAGGACGCGGCAGGTCATATCGCACGAATGAGCTACGACGTCATGGGAAACGTGGCCTCCCGCACCGACGCGTCCGGCGCGAAGACGGCATACGCCTACGACAAAGCAGGCCGCCTCATCGCCACGACCGCTGCCAGGGGCAACGTCTCCGGCGCCACCAAGTACACCTGGAAGTACGGCTACGACAAGGTCGGCAATCGGACCACGGTCACAGACCCGCTGGGCAACACCATCAAGACCGACTACGACGCGGAGTACCGGCCAATCGCCGTCACGGACCCGCTCGGGAAGGTTCGCAAGACCGAGTACGACGGTGAAGGCAATATCACCAGGACGTTCGATGCGCTGGGCAAGGCCACTGCCTACACCTACGACGCCAACAATCAGCCGCTGACCTCAACCGATCGCGGCGGCAAAACGGTCAGCTACACCTATGACGACGCCGGCAACCTTGCTTCGGAGACTTCGCCGCTGGGTAGCAAGACCACCTACGGCTACGACGACAACGGCCGGCTGACCACCACGGTGGAGCCCCGTGGCAACGTCTCAGGTGCCGATCCCGCCCAGTACACCTGGTCTACCGCCTACGATGCGGCGGGCAACATCCTCAGCCAGAGCGACCCTTACGGGAACAAGACCGTCTCCAGCTCCTACGACGGGGCCGGCCAGCTGATCGAACGGGCCGACGCGCTGGGCAAGAAGACCGCCTACGAGTACGACGAGTTGGGCCGCCTGACCAACGTCACCGCGCCGGACGGCGGGATCACCAGCCTCGGCTACGACGCCGTCGGCAACCTCACCTCGCGTAAGGACGCCAACGGCCATACCACCAACTACACCTACGACGGCGCCAGCCGTCCGCTCAAGATCACGGATCCTCTGGGCCGCGTTACCTCCTTCGACTACGACGCCGACGGGAACCGCACCAGCATCACCAACGCCCGCGGCCAGAAGGTCACCAGCACCTACGACGCCCGCAACTTGCTGACCCAGAGCACCTTCTCCGACGGCACGCCGACCGTCGCCCACACCTACGACGCGGCCGGGCGGCCCAAGACGATCAAGGACGGCACCGGCACCCGCACCGTCACCTACGACGATGAGGGACGCCCGCTGACCATCACCTCGCCGGGCGCGACCAACCCGTTCAAGTACACCTACAACGACAACGGCACCATCAAGAGCCGCACCTACCCTGACGGCCGGGCAACCACCTACGCCTACGACAGCGACAGCCAGATCGTCGGCCAGTCCGCCGGCGGAAAGACCACCAGCTACACCTGGGACGCGGCCGGCAACCTCACCTCCGCCAAACTGCCCACCACCACCGTCGTCACCGAAGCCCGCACCTACGACAGGGCCGGTCGGCTCGCCTCGGTCTCCCAGGGCACCGGCGCCCGCAACTTCGAACGCGACGCTGCGGGGCGCGTGGTCAAGGACTACTTCAAGGACGCCGCCACTACGGGCCTTGCCGACCGCTACGCCTACGACGCCGCCGGCCGGATGACCCGGGCCTGCACAGACACCTCCACCTCCTGCCTGTCCGGCAGCAGCGGCAGCACCTACGCGTACGACAAGGTCGGCAACCTCACCACCTCGTCGACCAGTACCAGCACGCGCACCAACACCTACGACGCCGCCGACCAGCTCACCAAGCGCGTCGAGGGCACCACCACGGTCGACTTCACCTACGACGCCGACGGCAATCTCACCAAGGACGCCTCCGGAACGTACGTCTACGACCCACTGGGCCGCCTGAAGTCGGCAACCCTCGGTTCCGATGCCTACGCGTTCGTCAACGACGCCGATGGCAACCGCACCACCACGAACAAGAACGGCGTCCTGTCCCGCACCTCGAGCTGGGATGTCGTCAATCCTCTGGCGCAGATCGCCACCGAGACCAACAGCACCGGCGCTTTGATCGCCGACTACCAGTACAACCCTGAAGGGGTCGCCGAATCCCAAAACCGCACCACCGGCACCTTCTACATGCGCCACGACCGGCAGAACTCGATCACCGCGGTCTACGACGCAGCCGGCAAGGAGACCTACACCTACACCTACACGGCTTGGGGCGTCTCCAGCGGCAAGGAAAGCACTGCCGACGGCCAGAGCAGCATCTTCGGCTACACCGGCCAGTACAAGGACCCGGTCCTGTCCGGACGGCTCTACCTACGCGAACGCAGTTACGACCCTGGCAACCGACGCTTCGCGACAACCGACCCCGAGCCCGCCGCCAACGACAGCGCCAATCCCTCCCCGTACGCCTACGCCAACAACGACCCCATCAACCAATCCGACCCCTCTGGCCGCTGCCCGCTTTGCGTCAGCGCCGGCATCGGTGCGGCGATCGGTGCTGCCGTCGAGGGCGGCATCTACAGTTGGCAGCACCGCAACGGCGGATTCACCTGGGGAGGCCTTGCCAAGGCCGGTGCACAAGGAGCCGCAACGGGCGCCGTCGCCGGCGCTCTCATGCCGGGCGCGGGTAACGTTGCTGCCCGCTCGCTAGGCCTGAGCGAGGGCCGCGGCCTCGCAGCCTCCACCGCAGTCAATTCCGCCGTAGGAGCGGGCTTCTCATGGGGCCTCAACAAGGTTCACTGCCGACCCACCACTCCGTGGGATCTAGTGATCGGTGCCGCAGGCGGCGGCAGCAGCAGTCTCATCGGCCCGGCCTTCAGTTGGCTCAAGAACCGACTCTTCGCGCCGACCGTCACCGTCTCGGCACACACGAATCGGCTGAGCGGCTATGCCTACCGAGGGCTGCGCGCCGACGAAGACCCCAGTCAAGGACTGCGAGCAGCCGGCACCAACCCAGACGTCCAAGCCTGGCAACACGTCGTCCAGGACAACGACTCCCCGTGGATATCCCTCTCCCGCGACCCGAACGTTGCATGGAAGTACAGCGGCCAAGGACAGAAGACCATCGTAGCCGTGGATCTCTCCAAGCTGGACTCGGAGACTATCGACGCGGCTGCCAACCTTCGGGTCCCACACGAGTTCTACAACTTCGCAAAGGATGCTGCATGGCGCGATAAGGAAATTCTGGTCAAGTTCACTGTTCCGGCTGACGCCATCGTCATGCGCTGGCCGGCTGGCACAGACTTCGGCCAGATCCTCAGAGACATATCCGAACAGAACTAGGAGCAACCGACGGTATAGTGTGGGTCCGGGAATTGAGTTCCCGGACCCACGCTCCGGAATTCTCCGAGAAATAATAGGGGTGCTTTATGTCTTCACAATCATGGGAGCTGAAAAATGGAGCCACGCTCCTCGGGGTCGTCTCGCTCACTGAAATTGACCAACCCTGGTTCCGGTGCGAGTTCACCCCGAGCAAAGGATGGGGAGAAGTTGAGTATCTCTTTCAGGAGCAAGCTGACGCCGTCGACAGCGGCGACCAGCAAAGGATGATGGAAGCCATCGGCGCTGTCCGTAACCTCCAGCTCAAGCTTCAGTCTCAAGCGGGCGATGACGAGGTCATTACGCCGATCATGATTCAGATCAGAGGCAATAAGGCGAACTTCCGGTACTGACGTACTGAGCTCTTTCCAACCTCAAAGTGAGGCGTTGAGGTGGATGGTGAGGACGACTCGGACGAGTGCGGTGATGCGGGTGGTGGTGCATCGGAGCTTGCGCAGGAGTCGGAACGAGCACTCGGGCAAATCTGGCCGCTATGTTCCCGCAGAAGGCGAAAGGCAGCACCTGGGTTTATGAGATCGACTCTCCAGGGACTGGCATAAGCATGAACAAGGCGATGGCGATGGGATATGTCTTCCGGGCAGAGAAGGAGACTGTTTTCCCTGGAGGGATCGATGCTTCTCGCATCGTGAGAGCGGTCCGCTGGTCATGGGGTATGCCGACCAAGCAAGTGATTGAGAACCCGGGGTACGTGCCGCGATGAAACAGGGAAGAGTGTTGGCCCGCCTGCAAAATGGCATGCAGGAAGAGTGGGTGCTCCGCTATACGGAGGAGCCTCCTTGGAGGATTGAGGTAACCACGGCAACGGGAGAGCTGCTCGTTGGCACGGGGGACGATCTGTTCACCGCGCTGCAGGACGTGCGGCGGGGGCTCGATCATCGCCAGGTTGTGCTGTGCTGCAACGGAGCCCGCGCCAACGCAAGGCCATCTCCTGGGTTCTCGGCGTCCGGTGGGGAACTCGTGTACCTCGTTCCCAGAAGGCGGCCGGTTAGTGTCAGGGACATCGTCCCCCTCTTTGCTCCGGCTCCGGCGGAGGCTGCCGTGACGGTGCGAGAGCAAGAGTAAACCTGGGAAAAAATCGGCACCAGTTGGAGCAACGGGCTATGGCCGATCAATCCTGCCTGGTGGTGGCGACGCGCCCAAGAGGTAGTGAAGGGGCCGAGGATCTGGGCCGAAGATGCTGACTCGGACGGCTTTACGAGTTGGCGGCCGGTGCCCAGAGGTGGGCAAGGCCCAGATTAAAGGGTGTTGCACAAGGCTCTGAGCTGGGCATCTCCCTTGTATGGCTGGGGTTTTACGTGCTGAGCGGGTATGGGTGGAGACGTTCACGGGGCTGCGGATGACACAGTTCTCGGGTCTGTTGAAGGTGGTGCGGGAGCGGGGCGGCAACGGCACGCTGCGCGGCCGGCCGTGGTCGCTGCCGCTGGCGGAGCGGGTACTGATCGTTGCCGTGTACTACCGGACAAACCTGACGATGAGGCAGCTGGGCCGCCCCACCCCACCCCAAGGAACGAGGAACCCTTCATGACCGCACCGGCCCGTTTCATCGACATCCACGTCCTGCAGTCCGTTCCGTTCTCCAACCTCAACCGGGACGACACCAACTCCGTGAAGACCGTCCAGTACGGCAACACGCTGCGCACCCGCGTCAGTAGCCAGTCGTGGAAGCGTGCCATCCGCAACACCTTCGAGGACCACATCGGCGAGGCCGCCCTGCGCACCCGCCGCATCGGTGAACGCGTCACCCGCGAACTGGAGCACCGCGGCTGGCCGACCGAGCTGGCACAGCGGGCCGGCGGCCACGTCGCGGCGGCCAGCGGCATCAAGTTCGAGCTCGCCAAGACCCCGGGCGAGAGCAAGCAGGCCGTGCCCAACAAGGTCCTCACCAACGCCATGGTGTACGTGCCGGAAGCCGCAGTCGCCGAGCTGGCCGACCTCGCCGAACGCCACCGCGAGGCCCTGGGCCAGGGCAAGGACATCAAGAAGCCCGCCGACAAGAGCATCCTGCCCGTCGACGAGGTCGAGAGCGTGCTGCGATCCCGCAACGGCGTCATCAACGTCTTCGGACGGATGCTCGCCGAGATCGACGACGCGGGTGTGGACGGCGCCGTCCAGGTCGCCCACGCCCTGACCACTCACGAAACCGACGTCGAACTCGACTACTTCTCCGCCGTCGACGATGTCACCGCCTTGTGGGACGACGCCACCGGCAGCGGTCACATGGGCCACGCCGAATTCAGCGCCGGTACCTTCTACCGCTACGCCACCGTCGACCTGCGCGACCTGACCACCAACGTCGGCGACGAGCCCGCCGCTCTGCGGGACCTGGCGGACGCCTTCCTGACCTCGTTCATCGCCTCTCTGCCCCAGGCCAAGAAGAACTCCACCGCCCCCCACACCATCCCCGACCTCGTCCACATCTCGGTCCGCTCTGACCGCCCGCTGTCCTACGCGGCCGCCTTCGAAGAGCCTGTCCCCGCCAGCTCTCAGGGCGGATTCGGCAGCATCTCCCGCACTCGCCTCGACACATACGCCCAGGCCGCCAACACCCTGCTCGGCACCCACTCGATCCTCGCCTCCGGCTGGGCCAGCCTGGAGACCAGGGAACTGGCAGGGCTCGGTGAACGCCGAGACTCCTTCACGGACCTGATCACCACCACCCTGGACGCCGCCCTCACCCCCGCCACGACCGGGGCCGCCGCATGAGCCGCGCCGACCGGCAGGGGCTCCTCCTCCGGCTCGCCGGACCGCTGCAATCCTGGGGCGAGCGCAGCCACTTCAACGAACGCGACACCGCCCGCTTCCCCACCCGCTCCGGCATCATCGGCCTGCTCGCAGCCGCCCTCGGCCGCCACCGCGGCGAGAACATCGCAGACCTGGCCGACCTGTCGATCACGATCCGCGTAGACCGCCCCGGAGTCGTACTACGAGACCTGCACACCGTGGGCGGCGGACTGCCCGCCAAGGCCACCGTCACCACCGCAGAAGGCAAGAAGCGCCCCGGCGACACCGGCACCTTGCTCACCCACCGCAACTACCTCGCCGACGCCGCCTTCACACTCGGCCTCACCTCCCCCGGCGATACCGCCCTGCTCGACCGAGCGGCCACCGCGCTCGCCGCCCCCTACTGGCCGCCCTACCTCGGCCGACGCTCCTGCCCGCCCGAGGGACCCCTTTTCCTCGGCCGATGCGACAACGTCCTCCACCACCTCATCCACCTGCCCATCGCCGCACCCCCGCCCCAAGGCGACACCAGCGCAATCGACTTCATCGCCGATCACCCCCTCGACCAACTCGATACCCCCACCCACAGCAGGCCAGATTCAGAGAGCGGCACCCACCCGGTCGGTGAAGTAAACGACCAGCCCCTCACTTTCCACACACGCCACCGCTCCTACCGGTCCCGCCCCCTGTACCGGCGCACTCTCCATCTGCCCGCCACACAGCACACCGGCCTGGGCACCGGCCACCTCCACACCCTCACCAGCTACCTGGCCGAGCACGTCAACCACGTCGAAGGGAGCCCCCGTTGAGCACCTGGCTGACCCGCATGGTCCCCAACCCCCGGTCCCAGGACGTCCGCCGCGATCTCACCAGCCGCACAGCAGCGATGAACCTGCACCGCCGCCTCATGGCTCTGTTTCCCGACAACGCCGGCCCCGACCCCCGCGCTCAGTTCGGCGTGCTGTTCCGCATTGACGACACCCCCGCTGGACCGCACATCCTCCTCCAGAGCACCCACCAGCCGGACCTCACGAGGCTCCCCGACGGCTACGGCACCGCCCAGAGCCGTCCCCTCGACGCCCTTCTCGACGCTCTCAAACCCGGCCTGACCATCCGCTACCGCTGCGCCGCCAGCCCTATCCGCAAACCCGGCGCCACAACCCGCGCCCTCTACAACCTCCCCGCAGTCGTCCCCCTCACCGGCACCCACGCCGACGAATGGTGGACCCGCCAAGCCGACACCGCCGGCCTCAAACCCCTCACCCTCCACTCCCAGCCCCTCGACACCGCACAAGCCACCCGCACCCCCACAACTGGCGCCCCGCAACACATCCGCCATGCACGCACCCGCTTCGACGGCCGCGCCACCATCACCGACCCCGACCTCCTCCGCCAGAAAATCACCGAAGGTATCGGCCGCGGCAAGGCATACGGCTGCGGACTTCTCAGCATCGCCCCGGCGAGGAGCACGCCATGACCCGCCCAGCCACCACGACAGGCACGCAACACAACCGCAGCCAGGCACGCCGCAGACTCGCCGCCCCTACCGTCGCCATGCTCCCGCGCATCGCCGATTCCCTGTCCTTCCTCTACTTGGACATCGTGCGCATTCACCAGGACGACACCGGAGTCCGCGCAGAGGTCACCACCGAACAACGTGGTACGGAGTCGGTCTACTTACCCACTGCCGCCCTCAGCTGCGTTCTCCTCGGCCCCGGCACCTCCATCACCGCCCGCGCGCTCGCCACCCTCGCCCGCCATGGGACCATCGTCGTCATCACCGGCTCCGGCGGAGTCCGCACCTACGCCGCTGCTCTCCCCGATTCCTTGACCACCACCTGGCTCGAACGCCAGACCCGGGCCTGGGCCAACGACGATCAACGCCTGGCCGTAGCAACCGCCATGTACGAGAAACGGTTCGGACCGGGCTCTGTCCCGACGGGCACGAGCCTCGCCCAACTCCGCGGACTCGAAGGCCAACGCGTCAAGGCGCACTACCGCCTCCTGGCCCAGCAGCACCGCATCGGCCGCTTCCGCCGCGCCTACGACCCCGCATCATGGGACAGCCAAGACCCCGTCAACCTCGCCCTGTCCTCGGCCAACACCTGCCTTTACGGCATCGTCCACGCAGCCATCCTCGCCCTCGGCTGCTCACCCGCTCTGGGATTCGTCCATAACGGCAACCAGCAGGCGTTCGTCTATGACATCGCCGACTTTTACAAAGCCGACCTCACCATCCCCCTGGCCTTCTCCCTCCACAGCTCCACCAACCCCGAGGCAGAAGCCAGGCGATCCTTCCGCGATGCCTTGCGGCTGTTCAAACTCCTCCCGCGCATCGTCACCGACACCCAACAACTCCTCGACCCCCAAACCACCAGAGACATCCCCGACCCCGAGGAACAACTCGTCGACCTATGGGACCCAGTAACCGGCCCAGTCTCCGGAGGCCTCAACCACGCAGGCACCACCTGACCGCTGCCACGAGAAACAGTCCGTCATGACCTCCATGATCGCCATCTCCTCCACCGCCGTCCCCGACCACCTCCGCGGCGCCCTCACACGGTGGCTCCTCGAAGTAACCCCAGAGCTGTACGTAGGCACCGTCTCAGCCCGCGTGCGCGACGAGCTGTGGTCCTCCGTGGCGGCATGCACCGGCGACGGCATGTCCGTTCTGATTCACCCCAGCGACAATGAACAGGGTTTCGAGCTCCGCACAGCAGGAACCCGCCGCCGTCACCCGGCCGACTTCGACGGCCTAACGCTGATTGCCTTCCAGGCAGCGGGCAAAGAAATGACAAAGTCGGTCTAACGCCGCAGGTCACGAAGTGTGGGCTCCGCGCGAGCGGAGGTGAACCGGCGCTGGAGCAGGCCGACCGGACCGGGAGCGGTGGGCTCCGCGCGAGCGGCGGTGAACCGCACGGGTGACGGGGAACGTCTGCTCGCGGCGTTGTGGGCTCCGCGCGAGCGGAGGTGAACCGCGGGTCGGCGGTACCGAGTCGCTGCTCGGGACGTGGGCTCCGCGCGAGCGGAGGTGAACCGTCTTTGCGGGATCACCTGGTGTCCGAGGCGTTGTGGGCTCCGCGCGAGCGGAGGTGAACCGTTGGCGCCGTTGTTGGAGATCATCGCCATGGCGTGGGCTCCGCGCGAGCGGAGGTGAACCGTCGCCTGCCTTATCGGCGCTAGTCGACAGACCGTGGGCTCCGCGCGAGCGGAGGTGAACCGCCCTCGAAGAGCTTGTCTTGCACGCTCGTCTTGTGGGCTCCGCGCGAGCGGAGGTGAACCGCTGCCCGCCGCGCGGATGCGGACCTGGCCGAGGTGGGCTCCGCGCGAGCGGAGGTGAACCGCTGGTCTGGGCGTCGTCCATCTCGAACATCAAGTGGGCTCCGCGCGAGAGGAGGTGAACCGCTGGTCTGGGCGTCGTCCATCTCGAACATCAAGTGGGCTCCGCGCGAGAGGAGGTGAACCGCTGGTCACGACCCCGGCGGCGGGTGGCTCGTCGTGGGCTCCGCGCGAGCGGAGGTGAACCGATGTCGGCAGTACCAGTCCTGGAGCGAGAAGAGTGGGCTCCGCGCGAGCGGAGGTGAACCGCACCGGGCGCCCCGTCCCCCTTCGCGGTGTGAGTGGGCTCCGCGCGAGCGGAGGTGAACCGGACCGGACGCGGGGGGATCTGAGCAGCACGCACGTGCTGAAGATCAGCACAAGGCGGCGGGCGGCTCGTCGATGCGGCCTGGAACTGCCTGCCTGCTGGGCTATCAGGTCCCAGTCGATCGTCTTGGTGGAGAGCACCGGGTCCAGGTTCGGCCATTGGTCGTCCCGACCGGCCGCCGGCCGGTACAGCTTCGCGGAGCCGATGTTCTTCAGCCGTGGCATCAGCTTGAAGTCGAGCGTGTGCGCGAAGGCGAACCCGACGATGGACGCACCATGGGTGTCGGTGTACTGCCGGTCCACTTCGATGTCGGTGCAGTGCCGCAGCACGCCCTCGATCATCGAGGCGAACTCGGATGCCGAACAGGACTTGAGCTGCGAGTAGATGCAGACAGATTTCCGCTCGACGGTTCTAGGTTGGCGCTGACCCGTGCCAAGAGGAACCCGCACCTGATCGTCGGCCCCGGGTACCACACGAAGAACAGACACAGGCGTCCTGACGGGCCTTCAGACTTTGTGATCGAGATGGCCGCCGCGGAAGGTCCCGCGGGAGGCGCGTCACCGAATGTGGCCACCAGCGCGCAAGACCGCCTCCAGCGCCGGGTACCGGTAGAAGCTATCTCCCTCCTCGGCCATGGACTGAACGTTAGAGAGGAAGGAGACAAACTCCGCGGGCTGCGCCAAGCCCAGATGCGCCGTGTTACGGAAGAGCGCCACGGCAAGGTCGGGCATCTGGGCGGCGGTGCGGCACTCGTGGTTGTCTGCCCACGTCGTCAACGCTGCCCGGAGATCGTCGATGCCGAGGAAGACGCCGTGCTGGACAAGGAGTTGACCAGCTTGCTCCCCGGTACGCCAGCTTCCGGCCTCCTCGATGAACCTCAGCACTGCGGGGACGAAGTACGGGTGGGGACGCGTTGCCACCACGTTCATCCGATGCAGCTCGGGAAGGTCAGCAAAGCGTTGTTCGAGCGCGGGAATTCGTTCCCTCGCGTAGCTGCTGCTGACGACCGCCAGGCTTGCTGCGATGTCGGCGCGAAGAGGTTCCCAGGTGGCAGAGGTAACGCTCCTGGTCAGCAAACCTTGAAGCCGCTCACGGAGTGGTTCGTCCACCATTTCCCAGAAGAAATCCTGGTCACAGAGGCGGATGAGTGCGCGAAGCTGTGTCTCGCCGTCGAGTGTCTGGAAGTTTTCACGCTGTCCAGCTATGGCGGAACGGACAAGCTCTCTGTCGCGTTGCGCGAACGCGAACAGCACGAGGGCGGACCTGTTGGCGTACTCGATGGCCGCCAAACGTCCATTGGGATCGAGTTCGCGTAGGGCGTGCTTCGCGGCGAGCTTGGCGATGTTGCTGCGGGCAGCTTTGCGTACGCGGTCGAAGAAGTTGGTCTGGATGTGGGACACCACCGGTACGAACGAGGGGTCGCAGGTGTAGTCGAGGAACGCGTCCAAGATCTTCCCGCCCTGGGTAGCGGGATGGGTCAGCAGCGTTGCCAGCGCGACCGCGAGGTGTCCGCGGGCGACTTCGGGGCGAGGCTCGTAGACCTCGCTGAAGCTGCGTAGTGACGGGTGTACGCAGAGGTTGCGGTCTTCGCGGATGCGTTCGAGTTCTCGCTGGCCGATCGAGTCGATCAGCTCGAAGTCAACTGCCTTGGTCAGCAAGCTGGCTTCGATGTTTTGCATCGCGCGAACGCCGTCGGGCGTGATGCCCTTTCCCCGTGCACTCATAATCTCGGTGCGGAATGCGATTGCCCCGGCATCGCCGTTGTCGGCAAGTTGGATGAGTTTGGCGATGATGTCCGCCGTGACCGCCGTCCAGGTTGCGGCGATGCTTGCGCGGATGGCGCCGGAATTGTAGCAGCGCCATGCTTCCTCTGCGAGCGGTCGCGTGTCCGGGTTCCGGACTTGCGCAAGCAAACTTTCCACGTCCGTCACCGGCATCTCCTCGTAGTCGCACCCGAGTGTCCCAGGAAGTGCCCGGCCGAAGTTCGACATCCGTCGACCGATGCATCTGATCGATCGGC
>NZ_RDBN01000039.1:49246-64731 GCF_008042075.1 Streptomyces sp. UW30 | reverse complement strand
CGTCTTCCTCATGCATGGTGCGGCATGCGTCAGTCCACGATCAGCTCAGGATCCGCCGCCGGGGCCCGCCCGACGAGCTCGCCGCCGAAGTTCCCCTCGACCTCCGCCTTCTCCGCCGTGTCCGGGTACGGGTTCGTGCATGCGGTGCCCGGTCGGCCCAGCAGGTTCTCCGTCTCTTTGGGGAACACCTTCGGCCTCGCTTCTGCCCTGCGGCAATGGGGTGGAATCGCCTCATGCGAAGCCGAGTTGGTGCGCCTGGTCCGAATCTTGGTCATGCCGGTGCCATCAGGCTTGGAAGCAGCACGACGGTCCGCCTCCGGTGAGCTGCCATGGTTGATCGCCGGGCCTCTCGTGGATGCCGGACGCAACGCCTGCTGCAGGCAGGTGATTGAGCGTCAAAGGCCGTTGTCAGTGCCTCCCCATAGAGTGGAGACATCACTTGGGGAGCCTGCCTCAGAGGGGGAGCACAAACATGTCCGCAAACAAGATCCAGCACAAGGTGAATCACGTCGCGCTGGTGGTGGACTGTTCGGGTTCAATGCACCCGCACCAGAGTCAACTCATTCGAGTTGTGGACGAGTTCGTGGCAGGGTTGAAGGCCGAGTCGGACAGTCTCGGCCACGAGACCCGGATCAGCCTCTATTCCTTCGACCACAAGGTGGAGAATCTGGTCTGGGACATGGACGTTAAGCATCTGCCGTCCATGCGGGGGCTGTACCAGGTCAACAACGGCGCTACAGCCCTCATCGAGGCTTCTCTGAAGTCCCTCGACGACCTGGGCCATATCTGGGAGGAATACGGCGAGCACAGCTTCCTCCAGATCGTTGTGACGGACGGCGAGGAGAACGCCTCCGGCGGCGACAGGCGGCACGACGGCGACATGGCCATCCTTGGCCCCTGGCTCGACAGGATCACGGCCAAGATGGGCGGGCTTCCGGGCCATTGGACTTCCGCGATCCTCGTTCCGAACTCCCTGGCCAAGCGGACCGCCCAGAACTACGGGTTCCCGGCCGGGAACATCGCCATCTGGGATGCGGATTCCCAGAAGGGCGTCGAGGAGGCGATCGGCACCGTGCGTGCTGCCGCCACCAGCTTCCTCCGCGGGCGCGAGCACGGGGTGCGCGGCACGAAGAACCTGTTCGCCGTCGGTCAGGACATATCGGTTGACGAGGTGCGGGCGAACCTCGAACCGATTCCGGCCGACAAGTACCGGCTGCTGAAAGTCGACAAGGAGGTCGAAATACGCCCCTTCGTCAACTCGCATCCGGGCGTGACGTACGAACGTGGTTCCTGCTACTACCAGCTGGGCGTCCGGGCCCAGGTTCAGCAGGACAAGGAAGTTATCGTGGTTGAAAAGGACACCGACCGAGCCTATACGGGCGACGCGGCACGCAGCCTTCTTTTCGGCACGGACGTCCAGGGGACCCTCTCCGTGAAAGCGGGGAACAATCCCAAGTTGGAGGTATACGTGCAGAGTCGTTCGGTGAACAGGAAGCTCAAGCCGAATACACGTCTGCTCATCATGCTCTGAAATCAATGAGTGAAGAGCGGGGTGCTCCGGGAGCAACTCACTCCGGTTGCTGGCGACCGCCTGAGCAATAGATGTTCGCCCCGTGCGGTCACCGGCGGCACGGGGCGGCAGGAAAGCCGGGGGATGGTTCACCGACGTTGAGCCTGCGCCAATTTGGATGCGCAGGTCAAAGGGTGAGTGAACCCCGATGGCAGGCGTGCTGTCCTGCCCGATACTGACCCTCACGGCTTGCCTGTCCAGGACGCCGACGCCGGTGCGGGGCGATCTGCGAGGTCAGGCGTCCGGTCGCCGCGCGCTCCGGCGCGCTCTGGCCCCTGGTCGGCGTGGCGCTGGCCCATCAGAGCCAGCCACAAGTCCAGCCGGTTCAGCCGCGCGAGGTGGTGTCCCTGACCCAGGGCAGCGCCAACCGTTCCAGCAACACCAAAGCGAAGTAGAGCAGGATACTCATCAATCCGATCAGGATGATCGCGGCCCAGGCGGTGGCGGTGTCGCCGACCCCACCCGCCTGCACGATCAGATAGCCCAGCCCGCTCTCACCCGCCTGGAACTCGCCGATGACCGCGCCGATCGCGGCGAGAGGCATGGCCACCTTCAGCCCGACGAAGATCTGCGGCAGTGCGGCGGGCAACCGTACCTTCCGGAACGCCTGCCAGCGCGAGGCGTCCAGCGAGCGCGCCAACTCGGCCAGGTCCGCCGGGGTCGACGTGAGGCCGGTCGCGGTGGACAGCACGATCGGGAAGAAGCAGAGCAGGAAGACCATGGTCAGGACCGGCTTCTGCCCCCAACCGAGGGCTCCCACCAACAGCGGCCCGAGCGCGATCTTCGGAACCGCGTTGACGGCGACCAGTAGCGGCGTGAACATTCGCTCCAGTACCCGCGAGCCCGCCAGGGACAGTCCGATCAGAACACCGCAGCCGCTGGAGAGGACGAACCCGACAACCGTCTCCAGGGTGGTGTCGCCGGCATGTTCCAGGAACCGGACCGGGGCCGCGGCGAACGCCGAGAGCACGGCACCTGGCGGAGGCAGCACTGCCGGGTGGATCACCTCCAGCACGGAGGTGACAAGCCACCACATGCCGAGCGCGACCAGAAGCCCGGCCAAGGGCAGCAGCACGGCGGCGAGGCCAGTCCTGCGACGTGGACCGACTCGCGGGACGGGCACCGGCTCCGGGCCCGCCGCGGGGGCCTGCTGCGGCTTCGAGAGTTCGGTCATCCCATCCTTCTCCCAGCGCGGCCCTTCTCCAGCGCTGCGCGATCAGGCTTTCGGCACCAGGTCGAAGTCGATGATCTGCTCAGGGGTCATTCCCTGCCGCAGCGCGCCCGCTCGCTCCAGGATCGCGATGCTCCTCGCGACCCGCGCGGAGTCCAGCGTCCCGAGTGCCGTGCCGGAACCGCCCGGCGTGACGTACTCGGCCATCAACTCCAACTCGGCGGCCGCGGCGGTCGGGTTCGTGGCGTCCACGTTCCGCTCAAGGATCTCGGCGGCCTCCTTCGAGTTGGCGAGGCTGTACTCCAAGCCCTTGAGCAGCGCATTGGTGAACCGCTTCACCATCTCCGGATCCTGCTCGGCGATCTTCTTCGACGTGATCAGCACGTTTCCGTAGAGGTCGGGTATCACGTCGCTGTACGGCAACAGGACGGCCTTCTTCTTCGTCACCGCCTCGATCGTGGGCTTACCCACCACGAACTGGCCGATGCCGTCCACCGAACCGCCGGCGAGCGTGCCCATCAGGGTCTGCGCCTCGCCGTTTACCCAGGTCACCTTGTCGGCGTTCACGCCGGCCAGTCGGGCGTAGGTCGGGAAGAGGTTGCGTACGACCGAGCCGGGCGTGTCGGCGAGCCGTTTGCCCTCGAGGTCCTTCGGAGTGGCGATGCCGTTGCCCTCGGTGGTGGCGATCGCGGCCATGGTGTGCTGCTGGATGGCGGCCACCGCGACGAAGTCCTTCGCCTGACCGCTGCCCATATGCAGCAGACCTCCCGTCAGGTCGATGGGGCCGAACTGCGCCTGGCCACTCACGACGGCCGGAATCACGCCGCCGGTGCCCTGGCCCGGCTTGATCTCCACGTCGAAGCCGGCCTCTTCGAAGAACCCCTTGTCCTTCGCGACCCAGGCGTACGCGTCCCGGCCGAAGTTGCCGAACGAGGTCAGGTAGGTCACCTTCTTCAATGCCTTGCCGTCTCCACCGGCACCTGCGTCGGAATCCGAGCCGCCACATCCCGCCACCAGCGCCAGCGCGGCGGTCAGGGCTACCGCGGCGACCGTGCGGGCGAGCCTGATCATGCGCACAGTGTTGTCCTTTCCGACCGCCGACCGCGCCGGCGGAGGGGCGTCGAGACAGACGAGACAGAACGGCGGGACAGAACCGCCGCGGGCATGACACTTGGTGCGAGCAACAGCGTACGAGGGATGGGTAGTTGTGGGCCAGGTGTGGGGCGTTGGGGCATGCACCGACAGGACGACAGGTACCGTCGAGCGGCCTGCCGCGGGTAGCCTGACTGGGCGTTGTGAACCGGCCGGCATGGCGATCGCCAGTGGATGGGGAGACCGCCGGATGATCAGACTCACCGGTGTGTCCCGGAGCTTCACCAACCGGTCCGGTTCGACAGCGGCGCTCCAGGACATCGGCCTTCACATCGCCGAGGGTGAGTTCGTGGCGGTGGTGGGCCGGTCCGGGTGCGGCAAGTCCACACTGCTCCGACTGATCGCCGGGCTACTGCCGGTCACCGAGGGCGAGATCACCATCGGCGGCGAGCGAGTCACCGGGGCCCGGCGGGATGTCGCCATGCTGTTCCAGCGGCCGGCACTGCTGCCCTGGCGGTCCGTCCTCGACAACGTCCTGCTGCCCGTGGAGATCTTCGGCTGGAACAAGGCCGAGTACCGCGACCGCGCGAAGCGGTTGCTGGAGACGGCCGGACTGAGCGGCTTCGAGAAGCACCGGCCGCACGAGCTCTCCGGCGGTATGCAGCAACGTGTCGCACTGTGCCGGYCGCTGATGGGCGAGCCCCGGGTGCTGCTCATGGACGAACCGTTCTCCGCACTCGACGCGCTGACCCGCGCGGACCTCGCGGTGGAGCTGCAGCGCATCCACATCGAAAACTCGTCAACAGTCGTCCTTGTCACGCACTCGATAGACGAGGCCGTGCTGCTCGCCGACCGGGTGGTGGTGCTCAGCCCGCGCCCGGGCCGGATCCTCAAGATCGTCGACGTCGCCATTCCCCGGCCGAGGACGCTGGGCCGAACCGCGCACCTGGGCGAAGTGGCCCGGTGCAGCGCCGATCTGCACGAGCTGCTGATGGAACGGGACATATCCACGTCGGCCGAAACGGAGGGGCAATGAGCCTGCGGATCTGTGTCTTCACCGAGCCGCACCGCGGCGCCGACTACGAGGATCAGCTGCGCTTCGCCCGACTCGTCGAAGCCGGCGGGTTCGAGGGCTTCTTCCGGGCCGATCACTTCCAGGCGATGGGCGCCGATCCCGGGCTGCCGGGCCCTACCGACGCGTGGCTCACGCTGGGCGCGCTCGCCCGGGAGACCTCCCGGATCCGGCTGGGCACCCTGGTCACCTCGGCCACCTTCCGGCTGCCGGGCCCGCTTGCCGTGATGGTGGCGCAGGTCGACCGGATGAGCGGGGGGCGGGTCGAGCTGGGCCTCGGCGCAGGATGGTACGAACGGGAACACACCTCGTACGGCATCCCGTTCCCACCCGCCCCGGAGCGCTTCGATCGACTGGAGGAACAGCTGGCGGTGATCACCGGCTTGTGGCGGACACCGGTCGGCGAGAGCTTCAGCTATCGCGGCGACCACTACCAGCTGGTCGACGCGCCTGCCCTGCCGAAGCCCGTGCAGGTGCCGGCGCCGCCGATCATCGTCGGCGGCCGCGGCCCCAAGCGCACCCCGGAGCTGGCCGCTCGGTATGCCGACGAATTCAACATGCCGTTCAAGTCGGTGGCGGAGACGGCCCGGGCGTACCAGCGGGTTGCCGAGGCGTGCGACCGGAGCGGACGGGCCGACGCCGGTCAGCCACCGCTGGTGCTCTCGGCCGGGGTCGTGGTCGCCATCGGCCGTACCGACGGGGAGGCGCAACGGCGGGCCGCCCCGCTGCACGTCAAGAGCGCGCTGCCGCCGGAGGATCCGGTGGTCGGATCTCCGGCCCAGCTCGTGGACAGGCTCGGCGAGTTCTCCGCGATCGGTGCCAGCCGTATCCATCTGCGACTGATCGACTTCAATGACCTCGACCATGTGGAACTCATCGCCGGTGAGGTGCTCCCGCAGCTGTAGAGCGTGGAGGCCGACGCACGCCGTGGCGCTGGAAGAGGCAGACGTCAGCTACGTCTTGGCCGTGCCCCGTCCAGGTGCGGTGGCCTGACGGGCTCCGGAACTGCTGAGGATCGGCGTCCACGGGGCTGGTGAATGCCGGTCATCGACTGCCGGGTTCGGGTACGTGTCGGCCCACCGCGACCACCACGCAGCCTCTGGTCCTTGCCCGCGACACCGCACGCGCGGGCAAGGTGACGCTCAACCTCASCGCACGTGAGTAACCGGTGAAGAAATCGGCACAGATAATCCTGGACCGTTCCTTGGTGATTCAACCAGCGTTCAGTGCTGCACATTTGCGCTCGGGTTGCTTCGAATGTGCGTGAATCCCGTGGAGGTCGACCATCCGTCGGGCGTCGGGGCCGCATCAAGATATTGATCTGCTCGCGACAAGTCGGCACTCTCCTGAGCACGCGCAGCGCTGCCGTTCGAACGCAAATCCCCCCACTTCACGAGGAGACCCCTCTTGACGGCGCATCACAAACGCTCAGGCAAGGCCAAGATCGTCACCGCGATCGCGGCCGTCGCAACCGTCGTCGGCACCGGCCTTTACTTGTCCCCCATGGCTCAGGCGGGACAGCCCGCGGAGGGCACCGTCTACGGTCTGAATGCCGAAGGAGCCGTGGCCGGAAGCTACATCGTCCTCCTGGACCAGAAGGCGTCCACGGCCGAGAAGCGGGATCTCGCCGCCGAGTACGGTGGCAAGATCAGCCGTACCTACGGCTCGGCGGTCAACGGCTTCTCCGCCGGCAGCCTGACCGAGACGGAGGCCAAGCGCCTCGCGGCCGACTCCGCGGTGTCCAAGGTGGTTCAGAACAAGAGGTTCCACATCGACGCCACCCAGGACAACCCACCGTCCTGGGGCCTGGACCGCATCGACCAGAACGACACGGCCGGCGACAGCAAGTACACCTACCCGGACAAGGCTGGGGAAGGAGTGACCGCGTACGTCATCGACACCGGCGTACGCATCAGCCACAAGGACTTCGAGGGCCGCGCCACCTCCGGGTTCGACGCCGTCGACAACGACGACACGGCCGACGACGGCAACGGCCACGGCACCCACGTGGCCGGAACCATCGCCGGCGCCTCCCATGGGGTGGCCAAGAAGGCCAAGATCGTCGCGGTCCGCGTGCTCGACGACAACGGCTCGGGCACCACCGAGCAGGTCGTCGCCGGCATCGACTGGGTGACCAACAACCACCAGGGTCCCTCGGTGGCCAACATGAGCCTCGGCGGCGGCGCGGACCCCGCTCTCGACGAGGCGGTCAAGAAGGCCATCGCCTCGGGTGTCACCTTCGCGGTCGCCGCCGGCAACGAGTCGGCGGACGCCGGGCAGAGTTCACCGGCCCGGGTCCCCGAGGCCATCACGGTCGCGTCCAGCACCAAGGACGACGCCCAGTCGGACTTCTCCAACTTCGGCTCGATCGTGGACTTGTACGCGCCGGGCTCGGACATCACCTCCGACTGGAACGACAGCGACCAGGGGACCAAGACGATCTCCGGCACCTCCATGGCCGCCCCCCACGTCACGGGAGCCGCCGCCGTCTACCTGGCCGGTCACCCGGACGCCACTCCCGATCAGGTCGCCACCGCGCTCACCGGCGCGGCAACCGGCGACAAGATCACCAACCCGAGCAGCGGAACGCCCAACAAGCTGCTGAAGGTGACCGAGTAGACCCACACAGGAAACTGGGCCCGGCGGTGCCGCCAGCGCTTGCGCAGCGGCACCGCCGGGCCGTGTCGTGGCAAGGGGTGGTGCCCTGCGCGACAACTGACGGCGCCGCGTTCGACCTGGCGTGCCGGAGTTCCCCCTCAGGCATATGGAGAACGAGAACGAGATGGCAGCACCTGCCGTACATCACCGGCGCACGATCTCTGACGATTCGACTTCGTACGGAGTTGTCGGTGCAGGGTGAGGAGAAGCGTATGGACTCGGGCAGGCGTCGCTGGGCGATCGTTCAGGGCGTACCCAGGAGGCGATCCAGCGATGGCGCCAGTACCGGGGCAAGCGCTTCGGCGTACGCCTCTGAGAGGTGGCTGTCGTCGCGGTAGACGGCTGTGTCGGCGACGACCACGGGGCACATGCCGGTGCGGGGGGCGCAGAGCCAGGGGGTGGGGTCGATGACTGTGGTGGCCGTTGTGGATGCGGCGCTGCGGATGGCTGTGCCGCGGGTCGCGTCGCGGGTCGCGTCCGGCAAGTGGTTTGCGCAGGTGTGCAGTTGCAGGGAGTTCCTGGCGGCGCAGTCGATCGGGTCCCCGTTGGGCCACGGAGTGTCGAGCAGGGCGGTGACCCGGGCGCCGGAGGTGGCCAGGGCGCGGAAGGTGTTCTCGAAGCCGGTGGTCCACTGGCGGAGGGAGTCGCCGGCGGGGCGGGCCGGGTCGCCGGCGTCCGAGGAGGAGGCGACGACCAGGTCGGGGCGCAGGGTCTTGATCCTTGCCAGGGCGTTGGAGCGCCAGGTGTCGCAGGCGGTGTACGGCTTGTGGCGGCTCACGATGGTCACGTCGGCGACCTTGCACGAAGCCTTCGTCAACGAGACCAGCTTCCAGCCGCGTGCGCTCGAGAGCCGTTGCAGGGCCGGGAACCACTGGGCCGCGTGGGAGTCGCCGAAGAGGACGACCGTACGGGACGATGTCCGGTCGCCGTAGACGCAGGGCCGGGTGCGGGTGGCGGCGTAGTCGACGTGGCAGCCGTCCCGGTAGACCGCCGAGCGTGAGGACTTCACCTTCGGCAGGGACGGGGCGAGGTTGCTCGGCAGGGCGGTGGGGGACGACGTCAGGAGTTCGGTGAGACGTGCCTGCGGGGCCGGTGCGTCGGAGAGAGCCTGCGCCAGCGCGGGCGCGGGGGCGCCCACCTCGATCGTCGGCGGAACCGCCGTCGCCGTCAGAGACAGCGCCGAGACGGCAGCGGACAGCACGGCCCCGAGGGCCAGGGCACGGCGGGGGCGCCTGCGGAAGGCCCGGTGGAAGCGGACCGGGTTCTCGACGAGGCGCAGGGTCAGCCACGCCAGACCGAGCGCCACCGCGGACAGCCCGAGCGCGAGCGGCAGTTCGGCGGTGCCGTCGGCGCGACCCAGTGCCGCCGGGGCTATGACCAGCAGCGGCCAGTGCCACAGGTACCAGCCGTACGAGAGTTCGCCGAGCCACACGAGCGGTCGCCGCCCCAGCAGCCACCCCGCGCSGCGCGGGGTGGGCGCGCAGCCGCCGGCCAGGATGAGGGCGGTGCCTGCCACCGGCAGGAGGGCGGGGTAGCCGGGGAAGGGCGTCTCGTCGTCGTACCAGACCGCTGCCAGCGTGACGCAGGCCAGGCCGAGCCAGGTCAGCGCGGCCCCGAGGGCGGCGGGCAGTCGCTCCAGCCGGCCGGTGGCCAGCGCCAGGAGCGCACCGGCGCCCAGTTCCCAGGCCCGGGTGAGCGAGCCGAAGTACGCCCAGGGCGCCGAGGAGTTCGTCACGAGAACGCCCGCCGCGAACGACCCCAGGCACAGTGCCCCGAGCGGCACCGCGACCAGTCGGCGCCGACCGCGGGCGACCCGCCAGGTGAGCAGCAGGAGCAGCGGCCACACCAGGTAGAACTGCTCCTCCACGGCGAGCGACCAGAAGTGCTGGAACGGCGACGGTGGGCTGTTCTGGGCCAGATAGTCCGTACCGGCCGCCGCCAGCCGGAAGTTGACCGCGTACACCGCGCCCGCGAGCGCGTCGCCCGCGTACTCGGCGAGCCGCGCCTTCGACAGGAACAGCCACGCGCCGCCCAGCGTGACGGCGATGACCAGGGACGACGCGGGGAGCAGCCGCAGTGCCCGGCGGGCGTAGAAGGAACGGACCGACATCCGGCCGGTGGTGGCGAGTTCGCGGACCAGCAGCGACGTGATGAGGAAGCCGGAAATCACGAAGAAGACGTCGACACCGATGTAACCGCCGCTGACCTGGGACACGCCGGCGTGGGAGAGCACGACCAGCCCGACGGCCACTGCGCGTAGCCCCTGGATGTCGAGCCGCAGGGCGTGGCCTTGGGGCGGTGCGGATGGTCTGCCGTTCGCCGGGACGGTACGTATCTCGGCGGACGTGATGCTCGGCATCAGGGGGCACTCCTCGGGGCGACTGACATTGCTTCGGCCATCAAGATCTGTCCGGCCGCCACACAGGGTTCCGCTGTTGTCGCCCCAACTTCGTCTCACCGCGAGGGTTCAACGGCACGAAACGATCAGTTCACCTCCCTTCAGCTGTGTGCCGGGTCAGCGACAGCTCACCGTCGCCTCCCTGTGTCCGTCTGACCCCGCGCGGCAGGCGCTCACCTCTTGACGTCATGTGAACTGAAGATATCCTCAGTGTTGAGGAAAGCTTCATCTTCTTCGATGTCGGTACGAACGAGAGAACGGTCCACGCCGATGAACGCTCAGACCGAGTCGCATGTGGGCCCCCCGGCCGAGGGAGACCCAGAGAACACAGACGTCGTCATCGTCGGCTACGGACCGGTGGGCGCGATGATGGCGAACCTGCTCGGCCAGGCCGGGATCAGAACGATCGTCCTCGAGCGTGACGTCAAGCCACACACCATGCCGCGCGCGGGTGCCACCGACGACGAGGTCATCCGCGTCTTCCAGGCGGCGGGCCTGGTCGATCAACTCCTTCCGGTTCTCGATCTGGGACAGAGCACCCAGTTCCTCTCGGCGCACGGCGACCCGCTGGTGACGATGCGTCCCACTGGAGGCCACAACGGGTTCCCCCAGCTCGCGTTCTTCTACCAGCCCGAGCTCGAGCGTGTGCTCCACGAGGGCGCCGCGCGGTACCCCCATGTCACCGTCAGGATGGGTGCCCGCGTAGAAGGGCTCCACGAGGACGGCGACGGCGTGACCGTATGGGCCCGTGCCGGCTGCAGAGGCCGACAGACAGCGACCCGCGCCCGCTACGTCGTGGCCTGTGACGGCGGGCGGAGCACCGTCCGCAACCTCCGCTGCATCGAATTCACCGGCTCCACCTACGCGCAGCCGTGGCTCGTCGTCGACGCCAAGCTCGAGGCCCCATTGGCCGACGTGACGTCCTTCCAGTTCATCGGGAATCCGGATCGTCCAGGCGTGACGCTGCCGCTGCCCGGGACACACCACCGCTGGGAGTTCATGGTTCTCCCGGGCGAAAATCACGCCGAACTCGCCACTTTGGAGAACGCTCGGCGACTCATCTCCCCATGGGTCGACCCCGACCGGATCAGCATCCTCCGGCACATCGTCTACACCTTCCACGCCCGTGCCGCGGCCCGATGGCGCTCGGGTCGTGTGCTTCTCGCCGGCGACGCGGCCCACCTCATGCCACCCTTCGCCGGGCAGGGGCTCAGCTCGGGTCTGCGCGACGCCCACAACCTCGCCTGGAAGCTCGCGGCCGTCATCGCAGACGATGCCGACCCGTCGCTGCTCGACAGCTACGAGAACGAGCGACGCCCGCATGTCACACGCATGACCCGGCTGACCCGCTTCTCCGGTGCCATGGTCCAAACCCGCCGCCGCCGAGTCGCCACGGTTCGTGACGCGCTTCTGAAGAAGGCGGCGCACCTGCCCTACTTCACCGAAGGACGGTTCAAGCCCGACCTGCGGTACTCCTCGGGAGCGTTCGACCCTTCTCGACGTCAAGCCGGCGCGGGGCATGCCTTCCCCCAGCCCACGGTCCGCACTCCGGAAGGACGGCTGCGGCCTCTCGACGACCTGATCGGCAGCGGCTGGGCCCTCCTCGGGCGCGATCTCGATCCACAAGCCCATCTGCGATCGGACGGCCGGGCACTGTGGACATCGCTCGGCGCCACGTACCTCTCCATCGGCCGCCCCGGCCACCGCCTGGCACGCTGCGAGGTCGGCACCGTCGCGGTCGAGGACCTCGACGGCTACGCGCTCGACTTCTTCGATCGGCACGGCGCCGACTTCGCGATCGTGCGTCCGGATCGCATCGTGTTCGCGATGGCGGACATCCGCGGTCTCGATCGCGCGGCCGACCTGTACCGGTCCTTGGTGCGCGGAAATGTCTGCCGCCCGGCTCGCGTCCGTTCGCTCCCTGAAACCCGAAAGGAGGTCGGCGGCGCATGATCCTTGTCATTGGGGCCACCGGAAAGATCGGCGGCGAGGTCGCCCGCCTGCTCGTCACAGCAGGATCGCCGGTACGGGCACTTGTCCGCGACCCGTCGAAGGCCGTCGCACTCGCCGACCAAGGCGTAGAACTGTCCGTCGGCGACCTGGGCGACGCCGCCTCGCTCGACCGGGCGATGCGGGGCGTCGACCGCGTGTTCCTCGTCTCGGCCCAGGACCTCCGGCAGGCCGAACTGCAGGGCAACGCCGTGGACGCCGCGTTCCGTGCGAAGGTCGGTCACATCGTCAAGGTGTCCGGCATCGCACCCTCGGTCTCACCCGGCGGCCCGGCGGAAATCGGCCGCCAGCACTGGCGGACCGAGCACCGAATCGAAGAGACAGGCGTGCCGTTCACCTTCCTGCGTCCCGGATTCTTCATGCAGAACCTTCTCGAGACCGCAGCGCCGACAGTCTCCAAGCTCGGTCTGCTCGCCGCGCCGATGGACGCCGCACCGATCGCGATGGTCGACGCCCGCGACATCGCCGCCGTCGCCGCCGCAGTGCTGACCGGCGACCATCACCACGATCGCGTGTACGACATCACCGGGCCGCGCGCGTTCGGCTACGGAGAACTGGCCACGGTCCTCGCCGACGCGACCGGACAACGGGTCCGGTACGTCAACACGCCCCCAGGACTTGCCGCGAACGTGCTCCGGCGCCAGGGAAAGCCTGACTGGTACGTCGAGCATCTGGTCGAGATGGCGGAACTGTTCCGCGCCGGTGCCGGCGCGACGGTCAGCACCTCTGTGCGCGACCTGACCGGTCGGCCGCCACGGACCATCGAGAGTTTCGCCGCCGAGCACGCGAACTCGTTCACCCAGGACGGAGTCTCGCCGTTCCTCCACCAYGCCGCGCGCTTCGGCCTCACCCTGGCCGGCCGTGCCGCCTCACTCTCGCGCGCCAAGTGATCCTGCGGCGCTGCCGTGGTATCTGGGACAAACGTGGCTCGGACGGCTCACGCAAAACGCCGGCTCCCGCTGAACTCCCGCTCCTCGTCCGTGAGTTGCGCGTCATCCCCCCGGTGCCCGCCCCGATCGACACACGCCCTCGGCGTAAACCCGGCTCTGGTCGCAACGGAAGCCAGGCGGCGCACTCCCGTGATGGAGAGGTCACCTCCGCACGCTGAATACGCACGACACTCGATCGAATACCTTCAGTGACATCGGCGGGCCGCATCATGCGCGGCCCGCTCTATGAGGGGATCTCAACACGGCTGGTCTACCCGGGCGAGACGTACCACACGGAAACGGCCCAGAGCGTCTTCATCCTCTGACCAGCGGGTCGCTCCAGTCGGTTGTCGCCCCCGCTCCTGGGCTTCGCGGAGCAGGGGGCGCAACCGGCGGCGGGCTTTCTTCTGCTGCTCGCGGAAGATCCGCCGATGGGTGGTAGTCGTTACGCCGGGTCGATACGGAAGACGCTGCCGCCGATGGCGAGCACGTACAGTTCGCGATTGCCGCCCTGCGCGAAGGAGACGACCTCGCCGCCGTTGACCCCGAGGTCGTTCGTGCCGGTCACCTTGCCGTTCTCCAACTGCAGTGAGCGGATGGTGCCGTCGCAGAAGTCGCTGTACACATACTGACCCTTGAGGGCCGGAATTGCCTTACCCCGGTAGACGAAGCCGCCGGTCACCGAGCAGCCGAAGTTGGCGCGGTCGTACTCGTGGATCGGCGGCACGTGGTTCGCGGGTTCCGTGCCGCCACGGAAGGGATGGGTGCCCTCCATCTGGGACCAGCCGTAGTTCTCTCCGCCCTTGCTGCCGGCCGCGGCCCAGTCGATCTCCTCCCAGTCGTTCTGGCCGACGTCGCCGATGAGCAGGTCGCCCGTGCCCGCGTCGAAGGAGAACCGCCACGGGTTGCGCAGCCCGTACGCCCAGATTTCGTCCCGCGCCTTCGGGTCGTCCACGAAGGGGTTGTCCGGCGGGATCGCGTACGGCTTGCCGCCCCTCGGATCGATCCGCAGGAGCTTGCCGAGCAGCGTGTCGAGGTTCTGTCCGTTGCCGTGCGGGTCGCCGCCCGAGCCGCCGTCGCCGAGCGCGATGTAGAGGTAGCCGTCGGGGCCGACCTTGATGTCGCCGCCGTTGTGGTTCGGATAGGGCTGCGTCTGGGTGATGACCGTACGCCGGGTGTGCGGCTGGATCTTGCCGTGCCGTACGGCGAACTCGTCCACGGTGCTGGTGCCTTCGAGGTTCGTGAACGAGATGTAGAAGTGCGCGAACTTCCTGTCGAACGCGATGCCCAGCAGCCCGCGTTCGCCGTCGGTGGTGGTCTCGGCGGATATGTCGAGGACGGGCTTGCTGAGCCCCTTGCTGTCCAGGGTCCTTACGGTGCCCGGGCGTTCGGCGATCCAGAGCTTCCCTCCGGGACCGGCGGCGGCGGCCGTCGGATTCTGGGCCGTGGCCACGTTCTTGAGGCTGATCTGCGCCGCCTGCCGTGGGGCGGCGGGCTCGTCGGCCGACGCCGTGGTGAGGGCGAGGGAAGCGACGAGACAGATGGTGCCGATGATCGCCGAGCTTCTGGTGCGGACTCTCACCGAGATCCTCCTAGAGGCGGTGAATCGGCAGGTCGCGCGGCTGCTGGGGTTTGTCGTGGGGTGCCACTCGCGTCAGTACGCAACCTGGTGGGGGTGGGGAGAGAGAACGGTGTGCTACTGGCTGGCTACGGATGAGGATACTGGGACTGCGGTGCTTGGTGTAGACCAGTTTTGGCAGGAGCCGCGAAACAGCCAAGGCAGAGCCGCGTGCCCTGAGATGTACGGCCCAGGCCGTGTCCGGTGAATGGTCATGGGGTGCAGTCCCTTTGAAGGGGAGTGCTGGAGGCTTCTCGTGAAATCAACCGCCCCTGCTCACAGGTGTCCTATCCGTGAGTGGGCGGCCCGCCGGCAGACATACTGGAGACAACACCAGGAGGATGCATAGAATCCGATGAGCCGATCTACCAGTTCCGGCGCCATGTCACGCGACCGGAAGGTCCCCCGAACCCTCTGGACGTGACGGGGGTGAACGGTCTGGCCCAAGCCGCCGGCATTGCGAGCTTCTGGATCCGCAAGGGCATCGCCGACCGCGTCGAGGTACTCGACCGGCAACGACTGGTGCTTGCGATCTCACGATTCGACGTGCGTGTGCTCGATGAGTGGCGCAGGCAAGACACCTACCAGGTCCGGACGCTGGACCAACGGCACGCCTTGATCTGCCTCGGCGGCGCAGCCCAGTTGCGAGACGCGTTGATCCTCGCCGACGAGCAGCTGCTGTCCCGAAGTGCGCCCGCTGCGGTGGAGGTTCGCAGGGGTCGTTCCACCGTCGCACTTCTGACCCGTGCGGACCTGGGCCGGGTGTGGCCCGGACGCGGCGTTCGCATGGGCATCGGGGATGCCGGCTTCATCACCTGAGACGAACCGCCCCCATGGTCATTCGACCTGGCCACCCCGGCCGCTGGATTCCGAGGTGGCGCCCACTACGGTCACCGACTCACGACGGGGCGACTGCCGGGCCCGCGTTGTGAGGGTTCAGGAAGTTGGCCTCCTGCGGTACGTGCGG
>NZ_RDBN01000039.1:12192-49146 GCF_008042075.1 Streptomyces sp. UW30 | reverse complement strand
CAGGTCAGCCCCGCCTCCATCTCCAAAGCCATCGCATTCCTGGAGAGCCAGAGCCTCGTCCGCCGCGAACGCGACGAACGCCGCCGCGACCGCTACATCGTCGACGACGAACTCTTCTACCAAGCCACCATCGCCAGCGCCCGGGCCAACGACCAGCTCGTCGAAACCGCCCGCCAGGGCGTCACCGTCCTCGGCCCCGACACCCCCGCCGCCGCCCGCCTGGAGAACATCGCCCGCTTCCTCGACTTCATCAGCGAAAGCATCACCCGCGCCGCCGAACAAGCCCGCGAAGTCCTCCACACCAAACCCCGAACAGCCCCGGACGACACCACCCGGCCAACCCCGGACCGCTGACAGACAGCCGTCCGGCCGTCTGTTCAGTCCTCCGTCGTCGGTGACCCGGCTGAATCGCCCGGCACCCGCCCCGGTCCACTAGGCATGTGCGACGACCTCACCTGCCGTGACCTGGGGAGGATTGGGAAGCAGAGAGGCCAGGCGGTCCCGTACGAAGTCGCTCGCCCTGGCGGTCGACTGCTCGGCGCCGGCCCGGTCCTGGAAGACGCTCGTCGACACCATCACCCCGCCGCCGGCATCGACCCAGTAGTAGGCCACGAAGCCCTCGACCTGGCCAAGGAGCAGCACGAACTCCTCGTTCACCACGCGTCCCGCCTCAGCGGGATCCGTCACCCCTTCGTACCGCCGAACCACTGCGTACATGACTGATCTCCTCAAGGAACGAGCTGCCGAAGGGACGCGCGGCCGAGAATCCGCGCATACGGGGTACCCCACGCAGCACGCACAGGGTGCGCCAGCCCGCCGCAGTTCACCGGAAAGGGCCCCACCCGTGATCCGAACGGAGGAGCGAACCCGGCAACTCCCTTACACACCAGGCCCATTGACGCTCCAACTCCCCGCCATTACCTTCTGAGAGCGCTCTCACATTCAACCTTCAGCAGGCGTTGCCCGGCAGGGAGGCCCCATGACTCCCGTACGAAGGAACCACACGTCTCTTTCCGTCCGACGGTCGGCCGCGGGGTTCGCCCTGGCGCTCCTCGTGGGCCTCACCCCTCACACAGCGTCCGCCGTCGGCGCGACCCCGACCGCGGCCATCTGTAACAAGTACTGCGATGCCCGTGACCCCGCGCTCTCCCCCAGCGACCGCACGCCGGTAACGGCCACCCTCCACGGGCGATCGATCCTCCTTCACTTCGACGACGCCGACGCGATGGGCTGGGCGTCCCTCGGCAACGGCAGCCCGGGCGACGAGGTGTGGCTCGACCGCTCCTTCGACGGCGGCCGTACCTGGAGCTCCGGGAGCAAGCTCGGCGACACCACCGTTCCCTCGGGTCAACGGGGCTGGCGCACGCTCATGTACAACGTGGACGACTGGAACAACCACGGCATCGGTGCCCTGCGTGCCTGCGGCAAAGCAGGCGATCGCGCCGAGATCGCCTGTACCTCGTGGGCCCGCACCACCTGGAACTCGGGCGATCGACGCACCGCGGCGGCCACCGGCCTGATGACCTTCTACAACTACTCGACCGGCCTGTTCGACACCACCGGGTGGTGGAACTCCGCCAATGCCCTGACCTCGGTCATCGACAACATCCGCGGGTCGGGGATGGGCAGTTACTCGTACGCGATCTCCCGCACCTACGACCTGAATGTGAACGCGCAGGACGGGCAGTTCCGCAACGACTACGTCGACGACACCGGATGGTGGGGGCTTGCGTGGGTCGCCGCGTATGACCTGACCGGCGACCGCCGCTACCTCGACACCGCTCGCACCGACGCCGACCACATGGCTGCGTACTGGGACAGCACCTGCGGCGGCGGAGTGTGGTGGAGCACGGCGAAGACCTACAAGAACGCCATCGCCAACTCCCTCTACATCCAGCTCAACGCGGCCCTGCACAATCGGATCCCGGACGACACGACGTATCGGGAGCGGGCCCGCGCCGGTTGGTCCTGGTTCCAGGGCACCGGAATGATCAACGGCTCGAATCTGGTCAACGACGGTATCGACCTGGCCACTTGCCGCAACAACGGCCAGGCCGTCTGGTCGTACAACCAAGGTGTCCTGCTCGGCGCCCTCACCGAGCTGCACCGCGCCACCGGGGCAGGCGAACTACTCACTCGCGCACGGCAGATCGCCAACGCCGCCACCTCGACTTCTTCCCTCCACACCGGCGAGGGCATCCTGCGCGACCCCTGCGAGGGTGGCGACTGCGGCGCCGACGGGCCGTCCTTCAAGGGCGCGCACGTGCGCGGTCTGGGCAAACTCAACGCCGCGCTGCCGGACCATCCCTATGGCGCCTATCTGCAACGCCAGGCGGACCGTGCCCATACGAGCGATCGCAACGCACTCGACCAGTACGGACTGCGCTGGTCCGGCCCGATCGACGTGGTGGACGCGGCACGACAGCAGAGCGCCGTCGACCTGCTCAACACGGCGCCGTAGCAAGAGCGTTCATGCCGCACGGAGTGTCACATCCCTGAACGCCCCTGACGGAGAAAGGGCGGGTACGTCGTCATGTCAGCACGGAGACATCGCACATGGACCGGGCTCCTGGTTCTGGCACTCGCCCTGGCCGGACTGGTCGCCCTGCCCACGCCCTCCCACGCGGCGCCGGCCGTCTGCGCGCTGGCATGCGACACCCTGGACCCGACGAAGGCGCATCAGGACACGTTCCCTGTGCCGGACAAGAACATCAACGGTCGCGTCCTGCGACTGCACGTCTCCGACCCGGACAACATGGCTTGGGCAAGCATCGACCACGGTGTGCGCGGTGACTCGGTCTGGCTCGACCGGTCCTGGGACCGTGGCACCACCTGGGAGCCACTGCTCGGCAAGGCGAGCATCCCCGATACTTGGACCGGCACCCGCACGCTGATGTACAACGTCTCCGACCCGGCCGGTCACCGGCGCGGCTGGATCCGTGCCTGCGGCGACGCCGGTGCAGTCGACTGCACCGACTGGGTGTACCCGCGGGTCTGCGACGGCACTTCCTGCGACGGCGCCGATCCCGCCACCGCGTCCGGCGACGACACCCCCGTCCCCTCGACCACTCTCTTCGGCCGCACCATCAGCCTGCACCTCGACCAGCGAGGCGGCATGGCCTGGGGCGTGATCGAGAGCGGGGGCGCGGGCGACGAGATCTGGCTCGACCGTTCCTGGGACGCCGGCGCGAGCCGGCCCGAGGGCTCCTCGCTCGGTCGCAGGGGCGTGCCGTCCGGAGCGTCCTCGGCCCGGACCGCCATGTTCGCGACCCGGGACCCGCGTGGCCTGTTGTACGGCGGGGCGGTCCGCGCGTGCGGCCGTGAGGCCTCTCACCAGGAGGGCAGCTGTACGGCATGGGCGAGGCCCGCGCCGACCCGGGCGCGCGCGGCGGCGGACGCACTGATGGCGTCGTACCACACCAACGAGGGCTGGTGGCGCAGCAGTTGGTGGAACTCTGCCGTCGCGCTCACCTCGGTCATCGACTTCGCCGAGCGGACCGGGCGGCACGACTACGACTGGGTGATCGCCCGCACCTTCGAGCAGAACCGTGGCGTCTTCCCGGCGGGCGTGCGCAGTTCGGACCCGATCGAGGGCCACTTCATCAGCCGCGCGGTCGATGACGCGGCTTGGTGGGCGGTGGCCTGGCTCACGGCGTACGACTACACCGGCGAGCGCCGGTATCTGGACGAGGCGGTCACCATCACCGACTACGTCCACCAGTTCTGGGACCCGAGCACCTGTGGCGGCGGTGTGTGGTGGGACCGGGAGCGCACGTACAAGAACGCGGTGACCAACGGACTGTACCTGTGGCTCACCACGTCACTGCACCAGCGCATGGGTGGCGGCACCATGTGGGGCGACCGGGCGGTCACGGCGGCGGACTGGTACCTCGCCAGTGGGATGATCAACTCCGCGGGTCTGATCAACGACGGGCTGACCACGGGCTGCGCCAACAACGGCCAGACGGTGTGGAGTTACAACCAGGGCCTGGCCATCGGTGCCTTCACCCAACTGTGGCGATCCACCGGGAACGGCCGCTACCTGGATACGGCCACGCGCCTGGCCGACGCCGCGATCTCCTCGCCCGCGCTCACCCGCGACGGCATTCTGACCGAGTCGTGCGACATCGCGACGAACTCCTGTGACGACAACCAGAAGCAGTTCAAGGGAATCTTCATGCGCCACCTGGCGGACCTGGCGGACGCCACCGGATCCGCCGCCTACATGGCGTACGCCGAGAGGCAGGCCGATTCGATCTGGGCCAACGACAGGGACTCCCTGAACCGCCTGGGCCAGCGGTGGTCCGGCGCCACTCCCAACCCGTCGGACTGGCGCACCCAGGCCGGCGCGTTGGAGGCGTTGACTGCTGCGGAGCGACCCTGACCGTCATGCCTCCCGCGGAGGCTGCCGCCGAGGYYRRCCACGGCGGCAGCCAGGCAGTGCAGGGTTCAGCAGCCACCGCAGTTGTAGTAGAGGACGTCCCAGTGGTTGCCCTCGTCCGCGTAGATGTTGCCCGAGCCGGAACGCCACTGCGGTGCGCCGTCGCCGCGCGGGCCTATGTAGGTGAAGTTGTTCTTGATGTAGTTCCCGACGCAGGTGTACTTGCTGAAGTCGAGCTTGTAGCCGTTCCAGTGCGAGTACGTGCCGGACGCGTGCCCGGTCTCGGTGCCGCCGGTGATGTTCAGGGCGCAGCCGCTGGCACGCTTGAGGGTCTGGGCGCCTTGGGCGGTGGCCAGGTTGAGCTGGTCGAAGGACGTGCATGTGGGGTTGTTGCGGTTGGAGCAGTTCCCGGACGACGACCAGGTGATGCCGACCTGCTGGAACATGGAGGTCGCGGTTGCGTGACTGATCTTGGTGACGGCGAAGGCCTCGCCGGCGGTGCCCATGACGGCGGCGCCGGGGGCGATGACGACGGTGAGGGCGGTGAGGACCGAGCGGAGCTTCAAGGCCTTGGTGACCTTCATCTGGGGACCTTCCTGCGATGGGCCATGCTTCGTGAAGGCGGCTGTGCAGGTGGTGCGGGAAGAATGGTGCCCGCGATCTACGCGCGTTGGCCAGAGGACGAAACGGAACACGTGGGCCCGCACGGACAGTTGCCGAGGTCGTCCTGAGCCCTCCCGCCCTTGGTTGCCGGAGTGCCGGCGTGATCGAAGGCGTCAGAGCGGGCCGCCCATCCCCGATGGTCAGTCCGTGTTGTCGGTCTCCTCCACCGGGGGCATGAACGCGCGCAGCCACCGCTCGGTCTGCGCGACATGTGCCTGCGCCGCGCCGGCCGCGGCGACGGGGTCGCGGTCGGCGATGGCGGTGGCCAGGACGCGATGGTCGTCGTCGCTCTTCCTGCGCAGGTCAGGGCCTTCGGGCAGGGTGAAGACCTGGTACTTGCGGGAGCGGGCGCGGAAGACCGCCAGGAGGGAGGCGAGGGTGGGGTTGCCGCCCACGCGGGCGATCTCCGCGTGGAAGCGGTGGTCGAGTTCGGAGGCTTTGGTGGGGTCGCTCGTGGCTTCCATGTCCTCGATGAGGGAGAAGAGCGTGCGCACGCTCTCCGGTGTGCTGCGCGCCGCCGCTTGGGCGGCCACGTGGGCCTCCAGGACGCGCCGGATCTCGTAGACCTCCAACAGGCCGGACAGCGGGAGGAGTTCGAGCGTCAGGGAGAGGCTGCCGATCACGTCCTCCGGCCTCAGCTGTGAGACGTAGGTGCCCGAGCCGTGTCGCGGCTCGATGACGCCCAGGGCGGCGAGCATCCGTACGGCCTCGCGCAGCGAGCCCCGTGAGACGCCCAGTTCCTCGCACAGGTCGCCCTCGGGCGGAATGCGCTCGCCCGGACCGAGGCGTCCCGTCGCGATCATGTGCCGTAGGCCGTGGAACGCCTTCTCGACTGCGGACATCCGTCCCTCTTCCTCCCCTGGCGGGCCGGCGATCATGCCGCCGTCCCCTCGGAGCACTGTAGCGAGTCTCAGATGTGTCGGATGCGCGTCATACGAAAGTCATCTGATGACTTTCACTGTACGACCCTTGTTTCCGCCAAGAAAGGTGGTGCAGGATGCCGACTCATCAGATGTGTCCGGCGGAGTCTGATCTTCCGTGGCCCCGCCCTGCCCAGATGTGGAGTCCTGTGAGCGAGACCGAGGTGACCACCGCACCGCGCCCTCTGCTGCTGGCGGACGGCCGGCCCGCCGACCGTGCGTGGTCGCTGGATCCTGCCCTCAAGCACCTGAACCACGGCTCCTTCGGGGCGGTTCCTCTGGTGGCTCAGGAACGGCAGGAACTGCTGCGCGTGGAGATGGAACGCTCACCGGTGGTGTGGTTCCCGGCACTCCCCCAGCGGCTCGCCGCCACCCGCGTCCAACTCGCCGACTTCCTGCGCGTCAGTCCCGGCGACCTCGCCCTGGTCCCGAACGCCAGCGCCGGCGCGAGTGTCGTCTACGCCGCCCTCACCCTGCGTCCCGGCGGGGAGATCGTCGTCACCGACCACGGCTACGGGGCCGTGACGATGGGTGCCGAGCGGCTGGCACGACGCTGGGGTGGCCGGGTCCGTACCGCCCGGGTGCCGCTGGACGCGGACGAGGACCAGGCGTACGAGGCCGTGGCCGCTGAACTCGGCGACGCCACCGAACTCGTCGTCGTCGACCAGATCACCTCGGCGACGGCGCGGCGGCTGCCGGTGGAGCGCATCGGGGCGGAGGCTCGCCGGCGCGGCATCCCCGCCCTCGTCGACGGCGCGCACGCGCCCGGCCTGCTCGACGCGCCGCTCGCCGACGCGACCTACGACTTGTGGACCGGCAACCTCCACAAGTGGGGCTGCGCCCCGCGCGGCACCGCGGCGCTGGTCGCCCGCGGCCCGCTGCGCGACCGGCTCTACCCCCTCATCGACTCCTGGGCGGCAGCCGAGCCTTATCCCGACCGCTTCGACCAGCAGGGCACCGTCGACGCCACGGCCTACCTCGCCGCGCCGACGTCCCTCGCCTTCATCGAGCGCACCTGGGGCTGGCCCGCCGCCCGCCGCTACATGGACGAGCTCGCCGACTACGGCGCCCATGTCATCGGCACCGCACTCGCCGATCCGGCCGACGCGGACAGCGCGGTCGACGTCGGCATGCCCGTTCCCGGCATGCGCTTGGTGCGCCTCCCGGACGGACTCGCCGCCGACCGCATCGAGGCAGACGCGCTGCGCGACCGGGTGGCCCTCGAACTGGGCGTGGAGGCGGCCTTCACCAGCTTCGACGGCATCGGGTACCTGCGTCTGTCCGCCCACGTCTACAACACCGCCGCCGACTACGAGTACTTCGCCGAGGAATGCGTCCCCGTCCTCGGCAAGTGGGCCCGAGAAAACTCAGGGAAGAGGTCAGCACAATGAGAAGAAGGACGGCAGCTCTCGCGCTCGGCACCGCCGCCGCGATGGTCCTGACCGGCTGTTCCACGATGAGCCCCGGCGCGAGCGGAACAGTCACCCTCAACATGGTCGAGAGCCTGACGAACCCGACCCGCACCGACCTGCTCAAGGACCTCATAGCCGACTTCGAGCAGCAGAACCCCAAGATCAAGGTCAACCTGGTGTCCCCGCCCACCGAGCAGGCCGACCAGAAGCTCCAGCAGATGCTCCAGTCCGGCAGCGGGGTGGATGTCCTGGAGGTCCGCGACATCACCGTCGGGCCCTGGTCGAACAACGGCTGGCTCTACGACATGAAGAAGGACCTCGGCGGCTGGAAGGGCTGGGAGGCGATGACGGAGAACGCCGTCAAGGCCTCGCAGGACGCCAAGGGCAGGACGTACTTCGTCCCGTACGGCTTCTACGGCCTGAGCCTCTTCTACCGCACCGACCTGATCAAGAAGGCGGGCTTCAACAAGCCGCCGGCCACCTGGCAGGAGCTGCTGGAGCAGGCCACCGCCATCCACGACCCGTCGGCGCGCCGTTACGGCTACGCCTTCCGCGGCGGGGCCAACTCCAACAGCAACGCCACCGCCGCCATCGAGGCCTACCTCGCCGACCAGGTCGACCCGGCGAACGGCTTCAAGCTCAAGAGCGGCCGTACGATCTTCTCCGCCCCCGAGGCGGAAGACGCCGTGGAGAACTATCTCAAGCTCTTCAAGCAGGCGTCCCCCAAGTCGTCCGTGGCCTGGGGCTACCCCGAGATGGTCGAGGCGTTCTCCAACGGCTCCACGGCATTCCTTCTCCAGGACCCCGAAGTGATCGCCACGGTCTCGGAGTCGAAGTCCCTCTCGAAGGACCAGTGGGGCACCGCGCCGCTCGTGGCCGGACCCGACGGCAAGACCGTGCAGCCGCTGGCCACCGCCGGGTGGGGTGTCGCCCAGGGCAGCAAGCAGAAGGCCGAGGCCGTCAAGCTGGTCGAGTTCCTCTCCCAGGGCGAGGCATCGACGACGTTCACCAAGAAGAACAGCCTGGTGCCCATCCTCAAGTCGGCGACCAGCGYCCCCTTCTACAAGACCGGGCCCTGGGCGAGCTACGTCACGATGACCGAGCAGCCTGACAAGTACCTGGTCGTCACCCAGCCGCGCGGTGTCACCTGGTGGGCCGAATGGCAGCAGAAGGCCGACACCGACGTGCAGAAGCTGATCCTCGGCAAGACGACGCCCAAGAAGCTGGTCGCGGGCTGGGACGCGTACTGGACCGAGAAGTGGCAGCAGGAGCAGTAGACATGTCCGTCACGTCCACAACGGCGACGAAGACGACGGCACCGGGCAGTGGGGAGGCCTCCCGCAAGCGAGGTCTCCCCCACGGGGGCCGCCGACGGGAGTTCACCACCCGCCGCGGTCTGCAGATCGCCGCCTTCATGGCGCCGGCCGCGGTCTTCGTGGCGGTCTTCACCTACTACCCCATGATCGCGGGCGGCCAAATGGCCTTCCGCACCTGGAAGTTGACCGACCTGACCGACACCTCCTGGGTCGGGTTGAAGAACTTCAGCGACGTCTTCGCCGACCCCGCCTGGGGCACCGTGCTGGGCAACACCGCGGTCTGGGTGGTCGGTTCGATCGTCCCCCAGCTGGTGATCGGCTTCGCCCTCGCCCTGTGGCTGCGCCGCCGCTTCCGCTTCCGCGGCCTCTACCAGGCGCTGATCTTCTTCCCCTGGGCGATCTCCGGATTCCTCATCGGCATCCTCTTCCGCTGGCTGTTCAACAGCGAGTTCGGCGTCGTCAACGACCTGCTGCAGAAGGCCGGTCTGATCGACGAGCCGATCGCCTGGCTGGCGGACCCGAAGACGGCGATGGTGGCCGTGCTCATCGCCAACATCTGGTACGGCGTCACCTTCTTCGCGATCATGATCCTGGCCGCACTCCAGTCGATCCCCGACGAGCTCTACGAGGCGGCGGCACTGGACGGCGCCGGCAAGGCACGCACGCTCTTCCAGATCACCATCCCGTACATCCGCACCACGCTGGCACTGACCGTGCTGCTGCGGGTGATCTGGATCTTCAACTTCCCCGACCTGATCTTCGGCATGACCGGCGGCGGGCCGAACAACGAGACGCACATCGTGACCACCTGGATGATCAAGATCACTCAGCAGGGCGACTACGGCAGAGCCTCCGCGCTCGGCCTCCTCGTGGTGGCCGCGCTGCTGGTGTTCGCGGTGTTCTTCCTCATGGCCACGCGCGAAAAGAAGGGAGTGAGGCCGTGATCGGCAAGGAGTCCACGGTCGGCCGGGCCGTCAAGTTCACCTTCCTCGGCGRGTGGCTGCTGTTCACCGTCTTCCCCCTCTACTGGATCACCGTCACCTCGCTCAAGGCACCCGGCGACATCTTCCACTTCCCGCTCGCCTACTGGCCGGAGCGGTTCTCCCTGGAGAACTACAGCGGCCTGTTCGGCACCGCCGACTTCGGGACCTACCTCACCAACAGCCTCATCGTCTCCACCGTCGCCGGTGCGACGGCCACGGCGATCTCGATGCTCTCGGCGTATGTGCTGGCCCGCTTCGAGTTCCGCACCAAGTCCGCTCTGCTGATGGCCGCGCTGGTCACCCAGATGATCCCGTCGTTCATCGCGCTGGGACCGCTGTACCTGCTGATGACCGACCTGCGGCTGGTCGACAACCGACTCGGCCTGATCCTCGTCTACATCGCGGTGTGCATCCCGTTCTGCACGGTGATGCTGCGCGGCTTCTTCGAGAACATCCCGGACGCGCTGGAGGAGGCCGCCATGATCGACGGCCTGTCACGGTTCGCAGCACTGTTCCGGGTCCTGCTCCCGGTGATGCGCCCCGGCATCGTCGCCGCGTTCATCTTCAACTTCGTCAACTGCTGGAACGAGCTCTTCCTGTCGGTGACGCTCATGAACAGCGACAGGAACAAGACCGTCCCCACGGCCCTGAACGGCTTCATCTCCAGCTTCAACATCGACTGGGGCTCGATGTCCGCGGCGGCCGTGCTCACCATCCTGCCCACCATGCTCCTGTTCGCCTTCGCCAGCCGCCACATCGTGCAAGGCRTCACGTCGGGGGCGGTGAAGGGCTGAGGGACTGGCGCTTGATGGATACGGCAAAGCCTCCGCACCGTTCACCCCGCCTTCACCGCCACAACGCACGAGCCACTCTCCTCCCTCCGGGCATCCTCCTAGCGTTGGGCGCGGTCAGTAGTCGTGCCGTGCCGGATGTTCACGGCAGGCTCCGTTCTCCTGTCCTTCATGTGCCCCTCTGCGAAAGGCGACTGCTCCTATGCGCCCTCAACGGCCGCGCACGGCAAGACGCTTCGGCACCAGAACCGTGACCGCTCTGCTGGCCACCGCACTCGCCGTGGCCGCACCCTTCCCGGCCTCAGCGGCAGACCTGCCCGCCGAGCACCCCTCCGCTCTGGTGGACCCGCTGATCGGCTCCGCGAACGGCGGCAACACCTATCCCGGTGCCACCCTCCCGTACGGGATGATCGCCTGGTCCCCGACGAGCACGACGGGCGACCAGACCAGCACCGGGGCGGCCAACGGCTACCAGTACGACACGACCCGCATCCGCGGCCTGAGCCTGACGCACGTCAACGGCGCCGGCTGCAACCCCGGTGCGGCCGGTGACGTACCGATCATGCCGTTCGTCGGGGACGTCACCTCCTCCCCCTCGGCGGACACCAAGGACGCCGTCTACGCCGCCGACTTCAGCCACGCCGACGAGCGGGCCACCCCCGGCCGTTACACCCTCGGTCTGAAGACCGGCGCCAAGGCCGACCTCGCGGTCAGTGAGCGCGCGGGAGTCGCCGACTTCACGTTCCCGAGTGACCGGGCGGCCAACCTCCTCTTCCGCGTCTCCAACTCCCTCAACGGCAGTGAGGAGGCACACGTCGACATCGATGCCGCCCACCGCAAGGTGACCGGATGGGTGCTCACCGGCGCGTTCTGCGGCCGCCGTGCCAACGGCGGGGTCAACAACCGCAAGAGCTACTACAAGCTGTACTTCAGCGCCTCCTTCGACCGCGCCTTCTCGTCGGTCGGCACCTGGAAGGACGGCACCCTCTCTCCCGGCTCGACAACCGCTTCTGGCGGTGAGGGATATGCGACGGGCGCGGACCGCGCGGGTCGCGGCTCCGGCGGCTGGGTCGGCTTCGACACGAGCTCCGACAACGATGTCCGGATGCGGCTCGGCATCTCGTACGTCAGCCTCGACGGCGCCGAGGCCAACCTCCGCGAGGAGATCGCGCCGCACGCGCGGGTGGCCGACGTGGCCGCGGCCGGAGCGCGGGCCTGGGACCGGGAGCTGAGCACTGTCCGGATCGAGGGCGGCAGTGAGGCGCGCCGCCGGACCTTCTACACCGCGCTCTACCACTCCCTCATGCAGCCGAACCTGATCAGCGACACCGACGGCCGTTACTGGGGCATGGACCAAGCCGTGCACCGACTGGCGCGCGGACAGCGGGCGCAGTACAGCAACTTCTCCGGCTGGGACCAGTACCGGGCGCAGATCCAGCTGCTGGCATTGCTGAAGCCCGCCGTGGCGGGTGACTTCGCGCAGTCCCTGTACAACTTCGCCGATCAGAACGGCGGCGTGTGGGACCGCTGGGTACACATCAGCGGCGCCACCCACGTCATGACCGGCGACCCGTCCGCGGCGACGCTGGCCACGTTCTATGCGATGGGTGTGCGCAACTTCGACTACGAGGGTGCCTTCGACTCGCTCGTCCGCCAGGCCACGGTGCCCCACCCCGACGGGCTGTCGGATGCCGGCTGCCCGGGCCAGTGCGAGGGTCAACGCCCCAACCTGGCGCAGTACTTGCACTCGCACTACGCCGCTCAGGACGTGTGCCACTGCTGGGGCGGTGCCGCCGAGACCCTGGAGGACGCCGTCGCCGACTCCGCGCTCGCCAACTGGGCGAAGCTGCTGGGGCGGGACACCGAGGCCGAGGTCTTCACCGAGCGCGGCGCGTACTGGCGCAACGTCTTCAACCCCGACACCGGCTACATCCAGGCCCGCAGGGCGGACGGTTCCTGGGTGACTCCCTTCACCCCGGCGAGCGACCTCGGCTTCGCGCAGGGCACCAGCGCCACCTACACCTGGATGGTGCCGCAGGACGTGCAGGGTCTGGCGGAGGCGATGGGCGGCCGGGAGGCGGCCGCTGCCCGCCTCGACGGCTTCTTCCACAAGCCGGACGGCTCCTGGTCGGTCCGCGGGGGCGACCCGCTGCGCTACGACCCCACCAACGAGCCGGGCATCCATGCTCCTTGGCTCTACAACGCCCTCGGACAGCCCTGGAAGACGCAGGCAACGGTGCGCCAGATCGTCGACTCGGTGTACGGCACCGGCCCGGCGGGCCTGCCGGGCAACGACGACCTGGGCACCATGTCCGCCTGGTACGTCTTCTCCGCTCTGGGCCTGTATCCGCAGACGCCGGGCAGCGCGTCGCTCCTCCTGGGCACACCTGTCTTCCCCACCGCGGTACTGGACCGACCCGGCCACAGGGACATCACGATCAACGCCGCCGACGCCGACGACACGCACGTCTACGTGGACGCCGTACGTCTCGACGGGCGGCCCCATCAGAACTCCTGGGCCGGTGCCGGTCTCCTGCGAACGGGCGGGTCCCTCACCTTCCGCCTCGCCGCACAGCCCAACACCCGGTGGGCAACCGATCCTGCCGGTCTGCCGAAGTGACACGAGGGTGTGGGGCCCGGCAGGCCGGGCCCCACACCGCTGCGCCCGGTTTCGAACGGTTCACGGGTTCCGACAGCCCTTCTTCACGTCTTCGACCGCGACGCATGGGCCATGAGGACCAGGAGGAGTCCGCACACGGCGACCAGGATCCAGCCCGGGCGGGACGCGTGCGCAAGCGTTGCCGGGGTGCTGCCGGCCACCAGGCCGCCGGCGACGGCGATGCCGAGCGCGGAGCCGACCTGTCGTGCGGTGGACGTGATCGCTCCGGCCACACCTGCCCGGGCCGGAGGCAGTCCGCTGACCGCCGTATTGGTGATCGGCGCGTTGGCGAAGCCGAACCCGATGCCGGTGAGCAGGTAGGCGAGCAGGAGCAGGGGCAGGCTCGTGTGCCGGTCGATCCCTACCAGGCACAGGCCGCCCGCCGTGGTGAAGGCGCCGGCGAGGATCAGTGGCAGCCGGGGTCCGACGCGGCCGACGAGACGGCCGGACCAGGGGGCGCAGAGGGTAGCGCCGACGGCCATGGGCAGGGTCGCCGCTCCGGCGGCCAGTGGCGTGAATCCCCGGGTGTGCTGCAGGTAGAGGGTATTGAGCAGCAGCGTCATGTTCAGCGCGACGAAGACCGCCACGGCGCCCAGGACCGCGTGGCCGAAAACCGGGCTGCGGAAGAGCCGCAGATCCATCAACGGCTGGGACCGGCGGCCCTCGACCCATACGAATCCGACCGTCGCCACGGAGGCGACCCCGTAGGCGGCCAGCGCCGCAGGCGACGTCCAGCCGATGTGCGGCCCTTCGATGACGACGCCGATCCAGACCCCGATGACCACGGTCAGCAGGGCCTGACCCGGAACGTCGAGGCGCTGTGCCCGCGGCCCCCGTGACTCCGGCACGAACACCGCGCTGAGCACCAGGGCGGCCAGGATGACGGGAAGGTTGATCCAGAACAGTGCCCGCCAGCCGAGCCCCGCGACGAGGGCGCCGCCCGTGACGGGTCCGACGGCCATGCTGAGCCCGAAGACGGACGCCCAGATGCCGATGGCCTGCGCCCGCTCTCGTGGGTCGGGCATCGCGTTGACCACGATCGCCAGAGCCACAGGACTGAGCATCGAGGCCCCGATGCCCTGCACGGCGCGGGCCGCGACAAGCGCGCCCACCGAAGGAGCCGTCGCACAGAGCAACGAAGCCGCACCGAACACCAACAAGCCGGACTGGAACACCCTCCGGCGTCCGAAGCGGTCCGCCAGCGCACCGGAGGAGATCAGCAAACCGGCCAGGACGATGGTGTACGCGTCCACCGTCCACTCAAGACTGCGGGTCCCGATGCCCAGGCCGCGCCCGATGGCCGGCAGGCCCACGTTGACGATGGTGGTGTCCAGCCCCACCAGGAACATGCTCAGGCAGCAGACAGCCAGCACCGTCCAGCGCCTGCGCGCGCTCAGAGCGGGCGCAGCAGGAAGAGTCGTCGTCGCAGTCACGGGTTGCCTCTCACATCCGGGAGTACCTGTCCGGCCAGACTCAGGCCGTCCGACAAGCACCGACCAGCATTTTTGCGAGGACCGCAAAGAGCTGCACACTGAGCCACATGGACGCGGAACTGGAGCAGATCCTCGACGGAATCGGGCCACGACTGCGCGCGCTGCGCCGGGACCGAGGACTCACACTGGAGGCGCTGGCGACCACGACCGGCCTCTCGGTGAGCACACTGTCCCGGCTCGAATCAGGCATCCGACGCCCAACCCTGGACCTACTCATCCCGCTCGCGCGGGCGCACCGCGTCGCGCTCGACCAACTGGTGGCCGCACCGGCCACGGGTGACCCCCGGGTGCATCTCACGCCCCTGCGCAAGGACAACGGCAGCATCCTCGTGCCCCTGACCCAGTACCCGGGCCGGGTACAGGTGTTCAAGCACGTGCTGGCTCCCCGCGAGCCGAAGCTGGTGACCCACGAGGGCTACGAATGGCTCTACGTCCTCGCGGGCGAGCTGCGCCTCATCCTCGGAGCGCACGAATGCACGCTCCAACCCGGCGAAGTGGCCGAGTTCGACACCCGAGAACCGCACTGGTTCGGTCCGGCGAACACGAGCGCCGTAGAGATCCTGCACCTGTTCGGCCCAAGGGGCGACCAGGCCGTCGTCCGCGCACGCTCCTCGGCCACCGATCCCACACCATGACGCTCTCGCACATCGGGCTCGCCACCGCAGTACGGGTCGACGGGCCGCCTCATGTGCGGTCGGCGCAGGGCGGGCGGTAGTCGAGGCCAGGGAAGTGGCGGGACCACTGGGCCCGGCTGATGGTGACGCGGACCTGCGCACAGACGTGGGCGAGTGCCCGGGACGGGTCGGTGCTCCAGATCTCGACTGTGTGGTCGTAGCTCAGTGTGACGATCGCCCCGTGCGCCGAGAGAGGGAGTACAGCCGCGAGTCCTCCCGAGAGAGCGGTCAGCGAGGCTCGTTCGACGGGGCGCGAACGGTTGGCTGCTTCCCAGAGGCGTACCGTCCCGTCCACGGCGGCCGTGACCACCTTGCGGCCGTCGGGGGTGAACTCCGCCGAGGTGATCACGTCGGTATGGCCCTCGAGCCGGCCCAGCCGTCGGTGGTGGCGCGGATCGGTCACATCCCACAGGAGCGCCYTGTGGTCGTCGCTGCCGGACAGGAGGGTACGGCCGTCCCGGCTGTAGGCGAGGGAGTCGACGAAGTTGTCGTGGCCCTTGAGAACGGCGATGGCGGGCGCGTGACGCGGGTCGGTCACGTCCCACAGGCGGACGCTGCGGTCATCGGYGCCGGAGGCCAGCGTGGTGCCGTCGGGGCTGAAGGCAACCGGTTTGACGTTGAGGGAGTGGCCGATCAGTTGGTTCAGGAAGCGGGGGCGGGCCGGGTCGCTCACGTTCCACAGCCGGATGGTGCGGTCGTAGCTGCCGGTGGCGACCGTCTGGCCGTCCGGGCTCACGGCCAGCGAGAAGACGAGGTCGGTGTGGTGCGTCCGGGTCCTTGAGAGCAGGCGCGGGTCGCGGGGGTCGGTTACGTTCCAGAGCCGGATCTCGCTGTCCCGGCCGACGGCGATCAGTGTGTTCCCACGGGGGCTGAAGGCGAGTGCCAATGCGCTGTCGGTGTGGTCGGGTTCGGCGCCCAGACGGACGGGGCGCCGGGGATCCGTCAGGTCCCACAGCCGGATACTGCCGTCGTCGTGGGCCGTGGCCAGGGTGCGGCCATCGAGGGTGACGGCCATGGCGTGGACCTGTCTGTCCAGCGTGCGCGGCAGCACGCTGAGGAGGCCGTTGCGGGTTGCCTCGTTCGAGTCCAACTCGTATGCCGCCAGCGCGAGTTGTGCGGCGAGCGAGCTGTCGCGAGTCCGCAGCGCCACCGAGCTGTCGACCGCCTTGAGCGCGAGGACGTGGTTGCGCTGCACGGTGACGGTCTGCTGGGAGCGCACGGCGAAGGCGACGGCGGACACGGCACAGACGAGCAGCACGACGAGGGCCGCGACGAGTCGGCGCCGACGGCGGACCCGATGGCGTGTGCGCAGCGCCTCCGCCTGCTCCGCGGTTTCGCTCGCGTCGAGGAAGTCGCGTTCCCGAGCGGTCAGCGCTTCCTTCGGAAGGTCTTTCCCGGCGGCCAGACGCACTCCGCGATAGAGGGTGTCGGGATCGTGATTCAGTGACTCCCAGACCGCGGTGGCCTCGGTGAGAGCGCGATGCAGGCGCAGTTGATCCCGGTTCTCGCTCAACCAGCTGCCCAGCCGAGGCCAGCAGCGGATCAGAGCCTCGTGGGTGATCTCGACGTGATCCCGGTCGACGGTCAGCAGGCGTGCCCGGGTGGCCTGTTCGAGAACCCACGCGGTGTCGGAGGTGTCGTCGAGTTCGTGGCGCGCTACGCGGCGCTTGGTGTCCTCGGTGCCCTCGCCCAGGGCGACGAGTCGTAGGAAGAGCCGCCGGGTGATCTTCTGCTGGGTATCGCTCAGGCCGGAGTGGAAGGCTTCGGCGGTCTGGGCGAGAGCGCCCTCGAAACCGCCTGCTGCCTGGAATGCGGCGAGGGTCAGGGCGTTGCCCCGCCGGCGGTGCCAGGTCTCCAGGAGCGCGTGTGAGAGCAGGGGCAGAGCCCCGGGTCGGCCGTGGGCGTCGGCGGTGAGGGCCGCGAGCAGGGCGCCCTCCACGGTCAGCCCGGCGCGGGCGGCGGGCCGGACGATCGCCGCCCGTAGTTCGTCGGTGGTCATCGGGCCGACGGGGACGTGGGCGTCGGTCAGCGCGTCGACGAGGGTGGGGAGCCGGGTGCAGTGCGTGTAGAAGTCAGACCGTACGGCGAGGGCGACGCGGCAGCAGCTGTCGGGGGTCTGCGCGGCGTGCAGCAGCGCGGCGACGAAGGCGTCGCGCTCCCGCACACTGCGGCAGAGAGTGAACACTTCCTCGAACTGGTCGACGATGACGAGGAGTTCGCCGGCCGGATTCGGTGAGCGGGCCAGAATCTGCCGCGCCGCACGATGCAGAGTGCGCGGCTCCGACGCGAGTTCGGCGCACAGGGTTCCCGGTGTGACGTGAGCGCGGGCCGCCAGCTGAATCGCGCATTCCTCCAATGGACGCGGGCCGGGAGTGAGAACCAGGGCGGTTGCTCCGGAGAACTGGGGGAGCACGCCGGCGCGCAGCACCGAGGATTTTCCGGATCCCGAAGCTCCGAACAGAACGAGGAATCTCTTTCCATTCAGGTGTTCGACCAGTCTGTTAGTGAGATTCTCACGGCCGAAGAACGAGTCGGCGTCGGACTGCTGGAAAGAGGCCAGGCCGACGTAGGGCGCACAAGCTGCATCCCCGGCCCGATCCGGAACCTCGCCGACGGTCCTGGCGGCACATTCGGCCGCCGTCCTGCGCCAGATCACCTCCCATTCCCGCTCGTCACCGCCGCAGGCGCGGACATAGGCGAGGGTGACGGCCAGCGTGGGCAGTTGACGTCCCGCTGCCGCTCCGGAGAGCGTCGCGATCGAATAGTGCGCCCGCCGCGCGAGGTCCCGGTAGGTGGGACTGCCGGCCTGCTCCCGCACCTTTCGTAATTGCGCCGCGAATTCCAGCAACGGCCCGCCGCCCGCTTCCAGCGGGCGCTCACCACGTGGCACCTGTACGCACCTCCCCCGAGCCATTCGGATTGTTCACCATGCGTTTGTTCAGCGCCAGCGCACCGATCGTGAACAACCGGCACCGGCTACAAACGGTTCATCGGGGCCCGCACCGAAGCGGCACGACAGATCTGCGACAAGCACTACCGATCGGCGAGAAATACCGAACTGGGAGGACGTATGGACGCGTACACGCAACAGTGCGCCGGACCGCAGGGCGGGGCTGCGGGGACACCTCCCCCGTCCCCCGGCCTGCTGCCGACAGCCACCGGGCCGGGCGCAAGGACCGCGGCACGCTCCGAGCCGGACCGGCTGGGCGAATTCACGGCCGGGCAACTGGGACGGCTGTGCGACCTGGTCGGGATGGACGCACGGCGGCGGACCGCCCACCAGCGGGTGCTGTGCGATCTGTTGGGTCCGGCCTCAGCCCGGCCGCTGGCCGACCTCCCGCCCTCGCCGTCGTTCGTCTCCGACGATCACACGCCGGTGGAGTTCTCGCTGACCTTCCCCGCTGACGGCGCACCCGTGCTGCGGGTACTGGTCGACCCGGGTTGCGCGGCCCGAGCATTGCCGGACAACGCCCGGACGGCGTGGGCGGCCGTGGGGCGTCTGGCCACGCAATGGGGTTTTCGCCTCGACGAGTTGACGCGCGTGAGCGACCTCTTCCTCCCGCCGGTGCCGCACGGGCCGCTGGCCCTGTGGAGCGCCCTGGAACTGCGGCCGAGCGGCCCACCGGGGCTCAAGCTGTACCTGAACGCGGGGTCGCGGGGCGTCGAGCGGGGCATGGAGACCGTCTGCGAGGCCATGAGCAGGCTCGGCCACGGCCCGGCGTTCGAGTCCGTGCGGAGCTACCTGAAGCCCCGCTTCCCCGAGCGGGCCACCCTCCTGTTCTTCGCCCTGGACGTGGGACCGTGGACCGAGCCGCGAGTGAAGGTCTACGTCGTCCACCACCAGGCCACGGCCACCGAGGCGGCGGACGCGGCCCGCCTCGTGCCCAGCGCGTGTCCGGAACGCGTTGCGGAACTGTGCCGCCGGATCGGCGGGGACGAGTCCTTCGGTCGGCTCCCCCTCGTCTCCTGCTACTCGTTCACCGGCGCGGACGCCGGCCGTCCCACGGGCCACACCATCCATGTCCCCGTCCGCGCCTACGTCCGCGACGACCAGGATGCCCGCGACCACGCCGTGCGGCTCCTGCGGCAGTACGGGATCCACAGCGCTCCGCTCGACCGTGCCCTCGCCGCACTCACCACTCGCCGCCTGAGCGCGGGGGTGGGTCTCATCTCGTACCTGAGTCTTGTCCAGGCGGACCGGCAAGCGCCGCGGATCACCGCCTACTTCTCTCCCGAGGCGTACCACGTCTTCCCTCCACGGGAGGACGCCGGTCCCGGAACGCCCGCCGATGGCCACTGCGCCGCAGACCGCACCAGCTGAGCCCGCGTCGGCCCGTCGGCCGACGGATGTCCTGAAGGGAGAACCGACCGTGGAACCGTACCGGATCAAGGTTGTCGAGCCGATCCCCGTCACCACCCGCGAGCAGCGGCAAGCCGCCCTCGCCCGGGTCCACTACAACCTCTTCGACCTGCGGGCCGACGAGGTCACCGTCGACCTGCTCACCGACTCGGGCACCGGCGCCCTGTCAGCCGCCCAACTGGCCGCAGGAATGGAGGGCGACGAGTCGTACGCGGGGTCGCGCTCCTTCCACCGCTTCCACGACACCGTCCGGGAGCTGACCGGCTATGCGCACATCCTGCCGGTGCACCAAGGACGGGCGGCCGAACGGCTGCTGGCCTCGACGCTCCTGGGCCCCGGCAAGATCTTCCTGAGCAACACGCACTTCGACACCCTGCGGGCCAACGTCGCGCTGAACGGAGGCGAGGCCTGGGACCTGCCCTGTCCCGAGGCCCGGGACCTGGACAGCACGGAGCCGTTCAAGGGGAACATCGACACCGCTCGCCTGAAGGCCGTCCTGGACGGGCCGGACGGCTCCCGTGTCGCTGCGGTGATCATGACGCTCACCAACAACGGCGGCGGGGGCCAGCCGGTGTCCATGGCCAACCTGACGCTGACCTCGTCGCTCTGCCGGGAGCGCGGCGTGCCCCTGCTCCTGGACGCGGCACGGTTCGCGGAGAACGCCTGGCTGGTCACACAGCGGGAGGCCGCATACCGCGACCACAGCCCGCGGCAGGTCGCCGAGGAGGCGTTCAGGCTCGCCGACGGCTGCGCGATGAGCGCCAAGAAGGACGGCATCGCCCACATCGGCGGCTTCCTGGGCCTGCACGACACCGACCTCGCCCGGCGCTGCGAGCTGCTGCTCATCGCCACCGAAGGCTTCCCCACGTACGGCGGACTGGCCGGACGCGACCTGGACATGGTCGCCCAGGGCCTGACCGAGGTCACCGATCCGGGCTATCTGCGCGCCCGGGCCGAGGACACCGCGTACCTGGCGGACGTGGTGCGGTCGGCGGGCGTCGACATCGTCGAGCCGCCGGGTCTGCACGCGCTCTACCTCAACGCGGGCCGTCTGCTGCCGCACATCCCGCCCCACCGGTTTCCCGGCCAGGCGCTGGCCTGCCAGTTGTACCTGGAGGGCGGCATCCGCAGCGTGGAGCTCGGCTCCCTCTACCTGGGCACGGAGGACGAGCACGGCGCTCCGCTCACCAGCGCCCCGTACGAGCTGGTGCGACTGGCGGTGCCGCGCAGGACGTACACCCGTGGCCACTGGGACCACGTCGGGCGGGCGCTGGTCCGCACCGTGCGTGACGCCCGCCTGATTCCCGGCCTGCGCATCACCGAACAGCCCGCCTCCCTGAGGCAGTTCCGGTCCAAGCTCGCCCCGGTCGCCCCGGTCGCCCCAGTCGCCCCGGTCGCCCCGGTCGCCCCGTAGGCCCAGGCTCCGCGGCGCCCGCACCCGGCACCCCTGACGAAAGGCACCCGAACATGGGACACGAGCAGCGCGTACGCGAGTACTACGACTACGCCGGACCCGCCTACGAGGCGCTCATGGACGCCATCTGGCATCACGGCGACCCGGCGGCGGAGGCCCGCGGCCTGCCGCCGCTGCAAGCCGCCCGGGCACTGGAGGAACGGCTGGTCCGCCTGGCCGGGCTGCAACCGGGGGGCCGGGCACTCGACTTCGGCAGCGGAGTGGGCGGGGCCACCGTGCACATGGCCGGGTTCACGGGGGCAACCTTCGTCGGGCTGTCCAACAACGAGTGGCTCTCCCAGCGGGCCCGTCGGCTGGCCGCCGAGCAGGGGCTGGCCGACCGGGTGCAGTTCCTCACGGTCGGTGACGAGGACTACACGACCCTCGCTGCCTGGCCCGACATGAGCTTCGACGCCATCACCTTCTACGAGTCCGTGTGCCATCTGCCGCGCAAGGAGCAGTTCTTCCGGTCGGCCCACCGGCTCCTGAAACCCGGAGGGGCCCTCGTCGGCATCGACTGGTTGCAACGGCCGTTCGGCGCTCATCGGACGCCGGAGGAGATCGCGCACTTCATCGACCCGGTCAACGACGCCATCTGCCTCGCCGGTCTCGGCACGCTCCACGACTACGAGGCGATGCTGGAGGACGCCGGGTTCTTCGTCACCCTCGCCGAGGACCTCTTTCCGGGCATCCCGTGCTGGGGCAGCACCCCGTCGGAGGACCGGCCGAAGTGGCTCGGCTACGACGGCCCCGGCGGCGAGCAGATCCAGGCCGGCAAACATGCCCTCGACGCCGCGCGTGGCGCCGGCGTCTTCACCGTCGGCGCCTTCGGAGCCCACCGACCCGACCCGACGTCCTGACCGGCGCCAGGTGCGATGCGCGTCGGTCCTATTTCCTGCCTGCTTCGGGTGCCACGTAGGAGAACCTGTACCCGGTGAAGTCGGCAAGGTGGACATAACCGATGCGCTGGTAGAGGGCGTTGCTGGTGGGGTTGGTCGGGTCCGCGAACAGGACCACGTCCGTCGCGCCCGCGGTCAGCGCGGCCCTGCTCACCTCGACCGTCACGGCGCCCGCGTAGCCGCGCCCCCGGAAGTGGGCCGGGGTGTAGACGGGGTCCACCCGGACCATGCCGCCGACCATCGGCGTCGAGCCCGCCATGGAGACGGGAATGCCGTCCGGGGTGTCCCAGAAGGTGAAGTACTTGTCCGCAAAACGCGTGTCGGCCCAGGAGCCGGCGTCATTGGCGTCCATGGAGACGGTCTCCGCGACATCGACGCAGAACTCACGGCACCAGCGCACCACTTGCTCATCGTCCTTCTCGCCCGCGACGCGGCCCCGGCCCTGTGGGTGCGGCTGCGGCGGGGTGAGGGTGCCGAGACGGTAAAGATGAGTCCGCCAGAACGGTACCGGCGCTGCGCCCGTGCGCCGCTGCCATGCCTCGGCGAAAGCGGTGGCGGTCTCGTGGTCCGCGATGACGTTGGACGGGGAGTGGCCGAAGCCGGCCAGGCAGGCGGCGAGGCTGCCGGCCTGCTCGGCGGAGAGGGGAGTGAGGCCCAGGCGGCCGTGCGGTGTGCGATAGAAGATGGCGCGGACCTCGCCTCCTGACTCCAGTCGGCCGAAGACGGTGGCCTCGGCACCGGGTGCGTCTGCTCCGCGTGATCGCAGCTTCTCGATGTCCGTCAGCGGCGTGTTGTGCAGGGCGGGGCGCGAACGCAGGAAGTCTCCGGCTCGGGCGCGGAAGTCGTCGACGTTTTCGGTGAGTTGCCAGTCATCCGGGAGCATGCTTCATGATCCCGGTTGGATGGGACTCGGGGGCCGACTTGCAATTCTCACGCGGCCGAGGCGTTGAGTACGTGGTCGCGTGAGACCTGGACCGCGGCCCGCAGGGCGGCCAGGTCGACGTCGAGGACGTGGCCGTTCCATTTGCGGGGCTCGCCGTTGATGAGGACGGCGCTGATGTTGCGGGCGTCGGAGCCCAGCACGATCGTGCCGATCGGGTCGTTGAGGGGCCTGTTGTTGAGGTCCTCGGCCTGGATGACCAGCAGGTGTTGACCGCGCGCATTCGCTGGATGGCGTGCAGGGCCCTCATCTGCGTGAACATGTCGCTGGCGAGAGCGACTTCGACGTCGATGCTCAGTCCGGGCGGATGCCGACGGACAGCGCCTCGTCGACGGCCGGGATCGCGGTCTCCGGGCCGATCTGCGCGTCGGAGGTGGGGGCCAGCGCCACGGTGGTGCCGGTCTCCCCCATCGCCTTCCACGCCTCGGAGGTCAGTCCGGTGGAGTGGATGAGGGTGACGTCGGGGCCGACCTCTTCGCGGCGCAGACCGGGCACCCTGCGCCGGCTGGAGGCGGGCCGACCCGTGTCCTCAGGGCGCAGCTGGGAGCGCCGAGCGCGCAGGAAATCTCCCAGCGCGTTGTTGTGGCGGCGAGAGGGGGCGCGTTGCACCTGGGAAACGTGCACCCCTCACGGGCAACGTCTCTTCATTTGTGGTCGCGCAGGAAGGCAGGGATCTCGTCGCGCGTCGGGTAGTTCGGCAGGGGCGCCGGCTTGTCCTGCAGGAACGCGGTGATGACGGCGGCGGCACGGTCGTTGTTCTCGTCCAGGCCGTTCCACATGTGGTGGCCGACTCCGGGCAGGTACTGCGTGCGCTCGATGGCGGGGTCATCGGCAAGGATGCCGGTCGCCCATTTACGGACCTGGGAGGAGCACTCGGCGATCATCAGCATCGCCGGGGTCCGGGACTGCCTCAGCAACGGTGCGATGGAGGGCGAGTCCTTGACCGTCTGCTGGATGCGGAGGCTGGCGGCGGGGCTGAAGGAGAAGTTCTGTGCGGTGTCCTCGACAGGGATGCGGTGCGCGTCGCGCGCGCAGTAGGCGGATGCGGTGTCGCTGCCAAGGTCGGCGGCGGTGAATGCATTGGCCCCTTCGGCCTGTCCGATCAGCCCGGTGTCGGGAGTGAGGAGCCCGAGCCGCATGAGGCCGAATGCCACGGCGTACCGGGGAACGTGCGTGGATCGCGGTCCGGTCATGGCCGGCGCGAGGCCCCGTGCGGATTCCTGGCCCTTGTGCCCGGTGATGTGCGCGGTGGGGCCGTCCATGGGACCGGGCTCGGCGATGATCGCCCGGTGCAGGCGTGCGGCGACGCTCGGGTCGGCCAGGGCTCGGGTGAGCACGACCCCGCCTGAGGAGAATCCGAGGATGTCGACCTTGCCCTTGTCCAGGCGGTCGACGAAGGCGCCGAGGTCGCGGACCGACCTGGAGATCGTGTACTGGCCCATGGGGAGCAGGTCGCTTCGTCCGCCACCGGCCTGTTCGTAGGCGTAGACGTCGTAGCCCTGGCGTGCCAGGAGTTGCAGGAACCGGTGGTCGAGCACCGAAATGCCGCGGACCGGTKCGCCGTTGAGGTACACGAGCGGCATGGGATGCCGGCTGCCGGGGTTCGTGGGCGGGTAGTGGTAGACCGCGACCCGGCTGCCTGTGGCCAGGCTCCAGTGCTGTGTGGCCACGAACGGCAGGGCGGGCGAGTGCCGCCGGGCCGTCGGCACGGTCGGGATGCAGACCGTCACCGTCAACGCCGCCGCGACAGCCACCGGCAGGAACGGCACGAGCCGCGCCGGCCAACTGCGGCGCCGGCCCCGCCACATCGCGAGGCCAGCCCCGGCCCCAAGGGTCGTCAACCACGCGGCGAGCCCCGAGCCTGCCCCGTCTGTGAGGGCGATCAGTGCGAGAAAGACGACGACCAGCGCCACGACTGCCGCCAGGGCCAGCAGTAAGCGCCCGGTGAAGCGGACGAGTCGTATGGCGGACGTGGGCACGGCGAACCTCCGACAGTTTCAGAACGTTGTTTCAAAACGACGTTATCAGAGAAGGTAGGCTGCCGGTCGTGGCTAGGCCGAGAACAAACGACGAGGCCGTCAAAGAGCGGCTTGTTGTGTGTGCGACCGAGATGCTCGCCACCCGTCCGCGGGAGTCGGTGACGGTCCGCGCCGTGGCCGCCGCTGCCGATGCATCGACGACGGCGGTGTACTCCTTGTTCGGCGGCAAGGACGGGCTGATCGGTGCGGTGCGCGACAGAGCCGTCGCCGGCTTGTTCCAGGACGTGTCGGCGGTGCCGACCTCCGCGGACCCTCTCGCCGACCTCTACGCGCTGGCCGTCGCCTACCGTCGTTGGGGGCTCGGACACAGCCACCTGTACACCGTGCTGTTCGGTGGTGTGCAGTCCTTCGACCCGTCGGGGGAGCTCGGCACCAGTGACCCGATCAGTCCGCTTCTCGCGGCGATCGATCGCGCCTTGACAGCGTCCGTCCTCGCCGGCGAAGCAACGTCGATCGCCCTGTCGATCTGGGGGACCCTGCACGGGCTCGTGACTCTCGAACTGGCCGGTGCCCTCGACGCCGCCACGGCCGAGGCCGCGTTCCGATCGACGATTCACGCCACGTTGCGCGGATGGACGACCCCGGAAGTGTTCCGCAGCCTTCGCCAAGCCGAACTCGCTCCTTGACGCGGATGCGTTCCCGGAGGGTCCGCATGATCTCGATGAGGGCGGGCCCCTGGCGGGGGTCAAGGCGCCCAGGATCTCCCCCGGCGAGGTGCCGGGCCTGCGGCTCGGTAGACCCGCGGGTGGGGCTGCGTGCCGTGTCCAGGGCGGCCTCAACTCTGGTGTGGTGGGAGCCCGCTGGGTACTCAGCAGCGGTCAGTGGCTCCGCCGTCGGGCCAGCGGGTCTCCCAGTCGGGTCCGCGCCGCGCTACGACGTCACGCCGAGTACTGGTACGCCGAGTACGTGAGATAGCCCTTGTCGCCGCCCTCGAAGTACGCGCTGTCGTCGGCCGGAGCGATCGGGAGACCGGTGCGCAGACGCTCCACCAGGTCGGGGTTGGCGATGAAGGCGCGGCCGAAGCTGATGAGGTCGGCGCCCAGGCCGAGCCAGTGGTCCGCGTCGGCGGGGCCGGTCTGCTTGGGGCCCATCGGCAGCACCGGGTTCATGACGAGGGTGCCGGGCCAGGTCCGGCGCAGACCGAGAAGCGTCTCTTCGTCGGTGGTGGCCTCCAGGTGGATGTAGGCCAGGCCGAGCCGGGACAGTTCGGTCAGGAGCGCGGTGTAGAGCTCGGCCACGTCGGTTTCCTCGATGCCCCAGAAGGGGCCACCAGGAGAGAGCCGGATCCCGGTCCGCTCCGCGCCGATGGCCTCGGCGGTCGCGGTGGCCGCTTCGACGGCGAAGCGGATCCGGTTGGTCACCGAGCCTCCGTAGCCGTCCGTGCGCAGGTTGGCGTTGGAGGAGAGGAACTGCGAGATCAGGTAGCCGTTGGCGCCGTGCAGTTCCACACCGTCGAACCCGGCGTCGACGGCCCGGCGCGCGGCGTCCGCGTAGGAGTGGGCGTGCTCGGGCACTTCGGTGGTGTCCAGGGCGCGCGGAGTCGGCGCGGACTGCGGGCCGTTGGGGGTGAACACCTCGCCGACGGCCGGGACGGCCGAGGGCCCGACGGGCTGCAGCCCCATGGTGTCGGGGTGCGAGACGCGTCCGCCGTGCATGATCTGGGCGAAGATCCGGCCGCCGTTGGTGTGCACCGCATCGGTCACCGGGCGCCATGCGGCCACCTGCTCGTCGGTGTACAGCCCCGGAGTGCCGGGGTTGGACTGGCCGATCAGACTCGGCTGCACGCCCTCGGTGACGATCAGGCCGGCCGTGGCCCGCTGGGCGTAGTAGCGCGCCATCGACGGCGTCGCCAGACCGCCCGCGGCGGCCCGTACACGCGTCATCGGCGCCATCACCACGCGGTTGGGCAGCGCCAGTTCGCCGAGCCGGTAGCCGGAGAAGAGGGTCGTCACGTCATGTCTCCTTCGTGATCCGTCGTGCCCGGATCCCGGGCACGACGGTTACGCTAAAACCTGACACTGACGTCAGAGGCAAGGTTTGTGCGACGGATCACAAAGGGGAGGGCGGCATGCGTATCGGCGAGCTCGCGGCACGGGCCGGAGTCAGCGTCCGGTCCCTGCGCTACTACGAGGAACAGGGCCTGCTCACCAGCACCCGCAGTACGAGCGGGCAGCGGCACTACACGGACATCCACATCGAGCGGGTCACATTCCTCCAACGGATGTACGCCGCGGGCCTGTCCAGCCGGACCATCGCCGAACTGCTGCCGTGCGTCGACTCCCCCAGCGAGGCCACGTCGGACGCCGCGCTGGAGCGGATGGCCCAGGAGCGGGATCGGCTCTCCGAGCACATCGAGGACCTCATCKGCACACGGGAAGCCCTCGACGTACTGATGGCCACGAACCGGGCACACCGCGCGCGATTGAAGTGGAGCGCGACAGGCTGAGTCTCGGAAAGGGATCAGTTCCGAAGGGCATGATTCACGGGTTTGAATCGATGCCGGAGAGGCACGTGCGTTATCGGTTAATTCCTGATGCGGGAAAACGAGAACAGTAGTCAAGTTACCCGTAGGTTTCTCGTGACTTGTTTCACACTTCTTAGTAGAACCCGTTTCTATTATGCGAGAGAAAGGGGATCTACGTGGACTCAAGCACACGCGTTGCACTGGAAGGAAGAGGTCATTCCCGCCGACGCTTCCTTGGTAGAACAGGTTCTATTTTAGGTGCCGCCGCTCTGGGTGCCTTCGATCTTCCGACCGCCGCGGCACTCCCTCGCGAGGTCGAGCTGATCGAACCCGGCGCAGAGGTCACCGCACTCGTGATAGGCACCGGGTACGGAGGGTCCGTCACCGCACTCCGTCTCGCTCAGGCCGGCGTGGACGTCCACATGGTGGAAATGGGCATGGCCTGGGACACCCCGGGAACGGACGGCAAGATCTTCGCCAACACCACCACCCCCGACTACCGGTCCTACTGGCTGCGCACGCGGACCAAGCAGCCCATCAGCAACTTCCTCGGCTTCCCGCTCGACAAGGACGTGCCGCGTTACACGGGCATCCTGGACGCCGAGGAAATGGGCGGCATCGTCGTGTACCAGGGACGGGGAGTCGGAGGCGGCTCCCTCGTCAACGGCGGTATGGCGGTGACCCCAGAGCGGAGCCGCTTCCCCGGAGTGCTTCCGTCGGTCGACGCCGACGAGATGTACGACGTGTACTACCCGCGGGCGAACAGCACGCTCGGCGTCAACACGATCGACCCGGCCTGGTTCGACTCGACGGAGTGCTACCAGTACGCGCGCGTAGGCCGCAAACACGCCGGGCGGTCCGGTTTCCGGTTCATGTTCGTCCCCAACGTCTACGACTGGAACTACATGAAGCAGGAGGCCGCGGGGGCGGCCCCCAAGTCGGCCCTGGCGGCCGAGATCCTGTACGGCAACAACCACGGCAAGAAGTCCCTGCCCAAGACCTATCTCGCGCAGGCTCGCGCGACCGGCCGGGTCGGCATCTCACCTCTGCACAGGGTCACCGGGGTGACGCCCACCACCGGCGGCTACTCCGTGACCATCGAGCAACTCGACACGAGCGGAGCCGTCACCACCACCAAGACCGTGCGGGCGCAACGGGTGTTCTTCGCCGCGGGCAGCGTCGGCACCAGCAAGCTGTTGGTCCGTCTGAAGGCGACGGGCGCGCTACCCGGCCTCAACAACGAGATCGGCAACGGATGGGGAGAGAACGGCAACGTCATGTGCGGCCGGGCCAACCACCTGTGGGACCCGACCGGAGCGCTCCAGTCGTCGATCCCGACGGCGGGCATCGACAACTGGGCCGCGGGCGGCGCGTTCGCCGAGGTGGCGCCGCTGCCGACCGGCATCGAGACCTGGGCGTCCTTCTACCTGTCGATCACCAAGAATCCGCACCGCGGCCGGTTCACATGGAATGCGTCGACGGGGAAGGTGGAGCTGGACTGGCAGACCGCGTGGAAGCAACCGTCGATCGACATGGCGAAGACGATCTTCGACAAGATCAACGCCACTGAGGGGACCATCTACCGCACGGACCTCTTCGGGACCTACAAGATCTGGGGCGACCATCTCACGTACCACCCGCTCGGTGGAGCCGTCCTCGACAAGGCCACCGACAACTACGGTCGCCTGCACGGACATCCGGGCCTGTATGTGATGGACGGCGCGCTGATTCCCGGCAACGTCAGCGTCAATCCCTTCGTCACCATCACCGCGCTCGCCGAGCGCAACATCGAGAAGATCATCGCCGAGGACTTCTGACCTGTGGGCCGTGGCCGCTGTGCCGCGGCCCGCAGCTCGTAGTGCCTCATCGGCGAACGTATCGGCAGCCGTGTGACGACGGGTCCCTCAAGAACCCTGCGGCGACTGCAGCACACAGACGCTGTCGAGTCCCAGCACATGGTTGAGACGGCCGAACGCCAGCCATGAGCCGATGCTCATGCTCAACTCCACGATCTCCGCCTGGCTGTAGTGCGCCTTCATCCGGTCCCAGAACTCACCGTCCAGGTTGTGGTGGTCGACCGCGTAGCGCTCCGCGTACTCGGCGGCGAGCCGGGTCCGTTCGTCGAAGGTGTCCGTCGTACGCCACTGCGTGACCGCGTCGAGGAACCCCTCCTCGACCTTCTCGCCGTCGCGTTCGGTGCGCCAGTCCAGGCAGAACAGGCATCCGTTGATCTGCGCGATGCGCAGCCGGGCGGCCTCGAACTCGCGCAGTCCGAGGGTCGTGTACTCATAGACGGACAGGGAGAAGGTGCTGGCTGCCTGACCGATCTTGGGCACCAGCTCGCCCCAGACGTACGGGATGGGCTCGGCGCCCTCGGGGATGTCGATCTGCATGATCACTTCTTTCCCAGTCTGCCCACCGCGGGGCGCAGCGGGACGTCGAGTGCGTCGTAGAGACCGGGTTCGGCCTCGGCGAGCCAGTCGATGGCGTTCACCAGACGGCCGGCCGCCGTCGCGTTGCCGCCGGCTGCTCTGTTCTCTCCCTCGTCAGTGGCCTCGACCGTGACCTCTATGCGGGGGCGGCCTTCGATGATCACGCGGTGTGCGCCCGCTCCGCCGTCCGGCGCCGCCGGCCAGTCCGGGGCACAGGTGGCGTGAATGCGGGTGACGTGCTCGATGACGATGCGTGGCTCGCCCTCCACCACGCCCTGCACCTCAAGGCGCACCGCTCCCTGGGTACCGGCCGGGAACTCCCCCATCGTGTCGGTGACGACGGACGTTTCGAGGGGCCGACGTTCCAAGGTCTCCTCGATGCCGTCGAGTTCGACGCCCAGGGCCCGTGCCATCATCCGCAGCTGGCCGCCCCAGATCATCGTCGGAATGCCCTCGGCGAGCATCAACGGCTGATAGTCCAGGGGATGTCCCATGCCGATCAGGTGGCGAACCGCTTCCTCCTGGTCGTACGTCGCGTAGTCGAAGATCTCCTGGCAGCGGACGGCGTCGATGTCGGACCCCAGTCCGCTGACCAGCAGCGGGAGCACGTCGTTGGCCCAACCGGGATCCACACCCGACACGAAGAGCGAGCCGCCGCCGGCCTCGACGGCCTCGCGCAGCACGTCGCGGATCTCGTCCGGCGCGTTCGTGCAGTCGTACATGCCGTACACGGACGGTGTGACGACCACCGCGCCGGCACGCAGCGCGCGACTGATGTCCTCGATCGCGCCGTCCATGCGGACGTCGCCGGACGCCGCGTACACGACCGCGCGGGGGCCGCCGGAGAGAACGCCGTCCACATCGTCCGTCGCCGCCACCCCGAGGCGCCGGCCGAGTCCGCTGAGCTCGCCCGCGTCCTTGCCGACCTTGGCGGGACTCGACACCAGCACGGCCACAAGGCTGAGCATCGGGTGCGCCGCGACAGCTCTGATGGCCGCGCGCCCGACGTTGCCTGTGCCCCAAACCACCGTGGGAATCATGGGCGGAGGGTAACGATGCCCCCCAAAACTTCCCATAGCCGTGCATGAGGAATCGAACCCCAGGGCCGGAGGAAGCCGGCACTCGGCCTCGCGTGGGCGAAGCCCGCCCTGTCTAGGTGATGACCACCGACGCGTATGCAGTGGCGCCGCGGTGAAGGTTGGCCCATGAACACTGTGATGGATCGCGCGGAGATCGTTCTTCGGGTACGGCATGCGGACGGCCGGTGGTCGGCCAGGACGGTCTGGGTGGTGGTGCTCGATGGGGAGGCCTACGTCCGCTCGGCCTTCGGACGGCGCAGTGCGTGGTATCGCCGGGTTCTGCGGCACGCGCACACGCAGGTGGAGGTGGCCGGAGTCCGGGTGCCCGTCACGCTCCAGCCGGTGGACGACCCCGAACTCGTCCAGCGCGTCTCCGGTGCCTACCGGGCCAAGTACGGACTGCGGTGGCCCGGTCCCGTGGAGTCGTTGAACGGGCACGAGGCCGCCGTCACCACCATGCGGCTAACGAATGTCGGGCAGGTCTCGCAGCTGCCTGCGTGAGGTGAGCTGGAGCTTGCGGAAGATGTTGCGCAGGTGCGCGTCGACCGTCCGTGGGCTGAGGAACAGCTTCGCCGCCACCTCCTTGGAGGTGGCGCCGTCGGCGACCAGGCGTGCGATGTGCACCTCCTGCATCGTCAGCTGGTCCGATGCCTTCGACGTACGGCTGCGGGCCTGCTCCCCCGTCGCCCGCAGCTCGCCGGCGGCGCGCTCGGCGAACCCCTCCACGCCGAGGTCGGACAGCGACTCGTGCGCCATCCGCAACGCGGACCGAGCGTCGCGCCGTCGGCCCTGACGGCGCAGCCATTCCCCGTACAGCAGATGCGCCCGGGCGCGGTAGAGGACCAGTTTGCTGTCGTCGAGCAGGCCGATCGCCTCCTGGTAGGCGGACTCGTCCTCGGTCACCAGAGCCCGCGCATACGCCTCCACGCCAAGTCCCCACGCGTGCAGGCCCGCCTGCGTGCGCTCCTGAAGGGACGTGAGAGCCGCGGCGGCGATCTTGCTCTCGCCGCATCGCACGGCCGCCTCGACCAGCTCGGGCAGGGCGAGGCCCGCGGTGCCGACGGCGCCGTACTCGACCGCCTGCTGCGCCGCTTTCAGCGCGGCCGGATAGTCGGCCAGGCCGTTGCTGAGCACGGCCGTCGCCCAATGCACGCTGAGGCTCATGCCGTGATCCACCGACGCGAACAGTTCCACGGCTTCCTTGCGCCGCCCGCGCATGGCGGCCAGGTGAAGGCGCGGGTAAACGAGCGGTGCCGCGCCTGTGGCATCCGCGATCGCCTCCTCCTCGGAGATCAGCTCCATCGCGGTGCCGAAGTCGCCCGCGTGCACGGTCGCCGCGGCCTGCATGGCCAGTCCGATTGGCAGCGCGTGGAAGGAGCCCGACTCGCGGCCGGCCGCGGCGGCGCGGGTGGCTATGCCATGCATGGTGTCGAAGTTCCACAGCTCGGTGGCCAGCATGAAGCCCAGTGACGGTCGTGTGGCCCACACCTCGTCGTCGGCGTCGCCGACGATCGGCCTGAGGGTCTCCCCCGCCGCCGGATGCCCGTCGCCGACCAGGCTGATCACGCCGGTCAGGACCGCCGCCGCTCCGGATGCCGGCCCGCCGGACGTCGGGGCCTTGCCGGCGGCCTCCACCACGTGGTSGAGGCCGCCGAGCAGGAGGCCCATCTCGATGGCGTCCAGATAGCACTCCCGTGACCAGGTGGGGTCGGTGGCCGCCAGCCGTGCGGCGGCACGCAGGAGGTACGCCGTGGGGCCCTCGTCCCCTCGACGGCGGACGAATGAGAGTCTGCCGCGGAGCAGGTCGGCCCTGGCGGCCTGACGGGGATCGTCGGTGGGGACGGTGGTGAGCAGGTCGGATGCCGTGTCGAAGTCGCCCCCGGCGAGCTTGGCCTGGACCGCGGCGAGTACCCGTTCGGCGCGTTGGACCGGGCTGGTCGTGAGCGCGGCCGAGCGTTCGAGGAACGCTGCCGCCGCGGCGAGGCCGCCGCGTTCCTGGGCGCGCGTGGCGGAGGCTTCGAGCTCGGCGGCGACCTGCTCGTCCGGGCCGGCGCAGGCCTGGGCGCGATGCCAGGCCCGCCGGTCGGGGTCGGCGACGGGATCGGTCACGGCGGCCAGCGCCTCGTGCGCCCTGCGCCGATCCTCGGGCGCCGCGGCACGGTAGGCGGCGGAGCGGGCGAGGGGGTGGCTGAACCGGATCCGGGTGCCGAACTCGACCAGCGGGACGGACTGTGCGGCGGCGGCCGCGTCGATGCCCAGGAGTTCAGCCGCACGCCACAGCAGGCCGGGGTCGCCGATCGGGTCGGCGGCGGCGACGGTCACCAGGAGCCGGGCCGTCGGCGGCAGGAGCTCCAGCCGGGACCGGAAGCTCTGCTCGATCACGCCGGGTACGGAGTCGGGCTGGGCGAATCCGCCCGCCATCCCGGCGAGTCCGGCGGTCCGGGGAAGCTCAACCAGCGCGAGGGGGTTGCCGCGCGACTCGGCCAAGATGCGGTCACGCACCCGCTCGTCCAACGGGGCACGGACCGCCGCGGTCAGCAGCGCGCGGGCATCCGATGCACCAAGACGCTGAAGCGAATGACCGGGCAGCTCGTCCAGTTCGGGCAGGCGGCTCGGCTCGCGCGCGGCGAACACCAGGGCGATCGACTCGGCCGAGATCCGGCGGGCCAGGAAGGCCAGCGCCTTGGCCGATGCCTGGTCCAGCCACTGTGCATCGTCGACGACGCACAGCAGTGGGCGTTCTTGCACGGTTTCCACCAGCAGGCCCAGCGACGCGACGCCGACTAGGAACGGATCCGGTGTGCCGGTATCGAGGCCGAAAGCGATCTCCAGCGCCGTGCGGTGCGGCGCGGGCAACGCCGTCAGCCGGCCGGTGACGGGCGCGAGCAACTGGTGCAGCGTGGCGAACGGCAGCTCCATCTCGAACTCCGCGCCGGACGCCCGCATGACGAGGAATCCGGTCGCGGCCTCGTCCAGGTACCGCAGCAGCGCGCTCTTGCCGATGCCCGGCTCGCCACGCAGGACCAGGGCGCCGCCCCTGCCCTTCCGTGCCGCCTGGAGCAGGTTGTCCAGCCGGCGTATCTCGTCCCGCCGACCGATCAGCACATCCGCGTATGTCTCGGGCATGACCGACAACCTATGCGGTCGTGCGCCGCAGAAGAATCAGGGAATTCCCCCACTCGCCCATGGTCTCGCGCTGCGAGTCGTACGGGCGCTCCCCCCTCACCGAGGAGTCCGCGCAGGGAGTCGTATAGGCGATGACTACCGACGCGAGCGGCGGACGCCCGCTGCGAGTGTCGAGCCATGACCCGCACCGCACCGCAACGGACCACCACCGGCTGGATACCACTGGCGGTCTTGGCCACGGCCCAGTTCCTGGTCGTGCTGAGCACGTCGATCGTGAACGTCGCCCTGCCCCAGATCCGGGCCGGGCTCGATCTGTCGGACACGGGCCAGGCGTGGACGGTCAATGCCTACGTGCTGGCGTTCGGCGCGCTGCTGCTGCCGGGCGGGCGGACCGGCGACGTACTCGGTCTGCGCCGCGTGTTCCTGCTCGGCATCGGTCTGTTCGCCCTCTCCTCCCTGGGCGCGGCACTGGCGCCCACGGCGATCGTGCTGATCGTCTGCAGGGCAGTGCAGGGCGTCGGTGCCGCGCTGCTGGCGCCCACCGCGCTGGCCCTCGTGCTGACGCTCTATCCCGACGGCAAGCGGCGTGGCACCGCGCTCGGAGTGTGGGGCGCGGTCTCCGGTGCCGGCGGGGCGGCGGGTGTGCTGCTGAGCGGGCTGCTCACCGACCTGTACGGCTGGCGTGCGGTGTTCGTCGTGATGGTGCCCCTCGCCCTGGCCGTCCTGGTGGCCACCTGGCTGCTGGTCGGGGCCGACCGGCCGCGCGGCGGAAGCCTGGACGTGCCGGGCGCGGTGACGGTGACGGCGGGGTTGGTCGCGCTCACCTACGGCGTGTCGGGTCCCTGGCCGCTCGCCGTGATCGGTCTGGCGCTGCTCGGTTTGTTCGTGGTGCTCCAGCGCCGCGCCACCGAACCGCTGTTGCCGGCGCGCATCGGCGTGGTGGCGGTGCCCAACGTGCTGATGGCCCTGCTGGGCGCGGTCTGGCTCGGCCTGTTCTACTTCCTGCCCCTCTACCAGCAACGCACCCTCGGCTACTCGCCGTTGGAAGCCGGGCTGACCCAGCTCCCGCTCGCCCTCACGATCACCCTCTCCTCGTGGGTCACCGGCAAGGTCTCCGGCCGCCATGTGCTCCCCGTGGGCCTGCTGGCCCTCGCGGCAGGACTGGCCTGGCTGTCCCGAACTCCCGCTGACGGCACCTTCCTTGTGGACCTGCTCGGCCCGACGCTCCTGATCGGCACCGGGCTGGGGGTGGCCTTCGTCCGCCTCACCGCCATGTCCTCCACGGGCGTCTCGGCCGCCGACAACGGCCTGGCCGGCGGGCTGGTGAACGCCACCCGGCAGATCGGCGGAGCCATCGGCCTGTCCTTCCTGACCCTGCTCCCCTCATTCGGCGCGGCCTTCGTGGCCTGCGCCGCCCTGACCCTGCTCATCTCGGCTCTCGCCGCGCTCTCGACGCGAAAGGCATGATCATGAACCTGAACAAGCCGTACATCAGCGGCCACTTCACCCCCGTCACCGAGGAGATCACCGGCCGCGACCTGAAGGTACGGGGCACCCTCCCGCCCGAGCTGAACGGCCGCTACTTCCGCAACGGTCACAACCCCAAGCCGGGCGTCACCCCCACCCACTGGTTCCGCGGCGAGGGCATGATCCACGGCGTCCGCCTCACGGGCGGCCGGGCCGAGTGGTACCGCAATCGCTGGGTGCGCACCCCGTTCCTGGACGGTGTGCCGTTCACCGGAACCGAGCTCGAGGTCAGCGCCGCCGCCACGAACATCATCTTCCACGGGGGCCGCTACCTGGCCCTGCAGGAGGCCAACCTGCCCTGGGAGGTCAGCGCCGACCTCGACACGATCGGCGTCCACGACTTCGGCGGCAAGCTCACCAGCGCGATGACCGCCCACCCCAAGGAGGACCCCGAGACGGGCGAGCTGCACTTCTTCAGCTACAGCCCCTTCCCGCCGTATCTGACCTACTACGTGGCCGACGCCTCCGGCGCCATCGTCACCTCCCAGGTCGTCGACGGCTGTGGCCCGTCGCTCATGCACGACTTCGCCATCACCCGCGAGCACGCCGTCTTCATCAACTCGCCGGTGGTCTTCGACCACGCCGAGCACTCCGGCATCCCCTACCGCTGGCACGACGACGTCCCGCTGCGCATCGGCGTGATGCCGCGCGCCGGGGGCAAGGCGACCTGGTTCGAGGTCGCCGACCAGGCGGCGCTGTTGCACGTCGCCAACGCCTACACCGACGCGCAGGGCCGGATCGTCCTCGAAGCGCCGCGCTTCGACCGTTCCGCCTGGGAGAACTCGTGGAAGTGGTGGGTCGGCGCCCCCGGCTACGGCACCAGCCCCGACGCCGGCTCGACCTTCCACCGGTGGATCATGGACCCGGCCACGGGCAAGGTCACCACCCAGCCCCTCAACGACCTGGCCACCGAGTTCCCGTCGATCAACGACGACCGCACCGGTTCGGCCTACCGCTACAGCTACGCCATCGCGTTCCCCGGCGCGGGCCTGTCGGGCTATCACACCGTCAAGTTCGACACGCTGACCGGCCAGGAGAAGCTGCTCGCGCACGGCGAGGGCCGGATGCCCGGCGAGGCCGTGTTCGCACCCGCAGAGGGAGCCACCGCCGAGGACGACGGCTACCTGCTCACCATCGTCAGCGACCTCACCGCCGACGCCTCGGAACTGCTCGTCCTGGACGCGAGCGACCTGAGCACCGTGGCGGCCGTCGAACTCCCCCGCCGGGTGCCCGCCGGCATCCACGGCCACTGGATCCCGGACMCCGAACTGCCCGCCTGACCCGCCCCGGCCGCTGCCTCGCCGATGCGGCCCGCCCCCAACCCGTCGGGCGTCCAAGGCCAC
>NZ_RDBN01000039.1:0-12092 GCF_008042075.1 Streptomyces sp. UW30 | reverse complement strand
CCTGGTCCTGGTAGAGACGGCTGACGTACCGGACGGAGTAGCCGAGTTCACGGGTGCTCGCGCCGGGGAGGTCGGGGTGTCCGGGCGGCTCAGGCCGAACGGCAGCGCGACCAGCAGCGCCACTGCGCACGTCACGCCCACCCCGGTCGCCGTACGCACCAGGCGCCGGCGGGACGCCCTGCGACGGAGCGTCTCGTAGTGGCCGGGGGGTGGGGCGAGGCGGTCGCCGGGCGGGCCGAGGATGACCATCAGGGGGTCGTCGGGGGCGAACTGCGGGCCGTCCACGTCGTCCTCGTCAAAGCGTGTGGTCAAGGCTTCTCCTCAGGTGGACGCGGAGCAGTTCGCGGGCCGCGTGCAGGTCGGCCTTGACGGTCCCTTCCTTGCGTCCGGTCAGCACGGACACCTCCCGGATCGGCATGTCGGCGTAGTAGTGGAGGAGGATCGGGGTGCGCAGTCGCTGCGGCAGGGACTGGACCAGGAGGCGCACCGAAGGGTCCGTCTGTTCCGTGTGCGCGGTGACCGCCGCCTCCGTCGTGACCCGGCGCATCGCCTTGCGTTCACGCTCCAGTTTGCGCCAGTGGTCCCGGACGAGGTTGGCCGCGGTGACGTAGAGGAAGCCGCGCGGTTCCTCCACGCGGCTCCAGCGCGCCCACAGCCTGGTGAAGGCCTCGGAGGCGATCTCGTGGGCCGTCTCGTCGTCGTCGACGAGACGGCGGCACCAGCCGGCCAGGCGCGGGTACAGGGCGGCGAACAGCTCGGACGCTGCCTTGTCTCGGGACCGTTTCAACGCTCTCCATGGTCGGGACGGCGGAACGATGTGCGGGAGGCGGTTCCTGGGGGCTCGTGGAGGAGGATGCCGGGCCGTCGGCTCGCGTTCCGTCGGCCGCCCGGTCCGGATCCTCCTCCCTCGGTCAAGGCGCGGTCGAGCTCAGCGTCGCGAAGACGATGACGTTGTCGCGGTACTCGGTGCCCTCGCGCGGGCCCCCGCACGTGATCAGGCGCAGCTCCGGGCGGTCCACGTCCCCGTAGACCTCCTCCGCCGGGAAGTCCGCCTTGGCCACGGTCCGTACGGCGCCGACCACGAACTCCGCCGAGGTGCCGTCCTCCCGGCGGGCCGCGATCCGGTCCCCCCGGCGCAGCTCGGCGAGCCGGCGGAAGACGCCGTCCCCGTAGGAGCCCACCGTGACATGGCCGAGGATCACCGACGGGCCGACCTGGCCCGGCGTCGGCGAGTGGCGGTACCAGCCGGCCCGGTCGTCGGCCGTGACCGGCGGCACCGCCACGGTGCCGTCCTGCGCCAGACCGAGCCGGATGACGGGGGTGTCGACGCCGATCGCCGGGATCCGCAGCCGGACCGGGGCCGAACGGCCCAGTGCGCGCGCCGAGTTCGTGGATGCCGAGGAGCCGGAGGACGGGCCTTCGTCCGCCCCTTCCCTCCCCCGCGACCTTCTGTTGCTCGCGTTCGCGTCCTGCTCAGTGGCCTGCCCGGCGCAGCCCACCAGCAGCGACGCCATCGCCGCAGTGGTGAACGCCCGCCTGGACAGCCCCGTCATGCCCCGTTCGCCCGCCGACGCCGTACGACGAAGGTCGCCGCGCCCCCGGCGGCGAGCAGCGCGGCCGCGCCCCCGCCGATCAGCGCGCCCTGGTCGGTGCCGGTGCCGGAAGTCGGCGTGACGCCGGTGTCGGGCGCTCCGGACGGCCGGACGGAGACCTGACCGCCGTCCGGCGCCCGGGTCGGCTCGGGCGTCGCCTCGCTGGGCACGGGGGAGGGGGCCCGGGTCGGCTCGGCCTTGTCCTAAGTCCGCAGGATCTGGAGTTCGGCCAGTGAGGGAGGCGCGCGCCCGCTGTCCGGCGCGGTGGCCGGGGAGCGGTGACCGAGGTCGTCCATGACGCCGGACCCGGCCGGATCGGGCACCGGGGCCGGGAACGCGGGACCGGCGCCGACGGCACCGGAGGCGCAGGTCGGGTCGGCGTGCTGGGCGTGTCCGCCGCCCGTGCCGTTGCCGTGGCAGACGGACTCGGCGGTCGTGGCCGTCATCGCCGTCGCAGCTTTCTGTACGACGCCCCTGTCCCGAACTCCGGTCAGCGGGGCGGTCGTCGTGCGGGCGCGCAGTTCCCAGGCTACTGTGCCCTTCTTGACGTAGGCCGTCCCGTCGGCGACGTAGATCTCCTCGGGCTTGCGCACGCCCCCGCCGATCCCGCGCCCCGCACGGCCGCCGAGTTCCTCGCGCGCGCCGAGGCGGCGATGGCCGGGCACAAGGGCTGGACGTTCACGGTGAAGGGCCGCGAAGGGCTGGTCCTGCGGGGCCAGGAGAACGCCGCGACCTACACGGCCACCGTGCGCCGGACCACGGGCGACTCATGGGCACTGCACTCCACGGGCAGCGCTCTCAGCAAGGGCGTGCGCAAGCCCGAGGAGATCTACGTCGCCGACGGGACGGCCTACGTCAAGAAGGGCACAGTAGCCTGGGAACTGCGCGCCCGCACGACGACCGCCCCGCTGACCGGAGTTCGGGACAGGGGCGTCGTACAGAAAGCCCTGCGCGAACTCGCCCCGACCCTGCGGCAGTTGCGCACGGCCGGGGTCACCGCGCCCGAGATCCGCTACGAGCAGGACGTAACCGAGCGGACCTTGGGAACATACGTCGGGACCGTCGCAAGGCCGGAGGGGCTGAGATGACCGAAAGACACGGTGGGGACATGAGGCAGGAAGAAAGTCAGGGCATGGTCGAGCTGGTCTACCAACCCACACGCGCCGACATCCTCGCGGGCATCCTGGTGCGTGAGCGCCGCAAGCGCATGCATTGGGTCCGGTGGGGCTTCACGGGGCTGTTCGGGGCCGCCGCCGTGCTGCTGGTGATCGCGCCGAAGAGCTCCGCGCTGTCAGGGGTGCTCACCGTCTTCTGCGCCGCCCTGATCTGGTCGATCCCGCACCTCCAGGCCCAGCAGGTGCTGCGCGCCGTCTCCTGGCAGGGTGAGCACCGAACGTCCGTGAGCGAGACGGGGATCGCGATCGACACCGTGCACACGACCCTCGTGCTGCGCTGGTCCGCTTTTCGCGGTTACCGCGAGACCCGTGACCACGTGACTCTGCTCGGCCGCGACCCGGGCATCCTGCTTATGGGGGTACTGCCCAAGCGAGGGCTGCACTCCGAGCAGGACGCGGAGCGGCTGCGCGACCTCTTGAGTCGTCATCTGCCCCGCGTCTGACCCGTCACGCCGCCCGAGCCTGCGCCGCCGACACCGCCGGAAAGCCTTCCGTACGCAGGACTCCCCGCCCGGCGTCCACCGCGAACACCTCGCAGCCCTCCCGGGAGGCCGCCCACTCGACGCCCTCCCTGCCCATCGCGAACGCGGCCGTCGCCACCGTGTCCGCCAGCGTCAGGGAGGACGCCACCACGGACAGGGACAGCAGACCCGTCGCCGGACGCCCGGTGCGGCCGTCGATGATGTGGTCGCCGCGCTCGTAGCGGGCGGACGTCGCGATCGCGCCGTCCGTCAGCTCGGCCACCGTGCACAGTCTGTCGGCCTGCTCGGGGTGCCGTACCCCCACCCGCCAGGGCCCGCCGTCCGCAACCACGTCCCCGCCGGCGTTGAGGACGAAGCGCCTCGCCCCGGCCGCCTTCAGCAGCTCCGCCGCCCGCTGCACGGACCAGCCCTTCACCACCGCGCAGGGGTCGAGTCCACGCCCGGGCAGCCGTACGTCGAAGGCGCCGCCAGTGGCCACCCGGTACTCCTCGCACAGCCCCAGCACCTCGTCGAGGTCCGTGCTGACGTCGCCGCGCGCGATCTCACCCCGGTCCAGCCGGCAGACCTCGCTGTCCGCCTTGAACGGGCTGAACCGGGCGTCGACCTCGCGCAGCCACGCGAACACGGCGTCCGCGGTCTCCTCGCCGACGTGTTCGTCGTCGACCCGCAGGGAGACCGGGAACCCCATGACGTGTTCGACTCGGTGCATGATCAGCCCTTCGCGTCGATGGCGGCCTGGAGTGATTCCCGGTAGCCGTCGCTCGTGATCGTGGCGCCGGAGACCGTGTCGATGTCGGCGCTCTGGGCCTCCAGCGTCTCCGCGATGAGCTGCGGGACCGCCGCCGTGGTCTGGGGGTGGTTCGGCTGCTGGAGCATCTTGACCGACGCGATCTTCTCGGCCTCGAAGGTCACCTGGACCTGTACGGGGCCCTTGTCGGTCTGCACGGTCGAGCCGTCGACCGTTTCCGAGGCAGCGGACGCCGAGGGCGAGGCAGCCGCCGACTCCGTGTTCGCGTCGATCGCGGCCTGGAGCGATTCCCTGTAGCCGTCGCTGGTGATGGTGGCGCCGGAGACCGTGTCGATGTCGGCGCTCTGCGCCTCCAGCGTCTCCGCGATCAACTTCGGTACGGCGGCCGTCGTCTGGGGATGGTTCGGCTGCTGCAGCATCCGTACGGACGCAATCTTCGTGCCCGCGAAGGTCACCTCGACCTGCACGGGACCCTTGTCCGTCTGCACGGTCGAGCCCTTGACGACCGTGCTGCCCGAGTCCGACCCCGACGCGGCGGTGGAGGACGCCGACGGTGTCGGGGCGGGACTGGCGGTCTCCGTGCCGAGGGACGGCTCGTAGCGAAAGACCGGGATCAGGCCCGCGATGCTCAGGACCAGGACAGGTATTGCTCGCTTCACAGTGTTTTCCCCGTCCTCTCAGCCGGCCAGGCTGAAGCGCTCGAAGTGGACCTGCTCCTTGGGCACGCCCAGCTCACGCAGGCTGCCGATCACCGCGTTCATCATCGGCGGCGGCCCGCAGAGGAAGACGTCCCGGTTCGTGATGTCCGGCACCAGCCGGGTCAGCTCGGCCGGCGCCAGCTTGTCCGGCGTGACCGGGCCGGTCACCAGGTGCAGCTCGGCGCCCTTGGCGTGGGCGAGCTCCACCAGCTCGCCGTACAGGACCGCGTCCTGGTCGGAGGCGACCCGGTAGAGCACGACCGCGTGGCCGTGCAGCTCCTCCAGGAGCGCGCGGATGGGGGTGACGCCGACGCCGCCGGCGATCAGTACGGCCTCCGGGCGGGTGCGGTGCAGCGCGGTGAAGGCGCCGTAGGGGCCCTCGGCGAAGACGCGGGTGCCGACCTTGAGGTGCCTGAGGGCCGCCGAGCCGTCGCCGGCCGCCTTGGCGGTGAGGCGCAGCTGTGTGCCGTCGGGCGCGGCCGACAGAGAGAAGGGGTTGGCCTGCCACCAGCGGTCCTTCGTCAGGAACCGCCACAGGAAGAACTGGCCGGCCCGCGCGGGCAGCTTGTCCAGGTCACGGCCGGTGATGTAGATCGAGACGACGTTGTGGGACTCGGGGACCACGGCCGCGACCCGGAACTGGTGGCGCCAGTTCCGCCAGAGAGGGAGGACGAGGCGGCCGACGAACACCGAGCCGAGAGCGACACCCCACACCCCGTACCAGTACGCCGTGGCGGCGGACGAGGACGTGAAGGACGTACCGACCGCGACCTGGTGCGTGAACGCCAGGACCACCGCGACGTAGGTGTACAGGTGGATGAAGTGCCACGTCTCGTACGCCAGCCGGCGCCGCGCGAACCGGGCCGACACCGCGCCGATCACGATGATGATCCCCAGCGCGACGACCGCGCGCAGCACGCCCTCGACCGTCTCGGCAAGGTCGATCAGCTGGTTCACCGGGTCCAGCGAGGACGACTCGGCGTAGCCGAAGGTGATGAACACGGCGTGCGCGAGCAGGACCCACAGGATGCTGAAGCCGGTCCAGCGGTGCCAGGAGGTCAGCCGGTCCATGCCGATACGGCGGTCCAGCCACGGCAGCCGGGCCACCAGCAGGAGCTGGAACGCCATGAGCAGAGCGCCGAACAGGCCGGTGAGGCGGCCGATCACGATGAGTGTGTTCGATGCGAATCCGGCGGCGAAGAAGAAGTAGAGCACCACGGCCACGTTCGCGGCCAGCACGGCGTACAGGCCCGTGCGGGCCACCACCCTGGGGCGTATCGCCGTGGGGGGCGCAGGGGGCGATTGGACGGTCGTCACGGCGACAGCTCCTTGATCTCGTCTGTGGATACCGAGCTTGTCCGGCGGGCGCTGTCGAAAAGCTGTCGGACTTCTTTCAACTGGTTATCGATGTGGCCGCGGGCCCGCACCCGGCTGCTGGGACCGGCGCCGGGTGCCGCAGTATGAACGGGTGGAGAAAGTACGCCTGCTGGTCGTGGACGACGACCCGCCCATCGCCGACCTCGTCGCGACGGTCGCCCGCTACGAGGGCTGGGAGGCGGTCACCGCGAACTCCGGTGAGGAGGCGCTGCGGCTGGCCGCCGAGTTCCACCCGGACATCGTGGTGCTGGACCTGATGCTGCCCGACCTGGACGGCTTCGGCGTCCTGGACCGGCTGCGCGCCGCCGGGGCGATGGTGCCCGTGGTGTTCCTCACCGCCCGCGACGGGGTCGCCGACCGGGTCGCCGGGCTGACCCGCGGCGGTGACGACTACCTGGTCAAACCGTTCGCGGTGGAGGAGCTGATGGCCCGGCTGCGCACCGTCCTGCGGCGCAGCGCCGGACCCGGCTTCCAGCGTTCCGTCCTTCGGGTGGCGGACCTGACGATGGACGAGGACACCCGCGAGGTCCGCCGCGGCGACAAGCTGCTCACGCTCACCCCGACCGAGTACGAGGTGCTGCGCTATCTGATGCGCAAGTCGCCGACCGTGCTCACCAAGGCGCAGATCCTCGACCATGTGTGGGAGTACGGCTTCGGCGGCCGTTCGAACGTCGTCGAGCTGGTCGTCAGCAGGCTGCGCCGCAAGCTCGACGACACCGGCTCACCGCTGATCCACACCGTGCGCGGCTTCGGGTACGTGATCCGGCAGGCCCCCGAGTGATCGGGCGGCTGCGGCGGGCGTATCGCGGGATGCGGCTCGGGACCCGGCTGGCGCTGGGTCTCGGGGTGCTGTCACTGGTGGTGTTCGCGGTCGTGGGCACCGCCCTGACGACGTACATGCGCGACTACCTGTCGGCCCAGCTCGACACCCAGCTCGCGCAGGGCCAGGTCGCCCAGTCCAAGTCCATCGCGGACTACGGCACGCTCTCCGGCAAGAAGTACTACAGCTGGTACTACGCCGTGTACGACGTGTCGGGCGGCGAGCCCGTGCTGCGCAGGCCCGAGGACCCCGCCGACGTCCCGGCGGACGTCGACGACTTCACCTCCGTGGCCCGTGCGCAGACCACCGCCAACACCGAGGTCCTGCGCACCGAGCACCTCCAGGGCAAGGGCGAGTACCGGCTGCGCGCCTGCGAGGTCGAGCCCGGTGTGGTGCTGGTCAGCGCGGCGCCCATGGAGGACATCGAGGACACCGTCGGCCAGCTGATCACCATCCAGGCCGTCACGTTCGGGCTCGCGCTCATGGCCCTCGTGGTGCTCGGGCGGGGGATGCTGCGCCGGGGCCTGAAGCCGCTCAGCGACATGGCGCACACCGCCCGCGGCATCACCTCGCACGACCTGACCGACTCGGGGCGGCTGTCGGTGCGGCACGACGTGCGCGGCGGCGGGCCCGAGGTGGAGGAGCTGCGCACCGCGTTCAACACGATGCTGGAGCACATCGACGACTCGCTCGCGGTGCGTGCGGAGGCGGAACAGCGGCTGCGACGCTTCGTCGCGGACGCCTCGCACGAGCTGCGTACGCCGCTGATGTCGGTGCGCGGATACGCCGATCTCTTCCAGTACGCGGCGGCCAACGCCCCCGAGGAGCGGGACAGGCACCTCGCGCGCCTGCGTGCGGAGGCCGCCCGGATGGGCTTCCTCCTCGACGACCTGCTGCTGCTCGCCCGCCTCGACGCCGCGGAGGTCGAGACGCCGCTGCGCCCGCAGGAGGCGGACCTCGTCGAGCTGGTCGAGCAGGCGGCGGACGCCTTCCGGGTCACCCACGCCGACCACCCGCTGACGGTGGCCCCCGGGCCGAGCTCCCTGAAACTCCGCCTCGACCCCCAGCGCGTCCGCCAGGTCCTCGACAACCTGCTCACCAACGCGGCGATGCACACACCCTCCGGCACCGAGGTGTCCGTGGCGGTGTCCGTCACCCAGGGCGCGGCCCAGGTCCGCATCGCCGACGCCGGACCCGGCATCCCGCCCGCCGACCGTGAGCGCGTCTTCGACCGCTTCTACCGCGTCGACAAGGCCCGCAGCCGGGACCGGGGCGGCAGCGGGCTGGGGCTGGCGGTCGCCCAGTCCCTGGTGCGGGCGCACGGCGGCGGGATCGACCTGACGAGCGAGCCGGGCGCGACGGTGTTCACGGTGACGATCCCGTTGGTGGTCGGAGCCCTTACGAACCCGTGACATGGCGGGCGTGGAGCTCCGTGGACGCCGGTCCCGGCCCTAGCGTGGCCGTATGCGCGTACTGGTCACCGGCGGTGCCGGGTTCATCGGGTCCCATGTCGTCGAAGCGCTCGCGGCTCGCGGGCACGAACCCGTCGTGTACGACATCCGGACGGCCCCCGAATCGGACGTACGGGACCCCGCCGCCGTCCGCCGTGCCCTGACCGGCGTCGACGCCGTGTGCCACCAGGCCGCGATGGTCGGCCTCGGTGTCGGCTTCTCGGACGCCACGGAGTACGTCTCCCGCAACGACCTCGGCACGGCCGTACTGCTCACCGCCATGGCCGACGCGGGCGTACGGCGGCTGGTGCTGGCCGGGTCGATGGTGGTGTACGGGGAGGGGCGGTACGAGTGCGCCCGGCACGGCGTCGTACGCCCGGGCCCGCGTGCCGTCGCCGACCTGGAGGCGGGCCGGTTCGAGCCGCCCTGCCCGCTGTGCGGCGCCGATCTCGCGCCCGGGCTGGTCGGGGAGGACGCCCCGGTCGACCCGCGCAACGTGTACGCGACGACCAAGCTGGCCCAGGAACACCTGGCGGCGGCGTGGGCGCGCGCGACGGGCGCGACGGCGGTGTCCCTGCGCTACCACAACGTCTACGGCCCGGGCATGCCCCGCGACACCCCCTACGCCGGAGTCGCCTCCTTCTTCCGTTCGGCCCTGGCGCGCGGTGAGGCACCGCGGGTCTTCGAGGACGGCCGCCAGCGGCGGGACTTCGTGCACGTGCGGGACGTGGCCGCCGCGGGCGTCGTCGCGCTGGAGGCGAGTTCCGTCGACGGATCCCTCTCGGCGTACAACACCGGCAGCGGCGACCCGCACACCGTCGGCGAGATGGCAGACGCGCTCGCGGCGGCGTACGGCGGCCCCGAACCGGTCGTGACCGGGGAGTACCGGCTCGGAGACGTCCGGCACATCACGGCGGACTCGTCGCGGCTGCGCGCGGAGTTGGGGTGGAAGGCGGAGGTCGGCTTCGAGGAGGGGATGCGGGAGTTCGCCGCAGCGGGCCTGCGCACGGCGTAGCCTGCCCGGACCGGTGGTGCTGCCCGCTTACAGAGAAGCGGCAGCGGGCAGCACCACCTCGAAGCGGCAGCCACCTGGGACGTTGCGCACCGTGGCCCGCCCGTCGTGCGCCTCCACGATCCCCCGCACGATGGCCAGGCCGAGACCCGCGCCCGCCGGGGGCGTCCGGGCGTGCGTACCGCGCCAGCCCGTGTCGAAGACGCGGGGCAGGTCCTCATCGGGGATGCCGCCGCAGCCGTCGGTCACGGACAGCACCACTCCCTCCGGCGAGCGCTCGGCGGCGATGGCGACCGTGCCGTCGGCCGGGGTGCGCCGGATGGCGTTGACCAGCAGGTTGCCCAGGACGCGGCTCATCTCCTTGCCGTCCACCTCCACCGGCACGGCCTCGACACCTTCACCGACGAGCCGTACGCCGTTCTCGCGCGCCAGCGCGTCCGCACCCGAGAGGGCGTCGCCGACGAGGTCGTACAGGGACATCCGGGCCAGCGAGAGCGTCAGGGTGCCGGCATGTATGCGGGAGAGCTCGAACAGGTCGCCGACCATGCCGTTGAGGCGCTCGACCTCCATGCGGATCTGCTTGAGGTAGCGGTCGGGGTCGGCGGCCACCCCGTCCTCCAGCGCCTCCGCCATGGCGCGCAGACCGGCCAGCGGGGTGCGCAGATCGTGGGAGATCCAGGCGACGAGCTCGCGCCGGGAGGACTCCAGGGCGCGTTCCCGCTCGCGGGACTCGGCGAGCTTCGCGCTCGTGGCCTCCAACTCGCGGCTCACCGCGGCCAGTTCGGCAGTGGCGGGGCCTTCGGGCGAGGTGAAGTCGCCGCCGTCGCCGAAGGAGCGGGCGGCCAGCGCGAGGGCGTGGCTGCGGGCGGCGACCCAGCGGCCGAGCAGCAGGGCGGTGGCCAGGGAGACCACGGCGGCCATGGCGACGACGGTCGTGACGACGCTCAGGTCGTGCCCGGACAGGAACATCGCCTCGGCGACCGCGAGCGTGCCCGCGAGCATCGCGGTGACGCCGACGCCCGCGACCACGGTCAGATGCGCGACCAGTGAGCGCCGCCGGATCAGCAGCAGCACGCACGCGCCGAGCACGCCTGCCGCGGCGGCGCCGAGGAAGGCGAAGAGGGCGATGAGGAGGGTGTCGCGCACGGTCACACCTCCGGGGCTTCGGTGTCGGGGGCGTCGGTGGTGCCGGTGGCGTGGGACGCGTCGTCGGGGTCGCTCGCCTCGAAGCGGTATCCGACGCCCCACACGGTCTGGATGAGCCTCGGCCTGGCCGCGTCTTCCTCGACCTTGCCGCGCAGCCGCCGCACATGGACGGTGACGGTCGACAGGTCGCCGAAGTCCCAGCCCCACACCTCGCGCATCAGGTCCTCGCGGCTGTAGACCCGGCCAGGGTGGCGCAGGAAGAAGGCGAGCAGGTCGAACTCGCGGACGGTGAGGGTGAGTTCGGTGCCGTCCTTGGTGGCGCGGCGGGCCGCCGGGTCGACCGAGAGGCCGGCCGCGCGCAGGGGCCTCGCCGACGGGACCGGGCCCGTGCGGCGCAGCACCGACTGGACGCGCAGCACCAGTTCACGGGGGCTGAAGGGCTTGGTGACGTAGTCGTCGGCGCCGACCTCCAGGCCGAGGATGCGGTCGTCCTCGTCGCCGCGCGCGGTGAGCATGATGACCGGCACGGGGCCGCGGCCGCGTATCCGGCGGCACACCTCCAGGCCGTCCATGCCGGGCAGCATCAGGTCCAGGACGACGAGGTCCGGCCAGTGCGCTGCGGCCCGGGCGAGGGCCTCGGGGCCGTCACCGGCGCGGTCCACGACATAACCGGCGCGGTCGAGGTATCCGGAGACGATCTCGGCGACGGTGGGATCGTCGTCGACGACCAGGACCCGGGCCCCGGCCTGCGGGGACGGCTGTTGCTGCTCCATGCCGCCAGCCTCGCACCCCGCGGGCGTGAGCGCTGCGGCCGACCCCCGACGTCCTTGTTTCGTAAGGAGCCATGGACCGAAATGTCCGTTTCTCGCTCGTAGGGTGAAAGCCGTGACGACCCCATCCGCAGGAACGAACGCGCACCGCACGGCGTCCGTCGACGTCGTGCTTCCCTGTCTCGACGAGGCCGAGGCACTGCCCTGGGTCCTGGAGCGCATCCCGCCCGGCTGGCGGGCGATCGTCGTGGACAACGGTTCCACGGACGGCTCGGCCGACGTCGCGCGGGCGCTCGGGGCGAGCGTCGTCCATGAGGAGCGGCGCGGATTCGGCGCGGCCTGCCATGCGGGGCTGACCGCGGCCACGGCCGACATCGTCTGCTTCTGCGACTGCGACGCCACGCTCGACCCCGGCGACCTCGTGCCCTTCGTCCGGCGGATCGCGGCCGGCGAGGCCGACCTGGTCCTGGGCCGGCGCCGCCCCGAGACCCGCGGCGCCTGGCCGCTGCGCGCACGCGTCGGCAACCTCGCCGTCACCCGTCTCCTCCAGCGCCGCACCGGCCTCGGCCTGCGCGACCTCGGCCCGCTGCGCGCCGCCCGCCGTGAGCCCCTGCTCGACCTCGCCCTGACCGACCGCCGCAGCGGCTATCCCCTCCAGATGGTCGTCCGCGCCGCCGACGCGGGCTGGCGGATCACCGAGCACGACGTGCCCTACCGCCCCCGCACGGGCGCGTCGAAGGTGACGGGCACCTGGCGGGGGACGTGGCAGGCGGTGCGGGACATGAGCCGGGTGCTGGCGGACGGCGGCGGGGGTGGAGGTG
>NZ_RDBN01000038.1:37301-104859 GCF_008042075.1 Streptomyces sp. UW30 | reverse complement strand
GGGCCGCGCTCTGGCGGGGGTTCGCTGAGGGGCCGCGCTCTGGCGGGGGTTCGCTGAGGGGCCGCGCTCTGGTGGGGGTTCGCTGAGGTCCGGTGCTCGTGCGGGTGTTCGGCGAGGTCCGGTGCCTTGCGAGTGTTCGCTGAGGCCCGGCGCTCTCGCGGATGTTGGCCGAGGCCCGGCGCTCCCGAGCGACTGCGCGGGTTCGGCGCTCCCGAATGACTGCCGGAGTTCGGGGCGCTTGCGAGCGGTTGCCGTGGTGCGGTGCGCTGGCGAGTGACCGCTGAGGTCCGGGGGCTCTCGGAGTGACCGCCGTGGTTCGGGGCGCTCCCGAGCGGTTGCCGTGGTTCGGGGCTCTCGCGAGTGACCGTCGAAGTCCGGGGGCTCGCCCGAGCGGCTGCTGTGGTCCGGGGCTCTCCCGAGCGGTTGCCGTGGTTCGGGGCTCTGGCGAGTGGCCGCCGAAGTCCGAGGGCTCGCCCGAACGACCGCTGAAGTCCGGGGCTCGCCCCAGCGGCTGCTGTGGTTCGGGGCGCTCCCGGGCGGTTGCCGTGGTTCGGGGCTCTCGCGGCCTGACCGCCGGTCCGAGGGCTCGCCCGAACGACCGCTGAAGTCCGGGGGCGCCCCCGAGCGACTGCCGGAGTTCGGGGCGCCCCCGAGTGACCTCCGAGGTCCAGCCCCCTCCCGGGGCTCCGGCGAGCGTCCCGTCCTCTCGGATCTCACCTCGGATCTCCCCGGAATGGGTCACTATCTGAGCGGGCGGGGGTGGGTGAGGGGAGGAGCGGCATCGTGCTGAGTGACGTGGAGCGCGCCGTACTGGCGGAGATCGACGACGCCGGGATCGGGCGGACGCTGCTGGAGTTGATCTCCGTGCCGAGTGTGACCGGCAGTGCGGCCGAGTCGGAGCTCCAGCATCTGCTGGCCGGGCGGCTGGAGCGGCTCGGTCTGGACGTCGACCTGTGGTCCATGGACCTGGACGCGCTGCGAGCGGACCCCGGCTTCCCGGGGACGGAGGCCGAGCGGGACGAGGCCTGGGGGCTGGTCGGCGTGACGGAGGACGGTGGCGACGGGCCCACCTTCGTGATGCAGGGCCATGTGGACGTCGTACCGCCCGGGGATCTCGACGCCTGGGACGGCGATCCCTTCGTGCCGAGGGTGGTCGGGGACGTCGTACACGGGCGCGGTGCCTGTGACATGAAGGCCGGGCTGGTGGCCCACCTCGCCGCGCTCGCGGCGATACGGGCCGCCGGAGCGCGGCTGCGCGGGCGGGTCGGCGTGCACTTCGTGGTGGGCGAGGAGGACGGCGGACTCGGCGCCTTCGGCACGCTGCGGCGCGGCCACCGCGGCGACGTCTGCGTCATCACCGAACCGACGGGCGGCGCACTCGTCACCGCCAACGCCGGTGCGCTGACCTTCCGCCTCGCCGTGCCCGGCAAGGCGGCGCACGGCAGCGCCCGCGACCAGGGTGTCAGCGCGATCGACGGATATGTGCCGCTGCACGGGGCGCTGGCCCGGCTGGAGGCCGAGCGCAACCGGGACCCGCATCCCCTGATGGCCGAGCACCCCATCCCCTACGCCCTGTCGGTGGGCACCGTGCGCGCCGGGGACTGGGCGAGCAGCGTGCCCGATCTGCTCGTCGCCGAGGGCCGGTTGGGCGTACGGCTCGGCGAGGACCCGGCGCAGGCGCGGGCCGCGTTCGAGCGGTGCGTCGCCGAGGCGTGCGCCGCCGACCCGTGGCTGCGGGACCATCCGGCGACGGTGACCTGGCCGGGCGGGCAGTTCGCCAGCGGCCGGCTGCCGGAGGGCCACCCGCTGGCGGAGCTGATCCGCGGCGCCCACGCCGACACCGGGGGAGCCGCGGACCCGCGCGAGTGCGGGGCGCCGTACGGCAGTGATCTGCGGCTCTACGCCGGTGCGGGGATCGCGACCTTGCAGTACGGGCCGGGGGACATCCGGGTCGCGCACAGCGAGCGGGAGCGGGTGTCGGTCGCCGAAGTGGTGGAGGTGGCAAGGACGTTGGCGGTGACGGTGCTGCGGACCGTCGGCACGAAGTGAGCCGGGACCTTGAGAGGGTCCTGTGCTCGTCCGCGGTGGCATGGCGCTGGGCCCCGGCGAGGGCCGCGAGGTGCTGTTCGGGCGCAACCGGCCCGAGGTGCACATCTGTCTGGGCAAGGACGACCCCCAGGTCAGCCGCCACCACGGCACGCTCACCCATCGCGAGGGGCGCTGGTGGGTCAGCAACACAGGGCGGCTGCCCATCCGCCTCGCCGCGGGCCGCCTGCTCTTCCGCGGCGAGGAGCCCCTGCCCCTCGACACCGGCTACACCCCACTGTTCGCCGGCGGCTCGCGCGGACGTGAGCATCTGCTGGAGGTCTTCGTCACCGACGCCGAGGGCGGGCACCGGCCGCCACGGCACGAGGACGTCACCCGGCCGCCCCGGGTGTGGACGCTCACCGACGCAGAGCGGCTCGCCCTGGTCGCCCTCGGCCGGCGCTATCTGCTGCACGAACCCCGCCCGCAGCCCCTGACCTGGCGGCAGACCGCCGCCCAGCTCACCGAGGCGCGGCCCGGGGAGGGCTGGACGGACAAGCGGGTCGAGCATCTCGTCAACGCCGTACGGCTGCGGCTGTCCCGGGACGGGGTCGCCGGGCTGACCCGGGAGGAGGTCGGCGAGCCGGTCGGCAACTCGCTCAACGACCATCTGATCCGCGCCCTCATGACGTCGACGACGCTCGTGCCGATGGACCTGACCCTGATCGACGGCGCTTGACCCGGCCCTCCGGGGACCCCTCCCCGCGTACGCCTCTGCGCTCCCCCGCCATGACGACGACCACCCTCCGACGCCGCCTCGCCCCCCGCGGCGGCGGCGCTGCTCACGGCCCCGTCCGCCCCGCTCTCGCCCCCGGCGTCCGCGGCGCCGTCCCGGCTGGCCATCACCGAGGGCGGCACCGCCGGGCACCCCGCCGTGCACCGCGGCGACGGCCGCACCGTCGACGGCATCTCCGTCGAGGCCGACCATGTGGTCGTCGAGGGCTACACGGTCGACCCGCCCGAGGCTCCCGGCATCGAGATCACCGGGAACGACATCACCGTACGGAACGACACCGTCACACGCCCGCACGGCGGCGACGGCGACGGACTGCGCTTCTTCGGCGACGACTGGGTACGCGGGGCCGGAGCCGGGCGGAGCGCCGTGAGGTTCCTCAGTCCGTCGGGGGCTGGGTGCGCCGGGCGTACGCGCGGGCCGCGCGCGCCCGGTCGCCGCAGCGGGTGGAGCACCAGTGGCGGCGGCCGTGGCGCAGCAGGTAGCGGTTGCAGGGGGGCGAGCCGCAGGCCGTGAGGCGTTCGGCGTCCGGGGAGGTGAGCAGGCCGGCGGCGTCTGCGGCGAGGGTCGCCAGGGCGTGGTCGACGATCTCGGTGGTGGGGTGCGGGGCCGCGCGGTAGGGGCCGTCCTTCTCGTCCCACTGGAGCAGCGGAGCCGTGGGCACCCTGGTCAGCGCGTCGTTCACGGCGTTCAGCGCGGCCGGCAGCGCGGGCAGCGCCGCGACCCGAGAGTCGAACAGCGACCGCACCTGTTCCCGCAGCGCACGCAGCTGCGCCGCGCACATCTCCCGCATCCCGGCGTCGACGGGAGCGAGGTCGCGCTCGACGAGCCACTCGTTCGCCGCGGCCGCAGTGCCGAGCTGATCCACGAACTGCCCGCCCGGCAGCGCGATGACGCTGTTGGCGAGGGCGAGCGACGGGTAGTGCTCCGCGCCCGGCGCGGGCGGAATCGGCGGCTCGACGGTCTCCTTCATGGCTCTCATGGTACGGAGTGCTCATGGTACGGAGTGCGGGAATCCGTGAGAGCGAGCTGCTGCTTCTCGCCGTCATCCCGCCGGTCTCCGGAATGGTGGAGGAGACCCTGGCCCGGCGCCTGGGCAGGCCCGAGCACCCCTCGCCGCAGCAGCTCACCGCCACAGCCGAGACGCCGGCGGCACTGGTGATCAACGGGCTGCCGGCGACCGGGCCGAGGGCGCGGAGCTGACGTGTCCCGGGTGGGGTCAGGAGGCCGCCGGCCCCCGCCCGACCCCGAGGACGTCGAGCATCGCCCGGGTCGCCGGGCTGGGGTTGAAGCGGCTCCACACCAGGTACTCCAGGCGATGCGGCCCGTCCAGCACGCGGACCAGCGCCAATTCGGAATCGCCGGCCGCCAGGGGGCGGACGTACGCCGACGGGAGCAGCGCGATGCCGAGCCCGCGCGCGACCAGCCGGGAGATCAGCTCGACGACACCGGCCTCGTAGGCGACGTCACGGACCAGGCCCGCCGCGGCGAAGGCCTGGTCGGACTGGGCGCGGGCGGGCGTCCCGGCCGCGAAGTCCACGAAGGTCTCCTCGGCGATCTCCGCCAGCGTGACCCGGGACACGCCCGCGAGCCGGTGCCCCGCCGGCACGACGAGGGCGTGCTCGTCGTGATCGAGGACGAGGGCCTCCACGCCGGACGGCCGCTCGCCCTCCGGCAGGCCGAGGAAGGCGATGTCCAGTTCCCCGTCCCGCACAGCCGTGGCCAGCTCGTCGCTGCGTCCGGAACGCAGGACGACGCGCACGTCGGGATACCGGGCGCGATAGCGCTGCAACAGCTCGGGTACGTCCACGGCGGCCGTCGTCACGATCACGCCGACGGCGAGTCGGCCCCGCACCACCCCGGTCGCCGCGGCGGAGTCGGCGACCGCACGGTCGGCTGCGGCCAGGCACTCGCGCGCGGCGGCCACGAACGCCAGCCCGGCGCTGGTCGGTTCGACCCGGCGGCTGGAGCGGGCGAACAGCTTGACCCCGAGCTCCCGTTCCAGGCCGGCGATCCGGTGACTGAGGGACGACTGCACCACGAAGCAGCGCTCCGCGGCGCGCGTGAAGTTACGGGTTTCGGCCACGGCGACGACGTAGCGCATCTGCTGGAGATCCACCCACCCATGGTTTCTGCTCATGGCTGCCATGACAACCATGCGTTGGAGTCATGAGGGCAGGCTGCGGAGACTGCTTCTCATGCATCCCTCGACCGAACGGTCATCGGGCCCGCCGCGGATCTCCCGCACGCAGCCACTGGCAACCGTCGCACTGACCGCCTTCGCTCCCGCGGCCTGGGGCACCACCTACGCCGTGACCACGGAACTCCTCCCGCCCGGCCATCCGATGTTCGCCGGGCTCGTCCGCGCCCTGCCCGCCGGGCTGATCGCGCTGGCGATCACCCGCGTGCTGCCGCGCGGCGACTGGTGGTGGAAGGCCGGTGTGCTCGGCGCGCTCAACATCGGCACGCTGTTCCCCCTGCTGTTCCTGGCCGCCGAACGGCTCCCCGGCGGTGTCGCCGCCACCCTCGGCGCGACCCAGCCGCTGCTGGTCGCCGGGCTGGCCATCGCGGCACTCCACGTCCGGCCGACGGTGTGGCGATGGACCTGGGGCGTGCTCGGCGTGGCCGGAGTCGGACTCGTCGTGCTCGGCCCGGACGCCCGGCTGGACACCGTCGGAGTGCTCGCCGGTCTCGGCGGCACGACCGCCATGGCCTGCGGGACCGTCCTCGCCAAACGGTGGGGCCGGCCCCCGGGCGTCGGTCCCCTGACCCTGGCCGGTTGGCAACTGACCGTCGGCGGCGTGCTGTTGCTCCCGCTCACCCTCGCGATCGAGGGACTGCCGCAGCGGATCGACGCCGGGGCGGCGGCCGGATACCTGTGGCTCGGCAGCGTCGGCGGGCTGATCGCGTACACGCTGTGGTTCCGCGGCATCGGACAGCTGTCGGTGGGCGCGTCCGCACCGCTGGTGCTGCTGTCTCCGCTGGTCGCGACCGTCATCGGCATCGCACTGGGCGAGTCCCTGAGCCTGCCCCAGTCCCTCGGCTTCGCCCTCGCCCTGGCCGCGTTGCTCGCGGCACAACTCGAATCGCCGACGGTGTCGACGCGGGTGCTGATGCGGGGTGTTCGAGAAGCGAGTGGTGTTACGGGCCGACCACCGATGCCGGTGCACTGTCATGCGCGCTTGGCCGCCGGCGCACCGGCATCTCCCTGCGTCGGCCCGGCAGAATTACGACCGAGATCCGGGGCATTCCCGGGCCAGAGGCCGGCCCTGGCGGCGCCGGATGGTCGCTGATGGAAGCGTGTCCGCCGACAGGCAGGGCTGCGCAATATGGCTGCCGATCTCCGGTGCCCGCCCTGCCCGGCGGTCTCGAGCTGCGCCCCTGGGGCGTCCGTGACGCCGAAGGCTTCGTGACTGCGGGGCAGGATCCCGCCATCCGGTTGTGGAACTGCCTGGTCGTTCAGTCCTCGGAGCGCGCATCCTGCCCGAGGCACGCGGCCCTGGTTCTCAAGGGTCCGCCGGATAACCCTGGTACAGGGAGACCCCATCCCGGTCCGCGACGAACAGCCGCCCTAATTACTCCTAGCAGCGCTGCGATCGGCCCAACTCATGACGGTTCCTCGCCGTCCTCGGGCGCGGTGAGCGCGGCGAGGATGTCGGCGGGAGTGGCCTCCGCCCACACGGGGTCGTCCACGCAGAGGATCACCTCCTTGAGCCGGCCCTCGTCCTCGTCGGCTTCGTCGAAGACCCAAGGCTGGTCGAGGGCGGCTCGCACCCGCCGCCAGGCGTCATCGTCCCCGTAGTGGGTGCGGACGAGCAGCATGGGTGGGTACGACTCGTCGGTCTTCGGTAGAACTCGCACAGGCGGGCACGCCTTCCAACGGGCGGCGCAGTAGGCCGCGTTGACGGTAGGCCGAAGCGTAGAGGCCGCGTCCTCCAGGGGGCCTGTCGGAGCTCTCACGGCTCATCGCTGCATGGGTGGACGTCTATGTGAAGATCGCGGCGTGAACGATCTACGTTTCCGTCTCGCCGGCGACGCCGACCTTGCCGCTGTCGTCCATCTGCGTGACGACGCTGCCCGCTGGATGATCGCCCAGGGCATCACTGGTCAGTGGCGGCCCGGTGAGCTGGGTGAAGACCACTTCCGCCGGATCATGGCGAGCGGGGAGGTTTGGCTCGCGGAGGCTGCCGATCGTGTGGTCGGGGCCTGGGAGCTGTGGTGGGAGGACGAGGATGCCTGGGGGCCGCAGCCCCCGACGGCCGGCTATGTGCATCGGCTGATGGTGGATCACAGCAGTGTTCCGCCCGGGACCGGGAGGCAGCTCCTGCGAGTCGCGGAGCGCCGCGTGGCCGAGGTGGGACGACCGCTTGTACGTCTGGACTGCCTGGCCGGCAACGCGCGCTTGAAGGCGTACTACCTCAACGTCGGCTACCAGATCGTCGGGTGCAAGGAAGGAAAGCCGCAGCCGAGCGGCACGCCCAAGTCGTTCACGCTCCTCGAAAAGTCCATACAGGACGGCGCGGAGTAGGAATCGCGATTGGGTAGCGGGACGTACGCATGAGGAAGGACCGGGCCGGCCCGGCGGTCCCGGAGGTTGTCCGGGGCGCGGGGATGGGCCCGTCCCTCTTGGTCGTGCGGTCGTTGGCGGACGAGCCCGCCGGCCGGGCCGGTCGGCGTACGGGCACGCGCCGACGGCGCCGATGAGAGCCTGCCGGCCTGGTCGCGGGCTGCCGGAGCGGAACCCGCGTGTACGAGCCTCCGGGGTGTGCGAGCACGCTCGATCACGCTGTGTGGCCGATGAGCTTTCCCGGGCCCGGGTCCGGGCCCGGGTCCGACAGGCGGATCAGCGCAGTCCGGCGAAGAGATCGTTCTCGGGTATGGCCGCGCCGGTGGCGTCCTGGACCCGTACGAAGGTCTCCATGCCCATCAACTCGCCGAACCTCTCCTTGCCCATTTTGAGGAAGAAGATGTTCTCGCCCTGACTGGCGTGCGCGGCCAGCGCGTCGAATTTCTGGCCGCTGAACGCGGTGGTGTCCACCCACGTGGTGATCTCATCGTCGGGGAGGCCGATCTCGGCCATCGCGGCGGCCTCGGCAGGATCCGGCTCCGGCATGTCCGGATGAAACTCGCGCATGATCTCACCGAACCGCTGCATCATCGAGCGGGGCATCGTCGTCCAGTACACCTTCGGTGTCAGCTCAGTCATCTTCACCGCCGCCATCGTGATGCGGTGGGCCTGGATGTGGTCGGGGTGGCCGTAGAAGCCGTTCTCGTCGTAGGTCACGACCACATCGGGACGGTAGTGCCGCATGAGTTCCGCGAGTCGGGCGGCGCCTTCCTCCACGGGGGTCTGCCAGAAGGATCCGGGGGCGTCATTGCTCGGCCAGCCCATCATCCCGGAGTCGGCATAGTCCAGCATCTCCAGATCACTGACCTTCAGGACGTCACAGCTCGCTTCGAGTTCTTGACGGCGCATCAAGGCAACGGCCGCCGGATCGTGCCCGGGATCGCCCGGCTTGACACCCCCCGGTCCATCACCGCAACCGCCGTCGGTACACGTCACGAGAACCGTGCGGATGCCCTCCGCCGCGTACTGCGCCAGGACCCCTCCGGTTCCGGTGGCCTCGTCGTCGGGGTGAGCGTGCACTGCCATGAGCGTCAACGGCCGGTCAGTCATGAATCAGTCCTCCTGTAGAAATACATCTCGGTCCGAGTGCGCGGCGGGCGTACCGCGATCCCGAGGGCCCGGATCCTGTCGGGGCGACGACACTGTGGTCTCCGTGTTCCCCACCCGCGCGGCGCCGGTCCCTCGGTGGATGCAACAGTGCCGGCCGGACCGGCTGTTCCCGGCGCGGCGGTGCACGCGGGATCACGCAGCAGGTCGCGGAAGGCAGCGGCATCCTCCCGGCCTCTGCATGAGGAGGGCGCACCAGCACACCGAGGCCGCGTTCAGGGACGAAACAGCAGGATGAAACGACCTCTGAGCCAATCGGGGGATCAAGGCGAAGGAGTACCGTCGTTGGCCGGCTTGCAGCGCCAATTTTTCGGCTAACGGTCACCGTTTCGAGGTGGATGCCCCGACGGGGCAATTCCTAAGGTCACCGCGTGCGATGGCGACGGGGACTCGTACTGGGCCTGGCTGGTCTGCTGCTGGCGCGGCGGGCGCCGTCGGGGTTTACTCCTACGGTTCCTTCTATGGGTGGTGGGCCCGCCCGACCATCCGCGACGCTCCGGTGGCGAAACCGGCGGCCGTGGAGCCGCTCGTGATCGGGCTGCGCTACCCCTTCGACCTGGCGTTCCTCCCCGACGGGTCAGCGCTGGTCACCGAGCGTGAGAGCGGCCGCCTGCGGAAGGTCACCCCGGACGGGCAGCTCAGCGACGTCCGGACGATCGAGGAGATCGCCGAGCCGGTCGTCCAAGCCGGGCTGCAGGGGGTGGCGGTCTCCCCCACCTACGAACGGGACGGCTGGATCTATGTCTACTACACCACCGAGCAGGACAGCCGGGTGGGCCGGCTGCGGCTGGACTCGTCGGCTCCGCCCGAGCCGATCCTGACCGGGATCCCCAGCGGTGAAATCCACAATGGCGGGCGGATCAGGTTTGGCCCGGACGGCATGCTCTACATGACCACCGGCGAAGCCGACGACCGTTCCAGGGCCCAGGATCGCAACGATCTGGGCGGAAAGATCCTGCGAGTCACGCCGGCGGGCAATCCCGCACCGGGCAACCCGATCGAGGGCTCACCGGTGTACAGCTGGGGGTTCCGAGACCCGCAGGGGCTCGCCTGGGACGAGAAGGGTCAGCTCTACGTCTCCGAGTTCGGCCACCACAACCTCGACGAGCTGAACCGGGTCGAACCCGGCGCCAACTACGGCTGGCCCGAGGTGGAAGGCACCGGTGGGGAGCCCGACTTCACGGACCCGATCGCGACCTGGAAACCCGCCGACGCCTCACCCAGCGGCCCCGACCACGACCTGATCCTCCGGGTGACCCCGTGACGGGTTTCGTCGTCGCGGGCCAGGCGGTCGTCAGGTCGATGCCGAGGGTGGCGGCGTGCTCGACGAAGTGCTGGCGGTAGCCCCCGTCGACCCAGACTTTGCGCAGAGCGGGTGGTCGGCGACGGCCTGTTCGAGCAGGGGACGGCCGAGAGCACGTCCGTACTGCGCAACGTCTACGTCATCAACCGAGGTTACGAGGATCTCGCCGAGCGGCTGGACTCCATCGGGACATCGTCCTGTCCGGTCGTCGGCTCACGTCCCGTACAGACGGGCCTCCCAGCGGGCGTGCGAGCGGCGGCCGGACAGGCGCCACAGGATGCGGGCGGGCAGGGGCGCCTTGCTGAGGAACGTGCGCTGCTCTTCGGGCGTCGCCACCGCCATCAACGCGCTGAAGGCGCGCAGCAGATGCTTCCTCTCCAGCTTCGCCAGGCTGATCTCGCCGAGTTCCTCCCATTCGGCGACGCTGAGATGTTCGGCGGCCAGCGGCAGGATGATCTTCTCCTCCTCGTCCATGTGCGCGTTCAACACCGAGCCCAGTTCGGTGAGTTGGTCCGCCACCTTTACGCAGAGGGATGGCCGGGGATCGGCGGTCAGTTCGCCCAGCGCGCCCGTGACCTGCGTGACCAGCTCTTCGAGGCGGTGGTGCTGTTCCTCCATGCGCGCGATCGCCTCGGCGTGCCCTGCCGTCCGCGCCGCGAGCCGGGGCCAGAGGAATTCGTCCTCGCTGACGTGGTGGGCTTCCAGGCCCATGAGCATGAACCGCACCGCGTCGACGACCAGCGCGGCCCGCGCGGTGTCGCCGGGCCGCAGTCCGCGCACCAGACGCGGCAGTTCCGCGCACGACTGACGGAAGCTGCGATGCACCACCACCATGTCGTGGACATCCGGCTTCGAGTTGACTGCCTCGGACATGTTGACTGCCTCGGACATGGTGCTCCTAGCCCATGCTCAGTTGGTCGTGAAAGCGGTGTGCGAGGTCCGTGAGCTCTTCCTCGTTCCGCGCGGTCTGCTGGAGGTCGACGAGGACTTCGTCGGCCCCGGCCGCATGGGCGGCGAGCAGGTAGTCCGACACCTGCTCGACCGTTCCCCGGTGCGGAACGGCGTCGCTCGGGGCGGCCTCTGCCGTCACCACGGGGTTCACCCGGACGACGGTGCGCAGAGCCTCGGGGTCACGTCCGTTCGCCTCCGCGATCTGCCTGATCTGGCTGATGACGTAGGCCAGTTGCGGGACCGGCAGCGCTACTCCGGCCCAGCCGTCCGCGCGACGACCGATACGTTCCAGCGTGGCCGGGGTGAAACCGCCCAGGAGCACCGGCGGGCGGGGACGCTGTACGGGGAATGTCCCGATGTGCGCACTCGGTATCGTCCACACGGCCCCTTTGTGCTCGGCCGACGTACCGGACCAGACGTGATCCAGGACGTCCAGGATCTCCTCCAGCCGTGCCCCGCGCCCCGCCCACGGCACGCCGATGGCCTCGTACTCGTCGGACGACCAGCCGAGCCCGAACCCGATGTCGAGCCGCCCCTCGCTGAGGATGTCGACGGACGTCAGCGAACGGGCCAGCAGGAGCGGGGAGTAGAAGGGCGCGTTCAGGGTGCTGGTCCCGAGCCTCAGCCGTCGGGTGGCGTGCGCCAGGAAGGACAGGGTGACTACGGGGTCCAGGAAGGTGCGGTACTCCTCCGGTACGGGACCGCCGCCGGGATACGGGTCACGGGGCTGCGTCGGTACGAGGGCCCGGTCGCCCACCCACAGGCTGTCGTAGCCGATCGCTTCGACCGTGGCGGCGAACTCCGAGATCGTGGCGGGGTCGGTGAACAATCCGTACTGGGGGGATCCCAGACCGATCTTGAGCATGTCTGTCACCTGATGTGTCACCTGGTATGTCACCTGTTCGAGGAATTGCTGTGGTCCGTTCTCGGACCACGGTGCCGAACAGGGATCGGCATCCGGTCAACAGCGTGTGAACGCGCTGTTCAGAGCCTCGCCGCTGCCCGCCGCAGGCGGTCGCTCACCTCGTACACATGCTGTGCCGCGGAGATGTTCACCTCGGCCTGATCCGAGCTCAGCGCGGTGAACAGGCGGCCCACCTCCAGGGCGAAGTAGGCCGGGCTGTTCGGATCGTCCTCGGAGCCGGCGACGGCCTCCGACTCGGCGAAGAACTCGACGGCCTCCGGGGTCCGTCCCTGGTCCGCCAGGACGACCGACAGCAGCCGGGTGGACATGAAGAACGGCACCGGGTCGTCGACGGCGCGCTCACACCGGATCGCCTCGCGCAGATCGGTCTCCGCCGCCGTCAGATCACCGCGGATGAAGGCGAGCCAGGCCCGGATGTGCCGGGTCTGCGCCTGCCAGGCCAGGTCGCCGCCCGGATCGGCCGCCGCCACCGCCTGGTCGCTGAGGCGTTCCAGCTCCCGTTGGTGCGCGGGCCCGGCGAAGAGACCGCTCGACGCGATCACCGACAGCGCTGCGACGACGAGCCGCGAGGCGTCCGGGATGTCGCGCAGCACCCGGGAGAACACCGCGACCAGCAGCGTGTGCTCGGCCAGCAGCCAGGTGCGCGCCTGATCGGCGCCGGCGAACCGCAGCCCGGGCAGCGGCACGGAGAAGAGATGGGTGGCGAGCGAACCTGCCCGCTCGGTCGCGCTCATGGCCTGGAGCAGGGTGGCGTGCAGGAACATCGTCAACCGCACGAGCGCCGCCTCGCGTTCGGCGACGGAGTCCTCGCGATGGGCACGCCGGGCGGCGAATGCCCGTACCAGATCGTGGAATCGGTAGCGGTCGGCCGAGTGCGGTTCGAGCAGACCGGCCTCCACCAGATGCTCCAGCTGCTCCTCGGTCTCCGCTTCGGGCTGGTCGAGCAGCACCGCCGCGACCGCGACCGGGAAGTCGGCGGCGTCGAGCAGCGCGCACAGGCGCATCGCCCGGGCCTGTACGGGGGCGAGGGCGCGGTATCCGACCTGGAAGGTGGCCTCCACCGACAGGCCGCCGGCCCGCAACTCGTCGAGCTGGTGCTCCTCGGCGCGCAGGCGCAGCAACTGGGCGCCCAGCCCGCGTCCGGGACGGGCCGCCGCACGGGCCCCGATGATGCGCAGCGCAAGCGGCAACTGCCCGCACGCGCTGACCAGTTCGCGCGCGAGTTCCGGGGCGGCGGCGATCTCGGCGTCGCCGGTGAACCGGCCCAGCATGGCCACCGCCTCCTGCTGATCGGGCACCGGCACCTCGAACCGCGTCGCGCCCGGCGGTACGAGGGAGCGGTGGCGGGTCGTGATCAGCGCGGCGTTGCCGGGCGTGCCCGGGAGCAGCGGTGTCACCTGGGCGGTGTCGGACGCGTTGTCCAGGAGCACCAGGATCCGGCGATCGGCGGTCAGGGTGCGATAGGCCCCGGCGCGGGCGGTGGGCGTCGCGGGGATCGCGGCGGCGGGCATGCCGAGCGCGAGCAGGAAGTCGACCAATACGTCGGCGGGATCGGCGGGTTGGCCGCCATCGCCCCGCAGGTCCACGTACAGCTGCCCGTCCGGGTAGTCGCCGCGGATCCCGTGGGCGACGCGCAATGCGAGCGCCGTCTTTCCCACGCCGCCGATACCGCTGAGCACCGAGATCGCGACGGCTTCCCCGCTGGGCCGCAACGCGAGCCGGAGCCGCTCGCGCAGCCGCTCCCGCCCGACGAAGTCGCCCGGCGCGGGGGGAAGTTGCTGCGGGCGGAGGCCGGTCGGGGTCTGTGGGATCTCCGGAGCCTGGGGGGCCTCCAGGGACTCCAGGGCCTCTGGAACCTCCCGAGCGTCCTCGACACGCGTCGTGGCAGCGCCGGTCGACGCCGTGGCACCGGCCGGGGTCGTCACACCCGCCGAAGGCGCGGTCGTAGCAACCCCAGAGGCAGTGTCACCGATCAACGACACGACCCCGGCGCGAGGTCCCCCGGGCCGCGATTGGGCGGAGTCGGCCTCCGCGCCGCTCAGGATGCGTGCCTGCAACTCGCGCAGCTCCGGCCCCGGGTCCATGCCCAGTTCGGCCACCATCGTCTCGCGGGCCGCGGCGTAGACCGCCAGCGCCTCCGCCGCCCGCCCGGAGTGGTACAGCGCACGCATGCGCAGCGCGTACAGGTCCTCGCGCAGTGGATGGTCGGCGATCAGCGAGACCAGTTCCGTCGCCACGCGCGCATGCTCGCCCAGTTCGTCGGCGCACTCCAGCTGCGCCACCTGGGCGTTCAGCCGCAGTTCGGCGACCCGTCGGCGGTACCGCTGGACGTAGGGGCCGGGCACGCCGGACAGCGGCTCCCCCGACCACAGCGCCAGCGCGGCGTCGAACGCGCGCAGGGAGGGGCCGGCCTGCCGCGCGGCCCGCAGTGCCTCGCCCTCGCGGGCGAGCCGTTCGAAACGCAGGGCGTCGACGGCCTGTTCCGGAATGTCGAGCTGGTATCCGTCCGGCATGGTCTCCAGCCGGGAACGCTCCTCGCCCAACGAGAGGCGGATGCGGTAGACGTACGTCTGCACCGAACGCACCGCGTTGACGGGCGGCTCTTCCCACAGCGCGTCGATGAGGTGGTCGAGGCCGCACTGACGTCCTTGTGCCAGCAGGAGCCGCACCAGGACCGCACGCTGCAACGGGCTGCCCAGATCCAGCTCGCGCCCGTCATGACGACCGCTCAGCGGCCCCAGCAGCCCGAACTCGTACCCCTGTACCCCCGTTACCACCTGCCAGAGTCTAGCGGGCCGAACGGGCTCGTCAGACGGCTGCCAAGCCGCATTTCGCACACACCAGCACCACCAGCACCACCAGCACCAGGCCGAGACTGTCCGTGGCACCGAGGCAGCGCCCTTGACCTCGTTCGATCAGGCCTTTGGCCTGGTCAGCGGTCGACGGCGGCGCCCCCGCGGAACGCCCCAGCCACCACGGGGACCAGCTGCCGCTCGATCCGCTCGGCGGACATGGCGGCCAGCTCGGCGCCGATGGGTGCCAGCGCGAGCCAGTTCAGCAGGCCGGCTGCGCATCGCGTACGGAAGATCAGTTCCTGTTCGTCGACTCCCGGAAGGTTCGCTGTCAGCACTCGGAGGGCAACCCGGCGAGACTCGTCGAACTTGTGGGCCAGCCGCTCCCACCCCTGGGGCGGATCGATGCCGACGCGCGCCACAGTCCGCATCACGGCCAGGTCTTGTCCACCGGCTGCCAGTGCCCGCACCATCGGCCGGGCGAACCCTGCCGCCACCTGCTGGAGTGTCGAAGTGGAGCCAAGGGAATCGAGTTCCAGGATCTGCGCGTCCAGATACTGTTCCAACGCGTGCTCGATCGCCGAGTCGCACAGCGCCTTCAGCGACCCGAAGTGGTAACTCACCGCTGCGACGTTGGCTCCGGCGCGATCCGTGATCTCGCGGACTGTCACGCCCTCCTGGCCGCGTTGAGCGAGCAACTCCAAGGCGGCCGCCTGCAGGCCGTCCCGCGTGCGCCGACCGGCCTCGCGGCGTAGATCCTTCTTAGTCGCCCCTGCCACAGCATGAATTCAAACAGCCGCTTGAGTTCATTGTCAAACAGCCACCTCACGGTGCGGGGCTGAAAACGGTGCTGGAACTGCGGCCGCCCCCCACCGCCCGAACACCACATCCGCACTCACACGCTGCCGCGTCGACTCTCACCGCCGCCACACAATTCAAACATCTGCTTGACAGCCTGAACTGCCATCCATACGCTCCATTCATGAAGTCAAGCTAACGTTTGAATTACTAAAGGCGTGCGAGAGACCGCTGCGACGGATCTCGGTTCCTGAAGACGAACCTGGAGGAACACGACATGAAGCTGCTCAGCCGGAAGACGATCACCGTCGCGGCCGCGATAGCGAGCCTGGGTGGTCTTGCCATCGCCGCTGCGCCGACACAGGCCGCAAGCCCCGTCGCCAGCAGCGCGGCGGTCCACGCGGACCTGACTCCTGGCGACCTGGCGAAGCTGCCGCTCACGAACCGCCACCTGACCAAGCACGAGAGGGCCAATCTCGCGGTCGTCCTGCGCGCGTACCACGTGGCGGAGGGCGACAACCTGGACGTCGACGCGTTCGTCAACAGCTTCGCCAAGGACGGCGTCTTCAACGACGTGGTCGCCGGCCAGTCCTATCAGGGCGAGGCGCTCGGTGGCGTTCCGACCTACATGGCCAACCTCTTCCCCGATGTTCACCGTGAACTCAAGCGCATCACCGTGAACGGTGACGTGGTCAGCATCGAGCTGTCGATTCAGGGCACGTTCGAGGGGCCGCTGCAGTCGCCGGCGGGCACCGTCAAGCCGACCGGCGCGAGGGTCGACGTACCGACTGCCGACTTCTGGTACCTGCACAACGGCAAGGTCGAGAAGTTCAACTGCTACGTCGGGTACTCGACCATGTACGCCCAGATGGGCATCAACTTCGACTGGGCCTCGGCGGTCGACAAGCACTGAGCCGTCCCCCGCGGGTGATGCCCAGCGCCACCGGCCGCGCATCACCCGCGATGGAGTCCAGTTGCTCCGCCGCGGGGCGCAAGGCCCACAGGTCACCGCCCGGGCTCTCCTGCCTGACCACGCCCGAGCCCGGAAGTGTCGCTTCCAGTGATCGGCGGGCGAGTGGCTCAGGGAGTCAGTTCCGCCTCACGGCACACCGGACAGGTCAGCCGCCTGGCCGGACGGTCGTGAATCACTTTGCCGGGTTGGGCGGACCCCCGCATGACCACCGACTCGGAACGCACGTGCTCGGGGCAGACAGCGGCCCCGCACACTCGGCAGACGGCTACTGGCTCCGTGGTGCGCCCCGCCTGGGCGCATTCATAGCAGTTCATCTACGTGCCTCTCAGCCGTGCAGCAGACATAACGAGCGTATCGCCGCAGAACCGGACTCGCTTGTCGTGCGCATCGGAGGCCCCTGCCGCAGGTACCGGGCGTACCAGCGCGTCGCTCCCGGGTCACGCCCCGGCAGCCCACCCCTGCGGGCGAGCCGGGCACCGGACGAAGCCGTGGCCGCGATAGCGGAGCCGTTGAGCGGCCGACATCTCCGGGTCTGGAACACCGGCGCGTACACCTTCGCCAAGACCGCGACGCTGCTCAGCGGCCTGCGGCCGTAAGCCGCCCGGGCGACCCGTGACGATCCCCATGCCAACGACAAGCCCTACGGCACCCCCAGCTCGAACAGCACGAACCCCGCGTACGACCCGGAGGCCACCGCTGCGATGCCGAGCGGCCAGCACATCATCAGCGGGCTGAGGCGGCGCAGGGTGAAGGCGAGGGGCAGGAAGAGCGGGAAGGCAGGGAGGAGATAGCGCGAGACGTTGGCGAAGATCTGCTGGCTACCGAGGATCAGCGCCAACGTCAGCACCGTGTACACGACGAGGACGGCCGGCGGCCGCCGCCGGATCAGCAGCGGAAGCGTCATCAGGGCGAGCAGTACGACGCCGACGCCGACGATGTCCGCGAAGGGAAAGCGGGAGAGATAGTCGAAGCGGCCGACCGGGACGGACGTGAGGACGTCGAGGGTGTGCCTGCCGTAGTCGAAGGAGTGGGCCCAGGCGCCGTCCTGCAGCTTGAAGTAGCCGCCGTAGTCGCCCATTTCGTGCCCGACCCAGCCCAGGTAGCCGACGAGCCCGAGCGGTGCGATCGCCAGCGCCGCCAGCGGCCGTACGATCCCCTCCTGCCGTCGGTGCCGGTGCAGCGCGAGGAGTACGGCGACGCCGAGGGCGGCGATCAGGGCGCCGGCGGTGGGGCGGTTGAGGCCGGCGAGACAGGTGAGCAGTCCGGCGGTGAGCCAGCGCCGGTTCATCACGGCGTGGCAGGCCCAGGCGGTGAGGGCGACGTAGAGGGAGTCGGAGTAGACGGCCCACTCGACGCCCGAACCGGGCCACACCGCCCACAGCCCTGCCGCCGCCAACCCGCTTCGCCGACCGCCGAGTTGAGCCGCGATGGCGTAGATCCCGAGCGCGGCGACGAAGGAGGCGACGACCGAGACGACGATCCCGGCGCCGTACGAGCCCAGCCCGGTCGCCTCGGAGACCAGTCGCATCGACGCCGGGTAGAGCGGGAAGAACGCCGCCGAGTTGCCCTCGAGCGTGATCAGACCCCTGGCGCCGGGCACGGGGACGAGGGCCGGATCGTAGCCGTGCTCGGCGACCTGCCGGTACCACCAGCCGTCCCAGGTCGCTAGTACGTCCCAGGCATGAGCGCCGCCGCCGAAGCGTGGATGCTTGTTGCGGAAGGTGCCCGTGGCGTCCAGCAGACACATGAAGACGGTGAAGCCGATGAGCTTCAAGGAGCCGTAGAGGGCGAGGACGGGGCCGTAGCGGCGGGCGAGGAGGTGGGTGCGTTGGCGCCGGGTCGGGGCCTGGCCGGTCCCGGGCGGGTGCGCGGCGGCCGGGTCCGTGGGCCTGGCGTTCCAGGCAGGCGGCGAGTCGGCGTCCCGCGGGGTCGTCGTACTCATCAGGCGTGGGATCCCGTCCGTCGGCGGCGGGCGGCGGTGCCGAACACCCAGGCCCTGAACAGCAGGAACCGCAGCAGCGTCGCGGCGAGGTTGGCGGCGACGAGTACGGCGAGTTCGACGCGTGACCCTGCGTCGGGGACGGTGTGGTGCAGCACGGCGAGCGCGCCGCTGGTCAGAGCGAGCCCGACGCCGAGGACGACCAGGCCCCGGGCCTGCTGGCGCAGCGCCCCGCCCCGGCCGCGCACACCGAAGGTGAGCCGCCGGTTGACTGCGGTGTTGGCGACGGCGCAGACGAGCAGCGCCAGCGCGTTGGCGGCCTGCGCTCCGGCGGCCGGGCGCAGGGCGGCGTAGAGCAGCAGGTGGGCGAGGGTGCTCACGACGCCGACGGCCGCGAACCGGACGAGCTGCGAGGCAAGTTGGGGTGGTTGCGCAGGGCCGCCGTCCGCTCCGGCTCGTCGAAGCCCGGCCGGCGGAAGGGTGCCGCGGGCGAGGGCGGTGCCGATCCGGACGATGCCGCGCAGGTCGGCGAGGGCGGTGGCGAGGATGTCGACCCTGCTGTCCGGATCGTCGACCCAGTCGACCGGCACCTCGTGGATCCGCAGCCCGGCCCGCTCGGCGATCACCAGCAACTCGGTGTCGAAGAACCACCCTTCGTCCCGCACCAACGGCACGAGCCGCTCGGCCACATCACGCCGTACGGCCTTGAACCCGCACTGCGCGTCGGAGAACCCGACGGCGAGGGCGGAGCGCAACAGGGTGTTGTAGCCACGGGAGATGAACTCACGCTTGGGCCCGCGCACCACCCGCGCACCGGGCGCCAGGCGCGTCCCGATGGCGAGATCGGAGTGCCCGGAGATCAGCGGCGCGACGAGCGGCAGCAAGGCGGCCAGCTCGGTGGACAAGTCGACATCGACATACGCCACCACGGGCGCCGAAGACCGCTCCCAGGCGGCCCGCAACGCCCTCCCCCGCCCCTTCTCCTCCAGCCGCAGCCACCGCGCCTCGGGCAGCTCGCGGGACAGTCGCTGGGCAATCCGGGGCGTGGCGTCCGTACTGGCGTTGTCGGCGACGGTGATGCGGAAGGAGTACGGGAAGCGCTCCCGCAGGTGAGCGTGCAGCCGCCGCACACTCCGTTCGAGCTCGGCCTCCTCGTTGAAGACGGGGACGACGACGTCGAGGACGGCTTCGTGGTGGGGCGCCGATATGGGCGTACGGCAGGGAAGGGGACGCTGGAGGACCACCTCTCGTCGTTCGACGTCTTCGCGATCCTCGTGGTCCGGCATCACAACCGCCCGGTAATTTGTCACTGTTCGTCCTTGTCTGTGCTGCGCGTCAGGGCATGCCGAAGTCACCGGCGGGCGGGGGTGTTCAGGAACCGCGGTGCGGGGCTTACGCCACTGGGGGACGGGGCGGCTGGTCGGGCCCCAGGACGGGTTTCCGGCCGCGTCCGAGCGCCAGGACCAGCAGGGGCTGTCCCCCTTGGGCCAGCCCTCGGGGTTGTCCTCCCATGTCTCGCCGCGGCCGTAGGGCGTCATGTCGAGGAGGCCGAGGGAGCCGTTGACCCGCTCGTTGCCGCGGCCGGTCGTGGAGTAGGTGAGGAACACGCGGTCACCGTCGCGCAGGAAGCAGGTGAGGTAGCCCATCTCGCCGCCGACCGGCGCGTCGACGTCGCGCACCGAGTACCAGGGCTCGGTGTAGCCCATGAACTCGACGTAGGCGGCCACCTCGTCCGGGCGGCCCGTGGTCAGGACGGCGTACGAGACACCGCGGGCGTTGAGGTAGACCGCGTCCTTCACATGCCAGGCCGTGGTGGTGCAGCCCTCGCACTGGCCCTGGTGCGGCGCACCGTCGTACCACATGTGCTTGTAGACCACGAGCTCGTCGCGGCCCTGGAACAGGTCCAGGAACGGGACCGGGCCTTCGGGTCCGACGACCTCGACCGTCCCGTCGAACTCCACCATCGGCAGCCGGCGCCGGGCCGCGGCGAGGGCGTCGCCCTCGCGGGTGTAGGCCTTCTCGCGGACCAGGAGCTCGTCACGGGCGGCCTGCCAGGTGGCCAGGTCGACCACGGGCGGGCGGCCGGGCCGCGCGGTGGTCGGGTCGTTGGGCGTGGTCGTCATGGTGTCCTCCGAGATGTCTCGTGCCGGGCGGCGTCGTACGGCGTTCTACGGCGGTCACGCATACAGACTCGTGATCCGACCGGAACTCATCGCGAGGGCACCTCCGGCGCGCGGTTCCCCGCATCCCTTGAGGTCGGCCGCAGGGACCGCCGTCCTGAATGCCGATGCCACCACGGCAAGGCCTCCCCGCTACCTCACCGCATACCGCACCATGGGGCCTATGAAAGAGCTGGCCGGGCGTCTGACCGCGCTCGATCCCGATGCCGGGGCCGCCGTCCGGGTCATCGCCTACTTCGATCGGCTCGCCGAGTCCCGGGCCGGTCTGGAGACGCTCGTGCGCGGGGCCGCCGTGCTCGCCGGGGTGCCGGCGCGGCTCATTGACGCGCCGCGGCGTGTGCATGTCCGGGTCGAGGCCGACGGGGCGCGCAGGGAGAGCGACCTGCCGCCCGACCCCGCCTGGCCGTCCGCCGCGCTGACGCCGGGCGGCGGGGCGGCGCTGTGGCTGGAGCGGGCCGAGCAGGCGGAGCCGAGTGTCGTGGACGCGGTGATCCTGGAGCGGGCCGCGGGTGTCATACGGCTGGTTCTCGACCGGACGCGAGGGCGGGCGCCCGCCGATGACCCGGCGCTCGTCGAGACGCTCCTCGACGGTGCCGCCCCGGAGGCCGCACGGTTGCACGCGGCCCGGCGTCTCGGCCTCGATCCCGCCGTGCCGGCCCGCGTTCTGGCCCCGCTGGACGGCCGCCCCCTGGTCGTCCCTGCGCACCCGGACGCCGCGCCGCCCGCCGGCCGCGTCGGCGTGGGGCCCGCCGTGCCGGTGCTCGACCTGCCGCGCTCCTGGTCCGAGGCCCGCGCCGCGCTGCGCTTCACGGCCGAGGGCACCGCGCAGGACCCCGGTCCCGGCGTCGTCCACGCCGACGAGCTGGGCGGCATCGCGCTCCTCGCCGACGTCGTCGTACCCGGCGCCGCGCCGCCGCCGGACGTACAGGCCCTGGAGACGGCCGCGGCGGCCGCGCCCTGGCTGCTCGGCACGCTGCACGCGGTCTCCTCGACGGTGAGCCTGCGGGCGGCGGCTGCCGAGATCAACGTGCACCACTCGACCCTCCAGGAGCGGCTGGCGCAGGCCGAGCACCTCCTGGGCTGGCCGCTGCGCACGCCACAGGGAAGGTTCAGGCTGGGCCTGGCACTGGCGATGCGGCACTTGGCGAGGGGCTAGGGCCTGTCGTTTGGATCAGGCCGGCTGAGAGAGGCTGCGCCTTTCAGCCGACCCGAGCGGGGCCTGGTGCGTGCAGCTGCAAGGCGGAGGAGGGAGTCGACGCGATGGGGTCCCCCCGCGCGAGCTCGTTCGAGCCTGGGGGAGTCGACAACCGACGACAACGCGGCTGGGGGTCCCCCCTGCTCGAAGCAGCTTGGGGGAGTGCGCACCAGGCCCCGCGACGCCGGGATGATCCAARCGACAGGCCCTAGCGGCGGGACGGTCGGCCGGTTGAATGCGTCGAATTCCTCGGCAGGCACCCACAGTTCGACCATGCTCTCGCCGCCCGCCTGTCGGACGAGGTACCGGCTCAGGAACTCCGACTCATGGCCGCCGACGCGATGACCGCGCAGTCCCTCAAGTCCTTGCATGCGCGCTCTACACGCCATCGCTGGAAATTTCGCAGATGCCCTATCCTGGGTGTCATGCACATCGGACGGAGGACACCGGCGCCATGACCGCGACGGACCCCGCGCTCACCGCCCTCGCGCAGGGCTGGTGCGCCCTCTCCCTGCTGCACGGCAGGATCGAGACGCACATCGAGCGCGCCCTGCAGACCAAGCACGACCTCAGCGTGCGCGAGTACTCCCTGCTCGACGTGCTCAGCCGCCAGCACAACGGCGAAGGCGGCCACCTCCAGATGAAGCAGGTCGCCGACGCCGTCGTCCTCAGCCAGAGCGCCACCACCCGCCTCGTGACGCGACTGGAGGACCGCGGCCTGCTCTCGCGCTACCTCTGCCCCACCGACCGCCGCGGCATCTACACCGACGTCACCGAACCGGGCCTCAAACTCCTCACCGAAGCCCGCCCCACGAACGAATCGGCGCTGCGCGAGGCCCTGGACGAGGCCGCGAAGAATCCCGAACTGGCCCCGCTGGTCCGGGCCGTCGAGACACTTCGCGTCACCGCCTGACGCCGCCTGTCCGGAGTTCTACTCCGCCACGATCAACTCACGCGCCCCAGCCCCCACCATGCGCAGCTCAACGAACCACCCGAGGGCTGAGCCACGGCCAACCATGCACGAAGTCGTCAACCCCGCCACCGCATCCCGTGCCGCCGCTGCAGCCGGTGGATCTCCCACCAGGTCAGTGCCGTCACCGACGCCGGGCCGCCGAGGAGCGCGCAGATCGCGAGCGGTACCGGGCCCGGGGGCAGGCCGCCCGACGACAGGCCGAGGAAGGCGAACACCCAGACCAGGACGGTGGTGACCAGCGCGGGCAGTGCCGCGTGCAGGGCGGACAGGTTGAAGGCGTGGCGCAGCGCCGGACCGGTGGCGAAGCAGAGGAAGAAGATCACCCACCAGAACGGCGCCCAGCACACGAACATCACGGACACCCAGAGCAGCAGGTTGGGGCTGCTGGGCAGCAGCCCCATCCCCTCGGCCGCCGCCGTGAACAGTATCGGCACCAGCGTCCAGGCGCCGAAGTACAACAGGGCCGACCTGCCGGCCGGCCACAGCTGTGTCCGCATGGCCCGCCGCGCCCTGGGCCTTGCTGCCCAGAAGAGCAGCGCCACCATCACCGCCGCAATCAGCAGCGCCAGCCAGGGCGCGAACACCAGCTGTTGCAGGAGCTCCCCCGGCAGTTCCTGCCAGCCTCCGAACGCGGCCAGCAACCCCACCGATAGGACGAGGGCCAACCAGGCCCGTACCCGCCGCACCCGGGACACCTCGGGATCCTCGATCCGCCCTGCCAGGCGTACGGGGAAGACCCGGCGTGCCATGCGGTGGGCCGTACGGGCCAGTTGGTAGCCGACCAGCAGCGGCACGGTCAGCCACCACAGGCACGGGAAGAACAGCACCAGCACCACCGCGGGGTGCACCTGCTCCCGCCGTCCCCGCAACACCTCACCCAGCGGCGGCCATTCGTCCGCACGCAGCCGTCGCCACAGCGGCGCGTACGGCCGCGGCGGGTCGCCCGCGGGCCTCGGTCCGCCGCTCGCGGGCGGTGGCCCGGACGGGCGGGGTGGGTCGATGGTCATGGGCGTCCTTTCCACGGTCCCGGAAAGAGACGCGACCCGACCGGCCACGGTTGCCGACCGCAAACCCCGGACACCGGTGTGTCCGCCTGATCCACTTCTGCCTCTTCCATCCGGGCCGCTCGGCCACCGCTGCCCTTGGGCGCCGTTGACGCGATCTCTCTTCGGGCCGTACGAATGGCCCATGAACGCGCCCCGTCTTCCCCTGTCCGGCATCACCGTCGTCAGCATCGAGCAGGCCGTGGCCGCCCCGTACGCCACCAGGCAGCTCGCCGATCTCGGGGCGCGGGTGATCAAGGTCGAGCGGCCGGGGGACGGGGACTTCGCCCGCCGGTACGACACGACCGTGCACGGGCAGTCCAGCTATTTCGTCTGGCTCAACCGGTCGAAGGAATCACTCACGCTGGATCTGAAGGCGCCGCGGGGCCGGGAGATCCTGCACGGCCTCCTCGACACCGCCGACGTGTTCGTGCAGAACCTCGCGCCGGGTGCCGCCGACCGTCTCGGCCTGGGTGTCGAGGCGCTCGGCGAGCGGTGGCCGCGGCTGATCCCGTGCACGATCTCCGGGTACGGCACGTCCGGGCCGTGGGCCGAGCGGAAGTCGTACGACCTGCTGGTGCAGTGCCAGACCGGGCTGGTGTCGCTGACGGGAACCCCCGAGGAGACCGCGCGCGTCGGCATCTCCGTCGCCGACATCGCCGCCGGGATGTACGCCTACAGCGGCATCCTCACCGCGCTGTACACGCGGGCCACCACGGGCACGGCCCACCCGGTGGAGGTGTCCCTGTTCGAGGCGCTAGCCGAGTGGATGGGCCAGCCCGCCTACTACGCCCGCCACGGCGGCGTTCAGCCCCCGCGCCTGGGCACCCAGCACCCGACCATCGCTCCGTACGGCGCCTTCACGGCCGCCGACGGCAAGGAAGTGCTGTTCTCCATCCAGAACGAGCGGGAGTGGGCCGCGCTGTGCGCGCAGTTCCTCGGCCGGGCCGACCTGACCGACGATCCGCGTTTCGCCACCGGCTCGGCCCGGGTCGCCCATCGCGACGCGCTCAACGCGGTCGTCGCCGAGCGCTGCGCCCGCGCCGACGCCGAGGAGATCCTCAGGGATCTGGAGTCCATCGGCATCGCCTGCGCCGGGGTCAACGACGTCGCCGCGTTCCTGGACCACCCGGTGCTGGCCGGCCGTGACCGCTGGCGCGACGTGGCGGTGCCCGGTGGCGCGACGGTGCAGGCCCTGCTGCCGCCGGCCGACCTCGCGGGGGTGCCCGCGCGCATGGACCCGGTGCCCGCGGTGGGCGAGCACACCGAGGCGATCCTCACCGAACTCGGCCGCAGCGGCGAGGAGATCAAGGCCCTGCGCGCCGACGCCGTCATCTGAGGGGCTCCTCCGGGATCGGTGTCACCAGGGCAGTGCCCCGTTCACGTCGACATAGCCGCCGGTCGGGCCGCCGGGGCCGACCTGTGCCATCCGGACGATGATCTCGGCGCCTTCCGCGACGGTCTGGGTGCCCGTGCGCCCGTTGAGGTCCGTGGCCGTGAAGCCGGGTTCGACGGCGTTGATCCGCATCTGCGGGAACGCCTTCGCGTACTGCACGGTGATCATGTTGACCGCGGTTTTCGAGGTCGGGTACGCGATGGCCTGGTAGAAGTGGGCCGGTGAGTCCGGGTCGGACAGCGTTGCCAGCGAGGCAAGGCCACTGCTGACGTTCACCACGACGGGGGCCTCGGACCGCTGGAGCAGCGGCAGGAAGGCGTGGATGACGCGGACGACGCCGAAGACGTTCGTCTCGAAGACCGTGCGCATCTCGTCGGCCGTGGTGTCCGCGGCGGCCGGGATGCCGTTGTTCTCGCCCCGCACCTCGATTCCGGCGTTGTTGATCAGTACGTCGAGCCCGCCCTCGGCCTCGACGGCCTTCGCGGCGGCCTGGACGGAGGCGTCGTCGGTGACGTCGAGCCGGACGAACCGCGCGCCGAGCTGTTCGGCGGCGCGCCGGCCCCGCTCGGCGTCCCGGGCGCCGATGTAGACGGTGTGACCCGCTTCGGTGAGCCGGCGGGCGGTCTCGAAGCCGAGTCCCTTGTTCGCTCCGGTGATGAGTGTGGTCGTCATGCCTCAAGCGTCCTGCGCGGCGCGGGAGTCAACCAGCCGTCCCGTCTTCCTGGGACTGCGGGTACCAGGCACACAGGTGCCCCACGGTGTTCACTGGGGGCATGACGGCGACGGAACTGGGACAGGCCCTGCGCCGCTGGCGGGACCGGGTCGCACCCGAGTCGGCGGGCCTGCCCGCGGGAGGGCATCGGCGCGCGGCCGGGCTGCGGCGCGAGGAGCTCGCGCTGCTGGCCGGGATCTCGGTCGACTACGTCACGCGCCTCGAACAGGGCCGGGCGAGCAGTCCGTCCGGGCAGATCGTCGAGGCCCTGGCCCGGGCGCTGCGGCTCTCGGGCGACGAGCGGGCGCACCTGTTCCGGCTGGCCGGCCTGGCACCGCCCGGCCCGGACACGGTCCCCGCCTACATCACCCCGAGTGTGCAGCGCCTGCTGGACCGGCTGAACGGCACACCCGTCGGGGTCTACGACGCGGCCTGGACCCTGCTCATGGCCAATGGCCACTACGCCGCGCTCATGGGCGACCCCTCCGGATGGCACGGCTTCGAACGCAACGGTGTGTGGCGGGCCTTCCTCGGCCCCCGCAGCCGGGCGCGGCAGACCCCGCAGGAGCGGCGGGCGTTCGAGACGGGGATCGTCGCCGACCTGCGCGCCACCGCGAGCCGGTATCCATCGGACCCTCAACTGCACCGCCTGATCGCGGAGTTGAGCGCGCACAGCCCGCGCTTCGCCGAACTGTGGGAGACGGGCACGGTCGGTCGCCACGAGGCCGGGCACAAGATCATCGACCATCCGCGGGTCGGTCCCCTCACCCTGGACTGCGACATCCTCGCCGTCGCGGGCAGCGACCTGCGCCTGATGGTCTACACGGCCGCACCGGGCACCGAGGACGCCGAGCGCCTCGCGCTGCTCGCCGTGCTCGGCACGCAGTCACTGGTCTGACCGAACCCGGCGCGTGCTTCGTGCGTCACAGTGTCGGGCGGCGCGCCGGCACCGCCCCGACCGGCTCGTCGCCGTCCACTCGGGGGTATCCATGCGTACGACCGCTTTCCGCACCGCCTTGTCGCTCGTCGCCGTCGGCCTGCTCGCCGCCGGATGCGGCGCTGATGCGGGAGGCTCCGACGAATCCGAGCCCGCGCCGCACACCAGGCCCCGGGCCCTCAAGGTGGCGAAGGCCTGGGACGGTTCGGCGGCCGCCGAGACCTGGCGCGCGGGCTTCTACCCGCTGGGTGACCCGGTGCAACTGCCCGACGACGCCTTCCACAGCGACGCCGACAAGGAGGCGTACCTCACCCAGAACTTCACCCTGCGCGGCGACCTCCCCAAGACCTCGCGCAAGGACGCGAAGGTGACCTGGCGGGACGGTGACTCGCTCACCCTCCCCTTCATGGGTGCGCGGGCGGCGTACGACGAGCTGGGCGGCAGCAAGGCCCCGGGGCCGCGCCTCACGGTGACCGGGGCGAAGCTGGGCGAGACGACGCTGGCGACCGGGCGCGGACCGGCCACCGTCCCGGCCTGGCTGTTCACGATCGAGGGCTACGACACGCCGCTCAAGCGCGTCGCCGTCAGCCCCTCGAAGCCGCCGAAGCCGCCGATCGGGCCGGTCGGCTCCCTCAGCTCCGAGCTGTGGGAGCTGGGCCAGGTGGTCGGGGTGGCCGCCGACGGCCGGTCCGTCACCGTGCGGGCCCACCACGGGGCATGCGACGACGGACCGGCCGTGGACGTGCTGGAGACGAACGGCAGTGTGGTGCTGTCCGGCTCCATGGTCGGAACGAAGGACGGCTTCTGCACGGCCCAACTGCTGGCGAAGAAGGTGACGGTCGAACTGGACCGCCCGCTCGGCGACCGGGTCCTGCTGGACGCGTTCACGGGCCGTCCGGTACGCGGCACGGAATGAGTCACCGGTTCCGAAGGACCTTCACCTCCGTGAGGCGTACGCGCGGTCGGCGCTACGGACAGCCGACGGCTCATCCCGTCAGGGCCGACTCGGCCGCCGCCAGGGCCTGTTCGGCGTAGCCGCGGCCGAAGAGCACGGTGTGGACCAGGAGCGGGAACAGCTGGTGCAGGCCGATCCGGTCCGGCCAGCCGTCGGCGAGGGGCGCCGCCTCCTGGTAGGCGTCCAGGATCCGGTCCAGGTGGGGGCAGCCGAAGAGGTGCAGCATGGCCAGGTCGGTCTCGCGGTGCCCGCCGTGCGCGGCCGGGTCGATCAGCCAGACGTGGCCGTCGGCGCCCCACAGGACGTTGCCGTTCCACAGGTCGCCGTGCAGCCGGGCGGGCCGTTCGGCGGGACCGGCCAGCTCGGGGAGCCGCTCGCAGACCCGCTCGATCAACGGCGCCTCCGTGCCGCGGACCGTGCCGTCGTCGACCGCTCGGCGCAGGTACGGCAGCACCCGGTGCTCGGCGTACCAGCGGGGCCAGTCGGGGCCGGTTGCGTTGCGCATCGGGGCGAGCCCGATGTAGGCGTCCTCGGGGCCGCCGGGCGGTCGGGCGCCGAACGCGGGTGCGCCGGACGCGTGCAGGGCCGCCAGCTCACGGCCGAACTGCTCGGCCGCCCCGGCGCTGGGCCGGCCGGTCGCCACCCGGTCGGTGACCAGCCACCGCGCGTTCCGGCCGTGCACGAGCGGGACATGGACGGTGCCGGCCTCGGCCAGCCAGCGCAGTCCGGCCGCCTCGGCCCGTGTGGCCCGGTCACGCTCGCCGCGCTTGACCATCACGACCCGGCCGTCGCCGAGGGTGACTTCGGCGAGCGTTCCGGACAGGCGGCGTTCCCCGGTCACCGGCTGTCCGGTGCACCGCGCCGCCATGACGCTCGGGCCCTCGAAGCTGTTGTGCACGGCCCTCAGCGTACGGCGGCCCGGGCCTCACCGAAGTCGCCGGTCAGCTGTTGGCGGCGGCCTTCTTGATCGCCTCGCGGATGCGGGAGTAGGTCCCGCACCGGCAGACGTTCTCGATGCCGTCGATGTCGGCGTCCGTCGGACGGGGCGTCTTCTTCAGCAGGGCGGCCGTGGCCATGATCTGGCCCGGCTGGCAGAAGCCGCACTGGGCGACGTCGCAGTCGAGCCAGGCCTGTTGCACGGGGTGCAGCCGGTCGCCGTCGGCGAGGCCCTCGATGGTGGTGACCTCGCGGCCGGAGCAGTCGGCGACCGGGACGACGCAGGGCTGGATCTCGTCGCCGTCGAGGTGGCTGGTGCAGGCGCGGCAGGCGCCGATGCCGCAGCCGTACTTGGGGCCGGTGACGTTCAGCAGGTCGCGCAGCACCCACAGCAGGGGCATGTCGGCGGGGGCCTCGACGGTGACCCGCTTCCCGTTCAGGGTGAAGGAGTAGGACGGCATCGGTACCTTCTCGATGGGTGGCTCAGAAGTTCAGGGGGAAGCGGCGGGGCTTGGTGCCGGTCGCCCGGGCATAGGCGTTGGCGACGGCGCCGGCCGCGGCCGGGACGCCGAGTTCACCGGCTCCGCCGGGCTCGCGCCGGGAGGGCAGGATGTGCGCTTCGAAGTGCTGCGGGGAGTGCCGCCCGCGGGCGTAGTGGAAGTCGGCGAAGCTGCTCTCTCGGACTGCGCCCTTGTCGATGTGCAGGCCGGCTCGCAGCACGGTGGAGATGCCGTCGACGGCGGTGCCCATGAGCTGGGCCTCAAGTCCGCGCGGATTGACGGCCGTGCCGACGTCGGCCGCCATCACCACCTTGGTCACCCGGGGGTTCTTCGGATCGACGGCGTCGATCTCGACGAGGCAGGCCACGCTGGAGCCGTACTCCTCGTGCACGGCGACGCCCTGGGCATGGCCGCGTGGCAGGGACCGGCCCCAGTGTCCGGCGGTCGCGACCTTGTCCAGTACGGCCTTGACGGTCTTGCTTCGCAGTGTCGTACGGCGGAAGGCGACCGGGTCCTTACCGAGGGCGCGGGCGACGTCGTCGACGACGATCTCCTCGGCGGTGCGCACGGTGCCGGAGTCCACCGAGCGCCAGGCACCGAGCGGTATCGCCAGCTCGACCGAGCCCGAGTCGCCCGAGAGGCGGCCGAAGTTGTACAGGCCGCTCTCGCTGGGGAGAGGGGCCGCCGCGGGGGCGCGTACCGCGGAGCGCGCGCCGCCCTGTGCGGAGAGGCCCCGCTCGCCGAAGGACTCGCTGACCGAGGCCGTGGCGTGGGCGAAGGCCACCACTCTGCCCCGGTCATGGCTGGCCCGGACGCGGTGGTGGGAGGCGGGGCGCATCCGGCCGTGCCGGATGTCGTCGGTCCGGCTCCACATCAGCTTCACGGGCAGGCGCGCCTTCTTGGAGATGACGGCAGCCTCCATCGCGGCGTCGTGGTTCAGCCGCCGCCCGAACGACCCGCCGCCGCGCATCACATGGACCCGCACCTTCGACACCGGTACGCCGATCGTCGCGGCGATGTCCTCCCGCGCGGACGTGGGGGTCTGGGAGGAGAACCAGATCTCGGCCCGTTGTGACCGGACGTCCGCCACGGCCGTGAGGACCTCCATCGGCGCGTGGCTGACGAAGGCGAACTCGAACTCGGCCTCGGTCTGCGCCGATCCGCGCGGCGGGGTCCCCAGCTTCGGGACGGCGGCGCGCAGCCGGGAGCGGATCTGGGAGTCGGACAGGCTCGCCAGCGGTCCCGGCGCCCACTTGACGCGCAGGGCGTCGCGGGCCTGGAAGGCGTGGTGGAAGGTCTCCGCGACCACGGCGACACCGCCGCCGAACTGAACGACCGCGTGCACCCCGGGCATGGCACGGGCGGCCGCGGAGTCGATCGAGACGATCTTTCCGCCGATGGTCGGCGGCCGGGCCACGACCGTCGGCTTCGCCCCGGCCACCGCCAGGTCTCCGGTGTACCTGGCTTTGCCGGTGACGATGTCGCGGGCGTCGATGCGGTTCGTCGGCCGGCCGATCACCCGGTGCTGGGACGCCGGTTTGGGCGTGGTCGGCACAGTGGGTCTGGTGATCGGGGCGGCGCTTCTGGTCAGCGATCCGAAGGTGGCCATGCGGCCGTCCGGTGCGATGACCCGGGTACCCCGGGTGCGCAGGGTCCGCGCGGGGACGTGCCAGCGGCGGGCGGCCGCGGTCACCAGCTTGGCGCGGGCGGTGGCGGCCAGCTGCCGGGCCGGGCCGTACAGCGAGCTGATCGAACTGGAGCCGCCGGTGTACTGGTTGCCCTGGTTGCGGGCCTCCGCGAGCGGGATCTCGACGTCGGCGAGCCGGGCGTCCAGTTCCTCGGCGATCATCATGGCGACGGCGGTGGTGACGCCCTGGCCGACCTCGACGCGCGGCAGCCGGACGACGACCTTGTTGGCCGGGGTGACCTCCAGGACCAGCATCTCCGAGTCGGTGCCGGTGACCAGGACGTCGGACGGACGGCGTGCGCCGTCCGAGGCTTTCTCGGCGCCCTCGGCGGTCGAACCGTCGCAACCGAGGGGTGCCGCGACGGTCAGGGTGGTCGCCGCAAGCGAAAAGACCACGAACTGTCGACGGGACAACTGACGGGCCAACAGGTGCTCCTCTCCGCGAACCCGAGGTGGTTCGACCTCTATGAGGGGCCTGCGCACCTCGGGGTTGCGCCAGTTGGCCGGATCATCGATTTATGTCGCGGGCCGCCGCAGTTCGGTGCCCCACTCCAGGTCCCGGACGAGCTCTTGGTCGCCGGGCCCGGTCGGTCCGGCGCCTCTGCTGCCGGGGCCCGACGGGGTGTGAGTGCCTCGGGAGATGTTGCCGCTGACGGTGACGTTGTGCTCCACGCGGGGGCGGCGCACTCTCTCGTAGAGGGACAGCGCGGCGTCCGTGTCCGGTGCGTCCCGCAGGGACTTGGCGAGCACGACGGCGTCCTCCAGCGCCATCGAGGCGCCTTGCCCGGTGGCGGGGGACGCCGCGTGGGCCGCGTCGCCGATGAGCAGGGTCCGGCCGGAGCGCCAGGGCGTGCCGGTGGGGAGTTCGGTGGCGTTGGTGACCATGAGGTCGTCGGAGGTGGCGGCGACGAGGTCCGCTGCCGGGGTGGTGTCCTTGCGCAGCAGCGGCAGCAGCAGGTCGCGCAGGCCCGCCGGGGTGGCGTGTTCGAGGTCCTCCGCGGCCAGCGGCTCGGCGGCGACGCGTGCGAACCAGTACGTCTCTCCCCCGGGCGAGACCGCGTACCCGAAGGCGACGGTGCTGCCGCGGACCATGGTGATGGTGTCGGACGGGGCTGCCTCGGGCGCTTGCGGGGTGTAGCCGTAGAAGACCTGTTGTCCGGCGTAGGCCGGCCGCCGGTCGGGGGCGGTGAGGCGGCGGACGGTGGAGTTCAGGCCGTCGGCGCCGATCAGGAGGTCGCCGGTCGCCGTGGTGCCGTCGTCGAAGTGGGCGGTGACGCCGCCCTGGCCGTGGTCGACCGAGACCAGGCGCATGCCGTGCCGGATGCCGATGCCCCGGCGGGTGACCTCGGCCTGCAAGGCGGCGTTGAGGTCGCCGCGCCGCACGCATCGGTAGCGCAGGTGCGGGATACCAGCCTCGCCGAGCGGGACTTGAGCGACCTCGGCGCCCGTGTCGTCCAGGACGCGCATCGAGGTCAGCGGGAAGCCGATCGCGGTGACCGCCGCCGAGGCGTCGACCTCCGCCAGGGCGCGCATGCCGTTGCTCGCGAGGGTGAGGAACGCGCCGATGTCCTCGGCGGAGTCCGGGTGCGCCTCGTACACGGCGACGTCGCATCCTGCCTTGTGCAGGGCCAGAGCCGCGCCCGTCCCGGCGATTGCGCCCCCTACGACCAGTAACCGCGTCACATCGCCCCCTGATAAGCCTTCGGTGCCTGCCCGTCACGGCCCTTGATCGCCGCCGTCCTTCGTTGAACGTCCCAGGTCCGGCCCGGGTTCCCATGCGGGCCGCCGATCGTCGCGAAGTCCGGACGGTCGAACTCCGCAACCGTGCAACCATTCGGCCAAGAAGGTTGTCTCCCCTAATATCAGGCACATCACCTCTCGGGGGACACAATGGGACGAAACAGAATCGCCTGGGCGTCGGCAGCCGCGCTCATGGTCGCCACGCTGGGTGTGGCGGCGGTCCCGGCCCAAGCCACCGCAACCACCACCGCAACCACCACGGCCTGCCCCACCGGCTGGGGCAGTCAGGCCGAGACCCGCTCCGCGGCCACGTCGGAGTCGGTGACGAACATCAGGACCGGTCGGCACGCCTGCTTCGACCGCATGGTCGTCGACGTCCCCGGCGCGAGCACCCGTGAACTCGGCTACTCCGTCCGGTACGTCAGCCGTCTCTACCAGGACGGCTCGGGGCGGCAGATCGCCGTCGGCGGCGGAGCCGTCATCGAGGTGCGCGTGGCAGCGCCCGCCTACGACCCCGCCACCGGAAAGCCCACGTATCCCGCGAAGGCCGGCCAGCGCCTGACCGGCGTGAACCTCACGGGGTACCGCACGTTCCGGGACGCGCGGTTCGTCGGCAGCTTCGAGGGGGACACGCAGATCGGGCTCGGCGTGCGGGCACGGCTGCCGTTCCGGGTGTGGGTGGCGGCCGATCGCGTCGTCGTCGACGTCGCGCACAACTGGACCGGGGCCCGCTGAGGCCCTCGGAGGTCCGGGGCGCTCAGGGCCTGGGCCCGGTCAGGGCGTCCCGGCCCTGGTACTCCCGCAGCTTGCGGTAGAGGGTGGCGCGGGCGATCCCCAGCGCCGCCGCGGCGCGCGCCTTGTTTCCGCCGTGGCGGCGCAGCGCCTCCAGGATCGCGGACCGTTCGGCCAGCTCCATCGGGCTGAGGGTCCGCCCCGCCGGTCCTTCGCGGACGGGATCGGGCAGTTCGCCGCGCCGCACCGGCCCGAAGAGTCGCCGCTGGCCGGCCAACGCCCTGACGAGATGCGCGAGTTCCGTGACGTTCCCGGGCCAAGGATGCTGCTCCAGCGCCCGCAGCGCGTCCAGGGTCCAGGTCAGCGGCGGGCTGCCGGGGGCGGGCCCGGGCGCGAGGACGGGCAGCAACTCCCGGATGTCCTCGGGGCGTTCCCGCAGTGCGGGCAGGGTCACCGAGCGGGCGGCGAGGGTGTCGAGGAGGCGCTGGAGGCAGGGGCCCGGCGAGGTTCCGGGTGTGTAGGTGGCGACCACGCGGGCGTCGGGGCGCTCCTCCAGGAGGGAGTTGAGTGTGGCCACGTCAGGCTGGGACAGGCGTTCGGCGTGCCGCAGCAGCAGGGGGCGGTCGCCGGCCCTCCCCCAGCCTCCGGCCGGGGGGACCCCTATCTCGCTGCGCTCGCCGTCCTTGAGGCCGAGCTCGGGTGATTCGGCGGCGTCCACGACCAACGGGGCCGTCCCGTCGAGCAGTTCGAGGGCCAGGGCGGTCTTGCCCGTGCCCCGCTCCCCCGTCACCAGCACGGGTCCCGCCGTACGGAACAGCCGCGACGCCCGCGCGACCGCGTGCCGCCAGGGCACCGAGCCTCCCACCAGCGCGCCCGCCGGACTCGGCGCCGGCGCCGGCTCCACGGGACGTGGGGCGAGCACGGCGACCAGGCCGAGGGCGCGGCCCTCGTGCCGTACCGGAGTGATCTCGGCGGTGCAGCCGGCGTCCTCGGGAAGCGGGATGTCGTACGACTCGCCGCTCCCCCTGCCCCAGGCCCGCGCACCGCGCTCCAGCGCCTCCAGCACCTGCGGCGAGGCGAGGCCCGCCGCCGCCTCGCTGATCAGGCGGCTGCGGCCGTCCAGTGCGACCACCGCCCGCTCGCGTCCCCGCGCGGCCCGCTCGTAGGCGTCGAGCAGCGCCCGTTGCGCGGTACGCGCGCGTGCCCGCAGTTCCGCCTCCACCGCGGCGGCGGCCGCCTCGGCGAGTGCGGCGCCGGGATGCGGCCGGCAGCCCGCCCGCAGACCGCAGGCCACCGTCACCGTGCCGAGCACCTGACCGGTCTCCGGGGAGAGCAGCGGCACGCTGACCGCCGAGACGTCCTGCCACACGTCGAGGAAGTGCTCGGGACCGTGCACCTCGGCCCGGCGGCGGGTGCGCAGGGCGAGCGCGGCACTGTTGTGACCGACCTCCCGCTCGGACAGGTCGGCGCAGGTGTCGTCGCCGGGCGCGCTGCCGGTCGACCACAGCACCCTCAGCCGTTCGTCGGTGAGCACGAGCGCCGAGCGCCCGGCGTCGAGGGCCGGCGCGATCCGGGTGAGCGCGGGGCGCGCCGCCTCCAGCAGGGGCGAGTCGTCGGGGTCGGCCGACTCCCGCAGCGGACCGTCGAGATCGGGCCGTACACCGAAGAAGCGGGCGCGCCGCCAGGCCGCCACGACGTCGTCCGGTACGCCGTCCGGCAGGGGGCGCCCCGTCAGGAACCTTTCGCGGGCCTGGCGTAGTGGGGCGAGGGCAGGGGAATGTTCCGCGGTGGTCATGGCGTCCCTCACCGTATCCGGGGCGTCGCGCGGATGGCGAGGGCGGGTTGTCCCGCTTCACCGCACGTCGGTGACCGGCGGGTTGTCTCGTAATGAGACACCCACGACAGGCCGCTTCGCTCCATGATCTTGAAGGTCGGGGTCTGTTCTCATCTCCTGGAGCGTTCTGTCGTGCACACCGTCGTCGAGACCGATGTACTGATCGTGGGCAGCGGCCCGGCGGGCGCGTCGGCCGCGCTCGCGCTCAGCACCTACGGCGTGCGCAACATGGTCGTCACGCGGTACGCGAGCCTCGCCGACACGCCCCGCGCTCATATCACCAACCAGCGCACCATGGAGGTGCTGCGCGATCTGGGCGTCGAGCAGGACGTGATCGCCCGGGCGACGCCCCAGCATCTGATGGGCGACACGACGTTCTGCACCAGCCTGGCCGGCGAGGAGCTCGGCCGGGTGCGCTCCTGGGGCAACGACCCGCTGGTGCAGGCCGCGCACGAACTCGCCAGCCCCACCCGCATGTGCGACATGCCGCAGCACCTGATGGAGCCGGTGCTGGTGAACGCGGCGATCGCCCGCGGCACGGACTTCCGGTTCAGCACGGTCTACAAGTCCTTCGTGCAGGACGACTCCGGCGTCACGGTGACCGTCGAGGACCGGCTGCGCGGCGACGAGTACACCGTCCGCGCCCGGTACCTGATCGGCGCCGACGGCGGCCGCTCCAAGGTCGCCGAGGACGCCGGGCTGCCGATGGGCGGTCAGATGGGCGTCGCGGGCAGCATCAACATCGTCTTCGACGCGGACCTGAGCAAGTACACCGCCCACCGCCCCTCGACCCTGTACTGGGTGCTCGCACCCGGCGCCACCGTCGGCGGCATCGGCGCGGGCCTGGTGCGCTGCGTACGGCCCTGGAACGAGTGGATGATCGTGTGGGGCTACGACGTGAGCGCGGGCGCCCCCGACCTCACCGAGGAGTACGCCCTGTCCGTCGTACGCCAGTTGGTCGGCGACGACGAGATCCCGGTGACGATCAAATCGTCCTCGGCGTGGACGGTCAACGAGATGTACGCGGAGACTTACGCCAACGGCCGTGTCTTCTGCGCCGGTGACGCCGTGCACCGCCACCCGCCGTCCAACGGTCTCGGCTCCAACACCTCCATCCAGGACTCCTACAACCTGGCCTGGAAGCTGAAGCTCGTCCTCGACGGCGTCGCCTCCGCGAAGCTCCTCGACACCTATGACGCCGAGCGCGCTCCGGTCGGCCGGCAGGTCGTGACGCGCGCCAACAAGTCCATCGCCGAGACCGCACCGATCTTCGAGGCGCTCGACGGTCTCTCGCCGCAGACGCCCGAGCAGCTGTGGGCCAACATCGCCGCCCGCAAGGAAGCCACCGAGGCGGCCGCCGAGCAGCGGGCCGCGCTGCGGGAGGCCATCGCCTTCAAGGTGTACGAGTTCAACGCGCACGGCGTCGACCTCAACCAGCGCTATTCCGCGGAGAGCTCTGCCGCGATCGTCCCCGACGGCACCCCCGACCCCGGCTTCACCCGCGACCCAGAGCTGCACCACCAGCCCACGTCCCGCCCCGGCGCCAAGCTCCCGCACGCCTGGATCACCTCGGGGACGCGGACCCTGTCCACCCTCGACACCGTAGGCAAGGGCCGTTTCACGCTGCTCACCGGCATCGGGGGCGAGGCGTGGCTGCGGGCCGCCGAGGCGCAGCCCCTCGACATCGCGACGGTCGTCGTCGGACCGGGCCAGGAGTACGAGGACCCGTACGGCGACTGGGCGGGCCTGAGCGGGATCTGTGACGCGGGCGCCCTGCTCGTACGCCCCGACGGGTATGTGGCGTTCCGGCACGCGGGCGCCGCCGAGGACGCCGAACGGTTGCTCACGGACGCGCTGCGGCGGATCCTCGGGCACGGTTGAGAGGGGCACGGCCGAGATGGGCGCGCGGGAGGACGGAGAGGGAGCGGGCATGGCGGACGAGCCGACGGTCACCGACGAGGTCGTGGCCGGTCTGCGGGGCACGGACGACCCGCGGCTGCGGGAGTTGCTCACCGGGCTGGTGCGGCATCTGCACGACTTCGCGCGCGAGACGCGGCTGACGCAGGAGGAGTGGGAGCGGGCGATCGGGTTCCTGACGGTGACCGGGCAGACGTGCACGGACACCCGCCAGGAGTTCATCCTGCTGTCGGACGTGCTCGGCCTGTCGATGCTGGTGGAGACGATCAACGGCCGGCACGGCCCCGGCGCCACCGAGTCGACGGTCCTGGGCCCGTTCCACATGACGCAGTCGCCGGTGCGTGAGCTCGGCGCGAGCATCGACCTGGTGGGCGGCGGCGAGCCGTGCGTGGTGAGCGGACGGGTGCTGTCCCGGGACGGCGCGCCGCTGCCGGGCGCGGTCGTGGACGTGTGGCAGGCCGACGGCAACGGCTTCTACGACGTGCAGCAGCCGGACGTACAGCCCTCGGGCAACGGCCGCGGGCTGTTCACCGCGGACGACGAGGGGCGGTTCTGGTTCCGTACGTGCGTGCCGAGCCCGTATCCGATCCCGACGGACGGCCCGGTCGGCGGGCTGCTGCGGGCCACCGGACGGCACCCTTACCGGCCCGCGCACATCCACTTCATCGCCTCGGCCGCGGGGCACACTCCGGTGACCACGCACATCTTCGTGGCGGGCAGTGACTACCTGGACTCGGACGCGGTGTTCGCCGTGAAGCCGGGCCTGGTCACGGACTTCGCCCCGGCCGACGACCCGGCCGCGGCACGGGAGTTCGGCGTCGCGAACCCCTTCCGCCGGGCACGCTTCGACCTCGTCCTGGAGCGGTCGTGACGGACTCCCTCGACTTCTCCTACGAGAGCCGGCCCGTGCGGGTCGTCTTCCGGGCCGGCGCCGCGGTGTCGGCGACGCCGGGCGAGGTGGAGCGGCTCGGGCTGCGGCGGGTGCTGGTGGTCTGCGGGGCGCGGGGCGCGGACACCGCGCGGGCGGTCGCCGACGCGCTCGGTCCGGCCTGTGTCGGACTGCACGACCGGGCCCGGATGCACGTTCCCGCCGAGGTCGCCGACACGGCCGTCGAGACGGCACGTGCGGCGGGCGCCGACGGGTGCGTGGCGGTGGGCGGCGGCTCGTCGATCGGCCTCGGCAAGGCGATCGCACTGCGCACCGGCCTGCCGCTGATCGCCGTGCCCTCCACGTACTCCGGCTCGGAGATGACCCCGGTGTGGGGACTCACCGAAGACGGCGTCAAACGCACCGGCCGCGATGCGAAGGTGCTGCCCCGCAGCGTCGTCTACGACCCCGAGCTCACCCTCTCGCTGCCGGTACCGCTGTCGGTGACCAGCGGCGTCAACGCGATCGCGCACGCCGTCGAGGCCCTGTACGCCCCCGACACCTCGCCGCTCGTCGCGCTGATGGCCGAGGAGGGCGTACGGGCGATGGCGCGGGCGCTCCCGGCGGTGGCCGCGGAACCCGCGTCGCCGCAGGCCCGCGGGCGTGCCCTGTACGGGGCCTGGCTGTGCGGGTCCTGTCTGGGCGCGACCACCATGGGCCTGCATCACAAGGTGTGCCATGTCCTGGGCGGCACCTTCTCGCTGCCGCACGCCGAGACGCACACGGTGGTGCTGCCGTACGTCCTGGCCCACAACGCCCCCGCCGCCCCGGACGCGGCCGCCGCCGTGGCCCGCGCCCTGGACACGGCCGACGCTCCGACGGCCCTTTGGGAGCTGGCCGGACAACTCGGCGCGCCCCGCTCGCTCGCCGAACTGGGCCTCGCCGAAGCCGACCTGGCGGTGGCCGCCGCGCAGATCGCGGGCCAGGCGTACGCCAACCCCCGCCCGGTGACGGCCGACGGCGTGCTCGCCCTGCTGAGGGCGGCGTACGAAGGCGCCCCGCCGGCCACGGTCGCCCACTGACAGCCATCCCCCCACACACTCGAAAGTCCCCCCACCGGAAGAAAAGGTGATCAGCATGCCCCTCGGTCTGCTCAGGAGGCGGCGCTCCCGAGAAACCCCGGGTGTCCCCTTGCCCGTGCCGCCCGGCGCGGGCGTCGTGGGCCGCGAGGTGGTGGACCCGATGGGGCTGCCGATGCGCGGCGCCGAGGTGACCGTGACCGCGCTGGACTCGCACGAGGTCGTGGCGTCAGGGAGGACGGACCCGTACGGCCTGTTCCTCGCCGCGCTGCCTCCGGGCCGCTACAGCCTCATGATCACGGCCGAGGGTCTGAGCCCGCACCGCGAGCCCCTGGACGTCGTCGCCGGTCCGCCGCAGCCCGCCGTCCGGGTCCAGCTGGCGTCGGCCCGGCAGCTCGAACTGCCGGTGCCCGGCACCTGGCTGTTCGACCCGCCGCACACGGCGATCCGGTTCATCGCCAAGCACGTCGGCATGGCCCATGTGCACGGCCGCTTCGAGCGGTTCACGGGCGGCATCCGGGTGGCTCCGGACATGGCCGATTCCCAGGTGTCCGTACGTATCGAAGCGGCCAGCATCACGACGGGCAACAACACCCGGGACGCCCACTTGCGTTCAGCGGACTTCCTGCACGTCGAGCGCTACCCGTACATCGACTTCGCCAGCACCCGCTTCGCCTACCGGGGCGGCACAAAGTGGACGCTGCACGGCTCGCTCACCATGCACGGCGTCAGCCGCTCGGTGGAGCTGGACACCACCTACCTGGGGTCGGTCAACGGCGGCTACGGCGAGGAGCTGCGGTGCGCGGCGCTGGCCAGGGCCGAGCTGCACCGGGAGGACTTCACCCTGAACTGGCGCAGCATGCTGGCCCGCGGCATCGCGGTGGTCGGGCCCACGGTCCAGCTGGAGCTCGACGTACAGGCGATGTACCGGACGCACGACACCCCTACGCCTCCCGACTAGGCCGAAATGGCTGAGAGGTTCCTCACGCCCCGGTTACGAATCGCTCAACCTCTGGTTGCGACGTGGTGATCGAGCGACTATGGAGGCATGACACTGGCCCAACGCGCCATGGAACAGCTGGAAGCCTGGCCCGACCTCAGCTCGGGCCGGGCCAGTTGTGGCGTCGGGCCGGCCCTGCGCTCCGTCCGCAGCGAGATCGTTCACTTCCACTCGGAGCGGGACGTGGACCTGCACCTGACGGTCCCGGCCATCGGACGCTTCCATGACGATCTCCGCGACTCGACCGCGATCCGGATGGTCCCCGGCTCCGGCTGGGTGACCGTCCATCTGGACTGCGACACGGACGTCGATCTGCTGATGAGCCTGGTCAGCGCCGCCCTCAAAGCACATCAGACCCACCCCTCCCCTGCCGGGCACCCGGCAGGGGACGAGTGCAACTTCCGTCGCGTCACGGTGCTGCCCCGCGGCTAGGGCGCGTATCGAGTCGTGATCATCGGGTGGTCCTGGTGAGGTCTTTGATCCAGATCATCGAGCCGAGGTGAGCCGACCGGTGCACTGATGTCCGGGCGGGGACTCATGGGACATGGCCCGGCACCCGGCTCAGGTTCCGGGGAGGATACGGCGCGTTTCGTAGGCCCACATCGCGATCTCGACCCGGTTGCGGGCGCCGAGTTTGGCCATCAGGCTGGCCAGATGCGTCTTCACCGTGCTGAGGCTGATGTGCAGTGCATCGGCGATCTCGGTGTTGGTCAGCCCGCGAGCGACGGCGAGGAGCACCTGCTCCTCGCGGGCGGTGACGGGAGAGACCGGCTGGGCCACGGGCCGGCCGGCGGGCAGGTCCGCGAATGCCTGGAGCAGACGGACGGTGACGCTGGGCGCGATGAGCGCCTCACCGTCGGACGCCGACCGTACGGCCTGCGCCAGAAGGTCCGGTCCCGTGTCCTTGAGGAGGAATCCGCGGGCGCCGGCACGCAGCGCGCCGTAGACGTACTCGTCGAGGTCGAACGTGGTGATGACGACCACGGCCAGCGGGTCGGCGACGCCCGGGCCGGCGACCAGCCGGGTGGCCTCGAGCCCGTCGAGTGCGGGCATGCGGATGTCGAACAGGCAGACGTCGGGGCGTAGTTCGCGGGCCAGACGTACCGCTTCCCGCCCATCGGCGGCCTCGCCGACCACCTCGATGCCGGGCTGGGCGTTCAGCATGATCCGCAACCCGGTGCGGATGATCGTCTGGTCGTCAGCGACGAGGACGCGAATGGACACCGCTCTCGCTCCTCGCTCTCGGCAGTTCGGCTTCGACATGCCAGCCCCGGTCGGTACCCGGGCCGGCTCGTAGTGTGCCGCCGAGCAGGGTCGCGCGCTCGCGCAGTCCGGTAAGTCCGTATCCGTCGCGACCCCGGCCGGTGCGCCGGCCGTTGTCGAGCACGCTCACCCGTACCGTGTGCCGTTCCGCGGCGACCCGAACGACGAGCTCGGTCGCGTCGACCGCATGGCGCAGCACGTTGGTCACCGACTCCTGCACGATCCGGTAGACGGCCGCGTCCACGGCCGGGGGCAGCGCGTCCAGTTCGCCGTCGAGCCCCAGGTCGACCCTGAGGCGAGCACCCGGGGTGCGCACCAGGCGCTCCAGATCCGCGACTCCGGCAGGGGGCGCCAGCTCGGCGCCGACCCCGCGGTCGCGCAGCGCGGCGACCATGGCGCGCATTTCCTCCAGCGTGCGCGCCCCTTCCTCCTCGACCCCCTCCAGCGCCTCGACGGCGGCGGACGGGTCGGTGCCCGCGAGTACCCGGCCCGCCTGGGCGATGATCACCATGGCCGACACGTGGTGGGCCACCGTGTCGTGCAGTTCCCGGGCGAGCTGCTCGCGCTCGCGGGAGCGCACCTGCTCCACCTGCCGCTCGCGAGCGGTCACCCGGAACCGCACGGCAGCCCCGACCACGCCGGGCAGCAGCAGGAATACGAAGCCCACGACATTCTCGACGACCGGGGTCTCGTCCGTGACGGAACACAGCGCGCCGGTCGCGAGGATCACCGCGCCGCCCAGCACGATCTCGCGTCCCGATCCCCACCGGGGCAGCGCGTACACCAGCACGAGCACGACCGCGCCGGTGTACAGGCCGACGGGCTCGCGCGGTGCGGCGACGAGCGAGGCCAGCTGGAGCAGGCTCACCGAGCCGAACGCCAGCGTCACCATCGCCAGCGGGCGGGTCCGGCGCCACAGGGGCAGCAGGCACAGCCATACGGCGAACACCACCGCCACCGGCCGCCACACGACGTTCTCGCGCAGGGTGGCCTCCAGCGCCACACCGGCAAGGCCCGCGGCGAGCAGCGCCCAGTCCCGCCGCACCCGGGCGGGCGCGTCGGGCGGCCGGGGTTCGGTCCACAGGGTTCGCAGGTCGTCTCGGAGCACGGTTCTCAGCCTAGGGACCGCGGCGTGCCGCGCATCGGCCGAAAGGACTGGTCGTCACTCCGCCCCGAGGCCGACAGATCCGCGGCCCGCGGGCCGATGCCGCGGAGCGCCGTGGCGACGAGCCTCGGCATCGGCGGCCGTACAAGGACGGCCGACGAGGTGGTTGGAGGACCCGATGCTCTCGAAAGCCCTGTTGCGCCTGGGCGCAAGCTCCGCCCGCCATCCCTGGCGGGTGATCGCGGCATGGCTGGTCGCCGCCACGCTCGCCGTCCTCGCCGCGATCGCCTTCGGCGGGCGGAATGCGGATTCGATGACCGCTCCGGGACTGGACTCCCAGCGGGCCGCGGAACTGATCGAGCGGGCCGGCACCGGCCAGGAGGGGATGACCGCCCAAGTGGTCGTCACCCCCCTCGACGGCGCTGCGACGTTCTTCGACCACGACAGCGCGCGCACCGCTCTCACGCGGCTGCAGACCGAGGTGAAGCGGCTGCCGCACGTGCTCGGCACGAGCGACCCGGCGGGGGCACTCGACGCAGGCGGGGACACCGCCGTGCGCGGCGGCCTTGTCTCGGCCGACGGGCGGATCGCGGTCGTCCGGGTGCAGTACCCCGACCAGAGCCGGCTGTCGGCCGAAGACCTCGACGCCCTCGTCGATCTCGGCGACCGGCTGCGCGCCAAGCTGCCGCTGCGCATCGAGATGGGCGGGAACCTCTTCTACGCCTTCTCCGACCCCGACGGCGGCGTGAGCGAGTTGATCGGCCTCCTCGCCGCGGCCGCGATCCTGTTCCTGGCGTTCGGTTCGCTCGTCGCCGCCGCGCTGCCGATCGGCATGGCGGTCTTCGGGCTGACCGTCGGGGTCGCCACGATGACGGTACTGGCGGGGGTGACGGACGTCCCGACCTTCGCCCCTGTCCTGGGCAGCATGGTCGGGCTCGGAGTGGGCATCGACTACGCGCTGTTCGTGCTCGCCAGGCACCGGGAGTACCTCGCGCGCGGGCTCGAGCCGCACGAGGCGGCCGGACGAGCGGTGGCAACGGCGGGGCGGCCGGTGGTCTTCGCCGGCGGCACCGTCGTCGTGTCGATCCTCGGCCTGGCGGTCGCGAACGTGCCGTTCATGACGGTGGGCGGGGTTGCCGTCTCGATCGTCGTCCTGACGATGGTGCTCGCGTCGGTGACGCTGCTGCCGGCCTTCCTCGGCGCGGCGGGTCCGCGCCTGGCCCGGATCGGCCGGATCGGCCGGGCTCTGCAGACCAGGAAGCTGGGCCGACTCGCACGGCGGCGGGACCCGGCGGCAGGCGCCGCCGGGTGGCGTCGCTGGATCGGGCACGTCAGCCGGCACCCGGTGCCGTACGCGGTCGGCGCGGCGGGGCTTCTGCTGACGGCGACGCTGCCCGTGCTCGGCCTGCGCGTCGGCCTGCCCGACGACGGCTCCCTGCCGCAGAGCCGTACTGAACGCCGCGCCTACGACCTCGTCGCCGAGGGGTTCGGCCCGGGCACCAACGGTCCCCTCGTCATCGCCGCGGACCCCACCGGTGATCCGGGAGTGGTGGACCGTCTCGTCACCACGGTCGCGGCGGATCCGGGCATCGCATCCGTCGCGCCGACGCACATCGATCGGGCCACCGGCATCGCGACCCTCGTGGTGTTCCCGACCACCAGCCCTCAGGACAAGGCCACGGCCGACACCATCGCCCGGCTGCGCACCGACGTGCTGCCCACGGCGATCGGGCACGGCCCGGCCAGGGCCCACGTCGGCGGCGCCGCCGCGAGCCTGTCCGATGTGGGCCAACGCACCAGCCAACGCCTGCCGGTGTTCGTCGCCGCCGTGCTGGCGATGTCGTTCCTGCTGCTGATGCTGGTCTTCCGCTCGATACTCGTACCGCTCAAGGCGGTACTGCTGAATCTGCTGAGCATCGGCGCGGCCTACGGCATCATGGTCGCGGTCTTCCAGTGGGGCTGGGGAGCCGCACTCATCGGGCTGGAAGCGACGGTTCCGATCGTGTCGTTCATCCCGATGTTCCTCTTCGCCATCCTGTTCGGCCTGTCGATGGACTACGAGGTGTTCCTCCTCTCCCGCGTACGCGAGGAGTACCTGCGCACCGGCGACAACGGCACGGCGATCGTTGAGGGCGTCTCGCGCACCGCCCGGATCATCACCTCGGCCGCCCTCATCATGGTGGCGGTCTTCCTGTCCTTCGCCGTCGCCGAGGACCCCTCCACCAAAATGTTCGGGCTCGGCCTGGCCACCGCGATCTTCATCGACGCCACGGTCGTACGCATGGTGCTGGTACCGGCGACCATGACACTCCTCGGCCGGACCAACTGGTGGCTGCCGAAGTGGCTGGACCGGCTGCTTCCCCGCGGCCCGGTCGGCACCGACGACACCGACGCGGAATCCACGGGTGAAGCCCCGCGTCCACGGCTGGTTGACCGTTGACTCAACTCCTGCCCGCCCTTGGCGTCCGGCACCTCAGCGCGTCACCTAGGGGCATATCGAGTCGTGATCATCGGGCGGTCCTGGTGAGGTCCTTGATCCAGATCATCAAGGCGCGCAGGTGGAGACCGGCGAGGTAGCTGTCGGGGCCGATCGGCAGGTACGGCTCGATGAACTCCCCATCCGGATCGGTCAGTTGCACTCACGTCACGTAAGACCGTCCATCGGACCGGACCGTGCCACGAAGGCACATCCCGCAAATTGATCACGACTCGAAACGCGCGCCAGGGCGGACAGGGACGACGGTCAGCGTTCGAGCTCGGAGTCGTCCTCGCCCGCCTCCAGCAGGCCGGCGGCGGCACCGACGATGCGAGGGTCGGCGGTGCCGACGACCTCCTCGTCCTTGTCGTTGTACTCGAAGCGGGCGAGCACGCTGCGCATGGCCTCGACGCGGGCCCGCTTCTTGTCGTTGCTCTTCACCACGGTCCAGGGAGCGTGCTCGGTGTCCGTCTCCCGGAACATCGCGACCTTCGCGGCGGTGTAGTCGTCCCAGCGGTCCAGCGAGGCCAGGTCCATGGGGCTGAGCTTCCACTGCCGTACGGGGTCGACCTGGCGGATGGTGAACCGGGTGCGCTGTTCGCCCTGGGACACCGAGAACCAGAACTTGATCAGGTCGACGCCGTCGTCCACCAGCATCCGCTCGAAGGCCGGGGCCTGCCGCATGAAGCGCCGGTACTCGTCGTCGCTGCAGAAGTCCATCACGCGCTCGACGCCGGCCCGGTTGTACCAGGACCGGTCGAACAGCACGATCTCGCCGGCGGTCGGCAGATGCTCGACGTACCGCTGGAAGTACCACTGCCCGCGCTCACGCTCGGTCGGCTTCTCCAGCGCGACCACCCGGGCGCCGCGGGGGTCAGGTGCTCGGTGAAGCGCTTGATCGTGCCGCCCTTGCCGGCCGCGTCCCGGCCCTCGAACACGATGACCAGACGCCGGCCGGACTCCTTGATCCAGCTCTGCAGCTTCAGCAACTCGATCTGCTGGAGCCGCTTGTGCCACTCGTACTCCGGACGCTCCATGCGTTTGTCGTACGGGTAGTTCTCACGCCAGGTGTCCACCAGGCTGCCGTCCGGCCGGATCAGTACGGGGTCGTCCTGGTCGGTGTAGTCGACGCGCAGCCCTGCCAGCAGTTCGGTGTCCATACTTCCGCATGGAAGCGAGCGCTTTCGTACGCCCGGCCAACCCCAGGCAAATATCACGTAACCGCCAGGTCAGGGGTAGGTGATGTCCGACACGCGGTAACGGCGGAAGGTCACCGGGCCGGGGACTCGACGAGCCGGGCGAGGCCGGCCAGGGCCATGCGGGTGCCCGTCTCGTTGTCCGCGGCGGGCACGATGTCGGGGATCCCCTCGTGCACGATCGTGACGTCCGTGCCGCCGCCGGCGGCGTCGGTGAGGGTGGTGGTCATGGTCATCGTGCCGCGCAGGGCGGGGTCGTCGGTCTCGAACTCGACCTCCTCGACCACCTGCTCGTCCGCCACGAGCCGCACGAAACGACCGTGGTACGTGTCGGTCTGCGCGTCCGACTTGCCGGTGCCGGTCGGCAGGTCATAGGTGAGCGAGACGCGGAACGCCCCGCCCTCCCGGCCGTCGAACGCGTGCACCCGCGCGGTCATGCCGTCCGGCACGCGCCACTGCGCGACGGCGTCCGCGTCCAGCAGGGCCCGGTAGACGGCGGCGCGTGGGGCGTTCACATGCCCGGAGACTCGCGTCGAGTACATGGATTCACGATAGGGGCGGGGACACGGCACAGCGGCCGGGCTCGCCTCATGGGGACTCCCAGTGCGCCAGTGTGCGCATCGCCGCGGCCGTCCGCGTGAACCCCTCCTCGCCTAGCAGCGCCCGCGCCTCGGCATTGAAGCGGTCGACCTCCGGCTGCGCGGCGTCGAGCGCGGCGGCCCCGCCGTCGGTCAACTCCAGCACCACCGCCCGGTGTTCACGTGGATGCGCCCGCTTCACGATCAGACCGGCCGCGGTGAGCCGGCCGACCAGCCCGGTGACGGCGGATTCGCGCAGCCCCAGGGCGTGGGCCAGCCGCTGCTGGGTGATGCCCGGCTCGTCACGGACCGCGTACAGGGCGCCGAGCTGGGCCGTGGTGATCCCGGCGGTGGCCAGCAGGCGCCGGTCGGAGGCGGTGCGCAGCTGGTGCGCCGCGCGCTGGAGCAGGAAGTACAGACGCTGGTCGGGCTCGGACATGGACCGATGTTGACAGACCCCGCGAGGCGGCGCCATGCTCACTTCACTAGTGAAGTGAGGTGTTCGCGCCGTGACCGGGACCCTCGACCTGGCCGTCGCCCGCAAGGTGCTGGCGGCCCAGCCCTTCAGCGTTCTGCTGGGTGCCGGACTGACGGCCTTCGGTGACGGCGAGGCGACCCTGGAACTGGACCTGCGCGGCGAACTGCTGAACCAGAACGGCTCCGTGCACGGCGGCGTCCTCGGCTACGCGGCCGAGAACGCGGCGGCCTTCACCGCGGGCAGTGCGCTCGGCGTCGGCCTGGTGACCGCCGGTTTCACCATCGACTTCCTGCGCCCGGCCCTCGGCGAGACCCTGCGCTCCCACGCCCGGGTGATCCGGGCGGGCCGGACCCGCGCGGTGTGCCGCTGCGACCTGACGACGGTCCACGCCGACGGCACCTCCACCCTGTGCGCAGTGGCCCAGGGCACCATGGCGATCACCGAACCCACCCGGGGCGCCGGGCACGACGCTCCCTGACCGCTCCCGGAGAGGCCGAGCCCATGCCCGTCATCGACGCCTGGATGCAGCACCCGACGCCGCGCCACGCCAACCACGAGATGTTCGAGTCACTGCGCCGCTGGACCGGCATGGAGCGGCTCGACAAGCCGCTGCCCGTCGAGGTCACGGTGGCGGCGCTTGAGGCTGCGGACGTGGAGATCGGCCTCGCGTCCGCCTGGTACGGCCCGCAGGGCCCGCTGATCGACAACGACGAGGTGGCCGCCTTCGTCGAACAGTCCGGCGGGCGGCTGCGCGGGGTCGCCGGCGCCGATCTCGCCCGGCCCATGGCGGCGGTGCGGGAGATTCGGCGCGCCGTCGAGGAGCTCGGCTTCGTGGCGCTGCGCGTGGTGCCGTGGCTGTGGGGGCTGGCGCCCACCGACCGGCTGTACTACCCGCTGTACGCGGCCTGCGTCGACCTCGGTGTGCCGTTCTGCACGCAGGTCGGGCACACCGGCCCGCTGCGGCCGTCGGAGACCGGGCGGCCCATCCCGTACATCGACCAGGTGGCGCTGGACTTCCCCGAGCTGACGATCGTGTGCGGGCACATCGGCTACCCGTGGACGACGGAGATGATCGCGGTCGCCGACAAGCACGAGAACGTCTTCATCGACACCAGCGCATATACCGTGCGCCGATATCCGCCGGAGCTGGTGGAGTATCTGCGCGGCCGGGGCCGTCGCAAGGTGCTGTTCGGCTCCAACTACCCCATGATCACGCCGGTTCGGGCCCTGGAGCACCTGGACGCGCTCGACCTGGACGAGGAGACGCGGGAGCTGTTCCTGCACGGCAACGCCCGCCGCGTCTTCGCCCTTTGAGCCCGCAGTCGGCACTCAGCGCACGAGACACGGTCGCTTCGCGTCGAAGGTCCAGCCCTCGATCAGATACCGCATGCCCACGGCGTCGTCCCGGCCCGACAGCGCGTTGTCGCGGTACAGCTCGTGCGCCGCGAGGAGCCGGTCCATGTCCAGCCGGATCCCGAGTCCGGGCGTGTCCGGTACGGCAACCTCCCCGCCGGTGATCCTCGGCGGCTCGACGGTGAGCCGCTCCAGCCCCTCCTGCCAGATCCAGTGCGTGTCCAGGGCGTTGTACTCGCCGGGGGCGGCGGCTCCGCAGTGGGCCATCATCGCCAGGGAGATGTCGAAGTGGTTGTTGGAGTGGCAGCCCCAGGTCAGCCCCATGGCGTTGCACAGCTGGGCGACCCGTACCGAGCCCTGCATGGTCCAGAAGTGCGGGTCGGCGAGCGGGATGGACACCGACTGCAGGGCGAGGGCGTGGGTCAGCTGACGCCAGTCCGTGGCGATCATGTTGGTCGCCGTGGGCAGGCCGGTGGCCCGGCGGAACTCCGCGAGGATCTCCCGGCCCGAGTAGCCGCCCTCCGCCCCACAGGGGTCCTCGGCGTAGGCGAGGGTGCCGAGCAGGGGGCGGCACAGTTCGACGGCCTCGCGCAGCGACCAGGCGCCGTTGGGATCGAGGGTGATCCGCGCCTCGGGGAAGCGGTCCTTGAGTGCCCGTACGGCCTTGACCTCCTCGGCGCCCGGCAGGACGCCGCCCTTGAGCTTGAAGTCACGGAAGCCGTAGTGGTCGTAGGTCGCCTCGGCCTGGCGGACGATCGCCTCGGGGGTCAGCGCCTCCTCGTGCCGGACGCGGTACCACTCGACGGCCGCGTCGGGTGCCCGGACGTAGTCCAGGTCGGTGCGGTCGGGGTCGCCGACGTAGAAGAGGTAGCCGAGCACCCGTACGGCGTCGCGCTGCTTGCCGTCGCCCAGCAGGGCGGCGACCGGCACCTCCAGGTGCTGCCCGAGCAGGTCGAGCAGCGCGGACTCGACGGCGGTGACCGCGTGCACCGTCGTGCGCAGGTCGAAGGTCTGCGCGCCGCGTCCGCCCGCGTCACGATCGGCGAAGGTGGCCCCGATCGAGCGCAGGACGTTCTTGTAGTCGCCCACTCGGGCGCCGACGACCAGGGGTTCGGCGTCCCGCAGGGTCCGCGTGATCTGCTCCCCGCCGGGTACCTCGCCGAGACCCGTACGGCCCTCGGAGTCCTCCAGGACGACGACGTTGCGGGTGAAGTAAGGGGCGTGCGCCCCGGAGAGGTTGAGGAGCATGGAGTCCCGGCCGGCGACCGGATACACGGAGAAGCGGGTGACGACGGGTTGGCTCATGGCGGGAGGTGCCGTTCTCGTGAGGGTGGGCGGTGGGTCAGACCTTCAGGGCGTCGAGGACCTGCTCCAGGACCAGTACGCCACCGAGGCCGAGGATCGCGAGGACCGTCGTGTACGTGGTGCGCGCCTTGATGGCGTCGAGGACGGACAGGTTGAAGTACTCCTTGAACATCCAAAAGCCCGGGTCGTTGACGTGGGAGAGGGCGATCGAGCCGCAGGAGACGGCGAGCACCATCACCTCGGGGTGGACGCCGCTGCCCGCGAGCAGGGGCAGCGCCACGCCGGAGGCGGTGACGACGGCGACGGTCGCGGAGCCGAGGGCCACGCGCAGGATGGCCGCGATCAGCCAGGCCAGGATGATCGGGGAGATGGACCAGCCGTCGGTGGCGTCCTTGATGTAGTCGGATATCCCGCCCTCCACGAGGACGTTCTTGAACGCCCCGCCCGCGCCGATCACGAGCAGGATCATCGCCATCGCCTGGGCGGCCTCCTTGCACGAGGCGCTGACCTCGGCGAGGCTGCGGCCGATGCGCGGACCGAACGCCCAGATCGCCACGAGCAGGGTGAGCAGCAGGGCGATCGGGGCGGAGCCGATGAAGGCCACGAAGTGCATCGGGCCGCTGTCGTCGGCCCCGGCCAGGTCCGCCACGGCCGCCCCGGCGATCAGTACGACGGGCAGCAGGGCGACGGACAGCGACCAGCCCATGCCGGGCATCTCGTCGTCCTCGAAGACCCGCTCGCTGACCAGTCCCTTGGGGATGGTGGGGTTCATGGCCCGCACGAACGGCAGGCGCGGCCACAGCAGGGCTATGAACGCGCCGACGGGCACGGCGATGAACAGGCCGTAGAACAGGGTGAGTCCGACGGACGCGTGGAAGGTGGCGGCCACCGCGGTGGGGCCGGGGTGGGGCGGCAGGAAGCTGTGCATGGTGGACAGGGCGATCGACATGGGCAGCCCCACCCACAGCAGGTTCGCCCGGGTGACCCGGACGAGGGTGAACGCTACGGGGACGATGATGACGAAGGCCACCTCGTAGAACATCGTCACGCCGATGAGCATGGCCGTGAGCACCATGGCGACCTGCACCCAGCGTGGCCCGCACAGGTCGAGGAGCCGGCCGGCTATTCGCTGGGCGGCGCCGGAGTCGCCCAGCACCCGGCCGACCATGGCGCCGAGCCCGATGGTGAGCATCGTGTCGCCGATCTGGCCGCCGATGCCCTCGGCGAGGACGTCCGGGATCTTCTCCAGTTCGATGCCCTGGACCAGGGCGACGCCGACCGCCACCAGGAGCAGGGCCGCGAAGCCGTTCAGTTTGAGCCTGGTCATCAGGACGAGCAGGACCAGGACGCTGATCCCGACCACCACGAGCGGCATATGTCAGTTCTCCTTTGAACGCCGGCCGCTTACGTTCACCCCACTGAATGGGGTCCTCACATGAAGACGTCGTCTACATATGAGGACGGAGATTATGTTCGTGGATGGTCAAGGTCAATGGGTCTGCGACTGTGGATTACCGAGCCCGTGCGCTCACTCGCCGCCCGGCACCGCCCGCCAGCCGCTCCAGTGCAGGACGGTGATCACGATCACGGCCCCGTCCGGGGGCTCCTGCCGGTACTGGGGGTACTTCTGCCGCAGCAGCTCCACGGCCTCGGCGTACTCGGCGCGCGCGGCCTGCTCCGCCGCGTCGGGCTGCAGGATCCGGGCGCCGCCGTCCGCCCTGACCCACCACAGCCGGTCCCAGTCGGCGTCGTACTCGTCCGCCAGCAGGCAGACGGCCGGGCGCACGGCGATGTTGTGCAGCCGCTTGAGCCCCTTCGACCGCTTCGGCTTGGCGTCCACGGCGGTCACGATCTCGTCGCCGTGCGACGCGAACACGACCGGCACCAGATGCGGCCGGCCTTCTGGGTCGACCGTCGCCAGCCGTACGACGGGTGCCGCGGCGAACCGTCGGCGTGCTTCGTCCTGCTCCATGTCCGGCATGTCGGCTCCTTCGGCCTCGGCGGTACGCCGTGTCCCGTCCCGGGTACTCCTGTCCGTGTAGCAGTCCTCGGGGACGACTCGCGGATCAGGTGGTGCCGATGGTCGGCGACACGGACGATGACATCCAGGCGCGGCGGCTCGGCGAGAGCGGCCATCGGGCCGTGCCGCACACGGCCGACGTACGGATCGAGGCGTGGGGGGTGAGTCGCGAGCGGTGTCTGGTGGAAGCCGCGCTGGGGATGGTGGAGTGCTTCGCCGACGTCACCACGGTACGGCCCACCTCGGTGGAGCGGGTGCGGCTCGCCGAGGACAGCGACGAGGGGCTGCTGACCGCGCTCCTCGACGAGGTCGTCCTGCGGCTCGACGTGGACGGCCGGGTGCCGGTCGATCTGGAGGCCGACGCCACGGAGGGCGACATCGACGTGCGGCTCGCCCTCGCCGACCTGGCCGACGTGGAGGTCACCGGCGCCAGTCCCAAGGGCGTCTCCTGGCACGGGATGCGGATCGGTCCGGATCCGTACGGGTGGTCCTGCGCGGTGACGGTGGACGTGTGAGGCGTACGGGCCGGCGGGTGGCGCATCCGTAGGGGCCCGGCGCTCGGTACGGCACGAGGGCTCGTACCGTGGAGGCATGAGCGGCGGCAAGGTGACGCTGTTCGTCTGCGGCGACGTGATGCTCGGACGCGGTGTCGACCAGATCCTGGCCCGGCCCGGCGACCCGGTGCTGCGGGAGGGGTACGTCACGGACGCCCGCGCCTACGTGAGCATGGCGGAGTCGGTGAGCGGACCGATCCCTGCGCCCGTCGATCCGTCCTGGCCGTGGGGCGAGGCGCTGCGGCTGCTGGAGGCGAACGGCCCGGACGTGCGGATCGTCAACCTGGAGACGTCCGTGACGCGCAGTGACGCGTTCGAGCCCGGCAAGGCGGTCCACTACCGCATGCATCCGGCCAACCTGCCCGCCCTCACGGTGGCCCGGCCCGACGTCTGCGTCCTGGCCAACAACCATGTGGCCGACTTCGGCCGCGCCGGCCTGAAGGAGACGCTCGACGTGCTGCACGGCGCGGGTCTGCGGACGGCGGGCGCGGGGCGTGGCGCCGAGGAGGCGTACGCGCCCGTGGCTCTGCCGCTCCCCCAGGGCGGCCGGGTGCTCGTCTTCGCCCTGGGCGTCGCCGACAGCGGCATCCCGGCGGGATGGGCGGCGACTCAGGACCTGCCCGGTGTCGCCTACGTGCCCGAGCTGACGCCGGCCACGGCCGCCGCGGCGGTGCGGCGCATACGGCGGGTGAAGCGGCCCGGCGACCTCGCGGTCGTGTCCGTGCACTGGGGCTCCAACTGGGGCTACCTCGTGCCCCGCGAACAGCGCCGCTTCGCACACGCCCTGGTGGACGGCGGCGCCGACGTCGTCCACGGCCACTCCTCGCACCACCCGCGTGCCGTCGAGGTCTACCGGGACCGGCTGATCCTGCACGGCTGCGGCGACTTCATCGACGACTACGAGGGCATCCCCGGCTACGAGCAGTACCGCGACGACCTCCGCATCGCCTACTTCGTGACGCTGACGGCGGACACGGGCGAGCKCGCCGACCTGCGCATGGAACCCCTGCTGGCCCGCCGGATGCGGCTGGAGCCGGCACCGCAGGAGGACCGCGGCTGGCTGCGCACGACCCTCGACCGCAACGGCTACGGCGTCCATGTCACCCAGGGCCCGGACGGCGCGCTCGCCCTCACCAAGCCCGCCATCCTGCGGTGAGGCTCACTCGCCCCGCAGGGCCTCCAGCACATCGGCGTCGGTGAGCTGGCCGAAGTCCTCGTACCACTCGCCGACCGCGCTGAACAGCCGCGGCTCGTGCAGGCAGACGAAGTCGTCCACCTCCCGGCGCAGTTCCTCGGCCGCCTCCGGAGCGCAGACGGGTACGGCGAGGACCAGCCGCTCGGGTGAGTGGTTGCGTACGGCGCGCAGTGCGACGCGTGCCGTGGAGCCGGTCGCCACCCCGTCGTCGACGACGACCGCGGTACGGCCGCCCAGTTGTGGCGCCGGGCGGCCCTGCCGGTAGCGCTCCTCGCGTCGCCGCAGCTCCCCCCGCTCCCGCTCCACGACCGGCGCCAGGTCGGCCTCGCTCAGCCCCAGCCGGTACAGGGTCTGCTCGTCGAAGAGAGGCGGGTCCTCGCCGGCGAGCGCGCCGACCCCGAACTCCTCGTGGAACGGCGCCCCGATCTTGCGTACGACGAGCACGTCCAGTGGGGCCTGAAGCGCCCGGGCGATCTCCCGGGCGACCGCGACGCCGCCGCGTGGCAGGGCGAGGACGACGGGATGCGGAAGGTCGCCCTTGTCCTGCCGGATGCGCAGCTGCTCCGCCAGCTCCCGCCCGGCCTCCGCGCGGTCACGGAACCGCATGGGTCTCCCCTTCCGTCCGTCGCCGCGTACCCCGCGCACCGGTATCGGACACCCCACCGAAGCCGCCCGTCACCTCATGGCCGACAGGCCGCTACTGGATGCTCCAGCCGACGCTGCCGACGCCCGAGCTGTAGATCGCGCAGACGCCCGAGGACTCGCCGTACTGGCCCGGCGCCAGCGTCACCCACTGGCCGGAGACGTCCGGCGCCCAGCCGCAGACGACCTCGGCGCGGAAGGTGATGGTGCGGTCGGTGTTGTTCTGGCAGCCGGCGATGCCGTGGTCCGGGTTGTTGTTGTGCACCCAGCCGTCGCAGTCGACAGTGCCCGCCGCCTGCGCGGGGGCGGCCAGGCCGCCGAGGGTGAGGGCCAGGGCGGACAGAGTGGTGGTCAGGCCGGCCGCGACGATGCTCTTCCTGCGGTTCATGTGGGTCCCCGTGAAGTAGTGGTCCGTTCGGACTTGCCGCCATAAGTGAACGGCGGCGGCTCTTCTCGGGGAACCTCGGACTTACCAGGGTGGGGCCCGCCCGTCACCCCTTCGCCCTGTCGGACGGGCCCGGGCTGTTCCAGTCGTACGGTCCGCCGCCGCGCCACTCGATCAGCTCGGGGTCGTCGACGGCCCGGTCCTCGCCGGGCAGGCCGGCGCGGTGCACCAGGTCCATGACGTCGAACAGGCTGTAGGCGGTGCCCGTCGGCTCGCCACGGATCGTCACCTGACGCCCGCCGTCCGGCGCCGGCGGCTCCACCACCACGGGGGGACGCGTGCTCATGTCACCACCATGCGCTCTGCACGGCCCGAACGCAGCCCGGCGTACCGGCCCCGGTGGCACGTGTGTCTCGACCGGCGGCGACGGGGGGTGCTCCGTTTCGCCGGGCGCCCGCCGGGCACTCGGCCGCTGCGCCGTCCCGGAGGGAGGACTGCCATGCCATTCCGCGACCGTACCCACGCCGGACAGGAGCTGGCCCTGCGGCTGGTCGAGTGGGCCGGCTCCGGCGATCCGGTCGATGTGCTCGTGCTGGCCCTGCCGCCGGGCGGCGTGCCCGTCGCCGCGGAGGTGGCCCGTGCGCTGGGTGCCCCGCTGGACGTGCTGGCCGCCCGCGAGATCAGCACGCCGATCCGGCCGGAGACGGCGATCGGCGCGGTCGTCGCGGACGATCCCCCGCTGTACGACCGGCGGAGCCTGGCGATGATGCACCTGTCCGAGGACCGGCTCGGCGACGTCGTCGTGGCTGAACGCAACGAGCTGCACCGTCTTGAGTACGTCTTTCGCGGCCGCCGCCCGCTCCCGTCCGTCGACGGCCGCACCGTCGTCCTCGTCGACGACGGTCTGGCCACCGGCCTGACCACCAGGGCGGCGCTGCGCTTCCTGCGTCGCCACGGCCCGGCGCGGCTGGTCCTGGCGGTCCCCGTCGGCAGCCCGCGGACCATCGCCTCCATCCGCCCCGAGTGCGACGACCTCGTGTGCCTGGAACAGCCGCGCACCCTGCACGTGGTCGGCGAGTGGTACGAGGACTTCGGTCAGGTCTCCGACACCGAGGCCGCGCGGATGCTGCACGCGTTCCACGCGACGGCGTGACGCGGCCTGTCCGCTCGCCGATCACCCCGCACCGGAAAGGACGCCGTGACATCGTGGTGCCATGGCCATAGAAGTCCGCCCGGCATCGGTCTTCGAGGACGTCCGTGCGGTGGTGGGCCCGAAGTCGCCCGGGGCGAACGTCTGCTGGTGTCTGAGCTACCGGATCCCCTCGAAGCTGAACAACGAGCTGCGCGGACCGGCCCGGGGTGAGTACGTCGCCGAGCTGTGCCGCGCCGATCCCCCTCCGGGGGTGCTCGCCTACGACGGTGACGAACCGGTCGGCTGGGCCGCGGTGGCACCGCGCTCGGCCACATCATTCGCCCGCAACCGCAAGATCCCGCACGTCGACGACCTGCCGGTGTGGTCGCTGTGGTGCATCCGGGTCCGCCCGGGCCATCGCAAGCAGGGGATCAGCCACGCCCTGATCGCCGGAGCGGTCGAGTTCGCCCGCGACCGGGGCGCTCCGGTGATCGAGGCGTACCCGCTCGACAACGGCGACGCCCGGGTCGACCTGACCATGGCGTACGCCGGGATTCGCGGGAACTTCGAGCGGGCGGGGTTCGTCCACGTCGCCGACACGACCTCGGTGCTGGCCGGTCATCCCCGGATCCTGATGCGGCTGGACCTGCGCTGACGGGCCGCGCCAGGCTCAGTGCACGGAGAACCCGCCGTCGACGAAGATCGACTGCCCGGTGACATAGCCGGAGGCGCGGCTCGCGAGGAACACGGCCGCACCGGCGAAGTCCTCCGCGAGCCCGTTGCGCCCGACCATGGTGCGCGCGGCCAGGGCCGCCACCTTCTCCGGGTCGGACGACAGGCGGGTGTTGAGCGGCGTCATGACGAATCCGGGCACGAGCGTGTTGCAGGTGACACCGTGGGGCGACCACGCCTCAGCCTGGGAGCGGGCCAGGGATTCCAGCGCCCCCTTGGAGACGCCGTAGGCGCCGCTGTGGACGAACGCCCGGTGCGCCTGCTGGGAGGTGATGTGGATGATCCGCCCGAAGCCCCGCTCCGCCATGCCGGGCCCGAACCGCTGCCCCAGCAGATGGGGCGCGTCCAGGTTCAGGGCCATCGTGGTGTCCCAGACGTCCTCGCCGAGCTCGCTCATCGGCGGCCGCAGGTTGATGCCGGCGCAGTTGACGAGGATGTCGGGCTCCCCGAACGCCTCGACCGCCTCCTCGGCGGCGGCGCGCACGCCGTCGCGTGTACTCAGGTCCGCGCTCACCCAGGCAGCCCGGCAGCCGTGCTCCTCCAGCTCGCCGACCGTCGTGGCCAGCTCGGCCTTCCTGCGCGCGACGACCACGACACTCGCGCCCGCCCGCGCGAGAGCCTCGGTGATGCCGCGGCCGATGCCGGAACTGCCACCGGTCACCACGGCGACCCGGCCTTCCAGCGAGAACAGTTCGGAGAGATATGCCTGCGAGGTCATGTCCGCACCCTAGGCGGAGCGTTGACGGCGCCGATGCGAGGGGTGTACGTGCTCGCGCGCCGAGCACTGGGGAACGGGGATCCCTGAGCGGGACGGGTCACGCGGCGGTGTAGCCGAGCTGGCGCCGCATGTAGGGCGTCATGAGGTTCTTCGCCTTGGCCACGGTCGTGGTGCGGCTGCCGAGGACCGCCGTCTCGCCGCCCGGTACGGGCAGGACCGTCACGCCGTCGGCCGGGCCGAACGGGACGATGAGCGGGGTGCGGTGGATCGGCCGGTAGAAGCGGGGCTGCTTGCGGTGCTTGCCGGCGCTGTGGAGGTAGGCGCGGATGTTGTGGGCAGCCAGGTCGGCCTGGGCGAGCGCGGCGGGGGTGATCTTGAGGTCGGTCGCGTCGTTCACGTCACCGACCGCGAACACCTCCAGCCACCCGCGCAGGCGCAGCGCCTCGTCGACCTTGACGTGCCCCGTGCCGTTCAGCCAGTCCCCGTGGCCGGCCAGCCGTAGCCAGAGCGTGTTGGGTGTGGTGCCGGTCGCCCAGAAGGAGCGGTCGGCCTCGACGATGTTGCCGCGGGCGTCGCGGTAGGTGCCGAAGTCGTTGCCGGGGGACATGAAGGCGTCCAGCCGCACCTCGACACCATGGGACTGAAGCCACTCCCGTGCCTTGCGCCCGGCCCGCGCGCTCCCCGTGGAGTGCAGCAGCTCCGGCCCGGAGTGCGCGAGCGTGACCTGGGCGTCCGGCCGGGCGAGGCGTATCTCGGCGCTGAGCTCGACGCCGGAGGGGCCGCCGCCGACGACCAGGACGTGCTCGGCCGTCGCGATGTGCTGCTGGTGGGTGACGAAGGACTTCACCGCCTCCTCGGTGGTGGTGCCGCTGAAGCGGGCCGGCTCGGGGTAGTCGGCGCCGGTGGCGATCACCAGGACGTCGTACGGGAGCCGCTCGCCCGTGCCGAGGACCACCTGTCGCTCGGTGGTGTCGATGCGGACCGCCTTGCCCACGGCCACGCGGCCGTTGCGCAGCAGCCGGTCGTAGGGGATGAAGGGGCTGTGCGACCAGTCCGGCCGTACTCCGGCGCGCAGGGAGGCGATGCGGTGGAAGAAGACCTCCTTGCGGTCCACCAGCGTGACCCTCGCGGTCGTGTCGAGTCGCTTTGCCAGACGGACACCGGCATAGCCGCCGCCGATCACCACTACGTCGCCGTCGAGCACGCCGAGTCTCCTGTGCAGGTGGGGGGTATGCAGGAGCGAGTGGCGCGGCAGGTGGGCCGCCCTTGGCCGCTCCCCTGTTTCCGCGACACTATCGCTTGAAACATAAATAATTGATGGGGCTCGGTGTGCGTTCTGTGAAAGGTGGGAGCCGTGAGGCACCGGTAGGCAAAAGAAAAACGTCCAGGCCGACCCCTGCGGGCCTGCCTGGACGTCTTACTGCGGACGGATCAGACGAGGTCGAACCGGTCCAGGTTCATGACCTTGACCCACGCCTCGACGAAGTCCTTGACGAACTTCTCCTTCGCGTCGTCGCTCGCGTAGACCTCGGCGAGGGCGCGCAGCTCGGAGTTGGAGCCGAAGACGAGGTCGGCACGGGTGCCGGTCCACTTGACCTCGCCGGAGGCGTCGCGGCCCTCGAACGTGGTCTGGTCCCCGGAGGTGGACTTCCAGGTCGTGCCCAGGTCGAGCAGGTTGACGAAGAAGTCGTTGGTCAGCTTGCCCGGCGTCTCGGTGAGAACGCCGTGCTTGGACCCGTTCTGGTTGGCACCCAGGACGCGCAGACCGCCGACCAGGGCGGTCATCTCGGGGGCGCTCAGCGCGAGCAGGTTGGCGCGGTCCAGCAGCAGGTACTCGGCCGGCAGGCGGTTGCCCTTGCCGAGGTAGTTGCGGAACCCGTCGTACGACGGCTCCAGCGCCGCGAACGACTCGGGGTCGGTGTGCTCCTCGGTCGCGTCGACACGGCCCGCGGCGAACGGCACCTCGACGGCGACACCGGCGTCCCCCGCGGCCTTCTCGACGGCGGCGGAGCCACCGAGGACGATCAGGTCGGCCAGGGAGACCTTCTTGGCGCCGGAGTTGAACTCGCCCTGGATGTTCTCCAGGGTGCGCAGGACCTGCGCGAGCTCGTCCGGGTCGTTGACCTCCCAGCCGCGCTGCGGCTCCAGGCGGATGCGGCCGCCGTTGGCACCGCCGCGCTTGTCGCTGGCGCGGTGCGTGGCGGCGGACGCCCACGCGGCCTTGACCAGCTGCGGGACGGTCAGACCGGAGTCGAGGATCTTGGCCTTGAGCGCCGTCACGTCGGCGGCGTCGATGGCCTCGCCCTCGGCCGCGGGCAGCGGGTCCTGCCACAGCAGGGTCTCCGCCGGGACCTCCGGGCCGAGGTACAGGGACTTCGGGCCCAGGTCACGGTGGGTCAGCTTGTACCAGGCGCGGGCGAAGGCGTCCGCGAACTCGGCCGGGTTCTCGTGGAAGCGGCGCGAGATCGGGCCGTAGATCGGGTCGAAGCGCAGCGACAGGTCGGTGGTGAGCATCGTCGGGAGCTTCTTCTTCGACGCGTCGTGCGCGTCGGGGATGATCTCCGCGGCGTCCTTGGCCACCCACTGGTTGGCGCCGGCCGGGGACTGGGTCAGCTCCCACTCGTAGCCGAAGAGGATGTCGAAGAAGTCGTTGCTCCACTGGGTGGGCTTGGTGGTCCAGGTGACCTCGAGACCGGAGGTGATGGCGTCGCCGCCCTTGCCGGTGCCGTAGGTGGACTTCCAGCCCAGGCCCTGCTGCTCCATGGCGGCGGCCTCGGGGTCGTCGCCGACACTCTCCGCGGGGCCGGCGCCGTGGGTCTTGCCGAAGGTGTGACCACCGGCGATGAGGGCGACGGTCTCCTCGTCGTTCATCGCCATGCGGCGGAACGTCTCGCGGATGTCGCGGGCCGCGGCGATCGGGTCCGGGTTGCCGTTCGGGCCCTCGGGGTTGACGTAGATGAGGCCCATCTGGACGGCGCCGAGCGGGTTCTCCAGCTCACGGTCGCCGGAGTAGCGCTGGTCGTCGAGCCAGGTGGTCTCGGGACCCCAGTACACGTCCTCGTCGGCCTCCCAGACGTCGGCGCGGCCGCCGCCGAAGCCGAAGGTCTCGAAGCCCATCGTCTCCAGGGCGACATTGCCGGTGAGGATCATGAGGTCGGCCCAGGAGATGGACTGGCCGTACTTCTTCTTGACCGGCCACAGCAGACGGCGGGCCTTGTCCAGGTTGCCGTTGTCCGGCCAGCTGTTCAGCGGGGCGAAGCGCTGCTGACCGCGGCCGCCACCGCCGCGGCCGTCGCTGATGCGGTAGGTGCCGGCGCTGTGCCAGGCCATCCGGATCATCAGCGGGCCGTAGTTGCCGAAGTCGGCGGGCCACCAGTCCTGCGAGGTGGTCAGCACCTCGGCGATGTCGCGTTTCACTGCCGCCAGGTCGAGGGCCTGGAACGCCTCGGCGTAGTCGAAGTCGGCGCCGAGCGGGTTCGCGACGACCGGGTCCTTGGCGAGGATCTTCAGGTTGAGCCGCTCCGGCCACCACTGACGGTTGCCGCCGCCCTGCGTCGGGTGCGCGGCGCGACCGTGCGCGACGGGGCAGCCACCGGTGCCCTCATCCTTCGCGTCAGTGACGATCGCATCGGGGTTCTCAGCCATGGGAAACCTTCCGAACTAGGTGGATCACAGTGCTCGGGGTGCACTGTTGGCGGTGGAACAGTCGGGGCACAGGCCCCAGTAGATGACCTCGGCCTCGTCGATGGAGAAGCCGTGGTCGTCGGACGCGGTCAGGCAGGGCGCCTCGCCGACCTCGCAGTCGACGTCTGCGACGACACCGCACGAACGGCACACGATGTGGTGGTGGTTGTCGCCGACCCGCCCCTCGAACCGGGCGGGGCTGCCGGCCGGCTCGATACGACGTATGAGTCCCGCCGCGGTGAGCGCGTGAAGGCCCTCGTACACGGCTTGAAGGGAGACATGACCTACGCGATCACGCACCCCGGAGGCGATGGCCTCGACACCGAGATGGTCACCAGCCCGGACGGCCTCGATCAGCGCGACGCGCGCCGCCGTCACCCTCAGGCCGGCACCGCGGAGCTCCTCGGCGGGGGTCGGAGTCTGGGATGCGGTCATGTGGACAACCTACCTCCGTAAACACGAACGATTCAAGAAAACGAATGATGAAACTCTGGTGATCCTTCCGCTGGAGTACAGGGCGGCCAACGGAGCCCCCCAAAGCGCGAAAAATCATCTTTTCTGACATTGACTCATGTCTTTGTGTCAAGGCCTCCATCTGGTCGGAATCCCACGGTTACTCGATGGAGGTACCTCGCATGCTCCGCAGACATACGGCGGCCGGTCGCCGCGCCGCCCTGACCGCTCTCGGCGCCCTCGCCCTCACCGGCGTCACCACGGCCGCCACGGCGGCGCCGCCTCCGCCGGCGCCCGCGTCCACGGCCGCGCAGACGCTCGGTGCCGACCGGCCGCCGGCCGCGGTGGTGCGTGCCATGGAGCGTGACCTGAAGCTGAAGCCGGGGCAGGCGGCCGAGCGGCTGGTCAACGAGGCGGAGGCGGGGGTCCGTGCGGGACGCCTGCGCAACTCGCTGGGCAAGCGCTTCGCGGGCGCCTGGCTGCGGGGCGCGACCTCCGCCGAGCTCGCCGTCGCGACCACGCACTCCAATGACGTGTCCGCCATTCAGGCGCAGGGCGCGAAGGCCATCGTCGTCAAGCATCCGCTGGCCGAGCTCCAGGCCGTCAAGGACAAGCTGGACAAGGCGGCGACCAGCGCCAACACGCGCGACACACCGGTCTGGTACGTCGACGTGCCGACCAACCGCGTGGTCGTCCAGGCGGTCAAGGAGTCGGCCGCCACCGCGTTCATCAAGACGGCCGGCGTCCAGGACCAGGGCGTGACCGTCCGCGTGTCGGCGCAGCGGCCGCGGCCGCTGGCGGACCTCATCGGCGGCGACGCCTATTACATCGAGGGCTCCGCCCGCTGCTCCATTGGGTTCTCCATCACCAAGGACACCCAGCAGGGCTTCGCCTCGGCGGGCCACTGCGGCAACGCCAAAGACTCGACCACCGGGTCCAACATGGCCGCGCAGGGCACTTTCCAGGCCTCCACCTTCCCCGGCAAGGACATGTCCTGGGTGTCCACCAACAACACCTGGACCGCCACGGCCGACGTGGAGGGCGAGGGCGGCCAGCGCACGCAGGTCACCGGCTCGGTCCAGGCGCTCGTCGGCGCGTCGATCTGCCGCTCCGGCTCCACCACCGGCTGGCACTGCGGCACGATCGAGCAGCACGACACGAGTGTCAGCTACTCCGAGGGCACCGTGGACGGCGTCACCGAGACGACCGTGTGCGCCGAGCCTGGTGACTCCGGCGGCCCGTACATCTCCGGCTCCCAGGCACAGGGCGTGACCTCCGGCGGGTCGGGTGACTGCACGGACGGCGGGACCACCTTCTACCAGCCGATCAACCCGATCCTCAGCGACTTCGGCCTCGTCCTGAAGACCGCTGCCGCACAGGCCGGCTCCCCCGCACCGCAGGACAACGGGACGGCCACCACATGGGCCGCGGGCCGCGTCTACGAGGCCGGCAGCACGGTGACCCACGCGGGCGTGCGTTACCAGTGCCTGCAGAGCCACCAGGCGCAGGGCAAGTGGTCGCCGGGCGCCACCCCGGCCCTGTGGCAGCGGATGTAGGCGGACGCAGGAGTCGTACGGCTCACGGTGCGGGGCGCGGGCCCCGCACCGTAAGCCGCTCCGCGGGGCTCGCCCCGTCACTCGTCCGCCAGGAACGCGTACGCGGTCGCGATGAAGGCGTCGCGGGCGCGGAAGCGGCGGGTGCACAGCGCGGCCAGGGCGGTGCCCGTGTCGGGCCGAAAGCCCAGGAAGGCCTGCTGGCCGAGGGTCGCGCCGCTGTGGAAGTACATCGGTCCGCCGTCCGTGGGGTGCCGGAACCACGCCATCGTGTGCACGTGCCGGCGCCCGAGGCCGCGTCGCAGTACGGGCGTGCGGACCGCCCGCAGGGCTCCGGCGAGCGGGCCGGCCGGGTCGAGGTGGGCCTCCAGGAACGTGAGCAGGTCGTGCGGTGTCGCGCGGACGGCACCGGCCGCCTCGAATCCTCCGGCGTCGAAGGGGAGGGTGGGTGTGCGTCCGTCCTTGCCGTGCCCGAGGGCGTCGGTCTTGGTGTCCTGCGCCCGCAGGACGTTGCCGCTCAGCCCGAGCGGACGCAGTACGTGCGCGCCGAGCAGTGCCTCCCATGCCGTGCCGGACGCGGTGGCGAGCGCGTGGCCGAGTACGGCGACGCCGAAGTTGGAGTACTGCCACCGGGTGCCGGGGCGATGCCGTGGGCGGTGGCGCAGGAAGGCCTCGGTCACCCGCTCGGCCGGGTAGCGGCCGTAGGGGTTGGTGCGCCAGGCGGGCAGCGCGCGGGGGTAGAAGTCGCCGGGCAGGGTGGGCAGGCCGGCCGTGTGGGTGATGAGGTGCGCGAGTGTCACCGGGGCCGCGTCGGCCCGGCGGTCCGGGTCGAGCAGGGCGGCGGCCGGCTCGCCGCCGGTCAGCACTCCCCGCTGGATGAGCTGGGCCAGCAGCAGTCCGGTGAACGTCTTCGAGGCGGAGCCGATCTCGTACCGCAGGTCCTGTCGCGGAACGGGAGGGTGCGGGGCGGTGCCGCCGCAGTACAGGGTGCGCCGGCCGAACCGGGAGACGGCGAAGACGACGTCGGGTGCGTCGACGGCGTCGACGGCACGCGCGAGCCGCTCCCGCAGGGTGTCGTCGTCGCGGCCGACGATGACGCCCGAAGGGGGCTGGTCCGGCCGGGCGTTGCCCAGCGGGTCGCCGGTGCGCGGCGGGTGGGGCTCGCCGCTTCCGTGGGCGCCGCCCTGGAGGGTGCGACCCGCCGGAGGGGCCTGATCCTCGGCAGCCCGCTGCTCGTCGTCGCCGATGCCCGGCCAGGGCGCGAGACGGAGCGTCATGGCGTGGCGTGGGTCAGTTCGGTGAGGGCTCGGGAGGTGGCCAGCACCGAGGCGAACGCGGCGACCAGGGTGGGGTGGTAGACGATGTCGAACAGCTCGTCCGGCTCGCCCTCCGGCATCGTCCGTACGGCGGGCATGGCGCCGTCGGGCTGCTGTGCGGCGGCGAAGCCCTCCCAGGCGCGCTCGTCCAGGGTGGGGCGCGGCAGGCAGGCGTCGACGACGAGGAGTTCGCCGAGCAGGTCCCAGCGCTTCAGGTCCAGCCAGTCGTCGATCCAGACCGGCAGCCAGGTGGCGAGGTAGTCGGCGATGTCCGGCGGCAGGGCCTCGGGATGCGCGCCCCAGTCGGTGAGGTGGAACACCGTGTGGGTGACGTCGTAGGCGATGTGCCCGCTGACCGTCCAGGGTTCGGGCGTGCGGGCCAGCCAGGTCGGAGCGACGAGGGCCGCCTCGGGCGGGCGGGGCGTGAGGCCGAAGCGGCGCTGGMACGCGGCCAGTCCCAGGCGCCGGGTCGGGTCGAGTTCGAGGGCCGACCAGCTTTCGAGCCGGTGGTAGAGGACGGTGGCGCGCTCCACCTCGGGCTCGCTGTAGCCGAGTTCCTTGTAGGGGAGGTACACCTCGAAGGGGATCGGTGACATCGGCTCGATGCGCTGGCCGCGTGCCAGCATCCGACCGCCGTCCAGGGTGTTGCGCCAGGTGTGGTCCAGGAGCCGGCGTGCCAGGTCGGCCTGCCGGGATCCCGCGACGCCCTCGCGGAACAGCACCCGGCAGATCAGGGCGAGTTCACCGACGGGCTTGAAGCGTTCCAGGAAGCCCACCTCGGGATCGACGTCGGGCTCCAGGCGGAATCCGTCGCGGTGGGCCCACAGCCACTCCAGGGCGCGCACGCCGACGGTGTGCATCAGACGGGTGTCGGTCATCCGGGCACTCCTTGTGCGCCGTGGCGGGTCTGCGTACGGCCCGCGCGCGATCGGTGACCGTCACCGCCCGCGTCGATGTCGTCGTCGCCCTTGCCGGTGAGGCGCTTGACGGTCTGCGCCGCCGCGAAGGCGGCCATCAGGGTGGAGTGGTAGCAGTGCAGGAAGTCCGGCTCCGGACCCGCCGCGCCCTCGCCCCCGGGGTCCTCCTGCGGCAGCGCGCCGCAGTCGTGCTGCGCCCGCGTGATCCGGGTCCAGGCGGCCTGGAAGGTCGGGAGGTCGGGGGGTTCCGGCAGGCTCGCGGCCACGACCAGCAGTTCGCAGCTCAGGTCCCACATCCCGGCGTCCAGGCAGGTGTCGAGCCAGGACGGCAGCCAGTGGGCCAGGTAGGCGGCGAGGTCCGCGGGGACGCCCCCGGGGGTGCGTCCCCAGTCGGTGAGGTGGAAGACGACGTGGGTGAGCGCGTACCCCGAGGAGCGCTCGAACGTCCAGGGTTCCGGCAGTCCGCCCAGCCAGGTGCGCCGCAGCACCTGCGCGGACTCGTCCGGCCGGTCGATGCCGCTGCGCCGTTCGGCCTTCAACACGCCGAGCCTGCGGGTGGGTTCCTGTTCGGTGAGTCGCCAGCCCCGGGTGCGGGCCGTCGTCGCGGCGGCGGCCTCGTACCCGGGGTGCCGCAGCCCGGCCGSGGCGAACACGGAGTAGACCTCCAGGGGGTAGGTCGCGAAGGGCTCCAACCGCTGGAGGCGGAGGAAGAGTTCGCCCCGGCCGGTCTGCTGCCAGGCGAACCGCAGCAGGTCCGACGCGCACCCGTGCAGCGGGTCCGACGGCGGCAGGTGCGACCGTACGCTCTGGCAGGTCTGGGCCAGTTCCCCGAGCGGCTTCCAGGTGACGTCGACGTGGCCGTCCTCGGTGAACGCGTCCTCGTCCAGGGCGAAGTCGCCGCGGTGCGCGGACAACCAGGCGAACGCGGCGGCGCCCACCTCGCGGATCTCCCTGACGCCCATGGCGGTCGTGGTCATACGAGCGCTCCGGCGGCCCGCATCACCCGTGCCGCCTGTACCTGGAGGGCCACCCGGGGATCGGCGCCGCCCATCAACTCCACGAAGTCCAGACCGGTTTCGAGACCGAGCGTGTCCGGCACCCCGTCGAGCAGGGTCAGCCAGCGGCCCGCTCCGGCCGCCTGTTGCCAGTCCCTGCGGCGCACCGCCCGTACGAAGCCACGGGCCACGTCGACCGGACGCCCCCGGGCCACACGGGCCACGGCGCAGTCCTCGCCGCGTACGGCGAGGGGGGCCAGGACCGCGAGTTGGTGGGTCAGCAGTTGCCAGGACGCCTCGTCGAGCCAGCCGGCGTCGGGTTCCGTGTCCTCCTCGCCGGCGGGTGCGCCGGTCAGGGGTGGGTCGAGCCGCCGCAGCGTGCGGCGCATGGCCCAGTGGCTCCACAGGACGGTGGGTGCCGCGTCGGGGCGCGGCGGGAAGGCCTCCACCGTCCGGCGGAACACCTCAAGTGCCTCCGGGACGGGTGGAGTCGGGAAGAGGGTGTGTGGCAGCAGCAGATCCGCTCCCACCACGCGCACGGCCGCAAGGGCCAGGCCCCCCTCTACATCGCTCATCGCCCCCGTGCCGGACATGCGCACGTGGTCTCCGCCCCGAAGGGCGGAGACCACGTCGGACGCAAGGTCCTGCACCGCGCCCTGCAAGAGGGCGGAAGTGCCTGCCTGCTCCATTCAGATGCTCCCGTCGGTTCCGCTAGCCCTTCTTCGGGCGAGGGGTCGGCGGGGACAGCAGCAGCTTGGTGTCCGCGGAGAGCAGCGCCAGCGCTGCGCACTCGCGGCTGTCGCGGTACACGCCGTCGGGTTCGGGCGGGTCGAGTGCCGCTTCGAGGTCGGTCCGCACTTCGGTCGTTTCCTCGATCGCCTTGTTGATGGAAGGCATATCACCATCTCCTCTGGGGTCAGCCATAGCCTCCACAACCAAGAGCACCACACGGTCACAAAGCGCGCATCTTTTCGCACACGGTGCAATACGTCACTTGTTCAACATTCAGGACGTGGGACGCGGGACTCCCAACGGAGGGCGTACCAGGGGGACGAGGCCCTTGCGGCGCCCCGGCAGGGTTCGGCAGGCGGCGCGGGCACGGCGTTCGCGTATGGGCCCGGGAATTGTAATCCAAGTCAACTGAATGGCTGTCAGGATCAATCAGCGAGCCGGTTGGATTCGTTTTTACTCCGCTGGGTACAGATGATGCCCAACTGCGGCCCACTGAACGGGAATCAACTGTTCACCCGAGTTACCGGCCAGTTTCTCGCAGATGGCTCGGCGGTGGCTGGCTCAGATCCAAGTGCACGATCTGATCAGGCCGGTTGGCGGGCAGGGAACGGCCGAGAGGCCGCAGCGGGATTCAACCAACGCGCCCCTGCCGGTGCCGCTCGCTTATCAACGCGTGTTGATTCCTCGGTAACCTCAAAAAAAGCTCAGGGATCCCCGGGTAAACCTGTAATGGGGGTCTGTGGCTCGCTAATCTCCGATTCGAAGGAAGAGCAGGTCACCGGCTGTCATCTGACGAGAGGTGTGCATGCGAAACCGTCCGCGGCTCGCCGACCGACCCCCCACCGCCCCCCACCTGGTC
>NZ_RDBN01000038.1:0-37201 GCF_008042075.1 Streptomyces sp. UW30 | reverse complement strand
CCACTGCCACCGCCGCCCCCGAACCGAGCCACGCGCAGGGGCAGCCCCCGGTCCTGCGCCTCGGCGACCAGGGACCGGAAGTCACCGAACTCCAGCTGCGCCTGCGCCAGATCGGTCTCTACGCCGCAGACGTCGACGGCGACTACGACCGCCGGGTCGAGAGCGCGGTGGGCACGTACCAGCTCACCCGAGTCATCCTCAGCGACGAGTCGGGCGTCTACGGCGGCGCGACCCGCACCTCGCTGGAGTCGGAGACCTCTCAGCCGTGACGGGGCGAGCCGGGGCGGGTCAGGACAGGTCCCGGCACGGCAGCGCCCGTTCGTCGGCTTCGCCGGTCCCGTCCCTCACCACCCGGTACACGGACGCGCCCGGCGACCGGGACACGGTCTCCGTGAGCCGGCCGTCCGTGAAGAGGGCGCCGGTGCCGTCGTCGAGGGCCCATCCGGCGGGCAGGGCTCCCTTCGCCACGGCCGACCTGTAGGAACGTCGGCGTCCGGGTTCGCTGTCGTAGTGCGGGCACACCGAACCCGGCAGCAGGCCGAGGCCGTCCGCGAGGTGGGTGAGCGGGCCGAAGGAGTCGGTGTGCGAGCCTTCCGCCCAGCAGTTGGCGCCCGCGCTGATGCCGCACATGAGGGTTCCGTGGTCGTAGGCCTCGCGCAGCAGCCGGTCCACACCGTGCACGCGCCACACCGCGAGGAGGTTGGCGGTGTTGCCGCCACCCACGTAGATCACGTCCTGCGCGAGCACGAAGGCGCGCAGCGCGTCATCGTCGAGCTTCCTGTCGAACAGGGGCAGGACGGAGGGTTCACAGTCCGGGCGGTCGCTGAACGCGGCGAGGAATCTCTCGACGTACGCGGGGGCGTCACCGCTGGCGGTCGGCAGGAAACACACCCTGGGCCGGGGACTACGCGCATGCCCCAGCACCCAGTCGTCCAGCAGCCCGTCGGCGTCCGTGGAGAAGCCTCCGCCGAGGAGAGCCAGCAGGTGCGGGCGACTCGTCGTCACGGGGTCGCCCCTTCGTCCGCCACCGGGCTCGGTGCGAGCGCCTCCTGTTCGCGGACATGCCCGCGCCGCAGCGCCGATGCGCCGAGGAAGCCGAGTGCGAGGGCCGCGAGGACGCCGAGGTTGGCGTAGGCCCAGTCGCCGGACCTGCCGCCGAGGCCCAGGGGGCCCAGCAGATAGCCCTGCCATTCCAGCCAGCTCGCCGTCGAGTTGGTGACCAGGCCCCAGCCGAGGGCGGTGGCGGTGAGCGTCAGGAGCAGCGGGGTGAGCGGTACGTCGCCGTAGCGGCCGGTGGGGCGGTAGAGGTCGGGCTCGTCGTAGTCGTGGCGGCGCAGGGCCAGGTCGGCGAGCATGATGCCGCACCAGGCGGCGATGGGGACACCGAGCGTGGTGAGGAAGCCCATGAACGGGCCGAGGAAGTCGTCGGCGACGAAGACGATGTAGATCGCGCCGACGATCATCAGCACTCCGTCGAACAGCGCGGCCACGTAGCGCGGCACGCGCAACCCCGCCGAGAGCAGGGCCAGGCCGGACGAGTAGATGTCGAGGACCGCGCCACCGACCAGGCCCAGGACGGCGACGATCACGAACGGGACCAGGAACCAGGTCGGCAGGAGCGTCGTCAGCGCGCCGATCGGGTCGGCGGCCACGGCCTCGTCGAGCTTGGCGGAGGAGCCGGCCAGCAGCAGGCCGACCAGCAGCAGGAGCAGCGGGGCCAGGGACGCGCCGAAGGTGGTCCAGCCGATCACGCCTCGGCTCGACGCGCTGCGCGGCAGATAGCGGGAGTAGTCGGCGGCCGCGTTGACCCAGCCGAGACCGAAGCCGGTCATCATGAAGACCAGCGCGCCGATGAACTCCTGGGCGGACCCTGCCGGTACGGCGCTGACGGCGGACCAGTGGATGTGGTCGGCGACGAGGGCGACGTAGACGATCGTGAGCACGCCTGTGACCACGGTGATCACGGTCTGCAGCCGCATGATCAGGTCGAAGCCCATGACGCCGACGACGACGGTCAGCGCCCCGACCAGCACGAGGGCGACCACCTTCGTCCCGGTGCCGCCGCCCCAGCCGAGCCGGGCGAAGACGGTCGCGGTGGCCAGGGTGGCGAGGGCGCAGAGCACGGTCTCCCAGCCGACGGTGAGGACCCAGGAGATCACCGACGGCAGGCGGTTGCCGCGCACGCCGTATGCGGCGCGGCCGAGCACCATCGTGGGCGCGGAGCCGCGTTTTCCGGCCACGGCGACGAACCCGCACAGCAGGAAGGAGAAGACGATGCCGACGACCCCTGCGGCCAGCGCCTGCCAGAAGGAGATGCCGAAGCCGAGCGCGAAGGCACCGTAACTCAGGCCCAGGATCGACACGTTGGCGCCGAACCAGGGCCAGAACAGCGTGCGGGGCGTGCCTTRGCGCTCGGTGTCGGCGATCACGTCGAGGCCGTGGGTCTCCACGCGGAGCCCCCGCCCCTGGGGTCTGCCGTCGAGTGGGTCCGGGGAGGTGATCATCCCGGCATCGTCGCACCGCTCGTCCCGCCGCGGAACACCGTCTGCGGGTGTCCGTCGCGCTGGTTGCCATGCTGCAGTCACTCATCCGAGTGGCTCTTGGTGTACGCCTTGCCTTCCGAGGGTGATCTTCATCAGACAACAGCACCCACCTCACAGGAGTACGCATGCGTATGCGCACCGCATTCACTGCCGCCGCCCTCGGAACTCTGTTCGTCCTGGGCGGCGCTGCCGCTGCCCACGCGGATGTCGACGACCAGAGCAGCGTCGGTGCCGGAAGCCAAGGAGCCCCGGCCTGGCAGGGGCCCTCGTTCGACGAGCCGGCCGGCGCCGGTTTCGGCAGTGAAGGGACCCAGGACGACATGCAGGAGGGGCAGCAGGGCTTCGGTGACGCCGACACCTCGTTCCTTCAGTAGGTAGACGTATCGGCCTCGCCTTCATCGCCGCTCGACGTCGGCGGTGTCCAGCAGGCCGCTCAGCAACCGCGAGGACGCCCCGTGCGCGTGTCGCGCACGGGGCGTCCTCTGCCGTGGCCCGGGCACACGGGCGGGCGGGCGGCAGGCTGCTTCAGCCCAGCTTCTTCAGCAGTTCGGCGGCGAGCGGGGCGGAGGAGGCGGGGTTCTGGCCCGTGACCAGGTTGCGGTCGACGACCACGTTCGGGACCCACGGCTCGCCCACCTGGACCTGCACGCCCGCCTCGGTGAGCCGGTCCTGGAGCAGCCACTTGGCCCGGTCGGCGAGGCCCGCAAGGGTCTCCTCGGCGTTGGTGAACGCGGCCACGCGGTAACCGGCGAACGTGTTCGTGCCGTCGGCCCCGGTGGCGGCGAGCAGTGCGGCGGGGGCGTGGCAGACGACACCGAGCGGCTTGCCGGAGTTCAGGGCGAGGGTCAGCAGCCTGCCGGAGCCGGCGTGAACCGCCAGGTCCTCCATCGGGCCGTGACCGCCGGGGTAGAACACGGCGGCGTAGTCGTCGAGGTGCACGTCCTCCAGCCGGATCGGCTCCCGCAGCTCCGTCATCGCGTCGAGCACGGCGGCGATCCGGTCGGCGTTCTCCTGACCGCCGTTGGCGGCGGCCGCGAGGCTGCCCTTGTCGACGGGCGGTACGACACCGCCCGGCGTGGCCACGACGATCTCGTGACCGGCAGCCTTGAACGCCTCGTACGGGGCGGCGGCCTCCTCGGCCCAGAAGCCGGTGGGGTGCTTGGTGCCGTCGGCCAGCGTCCAGTGGTCGGCGCCGGTCATCACGAAAAGGATCTTCGACATGCGGGGGCTCTTTCGAGAGGGGGTCCAGGAGGTCCCGACGCCGTGCGCGCAGATCGTCAGGACGTCGATGCCCCGACCGTACGCAAGATCTGCCATTGGAATCCAATAGGCTCGTCCATATGAGACATAGGGATTCCAATGAGGCGGTGGAGGAGGCCCAGCTCGGGGGCGCAGCGCCCGTGGACCTGAACCTGCTGCGCACGTTCCTCACCGTGTACCGCACCGGCTCCTTCACCGCCGCGGCCCGGCTGCTGGGCCTGTCCCAGCCGACGGTCACCACGCAGATCCGCACGCTGGAGCGGCAGCTGGACCGGGAGCTGTTCCAGCGCCTGGCGCGCGGTGTGGCCCCGGCCCCCTACGCGGACGAGCTCGCCGCCCGGATCGTCGAGCCGCTGGACGCCCTCGCCACCGTCGCGGGGGCGGGCGGGTCGGCCGACGTGCACCCGGCGGAACCGGTGCACCTGGCCGGTCCGGCCGAGCTGCTGACCCACCGTGTCATGCCGACCCTCGCGCCACTGGTCGACAAGGGCGTACGGCTGCGCATCACCCCGGGCCTGACCGAACCGCTCCTGGAGGAACTGCGGGCCGGCCGCTACGACCTGGTGCTGTCGACCTACCGGCCACGCGGTCGGGCCCTGGCCTCGGTGCCGCTGGTGGACGAGGAGTTCGTGCTGGTCACGGCTCCCGCCTGGGCGGAGCGCATCGGCGGCCCGGCGCGGCTCGCGGCCGACGGGCCCGCCGCGCTGCACGGTGTACCGCTGGTCGCCTACGCCGAGGACGTGCCGATCGTGCGCCGCTACTGGCGTCATGTCTTCGGGCGGCGTCTGACCCGCCAGCCGGCGGTCACCATGCCGGACCTGAACGCGGTCAAGGCCGCGGTGGCGGGCGGTACGGGATTCAGCGTGCTCCCCCGCTACCTGTGCTCGGCCGAACTGTCCTCGGGCGCGCTCGTCCTGCTGCACGACCCCGACGATCCGCCCATCAACACCGGTTTCCTGGTCCAGCGCCCGGGATCCTCCGGCAACCCCCATGTCGCCCTGGTCCGCGACCACCTGCTGGAGACAACCCGCGACGGGTGACTCCCGGCGCCTCACCCGGTGTCCGCCCGCAGCGCGTGGGTGCGCAGCGCCAGCAGCGCCTCGAACCGGAACCGCGGGTCGCCGAGCCGGTCACCGAACAGGGCGGCGCTGGCACCACGGCTCAAGAAGGCCGGGTACTGCGTCTTCGCCCTCAACCACGGTGGCACTTCGGGCCCCCTGCTCGGCACCGACGACATGGCCGACTCGGCCCGCCGGCTGGCGGACTTCGTCGACCGGGTCAGGGCCGCGACCGGCGCCGTGAAGGTCGACCTGGTCGGACACTCACAGGGCGGGATGATGCCGCGCCACTACATCAAGAACCTCGGCGGCGCGGCGTCGGTCGACAAACTGATCGCCCTCACCCCGTCCAACCACGGCACCACGTTCTCCGGCCTGGGCCTCCTCGCCCTGGCGATCCCCGGCGGCACCGCGGTGCTCGGCTCGGGCTGCGCCGCGTGCAGCCAGCAGCTCATCGGCTCGGACTTCCTCCGGGACCTGAACGCCGGCGCCGAGACCGACCCGGGCGTCACCTACACGGTGATCACCACCCGGTACGACGAGGTCGTCACCCCGTACACCTCGGCCTATCTGGACGCTGCCCCCAACGTCACCAACGTCAAGCTCCAGGAGGTGTGCCCCGCCGAGTTCGTCGACCACGTCGGCATCAGCTACAACGACCTGGCCACGCGGCTCGTGCTCAACGCCTTGGATCCGGCTCACGCACAGCGCCCCACCTGCTGACCGCGCGTGTCCCGTGGCCGCGCGGCCACGGGGCACGTTCAGTACTTCTTCGCGCCCGCCACGATGGCCTCCCGGATGCGGTGGTACGTCCCGCAGCGGCAGACGTTGCGGATCTCGTCGAGGTCGGCCTCGCTGATCTCGCGGCCCTCCTGGCGGGCCTGGCGGACCTTGGCGACGGCGGTCATGATCTGGCCGGGCTGGCAGTAGCCGCACTGGGCGACGTCGTACTCCAGCCAGGCCTCCTGCATCGGGTGCAGTTCGCTGCCGACCGTGGCGGGCAGGCCCTCGATGGTGGTGACCTCGTCGGTGGGACGCAGGTCCTTCACGGGCACCGAACAGGGGTTGAACGCCTTGCCGTTGATGTGGCTCGTGCAGGCCTGGCAGACGCCGAGCCCGCAGCCGTACTTCGGTCCGGTGACGCCGAGGACGTCCCGCAGCACCCACAGCAGCCGTACGTCGTCCTCGATGTCCACGGTCACGGACTCGCCGTTGAGGATGAAGGTGTGTTCGGGCACGGGGGCTCCTAGAAGGCGCGGCTCAGGCCGTCGGTGGGGGACGCCGGGATCGGCGGGGTGGTGGGCAGCGGTTCGAAGCCGAGCGGTTCCTCGTGGTTGAGGGGGAAGGTCGTCGGCATCGTGCCCGTCGCACGCCCGTAGGCGCAGGCCACGGCCGCCATCGCGCCCGCGACGGCCAACTCTCCGGCGTCGCCGGGCGAGTCGGTGGTCGGCGGCATCACGATGATCTCCAGCTCCGGCGGGGTGTTCCACTGCCGGGTGTAGAAGTAGTTGTCCCAACTGCCCTCCAGGAAGTGCCCGTCGGCGAGGTGCAGTCCGGAGCTCAGGGTGATCGCGATGCCGTCCATGATGCCGCCCATCATCTGGGCTTGGAGGCCGCGCGGGTTGACCGCGAGACCCACGTCCACGGCGCAGACGACCTTCGTGACGCGGGGCCCGGTGTACGCGTCCGGGATCTCGCGTCCGGTGGTCTGCGGGCGGCAGTCGATCTCGGCGAGGACCGCGACGTACGCGTGGTACTCGGGGTGGAGCGCGATGCCCTGCGCCGTCCCGGCCGGCATGGCGCGCCCCCACTCCCCCGCCTCGGCGACCTTGTCGAGGACGGCCCGTGCCCGCTCGTCCTTGAGGAAGGCGCGGCGCAGCCGGTAGGGGTCCTTGCCCATGCGCTTCGCCAGCTCGTCCACCACCAGCTCCTGCGCGCAGCGCACGTTGGGCGAGTAGATGTTGCGCATGGAACCGGTGTTGAAGCCCTTGTCGGTCTCGCTGAGCAGCTGGGTGACGAGCCCGAAGTGGTAGGGGGTCTGCTGGGTGAGCGTGAAGATCGTCTCGGAGAACGTGAGGTCGCCGACGGGCAGGCGGCTGGCCCCGGCGGTGATGATCTCGCCGACGCCGTGGCCGAAGTCGGTGGCCACGGAGGTGTGGCGCTGGTCGTAGGTGAGGACCTGGCCGAGCGCGTAGGTGGCGCGCACCCGTGAGGTGGACATGGGGTGGGTCCGGCCCTGCCGGAAGTCGTCGGTGCGGTGCCACATCAGCTTGACCGGCTTGCCCATCGCCCGCGAGACCTCGGCCGCCTCACCGGCGGCGTCGTGGAACAGCTTGCGGCCGAAGGAGCCGCCGCCCTCCGTCACATGGACCTTGACCGCGCTCACCGGGAGTCCGAGCTTGAGCGCGATCTCCTCCTGGGCGACGATCGGCGCCTTCAGGCTCGCCCAGATCTCCGCCGAGTCCTGCCGTACGTCGGCGACTGCGCAGTTGGTCTCCAGCGCGCTGTTGCTGGCGAAGTGGAAGGTGAAGCGGGCGTCTACCGACTTGGTCAGCAAGTCGAGCCCCGGAAGCGGGAGTTCGGCCTTGCGCAGCTCGGCGCGGATGCTGTCGTCGGAGGCGTCCTCGGCGGTGCCGGGGCCCCAGTCGACCTGGAGCGCGCGGACCGCGTCGATGCACTGCCCGAAGGTGCGGCCGCGCACGGCGACGCCGGTCGGGACGCGAACGACGTCGGTGATGCCGGGCATGGCCCGCACCGCGTCCAGGTTCTGCACCGAGCGGACGGTGCCGTTGATCGTCGGCGGCCGGCACACCATCGTCGGCAGCGCGTCCGGCACGTGGACGTCCATGGCGAACTTCTTGCGGCCCGTGACCGCTTCCAGCGCGTCGATGCGCCGTCGGGCGGTGCCGATCACCTTGAAGTCGGCGGGCTCCTTCAGGGTCACGGCGACCTGTCCGGTGGCCACCGAGGCGGCCTTCTCGGTGAGTTCGCCGTACCCGATGCTCCTGCCGGTCACGGTCGAGGTGATGACCCCCGCCTTCGCGGTCAGGGTGCCGAGGGCCTCTCCCAGTTCGAGTGCGGCGGCCCGCAGCAGACGGCCGCGGGCCACGGCGGCGGCGACGCGGATCGGGGTGTAGGTGGAGACGGTGGTGTTCGAGCCGCCGGTGAGCTGGTTGAACAGCAGCTCCGGTCGTGCGTCGGCGAGGGTGACGTGGATCTTCTCCAGCGGGAGGTCCAGCTCCTCGGCGATGAGCATGGCGCTGGAGGTGGTGATGCCCTGGCCGACCTCGGCCCGCGGCAGGGCGAAGGAGGCCGTACCGTCGGTGTCGAGCCGGATCGTGATCAGGTTCGCCGTGGGCAGCGCGGCGTGAGTGAGCAGGTCGTTGAGGTCGTAGATCTCGGCCGGGCCGGGCACCGAGGGGACCACCGCGGCCGCCTCGGCCGGCGCGAGGACCGTCTCACCGAGGGGTGCCGCGACGGTCAGCGTCGACCCGGCGACCACATAGCCGAGGAATCGGCGTCGGCTGACGCCTTCGGGGCGGGCGGCGGACACGGTGTCCGGGCGCCCCGTCCCTTGGCCCGGCCGCTCCGAGCGGTGGTGCGTTCCCATCGGCTGACCTCCCGGCGACGTGACGTGCGGGCCGTGCCCGGCGGCTCCTGACTGTGCACGGCCCGCACGCGTTCCGGAAGTTCCTGGCGGCGCTTCGACACGCAACGCCCACAACAGCCTCACCTGTGAAGGCCGGCGCGGCCAGGAATCACGGCATCGGTGTCACCTCGCCGTCGCCGCACACGCGCCGGCTGCGCACTCCGTCAGCCACTGGTCGAAGTCGGCGTCGTAGCGGGTGCCGATGTCGGTGGCGTAGACGGCATGGCCGCCGGGGTAGTCGCCGACGCGGAAGCGGGCGAGCATGCGCTGGACGTCGTCCGGATGCTTCTCGAACATGTAGCGGACCGCGAGGTAGCCCCACGGGTAGGTCCGCGTGACGTCGCTGTTGGTGTACGTGTTCTGGAAGAGGGTGCTCAGCCGGTAGGTGTGCCGGCCCGCCTCCGTGACCGCCTGGTCGTAGGTGATGCCGCGGTAGCCGTAGGAGACGTACTCGGCCAGTCCCTCGATCCACCACACGTCCGGCACCGACGTCTGCTGGGCGAAGTCGCCCTTCATGTTGTGGCGGGCGTCGAGGTAGTGGGTGTACTCGTGGTTGAGGTTCCAGATACGGGCGGCGTGCCCGGTGTCCTGGCTCTTCTGGTACATGACCGCGAACGGCTCGTTCGCGGGGTCGGCCGGGTTGCCGATCAGGGTCATGCCGCCGTTGTCCGTGCTGATGCCGAAGATCGCTCCGGCGTAGGTCCGGTAGTCCTCGCTGCTGGCGAAGACGAAGAGGTCGAGGGTCGACAGGTACTGGCCCGGGATGGGTCCGTCGTCGCGGACGAGGTCGTGGACGTACGCGTCCTGGCGCAGCACGCTGGCGCACGCCGCGTCGAGGTCGGCCGAGGTGAGGGACTGGGCCCGGATCGTGCGGTCGGCGTTGCAGGCGTGGGTGACCGGCAGGGCCGCGCGGGTCAGTTGGCCGGCCAGGTCGCAGACGCCGTAGTAGGCGCACTCGGCACCGTCGTAGGAGTCGGCCTGCGTCGCCACGGCCACCCACAGACCGGCGGTGGGGCCGGTGATGCGGGTCGTGTCCAGCAGGTGCTTGGCCAGGGGGCGCACCGTCGTCCGCAGTGCCGGGTGCTCGACGTAACGGGCCACGTTCATACCGGCGTTGGAGGTGAGGTACGCGCGGTCGGTGCCGAGCAGGTCGAGGTGGTCGAGCGCGAAGGCGTGCAGGGTGCGGACGACGGACGGGTCGGCGGTGACCGCCCTGACGTAGTCGGCGTTCCAGTTGCCGCGCCAGAGCGGGGTGTACACGGAGTTGACGGCCGCCAGCATGCTGAAGATGGCGTCGTAGGACCTGTCGTAGCCCTTCAGTATGCGCTGGTAGACCGGCAGATAGCGGGCCTGCCGGTCGGCGCTGTCGGTGAGGATGACGACCTCGCCCAGCACGTCGCCGTTCGCGTCGGTGACATCCCCCGAGTGCGGGCGGGCGAAGAAGGCGTCCAGGCCGCGGGTGGTGTTGCGGGCGAGGACCGTGCCGTAGGGGCCGACATCGTCCGGGTGGTTGAACTGCACGTAGTAGCCGGCCCGCAGGAACAGGACGAGCTGCCACACGCGGGAGGCGTTGTCGCCGCTGTAGGTCCTGGCCGCGCGGGTGAACGCCTCGGCGATCGTGACCATCTGGGACTCGCGGAACACGGCGCGCGCGTCGGTTCCGGTGACCCCGAACAGGGTGTTGACGCAGTCCGTGGTCGAGGCCTTGACGAACGCGACGAGTGCGGCGCCGGTCCTGCCGCCGAAGTCGCCGGGAGTGCAGGGTGCCGCATTCAGTCCCGGCTCCGAGCTCGGCCGGGTCGGGACGCGCGGCGGCGTCAGGGGAGGCAGGTGGGTCCGGTTCAGCGACCGGTCCTGTACGGCGGGACGGGCGGCGGCGTCGACGGTCCGGCCGGTCGGTGGCGGCGGCTGTGTCGTGACCCGGGATGCGGCCGGGGCGGCGTCGGCGCGGGGCGCGGATGTCGCGAGGGCCGGCGTCGACAGTAGGCCGCTGACGGTGACGCAGGCTGCGAGGGCTGTGACCATGCGTCTGCGCAGCACGAAGCGGTAGCGCATCTGGATTCCTCCACGGATGGATGCGCCTCGATGTGGGGTGCTGAGGCGTGTGTGGCACTGTCTCAACGCCACCGCGCACCAACAATGCCGTGTGACATAGCACATGGCACCGGATCGCCATAACACGCGTACCGGGACCGCGCGTTGCCGCCTATCCCCCGGCCGGGCTCCAGGTGCGCGCGGCCCATGCCTTCAAGTGCGGGGACTGGCCGACGAGTTGGCGGTGGGCGGCGGTGGCGGACTGCACCAGCGCTTCGGCCACGTCGTCGGCGACCGCCGCACGCCTCCAGGCCAGCACATAACGGCACCACAGCGGCGTGCCGACGAGCGGCTTGACGACCACGTGCGGGACCGGCCGCATCGTCGGCTGCACGACGGCCACGCCGAGCCCGTCGGCGATCATCCCCTGCAACTGCTGCTGGTCGCCGAGGAATTCGTGCACGGCCGCGGGTGTGAAGCCGGCCGCCGTGCAGGCCGTGTAGAAGACGCCCGGCCATCCGGCCCCGTCGTCCGGCGTCAGGAACCAGTCCTCCCCGGCCAGGTCGGCGAGCGCGACCTGCGTGCGCTGGGCGAGCGGATGCCGGGACGGCAGGGCCACGAACGTCGGCTCGGTGACGATGCCGCGATGGGCCACCGCGTCCGAGTGCTCCAGCTCCCTGCCGGGATAGTCGGCGGCGATGGCCGCGTCCACCACGCCCTCCTCCAGCAGCTCGACGATCCGGGACGAGGCGTACACGCTGCTCACCGCGAGCGAGACGTCCGGCAGCCGTGAGCGCACGCCCGACACCATGCCGGCCAGCATCGGTGAGTTGGTCGCGGCCACGCGCAGGGGCCGGCGCTCGGGCCCGGCACCCGCGGCCGGTCGGCGCCCGATCGCGTCGGCCCGGGTGAGGACGTCGCGTGCCTGGGCGACGACCTCGAAGCCGTACGGGGTCAACCGCACGCCCGTCGGGCCGCGCTCGAAGAGCGACTCGCCGAAGTACCGCTCGATGCGCCGGAGTTGGGTGCTCATCGCGGGCTGGGAGTAACCGAGCTCGGTCGCGGCCCGGCCCACGCTCCCCGCGTCCGCGATGGCACACAGCACGCGCAGATGCCGCAGCTCCAGCTCCACCCGCTCACTCCTCCTTCACGTCGACACAGTATCGCCCGAACGAAAGGGTCAAATGCGAGTGAATCAGCACACTCTCGGCTCGCACCGACCCCCCTCTGAAAGCTCGCCCAAACCTGCGGTTAGCATATGAGCGCCACCTAGCTCGAAAGATAGGCCCCGTGACTGTCAACGACGACTCGTTCACCAACTGGAAGAACCGCGAGGAAATCGCGGAGTCGATGATCCCGATCATTGGGAAGCTGCACCGGGAGCGGGACGTGACCGTCCTTCTCCACAGCCGCTCCTTGGTGAACAAGTCGGTGGTCAGCATCCTGAAGACCCACCGGTTCGCCCGGCAGATCGCGGGCGAGGAGCTCTCGGTCACCGAGACGCTGCCGTTCCTGAAGGCCCTCGCCGCGCTGGACCTCGGCCCGTCGCAGATCGACCTCGGCATGCTGGCCTCGACGTACAAGGCCGACGACCGCGGTCTGACCGTGGAGGCGTTCACCGCCGAGGCCGTCGCCGGTGCCACCGGCGCCAACAAGATCGAGCGCGGCGAGGGACGGGACGTCGTCCTGTACGGCTTCGGCCGTATCGGCCGGCTCGTGGCCCGTCTGCTGATCGAGAAGTCCGGCTCGGGCAACGGTCTGCGGCTGCGCGCCATGGTCGTGCGCGGCGGCGGCGAACAGGACATCGTCAAGCGCGCCTCCCTGCTGCGCCGCGACTCCATCCACGGCCAGTTCCAGGGCACGATCACGGTCGACGAGGCGAACAGCACGATCATCGCCAACGGCAACGCGATCAAGGTGATCTACGCGAACGACCCGTCCGAGGTCGACTACACGGCGTACGGCATCAAGAACGCCATCCTCATCGACAACACCGGCAAGTGGCGCGACCGCGAGGGCTTGTCCAAGCACCTGCGCCCCGGCATCGACAAGGTCGTGCTGACCGCGCCGGGCAAGGGCGACGTCCCCAACATCGTGCACGGCGTCAACCACGACACGATCAAGCCGGACGAGCAGGTCCTGTCCTGCGCCTCCTGCACCACCAACGCCATAGTCCCGCCGCTCAAGGCGATGGAGGACGAGTTCGGTGTGCAGCGTGGTCACGTGGAGACCGTCCACTCGTTCACGAACGACCAGAACCTGCTGGACAACTACCACAAGTCCGAGCGTCGTGGCCGCAGCGCGCCGCTGAACATGGTCATCACCGAGACCGGCGCCGCCTCGGCCGTCGCCAAGGCGCTGCCCGACCTGAAGGCCCGGATCACCGGCAGCTCCATCCGTGTCCCGGTCCCGGACGTGTCGATCGCGATCCTCAACCTCCAGCTGGGGCGCGAGACGAGCCGCGAGGAAGTCCTCGACTACCTGCGCGACGTGTCGCTGACCTCGCCGCTGCGCCGCCAGATCGACTTCATCACGGCGCCCGACGCGGTCTCCAGCGACTTCATCGGCTCCCGCCACGCCTCGATCGTGGACGCGGGCGCGCTGAAGGTGGAGGGCGACAACGCCATCCTCTACCTCTGGTACGACAACGAGTTCGGCTACTCCTGCCAGGTCATCCGTGTCGTCCAGCACGTCTCCGGGGTGGAGTACCCGACCTTCCCCGCCCCGGCGGTCTGATTTCCGCCCGACCGCCCGGCGCCGCGCGAGCGTGCGCCGGGCGGTCGTCGCCGTTCGCCGGGTCAGTGGCCCCGGAACGCCTCCTCCAACCACCACGAGCCGTGGTCGGCGACCACCTTGGCGTCGATCAGCAAGGGCGCGGTGCGCGGCCCGGCGACCCAGTCCGCCACGGCCTTCAAGTCGGCGCGCGTCCGCACGGTCACGGCCTCGAAGCCATAGCCCCGCCCCACGGCGGCGATGTCCGTCGGCGGGAAGCGCACGGTGTCGAGGGGGTGCCCGGCGGGGCCGAAGTGGTGCACCTCGGCGCCGTAGGCCTCGTCGTCGTACACGACGACCACCATGGGCAGCCCGAGCCGGCGCACGGTGTCGAGTTCGACGGCGCCCATCAACGCGCCGCCGTCTCCCAGGGCGGCCACGGGCAGCCGGTCCGGCTGGGCCAGCGCCGCCCCGATGGTGGTCGCCAGCCCCAGCCCGATCGACTGGAAGGCCTGCGTGAAACAGAAGCCCTTCTCGTCCGGCACCGACAGATACATCGTCGGGTAGCCCATGAAGTTGCCCGAGTCCACGCCGACCACCCGCTCGGCGGGCAGGATCTCGTCGAGCGCGATGCTGAGCGTCCTCGGGTCGATCCGCTCGCGCGAGCTCGTGTCCTCGTACGGCACGTCATGCCAGCGCAGTCGCGCCGCGAGGGCCGCTCGGACCTCCGGCGTCCGATAGCCCTCCCGTGCTTCCCCGCCCTCCTCGAACACCCGGCGCGCGGTGCGGCGGACGTCGCCGGTGACCTTGAGGTGGACCGGCCTGTGCGCGCCGAGTGCCGAGGGGTCGTCGTCGATCTGTACGACGGTGGCGTGGGCGCCGATGAGCCGGCCGTGCCGCATCGTCCACATGTTGAGCGCGCAGCCCCAGCCGACGATCAGGTCCGCGCCCTGGATCAGTTCGACGGCCAGGGGTGAGGCGAAGCCTCCGGAGACGTCCAGGTTCCACGGGTCGCCGTGGAAGAGCGCGCGGGCCACGGCCGAGGTCGCGAGCAGCGCGCCGTAGCGCTCGGCGAGGGCCGTGAGGGCCTCCCGGCCGCCGGGTTCCCGCGCTCCCCGCCCCGCCACGAAGACCGGGCGCCGGGAGCGACCGAGCAGCTCGGCGAGAGCCGTCACGTCGGCCGCGTCCGGCTCCACGCGGGCCCGCGGCGTCGGTGGCGCCGCCTGTGCCAGGGCCCCGTCCGGGACCTCCGACGCCTGTACCGGCAGAGGGAGGTTGAGCAGGACGGTACGCCGCTCCCGCACGGCCAGCCGGACCGCCGCGCAGGTCTGCTCGACGGCTTCCTCGGCCGACGTCACCCGGACCGTGGCGGCTCCGACCGCCCGGGCCAACGCCTCCTGGTCGACATGGAAGTTGGACCGGGTCTCGGTCACCTCGGCCGCCAGCACGATCAGGGGCGTACGGCTCTTCGCAGCCTCCGTGATGCCGGTCATCGCGTTCGTCAGGCCGGGCCCCTGGTGGACGCTCACCGCCGCGACCTCGCCGCTGGTCCGGGCGTACGCGTCCGCCATCGTCGCCGCGCCGCCCTCATGGCGTGCGGCGACGAACCGCGCCCCCGCCGCGACCATGGCGTTCGTGACGTGGAAGTTGCCCGATCCGACGACTCCGAAGACCTGACCGACCCCGGCCGCGCACAGCGCCCGGCCGACCGCTTCCGCGACGTTCATCGGCGCTCCACCAGGGCGAGCACGCGCGCGGGGGCGCCGGAACCGTTCACGATGGGCAGCGGTCCCGCGATGACGACGGAGCCGGTCGTGGGCAGCGCGGCGAGGTTCTGCAACTGCGTCAGGCCGTACTTGTCACTGCCCATGAGGGAGGAGTGGCAGGGAAAGGCCGGGTCGAAGGAGTGCGCGGCGCCGGCGTCCGTGCCCACCGTCTCGACGCCGAGGCCGATGACCGGCGACTCCTCGGCGACCCAGCGAGCGCACTGCGGCGACAGGCCGGGGGTGTGCGGGCCGCTGTCGTCGGCGTTGAGGAACGCCTCCTGGGAGTGCGAGCGTGCGTCCCAGCCGGTGCGCACCAGCAGCCAACCGCCTTCGGGCAAGGGGCCGTTCTCGGCCTCCCATGCCTTCACGTGGTCGATCTCGACCAGGAAGTCGGGGTTCTTCGCGGCTTCGGCGGTGAAGTCCAGCACGACCGCAGGTCCGATCAGACGGCGGGCCGGCACCGAGGCGACGTCGGCGAGGTCCTTGCCGGTGACCCAGTGGTTCGGGGCGTCGAAGTGGGTGCCGGTGTGCTCGCCGCTGCGGAAGTTGTTCCAGTACCAGGCGGGGCCCCGGTCGTCGTACCGGCTGATCTCCTCCAGCTCGAAGACGGCCGTCTGGCCGAACTGGGGCGGCAGTTGGATCACCGGGGTAGACGACGACAAGGGCGATGTCAGGTCGACGACTTCGATCGATCCGCCACGCAATCCGGAGACCAGCGCGGCAAGAACGGACGGCTCGGACATGGCGCCTCCTCGAAAGGACGGTGTTCGCCCTGACAGCATCTCAGCCCTGCCCCGTCCTGTTCGGTGGCCCGACCCACCGATGCGCACATGGCGCCGCAAGGCCGTGACAGGGACCACACAGGCTCACGTGTAGGGCGCATGAAGGTCCGGATAAGGTGAGGCTGGCCTAACGGCCGACCCAACTGCACCAAGAGGGAGCCCTGTCATGCTTCACCGGCGTCGCGGCCCGGCCGCCATCGCTCTCGCCGTCGCCGCGGCGCTGTCCCTCGCGGCCTGCGGCAGCTCCGACGACGGCGCGGACAACGCGGGCTCCGCGGCCGGCGCCGGCGACAAGAAGGGCGTCGCCAAGGGCGGCAAGGACTTCGCGTCCGCCGCGAAGAAGACGGCCGAGATGGGCACCGACGCGGGTCCTGGCCAGTGGCCGCGCACCATCGAGCACGCCATGGGCGAGACGGTCATCGAGTCCCAGCCCAAGCGAGTCGTGGTCCTGGACGTCGGCGAGCTCGACAACGTCGTCTCGCTCGGCATCAAGCCGGTCGGCCTCGCCCCGACCGAGGGCTCCCCCGAACTGCCCTCCTACCTGAAGAAGGACGCCGGCGAGCCGGCGAACGTCGGCACGATCAACAACCTCAACCTCGAGGCGATCGCCGGTCTCAAGCCCGACCTGATCCTCGGCAGCCAGCTGCGCGCCGCGGACAAGTACGACGAGCTGTCGAAGATCGCACCCACCGTCTTCTCCATCCGCCCCGGCTTCACCTGGAAGGAGAACTACCTCCTGAACGCCGCGGCCCTGGACAGGACCGCCGAGGCCAAGGCGAAGCTCGCCACGTACGACAAGAAGGTCGACGAACTCGACGCCAAACTCGGCGCGGACAAGCCGACCGTGTCGATGGTGCGCTACCTGCCCGACGGGGTGATCCGGCTCTACGCGAACGCCTCGTTCATCGGCACCATCCTCAAGGACGCCGGCATCCCACGCCCCGAGAACCAGGACATCGAGGACCTGGCCGCCGAGGTCAGCGCCGAGAACATCGACCAGGCCGACGCGGACTACATCTTCACCGGTGTGTACGGCGACGCGAAGGCCACCGACAAGTCCCGGGCACAGGGCAACCCGCTGTGGAAGAACCTGAACGCGGTCAAGGCCGGGCACGCCTACGACGTTCCGGACGAGACCTGGTACCTGGGCCTGGGCGTCACCGCGGCCGACGAGGTCCTCGCGGACCTGGAGAAGTACCTCACCAAGTAAGCACACCCATTCGCCGCGCCACCTGAACAACAGCAAGAGGAACCGCATGTCCCGTGCCACCCGGCGCCGTATCGCCTGGACGGTCGCGGGCATGCTCCTGCTGTTCCTCGCCGCCCTGCTCAGCCTCGCCCTCGGCAGCCGGCAGATCGCCCCGGCCGAGGTGTTCGACGCCCTGCTGCGCGGCGGCACCGGCGACAACGCGCAGGTCGTGCGCGCGCTGCGGGTCCCGCGCACGGTCATCGGCGTGATGGTCGGCCTAGCCCTCGCGGTCGCGGGGGTGGTCATGCAGGGCATCACCCGCAATCCGATCGCCGAGCCCGGCGTCCTCGGTGTCAGCCAGGGCGCCGCGCTGGGCGTCGTGTGCGCCATCGCGTTCCTCGGGGTGCACACGCCGAGCGGATACGTCTGGTTCGCGTTCGCCGGCGCGGGGCTCGCCGCGGTGGCCGCCTACGCGGTCGCGGGCAGCGGGCGCGGGGGTGCCTCGCCGGTGAAGCTGGCGCTGGCCGGGGCCGCGATGAACGCGTTCATCGCCTCCGTGGTCTCCGCCATCGTCACGACCGACGCCCGCGCCCTCGACGAGTTCCGCTTCTGGGACGTCGGCTCGATCGGCGGCCGAGGCGGTGAAGTCGTCGCGCAGACCTGGCCGTTCCTGCTGGTGGGGCTGGTGCTGGTGGCCGTCGTGGCACGAGGTCTTGACGCCCTGGCGCTCGGCGACGACGTGGCCCGGGGGCTGGGGCACCGGGTCGCGCTCGTACGGGCCGTAGGCGCGCTTTCCGCGACGGTGCTGACCGGGGTGGCCGTCGCGGTGGCCGGTCCGATCGCGTTCGTCGGGCTGGCCGTCCCGCACATCGCGCGGGCGCTGGTGGGAGCCGACCACCGCTGGGTGCTGGCGCTGTCGGCGCTGCTCGGCCCCTCGGTGATCCTGGTGTCGGACGTGCTGGGCCGTGTCCTCTTCGCGCCCTCGGAGGTTCCGGTGGCGGTGATGACGGCGTTGCTCGGCGTGCCGTTCCTGGTCGCGCTGGTACGGAGGAAGGCGACGGTGCCGGCATGACGCAGTCCCTCGAAAGAACCGTTCCCGCCGTCCGGCGGCTGCGCCCCGCCGGCTACACCGTCGTCCGCGTCGGGGACGGCAGCTTCCTGCTGCACCGCCGGGCGTGCGCGGTGGCGGTCCTGCTCGTCGTTGTCCTCGCGGTGGCGGCCGTCGTGTCGCTGTGCGTGGGCGAGTCGTTCGTCGCCCCGACCGAGGTCGTCCACGTGCTGCTCGGGCAGCCGAGCCCGGACGAGCTGGTCGTCGGCACGCTCCGGCTGCCCCGGCTGGTGACGGGGCTGCTGGTGGGCGCCGCGTTCGGCGTCTCCGGCGCGCTGATCCAGGCCGTAGCCCGTAACTCCCTCGCCAGTCCGGACGTCATCGGCGTCACGCACGGGGCGGGCGCGGCGACGGTGACCGCGATGACGTACGGGCTCACGTCGTACGCCGTCCTGCCCTATGTCTCGGTCGCCGGCGGGCTCGCGGCGGCGGCACTCGTGTACGCCTTCGCCTGGCGGGGCGGACTGCATGCCACGCGCTTCGTCCTCGTCGGGATCGGCGTGTCGATCGCGCTCGGTTCGCTGACCCGGCTGTTCCTCACCAAGGGCGACTATCTGGTCGCCCAGCAGGCCAAGGTGTGGCTGACCGGTTCGCTCAACGGCCGGGGCTACGACCAGGCCGCGCCCCTCGCCCTGGTCCTCGCGGTGCTGGTCCCGGTGCTGCTGTGGGCGGCGCACGCCCAGCGCATGGTCTCCCTCGACGACAGCACGGCGACCGCGCTGGGGGTACGGCTCGGTCCCGTCCGGCTGGGGCTCACCGCGCTCGGCGTCGTGCTGGCGTCCGTGGCGACCGGCGCCGCCGGCCCGGTCGACTTCGTGGCGCTGCTCGCCCCGCAGATCGCCCACCGGCTGACCCGCACCGCCCAGATCCCGCTGTTGTCCTCCGCTCTGACCGGCGCCACCATCGTGGTCGTCGCGGATCTGCTGGCCCGCCGCCTGTTCTCACCGGTCGAGCTGCCCGTGGGCGTGCTCACGGCGGCGGTCGGGGCGCCGTATCTGATGTGGCTGATTGCTCGCACTCGCCGTGCCCGCGAGGGAACCTGAAGGGGCGCAATGGCGTTCTTGTCTGGTAACGGGGTGGCAGGTCGGCCTGCCGACAGGAACGAAGGTGACACGATGAGTGACAAGGCCCGCAAGCTGTTCGAGGCACTCGACCTCGACCACAACGGGACCCTGACGCGCGCGGAGGTGATCATCGCCCTGCGGACGAAGGGGCCGTCGCTGGCCGCGTCGGGAGATCTGCCGGTCTGGGGCCTGGGCGACGAGGACGCCTCCTCCGCACTGTTCGACGCCGCCGACCAGAACGGGGACGAGGTGCTGACCCTGGAGGAGTTCGCGGCGGTGGTGGACCGCCGGTTCGGCTGGCGCTGAGCCAGGAGCCCCGGGGAGCACGATCAGTCGTCCACCGGTTCGTCCGGGCGCCCGTTCCCAGCCGCGGAGGCTGCCTCGCCGACGCCTTCGGCAACCCACGCCAGGAAGGTCTGTACGTCGGTGGCGGGCAGTGCGGTCGCGGCGGTGCGAGGGCGTTCGTAGCTGCGCAGCGCGGCGGCGATGAGCGGTCGGAAGCGTTCCTCGGACGCGGCGACCGCCCGGGCCGCCATGCGCTTGGCCTGCCAGCGGCCCGTGCGGCAGAACCGGACCGAGCGGCAGCCGTTGAGGACCCGGTTGTCCGCGAGATGTCCCTCGGCGGTGCTGTGCTCGCGGACCGAGGCGCGCAGGGCGGTGAGCAGGTCGGCGCGTTCGGGTTCGGCGATCACGTCGCGCGGTGGGCGGCCGTACAGCGGCAGCCCGGACCGATGGGCGACGGAGCGGTCGATGACGTACCAGAACGCGGGCGACTCGGCCGGGTCGAAGCTGACCCGGCTCGGCAACAGCGGCCCGGTGTTGAGGTCCATCAGATAGCCGCCCTCGCCGGACGGACGGGCCGCGAACTCCTCGTCGTAGACCACGAGCTCCAGTCCGGTGGCGGGGCAGGGCAGCGCGGGGTGCGTGAGCGCGGCGGCGAGGTCGGACAGCATCCGCCCGGGGCGGGGTGCGTCCACGACGACCGTCACGTCGGTGTCGCTGCGCCCGTGCCGGTAGTCGCCGAGCGCGACGGAGCCGACCGCGACGACACTCACCAGATGAGGTCCGCACACGGCCTGCGCTCCGAGGACGACCTCCTGGAGGTAGGGGCGGAGTTCGGCGGGGACGGAGTGCGGTTCCGCGGGAGTCCGGGTCATACCGCCAGTGTCGGTGCCGGTCACCGCCTCACATCGACGCGTGCCGAGAACATCCGGACCGATCCCGCCCGGGCAGAGCCGCACCGTGACGCTCACGCCCGCAGGTGCTCTGCGCCTACGTCCGACCCGGCGGGTCCGCCCGCGCCCCGCGCAGATGCTTCCCCTGCGCGGGGCGGGACGGCTCTCGGCTCAGGCGAGTTCGACCAGGAGATCGCCGCCCTCGACCTGCTGGATGCGGTTGATGGCCAGCCTGGCCACCGTGCCCGCCTTCGCGGCGGTGATCGAGGCCTCCATCTTCATCGCCTCGATGGTGGCCACCGTGTCACCGGCCGCCACCTCGTCCCCCTCGGCGACCGTCAGTGTCACCACGCCCGCGAACGGCGCCGCCACATGAGCGGGGTTGGTCCGGTCGGCCTTCTCCGTCACCGGGACGTCCGAGGCCGCCGACCGGTCGCGGACCTGGATCGGCCGCAGCTGGCCGTTCAGGGTGGACATCACGGTGCGCATGCCCCGCTCGTCGGCGTCGCCGACCGCCTGCAACTCGATCAGCAGCCGCACACCGCGCTCGAGGTCGACGGAGTACTCCTTGCCCGGGCGCAGCCCGTAGAAGAAGTCCTTGCTGTCCAGCACGCTGGTGTCGCCGAAGGTGTCCCGGTGCGTGTCGAACTCGCGCGTCGGCCCCGGGAACAGCAGCCGGTTGAGCGTGGCACGACGCTCCTTCGACAGGCCCTCACGGTCGTCGGCGTTCAGCTCCTGCACCGGCTTGGCCTCGGCGCGGCCCTGGAGCGCCTTGCTGCGGAAAGGCTCGGGCCAGCCGCCGGGCGGGGTGCCCAGCTCGCCGCGCAGGAAGCCGATGACGGAGTCGGGGATGTCGAACCGGTCCGGCTCCGCCTCGAAGTCCTTCGGGGACACACCGGCGCCCACGAGGTGCAGGGCGAGGTCGCCGACCACCTTCGACGAAGGGGTCACCTTCACCAGGCGGCCGAGCATCCGGTCGGCGGCGGCGTACATCGCCTCGATCTCCTCGAAGCGGTCCCCGAGGCCCAGCGCGACCGCCTGGGTGCGCAGGTTGGACAGCTGCCCGCCGGGGATCTCGTGGTCGTAGACACGGCCGGTCGGGGAAGCGAGGCCCGCCTCGAAGGGGGCGTAGACCTTGCGGACGCTCTCCCAGTACGGCTCCAGATCGCCGACGGCCTTGAGGTCGAGGCCGGTGGGCCGCTCGGAGTGGTCGGTCGCGGCCACGATCGCCGACAGCGACGGCTGCGAAGTGGTGCCCGCCATGGACGCGACCGCGCCGTCCACCGCGTCCGCGCCGGCCTGGATCGCGGCCAGGTAGGTGGCGAGCTGGCCGCCCGCGGTGTCGTGGGTGTGCACATGCACCGGCAGGTCGAACTCCCGGCGCAGCGCGGAGACCAGCTTCGCCGCGGCCGGTGCCCGCAGCAGGCCCGCCATGTCCTTGACGGCCAGCACATGGGCGCCGGCGTCCACGATCTGCTCGGCCAGGCGCAGGTAGTAGTCCAGGGTGTACAGGCGCTCGGCCGGGTTGGACAGGTCGGAGGTGTAGCACAGGGCCACCTCCGCGACGCCTGTGCCGGTCTCCCGTACGGCCTCGATCGCGGGCCGCATCTGGGAGACGTCGTTGAGGGCGTCGAAGATGCGGAAGATGTCGATGCCGGTGGCCGCCGCCTCGTGCACGAAGGCGTCGGTCACCTCGGTGGGATACGGCGTGTAGCCGACGGTGTTGCGGCCGCGCAGCAGCATCTGCAGGCAGATGTTCGGCGCGGCCTCCCGCAGGGCCGCGAGCCGCTCCCACGGGTCCTCGGCGAGGAAGCGCAGGGCGACGTCGTAGGTCGCGCCGCCCCAGCACTCCAGGGACAGCAGCTGGGGCAGGGTGCGGGCCACCACGGGGGCGACGGCGAGCATGTCCTTGGTGCGCACCCGGGTGGCGAGCAGCGACTGGTGGGCGTCGCGGAACGTGGTGTCGGTGACGCCGATGGTCGGCGAGGCGCGCAGCCAGCGGGCGAAGCCCTCCGGGCCGAGTTCGGCGAGCTTGTGCCGGGTCCCGGCGGGCGGCTCACCGGCCGGCAGCGCGGGCAGCTTGGTCAACGGTTCGAGCAGGTCGGGCCGTTCGCCGTGCGGCTTGTTCACGGTGACGTCGGCCAGGTAGGTGAGCAGCTTGGTGCCGCGGTCGGCGGAGTGCCGGGCCGTGAGCAGGTGCGGGCGCTGCTCGATGAACGACGTGGTGACCCGGCCGGCCCGGAAGTCGGGGTCGTCCAGCACCGCCTGCAGGAAGGGGATGTTCGTGGCCACACCGCGGATGCGGAACTCGGCCACGGCACGCCGGGCGCGCCCCACCGCGGTGTTGAAGTCCCGGCCCCGGCAGGTGAGTTTGACCAGCATCGAGTCGAAGTGCGCGCTGATCTCCGTACCGGCGTGGGTGGTGCCGCCGTCGAGGCGGATGCCCGAGCCGCCCGGCGAACGGTAGGCGCTGATGCGGCCGGTGTCCGGGCGGAAGCCGTTGGCGGGGTCCTCGGTGGTGATACGGCACTGGAGCGCGGCGCCGCGCAGCGTAATGCTCTCCTGGGCGAGGCCGAGGTCGGCCAGCGTCTCGCCGGCCGCGATGCGCAGCTGCGACTGCACCAGGTCGACGTCGGTGACCTCCTCGGTCACCGTGTGCTCGACCTGGATGCGCGGGTTCATCTCGATGAAGACGTGGTTGCCTTCGCGGTCGAGCAGGAACTCCACGGTGCCGGCGTTGCGGTAGCCGATCTGCCGGGCGAAGCGCACGGCGTCGGCGCAGATCCGGTCGCGCAGCTCCGGGTCGAGGTTCGGCGCGGGCGCCAGCTCGATCACCTTCTGGTGGCGGCGCTGCACCGAACAGTCCCGCTCGAAGAGGTGGATGACGTTGCCCTGCCCGTCGGCGAGGATCTGCACCTCGATGTGGCGGGGCTCGACGACGGCCTTCTCCAGGAACACGGTGGAGTCGCCGAACGCGGACGCCGCCTCACGGGACGCCGCCTCGATGGACTCCCGCAGCTGCGCGGGATCCTCGACCCGGCGCATACCGCGGCCTCCGCCACCCGCGACGGCCTTCACGAACACGGGGAAGCCGATGTCGTCGGCGGCACGGACGAGCTCGTCCACGTCGGTGGACGGCTCCGAGGACCCCAGCACCGGCACGCCGGCCTCGCGTGCGGCGGCCACCGCACGGGCCTTGTTCCCGGTCAGCTCCAGGATGTCCGCGCTCGGTCCGACGAACGTGATACCCGCCTCTTCGCAGGCCCGGGCCAGGTCGGGGTTCTCGGACAGGAATCCGTAGCCCGGATAGACGGCGTCCGCTCCCGCACGGCGCGCCGCACGGACGATCTCCTCGACCGACAGATAGGCCCGCACCGGATGCCCCGGCTGGCCGATCTCGTAGGCCTCGTCGGCCTTCAGCCGGTGCAGGGAGTTGCGGTCCTCGTGCGGGAAGACGGCGACGGTGCGCGCGCCCAGCTCGTAGCCTGCGCGGAAAGCGCGAATCGCGATCTCACCGCGGTTGGCGACCAGCACCTTGCGGAACATTCTTGATCCCTTCAGCCTGCCGGTGACGGACACCCATGGTGTCGGCGGCTCCCCCCATCACGCCATGTGAGCCGGGCCACTCGCCAGTCGACGGGCGCCAGGTCACGGTCACCGCGGGTTCCTCAGGGACCGGACGGGCCTACGCTGTCCTTGAGCCTCCTGTGGTCAGGGCGGGTGTAAGCGAGGTGCCCTCATGGCCGGCGCGATTCACCGCGGTACGCGTCCGCACGACGCGATCGACGAGTTGCCGGCGCGGCTGACGTCCGCGGTGGGACACGCGAGCGTGTTCGAGGATCTGCTGCCGCTCGCCCTGTGGGTGGTCGACGGCGACGGGCGCCTGGTGCAGTGGTCGCTGGCCGCGCAGGACCTGCTCGGTCACACGCCGGAGCAGATGGTGGGGCAGGACGCCAAACGCGTCCTCGTGCCCGAGGAGAACCACGAGCTGGCGGACCGGCTGGCCCGGATGGTGGTGACGGGCGCGGCGGTGGTCGCACGGCTGCCGGTCCGGCATCGCGACGGGACCCAGGTCGACATGGAGATGTGGCACTGCCCGATCAAGGACGCGCGGGGGCGTACGGGTGTGCTGGCCATCGCCGCGGAGACCTCCGCGGTGGAGCGGATGCGCGATGCGCTGGCGGCGCTGGAGGGCCTTTTCTCCCAGTCCCCCATCGGCCTGGCCATGCTCGGTCCCGACCTGCGGTTCCTGCGGGTCAACGAGGCTCTGGCCCGGATGGACGGCGTAGCGGTGGCGGAGCACATCGGCCGTCGCGTGACCGACATCGCCCCCGGCACCGAAGGGCTGGAGTCGGTGATGCGGCAGGTCCTCGACCGGGGCGAGGCGGTCGTGGACTTCCGCCACACCAGCGCCACGGCAGATCCGGAACGGCAGCGGACGTGGTCCTGCTCGTACGCCCCCTTGCTCGGGGGTGGCGGGCAGCGCGCCGGGGTGATCGCCTCACTGATCGACGTCACGCGGGAACAGCGCGCCCATCTGGAGGCGCAGCGGGCGCGTCGGCGCCTCGCGCTGCTGGCGGAGGCGGGTACGCAGATGGGGTCCACGCTGGACCTGAAACAGACGGCGCAGGAAGTGGTCCGCGTCCTGGTGCCGCGGCTCGCGGACTCCGCCGACGTCCAGCTGCTGGAGGAGGCGGTGGCCCCGGACGAGACCGCCGCTTCGGCGCACGGCGTGGTCCGGCGGGCCGCGGCGGCCTTCACGGATCCGGCCGCGCCGGCCGACCACCTCGCGGTCGGCATGACGATCCAGGTCCCGCCCGGCTCGGTGTACGAGCAGGTGATCAGCGCGGGGCGTCCCATGAACCTGTACCTGTCCGACATCGGCCCGCTGGTCCACACCCCCGACGCCGACCGGCTGCGCGAGTACCTGCGCACCCGCGTCGGCGCGGCGCGCCTGATTCCGCTGGTGGCCCGGGGCACGGTGCTCGGCGCGGTGGTGGTGACCCGGACCAGGGACCGGGAGCCCTTCGACGACCAGGACACGCTGCTGATCGACGAGCTGGTCGCCCGGGCGGCGCTCAACATCGACAACGCCCGCATGTACAGCCGGGAACGCGACGCGGCGCTCACCCTTCAGCGCAGCCTGATGAACCCCTCCCTGCCCGCCGTCAGCGGACTGGAGCTCACCGGGCGCTATCTGCCGGCCGGCGACCACGAGGTGGGCGGCGACTGGTTCGACGCCATCGCCCTGTCCGGCGGCCGGACCGCGCTGGTGATCGGGGACGTCATGGGGCACGGCATCCACGCCGCGGCGGTCATGGGCCAGCTGCGCACCGCCGTACGCACCCTGGCACGCCGGGACACGGCGCCCGGCCAGGTGCTGCGCTCCCTGGACGCCGCCGTGGCGGACCTGGGCGACAACGAGATGGCCACCTGCCTGTACGCCGTGCATGATCCGGCCGACGGCCGCTGTCTGATCGCCAGGGCCGGTCACCCGCCCCCCGTGGTCGCCGACGAGCGGGGCACGGTCGCCTTCCTCGACGGACCCGCGGGCCCGCCTCTGGGCGTGGGCGGGCAGGTCGGCGAGGTCCAGGAGATACTCCTCGCCCCGCACAGCCTCCTGGTGATCTACACCGACGGCCTGATCGAGACCCGCGGCACGGACCTCGACCAGGGCATGCGTCGTCTGGCGCGGGCGCTGCGGCATCCGGGGCAGCCGCTGGACCAGGTCTGCGACGACCTCCTGGCCCACGTCATGCCCGAGGTGGCGGACGACGACGTGGCGCTGCTGCTCGCCCGGGCGCTGCCCCGGTGAGCCGGCCCGTGGGACCGTCGGCGGCAGCGCCGCCCTGCCGTCCGTGACGACCAGGCGCGAGGAGCCCGCAACGCCGATACTGAAAGTCAGCCGCTGCACAGCCAGTCACTCGGAAAGGCAGGAGCGCCGGGGACGCCGCGCCACGGGCGACGCGAACGGCGCGAGATGGGTGGGCGATGCACAACACATCCCCGACGTGGCTCAGCGAGAGCCCGGACGATCCGTTCTCGGTCCACCGATCCGCGTCGGCCGTTCTGGACCGCCGCGGACGGGTCGTCGCCTGGAGCGAGCAGGCCACCGCGGTGCTCGGGTACGAGGCCGACGAGGTGCTGGGCCGCACGGTGCGCGAGATCCTGGTCTCCGACGGGGACGAGGCCCTGATCGCCGAGGCGACCGCCGCGTGCCTGCGCGAGCACGGCTGGTTCGGGCTGCTGCCGGTGCGCCACCGCTCGGGTCGCCGCGTGTACGTGGGGTTCAGGGCCCGGCGGGTACGCCGCCTGGAATCCGCCGACGAGTGGCTGCTCGTCGGCTCGCTCGCCCAGGACATCACCCAGTGGGAGATCGACCGCTCCGTACTCGACGGCCTCTTCGCCCGGTCCCCGGTGGGTGTCGTGGTGCTCGGCCCGGACCTGCGCATTCTGCGGGTGAACCAGGCGGTCGCACGCTTCGGCGGACTGCCGCCACAGGCTTACCGCGGGCGGCGCGCCGCGGAGTTCCTGTTCGGCCCCGACGCGGACCTGGCGGAGGGCAAGCTCCGGTCGGTCCTGGAGACGGGTCGGCCCGTGATCTTTGCCGAGCAGCGCGCCCGGCTGCTGCACGACCCGAACCGGGAACTGTTCATCTCCATCTCGGCCTTCCGGATGCAGGACCCGTCCGGGCGGGTGCTGGGCGTCACCGAGATCGTGGAGGACGTCACCGACCGTCACCGGGCCCGTCGCCGGCTCGCGCTGCTCAACGAGGCCGGCACCAGGATCGGCAGGACCCTGGACGTGGCCACGACGGCGCGTGAGCTGGCCGAGGCGGCGGTTCCCGAGCTCGCCGACGCCCTCTCGGTGGATCTGCTGGAGCCCGTGACGCGTGGAGAGGAGCCGGCCCCCGATGCCATGGGCCCCCTGCGCAGGATGGCGGTCCGCGGCATCCAGCCCGAGGCGTCGACGGTGATGCATCCCGAGGGCCACCTGTTCTCCTTCCCCGAGCACACCGCGCCGGCGCGGTGCATGGCCGACCGGCGTCCGGTGCTGCTGGCCACGCTGGAGGGCGAGTCCGCATGGAGCGCCGCCGAGCCGGAACGGGTGGCGCGGGCGCGCGCGCTGGGTGTCCACTCCCTGCTGGTGGTGCCGCTGGCCGCGCGCGGCGTGGTCCTCGGACTGGTCTGTCTGTGGCGCTCGGTGCAGCCGGAGCCGTTCGAGGAGGACGATCTGACGCTGGCGGAGGAATTCGCCGCCCGGGCCGCGGTCTGCATCGACAACGCCCGTCGCTACACCCAGCAGCACAACGCCGCCGAGGCCCTCCAGCGCAGCCTGCTGCCGGGTGAGGTGCCCGAGCACCCGGCGGTCGAGACGGCTCACCGCTATCTGCCGACGCGGGCCTCCACCGGAGTGGGCGGCGACTGGTTCGACGTGATCCCGCTGTCGGGACTGCGTGTCGCGCTCGTCGTCGGCGACGTGGTCGGCCACGGCATGCACGCCTCGGCCACCATGGGCCGGATGCGTGCCGCGGTGCGGACCCTCGCGCACCTCGACCTGGACCCGGACGAGGTCCTCGCCCGGCTCGACGACCTGGTGGACCAGCTGGCCACCGAACAGCGCCAGACGGACGAGAGCGCCCCTCAGATCGTGGGCGCGACCTGCCTGTACGCGATCTACGACCCGGTCTCCCGGCACTGCGCCATGGCCCGCGCGGGCCACCCGCCGCCGACGGTGCTGGGGCCGGACGGCCGATCGCACCCGGTCGTCGACGTGCCCGCCGGGCCGCCGCTCGGCCTCGGCGGGCTGCCGTTCGAGACGGCCGAGTTCGAACTGGCCGAGGGCAGCCTGATCGCTCTGTACAGCGACGGTCTGCTGCTGGCCGACGGCCGCGACATCGACCAGGGCCTGACCCTGCTGCGTGAGGTGCTGGCGGGTCCGGCCCGGTCGCTGGAGCACACGTGCAAGGCGGTGGAGGACGCGATGCTGCCGGACGTACCCGCCGACGACGTCACCCTGCTGCTGGGCCGTACCCGGGTGCTGGCGGCCGACGACGTGGCCACGTGGGAGCTGTCGGCCGAGCCCACCGCGGCCGGCCGGGCCCGGACGCTGGTGACGGACTGCCTGACGGAGTGGGGGCTGGAGGAGCTGGCCTTCACCACCGAGCTGATCGTGAGCGAGCTGGTCACGAACGCCTACCGGTACGCCGGCGGCCCGCTGGTGCTGCGGCTGATCCGGGACGGCAATCTCATCTGCGAGGTCTCCGACTCCAGCAGCACCTCGCCCCATCTGCGCCAGGCCCGAAGCACCGACGAGGGCGGACGCGGCCTGTTCCTGGTGGCCCAGCTGTCGGAGCGCTGGGGCACGCGCTACGGCCGCAACAGCAAGACCATCTGGACCGAGCAGCCACTGACGCCGGACCGGGACGCCCCAGCCATCTGACTCGCGTCCTGATGCCCGGCGGGCTCACTGCGTCGGCACAGCGGCAGGCAGGCCGAGTGCGGTGGATACGTGGCGCCAGATGGAGGTGAGGGCCGAGTCGAGGGTGACCGTCGGGTCGCGCAGCATCAGGCGGATGCCGTAGCCGTCGCTGAGGGACAGGACGAGGGTGCTGAGGTCGTCCACGTCGGTCGGGGTGAACTCGCCGGAGGCGATGCCGCGCCGTATCGCGTCGGACACCCAGCCATGCAGCTGGGCGTACAGGTCGACGGCGAAGACGCGGGTGGTCTCGTCGCGCAGCGCCCGCACCCACAGCTCCTGCCACAGCCGCCAGTCCTGGTGGAGCTCGGGGTCGGTGGGCAGCAGGTTGCGCAGGATGCGGGCCAGGACGACCGCCGTCGGTACCGTCTCCGCGTCACGCTCGACGTCGAGGGCCGTGTTGGCGAAGGAGTGCGTCATCGCCTCGGTGAACAGCTTCTCGCGCGTGTCGAAGTGGTAGTGCAGCAGCGCCGTCGACACCCCGGCCCGCTCGGCGACCATGCGCATCCGGATCTTCTCGAAACCGATGTCGGCGATGACCTCGCACGCCGCGGTCAGGATGCGCTCGCGTGTGTCTGCCGTGCGCACCTTGGTCGACACCCTGCCGCTCCCCTCGTTCGGTGGTAGGCCATGACCATCTTCCCTCACGGCCGCCTCGCCGGTACCGGTACCTCACGCCCCGGTTGTTCGTCGTACACATGAAAGCCCCGGCCGGACTTGCGCCCCAGCAGGCCGGCCTCCACCATCCGCGACAGCAGCGGAGGCGGCGAGTACTGGGGCTCACGGAACTCCGCGTACAGGGACTCGGCGATGGCCCGGGTGGTGTCGAGGCCGATGAGGTCCGTCAGGGCCAGTGGGCCGAGGGGGTGCGCGCAGCCGAGGACCATACCGCGGTCGACGTCCTCGACGGTCGCGCTGCCCGACTCCACCATGCGGACGGCGGCCAGGAGATAGGGCACGAGCAGCGCGTTGACGACGAACCCGGCCTTGTCCCGGGTGCGGACGACCTCCTTGCCGAGCGTGCCGGTCACGAACTCCTCGGCCCGTGCCGCGGTGGTGGGCGAGGTGAGCAGCGACGGCACGAGTTCGACGAGCCGCAGGACCGGTACGGGGTTGAAGAAGTGCACTCCGACGACGCGATCGGGGCGGGTCGTCGCGGCGGCGAGCCTGATGACCGGGATCGAGGAGGTGTTGGTCGCGAGGATGGTGTGCTCCCCGGTGACCGCGGAGTCGAGGCGGGTGAACACGTCGACCTTGAGGGCCTCGTCCTCGGCGACCGCCTCGATCACCAGGTCGTGGTCGTGCAGGGCCTCGATCTCGTCGACGACGGTGATCAGGGCCGCGGCGGTGTCCCGTCGCCCGGCGTCGATCCTGCCGTTCGCGGCGGCCCGGTCGAGTGAGCGCAGGACGCGGAGACGGCCCGCGCGGGCSGRCTCCGCGTCGCGCTCCACGACCGTGACCGGCACGTCGGCCCGTGCGCACACCTCGGCGATGCCCGCGCCCATCAGACCGCAGCCCACCACCCCCACGCGCTTGATGTCGGTCATCGGTCTCCCTCTCTCGTCCGTTGCGGCACGCGTCACGCGACCGGCAGGTCCAGGACCCCCGAGCCCCGCTTGATGAGCTCGTTGGCGATGATCAACCGCTGGATCTCGGAGGTGCCCTCCCAGATCCGGTCCACGCGCAGCTCGCGGTAGAGCCGCTCGACGGCGTACGCGCGGTCGTAGCCCCGGCCACCGTGGATCTGCAGACACCGGTCGACCACGCGCCCGGATGCCTCGCTCGCGGCGAGCTTGGCGATGGCCGCCTTGGCGTGCAGGGTCTTGCGGTCCTCGGCCGACGCGTGGTCGATCTCCCAGGCGACCTGGTGGGTGTAGGCGCGGTTGACGGCGATGTCCACGGCGCAGTCGGCGAGCATGCCCTGGATCAGCTGGTACGAGGAGATCGGCGCCCCGAACTGCTCCCGCTCCACGGCCCAGTCCCGGGACAGCTCCAGCGCCCGCTCGGCGGCGCCGATGGTGCGGGCGGCGATCATCAGGCGCTCCTCGGTGAACCAGGAGCGCGTGATGTCGTAGCCCTCGCCGATGCCGCCGAGCACGGCGTCCTCGCCCACCTGCACATCGGTGAAGGTGAACTCGGGGTGCTCGTACACGAAGGTGTGCATGAAGCGCGGGACGCGCGTCATCTCGATGCCGGGGGTGTCCTTGTCGACGAGGAACAGGGTCGGTGCGCGCTCCGGGCCGGCCGCGGCGAGCACGATCATGAAGTCGGCGTGGTCGCCGACGGTGACGAACCACTTCTCGCCGTTGAGCACCCAGCCTGCGTCGTTCCTGGTCGCGGTGGTGGCGAGGTTCTGCGGGTCCGATCCGGCGCCGCGCTCGGTGACGGCGTAGCAGTCGCGGCGCTCGCCCTTGATCACCGGGACGAGGAAGCGCTCGCGCTGCTCGGGGGTGCAGAACCGCAGCGCGTTGGCGGGGCGCCACACCATGTCCCACAGGGCGCCGGTGAGTCGTCCCAACTCCTCCTGAACGGTGGCCTGTTCGGCGATGGTGAGTCCGGCGCCGCCCCACTCGGCGGGCATGTTGACGGCCTGGAGTCCGGCGTCGAGGACGGCGTCCCGGACCTTGGCGTGCGCGTCGGCGGGCAGGCCGTTGGCCTCCTCGCACTGGGTCTCGTAGGTGGCGATGAAGTCGGTGAGGGCGCGCGCGTCGGCCTTGAGCTGAACCTGGCGCGGGGTGAGGCGGAAGTCCATGGAAGTCCTCGCTGATGAAGGGTCGTCGGGTCAGTGCGTGGGCAGGGCAAGGGCGCGCGTGCCGCGCTTGATGAGCTCGTTGGCGATGATCAGCCGCTGGATCTCGGAGGTGCCCTCCCAGATGCGGTCGACCCGCAGCTCGCGGTACATGCGCTCGACGGGGTAGGTGCGGTCGTAGCCCCGGCCGCCGAAGATCTGCAGGCACCGGTCGGCGACCCGGCCGGCGGCCTCGCTGGCGGCGAGCTTGGCGGTGGAGGCCTTGGCGTGCAGGGTCTTCCGGTCGGTGCCGGGCTGGTCGGCCTCCCAGGCGACCTGGTGGGTGTAGGCGCGGTTGACGGCGATGTCGACGGCGCAGTCGGCGAGCATGCCCTGGATCAGCTGGTACGAGGCGATGGGCGCCCCGAACTGCTCGCGCTCCACGGCCCAGTCCCGGGCGAGTTGCAGGGCGCGCTCGGCCGCGCCGACGGTGCGGGCCGCGATCATCAGGCGTTCGTCGGTGAACCATTCCTTGGTGAGCTCGTAGCCGTTGCCGACGCCGCCGAGCACGTCCTCGTCGGCGACGAAGACGTCGGTGAAGGTGAACTCGGGGTGCCCGTTGACGGCGGAGTGCATGAAGTGGGGGACCCTGGTCATCTCGACGCCGGGCGCGGCCCGGTCCACGAAGAACAGCGTGGGCTGCCGCTCGGGTCCCGCGTCCGCCTGGACCAGCAGGAAGTCGGCGATGTCGCCGCAGGTGACGAACCACTTCTCGCCGTTGAGCACCCAGCCGCCGTCGGTGCGGTCGGCGGTGGAGGTGCCGGAGGACGGGTCGGACCCCGCGCCCGGCTCGGTCACCGCGAACGCGTCGAACTTCTCCGCGCGGATCACCGGCAGCAGGTACTTCTCGCGCTGCCGCTCGTCGCCGTAGGCCAGCACGTTGGCGGGCCGCCAGGGGATGTCCCACAGGCAGTTGGTGACCTTGCCGAACTCCTCCTCGACGATGACCTGGTCGAGCAGGCTGAGCCCGGCGCCGCCCCACTCGGCGGGCATGTTGATGGCGTACACGCCGGCGTCCATGGCGGCCCGGGTCAGTTCGGTGACGAGCTGCTGCGGCAGGGGTCCGCCGGCCTGCTCGGACTGGTCCTCGTACCGCATCAGCAGTCGGGCGTACTCGGCGGCGCGACGCTTCAGGTCGGCCTGCTCCGGGGTGTAGCGCATGTCCATGGGGACCTCTTCCAGGTCGGTCGGGCGGGTGCGGCTCGGTCAGGCGAGTACGGCGCGGGAGTCGAGGGCCAGAGCCCCGTCGGGCCGTACGAGAAGGGGGTTGACCTCGATCTCGGCGATCTCGGGGTGGGCGGCGGCGAACGCGGTGATCGTCTCGACGGCGCGCGCGGCCGCGTCGATGTCGACGGGCGGGCGTCCGCGCACCCCGTCGAGCAGGGCGGCGGTGCGCAGTCCGCGCAGCAGGTGCAGGCCGCGGTCGGCGGGCACGGGGGCGAGGGTGAAGGCGATGTCGTGCAGTGCCTCCGCCAGCACTCCGCCGAGGCCCACCATGGCGACCGGGCCGAAGCGGGGGTCCCGGTTGACACCGACGATCAGCTCGATGCCGTCGGTGAGGTCCGCCATGGCCTCCACGGAGTAGGAGGAGGCACCGAGCTTGGCGTGCATCTCGCGGAAGGCGGCGAGGAGTTCGTCGGGGCCGGCGAGGCCCAGTGCCACTCCCCCGGCATCGGACTTGTGGAGCAGGTGCAGGGCCTTGAGGACGTACGGGCCGGTGAACTCCTCGGTCGCGGCGAGCAGTTCGGCCTCGTCGTGGATCTCGCGGGCGGCGGGGAAGGCGAGTCCGGCCGCTTCGAGCGCTCTGCGGGTCTCCAGGTAGCCGCTCTCGCGCAACGGGGTCGCGGGAGGGGGCAGGGGCGTCACGCCGGTGCGCCGTGCGCCCTGTGCCGCGGCGGCCAGTGCGCGAGCGGCGTCCTCGGTGGCTCCGAAGACGGGCACACCGGCGGCGGCGAGGGTGCGACAGCTGGGCGAATCGGGGTACATCGACTGCACGACCAGGGGTTTGGCGGTGGCGCGGTGCCGGGCGGCTATGAGGTGTGCGGCGGCCTGTTCCCCGTCGGCGAGGGCCTTGCCCCCTCCGCCGAGTCCGCCCTCGGCGGCCGCGTAGCCGCCGAAGTAGCCGGTCACGAGTACGGCGTCGGTCTCCTCGGCCGCCAGCAGTGCGGCGACCGTTTCCGCGTACGAGCCGGGGTCCTGCTCGCCCATCCCGGCGAGGTCCACCGGGTTGGCGACGGCCGACTGTTCCCACAGCGCGTCCCGCAGCCGCTCCCGCGTCGGTTCGCGCAGTTCGGGCACGGTCAGCCCGGCCGCCTCGACGGCGTCGGCGGCGATGACGCCGTGTCCGCCGCCGTCCGTGAGCACGGCGACCCGGCGGTCGGCCGCCCGGCGTCCGCCGTGCAACGCGGCGAGGACGACGGTGAGTTCGCGCGGGGTGGCGACCAGTTCCACCCCGGCGTCCCGGCAGGCGGCGGCGACGACGTCGGCCGAGGTGGTGAGCGCGCCGGTGTGCGACTGGGCGCTGCGCGCGGAGGCGTCCCCGCGTCCGGCGGTGAGCAGCACCACGGGCTTCCCGGCGTCGGCGGCCGCCTCGGCGAAGGCGCGTCCGTCGCCGAAGTCCTCGGCGTACACGGCGATGGCCCGGGTGCCCTCGTGCCGGGCGCAGTCGGCGAGCAGGTCGACGAGGGTGACGTCGGCCTGGTTGCCGAGCGAGACGAAGCGGGAGAAGCCGAGGCCGTGCGGGCGGAAGCGGAGCTGGAGTTCGAGGGCGAGGTTGCCGCTCTGGCTCAGCAGCGCGACACCGCCGGGTGTGAAGGTGTCGGAGGCCAGGAAGAGGTCGGTGGTGTTGTCCGCAAGGCCCAGGCAGTTGGGCCCGACCATCACGGCGCCGGCGGCGCGGACCCGTTCGGCGACGGCGTCCTGGCGGGCGCGCCCCGCGTCGCCGGTCTCGGCGAACCCGGCGGTGATCGCGACGATCGCCCGTGCTCCGCACCGCAGCGCCTCGTCGACGGCGTCCTCGAAGCCGGCCGCGGGCACGGAGACCACGGCCAGGTCGACGGATTCGCCGATCGCGCTCAGGCTGGGCGCGACGCTACGGCCGAGGACCGTGCCGCCGCGCCGGTTGACCAGGTGGACGGGGCGGCGGCCGCCTGCTCGGATGGCCTGGGCCGCGATGGCGTGGCCGTACTTGGCGGGGTCGTCGCTGGCTCCGACGACGGCGACGGATACGGGGTCGAACAGGGCCGACAGGTCACGTCCCATGTCACTTCACCAGCCTCAGCGCGGAGTTGGGGCAGGCGGCGACGGCGGCCTCGGCGGCGTCCTGCCCGCCCGGCGGCACTTCGGTCGCGCGCATCTGCGCGTAACCCCACTCGTCGAGGTCGATCAGCTCGGGTGCGGGTTCCTGGCAGAGGCCGTAGCCCTGGCAGCGGGTGGAGTCCAGCAGGAGTTTCACGGTGCGGTCCTTTCGGCGCGGCGAGGTCTGGGGTGGGAGGAGGGCCGGGATCCGGCTCAGGGCACGGTCACGGTGAAGCGGCGCCCGTCCTCGGGTGCCGGGCCCGCGCAGGCGGGACAGACGGAGCGGCAGTGGGCGTCGACCGCGTCGGGGAAGTGGGCGAGGAGGGTGGCGACGACGCGGGCGGCGGCGTCGAGCAGTGCGCAGGCCCCGCGGCCGGGCAGTTGTTGCGACCAGCGGTGCAGCTTGGCGACCGTGTCGTGGCTCGCCTCCCCGCTCGCGACGGCGGAGAGGGCCTTGGTCATCGCCCCGGTGCCGGAGAGGCACACCCCGCACTGCCGGGCGCTCTGTGCCCCGAGATAGGCGGCGGCCTCGACGGCGACGGCGACCGGGCAGTCGTCGGGGTGCAGGAAGTGCAGTGCTCCGCAGCCGAGGGCAGCGCCGGCCGCGTTCAGGCTGTCGTGGTCGAGCGGCAGGTCCGTCCAGCCCTCGCCGTACAGCCCGCCGAACAGGCCTCCCAGCAGCACCGCCTCGGCCCTGCCGTGCCCGCACACATCGGCGAGGACCTTGAGATGCGCGCCGACGGGCACCTCCACGAGCGCGGCATCACCTTCGCCGCCGCCCGAGAGGGTCACCAGGTGGGTCCCCGCGACGGCGTCCGCCTCGTCGGGGCGCGAGTACATCACGGCGATTCGGGCCAGCGTCTCCACGTTGGCGACCAGGGTGGGCGCGCCGCCGACACCGCTCTCGAACGGGCGCGGCGGCTTCGCCGTGGGCAGCGCCGGGCCGCCGTCGACGCGCCGTACGACGGCGGTCTCCTCCCCCGCGACATAGGTGTGCTCCGTCCGCACCACGTCGATGCGCAGCTCGGGGGCACTCTCGGCGAGCGCCCGTCGCACGGCCCGCTCGGCTTCGGCGTCCGAGAGGTAGACGAAGCCGCGTCCGGCGCCGGTCACGGCGGCGGCCAGCCGCAGTCCGTCGAGGACGACGTGCGGGCGGTGCCGCAGCAGCCAGCGGTCCTTCACGGAGCCCGGCTCGCCCTCCTCCCCGTTGGCGACGATGACACGCGGGCCCGGTGCGTCCCGGACGGTACGGAGCTTGACCGCGGCCGGGAAGCCGGCCCCGCCTCGGCCGCGCAGACCCGCGGCGGCGATGCGGCCGAGCAGCCGGTCGGGCGCGACCAGCGGTGCGTAGCCGCCCTCGGCGAGGTATCCGTCGATGTCCTCGCCGCCGGGCAGCCCGGCCTCGGACAGGGACGGGACGAGGAGGCCCGTCCGCCCTTCGGGGAGGAGGGAGAACACGCCGGTCATATGGTGCTCCAGGGCTCGGAGGGGCCGGCGAGCGCGGGTTCGGGGCGAGCCCTGAGGCGCGCCAACGCCCGCTCCAGGTCCCGTCGTTGGGGGGCGGTGCGGTCGTAACCCGCCCCGGGCAGGCCGATCAGCATGCGGTGGTGGTCGAGGACGACCTCGCCGGCGAGCAGGGCCGCTCCCGGGTCGGCACGGCGGGAGCCCGCGGCCTGGACGACCAGGTCGGTGACCTCGCGCAGGTAGCGCAGCCAGCCGCGCTGTGTGCCGCGCAGCACGAGCCGCTCGACGCGGTGGCGCTCGGCGGCGACGAGGGCCGACGGTGGCCGGCCGGCCGCCGGGGACCGCAGGGCGGCCACCGCGGCGGGCAGCTCCTGTTCGGGCTCCGGCGTGAGGCCGAGCCAGACGAGACTGCGGTGAGCACTCATGCGTGCCTCCGGGGTCGCTCCGTCGCCGAGTGGACCGGAGACGGGGGTGGCGCGCCCATGACGTGGGACGGGGATGCTCCGCTGCCGTGACGCGAGGGGCGGGGAGCTGTGGTGGGTGTCCGGATCCGGACACCTGACGAGGCGCGGACTGGTGGCCCGCGGGCTTGCGGAGTGCGCCTGGGCATCTGTCTGCAAGCCGGGCCATCTGCCTGCCCAGAGACTAACTAACTAATTAGTCAGCCCACAAGTCTTGACTTGCCTCCGTCGCGGTCCCACTCTGACTAACCAATCAGTCAGCCGGATCGTGGCAGGTCCGGAAGCCGTACCTGCCCCTGTCCCGGCCCATCCCTCACCGCCCATCGCCGCAAGCGCGGCGCGGAGGAGGACCCCCGTGAACCCCTCGACGACC
>NZ_RDBN01000037.1:2258366-2282663 GCF_008042075.1 Streptomyces sp. UW30 | reverse complement strand
CTCCCCGCTGCATGCCCCTCTCCCCTGGGCATCGCAGCACCCTCCGGCGCACCCCCCACCTCCGCGCCGAATCGTTTTTCTCGCCCATCGTGACCTGGGCAACCGGTCCGCCGGCGGCTCCGAGCTGCTCTCCCCGCTGCATGCCCCTCTCCCCTGGGCATCGCAGCACCCTCCGGCGCACCCCCCACCTCCGCGCCGAATCGTTTTTCTCGCCCATCGTGACCTGGGCAACCGGTCCGCCGGCGGCTCCGAGCTGCTGGTCGACCGTCTCGCCGACGGCCTCACCCGGCTCGGCCACCAGGTCACCCTCTTGTGCGGTGGCCCCGCGGCCTACCGCGACTACCGGGTCGTCTCCGCGGGCGGCTCCTACGGCCACTACCTGCGCGCCAGATCCGCCTTCGCCCGTCAGGTCGGCGACTGCGATCTGCTGGTCGAGGTCTGCAACGGGATGCCGTACTTCGCCCCCCTCTGGCATCGCGGACCCACGTTGTGCCTGGTCAACCATGTGCATACCGATCTGTGGCAGATGCGGTTCGGCGGGCCGCTGGCGCCGGCCGCGCGGCTCGGGCGAAGACTGGAGCACTGGGCGCTGACCGGTGCGCAGCAGCGGAACCTGCTCGTCGCGGTGTCCCCCTCGACCGCGCATGCGCTGCGGGCGATCGGTGTCGAGCGGGAACGGATCCGGGTCGTGCACAACGGAGTCGAGGAACCCGGGCCCCTGGACGACCGCTCGCCGGAGCCGCTGTTCGTGGCCGTGGGGCGGCTCGTCGAGTACAAGCGGATCGATCTGCTGCTGCGGTTGTGGGAACGAGTGCGGCCCGTCACCGGCGGCCGGCTTCTCATCGTCGGGGACGGGCCCGAGCGCGGAAGGCTGGAGGCGCTCGCCGGGCCCGGCGTCGAGTTCACGGGCCACGTTTCCGAGGCGGAGAAGCATCGGCTGTTGTGTGCGGCGTGGCTGTTGCTCCATCCGTCCGCGATCGAGGGGTGGGGGCTGGTCGTCACCGAGGCCGCGGCCCGTCAGACGCCGACCGTCGCCTTCGATGTGCCCGGACTGCGGGATTCCGTCATGGACGGGGAGACCGGGGTGCTCGCGCAGGGGGAGTCGTCGTTCGCGGCTGCCTGGTGCACGCTCGCTCTGTCGGGGCGTCGACGGGAGCTGATGGGCAAGGCGGCGCGGGACCGGGCGGCGGGATATCGCTGGGACCGGACGGTTCGGCAGTTCCTGGCGGTCGCCGGTGAGGCGGTGAGGGGCCATGGCGCCTGTGGGCCGTAGGGGTAAGGCCGTCTCGCGAGTGCCGGTCGGTCGTGGCTGGTCGCGCCCACGCGGCGGTAGCCGCAAATCGAATACAGCCCCGCGCCCCTCTGGGCAAGATGTCGGGCCCCAAGCCGTGAAGGACCCTTCGTTTCGGCGCTCTCTCGCCCTCTTTCGTGCCTTCCTGCGTGAGCAGGACGACCCCGAGTTCTGCTACTCGCTGCTCGCCCGTGATGCCGTCGATCAAGTGGAGGCGTACGACGGGCCGGTCGGCGGGCGGGTCGTCGTGGACGTCGGCGGAGGCGGCGGGTATTTCACCCGGGAGTTCCGAGTACGCGGTGCTCACGCCTACCTCTTCGAGCCGGATCTCCGCGAGCTCGGCGAGAAGCCGCCCGAGGGGGCCGTCGTCGCCGACGGGTATCTGTTGCCCCTGCGTGACGGCGTCGCGGACGTCACCTTCTCCTCCAATGTGCTGGAGCATGTGGCCGATCCGCAGACTTTTCTGAGTGAGCTGGCGCGGGTGACTCGGCCCGGCGGGCTGATCTATGTGTCGTTCACCAACTGGCTGTCCCCCTGGGGTGGCCACGAGTGGGCCCCCTGGCACTACCTCGGCGCCGAGCGGGCCCGCGCCCGCTACCGGCGTCGTACCGGGCGGGCCGCCAAGCACACCCTCGGCGAGAACCTCTTCGCCGTGCACATCGGCACCACCTTGCGGCAGGTCCGTGCCCGTGACGACGTGGCGGTCGTCTCGGCGCGCTCCCGCTACTGGCCGTTCCTCGCGGAGGCCGTCGTGAAGGCGCCCGGCATACGCGAGTTCGCCACCTGGAACCTCCTCCTCATCCTCAGGCGGTGTCCACCATGACGACGACCACGGTCCAGGCTCCTCCCCCGGCGGCCGTGCCCACCTCCGCGCCCGCCTCGGGCCCGCCGGAGGGGCCGCGCTCGCGGCGCTGGCTGCTGGGGTTCTGGGCCGTGGTGTTCGTGCTGTTCCTGGCGGTGCAGCCGGGGCGGCAGACCTTCGACACCAAGCTGGGTGTGACCGTCGATCCGGGGCAGTTCCTGGCCGACCTCGGGCAGCTGTGGCACGACGAGGGCGGTTTCGGCGGGATCCAGGACCAGTACGCGGGCTATCTGTGGCCGATGCTGCCGTTCTACTGGCTGGCCGACGTCGTACGGCTGCCGGTATGGCTGGCGGAGCGGTTGTGGCTGTCGCTGATCGTGTCGGTCGCCTTCTGGGGTGCGCTGCGGCTGGCCGAGCGGCTTCGGGTGGGCAGTGGCGGGTCGCGGCTGGTGGCGGCGGTCGCCTATGCGCTGTGGCCGGTCTTCACGATCGTCGTCGGGTCCACGTCGGCCGCCGCGCTGCCGGGGGCGTTCCTTCCGTGGGTGCTGCTGCCGTTGACCGACGAGCGGTACACCGCCCGGGTCGCCGCGCTGCGCTCGGCGCTGGTCATCCCCTTCATGGGCGGTGTCAACGCGGCCTCGACGCTGGCCTCGCTGCTGCCCGTCGGGCTGTATCTGCTGTCCCGGCCGCCCGGGCCGCGGCAGCGCAAGCTGATCGGGTGGTGGGTGCCGGGGGTGATCCTGGCGACCGCCTGGTGGGTGGTCCCGCTGCTGCTGCTCGGCACGTACGGGGAGAACTTCCTTCCCTACGTGGAGAGTTCGCAGACCACCACCGAGACCATGTCGGCGACGGAGGCCCTGCGCGGCGCCGGGAACTGGGTCGCCTATCTGCACTTCGGCGACGCCTGGCTGCCGGCCGGATGGACCGTCGCCGCGTCCGTCGTCGTGATCGTCTGTTCGGCGCTCGCCGCCGGGCTGGGGCTCGCGGGGCTGGCCCGGCGGGACATGCCGGAGCGGCGGTGGCTGGTGCTGACCGTGGTGACGGTGGCGCTGATTCTGCTCGCCGGGTACGGCGGGGCGTTCGGCGCCCCCTTCCACGGGGTCGTGCGGGACTGGCTGAACGGCGGCCTGGTCCCCTTCCGGAACATCTACAAGTTCCAGACGGGGCTCGCCCTGGCGCTGGTGCTGGGCCTCGCCCATCTGGTGGGCGTGGCGGCCGAGGCGCGCGGGGCGCGGCCGGTGCCGGGGCGGCGGTTCGTCGCGCTGATCGCGGCCGTGCTGGTGCTGCCGGGACTGCTGTGGCCGTATCTCAACGGCTCGATCCTCAGCCCGGGTTCCTTCAAGGAGATCCCCAAGTACTGGCAGTCCACGGCCGACTGGATGGAGAAGTACTCCCCCGACGCCCGCGCCCTCGTCGTCCCGGCGACCGCGCACGGCATCTACACCTGGGGCTCGACCATCGACCAGCCCCTCGACGTCCTCGCCGACTCGCGCTGGGCCCAGCGCGACTACGTCCCCTTCGGCACGCCCGGCAACCGGCGCGCGATGGACGCCGTCGAGCAGGCGCTGATGAGCGGGGGCGAGGTGCCGGGGCTCGCGGACTACCTGAGCCGGGCGGGTGTGTACTACGTCGTCGTCCGAAACGACCTCGACCCCGACCAGATCGGCGCCGTCCCGACCACGACGGTGAAGCGGACCCTGGAGCAGTCCGGGTACCGGCGGGTCACCGGCATCGGGCCGGTGATGACCGGCGGACGGATCGCCGAGGGCACCCCGCTCCAGGTGGAGGGGCTCTATCCACGGCAGCGGGCGGTGGAGATCTACCAGCCGGCCTCGGAGGACGTGCCGCGTCCTCACCAGGCCGGGCTCCAGCCGGTCGCCGACACCGCCGTTGTCTCCGGCGGTCCGGAGGCGCTGCTGCCGCTGGCCTCCGAACTGCGGGGCCGGGCAAGCGTGCTGACCGGCGACAACCACCCCGGGCTCGGCTCGCCGCAGGTGCAGGTGACCGGCGACGGGCTGCGGCGCGCGGACACGCGGTTCGGGCTCGTCAACGCCAACACGTCGTACACGTACACCCGCGGCGAGCGCAACGCGCCGGACGCCGCCCAGGACGCGGGCGAGAAGCCGCACCAGATCCTGCCCACGACCGGCCTCGGCCGCCAGACGGTGGCCGAGCTGCGCGGGGCGCGGTCGGTGACGGCGTCCTCGTACGGCAGCTGGCTCTTCCATCTGCCGCAGTTCGACCCGGTGAACGCCTTCGACGGCAACCCGGACACGGCGTGGACCGAGGGTTCGGAGGGCTCGCCGGTCGGTGAGTGGCTGCGGATCGCCTTCGCGGGCGGGTCGTACGACATGCCGTCGTCGTTCAAGGTGACGCCGTTGCCGCAGGAGGCGGTGCGGGCGGCGCCGACGCGGGTGCGGGTGGAGACGCAGAAGGGGGCGGTGAGCAGCTTCCTGCGGCCGGACGGTACGGCCCAGAGCATCAAGGCGCCTGCGGGCGCGACGAGTTGGATGCGGCTGACGATCACGGACTCCGTGGCCCGGCAGGCCGGTCTGACCGGGGCGGGCTTCTCCGAGATCGCGCTGCCGGACGTGCAGGTCACCCGGCTGCTCCGGCTGCCGACGGACGCCGTCGACTCCGGCGCCGCCGCCGAGATCGTCTCGCTGTCCCGTACGGCCGACCCGACCGGCCTGTCGGCGACCGGCACGGAGGCCGGCCTGCACCGGCGCTTCACCACCTCCACCGCGGGGGCGTACGAAATGCGGGCGAGTGCGGTGCCGGTCGCGGGCGAGGAGCTGGACGAGCTGCTGTACGAGGTGGCGCCGGAGCAGGCCAACCGGATCGTCGCGACCGCCGACTCCACGGCGCGGCTGGGAGCGGGGCTGTCGCCGCGCAACCTCACCGACGGCGACCTCACCACGGCGTGGATCGCGGGCGACCGGCCGACGATCCATCTGCGCTGGCCCGGCAAGCAGGCGGTCGGGGAGATCGTGCTGGCGCCGGCCGGTGGGCTCGCGACCCGTCCCACCGAGGTGCACATCAGCTCCCCGGACGGCGCGGCCATCGCGGGCGTGGACGAGAACGGCAACGTCCGCTTCCCGCCGATCACCACCGACCGTCTGGACATCACCATCACCGAGACGGCCCCGCTGACCCTCTACAACCCGGTGGTGGACGAGGACCTGCAACTCCCGGTCGGCCTGACGGAGGCCTACATCCCGGCCCTCGACCAGTACCGGACCCCGCAGCCGAGGGACTCCCGGCCGTTCTCGCTGCCGTGCGGCAAGGGGCCGGTCGTCTCGGTGGACGGGGAGCTGTACCGGACGAGTGTGCGCGGGACCGTGAGCGATCTGGTGCAGCGGCGCCAGGTGGATGTGACGCTCTGTCAACAGGGGCGGGACGACGCCGAGTTGCGGCTGCCGTCCGGGGAACACCGGGTGGAGGCCGGGGACGCCGGGCCGCTCGCGCTGACCGGCGTGACGCTGACCCGTGGCACGGTCGCCGAGGCCACGACCACGGGACGCGACCTCGCGATACGGGACTGGCTCGGCGACCGCCGCACGGTGGCCGTCGGCACCGGCGCGGCGAGCTACCTGACGATGTACGAGAACTTCAACGACGGCTGGCACGCCAAGCTGAACGGCAAGGAGCTGACGCCGGTCCGGCTGGACGGCTGGCAGCAGGGCTGGCGGATCCCGGCGGGCACCGGCGGCACGGTCGAGCTGTCGTACGAGCCGGCGGTGACGTACGAGGCCGGGCTGATCGGCGGCGCGGTCGCCGTCGCGCTGCTGGCCGGGCTGGTGCTGTGGCGCCGGCGCACGCCGAACCCCGACGAGCCGCAGGCCGCCGCGCCGCTGCCGGGGCTGTGGCTCGGCACGGTGGCCGTGACGGTGGTGGGCGTGTTCGTCGCCGGATGGTTCGCGCTGCTGGTGCCGGCGCTGGCGGTGGTGGCGTGGCGCAGGCACACCCTGCTGGTGCCGATCGCGTTCGTCGCCCTCACCGGGGCGGGCGTCGCCGCGGCGGTCGGGGCCGGGGAGCCGGTGGGCGCCGGGGACGGGGCGTTCGGGCACACGGCCCAAGTGCTGGCGCTGGTCGGGTTGTTCGCGGGTGTGGTGGGCGTGCGGGAGCAGGCGGTCGGAGCGGCTTCGGTCGCCGGGGGCGCTGTTCCGGGCGCGGCTCCGCAGGCACCGACGCAGCCGCTGCCGCAGCGGGTGCGGGGCCAAAGCCCGCTGGGGACCGATCCGGAACCTGGTTCGGCCGCCTCACGGTCCGCGTCCGAGCCGGAACCTGGTCCGGCCGCCTCACGGTCCGCGTCCGGGCCGACCGTCTCCGCACGCGGCCCCGGCGCACCGGATCCCGACCCACCGACCGCACGTATCGCACCCCGCAAGCCACGCCTACGGGCGACCGACCCGCAGGACGCACCGGACCCCGGCCCCGCCCCCGGCAGGAAGGACGACTTCCGGAAGGGCGACACCCCATGACCGCACTCCAACACCCCGCCCGCGCCGAAGGCCCACTGCGGCCGCCGGCACGGGTCCCCTTCCCCGTCGTGGACGAGGTCGCCCGGCACTGTCTTCAGGAGGAGGAACCGGAGACGCGCCGCATCGAAGTCCATCTGCCGGCGCCGCAGGACGCACCGGATCCCGGCGCCCGCAGGAAGGACGACTTCCGGAAGGGCGACACCCCATGACCGCACTCCAACACCCCGCCCGCGCCGAAGGCCCACTGCGGCCGCCGGCACGGGTCCCGTTCCCCGTCGTGGACGAGGTCGCCCGGCACTGTCTTCAGGAGGAGGAACCGGAGACGCGCCGCATCGAAGTCCATCTGCCGGCGCCGCAGGACGCACCGGATCCCGGCGCCCGCAGGAAGGACGGCTTCCGGAAGGGCGACACCCCATGACCGCACTCCAACACCCCGCCCGCGCCGAAGGCCCACTGCGGCCGCCGACACGGGTCCCGTTCCCCGTCGTGGACGAGGTCGCCCGGCACTGTCTTCAGGAGGAGGAACCGGAGACCGTCCATATCGAGGTCCATCTGCCGGGGCGGCTGGACGAGGGGCGCCTGCGTGCGGCCTTCGTCGAGGCGCTGCGCCGGCATCCCCGGATTCTGATGCGGGAGGCGCCGGGGCGGTGGTACCGGCGCCGGTACGAGTGGGAGCTGACGGCGGAGCCGGACGTGGAGGTGGTGAGCTTCGCGGCGGCGGGGCGGGACGCGTTGCGGGACGCCCGGACCCGGGCGCTCACGCAGGCGCCGCCGTTGTCCCTGTCGCCGCCGATCAGGCTGGAGGTGGTGGAGGGAGGCGGGCCGGTCGAGGGCAGCGAGGCGACGGACGCCGTCGGTGGGACCGGTGCGGGGCGCCGCGGTTCGCGCCCGACCGCTCCCCGGCCGGGCGGGCCGCACGGCACCGTCCTGTTCCTCACCATCAACCACACCGCCCTCGACGGCCCCGCCTGCCTCCGCATCCTCGCCACCGCCGCCGAGCTCTACGGCGGCCGGGACAACTCCCCCGCCGCCGCGCCGGTCCGCACGCAGGACGCCCCACCGCCGCCCGAGGAGACCCCGTCCAACTGGTCACCCCCCGCGCGGGTGGCGCCCGGCACCCCCGAGCCTTCCCCCGGCAACGGCCTGCTCGTCACCGAACTCCCCCTGCCGCACCGCCCCAAGGGCTCGCCCTACACGGTGAACGACCAGCTCATGGTCACCACGGCCCTGACCATCGCCCACTGGAACAAGGAGCACGGCGCCCGGCCCCGCCCGCTGCGCATCACCATGCCCGTCGACGACCGCCCCCGGGACGCCACCATGCCCATCGGCAACGGCACCCGGCTGGTCGAAGTCCCCTTCACTCCCGAGGAGTTGGCCGCGCACGCCCCCGCCGACATGCCGGCCCTGCTGCACCGCACGGCCACCCGCACCCGTGCCCTGAAGTCCCTCCCCCGGCCCCAGCTCGGCCACGGAGCGGCCCTCCTGACCGCCCCGATCGCCCCCGTCGCCTGGCGCGCCGCCCTCACCCGCGGCCTGCGCAGAGCCGCCTCGCCCTGGACCTCGACGACCCTGCTCAGCAACATCGGCCGTATCCCGTACGCCCTGGACTTCGGCGCGGAGGCGGGCCGCGCGCACGCCGTGTGGTTCTCGGCGCCCGCCAGGATGCCGCGCGGTCTGACCGTCACCACCGCCTCCACCGCAGGCCGCCTCCATCTCGCCCTGCGCTGGTCGCGGACCCTGCTCAGCCATGGCGACGGCGCCCATCTGCGGGACCTGTTCGAGCACCACCTGCACACCACGGAGGTGACCCCGTGACGACGACCGCCCCACCCCCCAAGGACCTCCGCGACTTCTACGAGAACCCCGCGGTCCCCGTCGCCTCCGGCACCCCCCGCAGCCGCCGCCAGGCCCGCATGCTCGCCGCGGCCCTGGGGCCGGGGAGCGCAGGACATACCCGCACGATCATCGACATCGGCTGCGGCGACGGCACCGCGGCCGCCACCGCCGCCCCCTATCTGACCGGCCACCGCGTCATCGGCATCGACTGGTCCCAGGACGCCCTGCGCCGGGCCCGCACCCGGATCCCGTACGCGGTCCGCGGTGAACTCACCGACGGCGGGCTGCCGTTGCGCGCCGGGTCCGCCGACGCCGTGCTGTTCAGCGAGGTGATCGAGCACCTCGTCGACCCGGACGCCGCCCTGGACGAGATCCGGCGCGTACTGCGCCCCGGCGGCCATCTCATGCTCTCCACCCCGAACCTGGCCGCCTGGTACAACCGCGCCCTGCTGCTGGCCGGGGTGCAGCCGGTGTTCTCGGAGGTCAGCCTGCGGGCGATCCACGGGCGTCCGGGGCGGGAGGTCGTGGGGCATCTGCGGCTCTACACCGCGCGTGCGCTGCGGGAGTTCGTGGCCGCGTCCGGCTTCGAGGTCGTACGGCTGGCGGGCGCGCCCTTCCACGGCGTGCCGCGTCCGCTGCGCCCGCTGGACCGGCTGGCCTGCGCCAGGCCGTCGCTCGCGTCGATCCTGCTCCTGCACGCTCGGCGGACCTAGGGGGCGTGGACCATGTGGTGGGGAGTGGCCGCGGCCCTGTTGGCGAACACCCTGTACAGCCTCGGTTTCGTCCTGGAGAAACGGGCGCTCACCGCCCTCCCGGAGGTGACGATCCGCCGGCCCGCGCGGCTGCTGCGGCTGGTGCTCGGCAGCCCGCTGTGGATCGGGGGTTCCGTGGCCCTCGCCGCCGGGTTCGCCGCCCAGCTCGTCGTCTACCGCACCCTGCCGATCGCCGCCGCGCAGGGCATCTTCGTCTCCGGGCTCGTCCTGCTCGTGCTGCTGTCCGCGCGGCTGCTGGGCGAGGAGACCAGCGGGCGGGAGCGGTACGCGCTCGGCGCGATCCTCGCCGCGCTCCTGATGGTGGTGCTGTCGCTGCGGGACGGGCCGGGTGGAGGGGAAACGGTCGGCCGGGCCGCACCGTACCCGCTGATCCTGCTGGTGTGCGTGCCGTCGCTGGCGGCGGGTGTGTGGCTGTACGGCTCCGCCGAGCGCAGGGCCCGGCACCGGCACCGGCTGCCGACGACCGGCGTCGAGTACGGGGTGGCGGTGGGGCTGCTGTACGGGGTCAGCTCGCTCGCGATCAAGGGGGTGTCGAGCCATCTGACGACGAGCGGATGGGGCAGCGCCCTGCTGGACCTGCTGCGCTCCCCGTACCCGTATCTCCTGCTCTTCACCGGCGCGTTCGGGCTGGTCATGTCGCAGGCGGCGCTGCAGCGCTGCCGGGCCTCGCTGATCGTGCCGGTGTGCACGACGGTGACCTGCGTGTACACGGCCGTACTCGGCACGCTGTCGTTCGGCGAGGCGCTGCCCGAGGACCCGCTGCGGCTGGCGCTGCGGCTGGCGGGTACGGCGCTCGCGCTCACCGTACTGATGTCGATGCCCCGGCACGACCCGCAGCCCGCACCGTCTCCGCAACAACCCCCCATGGGTGCCAAGGAGTTGACCCCACCATGAAACCCGACGACCCCCTGCTGCAGATCCTGGCCTGCCCGCTCGACAAGGGGCCGCTGCACCTCGTCGTGCCCAAGGACGCGTCCGAGGCGCTGTACAACCCGCGGCTGCGCCGCCGTTACCCGATCGTGGACGGCATCCCGCAGCTGCTGCCGGCCTCCGGGGAGCAGGTCTGCGACGACGAGCACGAGGAACTCCTCAAACAGATGGCTCCATGAAACGGAAGGCCCGATGACCCTGGCCGCGAGTATCGCCCCGCTGTTGCCCACCCGCCTGGTCGCCGCCGTCGCCCGGGCGGTGTACCCGCGCTTCGAGCCGGAGCTGGCCCGCCTTGCGGAGCTGTGTCCCGCCGGGTGCGGGACGGCCGTGGACGTCGGCGGGTGGTACGGCCCGTGGACGCGGCGGCTGTCGCGGCGGGCCCGCCGGGTGGTGACCGTGGAACCGGTCCCGCACCTCGCGCGGCTCCTCGCCGCGACGGCCCCGCCCAACGTCCGGGTCGTGCAGGCCGCGGCGGCCGAGCGCCCCGGCACGTCCCGGCTCTGGCTGCCGCCGCACGACGCGGGCGACCGGGGTGTGTCCTCCCTGGTCCGCCGGGACATCCATGCCACGGCGCTGCCGGTCAGCTGTGTCACGCTCGACGAACTCGGCCTGAAGGACGTCGGGTTCGTCAAGGTCGACGTGGACGGCAGCGAGCTGGCGGTGCTGCGCGGCGCGACCGGCATCCTGGCCCGCGACCGGCCCGCCCTGTTCATCGAGCTGGAGTCCCGCATCCAGCCGATCACCCCGGTGCTGACGTATCTCTCCCTGCTCGGCTACGACGGCTGGGTCCTGCCAGGGCGCGACTGGGTGCCCCTGAGCCGCTTCCCTCTCGAGACCCACCAGGAAGCGACCTCGCACGTCGTCACCCAGGGCCTGCTGCGCCGAGTCCTGCCCTTCCGTGGCCCGCGGTACGTCAACTCGGTCCTCTTTCTCCCCGACGGCCGCCGCCCGATCGGCGACGATGGAGCGCATGCCCTCCGCAAAGCACCCCGCTAGCCCCTTCACCGCCCGCGACTTCCAGCTGGTGCTGCTGCGCCGGATGGCCGACCACAATCCGGACCTGGTGGAGGACGCCCGCCGTGAACTGGGCGTCTCCCTCGCCGAGATGCGCGAGGCGAACAAGCGGTGGCAGGCGATGCTCCGCTCACCGAGGGCGCGTGCGGCCGCCTCCCGGTACCGCTCGGTGCTGGGCGCGCCCGAGTCGGTCCTCACCCGCAAGGTCGGCGACCTGGAGTGCGAGGCCTGGCTGTGGCCGGTCCCGCTCTGGCCCGCCCTGCGCTTCGAGGTGCTGCTCGCCCCGAACGGCGCGGTGTGGAACGAGTGGCTGGTCCGCGCCCCGGGAGCGAAGGGCCCCGCCCTCCACACCCTCGCCGACCTGACCCCCTGGTCCTGCACGGTCGACGAGGCCGCCCGCGCCTTCGCGCCCGCCCGGCCGCTGGAGGGCACGGCTCCGACACGGTGGGGGCTGGCGTTCACCGCGCCGGACGAGCAGGGCGTACGGCGGGAGGCGGTCGCCGAGTTCACCTGGGGGTTGTTGCAGCGGGTGGCGGTCAGGGGCGAGCCGAGTTGAGGATCGCCTCGACCACACGCGGGACGGACGCCGTGTGCAGCGACAGGAACAGGTTCGGCTCGACCAGCTCCAGCTCCATGACCTGCGGCTGCCCGTCCGCACCGTCGACGAGGTCCACGCGCGCGTAGAGCAGCTCCTCGGTCTCCGGTACGGCGGCCAGGGCGCGTTCGGCGACGGCGAGTTCGGCCGGGGTCGGGGTCCAGGGCTCCAGGCCGGGGTGGGCGACCTTGCGCTCGTCGTAGGGCGTGCCCGGGGTGAGGACGGCTCCCTTGCGGCTGGCGTGCAGGAGGCGGCCGCCGTAGAACTGCAGCGCCCGTTCCCCGCTGACGTCGATGCTCGTGATGTAAGGCTGCACCATCGCGGTGAACCCCTCCGCGTGCATCCGCGCGAGCTGCCGTACGGCCGTGTCGTGCTCGTCGGGCGAGTAGCGGGCGGCGAAGCGGGCGCCCGCGCCGGAGGTGGGCTTGACCACGTACTCGTGGTCGTCCGGGAGATCGGGGGCGTCACCGGGCGCGAAGTACCGGGTGGGCACGACGGGCACCCCGGCCTCGGCGAGCTCGCCGAGATACCGCTTGTCCGCGTTCCACCGCACGACCCCCGCCGGGTTCGCGAGCCGGGTCGCCTTCCCGCACCGCTGCGCCCACGCCAGGAACTCCGCCGCACGCCAGCTGTAGTCCCAGGTGGAGCGGATCACGGCGAGGTCGTAGCCGCCCCAATCGGCCGTCGCATCGTCCCAGTACACGATGTCGGCCTCGGCCCCGGCCTGCGTCAGTGCCCGCGCCAGCACGGGGAGGTCGCGGTCGACGCTGATCTCGGGGGCGGGACGGCAGGTGACGAGTGCGATGCGGGGCACGCCGGGCTCCTCCGGGTCGGACAGGTGTGCGGCACGCAGGGTAACAAGCGCTCGCGGAACCGGAACAAGCCGCTTGACCTTCACCTTTGGTGAAGCCACAGCATCGGTGCGAGGAACCGGAGGGAATGGATGCACGAGGACATGCTGACGATCGGGGCTTTCGCCAAGGCCTGCCGGCTGTCGCCGAAGGCGCTGCGGCTGTACGACGAGCTGGACCTGCTGAGGCCCGGCCGGGTCGACCCGGACACCGGCTACCGGTACTACGCCGTCGCACAGTTGGAGCGGGCCAGGCTGGTGGCGTGGCTGCGGCGGCTGGGGATGCCGCTGGCCCGGATCCGTCAGGTGTGCGCGCTGCGTCCGGCCGACGCCGCCCGTGAGATCCGCGCCTACTGGGCGCAGGTGGAGGCGGAGACGGCCGCGCGGCGGGATCTCGCCGGGTTCCTCGTCGGACAACTGCTCGCAGAACCGAGGAAGGACACCACCATGCTGGAGCTTCGCTACTTCGCCCACTCGGACCGGGGCCGGGTGCGCCCCGCCAACCAGGACACTGCCTACGCGGGCCCCCGACTGCTCGCGGTCGCCGACGGCTGCGGCCCCGCGGGCGCGCACGCGAGCAGCGCGGCGGTGGAGGCGCTGCGCTTCCTGGACACGGCCGAACTCCCGGCGGGCGACGTGCTGAACCTGCTGGAGGAGGCGGTGCGGGGCGCCGCGGAGGCGGTCCGCGACGCGACGGACGCCGACGAAGGGGACGGTACGACCCTGACGGCACTGCTGTGGACGGGCTCCCGGCTCGCCCTGGTCCACATCGGCGACTCCCGCGCCTATCTGCTGCGCGACGGCGCCCTGTTCCGCGTCACCGACGACCACACGGTGGTCCAGTCGCTGATCGACGAGGGCCGGCTGACGCCGGAGGAGGCGACGACCCACCCCCAACGCGCCATGCTCCTGAAGGCCCTCCCGCCGACCCCGCCCGCGACCGCGGACCTCCGCCTGCGGGACGCCGAGCCCGGCGACCGCTATCTGCTCTGCTCCGACGGCCTCTCCACGGTCGTCCCCGACGCCCGCATCCGCCACCTCCTCACCACGGCCCAGGCCCCCGACACCGCCGTCCACGCCCTGGTCGCCGCGGCGAACGAGGCGGGCGGGCCGGACAACGTCAGTTGTGTGGTGGCGGATGTGGTGGAGGGGGAGGCCGGACCGCGTTAAGTCCGGCCGACCGTTCGGTGAATAGGTTGACGTACCGCACCGGTAACTTGTCTGGTCAAGCTACTTTCCCTGCACATGGCGATTCTACGAAGAGCAGCAGGTCTAGGCCTGGCTCTGCTCTACTTCCTCATGTGCTTGTGTGCACAGCCGGCTGCGGCGCACGTGTCACCGCAGCATGGCGAACTTGTCGTTGCGACCAAGGATGACGTCACCAGTGGGCGGCTGATCGTCCACCGTGACGTGGTGTCGGCTCAGCAGGCGGGCGCCTGGGCGTCGCACCTGCTGAGCGCGGCGTGCCCGGCCACCGGTTCCGGCGTCGCCGGTGACACGGGCGGCGTCCCCGGCGGTGTGGTGGTCGAGCTCGCGTGGAGCTGCCACGTCGACCGACTCGACCTGAGCGCGATGCTGCAGCAGGGCGGGCTGACCCAGGTCATCGTCGAGTTCGACGGCACCACGGTCGACGCCGACGCGCGGACCCCGCTCGTGGACGCGTCCGGCGCTCACGCGCTGCCCGCCTTCCCGTGGGCACAGGTGGCGCTCGGCAGCGCGGTGGCCGCCGCGCTGCTGTTCACGGTGTGGCTGATCCGCACCGGGCGGCTCCCCCTCGCCCTGCTACCGGCCCGCGTGCGCGCCGACCGCCGGCGGTTCGAGCTGGCCGCCGTCGGCGCGGTGGCGCTGTCCTGTCTGGCTCCCCCGATGGCCTCGGCGGCGCCGCTCGGCGAGGAGGCCGCGGCGGACACCGTCACCGTCTCGGGCACGGTCTTCAAGGACCGCAACGGCAACGGCCGGCGCGATACGGGCGAGGCGCCGATGGCCGGGGTCGACGTCACGGACGGCGCCGGCTGGGCCGAGACCGGTCCGGACGGCTCGTACACCCTGCAGAGCGACCCGAAACGCCGGGAGACCGACCTCGTCAGCGTCGTCTCCCCGAACGGCTACACCCCGGCGCTGCGCGCGGACTTCGTCCCGCAGTTCTTCCACAAGGTGCCCGAGGGCGGCCCGAGCACCGGCATCGACTTCGCCCTCGTGCCGGACCGGAACGCCGCGAACCCCACCGAAAAGTGGATCATGGATTCCGACGGCGAGGTGTCCAACACCTCGGACAACGCCGCGCGTGACACGCTCCCGGAGTGGACCGGACAGGTCGCGGCGATGTCCCGGCTCGACGGTGCCTCGATGACGATCACGACCGGCGACCTCACGGTCACCGACTACGCCGCGGAGCCCCGCCGGCAGGGTGGCTTCGACCTCCTGCGCAAGGGCCTGACCGACGGCAAGCTCGGCATGCCCTTCTATCCGGTGATGGGCAACCACGACTTCGGCGGCACCGCCACCTCCACGGGCTACGCGGGCAGCATGGAGTACTACCGCCGGAACCTGGGGCCGGAGTGGTACAGCTTCGACCGCAACGGCCGGCACATCGTCGTCCTTGAGGACAACTACGACTCCAGCGGTCTGAAGCCGCAGCTGGAGTGGCTGCGCGAGGACCTCAGGCGGCACGCGGTGGGCAAGCAGGTGCTCGTCTTCGCGCACCGTTCGCTGTTCACCCAGTGGGGTCCCGGGGCCGGCATGCAGCCGACCATCGACGAGCTGTCGAAGTACGACGTGCGGATGTTCGCCGCGGGCCACAACCAGCAGGCCGAGTACCGCCGGGGCGCCTTCACCCGCTCGGTCGAGGTCAACAACCAGGGCAAGTACGGCATCGACGGCTCGCACCCCGACTACAAGGTCCTCGACTTCAAGGGCATTTACGACAACCCGAGGACCAGCCGCAACGAGGACACCGGCTACGTCCAGGGCACCCACCGCCAGTTCGACGTCAGCAATGCCGTCGCGCTGGTCAGCCCGGCCCAGGGCAGTGTGCACGGCAGCAGCGCCCGGATCCCGATCCAGCTGTACGCCGAGGACGCCGGGCGCACCCCCGCCACGGCCTCGCTGACCATCCGCGACGCGCGTGGCCGCATCGCGTGGCAAGAGACGCGGATGAAGTTCGGTACCGGAGTCCGCAGGACCGGGATCGAGAACTGCTACACACCTCCCGGCGGCGCCCCCGAGCCCTGCCCCAAGGCCCGGATCTCGTGGACCCGGGTCAGCGACCGCCTCCCCGACCTGCGCTCGGGCACCTACACGGCCAGGATGACCGCGGTCGACACCCGCGGCAGGTCGTGGCCCGCCATCACCAACACCTTCACGGTGGTGCCCGGAGACCGGCTGGCCGCCCCGAAGACCGGCCAGGACTGGCTGCGTCAGGGCCGCGACGAGGCAGGGCGCTCCGCAAGCACCGACAACCCGGGCACCGAGCTCGACCTGAAGTGGGCGGCGGGCACCGGCGAGCAGTTCAACCTCAACGGGTCGGTCGTGGCGGACGGCAAGGTGATCGTCTCCTCCAGGGCCTTCGACTCGCCGAACCACATGATGCTGGCCTACGACATCAAGTCCGGCCGCGAGATATGGCGTACCTATCTGGACGGCGACGCCGAGTCGGCGCCGACGTACCACGACGGCAAGGTCTATCTGACGACCGCCGTCGGCCGGATCTACGCGCTCGACGCCAAGGACGGCCGTGTCGTCTGGCAGACGATCGAGGACGAGCACAAGCAGGGCGACACCGTGCGCCGGTACGGCCGGGCCGGCGGTCCGGTCAGCGTCTTCGACCTGAAGGCCACGGACGACACGGCCCGCACGGTCGCCGTCTACCAGAACTGGAACAAGATCCAGTGCCGCGACGCCAGGAGCGGAGACCTGCTCGGCGGCTTCAACGGCGCCACGAACTGGGGCCAGTTCCACAGCACGGCGGTCCGACAGGCCGGATCCGACGTCGCCTACCTGCAAACGGACTCCAGCAGCACGGTCGTCGCGATGAACCTCGCGACCTGCAGCCGGCTGTGGGCGAAGAGCACCGAGGGCGGCATCGACAGCCACTCCTCCCCGGTCCTCACCGATCCGGCAAGCGGGGCCCCGCAGTTGGTGACCGTGACCCAGAGCGGTGTCCGCGGGCACGACCTGACGACCGGTGACGTCCGGTGGAAGTCCGCGGCGAACGACCCCTGGATCTGCGAGTCCGGCCGCGCGCCGCTCACCAGCGCCGCCGTCCGGGGCGACATCGCCTACGTCGCCGGCCGCGACGGCGTCGTCCGCGCGTACGACACCAGCGCGGCCGACCCGTCCAAGCCGCTCTGGGAGACCAAGGTCGGCTACCTGCCCGGCAGGAGCCCGATGGACATCGAGTGGCGGGTCGCCCAGGGGTGCACCGAGGGCCCCGGATCGCCGACGATGCACGCCCTGGTCACCGAGGAACTGGTGTACGCGGGCACCCGGGACGGCCGTCTGATCGTCCTGGACCGCGCCACCGGCAGGCGACTGACCGAGTACAACCTCGGCGCCGGTGTGACCTCGGCGCTCTCCGTCAGCGGTGACTGGGTCTTCGCCCTCACCGACGACGGCACGCTCCACGCCCTGGCCGCACGCCACCTGCGCGGCTACGGCCACTGACAACCGGCCGTGAGGTGCCTGCCCAGCCAGGGCAGGCACCTCGCGGCGCCCCACCCCCCGAGGGGACCACCACCATGCACACCCTGCGCACCACCATCCGTATGCGCGCCGCCCGACTCGCACTGATCGGTCTGACCGCCGCACTGGTGCTGCTCGGCGCCGCGGGCCCGGTCCAGGCCCACCCCTTCGGCACACCTCCGGTCGCCCGGGTCAAGGCCGAGGGCCGCGCCCTGAAGATCATCTGGTCGGCCCAGCAGGACGACCTCGACGTCCTGCGCAAGGCTGCCAAGGGCGACGAGGCGGCCTACCTCGGCTCACACATCACCGTGCGGCAGAAGGGGCGCGGATGCGGACCGGGCACGGTGGACACCCTGCGGATCGCGAGCAAGGGCGCCCTGATCCACTACAACTGCCCCGAACCCGTGGACACGGTCACCGTGACGATCACGGCGCTGACCGACGTCAACTCGGCCTACCGCACGATCTCCGTGACCCCGAAGGGCGGCGGCGGTCTGCACACCGCGAGCAGCCCCGCCCGCACCCTCGACTTCGGCGCGGGCGGCTCCCCCACGACCGCATCCACGGGGCCGGCCACCGTGTGGACCACAGACCTCGCGGCCCTGATGGATCACGGCCTCGTGCTGCCCCTGGCGCTTCTCGTCGCGGCAGCCGCGGGTGCCTTCCACGCCCTGGCCCCCGGGCACGGCAAGTCCCTTGCCGCCGGGTACCTCGTGGGGGGCCAGGGCAGGGCGCGGGACGCGGTGTGGCTCGGCGCCATCGTGGCCGTCATGCACACCGCGTCGGTCGCCGTGCTCGCGGTGAGTTGGTGGCTCGCCGCCAAGAACGCACCGGACGTCGCAGCGGTCACCAACTGGCTGCAGTTGATCGCGGCCCTGGTCGTGGCCGCGGTCGGCCTAGGTCTGCTCCGACGGCACCTGAGCAACCGCAAGCACGGTCACGGCCATGGGCCTTCCCATGCCCACCAGCACGGGCATGACCACGACCACGGTCACCACGGCCACAGTCACCACATCCCGACGTCCCAGTCCCTGCTCACCTGGCGTGGCATCGTGCTGCTGGGCACATCCGGCGGGCTGCTCCCCTCCCCGTCCGCGTTCCTCGTGCTGCTCAGCGGGCTCCTGACCGGCCGGGTCGGCACGGCGGTCGCGATGGTGGCGGCGTTCGGAGCCGGCATGGCACTGACCCTGACCGGCGTCGGCCTCGCGGTCCTGCGCGGCCGGGACGCGTTCGTCGCGCGAGCCTCGGCCTCACCCGCGCTGCGCACCTGGAGCAGCCGCATCCCGGTCGTCGCCGCCGGGGCGGTCGTCATCGGCGGCACCATGGCAACAGCCGTCGCCGCCGGCCGCGTCCTGGCACCGTGAAGCCACGCCCCAAGCGGTTCGGCGCGCCGCCCAGTTGCGCGGGGAACTGCGCGACCAGCCACGACTGCGCCGCAGACGGACGACGGTATGTCGCGGCCCATCCAGCCTCCCCGGCGCCGCCGGGTCACCCTGACGCCGCCGCCCTGCCCCGGGGGCGGGCAGCGGCGTATCAGGGGCCCGGCCGGGTCACCGCACCGCGGGCTCAGCCTCCCGCCGCGGCTTCGGCTCCGGGTAGAACTCCCGGGGACGCCCCTTCTTGTCCCGCAGTGCGGCCAGCAGGCTCCCCGGATACTCCACCGCCCAGTAGCTCACCGTCGCCACCAGGACCCCGGCCGCGAGCACGAACACCGCTGCCAGCGGGAAGCCCGCCCGGGAGCGGGGCAGGGCGCCGGTGTCGTAGAGGAGCAGCATCAGCGGCTCGTGCCAGATGTACAGGCTGTAGCTGACCAGGCCCACGCCCGTCAGCCATCCCGAGCGCAACACGGCGTGCCAGCGGGGGCGGGCCGTCGTGCGGACGTGGAGCGTGCCGTAGAGCAGGGCGAACCAGAGGAGCGCGGCCAGCGGGTGGTAGTAGGTGTGCCAGGGGTTTTCCGCTTCGGAGTAGTACGAGAGGGCGTACAGGCCGGCTGCCGCGGTCACCGCCATCGCCGTCGCCGGGCGCGCGCCGACCCGGCCCCGCTCGCCCAGCGCCACCAGGAGCACCGCCAGCAGCATCCCCGCCGCGAAGCCGCCGAGGCGGGCCTGGGGGCCGAAGTACACGGGCCAGTCGGTGTGCGGGACGCCGAGGGCGTGGTGGGCGACGGCGATCCAGGCGACCGGGGCCAGGTAGAGCGCCGCGCAGCCCGACGCGCACAGGGCGACACGGGCTCGGCGGGTGCTCAGGCGGCGGCAGGCACGGATCGCCAGGGGGCCCACGGCGACCAGGGTGAGGTAGAACGCGATCTCCAGGGAGAGCGACCAGGTCGGGCCCAGGGTGTAGAAGATGCGCTTCTGGTCGAAGACGTGCGTGAAGGTGAGGTGCTCCAGCAGGTCCCGCCAGTCGCCGGGGAGGGACGGGTTGCGCAGGGACCAGACGAGGAGGACGGCGAGGAAGTAGAGCGGGAGGATCCTCGTGGCGCGGCGGAAGAGGAAGTCCCGGCCCGGGCGGGTACGGTCGTCGCCGTCGATCGCGGCGCGGGCGTAGGAGAGCGTCAGCAGGTACGCCGACATGACGAAGAACAGGTCGATGACCTCCAGGGAGATCAGTGCCCCGAGGTAGGGGTTGTCGACCGGCGCACGGGCGCCCTGGGCGTCGTACACGTAGTACTGCTGCCAGACGTGGAAGACGACCGTGCTGAGGGCGGCCAGGCCCCGGAAGCCCTGGAGTTCGACGCTGCGGGAGCCACGGGAGGGCTTCGGCGGCTGCGGGGTGAGGGTGCTCGTCACTGGCCGTTCACCGCCTTCGCCGCCGTGGCCGCCGCGCGGGGCGTGACCCGCCAACGCCGGTCTCCCAGCAGCTCCTTGAGGTGGGACTGCCGCGCCACGATGTTCTTGAAGTGGGTGTAGAAGACGGTGGAGATCAGGGCGTGGCGCCAGAACCAGCCGCGCCTGCGGCGTAGTTCGGGCAGGGCAAGGCGGCCCGCGAACGCCGTCTGCACGAGGCCCGCCGAGAGCGTGAACGCGAAGGCGAGCAGGCAGGCGGGGGTGGCCCAGTCGATGCGGTCCGCTCCTCCGGCCCGCAGAGCCGAGTGGAGGAGGATCGGGAGGATCTGGAGGGAGAGCCAGGGCTGGATCTCGCGCCAGCCCAGCAGGACGACGAGTCCCGTTTTCTGACGGGGCGTGAATTTCGGGTGGCGCAGTGCCTGCCAGAGGTGGCGCAGGGACACCTGAAGCCAGCCCTGCGCCCAGCGTGAGCGCTGGTTCCACAGGGGTTTGAGCCGGGTGGGCGCCAGCTCCCGCGAGATCAGCGTGCGGTCGGTGGCGATGCGCGCGCCTTCCCGCAACGCGCGTAGCGTCGAGTCGATGTCCTCCGTCAGCATCGAACCGTGCATCCGGATACGGGCCAGCATGTCGGTGCGCCAGAAGCCGTTGGAGCCGCCGAAGATGCCGAAGCCGTACAGACGGGTGCGGCCCGGGTGGCTGACGGCGTAGATCGCCTCGAACTCGGCGGCCACCTGCCGGGCCACCCAGGAGCTGTCGCCGTTGCGGATCACGCAGTGTCCCTGGACCACGTCGTAGCCGTGGGACAGCCAGTCCCAGGCGTGGCGGAAGGCGTCCGGCGCGGGGTGGTGATCGGCGTCGAAGATGCCGACGAACTCGCCGCGCACGCGGGTGACGGCGGCGTTGATGTTCTGCGCCTTGGAGGTGCTCCCGGGCACCTGGAGCAGCACGAACCGCCGGTCGCGGCGGGCGATCGCGCGCAGGGTGTCCTCCACGGGGAGAGGGTGCGGGGTGTTGTAGGCGAGAACGATCTCCAGGTCGTTCGGGTAGTCGAGGCGCAGGAAGGACTCGACCGTGTCGACGATCGTCGCGGCCTCGTTCGGCAGGTAGGCGGCGATCACGGCGCTCGCGGGCGGATACGGCTGCGCGGGCGCCGCGGGCCGGGTGGGCGCGTCGAGCGAGAAGAGGCATTCGAGGAGGATCAGCGAGGCGGACAGGACCAGTCCGGCCACCACGACCCAGTACACCGCCGAGGCGATGTCCCAGCCGAGCGCGTACGCCTGCTCGTACAGCGCGAACGGCACGCCCACGCCGATCAGCAGCGCGAGCAGCGGGGAGAGGGCGAGCAGGAGGGGGCGTACGACCTTCCTGGCGCGGCGGCGCGGCGCGGCGGCCCGCATCCACGGCTCGTAGCGGACGGGCCGCAGGTCGCGGTGGCGCAGCGCCTCGGCGACGGCGTCGGCGGCCTGCCCGAGGACCCGGTCGGCCCGCAGGCCGTCGGTTTCCGTGAGGGGGAGCCAGCCGACGGCCGGGGTCAGCCGTACGTTCTCGTCGGCGACGACGAAACGGGTGCCGGCGACGGTCGTGGCGAACTCCCGCAACGCCTGGCGCGCCGTCTCCTCGTCGACGCCCGGCATGAGGACGAGCAGCCGCCCCTCCTCGTCCCGGCCGAGCCGGCCGCTGCCGTCGCCGAGCCGCTCGGCGACACCGGCGAGGCGTTCGGCGACCTCGCTGCGCACCCGCGCCCCGAACCGTTCCTCCAGCGTGTCCGCCTCAGCCACGGCGACCACCGCGAGGACACCGTCGCGGCGTCCGGGACGGCTTCCGGGGCGGCGCAGTTCGCGGTCGAGTTCGTCGCGGAAGTGGGGTGCGGAGTACAGGCCGGTGCGCGGGTCGCGGGCCAGCCGGTCGACGGGGACCGGGACCCGGTGCAGCTTGGCGGCGATCCGGGCCGACAGCTCGACGGGGTCGGCGGCCTCGGGCAGGCAGTCGTCGGCGCCGCTGCGCAACAGGCGGGCGACACCGGCGGGTTCGCGGTCGGCGGTGACCATGACGAGGGGCAGGACGTGGCCCTGGGGTGCGGTGCGTATCTCCTGGACGACCGCCACGGCCTGTTCGACGCCGCCTTGGCCGTCGAGGGCGACGATCGCGTCGGGCGGGGTCTGCTGGACGCTGCGGCCCACTTCGCCCGGGGCGGCGTGGGTGACCGCGTAGCCCGTGGATTCGAGGGTGCGGGTGAGCCGTTCGCGTCGGGGGCCGGGGGTGCCGACCGCGAGGACGTGGCCTTGTGGCGGCCCGTCGGTCGGCGGGCAGGCCGGAGTGTTCCGGGGCGCGGGTGTGCGCCTCAGTTCGGTGTGCATGTATGTGGGTCCAATCCTGTTCGGATGTGGGGGGAGGACCTTTTGTCGGTACCTAGCCTCACCAGGCGCCGTGACGCCACACCTGCGGCGGTGTAAAAGCCTGATTTCCTTTACGTGCCCACGCCAAGGAGATGAGGGGAATCGCGTGACCGAGTGTGAGAGCACCGGGCACCGTGGAACCTGCGGTCAGCGTTCTCCGTCCGGCTCCCAGTCCAGCAGCCGCACCTTCGCGACCGTACGGACATGGCGGCGCATCGCGGCCGCGGCCTGGGCGGGGCGGGCGGCGGCGATGGCGTCGAGGATGGCCTGGTGCTGGGCGAGGGAGCGGGCGGGGCGGTGGGGCTGGCGCAGGGACTCGGTGCGGCTCTCGGCGATCTGGTCGGCGATGGAGCGCATGAACTCGGCGAGGATGCTGCTGTGCGCGGCGGCGGTGACGGCGGCGTGGAAGAGGCGGTCGCCCTCCACTCCGTGGCCGTCGTCCCCGATCTCCTTCGCCATGTGCGCGAGGGCCGACCGCATCGCCGCGAGGTCCTCGTCCGTGCGGCGCTCGGCGGCGAGTTCGGCGAGTTTCGTCTCCAGGGCCTCGCGGGCCTCCAGGACGTCCGGGAGGCGCCGGCGGCGCTCGACCATCCGCTCCACGGGCTCCAGATCGAGGCTGTCCCGGACGAGATACATGCCGCCCCCGTGCCGCACCTCGACCAGGCCCTGCACCTCCAGGACCACGATCGCCTGCTTCACCGAGGCCCGGCTCACGCCCAGCCGCTGGGCCAGGTCGCGCTCGGTGGGGAGGCGGTCCCCGGCGCCCAGGCCGCCCTCGGCGACGTAGGTACGCAGCCGGTCGAGCACCTGCTCGTAGAGGCGCTGCTTGGCCATGGGGCGCAGGGCGTCGGTCACGGGGTCCCCCTTCTCGTCCGGAGCGTAACACCGGGCGGGTGCGCGGTCGGGCCGGTTCAGTGGTCAAGTGGCTGAGCCAATTCTTGCGCGACCCCTTGACGTCACCGGCCCGCGCGCCCACGCTTTCCAGCCATCACCCTGAATTGGCTCAGCCACTTTGCCAATCGGACCGTGTGGACCCCGCCCGCAACCGCTCCGGGACCCAAAGACGGGAGCCCGTATGTCCCCCGAACTCATCTCGATCCTCGTCCTCGTCGTGGTGTTCGTCATCGCGACGACCCGCTCGATCAACATGGGCGCGCTCGCCTTCGCCGCCGCCTTCGCAGTCGGCACGCTCGTCGCCGACCTCGACGCGGACGGCATCTTCGCCGGCTTCCCCGGCGATCTGTTCGTCGTCCTCGTCGGCGTCACGTATCTGTTCGCCATCGCCCGCTCCAACGGCACCACCGACTGGCTGGTGCACGCCTCCATCCGGCTCGTGCGCGGCCGGGTGGCCCTCATTCCCTGGGTGATGTTCGCCCTGACCGGCGCGCTCACCGCGATCGGCGCCGTGAGCCCCGCCGCCGTGGCGATCGTCGCGCCGATCGCGCTCAGCTTCGCCGCCCGTTACGGGATCAGCCCGCTGCTGATGGGCGCGATGGTCGTACACGGCGCGCAGGGCGGCGGCTTCTCGCCGATCAGCATCTACGGCTCGATCGTCAACGGCATCGTCGAGCGCGAGAAGCTGCCCGGCAACGAGGTCACGCTGTTCCTGGCCTCCCTGATCGTCAACATCGTCATCGCCGCGGTGGTGTTCGTCCTCTTCGGCGGGCTGAAGCTGTGGGCGCAGGGAGCGGTGGAGACCGACGGGCGGGACTCCGGAACCGACGGCGAGCCCCTCTCCGGCGGCGGTGGCACCCACCAGGCCGGGACCACCGTCACCCGCCCCGCCCGCGCTCGACGACCGCTCCCTGCGCCCACAGCTTCAGCCCGCCGAAGAGGACGAACACCACCGCGGCGATG
>NZ_RDBN01000037.1:2252878-2258266 GCF_008042075.1 Streptomyces sp. UW30 | reverse complement strand
CACCCGCACCGTCCGCATCGGCCGAGCCGCCGACAACGACCTGGTCATCGACGACCTCGTCGTCTCCCGCCACCACGCCGAGCTGCGAGCCCTGCCCGACGGCACCTACGAGATCGCCGACCTGGGCAGCCACAACGGCACCTACCTCAACGGCGGCCCGGTCACCGGCGCCCCGATCGCCCCCGGCGACATCGTCGGCATCGGCCACTCGGCGTTCTGCCTGGTCGGGGACCAGCTCCAGGAGTACGTCGACACCGGCGAGATCTCCCTGGAGGTGCAGGACCTCGCGGTCACCGTCGACCGCGGCCGCAAGACCCTGCTCGACCACGTCTCCTTCCCGGTGGGGGAGAAGTGCCTGCTCGCCGTCGTCGGTCCGAGCGGCGCAGGCAAGTCCACGCTCCTGGGCGCCCTCACCGGACAGCGCCCCGCCGACCACGGCACCGTGCTCTACGACGGCCGCGACCTCTACCGCGACTACGCCGAGCTGCGTCAGCGCATCGGCCTGGTCCCGCAGGACGACATCCTGCACGCCCAACTCACCGTCCGCAGCGCCCTGTCCTACGCCGCCGAGCTGCGCTTCCCCCAGGACACCGCCAAGGCCGAACGCCGGGCCCGGGTCGACGAGGTCATCCACGAGCTGGGTCTGGAGCAGCGCGCCGGGCAGCCCGTGCACAGCCTGTCGGGCGGACAGCGCAAGCGCGTCAGCGTCGCCCTGGAGCTGCTGACCAAGCCCTCGCTGCTGTTCCTCGACGAGCCGACCTCCGGGCTCGACCCCGGCATGGACCGCTCGGTGATGCACATGCTGCGGGGCCTCGCCGACGACGGGCGCACGGTCATCGTCGTCACCCACAGCGTGCTCAGCCTCGACGTCTGCGACCGCCTCCTCGTCCTCGCGCCCGGCGGACGCATCGCCTACTACGGACCGCCCGAGGAGGCACTGCCCTACTTCGGCTTCGAGCACTGGCCGGAGGCCTTCGAGGCGTTCGAGCACGACCAGGACCGGGACTGGGCGGGCGACTACCGGACCTCGCTCTTCCAGCAGCAGTACATCGCCGACGCGACCGCACAGCCCCGGCAGTCCCGCACCGACCCGGTCGTCGTCAGCCGGCCGCCCCGGCCGCGCGGTCGCTCCGCCCAGCTCGGCACCCTGATCCGCCGCTACGCCACCGCACTCGGCGCCGACCGCACCTTCCTGGCCATCATGATCGCCCTGCCGTTCGTCATGGGTGCGATGGCCCGCGCCCTGGCGGGCAGCAGGCTGACCCAGGAGACGGCGATGAACGCGCTGCTGATCCTGTGTGTCGGCGGCGTCCTGACCGGCGCGGCGAACGCGGTGCGCGAACTCGTCAAGGAGCGCGTCATCTACCGGCGCGAGCGCGCGGTCGGCCTGTCCAGATCGGCGTACCTGATGTCCAAGGTGGTGGTCCTGGGCACGATCACCGTGCTCCAGGCCGTCGTACTGACCCTGGTCGCCCTGCTCGGCGTCGATCTCAACGCCCCCGGCGGCGAAGGCGTGTTGATGCCGCCCCTGGTCGAAATCACCGTCGCCGTCGCACTGCTGGCCTTCACCGCGATGATGCTCGGCCTCGTCGTCTCCGCGCTGGTGCGCAAGGAGGAGGTGACGATGCCGCTGCTCGTGCTGCTCGCCATCGTCCAGGTCGTCTTCTGCGGCGCCCTGCTCAAGCTGCACGGCGTCCCCGGCCTGGAGCAGCTGTCCTGGCTGGTGCCCTCGCGATGGGCGCTCGGCGCGATGGCCGGCACCGTCGGGCTGGCCCGGATCGTGCCCGGCGACCTGACCGGCGATCCGCTGTTCAGGCACTCGGCCGGGGTGTGGCTGTTCAACGTGGCCATGCTGGTCGTGCTCTGCGTCGTCTTCGGCTTCGTCGTCTCCCGGCCATCGCGCCGAGCGCCCATCGCGAGGGCACCAGCCAGGACAGCTGCTCCAGGCCGGGGACGCCGTGCAGCTTGAGCGTCACGGCATGCCCGCCTGGGAGGCACCCGACCCCGCCCGGCCCACCGTGCCCCTCGACGCCTACCTGCCGGTCCAGCTCGTCGAGCGGCGCGGCGACTGGGGGCACATCCTGTGCGCCAACGGCTGGTCGGCCTGGGTCGACGGCCGGTTCCTGGTCGCCGTACCCCAGGACCCGCCCACCGCCGACGGCCCGCTCGCCCGTACCGCCGACCCGCGCCCGCTGCTCGCCCGGGCCGAGCGGGCACTGTCCGGTTACCGGTCCGCGGTGGAGGACCTGGCGGCCGGTGGCCTGGACGGTGAGTCCTTCCGCGGCCGCACGCGCGGCGTACGGGTCGGGGTCGTCGTCGACGGGGAGTCCGTGTGGCTGTACGACACCGAGCACGGGCGATGGGTGTACGCGGACGGCACGCGGCTGAGCACCTACGCGACGGACGACGCGCCCCGTGCCGAAGCGGAACCCGGCCAGGCCTCGACCCAGGTCGTGACGCCCGATGGCCCGTGACACGAGCCTGTTCTCCGGCCGCCCCTCCGAGCTGATCGGCCGCCAGGTCGCCGGCTACCGCATCGAGCGCGAGATCGGCCGGGGCGGCATGGCCGTGGTCTACCGCGCACGGGACCTGCGCCTGGAACGCACCGTCGCGCTGAAGCTCCTCGCCCCCGAACTCGCCCGCAACGACACCTTCCGCCGCCGCTTCACCCATGAGTCCCGGGCCGCCGCCGCGATCGACCACCCGCACATCGTGCCCGTCTTCGAGGCGGGCGAGACGGACGGCGTCCTGTACATCGCCATGCGCTACGTCGCCGGCAGCGACCTGCGCCATCTCCTGGACCGCCAGGGCCCGTTGCCGCCCGGGACGGCCCTGCGCATCGCCGCCCAGGTCGCCTCCGCCCTCGACGCCGCGCACGAGCACAGCCTCGTCCACCGGGACGTGAAGCCCGGCAACATCCTCGTCGCACGGGGCACCGACAGTGACCACCCCGAGCATGTCTACCTCACCGACTTCGGCCTGACCAAGAAGTCGCTGTCCCTGACCGGCTTCACCACCGTCGGCCAGTTCGTCGGCACGCTCGACTACGTGGCCCCCGAGCAGATCTCCGGCAAGCCGGTCGACGCGCGCTGCGACGTGTACGGCCTCGCCTGCGTGGTCTACGAATGCCTGGCGGGCCGTCCGCCGTTTCGCCGCGACAACGACATGGCCCTGCTGTGGGCCCACCAGTACGACGAGCCACCGCCCCTGACCGAGGCCCGCCCCGACCTCGCCCCGCCCGTCGACGCCGTCTTCGGTACGGCGCTGGCCAAGAGCCCGGACGACCGTCAGGACTCGTGCCTCGCCTTTGTCGCGGACCTGCGCGCGGCTGTGGCCGGTGGCACCGGGGCGGGGCACGCGCCGACGGAGGTGGACCTCAGGGTCGTGGGAGTGGGAGAGAAGCCGGCGGACGCGGGACGGTCGAATGGGCCGGGGACCCCGGGACCGTCGAGGGGGGTCGCCGTCGCGGGGCCGGCGAAGGAGTCGGCGAGGTACGAGCCGAAGCCGCCGCCTCGCTGGGCGGAGCCGGTCTTCCGGCACTGAACGCCGAGCCGGGCCCGAAGCCGAGATCGCCGGCCGGCCGACACGCGGGGGACGGCGGCCCGTTCAGCCTTCGTCCCCCGCCGGGACCCCGCCCCTGTGCCGGACCCGCTGCGCCAGCAGCCCGCCGAGGAACCCGGCCACCAGCCCCCACAGCAGCGCCAGTCCGAGGGCCGTCCACACCTCGGGCCGCAGGAACAGCTCGCCGGCCAGGTCCCCGCCCAGGTCGCCGATGCCGAGCACCGACAGGCCGTAGTGCGCGGAGATCCGGCCGACGAGGCAGATCATCAGCACCGTGAGGGCCAGCGCGACCGCCATGTGCACGGAGTGCTGCCAGGCCCGCATCCGGGCCGGTGAACGCCGTGCCATCACGAATGCGGCCGCCAGCAACAGCACCGCGTCCACGGCGACCAGCCACCACACCCGCCCGTCGTGCTCGGCCAGCGTGCCCAGGTTCAGCTCGGCGACCTCCTTGCCGCGCAGCACCTCGTCCAGCACATGCGGCATGGGCAGCCCGAACGGCCCGTCCACCCGGCCGTTCCAGGTCGCGCCGAGCCCGATCGTCAGGGCGAGCCACACCAGGTTCGGCATCCCGAGCAGGATCACCGCGAACGTCTCGGCCGCGTGCCCGCGCGTCGCCGCGACGACCAGGCCGATCACCACACCCAGCCCGACGTACGCGAGCAACAGCAGCACCATGGCGTACGCGGCCGGCCGCACCGACTCCTGGAAGCGCAGCAGCCGCCCCGGCAGCGGGGCGCCGCGCGAGACCAACAGGGCCAGTACCAGCACGCCGGCCAGCCAGAGCAGCCCGAAGAACACGGTCGCCGGGACGTCGGTGGTGAAGCCGACCTCGGGCGAGATGCCGAACAGGTCACCGAGGTCGCCGAGCTCCTCCTGCCCGAGGTCGCTCAGCGAGAGGGAGAAGGTCTGCCGGGCGGAGAAGGCCAGCGCCAGCAGCGCGGCCAGCCACAGTACGGCGATCCGCACGGCCCATCCCGCCAGCTCCCCGGCGCCCGCGACCGCCCGGTGCCGCAGCGGCCACAGGAAACCGGCGGCGAGCACGGACGCGCCGGTGAGCGTGACGGACAACGGGATCACGGTCAGACCGGCATCGGACTCGGCCAGCCCGCCGGCGTTCCCCGACAGCTCGACCGTGCCGCCGACCGCCGTGACCATCGTCGCCGCGACGACCCGCGGGAAGGCGTTGTCGGGGAGTTCTCCGGCTCCGGCCGCCCACAGCCCCAGCGCCGCGACCACCCCCATCGCGAGCAGCCCGGCCAGCACGACGGCGAGAGCCTGCACCCAGCCATGGGCGGCCACGGCCGGACGGGAGGGGGTCGCCGCACTCACCCTGCCCACGCTAAGCAGCGCCCGTTCGGTGCGCCCGCCGGGAGGGCCGTACGCGTCGGCTTGCGGGTGGCGCGGGATCGGCCCACAGAATGGGAGCGTTGCGAAATGCCGTAGAAGGTGGCAAATACGGCGAACTGGAAGAAGGCTTCGTGAGCGTCGAACCTCCGTCGTCCGACCGGCCCACAGGACCGCCGTCGGGTCCCCTGTCCGGCCCCTCCCAGCCGCCGTCCGGTCCGCCCTCGCAGCCCCCGTCCGGCCGCGGAGCGCCCACGCCGGGCGGCGGCCCCGAACCCCACCGCCCGTGGTGGCGGTCGGCGCCCCGCATCGCGGCGCTCACCGCCGTGGTCGTGGCCGCGGTCATCGTCGCCGTCGTCCTCTCCCGCGGCGGCGGCTCGGACGGCGGCACCGGACAGAGCGGAGAAGTCTTCCTGCAGGCCGCGGACAAGGCGGGCCCCGACCCCTTCACCGAGTCCACCGCGACGGACAGTTCAGCCC
>NZ_RDBN01000037.1:2250661-2252778 GCF_008042075.1 Streptomyces sp. UW30 | reverse complement strand
CGTCACGCCACCCCCGCCCACCGAGCCGACGCCGTCGAACGAGGTACGCGGAGTCGACGGCGCAGCACCGGGCCTGTACGGCGGCACCCGCAAGGCCTCCAGCTGCGACGTGGAGAAGCAGATCGACCACCTCCGGGCCGCCCCGGAGAAGAACAGGGCGTTCGCGTCGGTCGCCCGCGTCGACGCCGCCGACGTCCCCGCCTATCTGCGCTCGCTCACCCCCGTCCAGCTCCGCCTGGACACCCGCGTCACCAACCACGGCTACGTCGACGGCGCCGCCACCAGCTACCAGGCCGTCCTCCAGGCGGGCACCGCGGTCCTCGTCGACGACCGCGGGGAGCCCCGGGTGCGCTGCGCCTGCGGCAATCCCCTGACCCCGCCGGTCCCCCAGCAGGGCACGCTCAGGCGAACCGGCGACTCCTGGCCGTCGTACCGCTCCTCGGACGTCGTCGTGATCACCCCCGCGCAGACGATCATCAACGTGTTCGTCCTCTACGACGCCGACGGCGACGAGTGGGTCGCCCGACTCCGGGGCGACGACGGCGACAAGGACCGCAAGGCGGACCGCCCGGCGAAGCCCACCCCGTCGGCGAGCGTGACGACGCCCACGTCACCGACGCCCCCGACGAGCCCGCAGACCTCGACGCCGCAGACGTCCACACCCGGGACGGACACGACGGAGCCCCCGACGACCGAGCCCGAGTCGCCCGACACCTCCGCCCCGCAGCCGCCCCCGGACGAGGACACGACCACCACCTCGCAGTCGGCGCCCACCGCGGCCGCACCGCCGTCCCCGCCGCTGTGACGTACGGCGCCACCTGCACGGTGAGTGCACGGCGCAGCTCTGGGTAACAGGACTGGTGCAGCAGCATCCGGCCGATGCCGGCTTCCGAGAGAGAAACGCATGATCGAGCACGTGGACGGGGCAGTGATACCTACTGGTTTCGACGTGCCCGTGGAACCGCTGAGGCGGGCAGCCCACTACAGCGGGGAACCGGGATGCATCGCCGAGGCGCGGTCCTTCGCCGCGCTGTTCCTCGGCAGGCTCAGGACCGAGTGGTGCGCCATGATCGGCGAGCCCGCCGAGGACAAGGTGCTCCTGGTGGTCAGCGAGCTGGTCACCAACGCCGACCGGCACAGCAACGGCCCGTACATCCTGGACCTGGAGGGCACGGACGACGCGCTGACGATCTGCGTGTACGACAGCAGCTCGGCCATGCCCCGCCGTTACCCCAAGGACCCCGAGCGGGTCGGCCGGCACGGCCTGGAGATAGTGCACGCGCTCGCGGCGGAGGTCGCCGTCGAGCGGGTGCCGGTCGGCAAGCGGGTGCGGGCGGTGCTGAGCCTGGCCGACGAGTGAGGGGCGGCCGGAAATCCGGTGGCGGTCCCCCTGCCGACCGCACATGCTCGCCCGTATGACCGATGTCACGAAGTCGGAAGAGGCGCTGCCCCGACGCAGCTTCGGGTGGTGGGACATGTGGGTCGGCCCCGAGGACGACCCCCGCGGTGACGGCGGCTACGTCGGCGAACTCGCGACCCTCGTCGGATACCTGAGCGACCAGCGGCTGACGTTCGAGATGAAGTGCGCCGACCTGGACGCCGAGGAGATGGCCCGCCGCTCGGTCCCCCCGTCCGACCTCTCCCTGCTCGGGCTGCTGCGTCATCTCGCCGGCGTCGAACAGGTCTGGTTCCGCCGAGTCATGGCCGGGCAGGACATCCCCCGCCACTACCGCACCGAGGACGACCCGAGCGGAGAGTTCACCGGCGCCGTACCCGACCCCGCGGTCGTCGCCGAGGCCTGGGCGACCTGGCGCTCGGAAGTCGCCTTCGCGGAACGCTTCGTGGCCGAGGCCCCGAGCCTCGACGTCATCGGCAACGGCGGCGACGAGCCGATCGCCCTGCGCGAACTGCTGGTCCACATGATCGAGGAGTACGCCCGGCACAACGGCCACGCCGACTTCCTGCGGGAGCGGATCGACGGCCGCGTGGGGCAGTAGCCGCGATTTCCCCCAGGGCGGAACGCCGATCCCTTCCCCTGACGGCCGAGGTTCCTAGGCTGGGAAGGTGACCGAACAAGCGCCGAACGAAGCCCGCGTCATTCCCCTGCGCCCGCCGGC
>NZ_RDBN01000037.1:2179029-2250561 GCF_008042075.1 Streptomyces sp. UW30 | reverse complement strand
GGTGCTGTTGCTGGCGGCCGCATTCGTGATGGCACGGCGTTCACCGGCCCGGATGCGGGCCTGGCAGCACTCCGTGCACATGGCGGTCGCGCTGGCCCTCACGGTGCTGATGATCTGCCTCGTCGGCCGGATCTCCATGCCGTATCTGTCGGAGGTGGAGCGCGGCCGCAAGGAGGCCTCCTCGGAGGTTCTCGCGGCCGCGGCCCACGCCCTGGGGCTCGGTCTCGGCGACCTGCTGTCGCTGGCGCAGGGCGAGCTCGTCCGGGTCACCGGCCGCCGGGTCCCGGGTGGCAGCCGCGCCAGGACGGGTTCGTCGTACGACGGGCTGTGCCTGGCGGCATGACGGATGTGCCGGCGCCTCAGACCCGCACGAGGCGCCGGCTCACCACCTCGTCGGCCAGCCCGTACGCGACGGCCTCCGGCGCGGTGAAGACCTTGTCGCGGTCCATGTCCGCCCGCAGGGTCGAGATGTCGTGCCGGGTGTGCCGCGCCAGCACCTCCTCGACCTGCGAGCGGATCCGGATCATCTCCTTGGCCTGGAGAGCGAGGTCGGACACCATGCCCCGGCTGCCCCCGGTGGCGGGCTGCCCGAGCAGCACGCGCGCGTGCTCCAGCACGAACCGCCGCCCCGGATCCCCGCCGGCCAGCAGCACGGCGGCCGTGGACGCGGCCTGCCCCACGCAGAACGTGGAGATCGGCGCCTGCACATACGTCATGGTGTCGTAGATCGCCATGAGCGAAGTGAACGAGCCGCCGGGGGAGTTGATGTAGATCGCGATCTCGTTCTCCGGCGCCGACGACTCCAGATGCAGCAGCTGTGCGATCACGACATTGGCGACGCCGTCGTCGATCTCGGTGCCGAGGAAGATGATCCGCTCCGACAGCAGCCGGCTGAAGACATCGGAGGAACGCTCGCCGTGCGCGGTCCGCTCGACGACGTACGGAATCGTGTAGTTGCCCATGTCACAGCCCCATCCGTCGCTTCGAGGCGGCCGGGCGGACGTCCGCGAGGGACTCCACGACCCGGTCCACCAAGCCGTACTCCGTGGCCTGTTCGGCCGTGAACCAGCGGTCGCGGTCGCCGTCCCGGGAGATGGTCTCCGGGGTCTGGCCGGTGTGCTCGGCGGTGAGCCGCTCGATGGTCCTCTTGGTGAAGTCCAGGTTCTCCGCCTGGATCTCGATGTCCGCGGTCGTGCCGCCGATCCCGGCGGACGGCTGGTGCATCATGATCCGCGCGTTCGGCAGCGTGTACCGCTTGCCCGCGGTGCCGACGCTGAGCAGGAACTGGCCCATGCTGGCCGCGAATCCCATGGCGAGCGTGGAGACGTCGTTCGGGATCAGCCGCATCGTGTCGTAGATGGCGAGGCCCGCGTGCACCGACCCGCCCGGGCTGTTGATGTACAGGCTGATGTCGGTGCGCGGGTCCTCCGCCGACAGCAGGAGCAGCTGCGCGCAGATCCGGTTCGCGGAGGCCTCGGTGACCTCCGTGCCGAGGAACACGATGCGCTGTCCGAGCAGTTGGGCGGCGAGATGGTCGTCGAACCGGGTCGGCGGGGCGTCGTCCTCCTCGGCACGGGGCGCGAGCGTCGGATGTGGAGTCATCGGTTCTCCTCGTGGTGGTGGGGATGCCGTCGACTCCACTGTTGACCTCGGACGACGCCGATGGCCGGATTCTCTGCCCTCGGCAGATCAGCTGACGGCAGAGCCCTCCCGCAGCTGACGGAAGAACGCCCGCACGTCTCCCACGACGAGATCGGGCTCCTCCATCGCCGCGAAGTGCCCGCCCCGGTCGAACTCCGTCCAGCGCACCAGGTTCTCGGTGCGCTCCGCCTTGTGCCGGAGCGGGATCTGCGGTTCGGCGGGGAAGAGGGCGAGCGCGGTCGGGGCGGAGGACGGCTCGGAGGGCTTCGCCACCCGGCGCCGCGGGTGGGCACGCTCGTAGTAGATGCGGGCGGACGAACCGGCGGTCCCGGTCAGCCAGTACAGCATCACGTTGGTGAGCATCCGGTCCCGGTCGATCGCCTCCTCCGGCAGTTCCTTGGAGTCCGTCCACTCCCTGAACTTCTCGACGATCCAGGCGAGTTGACCCACCGGCGAGTCGGAGAGCCCGTACGCCAGGGTCTGCGGCCGGGTGGCCTGCTGGTGGTAGTAGCCGATCCCGTCCCGCGACCAGGCCGCCCACCGGCGCCACGAGGTGAGCGCCCGCTCCTGCTCCTCGGGGCTCAGCGCGTCGAGCTCCTGCGAGGTCGGCTCGGTGGCCGCCTGGGCGCCCGGCAGCAGATTGAGATGGACGCCGATGACGCGCTCGGAATGCGCCCGGCCCAGCTCACGGGAGATCGCCGCGCCCCAGTCGCCGCCCTGTGCGCCGAACCGCTCGTAGCCGAGCCGGTGCATCAGCTCCGCCCACGCGTCGGCGACCCGGCCCGCCTCCCAGCCGGGCTCGGTCGTCGGCCCGGACAGCCCGAACCCCGGGATGCTCGGGACCACGACATGGAAGGCGTCCGCCGGATCGCCCCCGTGCGCGGCCGGATCGGCCAGCGGGCCCACCACGTCGAGGAACTCCACGATCGACCCCGGCCAACCGTGCGTGATGATCAGCGGCGTGGCGTCCGGCTCGGGCGAGCGGACGTGGGCGAAGTGCACGTTCGCCCCGTCGATCGTGGTCATGAACTGCGGCCACTCGTTCAGCCGGGCCTCGGCCGCCCGCCAGTCGTAGGTGTGCCGCCAATGCCGTACGAGGTCGCGCAGATAGTCGGTCGGCACGCCGTACGCCCATCCCGCACCCGGGATCTCGTCGGGCCAGCGGGTGCGGTCGAGGCGGTCGTGGAGGTCGTCGAGGTCGCTCTGCGGGATGTCGAGGCGGAAGGGCCGGACGCTGTCCATGGGCGAAGACGTCATGCCGGGATGCTAGTTCGTGTGGGTGTATCGGCCACCTGGATTTGGCGGCGCTCCGGCCGATGAGTTTCGCGGCGCGGACCGGTCGACACACATGACAGCGGATCCACGCTCCAGGAGGTACTCATGGCAACCGACGGTTTCACCACGTGTCTCTGGTTCGACGGCCAGGCCGAGGAGGCCGCCCACTTCTACGTCTCGATCTTCAAGAACTCCAGCGTCGGCAAGGTGGCGCGCTACCCCGAGGGAGCGATGCAGCCCGCCGGCAGCGTGATGACCGTCGAGTTCACGGCCAACGGCCACAAGTTCCTCGGTCTCAACGGCGGCCCCCAGTTCAAGTTCACCGAGGCGACCTCCTTCATGATCTTCTGCGAGAACCAGGAGGAGATCGACTACTACTGGGCCAAGCTCATCGAGAACGGCGGCGAGCCCGGCCCCTGCGGCTGGCTCAAGGACAGGTTCGGCCTGTCCTGGCAGGTCGTCCCGGACCGTCTCGACGCGATGGTCACCGACCCGGACCCGGTGAAGGCGGCCCGCGTGACCAAGGCGTTCATGGCGATGCAGAAGTTCGACATCGCCGCCCTGGAGAAGGCCCACGCCGGGGAGTGAGACCCGCCCTACCGGCTCTCGCGGATCACCCGTGTGATCTCCCGGGCGATCCGCAGGATCCCGGGCGAGCGGACCGGGCACGGCTTCGGGGGCGAGGTCGTGGGCGCCAGACAGAAGTGCAGGTAGTCGTCGTCGCGGTGCAGGGCCGTCCGGCCGCGGCCCGGCTGGGTGCAGTACGTGTCGTGTGCGTGCTCGTAGGCCGTGCACGGCAGGTACTGGACCCAGGAGTAGCGGGCCSCGGCCGCGCTCACCGTCCTGCCCGCGTCGGCGAGCAGGCCGCCCGAGGCACCGGCACGCAGCTCGTACAGCGAGTTCACGAGCCTGACCCGCTCCGGCGTGATCGGGTCAGGACCCTGGAGCACCCAGACGATCCGCGTCTCGCCGGCAGCGGCGATCTGCTCGGTGAGCCTTTTCGCGTCCGCCTCGTACCGCTCGGCGTACTCGGTCCGGGAGGCGTCGTAAGTGATCCCGTCCATGCACGGCGTGTAACCCCAGGCGTTCCCCCAGAACTGCAGCACCACGAAGTCCGGCCGCAGCCGGCGCACCAGGGCGGCCGCCTTGTCCGCGTCCGGGACGAGGGATCGCTTGCCCGTGCCCTCCAGGTAGTCGCAGAGGGTGGTGCCCGAGTAGGGGGCGCTCGTGTACGTCGCCCGCAGCTCGCGGCGCAGCTCCTGGCCGAGCACCCGCTGCGCCTCCATCGCGAGCGAGTCGCCCAGATACAGCACGGTGGGCGGTTTCGCCGGGTTGGTGCTCGGTGAGGCCGAGGCCGGCGCCCGCTGTTGGGTGGTCACCGACGCCCTCGGCACCGCCGGAGGCGGCGCGTCCTCCGGCTCCGACGCCGGATCCCCGCACGCGCCGAGCAGCACGGCGGCCAGCAGGAGCCCCACGATCCACGGCTTGCGCATACGGCGACTCCCGCCCCGGACACCGAAAACGGTTCCCCAGGCAAGCACGGCCCGGCGCAAGGGGGAAGACACGCGTCGGCCACGAAATGCCCATGGCCGACGCCTGCCTGACGATCTGTCAGATGCGGTCCGCCGCGATCAGCAGGTACTGGAAGCTGCCGTTGCGGTACGCGTTCAGGAACGTGTCCTCGATCCCGGTCACCAGGTGATCGGCCTCGCGGCGCAACTCCCAGTAGGGGATGGTCGCCTCCGTCAGGTCCTGCACATGGACCGGGACGAGGCGGTTGCGGGCCATCGCGCGGAAGTACGCCGAGCGTGGATGGATGTCGCAGATGTAGTGGGCGTTGATGAGGKAGACCTCGCGCGAGGCGCGCCCGTAGGTGTCGTTGTAGCAGCCGGTGATCACCACGTAGCGGCCGCCGCGGCGCAGCAGCCGGGCGTGCTCGGCGAACAGCAGGTCGAGCTCGACGTACATGGTGGACTCGTTGTTCCAGGAGGCCGCGTACGCCCCGGTGGCCAGCCCCGTGTCCAGCATGTTGCGGTGGTGGTAGCGCACCCGGCCGTCGATGCCCCGCTTGCGGGCCTGCGCGTTCGCGAACTCGGCCTGCTTCTCGGAGATGGTGACGCCGTCGGCGTGGCAGCCGTAGCGCAGATTGGCCACGACACTGCCGCCGCCGCGCCCGCAGCCGGCGTCGAAGACGCGGTCGGCGGGGGACAGGGGGCCCAGGCGCCCGGCGAGGAGTTCGGCCTGGGCGTGCTCCAGCCGGTGCAGTTCGGTGGTGATGCGCTCATTGCGCAGCCCGGGATCGGGTTCGTCGAGCACGGAGCGGTCGGCGTCCCCGATGCCGTAGTGGTGGTGGTACAGGTCGTCGAGCTTTCCCAGTTCGAGGTTGACCGGGTTCTCCTCGGCGTTCCAGTAGTCCGCGACGCGGGTCTGGTACGTGGACTGGGTCGGCACCGATGCTGCCTTGGTGCCGGCTTCGGGGGCGATGGTCAACGGGGACTCCTCGCGTTGGTGCGTGTGACGCTCTGTCATTCGATCGCGCTCTACCAGTAGTTGGGCAGGTGGTATCGGTGGGTGTTGGTGGAGTGCCACTCGTGGTTCCCGGCGACCCAGTCGGACAGGCTCCGGGCGTAGCGCTCGACGAGCGGTGAGGTGGCGGCGAGCAGGGCCGACTCGTCCTCGAACGCCTCCATGATCTGGTTGTGGATCTCGACCGCCTTCAGATAGGCGGCCTTGAGACCGCAGCGCTCGTTGGCGGCGATGACCTGCGGCAGGTTCAGATGGGTGGGGTCGCTGGCCAGTTCCTTGGTGAAGGAGTACAGGTCGTTGACGATCGTGGTGGCGTTGCAGGCGAGCGCGGTGACGCGCTGGATCTCGGGGCGGGCGTACACCGCCTCGGGCAGTTCGTAGCCGTCGATGGCGTCGACGATCGACAGACAGGGCCGGAAGTTGTTGAACTGTCGCATCACCAGGTACTCCCACACATGGGGGACGTACCGCGTCTGACTCCAGGCCGCCTCGGCGAGGTAGCCCAGGTGCAGCCGGGCGAGGTCGTGCACGAGCCGGTCGGTCTGGCTCGGTGTGGCGAGGGCCGAGTAGTCCTTGAGCGCCCAGTTGTACGAGCGCAGCGGACCGTCCCCCTGCATGCCGTGCGCCCATTGCTCCTGGAACTCGGGCGTGGCATGGAACGGATCCAGAGCCGACTGGGCCATGATCAGCCGCCCGCCGAGGCCGCTGCGCGTCGCGCCCCTGCCCTCGTCCTCCTCGCAGTAGCAACTGTCGACGATGTTCTCGGCCAGCAGCAGCTTCCCGGCCGCCGTCAGCCGGTCCAGGTCGGCGCCGGCCGGATGCTGGAGCACCACGGCCCGGCCGAACTGGAAGCCGGAGAAGTCCCCCGACCAGGCCGGCGGGAACAGGTCGAGACGGCGGGCCCAGTCCTCCAGCCTGCGGTCGACCTCGTCGACCTTCTCCGGGTCGGCGGGGCCCACCTGCCGGTAGCGCAGCCCCGGGATCGCGCCGCCGCGCCGGATCCGGATGGTCCGGGCAAGGTTGGGCGGCCCGGGCAGGGGCGGCGAGGAGGCGGTCGTACTCATCGGGTTCTCCAGGCGGTCACTCAGGGGTCCGGCCGATCTGGGCGTTCTCGAGGATCCCGACCGCGTCGGGGACGAGGATCGCCATCGAGTAGTAGGCGGTGACGAGGTAGCGGATGATCGAGTTGGCGTCGATGCCCATGAACCGCACGTTCAGCCCCGGTTGGTGCTCCTCGGGGATCCCGGTCTGGTACAGCCCGATGGCCCCTTGGTCGCCCTCGCCGGTGCGCAGCGCGATGATGCTGCTGGTGTGCTGCGGGCTGACCGGGATCTTGTTGCACGGGAAGATCGGGACGCCGCGCCAGGCGGGGATCTCGTGCCCGTCGACATTCGCCGTACCGGGCACCAGGCCGCGCCGGTTGCACTGCCGGAAGAAGGCCGCGATCGCCTTCGGGTGGGCGATGAGCAGCTTGGTCTTGCGGCGCATCGACAGCAGCTCGTCCATGTCGTCCGGGGTCGGCGGCCCGGTGAAGGTGCTGATGCGCTGCCCGTAGTCGGCGCTGTGCAGCAGCCCGAAGTCCCGGTTGTTGACCAGCTCCCACTCCTGGCGCTCGCGGATCTCCTCGATGGTCAGCCTCAGTTGCTGCTCGGTCTGGTTCATCGGGTTGTTGAAGAGGTCGGCGACCCTCGTGTGCACCCGCAGCACGGTCTGGGTGAGGGACAACTCGTACTCGCGCGGCGCGAGATCGTAGTCGACGAAGCCACCACCGATGGTCGGCTCGCCGACATGGCCCGCCTGCACGGGGACGTCGGCCTCGCCCTTGCGGTTTATGGGCAGCTGCTGGCGCTCGGCGTAGGCCGACAGGTGCTCGGCGAGGGACGGTGCCCGCTCGGAGAACTCCTGCACCACCGTCCAGGGCAGCACCATCAGCACGCCGGAGGTCTCGGCGCGCACCGAGCTCAGCCAGAGCGGGTCGGGCTGGCCGATGGCCTCGTCGCCGATCTGGTCGCCGTCGGTGACGACGCCGAGGATCTCCTCCTCGCCGTACTTGCCCTCGGCGAAGCGCGTGAAGCGGCCGTGCACGACGAGGTAAGCCTCCTGGACCGGCTGCCCGGCCTCGMCGAGCACCTGGCCGGCCCGGACCTCGCGCACCCGGAACCGGGTCGCGACCTCCTTCAGGACGTCCATGTCGCCGTACCCCCGCAGGACCGGCAGTTCGGTGAGCGTCTGGGGGATGACCTTGATGTCGTCGGCGCCGTTCTGCTCGAACTGCACCCGGCCGCGGCCGACGCGCAGTTGCAGACGCCGGTTGACGCGGTAGGTGCCGCCCTTGACGTCCACCCACGGCAGCATCTTCAGCAGCCACCGCGAGGAGATGGCCTGCATCTGGGGTTCGGACTTGGTGGTGGTCGCGAGCTGGCGCGCGGCCTCGGTGCTGAGACTGGTGAGCGGTCCGTCGGGGGCGGGGTCGTCGGCGGCGGGTCCGGTGACGCTCTCGGGTACGGACACTTAATCCCTCCCTGGAGGGTGATCAGGAGTGAGCGGAGTGGTCGTTGACGACGGCAGCCTCTGGGCGCGATGACGGCGGCCCAGTGGCACTGGTGGGCCGTACGCGTCGCATGGACAAGACAAACAGCGTGGGCGGTTTGCCCGGTACGGCGCGAAGGGGGCGGTTTCACCACCTGGGTGGTGCAAACCCTCCCTGGAAGCGGAGGGCGCACGGGCCCGTCCTTTCACGCCGGTCGCGTTCGCCCTCTTCGGGCGGGCGCAGGGCGCGCGGGCACCGGCTCGCCCGCCCCGACCGCGCCGGGGCGCACAGGGCTCAGGACAGGTCGTTCACCAGCACGGCCGCCCCGTCGAACCGGCCCGCCTTGAGGTCCCGGAGCGCTTCGTCCGCCCGCGACAGCGGATACGTGTGCGTCGTGGCGTGCACGGAGTGCTCGGCGGCGAGCGCCAGAAACTCACGGCCGTCCTCGCGCGTGTTGGAGGTGACGCTGCGCACCTGCTTCTCGTAGAACAGCTCGCTCTCGTACGTCAGCACCGGGATGTCGCTGAGGTGGATGCCCGCGATCGCGAGCGTCCCGCCCCGGTCGAGGGCCCGCAGCGCGACCGGGACCAGCTCACCGGCGGGCGCGAACAGGATCGCGCTGTCCAGCGGCTCCGGCGGCATCTCGTACGCGTCCCGCGCCGAGGCGGCGCCCAGGTCGAGCGCCAGTTTCCGGGCGTCGGCGCCGCGTGTGAGGACGTGCACGGTGGCGCCCTCGGCCATCGCCACCTGCGCGCACAGATGAGCGCTGCCCCCGAAGCCGTACAGCCCGAGCCGCCCGCCCCGAGGCAGGGCCGAGCGGCGCAGCGCGCGATGGCCGATGATCCCGGCGCACAGCAGCGGCGCGAGCGGCACGTCGTCCAGGGCGCCGGGCAGCCGGTAGGCGAACGCGGCCGGCACGGTCGTGTACTCGGCGTATCCTCCGTCGGCGTCCCAGCCCGTGTACGAGGAGGCCGGGCACAGGTTCTCCGACCCGCGCACGCAGTAGCCGCACGTGCCGTCGGTCCGCCGCAGCCAGGCCACGCCCACCCGTTCCCCGACGGCGAAGCCGCTCACAGCAGCCCCGAACCCCGCCACCGTCCCGACGACCTCGTGCCCGGGCGTCACGCCGGCCCGGTGCACCGGCAGATCGCCCTCGGCGACATGCAGGTCGGTGCGGCACACCCCGCACGCGCGCACCCGCACCAGCAGCTCGTCGGCCCCCGGCACCGGAACCGGCTTGTCGACCAGTCGCAGCGGCCCCGCCTCGACCGGCCCCGGATCGATCACCGACCACGCGCGCATCGTCCCGTCCGCCATACCGAGTCCCGTCCGTCGACCGGTCGCCGTCCCCCCCCTCAGTCTGGAACGGAACCAGGCATTCGGCGCGCGCCCCGACCGCCCGATGACTAGCGTAAGAATCCGGACAACTCACCGATCCGGGAGAGGGCCGCACCATGGCCGCGAAACCTGAAGGAACCCCGATCTGGGCCGACGCGATGTTCAGTGACATCGAGGGGGCCAAGAACTTCTACGGCGATGTTCTCGGCTGGACGTTCGGCGAGCAGTCGGCGGAGTACGGCAACTACACCCAGGCCTACGCGAACGAAAAGGCCGCCGCCGCGGTCGTCCCGCCCATGCCGGGCCAGGAGGGGCAGTCGCAGTGGTGCCTCTACCTCGCCACCTCCGACGTCAACGTCACCGCGGCCAAGATCCGGGACAACGGTGGCGAGATCCTGATGGAGCCGATGGCGGTCGGCGAGTTCGGCAGCATGTGCCTGGCCCGCGAGCCCAGCGGCGCCGTCTTCGGCCTCTGGCAGGCCGGTACCCACGAAGGCTTCGAGGCGCCGGTGGAGGAGCCGGGCGCCTACTGCTGGGGCGAGGTCTTCACGCGCGAGCGGGAGAAGCCGGACACGTTCTTCCCGGCGGTCTTCGGATACGGCGCGCAGCAGATGGAGGACGAAGCCGTCGACTTCCGGATCTACTCGATCGGCGACGACATGGTCCTCGGCCGGATGCGGATGACGGACGAGTTCCCGCCCGAGGTCCCCTCCTACATCAACGTCTACTTCACGGTCGAGAACTGCGACGACGCGGTGGCCCGGGCCACCAAGCAGGGCGCCGTCCTGCGCTTCGGCCCGATGACCTCGCCGTTCGGCCGGTTCGCCGCGCTCAGCGACCCGCAGGGCGCCAACTTCTCGGTGATCGACGTCACCACGACCGAGGGCGAGATGCCACCGACGACCGTCGTCTCGTGATCGATGGCTGACCACGACTGATCGGCGACCGCACCTGCGACCGGGCGGCCCGCCGGCCCATGGCATGATCGGGCACATGCTTGAACGTGTTGTGGCCGCGTGCGACGGGGCTTCCAAGGGAAACCCGGGGCCGGCGGGCTGGGCCTGGGTCGTCGCCGACGAGAGTCAGACCCCGGTCCGCTGGGAGGCGGGGCCGCTCGGCAAGGCCACCAACAACGTCGCGGAACTGACCGCACTGGAACGGCTCCTCACGGCGATCGACCCCGGCGTACCGCTGGAGATCCGCATGGACTCGCAGTACGCCATGAAGGCCGTCACCACGTGGCTGCCGGGCTGGAAGCGCAACGGCTGGAAGACAGCCGCCGGCAAGCCGGTCGCCAACCAGGACCTGGTCGTGCGCATCGACGAACTGCTCGACGGCCGCGAGGTCGAGTTCCGCTACGTCCCCGCCCACCAGGTCGACGGCGACCCGCTGAACGACTTCGCCGACCGCGCCGCGAGCCAGGCCGCCACGGTCCAGGAGTCCGCGAGCAGCGAGCTCGGCTCACCGCAGCCGCCGCCCTCCCCGGACACCCCGAAAGCCAAGGCGCCGGGCCGCAAGGCCACTGCCTCCCGGAAGAACGGAAGCTCCGCGCGCACCATCAAGGCCAAGTTCCCCGGCCGGTGCCTGTGCGGCCGCAGCTATGCGGCGGGCGAGCCGATCGCCAAGAACGCCCAGGGCTGGGGCCACCCGGAGTGCCGCACCGCCGAGGCGTGAGCGCCGGGCCCGGCGAGGCTCAGGCCGCGTCGAAGGTGTAGTGCGCGGTGTGGTCCAGCAGGTCGGCGGGGCGCACGTCGTTCCACGGCTTCATCGTGTCGCCCAGGTCGATCACGTTCGGCGTCCCGGCGGCCGGCAGATAGCCGGAGCCGGGGTGGCGCCGCTGCCAGTCCGCCCACAGCTTGTCGATGTAGGCGTGGTGCAGCCAGAACACCGGGTCGTTGGGCGACGCACCGGTCGCCATCTGCCCGCCGACCCACACATGCACCCGGTTGTGCAGATTGACGCCGCGCCAGCCTTCGAGGTGGTTGCGGAAGCCGTCCGACCCACTGTTCCAGGGCGCCATGTCGTACGTCGGCATGGCGAGCACGGACTCCACCTCGGCCGGCGTCGGCAACTCCCGCACGCCGGTGCCGAGCGAGCGGCGCAGGAACGTACGGCCGTCGACGCGCACGTTGATCGGCCAGTTGCCGGCCGACGCCGCGAACGGCCCGTCCGTCACCTGTCCGTCGCGGCTGCGCCCGGTGCCGCCCAGGAAGTCGGGCGCCCACAGCGAGGACCGTATGGACCGGTCGGTGCTCCAGTCCCAGTACGGCAGCGCGACCGAGGCGTCCACCTCCTGCAACGCGCGCTCGAATTCGAGCAGGAATCTGCGATGCCAGGGCAGGAACGACGGTGAACGGTGGCCGGTGCGCTCACCGTTGTCGGTGTCGCCGACGATGAAGGCGTTGTGGGTCGTGACGAACGCGTCGTAGCGGCCGCTGCGCTTCAACTCCAGGAGGGCGGCGACGAATCGGCGCTTCTCGTCGGMGGTCAGGCTGGCCTGGTTCTTGCGGACGGTCATGGTCGCTGGTGCTCCAAAGTGCGGGTAGGGCGGTTCAGTTGGCGGGGAAGGGCAGGAGTGCGGCGCCCTGGAGCTCGTCCACGGCGGCGCGGGCGACGGCCCGCGGGGTGGGCACCGGGTCGTAGTGGCTGACGACGCTGATCCAGCTGCCGTCGGCGTTGCGCATCACATGGAGCTCGACGTCGTCGACGAACACGGCGTAACCGCCGCCGTGATGCTGGTGGGCGCCGCCCGAGGCCGGCCGGCCCTGTATCCGGCGGCCCTTGTAGACCTCGTCGAAGGACGCCGGGGCGTGCTGGTCGTGGCCGGAGTGCTCAGAGCGCTCCGGATGCCCCGGGTGTCCCGCGTGCTGCGGGTGTCCCGGGTCCTCCGAGGCGGACGCGGTCAGGGCGGTGACCGTCGTGACGCCGGCGGCGGTGGCGAGGGCGGCCGCGGCGGTGAGCGCACGGCGACGACTGAGTTCCGGCATGCGGACCTCCTGGGTTGGTTCGATGGTTCGTTCGGTTGCTGACTCCGCATATGCCTATCGGGCTTGACGAGAGCGGGAGAAATCGGTCGGCAGCGGTTGGCTTCGATCCGGACAAGTGGCCACATGTCGTGCAGAGTTGAACGAAGATGATCTTGTCATGAGGGGTACCGATACATACCCGGAATGGGGAATTCCTTCCCCTGGGTGTCGTGTTCCCGACAGTCCTTCGCGGGGAGGGGCGGCGTCAGTGGTGTGTCTCACCCGCTGAAACTGGCGCGATCCGGAGTGTCGCGGGACGGCGCCCGACTCCTGCTACCCTGCGGTCCAAAATGACCGGATTAGCAATGTCTGGGGGCATGTGTGAAGGTCGCCTGCGTCGGCGGCGGGCCTGCCGGCCTGTATCTCTCGATCCTGCTGAAGCTGCGGGACCCGTCCCACGACATCACCGTCCACGAACGCAACCCGGAGGGCATCACCTACGGCTGGGGCGTCACGTACTGGCGCGGGCTGCTCGACAAACTGCACGCCCACGACCCCGTGACGGCACACGCCATCGAGGCGAGCTCGGTCCGCTGGAGCGCGGGCGTGGCCCACGTACGGGACCTGACGACCCGTCGGCCCGGCGACGAGGGGCACGGCATCGGCCGCCACCGGCTGCTGGAGATCCTCGCCGAACGCGCCCGCTCGCTGGGCGTGCGCCTGGAGTTCGGGCACGCCATCGCCCCGGACGACCTGCCCACCGCCGACCTGGTCGTCGCGGGAGACGGTGTGCACAGCACCCTGCGCACCCGGCATGCCGACCACTTCGGCACGCGGGTCGAGACCGGCCGCAACCGCTACATCTGGCTCGGCACCAGCAAGGCCTTCGACGCCTTCACCTTCGCCTTCGTCGAGACCGACCACGGCTGGATCTGGTGCTACGGCTACGGCTTCGGACCCGACGCCGGCACCTGCGTCGTCGAGTGTGCCCCCGAGACCTGGACGGGCCTCGGCCTCGACACCGCGCCCGACGCCGACGGACTGGCCCTGCTGGAGAAGCTCTTCGCCGGGGCCCTCGACGGCCACCCCCTCATCGACCGCCCGTCCGCCGACGGCAGCACGCAATGGCTGAACTTCCGCACCCTCACCAACCGCACCTGGCACCGCGGCAACCTCGTCCTGATCGGTGACGCCGCCCACACCACCCACTACTCCATCGGCGCCGGGACGACCCTCGCCCTGGAGGACGCCATCGCTCTCGCGGACGCCCTCCATGAGCGGCCCGCCCTCCCGGATGCCCTCGCCCGCTACGAACGGGAGCGCCGACAGGCCCTGTTGCCCCTCCAGAGCGCCGCCCGCCACAGCGCCCTGTGGTACGAGAACCTGCCCCGCTACATCCACCTGCCCCCGCAGCAGATGTTCGCCCTGCTCGGCCAGCGCCACTCACCCCTGCTGCCCTACGTGCCGCCCCAGCTGTACTACCGGATCGACAGGGCGGCCGGGCAACTGGAAACGCTGCGCCGCCTCAAGCGCTGGCTCGGCCCGAAGGTGGCGCGCACCGTGCACGCCAGGGCGTCCCGTAAGTAGCCGCGGCTCACCGGATCAACCGGTCGAGGAAGGCGTTGCCGAACACCCCGTGCGGATCGAGCCGGTCCAAGGTCCCGGAGGCCTCGCCCCACACGTCCTCCCCGAAGGCGCCGGGCACGACCGCGCCGAGCACCTCGCCGTCGCTCCACGCGGCGTCCTTCGTGTAGGCCCAGCCCTTCGACCACTCGACGCGGGTCATGGCGTACTCACCGTCGAAGGTACGCAGCAGGAACCGCTCGATCTGGCTCAGGAACGCCTCCGCGTACGGCGTCCCCGGCAGCGTCAGGATGTTGAGCCACAACGCCGTGTCCCACTCGGGACGCTCGCCGCGCGGCCGGAGGGCCGACAGCAGCGGGGCCCGCGCCCCGTCGATGCCCGCGTCCGCCGGATCGTCGAGGCCGGTCACCCGGATCTCCACCGAACCGTTGACCGGGAACCGGCCCCGGCCGGCGTACGCCGCGAGCCGCTCCCGGTAGAAGGCCGTGAACTCGGCGACGGCACGCTGCACTTGGTCCCGGCCGGTGACCACCGCGTATCCGTTCGTGGCGATCCTCAGGGTCGTCGGCCTCAGATACAGCAGCGTGTTCTTGGACGGCCCCCAGATGTCCGCCGACAGGGTGGTCACGAGCCCGAGGGCCGCCGCGTCGTACTGCGCGTTGCCGAGCACCGGCGCCAGGTACCAGGCCCCGTCCGACACGATGCGCCCCACGAGGTCCGCCACCGGGGTCGGCACGCTGTCGGAGAACGGGTAGTTGTACGGCGCTGTCACGTGCCGCGAGGCCGGCGGCCTGGTGGGGGAGACGCTCCACACCTTCAGCCACGGGTGCTCGGTGAAGGCGAACCAGATCGCCTCGACCCGCCCGGTCCGGTCCAGGAAGCTCTCCAGGGAGCGTCCCGCGGTGCCGGGCGCGGCGAACAGCTCGCGGGCCGGGATGTCCGTACGGCTGACACACCGCAGATTGGTGTTCGCGCCGACCCGCAGCACCACTTCGGTGACCAGGGAGCGGCCGAGGTGGGTGAGCAGCGCGGCGCAGTCCGCCTCGGCGCGGTCGTAGGTCCGCAGCGCATAGGCGCCGCCGGCCTCGTCCCAGACGACGGCCGTTAGTGACAGTACGAGATTGCTCAGCGAGCCGTAGGTGTGGCCGGGCAGCCGCTGCTCGCCCTGCGCCGGTACGGCGGTGCCGTGCGCGTCGATGGCCAGGGCTCCGCCGAGGGTGAGGTTGCCGGGCGCGGGGGCGGCGGTGACGCCGAGGCCGTGTTCCTCCAGGAAGGTGAGCAGGGACTCCAGGGTGATGCCCGTACCGGCGCGCACCGAGGACGGGGACTCCAGGGACAGGCCGGTGAGATGAGAGGCGGTGTCGACGAGGAGGACCGGCGCGTCCGACGCCGTGCCCGGCGTGATCGTCAGCGGCGACCAGCCGTGCGAGGCACCCCGGGCGCGGACCCGCCGGCCGTGCCGCCAGGCCCAGTTGACGACGGCGGCCACCTGGTCCGGGCCGGTCGGCGCGCAGGCCCACAGCCCGTCGGCGGTGATCTCGCCGACCCAGTTGCGGTACGCCGAGCGGTGCAGCGCCACATCGTGCGGGAAGTCCGGCAACTCCTGTGCCGCGACGGCCGGATCGGCCGGGAGGAGGGTCGGTACGGCGGCCAGGGCGGCGGCGGTGCGCAGGAAGTTCCTGCGGCTGAAGTCGTCGATCACGGGCCCAAGCTAGGATCGCTCCGACAGTAACCGCTTGCTCGCCGAGTCGATTCACTCGTGTGAGTGAACGATTCACAGGGAGCTTGGGCGGAGGGGCCCGCTCCGCCCAAGCGGTCGGCGAATGACACACTGACGCCATGGACGAGCGTGTAATCGGTAGGTCGGGTCAGCGGGCATCCGTCGTCGGTCTCGGTACGTGGCAGCTGGGCGCCGACTGGGGAGACGTGGACGACAAGGAAGCCCTTGCGGTTCTGGACGCGGCGGTCGAGTCGGGGGTGACCTTCTTCGACACGGCCGACGTCTACGGCGACGGGCGCAGCGAGCAGACCATCGCCGCCTTCCTGCGCGACAGGCCGGAGCTCGACATCTTCGTGGCGACCAAGATGGGCCGCCGCGTCGACCAGATCCCCGAGAACTACGTCCTCGACAACTTCCGTACCTGGAACGACCGTTCGCGCCGCAACCTCGGCGTGGACCGCATCGACCTGGTCCAGCTGCACTGCCCGCCGACGCCGGTCTACTCGACGGACGAGGTGTTCGACGCCCTGGACACCCTCGTCGAGGAGGAGCGCATCGCGCACTACGGCGTCAGCGTGGAGACCTGCGCCGAGGCGCTGACCGCCATCGCCCGGCCGGGCGTGGCCAGTGTGCAGATCATCCTCAACGCGTTCCGAATGAAGCCCCTGCTGGAGGTGCTGCCCGCCGCGCGGCAGGCGGGCGTCGGCATCATCGCGCGCGTCCCGCTGGCCTCCGGCCTGCTGTCCGGCAAGTACACCAAGGACACCGTCTTCCCGGCGAACGACCACCGCACCTACAACCGGCACGGCGAGTCCTTCGACCAGGGCGAGACCTTCTCCGGCGTCGACTACGCCTCCGGTGTGGAGGCCGCCGTCGAGTTCGCCGCCCTCGCCCCGGAGGGCTTCACGCCCGCCCAGCTGGCGCTGCGCTGGATCATCCAGCAGCCGGGTGTGACCACCGTCATCCCGGGCGCCCGCTCGCCCGAGCAGGCCCGCGCCAACGCGGACGCCGCCGCGCTGCCGGATCTGACCGACGAGACGCTCGCCGCGATCCAGGACCTCTATGCTCGGCGGATCAAGGAACAGGTGGAAAACCGCTGGTAGACGCGGTACGGCTCCGGGGGCAGCGAGCCCGTCGCTCCCGGACCCGCACCGTTTGAGGGTTTCGCGCCGTGGTTACCCGGACCGCATGATGGACCAGGAAAAGCGGACAGGGCGCGACGAGACGGAGGAGGAGCGGGCCGACCGCAGGTGGCTCGAACTCATCCAGGAGGTCCGGGTGGCCCAGACGGGTGTCCAGATCCTGTTCGGCTTCCTGCTCACCGTCGTCTTCACCACCAAGTACGACACCCTCGGCGACACGGAACAGACCATCTACATCGTGACGGTCGTCCTGGGCGCCACCGCCACCGGCGCCCTGATCGGTCCTGTGTCCCTGCACCGCATGGTGTCGGGGCGGCGCATCAAACCGCAGGCCGTGGAGTGGGCCTCCCGGCTGACCTCCGTCGGCCTGGTCCTGCTGCTGGCCACGATGGCGTCGGCGCTGCTGCTGGTCCTGCGGGTCGCCATGGATGACGACTTTGTGCCCTGGCTGGTCGCGGGCGTGGTCCTCTGGTACGTGGTGTGCTGGTTCGTGCTGCCTCTGTGGACACGCCGCCGCCACACAGAGTGAGCGGCGGCGCGTCGGTGGAGGGAGCGCGGCTACTCCTGTCGCGCCGCGCCTTCCCGCGTCCCGCGCAGAGCCGCGATGGCCGTGGCGATGGCCTGCTGGAGCTCCTCCAACTGCTGGACCATGTCGTCCTCGACGAACTCCTGCACATCGTCGAAGGTCAGCTCCTCGAAGACCTTCGTCGCCCTCTGCAGGCTGCTGTAGAACTTGGTCCGCCGCTCCTGCACCCGCAGCTCGGGGTCGGCCTCAACGGCCTCGACGACGAGGGACTTCATGGCGCCGTAGGCCTCGGTGGCCCACTCACCGGTGTCCTCGTCCTCCTCCAGCTCGTCGATGAGCGACAGATGCCGTTCGGCCTCCTGGCGCAGGTCCACGGGCGCGTCGACGGTCTGCCCGGCCGGCGTCTTGATCTGGCCGGACTCGGCGATCTGGCGGACGTAGTCGATCCGGTCGGCCGACCGGCTCTCGGTGGCGACGGCCTTCTTGAGGTCGTCGGTGCGTACGACGTCCCGCGCCAACTCGGCCTGCAGATCCGGGTCTTCGCGGACCCGGTCGAGCAGCGCCTGGCGGGCCGCGCGGGCGGTGGAGGGGTCGGCGAGGATCGCGGCGCGCAGCGCGGTGGGGTTCTCGGCGACCTCCAGGGCCTTCGTCGGGCGGATGCCCTCGGCCTCGGCGGCCTCGGTGATGGCGGTGCCGCGCTCGGAGGTGGCGCTGTTGCGGGAGACGTAGTAGCTGAGCCACACGTCCGAGTCCGGCAGCTCCACCTCCTGGCCCGGCGCGAGGGCCTCGAACTGCGGGACGAGACCGTCGTCGGCGGCCCGGTCCCAGGCCTTGTAGTAGCGCATGACGCGCTCGGGGGAGCACCCGGCGAGCTCGGCGAACTCCTTCGCGGACACCTTCGGCGTCTCGTCGGCGCCTTGACCGCCGGGCCGCACGCTGCGGGCCACCATCAGACCGAAGGCCCACCCGCCGGTCCGCACGTAGACCCCGAACTCACGCGCGTCGCGCGCGACGAGGTCGGACAGCGGGGCCTGGGGTGCGGAGGACGTCTCGGGTGGGACGAACGCCAGTGTCACGGATGACTCTCCTGTACAAGCTGCTGGGACGGCAAAAGTGCCGACCGGCAGCTTATGACACCCGCGCACGGCGCCCGCGCGGTGCGGCATCTCGCGGCGCACAGCCACGGGCGACCAGCCCTCGCCTCCCCGGACAGGCGCGTGGAAAACGGGACGGACGGGGCGCGTGTGGGGGCGAGGTTCGTGCAGGTCCCTGTCCACGCCGGAGTGTCGGGGGAGGATGCACGTATGTCTGCCCGTGCGCTGCCTTCGAGCACCCCCGCCGCCCAGGGCGTCGACGCCGCCGGTGTCCTCGCCTTCCTCGACGCCCTCGACGCCGCCCCCACGATCGAGCCGCACAGCCTGATGATCCTGCGGCACGGCCATCTGGTCGCCTCCGGCTGGTGGGCGCCGTACACCGCCGAACGCCCGCAGTTGCTCTACTCGATCAGCAAGAGCTTCACCGCGACCGCCGCCGGGATCGCCGCCGCCGAGGGGCTGATACGGCTCGACGACCCGGTGATCTCGTACTTCCCCGAGTTCGAGTCCGACATCACCGATCCGCGCAGCCGCGCGATGCTCGTGCGGCACGTGGCGTCCATGGCCAGCGGGCACGAGGCGGACACCGTCTTCGAGGCGCGGGAACGCGACCGCGAGGACCTCGTGCGCGGCTTCCTCCTGGTGCCCCCGCCCCGTGACCCGGGCACGGTCTTCGCGTACAACCAGCCCGCCACCTTCACGCTCTCCGCCATCGTGCAGCGCACGAGCGGCCAGTCGCTGACCGAGTACCTGCGGCCGCGCCTGCTGGATCCGCTCGGCATCGGAGAGGTCGCGTGGCTGCGTGACCGCAGCGGCCGGGAGCTCGGCTTCAGCGGACTGCACGCCACCACCGACGCGATAGCCCGGCTCGGCCAGCTGTATCTGCGCGGCGGTGTCTGGGAGGGCGAGCGGCTGCTGCCCGAGTGGTGGGTGGACGAGGCCACGCGCACCCAGATCCCGAACGCCGGCGCGATGCCCGGGGACGACTGGCAGCGGGGCTACGGCTTCAAGTTCTGGATGTCCCGGCACGGCTATCGCGGTGACGGCGCGTTCGGTCAGTTCTGCATCGTGCTGCCCGAACACGACGCCGTGATCGCGACCACGGCGGACACCTGGGACATGCAGACCCTGCTGAACCTGGTCTGGGAGCATCTGCTGCCCGCGTTCGGGCCCGCGCCCCGCACGGGCGGCGAGGCGGCGGACACGGCCCTGGCGGAACGGCTGGCCGGCCTGGCGCTGACTGCCGCCGCCGGTGAGCCCGCGCCGCCCGAGGGGGCCGAGGCCTGGTCCGGGCCCGCGTTCACGCCGGACGGCGGGGTCTGCGGGCCGCTGCCGAAGCTGACGGCGATCGACCTCACGCCCGGCGCGGACGGCTGGACCCTGACGCTCACCGAGGACGGTCACCCCCTTCAGGTGCGGCTCGGTCAGGCCGGATGGACCGTCACGGAGGAGCCGGTGCCCACCGCCGTCAGCGGCGGCTGGACCGACGCCGGCACCCTCGTCGTGGACGTCGCCTTCCTGGAGACACCGCACCATCTGGACGTGAGCTGCTCGCTCAAGGACCGTACGTTCACGGCCCGTTGGCGCACGGACCCGCTGCACGGGCTGCCGCTGCGGGCGATGCGCGCGCCCCGAGCGTCGGCCTGATCAGTCCCCGGGAACCCGGAAGGTCCGCAGGAAGACGTCCAGCGCCTCCTGGTTCTCGGGGTCGTTCCAGTCGTCCTCCGGGGTGATCCAGCGCAGCGAGTAGCCATGGTGGTCGTCGATGACGAAGCCGCGGCCGAAGGTATGCAGGCGGGTGCCGTCCGTCTCCGAGACCCACTCCATGTCGGCGGCCTCGTAGCCCTGGTACGTGGTCGTCTCGATGTCACCGATCCGCTGGAAACCGCCGCTCTCCTCCAGTTGGGGCTGGACGTCGTCGCGCCAGACGGCGACGGGATCCGGCCCCAGCGCCTCGCTGTAGGTGACCGCCAGCCCGCGCTCATCGCCGTCGGCGCTGAACAAGACGCGGTACGCCACGTCCGAGGCGCGCTTGGTGGCCAGCGGCTGCCAGCCCTCGGGCCGTCCCCGTCCCCGTCCCTGTCTCCTCCTGAGTGGGGGACGTGCTCGGCGTGCCCGTGGGGGACTGGGAGGTCGGCGCGCCGGCGGAGGCGGACGGACCGGGCGTCGTACCCGCCGCCGAGGAGTCCGTGTCGTCCTGCCTGCCGTTGGTCACCACGAGGACGGCGGCCGCGACGGTGACCACGGCCAGCGCGGTGCCGACGACCATGGCGCGTCTGCCCCAGGTCGGTCCGACGGCGCATCGACCGCGTATCCGGGGGCGCCCCGCCGCCGGGGCGCCCGCCTCGGGATCCTCGTTGAGGGCGCGGTCGAACGCCTCGCGGACCACCGGTCTGCTCAGCCGCTCCCGGGAGTCCTTGCGCAGCAGGCCCTGCACGGCCTGGGTGAGCGGCCCGGCACGCACCGGGGCACGCAGCGGGAGCCGGTCGACTCCCTTCAACGTGGCCTCGGGCCGGTCCCGTTCGCGATACGGCGGACGTCCCTCGACCATCGTGTAGAGGATCGCGCCCAGCGCCCACAGGTCGGACGCCGGCCCGATCCGCTCGTCGCGGGCCTGCTCCGGCGAGGCGTACGACGGAGCGGCGACCCGGGGCGCGAGGGTCGCGCCGGCCAGGCCGAAGCCGGTGACCACCACGGACCCGTCGGCGCCCACGAACACCTGGCCCGGGCTCAGCTCGCCGTGCGTGATGCCCGCGACATGCGCGGCCTCCAGCACATCGAGCAGTTCGAGGCCGATGCGCGCGGCCCGCACATAGTTGAACGTGCCCTGCTGGGCCAGGAGTTCCCCGAGCGGTGTGCCGTCGATCCACTCGGTGACGATCCACAGGCTGCCGGACTCCTCGACGACGTCCAGCACGGCGGCCACCCGGCCCGGGCGCAGCAGCCCTATCCGCTCCGAGGTGCGCAGGATGCGCGAGGTGGCCCGGCGCCGGTCGTCCGGGCTCGGGTCGTCGGGAAGCCCGATCTGGGTGAGGAGGCACGGACGTTCGGTCTCCAGGTCCTCGCCGTAGTAGCCGACGCGGTTCGTCTCGCGCTGGACGACATCGACGAGCCGGTACCTCCCGGCGACCAACTCGACTGTGGAGACGCGCGCCTTGACCATGGCCATCCCTCGCTGAACCCCTGGCTCTCATTTCTCACAGGAAGTACGGGAGGCATCACCGGAAGCGTTCAACGAAAACCCCAACTAAAGGGCGCTTCTTTTCATTTGCTTTCTTACGCGTGAGTAAGCTGGCTAAAAGGCCGGGGAATTGGTCGCGAATGCTTCAACGAAGGCCGAAATCCGTCGCCCAGCGCTGCATGTCCGAGGTCGTCGCGTTGCCTCCGCACACGACCAGCCCGAGCCGGGCGCCCGCCCCGACCCGCTCCAGCACACGGCGCGCCGCCGGCAGCAGGCTGCCGGCGGCCGGCTCGGTCCACACCTTGGCGTGCTCGGCGAGGTCGAGCACGCCCCGCACCGCCTCCCGGTCCGGGACCACGAGCACCTCGTCGACCAGGGCCGACACATGGTCGTACGTCAGCTGCGACACGGCCGGCGCGCTGAGCGTCGACACGATCGACGACAGCGCCACCGGCACCGGCCCGCCCGCCGCCAGCGCCTGTGACATGGCCTCGGCGCCCTCGGTCTCCACACCCCAGATCCGCACGTCCGGCCGGCGGGCCCGCAGCGCCACCGCGACACCGGCGATGAGCCCACCGCCCCCGACACTGACGATCACGTCCGTGAGCTCACCCGCGTCACGCGCCAGCTCCAGCCCGACGGTGCCCTGCCCGGCGATCACCAGGGGGTCGTCGAAGGGATGCACGAGCGTGAGCCCCTCGTCCCGCAGCCGGGTGACCAGCGAGAACGCCCCGTCCATGTCGTCCGTCAGCCGCACCGACGCCCCGGCGTCCTCGGCGATCCGCACGGCGTGCGCGGGCGCCGAACGCGGCATGACCACCGTGGCCTTCACGTCGAGGACGGCGGCGGTCATCGCCAGGGCGATGCCGTGGTTGCCGCCGCTCACCGCGACGACCCCGGCGGCGCGCTGGTCGTCGGTCAGCGACAGCAGCTTCGCCGTCGCCCCGCGGGCCTTGAACGACCCGGTGCGCTGGAGGAGTTCGAGCTTGGCCGTGACCGGGACACCGAGCAGGTCCGACAGGCCGGGGCTGGGTACGGTCGGGGTGTGTACGACGTGTCCGGCGATGAGGTCGGCCGCGGCTTCGACATCCGAGATCCCGATCAAGGCAGTCACCCTTCCGGCGCGGGGCGTGGATCCGCGCCGTTCGGCACCCTGGCCCGACGGACGCCGCCGGTCAACCCGGTTTCGCCGGCGGCGGCACGGCGCTGCCGAAGGCCACCGCCGAACGAGTGGACCGCGCTCTCACAGGTCGCGCCGCACGAGGAAGTCGAGCAGCGAGCGCAGCTCCTGCGCGGGCCCCGCCTCCATCGGTACGTCCGCCAGGGCCACCTCCACGGCGGCGACATGACGCCGTGCCTCCGCGAGCGCGGCCGAGCGGCCACCCGCCTTCTCGATCAGCGCGGCCACTTCGCCGGGATCGGCGCCCGATTCCAGCATTGCGGCGAGTCGACCGGCGAGGGGCGAGTCGAGCGCGACCAGCACGGGATACGTCTTCTTGCGCTCCCGCAGATCGCCGTGGACCGGTTTGCCGGTGACGGCGGGGTCGCCCCAGATGCCGAGCAGATCGTCCACGACCTGAAAGGCGATGCCCAGATGGCGACCCGCCCGGTCGAGGGCGGCGACGGTCGCGGGCGGCGCGCCGCCGAGCAGGGCGCCCAGCGCGGCCGCACAGCCCAGCAGGGCGCCCGTCTTGTGCTCGGCCATCGTCCGGTACTCGTCCGGCCGCACCCGCTCCGGACCCGTCCAGGGACGCGTGGCGAACAGCAGGTCGTCCGCCTGCCCGCGCACCAGGTCCTGCAACGCCTCGGACAGCAGCCGTATCGCCCGGGACCCCGCAGGTGCCGCCGCGAGCGTCTCGACGGCCAGCGCGAACAGCGCGTCCCCCGCGAGGACGGCGGGTCCCGTGCCGTACGCCTTCCACACGGTGGGGCGGCGCCGCCGTGCCTCGTCGCCGTCCATGATGTCGTCGTGCAGCAGGGAGAAGGCGTGCACCAGCTCCACCGCGACCGCCCCGGGCACCGCGACCCGACCGGGTGCGCCGGCCGCCTCCGCCCCGAGCACCGCCAGCGCCTGCCGTACGCCCTTGCCGCCGGAGGAGGCGGCCGGCGCGCCGCCCACCTCGCACCAGCCGAAGGAGTACGCGGCCATTTCGCCGACCCATGGATGCGTTCGGTCCACTGCCTCCCTGAGCGCCGGGCGCACCAAGGTCCGGCAGCGGTCGAGGACTTGGCCGGCGTCCACCGGTGTGGGGACCGCAGTGGCGCGCCGACCGGTGTCGGCCGGGGCCCGCAGTGCCGAAGAGGAAGTCGTCACCGTACGCCCACCGCCTCGGCGCCCGCCATCGCGTCCTCACCGACGCAGAACTCCTGCTGTGCCCGAGCCACCATCTCCCGCGCGTGCCGCAGCCCGATCCGCTCCAGCACCACGGCCAGCTCGGCGAGTTCGGCGGCGGTCTCGGTGCGATCGCGCCCCAGCTGCGCCCGCGACTTCGCCAGCCCCAGCCGGGACAGTGCCTCCCCGCGTGGCTCGCTCATCGCGCGGAACTCCGAGAGCGCCAGCTCGTACAGCTCCCGCGCCTCGGCGTAACGCCCGGCCCGGTAGAGGACGTTGCCGCGCATCTTGTGGTTGTAGGCCAGCGCGCTGGACAGCTTCATCGTGCGGCACGTGGTCTCCGCCTCGGACAGCAGGGCCAGCGCCCGCTCCGCGTCGCCGTCGCGCACGGAGACGACATCGGCGAGCCCGCGCAGCGCCCAGGCATGGCCACGCCGGTCCTCGGCGCGCGCGGCGATCTCGGCGGCCTCCTCGAACAGGGCGTACGCGGTGTCGTACGAGCCGGTGTTGCGGTGGATCTGCGCGATGCCCTCCAGCGCCCACACGGTGTGCCGGGCCTCACCGCGCCGCCGGGCCTCGGCCAGCAGCTGCTCGTGCAGCCGGTGGACGGCGTCGTAGTCGCCCTGGATGCGGCCGGTCTCCGCCAGCCCGGCCAGCGAGTAGCCGCGTACGACGATGTCGCCGCCCCGCTCGCCGAGGTCGGCCGCGAGCTGAAGCAGCCGCCGGGCCAGCGGGAACGCGCCGCGCTGGCGGGCCAGCGTGCCGCCGCTCCACATCGCCCAGGCCATCGCCCCTGTGTCGCCGGCTTCCCGGGCGGCGCGGTAGCTCGCCTTCCAGGCGCGGTCGGCGTCCCCGATCTGCCCCAGCCGGCGGTGCGCCTCGGCGACCGCGAGCCCGGAGCGCGCCGCCTCGCCGTGCTCGCCGGACCGCTCGGCCGCTCTCAACTGCTCGGTGCCGGCGGCCAGAACGTCGGTGAGCGACGAGTTCACGGACAGAGTCGTCAGGGCGCCCTGGTACTCCGGGGCGAATGCCTTGCCGTACATCGATGCCTTTCGATCGATATACACGCCGTCTCTACTCTGTGTGTATACATGGTGCGTATACGTGATGGGTATACATGGCGTGTATAGAGCGTTGAGAACCAGCCCTGGCCAAAAGAACGGCCAGGGCTTCACCTGTTGTCGATCAAGACGTCGGCAGGGCGGAGTGGGTTGCTCGTGAGGCGCAGATCACCTCGCGGGGGCGTTCAGTGCTGCTGCGGCTTCTGCGGTGTCGCCTCGCTCGGTCGTACGACGACATATCCCTGACCTTGCAGCATCAGCTGCACGGCTTCCCCGGAACCGCCGCGCAGCATCGAACCGAGGGACTGCGAGCGATGCAGCGAGGTCTGCAGTCCGGCGGTCCAGCCGACCACCGCGTCCGTGTCGWCGTACACCGGGTACTGCTGCGAGACCGGGATGACCAACGGATTGCCGTCGCAGATCAGACCCAGCCTGCCCTGGCCCGTGAAGACGCTGTTGAACAGACCGCCGCCGGTGATGCCCGCGCCCTTCACCGTCGCTATCCGGTACGACAACGAGGCGTCGAAACACAGCACGTTGCGGCCGTTGACCGTGAACTCGTCGCCCGGGTCGACGTCGACGACGAAGCAGTTCTGCGCCTCGTGCGCGAACCAGGCCTCGCCCTGCCCGCGCACCGCCATCAGCGGCAGTCCCTCACCGGTCATGGCCCGCTTGAGCATGCCGCCCACGCCCTGGCCCTTGCGCTCGAACTGGAGGTTGCCGCGGTAGGCGACCATCGCGCCCTGGCGGGCGTGCATCTCGCCGTTCACCGCGTACTTGATGCATTTGGCGTTCTCGATCGTCATGCCCGGCGCCGTGGCCGGCTGGACCATGTGCTCGCTGGAAAAGAGGTCACCCTTCATACGGGCATCGTGTCCCGGACGGTGCCCTTCCGCCTAGATCGCGGCGTGTCCTCGCCCCGACCCGTCAGGCGCCGAAGAGTTGTGTCCAGTACGTGCCCGCCGGGCCCCCGCCCGCGAAGCCGATGCCTATGTGGGTGAAGTCCCGCTTGAGGATGTTGGCGCGATGGCCCGGACTGTTCATCCAGCCCTCCACGACCTCGGCGGGGGAGCGCTGACCGCACGCGATGTTCTCGCCGATCGTGCGCATGCGGGAGCCGGCGGCGGCCGCCCGGTCCCAGGGCTGGGTGCCCTCGGGCGAGGTGTGGGAGTAGAAGGCGCGGGCTGCCATGTCGGCGCTGTAGGCCTGTGCGGCGGTGGTCAGCGCGGCATCGACGGCCAGGGGGTGCAGCCCGGCCCGGGCCCGCTCCCGGTTGGTGAGGTCGACGACCTCGGTGGCGATGCGGGGCAGGCCGCCCGGTGTGAGCGGCCTGGCCCACAGCGCCGTCCAGTACGTGTCGCCCGAGCGGCCGCCCGTGACGTGCGCCAGGGCGGCATGCCTGAAGGCGGCGTCGTGCAGGGTGCGGCGAGGGCCTTCGGCGCGCAGACAGTAGGCGACGAACTCGGCGGGGGTACGCGGGCCGGAGACCAGGTGCTCGCCGACGGTCAGATATGCGTACCCGGCGGCGGTGATGCGCTGGTACACGGAGACACCGTCCGGGCCCTCCACCCCGAGCCGTCCCGCCGAAGCCATGGCGGCGGCGTGAGCGCGGGCGGCGGAGGCGAGCCGGGCATCAAGAGTGACGGGCCCCGAACCGGCGCCTGCGCGCGCGGAGTTGACCAGCCCCAGGAAGCCGTCGGGATCGGGGGAAGGGGTGTGCGGCACGCCGAGGTCGGTCAGGGTGTGCATCGTCGACCGGGCGGTGGGCGCGGCGGTCGGGGCCGGTGTCTGCCGGGCCGGCGTCGGCGTGGCGTCCTCGACCACGTCCACCCCGAAGTCGCGCGCGAGCCCCGCAAGCCCGTCCGCGTACCCCTGCCCCAGGGCCCGCACCTTCCAGCCGCCGCCCCGCCGGTACAGCTCCGCGAGCAGCAGCACCGTCTCCTGCCGCGGGCGCGGCGGGGCGAACCGGGCGACCGGGCGGCCGCCGGAGTCGGTGATGTGGAGCGCGGGGGCGGGCAGTCGGCCCAGGGGAGTGCCGGGATCGGTGGGGCTGACGACCACCGTGACCCGGGTCGCCCCGGTGCGCAGGCGAGGTGGGTCGACCGTCAGCGTGTCGCCGTGCAGCCGGGRGCCCGGAGCGGACGGCTGGTTGTAGAACACGAAGTCCGCGTCGCCGCGCACCTTGCCGCTGTCGTCGGTGATGAGCGCGGACACGTCGAAGGGGCCGGGCACCCGGACGGTCACGCTGCCGCCCGGGAGGGGCAGATTGCCCCCGGGAACCAACTCGCTCATCGGGCCGTCCTGGTGGGTGGTTCGAGATCCGGTGGGGATGTCCGCACAACGCACACCGGATCCCGAGGGTTCCCACCCGACGTGCGGGCTCAGTGCGCGTCAGGATCCAGCGGGTTCCCCGGCGCGCTGACCTCGTGCCGTTCGACCGGCGTGGCGGCACTGCGGGACTTCTTCGTCTGCTTGCCGCAGAACGCGGACTCCAGTGTGCCCAGCATGGCGGCGTGCACCGAGCCGTTGTTGGAGGCGTTGGCGAGCGCAGCGAGGCTGCGCTTGCCGTCCTTGGAGGCGAAGGCGTAGGAGTAGTAGCCCTGTACGGCGCCCGTGTGGCCGTAGACGGAGACCCCGCACGACAGATCGCGCCGCCGCAGCCCGAGCCCGTACCGCTGGTTCGTCCCCGACGGTACCCACCGCTGCATCTGGGCCAGCTGGGCGCGGGAGGTCAGCCGGCCGCCGAGCAGCGCCGACAGGAAGAGGTTGAGGTCCCGTGTGGTGGAGATGACCGCGCCCGCGCTCTGCGCCCAGGACACCGTCTGTTCGGTGGCGTCGACGAGCGCCGCGCCGGCGGTGTCCGGCGTGAGATAGCCGCGGGCGTGCCGGCCCGGGACCTTGGTGCCGGGGTGCACGTAGAAGGTGTCGCTCAGCTTCAGCGGCTCGAAGATCCGGTTGCGGTACTCGGTCCGCACGGCATGCCCGGTCAGCTTCTCGATGAGCATCCCGGCGACCACGAAGTTGGTGTTGGAGTACGAGTACGCGCCGCCCGGCTTGGTGGTCCGCGGCTTGCTCAAGGAGCGGTTCACCAGTTGCCGGTAGGTGAAGACCTTCTTGCGGACCGCCTCGAAGCCGGGAACCGTCCGCGCGAACATGTCGTTGGAGTAGTCGTGCAGGCCGCTGCGGTGGCTGAGCACGTGGCGGACCGTGATGCGGTCGTCGGGCAGCAGCCCCGGCAGATAGCGGTTGACCGGGGCGTCGAGCGCCAGCTTCTTCTCGTCGGCGAGTTGCAGCAGGACCACGGCCGAGAAGATCTTGGTGACGCTGCCGATGCGGAACCGGTCGGCGTTGCTGAGCGCCCGTCCGCTCTTCCGGTCGGCGACGCCCACGGCCGCCCAGTGGACCGAGCCGCGGTCGTCGAGACGCGCCATCGCACCGGGTGCGCCCTGCCGCCTCGCCGCGCGCAGGACGTTCCACAGGCCCGTCACATCCGGGGCGGGTGGCGCGGCCGCCGCGGCGTCGGCCTTGGTGGTGGCGGGTTCCAGGGGTGCGGCATACGCGGGTACCGCGAGGAGCGACCCAAGGGCCACCGCCACCGCCGTGCCTCTGACCAGCGCTGTTGAGACCTTCGAGACCATCCGGATTCCTCCCGTTCGTCGATGTGCTGCAGATGCGATAACGATCACCGCCGTCCGGGGCAACCTTCTCGCATCCCGTCACATCGCCACAGACGACGCACAGTTGGACAGACACCGATCACTGGGTGGGAGTCCTTCAGCGGCACTTCGGGGAATCCTGCTTCTTTTATTGACGGCGGAAAATAAGGGCTCTAGGTTCCGGGCATGTCCTCGATCCACCGCGCCGAGTCGTTCCCGGCGAACACGCCGGCCGCCTCGCAGATCTTCACCACGGTCCTCAGCCAGGGGCCGCTCACCCGTCTGGAGGTGGCCCGGCGGGCGGGACTGTCCCCGGCCGCCGTCACCAAGGCGGTACGGCCCCTGATCGAGGCCGGCTATCTGGTGGAGGACGTGGACGCGGACGCCCGCCCCACGCTCGGCCGGCCCGCCAACCCGGTACGGGTCGACGGAGGACGGGCGCTGTTCATCGGCGTCAAAGTGACCGGCGACGAGATCATCGGCGTGCTCACCGACCTGTGCTGCCGTATCCGCGTCGCCCGCCACGCCCCGCTCCCCGACCTCGAACCCAAGGGCGTGCTGGCCTCGGTCGCCGAGCTGACGGGCGAACTGCTCGCGGAAGCGGGCGACTTGGGCGTCCCGGTCCTCGGACTCGGCATCGCCGTCTCCGGAGACGTGGACCGCGGCGCGGGCGTCGTCCGCTACTCACCGTTCCTGGAGTGGCGGGACGTCCCCCTCGCCGAACTCGCCGCCGCGACCACCGGACTGCCGGTCACCGTCGACAACGACGTACGCGCCCTCACCGTCGCCGAGCAGTGGTTCGGCGCCGGCGTGGGACTGTCCGACTTCGCCGTGGTGACCGTCGGCGCCGGCATCGGCTGCGGCCTGGTGGTGCACGGCCGGGTCGTCGCCGGGGCGCACGGCGTGGCCGGAGAGATCGGGCACGTGACCGTCGACCCGGCAGGCCCGCCCTGCCACTGTGGCAACCGTGGCTGTGTGGAGGCCATCGCGGGGGACGCGGCGATCGTCCGCCGCATCCGCGAGACCACCGGCGTCGAGGTCGCCGACACCGCCGAAGCGGCGGCGCTGGCCCACCGGGGGAACGCCGGAGCCCGCGAGGCCTACGCCCGCGCCGGCGAGGCGATCGGCCGGGGCATCGCCACCGTGGCCAATCTGCTCGGACCCGAGCGGGTGATCATCTCCGGCGAGGGGCTCGCCGCCTACGACCTGTTCGCCGAACAGATCCGCGACGCCCTCGCCGCGGCCGCGTTCGGCTCCGCCGCCCAGTGCGACGTACAGACCCGCCCACTGCCCTTCGAGGAGTGGGCGCGCGGGGCCGCGGCCACCGCCATCCAGTCCTTCATCCGAGCCGACGACCAGCGCCAGAGCCGCTGAACCAACCCAGGGAGGCCCGACCCATGAGGTCATCCTCGTACTCCGTCATGCCCGCACGCGCCCTGAGAGCCGTGGTGGTCCTGGCCCTCACCGCCGGTGTCACCGCCGCCGTCCCCGCCGCACAGGCCGAGACCACCACGCCCCCGGCCGCCCCGACCACCACCGCGGTGGCCGCCAAGCCCTACATGGGCTGGACCAGCTGGACCATGCAGTCGTCGAAGTACCCGGGTCTCAACCCGAAGGGCGACTACAGCTACCTCTCCGAGGCCAACGTCACCAAGCAGACCGACGCCCTGGCCGCCAAGCTGAAGAAGTACGGCTACGAGTACGTCAACATAGACGCCGGCTGGTGGATGGACTGGTCCTGGAAGTCGCAGTTCGACGAGTACGGCCGCCAGAAGGCCGACCCGGTGCGCTTCCCGAGCGGCATGAAGGCCGTCGCCGACCGCATCCACTCCAAGGGCCTCAAGGCCGGCATCTACCTCCCGGTCGGCCTGGAGAAGGGGGCGTACAACGACGGCAAGAACCCGATCTGGAACGCCGACGGCTGCACCACCGGCGACATCGTCTACGACGACCTGCGCACCACCAACGGCTGGGACAGCGCCTACAAGATCGACTTCTCGAACCCCTGCGCGCAGAAGTACATCGACTCCCAGGCGCAGATGTTCGCCGACTGGGGCTACGACTTCCTGAAGCTCGACGGCGTCGGCCCCGGCTCGTTCAAGAACGGCGACAACTACAACAACGTCGCCGACGTCTCCGCCTGGCAGAAGGCCATCGACACCGCCGGCCGCCCGATCCACCTGGAGCTGTCCTGGTCCCTCGACTACGGGCACGTCGAGGACTGGAAGAAGTACTCCAACGGCTGGCGCATCGACACCGACGTCGAGTGCTACTGCAACACCCTGGTCAGCTGGGAGAACTCGGTCGACGACCGCTGGGACGACGCCCCCGCCTGGACCGACCACGCCGGCCCCGGCGGCTGGAACGACCTCGACTCCCTGAATGTCGGCAACGGCGAGATGGACGGCCTCACCAAGGCCGAGCGGCAGAGCTACGCCACCCTGTGGGCCATCGCCAAGTCCCCGCTGTTCACCGGCGACGACCTCACCAGGCTCGACTCCTACGGCCTGTCGCTGCTCACCAACCGCGAGGTCATCGCGATCAACCAGAGCAGCGCCCCGCCCGCCGAGCCCGTCACCGCCTCCGACCCGCAGCAGGTCTGGGCCGCGAAGAACCCCGACGGCACCTACACCGTGGCCCTGTTCAACCTCTCCGACGCACCCGCCTCCGTGACCGCGAACTGGCAGACCCTCGGCTTCAAGGGCAAGGCCTCCGTGCGCGACGTGTGGAACAAGGAGAGCCTCGGCACCCACACCGACAAGATCACCCAGGCGCTCCCCGCCCACGGCTCCCGCCTGTTCACCGTCACCCCACGCGGCACCGACCTCGCCTGGACCGCCCACGAGGCCGAGGCGGGCACCCTGAGCGGCAACGCCTCCGTCGCCGACTGCTCCGCCTGCTCCGACGGCCACAAGGTCGGCAACCTCTACACCGGCGGCAAGGTCACCGTGAACGACGTCGTGGTGGCCGAGGCCGGCACCTACCAGATCAAGGTCGCCTACGTCAGCGGTGACTCCCGTTCGATCCTCGTCTCGGCCAACGGAGGCGGCGCCACCTCGCACAAGATGCCGTCCACGGGCAACTGGGGGACCGTCAACAGCGTCTACGTGCCGGTGAACAGGCGGGAGCCGTGGGCGGGGAGCGCCTGGGTGATCTTGTCGGTGTGGGTGCCGAGGCTCTCCTTGTTCCACACGTCGCGCACGGAGGCCTTGCCCTTGAAGCCGAGGGTCTGCCAGTTCGCGGTCACGGAGGCGGGTGCGTCGGAGAGGTTGAACCCAGCTGTGGTGGCGGGCCCCCGGCGACGAGGGCTCGCTGATCGAACAGGGCCTGCCCGTCGGCAACGGCCGTATCGGAGCCCTCGCGAGCAACGACCCCGGCCGCGAACTCCTCCTGATCACCGACGCCACCATGTGGACCGGCGGCCTCAACGAGACCCTGGACCAGGACGGCCAGTTCCCCTACGGCCGCTCCGACTTCGGCTCGTTCACGCTGCTGGCCAAGCTCACCGTCGACATCCCCGACCACGACCTCGGCGCCGTCAACGGCTACCGCCGCACCCTCGACCTCGCCCAGGGCCTGGTCACCAGCTCCTACGTCCGCTCCGGCGTCACCTACCGGCGCGAGATGTACGCCAGCCACCCCGACGACGTCATCGTCCTGCGCTTCACCCAGAGCGGCGGCGGCCGCTACACCGGCACCATCGCCCTCACCGGCACCCACGGAGAGCACCCCACCGCCGCCGAGTCCTTCGGCGCGACCCTCCCCAACGGGCTGCGCTACGGCGCCGCCGTCAAGGCCCGCGGCACCGGCGGCAAGGTCACCGTCGACGGCACCCGCATCGACTTCACCGGCTGCAAGGACCTCACCGTCGTCGTCACCGCCGGAACCAACTACGCACCCGACGCCGACTCCGGCTTCCGCAACCCCTCACTCGACCCCGAGCGACTCGCCCGTACGAAAGTCCGGGCCGCCGCCGCGGAGTCCGCCGACGCCCTGCGGCGCACCCACGTCGCCGACTACCGCGCCCTGTACGGACGACTCGGCCTCTCCCTCGGCACGTCCACGGCCGAGCAGCGCGAACTGGACACCTGGGAGCGCCTGCACGCCCGCAGCCGCGACCCCGAACCCGACCCGGAACTGGAGGCGGCCTACCTCCAGTACGGCCGCTACCTCATGATCACCGGCTCGCGCGACAGCCTGCCGATGGGCCTCCAGGGCCTGTGGCTGGACGGCAACGACCCGGACTGGATGGGCGACTACCACACCGACATCAACATCCAGATGAACTACTGGATGGCCGACCGCACGGGCCTGTCCCCGTGTTTCGACGCCTTCACGGACTACTGCGTCGCCCAGCTCCCGTCCTGGAACGACCTCACCCGTCGCCTGTTCAACGACCCGCGCAACCGGTACCGCAACTCCAGCGGCAAGAACGCCGGCTGGGCCGTCGCCTTCTCCACCAACCCCTACGGTGGGAGCGGCTGGTGGTGGCATCCGGCGGGCAACGCCTGGCTGTGCACCACCCTGTGGGAGCACTACGAGTACACCGGGTCGCGCGAGTACCTGGCGAAGATCTACCCGCTGCTCAAGGGCGCGTGCGAGTTCTGGGAGGCGCGGCTGCTGACCGTCACCCTCCCCGGCACGTCGAAGGAGGTGCTCGTCGACGACAGCGACTGGTCCCCGGAGCACGGCCCGCAGGACGCCAAGGGCATCACCTATGCTCAGGAAGTCGTATGGATGCTGTTCGGGAACTACTGCACCGCGGCCGCCGAACTCCGGCGGGACACCGACTTCGCGGATACGATCGCCTCACTGCGCAGAAAGCTGTACCTGCCGCAGGTCAGCCCGACCACCGGCTGGCTGGAGGAGTGGATGTCGCCGGACAACCTGGGTGAGACCACGCACCGCCACCTGTCCCCGCTCATCAACCTTTTCCCCGGGGACCGCATCCGCCCTGACGGCTCCACCCCGGCGGACCTCGTCGCCGGCGCCACCGCCCTGCTCACCGCACGCGGCATGGAGAGCTTCGGCTGGGCCAACGCCTGGCGCAGCCTGTGCTGGGCCCGCCTGAAGGACGCAGACAAGGCCTACCAGCTCATCGTCAACAACCTCCGCCCCTCCACCGACGGCACCAACGGCACGGCATTCAACCTCTTCGACATCTACGAGGTGGAACGCGGCCGGGGCATCTTCCAGATCGACGCCAACTTCGGCACCCCTGCCGCGATGGTGGAGATGCTGCTGTACTCCCGGCCCGGACACGTCGAACTCCTCCCCGCCCTTCCCGACGCCTGGGCCGCCTCGGGCTTCGTCGAGGGCGTCCCCGTGCGCGGCGGTTTCGAGGTCGACCTGCACTGGCGGGACGGCAAACCGACCGAGGCACGGATCCGCAGCGTCGGCGGCCGCACCACGACGGTCGCCTACGGCGAGGTGTCCCGCACGGTCTCGCTGCGGCCCGGCGCGTCCGTCACGCTGAAAGACCTCGCCCGGTGAGGGCCGCGCTTCCGCTGGCCGCCGTCCTGCTGACGGTCGTCGCCTGCCAGTCCGCGCCCGCCGAGGCGACCGGCGGCCCGAGCGGCGTCGTCACCTGGGCGGCGAGCGCCGACCGGATGGGCGACGGCGTCGCCGGCCGCAGCTACCGGCTCGTCGTGCACACCAGCGTCGGCGGCACCGGCGTGCGGGTCCGGCTCTCCAACGCCTTCGGCGACCGGCCGATCACCTTCGACAGCGCCTACGCGGGCCTCCAGAAGCAGGGCGCCGAACTGCGGCCGGGCAGCAACCGGCGCCTGGCCTTCGGCGGCGAGCCCACCGTCACCGTGCCGGCCGGCGCCACCGTGTGGAGCGACCCGCTGCCCGGGAAACTGCCCACCGCGTCCAACCTCGTCGTCAGCCTGCACAGCCCGGACGCGGCCGGCCCGGCGAGCGGTCACTGGATGGCCATGCAGACGTCGTACGCCACCCAGGGCGACCACACCGCCGAGGACAGCGGCACTCCCTGGACCATCCCGACCGGCTCCTGGTTCTATCTCGACGCCGTCTCCGTGCACGCCCCCAAGGGCACCGCAGCGGTGGCCGCCCTCGGCGACTCCATCACCGACGGCTGGCAGTCCACCTCCGACCTGAACCGCCGCTGGCCCGACTACCTGGCCCGCCGTCTGCAACGCACGGACACCGCGGTCAAGGGCGTCGCCAACGAGGGCATCTCCGGGAACAAGCTCATCGCGGACGGCGCCGGCCAGAGCTCCCTGAACCGGCTGGAGCGGGACGTGCTGTCCCAGCCGGGCGTGCGGACCGTGTTCCTCTTCCAGGGCGTGAACGACATCAAGGCCCACAGCGGCGTCACGGCCGAGGACCTGATCGAGGGCTTCCGCGACATCGTCGACCGGGCGCACGCGGCCGGCAAGTGCGTCGTCGGCGCGACCGTGGCCCCCTTCAAGGGCTGGCACGAATGGGACGCGGCCGGCGAGGCCGTACGCCAGGAGGTCAACACCTTCATCCGCACCAGCGGTGAGTTCGACGCCGTCACCGACTTCGACCGCATCCTGCGCAGCCCCTACGACCAGGAGAGGATGCTCCCCGCCCTCGACGGCGGCGACCACATACACCCCAACGACAAGGGCATGCAGGCGATGGCCGACGCCGTCGACCTGACCGCCCTCGACTGCGACATCACCGGGTGAGGTGCGCGACGGCCGATCAGCCCACCGTCTCCTCGCGGCTGATCAGGCCCTCGCGATAGGCGATCGCCACCGCTTCCGTACGGCTCGCGGCGCCCAGCTTGGCGAGGATGTTGGAGACGTGGACGCTCGCCGTCTTGCCGGAGATGTACAGCTCCTCGCCGATCTGCCGGTTGCTGCGGCCGAGGGTGAGGAGACGCAGGACGTCCTGCTCGCGGGCCGTGAGCACGGAGGCGCGGCCGGCGGGGGCCTGCGCCAGGCGGCCCCGGCGGAGCAGGGCGTCCACCCGCTCCAGCAGAGGAGTCGCGCCGAGCCGGGCCGCCGTCGCCCGGGCGGCCCGGGCCTCGGTGGCCGCCGCCTCGCGCTCGTCCGCCGCCAGCAGGGCCTCGGCGTACCGCAGTCGGCACCGGGCTCGCTCGTATGCGTCGCCATGGGCGAACGCGGCCACCGCCCTCGCCCACGCCTGCGCGTCCGGCCCGCTGACGGCCCGCGTCCACTCCGCCTCCGCGCGGGCCAGCCACGCCATACCCTCCGGGCCCTGCGGCACGCGGTCCTCGCCGCGTACGGCCACCGTCCGCGCCCGCTCCACCAGTTCGGTCGCCTTGTCCGCCCAGTGGCGTGCGCCCGCCTCGTCACCGGTCAGGCGCAGTGCGGTGGCCCGGTCCGCGACCGCGGACAGCGCGAGGGCGGCCAGCCGGACCGTGACGTCGGGCAGCCTTCCCACGTCGTCGGTGAGGGCCGCGACGGTCGTCCGCATCCGCTCCACCGCCCCCTCCGCGTCACCGTCCACCCCGGCGGCGTCGGTGAGCGCGATGCCCGCGACGAGCGTGCCCATCCAGTCGAACGGTCCCTCCAGCAGGGCACGGGCCTGCTCGACGGCCTGGACGTCGCCGCGCGCCAGCGCGACGTACAGCGCCGGACCGGCCGTGAAACCGCCCGTGTCGGGCAGCACGTCGGCGTCGGCCGCCGCGAAGCTCACGCACTCGTCCCAGCGCCCCAGCGTGTACAGCACCAACACGCGCAGATACCGCATCTCCAGCGGATACGGCGACGACAGCAGCCCCGCACGCCGGGCGCGGTCGAGGCCCTCCGTCAGCCAGGGCAGACACTCCTCCAGATCACCGGACTCGAAGCAGCCGACGGCGAGGTTGAACAGGGCACGCATCTCCACCGTCGTGTTCCCCGCACTCCTCGCCAACTCCCGGGCCTCACGCAGCCGCTCCCGCCCCTGCGGCGTGCCCCGGCCGCCGCCCTCGAGCGCGGCCAGCGAGATCAGCAGATCCGCCCGGGCGTCCGTGAGCTGGAGCCGCTCGGCGGTGGGCAGGGCCTCGTGGGCGATGCGCAGCGCGGTCTCGTCCTCCCCGACCTGGCGTGCCGCGAGGACATGCGTGGCCGCCGCCCACACCCAGGTCCGTGACGGAGGGTCGGCCGGGATGAGGGCGAGCGCCTCGCTGCTGTAGGCGTAGGCCGCCGTCAGGCTGTCCACCTCGAGCAGGTTGCCGGCGAGCGTGTAGCGGACCCGGGCGGCGAGTTCGGCGTCGCTGTCCTGGCCGACGCCCGCGAGTGCGGAGCGGGTGAGGGAGACCGCCCGGTGCGCCTCGCCCGCGTGGGCGGCCGCCGCCGACGCGCGCAGCGTCAGCGTCACCCGGTCGTTGCCCTCGCCCGAGGGCCGCGCCGACGGCTCCACCGACGACCACAGGTCCAGGGCGGTCTCCAGATGCCGTAGCTCCTCGGCCGGCGCGCCGACACCGTGGGCGTGGGCGGCGGCCTCCAGCGACGCGGCCAGCGCCTCCGCCAGGTCGTGGCTCGCGCGGTAGTGGTGGGCGCGCTCCGCCGCCGTCTCGTCCGGACGGCCGCGCCCCGCGAGCAGCCGGGCGAACGCGCCGTGCAGCCGGGCCCGTTCACCGGGCAGCAGATCGGCGTACACCGCCTCGCGGGCGAGCGCGTGCCGGAACGCGTACGTGTCGCCGTCCCCGGAGACCAGCAGCTGCCGCCCGACGGCCTCGCGCAGCGCCGACTCCAGCTCCTCCTCCGGGATCCCCACGGCACCCCGCAGCAGGTCGTGCCCGACCCGGCGTCCGGCGACCGCGGCCGTGCGCAGCACCTGCTGGGCGGTGTCGGAGAGCTGCTCGAACCGGATCAGGAGGACGTCGGCCAGCCCGCTGGGCACCCCGCCGGCCTCCGTGTCCGTGGCCGCGACGAGTTCCTCGGCGTAGAAGGCATTGCCCTCGGCCCGCTCGACGATCCGCCGCACGGTCGTGTCCGGCAGCGGCCGCTCCTGCACGGCACGCACCAGCTCTGCGACCTCGGCATCGGCCATGGGCCGCAGCTCCAGCCGCTCGACCGCGGGCAGCCGCACCAACTCGGCGAGCAGTGGCCGCAGCGGATGACGCCGGTGCAGATCGTCCGCACGATAGGACGCGAGCACGGCGAGCCGATGCGCCGGCGCCCCGGTCGCCGCTCGCTGCAAGATCCCTCGACTGAGCAGGAACCGCAGCAGATCCCGCGACGACTGGTCGGCCCAGTGCAGATCCTCCAGGACGAGCAGCACCGGCGCGATGTCCGACAGATCGGCCAGCAGCCCGGCGATGCCCTCGAACAGCCGCAGCCGGTCGCTCACGGCGTCCGTCCCGCCACCCAGCAGACGTCCCACGACGGGATGAGCGGCGAGGACACCCGCGAACCGCTCGTCCTCGGCGAGCACCCCGAGCACCTCGGTGAACGGCAGATACGGCAGCCCGACATCGCCGAGGTCGACACAGTGCCCGGTCAGCACGGTCATCCCGGCCGCGCCGGCCCGCCCCGCGACCTCGTCGAGCACCCGGGTCTTGCCGACCCCGGCGTCCCCGGCGACCAGCACGGCCCGGGCCTCACCGCCCCGGGCACGCTCCAGGACGTCGGAGAGCCGGGCCAGTTCGGGGTCCCGCCCGATCAACGGCGTACTGAGTGGGGTCTGCGACACGCATACATCCTGTCACTCACCACTGACAGCACCTGTGGTTTTGCGGGCGTGGGCAACTGCGTGATCGAGCGGTCAGGCGCGCAACGTGTTCGCCCAGTCCTGCGGCACCCGCCCCGCGGGCCCCGGCGTGGGCTGATCCGCGGGATGACTCGCCGGAGGAGCCAACTCGGGCCCGGACTCGAACATCTCGTTCGTGTCGTAGTTCCAGTACCACGCCTCACCCGGCTCGAAGCTCTGCACCAGCGGATGCCCGGTCTCCCGGAAATGCGCCGTCGCATGCTTCGCGGGCGAACTGTCGCAGCACCCCACATGCCCGCACTGCGCACACCGCCGCAGATGGAACCACCACCCACCGGCCGCGTCGCACTCCGGACACCCACTGCCACTCGGCGGGACGCTGGGATCGATGCCGTTGACGTTGCTCATGAAGCCTCCTCGGACGTGAACGGAAGGAGCACCTGAAAACGCGTGTCGCCCGGCTCGGACTCCACCTGGATCGTGCCGTGGTGCTTGTTGGTCACGATCCGCCAGGAGATGTCGAGGCCGAGCCCGGTGCCCTCGCCCACGGGCTTGGTCGTGAAGAAGGGGTCGAAGATCCGCCCCCGGTGCTCCGCCGGGATACCCACCCCCGTGTCACGGAACTCCACCAGCAGCCGGTCGTGATCCGGCGCCGTCCGCACCGTCAACGTGCCGTCGCCGCCCGCGCTGTTGATCGCCGAGACCGCGTTGTCGATCAGGTTCGTCCAGACCTGGTTGAGCTCCGCCGGGTAGGCCGGGATCTTCGGCAGCGTACGGTCGTAGTCCTTGACGACGTCGATCCGCTTCCCGATCTTGCCCGACAGCATCAGCAGGGTGCTGTCGAGGAGTTCATGGACGTCGGCGTTCTGGAAGGGCGCGCGGTCGAGCTGGGAGTACTGCTTGGCCGCGTCGACGAGATGCGAGATGCGGGTGGTCGAGTCGTTGATCTCGTCCATCAACAGCTCGGTCTCGACGGTGTAGTTGAGCCACCCGATCGCGCTCGGCAGGATCTCCGCGTCGACCGCCGTCACGACCTGGTCCAGCCAGTCCACGTCGAGACCGGCCTGGACGAAGGTGGGCGCGATCCGCCAGCCCTCCGGGATGCCCTGGTCGTCGAGCCAGTCGGTGACCGCGTCCTCCCGGTCGGCGGCCTCCAGCGGACTCAGCGTGGGGGCCTTCGCGACCCGCTCGGCGGTGCGTTCCTGGAGGTCGATGAGGTTGGCCATGACTTCGGGGGAGTACGAACCCTGCGCGATGATGGCCAGCTTGTGCCGCATCTTGCCCACGCGCTCGCGCAGTGTCGCGGTCGCGCGTACGGCCGCCGCGGCGGGGTTGTTGAGCTCGTGCGTGAGCCCGGCGGACAACGAGCCGAGCGCCAGCAGCCGCTCGCGTTGGTTGATGGCCGACTGGGTGCTCTTCTGACCGAAGAAGAGGCCTTCCAGCAGATGCAGGGCCATCGGGAACCACTCTTGGATCACCCCCGCGAAGGTCTCCGCGGGCAGGACGAAGAACCGCGTCGGCTCCGTCACGCGCATCGAGCTGTTGTAGACCTGCGGCACCCGGTCCCCGAGGTAGGCCTGCCAGGCACCGGAGTACACCCCGCGCTGGGAGGTCCGGTTGACCTCCACGTCGTCGGCCCCGACCCGCCGGGACAGCACGACCGTGCCCTCGATCATCACGTAGAAGCAGGTGGCGGGGTCGCCCTCGGTGTACACGGGCCCGGGCTCGAACATCTCCACCCGCCCCTCGCTGCACAGCCTGCCGAGCTGTTCGGGGGTGAGCTTCTCGAACAGGAACAGCGACCCGATCTCCTGGGCGTTGCACGGCATCAACTGCCCGCTCATGACTGCTCCAAGTAGCGGTGGACGAGCATCACGGCCATGGCTCCCTCTCCGACGGCGGACGCGACGCGCTTGGCGGACTCGGAGCGAGCGTCGCCCGCCACGAACACGCCGGGCACATTGGTCTCCAGGTGGTACGGCGGCCGGTCCAGCTCCCAGCCGGCCGGCGGCCGGCCGTCGGCGGTGAGGTCGGGCCCCGCGAGGATGAATCCGCGCTCGTCCCGCAGCACCGTCTCGTCCAGCCAGTCGGTCAGCGGGGCCGCGCCGATGAACACGAACATCCACTGGGCGTCGACGTTCTCGGTCCGCCCGCCGTCCACGTCGCGCAGCGTCAGCTGCTCCAGGTGTCCGGAACCGTGCGCGGACTCCACGACCGTGCGGGGGCGCACCGAGATGTTCGGGGCCTCCTCGATCTGCTGGACCAGATAGTGCGACATGGACGCCGACAGCGACGCCCCGCGCACCAGCAGGGTCACCGACTTGGCGCCCCGCGACAGATACATCGCCGCCTGCCCGGCGGAGTTGGCGCCGCCGACGATGTACACGTCCTGGCCCTGGCAGGCGGGCGCCTCCGTGAGCGCCGACCCGTAGTACAGCCCGCGGCCCGTCAGGTCCGCACAACCCGGCGCCTGCAGCTGGCGGTAGGAGACGCCGGTCGCCAGGATCACGCTGTGCGCGGCGACCGCCGATCCGTCGGAGAACCGTACGACCCGGGCGGCGCCGCTGACCTCAAGTCCCGTGACCTCGCGCGCGGTGAGGATCTCGGCGCCGAACTTCGTCGCCTGCCGCCGGGCCCGGTCGGTGAGCTGGGCGCCCGACACGCCGTCCGGGAAGCCGAGGTAGTTCTCGATACGGGAGCTCTGCCCGGCCTGGCCGCCGGTCGCCGACCGCTCCACCAGCACGGTCCGCAGCCCCTCCGACGCCCCGTACACGGCCGCGCCGAGCCCGGCGGGTCCGCCGCCGATGACGACGAGGTCGTAGAAGTCGGCCGTCGGCGTCGTGGCCAGGCCCACCTTCGCGGCCAGCTCGGGTGCCTCGGGCGCCACGAGAGGTGTCCCGTCGGGCGTGACCACGAGGGGCAGTTGCTGCCCGTCGTGCCCGGCGGCGGCCAGCAGCCGCTGTCCCTCCGGCTCCTCGGCCGAATACCAGCGGTACGGCACCTGGTTGCGGGCCAGGAACTCCCGCACCTCCGACGAGCGCGCCGACCAGCGGTGCCCGACCACCTTGGTGCTGGGCACCGGCCGGTAGTCGCTGCGCCGCCACGCCTCCAGCAGGTCGTCCAGGACCGGGTAGAGCTTCTCCTCGGGCGGATCCCAAGGCTTGAGCAGGTAATGATCAAGATCCACGACGTTGATCGCGTCGATCGCCGCGTTCGTGTCCGCGTACGCGGTCAGCAGCACGCGGCGGGCGCCCGGGTACACGTCCAGGGCCGCTTCCAGGAACTCGATGCCGTTCATCTGCGGCATGCGGTAGTCGGCCAGGATCACCGCGACCAGATCACCGCGCAGCTTCAGCTCGCGCAGCGCGTCCAGCGCGGACTCGCCGGACTCCGCGCGCACGATCCGGTGCGACTCGCCGTAGCGCCGCCGCAGATCGCGGGCGACCGCCCGGGACACTCCCGGGTCGTCGTCCACGGTCAGGATGACGGTCCGCGCTGCTTCGGCGGCCTGAGTCATACGTCTCCCACCCCGGAGTTCGTTTCTCGGCGCGGCGGCGGGCGTCCTTCGGGCGCGGGTCGCCGAGCCGACTCCCGGCCATCGTATGTTCGATCCGCGCGCTTCGCTCAGGTACGCGGGGGCGACCGCCCTCAGCCGCGACGCTGGGCGAGGACACAGAACTCGTTGCCCTCGGGATCCGCCAGCGTGACCCACGGCTCCTCGCCGGTCTGCCCGATGTCCGCGTGGCGCGCGCCGAGCGCGAGGAGGCGGGCGACCTCCGCCTCGTGATCGTCGGGCCGGAAATCGAGGTGGAGGCGGTTCTTGACGACCTTGCCCTCCGGTACCCGGCAGAAGAGCAGCCCCGGCAGCCGGTCCTTCTCGGGCCGGATCTCGTACTCCTCGGCCGAGTCGTCCACCACGACCCATCCGAGCGCCTCGGCCCACCAGCGCCCGAGGGCCTCCGGATCGGCAGCGTCCACCATCATTTGCTCCCACTCCAAGGCCATGGGCGCAGCTTAGTGAAGACTGGGCACCAAGGACGTGGCCGATGCATGTGGCCGATACACAAGGAGGCAGCCGGAATGACGCGCCCGATCACGGCAGGGGTGGACGGAACGCAGGAGAGCCTTGCCGGGCTGGCCTGGGCCGCCCGCGAGGCCGTCCGGCGGGGTCTGCCTCTGCGGGTGGTGCACGCATGGCGGTTCCAGCCGCACGACGCGATCGACGCGGGTAGCGAGGACACCCAGACCCAGTGGGTGCGCGACGGGCTGGCCGAGGCCGCCCGGTCCGTCACCGAGCGGCATCCGGGCCTTGAGGTGGCCACCGACGTCGTCGACGGCGCGCCCGCCGAGGCGCTCGCCGACGCGGCGGGAGAGGCCGAGATGCTGGTGCTCGGCTCGCGCGGCCACGGCCGGGTCGTCGGGTTCCTGCTGGGCTCCGTCGGACAGCAGGTGATCGCCGGGGCCACGCGGCCCGTCGTGCTCGTACGCGCCGGTGACCAGCCGTCCTCCGAGGTCGCCGGGCACGAGATCGTCGTGGGCCAGCAGGGGGACGCCGAGGACAGCGCCGCCGTGCTCCGGTTCGCGTTCGAGACGGCCGCGGCGCGTGGCGCGACCGTGCGTGCCGTACGGGCGTGGACCCTGCCGCCGCTGTTCGCCTACAGCCCGGCGTCCATGAAGATGCTCGACGAGGCCGGGGGGCTGGAGCCGTACGAGAAGAAGGCGCTGGCCGAGGCGCTGCGGCCGTGGCGGGAGCGGTTCCCGGACGTCCATGTCGTCGAGCACGTGGAGATGGGCAGCGGCGGACAGGTGCTGCTGTCGGTCGCCGGGCGGGCCCAGCTGATGGTCGTCGGGCGCCGCGCCCACCGCACTGCCGCGGGCGCCCGGATCGGCTCGGTGGCGCACGGCATGCTGCACCACGCGGACTGCCCGGTGGCCGTGGTTCCGCACGCCTGAGCCAGCCTGCCGAGTCAGTCGGACGTCGTCGGCTGAAGTGTCTCGCGGGCCGTGGGCAGGATGTTGCTGATGTAGTCCTCGACCACCGTGTCCAGGCCGATGTCGTGCTGCGCCCGCTCGGACAGGTACCAGCGGGCAGTGCGGTGGGCGCGGCGCCCGACGACCATCAGCTGGGCCCGCCCGGCGACCGGGCCCGCCCGGCGACCGACAGCGCCCATCTCCACGTGCTCGACGACATGGACGTCCGGGAACCGCTCCCGCCACGGCCGCAGCGCCTCGGCCAGCGCCTTCTTCTCGTACGGCTCCAGCCCCCCGGCCTCGTCGAGCATCTTCATGGACGCCGGGCTGTAGGCGAACAGCGGCGGACAGGTGCTGCTGTCGGTCGCCGGGCGGGCCCAGCTGATGGTCGTCGGGCGCCGCGCCCACCGCACTGCCGCGGGCGCCCGGATCGGCTCGGTGGCGCACGGCATGCTGCACCACGCGGACTGCCCGGTGGCCGTGGTTCCGCACGCCTGAGCCAGCCTGCCGAGTCAGTCGGACGTCGTCGGCTGAAGTGTCTCGCGGGCCGTGGGCAGGATGTTGCTGATGTAGTCCTCGACCACCGTGTCCAGGCCGATGTCGTGCTGCGCCCGCTCGGACAGGTACCAGCGGTGTTCGAGCAGCTCGTGGTAGATCTCGGCCGCGTCCATGGAGCCGCGCAGCTCCAGCGGCACGGCCCGCACGGTGGGCCGGAAGACGTCCCGCACCCAGCGGTGCGCGAGCACCTCGGGGCGGGCGCCGAGGGGATCGCCCGGGTCGTAGTCGTCCTGGGTGGCCATCCAGCTCTCCAGGTCGTTCAGCAGCCTCCGGGCCTGGTTCTCCTCGGTGTCCAGGCCCGTCAGGCGCAGCAGCTGACGCTGGTGGTGGCCGGCGTCGACGACCTTGGGCACGAAGGTGACCGTGTCGCCGGTCGTCGCGTGCTCGATCTGCATCTCGGCCACGTCGAATCCGAGCTCGTTCAGGCGGCGTATCCGGCGCTCTATGTAGTGGTACTTGCCCGCCGGATAGACGGAGGTGCGCGTCAGCTCCTCCCACAGGCTCCGGTAGCGGCCGCAGATCTCGGTGCCGAACTCGATCGGGTCGACGGAAGGATGCAGCGCCCCGGACGCCTCCAGGTCCAGCAGCTCGCCGCTGATGTTGACCCGGGCGAGGTCCAGGTCGTAGTCGCGCTGACCGTCGCTGAGCTGCGGGTGCAGATCGCCGGTCTCCGCGTCCACCAGGTACGCGGCGTAGGCGCCCGCGTCGCGCCGGAACAGCGTGTTGGACAGCGAGCAGTCACCCCACGCGAACCCGGCGAGGTGGAGGCGGACCAGCAGCACGGCCAGCGCGTCCATCAGCCGGTGCATGGTCGCCGGGCGCATCGTCGTCTCGAACATCGAGCGGTACGGCTGCGAGCCGCGCAGATGCCGGGTGACCAGCACCGACTCCAGCGGATCACCGGCGGCGCCGGTTCGGCCGGTGACCACGGCCAGCGGGTCGACCGCGGGGATGCCGAGCCGGTCCAGGTCGCGCAGCAGCTCGTACTCGCGCAGGGCCGGGCGCTCGGCGAGCTCCTTGACGGCGATCACCTCGTCGCCGGCCCGGGCGTAGCGCACGATGTGCCGGGAGATACCCCGCGGCAGCGGGACCAGGACATCCTCCGGCCACTGCTCCAGCGGCACCTGCCACGGCAGCTCCAGCAGGAGGGCGGGGTGCTCCGGATTCGTCGCGCTGATCTGGAGTGCCATGGGCTGTTCGTCCTCGCCTCGCGGTGATCGTCAGCTCACCCTAGACGGCGCGCTCCCGGGCCTGAAGAGCAGCTTCCTGCACCGGGCCCCGGTGCAGCGGCCCGTGCCCGGGCAGGAGCACATCGCCCTTGAGTCCTTCGAGCACGGCCAGCGAGGCCACGGCCCGGGACCGCTCGCGGTGGAACATGTCCGGCAGCAGCTGGGGCCCCTTGATCCGCGAGGTGGGGTGTCCGCTCACCAGGGCGTCGCCCGCGATCACCACCCCGGCGTCCGGCAGATGGTAGGCGCAGTGGCCGTCGGTGTGGCCGGGCGTGTGCACCGGGACGGGACGGCCGGGCAGGTCCAGCGGGCCCGACGACGGGAATGCCTCGGGGGAGGTGACCGGGACGTGCGCGGTGCCGCCGGAGCGGATCGCGTGCACGGCCCAGGGCAGCACACCCGGCCGCCAGCCGTTCCTCAGCACCGTCCTGACATCCACCTGGTGCAGGAACTCCCGGCGGGCGTGCGGCACTTCGGCCTCGTGGAGGTATATCGGCGTGCCGTACGTGGTGCGCAGGTACTCGGCGTTGCCCAGGTGGTCGGTGTGGGCGTGCGTGATCAGTACGGCCTTGACCGCCTCGGGCGAACTGCCCACTTCGGAAAGGGAGGCGAGGAGCTTGGCCCGGTCGCCGGGGTACCCGGTGTCGATCAGCGTGACCGCGTCCCCCTCGGTGAGGATCACCCAGTTCGTGTTGCTGCCGTGCACCAGATAGGTGCCGTCCGCGACGTGCTGCACATCTGCCCGCATGATCGTCCCGCGTGGTGAGGTTCGTGCCCGACGGACCCAGCAAAGCAGATCAACGAGGCGGTGTGACCGGCGGGTCCGGACGATCAAGAGCAGCTGTGGCCGGTGCGTCCGCACGCATCCCGAACAGGAACCGCGTCAGCCGCGTTCTGCGCACCAGTCCCTCGTACAGCGCGAGGATCACCGCCAGCGAACCGGCCACGATCACGGTGTACTCGACCAGGATCGGCGCCGACCAGCCCACCACGCCGTAGGCGAGGGCGACCACGACCGGCTGGTGCAGCACGTACACGGGCAGGGCGGCGATCCCGAGGTACACCATGGTGCGCGAGGCCGGCCGGACCTCGCGCGGCCGGTCCAGCAGCCCGAGGATCGCCATCACCCAGCACCAGCCCGCCGCCCCGAACAGCGCCCGCGTCACCAGCGCGAACGCACCGCGCTCGGTGAACGGGTCGTCCAGCGAGACGAAGCCGGGCGCCGTCCCCGCGAACAGGACGAGTCCGGCCACGCCCACCGGCACGGCGAGCCGGCGCAGGGCGCCGCGCACGCGGTCGTCGTCGGCGAGGACGTACCCGAAGAGGAAGAACACCAGGTAGGCCCAGCGGTTCCAGCCCGCGAAGCCCTCCTCCATGCCCAGGAACGCGTTGATCGCGGCGAGCAGCAGAGCGGGCAGCAGGAGCAGCGCCGGGCGTCGCTCGACCGCCTGCCCCATCCGCAGTGCCCGGGCCGCCAGCGGCGCAGCGACCGGGGCGAGGAGCAGGCTGAAGGTCAGCAGGAGCACCACGAACCACAGATGGCCCGTCTCGAAGTACTCCCCGTCGAGGACGAAGGGGAAGTCGGCAGCGTCCGGGTGGACGGTGAGGAACCGGGGCCAGAAACGCCAGTACGACTCGTCGTAGCCGGGGTCGGCCGCCCGCAGCCGCAGCCACTGGGGGAGCGGGCACAGCACGAGCGTCGCGAGGACCAGGGGAACGCCCAGGCGCAGCAGCCGCTCCCGGGTGAAGCGGCCGGCCCCGCGTCGGTGGATCGAGTACCGGGAGCCGAGTCCGGCGACGAGGAACAGCATGGGCATCGCCCACACGACCCCGAACCCGACGAACACGGTCACGGCCTCGGTCGTCTGCGCGTTCTTGACGTAGAAGTCGTCGTCCGGCGAGAACACGAGCGCGGCGTGGAAGAAGACCAGGCCGAGGACGACGAACACCCGCAGCGCGTCGAGCTCGGTGCGCCGGGGAGCGGTGGCCGGGACCTGCGTCTGCGCGCTCACCCGGACCAGTGTGGGGGCGAGGCGGGGCCGCGCCCAGAGGAAGGGCTGCCTCCGGCACCGTCCGCCGGAGGCAGCCCCCGCGTACACCCGAAGCGGCCGCCTCTCCGCCTCAGTGCACGCCGTCGGGGCGGAACTGCACGCTGATGCGCGGTCCCGTGGCGCGGGTGGTCTTCGGGATCGAGTGCTCCCAGGTCCGCTGGCAGGAGCCGCCCATCACGATGAGGTCGCCGTGCCCCAGCGGACGCCGTACCGACTCGCCGCCGCCGCGCATCGGGCGCAGCAGCAGATCCCGGGGCGCGCCCACGGAGAGGATGGCCACCATGGTGTCCTCGCGGGCGCCCCGCCCGATGCGGTCCCCGTGCCAGGCCACGCTGTCCCGGCCGTCGCGGTAGTAGCAGAGCCCCGCCGTGGTGAACGGCTCGCCCAACTCCTCGGCGTAGTGCGCGGACAGCGTGTCCCGGGCCTGAGCGAGGACATGGTGCGGCAGTGCGTCGTCGGCGCCGTAGAAGGCGAGCAGCCGAGGTACGTCGACCACGTGGTCGTACATCGTGCGCCGCTCGGCACGCCAGGGCACCTCGGACGCCAGCTGTTCGAACAGTCCGTCCGCCCCGCTGAGCCAGCCGGGCAGCACGTCGATCCAGGCGCCGAGGGCGAGCCGCGTACGGCGGATCCCGGTGAGGGAGCCGAGCCGCAGCTCGTCGGTCTGGTCGAACAGGGAGCCTTGGAGGTGCGTGGCCATGTTTCCAGCGTACCCCTGAATCGAAAATCTGTTCCCATCGCATTCTCCTTGCGCACGGGCCCTTTGGATACATTGATGTATCGGATACATTCACGTATCGAACGGAGGTCCGGACATGGCCGTGCAGGAAACGACCAAGCGCGTCACCAAGCGCCGCGTCCGCACGCGGGCCAACCTCCTCGACGCCGCGTTCGCCGTGTTCGCCGCCAAGGGGTTCGGACGGGTCTCCATCGAGGAGGTCTGCGAGGCCGCCGGCTACAGCAGGGGCGCCTTCTACTCCAACTTCGACAGCCTGGACGAGCTGTTCTTCGCCCTCTACGGGCAGCGCGCGGACCTCATCGCCGAGCAGGTGGCCGGGGCGCTCGCCCTCGACGGCCCGGACCTGGACGTGCCCGCCGCCGTGGACCGGGTGGCCGAGGTGCTGCTCCTGGACCGCGACTGGCTGCTGGTGAAAACCGACTTCCTGGTGCACGCCGCCCGTGACCCGGCCGTCGCCCGGACCCTGCTGGAACACCGCGCCCGACTGCGCGGCGCGATCGCCGACCGGCTCGCCCGCGCGCGGGGCCACACCGAACTGCCCGCCGTGCTCGGCGACATCGACGGAGCCGCCCATGCCGTGGTCGCCGTGTACGACGGCGTCACCACCCAACTGCTGCTGGACAAGGACGTCGAGCACGCCCGCGCCTGGCTGAAACAACTGCTCACCGCGCTGCTCACCGCCGGGAGCGCCACCACACCATGAGGCATGAGGAAGGGACGGTCGCCATGGATGCCGACGTCATCGTCGTCGGAGCGGGACTCGCGGGCCTGGTCGCCGCGAGCGAACTGACCAGCCGGGGCCGCCGGGTCGCGCTGGTGGACCAGGAGAACGCCGCCAACCTCGGCGGGCAGGCGTTCTGGTCCTTCGGCGGGCTGTTCCTCGTGGACTCCCCGGAGCAGCGGCGCCTCGGCATCAAGGACTCCCTCGACCTGGCCTGGAACGACTGGCAGGGCAGCGCGGGCTTCGACCGGGTGGACGACGAGGACTCCTGGGCGGTGCGCTGGGCGCGCGCGTACGTCGAGTTCGCGGCCGGCGAGAAGCGGGCCTGGCTGGAGACGCACGGCATCAAGTTCCTGCCGACCGTGGGCTGGGCCGAGCGCGGTGACCTGCGTGCCGACGGCCACGGCAACTCCGTGCCCCGATTCCACATCGCCTGGGGAACCGGCACGGGCGTCGTGGAGCCGTTCGTGCGGTACGCGAAGCAGGCCGCGCGCGACGGACTGCTCACCTTCCACCACCGGCACCAGGTCGACGAGCTGGTCATCGAGGACGGCTCCGCGCGCGGCGTGCGCGGCACGGTCCTGGCCGAGGACAACTCGCCCCGCGGTGTCGCCTCCAACCGCGACCGCCTCGGCGAGTTCGAGCTCACCGCGAAGGCGGTCGTCGTCACCACCGGCGGCATCGGAGCCAACCACGACATAGTCCGCCGCCACTGGCCCGAGCGGCTCGGCACCCCGCCCACCGACATGGTCACCGGAGTCCCCGCCTACGTCGACGGCCGCATGCTCGACATCAGCGCGCAGGCGGGCGTACGACTGGTCAACCGCGACCGCATGTGGCACTACACCGAGGGCCTGCAGAACTGGGACCCGATCTGGCCCGGCCACGGCATCCGTATCCTGCCCGGCCCGTCCTCGATGTGGTTCGACGCCCTCGGCCGCCGGCTGCCCGACCCGTGCCTGCCGGGCTACGACACGCTCGGCACCCTCAAGCACCTGCGCACCGACCCCGACATCGCCGGCTACGACCACTCCTGGTTCATCCTCACCCAGAAGATCATCGAGAAGGAGTTCGCGCTCTCCGGCTCCGAGCAGAACCCCGACATCACCTCCAAGGACCGCGCCGGATTCCTGAAGGAGCGCGTGCTCGGCAAGGGGGCCCCGGGTCCGGTGGCGGCGTTCCTGCGACACGGCGCGGACTTCGTGACCGCCCCCAACCTGGAGCAACTGGTCGAGAAGATGAACCAGTTGACGGACAAGGCACTCCTCGACGCGGCCACCGTCCGGCGCCAGATCGAGGCCCGCGACCTCCAGATCGCCAACCCGTACAGCAAGGACTCCCAGGTCCAGGGCATCCGCAACGCCCGCCGCTACATCGGCGACCGCCTCGGTCGCGTCGCCACCCCGCACCGCATCCTCGACCCTGCGGCCGGCCCCCTGATCGGCGTCAAGCTGCACATCCTGACCCGCAAGACCCTCGGCGGCATCCAGACCGACCTCGACTCGCGCGCGCTCGGGGCCGACGGCACCCCCATCGAGGGCCTGTACGCGGCCGGCGAGGTCGCCGGCTTCGGCGGCGGAGGCGTCCACGGCTACAACGCCCTGGAGGGCACCTTCCTCGGCGGCTGCCTCTTCTCGGGCCGCACCGCGGGCCGGGCGGCGGCGCGGCAGACGGCCTGACGGTGGCGTACGGCCCGTCTCCTCACTCGTTCAGGAGGCGGGCCAGCACGGCGGCGTGACTGCGCTCGGGTGACTTGGACGCGGTCAGCAGGGTCACGTCGCCCTGGCCCGCCAGCTCCCGTACGTGATCAAGGAGTTCGGCAGCCTCCGGAGCGGCCAGCTCCGCCTCGTAGCGATCGGCGAACTCCTCGTACGACCGCTCGCCCGCGTGATACCAGCGGCGCAGCTCCGTCGACGGGGTGAGCCCCTTGGGCCACTCGTCCAAGCGGGCCGCCTCCTTCGACAGACCGCGCGGCCACAGCCGGTCGACCAGGACGCGCACGCCGTCGCCGGGCTCGGGTGCTTCGTAGACGCGACGGATACGGACGCTCATGAGCGGGCCTTCCTCGTGTGCGAGCTCACGGGTGCGAGCCGACGGCTGCGCGGGGCGGCCCGTCGAACCTGACGAGTTCCTCACAAGTGTCGGTCAAGGTCGGCCTATGATCACGCACAAGCCCCGTGTCGCACTGCTGGCCGCCTCCCTGCTCCTCACCGGCTGCGGCGGCGGTGCCATGGCGACGCCGGACCACAGGCCCGCCGCCCCCACTCCCACGACCGCCTCGCCCATGCCCGAGGTCGCCCTGGAGGTGGCTCCGCAGCAACTGCCCGGACTGGGACCCGAGACCTGGGCCGAGGTGCCCGACGAGGCCCGGCAGGCCGTCGTCGTGACCGGACAGGGCAGGAACTCCGCGCGCTCGACGGTCGTCCTGTACGAGCGCAGCGACATCGGCTGGGAGGCGGGCGCCCGCTGGCCCGCGCACAACGCCCTGCGCGGCTGGACGGAGCACCACCGGGCCGGCGACCTGCGCTCACCCATCGGGGTCTTCACGCTCACGGACGCCGGGGGCCTGCTCCGCGACCCCGGGACCGAGCTGCCGTACGACCACGGCGTCGGCTTCACCGCGACCGGCACCGGATTCAAGGGCGAGTCCCTCGCGGGCTCCTTCGACTACGTCATCGCCGTCAACTACAACCGCAAGCCCGGCACCACGCCCCTCGACTGGACCCGCCCGCTCGGCACCGGACGCGGCGGCGGCATATGGCTCCACGTGGACCACCGCGGACCCACGCAGGGCTGCGTCAGCATCGCGCGCGAGCACATGCGGCAGCTGCTGCTGGCGCTGGATCCCGACCGGCATCCCGTCGTCGTCATGGGCGACGCCGAGGCGCTGGCCCGCTGAGTTTCCCCCGACCGCTTAGGATCCGCCGCGTGTGCGCACATGTGCTGGTCGCCGAGGACGACGAGATGCAGGCCGAACTCATACGCCGCTCCCTGCTCGCGGAGGGCCACACCGCAACCGTGGTGCACGACGGGTCGGCCGCCCTCGACGCGGTCCGGCGGCAACGGCCCGACCTGGTCGTCCTGGACCTCATGCTCCCGGTGATCGACGGCTTCGGGGTGTGCCGGGTGCTGCGCCGGGACGACGACATCCCGGTGCTGATGCTGACGGCCCGGTCGGCGGAGGACGACGTGCTGCTCGGCCTCGAACTCGGCGCCGACGACTACATGACCAAGCCGTACAGCCCGCGCGAGCTGATGGCCCGCATCCGTACGGTGCTGCGGCGCAGCGGGCACGCCGCCGGCCGGCGCGAGGACCCCGTCGTGCGCGCCGCCGGGATCGCCGTCGACCCCGAGCGGCACGAGGTGCGGTGCGACGGGGTGGGGGTGGAGTGCACGCCGGCCGAGTTCGAGATCCTGCTGGCGATGGTCGCCGAACCCGAACGGGTCTTCTCCCGGCGGCAGTTGCTGGAGTGCACCCGGGGCATCGACCGGGCCTCCACCGAGCGGGCCGTCGACGTGCACATCATGAACCTGCGCAAGAAGATCGAGGCCGACCCGCGGCGGCCGGTGCGGCTGCTGACCGTGTTCGGCGTCGGCTACAAGCTCAGCGGCGGCCGCGGATGACCCGGCCCATACCGCTGCGCAAGCGCCTGCTGGTCCGGCTGCTGATCGCCTCGGCGCTGATCGCCGTGTGCTCGGTGGCGGCGACGGCCTGGCTGGCGGTGGAGACCACCACCCGGGCGCTGCGGGAGGAACAGGGGCAGGTCCTCACCGAGGACATGGACGTCCTCGCCCGGCTCAGCGGGTACGCCGCGACTCACCCGGACTGGAACGGGGTCGACAGGACGGTCCGTGAACTGTCCGCCCGCACCGGCCGCCGCATCGCCCTCACCACCACGGACCGTAGGACGATCGCCGACTCGGCCCCGGCCGGAACCTCGCTGCCGCCGCGCGCCGCCGCCACCGTCGACCCGCTGCACATCGACACCTACACCGAGCGCGGAGCGCAGCGCGGCGGCGTCGACCCTCGGGTCGTGGGCCCGTACCGGGTGACCGACGAGGAGCGGGCCAAGCTGGAGAAGCTCGCCGGGACGCGGCAGCGGTGCTTCGCCCGCAGCGGCTACGAGGCCACCGTCGTGCAGACGCCGAGCGGCCGGCCCGTCGTCACCGACCACGACGGGCCCGTCGCGGGCGGGCTCGTGCCCGACGCGTGCGCCGACGGCCTGCTCAACACCCCGACACCGACCGAGAACAAGGCGCTGGCCGACCTGTCCGAGCGTGCCCGGAAGTGCCTCGACCGGCGCGGACTGAACCCCGGTTCGCAGCCGTTCGTCACGGTCGACGTGACCGAGAAGCGGCTCGGCACCCGCTACCTCCTGGGGAAGACCAACGGGACCGACGACCGCACGGCCGTGCGGGAGGCGGACCGCTGTGTCGACGAGGCACGCCGCACCCAGCTCGACCCGTACGTCGCCCCCGTGGCCGAGCTGTTCCTGGGCGGCGGCGACCCGACCGCCGTCCGCTTCGACATGTCCCCGGCGAACAAGGCCAAGGTCGTCGGCGCCGCCGGACTCGTGCTCGCGGTCACCGTGGCCGTGACCGCGGCGGTCGCCACCCGCCTCGTCCGGCCGCTGAGGGCGCTGACGGAGGCGGCCCAGCAGCCGCCCGAACTGCACGCCCGGGTACCCGTCACGACCCGGGACGAGACCGGCATCCTCGCCGCCGCCTTCAACGAACTCGCCGAGCGGCGCGAGCGGTTGGAGGCCCAGCGCAAGGCCATGGTCAGCGACGTCGCCCACGAACTGCGCACCCCGCTCACCAACATCCGCGGCTGGCTGGAGGTCACCCGCGACGGCGTCGTCGACCCCGACCCCGCCCTGCTCGCCTCGCTGCACGAGGAGGCGCTCGTCCTGCAGCGCGTCATCGACGACCTGCAGGACCTCGCCGCCGCCGACGCCGGCACGCTGCGCCTGCACCGCGAGCCCGTCCGTGCCGACGAACTCCTCGACCAGGTGACCGCCGCCCACCGCGTCGCCGCCGACGCGGCCGGCGTCACCCTGCGCACCACGGCGGACGGCACCCCCTGGCTGGACGCCGACCCCGTCCGCATGCGCCAGGCCCTCGGCAACCTCGTCTCCAACGCCCTGCGCCACACCCCGGCCGGCGGCACCGTCACACTCGCCGCCCGCCGCGACGGCGACGACGTCGTCCTGGACGTCACCGACACGGGGACCGGCATCGCCCCCGAGGACCTGCCGTACGTCTTCGACCGGTTCTGGCGTGCCGAGAAGTCCCGCAGCCGGCGTACCGGAGGCAGCGGGCTCGGCCTGCCGATCGTCCGGCACCTGGTGGCCGCGCACGGGGGCGCGGTCGACGCGGCGAGCGAGCCAGGTGCCGGTTCCGTGTTCACCCTGCGGTTGCCGGGAGCCGCCGAGCCCGACGGCTCGGTCCCGTGATGCGTGGCTCAGCCGGCCTGCTCCCGCAAGTCTCGTCGCTCCGCCTCGCTCATGCCGCCCCATATCCCGATGAACTGGTCCATGTCGAGCGCCCAGCGCAGACACTGCTCCCGGACCGAGCAGCGCCGGCAGACGGACTTCGCCTGCTGCGTCTGCAACAGGGTCGGCCCGGACGTGCCGATCGGGTAGAAGAGGTCGGGATCCTCATGGCGGCAGGCGGCGTGGTCTCGCCAGTCGTCCATCAAAGTCACCTGCGATCGTCGAACGTGCCCTCGGTGGATGCATTTACTCGTTTTCGAGTCGCCTGTCGATGCGCAAGTGAAACCTCGTTGGATCCCGGCGAATCCGGTCACTGTTCGCGCAGGCCCCACGGGGAGCCGTACTCGGTCAGCAGATCCAGGAACGGCCGGGCCGGGAAGGCCTCCGGGCCGAGCACGCCCGCGCCCGACCAGGCGCCGCCGGCGAGGAGTTCGAGGGCGACGACCGGGTTGACGGCCGTCTGCCACACCACGGCCTGAGAGCCGTACTCCTTCATGGACCACTGGTTGTCGACCACGTGGTAGAGGTACACCTCGCGCGGACTGCCGTCCTTGACGCCCCGCACCCAGGTGCCCGCACACGTCTTGCCGTGCATCCGCTCGCCCAGCGTCGCCGGGTCCGGCAGACACGCCGCCACGACGTCCCGCGGCGAGACCCGCACAGGCCCGCCGGCGCTCGGCACGGTCACCGGCTCGGTGCGGTCCAGGCCCAGCAGGTGCAGCGTCTTCAGCGTGCTGATGAACTCCTCGCCCAGGCCGTACTTGAACGTCACCCGGCGCGCGTCGACCCAGCGCGGGACCAGGAGCACCTCCTCGTGCTCCACGTTCACGCACTCCACCGGGCCGATGCCCTCGGGGAAGTCGAACACCTCGGGCTCGCTGAAGGGCTCGGTGGTGAACCAGCCGCGGTCCTGCTCGTACACCACCGGCGGGTTGAGGCACTCCTCGATCGTGGTCCAGATGCTGAACGACGGCGCGAAGTCGTAGCCGTCGACGGTGAGGTTCGCGCCATCACGGACGCCGATCTCCTCGATCTCGTCGAAGACCTCGTCGGCCGCGTACCGGGCGAAGACGTCCGACAGGCCGGGCTCCACGCCCATGCCGACCAGCGCCAGCGCGCCCGCCTTCTCCCAGTCCGCCGCCTGTTCGAACTGGGCGTCGCCCAGCTTGACCCCGCACTCCTCGTACGGCCGCTCCGGATGCGGGTGCGACAGCGACATCGCCATGTCGACATACGTGGCCCCGGCCGTGCGCGCCGCCTGGAACAGCGGCATCACGAAGCGCGGGTCGGTGGCGTTGAGGAGCACGTCGCAGGCGTGCCGCTCCAGCAGCGCGGTCACCGCCGGCTGGTCGCTCGCGTCCACCCGCTCGGCCCGGAACCGGGCGTCGCCGTCGAGGGCCGCCACGGCCGCCTCGGCGCGGGCCAGGTCGTAGTCGGCGACCACCATCGCCTCGAAGAACGGACGCCGGGCCGCGATCCGGGTGATGGCGGTACCCACCCCGCCGGCACCCACGAGCAGTACACGCATGACAAGACTCCCTTGATTGAAGGTCTACGACGTGGTGGGGCCCCGCCGGAGATACAACGCCGCGCCTTCACGTAAGGTCAATGGCGTTGGCGTAAGGATGGAGGATGCGATGCCGAAACCGGTCGTACCGGAGGAAAAGCGGCGTCGGCGTCGTCCCACCAAGAGTGGCACCGTGCTGTCGGAGCGGCTGATAGTCGACACGGCGTTGCGCATGCTGCGCCAACACGGCAGTGCCGGCCTCACCGCCCGCCGCCTCGGCCTGGCCCTGGACGCGGACCCGAGCACGCTGTACCGGTACTTCCGCGGCATGGACGAGCTGACCCTCGCCATCGGCGACGCGCTGATGGGCCAGGCATTGGAGGGCTGGACGCCCACGGGGGAGTGGCGCGAGGACCTGCGCGCCGTCGGGCTCCGCATTCACGCCGCGTATGTGGCCCATCCGCAAGCCGCCGTTCTGACCACGAGCCGGGTCACCGGCCGGGCCAACGAACTCGCCGCCGACGAGGCCGTGTTGGACATCCTGCGCAGGGCGGGATTCCCGCTGCCGGACACCGTGCGCGTCTACCACGCCTTCATCGACCAGACCCTGGCCTTCGCGGCGCTGGACGCCGCGTCGCTGACTCTGCCGAGCGACTCCCTGCGTGCTGATGAGGACATGTGGCGGTCGACGTATGCCCGGCTCCCGCGCGCCACGCATCCCCGGATCGCGGAGGCGGCGCCGCTCCTGGCCGCCCGGATGGTGAACAGCGCCTATCCGACGGCTCTGGAGATGCTGCTGGACAGCGCCGCGGCCCGGCTGGAGCGGCGCGACTAGCGCCCTGAGGGGCGCGGGGCTGTATCGAAGCGCGGCTCCGGCCGTGTGGGCGCGACCAGCCACGACGGCGCCGCAGCCGCATCGCGGCACAGCGCCGCACTACCCGCGGAGCACTTCCGCTGCCGTCGCCGTCACCGCCTTCGTCACCGCGACCAGCGCCGGCGAGTCCAGCTTCCACTGCTGCCAGTACAGCGGGACGTCGAGCGGGCGGTCCGGGGCCAGCTGGACGAGGCGGCCGTCCCCGAAGAGTGGTTCCGCCTGTGCCTCGGGGATCAGGCCCCAGCCCAGGCCGGCGGTCACGGCCGACAAGAAGCCTTCCGAGGTCGGGACGTAGTGCCGTACCGCGCTCGCGCCCGTGCGGGTGCGGCGCAGCCTGCGGACGAAGGAGTCCTGGAGGTCGTCGCTGCGGTCGAACGTCATCACCGGAGCGTGCGCGAGCGCGTCCCCCAGCGAGCCGCCGAGATGCCGCTCGGCGAACTCCGGGCTCGCCGCGGCCAGATAGCGCATCCGGCCGAGTGCACGCACCGAACAGCCCGCCACCGCCTCCGCCGAGGAGGTGACCGCGGCCATCACCAGCCCCTCCCGCAGCAGCGTCGCCGTTCGGCTCTCGTCCTCCCGGCGCAGCTCGAAGCAGAGCAGGTCCTCCTCGGGGACCCGGGTGAGTGCCCCCAGGAACCATGTCGCCAGTGTGTCGGCGTTGACCGCGATGGACACCCGGGTCGCGTCCCCGGCCCCGCTCAGCCCCAGCTCGGCCCGCGCGTCGCGCTCCAGCCGGGCCAGCTGGCGGGCGAACCGGACGACGACCTCGCCCGACTCGGTCGGCCGCACCGGCTTCGTGCGCACCAGCAGCACCCGCCCCGTGCGCTGCTCCAGCGCCTTCACGCGCTGGCTCACGGCCGACGGCGTCACATGCAGGGCTGCGGCGGCCGCGTCGAAGGTGCCCTCGTCCACCACCGCGAGCAGCGTCCGCACCTGGTCGAGGGGAAGCTCGGTCAGCTCGGTCTTCACGAGAGCTAAGGATACGTAAGAATCTTTAGCTGTACGCCAGGAGACCGTTTCCTTAGCGTCAATGGCATGACAAACGCCTTGACCACCGCCGCCGCCGGATTCGGCACCGGCCTTTCCCTGATCGTCGCCATCGGCGCCCAGAACGCCTTCGTCCTGCGCCAGGGGATCCGCCGCGACGCCGTCCTCGCGGTCGTCGGCATCTGCGCCCTGTCGGACGCGCTCCTCATCACCCTGGGCGTGGCCGGTGTCGGTGCGGTGGTCGTGGCATGGCCGGGAGTGCTCACGGCGGTCGCCTGGGTGGGCGGGGCGTTCCTGCTCTGCTACGGCGCCCTCGCCGCCCGCCGGGTCTTCCGGCCGGCCGGCGCCCTGCTGACCGAGGGCGACGCGACGGGGTCACGGCGGCGGGCGGTGCTGACCTGCCTCGCTCTGACCTGGCTCAACCCGCACGTCTACCTCGACACCGTCTTCCTGCTCGGCACGGTCGCCGCCGACCGGGGCCCGCTGCGCTGGACGTTCGGCCTCGGCGCCGCGTTCGCCAGCCTGTGCTGGTTCGCCGCGCTCGGCTTCGGGGCGCGCCTGCTGAGCCGCCACCTCGCCAAGCCCAAGGCCTGGCGCGTGCTGGACGCTCTGGTGTCCGCGACGATGATCGCGCTCGGCGTCAGCCTGATCGCGGGCGCCTGACCTGTCCGGAAAGCGAGACCGCTCATCCCGCACGCTCGCCCCTGGTGCCATAGTGATCTCTGGTTCCCGATAGGTGTAACGAGCAACCAGGACGTCCGTGGACACGAGCGAGAGCAGCACCGAAGAGCAGCCGGCGGCCGGCGCCGAGCCACCGATACCCGCCAGGCGCGGCTGGCGCCGCTGGGCGATGGACACCCGTCCGCTGCGCCGCCCGGCCTACCGCCGCCTGTGGTCCTCGACCATCGTCACGGCCGTCGGCAGCCAACTCACCGCGGTCGCCGTGCCGAAGCAGGTCTACGACATCACCGGCTCCTCGGCGTGGGTCGGCGCCGCGAGCCTCGCCGGACTCCTGCCCTTGGTGGTGTTCGCGCTGTGGGGCGGCGCCATCGCCGACAGCATGGACCGCCGCAAGCTGCTCCTCATCACCAACACCGGCATAGCCGTCACCTCGCTGCTGTTCTGGCTCCAGGCCGTCACCGGTCTGGAGTCGGTGGCCGTGCTGATGGTGCTGCTCGCCGTACAGCAGGCGTTCTGGGGGATCAACGCCCCGGCCCGCAACGCCTCCATCGCCCGCCTGGTCCCGGCCGACGAACTGCCCGCCGCGAACGCCCTCGGCTCCACCGTCATGCAGATCGGCCAGGTGATGGGCCCGCTGCTGGCCGGCGTGCTCATCCCGGTGATCGGACTGGCCGAGCTGTACCTCATCGACGCGCTGGCCCTGTGCGTCACGGTCTGGGCGGTCCTGCGGCTGCCCGCGCTGCCGCCGCTCGCGGCAGCCGTCCAACGCTGCGCGGGCGTACGGGAGATCGCCGAGGGCTTCCGCTACATCGCCCTGCACAAGGTGCTGTTGCTGTCCTTCCTGGCCGACATCATCGCCATGGTCTTCGGCATGCCGCGCGCCCTGTTCCCGCAACTGGCCGGCCAGACCTACGGGTCGTACGGCGAAGGGCTCGCGCTCGGCCTGCTGTTCGCGGCGATCCCGATCGGTGCGGTGGCCGGCGGGCTGTTCTCCGGCACCTTCTCCCGGGCCCGTCGGCACGGCTGGATGGTGATCGGCGCGGTCGTCACCTGGGGCGCGGCCATCACCGGCTTCGGGCTCAGCGGCAGTCTGTGGCTCGCGGTGGTGTTCCTGGCCCTCGCCGGAGTCGCCGACATGGTCTCGATGGTCTTCCGCGGGGCGATCCTGCTGTCCGCCGCCAGCGACGAGATGCGCGGCCGGATGCAGGGCGTGTTCATCGTTGTCGTCGCGGGTGGCCCGCGCCTCGCCGACGTCCTGCACGGCACCGCGGGCTCGGCCTTCGGCGCGCGCACCGCGACCGTGGGCGGCGGCCTGCTGGTCGTCGTCCTCATGCTGGGCCTGGCCGCCGCGCTTCCCGCCCTGCGCCGCTACCGCGTCTGACGCTCAGAGCACACTGCGCCGGCGCTGCCCGTACTGCTCCATCAGCTTGCCCCGGGTCATCTCCAGCCGGTGCGCGAGGATTTCGGCGACATAGCGCACCAGGGTCATCCCGAGCCGGGTGTCCTCCTCGCACAGCCGCAGCACCGACTCCGCCTCGAACTCGTAGGCGCGCACCGGGCTGAACGCCTCAGCGCCGAAGTCCCACTGGAACGGCGGGAACAGCCAGGACCAGCCGAGCAGATCGCCCGCGCCGAGGCTGGCGACGGTGACCCGCCGGACGGACGTCACCCGCTGGTCGAGGGAGACGGCGCCCGAGCGGATGACCCAGAAGCGGTCGGCCGTACCGCCCGCCTCGAAGATCCGGGCGTCCTCCGCGAAGGCGACCTCCCGGGCGAGCGACATCAGGGCCTGACGCTGCGGCGGTGGCAGGGCGGTCAGCAGTTTGATCGCTTTGGTCATGACACGGGGCTCCTCGCCGAGGACGGAGGTTCCGGTGCAACCCTTGCGTCCATTTCAGCCGCTGCCGCCGCGCTGAGCACCTCGGCGGACGGCGGTTTCGGCTGAAAATCCCGGGGCGGGCCGCCGAGGGCATGAAAAAGCCCTGGCTGGACGGGGGAGGCCAGCCAGGGCCGTATGCGGTGGTACACGGGGGACTGACTCGGTCCACCCCGTGACCACGTATGGATGAACCGTAAACCATCTCGGAGGCTTCCGCGCAACCCAGACCGGGGTACGTGACCGGTTTCACGCGGTTCCGGGTGTCAACCCTGTTCGGAGTGCCTGCCGGGGGTCAGGATCTCGTCCAGCACCATGATCACGGTCTCGTACGCCAGTGTCCGTACGGCGGCGTCGCGTGCCCCCTCGGGGTCGGTCGACCTCAACTGTTCGCTCCGCACCCGCCACGCACGCTCCTCCTGCCGGGCGCAGGCCCGGGCGCGGTGCATCCGTCGCAGCAGTTCGTCTGAGTCCACGACATCGGTCATGACATCCGCCTACCCGCGTATCGCCCCGATGTGCAGTCCTTTGCCGTGCGGTCATCCGTCCGGTGCCTTCACGGGCACGCCCAGGGGACGGGCCAGGCCGGTCACCCCCTCGTCGAGGCGTTGCAGATGCCGCAGGACACGGTCGGTGACCCGGCCGTAGCGCGAGGCGCCGGGAGTGGTCGGCCCCAGGAGCGAGGCGATGCTCGGGCCGGTCTCGATCTCGGCGGTGGCGTGCTCGTCGGCGACATGCGCGCGGATCGCCTCGAGGTTGTTCTCGATGCGCCCGGCGGCCCGGCGCAGCCGGGGGTCCGCCGCGATCGAGGGGTGCGTGGGCAGCAGCTCGGCGGTCGCGGCCAGCGAGCGCGCGTGAAACGCGCACGTCTCGAGCAGCGCGACGACATAGCGGGCGGTCTCCCGCCGGGCCCGCAGGGGCGTGACCGGATGGGTGAGCGGCTTCGTGGCGGCCCGCAGGTCGGCCAGCGCCTGGTCCAGGTCGCGCGCCTCGTCCAGCAGGTCGACGGGCGGCCCGCCGCTGAGCGCCTCGACGGCGCTTCGGGTGACGTCGCCGAGACGCTGGAGCACGGTGGCGAGGAGTTCGTTCGTCCGCCGGTCCGTCCCCACCGGCAGCACGAACGCGGCCGCGATCACCCCGCAGGCCGCGCCGAGCGCCGTCTCCTCGATGCGCAGCACGAGCACCGAGAGGCTGTAGGTGTGCAGCAGGGTGTAGAGCAGCCCGAGTGCCGCGGTGACGAAGAAGGACACCGCCGTGTAGGACAGCGCGGCCGAGTAGAACATCGCGAAGACGAACAGCAGCACCAGCGCGAACGCCGTCCAGGTGTGCCGCCCGACGGCGCCGGCCAGCACGATGCCGGCCAGCACGCCGAGGACGGTGCCCAGCAGCCGGCGGTAGCCCTTGACCAGGATCTCGCCCGTGGACGCGGTGTTGAGGAACACGATCCAGCAGGTCAGCACCGCCCAGTACCAGCGGTCCCGGGACAGCAGCTCACCGCCGACGATGGCCAGCGTCGACCCCACGGCGACCTGAACGGCGGCGCGCGTGGTGGGCCGACGCAGCCCGGTCGCCTCCTCTGCCGGCGCCTCCTCCTCCGCGTCGAGCACGGCGTCCTCGGCGTCCAGCTCCTCGCGCGAGCGTGCCGTGGCCGGGCTGTCGTCCGACTCGTCCCGGACCCCGCCGAGCGCGATCCGCAGCCCGAGGACGGCACGGGCGGCCTCGCCGACGGCCCGGAACACGTCCTGCACGGCGGGCGACGCGGCCGGCAGGTTCTCCTCGTCGCGGTAGCCGAGGAGCCGGTTGCGGACGTGCGCCACCGAGGTACCGGCGGCCTGGTCGACGGGGCGCAGGACGAGCTGGCGCAACGCCTCCAGGTCCCGGCGCAGTGTCTCGGTCGCCGCGTCCCGCACCGGTTCCCGGCCCCCCGAAGGGACGGGCGCACCCGGCAGATGCAGGGCGAGCGTGTCCACGCGCTCGGCGCCGCGAGCCCGCAGCAGCGACAGCCCCAGGCGCTCGGCGGCGATCTCGGCGTCCGCGACACGCCGTTGGACGAGCCCGGCGACGCCCTCGTCGGAGGTCCCCTCCTCCAGCCGGCCCTGGATCAGCAGAGCCGTCTCGTGCAGGCGGGCGGTGCCCTCGCGCACCTGCTCAAGGGCCCGGTCCGCGTCCTCGGGACCGGCGTCGAGCAGGTCGAGCTGGGCGGACAGCAGCTGGGCCAGCCGGGCGCGGAAGGCATCACGCAGCCGCTGGAGCACTCCCGTCGGCGTCTCGGGCACGAGCACGAACCGCACCAGGGCGCCGCACGCGAAGGCCACGGCGACCACGCCGTACAGCTCGGGCAGATCACCGACCGTCGCGCCGACGAACAGCGACACGAAGTAGATCTGGAAGCCGATCAGCCCGAGCGCGGTGCCCCGGTCGCCGAACCGGCGGCCGTAGACGGCACAGAAGATGAGCGCGACGAAGACCAGGTCGCCGGCCACGACATGGCTGTGCAGCGCCGCCGCCAGCGTCATCGACGCCAGCGCCACCGGAAGGCCCAGCGCGAGCGTGACCGCCTGCTGCCCGCGCTGCTTCTCCCGGATGGCGAACGTGGACACCATCGCCGCCAGCGCCCCCGCCACCAGGTGGGTCACGTCGGTGCCCAGCAGCGCGAGCACGGCGACCGCGAGGGCGATCGAGCCCGCCGTACGCAACCCGGCCGTCAGCCTCAGCAGGCCCGGATCCGAGGCCGCGGCACGGTCGCGCAGCCGCGCCCGCACCGGCCCTCCCGCTGCCCTCACGCCGCCGTACTCACTCCCGCTCTCTCCTCGCTCACACCGCGCACCGCGGTCCGGCCGGCACCGTCACCTCACTCGGCCGTCCCTTCGTTTGCCTTGGCTGAGCCCTTCCCGCCGGTCTGTGACCGCAGCTGCTCCGGCGTCAGATACGCGTGGACGAACTCGAAGTCCCTCAGCTTGGCGGGGCTGCGGGACTGGAAACCGGTGCGCACGAAATCGTCCCCGGCGACCGCGTTGAGCAGCCAGTTCGTCATGACACGGGTCTTGGCGACGTTGGTGCGCAGCGCCGACCAGTGGTACCCGCGGGCCACGGCCATCGCGGGCAGGCCCTTCAGCTCCACGCCGAGGGGCTTGGAGACGGCGTCGCGGCCGCCGAGGTCGACGACCAGCCCGAGGTCCTTGTGCTTGTAGGGCCGCAGCGGCTGGTCGCGCAGGGACGCGATGACGTTGTCCGCGACGACCTTGCCCTGGCGCATCGCGTGCTGGGCGGTGGGCGGGCAGACGGCGCCCTCCTCGTCCTTGGCCACATCGGGCACCGCGGCGGCGTCGCCGAGCGCGAACACTCCGTCCTGCCCGGGCAGGTTCATCTCAGCGGTGACCGCGAGCCGCCCCCGCACCGTCTCCGCGCCCAGGGTGCCGATCAGCGGACTGGCGACGACACCGGCGGTCCAGATCAGGGTGCGGGTGGGCACCGCCCGGCCGTCGGTGAAGGTGACCTCCTCGGGGCCCGCCTTGGCGATGGACACCCCGAGGGAGATCTCGACGCCGCGCTTGCGCAGGATCTCCTGGGCGTCGCTGCCGAGCTTCTCGCCGAGTTCGGGCATCAGCCGCGGCGCGATGTCGATCAGATGCCACTTGATCAGGTGGGGATCGAGCCGCGGATAGCGCTTGACCGCGTTGTGGGTCAGCATCTGCAGACACGCGGCGGTCTCGGTACCGGCGTATCCGCCGCCGACCACCACGAACTGCAGCCGCGCCGCCCGCTCGTCCGGGTCCTGGCTGGCGTCGGCCAGGTCCAGCTGCGAGATGACGTGATCGCGCAGGTAGGCGGCCTCCGCGAGCGTCTTCATGCCGTAGGCGTTGTCGGTCAGCCCCGGGATGTCGAAGGTCCGGGTGATGCTGCCGGGGGCCAGCACGATGTAGTCGTACGGCTCGTTGAGGATCTTGTCGGTGATGGTGCGGACGACGCAGACCTTCGAGGCCAGGTCCACGCCGATGGCGCCGCCCGGGATGATCCGGGTGCGGTACCTGCGGCTGCGGCGCAGGGACACGGCGATCGACTGAGGGGTGAGGACGCCGGAGGCGACCTGGGGGAGAAGCGGAAGGTAGAGCTGGTAGGAGGACGGCGTCACCAAGGTGATCTCGGCTTCGTCGGGGGAGAGTTTGCGTTCCAGCCGGCGAACGCATCCGACTCCGGCGAAGCCTGCGCCAACCACCAGGATCCTGGGTCGTGTCACGGTGATCATCCCTTCTGCGGCTCCAGGCGGTCTGCCTCGACGACGTTCGCCTGCCCCTGGATCGCGGCTTCGCACGCCTCGATCCCACCGCGCCACCGGTCGTTCCGCCAGCCGGGTGCGGCAGGCAGATGAACACGTCGTGAGCCACCTTGCCCCAACCGACGCGGGGGCACACCGGTTCGGAAGTGAAAGACGTGTCCGCACGATCTCTTGACGAGTCATTGGTCCGAACCTAACTTCCCTAATGCTCATCCATATAAGGGATCGCAGTTCATACACATGAACAAATGAGGTGCGGTCCATCCCCCACGTCCGACAGGAGGCAGGATGCGCCCAAGCCTGCGCACCCTCACCGTCACCACGGCGCTGTGCGCCACGTCGTTGCTCACCGCGCCGCACGCCTTCGCCGAAGTCGAGCCCGGGGGCTGGCAGTCCGTCTCACCCAGCTTCACCGAGCAGGAGCGGGGCTGCGGCCAGATCGACGGCCTGACGTTCCGGCTCACCTGCTCCACCGCCAGCGGTGACCAACGGGCTGAACGACGCTATGCCACCTACACCGGCGGAACGCGCCAGTTCGAGGGCTACTTCCGCATCACCGGCCTCAGCGGCACCCGGATCAGCCTCAAGCAGACCTTCCACGAGTCGGGCTCCGGCCCGTACTTCATGCTCGCCGTCGAACGCGGCGGCCGGCTGTACGCGGTGCACGGCGGCACCACGCTGTCCAACGCCGGGACGGTCGGCGCGACGGTCCGCGTCAACACGGTCCACCAGGTCGGCGTCGAACACCGCACCTACATCAACGGCTCGCTCAAGCACACCTACGACAGCCCCGGCGGCAGCTTCTACGACAAGTTCGGCGCCTACCGCACCAGCAGCGGCAACGGGACGGCCACCGTGGAGTGGAGCAACGTCCGCTTCTGGCGGAAGTAGCGGCCGTCGTATGCGAGGAAAGGCGCGTATCGCGGTGTCGGCAGCGCTGGTCCTGGCGCTGCCGGCCTGCTCGGCCGGCACGGAACAGCCGCTGCGGGGTGCCCTCACGACACCCACCGACATCGACCTGAACTGGCAGGACGAGCGGACCGGAATCGCGGGCCACGTCCTGGAGTTCGCGACCGAGAAGGACGGCCCCTACACGGTCCTCCAGTACCTCGCACCCCAGGTGAGGAGCTACCGCCACCCCGACCTCATGCCGCACACCACCTTCCACTACCGGCTGACGTCGTACCGGGGCCCCACCGCCCGGCCGCACCTCACCGACCGGCCGGACGGCATCCGCCTCACCTGGAGCGACGACTCCACGGGCGAGGACGGCTACCTCCTGGAGATCCGCAAGAAGGACGGCGAGCGCTACGACCCCGTCGCCGTCCTCGCCCCGGACACCGAGGCCACCGACTTCGTCCCCCTGCCCGACGAACGGCACGCCGCGTACCGCGTCCGCGCCTTCGTCCTCGGGGAACGCTCGAACGTCGTACGGCTCACGACGGGCGAATAGGCCGCGCCATGCCCCCTCAGCCGAAGACGTTGTCCGTGTCGTCCCAGTGCGCGAACTCCTCCGCCAGCTGCTCCCGGGGAGCGCGCGAGCGGGCCTGGTACATCGCCTCGATCTGGAGCGCGTAGTGCCGCACGATCTCGTCCCGGCGCAGCTTCATCGACGGCGTCAGCAGACCACGGGCAACGTCGAACGGCTCGGGCAGCACCCGGAAGACCCGGATGGACTCCGAGCGCGACACCGCGCTGTTGGCGGCCGCCACGGCCCGCGCGACCTCCTCGCGCAGCGCGTTCTCCTCGCGCGCCACCCGCATGCGGGCGTCGCTGCGCACGGCGAGGGACTCGCGCCAGTAGGCCAGGAAGTCGGGATCCAGGGTGATCAGGGCCCCGAAACAGGGCCGGTTGTCGCCCACGACCACCGCCTGGTGGACGAGCGGATGCATCCTCAGACGCTGCTCCAGGAGCGCCGGGGAGACGCTCTTGCCGCTGCTCGTGATGATGATGTCCTTCTTGCGCCCCGTGATCGTCAGATAGCCGTCGGAGTCCAGCCGCCCGAGATCCCCGGTGGCCAGCCAGCCGCCGTACAGCGCGGCCCGCGTCGAGGCCTCGTCGTTGACGTAGCCCTGGAACACGGAAGGCCCGCGCACCAGGATCTCCCCGTCGTCGGCCACCCGGATGTCCATGCCCGGCAGGGCCTGCCCGACCGTCCCCGACATCTCCCGGCCCTCCGGCTGCGCCGTCACCCCGCCGCAGGTCTCGGTGAGGCCGTAGGCATCGTTCACGTAGATGCCGATGCCCTCGTAGAACAGGGAGAGTTCGCGGTTCAGGGACGAGCCGCCGGACGTCGCCCGGCACACTCGGCCGCCGAGCGCGGCCCGCAGCTTGCGGTACACCGTCCGCTCGTACAGGGCGTGTTGCAGCCGCAGATCGAACCCGGGTCCGGGTCCGCCGCCCAGCCGGTGCCGTTCCAGCGCCGCGGCGAAGTCCCGGGCGGTGTCGGCGGCACGCTCGAACAATGCGCCACGGCCCGCCTGTTGGGCCGCGCGCAGGAAGTTCTTGTAGATCTTCTCGAAGATCGACGGTACGGCGCAGAACCAGGTCGGCCGGAAGGTGCGCAGCGCCGCCGACAGCGCCGCCTCGCTCAGGTCGGGCTCGTGCCCCATCACCATGCCGCCGCGGATGCACAGAGCCTGCACCAGCAGGCCGTACACATGGGAGAAGGGCAGGAAGGCCAGGACCGACGCCTGCCGCTCGCCGGGCGGGATCACGGTGTGGCCCCAGCCCGCGAGGAGCGTGTCGCTGGGGCTCGCCAGCCCGCGGTGACTCAGGGCGCAGCCCAGGGGGCGGCCCGTCGTGCCGGAGGTGTACATGACCGCGGCGGTGGAGTCCGGCAGCACGATGCGGCGCAGCGACTCGACCGTGGTGAGCGGGACGAACTCGCCGCGCTCCACCAGTTGCGCGAGTCCTCCCGCGTCCAGCTGCCAGACGTGGCGCAGTCGCGGCAGCGATCCGCACACGGACCCGACCGTCATGACCGCCTGCTCGTCCTCGACCACCACGCCCACGCACTCGGCGTCCCGCAGGATCCACTCGACCTGGTCACGCGACGACGTCGGATAGATCGGGACCACCTCGGCGCCCACCGCCCACAGCGCGTGACTGAGTACCGTCCACTCGTACCGGGTGCGCGCCATGATGGCCACGCGGTGGCCCGGTGAGATGCCGGACGCGATCAGCCCCTTGGCCAGATCGGTGACTTCGTCGCGCAGTTCGGCGGCGGTCACCTCCTCCCAGGCCGTGGAGGAGGGGTCGGGACGCCGCGCGAGCATCGGCAAGGTGGGGTTGACGGCCGCCGTTTCGAAGACGCTGTCGGCGAGCCCGCCGGACAGGGGCGTGACGGTGGGCGGAGCGAGGCCGTGGTCGCGCATGCACTGCTCCAGTTGTGTACCGGGTGTGACGTCACCGATGAGTACCGTTATCGGCGCTGCCCGAATCTAGCCCAGCTGAGACCGGATGGTGTCGGGAACGGAGAACTCGGGCGTCACATCCTGTACGGCTGCAGCCACACTGTCGCCAGCGGCGGCAGCGTCAGGTGGATATGTCCGTCCTCCGGCTTCACGGGATCGGGGTTGGTGACGTCCCCACCGCCGTAGCGTGCGGCGTCGGTGTTGAGGGTCTCCTGCCAGGCGACGACGTGGTCCGGCGCCCAGAGCCGGTAGTCGTGGCGGACGACCGGGGAGAAGTTGGAGACAGCGAGCAGCGGGTCGCCGTCGGTGCCGTGGCGGAGGAAGGCGAACACGTTGTCGTCGGCCGCGTCCCCGAGCACCCACTGGAAGCCACCGGGGTCGGTGTCCCGCTCCCACAGGGCCGGGGTCGCCCGGTAGCGCGCGTTGAGCTCGGCGACCAGGTCCCGCACGCCCCGATGGTCGCCCGCCGACGCGTACCCCTCATCGAGCAGCCACCACTCCGGCCCGTGCTCCTGCGACCACTCGGCGCCCTGTGCGAACTCCTGCCCCATGAAGAGCAGTTGCTTGCCGGGATGTGCCCACATGAAGCCCAGATACGCGCGATGGTTGGCGCGGCGCTGCCACCAGTCGCCCGGCATCTTGGAGACAAGCGCCTGCTTGCCGTGGACGACCTCGTCGTGGGAGATGGGCAGGACGTAGTTCTCGCTATAGGCGTACACCATCGAGAACGTCATCTCGTTGTGGTGGTACTTGCGGTGCACCGGCTCCTTGGCGATGTACTCCAGCGAGTCGTGCATCCAGCCCATGTTCCACTTCAGCCCGAACCCGAGCCCGCCGCTTTCGGTCGGCCGGGTCACCCCGTCCCAGGCCGTCGACTCCTCCGCGATCGTCACGACCCCGGGGTTGCGCCGGTACACGGTCGCGTTCATCTCCTGGAGGAACGCCATCGCGTCCAGGTCCTCCCGCCCGCCGAACACGTTCGGCGACCACTGCCCGGAGTCCCGCGAGTAGTCGAGGTAGAGCATGGAGGCGACGGCGTCCACGCGCAGCCCGTCGATGTGGAACTCCTCGCACCAGTACGTGGCGTTGGCGACGAGGAAGTTGCGTACCTCGGTGCGCCCGAAGTCGAACTCGAACGTCCCCCAGTCCGGATGCTCGGCCCGCCGCGCGTCCCCGGGCTCGTACAGCGGGTCCCCGTCGAAGCGGGCCAGCGCCCAGTCGTCCTTGGGGAAGTGGGCCGGCACCCAGTCCACGATGACGCCGATGCCGGCCCGGTGCAGGGCGTCGACCAGGTACTTGAAGTCGTCGGGCGTGCCGAGCCGCGAGGTCGGCGCGTAGAAGCCGGTGACCTGATAGCCCCAGGAACCGGCGAACGGATGCTGCGCCACCGGCATGAGCTCGACGTGCGTGAAGCCGAGGTAGTTGACGTACGCGGGCAGCTCCTCGGCGAGTTCGCGGTACGTCAGTCCTGGCCGCCAGGACGGCAGATGGACCTCGTAGACCGAGAAGGGAGCCTGGTGCACCGGCACGTCACCCCGGTGCGTCATCCACTGCTCGTCGCCCCACGCGTAGTGCGAGGCGTGCACGATCGACGCGGTGTCCGGCGGGACCTCCGCGCGGCGCGCCATCGGGTCGGCCTTGAGGAAGCGGTGGCCGTAGCGGGAGGTGATCTCGAACTTGTACCGGGTGCCCTCGCCGATGTCCGGCAGGAACACCTCCCACACCCCGGACGCGCCGAGCGACCGCATCGGGAACGCCGTCCCGTCCCAGCAGGTGAAGTCCCCGGCGACCCGTACACCCTGGGCGTTCGGCGCCCACACGGTGAAGCGGGTGCCGGCCACGCCCTGATGGGTCATCGGCTCGGCGCCGAGCGCCTTCCACAGCTGCTCGTGCCGTCCCTCGCGGATGAGGTGCAGGTCGAGCTCGCCGAGGGCCGGCAGGAAGCGGTAAGGGTCGTGGACCTCGCGCTCGTCGGACCCGTCCTCCTCGTACGACACGAGCAGCGTGTAGGAGGGGATCGCGTCCAGCGGCAGTACGGCCGAGAACAGGCCGCCGCCCTCCGAGACCAGCGCGGTGCGCTCGCCGTCGACCACGACACTCACCGCTCGCGCGAACGGACGCAGCGCCCGCAACGCGATCCCGCCCGGGACCGGATGCGCCCCGAGCAGCGCGTGCGGATCGTGGTGTGCGCCCGACAGCAGGCGGTCACGCTCGGCCGGGTCGAGGGACGGCGCGGCGGTGTGCCGGGGAGGCCCTCCGGCCGACTCGGGGCGCGAGGTCTCGTGCAGGGCCATGGGGTCAGGCTCCTCTCACGGCGAGGCGTTCGATCGCCGCCATCGGTACGGGCAACCAGTCGGGTCGGTGCCGGGCCTCGTACAGCACCTCGTACACGGCGCGGTCGGTTTCGTAGGCACGGAGCAACCCGTGCTTCGTGCGCGGGTCCCATCCGGCGCGGGCGGCATAGCCCGCGCAGTAGGCCTCCCGGCAGCGGCGCGCCCACTCCGGACGCCAAGGCCGGCGCTGGCGGGCGGCGTAGTCGAAGGAGCGGAGCATGCCGGCGATGTCCCGCACCGGGGAGTGCACGCCGCGGCGCTCGGCGAGCGGGCGGGACGGCTCGCCCTCGAAGTCGATGACGAACCACTCCCGGTCGGCCCGCAGCACCTGCCCCAGGTGCAGGTCGCCGTGGATGCGCTGGGCGGGCGGCCCGGGATCGCAGGCGGCGAGGGCGCCGAAGGCGGTGCGCAGGCCCGGGACGTAGGGCTGCAGGGCGGGGACGAAGTGCGCGGCGAGCTCCAGGCGTTCGGTCATCGCCGCCGCGGTACGGCCGTTCTCGGCGTGGGCCCTGGAGGGGAAGGCCGAGGCCAGCGCCAGGTGCACCTCCGCCGTCGCCCGCCCCAGCTGACGGGCCTGCGCGGTGAAGTCGTCACCCGAGGCGAGCGCGCCCAGCGCCAGCGTCCAGCCGTCGGAGGCGCCACGCAGGAACGGCTGGAGCACGCCGAGCGTCGCCTCCCAGGGGTGCGTCGTCCGGAACCACGCCACCGGCGCCGGCACCCGACCGCAGCCCTCCTGGGCCAGCGCGCCGGACAGCTCCAGGTCCGGATTGACGCCGGGCTGGATGCGCCGGAACAGCTTCAGGATGAACGCGTCGCCGTACACCAGCGAGGAGTTGGACTGCTCGGCGTCCAGCAGCCGCGGCACGAGCCCGACCGGCAGCGACACCGACGGGTCGGCCTCGAAGCGCAGCGGTCCGGCGGTGCCGGGGTGCCGCAGCCGGTCCAGGAGCAGCTGGGCCGAGCGGGGGTCCTGCAGCGCGTCGAAGACCGTCAGACCGGCCAGCGGCCCTTCCTCCGCACGGCCGATGAGTGCCTTCCCGAGGCGCGGCGACAGATGCTGCCGCACGCCGAGCAGCAGCTGGTAGCAGTCGCCGGCCGGGGGAGCGCCGCCGGGCGAGGGCACCGCCGAGTGACCGGCGTGCACCAGCAGATGCAGACAGCCCGGGAACAGCTCCGTCATCGACAGCAGCGCGAGGTCCGTGACGGGCCGGTCCTTGCCCGCGAACCAGCGCTGCCGTGGCAGCCACTCGCGCAGGAGCCCGGCCAGGGAGGCCATCGGGCTGGCGTCGACCGTACGGGTGGGTCGGGGAGATGCGGTCTTCTGCATGGTGACGCGTCCTTTCCTCGGCACACGCTCGAAGCTCACGCTCAAAGTCGTCTGCCGATGCGGGATGCGACTCGGGTGAGCCGGAACCAGTAGAAGCCGTGGCCCCCGAGGGTCAGCAGATACGGCAGTTCGCCGATGGCCGGGAATCGCACGCCGCCGAACAGTTCGACCGGGTGCCGTCCGCTGAACTCGCGCAGGTCGAGCTCTCGCGCAGGTCGAGCTCGGTGGGCTGCGCGAAGCGCGCGAAGTTGTGCACACAGAG
>NZ_RDBN01000037.1:2144588-2178929 GCF_008042075.1 Streptomyces sp. UW30 | reverse complement strand
CTCTGTGTGCGTGCACAACTTCGCGCGCTTCGCGCAGCCCACCGAGCTCGACCTGCGCGAGTTCAGCGGACGGCACCCGGTCGAACTGTTCGGCGGCGTGCGATTCCCGGCCATCGGCGAACTGCCGTATCTGCTGACCCTCGGGGGCCACGGCTTCTACTGGTTCCGGCTCACCCGAGTCGCATCCCGCATCGGCAGACGACTTTGAGCGTGAGCTTCGAGCGTGTGCCGAGGAAAGGACGCGTCACCATGCAGAAGACCGCATCTCCCCGACCCACCCGTACGGTCGACGCCAGCCCGATGTTGTCGCCCATGCCGATCTCGTCGCCGTAGTAGAGGATCGGCGAGCCGGGCAGGGACAGCAGCAGGGCGGTGAACAGTTCGATCGAGTGACGGTCGTTGTCGAGGAGCGGGGCGAGACGCCTGCGGATGCCGATGTTGGCGCGCATGCGGGGGTCCTTGGCGTATTCCGCCCACATGTAGTCGCGTTCCTCGTCGGTGACCATTTCCAGGGTCAGCTCGTCGTGGTTGCGCAGGAAGATGCCCCACTGGCAGCCGGAGGGAATGGCCGGGGTCTTGGCGAGAATTTCCGAGACGGGGTAGCGGGATTCGCGCCGTACGGCCATGAAGATGCGGGGCATGACGGGGAAGTGGAACGCCATGTGGCACTCGTCGCCCCCGCGTGCGTAGTCGCCGAAGTAGTCGACGACGTCCTCCGGCCACTGGTTCGCCTCCGCCAGCAGCACTGTGTCCGGATACATCGCGTCGATCTCGCGCCGGACCCGCCTCAGGAATTCATGCGTGGCGGGAAGGTTCTCGCAGTTCGTCCCTTCTTCGGCATACAGATAGGGCACGGCATCGAGCCGGAAGCCGTCGATTCCCAGGTCCAGCCAGAAGCGGAGGGCGGCCAGGATCTCCTCCTGGACGGCCGGGTTCTCGTAGTTCAGGTCCGGCTGGTGGGAGAAGAAGCGGTGGAAGAAGTACTGCTTGCGGACCGGGTCGTAGGTCCAGTTGGAGGCTTCGGTGTCGACGAAGATGATGCGGGCGTCGGCGTACTGCTTGTCGTCGTCGGCCCACATGTAGTAGTCGCCGTAGGGGCCGTCGGGGTCTTTCCTCGATTCCTGGAACCACGGGTGCTGGTCGCTGGTGTGGTTCATGACGAAGTCGATGATGACCCGCATACCGCGCTGGTGGGCGGCGTCGACGAATTCGACGAAGTCGGCGAGGTCACCGAATTCGGGCAGGACGGCGGTGTAGTCGGAGACGTCGTAGCCGCCGTCCCTGAGCGGTGATTTGAAGAAGGGCGGCAGCCACAGGCAGTCGACGCCGAGCCATTGCAGGTAGTCGAGTTTGGCGGTGAGGCCCTTGAGGTCGCCGACACCGTCGCCGTTGCTGTCCTGGAATGAGCGGACCAGGACCTCGTAGAAGACGGCGCGCTTGAACCAATCCGGGTCACGATCCTTGGCAGGCGTGTCCTCGAAGGTGTCCTGAACGGGCTCGTTGACGGTCATGACGCTCAGGACCCTCCGATCTGCGGTGGCGAAGCCTGGACGTGGAGAACGTGCGCGGGCGCCCTGCCGGGCTCGAGGCGTACGTAGTTGGTCCGGCCCCAGCGGTAGGTCTCACCCGTCAGTTCGTCGTGCACGGACAAGGAGGCGTCCCGGTCCAGGCCGAGTTGCGGCATGTCCAACGAGACCGTGGCCTCCTGGGTGTGGTGCGGGTCGAGGTTGGCGACCACCAGAACCGTGTCCGGGCCTGTGCGTTTGCTGTACGCGATGACCGCGTCGTTGTCGGTGTGGTGGAAGCGGAGATTCCTGAGCCGGTGGAGGGCGGGGTGGCACCTGCGGATCGCGTTGAGGCGGGTGAGCAGGGGCGCGATCGTGCGGCCGTCGCGCTCCGCCGTGCTCCAGTCGCGGGGGCGTAGTTGGTACTTCTCCGAGTGGAGGTATTCCTCGCTGCCCTTGCGCAGGGGGGTGTTCTCGCACAGTTCGTAGCCGCTGTAGATGCCCCAGGTCGGGGAGAGGGTGGCGGCGAGGACGGCGCGGACCTCGAAGGCGGGGCGGGCGCCGTCCTTCCTTTCCTCGGCACACGCTCGAAGCTCACGCTCAAAGTCGTCTGCCGATGCGGGATGCGACTCGGGTGAGCCGGAACCAGTAGAAGCCGTGGCCCCCGAGGGTCAGCAGATACGGCAGTTCGCCGATGGCCGGGAATCGCACGCCGCCGAACAGTTCGACCGGGTGCCGTCCGCTGAACTCGCGCAGGTCGAGCTCGGTGGGCTGCGCGAAGCGCGCGAAGTTGTGCACACAGAGCACCAGGTCGTCCTCGTACTCGCGCAGGAAGGCGAGGACCGCAGGGTTCGACGACTGGAGTTCGGTGTAGGAGCCGAGTCCGAACGCCGGGTTCTGTTTGCGGATCTCGATCATGCGGCGGGTCCAGTGCAGGAGCGAGGACGGCGACGCCATCGATGCTTCGACGTTCGTCACCTGGTAGCCGTAGACCGGGTCCATGATCGTCGGCAGACAGAGCCGCCCGGGGTCGCAGGTGGAGAAGCCGGCGTTGCGGTCCGGGGTCCACTGCATGGGGGTGCGCACGGCGTCGCGGTCGCCGAGCCAGATGTTGTCGCCCATGCCGATCTCGTCGCCGTAGTAGCGCACGGCGTCCCGGTCGCCGAGCCAGATGTTGTCGCCCATGCCGATCTCGTCGCCGTAGTAGGGGTAGATGTCCTGGTACTTCTTCGGCGGGTTCTCCGCGTAGGCGATCGTCCCGTCCGCGCGGTGGTGGAACCACTCGGGGTGCTTGTGTACCCAGGGGTGGTCGGGGGAGCACTGCAGGGCGAAGTCGAGGGCCACTTCCAGGCCCAGTTCGCCGGCCTTGGCGACGAAGCGGTCGAAGTCCTCGATCGTGCCGAGGTCGGGGTGGACGGCGTCGTGGCCGCCCTCGGGGGAGCCGATGGCCCAGGGCACGCCGACGTCGTCGGGGCCGGCGGACAGGGTGTTGTCCGGGCCCTTGCGGTAGGTGGTGCCGATGGGGTGGATCGGCGGCAGGTAGACGACGTCGAAGCCCATCGCGGCGATCGCGGGCAGCCGGCGCGCGGCCGTCTCGAAGGTGCCGTGGGGCTGCTCGGGGGTGCCTTCGGAGCGGGGGAAGAACTCGTACCAGGAGCCGTACAGGGCGCGTTCGCGCTCGACCAGCAGGGGCAGCGGATCCGAGGCGGTCACCAGATCCCGCAACGGATACCGGCCCAACACCGCGTCGACGTTCGCCGCGAACGCCGCCGCCAGCCGTGACACGGGCGGCAGCGAGTCGTCCCGCAGCGCCTCGGAGGCGGCCAGCACGGTCGCCCGCTCGGTCTCGTCGGGCACGCCGGCGGCCGCACGCTCGTAGAGCTCGCCGCCCTCCTCCAGGACCAGCCCGACGTCGATCCCGGCCGGAACCTTGATGCGGGCGGTGCGGCGCCAGGTGGCCACCGGATCGCTCCAGGCCTCCACATGGAACGTCCATGACCCCACCGCGGACGGTGTCACCTTGGCCCCCCAACGGTCCATGCCGGGGGCCAGTTCGTGCATCGGCGTCCACGGGCCGGGGTGGCCGTCGGGATCGGTCAGCACGACGTTGGCGGCCACGGAGTCGTGGCCCTCGCGGAACACGGTGGCGCTGACCTCGAAGGTCTCGCCGACGACCGCCTTCGCCGGATGCCTGCCGCATTCCACGGCCGGCTGTACGTCCCGTACCGGGATACGGCCGATGGTCCCGGTGCCGGCACCGGCTTTGCTCTTGGTCCTGCCCATGGTTCACCTCCACCGTGCTCGAGGCCGGGCACAAGGCCCGGCCGGGGGTTCGATCTTCGCCGGAAGCCGGCTACCTGCCGGCATGGAAACGCCGCCGCCGCGATCTCGGCGGTCCTCTGCGTGCGGAGACGCTCGCCGTGCGGGGCCGTCCGTCCTGCTCCAGGAGATAGGCGGTCGGCGTGCTGCGCAGATAGCGCTCGGCGGCGTCCGCGGCCTCACGGGCGCAGCGCTTTCCCATCAGCACACAGAGGGTGTAGCCATGGTCCTCGAAGGCGGTACGCACCGTGAGGTCGGCCGGGGCCGCGAGCATGGCTCGTTCCCAGGCCCGGTATCGCCGCAGTTGCCGGGCGACTTCGGCTTTGGCCGGTAGCAGCATGGCCGCCTTCACCTTCCGGGCTCGATGACACGTCTCCCGACCGTCGGGCGGAACCCGTGCGCGCCCACGCACGGGTTCCGTTACGGGCATCGAGGTCTTCACACATGGTGCACGGTCGACGACGCAGCGTCCTGTTGGATCTTCAACTACCTCGGGTGTGTCCTCGTGTTGCACGAATGGCGTACCGCCCCCACCCTGAAGTGACTCAGAAGCGATCAGTGCTCACGCTCCGTGTTCGGGGCCCGTCCCGCAGGGGCGAGGAGAGCGGGAGCTCTCGCGGTGAGGAGGTAACGACGGTGAAGACCGCAGTGCCCTGCTACTACCACCTCGACGTGGAAGTCAGCCCCGAACGGGTGGGTCAGGTCAGCCGAATTCTGGCCGCCCACCTCCGGTACTGGGACCTGGAGACCCTTGTCGAGCCCGTCCGCCACAGCACGGAGATGCTGCTGCGGGCCATCGACGAGCACGCAACGGACAAGAACACCTCGGTCGAGATGTGGTGGAACGGCCAGCACCTCATCACTGCCATCGGTGACAACGACCGTGCTCTGCGCCCGGACCATGAGCTGCGCGCCTGCCTCCAGCACCTCGCCGCGATGAGCGACGGCTGGGGCTGCTGCGCCACCGAGTCCGGAGCCAAGGTCATCTGGTTCTCGCAACGCGCCCGCGCCGGCGAACGTGCCCCGCTCGTCCCCGCGGCCCCCGCGCCCAGTCTGCGCGAAGCGCGCGGTGTTCCCCGCGAGGCGCCCGTCACGGCCGTCGCCGACGCGGCGGGCACCCGGGACGGCATCCTGGAGGGCGCCCGGTGACCGCCCGCCGGCGCCGCGACGACAAGAGCCGAGGGGTGTCCGCCTGGAGCGGGCACCCCTACCCGCTGGGGGCCGCCTACGACGGCCGGGGCACCAACTTCGCCGTGTTCAGCGAGGTCGCCGAACGCGTCGAACTCGTCCTCGTCGACGACAAGGACCGGCACAGCGTGGTCCCGCTGACCGAGGTCGACGGCTTCGTGTGGCACGGCTATCTGCCCGGCGTCGGCCCGGGGCAGCGCTACGGCTACCGGGTGCACGGCCCCTGGGACCCGGGCCTCGGCCACCGGTGCAATCCGGCGAAGGTGCTGCTCGACCCGTACAGCCGGGCGGTGGACGGCCGGGTGGACAACCACGCCTCCCTCTTCGAGCGCACCCCGGGCGCCCCGTCCCCTGCGGACAGCGCCGGGCACACCATGCTCGGTGTGGTGACCGAGCCGTACTTCGACTGGGGCGACGACCGCCCGCCGAGACGGCCGTACGCCGACACCGTCATCTACGAGGCGCACGTACGGGGCCTGACCCGCAACCACCCCGAGGTCCCGCCGGAACTGCGCGGCACCTACGCAGGCCTGGCGCACCCGGCCGTCGTCGAGCACCTCACGTCCCTCGGCGTGACGGCCGTCGAGCTGATGCCGGTGCACCAGTACGTCCAGGACGGCGTGCTGCTGGACCGCGGGCTGTCCAACTACTGGGGCTACAACACGATCGGCTTCTTCGCGCCGCACAACGCCTACGCCGCCCACGGCACCCGAGGCCGCCAGGTCGACGAGTTCAAGTCGATGGTGAAGGCGCTGCACGCGGCCGGCCTCGAAGTGATCCTGGACGTGGTCTACAACCACACCGCCGAGGGCAACGAACGCGGCCCGACCCTGTCCTTCCGGGGCATCGACAACGCCTCGTACTACCGCCTCGTGGACGGCGACTGGGCGCACTACTACGACACCACCGGCACCGGCAACAGCCTGCTGATGCGCCATCCCTACGTGCTCCAGCTGATCATGGACTCGCTGCGCTACTGGGTCACCGAGATGCACGTCGACGGCTTCCGCTTCGACCTCGCGGCGACGCTGGCCCGCCAGTTCCACGAGGTGGACCGGCTCTCGGCGTTCTTCGACCTGATCCAGCAGGACCCGGTGATCAGCCGCGTCAAGCTGATCGCCGAGCCGTGGGACGTGGGGGAGGGCGGCTACCAGGTGGGGAACTTCCCGCCGCTGTGGTCGGAGTGGAACGGCAAGTACCGCGACGCCGTACGGGACTTCTGGCGCGCCGAGCCCGGTTCGCTCGGCGAGTTCGCCTCCCGGCTGACCGGCTCCTCCGACCTGTACGCCCACAGCAGGCGCCGCCCGCGCGCCAGCGTCAACTTCGTGACCGCGCACGACGGATTCACGCTGCGCGACCTCGTCTCGTACAACGACAAGCACAACGAGGCCAACGGCGAGGGCAACCGGGACGGCGAGAGCCACAACCGGTCCTGGAACTGCGGCGCGGAGGGCGAGACGCGTGACCCGGCCGTGCTCGCGCTGCGCGCCCGTCAGCAGCGCAACTTCCTCGCCACGCTGCTGCTGTCGCAGGGCATCCCGATGCTCTGCCACGGCGACGAACTCGGCCGCACCCAGCGCGGCAACAACAACGCCTACTGCCAGGACAACGAGGTCTCCTGGATCGACTGGCGGCTCACCGACGACCAACGCTCACTCGCCGACTTCACCCGCCGCGTCATCGGTCTGCGCGCCGCCCACCCCGTCCTGCGCCGCCGCCGCTTCTTCCAGGGCGAGACCCCGACCCACCCCGACCAGCCGCTGCCCGACCTGGTGTGGCTCCTGCCCGACGGCCGCGAGATGACGCAGGACGACTGGCGGCGCTCCGACGCCCACTCCGTCGCCGCCTTCCTCAACGGCGACGCCATCGCCGAGCCGGACTGGTGCGGGCAGCCGGTCGTGGACGACTCCTTCCTGTTCCTGCTCAACGCCTACTGGGAGCCGGTGGAGTTCCAGCTGCCGGACGTCTCCTACGGGGAGCGCTGGACGACGACGATCGACACGTCCGCATCACAGGGTCCCCCGGACGAGTCGGAGCACAAGGCGGGCACCGCCCTCCTCGTCGAGCGCCGCAGCCTCGTCCTGCTGTCGAGGCCCTCACGCAAACGCCCTCAGGACTCCTGACAAAAGTGGTGGGCTTGACCTGGTCAGAGGTCGGTGTCGTGCACGAGGCCGCCGGGTGGCAGGACGCGGTCAGCCGCGTAATCGCACGCGACAAACCTGGCGACGTCGGCGATCATCCCCGGGATACTGGTCGCCCATGGATGAGGTCAAAGTCGTCGTCGCCCATTCCGAGCGCGCGACTGTGCGCGTCGGCGACGTGTTCTTGAAGGTGGACGCCGATCAGGCGCGCATCGACGTCGAGGTCGAGGCGATGTCCCTCGCGCCGGTCCCGACCCCGGAGGTCCTGTGGCGCAAGCCGCCCGTGCTCGCGATCGCCGCACTCCCGGGTACGACGCTCGGGCGCCTCGGCGGGCCGTCGACCGGGTCGCCGGCGGCGTGGGCCGCGGCGGGCGCCGCCATCCGGAAGCTGCACCGGGCACCGCTGCCGCCCCGGCCCGGGCGGGCCGGCCGGAGCACCGCCGCGCTGGCGGCGGAGCTCGACGCCGAGTGCGAACTCCTCGTGGCGAACGGCCTCCTGCCCGCCGACCTGGTCACCCGCAACCGCCGGGTCGCCGAGGCCGCGCTCCGGCCGTGGACTCCGGCGTTCACACACGGCGACCTGCAGATCGCGCACCTCTTCGTCGACGGCGACGAGGTCACCGGCATCATCGACTGGTCCGAGGCGGGCCAGGGTGATGCCTTGTACGACCTCGCCACCTTCACGCTCGGACACGAGGAGTACCTCGACGACGTCATCGCCGGCTATGGCACCGACATCGAGCTCGACGTGATCCACGCGTGGTGGTCGTTGCGAAGCCTGCTGGCAGTTCGCTGGCTGATCGAGCACGGCTTCGACCCCTTCGCGCCGGGCTGTGAGGTCGACGTGCTGAGATCCCAGATGTGAGGCTGCGCGGGCCCGACTGCTACGCATGCGTTCTGACGCATCGAGCAGGCCATCCCGACACACCGTCATTCCCAGAGGTCCAGAAGCCTCTTTTTGTCAGGAGGCGTAAGAGGGGCGCGGGGCCCATCGCGCCTTCTATCGCTCGCGCCGCGAAGTCACCGCTCGCGCCGCGAAGTCACCGCTCGCGCCGCGAAGTCACCGTGAACTGCGCCCCGTCCGGATCCCGCAACACCGCCTCGTCGCTGCCCTTGGACAGCACACTGCCCCCGTTCAGTTCCGCGGCCCGCGCGCACTCCGCCACATCCGTGACCGCGAAGTGAACCTGCCAGTGCGGGCGGATCGTCGGGTCGGGCGCGGCCCCGAGCGCCCCCGACTCGATGCGTGCCACCACGTCACCCCCGCTGCGCAGCACGACCTCGCCGCCCTCGTAGTGCACCTCGCAGCCACCGGGCCGGTCCGTGGCCCAGTCGAGGACCTCGCCGTAGAACATGGCGGCGTCGAACGCGTCGCGCGTGTGCAGGCGGATGAACGTCGGCGCGGCCCGCCGCCAGGTCTCCCAGTTGGAGATGAGCTCCCCCTCCCAGATGCCGAACGTCGCACCGTCGCGGTCCGCGAGCAGCGCAGCACGGCCGGGCGGCAGGGAGAGCGGCCCGACGGCTGCCGTGCCGCCGCGTTCCTGCACCCGGGCGACGGCCTCGTCCGCACTGCGCACGGCGAAATACGGCGTCCAGGCCACGGCCATCTGCCACATCGAGGCGACCGCGGCGATCCCGGCCACCGGCACGTTCTGTGCCAGCGCCACGCGGAAGCGGTCCCCCAGCTTGGCCGGCCGCCAGCGCCATCCCAGCATGGCCGTGTAGAACGCCTGGGTGGCCTCCAGGTCACGGCTGGTCAGGCTCACCCAGCAGGGTGCGCCGAACACGGAGTGTGTGGACACGACGTCGGCCGTGCTCCTGGAGGATCTTGCATTGTTCATGGCAGTCGCGTCCTGGTCTCGCCCTACCGGCGGCCACCGGTCTGCTCCCAGTGTCCAACCGGATCCGCTCCCGGGCCTGTCGAGTACCCCCGGCGGTGGACGGAAACGGGCGATGTCCGTCCTCGCGTTCACTGGCAACCGACCGGCGAAGCGACGACGATGGAGGCGTGGCACCGGTACCGAACGAGCCTGCCGACGAAACCGACCGGATTCTCGAACTGGAAGCGGAAGTCCACCAGCTCAAGGAGGCGGTCGTCTCGCACGCCGTCGTGGACCAGGCGATCGGCATGGTCGTCGCGCTGGGCCGGGTGGCGCCGGACGAGGGATGGGCGGTGCTGAGGGAGGTCTCCCAGCACACGAACATCAAGCTCCGCCATGTCGCGGAACTGATCCTCGTCTGGGGCAGGGACGGCCGGATGCCGCCCGAGATCCGCTTCGAGCTCGAAGAGGCCCTGGAGCGTCACGGCCCGACGCAGATCCCGGGGGCGGCACAGGAGTGAGGACGCGGCGCCGACTCATCCTTCGCAGGCTCACCGGGCTTCGGCGAGCAGTTCCTCACGCAGGTGCGCGAAACAGCCGCTGAGCAGCCGGGAGACATGCATCTGCGAGATCCCGAGCTGGCACGCGATACGGCTCTGCGTCATCCCGCCGAAGAAGCGGAGGTAGAGGATCGTCCGCTCACGCTCCGGAAGCCGTTGCAGACACGGCCCGACGGAGACACGGTCGATGACCACCTCGAACGCCGGATCCGGACCGCCGATCGCGTCCCCCAGCGCATAGCCGTCCGTCCCGGGCATCTCCGCCTCCAGCGACAGCGCGGAGAAGCAGTCCAGCGCCTCCATGCCGGTGCGGACCTCGTCCTCGCTCAGGTGCGCGTGGTCCGCTATCTCGGCAACGGTGGGGGCCCGACCGGGGGTCTGCTGCGACAGCTCCTTCGTGGAGCTGCGGACCCGGTTGCGCAGGTCCTGGACCCGGCGCGGCACGTGCAGCGTCCACATGTGGTCGCGGAAGTGCCGCTTGATCTCACCGGTGATGGTGGGCACGGCGTACGCCTCGAAGGCGTGGCCGCGGGCCGGGTCGTAGTGGTCGACGGCCTTCACCAGGCCCAGCGCGGCCACCTGGTACAGATCCTCCAGGGACTCGCCGCGGCCCTTGAACCGGACGGCGATCCGCTCGGCCATGGGCAACCAGGCCTGAACCAGCTCGTCCTTGAGCGCCTTGCGCTGCGGCCCCTCGGGCAGTCCCACGAGTCGGGCGAACGCTTCGGCGGTGTCGGGGGCGTCGTCGTGCGGGTGCTGCTTCGTTCTGGTGGCGGCACTCATCCGTGCGCACCTCCCTCAGCAGGTGCTGACTGGACAGCATGGGAGGCGCGCACCCGGACCACATGGAGGACACCCAGGGGCCTGGTGGGTCGGCTCCCACGGACGTGCCTCCTGTCCGAAGCACATAAGCCCATATTCCCGGCCCAGCAGAACCGGAAACACATTTCGTGAATGCGACTACGCGTTACGGAGAGGTGACTGTGCGTCCCGCCGATCGGGCGTACTTGACCCCGCCTTGGTTCATTACCTCTGCTACAGAGGTAATGTCGGTGAGGTGGAACAGGAGACCTTCCCCGAGGAGCTGGCGGACGCGCTCGTCGGCGTCCAGCGGCTGATCCGGCGCAGGCTGCGCCGGGAGATGCCCGCCCCGCCGCTGCGCACGGCCGAGGTGGAGCTGCTGCGGCTGGTCGCGCAGCGGCCCGGCATCGGGATCTCGGAGGCGGCCAAGGAGCTGTACCTGGCGGGCAATTCGGTGTCCACGCTGGTCAACCAGCTGGCCCGGCAGGGCTATCTGGTGCGCGAGACGGACCCGGCCGACCGGCGCGCCGCCCGACTGCTGCCCACCCCCGCGGCCGAGGCCCGGCTCGGCGAATGGCGCAGACGGCGCGCGGATCTCGTACGGCGCCAGGTGTCCCGCCTCGACGAGGTGGACCGCGAGACGCTGCTCGCGGCGGTCCCGGCGCTGCGCAGACTGTCCGACACCCTGCGCGAGGAGGCGGAACGCCCATGACACGACACGCCGACCAGGCCGTGGACTGCACCGGGCTCGCCTACGCCTTCGGTGAGACCAACGCGGTGGACGGGCTCGACCTGACGGTGCGCGAGGGCGAGGTCTTCGGGCTGCTCGGTCCCAACGGCGCCGGAAAGACCACCGCGATCCGCTGCATCACCACCCTCCTGCCGGTGCCCGCCGGCATGGTCCGCGTCTTCGGGCACGACGCCGCCGACGACCGTATGGCCGTACGCCGGCTGCTCGGCTACGTCCCGCAGCAGCTGTCCGCCGACGCGGGCCTCACCGGCCGCGAGAACGTCGCCCTGTTCGCCCGCGTCTTCGACGTGCCCCGCCGCGAACGCGCCGCACGGGTGGGCCAGGCCCTGGCCGCCGTCGGCCTCGGCGACGCCGCCGACCGGCTCGCGGGCACCTACTCCGGCGGCATGGTCCGCCGCCTCGAGCTCGCCCAGGCCCTGGTCAGCGCGCCCCGGCTGCTGATCCTCGACGAACCGACCATCGGCCTCGACCCGATCGCCCGCACCGGAGTGTGGGAGCACATCGGCGCCGTGCGCGCCGCCACCGGCATGACGGTCCTGGTCACCACCCACTACATGGACGAGGCCGACCAGTACTGCGACCGGGTCGGCCTCATGCACCACGGCCGCATCCGGGCCCTCGGCACCCCGGCCGAGCTCAGAGAGGGGCTCGGCGCCCGCAGGCGCGCCGCGGGGGCGGCCGACACCGACCCGCTGCCCACGCTGGAGGACGTCTTCCGCGACATCGCCGGCAGCGGACTCGACGAGAGTTCAGGAGACTTCCGCGATGTCCGAAGCACCCGCCGCACCGCCCGCCGCGTCGGCTGACCGGGCCCACCCCGGCGGCATCGACCTGCTGCTGCGGCCGCCCGTGCCCCGCGCCGGCTGGCGGGTGCTGCCCGCCCGCGTCGCGGCCATGTGCGCCGTCGAACTCCAGAAGCTGCGCCACGACCGCACCGAGCTGTACACCCGCGCGGTCCAGCCCGCCCTCTGGCTGCTGATCTTCGGCCAGACCTTCACCCGCATCAAGGCGATCCCCACCGACGGCATCCCCTACATCGACTACCTCGCCCCCGGCATCATCGCCCAGTCCGCGATGTTCATCGCCATCTTCTACGGCATCCAGATCATCTGGGAGCGCGACGCCGGCATCCTGAACAAGCTGCTCGTCACCCCCACCCCGCGCTCGGCCCTGATCACCGGCAAGGCGTTCGCGGCCGGGGTGAAGTCCCTGATCCAGGCCGTCGTCGTGATCGTCATCGCCGCGCTGCTCGGGGTCGCGCTGACCTGGAACCCGCTGAAGCTGCTCGGGGTCGGCGCGGTCGTCGTCCTCGGCTCCGCCTTCTTCTCCTGCCTCTCGATGACCATCGCCGGCGTGGTCCTCAGCCGCGACCGGCTGATGGGCTTCGGGCAGGCCATCACGATGCCGCTGTTCTTCGGCTCCAACGCCCTCTACCCGCTGTCCGTGATGCCGGGCTGGCTCCAGGCCGTCAGCAAGGCCAACCCGCTCAGCTACCAGGTGGACGCCCTGCGCGGCCTCCTCCTCGGCGCCCCCGCCCACCTCGCGCTCGACTTCGCCGTCCTGCTCGTGGCCGCCGCGCTCGGCATCGCCGCGGCGTCCTCGCTGCTGGGCCGACTGGCTCGCTGATCTTGGCGCGGAACGTGATGTGCGGCACGTGCGTGAATGCCTCCGGACAGCCCCGACGTCGATTCTTCCTGCCCACGGCTTGATCGGTGATCAAGGGTGCGAATGGGCTGGCCACAGCGCATTCTGCTCATTTGACAGTGCACTGAGCACAAAGATAGGAAGCAGCTCTCTGGGTCGAGAGGTGGATTGTGTACGAGCCGAACGTGGTCGGGGACTGGCACGAGTACGACGAGCATGCCGGTCTGCGTGTCCGCGTCCACGGCCTGGCAGCCGCGGAGCCGCCGCGCGGACGGGACGACGCCGCCGAGGGGCTGACGTACTTCAGGCTCCGGGTCACCGTCGAGAACCGCGGCGAGCGGCACCTCGGCATCCACCTGGAGGACGGCCAGATCGACGTGCGGATTGGCGGCGACGGCGAGGCCGCGTTCATCGACTGGCGCAACTCGCAGTTCATCGAGGGCTTCGACGTCTACCCGCTGCGCCGGGCCACCGCCGTGCTGTACGCGGCCGGCCCGGAAGCGAGCCTGAGCCAGGTCGACGTGCAGATCCAGCTGCGGGTCGAGGAGGAGTGGGCGGACCGCCGGCTGTGGACCGGCGGCCTCGGCCTTCAGGAGGGTTGCGCCGGCGCCCACGCCGCCGCCCTGCGGGACGGCCTCGCGCTCCAGGTCAGCAACTTCCTGCGGGACCAGGCCGAAGAGGGCACCGCCTGACGCGCGAGCCCCTTCGGGGTCGGTCGGCTCAGTGCGGGATGCCGTCGATGATCTCGCGGGCGCCCTGACGCAGCAGCGCCACCGCGACCGACGTACCCAGCGTGGCCGGATCCAGTCGGCCGGCCCACTCGTGGGCGTTCAACCTCGTCTTGCCCTCCGGGGTGAACACACAGGCCCGCAGGGACAGCTCGCCGCCCCGGTCCACGCGCGCGTACCCCGCGATCGGGCTGTTGCAGTGCCCCTGCAGGACGTGCAGGAACATGCGCTCGGCGGTGGCCTCCCGATAGGTGTCCGGGTCGCCGAGGCCGCTCACGGCGTCGATGAGCTCGCTGTCGCCCTCCCGGCACTGCAGCGCGAGGATGCCCGCGCCGATCGGCGGCATCATCACCTCGGGGGAGAGGACCTCGCTGATCACGTCGGTCCGCCCGATGCGCTCCAGGCCGGCCACCGCCAGCAGGAGCGCGTCCGCATCACCGGCCGCGAGCTTCTCCAGCCGCCGGTTGGCGTTGCCGCGGAACGGCACGCACTGCAGGTGCGGGTGGGTGGCCGCCAGCTGGGCGACCCGGCGCACCGAGGAAGTGCCGATCCGCGTGCCGGCCGGCAGCTCGTCCAGCGTGAGCCCGCCGGGGTGGATGAGTGCGTCCCGGATGTCGTCCCGCTTCAGGAACGCGGCGAACGTCGTTCCCGCGGGCAGCGGCCGGTCGGCCGGGATGTCCTTGACGCAGTGCACGGCGAGGTCGGCCTCGCCCGCCAGCAGCGCGGCGTCGACCTCCTTGGTGAACGCGCCCTTCCCCTCGACCTGGGACAGGTCGCCCATCCACTTGTCACCGGTCGTCTTCACGGGCACGACCTCGGTGCGCACACCCGGGTGCAGGGCCGCCAACTCGGCGCGGACGCGCTCCACTTGGGCGAGCGCCATCGGCGAGTCGCGGGAGACGATGCGGATCAGTTCAGGGACGGACATGCGGACACGATAGACCGTCACAACTCCGCACTCGTACGCCTCGGCCCGATTCCCGCCCCGTCCCCCTGGGCCCCCTGCTCAGCGGCCTGGCCGCTGTTGGTCCCCCCCGTTTCGTCGGCCCCCGCCGTGCCCGGCAGAGTGATTCCGACCATCACGGCCGTTCCGGCCACCGCTATGGCCGCACCCGCCACCACTTTGCCCAGATGGCGGTGCACTATCTTGCGCACATCTTCCCCCTACTCCCCGTACGTCCCCGGGAGTACGTGTCGGCCCCACTGGTACGCCCTTATTGGCATATCCGCGTCTGCACTGGTCGCCCGGTAAGAGGGAGCCAAGTCATAGGTGGTTCCATCACTTTCGGGGAGACTCGACGCCAAGGCGCCCCCGGCGGCGCGCTCCAGCTGAAAGAGTCGTGTCCATGCAGGTCTGGCCTGGAGAGGCATATCCACTCGGTGCCACCTACGACGGCGCCGGCACCAATTTCGCGGTCTTCTCGGAGGCCGCGGACCGAGTAGAGCTGTGTCTGCTGCACGACGACGGCTCGGAGACGGCGGTGGAACTGCGGGAGAGCGACGCCTTCGTGCGGCACGCGTACGTGCCGGGCGTCATGCCAGGACAGCGGTACGGCTTTCGGGCGCACGGCCCGTACGCCCCGGAGCGGGGCCTGCGCTGCAATTCGGCGAAGCTGCTGCTCGATCCGTACGCCAAGGCGATCAGCGGCGCGATCGGCTGGGGCGAGGAGGTGTACGGCTACCACTTCGACGAACCGGGCCGGCGCAACGACCTCGACTCCGCCCCGCACACGATGTCGTCGGTCGTGGTCAACCCGTACTTCGACTGGGGCGACGACCGCCGCCCGCGCACCGAGTACCACCACACGGTGATCTACGAGGCCCATGTGAAGGGCCTCACGATGCGCCACCCGGGGCTGCCCGAGGAGCTGCGCGGCACCTATGCCGCCCTCGCGCACCCCGCGGTCATCGAACACCTCACCGAGCTGGGCGTGACGGCGCTGGAGCTGATGCCGGTCCACCAGTTCGTGAACGACCACCGCCTGGTCGACATGGGCCTGAACAACTACTGGGGCTACAACACGATCGGCTTCTTCGCCCCGCACAACGCCTACGCCTCCTGGGGCGACCGCGGCCAGCAGGTCCTGGAGTTCAAGTCGGCGGTGCGGGCGCTGCACGAGGCCGGCATCGAGGTCATCCTCGACGTGGTCTACAACCACACCGCCGAGGGCAACCATCTGGGCCCCACGCTGTCCTTCCGGGGCCTGGACAACCCGCAGTACTACCGCCTCACCGACGACCCGCGCTACTACATGGACACCACCGGGACAGGGAACTCGCTGCTCATGCGGTCCCCGCACGTGCTCCAGCTGATCATGGACTCGCTGCGCTACTGGGTCACCGAGATGCACGTCGACGGCTTCCGCTTCGACCTCGCGGCGACCCTGGCCCGCCAGTTCCACGAGGTGGACCGGCTGTCGTCGTTCTTCGACCTGGTGCAGCAGGACCCGGTGGTCTCCCAGGTGAAGCTGATCGCCGAGCCGTGGGACGTGGGCGAGGGCGGCTACCAGGTGGGCAACTTCCCGCCGCTGTGGACCGAGTGGAACGGCAAGTACCGCGACACCGTACGGGACCTGTGGCGCGGTGAGCCGCGCGCGGTGGCGGAGTTCGCGTCCCGGCTGACCGGCTCGTCCGACCTGTACCAGGATGACGGGCGGCGCCCGCTGGCCTCCATCAACTTCGTGACCTGCCACGACGGGTTCACGCTGCAGGACCTCGTCTCGTACAACGACAAGCACAACCATGCCAACGGCGAGGACAACCGCGACGGCGAGAGCCACAACCGCTCCTGGAACTGCGGGGCGGAGGGCGAGACCGACGACCGGGGAGTCCTGGAGCTGCGCGCCCGCCAGATGCGCAACTTCGTCGCGACCCTGATGCTGTCCCAGGGCGTGCCGATGATCAGCCACGGCGACGAGTTCGCACGCACACAGCGCGGCAACAACAACGCGTACTGCCAGGACAGCGAGCTGGCGTGGGTGCAGTGGCCGCAGGACGGCTCCGCCGGGCAGGGCGGCGAGGCGGCCGAGGAGGGGCTGCCTCGTGAGCTGCTCGCCTTCACGCGCGCGATGGTGTGGCTGCGGCGGGACCATCCGGTCTTCCGCAGGCGGCGCTTCTTCCACGGGCGGCCCGTGGAGGGCACGCACGACGACCTGTCGGACATCGCCTGGTTCACCCCGCAGGGCAACGAGATGACCCAGCGGGACTGGGACCGGGCGCAGGCGTCGGCGCTGTCGGTGTTCCTCAACGGCAACGCGATCTCGGAGCCGGGCGCGCGCGGGGAGCGCATCGCCGACGACTCGTTCCTGCTGATGTTCAACGCTTCCCCGAAGACCCTCGACTTCGTCGTGCCGGTCAATCACGGCCGTCAGTGGCAGGTGGTCGTCGACACCGCCCGCACGGACGGGGTGCCGCCCGGGACGGGAGCGAAGGTGCAGGCCGGGGACCGGCTGACGTTGGTGGACCGCAGCATGGCGGTGTTGCAGCGGCCGGTCTAGGACGGTGTGCTCGGCCGTTCGCCGGGCACACGCGCGTGGACGTGGATTTCGGCGGTGCGTCGGGCGTATGACCCCGGGTGCGCCGTCAACGCGATCAGGCAGGCGAGCGCCGCGGCGAGGCTCGCCGCCCCGAAGGCCGCCGTGGGGCCGTACGACTCGGCCAGGCGGCCGGTGACGGCGACCGCGAGAGCCTGCCCGCCGACCAGCGCGCTCGTCGCGAACGCCATCGCCTCGGCCAGCCGCGCGGGCGGCACCACGCGCTCGGTGAGCCCGAAGACCGTGATGAGGTGCGGGGCGTAGGCGACGCCGAGGACGGTGACGGTGGCGTAGAGGGCGGGCAGCGCGTCGGTCCACAGCAGGGGCAGGGACAGCGCGCAGGCGGCCGCCGTGGCCGCGCGCCAGCGTGCGGTCGTCCCGATGCGGGCGGGCACGGCAGCCATGGAGAGCCCGGCGACAGCGCTCATCACTCCCATGGCGGCGTACACGAGCCCTGCCTGGTCCGGCCGGCCGAGTCGCTCGGTGAGGGCGGTGATGCCGGCCTGGCAGGCACCGAACATGGCGCCTTGGAGGGCGAGGGCGGCCAGGAGGGGGTGGACGGCGCGGGGTATGCGGGTCGGGTCGGCGTCCTTCGGCCCTGGCGGGGTCGTCGCGGCGGCGTCTGACCGTCGTCCGGCCGGCGTGCCGACGTGCCCGGGCCGGGTCACCACGGCCACAGCGGTCCGGTGCAGCGCGAAGCCGGTTCCGCACAAGGCCACCAGCACCGCCGCACCACCCAGCGCGTAGCCCGGATGTGCCACTACCGCCGCCAGGCCCACCAGGGCCGGACCCAGGACGAAGGAGATCTCGTCGAGGGTGCTCTCGAAGGACAGCGCGGCACCCACCGCGGTGTCGCGCACCCCGGCCCGGCGGGCGAGCGCGACCAGCCGGGCGCGGGCCAGCGGGCCGATCTGCGGCACCGTGGCCCCGGCGCAGGCCCCGAGCGCGGCCAGAACACCCATGGGCAGCCCGGCAAGCGCCCCGGCGACCAACCCGGCGATCGCGAGGGCGTTGGCGAGGGAGAAGACGAGCACGACCGGTCGCTGTCCATGCCGGTCGGCGAGCCGGCCCGCCAACGGGCCGCAGGCCACCTGCCCGAGGGCGAGCGCGCCGCCGGTCAGTCCCGCCGCGGCCAGGGAGCCGCTGGTCCGCGCGACCAGCAGCACGCTGCCGAACTGGATCGTGGCGGTCGGCAGCCGCGCCAGGAAGGACACGACCGGTAGCAGCGGCCCGGTCAGGCCGATCACCTCGCGATAGGTCCCGAACGCCCCGCGTCGTCCCACGGTCCCCCTCTTCCTCGTCTCTCCGACGCTAGGCACGCGCGTGGGCCCACGTGGAGGGGACGATGACACGAAGGGCGGCGGGGCGGGTACGTAGGTTTCCATGACACCTGAGCGACCTGACCCGACGGTGCCGACGGCCACCTACCGGTTGCAGCTCCAGCCCGCGTTCCCGTTCGGGGCCGCGGCGGCGGCCGTGCCGTACCTGGCCTCGCTCGGCGTCTCGCATCTGCATCTGTCCCCCGTCCTGGAGGCGGTCCCGGGGTCGGCGCACGGCTACGACGTCGTGGACCACGCGCGCGTGCGCGAGGAACTCGGCGGCGAGGAGGGGCTGCGCGCGCTGGCGCGCACCGCGCGGGAGCACGGTCTGGGTCTGGTGGTGGACCTGGTGCCGAACCACATGGCCATGACCCCGCGCCACAACCGCGCCCTGTGGGAGGTACTGCGCGAGGGCCCCGATTCGCCGTACGCGCGCTGGTTCGACATCGACTGGGAGGCGCAGGGCGGCCAGGTGCTGCTGCCGGTGCTGGGGCACCCGCTCGGCGAGGAGCTCGGCCGGCTGGAGGTGGACGGCGACGTCCTGCGCTACTACGACCAGGTCTTCCCGCTGCGCGAGGGCACCGGGGAACTGCCGCTGCCCCAGCTGCTGGACGCGCAGTGGTACCGCCCGACGTGGTGGCGGCTGGCCCGCACCGAGCTCAACTACCGGCGGTTCTTCAGCATTTCGGAGCTGATCGGGGTGCGGGTCGAGGACCCGGAGGTGTTCGAGGCCACGCACGCGAAGGTCCTCCAGCTGCTGCACGAGGGCGTGATCGACGGCCTGCGCATCGACCATCCCGACGGCCTCGCCGACCCCGACGGGTACCTTCGGCGCCTGAACGAGGCGACCGGCGGGCGCTGGACGGTCGTGGAGAAGATCCTGTCCGACGGGGAGCACCTGCCCGCCTCCTGGCCGGTCGCGGGCACCACCGGCTACGACGCCCTGCGGCACGTCGACGGCCTCTTCACCGACCCGGCGGGGTTCGGCGAACTCCTCGGCCTGTACCGGCGGTTCGCGGCCCCGCAGACGGACCGGGGCGGCGACTGGGAGGCGACGGTGCGGCGGGCGGCGTACAAGGTGCTCACGCACGAGCTGGCCGCGGAGGTCGACCGGCTGACCCGGGTGGCGAGCCGGGTGTGCGCCACGTCCCCGGAGCCCGCGCTGCGCGACCGGGCGCCCTGGGCGCTGCGGACCGCGCTGCAGGAACTCCTCGTCCGGCTGGAGGTCTACCGGCCCTACGGCTGCGGTGACGCGGCCCGGGTGGTCACCGAGGAGGCCGCGGCCGAGGCCCGGCTCGCGTTCGTCGTGCCGGAGGAGGCCGGTGCCGTCGATGTCGTGCGCGAGCTGGTGCTCGGGCGGGCCGGGGACGGACCGGACCACCTGGAGTTCCGGACGCGGTTCGCGCAGACGGCGTCGGCGCTGCGGGCCAAGTCCGTGGAGGACACGGCGTTCTACCGCTATGTGCCGCTGCTGTCGGCGACCGAGGTGGGCGGGAACCCGGGGAGCCCCGCCGCCGCGCCCGAGGCGTTCCACGACTACTGCGCGCGCGTGCAGCGCGACTGGCCGGCGACCGGGACGGTCATGTCGACGCACGACACCAAGCGCAGTGCCGACGTACGGGCCGCGCTGGCCGTGCTCACCGAGTGCCCGGAGCGCTGGGCGGACGTCCTGACGGAGGTGACCCTCGACGGCGAGGGTGTACCGGACGCGCAGGTGGCGTGGGCCGCCTGGCAGACGGTGTTCGGGCTGGGCGAGGCGGACGCGGAGCGCGTTCAGGGGGCGCTGCTGAAGCATGTGCGTGAGGCCGGGCTGTTCACCAGCTGGACGGAGCAGGAGCCGCCGTACGAGGAGGCGGTGGCGGCCTTCGTCGCCGCGGGGCCGTGCGGGACGCCGGGCGAGCGCGTGGCGGCCTTCCGCGGCGCCCTGGAGCCGCACATCCGGGCGAACATGCTGGGCATGGCACTGACCCAGCTCACGATGCCGGGCGTCCCGGACCTCTATCAGGGCACGGAGGGCGAGTACCGGGCTCTGGTCGATCCGGACAACCGCCGGGCCGTGCGCTTCCCGCCCGAGGACCCGGGTGTGAAGGGCGCGATGACGACGGCGGCGCTGCGGCTGCGCTCGCGGCGCCCCGAGGTGTTCGGCGACTCGGCGACGTACGCGCCACTCACCGCCGAGGGACCGGCGGCCGCCCACTGTGTGGCCTTCGTGCGGTCCGGGGAGGTGCTCACCGCGGTGACACGGCTGTCGCTGCGGCTGACGCGGTCGGGAGGCTGGCGCGAGACGCTGCTGCCGCTGCCGCCGGGGCGGTGGGCCGATGTGCTGGCTCCGGAGCGGGAGTTCACGGGGCACGCGCGCGTGGAGGAGCTCTTCGAGCCGCTGCCGGTGGCGTTGCTGGAGCGGGTGGGCGGGCAGGAGACGGGGTGAGSTGGGTGCGTGGCGTCGGGCGCGACCTGACCGCCACCGCGCGCTCTGGGCGTGTAAGGGTTTCTCGCACGCCGCGGGATCGTCCTGGCGACCGGCTCGGGCCCGCGTGCGCTCCGGGAGTTCGGGTGCGGCGCCCGGCGCGTGGCGACGAGCGGCGGGGGCGCCCTTCACGCCGTGCTCCCCGCGCCCATAAGGGCAGGCGAACGCGGTGCGCTGCCCCGCCCGTACGGATCCGGCCCGCCCGCTGACGTCAACCGCCGCGATCTTTGAGCGGTGAATGCATCTGGGCGCCCCCGGGAGGCTCCCCCGTCAACTCCTTGACACGTAAACCAGACCATGGGGTACTGCGAATTGCGAAGCCGGGCGGAAGTGACGGGGGTGAGTCTCCTGCCGGAGCTGCGCTACCCCACCCTTGCCGAACTGGTGCTGTCCGCCCGCGCACTGGCCGCCCACCGACCCGCGCTGTGCACACTGAGACAGGTGGGGGCCTCCCGGGCGGGCAGACCCCTTCACCTGTTGTCCATCGGCCATGCCCGGCGTGCCGTCCTGGTGGTCGCCGGCGCGCACTCCAACGAGCCCACGGGCGGCTCCACCCTTCTCGCCGTCGCGGAACGGGTGCTGCGCGAGCGCGAGTTGCGGGCCGACATCTCCTGGCACTTCCTGCTGTGCGCGGATCCCGACGGGGCGAGCCTGCACATCACTCCGGCCCCCCGCACCCTGTTCGACTACCACCTCGGCTTCTTCCGGCCCGCGGCCCCGGAGCAGCCGGAGTGGGCACCCGCCGCGCTGCCGCCGGACCGGCTGCCGCCCGAGACGCGCGCGCTGACCCGGGTCATCGACGAGCTGCGCCCCTACCTCCAGGTGACCCTGCACGGCACGGACCTGGGCGGCAGCTGGGTGCAGTTGACGAAGGACGTACCCGGACTCGCGGAGCCGTTCGCGAAGTCCGCGGCGGAGCTGCACATCCCCGTGGAGACCGGCGCCTCGGACGCGGCGGGCTGGCCCGCGGCCGGGCCCGGGGTGCATGTGATGCCGGCGCCGGGCGCGGGCGCGGCGTATCCGAGCATGCCGGACGACGCACGCAGCAGCACCTGGTACCACGTGCACCGGTACGGCGGGCTCACCGCGGTCGTCGAGGTGCCGATGTGGGCGAGCGACCTGGTGGACGACCCCGCTCCGCATCCGGATCCGGCCAGGGCGATGCGGCGGCTGGGGGCCCGGCTGCGGCGGGACTCGGTGGAGGTGGAGCGTGTGCTGGCCGAGGCGCTGCCCCGGCTGGACGGCGTCGACGGGCCCCTGTTGCGGGCCGCGAAGTGGGCGCTGGAGCTGACCCCGGGTCTGGCCGCCGACTGGACGCACACGCCGCCCGCCGGCGACACCATGGCGTACGTCGGAAGCGTGGACGCCTTCGGGCGCCGGCTGCCGCTGCGGGCGGCGGCCATGCTGCTGCGGGTCCTTCAGGAGACCGACGACCGTGGGGCACCGCGCCTGGAACACCTGGTGGCGACCTGGAGCGACGCCTTCGCGGAACGTTTCCGCGCGCGCTGGGTGCCCCTGGAGAACCAGGTCGAGCACCAGTCCCGCACGGTCGTCGCCGCGGCGCTGCACGCGCGCGGGCGAGCGGCCTGAGCCGAACCGCCGCACACGCGCGTGCAGCCCCGGTGCCCTGGATCCGTGCCCAGGGCCCGGTGCCGTACGGCGTCAGCGGTCCACCGCGAACACCGCCCCTGTCTGCGCCGCGAGCCCGCATCCGTTCGAGAACGTCTCCCGGTAGTCGACCGGTTGCCCGTTCCACTCCCCGCGCGCGTGGGCGGTCACCGGCGCGTAGATCATCGGGCAGAAGGCGTCCTTCTTCCTCAGCCGGCTGATGTCGCCGCCCACCCGGTCGAGGTCCGCGCAGGCGTCGGCCGCCCGTGCGTGACCCCGCGGCGGGTCGCACAGCAGCAGGTTGCCGGGCGTCTCACCATGGCGGCCGTCGCCGCGGGTGACCGTGACGAAGAGCCAGTTGCCGGAGTCGGAGTCCTGAGCCGTCGCCGGCGGCGTGGTCGCGCCGAGGGCGAGGGCGGCGGCTGCGGCGAGCAGGCCGCCTCGTACCGCTGAGATGCTTCGCGTCATTCCCGGTGTATCGGCACGGCCGCCCCGGCATTCCACCCCGCCTCACCCGAACGGGAGCACGCGGGCGCGTGCCGCCCGGCGAGTTCGAACGCGGCGAGCACCACGCGCGCCTGGTACTCCACCTGGCGGGCGACCGGTATCCAGTGCGCCCCGCAGCCGTCCCGGTAGTCGTCGCACCACTCGTCGATGAGCCGGTCCAGCTCCGGCAGCGCCCCGGCCGGATCGCGCCCGGCACCCGTCACGAGCTGGTGCAGCAGTCCGGCGGTCCGCAGGGCGAGACGCCGCCCGGCGATGCGCAGGGCCGCCAGGTGGGCGGTGCTGAGCGGGGGCAGGGCGTGCACGCCGACGGGGTCCTCGATGTCGGGGTCCCAGGTGTCGGCCAGCCCGGGGCAGACCAGTAAATAGTCGTCGACCGGGGCGAGCAGCCGGGCCGTCTCCGGCCCGGCCGGGAGGTGCGGCCGCAGGCGCTCCAGCAGCCGTTGCAGGACGCCGGTGTCATGGCGGAGCGTGTGGCTCACCATCCGCAGGACCGTTTCCTCATCTGCGGGCGGCGCACCGTCCTCCACCGCCGCCACACCCCACATCGGAGCCTCGACCACGGCCGTGACCGTGCCGTGCCGGTGCGGATGGAACCAGGTCGACTCCACGGCCGCCTCGGTGATGGCGGCGGCCAGATCGCCCCGGCGGGGCCTCGGGATCCGGTAGACGGCGGGGCCCAGCTCCGGCCAGTACAGGGTGTCGTAGGGGCCTCGTTCGCGCGGGATGCCGAGGCGGGCGGCGCAGTGCGCGACGCGCTGGGCGAGGCCGGGCAGGTCGTGGGTCAGCTCGACGAAGCCGCCGCCGACGTCGACGCCGTGCAGGGAGCACTGCAGGAAGGGCCGCAGTTCGTCCTGGAGGTCGAGCAGGGCGCGGGTCTCGGGCAGGGTGGCGGCGTCCGCGCCGTCGGGCAGCCATTCGGGCTGTTCCAGGAAGCCCGGCCGGAAGAAGTGCCGGAAGTAGCCGCCGAGGGCGTACGGGCCGCGCAGCCAGCCCTCGTTGCGGCGCAGGCCGTCGGGGTCGAGGCACAGCAGCAGGTTCCAGGTGGCGTCGGCGCCCTCGTGCAGGCGGGGGTCGGCGAGCACCCGTTCGGCCAGCCGCAGCACGGTGCCGCCGCCCACCGGCTCATTGGCGTGCGGGCCGGCCACGACGAGGGCCTGGCGGCTGCCGTGGCCCACGGACAGCAGCCACAGCGGCGTGCCCGCGCGGGAGGTCCCCACACGGCGCAACCGGGTGTCACGGGGGCGGCGGGCGACAAGTGCGGCCGCCCGGGCGCCGAGCTCGTCGACGGTCGGGTAGCGGAGGAGTGGCGGCAGGGCACACCTCCACAATGTGGTGCCGTCGATTCACCTGGTGTGCATGGTGTACGCACAGTCAGTCACGAGTTGACGACTACGTCAACACCGCGAAAGGCAAAGGGACTTACGTCGACGTGTCGGGCCGGGCCGGGCCCGAAGCCGTGGTTCCGCTCAGGTCACGGCGAGGCGGAACGACATCCGGCCGAAGCCGACCTGATCGCCCTCGCGGACCACGACGGCGCCGATCACGCGTCGGCCGTTCACGGTGGTGCCGTTGGTGGAGCCGAGGTCACGCAGGACCCAGATGCCGCCCTGCTGACTGAGCTCGGCGTGCACCCGGGACACCGTCTCGTGGGTCAGCCGCAACCCGTTGGCGGGGTCCCGGCCTATCCGGAGCGGATGACCGGACGCGGGGTGGGGCAGCAGCAGCTTGGGCAGCCGCTCGGCCTGCCAGGCCCTGCGCAGCCGTACGGTGAAGCCGGAGATCGCCTCGACGGTGCCGAACACCACGCGCGACAGACGGCTCTCGGAGGGCAGGTCGGCGGTGAGCACGGCGAGCTCGTCCGAGCGCTGGGCGGCCAGGGCAAGTTCCATGCGGCGCACGAACGTGTCGTGCGACAGCCGGCCCATGGCGACGCCCTCACGCAGCACCTTCAGCGCCTTGTCGCGCTCCGCGTCGGACAGCCGCGCGGGGTACGTGTTGAACTCGAAGGACGACGTCACGGTGCTGATTGTCGGTCAGTGGCTCCCGGGTGTCCAGAAAACGGCGCGATGGCCACCACGCGCACGTGATCGGCGCAACCCTCGGCGACACCCGCCGCAAAAGGGAAGATTCAAAAGCGGATTGATCTCGTTTGAAGCACCATGGACGGGCTACATCACGGTGAGCAGACGAAGGGGAACCGTCCGTGCAGTTCGAGGTGTGGGCACCGCAGGCCGACCGTGTGACGCTCCATTGCGAGGGCGCCACGCGCGCGTTGGAGCGCGATCCCGATCGCGCGGGATGGTGGTGGGGGGAGGAGGAGGCGCGGGACGGGACGCGGTACGGCTTCGCGCTCGACGACGGCCCCGCACTGCCCGATCCGCGCTCGCGCCGCCAACCGGACGGCCCGGACGGGCTGAGCGCGGTCGTCGACCACGCGGGCCACGCGTGGCATAGGGAGTGGGCGGGCAGGCCGCTGCCCGGAGCCGTGCTGTACGAGCTGCACGTCGGCACGTACACGCCTGAGGGCACGCTGGACGCGGCGGCCGAGCGGCTCGGGCATCTCGTCGAACTGGGCGTCACCCACGTCGAGTTGATGCCGGTGAGCCCCTTCCCGGGGCGGCACGGCTGGGGATACGAGGGCGTCTCCCTGTGGGCCGTGCACGAGCCGTACGGCGGGCCCGAGGCGCTGAAACGCTTCGTCGACCGGGCGCACGAACTGGGCCTGGGCGTGGTCCTCGACGTGGTGCACAACCACTTCGGACCGTCCGGGAACTATTTGCCCGTCTTCGGCCCCTACCTCACGGACACGCATCAGACGCCCTGGGGCGCCGCCGTCAACCTGGACGCGCCCGGCTCGGACGAGGTGCGCGACTACCTCGTGGGGAGCTCACTGGCCTGGCTGCGGGACTACCGGATCGACGGGCTGCGGCTGGACGCCGTGCACGCGTTGAAGGACACGCGCGCGTGCCACTTCCTGGAGGAGCTGTCGACGGCCGTCGACGCGCTCTGCGCCGAGCTGGGCCGGCCGTTGTCCCTGATCGCAGAGTCGGATCTGAACGATCCCCGGCTCATCACCGCGCGCGAGGAGGGCGGCCTCGGTCTGCACGCGCAGTGGAACGACGACTTCCACCACACCCTGCACACCGCGCTGACCGGCGAGTCCCAGGGCTACTACGCCGACTTCGCGCACGCCCCCATGGCGGGCCTCGCCAAGACCCTCACCGGCGGCTACTTCCACGACGGCACGTATTCCAGCTTCCGGGGCCGCCGCCACGGGCGCGCCCTGGACCGTACGCGCGTGGCGGCGCACCGCCTCCTCGGCTACGGCCAGACCCACGACCAGGTCGGCAACCGGGCCCAGGGCGACCGGCTCGCGGCGACCCTCTCCCTCGGCCTGCTGGCCTGCGCGGCCACGCTCACGCTGACCGCGCCGTTCACGCCGATGCTGTTCATGGGCGAGGAGTGGGCCGCGAGCACGCCCTGGCAGTTCTTCACCGACCACACCGATCCGGAGCTCGCCGACGCCGTACGGCGGGGCAGGCGGCGGGAGTTCGCGGCGCACGGCTGGGCCGAGGAGGACGTGCCCGATCCGCAGGACCCGGCGACCCGGGAGCGCTCCTGCCTCGACTGGTCCGAGCTCGGCAGCGAGCCCCACGCGCGCGTGCTCGCCTGGTACCGCCGCCTCATCGCCCTGCGCCACGAGCAGCCGGACCTGACGGATCCCGACCTCGCCGACACCCGGGTGGCCTACGACGAGCAGGAGCGCTGGCTCGCCTTCCGCCGCGGCGACGTACGTGTGGCCGTCAACCTCGCCAAGGAACCGGCGGCGATCCCGCTGGGTCCGCGCAAGGCGGACGTGCTGGCGGCGTGGGAGCCCGTGGAGGCACCGGGCGCGGACGGGGTGCTCCAGGTGCCCGGGGAGTCGGCTGTGGTGCTGTTGCAGGGGTGAGCGGCGTCGGGGCCCAGGGCCTGTCGTTCGGATCAGGCCGGCTGAGAGAGGCTGCGCCTTTCAGTCGACCCGAGCGGGGCGATGGGGGTGCCCCCGCGCGAGCCGAGCGAAGCCGGTTCGAGCGTGGGGGTGCGTGCAGCTGCAAGGCGGAGGAGGGCGGCGACGCGATGGGGTCCCCCCCGCGCGAGCTCGTTCGAGCGTGGGGGAGTCGGCGACCGACGACAACGCGGCTGGGGGTCCCCCCTGCTCGTAGAGTTTTGGGGAGGGCGTGCCAGGCGCCGCGACGCCGGGATGATCCAAACGACAGGGCCTAGCGCTCGTCGTCCCCGTCGTCGTCCTCCCTGAGCTCCGTCACCCGCTCCAGCAGGATCGCCTCCCAGGCCACGTGCAGCTGCGTCCTGAGCAGCGCGAGGGGCGTCTCGCCCTTGCCGTCGAGGCGGGCCGCGAGGTTGATCACCGCGTCGCAGCGGGCGAGCCACAGGCCGCGCAGGCAGGGGCGGGCGCCGTAGCCGGCGAGGGTGGCGGCACGGACGGCGGCCGGGGAGCCGACGGCGCGGGCGAGTCCGGCGATGTCCTCGGCCGGGTCGCCGAGGACGGTGTCGGCCCAGCCGAGGACGCCGCGCACCCGTCCGTCGGCGCTGACGACCAGGTGGTCGCCGGTGAGGGCGTGGTGGACGAGGACGGCGGTGCCGGGCTGGGCGGCGAGCTGGACGGCGGCCTGGTGGGCGAGCTGGCGCAGCCGCGTGGCGTCGAACTCGTCGGCGTCGGCCAGGCGCGCGGCGGCGCTTTCGGCGGTCCGGCGCAGCGCCTCCAGCGAGCGCGGTGCGGTGCGTGGCACGCCGAGCGTGTCGGCCTGCCGTACCGGGACCTCGCGCAGCCCCGTGAGCAGCCCGGCCAGGTCGGCCTCCCCGACCGCGGAGACGTCGTGCTCCGCGCCCGACCCGCCGGGGACCTTGGTGTCCAGGGTGTAGGTCAGCCCGGGCGCCCACTCGCCGTAGGCGACGCTCGTGGGCACCGCGACCGGGACGTGCGGCCTGACGAGGTCGCGCAGGCGCAGTTCGCGGCGCCGGCGGACGGCCGTCTCGCGGTCGGTGGCGAGGCGCAGCACATGGCGGGTGCCGACCCACCAGGTGGCGGGTTCGGCGCCCGGGGAGGCAGGCCGGACCTCGGGGCCGGCCGAGTCGTCCACGCCGTCCTTGAGCAGGGAACGGACCAGTCGGCGGACGGTGTCCGCGGTGGGTGTCGGTGCCTGGGTCATGGTCGCGCCGTCGTCGCTCGGGGGTCTACGGGGGCTCCTTGCTCCGGGGTCGGTCGCCCGGTCAGCCGACTATGACCAGCTCTCGGGTCGTGTCGTTGAGGCGCCGGCCGCCGTTCTCGGTGACCGTCACGATGTCCTCGATGCGCACTCCGAAGCGGCCGGGCAGATAGACGCCGGGCTCCACCGAGAAGCACATGCCGGGCACGAGCGGCTGCTCCTCGCCCTCGATCATGTACGGCGGCTCGTGCGTGGTGACGCCGATGCCGTGCCCGGTGCGGTGGATGAAGTACTCGCCGTACCCGGCGTCCGCGATGACCGCGCGGGCGGCCCGGTCGACCTCCTGGCAGGCGACGCCGGGCCGGACCGCGCGGAAGCCCGCCTCCTGGGCCTCACGGACCAGGTCGTGGACCCGGCGCTCCTCGTCGGTGGGTACGCCGACGTGGACCGTGCGGGAGGTGTCGGAGCCGTAGCCGTCCCTCAGGCCGCCGAAGTCGAGGACGACCATGTCGCCGTGTTCGATCACACGGTCGCCGACCTCGTGGTGCGGGTTGGCGCCGTTCGGGCCGGAGGCGACGATCGTGAAGTCGACCTGGGAGTGGCCGAAGCGGCGTAGCAGGTGGGCGAGGTCGGCGGCTACCTCGGACTCGCGACGGCCGCCGAAGGGAACGTTCCGGATCTCCTCGAACGTTGCGTCAGCGGCCGCACCCGCGGCCGCCAACAGCTCCAGCTCGGCGGCGTCCTTGACGGCGCGCAGCATCGGCAGGGCGTCGGTGAGGGAGGCGTACGAGGTGCCGGGCAGCGCCCGCTGGAGGGCCAGCAGGTGCATCGCCCAGGTGTTGTCGCTGATGCCGAAGCGACCGCTCGCGTCGAGGAGGGCCGCGCCGGCGGCGTAGGGGTCCTGGCCGTCGGTCCAGTCGCGCAGGGTCAGGCCGGGCGCGCCGGAGGCTTTCGCGGCGTCCGGGGCCTCCAGGGCGGGGACGACGAGGACGGGGTCCCGGCCGGGGACGAGGACCAGCAGGGTGAGCCGCTCGGTCTCGGCGGTGGGCGCGTAGCCGGTGAGCCACACCATGTCCGGGCCGGGTGCCACCAGGAGCCCGGCCAGGCCCGCGTCGGCGGCCGCCCGCGCGGCGCGCTCCATACGGGCTCGGTAGTCGTCGGCGGTGAAGGGCGCGGGTGCGGTGCCGGTCATCCGGGCCTCCCTGGGCGCGTGAAAGGACTACGGGCAGCATCCTGCCCGCACGCGAGGGGCTGCGCGAGCCGGTCGGCGGGTCTTTGGAGCCGCTGCTCCGGCACGGCTCAGCCCTCCAGGGCCATGCGGACGCCGAGGAGCAGCAGCACGCCCCCGGAGACCTGTTCCAGGCGCCGGCGCACGCCCGCGCGGGACAGCACGGACTTCAGCCGGCCGACGAACCAGACGTACAGGCCGTAGTAGCCGACCTCGTAGACCGCCCAGAGCGCGGCGAGGCCGACCATGGCCGGCAGGTGCGGGGCGCCCTGGGGTACGAACTGCGGCAGGAAGGACATCGCGAAGACGGCCGCCTTGGGGTTGGCGAGGTTGAGCAGCAGCCCGCCGCGGTAGGAGGCCCAGCCGCTCTTGGCGGTGGCCTCCCACGCGCCCTCGTCAGCGCCCTTGGCGCGGCTCGCCTGCCGCAGGGCCTGGATGCCGAAGCCGACGAGGACGACCGCGCCGACGATGCGGATCACGTCGAGGCCACCTCTGACGCGGTCAGCAGCGCGGTCAGGCCGAGCGCGGCGACCACGCCCCAGATGAAGACACCCGTCTCGTTGCCCAGCACGGTCAGGAAGCCGGAGCGTCTGCTGTGCAGCGACTGCTTGATGATCAGCACCGTGCTCGGACCGGGCGACGCGGCGACGAGGGTGCAGGCCCCCAGGAAGGCGAGGAGAGTGGTCGGCATGGGGTCATCGTGGCCCTGCCGGCGGAACGTGACCAGTGGTTTTCACGGACTTGCGCAGGACTTCGGGCGCTCAGACGACGACGCCCGGGACCACCGTCAGCTGCTGGTAGCCGCCGCCGCGATGGCGCACCGTCAGGGTGGCCTCGTCGCCCGGACGGGCCGCGGCGACGGCTCGTGCGAGGTCGGCGGCCGAGTCGATGCGGGTCCGGTCGAACGCGAGGAGTACGTCGCCCCGGACCAGCCCGGCCGTGTACCCCGGTCCCGGGACGTGGACGCCGACGATGACGGCGCCCGGTTTCTCGGCGTCCACGGCCTCCACGCCGAGCGTGGCGACGGCGGCCGGGGACGGCGCGGAGCTCGGTGCCGAGGACGGCGAGGTCGAGGAGCCGGGGTGCGCGGAGGTGGCCGGGCCGCCGGGGGTGCCCGGTCCGGCCCGCTTCTGCAGCTCGGCGAGTCGGCTCATGCCGATCACCGTGGCTCCCAGGGTGCCGAGGCCGACCCCGGTCAGGATCAGGACCGTCCCGGCCAGCAGGGCGCACAACAGGGTGGTGAGCCGTCGGCCCCGACGCCGGGGCGCGGCATGCGGACGCCGTGCGCCGGGGCCGGACGCCGCCTCGTCACCTGGGCCCTGACCAGGCATGGGCTTGGGTCGCAACGCAGTCTGTTCCATCGGATCGCCTCCGGCTGGTGACTACCCTGCGCACCGGCGCACAACGAGCCACGATCGAGTGAGACTGACCAGTGGTCAAGAACGGGAAGCCATAGGCATCCTGGCTCGGGCCCCTTCGGCCAGCACCGCCGCGAGCGTCGCCGCCGCTGCGCCGAGTGCCCCCGTGTGCACCAGTTCCGTCCGGTGCACGACACGCGGCTGCGTCACCGGGACGGCGACCGTGCCGGGCACTGCGGTCGCCGCCGAGTGCGGCAGCAGGGTCAGGCCGTGGCCGGCGGCCGCGAGGGCGATGAGGGTGCGGATGTCGGTGCCGTCGTAGCGCAGGGCGGGCCGGAAGCCGTGGCCGCCGTTCGCCGCGCGGAGGTGGGTGAGCGGCAGGCCCGTGTCGGGGGCGTCGAGCCAGCGTGCGTCGGCGAGGTCGCCGAGGCGCAGGCCTGGGCGCCGGGCGAGCGGGTGGGTGGCGGGCAGCAGGACGCAGACCAGCTCCTCTCCCACGCCGTGCGTGGTCAGCGGGGCCACGTCGGGCAGCCGCAGCGGGTCGCTGGGGGCGGCCAGGCCGTCGACGAGGCCGAGGTCCGCGGTGCCGGTGGCGACGGCCACGGGGACCTCGTCGCGGGCCAGTACGCGCAGGGTCACGCCGGAGGCCGGGAGCGCTGCGAGGACGCGGGGTCCGAGCGCGGTCGGCGCGGTCGCGAGCGTCAGTCCGTGGTCGGGCACGGCCGCCATCCGTACGACGTCCGCCCGGGCCGCCTCCAGGCGCAGCAGCAGCGGGCTCGCGTGTTCGAGGAGTCGCTCGCCCGCGGCTGTGGGCGCCACGGGGCGACGGGTGAGCAGGGGTGCGCCCAGGTCCTGTTCGAGCGCGGCGATGTGCTGGGACACCGCCGACTGGGTGTAGCCCAGTTCGCGCGCGGCCTCGGAGAACGAGGCGAGGCGGGCGACGGTGACGTAGGTGCGCAGCAGGTGCGGGTCCATGCGGGACAGCATTCCGTACCGCATCAGATGTGCTTATCGACGATCCAGAAATCATCGTTGGACGTGAACTCCGGGCCGCGCCGAGGATGAGCCCATGACGAACACCGCCGCTCGGACGGCCAGGCTCGCCCTGGTCGGGGACCGCTCCCCCAACGTCGCCTCGCACACGCGCGTGCCCCGCCTGCTGGACGCCCTCGCCGAACGCGACCGGCTCGTCCTCGACGCCTACTGGATCCCTTCGCAGGACGCGGAGGCGGACGACGCGGTGCGCGGGTTCGACGCGGTCTGGGTGCTGCCGGGCAGCCCGTACCGCAGTGAGACGGGTGTGCTGTCGGCGATCCGCACCGCGCGCGAGGAGGGCATCCCGTTCCTCGGCACATGCGGTGGCTTCCAGCACGCTCTCCTCGAGTACGCCCGTGACGTGTGCGGACTGACCCGGGTCGCCCACGCCGAGAACGACCCCGACGCCGACGACTTCCTCATCGAACCCCTCGCCTGCTCGCTGGTCGGCCACGAGGCGGTCGTACGCATCGAGCCCGGTTCGCTCGCCCAAGCCGCGATCGGCTCGGAGCGGACCGTAGAGCGGTACTTCTGCGCGTACGGCCCCTCGCGCCACCTCGACACCCTGCGCGCGCACGGACTGCGCTTCACCGGGCACGACGAGGACGGTCACGTCCGGATCGCCGAACTGCCCGGCCACCCCTTCTTCCTGGCCTCGCTCTTCCAGCCGGAGCTGTCCGGCGACGGCTCGCGCCCGCACCCGATGATCCGGGCGCTGGCGGGAGCCGCGGTCGGGCACGCGGCGCGGAAGGCCGGCATGCGCGCGTGACGCACCGAAAATCCGCCACGCGCGCGTACATCAGCCCGTGTGTCCCCCGTGGCCGCCGTGTCCGGCGCCGTGGTCGAACTTCAGGGCCTCGGGGGGCATGACGACGAAGGGCCGCATCATGCCCATGTCCTCGTGTTCGAGGAGGTGGCAGTGGTACATGAACCGGCCGTACGCGCCGTCGAACCTGCCCATCACGCGCAGCATCTGGTTCCCGGGCACCCGGAAGACGTCCTTGTAGCCGAGCTCGTTGGGCGCCAGCGGGATCGCGGTGCCGGCGTCGTGACGGATCGGGCTGCGGGTGCCGCCGACGGCCGGGTCGAAGCCGGAGGCGTCGTAGGCGTCGCGGCCGAGCACCTGGAAGTCGGCCAGGTGGATGTGCATGGGGTGGACGATCGGCGCGAGGTTGAGGAAGCTCCACTGTTCGTGGCTGCCCTCGGCGATGGTGAAGCCCAGGCCGTCGTTGAACGTGCGGGCCGTGCGCCGGTAGGTCTTGGTCTTCCCGTCCGCTCCGGTGACCTGGATGACGCCCTCGGTGGGGACCTGGATGTCGCCCGGGTTCTCGACCTCCGTCATCTCCCAGATCTCCGGGTGGCCGCCGCCGCCCTTGGTGGCGGGCGGGGTGAGGACGATCAGCCGGTGACCGTGCTCGATGTCGTGCGTCAGCCGGCGGAAGGAGCCGGAGAGCACCTCGGGCAGTTCGAAGGTGTCGGTCTCGCAGCTCTCGCCGACCCGGAACTCCATGACCGCCGGATAGCGCACGTCACCGGCGGGGTCGGACACGCCGGGCGGCTGGTTGCGGCCCTTGTTGACCAGGCGGAGCCGGCGGCCCGCGAGGCCGCGGAAGTCGACGAGCAGGTCGAAACGCTCGGCCGGGGCCGCGGTCAGCGTGGGCAGCGCGCCGTCGAAGTCGACCGGGACCGGGCGCGGCAGCAGCCCGCCGTCGCTGCCGATCTGGTGGACGATGCCCGGGACCGGGTTGTCGTCCTCGTCGACCAGGACGAGGTCGTAGATGCGCGCGTTGGACGCGTTGACCAGCCGGAAGCGGTACCAGGCGGCGTCCACGTCGGCGTACGGCCAGATGCGGCCGTTGACCGTGGTGTACGGGCCGCTGAACGGGATGGAGACCGGCTTGCCCGTCTCCGGGTTCTGCTGCTGGACGATCAGTGTCTTGTGCAGCAGGCGGCCGTTGAGCCGGCCGTCCTCGTCGGTGTCGAGGTTGCGGTCGGCGAGCAGCAGCGGGATCTCTCGCTCCCCGCAGGGCAGTTGGAGGGCGTCCTCCTCGTCGTCACGGACGAGGTAGGTGCCGTACAGGCCCGTCATCACGTTCCACCGGGTGATGTTCATCGCGTGGTCGTGGTACCACCACTGCACCGCCTGGTGGTCGTTCGGATACTCGGACAGCTGGGCGTCCCCGAATCCGACCGCGTTGTCCGCCCACCCGTCATTGCCGCCGCCCGTCTGGGCGCCGTGCAGATGGGTCACCGACCAGGCGGGAAGCGCGGCGACGTCCTTGTTCGGCTCGGCTCCCCCACGGCCGGGCTCGGTGTTGGCCTGCGGGCGGCCGTCCGTGCGCAGCGGCACCTCCACCGAGGTGACCGGGTACTCGCTGTCCTTGGGGATGCGGTTGGTCCAGGCGATACGCACGCGCTGTCCGCGCCGCACCTCGATGGTCGGACCCGGCACCTGGCCGTCGTACCCCCACATCAAGGTCGGCGGGAGCTGCGGGTGCAGGCGCACCCAGGTCGGGCGTAAGGCGATCTCGGTCTCGTGCAGGACGTCTTCGGAGGCCGCCCGCAGGCCAACACCGAGCCCGGCCGTGGGGGAGCCGAGCCGAACAAGGACGTCGCCGCGCTTCC
>NZ_RDBN01000037.1:2139578-2144488 GCF_008042075.1 Streptomyces sp. UW30 | reverse complement strand
CCCAGACGGGCGGCGGCAATGACGGGTGGGCGGACAACGCGGTCGGATTCGGGGACGCCCAGCTGTCCGAGTATCCGAACGACCACCAGGCGGTGCAGTGGTGGTACCACGACCACGCGATGAACATCACCCGGTGGAACGTGATGACGGGCCTGTACGGCACCTACCTCGTCCGGAGGCCGGAAGTCCGTTGTCAGTGGCGGCTGTTACGTTCTGTGACATGACCGATGATGCGCTGCGGGCCCTGCGAGAGAACGCCCGTCTGGCCGAGCTGGCCGCATTCCCTTTCGACTTCGACATCGGCCGCGCGGCTCACGGCCATGTCGAGGAGGTCCGTCTCGCCTCGGGCGCGCCGCTGGAGGTCGTGGCCGGGGACGCCACGGGCGGTACGTACTTCGTGTGCGCGGACGGCTCGGTGCTGTACGCCGACTCGGAAGGGAGCGCCGGGCTCATAGGCTCCGGTGTCGACGAGGCGCTCGAGATCATCATCGGTCTGGCCGAGGACGACGACGAGGACGAGGAGGAGTTCCGGGACGACCTCGATGCGGCGCGGGCCGAACTGCGTGCGGCGCTGGGCTTTCCGGAGCGTTCTCGCGCGGAGCTCGAAGCCCTGCACAAGGTCGCGCTCCTGCGCACCGAGCCCGACTTCGTGCTCCTGAACGCGACGGAGCACAACGCCTATGAGCTGCTCGACTCCTACCCCCGCCCGCCGCTGTGGGAGCCGGTGCTCGCGAGCGGTCGCGCCGATCTGGCGCTGCTGCGGTCGGGTGAGCACACGGCCTGGGAGGAGGTGGCCGAGGATCCCGTACGGCGTCGACTCGCCCTGCGGGCCGCCCAGTTCGACCGGGCTGACGGCGACCTGGCGCTGCTGCGGCATCTGTTGCGGCATGAGAGGCGGTCGTCGATGACGGACGAACTGCGGCTCGCCGCCGTGCTGGTGGGCCTGCGCGGCGACACCGGGGACCTGCCGCTGCTGCACGAGGTGCGGGAGACGGACTTCGACACCGCGTGCGGCCTCGGCGGAATGCCGGAAGCCGACGCGAGCGCGCAGGAGCTTCGGGAGTGGGCACGGGAGCTCGACGAGTCACTGTTCGGGACGGATCCGTCGGACGAGCCGGTCTCCACATGGACCGACCTGGCGCGCGACCAGGGCATGACCGAGCTGGCCCGGGTGACCCTGATCCGCGAACTCGACGCGATCGTGACGGACCAGAGCAGACTCCGCCGGCCCGATGCGCCGCGGACGCTCGCAACAGCCCCGCTGAGCGCGCTCGCCCACGACTTCGAGGGACTCGGCGATCTACCCCAGGCGCTGCGCGCCCAGCAGTTGTACGCCGCCCTTCAGGAGTCGGCGTGGGACCGGGCCTCGGCCCGGCACACCCAGGCCCGGCTGGAGCGGGACGCGGGCCTGCTGTCCGACGCCACAAGAACCCTGACCGCCGTGCGGGACGCCCTGGCCACCCCTGGTGACGACTCGCTGCGCGACTGGCAGCGGGTGAACCTCGGCCGCTTCATCGCCGAGGAGCACTACCGTCTCACCCTCGCCCTGGCCGACGCGGACCGCCCGGAGGAAGCCCGCGCGCTGCTCACGGCCGCGGACGCGATACTCGGCGAGCTCTCGGAGAACGCCGCGAAGGGCGTACGGGAGCTCGCCGAGGAGACCGCGGCGCGGGTGCGGGGGATCAGCTGAGGACCGGCACGGCGGGTCCGCGGTCCGGCAGGAAGCCGTGGGCGCGGCGGGCCAGGTACTCGGCCTTGTAGCGGTCGACCTCCCGATGCCAGTGCAGGATGCCCGCCATCCAGTGCTGGAGGTCGACCACGTAGTTCCGCATGGCCTCCCTGCCCTCGTCCGAGAGCCCGAAGTCCTCGTACACGATGGGCAGTTCGTGCGCCGCGACATGCTCGAACTGGCGCATGCGCTGGGTCATCAGGTCATGGACGACGTTGAGCGCGGTCGGGTAGTCGATACCGAAGAAGTTCTGTACGACGAGGATCGCGTTGTGGATCTCGCCCTCGTACTCGATCTCCTTCTGGTACGAGAAGACGTCGTTGAGGAGGCACGCGTAGTCGACAGCGGCGTTCTCCAGTGAGCGGACGGGTCCGCTGCGGTACACCTCCGGCGGTACGGCGGGTCCGTGGCCCATCCGGCACATGCTGAGGGTGAGGTCGGAGCCGAAGGTGGCGCGGCGCATCTCCAGGTAGTCGACCGGGTCGGGGATGCGGTTCTGGAGCTGGTTGGACAGCTCCCAGACCCAGCTCTCGGTCATGACGTCCACCGAGTCCTTCAGGGTGCGGCGCTCGTCGCGTGTCATCTCCGCCGTCGTGCGCACCCACAGGTCGATCAGGCCGCGTTCCATGCCGTTGACCGGGACGGGCGTCGGCTCGCCGTCGAGGGGCATGCAGTCCGACAGGCGCCGGGTGGTGAGCCGGGCGGCGGCCAGGTCGCGGCGGTGGCCGAAGACGAGGGGGTAGTAGTCGTCGCCGTAGGTGCCCCAGGCGAGCCACTGGGCACTGAGGTCGATGGCCTCGGGCGTGCCGTCGGGGTCGATGCCCGCCGAGCACAGCGGAAGGTCGCAGGCGGCGAGTTTGTCCTCGTCCCAGACGCCCTCCTCGAGCATGCCCATGCGGTGCATCCACTCGGTCAGGTGCCCGCGGGTGGCGGCAAGGTGCGGGCTGAGCTCAACCGCGAAGGGCATGGAGAAGTCGGGGAGCAGGGACGGGCCGACCTTCTGGTACGGCACATGCGTGTACGCGCGCAGGCGCTCGGCGCCGGCCGCCGCGAGGAGCGCGCTGACATCGGCGGCGGAGGTGCCGCGCCCGGTCAGGCCCTGCCAGGGCGAGGTGCGGTCGGCGCGCGCGTTCATGTACCTGCTGGAGCGCATGTGCCATTCGTGGCCGCCGGACTGCCAGTCCTGGAGTCCCTGGGTGTACGCGGCGACCGCGAGGGCCTCCTCGGGGCCGAGCCCCTTGTCCAGCGCCACGGCGGGAACTTCGGTGAGCGCGGTGTGCTCGAACTGGTGGAGCCGGGAGGTGAGGACGTCGTTGACCATGTCGGCGGCCTGCTGGGTGGTGCAGCCGAAGAAGGTCTCCAGCACCAGGACGCCGTTGCTGAGTTCGCCCTCGTCCTCGACCTCGCGCTGGTAGGAGAACAGGTCGTTGCGTAGGTGCACCGCGTCGGAGAACGTCTCCATCAGCACCCTGAGCGGCCTCGACTCGGCCACGGACGCGGGGACTTCGGCGGTCGCGTACTCCACGAGGCCCGAGGACCATGGGGCGCCGCCCACCTTGCGGCGCATCTCGATGTACTCGACGGGGTTGGCGATGCGCCCCTCGTTGATGTTGGACAGCTCCCACAGCGACTCGTTCAGGAGGTGCTCGGTCGCCACGGAGAAGCGGCGGCGCCAGTCCACGGACATCTTGGGCACCGTGCGCGTCCACAGATCGGCGAGGCCCGCCTCGACCGGGTTCTGCGGCTCCGGCATCGGGGTCGACAGGTCCATCGGCATGAAAAGGGGCAGCCGGTCCAGGTAGGCCTTGCCGCCGGCGCGGTCCTGGGTGCGCTTGAAAATCTCCAGGAAGTGGTCGTCGAAGAAGAAGACCCACACGTACCAGTCGGTGATCAGGGAGAGTGCGGGGCCGTCGCATTCGGGGTGGGTATAGGCGCAGAGCAGGCCGTAGTCGTGCGCGTCGAGGTCGGCCTGCTCCCAGATCCCGGACCCCTCCAGCATGCCCATCTCGCGCGCCCACTCGYRCGAGTGGGCGCGCGCCTCGTCGACATGCGGGTTCAGCCGCGCGGGATACGGCATGTAGAAGTGCGGGAGTTCGAAGGGCTGCTGCGTCATGGCCGGGCCCTACCCGGGGGGTTCAACGGGCATCCGCGGCACGGGACATGATCACACCATCGCGTGAATCACGGGTGAATCCGGGAGTTCTCACCGGGCCTTGTGGCGTTCATCTCTACGCGCGCAGACTTTTCGAGCTTCACGTGCTTCGAGCTTCATGTGTTTTCCAGCTTCATCAGTCCCCGAGCTTCATGTGTTTTCCAGCTTCATGTGTCCCCGAGCTTGTTGTGTCCCCCGTGTCCCCTCCTTGTCCCCTCCCGCACCGGAGTCGCGATGAACCACACCGGATCCCTCTCCCGCCGCACGGCGCTGGCGTCCCTCGCCGGTGCGGCCCTGGCCACGACCGCGGCGTTCCCCGCCTCGGCGACCGAGCCGCACGGCCGCCGGTCCGTCCGGTTCGCCACCTTCAACGCCTCCTTGAACCGCGCCACCCAGGGCGCGCTGATCACCGACCTGTCCACGCCGGACAATGCCCAGGCGCGCAATGTCGCCGAGACGATCCAGCGGGTCGATCCGGACATCCTGCTGATCAACGAGTTCGACTACGACGAGCAGGGCAGGGCGGTCCGGCTGTTCCTGCGCAACTACCTGGCCGTCGGGCAGGGCGGTGCGAAGCCGGTGCGCTACCCGTACCACTTCACCGGCCCGGTGAACACGGGCGTCGCCACCGGCGTGGACCTCGACGGCAAGAACGGCGCGGTCACGACGCCCGGTTCGGACGCCTACGGCCAGGACGCGTACGGCTACGGCTGGTTCCCGGGGCAGTACGGCATGGTCGTGCTGTCGAAGTTCCCGATCGACACGCGCGCGGTGCGCACCTTCCAGCGCTTCCTGTGGAAGGACATGCCGGGCCACATCATGCCGCCGGGCTACTACAGCGAGGAGGCCCGCGCGATTCTGCGGCTGTCGTCGAAGAGCCACTGGGACGTGCCGGTGTGCATCGGGCACGACACGGTGCACTTCCTGGTCTCGCATCCGACGCCCAACGCACCCTCGTGCCCCAGGACCAGCGCCACCTGTCCCCGCACCAGATCGACCAGTACCTCGCGCCGCTCCACCTCGTCGAGG
>NZ_RDBN01000037.1:2129819-2139478 GCF_008042075.1 Streptomyces sp. UW30 | reverse complement strand
GGGTGACAACAACGCCGATCCGTTCGACGGTGACAGCTATGACCACGCCATCCTGCAGTTGCTCGACCACCCGGCGGTGAACCTTCCGAAGGCTCCTCCGGCCAGCGCGGGTGGGGTGGAGGCCGCGAGGCTGCAGGGGGGCGCGAATGCCTCGCATCTCGGTGACCCGGCGTATGACACGTCCGACTTCGGGGACAGCGCTCCTGGGAATCTGCGGGTCGACTACGTGCTGCCGTCCAAGGGGCTGGTGGCGGGCGGGAACGGGGTCTTCTGGCCGACGTCCGGCGATCCGTTGTACCGGCTGGTGGGGAACGGGGTGACCGTGCCGACGTCGGATCATCGGCTGGTTTGGCAGGACGTGCGGGTGGGGTGAGCGGTGGGATGTGCCGGACGGGCTGAATGGTGCCGACCGGCGTCAGCATCCGGCCGTCACTGTCTGTTGCGCACCGCCCGTCCCACCTCCCGTCTGTCGGTCTTCACCGATGTACGCCACCTTGGTCACATGACCTCCTCCACCCTCCCGCACCGGCCCGCCGGCAAGAGCGAGCGGGCGTGACCGGGCGCCCGGGGATCCACGACGCTCCCCCCGTCCCCGACGTGTTCGACCCCCGTCAGTACGCCATCGGCGTGCCCCACGACGCCTACCGCGTCCTGCGCGACCACCACCCCGTGGCCCGGCAGGACGAGCACGAGGTGCTGGGCTGGCCGGCCGGGCCCGGATTCTGGGCGGTGACCCGGCACGCGGACGTCGTGCGGGTGCTCAAGGACTCGGCGACGTACTCCTCGTACATCGGCGCGACCCAGATCCGCGACCCGGACCCGGACGACCTGCCGTTCATCCGGCGCATGATGCTCAATCAGGATCCGCCGGGCCACGGCCGGCTGAGGCGGCTCGTCAGCCGGGCGTTCACTCCCGGGCGCGTCGACCGTTTCGTCAGGGTCGCGCAGGAGCGGGCCGGCACGCTCCTGGCGCAGGCCCTGGACACGGCCCGCGCGGCGGACGGCACCGTGGACCTGGTCGGGGCCGTCACCGACGACTACGCCCTGCTGAACCTCGCCGACCTGCTCGGCGTGCCGGAGGCCGACCGCAAGCTGTTGCTGCACTGGACGCAGCGGGTCATCGGCTACCAGGACCCCGACGAGGCGGGCCCGCAGGTGCGGGACGCGCGGGGCAGGCCGGTCAATCCGCGCTCGCCCGCGATGCTGAGGGACATGTTCGACTACGCACGCCAACTGGCCGCGCACAAGCGGCGGTTCCCCGGCGACGACGTGATGACCACGCTCGCGCACGACGCCGAACTCGCCGAACCCGAGCTGGAAATGTTCTTCTTCCTGCTCACCGTCGCCGGCAACGACACCGTCCGCAGCGCGGCCCCGGGCGGGCTGCTGGCCCTGGCCGAGCACCCGGAGTCGCACGAACGGCTGAAGACCGGAAAGGCCGAACTCTCCACCGCCGTAGAGGAGTTGCTGCGGTGGCACCCTCCCGTCCTCACCTTCCGCCGCACCGCCGCCGAGGACACCGAGCTGGCCGGCCGGCGCATCCGCGCCGGTGACAAGGTGGTCGTCTTCCACGCCTCCGCCAACCGTGACGAGCGCGTCTTCGCCGCCCCGGATCGGCTTGACCTGTCCCGCGCGCCCAACCCGCATGTGTCCTTCGGTGACGGCCCGCATGTCTGCCTGGGCGCGCACTTCGCCCGGCTCCAGCTGCGGGTGCTCTACCAGGAAGCCCTGCGGGCCCTGCCCGTGCTGCGGACGGCGGGGCCGCCCGAGCGACTGGTGTCGAACTTCATCAACGGGATCAAGTCGCTGCCGATGCAGGTCACTTGAGCCGGGACAGCCGTCAGGTGCGGACCTGGATCAGCGCATGGGTCCCGCCGGTACGCCACTTCTGGCCCTCCGCGGCCACCAGCGCCGCCTCCGTGCGGGGGGCCAGGCCCGTGATCACATCGGACTTCAGGGTGCGCAGGGCGGCGACCGGGCCGGGAAAGTGGGCGGTGACGTCGGCGAACGGCGTGGTCGGCGGCCAGAGCTGGTCGCCGACCAGGCGGCGGTAGTTGAGGTCGCCCTTGAGGATGGTAAGAGTGGCGGCGGCGAGTTCCTCCCGCAGGTCGCCGGGCATCGCCGCGTACGCCAGCGGGGCGCTGGAGAAGGGGTGGGCGCGGACGACGAGGCGGCCGTCCGTCAGCGCCGACCAGAGCGTGCGACCGTGGTCCGCGGCCGCGCCGGGCGCCGACGTCAGCCGGCGCAGGGCGTCGAGCACATCGGCGTGGGTGGCGTCGGAGACGTAGTAGGGGTACGGCTTGATGTGCAGGACGGCCCGTCCGATCCGCCCCTGCGCGAGGAGGTGGGCGATGAGGAGCAGGTCGGGGACGAGCTCACGGCCGGCGTTGTCGGCGATCACGCAGAGGGTGGCCGCGCCGGAGGGCGGGAGCAGGGACCAGAGGGTCTCGCTGTCGTCGGCCACCAGGGGCGGGGTGTCCGAGGAGGTCTCGTCGTGCGCGGCGGACAGCCGGAAGCCGAGGTCGGCGCGGTTGCCCCACAGCGACCCGTGCAGCAACGCCCGGTCCTGCTCTTCGGCGGGCCGGTCGGCGAGGGAGTCGAGGGCGGCCAGCTCCTCGTCCGTCTCCGGGGCGTCCAGTTCGGCCAGCTTGGAGGGCCGGAAGGGGTCGATGCCCTGCCAGGGGCCGGGGCTGAAGTAGCCGACGGCTTCGAGGAGTCGGCGGTAGAAGTAGCTCTCCGACCACAGCCACGGCACGTCGAACCAGGACCGGCCGGTGTACGCCTCGGCGCCCCACGCGCTCCAGCGGTCGCGGTCGTGCGCGTCGGTGGGGAGCGGTTCGATCACGCCCTTGGTGCAGCTCGCGAGGAGCATGTCCAGCGCGCGCTGCCGCTCGGGGTCGTACGGGAAGGACTCCCGTACCTGTCGGATGATCGCGGGATGCCGCTCGGCGAGCACGCTGTGCGGGAACGAGCCGGGTTCGTTCCCGAGGAGCACGGGCGCGGGCGGGACGGCGGACCTCTCGGGCATGGACCTCTCGGGCATGCGCCTCACCGTACCGCCCGCGTCATACGGCTTTGATCTCCCGCTCCAGCTGTGTCGCCAGGGCGAGATAGCGGGCCCGGCGGGGCACCGGGACCAGGCCGCGGATCATGATGTGCCACATCTCGGCCACCCTGCGCGGCTGGCGTGCGACGGGTTCGAGGGAGCGGCCGACGACGCGGGTGCCGACGAAGAAGCAGACCAGGGCGTGGGCCGCGGCCTCGGCGTCGACGTCCGGGTGGATGTCGGACTCCTTGGCGGCGCCGTGGAGTCTTCGGGTGGTGATGTCCAGCAGCTCGGTGAAGGGGTGCCGCAGGGGCGGCCGTATCACCACTCCCCCGGTGGCCAGGCGCAGACCGGCCCGGGTGATCGGGCCCTCGACGGCGAGGCGTGTGATGCCGAACGTCGTGCGCATCAGCGCCTCCAGCGAGGTGTGGCCCCGGGCGTCCATCTCGGTCGCCACCTGACGGGACGCCCTGGACTGAAGCTCCATGATCGCCTGGGCCAGGTCCTCCTTGGCCGCGAAGTGGAAGTACAGCGCCCCCTTGGTGACTTGGGCGTGCTCGACGATGTCGCTGAGGCTGGTCGCCTCATAGCCGCCTCGGTCGAACAGCTCGGCGGCTGCTGTGAGGATCGTGGTGCGGGTCTGTTCGGCGCGTAACTGCCTCGCCATCGGCTGGCTCTCCTGGGAAAGGGAAAAGAACGGGTCGTGCCGTTTGTTTTCTACTCCCTGTACAAGATAACTCACCCGCCCACGATGCCCACCTCGCACTCGAAGACCGTCGTCTCCCCCTGCCGTCCCACGACTTGCACATCGGCAGCGTGCGCCCCCGCCGCGTCGGACGTCTCTATCCATGCGGGCAGGTCAAGTTCGGTGTAGCGATGGAAGAGGGCTCGGAACGAGACCGGTGTCCGGCGGTCGCTCCCCCTTCGGGCCCGCACGGCCTGGCGGGAGGCCTCCAGCAGCAGCATGCCGGGGACATGGTCCAGCGGATGGTCGAAGAAAACAGCATGCCCGGTATCGACTCGCAGTCGCCAGCGGTCGGGTTGGCCGCAGGGAGCGAGGACGACGTCCGTGGGCAGGGCCCGGTCCACGACGGCGGGCGGCAGGCCGAGCGGAGGCGGCAGCGGGGACACGGTGGCGGCACTGCGACCGCCGCGCAGCCGGCGGTAGACGGCCGCGCTGGTCCAGGTGGCGGCCACGTGCGCGGTCGCGACACGCTCGCCGTCGAGCCGTACGTCGGCCTCGTAACGGAATCCGGCCGTGCGGGCGCCGCGGTGGTCGACGTCGGTGACGGTGAGGTGCAGAACCGGTTCGGCAGGTGTGATGCCGACGGCCAGCCGCTCGGGCCGCGTGCTGATCCGCAGTTCCCTGAGCACGAACTGATGGCCCAGTGGGACGTCGTAGGCGGTGTGCGCGAGGAGCGTGCCGGCCTGGCGGACGGTTTCGGCCACGAGCAGGGGTTCGTAGGCCGACCGGTCGGGCGACACGTGTAACTGGTGAGCGCGCGGCCACTCGGCGAAGACCGTGAACCGGTCGGGCGCCACCCTGTTCATACCGGTGAGAAACGTTTCCGCCACCGAGGCGCGGTGCACCAACTGGCGGGGTACGGTGGCGGTCAGGCCGTCCGGCGCCTCAGGAGTTTCGGCGAGCGGGGCCGTGGCGAACCGGCGCGGATAAGACATGTGCCCTCCTTGGTCCCCCCGTATGTGCCATGGCAGACGGCGAGGTGCCCGTGCCGCGAGCGTTAGAGTACGAGCCGACCGGTTTGTTTTCAATGCGGCCTGGGGTCGCCCGGCCCTGCCCGAACCGCTCCGGCGCACGCCGGGCGCACCGACCGACTCGGGCGCAGCCGGACATCACGGAGGGGCTGATATGGCGAGGCAGGAGCGCGCCATCAGAACGCGGAAGGTGATCCTGGAGGCCGCGGGCGCCGTCTTCGACGAGCACGGATACACCGCGACCACCATCGCGATGGTCCTGGAGCGGGCCGAAGTGACCAAGGGCGCGCTGTACTTCCACTTCCCCTCGAAGGAATCCCTCGCCCAGGCCGTACTGGACCAGCAGGTCCCGCTCGGAACGGTGCCGCCGCAGCAGTGCAAGCTGCAGGAACTCGTCGACGTCACCTTCGTGTTCGGGCAGCGTCTGCTCAACAACTCCCTGCTCAAGGGCAGTGTCCGGCTCGCGGTGGACCAGTGTGCGCCGTCCGGCGTCGACCACTCCGGGCCGTTCCGGCAGTGGGCGGACCATCTGGTCGTGGTGCTCGAACGGGCGCGTGAGCAGGGCGAGTTGTTGCCGACGGTGGAGCCGCGGCAGACGGTGGAGCTGCTGGTCGGCGCCTTCGCGGGCATTCAGTTGATGTCCCGGGCGCTGACCGACCGGGCGGATCTGGCGGAGCGGATCTCGGTGCTGTGGGGGCACATCCTGCCGAGCATCGCGGTACCGGGGCTGCTGACCTGCATCGACCGGAGTTCCGACCGCGGAGTGCGGGTGCTGGCCGGCATCGAGGAGGACGACGCCGAGCAGGCGGAGTGCGACCTGTCCCGTCGCTGAGCGCGCGCGGACCCGACCGGAGTGACGGTTTCCGTCCCCCACGGACCTACCACCCTGACATACGACGGGCCGGCCGATGCCCCATCCGCATCGGCCGGCCCGCCCGCCTGTGGTGCGCGCCCGCTCGGGGCGCGCGTTCAGTTGTCAGCCGCGGCCGTCATGACGCGGTGGTCGAACGCGCCTGTCGTCCGCGGCTGTCGTCCGCGTCCGCTCAGAAGGTCAGCTTCCAGCTGTTGATCCGGCCCGTGTCCTGGGCCGCGGTGTCCTGGACGCGCAGCTTCCAGGTGCCGTTGGCGGTCTCACTGGAGGCGTTGACCGTGTAGGTGGCGATGACGTTGTCCGCGGAGTCCGAGGAGCTGGCGGACTTCAGGCGGTACGTCGAACCGTCCGGGGCCACCAGGTCGACGACCAGGTCACCGCGGTAGGTGTGGGTGATGTCCACGCCGACCTGGAGGGCCGACGGCGCGTTCCCGCTGCGGCCGCTGACCGCGATGGAGGACTCGACCGCGGAGCCGTTGTCCGGGATGGAGACCGCGGAGGTGCTGGTGAAGGTGGTGCCCCCCGTGGAGCCGCCCGAGCCGCTCACCGCCTGCACCGTCTTGGCCGCGTCCGCGAGGCCGGCACCGCAGCCGCCCGAGCAAGTACCGGGAAGAGCACGCGAGTTGGTCTTGATCGCGGACTCGATCTGCGCCGGGGTCAGGGCCGCGTTGGCCGACTTCATCAGCGCGACCAGGCCCGCGACGTGCGGGGAGGCCATGCTGGTGCCCTGGTAGTAGTCGTAGTTCTCGGAGGACGGGCCCTGCGCGCCGGAGTTCAGCGTGGACAGGATGCCGTTGGCCGTGACGGAGTTGGTCTCGCCGCCGGGCGCGGCGATGTCGACGACCGTGCCGTAGTTGGAGTAGTAGGAGCGGTTCCCCTGGCGGTCGGTGGCCGCCACGCTGATGACGTTGTTGCAGCTGGCCGGCGAGTAGCCCGAGGCGTTGGCGTTGCTGTTGCCCGCCGCGACGACGACCGTGGTGCCGCGGTTCACGGCGGCGTTGATGGCGCTCTGGGTCGCGGTGGAGCAGGCTCCGCCGCCGCCCAGGCTCATGTTGATGACCTTGGCGACATTGGCGTTCGCCGGGACACCGGAGACGGTGCCGCCGGACGCCCAGGTGATGGCGTCGATGATGTCGGAGTCGTAGCCGCCGCACTTGCCGAGCACCCGCAGCGGGGAGACCTTCGCGCCGTACGCGATGCCCGCGACGCCCTTGCTGTTGTTGGTGACGGCGGCGATGGTGCCCGCGACATGGGTGCCGTGCCAGGAGGAGGTGGAGGCGGGGTCGCCGGCCTGGCACTCGCCCGCGGCCGTCCAGTCGCCCGGGTCGGCCGGGTTGCTGTCGCGGCCGTTGCCGTCGTTGCCGACCGTGGCGTCGGAGATGAAGTCGTAGCCCGCGACGATGTTGGCGCCGACGTCGGAGTGGGAGACATAGCCGGTGTCGATGACGGCGACGGTCACCCCGCTGCCGGTGGCGACGTCCCAGGCACCCGGCACGTTCATGCCCGCGGTGGTCTCGAAGAGATCCCACTGCTTGGTGTACTCGGTGTCGTTGGGGGTGGCCAGCGGCTTGTTCAGCCGGTCCGGCACGACGTAGGCGACCTGCGGGTCGGCCCGGTACTCGGCGACGACGTCGGCGACATCCGTCCTGGTCAGGTTCTCGCCCAGGTCGACGAGGGCGGCTCCGGAGCCGAGGCGGCGCTGGAAGTCGAGGTCCTCGCCGGCCTCCTTGCCCTTGGCGGCGGCGTCGGTCTCGGCGGCCTTGTTCGACTTGGCCTCGGCGGCGCCGGACTTGTAGCCGACGATGAGCCGCTCGGCCGCGGTGCCGGGAGCGGCCTCGGTCTGCGCCGCGGGGACGGCGGCTTCCTGGGGAGCGGGTTCCTGGGCCACGGCCGCGGAGGGGGCGGCGGCCGTGAAGAGCGCGGCGGAGACCGCGGCGACGGATATCAGCTTCCGTCTGGTGGAGGCAGAGGTACGCAAGGGAGTGCCTTTCGGGCCGGCCGTACTCCGGGCAGCGCGGAGCGGCGGACGTTTTCGCTTCGTCCTCGAAGCGGCGGGGGGTATTTCGAAAGTGCGGGGGCGTAGCGGCCGGCCTGGCACGAGCTGCGACCCGTTCGGGGTTACCTGTGGGTCGGCTGTGGTCGAACGATAGGCAAAGAAAAGGTCATCGGGATACAGGGGAAACCCTCGATCCGGCTGGAAACCCACCCTCTACGTCGGAGGGTTGACCGGTATTGACCGGCTCTGCCCGGTTCGTCGCGCACTGAACGCGCCGCGCCGCTTTCCCGTACTCGACAAGGACCCTGCACGCGCCGGCCGAGGAGACGTTTCGGATGTCCCGGATGCCCTGGATGAGATCGCACCGCTTCGCCCTGGCGGCCGCCGCCGTCACGCCGTTGCTGCTCACGGTGTGGGCGGCGGGCCCGGCCGGTGCGCACGGCGCGCCGACGGATCCGGTCAGCCGGGTGTACGCCTGCTCGCCGGACGGCGGCAGCGCGTCCCGGTCGGCGGCGTGCAAGGCCGCGGTCACGTCGAACGGCACGTCCTTCGCGGCCTGGGACAATCTGCGGATCGCGAACGTGAACGGGCGGGACCGTCAGGTCGTCCCCGACGGAAAGCTGTGCAGCGGCGGGCTGCCCGCCTACCGGGGCCTCGACCTCGCCCGCGCCGACTGGCCGTCGACCCGGCTCACGCCGGGCTCCACCCTGACCATGCGGTACGTCTCCACGATCCCGCACACCGGCACCTTCCGGCTCTACCTCACCAAGCCCGGTTACGACCCGACGAAGCCGCTCACCTGGTCCGACCTCACGGACCGGCCGTTCGCGGAGGTGAAGGACCCGGCGCTGACGGACGGCGCGTACCGGCTCACGGCGAAGCTCCCGTCCGACCGATCCGGGCGGCATGTGCTGTTCACGATCTGGCAGAACAGCAGCACGCCGGACACGTACTACTCGTGCTCGGACGTCGTGTTCCCGGGAGGCGGGAGCGCGGGGACGGCGGGCGGCGGGAGTACGGCGTCGGCCACCGCGAACCCGGGGCGCGACAACGGCCCCACGGACGCCGCACCTTCGCCGAGCACCGAGCCGCGCGCGAGCGAACGGAACACGCCACCCTCTCCCACGGCCGCCGCACCTGCCGGTGCCGGGACCCCGGGCGCCCAGGACGACAGCACGCCGGTGGCGTCCACCGGTGCCGCCGGCACGGGACCCTCGACCCCGCTGCTGGCGGGCGGCGCCGCCGCGGTGCTGGTGCTCACCGGGGGCGCCGCCCTGGCGCTGCGGTTGCGCCGGAGGTGAACTCCGGGGCGGTGGAGGTCAGTTGACGTAGACCGCCTCGCCGGTGCTGGTCACCGGGGCGTACTTGGCGGTGAAGTAGCCGTTGGCGAAGCAGAGGGACGAGCCGGAGACCTTGGCGAACTGCTGGCCGGTGAAGTTGATGGTGTTGTCGTCATTGCTCGCCGTGCCGGACAGGCTGGGTGCCTGATAGACGCAGTTGATGCTGCCGAGCAGGGTCCGCAGCACGACCGTCGTCTGGACGGTGGAGCCCGCGGCCGGGGTCACGGTGACGGTGCCGGCGGAGGCCACGGCGGCGCTGTAGGGCAGGTTGTTGACCGTGATGCTGGTGACACCGAGCACGCCGACCACGTTGGTGGTGCAGCTCGCGGCGTCGAAGGTGTGCGCGGAGACCGACTCCGTCGCGGTCCCGGGCGCGCCGGGGTTGTCCGTCACGGTGGCCGTGAACTGCGACGACTTGCAGGAGATACCGCTGGTGCCGGTCGCGCTGGAGTAGAACGTGGCGGCGGTGCCGCTCGCCAGCGGTGCGGTGAGGACCTCGCCGGCCGCGACGGCCGTACCGCCGACGGAGCCGGTGGTGAGGACGGCGCCGTCGGCCGCGGACGCGGGGACGGTCATGGGCAGGGTGAGAGCGGCGACCGTGCCGGCGAGGGTGAGGAGGGTGCGGGTGCGCATGCGGGTGTACCTCGTCTTTCGTTGGGGGGTGCCCTGAGGGCTCAGGGGGTTGGGGGT